>CAWUJH010000028.1:0-3702 GCA_963922875.1 uncultured Ketobacter sp. | reverse complement strand
GCTGATGGATACTGCGCCACTATACAAGCTCAATGTCTACAGTTTTCTAACGCCTGTATTCGGGCTGTATTTAGGTTACACCTATTTTTCTGAATCGCTTTCCTCAATGCAGTGGCTGGGCGTCTTCCTGGTTATAGCTGCCATGCCCCTGGTGAATTCGTCAACCAGAGCAGCGGCATGAGTCAATATGAATTAGGACTAGCGAGGGCATTTGAACAGAAACTTACAGTTTCGCCCTCACGCATCCATGTCAAACCGTAGGTTTTCCCCTTCGTTGAAAAAGGGGCTAAATAAGCGCGTTTACGAGGCGTGGTACGCGGGCTACAATTCCCGTACTTAAGTACGGTATTGTTAAAGTCATTATGTATACTATTAGCCAGCTCGCCAAGTCCGCAGGCGTGAATGTCGAAACCATCCGCTACTACGAACGACAAAATCTTATCGAGCAACCAAACAAACCTCTCCAAGGCTACCGGCAATATCCCGAAGAAACGTTGACCAAAGTGTTGTTTATCAAGCGTGCCCAGCACCTGGGCTTTACGCTTGCCGAAATTAATGTATTGATTGAATTGAGTGCTGGGTCTTGTCACGAGGTTCAACACCTGGCAGAGCATAAGCTTGATATTGTTCAAGCGAAAATCAAAGATCTGAAACGCTTGGAGAAGAGTCTGAAACAGTTGGTTACTTCGTGCCAGTCCAATCCCGATACCGCTTCTTGCCCAGTCATCGACGCACTGGTTCCGGCAGGTCGCCGCCTTTCTTGACTCCGTAGTATGGTACGGAGTTTATACTGCCTCTCAGAGGTATTTCTGACATGAAGAAAAACACACATGCCTGGTTATTGGGTGGTGGTATGGTCGCTGCCATTGGAGCTAGTGTTTGTTGTGCTGGCCCCTTTGTTTTGGTGCTACTGGGAGTTAGTGGTTCCTGGATCAGTACGCTAACAGCCTTTGAGCCATTTCGTCCGTATTTCATTGCTATTGTGGTTGTGCTTTATTGTTGGGCTGGTTGGCAGGTTCATAGACCGGTTGAACGTTGCCCTGAAGGTAGTGTGTGCGCTATCCCCAAAAATCGACAGCGTTATCAGGTCTTCTTCTGGGTTTTTACGGCAATAGCACTGCTGCTGATTTTGAGTCCCTATTGGCTGGCATGGTTGGCGTAGGAGGAATGAATATGAAACGACTATTAGTGTTTGTCTTGCTTATGGGTGATTTGTTAAGCGTTGCCTGGGCAGATACCCGTACCGTGAAGCTGTCGGTACCGAGCATGAATTGCGCGATGTGTCCCATTACCGTGCGTAAAGCCTTGGAGAAGGTCGATGGCGTTAAGCAAGCTGATGTGGACTATAAAACCAAATCTGCTGTAGTCATCTACGATGATCAAAAAGCCAGTGTGGATCTGCTTACCAAAGCGACACAGGATGCCGGGTATCCATCGACAGAAGTCATGCAGGAGTAGTTACGGTGCAGGACGTTATTCTGGAGTCCGAAATTACCTGCCCGGATTGTGGGTTCAAGAAACGGGAAACCATGCCGACGGATGCCTGTCAGTGGTTCTATGAGTGTGAGCAGTGCCATACAGTGCTGAAGCCCAAGTCGGGCGACTGCTGTGTCTATTGCTCCTTTGGATCAGTTCCCTGCCCACCCATACAGCTCTCACCATAAAGCAAGGGCAAAGACTGCTGTTCGTAACTCGCCATTCTCAAGGGCTCTTCCACTGCCGGCTTTCAGCAACTTCGATGTACTTACAGAGTGTTGGCTTTGAAATTTCCATCATTTCACAGATCTGATCCAACCTATTCTTCTTCTCACTGTATAAGCCCATCACTTCGATGTACTTTTTGGCATGGCTTGCAGCTACTGATAGGAATCCTGCCCCTCGCACTACTCAGCTGGATACAAGCACCACTTTATAAACTTAAAGTTTACAACTTCCTTACACCAATAATTGGCTTGTATTTTGGTTGCGCGTATGTTTCCGAAACATTCGCCCTAACGCAATGGCTCGGTATTTCGCTCATCGAGCCGCTATAGCGCTTATGAATTCATCTCCTAAACACGTCGGACATCATCATATACTCGTACCACCGGACGTGATGCCTTAAAATTAACCTACGGGGATCGCAAATACCATGATTAAAGCCAATACGCCCGCCATTACTAGAAATAGGGCCATCAAAACTCTCCTCCTTATGCCCGCCAACCGGTCAGTTCCCATAGTAGCCGCGATCGCCACCAGGCACTGCAACAGGTAGTACGCCGCAAACACACGCGATGCCAATGTCACAATATCAAACACATTACCGGTCCAAACCAACAAGATCGCTACCGCCACAAGACCGATATAGCCCAGTCGCGATGAAAGTCGGCTACCGCTCAGCTCACTGAACAATCCCCCTGCCCCCACTGTGTCGGCAACGGCAGCACTGAATTGACTCATCACCGCGGCCAGTATTAATAGCGCGGGCAATATTTCAGCAACACGACCCGCCAGGGTAATAATCGCCGTTTCATCGGCAATACCATGAAACTCCATCAACAGAGGCAGCCCCGTAATCACAAACAGCAGATAAATACCGCCGGCGATGAGTTGCGCCAGCCGCATTGATCGCACTCGCATGGCGGGATCATAGGCATTGCCCAGGTAACGCGATGTTTCGAATCCCTGCACAATCAGCAGTAATCCCGCCAACAGCCTGAGACGTTCCATCCCTGTAAGATTTTCGTTCGGATCGATAAGCGTTTGATCACTGGCGAGCCAATGCCAATCGAACCCAAACAGACCGATCAGCAATGCAGCGATGATGGCCAGCTTGATCGCCACCGCGGCTTCTTCCACTTTTTCCAACCCACCGAGGCCACGAAACCAACCCACGATGGCAATAAACAACAACACGACCGTGGTCAGCACATTTTCGATCACCGCATCACGATGACCGCCAAAACGCAACACAAAAGACGCCAGCAAGCGAACATAGAAAGCAACTGAAACAATATAAGCAAATCCCAGGGCTAGATCTGACAGGCGTTGTAACGGTTTAACGGCGTGGGAATGCCCGACATCGGCAAGCAGTGGCTCGGCATGGATAATGTTGAAACGGATCACAGCGCCGATAGCAAACGCCACCAGGAGAATCCCCAGCATCGCAACCGGAGCCCACGCCGCCACAACATGGCTGAGTAGCGGCCCGGAAATCAAAAAACCACTGCCGATTATTGACGCCAGTGGTGTTACCGTAGCCCGCCAAAGAGTGGCATTGCGTACCCTCGGCAGAAATAAAACTACCACCACGGCCAGCGCCACACCGGGTAAAACAAAATTGGACATCGATTTCCCTTATAGACGATTATTTTGTCTCGTTAACTTTTCTCGGAAAATTCCACAGGGTTACTGCAACCGGCGTCGGAACACCACCAGCGACAATATGAGCAATGGAACTGCAATGGCAAGCCTACCTTCGCCCGTATAATTTTCCCTCAGTGCCTCTAAAATTATTGCGAAGTCACTCGCAACCAATGGCGATGCTCATAAAACGCGCTCCACATCCCTCCGAGTGAAAAAGCAAACAGCAACTCCTCCACCGGTATCCCGACAATTTGTATCCCGCTGATATTGGCATGGTTCCAGTACAGACTGACAAATTCAGGATGTGAAGCCGCCATGGCACTGAAGAACAGAAAATAAAATCCGGTAAAAATGAAG
>CAWUJH010000027.1:0-6142 GCA_963922875.1 uncultured Ketobacter sp. | reverse complement strand
CCCCTTCGTCGCCAGCGGCATCGGCTTTGTTCAGTTTGGCATCCAGCGCGTGCCCTACTTCTTCGGCAATGATCTTTTCCGCCTTCGCGGGATCATTACGGAGCAACTCGCGGTTTAAATAGATAACGTTGTCGTCTTTGACATAAGCGCCCAACGCAACGCCTTCGCTATGGGTGCCACTGCGGTCTCTGAGTTGGGAGGAACTGGCCAGTTTCACTTCGGGCATCCAACTAAAATCCCCATTTAACGCTTGCTGGCGAATAGTTTCTGCTTGGGCTTTATCGTACTTATCGCCAAAGGCTTGTTGGAGTAATTGATTAAAAGCTTCCGGGTCTTTAGCCGTAGCCTGGAAGCGCTGTTGAAAATTATTGATGACTTGATTTAAGGCGGCGGTTTCGGCGCGGGAACCGGTGTCCATGGGTTTAACTGTCGAGTTGGCACTGGCTGAGGTCGCGATTTGAGCGGCGACATTCTCAAGCAATGGCTTGGCGTTAGTGACCGTTTGCCATTGCTTGGGCATTACAAAAGCCGTGTCGCCGGCACTGATGAAAGCACCTGGGCTCTGATTCGCAACACCACCCGCCGCGAAGAAATCACGGGTTAAAGGCGCGTTTTTACCCCCTAAGGCGGCCATAAGATCCAGCTTTAGGTTGCCTTGATCCAGCGGGTGACTACCCTTTAGCAACAGTTTAATGGATTGGTACAGTTCACGAGCAGCAGGAATATCTTGAACCGCATGATGGGCGATGTCGCCAGCCAATGAAGGCGTATCCACTCGACCACTGGCTTGGGTGTGCCGTTGCAGCAAAGCCAGTGGGTTCAGCTCGGTTACAGCCAAATTAAGGGTGGATGCTAGAGATGGGGTCCCTGTGGTAATCTGTAAAGTACTCATGTCCGTATTCCTGCCCATTAAAGATTTTTATTTATATCGAGCACTTTAGAAGAATTAATTCAGGACGGTAATTGGGGCTTACCCTAGTTATGACCAAAAAAAAGAGGCCAACTAAGCCTCTTTTTTTCATCACAATGGAAACATTTACGTAATTAGTTGCAGTTTTGATACTAACTTATCTTTGTTTAGTCCAGTCGTTGTAACATCGTATTCAGAATATTAGCCAGTGGGCTTGAAGCCGCGTTAAGCTTAGAAAGCTGTGCTATTAATGCAGAAACCGCCTCTTTTGGAGAAAAGTCGGTAGTGGATTTCTTAGCTTCATTCATGTCATCTTGATTAACCTGACGCATATGGAAACCGTCTTTTATCAACCAGCCTTGACCTTTTTTATTTTCATAAAGTTTTAAGCCATCACCCACCAAAGCATCCTTATAACGACCGTCTTCACTCGTCTTTATGGTCAGATCACCTTTTTTGTTTTGATCCAAACCATTTACTTCAATCGCTTTATCACCATTGGTAATCACTAAGCGGCTAGAAAGTGTTTCTTTATTGTTTTTCTCGTAAGGTGTGGTTTGAATGGTAATTTTTGTACCGCCCTCTAGGTTTAATGAAATAGTACCCCAGAAATCGACATCTGTTTTTCCGTCCCCGTTGGTATCAAAGTGTGGATCACCCCAGATTCGGGATTTTTCACCTGTTTCTTTGTTGATAACAACAATTTCTGATTTATTTTCATTTAGATTTATGGTGTGGGTGCCGATATCAATGGTTCCAGTACCATCTTCTTTCTGCTCTACTTTCCATTCTGGAACAGTGGGCTGAATCTCTTTTTCGAGCAAATTCATTTTGAGTTTATCCAGAATTACACTCGCTTCAGGAAAGTTTACACCCCTATCCGCTACTGCGACTGAGAGCATGGCAACTAGTTCATTGCGCTCTTGAGTATCCAGCTTACTCAGGTCAGCGTTATTTATTGCGCCACGTAGCGCTCCCGACCAAGGATTGTCTCCAAAAAAGCCTTTAGCAGAATCTAAAAGTTGATTTACAGTACTCAAAAATACCGCATCACTTGGTTGTTCTATGATAGAACCTGGAACTGAATCAATCGTTATCGGTGGCTTAGGACCTGGAATACAACCAATAATTGGCATAATTCCACAATCTATAGGCCTACTTCCAAGTGTGGTCGAATCTTTATTTATTATGCTACTCATTAGTCCAACAATGCCATTGAACATTGGATTCCCTTGCAGTTTTCCAAAATCGACCTCAGGGAATGGCCACGCTCGTTGAAAGGCGTTGAGCCCACTCAAACTGCCTTCGCTTAACTGGTTCATTGCGTTAATAATAGTGTCAGCATCTGCCTTGCTCATATCTCCGTCACGAGTTAGCCTGTGCGTAAGGTCTAATATCACATTTCGCTCCTGAGAACTAAGGGGCAACACTAAATCTCGACCAGTAACGCTCCTAGGTGTAGGCCTATGGGCTGTCATTGCATAGAGCTGATCGACGGCTTGTTCTACACGAGCGGTGTTCTCATTTTTTGGAACGCTTGCTGTTAATCGATCCATCTTATGCCCAAATAATTCACCTTTAAACTGAGATGAAATGAAAGTCATGGCAATCTCCTTTAAGTAATTTTGGTCTTCCATTTTTAAAGTAAAATGGCAAATACTATTCCTAGACTATTCACTGATGCACACAATCTAGGACCATCAGGATTCAATTTAACGCTATTTTCAGATTGAAAAATACCCGTACATACCCTACCTAGGGATTACCCTAGGTAGGGTATGTTTTGAAGAGCATATATGTCTGATTTCGGTATCTAGAGGAAATTTAATTTTTTGAAATTGGCATTGTTTGGGCTGATAAACTTGACAAAAAAACAATTGGATAATCGTAAATCGCTCGTTTTGGTGATTATTGATATCTGATATTTCAGGACAATGAATCAGATAATAAAACAACATTCTTATCGAAGGGTTTTAAATACTCTAAATGGTACGTGTCTTAGATACATCTTTATTGCGCACATCTAAAACAGTAAAAAATCGTTTACAAAGAATGAATTCAAGCAGGTAATTGAAGTGCGCCCTGGTTTTTATCAAAAAGAGGATGGCACAGAATATTGCATTAACGATTCACGATTTTTTAAGGTTTCTTTGCTGGGAACTTTCCATGGTTCTGCCCGCAAGCTCAAAGCAGAAGCTACAATCATTTATATTCGGATTATTAACCAAAACGGGTATCTTAGGTCCTTTTTGAAAGAGTAATTCTGCAGGCACTCGCTTCAATGTTTGGAACAACAATTGAATCCGACCCGATCACCGCAATCCGGATGCCATCTCGTTGTTAAAGAACATTGCGCTTAGAAACTAAGATTCTGCCGGATATTCTGCTCTAGATGCACTTTTTCACTTTAACTAATTGTTTTAACGCATTTTAATCACTAACGTAGTGAGCACAACCATGCTACCCTAAACACGTATAGGTTCAGATTCAGGGGGCAAAGTAGTGACGATGCTTCAGGGAATAAAATACTGTTCTCAGTGCGGTAACCGCATGCATTGGATTATTCCAGAAAATGACACACGTAAGAGATATGTCTGCCTTCAATGCAGTTTCATTGATTATCAAAACCCTAAGCTGGTTGCAGGATGTATCGTTTACAAGAACGACTCCGTTCTACTATGTAAACGAGCAATAAACCCCAGACTAGGAATGTGGACCCTACCTGCCGGATTCATGGAAAATGGAGAAACAACCAAACATGCTGCAGAAAGAGAAACCCTAGAAGAAACTGGAGCACAAATAACTGCGACTCAACTCTTTGCAATTACCAACTCTCCCCATGTTAATCACGTCAATATATTTTACTTAGCCCAACTAGATAGCAGCAGCTTTCACCCAACTAATGAAAGCTCAGAGGTAAAACTTTTCAAGAAAGGGGATATTTCTGAACTCAATTTGGCATTTCATACCGTAGAAATAGTGTTATCTCGATTCTTCCAAGACCTAGAAAGAGGTTTTTTTTCCACTCATGAAATTGATTTTTAAGCTATTTAATACCCGTCCAATCAAATGGAATATCTTCCCATGCAGAGCCTTGTAAAACTTCACTAACAGGCAGAAAACCCAACTTGTCATTTAAAACCCTGCCATTCGCACTTCTAGTTCTCTGGAGTATGAAGCCAGCTTAAAAGCATTAGCATCCTGCAATTGAGAATGTTTCTTTAACCAATCCTTATATCAAGTTCTAAAGAAGTTGTTTTGTTTGGAACAACAATTAAGGGCTAAATAGCCCTTAATTGACTATAATCCTCGTAATGAACCGCTAAACTTGCCGCAATTGCATTCGTGGACTGTGGCACTACCCCTCTTTTCAAATTTAATAGTTGATTGGCACTCATTGCATTTTACTGAACAAGTGCCTCTCGTATTAAATTCTTCCATTGCCTCCATAAACAGCTTTCTATCTTCTGGAGTAAGAGGTTTCTTTTGAGTTTTACCGTTGCTCATTATCTATCTCCTAATCCAAATAGAGCTTATCAAAGTCTGTTTCTTTGAACTGTTTAACCGTGATATTTTCAGAGTGTAAACGCCTCACACTGTCCTTCAATAACTGGTAACGTTCAGTACTAGATAGCCCCGGAGCCAATTTAGCAGCCCGATAACTGGCCTGAAATTCATCAAGTAAAGAGCCTGGTTCAAAATCTCTACCGGCTAACGTCGAATACCTATGGCCAACTACTTCGTGAGCCAATGTAGCTTTCATCGATAATCTATCAATTACAGATGAAGTAGCGCCTGTTCCTGGGTAAATATCCGGACCAACGAAGACTGTATCCAATAAATCGCTATAGTTTGATGGTGCATCGTAGCTATAGAACTTGATGTTATCTGCGTCAGTACCTAGTGCTTTCGAATAATCAAGAATTTCTTGCTGTTGAGCATCCGTCAATGGTGTTCGATTGCGGTTTGCACCTCCACTGAATCTAACATTAGTGTCTGGAACAACCGAATCCAACTTAACCGGAATCTGCACTTTAAACGGATCAAAGCCCGAATTGAATACAGCTCCCTCAAACTTATAGGGTGATTGTAACGTTAGCTTCAGTGTGCCATCAGCTAGGCCATTCACCACGGCTCTATTATATCGAACCGTGTTCCCAAAGCTACCTAATAGCCCCGGCGCCGTTAGCCCTGGCATAATTACAGGCGGCAAAGCAGACAAGGCTTCATTGGTGGCATTAAGCCATTGATAGGATAGTGATTCTTTATCATTGGGCGTAAATATTGATGCTATCGACGCACTCATATCGACACCCGCCTGCACGTAAGACGCCATATATTCTGGAGCCCTACCATCTAAGTAAGCACCTGTGCGAATCGCTTCACCCAATCCTACTATATTTCCCGCGACATAACCCGCCCCTCCAAACAGTGCTTGGGCTGCCATACCGGTTACGTATTTTGCCCCTTCTACTAGAATATTTTGATTCTGTGGTGCGCCCGCAGGCAAAGTATTCATATTCTGCAAACTGGACATATATCCATCGTTTACGTAAAACGCGGTGCCATCGCTATTCACTGTTATTGAATGACCGTTCGGATAGAAAGGCACATCAGAGTCAGGCCTAAATTCGATGGGCAAAGTTGGGCTTAATGGTGTTGGGATATTGAGCTTTTCTCGAAGCATCCAATAGTCAGGGCTGTCTTGGGTAATAGCTCCAGTTAGACCATTGTCCATTGGTATGCCCGGCATTCCAGATCCTGACATGCCTAAAGTCGAAGTAGCCTTACGCTGAAATACCTCCAATCCATTGACAACTACCGCTTGCTTCGACTGGCCATTGCCTAAATCAGCGCTGTTGAGCTGGAGGTTAAGGCTCAAACCCGCACGCTTATAGTGATCCTCTAATGCTTTAGCTTTTTGTTGATCCAATTGCCCATCAGACGACACTAATTGGCTGTAATCGAATTGATTGATTTCCGCTAAGGCTTTGGCTCCTAGCTCCCCTATTTTGGTGCGGCCCGTTGTGGTCAACGTTTTAATATCCGCATCAGAGAAATCAGGAATCACTAGTTCTTGCCCTGCCTGAATCGTAAAGTTGGGATCGGTAATACCATTCGCCTTGGCGATCGCTTCGAACAGATAAGCGTTACCAGTCAGCTTCTCGGAAATCTGGCTCAGGGTTTCACCCGCTTGCACCGTATATTGGCCGGGCACATCGGCAAACTGAC
>CAWUJH010000026.1:0-7163 GCA_963922875.1 uncultured Ketobacter sp. | reverse complement strand
CTGGTCTTATCGCGCGCAACGAGTTCTTTATAACTGTATTTACGCCAGCGACCATCGGGATCCTTCTCCGGGTGCCAGGTTTCTTGTCGCTTACCAGGATTTTTCGGATTATAACACTTAATAAAATCCGCCAAATCATCGAACCGCATTGGCTTTTTCTTGAGCGTATGGTGAATATTGGTGCGGTAATCATAGAACCAGACTTCTTTCGTCCATGCTTTTGGACTTGCGGCTTGGTTATCGAAAAAAAGCACATTCGCCTTAACTCCTTGCGCATAGAAAATACCCGTTGGCAAGCGCAGTATGGTATGCAGAGTAGTATTTTCCAGTAGCTTTTTACGGATCGTTTCGCCAGCGCCACCCTCAAATAACACATTATCCGGCACAACCACCGCCGCTTTACCGGTCGTCTTCAGCATACTGCGAATATGCTGAACAAAGTTAAGCTGCTTGTTCGAAGTTGTGGCCCAAAAATCCTGGCGATTATAAGTCAGCTCGTCGGTCTCCTGCTCACCTTCCTCATTGGTAAAACTCATCGAACTTTTTTTACCAAAAGGAGGATTAGCCAGAACATAATCAACGCTGATTGGGCTTGGAGCGATAAGCGCATCATTAGGGGAAACCAGACTGTCACCATCAATTTCACCAATGTTATGCAGGAACATATTCATCAAACACAGGCGACGGGTATTGGCGACAATTTCATTACCATAGAATGTGCTGTGCTTCAGAAATTTCTTTTGTGATTTATCGAGCGAATAGTTTTCTGGATTGGTTAAGAAGTCATAGGCAGCCAGGAAAAATCCGCCTGTACCACAAGACGGATCTGCTATGATTTTACCCGGCTCAGGCCGAACACACTCAACCATAGCCCGAATCAACGCCCTGGGTGTAAAGTACTGACCGGCACCCGATTTCGTGTCTTCGGCGTTTTTCTCAAGCAGACCTTCATAGATATCGCCTTTGATGTCTGCTCCCATCATGATCCACTGAGTACTATCGATCATATCGATCAGCCGATATAATTTGGCAGGATCTTGGATCTTATTTTGCGCCTTAGTGAATATTTGGCCCAGCATACCTTTTTGTTTGCCAAGCTCACGAAGCAATTCAACGTACAATACTTCCAGTTCAGCGCCTTTTTTGCTGGTCAGTGCCTGCCAATTATATTTTTTGGGTATGCCTACATCTCGGTTATAAGGGGGTTTGGAATATTCATCTGCCATCTTCAGGAAGATGAGATAGGTTAATTGTTCCAGATAATCACCATAGCCAACACCATCGTCACGTAACGTGGTGCAAAAACTCCAAACTCTGGAGATAATCGAAGATGTGTTCATAAATTATTTTCCTTTGTGCGGACAGCTAATCCGCAACGTTAAATTATTCAATAACTACCGGTACACCAACTTGATTCGCGACCGGAGTGTATAAATCAACATCCACCTCGGGCGCTTTAATCGACACAATCAGTGCGTAGCGTACGGGTAGGTTGTAGCGTTCTAGTACAGGCCTCGTTCTCCACCAACCCAGCGATGGATAAACCGCAATTACACCTCTACTAGCCAGCTCCGCAGCACTACCTGTCCAAACATCCGAGTGAAGCGATCCCTTATGGCGGTTTTTCTTTCCAACTAACCAAGCCGGATCAGTATCACTTCGATTAGTGCGTTCCTCATCAGCTCGTGCAGCCACGTTAATTCGAGCCCGAAAATCATCTTCACTTTCCAAAGGTCGCTTAACATCAAAACGCAATCCGTGAGACTCATAACGATATCGTGAAGTGACACCGCGGGCTGAAGGGTTGGGTTCGATAAAATAAGATAGCGTTACTCGCATTTCTACTTCGGTTTCACCCAAAGCCTCAAGCTCGTCCAACGGCCAGGGTAGCCGGTGTAGATTCATATCTCGCAACTGCGGTTCTTTGCCTTTGTCCTTCTTGAAAGGGTGTAAGTGTTCTTCGCACACCATGGTTAGTGAGTTATCTACACTCCACAATGCCCGCTCCAGATTAGGTTCACCAAATCCGCAGTGTCGAACCAGATTTGTAACCTGTGCTTTCGTCGGTTGGCCATTTTCCGGTAGAAACATTTGTTTCATGGATGGGGTCCATTCCGCCGAATGAACCATTAAACCACGAATGGTTTCAGGCCAAAGCTCAGGATATTCCGCCATTAACTGCGCAGCCATCCTAGCAGCAAACGCAGAAGCCGCACTGGTCGCATTGGTTGTAGTAAACAAGCGCTCGTTAACTTGTGCGTTCGCTGTAAGCAAGCTTAGGCTGGGCATCCAGACTGCCCCTAGACCATCCCTGGCAGCATTTCCACCCTCGAAAACTACGTCGGGCTTTAAAGGCCAGTGGGCCTGCCAGGTTTGGGAAGTTGTACTGAAAGGGCTCAAACCGCCCATCTCCGCGATGGGTTGGTAATCCTCGGTATCCGGCTCTGTTATGTGAACCAAGTTTGTGAAAGCACCTACGGTGAGCGCATTCCAAGCTTGCGCAGGATCGTGAATAGCGTCAGTAGAATTACTATCTGGATACTCCATCCAGGCATTTGGATCTATAATGTTCCCTGCCGAAACCACAAATAGACGAGGCGTTTCACCTTGCTCATCTGCATCGTAAGCCAACCGGTCAATAGTGGCTGACCAAGCTGATGGGCGACCCCGATCACGGTTATCTTTGGCTGTGATTGCCATACTGAAAACACGCTGTCTTTGAGGGGCTGTAATGGATGGTCGGGAGACTGCCTCTGTTGTTAGGTAACCATGATGCAGGGGGTCACCGCCATTAGCGCCGTCCTCAGGTATGAGTTTTACGGATTCAAGCCTATGCCCAACAAAGATAGGAGAATTATCTGTTAACGCTTCGGTTAAGTTACCGAACAAGGCGATCCCGGCCATACCAGTGCCATGGCCATCGTCATCATCTAAACCCCAAGCCGGTTCCACGCTGTGTTTATCAGCATCTGTGAGAGCAGATTGAAGCAAAGGATGTCCATTATTAACACCTGTATCAAACAGGCAGATATGAGGTGAATCATCATTATTTTCCGCTGGAAAGGTTACCCGATCATTGAGATCATCCACCCAGCCTGGCTGTTCCTCAGGGCTAAGGGAGTCAAAAAACTCTGCTGTTTCTTTAGCCCTGCGAAGTTCTGCGATACTATTAAGCGTCATCACGGAGCGCTTCATTTGGCGAACTGACCCAAACACTAACAACACAGTACGCTCTGGAAAGACCAATTCACCCGGCGCAATGCGAAAATTAAGGCCTGCTGCCAAGTTGCGAAACTGATCGACCACCGCTTGACGATCACGCTTCACTGGTAGCCAAACTTCCCACCATATTGATTCATCATCCGATGTAGGCATCGAATCGGGTGTGTCTGTCCACAAAGCTTGTAGAGTCGCTGCGCGGATTTCGGCAATAGCATTAAGTAGCTTGCGATTTTTTGGCCCGCTCTTGGTATCTTTAGCTTCGTCAAGATAGGCGGCTATCAATTTTTCGAAGAAATCCAGCTTGCCGTCTGGAACGAAAACCGTCGCATAAACTCGATGTCCATCGTCCCGAACGTTACGCAATTCGATCCCTGAACGTTCGCGAGCCAACGACTCGAAAGCCAATTCAATATCCGGAAAGCTCTCAAATTCAATTTGCAGACCTACGCCTTCATCAAGCCCGGCTTCATGTTGCTGCTCGACAGCTTGGGCAAGCGTCGGCGCCAATTGCTGGAGCTTGCCCAATAAAGCGTTGCCGTGTGCCTCACGATCCTGGTCGGGTATACTGGCCCCGCCTCCACCTCCTCCCGGTGAGCTAAAACGCTCTGTTTCCCCATTATCTTTTAAAATGAAATGCGGGCGGTTTTGCCGTTCGTTATCTGGCATGTAACGTCCTTATTATTTTCAGCTATTGGTCTTATTCAATCGGGCTGAAAGCTGCCGCCGCTCCTCAAGCGCTGAGCACACATCCTTTTCAGAAATTTTGCTCTTGCGCTCTATTAACGCCGTTTTCAACACTTCGTCCGCTGCCCGAGTCGGTTCTGCATAGCTCAACCCCAATGCTTTAGCAGCCAAGCGCTTCCAAGAGGTATTCTTCACCGCCATTCGGGAAAGGCGGGCTTTTAAAACACTAGCAATGTGCGCTTCGTCTGGTAACTCGTAATGCAGCAAATCATCGAAGCGGCGAAATAGCGCATTATCCAAAATGTCAGGGTGGTTGGTCGCACCAATAATCAAACTATGAGACTCATCCTGTTCAATCATTTGCAAGAAGCTGTTTAATATTCGCCGGATTTCGCCAACATCGTTTGCCAGGCCGCGCTGTGAACCAATAGCATCAAATTCATCGAAAAAGTACACACCCCGTGCATGCTGAGTGGATTCAAATATTTGCCGAAGCTTGGCTGCGGTTTCCCCCATAAATTTAGTAATCAAACCATCTAGCCGTACCTGGAACAATGGTAGCCCCAGTTCGCCAGCCAACACGGACGCCGTCATAGTCTTGCCAGTGCCGGGAGGCCCCACCAAAAGCAGTTTCCGCCTGGGTTGCAAACCGTGAGACAGTATTTCTGCCGCATGGCGTTGTTCACGGATGATACGCTGTAGCTGCTGCTCCAGGTCGGCATTTAAAACCATGTCCACCAGACGCGATTTTGGATAGGTAACCGTCAAAAGGTTAGCCAGCTCGCCTCGTGGCTTGCTAATGGGAACTGCATTATTTCCAGGCGTGGCCGCACGGCGAGCTTTCGCCTGGTCAATCAGCTTGCGCAGCTCCTCTGCCAGCTTACCGTGGCCCAATTTTGCTTCATGAGCGGCTACTTGCATGGCCACAGAATAAAAGCGCGCTTCATCGCCCTCCAGATGTGACTGGAGCAGCGCTTTAAGTTGGTCTGCACTGGCCATTAGATGTTCCTCCTCGGTGAAGGGAGATTATATTTGGATCGTTCAGCTAATAACATTAGACGGCTTTTTAAAAGGTTGATTTGCAACCACTTTCCAATCCAGCTCCAAAACCACGCTTGATAATGGCAGGAGGTATCCCTATACTCACTTGTAAGTGGATTGGGAGTGCCCGATCGGCGTCTGGGCTTCGGTGTGATCACCGGGGCCTTTCGCTTTTCTGGGACAGCGTTTTTTGCAGCGTACTTCACGGGAAACATTTCAGACCATACCCCTCATAGCCACTGCCAGCGCCTTTCCGCCCATTTCTGCTGTAAAGCTTCTTTTCCAGAACGTTAAAAGCCCTGTTTTCCTGATCGGGGCGGAGGAAGTGTATTCCGATGGGGCGTGCCACTAAGTCGGCAAGCTGTAAACCCGGTGAATTGGTTTTCTTATCAGCAAAGATCAGCTCAAATGGCAGGTTTTGGCCGTGAGCGTTGGCACCATCGCAGACCCGCCGAAATTCCAGTTCTAGTTCGTCATCCTCTTTCTTTCCTCGATTTTCCACCACAACGTGTGTAATGCAGTCCTGCTGGCTCTTTTCTTTAAGAAAATAGAACAGACGCTCAAGGCAAAACTTTAAGGCAATGTGATAAGGGTTGTCGGGAATTTGATATTTTTCTGCCAAGCGCTGTTTGTCGATCACCACGCTAATTAAAATGAAATTATGTTGTTCTATAAGATCACCAAGCGCCGCCATAAAGGCGTATTTGCCGTCCCGGTTTTTAAAATTGAAGCCGTTTCTTTCTTTGCGGATGTCTGTTTCGTGCAGAATCTGCATATCGTGGCCAAAGTGGCGGAATTTAAAGTCCGTGATGGCCGGGACTACCGCTTCACTGTAATGTCTTTTATGGAAAATACAAAAAGCAAGCACGAACACCGGATATTCGGCATTAATGTGCGTGAGGCTGTGGTCACCGCTCTCATCCACATAAACGATAAAATCGCTCCATTGAGCAACCATTAGCTTGCTCCTTCCTTGGTTTTTCTTCGGGCTCGCTTTGCGGTTGGTTTTTTCTTGGTTTTCTTCGGCTGTTCCGTTGCTTTTTCTGCTTTGATGCGTGCCAGTAGTTCACTCGCCGACTCGTCATTTGGGTCTTGTGGAACCAGTTGTCCGGAGAACGCTTTTTTTAAGATGGATTGGCGTAGCGCTTCAGACTTTGCAAGTTGGCCTTCCAGATCGAGCAGCAGAGTATCAATTACTGACAACTTTTCCTCTATAGCAACTGTAATTTCGATTTGCTCCTGAATTGATGGTATAGGTATCGCAAAGCTTTTTACATGCTGTTGATTAATCTTGTAAATTCCAGCGGTAGTTCTCGCAGAGGTTTCAATCTGGCTTCTTATTACTCGGGACTCCCACAAGAAACTGAAGTAAGATGGTACTACCTTCTCCTTATCTAACCTGATACGCATTATAGTATCCGGAAACGCCACATCGATTTTGGGCTCGGCAACAAGCCCACCGCGGCCAACCAGATGCTTGCTTCCATTCCCTCTCGAAAAAAGAAAATCACCTTCTTCTACGATATATGCACTTGCATCCTCTCTTGTCCAGGCACCCTCTTTGAACTCATTTAAATCTATTTTTCCGTTCTTTAAAGCGGTTAACCTTAAAACTGGAAACCCACCCGCTCTGTCCTTAACTGACCTTCCATTTGACGGTCCCAGCAAAGCCACATCTTTCACTTTAACTTGCTGCCAAGAGCTTTGACTAACTCTATTCACTTCCCGCCATTTGACAGTGAGCCTGCCTTCAAAGGCGTGCTTGAGTACGGCTTGACGATAAACCTTGAGTTGCTCGCGGGCGGTTTTTAGGGCAGTGATGCCATTATCCAGCTCGGAGAAGAGCTCTTCGATTTTGGCGACGATGCGTTTTTGTTCGTTTAGGGGAGGCAAAGGACAAGGTAAAAGACCAAACGCTTTTCCAGAGAGTTCAAGAAATGTAGTGCCGCTTGCTCGCTTCTCAGCAAGTTGTTTTGAAGCTTTGAGATAGTAATAAATATATTCATTGAATATGCTAGGTGCTGGCACCAAGCTCTTAAAACCCTGGTTGGTAGCTAGCGGCTCAGAACTTATTACCACATATCCAATAGGTGCCCTTGATGAAAAATGGACACTTCCTGCTGGCATCACTCTTGCTGAGCTATTTTTTAAGCCCTTTCTGGTAATGGATTTCTTTCCCCTTCGAATAGTTTTCTTAGAGTATCCAGTCAAATCAG
>CAWUJH010000025.1:0-7745 GCA_963922875.1 uncultured Ketobacter sp. | reverse complement strand
CCGATGGTGCCTACGTTTACGTGCGGTTTATTTCGCTCAAACTTTGATTTTGACATTTGACCCTTCTCCCGGCCTCTACCTTTTGGATACCACGTTTACTTTCAGACACAAAAGGCAGGAAGACACACAAGGCCAACCTGCCAAAATTACATATGGAGCTCATAACCGGATTTGAACCGGTGACCTCTTCCTTACCAAGGAAGTGCTCTACCGACTGAGCTATATGAGCAACAATCAACTACACAACAAGAACTTGGAGCGGGCAGCGGGAATCGAACCCGCATCATCAGCTTGGAAGGCTGAGGTTCTACCATTGAACCATGCCCGCACTTACTTCAACGTTCACTTTAAAAATGGTGGAGGGGGCAGGATTTGAACCTGCGAAGGCTGAGCCGTCAGATTTACAGTCTGATCCCTTTGACCGCTCGGGAACCCCTCCCGCGAGACCCTTGCACTACAACAAAAGCAAGAGCATGCATTCTAAACTGGAGCTGGCGAGAGGAGTCGAACCCCCGACCGGCTGATTACAAGTCAGCTGCTCTACCAACTGAGCTACGCCAGCAATTACTCACCAATTTAGGCGGCGAATAATACGCAAATTATCTGGCTAGTGCAAACTTTTCACACGCCACATCGGATATTTTTATTGGGGCTTCTGCAAAACCTAAAGAAATCACTGTTTTTTTAGTATTTTCAAAGGATTGGATCGGCTCGATTTGCACCAAATAATCGCGGATTGTCTGGGTTTTTCGATGAATTTCGGCGTCAAACCCCTCATCCATAATCTTATTACGCAGAATGCGAGCAGAACGCTCTTCATTGAAAACGCCTAATGATATCGCATTAACAAACTCCCCTGAACTTAACAGATAACTGTCGATTTTGAGGGCTTGCAATGATTTCAGAGTTCGCAATGCCTCCGATTTATCATCTGCCGGAGGCACCAACACCCAAAATTGAATGGCTTCCACATTTTCAGCCTCTTCAAACGCGGCCTTATAACCTTGCGCTTGGAGCCCGGCAACCAACTGCTCTGCCTTAGCTAGCCCAGACACGGGACCAACAAGGAAGCACTCATCACCCGTTACCTCGCCACCCACCACAGAGCCGCTCTTCGTAAGCTTGCTGGTCTCCGACAACAGAACTAACCGCTGCCCGTCCCCGGTATCAGCCCCAGGGTTAACAGCCAAGGTTGAACCTGCGTTTTGCGACCAAAGCTCCCACCCAAGGTACAGACCATTGATCACAATTAGAGTAATAAATATCCAGCGCATCGCTGTTAAACACCCTTACAATTTTAACGAATTTTTAGACGGCTTGGGTTATTCCATGCTCGTTGAGAGCACTCATTCCCTTAAACACCAAACCTTCGTGAAGTTGATAATCTACACCCAACATTGGCCCGATCAACGCGGCATCGCCACCTGTCAACACGAGCTGAGCCTCAGGATCATCAATCAACACTTCGTTATAAACATCCTTAATTAATGCAATCAAACAGCGCAATGAACCATTGTAAACGGCTTGAGTGGTGTTCCGTCCAAACGCTATTTCAGGCGCAGAATGCTGCTCCATCGCTGGTTTTATTTGGTCAGTCCCACTTAACAAACCCGCTACAGCCAAGTGCATACCACTGACGATATAGCCACCGAGATGGGAACCTGCGCCATCTACTACATCTAATGTAGCCGCCGTTCCCAGATCTACAACTACCACTGCACTTTGATTCATTTTTCTCGCAGCTAGTAAGGCCAACCAGCGGTCAACCCCCAGCCTACTGAACTCAGAATATCCACAGCGAACGCCTAATGCCTCCTGGGTTACCAAACAACGACGGATGGGAACGGAAAAAAGTGCTCTCAAAATCTTTAAAGGTTCGGCCAGTCTTTTCTCCGAGGCAACCGAAGCCAAAACAATAGAGTCCCTAACGCTAACCATTGCTTTAATCTGCTGTAAGCTAGCGGCCAACTGGGAATAGTCGGCATGCCCTTGCTGAGACCATCCATCCCATGACCACTTAACTCGGGAGTTACCAAAATCAAAATACAAGGTGCTGATTTGTTTCATGATATCGACCTAAGACTAACCTCGCCACCTTTAAGAATATGCACGACCCCGTCAGATTCCAACCTCAACCCACCGCTGCGATCAATGCCCCTGGCTATACCCACCAAGTCCTCTGCGCCAGCCTTCACTGTGACAGGACAATCAGCAAACAGGTCAAAGTCATTCCAAGAGGAGACAAAAGGGGCAAACCCAAGCCGGGCAAATCTGTCAAGCATCGTCAACAATTCAGACAGTACAGTGGCAGCAAGCTCATTGCGCCCTATCCCCGGCTTTAGATCATCAACCCGCGTCCATGCCTGATCTATGTTTACTCCTAAATGCCGGGGTAACAAATGATTAATCCCAACACCAAGCACCACCTGACAGTTACCCGATAAGTCACCGGACATTTCCACGAGAATTCCCCCGACTTTAGCGTTGTTAGCCAACAGATCATTAGGCCATTTCAGCCCTAAATTGACAACATTCAAGCTGTTGAGTGCATGAACCACAGCAACTCCCGCCGCCAGGCTCAAACCTTCCAATTGGGCAGCACCATGTTCGAACTCCCACAAAATGGACAGATAGAGATTACTGGCTATGGGCGAAACCCATGGCCGCCCGCGTCGACCGCGACCGCTTAGCTGCTGCTCCGCCAGACACACATAACCGCTCCGGCCGCCAAGCGCAGCTTTCTGTAAAGCATGCGTATTGGTGGAGTCCAGCTGATCATAAATATCAAGTTCAGAAAGCAACATCTGAGCTGAGCCAGACAAGCTTGACAAGATGGTAGACTTGTCCAACCACTCCAATCGATGAGCGAGCCGGTATCCTTTACCACGCACTGACTGAATATCGAAACCAAGTTCTCTAAGCTTTTGGATTTGTTTCCAAACTGCAGCCCGGCTAATATTCAATACGCCGCCCAGCTCACTGCCACCATGAAACTGACCATCGGCAAGCTGATTTAGTAATTCACGCATAGTTTCGACAAGCACTCTTTCAAGTTTATGCGCTTGAATACTATGTGAAGACTGGAGTTTTTACAATTAAGTGACTTTAGCCGCGACAGTCACTCAAAAAGCTGTAGAGAAGCTGCTTTGGCGAGTTATAGTTTTGAGCCTTTTATCACTTCAAAAGTCAGGGTTTCACGCTGATATTCCGGAATCCATAACAACAATTTATGTTCATCCATAGGTCGCCCAATATGATAACCCTGCACTAGATCACAGCCCATATCCCTTAGTTTCAGAAGCGTTGGTTCGTCTTCTATCCCTTCGGCAACCACTCGCAAGTTTAAGTTGTGCCCCATTAACAGTGTGGTGTTTACGATCACTTGATCATCATGGTTCCTTACCATATCCATAACGAAACTACGATCAATTTTGATTTCATGTACTGGCAGCTTACGAATGTAAGAAAGTGAGGCATGACCCGTACCAAAATCATCGATAGACCAGCGCACACCCTCTTGGTGAAGCTGATTCATTACATTTCTAGCGGCTTCAGCGTCACTCATTAAAGCTGTTTCAGTGAGTTCCATAACCACTTCGTTCAGATTGATTTCCTGTTCAATAGCAATTTCACACATTTGGTCTTTAAATTTCGGATCAGCCAAATTTCGTGCTGAAATGTTAATAGACATGGCAACATTTATGCCTTTTTTATCCAGCTTATGCTTCATAGCAAAAGCTTTACGGGCTACCCAACAGGTTAAGAGCTGAATTACGCCGGTACGCTCAGCTAATGGAATAAACTCATCCGGTGGTATGAAGCCATAGTCTGGATGAAACCAACGTAATAATGCCTCAAAGCCTGCAATTTTAGAGGTCGTTAGATCTATCTGTGGTTGAAAATAGAGTTCAAGCTCGTCGTTCTCAAGAGCCTTCTTTAGTGAGCCAACCAAAGAGATTCTACGCTCGTTATAAGGATCAATTTTTTGCGAATAAATCGCCAGCTTCTGAGATGTATTTTTGGCAGCCTCCAGAGCAATCTGAGCATTTCTCAATAACTCGTCACTACTTTCGCCATGACAGGGATAAAGCGCGACTCCCACACTTACGTCAATATTTAAGTAAAGCTCTTCATACTCAAAAGGTTTTTCAATTTCTGATACTAACTGTGCTCCATATCGATGAAGCTTTTCAAAATTCAATTCATTGATGAGAACGCCAAATGTCATTCCCTCAATTAGTCCAACATGAATGGCCTCTGTGTTTGTGGTTTCCAAGCGTTGACTATTAGGAATTGTGGCACAAAGAGGTTTCAAGCGATTCACGAAAGCATCTAACACCTTGGAACCATTGGAATGGCCGAGTGTTTTGTTTATTTCGTGGAAATTATCAAGATTAAACACAAAAAGTGAAAATTGCGCATTCTTATCGCTATCTATCAGACTCTCTAGTACTGATTTCATAAAAGTATGATTCGGCAATCCAGTGCTACCGCTGTGTAAAGCTCTATGCATCAGCCTATCTTCAGCCTCTTTTAACTGCAACGTAGCTTCATGTTTTTCTTGGAGAGCAAAATACTGGGCTCTCTTCGCTCGGTTAATCCTATCAGCCAAGCCCCAGGAAAGTAGTAACATTTCTCCAGCAGCACCCAGTAAAACACCGTTCTGTGTAAAAGCATTGGAAGGAATAACGTCAGTGAAAGCCAACAAATAAACCATCTGACCGATCAAAAACACGGACCAGGACAGGAGGAAGAAGCCTGCCGAACGAGAACCCTTGCGCCAACTGTAAAATAAACTAAATGGCGCAATTGAACATAGAGTACCTATATAAACAGCAACAGGTATTCCCAAGTATTGGCCTGAAATAATTTTATAAACAATTAGCCCAGCACCCACCCAAACAAACATTCGAATAAAAGTGTCTAATTTGTTCGAGTAGTATTCTTGTCTAATAAAATGGCGAGTAAATAGCAATGCGCTGATAGCCGCTAGACAGGCAGAAATCGAAATAACGTAGTGATTTACTGCGGGGAAATTACCCCAAATGAAAAGATTACCGAAGCCTGTTATAGCCAGTACTGCCGTCACACAGAAAATAATGTAGAGAATGTAGTAGAGATAAACTCGTTCACCTACTGACAAGTAAACGAAAGTATTGTAAATAACCATTGCCAGCATAATGCCGAAAATCAATCCAAAGACATAATTACCTGCAATTTCACTGGCCAGAAAATCGATGGGTTTGTGCCACTTTATGGGTATCTTTACATTACCATTTGTACGTTTAGCATTGATAAAAATGTCATATGTTTCACCAGAAACCAGAGAAATCGGTTGCAAAAAAGATCGGTAAGGCAATGCTCTGTTAGCAATAGGATTTTCGTAACCGATATTATACCGCTGCACAGCTTTGTTTTTATCGACTACGTATACATCCACTCTTTTCAGCATGGCGTAATCAACTTCTAGTAACCAGGTTTTTGCACCTACTTCGGAACTAGAATCCTGTACAGAAAAATGCGCCCATATAGAACTTGCAGTATGGCCAGCCTCTACAACATCGCCATCAATCGGTTTAAATAGTGTTGCGTAATCCTGGATCATAGTATCAATAGACACTTGATCGCTGGGATCTTCGTACATGGAAAGGTGCAGCTGGCTTGGAACATTGCTGGTTGTCTCATGAGACAATTCCAACAGACCGGCCGACTGAGCAGGAACTTGACCGAAAAACAATGTAGAACTTAAAGCCAGCAATAAGAAGAGTAATTTCCGGTATTTCAAAAACTTATACCCAACATGAAGAACTCTAGCCCTATAACTGCGACTATAGCTCTAAAAATTCGTGTTTTCTTAGTATAGACCAGCGCAGGCGCGATCAATAATTGACCAGAAATATTTTTGTTGGGTTTACGTAAAAACCTTATCCATTTGATTTCTAGTAAATTTGACTAAATGGCGGTCTCGACCACTGACTCGTTCTTACTGGATTCACGCACCTTAATTTGATATTCGGACATCCGAATTCGATGCTGGTAAAAACCACTTTCTGGATCTAAAACAAGGGCTTTTTTATAGGAAATAATGGCTTCTTCAAAGAGACGCAAATCATAGAACATATTTCCCATTTGCACATAAAATTCAGGCACTTGATTATTTAACGCGGTTAAATGCGTCAAATACGATAAAGCCCCTAAATAATCCCCTTGCTTCGAAAGTACTCGATACAAATCCAAGTAGGCCATTTGAAAATAGGGGTTCACCGCTACCGCGGTACGATAGTTTTTTATCGCTTCGACATAATTACTTAGACTTTCTTGTGCCAGACCGACATTACGATAAGCAACAGCGTCAGGGTTAATCTTTAACGCTGCTTGGTACTTCTCCAAAGCTTTTTCAAACAGTTTATCTTGTAAAAACATGTTTCCCTCTTCTAACAGGTAAACAGCTTCCAACTCTTTAAAAACACTATCCTTCTGTTCTGACTCATCAATAAAGCTACGCATTTTTTGCATTGAGCCTTTCCAGCGTGGGAGCAATGAGGTGAGGTAGGCCCTGTAGACCTCTAACGAAGCAGGGCAAACATCTTTTGCTATTTCAAACGTATTTTCAGAAGATTTCTCAAATACGCCTTTTTTTGTTTTTTGCAGGGAAATGAGCTGGTAATACGATAAACAGAAATCAGATTTAATTTCTATTGCGCGCTCAAGACTGTTCTCAGCTAGATCCCGGTACCTGTAAAATTCAGCACGACGGGTAGAATCAGTGGGTATCGTTTCTGCAGTGTCTCTTTTTGACCACGCATAGTTGTGGTAATAGACACCTTCCGCCCAAAAAGCCATATAGGATGAAGGATAGGCTTGTTGCCAGTTTTTATAATGTGTCTCTAGCGCAGGATTAACCCGAGAAAATACACCGAGCAATCCTAATAAGTTTGTTTCTGATATATTGCCTTCGGCATAAGATTTGATAAGAAGGGCTATTTCCGCTTCCAATTCCTCAAATCTTTCTTCTATTAACAAAGACCAGAGCGGGCTTGTCTCCTTATACTGAAGGTTATCTATCGACAATTGCTCGTAAATTTTGAAGTTTTCGTCAGGAGCCTGTTTTCGAGTATCGACAAACTTGTTATTACAATAAACAATGCCATAAACCATTGGCGTTCCTGAAAATTCGTCTACATTGCCGTAAGCGTCGCGACTCTTCTTTTCTATATCTGCATAAAAATCCTGGCTGCCACAAAGCTCCTCTGCTCGCTTGTTCCAGAAAGATTCAACTTCACTATAACCAACAACACCACCGCCCATCCCGAGCGATGTAGCCTTGAATAACAAATAGTAGGTTGTGCTATTTACACGCTCGTCTTTATACCCACCATTCAAGCCCATAGGACCGTAGGTTGTAGAGCATCCTCCTAATAGTGCAAGCCCAGCAAAGATAGATACCATCCGAAATAACTTCATTACTTCTCACTCTCGAATCATTAGCGTGTACTAAACGTGAAACTGAAATAGCAACCTATGCAAGACCTTATTACTACGGGCTCTTAGCGCATGGGTGGATACCAAGATATAAAGCAGCTCCTTAAATCATAGACCTAAGTTAGAGAAATTTTCAATAATTCACATTATAACTAAAGAGGCAATTACATGAGCGCATTGTAGCAAAAGAGACTGCCCGAATCCTATTCATAAAAAAACCCCAGAAGCTTACGCTACTGGGGTTTTTCTTCAATAAGAGCCTG
>CAWUJH010000024.1:0-9457 GCA_963922875.1 uncultured Ketobacter sp. | reverse complement strand
CACGACGTAGCATGGCGCGATCACCCTGTATGATTGGCGCCTTCCCTTCCAATGTGGGGTTCTAGGGATTTTCCGTCCAAAAACGACAAAGTGCTCTGGAAGCCTCGCCATCCGTGGCCTCCAGAGGGGTATTACTTTTTTGGTGTGTCTTGTAGCCAATTACTATAAATCAATAACTTAGAAGCTTGAATGTCGCATTTGGACGGAAAATCCCTAGAACCCCATATTGTAATTTATTAGTCATCACCTACTGCAGCAACCGGATATTGATGTTGGAATTTCTCGGTATGGCGAGAACCTATTCAGTATGGTCTTTATTTATACACATTATAGAGAATCACCATATTCAAGACATGCAGGTTGTATTTAACCATTTTACGTTGCTCGCGGTGTGCGTTTTGAGCAAATATGCCCTCGCCTTCGAAAAAGAGCTATTTGATAAGACGCTAAGAGCTGCATTCGAAATGCTCGACTGTAGCGCGATTACTTAACTGGGTATTCTCACATTTCGCGGATTGTAGATGTTGCAGCAGATTGCCGCTGTTCGAGGTGCTATCAATGGCCTGATGGGAGAAGTGTTGGAGGGACATATCCGTGAGCACTTGGGAGCTCACGATATTACGCCCGCAGAGCGTGACGCGGATGTCGAACAGGTGGTAAGCTGTGCTACGCTCTTATCTGAAATAACTTGATCGAAGTATCTATTTAGCAATGTTGTTACGGAATAGCGACCACTTTGGGGAACTCTTCTATAATATGGTAATCTATTGTAACTAATGTCTTGAACCTGACAGCATAAGGACTCCACATTTCATATGAACACCCGCCACTACTTAACCTGTTTGTTAGCCATACTGATTGCCTTGCAATCAGTGGCTGCCATGGCGGATGTTCACCAGTTTCATCAATCTGGAACGGAACACCTCACCTTCAACCATGAAAATGAATTAGCTGCTGATTCAGCCAAGAAAATCTCAATTGAAGCGGCCAACGTCGCTGATCCCAAAAGCTCTGCATTACAGGACTGTCATCACTGCTGCCACTGCCACGGCATGGCGCAATTTCTTGATGGCAGTCTTGATAACTGGATAATCACAACGCTGAGCAAGGGACATTCCAACTACCACTTTATTTACAACTTTCTCGCCGCAGCACCTGATAACCCCCCTCCTATTGGCTAGTCGAACCCCAGAATATAAATAACTGTCGGACTTTTTGTTCCGGCTATCGACTTGTTCAATTGTAAGGAACGAACCGTGAAGAAATTTTTTGTCTCCCTGTTATTGGGTTCTTGTGCTATTACGTCTGCAATGGCGGGCGAAAACTATTCTGTTGAAATTGTCCCGCAGCCAGATCAGGAATGGCGCTTCCAAAGGCTGATGGCTTATTCGGCCGATGCTACCACTAAAGTCTCAGGCCGCCTGACGTCCAGTCAGCCCAGGGGATTACCCCGAGGCCATGTGGATGTAGCCGCTTATACACAATCTGGTCAACTCATCACCGAAATGACGACAGATTATGTGCCTGCCATGTTGACCCATACCATGAAGAAAAAAGGCGGCGTGCGTTTTTCTGTAGCATTCGACAAACCATTACCTTCGGATGCTGTGGTCAAAGTGGCTTTTCATCGCGATCCCCCGCCCAGCACCAAGGTAAACCCTTCTCATAGCGGCAATATCGCCAAATAAGGGTGGTTCTCTGTCCTCCACAAGCGGACAGAGAACCTTATTGCCAAACCGTTGAGTTAAAGGTTTACCTATGTTTAAAAATTATTTAGTGCTAAAGCGATGGGGAGCAGCGCTGGTACTGGCCATGAGCTGCGCACTCATTTCACCATTTTCCTATTCAGCAAATTCACAACAAGCGCTGACATTACAAACAGCTATTGAAAGAACTCTGCAACAAAATCCACAGTTGCATCAGTTTGAGTTTGCACGCCAGCACTTGGCATCGGTGCGCGAAACCTCTGATTTGAAGCCCGCCTATCAGTTGGGTGTAGAACTTGAGAATTTCGCGGGTACGGGTGAGGTATCGAGCTTCGATAGCGCTGAGTTAACCGTGGCGCTTTCTTCGGTAATCGAGCTTGGAGACAAACGACAATCACGCGTTGCCTTAGCGAATGCAAGAATGAACACGCTAGAACTGGAACGACAGGCGCAAACCCTTGATGTCCTCGGAGAGTTAACTGGCAGCTTCATTCAACTCATGTCCACGCAACAGGAACTGGAACTGGCAGCAGAAGCGGTGGAACTTTCAAAATCGTTGCACAACACCGTCAAAAATCGCGCCCACAGTGGCGCAATATCGGACGCTGAAGTGATGCGTGCTAAGGCCATGCTCACCCAATCCCACATCCAGCAAGACAATTTACGCCGACGCCTGGAACGGCAGAAGATCGCACTCGTGCGTTTTTGGGGTAGCACGAAGGTCGAGTTCTCTAGCGTCGAGGGAAATCTGTTCGCCTTTGGCCAGAGCCAAGCTTTTCCTGCCCTGTACACAGCGGTTCAACAATCACCGGCCATCATGGTTTTTGCTTCTGAACAACGCTTGAAAGACGCCGAAGTGCGTCTAGCACAGACGCAGAACCGTGCCGACCTTGGCTGGCAGTTTGGCGTTAGGCGCTTTGAGGAGACAGGCGACTCAGCGCTAACACTGGGATTTTCCATGCCGTTGTTCAGTGAAAGTCGCAACCGTGGTGCGGTTAAATCCGCACTGGTAGAACGCAATGCACTGGAGTATCGGCGCAGGGACCGCTTGCTGGCGCTGCATAGCCAACTTTATAGCGCGTATTCGCAACGTGAGCAGTTTATTGCGGCCCATCAGCAGTTGAAGCAAAGCGTGATTCCCGATCTGGAAACAGCCCTGTCCATCACCCGCGAAGCATACGATCGGGGACGCTTGAAGTACCAGGATTGGATCGCCGCGCAACAGGAGTTGCTGAATGCCAAGCAGCGACTGATCGAGACGGCAGGCTCCGCACTGATGAACCAAGCCGTTATCGAACAACTGACTGCACAGCCGCTGACTGAATAAACCATGATTCGCCATGTCGTCCAACTGCATCCTTTGCGAGACGGCACGGACAAACCTGACAGGATTTTTAAACATGAAAGTAACCTTTATATTGTCCGTATTGCTGGCGGGGTCGCTAGCCCAGAGCCTTGCATTTGCCACGGAAAGCCCAGCCAACAACGACTCACACGCAGAACATGCAACCCATGAAGAGCACCAGGAAGGCGAAGACGATCACCATGAGGAAGTGCACGACCATGATGAAGGGGGCCATCAACACAAAGATGAAGAGCATCACCACGACGAAGATGATCATGACGACCACGAGGATGAACATGATCACGAAGAAGAACAACGTACCCAGATTGATGACTCCATGGCCGCCCAGGTGGAAATCAAAACCACCAACGCGGCCTCCCAAGTGCTACGCCAAAGCATCACTGTCTACGGCAGCCTTACCACCGACCCTGGACAAATCAGCCACGTTCGAGCGCGTTATTCCGGCCTAATCAAGTCAGTCAGGTACACCATTGGTGATGCCATCACACAGGGTGATTTACTCGCTGAAGTTGAATCCAATGAAAGCCTGAAGACCTATCCGATCCGGGCTCCGATCAGTGGTACTGTGATCCAGCGCCACGCCAATACCGGTGAAGTGACGCAGGACCAAGTGCTATTCTCAATTGCAAATTTCGACACCCTGTGGGCGGAGTTGCGTATCTATCCGTCACAGCAATCCGCTGTTAATGCTGGTCAGGCGGCGCACATCGATGTGGATGAGAGAGAATTGAGCGGTTCGATCCAACACATTATTCCCGCTCTCGACAAGCCCTATCAGTTGGCGAGAGTAAGATTCGACAACCGCTCGAAAGGGTTAACACCTGGATTGTTGGTGGAAGGTCACATCATCATAGGTGAGTTCAAGGTAGATCTGGCCGTTGAGAAAGTGGCCCTCCAAACCCTGGGGGAACAACCCGGCGTGTTTATCAAAAACGCATCGGAATACGTATTCGCACCGTTGCGTCTCGGGCGTGCTGATGATCGCTACGTCGAGGTGTTGTCCGGTCTAAACCCAGGCCAATTCTATGTCAACGAGAACAGCTACCTGATCAAGGCCGATATCGAAAAATCCGAAGCGGAACACGCACACTAAGGGGCGCATCATGATTGAATCCATCTTGCGCCTTGCCATCGCTCGGCGCTATTTATTTCTGAGTCTGACAGTGGTGATCCTGGGCATAGGTGTCTGGAGCTATCAATACCTACCCATCGACGCCGTGCCGGACATCACTAATGTACAAGTGCAAATTAATACTGCAGCTCCTGGCTACTCTCCACTGGAGGCCGAGCAACGCATTACCTACCCCGTGGAAACCGCGCTCTATGGGTTGCCCAATCTGGCCTATACCCGATCACTGTCCCGGTACGGATTATCGCAAGTAACCGTGGCGTTCGAGGAAGGAACGGATATCTATTTCGCGCGCAACCTGATCAATACCCGGCTGGGCGCCATCAAGAGTGTACTGCCACCGGGTATTGAGCCCGAGATGGGGCCAATCTCCACAGGCCTGGGCGAGATATTCATGTACACCGTGCAAGCCGAGCCGGGTGCTTTGCAGAACAACGGCAAACCTTATGACGCCACGGCATTGCGGGAAATCCAGGATTGGATCATCAAACCCCAGCTGGCCCAGGTGAAAGGCGTGATCGAGGTAAACAGTATCGGAGGCTACAACAAGCAGTACCACGTGCTGCCCGATCCGAAGAAATTGCTGTATTACCGAGTCAGCGTCGAGGACCTGGTGCAGGCTCTGCAATCTAACAATGATAATCGTGGAGCTGGTTACATTGAGCGTAACGGGCAGCAATTGCTGGTGCGCTCCCCGGGCCAATTGGCGACGGAGGAAGACATCGGCAACGTCATCATCACCGAGCACGACAACGTACCCATCAAGATCCGCGATGTTGCCGAGATTGGCATTGGCAGAGAGTTGCGCACAGGGGCTGCGACTCAAGACGGTGCTGAAACGGTATTGGGTACCGCCATGATGCTGATCGGTGAAAACTCCCGCACGGTAGCACGAGACGTGGCCCTGAAACTGGTGGAAATCAAAGCCTCCTTGCCGGAGGGCGTAGTTGCAGAAGCAGTTTATGACCGTACGGCACTGGTCGATAAAGCCATCGCTACCGTCACCAAGAACCTGCTTGAAGGCGCATTGCTGGTTGTCGTCGTGCTGTTCTTGTTACTTGGAAACCTACGTGCAGCCCTAATCACAGCAGCTGTCATTCCGCTTTCGATGCTGATGACCATTACTGGTATGGTGAAAACCGGGGTGTCCGCAAACCTGATGAGTCTGGGTGCTTTGGATTTCGGGCTTATTGTCGATGGTGCGGTCATTATCGTCGAAAACGCCGTGCGTCGTTTAGCGCAGGCCCAGCACAATGGTGGCGTTCAACCCCTGCGAGAACGACTGCATACGGTCTATGAAGCCACCGCCGAAGTGATCCGCCCCAGTCTGTTTGGTGTCGCCATCATTACCGTGGTGTACATCCCCATCTTTTCCCTGACAGGCGTTGAAGGCAAAATGTTCCACCCCATGGCCGCCACCGTTGTAATGGCATTATTGTCCGCCATGGTGCTTTCCCTAACTGTCGTTCCAGCAGCGGTTGCAGTCTTCCTGCGTGGGAAGATCAGCGAAAAAGAAAGCGTTATCATTGGTGCCACCAAAAGACTCTATGCCCCCCTGCTGGGGCTTGCGCTGAAGTTTCGCTGGCTGGTCGTTGGACTCGCGACCTTATTGGTCGGTGTGTGTCTTTGGTTGGCCTCGACGCTGGGTTCGGAATTCGTACCGCAACTGAATGAAGGCGATATCGCCTTACACGCCATGCGCATTCCCGGCACTGGCCTTGAGCAAGCGGTTAAAATGCAGGAGATTCTGGAGCAACGTATCAAGTCGTTTCCCGAAGTGGATAAAGTGTTTGCCCGTATTGGTACGGCTGAAGTGGCCACTGACCCCATGCCGCCCAACGTGGCCGATAATTTCGTGATACTAAAGCCCCACAGGGAATGGCCGGACCCAACCAAAACCAAAGCCGATCTGGTCAGGGAAATGGAGGAATCCCTGGAAGAGCTGCCGGGCAACAACTACGAATTTACTCAACCGATTCAGATGCGCTTTAACGAATTAATATCCGGCGTACGTGCCGATCTGGGTATTAAAGTCTTTGGCGATGATCTGGATCAATTGGTTGTGACCGCCAATCAGATCCACCAAGTCCTGAGCAAAGTGCCTGGTGCCGCTGACGCCCGTGTGGAACAGGTGACAGGCCTGCCGACACTATCGGTCATTCCCGATCGCACTGCGCTGGGCCGTTACGGGTTAAACGTTGTTGAGTTACAGGATTGGGTATCCGCAGCGATTGGTGGTGAATCCGCAGGCATTCTCTACGAAGGCGATCGCCGCTTTGAACTGATTGTGCGATTACCGGAAACTTTACGTCGCGATCTTGAAAAGCTGGCTTTTTTACCGGTGCCTTTGCCCAATGGGGAGTACGTCCCGCTTGAAGAAGTGGCGGAGCTGGACATTTCACCGGCACCGGCACAGATCAGCCGTGAAAACGGCAAACGTCGGGTTGTGGTGACGGCCAATGTCCGTGGACGTGACCTCGGTAGTTTTGTTGAAGACGTTAAAATACAAATCGCCGAACAGGTCAAGTTGCCCGCCGGATATTGGCTGGATTACGGGGGAACCTTTGAGCAGTTGGAATCGGCCAGCAAACGCCTCGCTATCGTGGTGCCGATTACACTGCTGCTCATCTTGGGCATTCTGGTGATGGCCTTTGCTTCGCTGAAGGACGCGTTGATTATTTTCAGTGGCGTACCGTTGGCATTGACCGGTGGAGTGCTCTCGCTGTATTGGCGGGATATGCCGCTGTCGATCTCTGCGGGAATCGGTTTTATTGCACTGTCTGGCGTCGCAGTATTGAATGGTTTGGTGATGGTTGCCTTCATTCGGGATGTCTGGCGCGACAAAGGTGACCTCATAGTAGCCGTCACGGAAGGCGCGCTCACTCGTTTGCGTCCCGTGTTGATGACCGCACTTGTGGCCAGTCTCGGTTTTGTGCCCATGGCTTTGAACACCGGCACTGGAGCCGAAGTTCAACGTCCATTGGCTACGGTGGTGATTGGTGGCATTATTTCATCAACCCTGTTAACACTGCTTGTGTTGCCGGTGCTTTATCACTGGGTACATCGACGTGATACGGTTGAGCCCAAGCTGAAATAATACATTAGTGTTCTTTATGCTAGCCTCCAAGATTTATATGGCCCAACAGATATTATGGTTCTGGCTTGGCTAACCCACGAACTTGGAGGCTAGGTCTCTTGGGGGTTGTCTATGCAGAGGAGATTGACCGAAGTTGAGTAGTTTTAGGAAAGCGATTGCCCCCTACGTGCAAGATGAGCTATCACAATACGAGAGAACTCTCGCCTTGGGTAATCGCTCTGCTGCCTTCACTCATCTAGAAAACGCGCATGTTCTAGGCCAGGAGTCTACCTATTGGCATGTGAAGGTTCATTACCTAATGCTCCTATGGGGTATAGAGCAACAAGACCCTAAAGAAATATTTGGTCAATGTATACGGATTCTAGGCGCTGCATTATTTACAGCAATTAAAGGCGTACCATCAGGTAATACTGGTGGTAGCAATGTCAGCCCCATTGTTCCAATGCCAATAAAGCCTGAGCATGCTGAAATAATTGCAAAGGCAAAAGAAAATTCATAAACCCAAGAACTATCGAACATCTGGTGACCTAAACGGGCTTGTTGGTAGCGTTACTTAAAATGAAGGAATATATGCCTAGTTTTGAAATTGAAACCCAGTTAGCCGTAAGTTCAAATGAATTGGCCCATGACACTTTAAATATGTCAGGTGTAAATTATGAACTAGGGCCATTACTTAAAATGTCAGCACCTGATATTTGGCAAGCAAGATCAATCACTGAGTGGCCAACGAATCACGAATTGTTTAGCAGCAATATTTTATTGTGGAGTTTAATTCCAATTGACCGTCATTACTTTAACTTCGAAGCTGTTGATAGTTTCGGGTTTAAAGAGAACTCAAAAAGTTTGATGAATTCCCGATGGTCACATGAACGCATAATTAGAAGTGTAGGTTCTGGCTCAGTAATAAAGGATGTAATCATGTATAAGAGTAAGCTGGGTATTTTAGGTAATATTTTTATTCCAATCTACAAAGCTATTTTTAAACACAGGCATAATAGGTTGAGAACTAAATATTCTAAATAAACGGTTGAGTCGCAAAATGCCGCCATAGTCGAGAAGCACTGGAGGAGCAATGCATTCCCATTCACATGACGACAACAGCAGTTCGAGAATCGGCTGGGCATTTTTTCTGAATGTCGGATTTACAATTATTGAATTTATTGGTGGAATGCTTACCAATAGCACCGCGATTATGGCGGATGCGGTTCATGACCTTGGGGATAGCCTGTCGATTGGATTGGCTTGGGTCCTGGCAAAATTAGGGAAAAAACCCGCTTCCAGTTCCTTTTCTTACGGCTATAAACGTTTATCGCTATTGGGTTCTCTCATTAACGGCATTGTCCTTATCGCCGGTTCAAGCTGGGTGTTATTTCAATCCATTCCTCGACTATTCAGTCCGGAAATGCCGGTGACAGAAGGTATGCTGGCGCTGTCAATTTTTGGTATCGCCGTCAATGGTTTCGCCGCATTTAAACTCAGCAAAGGAAAAACACTGAATGAAAAAGTGCTCAATTGGCATTTGTTAGAAGACGTCCTCGGATGGGTTGCTGTTTTCATCGTGTCTATTGTTTTGATGTTTGTGGAGTGGCCAATACTAGACCCTATTTTAGCGATCGGATTCACTTTGTTTATTCTTATAAATGTCATCCGAAATGTGGGTTCTACGCTAAAGCTATTTTTACAAGGTGTTCCTGATCAGGATCTCGCGAAAAAAGTTGAAGAAAAGCTTAAAAATATATCAGAATTCAAACGGTTTCACCATTTGCACTTATGGTCACTAGATGGCGAAAGCCACGTATTAACGGTTCATATTGAACTCGAAGCAGATATAGGACTCGATGATCAACGGAACCTAAAGCGTCGTTTGTCCGAAACGCTGGCAGAGTTTGAGTTGAGCCACACCACGGTTGAATTTGAACTGAACGATGAGCCTTGTCGCGATGATTCGCTAAAGATGAACGAAAACAAGCATACAGATTAGTAGTACAAACTTGTTGGCCTACAAATGCTGGATCGCAGAATAATGTTTTTGATCAAAAACAGGGGTCAGTTTTTTTCACCGCTGTCGCTCAAATTATCGGATGTTTTTCCTATCCAAGGTTGCGAAAGGAAGGTTCTGCTTGGCTCATCTACCCCCACTATCTTAAGTAATACGCACA
>CAWUJH010000023.1:0-12505 GCA_963922875.1 uncultured Ketobacter sp. | reverse complement strand
CGTTAGGTCCTCGGTTCAAGTCCGAGCAGGCCCACCATTTAAACCTTTAAAATCAGTAAGTTAGCAATTTTCTCCAGTTTCTTCTGGGGTTCAAAAAGACGTAACCCCAACCGATCCCCACCTCACCTCGCCCACTAAAGCGCTGAACGCTGATTTTTCCGGGGTTACACTGGGGTTACACTAGAACTACACGCGTTCGACAGCCGCCCGAAGAAAATCACTTATCAGCAAATCAATTTGCACTAGCGACCACCTAAGTTTAGCGCTATACTTAGGTCTAAATTATAGGCCGTCTATATTTGTGTATTAATTGGAGGAAAGGCTTATGTTGCAGAAAGTAATGTGTGGCTACACCACACCTATCAGCAAGTTCAAATCCAACCCAAGCGCGGCAATGACTGAGGCTCAAGGAGATGCGATTGCTGTTTCATCAAACAATGAAATTCAATTTTATGCGGTTCCTGCAGCGCTATTTGAAGAGATGACCGCCTTCTGTGAATTTGCGCAACGCGGAACTACGGAACAAAAAAACATCCCAGCCAAGTTTACTAGTGAAGGGTTAGATATAGATAAAGTCGCCAATAGTATGGCGGCGAAGCTCAAAAATGGAACCTCTGGAGACTTCGAAGAATGGCCGTAAAAAATGTGAATCTTGGTCCCAAGAAAGGAATGACCAAGCCCTTGATAGTTTGTGAGTATGAGAAGGAAGAAAAAAAGCCTGCGCCTGGCGCCCACTTCAATGCAGGGGATGCCGAATTAAAGAAAGTTGCTGATACAATGGCTACATCTGTGACCAACAATAAAAGGAGTTAGTCAGTGGCAGATGCCAGAATATTCACTCACAAAGATTTAAAAGATTCTCTTGGCGAGCACAAAACAAAATCTTTGGTTGATGATTTTAGGGCCTATAAAGAAGGAAAGGGGCTGCCTGTTACTTTTGGCCGAGATGTTCCTTACAACTTTACCCACAATCGCTCTTACCTCGAACTGCAACATCTGCATTTTAATGCAAGTGGCTTTCCGTTGAAACTGGTACAGTTCAGAAGGACAAGTGGTTATGTACTCGTTTATTGCCCCGGCTTCTTTAATAAAAACACTTATCTACTTATTGCAATCATAAAGCATTGGGATCATAAAAAGCCGAATGATATTGCCGGTACAGATAGAGATACAAACCTCATGTCTGGGCTAGAGAATATTGCAGAAGGATTCCGCGAGAGATTCTAGTAGCGAGCCAAATCATGGAAAGAATAGAGACAATTGAACTACCCGAAATACCGCAACCGCTCATCAATCAAGCCAATAAGCTATACGCTGAACTGAATTCACCTGGCAGTAATCTTATTGAAAAACTTGAACGGGTGTACCGGTATCTGGACGATTTCAATAATTATGTTTCAACATTCGCCACCTGCCAAAAGGGATGTAGTTATTGCTGTCACTACGATGTGCAAATCACTTCGTTCGAGGCTGAATACATATATATAAAAACTGGCCTCCCACACAACCTAGATACTCCACATACATTCAATCACGAAAAACCGTGTCCATTTCTCGCGCCGGGTGGCCAATGCGGCATCTATCCAATTAGGCCAATAATCTGCCGAACCTTCCATGCGGTCGGAGATCCAGAAAATTGCGCTGACGGTAAGGACCAACTCCAATATGGCAGTCCTCAATCAAACTTTGGCAACCCAATTTATAAGAATTTGGTAACCTGGGTGCATTTTCAAACGGTTCACGGTGGAGGCCACTGTAAGGACATCAGAGACTTCTTTCCCTGCAGGTGAAAAATGTATAGACCTCACTTTCTGGTAACCCAATCCGAGTATGACGCAGCCACTCCAGCAGAAATATCCCGTTACAACTATGTTGTGGTGCCGGATGAGCCAATACCCTTGCCTAACCTTATCTGCTGTACAATAAAATCTGAGCGGGAAAGTGCCGAAAACCGCACCAAATCCCGCCCACTCAATGAAAGAAAATGACGAAAACAGCATGAATGCGGTTTCAGTCTTCAAATATACGGGATAGATCCTCCAATTCTGGCGGTAAGGTGCCGGAATCCGCACTGGTGCGGTTTTCGGCTTGTTTCGCCTCCTGACCACGTTTTATTGCCTGCTTGAGCTTGTATTGCTCCAAGCCCTCCTCCAGGACCTGACTCTGGATTGTCTGCCGTGGGCTGCGCAAGGCAGCCCTCAACGTGTCTAGGATCGTTCCTGTAGGCTCCATCAGTCGGCCTCCTGGCTGCTTTGCCCTAGCAGGTAGATTTCCTCTGCCATAAGGGCGTAAGGGATCTCTCCGATACCCTCCGCGACGACGCGAACCGCGTAGACCGAGCCGCCTTTCTTACCTGGTGTCCACTCTCCGCCACCCTCGGTAACCACGGACATACGGACATCTTTAGCGGCCTGTATCAGCTCGTCACCGGCATTGAGAGCACTGTTATAGATGGTGACTTGCAACTGGCTGCCTAGGCCAGCCTGCAACTCGGCCACACGTTCACGAATGTATTCAATACTGCTCATAATGTTTCTCCTGGTTAATTACATTTTTGGACTGCGTGAAGGGCTGGAATTCGAGCTGTCCGGCGTGTTGGGTGTGCCGGTATTTTTCTCGAATTTGTTCTGAAATTTCTGGTCTGTTTGGAAACGGTTTTTTGTTGCTTCCGTTACTGATTTTTGATCCCCAGCCAACCCTTGGGCAGGCGCTTGACTGTATTTCGCCAGCTCTTCCTTCGTAGGTTTATAGCCCTCGACCTGAATCCCCATCGTCTGCCCTTGAATCCATACAGCGCGGCGATATTCGTCAGATCCGAACGCGCGAATTTCCTTCCACTCTCCGTTCTGCACTTTCTGCTGAGCCAGCTCCAACTCAGCCGCTAAAGCCCAGGAATTTGTGGTTTGGCTATGAATGGCTTTTCCGTTATCACGGAAGGCCTCTGCCCCCTCATTTTTGCCTTTCGTCCAGCGGTAGACCCCTTGGGTATCAGCCTGAAACATACTGATCACAGCCCCTTTAGCTGGGTCGATATGCGCTGGCTTCCAGCGTTCTTCCTCCGTTTGCTCTTGAGCCTGTTTCTGCAATTTCTGAATGTCTTCTTGGAAACGTTTCTCCAAACGCATGATTGCCTGCTTTTCTGCTTCCTCAGCAGCCTCTTGGGAGGCAGCGAGACCGCCAAACTGGGCGACTATTTTTTGAGGTGCCTGAGCGTCGTTGTTTTCGGTGGTTTGTTGATGGTTTTGCATGCGTGAAATCCTCGCAGTTTGAATTGAAATAACATTATTGTGGGCTTTAATTTCGTCATTTAGCTGCCAACGAGAAGCCCGCTCGTGGTAGCCCATCCTGGCCAGCTGAGTGTTCAGCGGGCCAACGTGGATTTGAGGAATTTTGTCGGTAAGCCCCTGTTCTTTTAGGGATAGGTGGGAGATTCGCTCATCGAGACCTGCGGCCTCCAATTCGGAGTTCACAATGGAACTCCATTTTCCCCTGATTGCATCTATTTGCTGCCGCCCTGTCGGCAATCCGTTTTTCCGCAACTTGGTATCGCTCCATTCGAGGAACGTTTTCTGTTTTCCAAGTTCTCTGGATTCCAGCATCGGGCGAGTAGTCATCAGTAGATGCGCGTGTAAATTGCGGTTGTCTCCACCTCGACCTGGTGCATGTACGCAAACATCAATGGCGACCTGGTATTGATCAATCAACGCCTGAGAAAATCGCTCAATAATTCTCTGGTGCGCGTCCCGCCTTAGTTCGTGCGGTAGTGCCAAAATCCATTCTCTAGCCACCCTGGAATCTGAACGCCTCTCAGACATTTCGGCCAGATTCCATAGCGCCGATCTAGACAAACCAGCGCTATTAAAAATGTGCTTATCCAGCACGCCTTTTTTTCGCTCAAAGTCATGCACGATTCCAGTCCGTTCATCCATGATTTTTTCCGCTGCGCGATAACTCGCCGCAGCCGTTGCGCTTCGCCCTTTTGAACGAGCAATGAGCGACGTTTGGCAATAAAAAATGGCCATAAAAAGAACCTCGGTTTTTTCTTTTTCGCGCAGCGAAAAACGCATGACTCACTTGTGAGTCGTATATGCGCCCTTCATATGCCAGGGGGGCTTTGTCCGTACCAAGATTAAACACCGTGCAATACTCGCTTCCGCTCGCCCAACGCGCCGTTAAGCGGCACGTATAACATATTGATTTATAAGGAGTTTTTTCTTGTTTTGGAACTTAGCACAGCCTAAGCTGTGCAGGTAGTAATTTCTTAAATTAAGTGGAGGTTGCGTATGACGCTGAAACCCAGACAGAGACGATGGCTTGAAGAGGATGCTAAAAATAATTCGGCCTCAGCTCAGATTTTAAAATCTATCCAGCAGGAAGAAGCCAAAGCCGTCGATTTAATGCGGCAGGCGAGTGAGCAAACCAAAAAGGATATGAATCGGCAGAAAATTTTAATTGGCGTGGCAATGCTCGCGGAATGCGATCAAAGCCCAGCTTTTAGAGAGCGCCTGGAGAAAGTTCTAGCCAAGCATTTAACCGCAACTAGAGATAAAGAGCTGATGGCCAAATTCGGCTGGGAGTTAGGAAATGAAAAAATTGAAAACAATACTGCTGCCACTTCTCCCACTGCTATTTCTGAGTAGTGCAGCTTTTGCGACAACATCCATCACGGACGTAAATCCCAGTGATAAAAGCATCGAATATATGCGTTACATATTCGGTGATACGGTGGGAATTATTATTGGTGAAACCGGACCGTCGAGCCCTGATTCAATTCTCGGAGCTATGAGCCTAATTCTCAACGTTGGGATGTTGGTTTTTACTGGTCTTATTGTTGGATATATATTTATAACGGGGTTACTTAATTCTGCCCATGAGGGAATACCTCTAGGGAAACTATATAGCTCCATGTGGGTTCCAATCCGAGTTGTGCTGGCTATGGCTTTTGTCATGCCATTTGCAGGTGGATATTCAGTAATGCAGATTGGTGTTTTATGGCTAGCTGGGCATGGCGTAGGACTAGCTAATACGACCTGGAATGCAGCACTTGACCACATGAGTGCAACAGGAACTTTGTACCCTGCACAAATCAATGCAGATTTTGAAGGTACAGCTATGAACGTGCTCAATTCACGAGTTTGTATGCACGGCATAAATACCGCAGACAGACACGTTAATATCGTGGACGAGCCAATAGAAATAGTCGAAGGGGTTTCAGCCACAGATCTACGTACACCTGGTGCGACATCTTCAATCGAAATAGCGCCTCAACACATTGTAATGCAACGGTATGACAGCTATTACAATTTGGTGAGTGCGGCAGGTGCGTATACAGCAGCCTTTATTACCAATTTTGCGGCTGGGGTGCCTCGTTATTATGGCTCCAATCCATGTGGATCTATAAAGTTGGAATTTGCTGAAATTGATGAGGGAACTTCAATAGAACCAGCAATCATAAATTTTCAAACCAAAATGGTGAGTATTTACGCAGACCTTGATGCCAATCTTGACCCCTTGGCTCGTCAAATTGTACTGAAATCTGTAGATGATTCCGCGCCAGATCCAGACCCTCTTGCATACAATGACGCCGTAAGAAAATTCCAATTTGACTATGAAAAAACTGTCAACGAGGCAATGTCTGAAATTGCCACTCTGAGAATAAATAAATGGGCAGGGGGTAATCCAGAGACCGCTGGAATGAAAGTCGGTGCACGTGATGCTGGCTGGATCTCGGTGGGGGCGTGGTATTGGGATTTTCAACGTATAAACGCCGAAACTCAAAAAATGACAGATGTAAAAGCGGAGTTAACGGGGCCCACATCTGATGCCATAGAGCATGACGATTACTCAATGTTTCGCGATGCCTTCGGCAACTATCGACAGAACATGTTGGTCACTAATAGCAGCGGAGCAACCGTCAACGCAATGGAACGCTCCAGTTATGCTGAAAACAGCGATAGCTTGAGCTTTGTTATGAATCGAACGGAAAGCGTTCTGAATTTTGCGCTTAGTGAGCCAGATCCTATTCACGGAATGGCGAACGTAGGCCATATGATAATTGGAACGTTTGAGATTGCTTTGGCGGGAGCCTTCTTAACAGATTTAGCGGCCTGTGTTGCCGATGACACCAGCGAGGCTGTAGGGGGCCTTATCGGTGGAGCAGCTCGGCCAGTGACCAGCACGCTGTGCCGAATGACAAACAAGACACTTTGGGCGCTCGTTGGTGCTGGAATGCTGCTAATTCCTATCGCGCTCATGCTCGCGTTTTACATTCCTGCAACGCCAATGATTCTATGGATAATGGGCGTTGCAGGTTGGTTTGTGCTACTCATTGAGGCTGTTATTGCCGCGCCGGTATGGGCTGCCAGCCACGTGTTCCCTGAGGGGAATGGATTTGTTGGGGAGAGGGCAAAAGCAGGATACATGGTGGCACTATCGTTATTTTTGCGTCCGACTTTAGCCATCTTTGGATTCATGGCGAGTATGCTCCTGGTAATTGTAATGGCCAAAGTCTTGATGTTAATTTTTATACCGGCAATGAGTGGAATGCTTGGCGATTCATTGAGTGGTGTTGTAACAGCTTTCGCTATGCTCGCCATTTTTACAATGGTATTGATTCAAATTGCTCACCGTAGCTTTGGATTGATTCATGAAATTCCAGATAAAGTGCTTCGTTACATTGGCGGCGGGCAGGAGAACTTGGGCGAGGCATCTCAGGAGCAACAAAGCCGATCTATTTTTGTTGGTGGTGCCGCAAAAGTAGTAAGTGGTGGTGGACGTGCAGCAAGGGGGAGAACGTCAGAAGCCACTGAAAGTATGGCCGGCTCTGCTGGAAAGGGGATAAAGGGCGCAGCGGGCGCGGCGAAAACAGGAATGTCGAAACTCAGTAAAATGTTGAGTCCGAAATAATTACCATACTCAAGTAAGCCAGCCAATAACCGTTAAGCGATTTGAAAACTCAGCAATAGGTTCCAGTAGCCATACTGGAACCGCGCTATTTATCCAGTATGCTAGCACGCCGACTGAAAAAAGTGCTGGATAGCCCATAATCCCAACGATCCCCTGTATTAGAAAAATACCTACCGACATATTCCAGGGCAAATAAATATTTGTCCAGCGGTGCACCTGCCGTCGCAATGGAGGCACCAAACAGGCAATCAGGATAAATAGGCAAAGCGCCCAAAGAGCACCGCAACTAACCCCAAGAGCTAGGGATTCCCAAATCTGGCTGCCCCAGTCATCGGTAGTCAAGCGAGCCCATTTCAGGGCCTCGCTCTGATCCATCAATAAATCACTCATGATTACTCCCTATCAATAAGCGCCGCAGCTGCATTTGCTCGGGCATCATGCCCACGCAAAACCCGTACAGTTACCCATGCTACAGTTCCCAAATAGAAAACTGTGGCCCCAGTTAAAACATCGTCTGCGATCGTTCCTGACATAAATTTAACAACCGCCAAGACAATCGCCATAGCAACCGCTACGCCAGCGCAATGAATTAAAATCGCAATAAACTGACCCTTTGTCATTGTAAAGTCACCTCTTCCGTTAATTGTTTAATAACCCAGAGATAGTGCTCAGCCTGGACATATTCAGCAACAGTTAACTGTACATTTCCGCAAAAGCCAGCTGAACGAACGCTTAACACGCCCCCTTCTTGACGGCTATTCTCTCCATGCTGCAAATCAGCATTATGCAATGGCGCGGAGAAAGAAGCCTGGCGCCCATAAATTCGGATTAAACCATGATCAGCATCAAAGATGATTTGCTCATCATCCAGATTACAACGCTTGACTGAATAAACGGCCATGTCTTAGACCTCCTTACTACTGGAAAACTGGCGGCGGGCAATTATCCCCCAACTCTTGATTACAAAGAATCCGTCTTGTGGTGATCGCTCGATCACAACCTTGTAGTCGCGCTGTAGACACTTAAAACGCGCTTCAAGCTCTTGCTCTGTCAATCCGACACCGGACGCCAAGTTGGCCAACGTAGGGCGCTCAATGCGCTCTAGAGCCACAATGATGGGTAAAGCTCGGGCGAAGTGTCGAGAATGGACAACCGTTTGTGTAGTATCGGAATCAGCCATAAATCACCTCCTTTCAGGTGGTTGTGGTTAGTCTTGGCTGGGTGTGTCCGCACTCAGCCGGGGCGCTTAATATTATGTTTTTTTACTCGGAGTATTTGTCTTGATGCTTTCGGATAGCTTTTCGAGCTGGGCTAAGAGTTTCTCTTCTCTCTCCTGGGAGCGTTTTAAGCTCGATTCATATTGACTACAGCGTTCACCCAATACGGCCGCCTGCGTACCAGATTCCGCCAGCTCTGCTTTGGCGGACTGCGACACTTGATCCAACTCCTCGACCTTTTGCTCCAGATCTTTAACCTGGTCTTTTAAATCGTCTATTTGTTGTTCCTGCTGCTCACTCACCGCAATGGTTTCATCTAGCTTTTCCTGCATCTTTGCGCGTTCCTGGGCGAGCTTTTCGCGGTCGGCCTGAACCTCTTCATCCGCTGCAGCTCTAGCTTGCCTCCAAATTTGCTGAATCAATATTTTGGCGTCCGCCGCCAACTGCTCCGGCATCTCAGGCACTGATGATGCTTCAGCGTCCTGCCCCTCTGACTCACGCCACATATCCAAGTGCTTTTGGATGGTCGCCATCCCGCCACGATCACCCAACAACTTGCGAATTTTTGGAGCGCTTGGGCGCTCACCACTCTCGACCAGCCTGCGGGCTGCAGTAGAAATATCCTCAAAAGTAACCCTGCTCATACTGTAAATTCTCACACCATTTTGATTTACCCTAATTATCTATTAGATTAGGTGAAAAGTAAAGTGTAATTACGGTAATTACATAATTACGGTAATATGTTTTTACAATATGTCGGCAAATAACGCTATCGCCCAATTGTACTTGTCTTTCAATTCTTGGCATGGAGAGCTGTCAAGGGCGCAAACGGAGGCCGCAGCTAAGCGAGTGGAGCGAGTCTGAACGGGTGAGCATGCGGCGCAGCGCACCCTTGATTGGTCGGAAGGCTACACAGCCTCACGGAGGGGCAGGCAAAGCGCAGCGGCGACCTGCTCCCGAGGATCAAACACGGCTGTTTGCGGGGATGTTTGAAGGGGCTGCGCCCCTTCCACTAAATGGTTTTTTTCTTACAAACGTTTCCTTTTCATGTCTTCGGCCTGCCGCCGCACTCAGCGGCGGCTGTGCCGCTCTTAATATCCTGAATATCCTGCCAGCTTCGGGCGGGTGTGCGACGCTTCGGGCGGGTATGCGACGTTACCGGGCGGGTGTGCGACGCTATCGGGCGGGTGTGCGACGGTCTTTGGCGGTTGCACCCACCTTTCGAACTCTGTCGCCATCGATGATAAGGCCAATGTGCTCAAGCTGCTCAGCGTCCTCTCTCAATCGAAAGCGGGCATCTCTAAGTGTTTTTCCTGATGCCTGTCGGGCCACAGCCAGTATGACGGTATCCAGATGCCAGCCACCCGCTGGTTCATTTTTATGGCTCAAAATGTGTCTCGCTACAGCCTGACCGATACCATGCCGCAGGCGGGCAATTGGTGCCGGGTTGTAGTACAGGGCCAGATCGCGCTCAAGGAGCATTACCAGCGCTATCCCCAGGCGCACTCGCCACAAGCTCCGCTCACCACCTGTAAGTGGATCTCGGCGCATCATGGGAGACGGGATAACGTGATCTACCAGGCCACCAATAATCCGGTCGCCAGTTTTCGCCAGACCTGGTGTTTCAATTTCAATGGTCGATGCGCGAAGCTCAGAGAGGAGCTTTTGAATCTGGCTCATGCTGTATCGACTATCGGATAGAGTCTTTCGTATCCGTGCAGGGTCTACCAGCAATTCAACGCCTCCATCTGACACGTCGCGCCTTTTCTCCGCACAGTAAAGAATAGCCTCGACAACGTCAGCGTGGCGCTGGCCCAACCTTCCTGCCACGCGGCAGCGACCAAAGGAGGTTTCCTGCCAGTCACCTTCCCTGTGGCGAGGCCGCTGACTTGGTTGGTACAGCATTACCCTAGCTTGAGCGATTGTGCTTGTTGGGGTGACTGCATTACCAGCGCTCTTCATCAACCTCACCAACCCTAAAAGGCGTGACCTTTTTGCTACTGCCCTCCCAATTGGTGGTCGTTGATAAATCAACGGGCACAAGTACACCACCATCCCGGCGCTCATACCACTTATCAGCTTGAACTGTGGCATAGTTTTGCTTGCTAACTCCGAACCGTACAAAAAAGCCTCTCCGATCATTGCCTATGGGCTGCCGATCATAAGCGCGGTCGCTTAACTTTTTGGCTTCCGTCTCTGACATTTTCGCAACAAACCCGCACCAGCGAACATTGTCTACTAGAGCTGATGCGCCCCGTGCAGCCTGTTGCTGATCCGTCTGCCCCTCTCGGGCAGAGCCCTTATTGACATGATGCAGATAGAGAATCGAAGCCCCTGTTTCTACCGCAATATGCTCAAGCGTTGAAACAAGCCGAGACATATCACCATTGCTGTTTTCATCAAGGCAATGAGTGCGACTCAGTGTGTCAAGAACGATTAATCTTGCCCCAGCGCCTAACTGAATCAGCCAATCAAGATCCTGTTTTGCCATGACGTTTAAGCGCCTACCCATGATTGGCTCAAGAGAAAGGTTCCTAGCAATTTCCTGGCGAGCTTGCTGATTCAGATGCTTGCCAATGGAATGGGCACGACCTATTAAAACACTCTCTGGATCTTCCCCTGCCAAGTAGACTACCCGTCCAGCTTGCTGAGGTTCAATCTGCAATACATCACCACCGGCGACGCTACATGCAATGGACATAACGGCCTCCAAAGCCCAAAAGCTTTTTCCTGTTGCACCTGGTGCAATCAGTGCACCGACTGTTCCAGCCAAAAAACCTGGCCATATGAAATCAAGAGCCGGCGGTTCATTCTCAAAGGCCGCCATAATATCAATAGCCATTAACTGCCTCTTGAGGTGCCAGACCACCTTGCTCAGCCAACCACTTATGCAATTCAGACTCAGGGAATAATCGACGGCGGCCAATTTTGACAGAGGGAGGCATCGGCTCTCCTCTGCACATTCTGTTTCTAAGTCCACCGGTAGACATGCAGAGCAAAGCTGCTGCCTGTTCGTATGTTAAATATCGTTCAGAAGAATTTGTTTGCACTCTGTACCCTCCATCGAGTGATGATGCGTTTCGTCGCATGGCTCAGGGTTATAATGCGTGACCGTCAACTGATTTTTCAGCAAAAAACTGGAGAAAAGTGAAGATAATTCCAAGAGGATTACCCATCGTGCTTTTGAGCTGCACGACGGGGGATTGCTAAGTGGTGGATAAAGAAAATTAAGCAGAAACAGAATTTGAATTTTTAATTTATTACCGCTGTTTTTATGTCGATAACGTTAGACTTGAGCATTGTTCCAATAAGAAAACTTTGTATTTTTTCTGCCGACGGGCGAAGAGTTTCAGCCGTTAAGATAACGTACCCTGCTGTCACGTCGTCCCGTCCGGTGGAGTGATTCATCAGGCGCTTGAGTTTATAGCTGCCTACGTCCAGGTGCTCTGCCGTAGTGGCAAAAGTCCGCCTCAGGTCATGGAAGCCACAATGGGTACCCGATAGGCTCTTGACCTTGGCCACTACTTTCTTGGGCTCCCGCACCTGGCCATACTCATTTTCAGCGGCGAATACATATTCGGAGGGAATGCAGCTTATCTGCCTACGGAACAATTCCTCAAGGTGTTTGGTAATTGGCAGCTCTAAAGACCGCCCGTTTTTTGTTTCATTCTCGGGAATTGTAAAAATAGCTGCTCGTAAATCCACTTCTGACCATTTCAATCCAAATATTTCGCTAAGCCGAAGTCCTGTAAAGATAGCGAATAACATGGCATCACAGATAGATTTGCCAGCTGGCGTCTCCTGTTGCCTCACTTCTTGCAGGGCTTTATAAAAAACTGGCAACTCACCGGGGCGGAGATGTGTCTGCTTACGTCGAACGTTGTTCCATTGCTTACGGTGGGATAGGATCTCAACCGGGTTTTCAGGAAAGATCGAGGAACCGTCCTGGCCGCAGTATTCATACTTGGCAAAGTTGAATATTGCCCTCAGCACCCGCATGGTCAGGTCTGCCTGGGCCTTGGAGGCGATGCCCGCATGGATGTCGACAATCACCCGGCGGTCAATGTCCTTAAGGGGCTTATCCACGAGCTTCTTAAGGTGGTTGCTGACCACTCCGTCATAGCCCCTCAACGTGGACACCTTGAGCTTGCGAGCGCGCTTGTAGCCTTCAAAGGCTTCTCCCAGCGTCACGGCAGACATAGCCTCAACACGCCGCTGTTCATTCGGGTTCACCCCGTCACTCAAGTCAGCCAGCTGCTTCAGAGCCAGCGTGCGAGCCCTGACCGGTGATAGGCTCGGATACTTGCCAAGTGTGACCCGCACAGGGCTGCCACCCGAGACTCGCTTGAACACCGAGAAGCTTTTCACGCCGGTTGAGGTTA
>CAWUJH010000022.1:0-15278 GCA_963922875.1 uncultured Ketobacter sp. | reverse complement strand
AAGATGGCATCGGCAATGCGTGCGACAGCGACGAAGACGGTGATGGCAAAGACAATGATTTCGATAACTGCCCCACTGTCGCCAATCCCGATCAGACCGACACGGATTTAGATGGACTGGGAGACGCTTGTGACGATGACCAGGACCCTAAAGATACCGACAACGATGGCATCGATGATGCTATCGATAATTGCCCGTTACTGCCTAATCCCGATCAAAACGACCAAGATAACGATCGCGTTGGGGATGTTTGTGACAGCGATCAGGACGGTGATGGCAAAGACAACAACCAGGATAACTGTCCGGTAGTGGCCAATAACGATCAACTGGACACAGATGGTGATGGCATTGGCGATGCCTGTGACGACGACGCCGATAATGACACTGTGGACAATGGCTCGGATAACTGCCCCCTTGTTGCCAACAGCCAGCAAACCGACACAGATCAAGATGGCATAGGTAACGCCTGTGATGACGATACTGATGGCGATGGCATCGACAATGGTGACGATAACTGCCCAGTCATTGCGAATGCCCAACAACTGGATGCAGACCAAGACCTGATTGGCGACGCCTGTGACGACGACCAAGACGGCGACGGTGTGGACGACAGCACTGACAACTGCCCACTGATAGCCAATCCAGATCAACTGGACTCTGACAACGACAGTATTGGCGATGCCTGTGATAGCAATAAAGACAGCGACAACGATGGCATTGATGACGGCATCGATAACTGTCCTGCTGTCAGCAACGCCGACCAAACCGATAGTGACCTCGACGGTATTGGTGACGCCTGTGATTCCGACACTGATGGCGACGGCGTTGACAATGGCGACGACAATTGCCCCACAGTCGCCAACAGTGATCAAACCAATGTGTGCCCAGATACCGGCAACGGCGATAGCGATCAAGACAACGATGGCATTAAAGACAACGTCGACAACTGCCCTCTAGTGGCCAATACCGACCAAGCTGACATGGATTTTGATGGCGTTGGCGACGCCTGTGACAGCGACCAGGACGGCGACGGTGTGGACAACAACACCGACAACTGCCCAGCCCAGCCCAACCCGGAACAAGGCGACAAAGATAATGATGGCCTGGGGGATGTTTGCGACAATGATACCGATGGCGACACCATTGCAGACGACAACGACAACTGCCCCTGGGTGGCCAATACCGATCAAATCGATGCGGACAACGATGGCGTCGGCGATGCCTGTGACACCAATTCCGATACGGATAATGACGGTGTTGATGATGGCATTGATAACTGCCCAGGAATTAGCAATCCAACCCAATTAGATTCTGACCATGATGGGTTGGGAGATGCCTGCGACGGAGATGATGATGGTGATGGTATTCCGGATAATCAGGACAATTGCCCAGTCAATGCCAACCCGGACCAGTCATTAGCCGCCTGTGACAAGGATACTGATCAGGATGGTGTTACTGACGGCAATGACAACTGCCCTACAGTGCCGAACCCCGAACAGACCGACACCGACCAGGACGGGCTGGGTGACTCTTGTGACAGTGATGCGGACAACGATGGTACCGATAATGACAACGACAATTGTCCCCTGGTGGCCAACCCTGACCAAATAGACACTGATCTGGATGGTCAAGGTGACGCTTGCGAGGGACAGGATCCAGTGGACACCGACAATGATGGGATTATTGATCTCGTGGATAATTGTCCATTGATCGCTAATCCCGATCAAAGTGATCTGGACAACGATGGCATTGGAGATCTTTGCGACAGTGATCAGGATGGCGATGGCCATGACAACGACACAGACAATTGTCCATTGATTGCTAACCCCCAACAGGAAGACATGGACAATGATGGGCTTGGCGATGTCTGCGATTCAGATAAAGACGGTGATGGAATCGATGACGATGCGGATAACTGCCCCACGATCCCTAACCCCGACCAATCCGATGTATGCTCCGGCAACAATGACCAGGATAACGATGGCGTGGAAGACAGTATCGACAACTGCCCCGCTATTCCCAACTCTGATCAACTGGACACCGACAAAGACGGTCTGGGCAACGCCTGTGACGAAGATGATGACCAAGACGGCGTTAAGGATATCAGCGACAACTGCCCGTTGATAAGCAACAGCAATCAGAAAGACAAGGACGGCGACGGCCTGGGCGACGTCTGCGATGATGACCTCGATAACGACGGCATTCTAAACGGAGATGACAACTGTATCTCGGTGCCTAATGCCGACCAAGCCGATATGGATTCCGATGGCAAAGGCAATCTATGTGACTCGGACGTCGATGGCGATGGAGTCAACAATCCCATAGACAACTGCTTGATAGTGCCTAACCCACATCAGGAAGATAGCAACAACAACGGTATTGGCGACGCCTGCGACACAAACACAGACACTGATGGCGATGGCATTGACGACGCGAAAGACAATTGCCCGCTGGTTGCCAACCCGGACCAGGCAGACAACGATCATGACGCTGTAGGAAACATTTGCGACGTAGATGGCGACAACGATGGCTACAATGATGATGTGGATAATTGCCCCGCTGTTGCTAACGCTGATCAGCTTGATACAGATAATGATGGCATTGGTAACTCGTGCGATCAGGAATTTACGTGCCGTGATGACTTGACGCCTTTATTAAGCAGTAGCGGTGCAACAGTGAAATCAGGCTTCAGCGGTTTTTGTAGCTTACTGAATTGCAAAGTCTCAAACATTGGTCTCATTATCGATGACAGTGTCAGCACCGCAGGACAGCTCTCGGTATTTGCCAGTGTACTGAGCGGAGTGAACGTCAAGATTGACAGCGGTAAAACATTCCGTGGTGAAAATCGAGCCGGCGCTGTAATCAGTTTTCCAGGCAAACGGCTCTCCGTTGATCTGTTGCGGTATATACAATTATCACTGATCAAAGATGGCAAAGTCGTCGCAAGCACGCATGAAAAGGACTTTTTACAGCTCCGCTTTTTATGGGCTGGAGGCAATCAAACTTATGTTTATGTCGACACCAATAAGGATTTTGATTCCGTCAAAGTGGAGCTTAAATCTGTGGTGAGTTTGCTATCGAGTATGAATGTCCACCAAGTATGTGTCGGTGAACCCTAAAGCTCTTGATGGCTTTCGAAGTTTAAACATTAATATTTAAGATGTTCTTCAAACTCCAAGTTGCTTATAGTGTGCTAACAACAAGTGTGATAGCAACTCATAAGTGACTTGGAGCATTGTGGCGCAAGGCCACCGAACCAATGAATATTGTCCGTAAAAAATTGTCCGAGAAAGAATTTATAAGCCTCGCGGCCATGCTGATTTCCCTAGTGGCTTTATCTATAGATTCAATGCTGCCTGCCTTGCCCAACATTGCAAACAGCTTTTCAATGACCTCCGATAACAGTCAGCAACTAATCATCACCAGTGTTTTTCTGGGGCTGGGAATAGGCCAGTTTTTTTATGGCCCGCTGTCTGATGCCATTGGCCGACGACCCGCGATCAGCCTGGGCATGCTAATCTTCTTTCTCGGCTGCATACTTTGTATATTCAGCACTAACTTTACGCAGTTACTCTGCGGCCGTTTCTTACAAGGTCTCGGGGCCGCTAGTCCCAGGATTGTCACCATGGCTATGGTTCGGGATTGTTTCGAAGGTGTCACAATGGCCCGCATTCTGTCTTTCATCATGGCCATTTTTATATTGGTTCCAGCCCTAGCACCACTGGCAGGCCAGGTGCTATTGCTCATGGGTGATTGGCCTTTTATCTTTGTGGCTATTTTTTTATTTGGCTTGGTGAGCTTTATCTGGTTTTGGCTACGGCAACCCGAGACACTGGAGGTAGAGAATCGCACGCCGTTTCGACCTTTTCAGCTCTGGCAAAGTTTGATTTTTATCAGCAAACAAAAAACGTCACTAGGCGCAACTTTAGTATTGGGGTTTTTATTTGGAGGGTTTGTTGCTTACTTAAGCAGTGCCCAACAAATTTTTGTGGGTCATTATCAAACCGGTCACCTATTCCCAATGTACTTTGCTGGTTTGGCCTTGAGTATTGGAATGGCCTCAGTTATTAACACACGGCTGGTTGTACGTTTCGGAATTAAAACAGTCTGCCTTGGTGCCTTGATAACACAAACGATCTTAGCCTGGTTCTTGGTCTTATTATTTCACCTCGGCTATCACGATGAACCCCCTATGTGGCTATTTTTGTTAGGGGCAATGCCAATCTTCCTCTGCTTTGGCTTACAGTTTGGCAACCTAAACAGTGTTGCCTTACAACCACTGGGTAAAATTGCCGGTTTGGGCGCTTCCTTAATCAGTTCCGGCTCCACTCTGCTGGCAGTGCCACTGGGAGCGATTGTAGGTCATGCGTACAACGGAACCCCGTTTCCCCTCATGTTCGGTTTTGCAGTATTCGGATTAATGGGGAGTATAATTTTTTACTTTTTATGTAACTCGAACAATAATGTAAGGAACGCTACTTGACGGCAGAGGTCATATAGTACGATGATGCTTAAAAGCATTTTTATTTAATTGGGCCTTTATTTGATCATCGTCTAATAGAGGTCATAGTCCAGGTTGTTGTGGTTCCAGTACAGGAAAGTGCCATCCACCATGAATAAAGCATTGCGCTTGGGTACACTGCTACTACCGATTATACCGTTGTTAATCGGTTTAGTTTCGCTGCAAAACAGCGACACCCGTGCGCACGCCTATGACACTGAACATCATCTCTCATGGGCAATTGATGTCAACTCAGACCTGTTCAATACCTCCCCTCAGTTTGATGACGATCTTCATGATATCAATGAAGAGTCCTCTGTTGAGGGCCAAGCTTCCAGCTACTATAGAACATTTGCACGGAACCTTTCCTGTCTCAAACTCAAAAGCTACCCCATTCGTGGTCCTCCACCTCTTGCTCTGTCTTAATTGTTGTTAAAAAACATAATTATTTTTTAATTGCCAGCTCATAAAAGCGTCTGTGTGACTCTGTGTTGCTGGCATAGCAAAGCATTGAGGATATTATTATGAAAACATTAACTTTGTTTAATGCCAATAGTCAAAACGCACTCACTTTTCCAATGAATAGTGACGATTTGGATCTAAACTCCAGCGCACTAAAAATACTTCATGATTTCAAGCATGAAGTCCCTTTAACAGTGGATCGATCGATCCCCGCCACCGACGCTCTGGCGCTCATGGTAAGAGCCGGCGCTAAACATCTTCTGGCTACCGATTCCAATGGTCAGTTTTTGGGAGTTGTGGTGATTGAGCATCTAAACAATCAGGAAATCATCAAAAAGATATCGGAAGGTTATCAAAGAAATGATCTGACAGTATCGGATTTCATGATTCCAAAAGCTGCGCTTCAGGCATTTTCCTATCAAGAGTTGGAAACGGCCACTGTCAGCGATGTTCTGAGAACTCTCAACGCCGCTGATCAAAACCTCTGCCTGGTGGTGGATCAAAACAAACCCGCTGTGCGCGGCTTGATTAGTGCCAAAGACATTGCTAAACAACTAAACTTGGCGCAACTTCAACGAAAAAGCACCAGCTTTCAGGATATTGCTCGGGTTATCAAAGGGCACATGGAACACCACAAATCACAAGCAACCCGCTCTAAACTGATTGCCCATCTTTAACTTTGACTTAGTTCCTGGTGCTGAAAAGCACCAGGATACTTCTTACTTGGTTTCACACGACTCTATTCACATTGGCTAGCAATAAGCTCATCATCATCTCGTGTTGTGCCAATACCCACTCAGTGATGACCCACTGATCTTTTGTTTGTCCCTCCTCTTTAATGGACCTTTTTTCAAACGCTGGGCAGTGGGGCCACTCATTCAACAGTAACACTTGACCTGCCTGCAAATCCGCCTGAAGACGATCAAAAGATTTAGCCGTTCTCTCACCGCTTGAATCATAATGGCGTATCAGGAAATTATGCAGATGCTCGCTAAAGCGAGGCTGTGGATATGGAAAACCTTGCAGTGATTCATCCAGCACCCGCAAGGCAAAATGAGGAGCATTAACTCGACCTAACTCCCGCTCCGTAATTCTATTGTACTTCCTTAATTCAGAGATCATGAGTACCGCTCGTTACAATGTACCCCTTAAAGACCCTGGAAACACAAAAAGTCGGCGCAAATCATTAAAAAGTTTGTAAGGTCACATAAATCACTACACCATAACGTAAGCCTTTGCCTATTCCGCTGAGGAGCACCAAAACCCACCAGCGCACTTTCATAACCCCGGCAATAAAGGTTAAGGCATCCCCTCCGATGGGAGCCCATGCAAACAACAGTGACCAGACCCCAAATTTCTGGTACCAGTGCTGCATTTTATGGAGGCTTTTAGCTTTAAAGGGAAACCAGCGTCGATCCTCATAGTGCAGTAAATAGCGTCCCAGTGCCCAATTAAACAGGGCACCCAGTGTATTGCCCAGCGTAGCAAACAACCACAAAAATTCCGGTGGCTTGCCAGCAAGCACTAAACTGACCAGCAAAACTTCAGAATAGAACGGCAGAATGGTGGCTGCGGCAAACGCGGTAAAGAATAAGAGAAAATAGCTCTCCATGTTAGTACCTGACAACGCTAATAACGAGGTAACTCCAAGCGATTGCCCGTTTGACGCACAGCATTAGCGAACAACTTAAAGAGCTGGCGCTGCGCGCTCTTGTAAGGGAGATATTCAGGATGCCATTGCACACCAAGTAAAAAACCAAAATGCCCTTCAATGGCCTGCACAAAACCATCTTGGTCACGGGCAATAACACTCAACCCTTCACCAATCCGATCCACTGCTTGATTGTGGAGGCTATTTACTTTTAATTTATCTACACCAAGGGTTTTCTGGAGTCGACTGCCCGTTTCAAGATCCACCCATTTGATCGGCGTTATATAGCGACGGTTACTGGTGATCTTGCGCTGAGCACGGATGTCCTGATGCAAGCTGCCGTTGGCAACAACATTAATCAGCTGTGCACCACGACAAATACCCAATACGGGTATGTTCTCATGTAAAGCACGTCGGATCATGGTCATTTCAAAATGATCCCGTTCCCGATCATAACGATAGTCTGCTGCCACTTCCATTCCATATTGGATTGGTTCTATATCATCACCGCCACCAATTATGATTCCGGCAATGGCTACCTTCGGTTGGGGCGAGCGAGCGGTGAGATAAATAGACTTTAGGCCACATAGCTTCAACATAAAGCGAGTTGCCCACCAAGCCACGGGGAAACGTTTATGAGGCCCCGTCACCGCTATAATTTCAGTTGTCAAAATACCTCTCTCACCTGCCGCTAAGTTTTAAAGTTCTTTGTAGACATAGATTAATGTTGTGATTTGAGCCACTTCCGGGTTGATTTCAACCAGTCATTCTCAAAACTTGGCAACAACAAATGCAGGTACTCGCTATAAGCTCGGCACCGCTCCATCAACGCTTTCTCATTGTTTGCTAACCGTTCCACTTCCAACCACGACTGCCAAGGAGAACTTAAATTCCACTTCGCGTTATCTATATCACAATTGGGTAAACGATAATGTAACGTCGGCCTTTTATTAATACGTTCATCATCCAATTGACTACGCACTCTGTCTTCGTCCAGATATGCAAACATCGGTAACATATCCATGCTGCGATTACGCGTAGGGTTAAATTTTATATAATCATCAATCAGCTGAGCTTGGTCCGGTTTATAATTTGGGTTAATGACCTTCAGGATATAATCCTTGCCATAGTGATTGATATAAGAGGTGAGCCTGCGGCTGATGTCAATTTGGTCTTCATCGGCTATCCAATCGTAGAGGCACATAAAGGCCCGAATATAGTTCAAGACTGTAGCCACATCTGTATCGGGCAACTCCTGATTAAAATGCAGACCGAAGGCATAGCGTAAACTGTGGCGAGTCCCTAACGCACCGGCCTCTCGCATTTTGTCCACTAAAACATAAAGCTGGTCAAGCTTGGTAAATTCCAGTGGTGGACAAACCAATTCCCAAGGCACAATTTGCTCGGCAGCCTTCGTTAACAGATCGGAAGCAAAGGTTTCCAGAGAGGCTTCTTCACCTTCCACCGGTTGTTGTAAATCCAGCTTGTCGGCGAGCGCTTTCAGAGATGAAGCATCCAACTCAATTTTAAACTCGCCACAGCGAGTGCCTTTAACCGTGGACTCATAACGGGTATGAGCACTGACTTCACCACCAAACAGATGTTGGACATTGAGTGCTACCTGCTTGGGAGTCAAGCCTGAAAATTCAATTTCCACACCCACGCGGCGCTCGCGCCCTTCATGATTCAAGAGGGGAATCCCCAATCGCTCGTAATCTATCAAACTGGACTCCTAGACACTAGTAAGCACTAAAGACAGGCACCGATGAAACGTCACACATTATATGTTAGCGTATCAAGCTGTAGCATTCTAAGGAAGCCCTGCTATGACAAATATAAGAAGCCAGAAACTAATCCATGATTTTTGCAGAATTCGCAATAAAACCAAGGAACTAACCTTACCACTTACGGTCGAGGACATGCAGCTGCAGTCCATGCCCGATGCCAGCCCCAGCAAATGGCACCTGGCCCACACGACTTGGTTTTTTGAACAGTTTATTCTGCTGGCCTGGAAGGCAAACTATCAGGCATTTAACCCTGACTTTAATTATTTATTTAACTCCTATTATGAAGCAGTGGGACCCAGGCACCAGCGCCCTCTCCGCGGCTTGCTGTCACGACCACCGCTAACCGATATCTGGCGTTACAGAGATCACATAGATGAACAGATATTAGCACTGCTCGATCGTAGTGAAGAACTACCTCAGGCCTGCCTTGATGGCATTGAATTGGGGCTCCATCATGAAATGCAACACCAGGAATTGCTGCTCACTGATATTCTTCATGCACTTTCCTTTCATCCCTTTGCACCGGCACTTCACACCTTACCTGACCAGCCCAAAGCCGGGCCAAAATCAGCACTGGAATACCATCAGTATGAGGGTGGATTAATTAACATCGGCACCAACCAATCAGCCTTCAGCTACGACTGTGAACGCCCAGAGCATCCTTATTACCTACAACCCTTCGCCATGACTAACCGCCTGATCAGCAACGGAGAATGGTTGGAGTTCATAGAGGACAAGGGCTATGAAAAGGCCACTTTGTGGCTATCCGATGGTTGGATGACTTGCCAGCAACAACATTGGCAAGCGCCTCTGTACTGGCAGAAACAAGACGGCCAATGGCTAAAATTTGGCTTCCACGGTTTAGTACCGGTGGATTTACAGGCCCCAGTATCCCACATCAGCTACTTTGAGGCGGATGCCTTCGCCACCTGGGCCGGTGCCCGCTTGCCCAGGGAACAAGAATGGGAAACCGTTGCCAAAGAATTACCCATACAAGGCAATTTTCTGGAACAGCAACACTGGCGCCCACAGGCAACAGAAAGCGCCGAAAAACCTTCGCAGCTGTATGGTGATGTGTGGGAATGGACTCAAAGCCCCTTTACGCCTTATCCCGGATTTAAGACTGCAGCAGGAGCGGTGGGCGAATACAACGGTAAATTTATGTGCGGACAATTTGTTTTAAAAGGGGGGTCCTGTGTAACACCTTGCCAACAAATACGTCCTAGCTATAGAAATTTTTTCTATCCACACCAGCGCTGGCAGTTTAGCGGGTTACGGCTGGCACAAGACATCTAATAACGACACTCACATACAGGGACACTCTATGCAAGCGCTTAGGATCAATGAATCACAATCCACTCAACAACAGTTCTTAGACGCCGTAATCTATGGACTCAGCCAACCACAAAAGCAATTACCCTCAAAGTATTTTTATGATGAGATTGGCTCCAAACTGTTTGACGCTATTTGTGATTTACCTGAGTATTATCCCTATCACACCGAACTCTCTATACTGCCCACCATCAGTGCTGATTTAAGCACACATTTGCAACAGAAATACGATATTGTGGAGTTTGGTGCAGGCTCACTCATTAAAATCCGTTTGTTATTAAATCAACTCAAACAAACGTCTCATTATGTGCCCATCGATATTGCTGCTGAACATCTATACAAGGCTTGCGATACCTTGAGAGAAGACTACCAGGCATTAACTATAACTCCCGTAGTCGCTGACTTTACCCAGCGGGTTCGCTTACCGACAGCCCAAAAAAATCCCAAGCTGGGCTTTTTTCCTGGTTCCACCATTGGCAACTTTACCCCACAAGAAGCCGTGCAGTTTCTTGCCAACGCTGGTACCACCTTAGGCTCTGACGGATTACTATTAATCGGTGTCGATACCAAAAAACCACCGGCCATGTTGCATCAAGCCTATAACGATTCTAGCGGCATTACTGCCGCCTTTAATCAAAATATACTAAGTCGCATTAATCGGGAAATTAACGGTAACTTCGAACTTGATCAGTTTTATCATTACGCGTATTACAATGTTCAAGCGGGACGCGTGGAAATGCATCTCGTCAGTCAGGTCGATCAAGAGATTGCCATTGGCCAGCAGACGTTCCGATTTAAAGAAGGTGAAAGTATCCATACCGAGAACTCCCATAAATACACCGCAGAAGAATTCTCTACTCTTGCCAAAGAAGCTGGTTGGAATACCCTTCAGCGTTGGACAGATGACGATCAACTTTTTAGTGTTTACCTGTTAGGCAGATAGGACTATAGAAACAAAACATCTATTTTTTATTTGAAGTACATTTGGTTTTTACAAACCGGGTATTGAATAGATCCAAATACCGCTGGTACTTTTGTTCTTGCGCCGCAATAACGTAAAAATCGGCGGGCGGCGCATCGAATTCCCGTTCTACCACTACATTGCTGGCTCTAGATCTTGGTCCAGTCAGTCACTGTCACTACCTGACTTAATATTTGAAGTCATCCTGCTATTGATACACGACTTAGCTAGATCTTTGCCTTAAAACGCGACAACTATATCCGTAGTAAAGACCCAACCATTACCACCAACGGCAAATGGTACACTGCTGTAGCCAACTGGTGAATCATCTAAATACAACCCTTGGAAACTGAGACGGAACTCTTTCCGTTGCAGTGGAAACCAGTTTAAACCCACGCTAGTGTCGCTGGGGTTACCGTATTCACCCAGAATTTTTGAGTAGGCTAAATAAGCCTGTAAGGTTTTGGGTAAAACCATGGCTGAACCCTGTAATTGAAACCCGCTATCATCCAATTGCTTTACAGGCACCGGCCCGCTTGTTCTAAAATCGTCAACCCAGCGATAATAAGCTTCGGCTTCGAACGACCATCCCAAATACTTAAAACCGCCATTAATGGCAGTCATTTGGTAAGTTGCACTGCGTATATCACCTCCGGTTTGGAATGGATCAACGCTAAAAAGTAGCGTGCCATCCGATAATCGTATTTGTGCATTTTCAAACCCTTCCGTACCGGGTTGAGCCTGGGCGTCTTCTCTACTTCGCGTGAAGTGAATACCGAATTGGGTCGCAAACTCTGTATGAAACTCATAGTCGCCCATGCCCTGACCCGGACCGTATTCTCCGGTAGTGGGCATCCACCAAATAGCCGCAGAAACGGTATTAAGGCCATCATCTAATTGTGACGCGCTGACCCCTAGCTGACTCAAATTGTTGCCCAGCATCGCCCGATACTGCACGCTGTCTGTCAATGCACCTGAAATCCAAATCCCAGTGGTATAGGAACCTCGGAAAAACTCATCAGCGATAGTGCGATGATCATTCTTCAGCCAATTCGGAAAAGTGTAATTGGTGGACCGAGTACTGGGCAATGCACCAATGCCCACATTTACCATAAAGTTTTCACTAAATTGATAACCCAAATTACCCGCGACAACGACTTGTGCCGGATCCCCTTGGCTTGTATTCGACGTCCAAGTGTAAAACAGATACCGCAATTTAGGATCGTATAACCAACCTTTAAAATTGAGGGTCACTTTTTGAAACTGTATATCGTTACGGGGGTCGAGTGTGCTTGTACGCCCAAACGAATCCGTATACGTATCATCAAGCGCCCGTTGATTCAGATAACGTACGTAGGTGAATACACTAAAATCCACCTCACCAAACTCAGTTCGAGTTAAAACAAAGCCCTTACCCGGCTCATAAGCCCCCCATTGCGCTGAATTTGAATCCTTAGTTTCAATCTGCGCCTCCAGCTGCTGCAACCTTTCATTGAATTCTCGATTCTGACGCTCCAATTGTTGGCGTAATTGTTGAAGATTCTCTGAATCTTGCTCTGCGGCCCCAGCGTTATGACCCTGAACGTAAAAGCAAATACCCATCAATAAAAGAGGCACGGTTAGTTTTGACATAAAGTCCTTTCCTCAAAGTTAGAGCAGATCATAGTTATAATTAACAATCATCCTGAAATCGCGGCTTTAGCTCCAACGTTGAAACCTATTGCATTGAAGCGAAATCAGGTTTGCACACCATCGGAGCATGGTAATCGAGACCCATGTAGTTAAAGTAATTTTCGCCTAGCGCTATATTCCGGAATGCCTCATCGTTCAACACCCGCAAAACTCGACTGGTTACTTCTAGCTCCTTTGCGTATTGCTCGAACTCTTTGGTATCGGCCGCCACAAAATCCGAACCTGGCAAAACGCGTGTAGAGTACTCATTGAAAAACGCGACAAATATATCACCCCACTGATGATAGGCGTTGTAAAGCACATCCCAGGAGATATCCAGCATTAGATTGGGATACTGGTTCAATAAATCTTTCATGATCGCTACGTGCTTATCAGGGTCCATAGTGGTGAGTTCCTTAGACAAACCCATATGCGCCCAGACTATTTTATTGTCGGGGTAGCGCTTTAATACATGCTGCATGAGATATAAAAATTCCGTAGGATTAGCATCATTACCCAAATCAGAATGCAACGTCACAGGAATATTTCTTTCTCTGAGCAACGTCATAAACGGTGCCCAGCCATCAATGGATTTTTCCGTCGCAGGTTCGTGCAAATTCCCCAACAACGCTTGCTTCATAACATTTAACTCACCCGCCCAGGTAAACATTCCGGGATACTCTTTGTCATAAAGCTCAATGGTTTTTACGATATCTTCAGGATGCGCCAAGTCCATAAACGTCATGGAGAGCGTGATATGGAGATTATCATGGGCGCGAGCGGCAATTTGTAGACCATTAACGAAGTCGTTTTTTATGCTAGGCTTTGCCGCAACCCCTTTACAGTCCAGATAATACGTACAGCCGGAATTCAGCTCAAGAACCTGGCCAATACCGAAATAATTAACAAATCGAACCCCAAGCCGATCGAAATAATCAAACAGTTCCTCTGGTGGGATCGCCTTTCCACCGAAGGGTCGGGGATGAAAATGTGCATCCAGTACCGCCGTATAGGGCTCTTTGGCTCGGTCATAGCATACTTGCTCCTCAACGGGTAAAGCAAAAGACTGTAGGCTTCTGTCACTGACGAATGAGGGTTTATCTTTGGCGAAAGGTAGCGTATCACAGCCAGCCAACAATAACCCGAGGGGCAGCAATAAGACATTAACAATGGACTTCGTTGGGAGCAGCCTAAACATAGAGATTCTCCTTGGCAATAATGCCCCGATCAGCGAATGAATTGATGGTGGGTAGGACAAAGATTAAAAAACACGCAAAAAATGAATTGACACGTTAACAACGTAATCAATAACACCTATATATCAAAATAGTAACCTTTTCAAATATTACAGATGTCGTGTAGCTTTTTTTCATGTTTTCTTAAACTATTTTCCCGTCTACTGGAAAATTCTACTCTGAAAGACAAGCATATCTCCTTTTCCTCCTGCGCTTTTCGCGGCGATTCGGGCGCGCCGGTTTTAAATGAAAGGCAGCAAGTGGTTGGGATTATCAGCTTGAGTAAAGTTCGGCATTGCGTGAACAACGGAGAAAGAATTGCTCAGCGGGTTTTCTGGGAATAACCCGCTAGTTAGCGCTTTAGTAGAATGAAAATCTGCGCACATGGTTCCAGTTATAGTTAATACCAGTCCAATGTAATTCGTCACTGTATTTATTAATGTTCATTAATATTGATTGGTGATAGTAAATAGGTACATCTCACCGTCTATGGAGAAATCGCCCAGGGAATCGGATAGATCAAGGTCGACATCCATATAACTAATGCTGGCCCCGATCCAGGTGTGCTTGCCAACACGCATTTCAGCACCGGTACGACTATACCAGCCCAAGGAAAGATCGGTGTCACTGTTGGCGCCATCCTTTATAATTACAGCAGAACTCTGAATAATCACTTCATCGTCTACTCCCTCGCTCTCGGCATAGCCAAACATGGCCAGCGGTCCGCCGCTAACGTACAAACGTGCGCGATTGAATGCTTTCACCTGAAGATAGGCACCCATGAATGTCTCTATAGCCCAAAATGCATTTTCAATATTGATGAGAACCTGAGTTCCATTGCCACCACTTTTGGCGTAGTAGCTCACCTGGTCGTTTTTCCAGCTCAGGAAAGCGCCAGCTTCCCAGCCGTAACCAAATACCCCGTCACGCAAGGGCTGTTGCACTGCACCACCCAAATAAGGGAGCGTCGAAACTTCGGCTTCAAAATCGGTGTCTTCCCGAGTAATTGAAACCGAGCCATCATCCAGATGCAGCTCTCCGGCAAGAAATTGGATATATTGCCCCTCGGATGGGCCTTGCGCCCAGGCGATAGAAGTGAGCCAAAGCAGTAACAATGGAAATAAAAAACGCATCTATCCTTCTCCGAGAACAATTCATTTATTAAAAAGCTTCTCCTGCACGGATATAGACTGCGCTTTCACTACCAGAGAATGCCAAGTCAACACCTAGATTAATAGCTTTTTCTGCCGTGGCCTGCCAACGCAGACCGGCCCCAGAACTTTGTACTTTTCGACCGGAGGGCAAATCCTTGTAACTGGAAGCCGTAGCTCCCGATTCAAAGAATGCTACTGCACCCCAGCGATCAGCAAATTTATAGCGCCACTCGATTTGAGCCGAAGCTGTGGATGCATCCCGGTAACGGGAGGTATCAAAGCCCCGCATGCTCAGAGTAGGCTCCATGAAAAATGGTGGTGAACCCTCCACATTTTTTAACTCACCCTTGAGTGCCAATACCTGTTTTTCGAGCAGTGGCCAATAATATTGATAATTAAGATCCAGACGAGTGAATTCGTAATCACTGCCCATGGCTTCACTATCGCGAGAAAAAATCAGATTTAACGTCTGCCCGTCGGTAGGGTAGTAGTTATCGTTCTTACTGTCGTAAGTTAACATCAGG
>CAWUJH010000021.1:0-15307 GCA_963922875.1 uncultured Ketobacter sp. | reverse complement strand
CCGATGGTGCCTACGTTTACGTGCGGTTTATTTCGCTCAAACTTTGATTTTGACACTGTATGTTTCCTCTATAAATGGTCTAGATCCAGTTAACCTTTTTTAATAATGGCGTCGGCAATATTGGACGGCGCTTCTGCATACTTAAGGAATTCCATTGTAAAGGTGGCACGCCCCTGAGACATTCCTCGCAGGTCCGTAGCATACCCAAACATTTCGGACAATGGCACCTCAGCGTTAACTATACGCACACCGTTAACATCATCCATCCCTTGGAGAATACCGCGACGGCGATTTAAATCGCCCATTACGTCTCCCATATAATCTTCAGGGGTTACCACCTCAACCTTCATCATTGGCTCAAGCAGTACCGGCTTAGCTTCCAGACAGCCTTTCCTTACCGCCATGCCTCCTGCCATCCGGAAGGCATTCTCATTCGAGTCAACTTCGTGGTATGACCCATCATAGAGATTAACCTTCACACCCAACATTGGATAACCCGCCAAAACACCGGACTCCAACTGTTGCCGACAACCTTTTTCAATAGCCGCAAAATACTCTTTTGGTACTGTACCACCATGAACAGTCTGCTCAAAAATAAAGTCTTCTTCCATATCGGGAATTGGCTCTATTTTCAGTTTTACGTGCCCATACTGACCACGACCACCAGACTGCTTAACATATTTACCTTCTACATCCACCGAAGCACGGATGGTTTCCCGATAGGACACTTGAGGCTTGCCAATATTGGCTTCCACCTTAAATTCGCGACGCATCCGATCCACCAGGATATCAAGATGCAGTTCACCCATCCCAGAAATGATGGTTTGACCACTCTCTTCATCGGTCTTAACTCGAAACGAAGGATCTTCCTGTGCTAAACGCCCTAAGGCCAAGCCCATCTTTTCCTGGTCAGCTTTAGATTTTGGCTCCACCGCAACAGAAATCACAGGGTCAGGAAAATCCATCCGCTCCAGAACAATAATACTCTTCAGGTCACACAGCGTATCACCCGTGGTAATATCCTTTAGACCAACCCCTGCAGCAATATCACCGGCGCGAACCTCTTTCAGCTCTTCCCGGTTATTCGCATGCATTTGCAGAATACGGCCAACGCGCTCTTTACGCTCTTTTACCGAGTTGTAAATGGTCTCACCAGCATTCAAAACACCAGAGTAAACCCGGAAGAAAGTCAGGTTACCAACAAAGGGATCGGTAGCAATCTTAAATGCCAGCGCTGAGAATGGGGCCTCGTCTGAAGACTCCCGCTCCTGCTCTTCTCCTGTTTCGGTAATGCCTTTAATATTCGGCACTTCATTGGGTGCAGGCAAAAATTCAATGACCGCATCCAACATGGCCTGCACACCTTTATTCTTAAAGGCTGAACCACACAAAGCCAGAACAATTTCATTGTTCAAAACTTGTGTTCGCAATCCCAACTTAATATCGTCGTTGCTCAGCTCACCTTCTTCAAGGTACTTTTCCATCAATTCTTCGGTTGCTTCAGCGGCGCTTTCTACCATTTGCTCACGCAGCTTGACACAAGCATCAACAAGCTCTGCTGGAATTTCACGCTGCTCATAGGTCATACCCTGATCAGCTTCATTCCAATAAATGGCTTTCATCCGAATCAGGTCTACGATGCCTTCAAAATCATCTTCAGCACCGATATTTAAATGGATAGGAACGGGGCGTGCGTTCAGGCGATTTTTAATTTGCTCAACCACCCGCAAAAAGTCCGCCCCAGTTCTATCCATTTTGTTGACAAAAACAATTCGCGGCACGCCGTAACGATCTGCCTGGCGCCAAACAGTTTCTGACTGAGGCTGAACGCCGGAAGACCCACAAAACACCACCACCGCCCCATCGAGAACTCGCAAGGAACGCTCTACTTCAATAGTGAAGTCAACGTGACCAGGTGTATCGATAATATTGATACGGTGCTGCTCGTACTGGCGATCCATACCTTCCCAGAAGCAGGTGGTTGCAGCCGACGTAATCGTAATACCACGTTCTTGCTCCTGCTCCATCCAATCCATGGTCGCAGCACCGTCGTGTACCTCACCTATCTTGTGAGACACCCCGGTGTAAAACAACACTCGCTCAGTCGTCGTTGTCTTACCAGCATCAACGTGCGCACAGATACCTATATTTCGATATCGCTTTAAAGGTGTCTTGCGTGCCACAGTATTATCCTCTGTACTCCGTGCGGTAAATTCAATAACTTAGAAGCGATAATGAGAGAACGCCTTGTTAGCTTCAGCCATTCGATGAACATCTTCACGCTTCTTAACGGCCGAACCCTTGCCTTCGATGGCATCCAATATTTCGCCAGCCAGACGTAAAGGCATGGATTTTTCACCACGCTTACGTGCGGCCTCAACCATCCAACGCATAGCGAGCGCTGTTCTTCGGTTGGGACGTACTTCTACAGGAACTTGATAGGTGGCACCACCGACTCGACGAGATTTTACTTCCACCATAGGTCGCAGTGCTTCTAGCGCTTTTTCAAAGGAGTCAACGGGGTTTTCGTTGGATTTCTCAGCAACCTTTTCCAAAGCACCGTAAACAATACTCTCAGCCACGGACTTTTTACCGCTTTCCATTACGTGGTTGATAAATTTAGCCAACACCTGGCTTCCGAACTTGGGATCTGGAAGGATTTCTCGTTTGGCGACGACTCGTCTTCTTGGCATGATCTTTTTTCCTATTTCAGGTTAATCCAAGACATTCGCTTGGCCTTACTCCCGCCCATATTAATTACAGGCAGATTAAGCAGCAGCCGAATGAATGCTTCAGCTGCAATTAAGCTTTAGGTCGTTTGGCTCCGTATTTAGAGCGACCTTGCTTACGATTAGAAACACCCGCTGTATCCAGGGTTCCTCGTACTGTGTGGTAACGTACACCAGGCAAATCTTTTACCCGGCCACCACGAATCAGGATTACGCTGTGCTCTTGCAAATTGTGGCCTTCACCACCGATGTAAGAAGTCACTTCATATCCGTTTGTTAAGCGCACACGTGCCACCTTACGCAAAGCCGAGTTCGGCTTCTTAGGGGTGGTAGTGTACACACGGGTACATACGCCACGACGTTGCGGACAGCTTTGTAACGCGGGAACGTCACTTTTCGCTACTTTACGTCGACGCGGCTTACGCACCAATTGGTTAATGGTTGCCATGTCGGTTGTTCTCCAGTTTTAAAATACAATAACCCCGTCAACCCTTTTTAGGGATGCGAGATTCTAAGAGTGGTTACGCCTTAAGTCAAGGGAGCTTTACCAGACTGCCGAAACAGTCTGGTAAAAATACTCTAGGACTCTTACTCTTCCGGGGAGTTTAACGCTTCGCTCAACGCCTGCTCAGCATCATCTGCTGTAAATTCAGGCACTTGCGGCGCCAGCTGCTCTGCTCGCAGGCGACGACGTTCGGCGTGGTAAGCAAAACCGGTACCTGCAGGAATCAAGCGCCCCACAACCACGTTCTCTTTTAATCCACGCAAATCGTCGAATTTGCCCGTAACAGCCGCTTCGGTTAGAACCCGTGTTGTTTCCTGGAACGATGCAGCAGAGATGAAAGACTCGGTAGACAAAGACGCTTTGGTAATACCCAAAAGCTCTCGTTCATATTTAGCACCGAACTTCTCTTCTTTTACTAAGACCTCGTTCTCGTCCAACACCCGAGCCAGCTCCGCTTGCTCACCTTTTATAAAGGAGGAGTCATTGGCTTCAGATATAATGACTTTTCTCAACATCTGACGCACGATAACTTCAATATGTTTATCGTTGATGCCAACACCCTGCAAGCGATAAACGTCTTGAACTTCATTAACGATGTAGCTGGCAACCGCATACACACCTTTTAGGCGCAGAATGTCATGGGGGTTGCTTGGCCCATCAGAAATGACCTCGCCTTGCTCAACTCGCTCGCCTTCAAAGATGTTCAGTTGACGCCATTTTGGAATCAGCTCTTCGTAAACTTCGCCACCATCATCCGGGGTTATCACCAAGCGAACCTTGCCTTTGGTTTCCTTACCGAAGGAAACAATACCGGACTTCTCGGCCAGAATTGAAGATTCCTTTGGTTTCCGAGCTTCGAACAGGTCAGCAACTCGAGGCAAACCACCGGTGATATCACGGGTTTTTGAACTTTCTTGTGGTATACGAGCGATAACGTCACCAATACCAACCTGAACACCATTTTCCAACTGTACGATAGAGCCTGATGGCAGGTAATACTGGACAGGAATATCACTACCAGCCATGGTAATAAGCTCATTGTTTTCATTTACCAAGCGAACTACTGGGCGCTTATCTTTACCGGAAGACGGACGGTCTTTAGGATCCAGAATCTCGTAGTTGGTTAAGCCGGTTAGATCATCCGTGTTTTGCTTCACCGACAAACCTTCTTCGAAATCGCCAAAACTCACACGACCAGCAAGTTCGGTGATTACCGGGTGAGTATGTGGATCCCATGAGGCCACGACTTGCCCAGCATCAATCTTAGCTCCATCCTTAACCGTAATTACCGCACCATAGGGAATCTTATAGCGCTCGCGCTCACGACCTTTAAAATCAGCTACGGCCAGCTCACCTGAGCGAGAAACCGCTACCAAATTACCGTTGGCTTGCTCTACATGTTTAATGTTATGCAGTCGAACGGTACCTTGAGTTTTAACCTGTACATTACTGACAGCAGAGCTTCGTGACGCTGCACCACCGATATGGAAGGTACGCATGGTCAACTGAGTACCGGGTTCACCGATGGACTGAGCAGCAATAACACCCACAGCCTCACCAATGTTAACCAAGTGCCCTCGAGCCAAGTCGCGACCATAACACATACGACACACACCATAGCGGGTATCGCAGGCAATGGGTGAACGACAGACTAATTCATCCACCGCTTCTGACTCTAACAGATCAACCCATTTCTCATCCAGCAGTGTCCCAGCAGGCACAATCACCTCGTCGGTGCCTGGACGCATAACATCCTGTGCCACCGTACGACCCAACACTCGCTCACCCAAAGGCTCAACAACATCTCCACCCTCAATGAGTGGCGTCATTAAGATCCCTTGATTGGTACCGCAATCCATCTCAGTAACAACCAAATCTTGTGCTACGTCCACCAAACGTCGGGTCAGATACCCGGAGTTTGCGGTTTTCAACGCCGTATCGGCAAGCCCCTTACGAGCACCGTGGGTTGAGATAAAGTACTGCAGTACGTTTAGACCTTCACGGAAGTTCGCGGTAATGGGCGTTTCGATGATGGAGCCGTCTGGCTTAGCCATCAGACCACGCATACCAGCCAATTGTCGAATCTGGGCTTGAGAACCTCGAGCACCAGAATCAGCCATGATAAAGATTGAGTTAAAGGATTTTTGCTCGACCTCTTTACCTTCTTTGTTAATGACTTTATCGACCGACAAATGCTCCATCATTGCCTTGGCAACCATGTCGTTTGTCCGTGACCAGATATCAATAACTTTGTTATAGCGCTCGCCCTGAGTCACCAAACCTGAGGCAAATTGGTCCTCAATTTCCCGCACTTCGTCTTCAGCTTCAGAAATGATGCGAGCTTTCTCTTCGGGTATCTCCATATCGTCAATACCGATAGAAGAACCAGACAAAGTGGCCTGGTGAAACCCGAGGTACATCAATTTATCGGCGAAGATTACGGTAGCTTTTAAGCCCAAACGTCGATAACAAGCATTAATCAACCTGGAAATCGTCTTTTTGGTCATGGGCTGATTAATCAGTTCAAAAGGCAGACCTTCTGGCAGCACATCCCACAACATACAACGCCCGGTTGTGGTCTCAGCAATAAACGTCCGCTCAGTCAATGTGCCGTCTTCTTGGCGAACTTTTTCAGTTATCCGAACCTTCACCAAAGCATGCACAGATACCGCACCACTCTGACGAGCTCGATCAACTTCTTTGGTATCGGTGAAGATCATACCTTCACCTTTGGCATTTACGCTTTCACGGCTAATGTAGTAGAGCCCCAACACAACGTCCTGGGTCGGAACGATAATGGGCTCACCGTTAGCTGGTGACAGAATGTTGTTGGTGGACATCATCAGGGCACGAGCTTCAAGCTGTGCTTCAATGGTTAATGGCACGTGCACGGCCATTTGGTCACCATCAAAGTCGGCGTTGTAGGCTGCACAAACCAATGGGTGCAACTGTATCGCTTTACCTTCAATCAACTGGGGTTCAAAGGCTTGAATACCCAAGCGGTGAAGGGTTGGTGCGCGGTTCAACATAACCGGATGTTCGCGGATAACTTCAGCCAGGATATCCCAGACCTCGGCGGTTTCACGCTCCACCATTTTCTTAGCGGCTTTAATCGTTGTAGCCAGACCACGTGCTTCAAGCTTGGCGAAAATGAATGGCTTGAACAGCTCCAACGCCATTTTTTTCGGCAACCCACACTCGTGTAACTTCAAGGTAGGCCCAACCACGATAACCGAACGACCGGAGTAATCTACTCGCTTACCCAACAAGTTTTGACGGAAGCGGCCTTGCTTACCCTTAATCATATCCGCCAACGATTTCAGCGGACGCTTGTTGGAACCTGTAATAGCCCGACCTCTGCGACCATTATCCAGCAACGCATCGACAGCTTCTTGCAGCATACGCTTTTCGTTACGAACAATAATATCCGGAGCGTTAAGGTCCAGCAGTCGCTTTAACCGGTTATTTCGGTTAATCACACGACGATAGAGATCGTTCAAATCTGAAGTTGCGAAACGACCACCATCCAGTGGCACCAGTGGCCGCAAATCAGGCGGCAAAACCGGTAATACACTGAGAATCATCCAGGTGGGATCATTGCCAGATTCGTGGAATGCCTCCATCAACTTGAGACGCTTGGTCACCTTTTTGATTTTGGTTTCGGAGTTGATTGTGGGTAATTCTTCCCGCAACTCACGAATCTCTTGCTCGAGATCCATATCTAACAACAACTTTTGAACCGCTTCTGCGCCCATGCTGGCGTCGAATTCGTCACCGAACTCTTCCAAAGCCTCATAATACTGCTCATCAGTGAGCATTTGGCCGCGCTCAAGAGTAGTGGTTCCTGGTTCAGTGACCACAAATGACTCGAAATACAATACCCGCTCAATATCGCGCAAGGTCATATCCAACAACAAACCAATACGTGAAGGTAATGATTTCAAAAACCAGATATGTGCCACAGGACTGGCCAGTTCGATATGCCCCATACGATCTCGGCGCACTTTTGACAAAGTAACTTCAACGCCACATTTTTCGCAGATAACACCACGATGCTTTAAGCGTTTATATTTGCCACACAGACACTCATAATCTTTGATAGGCCCAAAAATTCGCGCGCAAAACAAGCCATCCCGTTCCGGCTTAAACGTACGATAGTTGATGGTTTCAGGCTTTTTAACCTCGCCAAATGACCAGGCACGAATCATTTCTGGGGACGCTAGACCAATTCTGATACGGTCAAATTCTGCGTCTTGTCCCTGTGCTTTTAACAGATTCAGTAGATCTTTCACTGAAATTCCTCCACTCGGAGCCAGTAAGGTGGGCGCGAGCCCACCGTTTCGTAGTTCTTAGTCGTGCTACTCGTTTTCAAGTTCAATATCGATACCGAGAGAACGGATTTCTTTCACCAATACGTTAAAGGACTCTGGCATGCCAGGCTCCATACGATGGTCGCCGTCTACAATATTCTTGTAGATACGGGTTCTTCCATTCACATCGTCCGATTTGACAGTCAGCATCTCTTGTAAGGTATATGCCGCACCATAAGCTTCCAGCGCCCACACTTCCATCTCTCCGAAGCGCTGACCACCGAACTGCGCCTTACCACCTAAAGGTTGCTGGGTAACAAGACTGTAAGAACCTGTTGAACGCGCATGCATTTTGTCATCGACCAAGTGGTTCAACTTCAACATATACATGTAGCCTACCGTAACGGTACCGTCGAACTCTAGCCCCGTTCTGCCGTCATGTAGCCTCATCTGGCCACTTTCCGGAATTCCAGCTAAACGCAACATATCCTTAATCTCTGGCTCTTGCGCTCCATCAAACACTCGAGTGGCCATGGGCACACCTTTTCTCAAGTTATGACTGAGCTCCAGGATTTCTTCATCGGTGAAATTATCGAGATCTTCTTTCTTTTCACTGATCTCGTTGTAGATCTTACCGAGGAACTCTCGCAACCGGGCCACTTCAGCTTTGGCGTTCAACATGTCATCTATACATTTACCCAGGCCATGAGCTGCCATGCCCAAATGGGTTTCCAGTATCTGACCTACGTTCATCCGCGAAGGAACACCCAGAGGGTTCAACACCACGTCAACCGGTACTCCATTAATGTCATAAGGCATGTCTTCCACAGGCATTATGACGGAGATAACACCTTTGTTACCGTGTCGCCCTGCCATCTTATCACCAGGTTGAATTCGGCGTTTAACGGCCAAATGAACCTTAACAATTTTCAGAACTCCATGAGCAAGATCGTCACCACTGGATATTTTGCGCTTCTTCTCAGAAAGTTTTTTCTCTTGATCAGAGCGCACTTCTTCCAAATAAGACTTACTGCTTTCCAGCTGTTCCGCTAAGGTGTCTGAAGTGGGACGTAAATCGAACCATTGCGCGGGCTCCAAAGTAGCCAGGAAGTCACTGGTAATGACATCGCCTTTTTTCAGGCCAGCACCAGCCGCTACTACCGTTTCACCCTCTAGCATACGACTCAGACGGCCAAGGGTTGCGCTCTGGATAATTCGAAATTCGTCATTCAAATCTTTGCGGAATTTATCGATTTGAGCGTTTTCGATATCAATCGCACGTAGATCTTTTTCGACACCATCGCGAGTGAAAACCTGAACATCAATGACCGTACCTTTGGTGCTCGAAGGCACTCGCAAGGAAGTGTCTTTAACATCAGAGGCTTTTTCACCGAATATGGCCCGCAGTAACTTTTCTTCCGGTGTAAGCTGAGTTTCACCTTTTGGCGTCACCTTACCTACCAGAATATCGCCAGGGCCTACTTCTGCACCGATATGAACAATACCTGACTCATCCAACTTACTGAGAGCTGCCTCACCAACATTTGGAATATCAGAAGAAATCTCCTCTGGCCCAAGCTTGGTATCGCGAGCAACACAGGTTAATTCCTGAATATGAATGGTGGTGAATCGATCTTCTTGCACCACTCGCTCAGAAATAAGGATGGAATCCTCAAAGTTATATCCATTCCAAGGCATAAAGGCCACCCGCATATTCTGGCCCAATGCTAACTCTCCCATATCCACAGACGGACCGTCGGCAAGAATGTCGCCGCGCGCAATAACGTCGCCGACTTTTACTAGGGGTCGCTGGTTGATACAGGTATTTTGGTTGGAGCGGGTATATTTGGTCAAATTGTAGATATCGACACCGGCGTCATCGTTTTCAGCAATCTCTTCTTCGTGAGCTCGAACCACGATACGAGCTGCATCAACTCGATCCACGATACCACCACGTAGCGCGACTTGGCACACACCTGAGTCACGAGCCACTGTACCTTCCATACCGGTGCCCACCAACGGCTTTTCAGCACGCAATGTGGGAACCGCTTGACGCTGCATGTTCGAACCCATCAAAGCTCGGTTTGCATCATCGTGCTCGAGGAATGGAATTAGAGAGGCTGCAACCGAAACCACTTGGCGCGGCGATACATCCATCAGCGTTACGTTCTCTGCAGTAGTAACCGTGAATTCGTTACGGTGACGCACAGGAACCAAATCTTCAACCAAGTTGCCATCATCATCCACTTCAGCATTGGCCTGAGCGATCACGTACTCGCCCTCTTCAATCGCTGATAGATAAATGACTTCATCCTTAACTTTACCATTTTCAACTCGACGATAAGGGCTTTCCAAAAAGCCATAATCGTTAGCACGTGCAAAAGACGCGAGGGAGTTGATCAAACCGATGTTGGGCCCTTCAGGTGTCTCGATTGGGCATACACGGCCATAATGGGTCGGATGAACGTCTCGAACTTCGAAACCGGCACGCTCCCTGGTCAAACCACCGGGGCCTAACGCTGAGACCCGACGTTTGTGGGTAATTTCCGACAAGGGGTTGTTTTGGTCCATGAACTGAGATAGCTGGCTGGAGCCAAAAAACTCTTTGATTGCCGCCGCAACAGGCTTGGCATTTATCAGGTCTTGTGGCATCAAGCCTTCACTTTCTGCAAGGGAAAGGCGCTCTTTAACCGCTCGCTCAACTCGCACCAGACCAACACGGAATTGGTTTTCGGCCATTTCACCAACGCAACGAACACGACGGTTACCCAGGTGATCGATGTCATCGACGATGCCATTACCGTTGCGTATCTCAATCAAACACTTGAGCACATCTACGATATCCTCGCGAGACAAGGTGCCTTCGCCTTCAATTTCTTCCCGACCCAAGCGACGGTTGAACTTCATTCTACCTACAGCAGAAAGATCATAGCGCTCAGCGGAGAAAAACAAGTTTTTAAACAAGCTCTCGGCTGCATCTTTTGTGGGTGGTTCACCAGGGCGCATCATGCGATAGATTTCAACCAACGCTTCCAATTGATTGGAAGAAGAATCCGTGCGCAGAGTGTCGGAAAGGAATGGACCACGGTCCAGTTCGTTCACATAAAGTGTTTCAAACTCAGTAACGCCTGCCGCCGCCAAGGCATCCAACAAACCTAAAGAGAGCTCACTATTACACTCACAAATCAATTCGCCGGTTGATTTATCGACGATATTTTTCGCCACAACCTTACCAACCAAGTATTCCTTCGGCACCACAAGCCACTCAATATTAGCTTGTTCCAACTGGCGGATATGGCGGGCCGTTATGCGACGCGCTTCTTCTACCACCACTTCATTACCAGCTTTAATTTCAAACATAGCTGTTTCGCCCCGTAAACGTTCGGGTATCAGCTTCAGCTTGAACTCACCACCTTCCAATATTACCGTGTTAGTGTCGAAGAACATCTCGAGCATTTCTTCATCTTCGTACCCGAGAGCACGCAACAGAATGGTGGCCGGGAGCTTACGACGACGGTCAATACGGACAAAAACCAGATCCTTCGGATCAAATTCAAAATCGAGCCAGGAGCCACGGTAAGGAATAATTCGCGCAGAGTACAACAACTTGCCGGAAGAATGGGTTTTACCACGGTCGTGATCAAAGAATACGCCAGGAGATCGATGCAACTGGGAAACGATTACCCGCTCAGTTCCATTGATCACGAAGGTACCATTGTCCGTCATCAGGGGAATCTCACCCATGTAGACTTCTTGCTCTTTGATATCCTTGATGGCTTTGTTCGAGGATTCTTTATCGTAAATAATTAATCGTATTTTTACACGCAGTGGTGCTGAATAAGTCGCACCACGCATTTGACATTCCTGCACATCAAAAGCAGGTGTTCCTAGCGCGTAATCCACATATTCCAGGGCCGCGTTTCCTGAATAGCTCTGTACAGGAAAAACAGACTTAAATGCAGCCTGGAGACCTTCATCAATTCGCTCATCTGACGATTTATCGAGTTGCAAAAATTTACGATAAGAATTAAGTTGGATTGCCAGTAAATATGGCACTTCCATGGCGTCAGTGAGTTTACCGAAGTCCTTACGGATTCTTTTCTTTTCGGTGAAAGAATATGCCATCTGAGTTCCTCAGCTTGTCACTCTGCAAAATTAAATAATTTCGCGTAATCGAAGTTGCTACTTCTCGTTGTTACCCTTAATTGGGCTGCCAGAGAAAAACACCGCGGGAGGGCTGCTTTTCTGATTTCGAGACCCGTATACGGCACGACTCTCAAAAAACCTAATTGTGTACGCTTTAATAAAAACGTCAAAAGGCCGGTGGCGAATTGCCACCAGCCCAAGCGCAATTTGCGTTAATAAAACGCAATTTTGCCAAGCTGTTACTTAAGTTCGACTTTAGCGCCAGCGTCTTCCAGATCTTTCTTAACCTTTTCAGCTTCTTCTTTAGAAACGCCATCTTTAACTGATTTGGGCGCACCCTCAACCAGTTCTTTGGCTTCTTTAAGACCTAGGCCAGTGATACCACGTACGGCCTTGATCACTGCAACTTTGTTTTCGCCGAATGAAGCAAGGATAACGTCAAATTCAGTTTGCTCTTCTGCAGCAGCAGCGCCTTCGCCAGCAGCTACAGCAGCTACAGCCACTGGAGCGGCAGCAGACACACCAAATTTATCTTCAATGGCAGAAACCAGTTCCACCAAATCCATAACACTCATTTCAGCAATTGCATTCAATATTTCTTCGTTGGACAGAGCCATGATTCAATTCTCCCGAATTCTTTATTTCACAATATATGTTTCAAAATTAAGCTGCTTTCTGGTCTTTGACCGCTGCGACCACTCGTGCAATCTTTCCAGGCACATCATTAAGCGTACGAGCAAACTTGGTAATCGGTGCTTGCAGGACGCCCGCGAGCATGCCAAGGGCTTGATCGCGAGTCGGAAGTTTGGCCAGACGATCAATTTCAGCAGCGCCATAAACAACGCCACCAACCGCCAAAGCTCGAACTTCTAACTTATCATTGCCTTTCGCGTAGTCCTTGATCATGCGTGCGGCTGCACCTGGATCATCAATAGACAACGCTAAGATAGTGGGACCGACTAAACTGTCTGACAGGCACTCAAACTCTGTGCCTGCGACCGCGATTTTGGCCAGTGTGTTTCTAACAACTTTCAGATACACACCTTGATCACGGGCTTGCTTACGCAATTCCGTCATCTGTGAAACCGTTAAACCACGATAGTCAGCAATTACAGCGGACAGAGCACCGTTGGCGACTTCGTTGACTTCAGCCACGATGGCCTTTTTGTCTTCTAGTCTTAGTGCCACTGAACACCTCTCTTATTAACCACGTTAATTAACCTCTTACGAGGGTTGCGGCGCTCATTCCAGTACAACTGAATATTGAACCACCGCGTCTGCGCAGGCGAGTTTTAAGCCAGAGGCCCACTTACTGCCTCTGGCGCCTGCGGTCTTTGACGCGCCCGACTTGATCTAAACGATTAAGTCGGTGCTCAAAGTCCACTCAAGCCTTAAAGTTCCAGGCTCGCTTGATCAATAGATACTCCAGGTCCCATAGTGGAAGATAGAGTGATCTTCTTGATATAAGTTCCCTTGGCACTGGCTGGCTTGGCCCTTTTCAGGTCAGACATCAGAGCTTCAAGGTTTTGTTTTATGGCCGCTGGCTCAAAGCCAACTTGCCCTAAGGAGCAATGAATAATGCCGGCTTTATCAGTTCGATATCGAACCTGGCCCGCTTTAGCATTTTTAACAGCTGTTGCCACATCTGGAGTCACGGTGCCGGTTTTAGGGTTTGGCATTAAGCCACGAGGACCCAGAATCTGGCCTAACTTGCCCACAACGCGCATGGCATCAGGAGAGGCAACAACCACATCGAAATCCAGATTTCCCTTTTGAATCTCTTCAGCCAGATCATCCATACCAACCAAATCTGCGCCAGCCGCTTTGGCTGCTTCAGCGTTGGCACCCTGCGTAAACACCGCTACTCGAACAGTTTTACCCGTGCCATTGGGCAATACACTGGCACCACGAACCACCTGGTCTGATTTCCGTGGATCCACACCCAGGTTTACCGCCACATCGATGCTTTCTTTGAACTTTACCGTGGAGAGATCGGACAATAATGCAACCGCTTCTACGATATCGTAAGCTTTTTTGCTATCCACTTTCTCGCGTATTGCCTTTTGACGTTTAGTTAATTTTGCCATGTTACGCACCCTCCACTACTAGGCCCATACTGCGCGCTGAGCCTGCTATTGTTCGTACCGCTGCTTCCATATCCGCAGCCGTCAAATCGGGCATCTTAACAGTAGCAATCTCTTCCAATTGCGCTCGGGTCACGGTACCCACTTTGTCTTTATTGGGCACACCACTTCCCTTCGGAACCTTCGCTGCTTTCAATAGCAAGACGGAAGCTGGGGGAGTTTTGGTGATAAACGTGAACGAACGGTCACTGTAAACCGTAATAACAACAGGGATAGGCATTCCCATCTCAAACGCCGGCGGCTGAGTCTGCGCATTAAAAGCCTTACAGAACTCCATAATATTCACACCATGCTGACCCAACGCGGGGCCAACTGGGGGGCTCGGGTTTGCTTGACCTGCTTTTACCTGAAGCTTTATATAAGCTTGTATCTTCTTTGCCATTTTAAGTACTCCTCGGGTTCAGACGCTGCATTAGCTCCCCGTATAAAGTAATTTCCCCCCACCATGACTGTGTCATGACGGGGGCACCTTAACCTTTCTCTACCTGCCCAAACTCTAATTCGACAGGTGTTGATCGGCCAAAAATCAAAACCGCTACTTGCAAGCGGCTTTTATCGTAGTTCACTTCCTCTACAACCCCGTTAAAGTCAGCGAATGGACCATCGGTTACCCGCACGACTTCACCAGGCTCAAACAGTGTTTTTGGTCGCGGCTTTTCAACACCATCTTCAACACGCTGCAATATTGCCGCTGCTTCACGATCAGAAATAGGCGCCGGCTTATCAGCCGTCCCACCGATAAAACCCATGACCTTAGGGCAATCTTTAACCAAATGCCAGCTGGCGTCGTTCATTTCCATCTGCACCAAAACATATCCAGGAAAGAATTTTCTTTCACTCTTTCGCTTTTGGCCGCCCCGCATTTCCACCACTTCTTCTGTGGGCACAAGTATCTCGCCAAACTGATCTTCCATCTCAGCCAGCGCTACTCTATCTAACAGAGATCGCTTAACATGCTTCTCAAAGCCTGAGTATGCGTGTACGACGTACCAACGCTTTGCCATTTGCAACCTCTTCTAAATCAACCGATTATAGCAGACATTAAGGAGCCTAACGCCCAATCCAGCCCCCACAACAACAGAGCCATGAACGCCACCACCAAAACCACAATACCTGTGGTTTGAGCTGTTTCTTGCTTAGTTGGCCATACCACCCGCCTAACTTCAGAACGGGCATCCTGCAACAACCCAAGAAACGAACGACCTTTCTCAGTAAAAGAAGCGATAACAGCCGCCAACCCACCAAGAACGACTACCGCAATCACTCGATACAACAGAGGTTCATCACCATAATAGGCGTTACCACCTACAGCGACCACAACCAACGCCACAACCAATATCCACTTAATAGCGTCGAGTGGAGATGTCGGTGCTGCTTCTGTTTTAGTACTCATTGGCGACCCATTTCATCATTTTTTCTAATTTTGGCAGGCCAGGAGGGACTCGAACCCCCAACACCCGGTTTTGGAGACCG
>CAWUJH010000020.1:0-15977 GCA_963922875.1 uncultured Ketobacter sp. | reverse complement strand
TTTACGAATGGTGGGCCTTCCCGGACTCGAACCGGGGACCTAGCGATTATGAGTCTGCGTAAAACATATAATCCGGTATCACACAAAATCACAATATATAACTAAGTTATTGTTTATAAAGGTTTTTATATACACATAGGTCACGCTATGTAATATGAAATCTTATTGTGATGTAACCCCAGTGTAACCCCGGAGCAAACGTGGAACGACAATTCAACTTCACCAAGCAGGCCATAGAAGACCTGCCCCTGCCTGAGACCCGGATCGAGTACCGGGATGAAAAGATCTCCGAACTGCGCCTGCGGGTAACGTCAACCGGGGTGAAGAGCTTCTCGGTGTTCAAGCGTGTTTCGGGTGGCAGCCCGGTGCGGATCACACTTGGCAAGTATCCGGGTCTGTCACCGGTCAGGGCTCGAACGCTGGCGCTGAAACACTTGGCTGACCTGAGTGACGGGGTGAATCCGAATGAGCAGCGGCGTGTTGAGGCTATGTCTGACGTGACGCTGGGCGAAACTTTTGAAGGCTACAAGCGCGCCCGTAAGCTTAAAGTGTCCACATTGAGAGGGTATGAAGGGGTAGTAAGCAACCATCTTAAGAAGCTCGTGGATAAGCCTCTCAAGGACATTGGCCGCCGGGTGATTGCCGACATTCATGCGGGTATCGCCTCCAAGGCCCAAGCAGACCTGGCCATGCGGGTGCTGAGGGCAATATTCAACTTTGCCAAGTATGAATACTGCCGACAGGACGGCTCTTCGATCTTTCCTGAAAACCCGGTTGAGATCCTGTCCCACCGTAAGCAGTGGAACAATGTTCGGCGCAGGCAGACCCATCTCCGACCTGGTGAGCTGTCAGTTTTCTACAAAGCCCTACAGGAGGTTAGGCAACAGGAAACGCCAACCGGCCAATCTATCTGTGATGCGATGCTGTTCGCCCTGCTGACTGGGCTAAGGCGTGGTGAGATCTTCAGTCTGAAGTGGGACGATGTGAATCTGCGAGCAGCCATATTCACGGTCTATGACACCAAAAACGGGCTACCCCTAGAGCTACCCATCACTAAGCATATCGACGAGTTGTTCCGGAAACAGAAAGGCCGTATTCCCTCGGAGTTCGTATTCGCTGCCGAGAATGAGTATGGCCAGGTGCGGGAGCCCAAGAAAGTAGTGGCCAAGGTAAAGGAGCTATCGGACACCCATTGCGATTTCCACGATCTGAGACGGACTTTTGCCACCACGGCAGAGCACCTGGACGTAGGTAGTTATAAACTCAAGCGTTTGATGAATCACTCTACAGGGCGAGATGATGTGACCGCTGGGTATATTATCCTGACTGCTGAGACTTTGAGGCCGTCTGCTGAGAGAATACAAAATCATCTATTCCAGAGAGTGGTCAGTTCTATGGTCGTCAACATAAGCCAGGCAGCTACAGGCTAATCATGCGTTCTCTTGATTACTCTCAATTGATAACTGTTTTCAATTGGATGAATCTCATAGATTTGCTAAAATTATCGACTGAATCGCAAGGTTGATCGTAATAGGCACAATATAATAGTGGGTTATTGGATTGTAGGTTGATTGAGTAATGATGGAAAAATATGCGCCTAAATGACTTTGAAATAAGGAAAGCTCTTGTCCAAAAGCTCGAAGCTCAAACGGTTAAGCCGCGAGCAATTGTCGAAGAGCTTCGGGTCTACAATGGAAATGCTATAGCTGATGTTGTGGCTTTATACAATGAGGCGCATTGCTACGAAATAAAAGGGGAAGATGACAAAGTTGAACGTGTACTTATTCAAGGTAAGTTCTACAACTCTTCATTTAGGAAAATAACCTTAGTCACGACTGAAAATCATTTAAAAAAAGCCCTGTCCATCTGCCCAGATTATTGGGGTGTTGTGGTCGCCTTTTCTTCCGGCAGTATTGTCAAGTTTCGGCACTTGCGTGGCGCAAAGACTAATCCGGAGTTCTCTAAAGAGCTCGCATTGCTGACCCTCTGGAAGAGTGAAATGCTGTCGATTCTTGAAGAACCGAAGCATCAGCGTAAACCCAGAGATGTTCTTGCTCAGTTAATATCTAGTAACAAAAAGAAAGCTGAATTAAGTAGTAACATATGTGATCTCCTAATTACTAGGCGGCTAGATAGTGCCATTTGCTAATATTTTTTGGGTCATAAATGTCATATGAGAGTTGATTGACGGCTTTATAAAAGAGCTAACCCAACATTGACCTCCTTGTCGATTGCTTTTTTCTTCAAAATAAATATCACCAGGTGAATTATCCTTACGGAAAAAATCTTTCCCACATAGTTCTGCGGCTAAATCAAAATATTGGTCTCGTCCTTTTGTTTTTAAAGATCCGCCTCTGATAAAATAGTGCTGATTATCAAATGAGTAAGTAAGTTTTGCGGTTGTTCTATTCTGCATTTGTTCTGGTGGGATATCTGCGTCGGAATAATCCGGACTTACAGTTGTATAATCACCAAATACCAAGGCTTTGTCTTTCAATAGATTTTGCGCGGCCTTATAAATTTCAATCTCGATTCTTTGGACATAATCCTCACTATTCGAGGAAAGAACTTCCGCGACTGATGCGGGTATAGACGATCCTGATACTATGATGTTTCTGACGGGGAATGATTGACTAAAAAGATTAGAAAAACTTGCTATTTCATTGGCGATTTTTTTGATATTAGCGCTTGTGCAAATTCGGCAGTCAAAAATAAGATCTATAGACTCGAATAGAGAAAAAGTACCAGACAAGATGTCTTCAATGTCGTCGCGAACCACTTGAAAACTCTGAAAGTCTTCTGGTGTTATCCTGAAGGCTATGACCTTACTATCGATTAGGCCTTCTTTTTTTGCATTTACAACCGAATCCTGATGCGCATCGCTTCTGTCGATGGAAACAACAGGTATAATGGGAAAGTTAGAGAAGGCTTCTAATAAAAAGGCATAAATATGCTTTCCATCGATGTCTATCTCATCATCTATGTCGTAGATATCAAAATAAAATCCGTTTATGCCTTTTAAGTGTTTTTCAAATTTTTTGGCTAGACGGCCAATGGACTTTCCGATGTTGTCTGATGTGTCGCCATTCTGTTTCTTTGGATAGTCAAAGAATGGGCAGATGTTTGGCAGGATGTCAGATGCCATTTCTGCAAGCGCATGTATTTCATTTTGCTTGCTTTTTAAAAATGGCACATAGTTAATTTCCATCTAAAATAATCTCCCTGACATCATACTCGTTTACAATTCTGCTATAAGAAGCATAATTTCCAAATTCTTTCCTAAGCATGCCAGCAACAATGCTACGGTGAATTCCAATGCTTTCTGAAAAGTTTGTTATTGCATCAATGCTTTTGTCATACTTAGGTTCGCAATTTCTCCAAACCCTTCGGTCTACAAATGATTGCTTGGCTAGTCTATTTGCAGAAACTTCAATATCGCTTTCTGAATCTGTATCTAAATCATCGAGAATTGGGTTGTCAATTGTGTCCAAATGCAGGCTTACATGAGCTAACTCATGCATTAGCGTGAACCAAAAATAATCTAATCTTGGATATCTAAGGCTCATTCCAATAGCAGGGTTGCCTGAGGATAGTCTAAAAACAGCGCCGTCGACTTTCATTCCTGGAAGAGATCTGCAGTAAATAACAGCAATTCCTTTTTGGGCTAAAAGTCTTGGCAGCTCTACTAGAATGCTTACATTAGGGCTAAGTTGGGCCAGCTCTTTGAGTTCTGTTTTTGATAAACCATTGAACTCAGAAATCGCACCGGTTGCCACTTTGGCTTCTGCATAAGATTTAACCTTAGATAGCCAAATTAAAGACAGTGACAAATTTGCCGAGTCAGATTTTCTGAACAGTGTTTTGGAATTATCTGAATGAATATCTCGAAATAGGTCTGTTAGTGAAGAGATGTCGTTCTTAGAAGAAATCCACCCTCTTTCAATCAACTCTTTTTTTGGAAGATTTTCGAAGTGAGTTTTTAATGACTTGTAGCTTTCATAAAGTGAGGCACCAGACGAGTTGTCGCTTGATTTAAAAAGCTCAAAATCATCCCAGTCATCCAGTTTTTTGTTGTTCATGCAGCCCCCAGTAGCTTGTGTGCTTCTTCTTGAGGCAACTCGAAATATAAGAGAGCTCCTTTATCCATTCCCTCTACGTTGATCATATTTAACTTTTCATAATATTCTTTGGCTTGAGGAAGGGAGTGGAGGGAGAAGCCTGGAATTAGCCCGAGTTTTTCAACGGAATACTTTAGTGCCGCTTTCAAGAGGATCGAGCCAACGCCTTTATGTTCTCTTTGGCGAACTAGGCAATCCCGATTCCAGGGAGCTACCGCTAAGTACTCGACATAGAAAATGTTTGCGTCACCAAGAGCACTATCCTTCGGGTGATAGATCAAACAGGCACCTTGAGGTTTATCTTCAGAAAAAAGAAAAAACCACTCGTATTCATCGCCAGTGAATTGGTAAGACTTTTTAAACCAGTCCCAGTGATGATCCTCTGTTTGAATACTGTCGAGCACTTCGGTCAGTTTGGCATCGTCGAAGTTTTGCTCTTCGATGTATTGAAACAGCTCGATGTTCGAACGTGCCCAAATCTCATCGCATTGTACCGCAGCAACGATGTCCCAACCGTGTCTAATTGTGTAACTAGCTTGGGTGCCGGAACTGTGTGGCAAGCTGCCGGTGGCAATTATGTTATTAGAGGATTCAATATGCAGCTGACCTGTAGCGATCTGCCTTTTTAGTTCGTCCAATGTCACGAAAAATGCAACCCCTTTAGTAGTGCCTCCTGGCAAAAGGCAAGTAATATCTTAAGATTATACAATATTGCCGGAAACCGCACCAAATATAAGCGGGTTTCCGGCTGGTCGGGCTTAATCGCTGTTTTCGACACTAAAGTAGCTTGCCAAGTCGTCTGGGTCGCTCTTGTCGGTGCCGTTTTCGGCATTGGTGCGTTTTCCGTCACCAAGTATTTGCCGCATCTTATCGGATTCTTCCCTTAGGGAGCGCTCCAGCTCCAGGGCTTCCTGATTGGCTCGCCAGGCGTCCACGTTCATTTTATCGATGTTGTCTTTCAGGCTGCGGGTCATGCTTGTGCCTCCTCTGTGGTTAGGAATTGCTGGGTTGCCAGTAGAAACTGCTCATCGCTGATCTTGCCCTGCTTTCTGGCTGAGGCTAGGAAGCCGTAGAGCTGATCCGGGCTAAGGGAGTTGGTAACGGCTGAAGTAAGGGCCGCCATGGCTAGGGTATGGTCACTGATAGCAGGCTTACCACCATCAGACTCGCCTGCCTGATAGGTTTCCGCGCAGCTAAGGGCGAACGGAATCTCACCGAGCTTTTCTGCCTTCACCTTCACCGCGTACCTCTCCTTGCCGCCATCGCCTGTGCTGAAGCTGACCACGGACAGGCGCAGGCTGTCTGCAAGCTCATCGAACATATCTTCTGGGTGGTGTATCGAGGAGTAGATAATTACCTGTAGTTCTCGGCCAAGCCTTGCCTGCAATTCATCAATTTTTGCATGCACTTGCTGAAGCCGTTCCTCCGAGGTGATTTTGGTCAAATCTATGGCTTTCATTGGGGTAGTCTCCGTTACATTTTGGGGGATCTGGACTTGCCTGCATCCTGCTGAGCCCGCGCATCTTCCGTGTTGTTGGGGGCGTCTATGGTGCTTCTGAACTTGGCATCATCCTCGAATTGCTTTTCCGGTTTTTCCGGTACCGATTTGGTATCGGCTGCAAGGCCGTTTTCGGGCAGTTTGGGCTTGAATCGTTCCAGTTCTTCCGGGGTAGGTTTGTAGCCCTTTACTTCGATTCCCATCATCTGACCCTGAGCCCAAATGCGACGCCGGTACTCCTCATCACCAAAGGCTCGAATCTCTTTCCATTCGCCGTTTTTCACCTTGTCCTGCGCAAGCTCAAGCTCGGCAGCAAGTGCCCATTCGCTGATAGATTGTGAGTAGATTGTTTTGCCGGTATCCCGAAAGGCTTCTTCTCCTTTTGCTTTGCCCGCACCCCAGCGATACACCCCGTTAACATCAGCGCGGAACATATTGATAACCCGCCCTTTGGCTGGGTCTATTTCGACGGGTTTCCAGTACTCCTCCAAGTCCTGTTTTTGCGGTTTTGTGACGGGTAAATTTTCCGCCTTTTCAGCATCATCCAAGGAGCTTGCGAGCCCGCCATGGTGGATTGAGTTTGCTGGAAGTTCGGTTGCTTTTTCTACTTGCTTCATCTTAAGACTCCTAACGTCTTGGTGGGTTGAACCTATATCGATAATGTTGTTTGCCTGCTTGATCAGTTCGTTGACTTGCCAGCGGGTAGCTCGGTCGGTGTAGCCCATTCGAGCTAACTGGGTATCCAAGGGGCCAACGTGGATTTGCGGGATTTTGTTTGTGATGCCCTGCTCCTTGAGGGATAGGTGCGAAATTCGCTCTGAAAGACCAGCAGACTCAAGCTCCTGATTAACAATGGAGGCCCATTTTTCTCTAATTGATTCGAGTTGTTCTCGTCCCGTGGGAAGGCCATTTTTACGAAGCTTGGTATCGCTCCATTCAAGCTGTGTTTTCTCTTTTCCCAGTTCGCCAGAAGCGAGTATTGGCCGCGTTGTCATCAGCAGGTGGGCGTGAATATTTCTGTGATCTTTTCCTCTTCCTGGTGCGTGCACACAGACATCAATGGCGACTCCGTAGCGGTCAATTAACGCCTGTGAAAATCCGTTGATAATGCGTTGGTGAGAATCCCTCTTCAGCTCGTGTGGTAGTGCCAATTGCCATTCTCTGGCCACACGGGAATCGGTTCGCTTTTCAGATAGTTCAGCAAGGTTCCACAGCTCTGATCTCGAAAGCCTTGCATTGTTAAATAGGAAAGTATCGAGCACGCCTTTCTTGCGCGTGAAGTCATGCAAAACACCTGTTCGATCGTCCATGATTTTCTCCGCTGCACGATAGCCAGAGGCAGCGGTTGCGCTCCTGCCTTTTGATCGAGAAATTGGTATCGATTGACAATAAAAAATTGCCATATAAATGGCTCCGGTTTTTTCTTTTCGCGTAGCGAAAACGCATTGACTCGGAACGAGTCGTATATGCGCTCTTCATTCGGCAGAGGGCCTCGTCCGTGCCATGCCATAACTACGTACAAATAGTTAAACTTCGTTTCCAATATGCAGCTAAGCAGCACAAAGAATCAGTGTTTGGCTTTCTTCTTAAAAAACTATTGGCTTGCTCGGAAATCGGCAAAAGAAAAGTTTAAAAAAGTGCAGTTTTTTCTTGTTCTCAATCTACCCACCAATAAAACTCTGAGTTAGGTATTAATCATTGAGTGGAGGTGAGCATGTCCGTTAGGCCATCGTTTCTAAAACCCAGAGAGTGGAAGGTTATCTGTGAAAATGCAGATAACGGCGATAAAGACGCGATTGATTTTAAAAAGTCTGTCGAGCAATTAATGGCGAAAGCCAAGGGCTATGCAAAGCAGGAGTCCGAGAGGGAAAAGAAAAACCGAAATCATGAGGTTTTTATTGTCGGCGGAGCGATTATTAGTGAGGCAGCTAAAAATCCATCCTTTATGGACATCATCACAAAAGTAATTGATCGCAATGTGAAGCGAAAATCGGATATTAAATTTTTGGCAAATAGAGGCTGGGGTATTACCTATGAAGAAGATGATTCAACTAGCGATAGTAATACTCCTGGTTCTGCAATCTAGTGCGGTTTTCGCCTCGATTACTGATGTTGATCCGCAGGATAAAAGTGTCGAGTATTTGCGACTCATTTTTGGCAGCGTGGTGGATATTATCACCGGTGGAACTGGGCCAGCTTCCCCCGATTCGATCATTGGCGCTTTGTCCGAAATTCTGAATGCCGGGATGTTGATATTTACCGGCTTGATTGTCGGCTATACGTTCATTACTGGAGTGCTAAATTCTGCCCATGAAGGCAACCCGTTAGGCAAGATGTATAGCACCATGTGGGTGCCGTTAAGAACAGTTGTTGCCCTGGCTTTGGTGCTGCCCTTCGCAGGGGGATACTCCACCATGCAAATCGGCGTTTTATGGGTGGCTGGGCATGGCATTGGCTTGGCAAATTCGGGATGGAATAAGGCGCTGGATTATATGAGTGCGTCTGGCACGTTATACCCGGCTCAGGTCACTACAGATTTTGAGAAAATAGCGGCACAAATTCTCGAATCGAGAGTGTGTATGCATGGTATTAATACAGCAGATAGGCACGTCAACGTTGAAGAAAAGCCCATCGAGATTGTGGACAACAATGCGGTAACTAATACCAAGTCATCTGCGGTTGCCGAAGAGTTCCAAATGCCTGTTCAACACCGGGTCATGCAGCGCTATGACAGCCGTTATAGCTTGGTAGGAGCCGGTGTCGCTTATGGCTCGGCCTGGTTGGCGGGATTTCCTAACGGTGTCCCCCGCAATTACGGCTCAAATCCCTGTGGCAGTATCGAACTGGAATTCTCCGAAATTGACGAGAGTATGGCGATAGAAAATGATGTGCGTGATTTTCAAACTGCCATCATTGCGGCCCATGCCAACCTGGATGAAGACCTCGATCCGCTGGCTCGCGCTATTGTGCTGAAAGCGGTCGATGATGCAGCCCCCGATCCTGATTCACTCGCGTTCAATGATGCAGTACAAACCTACAAAACCGCTTACATGAAAGCAGTAAATAATGCCATGTCAGCTATAGCGACTACCCGCCTCAGTAAGTGGGATGGAGGTAACCCGGACGTTGCCGGAACAAGCTTGGGCGCGCGCGACGCTGGATGGATTACTGCAGGAGCCTGGTATTGGGATTTTCAACGCATAAATGCGGAAACTCAAAAGATGGTATCAGTGAAGCCTGAGCTGAAAACGCCAACGGCGGATGCTCTGGAGAACGACGATTACCAGAGCTTTGTGGATGCGCTGAGCAACTATCGCGTCAATATGACCGTTCCCGATTCCAATGGAAATATGGTCACCGCCCTGGAGCGAAGTAGCTATGCCGACGATAATAACGGCTTGAAGGTGACTCTCTATGCAACACAAAAGGCATTGGATGTGGCACTCGCCGATCCAGATCCACTATCGGGTATGGCGAACATTGGGCATTCCATCATCACTGCATTTGAGGCTGCCTACCTGGCGTCTGTGCCTCTCAGGATAGCGGCTCAGACAGCGGATGATGTAGCCGAAGGGGTGGGTGGTTTAGCCGGTGGCGCGCGTACTGTGACATCTCCCGTGCTTTCCCTGCTCGAAGAAGCGGGCAAACTATTCATGTTTGCGGGGTTGTTGCTGTTGCCGCTGGCTCTAATGCTGGCTTTCTATCTTCCTGCTACGCCGATGATCTTGTGGATTATGGGCGTAGCAGGCTGGTTTGTGTTGGTGATCGAGGCTGTGATTGCAGCGCCCATTTGGGCGGTATCTCATGCCATGCCTGAGGGGCAGGGGTTTGTCGGGCAGCGAGCCTTGGCTGGATACATGGTGATCCTGTCGCTGTTTCTGCGGCCTATATTGATGTTGTTCGGGTTCTTTGCCGCCATGCTGTTGATAATCGTAATGGGCAAGGTGGTTGGAATTCTGTTTCTCCCAGCGATGTCCTCCATGATTGGCGATACTCTATCTGGCATTGTGACCCTTGCTGCGATGCTGGCCATTTTCACCGCAGTGATGGTACAGATAGCTCATAGGGCATTTGGCCTAATCCATGAAGTGCCGGATAAAGTCTTGCGCTATATCGGTGGTGGAGCTGAAAACCTGGGGGAAGCTTCCAACGAGCAGCAGAGCCGCAATATTTTTGTGGGGGGCGCGGCCAAGGTGGTTAGCAATGGCGAGCGCTCCATGCGCCAAGGTGCCTCTTCGGCTGCATCAAACCTTGGGCAAAAAATGGGTGGTGGCGTAGGCAAGATGGCGCAAGCCGCAAAAGGAGGTATGAGCAAGGTAAGCCGAATGCTTTCCACCTCAAATTAGGCAAAGATCCAGCCGACTACAGACAGATACTTAAATGATGTCTCTGCCAGCGCTTCCACCATTCTCGGTGGGAGCGCTGTATTCACCCAATAGGCGATCACGCCCTCCCCAAAAATAGCCGCATGAGCCAAAGAAAATACGAATGCTGAAACAACGAAACTTATCCCACCGTGCATGGGTGTGACAGTTACACCGCAGAAGGACGCCCAACGCCGCCTAAGTGGCCTGATAACTCCAATCACAGCCAGCGATAAGAACATCAGCCAAAGGGCAATCAGTCCAAGGGAAAAGAGCAAATTTTCCCATACGCTCCAATCCCAGCCGGATGCCAGCTTGTTGGCCCAGCGGGCCATCTCGCTGGCCCTCATTCCCCAGTCACTATTTGACATAGTTATTCTCCATGAACGCCTGCGCCCAACGGTAGCTGACCCACTTGGAAGCCAGTACCCAAAGGGCGAGGGTGATTAGGATTGCCTTTGCCAGGAGTTCATGGCCTGGCATGACCATCAGTGCCAGCAGGTAAGCCACGACTAAAGTCGCTATATAGGTAAGGGCGCTCATCACCATGGAGGCTTGAAACCGCCGTATTGCGTCGGGGCTGGTGTAGCCCCTGCTTTTCATAAAGGCGCAAAAATCCTGGTATCGCTTTTGCCTTATGTTTATCAGGCTATTCCTATCCATATAGACCTCGTAAGGAAATGGGTTTGCAGTGGGCAACGTATATGAGTCATGCAGCCTGTCAAATTTGCTGGAAATCGAGTTCTGTCTGCTGATCGTTCGTGGTTTCGCGCTCGTCATCAGGGCTTGCTTGCTGCATCACGCGCTCTTTGTTCAGGGCGCCCCAATCAGTGATCTTGTAGTAACCAAATCGACGGCCTCGCACTCGTTCAACCACCATGAAGTATTCCCGATGTAGCCGATCCAGCATGGCGTGAATCGAGCGCTCCGGAATTCCTGTGTTATTGGTTAGCTTCTTCAGGTCTGGCTTCTCGATCTTTTCCAGAGCTACGACAAGAGATAGCACCCTGGTGAAGCTGCGAGTGGGTATTTCCTTCTGATTTGAGTGTTCCACGTCATTTGTGGTCATAACATCTCTCCTATTGAGTGATTGATTGCGAATTTGCATCCACTAAATTTTTGCTTTTCCAAAACTTTTCCTCTTAGGCACAAGCAAATGCCTTTAGGCAATTTGCTACGCCTAGTGGATTATCTGGATAATCATGGATGAACCTCCCCAACGACTCTGAAGCCCTCGTCGTTACAGGGATCGGCTTCATTAGGGCGTGACGGTTGCCGGGGGGATTCGTGACAGTTACCGGGGGCTTTGTGACCGTTATCGTGGGGCGGCCGAGTAATCTCGAACTTGCCCAAGGCGTATTCGCTTACCTTCCACTGAATGCGAATAAGCTCGGGCAGAGACTCTCTGGCCCGTTGCCGACGTTTGCGCATGGTGGTGGCGCTGGCTGGATCTGGCCAGACATAGGAGCACAGCGTATCCAGCTCGATACGGCGAGATCTACCGGGGTCGATCCAGCCGCACAGGCGCTGGTGAATTAGCCGGGCCGCGTCACTTTTGAGGGAGCGCACCTCCCACAGGTTTATTCGAACGTGCTGGTTACCACCCATCACTGCCTGGGCGATCATTGGATTGAGAGCGACAAACAGCTTGCCTGCTGCATCGTCACTGGCGTACTCAGCCAAGAGCCGGAAACCGCGACGTTTACCGCCTGATAGCGCAATGATCGATACCTTCCATAGCCGTTCGATGCAGTCACGGATGGGCTTGGTGTCCTCAATGTTGGCGTAGCCAATTTCTTTGGCAAGGGCTCGATAGCTGCCTTTGACCACCATGGCATCTTGCTGAATGGCATCCCACTTGGGTTCCATAAACAGGCGTAGCTGAAGTCCAGCATCGGTTTTTGGCTCTGGGGAGAGCACCAGACCGGCGGGGCCAGCCATGGCTACCAGACCCTGCAGGATACGCAGGTCATCTGCGCCCAAGGGTTCTGGCCCACTGAATTCAATTTTTTGGCCTTGGCCAAATTCATAGACTACATCGAGCTTGCTGGTTTTCCGCTCACCCCGTTTCAGGCTGCGGAATAGTCCGGGTGCCAAGCAGTGAGCGGGGTCGTGCCGGGCGTGAGTTAAATCAAACTTCGTCACGGCGAGTCCCTCTGTTTCTGGTGGGCTCAAGAACAGCGGGCTTCAATACCCCGCCTTCGTGTCTGCGAAACCAGCGTTCCTTAAAAGGCGGGCCATAGTTGGCCTTGCTGACACCAAAGCGCACGAAGTACCCGCGCTGGGAGGCGTCTACACCCAAGCTCTCGGCTTCCGCCTGAGTCATGCCCGCGAGGTAGGCTTGCCAGCGCACGTTATCGACTAACACCGAAGAGCCCCGGCTGGCCTGCTGCAAATCGCCAGCACCGGACATAGCCGCGCCCTTGCTGGCGTGGTGCAGAAAGACAATAGAGCAGCCCGTTTCTGCTGCGATGGACTCCATAGAACCTACGACCAGACTCATGGGGCCGCTGGCATTCTCTTCCTCGATGTGGAAGCGCCTCAGCGTGTCCAATACCATCAAGCGGCGACCATCAGCCACCCTGAGCAGCTCATTACGCCATTGCGATCCCATGATGTTTGGCATCACGCCAACCAAGGGAAAAATAGTCATCTGGTGTGAAATGAGCTGTTTCTGCTCTTCGCTCAAATGCTTGCCCAGCGCATGCAAGCGGTGGTGAATGGTGATGAGCGGATCTTCGGCGGGTAGGTAAGTCACGGTGCCGTGATTGAGTTCGCCAATCTCCAGTAGATCTGACCCGCCCGCAATCTGCATGGCCAGTTGGAGTATCAGCATGGATTTTCCGGCACCGCCCGGTGATACCAGAGCGCCGACGGTACCAGCCACCATATTGGGCAGCACGTAATCAACAGGATCAGGCGTGGAATTGAAGGCCTCAGCAATATCCAAAGTCTTTGTAAGCAGAGAAGTCACAAGGTGTCTCCATTGCTTCGCTGCTCTTTGAGCCAAGCATGAAAGGCAGACTCCGGGAATAACCGTCTCCGGCCAATTTTTACAGACGGCGGCATGGGCTCACCCCTGCTGTGCCGGTTTCTGAGTCCACCTGTAGACATGCAAAGGAGCGAGGCCACTTGTTCGTAAGTGAGGTATCGCTCAGGTTGTTGAGTATCCATCGTTACTCCATATGGCATGAAATAGCATGGTGTGATGATGGATGATTGACTCTTAGGAAGGGTGACTTTAAAGTGTCTTTTAATTTATATGAAAAGACACTTTTAGGTGGTCATGAGAGAGCAAGCGAAATCAGTTTCAGCATTTGCTGCAAATCCTTTGCGGGCTCGAATATTGATTCGAGAACTGGAGCGTAAGTGCTTGGAGGTAAAGCCTTCTGATAGCGGTGAAAAATTTGATCGCTATGAGTATCTCAATCGATTTACTGCTTGCCACAAAGACTCCAAAAAACGTTTTGATCTGCCTCGGCGACCCTTCTTTAGATGGCGCAACGGTGAAGCATTGCCAAACCTGACGACTCGTAAGCTGATCGATGGTCTATTTGATGAGGATCTGGGAAGCAAGTGGGGTGGCCGTAGTACTACTGCCCCTGAACAGACGTTGTTAGTAGCGCTGGATTTAATCAGCCGAAGCAACATTCCAAATAACCAAGAGACATTGGCCGAAGCTGAGGAAATTTTGGCCGTGGTTAACTCTGCGGTGTGCGATTTAATTCCCAGAATCCCTAACCTGGAGAGACCGAAATTCACCTCCTACCGGGGCGGCAAGCCTCTGACTCCATCAGTAAACCAAAAATCCAAACGCTATGCCGCGTGGTTGAAAAAGAGGCCTGTGGCTTATCCATTTATTGCCGAACGAATCAATCCCTATGACTCAGTAAGCCCTCTTTGCGCGGCATTGATGTACCTGGTTAGACCCAACAATCAAACGCATCTGCCGGATGGTCTTGCACACTCGCTGCTGCTGGATGTTATCAGTGGTGTAATTGCTGCCTATATCGTGATGCTTCACCGGAATCCTTCAGAGTTTCAAACGGGCGGTCTAGTTGTTGATTTGTATAGGCTTGGCCATCGGCTTTTTCTGTGTGGGGAGGTTGAGATGAGTAAGAAAGATGCGGAGCTGTTGAGCGAGGTTTTCTATAACCACTTCTTAGAAATGCCGATTGAGACTGGTGAACTAAATTTGAGATTTAGCCATTTGGTAGGCTTGTTTGGTCAATATATAGATAGGGCTGGGATGTCTTCTGCGGAGTTCGCAAAATCGGTTGAATCTATTGATCCCGAATCATCAAAACAAGTAATAAATTGGTGGCTGAATTAACAAGTTTGAAAGATTCCCTAATGCAAAAAATCATTCAGCTCGGAAGGAGTTAAAACGCTGTCCTGAAGGAAGCTGGGATTTTGCTTTATTAAAGAGTTTTGCTCTTCTCGGAGTAAGGGGTCGATAGCGGACTCCACGCTAAGTGACCTGCGGTCAAAAGCGTGACCGTCAAACTCCACACTCACAAAGCGATTCTCAGCTAGACCATTAACCGATAGGAGGTCAAGCAGGACATGTCCCTCGAATCTCAAGGATTCAAGCTCTTTGCTTAGTTGGCTCATGTGACGCAATGGGTTGAATTCGGCTGTCGCCGTGATCACAGCTATTTTGCCCACTATACGAATTTTATCGATCATAAGTTACATTCTAGCAGTAAGTAGGCCATCAATAACACGATAAGCCTCTTTAGAGAGTCCGATGGCCTTATCAAGAGTGTCAACGGTTCTGCTGCCATCGGCAAACTCTTCCATATGGAACAAGCCGTTACGATGCTTGCTGAAGAAACTATAGGCCTCATTGAACGCTTTCACCATGCCGACGTGAGCAACTGCATCTGAGAAATTCTGTTTTAACTCAAAGCCTTCTTTAGCTTTCTCAAAAAAGTCTCCGAAGCCATTCTTCGCATCAGCTACGGACATGTTGTAGCCAATCAGCTCCTCTTTTAAAACACCCTCTAGCGCCCTCAGGTCTGGATATACGAGCATGGAATATTCAGGTAGCTGCGGCGCAGCGAGTTTAACGCAACAGCCGGAAAGCAATAGCTTTCTAACTAACTCTGGAAGTGATTCATAGCTGCGCTCAAAGAATTTTTTTAAGTAATCTTCAGCCATTTCCTTGCGGACTATTTCGGCGACCCCATCGTCTTTTCTACAAATCACTTGCTCTAAGCCACCAAGGTCTAGCAGCTCTGAGAGCAAATAGACAATTCGGCGATAGCAGGAGAGAGGTTTACCTTGAATCTGTAGGGTTCTAGTCCCTCGGTGATGGGTTATCACCAGGCGGTCCTGATGAGCCGTATTACAAATGGCTACTTGAAGCTTTTGATCATTGTCCTGTAAAGATTCACACTCAATATCGTCGGCCTCGCAGACTTGATCAAGTATTGGCTGAATGTCATCGGAAACAATTCCTTTTAGCGACAGGTTGACCTGCTCGAACTCATTCGGATCAATTGTTGCCTTTAAGTAATCAGCTAGTTCCTTGCCTAGTGGTTGGTTTTTCCCTAGCTTCCACTGGATGGTGGTTGTTCCATCTTTATTGAGGTGTAGGTCAACCATCGCATAGTTACTGCCAGCTTTGCCAAACTCGACACGTTTCCCTTTTGCTTGATCTTTGAGTTTGCCACCATCTAGCGTCAGGCCTCGCTCCTCAACAAAGGCACGTACGTAGTCATCAATCTGTTCGCGGTTGAGGTTGAGATCCTTGAAATCAGACACTTACCGGCTCCTTCTATTCTCGTTAGCTGTTGCAATGCATGGATTCACTGTAACCCCAGTGTAACCCCGCAAATACGACTTGTGCAGAAGGAGTCCCATGGTAAATAAGGGGGACAGTATGGGGTTACACATATTTAAACCCCAGAAAAACTACAGGCTATTCTATAACTTATTGATTTTAAAGGTTTAAATGGTGGGCCTGCTCGGACTTGAACCGAGGACCTAACG
>CAWUJH010000019.1:0-18935 GCA_963922875.1 uncultured Ketobacter sp. | reverse complement strand
CTGACCGCCAACGCTTGAGCAATGGCGCGATGGTGCTTTTGCTGCCGGTGCCCAGGTGTTGGGGAAGTACACTCTACCGTGCGATAACGGCCAACTTTTTGTTTAATTAATAATCTTTCTGTACCCTCTTCCTGCAAAATAAAAACTAATAAAGGAATATGGACATGAAAAGACTGTGGGATACAGAAGAGCTCGCCAAATATTGGTCACTCAGCTATCGAGAATTAGAATTAAAGAGCAGTAAACCAGGAAAAAGTCACCTAGGGCTATACACCCAACTCAAGTATTACCAAAATACCGGCCAATTTCCCCATCGATCTTCAGACATTCCAGGGGCTGCATTGCAATACTTATGCGATCAGCTTGATTCAGAAGCATCCGAGCTAGATGATTATGATTGGCTAGGTCGGACTGGTAGACGGCATAGAGTCGAAATATTAGCTTTCTTGGGTATCCGTAGAGTTAAAAAATCAGATAAAGATGCTGCCGCAGAATGGTTAATTACCCACTTATCTCGTCATAATGGTGAGAATGAGGAATGGGAAAGCAGGCTTGCCATGTGGTTCCATCAAAATCACATTGAGTTTCCTTCTCAAAAAGAAGTTGATCGGCTAATAAACCACGCTATCAGTGAATTTGAGCGTCGTTTGTTCCAACAAATTACAGAGTCTTTGTCTCCAGAGGCAAAAGAAAATCTAAGCGGTCTAGTTGCAGACTCAGCGGGTAGCATTTCCTACACGGAGTTAAAGTCAGAGCCAGGTAGGATGAGTCTCGACAGTGTTTTAGCGGAAAGTAAAAAACTTAGATTCTTGAATTCACTCAACCTTAATCACCAGTTGCTTGGCAATCTTAACCCTAAAATAGTTGCTAGGTACCGTCAGCGAATATCAGCAGAAAATGCCTGGGAAGTTCGTCGGCACCAAGATACAGCTATGTATGCCATGCTAACTATGTTTTGCTTTTCACGGCAAAGAGAAGTCATCGATGGCCTGATTGAATTATTCAGCCAAATTGTCCATCGTTTAAACGCACGAGCTGAAAAAAAAAGTCGTGAAATCGATGTTGAAAGACTTTCAGAAGGTTTACGGCAAAAACACATTGTTATTTAAGATTGCTGAAGCTTCACTAGATAACCCAGACTCCCAGGTGCAAGACGTTATCTACCCCATTGCGGGACAAACGACTCTGACCAACTTGGTTAAGGAATTTAAGTCTTCAGGGCCAGGGTATAAAAAGCAAGTACACACACTGATACGCTCTTCTTATAGCAGCCATTACCGGCGTATGCTGCCAAAGTTACTGGATTTACTACTTTTTAAGTCAAACAACCAAACCCATCGCCCAGTACTGGATGCACTCGAGTGGATCTCTGAACACAGGGAAAGTAAACAGCAATACCTCATTCTAAATGACCGAATTCCCATTGACGGCGTGGTAAAACCGAAGTGGCGGGACGTTGTCATCGAAAAACACGGAAAGACTCTGAGAATAAATCGAATCAACTACGAGATATGCGTATTACAGGCATTAAGGGACAGGCTACGGTGCAAAGAAATATGGGTGGAAGGCGCGGATAAATACAGAAATCCAGATGAGGATTTACCGCAGGACTTCGATGATAATCGCGACAACTACTATCAGGATCTCGGTCATACCAAGGACGCGTCTGAATTCATAGCAACCATAAAGAAGCAAATGACCGAAGCGCTTACCAGCTTGAATCAAACCTTACCAGGGAACAAAAATGTTCGCCTAAAAACCACAGGGAAAAACCGGATTACGTTGACGCCCTATGAGCCATTACCAGCGCCAGCGAATATCCATAAAATCAAAGAAGCGATACAAGAACGCTGGCCGATGACGAGTTTACTTGATGTTCTCAAAGAATCAGACTTACGGATTGATTTTACTTCTCGGTTTTCTAGTGTCGCATCGAAAGAAAGATTGAGCAGGGATGAGATTCAAAGACGCCTATTACTGGTGTTGTATGCCCTGGGTACCAACGCCGGAATTAAAAGGCTAGCCGATGGGCCCCATGGCTTTGGTTATAGAGAACTTCTCTATGCCAGAAACCAGTACATTCACAAAGGCAGTCTTAGAGCGGCAATAAGAGATGTCGTCAATGCAACCCTTCAGATCAGAAATCCTGATATTTGGGGAGAAGGTACCACAGCTTGTGCCTCAGATTCGAAGAAAATTGGCGCCTGGGATGCGAATTTACTGACTGAATGACATATCCGCTACCAGGGGCGTGGCGTTATGATTTATTGGCATGTCGAGAAAAATTCTACCTGTATCTACTCACAGCTTAAACGCTGCTCATCTTCCGAAGTTGCCTCGATGATCGAAGGTGTACTGAGGCATTGCACGGATATGGAAGTCGAAAAACAATTTGTCGATTCCCATGGGCAAAGTGAGGTCGCTTTTGCCTTCTGTCATTTATTAGGATTCGACTTACTACCCCGATTAAAGGCGTTGGCCTCACAAAAATTATCGCTAACCGGTGATGAACAGCCAGGTGAATACGGTAATCTTCAGCCAATACTCAAAAGCAATCCGATTAACTGGGAAGTGATTGGCCAGCAGTATGATGAAATGATCAAATACACCGCGGCGCTGAAACACGGAAATGCAGAACCAGAAGCCATTCTTCGACGGTTTACCCGCAACAATGTTCAACACCCCACTTACAGGGGGCGTGGGTACTTAGAGGCTTTTAGTACCAAGAATAAAAATAAACCTAATGCTATCAGTGGTATACAGCGTTCAGATTTCGATATCTTACTAGCTGCTTATCTTCAGGGCGAATGATTGAAAGGTAGACCGTCTCAAAGGGGCGAAAAACAGCAGCTCGGATTGAATCGCTTGCACGCGAACCAACACGCAAATGCGGACATTCCAAATTGATGTCAAATGCTGGATCGAACGCAAACCTTACAATGAATCCACTTGCTTACAGGCAACGTAAAGATGGCTTTATAGATTCAGTTCCTTGCTATACTTAAAATGGTAATAATAACTTGGTACGGTGGCTCATCGTAGAGAGTGCAGAATCTTACCTTTTATTTGAATCGGCGTTAAACAGCATGCTTTACGCCTTTGTCATTGCTTTTTACTCATACTTCAAGGAACTGGAGAATCAATAATGAGAAACGTCAAAACCGCACTGGCCTTTGTTTTAACTATACTACTTGTCCCAAGCTATGTCTTAGCTCAAGAAAGTCCTGCTTCCCAGTATATAGAAGCAACAAATAAAGCAGGAGAATCTTTTGTATTAAAGCGAGATTTCGAAGCAGAAGAACAAATCCAAAATGAGTCGCTAGCTGGATGTTTGGCGTTCCATAGTTCGGCGAGCGGTGGGTATTTGACCGGTTATTCCTCTGTTGTCGCTTTCTCCTATACGACAAGCTGTGTTGGAAACCATACAGCAAGCAGTGTTAGTAAATATCCATCTTCAGCATTTATCCAGGTTGCATTACAAAAGCTTTCCGGTGGAAGCTGGAGTACGGTTGCATCTGGGCTTTCAGGTTATTTCTACTCAGGTACAGCAGGTCAATACCGCATTGTCGTAAATAATTTAGGATCGGTTACGGCAACTTCATGGAGTTTTGACTACAAACTACCACTGTAAGCGACTGATAGATGGGCTGGGAAATACCAGCCTATCTATATCTATACTTTTATATCAACGCCTATATTGGCTCTAATACCGCTGATGAAGTCTGAAATGTTGTATATTGTGTGGAGCGAGTCACTGGCAATTCGTTTAGCACTTTCTAGTGTGGGATCGTTTTTTGATATTTCTACTGTATGTTCGAATTTTTCTTCGAATAACTTGATGGCATCTATTGGAGTAGTTTGATCTGGCCGGTCTAGTCGGGCGGCCATTATAAATTCCCCAGCGGCGCTATCAGAAATTTCTCCTTCTTCAAATAATTTCGATGCCAATTTAGCCAAGTCTTTAGGTGATATATTTCGAAGGTCAAAATTTGCCAGATAATCGCGAAGGTCTTCTGTCGTGCCGGTGATAAATTCTGGAGAAACTTTGTCAACCATGCCAAGCCCATCAGGCTTGGAAAATCTATTATTTTTGAAATAGGACTCTGTTTGATTACTATAATCATGGTGAATTGCATTCATTTGCATAACGATTCTCCTATATAGCAGTCTTACCCGCAACACTTGCTTACTAAGCTTAGCCTATACCCCACGTTCAGCGCAAATTGTGGTGTACTGTTACCAAAAGAGGTTAGAAAAGAGTAAGTGTCAGCCCAATCCCACCCCTAGAATATGATATTTTGCGTTTTCTTAATGAATTCATCGTATAGTGTCAGCGTTTAACGTAGCCTTAAATTGCACATACTGGAATCCATGCAATATTGGAATCGATACATACTGTTAGTGTCCCCTGTGCCCCTTAATAGGTACCGGTAACTGGTAAAAACAAACCTATAGTTTGTTGGGTAATTCACCAAAGTGAAAACGTTCCGAACTCGTTATATAACGCATCACCGATTTCACATCTTTCCAGCCTACATATTCCATCAGCATCCTTAAGTCCCACCCGTTGTCGTTGGCCCAGGATGCAAAACCACGACGAAGCGAGTGGCTGCTATAGCTTTTGAAATCGGGGATAGCAGCCTGATCCATTAATTTCCGTAGTAGCGTTATGACACTGTTGGGCTGTATAGCCGATTGAGAAACATTGCCCCAGCGGTCAATACGACGAAATACAGGTCCACTTTGGAGTTGAGAAACCGTCAGCCAATCCAGATAGGCGTTGACAGGACAAAGGCTTTGAAGTGCCGGTACCGGGTAGGTACGCCCCTGATTGTTGCGATCGCCTTTGCTTCTGGACAAGAAAATGGAAAGGCCTTGTCCGGGTGCGACCTGGATATGCTCAATAGACAAACGACACAGTTCATCACTGCGAAAACCTCGCCAGAACCCCAATAGGATCAAGGCTTTGTTTCTTGCAGTGCTGAGTTGGGCTTTTCGATCTTGCGCCACTACTGCCTTTTGGTAGGTCTCATCGAGCCATTGAACCAGGGTTTTTAATTGGTCAATCTGTAACGGTTTGGCTTGCTTTTCCTGTTGAGGGTGCAGTTCTTTAATCCCTTTGAGCACCTTTTTCACCATGGGCGCTTTGGTGGGATCGGGAAATCCTTGGTCAATATGCCATTGAGCAAGCGCAGCCAGTCGTTGTTTGAGTGTGTTGACGGCATGGGTTTCAGCGTGATCCACCAGATAACGGCAAATCGCCCCTGGTGTGGCAGGTAAAAAGCCACCCCAGGTTACTTCAAAGTGATCAACCGCGGCCTGGTAGCTCTTGCGGGTGTTCTCCCGCGTGGCGGCCTGGATGTATTGATCAATCTTGTTCATCGTTCGGAGTTCGGTCCAATAGACGTTGACGTGATGACTCAATAGCTTGGTGGAATCGCTCTCGAAGCAGTTCTTTTGAGGGCAGCGCGGTCAGGTATTCGGCGACATGGATGCCAGATTGATCCAGTTCCAATAACTCGATTTGCTCCTGCTTTTTACCAGCACACAGAATAATACCCAGCGGTGGTGCTTCGTCAGGCTGTCGGTCGTGCTTATTGAGCCAGCGCAAATACAGTTCCATTTGTCCCTTGTGTTCCGGCTTGAAATCCCCTTGCTTGAGTTCAATGGCGACCAACCGCTTTAGATGTCGGTTATAGAACAGCAGGTCAATGTAAAAATCATCACTATCAATTTGAATGCGCTTTTGACGGGCAAGAAAGGCAAAGCCTGCGCCGAGTTCCATCAGGAACAGCTCCATGTCCCGAAGAATCGCGTCTTCCAGGTCTTTTTCGAGATAGTGATCCTGGAGACCCAGGAATTCCAGGAAATATGGGTCTTTAAATACCAGGTCGGGGGTCAGCAAATCCGTGTCACGCAATTTGGCAAGTTCAAGACGAGCCAATTCATCGGGTTTTTTGGATAACGCAGTACGCTCATAAAGCATGCAATCTATCTTCTTGCGAAGAGTTCGTACGCTCCAGCGCTCCACCCGGCACAGCTCGGCATAGTACTCCCGTTGTAACGGCTTATCTAAAGGCAGCAACTCTTTGAAGTGCGACCAACTGAGTGATTGGGCCAATGCCTTCACTATTTCAATGTCCGGAAAGCATTGGTTGAATTTGATCATCCGAGCGAGGCCCGAGCGGCTAAAGCCGGAGCCATAATCACGACTCAATTGTTGCGACAGTGTAGCCACAATCTCTTGACCGTACCCCGCACGTTCTCCAGTCAGGTTTTCCTGATCGATTCGCTGACCAATTTGCCAGTACAACAGAGACAGCTCAGTATTGACAGTGGTGGCTACCCGCTGCCGGGAAGCCTCAATCAGTTGGCGGACATCCTGAATCAGCGGCGAGGCAATCGGATTCTGTGGTGGTTGGGGTGGTTTGCTCATATCCCTGAACCTGCGAATAAGGGTGATGTGTACTGAATTGCGATGAGTATACCGTTCAAAATCGACCAGAGAAAGAATAACTCCCTATTATATTTTCTTAGTTTTACAAAAATAATTGTGTATTATTATGTTCAATATGGTATGTATATACATGGTACGTAATACAGTATGAAATATGCAGAGAGGACAAAGCTATGGCTCGTGGCGGTATCAACAAAGCGTTAGTGCAGCAGGCTCGGGAAGCCCTGTTAGCCAAAGGCCAGAACCCTTCTATCGATGCATTGAGGATTGAACTGGGCAATACCGGATCGAAAACCACGATCCATCGCTATCTTAAAGAACTGGAAGACCAAGAAGCGGCACGCTTGGATGATGAAGCTCTGTTAACTCGTGCAATCACAGAGCAAGTAGCTCGGCTTGCGGCCAGTCTGCGTGAGGATGCACAGGCCCTTGTTGAACAGGCGGAAACCCGTCACCAGGCTAAGATCGCGCAGATGGAAGAGCGGCTCAGCCAACAATCAGCCTGCAGCACTCAGTTCCAACAACAAGTTCAGGACCTTGAGCGTCAGCTGGTCGAAGCCAAGCAGCAAATGGCGGCTACTAACCTGGAGCTGCGATCACTCAGCGAACAAAAATCACGAATGCAGCAGCAACTGGAAGACCAAAAAGCGCTGTTGGACGATAAAAACAGTCAGATCCAATCATTGGAGGAAAAACACCAGCATGCCCGCGAAGGCCTGCAACACTACCGCGATTCCGTTAAAGAACAGCGTGATCAGGACCAGCGACGCCATGAGCAACAGCTCCAGGCTCTGCAAGCAGAACAACGCCAGCTGCAACAAACACTCTCCCTGCGACAAACGGATATTACCCAACTCAACAAAGACAATGCCAAGCTCGTTACTCAATTGAGTGAAAGCAGGAAGCAACTCTCCACACAAACCGCTCAATATGACCAGGCTTGCAGCGAACTTAGGTCGGCGGAAGATCAACTTCGATTGCAGGCTTCTCAGATTGATTCCCTGAATCACCAAGTGGGTACTGTGAACGACTTGAGACTGGAGTTGCGGAACAAGGCGGACTCGATTCAGGCCATGACGCTGAAGCTCACAGCCCTGGAAGCGGAGTTGAACACCAAAAACCAGATATTTGATCAATTAAAGCTGGTAGGCCAGTAAGCACGCTGATCCTGTACAGTAAGAACAATAATGCGGGTGTCAGGGAAATTCTGAGTCAAAGAAATGCTGGGTGTTAGTCAAATCTGGTGTACTGAGTTACAGTAAAGTCTGTACTAGGATGCAATAACTATATTCGGTATAGTTATATATATGAGCGCCTATATAACCATATGCCAATATTTCTGTACTGCACAAAACAGGCAAAAAATAACCAATGACCGATCCGACCGGCGAAGCCTACCTTTTATTTCAAACAGCCTACGACTACTTTAATCAGGCTTTGTTTGACGATCAGCTTCCTAAATGTGTAATCACTTTTCAGCGACAAAAGCGTCTGATGGGCTATGTTTCCTTTCGCCGCTGGTACCATGCCGCTGAAGGCAAGTTTAGCGATGAGCTCGCCATCAATCCAGAGTACTTTGCCAATTACTCGTTAATGGATATCTTCCAGACGCTATGCCATGAAATGGTCCATGTTTGGCAATCGCATTATGGCCGCCCCAGCCGTAGCGGCTACCATAACGAAGAATGGGCCCGTAAAATGATTGCTATTGGGCTGATGCCCAGCACAACAGGGAAGCCCGGTGGCACCATTGTCGGTCAATCGGTGTCGGATTACATCTTATCGGATGGTCCTTTCCTGAAGGCCTGCACCCAGCTCATCAATTCCGGTGTACGGATTAGCTGGGTGGACGCTTTTCCGATTCCCCACCCAGCGTCACCAGCGCCGATCTACGATGTCAATGGGGTTGAAGTTGGTAGTGTACAATCAAACAAAACCCAATCAGAACCACCTGTAAACCAATTGACGCCTTCTCAAGACTCCATTGCGGAAAGCCTGCCGTTTTCGATGGAAACCATAGAGCAGGCGTTCTTGGCGGCGTTACCTTTCCAGTCCTCAGGCGATACCCACGCCATTCCCTCCTCAAAGCCCGCCAATAAATCCAACCGCCACAAATACTACTGCAGTGGCTGTTACATGAAAGTCTGGGGCAAACCAGATTTGAACATACAGTGCGGTGATTGCGGAATCCCTCTATTGGAAACCGAATGACCCATTAGGTCATCACGCCATTGCGATCAAACACCGGCTGCATTAGCGCTTCAATATCCAGCTGGACCCCATTCATGAAGTCGATGATATACGATCCATTGATATTGATATGCGCCCAAGCCACGGGTGACACTGTTTTGGTGATTTCTGCCAAATCCAGACGTTTGTGTTTCTCAAAGCGAATGAGGAGATTAGACAGAATCAGCGCGTTGAAAAAGACCATGCAATTCGCCAGTAGACGTGCGCATTCGTACGCCTCATCAATTTGCTTATCATCCCCCTTGAAACGGGCACCATTGATTTCCTCAATGTGCCGTTGCAGCTGGTGATAGGCTTCACCTCGATTCAGCGCCTTTTGCACATACTGACGCAGTTTGTCATCGTCTACGTATTCCAGAAGATAGATACACTTGATGAGCCGATTGTATTCTGCGAGTGCTTTGAACTGCTGATTACCGGCGGCCGTTCCGGAGAGCTTTCTGATAATGGAGGCCTGCGACGTGTGTCTGGAGGTAAGCGATACCATAACTTTCTGAATAAACGACCAGTTGTCACAAATAAGTTCCACGTCAATGGGTTTTAATAGGCTAATTTCGTGGGTACCTTCGATTTCATCCACCTTAAATAACTGGTTCATCTCTTTGTTGACATTGGCGTAACGGGGAGCAAAGGTCCAACCCGCGAGATCGAGTAGCGCAAAATTAAATCGATTACTTCCATGTGAATCAGTGGACAGAATATCCGGTTGAATGTCCGATGAGTTGTTATACAGTAGGTCAAAAACAAAATGGGATTCGTGTTCATTCAAGCCAATAATCTTGCCGTACAACGGAACAAAATTTGCGGTCAGCGCCAACCCGGAAACGCCCGGTCCTGTTTTGATGTATTTGGTTGAAAATCGGGTTCTGATGGTCTTACGTTTGGTTTTAAGTTTCTGGCCATCGCTGCTGGCATGAATTTTACCCGCTTGAATGTAATAGTATTTAAAAATGGGCAACCCGGCGACGGCGTCACTGACTCGGTCATTGGCCGCTCGCAAAGTCTCCATTCTTACCAGGTTAGCTTGTACTATCCGCAGCTTATCGTGATTGAAATTGCATATATCCGCCATTTTAAAGATTCCATACCGGGTAGCATTGGCGATGATGCAGGCCACCAGAGGATCAAAATCCGAGGACGCGAGCTTACCTCGATTTTTGGCATGTTTAAACGCATTAAAAAATTTCGTCTCCTGGTTAACAAAGGCTAAGAGATCCGCGATGTGGGTTTGCGGCATGGCCCGAAAAAAAGGGTTGTTTACTTCTTCTGTCTTTTTAGTGTACTTGACCACCCAGTGAGTCTTGCCGCCTTGTGTCTTAAGCACCACAGAGGTGTTTTCACCCGATCGTAACCGATCGCCTACGGTCATTAAAAGGTCTGTGAGTCGGCGCATTTTATCCGCAACAATTTCTTTACCAGGCTGCTTCATTGACGGGAGCAGGCTTTCCTTCACCAGCCGATCAAGGTCCTTATCCTCAACCAGGTCGGCATCGATCGGCTCATAGGACTCGCTGTTGAGCAGAAATAACTTCCTTTTCTCCAATCGCTCCTTCAGTCGTTTATAAAGAAAAAATTCCACTCGCAGTGGGTTTACTTGTTCACAGTCTTCGTCCTGATATAAATACTGTCGCTGCTTCTTTGGCACGAGACGCCGGTCAAAGTGGGTCAATCCATTTTCAAGACAAAACGCTTCCTGTGCTCTAATCACCTGGTCGAATAACAGAGGGGTCTCCATGTCAAACCCAAGGTCGAAACGTTGAAACAATTGACGAAGAAATTTTTGAATCAGCTTTCGCTTCTGATCAACGTATGCCCATTCGTACTGAGCTTTGTCGGCGGTTAGGTTTAACAAATGATTCTTCGCATTTTCGATGTCAGTGGCTTTCAGATGCTTAAATGCCAGCTGCCGTACTGTTTTAAACGATAGCTCATCTTTGACAGAGCCATCAATAAACAGGCCAAGGATCGAAGCGGCTTTTTTAATATTTTCTTCAATTTCGTTGAGTTCTTTGACAATCTGCTCCTTACCAAATGTTTTTGCATCAGACTCAAGCTTTCTTACGTGATAGATGAACGCATTGGCCAGGTTATCGCCTACCTGGCGCCATCGAAAGTAGAGAAAGCACACCATATACAAGTGGGAGCGAGCGCTATCCAGGGTACGTAGTTGCGTGATGGTATAGTGGTTGACTTGTTTGGCGTAGTACCGAATATTAAACGGAGAAACCTTAAGTTCACGAATCACAGTTTCAATGTCGGGAGTAAGATTCACCAGAAAATCATAAACTTTGACTTCCGTATCCATCTCACTTGCTTTGAATTCCCTGGGGCCGCGCTTTAAAGAGGATAAGGTGATATCACTGTGGGTATTGAGCAAACCCTCTATAGCGGTTTTCAAAGCGCTTGACGTAAAGGAATCCGTTATGGATTTTAATCGATTCGTTTCCGAATTGAGTGCTTGGAAAATGATGTCTTGAAGAACATAAAGCGCTGGAATCATATACCCTTGATTGCTTATGTGGCTGATAAGCTCATCCAAAATATCGACCTTATCAGCGCAATTGGCCGCGAGTTTTATAGCTTGCTTAACCAGTTTCGTTTGGCCAGATTCGGTCAGCTTTTTGATATTAAGATGATCCTGAACCAAGTCATACAAACGCTTTTTCTGGTTTCGGGTAAGTGGAGACTTCGTTACCTTTCGGTTACCAAGATAACGTTTACGAATGTAGGCAATGTCCTCTTTAGACTCGCTCCATTCAATATCGCGAATGACACCGCTGTGCTTCGTGTATCCTAGAATCAGAACAAAGTAGATTTTTAGGTGATCGGTCGTACGCTTACCAAACAGTTTCAGTTCATCATCACTGAGGCTTAAGTAGCGATCACGGTCGTCATCGTCAAAGGGTGGGGTGCCATAGAGTGCTGTATATTCAGCGTCATTAAGTAGTGCAAACTTCCCATCATCGTTGCCATTATTAACCATACCGATCTTTCCCTACTCAAAAAATCGGCGAGTTTAGCAGCAAGATTGATTCATTTAGGTGATTTCGATCCAGAATTGGGGAGGCGTGGTTATTAGTCCAGAAATTAACTCATCAAATCGGGTATTAATGAGTGTTTTTTAATCATGTCTGGGTTGGATAGAAATGTTTGGAGCTTATAAACTGATGATATAATGGAATTTATTTTAGTTTTTGGTACAAAAAGCCATTAAGTACCCATGACCCCTGTATTCAGGATTGACGGATTTCTGGCCCAGACGGTTCAGGAGCCATGCACTGCCAATGGAGAGGCTGTCGCCAAGATCATGCACCGCATCGGCCATGATGGCGGTGCTGTTGGTCAGCCAGCCACCAATAAATTCAATAATCGTGAAGATCAGGTTTAGGAAAAACGCCCAGCCAATTCGCTTTGAACTGCTAGAATGGTCATGATTATGCATGAATCCTCCCACAGATTGCGTCGCTGCTCAGAGCAACGACACAATCAGGATACTATTTTGGTTTTCGCTCAGCAGCATCGCGTCGGTGCACCCATTGATATAATACCGGCAACACCAGTAGGGTCAGCAGGGTTGAGGAAATGATGCCGCCGATCACCACCGTCGCCAGCGGGCGTTGCACTTCGGCCCCGGTGCCAGTGTTCAGCGCCATGGGCACAAAACCTAAGCTAGCCACGAGCGCGGTCATCAACACGGGACGCAGACGGGTCAGAGCCCCTTCTGTTACGGCCAACACCAGATCTCCCTTTTCGTGCCAGAGATCACGAATGAATGCGACCATAACCAGGCCATTCAATACTGCGACGCCGGACAGGGCGATAAAACCAATTCCCGCAGAGATCGACAGTGGCATACCTCTCAAATAGAGCGACAGCACACCACCGGTCAGTGCCAAGGGTACGCCACTGAAAATGATCAGGGCGTCCTTCAACGAGGCAAAGGCCATCACCAAAATGCCCAAAATTAGCAGTAAAGTAATGGGCACCACGATAGCGAGGCGTTGGCTGGCCGATTCCAACTGCTCAAAGGTTCCCCCGTAATCCAGCCAATAGCCGGCGGGCAACTTAACCTGCTCGACGATCTGCGCCTTGACGTCCTCAACAAAACTGCCCAGATCCCGCCCACGAACATTGGCCGTCACTACCACCCGGCGCTTGCCGTTTTCACGGCTGATCTGTGCCGGCGCGGGTGAAATGTCCAGCTCTGCCACTTCTTCAAGCGGGACGTACTCTCCGTTGGGCAAAGGCACCGGCAAAAAAGCCAGTTTTTCAAGGTCGCGACGCAATGTTTCAGGTAACCGCACAATCAATTCAAAGCGACGATCGCCTTCGTAGAGAATGCCTGCGGACTCACCGCCAATTGCCGCTGATACCCAATCCTGTAGCTCAACGACGTTCAGCCCGTAGCGGCCCAGCGCGGTGCGATCGGGAATGACCGAGAGTGTCGGCAGACCGGTCACCTGTTCCACGCGGGCATCAGCGGCACCAGGCACTTTGCTCAGGACTTGGTGGATCTGATTGGCGGTCACAACCAATTGATCCAGATCATCACCAAAGACCTTGATGCCCAGATCGGCACGCACGCCGGATATCAACTCGTTGAAGCGCATCTGGATCGGCTGGGTAAACTCGTAATTGTTGCCAGGCAACTCCTCCAGGGATTCCTCCATCTCCCTGACTAAGTCTGTCTTGGTTTTGGCCGGGTCCGGCCATTCGCTGCGCGGTTTTAGAATCACGAAATTATCGGCCACATTGGGCGGCATCGGGTCGGTAGCCACTTCAGCTGTGCCAATCCGGGCAAACACTTTGTCCACTTCGGGGAACGACTTGATACGTTGTTCCAGAATCTCCTGCATCTCAACGGCTTGCTCCAAGCCAGTGCCCGGAATGCGCATGGCGTGCAAGGCGATATCGCCTTCATTGAGTTGCGGAATGAATTCCGAGCCCAACGTCGAGGCCAGCCATAGACACACACCGACCAACAAGGTCGCCATCCCTACGACCAGCCAGCGAAACTTCAGCGCAAGCCCCAGCAGGGGTGCATAGAGTCTTTTGGTGACACCAATGATAACGCTTTCTTTTTCGCTGATCTTCCCGCGCAAAAATACGGCCACGGCTGCCGGTACCACGGTCAGAGACAGTACCATGGCGGACAGCAATGCCATTACAACGGTGGCGGCCATGGGGTGGAACATCTTGCCCTCGACACCCGTCAGCGAGAAGATGGGAATGTACACTACAGTTATGATGGCGACACCAAACAGGCTAGGGCGAATCACTTCAGCCGTGGCCTCATAGACGGTATTCAACCGCTCTCGCAAGGGCTGGATGGTGCCATTGTGCTGGGCCTGGGCCAGGCGTCTCACTGCGTTTTCGACAATAATGACCGCGCCATCCACAATAAGTCCGAAGTCCAGTGCCCCCAGACTCATCAGATTGGCCGAAACCCCAGTCTTTACCATCCCAGTAATGGTCATCAGCATCGAAAGCGGAATGACAGCGGCGGTAATCAGGGCAGCACGCAGGTTACCGAGCAGCAGAAACAGTACCACAACAACCAGCAAAGCCCCTTCAAGCAGGTTCTTAGTCACCGTAGCAATAGCCTTATCAACCAATGCCGTGCGGTCATAGACCGCTTCAGCCACCACGCCGTCCGGCAGCGAGGCCTTGATTTCCAACAGTTTCTGGGCCACGTCCCGTGATACTGCGCGGGAGTTTTCTCCGATCAGCATCATCGCGGTACCCAATACTGTTTCTTGGCCGTCCTGGGTTGCGGCCCCGGTGCGCAGTTCCTTACCGATGCCAATCTCAGCAACATCGCGAATCTTAATGGGCACATTGTCGTGTTCGGTAATGATGACGTTGCCGATGTCTTCCAGCGTTGCCAATTGGCCAGGGGAACGCACCAGCAGTTGCTGCCCGTTGCGCTCGATATAACCAGCACCGCGGTTATCGTTATTGGCTTGGAGGGCCTGCACCAGGTTCTCGACGCTGACATGGTAATACAACAGTTTTTTCGGATCGGGCAGCACATGATACTGTTTGTTATAGCCCCCGATGCTGTTGACCTCGATCACGCCTTTCACCTGGGCCAGCTGCGGTTTGATGATCCAGTCCTGGATTTCACGTAGCGCCGTCGCGTCATAGGGTTTGCCATTGCTCTGCAAAGCACCCGGCTCGGCTTGCACGGTGTACATGAAGATTTCGCCCAGGCCTGTGGAGATTGGCCCCATCTCTGGCTCGATACCCGGTGGCAACACACTTTTGATTGCGCCCAACCGAGTATTGATCAAGTTGCGTGCGAAGTAGATATTGGTGCCTTCCTCAAACACCACGGTTACTTGCGACAGGCCGTAACGGGATAGCGATCGGGTATAGGCCAGATCGGGCAACCCATAAAGCGCGGTTTCCACTGGGTAGGTAATGCGTTGCTCGGCTTCCAGCGGCGAATAGCCGGGAGCCGCCGTATTAATTTGCACTTGGACGTTAGTGATGTCCGGCACAGCGTCGATGGGCAGGTGTTGATAGCTCCAGATCCCGATGCCCAGGATCACCAGTGTCAGACTCAGGATTAAATAGCGCCGCGCAATGGCAAGGCGCAAGATGGATTCGATCATAATGCGCCCCTTAGTGTGCGTGTTCCGCTTCGGATTTTTCGATGTCGGCCTTGATCAGGTAGCTGTTCTTGCTGACATAGGACTGCCCGGGTTTCAGACCAGATAACACTTCGACGTAACGGTCATCAGCACGACCAAGTCGTAACGGCGCAAAGCCGTATTCGGACGCGTTTTTGACAAATACACCCGGCTGTTCGTTCAGGGTTTGAATGGCCGCTTTCTCAACCGCCAGATCCACGCGGAATTCCCCCACGATAATTTGTCCTTCTACCAATAAACCGGGCGTCAATCCGCTGGAGCGGTTATCGAGTTTTACTCTCGCCAACTGATAAGGCTTGTCGAGCGCAGGAATGATGTGCTGGATCTGGCCACTGAATTCTCGCTCATCCACATCGATGTGCGCTGACTGGCCTGCCTTGACAACGGATTGTTGTGACGGATAAATGCGGAATTCCGCCCACAAGGTGTCGAAATTCGCGATGGAAAACAGCACTTGATCCTGAGTCATTTCGCCGGTGTTGGCGTGGCGCTGGATAACGGTGCCGCTGATAGGAGCATGGATCGGATAGATTTTCAGGCTTTCATTGGATTCCACTTCAGCAAGTAAATCGCCTTTTTTGATGGCGTCACCGATGGTGTGCTTAACCGATTTGATCAGGCCGGAGTAACGCGCCCTCACATGGCTGATTTGTCCGGCGTCGGTGGTGAGACGTCCGTAGGCAACGATACTCTGGCGCAGCAGTTGGGACGAAGCACTGGCGGTTTTGATTTCCACCTGGGCGGCCATGACATCATCAATACGGGTACTTTGTTCTTCTCCGTGTTCACCGCCGTGACCATGTTCTCCCTCATGCTCGTCATGATCCTTTTCATCCTTGCGATGTTCTTCATCAGTATGCGTATGATCCGTTTCATTTTCGTGGTGCGCTTCGTCATCGTGAACCTCTTCGCCTTCCTGATGGCTGGCTTGGGGCGCATGATCTGCGTGTGAGTGGCTTTTTTTGTCCGGTGTTTCAGTGGCAAATGCAGGGTTCTGACTCAGCCACCCCACAAGTATTGCGGATAATATCAGGGTCAATTTCATATTAAAAAATCCTGTCTGGTTTGCTCCCACCGTTTCGCAAATGTTGAACAGCGCGGCGAGTAAGGTTTATTCCGTCAGCGGCTGCGCCGTAAGCTGTTCGATGACCGCTTGATTCAGCAGCGCGACGGTTGCCGTCTCGATCATCTGCTGCTTGGCGTTCAGCAATTCCTGTTGCGCAGTAATCCAGTCTTGATACTTCAAGCGTCCCCGATCATAGGCTTGGCGAGTGATCGTCAGAGCTTTTTCCAGATCGGGAATCACGCTTTGCTTCAACTGCTGATGGGCCGCAATAAACTGCTCACGTTGCGAATAAGCACTATAAAGCCGACTATGCAGCGCCAATAACCGGTCGCTGCGCTGATACTCCAGTGCATTGCGTTCTGCCAGCGCGGATTTTACGGTACCGCTGTTACGACTTTCATTGAACAAGGGCATGGAAAAGCCCAGCGTGAGCGCTGAGTCCCCTGTCTCCTCGAAGCGTCTAATGCCAAACTGCCAGCCGAGGTCGGCACGGTTCTGAGTCTGTGCCAGACGTACTTCGGCGTCTTTCAAGCGTTGTTCAGAAGCAAACACCATGATTGCGGGCGATTGTTGAACCTCTGTGTACAGGTCAGCAAACGCTTGGCTCCGGCCAAAAGCGAACAGATTTCCCTCCACGGTCGAGAATCCCATCTTCGTGCTGCCCCAGAAACGCGCGAGTGCGATCTTCTGCCGTTCCAGGCTCCGACGCAAATTATCTTGCCGGATATTAGACTGAGTGAGCATGGCCTTAGCGCGCATCACTTCAGCGTCCGATGCTGCGCCACTGCGGGCACGCTGCTTGACAGTGTTGTGCAACGATTCTGATAGCGTCACCGCCTCTGTTGCCAATTCTAGTTCCTGTTGCGTGGACATCAGTTGAATGAAGTTGCTAGTTAACTCACCGAGTACATCGAGAGTGTGCGTCTGTCGTTCCAGCTCTAACGTGTTCAACCGTGCATTCGCCAACGCTACCCGTGATTGTCGTTTGTCGCCAAGCTCGATTACCGAAGAAAGCGCCACAGTCAACTCAGCGGTATCGCTCGATACCTCCCCCGTATCCGCGAAGTTTTCCAGCTCAACACCCAATTGATACGCGGGTTTCAAATCGGAGGTTTCACGTTCCGATACCAAGCGCTGGCGTACAAATTCAAACCGATGCAACTGTGGATTTTGTTGCAGAGTTCTTTCAATAGCTGTTTGTAATGTCAGCGCTTGTTGTGAATTTGCTGAATAGGAAAATGGCGAGATGAGCATGCAGCTCATGGTTAGTATCAGCGCCGCACACCACCGCGTTAGCGCTAAGTTATTTTCTAACATAGGTAAAACCTTTTCACGATTTGGCAATAAGGTTCTCTGTCCACTCTTGGAGAGCAGCCAGAGAACCACCCTTTATTTGGCGATATTGCCGCTATGGGAGGGGTTTACCTTGGTGATCGGCGGCTCCCGATGGAACGCCACCTTGACCACCGCATCCGAAGGTAATGATTGGTCGAATGCTGCGGAAAACCGCACGCCACCTTTTTTCTTCATGGTCTGAGTCAAAATGGCGGGCACATAATCCGTGGTTGTTTCAGCAATGAGTTGACCGGATTGTGTATAAGCTGCTACGTCAACGTGGCCTCGGGGCAATCCCCTAGACACGCTGGATGTCAGGCGGCCTGAAACCTTAGTGGTGGCATCGGCTGAATAAGCCATGAGCCGTTGGAAGCGCCATTCCTGATCTGGCTGCGGGACAATTTCAACAGAATAGTTTTCGTCCGCCCAAGCAGACGCAATAACACAAGAACCCAATAACAGGGAGACAAGAAATTTTTTCATGGTTCGTTCCTCACAATTGAACAAGTCGATAACCGAGACAACAAGTCCGGTCGGTATTAATGCCTGAGTATTCGACTAGCCAATGGGAGGGGGGTTATCCGGTGCTCCGGCGAAAGAATGGTCGATAAAGCGGTAGTCCGAGCTCCCTTTACCTAACGTTGTGAGTTCCAGGTTATCCGGCTGGCCACCCAGATATAAACACGTCATGCCATGGCAGTGGCAGCAGTGATGACAATCCTGGAGAACTGAGCTGGCGGGATCGGCGGCCTTGGTTGCTTCCATGGAGGTTTTCTTGACTGAATCAGCAGGAGCTGAATCATGCTCATGATCGAAGTTTAGGTGTTCTGTTCCAGACTGATGAAATCGGTGGGCGTCCGCCATGGCAGCCACGGATTGCAACGCAATCAGTGCGGCTAACAACAAGGTTAAATAATGGCGGATGTTCATGTGAATTGTGGAGCCCTTATGTTATTCGGTTCAAAACACTGATAGAGACTATCATATTATAGAAGAATTCCCCAAATGCTCATTTTTAATCAGGATTTTAGCTGCAAAATACGTCGTGCTCCGTTTAGGACAACGACACCAATAATGAGACCAATCAACAGATCCGGATAGCGAGAACCGGTCCAAGCCACCAATCCACCGGCAAGGATCACCCCTAGATTGGCAATCACGTCATTGGCGG
>CAWUJH010000018.1:0-27937 GCA_963922875.1 uncultured Ketobacter sp. | reverse complement strand
TCAATAGGTTATAGGCGAAGTGGCTAAATTCAACGCTTTTACCGGCCGGACCTCAATTACAGCAAATGGATTCGAATCGTATGATATGGATCTGTATTCGAAATTGGTAGCAAAGTCTCCAAAGCTTGGGCTAATAGCCCTAGAAAACCAATCTGAAACCTATCTGTCAGACGAGGTGATAGGAGAAGTTAAACCAGACATTCACCTGCTGCCCTTGATCGAGCAGTCTAAAAAATTATCCCCTCAGGACAAGAAACGTTTGATGGAATCCTCTACCCAGATTGCAGAGTGGATTATCTCTACCAAAACTATACCTCATGTCTTAACACTAATTGCCCCCTATCAACCAAGTGAGGACAGACTTGAATTGCTCGACGACGATCTTAATCAACTGATTGGATCTGACTTAGATACCGAAACAAAGATCTCTTTGATTGTTGGCCAATCTCAGTTTATAGAAAAGGATCGGGTGATGATGTTGTTGGCTCAAATTGACGAAGAGTATTCGAAATTAAATGATCAAGGGAGCGAGATAAATAGACCCCATTCCGAGAAAGAAGTGCTGCTTGCCAGTGCCCTTAAACATCATGGCTTTATTACAACCTATAGGATTTCTGATGGTGGGATTTTTGGTAAAAAGAAAGTGGTTTTTTATGCTTAATGGGGTAGTGCTATGAGCCTCCGTAGCGGACAAGCTAATGCCTCTAAGTACCCAATGACCCTGAGCTATAATTCTGGAGGCCTACCGGTTTGGCAGGCCAATTTTTGCTCTGATGTTCTCTAACCTATTTATATTAAAAGTGTTATAGTTTTCTTGCATCCTACTTTTCTAAACGTTTTGCCGCCATATCCACTGATGATTTAAACCCTATGCGGGCTTATTAGACAACTATTGTTTGAATCTCAAATTGCGGGATTGGCAACTCTTTGAATTTAGTGGAGAATTGTGGAGCCTTGAGCCGATTTGACGGGGTCTGCTCTTGGGAGGGTGGGCCGCCGAAAACGTTCGGCCTCAACAAAAAGGCCCCAGTGTTAGGGGCCTTTCAGGATCAGAATAGAGTGGGGCGTGGAACCGATCAGAATATGCTTGCAGCAATCTCATCACGGGACGTTGCCCCTATAGACGTTTAGCTGGATCTACCAGCACATAGCTATAAGGTAACCTGCATGGCCAATTCTGTCAATCTGCGAGAACCCATTGCTTCAGCGCGATTAATGGAGTTGCTATCGCCGAATCCACCCTGGAATCGATCCTTATGGAACATAGGTATTGTGCTCGGATTGACGGAATTGCATGAGGCCTGCCTGGCAGTTACCAGTGGCGCGCTGGGAGAGCCTTCACTCAAGAAGTTATGCAGTTCATTGACGCGACAATTGGGTAAAGAACCTACGTTAAGTAAAGCCGAAAAAGCGTATATTCAAAGACAATTCAGCCCTCTGCCTTTGGCGCACAGCACGTCACACCATGCCATCGCCACATTCGCATCCCACTTCAAGCTTGACTATATTCAGCGTTGGGCTGAAGTTGTCAGGAGTAACTCAGAATTCTCAATTGAACGTTTTGCTCGCAGTGTCGCTACTCACTTGTTGGATGATGGGTTCTCCAGTGAATACTTACATGCCTTCATCAAGACCCGAACTGAAACAGCAGATCCCCTCTCATTGCCGGAGCTATGCGAAGAATTGAATAGGGAAATGACGAACACACCAACGCGCGATTTCCAAGTACTGTTGCTATTCGAAAAATCGCCACGTATGTCAGCAGGAACACCACCCGATTGGTTGAAGCCAGCGGCTGTATCCCACTGGTTAGAATCCCATGGCTTTTCAACCACCGGGATTCGACCAAGTTTTGGCTTGATTTTGACGGTCCAGGCGCGAGACACCTATGGCGCAGCCATAGCAGGGAGGAATCAGCTTGACCGCTTCGCAGCACGTGCAGCCATCGCCACGGGCGAACAACTCAGGATGTTATCCTTTATCTGGGTTAATGGCGCCGATGCTCCTTATCCGCTCAATATCAATACACGTGGTGTGCGGGTCAAGGCGCTTTATCGAGAGAATCTAATCTTTTCACCTTCCGAGTCTAATGATGTAGATGCTGCCATTGAATTGCTGTCCCATTTGGATCAGAGCTCACCAACCGCTGCCATCGCGGGTGGATGGGGAGCGATCGAGGGGTTGTTGGGCGATCCTGGGAACCGATCAGCGGCTGCTGATAATCTGGCAGCGCTGGTTGCCTGTTCTTTACCCCGCGCAGAATTGACGTTTCTTTCCTACCAAGCAGAACGCAAATACCCAGAAATAGCGGAGGCACTACTTCCTTTTGGAGCGCGCAATCGAGAACGCTCAGCATATCTGGCTCGGCTCATTCAAGAAGATCAGCTGCCGGAGCTACCTAGATTGACAGACAAAGCCGCTGTAATGCGATTGAAATCTATTCTCAACTCGCCTAGCAGTGAAATCGCGACCATCAAAGAAACTGTTGCTGAGGCTTTTCACCGCCTCTATCGCCAGCGCAACATGATTCTGCATGCCGGAAAACTCGACAGCGTCGCACTGGAAGGCAGCTTGCGTACGGTGTCGAAACTCGCCGGAGCTGGCATGGATCGAGTGGCCCATGGACAATATGTCCAGTCAATCAAACCGCTAGCCTTGGTAGCGCGGGCGAACCTCTCCATTACTCTTATCAATAGGGAATCGGCTTTAAACTGCGTTGAAATGCTGGAGTAGCTATCTTGTCCCTACACCCAGTGTGCCCCGTAAAAATTTTCAATATTTTTGGTGTTGAATATAGTTATTTTCTATTATGACTATACGGAACTGTGTATTTTCATACTTCATAGAGAATCTATTTTAAACCGTTAAGAGCATCTTCAATTGCATCTTCTGGGGTTCTTCATAAACAAGCGTGGTCGACGGTTTACATGACCGGCAATTTTCTGGGCTATCTTAACTGATTTCTTTTGCTTATGAATAATGTTTGTTATGACCGATCTACGACCACTGTGAGAACTGCCTTTTTCGACACCGGCCCAATCACGAAGCATTAACGTCATGTGTTTTTGCAAAGTGTTAAGAGAGTAGGGACCTCCTTTCTGGGTTATAAAAAGAGGGGAGGAGGATAAGTTCCTCGTGTGATCGCCAATGCGGTTGTACGAGGACATTATTCACATGACTAATGGTCACAATACGGATTAGATCTTTTGCATGGAAGAAATGGAATTGAGGAAGATTCGGTAGGGGTTCCATATGTCCATGCTGACGATCTCGACCTTCTGACGGTCTTTCATTTTCATAAGGTAGTTGGTCACCACGTCCTGACGACGGGTGCCCAGCAGGTCGAGCAGGGTTCTCTCCTCGATGTTGGTCAGGATGCAGCGGTAGCGCTTGTTCAGGTACAGCTCGTCGATACCCAGAATGCGGGGCGTCTCGAAGCGGTGCCAGCGCCCCAGGAACTCGGCGCGGGCGTTGAAGATGTCGCGTACCGTCTTCTCGTCCAGGCCGGTCTGTGCCGCCACGAAGGTGTAGGGGTGGTTGAAGGATTCCTTCTCCACGTATTCATGCAGCCGCAGCGTCATGCGGAAGCCGTCCACCATCCCCGGTAGCTGGGGCCTGAAGGTAGTCTTGCAGGCCCGGCAGGTGTACCGGCGGCGGACCACCCAGAGGGTGACCCGCTTACCGTGGATGGGCAGATCCCGATAGGGAGCATCACGCTTGCCGAACCGCACGAACTCACCCTGCACGCCGCATTCCTCGCAGGAGATGGGATCGGGCGCGTCCACCTGGAAGTGCATTTCGTCGTCGGTGGATTTGCAGCCCAGCACCTGGTACTCAGGTAGGTGCAGGATGTTGTCGGGAATTTCGGTCATGCGGCTCACTCCTTACGGCTGCCGAGTGTCACATTGGCGAGCTTCATCTACCTCTCCTCTCTTGCAAACAAGAATACTACCCCCTAGTATATGTACATACTATCCGCCAGTATAGTTTAAGCTACTTAAAGAGACAGCCGCATGCATACGATCAAAGACAAAGCGAAGCTATTAACCCGCGTTCGTCGCATTCAGGGGCAGGCAACGGCACTGGAAAGGCAGCTTGACGAGGAAGGCGATTGCACGGCTGTGCTGCAACAGATCGCCGCGATTCGTGGGGCGGTGAATGGACTGATGGCAGCGATCATTGAGGGGCACTTGACTGATCACGTCGTCAGGGAACCCGAGTTGGAGCAGCGGCAACAAGACTTGGAAGCGGTGCTGCAGGTGATCAAATCCTACCTCAAATAGGCCATAGCGAAGCTTTTCACCCAGAAGGTGGTAACAATGAAAGGAAATAAAGAGGATACCGGCGCTCGGTTTTGGCTTGGCGGCTTTGTTGATGACGTCAATGACGTTGGCCTTGTTCTGCGTTGGGAACGAGTAGAGTGAGGAAGTGATCACTATGACATCAAGAACAATAAAACTAATTTCGAATACCAAACAGTGGGCGAGGGCAATCAAGCGAGACGTGCACGCAGTCTGGTTAGCCGCACGTGACCCGCGCACACCGTGGTTGGCGAAAGCCCTGGCGCTGGTTGTGGCGGCTTACGCCGTCTCGCCCATCGATCTGATCCCCGACTTCATTCCCGTGCTTGGTTACGTGGATGACATCATTATTGTGCCGCTGGGAATCATGCTGGTCGTGAAGCTTATCCCGCCAGAGGTAATGAACGAGCACCGAGAAACGGCTGCCAATGCCACCGAGCATCCGGTAAGCCGCATGGCAGCAGGCGTATTCATCGCTATCTGGATCGTTTTTGGCGCTCTCTTGGTCAGATTGCTTCAGTGAACATAACTATCCATAGCGTAACATTTACAAACCAGGGACCTTTCGCTCTCGTTTGCTGTAAATGACATCTGCTCTCCGGCGTCGTAGCAACACGAACTACAGCATGCGGAGCTTTTGGCAGGGCTTCGTCATCAATCGCTATCATTGGTCTTGCTGACCATAATTTTTATTAACTCGGAGTATTTCAGTATGCATGGTCACAGACTCGAAGAATGGCAACACAATCATGTGTTTGGTCAAGATCGTAAAAAATCCGGTGAAATGCGCTCACTGATCGTCGTCGCTCTAACTGTCGTCATGATGGTGTGGGAAATTCTGGCCGGCATTATTTATGGCTCGATGGCCCTTCTTGCCGACGGTTTGCATATGGGCTCTCACGCGGTCGCTCTAGGTATTGCAGCCTTTGCCTATGCCTACGCTCGCCGAAACGCCGGAAATACGCAGTTTTCATTTGGCACAGGGAAGGTAAACGCACTAGGCGGGTTCACCGGCGCAGTGCTACTCGCCGGCTTCGCATTGTTCATGGTCATTGAAAGCATCGGCCGTTTCATTCACCCGGTCGAAATTTCGTTCAATGGAGCCATTTTTGTCGCCGTCATCGGCTTGATCGTCAATGGAGTATCGGCCTGGATATTAGGTGGGGAAGACCACGACCACGACCACGACCATGGGCATGGGCATGGGCATCATGATCATAACCGTCGAGCGGCCTACTTCCACGTACTCGCCGATGCCTTAACTTCGGTATTGGCGATTGCTGCCTTGCTGGCCGGAAAGTATGCGGGCTGGAACTGGATGGACCCAATCATGGGTATCGTCGGTGCGTTACTTATCACTCGCTGGTCATGGCATCTATTGAAGGACACTTCCCACGTGCTGCTTGATCAACAGCGCAGCGACTTGGAGCACTACGTCAGGCAATCCATCGAGAATGACGATGCACGAATTAGCGATCTGCACCTCTGGGCCATTGGTCCAAATATTCACGCCGCCATTGTCTCGATCGTTTCGCATGCTCCCGAGTCGCCTGCCGTCTATAGGCAACGTATTCAGGCTAGGTGCCCGTCATTAGTGCACGTTACTGTCGAGCCGCAGCGTTGTATTAATGAAACGAGGAAAACCAACGCCGGATAAAGAGATTTCGAGGCTCCAGCCCATTGTGGAGTCTCGAAAAATAAACTTACAGATGACTGTATAAAATCCATGCGCCCACTGCAATCAGCGTTAATCCGCCAAAAATTTCTGCTCTGTGTCCCATGACCGACCCTATAGCACGCCCTAGCATTATGCCAATAGTCACCATGAGGGTCGTTGCAAGCCCAATCAAAGCTGAGGCTATCCATATGTTGACATTGATGAAGGCCAGACTAACACCCACCGCCATGGCATCAATACTGGTACTAAATGCCGTTAGACAGGTCCGGAGCAAAGACATTTTTTGGGCTTCATGCTCCTCACTACCCCCATCAGGCCTTGTGCCCTCATAAATCATGTGAAGACCCAGGACCGTCAGGAGTGAAAAAGCAATCCAGTGATCCCAGGCCTCCACATAGCCTGCTGCTGATTTTCCAATTAGCCAGCCTACAAGCGGCGTGATTGCTTCGATAGAACCAAAGATGATTCCGATTCTGAAAGCTTCAGTGAGGCGTGGTTTTTTAAGGGTTGCGCCTTTACCAATCGCAGCAGCGAAAGCATCTGTGGACATGGCAAAGGCAAGCAAAAGAAGGGCTATTGGGTTCATCTAACTGACTCCGGTCGGGCATATCGAGTCCACGATATATCCGCACGCCCGACCTTAGGCATGGATATATCGATGGTCTCGCCAACCGAGAGGTGTTCGCACCATGGCATCTGGCCAATTATGTTGACACGAACTCTTCCGAGTTTCGGAAGCAGGCTACTCCCCAAAGAGGAAGCAATATAACAACTATCCTGAACGATCACAAATGTTTGATGGTTGACGGGTATATTCTCTGATCTATAAAGCGCCCTAGGGTGGTGCCACGTTTACCGGAATACGCAAACGTCCCAGCCATGATTAAATCCGCATCCATCAATCCAGGAAAGCGTCAATTCCCAAGTTGACAGACAGCTTAATCGTATCGGAGCACATCAACCAATAAATCCGATGAGATGGGGTATTGCGACCTCCCCGCAATACCTAGAGGTCAACCAGATTTTCCGGTTACCCGCTTTTACTAACGCATCCTGACGCTGGAAGCATTGATCTTTAACAAAAGCGAGTACATACAGGTAGCTTTTAGTTGTATCCCTAAATTGTGTGACCTGTTGATAATCGGCTTTAGATAGCCATTTAGCATAGAATTTGGTGGCTTGATCAGACAACTCAACAGATTTGAAAATATTTTCGAATCCATCGTAGTGCCCTTGGAAAAGCCGAGCAGTTTTGATGCTTTCAGCGACTCTCCCGGGTTTTATACTTTGCTCAATATTCTTGAAAGCAGCAATAGGGGGCATGCGTCGGCTGCCAGATAGTTCACCGCGAGCAAGCAAAGCATTAAGATTCTCAATATGAGTTTCACTGAGCACTTGATCAAGCTGGTCTATCAGTGATTTTTCGGCAGTATTAAACGCATCTGTGATAATCGTGGTAAGCACTTCATAGCTAGGAACCGTAATTTGGTGGTCCCAACAAAGATCAACCATACCCTTAAGTGTAAATCTAGGCTCAGACTGATTTGAAGCTTGTTTTTCAGCATAAGTCGTAAGGATAGGGCGGTGACCGTCACAAAACTGACTCCACCCACGAGATTCCAACAGTCTATTACGGTGCTTATTTGAAGTATTGCTATTGTAGGCTGCGATATCAATTTCCTCACAGCCTACCAGTTTGCACGCATAGGATATATCACGTTTGCGGAACTTCGCTGGACTGTAAAATCTGGCGTTTGTCTTAAAGTAGGCATATTGAATCAGGAAACATACCTTGCTGACATCTTCCTTCATATGGGAGAGGGAACGCTTCAAATCTGGTGGTAATTGAAAGTTAATTTGGCGCTCTTGCTTAGTGAAGGCGGGAGGGAGATCGAACCGTTTTGCTTCTTTGAATTCGAGAATTGAGAGTAGAGGCATAGGTCGTCCTTAGGTAACGAACGTCCGGCTACACTTCTGGACGAAAAAACGCCCATAAGAACACATGTGTGGCTAGATGTATACTGGGTAGGCGCTTAATGTAGCGTGATTAATCAAAACACGATCATATGTCCGATATGACGAGATAACTGGATTATCTGATAGATAGGCTGGATTTAGCCAATAGTAGACCCCCATGATGGTGCATTCCATGTCGATAATGTGCACTCTATAAGCAGGTTGAGTCATACTAAATTGAGTCCAATGGATCCTTGATACAGCGAACGAGATAGCCTGCGATAAGAGCAAGTAGTCTCCCGGCTTGAGAGCAGAAAGCTTCCTCCTACAGACAATTCATGCACCTGTCTCAATCGCGCTTACCATAGCCACATCTTTAAAAAATAAACCCGGAGGAGCAAGATTACTTTCATGTAATCTTGTGGTCATGCTGCTGTCAGGCTGTCGGGGTATGCTCCCCATAACTCAATTAAAACGAGCGCGGGTTGCAGGGTATCAATGAGACGGAACACTTGGGTTCTATGGTTTTTGCTGATAACGCTACTTTCGAGGTCGGTGTTCGCGGTCTCGCCTGAGAGTAACCTTGCACCTATCATGAACCCCAATATACCCAACATGGCGGTGAGTATGGCAGAGGGCGCCAACCATTGTGACATGGTCAACGAAAAGACCAGATCCAATAATGATCAAGAGTGCTGTGACGGAGGGGCCTGCGGTATCAACTGCACGATGGCGGGCTGTTTTATGATAGCGCTTCCAGTATCCACCCTTCTATCTCCTGCCTCTCTCCTAACCCTATTCGATGGGGCAAACTCATCAGCTAGTGCTCTTTCATTACACTATCCCTTCCTTCGGCCTCCAATCGCCTAAGTTTCATTCAGATATCACGATTAGCGGGAAGACCAGATCCTGGGGCGTATATAGCCGTGCGAGTCTGAATCATTTCTGCTACTGAAATTTAAACGTCATTATTACTACCGGAGTCATCCATGGACATCTCCAAGCGCCTAAGCCCAATCCTGGGTTTGATCTTATTACCTTCACTATCTGCATGTACTGACTCAAATGAATCGGTCGAAACCCATCAGGCAGCAAGCAGCAGCGTTGAGAAACTGATTGTCTACAAAAGCCCCACATGTGGTTGTTGTAAGAAATGGATCGACCATCTGGAAGCTTCGGAATTTGATGCACGATTTAAGTATCCGGGAAATCTGGATGCGCTTAAAGATCGTTTTCAAGTTCCTCGCGAAACCCGCTCCTGCCATACAGCAGTATCGAAACAGGGTTTTGTGTTTGAAGGGCATATCCCGGCACGCTACATCCAGGAATTCCTGGCCAATCCCCCTGAAGGGGCGTTGGGTTTAGCCCTTCCGTCAATGCCGGTAGGGAGTCCGGGAATGGAGGTGAATGACCGATTCATGCCGTATCAAGTTCTGCTGTTGAAGCAAGATGGAAGCACTGAGGTGTTTGCCTCTGTTGAGAACGCTGCACAGCAGTATGAAGATGCAGTTCAGCCATGAAACAATGCTTAATTCTGTTGCTGAGTTTCTATACGGCCATTGCGAGCGCACAGGACATCGACGTTCCTTTGACGTTGGAAGCCGCTACCCATCAGGCAATCACTAACGCCCCCTGGTTAAACGGAAGCCGTCACCGGCAAGAGACCCTCAATGCCGAGTCCGTGTCAACGGCCAGCCTTCCTGATCCTAGAGTCAGCCTGAGCGCAGGCAATTTTCCAGTGAATACCTTCGATAGCAACCAGGAGGCCATGACGCAACTGTCTGTGGGCATCAGTCAGCTATTCCCAAGGGGTAACAGCTTGGCGTTGTCGAGCCAGCAAAAACGTGATTTGGCCGAGCAAGAACCATTTTTACGTCAAGATCGTACCGCCAAAGTACGGGCCATCGTCACCCGGTTGTGGCTGGAAGCGTTTAAGGCACAGGAAAGCATTCGGCTGATCGAGCAGGATCGTTCTTTGTTCGAACAGTTATCTGCTTTGGAAGCAGCGTCACGTAGTTAATTAACAAACAGAAAAACCTTACCCCCTCATTACAGCAATGTAATGAGGGGGTCACCTTGCCGTCAGGTACTAAGTTCTAGGATAAGCCTAATAGCATCCTACTAGTAACACTTTGATTTCGATTAAACAGAGGCTGGTGGAACAGGTAGTCGACCAATATTGACTGCAAATTGATCTATTGAGAGCTGGAGCGGTTTAGACATTGAAAATCAGTGGCCAGATAAGATTAAAAGGGGCTTGACCTGTGTCTTGGACACAGGTGTAAGGTGCAATGAAGATATGGATTAACTCCTCAGATTGACACTTTAGTTTTGATCCGTAATCCAAAATCCAATCAAACTCGGGTAGCAATAACGCCTTTAAGTTTGACTAAAACGCCGGGATAACTTGGCCTAGTGTGGAGGAAAGGTAGTGAAGGTAAGTGAAATAGCCAAGCACCTAGGTGTTACTGCAGATACCGTGCGGTTTTATACCCGGATCAAGATTCTGAATCCCACAAAAAGCAAGGCCAATGGTTACCGGGAATACAGTGATAAAGATGTCAATCGCTTACGGTTTGTGCTGGGTGCCCGACAGTTGGGATTTTCGGTAGAGGATATTCAGGAAATTCTCTTCCATGCGGACAAGAAAAAGCCTCCTTGCCCAACGGTGCGACGCCTGATCGATCAGCGCCTGCATGAAACCGAGCGACAGCTTAGGGAAACGTTGCAGCTGCGGGATCGCATGCAACAGGCTGTGTTGGAGTGGAGCCAGAAGCCGGATAAGGCTCCAACGGGCCATATGCTTTGCCATCTAATCGAAGAATTCACTGCGGAGAAGAGAGTATGAATACACACAAAACGTCAAGTGCGAGTCAACACCAAGGTGGTTGTTGCTGCGCCGGCAAGTCATCCGTTTCTGCTGAAACCCGTGATATCCGCAGTGTTAGCGATACGTCTCTTCCTCTTCATCGTTTACAGTTTCAGGGTGCCACCTGCGGTGGTTGCGTGAAAAGTATCGAGCAGACGTTGAAATCCGTTGCAGGCGTTAGCGAAGTGTCGATGGACTTGGCAACGGGCATCGCTTCAGTCATTGGCGTGGTTGAACCAAACAGCCTTACCGAAGCATTGGATCGTGTGGGTTTTCCCGCAACGCTCATTCGCTAGTTGCTGTCAAGTAAACCAGGAGTATGGATATGAGTTCAACAAACACGGAATCTGGCAATCCATCCTGTCATGAAGGTACGGAAACTGGCCAGGATCATCACCATCATGTTCATGGCGGCAGCGCAGTAAGCCAGGAACTGATGATCGAAGGCGCTGGTTGCGCCAGCTGTGTGGGAAAAATCGAATCCGCCCTGAAAGCCGTGCCGGGTGTGGAAAACGCGGAAATGAATTTCGCTCAGCGAACCGTCAGCGTGTTGGGTTCGGCGCCTGCCGCGCAATTGATAAAAGCCGTTGAGGGCGCCGGTTATAACGCCAAAATCAGCCTTGCTGACAATGAAGATGATGTATTGGCGGAAAAAGAAAAAGCTGATTGGGCTTACTACAAGCGTCTGATGCGGGAAATGACCATCGCCCTCAGCCTGGGCGTGCCGCTGATGATTTACAGCATCGTAGTCGGTGAGATGACGGTAACAACCACTGGTGAGCGCATTGCCTGGTTGGCTGTTGGATTACTGACACTTGCGGTGATGGTGTTCTCCGGTAAACACTTTTATGTCGGTGCTTGGCAATCCTTTAAAAATCACTCGGCCAATATGGATACCCTGATTGCTTTAGGCACAGGTACGGCATGGGTGTATTCGATGGTGGTGGTGTTTGTTCCCCACTTGGTGCCGGAAATGGCGCGCCATGTCTATTTCGAGGCGACTGCCATGATTATTGGGTTAATCGATCTCGGTCTTGCCCTGGAATTGAAAGCCCGCGGTCGTACCTCTGAGGCTATTAAGCGCCTGATTGGATTGCAGGCGAAAACAGCGCGAGTCATTCGTGATGATAGAGAACTCGATATCGCCATCGACCAAGTGTTGATGAACGATGTGGTACGTGTTCGCCCTGGTGAAAAAATTCCCGTCGATGGTGAAGTGGTTGAAGGGCATACCGCGATTGACGAATCCATGCTCACCGGTGAACCCATGCCGGTTGAAAAAGCCACTGGCGATACTGTGGCGGCGGGCACCATCAATAAATCCGGCTCAATTCTGTTTAAAGCCACCCGCGTTGGTAAAGACACAGCGCTGGCGCAAATCATCAATATGGTCAAACGCGCGCAAAATTCCAAGCCACCGATTGGCCGATTGGCCGACGTCATCTCAGCCTATTTTGTACCGGTGGTGATGATTATTGCCGTGGTGGGTGCCTTGACCTGGCTTAACTTTGGACCGGAACCGGCGGTAGCATTTGCCATAGTATCGGCCACGACCGTATTGATTATTGCCTGCCCCTGCGCGCTTGGCCTAGCTACACCCATGTCAGTGATGGTGGGCGTGGGTAAGGCGGCGGAGTCCGGTGTGCTGATTCGCAACGGTGAAGCCCTGCAAACCGCGTCGAAGATAACGGCGATGATTCTGGATAAAACCGGCACCATTACCCTGGGTGCACCGAAGGTCACCGATGTACTGGTGGCGGGTGAGTATGATGAGCAGGCGGTGTTGCGATTGGCGGCTACGCTTGAGTCGGGCTCTGAACATCCGTTGGCTATGGCTATTGTCGAAAGTGCTCAGGAAAGGGGGATCGAAACCGGCAAAGTCTCCAACTTTAACGCCATTGCTGGCCACGGCGTGCAGGCGGAAGTAGACGGTAAAACGCTGTTGTTTGGCAATGAAAAACTCATGCGTGAACGCACCATTGAGCTCGGCGTTCTTATTGAAAATAAACAGGCTGTCGAAAAGGCCCAGGCGTTGGCCGCCGAGGCTAAAACACCGATGTATTTCGCCATTGATAATCAACTGGCAGCGATTATCGCTGTGGCCGACCCGATTAAGGAAGACTCCATCGCCGCCATCAAGCGCCTGCAACATAACGGCATCCGGGTGGTAATGCTCACCGGCGACAATCGCGCCACAGCCAAAGCGGTGGCGGAAAAAGCTGGCATCAAGGAATTTTTCGCCGAAGTACTGCCGGAAGAAAAATCCAAAAAGGTACAGGAACTGCAAATGGAAGGCGAAGTGGTGGGCATGACGGGTGACGGCATTAACGATGCCCCGGCCCTGGCCATCGCCAATGTCGGTTTCGCCATCGGTACCGGTACCGATGTGGCGATTGAAAGCGCCGACATCACCCTGATGCGCGGTTCGTTGCATGGCTTGGCGGATGCCATTGCCGTCAGCAAGGCAACATTGCGCAACATCAAACAAAATTTATTTGGCGCCTTTATCTACAACGTCGCCGGTGTGCCTTTTGCAGCCGGGGTGTTGTATCCATTTTTCGGTTTGCTATTAAGTCCAGTGATTGCCGGTGCCGCGATGGCGTTTTCATCGCTGACAGTCGTAACCAACGCGAATAGGCTGCGCTTTTTTAAAGCGCAGGAGCACTAATGACAATATCGGGAAGAGGGCGTTGCGATGATGATTATTAATATTGCGGGTTTAGCGCTAATTGCACTGATTGTGTGGTGGTTCTGGCTCTACAAGCCGAAAGAAACCGAGCTGGGTGAAAACGATCTGGTGATTACTGTGGAAAACGGTACCTATTCGCCTTCGCGCATTAAGGTGCCAGCTGGAGCACCATTTGAAATTAAATTTATGCGCAAAGATCAATCACCCTGTTCTGAGACTTTATTGATCCCCGAACTGCAAATCAGCGACACCTTGCCACTGAACAAACTGAAAACCATTCAGCTGCCAGCAATGTCATCCGGCGAGTATGCGTTTCATTGTCAGATGCAGATGTACCGTGGACAAATCACGGTGAAATAAGCAGGAGGACCCAATGAACATCAACAAAATCACCGCCATTTTTGACGAGTTTCGCCTGAAAAATGTGGAAGAAACTTTGATTCGACATGGGGTGAAGGGTTTTACCTTACATCCAGTTCGTGGGCGTGGTTATTACTTCGACAGTTTTAACGAAAACCATTTGATCAAGCATATTCAAATGGAAGTTTACGCCAAGGCGGAGCAGGCCAAGGAAATCGCACAGCTGATTGTGGATGCGGCGCATGTCAATGCCGATAGCGAAGGGCTGGTCTGCATTGTGCCGGTTAACGATCTGCTGTGGATACACGATAAAAGCAACGCAACAGACAACGATTTTCAATTACATAGGTGAGGTGCGATATGGCGACTCAAAAAACATCATTCTGGTTGACTCCAAAAGGTCTGGCGGCACTGGGACTTATCGGCGCGGTCACATATTTTCTGCTCGTCGAGCACCGGCAACACGTCTGGCAGTTTCTGCCGTTCCTGATTTTCCTTGCCTGCCCCTTTATGCATCTGTTTATGCATGGCGGACATGGGGGGCATGGCGGTCACGGTGACCATGGCAAGCACGAGGATGAATCCGATCAGGATGCCTATCAGCGGGGGCTGGAGGAAGGCCGTCGGGAAAACGAAAACCGTCATCATCATTAACAGGCAATCCACCATTAATCCTTCATCGAAAATTAAGGAGAGAAAAAATGCACGGCGACTCCGCTTACGGCCTCTGGACGCTGGTGATACTTAATTCGGCGATATTTATTTTCTTTGCCTTCAGCTTTACCAAGCCGCAAACCAAAACTGACTGGCGAAGCTTTGGCGCTTTCTCGGCGTTTATTATTGCCCTATTTACCGAGATGTATGGCTTTCCATTAACCATTTACTTTCTCTCCGGTTGGTTGGCGGAAAAATATCCTGGTATTGATTTTCTGTCCCACGAAAACGGCCACCTGTTGCACACGTTGCTTGGTTTTGAGGGCAATCCGCATTGGGATCCGCTGCATATCGCCAGTAATGTCCTGATCATTTTGGGTTTCTTTTTACTGGCCTCGGCGTGGGGTGTACTGCACAAGGCGCAGCAGACCCGCTCGCTAGCAACTACCGGCTGGTATGCCCGTTGCCGCCACCCGCAGTACATCGCATTTATCCTGATCATGTTTGGATTTCTGTTGCAGTGGCCGACGATCCTTACCGTGATCATGTTTCCGGTTCTGGTAGTTGTCTATGTTCGTCTCGCCAAAAGAGAAGAGCAATTGGCACTGGAGGAATTCGGTGATGACTATCGTCGATATATGGCATCTACACCCGCGTGGATACCAAAACGTAAAATTGATGAACCACAAACCTACTGAGGAAATACTCATGAAAACGCTTGTTAAATTATTAGTGATCTCACCCTTGCTTGTATCCATGGCGTACGCAGCCGGCGGCATGAATGGTATGGGCATGCAAAATGGCGATATGAAGAGCGGCGGCATGATGATGGGCATGATGAGCCACGATCAGATGATGGCTATGCACGAACAAATGCAAAAAATGCGTGAAACCATGGACAAAATTCAACAGGAGAAAGACCCGAAGAAACGTCAGCAACTGATGCAGGAGCATATGCAACAACTGTCTCAGGGTATGCAAATGATGAACATGGGCTCGAAGGATGGCAAAGGCGGCATGGGCATGATGCAAATGGAGCAGATGACGGAGATGATGGATCAGGGCATGGGTATGATGAACCAGAACATGGGCATGATGCAGATGATGATGGGGCAGATGAAGGAACACGAAGCCCAGCAAAAACGCGATCGCATGCAATTGCACAAGCAGTAAAGAAAACCGGGCAGTGCATCCAATGATGCAACACGTGGAGGATAGACCATGACTGAGCACAGAGCGGGTGTTAATCCGGGGTTTCTGACCAGGCATACCTTGAGCTTGACGGGCTTAAATTCAAATAGCATCAATGAACTTGTGGCCGAAATTGATGAACTGCCCGGTGTCGATCGTGTTTGGCTGAATGAACGCAAGCAAACGCTGAAGATTGCCTACGACGCCTCTCACCACAATATCGATGAAATGATCGCTATTGTCGACAAGCATGGCACGGCAATTAAAGACAATTGGTGGAGCCGCACCAAACTGGGTTGGCAGCGACAGACCGACGAAAATATTAAAGATAACGCCAAACATGAGACGCACTGCTGCAACAAGATGCCGCCTCATTAGAGAAAAGAGAAAATGAGCAAAAAAGATCATAGATTAGGTGTTTCGGAAATTAATCTGGTGATGCGCCATTTGACGTTGGTACCTGTCGATATGACTAGCAGCCTGTTGAGAGATGTATTCTTCGGCATCCAGTATACCTTGCAACGAATGCCCAGGAAGAGGACTAACCATTATATTAAGGGGTCATGAATGGAGGAAAAAGACGATCGTTCGACACATTACGACGAAGGTAGCCTCACTCTGTCAGGTACGGTGATGCTCGGGACTGGGGTGATGATCGGCGCAGGAATATTTGCGCTAACCGGGCAAATGGCCGAAATGACTGGCGCACTGTTTCCGCTGGCATTTCTAGCTGCTGCCGTGATCGTTTCATTCAGTGCCTATTCCTATATCAAGATTTCCAATGCCTACCCCTCAGCCGGGGGCATCGGAATGTATCTCCACAAAGCCTATGGGGATCGGTTACCCACGGCCTTTAATGCGCTGTTAATGTACTTTTCAATGGTCATTGCGCAAAGCTTTCTGGCTCGAACCTTTGGCTCGTATACCATGCAGCTGTTCGGCGGTGATGAGTCCGGCCGTATGGTACCGATACTCGGCGTTGTATTAATTATCAGTGCATTTATCGTGAACCTGCTTGGAAATCGGCTGATCCAAGGAGTTGCCGGGCTGATTGGCATCCTGAAAATTGGCGGTATTTTGATTTTTGGTGTTGTCGGTGTTTGGCTGGCGGATAGTCTGGCGGTTGATTTCAACCGTGTAGGGGAAACCGGTACGGTGGGCAATTTCCTTGGTGCAACCGCATTAGGCATTCTGGCGTTTAAAGGCTTTACGACGATTACCAATAGCGGATCGGAAGTCATCGATCCACATAAAAATGTTGGCCGTGCCATTGTTATTTCGATTGCCGCCTGTGTTCTTATTTACACCCTCGTAGGGTTTGCCGTTGCCAGTAACCTTTCTCTGGCTGAAATCATCGAGACGCGCGATTATTCGTTGGCGGCTGCAGCCAGACCGGCACTCGGTGAATACGGTGTATGGTTTACGGTTGCGATTGCCATAACGGCAACCGCCGGCGGTATCCTTGCCAGTATCTTCGCTGTGTCCAGGATGCTGGCGATGTTAACTGAAATGAAGCTGGTTCCACATCGGCATTTTGGTATGCCCGGCAGCATCCAGAAACACACACTGGTCTATACGGTTGTGCTTGGTCTGATCTTGACAGTGTTCTTTGATCTTTCTCGTATAGCAGCCTTAGGGATTGTGTTTTACCTTGTGATGGATATTGCGATTCATTGGGGTGTATTTCGATATCTGAAAAAGGATATCAATGCGAAAGGCTGGGTACCTATTGTCGCCATTATCCTGGATCTGTTGGCATTACTTGGGTTTTGCTGGGTCAAATTATATTCAGACCCGTTTGTTTTAGTCGTTGCGATAATCTCAATGGCGCTGATTGCCTTAGGCGAACTCCTATTCTTGAGATCGGAGGCGCGAAAGCAGGAAGTGAATGGGAGCGATACCCATGAGCATCACCATTCGTAGCGATTTCTTTCAAAAAAACGATCTGAATATATGCAAGGAAAGGAGCATTGAACATGTCCAGTAAAAAAGAACATCGCTTAGGTGTTTCTGAAGTGAATCTTGTGGTACGCCATTTGAAGCTTGAGCCTTCAGAAGGCACTTGTTTACTTGAAGCGATTGCCGAAGTAGACCAGCTTTTCGGGCTGGATGATATTTCGTTTGACGACAGGTCCCACGTACTAAACATTGCCTATGATGCGTCACGGCTTTGCCTTGACGGGATTGAAGATATTTTAAAGAAGCATGGTATCGAAGTCAGTCATGACTGGTGGACTCACTTTAAAGAAGGGTACTATCGGTTTATCGATGAAAACGTACAGGATAATGCTGGCCATGAATCCTGGAGTTGCCATCAGTCGCCCCCCAGCAATAAGCGGAAAAGCTAATACGATTTAACAAGGACAGAGGTATGAATATTGAAACCCTGAAAGATGTACTCCACTGGACACAACAGTTTCATCAGAACCTGGGTGAATGCCTATCTCATTGCGCTGACGAAAATATCGATGAGCGAGCCAAGCTAATGTTGGACTATCTCTCCGAGCACGAAAAAGTGCTGAGCAATGTCGTAACCGGCTTTGAGAATTCTGGAAATGAACACGCGTTAAATACCTGGTGCTACGAATATGTTAACCGACACCCGATTACGCAGCATGCTCACTGCGACACACCTTTCGCTGACTTGGATGCCACCCAAATCATGGAAGTGGTTTCTGATCAGCATCAACAGGTGATTGAGCTTTACCGCCATCTTGCATCGCGTGCAGATATACCTGCAGCCAGGGAACTACTGGAATCATTTCAGGCACTGGAAGAGCACGAGATGATGCGTATGTCTCATGCCTCGAACCGGTTTGAAGATTACTAAACACCTACCTTAGGTTGTGGCACCCGATGCTTAAACTTGTCATAAAACAACTTCTACACGACAAAGCCAATACCTTTATTACCGTGTTGGCGCTGTCTGCTTCAATCGCTGTCATTGTTGTTTTGCAAGGTTTTGAGCAGGGTCAATATGAACAGCTAAAGCTCGCATCCATAAACCGCGGTTCAGATTTGATCGCCGTGCAGGCGAAAGTCAACAATTTCATGGCGACGCGATCAGTGATTCCGCAGTTGGCCCGTGAACAGATTGAAGCTGTCCCCGGGGTAAAAGCAGCCCACCCTTTGACCACGCTTCCGGTGATATATCAATACAAAGGCATGCAAACCCCTATCTACCTTATCGTATTTGATACAGCAGGCGGCCCGTCGAATTTTCTGGAAGGTGAGGTGCACAACCGAGGTCGAGGCATTGTCATCGACCAGTCTTTAGCAAAAAAATACGACTTAAAAATTGGCGATGAATTCATCATTGCAAATTTTGCGTTCAGCATATCAGGGATTACCAGTGAAGCGGCGTTTATGACGCCTTTTGCTTTTATCAATTATGATGGATTGATCGACTTTTTCCTGGATTCTGATATTGCATCAGATCTGAGTACGTTTCCACTGGTCAGCTTTCTCTTGATTGAAGCGGATCCTAAGGCGTCATTGGAAAAGATTCAAAGAACAATTGAGGCAAAAGTACCCTCAATTGATCTGTTCACTCTCACTGAACTCGCAAAAAATGACGTAAAACTGGGCCAGGGGTTCTATAAGCCAATACTTGGGTTGCTGGTTAGTGTGGGTTTTTTACTGGGGTCTCTGTTGATTAGCTTGTTGATGTTTTCTGCAGCCCATCGACAGCAAAGGGATTTTGCTGTGATGTTGGCTCTAGGCTTCAAACCTCGTCATTTGTTTATTTTTACACTGTTTTTATCCAGTTTATTACTGTTGTCTTCTTTTGTGATTGGATTGTTTCTTGCCGGATTCATCGGTAGTTTGATCGAATCAGCCCGACCTGTTTACTATTTTGCGGTATTTCACCCTCAAGTCCTTATCAAGGCGGGCGCCATCGCTGGTCTCTTTGCACTACTGGGCGCAGCGGCTCCCTATGGGCTAATCCGTAACTCTGATCCGATTACTGCGCTTCACAGGGCCTCTTGAGACATGAAAATGATACTGCGCTGGGGATTCAAAACTCTAACGATGCAAAAGGCTGCAACGCTGGCAAGCATGGTAGGCATTTCGTTTTCGTTTCTGCTTGCCTTGTTCTTTGCTGCTGTGTGGCAGGGGGAAACCGAACAAATTGTCGCCTATCCAAAAAAAATGAACCCGGATCTTTGGATAATGCAGGAGGGCGTTGCCAATATGCACATGGCGTCGTCATTTGTTTGGGATTGGAAAGGGGAAGCGATAGCAAAAATGCCCGAGGTTGAAAGGGTGACGGGTTTTTTGTATCTCAATACAGTGATACAAGTGAAAGACAACAAGCTGTTTGGTTTTGTAGTAGGGTTAACTGGAGAAGCAAATCGCGCGGGCCCCTGGGCGTTGAGTGACGGACGAAGCCTTAAAGCCCCAGATGAAATCATCGTTCCAGACACCCTGAGATCCATCTTTGGCTTAACGAAGGGTGATACTGTACAAATAGTAGACAAAGACTATCGAGTGGTGGGTTTTTCTCAAGGCACCTATTCCACAGCAAACCCGGTTTTCTTTGTGCTTAAAGAGAAATTACAAGATTCTTTAGCATCAGAGGGCACGCTTTCTTATTTTCTGCTTGATGCCAAGCCCGATGTCGATATTAAAGCGCTTCAGCAAAAAATCATGGCAGAAATCGACAATATCAATGTGGTCTCACAAGCGCAGTTCATTGCCAATGACTACGAAATGGCAACGCAGATGGGAGCCGAAACCATTCTGATCATGACGCTTATCTGCAGCACCCTGGCTGCGCTGATCATTGGATACGCCTGCTACTCCTTGGCTATAAAGAAGCGCAAAGAGTTAGCCATTATTAAGGCAATGGGTGGAAAGGCCCATCAGTTGGTGACGGTAGTTTTGTTACAGTCCATATCAGTCACTTTATTAGCTTATGTGTTAGCAATCGTTTTCCTTTTATTGCTGAGTGTGGCGATGCCCTGGGTGGCACCGCAAATTACCGTAGCGTTGTCATTGTCACTATTGGTAAAACCCGCTCCGTTCGCGTTTATTATTGCCATTATTGGATCAATCTACCCGGCGATTAAATTAGTTCGCCTGGATCCGGCCATTGCCTATAAAAACGGATAAGCAGAATATGAGTACCATTTTAGAAACTCGTAATATTTCCAAATCCTTTGGGTCGGGTGCGGCTAAAGTAAACGCCGTAGATCACATCTCTCTTGATATCAAAATGGGGGAGATATTGTTAATTATGGGGCCATCAGGTTCCGGTAAAACGACGTTTCTTTCGATGTTGGGTGGCTTGCTTAGCGCCGATGAAGGAGAAGTGGTTATCGATGGTGTGGATATCACGCAGTTGAGGCAATCGCAGCTTCCGGATATTAGGGCAAAAACGATCGGTTTTATCTTTCAGTCCTTTAATTTACTGGAAGCCTTAACGGTTGAAGAGAATATTATGTTTCCGGCGTCATTACTTGACGAGAAAAAGGAAGCCGTAAAGCAACGCTGCGATGAGTTGATTACAAAGTTGGGGCTACAACACCGGAGAAATGCCTTGCCGCAAACCCTTTCCGGTGGCGAAAAACAGCGTGTCGCCATTGCCCGTGCGCTAATCAATCAGCCGAAAGTTATTTTAGCTGATGAACCTACCGGCAACCTGGATTCCCAGTCCGGACAGGAAGTCATGATGCTGTTACATGATGTCGCTCGCGATCAAGGGGTCGCCGTGCTGATAGTTACCCACGACCCTAGAGTGGAGGATATCGCTGATCGAATATTGTGGCTGGAAGACGGCAAAATTATTGACCGCAAAGCTGAATCTCACCAATGGATAAAGGACCCGGTCTGTGGTATGCGGGTTGATGAATGGCGGGCACTACATTTTATTGAATACCACGGGGCTCGCTATGCGTTTTGTTCCCGTCGATGTCGTGAGCGATTTGTTGCAGGTCCGGAAAAATACACCGAGTAGTACGCACGTTTATTTTTAATCCAAAAGAACTTCCTCTAATTTTAGTGTGTTTTCGAGTTGGACAATATTATTGTCGACACTATTCCAAATAGTCATATTTGTATTGCTCATGTTCTCATTTACACGAGGCTAATCGCTGGCCTCTGGTTTCTTAGTGCCAAGAGTTTACGTTCCATGGTTTTCGCTTTCTAGTGAAGGTTTTTCAACCGCTCTTCAGCGGTTAGTCGTGAACTTTAATTCTAATGCTCCTGTGAATTAGGTGCGCCTCGGGCGGTCAGTATCTGGTACTGTTCCTTCGAAAGCTCTGACAACTGCTGTAAAAAAGCCACCATATTCCAAATCCGCTCATCGCCGTGCGTTGGTCCCCAGGCTGGCATGCCCGATGCTTTGATGCCGTGCTTGATTATCCAGAATTGGCGCCGTATCGCAGCGTCATCTGTTCCTGAATGGTCACCATGCTCATGGCCATGAGCATCCTTTGTTGCAGTTAAATTTGGCGGGGAAGGGTACAGACCTATAGAGAAATCACTCTCAGCTTTACCAGGCTTCAGGTGGCAGCCTGCACACATATCATTATAATCTGCGCCGCCTGCCAGCAAGCGATCAGGCGAATCCATATCTGCCGGAATTTGAATATCGCCGGATGCTCTGACAATAGACCGCTCACGTAGTGTCTCCAGCAACCAGTAGGTCAGTTTATTATGGGGTACATCGGCGCCCATGGGATAGAGGCCAGAATAGAGAAACAGCCCACCACCCACCAGCGTGATGACAGCGGTAATGATCAAACTCTTGATAAAGGTGGTGAGCGTTTGCATAAAAACCCCTGGATTGTTCAGTGTTGGTGTTCTGAATGTTGCTCAGCTGAGCTTTCCTCGCTGGCTTGATGATCAGCCTGCGCTTTGCCCTTATCAGATTCGTTATGATGCATGTCTTTCATGCATTGTTTCATCATGGCCTGCATCACGGGATCGTTCATATCCATTTTGCTGTGATCCATGCCTTTCATGGCGGCGCAGTTTGGATTTTCCGCATCTTTCATGTGTTCCTTGGGATCATGGGCTTGTGCAGAGAAAGCGATGCCCAGAGTGGTGAGGGCGATGATTGGAGTGAATCGGTTGGTTTTCATAGCGGTGTTCCTCTTGAAGTAAAATTGATGGTGATACGCATGGGTCTACGATTAGAACCAGAATCGAAGTCCAGCGACGAATTGGGTGTCTGACGTATCTTTACCAGCCGAGCGTCGGTAATCGGCTGTGTCGCCATAGGTGTCTGTCCATTCCACACCGATGTAGGGCGCAAATTGACGGCTGAATTCATAACGCAGGCGCAAGCCCAGCGCCAGATCCGAGAGGCCTGACCCCAACCCATTATCTGGGTCATCCTTGCCGTACAGGTTGAGTTCTGCTCGGGGTTGCAGGATGAGTTTTTGTGTCAGCAGCAACTCGTACTCGGCTTCGGCGGCGAGCGCGGTTCGACCGTCGTCGCCAATATAGGCAGTCACATCCACCTCGAACCAGTAGGGCGCCAGACCTTGCGTACCAATTGCCAGCCACTGGCGATCCTTACCTTCGTCATATTGGTCGAGTCGAATACCGAGTTGGGTGTCGAAATAGGCGTTGAACGCATGGCCCCACAACAGTTCGGTTGAACTTTCCTCCAGTGTGCCGTCTCCGATATCACCTTCCGCTTTGATGACAAAGCGGTTGTAGGTGATGCCATACCAGGCTTGGACATCGTAAACCGTGCTCTCGCTGTCTTCGTGATATTCCAGGCGATCACCCAGCACGGACCAGAAGGCGTGTTCGTCTGCTAGCTTCAGTTGCCGTGGCCCGGGCTGTGCGTAGGGCCCCTCGGTGAGCGTATAACCTTCAGAATACGCATGAGGATCGCGGGCATCGGCAGGTGCGCTGCCTCCCTTCATTTGCATCTTGCCGTGATCCATTTGCGCCAGTACGGTATTCGCCTGAAAAGCGCCGACAGTAAAAGCCAGAATAGACAGGGTTTTCATCGCAATCAGCTTCATGACACCACCACCTCGCGGAACATGCCCGCGTCCATATGAAACAGCAAATGGCAATGCCAGGCCCAGCGGCCAAGATCATGGGGTGTAGTCAGGTAACTGATGCGCTGCGCTGGTTGCACGGGAATGGTATGGCGGCGCACCAGCAGTTCACCCTGGTCGGTTTCCAGTTCACTCCACATGCCGTGCAAGTGCATGGGGTGGGTCATCATGGTGTCGTTTTGCAGAATGATTCTGACGCGCTCGTTATGGCGCAGGGATACCGGTGTGCTTTTGCCGAACTCAAGCCCGTCGAAAGACCAGCTATAGCGTTCCATATTGCCGGTAAGGTGCAGTTCCAGCTCCCTCGCAGGCAGGCGGCGGTCATCCAGCACACCATCGATGGATTTCAGGTCGGCCAGCGTCAGCACCCGGTGGCCTTTTGGGCGCAGTCCACGCTGGCTTAAGTTCCGCAAGCCAATCCCTGGATCGTCGAGCCTAGTGCTTGGCGTATCCACCCGCATGTCTACGGAAGGCCCATATTCGGTTCGTGCGTGGCGGACTGTGGATGAGGGTTTGGCAAGCGGGTTGCCAGCGCCGCTTTGCCTGTCGTGCATACTGTGGTCCATGGCCATACCGCCGTGCATTTGGGAATGATCCATGGTGCTGTGATCCATGGCACCCATATTCATGGACCCCTGATCCATACCGTTATGATTAATGCCTTCATAACCCGTGCCGTGACTCATCGCCCCCATCATGTCCGCCATGGTCAACCACTCGACCGGATCGGGTCCTGGCACCGGCGCGCTTAAGCCTTTTTGCACGGCCAAGGTGCCGCGGGCATAGCCGCTGCGATCCATGCTCTGAGCAAAGATTGTGTAGGCATCGTTCCGAGGTTCGACCATGACATCGTAGGTTTCTCCGGGGCCAAAGCGGAATTCATCCACGGTGACCGGCTCAACATCCTGACCATCTGCCTGGATCATCGTTAACTTCAAACCGGGAATGCGGACATCGTAAAAGCTGTTGCTGGCGGCGTTGATAAAACGAAGCCGTACGCGATCACCGCGCTGGAACAACCCACTCCAATTACCTGCCGGGGTGGTGCCATTCATCAGGAAGGTAAGGGTGGCCGCCGACAGATCCACCAGATCGGTCGGGTTCATCCGCATCTGGTTCCACATCTGGCGTTTTTGCAGTGCCGCCTGCAAGCCCAGCTTGGAGATATCGGCTGTGAAATCGAAAAAGGTGGGTTGATTGAAGTTGTAGACATCACTCTGCACTTTTAGCTTACTGAAGGCATGCATCGGATCTTCGTCGGTCCAATCGGAAAGCTGTACCACGTAATCCTTATCTGCGCGGTGTCTTTCGCCTGCTCGTGGCTCAATGATCAGGGCGCCGTACATTCCGGTCATCTCCTGAAATCCCGAGTGGCTGTGGTACCAGTAGGTGCCGCTCTGGCGAAGCGTAAAGCGGTAAACAAAGGTTTCCCCCGGTGGTATCCCTTGGTAACTGATCCCAGGTACACCATCCATTTGATACGGCAGCAAGATGCCGTGCCAGTGAATAGAGGTAGAAACAGGTAAACGATTGGTGACGCGTATGGTGACGTCATCTCCCTCCCTCAAACGTAGCGTCGGGGCCGGGATGGAACCGTTGATGGTGGTCGCCATGCGCGTGACACCGGTAAAATTGACAGGAGTTTCGGAGATTACCAGGTCGATTTCACGGCCGCAGAGTACCGGTGCTGAGCCCCGTGCGGTCGCGTCTTTGGCGGCGGCCTGCAACCACGAAGGTGTGGCGGCCAGCACGCCACCGGCTGCCAGACCTTGGACAAATCGACGCCGATTTACATTGGGTCGCGTCAATACTGGTATCTTACTCATCGGGCAATATTTCCTGAATGTGTTGGATTGGTTTTAACCGTCAGCTCTTCACGGTGAAATGCTACCTTGACGACTGAATCGGCCGGCAACGCTTTATCAAGTGTTGCCGAGAATCGAACACCACCTTTCTTCTTCATAGTGTGGGTTAGAACAGCCGGCACATAATCGGTCGTGGTTTCCGCGATCAACTCACCTGAGGGCGAATAAGCGGCAATGTCTACATGACCTCTCGGGAGCCAAGTCGGTAGGCTGGAGGTTAAACGACCCGATATTCTGACAGAGTCGTCAACCTTGAACGTTGTGAGGCGTTGGAATCGCCATTTCTGGTCCGGTTGCTTGGATACCTCGACCTGAAACTGATCGTTTGCCCAGCTCGACGTGGCGAATATGGTGAACATCATCAGAACAATTAAATGCTTTTTCACTAGAACTCCTCAGCATGAATACTGTGTTATAAATGCTTTCCCACCGTGTAATAGTGTTCAGGATAGTGCCTATGGCCTGTCACCGGCATGACTTCAAAATGACAAAGTTGTAATCTGGTCGTCATCTTCTTGTGGGTAAGCTAGGTTTAGGCTGTTTCCAACCCCATTCTTAACATACGGAGCAGGGCAACGATGCGGCTATTGGTGGTCGAAGACGAAATCAAGACTGGTGATTATTTACAGCAGGGGCTGACCGAGGCGGGTTTTATGGTCACGCTGGCGCGCAATGGCCTCGACGGTCATCATTTGGCGATGACAGAGACCTTTGATTTGCTGGTGCTGGATGTCATGTTGCCGGATGTGGATGGCTGGCGAATTGTACAGTCATTGCGCGAGGCTGGCCATCAAACACCAGTGCTTTTCCTAACCGCCCGCGATAGCGTGGATGATCGCGTTAAGGGTCTTGAATTGGGGGCCGACGATTACCTGGTCAAGCCCTTTGCTTTTGCCGAACTGCTGGCGCGGGTGCGCACTCTGTTGCGCCGCAGTACGGTGCCGGTGATGACGGATCAGATCAGAGTCGCCGACCTCACACTGGATTTGCCGCGCCACCGGGCTACACGCGCCGGTCGCAAGATCAATCTCAGCCACAAGGAGTTTTGCCTGCTGGAGCTGTTGGTTCGGCGGCAGGGCGAAGTACTGCCGCGCTCCCTGATCGCCTCCCAGGTGTGGGATATGAACTTTGATTCCGACACCAATGTCATTGATGTGGCCATACGTCGCCTAAGGGCAAAAATCGATGACGATTTTGAGCCAAAACTGATCCACACCGTGCGCGGGATGGGTTACAAACTAGAGGTGGAAGACGACAATGACGTGGACTAGCCGACTCAGAAGGCGTCCGTTGTCGCTCACCGCTCGGGTGATGCTGTTTGTCGCCATTGCCATCAGTTTGAGCCTGCTGATGATTGGCCATCTGGTGCAAAACGAAGTAGAGCGCCATTTTGCTGAACAGGATGCCGGCGAATTGGTGGTGATCACTCGTGCTGTTGAGAAGGCTCTGCAAACGTCGGAGGATCAGGGTTTGGCTCCAGAGGACACCCTTGCACGCGCTGTTTCTGGTCACCATGGCGTCTATTTTCAAGTGTGGGACGATGCAGGACGTCTGGTCTATGGTCCTGTGGAGGAGGTTGGGCTCTCGCCACAAGCAAACACCTATTCTCCTGTAAGCCGCATTCAAGTAGACAATCTTTACACCTGGCAAACTGATGGCAAAACCTACCGTGGCACTATCACCCATACCCGCATCGCGGGCCAGGACTATCGCATCGTCGCTGCCATCGATATGGATTTCCACATCCACTTTCTGGAAAATTTTCAGCGCAGTTTGTGGATGATCATGGTGCTGGCAGGCGCGGTCACTCTCCTGGCGGCCTGGTATGGCGTGCATCAGGGGCACGCGCCCTTACGCGAGCTGAGTGCGACCATGAGTGATATTCAGGCCGATCGCCTGCATATGCGCCTCGACCCTGACACTGTGCCACGGGAACTGCAAAACCTCGTCAGTTCCTTCAATCATATGATTGGCCGCTTGGAAGACAGCTTCGTTCGACTATCCCATTTCTCCGCTGATATCGCCCATGAATTGCGCACGCCGCTAACCAACTTGATCACCCAGACCCAGGTGGGTTTGGGTAAGTCCAGAAGCCTGGAAGAATATCGCGAACTACTCTACTCGAATCTTGAAGAACAGGAACGCCTGACCAAAATGGTCAACGACATGCTCTGGCTGGCCCAAAGCGAACACGGCCTGCTTAAGCCAGTCCGGGAACCGCTGGATCTGGCTCAGGAAGTGCTCGAGCTGTTCGATTTTTTCGAGGCGCTGGCGGAGGAAAAACACATCGAATTGACATTGGAAGGGAAGGCGCCAATCATACAGGGTGATCGCGCCATGCTACGTCGTG
>CAWUJH010000017.1:0-29377 GCA_963922875.1 uncultured Ketobacter sp. | reverse complement strand
CGATCCGTGAGGGTGGCCGAACCGTTGGTGCTGGTGTTGTTGCTAAAATAGTTGAATAAACCCTTGTAATATATTTAGCAACTGGGTTATATTATCGCGCCCCGGCACATTGGGGTGCGAGAATTACAGTCTAGGCAACGTTCTAGACACGAGATCACAAAGACCGTTTCCTTGGGATAGATGACAGGGAATCAGGCGGTTTTTTGCTGTTTATTTTTGAAATTTTTCTGGAGTTCCCAGTCAATGCAAAACCAGAAAATTCGTATTCGCTTAAAAGCTTTCGACTATCGCTTAATTGATCAGTCAGCGCTTGAAATTGTGGAAACGGCTAAACGTACTGGAGCGCAAGTGCGCGGTCCTATTCCTCTGCCAACGCGTAAAGAGCGATTTACGGTATTGGTATCCCCGCATGTTAACAAAGATGCGCGGGATCAATACGAGATTCGCACACATAAGCGAATGGTTGATATTGTGGAGCCCACTGATAAAACGGTTGATGCCCTGATGAAGCTGGATTTGGCTGCGGGCGTTGATGTGCAGATCTCATTGGGTTGATCGTGCTGATTAGCGGCATGGTATAAGAGGTTATAGATATGACAATCGGTCTAGTCGGACGAAAATGTGGCATGACCCGAATCTTCACTGAGGACGGTGTGGCAACTCCTGTTACCGTTATTGAGGTTGAGCCCAATCGGGTAACTCAGGTAAAGGCTGTTGAAGCAGATGGTTACAGTGCTATCCAGGTAACAGTTGGAGCGCGTAAAGCGTCTCGAGTTGGTAAGCCTGAAGCGGGTCATTTTGCGAAAGCAGAGGTAGAGGCCGGTCGTGGCTTGTGGGAGTTCCGCCTTACAGAGCAGGAGCTTGCTGGCTACAAAGTCGGTGATTCAATTGAGGTCGGCGTGTTCGAAGCTGGCACCAAGGTGGACGTTTCTGGTGTTTCCAAAGGTAAAGGTTTTGCCGGAACCATTAAGCGTTGGAATTTTAAGGGGCAGGATGCGACGCATGGTAATTCTTTGTCGCACCGAGTTCCTGGATCAATCGGACAAAACCAATCTCCCGGTCGTGTTTTTAAAGGTAAGAAGATGGCTGGGCATATGGGTAATCGCAATACGACAGTACAGTCTTTAGAGATTGTTCGTGTTGATGCTGAAAGAAATCTTCTTTTGGTGAAAGGTGCGGTGCCGGGTGCTGCGGGTGGCGATGTAATCGTTAGCCCAGCGGTGAAAGGTTAAGCCAAAGAGGATTAGCGGATGAATCTGAATATTGCCTCTGGCGGAACTGTTAGTGTGTCAGAAGTGGCGTTTGCAAAAGAATTTAACGAGCCCTTGGTTCACCAGGTTGTTACTGCTTTTATGGCGGCGGGTCGACAGGGTTCCAAGGCTCAGAAGAATCGCTCTGAAGTTAGTGGTGGTGGTAAAAAGCCATGGCGACAAAAGGGTACTGGTCGTGCGCGAGCGGGCTCCATTCGAAGCCCAATCTGGCGTAGCGGTGGGGTAACCTTTGCTGCCAAGCCTCGAGATTTTGAGCAAAAAGTAAATCGCAAAATGTATCGCGGCGCCATGCGTTGCATTTTGTCTGAGCTGGTGCGACAAGAACGCTTAGTTGTGGTTGATGGTTTTGATGTTGATCAGCCAAAAACCAAGCTAATGATCGCCAAGCTTAAAGAATTAAACGCTGATGGGGCGTTGATTGTTGCAAACGAGGTGAGTGAAAACCTCTATTTGGCAGCTCGAAACATTCCAAAAGTAGATGTTTGTGATGCTCAGGCGGTGGATCCTGTGAGTTTGATCGCTCACGAAAAAGTGGTCATAACCGTTGACGCATTGAAAAAGATTGAGGAGCTTTTGGCATGAACCAAGAACGCATCTTCAACGTATTAAAGGCACCGCATATCTCTGAGAAAGCGACCTTGATTGCTGAAGAAAACAACCAGTTTGTTTTCAAAGTGGCTAAAGATGCCACTAAGCTGGAAATCAAGGCGGCTGTAGAGCAGTTGTGGGAAGTAAAGGTAAAGTCTGTACAGACTTTGCTGGTAAAAGGTAAATCTAAGCGCTTTGGTCGCAGTATGGGTAAGCGTTCCGATTGGAAAAAAGCTTATGTGTCACTGCAAGAAGGCTTTGATATTGACTTTCTTGGCGCAGAGTGAGTGAGGAGTAAAGCTAATGGCATTAATTAAAGCCAAACCTACATCACCGGGTCGTCGTTTCGTTGTGAAGGTAGTCAGTGAGGAGTTGCACAAGGGTGCTCCTTATGGGCCGCTTCTAGATACGAATTCCAAGAAAGGTGGTCGAAATAACACGGGTCGGATTACGACTCGGCATCAGGGCGGCGGTCACAAGCAGCATTACCGTATTGTTGATTTCAAGCGCGATAAAGATGGTATACCTGGCACTGTGGAACGTTTGGAATATGATCCGAATCGGTCCGCTCATATTGCGCTGATTAAATATGCTGACGGCGAGCGACGTTACATAATCGCTCCTAAAGGTTTGAGTCAGGGTTCTCCCGTGGCTTCAGGTCAAGATGCAGCGATAAAAGTAGGTAATTCTTTGCCTATGCGTAACATTCCGGTTGGTACAGTGGTTCACTGTATTGAGTTAAAGCCCGGTAAAGGTGCGCAAATGGTAAGAAGTGCAGGTGGATCTGCCCAGTTGTTGGCGCGAGATGGTGCTTATGTGACTTTGCGATTGCGCTCTGGTGAAATGCGCAAAGTCCTGTCAGATTGCAGAGCAACGGTGGGCGAAGTAAGTAATTCTGAGCACAGCTTGGCTTCTTTAGGTAAGGCTGGTGCAAAGCGCTGGCGCGGCGTTCGGCCGACGGTTCGTGGTGTTGCCATGAACCCGGTAGATCACCCGCATGGTGGTGGTGAAGGTAGAACTTCCGGTGGTCGTCATCCTGTGACTCCTTGGGGTGTTTCTACTAAAGGTCATAAGACGCGTAAGAATAAGCGCACGAACAAACTTATTGTTCGCCGTCGCGGCGCGAAATCGTAATACGGATAAGGGGTAGATATTGTGCCACGTTCATTGAAGAAAGGTCCGTTCATCGACGAACATCTTTTGAAGAAAGTGGAAGAGGCTGTTGAGTCTAGTTCACGCAAGCCGATAAAGACTTGGTCTCGTCGATCAATGATTCTTCCAGACATGGTGGGCCTCACTATTGCGGTTCACAATGGTCGCCAGCATGTGCCGGTTATAGTTACCGAACACATGGTTGGTCATAAGTTAGGCGAATTTGCAGCTACCCGCACCTATCGCGGTCATGTTGCAGATAAAAAGGCGAAACGCTAAGAGGTGCGGTGATGGAAACAGCAGCCAGACTTCGCAGTGCTATGGTTTCTGCGCAGAAAGCTCGATTGGTAGCTGATCAGGTAAGAGGTCAGAAAGTTGAACAGGCCTTAAATATCCTGGCATTCAGCACGAAAAAGTCAGCGCACTTGGTGAAAAAGGTTTTGGAATCAGCAATTGCAAACGCAGAGCACAACGATGGCGCTGACGTTGATGAGTTGAGGGTTTCTGAAATATTCGTTGATGAAGGCATGACTATGAAGCGCATCAAGCCGCGGGCGAAAGGCCGTGCAGATCGCATCATGAAAAGAACTTGCCATATCACGGTCAAAGTATCTGACAACTAGGAGACAGGCCAGATGGGTCAGAAAGTACATCCGACCGGGATACGCTTGGGAATTGTTAAAAAGCACACCTCTACATGGTATGCGTCTCCTAAGCAGTACTCAGGTTATTTGCTAACAGATTTGAAGGTGCGTGAGTACCTTTTTGAGAAGCTGAAATCAGCGTCCGTCAGTCGTATAGAGATTGAAAGACCTTCTGAAAACGCTCGCATTACGATTAAAACGGCTCGTCCTGGAATCGTGATTGGCAAGAAGGGTGAAGACGTTGAAAAGTTGCGGAAAGAGCTTTCTAAGATCATGGGCGTGCCTGTCCACGTTAATATCGAAGAAGTTCGTAAGCCGGAACTCGATGCTAAATTAGTTGCTGAAAGTATTGCATCACAGTTGGAGCGTCGTGTAATGTTCCGCCGCGCTATGAAGCGAGCAGTACAGAACGCGATTCGACTGGGCGCAAAGGGTATCAAAGTTCAGGTGTCAGGCCGCTTAGGTGGTGCTGAGATTGCCAGGACTGAATGGTATCGTGAGGGCCGGGTGCCGCTTCATACTCTACGGGCCGATGTAGATTATTCTGCAGCTCGTGCTGAAACCACCTACGGCACCATCGGTGTCAAGGTCTGGATTTTCAAAGGTGAAATTCTAGATGGTGGAATGGAACAGCCTGAAGAGCAGAAAGCTAACGCTCCGAAAAGAACACGTGCTAGCTAAGGGTTATTACAATGCTACAGCCTAAACGTACAAAATTTAGAAAGCAGCACAAAGGCCGTAACCGTGGTTTGGCTCAAGCCGGAAATAAAGTTTCTTTTGGGACTATCGGTTTAAAAGCGGTCACTCGGGGTCGATTGACTGCTCGCCAAATCGAAGCGGCGCGACGTGCTATGACTCGCCACGTAAAGCGAGGTGGGAAAATTTGGATCAGGGTCTTTCCTGACAAGCCGATCACGGAAAAGCCGTTAGAGGTTCGTCAAGGTAAAGGTAAGGGTAACGTTGAGTATTGGGTAGCGGAAATTCGCCCAGGAAAGATGTTGTATGAAATGGAAGGCGTGAACGAGGATGTTGCTCGTGAAGCTTTCACTTTGGCTGCTGCCAAGCTGCCAATTAAGACAACCGTGGTTATGCGGACGGTGATGTGATGCAAGCGAATGATTTAAGAAAAAAATCAGAATCTGAGCTCCAAGATCATTTGCTTGGGTTGTTGCGTGAGCAATTCGAAAATCGTATGAAATTGGCGACTGGTCAACTAGGCCAAACACACGTAATTAAGCAGACTCGTCGTAACATCGCGCGGACCAAGACGATTTTGGCACAGAAGAAGCAGGTTAACTGAGAATGACAGAGCAAACTACTAAAGAAGCACGTACTCTGACTGGTACAGTCGTGAGTAACAAGGGTGACAAGTCGGTCACCGTGATGGTAGAGCGCAAAGTGAAACACCCTGTGTATGGTAAGTTTGTGCGTCGCTCAACTAAATTTCATGCGCACGACGAAGCCAACGAGTGCAACACTGGCGATACCGTGGTTATCGAGCAATGTCGCCCACTGTCGAAGACGAAGTGCTGGCGCTTGGTAAGTATTCAAGAAAGGGCAAAAATCTAGGCATAGCCTGGAAGGCTCTATAGGAACATTTTTGGAGACTGGCAATGATTCAGACCCAAACCGTATTACAAGTTGCTGATAACAGTGGTGCGCGTCGCGTACAATGTATCAAGGTGTTAGGTGGTTCACATCGCCGTTATGCACGTATTGGCGACGTAATTAAGGTGTCCGTAAAGGAAGCAATTCCTCGCGGAAAAGTTAAGAAAGGCGACGTTATGAACGCTGTTGTTGTGCGAACCTGTCAAGGTGTACGCCGTCCTGACGGATCTTTGATTCGTTTTGATGAAAACGCTGCTGTTTTACTTAACAACAATCGTCAGCCGATCGGAACTCGTATTTTTGGCCCAGTTACACGTGAGCTTCGTGGTGATCAGTTCATGAAAATCATTTCTCTAGCGCCAGAAGTGCTATAAGAGGTTATTGAAATGTTCAAGATCAAACGTAATGACGAAGTAGTTGTAATTGCCGGTCGAGATAAAGGTAAACGCGGAACAGTACTAAAAGTTCTAGATGGTAAGCTTTTGGTGCGCGGCGTTAATATGGTTAAAAAACACCAGAAGCCAAACCCACAAAAGGGTGCGCCAGGTGGGATCGTAGAACAGGAAGCGCCAATTCAGGTTTCCAACGTTGCGATTTTTAACCCGCAGACACAAAAAGCCGATCGCGTAGGATTTAAGTTTCTGGATGATGGAAATAAGGTTCGTTGTTTTAAGTCAACTAACGAAGTCATCGAGGAAAAGGCATAAGCCTCCAGGTAACGGGTTATAGCAATGAGCAGATTAAAAGACGTCTACAGACAAGAAATCGTCGCTAAGTTGCAAGAGCAATTTGGCTACAGCAGCGTAATGGCTGTGCCTAAGATCACTAAAATTACCCTTAATATGGGTGTTGGTGAAGCTACTCAAGATAAAAAAGCAATCGATGGCGCCGTTGCGGATTTAGTGCTGATCACTGGCCAGAAACCGTTGGTTACTAAGGCTCGCAAATCAGTCGCTGGATTTAAGGTTCGAGAAGGCTGGCCGATTGGAGCAAAGGTTACTTTGCGTGGCGAGCGGATGTACGAATTTATGGATCGCTTAGTGTCCATGGCTATACCTCGTATCCGTGATTTTCGTGGCTTAAGCCCAAAATCTTTCGATGGCCGTGGCAACTACAGCATGGGTATCAAAGAGCAAATCGTATTTCCTGAAATAGAGTACGATAAAATTGATAAAATCCGCGGCATGGATATCACTATCACGACCACGGCTAAAAGTGATGAAGAAGGCCGTGCCTTGCTTGAAGCCTTCAAGTTTCCGCTGAAGAAATAGGTGAATTAAGATGGCAAAAGTTTCAATGATTGAGCGCGAGAAGAAACGCGAAATCACGGTAGCAAAATTCGCCAAGAAGCGGGCGGAGTTGAAAGCAATTATTAATGATCCAAACAGCACAGACGAAGAGCGCTGGGAAGCCCAGTTGAAGTTGCAAAGGCAGCCTCGCAATGCTTCAGCCGCGCGCTTGCGTAATCGCTGCGGGATAACGGGGCGTCCACACGGTTTTTACCGGAAGTTTGGCTTGTCCCGAAATAAACTGCGTGAAGCAGCCATGCGAGGAGATGTTCCTGGCCTGGTAAAAGCGAGCTGGTAACAAAGACGGAGCGTAGAAAAACATGAGTATGCAAGATCCAATATCGGATATGTTAACGCGGATTCGCAATGGCCAGATGGCACGTAAAGCCTCTGTAACCATGCCTTCGTCGAAGACCAAAATCGCTGTTGCAAAAGTTTTGCAAGGTGAAGGTTATATTGGTGGCTATGCCGTTGAGGGTGAAGCTAAGCCAGAATTGACGATCGATCTGAAATATTTTGAAGGCAAGCCTGTAATTGAAGAGATTCAGCGAGTGAGCCGACCAGGTCTGCGCATCTATAAGGCCACTGGAGAGTTGCCGAAGGTGATGGGTGGTCTGGGAGTAGCGATTGTCTCCACAGATCAAGGTGTGATGACCGATCGTGCTGCACGCGCCGCTGGCGTGGGTGGCGAAGTGATTTGCTACGTATCTTAAGGTGAACAACGATGTCACGAGTTGCTAAGAGCCCCATTGATTTGCCTGCTGGCGTAGAGCTTAAGCAAAATGGGCACGAGTTAGAGGTTAAAGGGTCAAATGGACTGTTAACCTTGGATATAAATCCATTGGTCACTGTAGAAGTGTCCGATGGCAAAGCCGAAGTTAAACCGCGATCAGAGGACAAAGAGTCCTGGGCTATGGCAGGAACATTCCGATCACTGGTTAATAACATGGTGGTCGGTGTTACTACAGGGTTTGAAAAGAAGTTAGAGCTAATCGGTGTTGGTTACAGAGCGCAAGCCAAAGGTGAAGTGCTGAATCTTACACTCGGGTTCTCTCATCCTGTTGAGTACCAATTGCCTAAAGGCGTGTCTGTTGAAACGCCTACGCAAACTGAAATCGTGTTGAAGAGCGCGAATAAACAACTATTGGGTCAGGTAGCTGCTAATGTTCGTGGTTTCCGACCACCAGAGCCTTATAAAGGCAAAGGTGTTCGTTATTCCGATGAGCGGGTACTGAGAAAAGAAGCCAAGAAAAAATAACCGGTGAGATTAAAGTAGCCATGAACGAGAAAAAATTAGCGCGTTTGCGCCGGGCGAAGCGCACCAGAATGAAGATTCGTGAGCTGGGTGAAACCCGGTTAACGGTTAACAGAACAACTCAACATATGTATGCCCAAGTGATTGGTGCTGACGGTGTGGTGTTGGCTAGTGCGTCCACGAATGAAAAGGCCTATCAAGGTGCCACCAGCAATAAAGAAGCCGCTGCATCCGTTGGTAAACTGATAGCCTCTCGAGCTAAAGAGAAAGGTGTCACCAGAGTATCTTTTGATCGCTCTGGGTTTAAATATCATGGCCGCGTGCAAGCGTTGGCTGATGCTGCTCGCGAAGGCGGTCTTGAGTTTTAAAGGGTATTCAAATGGCAAAAGTTGACGATAAAAACGAAGGTTTGCAAGAGAAGCTAGTTCAAGTAAACCGGGTTGCTAAGGTGGTCAAAGGTGGTCGAATCTTTGGCTTCACTGCTTTAACAGTAGTGGGTGATGGCAACGGGAAAGTAGGTTTTGGTAGTGGTAAGGCGCGCGAAGTGCCTGTGGCTATCCAAAAAGCTTTAGAAGCTGCGCGTCGTAACATGGTGACCGTGGAGCTGAAAGGTACAACGTTGCAGCATCAGATCAAAGCAAATCATGGAGCTGCCAAAGTCTATCTTCAGCCAGCCTCTGATGGTACCGGTATCATCGCCGGTGGTGCGATGCGCGCCGTGTTGGAAGTTGCTGGTGTGCAAAACGTGTTAGCGAAATGTTATGGCTCAACCAATCCAATGAACGTAGTTCGCGCTACGGTTAAAGGCTTAGCGTCGATGAAGTCTCCAGAAGACATTGCTGCCAAGCGTGGAAAGAGCGTTGACGAGATTCTGGGATAATACACCATGAGTAAAAGTACTATTAAAGTTACACAAACCAAGAGCGCTATCGGTCGTGTAAAAAGACATAAAGACTGTATCCGTGGCTTGGGCTTACGACGAATTGGTCATACCGTTGAAGTAGAAGACACCCCGAGTGTGCGCGGCATGATCAATAAAGTGTATTACATGGTACAGGTAGAGGGTGAGTAGGATGCGTTTAAACGAACTAAGTCCAGCAGCCGGATCTAAGCCTGCAGCCAAGCGCCGTGGACGCGGTATTGGTTCAGGGCTCGGTAAAACCGGTGGCCGGGGTGTTAAAGGTCAAACTTCTCGTTCTGGTAGCAGTATCAAGCCAGGTTTTGAAGGCGGTCAGATGCCTATTCAGCGTCGTTTGCCTAAGTTTGGTTTTACTTCTCAAAAATCTTTGGTTCGAGAAGAGGTTCGTCTGTCTGAACTGGCAAAATTGTCGAGTGAAATCGTAGATTTGGATGCACTTAAAGCCGCCGGTATCATTCGTCGTTCGACCAAATTTGCCAAGGTGGTATTGTCTGGCGAGATTGCAAAAGCGGTTACGTTGAAAGGTGTTGGCGTAACAAAAGGCGCAAAAGCCGCCATAGAAGCGGCTGGTGGCAAAGTAGAGGAATAAGATGGCAACTAAGCCTCAGCAAGCAGGAGCACCTGGTGGAAATTCAGCTGGAATGGGGGAGCTTTGGTCTCGACTGAAGTTTCTCTTTATGGCGATCCTGGTATATCGGGTCGGAGCCCACATACCGGTCCCTGGTATTGATCCAGTTCAGTTGCAGAATTTATTTAGGCAACAGCAGGATACCATACTAAGCTTGTTCAACATGTTTTCTGGTGGGGCGCTGGAGCGGATGTCGATACTGGCGCTGGGGATTATGCCGTATATTTCCGCGTCAATTATCATGCAGCTCCTGAGTGCGGTAAGCCCGCAACTGGAGCAGCTGAAGAAGGAAGGGGAAGCCGGGCGTCGTAAGATTTCTCAGTACACGCGTTATGGAACACTGGGTTTAGCACTGCTGCAATCCTTTGGGATGTCAATAGCGCTGCAAAATCAAGGTGTTACCCTTCAGGTTGGGTTTGCTTGGTTGTTTCCTGCGGTAGTGACATTATCCACCGGAACCATGTTTTTGATGTGGTTGGGCGAGCAAGTTACTGAACGCGGAATTGGTAACGGTATATCGATGATTATCTTCGCTGGTATCGTTGCGGGGTTACCTCAAGCTATCGGTCAGGCGTTGGAAGCAACCCGGCAAGGGGAGCTTAATATAGCGGTGTTATTTGCGTTGGCCATTGTGGCAGTGCTCGTGGTGTTCTTCGTGGTGTTTATGGAGCGTGCTCAACGCCGAATCACGATTAATTACGCGCGTCGCCAGCAAGGACGTAAAATGTTTGCGGCGCAGCAGTCCCATTTGCCGTTGAAGATTAATATGGCCGGTGTGATTCCGCCCATTTTTGCAACCAGTATTCTCTTATTTCCAGCCAGTATTGGACAATGGTTTGGGCAGAATGAAAATATGGCCTGGTTACAAGAAGCCTCTCTTTTGTTGAGCCCGGGAGCCCCCTTGTACCTGCTACTGTTTGCATTATTGATTGTGTTTTTCTGCTATTTCTACACGGCGATTATGTTTAACCCCAAGGATGTAGCGGATAACTTGAAGAAGTCGGGAGCATTTGTTCCAGGGATTCGTCCTGGTGAACAAACAGCTAAGTATATCGACGGCGTATTGGGACGATTGACCTTGGTGGGAGCGGTGTACATCACGTTGGTGTGCCTATTGCCACAAGGGTTACAGGCTTTTGGCAATGTACCTTTCTACTTAGGTGGGACTTCTTTGCTAATTGTAGTGGTCGTAGTGATGGATTTTATGGCTCAAGTGCAGAGTCACTTGATGTCAAAACAGTACGAGTCACTGATGAAGAAAGCAAACCTGAAAGGCTACGGCGGCACAGGTCTGGTTCGATAAGGTTAAAAACTAAGCTTATTTGGAGTTTTGCATGAAAGTTCAAGCGTCAGTTAAAAAGATTTGTCGCAATTGCAAGGTCGTACGTCGCCATGGCTCAGTACGTGTAATTTGTAGTGCGGAACCTCGTCACAAACAACGACAAGGTTAATAAACCAGGCAAACGCGAAATACTAATGTTGAATTAGTTGATTTTTTACGGCAGTGAAGATATTCTTTGCGCCCTTTCGCGGCTGATAAACAGTTTAAGAAGCTCGATTAAATGGAGTAGGTTGAATGGCCCGTATAGCAGGCGTCAATATTCCTGATAACAAACATGCGGTTATCTCGTTAACTTATATTTTTGGGATCGGGAACACGAAGGCAAAAGCCATTTGTGAAGCAGTCGGAATTGATCCGACCAACAAAATTAGAGATCTGTCAGAAGAACAACTCGACGCGGTGCGTAACGAAGTTGGTACTCATCAGACAGAAGGTGACTTGCGTCGTGAAGTCTCCATGAACATCAAGCGATTGATGGACTTGGGTTGCTACCGCGGTTTGCGTCACCGTCGTAGTCTGCCCGTTCGCGGTCAGCGCACCAAAACTAATGCGCGAACCCGCAAAGGTCCTCGTAAAGCAATTCGTAAGTAAAGCGTAATGTTCAGGAATTATTGAAATGGCTAAGGCGAAAGCGACAGCGCGTACGCGTAAAAAAGTAAAGAAGTCAGTTGTTGACGGTGTGGCGCATATCCACGCTTCCTTCAACAATACCATCATTACATTATCAGATCGTCAAGGTAATGCCTTGTCATGGGCTACAGCCGGTGGTTGTGGTTTCCGTGGTTCTCGAAAGAGTACGCCTTTTGCTGCCCAGGTTGCTGCTGAAAAAGCTGGCTTGGCTGCTCAAGAGTACGGATTGAAGAATCTGGAAGTAATGGTGAAGGGGCCTGGGCCCGGTCGTGAATCGGCCGTTCGTGCGTTGCACGCCTGTGGCTACAAAATTAACAGCATAACTGACGTGACGCCCATTCCCCATAATGGTTGTCGTCCACCGAAGAAACGTCGAGTTTAACGGGAGTTCCATGAATGGCTAGGTACTTAGGCCCTAAATGTAAGTTGTCTCGTCGTGAAGGCACCGATCTTGGATTGAAAAGCGGCGTACGTTCTCATGAAGACAAGTGTCGCTCCGAAAAGGCGCCCGGAATGCACGGCGAACGTCGTGGTCGCTTGTCTGATTACGGTCTTCAATTACGTGAGAAGCAAAAGGTTCGCCGTATTTATGGCGTGCTAGAGCGTCAATTCCGCAATTACTATTCTGAAGCGGCCCGTCGCAAAGGCGCAACTGGCGAAAACTTGCTTCAGTTGTTAGAAGGTCGGTTGGATAATGTTGTTTACCGTATGGGCTTCGGTGCTACACGATCTGAAGCACGCCAATTAGTGAGCCATAAAGCTGTAATGGTTAATGGTCAAACGGTTAATATTGCCTCTTATCAGGTTAGCCCCGGAGATTCTGTGGCGATTAGAGAAAAGGCAAAAAATCAGCTGCGCGTCACTGCAGCGCTGGAATTAGCAGAACAGCGTGGCTTTGCGTCCTGGGTTGAAGTAGACACCAAGAAAAAAGAAGGTGTATTTAAAGCTGTGCCAGAGCGTACTGATCTTCCATCAGAGCTTAACGAAAACCTGATCGTAGAACTTTACTCTAAGTAAAAATAAGCAAAAGGTTGAGGTGGTACTCTATATGCAACGCTCTGTAAACGAGTTTTTAACACCCAGAACTATTGGCGTACAAGAAATTAACGAAACCCACGCAAAGGTGACTCTTGAGCCGCTTGAGCGAGGTTTCGGGCACACACTGGGAAATGCATTGCGCCGCATTTTATTATCCAGTATGCCTGGTGCTGCTGTTACAGAAGTTGAAATTGATGGTGTAGTGCACGAATACAGCACGTTAGAAGGGGTTCAAGAAGATGTAATTGATATCTTGCTTAACCTGAAGAATCTAGCGGTACGTTTGAATGATAGAAGCGAAGCTGTTCTTACTATTGTTAAAGAAGGTCCTGGAATCGTAACCGCTGGCGATATACAGCTGGATCACGATGCTGAGATCATTAATAAAGAAATGGTGATCGCTAATTTAAGTGCTGGCACAAAATTAAACATGAAATTACGAGTTCAGAGTGGGCGTGGTTACCAGCCTGCAGATGCTCGTGATACTGACGAAGATACTCGTGGTGTTGGTCGCTTACAGTTAGACGCTACTTACTCCCCGATACGTCGAGTTGCTTATGTTGTAGAAAGCGCGCGGGTAGAACAGCGTACGGATTTGGATAAGTTGGTGATCGATTTAGAGACTAACGGAACCATTGACGCGGAAGATGCCATTCGTCGTGCGGCTACCATATTGCAGCAGCAGTTAGCAGTATTTGTTGATCTTGAGAAAGAAGCTGAGCCACTGAAAGTGGAAGAGCGAGACGAGATTGATCCTATTCTGTTGCGCCCGGTAGATGATTTGGAATTAACAGTTCGCTCTGCTAACTGTCTTAAGGCCGAGAATGTTTATTACATCGGTGATTTAGTGCAGCGCACAGAAGTAGAGCTATTAAAAACCCCAAATTTGGGTAAAAAGTCTTTGACCGAGATAAAAGACGTTTTGGCGTCAAAAGGTCTTTCATTAGGTATGCGGTTAGAAAACTGGCCTCCTGGCAGTTTGAGAGACGACGACCGAGTACTGAAAAAACGTTAAACCACAGGCTCTGGATTTGTCAGAGTCTCTAGTTGTAAAGGAAAGAAGCAATGCGTCACCGTAAAAGTGGTCGTAAATTTAATCGAAACAGCAGTCACCGCAAGGCCATGTTCCGCAATATGGCGGTGTCCTTGGTTGAGCACGAGTTGATCAAAACAACTTTACCAAAAGCTAAAGAACTGCGTCGTCATGCTGAGCCTTTGATTACTTTGGCTAAAAACGACAGCGTCGCCAATCGTCGGCTTGCTTTTTCGCGTACCCGTAGTGCTTCTGCGGTTGGTAAATTGTTTACTGATCTCGGTCCACGCTACAAGGATCGCCCAGGCGGGTATATTCGCGTATTGAAGTGCGGATTCCGCGCCGGTGACAAAGCGCCAATGGCCTATGTGGAACTGGTGGATCGTCCGATTGATGCAGAGGCGATCGAGGTTGATGAGGATTAAGCATTAACCGTTATTCGAGAGTTAAAAAAAGGCTGGTTTCGTACCAGCCTTTTTTTATGTGCTTTGTTTTTCCGCCCATTAGGGACTATTTTTCTAAAAGACCCTGTAGAAAACGACCGGTGTGAGAGCGTTTACGGGTGGCAATCTGCTCGGGTGTTCCTTGAGCTATAATCTGGCCGCCACCACTGCCACCCTCTGGTCCTAAATCGATGATCCAGTCGGCAGTTTTTATGACATCAAGATTATGTTCGATAATAACCACCGTATTGCCCTTGTCTCTTAGACGGTGTAAGACCACTAGCAACTGTTTGATGTCGTGGAAATGTAAACCGGTGGTTGGTTCATCCAGAATGTATAGGGTCTGTCCGGTGTCTCTTTTTGAGAGCTCCCGTGACAGTTTGATTCGTTGGGCTTCGCCGCCTGAAAGCGTAGTAGCCGCTTGTCCCAAGCGAATATAGGATAAACCTACTTCCAGCAGCGTGGTCAATTTACGAGCAATAACCGGTACGTTTTCAAAAAACACATGAGCTTCCTCAACCGTCATTTGAAGTATTTCCGTTATATTCTTGCCCTTATAGCGAATCTCGAGGGTCTCTCTGTTGTAGCGGCGACCTTGGCATACATCACAGGGTACATACATATCCGGTAAAAAATGCATTTCCACCTTTATCACTCCGTCACCCTGGCAGGCTTCGCAGCGCCCACCTTTTACGTTAAAACTAAATCGCCCCGGGGTGTAGCCTCGTGATCGAGCTTCCTGGGTGCCGGCGAACAATTCTCGAATCGGTGTGAATAAACCGGTATAGGTGGCTGGGTTTGAGCGTGGTGTGCGGCCAATTGGGCTCTGGTCGATATCTACTACTTTGTCAAAGTAATCCAGCCCGGATACATCACCGTGGGGTTCGGGTTTTAAAGTGGTAGCGCCATTTAGCAGGGCGGCTGCCAAGGGGTAGAGTGTACCGTTTATTAGTGTGGATTTGCCCGAACCAGATACACCGGTGACACAAGTCATTAGACCCACAGGTATATGCAGATCCACCTGTTTAAGGTTGTTGCCGTGCGCGCCTGCAATGACTAATTGTTTGTCTTTGTCCATGGCTACGCGTTTGCTTGGCACTTCAATTTTTTGCACGCCTTTCAAATATTGGCCAGTCAGCGATTCTTTGCATGCCATGATTTGTTTTAATGAGCCTGCTTGAATCACTTGTCCACCATGAACGCCTGCGCCTGGTCCAATATCGACAATGTAATCGGCGGCGCGTATGGCATCTTCATCGTGCTCCACCACAATCACCGTATTGCCCAGGTCACGCAAGCGGGTGAGGGTAGCCAGTAAGCGTTCGTTGTCCCTCTGATGTAAACCTATGGAGGGTTCGTCCAGAATATACAGTACACCCACAAGCCCGGCCCCAATCTGGCTGGCTAACCGAATGCGCTGAGCTTCACCGCCTGAAAGAGTTTCCGCTTTGCGATTTAGGGATAAATAATCGAGGCCCACATTGACGAGGAATTGTAAACGCTCGCTAATTTCTTTTAGAATTTTGTTGGCGATTTCTTTTTTCTTGCCGGTCAATGATAGGGTGCTGAAATAGGCGAGGGCATCACCCACGGGCAGTTTAATAATCTCTGGCAAAGTAACGGCTTCAATATAGACATGACGAGCTGAGCGGTTTAGCCGTGAACCCTGGCAGCTTTGGCAGTCGGCAATGGTGAGGTATTTTGTAAGTTCGGTGCGTACGGCGTCAGATTCTGTCTCTCTATAGCGTCGCTCCATATTAGGGATGATGCCTTCAAAAGGGTGATTGCGCGTGATTGAATCCCCTCGATCATTAAGGTAATTGAAGGGCACTGGCTTGGTTCCCGTACCATATAAAATGGCGTGTCGGGCCTTTTTGGTAAGCTTGCCAAAGGGCTTGTCGATATCGAATTCGAGATGCTCTGCCAAGGATTTCAACATTTGAAAATAGTACACCGATCGTTTGTCCCAACCGCGAATAGCGCCTTCTGCAAGGCTGAGTTCCGCCGAACTAACAATAGTGCTTTCATCGAAGAATTGATGTACTCCCAAGCCGTCGCAGGTGGTGCAGGCGCCTGCAGGGTTGTTGAAGGAGAATAACCTAGGCTCGAGTTCCGCGAGGCTGTAATTACACACGGGGCAGGCAAACTTTGAAGAAAACAGTAAGCTGTCTTTCTTGTCGTCCATGTTCATGACTACAGCGCTTCCAGAGGACAGAAGCAGAGTTGTTTCAAAGGATTCCGCTAGGCGCAATTCCATGCCTGGTTTCACCTTGAAGCGATCCACCACCACTTCAATGCTGTGCTTTTGCCGTTTGTTAAGTTCTGGAACCTGATCCAGATCCACTACGATGCCGTTAATGCGGGCCCGTATAAAACCTTCGGCTCTTAACTTTTCAAACAGATGTAAATGTTCGCCTTTTTTGTCTTGAACTACTGGCGCCAGTAGCATGTAGCGATTATCTGGTGACAGGGTTAACACTTCATCCACCATTTGGCTGATGGTTTGGGCTTCAAGAGCTAAATCGTGGTCTGGGCAGCGTGGGGTGCCCACTCTTGCGAACAGGAGCCTGAGATAGTCATAAATCTCAGTGATAGTACCTACGGTTGAGCGCGGGTTATGGGAGGTGCTTTTCTGCTCAATTGAAATAGCAGGAGACAGGCCCTCGATATGGTCCACATCGGGCTTTTCCATCAGCGACAGGAATTGGCGAGCGTAGGTGGAAAGTGATTCTACGTAGCGTCGTTGGCCCTCCGCATAGAGAGTGTCAAAGGCTAGCGAGGACTTACCTGATCCTGAAAGTCCTGTAATGACAATGAATTTATCCCGTGGAATATCTAAGTCGATATTTTTGAGATTATGAGTGCGCGCACCACGAACCTGAATCCTGTCCATTTTACCCCCTGATTCAACAAACCAGAAAGTATATCGTTAGACGGAAGCACTTAACCACCCCTATATGAATCAAGCAAAAATTACTCCCGAATGCGCTGGATTAGAAACGCTCGGTGGTCGCAATTGTGGTAGAATTCCGCCACTTTTGAACGGTGGTTGATCTCTCAAAATGAATGCAATTGAAGTTAAAGCAGCCTGGTCGCTGGCGGTTTTATTTGCTTTTAGAATGCTGGGCCTGTTTATGGTTTTGCCGGTGTTCGCCATTTATGGTCAAGACTTATCCGGTGCTACCCCTGCCTTGATTGGTTTGGCTATTGGAATGTACGGGCTCACCCAGGCTGGATTTCAGGTACCCTTAGGCTACTTGTCCGATCGGGTAGGGCGTAAACCCGTAATCGTTTTTGGGTTATTCGTGTTTTTTTGTGGCAGCGTGGTGGCGACATTAGCGGACTCTATCTGGGGGGTGATTGTCGGCCGTGCCTTGCAAGGAGCAGGTGCCATTGCGGCGGTGGTCATGGCATTACTGGCGGACCTAACTCGAGATGAGCAGCGAACTAAAGCGATGGCAATGGTGGGGGCAAGTATTGGTTTGTCCTTTTCCATCGCTTTAGTTATAGGCCCAGCAATTGCTGGCGTTTTTCAGTTGCAAGGCTTGTTTGCGGTCACCGCATTACTTGCCGTCTGCGGGATTGCTATGGTCATATGGGTAGTGCCTAGCCCGCCGTTGCGAGCTCAGACGACGAAATCCACCTACAAGCCTGGAAGCTGGCTGAGCGTGTTGACCCACCCGCAATTGCTGCGGCTGGATTTTGGCGTTTTGCTGTTACACATGACCATGACCGCGACCTTTGTGGTCATGCCACTATGGTTGATTCAGAATGCTGATTTGGCCGTTGAACATCATTGGATGGTCTATTTGCCTGTGTTGCTGGTGTCTTTTTTGGGAATGGTGCCGGTTATGATTCTGGGTGAGAAAAAGCATAAATCAAAACAGGTGTTGATTTTTGCCATTAGTTTGTTGGCGCTCGCCCTGTTTTGTTTGGCCAAGTGGCATGATAGCTTGGTTACTATTGCAGCGGGTTTGTTTGTTTTCTTTTTCGGGTTTAATCTATTAGAGGCTATGCTGCCCTCTTTAGTGAGTAAAACAGTGGATCCGGCCTTTAAAGGAACCTCCATGGGGGTTTACTCCACCAGTCAGTTTCTGGGAGCTTTCCTCGGTGGAGTCGGTGCTGGTTGGTTGGTTGCTCATTATGGTGAGAGTTCTGTGTTTTTGGTGGCATCAGTGGCTATGCTGGTTTGGTTGTTTTTTGCGGCCACTATGAAGCAACCACCCCATTTACAGAGCATGACGGTTTCCTTGGCGCAACTCGGCACTCAAGACATGGAAAGTTATTTGGTCAAGGTGGCTTCTGTGACTGGCGTAAAAGAGGCTATATTGGCACCAGAAGAAAAAACAGTTTATTTGAAAGTGGATAAAAAGAATCTAGACCAAGAGCAATTACAACAGGTAAATCTGAACGTGTCATTGTAGCTTGGTGAAAGAGCATACTTGGCAAAAGAAATTAAAAGAGACGGGAGATTTGATATGGCACAGCGTGGAGTGAATAAAGTAATATTGGTCGGTAATTTGGGCCAAGACCCGGAAACGCGGTATTTGCCCAGCGGTGGTGCTGTTACCAATATCACTGTGGCCACCAGCGAAACCTGGAAAGATAAAAATAGTGGGCAAGCGCAAGAGCGTACTGAGTGGCATCGGGTCGTGTTCTTTAATCGGCTGGCGGAGATTGCCGGAGAGTATTTGAAAAAAGGATCTAAGGTCTATCTTGAGGGAGCGCTAAGAACCCGTAAGTGGCAAGATCAGAGTGGTAACGATCGTTACACCACAGAAATAGTGGCTGCAGAGATGCAAATGCTGGATTCCCGTGGTGGAGCAAGCGGTGGTAGTAGCGGTGATTATGAAGGCTATGATCAAATTCCAGAAGCTCAAGCTGCCAGCAATAACCGCTCATCAGCCCCTGCGGCCATGACGCCTTCGCCTGCTGAATCGGATTTTGAAGACGACATCCCATTCTAAATTTGAGACTTTCTTCTCTGAGACACAAGTCGCCCAGTGATTAAAATATGATAAGCTGGCGTCTTGTGTTTACACTAATAAGAATAAGATGTTGATAGGAGAAGGTTCCCCTTCCAGTAATTGATTATGAGAAAGCGCTTCCTAATACTTATAGGCATATTGTCTGTGCTCATGTTTGCCATTGCTTTCTTACCGGCAAAGTTGGTTTTGACCCCTTTGACAGGAAAAATGGCAGCCAGCGAACCCGGTATCGATGTAAAAGTCGAGCAAATAGGCGGCACGGTTTGGGATGGCTTTGCCATCATTCGTATGCCCAAAGAGCTCAACCGTGTGCCCGTCGCCATCAAATGGGATGTTAAAGCCTTGCGCTTATTCATCGGTGAACTTGCCCTGGGTTTGGGTTTTGAGAGCAGTGATTTCCGACTCGATGGCTTTGGTTTTCTGAGCTTTAGCGGTAAGGGAGTCTCTGCCCTCAGTGGCGATATTCAGGCAGCTATATTTGATCGATTGTTAAAACCTCAGGGTATTTCGATTAATGGACAGTTGAATATTAATGATGTGACTCTGGCAATCGGTGATTCCAGAGTCACAAAAGCGGGCGGTTCCCTGGAGTGGAGTGGCGGAAATGTGCAATTACCTCCCGGTGCTGGGGGAGAGCGGGTTGAATTTCCGGGTTTGCGCGCTGACCTCAATGAGGTCAATGGAGATCTTTTGGTTCCCGTGATAGAAACTGCAACAAATCAACCACTTGGCGAATTTGCATTGCTGATGGAGCAAGGTCTCTATAGTATTACGGTGCTGCAGCGAGTGATGACGCTTGCGGGCATGGATAACGATGGAAATGACGATAAGATCTTGATTAAACAGCAGCAACCGTTATCTTTTGACTTCTAGAATTGCGGGCAAGCGTGCCGTTACGGCGCTTACAAGTTTGTAAATATAGAATGAGAAACTGTAATGAATGCGTACTGCCTGTTTCATCGAGGCTGTAGCTTCAGGTAGAGTAACGCAAATGGCTTCTATACTAAGAATTAGAACAGCAGAAGGCAGGAGACGAATTTGACTACGGAAACCCAAATCAATCCTTGGGTGAGCAGAGCAAACGCATTGGCTTGCGCCATACTGGCGGTTGCGATTGGCTATGTGGTGGTTCAGATAGTGTATCTTTTTATTGATCCACTTTCACAGCAACCCGCACCGAGCCTGTATGCCCATTCAGAGGCAGCGGCCAGCCGAGGCGGAGCCAAGGTTGATATAGATACTTCCGTTATCCCCTCACTGAATCTGTTTGGAAAAGTGGGGCAGGTGGCGGTGCAACAAAAGCAGCCCGAGCAAGTGGATGCTCCCAAAACCCGCCTCCCATTAGAGTTACAAGCGGTGTTCGTGGCGCCAAATGAAGATAAGTCATCAGCCATGATTGCTGAATCTCGCCGTGACCCTGAACTCTATCATGTCGGAGATAAAGTGCAGGGTGGAGTGAGTTTGGCCGGTGTCTATCAGGATAGGGTGTTGTTGAATCGTAATGGCAGTATGGAAGCGCTGTTTTTTCCGGAGAGTACACCGGGAGGAATGACTCGAGCTGGTGATCCAGGGTCCAGTGGAGCTCGGCGTCCTTCGCAGCGCTCAGTGAGTCCTACGGCGCGGCGTCCCAGTGAGCCGAGGGCCAGACCGACGCGAAATCCAGCAGAGCCTCAAGCCGCGATGGCTGATCAAATGTTAGGAAGTTTGCAGGAGCAGGTAAAAGAAAACCCTGATCAGGTTCTGGGTCAGTTTGGATTGGCTGCCAATAATGGCCGTGGCTATACGGTCTCTGCAAACGCGAATCCTATGTTGGCGAGTTTAGGCGTGAAGTCAGGTGATGTGATTCTGGAGGTTAATGGCCGGGCGATAGGAGATCCTTCCCAGGACATTAGCTTTATCGAAGAAGTTATGAATGAGGGTTCCATTCGAGTTTCCATTGAACGGAATGGAAAACAGTTTGAGACGCAAGTCTCGCTACCTGGAATGTGATTATAACAATAATGAGAAGTAGCTGGATTAACGATGATGAATAACGGGTTGGTCGGAAGCGAGTTCAACATGAAATGTAGAAAACTATTGGTAGTTGTGATGATGGCCTTTGTGCTGCCATTAACTGCCTGGGCGGCAGAAGATGGCGCCTGGAAAATTAACATGAAAAAGGCGGATATCCGGACTTTTATAGAACAAGTCTCTGATATTACTGGTTACAGCTTCATTATTGATCCTCGCGTAAAAGGTGAAGTCACGGTTGTTTCCAATACTGAAATGTCCTCAAAAGATATTTTCGATATGTTTGAAAGCGTGTTACGAGTGCATGGCTATGCCGCAGTGAAAACCGGCAACGTGGTAAAAGTTGTGCCGACTCAAGGCGCTAAGCAGGAAAACCTGCCATTGGTCGGTGGGGGCGGTGATTTTGACAATGAAAAAATGGTGACTCGCGTTGTGCAGGTGCAGAATACCAATGCCACCGAGCTTGTTCCTATTCTTCGTCCCATGGTTCCCCAGTATGGACACTTGGCCGCTGTACGTTCCGCCAATGCGCTTATTATCAGTGATCACGCTAATAATATTGGTCGAATTCTGGATATTATTAAACGCATTGATAGTGCCGATAGCGATGAAGTCGAAGTGGTTCAGCTGAAATACGCCTGGGTAGGCGATGTGGTTGAAACTTTAGAGAAGTTAACGCCCGTGGATACGGGCGGTAAGAAAAATGCGCGTTCATCTTCCAACAACAATGAAGTGACCGTGGTGGCAGAAGAGCGCACCAATCGTCTTATTATGCGTGGAGAGAAAACTGCGCGCGCCAAAATTAAAGCCCTGTTGGTGGATTTAGATCAACCTGCTGAAACCAGCGGTTCCACAAAGGTTATGTATTTGCGTCATGCGGAAGCGGAAAAAGTCGCTGAGATTTTGACGGCCCTCATATCTGGTCGTTCGGCTTCCGGTGGCAGTGGTTCCTCTGCTCGCTCGGGGGGAGGCAAACCGCAAGCCGCGACATTAGCGACGCCAACGGCGAATGCTGGCGACGTTATGATTCAGGCCGATGAAACATTGAATGCCTTAATTGTGCGTGCCGCGCCGGCTGACTTGGCTGAAATTCGCAGCATTGTGGATCAATTGGATGTGCGACGTGCGCAGGTGCTGATCGAAGCGGCGTTCGTTGAAGTTTCAGGGTCTTCCAGTGAGGCGCTAGGCGTACAATGGGGTTACGGAGATCCGCAAAACGGTCTTGCCGGAACTAGTTTAGCCGCTGGGGGGCAAGCTTCCCTGGGGCAAATTGGAAACGCTATTGAAAATGGTGATACTTCTGGATTATCCAATCTATCCGGCTTGTTGCTTGGTGGTGCCACTCAAAGTGGCGATGTTAAATTGGGCATCGTTATTCAAGCGGTAGAAAGCAACTCAAATACCAATTTGCTGTCCACTCCTAGTATTATGACATTGGATAATGAAGAAGCTGAAATCATCGTAGGCGAGAACGTGCCCTTTATTACCGGTACCAGCTTGAGTGGTAATAATGACAACCCCTTTCAAACTATAGAGCGTCAGGATGTGGGCTTAACCTTGAGGGTTACACCACAAATCAACGATGGTAATGTGGTTCGTTTACAAGTGGAGCAGGAAGTTTCCAACGTCAATCCGCAGGCCATTCCAGGCAGCGCTGATATATCAACCCAAAAACGCTCAATTAAATCCGTTATACTGGCCAATGATAAAGAAATAATAGTATTCGGTGGATTGGTTAAAGATAACTCCAGTGATGTTGTGAAAAAGGTTCCGCTGCTTGGGGATATTCCGTTAATCGGCGCACTTTTTAGAGCTACAAGCACCGAAATTTCAAAGACGAATCTATTGCTATTCTTACAGCCAACAATAATTCGAACCGACGAAGATGCTAAAGTTGTGAGCAGTGATAAGTATGAGCAGATGAGAGAATTGAGTTTCAATGTTGACAATTATGGCAATGTTAGTCGACAGCAAAAATCAATTTTTGCCAAAGATCCAAAGGATGTGCTCCGACATGGGTTGAGATTTGGAGTCACTGCTGAGCCGGAGGATAAGTAGGTTGCTTGATGTGCGTCATCGTTATGGATTGTTGTTTTCGATTAAAGATGATTTTCAAAAGGCTGTATCCTGCAGAATGTCTAAATCAGGGAAAGCCATGGCAGACTCTGCCAATCAGTAGTTTAGAAAACTAACAAAAACAAAAGTAGAGATGCAAATGAAAACAGCTTACTCAACCTATCTAATCCAGTATACCGAGAATCATCTGAGCGATATTCTGGTACAGTTTTGTAAGCTGACTCTTTCACAGTCCACCATCCATTTTCCAGGCCGTTTCGAGAATCAAATCAGTTTATAAAGCTGCTAGGCTGGAACCGCAATAGTGTACAATATCTATCTGATTTAAGTTCATACAGTATAATGACTTTTATGGTCAGGAGTGGGCCTCTGTGTCTGGTGCTTTTTCCGGTTTTTTGTCGATTGTTTCTGTATTGGCTTATTTGGCGGGAATCCACATCACTTGTTTGCTGCGGGGTCTTTTGAGCACAGCGCAGTAAAAACGGGCTATTGCTATTTATTGACGTTACGATCTGAATTTACTTCATACGTTCTTAAAAACCTGTTTTCCACACCAAAGACGCTACTTGTAAAAGTTGAAACTACTCAGTCATCCCGTTTGCTGCTGCACGACCGAACTCTATTGGAGATTCAGAAAGCTAGGACCTGTTGACGTTTCGCTGTAACCAGTTAAATAATAAGAGAAAAAACGTAGAATTGCCGTTTCAGCACAACAATAAAACGAGTTTGCAATGCCGCGACTATCGTTCAGTGATGAGCTTTGGTCGAAGCTGAAGGGAATCTTGCTTCAATTCGGTGTTTGTGACAAGCCCAGCCAGCGGTTGAGGGTAGAAGGCATGTTGTATCGAAAGCGCACAGGGGTACCTTGGAAGGATTTGCCGGTCGGCTTCGGTCGATGGAATTCTGTCTACGAAAAATTTAATGCATGGTAAGTAAAATTGATCTGGAATAATAAAGTACCCGGCCTGTTGATTTTAGAACCTGATTTAGAATGGGTATTTATTGATGGTAGCTATGTTAAAGCCCATCAAATTAGTGCAGGCGCTATGGAAAGCGACGATCAGGCTATCGGTCTCAGACAAGCCGGAAAAAACCAGCAAAATTCAAAGGAGGGTTGACGGATTTGGGTTACCCATCAAGTTTGCAATTACGGGTGGTCAGCTGCATGAGTCAACGGTAGCCAAAGTCCTCATTGCGGATATGCCCAATATCGATTTTGTGATTGGGGATAAAGGCTATACGATAAGGAATTGCTGAGAAAAGACATTCGTAAAGAAGGAGCAACGCCGGTTATCCTTAGAAAAAGTAACTCAAAAACAGGAAACGATGACATTGATTGGTGCCTATACAAGTACAGGTTAGACTGTAGGTAAAACTGTGTAACTGCTTATCATTGAAAGCTAGTAATGGCTAAAGATAGGTAGACATGAACAAGAAAGAATTAGAGGCCTTCGCTCGCGAAGCCGCAAAACCGATCAAGCCAGAGAGAGATCTAAACGATTTCCGGTAGATCTTCACCAAGACCATTGTTGAAACCACCCTGAATTGCTTAACTGGACGAACTTCTTTGTTACGAACGGCACCGATTGTCCGACTCACCCAATCGTCGTAACGGCTATTCAAAAAAGACACTCAAAACCGAAGATGGCCAATTTGAACTCGACACACCACGAGATCGGGCCGGTAGCTTTGAGCCTCTGCTCGTTAAGAAGCAGCAGGCTCGATTCACATCCATGGACGACAAAATTCTCAGCCCTTACGCCAAAGGCATGACGACACTTGAGATCGTGGCAATCTTTATTAAACAAATGTACAATGCGGATGTCTCCGCAATGCTCATTTCCAAGGTCACTGACAACGTCTTTGACCGGGTTGTTGAATGGCAATCATGTCCTTTGGATGCCGCTTATTCTATATTCTACCTCGACTATATTGTGGTTAAAATCAGGCAAGATAAGCAAGTCATTATAACAAAGCTATTTACCTGGCCCTCGGTGTGACGAGGGAAGGCCAAAAAGATTTACTGGGTATGTGGCTGTCTGAGAATGAAGGTGCTAAGTTCTGGCTCAATGTTCTTACTGAGCTGCAGAATCGGGGTGTCAAAGACATACTGATAGCCTGCGTCGATGGCTTAAAAAGCTTTCCGCAAGCTATCAATACTGTCCTTCCCCCATACTCGCATTCAACTCTGTATCGTCCACACGGCCATGGTGCGCAATTCGGTGAAATACGTAGTGTGGAAGGATTAAAAGGTGGTTACGGCTGATCTGAAGCAAATCTACCGGTCCACTGCGTAAGAAGAAGCCTTGCTGACACTGGTGGCGTTCAGTGAGCGTTAGGTTGAGAAGTATCCGCAGATAGCCAAGTCTTGGAAAAATGACTGGCACAACCTCAATACATCGTAATGGTTATCAAAATTTTTAAAAAAATCGATCGCCTCCTTTCTAAAATCAATCAGACTCTCATAGTATTTATTGTAAGGAACCTGCTTTTTAAAGGACTTCCACGCTCGTTCAATCAAGTTCAATTCGAGTGAGTAAGTAGGCAAGTAAACCAACTTAAGCTTGGGGCTTTCCCTTGTGATGTTTTTTTACCTCTTTCGAGTAGTGGTAGCGTGGATTATCAAGAATGACAACCACCTCGCTGACGTTTTCGTATTTAACGTCCAGCATAGATAACAGGTGTACCGTAGAATCCCTATTGATTGTGCCCGATTCGATAAATGTCATTTCCATGGTTTCGATATTGATAGGGGCATGAAGATTGATGCATTGTAGTCCACTATTGGTGGGTAAATGCCGTTTCTGTCCTTTTTTGATCTAACATAAGCAGCCATGGTGTTGTGCTCTGGATGAACAGCATCAATGAAAATTACTTCTACATCTGTAAGTTTAGTATCAATGGAGTCTTCATAGTATTTGGCAAATGCCTCCTGCGCTTCCCGGTCTGGACTGCTAGGCATCAATTTGGGCTTCGTCAATCCGTATCCCAGTCGATGAGGTAAGTCCCTCATTCCGCTGGGCGTATACTCAATCTCGAATGAAGATTTCACGAATTCGATAACCGCATGGGTCATAAGATAAATCGTGCTTTCAAGTTCAGGCTTTAGCTGCTCTATTTGCGGCCTACTCAGATAGCAGTTGTGATCTTGATAATTCGCTTCAATAAGCATTTTTAATACCGCCGGAGTTGTATTTTTTGATTCAAGACCGCAAGGTCTCATCATTAATAAGTGAAGCATCCTTGACTTGCTTCAGCTTCCAGCCTGTTCCAAGGAGAATGACAGCATTTATTTTATAGGCAGTATTATAGATAGCGATAAAGGACGGCATATCTACAACCAGCGATTAGGCAAAGCTGGGCCGGTGTTTGGCAATATCAACACCAATAAGAGGCTAAATCGTTTCAGTTTGCGGGGCAAACCCAAGGTGAATGCACAGTGGTTGATGTACTGCATGGTGCATAATGTAGAGAAGATAAAACGATACGCTACGATAGACTAATACTGGCCAAACAGAGCCTACTACGGCATTATTGATCGATCAAATAAAAGAGAAGGTTGTTTTTTTACTTCATCTGTTCTCGTTTTGATTGGATTAATCTACAACTCTCGTTAGCGTGACGACTAATTAAATACGGTGTCGCGTTTGCATCTTTTGAGTAAAGCCAGCGGTGTTTACTTTTTATTTGATTTTGACAGCTTAGCGCTAGGATGTGGTTTTCCGAAATTTCTTGGTTTTATTTAGAACTGAAGGTTGCATGTATAAATAATGAAAATATTTTGATACGTAGAAAATAGAGATGAAAGTTTTCCTAGCGAACTAGTCGAAATATCGAGCCCTGAAGAGCTAAGAAAAGTTGCTGAATTTTGTTTTATTTGTGCGGATGAACTAGAGCGAGTTGTCGGAGACAGTTGGGATCACAAACATTTTTCTGATCTAGAGATCCATGGTCGAGCGAATAATCCTGAAATAGTTGTTGTAAACCCCAGTTATGATGAGTAGGTGATGTAGTATTTCTCAAAAGTAATTTACTCACCCTCGGGATATTTATCGCCAATTCACTTTTGGGTATTTTAGCTACTTTTCTTGTTGTATATTTAGAATGATTCAACCCGGAATGTACGATTATATATCTCAAGATGTCTACCTAGCATCAAGTTTGAAGTATAACTTCAGGCTATGTGATTATTTGTTAGATTTAAACTTCAGCGTGTTTATTGCTAACAATTCAATCCGCGTGGATGTATAGAGCTCCATAGATTGTATGCATTCGCGTTGCTCATTATTGCATACAATTTCTTACGCTTTATACACCAGTGACTCTTAGCGATTTCTGACAGATTTGTGGTTTATTTAAACGCTCCCTGTTAATGCTGAACTCCGGACATACTGTGAGTCACATCACCAGCCCAAACCTGATTAATGCCTGTAGGACTAAAATTCTTATTTAGCAAATTAACTGCCACGGCTGCTCCTGCTTTCGGTCTGGTTGTAATCTTGTAGGCTACTCGCTGGATGGTGAGAAAAAAACGTATTACAGAGCTTTGGATTAATTTCTCATCCACCTCCTCACTACATTAATCGTACCGAAGCCTTGCTGTCAGTTCAGGGAATCTGCTAACATTGAGCTTCTGTGCCGATCACAAAAAAACCAGTGTTGACACTAGAGATGCTCAAGAAGAAAACGCGGTTCAGATAGTGAGCGAGTTCATCGAACGCGGAGTCTTCCAACTTGGCGTCGACTTTTAATCAGCGACGCTAGCGCTGTAAAGATTACACCTTACATACAGAACATTAATGATTGAGTAGCTAGCATCCAGTCATAAACAAGGACAATGTTTCGAGCTTTAAAAGGACACAAAGCTAATGGACTCAAAGCGGGATGTCGCCGTCGTTGGCGTCGCTTGCCGGCTGCCTAAGGCCCCGGATCTTTCGGCTTATTGGCAGCTCCTGAGTACGGGGCAGGAGGCCATCGGGGAGATCGCCTCCAGGAGATGGGACGCCAGCCGGTTTTATTCACCGCAGTTCGATACTGACAACACCAGCATCAGCAAGTGGTGTGGTTTGCTGGAGGAGATTGATCGGTTCGATCATCGCTTCTTCAACATTTCGCCGCGCGAGGCGGAGCAGATGGATCCTCAGCAGCGTCTCTTGTTACAGGAGGCCTGGCACTGCATCGAGGACGCCGGCATCTCGCCTGAGATACTGTCGAAGCAGATTACGGCCGTATACGTGGGCGTCATGGCGATCGATCACCAACAGGAGATCGCCCGGTCGAAGCAGCCCGTTGATCGATACGCGGCGCTCGGTAACTACGACTGCATTCTCGCCAACCGAATATCTCACTTCTTTAAGCTTCGCGGCGAAAGCGTCTCGATCGGCGCGGCGTGTGCTTCCTCGCTGGTCGCGCTGCATCGGGCCAGGAGCGCGCTCGTTCAGGGAGAGTGCGACTACGCGATCGCGGCCGGCGTGAGCCTGGACTTCCATCCGTGGAAGTACATCTCCTTCTCCAAGGCGCGCATGCTAAGTCCCGACGGGCGGTGTCGCTCGTTTGACAAGGATGCGAATGGCTATGTGCCCGGCGAAGGTGTGACCGTCCTGCTGTTGCAGCGGCTGGATGATGCGCTGGCGGCTGGCCATCGGATCCATGGTCTCGTCAAGGGATCGGCGGTCAACCACAACGGCCCGACGAGCGGCATTACCGTTCCTCGCGTCGAGGCACAGCGCGACGTGATCCTGGCGGCCTATCGTGATGCCGGATTCGGCGCCGACACGGTGACTTACGTGGAGGCACACGGCACGGGCACGTCGCTAGGGGACCCCATCGAGGTGGAGGCGTTGACGCAGGCGTTTCGGGAACACACCGAAGATGTCGGCTTCTGCGGCCTCGGATCGGTGAAGAGCAATATCGGCCATCTGGAGGCGGCGGCTGGCCTCGCGGGTGTCATCAAGTGCCTGCTGATGATGAAGCATCGCACGGTGCCGAAGACGCTGCACGTCGCAACACCCAACCCGATCATCGTTTTCGAAAACTCGCCGTTCAAACTCGCGCGCGCATCGCAGCCGTGGTCTGGCCGAACGCCGGAGGCGCCTCTGCGTGCGGGTGTGAGTTCCTTCGGTTTCGGCGGTTCCAACGCGCATGTGTTGCTGGAGTCCGCTGACGCCGATGGCCACATGTACCGATTCCCGCGGTGTGATGCAGGCGACGTGGCCCATCCGTTCGTCCTCTCCGCGAAGTCGCACGAATCGATGGCAGCTCTCGTGGCTCGGTGGCGCGATGTCGTCCAGGATATGTCAGCGAGAGACCTGCCGTCCGCCTGTGCGACCTTGCTCACCGGCCGCACACCGTTCCGTATCCGCTGCGGAACGATGGTGCGTCACATGGACGACCTGCGCGACTTCTTGGCGCGCGCGCCGACCGCATCGCACAATGCGGCCCTTAATCAGTCGTTCAGGATTGC
>CAWUJH010000016.1:0-42784 GCA_963922875.1 uncultured Ketobacter sp. | reverse complement strand
TTATTGAGTACGGTCAATCCGCCGTATGGCCGGAGAATTGGCAGGGGCGCAGGCCTTTCTATATTTTTGACGACAAAAAACCCGATAATTTCGAGGCGCAATTAGAGGCCGTGTTAAAAGTAACGGATCAGCGCTATGCGGAAAAAATAGCGCAAGAGCAAGACGAAGCGCGGGTCGTATAAAGTCCCACAACTACCTCCCTGGCTATGATCAAAACGGATCACTCCTTAGCAAAAGGCGATTGGCAACCTTTAACTAAAATGGAAAGGTCTTATATACAGACCACATTAAACTGATAGCTAACAAAACTGGCCAAACCAGCTACTATATCCCCACCGCTTAACGGTGGAAACAAGACCGGGAAGCCTTTACCATTGCTCCGACTGTTAATTGTGTAGGCGAGTATTCCGATTTATGGCACTAATCATCACTGATGACTGTATCAATTGCGATGTATGTGAACCCGAGTGCCCGAACGGGGCAATTTCTGCGGGCGACGAAATTTACATTATTGACCCTAAAAAATGCACAGAGTGTGTGGGTCATTACGACGAACCACAATGCCAGCAGGTGTGCCCTGTGGACTGCATTCCCCTCGACCCCGATAACGTGGAAACCGAAGATGAACTAATGGAGAAATACCATCAGCTGCAAGCTGAACAGTAGCGCTCTACACCACGAATTCTAGCCCTTAAGTCCATCATTTAAAGGAAGATTCAGTGCAACGGCTCCCCAAGTACAGCAAGTTTAACCTGGCCTCTATGGTGCTATTGTTAACGCTACCTTTAGCCGCCATCGCTAAAGCCCCTCCCGTGGCAGCACCCAAACAGTATGCCGTCGCCAGCGCTCATCCGTTGGCAACCCAGGCGGGCATGGATACTTTGGCTGCGGGCGGCAATGCTTTTGATGCAGCCATTACGGTGGCCGCCATGTTAAGCGTAGTGGAACCCTACAGCGCGGGCATGGGGGGTGGCGGCTTCTGGATGCTGCATCAAGCGAACAGCGGGAAAACCGTTATGCTGGATGCGCGGGAAAAAGCGCCGGGGGCAGCCCACAGGGATATGTTTCTTGACCAAGACAAAAAAGTTGACCGAGATAAGGCCATCAATACCGGCTTAAGTGCAGGTATTCCTGGTCAGGCCGCCGCTTTTGTTCACCTCAGCGAGCATTATGGCAAGCGCCCGTTGAAGGACAATTTGGCTCCTGCTATTCGGGTCGCAACCCAGGGGTTTCCCAGCAATGAGGTTTATTTTAACCTGGCCCAATTTCGCCAATCCGTGCTGCAGCGCTACCCGGAAAGTGCCCGAATCTTTCTCAAGAACGGAACACCGATCCCCCCTGGAGAACAGATAGTACAAAAGGATCTGGCTGCAACCTTAACGTCATTAGCTCAGAAAGGATTTAGTGGGTTTTATAAAGGCGAAGTCGCTAAAAAACTCGTGGCGGGAGTCACCGCCGCCGGTGGTATATGGACTCTGCAAGATCTCGCTAATTATCAGGTCGTTGAGCGCAAGCCGATCCAGTTCAACTATGGGGACGCTGTAATTTGGTCCGCTCCACCGCCCTCATCGGGTGGCATCGCCTTGGCCGAAATGTTTGGCATGCTGGAACAGTATCCGGCAACCCCAGCCGATAGCCCACAGCGGATACATGCTTTGGTGGAAATGATGCGGCGTGCCTATCGCGATCGCGCGCTCTACTTGGGCGATAGCGACTTTGTAAAAATCCCCGTTGAAAAGCTAATGAATAAAAGCTATCTGGCGCAACTGAGCCAATCGATTCAGCCAGATCAGGCTACAGCAAGTGCCAGCCTTGGGCCCGGCGTGGATTCCAGCCAGGGAACTCATACCACGCACTTCTCCATTATTGACCGTGCCGGTAACCAAGTGGCGGCCACCCTCTCGATTAATTTACCCTTTGGCTCCGCTGTTACAGCCCCCGGAACCGGTGTATTACTCAACAATGAGATGGATGACTTTTCAGCACAGCCAGGCAGCCCCAATGCCTATGGCCTTATCGGCTCTGAAGCCAACGCCATTGCCGGCAATAAACGCCCACTTTCCAGCATGACACCAACCTTCATGGAATACGGCCCTGCCGATAATCGCCAACGAGCCATTATCGGCACTCCGGGCGGCAGCCGAATTATTACCATGGTATTTTTAGGTATGCTGGAAGCCTTGGCGGACAAACCACCCCAGGCCTGGGTGGATAAAGCCCGTTTTCATCACCAATATTATCCTGATGTGATTCAAATTGAACCTGGCGCCTTCAGTGAGATTGAAGCAGCGTTTCTTACAAAACAGGGACACCAGATAAAAGACGTAGGACGCCACTATGGTGATATGCATGGCATTCGCTGGAATATGAAAACAGGGGAAGTTGAAGCGGCGTCTGATCGCCGCCGGCTGGGCCAAGCCCAAACCGGAAGCCAATCAAAACCCTAGACGGGTCGACTAGTTAATCTAACTCTGCTGGTGGCATATGCTTGTTAGAACAACCCAAACAACGCAAGAATGTTGACTTAAAAGGAGTCACTACCAAGGCCTCACCGGCCTCACCGGCATTACCGCCAAGGGCAGAGAACGGCAACGACACCACAAACAACCCGGCACCCAGCACCGTGGCCACAAAGGTGAGAGGTCGCACAATGATCGCATCAGCGGCCATTTCTAAACCCGACGGGCGCGCGGTAACATTTTCGGCCTGACTCACCGCAGGGGCGGCCGCCAACATAGCCATGATAATGGCAATAACAGCAGTTCTAAATGTGCTCTTGGAGCGTCGCATATGCTTTCCTCTAATCAATACCCAACCACGGGAACCAACCCCTGGTTTAATTCAGTGTATTCCCAATTTTGCGTTCAATCCACTTAACCCATGAGGCCATAGCGGGTTTTCCCTCAAACTTTGGGATGGCTTTCACTTTTTTATTAGTTTTCTAAGTCTGGCATACTTTGCAAAAAACGGTAGTTCTCTGCCCCAGCCGTATTTCCTGCAACAACGCCCCGCAAATCTTGCAAGGTTGCTCGCCTCGGCCATAGACATTGAGTGACTGCTTGAAATAGCCGGGTTTGCCATCTCCGCCGACGAAATCACGAAGCGTGGTCCCACCCATAACTATAGCCTTAGCCAAGACTTCTTTGATGGCCAGAACCAGCTTGTCATACCGTGCCACGCTGATACGCCCAGCGGCTCGTTTTGGGTGGATACCGGCCATAAACAGGGCTTCATTTGCATAGATATTACCAACGCCCACCACAATTCGACTGTCCATGATAAAGCTTTTCACCGTCGCTTTTCTACCTCGCGCTTTGGCCAGCAAGTAATCCAGAGAAAAATCATCCGATAACGGCTCTGGACCCAGATGTACCAATAGCTCGTGGGCTTCAGGCTCCGCCAAAGTCCATAGCCAAGCACCAAACCTGCGCGGATCACAATAACGCAGAACAGTACCCCCGCTAAAGCACAGATCCACATGATCATGAAACAGCGGTGGCTCATCCGCCGCAACTATGCGTAAACTGCCCGACATCCCCAAATGGGCGATAATCGCGCCATTGCTGAAATGAAACACTAAATATTTGCCGCGCCGCGTAATACTTTTCAATTTGCGCCCTACAGCACTTTCAATAGCCGCAGGAACAGGCCAACGCAAGCTAGGTTGACGAACAATAACCTGGCGCACCCGCTTCTCTACAATATGCGGAGCAATACCCCTAAGGGTGGTCTCTACTTCCGGTAGCTCTGGCATCAATAAATCACTGCAATAAAAAACCCCTGCATTTTACGGCAGGGGTTTTAGTGGCGTCGACCGTTTATTGAACCGATCGAGTAAACGCTAAACCTTATTTTTGCGACGCTCACGAGCGATGGACACTACGCCCCCTAAAAGAGCGATCGCCAAGGCTGTGCCAGCGGCATCAATTTCAGGTACTGCTGCAGATTTGTGGTGACCCAAACCCTTGCCTTGGCCATGTGATTGATGTCCCTGGCCATTTTCAAAACCCTGACCGTGACCATCATCATGACTGTCCCCTGGGCCGCTCGCAAAAACCGGGCTGGCGACAAACGCAAAAACCATACTGCCTATCATAAATAATTTTTTCATGTATTTTCCTTAAAAATAAACATATTGTTATTGGTGGCCAATTGTATAAATAATGATCTGCATTGATCAAAAAATCAACCACCTTTCTTATCTCACTAACTCTCGCTAGCGTCTTACCCTATCAGACTTGACCACTTTACCCTGCGATTATTCCTTATCTTTTCATAAGGTTAGCAATAAAAATAAGTCGCAGTCAGCGTCAGTCCAATGCTTCAATAATAATGTGACCTGCACATCACTAATCAATTCCATATCCTGCTACTGTTGCTTAGGCAGTTATAATAACCACCAGTTCCCTGTAATGACTGCATAAATAGCAATCAATGCATTGGTCGCCCCATGGGCAAAAATCGCATCAACTATGTGCTGAGAACGATAACGCACCCAAGCGTAAACCAAGCCTGCCAATGTACCTGCGATCCATGCACCGTGAAGCGCACCGAAAGCGAGTGACGATACCACCACAGCTACCCAGACAAAAGGAAGCCGCCCTTTAATAGAAACCTCCACCCCCGACAACTTGCACAGCATATAGCCGCGAAACGCCAGCTCTTCCGCTACGGGGACAGTAATCACAGCCCCAATCACCCGCATCAGCAGCCAGACGCCAGCCCAAAACGGTGTCATGGAAGCCAAGCCAGCGTCGAAGGCCGCGTTTGCCTCAGCATTATTGCCGTGGAAAACAACCCAAAGCACGGTGACTAAAATCGCGCCCGCTCCCGCTTGCCAACTTGGACGATAGCCAGGCAGATAGAGTCTTAGCTGTGGCCACACATAATAAATCGCTGCAGCCACCACCACCACCCGGACAGGATACGCATAATTAAAATCTGAAACGAAGGCCGACGTCAATAACGTGGAGGCCAACAATCCGACCAACGGGACCAACGTGGCGATGGGCAAGTTGATGCTTGTTTTTTCGCTCTTCGTTACTGGTTTTTTAAGTAGCCAGGCTGCGTTATTCGCATACCATAAAAGCAATACCGCCGTCACAATAAAACTGATCCAGCCGGCCTGGGAGTGAAAACCTCCCACGGCAATATCCTCTGACCAGTAATTGCCAATTAACACTAAAGCTGCAATGCGTATGCAGTTAAGCAACCACACCAAAGCCGCCCCCAACGGGAACAAAACCAACACCTGAGGAAACCGATAGTCCCGTCGGTACAAACCCAGATACAACCCAAGAGCAGCGCAGACCAGACCGACACCCTCATAGCCTGAACACTCCGGTGCTATGTAAACACTGAAGGTACCAATGCCCATGGTACGCTCAGCAACATCACTGTAAACCCGATCACTACTCACCAATCGCAGCAGAGCCTCCACCACTTGAAAGGTGGCTCCCGCCAAACCATCACCTTCTAACTGGCCCCAAATACTCTGGCTCCATTTAGCAAGTTTCCACACCACCAGGGTAATCAGGGCCGCAGCCAACAAACGCCCTTTTTCAGCCTTAAACCAGGCTAAGCTCTGACTTAGTGGAACCAAACTAGTAGGAATGAATACCACCGCCAATATGGCCGCTAATAGCCAGCAAACACTTGCCCAATGGAACACTGGCGCGGGAATATCATTAGAGCCAAACAACAACTGGCTGAGCAAAAACAGAAGCAGGAAACTCACCAACTGCAAGACCATACCCAAGATAAATCTTTTGGGTTTAAACTGGTCCTGCAAACACGACCAATAATGCGCTATGTAATCTCTAGCCAACAGCCACCAGACAAAACCTCCGATCAAAATCAACTTGCCCACCAGATCCACATACGCCAGAGGTATCTGCCATTTCTGAAGATAGGCCAACTCTAGCAAAGTTATGGTTTGCAAATTAAAGGTTACTAAAAACAGCTCTAAGCCAAATAAGAGGAACGCGCTAATAAGGGCGATTTTTATCCGAGTATAAGAATTCAACATTGGGGCGGCCAATTACACCTTGATGTGGCAAAATTAACTGAATTATAGCGGGTTATTCGACAGCACGACTTCTATGAACAAGCAACGATCAAGTAAACAGCAGCCAACAATCTATCTGGGTATCGACACCGGAGGAACGTTCACCGACTTTGTTTTATTGCAAAATGGAGAATTAAGCATTCACAAAGTCCTATCCACCCCGGAAGCACCGGAGCGAGCCATTATGCAGGGTATTCGTGAATTGGATTTGGCACCAATGATTTTGGCAGGCCAGGTACGAGTCATCCATGGCAGCACTGTGGCCACCAACGCGGCACTGGAAGGCAAAGGCGCAGTGACTGCGCTGGTAACCAATGAAGGCTTTAAAGACATTCTGACCATTGGCCGCCAAACGCGTGCCGAACTTTATAATTTGCAGCCACTACCGGCTAAACCACCCATAGCCACCGAGTACTGTTTTGAAGTCAGTGCGCGCATCGATGCCTCAGGCCAGGAAATCAAAGCACTTTCCAGCGCCGATGTAGAAAGGGTTAAACAACAACTCGAGCAAAGCCCGGTGGAAGCGGTTGCCGTGGTTATGTTGTTTGCACATTTGAACAATACCCATGAAAAAATCTTAGGCGAGGCCCTGGGCGAGCACTGGTTTGTAAGTGAATCTGCCGCTGTTCTGCCGGAAAGTGGCGAGTACGAGCGAGGCATTGCCACCTGGCTCAACGCCAGCCTGGGACCTAAGGTACACAGCTACATACAATCCTTGAAACAGCAACTGTGGCCCAGCCCGCTGGCCATTATGCAATCCACCGGGGGTACCATCGACGCTGATTTTGCCGCTCAAAATGCTGCGCGATTACTGCTCTCCGGCCCCGCTGGCGGCTTAGCCGCAGCCCGCTTTATAGGCCAGCAGATGGGGGTAAATAAGTTATTAACCTTTGATATGGGGGGCACGTCTACGGATGTAGCGGTAATAGATGGCGACATTCTCCTCACTAACGAAGGCAGAATCGGTTCCTGGCCCGTGGCGGTTCCGCAAGTGGATATGCATACCATTGGGGCTGGTGGGGGCTCCATTGCACGGGTGGATTCTGCGGGATTATTAATGGTAGGACCAGAATCTGCGGCGGCAAAGCCAGGCCCAGCCTGCTACGGCCACGGCGGCACTGAAGCCACCGTAACCGATGCGAATGTGGTGCTGGGCAGACTGCAAGCCGACTATTTTCTCGGCGGTGCCATGAAACTGAATAACGCCGCCGCCACCAGCGCCCTGCAAGCTCTGGGGCAGCAGCTGAAGCTATCTGCAGTGGAAGCCGCCCATGGCGTCATTCGTCTCGCCAATGAACATATGGCTCGTGCCTTAAGAGTGATCTCAATAGAACGCGGTTATGATTTACAACGGTTCCAACTGTGCTGTTTCGGCGGTGCTGGCGGGCTACACGTGTGCGCACTGGCGGAAACCCTGGGTATAAAGCAGGCTATAGTACCGCGCATGGGAGGTGTTTTGTCGGCCATGGGAATGGTGGTAGCCCCGAAAACCCGGGAACTGTCTTGCTCCCATAGCGGCTTGCTACAAGAACAGTCTCTCGAGCAGTTGCAGAACCAGCTAGAGGAATTGGTGACCCGGGGTACCCAGGAGCTGATTGCCGAAGGCGCCAGCGCGGCCACTATTACAGCCCATCGCAGTGCGGATATTCGATATCATGGCCAACGCTTCTATCTGAATATCCCCTGGCAAAATGACCTTAACCAAATCGAACAGGCATTTGCGGCTACTCACGCAAGCCGTTATGGACACCGACTGGCAGCAAACGTGGAAATCGTTAATTTACGGGTCCGGGTGTCTGCACCGGCGTCGGTGAATAACCTGCCCAGATTCAGGCCTACATCCTTAACGTCTTCAATAACGCCTATTAATCAAGTCATCATGGCGGACTATGAGTCTCCAATCTCGGTATATTCTCGTGATCAGCTGGCGCCAGGGCAGATGATCACAGGACCGGCTTTAGTGGTGGAAACGGTGGCCACTACATTTGTGGCCAAGGGGTGGAGCGCGACCCAGACAGAATGGGGCCACTTGCAACTGCGGAGATAATGAGCACGAGCACAATGCGAGCCCGCTCGCGAATTCAAGCGTTGATTTTTAGAACATTTTGGAAAACAAAGAAAGCCGAGTGAGTAAAACTCCCTCGGCTTTCATAGAGGCAACCATCAAAATCCGGTTTGGATTACTTGATTTTCGCTTCTTTAAACATTACATGCTTGCGCACGACGGGATCAAATTTTTTGATCTCCATCTTTTCAGGCATATTGCGCTTATTTTTAGTGGTGGTGTAAAAATAACCGGTTCCAGCACTGGATACCAAACGGATCTTATCTCGCATGATGGTTTCTCCTTACACCTTTTCGCCACGGGCACGGAGATCAGTCAACACTGACTCGATACCTTTTTTATCAATGATACGCATCCCCTTCGAGGATACACGTAGTCTTACGAAACGCTTTTCGCTTTCAACCCAAAAACGATGGTGATGCAAATTGGGCTCAAAACGGCGCTTGGTTTTATTGTTCGCGTGTGAAACATTATTACCAGTGATGGGGCGCTTCCCGGTCACCTGACAAACCTTAGCCATTGCTCGTCTCCAAAACGGTTATACCGCTACCCAGCACAACCTGAATTACTAATTAGCCTATATTGATCTCAATATTCAGCCAACAGAATGAATTAGACTCACCGGGTCGACTGAAAGGGGGATGCTTTATATCAAACAATAGCGGCCGAATCAACTCGCTAGCACCAAGATTTATCAGCACCTACCGCACTCAATTGACTGCCTGTTGACTGCCTGACTGATTATCTAAACAGTAAGCCCATGAATTTATTGTTCATTTTTATTCGCAATCAATTAAAACATTGCATATGGCTTCACTAACGATACAAAGGTACTCCGTGCTTTTTCTCTACTACGTCACATCCTTTGAAAATAGTAAACGACCTGTCTCTTTTAGGCCAAGTGACGCCATGATATCAGTCGGAATGTCCAAGAATAATAAATTTCCCCATTGTTACACTCAAAACTGCACTTAAACACTTTTGTAAGTGCCGAGTACTCAAAAGTATATTAAAAAAACCATGTGGAGATTTAAGTATGAAAACCATATCAAAAGCGGCAATCGCTTTAGTCTTGGCTGCCGGTCTAACGGCTTGTGGCGGTGAACCAATTACAGTTGGCCCAGTCACTTACGTGCCAGGCTGCATGATTTTATGCGGCTATACTAAATAACTAAATAAAATTTCAATAACAGGGAAACTTGGTTGGAAAAACGCGAAGTGTCGCGTTTAGCAGTTCAAACCGGCTTCCCTGGAATTACACTTAACACCACCTCTGCCCTACGTCAAAATACAGCGGTCAAAGTCCGCCTATTGCGCCTTACCTGAAAATCAGCATATTGCCACTAAACCTATGAATTTATGGTCTATTTTTATTTTGTGCCGGAACATAATCACACAATCCGTTTAAGCCTTCACCAAAAACTAGAATAAACCTAAAAATTTCAGCAGAATACGTTCAAGGTCAGGCATAACATTAATCAATGCAGGGATTTTACTGACAATGCAGGCAACCAAATACAGGGGCTGGAAAGCATGGGTTTTAATCTGGGTATGCCTTACCACCAGTGGTTCACTGTGGGCGCGAGGGAATGACAGCTACATTTTAGCTACCGCCACTACCGGCGGTACTTACTACCCCGTGGGGGTGGCCTTGGCTACACTCACCAAAATGAAGCTTGCGCCCCAGAGTAATATTGCCTTTTCCGCCATCAGCTCAGCAGGCTCTGCTGAAAATATAAAATTGCTCCGCACCAATGAAGCTCAATTTGCGATTTTACAAGGGCTATACGGTGCCTGGGCCTGGCAAGGTGCGGGACCTTTAGCGCAATCTGGCCCGCAAAAGAACCTTCGCGCCATCACCCTGTTATGGCGTAACGTGGAGCACTTTGCTGTCAAATCAGATCACGTAAAAACAGGAACCATGGCTGACTTGGCCAATCTCGCCGGAGCAAAGTTTTCCATAGGGGTAAGAAATTCGGGCACAGAGGGATCTGGACGCCATATTCTGCACAGCCTGGGAATCGATATTGAGCAAGCGATAACACCGGTTTACCTGGGCTATGGCCCCAGCGCCAGTGCCCTGCAAAACGGCACCATCGAAGGTTTTAATATACCCGCAGGCATTCCTGTCGCGGCCATTTCTCAGGCCTTCGCCAGTCTCGGCAACCAACTCACAATACTCAGCTTCACACCCGAGCAAATTCGCCAAGCCAATCAGCAATACAATTTATGGACGGCTTTCACCATCCCGGCCAACACCTACTCCGGCCAGAACACCCCGGTTAAAACCATGGCTCAACCCAATTTCTTGGCGGTGCGGGAAGACTTGGATAGCACTGTGGTTTATGCCATTACCAAAACCATTTTCGAGAATCTGGCATTTCTTCAACATATCCATAAAGCTACTCAGGATATTTCTCTGGATACGGCACTTGAGGGTCTTCCCGTTCCGCTACACCCAGGTGCTATTCGCTACTACCAGGAACAAGGCGTTAAGATTCCAGCCGCGCTGATTATAAAATGATACCAATAACTCAATACACAGCTCCCCGCAGTCGCTGTTTGCAAAGGCTTGCTTTTGCGACGGCTATTCTCATCGCCACCATCCATATTTACTGGAACACAGTAGGAACGATGCCAGATTTATGGGTCTCATCTTTACATTTTGCGGGCTTCGGTTTCCTTTGCAGTTTGACGGTGCCGCTCTCTAAACACCTGCGTCATCCAGTATTTTTATGGTTGAGCATGGCCGCAGGAGTCGCTGGCTTGGCCGCCGCCGCTTATCTCATTAGCCACGAGACTGAACTTTATGAGCGCGGCACCGACCTCAACACACTGGATTGGTTAGCCGCCATTACCCTGGTGACGCTGGCATTGGAGTGGGTACGGCGCACACTGGGATGGATGATTCCCCTCTTGATAGTCCTGGCCATGAGTTACGTAACCTGGTGGGGGCAATTCCTCTCGGGACCTTTTCAGTTCCCTGGTTTAAGTCTGGAAACTGTGATTTTTCGCAGCGTTTATGGTGGCGATGGCATGTTTGGAGCGATCGCCAGAATTTCCTGGAGCTACGTATTCACCTTTATTCTGTTCGGCGCTTTTTTGCTTAAATCCGGCGCAGGGGACGTAATCATTAATCTGGCCCGCTGCGCGGCCCGCCATTTAGTTGGCGGCCCCGGCATGGTAGCCGTGTTAGGCTCCGGCCTAATGGGATCCATATCAGGCTCAGCGGTTGCCAATACGGTTTCTACCGGAGTAATTACCATTCCACTGATGCGTAAAGGCGGTTTCTCTGCCAAATTTGCCGCTGGCGTGGAAGCGGCCGCGTCCACCGGTGGGCAATTAATGCCGCCAGTAATGGGAGCTGGCGCTTTTATCATGGCCACCTATACCCAGGTACCCTATGCTCAAATCATTGCCTACGGGGCCTTGCCCGCTCTGTTGTATTTTTTTTCCGTGGCTTTTTTCGTGCGCGTTGCCGCCAAGCGGAACCACACCAGCGATCCCGATGACTTCACACCAAGCGCATTAGATGTATTGCGCCAAGGCTGGCATTCCCTGCTTCCCATTGCAGTGTTAGTGGCACTATTGATTGGGGACTTTACTCCAACCTACGCCGGGGGCATCGCCATACTCAGTGTCATTGCTGCATCCTGGCTGTCTCCCTCCCCTATGACCCCCACAGCGATCCTCGACGCCTTGGCCAAGGGTTCCCACAACATGATCAGTACGGCGGTACTGCTGGTAGCGGTGGGGCTGATTGTGAATGTGGTAACCACCACCGGAGTGGGCAACACCTTTTCCATCATGATTAGTCAGTGGTCTGATGGGAATTTATTGCTGATGCTGGCGTTAATTGCAATGGCTTCACTCATTCTGGGCATGGGGTTACCGGTTACCGCAGCCTATATTGTTTTAGCCACCCTATCCGCTCCTGCCCTCTACCAACTTCTGGCCGAGCATCAATTGTATAATCTGCTACTGGCAGGCGAGCTACCGGAGGCGGTAAAGGGGATGTTCATGCTAGCCGTTCCCGAAGCCCAGGACTGGCTCCAAGGAGCAGTCTCCAGCGCTCAAGCCAACCATCTGCTGGCCAATCTCCCCGCCGATCTCAAAGCCATTATTATCCAGCAGGCACTGCCTCCCGAATGGGTAGCCACTGCGCTCATTTCGGCCCATATGATCATCTTCTGGTTATCCCAGGATAGCAACGTGACACCACCGGTTTGCCTGACGGCCTTCGCCGCGGCTGCCATCGCCAATTCAAAACCCATGGCCACGGGATTAACCGCCTGGAAAGTTGCCAAGGGGCTCTACATCATCCCCATTTTATTCGCCTTTACGCCTTTAATAGGCGGTACTCCCAGTGAAGTGATCAGTGTTTTTCTAAGCGCGCTGGTGGGGCTCTATGCTTTGGTAGGAGTGGTGGAAGGTTATCTTGAAGCGCCGCTTTCCTGGCTGCAACGATTGGTCTTGCTGGGTGCCAGTGGACTTCTGCTATGGCCACTGGAATCCGTGTTTGCAAGTCTCGCGGGATTGGGAATTGTTATTCTGATTTTAATACTTTCGAAACGTCAGCTAACCCAGGGTGAACTAACTGAGTAACCCCTGCTCCGCCATGGACAGCACCTGGCCCTCGCCCACAATAAAGTGATCCAGCACCCGCACGTCAATCATTTCCAAAGCTGAACGCAGGCGCTGGGTAATCAGCTTATCGGCCTGACTGGGTTCCGCCACACCAGAGGGATGATTATGAGCAAAAATCACCGCTGCAGCGTTTAATGCCAACACTCGCTTTACCACCTCTCGAGGGTACACAGAAGCACCATCAATAGTGCCTCGAAACAATTCCTCAAACTGAATCAGCTGGTGTTGATTATTCAAGAAAAGGCAGGCAAATACTTCATGGGGATAGGCCCGTAAACGTGCCTGTAAAAAGCGCCGTGTCTGCCCAGGATTGGTAAAGCACTCACTGCGAGCCAATTCAGTTTCAAGGTAGCGCCGCCCCAATTCCAGACACGCCTGTAACTGCACCCATTTGGCGGGACCGATACCAGGCACTGCGGATAACTCGGCCACACTGGCATCCATCACCCGCCGCAGGTTACCAAAATGAGTGATGACTTCCCGCGCCAACTCCACCGCACTTTTGCCCACTATTCCGGTACGAAAGAAGATGGCCAGCAGCTCACTATCGGACAAGGCACCACCACCATTGTTTATGAGTTTCTCACGCGGCCGCTCCGCCTCCGGCCAATTACTGATTGCCATGTTTGCATTTTATCTTTTGGATTAAGGAACCAAAGAGACTTCAAAAACGTAAACAAACCCATTTTATTAACGAGGAGGATCAATACTTTTTTAACTTCCAGGTCATTCAGCGGCAGCTTTAGACACTTCCAATCCAATATCGATTTGTCAGAATGCGACGCCTAAAAATTGAATTGCCCCTACTCTAAACGCTTGAACCAAATTCAAAATCCCACGTCGTCAAAATATGTCTGCGGAGTTAGGTCAGCCTTTTTAATCCTTTTAAAATTTGCTCACCACATATATATACATTGAAAGTGCTTCAGGAAACTGGATATTACTTTTTGCGAGTATTTCATCAAACAAAGAGGTAACTTTAAGGAAACCCTCTATTTCGTCCTGATCTGCACCGCCTATCGTGGCTATCTCATGGTAATTACACTGGTCAATTTCCGACCTAATTGAGGAGGTATCTGCTCCCCCGCTAGAAAGCAAAACACAGTCGTTTTGGTAAACCTGAAACTGATTATGCCCAATAGAATTTAGCAAAGATGGCAGTGTAATCGCTAAATCGTGATTCCCCATCTTACTTACTTGAAGCCCTCGATGATAGTACATCCAACTCTTCAGTAAAGTCGCTGCCTGTTCCGGGCTAAGCAAGGTAATAGCCTGTGAAAAACGCATCCGATTCAGGATATTGACCGGCTCAACAAGAATTAACATTCCATCATCCTTGGTAACCCTTAGTAATTCACATAACGCAGCCTTCGGGTCTTCGCAGTGCATAAGCAATGTCTGACACGTAGTAATATCGAATTGCTTTGATTCGATTGGAATTGAGTGAACGTCCGTTTCACAGGTATGGACTTCGATACCACTGAAAGCCCTCTGAACGTTTTCCTTCGCGCTACATATCCACTCCTTTTCCATATCCAAACAAGTGACCGATTCTACGTTTTGTAGCGACGATAACAAGCTGATGGTCCAATGCCCAGCGCCACACCCAGCATCTAGTAATCGGTGGGACTTACCCGAGACTGAACGGTTAACAAGAAGATCAATAAAATCCTGATTCCACCATTTGTTCCGATGGCTTCCAATGTCTTTTGCTGAGTGTGGTGTGTGACTCATGCAATACTTCCTTTCCTTTGCATCGCCTCATGACATAATGCCATGGTATTAAATGACAATTCTAGTTTATCCAGCATGTAGAATAAACGATCTGTCACGAGTGATCTGGATCCTACCATATGCTTGGCTTCCTTTAATGACCGCATCGAATTACTCAGCATAGTTAATGAAGCAGGAGGGACTTTTGGTAAGAGTGGCTCACCGGAAATCTCTCTGAATCGCAGAACTTAGTGAGCCACGATAAGACAAGGCACCACCATTGTTTATGAGTTTCTCACGCGGCCGCTCCGCCTCCGGCCAATTACTGATTGCCATGTTTGCATTTTATCTTTTGGATTAAGGAACCAAAGAGACTTCAAAAACGTAAACAAACCCATTTTATTAACGCGGAGGATCAATTTTATTATTAATTGACCCGTTAACACGAAACCAACCTGCCACAGAATATCGGTCTCTTGTTGCCGGCAACACCTCATGTGGAAACTCTTCACTAAGAAAAACCACAATCGTTCCATAGAGCGGAACAACCTTAAGCCCCTCAAGATCAAGATCACTCCGATACAACACCAGCTCACCGCCTTCCGTAGGACTCCAGCCAGGATTCAAGTACACGACGACAGATAGAACTCGATTAGTCTCGCCGCGGAACGCATCGTAATGCCTTTTGTAGTAAGCACCAGGAGCATAGTGGGCAAAATGACTTTCAAACGAGAACAACCCCAGAAACAGCCTTTGATTCAGAAAACTCTGCAATTTCGACGCCCAATTAATCCATTCTCGCCCCGAATCAGATTGACCGGTAATCCAACATATTTCGTCAGTGCGGACAAATCCATTTTTTAAAAAATCTTCACGACGCCCGATACCTGCGTCTATATACTTACTGGAGTGCAAATTTTGTTGAGAACAATAAAGCGCACTCGCTATCTCTTCTGGCAACGCCACAGGACGAATGCTATACCCTTGATTTTTCAAGTCATCGGCAATAAGCCCATATAACGTTTCATCAATCGTGTCCCTGCCACTCGTTTTCGGCAATCGATCTAGTGTCACCCAATGGATTCCTCATAAGACATGGTAAACAAGAGCCTGATTTAATCCTCTCAATAGAAGCAAATTCCTGCGGCAGCCAATTATCCAATGCGGCGGCTACTGGACGTATTGCCTGAACTAGACCAGAAATCACTACTTCTTCAATCAGATTTCTTAAACTTATTAACTTGTTTACTTTTGATCAGACTCTTACCATGCACAATACTGTGACTAGGGCCATTGTAACAAGGGATAATATCTTCATGCTCAGCTTATCGAAACGGCGCATTCTGTTAGGGGTTACCGGCGGTATCGCTGCGTACAAAAGTGCAGAGCTAATCCGCCGCCTGAAAGACCAGGGAGCTGATGTGCGGGTAGTAATGACTCCGGCCGCCCAAGAGTTTATAACCCCACTGACATTACAGGCGCTGTCCGGTAACCCGGTACACACCTCGCTACTGGATCCAGCGGCTGAAGCGGCAATGGGTCACATAGAGCTCGCCCGCTGGGGTGATTTGATTCTGGTGGCACCCGCTAGTGCCGACTTTATGGCACGGCTAACCCACGGCCTGGGTAACGATTTACTGACGACACTATGCCTGGCCGCCCGTTGCCCCATTGCGGTGGCTCCCGCCATGAATCAGGCCATGTGGTCGGCACCTGCCACACAGCACAATGTGGGAGTATTAAAACAACGTAAAGTGGCTATGTTCGGCCCGGCTCAGGGCGAACAGGCCTGTGGTGATGTGGGTTATGGACGCATGCTGGAGCCGGATCAGTTAGTCAGCTCGTGTGTCTCTGCGCTGCAAACACAGCCTCAACTTTTAAAAGGTAAACGGGTTTTACTTACCGCAGGCCCCACCCGCGAAGCCATTGATCCAGTGCGCTACATTAGCAATCACAGCTCCGGCAAAATGGGCTACGCATTGGCGGCTGCGGCGCAAGATTTAGGGGCTTCCGTAACCTTGGTCAGTGGCCCTGTAGCCTTAACTGTACCTGAAGGGGTTACTTGCTACCCGGTCATCAGCGCTCAAGAGATGCTGGATACGGTGTTATCCCAACTTGCTGAAGCAGACATTTTTATTGCTACAGCCGCCGTAGCCGATTTCCGCGTTGAGCAGGTCGATACTCAAAAGATAAAGAAGCAAGACACCGATAGCCGTAAAATCCAACTTAATCTCATTGAAAATCCCGACATCTTAGCTACGGTTTGCGCCCAACCAACCAAGCCATTCGCGGTGGGATTTGCCGCTGAAACTCAAAACGTGATGGATTACGCTCGCCAAAAGCTCCAGCGCAAGCGACTGGATATGATTGTCGCCAATGATGTCAGCAATTCGGATATCGGCTTTAACAGTGAACAGAATGAAGTCACGGTCATCTGGCCCAGCGGGGAAAAAGCCCTACCCAAGGCAAGCAAAAACCAATTAGCCTATGACATCCTGCGCACCATTACGGAGCAGATGACGGAGCAGATGCAAAAAGCAGAGCAAATGCAAAAATGAGAATTGCAACCCAGGTTAAGGCAGGCAACTCCCCCATTGAGCTGCTAATCTAGATAGGCAGCAATACTGAATTAAAAGGCGCCCCATCGCCCTGGAACAGGATCATTCATGGCAAAGAAAAATAAAGCGGAAAAAGCCCCTGCTGAGACAAAAGAAAGCAAACCAGCTGGCCCGAAATCGGGTCTTTTTAAACTCATGCTTCCTGCCATGTTGGGTGCTACCAGCCTAACGTTGATTCTAGCAGGCCTGCTTTTCTATATGACCATCATATCTGGTGCTCAACAGCAAGTGCAGCAATTAAGTGAGATGCAAGCCAAGCATTACGTGGATGACTGGGTGGAACTCAGCCAGACTTATCTGGCGGTAATTTCTTCTGCAGCGCAAAGCGAAAGCGTAAAACAAGCTTTGCTGGATTCCGATCAAGCAATCCAAGATCAGGAGCAGGAATTTAAGTCCTTTCTATCCAATGCAACCCTAGTGAGAATCTTCGCCTCCGGCAAAGCTCGCAAAGATCCCGACAGCACTCCCCCTATCAGTTTTGCTCAGCTGGATATGGTTACCAAGACCGAAAACGAACGAGAAAGCGCATTACCAGAGATCCACTCAGATAATGGCAAAATGTACTTGACCCTCGCGGCTCCCATACCGGGTGATGATCGCATTCAGGGATCAGTCTTAGTCAGCTTTCCTTTGTCTTCGCTTACCCAACAACTGACCACACTGCCTTCCGACCAGGGTTTTGTGGAGATTTTGCAAACCTTTGCCAATAAACCCCAGGTGATATTCAGTAGCGGCGACGCCAAGTTCAAATCGGTACCAAGCTACCAAGCCACCAGCCAATATGGTCACTGGAGTGCCCGATATTACCCCGCACCATCACTCAACATCGTCGGCAGCTATACGCTGATCCTATGGGTCTGTGTTGCGGTTGTCTTAGCCCTGATCCTTGCACTGGGAATACTGAGCTACTGGCTCATATCCAATGCAATGCTCAACAATGCTTCAATACTGGCCGAGCACATTTACTGCCATACCCAAAAGAGCGAATCCAAACAAGTCTTTACCTTGGGCATATTCGCTTCCTTGGCCAACACATTGAAAAATCAGCTGAAAGATATTCAAGCGAAAGCCACCGCCAGTGCTGCCCAGGCTGCAGCGGCCCCTGAGCTTAAGCAAACAGAAGAGCAACCTTCATCCGTCACCTCATCAGCTTTCGCCGACGACTCACTTGATGTAGAACTGGACGACGATGACAACGACTTATTAAGTGGTGCTGTGGCATTAGACGACAACCCACTGGATCTTGAGGATATGGATGTCGCCGAACCCGAGTTAGTGTCCATAAACGTCAAGGTGTCTCCCGATATCTTCCGTGCGTACGATATTCGTGGAGTGGTTGGCGATAACCTTGACCCAGACGTCGCCAACGCCATTGGTATGGCAATAGCCAGCGAGGCCCGAGATCAGGGTCAACAAACTATTGTGGTGGCCCGTGATGGGCGCTATTCCAGTCGTGATTTAGCGGAAGCCCTAATTGACGGTATCCGCTCAAGTGGCTGCAATGTCATTGATATCGGCATGGTTCCTACGCCGGTGTTGTACTACGCCACTAAAACCCTCAACACCCAGTCCGGGGTAATGGTAACCGGCAGCCACAATCCACCTCAGTACAATGGTTTTAAAGTTGTCATTAACGATGAAACCTTGGCCAGCTCAAGGATCCAGGATTTATACCAACGTATCGCAACCGGCAAACTCCACAATCAAGGGAGCGGCACTTACGAGGTAGCAGATATCACCTCAGACTATCAGGATCGCATCTGCAGTGATGTGGTGTTGGCCCGGCCAATGCGCATTGTCATAGACTCCGGTAACGGGGTAGCAGGCCCCTTGGCGAGCGCACTTCTCGACAGCCTGGGCTGCATGATTATTCCCCTCAACATTGACGTTGACGGTAGTTTCCCCAATCACCATCCAGACCCTAGCGACCCCGCCAATCTCGAACAGCTGATCAACGCAGTGCAAAACGAAGAAGCCGATCTGGGAATAGCCTTTGACGGCGACGGTGACCGCCTCGGTGTTGTGACTCCATCAGGCAAAATTATTTGGCCTGACCGATTGCTAATGCTCTTCGCTAGGGATTTACTGTCACGAACCCCAGGGGCGGACGTCTTGTACGATGTGAAATGTACACGGGATGTACCAGAGCTGGTGAGTTCACTCGGCGGGCGGGCCATCATGTGCGCCACAGGTCACTCTTTGATGAAAGCCAAAATGCGCGAAACAGGGGCCGTGGTGGGCGGCGAACTATCGGGGCACATCTTTTTCAATGATCGCTGGTATGGCTTCGATGATGCTTTGTACAGTGCCGCTCGATTGCTGGAAATTTTGTCTATGGAGCCCCTCGATACAGACGCAATCTTCGATGAAATCCCGGAAAAATTCAGCACCCCAGAGCTTCACATCAATGTACCTGACAAAAATAAGTTCGCCATTGTGGAAAAGCTCAAAACTCAGGGAAATTTTGAAGGCGGAAATGTGGTAAAGATCGATGGAGTCAGGGTAGACTTTCCCAAGGGCTGGGGGTTAGTTAGAGCATCCAACACAACACCAGTGTTGGTGGCGCGCTTTGAAGCTGACACTGAAGAATCGCTCGAACAGGTTAAAACCCTATTCCGGGACCAGTTACTGGCCATTGATCCCGGACTAAATATCCCGTTTTAACCACAACATTCACACCCATTTTTAATGGAAGGCTGAAACCATTAATTTCAGCCTGATTTAGCTATGACATTAAGCAAAGATCAAGCACTCAATATCGCCCAAGTTCTCTCAGAAGCATTACCCTACATTCAACGCTTCACCGAGAAAACCATTGTTATTAAGTTTGGCGGCAATGCCATGGAAACCGAAGAGCTCATGAACAGCTTTGCACGTGACGTGGTTATGATGAAACTGGTGGGCATGAATCCCGTGGTGGTGCACGGCGGCGGCCCGCAAATTGGCGAACTACTTAAAAAGATAGGTAAACAAAGCGAATTTATTGATGGCATGCGTGTCACCGACGCTGAAACCATGGATGTAGTGGAAATGGTGCTTGGCGGACTGGTCAATAAAGATATTGTTAGTCTTATCAATAATAACGGCGGTAAAGCCATCGGTCTTACCGGCAAAGACGGCCAAATGATCCGCGCCAAAAAACTGAATATAAGCCGCAATACCCCTGGAATGAATGAACCAGAAATCATTGACATGGGGCATGTAGGTGAAGTTGCCAAGATCGACACCAGTGTTATCGATATGCTGATCTCGGGTGATTTTATACCTGTGATTGCCCCCATTGGAGTTGGTGCAGATGGCGCATCTTACAACATCAACGCGGATCTGGTAGCAGGCAAAGTGGCGGAAGCCTTAACAGCAGAAAAGCTCATTTTATTGACCAACATTGCAGGCTTACTGGATAAGGAAAACAAGGTGTTAACAGGGCTCTCCCCGACAGAGGTGGACAGACTCATCGCCGATGGCACTATTTATGGTGGTATGCTGCCCAAAATCCAATGCGCCTTGGATGCCGTTAAAGCGGGGGTTACCAGCGCCCATATTATTGATGGTCGAGTTCCCCACGCCGTGCTTTTAGAAGTGTTCACGGACGTCGGTGTCGGCACCTTAATTACTAGCGAGAATCTGTAAATCATGGCTCTGACAGAGAAAAAAGCATCCCGCAAAGAGCAAATCCTGCAATCCCTGGCCCACATGCTGGAGGCTTCACCAGGCGGCAGAATCACCACCGCTGCCCTGGCTAAAAATGTAGGGGTTTCCGAAGCGGCTCTGTATCGCCATTTTCCCAGCAAAGCAAAAATGTTTGAAGGCTTGATCGAATTTATTGAAGGCTCATTGTTCTCCAGAATTAATAAAATTCTCTCGGAAGCGCCTGATGCCACCCAGCAATGCGGTGAAATTTTGCATTTGCTATTGGCCTTCGCCGAAAAAAACCCCGGTATAACCCGCATCCTCACGGGTGACGCTATTACCGGGGAAACCGATCGTTTACGGCTCCGGGTTATTCAATTATTTGATCGAATTGAAACGCAGTTAAAACAGGTTTTAAGAGAAGCAGAGCTAAAAGAAGGTCGCCGTACGTCTCTTTCAGCCGCCCAAGCTGCCAATATGATCTTGGCAACGGCAGAGGGTCGAATTTGTCAGTACGTGAGATCCGGTTTCAAACGTTCGCCACTGGAAGGCTGGGAAGATCAGTGGTTATTATTAGCCAGTAATTTATTTAAAGCTGAATAATTATTTATAAAGAAGCAATAAAAACACACAAATAGCCGTTCCACTGGTGTAAGCATCTGTTTCACTTCTTAAACCTCCGCAGGTTTCATTGGCTTAAAAAGCTCATCGCACAGTCTCTGACTAGGGTCCCCTTAAGAATTTAATCTGCCAGTAATAGGCAAGTTAATTATAGTTTTGGCAATCCCTTGCTGGAGCTTGCCGAGTTAGGATGTCCATAGCAACCATCATGACAACAGTGCAAACCAAGGAGAAAGCACGATGAAGCTACGACCATTGGGCAACAGCGGCCTGTTCGTATCAGAATTATGTCTTGGCACCATGACCTTCGGTGGCGATCAAGGAATATGGGGTGACATCGGCCGCCTGGGCCAGCAGGAAGCCAATCAGTTAGTGGGTATGGCACTGGATGCCGGAATCAATTTCTTTGACACAGCCAATGTGTACGGTTATGGCGCCAGTGAAATCCTCCTCGGTCAAGCGCTAAAAAATCTTTCTGTGCGGCGCGAAGATGTAGTAATTGCGACCAAGGTATTAGGGCCAATGGGAGACGGCCCTAACCAACGGGGAGCATCGCGGGGACATATATTCAATGAAATTAAAGCCAGCCTGAAACGGCTTGATCTGGACTATATCGATCTGTATCAGATTCACGGCTTTGATCCTGCCACGCCCATGGAAGAAACCCTGATGGCCCTGAAAACCTTGGTGGACCACGGCCAGGTGCGCTATATCGGCCTCTCAAACTGGGCTGCTTGGCAAGTGGTCAAGGCCGTGGGTATTACCCAGGCTCGCCAACTGATGCCGGTAATTTCGCTACAAGCCTACTACTCGTTAGCCGGTCGTGATCTCGAGCGTGAAGTAATTCCCATGTTAACGTCGGAAAATATCGGGCTGATGGTGTGGAGCCCATTAGCCGGCGGCTATCTCACTGGAAAATATGACAACGGCAATGCAGCCGAGGACAGTCGACGAACGAACTTTGATTTTCCACCAGTAAACCGCAAGCGCGGTACCGCCGTTATTAAAACCATGCAGGCCATTGCTGATACCCGTGGCTGTACCGTTGCCCAAATCGCGCTGGCTTGGCTACTGCATCAAGCCGCTGTATCTAGTGTTATTATCGGCGCGAAAAAGCCTGAACAGCTACAAGCCAATATTGAGTCAACGAAGATTGTGCTCGATAGTGTTGAGCTGTCCAGCCTTGATGAAGTGAGCCGTTTACCGGAAGAATACCCAGGCTGGATGTTGGTGCGACAAGGCAGCTATCGGGATTAATCATTCTTATTCAGCGTATTTATTCAAGGCAGCCTGTAATGCGCTCAGTTCCAGTGGTTTCACGAAATGCTGGGTAAAACCTACTTCAAAGGCTTTATCAACATACTCTTTATTTCCCCAACCAGACTGGGAAAGAAAAACCGTGTTTTCTGCTTCCGGCAGCGCCCGTAAAATTTTACATAACTCGTAACCATCAATATCCGGCATTCCTATATCGAGTAACGCAAAATCAGGTTGGAATTGTTTAAAAAGCTCAATGGCTTCTCGTCCGCTCGATGCGGTGGCAGTCTCGTGCCCCATGCTCTGCAGGAGAATATCCATTAGATCTGTCACATCCGGATTATCGTCCACAATGAGAATTTTTTGACTGGTCTGAACTCTATCGATTTCAGAGCCCTTTGTTACTTCCTGAGTCGAACGATCCGCTCGCGGTAAAATGACTTCAAATTCGCTGCCTTGGTGCTCACCGGGGCTGCGGGCGATAACTTTACCCCCGTGCAACTTGACCAGTGTATCCACCAAAGTGAGACCAATTCCCAGTCCACCCTTGGTATGGGTCGAGTGAGCTTCCACCTGAGTAAACATGGAAAAAATATCCTTGAGCCGATTTTCAGGAATACCCAAACCGTTATCTTTGATAATAACGGATATATGGCTTTCACTCTGGGTTAACGAAACCTCTATTCGCCCATTACGATCTGTATACTTAATGGCGTTATTAGTAATGTTAGAGAAAATTTGCGATAACCGAACGCTGTCTCCGTAAACATAAACCGGCATGTCTGGCATATCTAGAATCAATTGATGACCTTTTTCCTGAGCCAGACTCTCAATAATCTCTAGCGCGTTTTTCAACATTTCCTGAACGGAAATTTTTTGAAATTGCAACTTGACTTTTCCCTGAGTGATTCTTGATACATCCATTAAATCATCAATCAGTTTAGTCATGTGACCAACTTGGCGCTTTATAGTGGCGGTAACTTTGTTGCGCACCGCTTCCTCATCGGATATTTCCAATAGTGTTACGCCAGTGGAAATGGGGGCCAATGGATTGCGAAGTTCGTGAGCCAATGTCGCCAGGAATTCATTTTTATGGCGGTCTTGTTGCTTAAGATCGTTCATACTCTTGCGCATTTTTTCCTGCGCTTCTAAAGCATGAGCTAAAAACATACGATTGAATCGACTGGCCATAGCGACATCGTCGTGATCAAACTCTTTGCTGGTACCATTAATCACTTTCACATGAATCTGAAACGAACTGCGCGGCATCAGTCGTTCTTGCTTTGATGCATCTACACTTTGCTCGTTCGGGGTGCCTGCCCATTTTTGGGTGTACACATGCTCTTTTCGAAACCAGGCGGTAAAATAGTTACGCTTCTCCAATAACGGAATCAACATTACGCCAAAGATGCCGTTAAGATTCTTACTGGTGCCTAAGTCTTCTACCAGAGAGTTGGTAATAAAGAGCTTACCACCCTGATCATCCATACGTTTATAAAAGTTCTTTACTTCGCGAAGCTCGGGTGTCACCCCTAGGGAAATCACCTCCTGATCTGAGTAGAAAATGAAACCATCAGCATCCATCAACTGTAGCACCTCGTTCTCGTACTTTGAGAACACTTTCACAATCGGAAAGCTGGGCGAGATCTTATCCAGCATCGCATCAATCGCTTGGTCAGCTTCTTCTTTCTTCTTTAGCAAAAGCTCTTCTTCTTTTGCATAAAGATGCCAACTAAAGAGCTGACTCAAATTTTCGCATTGCAGGCGCACATCCTGGGGAATGTAGGCTGGTTTACGGCTGTGGCAGGTAATCAATCCCCAGAGTCGATTGTGAGTAACGAGCGACATGGAAAAAGAAGAACTTAAACCCTGGTTGCGAATATATTGACGATGTATGGGCGATATTGTTCTTAACAAGGATTGAGTTAGATCCAGTGGTGCTCTTGCTGATTCCTCCACTGCTGGAATCAACCTTGACGGGGCAAGATCTACGTTTGGTATTAACCGAACCCAGTTTTTAATGTACAAACGCCGGGCCTGGGCCGGGATATCAGAGGCTGGATAATACAGTCCTAAATAAGAGTCAATTTCATCGATTTTTGATTCTGCTATTACTCTGCCTGACTCGTCATCATTAAACCGATATAAAGCAACCCTTTCCATACCGGATATATATCTGATCGTATCAACGATTTCCTGCGCCATATCATCAAGTGATTCAAATATTTTGAACTTTGGTGCGATGCTCATGGCATATATTTTTATGTAATGCTCAGCGGTATAGGTTTTGCGAAATTTTGCTGCCGGTTCCAACTCGATAACCAACCGTTCATCGCTATTGTAGATAACAGCGAAATAATCCCGGTCAGGAATATTTTTTATGACGTTTTCTTTGAATTTTATTTTTATGGGTAAACGCGTGTTACGATTTTTCGCGCGCTGATAAGTTTCCAGAATAAAATCAATTCCTTCCTGATCTTCATCGAGAAGTTCCAGAAAATTTTTCCCGAATATTTCATCACCCAAGTCTGTTAGATCAAGCACATTTTCACTAATAATTTCCACTGTATGGCTGTATTGATTTGTGGCAAAAAGATAGCCGTAGCTCTGTATAGATTCAGGTATGTGAATAGGTTCATCTTCGCAACGGTCGAAGGAAAGTTGATTAACATCTAATCTCATGGCATGTTCCATTCAAATATCATTCATATATTGATATAGCGTTGAAAATAGAGCATGAGCATCGTCTACCACAAAGTCGTACTGATTTTGTGGTACAATGCTCAAATGCTCTGCTAAAAAGCTTTTCCAAAGCGGTCCGCTGTGCTGTGCGAGGTGCTCTATATTACTCAACGGTAGATGCAGGACATTACTTTGATTGCGGCGCAGTATAACTTGCGCCCCCAACCCAGAACCTAACAAAACGTAAAAAAAAGCAATTTCATTAACGGGTATCCTTACGCTTTCGCTCATAGGTTCGCCTACATCTGCTAACAAGGCAGCAACATACGCTGAATAAAACTGATTAAACTGGGGCGGCAGATGATTTGTTGCAGGGTGATGGCTTAGCCAAAAGCCACAGAGTTGCTTTGTGACAAAGATATACTGTGCGAACGATACAGAGCCACTGGAATAAGCTGTCATTATCTCCAGATTTTCCAAGCTCTGATGAGGCAAGGCAATTGATTGCTTCAATATTTGACGAAGTGAATTCATCCGTTGCCTCCTGGTGCCTAATAGCCGTGTCTCGCGCACGAATATTTACATTGGCGGCTTACATTCAGCAAGAATAAAACTTGGTGATTCGTTGCAAAATTACTACTTGCCTTTGACAAAACAATCCTGCGAAACATTAACATAGCTCCCGATCCGACAGCCCAAAGTTACCGTTAGAGCATATATGAAATACAACCCAAGTGATGAGCATTTTTACAATCACTTTGTAAATGCGGCAACTATTTAGGGAACCAGAAGCAACCCCTATGTAACGGTAGGACAACTGCAAGCCATGAAATTAAACCCGCGGTTTGTAATTCCTGTGTTTCCGAGCATAAGGACCCTAGTCATTTCAATGATTGAAATGAATTAAAAGTAGCCAAGGACATTTAAAGCAGGAATTATACCAGCATTAATATAGAGGCTTCTATACACAGAAATGACAAACTGGTTTAAGCAATACTAAACGCTAAGCCCGCTAGAAAGCGGTTGATGCTTTCAACCATCACTAAGGCTGGCTTTGTCTTCCATTAATTTTTTTAACCGCGATATGTCTTTTTCATATTCGGCACGAATCTCATCTTTTTCTTGCTCTTTACGTTCGATAGATTCTTCAGCCTGCTTCATTTGACGGCTTAAGCTTTGCATTTTCTCCAGCAAGAATTCCGGAACTTCCTCTCCTGCGCGCTCCCGTTGGGCCGCCTGCGTCTGCGCCTGATTATAATCACCTTGCAGCTTAATAATATTGCCTTTGGTTACATTAATGTAAACATCAATAGCTTCCAGCTTGCGGTCGCGGGCACGCTCGGCATCTTCAGGACTACTAAAGATACTGAGCAGCTTTTTGTCCCGCGCCCGCTGCTCGGCTTTAAGTTGCTCCTGCACTTCAGCTTCGGCTTTTGCCGCTAGCTCTTCTTCGTTGAGCGCTCGAGGTACTACTTCAATCACCCGGCCATTACCATTCAGAATTTCATAACCATTCGAGACATATCGCGCGGGTATCGATTGTGATATTACCGTTTGGCCATCATCGGTTTTGTAGCGATAATAGATCGCTGCATGCGCACTACCTACCCAGGACAGCATTAATAAAAATATTCCAATTCGTATCATGAATGACGGTTTCCTGCTACCAATCGCCTCAACCTTTCCTTACTTTAGGGTATCATCGTCCTCGTTAATTGGACAATGACGGGAGTCGTTAGTGCTTAACTTCTATGTCGAGCAATTCATATTATTCATCGCGTCGCTAATTACGAACACTCTCTCCGCCTTAGCGGGCGGCGGTTCAGGACTTTTACAACTGCCGCTGCTGTTGTTTCTGGGCTTGGTGTTCTCCACTGCGCTCGCCACCCACAAAATAGCCAGTGTTGCTTTGGGGGTCGGGGCAACTATTCGCCATCTTCGCGAAAACAGCCTGGAAAAACCACTAATAGTCTTCATTCTAGCTTGCGGATTGCCTGGTGTCTTAGTGGGAACCCAGGTAATTCTTAAAGTGGATGACTCGTTGGCCAAATTAGCCCTGGGCTTTTTGACCCTGAGCCTGGGTATTTACTCCTCTTTCCAGCGCAACATGGGTCATACCATGGCGCCAATTCACCGCACCCCCAAAGGTTTCATTATAGGCGGTACCGTGCTATTTCTGATTGGCTTACTCAATGGCAGCCTGACTTCCGGTACCGGGTTGTTCGTCATGCTTTGGTTGGTACGCTGGTTTGGCTTTGATTATAAGACCGCTGTGGCCTATACCCTAATATTAGTAGGATTATTTTGGAATGGTCTCGGTGCCTTTGCACTGTCACTTCAGGCTTCCGTGCAATGGAGCTGGCTGCCGGCATTACTCTTGGGCTCGTTCTTTGGTGGCTATTTGGGTGCTCATTTATCCATTGTGAAAGGCAACCGTTTTATAAAACTCAGTTTTGAACTACTCACTCTGGCAGTAGGAGCTAAACTGATTTGGGATGGAATCTCTCAATAAGGAGAGCCTATGAGATTTGCTCGGTGCTTGGCCGCACTGCTCTACTTTGTAGTGATAATCAGCAGAGCCGATTCATTTATTGGCGTTGGGGTAAGCCAAGTTGACCACAATATCGCTGACTTTAACCACGCAACTGGTTCTGAAATATACTTGGGCCATCGCTGGCTTCCTTGGGTGGGAGTGAGCACAAACTTTACTCAGTTTGGTATTGCCCAATACAACGATTTAAGGGACGAAGGACAAGCACTAGGGGCTAGCATCAACTTTTATGTACCACTGGGGGACCGCTGGGAAGCCTATGGCTTTGCAGGAATTCAACGTTGGCGAATCCAGTTAAGCAGCAAAGACTATGGCATGCTGGACAAAGACAAAGGTGAAGACGGCTATTTCGGTGCTGGACTGCACTACAGTCTAACGCCCCATTGGCGCTTGGGAATGCGTTACAGCACTTACCTAACAGAAGTAGAATCCAGTTTAAATACAGAGTCAGAGGAAGATCAAGCCATCAATTTATTGACGGGGTATCTGGAGCTTCATCTTGACTGATTGGGGGGGCTATCGGCGGCGACAATGGCGCCAAATCAAATTGCTTGGGACACAAAAAGAGCTCCAATTCGCCTGCCTGCAGGGCACTGTACTTAGGTAAGTAACGCCATTGATCAATGGGAATCGTCACGACAGCGATACCACAGGTGGGCAGGTTTTCCAGCACGTTGCCGCACAGTTTATTGATTAAATCGCAAGAACCCGGATTGTGACCAAACACAGCGATATAGTCGTGCTCATCAGAGCATTCGCTTAATAGGTTTTCTATTTGAGCGGCACTAGCCTCATACAGCCCCTCACGCAACTGCAGAAATTCCAGAGGATACTCCATCGCTTTAGCAAAGAGCCGTGCCGTGGTCAGCGCTCTAGTAGCGTAGCTGGACAATAACAGACTGGGCTGCTGCTCCAGACGCGCAAATTCCTTGGCCATAAAAGGTGCGTCGCGGTAACCGCGACGATTCAGAGGCCGCTCAAAGTCCTGCAGTTGCTCGGTCTTCCAACTGGATTTTCCGTGACGTATCAACGCCAATCGTTTCATAAAGTCACCACTTTACCGGGCTGGCAGGACGCATAAACAAGGTTTCAAACAGCTGCTGACATCGCTGTTTATCGGTTCTTTTTTGCTCTACGGCCCAGGTTAACACAAGTAGCCCAGTGGCTTCGAGCGATTCTGACAGGCCAGATTTCTCGGCGAATAGCTGATTCACATGCCGCTCTAGCAAACAACGATCATGGAATTCGCCCAGCGCTGAACCCAAGGCTTCCAACTGTTTGAGATAAGCTTTGTCCCGGCTACGCTTCAGTGGCACCAACAGCTTGATCTGATAAGCCAAATATTTCACCCATTTGCGGCACTCATGGTAATGCTGATCCACATCAGAAGCTTCGGCTTCATAAGCCAGCTTACGGGCTTTGCTATAGGTATAATCTAAACCGGCAGCCAACCCCTTGCTAAAATTCCCTTTGCTTTGAGTCATTCGCAATTGGGTTTTCCATTGCGCTCGTATCTCGCGCAACGATTCAATAATGTCAGCGGTGTTCACCACCACTTTCGATTCAGAGTTTTCCGCAATAAGACCCGCGGTTACCATAAGATGTGTGGAAAGCGACTGTAATTGCGCGCAATCAACCCTTGGATTAGCGGCCCCAAACGACTCTAACAAGTGATTCATCACTTTGCCATCACGAGGGCCACTAAACTGCTTGGCCAGGCGGGCAATCTCATGGTCCAGAGCTTTAAGCGCAGCTTTACTGGCTACAGGCCGATATAACTGCAGTAAAGCTCTTAATTTTTTGGTGCATACCCGAAGTTCATGCACCCACTCTCCGTCTAACGAAGCCGATTCCGGCAACTGCGCTTTCGCATCCTTAAGCAATTTTTTGGCGGCCTCGTAGACCGGATCACCAGACCCTGAGCTTCCCATTATTCCATCACACCATCACAGACATCATCACACCATCGAAGTTATTTCTTAAATGGAGCAAAGTGGTTACGATTTCATGACGACGACACGCCGTAATTCTGCCGATAAGCTTTGACCCGCTCTAAGTGCTCGGCAAATTCATCACTGCCCTCTGCGCTTTCTTCCAAATAGGCAACGAGTTGCTGCAGATTAATAATACTGATCACGGGAATGGAAAAATCCCGCTCTACTTCCTGAATAGCCGATAACGCCCCTTTACCACGCTCTTGTCGATCTACCGCTACCACTACCGCCGCAGGTTCGGCATGGCTTTGGGAAAGCAGGCTCATCACCTCACGAATCGCCGTTCCTGCCGTAATTACATCGTCGATAATCAATATCTTTCCGGCGAGCGGCGCGCCTACTAACTGCCCACCCTCGCCATGGTCTTTAGCTTCTTTGCGATTGAAACACCAGGGCTTATCCTGCCCATAATGCTCCGCCAGAGCCACAGCAGTGGCGGAAGCAATGGGAATCCCTTTGTAGGCGGGCCCAAACAATACATCGAAATTCACGCCAGAATCCACAATGGCCGCCGCGTAAAACTGCCCCAATCGTGCCAGCGCATGACCGGTGTTAAATAACCCGGCATTAAAAAAGTATGGGCTGGTGCGCCCGGACTTTAACGTAAACTCACCAAATCTCAGCACTTTGAGTTGCAAGGCAAATTCTATGAATTCCCGTTGAAAGGGTTTAATCATGGCTTACCAACCTAATGCTTTTTGCTGCAGTTGAAACAATTCCTGAATACCTTTATCGGCCAAGTCCATCATAGCTGACATCTCTTCCCGCTTAAAAGGCTCGCCTTCCGCAGTGCCCTGCACTTCCACTAGCCCCCCATGCTGGGTCATCACCACATTCATGTCAGTCTCGGCATTGGAGTCTTCGGGGTAATCCAAATCCAGCACTGGTTGTCCTTTGTACATTCCAACGGATACCGACGCAACAAGGCGCTTTAATGGATCCTGCTTGATCCGACCTTTATTCAACAGATGAGTCAATGAATCCACCAACGCTACACAACCACCGGTAATAGACGCCGTACGGGTTCCACCATCCGCTTGAATCACATCACAATCGATGTATATCGTGTTTTCACCCAGTAGCTTCAGATCTACCGCAGCTCGCAATGAACGAGCGATTAGGCGCTGAATTTCCAGGGTCCGTCCGCCTTGCTTACCACGGGCAGCCTCACGACCATTGCGCGTTCCGGTGGCTCGCGGTAGCATGCCGTATTCAGCGGTAATCCAGCCTTGGCCTTGGCCCTTCAGAAAGCGCGGTACGCTTTCTTCAATGCTGGCCGTACAAATTACTTTGGTGTTACCAAAACGCACTAGAACTGAGCCTTCGGCGTGGCAGGTGTAATCTCGGATAATTTCGACTTCTCGCATTTGATCGGATTGACGTCCACTGGGTCGCATATCGGGTTCCTTAGTACAGAATATTGATCAAACCGGGGTTTGATTGAGGGCGCCAGTATATACTTAAAGGGTGGGCCGAGGCGACAACCCCAGCCACTACGCCTAAACTATTGGTTATTGACTATAAAACTATTGAAATAAAACATAGGAATGTTGAATGATCCATAGCATGACGGCCTTCTGCCGCAAAGAGCATGTGGCCCCCTGGGGCACCCTCGTTTGGGAATTACGTTCGGTTAATCACCGTTATCTGGAGATTTCACCTCGCCTACCCGACACGCTGAGAGAACTGGAGAACAGCATTAGAGACTGCCTACGCCAGGCGTTGAGTCGTGGTAAAGTGGAGTGCATTCTCAAGCTGAAAACCGAAAACACCCTGCCGGCAGCACTGGAAGTCAACCAGGAATACGTTTTACAATTACTCGATGCATCGCAAAGAATTCGAGCCCTCACCGGGGGATCAGGGTATATTTCCACCGAAACCTTGATGAACTGGCCCGGTGTTTTACAGTCGCCGGAAACAGATCAATCGGTTATTCAACAAACCGCACACCAATTGCTAAAAGAAACCTTAGAAGAATTTATTGCCCACCGGCAACGGGAGGGCTCAGTTTTAAGCTCAATTATTTTGGATCGCTTAACCAAAGTGGAAACCCAGATCGCACAGGTTCGCGAATTAATGCCAGAAATCCTAAAGACTCAACGGGAACGCCTGCTGAGTCGTCTGCAGGAATTTCAAGCCAATCCAGACCAGGAACGCCTGGAGCAGGAGCTGGTGTTTCTAGCGCAAAAGTCGGATGTGGATGAAGAGCTGGATCGCTTGGCAACCCACGCTCAAGAAGTTCGTCGTACCATCAATCAAGGCGGAGCCGTTGGCCGGCGCTTGGATTTTTTGATGCAGGAGCTTAATCGCGAAGCTAATACCTTAGGTTCGAAATCGGTTAATGCCCAAACCTCGCAAATCGCTGTAGAATTGAAAGTGTTAATTGAGCAAATGCGGGAGCAGATCCAGAATATTGAGTGAAGCAGAATAGCGCTTCACCCAAACATCAAGGCCCAATAGCCCAGGGTGTGATCGTATGCATAAACACGTTCAAGATGTCTTTACCGAATCCCGGGTGCAAATTATGCCTACCCAACTAATCGCTCTGCCCGATCGGGAAGCGCTGCCACCCGTAAAATAAACGAACACCTACTCAAGGAGTCAGTTTTCGTGTTTATTCAGCAGCCTGTTAAATATGCACCACTGATCATATTGTTTTTACTGACTACCGGTTGTGCGTCTTTACCCACCACTTTATCAAAAGCAGAACTCAAAGAGCCTGATACGTCTCATACCCACTTACGTCACTATACGGAAACATTAGCTCAACAACACCCTGGCCAGTCCGGTTTTTTAGCCCTTCCTGATGGAATCGATGCACTTGCTGCACGACTAACAATCATCGATGACGCTGAAACCAGCCTCAACATTCAATATTATATTTGGCACGATGACGAAGTCGGTCGCGCCTTGCATTACAAACTTTTGCAAGCCGCTGACCGAGGTGTAATTATTCATCTATTACTGGATGATTTGGACACGAAAGGCAAAGATACTATTCTTGCCATGTTAAACCATCATCCAAATATCGAGGTACGTCTGTTTAATCCATTCCCCAACCGACAGGCACGCTGGCTTGATTTTTTGAGCAGTGGTGCACGATTAAACCATCGCATGCATAACAAGGCCATTATTGCCGATCGCAGTGTTGCCATAATTGGCGGACGCAACATTGGCAACGAATATTTCAACGCCAGCATCGACGTAGGTTTTAGCGATATGGACACTATTGCCATCGGTCCAGTCGCCCATGAAATTGAAAATAGTTTCAAACTCTATTGGAATAGCGAGTGGAGCTATCCACTTGAATCCGTAGTAACCTCAATTGAAATCTCTGAAGCGTCGTACCAGGAGTTTCGCCAATTATCTCGCGGTAACTGGGAGTCGGCAAAACAAAGCAAATACAGCCAAGCACTCGAAACTCATTGGCGAGAGCATTTTTTAACATTCGACCATTCCAGGATAAACTGGGGGGCATGGCAGCTATTCTATGACCTTCCAGAAAAAATCATCGCAGAAAAACTGGAAAAGAAAACCCATATAGCACCTAATTTGTTGACCCTGATGGACCAGGCCAAAACGGATTTAGTGATTGTGTCACCCTATTTCGTACCTGGTAAAGAATTTACCCGCTATCTTGTCAACAAAGTCGAATCCGGCACTCGAGTGCGAATTCTAACAAATTCCTTAGCTTCCAATGATGTATCGCTAGTACACGCAGGCTATAGACGCTACCGCAAAGATCTTGTGAAAGGTGGTGTGGAACTCTATGAGTACAAGCCCAAGGCAAAACCAACAGATCAAAAAGTGAAACATAAGTGGACTGGGTCATCCCGCGCCAGCTTACATGGTAAATATTTGGGTTTTGATAAAACCCACGTATTCATAGGCTCCTTCAATCTCGATGGACGATCAGTCGCCCTTAACACCGAAATTGCCGTGCTCTTTGAAAGTGAGATTTACGGTAAAATTCTGTCAGAACGTTTTGAAGAGTATTTAAAAACTCGTGCCTATTTTATCCAAATCGATGACAACGATGATCTGGTTTGGGTCACGGAAGAAAAGAGCCAACCGGCGCGTTATAATCACGAACCGGAAACCTCGGGGTGGACTCGATTCTGGAACCGTTTCTTTTCTCTGGTAGTGCCAGAATCCCAGCTCTAATCGTACTTAGGGGAAAGGCACCAACCTTCTTCGTAATGACTATCACTGACCATCGCTATAGATAGCTAGGGCGAGCACACTGGTAATTCGTCCTGGAAATTCTTCTATTACCTAATTATCTAGGGTTAAAGCAGATCTGATCCCTTTAGACTAGGTAAACTCCACCGGCAACTGCCAAATCGCCAACGCCACGCAACCTTCTGGTGAGGCAATATTGTGTTGCGTTCCCGGCGGGTGGATGATCAAGCTGCCAGTGGCATAACAACAACGCCCGTCCTCTTGCGAGCCGTGTAAAATCAAAATATGCTCAAACCCTGGATGAACATGGTTGGGTACCGTGGCCCCCGCTTCATAATGCAGGAAAGCAGAGCTCATGCCCGAGACTGAATCGTCATAAATTTTCGAAATCCAAACACCCGGCCGCAATACATCCCATTGACGACTGGCCAATAACTTTTGTTTTTCAAACAGGTTGGTAATTATTATTGGTTTATTCATCTCATCCATAAGCCTGCTCCAATGCAGCACACACTTCCTGCATTGATGCTACCCAGCCTACAATTCCTCCTTGAGCTGTTATCATGTCGATCGCGGCTTGTTTAAATTCCGGGAAATAGCTTTCCGTTGCATCAGCGACCAGCAAACAATCATAGCCTCGATCGTTAGCCTCGCGCATGGTGGTTTGTACACAAACCTCGGTGGTAACTCCCGCAAAGAATAATTGCTCAACACCCAGTTTCTGTAAATGTTCCTGTAACCCTGTCGCATAAAAAGCACCTTTGCCTGGCTTGGTTAGATCCAGTTCACCAGGTTGAGCCTGAAGCGCATCAATAAAAGCGGCTCCAGCCTCTCCATCGATAAGAATTCTACCCATCGGGCCTGGATCACCGATCCGCATATTAGCGGCGCCACGCAGCCGTTTACTGGGGGGACAATCACTTAAATCGGGCCGATGACATTCACGAGTATGAACAATAGGTAACTCCAAGCGCCGAAAGCAACCCACTAAAGCTTCCACCGTGGGAATAATGGCCGCCAGTAAGGAAACATCGTTGCCCAAGGCCTCACCAAAACCACCGGGCTCAATAAAATCCCGTTGCATATCTATAACCACTAAACAGGGTTTTGCAGCCTTCAGGTCAAACGGATAAGGTCGCGCGTCAATCTGCACATCAGAAAGTTGATCAGACATTTCAATTCCCTATTTAATTTGTTAGTGATTCAGTGACCTGCCATGTACTGACCGACTGTTTTTAAATCTGCAACATCCGGGGTCGTCTCATAAACCAGCTCACCATTGGATATCACATAAAAACGATCACTTAATTCCAGCACTTCATCCAGGTCTTCACTCAATAACAAGATAGCCGCACCCCGGTTACGGGCTTCTAATATTTTGCTACGAATATCGGCTACCGCTTTAAAGTCTAGACCAAAGCAAGGATTCGCCACCACGAGAATAGACACCGGATCATTGAGTTCACGCGCCAACACCACCCGCTGCACATTACCGCCGGACAAGCTGGCAACCGGTTGATCCGGGCCGGAGGTTCGAATTTTATAGGCAGCAATAATGTCTCGAGCGTGCTTGGTAATCGCCCGCTGATTTAGTACCCAACCAAAATGAGAGAAAGGTTTGCGATTGAAGGTTCGCAATACCAGGTTATTCGCGATACTGAGATTACCCACACAGGCATTGCGCAAGGGTTCCTCTGGCAGACAGAAAAACCGATGCTTAAGCATTTCCGCCTGCTTGCCATGAAAGCCTTCACCGTGAGCCGATATGGTTCCATGCAGAGGCTTGCGTTGCCCCGCCAGCGCTTCTACCAGTTGTTTTTGTCCATTACCGGACACGCCAGCGATACCGACGATTTCACCACTGCGTATTGCTAGATTCAAACCCTTTACGGCCACCATGCCTTGATCATTGTCTATGGTAAGGCTGTCGATTTGTAAGCTGACGGTGGCACTATTGAGAGATTCTCGCACCGGCGGTGAATGGCTAAATTCTTCCCCTACCATCATTCCGGCCAAGCTATCCGTGGAGACCTCACTGACTTTTGCGGAGCCAATATAGCGGCCTTTACGCAACACAGTGACATCGTCTGCGTACTGGGTTACTTCACGAAACTTGTGGGTGATAATTAAAACGCTGAGACTACCAGATCGTGTCAGCTGATAAATTTTATCGAGCACTTCGTCTGCTTCTGTGGGCGTCAATACCGATGTGGGCTCATCCAAAATCAGAATTCTGGCTTCCAGTAACAGCTGCTTGGTAATCTCGACTTTTTGTTTCTCTCCCACCGATAAAGTACTCACTAAACGCCGCAGATCAAACTTAAAAGGCATCTGCTCCATTTTCTTTTCCAACTTGGCAATTTCGGCAGGCCAATCAATCACAGCGGGCAAAGCAGGACGAGATAAAACAATATTCTCGGCAATGGTCATATTGGGGATTAAGGTGAAATGTTGGTACACCATACCAATACCGAAGCGGGTTGCCTGTTGTGGACTGGCGATGATTTCTTCTTTGCCATCCACCATCAGTTGACCCTTACTCGGGCGATAGTAACCCATAATGCATTTCACCAAGGTACTCTTGCCAGCGCCGTTCTCACCCAGCAACGCATGCACACTACCCGGTCTCAGCTTAAGGGATACGTCGTCGAGCGCGGTTACCTCGCCAAAGTATTTGCTGATATGCAATGCTTCCAATACCGGTTGTGGGCCAGTCATGTTAAAGCACCTGCAACAGTGCGGCGGAAGTGGTGGTCGCGCCGAACACACCTCCCTGCATTTTTACCATGTTGATCGCGGCTTGATGGTTTGCTGGATCCGTCGCCCCACAACAGTCTTCCACCATTAAACATTCGTAGCCACGATCATTCGCATCACGCATAGTGGTGCTCACACAAACATCCGTGGTAATACCGGTGATTATCAAATTTTGAATACCATTGAGGCGCAAGATCATATCCAAATCTGTCGCATAAAAAGAACCTTTACCGGGCTTATCGATAATGGGCTCGCCAGGCAGTGGTGCTAATTCTTCAATAATGTCCCAGCCTGTTTCTCCTCTGGTGAGAATGCGACCGCACGGGCCGGGGTCACCAATCCCGGCTCCAATCTGTTGACTACGCCAGCGTTTATTTGCGGGCAAATCACTTAAATCAGGCCGATGTCCTTCACGGGTATGGATAATAAAAAATCCACGCTCACGACACACCGCCAGTAATTTTTTAATCGGTTCAATGGGTGCCTGGGTTAAACTCAGATCATAACCCATGGTATCCACATACCCGCCTTTACCACAAAAATCGATTTGCATATCAATAATGATTAACGCCGTGTTCTGAGGCGTTAGCTGGCCGTTGTAGGGCCAGGGATAAGGGGTTGCTGCAACATAAACGTCGCTCATTAGTACTCTCCCATCAGCATTATTTTATAAACTCGCCAGGCATGCCATTCACCGCGCCGGTAGCACTGGAAGTGGCAATCATAATTCCTAAGGTCAAAACATAAGGCGCCGCATTAAACAGATAATAGCCCCAGGTGATTCCTACGGATTGCAAGGCTGGCCCCAAAGCCGCAGCAGCACCAAACAACAAACTGGCATACAGACATTTCATTGGGCTCCAGCGCGCAAATATCACCAGCGCAACCGCCATCAATCCTTGGCCGCTGGATAGACCTTCACTCCAACTACCCGGGTAATACAAGGACAAATAAGATCCACCGATACCGGCAAGGCCACCGCCAGCCATAGTACTCAGCAAGCGCACACGGTTTATATTCATGCCTAGGGCCAAGGCGGCATCACTGCTTTCTCCCACCACTCGCACGTTGTTGCCCCATCGCGTCTGCACCAAAAACCAGGCGAGAGCTGGCGCTAACAGTGCTCCCACAAAAAACAGAGCGTTAACATCCAAGGCCGCACGAATAACCGGTGAATCACTCCAACCACCAAAGCTAATGGAAGGCAGGCGCGGCGCACTCGGCTGGATATAGGGTTTGCCGTAAAAAAATGCCAACCCCGAAACAAATAACATCATGGCGATACCCACGGCGATGTCGTTAACTTGCTTGTTCTGACACAACAACGCGTGCACTAAACCTAAAATGCAACCGCTACTTGCCGCGGCCAGCACACCTAACCAAGGGGATTGAGTAAGATAGGACACCGCATAACCGGTCATGGCACCCATCACCAGGTTGCCTTCTAAGCCCAGGTTGATACGACCACTTTTTTCCGTCAAACATTCACCCAGACTCACAAAGATAAAAGGAGTACCGACCCTAATTGCGCCACCCAGTACGGCAATCAATACACTCCACAAACCAATATCCTGAGTTTCCATTCGTTAACCTCTCACTCTGGTTTATTGCTGCACAGGTTTTGGTTGCAGCCATTTAATTTTTCCGTACACCAGCTCGCTGGTGAGTATGGCCATAAAGATTACCCCTTGAATAACGGCAACCGTAGCGTCAGGTAAATCATGCGCCCGTTGGAGAAGACCACCACTGGCTTGTATGCCGCCAAGCAACAGCGCATAGGGAATGATGGCCAAGGGGTTGTGACGCGCCAGAAAAGCCACCAAAATACCGGCGTACCCATAGCCCGAATTTAATGAACTATTGGCCCGACCATGAACTGCGGAAATTTCCAACATACCTGCGATACCGGCTGCGGCTCCGCCCATAAAACAAAATAACAGGACGATTTTGGCCACCGGTAAACCGGCTAAGCGTGCGGCCCTCAAGTTGCCACCTGCAACATCAGCGGCGAAACCAATACTGCTGCGCCGAGCAACAAACCACATGATTAAACAAACCACCAATCCGTACACTAGCCCCCAATGGACATAACTGCTGCCAATATTACCCAGCATGTTTTTTTCACCAATACTGTGGGTTGAGGGATTATTCAGCGTTGCGGGATCTTTCAGAATACCCACCACCAGGAAATTAAGCACCGCGATGGCGATATAGTTCATTAACAAAGAGCTAATGGTTTCATTGACATTTCGATAGAACTTTAAGGCTCCCACAGCAGCAATCCAAACTCCGGCAGACAACATACTGCTCAACAGCATGGCCGCCAACACCCAGCTGGCGGGCCAATCCTGCAGTGCAATCCCCGTCATGGCCGCAGACAAACCACCCACCACCATAGCACCTTCGCCGCCGATAACGATGAGACCCACCCGTGCCGGCAACGCCGTGCACAAGGCGGTAAGCATCAATGGCGCCGCCCTCACCAAGGTGTTTTGCCAGGAAAACCAGTTGCCGAAGGCCCCCCGATACAGGCTGTAAAAAACCTCACCGGGTGCATTACCAGTACTGGCAATAAACAACGCCACCAGCACTAGCGAAACCAGTAATGCACCAATGGAGATTACCCAAGTTTCCACGGTTTTCATCATCACAATCAGCCTTTGGCAGAGCCCACGACACCTTCAACCATCCAGTCCATGCTTTCCAACCAGATATCGGTTTGCTGATAACTTTTGCCTTCAGGAATAACTACTTTGCCTGTGTTGTCTTTTATCGGTCCCTGATAAACCACCATGGTGCCGTCCATAAATTTTTTCAGAGCGGCATCAGCGGTCGCCTTGGCTTCATCAGACACGGCTTTACCATAAGGCGAGACTTTTACCAGCCCTTCTTTTAAACCACCACGGACCAAATTGGGGATGGTTTTTTTCTCTTTAATCAGGTCGGCATAATTTTTATAAACGGTACTCCAATTCCATTCCGCCCCGGTCAAAAATCCCTTTGGCGCCAACACAGAATTATTGGTGTGATAACCACAGGAGTAGATGCCTCTTTTCTCGGCGGTTTCAACTATGACTTTGGGACTGTCTACATGGCAGGTCAGCACATCTACGCCCTGATCAATAAGACTGTTGGACGCTTCGGCTTCTTTTACTGGATCGGACCAGCCGCCCGTAAAAACCACATGAGTGGTGATATTCGGATTTACACTGCGGGCCGCCAGAGTAAAATTATTAATATTGCGCAATACCTGCGGGATTGGCATGGCCGCAACAAACCCTAGCTTGCCACTCTTACTGGTATGGCCCGCCACCAACCCCGATATGTACACAGGTTCATCAATATAACCAAAATAACTGCCGACATTTTTCGGGTGTTTTTCCGGATCCCATAAGCCGCCACAGTGGAGAAACATAACCTCAGGGTAACGCTTGGCCATTTTCAAAATATGGGGATCAAAGTAACCAAACGAAGTGGGGAAAAGCACTTGGGCACCATCAAGATTAATCATGCTTTCCATAGTCTTTTGAACTTCGATGGTTTCCGGCACATTTTCTTCATCTACCGCTTTCACCCAATCCAATGACCCCAAGGATGTTTTACCTTCAAAGTGGGCCTGATTGTAGCCATAATCGTCTCGCGGCCCCACATAAATAAAGCCCATCCGCACCTTCGTTGCCGCCAGCAAATTTGGTGCCATGGATGCCGCCAGCAAACCGGCCGTACCAAGTCCGCAGTATTTGTTAAACTGTCGACGGTTAATTAACCTTTGGTTCTTTTTATCTGTGATGTCCATTTGTTTACCCCCTGAAAAAGTTATTACCAGATCCACTTAACCATGGCCTGCGCTACATCTTCATCAATCCCGTCGAGACCGAATTTATTGCGCCAGATTTGATATTCAACCCCAGCCTTTAAAGTCCCCGGTGCTCCCCAAAATTTACCCACATCCACCAAAAGGCGTGGCGCCGTAATGATATTGTCCTCCTTGGGGTCTACACCGAAGGCGTAATCAAAAAATCCTTCGAAGGTTAAATCAACCGAACCTATGGCGAAGGGGTACAGCCAAACCAAAGTGATCTGATTACCGGTATCAAAGCCTTTTTCATTGCGTACGTAGTAATTGATTTGAGCTACGGGTAAACCAGGAATATTGAAATCTACCGCCACACCATAGAGGTAATTATGAAAGCCACCGTTAGCATCCCCCACTTCCAGCGTAGTGGCGAGTAAAACATCCTTGATGATGCCAAAGCTCAAATCGGTACCGGTCATCTTGCCAAAACTTAAGCGTGGCGAGATTTCACCGTAAAATGCCGTTGGCGAGGTTGCCCCTGCGCGATCAGGATTGGTAATGTCCACGAAGAAAAAGTTGTCCCCGTATTTCCATCCGTTGACATGCTCAAGGGTGATAATGCTGCGGGTTTCGTCCCTGGAATCCAGCGCTCCGACATTTGAATCGAAATAAATTTCAGAATAGGTTGTGCCGTAAAGATATTGAATGTTGGTAGAACTCCATTCAGCAGCGCCAGCGTGCACCCACTGGCTCAACACCCCAAAAACAAAAATAGAAACAACGGCGCGGAAAAACGCACGAGAAGATGAAACAAAAGCGACCATAGCAAGAGTCCTACTCAGTTCAAGTTATAGGGATACTACGTTGTATACAACAGCAAGATTACCAGAGCAGCGTTTGTGCCAACTTTCAGTCAGTTTGACAGACGGACAAATATTTCATTAATTTACAATAGCTTATAAAGCTTAAGTCTGCCGAATCGGGAATTTAACTAATTTCCAGAGATGAATGATTTAGTGCAAGCAAACACTGATCATGCACAGTTTTGTAGCTTCGATTTAGATTTATTTGGTCATCAACTTGCAATACGCCATGGAATCCTAAACACTTCTGCGTTCACCTAACACTGGCAAGAACGATCGTCAAAATGGACCAAAAACCTAACGCTCAGACGATTTACGAGCAATTGCGCGAACTTATTGTATCGCTGCGCCTAATGCCCGGCTCACGCGTAACAGAATCACAGTTAGCCAACTACTTTACTGTCAGCAGAACACCGATTCGCGCCGCATTACAGCGTCTGGAGACTGAAGGGCTGTTAGCCATAAAAGCGAAACAGGGCTGCTTTATTCGGAACATAGACATGGTTCAGATTAGCCATTATTACGATGCCCGCGTGGCGCTGGAGCTCGCTGTCATCGATACCATCGCTGGCAGCAACCGGCTTGAAGAGTTACAACAATTGGCCAACCAATGGAATCCCGAATCATTGGTTTTCGGTATTGAAACCAGCGATGACCTAAAAACTGCTGAGGAAAATTTTCATTTAGACCTGGCGGCTATTTCAAAAAATACAGTGCTTACCAACTATATCGCCGACATTAACGACCATATTAGGATTGTGCGCCGGCTTGGTTTCCCCGACACTCAAAGCGTTACCGACACCTACGAAGAACATTATTTAATTTGCGAGTTATTAATTCATCGCGATATTACCCAAGCCAAAGATGAAATGACACGCCATATAAGAAAGAGCCAAGACCAAGCTAGCCGAGTCACGCTAAACCAACTGTATGGCAGTAAAAACGCTATCGTGCTCTCTTGAATTATAAGCTCAGCTCGAGTCGTAAAAGCCCCGCAATATGATCCCTTAGCTGGGGCAATACACCCACCTCATCGGCGTAGTCGCGCCATGTTTTTACTATCGCTATGATGTGGGCAATTATTTTTTCTGCTTCGCGATCGAAGTTACCAATCAAATGAGCAACGGCCATTAAATCTCCATGGGTAAACTGGTCCCGCTTGCCATTAATGGACATTTGATGGCGTTCTACCCAATACGAACCTGGCTTGTAGGAAAAAACCATATCGTAGGCCGGAGCCAACCGCCAGACTCCCACGCCACTCATCACAAAAGCAGTATTTTTATTATGGACACCATGATTTCTGGCGATAACATTAAAGCCCATGAGGCGAAAAATTTG
>CAWUJH010000015.1:0-52089 GCA_963922875.1 uncultured Ketobacter sp. | reverse complement strand
TATATCAGACCCGGGGCGAACTTGAGCGAGCTGAAGAGATGTACCAGAAGTCGTTATCCATCTTCTGAGATTTAATCACCGGTGGTTGTTAAAATCCAATTATAGTTGAACCAACTGGGTGATAAACCCGAATGAGCAGTTGAAATGACCTAGTATTAAGTTTGGAATGCAACGTCAGGGTATATGGTTGAGTATTAGATTTAAACAGTAGTGTGTTTATTGCTAACCAAGCGTTCAAGGCGACGTTGTTTAGCGTTAGCGTGTCGACTATTTGATAAATCGGATGTATCCACTGTTGTGAGAAGTCCAGCCACCGGCAAAGGGCAGTCCACAACAAATGGCCTTAGCTATTCTCTTCCTGCAATTGCTGGCTAAGGTCATAACAGCATTTTGACTATGATATCAGCCATTTAGGTATGGCTGGCGAAGCCTTTTCCAGTTTCATCTCTTTAACAAAATCTTGCGGGTGTATCAGTCCTTTGACTGACCACCATCAACAAAACCGTTTTATTCTTCATTGAGCGCTTTCCAAGCCAGCATTGAACCGACAAACACATCGACGTTTTTAAAGCCTTTGGCCTTGAGAAAACTTGCACCCACAGTTGCCCGCTTATCGCTGCCGCACATAACCGTGTAGTGACGATCAATGTCTAAGTTCTTAAACTGTTCCGCCAGGTGACCCAAGTAAATATGCGTTGCCCCGTCCATCGGCATAGCCTCCACTTCTTCTGCTTTCCGAACATCCAGCAGACTCCAATTGTCCGCGCTCTGCAAGCGCTGTTGAACGATATCAGCGGTGACTGTCGCAATATGTTCACGTTGCTGGTCGTCATCTTCTACCTGTAGTGGCAACGTGGTGGTATAACCTTTTACGGTGTTCAAGCCCATGCGCAATAATTGCAGCTGTGCTTCCCGAGCCTGAGCACCATCAGATGCCACCAGCAAAATAGGCGGTTTATCAACTAGAAACCAGCCCGCATAGGCGCTAATCAACCCACCATGTAAACACAGGCTTTTGCGGATATAGCCTTGCTTCACTGCATTAAGATCGCGAACATCGAGCACTGTACCCGTTGGTGTTTTCCGGTCCACCCATTGACTCAGTTCGCCGTTGGTAACGGGCTGGCATTGCAAAGATTCTAAGTCCAGTGCAACACCTTCAGCGTTGGCATTTTCCATCATCTCAAAATAGGGCGGCAGATAATGCTGTTCTTGAGTTTTTCGCGCCACAAAAGCTTGCTCATCCTGCTCGCGGATGGCGGGGTTAAAACGTCGTTCGTAACCGATCGAGGAAAACTCGCGATCAGCCATGCCACTGCCGCAAACAGAACCCGCACCGTGAGCTGGAAATACGTGCACATAATCTCCTAAGGCCAATAATTTACCAATGCTCTGATACAGTAATCCGGCCACATGCGACTCGCGGCCAGGATAGAAATCGGTTCGCCCCACATCACCAATAAATAGAGTGTCGCCGGTAAAAACGCCAACCGGTTCGTCGCTGAATTCCGTATCTATCAGTGCGTAGCTGACACTGTCAAAGGTATGTCCCGGCGTCTCGATCACTCGCAGTTTTAGTTTACCCAACTCGAAACTGTCATCTTCATACACTGTTTTAGAATAGCCAATAGGAGCATCTGCCCGCGGCCCATGCCACACGGTGGCCCCCGTTAGCTGCGCCAGCGCGTAAGCGCCGGAGATGAAATCTTCATTACGATGAGTTTCCAAAATATGCACTATTTTGTAATTATGCTCATTGGCGATATCGATATAACGCTGACAATCCAGCTGAGGATCAATGACACAGGCGTGCCCGTTGTCACCGACCACATAGGATAAATGCGCGATTCCTGGTGTTTTTTCGGTATGAAACAACATAATTCACTCCTTAATGGCTTCCTTCATCCATTAAGAGCAAACAAATCCCGTGCCAAATCTGACCGATCACAACAGGCGAACTTCTGAGACTGAATCTAAAAGTGGAGTGTTTATTGTGAGTCGCACAGAGATTCTTTAGACGGAAATATCACTGTTAAATCATTGGCCGTTTCGATCTCAAACTCGCAATCAGGCGCCCTAATGTGGCCATGTGGCCGGAAAGTTTATACTGATCCAGTTTTAGTCATAGCTTCTGCGTCCACTTCGGGCGCTACGCGCAAAGCACAGCACCTCATCACTGAGTAGGGCGTGTGGTTTATTATTACGAATGAATTTTGAAAGTATCACTTTGGCGGTCGGCTACGAAGACACCAATTATAAACCGCGACGTTTAATAAAATGCCTATCAACGTTATCATGTAGTGACTGCGTGGTGTGAGGGTGCGTATTCGATCCATGCGGGATACCAGCCACCGTCAAGAAATATCATTACTGTAATTGAGGAATAGCATGAAACTAGAAACAATTGCCTTGCATGAAGGCTATAAATCTGAAGAAACAACGAAAGCTGCAGCTGTTCCCATTTATCAGACAACGTCTTATACGTTTGATGATACTCAGCATGGCGCAGATTTATTTGACCTTAAAGTACCGGGTAATATTTACACTCGCATCATGAACCCAACAACAGAGGTGTTGGAGAAACGCATAGCGGCAATGGAGGGTGGTATTGCCGCCCTTTGTGTTGCCTCAGGAATGGCGGCCATTACTTACTCCATTCAATGTATCACCCAGGTTGGTGACAATATCGTTAGTACTAGCCAGTTGTATGGTGGCACGTACAACCTCTTTGCGCATTCTTTGCCTAGGCAGGGGGTAGAGGTCCGCATGGTCTCCCATGATGATTATGAAGGTTTTGAAAAAGCTATTGACGAAAATACCAAAGCCATTTTTTGTGAGTCTATTGGCAATCCCGCTGGCAATATCGTTGATATTGCGCGTTTAGCGGAAATTGCGCACAAGCACGGTGTGCCCTTAATGGTGGATAACACAGTAGCCACTCCCTACCTGTGCCGACCGTTTGATTTAGGAGCCGATATAGTTATCCATTCTTTGACTAAATATATTGGTGGCCATGGAACCTCTGTTGGTGGCGCAATAGTTGATTCTGGAAAGTTTGACTGGGTTGCCAACAAGGCACGTTTCCCCATTTTGAACGAACCCGACCCTTCCTATCATGGTGTTGTCTACACAGAAGCCTTTGGCCCAGCCGCCTATATAGGACGTTGCCGTGTGGTGCCGCTGAGAAATACCGGTGCGGCTTTATCAACCATGAACGCATTTCAAATTTTACAAGGGCTAGAGACCCTTGGATTACGTATGGACCGTCATTGCGAAAATGCTGAAAAACTCGCTGAATACCTTAAGCAACATGAAAAGGTGGAATGGGTGAGTTATGCTGCGTTGCCCGATAGCCCTTACTTTTCCATTTGTAAAAAAACGACCAAGGGTAAGGCTTCAGGTATTTTGAGTTTTGGCATTACCGGCGGTATTGAAGCCTGCACTCGATTTATTGATTCACTAGAAATGATTTTACGCCTTGTTAATATCGGCGATGCCAAATCCCTGGCCTGTCATCCTGCATCAACGACTCATCGTCAGTTGAATGAGAAAGAGCTGGAGTCTGCTGGTGTCAGTGCAGATTTGGTGAGGATTTCTGTGGGTATTGAGCACATCGACGATATTATTGCAGATGTTAGTCAGGCTCTAGAAAAGGCATAGGAAATACGTTCGCGCTAGGTGTTGGTTGCATTGCATATACCTAAGCGGAGTAAAATTTCCTTCAAATAGATATTTATTCTGGGTGGTTAAGGTATTGGTCTGATTGATACTGGGTTGTGAGTTAGACAGTCGTCTCTAAGATAGCCAGTCGGCTCACAACTAGGTCTGGAAAGGCTTTTTCTTCCCAATTCGCGGTAGCTAGATATAATTAGCTTGGCTATGCTCAGTAACTTTGGATATGGGCGGTATTCTTGATAGTTTTAGTCGGGTTCTTTGAAATTTTTTATATATAATCAGCCGAGAACCGTGCTGGGATTTGTTGCGAACTCAGGAAATGTAAGCATTTTGTCGTGGTATTAAAATAGCTTGGTGCAGGGACGATATTCACAGGGTATTGGGTATATCTGTGCTTGTGGCGGGTGTGCAAATGCTAGCGAATTGTCTAAAAATGGAGTGATCAACATTGGAATTTGGGAATAGGTCGCGGCAAATTTATCTGAAAAAAGAAGTTCTTTTGCTAGATATGAATAGCACTTTCATGTTTGAGGAGGACCGATTTGGAGAGCAAGAAGATTTTTCAAAATACTACCACTCAATTGGTGGACGGTTGTCGTCTAACTTTATTAATAAGACAATTCGGCAGGTGTTCGAGTATTTGAGCGAGATTTATCCTAAAGAGGAATATCGGCATTGTTTCCCAACACTTGAAGAAGCAATTGTTTCGTGTACGTATAGCGAGCTTGATGTGTCGGAGATTTCAAAAATTATTGAAACGTTTTCGTTTCATGAGCACGGGAAAATTCCAAACAACTATGTTGAGTGTTTAAAATCTCTAAATAAAAGTTTTGTAATGGCGTTGGTCGTGGACATTTGGGCACCCAAGGATCGATGGGTTAACACATTCAAGGAAATGGAAATATGGGAGTTGTTTTCAGCTCACTCTTTCTCTTCAGATCATGGCATGGTTAAACCTTCACCAAAACCATTTGACTTGGTTGTGGATCAGCTAGACGTGTCGAAAGAATGTTGCTTGGTTATAGGCGACTCTGTAAGACGAGACTTGGGTGGTGCGGAATCAGCAGGTTTGGATTGTGTGTTAGTGGGAGGCGGAGAGAGTGAAAGGGCCATTGGGGCTTTTCCTACATTGCTGGACTTCCAAAAACTAGTGGCGTAAAGCACTTAATTTTACACCTTTAGAGCGATATCAGGGTATATGGATGAGTGCTAGATTTAAATTCAATATTGAGGTAAAGATGAAAAAAGTTTACATAATATTATTCAGTTTACTCATGGCACTTAAAATACACCCTGCAATTGCGGAAGAACTCGTTATTGAAGTCTACAAGTCTCCTTCTTGCGACTGCTGCGGTAAATGGGTTTCACACCTCGAACAGAATGGATTCAAAGTTACTTCTCATAACCAAGAGAACATGAGCATAATAAAATCCAAATTAAATATTTCAAGTGAGTTGCAGTCTTGTCATACGGCTGTCATCAATGGATACTTTATTGAAGGACACGTTCCAGCGCATGATATCAAGAGATTATTGTCTACAAAGCCTGATATAAAAGGGCTCTCAGTGCCAGGAATGCCTGCCGGCATTAATGTTCCAGGTATGGAAACAACGAATGGGAAAGCTAACTTCGATGTTATTGCAGTTGGGGATGATGGCACTAAGATCTATACACACTACGAATAATTTACAGCATTCTGCCAGCAAAAGGCCTAACAAAGACAAGCATAATCACCCGCATAAAGACGCGGGCTGGACCTCACCGTCGCTTGGCCTGTGTTGGCGGTGTTAGCTGATAGGAAGGAGCATCGGTGGCAACAAGTAAAAACATGTACTTTGAGCATCGCAGAGTTGGAACCGGCGGGATTAATATAATATTTCTGAATGGGTTTAGAATGCAGTTTAAGACTTGGGATCAAGTCTATCCTGCGTTCACTTCAAGCAATAGTGCGGTCTTATTTAATAGGAGAGGTGTTGGGAAATCATCAAAGGCAACTGAATCACAAGATGGATATACAGTTATCAACGAGATGCATTCTTTGTTTTTCAGTCTGAAACTAAACCCGCCATATATCTTTGTTGCTCATTCCTTGGGCGGGCTGTTCGCTCATTTATATGCTTGTGTTTATCCGAACGAAGTGGCCGGGATAGTTTTCGTTGAATCTCCGCATCCAGAAGAGGTGACTGAACAAAAGGCAATTACTCCACCATTTTTTATAAGCTCAATAAATTCGGGCCTGAAAGCAATTGAAACGCTATTTCACAAATTTAAGTATTCTGAAGACGAACAAATTGATGAAACAATAGGCCAGATCAAGAATGCCGGTCAATTTCCTGATATTCCAATTGCGGTTGTGTCTGGAACAATGAAGATGCCATTTGTTCCAGAAAAGGCATTCCAGATTCATCAACAATATCAGGATAAGCTGCTGCGTTTATCGTCCAAATCAAAACACTATATCTGTAAAGAGAGTGGGCACTTCCCGCAAATCACGGAACCAACAAAGGTGATCTCAGCGATACAGGATATATTGAGTCAAACGCTGAACGGACAGGGACATAGATAACTCATTAGAGTAAAAACAGCTCTAGAAGGTGGCGTGTCTAACAAGTATATGCACGGAGCGAAGCTGCGCCTCAAGCCTCGGTATTTTTAGATCGATCAGTATGCTGACTGCTACAGTATGACTTCTTCCCACCGCTATTCTGAGCACAGCAATTGGGGTAAAGTGAGGCTGTTTGTGATTTCTTCGATTGGAGTTTAGATGGATCCTCTAGCTCACACCTTGGTGGGTGTAGCGCTGTCCGAGTCAGGATTGAAACGTAAGTCTCGATACGCGGCGGCGGCTTTAATAATTGGGGTTAACCTACCCGATATTGACGTGGTGTCTTATCTTTGGGGGTCGGATACGGCGTTGTTTGTGCGTCGTGGGTGGAGCCATGGTGTATTGGCCATGATTCTCCTGCCGTTAATTTTGTCTGGTTGTCTATGGTTATGGCACCGCTGGCGATCAGATGTAAGCAGCAAAGGGCCTCCCTTTAATTTAAAAAGCATAATTGCACTAAGCTATCTGGCTATTTTAACCCACCCACTGTTGGATTGGTTGAACACCTACGGCGTTCGTTTGTTGATGCCCTTTGATGATCGCTGGTTCTATGGCGATACCTTATTCATTGTGGACCCCTGGGTTTGGTTAATGCTTATCGCTACCACCTTATTTTTTTACCTGCGCACTCGTGGCAACCCTTTTTTGGTACGCAGGGGCGCAATGCTCGGCGGAGTCACCGGGGTAGCGTTAGTCGCTTATGTGTGTATGGTCTATGGCAGTGCACGAAGTGCTGAAGACAATGCCGCCGAACAATTTGCTACCCCGATGGTGAGTCAGGCGAATCCGATACTTGGCCAACCTTTTGCTCATCGAATGATTCTGGTTTATGAGGATCGTTATCGCATTATTGGTGCCGACGGGAAAACGTATTTTATCCAGCGAGAAGAAGCGGGGCCTATTGTCCAGCAAGCGCTTGAGTCTGATGCCATTCGGGGCTTTGTCAATTGGATGCGTTTTCCCTATTGGGGGGTGGAGGAGACGCCAGAGAGTTGGCAGGTCAGCCTGTGGGATTTACGTTATCAGGGGCCTGGCATGCGAAGCGCTCCTATTGGTTATGTACAAGTGGAAATTCCGAAATAGGGTATAGAAATCAGATCAAAAAACGTCCATTTTGTAACATTTAATAAATATAAATGATAATGATTTGCAATATATCTTGCATTTAAGTATAACCCTCATTTTTGTAGTGGAATAATACTGGGGGAAATATGAAACCTTTTCATTATGTGGCGGCGGTGTTGGCCGCAGGGACGGCGATGGCTGCGCAGGCAGATACCAGCGCGGATATCGAAGCATTAAAACAGCAGATTGCTGAGCAACAAGCCCAACTCGATGCGCTGACGGAGTCTTTAGAGTCTGGATCGAGCAACTTACCCGCATGGATCGCTGATACCAGCTTTGGCGGTTATGCGGAGTTGCATTACAACAATCTCGACAGTGAAAGCTCAGAAAAAGACAAAGTACAAATGGATTTACATCGGTTTGTGTTGTTCTTTGGTCATCGTTTTACGGACAGCGTGCGCTTTTTCTCAGAGTTTGAAATTGAGCATACCGTGGCGGGTGAAGGCAAAAACGGTGAAGTGGAAGTGGAGCAGGCCTTTATCGAGTGGGATTATGCCCAGCACCATAGCGCCAAGGCCGGTGTATTTCTGGTGCCCGTTGGTATCTTGAATGAAACCCATGAACCCGATACCTTCTACGGTGTGGAGCGCAATAATGTGGAGAAAAACATTATTCCAACCACCTGGTGGGAAGGCGGTGTGATGGGGTCGGGTGAAATTGCCCAAGGGTTTCGCTATGATTTGGCCGTTTCCTCGGGACTTGATCTGAGTAACGGAAAATACAAAATACGAGATGGGCGGCAAAAAGCCAGTGAGGCGGATGCGACCGATTTGGCCTACACCGGCCGTGTGACTTATAACGGTATTGCAGGATTGAGTGTGGGGCTGTCGTTGATCTATCAATCGGATCTATTGCAAGGTGAAGTGGTATCCGGTGTCGAGGATCTGGATGCCCAGCTGGCCGAGGTGCATGTTGACTGGCAGCAAGGTGCGGTTGGTGTTCGGGCACTGTATGCCACATGGGAGATCAACGATGATATCGACCAGTTATCCAGTGGTGCCAGCGAGCAATCCGGTTGGTATGTGGAACCCAGTTACAAAGTGACGCCAAAGCTGGGTGTGTTTGCTCGTTATAGTCAGTGGGATAATCAAGCGGGTGATTCGGCCGATTCGGAATACGAACAAATGGACGCAGGTATCAATTATTGGCTGGTGGATACCGTGGCATTAAAGGCGGATGTTCAAAAAACCAATGAGCCGAACAACACAGTCAAAGGATTTAATCTTGGTATTGGCTGGAGCTTTTAATCGAGTGTCACTGATATTATGAAGTGGATTTTCGCACTCTTACTGATCGGTATCGGATTTAGTGTCCGAGCCGATCAGGTTTATATGACGCCAACGGAATTTCTAAATCAGACGTTTGGTGAAACAGTCCCCGCCGCCTCCGTCTTGTGGTTGAATAAAGCGCATCAAGAAAAAGCAGAAACCTTATTGGGGCACCGCGCACCGGGTTTAAGGGTGCGCTATTGGCAGCAGGGTGACAGAGTCGCCTGGATCTTCGATGAAACAGGGAAGGAGTACCCCATCACCATGGGGTTTGTCATTAGCGAGCAAACCATAGAATCCGTTGCCATATTGATTTATCGAGAAACTCGAGGTGGCGAAGTTCGTCATTCGTACTTTACCGGTCAGTTTGTTGGGGCGAAACTTAATGAAAGTGAGCGTTTGTCGAAAACGATCGATGGTATCAGTGGTGCAACGCTGTCAGTGAATGCGGTGGAAGCGGTTGCTCGCTGGGCGCTTTACCTTCAGACGCAAATTCAATGAGTCGTCACGCGGTTATTCGATGGCTTTGGCGCTGGCATAAGCGAATCGGGGTGATGGTTTGTCTGTTGATCCTGTTCTTGGCATCAACAGGCTTTGTATTAAATCATTCAAGCCAATGGGGCTGGGATCGAACACCCATTACAAGCGCTTGGGTGTTACGAAGCTACGGTTTCAAGAAAGATCAACAAATAAAAAGCCTAAAGGTCAATCAAAATTGGTGGACCGTCGCGGGTACTCATTTATTTCTGGATGAGCGCAAGCTTAAAACCTGCGACCACCATTGGTTGCTTCCGCTAAACATTCCACCCTGGGTTATCACCGCCTGTGGGCAGCAGATCTTTCTGTGGTTTGAAGATGGCCAATTGGTGGATACCTTATATGATTTGCCAGAGCCTCAATTGTTAGGCTTAGTGGAAAGCCCGCAGCATAAGCCTCTGCTGCTTTATCGGGACAACCGCTATCAACTTGAGCTTGAAACTTTCACCTTTGAGCCCGTTAATGTTGATGACGCCGTTGTGACTCCTGTTCCTGAAGCCTTGCCAAAACATTTACATCAGGCCATTTTACCTCAAGCGATTCCAGAGGAGCTGAACTGGGAGCGATGGTTGCTGGACCTTCACAGTGGCCGTTGGTTTGGGTCCTGGGGGGTATTCGTGATGGATTTCGTCGCCTTTGCTATGATTGGCTTAGCGCTTTCTGGTTTTTTGTTGTATGGCCTGAGGCGGCGACGTTAGTGACTCTGAATATAAAGGTAGCTATTACCAATGAATGAAAATGATAGTAATAAAGGCAGATGCACTTGCGGAGAGATCGAGTATGAGCTGACAGACGTGCCGATGTTCGTACACTGCTGTCATTGTTCCTGGTGCCAAAGAGAAACCGGCTCGGCATTTGCTATCAATGCACTGATCGAGGCCGATAAGGTTCGATTAATTCAGGGTTGTCCTGACAAAATAGTGGTGCCAAGTAATAGCGGCGTAGGACAACAAATTAGTCGTTGTCCTACCTGTAAGACCGCTCTTTGGAGCAATTATGGGGCTGCAAAAGACGCTGTAAACTTTGTTCGGGTAGGCACACTTAACAAACCCGACGCCTGTCCTCCGGATATACACATATTCACATCATCAAAGCAAAAATGGGTGGAGCTGAATAATTCTGTGCCAGTTATGGAAGAATACTATCAAAGAAGCAAGTATTGGCCAGAACAGAGTATCGCAAGGTATAAGCGTGTTATTGAGAACAGTGGGAAGTAGCTATTCTAATTAAGTCAGCAAACAGAAAGGCTTCCCACATCCATGAACTTAAACTCAATAAAATTCCACTCGATACATGTCATAGTCATGCTAATCACCTTCGCCTGTTTTCTAATGAACGGTCACATGAGAGGTGGGCTTCCCTTAGATAATACGATTGACGATAGGATTGCATTTATCGCCAGCAACGGATTTCTTTGGTCTATGTCCTGGGTTGTTTGGATGGCCTCGGCGCTTGGGCTATTTGTATTCTGTGCAATTTTGGCGGATGAGCTGGAGAGAACATTCCTTCGCACCATAGGTTTAGCGTTGGTGGGCATGGGCATTGCTCCTGATCTTATTGCTGAGGTCATCTATGCCTTTGTCATTCCGGAGGTTATCCAGCGCAATATCGGTAGCGCTGCAGTTGAGGTGTTAGAGATCATCGCTATGCACCTCACGGGGTATCTTGGCAACGGCCTCTATAATTTGGGGGGTATGCTTTTAACGCTAATCGCTATCCGTCAAAGTGTATTTAAAGGTTGGATCGCAGCCTGGGGCCTGGTGGCTTGGTTTCTAGGGCTGTTACTTTCATTCTCTGTTGCGATAGGTTCTGTAAGCGCGGCGGAATTTTTTACCGCAACCAGCATGGTATTAAGTACTGTCTGGATGCTGATATTTGCCCACAAGGTGCTTAAGCGTTGAGTGAATACGGCATTATTAAGCTGTTACATCTTGGGGCATTGGTTTTCTGGCTGGGCCCACCATTAGGTGCTTGGCTTGCATTAAAGGCCATCGAGGATGGCACCTATCAACCAGGTTCTTTGGCCGCAAGAGTTAGCCGGGTATTCTATTTAACGGTTATTGTTGAGCATGTGGCTTTCATCGTGCTGTTGGTAACAGGTTTTTTAATGGCGTTTAAATTTCATTTATTGGAATCCCTGTGGCTTACTCAGAAGCTTTACATTGTATTTCTGGTAGTCGTACCTTTAGAGATTGCTGATGTGATTCTGGGCAACTGGATTGCAAGTAGCGCATCGAAAAAGTTGTACGCGGGTGATACTTTGAAACGTTGGGAAAGGGTAGGGCTGGAAGTCTATCATGGTATTTTTACTAAAATAGCGTTGGTGGTTATTCCTCTGTCAGTGTTAAGCATTATGTATTTGGCTACGAGTAAAGCGGGGCTGGGTATACTCTTCCAAAAGTGAGCAAAAAAAAAGCCCGCCGAAGCGGGCCTTTAATGGCGCTTTGGCTCAATCGGCTAAGAGCCAATAATGCCGCCATCTTTACGGGTAATGACCAGGGTACAGTCTCTGGGAATTGTGACGCCATCGGATTTCGCCGGGAAATTGGTGGCGGTAGGGTCACCGTCTCCAGGATGCTGGATATTGACAAAGGCGGTGCGTTGATCCGGGGTAATGGTGAAGCCAGTGATTTCATCACTGTTCACACCCACTAAAAGGCGTTTGGGCTCAGGAGTGTCTTTGGTTGTGTCAAACACCACCAGTTGATCTTGCAGCCCATCGGGTTGACCACCATCAGTGCCAATAAATAAGCGACCATCTTTATCGGCCCAGGCGGCGTCTGGATCCGTAAACACGCCTTCGGTGTCGCGGGTCGACGATGCCAGCAGATAAATATCCCAGGTAAACGTTGTACCCAGGAAATCATGGTCATCAAAGGTGCGAATAATATGACCATCACTGTTGGGGGCTTCTGGGTTGGCGGCATTAGGTACTTGGCGGCTAGTATTGTTGGTCAGAGTCCAGAATACTTCGCCATTTTTGCCAATGGTTGTCCACTCAGGGCGGTCCATGGGTGTGGCTCCCAGGAGATCAGCCGCAATTCGGGCGAAGATTAGAACCTCTGCCTGGGAACTAAATCGTTGCGCCAGCACGGGGTTGTTAATGGTCAATTCGAGCCATTGGCCGGTGCCATCTTCGTTGAACCGAGCCACATAGAGGCTGCCTTCATCCAGTGGGCTTTCACCCGCATGAGTGGCTTCTCTCCAAGGTTTATCGGAAACGTATTTGTAACAATAGTCGAAGCTCTGATCATCACCCATGTAGGCGGCGATACGTCCGTTACTGCTTTCAGCGATGGCGATGGCTTCGTGTTTGAAGCGGCCCAGAGCGGTGCGTTTGACCGGCTTTTGAGTACCGTCGAAGGGATCAATTTCAACGATCCAGCCAAATCGGTGTTGCTCATTGGCATAGTCTGAATCTGTCAGATCAAATCGCTTGTCGAACAAGTGCCAGCCGTAATCGAAGCCCGAATCAGTAAATCCATAGCGTTCCTGTTCCTCCGTAGGAGTGAACAGGTTGTTGGCACCAAAATAACCATTAAAGTTTTCTTCGCAGGTTAGGTACGTGCCCCAAGGGGTTGGTCCCGAACCACAGTTGTTCACCGTACCCAAGGCGATATTACCATTTGGGTTTTGTAGCAGAGCAGATTTAGCGGCTGGTCCAGAGAATGCAACGGGCGTATTAACAGTAATGCGGCGTGAGTTGGGGCTTGTTACCACATCCCATTTACCACGACGACGAACGATTTTTACCACAGATACGCCGTGGATATTTTGCGATAAACGCACATCTTCCAGGCTTTCCGGTTGGTCTTTCCCTAATGCGTGACTGTTGGAGCCGTACTCATGGTTAATACACAGCATGCCGGCATTGCTGCGTACGGCGTCGTGGCGGCCAAACAATACGCTGTATTTTAAGTCCATGGGGAAAAACCACATACCGTCGTGTCCCAGGCCTGTTTGTAATGAGGCTTCTTCAGAGGTTGGACGGGTATTGGGATCGCCTTCGTAGCTTTTTGTGGCACCGGGTTCAATGGGTGTACCCCAAGGAATCAACACTTGGTACTGATAGTCTGCAGAAATGGTGGGCATGGTTGTGTCCACCACATCAGCAATGGCGACGGGCTTGAACCCCACCAACTCACGATTGTGACGTCGTTTGTATTGGCCCCAATCCCAGGTTGCCATGGCGTTGGGTGCCAAAAATCCTGCAGCTGCTGCGGTCAAGCTGCCAGTAAGGACTTTGCGACGACTGACATTGGATTCAAGAATGGAGGCAAAGGGGCGGTTACCAGATGGATTGGATGATTGATTTTCCATCTCATCATGAATTTGTGAATTACCTTTGGTTTTTGCTGGATTTGAGTCCATGCTGTTCCTCTCTGGCTTTCGACTTCAATTTGGGTTTGCTGGGCCTCCGAGGCAGTATGAGAACCTGGAACCGGCCTTAATCTATTTTTTTACTGGTCTCAAAATAAGGCTGAAATGTTACAGAACTATGAGAGTTTGGAATAAATCGCAAGAATTTTTCTAGGCCGAAAATCATGAATCAGATTAAATCAATACCAGCGCTTGATTGGATCGTCAGTTATCTCGAAAGGCATGACATCCCTTACTTGATGTGTGGAGGGCTTGCCGCGCAAGCGTATGGCTCCGCCCGTCCATTGGCTGATATTGATCTCTATGTTCCGGATCAATTTCTGAATCAGGTTTCAGCGATGGGTAGAGATTATGTTTCATTTGGTCCAGCTCATTACGTGGATGAGAAGTGGGACCTCACTTTCGTTCAGTTTGTGTATGAAGGCCAAAAGATAGAGGTTGGTAGCGACAGGGAGTGCAAGATACTCGACTCGCGAACCGGAGAATGGCATAAGAAGAACATTGATTTTGATCGATATAACCTGGTCTCGCTTTATGGGAAATTAGTCAGGGTTATGAAAAAGGATGATCTGATAGCCTACAAATTAAAATTGAGCAGAGAGGTAGACCTAGATGATATTAGTCAGATTGGCGCTCAACCAAAAATGCCCAGCAGTATAGGTCCATATTGATGCCGTTTTAAATGCCGCAGCTGCAGCTAATCTTCTATACCCGCACATGGCGTTTTAATTGCACACCGCACTTGATGGTAAAACATGCTAAAAGGTCGTGACGTTCTTGGTGTTTTTACTAAAATTGCGTTGGTGGTTATTCCTCTCTTGGTTTTAACGATTATGTATTTGGCTACGACTAAAGCAGGGCTGGGTATAGTTCTTTTTTGAATAATCGATATGTAGATCGGTGTTCTGATGTAGGAATGGTTAGCTTTTTTTATTCGAAATCGTCTATCTCATTTGGGTAGTAGTTCAAATGAGAAGAGGGAATAAAATTGCATGGCTTATCAAGGAGATGAGATCAACTACTGCACAGTATTCAATTTTGATTTTGTAGAAGAGGTTCTTCAGGCAGGTGGTACGTCAGCGGGTCTTTACTCTAATTGTCCAACGAAAGAGACGTTCAAATAGATGAAGACTTTTTTATCGGGACAATTGCTTTTCTGGTGGGATTAGTCGGTTGCTGGTTAGTTATTTTTCTGACGATGCCAAGTATGGATATAGAGTTGGCGCTTCTTCTCATGCTGAGTGCTGGTGTTGTGACTTTAGTGGGCAGTCTTTTCTTCAAATACCGGAAATAACGAAATCTATAGCCGCGATAATTTCAGACCGATATTGAGTTTCTTGATTGTCAATAGCGAGATTATGGCGGTTTGAGGGTGTAGCTTTCGGCTTTAGATACTGCTCATTTTAATGATGATCTTGATATCCTGGCTACAGGCTCTATCCGTAAAGAAGGTAAAACTCGGTTGAGTAAAAAAATAAATTTGGATACTGCCTAATTAAAAGACATAGTGGCTATTAGGACCCTGTTCTCTTCCCGTTTAGCTAAAAGGATTCTAATTATTTATCATTCAGTTTGGTGATTCGGCCCTGCATACTTCATTGCCGGTTGTGTCCTGCCGTGGCACTTTTTGAGTTTTGTCTATATAGCCAGCATATTTTGGCCGGTAAATAAGGCTTAAAACCTCTGACTTATTTTTAATAGTAAACAGTCTATCTTAACAAGTAGCTTTGTTCACTTAAGTACGTCTGAATGGAAAGGAGATCTTAGTGCGTTTTGTTATAGTCTTTCTCTTACTGGTAAGTGCAAACTGTTTTTCAGATAGTCAGAAATATCAATTCACCAGATCAGCTCTTGGGCCCCATATTGATTTTAGGGTGAATAGTATCTCAGATATATCCATACCGCTGTCAATATTGGATGGGGCCAAAGTTGCTGGAATTGACGGGTTGGTAGTTATCTTAAAAAACAAAAGTGGTTTTTCAGTTGATACGTTAACGGCGAAATCGATTGGCTATCCTGATGCTGATATGCGTTTATGGCCCTTATATATGTTAGGGCAAGAGCCGGATAGCCTTCTTCCTGTGAGCTATATAGATGATGTTAAGAAAGCCAGGGCTATTTTACGCAGCAATGATCCTTATAAGTCAGGCAGCTTCAAAACAAGAAACGGTCGATGCTTCGTTTTAGTCGGTAATAATAAATCTACTATTTATATAACAGACGATAGTAACAGGGAGTTTATTACCACGATATCCGCTACTGGAATGAGCGAACATGATATTCAGCAGTATTTACTACAGGGAGTTTTTTAAATGTCTGATTTAAACGGTGAAGAAAAAGAAGCCTTGGCTAATGTAATTGAAATTATCTATGGTTACGATTCGGAACTGTTAGGTATGAAGGATAGATATACAGAACAAACAATTGATGCTGTGGAAAATGCTTTTGAAGCAGCTTCAAGGTGCAACGATTCAATGAAAGAGTTAGTCTCCTCACTTGTTGGTGGTGCGAAGCTTATGTCTAAAGGCTGGTTAAAACGTGTTCTTCATCAGATGGAGGAAAAGTTGTTAAGTGATAAGGTTAAATTTGATGGGTTAGCCTGTAGAGTGACCGCTGCAAGAAATTGGAAAACAGAAATTATAATGTCAACATATGGTTTATAGCTTTATAGCTGACAGAAGAATTGTTCGTATATTATTGTCAGACCTAGAGCAGATAATTCAAAAGAACTGAAAATACATTTAGCTCGATTTTAAACTATCTACTCGTTGATAAGCAGCTAGTGCTTGAAAATTAGCACCCGTTTCCACATTTAGGTGATAGAGTTTACCGGCTTCGAATGCCGCCTTTGTGTCAGGATCTGAAATCCCACTGATATTGCTGACCTTTTCTGCTTTGAACCATGAAGGTACATCTTGGCTATTTTCCACAATTTGATAACTATTAATGACGACCCCTTTTGAGCGTGGATTATTAAAGTGCTCTTTCATCCCTTGATTCAATGAGTCAAAGGCTAACCGTAAGCTTTCCTCGGAGATATCTAAGCCCTGAGCAGACCACTTCGCCAATTGATCGTTTCCGCCTAGAATTACACGCCCTAGGCTCAAAACCATTTCTTCACCCATCTTAAATTCAGGTCGAAGCGATACAGAATCACTTGATTTAGTAGTTGATACGGCTTGAGATGGCCGCTCGGTGGTAATAGCTTGCCGCTCGGTGGTAATAGCTTGCCGATTATCAGAGAGTATTCCTTGAATAGATTGCTGATTGATGGTCGTATTCAGAGAAATTGTCATGGATCTGCCTTCTTGCCGATGTTGTATCAAACAGGGAGGCAAGATTTATTCCGGTTATATCATCTTTTTAATACTGGACATTTACACTCACATATCCGAAAGACGGCCCATTAAAAATTCTAAGATTGGAAAGCCAGAGCATGAGTTTTGATATTGCTACTGGCGAGCAGCGTAATGGTTGCGAGGTGCACTTCGTTTTGAAAACAATCTAAGGAAATACTAGAATCTGCGCGGACGTTGGCAGTTCATATTTTTCTAGCAAAAGATGAGCATAACAAATTGACCAATCAACTGAGTTCTCTGCATGATGAGGCACCATCCGTAAAGGTCAGGATTCGAAATATTATGAACGTAACTGAATTTTCAAAACGCGTGGGATTAAGCCCGCATACAGTGAGATATTACGACAAAATTGGTTTATTGGACGATGTAGATCGGCTAGCTAATGGGCACCGGTCGTTCTTAGAGAAAGATGTGATATGGATTGAATTTGTACAACGATTAAAAGGCACGGGCATGCCTCTAGATAAAATACTTGAGTATGCCTCATTGAGGAAAAAAGGCAGTAAGACTTTACTTCAGCGAAAAGAATTACTCACCGAGCACTCAAGTAATCTACAACAACAAATTTCCTTGCAAAAGGAACACCTTAGAAAATTGCATGAGAAAATAGAGCTTTATCAATCCGCTTTGGAGGGAAAAATATCACTTGACTGAGAGTTAACTCTAAGGCTTAGCCTAGGTGATAGAGCGAAACGGCCGAGAGCTAACAGATGCAATCTAAGCAAGATCAATTTGACGAAAGCAAACGAGAATTTCTTCAATCATCCCTGGTTTTGACGGCGATTTCTTTTGGATACTTGGCTTTAGATGGCTGTTCGTCTCTATCATATTCAACTTTAGCCAAGGGGCAAACTATGAGTACTGAAGGTAACGAAAGATTTGTTAGGGGGTGGGATAAGCTGAAGGAAATTGATGGGGAAGCTGGCGAAAAAGTTATTGAATCGCTGAAGAATATAGCCCCCGATTTGGCTCGCTACACGGTTGAATATCCGTTTGGCGATATCTATAGTCGGCAAGGCTTGGATTTGAAATCTCGTGAGATCGCAACGGTAGCGGCCCTTTCCGCTATGGGCAATGCTGAGCCACAGCTCAGAGTCCATATTAATGCCGCTTTGAACGTTGGCTGCACACCAGAGGAAATAGTCGAAATCATCATTCAAATGTCTGTCTATGCTGGATTCCCAGCCGCTTTAAATGCCGCGGCTGCAGCTAAAATAGTGTTTGTTGAACGCGGAATAATTACTGTTTAGTACCGCGTTCTATGTGCGACATCAAATGACTCTAAATATAGTTGTTTTGTTCGGGTTGTTATACGCGATAAACTGAGTCATCAAAATTCCCTGGTGGAATCACTAAAGACGCCATGTTCCTCAACTAATTCGTTATAGGCGTCAATAGCGGCCTTGTTTTGAGCAAGCCACAATTCTTTTTGCTTCTGTTCCACAAACTGAGCTAGCGTTTGCTCTAGAGCTGCCGAGAGATTGATCTTTAGAGACTTTGCTTGCATCAGTAAGCCACTGTTTATGCCTACATTTGTGGCCTTTTTGGGGGCGTTAAGATCAAAAATATTCTGCATGGTTGTATGCACTATATGCGCAACACGTATGCGCATATAGTGTGGGGGTATATCTTGATTGTCAATAGCGAGATTATGGCGGTTTGAGGGTGTAGCTTTCGGCTTTAGATACTGCTCATTTTAATGATGATCTTGATATCCTGGCTACAGGCTCTATCCGTAAAGAAGGTAAAACTCGGTTGAGTAAAAAAATAAATTTGGATACTGCCTAATTAAAAGACATAGTGGCTATTAGGACCCTGTTCTCTTCCCGTTTAGCTAAAAGGATTCTAATTATTTATCATTCCGTTTGGTGAGTGCAGACTGCTTTTCAGATATTCAGAAATATCAATTCACCAGATCAGCTCTTGGGCCCCATATTGATTTTAGGGTGAATAGTATCTCAGATATATCCATACCGCCGTCTTCTACCTGGTGTCAAAGAGAAGCCGGCTCAGCATTAGAATTTAGAGCCAAAATTGTATTAGATGAAAACTGATATCGTTAGTTTAGAAAGCGTCTATAGGCTTTCTGCAATACAGCTTTTCCCTGATGACGAACGCTATCGCCATGCGCCATGATAATGTGTTCAAAATCCCAGTCCAATATGTATTCTATTGATTCGCCTAATTTCCGGGCGTCTATGGGAATAGGCATGAACCATTCGCTAAATAATCCTCTGGGTTTATTAAAGCCAAGTAATCGGATAGCGCGTCGTATAATGCCAGGTTTTACGCTGCCCATTCTATACAGTAAATCGGTGGTGATCAGTGTTTTACTGGGTTTGTGTAAAAACACCACTTCCTGAAATACAGGCGAACCTTCTATTAAATGCTGATCAAAAACTTCGTTCCATTCTTTAGGCGTCTGAGATTCCAACTCTGCGTTTAGCTTTATCTTGGGGAATAGCTTTTCCAGTTTTCGGCCTAATTGGGGTGCCCCGTAGAGTTTGGCTTTTGGATAAAGATTATGAAAGCCTTCCAAATACAGATAATGCTTACGATTGGGGGCCACGACATAGCTTGGCTCACCCAAGGCATCTAACTCAGCTTGATCTCCGGGTAATAGGCGTACGGGGGAATGAATCCAGAGTCGATGGTCAGGCAGGCGGACTACGGTCATTCGGTTATCAATTTTGAGCCCGAAACTCTCTTGATCTTTGGTAAGCGTCCAGATATCACTAAAAATAGCTTCCATTGCCATGTTTTTATCCTCAAGATTGGTAGAGATAGAAGTATCTTCTACTCACCGGACGGTTTTAACATTGGCTATTGCGTCCAGTATATCCGTTTAGAAAGATAGAGGAAATAAAGGGGTCAGGCCTTTGATTTATGAAGTTTCAGCTTAAGAATAAGGTTTGTTGAAATCCAAATGAAGTTGATAAAGCAGCATGAATACAAACAGGAAACCCCTCGGCCTTATCCCCTATAACCATTTAAAGCGGTAACTCCTATTAGCCTTGATCAGGTCGTTGTTGCGGAGATGGCAGCATTAGAAATTGGCTGGTAATCGGTTATTTTATGTAATGAAAGGGAGGCGGGGAGAGCCCCCGCCTTTTGCGAAACAGTAAAGTGTTTACGCTCAGAATGGTTTATGAATTGATTTGTATTTGCCTCACGTCCTTTTGTGGACGCTCATTACGGGGTATTGTTAAATGCAACACGCCGTCTTTTAAATCAGCATGAATGTCTTCAGCTACCGCATCGTCTGGCAACGCTAAAGTACGTTGGAAAGTACCGTAACTGCGTTCGACGCGATAAAACTGCTTGTCTTTGTTTTCAGTTTTTTCCTCCTTCGAACCTTTGATTTTAAGTACATCACCTTCTAGTTCAATAGCCAAGTTATCTGCGGTTAGGCCAGGCAAATCCAATGTGATCTCATACTGTTTGTCATCTCCCGAAACATCTACTTGAGGTCGAAAGCTCATCGCATTCCAACCAGAAGTACTTGACCCGGAAGACGAACGTTGAGGCCAAGCCGAACGCATTGATGGCATACCGAACGCATTAAACACATTGTCAAACAGGCGATCCATCTCTTGATGCAATCGCAATAATGAATCAGCACCAGCGGAAGGCGTCGTTAGATCCCCAGCCGGCTGTTTTTCCGCTTCATCACGAGTGACCGGCACTTGTTGTACTTCCACTTGTTGGCCGTCTTCATGTTTAAACCAATTCCAAGGATTAAGCTTTTGAAGATTCATTTTGCACCTCCAATAATACTTACTGTTAGCCCTATACAATCGGCATTAACGGTAGCCGCTTCTTTCCGCTACCGCACTACACACTTCTACTACGCAGTAGTGCGGTCAGTTGCGGCGGATAAGTCACGATTTGGCTACTTTCATGTCGTATTGATTTACCTTTTAAGCAGCTTGTGACTTGTGGTCTTTCGTATTTTCCTTTGTTTCTCCTTTAGATTGGTGTTCGATAACATTGCTGCTTTCGTTGATTGCGATGGTTCTTGGCTTCATCGCCTCTGGAATTTCTCTGACCAAACTAATGGTAAGTAGGCCATTGTTTAAAGCCGCACCTGTGACCTCAACGTGATCTGCAAGATTAAACTTACTCTCAAAAGTGCGGAACGCGATACCTTGATGTAGGTACTTACGCTCTTCAGATTTGCCCTTTTTACCACGTACGGTCAATACGCCTTTTTCAACGTTGATGTCGAGTTCGCCTTTTTCAAAACCGGCGACGGCTAGCGTAATGGCGTATTTGTTTTCTTCGCGCATTTCAATATTGTAAGGTGGATAACCATTAGATGCCGACTCGGCACGCAATGCATTATCAACCAACGATGCGAAGCGATCAAAACCAATACTGTTTCGATATAGTGGGCTTAGGTCTATTGAGTTCATGATATATCCTCCTTAAGAAGCAACATATACTGTTTACTACTACATGCCGATGGGTGGTCATCGGCACTCCCCTGGGGACTTGCCGCTTACTTTTTCTCACCTCTGGCACTTTCTAATTTAGGGGCGCGCATAGGATTTTCAAGAAAGTTTTTTATGATTTATTATTATTTTTCGCGCCGTTTTTTATTTCAAACTTTTATAATGGGTTTGAAGCGACAACGTCATTGGTAATCGAATTTGGCAGATGATTAAAGCCAGCCTTCAATTACATGGAATAGCTGGTTACAGACATTTTGCCCCGAGATATCTGCCCCACAGATTGCCTGCTTCGATCAAGAGCACCACGCTATTTCCAGCATACCTTTCCTGTGTCATCGTCCACACAAGGGATGCCACTTTGGTGACGACAACGCTTTCAACGGCGTCTAGGCCAGATATAACGCTTGACTCATTCTGTGCTCTCGGCACAGATCGGCAACCGATGTCCCAGCCTCATTCTGCTTCAGGATGGAAATAATTTAGCTTTACATCTTTTAATGGTGGCTGTTTTTCAGTGCTACCTACTAAGGAAATCGGCGTGGACCGAAACGCTCTTAGAAAAAGAAACCTTTTAATTTGCATTATATTTGGATTTCTATTGGTTAGTTGTTACTCAATCGATTCAGCATCCAACAGTAGCGGTGGCGATAGAAATGCATCTTGTCCGCAACCACCAACCTTACAAGATGGTGAAACGGTTACCTATAAGTTTACTTGTTCGGATCACGAAACAGAGACTCATACAATATACAAAATACAAAGTGCCAGATGGAGACCCTTTCGGGGAAATTACGTACAATATTTCTGATGGTCGAGCTGGACAGTATCGATTGAGCAGCCTGTGTGCTATGGATTTGTCCGTGTTTTCGGCGGAACAGACTTTTCTTTTGCTTGGAATAAAGTTAAGTGCTGGGGATAACTCGTCTAGCGGGATAAGTAATCGCGATGAAACGGCAATAGAGTTTATTAATAAAGACTGTACACAAGACACTGTGGATTTTCCTGTAGGCACGCTAGAGGCTAATGTGTGTCTGTCGAGCTAATCGAAAAGAGTGAAATTTAGCGACCAAGGTGGTACGGAATATTAATGAGTAACAGCAATGATTTTAAAAAGAATCCAGTTGTCGAATGGTTTGGTGATAGCTTCACAAATCTTGATCCCTTATTACAGGATTTACATCAACAGGGTGGCAAGCTAACCGGAGTTGTTACCATCGAATTTGGGATCGGTGTGTCCGGCCTAATCGGACGGCGCTTGGCAAACAAGATAGGTTTGCCCGTTCTAAGTGGCTTGAGCAAGCTTGAGGTGTCCATATCCCATAGTTATGGTGCTTTACTCTGGTCACGGAAATTCAATGATGAGAAGGACATGGTGTCGGTGTTCGTTCCTCATGGAACCTTTCCCGATGGTTTCTGGAGCGAAACCACTGGCCCATTAGCGTTGAAAGTAGGAGTTGAGATTCGTGATGGAGGCTGGTTTTGGATACAGCGTCAGATCAGGTTTAAGGGGATTCCGCTGCCGCTTTGGTTGTTTCCTTCTTCCCATGCCTATAAACGCGTTATGGGTGGCTTATATGAGTTTTCGGTAACGTTCACATTGCCGGTGTTTGGTAAGCTTGTTAGTTATGGTGGCTTATTAAGACCAGAACGTGCCGCCAACAGCATGGGTGTCCCGATTTGATGACTTCGATCACGGTGGACTTCTCTCGATATAGGGGGCAGTTTTAAACTGTAATTTAAATTCAAAGCGGGAGTCCATTATGAGCAAACATTATACTGAAGAGTTTCGCGAAGAAGCCCTTAAACAAGTGACAGATAGAGGCTATTCCGCAAATGATAGTGTTTTAATGACCAAGATTTTAAAGGCAAGTGGTTTATCCACAAAAAAGGAAGTTGTAGGACAAGGGCTGAAGCTGTTGGAGTAAGGTTACGTTTAAAAGTCACCTTAAACTCAACAGCTCTTTAGAATCAGGTGGATACTTTTAGGACCTGTATACCTGCAAATCATTGGGATTATTCCATGTCCAACATACTTTTCCTGTTTCATCATCAACACAGTGGATGCCACTTTGGCGACGTAAGTTGGTTGGGGAAACAAGCTCGGGGACGTCTAGCGTGGTTGTTGCGGTTCCTGTCCAGCAGGTAACTTCACCGTTACTCAGGGCACAGACTCGATAATTGTCAGCGACGACAACACTTTCAACGGCGTCTAGGCCAAATGTAACGCTTGGCTCACTGTAAACGCCGCCTCTAAACCAGCAATGCACACCAGTCTCGTCTAAAACGCAAGCCTGAGTATCAAACGATGATATTGACTTCGGATTAACAAAGCTTGGTGGAGTGGCTGCTTCGAATTCGCCAGCAAAGCGATCTTCCCAACATTGGGCGCTTCCATCTTTACGTAAAACGCAGACAGAGCTTCCGCCTTTATCCCAATCGATGAGAGAGTCTTTTTGAACAATTATAGGTCTTAAGTTCACATTGTTTACGTTGGTGTTGGTGCACTGACCCAGCGTTTGATAATAGTTCGCACAACTTAAAGTCATATCACCTGCGCATGTTGTGTGGCCATTGCAGGTATCCTCTCCATTAAAGTAGTTTTCGCTGTTGTTAAGCCACCACAATAGTTCACTGTTAGAATCGGCGATGACAGTAACTTCAAAGGGTTTATCAATAAATTCTTTATTGGGTTGGCTTAAGACATCGCTCGCTGTGAATGTAATTCGAGATTTGCATTTGCCTGGGCAATCGATACCCGAACCCACCACCTGACCAGTTCCGTTGCCCAAGATATCAACAGATAGGATTCCTGATCCTCCGCAGCCCGCGAACAGGCTGATTAAAATTAATGAACAACCTATTTTCGCTAATAGCTTCATAATTAATTTCCTTATTGTTTTATTATTATTCGATATTCCTTTTAGCAGAGCTAAACTATCATTCTAAAACAAGTGCGGTCAACGATCTTTGTCTGAATACCTTTAGCTTGGGAAAGCTTCAACCATTGAAATTTGTTGGTCCACATAAGGTCCACATAAATGGTAAAGTCTATTTGAAATGAATAGTTTCATAAGAAGAAAGTAAACTTTCTCGGCGCAATAGTTCAATGGTGTGTTGCTAGAATGACTGTTACGGGAACACCTTTAATAAATCTTTTTAACTCTTCTTTGATGCAGGTCAACGCTTTCCCAAGTATAAAGCACTGGCGAAATTACAACTTAAAATATCAGTGGTGTTTATAGGCGAGCAGGACTAAATTCGGGTATGAACTCCCACTCATGATTAAATATTTATGTTGTCTGGGGAGGCTAGGCTGATGGGATTATTCCATCGGCGGATAATAGCGTTTTTCAAAGGAGACACAATCTTATGTATAAAATACTATGGATTTCCTTGCTGTTATTTACGTTTTCGGCTGCCAATGGAGAGGAGGTAACGAACCCCTCAAAAGCTGCAGAAAATTCTACCGTCAGTGATACGCGAAAATTAATATCAATGCCGGAGCCCGCACTTGTCTTAATGCGTAAAGATATGATCGATCACCTTTCTACTTTGAACGAGATTGTTGGTTATCTAGCACAAAATAAACTAGAAGCCGCAGCTGATGTGGCGGAAGCACGCTTAGGCCGCAGTTCAATGGGCAAATATCGACGCAGCGGTATGGGCCCTGGTAGATACATGCCGAATGAAATGCGAGACTTAGGCTGGAGCATGCACGATGCGGCAACAGAATTTTCTAAGGTTGCAAAGCAGGGCGACTCAACCAAAGCTTATCAAGCCTTGCAAAAGGTGACCAGTGCTTGTGTAGCCTGTCATGCGATATACCGGACACGTTGAAAGGCGTGCCTTAAGAGCTTGGTGTTTGTCGCGGTGGCTTATGGTTCCTGTGAACTATAATATAGGTGGGTCACTCGCATTAATTCGGACAGGATATGGGCCACCATCATAGTCATCACCACGATCACAGTCATCAGATAGGCAATTACAATCGCTCCTTTGCTATTGGCGTTGCACTCAATATCGTTTTTGTTGTTATTGAGTTTAGCTATGGGATATTGGCGGATTCACTGGCGCTGATTGCGGACGCGGGTCATAACTTGAGTGATGTCGTTAGTCTCTTGCTGGCTTGGGGAGCCAGTGTGCTCGCCACAAAAGCGGCTACGGACAAACGGACCTATGGGTTCCGCAAGGCGACAGTCATGGCCTCTCTGGCTAGTGCGATACTCCTGCTGATTGCGCTGGGAGGGATTACCTGGGAAGCCATCGGCCGTTTATTCAATCCAACACCGGTGGAGGGTATGACCGTTATCGTGGTGGCGGCGATCGGTGTCGTCATCAACACCCTAACGGCACTGCTTTTTGTCAAAGGCCAAGAGCACGACCTCAATATAAAGGCGGCCTTTCTTCATATGGCCGCTGACGCCGGGGTATCGCTCGGGGTGGTTATCGCTGGTATTGTCATCATGGTGAAGGGTTGGCTGTGGGTCGATCCTCTGGTTAGCTTTATGATCGTTCTGGTTATCCTTGTGGGAACCTGGGGGTTGCTTCGAGATTCCATGAACTATGCGTTGGATGCGGTGCCCGATAATATCGATGTTCCTGCGGTAAGAAGTTATTTGATGAGTATTGATCAGGTTACTAGCATTCACGATTTGCATGTCTGGCCATTGAGTACCACCGAAGTGGCACTCACGGTTCATCTAATAATCGATAGCGAGACATTGGATAACAAGTTCCTGCGCAACCTTCAGCAACATCTCCACGATCATTTTGGCTTGGAGCATGCCACCATTCAGCTTGAGACTGCATTGGGTGATAATGAGTGTATGCTGGATAGTCGCAAGTGTGTGTGATGTAACAACACCCGTCAGATGCTGGTGCCAGCGGGATACAGTCGGCCATGAATAGCAGGCCCCGTAGGCTGACCTGTGGGTGAGCCACCTTCTGGTTCAACACTGATTCCGAAAATGGCTTTACGCAATAATTCGGGATCGAAATCATTCAGCTGTTTCACAGTAGCCGAATTCACGGTTTGCAGCAGGCCTAATGATTGCGGCGTGGGTCCTAAAGAATCAGCTTTAATCCACAATTGGTAGGTTTTTCCTGGTACGCCTTGCGCGTTGACCGGTTGAATTTTCATGACTCGACTGTTTAGATCCACAGACATAAGAAAAGCTGGCTGCTGATCGTCCTGTTGAAATACAGCCACAAAAGGTTCAATGGGTGGTGCCGTTTGCGGCACGGCCATTATCCATAAGCCCATAAATGCAGCCGCAAGTCCGAAGCCGCTGACGGCCGACCATTGCCAGCGTCGAATACGCTGTTGCAGTTGTTGAATTAATTTTTCCGCGTGATTGGTTTGCACATCGATCTCTGCCGTTTTGGCAGTTTGCCGTTCGGCTGCATCCAGTTGGGCTTCGATATGACTGAACACATGATCGCTAGGGATGGCTTCGGCCACCTGATCATTGAGTGGCGTAAGGCGTAATTCCCAGGCAATGATTAAATTATCCAACTCCGTGTCGGTGAAGCGTGCACGACTGATCCGTTCCCGTTCTGAGGGGTCCAGAGTGCCCAGTGCATACTCTGCTGCCTGCTGTTCTTTTTCATTCATGGTATTTTTGCTCATGGCTCACCCAGGCATTCTTTCAATTGGTTCAGTCCGCGCCGTAACCAGGTTTTAACCGTGCCGACCGGCTGTTCAAATTGGGCGGCTAAAGCCTCTCGCGAAGCGCCATCCAGATAGGCGTGTCGGATCAGGGTCGCATGCGGATCGCCCATGCCTTGCAAGCAGCGTTCAAGTCGCTGCACGGCCTCAGATTGTTCCATTTGCACTCCGGGGCCAGGGCCATGATCTACTAAAGTAGCCAAGGTCTCATCGTCGGCTTCCGTTGTGATGGAGTGCTTACGTAATTCATCCAGAGCGCGATTACGAGCAATGGTGGCCATCCAGGAAATTGCACTGGCCTTGGTGGGATCAAAACTGGCGGCACCTTGCCAAATTTTAACGTAGGTTTCCTGCAGTATTTCTTCAGCCAGTTCCTGGCGTTTTAACAGCCGTAACAGAATGCCAAAGATTTTGCGGGAAGTGTCACGGTATAACTCAGCGAATGCAGATCGGTCGCTGCTCGCAACGGCTTTCAGTAAACCATTCAGTCCTTCGGGTGTTTGAGCTGATGGCGTTGAACTGTAAGGCATAGTGTGGCTGCTGTTTGGGTTGTTATTACTGCCAATGATCTGGCCACTGTGACTACTAATTTGCATTCTGGCATCATCCTCAGATGTCATAAAGGATTGCTCATTGACTGCACCTGTTTAAGTAGTGGTGACCACATACTTAAACAGGGCATTGCATTAGCTTAGTAACCTCTCGAGAGCTTAGCACATTGCGCAAACTGCGGACAATGTGACCACTGTCTATTCGCCAGGCTGGGCCGAAAGGTACTGTGGAATCAAAGCCACACTTTCCGGTGCGGTGTACCCTATGGAAGCTGTCGCGCTCACATCGCCGCCCATGCTTGAGAGAATATTATCAAAGCGCATAACCAGATTGTTTGATTTCTCCGCCACATAAACGCTGCTGCCATCAAACATGATATCTACCGGATTTCCTAACTGGCTGGATGGTCCGGTAATATTCACGGTGATAGGTGTTAGTCCGTTCACCGTTCCGTCAATCACATACAGTTTGCCATCACTGGCGCTGGCCGCATCACCTACATCGCTTACGAGTAGCTTGCCACTGGCGGAGTCAAAATCGATGCCATGTAGATTGGTGGGCGCCGGTACGGCGAGTCCATTTAGGGTGGGCGTGATCAAGCGGGTTTCTGCCGTTATGGTAGGGGTACCGTTGCTGAGCGCAGTCTGGAGGTTTTCGAAAACGGCCACGCTGCCGTTAGTCAGCGACACATAGGCGCTGTCGGTGGCTTCGTCATAGTCCACATCCCAAGGGCGTGCTCCGCCGGTCATCTGCAGTGTTAGAAGTGGACTAACGTTGCCTGAGGCACAACTGGAAAACACCAGAATGCCGGGGCTGGCAGGATTGTTTTCAGCGACAAAAATAAGCCCGAGACGGGTTGCAACATCCAATCCTTTGGGTGCCACCAAACCGGTGGCTGGGCCAGAGATTTGCCGATCACGGGATTCTGTATAGGCTTCAGTATCGCGCGCGTTTGCCACTCGATTGGCCACCAGAATACCGCCGGATACACCATCATCAAAGGTTGCATAGGCGTCGCCTAACAAATCAAAGGTTACGCTTTCCAGCCCGAGACCAGCGTCAAAACTGGCGGTCTTGGCAAGGGCAGTAGAGAAGCGAGCAACTTCTGCAGAAGTGGGGCCAGCCGTTGAGGGGTTACTGCTGGCGGCAACGGCGCTAATCTGGGTGGCATCGATTGAATCCGATACATCGGGGTGACTCATCGTCGGGATAATTTCAACCAAGGATTCAGGCTTAACGGAAATAATGACCGTGTCGGGGGCGATATCACCGCTGGGCCCAGAGAATATATCCGCATACACCAATAGTGCGTCATTTGATTTCTCCGCAACCCGCAGTTCGTTACCGCTCAGAACGATATCTACAGGATTACCCAGCATGGAAGCTGAACCGGCAATACGGCGTTGTACCGTTACCATTCCAGACACAGTGGAGGCTTGCGTAATAACAAAAATAGCGCCATCGGTTGCATCTGCGGCACTGCCAACATCACTCACCACCAGTCGATCACCTGCTGCATCGTAGGCTATACCGTGGGTGTTCACTGAGATTTTGACGTTGTTGCTATCGGCTGGAGTAATGATGCGATCGGCGCTGGCGGCTATCATCCCGGTGGCTACAAAGGTGTCATACACAGCTATGGTGCCATCGGTCAAGGCGACGTAAAGCCGATCATTGGCCTCATCATAAGCCAGATCCCAAGGCGCTACCGCGAGCGAAGTTACGGCTAGCGGAGCAACATTCCCCGCAGCAGTTGTTCCGAATACGGTGATTTGAGATGCATTTAAATTGGCCGCCATTAACAGTCCGGCTTGATGTGCAATAGCGATGCCCTTGGGGTTCACCAATCCAGTGTTGGCACCTTCAATTGCACGATCTAATTGATCGCTGTAAGCCCCTGTGCTAAGGCGTTGCTCTACCGTGCACATGGCTCGTATTACGCTGTCAGTGCTGTCGCCTGCCTGATACAGCTGGCCACTCGCGTCTAGGGCTAAACCTTCATTGGCGCCGCTTATGAAAGAGGACTGAATCATTCCATTCTGATCAATCTTATCCACTGTGCCTGCATTGCTTGGGCCATTGTTAGCGCGTAAAAACGCAGCAGTTGCAAACGATGGTGTATTCAAATTATTGTTGCTGCTAGTGTCGCGGCTGTTGTTATTGCAAGCGCTCAAGCTAAGAACAGCGGCGGCCAACAGAGATAGGCAGGGAAGCGTATTGGTATTCATAATATAACCATTTCTCAGAAGATAGGTTTCAGCTACTTACTAGCAGCTATTAAATCGAAGCAAGTGAATCTGCTTCTGTCTGAGATACGGATAAAATCGGTAATGGATTCAAAAAAACTGAAAATAATTTTTAGTTGGGCAAAAAAAAGACCGAGTCGGTTATTTCCCGACTCGGTCACTAAGATATTTTTTTGCCAGCATTAATGACTGTTGCAGGCGGTTTTATTTACCAGCGTGTTACCAGCCAGTACAAACTACATAGTGCTATTATTCCCGAGCACATGGGAACGGCTCGAACTCGATACCATTGTTGCAGGCGTAGGGATATGAGTATGGGTAACACAGCAATCACCACCGCCAGTTGACCCACCTCGACTCCGACATTGAAGCCTGCCAGTGCCCAGCCGGTTCGGGTGGTGCCATTGATGAGCTCAGCGAGTACTGCCGCGAAGCCTAAGCCATGGATTAGACCAAAACCGAACACCAGTAAGCTGAGTTGCTTTACCACCGGCCAGATATTATTGAGTGCAGCGAGTCCAACGGTCAGAGCGATGATTAATTCTACCCAGTAAACCGGTACCTGCAGCACATCAAACATAACGGCGGCCAGCGTCAGCGAGTGGGCGAGGGTAAATAAACTGATTAGACGAGTCGCGGTGATTACCGTTTGGCGCGGACCCACCGGTTGCCATTCCCCAGCCTGCCGTGTCACGACGGTAACCAGCAGTAAGGTCAGCAGAAACGCCAAGTGATCGATACCAATCCAGATATGGATGACCCCTTGGATGACATAGTCTTTGAAGGTGGTCCATGTACTTGCGCTGGTCAACATGACGGGCATTGAATCACTCACCACTCGTTGGCTGATGCCATTGTCCGATTGGCTTTGCAGCAACAATTTGTGCTGGCCCACCTGCGCGAACAAGCCATCATAGACGAGGGAAAGTGGTTGTCCTCGCGGGCATTGCCCGGTGAGGCCGAGCACCAGATAGCTGCCTTGTGCTTGTTGGTTGAGTTGCATCCTTGAATCGATAGATAGCCGACACTGAATGTCTCCGGCGCTTATTCGTAGATGTTTTGCAACATAGTTCGCCAGTTCCGAATAGCGAGCCTCTACTTCAGCCCAATACAATTCGCCATCCCGATTAAGGTCCAGGCCAATGACTTGCTCCAAGTCAAACAGACGCCACTGCAAATGGCCTTTCACTGAGCCTTCACTGTTAGTAATTAGATCCAGATAAGCGGTGCTGGGTAGGTGTGCCAAAACTGGAGAGCTGACCAATAGGCACAGCAGCAGCAATACGGCTTTCATGGTTTGCGATCCTCGTTTACGTCTGTTGCGGCCGCATGTTCAACCGCTGCAAGCAGAGTTTTGGCTTTGCGATGCTCAGGACCTTGTGGCTGGTTGGCAAGATTGCGTTGAGCCCAGGGCATAGCTTGCTGGGGTTGTTTTTTTATGGTCAGGTAAAATCGGGCGATGGTCTCTGCGTAGTCAAGATCACCGCGTTGTTCACGCAATTGTACTCGCTCAAAGGCGCGCTGTTGCCACGGGCCTAGGGAGTCGGCTTGCTGCTCTGCTTGCGCTAGCAGCACCAGAATTCCATCGCTGATTTGCTCCGTGCCAGCGAGAAACTCAAGTTGATTCAGAATTATATTGGGTTGCTGTTGCTGCAGGGCTAGTTCACTCCAGAACACCACATCCGGAACGCTTAAGGAGGCAAGTCCGTGCTCCTTACGTTGTGCTTCTGCCCAGTACCAGGCGAGGTCAGGTTGCGATCCTAACAGGGCCATCCGGGCGAGCTGACTCTGGATCCAGGCGCGGGCATCAGGGGCTTGAGTTTGGGTTAGCCCTGTGGTCATTAATTGCATCAGCTTGGGCTCGAACGCTTTGCTGGCCGCGGCCATACAAGCCGCTACTATGGGAGGCGCAGTCTTCAGTGCAAGCCTCCGGCAAATAGTTTGTGCCGCTGGAATTAAATCCTGTTGATATAGCACTTGTGACAGCATGAGTTGTGCGTCTAGCGATTGTCTGTGACTAGGCGGAATTTGTTCCAACAGGGTAGCTGCAGTGGAAAATTTATGTTCATGTTGCAACAGGCGGGCACGGAAATAGAGAACCGAAGGGCTGGCACGCAATGCTGGGTCGATTTGTCCGAGCAGAGATCGAATATGATCGTAACGCCAGCTCTGGCCCAGCTGATTGGCCCGCTGGAAGTGAGTGCTCAATGTGTCCAATGGTGTTGTAGGTGCTAACTTTCCTGGGTACAGCTGGTCGTTTGTAAAGGTGGCGACTACGGTATCCATGGCTGGATCTTGCCATCGAGTTTGAGCTTGTCCGGTTAGTGCCAGGCTACTCAATAGAATCATTATCACAACCTTATAGCTGAATTTCATGGCTCAGTTAATCTCCTTAGCGTTCAGCAAACGGCATTGGCCGATGGCTGAACGGAGTAGAGGGGTGAGTTAAATGTTACTGCAGCAGATAAGTGAAAGATTGTGCGTCAGCATTGTCTTGGATCTCGATGTTATCCAGTGACTCTGGCTCAGCGTTGGCATCTTGCTGAAATATGCGATCAATCAAGCCAGTCAGCATGACAACTTCTACAGCGGGTTCGGGCTCTGGCGTTAATGACTTCGAACTCTTATTGTCATTATCAAAGCAAGCCGTAAGGGTAAGGCTGCAGGTAAGTAACCCGGTGCCGATTAATATGCGCCAGTGTGACGCTTGTGCGGAAGATTTAACAGTCATAAGAAACTCCTTTTATTCGCTAATTGAGCCAGCAATCGGTGTAATCAGATATGGGAAACTGGCGTCAAAGTAGCTTGCATCCAAGGGCGCTAGATCCGTGAAGGGTTGATCGCCCACGGGTGCGTCAGTGGGCTCGCATAAGCCCAGGTTGTCACCAGCATTTCCCACTGTACCGTTGGCATCCAGATCAATCGCAACCGGAAAGCACAGCGCGCCCATTACAACTCGTAATGCAACGTCCACAACATCATCACCTGGGCGTCGACCATTAGGGAAACCCGCTAGGTCTCCGGTGACTAGCCCCAAGGGGTTTTGGTCTGCTTTTGCTGTGGGCGCGATGCCCGTATTTAGGCGCAGCATTTCCGAGGCCGTCACGGTGGCGAGTTGGTTGACGCCGGCAAATCCCGTGAGAAAGGCGGTGACTAAGTCATTACGAGGAATGTTGCCCGGTGCGATATCAGCGTCGAAACCGAGGGCGTCTCGAAACAAAATATCCAACAGCGCCGGTAGCGTTGGGTGAGTGACGTAATTGGCAAATTGGCCATCGTCTTTAGGTTCGCTCGCAGAGAAGGTATCTTTATCCGCTAAGCCGATAACAACTTCATTAACGAGAGGGCTGCCGAGGCGGGATACCTGGGTCCAGGCACCGCCGTGTACCGCCGGTTTGGTAAAATCGGCGTTCGGATTAAGGATGCGGGCCTGGGGTAAGCTAGCGCTGGTCCAGGCACCAATGACTCCGTTACCGCTGCCAGTCAAACAGCTTTTGGGAAGCTCCAGTGCCAAGGTGGTGACGTTCTTATCCGCGAGGTCGTCGTTGCTGGCTGCTTGGGCACCCTCGGCATCCAACGGGACATAATTGACAAGGTCAAAGGTTTTACCGAGATTAACCACGAAGGAGTCTTTGCGCTGGCCAACGAAGACTTTACCGCCACCGGCGCAACCTGGCACACTGATGCTATGAATGAAGCCATTGGCATACGTCCCATAGTCACTAAAGGACTTGGTGCCGATGTTGTCTAACGGCATCGGGAATTCGGTTATGCCGGAACCATCGGTAATGGTTTGAGCAGACCCGGTGCGGCGATCGCCCATTACTTTCGTCAGAGTGTAAGACGCGCTGAAGTTAATCGCGCCATCCTGATCTATGTTGCCGAAATTTTTCAAGGGGATTGCAACGTCTTTCAGATTCTCACCGCTGCCAATGGGTAGGGTCACGCCGTTCTGAACTTCACTGAAGCGAAACTGAAAACTGATGTCTTCTTGCGCATCACCGTCATTGTCCAGATGAATCTCATACAGTGCGTTAGGATCCATCGCAAAATAGTTGGGCCCGCCATAGGCGTCTTGTAGCGGCACATAGTTGGCAATTAAGGTAACAAAATCACCCCGTCCTGGCTCATAACTGGTAAAGGCGTAAAAATCCGTTGAATCCAGTGCAGGCATGCGTGTCAGATTTGGCGCTTCCCGGTGACTGGAGGCGATAGCTGGGTTGTTCAGGGCAGCAATGGTGCTGGCGAGCAACAGCGGTCTTATGGCGTTCATCTTCATGGTCATGGTTATCCCTAAGGTCATTTTATGGATTGTCACGATGAGATACGTAATGAATGCCAGACCGGATTCATAAATGTTGAATTTATTTTTCTGTCATTTGCGCGGTAGCGGCCCGGAACGCCGGGATCACCTGTTGTGATGATCCCAGTGAGTGTTATTCGCCACTCGATAGTCAACGGTTTCGACTGCTTCCGATTGCTTGGCCGCCACCAACTTCTTCAATCCATTCAAGGTTTTAACCGGTACGTCAGTGGACATTTGATTGATTAACCAGGCGGGTAATTCGCCACCGGGATCGGCATGGCCATAGGTTTTTACCTGAGTTGTTCCATCGTCTAATGGGGTGAACTCCCAAATGACTTTAGCGTTTTCAATACGAATATGCTTTTTCTTGGGGGCGAGCACATCGCTTGTGGCTATGCCGACGGCAGTGACCACATTGGTGTCAGGGTCTTCGTCCCAGGTGATGCGTGCCAAGGTATCTCGGTCACGAACAGGGAAAGGCATATTAGTGGCAGTGTAAACCAGATCAATGTTTGGCGACTCTTGATCATAGCGATAGGATTGACCACAGCGGTAAACCCATTCAGAGCAAGTTGCGGGATTTCGGATGATCTTAACCAGTTCATCTGTAGTAGTATCAACCACTGTTATCGCGAGATAAGCGAGATAGGCAGAGTCGGGCACCTGTGCAGATAGCACCTGGATATCACCAATTTCCTTTTTTAGGTGCCAATCCAAACGGTTGATTTCATTGGTTGTGGCATTGGCTAGGTTTGATAACAGCACAGTTAAGATTGTGATAAATTTCTTCATGATCGTTTCCTCATTCGAAATGTGTGATTGGATTAGTTAATGTAGTTATGAGTTATATACGGACTCTAATTTCGAAAGTTGCGGGTTGAATGAGGGAAGACGGCGTGAATATTACCAATATTGTTATCTATAAAATTACAGGTAAGTCACTCATGACGGGGTTGAACTCATGAAGAGACAGTATCCTAAATTTCAGGTAGGGGAGGTTGCAATCCTGCAACCTCCACATCCGTCAGCAAGGGCCTATTGGGGTAAAGAAACGATTATTCTGCAGGTTTTCTGGTCAGAGGGTGTTGACGACGCCATTCATGGAACCCATTCGGGCTGGAGCTACCAAACGGATATTCCTGCGCCGCCACCCACAGACTTACCTGAAGATCAACATGATGGCTGGGTTTGGGCGGAATATGATTTGCGAAAGAAATTTGACCCAGGTGAGGGGTTTGAGGAGCTTATGGCAGAAATGAGAAACAAAAAAGTTATTGCATGAGTTCATACCTCTCCCAAAAACGAGACATCTACACCGGAACCATTCGCGCCAAATAGGCCAATTGGTCCTCTGTCATCAGTTCAAACGGCTCATCGGTATAAATATCGAAATGCCCATAAGGGTAGACCTTGGTTTCACAGTGAGGCGCGGCATTGGCGTAGCGCAAAGTCTGCTTGGAGGGTGCAACGCTGTCCCCATCGCACACGCACACTAGCATCGGCGAGTGCAAAGTTTTGAGTTTTTTGCCGGGTCGCCAAAACATGATCTTGATTCCAAAGGCCGCCGTGACTCCATTAATGAGTACCGTTTTAGAAGGCAGGATGATAGAGCCTGTTAAGCTGGATATGGCAAAGGACTCGGGTTGTTCAGAGGTGGAAATATTTTTGTTGAGGTGAATCTTCTTGCTTGCAAAACGCCGGTAGTGGGACGACAACCGTTGTGAAAGTTGTGTCCCTTCGGGAAAGAGCTTCAGCACCCCTTGAACCACATCAGAGGAAGTCATCAAAGCGGGCGTACCCAAAGTACCCGCCAATGGCACTAGGACCGGTTTGCCCCGCAGCAAACGTGAGATTGCATCCCACAGAGCGAATAAACCAACCCCTAAAGCGCTTGGAATGGACAAGGCCCAGGCTGAGGCCAGACCATCAGTGAAAGGTCCCTGAATGATGGTGGCGGTAATGTCGCTGCGCGCTGCGGTCACGTCGATCATATGCCCGCCGGCCAAGGAGGTGCCAAACAAAATTACGCGGTCTGGGTCAACTCCGTCCAACGTCTTACCGTAATCAATAGCCGCTGCAATGTCTTGCTGCTGGTACTCGCGTACCAACCAATGGCGTGGATGTCCGTCGCTGCGGCCAAAGTAACGATAATCAAACGCAAGTGTGGCGTAACCTGCTTGAGCGAAGCGCCGAGCGTAGGCGTCTAAACGCATTTCGTAAATACCGCCCAGGCCATGAGCAAGGACAATTAAGGGGGCAGGTTGGTGTGACCCAGGCTGTATAAAGACCCCTCGGCAAGTAGTACCCTGAGAGGTGAACTCTATGTCTCTTTCCTGAAGGGTAGTGGGCATACAGTGGATTCCTTTGTTGAATGGTATTCAAGACGAATCCTAGCATCATTTGAAAGGGCATTCAATAAGCCGAAGGTGAGGCTTCAGTAGCAGAGTTTAGGGGCGGATTGAGTAGTAGACTGACCCATTAAAAAAATTAGGTTCGGCGCTTGCATTCAGTTAAAAGGCGCTCAATTCAGCGCAAATCTTGCGTTTCTCATCTTCTGGTACTTGATGGGTTAACAGGCCCTCAATGGTAAAGACACAGATTTTCACTCTGGCTTCGATGGTTGCATCAGCGAGACCTGCCTGCCGCATTTCTTCACGCAGGATCCCCTCAGTTAGGTTATGAAAGCGCTCATGCCATACATTGAGGGCGGAGGATTTGTCGAGTCGACTGTGTATGGTGCTTACCAGATGACGAACCTCTATCAGCTGATTGGTGAACCAGAGTAGTCGCTCGGTGATGTTTGATGTGGATAGCTGAAAATATCCAATCATGCGGGCGGAGAACTCTTCATCAATTACTGCAACCAGCACTTCGTCTTTATCTTTGAAGTACCAGTAGATTGTATTGGGGGCAACACCGGCTGCTGTCGCAAGACGGCTCATTGAAGTGCTCTCGTAGCCGTCGTTGATAAACAATGTTCTGGCTGCGGCTACAATCTCGTCGCGCTTTTGTTGTCGATCCTGGTCGCGCTTAATTCGAGCCATACTGTTCTCCATGTTCTGTCGTTTGCCATAGTACTTTTCAGTAAAGTATTGTTCAACTCTACCTGTAACCAGGGTGTTCTTCTAAAGGGAAATGTATGACTACTCCACCTTGGCTTCTTTGCTGAGCAGGTTATCCTCGCCCAGTTGTTCTTTTTCTACTTTGGCTTTAAGGTCATGGTCGGCTGAGACATCCATCTGTTCGGCCTCGGCAGCGCTGGCTTTAATGGTGCGTTCTTTATTTCCCTCGGATTTCAGGGTTGGCTCAGGAGCGCCCTGGTTGTTCTCAAGGATTGAGCTTAAGGTGCTGGTGGCGTCCAGACGCACGCGGTAGATGGGTTCTGGCAGGCTAAATCCGCCGTCTTCTAACACGTTTTTGACTTCTGAAATCGCCAGGCTGCGGGCTTTTAAAAAGTCAGTACGATTCTGATCTACCCAACCCAAAAAATTGATGACTATATTGGAGTCCCCCACTTCAATCACCCAGGCGTCTGGTTTTGGTGTGTCCAACACAAAATCGAGCGCCCCAAGCTTAGCGAGCCCAAGATTAATCGCTTCGATGGCGTTGTCCTCGGCATCAACACCCAGTAAGAACTCAAAGCGGCGCTCGGGATTGGTGGTGTAATTTAAGATCACGCCCTTGAATACCTGAGCGTTTGGAATACGCAGGTGGTTGCCATCCAAGGTCATGAGGATGGTGGCTCTGGTAGTTAAGCGAATCACCACCCCTTCGCGCTGATCAATTACGACGTGGTCACCGGCGCGAAAGGGCTGACGCAGACTGAGCATGATGGAGGCAATATAATTCTCGATAGTGTCCCGTACCGCAAAACCCACTGCGATCCCAATGACTCCAGCACCGCCCAACAGTGTGCTGAGCAGCGTCCCTGCACCCACTAAGGATAGCGCTACCACCAACGCCAGTACGATCGAAAATACGAGGATCGCCTGGGCGACGAGTTCTGCCACAAAAGAGTTAGGAGCAAAGCGATAAATCAGCTTGCGCCTAGAGATAAACCAACCCAGCGTAATAATCAGCACCATCACAATGAGTGCCAAGCCTAAAAGCGGCAAAGCTCTGAGTACGTTTTCGGACATGTCGCGTACGCTTTGCACCACGGGGCTAATGTTGTCTTTAACTCCGAGGGTACGGTCAATCTGATCCTGTACCGTAACTACACCCGCCACCCGTGAGGCCACTGTCACCGCCTGCTCCGCGCCACTTGAATTGGGCGCGCTACCGCTCAGGGTGACTACGCCACCATCCACCGTTACCGTGACGTCTTGTAACTGACCTAGCTTGGCAAGAATGCCCTCGATCCGTGAGCGAATCTGTGCGTCGTTCGTCTGGCTGGTTTCCACCGCGATCTGTTCAGCCACGTCACCTGCGCCTGTGGGATCACTCTGTGCAGCGAGCGCCAGCGCGCCAGCCGTCAAACTCATCAAAGCTAGTAACAGCCGTAGTGGTTCAATTATCCGAGTGCAGCGTCGAAGCCGAGAGATAGAAACCAGCATATTGATCACCTTTTTTTAGAGATTCTACTGAACTTCGCAATACTTTAACTCAAGGCTGTGGTGTTATGTATCGGATTGGCCGCTTTATTTGCCTGGCTCATGGGAGGGAATTGGGACGGAATAGCTAAATGGTTGCGACTAATGGCAACTACACGCGCTCGTTTCGACAGCGTTTTTAGTGCTTTCCCTTGTGGCGCTACTACTTTGTGTTAGCGCTGTCGGAATTCGGGAGGCTTGTTAGCTATATTGGGATTACAAAGCTCCACTAATATTTCTTCTACACTCGAAACTGTTCAACCAGCTGACGCATCTGGTTACCTAACAGTAATAACTGTCGACTGGATTGATCGGTTTGATGTGCGCCAACAGAGGTTTGTTCTGAGGAAGTCTGAATATTAATAATGTTTTTGCTGATTTCTTGAGCCACAGCGGATTGCTCTTCCGACGCGACGGCAATTTGGGTGTTCATGTCTACGATGCTGGACACGCACTTCGAAATTGTTTGTAAAACGACGCCTGTTTTAGCCGCGTGATCTACCGTTGTAATGGTTGTGGCTCGATTCTGTTGCATCGCTAAAACCGTTGAGTTTACCCCATGTTGTAGCGCAGAAATAAGGTTTTCAATTTCTGCGGTTGAGTTCTGTGTGCGTTGAGCCAGAGTTCTAACTTCATCGGCCACTACGGCAAATCCACGTCCTTGCTCACCCGCTCTCGCGGCTTCAATGGCCGCATTCAAGGCCAATAAATTAGTTTGTTCAGCGATATTTTTAATTACATCTAATACCGCACTAATATTCTCAGAATCAACTTTAAGTTTTTCGAGCGTGTTAGCGGAAGTTTCTACTTCTACTGCCAATTCATTAATTTTTTCGATGGTTATAGATACTGTTTTATTACCAGATTTCGCTTCTTTATCCGCATGTTTTGCTGCGTCAGAAGCCATTTGAGTGTTGCGTGCTACTTCTTCCACTGTCGCGGACATTTCAGTTATTGCCGTTGCGACTTGTGCAGTTTCACTATTTTGTCTATTAATGCCTTCGCTGGTTTCAGTCGTCACTTGTGATAGTTGCTCTGCCGCTTGAGACACTTTTACTGCTGATTCCACTACTTGTTTGATAATGCCTTGTAATTTAGAGATAAAAGCATTGAAGTAATCAGCCATTTCTCCAATCTCATCCGCAGACTTGACGTCTACTCGTTTGGTTAAGTCGCCCTGACCCTCGGCTATTTCTTTTAATATGTCGTTGGTTGCGTTAATTGGTCCCATAATACCGCGCACCACAAAAAATGCTATCGTCGTACCTAGAATGGCTGCTAACAACGTACCTACGGTAGTCACGCTTATTCCAAAAGTAGAGGAGGCGGTTTGTTCTTCTGTCCTTAGGATAATCAGTTTTTCTTCTTCAGCTACAATTTCTTTTATCTTTGCTCTTGCTGCATCCATTAGTCGTTTGCCCTGTCCCTGTTTCATCATGGCTGCAATGTCTTCAATAGTTACAGAATAGTTATTCATCTTGCGTCGCGCATTGATCTCAGGCTCGGCAGCTTGGGCAATCCAACTGTCAACCTTAGACTGAAGTTTCTGTAAATCTGAGTCCGTAACGGCACTTCCTGATAGCAAATAACCTAAGCGCTGAATATTGTTTTCCAAGCTTATTTTGCCGTTATTGAATGGTTCCAGTGAGATCTCCATTCCCGTTAATAGAAATCCCCGTTGGCCAGTTTCCATGTTAACTAAGTCGAGGGTGATGTTAGTGATTAAGTTGGCTGCTTGTGAATTGCCTTCTTGATTAAATGTTGATTCCAAATCAGCAAGCGCTGCGCGAATACTATCAAAAATATCTTTGCCAACCGTTCTGCTTGATACTTTCTTGAAGGTCGCAACAGCGTCGGCGCCAAGATTAGCTTCGCGTCTGGCTTTAATTACTGGTTCTGAAACGGTTTTAATTAATTCTGCTTGCAAAGCTGCGACTTCGTCCCATCGTGTAACTTGAGCAGGGTTGTCGCTGGTTAGTTGTTTGCCTTTGCTAATTAATGTGTTGAATTTCTTTATACCATCATCGTATGGCTCGAGGTATTCGTTTTGGCCCGTTACCATGAAACCGCGAAGGCCAGTTTCTATGTCGACTAAAGCGGCCGATACTTGCTCAGCTGTGCGAATAACTTCATAGGTATGATTGACCCATTTTGAGGAGTTAATGATAGATATGATGCTAGAGTAAACCATTAGTGATACGGCGATCATCAAGGCTAATATGACGGCATAACCCAAAGATATTTTTTTGCTTACTTTTAAATCACCAAAAAAATGCATACAAGATTCCTTTTGCTTTGTGCTAGCAATGTTTATATAGGCTTAAAATGTGTGGTTTTGGAAGTTGAGAATAATCGTCCCATAGCCTTCATAAATAGAGTATAGATAGAATTAACGGTGGGGTATTTTTTAGTACCTAAGCCGTTTTGTATAAACGGGTTTCTCCCTGATTTGATTTGGAAAAACTTGCGCTTTGCAGTTGGATAGTCGCCCCTGATTTGGGTATTGTCTTAACAGGGCTAGTGAGGTATGAATGGTCTCAGGGAACTAGACGACAAAATGCCCAGTAGGCTCGAGTGTTAATTTTGGTCGTTAGATCCCATTCAGTTGTTTCGGAGTATCACCCGATGAAGCCAAAAACGATCGTCCTTCTTATTGCCTCCCACGGCTTCATTGGCGTGTTGGGGTTTGCTGCCGGGATTTATGCGTTGCCTATCCTGATCGCGCCGGACGCTCCCTCTGTAGAGGATGTGTCGGCTGTGGCGAAATCGGCTACCTATATCGGAGAGTTCAGTCGCAATCTCACGGACAGCGATGCCTTCCATTGGGGCGAGGGCACAGTGTCGGTGGGCGAAGGTTCGATATCCCTGATGGGCAAGTTGGCACCAGGACCAGACTACAAGCTCTACTTGTCACCGGAGTTTGTTGAAACGAAGAACGACTTCATTCGTTTGAAATCTCGAATGGCGTTGGTGGGTGATATTAAGACATTTAACAATTTTTTAGTGCAAATTCCATCTGGAGTGGACCCTTCAGAGTTCACTAGCGTCATCGTCTGGTGCGAAACCTTTGGAGTGTTTATCACTTCAGCGAAGTACAGGTAGGAAATTAGGAGTAAGTGCTAGGTTTAGCGCGAGTCATTCGATTCTACGTATTCCTTTAATGCCTCGAGACGCTCGTCCCACTTTCGTTCCAGCTTTACAATAAAAGCCCGTGCCAGTTGGAGAGTATTGGTATCCAGAGTCACCTTTGTTTGCCTTCCTTGTTGTTCTAGATGCACGACATTAGCATCCACAAGAACCTGAATTTGTTTTCTCGCTCCTTGTCTTGAAATCCCAAGATTCTTAGACAGTTCGCCCACAGTACTGACTGAACTGGCTGAAAGCCGGTGGACGATTTCCAGCCGGATGGGATCTCCCAGTGCTTTGTAAATTTCTGCTTCTCTCATCTATTTGGCTTCGAAATACTTTTCCAATCGATCCAGCATGAAATCCCAACCGCCGGAATTTTGGTTGAAAGCGGATTCCATTAGTTCCTTGGGTAGGTCTGCGAAGCCCGATTCTAGCAGTGTCACCTTACACGTGCCATCGGTTTGCTCAGCGATTCGAAATTCAACTAAAGTATTGGGGACGGCTAGCACATCACCCAGGTAGTGATTGGCACCAGGTACCCATCGAAAAGCGAAGTATTCATAGGGTTGTGCGGCAACGATGTAGATCTGATTCTTGCCATGATCACCAAAGCTGAAGATCGGCTGTTCTCCCACCTTATAATTACCTTCGAGCGTTTCAGGAAACCATTTTGTCACCTGGTCTGGGTCAGCTATAGCTTCGTAGATGCGTTGTTTGGAAGCGGTGATAGTGATTTCCCGTTTTATAACGTTTTGCATATTGGCCTCACTGGGCGAGATAAGTTGGTGATGGGGTGATTAAAACACAGTGAACGAATATATGCAACCATATGGTTGCATATATTCAAGGCGTGGATTTTATTCTATGTTTGCCAGTTGCAGTTGCGCGCATGGAAACGGCAGGAAAAGTATTCGTTGTAGAATGGTTTGATGGTAGTAACACAATGAAAATTTTATTACCAAAGCATTCAAATTAGACGACGCATTTATTTGCAGCGAAGAAGCAAAACCTTTTTATTGCAAAATGGGAAAATATTGCTTATTTTGCTATCAGTGGTGTGAAGACATTAACAATATCAGTTGGACTAGATCGGACTAGTAGTATAAAGAGTGAGTCTAGAACCATTTAATTTTCGTCATTTAGCTGTCACTTTTATCTCATTTAATCCGTGGAAGAAGTTTTAATTGTCCGTTAAATGTTTGATTTTTACTGCGCATCTTCTTTGATGCCCCAACGTCAAAAATAGTCTAGTCCGTGATACGTCTTAGATCACTAGGGTTTTGCAATTAATGGGCAAGTCAATCTTAAATGTAAGATCCACCTCTGGCCAAATTTCTGTCAGCCAAAAGAGAATCAAATCTTGGCTCGAAGTGTTAGTTGTGGCCGTTTTTGTGGGAGCTGGAGTTATATCCGCTAATGTTAGTATTGCCGATAGTAATTCTATGCAAATGCCTCCCAACTCCACAATCACTTCTGATTTTGCTCCCACGTTGGAAAATAGTGGCAAACCTATTGGTGGGCCTTTTGAAGGAATGGTCTGGATTCCTGGTGGTGAATTTTCCATGGGTGCTGCAAATCCGGTGGGGCTCGACAATAATGAAGTGGGAATGCAGGCCACCCATGATTCACGTCCAATTCACCGGGTCTATGTCAACGGTTTTTGGATGGATGCGACGGAGGTTACCAACGCTCAGTTTCAAGAGTTCGTCGCCGCAACGGGTTACGTGACTGTATCCGAGCGCACTCCCAGTGCGGAAGAATTTCCCAATGCGCCTCCCGAAAATTTGGTGGCGGGCTCAGTGGTGTTTGCACCCCCTGACCATCCTGTACCACTACATAACCACTATCAGTGGTGGGCTTTTATTAAAGGGGCTGATTGGCGTCATCCGTTGGGCCCAGACAGCAACATAAAAAATAAAGACAACTATCCCGTCGTCCATATCGCTTATGAAGATGCAGAAGCCTTTGCAAAGTGGGCGGGAAAGCGATTGCCCACCGAGGCAGAGTGGGAATTTGCGGCACGTGGTGGACTTTCCGGAAAACGCTATCCTTGGGGTGATGAATTTTTACCAAACAATCGATCTATGGCCAATAGTCACCAGGGACATTTTCCTGACCAGGATAGCGGCGCAGATTCTTTCATTGGCATTGCTCCCGTCGCCCAGTTTCCCGCCAATACCTATGGTCTTTTTGATGTCGCAGGTAACGTTTGGGAATGGACAAGCGATTGGTATCGCGCCGATTATTACGCAAGACTAAAAGTTCAAAGCAAAACGGCAGTCCGGAATCCGCAAGGACCGAGCAGCCCGTACGATCCAAGCGAGCCGGGAGTACTAAAGCGTGTGCAGCGCGGCGGATCATTTTTATGTACCGAACAGTATTGTTCTCGCTATATGGTGGGTACCCGAGGAAAGGGTGAAATTGCTACAGGGACCAACCACTTAGGTATGCGCTTGGTAAAGGATTTGGCAAATTGATATTTGATTCCACCAATCAACTGACAGTCTAGGAATAAGCCGCAACAGATGGTGGCCTTAATAAGAGTTAATTTTGAACAACTGAAAAGCAGTTAGATTCATTTTTAAACGCAAAGCAAACGGAGATTGATGGGATGAAGATAATACACCGGGTTCAGTGGGCGAGCCAGTTCTGGCGCCTGTCTTTAATCGCAACGGCATCAGTGGGGGTAAGCTTAGCGACTGATGTTGCCCTTGCACAAACTGATGTTAATGAATCAAAGCCCAATATTTTAGTGGTGTGGGGTGATGACATCGGCACGTGGAATATCAGCCATAACAATCACGGTATGATGGGCTACAAAACTCCCAATATTGATCGCATCGCCAAGGAAGGAATTTCCTTTACTGATTATTATGGTCAGCAAAGTTGTACAGCTGGGCGTGCTGCATTTATCAATGGTTCTGTCCCAGTGCGTTCCGGCATGACTAAAGTTGGGCTACCGGGTGCCAAAGAAGGTTGGCAAGCAACAGATGTGACGATGGCTACTGTTCTTAAAAGCCAAGGTTACTCTACGGGTCAGTTTGGTAAAAATCATCAAGGTGATCGGAATGAGCATTTGCCTACTTTGCATGGTTTCGACGAGTTTTTTGGAAATCTTTACCATTTGAACGCTGAAGAAGAACCCGAAAACGAAGATTACCCCGGTGACATGGTGTTGGCCAATGGTGAAACATTTCTAGAGCGATATGGGCCACGCGGTGTTTTGCATTGTTTTGCCTCAGATAAAGAAGACAAAACGGAAGATAAACGATCCGGTAAAATGGGTAAACAAAAGTGTGAAGATACCGGGCCTCTCACAAAAAAACGTATGGAAACAATAGACGATGTAACCTCTGACCGAGCCATAGAGTTTATTAAAGAACAGCAAGCTGCAGGCAAACCCTGGTTTGTATGGTGGAATGGCACGCGTATGCATTTTCGAACCCATGTAAAAGCGGATCGTCGCAATCCTGGAAATGATGAATACACAGATGGCATGATTGAACATGACACACATGTAGGAAAGTTTCTCAAAGCTCTTGATGAAATGAAAATTGCAGACAATACGCTTGTTCTCTACTCCACGGACAATGGACCTCATTACAATACCTGGCCCGATGCGGGTACTACTCCTTTCCGCAGCGAGAAAAATTCGAACTGGGAAGGTGCCTATCGTGTACCTGCATTTGTTCGCTGGCCGAAAAAGTTCCCAGCGAATGTGACGTTGAATGGCGTTGTGGCTCACGAAGATTGGTTGACAACTTTTGCGACGATAGCGGGTAATCCTGACATTAAGGAACAACTACTGAAAGGGGTAAAACTCAATGGAAGAAAGTACCGCAATCATATTGATGGGTACAATTTGATTCCGTATCTGACAGGTGAAACAGACCAGTCACCACGCAAAGAGTTTTGGTATGTTAATGATGATGGTCAGGTAGTAGCGGCACGGTATCTTGATTGGAAGGTGGTTTTTCTTGAAAATCGGGGCGAAGCCTTTGGCGTATGGCGTGAACCTTTTGTAGAGCTACGCGCGCCGTTGTTGTTTAATTTACGACGTGATCCTTTCGAGAAGGCGCAACATAACGCTAATATCTACAACGATTGGTTTTTGGAACGGCCTTTTGTGATCACACCTATTCAAACACTGGCTGGACAGTTTTTGCTGTCAATGAAGGAGTACCCACCCAGTCAGTCTCCAGGTTCGTTCAATTTGTCAAAAATTGAGAAACAGCTGAAGGATGTTGGTGCAGGCCGCTGATCGATTATTAGTTTAGGGTCTATTGGCTGCATCTGAGCTAAGGGATGCAGCCATCTTAACGTCCTTACAGTGAGGAGATTTATAATGTGGAGACAATCCAAGCTATATCGATTCGGATCAATAGAAGTCTATTTGCTCATTTTAGCGCTGCTTCTGTTTAGAAGTTTAGGGTTTGCGCAGAGTGAGCTGCCTTCATGGAGTGATACTTCTTCCAAGAAATCCATAATCGAGTTTGTTAATAGGGTTACAAATACGGGTTCCGAAGATTTTGTTCCAGTAGCAGAACGAATAGCCGTGTTCGACAATGATGGAACGCTTTGGTCAGAACAGCCTATGTATTTCCAGGCGTTTTTTATTTTTGATCGGATAAAAGTCTTGGCACCAAAGCATCCAGAATGGGGGACGCAGGAGCCCTTCGCTTCAGTGTTAAAAGGTGATATTAAGACAGCTTTGGCGGAGGGAGAGCATGGGCTTATTGCAATGGCTATGGAAACCCATGCCGGTACTACTACGGAAGAGTTTGAAGATATAGTCAGCACGTGGATTGCAACAGCAAAGCACCCAACCACTCATAAAGAATTCACCCGTATGGTTTTTCAACCTATGTTGGAGTTGCTGGATTATTTGCGAGGCCATGGGTTTAAAACCTATATTGTTTCTGGAGGAGGCGTTGAGTTTATGCGGCCCTGGGCGCAAAAGGTGTATGGCATTCCACCAGAACAAGTTATTGGTAGTAGCATAAAGACAGTATACGAAGTTCGTGATGGAAAACCTGTGCTCGCACGCCTACCGGAAATCAATTTTCTCGATGATAAAGAAGGCAAGCCGGTTGCGATTAATCAACATATTGGTCGTCGTCCCATATTCGCTGTAGGCAATTCCGATGGAGATTTTCAAATGTTAGAGTGGACCACGAGTGGCCCTGGGCCAAGCATGGCGCTAATTGTTCACCATACGGATGCGAAACGTGAATGGGCATACGACCGCTCTTCGTCTATTGGTAAGCTGGCACGGGGGCTTGACGAAGGGCCGCAGCGCGGTTGGACAATTATTGATATGAAAAAAGACTGGAAGGCAATTTATCCCAAATAATAACAGTTATATTTTGTTGGATTGCCCAATGAATTCTTATGGCAGATTGAAGCATTGAGCTTTCAAGTTGTAACGTGATTGTGCAATCCCAACCCTTGCCGGAAGACATCAAACTTAATGATCTAGCGGATATGTTCACAGCTTGCATAGAAAGCGGTATTAGGTGCAGGCCCTGCTATTTACCCTGCCGGTATTCCGCCACCAGTACTTTTATCTTTAGTTTCATAATGTCTTTTAACATCCGCATTTTGCGATCATGTTCCTGATGCGCGATATCGTAGATCTGTTTCTTCAGGGTTTCACTGCTGTCTTTAGGTAGAGACAAGGACCATTCAGTGAAAAAGGCATCGTAGCTGTCAATAGTTTTAAGTAGTTCGAATCGAAGTTTTTCTCGGTCTTTCTTTGGTATGGACTTTAGTGCTTCGTCGATGACCCTATCGATATCTGAATTTTGTTGTTTGTTCGAAATGGGGAATTGAATGATTTCCGACATAGTGACCTCAGGAACGTCTTTACAGCGAATTAAACTTAACGCTTGATTCAATTTCTGTACCATTTTTTCTATGCTGACGATATTGGCTCTATCTGAGCAATCTTCTTACGAATTGTTTAGTATCCGACATTTTTTGTTTGTTCTAACGTCTTTTTTCAACAGCAGTAAGTCTATGAATTTTAGCCGGATTTGGGGCGTTATTTGCTGTTGAGGAAGTTATCCAATTGGTATGCCTTTTGCTGTCCATTGGTTATCAATGATTGCTTCAGCGAGAGATCATGCATGTACGATAGCGCGAGTTTAGCGGAAGAAGAGCAATGGGTTATTTGGAATGGCACTCTCGGCATCGTCGATATGGTGACCATCGGTCGGGTTGAAACGGCTGCAAATGGCGTAAATGCCTGGCTCGACGAACCTTATGACATGGTGGGCCCGATTAGTTTTGATGAGTTGGAGGCGAGTGGTTGGATTAGCTTTGCTGCTTGTGTTGTGATGTCTCGCCAAAAATGGCAAGAGGATCAGGTGGAGTTGCGGCAAGCGGCTCACAAAAGTCGAAGAGCTGCCCAGGAGCAGTTGTTTGAAGAGTACACGGCCTATCAGGAAAGCCGCAGTCGGAGGCCAACTCAAGTTGAGAAATTTGACGAAAAACAACATCGCCAAACCTTGCAGTTGCCGATACATGGAAAACTTGAACCCTCTCAGATTAAAGCCTCCTATCGACGGCTTGCCCAGAAAGCACATCCCGACGCGGGAGGTAGTCACGAACAATTTGTTCAGATTACTGGCGCGCGTGATGCTTTGCTTGAGCGATTTAGTTAAGTTACAGACCATTAATCCTGCGAAATAAATGTTGATGTAATGGTCTGTATAGAAAGAACTAATCTGCGCGCCACTCGGGATCAGACCATGGTGTTACGGTCTTGAATCTGCCATTAGAGTCCAGCCGAGTAACAATTTTTGATAGCGGGCTATAATTTAAATCTATCGGAGCAAGTCTTTTGCCGTCTTTGTCTTTTTCGATGCTTGAAGGCACGATAAAAAAGCGTGCAAATGCGTATGCTTCAGTTATGCCTCTGTAGTTTTTTTGATACTGAACTAAAATGTATTTGCCATCAGGCGACCAAGTGGGTGCATTTTCATACATGTCAGAGGTGGTCAGCTGGTAAGCGTTAGTGCCGTCAGCATCCATTACCCATACATGATTATTGGGATTAGATCCCGTAGGGCCTACTGCAACAGCGAGTCTGTTTTCTATGGGACTTGTAGACAAATTGTAAACCGGTCCAACCTCTGCGAAATCATATACAGGTTTGAATGAATAGGATTGTGGTTCAGTTTCAACGAAGATTTTCCTGCCACCTATTACCGCCAGCCGGCCATCGGGTAGCCAATCTAGATCTGTAACATAACCTCCGAACATTTCATCGCTGAGTTGTTTAACGACATTTTTGCCAAGATCAAAAAGAATATAGCCAGGTAATAGTTTAGTGCCATTGTGAAGTTCTGACTGCTCATAATCATTGCTAAAGGCGATCAGTGTTCCATCCGGTGAGATTTTATGCTGGTTTCTGTATGAGCGAGAATCAATTCTAAGAAATGTTATGGGCTGTTGTGTTTTTGAGAATATCTTTAAGAATGCATTTCCGCCCCAAGGATCATCATCGTCAGGGTCTTCAAAAGCCGCGATAAAATAATCAGAGCCACGCGCTTGTGGGCTATAGCCGATCCCATGCCCTAGCTCTGGTCTTCCAAGAATATAAGAGTACTCACCTGATGATAGGTCAAGCCGTGTATAGCCGTACCCTCTGTCAGCTAGCGAATAGTAGTACACGTAACCGCAGGATCCGTTGTTGCAGTTAAAAGCAGTTTGATCGGAATCTTGGTTCGAGCCTGGATCAGGATTGTTATCCCCGGTAGATCGGTTCGATCCGCCACCACCACCGCAGGCGGCGATTAAAGAAACAATTGCCAGGCTGTAAAATAGCTTGCGTAAGTAATGCATGAGTCTATCTCGTGTATTTTGGTAAAAGGCATAGTAATAGACGGACTACAATAAAAAAACTCCCCATTTTAAGGGGAGTCTTTTTGATTTTAGCGGATTGTTGGTTTTAACTAAATCGACCCATAGTGGAGATGGATGAACCGATTTTTGAAAGAGCAGTGTTTACAGCGGTGGCTAGATAGTTCATTCGTTGAGCTTCAGCAGTGAGTTCTGTTTGTAATAACATTAACTGATCTCCTGCGCTTGTTTTATTGTCGGCTCCTCCATTGCTATTGGAAGCATCAGTGGTACCAGCAGCGCTACTTGTTTCCTTTTTGTGTTGGTCAACCATGTTGGTTAATGCATCGGCTTTATCCGAAAGAATTTCCGCTTGTTGTTGCAAGGCTTTACCCAGAGCCGTTGCCAGCTTAATGAAAAAATCATCACCTGACTTTTTACCGCTTTTGCTTTCTTTAGCTTCTTCGCTTTCGCCAGCTTCTTGCATCAACTTGATTAAATCGCGAGCGAAATCATCGACTGATCGAGACAAATTGCCTTGGTCAAATGGAGTCATTTGTGTGCTCATGCTATTCATCAACTCATTGAGACTCTGAGGTGTTGCTGGAAAACCACTGGTTTGAGTAAACGCTTGTTGAAAAAGTTGTTGGATGTCAGAGGGGACTCCCATCTGATTCATGGCGCTGGTTGCACCTGTTTGGGCTAAATAGCTCATTAACTGGGCTTTTAATATACTGTCGCCACTCGTTGTCAGATTAGTAATAGTATTAATAGCTGCGCTATTTATATTGCTGTTGATTGTATTCATTGCGTTCTCCCTAAGTTTTAAAATCACTGATCATTTGAAAGTTTCAAATTGTCCCTGTGGTTGGGTATATGAATTTGAAGCTTGGACTCTATTTTATCTACCATTTCTCAATAAACTAGATAGTGCTGACCCTACCTATCAAGACTTTATAGGCATCGACCTTATGCAGTATTTAGCATATTGAAACGGCAAATAGTGAATGCATTGGCAGCTGTATAGTCTGCTGGATGTGTTCGTGGAAATATCATGCAAAGGCTGGAGAAGCTAAACTAGCTAAAATGTACCTCATCTAGGGCAGACCCTATACGGGTTTAACCCAATGTTTTTTCTCTTCCGAAAGTGTTGCAATAAAATCTCAATACTTACTAAATATTTATAGGGAGACAGAAAATGGGTCTTGCAACAAATTTAAGACACGCAATTGTGCGATTAGAATCGAGGATAGAAGCTCGAAAAATGGATAATAGTCACCATCACGAAATCAACGTGGGTGAAGCCAGCATTTCAACCAAGCATGTGAAAGGTGGAACCCAAACCATCATTAATGCTCACGCTGGAAACGATAAAATTCACGTGCACACTAACTTTAATGGGTCAGTAGAAGTCGATATTAATGGTCAAAAGTTGAGTTTTACTGCGGAGCAAGCAAAAAACCTAGTTATTGATGGGGGTGCGGGCAACGACAAAATTACCTCATCGGGCTACGCCTTTGGCAAGCACGACGTCAACATTACCTTAAAGGGTGGTGATGGCAATGATGTGATTTTGGGCGGTTATGGTAGTGACACTATTCATGGTGGCAACGGTAACGACTTTATTGTAGGTGGTCATGGCAATGATGAGCTAACCGGTGGTGCCGGGAATGACATTATTCTCGGTGGAAGAGGCAGCGACAAGATTAATGGTGGAACCGGCAATGATTGCATACTTGGTGGTGCTGGCAATGACCATTTGGATGGCTCTGTAGGCAATGATGTTGTGATGGGAGGTTTAGGTGATGACACTTTAATTGGTGGCCCATCTGGTGAGGCAATTAAAAAGAAACTATGGCGCAAACATATAACCATACGCACGGAAGTCAAAGACGGTAATGATCGTCTCTATGGTGGTGCAGGCAACGATGCAATCATTGGTGGAAACGGCAATGACATGATCAGAGGTGATGAAGGCAATGATCGCCTTTATGGTGGCAATGGCCAGGATAAAATTTCTGGCGGCGCTGGAAACGACTACATTGATGGCGGTAAGGGTTTAGATTCGGTCAGTGGTGACGAAGGTCGTGATACCATAAAAAAAGAGCGATCTAATGGGCGTTTCGGATTCGTAAAAAGAAGTTTTATAGTCAACTAAGATAAATTGAAAGTCCTACACACTAAACAAGAGGCTAACCAAGCCTCTTTTTTTTGGCCATAACTAGGGTAAGCCCCAATTACCGTTCTGAATTAATTCTTCTAAAGTGCTCGATATAAATAAAAATCTTATGCTGGCAGGAATACGGACATGAGTACTTTACAGATTACCACAGGGACCCCATCTCTAG
>CAWUJH010000014.1:0-82710 GCA_963922875.1 uncultured Ketobacter sp. | reverse complement strand
GATTGAGGCCCCGCACGGCGCACATCATGCCGGTATCGACCGAGTGCAGTTTGGGCGTTTTCACCAGGCGCTTATATTCGTTGGAGTGCCAGGCCGGCAGCTGTTCCACCAGGAACAACTGCTCCAGTAAGGCCATGTATTTTTTGATGGTCAGCCGATCCAGGCCCAGTTTGCTGCCCAGCTCAGTCAGATTAACCAGCTTGCCGGCATAGAACGCGGTGAGCTTGAGCAACTTGGCCATGAGATCTGGGTGATCGATGTGGGTCAGATCGCGGATATCCCGCTGGATCAAGGTGCTCAGATACTGTTGATACCAGGCTTGACAACGCCGCTCGCTGGTCCGTTGTAAAGGCTCTGGAAAGCAACCGGTCACCAAGCGATGGAGCAGATGCTCCCGCACACGGATGTCCTGGGTGGTGGGTACCTTCTGATCCAGCAGTTTGGTCAGAAAGCCCGCTTGCCGACCCTGGATTTCGCACTCCGATAGCGTCATCAGGCGTATCGATTCCATCCGGCCTGCCAGGGAATCCGATAACCGGGGCAACAACAAAGCATTGGCGGAGCCCGTCAATAGAAACCGGCCGGGGGTACGCAGTTCGTCCACGGCCTGCTTGATGGACACAAACAGTTCGGGAAGACGTTGTACTTCGTCGAGGGCAATCCGAGTGGGCGGCAGATTGCGGATAAACCCAACCGGATCAGCCCGGGCAATCTCAAATTGGGCCTGATCATCCAGGGTGATAAAGGTCCAGTTGTCAGCTCCCGTTTCCGTGATCAGCGTTTTCACCAAGGTGGTTTTACCGGCTTGGCGAGGGCCCATGATGAACACCACCGGCGTATCACTCAGCGCCTCTTTGACATTGTGATCAGAATAACGTGGATACATGAATGGGATCCCAGCTAATTGATGGTTGAAAAACGTCTATTAGGTATTTTAATGTCGTCCATTCGTTATTACAATAGCGTCTGATTGCGAAAAGGCTGCCACACGGTCGCTTATCGAAAACTCTAATAGAAACGAGCTATAGAAATTGCCGGCGAAACTGAATACTTGGAATCCCAATGATGACCGCTAAAAACCTGTTAGCCAGACTGCGTCATCCGTTGATGCCACTATCAGCGGAAATCTAAGTCGATGGCAGCCATCTATCAGACAGCCTATCCTCGAATCAAGTCAGATATCACAGAAGACGAATTGGGGGATATTTATACACCTACAACGGAAGATCAGCGATGGGCTTTGCGTCACTGTAGACGGTCAAGCGCCTCTTTTTTGGGATTATTGGTTCAATTGAAGACGACACAACGTTTGGGCCGATTCGTTGGTCTTGGCGATATTCCCAAACCGATTATCGCGCATATCAAAACCCAGTGTCGCTCGCGGGTGACACAGCAGGACCTCCATACCTATTACACATCGGGCGCGAAGGACCGCCATGTAAAGCTGATTCGACGCCATCTCAATATCAAAGCCTACGATGCCGCTAAGACATCTGCATTGGCGCAGACTTGGGCACTGGAAGCAGCGACCACCAAGGCGGCATTACCGGATATTATCAATGTCACGCTGGAATATTTGGTCAAAGAGCGATACGAACTCCCGGCGTTCAGTGTACTTGAGCGTATCTGTCAGGCGGCCAGGGCTGAAGTCAACACTCGGTATTACGATCAATTGTGTGATTTTTTAGAGTCTGAAAGTCGCCAGTGCATTAACGATATTCTTCGATCCAGCACGGGGTTAAATGGTTTTGGTTGGAGTACTCTGAAAAATGAACCCAAACGCCCGACCCCTCGTAATATCCACGCGTACATCCAATACCTGGAGTGGCTGACATCTCTGCAAACCCTTTTACCCACGGATTTGGGGTTGCCGCCGGTGAAACACCAGCAATTTATCAACGAAGCCAAGGCCCTGGATTACGCTGAGCTGATAAAGCTCCGGCTGAATAAGCGATTTGCACTCGTCATCGTCTTAATTCGCCACCAATACGCACAAACTTTGGATAATGCCGCCGATATATTTATCAAGCTGCTGTTAAAAATGGATCGCTCGGCGCAAAAGCTGCTGGAGAAATACCTGGCAGACCATCAAAAGCAAACCGATCATTTGATTTCTGTGCTGTCTGGGACAGTTAAGGTGTATCTGGATAAGCCCGATTCGGTGACGGCCTTTGATCCGGTACTGGGAAAGAACAGTGATCAGCTACTGCAAATGTGCGAGCAATATATGGCATTCGCAGGCAACAACTATTTGCCGTTCATGGTTCAACTCTACAAAAAACAACGATCGACCTTATATCGCACGATTGAAATACTCAACCTGGCATCGGCCACGGAAGACAAGGATTTGCTCAATGCTTTTCAGTTTATTTTGAAGCACAAACAGCGTCGCACGGAGTTCCTGTCCATTCAGAACGATCCGAACGATCCATCTTCCAGGAATGTCATCAATATTCGCTGGATTCGAGAAAGCTGGTGGAAATTAGTCACGGGAAAATCAACCAAATCAGCACAGGTGACTGAGGTTAATAAAAGCTGTTTTGAGCTGTGTGTGTTTGAACGGATCGCTGAAGAACTGAGTACCGGTGACTTGTTCGTTCCCTACAGTGAAACCTTCGATGATTACCGGGAGCAGATGATCACCTGGGAAGAATACGAAGCGCAGTTGCCTACCTATTGCGAGGAAGTAGGGCTCGTCGCCGGTGATACAGAATTTACAAGCTCCCTGAAGAAGTCGATGGAGGAAAGCTGTTGTAAAGCTGACAGCCGATTCCCTGATGACGAACTGGTTCGCATTGAAAATGGGAATCTAATTATTGGAAAGCCAAAACCGGATCAACCATCACCAGAAGTCGAAGAAATTGGAGCGCTATTGCGCGATCGATTGGACAAAATCAATGTGCTTGATGTGATTATCAATGTTGAAAAATGGCTGAACCTGAATAAACATTTTGGGCCGTTGTCGGGTTTTGAATCACGTATCAGTGACCCAGTGTTACGTTTTGTTCTGACCATATTTTGCTATGGCACTAATATCGGCCCCACCGAAACCGTACGTTCGGTGCAGGGCATATCTCGCAAGCAAGTCGCTTGGCTTAACCTAAAGCGCACCACAGAGGCCCGTCTCGATAAAGCCATTGCGAAAATCAATAGCGAGTACAAAAAATACCGGCTCATAGAGTGTTGGGGATCAGGCAACAGTGTGTCGGCCGACGGAAAACTTTGGGATCTCTACGAAGATAATTTGCTATCTGAATACCATATTCGGTATGGCAGCTACGGCGGCATTGCCTATTACCACGTTTCGGACACCTATATTGCATTGTTCAGCCGGTTTATTCCCTGCGGTGTCTACGAGGCGATTTATATCCTGGACGGCCTACTCAACGATGAATCTGATTTTAATCCGGACACCGTTCACGGCGATACACAGGCGCAATCCACACCCGTCTTTGGCCTGGCGTACCTGCTGGGCATCAAGCTCATGCCGCGTATCCGAAATATCAAAGATCTCAGCTTTTATAAACCTGATCGCTCCATGGTGCTCAAGCATATTCAGTCCTTGTTTAAGGAACCGATCAAGTGGGATCTCATTGAAAAGCACTATGCGGATATGATGCGAACGGCCATGTCCGTTAAAGCAGGAAAAATCACCGCCTCGACAATCCTGCGCCGGTTCGGCACCAAGAACCGGAAAAACAAGCTGTACTTTGCGTTCCGAGAGCTTGGGCGCGTGGTTAGAACCATGTTTTTGCTGGAATACATTACCGACGTTGATCTACGCAAAACAATCCAGGCAGCGACCTGTAAGAGCGAAGAGTTCAATGAGTTTGCCCGGTGGTTGTTTTTTGCTAATGGCGGGAAAATTCCCGCAAACTTAAGACACGAACAAAGCAAAATCGTGAAATACAATCATTTGCTGGCCAACTTCGCGATCCTATACAACGTAAACGCGATGACCGAGGTGTTTAATCAATTGAAGTCGGAAGGGCACAATATCACTCGCGACCACATGGCCGCATTCTCGCCGTACCACACCGAACACTTAGGCAGATTGGGAAGTTTTGAGCTAGATCTGACCAGGCAGGTCAAGCCCATGACTTTTGAGCTTCTTGTTGATTAATGCTTTAAATTCAAATGGTTGCATTCCAAGTGGCTAAATTCAACGCTTTTACCGGCCGGACCTCTAATAGCGACTTACCCAGTGATTTGTACACCGGCTACATTGAGGCCGAATATTTGCAGGTTGCGCCCACACTGGCTGGAAGGGTAGCCACGCAGCCAATTATAGAAGGCCAATCGGTGGAAGCCGGTGAGCTATTATTTACCCTGGATCAAGAACAAGAAGTAGCAATGCTGGGGCGCGCCAAAGCTCAATTAGAGGAACAAAAGGCGTTACTTTCTGACCTTCAAAAAGGCTTACGCCCTGAAGAAATCGCTCAGCTTGAGTCGCAACTCAATGAAGCAAAAGCAAGGCTCGAATTCGCGTCTGCGGAAAAACGCCGTTTCCAACAAACAGCGAGCCAGAACTTTAGTTCTCAGGCAGCACTGGACAGTGCGGTAGCTAATTACAAAGAAGCTTTAGCTAACCATGAAACTCTTAAACAAAACATCAAGATCGCGCGACTACCGGCGAGAGAAGATAGTATTAACGCAGCCCTAGAACGAATTAAAGCCGCACAGGCCTTTTTAAACCAACAAGAATGGATATTTAAGCAACGAACTACTTACGCTACCCAGGCAGGTACAATAGACGAAATATTTTTTCGTCCAGGAGAATTTGTTAACGCGGGTATCCCGGTGCTTTCGATCCTTTTGGACCACCAACTTAAGGTTCGTTTTTACGTTCCACCCGCCGTCCATGGTCAGCTGGTGCTGGGCCAAGCTATTACAGTGAAAGCAAATGCAAGACCTGCCAATAGCATTAAGGCCACTATTAGCTTTTTATCGAAAGAGCCGGAGTTTACCCCACCAATACTTTATGGCAAAGATAATCGCGATGAGTTGGTGTTCATGGTAGAGGCTATGCTGGAAACCGGTCACCATCTGACCCCTGGAATACCCGTGGATATTCTATTATGAATAACTTATTGGCCATTGATGTTCACGGATTAACGAAAGCGTTCGGTACCAAAACGGTAGTGGATAACGTGGATATTCAGATGCCCCAGGGCCAAGTATGGGGATTTCTTGGCCCTAACGGCTCAGGTAAAACCACTACTATCCGAATGATCTGTGGTCTACTTGAACCCAGTCAAGGGGAAGGCACCTGTTTAGGGTATGACATTCGCAAAGAAGCCAACTTAATCAAGCTTGCAACCGGTTATATGACGCAAAAATTCTCCTTTTGGGAGGATCTATCAATTCGCGAAAATCTGGAGTTTGTGGCGCGATTATACGATTTACCAGAGCGACGAAAACAGGTAGAAGCATCACTGCAAAAATTAGGTCTTACGAATCGTCAACACCAACTGTGCAGTCAATTATCCGGTGGTTGGAAACAACGTCTGGCGTTAGCTGCGGTAACGATGCACAAACCAAAACTGCTATTACTTGATGAACCGACGGCAGGGGTTGACCCTCAAGCAAGAAGAGAGTTTTGGGATGAAATTCATGCGCTGACCCAGGAGGGATTAACGGTACTAGTCTCTACCCATTATATGGATGAAGCAGAACGCTGTGATGAGATTGTTTATCTTGCTCATGGTGAACTCATTACACAGGGAACCGTTCCTCACGTAATAGAAGCATCACAATTAGTTACTTATCAGGCAACTGGCGCCAACGTTCGCCAGTTGGTGAGTCGTCTTAAAGGAACGCCGGGCGTTGAACACGTGGCTTATTTTGGAAATGCATTGCACGTCAGTGGAAGGGATCGTTCAGCACTAAAAGAGATATGTGCAAACCAAAAGTTTTCCGAACCAACTGCTGATTCCATTCATTGGGAAGAAATAACACCCAGTTTAGAGGATGTTTTCATTTCATTAATGGCACAGGCCGGAGTTGATAAGCGAGGCTATCGCTAATGTCAGCCTTTGCCAGTTCTTTACGCGCTCTATTACGGATCTACGCGGTGTTAGCCAAAGAATTGATACAAATGCGTCGTGATAAAACCACCTTTGCCATGATTCTTGGCATCCCCATATTACAGCTTATACTATTTGGTTTTGCCATTAATCTTGACCCGAAAGCCCTGCCAACGGCCATCTACAGCGAAGATAATTCGCCAATCGTTCGGCGCTTGATTCAAGCCTTCGAAAATTCCGGCTACTATAAATTTGTTGAAAATGCGGATAATCCCCGACAAGGTGACAGGTTACTCGCCAAAGGGGAGGTTTCATTTTTCATTTATATCCCAGGCGACTTCACCAAGCAGCTCATTCGCGGTGAGCGACCACAATTGCTGGTGACTGCTGACGCCACCGATCCGGCGGCTTCATCAAACGCCATCGGACGCCTTGATGGCATAATAAACAGCGCACTAAAAACAGAACTGAAAGGCCCGCTGACCCAACTCTTACAGCGGCCGAAACCCGTAGATGTTGTGGTACACCCAAAATATAACCCCGAAGCCATCACCCAATACAACATTGTTCCTGGCTTACTGGGCGTAATTCTCACCATGACGTCCGTTATGATAACCGCGATGGCCATGACCAGAGAACGCGAGCGTGGCAATCTTGAAAATCTTTTAGCCATGCCTGTGCGACCTATAGAAGTTATGGTGGGAAAAATAACGCCTTATATCTTAGTGGGTTTCGGGCAGTCCGTTGTAATTCTAGCAGCCGCAAAATTTATATTTGACGTGCCTTTTTTCGGCAGTTTACTCCTACTCTGGAGCGGCGTCTTACTGTTCATTCTAGCGAATTTAAGTTTGGGATTTTCCTTTTCTACGATCGCCCGAAGCCAAATGCAAGCCATGCAAATGACATTCTTTTTCTTTTTGCCTTCAATTCTACTGTCAGGTTTCATGTTTCCTTTCAGGGGAATGCCGGTTTGGGCGCAAACAATCGGTGAGTGTCTACCCTTGACCCATTTCTTACGCATAGTGAGAGGCATTATGCTTAAGGGTAACTCTCTAACTGAACTGCATGGAGAATTTGGCGTTCTGATTATCTTTATATTCATTTTTGGCGCCATCGCCATGCTGCGCTATCGCAGTACACTGGATTGAAGCCAGTTAACGTTGCGAAGCAATCAGACCATTAACCCAGCGATTAATCCATTTCGGCGTTAAACCCGAGAGGCGATAAAACAGCTGTGTTTGAAAACCCACGGGCCAATGGACTTGGGGCAATTTACCTTTGTAGTGAACCGCTTTCCATATGACCTTGGCAACATCATCAGGTGTTAAGTTGATACCAAGATTTCTAATTGAATTGGCATTCATTCCCTTCACCATCGCGGTTTGGACGAACAAAGGCATGATATCCATAACCGTTATTCCTTGATCTTTCCATTCAAGGTCGAGGGCTTCCGTCAAACCGCGCACTGCAAACTTGCTGGCGGAATAAATAGCAAGTGACGGTTGCCCATAAATCGCCGAAGCCGAAGCCATATTGATGACTCTGGATCTCGATGTTTGTTTCAGGTACGGAAATGCCCTGTAACAACCGATGAGCACCCCTTTTACGTTTACATCTATGACAGCCAGTTGTTTTTGTAAATCTATAGTCTCGAATGGACCCGATTCCAATATGCCTGCATTGTTGAACAACACATCCAGGCGACCTGTTTTAATAAAAAATTCATCTAAACAGGTTTGCCAATTCTGAGGATCAGTAACATCCAAATATCCGGCCACCACTGATTCCAAGCCTAACTCAGAGGCCAATTTTTCTACCCCGGGAACATCTACATCATACAGACCTACAAACCAGCCCTTGCTGGCAAAAAGTTGAGCGACTGTTTTCCCAATACCTGCTGCGGCACCGGTAATGAATATGCTGTGTTTACCCATTTGATTACCTTTATTGACTGAAAATTCACCTTAAAATTTCACGGATATTGTTTTGAGCAGTATGTAAAACAACCACATTTGATCCCTTAATGGGTTTCAGGCTGTTCACCAACCAAAACTCCCTATAGTCTAGAGGTTTTTCAGTGTAGAGCGGAGTTAGAAATATGCCGATTGTATTCCCCTTTAAGAACAGCTATGCACAATTACCGGCGCACTTCTATGCGATTGAGCAACCAACCCCTGTGAAAGAACCTCAGTTAATTCGCTTTAATAAAGCGCTGGCTACTGAATTAGGGATTGAGTTTGAACAGGCAAGCGATGATGAATTGGCCCAATTATTTGCTGGCAATCAACTTCCAGATAATGCGAAACCCTTAGCGATGGCCTATGCTGGCCATCAGTTTGGCCACCTAAACCCCCAGCTTGGGGATGGGCGCGCCATTTTACTCGGCGATCTGGAAACCGCGACGGGCGGACTTCGAGACATTCAACTAAAAGGCGCAGGGATGACGGCCTTTTCTCGAGGTGGTGACGGTCGCTCACCTTTAGGTCCCGCTTTAAGGGAATATATTATGTGTGAAGCCATGGCGGCGCTGGGTGTACCCACGACCCGAGCTTTGGCTGTTGTAAGTAGTGGTGAAAAGGTGGTGCGAGAACGGTTAGAACCAGGTGCTATATTCACCCGAGTGGCCGCTAGCCACATTCGGGTCGGTACTTTCCAATATTTTGCTTTGAAAAAAGATGCTGAAGCTATCCAAACCTTGGCGAACCATGTTCTAGCCCGCCACTACCCAGACATAGACCAAAATTCACCTGATTGTTATCTCGAATTACTTGAATCCATTTGTAAACGGCAGGCCGAACTAATTGCCAAATGGATGAGCATTGGCTTCATACACGGTGTCATGAATACGGATAATATGACCGTTAGCGGTGAAACCATCGACTATGGCCCTTGTGCTTTTATGGATACTTATCGCGCAAAAACGGTGTATAGCTATATCGATCGGCAGGGCCGCTATGCCTATCAGAACCAGCCTGCTATTGGTCAGTGGAACCTGGCCCGGTTGGCGGAAACCCTCTTATCATTTATCCCAGACAGAGGCGAATTGGGTGAAGAGGGAAATCCCGCAGCTCGAGCGACTCGAGTTCTACAGCAGTACTCTCAGTGGTTTCAGAAAGCATGGCAACAGAACATGAACTATAAATTGGGATTATCCACAGTGGAAGAGGGCGATGACGCTCTGATAGATGATCTATTAACACTATTGGAACAAGCTCAAATCGATTTCACACAATTCTTTCGCGATATCATTTCTCTGGTGCCACCCACGACAAACCCAAACGGTTTGTTGGCAACGAATAATAGCCCGCAATTATCCGAGTGGATCGCACGTTGGCAACAGCTGTTGAAAAATAGAGAGCAAGACCTAGCCGCAGCAGTTAACCTAATGAAAGCAGTCAACCCAGTCATTATTCCTCGCAATCATCGTGTGGCTGAAGCCATTAAAGCTGCGGAAGACGGCGACTTTACCCACTTTGAAAGGTTACTGTCTGCGCTGGAGAAGCCCTTTGAAGAACGGCCTGAATTTAGTGACCTGGAAAAGCCACCACAACCAAACGAAGAGATTTCTAACACTTTTTGTGGCACTTAAATGCGATCACTAAATGCTTCGATATATACCTGTTGGTGTAAGTATGATAACTATATCGAAGGTTTAATAAAATCGAAGGTTTAATAAAATTTTACATCAACTGGAGTAAACCCTATGAAGATTGGAATCCTGTCGCGGAATGCCAACCTATATTCAACCAAACGCTTGGTTGAGGCCGCTAAAACTCGTGGGCATGAAGTACAGGTTATCGATGTTTTACACTGTTATATGAATATCACATCTAGCAAGCCACGGGTTTATTACAAGCGCAAAGGCGAAAAGAGGATGCTTGAGTTTGACGCTGTAATTCCTCGTATCGGGGCGTCTATAACCACCTACGGCACAGCCGTACTAAGGCAATTTGAAGTGGGTCATGTTTACTCTATCAATGAATCGGTGGCTATTTCTCGGTCTAGAGACAAATTGCGTGCCCATCAGTTGCTGGCACGTAAACATGTGGGTATGCCTATTACTGGATATGCCAATCAAGCAGAAGCAACGGAAGACCTGATTGAATTTGTTGGTGGTGCCCCCCTCATAGTAAAAGTACTAAGCAGCACTCAGGGAAAAGGCGTTTTACTTGCCGAAACCGATAAAGCAGCAGAGAGTTTAATTAATGCGTTTCGAGAACTGAATACTGAATTCTTGGTGCAGGAGTTCATTAAAGATGCCGGGGGTTCTGATATTCGATGTTTCGTTATTGGCGACAAAGTGATAGCCGCGATGCAGCGTACAGCAAAGGAAGGCGAATTTCGCTCTAATTTACACATGGGTGGTTCGGCTAAGGTCATTAAACTTACACCAGAAGAAAGAGCCCTTGCTATTAAAGCTGCAAAGGTAATGGGACTGGATTTGGCTGGAGTTGATCTTATTCGTTCTGGACACGGCCCACTTATATTAGAGGTAAATTCCTCACCTGGTTTGGAAGGAATCGAAGCAGCAACCGGGAAAGATGTAGCTGGCGCCATAATCGAATACATTGAGAAAGATTCTAAAAAAGGACCCAATGCAATCACTGGAAAAGGCTGAGGTTTTGGATACAAATGTAGTTTTGGATCGTAGTTTAAGGATAACAAAATGAACAAAACCGAAGCATTTCGTTGGCAAGAATCTCTACAGCAAACTTATCAGGAGTTTACCACCCAGGTAATCGCGTTCGCCCCCCAATTATTTGGCGCGATATTAATGTTGATTATGGGCTGGATCATGGCATTGATATTAAGAATTGCCACCAACAAATTGGTTCATGGTTTTGATTCTCTCTTTAAACGTCTGGCAAGTTCAGGTGGAATTAAACAGGAGTCAATCAAACGTTCCTACGCAGAGATTGCAAGCAAGCTGGTCTTCTGGATGGTAATGATTTTCTTCATTGCCGCTGCGGCAAATCTGCTCGGCTGGGATATGTTTTCCAGTTGGGTAAATACTGTAATCGCTTATTTGCCCAACCTTATTGCCGGTTTACTTATCATTCTTGCCGGCTTCATTATCAGTAATATTGCGCGAACGGGTATTGCCAACACAAGCAATACGACCGGTATCAAAGAGAGCGATATGTTAGCGCGGGTTGCGCAAATCATTATCTTTTTTACTGCATTGGTGGTGGGTATAGAGCAAATTGGAATTAATGTACGTTTCCTTACTAACGCATTGTTAGTGGTTGTGGGTGTTTTACTGGGCGGTGGCGCTTTAGCGTTTAGTTTTGGCGCGAAATCCTTAATCGAAAATATTATTGGTGCGCAGTATTTTCGTAAGCATTGTCGGATTGGCGAACAACTGAAAATTGGCGATATTGAAGGGAGTATCATAGAGGTAACACAAACCACCATCATTCTTGATACCGGTACCGGAAGGACAGTCATTCCTGCAAAAAAATTTCAAGAGCAAGTGAGTTCATTCACTACCGTTGTACCAGGTTCGTCAAACAGTGATTCATTGGCTTCCAAACGAGGTGCTGACGAATGAATCACCAGAAATCTGCATTAGCACTGGCTTTTTTACAATCACAACCGAGCTCTGCCGCAGGCGTTTTAGAACAACAACCCATTGAGCATGTTGCCAGTTTTTTGAAAGATGTACCCTTTAAACAGGCAGCAATTGTCCTTCAGAAAATGCTCCCCCAATATACAGCCCGGCTTTGTTCTCATCTCGATCCGGCCATTGCAGCAGCCTTTCTATCTGAGATGGAAATCAGTCAAATTGCTGCTGTTTTTAGACATTCTCAGAATGAGGTTCGTATCCAAGTTTTAGAGCAGTTACCCGAAAGAATAAAGTTGGTGTGTAATATTTTACTTAGCTATCCAGAAACCGCTGTAGGAGCATGGATGGTAACTAACGTTATTACCATTCCTAGCGATTGTCATGTGGAAGAAGCAATAGCAAGACTCTCGTTCTTGGAGAACATGATTAGCTTGGACACTATATATATTGTCAATCGCCAACAGAAAATAGAAGGTGCTGTTAATACCACCCATTTATTGAAATCCGCAGCTCATAAATCGATTAAATCCATTATGGAAACCGAACCCGTCGCTATCTCTGCGCGAACTTCTCTTTCCTCTGTAGCGAACGATTCCATATGGCAACAAATTGAATGCGCCGCAGTGGTGAATAAAGATCGGCAGATAATAGGCGCTTTTCGTCACCTTGATTTGCGTCGTGGCCTGCAAGAAATCTCGAATACTATTAGTGAGCCACGTGGTAACGACCCAATCACTGGGATACTCGATGTGTATGGAAGTTGTCTGTTAGCGTTATTCAATACTGTTAGTGAATCGCTGAATGTTAAAAAGCCGTAAGGAAACTAGAATGACTGAATCAGTGATTGAGGTGAACGAACATGTGGAAGAAGCGCTCAACAGGGCTTTTTTACTGAACTATCCAAAAGAGGCCGCGCGCAGAATTGAGATGATGTTGCCCGCTGATGCAGCACAGCTACTGAGTGATCAACCCGCATATGTGCTTCATCCTGTGTGGGCTAATTTACCGCCAGGCGTAATGGATAATGTTTTTATTCTGCTCCCTGATCAAACAGCGGCTGAGCTACTGTCTACCATGGATTCAGGCCCCTGTGTTGCCTTACTTAGTCGATTTAACGAGCTTGATCGAGAAAAATATTTTGCTTTACTCGATACAAATTCAGTGAAAGAACTCAAGGAATTGTTGCAATATCCTGCCAATAGCGCTGGAGCGATGATGGAAACCAGCATCACTGCATTTAATGAAAATATTACTGCTGTGGAAGCCCTTACTCAGCTTCGCAACCAAAAAATAAGAGATTTACCCCATTTATTTCTACTCAACGACAAAATGCATTTGAGCGGGAGAGTACCCGTACAGCGACTCGCTTTAGCGGATGGTCAAGAATTGCTATCGACATTAGCGGTACCCATACTGGGGTATGTAACGGCCTTGGATCCAAAAAGTGAGGTAATGGAAAAACTAGAAACCTTTAAGATGGATAGTATTCCGGTAATTGATGCGAATGATCAATTTGTGGGGGTTATTAGAGGTCAAAATATACTAGGTGACCTAAGAGATACCCTCGCCACCGAGATGTTAACCATGGTAGGTGCCAGCAAAGAAGAGCGAGCCTTATCATCCAGTTGGTTTGCGGTAAAAAAAAGACTTCCTTGGCTACAGATAAACCTGGTCACCGCTTTTCTAGCGGCTGCGGTGGTAGGACTGTTTGAGTCAACAATTGCAAAGTATACGGCTCTTGCTATTTTACTACCCATCGCAGCCGGTCAATCAGGTAACACCGGCGCACAGTCCTTAGCGGTGACTATGCGTGCGCTTACCTTACGTGAAATAACCGTAAGACATTGGTATAGAGTATTACGGAAAGAAGCCGGAGCAGCCGTCATTAACGGTGTTGCTATTGCTATTACCTGCGGTGGTGGCGTATATATCTGGAGCCGTAGCCTTGGGTTGGCGTTGATTATTGCCTTAGCCATGATTTCATCTATGACAATTGCGGCCATTGCGGGGTCTATGGTACCCATTATTTTAAAAAAACTCGGCCAAGATCCAGCTTTATCTTCTTCCATTATTTTGACTACGGTGACTGATATTGCGGGATTTATGTCTTTCCTTGGTATCGCAACTTTGCTATCGGGCATGCTAGACGCTGGATAACATCAAACTACGTAACCGAGCCCACCCAGCGACAAATCAATCTAATTTACCGAGATTCGGATAACAGAACTGCGGGTAACGGCTCCCTTATTATCGGTTGCACGGGCTGTGATGTCGTAACTGCCTACCGGTGCGTTTGCAATAGACAATTGATAGGGCGCTGATGTGGCAACACCCATGAGATAGTCACCAGCATAGTATTCAACTTTGCTGATTGTCCCGTCTGCGTCTGAGGCAGTGGCCTGGAATACAATGGTTGAAGTCGTCGTAAAAACACTGTTACTTGCTGGTTGTGTGATAGCAACTACAGGTGCTTGGTTGGCAACACCTGAAACGGATATTTGAATGACACTGCTGCGAGTAGTAGCACCTTTGTTGTCGTAGGCGAGGGCGGTAATGTCATAATTTCCTGCCGGTACATTCGCCACTGAATAGCTAAAAGGGGCCGCAGAGACGGTGGCGAAGGCAACATCACCGGCAAAATAGACAACCTTGCTAATGCTGCCATCAGCATCTGAAGCCAACACCTGAAACGCGATGGTTGAATCGCTAGTAAAGGCGCTGCCATTTACGGGCTGAGTGATTGAAATTTGAGGCGGTTGATTCACTCCGGCAACAATAGATATCTGTACGGCGTCACTGCTTGTAACATTGCCGCTGTCATCGTAGGCGCGGGCGGTAATGGCGAAACTCCCTGCTGGAGCATTCGCCACTGAAAAACTAAAGGGCGCTTCAGTGACAGTAGCGAAAAGATTGCCATCGGCATAGTATTCAACCTTAGTGACGCTGCCGTCAGTATCTGAGGCTGTCACCTGAAAATTTATCGTGTCTTGAGTGCTAAACGAACTGTTGTTGGCAGGTTGGGTTATGCTCACCTGAGGTGCCTGGTTGGCCAGCACGGACATAGAGACGATAGAGCTGACGCCAATCTCGTTACTATCGTCGTAAGCTTTGGCTGTAATGGCATAATCACCAACGGCCATTGTCAGGGAAAGCTCGTAGGGTGCTTGCGTTGCTGTGCCTAGGAGCGAGTCTCCGGCATAATATTCAACTTTAACAACACTGCCGTCTGTGTCAGTCGCGTTGGATTGAAATACTATGGTGGAGTTTAATTCAAAGCTGCTTCCAGATAGCGGCTGAGTAATGTTTATCGTCGGCGCAGCATTGGGCTGGACGTCGGTGGCTTCTGCATAAACTACCCACTCCTCACCGCTAGCTTGAGGTCGAGGAATGTAAGTTAAACCTTGCCATTCATTTTGCGCCGCAAGTAAAGTTTGCCCGGTAACAGGATTAAAAATAACAACGTTATAGGTGCCTGACTGTACTTCAATCTCAACAGATGCGTCATTGAGAACATAGGCAAGATAATTTTCACCGGGCAATGCCAGCAAATTGTTTTCGTTCGCATTTGAGATAGCCTGATTATAAGGAATCATTTTCCAGAAAGGCACCTGATTGTCCGCAATAAACGAACTTAAATATTGATAGTATTCCAGTATTTTAGGCATCCCCTCGTTGTTAAGGGCCGTATAAATGTTATAGCCGCCCCAGCCAGCCGCTCCACCTGTAAGGGAATACCAGGCGGCCCTGCGGTTGTCATCGGGTCTGCCCAGCATCAATGTTGAACCGTCGGGATCCATCCATGCCGGATAGCTTTGGCCTACGATACTCGCGACTGTTGTTTTTATCTCTGCAACAGAATCCGATGGATGGTGTCTGGTTAGGGCATCGGCGCTAGCTGGCATGCCTTCGTCACTCGTTCCGTGATTAAAGGTTACCGGTTTGTCAGTTAGACTTTTGAAATAGGATGCTACCGCTTGATTCCAGGCACGGTCTGCTCCACCCAGCTCGTTACCAATTTGGAAAAATACGTTATCGAACGCACCTGCCACGGCGATGGTTTTTGCAATAAAACGTTGTTGATAGTAGCCGAGGCGCTGGGAGTCAGTGCCATTTTGATCTGGGCTGTTAAAGCCTGAGGTTTGATAAAACTCGCCTAAATCATCTACACGCCCATTAGCATTGTAATCCAGGTCACCAAAGAAGTTGCGAACTTGGTTATTGATATTCCAGCTAGAGCCAATCCAACGAAAGTACTCGTTTCCAGATGCCCGTAGGCTAACCCCGTCAAATAACGCAATATGTACTATAACCCCTGCGTTTCTGGCATATATTAAAGTTTCTTCGAGGCCGGTCCAGAATGCCTCATTCCATTGGTCCAGATCTGCTTTACCAGCCACGTAAACGAAAGGAGTAGGCGTTGCCTCACCGGCATAGATAAGCGGATTGGTGGTATCAGAGAAGCGATTGACGGATAAGTGAATACGAATGTAGTTCAGGCCGTGCTCTAAGGCATTGTCTACCATTTTGCGGTAGGTAGCGGGGGAATCAATATAGGTTTCCGGGACAGGAGAAGCCCAAACGTAATGACCCAACAAAAAAACGGGCTGACCTGAATCCGTAAAATAGCGCCCACTCTCATGAATTCCGATGGAAGCCCATGCTTGAAAAGATGTCACAAACACCAATAAAGAGAGCCCCAACGCTCTCACGGACTTCATTAACATGAATGTAGATGCCCCAGCTGGTTGAACATAAGGTGTTTGCAAAAAATAAAAAGATCAATTTATAAACAGGTCAATGGTACTGACGGATTATATAGGAATCAAGCTGATCTAATAATATTTTTCACAGGGCCAGTCAGAATAAGATTAACGCAAAGGGGAAACTGAATTCCTTAAAAACGACGATTCTTATAGATCAATAAGCAAAGAAGAGTAGTGTTGTGCGGTAATAATGAAAAAGCCAGAATCATTGACACTTCATCAGTATTTATGGAGGCCACCTGGTTAGGGCCTGCTATACGAGGCGCTATCCATATTTCTAACCTGGTTGGTACGGAAACGTACAGACTAGGTTAGAAAGTATTGCTATTTTGAGTAGCCGAACTGTTCTGGCAACTAACCGAGGTACACACTATGGTGATACGATTGTTGGTAAACTTAAAAATAAACAGGGAAACCAAGATTTTATTGGCTGACCAATGATAAATCGTAGTGCATTAGGTGCACCACTAGCTGATGGTAAGTTCGATACGTTTTTATTTTCTCCTATCGGCGAGGGAAAAAATGGTGAAACAGTAAGCGTTTTATCAGCGTTTGCACGACTCGCTCTCGATCCATGGAAAGAAGCAGAAAGATTGGCAAAAATGTCCGCTGAGGCTGCAACAACAGAACTGCTCTCGTTAATAGAGGCGCAGCCTACAGGGTCTTTGCTATGTCCTGAACCTAAAATAATGGCCTATCGACTCATAGGGCTTTTGCCTCGAAAAAAGACCACCAGGGTGTTACCAGAAAACTCAGCGGAGAAACAGGCGAGCGCCCCTCAACTACCTAGGATTCCATCCACCATTTTATGGTTAAGCTTCTGTGTACTGTTGATTTTTACCCTGGTAATCATTATGAATCCTCAGTATCCCAGCCAAAACGATACTGGAGAAGCTGCAGAACTAAATGAAACCGTTACGCCGAATACACCTTCAGGAATTCACCCCTAACTACTAATAACGAATCATCATTCAACGTTGGAGTGATCACCAATAAGCGCTCTTGTGTATCATTCTTTTTGGCATAACTCATCAGTCTGCTTCTAACGACTTTATATTAGAAACTGCCTGATCCTTAATTACTTAGTAACTGTGACTGCTACACTTAAACCAAAAGGAGTAAAAAAAACCAAGTTACCAGGATGAAATCATGAGCCCTCAGTCAGCCGAAACCATTTCCGAGCAATCCATTAGCGATTTATTGGCTATCCACGGCAAACGCAAGCGCTACGCTAAAAATACACTGATAATGGATTCCACCGAATCCAACCTTCTCTTTTATCTCACTAGAGGTTCGGCCTTCGTGGTTATGTCAGGTGAAGAGGGAGAGGAGATTATTGTCACTTACTTACATCCTGGTTCATTCATTGGCGCACTCGGTTTGTTTTTTCCGAATAACACCCATAACACATCGGTAAGAGCCAAAACGGAATGTGAGGCTGTATCCATTTCCTATGAGGATTTTCGCGCCTTAATACGACAATATCCGGAACTACTGTTTGCGCTCAATCGGCAGTTAACCAGACGTCTCACCATCGCCACCCAGAAAGTAAAAAGCCTTGCCTTCGCTGACGTTACCGGACGCATTGCCGGAGCACTATTGGATTTGTGTAAACATCCAGAAGCCATGACTCATCCCGAGGGAATGCAGATTAAAATCAGTCGTATGGAATTGGGAAGACTAGTGGGATGCTCGCGGGAAATGGCCGGAAGGGTGGTAAAAAACCTGGAGACCCAAGGCATACTAAGCGCCAAGGGTCAAACCATTGTCGTGTATGGAACGCGATAGGGTCAGTCTAAGCCTAACTCGCTGACTGCGCGAACTACACCATCCAGATCAGAGCCTATTAACGTAAGATGTCCCATTTTGCGACCTGGACGCAATGTCTTTCCATAACCATGTAAATAAACTCGCACAGGCTCATTGGGCAATTTTTTCGGAAACCAGTCTCCTAAAATATTACACATGGCAGCGGCACCAACAGGTTGAGGATCTACTAAAGGCATTTCCGTTACCGCGCGCACGTGTTGCTCAAATTGATCACAGCGGCAACCTTCTATAGTCCAATGCCCAGTGTTATGTACCCGAGGCGCAATCTCGTTAACGAAGAGCTTTCCGTCTTGGACAAAAAACTCCATGGCCAAAACGCCAACGTAATCAATAGCATCCATTAGTTGTTCTGCGTAGCGGGTGGCCAGTTGCGCCATTGACTCGTCCACATTTGCAGGCACATAGCTACAAATTAGAACACCATCGCGCATGACGTTGTGATTTAGAGGATAACGTTGAGTGGAGCCATCGTGAGCGCGCGCCATTAGCACCGAGATTTCAAAATCGATCACCATTTCCGCCTCAAGTATGAGAGGAAAGGCCGCGGCAGGAATTTCGGTTCCCGGTTTAGTTTCGCTGAGCGACCATTGGCCACCGCCGTCATAACCTCCGAGCACACTTTTCGCTCGAATTCGGGTAGAGGGGAAATCCTGCACCACTTGCTGCAGTGCCTGTTGCTGTTCTACATAAGCCCAAGGCGCCGTTGGAATGTTCAAACGATCAAATAACGCCTTTTGACTGTGCCGCTGACGTAACGTGTTGAGAGCATCAAAAGAGGGATACAGCTTCTTAGTACTTGCCGCACGTTGCAGAATATACTCTGGAATCGCTTCGCGCTCGACCGTTACATAATCCACATGGGACAAAAAAGTTTCAAGTTCGGCCTCGTAAAACATTTGGCCTATCCCGTATACAACAGACTCCTCATTCACATTGAGGAAACACACCTTAAGGCCGAGTTTTGAGGCAGCACTCCCCAACATCAAACCTAACTGCCCGCAGCCAATAATACCTAACCGTTTACTCATTCCGGGCTCTCCGCCACGCTATCAGTCTGGGCTTGACGGTAAGCATCGAGACGCTTGGCTAATGGTGCGTCCTCGCAGGCCAACATAGCTGCGGCAAACAACCCAGCATTGGCAGCCCCCGGTACACCAATGGCAAAAGTCGCCACTGGAATACCTTTGGGCATTTGAGCAATAGAGAGCAGGGCATCGACTCCGTTTAAGGCCGTCGCCGCTACCGGCACCCCGAGCACTGGCACTGGTGTCAGAGCGGCGGTCATACCCGGCAAATGAGCTGCGCCACCAGCACCGGCGATAATAACTTTTAAACCACGTTCACGAGCTGAAGTGGCATACTCATATAAGCGCTGAGGCGTACGATGCGCAGACACGATTTTCACTTCAAAATCCACTTCGAGCTGCTCTAGCACTTGGGCTGTGGCCTGCATGACTTTCCAGTCTGACTTAGACCCCATAATAATTCCTATACTCATAAATTCTCCGATATTTCAGCGGATTAGATTTCGCTATAAAGAATGTTTTGCAACCTCGTGCCATTCTGAGCGGTAATACTGATACAGCTTGCGATTCTCAGTTTCCCATTGATAAACATAAAGCCAATCATTATCTACGAGATGGGCTATGTCTTGGTGGCGGCTGATAATCTCGGCAATTTTTGCTTGCGGTGCGGCAAGGTAAACACTCAAGCGTAGCGGTTGATGCATCCATTGATGACCATTGTGCACGGATTGTACGGGAAGACCAAACCTTAAGTCACCTCCATTCCCTTCAAATACACCGAGATTACCACCCACAATGTTATGCAGAACCTTATTACCGCTACCAAACTTGTGGTTATCTGTAACAGATGCATTGTACTGCATATTGATCCAGTGGGTAACCACCAGGGGTGCCGTAATAATAAGTTCGAGTACTCTAAAGTCCTGATCCTGTTGCCACTGGTAATCATGCAGAAAACTGCGCCCCTCCAAATCGAGGTGTTTTACGCTATCTCGCGGTGCAACGATAAAGCTGGCGTTGTTTGCCAAACCCCATTCTGGTCGAACCTGTGACCAATCCTGGCTGCGCTTGTGAAATAAGCTTGCCAGTCGGGTTGAGTTTTTGGTTTCCTTAAAGCCTAGTTTGCATGCCCGTTCACCACGTGCATAATCACTGGCCGCTGCAAGCCAGGTGTTAACCGAGTCGTCTTCAACCGGATCAAAACATGAGATATCGTCGGTTGTTGTATTGTGCAAAGCCGCCACGAAGCGGGTCTGATCTGAAATTGCAATTCCTTGTTCAGCCAGACCACAACGGATCTCCCGGTCATTCAGTAAACTCGCCAAAACGCGCACGTTCAACTCACCCGTTTGGCCACCGCAGGCACCACAATCAAGACCTGCAGCATGGGGGTTATTGCGACTTTGGCTGCCATGCCCAACCAGCAGTACCCAGGGTGCAAAGTTTTTAGTTAACCCCATAGCGCCAAGAATTACTGCCACCAAATCTATTTTTTCAGCCACAGATAGAGGCGTTTGATTGCGACTCAGTACCCATTTACCGGTCCTGATCATCCCGTTAACCGGATGGGCATGGGGGGCCGGTTTGAAACTATTTTTCAAAAGCTTAAGGCCGTAACCCAGTCCCACAGCTTCCACTAGACTGAAAGTCGCTGGCGAAGCATCATTCAATGCTTGCCAGCGCAGCTTTTTGGATATTTGCCGTTGCTGCTGTGCACCATTCACATCGCTGCATTCGGACACTTGAATCACCGGCTTGATAAGACCAGGCAATTGCGGCCTTGCCAACGCTGTACCAGCGGGTAGATATTCCAACGGCAACCCAAAAAAGCCCGCAAAACCGCGGGTTTCGATAGTGGAATCTTGCGCCTCCAAAGCCCGACGCATTGGTTCAGAACGCACATCAATACAGAAAACGGCCTGCAAGGAAGGCTTTTTCGACGATATCTCCCTAACGGGTAGAGAAAGCTTATTGTGCAGTGCTTCTTGATAGGCAAGTTCAGCAGCCCGTTGCCACACCAAGGCTAATTTCTGGGCTTGGAGATGTTCAACAATAATCTCAGGTAACCTTGACCACTGAGTTTGCCACTGAGTCTGCAACAGGAAGAACTCACTTTTGTGCTCTTTGCCATAGTGGCGCCAAAGCACCAGCTCCCAACCAAGGCGAACCGCGAGCAATTCAGCCATCAGTTCATGATTGGCGGTTCCATTTAACCTTGCCTGCCAGCGTAAATAGGCAATCCAGGAACTCCAACCATTGATATCCAGTAGCAGTGCATGTAAGTAATCCGCAAGTTTTTCCTGTTCGAGGGCGAGTTCTTTTATCGCCAACGTCAACAAGGCTTCATGGTCTTCGGGTAACGCCCTGAACTGAGCGCTTAGCGTTGGTTCCGCCATAAGAATATCCAAACCGCGATCCTGACAGGCTACCTTCAGCCAGGCACAATATAACCCCTGATCCGGTGTCTCCGCATTACGGAACGGGCTACCAGATTGAAAGAAAGAAGCACAAAACTGGCTAATCTGATGGGTGATTTCATCGCGCCAAGCCATTCGCTGCTGTCGCTCTCCATGGCTGTCTATCCAGTCTGACACGTTGTGCCATTGACTTAGGGAATCCGGTATCTGCAAGTATTCCAATAGGGCGTCTATTGTGGTTGATTCACCCAGTAAATGGGCTGCTTGCTGCAGATGAATTGGCCGAATGTCACTTAACCAAAGTTCAGCGTAATAGTCTTTTGGCATTAGGCAATTGACCTTGGCAAGCGCCGCCATGTGTGCGCTAACCTCGGCAAAAGGTCTGTTGCGCAGCTCCCATAAAGGATTAACCGCGATCAGCTTGTCGAGGGGCCAAGTTGGAGCTATTCTCGCGGCAGCTTCTTGAACGGCCTGGCGTTGATAATCCTGCAACGCTTTCATAAGGAGAGCTCCGGTTTTAATTGTGATGACGCTAATTGTTTTGGATTCATCCGCTTGGGTAGCGATGTGGGCCATATGGCCAGTGTCACCCGAGTTGCCCATTCATCAAGATACAGCCCGGCATACAACGCGTTCCAAAGCCTTCGACTTGCGTTGGTGCTCGCGGCATTGCGTAAACCAATGTAACCCGTTACCAGTAGCAGAATCAGGAAGCCAAACCAAAGATCCCCAGCGATTCCTACGCTAGATGCCATAGGCGTAACAAGCGAAACAAAACCAGTTTTCTGCAGGCAATAGACAACAATCAGCACCAGCCCCAAGCCCAAAGTAGAAGCCAAGACCTGAGCATAGTGCTCCCTGTTTTCTGCGAGCAGCACGGTCAACATCACCGCTAACAGCAGCCATGGACTATAGGGACCTGAAGGTGCTAACCAGTAAACAGGCACCGCAACCAGTAGCAAGGCCACGACAAACGCCATCAACCAGCCATCGAGCCCTGTCCTCTGAACAGTTGCCATCTCGCGATAAATTTGTGTCTCTGCGGCGCTACCAGAATTAAGAAAAGCAAACGCTTTGTAGCAGGAGTGGGCAACCAGATGCAGCAATGCTAATTCATAAAGGCCGAGGGCACACTCCACCAGCATTAACCCCATCTGAGCCGATGTGGACCAGGCCAATCGCACTTTAATGCTGACTCGCGTAAGCATGATAAGACCAGCCAATAAGGTGGTTAACCCAGCCACGATCAACAAGAGCCATTGGGCCGGTGCGGAATGAGAGAGCAGGGGAGCAAACAGGATAAGAAGGTACCCACCCAAGTTCACAATACCCGCATGCAATAGCGCAGAAACAGGTGTTGGAGCCTCCACCACCTGAATTAACCAACCATGGATTGGCAACTGCGCACATTTAACAAGCGCCGTAAACGCCAACAACAGCGCAGCAATATGTTCGTAGCCGCTCAGCAAATCTTTCGGAAAAGTCACCAAAATTTCATCGATCCGCCAGGTACCATGCTCGGCATACAACATCATTGCTGAGCCGAATAATGAAAGTTCAGCTACCCGTGCGAAGATAAACTTTTTATGGGCCGCCAGTGCTGCGCGAGGGCGTTCGGGATAGAACAACAACAGTTGATGCAAACTAAGACTGATGGCAATCCAGGCCCCCAGAAAAAGCAGAAGGTGGTTACTTATGACCGCTAATGACACCACCGCCAGAGTCAAATACAGGTGCTGATAATAATCGCTCTCTCGTGCTTCACCCGCCATGTAATGGTGAGAAAAACGGGTGATAATCACCGCGATAAAGGTAATCAAACCCAACAGAACAAAGCTGACAGGAGTCGATGACAACCAACTGGCGGGTTTAGCCTCAGGCCAGTAGAGCTGGGTAATAATGGCGACAAGAGCGCCAAAAAAACTGCTGACAGCAAAGCCAAACTGCCAGCGGCAGCCGCCGTGCCGGGCGACTTGCATCACCATTGAACCTATAAAGTAGGTTAAAGGCACACTACACAACCCCAGTGACAATATCAGTGTTTCAGAAACCATAGTGATCCCCCAAGTTAGAAGTAGCCAAGTCAGACGCCGGCAGTATCACAGAACAGCCTTTGTTTAGTAAAATAGAATTATGTGATGCTTATGTTCTATAATACAGAACAAGCTGAATGGATTACCTATAAGGAAACCTGCGGTGAGCCGCTTGAACTATCATCATCTTTATTACTTCTACCGGGTTGCGTTAGATGGCAACCTAACCCGTGTAGCAAAATCAATGCATGTATCCCAGTCGGCGCTTTCTTCTCAAATACGTCTATTGGAAGAGGCGATGAATGTAGCGCTGTTCCATCGCCAGGGACGCTCACTGCATCTGACCGAAAGTGGGCAGCGTGTTTTGGCCTATGCCCAAGATATTTTTAGCAAGGGAGAAGAGCTTGAGGCAATGTTGCATCGCGGTATCCAGCCTGAGGTGCAGACACTGAGGATCGGCGTACTATCCACCATGTCCCGTAACTTTATCGAAGCTTTTATTTCGCCATTGTTAACCAAGCACGATGTGAGATTTAGCCTACTTACCAAGGGCTTTTCCGATTTATTGGCCGGGCTCTCCAAGCACCAATTTGATTTGGTGCTTTCGAACATCAATGTGACTTCGTCTGCTGATCTAATGGGGGACGAAGAACCACTATGGCAAAGCCAACTGCTAGCGCGACAACCCGTGTCTATCGTCGGCCCACCACAAAATAAGCCGACTACGGTGTTTCCGGAAGGCTACTGCGATTTTTCTTGGGTGCTGCCAGCGTATCCTAGCGAAATACGCAGTGCTTTTGACGGCTTTTGTGCCCTCTGTCAGCTAGAGCCCAGAGTAATTATGGAAACTAACGACATGGCCATGTTACGACTATTAGCTCGGGATAGCGGAGCCCTAACGGTATTACCCCGCGTGGTGGTGCGCGATGAAATTCAACAAGGTGTTTTGTTAGAATACATGGAATTACCCAATCAATTTGAAAGTTTTTACGCCATTACCATAAAACGTCAATTTGTACCTGGAGTTGTGGCTGAATTGTTGGATAGACCAATACAGCAGTTGTTGATGGAATGATCTTTACGGGTTATCTCGATTTAACGATGACCCAACGAAGTACTCCGATTATCAACCACCTGAATGTTTAGTGCCTGCAATGCATCCCCGATGGGAATAAGGTAATTAACGTTCATACCGCCGCCGTCACGAGTGAAAATACCAGAAACTGTTAACGCGACCAGTTCTCCTCGCTCATCGAAAACGGGGCCGCCTGAATTACCGGGATTGATAGCAGCATCGGTTTGATAATAGGGGAGTCCTTGAATGTTACGCTTGGCAGAATAGATACCGCGGGTAATAGTATGACTGAGTGAGCGATCGAGCGGCGTACCAATCACAAATAATTCCGCACCCACCTCTAAATTCATATTACTGAAATGAGGCACTTCCAGAATAGGGTAATCCTCTAACTTTAGTACGGCTACATCACGGTATTCCGATAAACTGTGTACAGTTGCTCGGTATTCAACTTCGTCGATCATTACCCCAACATTTTTTTCGCTTTTAACCACGTGGGCGTTCGTTAAAACATAACCATCATCTGACACTATTACACCGCTGCCATGCCCAGCCTGAGTAACTACCGTCACCGCAGAGTTCTTCAAGTATTTCGCGGATTTTTGGAAATTGCCTGTGCCATCACCATAAATCAATCGCAGGTTCAGCTCTTCTTTAGGGCTGCTAGCCAGTCTTGGCACATAGTTCGTAGGTTGAAGTAGATCGACAAAAGTTCGTTTGGCCATAACCTGGTGCAAAGAGACCAAAACTGAACTTACTAGGGCTACACCGATGTTTTCTTTGTATTCGCTTGCAGGTTCGGACCAATTGCTTTTTGAGCCCTCAGCAACCTCCTCGAACAGGGTTTTGCCACGCCAGGTATCCACCAATCTCCATTTTACCTTTAAGTAAAGTGCGCTCTTAGCCATATCACGACCACGCCTACCATCAGGAAAACATAATTGCATTTTTATATCTGTAATATTGGCTTCTAAACGAAGGCTCCCACCGATACCGGCAGTTCCTGTTACCGTGGAATGAGCGGTATAACCATTCTTCTGAAACTCAAGCGCGACTAACTCACTAAACTCGTTATCACTTAAATCAAGGTAGTCGTAATCGTGAGAGTAGGGTATAACTTTATCGCAGTATTTACCGACACTGACTTGCCCCCAACTGGGTTTGTCGATATCGATAACCAGTTGCTCAAAGATTATCGGCTGAGACGGATGCTTGCCAGTGTATCGAATTGGTGGAACATCCTTGATATCCTTGAGAACAAAACGGTCTTCGATTTCAATGCGCTGAACGTTCGAACCTCTCACGGATGCAGATTGTAGAGACTGTTTTTTATCCGAATAATGGATCTTGCCGTTTTCGTCGACCCACTTGTATATTTCAGAATGAGCGGCTGAAGTTGCAAAAAAATTCAACCCAAGCACAGCCATTAATATGCTCCAACTTCTCATCGTACTTTGCACCCAAATCGATAAAAATTAGTACTTGCGCACCTGACAAAAAAAAGGCTACCCGTTTAAGCCTAGATGAGTTTTCAGCAATTGCGCAATAAATAGGCATTCATGACTCAACCCAACTCACCTGCTATGTATTTCTTACAGTTATGCGATTTAGTTGATGTGATTTATAACTTGATGTTACACCTGACAATGACTGAATAATTCAGTGGAATTGAGCTATTTGGAATTGAGAAAGCCTTGTTCCGTGAGTTTGACTTTCTGGACAAGCGTTAATCAAGGCCCTTCAGCTTCACGTTTAAACGCTAAAATCATATAATGCCAAACTTCGCTGCGCGGCTTATGCTTTCCAGCCAGAACCTAGTGTTTAGCATTATGAATGGATAGCCCTGTGAATACCCCAATCAAAACAGAGCGCTTGACCCTCAGGCAGTGGCGAGAAGAGGATTTTCAACCCTTCTACGATATAAACTCTGACAAGACCACGATGCAGTATTTTCCCATGCTTCTTAGTCGTGCTGAAAGTGATGAAATCGCGGAAAAATGTCATGCCTTAATCGCCCAAAGAGGCTGGGGATTCTGGGCGGTGAGCCTAAAAGAAAGCGACGATTTTATGGGGTTTGTGGGACTGCATATTCCTAGCATCAAACTACCGTTCTCACCCTGCGTGGAAATCGGCTGGAGACTCAACAAGCATTATTGGGGCAAGGGCTACGCCACTGAAGCGGCTTTAGCCTCATTAGGTTTTGCCTTTGAGGAACTCAAGCTCGATGAGGTGGTGTCATTCACAGCCGTCGTAAACGCACCCTCTAGAGCTGTCATGGAGCGCATTGGAATGATCAATACAGGAAATAACTTCATGCACCCAAGTGTGCCACCGGGCCATGAACTAGCAGAGCACGTGCTGTATAAAATCAATCGCGTTCGCTGGTTTAATCGAGAACAATTAAATCATTAATAATCTAACGGAAGTTGTACCTAAAATGACAGCTGCAGCAAATCTATTTAAGTCTTAACTGTTAATTACTTTAACCTCCCTTACTTTCGGTTGTGGTGGCAGCGGTGGCAGTAGCGATGGTGATGGCACTACTGGTCAAGAGAAAGTAATAACAACTCCGTCAAGTCCTACACCAATGTCAACGATAACACTAGATAGTGATAAGGGAGATTTTGTTGGCAGTGGTAACTCCTACGAATACTCTCTTGAGAATGCAGTAATTACGGTGGAAGGACTTGAATCTCGTTTGACAATCGAAATAAATGGAGATGAAAAGTGGAGCGCAGCCTTTAAACTTCCAGATAGCTACAGTGAACTCCAGCCTGGTTCTTACAGCAATCTTACCCGTTTTCCTTTTCATAATCCTGCTGACGGTGGACTATCATGGACCGGAAGTTTCGGATGTTCGACAATAACGGGATGGCTCATAATCGATAAAGTTGCCTATGTTGACGATGCTCTTTCAGAGATTGAACTGCGCTTCGAACAGCACTGTAACGATAACGCCGCCGCACTTCACGGAACCGTCAAATGGTATGCTGCTAACACCACAACCCCAGCTGGACCTATAAACCCTATACCCGAAGATTTATGGAATCCCGCGCCAGAGCTTTTACCAGACTCAGGAAATTTCGTATATCTTGAACGTGAAAGGGGAGACGTTATCGGAGAGAGTATAATCAACACTTACACAGACATTGATACCATATCAGTCAGTACAGAAGATAACCTTCTAACGGTACTCGTTGCTGATTGGGATGGTTATTTCCAGGGCATGAGTTCAATCACTATTATAAAGCCGGGTTATTATGGTGGATTACATGGTTATATGTTTGGTAGACAAAACGCGAGAACAAAAGGCGCTATACGTTGGACCGGATATGCCCGCGGCTGTAGCACATACGAAGGCTGGTTTGCAGTAGATGCCGTTAACTATACTGGAACTCGCATTGATTCTATTGATATGCGATTTGAGCAACATTGTGATGGCAAAGATGCTGCGGTATACGGAAAAATTCACTGGACCCGATAAATCACAGCCCCACGGGTGAACGATCTAACTTTACGTTCAGAACGATAAAAGATAAAGTGTTTGAATGAAAACTCTCTTTCTCAATGAAATGTTAGTTCAACCAGCCATTAGGAGAAGAATAAAATGAATATACAGCAACTGTCACAAGGATGGTTAGTGTCACTATTGATGGTCGGGGTGCTCGTTTCTTCCTCTCAATTGCAAGCAGCAGTAGCTTCGCCGAAAGAAATTCAAAAGATTTTGGATACCGCCTATGCCAAGTATAAAGACATCAAAGAAGGGGAGAACGCCGACTACATCCCTGCATTAGCCAAAGTGGACCCAAATGTCTATGGCATTGCTTTAATTACTATCGACGGCAAAATCTATACCGCCGGAGACCTTAAGACTGAAGTTTCGATTCAGTCAATATCAAAAGTATTCACTATGGCAAAAGTTATGGATGAATCCGGTACCGACGCGATTGCTAACAATATGGGAGTAGACGCTACAGGCCAAGTGTTCAATTCCATTGTGGCAATCGAGCAATATAAAGGCGCGGAAATGAATGCGTTGGTTAACCCCGGTGCTATTACGGCCACCAGTATGGTAAAGGGAAAAAGCTATGATGAAATTTGGAACAAAATACTGAGTTACTACAGCAATTTTGCTGGACGTGAACTCAGTGTATTGGAAGATGTTTACAAATCCGAAGCGGATACCAACCAGCGCAACCAGGCACTCGCCATGTTGATGTATGCCTATGGCCACATCAAGGAAAATCCTCAACAAGCTACTGACATCTACACCCGCCAATGCTCTGTTGGCGTTAATGCCAAAGATCTGGCGATGATGGCGGCAACACTGGCAAACGGCGGTAAAAACCCGGTCACAGGTAAGCAGGTGGCCAAGTCGGAAAATATCCCAGAAATTCTTGCGGTTATGGCCACAGCCGGACTGTATGATGATTCTGGTAAGTGGCTGTACAAAACAGGGTTGCCAGCGAAGAGCGGTGTGGGCGGCGGCATTATCGCTGTATCTCCTGGTAAATTCGGTATAGCCGTCATTTCTCCACCACTTGATGTTGCCGGTAACAGCGTACGCGCACAAAAGGCGATCGCGGATATTTCAAATGCATTAGGCGGTAACCCGTACGGTAGCCAGTAGTCATTGATCTACATGTCTATATCTATAGGTTAATTTTTCTGATGCAATTCCTGTTGCACAGTCCATCGCACCAACCAGGACACCAAAGGCTTCACCGAGAGGGTACAGAGCACGGCACAAGGCAACGACACTTGATAAGCTTTCCATACGTGCGCAAAAAAATGATCGTTAACACCAACGCTGACAGAAGTGATCAGCATACTCATCATGAAAGACATAATGATGGACATGTATAGAGTCGCTGCAATAGTGGCGTGACGCTTATGTAGTTTTAGAGTTTTAACGACATATCTGTTGACGTACAACGGCTGTTTATTAGCAATTCCCGCACAGATAGATGTAAGGTTGAGTAGAATATTTAATCTTTTCATACAGTACACTTTAAGTGTCTCGCCGGGCCTCCGCTAGAGGGCTATATCTATATAGACTCGTAAGCTAAACTATCGAATAGTCTTGCTTATTACAGTGTATATCTTATGGATAGTCTTCGGGGAATCGAGAGTTTCATTAAAGCCGTGCAGGCTGGCAGTATCGCTGGAGGCGCCCGTGCAATGGGCATATCACCTGGAGCCGCCAGTCAGAACATAGCCCGACTGGAGCAAAAACTTGGGGCACGCTTACTAACCCGCACTACCCGTAGCCTGTCATTAACCGAAAGCGGGCAACTATACTTCGAACGTGTGCAAGAGCTCATGAGTGAGCTGGAATTGGCTAGCCAAGCCGTTGGTGCCATCCATGACGAACTACGAGGTCGCCTGGTTATTGCCTCATCCAGATCTTTTGCCCGCCACGTTGTCGCTCCAATATTACCGGGATTCAACCACAAGTATCCCAATGTCACGGTGGAGTTAATTGCCACTGATCGTAGTGTGGATCACATAACAGAATCCATTGATGTCAGTATTCGCAGCAAACCAGCATTAGAGCTGGGACTTGTAGCCCGACGACTAGCCGTAGTACCTTCAGTTTTCTGTGCGTCACCGGACTATCTGGAGCGCTCGGGTTACCCCACGGAACCAGAGCATTTACTTAATCATGATTGCTTGGTGTTCCGCCTGCCAATGCACGGACGATTTAGCGATTGGGAATTCCGACGTGATGGAGAAATCTTTAATGCCAAGGTCAACGCCAGAATAATCAGTGACGATATCGACTCCCTTACTGCGATGGCTGTTGCAGGAGGAGGCATAACCCGCTTAGCAGAGTTTATCGCCGAACCCTTGATTAAAAGCGGTCAACTCGTAGAGCTCTTTCGTTCCACCCGAAAGAGTAGAGTCTATGCAGAGGTGGAACCTATTGAGTTTTTTCTGTGTGTCTCCGACCGCTTTCAATATACGCCAAAGGCGAAAGCCTTGTTTGAATATTTACAAAGTCATCTACCGGAGAAGTGGGGAGGGAGGTAATTAGAGGAGTACGCTATTCACTGCCGTATTTACAATTGATTTCAGCGATTTTTCCAACCCTTCAGGCTTCTATTTCGATGTTGTCGAAATAAATGAAACAAAAATTGAAAGCCATTTCATCTGTGAAACAACTTTAGCATCGGGGAAAAGGGTTCCGGTAACACTTTCATTGATGCGTCTTATTTCCTTCGAATTCTCTAACGATGACAACCAAATATTGGAGGTCTGCAACTTTTTCCTCATGTCCTGCGTATTAGTTATCAAAGCGACCAGTTACGGCTTTACCAACTAATACTTTTAGGAATAATTTTCATGAAATGCCAATATAATTTATTATCTATCGCCATAGCTGTATCCGGCTTTAGCTGGTCCACCGTAACCCTAGCTGCACCGGATTTGATGACTAGTCAAACCGGAAAACGCGAATATTTAGAGCCTTTGTCTGGACAGCACATCGGCGCCAATCGAACCTTGCTAATCGCCTTGGATAATTTGGAACTCAATGGACAGCAGCCCTCAGTCACCTGGTTTGTCGACGGCGAACAAGTCAATCAGGTGGTCTATTCGACGGCACCATTTGACATCGTGCTCAGCGAAAATCCCGATAACCCCGCGACTTTTAATAGTGATCTGCTCTCGCCAGGAAGCCACACGATCGAAGCCCACATAGACTTTCCTGCTGGCCCTGATGAAGTGGTCACCGCCACCTTCATAAAGGATGATGTCTTGCCTGAGCATACTGCCGGAGCCGCTTACGATTTTTCCGAGGTAGAAACACTCCTCGATGCCGCCATGATCAGCGAGAATTTAAATGGCATCAGTTTGATTATTATGGACAAAGAAAATGGATTTGTGTTTGAAAGTTATCGTGGTGCCTTCAACCCAAGCCGAATTTCTCTCCTGGCTTCTGCTTCAAAAACCCTATCTGCCGGCATATTGAGCAAGTTGGCGGAGCAAGGTTTGCTGGACCTGGATGCACCCTTGGCCTCCCTTCCCGAGGTACCTTGGGGTGCAGCCAACCCGACTATTACCACAGCGCAACTACTTTCCAATAGTTCCGGTCTGCCAGGGCTGGGCGAAGATTTTGAGTTCCACAGCTGCCAAGTAAATGAGACCGATTCTCTATTAGCCTGTGGCGAAGCAATCTTCACCGCTACCACCGATGATGATATCCAGATCCCACCAGATACGGAATATCATTATGGCGGGATACAATGGCAAGTAGCCGGTGCTGTGGCTGAAGCCGTATCGGGTAAATCATGGCAACAATTGCTGGATGAAACCTATATAGGGCCTTGTGGGTTGTCTTCACTGGGGTTCGGCAATCCGTTCGAGCTGCTGCGAGATCAATCCGGTGTTAATCAATCCAATGGGATTTTTAGTTTAGTCTATCCGCGGAATTTTTTTAGTGATCCAGACAACTTGACACCTACTGTCAACCCAAACATTGAGGGTGGCGTTTTTTCTAACGCACCGGACTATGCCAAGCTCCTGTTAATGCAATTAAACGGAGGTACCTGCGATGGCCTACCGGTTCTGTCCCAAAGTTCTCTCAAACAAATGACTTCAGATCGGATAGGAGCTGCTTATAACGGCATTTCCCATGAAGATTCAGGCTATGGCCTTGGTTGGTTTGTAGAACGCGATGGCAGTGGTGTGGTATTCGATCCGGGCTTATTTGGTTCTGTTGCGTGGATGGATCTTAACGATGGCTATGGTGCTTTCATGGTGCTGGAAAAAGACGACGCATCCAGCAAGCGCATTTGGTCGGTTCTTGAGCCTCTTGTGGACTCCATCATGGCTGAAGCGGAGGTCAATAATGGGGGCGCGACAGACAATCCAATGGTCTTCGAAATCATTGACAATTTGTTTATCGATCATAATGTCTCTGCGGTGGTGTTGGAACACAGCTTTAACACGCAACCTCTGATTTTTGCCGAGATGCAAACCCAAACTGGTAGCGATACTGCCGATGTTCGCGTTAAACATGTTGACTTGACAGGCTTTGACGCTGAACTGGAAGAAGAATCCTCAAAAGACAATGAGACCGACCATGCAGCGGAACGCGTTGGTGCGCTAGTATTAGAAGAAGGATTAATAAAAGATAATTCCGGCAATGTTATTGGAGAAACTGGTGTGATTCACAACGTTAAGCAACCAGACGCTGACACATGGTTTAACCAAGCATTTAATAACACCTATATTGACCCCATTGTTATCGTTAAATTGAACACCAAAAAAGGTGGCTCCCCAGCCCACATCCGCTTGAAGTCTGTCACGCCAAGCGACTTCACGTATAAGGTGGAAGAATGGAAGTATCAGGATGGCAGCCATCATGCTGAAGATCTAGCGTACATAGTGATCGAAACGGGTGTTCATGATCTGAACAATGGCAAAACAATCCAAGCGCTCAAAACAGAAGCCGATCATGAATTTACGGATGTCAACTTTGTTCAAGCCTTTTCAAGCCTTCCCGTTGTGTTAAGCCAAAGCCAAACCCGTATTGGTACAGCCCCCATCGTGACACGGATGACCAATATAACGAACGATCGACTGTCGCTTCGTGTACAGGAAGAAGAAAAGGCTGATGGCACACATGCCATCGAGACGATCGGAGTTATTGGGATTTCCCAACAGTATTGACTAAAGCCAGCACGGGTTCTCAGCAATGAGCTACCCTGGGCGGTTTTTTTATTAACGCCGCTGCAACTTTTCACCAAGATTGTGCGTATTTAATGATAGAAAACATCATTTTATTAGGAGAGATCAATATGACAATGCTAAGTGAAAAAATGAATTACGCCAATGCGGCACTGGATCGATTGGAATTGGAAATCCGTTGTGAAGCCACAGATAAAGCAATAGCCACAGAGATACGCGATCAGTTTCATAGCCTGTGGGCTCTATGTTGCCTCATGAGCCGCCTGTGCCTGACAAGGATTTTGGGGGCCTGTAAATAAATCACTATCTCCTTGGGGTACATACCGGTGAAGAATTTAGAGTTATAATCGTAATAGACAGTTAACATACATTGAGAGTACAAAAAACCTTAGAACTGCCGCTCAACGAAAGACCAATTATCCAATTTGCTGGAAATGCCCCTAAGCTCGCACAAAATTCGAGAAACTTGATTCCCAACGCAGTTTCATATAAAAATTGCCCTCAGCTGAACCAATTGAAATCATTAATTATAAGAAAAGGACTTTCTGATGAAAAAGTTGATATTGCTTGCAATTCTTGCCTTCGGAACGATAACTCTAACCAGTTGTGGAGGCAATGAAATTTATGATTGCCCTCCATTTCTGTTTCAATGGCTAACAGGAGAATTTATCTGTTACTCATAAATTCTATTCTTAAAACGATTGTTACGCGCCCGTATATTATGCTGTATTCTTTGTCGACGCCGCCAGAATATGCTGGTAGCTCGCAGCTTAAATAGCCAACAAAAGGAGAGTGAGTGTTATGAGCGTATCCATGTACCAAATTAGCGTACCGGTATTGGTTCACAAGTTAGGAAATTTACTTGTCATCCTAAATAAAGCGCAAACATTCGAACAAGAGCAGGATCTCAAGCCAGATATTCTACCCAGCTACCGACTGGCAGCAACAATGTACGCATTTCCAGCTCAAGTGCGTATTGCTACCGACGTGGCAAAAGGCTGCGTGAAGAGACTTGGTAGTATCGATGTTCCAACGTTCGAAGATAACGAAACAACATTGTCAGAACTGGTGGAGCGAGTACAGAAGACCATTGATGTTTTGAAGGTCGTGAAGCCAGAGCAAATAGACGGCACGGAAGACAAGGACATAGAACTGAGCTTTCCCAATGGACCCAGCTTCCAATTCAAAGGATTGGCATACGTGAATCACTTTGTACTGCCAAATTTTTACTTCCACATGACCACAGCCTACAATATCTTGCGACACGCAGGTGTACCGCTAGGAAAAGCAGATTATCTGGGTACCCAATAAAGTTAGAAGTGGCTGTACAATGCTTTCCTGAGTGATTGTAGCCATACTGCCACCTAATTGCTTGGTGCATATAGCACCTTAAATTAGGTGGCCAAAATTACTACGCCAGTGCAACTACAACATCAGGTTTATTAGTACACAAACAATATGAAAATATTGATACTGACAGTATGTGAATACTAAGGACATCAAGCCTATTCAAAAATAGCAATCCCTTCACTCTCGCGAAATGAAACTATTTTCTATTTCGCAGAATTCCACGATTTCTTGATCGACAAACTGAGCCTTGTCTCGTATCGCTGGCAATAAAACGGTATCAGAGTACCAACAATTTGTCGTACCAGGATCAATTTGAGTTCCCTTATTGCTGGATATAACAGAGTGTGAAGCACCATTAAGAAGATGCTGCAACATCACATCATAAGCAGGTTTCCATGCATTCATACCTATGAATTTACTACGCAAGGAAGAAAGAATCCCGAACCCAGAGTAGTCTAGGTCACCCCAAAAAAAGCAGGGTGTCATAGCTTCAGGCATTTGCTGCTCCCACCAAATAGTAAATCGGTCTAAGGTTTCGGTTGATGTTTGAGATAACGTACTAAAAACATAGCTTCCCTTTTTTCGTATTCGGTTAGCCGCACCGCGAAAACCAGCGGTGTAAACGATAGCTGTTGTATTTTCTTCTAATGCCATAAGTTGATTTGCCAGCATCAAGAATGTATCTTGATTTTCAATAAAAAGAACAGAAGAATATTGTTCAGGGATATGTAAGTTCACCAGAATAGGACGAGCGAGAATGTTTTCTTTAAGATAAGGAAATGCTGCCAGTAAATATTCTGCTTTATTATCAAGGAATTTTGAATCACCCCAAAAATATCTGGCCGACAGATGTCGTAGCGTTTTAGGCTCCGTTAATGATTTTTCTAATGTACTTAGATTGCGGGCAATATCAACTGCATGCTTATGGCTAAAAGTTAGGGGATTATTTCGAATATAACCCATATCCGCCAAGCGGCTCCATTCCAATGAATCGACAGCCAACCACCACTGATTTATATAGGGCGTTTGCTTTGGGCGTGCTAACCATCCACGAATTACGTCTTCGCGCTCTGGGTTGAAGCGTACTTTTGCATTGTCATAAATTTCTTTGCCTACCTGAGCTCTTTCCGGTTTGATGGTAATGATGCCGAAATCCGTTTCCAGCATTTGGATTAGTGTCCATATGAGTTGAGCATCGGAATTGTTGTAATCAAATAACGAAGGCACTGATTTAGGCGTAAGCCTAGTCAGCAACCGTTTCCCTTTATCCAACTTGTCGAGAAAATCAGACAATAGGTTAAAAATATCTTCATAATCAGATAGCCAAACAGGTGGATCCTGCAGTGTTCCCTTTGTCATTAACGTCTCACACTAAATGTCATCCATAAAATCTAACATACCCTGCTGCCTTACCGTTTTACGGTGATTCGCCCATAATTTTCTGATTTTTTCTTGGTTACACACCTTTCTATCAACCAAAACCTGAGTTTCAAGTTCTCCTATTTTCTCAGTGGCTGGGCACTTGCTAAATACGACCTGATTACTAATCAGGTCCAGGAATGGTCCGGATTTACTGGTGGGCATTATAAAGATTAATTGCAGACCTAAAGCTTCTGTTAAATAGTTAATAACTTCACGAGATCTGGCTTCATCCATTTTGGAAAAGGCTTCATCTACTAATACCATTCTACAATGGGCATTTCCTTCGTTGAATTTAAATGCCGATGTTATGGCCGCTGAGCGTATGATGTAGGCCGGTGTTTCTAGCTGACCACCTGAACCTGTACCATATTTACTAAGAGCAATTCGGTCTTTACTTTCAGGTTTTTTGTAAATTTCGTAGCGGCGATAGTTTCGATAATCACTAATGCGATCTAGTTCTCTAAGCGCGGTTTGCGAGTCTTTATCAAGCAGCATATCTAACAATCGATCACGGACCTCTGCCGATTTTTCAGTTAGCTCACTATCAAAAAGAGTAGTACCGTCGCCTAAATTGGGTATTTCAATGATTTCTCTAAAGAATCGATAATAATCCCGGAATTCCGCTACCCAGTCGTAGTCAAAACTAAAGCGTTCTTTATCTGTGCCAAAAACATGATTATCAAGTTCTTTATTCAGATCATCTAACAGGCGTTTTCCATCGTTAATGGCTTGGTAAATGGAATGGCATAAATTAGTGACGAATGCCGTGTTGAAACTGTCTTTCAGCCCCACAAGCTCTTCATGTTTACCAACCAAAACATTGTTTTTAAGCGCATTGTAAACCGCGACTATTTGGTTCTTTAACTCAATAATCGATTTAAAGTGCAAGCTGTCATGCTTTGATCCTAGAGAATCAAAATAGACAATTTGATTATAGCTGCTGCTATTAAAATTATGATCCTTCACTCGGTCATACAGCGAACGATCAGCGTGCTCCATGTTGCTACCGGAAGCGTTAATAATATCGGAAAAATCAAAATCTTTTCCGGCCTGCTGGGCCTGTAAATCGGCAAGCTTTAATCGCTCTTTCGCATTAAAATCAGGATAAACCTGAGAAGCCTCGATAACTAATTTCTCTTGGGCCTCTTTCTCTTCTTCAAGTTTATCTTTTTCGTTAGATAAACGATCAATCTTTTGCTGTATGGATTTATCCATACTTTGCGCTTGACCGAGTGCTTCACTCAACTTTTGGACTTTCAGGTCGAAGGAATCATGTTCACGTTTTAGCTCATCCAGGCGATTTTCTAACTCCTCGAAATCGGATAAATCCAAAGTATCGAGCTGGTTTTCCGCCGCCTGAAGGTCTCGATAAAGCGACAACATATCATTAATTATCACAGTACAGTGTATGGGTCTAATTTGATCAATTAACTCACGGATACGACAAACACGATGATACTCACTGGATACTGATTCCTGTTGTTCCATTAACAGCTGAAGCTCTGCCTTTTTTGCCGCTAAAGCTCTTTCCCGGGCACCTTGTCCAAAAACCAGTTCTCCATCATCGATATCGCAGCGATACATGCTGTAACTGCCTGATCCCATACCATCCGGGGTAATAGCACGACGCTGATTCCTCAACTCATACTCGTCCTTAACCCGCAGGACATTGCCATATGAGGCCTTAACGTAATATTCAGCGATTTTATGACTAAACTTCATCACCGATATAATTGAATCCTGTGGCGTGCTTATTCGTTGTGCGTCCGCCTGGGCCTTAGCACCCTGTATAACCTTCGCAGAATTACGTCTACCTTTTATTCCACGAACAATACGTATGGCTTCGGCCTCGAAATCAGGCTCTACCAGGATAGAAAAGCGGGCTCCACCCATATAACCTTCGATCGCCATCTGCCATTTAGGGTCCGTCACTTCAATAAAGTCGCAGAGAACGGCTGGTTTAGCTCCTGGGCACTGTTTTTGGATAACCTCTATTGCAGTTGAAACATGGGGGGGATAAGTAACCGTATGGCTTTCCAGTCTTTTAGTTTCGTCGGCTTTGTTACTGACTTGATCAGCTGTTCGCTTCATTAAAGTCAACTTATCACTCTCCAGAGCGAACACCTGGTCCCGTATACTTTTGGAGCTGCCATCACGATCGACGTCGTGTAGCATATTGGCTAATTCACTGTGAGCATTCTCGAGTTTGACTACCTCCTCAAGGCTGTGCTCCAAAGAGGCAATGCCTACCCAGTCCTTATTCAGTAACTTATGGGTGTCAATGGTGCTATCCGCAGGCCCTCCAGTCACTTGCTTCAAGGGCTTACTAAAGCCTGAGGTATCCACAAATGGAATGTCGACGCCAATAGAAAGCTGTCGTGTCTTTTGAATCAGTTCTTCGGCAGCCGTATGGTTCCTGGCAAACTGGCTGTTTTGTATAAGGAAAGGTTCTACCTTATGTGTAAGTTTAGCTTTGAACGACTCAATAGCTTGATCTAACTCGTCTTTCGTTTTGAGAGCAGCAATCCCTTTTCGCTTTGCTTCCAGCTCCACTAACTGTGCATGAATATGCTTTTTCTTCTCATTGGATTGAACTATTTCCCGCTGCGTATCAGCGATCGCTTGACTGTTTTTTCTTTGCTGCTCTTTGGTATCGAGGTAATCCTTTTGCATGCCACCACATTGACGAGCTACTTCAGCGTATTGAGCGACACACCTATCCAGCCAATTATCGATATAGGTATCGGAGGAGGTGAGTGCTTCATCCAAATTGCTAATAGCCGATTTAATTTGACGGGTTTCTTCCTCCATACCATGAATAGTTTTCATCAAATCGGCAACTTGGCGGATATCGTCGGAGATATCCTTGGGTTCCAGTATCTGGTTGGCAACAAAGTCCGATATGCTTTTGACAGGTTTATAGGCCATAAAGTTTGAGAAGGTACGAGCAGCGTGCTTAGCTTCTCTGTCCGAAACCGCTGAAGAAGTCCCTTTGAATGCACCATATAATCGGCGTAGGTATTGGCCTTTCTTTTCGTAAACCTCAACCGCTTTTCTACCGAACTGAATTTGAAAATTTTGATCAATTTCAGTAATGGTAATCACTGATTTCCCTGCTTTTTCCTCTTTAATGAAATGTGTCAACGACAACTCATGTCCAGGCACGATCAAAAACTTAATTTCTTCCTGGCGAGCCTGCTTAGGGGATGCACTCTCATCCAATCTGGCTCTGACACACATTACAGCCGTAAAGGGTTCAGCGGACTCGCCCTCGGTGGGGGAAAACACGCCAGCAACATAACCATCGGTCATGCGTAGTCGTGAATAGCTACCGTCATCACAACCCATAATATAAGAGGCCAAGGTTCTAACTTGTTTTCCACCACGACCTTTCTGTGTAGTTTCGTCTTGTCCTGGGTTGTAGTTAAAAAGATTTTCATGAGCGGCGGTCATCAACGATTGAAGGCCATCTGCAGCGGTGGTTTTGCCAGAACCATTACCGCCTGAAAACAAATTAATTGGACCAAAATCACATTCCATGTTTGGAATATTTCCCCAGTTAACATAGATAACACGCTTACAAAACATCCTGGGGTTCCTCATTCTTAAAGTTATCTTTTACCGGGTAAAGAGCACTTAACACCTCATCATTGACAAATGACGTTATCGAGGGCTGGATACTAATCCAGCTGTCATTGTTATTAATATCCTCATCAAGTTTAAAATCAATTAGCCTCAACTGTCTGAGCTTTTTGAATATAGCCAGGCGCTCACCTTGAATTTCCGGCAGTGGTCGCTTAAGAAGATTTTTGTGGGATATAGCAATGCTTTCCAAAGCAATCAACACACAACCTTTTTCGTCGACTTTTCCTTCACGTAGAGATTTCTCATATTCCACTCTCAGAACAAGAATAGCAGCGATATCTTGTTGACTCGGCTTGACTCGAAAGCCGCCATTGAAAGGCGTATCCTCAAGATCAGGCATACCAGGAACCGTTGCTCCAGGTGGGAAAACCCTTACAAAGCAAAACTTCCTGTCGTGCTGAATACGTACTTTAAGCGGGGCGAGGTAATCCTCAACTAGTTCCTCACATTGCACAAATCGATCATAGAGCTTCGTCTCTATCTGGCTTTTTTCCCGTGTTATCACCCCGTAATCCAGTAAACGAATGACTAACTCAGAAAATACGTCTATCGATAAATTATGCCGCTTAAGCGATTCTTGGATAACATCCGTTATCATTGTGAATACCTTGAATTATTTAGTTTTGACGATTATCAGCAACCAATTCAATCGTGAATTCGTCGTATGATTTATAATATTCTGAGTCAGTGACTATCTGACCCGTTGGTACAACGCGAAACTCCAGGTCAGAGCTCAAATTATTTACCCCGCCAATCTCAATCACATGGGCCATGGCAATTAGGTCCTTTGCGTCATTAACAGAGAGGTCACGGGTCGAGATTCTTTTACCTTCTCTTAATGAGCTGATGATAAAATCACTAACCTCTTTTCTATTGATTATGAACGCCTGATCAAGGAGCTGTTGGATCATTAGTTCGCGTTGAGCCTCTTTGTCAATCGATGTTTGATCATGCACAGCGCTATCTACCCACTGTTTTTGTTTCTTTTCGTTTAGCCTTACTTGTTCGGGATCGACAATTCGAATGTTCATCGATGCCATATAGTGAGATGCGGCGATCATCCTGTTCTGGTACTCAGATTCAGATAAATCAGATAGCTCCTTACAAATTTCCACAAGGTCATTATTATTGTGGCTGTTCATATAACTTATTTGCCGGATGATAATGTCCGCACGGCGAGTAAAACTGTGCAGTGAGCGACGGAGTGCGGGCAGCATGATTTCGGCGGCATTACGCATACGCTGGTCAATTGTATCCAGAATATGAATAAGGTAAGAGTGATCGTCATTGCATAGGCCAGGGACGGCTTTTCTTAGTGACTTTTCAGCATTCGCTTTTTCTTCTCGCTTTTTTCTTTTTATCTTGCGTATTGACTTATTGATGTCTTCCCTGTGCTTTTCAACGCTATCGGCCGACAAACGCACCGCTATGTCGGGCTTAAAGCGTTTCTCCATGAAATCAAAGAAATGATCCGTTGCCTGTTGGGCTAACTGCTGAGCTTCTACTTCTCTTACCAGCTCACGTTTTCTTTCTTCCAATTCAGAAATGACGTCCGTAAAATCCGTGATGATTCTTTCGGAGTATTCATAGGCGTCGAGCAAGTCATAGATCTCGCCACGGCTGAGGAAAGCATCAAGTGCATTGAGCGTATTGCGCGTATTGCGATGCCGGGTACGAATCTGTGTGTTGTCTGATTCAACCAGCGCCACCGTAAAAATTCGACCCATCCTACTGAAAGGGAAAGTAGATTGCAGAGTAGCGGTATCCACTTGTTTCTCGACCCATCCTGCTTCCAACAGTTGCGCTAACACCCAGCTGGCCTGTTCACGATAGGATTTAAACCGTTGCTCTTGCATATCTTCGCCATCGTCAAAGATATGCATGGAAGATCGCGCCAACGCCTCTTCACACAGTTCAATTATCTGATCACGGCTGAGTGAAGTGCCATAGTCTGCATTTGAGCTGTATTGCCGTTCGTAAAGAAGGCATAGGCACTGTACAACCTGTTCCCGATACTTACTCGTAACAGGTTTAAAAAAGTTATGACGGTCGTCAGTAAAGAACATTGCTTTTTAACGCCTTATTTCTGTCTACTTTATGTGAGACACACCAGCAGATATAAGGGAGAGGGTGGTGGACTCTATCCTCAATTTTTCCGGTCGAAGTATCATCACTTAGCCTTCTGATTGCAACATTATGGACGCTACGAGGATTTTTTGCGCTTGTTTTTTGAGCAAAGATCAACGTACAACGTTGCCTGCAATTGGAAATTCATAGCAGTCTTAATTCTAAACGAGGCTCGACATGTAGACCAGATTTCAACCAAAATAGCAATCGGTAAGCATCAATCTATCGAACGTAGTACTCTTTTAAGACACAGCGTATTTTAGTACATAAGATGGTAGAAAAATTAACCAAAGTTAGTTCATGGGGGTAAAAATGACCAAAGAATTGGTAAAGTTTGTGTTTGAGAAGGAAACGAAAAACAGTGTCAGGTACAAAGAAGTACCGTCTGAGGGTAAAGCTCCAATAATTGGAACCCTATATGTTCAGAAATGGTTTGCCGGTAACACGAAATCACTTCAGATTACAATCGCATTAGATTCATAGCTTGTCCTTATACCTGTGTCGCGCCTTAACCAGATCTTTATAGAAAGCCGGGTATTTAATAACATATGGCATAAATAACTGATCGTGCAATCGATCGGGAACCTGCAAAAAGATCACCCAAGCGCTGCAACTATTTGTGGTCGACTGCCGTATATTATCAGGAAGCATTCTGGATACCGCCGGCATGAAACCAGGCATGACAAGACTATGAATAGAGCAATCGCTGAAGCCCAAATCCAATACGTGATTACCCAGACCAAGTTTACCAATCTGGTCAACGTGATCGTGATAGGGTTGCTGGGCTTGATTTTATTCCAGCAGGATGCTGCGATCAGCACCTTGCTATGGGTCGGTTACGGCTATCTCGTCTTTCTTTTAAGGGAGTGGGTTGCCCGATTGTGCGCGCGTATGCTTAAAGTGGGACGTGGGCTTGGATCGATCAAAGCGTTGATCACGTTATCTCTTTTTCTGTCCGGCAGTGTTTGGGCCGTTGCGGCTATCCTGTTCCTTGAAGACCTGGTGAGTGTAGAGTTTGTTCTGATCAGCGTCACGATTGCGACCATGGCCAGCGGGGTGCTACCGGCGGCAGCGGCGCTAACGACTGCCTACCTGGCATTTTTGCTGCCTTCGGTCGGCACCGTAATCCTCTCTTACCTGCATCACGACATAACCACCTTTGCGTTGTTTGGGATTGTGTACCTGATTTCCATGGTTGTGATGAGCCTCCGGTTGAAAGAGATCATTACTCGCTCTATCACCGCCGATCTCGAGAACGCCGAATTGTTAGTGGAGGTGGAGGAGGCCAAGCAGAAGGCGGAAGCGGCCAACCACAGCAAGTCGGAGTTTCTCGCAGGTGCCAGCCACGATTTGCGGCAGCCACTGCATGCCATTGATCTATTACTGACTTTATTGCGGGAGCGGCTGGAAACCGGCAGCAATGACCTGGATGCGCTCCGTATATTGCAGCGCATCCAGGAAGCGCTGGATGGTTTATTGAATTTGTTCAATCAGCTTCTGGACATGTCCCGGCTCGATTCCGGTCTGTTTAACGCTCATATCGGTCCAATCTCGCTGGCTGAGGCAATCGCTCCGGTGGTTGAGGAGTTTCGAGCCGTTGCGCAGGCCAAAGGGATTGAACTGGTGACTGATATCCGGGATGAGGTGGTTGAATCGTGCCCGGTGCTTCTTAATCGCGTAATGCGAAACCTCATTAGTAATGCCATCAAATTCACCGACAGGGGTGAGGTGACCATCGCTTCAAGAGTGGAGCAGCAGCAACTCGTGTTGACGGTGACTGACTCCGGATGCGGGATGGATGACTCGGTGTTACCCCATATTTTCAAGGAACACTATCGATCACCGGACCACAATCAGCGGCAAATAGAAGGTGCCGGCCTGGGCTTGGCCGTCGTAGAAAAGATGTTGAAGCTACTGGGTCATTCCATCGCGGTCCAATCTGTACCTGGGAAAGGAACCTGCTTTGAATTAAGGTTGAGTGTATCCGACGAGCGTGCGCCGGCGCCGACCGAGGTTTTTCCTCTCACTGATTTTGTACTATCAAGTGACGGGTTGACTGTATTGGTGGCCGATGACAATGTTCAAGCCTTAACGGCCATGACACAGTTGTTACAGCAGTGGGGCTGTCAGACCGTCAGTGCACAATCACTGTTGGACGTTATGCAGCTGCCCAGTTCAACCCTTGAAACCATCAATTTGGTGGTTTGTGATCACCATTTGCAGGATTCCATGACAAGCGAGGATGTTATCTCATTTATGCGTTCCAAAGGCTACGGCGAAATACCATTGATCACCATCACCGCCGATACCAGTATCGAGTTGGTTCATGAAATGCGTAGTAAAAAACGCTTCCTCATCCATAAGCCTGTTAAGCCCGCGCACCTGCGCCGTGCCGTTAATCAATTACTGAACGCAGATTAGGTACGCTAGCCAAACAAGTTTAATCGCCGTGATTCCGCCACGCACTCGGCTCGATTATTGACGCCAAAGGTGTCGATCAGGGTTGAAATATGCCGTTTCACGGTGCTGGGACTGATATGGAGAGCATCGGCAATTTCCCGGTTACTGTAGCCCTCTGCAATGAGCACCAGCATATCGCTCTGTTGAGGAGTCAGCTTGTACTGGCTCAGTTGCTTGTCGCGGTGTTGACGATACTGTTTTAGTGGCGCAATCAATTCTGATGGCACATATTCACCGCCGTCCAGCACGGTCTGAATACCACGCAGATATACGCTCGCATCTGCGGATTTGGGAATAAAACCACTGGCTCCGCGTGCAAGAAAACGCTCTATTTGGGCGACATTTTCTATAGCGCTGATGAAAATCACCGGTGCGCTCACCATCGCTTCGTTGAGTTCTGCGAGCAGGCCCAGCCCGTTGCCGTCCGGCAATTCATAATCTAGCAGAATGCAATCGAAACTATTACCTAGCTCAAGTTGCATCAGCGCCTGACGACAGGAATTTACACTGATCACATTACCCTCGGGGAATAGGCCGTTTAGCAACAACATTAACCCCTGGATAAAAATGGGGTGATCTTCCACGACCAGAATGGTGACAGCTTGTTGGGAGGCGGGCATATCGGTACATGATTCTTCGTTCATTGGGTTGATTACTATACCGTTTGGTTTAGAGAATCACCAGCCGCCTTATCACTTCCGATTAAGGATGACAAGGCCCTAGTGGGTGCATTTTTCCCCGAATAGGCTTCGTAAACTTGTCTCTGGATACTTATTGCATAATGGGGAGACAACAATGAAAAAGATGATTAGATACGTTGCCGGCGCGGCCTGTGTCGCCAGCATTTCACTGACTGCTCAGTCGGCCAATGCAGCAATATGCGATAGCGGGGAGTTTCTGAACATTCTCTCAACGGCCGTTTCAGCGATGCCTGGAGCTGGCGCCGCCGCCGGTGCAGGAATCGCGTTAGGCAATACACTCTTTTGCGGAGTTCAAACACCGCTTACCGTAGACTTTTTAATCGAACTAGTCAGAACTGAACTCGACGCAAACGCACTCCTAGAGACCCAGGATCATCTAAATGACATTAAATATGGCATTGACCTTCTATCGGAGCGTCTACAAAAGGATGATATAAAAGATATCAACCTGGAAGACTTGCCTGACGCTAAGAAAAGTGAAATACGGGGCGACATCGTTAATATCATTGATGATATAGAATATACTGAGGCCGTATTTATAGCGGCATTTAGTAGACCGAACAACGCGCGCGAAAAATACGATCTAACCGCTCCCTTAGCTCTTGCCAATTTCAAGTTGTCCTTACTCAAACTGTTAACCAACCTTGAATCTACATATAAAACGCGAGCAGAACAAATAGCAACAGAAATCCTTTTCGATTTCAGCCGCTATGAGAAAGAGTTAGACCGCTTACGGGATTTCACCTACGAGCTCTCATATAGTTCGGGGAGGATATGGGGTGTGATTAGGCGCAACGGAAAAAACATCGAAGATTTTTCAATTCCACGTTCGGATCCAAGTCCAACGGAGCCAACGGAAGCTGAATTAGAGGAAGCAAAAGAGAAAGCCTTTAATAAGATCACGCAACTGTTGCGACCGTTTGATCTTCAAGATGGAATCCAAGTCGCGCTGATCAAAGCCAATGCAGAGGCACTTCTGAACGATCCATTGGCAGATCTATCATCTGTGACGCCTAAACTGGATATCCCCGTATTGCTGCAAAATAGACACCCGAATGCAAAAAACCGTTGCCTCTTGACGAGGGCTGGTGGCGTTGAACTCAACAAAGGAGACCTCATCGACGGTTCGACTAGGATGCGTGATTGTGAACCGTTTGTGAATCGTACGAGATTTTTCTTAGAAGACAATGGCCAAATCCGCAGTACTATTGCAAACCTGTGTCTTGAAGCCGATACCGAAAATACAGTGTTGTCTCGCAAATGCGATGCAGATCATCCACACCAACAATGGAAGCGTGATCAAGATGATCGCTTTAGAGTAATGTTTAAGGGAAAAATGCGGTGCTTGACCCCCCGTCCCGACAATATCAGCGGGACCGATCAGGCTCTTCGTCATGTCGAATGCTCGGATAGCGCTGCACAGCAGTGGTACGTGTACTCACCGCTGCAAAACAAATCGAGTAGCCTATTTGCAGATTCGTTCCCTTTTATTGAAGACATTGAGTTAAACGCGAACCGTACATTATGCCTAGGTCTCGGTGAATTCAACAAAGATATCGGTTTCCAGGAACCAGCACTTGCCACCTGCGATCCTTATCGGGCTGATTTGATGTGGGCTCAGGACGGCCAGGGTAAGTTTCACCCGTTTTCGGCACCAGAACAATTCCTCGGCGGACGCTTCCAGGGGGCACCGTTGATTCTCAAGGAAGATGGCGGCAGCTACTCTCGTGATGAAGTCGCTGATGGTACCGTAACATTTCAACTCAACAATGGATCGGGTCGATTTCTCTTCCCTAACAGTGCCGACAGAGGAGCGCTGGTATTCGCGGACATCGCCCCCAACGACGGCTTTGGTAACTTTGATGACCGCGTTTTCTGGAAACACTCCAATGGCGGGCTTTTTATTGCTCCGTAGTCGACGGTTTTGCGACTAACATAACAGCCCATTGCTACCCGCCATATCACTTACGATTAGGGATGACAAGACCCCGTTGGGTGCAGTTTTCCACGAGCCGGCTTCGTAAACTTGTCTAGCAAATTCAGTCTACGTTTGACGCTATCAAGTGAGGATTTAAGATTATGGCGCACTCAATCTCTCTTAAAAAAAATGGAAAAATTGCGATGGTTACGGGTTTGGCATCCATGTTAGTCGCTACCGTTGTGAGCATTACACCGGCGCAGGCCGCTATTCCTGAGTTTAAACTGTTGGCGGCGACCCTCTCGATTGTGTCGCGGGTGGCCTATGAAGTTAGCCTGTCCGCAGTTGAAGATGAACTAGAGAATCTGGTCGATGATCAGCCGTCCCAGTTACAGCTTGGATATGAGCCCACCCATTTGTTCAGAAATGTGAATAGCCAATCTATCGACGTGCTGATTGGTGATCTCACTGGATTCGCAGGGAACCCGCTGGTCGTTGCCTTTGCCGGCACGGAGATAACGAGTCCAAATGATATCTACACCAATATTGCGTTGACGTTGAAAAAGCCCAGTACCGGGGAGCTAGATGGGGGGCTATCCAGCTGTAACAATTCGGTGGATGAGTGCGTTCATTACAAATATTATCAGCGCGCATCCACAGCCTATCAAACGACAGCGATACGGACTCTACTGGAACAGGCGCGCGATGCTGGACGCGAGATCATCATCACCGGCCACAGTATGGGTGGTGGCATTGCACAGTTGCTGGCTTACTACCTATCAGGTCCGGCGCTTAGTGCGGGCTATAGTCCGAGTAATGTAAGCCTCTACACCTTCGGCGCGCCGATGATTGGCAACCATAATCTCGCTGCCGGTTATAGCGTTAGTGGTATCACTACTCACCGATTCGTCATGTATAAGGACCCAATCCCCATGGCGCCGTATCGCCTGCCGACTCCGTTTGGAGGTACCACCTCATTGGGGTTTGGTGAGTGGTCTGACGCTGGTGATTGGCACTATATGAACGGGCCGGGGGGCGACTCTTTCTTTCGGGTGAACTTGCTGCGCTATCAAATCTCACATGGAATTGTGGACAAAAACAAGGGCGATATCGGCGAACATAGCTACAACAAATATATGAGTGTAACCGAGCAAGCTGCACTAGCGGATTGGTGAAGCTAGAGTAAGTCGGGCGCAGAAACAATTCGGTCGTAATCTGTGGTGATGTTAGTTCATAGTATCAGCGTTACCACAGTTTACGACCAAGGATAACCGGGGAGGGTAGTAGGGATAACTATGAGTATTCCCGATTCGATGGATTACCCACTATTTTATTTCGCAGTATGCCAAGGCCCTCGATTTCGATCTCAATTTGGTCGCCCACGCCAATAAAATTCCAGCTTTCAATACCACAGCCATTGCCTGCTGCGCCGGTGGCAAAGACTTCGCAAGGAACGATGGTTTCGTTCCATGAAGCCCATTCAATCATAGCGCTCATTGGATGATACATAGTTCCTGTATTGGAGCGGCCCCGAACATTTCCATTAACTCGCACTTCCATGGCTAGATTGTAAGGATCTATGATTTCGTCCTTCGTTACCAGCCATGGCCCTAACGCATTGCTAGTATCAAAGTCTTTTCCCTTTTGTGGCCCAATGAAACTTCTTAAGTCTCGAACCAGTAGATCCCTCGCTGAAAAATCGTTAAAACAGCAATAGCCAAATATATGTTCTTGAGCTGTATCGACAGAAATATTGCTACCGGCTTTTCCGATAACCATTGCCATCTCTAGCTCATAATCCAGCATCTCTGAGTCTAAAGGGTGAATTACGTTAGCATCGGGACCTACAATCGCCAGATGATTGCCTTTGTAATACGTAGGATGTTTATAGAACCCTTTTGGAATACCAATTAAACCTAAGGTTTTGTTAATCCGGCCTACGGTTTTCCCCAATTTGTTCTCAATCATCGCCTCTATACTTCTTTTCATATGGGCTTCGTAGACGCTGAAACAACGCAGTCGTTTCGGGCGGGGCAAGGGGGCTAAAAGCTTGATTGTATTTAAGGGGCGGGTGAATTCGGTGTGCCCAAGTAGCACTTTTTCCCTTAAATTATCGATTGCTTCCAGTGCAGCGTCGCCTTCTTCGATGATGGTCTGTATCGAACCCAGGGCGGTATATTCAGACTTGTTCACAGCTTTATACATCGTTGCCAGGTCCAGAACCAGCCAATCTTCAATAGTTGAATCCAGCTCAAGGATAACGCCGGTCTTGGGCTGTGTTGCTGTTGTTTCTTGCCAGGTCACGAGTTTCATCTTGGTTTAGCTTCCTTACTAATAAAGTATTTGTTAATGGATAATATATTATATTAACCATATGGACAATTTAATACTGATATAAAAAATCAGAGATTTATTGTTTTAAACTAGAAATAAAAGCTATTTTTAGTAGATCAATAAGCCTTTTGGAAGGCTAAAATATTGGAATTTCGATACATAAATTATTATATTGACCATATGGTTAATTAAAGTTATTGTGTGTTCAGATTGAATCTGAGGAGAAGCATTTTTATGTTAGAAACTCCTGTTCTGGTAGTTGGAGGAGGCCCTGTTGGGGCCAGCATGTCGTTGCTATTGGCAAGGCATGGCATCAATTGTATTAATGTGGATAAGCGACTGAGCCCCACACTTCACCCCTCTGGTCATGTCATTAATGCTAGAACCATGGAGGTATGGCGGGAAATTGATACGGCCCTTGCGGACGAGGTACTCACAACTAGCCCCGAGCTGGATGATATTCGCTATATAAACTGGTGTACTCGTCTAAACGGCAGGCATCTCGGCCATTGTCATGCTGTACCCGAAGATCAGGTAATACTTGATAATCTGCAAAAACTCAGTCCAGTGCGTGGGGTTCATTTCCCGCAGCACCGCCTTGAACCCTTGCTATGGCGATACTGCGAAGCATCTGAGCGAGTCAACTTTCAAGCAGCTCATCGATGCGTGGGGTTTGAAGATCGTGGTGATTGTGTTGTATCGAACATCGAAAATATTAAAAGCGGCAAAATAACCCAAATAATGAGTCGCTATTTATTAGCGGCGGATGGCGCGGGTAGTCGCATACGTAAGCAGCTTGGAATCCGACTATCAGGTCCCGTTTTGCGTCATATCGTGAGTATCCACTTTAAAGCTAATTTGGATAGGTTCACGCAACGGCGCAAAGGTATATTGCACTGGATCTTTAACGAAGAGGTTTTCGGAACACTGGTTCACCATATGGAAGATGACTGGGTGTTTATGTTTCCTTATCTACCTCCGCAGAGCATCGACGATTTTTCTCATAATTATTGTCGTGAACTGCTCTATAAAGCGATTGGAACACGTGCGGTGGATATTGCCATTCAGCGGGTTGGCGGCTGGGTGATGACAGCGCAGGTGGCAGAGCGCTACAGAAAAGGTAATGTGTTTTTGGTAGGGGACTCAGCTCACAGGTTTCCGCCTACTGGTGGATTTGGCACTAACAGTGGCGTACAAGAGGCGCATAACCTCGCCTGGAAGTTAAGAGCGGTGATAAACGGTCATGCTGACCAAGCGCTTTTAGATACCTATGAATCAGAGCGTCGGCCAATAGCCCTATTTAACACAAACCAAAGTTCACATAATTACTTTCAGCTGGATAAAGTCAATTCGGTAGTGGGTCTACAGAATAAGCGAGGCCACTTAATTCAAAAGATGTTGAACGCCAATATTGCAAAGATGGTTCCGGTGAACACACGCAAGAATATAGCTACGACGATAATGAAAGCGGCGCTCAAGCCTGTCGCCTTATTAGACATGAAAGGCCCCGTCGCCAACACAGTCAGATTAAAGTTTGCAAACGCTATTGCCGAACAAAAAGACCACTTTCATGCACGGGGGCAGGAAATGGGCTTTCATTATTCCGATGGAGTGGTTATCCCTGAGAATACAAAGAAGCCACAAATCGGACAAGGCATTCATGATTACCTTCCCACCACATGGCCTGGTTGCCGATTGCCTCACGCTTGGTTAAGGCATTCTGGAACCACTTACTCAACCCTCGATTTAGCACAGCCTGATTCCTTTGTGCTCATTGTCGATCTGAAATTCAAGTATCAATGGCTAATGGCAATCAAGCCGTTAAAAACACAACTAGGCTTTGCGGTCAGACTCGTTGCCATAACGGATGATGAAATCCAGGCAGATTCAAAAGATACCTATTATGATGTCGATGGTAGCTGGAGCAAGTGTCGGGAAGTGAGTACTTCCGGAGCAGTCCTTGTTCGCCCTGATGGACACGTTGCCTGGCGCACAAAAAAATTATCTTCTCATTCGCAGCTGGAATTTATCGATTCGTACTATAAGCTTGCTTCGAAATTGGCAAGTAGAGGTCTTGCGAGTGAGAGTATTTCGAGTTCAAAAAACCTCATCGATCTAGGATTAATTAATGGCGAATGCAAAAAGTAGAACAAGTAAAGTGAAACCCAACAAAGGTTCGACAAGAAAGCCGGGAAGGCCACGTATTACCGAACAGGAGAACACCCAAGAGAATATTTTGATCGCAGCGTTAAAAGAGTTTTCCAAGCGAGGGTTTGAAGGGACAAGGATGAAGCAAATTGCCGATAGTGCGGGAATTGCAAAGCCACTATTGAATTATCATTTTCAATCAAAAGAATCGTTGTGGAAAGCAGCGATTAATTTCGCATTTTCCGAAGTGGCTGCCGCTTTTCTCCAAATGGCCTATGAACTTAAAGATATAGATAGCTTATCACGGCTAAAGATATTTATTCGCCGATACGCAGGGATTGTCGGTAGAAATCCAGCGCTAGCTCGAGTCATCGTGATTGAAACAGCAGATACTAATGAGCGTTCGCGTTGGTTGTTGGAAACGCATATTCTGCCAACAAGAGCATTAGGAGAGAATCTCATAGAAGCACTATACGCGGAAAATCCAAAGGTAAAAAAAATACCGCCGGATCAAGTTGTTGCCATGATAAATGGTGCGATAAATGTGTATTTCTTTGAAATACTGGCATTTAAAGCGCTCCAGGGAGTTGATGAGTCTCAAGTGGATGAAGCTACCATCAATGATTTTTCAGACAATCTGTTGAATGTTATTTTTCATGGCATTCTCGAGGAACGCTAAGGAGAGTGAGAATGCTCATTAAAAGTGACAAAAACCGTAACAATGTGCGTGAAAACCTCGCGAAGCATGCACCTAAATTTGGACCGATTCAAATCGCGCATTTTGTGGTTAAAACAGCACAACCGGAAAAACTAATCGAGTGGTATAAGCAGGTATTTGATGCGGTAGAGGTCTTTCGAGATGACAAGCTAACCTTTCTAACCTACGACCGATCCGAGCACCACCGAATTGCCATTCTATCGATGCCAAAACTATTGTATCACGCCCGAATAATTACCAAGAATTATCGAAAGCTATTCGGGGTAGATCACATTGCTTTCACTTTTGAAAGCCTTACTAAACTATTAAATAATTTCAATCGCCTGAAAAATGCAGGCATTTTCCCTATTTGGTGTGTCAATCACGGCGTTACTACATCTATGTACTATGAGGATCCCGATGGGAATCGTTTTGAGTTTCAGGTTGATAATTTCGAGTCACTCGAGGAAGTTGGGAACTGGTTCGAAACCGGCGTTTTTGAAAAAAATCCCATAGGTGTCAATTATGATCCCGATTATCTGTTAAAAAAGCTGGAAGCCGGTGTCCCAGAAAAAGAGCTTATGAAACAGGAGGCTGGGGTTCGACCTGGCCAAAAAAAGATTTCAGGCTTTAAGGCCATTAATTGGCGGACTATTTAAATATACTTTTACTGTACCAACGGAGGCTAGGATGCCAACAAAATATTATTTAGGTTATCAAGCGACTCACGAGCTAGTGTATTGTGCTGATCGGGTATTGGCTAACAGACACGGCGGTGCTAAAGATCATTACGTGCCTATGATGAATGAATTAGTTTGTCGCTTTGTTCCCGAAACTTTAGATGCCATGTTATTAGATACTGCCGACGCTGTTGGTCTTTCACCTGGCTCCCAAAAAATAGTCCACGGGGCTGCGGACACCATTGCCAAAGCTTCTACCTTATTAGTAACTAAATTAATCGCAAATCGTAAAAATCAAGAGCTGGAACCCCTGGTTACTTATGTAGATGATACCTACTTAAGAGCTGCCGATTGTTCCCGTGGCGTCAATTCAGTGGCTTGTGAAGTGGACAGGCGACACTACGAAAAAATAAAACTCATGATCAGTGAAGTTCGCGAAGGTAATCATGACCAGATTAGGCCAAGCCTTCATGAAATAATGACACAAACCGTTGATGTCATATTAGAGGGGTTCATGATCAGGATGATCGAAGCAATAAAGGTAAACTTTTTTATGCGGAAAATGTGCGATGCCGCGATTGTGACCAGTCGTGGAGCAAGCCATATGGTGGTGAATAAAGTATTCAAACATCTCAATGAAGCGCAATTAAACCGGTTGGCGGACCATTTTGATCGGTTGATTTTAACTTCGAAACATTAGATAGCTTTTGAAGCTTCGAAGCGTTATTCCAATTAAGCGATGGACGTGCGCCGTGCTATATATTCCATGATTATTTTATCTCTCCAGGTTCAGCTCTAGTTAATTTTCGGTAGTCGAATTGGGCACAAGAATAAGGCTTTTTTTGGTCTGCGTGTAAATATTTTCTTGCTAAATTATCATTTTTACTGCGGGGGCTGCTTATCTTGACAGAGTTCATTCTTGCTCAAAATTCATAATATTATACAAAAGGACTAATAAATAATTGCAGCATAAATAATGTATTCCAAGACTCCTCAATATTCGTTGGTTTACTGATAATTATTTTAACCACACCATCACTAGTTGATCGGTATACCGGCAACGAGCATTTTATACAGTAAATTCAGGAATTACTGGTATTCTCCTCATTTCAACAGGGGAATGTACACTGTTGAAATATCACATAGCCCGATATATTCATCGTCTTCCTCGATAATAATAAGGTCTCGATCGCTAATAAGGATAAAGAATTGTATTTACGATAAAAGTAATGGTTGGAAAAATACCCAAGCCCTGTCCGTACTTGCTTACGATGCTTGAGTAGAAAAAGCAAATCAACATCCCCACAATGTACTGCTTCGCTAAATACTTCTTGTCCAGACCGCCAAAAGTACTTGAAAAAACCTTATTCATCGTTTTGCCTCAACTTTGACAGCATCATGCTAGTTGTTTTTCTGTGCGTAAGAGATTTTCATTCGAGGAGCGTGTAAACTATTTTCGAGTCCAGAAGTAAGAATACAAATATACTGCATTTTGAGTGGAATTATAAAATAGATATGGTTCGCCAATAGTGATTGGCGAAACTAACGGTACACGGAGCTTGCTATGAAACTCAGGAGAAAAGCTGTGATATCCTCGATAATTGTTGCTTTTTATGTTGCGGGCATAGTTTTCGCTATTGAAGCCGCTATGACAGTTCGCACCGAACAGGGGGCTATTGCATGGGCAGTCTCTCTGGTTTCTGTACCGTTTGTTGCTGTCCCTGCTTACCTGGTTCTCGGGCGAAGTAAATTTGAAGGGTTTGCAGATGCCTTTGAAAACCGTAGGGATGAATTCGATCAGCTCTTACAGGAAATCCAGGCAGAGCTTGATCCATGGGAAATCCCGCCGACGGATGCACCTTCCTGGCACGCAGCAGTCACCAGACTTTCGAAAATGCAGCTAACCCGGGGTAATGACGTTGAACTTCTGATTAATGGAGAAGCAACATTTGATAGCATTCTTGATGGTATCGCCAAGGCAAATGAATATATTCTGTTCCAATTCTATATGATTCACGACGATAAATTGGGGAGGAAGGTAAAAGATGCCCTGATCGCAAGTGCTCAATCAGGAGTGCGAGTGTATGTCCTTTATGATGAGGTGGGTAGTTCTGGATTGACATCGAGTTACATCGAGAGCATGCAATCAGCTGGCATCGAGGTGAGTTCGTTCAAACCTACTCAAGGATGGCGAAATCAGTTTCAACTCAATTTTCGTAACCACCGCAAGATGGTCGTGGTCGATGGTAAAGTTGCATGGCTTGGAGGCCACAATGTTGGAGACGAATACCTGGGGAAGGATTCTGATTTTAGCCCATGGCGTGACACTCATGTGCGAATAGAAGGGCCAGCGGTCTTACAGGTACAGATGACGATTCTGGGTGATTGGTATTGGGCTACCAGACGAACCCCTAAATCCAATTGGACACCGCACGTTGTTGAGCAGGGTAATAAGAAAGTCATGATATTCCCTTTTAGCCCTATTGGTGAGTTTGAAACTGCTTCCCTGTTTTTTGTTACCGCGCTTAACACCGCTCGCAAACGTATCTGGCTGTCGGCTCCCTATTTTGTTCCTGATCCAGCCGTTTTGAAAGCTCTGCAGTTGGCAGCGTTACGGGGAGTAGATGTCCGGATCATTACCACTGGTACGCCGGACAGTCTACCGGTGTACATGGCAGCGTTTCATTATATGGAACAACTGGCAGGGCTCGATATAAAATTCTATGCGTATTCACCTGGGTTTCTCCATGAGAAAGTGATGCTTATTGATGATGAGCTTTCCACCGTTGGAACGCCTAACTTTGATAACAGATCATTCCGATTGAACTTTGAAGTTACCGCAGTGATTGTGGATAAGTCATTCGCCGAAGCGATGCAGACAATGTTTGAAATGGACTTTGCGCATGCAGAAGTGATCGAACCAGAGACCTTTGATCACAAGCCGCTATGGTGGCGGGCGTCAGTTAAGCTTTGCAGACTGGCCGCACCAGTGCTTTGATATTCAACTTTTTTCGATTTAAGTAATATAAAAAGATGGTTTGGAGGTCGTGAGCTTCACCATTAGAAGGAATTCAATTGATGTGTAATATCTTCCAATTGATCTGACCATGTATTGTAGCATTTCGTCCATATACCAGCTTGACACGAATCTTCATTAGATCGCTTTAGTGCGAAAATCTTCTTCCGATCTATGCCAGCCTGAGAATACGCTTTGAAATCACTCGTTGAATCCCCATATGCGGCAATAAATGTCCAACCGTTGTCAGTGTATTGTTTCAAGACCTTGGCTTTAAACGCCGTGTAGTCATTTCTCTCGTCCTCCGTGTATGGAACGTGAATGCTACCTTCAGGAAAGCCCTCGCTTTTCAGCCATCCTGGTATCATCCGTTGGAAGGGCACTATGCGGGCACTCAAATAGATGATCTTTATACCGCTGTTTGAGAATTGGTTTACCGCTTTGGCTGCATCTTTGCGGGCAGTGAAAATGGCAGTCGGTTTGGGCGTTAGCGTACCGTCAATGTCGAAAACCACTGCATGAATAGGGTTCACTGGAGCACGCTGAACCTTATAAGGAGGGAGAGAGCAACCCCCACATACCACAACAAGTGTAATGAAAAAGTAACTTTTCATCATCCTGGCACCAACTCTCTACCCATGGAGTCAATCATTCTTCATTCCTTTTCAGCGTTAGTTTCTATTGGAAGATTTGCATGTTCACGGTACAGTAATTCAAATAGTTTATGCTGTGCATTGTTCATGAAGATATTCCTCTAGTAGTCGTGCTAAGGCAATAGCACGTAGAGGAATTATCTTTATTTCTTCGGGATTTAGGGACCTTGCCCCGTAGCGGCTTCGTTCAACTAGGCGGTATGATCGATAAAGAATCCTTTGTTTTTGAATTTGGTCCATTCACGCTTGATCCCGGTCGTGGTCTCAGTCGTGCGGGGACGTTTGTAGCGCTCCCTCCCAAGGAATTTGCGCTAATGCGTACCAATATGCCCTGGTCCGATGCGGCGCATGGTTATGTCTCTGTTTTTGCCAGTTGGTTAGGGTTCGAAGACGAAGCTGTCGAAGCAGGTTATCGTTTACTGGAATTATCCAAGAACGATTCATTTGCCAAAGCCATCATGGCTTACACGTTAGCGAGAACCGGAAATATTGAAGAATCTCGCGTTATGCTCAAAGCTGCGGAAAAGTCTGTTTTGCCGTTTGCGCCACGAACACATGTAGCGATGGTGTCACCATTGAATGGTTGATGCGCGCCTGCAACGAACGCTGTCCGTGGTTTACTGCTGGGAGATATGATCCAAGGCTGGGTTCCATGGTGAAAGACCCTGAAGTAGCGCAGGTTTTCAGCTACTCCTCGGACTGACTTTCAATTTGATAGAACCCCTACTGTCCAAGCATGTGGGAATGGCCCGCCCTACGTTACCATCCTGTTAGTTCACTGTATGCTGGTTATAATCTACCAGGGCTGGGCGTGTTGGCATAGAGCCCGAGTCATGGGAGCTGGTTGATTTAACGCTTCATCAGATTTTCATCAACTTTTTTCTGATTCCTTCTTGTATCGTAACCATAGGTTTAGCGTGTTTCGCGCTACGAACTGATTGGAGTGCTGCATCTCTGATGCCCCGTTTGGTGGCGTGAATAGCATATATTGATCTTGATCAATCCCTTCCGTTCGTTGATAGTGTCAGATAACAGATGCGGACATTAGCCGAAACCGGTGTTATGAATACCGATTTTCTTCCCGGGCGTTCAATAAGACTCTCCACGAATAACTGAATTAGTAACCACAGCGAAAAAACAGGAACCTACAATGCAGATCAGAAAACTGTTTACGACCTTTCTTTGTGTGGCTCTAGTGTATTGCGCTGGGGCTATGGCGCAGGAAACCGAGCCAAAGCCATCGGTCCTGATCACCAATGCGCACATTTTTGACGGTGAGAACGAAAAGCTAGCTGATGGCATGAGCATTCTAGTGGAGGGGAATAAGATCAGCAAAATAGCCAAATCGATTCCTGTACCGGCAGGGGCGACTGTGATTGACGCCAACGGGAAAGTATTAATGCCAGGATTGATTGATGCCCATTGGCATGTGATGTTTTCCGAACCCACCTTTCCTGAACTCATGAACTCGGATGCCAGTTGGTTAACTTTGCTTGGTACACGGGGGGCGCGTGATACGTTATACCGCGGCTTTACTACGGTGCGCGACGTCGGTGGAAATCCTTTCTCCATTAAAAAGGGCATAGATAAGGGGATGATTGAAGGCCCGCGCATCTATCCTTCGGGCGCAAACATAACGCAAACCTCTGGACACTCAGATGGCCGACATCCGGCCGACGCAGAATCACCCATTTATTTGGAAAAACAGGGTCAACTAGCGATCGCTGACGGAGTGCCGGAAATATTGAAAGCTGTACGGCAGAATCTGCGAATGGGCGCTACGCAAATCAAACTGTCCGTCGGCGGTGGTGTATCTTCTAATTACGATCCGCTTGATGTTTCTGAATATACGTTCGAAGAAATCAAAGCCGCTGTGGATGCGGCAAAAAGTTGGAACACCTACGTTGCCGTTCACGCTAATACGGATGCCTCGATAAAGATGGCCATTGAGGCGGGTGCAAAATCCATTGAACACGGCTTTCTTCTAGAAGAAGACACACTGAAGTTAATGGCGAAGAAAGGTATCTGGCTGAGCATTCAACCACTGCTCAATGACGAAGACGCGTTCACCTTTACCGGCGAAAACCAACGCAAGTGGATACAAGTTACTGATGGGACCAACAAGGTTTATAAACTGGCTAAGAAGTACAAGGTTAAGACGGCCTTCGGCACAGATCTTCTTTTCGATCCAACGCTTGGACCAAAGCAAGGCAAGTTCTTAGCGAAACTCAAAAATTGGTACACGCCATATGAAGCTTTAAAGATGGCGACCAGTGGCAATGCCGAGCTGCTCAAGATGTGCGGTCCACGCGATCCATACCCTGGTGAAATCGGTGTGGTGAAAGAAGGTGCTTTGGCCGATTTGATCATCGTCGATGGAAACCCCCTGGAGAATCTCGATCTCGTCGCTGATCCGGACAACAACTTTGTCGTGATCATGAAAGACGGTGTGATCTACAAGAACACGCTTCTAGATTAGGACACGAAAACATGAACAAATGCCCATCGACATTAATTACCGCCGCATGCGCAATTGCATCCTTCGCGTTTTCAGCTACGACAACAGCCCAGGAGCCTGAAACTGTCGCATCCAACCGGCCAATTGCCGAGATACGCGACATATTTGAGTTTTTCCATACGCCTGCGAACGTAGTGCAGATTCAGGTGGCCAGCGATAAGACACTTTACGCCTGGCAAAACCTGTCGGCTTTTCAGTACACCATGCAAATCGAGCGTGATGGTTCCATCAGTGTTTTGCCTGAGAAAATTGATCCGAAAATCGGCCAGATTAAGTTTACGCGACCGGAAAAAACACCAGAAACTGTCAGCCAGCATTTCGACACCAGCAATATGGACGCGTTATTGGTACTTCACAAAGGCAAGGTAGTGTATGAGCGTTACAAAACCATGCGGCCCTTTGACAAACACCAGTGGTTCTCCTGCAGCAAGGTAGTGCCGGGCACCATGGTCGAGCTGCTCGCGCTGGAAGGTAAAGTCGATCTCAAAAAGCCAGTGTCCGATTATGTCGCAAAGCTCAAGGGTTCAGCCTGGGACCAGGTTACGGTTGAAGAAACACTGGATATGGCCACTGGCCTGGATTCAACCGAGCACGAAGAACCTAACGATGACGCCCGTTCCAATCCAATCCGTGGATGGTACAAGTGGGCGGTGAGTATTGGTCTGTTCGAGGATAAGGACAACCTTAACCAGTCGCCCTACGACGTGTTGCGCAATATGAAGAAGGTCAAACCCGGCCACACTGCATTTGAATACAACTCCATCAATCCCTTTGTGCTCGAACTGATCGTTAACGAAGTGACAGGCAAAACGCTGAATGAAGTATTTGGTGATCGAGTCTGGCGTAAGATCGGTGCACAAAACGACGCGTTCGTGGGCGTGACCAAATACGGTTTAGGTAATGGCTGGGGATTTGTGAACAGTACGCTGCGTGACATGGGCCGCTTCGCCATGATCTTCACCCCAAGTTGGAAAAAGATCAGCAAGGAGCAAATCATTCCCGACTCAATTATCAAGACGATTCAGCAGGGTGGCAAACCGGATATATACCTCAAAGGTTTTGTTGGCAAAGAAATGCAGGAATCTTTTCCTGACTTAAAGGGTCTGGCCAACCGCCACCAGTGGGACATCGTATTTCCTGATGGTGATTTCTACAAAGGCGGCGTTGGTGGGCAGGGTATCTATATCTCGCCTGCTGCGGATACCGTCGTGGTGTGGTTCAGCACCGGCAAGCAAATGGAAGAAGTCATGGCACGTGAAATCGTAAAAGCCTTGAGCAAGCAATAGAAGACAAGAAGCCCGAGTAAGACTGTGCCAGCGACTATTAGCGTTGGTCAGCCTTTGCGGGGACCAGCCAAGTAGGGCGAAAACATATGACGACCAATGAATCGGATAGCCAGGGCAATGCAAACCCGCCAACCACCGACGCCGCTCTGCTCGCGCGACTTGGCCCATTGATCAAATCGCTGTGTATAGGAAGCTTGGCAGCCCTCGCGGTTGGGTTAGCGGGGTGTGGGCGTTCGGTTGAACCGGCCGACGCAATCTACATCAACGCGAATGTCATCACGATGAACGATGCCCAGCCCCGCGCGGAGGCCCTGGCGGTCAAGGACAGCAAGATACTCGCGGTCGGTTCGCGTGCGGACCTCGAGAGCACGCTCATGGGAAAATCGACGCACATGATCGACCTTGCCGGCAAAACACTGCTGCCCGGCTTTCTGGATGCCCACAGCCATTACATCAATGCACTCTCGCTGGCCGGGCAGGCCAGCCTCTATCCGCCTCCGGCCGGTCCGGGCAAGGATGTTCCCAGTATATTGGCCGAACTCAGGAAGTTCGCCGAAGAGCGCAATATCCCCAAGGGCGAGTTAATCATCGCTTATGGCTATGACGACACCGTCATGCCGGATGGCCGCCTCCTGAATCGCGATGATCTCGACGCCGCATTTCCCGACAATCCGGTTCGTGTCGACCATGTCTCCATGCACGGAACCGTCCTCAACAGCCTCGCACTCGAGCGCTTCGGCTTCGACGCGAACACCCCGACGCCCGCGGGCGGCATTATCGTGCGAAAGCCCGGCACCAACGAGCCCTGGGGGCTCATCATGGAAACCGCGTTCCTGCAGATCTTTGCAAATACGCCGCCCATGACGCCAGAGCAGGAGGTGGACGGAACCAGGGCGGCGCAGCAGATGTACGCGGCGGCCGGCATTACCACCGCGCACGAAGGCGCAACTCACTTAGACCAGATCGAGATCATCAAGCGAGCCGCCGCTGCCGGCGGTAACACGATCGACTTGGTCACGTACCCCTTCATGACCGACGTCGACAAGATCCTTCCAGCTTTCCCGGTCAGCGACTGGGAAAAATACGAGTCTCGAGTCAAAATCCAGGGAATTAAGATCACGATCGACGGATCGCCGCAGGGTCGAACCGCCGCCTTTACCACTCCTTACCTGGCCGGCGGACCGTCAGGGCAAGAGGGTTGGAAAGGCCAGCTATTTGCGTCCCAGGAGGTCATCAACCAGGTACTCAAGAAGGCCTACGACCTGGGCGTTCCGGTGACATTCCACGTTAACGGCGACGCGGCAATCGATGCGATGCTCGAGGCGCACGAGTTCGCGGCGGCCGATGATCTGACCCGATATCGTAACGTGACAGCCATTCACTCACAGTTCCTGCGCAAGGACCAGATCGAGAAGTACGTGAGGTACAAAATCCGGCCGTCATTCTTCACTTTGCACACTTTCTACTTCGCCGACGCGCACATCGCCAACCGTAGCATGGAGCAGGCGATGTACATCAGCCCGATGCGCGATGCGATCGACGCCGGGCTTCACCCGACAAACCATACCGATGCGCCGGTTGTGCCACTGGACCAGATGTTCATGCTGTGGACCGCCGTCAACCGCATCTCACGAAGCGGGATGGAAATCGGGCCCGATCAGCGCGTGACGCCACTGGAGGGATTGAAGGCAATGACAATCTGGGTAGCCGAGCAGTACGGGGAACAAGACACCAAAGGTTCGCTCGAGCCCGGCAAGCTCGCCGACATGGTTGTGCTCTCGGACGACCCGTTGCAGGTCGACCCTATGAAGATCCCTGACATTAAGGTTCTCGAAACCATCAAAGAAGGAACGACCGTCTATAAATACGCGAGCCCATAAGTCCAGGCGATATTGGTTTTACCGGCTGCTAACAGCGCTGGTAAACATCTCATTAACAGCACTCAGTACGTTATTGATGATAAATAACGACATACAGGCGAGGAAAGGAAAATGACTACAGATAGCGATAAAGCAGAGGCGGGTGATTCAGGGCAAGCGAGCATGTCGAAACAACAAGGTAATCAGACACGGCGCGACTTTTTCAAGCTCGCGGCCACCGGCGTGGTAGCAGCAGCGGCGACAAACTCGTTCGCTGCATCAGCGGATGAAGATAAACCCAAAAGGGGACCAAAAATGAGGGTAGCGCTAGCAGGATTGTTTGAGGAAGTTAATACCTTCGCGGTGGAGACCATGGGCCTGGCGACGGTCACCGGCAACGTGGCCACCGGATTCCAGAAGTACGAAGGGAAGGGGATCATCGACGAGTTCAAGGGCTCGTCGACGCCGATGGGCGGGTACATCGACGCGTTCAACGAGGTCTCGGCAGAGATCGTGCCAACGGTTTTTTACAACTTCGGCGCGGGACCCACCATCGAAGGCAAGGCCTACCAGACGATGAAGAAGGACATCTTGACGCAACTCAAGGCGGCGATGCCATTCGATGCACTAGCATTGTCTCTGCACGGGGCCGGCGTCGCGGAAGGTGTGGATGACGTGGAGGGCGACCTTTGTGCGGCAATTCGTCAAGAGCTCGGACCCAAGGTAAAAATCGTCATGGCGATCGATCATCACTGTAACCTTACAGAATTCAATCGCCAGCAGCTGGACCTGATTACTATCGTCAAGAACTATCCGCACATCGATTTCTACGATGTTGCCTACCATGCCGGCAAGCTGCTCCCAGATATGGTGGCTGGCAAGATCACACCGCAGGGATATTTCGAACCGCTGCCCTTCATCATGCAATGCCAGTCAACTATGCCGGGCAACATCTACGCGCCGATTCGCATGAAAGCTGAGGAGTTTGCCAAGCGTAAGGGAATCTACGAGTTCTCTTTTCAGTACGGCTTCCCTTTTGCGGACATTGCATTTAATACAGCACTGGTAAATTGCTGGGCGGAAACGCCCGAGCTTGCTAGCAAAACTGCCAAGGAATTTGCAGACTGGATCTGGACGAACCGGGCGCAGTTCGTCGCCAAGACCCTGTCAGCAGCACAAGGGCTAGCCGCCGCCGCGGACCAACTGGTGGCGCAAGGCCGCATCAAAGAAGAGGTGGTCCGCGACGCCAAAGCGCGGGATTCAAAAGCGCTCTACGACCAGAGCATTGCCAACCTGGCTAATGCAACGGCAGAAATCGATCGTTCATTCGGCTTCCTGCCTGATCCAAATCGCAAAGGCCCAGTGGTCATCGCCGAAAAATCTGACAACCCTGGGGCCGGCGCACCGGGTGATAGTACCCACCTGTTGCAGGAATTGATAAAGCACAACGCCAAACAGGCTTGTGTCGTTGCGATCAACGACCCGGATACGGTCAAGCAGGCGATTAAAGCTGGCGTGGGCAACACCATCGAGGTCGCGCTCGGCGGCAAGCGCAGCAAGCAAAGCGGTGGCCCGGTCAAAGGCAAGGCCTACGTCAAGACGATATCAGACGGTCGCTACACAATAATCGGGCCGATGGTCACCGGTATGCGCTTTGATATGGGGCCTGCTGTAGGCCTGTTGATTGGCGGTGTAGATGTGGTTGTGCTCAGCGGAAACATGCAGGCCTTCGACAATGGCCAGTTACGCGTCGTCGGCTTTGATCCGACAGATTACCGAATTGTTGTAGTCAAATCGGCGAATCACTTTCGCGCCTGGTGGACAGATGTGGCAAGTGCAATCATAGATTGCGACCCGCCCGGTATTGCCTCCAACGACCTGAGTACGTTCAAGTTTGTGAAAAAAACTCGAAGGGTCTATCCCCTCGATAGCGATGCCAGTTATCCCGAAGCGAACGCGTAATAGACGCCTTAAATTAATGCAAGAGCCGCACGTGATGATCTCACGAAGCAATGTCACAACCGAGCAGTGCTATCAATATCAACACTTCTCAACTGCGGATCATTGAATTGAATTGGATAGCAAAATGAAAACAGTAATGACAATTGCGCTGCGCGGGAGCCCTGCTTGAACTGGACGATCTTCACCGAGGTGATCTCCATGGCAGCTACTGTCGCGTTTGCGGTGACGGCGGTGCTGGCAATCAGGAAGGATAGTGACATTGATCTTATCGGCGCCATTGTATTAGGCCTCATTACTGCCATTGGTGGCGGGACGATTCGAGATGTGATTCTGGATGTTCCTGTGTTCTGGGCGCAGGATCTATCGTATATCTGGGTAGCATCGCTCGCATCAGTGGCCGCATTTTACGGTCGCAAGTTTTTTTCTGGTCGCTACGTCTACAGCCTGATGCTTTACCTTGATGGTTTCGGGGTCTCCATGTTTAGCATTCAGGCTACAGCTAAGGTATGGAATCTCGATTTTGGTATCCCGGCGGCACCGGTAATCCTCGGTGTGATAACGGCGATTGGTGGTGGTCTGGTGAGGGATGTACTTGCTGGCCGGACCACGTTACTGATGCGATCCGAACTTTACGCCACTCCTGTTTTATTGGGCTGTATCGCTTTTGTTTTGGTACTGGAATATTTCCCAGACTATCGGGTTGGAGGTGCTCTCGTCTGCATTTTTTCAATTTTTGCGCTGCGAGCCGCTGCGATTCATTGGAATCTCAGCGTACCAACCTGGGCTCGACTCACTCGCGAACAGTAATCATGATTGAATTTTATTAGGAGAGTAGCAAGCGAAGTGAGCACACAATTTTTCATGAGATGCTATTGGATACGTCGAATGAAAACGTGCATTGATTATTTTTAGAAACGAATCAAAAGTAGGTTCATATATGATTTTTGAGTTAACAATGGAGAGAACAAAGTGAATACATTTCCCACCGTCTTAAAGACAGCAATATTATTATACGCAACGTTATTTTCATTCCTTGTCGTTGCGCAACAATCTGATAATTCGAAGTCTCTAGTACTATTTACAAATGTGAATGTATTCGATGGGCAAAACGAAAAGCGGATTGAAAACGCGAATGTATTAGTGGAAGGGAATCAAATCAAAATGATTTCAACTTCACCTATTCAGGCCGACGGCGCCGAAATTATTGATGGCAAGGGCAAAACGTTGATGCCCGGTCTTACCGATGCGCATTGGCACACGATGTTTAATTCACCGCCTGCGTCCGTCGCGTTGAGCGCCGATATGGGTTATATCAATTTAGCAGCGGCTAAATCAGCCGAGCAAACTTTGCTGCGTGGTTTCACAACTGTGCGTGATGCTGGAGGCAATCCATTTTCAGTCAAACGCGCTATCGATGAGGGAATGTATTCAGGGCCCCGTATTTACGCCTCTGGGCCTATGATCAGTCAAACGTCTGGGCATGCGGATTATCGTACGCCAAATGAACCGGATCATCCCAATTATCTGGAAGGCGCGCATATGGCCGTTGTTGCGGATGGTGTACCAGCAGTGATGACAGCGGTGCGCCAAGCATTGAGGTTGGGGGCTACTCAAATCAAAATTGCTGCGGGTGGCGGCGTCTCTTCTAATTACGATCCCCTGGATGTTACCGAATATACATTCGAGGAACTTAAAGCCGCCGTCGACGTTGCCAAAACATGGAACACCTATGTAATGGTACATGTAAATACTGACGCTGCTATTCGTCAGGCCATCGAAGCGGGCGTGATGTCGATTGATCATGGATTTTTGATGGAAGAAGACACGGTAAAACTGATGGCGAAAAAAGGGGTTTGGTTCAGTATGCAACCTTTGCTGGACGATGAGGATGCTATCCAGTTTCCACCGGGATCAGTGAACCAACGAAAATGGATTCAGGTCACCAATGGTACCGATAAAGTCATCAAGCTGGCAAAAAAATATAAAGTAAAAACCGCTTTTGGAACTGACGTTTTATTCGATCCTGAGCTAGGCAAAAAACAGGGAAAGCTATTAGCTAAATTAAAGCGTTGGTATAGCCCTTATGAGATCCTGAAAATGGCTACTTATGATAACGCGCAATTAATAAAATTGTGCGGGCCACGCGACCCGTATCCAGGTGAAATCGGCGTTGTGAAGGAGGGCGCGTTAGCCGACCTGATTTTGGTAGACGGAAATCCTTTGGTAGATATCGATTTGGTTGCCAATCCTGATGAGAAATTTGTCATTATCATGAAAGACGGGAAGATCTACAAAAACACGTTGTAAACAAAATTTAAGCAAGTGATAGCAGTGCGCACTGGCAAGTATAGTGATCAAGTAGTAGAGAACATGTGTGAACATTGATTGCTTAATGAATCGTACAGATATAGAACGAGGGATCTTGAATCCGACTTTTATTAAGTTGGTCGTTTCGAGGATTGAATTTAATTAACTAAGAGAGCAATCGGATGAAGCTAAATCTAAAAACCTTTAAGTTAGCGACGTTTTTATTCACGGTATTATTTCCGTTGGCCACCCTTGCACAACCAGTAGAAAGCGCCAAGTCTCGAGTACTTTTTACGAACGTGAATGTTTTCGATGGGCAAAATGAAGAGCTCGTCGAAAACATGAATGTGTTAGTGGAAGGGAATCTCATCAAAACGATTTCGACTTCGACTATTCAGGCAGTCGGGGCAACCATTATTAATGGTAACGGCAAAACGCTAATGCCGGGGCTCATTGATGCTCACGCGCATATCACTTTCAACAACTTACCAAAAATGCAGCTGCTTTCTGTTTCTCAGAACTACATGCAAATTCGCGCTGCGGCCTACGCGGATGATTTTCTGATGACGGGGTTTACATCCGTTCGTGATTTAGCAGGTAATACCTTCGGGTTGAAGAAATCGATTGATGAAGGCCTGGTGGTCGGACCTCGTATTTGGCCGTCGGGCGCCATGATTTCACAAACTTCTGGGCATGGAGATTTCCGTGGCTTAAATGATTTGCCCGGCGAGGCACTTAACGATGCGCCTTGGTTTACCCGTGCCGGTTTGGGAATTGTCGCTGATGGTGTACCAGAAGTTCGTCGAGCGGTACGAGAACAACTTATGCTGGGCGCGAGCCAAATTAAGTTAGCCGCTGGCGGTGGTGTAAGCTCTGACTATGATCCGATCGATGTGACCGAGTACAGTGAGGAGGAGTTAGCAGCTGCTGTTGGTGCAGCGGAAGATTGGGGGACCTATGTTGCCGTTCATGCCTACACACCGCGTGCAATAAAACGTGCGATTGAAGCGGGTGTTAAATGTATCGATCATGGCCAGTTGCTGGACGAGGCCACGCTGAAGCTAATGGCGAAACGAGGTGTTTGGTTTAGTTCGCAGCCGTTTCTTGAGGATGAAGATGCAATCCCGACTGCGCCGGGTTCAGCTAATGAGGCGAAGTACAAACAAGTTGCCGCCGGAACCGCCGAGACCTATCGGCTAGCTAAAAAGCATGGTGTCAAGATCGCATTTGGCCTGGATATGCAGTTCAATCCAGAAGGCATAGCTCGCCAAGCCTACTACTTACCGAAAATGACAAATTGGTTCACGCCGGCAGAAACGCTGAAAATGGCAACGTATGACAATGCACAACTCCTGGGCATGTCAGGGCCTCGTACTCCCTATCCAGGAAAGCTTGGTGTTGTCGAAGTAGGTGCACTGGCCGATTTGTTGCTCGTTAATGGCAATCCACTGACGAATATCAAACTTCTTGAAAATCCTTCAAAGAATTTATTAGTAATTATGAAAGACGGGGAGATCTACAAAAACATTGTTCAATAAGAGCGTAACCTCCCGATTAACCATCCAATTGTAGCCTAGTAAGGCTTGATCGTATTGGCAGTTTTTTTATAGAAGGGGAACCACATGAATAATATCTATTGTCGAACAGGCCGTATTGCCTGCATTTTGGTGTCACTGTGTATAGGCGCATTCTCCTCTCATAGTGTTGCGGCGGATTCCAGCAAGTTAAAAGATCAGGAAGTCGACCAGCTACTGGTGGAGCAACAACAGAAGATCAAAGAGCTGGAAGAGCGGATTTCGAATATGGAATCTGCGGCCATGTCTGCTCGGGGCGTTGTTCCCGCATCCACTGGGCAGCCAGATTCTGAATCGCGGCAAACCCTCATCGAAAGCAGTGATGCCGATACTTCGCAGAGTCATACTTTGCTGTCGGGTAGCGAGCTGGCCTCCAGTGACTTTCCCGGTTCGTGGCCCATGTTCGGTACTGATATGAGGATGAAGATTGGTGGCTATCTCAAGACCGATGCTGTGTTCGATTTCGATGGCACGACCGATCCTACCCAGTTCCTGATGTCCACAATTCCTGTCAAAGGTTCCCCTGAGTATGGGGATGATGGCTACTTCACCGCGTTTTCGCAGGAATCTCGATTCAATATCGATGTGCGAAGAGTGACGCCTGGTGCCGTGCCCCTGCGCGCGTTTGTGGAGGGTGATTTCTGGGGTGGAAAATTCCGCTTGCGGCATGCCTATATGACCGTCAATAACTTTCTGGTGGGGCAAACCTGGAGCACGTTGTCGCTGCTCGAAACGCTGCCGTTTGTGATTGATTTCGCGGCGGGTGATGCGCTGTTTGGTGGACGTACCTCCCAAGTTCGCTATCAAATGAAGCCAACCGAGAACTGGAAATTGGCTTTTGCTGCTGAAGCAATCGATTATCTAGGGATTGAAAATCCCAATAATCTACCGGGAAAAGCCAATACTCAGTTTCCGCTATTGGCTGCGCGCGCAGATTATAGTTGGGAAACCGGCGTGGTGATCATTGGTGCAAGTGTTGCCGAACTACATTGGGATGGGGGCAGTGCTGGTTCCAGAGACAAGGCCACCCAGGTTGCAGTTGTAGTGGGTGGTCGTCAGTTTCTTGGTAGTGACAACTATTTCACTTGGAACCTTTCCAAGGGTGATGGGGCTGGCGAAAATATCATGGCATTCACAGGCAGTAACGCCAACGCTGTGCTGGAGGCGGACGGCAAACTCGATACGATGCCATCCACTTCGGTCTTGGTTGGTTTTTGGCACCGATGGAATCAGGAGTTGTCTTCGAACTTCTCTTATGCTTATGGTTGGCTGGATACACCGGATTCACGAGATCCATTGGCACTTCAAGACGGTGGTATCGGCCACGTTAACTTGATCTGGAAGCCGGTTACCCAATTCTCTTGTGGGGCTGAATACATGTGGGGCAAACGCCGGGCGAGCAACGATGAGCTCGGGAGTGCAGATCGTCTACAGTTTATGGCCAAATATGAATTCTAATGTATTTAATGGTTGTACCAGAAATGGTTGTACCAGATTGATCATGCAAAGCCTTGGGCACTCGACCAAACTGGGTGAGACCGGTACTTGTCTTGGGGATCCGTCATTTTGATCCGGAAGATAGGATGTTGGTCGCTTAACATTGATTGAACTAAATTTTATTACTCCAGCCCATCTCTAACCCCTTGTAAAATAACTTTTTCCGTAGATTTTTTACTGAGATTTACTTCCCTGGAAAATGAAGTAAATCTCGGAATCGGCACACGTTTGAGCATTTATTAATCAGCTCGATAACTATCCGCACTTGTTGGCGAAGTTTAATAGCCTTTAGTCATGAGGTGATAGCTAAACGATCTTAACAATGTCAATTATGCTGTCCTAAACTTGAAAATCATTCAAGAACACATTACCAACCAATCAGCTATCCAAGCATTTGGCTGCTCTGAAACACAGTGGTGTTCAGCTGATGAACCAACCAGCAGCCAAAGAAGATTACCTCACCTTTAAAGATCCCATAAAGGCGCGTCGTTCAAAAAAAAGCCACGTTTATTATGTATGGAGCCCAAAGCGCGGCAAAACCATATTACTTTATGGCCAGCTTTCGCTCTATTACTGGATTATGCTCGAATCAGATCCGACCGTTGGCTATTTTTGTGAGCGTGCTTTTCAGCTTCCTATAAAAGGCAAAAGCATCATTGCGAACTTCTGGACGGAAGGTGCCTCATATCGTTTTGTATTTTTAACCAGTGAAGGCCGAAAAGATAAGCTGATTGACACGATCAGTCAGTGCAAATCCTTTGTCGATTTCTGTACAGATCGGTCAATAGAAATCGATGTACTCACTGACCAAGAAATAATGGTCACACCCACCTACTACAATAATTGGCAAACTATTTTGCAGCAACTCTCAGCAAATCGGGACGACATCAGTGACGTTTTTTTAAATAGAGTACGCGACTATTTTCAACAATATCATTCCTGTTCTCTGGGCCAACTTTATGCTCTGTTTGAATGTGACCCTGTCATCGTTAGAGCCACCGTATTTGAATTGATAAGGCGGCACACAGTTAGGTACCAAAACGCTGAATGCGAACTTATAAGTAACAACACAATTATAGAGTGGAACCCACCATGCTGAGCTATCAAGGGTGCCAGTATAGCCGGGCTAACATCCCCCCAGAGGCAATTGATTTCGAAACCTGGAAAAATGTGGACCCTTCCGTGCTTCCTGAAAAAGAGCGCCGTATTTATTTGCGGCGGCGTGAGGCCATCACGCTCTATTTCGAACAACCTAACTTGTCCCTGAAGGACATAGCCAATCGAACAGGCATTTCCCGTAGCTACATCAATACACTGGCACAAAATTGCCTTAAAGAGGATGATCAAGGTTGCCAGAGAGGGTTTCTTGGTTTGCAACCCTACCGATCGCAGAAACAATACAAGCGACTAAAGACCTGTAAAAAGCGATCAATCCAGCATGGAGGGCTTTCTGGCGCTTTCACTGCGTTGCTGGATCAACATCCTGAATTAAAAGAATTTCTGGACAAGAAAGCTGAAAGTAGAACAGCAAAGGTCAGTAGGGCAAAGGAAACGAAACCAAGTTATAAGTCTATTCACTCGAAGTTTCTAAAAAAATGCCGAGAAATTGGTATCGGATCTGAAGATTATCCGTTTACTACACGAGAAGCGGGGTATCGAACTCTTACAAACTATGTGAAACAAATCCAGAGCGAGAGCTGGAGCGCATCGGTAACTGATGCCGGTGGACGGGTATTGACTGCAACATGGCGTGCGGAGGATGATCCACTGTTGCCAAAACCGGCTTTTCCATATGACGCAGTTGAATTGGATGGACACAAAATTGATCTTCGACTAACTATTAAAATCCGCACACCATATGGGATCGATGAACCGGTCGAATGCACGCGCATTTGGATCCTCGCGCTTGGAGACGTCGTAACCAAGTGCATCCTTGGTTACTATCTGGTCCCAGCTATAGAATACTCGACCGACGACATCATTGAAGCTATCCATCATTCTCTTCATGCAGAACGATTTTCCCACTTCTCAATACCAGAGTTAACCTATAAGCCCGGTGCTGGTTTTCCTTCATCGAACTACAAAGAGTTGCGGTTTATGGGCTTCAAATCACTAAGAGTGGATAATGCGAAGGCGAACCTCTCAAACAAACTAATGTCCGTAATGACTCGTGTTATTGGCTGCTGGCCTGACGCTGGTCCGGTCGGAATGCCCAACAGTAGGGCTTTTATAGAATCATTCTTTCGTAATCTTTCCGTACATTTTGCACATCGATTACCAGGTACTACCGGAAGGAGCCCGGAGGACATACGGCGCGCCTTATCAGACCCCAATGGTGAGTTATCTCTACTCATTACCTTAGAAGAACTACAGGAAATGATCGAAGTTATTATTGCAAATTACAATGCAACACAACATTCATCACTGGGTGGAAAAACTCCATTAGAGGCCATGCAGTATTTCCTAATGAAGGAACCCTGTCGATTTTACCCCATATCAAAAATCAGACAGAAGGATCTTTGTTTATTCTATGAGAGTAAAGTTGTTACTGTTCGGGGGAACGAAGCTACGGGTGAGAGACCACACATCAACTTTGAAAATAGCCGCTATAGCAATGATGTGTTGTCCAATGCCGTGAACATGATTGGTAAGCAAATCAATATTTATTACAGCTCCCGTGATTTACGCAAAGTTCAAGCATTTCTAATGACAGGCGAAGAATTCGGAATTCTTCACGCTGAACTTAAATGGCGCTATACGAAGCATTCACTGCAAACTCGAAGGGCGATAATGTCTCTCAGGCGAGCACGAAAACTAAGCTATCAAGCCGGAGATGATGCCGTCGAAAAATACATTGAGCATAAACGCAAAACAGCCAAAAGATGTAAACGAGATGCGACGGAACTGGCCAAACTTCTGATACAAAGTGGCGAGTTCCAGCAACCTAGAAAGAAAGTACTCGTAGAATCAACATCGGAAACCGATAAAGCGGGTCCCCGAGAAAAACCCAAACTGATTAATCTCAAACTAAAAAAGACTGTGGTCTTTTAGGATGGTTTAGGATGCAAACCGTTACTCGGCCTATCAAAGAGGCTAAACACCCGCTTTGCCAACAGCGCTATATCATTCCGACACCCTCGATTGAGAATTTTTACGCCCAGATTAAACGCTGTGTTCGTTTCAAAATTCCTGGCACCATGACGTATGCGCTCCCACGTTATGGCAAGTCACGAAGCATCATGTATTGCTTAGGTGCCATCAAAACTGACTTTCCGAAACTGCCCGCCTATCAATTTATTTGCCCGAAGAAAGGCACCAGTTCTGAGACCTCTTTTTTTTCAGATCTGTTGCGTACCGTGGGGCACGAGAAGCCCAATGCCGGCATTATCAGTGCCAAACGTGGTCGATTAACCAAATTTCTACTAGAGAAGGGCGAACATTCCGACTACAAGTGTGTGGTTATTTTTTTTGATGAAGCCCAGAAACTCTCCATGTGCGAATATGAATGGTTGCGAGATTTGCACGATGAATTAGACCAGCAGGGCATCCGTTTGCTGACATTTATGGTAGGACAGCAACAGTTAAAGCACCAAAAGCTCGCGATGCGAGAGGAGGGTGCAATTCAAATTATACAGCGATTTATGATTGATGAGCTCAAATTCAACGGACTTCGAAGCCTGGATGAACTGGCGACCTGTCTGCATGAATATGACGAAGCCTGCTACCCACCGGATAGTGACTGGACTTATACCCGCTTCTTTTTAACAAAAGCATTCGATAATGGATATCGGATGTTTGATTGCGCTGAATTGTTATGGGATGTGTTCAGTGCAGCTCATGAGGAGACCTCCCCTGCAACCCAAATTGATATTCCCATGACTTACTTTACTCGAGCGGTAGAATATATGTTGATTGAATATCAGAATGCTGATGACGAACACTTCCATGTCGATGAAAAAATCTGCGTCGAAGCAGTAAATCTCTCAAAGTTTACCCAATCGCAGATTGAATTGGAGTTGCTGAGCCTGCTGGACGACAGATGAGCATCGTTCATCTTCCAAACCAATCCTCGCAAGAATCCTATTGTCAGCGACCGGGCTGGTTCAGCCAAGCCGAATCGGCCTACAGCCTGTTCAGTAAATTCTGCTATTTGAATCACCTGCGTACCATCGAATTAATCGACATTGTTGTCTCTCGTCAGTCACGTAGGCGTTATCTCCAAAAGCAGAATCCTGACGGATCGCTCGCCGACGCATGGCTGTTTGATATTTCAGAGATTGCACGGATCACTGGACTCTCGAAGGAGCAGGTTCGGCAAGCTTTTGTGTTTCATAGTGGGGAGGAGCCCCGCAGGCCCTGGGAAACTGCGACCCACTTACGTCTGTGTACGGATTGCCTAGCTGCGGGTTACCACAGTACCGTTTTCCAAATTAACCACATTACCCATTGCCCGATCCATCAAAAACCTCTAATAGAACATTGCCCTAATTGCAAAATACAAATCCCCTACCGCCTAAGCCGACCATTGTTCGCGAACCCGTATCATTGCCCTTCGTGTCGCAAGCCCTGGGCCCACTTTGTCTGGCGTAAGAACTCTCAACCTCGATCCTTGACGCGCTCGCAGCGTGACGCACTGATCGAGTTGAGTGAGGCCACCGATCTTTATCATCGGATCATCGAAACCAGCTATACCGTGTGTAACCATTACCTCATCAATGAACAGGGAACCGTCTGTTTACCCGAAGCGTTTCAGGTGGAGCGCAAGTTAGAATACATGCGATTTTTGAATTTTCTAGCTCGGAGGTGGGATGCCACTGAACCCATTGCACCACCACCCGATCGACTGTATCAGCACTATCATTGTGGACTGCAGCGCTCTGTCACCAAGCACCGGCCGCCTAGTCGATTTCACGTGAATTATCAATATTTAGGCCGCGCCTGGGATACCGACCAGCCTTATCAACAGATCCTGATTCTGTATCGGGCCTTGCGGCGTTATCTCTGGCGCAAGGTGGTTAAATTCCACCAGCCTTGCATCCACACTTTATCCCGGGCGTTGTGGCGGAACAGTGCAAAGCTGGAATTGCCATTGACCTGTCCGGTGAGTTATGCCTTTATTATCTGGCGTATGTACTGGGAGTGGCGCTCGGTGCCACAATCTCTTTTCTGGTCAAATCAAAAACAATGCTACTACGGTCTGGTGATTTGGCTCAGTGAAGGCGCCCCATTTATTCCACGCGACTGGACCTATCCTCAAGGTTTATGGGTAACCCAACGGGTGTTTGCCGAGGAATGTCTGAGTTCGTTTTATGAATTGCTACAATTGGCGCAGTCGGCGGACGAGGAGAACCGGGCGATACGCTGGTCGAAACTGGACTTTTTACGCCGATACCAACCTTACTGGGTCGCCACCTGCTCGGAACCATCCCACCACCACTTGACCGTTGAGACCTACAACGTCAAGCCGGTCCACCAGCCCGACCCACACATCTGGCAAATTAAACCTAACCATGTTGAACGGGTACGGGCCCAAGCACGCACATTGCATCTATAAAGGCTAGACTCTCTCAACCAACTAGTGAGGCTCATGCTGCTAATCGGAACGAAATCGTGATTTTATGTGCTATCGCTATCATTTTTCTTTTTGCTATCCCATTGCACCATTTAACTGTAGAGTGGTGCGCGGATCATTATTCATTTTTTAGCCAGCATTTTTGCGCAATTTTAGGGTTTTCGGAGCTGAAAAAGAGGCGTATATTGCTTAGATATTGAACCCGTAAAGTAAGTGAATTGGTGCAAAATCCAGTGAGAAACGGCGCTTTTCCCAAATCGGGCGCGCAAAGCCTATTCCGGCCACCGGAAACTCCGTCAGTGGCGTACCCTATTCAGTCAGTTGAAATTGACTGGGATCGGTTGGTAGCCAAGCGGCCCCTAGTGCTGGACACCATCGATGCCATGCCTGGCTATTTGATCAAGCCGGAAGTCTTGCTGTTACTGGAGGTGGAAAAGCACCCGACTCGGCGCTTGATGCTGGATCTGATGTGGTCCACGGGTGCTCGGGTCTCGGAGCTGCTGGCCCTGACCCCAAGCAGCTTTGTCGATGACGGCTACGATTTCGGAGTTGTGCTGAAAACCTTGAAGCAGGGACCGGGACGGCCTTCGAAAAGATCCTTGCAACGGTCGCCGAAACGCTATGTGCCGATTATGGATACCGTGTTGCTGGATCGGATTCAGAGTTATTTGTACGCGGGACATTTTCGTAAGGACGAGCGGCTGTTTCCCATGGCCCGCCAGACCGTGAACCGGCATATTCATGCTTTGGTGGAGCGAGTAGGGGGCAGGGCGCCGTTTCGCATCAGTGCCCACACGTTTAGGCATTCTTTCGCGATTCATCTACTCTTGCATGGACGGCCGTTAAAGTACGTAAGTCAGCTGCTGGGGCATAAATCCATCGACAGCACGGAAATTTATACCAATATTCTGACGATTGATGGCGGGCATTTTTTACAGGGTGTGGATTTTCATTAGTCGAAGGAATACCGTTATTTAACGATTGCCTCCAGAAAATGACTTCACTGAATGCTAGAAGGAAATTAAGCAGAATGAAAGAGCAAGTATATAGGAATCAACAATGCGCAGGCATGACGTATTAAAGCGGTTTGACATAAAAACTAGAAATAAGCTTAGATCCATACTCGGCGGGAAAAATGAAGATGCCATCAACCAGTTAGCTACCGTACGTAGCAATCTTGGAAAGGCCCAAATCGAAGACCTAGAAGCTATTTTGAATAGCCCTGCTTTAACTAGGGCTGCGAGACAACCACCCTTATTCCCAAAAAAGCCACTTTTTGTCGATATTCTTTATGGTCATGGTGAGGCAGATTTACAGGAGTTACTAAAGTATATCGAAGTCAGCACTCAAACGCATAAAACGCGCCTATTACAGCTAGCCAATTCTCTACATACAATTGATGCTCTTTATGCTGACAGGGATCTCACTACATGCTTAGACTTAATTGTCGAAACTTTAAAAGCAGATGGCTGGAGTCACGCACTATTACGGCGAGTCATTCTTATCCGAGAAAACCTTGAACAAGACTGTGCCGACGAGCGTATTGAGAAGCTGGTATTACAGGCCGATATTAAAGGTGTGGTGGTGTCATCACTGATCCACACATATGCACTGGATCAGAATCTTCTTATGACCAAGAGATCAGTGCTAAACATTGCTGACCATGGTTTTATTAATCGTTATACTCGTATGCTATCCAAAATTGCCGTTCAACCATTTGCAGCCTCAACTAAGGATTTAGGGACTTTTCTTGGTGAAATAGTAAAGTGCTCTCTAATAGACGCTATTATTATAGCTAAATTTAATCGCCATTTTTTTCAAATGGAAAACTTTCCCGCTATCACTGAGGTTGCCAACGCTCTAGGCCAGACTGGTCTCTTTGAGCGACTAGTGGAGACCTACGATGCTACTGCCAGCGAAGGCGAGTACGCTTTTTTTAAACAATCCAGCGCATGGTTGGAGTATGAACCGATTCGGAAATATCGAATACTGGTCGATAGCTATTACGATGCATCACATGAAGATGCGGAGATATTGACTGACAAGCTTGAACAAGAGCTGAATTTTTGGATTTCAAGTACGACTCTACATGATCTCGTAGGTAGTTCGCAATTCACCAGGCATAACTATCCTGCACTAGCCAAGTTGGAATTATCCGGTACAGTCACGAGATCTGCACTATTTAACTATTGGCTGACTGAGTCAGAGGGGCAGATCGGGTTCGAAAAGGAAGACCTGCTCTCCCTTATGGGTTTGACGCGAGACTTAGCACGCACAGTTCCAATCAGTTCGGTTCGTACGGCAGCAAAACTTGCAAAGGACAAACTGGTTAAACTGATCCTTTTCTTGCTGCTAGCCAAACGAAGTAAAAATGAACTTGACGGTTTCCTTTTAAGGAAAATTTTGGGCGATATAGCTTTCAATACTCAAGATGGCTCGCTGCTCAAGCTTATTGAGGCGTATGAAAAGTCTCATCCCTATGTGGCAGAGTACATATATGATATTGCGACTGAAGACTTCTTAGCCAAGCTCACCAAGCTCGCTCCACATCGTGCCGACATCCCCGAAATTCGAGCATCATTACATGAATGGATGGCTAGATTTACTAACGATGATAATTACCTTCAGCGCGCTCGCGCTGTGAGGATCGATCACCAGATAAACAGAGTTCGAAACGAGATTGATGATCACAGGATCTACGTGGACCCCTCGCGCTTCACGTCCTGGATTGAAGATGAGATGATGATTGAGCTGAGTAGCGCACTTACTTCGACGGGATCAGGAAAGAAAGGAGTATCCATCACCTGCGACGAGACAATGATTAGAATGATCATGACCCAAAGCTATACTGCATTCTGTTCAAATGCGGTTTTTGGTATCGCGTCATATATCGGTCGACGGATCCGTCATGGCACCTTTCACGGGCAAGTATATTCGAGTGTTATCAATTCGTTAGAAAAATCTGATAAATTCAACCGGCTCTTTGCTAATTATCAATTCGTATCGAAATGGAATGTATGGAAAGACGTTTACAGCAAAGCGATTGAGGAAATCATTGCGGAGCGCTTACATGTTTATTCAAAAGCAAAGCCGCAGGGTCTTTTAACTCCGGAAACGTACGGCCCCAACAAGCAAGAGGTATTGGATGCGGCTGTTCAGAATATTGCTAAAAGATATGCTGAAACGACATCAACAGATGATATATGTCTAACTATCATAGATTACTGCTGGCGTCTGGCGGAATTGGACTTGATCACACTCATTCGGTACCTAAAAGATCAACAGACACCTTTAAAAAATGAAAAATTTCTTGGTGAAGAGTTAGTTCCCGCTGCGGCTTCAGTCGATGCTAATCTAGCAGATGCCTTTCGTCGGGAATTAGAATTATCTATCGATCGGAAGCTCTCCATCATGCTTGGCTGGTTCAAGCGCCCATCAATCGTGGCGCCTAAGGCAACGGTTTCATTAATCTTTGCCGCCACAGTTGCTGAAGTAAGGGATACTATTCCAGATTTCGATCCTCAAAATGCCGACGACAGTAAGGAAGATATCGAGCTTGTCGGCAGCTTCTACCATCTAATCTATGATTCTCTCGCAATCGTGGTTGGTAATGCAGCTAAATACGCGGATCGCAACCGCCCACTAAGGCGAAAGTTTGAAATCGTACCAGGCAAAAAAAAGCGCTTGGTCATTGAAATATGCTCCTCGATCAAACCAACAGATGACCTTTATAAGGTTTCTGATAATATCGAAAAACGCAAGAAGGTAGGTTTCCAAGATGCAAATTTATACGATAAAAAGAGTGGTATATCTAAGCTTCTCCTTTTAGAGAGCAATCGGCAGGACTTTGAGCTAGATCAGTACGAGGTAGTAGGCAACGAAGTACAAGCGAGGCTTATCTATGCACTGGAGCACTAATAAAATTAAATGTCTGATCGTCGAAGACGATCAATTTAAGATGGAAGGCATCCGTTCTCATTTGAGAAAAATCTTTAACGGAAAAATTGAAATTATAGAGTGTCAAAGTCTGGCTTCTTCGACAGCGCAGTTAGAATCACACAAATTTGAGTTGGCAATTATTGATATGTCGATCCATAGCCATGATCCGCTAGCAGGGGCAGGCTCTCCGTTCCCTTTGTCATCAGGTGGACTCGATGTTTTGTTTGAGATCTCCGGTACAGGAAACAATACTCTCTGCATTATTTTGACTCAGTATCCCGATATCGAGATCGAGAGCCTCCCAATTCCTGTGCACTTAGCAAAACAGAAAATACTCGAAAAATTCGATATCGCTGTTGGCGGTTGCGTTCGATACTTGGAGAATGACGACCGATGGAAAGTGGAAATTAATTTAATCTTGGAACAGCTATGAATATTTTGGTATTGGAAGACGAAAATGAGAAGTTTGAACAAGTTCGTGAATATATCAGTGAAATAATACCTGAGGCTATAATCAAACGAGAAAAGAATTGGCTGGACTATTCGCGTGCAGTTGCCAAAGAGAAGTTCGACTTGATTCTTCTTGATCTCTTAGTGCCCCGTTCGGCAAAAGACGGTACCGTTGAAGACCACCACGAATCACTAGTCGAGACTACGCGAGACTATCAAAGTAAATCTTTTAGTACACCCGCCATTGTATTGACCCAACACTGCCTTACCGAAGGGGACTTTGTGCATGACCTGAACCTAGTTGACATTAATGTGATTCGCTTCAACGATCATGGAGAGTGGCGAGATGCATTGAAGATTAAACTGCTAGCAGCTCGGCCGAAGAAAAAATTCGATGTGGTTATCCTGTGTGCATTGGATAATGAGGCTCTAGCATTTGAAGACCTCACTGATAGCTTGGGACCTGTGATAACGATCGCAGGCTTGAGTTGCCGAGAAGCTCAGATTGGTGAATACAAGACTGTAATCGTTCGTACTAGCCGTATGGGGCTAGTGGCAGCAGCAATTACTGCTGCGTTTGCGTTAGATCGGTTCGAACCCCGCCTAATCTGCATGAGTGGCATCTGCGGTGGAGTTGCTGGAGAGTCTGAGATATATGATTTGTTAGTGACACAGAATTGCCATCAGCATGATGCGGGAAAGTGGAGCTCGACAGGCTTTAAGTCTGAACACTACGACGTGCAATTGGATGTTGATGTGTACAATAAGCTCGTAGAGGTCGCTTCGGGGCCAGCTATGACGAACCTACAATCTGATTTAAATCCCACCAAGTCAGAGGTACCGAATGATAAAGAGCGAGTTAGCTGTAGAATAATACCTGGTGCGATCACTAGTAGCGGAAGCGCGGTCATTGCCGAGGAAGGCAAAACTTCTTCACTGGCAGTTGGGCAGCGAAAGCTGACAGGATTCGACATGGAAGTCTACTCCGTATACGAAGCGGCACGGCATGCTCGTAGCCGCACGGCGTTTTTTGCCGTTAAAGCGGTTGTCGACGATGGGGGCGAGAATAAAGGTGACTCATTCCATCGAATCGGTTGCTTGCTATCTGCCAAATTCGTTGTGGCAGCGATTCGCGCAGGAACCTCCGACGTGTGGAGAGAGTAAATGAATAATAATGACTGCACTTGCTGTCCTGAGAGATAGGTTTTGTACCTTGATTCAGAAGCCGAAGGCCGGTTGAGCACCATACTGGAACACATCAATGCCCTCCAAACGAAAGGGGAACAGTAAATTGCTGCACATCAAAGAACGCCTGAAACGACTTAAATTTGTTTGCGCAAAAAGCCTGAGCCACCGGCTGCTCTCCCTTTACAGTACCGCAATTAAATGGAGCGAGCCCGCGTATCAGGCTGCGCTGTTTGATCTGACCCCAACCGCTTACGCGGACAATGTAGATCCCTATCTACGTCAATTGTCGGAACTCATCGAAAATCGGGCAGCCCAGGTTCACGAAATCGCGGTTACAGGGCCGTATTCCAGCGGTAAGACATCACTACTGAAAACCTTTGCGCGTTTGAATCCCCAGTACAACTACACCTGGATTTCCCTTGCCAACTTCAAAAGCTGGCAAGGCAGCAATGATAACCAAAATCTAAACCCCCAATCACCTGAGTTGCAATCTTTAGAGAAAAGCATTGTTCAACAACTGCTGTACCGCGCTAGAAGTGATAAAGTATCGGGCTCTCGATTTCGGCGCATTGCTCCCAAGAAAATCAGCCCTACTGTTACATCCATAGTAGTCGTTTGGATCCTCGCATTGGCATTTTTATATGTGTCAAATAGCCTGTCGTGGACTGGTTTATTGGAGGCGCACACATTTCCGGTGCTGAGCCTGTTATCGTTTGTCCTGGGCGTAGGCATACTTCTACTGCGTGATATACTACAAGCCCTACAAGGATTGGCGATCAGCAAATTCAGCTTTTCCAAGGTGGAAGTGGTGTTTTCGGGGAAAAATGATTCCGTATTTAACCAATATCTGGAGGAAATAATCTATCACCTGGAAGCGAATAATACGGATATTGTAATATTTGAAGACCTGGACCGGTTTCGTGACAATGCTATATTCACCAAACTCAAAGAACTCAATACTATTCTAAATCACAGTGCTGACGTTACGCGGCCAATTCGATTTATTTATGCGGTACAGGACGATATCTTTAAATTCGACGATCGTGCCAAGTTTTTTGATGCAATAGTGCCGGTGATTCCCATCGCCCATCAAAGCAACGCGTATCCCATTTTTAGGGATTTGTTGGAGCAGGCAGGATTGAAAGACGAGTTCGACGATAACATGTTGCGGGAAATCATGATTTACATCGATGACATGCGCATTCTTAAAAACATCGTCAATGAATTTGTATTGTATCGCTCGCTGCTATCGCCGCACATGAAGATTACGGATCGTGTCCAGGACCAGCTGTTATGCTTTATCATCTATAAAAACAAATACTGTGATGATTTTGCCACACTGCACAAGTCAAAAGGACTTTTAGTCGACCTCTTTTCCGCTGCCAGAAAAGTACGCCAAGAATTGAGGAAGCATTATGACGGTGAAATATTGCAACTGAAAGAACTACTCCAATCTGCGCATTCAGAGGTATTAGACTCAATTGAAGAGCTTAATATGGTTTTCCTTCTTAAGGTCGCGAAAGAGATTGAACCGAACGGTGCTTTTGCTTTACATACCATTCAGCGTATAGATATGAATGAAATTGTAAAGCCCGACAAGTTCAGTGAAATGATAAATCTTGAAAACATAAACGCACAGTCAAACCGAAGCAATCAAAACATAACAAATCCATTCAAAAAATTGCAGAATAAGGATCATGAATATCAGAAACGCCTTGCAGCTATAAAAGCAAAACAGCGCAGTCATAAACACGCATTACAGTTTCAATTGCAAGAAACACACGACAAATCGGCACTATCCAGTGCACTTCCAATTCAATCGCTGTGTTCCCAGCATGGTAATTTGTGGAAAGACGCGACAGATGGAATTTTACAAGATGACAAGAATCGTCTGCTTCAAGTGTTGGTTGAGAACGACTATCTGGATGAGCATTACCAAAAGTTCATCGCTATTTTTAAGGCGGGGCATATTTCGTCG
>CAWUJH010000013.1:0-98768 GCA_963922875.1 uncultured Ketobacter sp. | reverse complement strand
ATTATAGGGCTCAACTTTTTTTCGTCAACGCTTTTTTTTGAATTTCTTTCAACATATTTTTCAACATGTTACAGCCCCTTGCCTATATGTTTACACGGCACCTGGGAAGCCATCAGTACAACCCTGACGCGCCGCGGCCTGGACCAATTGCAAGCGTTATTTCGCCACAGTTACGCCAGTGTAGACGATACTAAAAAAGTTGCCGAATTATTGCTTTGAATTATTACTTTGATCGCTGCGCCCGACCTTTAAACCGGAGCCCAAACATCACAAACAACAACACACCAAAAACAATAGGTTGCACGAAATCCAACTTGCTAAACCAAAATATATGGAGCAACCCGAGTAGAGCCGAAAGGTAAACCAGTTTATGAAGCGTTACCCAACGTCGACCAAGTTGTCGTCGCGCCTTACGAGTGGAGGTAAAAACCAACGGCACCATTAACAACCAGGCACTTAAACCCACAATAATATAGGGCCGTTCACTCACCTCTTCTAAAATAATAGCTACATCAAGCCCTGCCCAGAACACAAGAAACGCCAACAGATGCAAGCTGAGATAAGTAAAACTCCAAAGCCCCAGTAAACGTCTAAACAAAATCCAGTCACTGCTTTGGGTTAGCCGCTTCAAGGGTGTCATCGCCAAGCTCAACCAGAGTATACAAGCGCCCGCAAAACCCAGGTCTCGCACCACCTTTTCAGCGGGATCTGTTCCTAAGGACTGACTCACAATCAAATAAACCAACCAAAGAGCCGGCATAACCAGGGCTAAATGGACTAAGACTTTCAGCCAAATGCGTTGGGCTTTTTTCATAATATGAGATCGCTAGTACAGCTTTTCCAGGTTCATGCCCTTGTATAGGCTCGCAACCTGATCTTCATAACCATTGAATTTTTGGGTGGGTATCCAATTGGGGTTCCACAAACTATTAGGCAGGCGACGCTCCCGAGCCTGACTCCAGCGAGGGTGGCTTACGTCTGGATTAACGTTGGCGTAAAAACCATATTCGTTTGCAGCGAGCTGCTGCCAGGTATTAATCGGCTGCTTTTCCACAAGCTCTATTTTGACAATGGACTTAATACTCTTAAAACCATATTTCCATGGCACCATCAATCGTAAAGGAGCGCCGTTTTGGGGCAACAGCGTTTTTCCGTAAACTCCCACTACCATCAGCGTCAAAGGATGCATGGCCTCATCAATGCGCAAACCTTCTACATAGGGCCAGTCGATGGTAGAACGGGCGGTTCGTTGGGCCGGAAAGCGTTTTGGATCCAGCATGGTTTCGAAGCGGACATATTTTGCCTTTGACGTAGGCTCAAAGCGCTTCAGCAGGTCGGCTAAGGGAAAGCCGACCCAAGGCACTACCATAGACCAGGCTTCGACGCACCGAAAGCGGTAGACGCGATCCTCAAGGGTTTGGGATTTGAATAGATCTTCAAGACTGTAACGACCGGGTTTGCCCACCTCTCCCTCAATACGCACTGACCAAGGGTCTACTTTGAAGTCTTTGCTATTTTGTATCGGGTCGTTCTTGCCGGTTCCAAATTCATAAAAATTATTAAAACTGATGACATCTTCGTAAGGTGTCAGTTCATCACTGATTTTATGGGGCCACTGTTTACTGGACTGCATTTTAGTGCGAAGAATATCACGCCAGTCATTGGATGCGGCCTGAGACAAAGCCGGAGCAGCAAGCAAACCACCCCCAAGGATACCGGCTTTTTTCAACCACTCACGACGTGATAAATACTGAGTTTCTGAGGTTATCTCGAAAGACCGGGGTTCCGACTTAGCTTTACTCCGAATTAACATAGCGCAAATCCTCTCCATCCTGTGGGTATGAGGTTTTGACGCATAAATACGCTTTATGTTACGGCTTTTTTTTATTTTTTCGAAAAATACTGGTTACCGGACCACTAAAAGCGTAAATCAAAAACAGTCCCAGCAAGATACCCGCCGGATATGAAGAGATCACCGCCAGCGCCAACACCACCACCAGAATCACCACAAACGGAACCCGCCCTTTGAAGTCTAGCTCCTTGAAACTGTTATATTTAACGTTACTCACCATCATAACAGCTACAAACGCAGTAATCAGTCCGACGATACTGGCTATCCCAACAATCTGACCTTCCCATTGTTCGTTACTGCCAAACCACACCATACCGGCCACGACAGCCGCCGCCGCTGGGCTGGGCAACCCCGTGAAATAGCGCTTATCGGCGGTTTCTATTTGAACGTTAAAGCGCGCGAGTCGCAACGCCGCACATGCCACATAGACAAAGGCAATCATCCATCCCAACTTATTCAAAGATGCAAGAGACCAGGAATAAACTACCAATGCTGGTGCCACACCGAAGGAAATACAGTCGGACAGGCTATCATATTGAGCGCCGAAATCACTTTGAGTATTGGTAAGTCGAGCCACCCGGCCGTCGAGACCATCCAATATCATGGCCACGAATATTGCAATGGCAGACTGCTCATACATACCATTCATCGCAGCTATGATGGCGTAAAAGCCCGAGAACAAGGCACCTGTAGTGAAAAGGTTCGGCAACAAATAGACGCCCTTGCGTCGAATTTTACGCCCACCCTCTAACTCTTCACCTTCTACAACTTCAAATGTGACACCATCTGTAAAAGTTACACCTTTTGCGAACAGCTCTTCATCGTTTGCCATATCCGGCTGATGAGAACCACCGAAATCAACGATGGATTCGCTTTTGTCTGATTCAGCGATAGATGCTGGTTTAGTTTTTTTATCCGCCATTATCCATTTCCTGTGTTTTACCGGGCGATATTCAATACTGTGAGCCTTTCCGGCGCTTTTTTCAACCTCAAGCAAGATTATGGGAATATGACAAAATCAAGACAACACAGCAGCAACCTGAATCAAGTGATCGCGCTGATACAAAAAACGCGGCTAATAGCCGCGTTTTTTGAGAGACTGAGAATCGCCTAGTTTTTTGACTTGTCGATTATCTTGTTTGCTTGAATCCAGGGCATCATTTCACGCAGTTTAGCGCCTACCTGCTCAATAGGATGCGCTGCGTTGTTACGACGGTAAGCGGTCATTGAAGGGTAGTTATGGGCACCTTCAGCGATAAACATCTTCGCATACTCACCATTTTGGATGCGCTTCAGCGCATTACGCATGGCAGCCCGTGATTCTTCGTTGATGACTTCGGGACCCGTTACGTACTCGCCATATTCTGCATTATTGGAGATTGAGTAATTCATATTGGCTATGCCGCCTTCATACATCAAATCTACAATCAGTTTTAACTCATGCAAACATTCAAAGTAGGCCATTTCTGGTGCATAACCGGCTTCTACCAAAGTTTCGAAGCCCATCTTCACCAGCTCCACAGCACCACCGCACAACACCGCTTGCTCACCAAAGAGATCTGTTTCGGTTTCATCTTTAAAAGTTGTTTCAATAATACCGGTACGACCACCGCCAACGCCACAAGCGTAGGACAAGGCCACATTTTTCGCGTTACCGGAAGCGTCCTGATAAATCGCCACCAAATCTGGAATACCGCCGCCTTTAACAAACTCGGAACGTACTGTATGTCCTGGTGCTTTGGGTGCCACCATAATAACGTCAAGATCAGCCCGAGGTACAACCTGGTTATAATGAATCGCAAAACCATGAGCGAAAGCGAGGGTGGCACCTTCTTTTAAATTGGGTTCAATTTCATTTTTGTACAACTGAGCCTGAAATTCATCTGGCGTTAACACCATAATCAAATCAGCCCACTGTACCGCTTCCGGCACTGACTTAACTGCGAGGCCTGCCGCTTCTGCTTTAGCCGCAGAGGCCGACTCGGGACGCAAGGCTACGACCACTTCGACACCAGAATCTTTCAAGTTGTTTGCGTGCGCATGGCCTTGTGAGCCGTAACCAATAATCGCAACTTTCTTACTCTGGATAATGGAAAGATCGCAATCTTTGTCGTAGTAAACGTGCATGAGTTTTCCTCTAATAAAATTTGGCGGTCATTCAATTAATTTAGTTAATGGTTTGCTTTAGCCTAAAGTGCCAGCACTTTGTCGCCGCGGGCGATTCCCGAGACCCCAGTACGAACGACTTCCATAATGGAAGCCTCACCGACGGACTCGATAAACGCGTCCAGTTTGTCGCTCGCACCAGCCAGCTGAACGGTATACACAGAATTGGTAACATCGACAATCTGGCCGCGAAAAATATCCGCAGTCCGTTTGATTTCTGCCCGCTGCGCACCGGTTGCTTTGAGTTTTACCAGCATCAGTTCGCGCTCAATATGAGCTCCTTCGGTGAGATCTACCAGCTTCACCACTTCAATCAATTTATTCAACTGTTTGGTGATCTGCTCAATGACTCGATCTGTACCAGTGGTGGTCAACGTGAGGCGAGACAAAGTCGGGTCGTTTGTCGGTGCTACAGTCAAACTCTCAATGTTGTAGCCACGCTGGGAAAACAGTCCCACAACTCGAGACAAGGCGCCGGGTTCATTCTCCAACAATATTGATATTATTCGTCGCATGTCTAAGTTCGCTCCGTTTTACTGAGCCACATGTCACGCATGGAGCCTTCTTTGATCTGCATGGGATAAACGTGCTCTGTAGGATCAACATTAATATCCATAAAGACCAAGCGATCTTTCATGGCAAATGCTTCTTGCATGGCCTTTTCCAGCTCAGCAGGCTGCGTAACCCTAATACCAACGTGACCATAGGATTCAGCAAGCTTAATAAAATCCGGTAGCGATTCTTCGTAAGTAGAGCTTGAGTGGCGCCCTTGATACTGCATATCCTGCCACTGTCGCACCATACCCAGGGATTGATTATTAAGGTTAATAATTTTCACTGGGAAATTATATTGCAGACAGGTTGAGAGCTCCTGAATATTCATTTGAATACTCCCCTCACCAGTAACACAAGCCACGGTTGCATTAGGCTTAGCCACCAAGCAACCCATGGCCGCCGGCAAGCCGAATCCCATGGTTCCCAAGCCCCCGGAATTAATCCATTGGCGCGGATACTTATAGCGATAATACTGGGCAGCAAACATTTGATGCTGACCCACATCCGAAGTGATAATAGCTTCGCCTTCCGTTACTCGATACAGACACTCAATGACCTGTTGCGGCTTCAGAATGGTTGCCGAAGTTTCGTAGCGTAGCCCATGGTACTCACGCCAGGCATTAAGTTGCTTCCACCAGCTATCCAACGCCTTAGCGTCCAGCTGTTCTTTCGAGCCATCCAGTTGTTCCAGCATTTCCTTCAGTACTTGATCTACCGGGCCCACAATAGGAATGTCCACTGGTATATTCTTAGAGATCGAAGCTGGATCCACATCGATATGGATAATCTTGGCATTGGGGCAAAATTTAGCGGTGTTATTGGTGACCCGATCATCGAACCGTGCACCAATAGCCATAACCACATCAGCGTGATGCATTGCCATATTGGCCTCATAGGTACCATGCATACCTAGCATGCCCACAAACTGAGGGTCGTCGCCAGGATAGCCACCCAAGCCCATCAGAGTATTTGTACAAGGTACGTTTAATTTGCGCACCAATTCCGTCAATTCACTAGATGCATTACCTTGCACCACACCACCACCGGCATAGAAAATCGGGCGTTTGGCGGTCATTAACAGATCCATGGCTTTTTTGATCTGACCGGAGTGGCCTTTGGTTACGACGTTATAAGATCGTAATTTCACCTTCTCCGGGTATTCATATTCGTAGGTCACGGCTGGATTGGTCAGATCTTTTGGAATATCGACCAACACTGGCCCAGGACGTCCCGTTGCCGCAATATAAAACGCTTTTTTGATAATGGTTGGTATATCTTGAGTGCGTTTAACCATAAAGCTGTGTTTTACGATTGGCCTAGACACTCCGACAATATCCGTTTCCTGAAAGGCATCATCACCAATCCAGTCAGATTGAACCTGGCCAGTAATAATCACCATGGGGATTGAATCCATATAGGCCGTGGCAATACCTGTTACGGTATTAGTAGCCCCTGGGCCTGAGGTTGCCAAAACCACTCCCGTTTTTCCACTACAACGAGAAAAGGCATCAGCCATATGTGCAGCTGCCTGTTCATGGCGGACCAGCACGTGACTGATGTAATTTTGTTGGAATAATGCATCATAAATATGAAGAACAGCTCCCCCAGGGTAACCAAATATGGTTTCAACCCCTTCGTCCTTCAATGCCCTAACCAGCATTTCTGCGCCAGATAAAAGTTCCACGATCACACCTCACCTTGACCATTCTGTCGCCGATATTACATCGGCCAGGAAATGCTCAAGCCATTTACTATCACATTAATTAAATTTGAAGTCAGTTACACGACAGACCAATAAGGAGCATCTGCTATGTCCTGTGGGTTAGAGCTAGTAAGGAGGACCAATGCCTTTGATTTTGGCTGGTCCACCTCGCAAACGTTTACGAATGCGATAATCTAGCGAGATCGACGGGGTAGTAGCGGCAGCTAATAACTGCTTACAAAGTGGTTTAAGTCTCGCTCTAGCGCAGGTCAACAAGGTTTCTCCTGTCCAACTGCACCCACCTCAGTGAGCCGCATATCTTGACAGGAAGGAAAATTTTGTCAATAGATGTTGCACAGCAGAACCAGAGACTTAGGTGAGGGCCGACGCTGGAAATATGCGTGAAAATCTACGAACCCAGAGTCAAAAGGTCTATAGTTACTAATTAGAGAAAACTAACTGTATCAGGCTACATTATGCTAACAATGAAAAACTGGCTTATGCCTTTGATTTTATTGATAATCTTCATATCAGAGCCGACTTTTGCTGCAAAATACTACAAATGGGTCGACCAGGAAGGCGTCACCCACTACGGCGAAAACCCTCCAGACACAGCGACGGCTAAAGTAATCAATGTCAGCTCCGGCACACCCAGCGATCAGCAACAAGCGGTGGAATCATTGGAACAAAGCCGAAAAGACAAGCGCGACAAAGCTGCCTCCGAAGATCCCAATGCCAAAATAAATGCTCAGAATAAAGAGATCATGGAAAGAAACTGTAAATTACAAAACCAAAATCTGGCCCAAATGAAAGCCAACAGCCGCATTAAAGAAACCTCGGAAAGCGGCGTGACCCGGTACCTCAACGAGGAAGAAATTGCCGCCCGTCGAGCAGAAATAGAAAACTACATAAAAGAAAACTGTTCGGGATAGCGCTCCCGAACAGTGAACACAGTGTGACGCGAGGGAACAGGCCTACACTTTGGTAAAAGCAATTTGCCCATCCTGAAGGTCAGCTTTGATCGTTTCTCCGGGCAAGAAGCGTCCGCTCAAAATATCTTGAGCTAACGGATTCTCGATTTCTCTTTGAATGGCTCGCTTCAATGGCCGCGCTCCGTAAACAGGATCAAACCCAGCCTGCACCAGCTTATCCATGGCCTCATCAGAAAACGAAATTGTTAAATCCCGCTCCTTCAAGCGGCCACGCAGAATCTCCAACTGAATTTCAGCAATACCGCGTATTTGCTCATTCAGTAACGGATGGAATACCACAACCTCGTCGATTCGATTAATCAACTCCGGCCGGAAATGATTACCGACAATCTCCATCACCGCCGCTTTCATAGCGCTATATTGCTCTTCACCCGCCATGGACTGAATCACATCCGAGCCCATATTAGAGGTCATGACGATGACTGAGTTTCTGAAATCCACGGTGCGACCCTGACCATCGGTCAAGCGGCCATCTTCCAGCACTTGCAACAGAATATTGAAGACATCCGGGTGCGCTTTTTCCACTTCATCCAGCAATATCACTGAATAGGGTTTACGACGAACGCTCTCCGTGAGGTAGCCACCTTCTTCATAACCTACATAACCTGGAGGCGCCCCTATCAGGCGAGCCACAGAGTGTTTCTCCATGAATTCAGACATATCGATCCGCACCATGGCTTCTTCGGTATCAAACAGGAACGATGCCAATGCCTTACACAGCTCCGTTTTCCCTACCCCGGTTGGGCCAAGAAACAGAAAGGAACCATTGGGTCGGTTGGGATCAGAAAGCCCCGCTCGGGAGCGCCGAATTGCGTCCGCTACTACCTTGATCGCTTCATCCTGACCTACTACCCGCTCGTGCAAGGCCTCTTCCATGTTCAGCAGTTTTTCACGCTCTCCCTCCAGCATTTTTGAAACTGGTATGCCCGTCCATTTGGAAACCACTTCAGCAATTTCTTCTTCAGTCACTTTATTGCGAAGCAACTTCATATCCATCATTTCTGCCTGTGCCGCCATATCGAGCTGTTTTTCGAGTTCTGGTATACGACCATACTGCAGCTCTGACATTCGCGTAAGATCACCACTACGGCGCGCTTGCTCCATATCAATTCTGGCTTGTTCAAGGTCTGCCTTAATTTGCTGACTGCCATGCAGTGAGGCTTTTTCTGCAGTCCACACTTCATCAAGGTCTGCATACTCACGCTCGATGCCACCAATATCTTCGTTAAGCTTGTCCAATCGTTTGCGAGACGCCTCATCACTTTCCTTTTTCAAAGCTTCTCGTTCCATTTTCAATTGAATAAGACGCCGTTCCAAACGATCAAGCTCCTCCGGTTTTGAGTCCATTTCCATGCGGATTCGGCTGGCGGCTTCGTCCACCAAATCAATGGCTTTATCCGGTAACTGACGATCCGTTATATAGCGCTGCGATAATTTCGCCGCTTCAACGATGGCAGAATCTGTAATATCGACCCCGTGATGCACTTCATAGCGCTCTTTTAAACCACGCAAAATGGCAATGGTATCTTCCACGGACGGTTGATCAACCAACACTTTCTGAAAACGCCGCTCTAATGCCGCGTCTTTTTCAATGTACTGGCGATATTCATCAAGAGTGGTAGCACCTACACAGTGTAACTCGCCTCTTGCCAGCGCAGGCTTCAGCATATTACCTGCATCCATGGCACCCTCACCCTTACCAGCACCCACCATGGTGTGCAACTCATCAATAAATAAAATCACCCGGCCTTCTTCCTTGGCTAATTCGTTGAGCACTGATTTCAGGCGCTCTTCAAATTCCCCACGATATTTGGCTCCAGCCAATAGCGAGCCCATGTCCAACGACAAGACTCTTTTGTTTTTTAAGCCTTCTGGAACCTCGCCATTAACTACCCGTTGCGCCAACCCTTCGACAATTGCGGTTTTCCCAACACCGGGTTCACCAATGAGAACAGGATTATTTTTCGTACGACGCTGCAACACCTGGATGGTTCGACGTATTTCGTCGTCTCTGCCAATCACCGGATCCAGCTTGCCATCCGCTGCGCGCTTGGTGAGATCCAAAGTATATTTATCAAGAGCCTGTCTTGCTTCTTCAGCATTTGGATCGTTCACTTGCTCTCCCCCTCGAACTTTTTCGATTGCATTTTCCAAGTCTGCTGCGGTTACCCCCAACTTCTTGAATATCGTACCCACAGCACCTTTTTCTTCTACCAACGCAAGTACAACAATTTCGCTGGATATGTACTTGTCACCGCGTTTTTGCGCGTATTTGTCCGCCATATTCAGAACTCGGCTAAGATCATTGGACATATGAACATCGCCGTCATGGTTCTGCACCTGGGGCATACGGATTAACACTGCGGTAAGCTCATCCCTCAGCTGGCCGACGTTAACACCGATTTGTGCCAGCAGCGGTTTAATACTGCCGCTGCTGTCTTCCAGCATTGCTGAGAGCAGGTGCACCGGTTCAATAAAGTTGTGATCTTTCCCCACGGCTAATGATTGGGCATCGGACAACGCCATTTGCAATTTGCTAGTTAAACGGTCAATTCGCATAAGTTCCTCTCAAACTCGGTTTACAGACTCAAGGATCGAGCCCATCATTGACCATTAATTTGGGGGCAGCCATTGGCTAATTCAAGCTTACTTATTAAGAGAGAGCGAGTTTATTGACTTGTATCAAGCCATATCATCGATAGCATCCGGCCGGTCACCGGTGTTCGCCGAAAGGAAAAGAAACGCTGATCACTAAAGGTACAATAGTTACCGCCTGAAATATTTCTGCAGCCGAGAGACTGGAGCTTAAAGCGAGCGATGCCATAAATATCACACTGCCAACGACCTGCCGGATTTTGCACAAAACATGAGTCTAAGGCGCTGGACTGCTGCAGAAACGCCGCTCGCACTTCAGGGCCCACCTCAAAGGCCTGGGCTCCTATTGCCGGACCCAGCCAAATCCACAAGGACGGAGCAGGCGATACAAGCTGGGCCAGGGTTCGCTCAATAATTCCGGCGACAAGACCACGCCAACCGGCATGAATCATTGCCACCAAAGGCTCGCTCGCGCTAGCGATGAATATGGGTAAACAATCCGCTGTATGTACAGCACAGACCACACCCGGCTGGCGTGTGTAGACCGCATCTGCTACTTTTTTGGGGCTACCGGGCTCCGCCAGCACCAACTGCGTGCCATGAATCTGATCCAACCATTGCGGCTCTTGATACCAGCCGAACCAGTGCTTTAATTGAGCACGCGCCCAAGCCACAGACCTGGGGTCGTCCCCTACATGGTCTGCGGTATTGAACCCATCGAAAGGCGCATTGCTGAGACTCCCATAACGAGTCGTACAATAGGCCGTAACATGGGACAACGGCCAATCAGGCTGCAGCCAATGCTTTACATAGGTGGCATCAATGGGTTGCTGCGGCATCCTGGGCCAACACCTCAAGGAGACTTACCATGTCTTGTGGTAAGGGGCTCTCCCACTCGCAATTTTCTCCTGTCACAGGGTGGACGACGCCCAAGCGTCTGGCATGGAGCGCTTGGCGCTTGAAACTCCGCAAGCTATCGATAAGCTCTGGGGTAGCGCCTTTTGGCAGTCGCAAACGGCCGCCATAAACTGGATCACCGATCAAAGGGTATTGAATATGGGCCATATGCACTCGAATTTGATGAGTACGCCCCGTTTCAAGCTTAAGTTTAACGTGAGTATGAGCATTAAAACGGGTTACAACCCGGTAATGGGTAACGGCCGTTTTCCCGCTATGTACTACGGCCTGCTTGGTACGCTGAGTCGGGTGACGCCCAATGGGTTCGTCGACGCGACCACCACCAGTCATAACACCAGTAACCACAGCCTCATATTCACGATAAGCCGACTTATCCTGCAGCTGGCCTACCAAACTGGTGTGCGCCTCCAAGGTTTTGGCAATAACCAGTAACCCAGTGGTTTCCTTATCAATTCGGTGCACTATTCCAGCACGGGGCAAACTGGCTAAAGATGGGGCGTGATGTAATAGAGCGTTCAACAGAGTGTTCTCTCGATTACCCACCGCAGGATGGACCACCATTCCCGCAGGTTTATCGATCACCAGTAGACTTTCATCTTCGAACACTATATCAAGATCAATCGGTTGCGCTTCCCATTTTACTTCGTCTTCCAGCAGGGCATCAATTTTAACCTGCTCCCCACCAATGACCTTTTCGCGCACCTTACTACTGCGGCCGTTCACCATAAGTTGACCGCTTTTTATCCACGCCTGTAATCGTGAACGGGAATAATCGGGGAATAGCTCCGCTACCGCCTGATCAAGTCGTTGTCCAGCTAAGTTATCGGGAATGCATTCTTGCAGTTGTATATGTTGCGCCATTTTAATTCACACTACCTGGCAATCTAAGACTCTGAAGATTGCGAGGCTTGTGATCTATCCACAAGAGCTAAGCCGCCTTCTCGGATCGGAGTTAAACCTTGTTCTTTGTCATGCACAACTTGCAACACGATCTCTGCGTTGACCTTCAGAGACTGTATTGCATAGCCGTATACCAGGGAGGTATCGCACAACACATTAATTAGTCGCGGCATTCCGCCACTGTGTTTCCAAATAAGAGATTTTGATTCATCGTCAAACAAGAAAGGGTCACCGCCAGCTATAGCGAGCCGATGCATGATATAGAAATGAGTATCAAGCTCGCTGAGCGGTCGCAAGTGGTAGTCCACAGAGATGCGCTGCGCAAACTGTATTAATTCCGGTCGTCGCAACAAATCCCGCAACTCTGGCTGGCCCACCAAAATGAACTGAATTAACAGGTGCTTACCAAAATTGATATTAGAGATCATGCGCACTTGTTCTAGAAAATCCGTATCCAGCTTCTGCGCTTCATCAATAATCATCACGCACTGACGTCCAGATTCGTATTCTTTGATCAGGAAGCGGGTTAATTGGTCATAAAGCTGAACCTGCCCATCGTCCTCATTATAGGGGATGCCAAAGCTGAACAGTATCCAGCGAAGGAGTTCTTTTTTCTCGTAGACTACGGTATTGTTCAGTAAGCCTACCGTGTATTTTGAATCTTCCCGTTCCAACAACTTACGCAGTAAAGTGGTTTTTCCTGATCCTATATCACCCGTAATGACCGCGAACCCGTCTTTGGTGAGCCCGTACTCTAATGCACTTAGGGCATGCCGGTATTGACTGCTCATATATAAGAAATCAGGATCTGGCACTAAGTTGAACGGAGGCTCTTTCAAGCCGTAGAACTCACAATACATAATAATTCCAATTAATTAACCGTAATTATTCCAATCCCGACCTCTTCCCCAGAAGCAGAGCTATTCTTCGCTGTACATAGACCTATAATAGTTTACATCCAACTGGGCCGCACAATCTTCTTCCGACGCGTTATTGAGCACGCATCCAATAATATTGACACCATTCAGCTGCGCCAGACAATTTGTCAGCTGTTGCTTAGTGGTTTTGCCAGAGTCTATCACTAACAGTACCGCATCTAGATGGGCAGACAAAGCGATAGCGTCGTCACCAACAAAAACGGGAGGCAAATCGAAAATAGCAATCATATTTTCATCCTCCTGTTTAATCTTGCGCATTAAATCATGCAAGGGCTTTCTCATCAGTAAGTCCGACGAACCGTAACGAGGCCGATTATTCATGATAACCCCAAGCTTTTCGAGCCCCGGGCGCAGCAGAATTTCATCAAAACTTGCTTTTCCTGCGACAAATTCACAGATGCCTTTACGGGGAGTGACCCCAAACATTTCACTCAATGAGACCTTACGCAAATCCGCATCAATAAGTAGCGCTGAATGGTTGGGCTCCATGGCGATTGCGACAGCCAGATTCGCTGACGTCACTGTCTTGCCCGACGAGGGAGTCGGGCCTGTCACACCCAGTAACCTCCAGTTGTTTTGCGCCATTATTCGCAATATCTTTGTTCGTAAAACGCGATAATACTCAGACACTGGGTTGGTTAGGATACCCGCCACAACCCTATGCTCTTCAAGCTGACTGGAGGGTACTCGCACATTGGGTGCGCCTCTCATATCAATATCGAAAGCATCGCCTTCATTCTTGCCCGAATGATTCACCCGTTTTTCAGCTAACTTAATCGTTTCCTTCATTCGCTCCATTCTTTCACTCTAGCGGGCTTTTGCCCTACCGGGACGACATTCTCGGCACGGGAATTGTCGGAATAACGCCGATAGGTTCAGCACCAAACACTGCTTTAACATCTCTAACAGAGCGTACAACATTATCTCGACTTTCACTAATAATTACCCTTGCACCACCGGCAAACGCCCCAAACAATACGGCTAGCAGCATGATGCCAATACGGTTGGGCGATTCCGGCAAGCGAGGATGAGACGCAGAAAGCAGTAATACGAATCGCTCACCACGTTGTTCGTTTTCCATGCTTTGCGCCAATTGCGCCGCGTAAGCCCTTGCTTTGACATCGGCATACTCTTTTTGGGCTCGATCTAGATCCCTAACCAATGCACTGTAACGCTGCTCCACCGCTGGATCTCGAATCGATTTGACCGTCAAATCCTTGACCACTGCATTCACTTGGGCTTGTGAACCCTTGGCCGCGGCTAAGCGTGCCTCAACCTCATTCAACTGATCCAACACCCGTAAGTAGGCAGGGTTGGTCGGCACAGATAGTTGACTTTCCGAGCTTTTTTGATTACTCAGATCACGTTCTAACTCGGCAATCAACTCCTTAATTCGACGCACATCCGGATGGTTCTCAGTGTATTGCTCGCGAGCACTCTTTAAATCCAGCCGGGCTCTAGCCAAACGTACACTGGTGTCTTCCACAACGGATACGCCTGAATTGTTGGAGATAGCATGTCGACTGGTGTTTTGCAGCCGTTCCTCCAATTGTTGACGTCGATTATTTAGAAACGAAATCTCTCCGTTTAATCGAAGCAGCTCTGTTCTAGTATCTGACAACAAATCTCGCGTATCGCTCAATTGATCTGGCAAAAATTCATACCGATCCTCCACCAGCTTGGACAGCTCTGCTTCTATAGTGGCGATTTCACGGCGTAACCTTTCCCCCGCTTCCTTTAGAAAATCAGCCGCCAGCAACGCCTGCTCGCGACGCTGATTAATGTTTTCCTGCAATATTAGATCAGTCAATTCATTGGTCATACCCATCGCTAATGTAGGATCACTATGCTCAAATGAAACGGTGAAGGCTACCGTGAGAAGGCTTGTGGAGCGCCCATTACGGGGGGTTTCAACCTGCACATCAACCATATCAACACTAGTTGCGGTGATCATATCGTCTACCAAGTCTTTGCGATCGTCCGCATAGGACTCTGAGGATGGATTCAGCTTAGCCTCTGGCAACCCCACTTTTTCAGCCAATGGTATTAATATTTCAGCCGTTAAAATACGCTGCGCTATCAGCTGAATTCGCTCTTGAACAAAACCTGTAACGGTGGAAGACACCAGGCTATCGGGGATTTGCTGACGCTCAATAAGTACTTTAGACTCTGATTTATAGGTGGGTGGGATTAATAAAGCGATAGCAACACCAACCGCCACCACCATACAAAATACAATGATAAACTCCCATTTCCTTCGCCTGATTACGGCAAGGGACTCCGCTACATCAAATATTCCTTCGGGTGCATTCATGGGGGAACTCTTCTCAGATCTACGCTGGTCGTTTTCTGGATTTAACGTGAGCTTCACCAACTATTGTATAATAGATGACTAAGGTACTATAAGTCAGTAGTGGCGCACTCGTTACCGCAAATTCTTTACATCTGGTAACAAACTTTTAGTCCTCGTTTAATGTACTCGGTTCTCACCTAGGACGATACCACAGCCCTCAAGTTTTCTGAAAACTACTCTTAAGTATTTGTTTTTTAGCGTGTTGCTGTGCATATTGTGGATTATAATCGTGTAAGCCGTGTGAATTTAAGTGGAATAAGGTACGAATGCCAGTAATTTCATCCAATAGGAGTAGGAGCTTCAACTTTCAACATCCCCTTGTCGTCGGGTTAAGTTTAGGCATTATTGTGTGTATCGGGGTGTTTTTCCGCTTTTACGGCCTCGGCGTCTCCCCTCTGAGTGTAGATGAATACTATCTAACAAAGTCTGTTACTAACATTTTGCAGAAAGGCATACCTGAATTCGCCGCTGGCGGAGGCTATTACACCCGAGGTTTACTTCAGCAATACCTTGCCGCACTTCTGATGCTTATGGGCACCCCCATGGAATGGGCTATCAGGCTGCTACCTGCTGTGAGCGGTCTGGCAACAATAGCGGCCTGCTACTATCTGGCTCGATACATTGGTGGACGCCGCCTGGCGTGGATGTCAGTGGTACTGGTGAGCCTATCATTGTGGCAAATTGAATTTTCTCGATTTGGCCGTATGTATGCGCCTTTTCAAGCCGTATTTCTCTGGTACCTCTATTTTTTAACACGAGCCATTGATCTAAATAGACTAAAAGACTTGTGGGCCGCCTACGCCTTCGCAGCCACAGGAATCTTGCTACATACCGAGGCGTTATTCATATTGGCATTTAATTTTATACCTATATTTTTGATGCAAAAAAGAAATTTCTTAACCCAGTGGATAACCCCAGGATTATTTGTCATAAGCTACTTTTTCTATCACTCGATGAGTGAATGGGATGTAGCTCCTAAAATACCGCCCAATCTTACGGACAACTCAATTGCACCCTCGGAAATCGGTGCCTTGCTACCGCAACTACTCCTAAAACAAGTAATGCAGTCCACTGCCGCTTTAACTCTATATTGCTTATTGGTAGCGGTTACGATTGTCGGTTTATGGAAAAATCTGCGCTCCACTCACCGATTTGAACTCTGGTCGCTACTAATTACGGCAAGCTTGATTCTGATTACTCTGAATCAACTTGGCCTTGCGGTTATTTGTTTTGTTACGGCGTTAATTTTAAGTTCCTCACCCAAACAACCTCAAATTGAACCAGTAAAACTTCAGTTGTATTTGACTATTTTATTTAGCTTTTCTGTCTTCTGGGTTTGGTTTGGGTTTTCCCACGACAGTTGGTATGGGGAAATTTCCAATATCGATATAAAAGCTCACTCCGCTAAGTGGATGCAGTTAACGGGAATCCTTCTCAACTACCCAGATATTATCACACGGTTTCTAAAGCCGCTCTTTGCACCCATACCTATCACCACCACTCTACTAATACTCAGCATGCTGTTCACCGCGTCCCTGTGTGTTCTTAGGCCGAGAGACTACAATGATAGCTGCCGCATAGTCCTACTGGTGTTAATTGGCAGCATACTGTTAGTTAGCATGATTAGTACCGACCAGAAAATTTCCCGATATTCCTATTTTATCTACCCTGTTTTCTTGATTTTCCTCTGTCTTTGCATCGAAAAAATAGCTTCCTTATTGAAAACCAATCAAATGATTACAGCGAGCAGTCTGGCGATGGTGCTGGGGTTTATGGTGATTTCAGAGGACTTCAATTTCTATCATCTAAGCCACATTACCCAACCCAACATAATGTATCGAACCCAATATAATTTGGACGAACAAAACCATTATTACCCGCGCCGGGATTTTCGCACCCCAGCCACATTCATTAATAGCAGAGTAAAGAGTAATGAACTGATCGTTTCCGAGGTTTCGCCAGTCGATCTATATTTACAGCGCCCCATTGATATTATTTATCTGCCTATCGAGCAAAAACGCTTCTGGACCAGAGCCGCTTTACTCGCCACTAAAGACCGCTGGACTGATGCCGACCTGATCTATCGAAGAGAAGACCTGCGCCAACTACTAAACCAAAATTCGCAACCAATATGGCTGATAGTTTTCTCCATGAACTGGTTTAACACACCAGTGAAAGCGTTTCGTAACCAGCCATCTCTATCGCTAGAATACTCAAACATAGACAATACAATTGATGTTTTTCATGTTCCAGCCATGTCTAGCGTATCGGAGCTGGATCCCGTCCGGAATGACCCGACCCAGAGTGACGCGCCATAGCGAGCCTGGCACGCTCGGCCACCAACAGTCCGGTAAAATGCCAAAATAAGATACCGTTAACATCGCTGGTTAGAATATTTTTGTAGGGAATGGCAAACATGAAGACGCAAACCACACCAACCCAGGCAGCGGCCAACTCCTTAAGATTTGAATCCGACGCTGCCAGCACGTAAGCATCTCGCAGTATAAATAAGCACCCCAGATACAGTATCGAAATGCCAATTACACCCTGTTCCCACAAAGTAACACTGAAGGTGCTGATATGGGGGCCCAAATGTTCGTATTTAGGGAAGTTACCCAAAGTGAGACCCGAAAAGCTTTCAGACACATTACCGATACCATAACCAAAAAAGAAATGAATGACATCCTTGGTGATATATTTCACGGCAAACATAATCGCATCAATACGACCGACTTCATTGAATACACCCCAATCACGCGGTGTATCCTCATCGATTCCCGCATACAGATAATCCATGAATTCGCCTTCCAGGAAGAAGTCAGCCAGCTGATCTCCCACGAAAACGGTAAAAGCCGCCATAAACAGAAAGCCTAAGCCAATCACTAAAAGCAAGCTGGAAAACAACAGTGAATAATTCTTTAGATGCAAAGATTTTACAACTGAAGGCGCCAGGAAGGCCATTGGCAACAAGAGAAAGGTGCCTTTCGTTTCATTAATTGTGGTCGGCGCTAGAAAGCAGATAATCAGAATCATACAGGTGGTCAATTTTATTCTGCCGCCAAGATAATAAGACCACACCACAGCCGTGCAGCCTATTAAAAAGATGGACAAAAATGAAGATATCATGAGTGTGCCGCTAACATGATCGAGCGTTGTGGCAAATATGCCACCAGTAACAAACTGATAGGCTGCAACCGGCATCTGCACCAAAGCAAATACAATTAACCATTTGAATTGTTGCTGCAATTCTTCGGCACTGAAACGAAAAACTAAAGGCACCAGGAAGAAAGGAAGGTAAAGCATAACGTTTCTGAACCCGGAAAAAACGGCCCCCGGTTGAACATTATTGGCAACAGCACCCATCAAAGTGGTAACTATCAAAAAAGCAAACAACTTTACATATTTCGGTGCCACTAATAGCTTGGCGCCTTGCGACATCTGCAGCAGCACCAAAACCAGTGCCAACGCAGCAAAACCTTCGATAGCCAGGGCAATAACGCGCCCCAAGACCCCTAGACGATCAGTAAAAGAACGCAGAAAAAAAATAACGACAAAGTAGGATAGAACGAACTTCTGGATTGGCAAGCAGGATACCTCTTCAGTGTTGCCAGCAGCTATGCCGCAGATAATACTGAAGAGGAGCCTTACATAGCAAATTATTGGATACTATATGATTCAATAGCTATTTCAGAGGGAGGCATGGGCGGTGAAGTCGCACTAATTTCACCCGAAGAGCAAGCCACATAATTCAACAACTTACTTGTGTAACTATCTAGAACGCTTTTAACCACATCTATGCTGGGCTCTGGAATCCAAGTGTTTTCCTTAAAATCAAACCCACCGTTAATAGAGAAGTACATCATTGGTTGCGAATCGCCACTATCCACTGCGGCAAACAGATTATTTTTAACTAACATCTGCTTAACAGATACGTCACCGCCGTCAAAACTGTGTAAGTTATCCACAAAACTGTTGCAGGTGAGGCGAATATTGCTGAAAACGCTCTCACTTACTTGCGACCAGACAAAGAATCCGGCGGAGGTTCCCGTCACAGAGTTACCCTCAAAAACCAAATCACTGTTGAGTGCAGGACGCCCCGCTTTCACAGCTTGGCTAGCACACCAATTTTCGTGATTAACGCCAATACCTTGGCCAATGGTGCTATCACTACGCCAGTAGGCCTTTTGGTTAGCGCCTTTCACTTGGTTATCACGGACTTGGATATTTTGGGCAACGTCTATATAGATACCGATTTTGTTACTTTCTAGCCTATTACCTTCCACCACACCATCATAGCCGCCACAGTTGACGCCAATGCCCTCACCCCAGCCATGATGAACAAAGTTATTACGAATGATAAAGTTGCCACCTTTAGCTGCAATTCCGATACCCCAGTTACCCTTTCCCAGACCACGATCCTGATAGCCATTGTCTGGCCCCCAGGCTACGTTGTGATTAAACACTTCGGAATCTTCAATGAGGGCTCCTGTTGCCACAGGGTAGATGGTTATCCCACTAGTCATGGATTCATTGACAAACACATTTCGAACCACAGCATTGTCTGCAACTACGCTCAACCCCATGCCACTGCCACGTCGCAATTCAATGTCCTTTACTACCGAGTTGTGCCCCTTGGAACCATCGGTACTTCCAATAGATACCATGGCATCGTAAACACCGCCTGGCTCTTTAAAACCATTACCATCAATAATGGGCCGGTCGCCACTGCCGTAGGCTCCCAATGTGGTGTTGCTGGTGGTAATCATAATGGAAGAGGTTTCGTAGAATACTTCGCCTCGTTTTAACAGTATCGTATCGCCGCTCTTTATACGCCACATCATGGAGGACAATGACTTCCAGGGGGAAGATACAGAGGTACCTGAGTTTGAGTTACTGCCTGAGGCACTCACATAGTATGTGGCGGCCAACAATGAGCTAGAACATAGATAAAGGCCACCCATTAACGCGACTTTGCTCAATAACTTTAATGGGGACAATTGCCCTTTTGACGAGGTCAACCGGTTGAATTTGAAGTTAATAATATTCATTAATCAATCACTATTAGATAAGTTTTTCCATTTTGCTTACCCAACTTTAGATCATATTATTCAAGCACACAGGAACCAGTTCAAAGATCCGGAATATTTTGCTCCCGCTTCGCCCCATCAATGCCAAGCGCCTGATAATAAACAGCCACTGTTTCTTGCGCTTTACTGGACCAGCTGTAATGATCTATCGCCTTCTTTATTTTTTCGTTATTTTTGGGCTCTGGATTACGAACATGGGACCCCATCTTTTTAGCTAGAGACACCGTATCGCCCAGCTTGAAATATTCTTTCGGATCCAAGGATAACTCTAAATTTGGCGGTATGTCACTAGCGAAGATAGGCAGCCCGTAACTTAATGCTTCCAAAAGAACAATTGGGTTACCTTCCAGTGAGGAAGCATGAACGAAGGCTGAAGCGTAATAGTACAAAGCATCTAGATCTTTTCCCGATTGGAAACCCGCCAAGATGACCTTCGAGTTCTGCTTAGATAAATTAACTACAGCTCGATAATACTCATCACTGCCACCGTTTCCGCCCACGATGATTAGTTTGTAGTCGCTGTTATCACAAGCTAGAAAGGCATTGATTATATCCAGCTGGCGTTTCTCTTCAACCACTCGACTTACGCTCAGAAAGTATTTTTCCGGCTGAACTCCTAAGCGCTGGAGTATCGACCCGTCGTGATCCTCTGGCAGCGGCCTTATCTCTACCCCATTGTTAATAACGTGTACCTGTCGACGATATTGCATACTTAGCCGCTTAGCGCCAATATCTGACACGGCAATAAGCTGATTAGCAAACTTTGCAGCTAAATATTCACCTAAACGCAACACAACTGAAGTTAGCCCGCCCCACTTTTCTCTCTCATAATCAAATCCGTGGTGAGTACACACGACTTTAATACCAAACAGTCTTGCAAGCGGCGCGAATATTGAGGGTCCTATGGCATGAAAATGCAGAATATCGGGGCGTTTGACCAGCGCATACATGACGCCAACAAAAGTATGGACGAACGCTTCCACCCCAGGCGTCAACGGCGACCAGAGACTTTTCAGATTTACATTGCCTACTTTAGTATCTTTGGGTACGTAGGGACTCCGTACTAATACGGTTACTTCGAATTCGTCATTGGCAATTTGTGGATACAGATGCTCACAGTGCGATTCGATACCTCCTTGTACCTGGGGGAATCCCCTCAAACCCAAAACAAATATGTGTCTCTTTAACAATACATACCTCGCCACATACCTCTACAACTTGAAACCCAGGTTTTGTAATTGGCCGTGATCTACGATTTTAGCCTGGAAACGCACCATAAAATGCGACGAATATATCCCTTATTTAGCATGGTCGTTACGAATTCACTCGCTATCTCATACTGATGCCCAACTATTACCTAAAAGACTAACGAATTGTCTAAAGGACTGCCTAACAGTTTAGCTCTAATCCCTGGCTTTCAGCAGGCTACACTATAACATTTGTTGGCGCTCCGCCCTAGCGCTTAGACCAATACACGCTGGTAAACTTCAGCGACTCTGGCTGCAATCCCCTGGTAACTTCGGTTTTCTGCAATCCAGACTGGCCCGGCCTTGGCCATACCAACTCTAAGCTCTTTATTTTCAATAAGGTTTAGAATTTCCTGCGCCCAAATATGGGGCTGGTATTCGACGGCAATACCGGCGCCACTGGCTTCCAAAACAAACTGCTGATCCGGCTGATCATTGGCAATTGTTGGCAACCCTAACGCCATATATTCAACTACTTTTGTTGGCGATGCTGAATCCAGGAGATACCCTCTGGGATAAGGTGACAAGGCAATATCCGCGCCCAACACATAATTCCACGCGGTCTCTGTGTCTAACCATCCTGTCCACACCACTGAATCCTGCAGCCCCAGATGACGAACCTGCTCGAGCAGCCAGTCTCGATAATCAATGTCTGGTGTATCCCCCGCCAAAATCAACTTGGTATCAGGATATTTTTCCTGCACCAACTGTAAAGTTTCGAACAGTTTGGGGATTTGTCTGACTCGCTCTAGAATCCCAAGATACACTAGCACTATGCCATTTTCAGTATTCCGAACATTGATAGGAGCTGGTTTGAAACGTTGCAGTGCGGCCAAATCCACCCCCATAGGAACTGGTGTTAACTTATCAGGGTCAATTCCAAGTGCCACTAAGTCACGCTTCATTACATCACTTTGAACAAAGTTATGACGACAACGAGAAAGCACAAATCGATACAATAAAACTTTACCCACATGTCCAGCAATAAAGGGATATAGGAACTTTAGCAGGCCAGAACTCAATTTTCGCTCTCTTGCCAGCGCGATCTGACCATCAGGTATGGGGTATGACATCCAGTAAATGACCGGGACTTTTCGCCACCAACCGAACAAAAGCGCCAACGATGCCACTACTGGCATATCCCGCACCTGAACAGCATCATATTGAGTTAACGGTAATTTACACAATTGCCTGACGAAGTATAAGAAGGAGTATAGATTTCGCTTAAGGGCACCCCCTTTTATGGGCAGAATGATCTTGTCTCCGGCCTCCCAGAGTGGCAGGCTCTCCACTTCCTGTTCGGAAATAGCCAATACGTCACTATAAATCCCCATTTTTGGTAGGTAATCACCAAACAAACAACGCACGTCCGCACGATGGGTAGGAAAACTCTCTGCCGTAGCCATTAGAATTCGAATTGTTTTTTGTTTCATATACGATACGATCCCAGCGATTTCGTTCTGAAATCTGTAATATTCCATCTACGCTCATTATACTGGCTGACTTAAAGTACACTAACGACGTATTGGCGTTCACTTCATAAGGCAGAACATGAAAGTTTTCCTACTGCATTACTATAGTGCCATATCAAATCCTGCTTACCAACAAATTACCACGGGATTGCGCTCACTTGGCCATGAGGTGGTTCTGGGCTATCGCAGCAGTAATGACGATTTAATTCTTGACTCAGGTACAAACAGTCAGCAAACCATTGCGGCACCTGAAAAAACTCAAGTTGGAGGATTGGTAGGATCTATCATCAATAAATATCACTTTCTATGCTTTGTTTTTCGCATTAGAAAATTTATCCGTGAATGGCAACCGGGAGCAGTTCAGCTGAATCGTTCTAACTTGGATTGGCATTGGGTATTACCACTATTTACGAACAAAACCACGGTATTTATTCAAGATTGTCGTCAGGTAGAAACGCCAACTTACGCTCGCAATCCCATTAAAGCTGCCAAGCAATACTACCGTTATCTAACTCATATACTTTTTATAAAACACGTCTTTGATCACGCTACCTATCTGCATGCCCGTGGCGCTAAAAAAGAACTCGGTGACCAGTGGCAACGTTATGCGAGCATAGTCCCTCTTGGCGTTGGACAAGAATTTATTGACACCAAACCACCTGCAACCGATAACAATCGGAAAAATAATGTATTCTCGTTTTTATATATAGGCAGCATTACTCGCTATCGAAAGCTGGAGTTATTGGTTGAGGCAGCTGCGGCCTTAAAAACAGAACTTGGTAGCTGTTTTAAACTTGATTTTGTCGGACCCGATAACAGCCAGGGATATTACCAACAACTGGTGCAATCTTTGGGAGCTGATGACGTTATCGACTTTTTAGGCCACAAACATTATCACGAGATACCTGCGCTGATTTACAAACATCAGGTTTCATTCGCCTATGTTCCCTACGAACCGCAAGATTGGTCTTATCAACCAACACTTAAAATACTTGAATACCTAGCGCTGGGAGTCCCGGTATTAGCAACCGACGTTGCCCCCAATCTGGAGATCGTTAACCAATACCATAATGGCTTGGTAGTGGAGAATACGGTGACGGCGTGGAAAAATGCCATGGCGCGGTATGTCACCGATACCGAGTATGCACTTAAGTGCAGAGAGAACGCTGAGCAGCACCGACGGGGTACTCCCTGGCAAGCTGTGGCCCAGCTTTATATCGATGTTTACCAAAAATCAGGAACAAACGGTGACTGACCAATTCTCGAAGAATACCTTACGTGGCACTTTGTGGATGCTTACTCAAAAGTTAGGGGCTCAAGTTACCACATTACTGGTGTTTATAATTTTGGCAAGAGTACTGGATGCGAGAGAATTTGGTTTAATGGCCATGGCCAATGTGGTGGTGTTATTTCTCAGCGTATTCGCCTCTCAAGGTCTCACTTCTGCCATTATTCAACGGCAAGAACTGGCCACTGAACATTTGGATAGTGCCTTTTGGTTGAACCTCCTAGTTGGCGTTGGTATGTGTGTAATAACAGCCTGCATCGCACCGCTTATCAGCCACTGGTACAACGAACCTATGGTAGCGACCCTTATCTGGGCACTCTCTGTAAACGTCATCCTGGAATCTCTCAGCAGCGTACAAAACTCTATACTGCAACGCCAAATGGAATTCAAAAGTATCGCCATTCGCAAACTGTGCGCTGAGATTATCAGTGGAGTCATCGCCATCGCCATGGCATTTTCAGGATTTGGCGTTTGGAGTCTGGTGGCCAAAGCAATTAGCAGCCTAATGATCCAAGTAGTGATTTTCTGGTTCGTTACCGAATGGCGGCCCAATTTTCGCTTCTGCAGGCAACACGCAAAAGAAATCACCGGGTACGGTGTCAATGTATTGAGCGTCAACGTGGTTAACTTTTCTGCCCGACAGCTGGACGACCTTTTTGTCGGGTTGCTATTAGGAGCCACAGTACTGGGTCAATACAGCATAGCTAAACGTCTTGTTTTAACCGCCGTTGATGTAATTAGAGGCGGTATCGGCAGTGTTGCCTGGACCATGTTTGCCAAAATTCAAGACGACAAAGCCAGATTGCGCGTTGGTTTAAGTCAAATTAATCAATGGGTATGCGTCATTGCCATACCGTTATTTTTGGGGCTAAGTTTATTCCCTGAACACTATATCCCTTTGTTATTTGGTGAAAAATGGCTGGATAGCGTGGCGATTATTCGCTTCCTGGCACTAGTGGGTATGATGGAATCCATTCGCAGCAGTCATGAAAGCTTGATTCTGGCCGTGGGGAAATCGGGTTTACGCCTGAAACTGGCGTTATTATTAACCTTCTGTAATTTTGCCGCCTTCTTCTTGTTGTATAAAACGGGTATCAGTTCCATCACCCTGGGTTATGCGGTTATTGCTGGTGTATTGTTCCCACTATGGGCCTGGAGTGCCATGCGATTAACGGCTATGACACTCTCTTTTTACTTGAAGAGCTTTCTACAGCCGCTGGCGGCAACAACCCTGGCGTTAATCGTCTATTGCGCTATCGAACACGGATTCAAAAACAGCGTTTCCAGTACCTTATTGTTTGGTATAGAGGTTACTCTAATGGGACTCATCTATCTCGCCATCATTGCGCTATTTAATCGTCATAAGCTCATCATAAAGCGCTAACATTTTGGCTTGATATTGCGCTTTGGAAAACACGGTGGTTGCTTTCCGATGAGCATTTTCACCGAGCGTAGCAAGCTTGGATTTGTCGAAACTGGCCACAGCATTCATGATTGTGGCCAACGATTCAACGTTCCCCATTTCGAATTTAAAACCGTCGACTTCATGATCAACCATCTCGCTTATGCCACCGACGTCTGAACCAATCACTGGCTTGCCTGCCAGAAACGCCTCAATCACCGACATAGGGCAGTTTTCATACCATTCAGAGGGCACTATCACTGCCCGGCAATCCGCCACTAATTTAGCCAGTTTGTGTCGGTCCAAGTATCCAACAAACTCAATATTCTTGGCATTAAGTTGTTCGACTCGGGCCTTTAACATGGCCTCCAACGGCCCGGTGCCCGCCACCACTAAAGGATAGCCTTGCTCTGCTGCAGCGTTAATTAGCGTCAGCAAACCTTTTTCATGAGATAAGCGGCCGGCATAAACAAAATAATTCGCTCCGTCACTAACTCCGCCATTTGCCTGCTGACCTGGCTCTGGTTCCACAAAATTGGGAATATGAACGAATCGCTCTCTGGCGAAGCCCCACTCTACAAACTTATCAATATAGAATTGACTAGGAACCACATAACGGCTCACGTTATCTTCGTAACGATTAAAATAGCGGTTAAAATACGCCTCCATTAAAATCAAACCACTCAGCAACAATGAACCTTTCATACAACGGTTTTTCGCCACGTGATACAGGCCACTTTTACATTGCTCACAAATCTGATTATCGGAAATCATGGTATAGGCTGGACAGGCCAATTTGAGATCATGCAAAGTCATTACGACAGGAATGTTGTGACGTCGAAGCTCCGGTAATATGGAGGTGGACAAATGATGATAAATGTTGTGGGCATGGGCAATATCAGGTTTAAAATCATTAATGAGTCGACGGATTTGTCGTTTGGCTTCTGGTGAATGAATTATCTTTGCGGCATTAACAATTTTTTCACCTAAGGAATAACTCTCACCAAACTCGATCTCCTGAACAAAGTAGTCAGACCAGGGAGTGCTCAGATTTTTTGCCCCAGTCATAGCAAAAGGAGCCACCTGCCAGCCAAGAGACGCCAAGAGCTGGTTATGATCAAGAAAGACTTTTTCAGCGCCACCGCGCAAATAGTAATAATTATTGACAGAAAGCAATGCTTTTGACATGTATTACCCACATGGCTTTAATTTTACGGCATCCTAGCACAGGATACTTTGATCACCATTGAAAAACTCCCACTCAAACGGTTAAATTGACCCAATTCTATGGTTAAATAACGGCTCAGTTCATCACATGGTATTTCCTTACTTGAAAACACGCGCCCTCTTTCTATTCCTAATGGCACCTCTAATGGGGCTTTTACTCAGTCTTGGCGGCTGTGCTTCAAACCCAGAAACACCACAATTGTCGGAAAGACAGTTTTATAAAGAAGCCCAAGAAGCCATTAAAAATGAAAACCTATTATTAGCTATCGAGCGCTTACAAGGCTTGGAGTCGCGCTACCCATTTGGTCGCTATGCGGCCCAAGCCAAACTCGACCTGATCTATTGCCACTACAGCACGCTGGACTATGAGGCGGCAGCCGCCACCGCTGAACGCTTTATCAATACCAATCCTGACCACCCCCAGTTGGACTACGCCTACTACATGAAAGGTCTTGCTTCATACAGTGTGGATCGTGGCTTACTCGAACGCTTTATTCCGAGTGACTTTACTGAACGGGACATGGGACCTGCCAGAGAATCCTTCGAAGACTTCAACCGTTTGATCAATCGCTTTCCAAACAGCCTCTACGCGGCTGATGCTCGCCAGCGAATGGTTTATTTACGTAATCTTTTAGCGGCCTATGAGCTCCAGGCAGCCAGCTTCTATATGCGTCGCGGTGCCTTTGTGGCCGCTGCTAACCGAGGCCGCTATGTGGTAGAGAACTTTGACACTACGCCGTCAATTCCTGCGGCACTGGTACTAATGGCTGAAGCCTATTCGGAGCTGGAGATGGAAGATTTAAAAGCTGGGGTGGTGGAAGTTTTAAAGTACAATTTTCCCAATCACCCACGCCTGAACGACAAAGGTGAATTTATTTATACCAACAAGCAGCGTCATAATCAGTCACTGCTTAGCGTTTTTACTTTTGGTCTATTTGACTAAGGGTTTAATTCACTAACAACCTGCCATTACTCACCGGCGGGCCAACGACAGGTGATGGGGTAACGACGATCGCGACCAAATGCACGACTGGTAACTCGCGCACCTATAGCCGCCTGGCGACGCTTATATTCGTTTAAATCAACCAATCGAATAACCCGATTCACTACCTCCTCAGCAAAACCGGATTCAATAATCGCTTGCGCGCTGTAATCTTTTTCCACATACAATTCTAAAATGGCGTCCAGGTCATCGTAAGGCGGAAGGCTATCCTCGTCCTTTTGGTCTGGTGCTAATTCCGCAGAAGGGGGTCGATCAATGACACGCTGCGGAATTGGCGGATTTTCCGGGGTTAACCGGTTGCGATATTCGCTTAGTTTAAATACCAAGGTTTTTGGCACATCCTTTAGCACATCAAAGCCACCCGCCATATCACCATATAGGGTGGCGTAACCCACCGCCATTTCGCTTTTGTTACCTGTGGTGAGCACAATAAAACGCTTTTTATTAGACAAAGCCATAAGTACAACACCACGACAACGGGCCTGTAAATTTTCTTCTGTAGTATCTCTATCTGTACCAGCAAAGTCCTCTTTCAAGGTTGCCATAAAAGCCTCGTACATAGCTTCTATGGGGCGAATTTTATAAGCAACACCCAATGCAACAGCTTCTGCCTCAGCATCATCCAAACTCATTTGGCTGGTATAGCGAAAGGGCATCATTATAGCTTCAACTCGATCCGCGCCTAAAGCGTCCACCGCAATAGCCAGCGTCAAGGCGGAATCTATACCGCCTGACAATCCTAATACCGCACCCCGAAACCCGTTTTTGTTAACATAGTCTCTAACTGCCAAGACTAAAGCAGCGTACACGCTTTGCTCCAGGGTCTGAACAGGGGCAATGTCTGCCATCCGCGGCACTAAACCACCGACCGCAGCGCTGAACTCACAACAATACATTCCTTCAGTGAAAGCAGGGGCGCGAAAGGCTAATTCACCACTGGCGGCCATGACAAAGGAGCCTCCATCAAATACCAATTCATCCTGACCACCCACCAAGTTTGCATAAACGATCGGGATGCCAGCTTCCTTCACTCGCTGTTTTAGCAAAGCAATTCGCTCTTGTTCCTTACCTTTATGGAATGGTGAAGCATTGATATTTAGCATCAATTCGGCGCCAGCGTCACGGGCTTGCAATACTGGCCCTGAGTGCCAAATGTCTTCACAAATGGTGAGACCTACCTGATGGCCATTGACCGTAATTACACAGGATTCAGTCCCCGCTTGAAAATAGCGCTTCTCATCAAACACCAAATAATTGGGAAGCTCCTGCTTAAAATATTGCGCTACAATTCTGCCATCTGTGATCACACCGGCACAATTGTACAATTTTTCATCTACATAAAGAGGATAGCCCACTACCACATGGACGTTTGGCGGCAACTCTCGACATAACTTTGCCAAACTTTTTTCTACCCGTACTCTTATACTTGATCGAAACAATAGATCTTCGGGTGGATAGCCTGTTAAGGTCAGTTCGGGGAATAGAATGATATCTGGTTTGTGCGTTTGCACCGCTTGACGCGCCGCCACAATGGTTTTATCGGTGTTACCTGATATATCCCCAACAAGAAAATCAAGCTGCGCTATAATGACCTGTAAACCATTGTTTTCCATTAAAATTAAGCCCTACTGACACCGGTTCTGAAAAATTAAAATTTAACAGACAATATTGTCGGATAAAATGCCGTCGGCTACCAGGGCTTTTGATCTAATATAGGATGTATGAATGATGTTAATTCGTCTCATAATTTTCGTGGTTCTCGTATCACTGGTAATCATGATTTACCGTCGGTTGACTGCTCCCAGTAAGCAGACATCGACCATAACAAACGCCAGTATGAAAAAATGTGCCCACTGCGGCGTCCATATGCCGGAAAGTGACGCCATTGAAAAGGAAAACTTATTCTTTTGTAGTGAAGAACATTTAAAACTCTACCATGACCCGGAGAACAATGACTGAGGTAAACATCTCTAACAATAATCCAAAGGATGTTCAGCACAGCGAGTGGCGGCTGTTACAAGTTTATTTATACTACAGGTTGGCGCTAGCGCTCAGCTTGGTATTAGCCTACTTCGTTGCGGACCAAAGACATCTCGTCAGTGAAGGTAGCTACAACAACCTGTATTTCATCACGGTGATGGTGTATGGGTTTATCACAACTATCAGTATATTACTGCTCTCCCTCGCTAAATCGCATCTAACCTTGGTGACCTTCTCCGTCATAATAATTGACATTTTAACTATTGGCTTATTGGAATACAGCAATGGTGCGCGCAACAGTAATCTAACGATTTTGTTGGTGGTTACTGTGGCCGCAGGTGGGATTTTGGTACAAGGCAAACTAGCAACTTTTTTTGCGGCCGTCGCCACCCTGGTGGTTTTGTACAAACAATTAATCAACGCTGCTTTTAATGGTTCCGTTCAACAACAGGATTTCGTGCAAAGCGCTTTTATTGGTATCGCCTGTTTTGCCACCTCCATCCTGGCGCAACTGATTGCCAACCGCTTGCGGGAAAGTACGGAACTGGCTGGGCGACAAGCAAAAGACCTCGCCAACCTTGAGGCATTGAACCATCATATTATACAGCGCATGCGAACCGGCATTATTGTGAGCAATCAGCATGAACATGTGATTCTCATCAACGATGCCTGCTGGAAACTATTTGGTATGCCACCTTTACCCCAACGAAGCTACTTGGAAAACGTCTCGCCACAGCTCGCCGAGCAGTACCGTCAATGGTTGGACTCCCCTTACCAACGAGCAAGACCCTTTCGAGCGACTCTCACCGGACCAGAAGTGCAGGCTAACTTCACCTTACTTGAAACTGGAGATACGGCTAATTCGCTCATCTTTGTGGAGGATAATACCCGGTTGGCACAACAGGCCCAGCAGTTGAAACTGGCGTCACTTGGCGGTCTGACCGCCAGTATCGCCCACGAGATCCGTAATCCACTTGGCGCCATCAGCCACGCGGCCCAACTATTGTTGGAGTCTCCTGATTTGACTAAAAGTGATATGCGCCTCTCTGAGATTATTCATCAGCATGGCAACCGAATGAATAAAATCATTGAGAACATCTTACAACTGTCCCGCCGCAAGCAATCCACCCCAGAATTACTGAACTTGAAACTTTGGGTAGAGAACTTCATTGCAGAATATTGCTCCACTCAAGATGAAGCCGCAAAGATTGAGCTAAGTTGCGAGAAAGAGGCCATTATGTTTCGGGTTGACCCTTCGCAAATCCATCAAGTGCTAACCAATTTATTTAGCAATGGTCTACGTTATAGCGAGAAAAGCAGTGGCCAAAAAACCTTAAAGGTCATCGCCGATGTTAGTCCGCAAACTGAACAACCTATATTGGATATTATTGATTTTGGCCCGGGAATCAGCAAACAACAATTCGATAAAATATTCGAGCCTTTCTATACTTCAGAAAAAAGTGGAACCGGGTTAGGCCTGTATATAGCTCGAGAATTGTGTGAGGCCAATCAAGCGCGCCTGGATCTAATTCCTACCAACCAGGGATCCTGTTTTCGCATAACATTTTCTCATCCCGCAAGAATTGTGACCATATGACCACTACACTCAGTAAAGCGCTGATTATTGACGATGAACCGGATATTCGAGAACTCTTGGAGTTGACCCTTTCAAGAATGAATATTGAAACTTTCACCGCTGCAAATATTGAATCGGCAATGGCAGCACTCGCCCAAGAAGAATTTGATCTTTGTGTTACAGACATGAACCTACCCGATGGCAATGGCATTGATCTGGTGAAGTTCGTACAAGCTAATCACCCTACTACTCCTATTGCCGTGTTAACTGCCTATGGGAGTATGGAAACGGCTATAACCGCACTCAAGGCTGGTGCCTTTGATTTCGTTTCCAAACCGGTAGATCTGCAGCGCTTACGAGATTTAATTAATACCGCACTAAAGCTTAAGCCCAGCAAAAAAGCGGAGGAAATCGTGCCAAACGATAGCCCTATACTGGGCCAATCCAAACTGGTGCAAAAACTTCATATCCAAGTTAAGAAGCTGGCCAGAAGCCAGGCCCCGGTGTACATTAGTGGAGAATCTGGAAGCGGTAAGGAATTAGTCGCACGGGAAATACACCGCCTCGGCCCACGTTCTGAAGGACCCTTCGTTCCTGTCAACTGTGGCGCAATTCCAAGCGAGCTCATGGAAAGTGAGTTTTTCGGGCATCGTAAAGGTAGTTTTACCGGAGCCTACGAAGACAAAACCGGTTTATTCATTGCTGCTAAAGGTGGCACTTTGTTTCTGGATGAAGTGGCCGATTTACCCTTGCAAATGCAGGTTAAACTACTCCGCGCTATTCAGGAAAAAGCCGTCCGTCCAGTGGGTTCCCAAAAAGAGATTGCCACTGATATAAGAATATTGAGCGCTACCCATAAAGACCTTGGTCAGATGGTAGAAGCCGGCTTATTCCGCCAAGATCTTTTCTATCGAATCAATGTAATCCAGGTAAATGTTCCTCCGCTAAGAGAAAGGCCAGAGGATATTAATCCACTAGCCAATCACTTTCTTTTCAAACTTGCCACCGAGTGGCAAATGGAACTTCCCAAACTAAACGGTGCTTCAGAACGAGCACTGGCGGATTACCGGTTCCCTGGTAATGTTCGTGAATTGGAAAATATCCTTGAGCGTGCCGTCACCTTGTGCGATGACGAGATTATAACCCCAGAGCATTTGCAGTTGCCCACAGACGGTCAACCAGTGGCAAAAGTCGGGCAACACGATACTGACCATTTTCTGCCAACGTTTAGTGAAGGCGACTCACTGGAAGAGTACCTAGTAGACATTGAAAAGCAGGCCATTTTAAAAGCTCTGGAAGAAACTCGCTGGAATCGGACGGCAGCTGCAAAAAAACTCGGTATGAGTTTTCGCTCACTACGCTACCGCCTGAAAAAACTAAATCTGGACACTGACGAATAAATCCGAATTAGGCCAGGTCGGGCAATCTGGGCGCCGAAATTGCAAAGGGAGCAGGATCTATATCGGTGGGCAAACCCAGTACCATGTCTCGCATGAGGCGGGCAGATGCCGGTGCCAACACCAAACCATTACGAAAATGCCCGGCGTTGATATACAGGTTTCCTGGCCCGGGCACCTTGCCAATATAGGGTATGCCTTCGGGAGAGCCTGGCCTTAATCCACACCAATGGGCCTCAATCTCGACCGTCGCTAGCTCCGGCACCAATTCACAGGCTTTTTGCAAAAGCTCTTCACGAGCTTCGTTTGTCGTTAGTTTTTCAAAACCCGCATATTCCATAGTGCTACCAATCAATATGCGGCCATCTTTACGGGGAATAAGATACTTGCCATCTTTAAGAATAACGGAATTAATCATTCCAGGACGTGCCTTAAACACCATCATCTGACCACGAACTGGTTCGATAGGCACTTCCACTCCCAAAGGCTGGAGCAATTGTTTAGACCAAGCACCACTACAAACAATGACTGTTTCCGCATCCCGGTAGGAATTTTGATTACGCCCATGGATCCGAATACCGCCATCTTCTTTCTGTTCTATTTCGCAAACCTCGTAGTTCTCCCACAAAGTAAAGTTGCGGTTTTTAGCCAGGCTCGCTTTTAACGCTTTTAATAGGCGAGGATTACGAATACTACTTACATCTGGTAGCCATAGGGCATTGGTAAAGCTCTTCGCTAAGTGAGGCTCATGATTTACCACTTGATCGGCACTCCACTCACTCATCAACTTATGATTTCGCAACGCCCAACTTTTCGCCGCTGCCTGAGTGGGAGGATCTAAAACGATAAGCCCGCATGGATTTATCTCAGGGTCTATGTCAGTCTCATCATATAGTTCGTCCACCAATAGTGGGTACGTCTCTTGCGCCCAACCAGCCAAAGCCGTAATCGCATCGCTATAGGTCCATGGGTATAAGGGGGATATTATTCCTCCTCCAGCCCAGGACGCTTCTCTGCCCAGCTCATTACGTTCTATTAATGTTACCGCTACCCCACTATGGAGAAGTTCACGGGCCGTTAACATGCCAATAACCCCACCCCCAACGATCACGACTTCTTTCACCGCTCACCACCTAGAAAAAATTGCTGAAACAAAACACAAATTGGACTTAAAGAGGCATAATGGTATCTTGTTTTATAGGGTTTTTCTAAGAGTTAAAATAAGACTTAGAGGTATAAGTGCCGTGCGACCACAAAATTCAGGGTTCACCATTATTGAACTATTAGTCACTATCGGTGTAGCGGCCATTGTTCTCGGCTTGGGAATTCCCAATTTTAGTGATCTATTAGAAAAAACACGCGTAAGACGTGCTGCTCAAGACGTTGTGGAGTTATTGCAGTTAGCCCGCTTAACGGCGGTGGAACAACAACAGTCCGTGGCGGTCTGTGGCAGTAGTGATGGTATCAACTGTGATCAAACCAAAGCCAATTGGGGCCAAAAGCTTATTGCTCGATATCCAGCTAACGACAACGTGTTGTCGGTGATCAACCTAAGCAACAAAATAGCTTTACACAATAACAATCTTGCCTCCGTAAGCTTTAATTTGGCGGGTTGGGGCTCTGCAGCCGCCAGCTCTTTTTTTGTATGCCCCAAAACAGCCTACGGAAATGCCTACAAAATCACAATTCCGCTTTCAGGCCATGTAAGAATGGAGCCCTACACAGCCCCTCAAGACGAATGCTCATAAAACTTTTCCAGCAGGAGTATTTTTTTGACCCGATTATTGAGTCCTTATTTTTCTAACACCTATTTTTCGTTGATCCAGGTTGTTTTACGTACTCTCTGCAAGTTAAGCGGTATCGGCCCGATGGCACCAGTTCCAGACAAGTTGATACCACGGATAGTCCGCTCAACACCAACCTCCTCGCCATCTTCATTGACTATTGGTTGCTCCACCTCTGACAATATGGAGTTAACAGATCCTGCCACATTTTGGCTCAAGCCTTCATCTTGCAGTAAAACACTCGATTGACCCACACCAAAAGAATAGACTGCTGCGGCCCCAGCACTAGCTTCACAACGGGCCGCATTTAAGTTTCCCGAATCCAAATAATACGAGGAAAAATAAACATTACCGGCCACAATCAAGGGCGACCCCAAAAACTTCTCTCCCGTTTTGGCCAATTCTAATGAAAATGCCAAGGTAGAATTCGTAAGATTTTGCACATTGGACAACGCTTCTGCAGAGCTGGTTTGACCTAAGGAATAAATAGCAGAGACTCCGGGTTGAGTTTGGCCTTCTACAATTGTTGGCTGGTCTATTAATGTAACCGGTTCACGATCCACCAAAAAATAAAATTTTTCATTAACTTCTGTATCTTTTGGATTCGCACGCCAGCCACTGCCGAGAGCGACACCGATAAATTGACCTAATGTGGAATGTTTAATTAACGCAATGCTGGGCGGATAATAAAATCGTCGATGATCGATAGGGCTGTTGGCCGCAGCGTTGGGTGAAGCGCTCCCCAGCTGTGCCACTAAACTGGAGGTCACCAAATTCTGATACCCGGTATTGGATTGGTTTTGTATATCCAGGCGATGAACCTGACCACCCATATCAACCACGTAAACATGATCGACAAAGCCGTCGCTATTCAAGTCCAGGGTTTTCGCCGTTGCCGGAACACTATGCTCTAGAGTAGCTATTTGTTGGTGATTGCCTGTAGTCGAAGACGTAGACGAGGCCCACCACAACACGTCACCTACCTCATAAGACGTTGCCCCATCCGTAAAAGGATAGGCCACCACAAAATACACTTGAGCCCCAGCTGCAGGCAATGTTGCAGGCAAGCCTGAATCATATTGCGTGTCGTAGCCACCACCGACGATAAATACGGCTACCGGTTTTGAATTATATTTTATAATGGCGAGTGTAGGTTGCGACCAGGATTGGCCATTGTTTTCCCACTCGGTACCGCTTTCGCCACCTCTGATTTCTGCCAGCTGGGAAATAACCGGTGACGAATCATTGGTTTTAGTAGCATCCAGTACATAATAGTTGCGGCCACCTCTACGCATTCCCCCAAACAGATAGACAAAGTCATCACTTAGGGCATCCGACTCAATATTGCCGGAACGATCGACGTCCTGACGCCAGACTGTCCAGGTCGAATCCATGCCGTAAATAAGGTCGCCCACTTGATTACTTTCAATCGAGGTATACATCGTCGCCACTGGCGACATCTTATTTGTACCCGGACTGGTGAGCATGGACTGGGGAATAAAGGCTAGCTTTTCCACCCCACTGGCACTGTCAACAGCATATAATTTGCCATCGTTGGTGCTAACAAATACCAAGCTTTCGGGCTCTTCCAGGGGATCACCCGAGCCATCCACGCTCCTATAATTGACGAGTACCGGATTAGAATGCAGAGGTGCCCCATACAATGTGCGTCGATTGGCTCGATCAGTTCGAGTATCCGTGGTAACCGGTTGGCTTCTAAGGGTATTACTCAACGCAAGCCATTCATTTAATTCATCGGTACCCTGCAGCCAACTCATAAGCTTATCCGCTCTAATGCGAATCCCAGGACGCTCAGTGTCGCGCTGATCAGCGGCCACATTGTTGACTAGATAGTCCTCCACCATATAGTTACGCACACTGTAATAGGCCGCGCTATCGCTGCTTCCATCAAGTAAATAAGCCGTACCGTCGAGGTTCGTAAAAAGCCGTCTATTGTTGGGTTCCGGGATGTTGCCCGCAGCACCGCCAACATAAGGCACCGTGCCATCTTGAGTGTAAGGCGCATCCAAAACCCCGCTCGACCATTCAGTAATACCTTCAAGAAAGACGCCCTCTGAATCTAATGCCAAGTTGGATTTATTATCATTAAAATAAATACCCAATTCACTGCTGTCGCTAATTCCGAAATAGTATTTCTTAAGATTCCCATACCAGAAACGTTTGTTGGAGGGGGTCAATAAGGAATAATAAAGTTCATCCCCGTGAGCAAAGACGTTATTTTGGTTAACCCCAAATCCCGCGTCTGCATTCGTTAAACTTCCATCAAAATTTAGTATTTTCGATACGGCCGCTATCCCGGCAACCAGTTCATCTCCATTTTGTGCTCGGTAATAACTGCCATCATTAATCGCCGCCCATTGGCTCATACGGTTGTTCAGTGCCGTCTGCGCGCTGGTAAATCCAAAACCGATAACATGGGTTTTAATCTCATCCAGTCCAGAGGAAATAGTTTCGAGGCAACTAAAATAATCGCGATTCAGTGGATTATCGCCACTTTTGTTAGTCGTAATCGTATTATTACAATCACTCGCCACAGTGGTTCCGGAATTCTGGGCAAACTGACTGATGCGTTCTGCCATAGTGGACGCACCTTGAGGTGGAAATACGGAACAATTTGGGTGAGTGCTCCCTAAAGTCTCACAGGCTGATTCACCATCGGTAATCACTAGCAAATGAGCATTGTTCACACCACAGGTGGCGCTCAGATCAACACCCTTATACGCACCCGTCGCAGTGTCAAACACACGACTATCACTGTAACTGACGGAAGCATCCGACACGGCACTGCCACTGCCTAGATATTCCGCCACTTCAAGATAAGCACCCATTAAAGGCGCTCCAGACTCCAGCGGCACAACGGGATCAGTCTCAGAATATTGCAGCGGCTGTAAGTTGTTGACAATTTCCAGCAATCGAGCTCGATGAGTGCCGCTGGAGCCATCACCCAGCGGTGCGACGGGGGCCAGAATAATTGCGCCCGGTGGTGCAAATTGAGCAATGCCTATTTCTACAGTATCTTCATTCCACACTGAATCCTCATTATTCGGATCTAGCAAACTAGCCAGTTGTGCTTTAAGGATGCAAATTTTTCGATTCTGGTCAGAAGCATCGCCGTCATTACAATTACCATCGTAACTGGAGCCCGTAAGTAATGACAAAGCCAGATCCACCAGGGAACCCGCCGGCTGTATGCCCTCGTTATTTCTCATAGTCCCAGAGGTATCAATCAACAGCATAATCTTCGGCGGTACGATCAAGACATCCGGCGCGAACAATTCCGTGTCATCTGCCCACAACACTGTAGAAATTGAATAACAAATCCCTATGAGAAACCATGACAGCTTTCTATCTAGAACATTCATGGGTCTTAATATCCAAGTAAATTTTTATAATCAGAAAATTGTTGCGCCGGCGCCACTTTTTTCCACTGCTGTACACTTTCACTGTCGAAAGCAGTTGTCTGTATTGCCGCACCCATGCCTCGTGTCGCAAACTCATAATCCAGAAAAGCGGACTGGTCGGTATTACTTAATAATTTTTGATCCACAAAATAGGATTTAGTTGTGACTTTCAACAAGCCACGACTATCAATTGACTGACCATCGCCACAGTCGCCTTCTACCAAACCACTGGCATAGGTAATGCAAACCACATGAGGTGAAAGCTCCGTTCCCTTATAGGCAGCCGTTAGCAATTCTCCATCGGATTCCATGGCCGAAAGAACGGCACCAATGCCACTTTCAGCGCCTTGAAACGTGATGTTTTTCAACTGCGAATTGAAGGCCATACGCTCTTGAAATACCGTACTACGAAGGCTGGACACACCAATAATTGAGACCAACAAAAGGATTATGAGTGACACGAATAAGGCTGCACCGGTTTGTCTAATCGGCATCATAAGTCAACCTCGGGTAAATTCCGTAAGGCCACCGTGCTGGTAAACGCTCGATAGAGATGCCGATCAGAAAAATCCAGTTCCCCCTGCGTGGCATCGGTGCCGTTAACATATTCCTGGTCCAGCAATCGAATGGTGTCCGGTGCCTGCAAGCTAACGGTACTAACCGGCAATTCACTGCCTAATAGCAGAGCAAAGCGAACACTGACTATGGCACCCGTTGTAGCAAGCGCCCCCGTGGCATTGGTGTAAAGATCGGCCTGCCGAAACCCGGCAGAATCAGGCCCATCAAAATCAATCCCGTAAAGCACCTGAAACGCTTTAACATTAGTGATCAGAACGCCATTATCATCAAGCGTTAACACCCCTGATTCGTCATCATAAGCGGCACAACGCAAAGCCTCATCTTCCACGTAAAAGCGAATGATACCAGCTTGATCTTCAGCGTTAGCACAGTCAAATATTCCTTGCATCCGCATCACTAATTCATCGTAAAAAACGCCATCTTGTGAGAACTGACCCGCGAAATCAGCACCATCAAATATAAAGGGATCAATGGCGCCACCAGAGGAATATCCCGCACTCATCAGTTTACGCCCCAAAAAATCCAACGCAAAACGACCATTATTTTGCAATGAAGCAATTCCCACCTGGAGATTTTCTGTTTGTCGGTTAACCAAAAATAATTGCGTAGCCGCAATGGTCACTAAACTGCCCAGGGCCAAAGCAATCATCAACTCGACAATGGAAAAACCTTTATGGGTAAAATTCAACGGTAACACAGTGGGCATTTTGGTCTCGCGCTCCATCGGAAAATAAACTTTGATCGCAGTTGTCTATGCTGCTTTCATTCCATGCCACAGTGACACAATAAACCTGGCTGCAGGGTACCAGTGCAATTTTTCCGAAGGCCAGAAAACTACGAACCAGGTCTCTTGTTTGAGCAATATCTTCCAACGCCAGTGCTTCGGCGCTACAACGATTGATCTCGCTGGCAGTGCCAGTGGATACGGTACAATTAAGGGGAACGTTTGTCGCCATAGCGCCTGTCCAATGGTCACCGTTGGTGTAGGTGGCCAGACTCACAGAACTTGAGTTGGCCCTCACCCGCTCTATCAAATCTTTGGCTATAAACAATGCCTGGGTTCGATCATAGGACTCATCGGTCATCTGCACTGATTTCAGTTGCAGTGCCGCATACCCCATAACGCCAATCCCCAAAACCAACATAGACACCAAGACCTCGATCATTGAAAACCCAGTCTCAGTGGTTCTCCCTGGTTGCCAATAGCTAACCATTTCCAAACCCTTTTAGTCTTAATAATTTCTAATTCGCCCCGATCCCTATCATACGATATCGGCCAACATATTCTTCAGGCCGTTAGGATAAACGGTAGATTTTCCCGCTAAATGCAGTCGTCCACGGCGACACTGGTACTAAAGCTCCATTCCCCCAAATGGTTAAGCTTCATAGTACCGCAACGATCACTCTGCTGGCCGGTATTGCTATCAGGTGTTGCCACAATTTCAAACCCTGCTCCATTGTCACCCAAAGCATTTACTACCAAACCGTAGCGTTGCTCAGTACGCCCAAAATCAGCCAAATCCGTGCCCGTGGGATAACGATAACGCTGGGCCCTGAACTGCTCCAAATGAATCGCCATTTCGTACATTTTACCGATGGTCTCTTGGCGTGCCGTTTTTTGTACCTGCGTGAGATAGGAGGGATAAGCCAGGGCCGCCAATATCGCCACGATAACAAGCACTATAACTAACTCAATTAGCGTCATACCTTGTGTCTTGTTTGCCATGGACGGTTGAACTCCCGTGACAGAGTTTTCAACTGAGGATTTTGATCGAACACTCTGATTTCCCTTACTATACTCAAATTTTGAGAACCCCTTCAAACAATCATCGCCGATTGCGGTCTGTAGCTCAATCAAGCCATAAGCCCCGTTCATCTTATAACACTTTCGAACAGATAATAACCATCTATCCCCTCAATTTACCCTTTATCCGGTGTTCCCAGTTTACATCGAATTCCCACCTACACTTCACTTTGAGAAACCAACCAAAGTGGGTAACCATGAAAAACCAAGGCTTCACTATTATCGAATTAATGATTGCCGTACTGGTTGCAGCAATCACTCTGACCCTGGGAGTGCCCAGTTTTGTCAGCAGCATTCAAAATAATCGCCTGACCAGTCAGCTTAACTCTCTCATTGGCTCACTTAATTATGCCCGTAGTGAAGCTGTCAAGCTGGGCCTAAACAACGTCACCATTTGTGGGAGCAGCAATGGTTCCAGCTGTAATACCTCCAGCTGGGAGTCAGGTTGGATTATTTTTAGTGATGGCGGAGTCACCGGCACAGTGGATGGCAGCGACCAAGTGCTGCGAATTGAAAGCACACTGAGTGGCAGCAACACTCTACGAGCCTATGGCTTTGGGAGCACCGCATTTGTGTCTTTCGACAAAAGCGGCATGGTGAGCAGCACGGGCAGTTTAATTTTGTGCGACAGTCGCGATGCCGAAGAAGCAAAAGCCATCGTGATTAACCTTAGCGGTCAATCGCGTATAGCCACCGATGATGATGCAAACAGCAAAGTAGATGTTCATGACGAGAAGGATGTTGTATGCCCCACTATCACCATTTAACAAAAAGCATAGCCCAACGAGGCTTTACTCTTATTGAGGTACTGGTGGCAGCACTGGTGTTAGCTATAGGTATCCTGGGGTTGGCCACAGCCATGCTGACTGGGCTTAAAAGTGACAAGAGCGCATATTTTCGCTCTCAAGCATCTACTATTGCCTATGACATGGCAGACCGAATGAGACTCAATAAAACCAGCGTTGATTCCTATGTGGGCCTGGACACAAACGACGCGACACCCGCCGCCAACACCTGTATTACGAATAGCTCTGGTTGTTCCCCCGCTAACCTGGTCAACGTGGATTTCCGCGAATGGAAGGCTAATTTTAGCAACGTCTTCGGCTTAACAAAGTATGCGCCCATGCTACCAAACGGTCGCGGCGTCATTACCCAAGATGGTGCAGGTCGCTATGTGATAACCATTACCTGGCAAGAGGACGATTGGAATGCAAATCCTGACGACACCAGCGAACGAAGCGCCAAAGATCAAACCTTAATTCTTAACTTAACCTTGTAACGAAGAGAAGCAGCGATAATGAAACTATCATCACAACGCGGCTTTACCATTATTGAGATAATGATTGCCTTAACCATCGGCGCATTTCTCCTCTCGGGTATTTTTCAAATATTCGTCAGCCTTAAATACACTGATCGACTTTCGGTATCCCTTTCCAGGGTGCAGGAAGCCAGCCGCACGGCCATAGATATCATGGCCAAAGATATACGAATGATTGGCTACAAAGGCTGCGCTGATCCATCGGTGAAGGAAAACGTTAACATTATCGCCAAGAACTCACCCACCACAGATTTTCTGGAAACTTCGCTGCGTGGTTTTGATGTTACCTCAAATGGTTGGGCTGTGGCGCCTGATGATGACTTGGCGACAATCGATGGCGCAGGCATCAAAAAAGCGCGCTTGAACAGCGATGTTATAAGCATTATGCGGGCTTCTGAAGAGTCTTCTACGGTAAACGATCACAATAATCTTACCGCCAACATCAAAGTTGACACCAACCCCCAAGACTTAAAGCAAGATGACGTTGCTATTCTCTCAGATTGTGAGTCGATGGATATATTTCGCATATCCAACGCCCAAAAAGACAACAGTACCAGCGAGCATACCTTCACACATGCTAGTGGCACCAATACCAACCCTCAACTAAGCAAAGTCTACTCCAGCGACTCGGCAAGACTTTTCAGTTTTATTTCCAACACTTACTTTGTCGGGGATACTGGCAGAACCAATCTTCAAGGTGACAAGATCTACGCATTATATCGGCTTGATAGTAAGGGTGACGTTAATGAAATTGTTGAAGGTGTGGAGAACGTGCAGTTAATGTATGGACAGGAGTTTGCTAACGGCTTTCATCGCTCCGTCAATGCGTCGGATGCTAACCTGAATATGTTAGAGGTTACCAGCATCAAGCTATCAATCTTAGCTGCAGGTAATGAACGGGTTTTGGAAAATGATGACACGTTCTACTACCAGGTAGGCGATCGAGTTTTCGCTCCCGCCGCCAGTGGTAATGCTTTAACTTATCCCAACGATCGCCGCCTCCGAAAAGTATTCAATATGACTATCAACGTTCGCAACCGCAGGGTGGGTCTATGAGAAAAAATTTCATTCATAAACAGGAAGGTGCTGCCCTGGTTATTGGTTTGCTGATTTTGTTGATGGCCTCATTTTTAGCCGTTGCCAGTTTAAACAATGCGACCGTTCAGGAAAGAATGGCCAGAAACGAGCAAAACATTAACAAGGCTTTTCAAGCAGCGGAAAGTGCAGTGGAACAACAACTTAGCATTGCTAGTGAAGACAAAAATCTTACCAAACTAGTCAATGCCTACGCTGAGTACGAGCGCACACAAATCAACGGCCAAGAGCCGAGCTGGCCAAGCGCGGACTATGACTCTGGAGAGGCCGATGTGTCCACCAATGTAAAGGTGAAGTCTTTGGGTAAAGCAACCCTAGTTAGTGGCGAAGCGCTAAATGCAGATGAAAAATCCTCTAAAATCAGTTCTTTCCGCTACGAATTTGAATCCACCGCCACCATATCAGGTTCCGGCGCGCGCATCAGTATTGTCCAAGGCATTAATTATCGATAAATAATCGCCTAAGAGCGAGGTTGTAATATGAACATTTTCAAATCAAAACTCACCCCTAGCATACTGGTTTTTATTATGTCGGTCAGTGCAGGGTTTTCTGCCAAAGCCGATGACACAGAAATATTTTTTGGCGGTATTTCTTCATCCTTCCGATCCAATGTTCTTTTTATATTGGATACATCAGGGTCTATGAGCGATGAAGATTGCACGGGCAGCTGGTACAATCAGGTTTGCCAACCTACAAGAATGGAACGCATGAAATCGGCATTCCAATCTCTGCTGACAAACATGAACAATATCAACGTTGGACTGATGCGTTACAATAGTCCAGGCGGCCCTATTTTATATCCTGTGACCGACATAGATTCCGTACTTGATGCCAGCGCCATTGCCGTTCATCGCGTTAGCGCCTCTGAAAATGATGCTGAAGAAACAAACACAGGAACTGTGACTTTGAACAGTAATACGCTTGCTCTTTCCACTAGAATATCCAGCCCTGGTGGAACAGAAATTATTCCAGTATCGACGGGCGTGGATGATGCTGAAGAACTGGTAGCAACCAATACTATTAATAATATTTCATCTCCTGGCCTTGAAATCCCCTATGACAATTACACCATTAATGACACCAATGAGCATAGATTTGGGGTAATCTTTCGAAATCTTAACATCCCCAAAGATGCACTGATACTTGAAGCCTATGTAAGTTTTGAGATTGAAACTAAAGTCAATTCAGATGCCGACTTCAGCGATCCTGTAATCCTGGATATTAAAGGTCAGGAGAACGGCACCATAAATGACTTTTCTTCTACCAATATTGCGTCGAGAACAACAACCACAGCCACTACACTATGGACAATTACAGATAGCCCTGCGCAGGGAGAATCGATGCAGACTCCCGATATCTCAGTTATAGTTTCTGAAATAGTCAGTGACGCCACCTGGACCTCAGGAAACGATTTAGCCCTATTTTTCGAACGCAATGCAGCTGATACTAAAACAGGTTACCGTGAGTTTAGCTCTATCGATGGTGGCACCCCCCCAACAATAACGATTATCTATGAAACGCCAGCAAGCTCGACCACTCAAACTGTTGGCCTGCGCTTCACAGATGTAAAAATTCCGAAGGGAGCATCTATCACTAGCGCGACCTTGCAATTCAATTCTGCTGGTGCCTTAGATGGCACTGCAGCTCTCACAATTTACGGCGAAAACTCTGGAGATGCAGCCCCCTTTACAACAGCCAGCAACAATATCAGCAGCCGTACACGAACGAATACTGGAGTAAGCTGGACTCCATCGCCATGGAGCCCAGGAGAGCAAGTAACAACAGCGGATGATGGTGCTGATGTTACCGACATCATTCAAGAAATAGTTAACCACGCCGACTGGTGTGGTGGTCAGGATTTGGCATTTATCATTGGCGGCAGCGGTTCTCGCTACGCAAACTCTTTTGACGGTGACTCAGCTACAGCGCCGTTGTTGAAGGTGGAATACGACACAACCAACATTGGCAGCGGCGATGGCTGTATCCTGCTAGACTCCAGTTATCGTATCAGCTCAGACAATGATGATGCTGAGCAAGAAACAGCCGGCAGCAAGGACTTTACTTTAAACCGAGACGAGCTAACTCTGGAACACTTTTACGAGTACAGCACTCGCTGGAGATGGAGTTGCTTCTGCTATCAGACTTCGTTATCCGATGATTATAACCAAGCGATAGGCTTAAGATTTACAAACGTGGACATCCCACAAGGCTCAACCATAGAAGAGGCCTATCTGGAATTTACCGCCTCATCATCACAGAACAGTGCGATGTCCAGTGTATCCATTAATGTGGAGAACGCTAATAACGCGAACACTTTCCAAAACCAAACCGGCCGCAAGATACTCGATCGAACCTATTTCTCGAACACGGTAAACTGGAGCGGATTATCCAATTGGGTAGAAAATGAAAGTTATCAAACACCCAGCGTTAAATCCCTAGTGCAACTCGTCGTTAATAATAGCGGCTGGAATGCTAATAACGCACTGGTCTTTAAGTTAACAGGTAGTGGCGCCAATTTTCGCGAGGCCTATGCCTACAATGGCAATCCGCTAAAAGCACCTCGCCTTGTATTGAAGGTTCGAGGAACCACATCAAGCTCATCGGGAGTCACAACTCGAGATGTAATTTCATCTTTAGTGGAAGACTTTACACCTTCTGGCGCAACCCCTATTGTAGACGTACTGTATGAGGCAGCACTGTACTTCCGCGGCGAGGATGTTTACTGGGGAAAAATGCGAGGCAACTCTTCTGCCAGAACTGAATCTCGGAAATTTTATCGATTATCTCACCCAAGCTCCTACACTGGTGGAACTGTTTATCGCCCCAATGGGTGCAGCGAATCGAATCTGAATGACACAGATTGCATCGATAGCTATATCGATGGTTCTCCTGTATACAACAGCCCTATTGATAACCAGTGTTCAACCAACCACATTGTATTGCTGACCGATGGTTTGCCAACGGTAAATGAGTCTGTATCAGAAATTGAAACCATGATTGGCAAAAGTTGCAGCCAATCAGGCGACTCCAAATGTGCTAACGATCTTGCGAGCTTTTTATACAATACAGATCATAGTAATGTTGGTCTGATTCAAAACATTAAGGTTCATACTATCGCGTTTAACTCTACTGATTCTGCGACCTTCTTATCGGAAATGGCCAGTAATGGCGGAGGCTTCGCTAAGTCTGCAAGCACTTCTGATGAATTATTAACGGCATTTGAGGAGATATTGACTGAGAACATCCTGAATGACACAACTTTTGTCTCACCAGGTATTACCGTGAATGCTTTTAATGAGTTGACTCATCGGAACGAACTATACTTTGCGCTTTTCAGCCCCGAGCAGGAACCTAGCTGGCCGGGCAATCTAAAACGGTACAAGCTAGGTAACACAGGCGATATCATCGATGTCAATGGCAACAATGCCATCGACCCTGATTCAGGATTTTTCACCGAGACGGCAAAGAGCTGGTGGTCCAACACTACTGATGGTAACAGCGCAGAAAGTGGCGGAGCCGCAAGTAGCGTCCCCAGTTACAGCTCGAGAAATATGTATACCTATTACGCGGCATCGGGTTCACCTAATCTCAGCAATACAGTGAATGCCTTTGTAACAACTAATAGTGCCATAACAAAAGATATGTTAAGTATTTCAACTGAAAGCGATGAATATAGAACTAATCTGATGAACTGGTTTAGAGGTAAGGATGTCCTTGATGCGGATGGCGATGGGGTTACCGATGAAGATCGCAAGCGCTTCGCTGATCCATTGCATTCTATTCCCCATATCGTGACCTATGGTGGCACCGACGATGCTCCAGACATCACCATATATTACGGCGATAATGAGGGGCTACTTCATGCCATCGACAGCGACACTGGAGTAGAATTATTTTCTTTTATCCCCGAGGCGTTGCTTGGCAATATCGATGTTGTGTTTAACAATAGCAAGTCCAGCGATCACCCGTATGGTTTGGATGGTTCTTTAAACTCCTGGGTGAAAGATGTTGATGGTGATAAACAGATTGAACCGGCTGACGGTGATCATGTTTATATCTATATTGGTATGCGCCGAGGCGGACGCAACTACTATGCCCTCGACGTCACGGATCGTAATAACCCGAGAATGCTGTGGACCATAGAAGGCGGCTCTGGCAGCTTTACTGAACTGGGTCAATCTTGGTCTCGCCCCGTTAAGACCAAAATTAATATTAATGGCACCGTTACCGATGTTTTAATATTTAGTGGTGGATATGATTCTGACCAGGACAATGTTGGCGTCATAACAGCAGACAATGTGGGTCGAGCCGTTTATATTGTCAATGCTGCCACCGGTGCTTTAATTTGGAATGCAGGCCCCTCTGGCGCCAATTTAAATATTAGTGAAATGAATTACAGTATACCAGGTGACATCCGAGTTATTGACGTTAACAATGATGGACTTGCAGACCAGATGTACGTGGGTGACGTTGGTGGGCAGCTCCTACGCTTTGATATCACACAGGGTGAAAACGTAAACAACCTGATCACCGGTGGAGTTATCGCTGATATATCTGGCAACACACAAGCAACCGCCCGAAGGTTCTACCACGAACCCGAAGTGGGATTAATAACAGAGTCCAACACGTATAAACTGGCAATACTTATAGGCAGCGGATATCGCGCCCACCCGCTCAATGATGCCGTCAACGATCGCGCCTATATGTTTAAACAGACCGATGTTTTTGGACCGCCAGCATCAGCCGGCCAAGGCCAAGGTCCAACCTATGTCAAAATGACAGAAGCAGACCTCTACGATGCAACGGCGAACCTGGTACTTTCCGATGATGAGGCTATTGCAGCAACGGCACTTGCAAGCACTCAGGCGGCGGATGGCTGGTATATTAAAATGCAAGCAAAGGGAGAAAAAGTTCTTTCAACACCATTATTAATCAACGGAATGGTTTACTTCACAACGTATGCACCGGAAACATCCAGCTCTACCAGCTGTGCAGTTCGCAACGGCACATCCCGACTTTATTCCTCAGATGTGCTAACGGGAGGCAACTCAAAAACCGTTATTAATACCTCGGGGATCCCTGGTAACCCGATCCAGGTTAAGATTCCTATTAACGAACCCACACCTGAGCCTCCTACATGTGAAGACGGAGCGGTTGACTGTGATGAGCCACCTCCTTGCGAAGGCGAAGATTGTGATTCTAACGACAATAACAACGATACAACCAGCTTTATAGAGAAGATCTGTGTGGGCACCTATTGTATCCCCATGAATGGCTCTACAAGCTTTGTTCGAACTTACTGGTACACTAACTAAAACAGGTATGAAAATGCTTTCAGTGAAATCCAAACATGGCTTCACCCTAGTAGAGCTGATGATCGTGGTGGTGGTGGTAGCAATACTTGCTACCGTTGCCATACCGGCCTATCAAAGCTCGACGGCAAAAGCCAGAAGAGCCGATGGACAAAGTGCTTTACTCGCCTTTTCTCAAGCGATGGAGCGCTACGGCACAGCAAATAACACGTTCCTGGGAGCAGCAGCAGCCGGTGCCAACACTGGTGCTCCTGCAATTTTTCCCACTCAGGCGCCCATCGACGGCGGCACCAAGTACTATAACCTAACGATAGAGGCTGCCACCCAAACCACCTACACCCTCAGGGCCACACCAATAAACGGCCAAGCCGGTGACGGCAATTTGGAAATCGACAATACGGGTGCCAAACGCTGGAATGGCAATACAGGCTGGAACTAAACGATTAGTAAGAGTAACTGTTTTTTAATGCAGTTCTTTAGTTTTCAACGCAACTCTTTGGGCATGGAGAACACGATGTTCTCCTCGCGCCCAACCAGTTCGCTGGGAAACTCACCGCCCCACTCTCTAAGTTGATTAACCACCTGTGCCACTAATTCCTCAGGAGCACTGGCACCGGCGGTTACACCAACCCGATTCACATTAGTCAACCACTGGCGTTGCAGTTGTTCGGGCGCATCCACCAAGTACGCTGTAGCACCGCAACGCTCCGCCAGCTCCCGCAAGCGATTTGAGTTGGAACTATTGGGTGAACCCACCACAAACACCACTTGCGTCTCAAGTGCCAGCGTTTTAACCGCATCCTGGCGGTTCTGCGTGGCATAACAAATGTCGTCTTTGCGTGGCCCTTCTATTTTTGGAAAGCGTTCTCGCAGGGCATCGATGATTTGGGCGGTATCGTCCACTGACAGCGTGGTTTGGGTCACGTAGGCAAGAGCTCCAGGGTCACGAACTATCAACGTGCCTACATCCTCAACGGTTTCCACCAAATAGATGGCACCACCGTTAGCTGGGTTATACTGCCCCATAGTGCCTTCAACTTCTGGATGGCCCTGATGCCCAATCAACACACACTCCATGCCGTCACGGGAGTATTTCATTACTTCCATATGTACTTTAGTTACCAGCGGACAAGTGGCATCGAAAACTTTTAAACCGCGTGTACTCGCTTCGTCTTGAACCTGCTTTGAAACACCATGGGCACTAAAAATAACAATAGCGTCATCAGGAACCTCATGCAGCTCGTCTACAAATCGCGCACCCCGCTCTCGCAGATCATCCACTACAAATTTATTATGAACCACTTCATGGCGCACATAAATTGGCGCACCAAATACTTCCAGTGCTCGATTAACGATGGCAATGGCTCGATCAACCCCGGCGCAAAAACCACGGGGATTCGCCATTTTAATTTCCATTATTATCTCCTATGACCACAGCCTGTGAGTCAGCTGCCACCACATTAATAATTTCAACTTTAAAGGTTAGATCTTTACCCGCCAGCGGATGATTAAAATCTACTACCACTTCGTCGTCCGTGACTGACTGAACAATACCAGGCAATTCGGCTCTGCTTTTGTCGGCAAATGACACCACCACACCGGGTTCCAATGTCATATCTTTAGCGAACAAGCCACGTCTTATGACTTGAATATTATCGTCATTGCGGGGGCCGAATGCCTGCTCCGATGAAAGTACGATGGAACGCCGATCACCCGCCTTTAAACCAAACAGACTTTTTTCAAATCCGGGCAATAGATTGCCATCACCCACCGTAAAAGTGGCGGGCAGCTTATCGAAGGTTGAGTCAACCACGGAGCCGTCCATAAGCAACACCGCAAAATGCAGTGTTATCCGTTTACCCGCTTGGATAGGTTGGTTATTTTGGTTCGGCATGGGCTCGCCCGGGTTGACGGAACAAATCGAGAATAATCATAGCGGCGCCAACGGTTATGGCAGAATCCGCCACATTAAACGCAGGAAAGTGATAGGGCTCCCAATAAAAATCAAGAAAATCCACCACATATCCCAGAGTAATACGATCGTACAGGTTGCCCAACGCGCCGCCTAAAATAAGCGACAAGGCAATGGCCGTCCAACGATCATATTTAGGAAGACGCCATAACCAAGCGGTTAAAATAACGCTGGCCGCTAAGGCGATAAAGGTAAAAAACCACCGCTGCCAACCACCTGCACCCGCTAAAAAGCTAAAAGCAGCACCGTAATTATGGGCTAAGGTTAAGTTGAAAAACGGCATAATGCCTATACGCTCACCAAGCACAAAATTTTCTACAATCAGCCATTTCGTCACTTGGTCCAATACAATCACCAGCATCGCTAGCCACAGCCAGCTCAACATCCCAGTATTTTTTTTACTCTCTGTCATTAACAAAACTCTCTCTGTTCACCTTCGCCGTCCACATTTTCCACACAACGTAGACAAAGCTCAGGGTGGTTATCATTGGTTCCCACATCAGGACGCTGGTGCCAGCAACGGCTGCATTTTGCGTGTTCACTTTTGACCACTTCAATACGCAACCCATCAAGCTCAGTAATTTCTCCACCCGCTTTCCATTCATGCACCCTTACTGCGCTGGTAATCATGGCAAAGCGTAGCTCCTCTCCCAAGCGGTCTAAATCCTCTTTCAGGTCAGCGCTGCAATAGCAATCCACTTCGGCTTCTAAATTACCACCCACAACGCCGCTCTTGCGGGCGCTCTCGATCTGTTTGTTGACCGCTGTTTTCACCCCTTGGATGCTTTGCCAGAAATCCGCGCTGAAGGGCTCATTGCCCGCTAATTTGAATAAGCCATCGTACCAGGTTTCCAAGTGCACCGATGCACTTCGATCTCCAGGAAGATACTGCCAAAGTTCATCGGCCGTAAAACACAAAATGGGAGCGATCCAGCGCACCAGAGCCTCAGCTATATGGTACAACGCCGTTTGCGCTGAGCGTCGCGCCAGACTATCGGCTTTGCAGGTATACTGCCGATCCTTAATAACATCGAGATAAAAACCGCCAAGATCTACGATGCAATAATTGTGAAGCTTCTGGTAAATGGAATGAAACTGGTAATCGTTGTAATGCTCAATGATCTCTTCCTGTAATTGCGCAGCACGGTGCACAGCCCAGCGATCCAGGGCGATCATTTCTTGTGGAGCAACCCCATGCTTGGCTGGATCAAATTCATTTAAATTTGAAAGCAGAAAGCGCGCGGTATTGCGAATACGACGATAGGAATCCGAGGTTCGTTTTAGAATTTCTTCTGATACCGTCATCTCGCCGCGGTAATCAGTCGCCGAAACCCAGAGTCGAATAATATCAGCTCCCAAAGTCTTCATTACTGATTGCGGAGATACTGTATTGCCCAAAGACTTGGACATTTTTTTGCCCTGGGCATCTACGGTAAAACCATGAGTTAGCACGGTTTTGTAGGGTGCCTCACCGGTAATAGCCAAGCTGGTTTTCAACGACGATTGAAACCAGCCACGATGCTGATCAGAACCTTCCAAATAAAGATCCGCAGGTACTTTCAAGTTAGCTCGTTGTTGCAATACCGTATAGTGAGTCACTCCAGAATCAAACCACACATCCAGGGTGTCTGTAACCTTATCGTAGGCCTGGGCCTCTTCGCCCAAAAGCTCAGCTGCATCTAAATCAAACCAAGCATCAATGCCCTGCTGCTCTACCCGCAGGGCCACCGCTTCCACCAACTCTGGTGTCCGAGGATGTAATTCCTGAGTCTCTTTATGCACAAATAATGTAATGGGAACACCCCAGGTCCGTTGCCGGGAAACACACCAATCAGGGCTTTGTTTAAGCATACCCTCTATGCGTGCCTTACCCCACTCTGGTAACCAGGTAACCCGGTCGGCAGCTTTTTTACAGGCGCTTAACAAACCGTTGTGATGCATGCTAATAAACCATTGCGGGGTTGCCCGGTAAATCAACGGCGTTTTGGTCCGCCAGCAATGAGGATAGCTGTGTTGCATTTTGGCTTGCTTAAGCAGAGCATGATGTTCGTTAAGAAGCTCCAGAATTTTTGGCTCAACCTTATACACGTGGTCGCCTGCCACTGCTGGGGTGTCAGCAGTATAAGTGCCATCGGCAGCCACATAGTTTAGGGTCTTCAAACCATATTTCAGACCTACGTTAAAATCATCCAACCCATGATCGGGAGCGATATGTACCGCGCCTGTTCCCGCTTCAGTCGTAACGTGATCGCCCATCACAACGGGCACTTGCCTTTGAAGAAACGGATGTTGAAGCCGCTGATTTTCCAAGCTGGCGCCATTGGTTGTTCCCAACACTCGGTAGTTTTCCACGCCATAGCGCTGACAAACCTTATCCACCATTGCGCTCGCCAGCAAAACAGCCTCGATACTATTATCAGGCCACCGTAATTCCACCAGACTGTAATCGAGATCGCAATGCAGGGCTACGGCCTGGTTGGCAGGCAAGGTCCAAGGGGTTGTAGTCCAAATCACCACGGACACAGGGAACTCATATTGAGCGATAGAGAATGCAGCCAGCCATTCCGCTTTATCAATGGGTGCAAAGCGAACATCCACTTGAGTGGAGGTTTTGTCTTGATATTCGACTTCGGCCTCCGCCAAGGCAGAACCACCCACAACACTCCAATAAACCGGTTTGAAACCTTTAACTAAATGGCCGTTTTCAGCAATCTTACCCAAGGCGCGAATGGTATCTGCTTCCATTTTAGGGTCCATGGTGAGATACGGGGTATCCCACTCGCCGGCAACGCCCAATCGAATAAAGTCAGCACGCTGACCTTCCACCTGTTTCATGGCATATTCGCGGCACTTTTGCCGAAATTCGCCATAGGGCACTTTGACTCCGGCCTTTCCTATTTTCTTTTCTACGTTATGCTCAATGGGCAAGCCATGGCAGTCCCAGCCAGGAACGTAGGGCGCATCGAATCCGCTGAGACGCTTGGAGCGTAAAATAATGTCTTTGAGCACTTTGTTAACCGCGTGGCCGATATGTATATCCCCATTCGCATAGGGAGGGCCATCGTGCAGAATAAACTGTGGTCGCCCCGCCGTTGCCTCCTGAATAGCCTGATACATATTGGCCTTTTGCCACTGTTTTAGCCGCTCGGGTTCCCGCTGCGCCAAGTTTCCCTTCATGGGAAAGTCGGTTTGGGGAAGATTCAATGTGGATTTATAATCGGCCATGGAGTTCAACTGCCCTTAAAATAGTGTTGCGCCGTTGCGATGTCTTTATGTATAGCGGCTGTTAGGGTCGCCATACCGTCGAATTTTTTCTCGTCACGAATTTTATGTCGAAACATAACCCGGATATGTTTTCCATACAAATCGCCTTCAAAGTCCAGCAAATGCACTTCGAGACGCACTTGCTCACCGCCCAGGGTGGGGCGGGTTCCCAAATTGGCCACACCCGCTCGCAAATGGGCGTCAATTCCAGCAACTTCTACTGCAAAAACCCCAGTCACTGGTGTTTTTACTCGCTTGGGTAACAAATTAGCGGTGGGAACACCAATAGTCCGACCTAACTTTTGGCCGTGGGTAACCCGCCCCGACATAAAAAATGGACGGCCCAACAAGGTTTCCGCTTCCTCAAATTCACTGAGCTCAAGGTGATGGCGAATTCGTGTACTACTCACCCGCTGACTATGCCAGCGAAATGTGGCCGTGTGTTCAACGGAGAATCCCTGTTGCTGACCCACTGCCTGCAAAAGTTTGAAGTCGCCCTTGCGGTCACTACCAAACCGAAAATCGTCTCCGACCACTAAATGCCGAATACCTAAACCATTGATCAGCACTCGATCACAGAAAATTTGGGCTGATTGTGCGCAAAATCGTTGATTGAAATTTACACAAAGCACCCGATCCACACCTAACTCGGCAATCAGCTCACACTTCTCGCGAAAACTCATTAACCGTGCCGGAGCCCTATCGGGGTCAAAAAACTCTCGCGGCTGCGGTTCAAATAACATGACCACGGAAGGTAGCTCATGGGTTTCAGCCTGGCTTTTAAGCTGAGCGATAATCGCTTGATGACCTAAGTGAACCCCATCAAAATTACCGATAGTGGCGACACAGCCTTGATGCCGTGGGCGTAGATTATGAATACCTCTGATCAACTCCATATTTTTGCCGTCATGCCAAAAGTCCAGCATTATAGCGAAGTTGTGCGGTGGGTTTAACCAATCTTACACCCTTTGAGCCGGTAATAGGCTCTAACGTTGGGGGCGAAATTGATGAAACCTGACACCGAGTACAAACAACGCCCCAAAATAGACAAACAATCCCGCCAAAACTAATTTTGTCAGCTCCAGCACCCGCTCCTGCCACGACCATCCCAGCCATTGGGACAGATCATGTTGCAACAGCAGCAAGGTCGCCACCATCAACCCTGCGGCGATAGCCAATCTTACCCCATAAACCAGCCAACCAGGCTGAGGAGCAAAAATTGATTGCTTGATTAGGACCCGAAACAATAGCCCGGCGTTCAGGGTGGCAGAAAGCGATGTCGCCAATGCCAAACCTACGTGAGCCAACGGGAAGATCAGAATCAAGTTAAACACCATATTGGCCGCCATCGCCTTGATACCAATAGACACTGGGGTCTTGGTGTCCTGACGGGCAAAAAAACCCGGAGCTAACACTTTAATTAACATAAAGGCCAGCAAGCCCAGACTATAGGCTTGCAAACTCAAACTGGCACGCATCACATCGGAATCAACGAAAGCTCCGTACTGAAACAAGGTGGTAAGCAAGGGGCCAGCCAAAACCAGCAAAGCCAAAGATGAAGGTATACCAATCAATAAAACAAAGCGTAATGCCCAGTCTAATGTGGCAGAAAACTCTTGCTTTGACTGCGCGGCATGATTGCGGGACAGGCTCGGCAGTATAACCGTTCCGATGGCCACCCCAAAAACCCCTAAGGGAAGCTCCATTAAACGATCCGAATAATACAACCAGGACACGCTGCCATCTTGTAAAAATGACGCCAAAATCGTATCCAGCAACAAATTAATTTGGGCCACGGATACCCCAAACATAGCCGGGATCATCAATTTCATAATGCGCCGAACCCCGGGATCATGCCAACCCCAGCGGGGTCGTACCAACAATTGCTGCCGTTTAATAAAGGGGAGCTGAAAAACCAGCTGTACCACCCCTGCCGCCAGCACCGCCCAGGCCAAGGCCATAATGGGTGGATCCATCAAAGGCGCTACAAATAGTGCTGCACCGATCAAAACAAGATTCAACAGCACCGGAGAAAATGCAGGAGCGGCAAAGTGTCCGTAGCTGTTCAACACACTGCCCAAAAAAGCCGTTAAGGAAATCAACAATAAGTAGGGGAAGGTCAACCGCAACATATCGGCGGCGAGAGTAAACTTTTCTGGGAACTGATGAAAACCCGGAGCAAACAAGTAAGTGACCATAGGAGCGAACACTACGCAAGCCAAGGTAATGGCAAACAAAAATCCACCCAGCGTGCCAGCGGTATAACTCACCAGCAGTCGAACTTGTAAGAGATCTTTTTGGCTGCGGTATTCCGACAAGACAGGAACAAACGCTTGCGAAAAAGCCCCTTCGGCAAACAGCCGCCTAAAGAAGTTTGGAATTTTGAAGGCAACAAAAAAAGCGTCCACGCCACCACCGGCCCCAAACACATTGGCTACGATCATGTCACGTATCAATCCCATTACCCGTGACACCATAGTGAGGGCACTCACAACTCCTGCTGATCGCAGCAAGCCTCCCCCGGTTCGGGCCTTTTGTTCTTCTTTCATGTAGTATCCGCCTGTGACTCGCGGGCTATTATACGGATTAGGCGCACAGACCCAAACGCTTTAGTCATCAATTACTGGCAAATTTGGTCGGCTGGGCCCTTGACACAGAGGCCTCATACAGGAATAATCTTGCGTCCCCGATTTAGGGTTAAATTTTCCCAATTTACAGTAAATCGTTTGCTTAGAAACGTTCGATATTTAAGGAGCTAGACCTTGGCTAACATTAAATCAGCTAAGAAACGTGCACGCCAGGCTGAAAATCGTCGCAGACACAATGCCGGTCTGCGCTCCATGGTTCGCACGCACATCAAGAAAGTAGTTAACGAAATTGCTGCTGGCAACAAAGATAACGCTCAACAAGCCTATATTGCTGCAGTACCGGTAATTGACCGTATGGTTACCAAAGGCATCATTCACAAAAACAAAGCTGCTCGCCACAAGAGCCGCTTGAGCGCTCAAATCAAAGAACTTGCAGCCTAAGTATTTTTGATTTAAGCATCAAAAAAGCCGGCATTTATTGCCGGCTTTTTTGTTTGTGCATTAACCTAAAAAACCACCATATTGTCGCGATGAATCAACTCTTTTTCATCCACATAACCCAATACAGAAACTATATCCTGACTTGAAAGACCAATTATCTTTTCCGCCTCTTCAGCACTGTAGTTCACCAGACCGCACGCGATTCGGTTATTTTCCTGATCCACACAGGACACCATTTCACCCCGCTGAAATTGGCCAGTAACCGCCTTTACTCCTACCGGCAACAAACTCACCCCACGCTCTCGCAACGCCTTTGCCGCACCTTGATCAAGGGTTAACACGCCGCGCATCTGCAGATGGCCCGCCAACCACTGTTTTCGGGCAGCGATAGGACTCTCGTCTGCATGAAGCAAGGTTCCAATATCGTCACCTAACTGAATGCGCTTCAACACCTCAGGCAACTTGCCACCCACAATAACACTATGAGCACCTGAACGAGCAGCCAGTTGTGCAGCTCGCAGCTTGGTGGCCATTCCACCACGCCCAAGGCGACCCCGAGAGTCCGTGGCCATAGCGCGTAACTTAGGGTCGAAAGCGCGGGCCTGAGAAATCAATTGAGCATCAGGATTGGAGCGAGGATCAGCTTCAAACATTCCTTGTTGATCGGTCAATATAACCAACAAATCCGCCTCCACCAGATTGGCAACCAATGCCGCCAGAGTATCGTTATCGCCAAACCTAATTTCGTCCGTGACTACGGTATCGTTCTCGTTCACCACCGGAATCACATTGTGTCGTATCAACGCCAACAACGTGCTGCGAGCATTCAAATAGCGTTTGCGGTCTGACAGATCATCATGAGTCACCAACACCTGTGCCGTATGGACACCATAAGCCTGAAACGCTTGCTCCCAGGCTTGCACCAAACCCATTTGACCTACCGCTGCCGCAGCCTGCAAATCATGGATTGCCTTGGGCCGGTCACGCCATCCTAAACGTGCCATACCCTCAGCCACCGAACCAGAGGATACCAGCACCACTTCAATCCCCAGAGCCCTGAGCGCAACTAACTGGCCCACCCAATCCGCTATAGCCTGGCGATCCAAGCCTTTACCACCATCCGTCAGCAATGCACTACCAATTTTCACCACCCAACGCTTCATCTCAGGCAGCTGTAAACGCATATCGTCACTCATTTACAATCAATCCTTGCTAGTGGGGCGCATACACTACTTCCACATCACCATCATCGTCGTCATCATCAAAGTCATCAGTATCACTCTCCAACTGACGCTGACGCCGACGCTCCGCTTTATAATCTTGAATTTTGAGGCGGGCTTCTTCTTCCAGACGACGCTGCGCCTCCTGCTCCGACTCTGCAAACTCAGGGTCAACTGCCATCCTTTCGGCCACTTCCTCTAGATGATTCATTATGGCAAAGGTTAACTCCTTGGTACCCACACCATTTACCGCAGAAAGCCTAAATACAGGCCCCTGCCAGTTCAGCGCAGCCACTATATCCTGGCAACGCTGCTCAGCCTCGGCCTCTGGCAATAAATCGATTTTATTCAACACCAACCAACGCTCCCGCGCCGCTAATGCGGGGCTAAAACGCTGCAACTCATCAGCAATGGCCCGTACCGAATCCGCCGGATTCACTTGATCCCAAGGCGCAATATCTACTAAGTGGAGCAACACACGACAACGAGCGAGATGCTTCAGGAACCGAATACCGAGCCCAGCACCTTCAGCAGCACCCTCTATTAACCCAGGAATATCCGCCATAACAAAGCTACGCAACTGATCAACTTTTACCACCCCCAAATTGGGCACCAGGGTAGTAAAGGGATAGTCAGCCACCTTGGGCTTGGCAGCAGAGACCGCTCGAATCAACGTAGACTTACCGGCATTAGGCATTCCCAACAGACCAATATCCGCCAACACCTTCAGCTCAAACCGCAAATTACGTTTTTCGCCTTCAGTACCATTGGTGATTTTACGGGGGGTGCGATTGGTACTGGATTTAAAACAGGTATTGCCTAACCCTCCACGACCACCCTTGGCCACAACAAAGCGATCACCAGAGGCCACCAGATCACCAAGCACCTCTTCAGTGTCTTCATCGATAATGGTTGTACCCACTGGCACCTTGAGCACCAAGTCTTCACCACTGGCACCCGTACAATTGCGACCGGCACCACCTTCGCCCCGCTGCGCTTTGTAATGACGCTGATAACGATAATCAACAAGGGTATTAAGATTACTATCTGCTTCCAGAATAACACTGCCACCAGCACCGCCATTACCGCCATCGGGACCGCCAAACTCGATGTATTTTTCGCGCCGAAAACTCAGGCAGCCGTGACCACCGTCTCCCGCTTCCACTTTAATGGCGGCTTCATCGACAAATTTCATGGTTCACTCCTACCAAGGGTTGGCAAACGCCGGGCTACAGACTTGCCCTATCATACCTGCCTGACCAACATACATTAAAAAACTTCTACCCAGCACACAACGCAAAAAGCCCCACCATAGAGGGCAGGGCTCTTAACTCGAAACCAGCCTGGTAGCGTTTGGGCTACTTAGGCAACAGGCTCGATAGTGACGTAGCGACGGTTATTTGGACCTTTTACTTCAAATTTCACAACACCATCGGCTTTTGCATAAATAGTGTGGTCTTTACCCAAACCAGTGTTCTGGCCAGAGTGAAATTGAGTACCGCGCTGACGAACAATAATGTTGCCTGCTTTTACTACTTGGCCACCGAAGCGTTTCACACCAAGGCGTTTACTTTCGGAATCGCGACCGTTACGGGTACTACCACCCGCCTTCTTGTGAGCCATTTTGCTTCTCCTCTAAATGGATTAGGCGCTGATACCAGTAATCTTCACTTCAGTGAAGTACTGACGATGCCCCATTTGTTTACGGTGGTGCTTGCGACGACGGAACTTGATAATTTTCACTTTATCGCCACGCCCATGGGTAACTACTTCCCCTTGAACCTTGCCACCTTCTACTACCGGTGCACCGATTTTAACGTCTTCACCGTTGGAAACCAATAAAACCTGATCGAACTCGATGGCTGATCCTGGCTCTACATCCAGTAACTCCAATCGCACCACATCACCTTCGGCGACTCGATGCTGCTTGCCACCACTTACAAATACCGCGTACATAGCTGCTGACTCCAAGCGTTTTCTAATATTCAAATTAGAAAATTAAATCATTCTCATAGATACCGACACGCTGTACAACAGGACAGATACCCCGGTGCCGGGTAACAGGGGGCGCAATTGTAAGGCAATCACCATTTTCACGCAAGCCCTAAACCATCCTGACCTTATGACTTTAGCGTGCAACTCGCCAACCGCTGAAAAATCAGGTCTTTAGCTTGACACCCCCACCCCCCACCCATAGGATTCGATGAAATTTCACCTGATTTGTAGGCCTAACCAAAGCATTAGGTCTACCCTCACGTTGGTTTAACCTAAAGTATGGATTTTAAAGCAATCTCAGCGACTGTTGACGATGACTTCGAGAAGGTAAACAGTTTTATTTTCAGTCGCTTGCAAACACAGGTGCCGCTGATAAAGGAAATCGGCAATTACATTATCCAAAGTGGTGGCAAACGCTTGCGACCGCTGGTGAGCCTGCTCAGCGCCCGCGCTCTGGGCTATCAAGGCGACCAACACATTGATGTCGCTGCTTGTGTTGAGTTTTTGCACACCGCCACCCTACTTCATGATGATGTGGTGGATGAATCCGATCTGCGGCGCGGCAAAGCGACGGCCAATACTGTCTGGGGCAATGCGCCCAGCGTACTGGTGGGTGACTTTCTAATCTCTCGCGCCTTTCAAATGGTGGTGCAAGTAGGCAATCTTAAAATATTGAATATATTGTCGGACGCCACCAACCTGATTGCTGAAGGTGAAGTTCTGCAGCTGGTTAACTGCAATAATCCCGATACCAATGAAAGCCAATATATGGAAGTGATCCGCTATAAAACAGCCAAAATGTTTGAGGCTGCCGCTCACGCCGGCGCCGTGCTCGCGGACCAAGGTGAAACCATGGAGTTGGCATTCGCTCAATATGCCGATCACCTCGGCTGCGCCTTTCAACTGATAGACGACGTATTGGACTACTCCGGCAACGCTGATGACATGGGCAAAAATGTCGGCGACGACCTGGCCGAAGGCAAACCAACGCTACCATTGATTTATGCCTTGCAACATGCAGACGAACCTAACCGCAACCTGATTCGACAAGCCATTCAACAGGGTGGCTTGGAACACATCAACGCCATCACCCGGGCAGTACAAGAATGCGGCGCAATCAATTATACTCTGGCCAAGGCACAGGAGCAGTCTCAGCTGGCGCAAGCCGCTTTGGCCCCGGTTCCTGACTCGATTTATAAAAATGCTCTTCTGTCATTGTGCGAGTTGGCCGTCAACCGCAATCACTAGCAAATAATCGGAGTGTAGCTCAGCTTGGTAGAGCACTGCCTTCGGGAGGCAGGGGCCGAAGGTTCGAATCCTTTCACTCCGACCAACTCGTTACTCAAAGAGATCGAAACACGCCCAAGACCAGCCTGCAAGCCATTTTACTGACAGAAGCAGCCCACGGTTTCCCCCAAAATAAAATCAACAATACTGGAGTGAACAGCTAAAGAAAGGCAAGGTGCTTTAATCTCAAACCGCCCGAAGCCGATCAATCGTATCAGGGAACCTTTCGCGCAGTTGAACCAGCTCAACGCTGGTAACTTCTGGGTTGGAAGGTAGTTCAACAGGGTGTTCACGCAGAGTCACCTTGCCTTCACGCTGATCTTTCAACGCCTGGATGCCTTCGTTAAGTTCTGCAAACAGATTGCGTTTCATGCTGATAACCAAATATCTAAGCCACTTTCTTACTCTGAGTTGTTGTGATCGTAACACCAAAGCCAGCTTTTGCGGCTAATTGCACCAGCTTGTCAATCGTAAACCGGTCAATCTTTCCATTCACAATTGCACTAATCGTTGATTGAGTTTCACCAAAAAATTCCTTAGCTTCTTCCTGAGTCTTGAAATTCACCTTAATGAATTTACTCAGCTCAATGATAAGCTTTGACCGAATTTTTAAATTTTCTGCCAACTCTGGATCGTCGTCGAAAATTGCATCGAAGGCGCTTTTGTACGCTTTGGTTGCCATGAGTAGAAGCTCCGTCTTGTTTGTCTGCTATCTCTAATTTATTGGATCTCTTTGAGCCGGGCCTGGGCCAACTCAATATCACGCTTAAGGGTTTTTTGCGTCTTCTTAACGAAGGCATGCAGCACATATACATACTTTCCTATATTTGCCACATAGATAACTCGATACTGATCACCCTGTTTGATTCGTATTTCTCGAACACCTGGGCCTACCGACACCATAGGTTTCCAATCCGAGGGGTCTTCGCCTTCTTGGACAGTACTCAACTGGTGCCCTGCCTCCCTTCGCGCTTTTTCTGGAAAACCTTTAATATCGTCCAGCGATGAACCCACAAAGATAATATCTTTCAAAACGCTACCTCAGCGTCATGCGCCAACCACCATTATAGCAAATTTGCGATAACAATAGCAAAGTTCAGCTTTTGGCAAGAGGCTACAGCCTCAACGCCGAACAATTGGGGGTATTTTGGGGGAGTACATTTGAAACAACAAACCAATTATTTTCTTATATATCTTGTAGTTAAAAACATTATTCGGTTGATCCATTCAACTTGCCTATTTTTACGCCTTATTTGTTCTACCTTGAGGTATAACGCTTAACGTTATACAATAAACCGATGATTCAATCATTTCGATGCGCAGAGACTAAAAAGCTATACGAAACCGGGAAGTCCAGAAGATGGTCTGCCATATTGAAAGTAGCCACCCGCAAGCTTACTCAACTGGATGCGGCCGCCACCTTGGAGTTTTTGCGCAGCCCGCCAGGTAATCGTCTGGAAGTACTGACAGGAAATCGGGCAGGCCAACATAGTATTCGTATTAATGAGCAGTGGCGTATTTGCTTTCGCTGGACTCCTGCTGGGCCGGAAGACGTTGAAATTTTGGACTACCACTGAAGAGGTGTATTTATTATGAAGAATGGAATGCGTCCTGTTCACCCAGGCGAGATACTGAAAGAAGACTACCTGATCCCCCTTGGCATGAGTGCCAACGCCCTCGCTCGGGCTTTAAAGGTGCCTGCTCCACGAATCAATGACATCGTACGTGAGCGCCGTGGCGTTAGTGCTGATACTGCTTTGCGCTTAGCTCGTTACTTTGGGGGTAACGCACAAAGCTGGCTGAACCTGCAAAGCCTGTATGAGTTAAAGCTGGCTGAACAAGAAGCCGGTAAAACCATCGAAGGCAGCATTACCCCCTTGAATGCTGCTTGAAGAACAATACAGGTTCTTCCAATAAGCCCCCGTCATAGCGCTGCAACCACAGAAAGGTTTGGGTGTAGCGCGAAACGATATCCACCAGTCCTCGACCTGAATCTCCACTTAACTCTTGACTCTGGGCGGCCTTTTGGATCAACGCTAGGGCTTTCTCCAGTTCTGCGGCGTTTTTCTCGAATCTGTTCTGGTTTAGGGTATATCCTTGGATTAAGTGCTCTTTAAGACACTGGGTGGCCTAGATGCGGAAATAATCACATCGAGGTTATAGTGCTCAATCTGATACTCAACCGACCTACTGCCCTCTTGTTGAACTGTCGCAAGCTTTACACCACAAAACACTCAGTTTTTTACAACGTGGCTCAGCCACAGTTCCACCACCGCGCGCTCCTCTTGATAAAGGTGTCTGTTACAAAACCCGTATGCCTGAATCAGAGAATAGTAATCTGGACTCACGCAAAGTGTCGCTCGACGCTCACCATTTAGGCGCAGGGAAAAGATGGCATAACGTTCGGCCACACAATAATTCACGTAACCGCCCACACAATGACGCATCTCCCTGCCTTCAACCACCAACTCATACTCGGTGATTAACTCTGTCACTGACCAACGCTGGCCAGCATTGTCCTGCAACACCCAATCCCAGTTTTTTGATGGCCAAACATAGCCCGAGAGTTTCACTGCATTTTCTTTGGCATAGATTTCCGCTTTTTCCAACACCTTGCCCAGGCTACGGCCTTTCCAGGAAAACACTCGCCCTTTTTGATGGCACGCCATAAATTCGAATCTTGCCCAATTTACGATCATCACCACCTCTTTGCGGGTCAACGGGTCAATCTGCCTCATAATCCAGCGTGTGGTTTCAAGCTCAAAGCGCATCCTCGGACTGAATTGACTTTGCTCAAACGCGGGGCAAGATAGACTATGACTTTTCAGCCAGCGATACTCCTCGTTGGTGCCGCCCATCTGCAGGTATCTGGCACATTCAAGAGCCTGTCTTGGGGAAATCCTCGCAGGCACCTTATACAGGTAACGCTGCAGTCCAGGATCAACACCAAACCTGAAGGCCGATGTAGCTCGTTTCAAGCTTTCACCCTGCCCCAGAAGAATAAGCCAGCAGATCCAGGTCAAAGGGGAAATGCGCCCTGGGTGCCTTTCGAACTGAGCCACCGCCTTGACCGAAACCCAGAGACGATAATCTTTGAGAAAGGCAGGCGATTCGTAAAGACAGAACAGATGCTCAAGCAATGAGCTATGAACCTTTGGGTTCCAATCAGCGGGATCTCGCACCCAAAAGGGTGAAAACAAACACGCCAGTATGGCAAAATCCGCAGACCCCACCTCACTTGCCACAGATCGTACGGCGTGAAAAGAATCAACATTCGCGGCAATCTGCTGCTTTAGCGCCCAAAAATCCCTGGGCTCATTGAGTTCTTCCAAAAATAGAAGTAACCGGCTTTGCACATCCTGCTTGCGAATTCTATTTTTGGCTACCGGTTCCTTACCCTCTGCGGTGATGTCGGCAGGGCTCCGCTCCGAATTTCTCACAACGGCCTGAAGGTCACGTAAGTCCGCCATTTGGCTGCGGCCGTAAATTTGTTGCTCCAACCAATGGGTAAGCTTATCCAAAGACCCCACTTCGTCTTGATACTGGCCAATATCCAGGTCATTTCGAAAGATATAAAAGTCAGCATCCGCGCCATCCCAACTCTGCTCAGAAATGAGATCACCTACCGGTACAGCTGATAATTTACCCACAGCACTGAACACAGGGTCCTGTTCACGTGCCCTGAGGAACCCGTGTTTTAACTCCCAGGGGGGAAGTGGCCGATGCCAGTTCTGGATCCGTCGACCATATCTATTCTGTTTCATGGCCTCCACCTTTGTAGTTTATACAGCCTAGATCGTTAATGCTCCGGTTAGACGGACATAACCACAATATCAGTCAACAAAGGTCTAAAGAATTTGCGAAAGTGGCCAGTTGAACCGGTACACTTGAGGCTGCCACCCTTTCACGGGAAAACCAGCACTTTTCCCGCCCATGCCTGGGCGTTGAAATTTAAAATGGGTATATTGAGATACTTTCAATTAATGAGTTTGAAAATAGGCCCTAAACCATGAAGCTTCCCTGGTGGCGCAGAAAAATCAAACGCTGTAACCCTAAATGCTTCACCTATGCCGCTGAATCTCACCCTGGTGATCGCCCAGAAAACCAAGATGCCTGGACAAGATAACCGCCTGACTGCCCCGTGGCAGACGGTTTGGGAGGCCATCAGGGAGAAAACCCAACGCCCCATACTCCGGGACTGAAACCTTTCTTTGCCGTGACTGACCTAAATTCCTGGGTGCACTGCAGCCAAATATTCATTAACCAAGCGTTGATTTCCTCTCGAAAGAGGGATCATAATAACCCACTTTCTCTCCAGCCCATGGCCAATGGCCAGGAAGGATTTCGTAGTGAACAACGGCTCGTCGATCACTTCAAAAATACGAATCCCACTTGAAGAAACAAAAAAAATTGATATTCAAACCCTGACCCGTAGCGGCATTATTCACCCAGGCAAATCCGGTACGTTGTCGTGGTTAGTCGACGGGCAGTCCATTGGCGCTATTACTTTCCGTTGCTTAGACAGCGCCCTTGAGATCAGCTATCAGTACAAACACCTTGATGGTCATTGGCAACCCATTAAGCAGACCGTCCAAATCGCCAAAGTCACCACTAGCCACGGATTTGCCCACAATCGTTTTGTGTGTCCATCCTGCCAAGGCAAAGTCAATGAACTATCCGGGTTTGGAAAATATTTCCTATGCCGACATTGTTACCGATTCCCATACGGTTCCCTAAGAGGAACCGCCGCAAAGTATGACCACCTGCCGAAACACGCCGCATCGATGCCCGTTAGCTATTGGGAAGCCTCGAAGCTGGAGCGCCAGCGATTAAATCTCCTCTCACTTAAACACTGTGAATTGGTGGTTACCGAAAACAGCACAGATCCAGAAGTATTAACCGCTGGATAGCCGGTTAGGTTAGCGGGCTTGGCTATCTTGATCCAACCATTCTGACGCTTCACCAACGGGATCAAGCCTCTTAGTGCTATACACAGGTGTTACCTTAAAAGATCGGGTTAAGCGAGGCGTCTCAAGCCATTGCCACATTTCTGCAGTCAACGGCTTACCAGGTGCCAGCCAGTCCGTAATCCATTGCTGATCTTGGGGCAGAAAGAAAGGCGTGGATTTTTCATGAAAACGCCGTAAGCGAGGATGAGGCGGACAGGTAATAACAGCCACACTCAGCACAGTTCCCCCCGGCGTTTGGGTATAACGATAGATTCCACCCAATAGAAATGCCGAGCCTGATTCCAACAAATAGGTCCGCTTGTCTTTGCCCTCACCATTCGATTCCGCGAACGCTGTCGCCACAATCACACAGCGACTGGTTTGTATGGGTTCCCGCCACAAACGCCCCTGTAAATTACGCGCATTAAAGGTCGCGTATTGATAATTCGGCTTGCCCGTCTTGGCATCAATCAAAAACCACCACTTTGCACTGTCGGCGATCCAGTGATCACCGTTATGCAACAAGATGTCCATCTGACTTCCCGGGTAAAAATCTCCCGAATTAAACGTCAAATAATCAATACCAAGATCCAACAAAAGCTCGATAACCGCTGGACTATCCGTTACCCGCCGAATAAAACCGCACATCGCCAACACCCAAAAAAATTCACAGAAAAACGCCAGCTACATTTGCAAATTGCAAAGCTGCTTATCTCCATTCGAATAGATATGAGACTTCCTGTCTAGTTGGTCAGTTCTTGTGACTGCTCAGGTTCTTGTTCTTCTGCAACTTCAGGGTTTCGGGGTTGAGGGGGATTTAATTCTTCTTCCCGAGGGAATTTCAGCTTGGCCCAACTTTGTGCGTAAATTACCCACATCAACTGTAAGCGAGCGATTTTCATTTCCTCAGCGTTACCGCTAACTTTATCAGCACGCAGTTGTTTGATTTTTTGTTCAAGATCGAGCCTTTCAGAATTTAATTTTTGTCTAATTTCTTCTCCAGCAAGCCCGGTCAAACTCAAAAAAGGAATTTTAAAGTCTTCGGGAAATTCGGACATGGGCGATTTATTCCACTCAAGGATCGCCTGCCACGGATATTGAGTATAACGTCCTTGATTTCCACATCCCTCATCAAGGCATCTCACTACGTAACGGAGTTTACCCTTTTCAGACTCTGCACTTCGTTCCTTCAATAAGCGAGCCTCGCACCCACAGGTGCAAAAGTTTATCTCCGGTTTAAGCTCATAAAGCGGATTATCATTAATATCGTTCATATATTCTGCGAGTTCTAGTTTGAAGGGAATGTTGACTTTCAACTATCGTCAAAAGTACATTGCGAGCATTCCGATGGTTAAGCGTCATTCGCGCAACCATCAGAAATACTTTACTGTTATTTGGTGCTTTTTTGAAGAGCAAGGTACAATTGGTTTCATTTTTCACCTAATTTTCTTTTGAGACTGACGACTTATGGCATTTTGGCTGCTCAAATCAGAACCAGACACCTTTGGAATCAAAGATCTTAAAGCCCGTGGTAAAAAAGGCGAACCTTGGGATGGCGTTCGTAACTATCAGGCACGTAACATGCTCAGGGATGAGTTTAAAAAGGGAGACCTTGTCTTTTTCTACCACTCCAACACCAAAACTCCAGGTATTGTTGGTATTGCAGAAGTTATTAGAGAAGCCTTCCCTGACCCCACTCAGTTCGACCCAGAATCAAAGTATTATGATCCCAAGTCTACCCCAGACAAACCACGTTGGTTCTGCCCACAGGTTCGATTCCATTCACTCTTTAAGTCCACTATAAGTCTAGATCAACTCAAGAATGTTGCCACTTTGCAAGATATGCCACTGGTTCGCAAAGGAAATCGCCTCTCGGTTATGCCTGTTACGCAACAACAATGGAAAATTATTTTAGAGATGGCCGAACGCTAACCCCTTTAGGAGGATAGTATTCTATCTTGATAAACCTTTTCCGTGACCAAATCGGCAATACTGCTAACACGATCGACAAAAGTCTTGCCAATCAAATGATCATACTCGTGTAAAAAGACCCGGGCTGGAAACCCCTCTAAACTTATTTGTTGACACTGCTTGTTGCAATCAAGGTAGTCTATTGCAAGCGCCTCGGGTCGCGTTACTTTACCGCGAATACCAGGCACACTGAGACAGCCCTCCCAAACACCAACCAACCTCTCAGACAATTCATTAATCATCGGGTTAACCATCACCAAAGGCGCTAAGTCCGGCGCCGTAGGATAACGTGAAGTTGGTTTAGAGGCCACAATGAGCACTTGCAAATCAATGCCAATTTGCGGTGCGGCTATACCCACCCCGCCAAGTAGATTCATCACCGTGCCCATGGTTTCTATTATCTCAGGAAGGTTGTTCCAATCATCACAACTAACAGGCCTGGCAACCCGACTGAGGCGTGGATCCCCTAACTCAACAATTCTGAGCCTCGCCTCTTCTTTCGTTATTGTCATTATACCAATCACCTATGAAAGCTTTTTGCTTTTAGGCAGCTTATTAATGAGACTCAACGGATTCAGTGCGGGCAGATAAACTTTGCGCATGCTGCGCTGTAACAGATCAACACTGTGCATAAATTCGCGCCCGGACTTTGGTGGCGCCATCTGCAGCAAGCCAAGAGTGTAGACGGCCTCTTTTGCAACGCCCAAAACCGACGAAGACAAAGCAAAATCTTTAAACAACATAAACGTATCCATATCGCCAAAGGTCACCAGCTGCGGCTTATCTGAAGGCTTATAGGGTTTTAAGCGTTTTCCTGCCAACAATCTTTCTACGTTCTCAGCGGCACATTTACCCATATCAATGGCATGGAAAGCTTGCTTGGACAATGAAATTCCATCTGGATTAGCTGCATCACCAATCACAAAAACGTTTTCGCGCGCCCGACTTTGAAAATAGCTGTTAACTTCAGCCCATTCCATGGGGTTCTCCGTGAGGCATGAGCGTTGTAAAAATTCGTTGGGAGCAATACCGCCAGACCAAATGGTGATATCGCTTTCAATGGTCTTTCCATCGGTAAAACTGATACCTGAAGGGTCCACGGATTCCACATAAGAACCCAAGTGATAATTCACTCGAAATTTGTTTGTGTGGCCGCGGATGGCGTCATCAAGGTGCCCGGGGCAACGCGCCAACAATCGCTCCGAGGAATCCACAATATTGAATTCAAACTGAGGTCGACGGCGATAGGAACGCATGATTTCACCAAAGGCTTCAACCCCTTCTACTCCTCCTCCAACCACCGTAACCCGGGTAGTGCGATGAGAAAGGGACGCACGTTTTAGCTTACGGGCAATATCCTGACACTGATCCACCCGCTTCATAGGCAATGCAAACTGCTGGGCACCGTTAACTCTGGATGAACTATCCACGCTGCCTGTTGCCACAATACAAACATCGAAGGGAATTTTCAGACCATTTTCCAGGTACACTATACTGGATGACATATCGAGGGCTTTTGTCATCAGGAAGCGGTGTCCATGTCGGCGTAATACCGAACTGCGACTGATGCGGAGTTCATCGCCTTTTTTAACTCCGGAAATAATTTCATGGATATTCGGCAACCATTCGAGATAGGGACTAGGATCAACCAGTGCCACATCAAATTTTGACGATTTTAGATTCTGAGCCGCATTTAACCCACCAAAACCTCCCCCAATAATTACTATCTTTGGCTTTTGTGCTCGCCCAAACATGATTCTGCCTCACCTCAATTTACTAACGATTAAATACCAGACGCTGACCACGCCATTGATTATTTAAGATTCCATTCTGATACACCACATTGCCGTTAACAACGGTGGCTTCGATGGTGGACTTGAAAAGATACCCAGCGAAAGGCGACCATCCACACTTGGAATACAACGTTTGCTCATCAACGATGGTTGGCTTGTGTAAATCCACCAGCACTAAATCAGCCCAATAACCTTCTCGAATATACCCCCGATCACTGACCTGAAAAAGATCTGCCACACTGTGACTTGTCTTTTGAACTATTTTCTCCAAACTTAAAAGACCTTTATGATAATGTTCCAGCAAAGAAACCAAAGCATGCTGGACTAAAGGCAACCCTGCAGGAGCTTTGAAGTAGGACGGGTTTTGTTTTTCTTCCCACGTATGGGGAGCATGGTCAGTGGCCACCACATCAATCAGATCGTCTCGCACTGCTTGCAACAATGCCAACCGGTCAGATTCCTTTTTTATGGCTGGATTGCATTTTATTAATGCGCCTTTGGTTTCGTAATCGGCCTCACTGAAAAATAAATGATGCACACATGCCTCAGCGGTTATCTGCTTGCCTGAGAGGGGACCTGGGCGTAATAAAGACAGCTCTTTTTCAGTCGTTAAATGCAATATATGTAAACGCGTGCCAAAGCGATTAGCTAACTCCACCGCGTAGCTAGACGACAAATAGCAGGCTTCCTCGGAACGAATAAGGGGGTGGCAAGCCATGGGAACGGCGTCACCGTATTGTTCGCGGTAGTGATCCTCATTAAGCTTAATGGTTGGAGTATCTTCGCAATGGGTCACTACGATTGTAGGTGCATGAGCAAAGATGGCTTCCAGGGTTTCTGGATTGTCCACCAGCATATTGCCGGTGGAAGCCCCCATAAAAATTTTTATGCCACAGGCCGCTTTAGGGTCCAGCCGCTTAATGTGTTCCAGATTGTCGTTACTGGCCCCTAGGTAAAAAGCAAAATTAGCCAGAGACTTTTCTTTGGCGCGGGAATACTTGTCCTCCAGCGCCTCACTATTAATGGTTAAGGGGTTTACATTAGGCATTTCAAAGAAACTGGTGATACCACCGGCCACCGCAGCAGCCGACTCAGTGGCAATCTCCCCTTTGTGGGTGAGACCTGGCTCACGAAAATGAACTTGGTCGTCAATCATACCGGGTAACACATAACGCCCGTTCGCATCGATCACCTGATCAGCATTACCCGCCGCCAGGCCTGCACCGATTTGCTCAATCCGGCCATTTCGAACAAGTATGTCTTGCTGCAGAATTCGGCCTTCATTTACAACCTGGGCATTGCTTATTAATAAACTCGTCATAGGGGCGCTCCTTAGTGTTCATTAGGGTCATACCCGCGTCTGCTCAGATTGTCTCTGGGTGACTGGTGGCAGACGACCTTAATGCAGCGTATTATACCTGATTACATTTTAAAACCGACTTTCGAGTTAATTTCATGTCAGCATTGTTCGTCAACCACCTTACAGTCTTGGATTTTTCTTATGTCCATCCCGATCGCGGCATTCTTGGCGAGAGCTGGATAGTGGATGTTATTCTCCACGGTGAGCTTGATTCACAAGGTATGGTGTTCGATTTTGGTGACGTAAAAAAGCAAGTTAGGCAAGCCGTGGAGGACCTGTTTGATCACAAGCTGGTAATACCCACCCAAGGATTGCATGGCTATAAAGCCCATCAGCAGGTCGGCCAGCTTAAATTACAGTGGTTAGATTCCCAGCAACGCCGCTATGAGCATCTATCCCCCGCTGATTCAGTGTTAACAGTAGACGCTAATGCAGTTACCCCCGCAATCATGACCCCGCTGTTAGAAGCTGCTGCATTGGCGGCCGTGCCTGGCAATGTAGGACGAGTCCAAATACAGCTACGTACTGAAGCCATCAGCGGAGCCTTCTATCACTACAGTCATGGCTTGAAAAAACATCGTGGAAATTGCCAACGCATAGCACACGGCCACCGCTCCAGGCTGCATATACTACGCAATGGCAAACGAGATTCTCTGCTCGAAAAAGCCTGGGCAATGAAATGGAGAGATATCTATATCGCCACCCAGGACGATATTAAAACAACCTTTGAACATGATAATGTCAGCTATATTACCGTTGGTTACGCTGCAGAACAGGGCGAATTTGAGCTTACCTTGCCCCGCTCCAAAACCTATGTCATTGCGACGGATTCCACCGTTGAATTACTGGCCGACCACATGGCTTGCGCGCTTAAGCAGGACGCGCCAGACCAGCATTTTGAAGTAAGAGCCTTCGAGGGTGTCATGAAAGGAGCTATCGCCCTTAAATAAATAGGCCAGAGAAACCGGCTCTTGGCTTCAGTATCACACCAATCTTATATACAATTAGCGGTCTTTTTAGTTACGCAACAGGAAAATCATTCCACCATGGCTATTGAAATAACACTGCCTGACGGCAGCGTCAGACATTACGAGCAACCGGTCTCTGGACTTGACGTTGCTACCGATATTGGCCCCGGCCTGGCCAAAGCGAGCCTGGCCATGATCATTGATGAAAAACTGGTCGATCTATCAACGGTCATGGAGTCATCCTGTAGCATAGCGTTTCTAACCCGCGACAAGCCTGAAGCGCTGGAACTATTGCGACATGATGCTGCCCACGTCATGGCTCAGGCGGTGAAAGAATTATTTCCTGAAACCCAAGTGACTATCGGCCCCGCCATAGAAAATGGCTTCTATTACGATTTCCACCGTGAGGAGTCTTTTACGCAGGACGATCTCCATAAAATAGAAACTCGCATGGCGGAACTTGTAGACCAGAACATTCCTATTGAACGGGAAGTCTGGGACCGCAACCAGGCCATTCAGTTTTTCCGGAATCAAGGTGAAACCTTCAAAGCCGAGTTGATCGAGGACCTGCCCGAAACGGAAGTCATATCCCTGTATCGACAAGGTGATTTCATTGATCTCTGCCGCGGACCTCACCTGCCCAATACCGGGCGCTTGGGCAAAGCATTCAAAGTCATGAAACTGGCGGGAGCCTATTGGCGCGGAGACGCGTCTAACCCGCAATTACAACGAATTTACGGCACCTGCTGGCGCGATCCCAAGGAACTGAAAAAGTATCTCCATATGCTGGAAGAGGCGGAGAAACGGGATCACCGCAAGCTGGGCAGAGAAATGGGACTGTTCCATCAACAGGAAGAAGCCGTGGGCAGCATGTTTTGGCATCCGAAGGGATGGCGCATGCGCAAGGCGCTGGAAAATTACATCCGCCAGCAAATGGAAAATCACGGTTATCAGGAAATTGCCACGCCACAAATTATGGATCGCAAGCTCTGGGAACAATCGGGCCACTGGGATAAATACGCCGAAGATATGTTCACCATCTGCACTCATGACCACAAAGACATGGCCATTAAACCGATGAACTGTCCCGGCCATGTGCAAATATTCAACCAGGGCCTGAAAAGCTATCGCGATTTGCCAATTCGTTTTGGCGAATTTACCACTCTATTTAGAAATGAAGCCCACGGTGCTCTGCATGGCTTGATGCGTGCACGGTCATTCAGCCAGGATGATGCTCATATCTTCTGTACCGAGCAACAGATTAATGCTGAAACCGCTGATTTTATTAAAATGCTAAGGAAGGTATACGAAGACTTTGGTTTTACTGATATTCGAATCAAGTTTTCAACGCGCCCAGAGAATAGAGCGGGTTCTGACGAGACCTGGGACAAAGCCGAAGCAGCATTGCAAAATGCCGTTGAAAGCCTGGGGCTGGATTGCGAATTAAATCCCGGCGAAGGCGCATTTTACGGCCCTAAACTGGAATTCGTCTTAAAGGATGCGATCGGTCGTGACTGGCAATGTGGCACCCTGCAAGTGGACTTCGTTCTGCCGGAACGTCTGGACGCCGAATATGTGGGTGAAGATGGCGCGCGTCATCGCCCGGTAATGTTACATCGCGCCGTACTCGGCTCGCTGGAACGTTTTTTGGGGATCTTGATTGAGTCTACCGCCGGACACTTGCCTCTATGGTTGAGCCCTACGCCCGTGGTGATTGCCACCATTACCGATGACGCTCGGGATTGGGCCCAGGAGGTTGCCGCCACTTTACGTAAAGTCGGCGTCCACGTTGAGCTTGATTTACGTAATGAAAAAATCGGGTACAAAGTACGAGAGCACAGCAAAGCGAAGGTGCCACAGATCTGGGTCGTGGGTAAAAGCGAAGCCGAAGCCCGCCAAGTGGCGATTCGAACCTTAGGCAGCAAAGATAATGAGGTTGTGGATATTGGTGCCGCTGTGGAACAAATGGTGGCTAAAACCAAAGCCCCCGTACACTTATAAAATCGCACCGTTAAAATCGCAGTAACTGTAGGCCGCAATGAACATAAAAATTTATAACACCATTACTCAACAGAAAGAAGACTTCTCACCGCTAGACCCCGAGCGAGTCACTATGTATGTGTGCGGCCCCACAGTTTATAACTACGTTCATATCGGCAATGCACGACCGGTGGTTATCTTTGACACACTGTTTCGGTTACTGCAACGTCACTATCCAAACGTTGTTTACGCTCGCAACATTACCGATGTGGACGACAAAATCAATGCGGCGGCCAAAGCTAATAATGAGACCATCGCAGAGCTCAGTGAGCGTTATGCCCAAGCCTTTCACGAGGACATGGCGCAATTAAATACGTTATCACCTACCATGGAGCCCAGAGCCACCGACAACATCGATGCCATGATCGAGCAAATCCAACAATTAATCGACCATGGCCACGCCTATGTGGCGCAAGAACATGTTTTATTTGAAGTGGGTACGGACAAACACTACGGCCAGCTTTCCCATCGTAAACTCGATGAAATGATTGCCGGCGCCAGCGAACGGGTAGAAGAAGCATCCTATAAAAAAGCGGCGGCGGATTTTGTCTTGTGGAAGCCCTCTAGCGCTGGCCAACCCGGCTGGGACAGCCCATGGGGAAGAGGCCGTCCCGGCTGGCATATTGAGTGTTCAGCCATGATTAATAAGCATCTGGCCAAAACCATCGATATCCACGGTGGCGGTCAGGATTTGATTTTTCCCCACCACGAGAATGAAATCGCCCAAGGTACCTGCTGCCACCCTGAAGGCGAGCAGAGCTTCGTTCAATACTGGATGCACAACGGCTATCTCAATATAGATGGTCAAAAAATGTCGAAGTCCCTGGGAAACTTCTTTACGGTTCGCGAATTATTGGATCTTTGGCCTGGGGAAGTGATTCGCTACGCGCTGCTGACAGCCCACTACCGTAAACCGCTGGACTGGACTCAGAACTTGCTCGCCAGTGCAAAATCCAGTCTTGATCGGCTTTATGGTGCCTTACGAGATGCGCCTACTGACCCGGATACAAATATTCACCACCCCCTGTTGAATGAACTGGAAAATTACCTGCGAGATGATCTTTCCACTCCTCAGGTTCTCGCTTTACTGCACAGCATCGCAGGAGATATCAACAAATCTGAGACTGCCGATAAACGCCAATTACAAACGGTATTAAGGGTTGCAGCCAGTTACGTTGGGTTACTTCAGGATGACGCCGATCAGTGGTTTAAATGGCAAGCTCGTGGCACCGAAGAAGGCTTGAGTGATGAGGCCATTGAAGCTCTAATCATTGAGCGCAACGAAGCGAAAAACAATAAAAACTATGGCCGCGCCGATGAAGTTCGAGACCAACTTAAGGCCCAGGGTATATTGCTGGAAGACTCTCGTGACGGCACTCGCTGGACGCGAGAATAACCAGGAAACAGATGACCCCAAAATAACTATGCTTAGCAAGAGTTCTTCCTAACCCTTGCTAAGCGCAATCTTTCTAACTGGGGCAATCAACTGTGTCAGATTACGAAACTTAAGGCTGTGGTAAATAGCCGTTTTCCACACCCTTAGTCACAATGGCTACCGCATTATGGGCGTGCAGGCTTTCAAGATGATTTACCCTTACCCAAAAGTCTTGATAGGCCGCCTGACTGTTCAAAGCTGACTGAATCTTGCGGGCAGCATCTTCACAGAACATCAGGTTTTGACCATTCAAGCGCGCAAACTCCTGCTCATCTTCGCGCTTTACCGCCGTTTGCACTGGCGTTTTTAGCACGGATTCCACCACATCGATCAAATCTTCCAAAGGAAAGCTATCGGTATCGTCCGACAATCTCACCTTTACCTCCGCAATGCTGCGCTGACTATGAGGCGTTGCCACGATACCATTTTCCGTGCCTAACCAGCCGTAGACGTCTTCCGCAGATACCTGGCCTTTGGAACCAAAATCTTCGCGGAACTGATTTTGAATCAATTGGCGGGCCAGCGCGGCCGAACAAGGGCAAGTGGATGAATAGGGAATTTCGACTTTCAATTCGAAGTGAAATCCATTGGGATCTTCAAAAGCAATGATACGCGCAGGGTATGCCTTCCAACCACTGAACTCGCTTTTTAACGCCGGTCTTCGGGTTAAGAAGTCAAACCGGAAATCCACATAGGCTTGATCGCTCAAACCCTCATGAGACTCCAAAAAGCGGCCAAGAATATCGCGCAAACTAACCGCCGTTAGTGTCTGGCTACACATTTCGTCTAGCAACAGATACAACCGCGACATGTGAATGCCTTTGGCTTCAGGGTTGATCAGGTTGACATAAGCCTGCGCTTTAGCAACAGAGTGGGTCACAATGCCGCTTCGAGTAGGAATGGAAAGTGGTACCTCGATCTCACTCATACCCACCCAATCCAACAGCCCAGAGGCTTTGGGTCGACTGGCAGAGGCTATATCAGGCATTGATCTGCTGCCCATAGATGACAAATCCAAAAATTTCATTTTGTTAAAGGGCTCCTCCAAGCATAGATCCCCTAGCTATCCCTGTTCCAAATTTGTGTCGCTAACATTTAGCCATTAACCCACAGGGATAATTTCATTACAAGCGGTGAAAATGACGCCGGATTTTATAACAAACTGAGCTTATACTGAAATTTAATTGACAATAACCGCACAAAAACCCTGGTGATATGCTAATTTTATCATATAAATTAAGGATTTAATTCTCCTAAAACTGTCTTAGATCGAAGCACAAAAACTATTACCACGATTGACAAATATGATCAAAAAGGGCGAAAAACGCCACCTAATACCTGACAAAATCCATAGGATAAAAGGTTATGAATGAGCCCCAAATGAACCTAACCCAGTCTGAACCCGCAATCCAATCGGTTTCTGCGGCCAACGGAATCAGCTGGATTACCGATGCCTGGGAAATTTTCAAACAGGCTCCCACTCCATTCATACTCGCGTGGCTGTTGATGCTGCTATTGATGCTGGCCTCCAGCGTCATTCCATTTGCGGCCTTTTTACTAAGCCCTGCGTTAATTGCCGGTTATATCATGGGGATTCATAAAATCCGGCAGCATCAAAATTTCGCCATGGGAGATTTGTTTGAGGGTTTAAAAACCCAAGGTTCCCAATTGATTATGCTCGGTGTAATAACCATAGTGGCGGCTTTAATCCTGCTGCTAATTGGTGCGGTGTGCTTTAGCCTTGGCCTCTCAGGCATCGATAGCCGCTCCAGTATTCCATTACTGGCTGGCATGGCTATCGCTCTCACCTTGGGAGTCACTCTGTTTCTAGTTATTGCAAGCGCGCTCTGGTTTGCTCCCAGCCTGATCGTATTCCACCAAACGCCCCCCAAACCGGCCATTCGGTTGGCGTTAAAAGCACTGGGAAAAAATTTACTACCCTTTACTGTTTTCAGCCTATTGTTATTATTGCTCAGCGCGGCAATCTCGGTATTCGTGGGTTTGCTTTCCTCCCTGCTAGGGCCCTTGGGAGCCATTATTGGGCCACTGCTGTCATTGGCCGCTACGCTAGTATTGGGGCCAATGTCTATGATTACGATGTACACCAGCTACCAAGACATATTTACTCTTGAGGATTGACCCATGTCCACCACTACGCTATCTACTCTGCTCATTATCGCGATCGTTGTTATTTATTTTGTCGTTATCTACAACAAATTAGTGGCTCTAAAAAATCGATTTAAAAATGCGTTTTCACAAATTGATGTACAACTACAACGTCGTTATGACTTGATCCCCAACCTGGTTGAAACCGCGAAAAAATACATGGCTCACGAACAACAAACCCTTACTGCAGTAATTGAAGCTCGCAACACCGCCATGGGTGCTGCAAAAGCAACGGCCCAGCATCCCGATAACCCGACCGCAATGCGTTCATTGTCGCAGGCCGAAAACATGCTCAGTGGCGCCCTCGGTAAATTTTTTGCTCTATCGGAAAGCTACCCGGATCTAAAAGCCAACACCACTATGACTCAGCTTATGGAAGAACTATCATCCACTGAAAATCGCATCGCTTTTGCGCGCCAGGCATTTAATGACGCGGTAATGGAATACAACACCTATCGCGAGCAGTTCCCCAACACTATTGTAGCTTCTGGCCGCTTTCAGGCTGCAGAATTACTGGAACTCGAGAATACAGAAGCTCGGCAGGCTATCAAAGTATCTTTTGAGTAAGACGCTACTAAGACACCATGAGTTTTTATCGAAATCAGGACAAAGCCCGCCGTAATACCGGATTATTATTATTCTATCTGCTGATAGCGATTACACTTATTATTCTCACCATAGATATCGTCACTTATTTTCTTTTACTAACCGCCAGCTATCAACCAATGACCCTCGAAACCTGGTTGCTTTCGAAACATAGCGCCGCCATCGCAGGCCTTACTTTATTGGTTATTATCGGTGGCAGCCTGGTGCAACTGGCTAAACTATCAAGAGGCGGCATCGCCGTCGCCACCATGGCCGGTGCCACGCCTGTAGATTCTAATTCTGCCGACGGTAAAGAACGCCAGCTACTCAATATCACCGAGGAGATGGCCATTGCTTCCGGCACCCCGGTTCCCCGCGTGTTTTTAATGCGCGGAGAATCGGCCATTAATGCCTTTGTGGCTGGAACAACCATTGAAAACACCATCCTGGCGGTGACACAGGGAGCCCTCGACAAGCTAACGCGAGACGAATTGCAAGGTGTCATTGGCCATGAGTTTTCCCATATTCTCAATGGCGACATGAAACTAAATATTCGCCTAATGGGTGTACTTGCTGGCATACTTTTAATCGGCAAGTTTGGCGAGTTTTTAATTCGAGGCAATCGCCATCGAAGCTACAGTCGTTCAACCAGCAACAAACGCGGAAATCAAGCCGCTCTATTAGGCCTGGCACTGATGGCCATCGGCTACATTGGCCTTTTTTTTGGTCGCCTGATAAAAAGCGCAATCTCTCGCCAACGGGAATTCCTCGCAGACGCCTCATCCGTTCAGTTCACCCGCAACCCTGACGGCATTGCCGGAGCACTTTACGCTATTGATCACTACGATGGTCACGCCTATTTGCTATCTGCCCACGCCGAAGATGTTAGCCATCTTTGTTTCGGCGAATCCGTAAAAATTCGCTGGGGTGGCTTATTGAATTCCCACCCACCAATTACCGACAGAATCAAAGCTATCGAGCCAACTTTATTGCCTCGACTCAAAGCACGCTTTCGCAATCGTCTGCCTCGCAGCGAATATAATTCAACAAAAACAACACAGAGTCTGGGTATCGATACGCAGGGTTTTACGACTTCACTAAACCAGACACCGATAACGCCAGACGTGGTAAAACAAAGCATTGGCCAACCAACTCCAGAACATTTTCAATACGCACAACAGCTACATGGGAATCTTCCATCGAGTGTTGCGCTATGGATTCACGACCGCAGCAAAGCTGAGCACGTGCTTTATGCACTGTTAAAATTATTACCCAAACAAGATCTTCAAGCTGACCAAAGCGACCCGGTTTTTGCTGCTATAGCTGCACTTCCGCAAGCCTCTAGGTTGCCGATACTTGATATCACCATCGCAACATTAAAAGCAGAAAGCCCGCAAAAACGACAACAGATCATCAACCATTGTGAAGCGCTTATTCAGCAAGATAGCCGCATTCAATTAAGCGAATTAATCTATTACTTTTTGATTCAAAAAGGGCTGGCAATACACAACAAGCCACGCCGCACCATTCGATCCTTACAACAAGTCGACTCAGCGGTTGCCCTTTTATTATCTGTTTTAGCGCGCCATAGCAGCTCAGACAAGCAACAACAGTGTCGCTACTTTCAACAGGTAATGAACTATTTTACCAACAAGAATTATGCTGAACTGATGACTAACCCGCCGTCAGCAAAAGCCATGAACGCAGCATTGGAAGAACTGCAAAGATTGAATCCGCTACTGAAACAGCCGGTCATCAATGCTTGTATTGATCTCATTCTCAAAGACCAACAAACCAACTTAAAAGAAATCGAAATACTGCGCGCCGTATGCGAGGCGTTGGATTGCCCAATGCCTCCACTCCTACTGAGCACACAAACTTAGCTCGATTCACGATAGGGTAAATGTTGTCGGGCCAATCCCTGATAACGCTCGATTTGCTCGGTTTCCGCCTGCAAATAATCGGCGATAGCATTCTCGAAGGCACTATGAGCTATTAAATGCCAGGACTGTGTTGGTACAGGTTCAAAGCCTCTCAGTAATTTGTGCTCACCTTGAGTGCCCGGGTCAAAACGTTGTAACCCTTGCTCAATACAAAACTCTATTCCCTGGTAAAAGCAGGCTTCAAAATGTAGGCACTCCACCCGCTCAAGTGCGCCCCAATGACGACCATACAAGGTCCCTTTGTCGAAAAAGCACAAGGCGGCGGCAATCATTTTATGCTGCCGCATCCCTTGCACCATCATTATTTGATCCGCCAATGGCTCTGCTATAGATAAGAAAAACTCCAAAGACAAATACGGTTCCGCGCCACGCTCATGATACGTATTGGCATAGCAGCCATAATAATCGACCCAATCAGCTTCTGTTAGCTGGGAGCCTAGTTTTCGCTGCAAAGACACCCCCTGCTCTTGCACGCGTTGTCGCTCGCGCTTCAGGCCTTTGCGCTTTCTGGACTTGAGTTGTTCAAGAAACTCATCAAAGGAGGCATAACCATGGTTGTGCCAATGAAACTGAACGTCCTTCCTCACCAATAATTGCTGCTCAACAACCGGAGGTAAGTGTGAAAATAACAAATGCCAGCTTGATTCAGCACCGGACTGCAATCTATCCATAATGGCGGCAAGGGCACATTCCAGTAAAGCGGCTTCATCGTATTCAGGATGGCACCACCAACGGGGGCCCAGACTAGGCGTGAAAGGAATTGAAGTTATCCATTTAGGGTAGTAGGCCACACCATAACGTTGATAGGCTTGCGCCCAGGCTTGATCAAAAACAAACTCACCCCAGGAATGGGATTTACGATACAACGGAAGAAAAAAAACGGGTTTATTTTGATCCGCCAACCACAAATGTTGAGGGTTCCAGCCTGTCTGCGGAGAAACGCAGCCTGTGTCTTCAAGGGCCTGCAAAAACGCACCATGAAAAAAAGGATTATTGCCTTGTGCACGTAACGCCTGGCTAATTTCCCCTGGCAAATCGCTAAAACTGTCTACAAAACAAGCACGCATAACGAACTCCCGACAATTAACCCAAAGTTTCATAATAAAGCAGTTGCTTTTCTTGCTAAACCTGTTACTAATTCGATAAGGAATTTGGCAACACTACTCAGCATTACCAACAGCAAATACCAAACAGGGAATCAGATTGGTATGAGTTTCTTTCAAGACAAACAAGCCTATTCATTAAAAGGCGACGATAGCCTGGATGTGATACATCTCGGCAAACACGGCTGTGATGTAGTGTTTTGTCACTACGAAAAAGACTCTCACTTATGGGGCATCAGCAATAAACGTCACTCACGCAACCTTATCATAAAGGGTGTGCTTGAGTTAACTCTGGCTGGAGAGACCCAACGCTATAGTACCGGCGAATGGTTTGAGGTAGCCGCCAACACTATCCACGACATTGACTACATCGCCGATTGCTCCATGATTGAATTTTGGTTTGAGAGCAAGCCATAATAGGCCCTTATTGGCCGAATCATTGAGGGCGCCACCATGGCGAAAGCTTTTTCTCAAGCTTGCGAGAACAATAAAGACCCTATCCTGTCTGTATTTAAACGCTATATAACTGCGTCAGGCTCTCTGCTAGAAATTGGCAGTGGCACCGGACAACATGCTGCCTATTTTGCGAGCCAATTGCCCCACCTGAATTGGCAACCCAGCGATTTAACCGAAAATATAGAAAGCATCGAAAGCTGGCGTGAGGAGGCCCAACTCCCTAACCTGCTCCCTTGTAAGACATTTGATGCAAACCACCCCCCCGTTTGCAACCAACGTTATCCCTATTTATTCAGCGCAAACACTCAACACATTATGAGTTGGCAAACGGTAGAGAAGCTTTGGCAGCAATTACCGCTGTTGTTAACACCCGGTGCACTTGCCTTTTTCTACGGGCCGTTTAAATATCGCGGAGAATTTACCAGCCCCAGCAATGCAAGCTTTGATCTTTGGCTCAAGGAACGCGGCTCACATCAGGGCGTTCGGGATTTTGAAGCCATCGAAGCCCTTGCCAACCGCCACCAACTGCAGCTGGTAGAAGATGTCAAAATGCCTGCCAACAACCAATTATTAGTATGGCAATTCACCAACCAGTCCTAAGGCCTGTTATACTCGACCACTACAGTCTTTTTTGAATCAAACTATATGACCACAGAAACACCCGATAAACCAGAACAAGAGCCAGCGCTTCCCTTTAAAGCGCTTAATCTAAGACCAGAACTACAACTTGGTGTTGATAGTCTGGGTTTCGAAGCCACCACCCCAATCCAGGCCTTAACCTTACCCCACGCACTGCAAGGTCGAGATGTCATTGGCAAAGCGCAGACAGGCACGGGCAAGACTGCCGCATTCCTTATTACTGTGATTAACCGGCTGCTAGAAGAGCCCGAGCAAGAGGAACGCTATAACGGTGAACCTCGAGCACTGATTTTGGCCCCTACACGTGAACTGGCCATTCAAATAGAAAAGGATGCGCAAGCCCTGATTGCCAACACAGCCGTGACCATGATGAGCGTTGTAGGCGGTATGGACTATCAAAAACAGCAACGGCGTCTCCACAATGAGATAATAGATATCATAGTGGGTACCCCCGGTCGTTTGATTGATTTCGTTCGTGGTAAAGATTTATTTTTAACGGAAGTAGAGATTCTGGTTATCGACGAAGCTGATCGGATGCTGGATATGGGCTTCATTCCTGATGTAAAACGCCTGATTCGAGAAACACCGCTGCGCGAATATCGCCAAACCTTGCTCTTCAGTGCCACTTTCACACCGGACATAATGACATTATCTTCCAGCTGGACTATCGATGCAGAGTTTCTAGAAGTGGTATCCGATAATGCAGCAGCCGATACCGTTGACCAAAAAGTCTATATGGTAACCACCGATGAGAAACTTACCCTGCTCTACAACCTCATTAAGAAAAACCATCTAGAACGTATTATGGTGTTTGCCAATCGCCGTGACGAAACTCGCGACCTGACTCATAAATTACGCAGCCATGGTATCAAATGCGCCACGCTTTCCGGTGACGTACCGCAAAACAAACGAATTCGCGTTTTAGAAGGCTTTCGGGAAGGCAATATCCAAGTACTTGTAGCCACTGATGTGGCTGGTCGGGGAATTCATATTGATGACATCACCCACGTAGTGAATTATACGTTACCGGAAGATCCAGAAGATTATATCCACCGCATCGGACGTACTGGTCGGGCTGGAAAATCAGGTATAAGCATTAGTTTTGCTTGTGAAGAAGATGCCTTTCAATTACCGGCTATTGAAACGTTACTTGGCAGCAAGCTGGAGTGCACCCACCCTGAAGCAGAATTGCTTGAACCTTTGCCACCCGCCACTGAGAATCCAGAAAAAGAAGAACGCTCACCAAACCACCGCTCCCCCAACAATCGTTCCCCGAACAATCGGCCACGCCGCTCACGGAACTTAAGACGTCCTAGAGAACAAAGAACGCCTTAATTATTGAACCATTGTCACGATTAAGCGAATGTCAGCCGAGTAAGCCATCGGCTGACATTGAGCTGCTTGAAATCAAGCAGGTTGGAACGGTTCGCCCCATTCTTGTGCTAATGCTTCACGCAGTGCTGACACTCGGTCACTACCGATACGGCTAGACAATGAATTTTCAATTTCATTGAGAGCGGATACTGCTGCGCCGCCGACTAATTGTCCTTGTTCAGTATAAACCACAACTTTAGCGCGACGATCACAGGGATCGGGCTGCAATACCAAGTAGCCTAGCTCAACCATTTCATTGATGGTTTGATGAATCGCCTGACGGGTTACACCCACTCGCGCTGCGATTTCAGAAGGTCTCGTGACTCCCTCACTAATGTTCACAAACACCAATGATTGGGCTCGAGTAATAGCGGGCCAGCCCTGCTGTTTCAGTGCATTCTGCAAACCTTCGTCTGCCCAGTAGAACGCTCGCATAAAAAGTTGTGCTAGATTTGTATCCATTAAATTTTTTCGCCCTTCAGACATTCTTCACGACCCTTAAGTTAGTACCAAATTAAACATTAATTAATCTTTTAAAATCTCGCTGATCAGCTGATCTTTTTCCAACCAGAGCTGGCTCACCCAAGATTGTATCTTTGCCCGAAATTCGGGATCGGACTCGTAATCACCCCCCACCAGGTCACAGGGGATTGGTCTTTCCTGTATCCGCACAGTAACGTGACGGATCTGACCGCTCAACAAATCCCAAAGCCCAACATTTTGATGATGGTAAACAATTGTCACATCCAACATGGACCGAATTTGTTCTCCCATCACCGATAGTACAAATGCCACCCCGCCAGATTTTGGTTTCAACAAATGTTGATACGGTGATACCTGCGCGTCATGCTTTGCCTCAGTAAAACGCGTCCCTTCCAAGAAATTCATGATTGATACAGGAATATCCTGGAACTTTTTGCAGGCTTGCTTGGTGGTTTCCAAATCCTTTCCCTTGAGCTCTGGTCTACGCTCAAGCAGCTCTTTGGAATAGCGCTTCATGAAAGGGAAATCCAATGCCCACCACGCTACCCCGAGAAGGGGAACCCATATGAGTTCCTGCTTCAAAAAAAACTTTAATATGGGTATCCGTTTATTGAACACCCGTTGCAGGATCAGAATATCAACCCAACTCCGGTGGTTACAGCTCACCAGATACCAGCCGTGATAGCGAAGATTTTCTAACCCGTCTACATCCAGCTCTAACTTCTGCGTCAACGCCAATATAGCGTTGTTGATCGCTATCCAGTTTTCTGCGATTAACACTAATATTGCGGCCATCCATCGCTGCCAAAACCGCATAGGTAGTAACAATTTCAGTAGTGTGACCACCAGCAAAGGTACAATCAATACAACCGTATTCAACACAATCAGTGACAGTGCCAAAACTCCCCGAACGGGGGCTGGCAAAAAAGACAACATGCCTTAGGCTTCTCCCAAATTCTTTTTATGCCGTGCGGCCACCCCTTAGTAAAGAGGCCGCACATTATGCCACAATTGAACGGAAACTGAACCGTGAATTTCAATTCTCTTCCAGATTTAGTGGCCATTCTATCCTACTTTGCTTAGCCCACCGGCTTGAGAGCGCACAAGGTGCTGACCCTAAACTATAGTTAGAGTTATAAATTCAGTTATTTAGCGGAAGGTTATGGTCTCAATGATCAATTGGAGAGTAATCATCACTGGGGTTTGGCTTTTTTTTTGTCAAAATATTTGGGCAAATAGTCAGGCAGATGACCCGTATGACGCACAGCACGCCCTGCAGAAGGGCTTGCAGGCGTGCTCTAAAGCGCGCACCCTAACCATTACAGATCTTGGAGCTGCTCAGTATCAGTGGGATCTGTATCTCCAATATCTGCGTGAGGCAGAGTCCCTCAACAGCAGGTTGATTAACCAGCCAGACAAGGAAACCTTGGCAAAACTAACACACTGCAACAAGGACGTGGCCCACAACCTGCTTCGAGCCAAGGCCACAACGCTTATGCAAGAGGGGTTTGAGTTTTGCAAACACGCCAATGACAGCATTGAGCAGCAGGACAGTATTGGAGCTCAAGCCTATTATGGCCAATATCTAGCCCTCCGCGATGAAGCCATCGGGATTCAAGAATCCACCTTGGAAATGCCAACTATTAAACAGCGGGCAACCGAATGCACCAAACTGCAGCCTCGTATAGAGGCTCTCCAGAACAGCCAAAGCCAGCAAGTGAGGCAGGCAGAAGCGGCTATCGGACAATTCAATCAAGCCATGAGGTATTGCCAAGCGGCAAACCAAATGCTGAGTTCTAATGCTTCAATAGCCGATAAATTAAACCACGGTAAGAAGCTAGTGATGCAAACCGCTGATGCGAAGCAAACTGCCCGAACACTGGCTTTGCCAGCTTTGGAAGCTACGGAAATTCCCCTAAACGCCTATCGCGAGGAATTGCAACATCTACTCGACCAAGTAACCTTGTGTGAGGGTCAGATATCGGCAAGTTTTCGTGAAATCCAACAACAATCTCTCGCGCTGAAAAAGCAGCTAACACAAGTTAACGAGTCACTGAGTACAGCCCTGGAATTTTGCAATCAGGGACTGGTTATCACTACTGCTGACAAGAAAGCACAAATGAAACTCTTTCAGCGCTCCGCCACAGTGAAGAAAGAAGCTCTGAGTAACCCAGATGTATTTGATTTAGCATCCCAGCATCCGCATTGGTCGGAAAGCCAAACATTCGTCCAACTCCTAAAATCCAGCAAAATCTGCCAAGAACAACTCGCGGCCGGCATTCGATAACCATAAAAAAAGCCCGCATTAAAGGCGGGCTATAAGGACTACAGAGGGAAACTTATTCAGGATCAATAAAAACCAAAGTGATCTTCTTCCATGGCCATCAGTGAATCCAGGCTGGCGTTAACGCAAATAGCCAAGCTCGCGGTTCGAGGTAAAATTCGCGCAAAATAGAATCGGGCCGTTTGCAATTTAGCCACATAGAAGGCTTCTTCGCTGGTACCAGATTCCAACGCGTCTTGCGCAGTTTTTGCCATCAGCGCCCAGAAATAACCTAGCGTGACGTAGCCGCTGTACATCAAATAATCCACAGCCGCTGCCCCGATCTCCTCCTGATTTGACATCGCCCGCATTCCAACTTGTGTGGTTAAATCCCCCCACTCTTTGTTCACAGCGGCTAGGGGCTCAATAAATTCAGCAAGGGCTTCGTTGTCTGCATTCGCTTTACAGAAAGTGTGTACAATTTTGGTAAAGTTTTTAAGCAAGGCACCTTGAGTCAGCATAACTTTTCGACCCAGCAAATCTAGTGCCTGAACGCCTGTTGTGCCTTCATAGAGGGTGGCGATCCGGGTATCACGAACAATTTGTTCCATACCCCACTCGCGAATAAAACCATGCCCACCGAACACTTGCACACCGTGGTTCGCTGCTTCCAAGCCGGTTTCTGTACAGAAAGCTTTAGCAATAGGAGTTAAGAAAGCCATCAGATCATCGGCAAACTTTTTTTCCTCTTCGTTGGTACTCAAATCAACGATATCGCCCTGCTGTGCCAAATAATACAGCAGTGCCCGTCCGCCTTCAGCAAAAGCTTTTTGGGTGAGCAACATTCGACGCACATCAGGATGCACAATGATCGGATCAGCTTCTTTGTCCGGTGCTTTCGGTCCGGATAAAGAACGCATCGCCAAACGCTCTTTCGCGTATGTTAAAGCCCCTTGATAGGACGCTTCCGCTGCAGTCACACCTTGCAACGCTGTGCCAATACGTGCCGTGTTCATGAAGGTGAACATGCAGTTTAACCCGCGATTAGGCGGCCCAATCAAAAAGCCTTTCGCACCTTCAAAGTTCAATACACAAGTTGCAGAGGCTTTAATTCCCATCTTGTGTTCAATAGAGCCACAGGTTACGCCGTTGTGATCGCCCAAGGAGCCATCATCATTAACGTAGAACTTGGGTACTATAAATAATGAAATGCCTTTTGTGCCCTTGGGTGCATCAGGCAAGCGAGCCAAAACAATATGGATAATATTGTCCACCATATCGTGTTCACCAGCCGAGATGAAAATTTTGGTGCCCGTAATATTGTATGAGCCATCGGCATTTGGCTCTGCTTTAGTGCGCAGAATGCCCAGGTCAGTACCACATTGTGGCTCAGTCAAACACATGGTGCCTGTCCACTCACCACTGATCAAACGAGTAAGATAACGCTCACGCTGTTCTTCCGTTCCATGTGACTCGAGCGTCTTGATGGCACCATGACTCAGCCCAGGATACATGCCCCACGACCAGTTGGCAGTACCCACCATGTCACTCACGCAAATCCCTAATGAATTAGGGAGGCCTTGACCACCCTCGTCAATGGGAGCGGATAAGGCTGGCCAACCGCCTTCCACATATTTTTGATAAGCTTCTTTGAAACCTTTGGGTGTGGTCACAATGCCGTTTTCAAAATGACAGCCTTCTTCATCGCCCGAGCGATTAATAGGAGCAAGTTCGTTCTCACAAAACTTTGCGCCTTCTTCCAGAATGGCATCAATCAAATCACGATTAACTTCTTCATCCCCGCGCAGTGCTTTATAGTGTTCTTCAAACTTAAGCACTTCGTGAGCAACAAACTGCATATCTCGTCTGGGAGCTTTGTAATCTGGCATTTAATCACCCTCTTTGACCTGTAAAATAGGCTTATTGACTCGGAGCCAGTGGCAATCTACCACCGCTATAAACTAACACTCAGAGAGAATACTACCTGATGTTTTCAAACGAGCGTTAGAATTTTTAATGACTGTAAAGTCTATGTCAACAACTGAAACAATAGTTTCAAACATTCGTTTTAATTAGTCAATATAGATTTACAGTTTTATCCTTAAACTTCCACGTGAATGTACTGACCCACAACCATTACAACTCTTCCATTGCCAAAATAAAACTATAGAAAGCATAAATATAGAATTTCAGGGGGCTTTGCAGGGGGGTATCAATTGCGAACGAGGTGCTAAGCGATAATATTCAAATAACCGCTTTTTCCATAAGGGTTTTGAGGATCAACGAGCCCTAGTTGGTTCGCTCGCTGTAATAAGTTGGATGAGCCAAGCAGGATCTGCTCCAAATCGGCTCGGGCTGAAGCAGCCCTACTGCCCTCTGCATCTTCTACTGACTCATCCGTTGCTGGTTCTTGGCTTGCGGCGACAGAGGTGTCCGCTGCGTTGAACACAGTTGGCTGGACCGTCACTTCGGAGCTATTCTGCACGGAGGGATCTACCGACTCATTCACCCCCTCTTTTTGTGGGCCATCCTGTGATTTTATCTTTTGTTCCTCTTCTTCTGCTTTTTCTTCCAAATTCAGCTCACGCAAGTCCTGTTGAGCCTGCAGTTCGAGCTGAGCGGCCTCTGCGGCTATTCGTCGATCCTGCGCTGAAGGCTGAGCTGGAGCCAGCGCTGCTGCCTGTATAACACGAGCTTTTGCCAAGGTTGCTTGCGGATCGCCATTTACAGGGGAAGTACTAATACCCACCTCACCACCAGTGCGGTATCGATTACCATCAGGGCCTGTTGTATATTCAAAGGAAGGTGACCCCGCATACTGACCGCCCACACTGGCATGGGCCGCTTCGTGTAATCTAACCTCTCGATCACGAGACTTCAGTTGATCAATAATGACTTTATCTTCAGCGGCTTGTTGCTCGGTTTTTTGGCTTGAATCAGAATTTTTCTGGGCACTGTCTGCCGGCGCTTGAGTCGAGTTGCTCGCGCTCCTTGCCGTATCACTCTCTTCACTTGCCCTATTTTCACTAATGGCTGCGGACCTTTGAGCACTTTCCGGCCCCGCCTTTGGAGCCTCACGGCCTTGGAACAATTGATTCTGCGAACCCGCTTCTTTTGGAGCGGCATTCACCGGAGGGATATCATTGCGTAACACTTCCTCGTCAACGCCATTAGGCGTTGCACCAGACACCGTTTGGTTCCCCGGTGCCACATAGAACGGAAGTGATTGTATTAACATAGCCGCTTACACTTCTATATCAATGATACTGCCCATAGTTTTGCCAGCAACTTCAACCACTTTAGCTGAGGCTTCTACTTGAAGTTTACCTTCAAGCAAGCTCACCGCTGATTCGGTTAAATCCTTTGCTGGATCCTCTGACTGCCCTACTTTGGCTATATTCTGGCTGGCCTGATTAAGAGTATTTAACCCTTTTTGAATCCCAGAAACGCCATTACCCATGACTGAACCAATTGCCATACTAACTACCTCATTTAGGCTTACTGCGACTCAAATTAAAGAGAGTCTGCCTCATCTGGTAGTATAGCCGAGATCCAGAATATGTACATTTTCTATACAAACTAAAATTACTGTAGTTGAAGCAGCTAAACAGGATTAAAGCGGCAAGGAAGTCAGGTCCAGGCTTGAAATAATGTCCGCCGGCTGGCCTGATTCACTGTACGGAATAACCCCTAGACAGGGGGCGGCCAGACGCTGACGCAAGGTGCTGATATTCTGTTCCCGTACAGCCATTGCTGGCGTAACACAATTAGCCACCCAGCCAGCCAAAGGCAAGCCTGTCATGCGAATCGCCTGAGCCGTGAGCAAGGCATGATTCAAGCACCCTAATCTCATGCCCACCACTAATATGACGGGCATTTGAAGTTCTCGAACCACATCCGCTAAGTTTTCCCGTTCATTCAATGGCACCAACCAACCACCGGCGCCCTCTATCAAGATTATGTCGGCCTTGTTCAGTAACGCGCCTCTAATCATGCCCACAATACGATTAACCGAGAGCTGTCGCCCATCCTCCTGGGCGGCAAGATGGGGGGCAATGGCAGATTTCAACGGGTATGGATTAACTTGCTCATAGGGTAGTTTTGTAGTCATTGAAGCTATCAGTTGCAAAGCATCATCATTGACTAATTGACCTTCCCTGCTTTCGCAGCCTGCTGCGATAGGTTTAAGGGCTAGAGTTGAGTAACCCAATTGTTCAAATTTTTTGAGCAATGCCACAGTCACAAATGTTTTGCCCACTTCGGTATCCGTACCCGTAACAAAAAACTGTTGTCGTTTCATCGCCGCTTCCCTTGCACCGCCACATAGTGCCAAGTAGCCGGCAACCAACCACCACTATTCCGAAGTTTATCGTAGGCTTTAGTCATTGTCTGAAACCGCCCCTTACTCATCATGGTCCGGGTGCCATTACCCATAATTCTATGAGCGCCCACTTGCTTTAGTTCAGTCAGCAGATCTTTCACTGATTTTACTTGCTGCAAGTGGCGATGCTCATTGAAATGGATGACATCGAAATTTGCAGACGCCAACATTGATGCCACCGCAGTAACAGAGTGAAATGAATTAACATGCGCATAATCAGTGTCTGCTTCGCGCCAACTAGATTTTAACTCGCACAAAGTATCCTGTACTGGAAGGCAGAATAAAAATCGACCCTCAGGTTTTAGCAAATCATGGATTTCATTCAGTGTCGCCGCAAAGTCGGAACACCACTGCAGAGCAAAATTACTCACGATAAGATCAAAGGTCTGAGCTGCAAATGGCAACTGTTCCAAGTCACCACAAACATGCAAATCGACCCCCTGATCATAATCTCGCTGCTGCGAGTACCGCAACATGCCAGGAGCGATATCTAGCGCGACAACATGCTGCGCCCGACAGTGGCTCGGTTGCGATAATGCCCGCGCCAGATAACCTGTACCACACCCAAGATCTAAAGCATTGGAAGCCATGTGAGAATCGGCATCCAACAGTAACAATAATTCGTGTGCCGCGAGTTTCTGCACGTGAGCCGCTTGATCGTAAGAACTCGCGGCACGACTGAAAGCAAGCGCAACTTGCTGTTTGACCGACGTTGTCATAATTCACAAGTGGCTAAGAAATCGCGGCAGGCCGCTATAAACAATTCGGGTACGCTTAAAAAAGGCACGTGGCTTACCCCTTTTATTACCGCCGTATTGGCCTGCGGTTGCAAGCCTTTCAGGGCTTGACTCACACCACAGGGAACCAACTCATCCTGGCCGCCGAAAATATGCAAATTAGGGCAATTCAAGCTCGCCAAATCGGTTCTCAGATCGGCATCCTGCAATATGTGCAACCCCCCCAGCAATGCTCTGCGGGCTGGTATGCCATGTAAATAAAGTCGCTCACGAAGCTCACGAATTTCTTCTTTGATGTAGTGGCTGCCCTTGCATTGCAAACTTAAAAACCGAATCAGGGTGCCTTCCATATCTTCATTAAACATCGTAATAAAGGCACTTAATACATCCCCATTTAATGCCAATGGCCAGTCTTCATCAGCCACAAACCTGGGCGTCGTTGCCGTCGTTATAACGGCCTGCACCTGTTCTGGAAAACGAATTCCGGCGCGAATGGCCACCATGCCGCCCAGGGACCAACCAAGCCACACGGCGCTTGAAGGCGCAACAGACAGCACGCTCTCCGCTAAAAAATCAAGGGTATAGTCCGTACTAGGCAATGGACTACGCCCCATGCCGGGCAAGTCCACTACGGTGATCTGGAATTGGGTTAATAAGTCCGGCATGATCTGGTCCCAAACCGCACCATGCATTCCCCAGCCATGGACTAACACTAACTCGGGGGGATTTTCTATCCCACCAGTGCAACCATAAATATCGTGATAAGGTAGCAACATCATTTCCCGCAAGACTGAAAAGCTTGAACTAACACAGCCAAGAGTTCATCCAATTCTTCCAGGGAATGATTGGCGTTTAGTGTCACTCGTAAGCGTGCACTACCCAAGGGCACCGTGGGTGGACGAATAGCCGTGACCAGAAAACCTCGCTGGTATAGATAATCACTCACTAGCAAAGCTTTTTCTGTATCTCCTACTATGATGGGCTGAATAGCGGTAACAGAATCTAAAACCGGCAATTCCAGGGCTCTGCAGCGCTGCTGAAAATAACCAATCAGCGTTTGTAAATGCAAGAAACGTTGCGGCTCTTCCGCCATAATTTCCAAGCTGGCCAAGGTTGCAGCCGCAACCGCCGGTGGAATGGCCGTGGTATAAATGTAGGGTCGCGCAAACTGAACTAAAAATTCAATTAACTCTTCACTGCCTGCCACAAAGGCACCGAAACTGCCGAGAGCTTTACCCAAGGTTGCCATGTACACAGGTACCTGATCGCAGGATAAGTCGTAGGCTTTCAAGACGCCATGACCTTCACCTAAAACTCCTAAACCGTGAGCATCATCCAACATTAGCCAGGCACCCGCTTGTTCGCAGGTTTTAGCCAGTGCCTTTAGCGGTGCAATATCACCATCCATGCTAAAAACAGAATCTGTCACTACGAGCTTGTGCCCTTCCGCCACGGCCAGCTGACGTTGCAAACTGGCAACATCACAATGCTGATAACGCAATAACCGGGCCTGGCTCAAAAAGGCTCCTTCCAATAAAGAGGCGTGATTAAGTTTGTCCTGAATTATGCAGTCACCGCGCTGAGCCAAAGCACTCAGCACGCCAAGATTCGCCATATAACCCGTGGAAAATAATAAGGCTCTGGGACGACCGACCCACGCCGCCAAGCGCTCTTCCAACTCATGATGGATGTAAGAATGCCCCGTCACTAAATGAGACGCGCCACTGCCAACACCATACACTGCCATGGCTTCTTTGACGGCATCTTGCAGTTTACTGTGGGCTGACAAACCCAAATAATCATTACTGCAAAAATTAAGCATACGACGCCCACCGCTCTCAACGGAATTTCCTTTTCCTTTAAGCGGTCGACGCTTGCGAAACAACTGCTGCTGACGTTGCTGACTTAAGCGATGGCGAATATTAAAAGGATCGGTCAATCTACCCATTTAATTTCGGACAATCCTTGTGGGGTTGAGCTGTGACAGAGGAGCTAGCCAAAGCGGTGCGCGCCGCGTCCACAAACAAATGAGCGTTTTTTTGGTGTTCCACCGCGTCAAGAATGGCCGCCTCATTGGCCTCGTCACTGGCACCCGGCACAGCAAGACTATTGATGCCCAGTTTATTAAATAGCTTCTGATCAGAGGAGGCTTCAGGGTTACTGGTAGTCAACAGTCGCTCACCATAAAAAATGGAATTAGCACCCGCCAAGTAACAAAGAGATTGCATTTGCTCGTTCATCCCTTCCCTGCCAGCCGATAAACGCACATAGGATTGCGGCATTAGAATTCGAGCCACGGCAATAGTACGAATAAAATCGAAAGGCTCTAAATCCTCAACTTCGGCAAGCGGTGTCCCTTCAATCTTCACCAGCATATTAATGGGGACACTTTCCGGGTGATCTGGCAGATTTGCCAGCTGCTTCAGTAAGCCGGCGCGATCCCGAGCACTTTCACCCATTCCCAGAATGCCACCACAACAAACTTTCATACCAGCACTACGTACGTTGGCCAAAGTATCGAGACGATCCTGATAAGTCCGTGTAGTAATCACGGCATTATAATGCTCAGGCGACGTGTCTAAATTGTGATTGTAATAATCCAGCCCAGCCTCGGCTAATTGATCCGCCTGCCCTTGATCCAACATTCCCAGAGTCATACAGGTTTCCATACCCAAAGATTTCACCTGTCGAACCATATCCAACACATAGGGCATGTCTTTTTCTCTGGGGGAACGCCAGGCTGCCCCCATGCAAAAACGGGTGGCGCCTTGCGCCTTTGCTTGATTCGCTTGCTCTATGACCCGCTCAATCTCGAGCAATTTCTCTTTTTCCAGGCCAGTATTGTAATGGCCACTTTGAGAGCAATATTTACAGTCTTCGGGACAGGCTCCGGTTTTAATACTGAGCAAGGTGCTAATTTGTACTTTATTGGGGTCGTGAAACTGGCGATGCACTGATTGAGCGTGAAACATCAGGTCGTTGAACGGTAACTGGAACAATGTTTCGATTTCGGTCAACGTCCAATCATGGCGGATTTCCGCGCGCGGTGATTGCTGAGCAGTCATGAGTGCACCTAATTCCTTTTCTTAGAATAAGATTTGTCTGGGGTCAGTCTTTGTCAGAGGCATATTATCGCCTACCCAAGCATTGTCAACCAGCAAATATCACTCTTGGTTTACATTTGAGCGAATTTTATCCGAATTATGAATTGCCTCCTTTGTCACGGCCCAACCCCCTTTTTCCAACGCTTTTGTGTTGCCTGTGATGCAGATCTACCTCGTAACCTCACCGCCTGCTCCACTTGCGCTGAACCCCTAAACGGCCATCGATTTTGCCCTAATTGTGAAGACCTGCCGCCTGCTATCGATACTTGCCTGGCACCACTGCGTTATGAATTCCCAGTGGATCAACTGATCTTAAGGGGGAAAAGCGGCCACCGGCCCGAATTATTATTCGCGTTAAGCCATTGGTTAGCGGAGGAAATTCAGCGCACTCACCGCAAGCTACCCCAATTGATCGTACCGGTACCGATGCTACCCCAAGCCCAAATTAAGCGCAGCTACAACCAAGCGGGCATTATTGCCCGTATTGTAGGTAAAAAACTGAGCATACCCGTCAATTACCACCTGCTGCAAAAGATACGCGCCACCGAACAGCAAAAGGAGCTGTCACGCCTTTCTCGCATGGATAATCTGGCCCGTGCTTTTCGGGTGAATCGTCCGTTACTTAGAACAGAGCTGGGCGCGATAAAGCACGTGGCCATAATCGATGATGTCATGACCACTGGTGCAACCCTGAATCAGTTGGCAGAACAATTAAAACAAGCTGGCATAATAACCGTTGAGGGCTGGACCTTGGCTCGCAGTATAATGGTCTGGTAAAAAAGCCAATCACTCCACGATGCAGTTAGGAAGATACATGTCAGATGCTTATTTGCACGACGATTACCAACACCTCACCCCCGACTTAGTGATTAGCGCCGTAGAATCACTGGGCTTTTACTCTGATGCCCGTATATTCCCCTTGAACAGCTACGAAAACCGCGTATATCAAGTGGGCATTGAAGAGGCTGAACCGGTTATTGTAAAATTTTACCGGCCTTTGCGTTGGACCGACGCCGCCATTTTAGAAGAACATCATTACTCTCAAACGCTGCAAGACTTGGAGTTGCCTGCCGTTAGCCCCACCAAGGATGCCAAGGGTGATACCCTGCATTACTTCGAAGGTTACCGATTCGCACTGTTCCGACGCCAAGGTGGCCAAGCACCAGAGCAAGATGACTTTAACCAACTCCATCGCTTAGGGCGCCTTTTGGGTCGCATGCACCGAGCAGGCTCCACGGCATTATTCCAAAACCGACCGACTCTATCGGTAGAGCGGATGATTGATGAACCCGCAGCATTCTTGCTCGATCATGATTTTATTCCCTCCTATCTGAAAACAACCTTTGGGAATCTGGTGGCAGAATTTCGCGTCCAGTTTCAAAGCTTGTTAGACCAGATACAGCCCAGCATTATTCGCTGTCACGGTGACTGCCATATCGGCAACATAATTTGGCATCGGACCACAGGACCTTGGTTTGTGGATTTTGATGATTGTATGAATGCGCCCGCTATTCAAGATTTATGGATGCTGTTGGCAGGTTCACGATTGGAACAAACACAGCAATTCAGTGAACTATTGGACGGTTATGAGGAGTTCTTCGATTTTAATCGCGCTGAACTGCAACTTATTGAACCACTACGCACCATGCGCATGATTTACTACGCCGGCTGGCTGGCTCGTCGCTGGGATGACCCTGCCTTTACTGCAACCTTTACCTGGTTTAACACGCCGAACTACTGGCAAAATCATATTGATAGCCTGAGCGAACAGAAGATGATGCTTGCTGCAGAACCGTTTCAATTGTTTTGATGCGACAAAATCAACAAAACGGTTCTGCAACAGGAATCTTTACGCTGCTTTACGTTGCACCGGCTCCTCTGGCAGCCGCTCGTAGAGCGCCCGTAAAGATTCCGTTGGGCGACCTAATCTGTCTCCATCATCAATAAAATGTTGCAGCATCATTCGAGTTTGGGGAGCGGTTTTGACAAACTGAAACTTAACGTAAGATTCGGCATCCATCGGCGAGAGGAAACGCATTATCGGTAGCGCTAACTTCACCCAGAAAAGGCTAAACAAACGTTCCGTCCAATTTAAGCGACGACCAAATTTCGCGGCCACAATAGCCAGCGCCTCTTGGCCAGCACCCACAGCCAAATCAAGCGTTCGACTGAAACGTAATTTTTTAAAGGACCAGTTTTCCAGTTCTAAAGAAGCAACTAATGGGATCATCATGGCAGACCGGTCAGCATAAATACGAGAGGCATCTCGCTCAACTTTCACATTAAAGCGACCAGCCGCCATGGTCTCCATTACATTAGCCAGACGCTCTTCAGCCCCAGAAAATTCTGCTGGCATCATGGGCAACAACAGATAAGCCACCCCTTTTTTGTTGGCATCAGTATGATAATCTGGCAAATCAGGTAAAGGGGTCTGGTAACTAATAAAATTTACGATACCACACACCACCTGCTCCGGCGGGAACACATTGAACACATAGTCACGATCATCCAGGTCCGGTTGCAACATAATGATGGTTGCATCGCCAACCACCTCTCTTAGCTCTGATAGCCACTCTCCCCGTAAATCTGCTGAGGAGACCGTTAACCAAACCTGGTCCCATTGTTTATTTTTGAGCTCTGCCATATCCGTAATTACTGCATCGGCGTTAAAAGTTTCCGCAGCACCAAGCCCGCTGCGACGACACCGATAAAGGGTAAAGCCTTGCTCGCACTTTTCTTTGTATTTTTGTTTGACGAGATAGGAGACCGATGCGCCGCCGCGTTGCAAAAAATGGCCATAAACTTGACCCACAGCGCCTGCCCCTACAATTAAAGCTGATACCACGGTATTATTCCCTCCAAGAGTTTTGACCGTATCTTGATATAAACACAGGGAAAATAACGCTACAAGTAAACCCGGTGGCAAAAGATACGTTTTTTAGACCGTGTTCTTCTATTCAGTGAACGGTAACAACTTTCAATTATATTTGCCGTTTGAAAACTCACCCATATAGGCAGTAACCTATTGTTATGGCTAAAAAAATCAAAGTTTTATCTGAGCCTGAGTCAAACAATAAATGTGATATTTGTTATGAGTCGAAATGCTGTCAGTACGTCACTCAAAACATCGACAAACCCAGTTCGATGAAAGACTTCGATTTGCTGTTATGGCAAGTCTCCCATAAGAACGTTCACCTATTTAAAGACGATGAGGGCTGGTTTCTACTGATTTTAAGTTCCTGCACTCATCTTCAGGATGATGGTCGCTGCGGAATTTATGAGGTACGCCCATTAATTTGCCGAGATCACGACAACGCTTATTGTGAATATGACGTCAGTATTGAGGAAGGTAGTGAGTTGTATTTTTCAGGCTATGATGACTTGAATAGATACTGCCGCAAACGATTCAAGGGATGGGACAAACGCTTTAAGAAAAAAAGCTGGCAAAAAAATGCTGCGCCTATGACAAGCTAAGCACCCAAGTAAAAAAATCCAGCATTAATTAGCTTCATTTGCTGCTCCCCAACCCTGTGTGGACTCTTGGGGAGCCTATTCCAGAAGACCACAAAGCCCAAGTCTCGGCAAACAACGGGTTAGAATCAACCCTACTCTAAACTTTTGTTAAGTCAGCAAGAGGCGCTTACAACCTAGCTAGAATAGTCTTCTGACTTCAAGTGCATTGTATCAAACACGCACCAATCTTTAACAGATAGAGATTTTGATGCCCTAGCAGTCCAGATACTATATGAGTATTCAGGATAGCGGTGACTCCAACCATCAAGCCTTTCTGGAACCCTTGGAGATAACCCAAGGCGAATTGGCAAAAACGATGGGCATAGACCGCAAAACCGTCAATGAATTGTGCGACAGTCGACACGGGGTAACTGTGGAAACGGCTTTTTGTTGGCAGAGATTCTACGAACTACTCCAGAGTTTTGGCTGAATCTCCAATTCATGAATGAGGTGTGGCTGGCTAAGCACAATGAAGAGTTAGCTGAGAAACTGGAACACGCACGGCCACTGGTGTTTGTTTAGGATTAACCTTCATAGGACTGCCGTTGTCCGAGTGCAGCACCAGCGGCTTGTAGTAAGTTTTTAGCCGTCCTCACCAGCAAAGGTGCGAGCAATCCGCCTCGCTACCTCGGGCGTGTGCAGGGTGGCCTCGTGCATTGCGAGCTCGTGCTCGACGTGCGCCGGCAACTGCTCGCGCAGGTCCGCGACCAACCGACTCTTGAGCAGCACAAGGGACGCCAGTGGCATGTCCGCGAGGTCCTGCGCGAGCTGATG
>CAWUJH010000012.1:0-120616 GCA_963922875.1 uncultured Ketobacter sp. | reverse complement strand
ATTATAGGGCTCAACTTTTTTTCGTCAACGCTTTTTTTTGAATTTCTTTCAACATGTTAGGTTTACTTAATAAATACCCGCGCAAAACGCTTCTTACCTGCCTGGCACACGTAGGTTCCTCCACTCGAAAGAAGGGCTTTGGGATCCTTCACAGGCTCACCGTCGATCCTTATAGCACCCTGCTTCATCATGTCCCGCGCCTGCCCCGTTGTCTTGGTTAAGCCCGCGAGCTGGATCACATTGGGGATAGGCAGACCATCCGGCTTATCACAGTCAATGGTGACTTCGGGCATTTCTTCCGGCATTTCACCCCATTTGAATTTATTGCCAGCACCTTTGTGAGCCGTGGCAGCGGCTTCCTCCCCATGAAAGCGAATCACAATTTCTTCCGCCAACTTCGCTTTTATATCCCGCGGATTAACGCCGGATTCAACATCCAGTCTGTATTGATTTATCTCCTCCACAGGACGAAAGCTTAATAATTCGAAATATCGCCACATCAACTCATCACTGATGGACATCAGCTTGCCGTACATTTCCGAGGGCGATTCATTGACTCCAATATAGTTACCTAAGGATTTGGACATTTTCTGCACCCCATCCAATCCTTCTAAAATAGGCATCATTAACACTGTCTGCGGCGCCATACCTTGGGACTTCTGCAATTCACGCCCCATCAACAGATTAAACTTTTGATCAGTACCACCAAGCTCTACATCGGCCTTCATTTCAACGGAATCCCAGCCCTGAATCAAAGGGTAGAGAAACTCATGAATAGCAATAGGCTGATTGGATTTAAAGCGCTTGCTGAAATCGTCTCTCTCCAACATCCGCGCCACCGTATGCTGAGCCGCCAAACTAATCATGCCGGCAGCGCCCAAGCGCTCCATCCACTGGGAATTAAACAGTACTTCGGTTTTGTCGGGGTCAAGAATCTTAAAAACCTGTTCTTTGTACGATTCCGCATTCAGCAAAACCTGCTCTCTGGTAAGCGGTTTTCGGGTTTGATTCTTACCGGTGGGATCACCGATCATACCGGTAAAGTCACCGATCAAAAACATGACATGATGACCAAGATCCTGGAATTGACGCAACTTATTCATTAGGACCGTGTGCCCCAAGTGAAGGTCTGGAGCCGTGGGATCAAAACCCGCCTTAACCCTAAGTTTGCGACCTGTTTTCAACTTTTCTATTAATTCATCTTCCAGCAAGATTTCTTCTGCGCCGCGACGCAACAATTCCATGCTCTTTTCTATTGAATTACTCACTAAACTCACCGTAACTAATATTTTGCACGTAAAAAAACACCGCATTATACATGGCTCGAACCCTCACGAGCACTGTAAAGGGGCAATTAACGCAAACCGAATCAGATCAATCGGCTCAGAATGAACCGAAGGTGCGAAATTTTTTCTTGGGTGGTTTTTCTTCAGGCACCGCTTGTATTTCAGTGCTCTCATCCATAGACGTGACAGAATCTCCCTCAATTGAAGACACCACCTGGGATTCTGCCTGCGACTGTAAAACCTGATCCTCTAACGCAAGCTGGGCTTGACGCTCCAGTTCGCGCTGGTGTTCTTGCTCTTTTAACAAGGCTTCCTGCCGCTCACGCTCTTTCTGTTGCGCTAGCCGCTTTTGTTGAAGGGCTTGCTTGTCTGCAAGCGCCTGTTTACGCTCTAGCTCCAGATCGCTTTGCAATTGCACCAGCTTTTTCTTCAACTGAGCTTCCACACCGGAACCCACAAAGAAATTGGCATCGGCAAGCCAGCTCTTGGAAACCTTTACATCACGCTGCGCCAACCAGCCATCAAACTCTTTCAAATAAATGGCGGAAATTTTTTCATCCAGCAAACCTGCTCGCTCCTCTGTCAAACCGTCAGCTTGCGCCAGCGTTAACAGCTCTTTCGCTTCGCGCAAACGCTGTTTAGATTCGCTAGACCCATCATGGACTGATGCAACCAGAGCTTGAATTTCCTGCGCCATCTCTTCGAGGCGCTGTTTCCGCCGCTGTTCCTGTATGAATGCCTGCTGAGCCTGCAGGAAATCATCCGTGAGCTCGCCACTCACTTCCGGTGCAATCGATGAAAGCAATTCCAAATGTGCCGGGATCGTTTCAAACTCGTGCTTGACAATATTCTGTGTAATTAGTGCTTCCTGGCGCTTTACTATGCTCGCTATACCTGCTTGAGCCACAGCGTTATCTTTGTCCAGCGTGCCAAGCTGTTGATATAAAGCCAGGGTTTCGCGCACATCTGACAAGTCATCAGGTTCAACAACCCCTTTTGCTTTTATTTGAGAGAGCAAGGCCTGAATTTCTATCTCTTTGAGTAGCGCTGGACTTGTTTTTTGAGCTGTCGCCTCAACCCTCGCATCAGACTCTTCAGCAGATCGGAACCCAGACAGTAAAACCTGCTCCTGAGAATTCTCGCCCTTTGACCACAGAGACTGAGCAAACTTTGTAAATTCAGCAATGGTTTCACGTCCGCCGGAAAACACCTCGTAGTATCCCAAACCTACCACCCCCACCACAGTAACAGTGGCTACAGCGATCAACCAGTCTCTGCCATTACCCACCATCCGCTTAAAAATACTGGTTTGAGAGGATTCAGCCGGAGGCGCTTCGTGATGCAGGTTTAGCTCGGTTTTTGGGGAGGCACCCAAGGCCGCGTTCTTTTGGGTCTCTAAAGCAACCGTTGGCTCCTTGGAATCTCGCACCTGTAGGGACAAATATTCTTCCGGCAGCTGGTTTTCCAGCGCTGCAAGCGCTAGTCGCAATTCATTACCACGACTAAATCGTTCGCCAGGATCTTTCGCCAAGAGCTGATCCATTATGGGCTGAAAAGGTGTAAAAGGCTCCGGCAATGCCGGAGGTGGTGAATTTACATGGGCAAATAGATAGAGCTGAAATACCTGGGCTGGTTCTTGATGGCGAAACTCAAAAGGCCTGGTTCCTACCAGCATTTGGTAGAGCACCGCACCCAAACTGTAGAGATCACTTCTCCCGTCAATACTTCGCCCCTGGGGCTGAGCCTGCTCTGGACTCATATAGGCCCCAGTTCCAATGGCTAAACCTTGACTTGAGATAGTGGTATTAGAAGCGCTGTCTTTGGCAATCCCGAAATCGAGGATACAGGGTGAACCATCTTCTCGAAACAGGATATTATCCGGTTTAATATCGCGGTGGACATAGCCTTTTTCGCTCGCAAAATCTAAACCTGAGGCTAACTGCTTGGTAATCTCTATGACATCTTTTACGGTAACCCGGCAATTATCCAAGCGATGCAGCAAATCCCCGCCCTTGATATACTCCATGACAATGTAACCAGTGCCGCCATGGTTACCCCAATCGAATACCGGTACGATATTGGGGTGCGAAAGCTCTGCTAACCGCCTGGCTTCATCCAGGAATCGCTCAGCCCAAACCGGATTGGATTGCAAGTGATTGGCCATAATTTTTACAGCCACTTCACGTTTAGTGGAAATCTGCCTAGCCAAATACACGCTAGCCATACCGCCGTCGCCCAGCTTGCGAACAACTTGTAGCCTGGGAATATCCGGAAATTCAAGCGGTTGTAACGCTAACACCGGCACCTTCCGCTTGGGTAATAAGCGTGACAACAACGACGATTGAAACACATCGCTGCGCTCTCTAATTGTCACGTTCTGAGCCCCATAAGAATAACCTGCCTAAACCTAAATGATTTCAAAATTTTATTGACCTAATACTACCAAATTGCCTGACAAATTAGGATACTGATGCACAGTTATCTACAAAGACTGAAAGCAATTGTCGTTTTGCTTGACTTGTGACATAAAACTCAATTTAGATTAATAAGTTTCTGTGACATACTGATTGTTCTATCCTTATAATAATTTCACAGACCCGCACACAGGATCTAATAAGACAGACTATGAACACGAATACCCCCTCACCAAATCCAGTTAGATACCCCCGCAAACACCTGATTGCTGTGTCTGTGTGCTCATTGGTTATGGTTGTCGTATTTGCGTTCTTACCATCGGTGGACGCAACTGCCACCAAGACCGTTCGATTACCTGCTCAACAGGCTATAATACCGGCCATTGACGCTGAAAGCCCGCAGCCTGAGCCAGCGGCCACCGTAGAAAACGCCCTAGCTGATCCTTTTGACGGCCAGAGTATGCAGTGGCAAGCTCAAACAGTGCGCAGTGGCGATACATTAAGCCATATATTCAAACGAGTCGGTCTTTCCTCGCAGGACGTTTATCAGGTTATGCAATCCGGCAAAGATGCCGAATTGCTGAAAAAAATACATCCTGGACAGTCGGTGGAATTCGCCATTCAGGACGGTACGTTACACGCTCTCAGATTTGTTATCTCTCAAACTGATTCATTGCTGGTGGAACGTAAAGATGGCGAACTCCATGCATCACTGGAAACCAAACCCCTAATACCCTTTACATCCTATGCTGAAGGCACTATTTCCTCCTCACTGTTTCTGGCCGCACAAAAATCCGGTTTATCTGAGGGGCTGACCATGGAACTGGCCAGCATCTTCGGTTGGGATATTGATTTTGTACTCGATATTCGCGAAGGCGACAGCTTTCAAGTGATTTACCAAGATCTGTTACTGGATGGTGAAAAAGTAAGAGATGGCAATATCCTCGCCGCTCGCTTCACCAACCAAGGCAAAACTTACACTGCCATTCGCTATGAAACGTCTGATCGCGGCGCCAGCTATTTTAGTGCAGACGGCGACAGCATGAGGAAAGCTTTTTTACGTAGCCCTATTGATTTCGCCCGTATCAGCTCGCACTTCAACTTGAATCGCAAACACCCTGTACTGCATACAATTCGAGCTCACAAAGGAACCGATTATGCCGCTGGCCGGGGTACCCCGATCAAAGCAACCGGAGATGGCAAGGTAATATTTGCCGGTCGCAAAGGCGGTTATGGCAATGTAGTCATTCTGCAACATGGCAATACCTATCGAACGCTGTACGCCCATATGAATAACTTTGCTCGCGGAGTCCGTTCTGGTACTCGCGTTCGCCAAGGCCAAGTTATTGGCTATGTTGGCAGCACAGGTTTAGCCACCGGCCCCCATCTTCACTATGAGTTCTACGTTAACGGGGCCGTACGTAATCCCGTTACGGTAAAATTACCCGTGGCAAACCCTATTGCTTCTCGCGACAAAGCGAATTTTTTAACGCTGGCCAAGAAGATGCAAGGTCAACTGTCCACCTACGCTGCGGCGATGAGCAGCGAAAACGTCGCGAGCATTCAATAGTTTGACGCCCGCTAAAAGCCCCCAGTATTTTGTTGGACTCCTCTCAGGTACCAGTGTTGATGGAATCGACGCGGCCTTGGTTCAGTTTGAGGACCACCAAGCCCATTTGGTCTGCTCTCATCTAGAACCTTTTGACCCCGAGCTTCGTAAACAGATCATGGCTTTATTTACGCCGTCAGATCATCAAATTGATGCCATGGGGGAGCTTGATGTTATCCTGGGTCATAAATTCTCTGACGCTGCGGAGGCTCTCCTGACCAAAGCGGGCGTCACGTCTGATCAGGTGTTAGCCATTGGCTCTCACGGGCAAACAATTCGTCACCGCCCACTCCTAAAGCACCCGTTCACTTTACAGATCGGGGACGCAAACATTATCGCAGAACGCACGGGCATCAATGTTGTCGCCGATTTTCGGCGCAGAGATATTGCCAACGGCGGCCAGGGGGCACCGCTGGCACCGGCCTTTCATTTGCATTTTCTTCACTGCACCAAAGAAGACAGGGTCGTTGTGAACTTAGGCGGAATCGCCAATATAACTTATCTGCCAAAGGATTATAAATCGCTTTTGGCCTTTGACACGGGCCCAGCAAACGGGCTGATGGATGAGTGGATTCAAAGCCATAAAAAGCTCCCCTTCGACCACAACGGACAATGGGCTGAATCAGGGCAAGCCAATCAAGCATTAATACAAGGCTGGCTTGAAGACCCCTATTTTGCGCTACCACCCCCCAAAAGTACGGGAAAGGAACATTTCCATTTGTCTTGGTTAACCCAACAACCATTGGTGGCGAAGCTGAGCGCCGAAGATGTGCAAGCGAGCCTATTGCGCCTAAGCGCCCTAACGATCAGCGCAGCGGTGGAAACGTACTGTTCCAGGGAAAGCACAATTATTTTATGTGGTGGCGGCAGTAAGAATCAGGCGCTGGTGAACACATTGACAGACGCCCTATCACCACAAAAAGTGGCAATAAGCTCAGAATATGGTATTGATCCGGATTGGATGGAAGCAATGGCTTTTGCATGGCTTGCGAAACGCCATTTAGATCAGGAGGCTACAGACTTGCAACCTTTCACAGGCTCAAGAAAACCAGCACAATTAGGCGTTTTTTACCCAGCCTGAAATTACACCATAAATAGATCGTTTAGATCGAAAATGACGACCCACAGCCACAGGTTGTTGTGGCGTTAGGATTGCGAACCACGAATTGCGACCCTTGCAGGCCCTCGGTATAGTCCACTTCTGACCCTGCCAAATACTGGACACTCATTGGATCTACCAACAACACAACACCCTGATTTTCAACCTTTGTGTCATCATCGCGGGCATCTTCCTCAAACTTAAAGCCATAGGAAAAACCAGAACAGCCGCCGCCCGTAATATAGACCCTCAGCTTAAGCTCAGAGTTGCCTTCTTCAGCAATAAGTTTTCGCACCTTATTGGCCGCACTATCGGTAAACATCATTACAGGGTCTGCGGACACGGCTAAATTTTCTCCTTACATCCAACGGCTTTAGAGGGATTATGATAATTCCCACTAAAGCAGTCAAGTAAAGCTGGTGAAAACAAATTTAGGCCGGACTTTGTTTAGTTTCCAGCGCAGCCGTAGAATTCACCTCGACAGTCACGGGGTTATCCCGCTTCTTTTTCTTGTCTACAGACTTATCTAGGTCCAGAGACACCTCAGGCAATACCTCAGCCTTGGCTACATGGACTAAAGAACCATTAACCGCCGCACCCATCACCATTTCTATGAGATGGTAATGAACATTGCCGTTAACAATCGCTTTTGAGGCTAACTCCACATGTGCAGTAGAGTGTACATCACCATTCACCTTACCGTTGACGACAACATTCGGCACATTGATCTGGCCTTCAATTTGCCCTGCCTCACTCAGACGCAACAACGATTCAGTGCCAGCTTCTGCACTAACATTACCTTTTATTATACCTTCCACCAGTAAACCACCTTCGAACGTAACATCACCGTTCACCACCGTCCCTTTGGCGATCATCGTGGTTTTACCCGCGTGACGATCAAAATCGACTTTCTTGGCTTTATCCTTTCCCCACATGACTCGTTACCTCTTGATAATTCCAATCAAACTTTCTCTCAAGTCTAGTCGCTTTGCGCCCACTTGATCGAGCAATAACCTCGATTTGTTCCGGAATCACTTCGTCCGGAATCACAATTTCACCAACAAGATCTTGAAAATAGCGGAATTTAAAGGATTCACCCTCTGTCCCAAAATCCTGAGAAATTTTTGTAAACGGTATCGACTCTCTTTCTCCGTCACGGACACCTAACAAAGTTAAGCGAACTGTACCAGAAATGTAGGAACTATTGTCCGCCACTTGAGTTAATACCACTTTTATTCGATACCGATTGCGATTTGGCGTCGAATCAATTTCAAGCCGATCAATTTTCAAACCTTTTGCATTATTCTCAGGAGCCATTATTCCTTTGTAGAAGGCCACAGACCGTTCTAATTCAGAGTTTCTGTCCTGTAATTGAATATTGTCCTGGCGCAGCCTCTCTGAGGCTTTACGTTCAAGCTCCCCACCATGCTTATAGATTGCCAGCTGTTCCTGAAGCTCGCTCTTTTGCCGGGTTAAATCCGCAACAGAGCGTTTCAATTCTGACCGCTCATCAAGCACATGAAGCTTTTGCCTAATACCCTGAAAGTAGCCCGCCATAAAAAAACCACCGGCAACGGACAAAAGAAGCAGAGACGCCACGACAATTTTGAAACCCAAGCGGCGCTGGCTGCGAGGAACCAACACCATTTCAGGCTCCGAATAGCTGACTTTTTTTCGTGTCATAGTTATTATTATTTCCGCAAATTTCAGCTACGGCATCAATGCCACTTGCTCAAGCCCCATGACTTCTGGCAAGCCGAGCATGATATTCATATTTTGTACGGCTTGTCCTGCTGCACCTTTCACCAAATTATCTATAACGGCCAAGATCACCAGCGTATCGCCATCACCTGGGCGATGAATGGCGATTCGGCAAAAGTTTGACCCTTTCACACTGCGGGTTTCTGGCATAGCCCCCGCGGGCATAACATCAACGAAAGGATCCCTAGCATAACGCTGCTCGTAGAGCGCCTGCACATCTCCAGGCTCTGCCATCAAGCGACCATAAAGGGTAGCGTGAATCCCTCTAATCATGGGCGTTAAGTGAGGCACAAAGGTCAAACCCACAGGTTCTCCCACTATGCCGCTCAGGGTTTGTTTGATTTCGGGCAAATGTCGGTGCCCTGAAACGCCATACGATTTCATATTTTCGCTGGCTTCACACAACAGTGAACCGAGCTTTGCTTCACGACCTGCACCACTAACTCCAGACTTTGAATCTGCAATCAGATGATCCTTGTCAATCAGCCCTTGTTCTAATAACGGTAAAAAACCGAGCTGAACTGCCGTAGGATAACAGCCAGGATTAGCCACCAACCGAGCGCCAGCAATTGCGTCACGATTTAATTCAGGCAAACCGTACACCGCTTGCGCTAGACAATCTGGACTATCATGGGGCATACCGTACCAGGTTTCCCACTCTTGCGGGCTTTTTAGACGAAAATCCGCCGCCAAATCGACAACTTTGACACCTACTGCCAACAATTCAGGCACCATTTTCATGGCTACACCATTAGGCGTCGCGAAGAAAACCAAATCACAGGCTGCGAGTTGTTCCGGATCAGGCTGGGAAAACTGCAGATCCAGGTAACCCCGAAGATTGGGATAAAGCGCCGTAACAGGTTGACCTGACTCGGTGCGGGAAGTTACCGCGGTTAACTCCACTTGTGGATGATTGACCAACAATCGGAGTAATTCCACTCCAGTGTAACCCGTTCCACCGACAATACCGACTTTGTAGCGAGGCTGTTCACTCATGCTTAATTCAAACCAGACCTTTAAAATGAAGCCTAATCATAATCCACGCCGTTCCACTTTTAAACGTTAGCTGCCACATTAACCTTTTTTTTTGATTTTTACCCGAAAATGCTTAACTATAAAGGAAGCAACATGCCAAATGCCTGATACAGTCAAGGTTATCCTAAGGTAATTTCAGCCCTCCTATGAAGATTGATTTAGATCGCATCAGAGAAAAGCTTTCCTATGTTGATGCGGTACCTTTGCTGTCACTACTGGGAATTTTAGTTGGCATTGGCGCCGGTATGGCTACTCTGCTTTTCCGTTTGGTAATTGAAGGAATACTTAGTGGGGCTCTGCCTGAAAACTCCGAAGATTTCGAAGGTTTGTCCACCCCTATTCAAGCTGCGTTACCCATTACTGGAGCTTTATTACTGGGCGCTGCCTTCCAATTTCTGAAACCGGAAGAACGCCGCACCGGTGTAGGCTATGTCATCGAGCGGTTTCATTTGTACCAAGGAGTACTCACCCTACGCAGTTTTTTAATTCAGTTTTTTGGCGCCGCTGCAACTCTGCTCTGCGGCTTTCCTATGGGGCGCGAAGGCCCGGCCGTGCATTTGGGTGCTGCCAGCGGCAGCCTCTTGGGAAAGTGGGCGCGGCTACCCAACAACAGCTTGAGAATTCTAACCAGTTGCGGTTGTGCCGCGGCAATTTCAGCATCGTTTAACACCCCCATTGCTGGCGTCATCTTCGCCATTGAAGTGGTGATGATGGAATACAATTTGAATAGTGTAATCCCTATCATACTGTCATCGGTTGTTGGCGCGATATTAAGCCGTGCTGTTTACGGTCATGAGCCTGCCTTCATCATCCCGGAGACGCATCTGGGATCCTTGTACGAACTACCTTTCGTACTTGTATGCGGTATAGTAACCGGCACATTGGCCGCCAGTACCATTTTTCTGGCGAGGCAATGTGCCGCAAGGAGCAAAAACGTATCTGTTAGCTGGCGCTTTTTTATGGCAGGCTTGGTTACAGCAGCCTGTGGTAGCCTGGCTCCAGAAATACTGGGTATTGGATATGACACGGTGAATGCGGCTATGCTAGGACAACTATCAGCCACGTCATTTCTTATTATTCTAGCCTTAAAACTTATAGCCACCAGCGCTTGTGTAGGGCTGGGCTTACCCGCCGGAGTCATTGGCCCAGCTTTAGTTTTGGGCGCTCTGACCGGCGGCTTGCTCGGCAACTTATGGGTGGGAATTTTACCAGGCGACGCTAATCTGACACTGTATGTGTTACTGGGCATGGTAGGGATGATGGCCGCACTTATGGAAGCCCCGCTGGCCGCTCTGATGGCATTATTGGAATTGACCTTTGAAGCTCAAATTATCTTTCCAGGAATGCTAGTGGTAGTAACGGCGAGCCTCGTTTGTAGTCAGGTTTTTAAGCAACCTGGAATTTTTAGTGCCATGCTTACCTACCAGGGTATAAATCTGAAAGTTAATCCACTCTCTGCCCATCTGCATCGGGTGGGAGTAGCCGCAGTAATGGATCGCAACTTCAAGCGCACCAAGTCAAATTTGAGTTTGGAGGAAGCCAATGAAATTCTCAAAGCACAACCTCATTGGCTGTTAATTGAAAGCGACGGCTTGCCTACGCATTACATGCCAGCTGCTGAGCTCGCCAGTTTTATCGAGACCAAAAAAAAGGAAGATCCTGCTTTAGAGCTGATCAACCTCTTCGAAATTCCTTCAACTCGCGACAATTTGGAGGCTATCCTGCTGAGTGCTACCTTGCAGGAAGCGCTGGAAGTTATGATCAATAAAAAGGTGAATGCGGTGTATGTTAGAAGAATATCGGCGCCCAATATATACCGTGTCTTTGGGTTGGTCAGAAAGCAGGATATCGAATACTACTATCAACACTGAATAGCAAAGCTACACTAACCCAAGTTAAAATATTGAAGGAACTCTTATGCTGTGGATTAAAGGCTTTCATATTATTGCTGTAGTTTGCTGGTTTGCTGCACTTTTTTACCTGCCTCGTCTGTTTGTATACCACTGTCAGGCGTTAGCCGAAAACGACCAACGAGGCTCTGAACGCTTTAAAATAATGGAGAGAAAATTATATCGCGGCATTATGACGCCATCGATGATTGTAGCGTTGGGCCTTGGCCTATGGATGCTGATTGATCGTTGGGACCCCTATTTTAAAACCGCTCAATGGATGCATATCAAGCTGTTCTTGGTATTGTTATTGCTGGGTTACCACCATGCCTGCGGGAGCCTGTTGAAAAAATTTGCCCTGGACAAGAATACTCGATCGGAGAAATTTTACCGTTTGTTTAACGAGGCACCAGTATTGATTCTTATAGTAGTAGTGCTGCTGGTGACACTTAAACAGCCTATATGAATAACGGATAACACCCGTAGACAGCTCTTGTCTACAGGATAAATAAACGTCCACCTCTCAAAGGCCGTCATTATGGCAGAAAAAATCCAGCTCCTAACTCACAATTCAGCGGCTGAGTATTACTTTCAAGAAGGCTGTTACATCACCGAGCTGCTGAACCAATCAGAAGATCACGACGTTTCTATCGCCAAGGCACGCCTGACACCGGGCACTCAAACCCGCTGGCACAAGGTCCATCATTCCACTGAACGTTATGTCATTATCCATGGCTTCGGGCGGGTTGAATTGGGCGAGGATTACAGTGCCGAGGTAGGCCCCATGGACGTGGTAGTAATACCACCCGGCGTGCCCCAGCGAATCATCAACATTTGCGAAACAGACTTGACGTTCTTGGCCATATGCAGCCCTAGATTCGAGCATACGAACTATGAAGATACCGTTGAAGCTAACAGGTGACGCTTATTAAAACACCGATGTCACTGACTTTAGGGACAAATCACCTCCTTCAAACGGCAATTGCTCATTTTTTGACAAGCATTACAATCCGCGCTTCTGCGGCTGTCTCTGTTTTCCGTGCATATTTAGAATTTCATACTCTTAAGAGAGGTTCCTCATAATGACAGCTCATCGTATAGTTGTAATCGGTGGCGGTGCTGGCGGCCTAGAATTAGTGACACTTTTAGGTAATAAATTGGGTCGCACCAGAAAGGCTGAAATCACCTTGATAGATGCCAATATGACTCACTTGTGGAAACCGAGACTCCATGAAGTGGCCGCTGGCGTGTTAAATGCCGACGCCGATGAATTAAATTATGTGGCTCACGCCAAGCGACATCATTTTAAATTCATTTTGGGGCGGCTTAGCGATCTTAGTCGTGATCAAAGGGAAGTAGTTCTCGAGCCTCATCAAGAGAATGGCGAAACCATTCTCCCGGAACGCAAAATACCCTATGACACTTTAGTACTCGCTATTGGTAGCAATACCAATGACTTTGGCACTAAAGGCGCCGCCGAACACTGCATTTTTCTGGACAAACGGGAAGCGGCTGAAAGTTTTCACCGCAAATTTCTCAACGAATATCTTAAAGCGAGTCAGGATCAATCCGGAATAAATAAAGACTGCAACATCGCGATTGTAGGTGCAGGCGCCACCGGTGTAGAGCTTGCCGCAGAACTCAATCACTCGGCCCATGAACTCGTCGCTTACGGCTTTGATCAGATTACTCCAGATAATTTAAAAATCTATATTATTGAAGCTGCAGACAGAGTACTGCCGGTGCTCTCTGAACGCGCATCAGCGGCCATTCTGCGTCAGCTTAAAGCACTCAAAATTGAAGTAATGACCCAAGAAATGGTCACGGAAATTACCAAAGAAGGTCTTCACACCAAAAGTGGCAAGTTTATCCCTGCCCATTTGAAAGTCTGGAGTGCCGGTATTAAAGCACCACCATTTTTCAACGGTATCGGCGGTCTGGAGAGCAACCGAATTAATCAGCTCGTGGTCACCAAAACCCTGCAAACCACTCGAGATGAACGGATTTTTGCTTTCGGAGACTGCGCCCAATGTCCGCGCCATGACTCTGACCTGTTCGTCCCCCCCAGAGCGCAATCCGCTCATCAGCAAGCCACGTTGCTGGCTAAGTCACTGGTTAATCAAATTAATGGTAAACCCCTACTGGAGTTTAAATACAGAGATAAAGGTTCTTTAATTTCTCTGAGTAAAAAAGGCAGCGTTGGCAATATCATGGGAAATCTCAGTAAAGACTTTACCTTCGAAGGCAAACTGGCCCGACTCATGTACATTTCCTTGTATCGCATGCATCAATACACACTCCACGGAGCAATGCGTACCTTATTGTTGATAATCCGTGACCGCATCAATCGTCGAGCAAGCCCCACCCTGAAGCTTCACTAGACTTTTAATAATGACGTAGAAACAACAATGGGCGGATTATCCGCCCATTGTTGTTTCTGTTTAGGGTCATCCTTGACCCTTGTTAGCTTTCTCTATGTTTAACCTACTGTTGTAGTATTCCATCCACTAAATTACAGCTGTAACGTGAAATTGAGTTCAGAATTTCATCTTTGGCACTATCCTCAATCAAGCCTCGACTCCAGAAATTCAGTGTCGTGCTGGTAACACAGTTAAAGTGTTTGAAGTAGCTAAAGAAGAAACTCAACGTACCCCGCGGTGCACTACAAGGACACAACTGATCGATAGTACAACCGTTCTCTGGGTCCACCACAACGCCTTCAGGAGAAGCAGGACACATATCTGAACTGTTGAGTACGCCATCACCGTCAATGTCGGTTTCACAGGCGTCACCAGTACCATCGTTATCCATATCCGCTTGATCAGGATTGGCGATTAGCGGGCAGTTGTCATAGGCGTCGTCGGTACCATCGTTGTCATCATCGCTGTCGCATAGATTACCAATACCGTCAGACTCATTGTCTTCCTGGCCTGGATTCATAATCAATGGACAATTATCGGCAACGTCGTTCACGCCGTCGTTATCGTCATCCACATCACAGGCATCCCCCTGGCCATCGAAGTCTAGATCGCTCTGCTCTGGGTTGGCAATCAACGGACAGTTGTCACTTAGATCAGCAACGGTGTCGTTGTCATCATCCGTATCACAAGCATCACCTAATCCGTCGGACTCGTTATCTTCCTGACCAGGATTAGACAACAGTGGGCAGTTATCTGTTAAATCACCAACGCCGTCATTGTCATCATCACTGTCACAGGCATCACCCAAGCCATCGCTATCGTTATCGGATTGACCAGGGTTAGCAACGAACGGACAGTTATCACTAATGTCGTCAACGGCATCATTGTCGTCATCGGTGTCACACAGGTCGCCTACTCCATCCGCGTCATTGTCGGCTTGAGTGGGATTCTGTTGCAACGGACAGTTGTCGCTGAAATCAGCAACGGTATCGTTGTCGTCATCACTATCACAAACGTTACCTTTGCCATCACCATCGGTATCAAGCTGGTTGCCGTTTACTGCAAATGGGCAGTTATCATCGTCGTTTGCGACACCGTCACCATCTCGATCGGCATCACACACATCACCAAGACCATCACCATCGACATCCGCCTGGTCTGCGTTCGCCAGGAATGGACAGTTATCATCTCCATCAGCAACCGAGTCACCATCGTCGTCGCCATCACAAACATCACCTAATCCATCATTATCGGTATCATTTTGATTGTTATTGGAGATCAACGGACAGTTGTCCACACCATCTTGCACATTGTCGTTATCATCATCTGGATCACAAGCATCACCGAAGGTGTCAGCATCGTTATTGAGCTGATCGGCATTCGCAACCAGTGGGCAGTTATCAGCGCTGTCATCAACGGTATCGTTGTCGTCATCGCTATCGCAGGCGTCACCGGCACTGTCGCCATCCGAGTCGGTTTGACTGGTGTTTTCTATTAATGGACAGTTATCTACTCCATCTTCCACTGAGTCTCCATCATCGTCCGGATCACAGGCATCACCCAAGGTGTCGCCATCGCTGTTCACCTGATCTGCATTGCTCACTAAAGGACAATTGTCTAAATCATCGTTGACAGAGTCGTTATCGTCATCGCTGTCGCACGCATCACCGAAACCATCGTTATCAGCGTCAGTTTGGTCGGTGTTGCTAACTGCAGGGCAATTATCCGAGATATCTGCGACGTTGTCGTTGTCATCATCAGGATCGCAGCTATCACCCAAACCATCTTGATCTAAGTCGAGTTGATCCTGGTTAGGGACTAATGGGCAGTTGTCTTCGGTATCCAAAAAGCTATCGCCGTCATCATCTTCATCGCAGGCATCACCGATAGTATCTATATCCGTATCGGTTTGTTGGCTGTTTGCGGCTATCGGACAGTTATCCTCATCATTATTGACGCCGTCCCCATCTACATCAGCGTCACAGGCATCGCCTATGTCATCGTTGTCTTGATCGGCTTGGTCTGCATTTACAGTAAACGGACAGTTATCCAATGCAGCACCTTGCGCTGTTACATCATCAACACCATCGTTGTCGTCATCACTGTCACACAGGTCACCGATTAGATCACCATCAAAGTCTTCCTGCTCTGGGTTTGGTGTTAGCGGACAATTGTCATCAATGTCCAGTACGCTGTCACCATCAACATCTTCGTCACAGGCATCACCGTTGCCATCCATATCTGAATCAAGCTGATCTGGATTAGCAACAAACGGACAGTTATCCAATGGGACACTTTGTGAATCCAAATCATTCACACCATCGTTGTCATCATCTGGATCGCACGCATCACCGATTTGATCGGTATCGTTGTCGCTTTGATCATTAGCGACCAATGGACAGTTGTCTGATGCGTCTAAAGTACCGTCGTTGTCATCATCAGAATCACATACGTCACCCATGCCATCTGCATCTAAATCGGCTTGATCAGGGTTCGCAATCAAAGGGCAGTTATCGGGCGCGCCATCTAAAACACCATCATTATCGTTATCAGAATCACACGCATCACCAATCCCGTCCCCATCTGAATCCGTTTGTGCCGGATTTGACGTCTGCGGACAGTTGTCCATGGTGTCTAACACGCCGTCGCCATCAGCGTCCAGGCTAACGGGCTCCAACACAACGTAGGTTCTGGATCCCTGGTATTCAGCTAACGCTAAAATATGTCCACTGTTGTTGATACCAAGAGCATTCAGGAGCACCCAATCAGCTTGATCAGCGATACTCAGCTGACTATTGAGATCTTCAACTTGCCCTTGAGCATTCCAGCGTACTGCTCGAGCACCAATAAAGCTCCCGGCACCATCATATTTAAAACTGTAACCTACAGAAACGCCTTCATCATTGAGATCATTCACGTTGGATGAGCTTTTACCAGCGCTATCCGTACCCAAAAGCTCCATTGGCTGAGGCGATGTGGAACCAACAGCCCAGCGAACTGCATTTGACCCTAGATATACATTATCGCTACTGTAGCGTGAGGATACGCCTACAATTACGCCATCATCGTTGATTTTTACAGGTCTAGAACTGCCTGCACCATTGGTACCTACTCCAAGACTACCAAGGTTTGTAGGCGATGTTGCGCCTGCAGCCCAACGTACTGCGCGATCGCCTCTGGATTTATTATAATTATTGGTTTCATCAAATTCGTAGTAAGTACTTATGCCTATGGTTATCCCATTATTGTTGATTTGTTGTGCATATGATTGTCCGAAACCAGAATCGTCTGTTCCTAATTCGCCCATACTCACAGGAACATTCGAACCAGCAAGCCAGCGTACAGCACGAAAGCCTTTACTAACGTTGTTTACATCAAGGTAGCTATCCCCAACCGCAATTCCAGAATCATTGATATCATTTACTTGGGCGGAGGTCGTAATTGTGCCGCTGAAAGTTGTTCTAGTCGAAAGCACTCCTAATCTTTCAGGAGACGCTCCAGGAACCCATCGGACAGGGCGAGTACCACCTTCACCATTTACCGTGCTGTACCCAACAATAACTCCTGATTCATTGATCGCCGTTGCAGCAGAGTAACTAACTCCATCTGGTTGTCCATTACCTACGTCTAAAGGGGCAAGTAACTGGGGAGTGGTGGTCCCAGCTGGCCAAAAAACAGCACGTAGACCAAAATCAGCATTAGTACTACTGTAGAATGCTGTCTCACCAACGGTGATACCAGAACTATTTGTTGCCACCGCAGAAGTTTCAGGATTTCCAGAAGGCCCAGTGCCCAACGCTGCTAGATCTTCCAGACCGTTCAGTGGACTCCATCTGATTGCAGAATCATCACAACCACTGCAACGACTAATTCCCGTTGCAACGCCCTCTTCATTGAATTCGTAAAATATGAAAGTCGTATTTGCCGTAGCAGGAGAAACATTTCGAACGACCTGGTACCCTGCGAGTGCAGGTTGCGCTAACCCAATCAACACAAGCGCTGAAAATACCGGGCTAAAAACGGCTTTGCCTAGTTTAATCTTCACGTTAATTCCCCTCTATCCCGAGCAAGCTATACGCTTTGTTGATGAGAGCTATACTCTCTGAAACCTTTCCAGCAGCGCAAAGAACTTCAGCGTCATGCTGCAAATCAAGAATTTGTGTCATGACGTATGGGTCTGCTGGTTTTAACTCAAATAAAGTCAAACTAAACTTACTGGATTTCATCTGGCACTCAGACACATCCGCCCACACTGGCTGCGAAAAGCCTACTGCAAACAGACATGTTAACAATGTCTTCTTCATTTGCTTAGATCCCCTGTTTGATGCTATGAAGTAACGCCATCCACAACGATAGCCGCTTGTTAGATAGGCAGCGACTGAACTATAGCGGTAAGATGGTTAATAAATCTGCACCCCTTAACTAAATAGGATATAAGTTAACCGTTCAGAAACATTAAAGTGAGCGAAAGAAACACTTGTTGGCTATTAAACAGGCCCTCTGCGAAAAGCTCTCAGCCAGTGGTCAAGCCAAATCCGCATTCGAGCGAGACTATCAGATAGGTTACTCACGCAACTATCTAACTGAGCTGACTGAGGCCCCGATTGCTAATTAGTGGTCTTTTGTGGCGGATGTAATAACGGTTGATATACAGCGCCAACTAATCTTCAAAGGGTGGCAAATTAGGCTTAATGCTAACAACGGTCAGCAATCTGTCGGCTGTATTTTCGAATCAGGTCAGCAAAAAAACAGGTAGCAGGGCCCGCAGCATCTCTATCCTTATACACCAGATTCAGAGGAATAAGCCGAGTACCCCCTACGTCCATATCCAACGCCTGCAGCTGACCCTCGCTTAACTCTTCAATGATATGAAGCTTGGGAACCCAGGCAAAGCCTAAACCAAGTTTAATGGCCTTTATAGACGTCGACAGATTGCTCACGGTCCAACGCTGCTCTGCTTCTAACCAGGGCGCATCAAATTTACGCTGTGAACCTGAATCTCGGGTCACCATTTGCCGAAACTGCTTGAGATCATCCAACGTAACTTGGCGCTCAAGTTTTTGTAAGGGATGATCTGGGCTAGTGACACAGATAAACTCCAGTTGGACCAACGGTTCCCCAATAAAGCCTCGTGGAGCAACGCCCGTAACCAAGATATCAACTGCACCGGTTTCCAGTAATTCATGACCACCGGACATGACGGATTCAACCAGCTCCACTCTCGTCTCAGGGAATTGGCTGGAGAATTCAGCTAATAATAACAACAGATCATTCTGTGGAAAAATGACCTCAACGGATACATCGATACGCCCTTCCACACCACGGGCAAGACTATTGGCCACTTTTTCTAATAACAACGCGCTATCAAGCAATTGCCTTGAGCGTCGCAAAAGCACTTCTCCCGCCTTAGTCAGCCGGGCTTTACGGCCTTTAACCTCCAACACCTTTACCCCCAACGAATTTTCCAGTTTTTGCACTGAATAACTCAAGGTGGATTGGGTTTTATGGATCTGCTCGGCGGCCTGGGCGTAGCCTCCAAACTCAACCACCGCCTGAAAGGCTCGCCACTGCTCCAAGGTAACTTTTGGTATATTTGAATCAATCATCACAGCCTCTAATCGATTTTTTCGAACTTAAAACCCTAAATTATCGTATTTTAATTCTATGCGATCGATCTATCATGACCAAACAGTTTTTCCACAAGGAGCTAGGCATGAAGGTCTTATACATCAGCAGCAGCATTTTTAACGAACAAGGGAAGTCCAGCAGCTTGGCTTCGCATTTTATGGATCAACTAAAGGAGCGCCATCCAGAAGCAGAGGTTATGCATCGTGATCTTGCCGCCGATCCCATCCCTCATTTGGATGCGGCACGATTCCAAGCCCATATCACAGCAAAAGAAGAACGCACAGATGAGCAGCAAACCCTGGCCGCTCTGGGCGATAGCCTGGTGGAAGAATTGCTCCAGGCGGATATTCTGGTGTTAGGTGTTCCCATGTATAACTTCGGCATACCCTCCACCTTAAAAGCCTGGATCGACTATGTTGCCAGAGCGGGTACTACATTTCGCTATACAGCCAATGGTCCTGAAGGACTGATTAAAGGCAAAAAAGCCTTCATCTTAGGGGCTAGAGGTGGTGCTTACTGGGGCACGCCCAATGATACTCAAACACCCTATCTGAAAACTTTTCTAGGCTTTATAGGCATTACTGATGTGAAATTTATAGTGGCAGAAAAACTGAATCTACAGCCTGAAAAAGCGCCTGAAATTATCGCTGATGCCAAGCTTAGAATTAGCGAAATCGTTCCGGCTTAATGGTGATGATGACCACTCGAATCGCCTGCATTATCAATGGCTTGTCTTCGCACTTGAAAGGGGACGCTCACCACGTCCCCACTTTCAAACTGAAATCGGATGTCGATCGACGTTTCCGCCTTCAAAGGTTGCTTCAACCCCAGCAGCATGATGTGATCCGCCCCAGGAGAAAAACGAAACTGCCCTTTCGGTGGCAGCTCAATGCTTTTTACCTGCTTCATCGAGCGCAGGCCATCCACCTGCTCAACCCGATGAAACTCTACCTTTTCTGCCGCGTCACTAGAGGCGCCCACCAGAATCATTGACACGCCAGATGAATTGCTAAGGGTTACGTAGCCAGCGGAAGAATCACTGACCGGTGGCATCAATCGAACCCAGGCCGAATCCACCTTAAGTTCCTCTGCTGCGCTGCTGACAACAGCATTTAACCAAGCGGCCAAGATCAACCCAGCAAAAACCAATCGCCCTACCCATACTGCAACCCGGCTCATCTTCTATTTCCTCGCTAACGATTCAACGTCATTCACTATTGATTCGATGGAATCCTTTTGGCTATAGAGCGCCCTAACGCGACCATTTTGATCAAGCAGATAAATAAAATCACTATGAGTGAAATTAACGCCAGAGCCTGACTTTGATTGACTTGGAATCACCACCACACCATATTGCTTGGCAACCGCCTGTAATGCTTCTTGTGTGCCACCAAACCCTACAAAACCCGGATGAAAGAACCTGAGATACTCCGCCAAATGAGCAACCGTATCGCGCTCTGGATCAACCGTGATAAAGACAGGTACAACGGTCTCAGCAAATTTAGCCTTCGCCCCCATGACCTGAGCCATACGATTAAGAACCATAGGACAAACATCGGGACAATGGGTAAAGCCAAAATTCAACAAAACCACCTTCCCTTTGAAGGCCTGAATACCGGTATCCTTACCTAATGTGGATGGCAAACTAAAGTCACCCCCTAACTTGGTATTGATGGGTAAGTCATTCGCAAACAACGAACTACTCAACAAAACCAAGCCGCTGATCAATATCCGTATTCTATGCACCAGTAAACCAACCTCTTATTTACACACCGATTATTATTTACACAACACTGTTTCTCTCAGATTTCTAAGCCGTTGCCAGCTTCCGCCATACTACGGGAAAAACCACTTAACAGAAACTGTGAAAACCTGTCTGTAGATCTGTATAATGCGCTTCCCCTAATGGTCAAAATCTCTGTGAATGAAGTCAACCATGCGTAAAAAACTCTTTATCGAAACCCACGGCTGTCAAATGAACGAGTACGACTCCCACCGAATGGCGGATTTGTTGGGTGATACCCATGAGCTGGAGCTTACCGATGACGCCAGTGAAGCAGATGTTCTACTATTGAACACCTGTTCGATTCGTGAGAAAGCCCAAGAAAAGGTGTTTCATCAACTGGGCCGCTGGAAAAAGCTGAAGGAGAAAAATCCCGAGCTGGTTATCGGTGTTGGTGGCTGTGTTGCCAGCCAGGAAGGCGACGCAATTCGTCAACGGGCACCCTATGTGGACATGGTGTTTGGGCCACAGACGTTACATCGTCTACCCACGATGATCGACACCATAGATATCACTCATGAGCCGATAGTCGACGTTAGTTTCCCCGAAATAGAAAAGTTCGACCGACTACCCGAGCCTAGCGTGGATGGCCCTAAAGCCTTTGTATCCATCATGGAAGGTTGCAGCAAATACTGTACGTTTTGCGTGGTTCCCTACACCCGTGGCGAAGAAATCAGCCGCCGCTATGAAGACGTTTTAGCCGAAGTGGAACATTTGGCCGCCTTGGGCGTTCGCGAAGTAAATTTACTGGGTCAAAATGTTAACGCGTTCCGTGGTGAAACCAGTACGGGAGAAATAATCGATCTGGCGGAACTCATTGAGCGAATCGCCCAAGTGAACGGCATTGGTCGTATTCGTTTCACCACCAGTCATCCAGTGGAATTTACCGATCCTTTGGTTAATGTTTTCCGAACCCAGCCCAAGCTGGTGAGTCATTTACATTTACCAGTTCAGAGTGGTTCTGATCGGATCTTAAGCGCTATGAAACGAGGCCATAATGCCAATGAGTATCGCACCAAAATAGAGCAAATAAAGGCTGCTCGCCCTAATATCAGCCTTTCATCGGACTTTATTATTGGTTTTCCCGGCGAGTCAGAGGAGGATTTTGAAGCCACCATGCAGCTCATAGATGATGTAAAGTTTGATATGAGCTTTAGCTTCATCTACAGCGCCCGTCCAGGTACACCGGCGGCGGAGCTGGAAGACGATACCCCAATGGAAGAAAAGAAGCGGCGCCTCTCACTACTCCAGCACCGCATCAACCAGAATGCACAGGCCATCAGTCGCCGCATGGTAGGCACTACCCAGAGGATATTGGTCGACGGTATTTCGAAAAAAGACCCCGGACAGCTGCAAGGCCGCACGGAAAACAACAGAGTCGTAAACTTCCGCCACCATGACGATGAGCTAATTGGCCAATTTGTGGAGGTGTTGATAGAGGAAGCCCTGCCTAATTCTTTACTGGGAACTTTTATCTCCCAGGAACCGGCCAACTAAGTGACCCGTTAATCGCTATCTGCGAACAAAAACCACGCCAGGAAGGGAAATCCCCTAACCTGGCGGCTACAGCAAACACGCAACCCAAAGCATAATTCCCTATGATCTTCGAGATGCATTCCCCCAACAATCAATCAGTAAACACAAGCCATCGTTAACAAGCATATGCTGTGCCAACATGGTGAGATTTGAAGCCTTCGAAGAAATACGTACTAAAAACCTCAACTCAATGACTAATTATTCTTAAAAGGAATTTCAGCTTTTCCTGAATCACTCTTCCGTATATTCTACGGGGTAATGTCTCTAGGAAGGGCGAACAGCGCAGTTACTTTGAACTCAACCGTAACCACTCGACAACTTAAACTCGAACCCGAAGACTCCGGCCGCTTGGCATCGCTCTGCGGACAGTTTGATGAACATATAAGACAAATAGAAGAGCGCCTAGAGGTTCAAATAAAAAATCGTGGCTGCGCCTTCCAATTGACGGGGACTCCGTGCCAGGTCGACGCTGCGTCTGACGTATTAAATCAACTGTATAAAGACACCAGTAACAATAGTGACTTATCTCCCAGAGACGTCCACTTAACCCTCAGAGAAAGCTTAATGAATTCTGTAAGCTCTGATAATAATCCCGAATCCGCCGCTCCTGCACTGTCCACTACAACACAGTCGGCCGCAGACGAAATACAAGAGTTTGCAGTTCGCACCCGTAAAGGCACCATCAAGCCCCGCGGCAAAAACCAAAAAGAATACATCCGTCAAATACTGCGCAATGACATCAACTTCGGCATTGGACCTGCGGGCACGGGCAAAACATACTTGGCTGTAGCTTGCGCTGTTGAAGCACTAGAGGCTGATGAAGTAAGACGAATTTTATTGATTAGACCTGCCGTGGAAGCGGGCGAAAAACTGGGCTTTCTACCCGGTGACTTGGCCGAGAAGATCAACCCATACTTGCGCCCTCTTTACGACGCCTTATATGAAATGCTGGGATTCGAGAAAGTGGCGAAATTAATCGACCGCCAAGTCATTGAAGTGGCCCCCCTCGCTTACATGCGTGGCCGAACCTTAAATCACTCCTTCATCATTCTCGATGAAAGTCAGAACACGACTCGCGAGCAAATGAAAATGCTTCTGACCCGAATTGGGTTTGGGTCCAAAGCAGTTATTACTGGCGACTACACCCAAATTGACCTGCCTAAAGGTACCCAAAGTGGCCTGGTTCATGCTATGGAAGTTTTAAAAGACGTAGACGGCATTGGTTTTACCCACTTTGAGTCTAAAGATATTGTAAGACACACTTTGGTCCAACGGATTGTAGAAGCTTATGACAAGCATGAATCCCATAAACCACTCTAAGTTCAATATTGAGCTTGAACTCGATATTCAGCTCGCTTCAACAGCTACTAATTTACCCACTCAAACACAAATCAGTCAGTGGGTACTGGCTGGGCTGAGTGGGGCAAACTATACGCCTGATGCCGCAAATCCTACGGAGCTCACAGTGCGGATTGTTGACAGCGAGGAGAGCCAAAAGCTTAATGGAACCTATCGTCAAAACCACAAACCCACCAATGTTCTCTCCTTTCCCTTCGAGAACATCCCAGGCGTCCCTTTGGCACTACTGGGGGATCTCATAATTTGCGCCCCAGTAGTACAACAAGAGGCCGCTGAACAAAATAAATCTGCAGAAGCTCATTGGGCGCATTTAGTGATCCATGGTACCTTGCATTTGCTTGGTTACGACCATATTAAACAGGACGAGGCTGAACAAATGGAAGGCCTTGAAATAGACATTTTACATTCGTTGGGTTTCCCCGATCCCTACGTTACTAACAACTAATACAGGAGCATATCGAACGATCATGAACGATGATCAGAGTCGAAACGGTTCACAAGGACGCAGCTTACTTGACAAAATTGCCAACTTCCTGTCCGGTGAACCGCAAAACCAATCTGAAGTTTTGGAAATTCTGACTAACGCTCATCGCAGCGGCCTAGTTGAATCAGAGGCACTGAGTATTTTCCAGGGCGCTCTGCAAGTGTCAGACATGCAAGTGCGTGAAATAATGGTGCCACGCTCGCAGTGCATCATAATTAGTAGCAACGCCAAACCTGATGAGTATCTTCCTCCGATCGTTGAATCTGCTCACTCCCGATTCCCAGTATACGGAGAATCTCAAGACGAAATCATTGGCATTTTACTGGCCAAAGATTTATTGGATCTGGCCTACAAAGGCAAGCTGGAGAAAACCCAACTTAAGGAAATAATCCGGCCTGCTACCATGGTGCCAGAAAGCAAACGCCTCAATGTGTTACTCAAAGACTTTCGCCAAAACCGCAGCCATATGGCCATTGTGGTGAATGAATACGGTAAAATGTCTGGCTTGGTGACGATAGAAGACGTACTGGAACAGATCGTCGGCGAGATTGATGATGAGCACGATTTTGAAGACGACTATATGATCAAACAATCGAGTCCCGATGAGTATGTCGTCAAAGCCGTTACGCCAGTAGAAGAATTTAACGAGCACTTTTTAACGGCCTTTAATGAAGACGACTACGACACCATTGGAGGTATCGTTTTAAGCCACTTTGGCCACCTCCCAAAACGGGAAGAAAGTGTCAATATAGGCAAATACCATTTTACCGTACTCAATGCGGACAACAGAGCTATTCGCCTGTTAAAGGTAAGCCCAACTCAACATTAAGAATTAAAAATGACAACGTTTCCTACCTTTAAAGCAGAAGGCAACCGCCTTCTGCTAGCGCTCGTTGCGGGTGCCATTTTTCCATTGGGTCTGGCTCCTCTTAATTATTGGTGGTTAATACCCTTCTCTTTGCTGGCGCTTTACGGGTTGATTCGCAAACAGCCCGCAAAGATCGCGGCCAAACGCGCGTTCGCTTATGGATTCGGTTTCAATGGCGTTGGGGTATCTTGGGTTTACGTCAGCATTCACTACTATGGTGGAACTCCAATCTGGTTATCGGCACTGGGAACCGCGCTATTTGCGGCGTTTTTAAGCGTAGTCTTCTGCGCTTTACCCTTTTGGGGATATCGTCGACTTAACCTGGATCGTCATTATCTACTCACCTTCCCCGCGCTCTGGGTGTTGATTGAGTGGAGTAAAAGCTGGTTTTTAAGTGGCTTCCCCTGGCTCTGGGCAGGCTACGGGTTCATCGATACACCACTGGCATCATTCGCGCCTATTGTGGGCACCCTCGGAATCAGTGCATTGGCGGCCATTATGGCCATGCTCTTGTACATTCTGTGGCGAGGCACAACTCAACATCGATTTTTCGCTGCTCTGGGGATTACGGCACCCTGGCTTATTGGCTGGGCTCTAATGCCCCTTCAATGGACTCAACTCGATTCATCCAAACCATTAACGGTGGCCATTGTCCAAGGTAATATTCCCCAACAACAAAAATGGGATCCTAGCTTTCGTAAGCCCATTATAGACACCTTCGTTTCCATGACTGATTCGCAATGGGATAAAGATTTGATCTTGTGGCCGGAAGCCGCCTATCCGGTGTTTTATCATCAGGCGCTGAATACCATAGCTCGTCTGGATATAGATGCAGCCCAATCTGATACCGCATTGATTAGCGGTGTGGCTCGCTGGGACCAAGATCAACAAGGCAATAACTTATATTACAATTCAGTGTTCGTCATCGGCGCCGGCCAGGGTATGTATGACAAACAAAAACTCGTTCCCTTTGGTGAATATGTGCCACTGCAATCCTTGATTCGCGGCTTGATTCCTTTTTTCAATCTACCCATGTCCAGTTTCAGCGAAGGCGATGCTGACCAATTACCCTTGATGGCTAAACACCATCCGTTCTCGGTCTTCATCTGTTACGAGATCGTTTATCCGGAATTAGTCCGCAAACAATCCATTGGTCGGGATTTTCTTGTAACTATCAGCAATGATGCCTGGTTTGGACACTCCTGGGGGCCTTTACAGCACTTTGAGATGGCACGCATGCGAGCCTTAGAGGTGGGACGCTATCTATTGCGGGGAACCAACACCGGGATTACCGCCATTATTGACCACAAAGGCAAGGTGATTAACCAGCTAGAACAGTTTACTCAAGGCACCCTAGAGGGTGAGCTTCTTAACGCCAGTGGCAGCACACCTTTTCAACGATTTGGTCAGTATCCAATCTTGGCCGCCGCCTTTTTAGCCATTTTGATCACCCTTGGACTCAGGGCGAAACATCGTCCTGAGTAGCCCTACCCCCCGTGGTAAGGTATCCTACGCGATTAATTTTACTAAGTTCGAACACCATTCATGTCGAGAGTCTGATTCAATGGAAACAACGTACAACCCGCAGACCATAGAAGCTGAAGCACAAGCATTCTGGGAAGAAAACAAAAGCTTCGAAGTTACCGAAGACCCCAACAAGCCTTCCTATTACTGCCTATCTATGTTCCCGTATCCTAGCGGCCGCCTGCATATGGGTCATGTACGTAATTACACCATCGGCGATGTCATCAGCCGCTTCCAACGGATGCAAGGTAAGAATGTCATGCAGCCAATGGGTTGGGATGCTTTTGGTCTGCCCGCTGAAAACGCTGCGATAAAGAACAAAGCCGCACCGGCCGCCTGGACCTATTCCAATATTGCCTATATGAAAGATCAGCTCAAGCGGCTGGGATTCGGATATGACTGGCAGCGGGAAATTGCCACTTGCAGCCCTGACTATTATCGCTGGGAACAATGGTTTTTTACTCAGCTATATGCCAAGGGATTGGTCTATAAAAAGATGGCCACCGTGAACTGGGATCCGGTAGATCAGACCGTGCTTGCCAACGAGCAAGTCATTGACGGCCGCGGCTGGCGCTCCGGAGCACCAGTGGAGCGCAAAGAGATCCCCCAATGGTTTGTAAAAATCACAGACTATGCAGAAGAATTGTTGAACGACCTCGACAAACTGGAGCATTGGCCAGAGCAAGTTAAAACCATGCAACGCAATTGGATCGGTCGCTCGCAAGGTGTTGAACTGAGCTTTGAACTGCGCGACGGCAACAGCCTGACGGTTTATACCACCCGCCCCGACACCCTGATGGGCGTGAGTTATGTGGCGGTAGCGGCGCAGCACCCCGTTGCAAAGGCCGCCGCAGAAAAGTCAGCCGAAGTCGCCGCCTTTGTTGAAAAATGTTCCCAGAATAAAAAAGTGGCTGAAGCCGATTTAGCCACCATGGAAAAAGAAGGCGTGTTTACCGGCGAGTTTGCCAAGCACCCCATAAGCGGTGCTGAAGTTCCAGTGTGGATCGCGAATTTTGTTTTGATGGATTATGGCTCTGGAGCGGTTATGGCCGTGCCGGCCCATGATCAGCGAGATTTTGAGTTTGCTCAAAAGTACCAACTACCCATTAAACAAGTAATAGAACCCGGTAGCAACGAAGCGTGCGATATCCACGCCGCAGCCTATACAGAATATGGTCGTCTAATCAACTCGGGGCAGTTTGACGGCCTAACCTCAGAAGCCGCCTTCGATGCCATTGCCCAAACCCTGGAAGCCGCTGGCAAGGGTAAAGTAAAAGTGAATTACCGTTTAAGGGACTGGGGTGTCTCTCGACAACGCTATTGGGGTGCACCTATCCCCATGATCAACCTGGCGGATGGTAGCGAAGTTCCCACACCCACAGAGCAGCTACCAGTAGCACTACCCGAAGACGTCACCATGGACGGCGTACAGTCACCCATAAAAGCCGATCCTGAGTGGCGAAAAACCAGCTACAACCAACAGCCAGCAGAACGGGAAACCGATACCTTTGATACCTTCATGGAATCGTCCTGGTACTACGCCCGTTATTGCAGTCCGCAGGACAAAACCCAAATGCTCGACCCGCAAAAAGCGAATTATTGGTTGCCCGTAAACCAGTACGTGGGAGGCATTGAGCATGCTATTTTACACTTACTGTATTCGCGTTTTTTCCATAAATTGCTGCGAGATTTTGGCTTAGTGGATTGCGACGAACCTTTTGAGCGCTTGTTATGCCAAGGCATGGTGCTGGCCGACTGTTTTTATCGTGAAGACGATAACGGGGGCAAACACTGGTTCTCCCCCAGCGACATCATTCCCATGTACGACGAAAACGGTCAGGCCATCGGCTTTTGCCATAAAGATGATCAACAGCCTGTAATTCATGACGGCATGAGCAAGATGTCAAAATCCAAAAACAATGGCATTGATCCTCAGGTGATTATCGATCAGTACGGTGCCGACACGGTACGCTTGTTTATGATGTTCACGGCACCACCAGAACAAACTTTGGAATGGTCTGACAGCGGTGTGGAAGGGGCTCATAAATTCTTACGTCGTCTTTGGCGCATGGCAACCGAACATTTGTCAAAACCCAGCGCGCCCACTTTGGATGTCAGCAAGCTCAACGAACAACAAAAAGATTTACGGCGCAAATTGCACGAAACCATCGCCAAAGTACGGGACGATTATGATCGCAGGCTGACCTTCAACACTGCCGTTGCCGCGCTCATGGAATTGACTAATCTTATGGCCAAAGTAGATGATGACGGTGAGCAAGGGCGCGCAGTGCTGCATGAAGCCATTACCGCCTGTGTATTGATGCTAGCCCCCATTACGCCTCATTTTAGTCATAAGCTATGGGCGCTACTGGGACACGCCGAACCAATAGTTGATGCACCTTGGCCCGAGGTGGACGAGAGTGCCTTAACCCGAGACAGTATTGAAATGGTGGTGCAGGTTAACGGCAAAGTCCGGGCTAAGATTGAGGTCCCCATCGCCGCAGACAAGGACGAAATACAGTCGATGGCAATAAACAACGAAAATGTGCAACGCTTTATAGAAGGAAAATCCATCACCAAAGTTATTGTAGTCCCCAATAAGCTGGTTAGCGTGGTAGTTAAATAATGAGGGTTCGCTATTGGTGGCTAGTTGTCATTACTATCATACTGAGTGCCTGTGGTTTTCAGCTGAGGAGTACCGGTGACTCCCTCAACAGCAGCTATTCCAGCATCAAAGTAATCAACAACACCAATGACACTGCGTTTGGCCAAAAGCTCAATCAATCCTTGATGGATTCCGGAGTCGTACTGAGTGCAGATTCGGAAACGGTGCTGGAGATAAATTCCACCGATCAAGAGAAACGCACAGCGTCGTATTCTAGTCGAGCCAAAAGCGCTGAATACGAGCTAATTAAGCAGATTGCTTTTGTTTTTCGACAGGGTGATACCATCATCACTTCTAATGTAATCAAGTCCAGGCGTTCTTATCTATATCGCGAAACCGCCGCCGTGGGAAAAGCCGAGGAAGAACGCTTGTTGCGCGAAGAAATGGATCAGGATTTAGTACATAGAATCCTGTTAGCACTGCAACAGACCACACGTTCGAATACGCCATGAGACTACGAGCCAATCAGGTTGCTGAACACTTTCAACACAATGCCCTGCAGCCACTGTATATAGTGAGCGGAGATGAGCCTTTACTGGTACAGGAAACCGCTGACTTAATTCGAACCAGTTGTCGCCAGTGCGGTATGAGTGAACGGGAGATATTTCATGCAGATTCTGGCTTTGATTGGCATAACATTCTCGAAGCCAACAACAGCATGTCGTTATTCGGCGACCGCAAACTCTTAGAAGTAAGATTGTCTCAAGCGAAGTTTGATGACAAAGCAAAAAAAGCACTCCAGCAATATTGCGAAAACCCTAACCCTGACAATGCGTTATTAATGATGCTGCCCAAGCTGGACAAAAAGACGCTGGCAGCGAAATGGTTCCAACCCATAGAAAAAAGTGCCGCGATTATTCAAATCTGGCCGGTAACTTTGCAACAAATGCCACAATGGATTCAACATCGCATGCGTGCCGCCGGTCTATCCCCCAGCACTGAGGCCACGGAACTACTGGCAGAGAGGGTTGAAGGCAATCTACTGGCCGCACAACAAGAAATTGAAAAGCTGGCGTTGGTAATGGGCAAAGGCCCCATCACAGAGCAAGATATTGAGCAATCCGTGGCCGACCATGCGCGTTATTCACTTTATGATATGGTAGATGAAGCCATTCAGGGTCACACTAGCCACGCCATAAAAATGCTTCATCAGCTGCAATCAAGTGGCGCAGAACCAGCCGTTATCCTGTGGGCTTTCAGCAAAGAACTGCGCGGCCTTTCCGCCATGTCACAACTGATGGCGAATGGTCTACCGGTGACCAAGGTATTACAACAATATCGCATTTGGGAAAACCGAAAACCTATTATTCAGGAAGCTTTGCGCCGCACCAAACTCAACACGTTCAGGCGCTGCTTACTGGAAGCTGCCCATGTAGATCAAGCCATAAAAGGTATAGTAAAAACTAACCCATGGGATGGATTTACCAACATGGTGCTATGGCTCGGTGGCGAGGTTAAAGCAGGCCAACTAGGAATACGTTGATAACTGTAGGCTCAACAAAAAAGGAGCCGATGGCTCCTTTTTTGTAAACCATAAGGCTGAACTTATTCTGCCGCTGGAGTACTTGTTTCAGAGGCTAAATCAGAAACAGCTTCCTTGATACTCAGCTTAATTCGACCACGATTATCCACATCAAGCACTTTAACTTTGACTTCCTGACCTTCTTTCAGATAATCGCTCACCTGATTCACCCGCTCTTCAGCAATTTGTGAAATGTGAACCAAACCATCAGTGCCAGGAAGAATATTCACGAACGCGCCAAAATCAACGATTTTATTAACTTTGCCGTCGTATATTCTGCCCACTTCCGCTTCTGCAGTAATACCTTCCACCATGGCATAGGCTTTTTCTGCTGCCGCTTGACTCTCGCCGTAAATGCGCACCTGTCCATCGTCATTAATATCGATTTGAGCACCAGACTCTTCACAGATGCTGCGGATAGTGGCGCCGCCTTTACCGATAACATCACGAATCTTGTCCGGATGTATCGTAATGGTCAAATAAACAGGGGCATCTGCAGACACTGAACCTCGGGACTGACTGAGGACCTTATTCATTTCACCCAAGATATGGAGTCGACCTTCGCGGGCTTGAACCAGTGCCGCTTCCATAATTTCTTCAGTAATACCCGTAATTTTTATGTCCATCTGCAAAGCAGTAATACCTTGCTCAGTACCCGCCACTTTAAAGTCCATATCGCCCAGGTGATCTTCATCACCCAAAATATCGGACAACACAGCAAAACGCTCACCCTCTTTTACAAGGCCCATCGCGATACCAGCGACTGGCGCTTTCAACGGAACACCTGCATCCATCAACGCAAGACTGCTGCCGCACACAGAAGCCATGGACGATGAACCATTGGATTCAGTGATCTCTGAAACTACGCGAATGGCATAAGGAAAATCGGTAGTATCCGGTAACATTGCCTGAACACCACGGCGCGCTAATCGACCATGACCAATTTCACGACGCTTAGGTCCTAACTGAAAGCTAACCTCGCCCACACAAAATGGCGGGAAGTTATAGTGCAACATAAACGGATCACTTTTCATGGATTCGAGCGAATCCACATTTTGTGCATCACGCAAGCTACCCAATGTCGCCGTCACTATGGCCTGAGTTTCGCCACGAGTAAAAAGTGCAGAGCCATGGGTCCGAGGCAGAATTCCCGTTTCAACCTGGATTGGGCGCACAGTTTTATGATCTCGACCGTCAATACGCGGCTTGCCAGCCAGAACACTTTCGCGAACAGTGACATATTCCAAATGATGGAATACATCTTTCACTTTAGCAGCCGAGGGTGCTTGCTCATCTTCTTCCTTACATAAAGCGCTAACCACTTCAGCCCGCAACTCACCCACTTGAGCGTAACGCGCTTGCTTATCATGTATTTGATAAGCCTGTTCCAGACGATCGCCAAGAATCTCTTTTATCGCATTAGATATCTCAGTTTCTTCTGCAGGACCCTGCCAATCCCACGCGGGTGTTGCTACTTCAGCGGCAAACTCTTTGATGGCATTAATCGCTACTTGCATTTCCATATGGCCAAACAACACAGCACCCAGCATTTGGTCTTCGGTCAACTCTTTTGCTTCTGATTCCACCATCAATACGGCTTCGTCAGTACCAGCAACAACCAAATCCAGCGCTGAAGACTCCAACTGCTTGTAAGAGGGATTTACCACATAAATGCCGTCAATATATCCCACTCGGGCTGCAGCAATAGGCCCCATAAATGGAACGCCGGAAATGGCCAACGCCGCAGAAGCACCGATTAACGCAGCAATATCAGGATCGTATTCTTTATCTGTAGACAATACCGTTGCAATCACCTGGACTTCGTTGGTGAAACCAGCAGGAAACAGCGGCCTAATAGGCCGATCGATGAGACGAGAGGTCAAAGTTTCTTTTTCGGAAGGCCGACCTTCTCGCTTCATGAAGCTACCGGGAATTCGCCCGGCAGCATAGAATTTTTCTTGGTAATTTACCGTCAGCGGGAAAAAATCTTTTCCCAAATCCGCTTCTTTGCGGGCAACAACCGTGACCAACACCGAACAAGAGTCAGAACTCACCATTACGGCGCCAGTAGCCTGACGTGCTACTTTACCTGTTTCCAATACAAATTTTTGATCGCCAAATTGAAATTCTTTCGATACCACTTTAAACATTATTCACCTTCCATTTCGAGACTCCGACACAACTCGTACCTAACCATCATATTTCACTTGAAGCCAGAGTTTTACCTATCGACATTTACCAGACTATTCTGGCAAATACTCTTTTTCTTAAACAACCATTTTCTTAAAGCTATAAAAAAACACGGCACCTACCCAAAGGTAAGTGCCGTGTTTTAGGTTCGCTGTGTTACCTCGTTGCCAACTGGCATTAACGACGTAGACCTAACTTACCAATCAATGAAGTATAACGATCTAAATCTTTGCGCTTCAGGTAGTCCAGCAATTTACGACGCTGGTTTACCATCCGGATCAAACCACGACGGGAATGATGGTCTTTGTTGTGCGCTTTGAAGTGACCTTGTAATTGATTGATTTGCGCAGTAAGTAGTGCAACCTGCACTTCCGGTGAACCAGTATCACCCTCAGCACGTTTATGTTCTTCTACGACTTGCGCTTTTTGATCAGCACTTAATGACATTCTATCTCTCCAATATGCATTTTAAGTAAGCCAATAACACCACGCATATTTACAGTGTTAAAGACAGTTTAGCTGTTGCTAATAATCCGGCGCGGGGCGACTTTACCGTCATCCAGCATTTCCCCAACGCCAAGAAACTCTTCGTTCGGCCCTACCAACTTTACCCAGCCATCCAGCGGAGAATCGGGTACTTGCACCGCACTCCCGTTTCTCAGATAAAACGCTGTGGCTTCCGTAAGGGCCACCGTGGGCCAATGATCGGCACTTGAACCCAGCGGTTTTAAAAATTCATCCAAGGCTTTGTGCCCGCCTTCATCGATAGCGGTCGCTAACTGCTCTACAGTGATCGCCTCGTCTTCGCAATAGGGGCCCGCCTGAGTTCTGCGCAATTCTACCACATGCGCAAGATTACCCAAAGCTGCCGCTATATCTTCCACTAAATTGCGGATATAGGTGCCCTTGCTACAGCTAACCCACAAGGAAAAATATTCCTGACTAAAGTCTAATAACTCTAGTTTATGGATCATCACTTTGCGTGGTTTGCGCTCCACTTCCAATCCCTGCCTGGCCAACTTATAAAGCGGTTGACCATTATGCTTTAGCGCCGAAAACATGGACGGTACTTGCTCTATCTCGCCGGTAAACGAGGCCAATTGCGCCAATAGCGCCGATCGCTCCAAACCTTCAGTCGAACAAGTTTCAATCACTTCACCGTCAGCATCGGCACTGTTGGTCTTCTGGCCCCACTTGGCGGTAACTTTATAAGCTTTATCCGCATCTAACAAAAACTGCGAAAACTTGGTCGCTTCGCCAAAACACAGTGGCAAAACCCCCGTAGCCAACGGATCTAAACTGCCCGTATGCCCTGCTTTGGCAGCCCCGAACATTCGCTTTACGCGCTGGAGGATTTCATTAGAGGTACAACCTTCTGGTTTATCTAAAACCAGAATACCATCCACCAAACGGCCTCTTCTAACTCTTTGCTTCGCCAATTTTCTATTCCTCTTCTGGCGATTCCTGATCGCCTAGAATTTCTCGATCTTTGGCGCGCGCAGATGCTATCAATCTCGACATTTTGGGGCCATCAACAATCGTTTGATCGTAGTGAAAGCGCAATTTTGGCATGGTGCGCAACTGAATCGCTTTTGCCAACATCGATCTCAGATATCCACCTGCATGATCCAAAACTGCCAAGCCCTGGTCTACATCCTGCTCAGCATCAACACCCATAAAAGTCACATAGACATCAGCGAAAGCCAGATCTTTGCTGACAGTAACCCCATTAATGGTAACCATACCAACTCTGGGGTCCTTGATCTCTCGCTGCAACAGCAAAGCCAAATCCTTCTGGATTTGGTCTGCTATGCGATCAGTCCGCTTGTAACTTCTTGAGCTATGACGCATTAAATGGTTCTCGCCACTTTCTTAACACTAAAGACCTCGATTTTGTCGCCTTCTTTAACGTCGTTATAACTCCTAACCGCTATACCACATTCGATGCCTGCGTTTACCTCGTTAACATCGTCTTTAAAGCGACGTAGCGACTCTAGTTCACCTTGGTAAACCACAACATCATCACGCAGCACCCGGATAGGCTTGTTGCGATAAATAGTGCCTTCCAATACTTTACAACCAGCAACGGCGCCGAATTTCGATGACCGGAACACATCCCGGACTTCAGCAACCCCCAAGATTTCTTCCCGCAACTCAGGCTCTAACAAGCCAGACATGGCGTTCTTGACATCTTCGATAATATCGTAGATTACGCTGTAGTAACGCAGCTCTATACTTTCTTCCTGGCACAACTTCCGTGCTGAACCATCGGCCCGAACGTTAAAGCCAATAACCACCGCACTGGAAGTTAGCGCCAAATTAACGTCCGACTCGTTGATACCACCAACACCGGAAGAGACAACATTCACTTTCACTTCATCGGTGGATAGATCCGACAAAGCACCTTGAAGCGCTTCCAGGGACCCACGCACATCGGCCTTAAGCACGATATTCACCGATGCGCTCTCACCAACACCCATGGTTTCAAAAATGTTTTCCAGCTTAGCGGCTTGCTGCCTTGCCAAGCGACTTTGACGTAATTTCTTCTGCCTGGAATCGGCTACTTCACGGGCTTTGCGCTCATCAGGAACAACATGGAACTCTTCACCTGCATCAGGAGCCCCTGCCAATCCGAGTATTTCAACAGGAATGGATGGGCCAGCCAGCTGGATGGGCTTTCCATTTTCATCAAGCATTGCCCTGACGCGACCATAATGCTCACCCGCTAACACCATATCACCTTGATTCAAGATACCACCCTGAACCAACAAACTAGCGACAACACCACGACCTTTATCCACCCTAGACTCAATGACGACGCCACGAGCGGCGCCCGTTCTCGATGCCTTAAGCTCTAAGACTTCCGCCTGCAGCAAGATAGAATCCAGGAGCGTCTCGATACCTTCACCGGTATGAGCAGAAACATTCACAAATTGCGTGTCTCCACCCCACTCTTCGGAAATAACTTCTTTTTGCGATAGATCGGATTTTACCCGATCAGGATCAGCGTCTTCTTTATCGATTTTATTCACTGCCACAATAATGGGAACATTGGCAGCACGAGCGTGATCGATAGCCTCTGCGGTTTGCGGCATCATGCCGTCATCCGCAGCAACCACCAACACAACGATATCGGTACATGAAGCACCACGAGCTCGCATCTGAGTGAATGCTGCGTGACCAGGAGTATCCAAAAAGGTGATCATGCCATGACCAGTTTCCACATGGTACGCGCCTATGTGCTGGGTAATTCCACCAGCCTCGCCAGAGGCTACCTTGGTGCGCCGAATGTAATCGAGCAGGGAAGTTTTACCATGATCAACATGCCCCATAATCGTAACCACCGGCGCTCGCTGCTCCAGCTCACCCTCAAACTGCGCATCTTCCAAATGCTCAGTTAACGAGTCTTCCAGCGCATCTTCACTCACCAGTTTTACATTATGGCCAAATTCTTCCACGATTAGCTGAGCGGTATCGCGATCTAACGACTGATTCATAGTCGCCATTACACCTAAATTGAACAGCGATTTAACCACCGAAGCGCCTTTAACGGACATCTGCTGCGCAAGATCAGAAACCGTAATGCTCTCGCCCAGCAGCACTTCACGCACTACGGGTCCGGTTGGGTTCTGGAAACCATGTTTATTGACTTGGGAAGCAAGCCTTGGTGCAAACTTACGCTCAACCTGTTTGTCCTTGCTCTTCTTCTTGGTGACCTTTCGCGCCCGCTTAGCCTGTCGCGCTTCATCATTCAAACTCTCTTCGAAAGCGCGCTTAACAATGGCGTCTTTCTCTTCCTCAAGCAGAAGTTCCTCTTCGGTTTGCTCCTTTTGCTCGCCACGCCCTTCGAGTTCCTGAGCAATACGGCGAGCTTCTTCCAACGTTCGTTGCGCTGCCTCTGCTTCTGCTTTCTTACGGGTCTCTTCTTTGCGCTTAGCTTCTTCCGCTTTTATAGCGGCTTCCGCAGCTAACTGTTCCGGCGTTTTTTCCGGCTCTTTCTTAGCACTCACCGCCGCTTTCTTTTGAGCGGTTTTAGAATCCTTGGATTTCTCACCTTTTTCGTTTTCTGCCGCCACGGCCTTTTTGGCTTCCGCCAGCGCTTTATCTTCCGCCTCTTTGCGAATTTTGTCTTCCTTCGCCTTTTTCTCGGCTTCTATACGAGCCAACTCAGCTTGCTTCGCTTCTTCCGCCTGCTTACGAGCCAGTTCTGCTTGCTGAGCAGCTTCTTCTTCCGCTGCTTTTGCCGCATCCACATCAGAGCGTTTGACGTAAGTACGCTTTTTCCGCACTTCCACGTTAACGGTTTTGCTACGCCCCTGGCCACCACTGACTTTGAGGGTGCTAACACTCTTACGTTTAAGCGTGATTTTTCGCGGCTCATCATCATTGTCTCCATGGGAGCGTTTTAAATGCGCCAGCAACTTTTCTTTCTCATTATCCGATACGGCCTGCGCTGCATCTTTGTGAGACAGCCCCGCGTCTTTCATTTGCTGCAATAAAGTCTCTACGGGGATCCCCACGACATCTGCAAGCTGTGCGACGGTCACTTCTGCCATATTAGCGTCTCTCACTCCTGTTTATCCGTGCCTAATCGTTGCTTCATTAGTTCAACATCATTCCTGATCTTCAAACCAAGGGGCACGAGCAGTCATTATCAGTTGCGCAGCTCGGGTTTCGTCAATACCTTCAACTTCCAACAAGTCGTCTACAGCTTGTTCGGCAAGGTCATCCATCGTAACGATACCCACTTTCGCTAGCGCATAAGCGGTGGTCTTATCCATACCATCCATATTCAACAGGTCTTCAGCAGGTGCCTGCTCACCTTCAAGTTTTTCTTCCGATACCAAAGCTTTTGTCAGCAAGGCATCTTTTGCCCGATGGCGCAATTCGTCGACAATATCTTCGTCAAATCCGTCGATGGCGACCATCTCTTCTTTAGGCACATAAGCTACTTCTTCTAAGCTGGTAAAGCCTTCCTCAACTAGCAAGATAGCAACATCTTCATCCACATCCAGCTCAGCCATAAAACGTTCCACCAGAACGCCGGACTCTTCCTGTTGCTTGTTCTCCGCCTGCTCCACCGTCATGACGTTCAGGCTCCAACCAGATAATTCAGCCGCCAACCTGATATTCTGCCCACCTTTGCCAATGGCCTGCGCTAGTTGATCTTCCTCAACCGCAATATCCATCGCATGACGATCTTCATCAACTACTATCGACATTACATCAGCGGGTGACATGGCGTTAATCACAAACTGAGCCACGTTGTCATCCCACAATACAATATCAATACGCTCGCCACTCAGCTCATTGGAAACAGCCTGTACCCGAGCGCCACGCATACCAACGCAAGCCCCCACAGGGTCTACTCGCTGATCATGGGTCTTAACTGCAATCTTTGCGCGCGAGCCTGGATCTCTTGCGGCCGCCTTAATTTCAATTAGGTCTTCGCCGATTTCTGGAACTTCAATCTTAAACAATTCCACCAGCATTTCCGGGCGGGTCCGGCTAACAAATAACTGGGGACCACGATTTTCTCTGTTCACATCGTGCAAAACTGCTCGCACTCGCTCACTCATGCGGAAATTTTCCCGAGGAATCATTTCGTCTCTAGGCAGCAAGGCTTCCGCATTATTACCCAAGTCCAAAATCACACTGTCACGGGTCACCTTTTTGACGGTGCCATTGATCAACTCACCAATTCTATCCAGGTAAGCTTCGATAACCTGCTGACGCTCCGCTTCCCGTACTTTTTGTACGATAACCTGTTTGGCTGTTTGCGCTGCTATACGACCAAATTCGATGGATTCTATCGGCTCTTCCCAAATATCGCCGATCTGCAGAGCGGCATCCTCATCATGAGCTTCATCCAGGGTCAAATGACGCCCGGGAAATTCAAAATCCTCGTCTGTTACCACATGCCAAATACGAAAAGATTCATAATCGCCAGTAGTACGATCAATTTTGACGCGGATTTCCACATCATCTGACGGATAACGTTTCTTGGTTGCGGTGGCCAAAGCCAGCTCAACCGCTCCAAAAATGACGTCTTTATCGACACCTTTTTCATTTGAAACGGTATCAGCTACTAGTAATATTTCTTTACTCATCTCACTGCCTCACCAGAGACTGCGCTTCTTTCGCGTTAGTCAAAATTTGGGATCAAGTTGGCTTTATCAACCTGATCAATAGAAACTGTAAACTGTTGACCTTCTACTTCAAAAGTCAGCTGGTCGTTTTCAGCCCGTAACAATAGTGCCGAGAAATTCCTGCGACCACTTAAAGCGGACCGCAACCGCACCTTGAATCTTTCACCCAAAAACGCCAAATACTGTTCAAAGCGGAACATTGGGCGGTCCATCCCCGGCGAAGAAACTTCCAGGTTATATTCGTTTTTAATGGGGTCTTCCACATCAAGAACACCACTGATTTGATGTGATGCTCTTTCACAATCTTCCAATGAAACACCCTGATCAGAATCAATATAAACACGCAATATAAAATGACCGCTTTGAGAAAAATATTCGACTCCCCAAAGCTCCATTCCTACTGCCTCAACAGCGGGTTTAATTAATTGTTCAAGAGTATTGCTTTGATTCGATGCTACCAATGTGATTTCCGACCGACACTTCTTGTAAAAGTAAACACAAACAAAAAGTGGGCACAAGGCCCACAACTACTCAGCGCAAGGCAGGGAAAACCCAGTATTAATTCCCCTGCACTGATTCTTGACTGCTAACAAAAAGCCCCTATCAAGAAGGGGCTTTCCGACGAATTCTTACAAATTCCTAATACAGTGATAACCAACGGAACCTTCGACCACCACCAAACTTGCGCCGGTATTATAGCAACCATCACGTTTTTTATTCAACCAATATCAAAAATTATGATAAGGAATCTATTTTAAGCCGACTAACTTAATGTGACAGGATTACAACAGTGCTATAACACAGCAAACAAACAACGAAACATACCAGAAAAACACCCCTATCCCATTGTTTTATATAGTAATTAAACTTACAGACAGCGGTCACAACCAACATCCAACCAAACCGCAGGTAACTATTGACGCGAGGGACAAAATCGCTGTCCGCAATAATACAATCGACGCCTACTTTAACTATGGTCAATTAATTAACGGCAAGATCGCATCGTCTAGCGCCATAAAGCGAAACCAAAATGACTAATAATAAAAAGAAATGTCGCCCGACAGCAATCTTTACCGCTGTGGCCACTTCAGCAAGCAGAAGAAACCCGTTGTTTTCTTTGAATAAAAGAACTCAAACATTGCCGTTTTGTGGGCCAGCAAGCACAAATCTCACACACCAAAAACCTGGAGGGACTTCAAGCTTATCCTATTATAAGGGAATGCGTTTCAGCATTGCCGAGGGCACAAATATTAGCGCCAAAAAACGACAAATTATAGAAACAAATCAGAACAGGATGAACAGAATCGCTCAGGAAGCATACGAACAGATAGCTGTGCCTGAACAAGGTTTAGTCTATGAACCCGCCGAATCCTTTCTAGCTTAAGCAGTGGAGCCTAGTTTACGATGAATTTTATCCGCCACTTAGTAAGGCTTAGGGCCCGTTACTTTGCTGTGACCGTTCTGATCTTGCTGGCACTTTCCTCTCAGCTGCTGCATATGGCGTTTAACGGCGACATAAACATCATGTTTGATGAGAACGACCCCTATTTGAAGCGCCTTCAAACTATCGATAAAACCTATCAGCAAAGCCAATTTCTTATTTTGCTGATACAGCCCGAAAATAAGCAGGTTTTCACCCCTGAAAGCCTATCTATGATTGAGAAGCTCACCAAGGATTCCTGGCAGTTACCCTACTCCATTCGCGTTGAGTCCATCACAAACACGCCCGTTCTTGAATCTTATAACGACGAACTGCATGTAGATCCTCTTATCGACAATGTGGGCAACATGTCGGCTGCGGACATTACCAAAGCCAAACAAAAAGCGTTAGCGGATGAGCAAATACTAGACAAGTTAGTCTCTGCCGATGGTAGCGCCGCGGCTATCATCGTAACCCTCGCCTTACCAGAGAACCATTTACAGGCGATTCTCGAAATCAACCAAGCCGGTAAAGCCCTGCAAAAAAAGTACACCTCTGAACACCCTGGCTTGACGTTCTACCTGAACGGCGACGTTGCTATAGAAAAAGGCATTATTGATGTCACGATGGATGACATGATGCGGGTAAACCCTATTGTATTTACCGTGATTTTTCTGCTGACCGGAATTTTGTTGCGATCCTTTACTGCAACGACAGCTACTATCAGTGTGGTTGGTATTACTGCAGGGCTAGCCATGAGCCTGTTGATTGGTTTGGGGTTTGAAATAAACCCGATAACAATGATGGCACCGGCCATCATTATGGTGTTAGCCGTGGCAGACAGCGTCCATATTCTAACCCAATATTTTATCCAACTTAGGGCCAACCAAACGCCCGCTGAAGCCATTCAAACAAGCCTGTATAACAACGCCCGCCCCATTTTTTGGACCAGCGCCACTACAGCCATCGGTTTTCTTGGCATGAATTTCGGCGACTCACCACCATTTAGAGCTATGGGCAACATGGCCGCAATCGGTTCGCTCATCGCTTTTATATGCACCTACACGGTTTTACCCTTCGTAATCCTGCTATTGCCACTAAAAACCATTCCAAAACCTTTTGTGCTGTCGAAATCACTGCATCTACTAAGCACTTTTGTCATCAAGATGAAAAGTTCAATTTTATGGGGCATCGCATTAGTAGCCGTTTTCTTTACCTGGCAAATATCAAAGCTCGAAGTCAACGACGATCTATCCAAATATTTTGACAAGTCATTGGAAATAAACCACTCCTTTCAGTTTGCCAAGCAACATTTAAAAGGCGTGGAACACATTCTTTATTCCTTCGACTCTGGAGAGGAAGGCGGGGTCAACAATCCAGAATTTCTTAAAAAAATAGAAATTTTTTCCAACTGGCTCAGACAACAATCTGAAGTATCTGGCGTTGAAAGCTACGCCAACCTCACTAAGAAAATCAACCAGGCGATGCACGACAACGACCCAGAATACCATCGCATTCCAGATGATCGAGCGCTGATTTCTCAGTACCAGCTGGTGTATGAAATGTCATTACCCCAGGGCATGGATCTGTCACGGGATATTAGTCGCGATCAATCATCCCTTCGATTAATGGTGAGCTTAAATGCCGGCGACAATCAAACCCTGCTAAAACTTGAGCACAAAATTGACACATGGCTTAACCAAAACATGCCGGAACTTCGCAGCCAAGGAAGCAGCCAGCTGCTGATGTTTGCTCACTTAGGCACAAACATCATTCACAGCATGATTGACGGCTCATTATTCACCTTTGCGTTCATTGCCGTAATGATGATTTTTGCGCTGAATTCTTGGCAGTTTGGCTTACTCAATATGATACCTAACGTAATTCCTCCCTTAGTGATTTATGGAATGTGGGCGCTTCTCGTCGGCGAGGTAAATCATGCGGCAGCGATGACGTTTAGTATTTGTCTTGGCCTGGTAGTGGACGATTCTATTCACTTAACCAGTAAATATCTTCACAGTCGCAAGCTTGGCCATGATCCCGAACAAGCAATCAGCGAGGCGTTTGCAACCGCAGGCTCAGCGATTGTGATTACTACTCTGACCTTAGCTTCGGGCATCGCTTTATTAAGTCTTTCACACTTTACGGTGAACGACACCATGAGCCTTATGCTGGTCAGCATAATTATAGCGGCTTTAATCTTTGACCTATTGTTCTTACCTGCATTATTGCTGGCTTGTGATCGCTTGACCAACTTATCTGCGACCAAATTGCAACCCATGCCACCGTCTGAACAAGAAAACCTTTTTAACCGGGAGTAATTACTATGAAATGTCGCTTAGAAAGCCTAGGGGTTTATCTTCCTGACAATGAAATATCTACAGCATCACTCATTGAAGCGATGGAAACCCCACCTATGTTCGATTTAGAAAAACTCACGGGGGTTAAGAATCGTCGCTGGAGAGCCCCTGAGGACGATTCTCTGACGCTAGCTTTAGCCGCAGCAGAACGCTGCCTGAGCGCCTCGGCTTACAACGCAGAAGACCTTGATGTCTTGATCTTTACATCTATTACCCGGTTTACAGATGGCCTCAAGTTTTGTGTGGAACCTTCAATGAGCCTGATGTTAAAACAAAAACTTGGGTTGCCCAGTGACGCCTTGCAGTTCGACATAACCAATGCCTGCGCTGGAATGATGACCGGGCTATCTTTACTCGAGGAACTCATTCGTAGCGGTACCGTTAAGCGCGGGATGGTGGTGAGCGGAGAATGCATTACCACCATAACTGAAACCGCCGTTAAGGAAATTCGCGAGCCGATTGACCCTCAATTTGCTTCGCTGACTGTGGGCGATTCTGGTGCCGCATTCATAATGGACGAATCCACCGGTGAAGAAGGCATCGACTTCATCGACTTATTCACAATCGCCAAATTTGCAGATCTCTGCTACGGAATGCCAAGCGATAAAAATCCGGGCGTCGCCATGTATACTAAGGCAATGGAAATCCATGGCGAAGTTATTCAACGGCTACCAGCCACCCTTGGGCATTATACTAAGATTTTCGGCATCAGCGCTGCGACATTTGAAGCGGCAATACCCCACCAGACCTCTTCCAGAGCTATTCGTACCGCACTGGAATTATGTGAAGAAAACTTCGGCAAACTACCAAAAATCTGCATTAACCTAGACCAATATGGAAACACTTCCACCACCTCCCATTCGGTTGTATTCGCAGAATTTTGGAAACAAGAAGAGATAAAACCAGGCGATCGAGTACTCTTTCTAGTGCTTGCATCAGGTATTGTTATGGGTGCAGTTGGAGTGACTGTCGGAGATATTGGAGTTAACGCATGAGCACAATCATCACACAAATTACCGTCAATGAAAATAATACTGGCAGCATGATCGGCAATGCGGCTGCAGCCGGAAACCAATGTCTGAAAGACGCCACCATAGAGCCATCGCTGGTTAATTTGATGATCAATATCGGTGTTTATCGAGATGATAATATTATGGAACCATCAATTGCCTCGCTCATTCAACAACGCATGGGCCTAAACCTGGATCCAGCTCGCGATGATATTACCCGGCGAACACTGTCATTTGATTTGGCCAATGGTCCTTGTGGGTTTCTAAACGCGGTAGCAGTCGGCTCTGCTATCCTGAAGAACAAGCCCGATCACAACATACTAATTGTTGGTGGTGACGCCCATCCTTCTGGAGAAACCCGACCAGACTTTCCGTTTTCCGCGATCGGTACGGCTTGCATTCTCAACTCCAGCAAAGCGACATCACAAGGTTTCGGCAAAGTCCGAACCTACGCCCCTCTAGACTGCAACCATTTTGGTTACTCCACCATTGTTCCTATCAATGAGTTTGGCGAGACCGGCCGATCCTATATGCCCATAACCTTTGAAGATGGATGGGTAGAGAAATTTTGCAAATTTGGTGCTGAAAGCATTCAGCGTTTTTTGGAAGAAGAGGGTCTAAGCGTGGATGCAATAGATGGTTTTGTTGCATCACAACTGGCACAGGGGTTTCCTGCAGAGCTTGCCAAAGCCGCTGGACTCAATTCCAGCACGGCTATCTATGATGACTACGAAAATAGCGGTAATCCACACACCTCAACGTCAGCCATGGGCCTTAAAAATCTACTCACCAACTTAGAAGCAGGCAAGAAAATTCTAATATTTGAAATCAGTTCTGGATTTGCCACCACTTGTGCTATCTATGAGGCTTGATCCATGAGAGCACTGGTAACCGGCGGCAGCGGCTTTTTGGGCCGCTACTTGGTGGAATTACTGGTCAACAATGGAGTACAGGTTCGCACGCTTAACCGCAATTCTAGCGAAGCGCTGGCAAACATTCAGGTTGATCAAATGCTGGGAGATGTTGCTGATCCTGCCATCACCGAGGTCGCTACAAAAGGCATGGATGTAGTATTTCACGTAGCCTCTAAAGTTGGCTATTGGGGTCAATACAAGGACTTTTACCGAGCTAACGTTGATGGCACCCAAAACGTCATTAATAGCTGCTTGGCTAATGGCGTTGAACGCCTCATATACACCAGCTCTCCCAGTGTCACAATGAACAACCGGGATATTTTTAATGGTGACGAATCCTTGCCTTATGCAGATTCCTACGCCACCCATTACTCGGCAACGAAAGCAGAGGCGGAGCGAAGAGTATTGGCGGCGAACGGTCAAAAAGGTTTGATTACCACTAGCCTTCGACCCCACTTGATTATTGGCCCTCGCGACAACCACTTAATACCACGCCTGGTCACCAAAGCCATGCAAGGCAGTCTGGTTCAGATAGGTCCTGGTGAAAACAAAGTAAGTGTCTGTTATGTGGAAAACGCCGCCTATGCTCACTGGCAAGCGGCACATTCCGATAACGTCGGAGGTAAGGCTTATTTCATTAATGAGCCAGAGCCCGTAATTCTTTGGCAATTGATTAATCGGCTTCTAGATGAAGTAGGCATTGGCGCAGTTAAACGAAAAGTTCCCTTTAAAGTGGCCTACGGGGCGGGTTACATATTAGAGTTAGTCCATACACTGATTCCCTCCCTCGGCGAGCCAAGAGTCACGCGCTTTCTGGCTGCTGAACTCTATAGAAATCATTATTTTAACATTGCGCGAGCTCAACGGGATTTTGATTACCAACCACCATTCACATTGGCTCAAGCCGAACAACTGACATTGGCATGGATGCGCGACCTAGTTAAAACTTTAAATCATTAACCTAGTTTTTTTCCTAGGCGTTTTCGATAGAACGAAGGCGCCTCACCCGTCCATTTCTTAAATAGCTTATTGAACGCAGAAGAATCGTAAAAACCAAGATTCAAAGCAATATCCGTAATACTCATCTCTCCATTTTTCAAGTAACGCACCGCCAACTCTTTGCGCACATAATCAAGCTCGGTCTGAAAATTAGTCCCCAGCTTACTCAATTGTCGCCTTAAGGTTCTTTCACTCATCCCCAGCGCATGGGCGGCCTCTTCCATAGAAGGAAAAACACCTTCACTGACAAACAAGAGATCCCTCAGTCGACGCTTAAGGTCGTTGAGATTTTCCTCAGGTATAAATCGCCGAAAATCAGTTTCCGCCACCGCTGCTATCTTTGAATTGGCCAGTGGCAAACAGGAATCAGCAAGACTATCAGAAACCACAAATTCACAACTATCAGCGTTAAAACGAATTTCACACTTAAAAAATTTCTGATAAAGCTCAGCGTAAGGAGGTGGAGCATAGGGCAACGCAATGTATTCCGGCTCATAATTAGCGCCATGAATAAAATGCAAAGTATTATAGAAACTCATCATGATAGTTTCAAAAAAGAACTCTTCGATTGGCGCCAGAGAGAAATGGGTCGTCATTCTCAACCCAACACGACCATCTGCTTCGAATAACTCCGATTTTAATGCAGGAAACACCTGCTGTGTCAGCCTGCTGGCAGCTTTCAAGCCATCACGACATGTGGCTTGCGTCATGGCTGTTATGCCCCCGAAACCATGGAAACCCATCCCTAGAGCACTACCTATCACTAAGCCTAAATGAGGGGTTTCAGTGAGCTTATAAACACCCTGAATAATTCTTATTACTTCTTCAACGGAGAAAGCTTGCGCTCCGTACTCACCGGGCACTAACTCTAAACCTGAGACCCTCGATATATCCTCGATACTAAAATCGAACACGCTGAGCAAATCAACGTAGGCAAAAACATAAACTGCTGGAATGATTGGAGTAGAACGATCCATTTATTTATTATTTTAGTTTGATATTGCATGTTGGTTTACCAATAACGCCGATTATCTCGCCGTTATTGAATATTGGATTTTTAATAGCCTTTATTGAATCTACAGCGATTACAGAAAGCTAAAAGGTAATATTCAACATCCTATGTCACATTATAATATGTATTGCCAGCTAACATGATTGGCGTTTCGATCTAATCCGTTAATGTTTGTATCCAAACAGAATCAAGTCGTTGAAAGCTAAAGTATAAAGTCCTCGGGCGTTAAATCTGCTTATCAGTCTACAAATGGAGAAACTGATAGGTATTCTTCAGACAAAAAAAAACGGCTCGAAAGTTTTGCTAATCAGCAATCTTTCGAGCCGTTACCTGTTTGGTAGCGGGGGCTGGTTGCCAACGCTGTCTAAGCTGCTGGTAAATGCCCTTGATATTGCCTCTAAGCCACCACATATCAGCGCGTTACTATCTAGCTTAGAGGGAGCCCACGCTTCACAGGGCGCGGAGTATAACGGTGAAAGCCCCATTTTGACAAGTGGAGGGGCTTAAAATGGACAATAAAACGCCAAAAACCAAGTATCCACCTCCATTCTCCATGAGATTTACCGAGGAAGAGCGCAAGGCGCTGGAGACGGCTGCGGCAGGCAGACCACTAGCGGCTTACATTCGCTGGCTAATCTTCAAAGAGGATATGCCCGAAATGCCCAAAAAGCGCACGCGCGGCGAAACTGCTGATATTGATCAAAAGGCCATCGCCAAGCTCATTGGGGCGCTCGGCCAATCCCGCATTAGTGCCAATATCAACCAGCTCGCCAAGGCGGCCAATTCTGGCTCTCTCCCCGTCAATCATGACGTTGTGGAATCACTCAATGAGTCTGTTACGGCCATTCAGTGGATGCGCGACACATTAATCAAAGCTCTAGGTCTCAAGCCCCAAAGTGAACCAGAAAAGGAGGATAAAGATGATCCTCAAGGGTAATCAACGCGCTGGCGGTCGCCAGATGGCGCTTCACCTGCTCAACGGGGAACAAAATGAGCACGTCAATGTGCATGAGGTGAGTGGCTTTATGGCACAAGATGTTCTTGGCGCATTGAATGAAGCCTATGCGCTATCCAAGGGAACCAAGTGCAAACAATTCATGTATTCCCTGAGTCTGAACCCGCCTCAAGATGAAAAGGTCGATATTGAGACCTTTGAAAAAACGCTGGAGCGCGTGGAGCAAAAGCTGGGGCTGGAAGGTCAGCCCCGTGTGGTGGTCTTCCATGAAAAGGAAGGCCGCCGCCATGCGCACTGCGTTTGGAGCCGCATCAATACGGAAGAGATGAAGGCGGTCAATATCTCGCACCCAAAACTAAAGCTCAATAACCTTTCAAAGTCACTCTATCTCGAACATGGCTGGAAGCTGCCTGAAGGCTTCAAAGACAAAACCAAGAAAAACCCGCTGAACTTTACCCGCGCAGAATGGCAGCAAGCGCAGCGTATTGGCCGTAAAGCTTCGGACATAAAAAGTGAGCTTCAGGAGTGCTGGGCAGTATCCGACACTAAAACCAGTTTCGGGCATGCGCTTCGTGAAAAGGGCTACTTTTTAGCCAAAGGCGATAAACGCGGTTTTGTGGCTTTAGATGTATATGGTGAAGTGTATTCACTCACGCGCCAGCTTGGGCAAAAAACCAAAGCCCTAGAAGCGCGCCTTGGTAACGCTAAGGGCTTGCCATCAGTACAGGAAGTGAAAAACGGCATACAAGGCCAGCTTTCTAAACTGTTTGATTCTTATAAAGAAGAATTGCGCAGCGTACACAATGAAAAGCTCAAGCCTCTGCTGGCCGATAAGGCCAAGCTGACCAATGAACACCGCTCGGTACGTGCCAGCCTTAAGGAATATCAGCAAAAACGTTGGCAGGCTGAAGAACTGAAGCGATCTGCCAGAATCCGCAAAGGCTTTAAAGGCATTTGGGACAAGCTCAATGGCCGCTATTGGAAAACCCGAAAACGTAATGAACAAGAAGCATGGCAAGCACATTTGCGTGATCGTAAACAGCAAGAAGAACTGATTCAAAAGCAGTTAAACGAGCGCCAGAACTTACAAACGCAAATCCAATTGCTGCGCGACACCCAAGAAAAAGAACGCCAAGCGCTGGTGCGCGATCTTTCTCATGTTGCCAAGCATGAGGAAAAATCAAAACACGCTCATCGCTCGAAAACCAATACACAAAGCAAAAACACTCAAAATACCAATGCACCAAACCGTCAAAACAGGCGTGATGATGACAAAGGCATGGATTTTGAGCCTGAGATATAAGAAAGGACAATGGCATGGCTTGTGATAAATGCGAACATTGCGGAAACCGCTACCATTGGAGCCATGCCTTTTCAAAATTCGGCTACGATGACGGCGACGGAAAAATTGAAACGCCTGAAATTGCCGAACTACTTGAAAGCGAAGGATATGAAGTGCGCTTTGGGCGCTGGCTTGCGCACAACACGCTCATTTTTTCTATCAAAAAAGACGGCATGGAATTCATGCCGCGCAATAATTCCGCAATTAGGATCGGCTATGACGATCCGACGATTTACTTGCCTGAAGATATTCAGGCGATACTAAACAGCAAAATGCCGTTTTTGGGCGTTTTCCCTTATTAGCGCGGCGATCAAAAAACAACAGGGTTACTGTCACTTTTTAAATTCAGAGAATTACGCATTGCGCGCAGTTCTTCGGATTTCGTTGGAGCAAAATATTCTACGCCTCTAACGTAAAGCTCTACCATTCTTTGTGATGACTCGCGTACCTTTCCAGTATCTGCATGATCGTCCAAAAAATCTAACGCTGCCTTATATATCTGATAAGGAGCCGATTCTTCTGAAGAATACTTCTCAACATAAGGGCTAAAAACTTTGGCAAAATCATTTTTATAGTCAAGATGATCGGGCATTTCACCTCGTAAAGATAGGCTGTCTTTGTTGTACCATTCATCGAGATATATAGCTGTATCGTGAGATATATCGTGCAAATGATTAAATGCGGTGACGGCTCTATATGCAATCATATAATCAGTAACATCGGCATCATTCATCAGGTCTAGCGAGACGTCATCACTTCTTAACTCACTATATAGCTCAGAAGAGCCAGAGCTATCTACCGCTGTCCCATGCTCTTGCACACAGTACTCTTGATTGAATCGCTCCATGGGTTGCCCATGAGCCACCTCATGAACAAGAATATTGGTTTTAAATGTACTTCTTAATTTTTCCGTAAGCTCTAAGTCGAATTCAGGTATGCCCGTTGTGTTGCTTATTAATTCTTCAATTGTTTGGTCTTTATCAGGCATAAAAATCATACAATCACCATGCGAAGCGTGAAGACTTCCCATGTCGCCATACACGCTCGGCAAAGCTCTTAATGGCTCGACTATTGCCCATAGAAAATCAAAGTTCTTTGCATTATTAGTAAATAAAAGTGCTGACAAATGGAGAGCAGAAAGGTGGCCGTGCTCGTGATAAACCCGCATGCCATCGGTTTTCATTCCCTCTACTATTTCCAGAGGAATATCATTTTCTTGCATATATTCCTCTAATGGTGAGGAAACAAGACCAGGCAAATTCAAAAGCGCAACTTCAAACGCAACGGTTAATCCAATAGCAGCTTGAGCGCCTCTTTTAAGCGTCTTCCGAACCAATCATTTAACTTTCTCTTTCTTATAGATTTTCTTACCATCGGATTTTCATTTATGCAAATTTGTGGTGTCTTTTGCAGTTCGCCGCCAAGCCCCAAGCTTGGCGACGCGATTTTTAATCAATCAAAATAAATCAAGCTGCACGTCATCAGGATTTTTAATACCAAACAAACACCGTGCGGCCTTAATGGTGGCCTCTCCCTGAAATATGGGCTCTTCAGATGAAGGGATAAATATTTCCCATGCCGCCCATACTTTTAAGCCAGCGCCTTCATAATGAATATGTATGCTATTGCTGCAACCTGAACCGCCGCAAATACCCAGCTCATAACGTACTGCTTTAGCCATGCCCACATCATTCAGACCTGTTGCAGCTCTGGCGCTCCATCTATCGAGCGCACCACCTGTGCAGGTTAAAGCCCGTTTTAGTGATTGCTGTTTTTCTTCGTTTGTTAAATCTCGCATTTCAAAATTCCCTTTCCGCATGAAGGGAACCGCCTTAGCGGTTCCAAAATACATGCACTTCTTGATAGCCTGTTTCGATTGTGAAAATATCGCCGCTCATTTCCATGTCGCGCCCCATGCGGTCATAGTCGATATAAAATTCTAAATGGCTGGGCACTTCGCTTGTTTCTTCCGTGATTTCCTGCGCGTAATCTGAGAGGCTTGCATACTCGCCTTGATAATCTTCCTCCATGGCTTTTTGTGCTTCTTCAAGCGTTGAAAAATGACTGATCAATTCGGCGGCTATCTCGCCATGCTCTTCAATAAAACAGGCTACTTCGTGGGCACTTTGTATGCCTTCATACTCTGACAGGCGATAACTGCCGTATCCTTCAAAGTCGTGAATGGCGTATTCTTCTGCATCCTCTACAGGGCTGGATTCCAACATGCTGTTTATTTGGTCTTGAATGTCGTCAATGTCTGCCGTTGCATCAATCCAAGCACCATGCAAATAGCCACTGTTATACGCTGCCAAACATGCCACATAAATTCTGATTTCTTCGCTCATTGCTTTTCTCCTTAATCTTAAAAACACATCCCCTTTTGGGGTTGAAAACCCCAGACAAAGGAGCGAGAGAAGCGAGCGTAAGATCACATGTTTTGGCGTAATCCAGACAGGGGGAACCGCCCATCCTGCACAAGCCCAGTCTTTTCGGGCGCGGAAGGAAGGGGGATGTCTTGATGGAGACAAGTTGTGTGATATTTTGACGTTTACCCAAAAGGGGCACGTAATTATTCAATCAAGCGAACACGCTCAGTGTTCACACCTTATTGAACTTTCAGCCTAGCGCAGCGAAAACTTTCAAAGTCTTTCAAAGAATTCGTGTTTTAGCACTACCAGTAATTTTCAATCAATCAGCACCACCTGATCGAGCCCTTAACCAGCACTGCCTTTTAGCATTACCACTAGCGCAACGTGACAATGGATCAGCAAGCGTAAAGCTTCTCACATTATTGCGACCTAAGGTGCAGATCAGTCACTTTGCACAAACACGCGGCCATACTAAGGCCGTGGTAGTCACGGCCTCCAAAAACAGGAGGTAACAATGAAATTGATTACACGATTTGAACTGGCAGCTAAAAACACGAACGAGCTTTATGGTCTACATAGAAAGGTTTTTAATGAGCTGGCGAAGAGTAAGCCGCAAACACTGGAACGCGTGAACGCATTGGCTTCACTTGAAAATATCGAGAACGAACTTGCGTCACGAGCTCCTAGTCCCTGATATTCAAAGTGATTTTTTGTTGGCTAGAATAATAAAATGCTATTTTTTTAAACAAAAGGTGCTATTCTTAGGTGTATTTATAAGCTGTAATACTAGGTTGAGAATATGATCCGATGCCATCTCGCCCGTATGATGGGTGAGCACAAGATGCGTATTGCCGACGTCGCCAGAGAAACCGGCTTAAACCGCGCTACGGTGACGCTGCTCTACAAAGAAACAGCGCGGAAAGTGGATCTGGAAGCTATTGAGCAGATCTGTATTTTATTCGACTGCACTGTTGGTGACCTGCTGGAGTTGGTACCAAGCCCAAATGACCAAGGAGTTGCCTAATGGCATCTGAAGCGGACACTCGAGCAAACTACATTGACCCTGCGTTACGAGCAGCGGACTGGCAGCCGAGCAATATCATTCGGGAGCACTACTTCACCGACGGGAGAAAGATGGCTGGAGGTGTTCGCGGGCGACGCTGCTTTGTGGATTATTTACTTCACAAGGACAGCCGCTATCTAGCCGTAGTAGAAGCCAAGAAAGAATCCGAGCATCCAACCAAAGGCCTACAACAGGCTATCGACTATGCGAACAAGCTTCGCGTTCGTTTCGTTTATTCCAGTAACGGAAAGCAAACCTACGAATTCGACCTGGAAACCGGCAAAGGCGAATACATTGATTTCTACCCTACACCTGATGAGCTGGAAAAACGCTACGCTGGTGAAACCACCGATTTAAGTCAAGAACTCAGAAACGTCCCTTTCCACCTGGAAGGGACAATGCAGCCACGTTATTACCAAGAACTAGCTGTTCACGCGGCTACAGATGCTATTGGCCAAGGCAAATCTCGCATTTTGCTTACACTCGCCACCGGCACCGGTAAAACCTTCATAGCCTTTCAAATTGTTCATAAGATATTTCAGGCTCGCTGGAACCGTGACGCCCTTGGTTCACGCAGGCCCAGAGTCCTGTTTCTGGCCGACCGCAATATCCTAGCAGATCAGGCCATTAACACCTTCAACCCCTATGAAAAAGACCTGATAAAAATCAATGGGGAAGAAGTGCGCAAGCGTAATGGCGTAGTCCCCACTAATGCCCATGTTTTTTTCGCGATTTATCAGGCGATTGCGGAAAGAGAAAATATTGATGGCTATTACAAAGCCTATCCCAAGGATTTCTTTGATCTGGTATTGATTGATGAATGTCACCGTGGCGCTGCCAATGAAGCCGGTTCCTGGCGAGCTATTCTCGACCATTTCAGTAGCGCAGTACATTTAGGTTTAACAGCCACACCTAAGCGCACGGACAACGTGGATACCTATGAATACTTTGGTCAACCAGCTTATGTGTATTCACTGAAAGATGGTATCAACGACGGCTTCCTAACGCCTTACCGAGTTAAGCGCGTCAGAACTAATCTGGATCAGCTAGTGCTCACCAGAGATGATGTCATTGTCGAAGGTGAATCTGGTCAGGATTTATATCAGGTCGAAGATTACGACCGAAAAATCATCGTTGATGAACGAACAGAGCTGGTCGCCAAATCCATCTTACAAAACATCAACCCATTGGAAAAAACCATCGTTTTCTGTGAGAACCAAAACCACGCGCTGACCATGCGCGATATGATCAATAAATACAAAACGGTTAAAGACCCGCATTACTGTGTGCGGGTAACCAGTGACGAAGGCAAGGTCGGCCGTGAACTGCTGGAAAAATTTCAGGACAACGACAAAGACATCCCAACAATTATTACCTCATCACAAATGCTCACTACGGGAGTGGATGCCCGCAATGTACGCAATGTGGTACTCGATAGAACCATCGGCTCAATGGTGGAATTTAAACAAATTGTTGGTCGCGGCACCCGCGTGTTCGACGGTAAAGACTACTTCACCATCGTTGATTTTCGAGGGGCTACAAACAACTTTTATGATGAAGAATGGGATGGCGAACCCGAAGCGCCGGAACCAGGAGGGACTAGAGAACCGACACCTCCACCTTATACACCTGAACCATCCGAAGGTGGCGACGGGCCCGAGCCCGAACCAGGTGAGTCGCGTCCAAGGTTGAAAGTAAAACTTGGTAAGAACCGGGAACTCAAAGTGATCGATATTGAAACCCGCTATATCGACGAGAACGGCAAGCCACTGACTATTCAGGAGTTTGTTGAACGGTTAATTCAACAACTGCCGGGGTTGTTCAAAAGCGTTGATGAACTTCGGAATATCTGGTCAGACCCAGACCTACGAGAACAACTCTTAGCGAAACTGGTGCAAGCGGGCTTTGATAAAGAACAGCTTTCGACCCTGCGCCGGATGTTCGAAGCCGACGACTGCGACATGTTCGATCTACTGGCGTTTTTAGCGTTCGAACAACCCATGGCTACCCGAAAATCCAGAGCCGAAGCAGTACGAGCCAATAATGTCTTCTTCGACCAGTACCAACAGGAAAAGGCCCAGCAATTCCTGCATTTTGTCTTGAATCGCTACGAGCAAACTGGCGTGACGGAACTGGCACGTGAGCGCTTGCCCGCCCTGATCGAGCTCTCTGGCCTTGGCACCACAAAAGACGCATCCATGGCCTTTGGTGGCAAGCCCGCGCAATTACTTGCCGCCTTCAAACAACTACAACACCAGCTTTACCATGTGAGCTAACCAATGGAACTGAACTTAGCCCCTAATCCACTGCATCAACAAGCTCAGACCTTATCTATTGATAAGGTTGCAACACTGATCGGCGAAAATGGCTCGGGTAAATCCAGTATTTTGCAGTCTGTATTTGAACAACGATTGGCCGGACGTGACCATAAAAACCTTAAAGTCGTGTGCTTTTCATCTGGCCAGAACGAGAACTATTCAGAAAAGTTTAGTGCCTATTTAAAAAAAGAAAGGCAAGCTGGGCGAGGTCTAAATCTTGACTGCTTCTATTTCGACAAATCCTGGTCAAAACTGTTGATCTTTTTAGCTACCGCTATAAAACGCAACGGTAAGGTTCGATCATTTCTAGTTGAACATCGCTACGTAAACGAATCGCAACCAGATAAAGACGATCTAAGCACAACCTTCAAATGCCCTTTTAAAGTCGATAAAAACTATATTGGGCGAGTGCAAGATGCGCTCAAGCGTGAAGAACGCGGCGAAAAAGAAACATTGCGTGCGACGCCATATTTTCGCTCACTGGAAAGCTTTATTGGCAATCTAATATCACGTGATTACGAGTTTGAAGCCCCCCTGAGAAAGCAAACTATAAATCTAACCGCAAATGACTTAATCCGAGTATCTTTCGACTATCCCAGGCAAATTCAGGCTGGCGATGATGATGTAGAAGCCGGTGAGAACAACGCTCAAGCCATGGCTATCAACTGGGACCCGGAAGTCGCTTTTTTTACCCAGGCTGGCGATAACAACTACTTTATCGATAAGTCACGCTGCAAAATCGTATTCAACAATAATATCGAGCTCGATCAGCTTAGCGATGGGGAATACCAGCTCTTGTTCTTGTATGCGCTAGTTGACCTTTTCGACTCAGAGAATACCTTATTCCTATTCGATGAGGCAGACTCACACCTTCATTATAAGAATGTCGAAAAACTATGGGCACTTCTCCACAGCATCCAAGGCCATTCCATCACCACCACACACTTACTCGACTCCATCTCAGCCAAAGAGAATCGTATCGAGCACCTAAAAGTAGTGCAAAACGGAAAAATCAGCGAAGACAACAAAATCAAGCAATTGATCAATCGTCTAAGTGTTTTGTCACGCGCAAAATCGGTTGAGTTTGAGGTTTGCGGAAAATTACCAAACATTGCCTTACTAGATGACTACAACGATTGGGTTATCTTCACCAAGCTCGCGTCACGCGCAGGGCTAGACGTAAATCGGCTATCCGCCGTGCATGCGATGAAAAAATCATCCAGCTACGCTACCGTCAACGAAACCTTCGGTAAGGGAAAGATCGATTGGCTTCACGGCCTGAGTAAGATCGAATCTCCTTTAATCACAACGAAAATTTTTATGATTTGCGATAGAGATGAGGCTGCTCTAGATTGGAATGGCGCCAATGGAGTTCAAGTGAACGGACAAATTTACCGCAACTTGCTTAACACCATTAGATGGCCACAAAACATGAGAGTGACGCCTTATTTACTTGCTTGGAAGCGCAGAGAAATCAAAAACTATTTAGTTTCATACTCAGCCTTAGAGCATCACAACCTGCTCGACCAAATTAACAATGGTGATATCGCCCAGTGCAATCATCTCCAGCTCAATAATCCTGGCGACAACGACGATATACGTAGGCTTAATGTCAAAAACGTTATTAACCCGCTGATCAATTCCAACGGCGATGGCTTAGACCTTGAAAGGCTACAAGCCTACATCGACCTGATTCCGCCCGCAGAAATCAGCGAGGACATCACCAATATGTACAACTTTATTATCGGAAAGCTCTAAACATGTCACTACAACAAAAAATAGACCGAATTACCGACATCCTACGCCGCGACGATGGCATTAGCGGCGCTATGCATTACACAGAGCAAACCTCCTGGGTATTGTTCCTGAAGTTTCTCGATGATTACGAATCAGAAAAAGAAGACGAAGCGGTATTGTCCGGCAAAGACTATCAACCGGTATTGGATAATGAACATCGTTGGGCAAGTTGGGCTTGCCCTAAAACGGCTGAAGGCAAACTCGATCTGGCACGCGCCAAAACCGGCGACGACCTAACAGACTACGTAAACAATCAGTTATTCCCCTACCTGAAAAGCTTTGCGAATGCCGCTGCGATAGGTGCAGACCCTAAGTCTTTCACCTACAAAATTGGTGCTATCTTTCAGTACCTGGATAACAAGGTCGCCTCTGGCCATACGCTGCGTGAAGTGCTGGATATTATTGACACGCTGAATTTTCAATCCGGCGACGACATGTTTGAACTGTCACAGGTATATGAAGGATTACTTCAAAATATGGGGGATGCTGGTGGCTACGCAGGTGAGTTTTATACTCCGCGCCCTGTTGTCCGGGCGATGGTTAAAGCTATAAATCCGCAACCACTTGAAAAGATCTATGACGCAGCGGCGGGCTCATGTGGGTTCTTGGTTGAAGCATTTGAATACAACAAACCCAAACCTTTCAAAAAAAGAACTGGGAGGGAACTAACCAGCGAAGAATACGATTTTCAGCGCGCCGACGCTTACTGGGGATTTGAAAAAACCTCGTTGGCGTATGTCATGGGTATGATGAACATGATTCTGCATGGTATCGAGTCACCCAACTTGTTCCGTGGTAATACGCTTACCCAAAATATCCGCGATATTCAGGAAAAAGACCGTTACAACATTATTCTGGCTAACCCGCCGTTTGGTGGTAAAGAAAAGTCGCAAATTCAGCAAAACTTCCCTATCCAAAGTAACGCCACCGAATTGCTGTTTTTGCAACACTTTATGAAAACCCTGAAAAGTGGCGGCAAAGCAGCAATCGTCGTACCAGAAGGTGTGTTGTTCCAAACCAACAGCGCCTTTAAACAAGTCAAACAGGAACTGCTGGAAAACTTTAACCTACACACCATTTTAAGCCTGCCCGCTGGGGTGTTTTTGCCCTATTCGGGTGTTAAAACTAACGTGCTGTTTTTTGAGCGTAGCGGCGGCACCAGCGATGTGTGGTATTACGAATGTGAGCCCGAGCAAAAACTCACCAAAAACAAACCTATCACAGATGATCATCTAAAAGAGTTTGTGGAGCTGTATAACAGCCGCGAAACCACGGAACGTTCCTGGACAGTTTCATCCAGTAAATTGGCTGAAGACTATGACCTATCCGCCAAAAATCCCGCCAAGCAAAAAGATGCCGAGCATTTAGCGCCAAGCGATATCCTTAAGCAGATCCGCACCAAAAAAAAACTGGTGTCAGGCCTATTAGATGAAATTGAAGACCTGTTGGCGGAGAAATAAGCATGGAACAGGTTTTATATAAACTACCGGATGGTTGGGAGTGGCATTCAGTCAAGAAGCTTAGCCATAATATTCAGTATGGGCACACAGCTAAAGCAGAAAGTAACGGTAACGCAAAGTTCTTGCGTATTACTGATATTCAAGATGGAAAGATCGACTGGCAGGGAGTTCCAACTGTATCGCTAGAAGAAAAAGAAATCAGCAAGTACGCGTTGAATGATGATGACTTGATCTTTGCCCGTAGTGGTGCAACTGCGGGAAAATCTATTCTAATCAAGAATGCGCCAAAGGATGCCGTATTCGCATCTTACTTGATTAGAATTGTTCCAAACAAAAAGGACATTATTCCAGAATATTTAAGTTATTTCTTCCTAACACCTGCTTACTGGGAGGTTGTTGGTCAGAATGCCGCAGGCGCAGCTCAGCCCAACATCAACGGCACAAAACTTTCAGAATTTATTGTACCTGTGGCTCCTCAAGGCGAACAAAAGCGCATCGTGGAAAAACTCGATGCACTGCTCACCCGCATCGACACCGCCATAGAGCATTTGCAGGAAAGCGTCACATTGGCTGATGCGTTGTTCAGCTCAGCTTTAAATAGAGTATTTAATCCGACCGAATCTAAAATCCGTTCAGATAGTAACTACGCATTACCTGAAGGCTGGTGCTGGATGACAGTACAGGAGATAAGTAGAAAAATCCAATATGGGCATACTGCAAAGGCGGCAGATAAAGGAAACGCCCAATTTCTGCGTATCACTGATATTCAAGACAATAATATTGACTGGTCAGGTGTTCCGTTTGTTGAGTTGTCAGAGAAAGAAATAGAAAAATATGCTCTTACTGAGAACGACCTCGTTTTTGCACGTTCAGGTGCAACAGCAGGTAAGTCCATCTTAGTAAAGGAGCCTCCTCATAATGCTATATTTGCCTCGTATCTAATAAGAATAATCCCAAATACTGAAATAATTCAGCCGGAGTATTTAGAGCTGTTTTTTAAATCTCCGGCTTATTGGGATATCGTAAAAGCAAATGCTGCTGGAGCCGCCCAACCCAATATAAATGGTACTAAGTTGGGTGAATTTAAAGTTCCTATACCCAATCTTGAAATTCAAAAAAGAATTGTTGATGAAATGTCGAGCCTTTCGGCTCGGGTAAACGATTTAAAGAATGAGCTAAAAATTAAAACATTATTTTTGGAATCAGCAAAATCATCAATTCTCGATTCCGCCTTTAAAGGCGAGCTCTAAGGAGGGAGTATGAGTGGAGGTCAGACAAAAAATGCCGCGTTAACAACCGCCTTAGCCTTTCACTACCAAGTACTGATAGGCTTGGATAAGTGCTTTTCGCTTGAAGAAGATCAATCTGTTTGGTTTGAAAAAGACGGTGATGTGAGCCTTATGTCGCCTGATGTATTAGCTTCAACTCAAACAGAAGTGAAAGACTATGCGGCACCACTTACCGACCACCATGAAAACCTCTGGAAAACGCTCAAGAACTGGTTAGCTCCCGAGTTCGATCATACCCAATATGGTGTTTTGGTACTGCATACCACCCAAGCTTTTGGAGCAACCACTCGGCTAAAGGATTGGAATACACAAACACCCGAGCAACGACTACAAGTGCTAAAAGATATTTATGCCGAGCGCACTGATGAACAGCTTAATGCGGAAAAGCCATCCGAAATCATAAAAATGCAGAAAACCGTGATGGTGGATACTGCTCACGACGATCTGATGTCTGTACTCGGAAAAGTCGTATTACATGTTGAGTCGGCAGATTTGGAAGCATTGAAAAAAAGCTATTTCAATAAGCTCAGTGGCTACATTCCCTCGTCTAATAGGCAGGCCTTTGCTGAAGGTTTAATAGGCTTTATCTATGAGAAAGCTAACAATACAGAATGGGTTATCCAAAAAGCAGAGTTTGACCAAAAGCGAGAAGCCTTAACCGCAAAATGGGGGCCTACTTTATTTACTATTCCTGATTTCGATGCCAAAGATGCGACAAATGACGAAGTCGATACTCATATTACTGAACTATTCGCTCAAAAAATTCTTGAAATTGAGTATGAAGATGTTCTCCCCGAGGCGATAGGAAACTGGTTAGAGTTAAGAAATGCGCTAATCGAAGAATTGAATGGCTACCCTCAATTCAGGAAGGCAGTTAGCCAATACCGAGAAAGATGGATTAGTTCATTTTCCGCCAAGTACCGAAGTGCTTGCAGAAAAACAGGTAACCCAGTGGCACTAGCAAAAGATTTGTACGATCAAGTAACCAGCGAAACGCCTTTCGGCATTGAAGGTTACCCAAATCCAGATCTTGTTTTTAGAAATGGCTTGATCCACGACGCTATGGACGATGACGAGCAAGATTTGAAATGGAAGGTGGAGTCATGAGCAGTATTACCGACGCCCTATACGAATTAAAGTATAACCCGTTTGAGTATGGGCCGTACCTAGCTTCTTTTTATACAAGTTTAGAAGAATCTGAAAATAATTTGTTGCTCGCTCAGCTAGTAATACCACTATGCAGTCATCCAGTGTTCAGCAAAAAAGTTTCTGGCGCAGTCTTTGGAGAGAAAAAACAAAGTTCAATGTGGTCTGTATTTGACGATAGAACAAAACTTTACGATCTCCAAGAACGAATTGACGAATTTCAAGCTTTAACAGAGCAAAGTATTCAATATTGCTTAATCAATGACTGGCTATCGATTGATGATCAATTGCTATCACTTGGCAAAGGTGATGGGGGTGACTCGTTTATTACCCACCAGAAAAAAGCAGAAAAATTAGCGCGACTATTCAGCGGCCACTCAGTGGTCGAGATTTATGCGTTTTTAGGAGTGAAACCGCGATGAAAACAATTATTCATGAAATTGGTGTGATTGATAAACAGGGAGTCAAACACCCCGTCAATTTTAAGGCCGGGCTTAATGTTGTTACAGGCAAGTCATCGACAGGCAAAAGTGCCTTAATAGAAATATTTGACTATTGCTTTGGCAGCAGTGAAAACACCATCCCAAAAGGCGTTATCACTACCAGTGCCGCCATTTACTATGTAGCGCTTGCCGTAAATGAACAAGATATGGTTATTGCACGTGATCCTGATTTTTCAGCGAAAGGCTTCTTTCGTCGTGTAGAGACATTTAACACGGAAGAAATTAACCGAGACTATTTCAATGCCCGCTATTTCCGCCCACTAGATGAATTCAAAAAACATTTAAGGGATTTCTTCTTAGATATAGATGATGTTGATGAATCTCTGGCAGCGAGATCCAATCGGCGATTTAATCAAAAAGCACCTACGCCTTCAATACGCAGCTTTTCATCGTTTATGCTCCAACATCAAAACCTTGTTGCTAACAAGCACGCATTATTTTATCGATTCGACGAGAAGGAAAAGCGAGATCAGGCAATTGACCATACTAAAATATTTTTAGGGCTTGTGGATCAAAAGTTCTTTCACTTATCACAAGAAAAAGAACGATTAAGCACAGAAGAACGACGTTTAGTACGCCAAAAGGAAACCAACAAGCTCACTGCTGAAAGTTACAAACAAAAAGTCGGCCCAGTATTAAGCCAACTGTACGCCTTGATGGGATTTGAAGATCAACCAATATCAATTGATAACGTGCTCAGTCATCCGCAAGATGCCAAAGACCAACTTGATGACATCATAATTTCTGAGAAAATCAATCATAACTCCGACGCTATTACGCAACGTTACGATCAGTTGGAAATGGCACGCAATCAAAAAACCGCTGAACTTAGGAAATTGCAGCGCCAAGCTTCCTCCATTAATAAACATATTCATGAAGAAGAGCGTTTTGTTGATAACGTAAAGCAGTTTAACTCACCAAAACATATACATATTTCCGCTTCAGTATGCCCGTTCTGCCATACCGAGAAAGACAGCTTGCGACAAAGCGCGGGAAAATTACAACAAGCGATTACAAAGGTATCGGGTAACCTTGCTCAAGCACAACCAATGAAAGCAAAATTTGAATCGTCATTAATCGATATACAGCGCAGCATTGAAGTTGTGGGCAAGGAATTGACCGAGCTAAACCTACAAATAACAGACATTGAGAAAACTGAAGAAAAGCTAGCAGAACAAAAGAGCCTGTATGAGAGCATCGTAATACAGAAGGCAAAGCTATTTGCCCTTCTCGACACTCTGAATATGGCCGACGATATGGAGCTTGAAAGGGAAATTAAAGCCGTAAGAAAAGAACTCAAGAGGATTACAGATACTCTTAAGGAGTACGATGTTCAAAGAGGTCTGAAGCAAGCGTCAGACAAGGTAAATGAGTACATGGCTGAAATTGGCAATCATTTTGAATTCGAGGCCAGCTATAAGCCCATCAATCTTCATTTTTCATTCGAAACGTTCGATCTCTATCATTTAACACCTCAAGACGAAAAAATATACCTACGTTCAATGGGTAGTGGGGCAAACTGGCTTTACTGCCATGTGACGTTATTTTTAGCGATGCATAAATATTTTGCTGAGCTGGGTGATAAATGTGCCATTCCTTCAGTACTGTTCTTAGATCAGCCAACTCAAGTTTATTTCCCCAACTTTAACCGCGACGACGCTGTAAGTTTCGAAGAACAAAAAAATCAAGAAACGGAGCAAAGAACGGAAAGAGAACGACCTGTCGATGAAGACATCAAGGCTGTTGAAAATCTATTCAGCCAGCTCTCGATTTATTGCAATGAACTTAAAACGAAAAATGGTTTTAGCCCACAAATCATCGTTACCGACCATGCGGACAATCTAACTTTGGCAAATGGGGTTGAATTTGAGACGCTGGTGAATGGCAATAGATGGCGCACCCGTGGCTTGATCGAACCTTTGCCGCTAGCAAGCAACCCATAATAGGTTTCCGAGTACAGTAGAGCTACCACTCTTCTCATATTTCCTCTCCAATTCGAGGATGGCGAAGCTTTTCATTTAGACGATAAATCTATGGAGTGAACTATCGACATGAAGCAAAATCACTTTGCAGCGACCTGTTGAACATAGTGTTTCTTGATTTAGACGCCGGCATTACTCTGACCGACTCGATTTAAGCAACGCATCCAAGAACGCTTTCTTGGTCGTCTTCCACTGGCGAAACAGTGGTCGTGGTTAAGCGTCGAAACGCTTACGGCATCCAATCCGCGCAGGGTTGGTCAAGGGAGTTCATGAGGGGCTATGACATGCCCCTTTGATTGATGGGAAGTCCATGAAGGGAGAGCTGACTTCTCCTTTCTGGTTGATGGGGATGCAAGGGGAGAGCAAAATCTCGCCCTTGCCCATGGGGTTCTTAGGGGTAGCACGGAGGCTCCCATAAGTGGTGATCGAACGGCCAATCGTTCGCTGGTGCAGCATACTAATCACTATAGATAGCGCACCAGATAAGCTCTTGTCAGAGAATGATAATTCAATGCTTAGAGCGCCGCCTGAGGATAGAACGGACGGGGCAACGTCCTTCTCAAGATAGGTGCGGGGAGGGAAAAATCTCCGATTTTGTACTACACGCACACATCTTGCGGTCATCGTAAAGCCGCGCCAATAGCGGAACTATGCTGAGTTGCAGCAATTTATTCCTATTCACTCTTGCCTCATCTTCACGATGACGGTGGTGCTAAGGCCTGCCCCAAGGGCAGAAGTTTACTCTTTAATGCTCCGCGCCCACTACCTGTTTACCGACTGCCGATTTTGATTACAAGCACAATGCTGAATCAGCATCGAGGCAGTCGGATGATCGATGGCATTGCCATCAGGTCATATAGGGTGGGCTTGGCGGCCAGTCAGTTTTCATCTCTCTAATAAGAGCGAAGGCCTTGCGCTACTTGCTATGCAAATTGAGAAAACTGGCTGGGGGCTTTTAAGGCTTTGAGATATGGCTCGCTGCCTCAAAATAAGCACAATGAGCGAATTTTGGCACAACACAATAAGCGAACAACAGCACGTAGAAGCATCTCAAAAAAGCAACATATATGCTTCTTTTTACTGCTGAAAGACTTCAACTCTACAAAAGCAACTTATATGTTGCCAAAACCGCAAAAAGAAACTAATATGTTTCTTAATGGTAAATAGCAACATATACGTTTCATTATGAATTCACTACTCGAACAGATCAAAAAACGCCGTATCGCATTGAAGCTCAAGCAGCACGATATGATGCTGCGCGTTGGTATATCGCGCCAGCAATATCAGCGCTTGGAATCCAAGGGCAACCCACGGCTTGATACTCTTGAACTTGTTGCGAAGGGGCTTAAAAGTGAATTGCTTCTAATACCACAAGAAAAATTGAATGCTGTGCTGGCAGTACTGGCCGAAGATACTCTTTTGCAGTCTGGGTCATCAACTGGGACAGCAACCAAGCCAAGCAAGACGGGAAAAGAACACAATAACCCACTGGCCGATGATCCATGGCAGGGTTTGCTGGGAGACAATGAATGAGCACAGACAGCAATGATGAAGTAAATGTTCTACAGCTCTCAATTCATGGCGTGCTGATCGGCTATCTCGCAGGGTTTAAGAATGGCCGCAATGTCTTGAGCATTGCAGACTCATTTAAAAACGATCCTGATCGCCCGACATTCAGCCTGATTACTCATCCCGCATTCCCGAATGCGAACAAGCTCATGGCCGCGCCATGGGCGCGGAATCAACGGCTGCACCCAGTACTTTCAAACTTGTTACCAGAGGGATCATTACGTGAGCTGATTGCACAAGGCCTGAAAGTGCATGTAGACAATGAATTTCACATTCTCTCGTATCTTGGCGAAGATTTGCCGGGGGCAATCGAAGCCACGCCAATGGAGCCTGAAGATGTTCCAGATTATGTCCTGAGCACGCACGGCAAGGCTAAGGCGGTTAAGTTCGATAAAATCACCCAAGAAAACAAGTTTTCGCTGGCTGGCGTGCAGATGAAGTTTTCCATGAAGGAGAAGGATGGGCGCTATAACTTATCCAAGGGTGACGTGCTGGGCGACTGGATCGTCAAAACGCCCTCAACCAAGCACAAGTTTGTGCCACTGAACGAATATACCGCCATGTCACTGGCGGGGCTCGTTGGCGTTGATATTCCTGAGATCAAATTGGTTGAGCTGAATCAGCTAGACAATCTGCCACAAATTAACTTACCCGATGAAAAGCAGGCCTTTGCCATTAAGCGATTTGATCGTGACGACGATTTACGTATTCACATGGAAGATTTCGCGCAAATTCTGGTGAAGTACCCGCACGAAAAATACACGTCTGCTAATTATGAGAATATCGGTAAAGTCATTTATGACTTTTCTGGCGACGGCCTTGCCGACGCTCAACAGTTCGCAAGGCGATTACTGGTGAATATTCTCTTGGCGAATGGGGATGCACATCTCAAGAACTGGAGCTTTCTATATCCCGATAAAGTCACGCCACGGCTGTCTCCTGCATACGATATCGTTACAACCAATGTTTATATCGAAAATGAAACCCAATATGCGCTCAACCTCGGTAAAACCAAAGAATGGTATAGCGTTACTATGGCGCATTTTCAGTCGTGGGCAGATAAGTCGGGTATTCCGTGGCGAGCGATCAAACCTCATTTAGATGACACAATGACAAAAGCGAGAGAGTTATGGCCTGAGGCTCTGAAAGCGTTACCGATGGACGAAGCGCACAAAGACACGCTCAGAGAACATTGGGTAAAACTTCATAATGAATTCAAAATTAATGCCATAAAGTAAGCCTGTTTTAAGTGTAAGCAGTGTATCAAACGCCGGAAAATTCAGAAGGAACAAAATCTGGCGTTTCTTCGGAGAAGAATTTTTTTGAACTAACAAAACCATTAAAAAGGACCGAACAATGAATATGAATCAGGTAATGCTACCCGTTTCAAACATGGATGAAGCAACAGATTTTTATAGGCGAATGGGGTTCCTACAAATAGTAGATACTCCTCATTATGCTAGATTCGAATGCCCTGAAGGGCAGTCAACATTTTCTCTTTTTCTTGAAAAGAAGAAATGTCTAAATGGTAGTGTCATATACTTTGAGAATCACGAAATAGATAAATTGGTATCTGATCTCAAAGAACAAGGGTTCAAATTTGATCAAGAGCCGATGGATATGGAATATCTATGGAGAGAAGCAATATTACATGACCCATCAGGTAATAAGATAAAACTATATTGGGCTGGTGCCAACCGTCTAAATCCACCCTGGAGGGTAGAGCGAGGCGAATAAACGTGCAACCATTTACATCGCCTCACCTTAGTTTTTACACATGTATAGCTGATAGTCGAAATCGAACAAATTGCTGGCCACCGATTAAATAGTTTCCATCTTCGACAAAACCAAATCGAGTGATGGCTTTCGAGTTTGGCCTATCAATCGGTAAGAGCGCTGTTATTGACTCCAGCTTCCAATCAACAAACGCAATATTTTTGATCTTATCAAATACCTTTCTTCCATAGCCCCAAAAGTCAGGGTGGAGCACTAAGGCAAAATCTATTTCTCCGTTTTCGGGCTGCAACCCTCCCCATCCAGCAAAATTGTTATTAACTAATACAATCCAAGGGCCAATCCCATGTTCTTCCCAGAGTTGCTTTTTCGATCTTAAAAATTCTTGGCAATTCTCCTCCGAAAAAGCGCCCTCCAGTAATGGCAGGTGCTTGCCTACTAAAGGGTTATTCATTAAATCAATGAGCTGTTTTTCGTACGTTTCACTGAGATGAACAAATGTAATTTCTCCCACAAATTAGCTCCTTTCGTAACTTCTTCTCTCACTCATTTTTACATTTCGAAAGACTGCTGACAGGAGGTGACAGCAGTGCTCTGTTAATCTTTCGGCGCGTTTATTTATCATCCAAACCCTAACTTAAGGATATCTTTATGTATACACTTTATGGCTTTCCATTCTCACAGCACAGTCGACGTGTGGTTTCTCTATTAGAAGAGACTGGCTTAGAATACGAATTTAAAAACGTCGACATGATGAATGGTGAGCATATGTCACCAACATATTTGGAGATCAATCCAAATCATCAGGTTCCCACGTTAATTGCCGATAATGTTAAGATTCACGAGTCAAATGCGATATTACGCTATCTTTGTAGCAAGCATGACTTTGAGGCTTGGTACCCTCAGGATGCAGATCAGCGAGCGGCTGTAGATCAGTGGCTGGACTGGATTCAATGCCGTTTATCTCCCGCTGTTCTCGGTATTGTGCTTAACAAAGTATTTATGGGAGAGGACGCTGATCAAGATGCTATCAAGCAAGGGCAAGAAAAAATGGTAGAGTTGTCGCCTCTGCTAGAGAAAACCTTTGCTGATTCGCAGTTTCTTTGCGGCGCAAGGCCGACCATCGCCGATCTTGCGCTTGTCTCTAATATATTTCATCTGGGTTTAGCAGACGAACTTCCCACAGGGGAAAGCACTGGAAGGTGGTACAAGGCCATGCTAGAAATGGATGGCGTTAAAAAGTCATTACCAGAAATGTGAAAAGAGCCTTATGTCAGCGACAAGACGACTTTTTAGTATTATTCAGACCTTGCGATCGGCCAAGCGGCCGATCACTGCGCAACAATTATGTGAGCAGCTGGAGGTCTCGTTACGCACTATCTATCGAGATATTGCAGAGCTTCAGGCTCAGAACATCCCAATAGAGGGGGAGGCAGGCATTGGTTACATTTTGAGAGATGGCTACGACATGCCTCCTTTGATGCTTACGTTAGATGAGCTGGAGGCTGCGCTTTTAGGGGCTCAATGGGTTGCCGAGCGTGGTGATGAGAAACTCTCGATCGGCGCGAGAAGCTTGGTTGAAAAGCTAAACGATGTCGTACCTCAGCACCTAAAAAAAGTCGCTGATTCTTTGGTCGTTGTAGCCCCCTGCCTTACGCCTATCATCTCCGATACGATAGACTCCGAGGTTTTGCGTGAAGCAATGCGCTCGCGAAAGAAAGTCAAAATAGAGTATACAGATGGAGCTGGCAAGGTTAGCCAGCGAACTATTTGGCCTTTTATGCTTGCCTATTTCGAAACGGTTAAACTCGCTGTCGCATGGTGCGAAAAACGAGAAGGATTCAGGCACTTTCGCACGGACAGAATAGTGGATATGGAGGTTTTAGAGGAACAGTTTCCTGCTACAACCCAACAGCTTAAGCAGGACTGGTGGGAACAGGAAAAAGAAAAGCCACGTGTTTACGCAAAAGATAGCCTAAGTTAGCAGCAAAATTAAAACTCTAATCTCGATCAGCCAACGCATCATAAGCGCTAACTTCCTTGTAAAAAACTCATTAAAATCTATTGACCTATCTACTGCTTTACAGTTTAAGGTGCTTACAGTCACTTCCTAGAAGGTATAACTCTCTGTATACAATATCAGAACTTGCAAGCAAAGTTGGATTATCAAGAACCACTCTTCTTTACTATGAAAAGATTAGATTGATCTCTGGCGACAGACAACCGAATGGCTATCGAGTATATACAGAGAAAGATTTACAGCGAATCTTGTTGATCCAAAAATTGCAATCTGGTGGTTTGACACTGAAGGAATGTAAAGCATGCCTTGAGGAAAAAATTAATAAAGCGCTATTGCTGGAGCGTTTAACAGCACTTGATAAAGAGATTGAGCAAAAACAACAGTCTAAAAAGTTGCTTGTAGCCTTAATCGGTGAAGGTGACACCAAAGCGTGGCACGAAGACTTGAATAAGCGGGCACCCGATGCTCATTTAGAATGGTTATTAACTCAGGGTTTTAGCGATAAAGAAGCTCTGCAATTGAAGTGGTTATCAAAGAATATGAACGAACACGACTTATATATGAATGATTTCATGAAGATCTTTGAAACACTAGAGCGATGGGGTCCAGGTAGTGAGGAAGATACCAAAAAAGCATTACTCGCTGTACCAAAATTGCCAGAATCCATTCTGGAAATCGGTTGCGGTAAAGGGATTTCTACTGAAGTATTGGCAAAATGTAGTAACGCGGAGATTACAGCCTTGGACAATGAGCAATCAGCTCTTGATAGGCTGGAGCAGCGCTTTGCGCAACAATGTCTGGTTGACCAACTCAGCACGGTTTGTGCGGGCATGACGGAGCTACCTTTTCCAAAAAACAGTTTTGATCTTCTATGGGCGGAAGGAAGTGCCTATATAATCGGAGTGGAAAATGCATTGGCGCAATGGCGTTCTGTACTTAAAAAGCACGGGTATTTAATGCTCAGCGATATGGTCTGGCGAACATCGACTCCGAGCTGTGAGTCAATTGAGTTTTGGGAACAAGAATATCCGGATATTCAACTGGTTCAGACCAGAATTAATCAAATGAAAAAAGCCGGTTATCAGGTTATTGATCACTTCCCACAAAGCGAAAGCGCATGGCTAAACTACTATACGCCATTGGGGAAGCGACTAAGCGAGCTAGAAAGGGATTTGGCAGATAGCTCCGCATTCAAAGATGTACAAAATGAGGTGAATATTTGCACTCAATTTGGTCATGAGTTTGGCTATCACATGTTCATTCTAGAAAAACTCAATTCTTAGTCCCGTCTTTGTGTTTTTGACGCTTAGACATAAAAGCGTCGTAATGCCTCAAAACCCTACCTTTTTGACTGAGTAAGCTAGAGTAGCGTTTCATTCAACGGGACATTGCCTTGACATTAATAGTAGATCGGTCTAATATTAAATAACAAAAGTCGGACTGCTCATCTGTCTTATCGACTTTTTCGACTACAACGTAATGACCATGAGGCTAAGGAAATGAAAAAATTAGAGGGCAAGGTAGCCGTAGTAACAGGCGGGAATAGCGGTATTGGTTTTTCGGTAGCAAAGATTTTTTCTGATCATGGCGCTAAGGTCGTTATCTTTGGTCGCGATGCAGAGTCCCTAAAGAACGCAGACACAGCTCTTACTGGGGAAAGCATGTTTATAAAAGGCGATGTCTGTTCTCAGGAAGACCTAGAGACATTGTTTCGGAAAACACGGAACCACTTCGGCACCATCGACATTGTTGTCGCTAACGCGGGAGGAGCCATAATGCAGCCATTTCTGGAGGTTACAGAAGAAGATTTTAATTATCAGAGTGATGTTAATTTCAAAGGCGTATTTTTTACGCTTCAAAAGGCGGTTCCATGTATGAACGATAGTGGAGCGGCCATTATCGTATCATCAAGTGCTAACTGCCGAGCTGTACCGGGCATGAGTGTCTACGGCTCAGCCAAAGCTGCTGTAAGAGCACTTGCCCGAACTTTAACCCAGGAGCTCGCACCTCGAAAAATACGTGTAAATGTTCTTACTCCTGGCCCAGTCATGACAGCGGCGTACAGTCGAACGGGTCTGTCAGAGGAAGAGATCGCCGATTTTCAGGCGCTACAAGCGTCCCAGATCCCGCTTAAGCGAATTGGACAGCCAGACGAAATAGCAGCAGCTGCACTATTTCTCGCTTCATCGGACTCTTCTTTTGTGGCTGGGGCTGAACTGGTTGCTGACGGTGGCATGACACAGATCTGACATTAGGATTATCGATACTTTCCCAATTTAACCTGACAAATGATGATCAAAACAGATGGCTAGAACACGAGATATAAAAAACTACGACGACGCAAAAACGCGCTTACTGGACACAGGAATGTCACTAATACGCTCTGAGAGTTTCTCAGGTATTGGCATTAATGACGTTCTTAAAAAAAGCGGCGTACCGCGAGGTTCTTTTTACCACTATTTCAAAAGTAAAGAGGCGTTTGGTCTAGAAGTAGCCCAGTACTATCATGGCTTGCAAATAGAGGGCGCAAACCAGGTATTAAATGATCATACCCTCACTCCTATAGCTCGCCTGGAAGCTTTCTTTAGAGGCGCTAGCGAAGAATTTAAAACTCGCAATTACGCGGATGGTTGCTTGATGTGCAATCTATCAACTGAGTTAGCAGACACAAATGATGAGTTTCAAAAAATACTCCAAAAACATTGGGCGGAGCTCTCATCGGAAGTCGCAGAATGTTTAGCGCTTATTCAGCTTGGCGATATTGGTTTAGGCCACCTAAGCAATACAGAAGCTGCGGATTGGCTTATGAACGCCTGGAGTGGCGCTTTGGTGCGCATGAAAGCTGAGCGTAGCGAAGCCCCTCTTCAACTCTTTGAAAAAACCATATTTAACATTAAGAAAGGAACACGCAAATGAGTAAGAACGTATTAATCACCGGAGCGAGCCGAGGAATTGGTTACTTGACGACTAAAACGCTTGCCAAACTGGGGCACCACGTCATTGCATCTATGCGAGATATTAAAGGACATAATGCGGCTATTGCTACCGAACTTGCCGGCTGGGCGGCAGAGCATGGTCATTCTCTGGAGGTAGTAGAGCTGGATGTTACGTCCGAAGATTCCGTAGATTCCGCGATACAAGCCTTGGAAGAACGTTTAAATATTGATGTGCTTATTAATAACGCGGGCATTATGCCATGTGGCATCACAGAGGCTTATACGCCTGAGCAGGTTTCGGCATGCTTAGATGTAAATGTTGTTGGTGTTGCACGCACCTGTAGAGCCGTTCTCCCGCACATGCGTGAACGAAAATCAGGGCTTCTAGTCCATATAAGTTCTAGTTCCGGTCGGCTCGCGATGCCCTTCTTTGGGTTGTATTGCGCGAGCAAATGGGCACTCGAAGCTATGGCAGAATCTATGCATTATGAACTCGCAAGCTTTGGCGTGGAGTCCATAATCGTTGAGCCTGGTGGTCATGGTACTGATCTGATCCAAAGCCCTCCCGCTCCATCCGATACCCGGTGCATAGAGTCATATGGTGATATCGCTAAGGCGCCAGCCAATATTGTGAACATGTTCCAAGGCGTATTTGCTCAAGGGGATAAAAGCACCGATGCCCAAAATGTAGCGGATCAGATTGCGGAGCTTGTCGACGCTGAAAGCGAGCGGCCAATACGTACGACAGTAGGCCATAATATGGGTGTTGACCAGATCAACACACGAGTTGCGCCAGTACAAGCCGAGTTCATTCGTTCATTTTTGCCCATGGCAGGCATAGAAGCACAGGATAACAGATTGTTTGTTTCGGCAACGATCACCTTAAAACCCGAATACTACGACGAAGGCTTAGCCGCCCTTGAATCCATTATTCCCCAAACACTCAATGAACCGGGCTGTCATGTCTTTACTCTCATGAAAAACAAGGAAGGTAATGGGGCGCTTCACCTTTTCGAATGTTTTGAAAATGAACAAGCCTTGCAGCTGCATTATGAGCAAGACTATACCAAAGCTGTTTTTGCTCAATATGAAGAGTGGTTAGAAAAACCCGTTGAAGTAACAAAGATGCTCGCATCCTCTTCGGTAACTTCGGCACAGTTTTAGTTCTCCAATAGCCTTGCTATTGCCCCGCTTACCTATGTGGATTGTTAATAAAATGACTGATCGAAAAAGCCGTTTGGCATTTGTATTTATTGTAAGTTACCTGGTATCGGGAATGGCAGCAGGTGCAGAGCTAACCCCTGCCAAGGAGAGTATTGATATGGATTTGTACAAGCGAGGTTTGCAGAACCTAAAAAAAGTTTCCCCAAACACGGAAGGTAAGCCCTTAACAAATGGCATGCCTTCCGCTCTGGCTGAGCACTTTATCAGTTTTCTTTACGGCGAAGTTTATGAATCCATAAATCTTTCGCCTAAGAATAGAGAACTGGTATTGGTGGCTGGGTTGATCGCATTGGGTGATAACACAACTGAGTTAAGCGTTCATATTAATGGTGCGCTAAATTCGGGTTGGACAGCTTTAGAAATGCAGGAGGTGATGCTGCAAATGTCCGTTTATTCGGGCTTGCCATCTTCTGTAAATGGAATGAATACACTAAAAGAAGTGTTAGATCAGCGTAAACAAAGAGGTATAACAGATATAACAAGCCCAACCTTAGCATCTAAGCAAAAAACAGAAAAATCAAGGCTAGGGGTTGGCTCTAATCAGCTTGAGAAATTACAGGTCATAGAGGCTAAAGCACTTCAGGACGCATATAAAGATGTTTCGCCTAACTTTGCCAAACATGTTATTGAATATGCGTTTGGCGACATATTATCGAGACCAGCGCTAGACTACCAATCGCGAGAAATGATCACGATTGCGGCGCTCACTGCAATGGGAGCAACCGACCAATTAAAGTTTCATATACAAGGTGCACTGAACCTTGGAATCCACTCAAGGGAGATTGCCGACATTATTGTTTTGGTGGGAGCCTACTCGGGCTTTCCTTCGATGGCAAATGCAACAAATGTTTTAAAGGAGGTTCACGATGAATGAAAATGATGCCAAGCAAAAGCAAATGTACAACAAGTCTGAAGGCTTACAAGGAGTCCCTATAATGGAGAATATGATTGACCGCAGAACCTTCCTATCATTAACGGCGGGAGGTTCGCTCGCTAGTCTTATGATTGGCCATCCTCTTATGAATTTAGCAATGGCAGCCACAGAAAATCCGGATATTAAAGCTATCGCTTTTGATGGGTTTCCTCTTTTTGATCCCCGGTCAATTATGGGTGAGGTAAAAGAAATCATACCAGAGAATGGGGGAGCTTTCGGCAAAGCTTGGTTTGACAAAATTTTTGCTTATACATGGTTGCGGACAAGCGCTGAACAATATAAGGGGTTTCATGGCACTGTTGCCGATGCACTTGACTACACCGCAGAAGACCTAAAGATTACATTGCGTACGGATCAGCGTGATCGATTACTCAATATTTGGTTACAGCTTAAACTATGGCCAGATGTTATGCAGGCGCTGAAGGTGTTTAAAAATAACGGAATTAGACTAGGGTTTCTATCTAATTTATCGGAAGAGATGTTAAGGACGAACACACGAAATAACGACATAGAGAATGCCTTCGAGTTTTATTTAAGCACAGATGTTGTGCAAGCTTTTAAGCCTGATCCACGCGCCTATCAGATGGGGGTTGATGCCTTTCAATTGCCGAAAAGAAACATAGCTTTTGCAGCTTTTGGCGCATGGGATGCCGCTGGTGCCAGTTGGTTTGGATATCCAACTGTATGGGTAAATAGATTTGGACGCCCTGTCGAAAAATTAGATTCTGGGCCAATTGTAACTGGGCGAAACATAGAAACTTTAGTGGATTTCGTAGTTCGAAAAAAAGGATGAGATTTTGAACCGTATAATTATATTCTTCTTTTTGACAATCAGTTTTTCTTTGGTGCGTCTTTGTATAATTCTGTAAAGCAACAAACGTAAAATGGCATCAACTTGCTCTACGGTCATTAACGAAACCTTTTATTTTGTATGATTTAATAGCATTCAGCCTTTAACATACTAGGGTAATTTATATGAAACGCAACAAGCATAACGGTACATGTGAAACCGAGTGCCAAAAACTGTCTTTTGATATACGGCGAACAATCATACTATCCGAATATATGAAACATTGGGAGATGCCAGAGTTTAGGCAAACAATGAGTCGAGAAGGCGAGCGGGTTGAGCTTTACACATTTCCCGGCGACGATAGTGAGAATATAACGCGGTTTTCAACAATTGGCTTGTCTTCAATCCGATCAAAAGACAGCGAAAGGCAATATGGCATCGGCGCTGAACTGATGATGGTACTGCCTAAAGAAGTGGCTATTGAACAAGAGGGTCAAATCAAAAACTATCTATTCGACGTGGCCTCTTACCTACTTAACACTCTGGGAAGGCAATTAACCGCCGGGACGACAATACCGGAAAGTCCACTGGCGCCCAATGGTTGGCCCAAGGCGCTGCTCTTTGATGAACCAAGAGGCGAACCTGAAGAGCTTAGCTGCTTTCACATCGGCTCTCAACACGTAGATTTGTTTTGGTTAATTCCTATATATGGAAGCGAGTATGAATTGATCAAAGAAAAAGGATTAGGCGCCTTTGATAAACTATATGAAACAGGAGATATTAGCTTAGTTGATATCAACCGCCCCTCGTTAGCGACGAGCTAACACATAGAAAACTCTGTTTAACAAAAAATCAAAATCACTGGTTAAATAGATGAATCAAACTCCAAAACAGTAGCTTCCTATCTTATCTATGACCCTTTTTCAGTTGCCGCCAACACACCACTTGCCCCAAGATAAAGCGCGCCACTAAAATAGTTTTGACGCGCGGCTAGTTTTTCACCAAACACTTTCGAAGCCTTATTTGCTAAAAATACGTAACCGGAATCCAGCACTAGTGCGAGCAACCAAAAAATGCACGAGAGCAATGCTATTTGGTTAAGGTAAGGCTGTGACGCGGAAACAAACTGTGGCAGGAATGCGCTAAAGAATAATATCGTTTTTGGGTTGGTTAATGAAACCCAAAAACCTCGCTGAAAAGACCCTAACCCAGTAACTTCCTGAGCATCAGTTTTCTTTACTGCATTGATTAGATGATTCACTCCGAGGTAACAAAGGTAAGCGACCCCAATCCATTTTAGCCATAAAAAACCGAATGCTAACTGAGATATAAACCATGACGTTCCAAAAGCTGAGATAAGCAGTTGCACCAGCATTGCAGCGCTTGTTCCGGCGACGGTTTGCAAACCTCGTGATCGCCCATGGGAAATGCAAGTAGATACTATGACCAAAACATTAGGCCCCGGGACAATAATGATGCCTACCGAGACAAGTATAAAAAGTAAAATTTCCATGGTGTTGCCTCAATCTTCGCTGGCCATAATGTAATTAAAAAAGGTTTATCGCTTTTGGTGAAATAAACCCTAACTGTTGTGACGCACTACAGAGCTACAATAATACTACACCGTCAAGTAGTTTGATATTTCGAGTAAATTTCCATCCGGATCTCGAATATAGACTGATTCAATCTTACCCTCTGCACCCGTTCTACCAATCGGCCCACATTCGATTTGTATAGATGCGGCCGTTAAAGAAGAAACTACATCCTTAATAGGGCAATCCGTAATAAAACAAATATCTGCACTACCACTTTTGGGGTGAGTGGCATGAGGTTTAAATTCTTTGCCTTTAAGGTGTAAGTTTATTTTTTGATTACCAAATTTTAGGGCCTTACGGCCTTCGGAAAACTCTATACATTCCATACCAAGAACTTGACTATAAAAAACACAAGTGTCCTCTATCGAGTGCACAGTGAGGACGATGTGATCAATATGGGAAATTGAAATCATATTTGTTCTCCTTTAATTGAGAAGGAAGTTTGCAAAAGCTTTGCTTTTTGCTGGAATAAACCGACTTGATGGATAGACCAACCAAATTGAAGAGTCAGAGGATGCACCGCTAACCTTCCAATCTGGAAGCAGCTCCACTAAAAGACCTTTACTCAAGTCCTCTTCAATCATCCAGTCTGCGAGCAGCGAAATACCAGCGCCATTAATCACACATTGTCGGATCGCAGCGGCGCTGGATATCGTTAATGCCGGTTTTATAGGAAGCGTGCAGGTATCGCCATTAGCCTCAAATACCCAAGCGTAGCGGAAATTATCATAAACGAATGTTACCAATTCATGCTGTCGCAATTCATCCGGACTTTTAGGTATTTCGTTCTGTTCAAGATAGGTTTTGCTGGAAACCAGACGGTAGTTAACATCGGCCAGTTTTCGCGCAACTAAAGTGCTATCGGGTAAGTTACCGTGCCGTATCGCAATGTCCACTTGACCATTAACTAGGTCTACCTGCCCGTCGGACAACAGAAGCTCCACATCAATGTTTGGGTAACGTTCGCGAAATAACTTCAGACGAGGAGCAATCACGACTTGACCGTAGGTCACTGATGCGGTGACGCGCAAGCGTCCCGATGGGGTGGCTGCGGCATCAATTAAGGACTGATGCGTTAAATCCATTTCCTCTATCAATGGCGCGATTCGTTCAAAATAGATTTCTCCGGCCCGCGTAGGAGTTAGATTCCGCGTGGTACGTTGAAAGAGGCGTGTTTTCAACAAATTTTCAAGCGCGCTTATCGAACGAGAGACCGAAGAAGGCGCCAAGTTTTGATCTTTTGCGACCTCTACAAAGCTTCCCGAGCGATACACTGCCAAAAATGTCTTAATGTAATCAGTATTCATAATTGCTTATAGCACACTAATGAATTGCAAAGAAGGTTATTTATTGCGTATTTTGATTTTATTAAGGTGTGTAGAACCCCAACCATTGGAGATCAACATGACCTACTTACTTCGATTAGATTGCAGTCCCAGAAACAGGGATTCTGTGTCGCGCGAATTAGCAGATAACGCGGAGAAACGCCTACTGACCTTAATTCCTTCTCTCAGCACCAAGACTCGAGATCTCGCGACCGAAAATTTGCCTCATATCACCAATGATACGATTGCTGGCTTCTATGCACCTCCGAGTGGCAAGACTGAGAAACTTAAAGCAGCCACAGCTCTATCAGACGAACTCATTCAAGAGTTAAAGATGGCCGACACACTACTAATTAGCGCGCCAATGTACAATTTTGGGGTGCCATCATCACTCAAAGCGTGGATCGATCAGATCGTACGGATCAATAAAACTTTTGCGTTTGACGGGTCGCAGTTTGAAGGGCTTGTTACTGCTAAGCGGTCGGTATTAGTCCTCAGTTATGGGGCTCAAGGTTACGCTCAGGGTGGTGGCTTATCTGAGATGGACTTCCTCGAACCCTACCTCAGAGCTTTAATGAGTTTTCTTGGGATAGAAAAGACGCACGTCATCCGTATTGAAGGAACAACAGGCGATCCTGATGCACTCGAAACGGCCAAACGGCAAGCCTTGGTTGATATATCCCAGCTCGTTGTTGAGGAGTCTTAATATGTTGCAGTCATTAAACTTTTCAGGGCGTACCGCTCTCATTATGGGAGCAAGCCAGGGTATTGGGCTAGCAACAGCTAAAGCTCTCGCAGCGTACGGCGCAACGGTTGTTTTGACTGCTCGATCACACCAGAAAATCGAATCAGAAGCTGATTCGCTTCGCTCTGGTGGATTAAGCGCATTGGCCGTTCCGTGTGATGTTAGTGATTATCTCTCCGTTACCGAGGCCATCGAATATGCAGTTGAAAAGACAGGAAGGATCGATATTTTGGTAAATAATGCGGGAGTGATAGAGCCCCTTGCACCGCTTATCGAGAGCGACCCAGATACGTGGGCACGCGCCGCTGACATTAACTATAAGGGGGTCTACCACGGAATTCGGGCGGCGGCGCCAATTATGATTGAACAGGGTGGTGGAATAATCATTAATATGAGCTCTGGGGCAGCGAATAGCGCCCTCATCGGCTGGAGTCATTACTGCTCTGCGAAGGCCGCAGCCAAAAAACTTACAGAGGTTGCTCACAAAGAAATTGGAGAAAGGAACATTCGAGTCGTAGGACTGTCACCTGGCACTGTCGCTACTGCCATGATGGAAAAAATACGGGATTCTAAAATCAACACTGTGAGCAATTTAGATTGGAGCGTCCACATACCACCGGAGTGGGTAGGCGAAGCTGTTGCTTTTCTATGTGGAGACGAAGGTGCGGAGTACGCAGGAACAGACTTTTCACTCAAAACTTCAGAAGGTCGTAAACGTGTTGGGCTACCCATTTTAAGCGACTAAATCAAAGTATTTATTTTAGCATGTGAAGCGCTATCTGTGACTTTTCGTTTCACGTGTGATTTAGGTTAGCCAGGGCTAGTTTAAATCACACTTTCGGTAAGTCTGTTAGCTCCACGCTTCTGTTCGGTTAATTTGTACTAAATTGAGGACTGCTTTTCAGTTGTCCCTTTCCTTAGTGCTTATAATTCTTTTAGTTTTCGCACTTCAGTTTTTATCAATCTTCTGGCCGAGTTCTTATATTGCTCAAAAATACCATTGTCCGCGTACGTGCCAAAAACGGGAATGAATGTGATGTCATTCAACCCAATGAACCCTAGGACTTCTTTAAGCAGAGGTGTGACGAAATCAGATTTTTTTGCCACTTCCGAGCTGTACTCGCCTCCTGCTGAAATAACAACAAATACCTTTTTACCGTTTAGAAAACCTCGAGGGCCTTCAGCTCCATATTCAAAAGTCAAACCCGGTCGTGTGACTAGGTCTATGTAAGCTTTAAGGCCGGAGGTCACCGTATGGTTATGCATAGCCGCACCAATTATGATGAGGTCTGAATTCTTTAGCTCCTTGATTAAGCAAGTACTTTCGCTAAGTGCTTGTATCTGTTCCGAAGTATGTTCGCTTGGGTCAATAAAGAACCCGGACAGTGCTAATGCGTTCAAATGCTCAGGAGGGTGCGCGCCCAAGTCACGCGTTACGAAGTTATAGCGACCGCTGCTAAGTAGTTCTTGCTCGAAGAATGCGGTAAATCTGGTCGAAACACTATCATCAGGTGTAGGGCTTGAGTTCAGTATCAATACATTCTGCATTTTGCATTCTCCAATTGTTTATTGAGCGCAAAGTATATATTGTTCATTTCTAGTTATTAACTAGCCTATTAAGAACTTATTGTTCTCGTACGACTTTTAATTTGAGTGACTTATGGATACGCAACTATTAAGTGGCATTGTGACGTTTAAACAAGTTGTTGATTGTGGAAGCTTTACTGAAGCGGCCGCTTTACTGGATCATAGCAAATCGTATATCAGCAATGAGATAAGCAAGCTTGAAAAACGCTTGGGAGTAAGGCTGCTCAATCGCACTACGAGAGCTCTGAGGCTGACACCGGCTGGCGAAATTTATTATCGCCAATGCCAGAATATCGTCCATGATGCCTTGCAAGTTGAGCGGCAGTTAAGTGGTCAACAATTTGTCCCAAAAGGAAATTTACGGATAAGTTGCCCTGTTAGTTTTGCATTAGCCAAAATCAAGCCGATGCTAGGCGAATACATGGAACGATATCCAGAGGTCACTGTTGAGCTGGAACTGAATGATCAGTTAGTCGATATCGTAGCCGATGGCTATGATCTGGTGCTTAGAGCTTCGGATCGACTTCCTGATTCAAGCTTTGTTAGTCGAAAATTGACTAGCGTCGACATTGTCACTATCGTCGCCCCGAATTACTTAAAGAAATGGGGGATGCCGCGATCACCCGATGATTTGGTTCATCATAGAACCATTAACTTTCGCTCTACCGTCAATCAAAACATTTGGCAGTACCAAGATGAAGACGGGCGACAAAGCACTGTAAAAGTCGAAAGCCATTTAATCACCAATAGTGCTGAAATGGGCCTAGCATTGTGCAAATCTGCTCAGGGTATAGCGAGAGTGCCAAAGTTGATACTGACGGATGAGATAGAAAAAGGAGATTTAGTATTTCTATTCAATGAATTTATGCCTGTTACGGCGGATATTTTTTTGATCTATCCCAACCGGAAGTACCTGTCTTCAACGGTTCGAAGCTTCATTGATTTTATAGTTGAAAATATTGAGTAGACCGTTAAATGCTATAGGAAGGAAAATTGGCTTCAGGATATTTGCTCCTCAATGCTTACGCATATTAAGACTTCGTCGATGAAATCTTTCCACCTGCGAAAAAGGATGTACTGAAATCTATTAATCAGCAGCAGTAAGCAATTACTCAACAATAAGAAAGCCCCTTCTTTCCATCATGAAGACAAATCTGTCTACGCTTATACGGCCAATTAAAGGATGCTGACCGATTAATGAATGATTCAATCATCTATAAACATCTAGTACCAAAGCTGAAGAGTGAAAATCACATACAAGTGCATCTTGCAAAGACTTGGGGAAAACGACCACCTTCTTGGACTGCGAGGCAAAAAAACGCCAATTTAACCAAGCCGCAAATGCACGCCAAATGTTGCTGTGAAGCACTTAAGAAGGTTTTAAGTTGACTCAAGTCCCGCACACAAATACGTTTAGCTATATGAACAGAGATTTAGACAATAAAGTTGGTATACCGTCACCCTCTCAGGTTGTAATAATTGACATTGAGGCCTCCTCTTTGAGAGGGGTCTCCGGAGATACGTATGATACTGCACTATTAAGCTACCCTGTCGAGATCGCCGTTGCACTTGATAATGGAGGTTCACAGGCTTATTTAATTCGCCCTGAGCCAGGCTGGCAAGACTGGAACAGTGAACCTAGCGATGAGGATATTGGAGCTATTCACAGAATTTCACGCACACGATTATTCGAAGAAGGTAGAAATAGTCGTTTTGTTGCGGAATGGCTCAATGAGCAAGTAGACGGTAAAATAGCCATGTGTGATAGCCCAAATGCTAGGGCCGATTTATTCTGGCTTGATAGGTTGTATGAGGCTTCAGGGGTAGAGCGTGGGTTCGACGTATTCTATTTGTATGACTTTATCGCTCTGGAAGATCCAGACTTCGACATGGCGTATGAACAGGCGGGGATAGCCGATGAAACAGAGCATAGAGCGGAGCGAGATGCTACGGAAATTATGAGGTTATACTGTGAATTTTATTCAATTAAGGCAAACAAAGAATTTTCAGCCTCCCCGTCTACGCCTACTCTTTAACTATATCTAACGCCTTTAGTATTGACCTAAAATCCACCGCTTGTAACAGAATATAGGTACGACATTTGTATATTTCAGAAATATCAAAGATATCCGGATTATCGGTACACACATTACGATACTATGAAAAAGAGGGATTGCTAGAAAACGTCACAAGAAACGATTCAGGAAGGAGAGTTTACAGTAACGATGATCTAGTTTGGATTGAATGGATTCAAAGATTAAAATCTACAGGTATGTCATTAGACGAGATTAGGCAGTTTTCTTCTTTGAGGTATTTAGGGGACGATAGCATATCTCAAAGAAAAGACATGCTTATAGATCACTCGATGAAATTGAAGTCAAATATTCAAAAACTTCGAGAGGAGCTGTCTGTCGTAGATTATAAGATTAAAGCGTACGAGGAAAAAGAAAAAAGCTTGACCTAGAGTGAACTCTAGCTTGTAACATATTCCTTAACAGCGATTTAAAGGAGTATTGAATAATGCAACAAACAGGCTACCATATCACTGCTGAACTGCGAGTAAAGGAAAAAAGAAGGTTATCGGAGGCTAAAGCTGCTTTGGTAACGCTATGTCAAAATACGGTCGGAGAGTCAGGTTGCAGTTTATTTAGTTTGCATCAGTGTCTGGACGATGAGTGTCGATTTCTGTTATGGGAAAGGTTTGAAAATGAAGCGGCTTTCAATCAGCATTTCCGAGAGCAACATACTATAGATTTTGTTGCTCTAGATCTTACTGAGATTGTGCAGTATTTTCGATCTGATGTAGTTATCAAGTGAATATGTAGATAAAAGGAGATGCAATAGCGTATTGACTAAGACTCCATTGCATTTCCTTGTTCAGTTTTCTAAATTTTTTTGAAGCTAACGTCAGACAAATCTTAATTTTGGGCGTGCCTTGTGTACCTCTAACCAACAATCTGATCTATAACGAGATTATCCTTAGCTACACTTGCCGGTATTAACTAAAAATTAGTATTTATCTGTTATCGTTATCGTAGGCTGGTTGTTTTATGGCCATCCTAAGTTAACGTTAATAAATGGGTGCAAGGCTGCGATGCGGCATTTTGCTGTTACCGCTGCTTCCTATAAAAGGAAAGCCCCATGGATGAGTTATTAAACGGCAAAAGCATCAAGGCAGATTTTGAAGCGCAGGTAACAGCGGCGCTTATGATCCAAAGCAATGCGCTTATCCCTCTCAAGCTTGCCGCTCGCTTATGCGGTATCCCTAAACAAGAAATACTAAGGCGCATTGATTGCGGCACATTCCCCAAACCTAGAACATTATCCTCCACAGGTAAGCGTATTCGCGAAGCGTTTTACCTGAAAGATTTGCATGAATGGATTAAGTGCCCACACCTCTATCACCAGAGAGGGTTGCATGAGTGATCAATTAAGCTTGGAACAAATTAAAAGAGCGTATCATCAGGCTGCAAAAATCGTGGCACGATATGGCGATAAATACTTGCCGATATTCGAGCGCCTTGAAAAAGAATACCAGAGCAGAAAAGATAAAGTTAAAACCCTAAACCGTGCTATAAAAATTGCAAAAAAGCACACAGGATTCGAACCTACAGACCGCTAAAAACTGGGACACAAAATGGTACACATACTGGGACACAAATTTTTATAGTAGTAATTTCTAATAAATATCTAAAGCACTGAAATAGAATAACAATTAGAGATGAAAATTTTCAAATCGAATCCTGCCCCCTCCACCATTTTCATTTACATAATCTTAACTATTTTCCCGCTAACATGTTGTATTGATTGAAATTTGTTTTTCAATTGACCAAGGCACATTTTTTCTTTACCTAAAAATGGTACACAAAGTGGGCTACAAATTGGGACACATGGATGGCGAACTATGTATTTTGCAGAGGAAAGAATTTTTATTATCGCAGGCGCGTTCCTGAATACGTGTCCGACTATGATAAGCGCGCCATCATCAAAATATCTTTGGGCACCAAAGATGAAAAAGAAGCCATCCGAAAAGCTGCCATCTATAACGACTATATTGAAGATTATTGGCGCAGTCTGATTAAAGGCAATGGCAAAGCTGATCCTGAAGCCGAATATCGCACCGCAATCAAGCTCGCAAAAGCCCATGGCTTTGCCTATAAGAATGCCGTTGAAATTGCCAAAGAGCCGTTAGAAGAAATAGTCGAGCGCCTAAAAACGGCAAACAAGGCCATAGAACAACCTGAAACGGTCTCTTCCGTGCTTGGCGGCACGGATGTGCCAGAGCTTCCTTTAAGCACTTGCGCGGATAAATACTGGCCGCTATGCCGTGACAGGCTCACCAATAAGTCCGAGCATCAAATCCGCAAATGGAAAAACCCTCGCCTTGCTGCCATCAATTACTTTATCAGCGCTATCGGGGATAAGCCTCTTAAATCCATTGCCCGATCTGATATTTTACAGTTCCGGCAATGGTGGATGGATCGCATTGAAAAAGGCGAAGTCGTGGCCGCGACCGCCAATAAGAACATGATGTATGTGAAAGACATACTTCAGGTGGTCGGGCTTCAATATGAGGTGGCGACCGACTTTGATGTGCTGTTTTCAAAAATACGCCTTAAGGAGCTGGAGCAATCAAGGCCACCTTTTGAAGCCAGCTATGTTCAAGATGTCTTACTTTCCAAGCACGGCCTGAACGGATTGAATGTTGAAGCGAGGCTTTTAGTATTCGCCATGGCCGATACTGGCGCGCGTGAATCTGAGCTGATCGGACTTACTGAAGAAGATATCGTTCTGGATGAGCCTATTCCTTATATCTGGATTCGCGCGCGCGAAAACAAGGCGCTTAAAACACTTACCTCAGAGCGTAAAATCCCACTCGTAGGTGCGGCGCTCCATGCCTTCCAGCAATTGCCAAGTGGCTTCAATCATTATCGCACCGCCGATACCGCTTCCACGACCATCAATAAATATTTGCGTGAAAACGATTTAAAACCAACACCAAATCATTCCCTCTATTCGCTGCGCCATACCTTTAAAGACCGCCTCCGCGACGCAGGTGCGCCAGAGGAAGTCATCGACGAACTCATGGGGCACAAGAAGTCGGGGCCGAAATATGGCCGTGGTCACATGCTTGAGAAAAAGCACGAGTGGCTTAGGAAAATAGCTTTTAGCGTCTAACCACGATTTTTATTGAAAATTTTAAAGCTTTTCTGATAACCATAAAGCTGAAAGGTTTTATGGATGAAAGACGAATTTACATACAGATCAACACCTGATGGCAGTCCACCAAGTGGGCGAAAGCAAACTGGAACATGGAAGGATATAAGCCTTTCGGGTGCCGATCCAAAACTCATTGACGAGTTTGATATGGATTGCCAAGAGCTTGGCCTAACGCGATTTGAGCTTGCCAATAAACTATTTGAACTTCCTGAAAACGGAGGTGATGACGTTCGCTTTTATAATGTTTTTAAAAACGTTAGAAAATGGAGCAAACACGCCGAAAGAGTAAAGAAAGAAGATGAGTTTGGTCATTTTGCTGAGCAGAGTAACGACACTCCACCTGAAATCACCTAAATAGCTTTTTGGGCGGATAGATTATTTTTTCTTTCTGGAGTCTAATGCTTTCGCAAAAGCATTGAGCGCTGGGCGATCAAGCTGCGATACAAATCTCAAGCCACGCTTCTGATCCTCAATTTGTTCAGGATACAAAAATGGAGTTGGAACATCCGCTCCGACACCACCTACCAAGTTTTCACTTACTTTAAACTCAGAGCGCTTGAGAGCACTGAAATATGCTCCCCTCATGACCTTATTTTTCAAACCTTGCACACTTTCAGTGATGTTTCGAAAATGCCCCAGAAACCACAAAACATCGACCCAAAACACGATGATTTCATTTACATCATTAACGTATTCTCGGTATGGCTCATATACGATAGATCGCTCAGAACTTTCGTTGCAAGGATATGAAGGCTTGCCCCATGGCGGATCATATACCTGTTTGAGTCTGATCGGGCATGTTTTGCACGCTATGCGCTTTTCAATAACTTGCTGTCTTTGCCCATTTTCTATTTGTTCTTTTACGGCTAAGGGCGGTGTATCGGAGCTGCATGTAAAAATGCAAGCTCGGAGATGATTCCGCCTCGGATATTCTTGCCACATGCCCCAGTGATAAAGCAAATGAGGGGTGTGCCGCATAGTTTCCTCCCAAAGGAAATCATCCCAACCTTCCTGCACCCTCATATCTCTGGTGTAACCTTTAGCATCAAGGTTGATTAGCATCCCATGCACTGTAAATAACATGTACCTAAGCGCATCCGCCTCGCTATCTTCGTCATCATCAAGAAGCTGGGTAAGGTCGTGAAAGAGCGCTCTTCCTTTATTGTCACTATTAAAAACCAGCTCATCCAAGCGGTTATATAAATTGCTAACGCTTTGTTTCGAGCGACCAAGTAATTCAGCGCATTTGGAAATTTTTACGCCTTTTAAGTAAGAAAGGATAAGGAATTCGCTTTGCTCGTCTGACAGACGCGAGTTCTTAAAATATCGATTTTTCTGTTTGTAGTTTCTAACCATAAACTCAAATCATTCCGATTTGGGGCAATTAACGTACCTAAGCCAAACAGCAGGCTTTACGGGCTCTTGACGGGGCGTATACTCCGAATATCCCCCTAAGTAATCCTCCTTTTTGTCTTTTAAGGCAAATTCCGCCCGAAATTTGGGCTTCACAACAGGAGGATGGACTTATGTCTACTTTATCCAAGATATCAATAGATATCACCTTATCAGTGGTTGCTGACCCAATAGGCGAACCGCCAAAACCCGCAACTGCAATAACAGACCAGCTTCGCTGCGAGCAGTTCTATAGCTGTAACAGTGGATACTGTGCCAAGCACGGCTGCCGTAATGCGCTGCCCCGCAAATCTGGGGAGGTGCGCTCATGAACTTCGACAAACCATCCCCGTTTGACGGTGTGAAAGCGGTCAGCCCTTCAGGAGTGATCAAAGTCCTCTTTGCCGTCTCACTTGAAGCCGCCATGTTCGTTATGTTCTATGCGGTCTACACCGAAACGATAGGCTTAATGAACGAAACGTACCTTTCGGAGCTTCCTGTACTTGGCAGCTTGTTTGGCATGCTCGATCCCGATGCCAATGCCTCTCACATCATTTCGATATTGCTGGCCACGTTTTCGGTGGCAACGCCACTTTTCATCTGGGCGGAAGTGCATCGTCAAAACATCTTGGATGATCCTCAAGAATGGTTTTCTCACCCGCAGAACCAAATTTTGGCCAGTATCGCTGGCTTGGTCTTAATCATGGTCATTGGCCTTGAGGTCGTGAATTTATACACCCTCGTTGCAAGGGAAAGCTCTCAAGGTGGTTTTGTGGTGCAGCAAGAAAGCGGTGTGATGGCCTTTCTTGCACAAAACAAAGGGCTGGCGATTGGCGTGAGCGCAGTGATTGCCGTCATCAACATCATCCTCGCGCTGTTCACTACGCGCGCCTTCCAAAGCCTTAAGTCAGAGGAGAAATAGCATGAAATATGTAACCGCTCTTATCCTTGTCCTTTGCATTACCGGTTGCGGTGAACAAGCGCAGGCACCCAAAGCCAAAACTCATGAGGATATTTTTGTGCTCATCGAGAATGGCGGAACCATTGCCAGTGAAGGTCAGGATGAAGCACGCAATACCGCGCTTCACTTACTTCAGCAATTAACCTCTCTCTCCCGAAGGAAAGCCACGAGTGATGTTCAGATTCACATTATTCTGAGCGCACTGCCTAACCGTATTGCGTGGTCGGGAACGGCGGGGCAACTTCTCTCGCAAGCCGAAGATGTTACAAATCTGATTGTGTTCAAACCGACCTTTTCAGATTTGGTTGTGGCGTTTGATCAGATTGAAACAACCGTGAATCTGACTCAGCCTGACAGCATTCGCTTGTACTGGATTGGATCAACGGTTCATGTGCCGTTTCAGAAAGGTAATGATCCGATTAACGTTGAAGTGCCTCAAGAAGTACCTAGCGAGTTAGCGCTGGCAAACCTTGTTAGCAAACTCACCACTCTCAAAATCATGCGCGTTCACCCCGATCAAGACAAGGTGCTGCAAGCCTATCTTGGCTCACTCGGAATTTTGAAACGTGCGCGCAGTGGCGACATTGATTTTGAGTTGCTTGGTGAGGCGCAAACAAAGTCTCGACTGAATACGTTGCTTTAGGTGGAGGGATATCGATGAAAACTCTCATTAAAAACCTCGCAGTTGCAGTTGGCCTATCGGCCTTCTGCAACACCAACCTGCTGGCAAATGAGCCTGTTATCACTGTTAAATCAAAAAGTGAGTATTCAGCGCCGATTATTGTTATTCGCTCAAAATATGATTTTGAGAAATCCATTTCTTTGAAGTTAAAAACTGACCCTTCGCTTGATGCCTCGGACATTCTCATAAGAACAATATCCAAGTTCGGAATGGTCGATGCCAATGGTATTAAGATCGTATCGGGGTTCGATATCGATCAGTCAAACAATATTATTGTCGCTTTTAGCGGTGGAACCTCCGAGATTATTCAAACATCGGGAAACCTCTCACAGCTCAATATTGTTGCCAGCTTTCGGGATTCCAGTGGTCAGTTCGTTTCTCCACCTCCCGATAGTGTTGCGGTTTATTCAATGAGTGGTGAAAAGCTGTGCTTTGACTACAAAACCGTTCAGCAAGCACCGCCTAATATTGGTATCGCTTTGCTGCTTGATCGTTCAGGCTCCATGGCTGGCAACATAGAAGCGGTGAAAAGCACGGCGAATAACTTTCTTAATTCATTGCCGTCACATGCACTCTGCGCCGTTGGTAGCTTTAACTCCGACCTAACTTACGGTCATAAAAACTATCAGCAATGCAATGGCGGCGGGTTCGGGTTTGAAAATATTGAAGCCAGTGGTGGCACAGATATTTTTAAGGCGCTGAGCAGTGCCTATTCAGGCCTTTCTGGCAGTTACTTCAATGGGTATCAGAAGGCGGCTATCGTCATTACTGACGGTTACACCGTAAATGATGCAAAAGTAAAAGCTGAATTACTCGCCAATAAAAACGGCATTCTGACCTTTGTGTATTTCATTGGCGGAAACCATAAAGATGACCTTGAAGGCATTACCGATCACTTCATTTCTCAAGGCGGCAATGTAAAGCAATCGCTATCGCATTACTTTAGTGCCATCGGGCTTGCCTATAAAAGCCAGAAGGTTCTTAGCGTTAAGCCTTGCTCTGGAGGTGCGCATGCAACTCCGTAGCCAAGGGGCACAGCATCCATCGCGGATATATAGCCGCGACCCCGATTTGCATGGCTCAAGCAAATGGGCGACGAAAAGCCACCTTCACCAAAAAGGTTATGGCGAAAGTGGGCGCATATTCCTTGGCTACGGCATGGCCGAAGCGAACAAAGGCCGTGCTTATTGCATTACCACAAACACCCAAAAGCACCTGCTAACTGTAGCGCCTACACGTAGCGGAAAACTTCTAACCGCGAGTATGCCGCGATGCTTGGAACATCATGGTTCGCTAGTTGCGCTTGATGTGAAAGATGGTGAGTTATCTTTAATTGCTGCGCGATATCGGCGGGATGTACTTGGCCATAAGGTCATCATTATCGATCCGTGGGATTTAGCTTGTTCAAAGCTCAACATGCCTCAATCAAGTTTTAACATTATGGATTGGCTTGATCCTGACAATGATGACTTTGTTGAGGATGCCATGACCATTGCAGATAGCCTTGTCACTGATAGAGGTGGTAAAGACCCTTTTTGGACGGATGAAGCTCGCGCGCTCGTTATGGGACTAATTCTCTATGTTGCGGCTACACCTCTGGTATTAATGCCGACCGTCAAGCGCTCACGCGACATTCCGCAAGTGAGAAGATTGTTAAGCCTATCCTCTAACAATTTCAAAAGCCTTGTGGGCGGCGAATACGAAAAGGATGAAGAAGGTAATGCCGTGTTAATAAAGCCCGGCATGATGCAAAACTCAAACGAATATGTTCGCTCTGCTGCCGCACGTATTCTTAATAAAGCACCCAAAGAATTTTCCAGCATCTTATCAACGGCGCAACAAAATACGCATTTCTTAGAAAGCCCGAAAATACAGCGTACTTTATCTGAATCAGACTTTACCTTTGAAGAGCTGGAAAATGGCAAAACAGATGTTTTTGTTGTTTTACCTGCGGGGCGATTGTTCACCTATAACCGCTTTTTGCGCATGCTGCTAAGTTCTGCAATTACTTCAGTAACTCGCTTTAAAACCAAGCCAAATCCGCCCGTCTATTTTCTTATGGAAGAAGCCGCTGCCTTGGGGCGGATGGAGGTCATTGAAACTGCTTTTGGGTTAATGGCGGGATATGGCATGCAACTTCACATGATTGTGCAGGATTTAAATCAGCTCGTCTCACTTTACGGCGAGAGGTGGCAAACATTCATTGCCAATAGCGGCGTTATACAAATCTTCGGCACCCGTGATTTGATGACTTCAGAATACACATCAAGGCTGTGCGGCATAACAACGATAGAATCGTTAAGTGAGTACAGCGCTGAGATGCGGGCTCGCCTTTTTAGCGACCCAAACTTTTTAAGCCGAGAAGATGCGCTTACATCACGCGCGCTTATTACTCCCGATGAAGTAATGACGATGAGCCCAGTTGCTCAGATTCTTATCTTGTCTCACGCCAACCCAATCGCCTGCTTCAAAACCGCTTACTTTTTAGATCAGAGATATAGAAATAAAAATGGTTCGCCCATTTATGACATTCACCCAAACTTTGCTGACGCCCCAATAAGCAGGCCTGTTAATTTCACCAAACAGGGGCTCAACATTGCCGCGCCTCTCTCTTCGATATTTGATGGAGGGTGAGCACATGATATTTAGAGCATGGTTTTCAATTGTCGTAATGGCTGTATGTGTATGGAGCGTGTGGGTTGGGCTAGATGGGAAAATCCCCCCTTATGATTACGCGCCAGTTAGTTTTGTTTTCCATTGGGTAACACCATGGCTGTTACTAATTTTGGCGGCAAAGTCGTGGTATCGCGTTTATATCTGGGGACGCATGCTTCAGGCGAAACAAACACCGCCAATTCTTAGTCGCGGCCTCTCAACACAGGCACATAAGCTAACAAATACGGCTTTATTGAAATTTGCTTCGCAGACGCTATTTCTTTTCGCTTTAGCAGGCATATTAAATCAGTTCTCAATTGATCATATCGAATGGTGGATCGCATCAATCATAGCTTGCTTTTACCTTCTTAAAAAATCATCAAGGGCAGGGTAATGGATATGATTAATTTATTGCCCTTAAAGGCGGAAAGTGAAAAAACGGCGGAAACATGCGGTTTACAGGGTTCCTGTTTACGATTTATTAACGATTTCAGGCGTATCATTGTAAGTATGAGAGATTGTCGGGACGCCAGAGCGTTCCATGCAACTCTCTTTTTTTGTGGTCAGGTGGGTGTATGTGCATGTTCCGCACCCAGAACGTGCCATCTCTCAGATATACGCGGCTGGCGCAAAGAATACGGCAGTGAGAGCAGTTATTCGCTTTCACTGCTTTTTTATGGGGGGATATATGGATAACCCCCTCATAAAACAGAATAAAAATGAGTCAAATGAGGCTCGGATTTGTTTGAAGACTCCGCTGAAAGCGAGTCATAATCGGGGTTCTGACGATGAAGTGATAATCGCTCTCGTGAAGTTTCTCGCAAGACGCGCCGCCGAAGAAGATTACGAATTTTACCGCAGCGCGCTTAGCAATCCCGATATAGAAGATGGTGGATAGGAATATGACGCAACGTGCTTGCATATATGCCCGATATAGCTCTGACCTTCAAAGTGACGCATCTATTGAAGATCAAATTCGCCTGTGCAGTGATAAAGCAAGCGCTGAAGGCTGGAAGCTTGGAAATTGTTATACGGATGCAGGAATTTCAGGGGCATCACTCATGCGCCCTGGCATTCAATCTCTGCTCAGTGCCGCAATGAATGGCGAGTTTGACATACTCATTGCTGAAGCCTTGGATCGCCTCTCCCGTGATCAGGAGGATATTGCAGGTATCTTTAAACGCATGGAGTTTGCTGGCGTTAAAATCATAACCCTTTCAGAAGGCGAAATATCCACGCTTCATATAGGCCTGAAAGGCACTATGAACGCCATGTTCCTGAAAGACTTGGCCGACAAGACTCGCCGTGGTCTTCGTGGTCGCGTAGAGAAAGGCAAATCAGGTGGCGGTCTGGCCTATGGCTATCAGGTGGTGAAGCAGTTCGACGCCAATGGTGAAGCCATCAAAGGGGATCGTGAGATTGATGAAGTGCAGGCCGATATCATCCGTCGCATCTTCCGAGAATATGGCCTTGAGAACAAATCGCCCAAAGCGATTGCTGCTCAGCTCAACGAGGAAGGCATACCTTGCCCATCTGGCAAAAGCTGGGGGCAATCCACTATTAACGGCAACCGCAAGCGCGGTACTGGCATTCTGAATAACGAGCTTTATATCGGTCGCCTGATCTGGAACAGGCAGCGTTTTATCAAAGACCCTGCCACAGGAAAGCGTGTAACGCGCCTGAATGAGCCGTCTGAATGGATTATTCAGGATGTGCCAGAGCAACGCATCGTTGATTCTGAGCTATGGGAAGCGGTTAAAGCGCGCCAGAAAACACTGGATCGTAAATCTTCCGCGCTTTGGCAAACGAACCGCCCCCAATATCTGCTATCAGGGCTGACCAAGTGTGGCGTTTGCGGTGGCGGATATTCCAAAATCAACTCCACCCAATATGGCTGTTCTGCGGCCAAGAACAAAGGGGATAGCGTCTGCAACAATCGCCGCACCATCAAACGAGAAACGCTTGAGGGCTATGTTTTGGATGGCTTACAAGGCCACCTCATGCGTGAAGAGCTGGTCAATGTGTTCTGTAAAGAATACACCAAGCATCTGAGCACCTTGCATGCGCAAGCCAATGCACAGCGCAAATCACTTGAATCTCAACGTGACAGCCTTCTTAAAGAGCGTGAGCGCCTGATACAGGCCATCAAAGACGGTATTCCCGCCAGTATGGTCAAAGATGACCTGGAAAGCGTTTCAGAGCGCATTGAGAAAGCGGAACAAGCTCTGGCGGTGCAGCCTGCACTCAAACCTCTGATTCATCCGGCCATGGCCTCACGTTACCACCACGCCATTAAAGACTTAAAGGCATCATTGAATACGGATGGCGCTCGCGCCGAAGCATCACAGCATTTGAGGGGGCTTATCGAGAAAGTAGTGCTAACGCCAGAAGAAGGCGAGAAAGGACTTCGTGTTGATCTATACGGTGATTTAGCTGGAATCTTGAATATGTCTTTGGAGACGAAAGATATGAAAATCTTGGACAAACTATGCTTGAACGCATCGAATGATAATAAGGCTATCAATGGGGCCGAAGCCCACATAGATAGAATTGGTAGCGGGGGCTGGATTTGAACCAACGACCTTCGGGTTATGAGCCCGACGAGCTACCAGGCTGCTCCACCCCGCATCGACAAGACGCGCATATTAGAGACTTAAGATCTCAATGTCAACAACAACAAAAAAATAAAAGCTTTCTAACTATGCGAAGTTACTACAGTTTTTTTAAAACGAAAAAAGCCAGGCAAAACCTGGCTTTTACAGTATGGTGCCGAAGGCCGGACTTGAACCGGCACGACCAGAAGGCCACTACCCCCTCAAGATAGCGTGTCTACCAATTTCACCACTTCGGCAAGGGAGGCATAATTTACCTAAAAAGTATTTCTCAATCCAGCAAATTATTGCGCGCTCTTTTCAACAGTACCCGAAGGCTCTGGCTCTGAAACCATCTCCTCCTTACCTTCAGCAGCTTCAACAGGAACCGCGGCTGAGTCTGTGGATACGTCTTCTTCCACTGTTGGCTCAGCAGGAACATCCGATTCGCTCGCTGCTGCCGGCTCATCGTACTGTGGAACATCTGACTCAATCACCTGGGATTGCACCTCAGGCTCTGCGAAATCGATTCCGCCAACACCCGTTGCACGCTCACGGGCTATATAAGCAAGGGCAACACAAATCACAAAAAATGTTAGTGCTAAAAACCAAGTGGATTTGGTTAGAAAATTGCCTGAGCCCGCGCCACCAAAAACTGTTTGTGATGCGCCACCACCAAAGGAGGCACCTGCATCGGCTCCCTTACCCTGCTGAATAAGCACTAACCCAACCACAGCAAGAGCCACACAAACCAACACTACCAATAATACTGTTTCGACCATTTTATTTTCCTAATTATTCCGCCGCACGGCAGATCGCTACAAATTCGACGGGATCAAGTGATGCCCCACCAATCAGGCCACCGTCAATATCAGCACACTGAAACAGCTCGCCTGCACTAACAGCTTTCACACTGCCACCGTATAAAATTCTTAAGTTGGCCGCAATTTCAGCATCCAGCCCTACCAAATGTTGACGCAACGCTTGATGCACCTCTTGTGCCTGGTCCGGCGTCGCGGTCAGACCGGTCCCAATGGCCCATACTGGTTCATAGGCTAAAATAGAACCCGTTAAAGCGCCAATACCCGCCTTATCCACTACGGCCATCAACTGCTTTTTGACCACCTCCAACGTTCGGCCTTGCTCACGCTCTACCTGCGTTTCTCCAACGCACAAAATTGGAATCAACCCACCCTGCTGTGCCGCACAAAACTTCTCCGCCACAAGCTCATCAGTATCTCCAAACAAGCCACGTCGCTCAGAATGACCAACAATGACATAAGCACAGCCGAAGTCTGCCAACATGCTGGCAGAAACTTCACCCGTATACGCGCCTTCCTCAAACTGACTAAGGTTTTGGGCACCCCAGCGAATCGCTGAGCCTTGTAACTTTGAACTCACCTTATCCAAATAAGGAAAAGGTGCCAACACTATCACTTCGGGCCCAGGTGTCACTAATTCTGCACAAATTGCCGTCAACAGGACTTCAACCGACTCTGCCGATCCGTTCATTTTCCAGTTTCCAGCAACCACTGGTTTGCGCATGGATCAAGCCTCCACTTCTGCGAGGCGGCAATGTTAACTAAGAAGATGTCAACATACAAGAACAGGAACTTGGTTTTTGGGTCTCAGACTAGGACACAATTATTAGCTGCTCAACCACCTGAGCAATTTGCTGGCAATAGCGAGACACCTCAATTTGATTCTCACCCTCTACCATCACGCGAATTAAGGGTTCTGTACCAGAAGGTCGCAATAGTACTCTACCACGCCCGGACAAATCGGACTCTACCTGCCTGACCACCTCCTGCACTTGCGGTAATGAGACAATCTCACGCTTTTCCGGCAACCTTACATTAATCATGGTCTGAGGCATTTTAGTCATTGAAGCTGCCAACTCTGCCAATGTCTTATTTTGGGCCACCATCACCCGCAACACCTGCAAGGCAGACACAATGCCATCACCAGTGGTGGTTTTGTCCAGGCAAACCAAATGCCCAGAAGATTCACCGCCCAAATACCAGCCACGCTGCGTCAGCTCTTCCATTACATAGCGATCACCTACCTTGGCGCGCACGAACTCTATATTCAGTGCATTGAGGGCAAGCTCGAGCCCATAATTCGACATCAACGTGCCTACCACCCCCCCCTCCAATCGACCCTCTTGCTTACGGCCTTGGGCAATAATCAGCATCAATTGATCGCCATCCACTAACCCGCCCGCAGCATCCACCATGACCACTCGATCACCATCGCCATCGAAAGCCACACCAAGATCCGCTTGTAGTTCCTGAACTTTTTGCTGGAGTACACCCGTATCAGTAGAGCCACACTGTAAATTGATATTCAGGCCGTTGGGGCTTACTGCAATAGGAATAACTTCCGCGCCAAGCTCCTCGAATACCGCTGGGCCCGCGGAATAGGTAGCCCCATTAGCACAGTCCACTACTATTTTGAGCCCTTTTAGTGAAAGGCTACGAGGAAAGGAACCTTTACAAAACTCAATGTAGCGGCCCCGAGCATCTTCTAGCTTGCGGGTCTTTCCAATTAAATCAGAAGGGACTGTGTCCATTGACCGAGATAAATACTGTTCTATCTCCAGCTCAACCTCATCTGGCAACTTACGACCTTCTGTGCAAAAAAACTTTATACCATTATCGTAATAAGGGTTATGAGATGCACTGATGACAATGCCTGCAGCCGCCCTAAAAGTGCGCGTCAGGTAAGCTACCGCAGGGGTCGGCATCGGCCCTAACAAAACTACATCCACACCGGAGGCAGACAAACCGGCTTCCAACGCAGACTCAAACATATAACCTGAAATTCTAGTATCTTTGCCGATGAGAATTTTCTGCCGGCCTGATCCTTTGGCAAAGACTTTGCCAGCAGCCCAACCCAATCTCAGCATAAACTCTGGCGCTATGATCCCTTGCCCAACAGTACCCCGAATACCATCCGTTCCAAAGTATTGCTTGGTGGCGGTTAAGCCCATACAAAGTTCCTCGTTCTCATTATTCTGCTTTTGCTACAGCTCGAAGTATTTTTATGGCGTCCATAGTTGGGCCAACATCGTGCACCCGGATGATATTTGCTCCCGCTTGCAATGCCAATAAAGCGGCAGCTACACTCCCATACACACGACCTGCAGGCGGCTTTTCAACCACAGCCCCAATCATACTTTTACGGGACATTCCAACCAAAACAGGGAGCCCTAAGCTTTGAAACTCGCCCAGATGCTTTAACAAACTCAGATTATGCTGCGTGGTCTTACCAAATCCAAACCCAGGATCAACCAACAGCCTATCCCGCTGAATACCCGCACTAACACAATTTTCAACTCGAGCAAGGAGATACTCGGAGACGATTGCCACCACGTTAGAATAATTAGGATTATCTTGCATATGGGAAGGCTCACCCTGCATATGCATCAAACAAATGGGTACATCCAGTGCAGAAGCGACCTTCAAGGCATTAGGCCGTTGCAGCGACCGAACATCATTGATCATTCCAGCTCCCGCTTGCACAGCTGCACGCATAACGCTGGGCGTACTGGTATCAACAGAAATGACAACATCAAACGAAGCTACCAGGGCTTCCACCACTGGCAATACTCGGTCAAGCTCTTCTTGTTCACTGACTGGCTGCGCACCAGGACGGGTTGACTCGCCACCAACATCAATAATAGCCGCACCTTGAGCCAACATACTTTCCGCTTGGCGAAGAGCAGGCTCTTTACCGAGAAACAATCCGCCATCGGAAAAAGAATCGGGGGTAACATTTAGTACCCCCATTATTTGCGGAGCACCCAGATCCAATTCCCGAGCTCCGCATTTTAATGCTGAAATATTCACTTACTACATTTAGCGTTAGTGGGTATTAGCTGGCCCACCTATCGAGCCACCGGAATCCACTGGCTTGCTTGCCTTTGGCTGCTCTGAAGCCACTGGGCTACCACCACTAGGACCTTCATTGGAGTCATTCCAACCCTTTGGCGGTCTAGGCTTTCGTCCTTCCATAATGTCATCAATCTGATCCGCATCAATTGTCTCATACAACATTAGGGCTTCAGCCATGGAATGCAGCCTATCTATATGAGTTTCGAGGATATCTTTGGCTTTATGGTAACAATTATCAATAATCAGACGGGCTTCAGCGTCTATATCTTTGGCAGTTTGCTCTGAAACATGTCGCCGCTGGTTATATTGACGGCCCAAGAAAACTTCACCTTCATCTTCTTCATAGCTCAAAGGCCCCATTTTATCGGACAACCCCCACTTGGTTACCATGTTTCTCGCTAACTCAGTAGCCCTATGAATATCATTGGAGGCTCCCGTTGTGACGCCATCTTTTCCAAGGGTAATTTCTTCCGCGATTCGACCACCAAACAATGAGCAAATCATGCTTTCCAGTGCTCGCTTACTTTGGCTGTATTTATCTTCCACTGGTAAATACATGGTCACACCCAAAGCTCTGCCACGGGGAATCACACTAACTTTATAAACCGGGTCATGCTCTGGCACTAAACGACCAACAATCGCGTGCCCCGCCTCATGATAGGCCGTGTTGAGCTTTTCTTTCTCGGACATAACCATACTTGTCCGCTCAGTACCCATTAATATTTTGTCTTTGGCTTTCTCGAATTCTTCCATCCCCACCACGCGCCGGTTGGCACGGGCGGCGAACAAAGACGCCTCATTAACCAGATTCGCAAGATCGGCACCAGAAAACCCTGGGGTACCACGAGCAATGGTTTTGGGCTCAACATCATCACCCAAAGGTACCTTGCGCATATGAACTTTCAAAATTTGTTCGCGACCGCGAATATCGGGCACTGAAACCACGACCTGGCGATCGAATCGACCGGGACGCAACAGAGCTGAATCCAAAACATCAGGCCGGTTAGTCGCTGCAATAACGATAACCCCATCATTTGCCTCAAAGCCATCCATCTCAACTAACAACTGGTTCAGTGTTTGCTCGCGCTCATCATGGCCACCACCTAAACCAGCACCCCGCGAACGGCCCACTGCGTCGATTTCGTCAATAAAGACGATACATGGCGCTTGCTTCTTGGCTTGTTCAAACATGTCTCGCACGCGGGAAGCACCCACACCCACGAACATTTCCACAAAGTCCGAGCCTGATATCGTAAAGAAGGGTACCTTTGCTTCACCGGCAATAGCTTTCGCCAACAGGGTTTTACCAGTCCCTGGCGGCCCCACCATCAACACACCTCGGGGAATCTTTCCGCCCAAGCGTTGGAACTTGCCTGGGTCTCGCAAAAACTCGACCAATTCCTGAACTTCGTCTTTAGCTTCATCACACCCTGCCACATCAGCAAAAGTGGTTTTTATCTGATCTTCACTGAGCAAACGTGCCCGACTTTTACCAAAGGTCATGGGACCACCACGACCACTGCCGCCACCCTGCATCTGACGCATAAAAAACATGAAAATCGCGACAATCAACAAAATAGGGAAACAAGCCACCAGTAACTGCGCCCAAAGACTCTGCTTTTCTGGGGCTCTACCCTCAATTGCCACATTGTTCTCGAGCAACATTGGCATGAGATCAATATCGGCTATAGCGGGTAAAACAGTTTCAAATTTCTCATTGGCAACCGTTGTTCCGCTAACGGTTGAACCATCAATAACCACTTTGTCCACTTGGCCTGATTGAACATACTCCACAAATTGGGAATAAGGGAGCTGCTGACTACCAGAGTGAGCACTGAAATTGTTAAATACAGACAGCAAAACGATTGCTATCACAACCCATAAAATTAGGTTTTTTGCCATATCATTCAAGGGCTTACCCTCTCTTTATGCATAAGCGCATTTAGCTAAAGAAGTTTTTGTTGCACACATTGTCTTACATTACTACACAATAAGGATAGACACCATCTTTACCCGACGCTCAGTCAGGCTCGACCATTGAAACTTTTGGCCAAAAGGTATATTTCTTTTGACCGAGGGCGAGACGCTTCTGGCTTTCGGGTAATTACTTTACCAAAACTATGGCGCAAATCCTGTCGATAGGTGTCTATTCCTTCTCCTTGAAACACTTTGACAAGGAAATCACCATTTTTCTTCAAAGTTTGTCGCGCCATATCCAAAGCTAACTCTGCCAAGTACATAGATTTTGGTTGGTCTACAGCACTCATACCACTCATATTGGGGGCCATATCGGAAATTACAAGGTCTACAGGAGAATTACCTATCAAGTTTCGGAGTTGCTGGTAGACCCCCTCATCAGTGAAATCCCCCAACAAAAACTCTACTCCGGCTACTGGCGCCATTTCAAGGACGTCAGAAGCAACTACCCGACCTTTATCTCCCACCAGCTTTGCTGCAACCTGGGTCCATCCTCCGGGCGCTGCACCCAAATCCAAAACACACATCCCCGGCTTAACCAACTTATCTTTTTCTTGAATTTCCAATAACTTAAAAGCGGCACGAGAGCGCCAACCCTGCTCTTGGGCACGCTTTACATAAACATCTTCGAAATGCTCCCGCAACCAACGATCACTAGTTTTTGTACGCGCCAACCTGAACCTCAACTGATTAGAATTCTGAACAGGCTTTATTTTGCCTTATAATCCTTCCCCTGTCTCGAATTCGACAAAACTTGAGAGTACAATGCTGCCCTCATTCACGAGGGCACGCAGTATAAAACCATGGCATTATCTCAAACTCAGAAGAAACAATTCCGCAAAATAGCCCACCACCTCAAACCCGTGGTGCTGGTTGCTGAAAACGGCTTTTCCGAAGGCGTCCAGGCGGAAGTAGAACGAGCCCTGGAAGACCATGAACTGATCAAAATTAAAGTGAATGTCTTGGACAGGGACGACAAACAAGCCATCATTGACGCCATTTGCAAGACCACGAGAGCGGAACTAGCGCAAATCATCGGCAATATGGCGGTGATATACCGGCCTGCTCGGAAACAAAATCCAAAATTGTCCAACCTGGTAAGATTCCAAACGCTTTAAGCAAATACAAAGTATTGAGCGCCATTCATAATAGCCAGAAAAATTGAAGCCGGAAAGCCAGCCCTATCAAGAGGGCTGGCAACGGATAAGATGGTTTGAACTAGATATGATGAACTTTCAATATTTCGTACTCTGCGGTCCCTCCAGGGGTATCCACAGAGACCTCATCACCCTCAAACTTACCCACTAAGCCACGGGCAATGGGTGAATTCACAGAAATTTTACCGACTTTTATATCCGCCTCATCATCACCAACGATCTGAAAAGTACGCTCTTCATTCTTCGCAATATCGAACAAAACCACGGTAACACCAAAAATAACTTTCCCAGTATTATTGATTTTAGTGACATCAATTACCTGGGCGTTACTTAGTTTGCCTTCGATATCCATGATGCGACCTTCGGTAAAACCCTGCTCTTCCCGAGCCGCGTGATATTCTGCATTTTCCTTTAGATCACCATGTTCTCTTGCTTCAGCAATAGCCGCAATGATTCTCGGTCGATCAATTTTTTTTAAGCGATCCAGCTCCTTCTGCAGACTCTCTGCACCGTGAACTGTCATCGGGTATCGTGTCATCGTTTTAACTCCGCATGTAAATCCTGCAGACGTCTTACCGTCGTTTCTACTTTCGTTTGCAAGTAGGCACAAATGGCTTCGGCCCCAGCTATGGTGGTGGTATAACACACTTTGCTTTGCAACGCTTCGCGACGAATATGATAAGAGTCAGCCACCGCTTGAGTGCCTTCAGTAGTATTGATTATTAAATCCACTTCGCCGTTTTTAATGGCATCAACTATGTGAGGGCGCCCTTCCTTTACTTTATTAATTATTTTTACCGGCAAACCCGATTGTTTTATTACATTGGCAGTACCAGAAGTGGCGATCAAACCAAATCCCAGATCACTGAGGTTTTTAGCCACATCAACAACCGCTACTTTATCGCCCTCTCGAACACTGATGAAAGCAGTGCCTTGAGTCGGAATTTTTTCGCCGGCACCTAATGATGCCTTACCAAATGCCTCACCAAACAAATCACCGATCCCCATGACTTCGCCTGTTGATTTCATTTCAGGCCCCAGAATCGGATCAACCCCCTGAAACTTAGCAAAGGGAAATACGGCTTCTTTCACAAAAAAGTTCTTTGGTACAATTTCAGCAGTAAAACCTTGCGCCTCTAGCGAGATACCCGCCATACAACGGGCCGCCACTTGCGCCAAAGAAATACCAATACATTTGGAGACAAAAGGCACGGTTCGAGATGCCCGAGGGTTAACCTCAATGACGTACACTTTATCACTCTTAACCGCAAACTGAACATTCATGAGGCCGATAACGCCGAGCTCTAATGCCATTTTACGGGACTGTTCGCGCATTTCATCCTGCACTTCTTTCGACAAACTGTAAGGCGGCAATGAACACGCGGAGTCGCCGGAATGCACGCCCGCCTGCTCAATATGCTGCATCAAGCCGCCAATGACTACCTGCTTGCCATCGCTAACCGCATCCATATCCACTTCTATGGCATCATCTAAAAAGCGATCCAACAGAACCGGAGCATCATTGGACACTTGAACCGCGTTATTCATGTAACGACGCAATTCAGATTCTTTATAAACAATCTCCATGGCACGACCGCCCAGCACATAGGAGGGCCGGACAACCAAAGGGTAACCTATTTCTTCAGCATATTTCACGGCCTGCTCAACGCTACGAGCCGTGCGATTAGGTGGCTGAACCAGGCCCAAGGTTTCTATCATGTGCTGAAAACGTTCGCGATCTTCTGCACGATCAATAGCATCTGGTGTAGTGCCGATTATCGGGACCCCAGCCGCTTCCAAAGCGCGCGCAAGTTTCAGCGGGGTTTGACCACCAAACTGAACAATGACCCCTTTGGGTTGCTCAAGGGCCACTATCGCTAATACGTCTTCCAAGGTAACCGGCTCAAAATACAACCGATCGGAAGTATCATAATCCGTTGAAACCGTTTCCGGATTACAATTCACCATAATGGTCTCGTAACCGTCTTCGCGCATAGCCAGTGCGGCGTGAACACAGCAATAATCAAATTCAATGCCTTGCCCAATTCGATTGGGTCCGCCCCCCAACACCATTATCTTATCGCGACCACTGGGCATAGCTTCGCATTCATCTTCGTAGGTGGAGTACATATATGCGGTATTGGTGGCAAACTCTGCCGCACAGGTATCCACTCGCTTGAACACGGGTTTAATGCCTAAACTCAAGCGACGAGCCCGGAATTCTTCCTCTTTAATTCCTAACACTTCAGCCAGACGCTGATCTGCAAAACCTTTGCGTTTCAACTGTCGAATTTGATCGGCACTGAGTTCGTCCAAAGTGGACTCCTTTAGGGCCATTTCGGCTTTGATCAAATCTTCTATCTGGACCAGATACCAAGGGTCAATTTTAGTTAGCTCATAAACTTCATCAACACTCAACCCCTTACGAAAGGCGTCACCTATTACCCAGATGCGGTCGGGGGTAGGATTTTTTAACAAATGAATCAACTTGCTATCAAATTCTTCATCATCCGGGTCCAGGCAGGGTTGAAAACCATTGGAATCCACTTCCAACCCACGCAGGGCTTTTTGAATGGATTCCTGGAAGGTTCGACCAATAGCCATTACCTCCCCAACCGATTTCATTTGGGTCGTCAAGATAGGTGTAGCTTTGATAAATTTTTCAAAGTTAAACCGTGGTATTTTAGTGACGACATAATCGATGGAAGGCTCGAAAGATGCCGGGGTAGCACCACCGGTTATATCATTTTGCAGCTCATCCAAGGTGTAACCAACCGCAAGCTTCGCAGCGACTTTTGCGATGGGGAACCCGGTCGCCTTAGAGGCCAAAGCCGATGAGCGTGACACCCGTGGATTCATTTCTATAACCACTAAGCGCCCGGTCTCTGGATCCATTCCAAACTGAACATTAGAACCACCAGTTTCAACACCGATCTCGCGCAACACAGCCAAAGAAGCATCCCGCAGTATCTGGTACTCTTTGTCGGTGAGCGTTTGCGCTGGAGCTACGGTAATAGAGTCACCGGTGTGCACCCCCATGGGGTCAAAGTTCTCGATGGAACAAACGATGATGCAGTTGTCTTTTTTATCCCGCACCACCTCCATCTCATATTCTTTCCAACCAATTAGCGACTCATCAATCAACAATTCGTTGGTGGGTGATAAATCCAAACCGCGTTCGCAGATTTCAATAAACTCTTCGCGATTGTAGGCTATACCACCTCCCGACCCACCCATGGTGAAAGAAGGTCTGATAATGCAGGGAAAACCCAGCCCTTCCACTGCCTGTAACGCTTGCTCCATATTGTGAGCGATGGAGGCTCGAGGAGTATCCAGACCTATAGCTTTCATGGCTTGGTCAAAACGCTCACGATCTTCCGCTTTGTCAATCGCATCCTGGGTAGCGCCAATCAATTCGACGCCAAACTCCTCAAGCACACCTTCGCGGGCTAAATCCAAAGCACAGTTCAACGCCGTTTGCCCACCCATTGTGGGCAGCAAAGCATCTGGACGCTCTTGCTCAATAACCTTAGCCACCGTACGCCACTCGACAGGCTCGATATAAGTGGCATCCGCCATAGCAGGATCAGTCATGATCGTTGCCGGATTGGAGTTCACGAGAATGACCCGGTAACCTTCTTCACGTAACGCCTTGCAGGCCTGCGCTCCGGAATAATCAAACTCACAGGCCTGACCGATAACAATCGGACCAGCACCAAGAATTAGAATACTTTGAATATCAGTTCTTTTTGGCATTGCACCCTACCATTGAATTTTTACACACTATCACTTGGCTTTGTGAGCCTGCATCAGCTCGACGAAGTGATCAAATAAAGGAGACGCGTCATGAGGACCGGGGCTCGCTTCAGGATGACCTTGAAAACTAAACGCAGGCTTATCGGTTCGATGAATGCCCTGCAAGGAACCATCGAATAAGGACCGATGGGTAGCTCTCAGATTCGCTGGCAATGTCGACTCGTCAGCGGCAAAGCCGTGGTTTTGACTGGTAATTAAGACGGTTTTGTCATCCAGATTCTGCACAGGATGATTGGCTCCATGATGACCAAATTTCATCTTCAGCGTTCGTGCCCCGCTGGCAAGCGCTAACAGTTGATGACCTAAGCAAATGCCAAACAATGGAATTTCCGTTTCCAGCAACGCTTGAATTGCCTCAATGGCATAATCACATGGCTCCGGATCGCCGGGGCCATTAGACAAGAACACGCCATCAGGTTTCATAGCCAACACTTCCGCCGCCGGGGTCTGCGCAGGAACCACCGTCAGTTTGCAGCCACGATCAACCAGCATCCGTAATATATTGCGCTTGGTACCAAAATCGTAAGCAACGACGTTAAAGGTGTCTGCGGATTCTGGGGTTTTATGACCTTGCCCTAAGACCCACGTGCCTTCTGTCCACTGATAGGGCTTGGTGACCGTAACTTCCTTAGCAAGATCCATCCCCTTTAACCCAGCAAAGCCTTTTGCCTGAGCAATAGCCTGGGCTTCGTCGAGATTATCACCAGCCATGATACAACCACTTAAGGCTCCCTTTTCTCGCAGGATCCGAGTTAGCTTGCGAGTATCAATATCGGCGATTCCCAAGATATTATTATCCTTGAGATATTGATCCAAAGATTGTTCTGATCGCCAACTACTCGCAAGCAATGGTAGATTTCGAATAATCAGTCCAGCACACCAGATTTGAGTAGATTCTTCGTCTTCAGCATTAACCCCCGTATTGCCAATATGCGGGTAAGTCAATGTAACGATTTGCCGGGCGTATGAAGGGTCCGTGAGAATTTCCTGGTAACCGGTCATGGCGGTGTTAAAAACCACTTCACCTACGGTTTGCCCATCAGCTCCAATGGATACACCCCGAAACAGAGTGCCGTCTTCTAAGGCCAAAATGGCGGGTTTATTCAAGCCTGCCTCCAATATCGGTAGTTGCAACGAAGCGGTCTTAAAAGCTTTAGTCGCAAAAAAGCGGAACAGACTTCTTCAAATCCATCCCGCTTTTTGTTATTCATTTTTTTCAACACCTTGATTTAGAAAGGACTCCACCCCTGAAATCCGTTCGGCCTAGGCCGAGCAATAGCGGGCTTGATACCAATTTATGGAAGCCTTTGGCAAACGCTATTGTATGAATTGGATACAGGATGGACTCACACCCAACATAGGTGCTTACCGGCCAGTATTCTAACGAATACTCCCGGCAGCGTCTATTGTTTTAAAAATTGGATATTATGCAATCAGGATTTTAGCCCCAACACATCCTGCATATCAAAAAGACCCGTGGTCTTATCTCGCAACCATCGACTTGCTCGCACCGCACCTCGAGCAAAATTCATGCGACTGGTGGCCTTATGAGTGATTTCAACCCGCTCGCCGTCGGCCGCAAATATTACGGTGTGCTCGCCGACGATATCCCCTGCTCTCACCGTTGCGAAGCCTATGGTTTCTTTGGCCCTTGGGCCCTCCTGTCCTTCGCGACCATAAACGGCCACCTTCTTTAAGTCCCTACCAAGGGTATCCGCCACCACTTCCCCCATTCGCAATGCCGTACCCGATGGTGCATCGACTTTGTGACGGTGATGGGCTTCGACGATTTCAATATCCACCTCATCACCTAGAACTTGTGCGGCCACTTCCAGCAACTTAAAGCATAGATTAACCCCCATACTCATATTAGGGGCAAACATAATCGCGGTTTTCTCAGCACATTCAGCCAACTCGGCCTTTTCCTCTGCAGACAGACCAGTGGTACCAATCGCTATTTTTTTACCATGCTGAGCGCAAATTTTCGCGTGATTGATCGTGGCTGCGGGGGCAGTGAAGTCGATTAAAACATCAAATGCATCCACCACTTCCGCCAAGTCAGACACCACTTTTATACCCAGCTTACCAAGCCCGGCTAACTCACCAGCATCACAACCCACCAGGGAATTTCCGGGACGGTCGATAGCTGCGGCCAAACGGACACCTTCACCTTCATGGATTGCCTGGATCAAAGCTCGCCCCATGCGGCCTGCAGCGCCGGTTACGGCTACTCTAACGTCTGAATTGGTCACAATAGATCCTTATCGCTACTTTACTGTTTTTGTCTTAAAGCATGTCATCAAAAAAAGATTTAACCCCATCAAACCATCCGCTTTTCTTGGGCGACTGTCGATGTCCACCTTTTTCCAATCCTTCTTGAAACTGTTTTAACATTTCTTTTTGATCTTTCGAAAGGTTCACCGGGGTCTCAATAGTGACTCGACACAATAAATCTCCTGGGTTACCCCCACGCACAGGCGTCACGCCTTTGCCCCGCAAGCGGAACAGCTTCCCGGTTTGAGTTTCCTCAGGGATCTTCAATTTCACGCGACCGTCCAAAGTCGGCACTTCAAGCTCACCACCCAAAGCCGCGTCGGCAAAACTTATTGGCACTTCAGTGTAAAGATCCTTACCTTCACGACGGAAAATGGGATGATTTCGGACCGCCACTTGCACATACAAATCGCCGGCTTGACCTCCCAAAGCTCCAGCTTCCCCTTCGCCAGCCAAACGAATACGATCGCCCGTATCAACGCCCGGAGGAATTTTTACCGATAAGGTTTTGCGTTTTTCTTTGCGACCTTGCCCATGGCAATCGGGACAGGGATCCTTGATGGTTTTACCTTGCCCACGACAGGATGGGCAGGTTTGCTGGACGGAGAAAAAACCCTGCTGCATGCGCACTTGGCCTATTCCGCCACAGGTTGTACAGGATACAGGTTTAGTACCTTTCTTAGCCCCGCTACCATCACAGGTCTCACAATTCACCATCGTGGGAACACGGATTTCGACACTCGTACCCCGCACAGCTTCTTCCAAATCAAGCTCTAAGGTATAGCGAAGGTCAGACCCACGATTACTGCGGGCACCACCGCCAGCACCACCACCAAAGATATCCCCAAATACATCACCGAAAATATCACTGAAACTGGCACCTCCGGCACCGGCATGGAAACCGCCGCCGCCCATATTCGGGTCTACCCCTGCATGGCCATACTGATCATAGGCGGCCCGCTTCTGATCGTCGGAGAGCACCTCATAAGCCTCGCTGGCTTCTTTGAACTTCGCTTCAGCCTGTTTATCACCTGGATTTCGGTCAGGATGATACTTCATTGCCATCTTGCGATAGGCTTTTTTTATTTCCTGGCCAGAAGCGCCTTTAGACACCCCGAGTACTTCGTAAAAATCAGCTTTAGACATGAGAACAGACCAATCCTGTAATTCAAAATTTCAATCGCGGGACAGTAAACCCCAAACAACAATCCCCATGGCGCTGTTCACGACATGGGGACTAATACCTATGTGGGTTTATTTTTTGCTTTCGTCAACTTCCTCAAACTCAGCGTCTACCGCATCACCAGAAGCATCGTCACCCTTCTCAGTGGCAGCATCAGCAGCACCTGCCTGCGCGCCTGCTTGCTCTTCGTACATCCGCTGAGCCAAGCCAGAAGAAGCTTCCGTTAACGCTTGGATCTTCGTTTCTATAGCATCTTTGTCGTCACCTTTAACGGCCTCTTCCAAAGCAGCTATCGCTGATTCGATTGCAGACTTCTCTTCTGCTTCAACCTTCTCACCGGCTTCTGCCAAGGTTTTCTTCGTTGCGTGGACTAAGCCGTCTGCTTGATTTCTGATAGTAACCAACTCTTCAAACTTACGATCTTCGTCAGCATGAGACTCAGCATCTCGTACCATTTGATCAATCTCTTCATCACTTAAGCCAGAAGAGGCTTTGATCACGATAGACTGCTCTTTGCCCGTAGCTTTATCTTTTGCGCCAACATTAAGAATACCGTTAGCGTCAATATCGAAGGTAACCTCAATCTGTGGCATACCACGAGGTGCTGGCGGAATATCAGCAAGATCAAAACGACCCAAAGACTTGTTTTGCGATGCTTGCTTACGCTCGCCCTGGCAAACATGCACGGTCACCGCAGTTTGGTTATCGTCTGCGGTGGAGAAAATCTGCGATTTCTTGGTAGGAATCGTCGTGTTTTTCTCGATCAGCGGAGTCATAACCCCACCCATGGTTTCGATACCCAGGGTTAATGGCGTCACATCCAGCAGCAGAACATCTTTAACTTCACCGGCCAATACAGCAGCCTGAATACTAGCACCTACGGCAACGGCCTCATCAGGGTTAACGTCTTTACGTGGTTCCTTGCCAAAGAACTCTTTAACCTTTTCCTGTACTAACGGCATTCGCGTCTGACCGCCCACCAAAATCACTTCATTGATATCCGAAGCTTTTAGCCCAGCATCTTTCAGCGCTAAGCTACAAGGCGTTAACGAGTCAACAACCATTTTTTCTACCAATGACTCCAGCTTGGCGCGCGTAAGCTTGATATTTAAGTGTTTGGGACCGGAGGCATCAGCCGTTATATAAGGAAGATTAACTTCCGTTTGCTGGCTGGAAGACAATTCGATCTTCGCTTTTTCAGCCGCTTCTTTGAGACGCTGCAGGGCCAAGGGATCGTTATGCAAATCAATTCCGCTGTCCTTTAAGAAGGAATCAGCCAAATACTCGATCAAGCGCAGGTCGAAGTCTTCACCACCAAGGTGGGTATCACCGTTAGTAGCTAATACTTCAAATTGATGCTCGCCGTCGACTTCGGCAATCTCGATGATGGATATATCGAAGGTACCACCACCCAGGTCATAGACAGCGATAACTGAATCACCGCGTTTTTTGTCCATGCCGTAGGCCAGTGCCGCCGCCGTTGGCTCGTTGATAATTCGCTTAACATCCAGCCCAGCAATTCGGCCCGCGTCTTTCGTGGCTTGACGCTGGCTATCATTGAAATAAGCTGGCACGGTAATAACCGCCTCTGTCACGGCTTCACCGAGATAATCTTCAGCCGTTTTTTTCATTTTCTTGAGAATTTCTGCGGACACTTGAGGCGGGGCCATCTTCTTGCCACGAACCTCTACCCAAGCATCGCCATTATCCGACTTAACAATCGCAAACGGTGCCCGCTTTAGGTCTTTCTGCACTTCGTTATCACTAAACTTGCGTCCAATCAGACGCTTAACGGCATACAGAGTGTTATGAGGATTGGTCACGGCTTGACGCTTTGCCGACTGGCCTACCAGAATCTCACCATCTTCATTGTACGCAATGATAGAAGGAGTGGTACGGTCGCCTTCGCTGTTTTCAATGACCTTAGGCTTGTTACCTTCCATTACTGCAACACATGAATTTGTTGTACCTAAATCAATACCAATTACCTTACCCATTATTCGCTCTCCGCTTAATTTTTCCGGGTCATTTACCCGACCACATACCTTAAAAACAAATTTGACAGCCTGCTTTTGCAGCCCCGTTCACCTGTTAGAATAAATGGGGCTTGCTGAAACAATTTCAAGGGTCAACCCACAGATTTACTCACCACCACCATGGCCGGGCGCACTAACCGCCCATGCAGGCGGTAACCTTTCTGCATCACCGCCATTACTGAATTTGGCTCCATATCAGGGTTTGGCACCATAGACATCGCCTGATGAAATTCCGGGTTGAACGGCTCACCGGTTGGATTCAGTTGCTCAATACCGTGCTTCGCCAAAGTGTCTACAAACATTTTCAAGGTTAGCTCAATACCATCCTTCATCCCTTTCACCGCCTCGGTTTCAACGCTTTCCGCGGCATCCATCGCACGCTCCAAGCTGTCAATGATGGGCAGCAAGTCTGATGAAAACTTATCCAGTGCAAATTTATGGGCATTCTCAACGTCACGCTCTGCTCGGCGACGTACGTTTTGCATCTCAGCCTGCGCTCGCATCACGCTTTCTTTCTGCTCATCAATGGTGGCCTGCAAGACTGCAACGCTTTGAAGCAACGACTCCACAGTAGGAGCTGACCCGGATTGCTGCGCCTCATCACCGGCACCCGCCTCCGCAGAAGCCTGATTGCTCACTACCGACTCTTCTGTAGACGCGCGGTCTGAGGACTCTTGATCCGAGACTTCGTCGCCCGACTGTACTCGGCTCGCCTCTTCATTAGACATAAAAATCTCCACTAATCATATACTTATGAAAAAATCAGCCCAGCATTGGGCAACAGATGATGGCTCAACGACCTGATATATGGGGGCTATTTTTCCGACTTCAAGGCTGAACTTAGGATTTTTGCTGTTAAATCAACAACAGGTATAAGATCCTGATAGGGCATTCGGGTAGGCCCGATAACCGCCAAAACACCGAGCACACAATTATCAGCCCCATACGGGGAAGAAATAATGCTACATTGATCAAGCATCTTGTAACCAGACTCCTGACCAATGAAAATTTGAACGCCTTTCGCACTGATACAGCTATCCATCAAATGCAAAAGATCGCGCTTGTACTGAAATGCATCAAAGATTGCTTTCAGTTGATCAACACCTTGATGATCCACCATGGCCAACAGGTTGGATTGCCCTGAAACGACATAGCCTCCCTCTTCCGGCGGGCTAAAACTGTGCGCAGCTACATCGATTACCGTCTGCATCAATTTATTCATACGCTGCTTGTCGCCCTGCAGTGCTTCCAACAAGTTTTCCCGAATAGCCGCCAGACTACTACCCACGTAATGACGATTAAGATAGTTTGCCGCTTGCACCAACTCTGACTCCGAGTACTGGCGATCGGTATTGATAATACGATTTTGAACTTCGCTATTGTTAAGCACCAGGATAACCAGCACTCGTGCGCCCTCTAAAGGCAAGAACTCTACCTGCCGCAGACTGGAAAGCTCTGCTTTTGGGACCATGACAATGCCGGCCAGGGACGTCAAGTCAGACAACACTTGCGACGCCGCCTCCACCAATTCCAAAGGTGTCTTATGTGGCACCAACCGCTGCTTAACTGCCTCGACATTCTCTGCTTCCAGTTTACGCACGGTTAGCATGCTATCCACAAACATGCGGTAACCCAAAGACGTGGGAACTCGCCCGGCCGAAGTATGGGGAGAAGTAATCAAGCCACGCTTTTCCAACTGCGCCATTACATTGCGAATGGTAGCGGGACTTGCGGAATTTAACATAGCATCGGCGATGGCCTGTGAACCCACAGGCTCACCTTCCTGTATATAACATTCCACCAACGCTTTCAGTACTTGTTCCGCCCGATCGACTCTTGGTCTCATACTTCATTTCGGCGAAAGCCTTATCGAACCTCAGTTTATTGCCAAATTTATTTTCAATAGGGATTCTAGCCTGCTATTCCCAATGGCGACAACCCGTTAAACTCACTACCATTGGAAATGCCTATAGCCATTTTGAGGTTGCCATGCTCACCCACATTCAAATCAACAATTTCGCAATCGTTAAAGAGCTTGACCTAGACATACCTGGCCAACTCACGGTAATTACCGGCGAAACTGGCGCTGGCAAGTCTATCATGATCGATGCACTAAGCCTCACTTTAGGTGCCAGAGCAGAATCTGGAGCAGTAAGGGCAGGTGCAGAAAAGGCCGACATCTTGGCTACCTTTGATATCAGCCAAAATCTTGCCGCTAAAATCTGGCTAGAAAAACATGATCTGAACGCTGAAGATGAATGCATCATGCGCCGCATCGTGTCGAGTGACGGCCGCAGCAGGGGCTATATAAATGGCACCCCGTCACCCATTCAGGCCTTAAAAGAACTGGGGACAATGCTGGTATCCATTCACGGCCAACATGAACACCAAGCGTTGCTAAAGCGAGACACTCACCGCGCACTGCTTGACAACTTTGCTGATCAAATTGACCTCAGCAATAAAGTTGCTGAGCTCTACAAATATTGGCAGCGATGTTTAACAGAGTACGAGAACTTTCGTGATCACTCCAAAGAACTCTCCGATCGCGCTGATCTTTTGCGCTTTCAGATTGCAGAACTTGACGAGTTAAAACCTGAGACCGGGGAATTGGAAAGCCTGGAGCTGGAGCATAAAAGACTCTCCAATGTTGACTCTCTAGCCTTACTCGGTCAACAAGCGCTAGATGGACTGATTGAAAATGAATCCAGCCTTAGCAACCAATGTCGCTCATTACTGCAAAGCATTCAACGCCTGGTATCGAGTGACGAAAGCACCCAGGAGATAGCCGCATTGGTAGAATCTGCTCAGATCCAGCTCGATGAAGCAGGCAACATGCTGTCACGCTATTTGGATCACCTGGAAATGGACCCGGAACGCTATGAGCAAGTGGACAACAGGCTTTCCACTTATTTCAACCTGAGTCGCAAACATCGCTGTGATTCCCATGCCCTTGCTGAGTTATGGCAGCATCTGCAAGGGGAGCTTGCAGCTATAGATGGCGGCGATGACCGACTGGAAGAACTGGCCAAGATGGCAGATCAAGCAAAGAACCTGTATTTAGAAACAGCATCAAACCTGAGCCAGCAGCGCCAGCAGGCAATCAAAAAGCTAAACAAGCTTATCACACTTAAAATCCAGCCTTTAGGCATGCCTGGAGCAGAATTCCATGGGCAACTAATTCCCCTCGGCCACGAACAATACTCGCAATACGGCTTGGAGTCGGTGGAGTTCCACGTCATAACCAATCCAGGTCAACCCGCCAAACCCCTCAACAAGGTTGCATCTGGTGGTGAGCTATCCCGCATAAGTCTGGCTATCCAGGTGGCTTGTGCCGTGAAATCTCAGGTTAGCACCATGATATTTGATGAAGTGGACGTGGGTATTGGTGGCGCGGTTGCGCAAGTTGTTGGCGAATTGTTAAGAGAACTGGGTAGCCATAATCAAGTGCTCTGTGTTACCCACTTACCGCAGGTAGCAGCGAAAGGACACCATCACCTTCACGTTGACAAAAAGACAAATAAAAACAATACCTTAACAACAGTCAACCCATTGAATGATAAAGCTAAGGAAACGGAAATTGCGCGCATGCTGGGCGGCATTGATATTACCGAACAGAGCCTGGCTCACGCCAAAGAACTCATTGAGGTAAGCCAGTCATAAAACGGTAATTTTATCGAGCTACTTCTTGCGCTTTACATAAAGGACTAAATTGTGGTCCACCAATTCAAAACCGTGTTTTTCAGCGATGGCATGTTGCAATTTTTCAATGGCTTCATCCACAAACTCTATGACTTCACCTGAATCCACACACACCATATGGTCATGGTGGTCGCCTTTTGCCAGCTCGAACACTGCGTGACCACCATCAAAATTTAATCGACTCACCAGGCCAGCACTTTCAAACTGGGTCAGCACCCGATATACGGTGGCCAAACCCACATCATCACCCGCCTCTAACAGGGCTTTGTAGACGTCTTCTGCACTCATGTGATGGCTCTCGCAAGCCTCCAGAATCTGCAGGATCTTAACTCTGGGCAAGGTTACTTTTAACCCAGCTTTACGTAATTCGTTATTTTCCGTAGCCATAAAGTGTTTCTCAGTTTCTGGTTTTTAAACTACCAGCTTAGCTGTATGATAAATGATTTTGCGAAGATAGTGGAACTGAAAACCAGATGCAAAACAAAAGGCAATACAAAAGCTTCAAGATATCATCACTCGCGACCATCGCTGCCCTGACAATCTTCCTCACCGGATGCAGCTCACTACGCTTTCCTGGCGTCTACCGAATAGACATAGCTCAGGGCAATTTGATTACTAAAGATATGGTTGAAAAACTCAAATTAGGCATGAGCCCCAGGCAAGTAGAATACGTTATGGGCTCAGCCATGATTCAGGATACATTCCATCCTGATCGCTGGGATTACCTATATCGACTGGAAACGGGCCATGGCGTGAAAGTGGAAAACCGTCTTGTACTGTACTTTGAAAACGACCGGCTGGCCCGCATCGACAACGACCAATACCAGGATCCCGACAAAGTTAAAAATAAACTGTTAATTCAAATGGGCGTGGCACCCACAGAAGAACCCCAAGAGCCGAGCGCGGAACCTGAAGACAACTCTATTTACTGACAAAGCTTTACTAATCAGGCTAATACGGTTACCAACAACAGCACCTACTCCGAAATTTGTGCGGCTTTCTCAGCCGCTCTTCGCTTGCGCACTTCTTTAGGGTCAGCAATCAACGGCCGATACAACTCCACCCGCTCGCCATCTTCAAGCGGACGCTGTTTTGGATTACGTTCCGCTTTCCCAAACACGCCCATAGGAGTAACCTCCAAGTCAAGCCCCGGGAATTTTTCAGCAATACCCGATTCCTGTACTGCGTTAAACATCGTAGTGCCTCGCTTTACATGAAGCGGAATGATCATTTGCTTATCTGGAAGAGCATAAGCCACTTCAATGGATATGAGTTGATTTGCCATAATGCCAGCCCCTCTTCTAGACCATCAATTTATTGATCATAACGACAGCAATGCCCACAGGGCAAACAAAACGGATCATAAAACTCCAAGCGGCAAACAGATGCGGATGATCAATGTCCACTTCGCCTCGAATGACGCTACGCTCCATCACCCAGCCCACAAAAACACAAATCAACAAACCACCCAAAGGCAGCATCACATTTGTGGTTAACTTATCAAGAAAATCAAAAATAGTGTTTCCCATTATATGAAAATCACTCCAGACATTTAATGACAAAGCGCAGGCCGCCCCCAAGAACCAAACACCCACACCCAAGATTAGTGACACTTTAACCCGTGAAACACCCAAAGATTCCACAGCCCAGGCTACCGTCGGTTCAGCCAAAGAAATGGCAGAACTCCACGCTGCCACCACCACTAAAACGAAAAACACTGTACCCAATACAGCGCCTCCGCTCATTTGACTGAAGGCCACAGGCAGTGTTTGAAACATCAATGAAGGTCCTGCAGAAGGCTCTAACCCATTACCGAACACTATGGTGAAAATGACCACCCCTGAGAGCAAAGCAACCAGGGTATCTAACAATCCTATCATCACTACCGTTGACGCGAGGTTTTGTTGTCGGTTCATGTAAGCGCCATAAGCCATGATGGCCCCCATACCCAAACTGAGCGTGAAAAACGAGTGCCCTAAGGCGCTGATCACTGACGCTTCAGAGATTTTGCTAAAGTCTACGGTAAACAAAAAAGCTAAACTTGCCATAAAGGACTCTTGCGTCACCGCGTAAGCCAGCAAAACCAGCAGCATTACAAACAATAGCGGCATGAGAATTTGAACAGCGAGCTCCAAGCCTCGATGAATACCATTGGCCACCACAACCAAAGTAAGAATCAGAAACACTGTGTGCCATTGCACCAGCTTGACGGGGTCACTCACCAGGTCACCAAAAACACCAGTGATCTGAATCGCCGTCATACCCTCAAAGCTGCCCGAAATCATTTTCACAACATAGGACAACGCCCAGCCCGCCACCACACTGTAGAAAGACAAAATCAGCAGGCCAGCCAAAGCGCCCAACCAACCAACCCCCCCCCAAAATGGCGTGGCTCGTGCTTCCGTCGCCAGTTTATGCATACTATTGATTGGGCTGGCACGCCCCCGCCGGCCCAACAGAATCTCGGCCAACATGACGGGAATGCCAATAGCAAAAATAAAGCCCAAATACATTAGGACAAAAGCACCACCACCGTTCTCGCCCGCCATGTAAGGAAACTTCCAGATATTTCCTAATCCCACCGCCGAACCCGTGGCTGCCAATAAAAAAGTCCATCGCTTTGACCAAATACCATGAACGGATTGTGCGTCTAACATGGATTGCCCCTTAAAAATTACCAAAACCCCAACCAAACCAATGGTTAATTGTCCCACTTTTTACTCGAGAGTCAAAAGACTCACGACAAAAATTAGATTTGCACCCCCAGAATCCCTATAATCGACTCCCTTACCGATTTACAGCCTAAAGGATCGAGGACTATTTCCGGTTTTATGAAATCGGCAAACACCTTTTATATATGGGAAAGAAAAAACCAAACAACAGCGCAACCATCGCCTTAAACAAAAAGGCTAAACACGAGTATTTTCTGGAACAGCGGTTTGAAGCCGGCCTGTGCCTGGAAGGCTGGGAAGTGAAAAGCCTTCGCGAAGGGAAAGTGAGCTTTATGGAAAGCTACATTCTAATGAAGGATGGCGAAGCATTTTTGTTTGGCTGCCACATCTCTCCTTTAGCCACCGTATCAACCCATTTTGTGCCAGACCCCACTCGCACGCGCAAGCTTTTATTGCACCAGAAAGAGCTCGGCCAGATTTTCGGCGCACTGGCGAAACAAAATCTCACCTGCGTACCTTTAGCACTGTATTGGAAAAATGGAGTCGTTAAGTGTGAAATTGCCCTGGCAAAAGGTAAGAAACTACACGACAAACGAGCCACCGAACGTGATCGCGACTGGGGCCGGGAAAAGCAGCGTCTGATAAAAGACCACTAGTACCCCAGCAGCTGAACCGCAAGCTTGAACTTTTTCAAAAAGAACCGGTCGTACTTACGATTGCCAGCATAACTAGCGCGTAACAACAAACAGACTATGTTATACTGACTAAGTACCCTGGGGGCGACATTGGCTTCGACGTCGATTACAAAACCTCTGGTGCATGCCGTGTGGGTAGCAACACACGTACTCCAAGTGCTGCAAAATATAGTCGCAAACGACGACAACTACGCTTTAGCAGCTTAGGCTGCTAGCCCGTCCCAAGAGTTTGCTTGTGGGGTCGAAGGGATGGTAATTTTACACAAGATCGCAGTAAGGCCTGCCTGGTGCTGAGCTGCTAAAACTTTTACAGGCTGGCGAGTTACTCCCTGTCGAGTCGGGCCGTAACAAGCGACATTAATAGACTCAGACTAAGCATGTAGATCCTTTGGCAGCGGATTGGCGGACGCGGGTTCGATCCCCGCCGCCTCCACCAATTACGAAACCCCAACTGTTATCAGTTGGGGTTTTTTATTGAGTCCTCACAGCTTATTTGCGACCGGGAAAAACGAATGCCTACAAAGCTTAATGCTAACTGGACAATCCGCAACATGGTGCTCAATATGGTAGTTGACGTGCAACGGTGCAACAAAAGTTCGAGCCAGCCAACCAGCTTTAGTGGTACGCGTATTTTTGAACATATCTAAAGTGTTTTCCGTGCAGGCATGCTCTGCCAAGGATCGAATACGAAGAAATAAAGGGTAAGGGATCGGGTAAGCAATGACCCATGCGAAGTATAATTCCCCGAAGCCATTGACAGAAAGCGACAACCACAAAACAGCATTGGTGATTACCGTAGGTGTTATATTGATTATGAGCAGCTTCAAATGAGACAACCAGTGCTGACGCGGCAGCTTTTCAATGGCTGGGGCGACAGTCCATTTTATCACACCGAAATTCATCAAGATCAGACCGATAAGAAACTTCAGTCCTGTCAACCCTGTTAAATCGCGAGCGAATTTTCGCGCCAATGACGCTCGCGTGGTTGGCAATCCTGCGACCAATGAAATATCAGCGTCGTCCTTTGTGCCCGTTTTGGCGTGGTGAAAGAAATGGTGTGCTCGATACTTTGCCAGGTCAAGGCCTATTGGCGTGCACACAACCAATCTGAGAGCAATTCATTTGCCCACGTACTTTCGAACAGTGTCTTGTGGGCAGCTTCATGAGTAATAATCGCCAGAGATAATTGGCGTCCGCCCAATACAGCGGATCCGATTATTAACGCTCCCACGGTAATTAGTGTGCCCTGCTGTAAACTCCAGGCCATGAATAGGAATGGCGATCAAGCTATTCGCCAAATGGTTTACGACCCACTTCTTCCGGATCAACTAATTAAAGGCGAACTTAGAGCCTCCTTTTTTGCAACTCTTATTAACGTTTGACAACGTTGGTCAAGAAATCTGGAAATCTCTGTTAGAGTAATATCCGCTGCAAAAGGCTAGCTTTTATTAGCTAATTGTTATTTGTCGGATTTCGCTTTGACTCACAAAATTTGCTACTTGCTGTAGGCTTCGAACTCCCACAATGAATAACCCCAACCGGTGCCTCGCTCTTCTCCTAATACACCGATATATCTCGCTTTTATTGGCTCAAATGTGTGGGCCATTTCGCCTCTTGCGCCTTGAGTCTCGACCGCAACTGGTACCCAGTTTTTGCGATCATTAGACACCAATATTCGATATTGCTTGGCTGCCGCCCTTTCCCAATGAATAACCACACGCCCTAAGGTTTCAGCTTGACCCAAATCTACGTATAACCATTGAGTATCTGAGAAGGCACTGGACCAACGGGTGCTCATATCTCCATCAATGGCTAACTGCTCATTGAGCTGATCGCTTTCCTCAGAGCTGGCATAGGCGTATTTCCCCAGCGCCAGATTCACCAGAGTATCTGTGTCCGAAGTTTCACCGTCGGGCAAGCCATTATCACCATCGTCACCATTGGGATCCGCATCCACGGGAATATCAGGCAAAGGCTGCTTACCGCCATCGTCAAACGCAGCGGGATTTAATACATAAATAGCCCAGTCATAACTGGCGAAGCCCGGTCTACTCAGCTTCACGGGCTGACCGCCTGAAATCGTCCCTATTTCAGAGCTGTTGCCTGTCTGAGGGTCAAAGGTGAAGTAATTATATTCACCCTCTTGGAGATTTATAATCACGGAAGAATCATTGCCGACATACACCAGGTATTCCTTACCGGGATTTGATAGAACACTGTTTTCCTCGCTATTATTCGTTAAAGAATGGTCCGGCTCCATAAGCCAAAAATGAATACCAGACTGCTCAATAAAATCGGCCAAATGACGATAATATCGCAATGTCGCCGCATTGCCCTTGTTGTCATTATCCCAATAGTGTGTGGTGAATCCACCCCAGCCTGCCGCGCCTCCCGCGAATGAATACCACGCAGCTAAACGATTACCTGCTGGAGACCCTCGCATCAACGAAGCTCCGTCAGGATCAATCCAAGCAGGCATACCATTGCCAACAAAGTCAGGCAGGCTTCTTTTAACCTGCAGCGGATAGCTAGCCCCAACATGATCGGAGAACCCCGCAGCATTGGCAGGCACATCACCCCAGTTTCTTGGGTTTACTGTAATCAACTTATCGGTTTTTGTTTTCGCATAACGAATAACCTGGGACAACCAGTCACTGGAAGCACCCAATGTTTCGTTACCCACCTCAAACAAAACGTTATCGTATTGATTCAAGGTGCTAATAGCTTTGTCTATCAACCGTTTTTGGTAGTAAGAAAGCTTTTCTGGATTGGAGCCTGAATAACTCGAAGAGTCGAATGCTGAAGGCTTGTAGAATTCATAATCTTGATCAGCAGAACCATTGCCATTGGTGTCTATATCGCCGAAAAAATTGCGGCCATGGTTGTCAATGTTCCACTGTGAATTCCCCCAACGATAAGCTTGCAAGCCCGCTCGCAAAGTAACCCCATCAAAAATTGCCACATGCAGAATTACGCCGTTTTCTCTGGCGTAAATTGCAATGGCTTCCAAGCCCGCCCAGAAATCGGGATCCCATTGATCAAGATCCACTTTACCATTCACGTAGCGAAATGCAGTGGGCGTTGCTCCAGATCCACCATAAATGGGTGGGTTAGAATTTTTGGTAAATCGATTAATTGACAATGATACGCGAAGATAATTGAGATTATTGGCTTTAGCATCATCAATCATCTGCTTATAAGTTGAAGGATGATCAATAAAGCTGGCAGGATCAACGGAAGCCCAATCGTAGTGACCGATAAAAAACACTGGTTTACCAGACGCCTCGTAGTATCGCTTGGACTCATTGAGCTCGACAGCTAGGGCCTGTCCAACACACAATCCTAAAAGTACTGATGAAAATGCCCAGGCTACTAATTTACACACAACAAATCTCCCCGAGATAAAACAGTCGTTCGGTATATAAAAACCATTGTTGATTTTTAGGCTATCAATTGCAACGACTAGATAATTGTTTTGCTATAACGCCGTTCAACATTTGAAACTGATCACATTTGGGCAAATTTCTTGAAAAATTGTGCCAGCGACCTCACCAATCCAAAACCATTTTAACAAGACAATAGACGCACAAAGCGTGCGCCTATAACCCGAGAATATGCCTATTTTCCGTAAACTTCGAACTCCCAAATGGAATAACCCCAGCCAGTGCCCCTTTCTTCCCCAAGCACGCCCACATAACGTGCTCCAACAGAGGAAAAGACATGCTCAAGCTCACCCATTCTGCCATTCGTTTCGATAAACATGGTATACCACTTTTTTAAATCATTAGACACCAACACTCGATATTTCTTAGCTGCTGCTCGCTCCCAGTTAATCACGACTCGAGAGATCGGAGTTATTTCGCCTAAATCCACATACAACCACTGGCTATCAGAATATTCACTCGACCAGCGAGTGGCAGCATCACCATCTATTGCATTCTCTTCCTGAAGATAGTCATTTTCATCTGAGCTAGAGTAGGCTGTCTTACCCAACGCTAAATTTTTATTTACTACCGGAGGTTCTTCCACTACCGGGGGTTCTTCCACTACCGGGGGTTCTTCCACTACCGGGGGTTCTTCCACTACCGGGG
>CAWUJH010000011.1:0-148052 GCA_963922875.1 uncultured Ketobacter sp. | reverse complement strand
ACTGAGCTGGATGAAACGGCCAAAAGCTTGTATCTAACGGATTTTTTGGTGTCACTGGCGCTGGTGATGGGGGCCGAAGGCGCGGGCTTGCGAGGTTTGACCCGCGAGATTTGCGATCAACTCGTGTATATCCCCATGCAAGGTGATGTGCAAAGTTTAAACGTGTCGGTAGCGGCGGGGGTTTGCTTGTTTGAGGCGCTAAGGCAACGTTCACAGTGAGTGGTTTAACTATTAACTATTAAAACTATCAACTTGCAGCTTACAGCTTGCTGAAAAGCTCACCCGCTTTCGGGTGAGCTTTTTCATTATGCTATATGCTATGCGGCTAGCGCATTGTTCGGAATCTGGTATTCAATGCCTTCACTTTCAAGTGCTGCTTTAAATTCCGGTAATGCAGTCACTCGCTTTACAAGGTTTAGCACGTTTTCCCCTATTGGAATATTCACAGCAGAGAAAAAATTCCCCCAGCGCACATAGACTGCTAATAAATAGTCGACGATAGTGGGCTGAGTGCCAACCATAAAGGTTCTACCCTCTAGATGACTCTCTACGATTTGCCATAGCTCGGTAACGCGATCAGCCAATTTCTGAAAAATTTGCGGGTTTATATCAATCTCGCTTTTCATCCCGTGGAGGCTGAACAGTTTGCCGTAGGCGGGATGCAGTGTGGCATAATTAAACATCAACCAGCGGATAAATTCGGGGTTGTCCAATAAGTCCTGTTGGTCATGAGTTTTTAATAGGTGCATCGCAATGACGGCACCTTCCATCAAAACCTGACCATCACTGGTTTGTAGTGCCGGTACTTGATTTGTGGGCACCAACGCCCGGTAGTTGGGTACGTCGTCGCGCTTAATAACTTCCAACGGATGGTTGAGTTTATTGGCTAGAACGTGAATGCCTAGCGAGCATGTGCCGGGAATAATGTAAAGTTTATCCATTATCGTCCTCCTCTCTGTTGTACCAGTTATTGTGTCAATAGTTTTCGATATTGCTCTACCGGCAGTCCTCCCACCCCCCAGTTTTCCATGGGTACTTCCTCTATGACAACAAAGGTAGTGGCCGGGTTCTTGTTCAGTACAGTTTGCAGAAGTTCGGTGGCACCTTTTATCAATGCTTGTTTCTGCTCAGCGGTGACGCCTTCATCGGTGATTTGAATATTTATGTAGGGCATATTAATTCTCCTGAGTGGTTTCGGTGTTCAATTGCTCGTAATGAAAAACCTTGGCAATAATTTGCCAGCGGTTGTCGATAAAAATGAAATTTAAGAAGTCCGTAAAGTAGCGGTCGCCAATGGCGCAATTCACCTTGGCCAACGCTGTGCCGGGTCCCGCGTAGTCGATGCTGACAACTCGATCTTGTCGCTGTTCATAGCGGCTAGAGGGAGAAGGGCGCTGCGCGACCCTTGGAAAATAGTGTTCCATGGTCAGCAGCTCCAGCTTGGGGCCTGTAGCGCAGATATAGTGGGCTTGCGGATGAAAGACCAGGCTCAGCCGGTCGAGGTCCCCGAAATATAAACCATCGAAATACAGCTCCAGTGCCGCAAGGAGGTTTTGGTGAGCCGTGTCTGATTCTGAGTTGTGCATGGTTTCGTTCTGTCCTGTGGAAGGCTCCATGGACAAGCAGTGTATGAGCAATTAGACTGTTGATAAATTCACATAAAATGCACTAGAGTCTTGCAAAAATGCACAGCTGGGATGATTTTCGCTATTTTCGGGCGGTAGCCCGTCACGGCAGCTTCTCCGTGGCGGCCAAGTCCTTGGGGGTCAACCACAGTACGGTATCCCGCCGTATCCAAGTGCTTGAAGAGCGCCACGGTGTGCGATTGTTTGAGCGGACCCGCTCGGGTTACGGCTTGACGGAAGCCGGTGAATCCATTGTTGAGCTGGTAGAGCAAATTCATAACGACAGCCAGAAGGCTTCTCGCTTGCTGCTGGGGTTGGATTCCCGGTTGGAAGGTAAAATTAAATTGACCATGCCCCACGATCTCTTCGAATCCTGCTTGGTGGAGCCGTTAAAACAGTTTGTGGACCAAAACCCCCTGATCCAGTTAAGCCTCTCTGTGACGCATGGTTTGCGGGATCTGGCGAATCGGGAAGCTGATTTGGCAGTGCGCTTTACCCCCAGTCCGCCGGACTATTTGGTAGGGAAGTGCATTACTCCAATTCAGCATGGCATCTATGTTAATCCCGATGTCTATTGCCGAAATGAGCTGCGGAATGAGGCGCCCATTATTCTCTGGTCCGCTGATGACGACCTGCCGCCATGGGCAGAAGAAAATTTCAGCAACCCAAGAGTCGCCTTGCGGGTGGACGATTTAGCCAGCATGCACCGAGCCGTCGCCGCCGGATTCGGTATTGCCCGAATGCCGTGTTTTTTTCCCGACAGTTCAGTTAGCAAGCATGTTGTTCGCTTACCCATTGTGCAGCCACGTTCCCACTGGGGGGTGTGGTTGTTGAGCCACGTTGATCTACGCAATACGGCTCGAATAAAACATTTAAACGGCTTTCTAAATGATGTATTACAGCCGCTCAAGCCGCTATTCCTGGGGGAAAGCTCCCGTTACTGCGAGCTTGAAAACCATCAACGGTAAGGGCTGCTCGCTTCCCCCTTGTGTTTCCTGTCAAGCTCCTATAGAATTCGCGATCCTCTGACCTCCCGGGTTGGAGGCTAACAAGTTAGTAAGCATTAACTCCTTGCCTTACCGCGATAAACGCTAAGTAAATTCGACGGAAGGCTTTAATCCGTAAGGAGATGTCATGAGACATTACGAAATCGTTTTTATGGTTCACCCTGACCAGAGTGAGCAAGTTCCTGGTATGGTTGAGCGTTACAAAGGCCAAATCCAAGAAGGTGGTGGTGTTATTCATCGCCTGGAAGATTGGGGTCGACGCCAACTGGCTTATCCAATCAATAAAATTCATAAAGCACACTATGTCATGCTGAACCTTGAGTGTTCACAAGAAGTGCTTGACGAGCTGAGCAGCGCCTTCAAATTCAACGACGCCGTATTACGTAATATGGTTCTGCGTCGCGATGCGGCGGTCACCGATCAATCGGTATTGGCGAAAGCCAGTGAGCGAGATCGATCTGAGCATAGTCCACGTCCAGAAATGGCCAGCAGCGCAGATGATAGTGACGATGATCTTGACGACAGCGATGAGATTGACGAGGACGAGGAAGAATAGTCCTGGTTTGGTGTGCTGCTGAGTGGAAGTGAATCAACTCGTTATTAGTGGCACCGTAGCGGAGCTGAAAGGCCAGCGCTACTCCCCAGCCGGCATTCCTCATTTTCGGTTTCTGCTCGAGCATCGCTCGCGACAGGAACAAGTGGGGGTTCCCAGGGAAGTAAAATGTCGGCTCGAAGTAGAAGCCAGAGGCGACCAGCTAACCCAACCATTAATGCAGTTACAGGTTGGGGACCGAGTAGAAGTGACCGGGTTTTTGGCTCGTCAAAACTACAAAGACAGTTCGGCTACTTATTTGATACTGCACGCTCAAAAAATTGATTGGTAATATTTTAGATTATACAGGAGCCACGTTATGGCACGTTTTTACCGACGTAGAAAGTTCTGCCGATTTACTGCAGAAGGCGTAACCGAGATCGATTACAAAGATCTGGATACTTTGAAAAACTACATTACTGAAACTGGCAAAATTGTACCCAGCCGTATTACTGGCACCAGTGCAAAATATCAACGACAGTTGGCTCGAGCCGTTAAACGCGCTCGTTACTTGTCGTTGTTGCCATATTCCGATTCGCACAAGTAATCGGAGGAGGTTGAATGATCGGCCGTCATTCAGCCTCTGGTCGTAATCTATGTTGTTAATGTTGGCACGTTGGGTCTTAGGTGGCCCAATGCAAGCTCTCAGCGGAGCGGCCTTGATGGCTGTGATACCAGGTTTCGGCTGGGTATCCGGGGCAGTGGTGTCTTTAGTCACCCTGCGCAAGTCATTTGTAGAGGCTTTGGTGCCCATGATCGGTGCCTTGCTGGTGGCGCTGTTAATGCACTGGCATGCTGGGGATGTTTCTCAGCTGGGTATGGTGCTGGCGGCGGTGGTTGGTAGTTTGGTACTGGCCAATACACGGGCATTGGATTGGTCGGTGGTGGCTACGGGTTTAGTGGCGGCACTCTACATGGTGTTGGTTATTAATCTGGCACCGGACAAAATAGATCAACTGGTAACACTGTATCAGCCCTTGTTCGACATGTGGTCGGATGAGTTAGCCAAATCGGGAGCGGCGTCTCCCATATCGGATATGGATATCCATAATTTGGTGGTTGAAGGTATGGGTTTAATGACGGCTTTTGCTGGTTTGGCTGCGCTGTTGTTGGCGCGCTGGGTGCAAGGGCGTTTGTTTAACCCAGGAGGCTTTCAGGTTGAGTTTCACCAGTTGCGACTAAAGCCGGCGGTAACCATTGGTTTGGCGTTGGTTTTATTGGTGGCACAAGCCAAGCCAGAGGCCAAAATTTTATTGCCCGGTGTGTTAGTGGGCTATTTTCTAGCAGGTTTGGCCTTGGTGCATGGTCTGCTGGGTAGAAAGACAAACACTGGGCCCTTGTTGATATTTTTCTATTTAGGGCTGGTGCTGTCCGCGGGATTTGGTGTCATGTTAGTGACCGTAGTGGCCGTAGTTGACAGTTTTGTAGATTTTAGAAATCGAATTCGTAAAGAGGTATAAGTGATGGAAGTCATTTTATTGGAAAAAAACCGTAACCTGGGCGACTTGGGCGATAAAGTCAATGTACGTGCTGGCTACGGCCGTAATTTTTTGATTCCCCAAGGTAAAGCAGTTCCTGCTACGGAATCAAATGTTAAATATTTTGAAGAGCGTCGCGCTGAGTTAGAAAAAGCCGCTGCCGATAAATTGGGTGCAGCTGATGCGCGCGCAAGCAAGCTGGCTGAGCTGGGTGGCGTTACCATTTCTGCTAAGTCCGGTGATGAAGGCAAGCTGTTCGGTTCTGTTGGTACCCGTGATATTGCTGAAGCGATAACGGCAGCTGGCGTTAGCGTAGTAAAAGCTGAGGTCTTGATGCCCACTGGTGCTATTCGTAACACTGGTGACTACGAAATCGATCTGCAATTGCACAGTGATCTGACCACCACTATCAAAATTTCAGTGGTTCCTGAATAAATCACTGAAAGACTCTTTATGAGTAAGATAGCAGGCTGCTTTCCGATGAGATGTCGGAGGTGGCCTGTTGCGTTTTTATTGATTCTTTACTGCTAAATACTTCATTTCTTTGCCGCTTTCTTCCCTCGGCCATTGCGCACTGCCTTTTCCAGTCGCTAAACTTGTGACATTCTCATTCCATCGGCTGCTTAGTGAATCCCTATGAATGAATCGCCCGTTGAACTGATGTTGGATAATGATCTAGCGTCTGCTGCAATTAAAATTCCGCCTCATTCCATTGAAGCCGAGCGCTCTGTGCTGGGTGGCTTGATGCTGGAAAATCAGGCTTACGACGATGTGGCAGAAATTATCACCGACGTGGATTTTTATCGCCGTGACCATCGCTTAATCTTTCGCGCCATTTCTCAACTGGCGGAAATGAGCCGCCCCTTTGATGTGGTGACGCTGGGAGAAACCCTGGATAACGCGGGAATTCTCGGGGATTGTGGTGAAATGGCGTATCTCGCGCAATTGGCAAAAAACACCCCCAGTGCCAGTAACATCAAGGCCTACGCTGAGATTGTGCGAGAACGTTCTGTGCTGCGCCAGATGATTTCCATTTCCAGCGAAATTGCGGATGCGGCTTTTAATCCTCAGGGCAGAAATTCCGCTGAACTGCTTGATGAAGCGGAACGTAAGGTGTTCAGTATTGCGGAGCAGGGTTCCAAGCAAGGTGGCCCGCAACCGATTAAAGAAGTATTGAAAGCGGCCGTTGATCGAATCGATCTCCTATTCAAATCGGAAGAAAAACTCACGGGAATTCCCACAGGCTTTGCGGACCTCGATGAAAAAACCTCGGGCCTGCAGGGGGGCGCATTGGTTATTGTGGCCGCTCGTCCCGCCATGGGTAAAACCACCTTTTCCATGAACATCGCTGAAAACGCTCTGATTCGAACCGGCAAGCCGGTGCTGGTGTTCAGTATGGAGATGCCAGCAGAACAGATTGTGATGCGGATGCTGGCCTCCCTGGGGCGTATCGATATGTCGCGGGTGACCTCGGGTAAATTGGAGGAGGACGACTGGCCCCGCTTCAGTGCTGCGGTGAGTTTGCTTGCGGAACAAAAGCTGCTGATCGACGATTCTGCGGGGTTAAGCCCAACGGAAGTGCGGGCGCGAGCCCGTCGTGTGGCCAGGGAGCAAGGTGAGCTGGGCTTGATCATGGTGGATTACTTGCAGTTAATGCAAGTGCCAGGTGCTGAAAACCGGGTCAACGAGATTTCCGAAATCTCCCGCTCGCTGAAAGGTCTGGCCAAGGAAATGAATTGCCCGGTGGTGGCTTTATCGCAGCTCAACCGAAGTTTGGAGCAGCGCCCCAACAAGCGTCCGGTGATGTCAGATCTGCGGGAATCCGGAGCGATTGAGCAGGATGCGGACATCATCATGTTTATTTATCGCGATGAAGTGTATAACGAAGATTCCGATGACCGTGGTACCGCTGAAATTATTATTGGTAAACAGCGTAACGGACCTATAGGTACCGTCCGGTTAGCCTTTTTGGGGCGTTACACACGCTTTGAAGATCTGGCCAGCCAGTCTTATGAGGAATATTAATGGGTCGTAAGACTCGCGCTCTGATTGATCTGGGTGCCTTGCGCCATAATCTTCAGTGCGTTCGGCAGCGGCTGGCCACTGACGTGCAGATATTGACGGTGATTAAGGCTAATGGCTATGGCCATGGGATCGTTCCCGTAGCGAAAAATCTTACGGCAGCTGATGGCTTTGCGGTCGCTACGTTTGCCGAAGCCATGACGCTTCGCCAGGCCGGTATAACCCAGTTTATTTTGCTGTTAGAAGGCGCGCTGGATATTGCTGAATTGCAACAAGCGGCGGCTCAGGGCTTTGGATTGGTGATTCACCAGCAATGGCAGTTAGAGCAGTTTATGCAAACCGGCTTATCCCAGCCCGTGGCGGTGTGGCTGAAGGTGGACACTGGAATGAATCGCCTGGGTATCGCCATGAACGAACTTGAGACTTTCTGGCAGCCGCTGCGCACCAGCGACAAAGTACAGAGCCTGGTACTCATGAGTCATATGGCCTGTGCCGATGAGAAGGACCATCCTCTGAACAGTCATCAACAAAACCATTTTCATGGACTAATTCAGCGTCTGCGCCAGCAGTTCCCTCACCAAACCATTAAAGGCAGTCTGGCCAATTCTGCTGCTACCCTTAGAGGTCCCGAATTGCATTATCAATGGGTGCGTCCTGGTTTAATGCTCTACGGGGCCTGTCCCTGGTTGGAATGTGCGGCCAACGATTTGGGCTTATTGCCTGTCATGCAGCTGGAATCCAGCGTTATTGCCCTTAAATATGTCGCCGAGGGAGACTCAGTGGGCTATGGTGCCACTTGGCAAGCACCGTTTCAGCGGCGTTTGGCGGTGGTGTCGATTGGGTATGGCGACGGTTATCCCCGGCATGTGGCTGCGGGTGCCTATGTGTTAATTGAAGGCGTGCGCTGTCCTATTGTGGGTCGCGTGTCGATGGATATGATGACCGTTGATGTCACTGATTGCCCTGCTGTGCAGATCGATTCCAAGGTGATTTTGTGGGGGCAGGGCTTGCCCGTGGAAAATGTGGCGCGATGGGCGGGATCCGTTAATTATGAACTGTTGTGTCAGGTGACACCTCGAGTAGAACGAATTTATGAACATGGCCTGGAGTTATAGATATGCCGATCTGGGTCAACTTATACATTGCCATAATGATTGCCTCGCTGCCTATGGGGATTTTGTTATTACGCCGGATTGAGCAGGATTGGCTGCATCCGGTGGGTGGCTTGCTGTCTACGCTGTTGAGTGTTGCCTTTGTTATTTCCTATTGGCAACCTCATGTTTTACCCTTGCAAACCAATTCAACCCTGTTGATGTTTGGCTTTGTCTTGTTCTGGGATTTTTATTCGGTGGTTCGAGTGCGGCGTAAAATGGCCCAGTATCTGGGAATTACCGACGATATGGAGGCACCACCCAGTGGTGCTGTATGGCTGATGGGCCTGGTGTTGATGCTGCCTGCCTATTTCTTTGGTGCCATGGTGTGTTTGCGAATCATTTCTGAATAAGTTTTGAAAAGGTGAGGCATGGCGAAAGCTAAAACCCAATTTGTCTGTGATCAATGCGGCAGTGTGTTTGCGAAATGGGCGGGGCAATGTGCTGATTGTGGTGCCTGGAACAGTCTCGCCGAGTTTAATCCAGACCGGGGTCTCAGTAGCCAGCGCGGCAGTAACAAAACCAGCTGGGCTGGCGAAGCCCGCACGGTCACCACCATGGCAGAAGTCAAACTGGTAGCCGAGCCACGTACCAACACAGGCTCGGAAGAGCTAGACCGGGTGCTGGGTGGCGGATTGGTGGATGGTTCGGTGGTGTTGATCGGCGGTGACCCAGGTATTGGTAAATCCACCATCTTGTTACAAACCATGACCTATCTGGCTGTGGCTCAAACGGCCTTGTATATCACCGGTGAAGAATCATTGCAGCAAGTGGCGTTGCGGGCCCGTCGCCTCGATTTGCCCATGGATCAGCTACGGTTGATGTCAGAAACCAGTATCGAAAATATCCTGGCCACCGCGCACCGCGAGCAGCCCAAAGTCATGGTAGTGGATTCCATCCAGACGGTATACAGCGAAGCTTTGAGTTCCGCGCCAGGCGGTGTGTCTCAGGTACGGGAGTGTGCCGCTGCTTTGGTGCGTTATGCCAAGCAAACGGGTACTGCCTTGTTTTTGGTAGGCCATGTAACAAAAGAAGGCGCGCTGGCCGGTCCTCGAGTGTTAGAGCACATGGTGGATTGTGTATTGTACTTCGAGGGTGAGCAGGATAATCGCTTTCGGATGATTCGAGCGGTTAAAAATCGCTTTGGCGCGGTTAACGAGTTGGGGGTCTTTGCCATGACCGATAAAGGATTGCGGGAAGTGAGCAATCCTTCAGCAATCTTTCTGTCACGCTACGACCAACCTATTCCTGGCAGTATTGTGATGGTCACGCGGGAGGGTAGCCGCCCGCTGTTGGTGGAAGTACAGGCCCTGGTGGATGACAGTCAACTGGGCAATCCCCGCCGGGTGGCAGTGGGCCTGGATCAGAACCGGCTGGCCATGTTGTTGGCGGTGTTACATCGCCATGGGAGCGTGGCCACCCTGGGCATGGATGTGTTTCTCAACGTGGTGGGTGGCGTTAAAGTATTGGAAACAGGCAGTGATTTGGCTGTTTTGATCGCTGTGGTTTCCAGTCTGCGTAATCTTGCGTTGGATAATCAATTGATTGTCTTTGGGGAAGTGGGGCTGTCGGGAGAAATCAGGCCGGTGCCCAGTGGCCAGGAGCGCTTGCGGGAGGCGGCGAAACATGGCTTTACCCGAGCGATCGTGCCTAAGGGCAATCAACCGAAAAGTCCCATTAAAGGCTTGGAAGTGGTGGCCGTAGCACGCCTGGAACAGGCATTAGATGCGCTTTAAACCTGCTAACTAATGACGATGTGAGGCTATCAGCGCCTCGAACTCCCGATCAAGCAAAAAATTATTGGCTGCGTTCAGCTCCACAATACGACGTAAGTGAGAAGCACTATCCACATCGATATTGTCGCACATGATCCCCATGCGGGAGTCTTCCTGGTGGGCGATGTGGCCACTCATGATCACTTCGGTTTCGCCATCACAGAGTAAAATCAACAGGGTAACAGGGGTGTCGTTGGTCAGAATCAGCTGCTCTGGACGGCTGATCATGGCGCCGTTCAATGACAGATCCTGTAGCTGGATCGGATATTGTTGATCACCAATAACCAAGGTTGCACTGGCATCGAATTCAATTCGGGTAAAGTGACGTTTCTCTTCCATGACGATTCATTCTGTTAGTGATCAATAGGTAATGGTCTAAGCATAGCTAATTTTTGGAATCCTCTGTAGGGTTTTTGTAAATTGCATAAAAGTTGTACTGAGCATCGCAAAAAGCTCTAAAAATAAAAAAAATAAACTGTAAAAAATTGGATTGCTACGTTATTAATTAAAAGGTAAAAATGTCATTGAGAGTTCATGAAATATTTGCAGTATGAGCCGACGTTAAACGGAGCCAAATGTGATCGATGGAACTCAATGTTTATTTGTGTTCGAAGTTCATAAGCTTTAGAGGGTTGGGGTTATGAGAACTACATCTACCACCGAAGAGAATAAATTTATTGACGATATAGATGAAGATTTGATGGATGACATCGATGGGGATATCGAAAGTCGTCTTCAGTCTAAGACACGTTCCAGATCGGGTGACTATTTGAGAAAAATAGAGGCCATGATGGAAGACCGTCGCTTGAAGAGTGATCTCGATGATTACGAAGACTGGGATTTCAGCGAAGAATAAAAAGCGGTAAAACTCCCATGGTGGTAAACGCTGGCTTGGCAGTTGAATAGGCGGCTGAAATTTTGAGTCGCTGAAGAATTGCTTGGTGGAAAAAGTCAGGCGCTCGGGAAGAGGCCTGACTGAGTGATTTTTTATTGCAGTTTCTTATACTTTATTCGCTTGGGTTGGACAGATTCCTCGCCGTATTTTTTCTTCTTGTAATGTTCGTATTCAGTGAAGTTACCTTCAAAAAACTCAACCCCTTGCTCACCCTCAAAATCTAAAATGTGAGTAGCAATACGATCCAGAAACCAGCGATCATGGGAGATGACCACGGCGGTGCCCGCATAGGTCAATAGCGCTTCTTCCAATGCCCTTAGGGTTTCAATATCGAGGTCGTTAGTGGGCTCATCCAGGAGCAATACGTTGCCGCCTTTGCGCAGCAGTTTTGCCAGGTGTAATCGGTTGCGTTCACCACCCGAAAGTTCGCCCACTCGTTTTTGTTGATCCGATCCCTTGAAGTTAAAACGGCCTACATAAGAACGGGAAGGCATTTCGAAAGAACCCACTTTAATAATGTCCAAACCATCAGACACTTCTTCCCAAACGGTTTTGCTGCCATCTAAATCGTCACGGGATTGATCCACATAGGCCAGATCTACGGTGGCGCCAATTTTGACTTCACCCGCATCCGGTTGTTGTTCCCCGTTGATCAAGCGGAACAGCGTGGTTTTACCTGCGCCGTTAGGTCCGATAACCCCAACGATAGCCCCTTTCGGAATGGTGAAGCTTAAGTTCTCGTAGAGGGTGCGATCGGCAAAGGATTTGGTGACGTCTTTAAAAGTTATTACCTCGTCTCCCAAGCGCTCAGCAACCGGAATAAAGAGTTCTTGAGTTTCGTTGCGACGTTGCGCTTCCTGAGAGGACAGCTCTTCAAAACGGGCCAGGCGGGCTTTACTTTTCGACTGCCGCCCTTTGGCGTTAGATCGTACCCACTCCAATTCTGCTTTAATGGCTTTTTGGCGGGACACTTCCTGTTTGGCTTCCTGTGCTAGACGTTGGTCTTTTTGATCGAGCCAGGAGCTGTAATTGCCCTCCCAGGGGATACCGTGGCCACGGTCCAGTTCCAGAATCCATTGCGCCGCATTGTCGAGGAAGTAGCGATCATGGGTAATGGCTACTACGGTGCCTTCATAATCGTGAAGGAAGCGTTCTAACCAGCCCACGGATTCAGCGTCCAGATGGTTGGTGGGCTCATCCAGCAACAACATGTCCGGACTGGATAACAGCAGCCGACACAGTGCAACCCGGCGCTTTTCACCGCCAGACAATTTGGTAACGTCGGCTTCCCACGGGGGGAGTCTCAGGGCATCCGCCGCAATTTCCAGGGTGCGGTCGATTTCCCAGCCGTTGCTGGCGTCAATCTTGTTCTGCAGTTCAGCTTGCTCTTCCAAGAGTTTGTTCATTTCGTCATCAGACATTGGGTCAGCGAATTTCATGCTGATTTCGTCAAACCGGTTCAATACGTCCTTTATTTCTCGCACGCCATCTTCTACGTTGCCGCGCACGTCCTTTGCAGGATCCAGTTGTGGTTCTTGCGGCAAATAGCCGATATTAATGCCGGTGGCGGGACGGGCCTCTCCATCATATTCTTTATCTACTCCGGCCATGATTTTTAGCAGGGTTGATTTTCCCGCGCCATTCAATCCGAGTACGCCAATTTTGGCGCCAGGGAAAAACGACAGTGAAATATCTTTAAGGATTTCGCGTTTTGGGGGCACCACTTTGGACACCCGGTGCATGGTGTATATATATTGCGCCATAGTTCCGAATCAGTTCCGATATCTGGGTTTAAATGGGTTTGTAATTCAATGAAAGAAGCGAGTTTTTAGTAAGAATTTACTGAATTGGCGCTACGCTAACCCAAACGCTGGCCCGATGCAAACCTTGTTGTGGCGGCCTTTTGCTTTTCTTGGGAATTCCAAACCGTCTCTATAAAAGTATGAGTTTTCGCTGACTGTGATCTAGTTATCAGCGATTAGCAATATGTGGTCAATCACTATTGCCAAGTGTCCTTAAAAAACCAAGCTCGCACCAAAAGCGGTTGATAGATTTCTGCACTAGCTTTTGCTTAAGTATAAGCTCCTCAGATTAGCACAAAAATCAATCAATACTGAAATCACAATAAACTGGATACCAAAAGGATTAGGAGGCTTTTCCATGAACCTTTTTTCATTCTCACGCCGAGCGCGTGAAACGGTCGCAGTCGTCGTCGCTTCTGCGATGATGGCTCCGTCAACGGCCAGCGCACTTAACCCAGAAATTGTACCATCCGTGGGGGCGGATACCGGCCGTTTCACCTTGGATCTCACCTGTGCTGTTCGCTTGCCCTGGTTGGGTGGGCTCAAAATCATCGATCTTCCCGGTACCGCTGACATTCAGGGTATCGCCCCTGTTCAGTTAGGCCCTGGGCAGGAGTTTTGGTTGTCGCAGGGAAGTGGGGGGGTAGAGTTGCCTCAATGGCTGTCTGCACTTGCCAATCTGGGTACTATTACCAGAGTTGATGTGGAGCTTCCTGAAATACTGATCGGGGCGGCTGGTGCAACGCCTGCTACTATTAACCTGGCCGATAAATATAACCTTCATATTGAAAGGGCTCGGCTTTCAGGCCTTGGTACGATCCAGATTGGCCTGCCCACATTTGGTCCGAAAGATACTTTTTTCGGCACCCAAGATCTCTATGATCAACTCGAAGCGGAAAATGGAGGAATATTTGATAAAAATGGGCAACCTGTTGATTTTAGATATTTCAACGTTGGTCCTTTTATTGCTCCAGATGAAGGCCGCGTTCAGTTCCGCTTCGAAGGTGCGAAAGCCGAAGTAACACTGCATACAATTCTGCCTTTCTTCAAACCACGGGCCGTTGCTAATTGTAAGCCGTCCAAGGGTAACTCATTGTTGTCCGTGGCCGTTGGCGAAAATGTTGACCCCAGTAAGCCAGCCAAGTATGAAGGCGAGCCGCTGGATTACCCGGAGATCCCCTCTGGAACTATCGTGGGTATCGTGAATGCACCTTACAGCTGTAACTTTAAATATGAAGACGGTTCAGTAGACACCTATGACTTGGGTATCGCTGTAGGTGGTAATTTCCCACTGGCGGTTAAGCGCGATGTGGGTCTTACTTTTGTTGAGGCTTCTGGCGCCATTACGATCTCACCGGAAACGGCCGAGAAAATGGCGATGAATGGAATCACCACGATTGAGGGTCAAGTGCATGAACTTAACTTGTTTGCAGATAATGGTGTACCCGAACTTCTAAACGTACTCCCGGATGGCACCGAAATACCGCCCACCCTGATCAATAGCGGTGTGGAAAATATAATATCATTGCCGACGTCGGGTACCGTAACGGCTGGACCTATCTTCGCGGACAATGAAGAAGAAACCCTTGTGGTTGGTCTGGGTTCTGCAAAAGCAACGTTAAGTATCAATAGTGGAGAGTATGAAAACGTTGAGGTAAGCTGTGCTCGCCCAGTGCCTGACGCGCTGCTGCTGGATGCAGAGACAGTTGATTAAGTGGGTAAAAATGGGAAAGTGATTTTCGCTCTCCCTTAGTTCATAAAAACGCCGGTGAACCTCTGGCTGGAGTGGCACCGGCGTTTTTTGTTGTAATTATCTGTATTCCGAAAAGCCCTCAAAGATGTGCCTAAGCGTTGCTGACTGCAGCGACTAGAGCTGCATATCCTAAGTAAACCAGCCCCATCGCTTGTTTTAAAGGCTACCCGCATAAGCCTCTAGGCTCAAAATTGCCGTTTCTCAGCTTGATTTGCCCATATAAGGTGTTACTTTTGATTCCATTTTTGATGCTTATGGCAAATAGCCAATAGTAAAATCTGTGGCGGGCTGAGCCGCTCCATCATATTCTCTATCTTTCCGGGCTTTACTGTCCAGGCAAGTTTTCTAGCATCGTTTATCTAGGTTTAAATGGGTTTGTAATTCAATGATAGAAGCGAGTAGTAGTAAGGACTTACCAAATTGGCGTTACGCAAATCGAACCGCTGCCCCAATGCAGACCTTGTTTTGGTTCGGCAAGCCTTGGCTATGGGGTTTAGGCCTTTTTCTTATAGCCAGCGCATGCTTTGCTTTCAATCCCATGGCGACGGAGGACGCCAGTAAAAATAAGACCGAGCCACAGCAGACGGAATTACGGAATAAAGAGCTAGACCTGTTGCAGGCCGAGCTGGAGCAGCTGCGTAACGACTTCCAACTTTTAAACCTCAAAAAAAACAAGTTGAGCGAAGAAATCCAGGGCGCTCCGGAATTAACCAAAGCCCTGCGCCAGGAAGTTTTGCGCACCGAAACCCTAACGCCAACCCTTAAGCCTCCCACAACGCAGGAGGGCCTCGAACGGGCGATTGATCTGCAGGAAGCTCAGACCAAGGCGTTGGAACAAAGTCTAACCTCCGTAATGGAGAAAATCGGTATTCAGCGGCAGCTCCCCGGCACAGCTCGGAAAGAGGTTTTGGCGGCTCAGGCGGCTCTTGAGAGGGCCCAGCAAAAAGCGAACAACGGCGTAACCGTGGACGAAAACGCTTCGCTAAAAAGCCTCCAGCAAAGCATTTTTGAGCAGCAGACGCAGAATGCAAAACTGCAAAAGGAGTTGGCCCAGACCCGGCTTGATGGCTATCAGCGGTTACTGGATTTGTACACCTTGAATCGAGATTTGTTGTTATTAAAGTTAGAAACTACCAAAGAATCGCTGGCGGAACTGCGGCACGCTCGAGATAAGATGAGAATCCAGAACGCGGATAAACAGCAAGCCCTGGAAGCTCAGGTAAATAAGAACTATGAACGTGAACCACAACTGTTGTTAAAGCAGTTCGAAGAAAATCGAAAATTCAGTAACCAGCTGCTCCAAGTGACGGAAAAGCTTAATAAGGTAACTGAGAATTTAGCCGACCAAAAGTACCAGCTTCACGATTTGCGTTATCGATTTGAAGTGGCAAAACAGCAATTGGAACTAACGGCGTTCTCGCAATATGTCGATGAATATTTGTTTCGTCAACGGCAAAATTTGCAGGTGAGAATTAAGACATTACAAAATGATTCGGAGTTGACTCAGCAAATATCTGCTGCACGTTTTCAACAGTTTCGTTTGGACGAAGAGTTGCAAAAAGTGCGCACCGATACTGTCCGCAGTCAGCTTATCAAGGACTGGTTGGATAAGGCCACTGATTTGTCCAAGTCCGATAGAACTTTGCTGAAGCAGGACTTACAGGAATTGTTGGTGCGCCGGCAACAGCTGCTGAATAAATTGGTGGAAGTGAATGCAGACTATGTGGTGAATTTGACCAACATCCAACTTTCCTACCAGGAACAGTTGACCATAAGTCTTCAATTTTATGAACACCTAAATAAAGAGCTGTTCTGGCGACGTAGTGCCAATCCTCTTGATGTGGACTGGTTGCTGGCTTTGCCTTCCAGTGTCCATTTGTTTATCACGACTAACCCGTGGTCTGATATCGGTAAGACCTGGTATCAATTCTTAATTCAACCCATTTTGCCGATAGTTCTGGTTGTTGTTGCTATTTGGTTGGTGATTTGGTCCCGTCCGCGAATGCAAATCCGGCTCAAAAAAGTCAGCGAGAAAGTCGGCAAGGTCAGCCATGATAAATTCCGCTACACATTTGAAGCATTGTTGATTTCATTGTTTTTTGCGGCCCCTTTGCCCTTGCTTTTCTTTTTGCTCGGTTATCCGTTGCAGCTCAGTGCCGCAGCTAATGCGTCGGTCTTTACCGAGGCCACAGGGCGTGCCTTCATGCTGCTGGCGCAATGGCTGTTCGTGTTTGAGTTTCTGCGCCAACTAACGCGCCCAAATGGGTTAGCTCGCTGTCATTTCTTATGGCGACCAGAAATTCTTCACTCCATTTCGCGAGCGTTGCCATTTTTATACTTGCAAATGCCGTTTGCTCTAGTGTCTATATTAATTTGGCGAATGGGTGATGAAGTCCAGATCGGAGTATTCGGGCGTTTGGTGTTTGTGGTGATGTTGGGGTTTCTTATTGTGGCCATTGAGCGGCTAGTTATAGCCGAGTCAGGGACTGCTGATGATGGCAGCCAACCATGGTTTCGACGCGGTGAAAAAGCGTTGGCATGGGTGTTGGGCGCTTTTCCAGTGGCTCTGATTATTTTGTCCATTCGCGGCTACGGTTTTAGCGCCACTGAGGTAACCATTTTAATGTATCGCACCATCATGGCGGGTTTTTTGATCCTGGTGTTACATCATGTGATTGGTCGTGGCTTTGCTGTGATGGAACGACGACTTGCCTACAGTCGGGCTGTCGCGAAACGAGATGCTCTGCGTAAGGTGAAGCAACAGCAGGAAGTGGCCAAGTCAGCCGGTGAAGCTGTTCCTGAAGTCGAAATGCCAAAAATGGATGTAGCCACCATTAGTGAACAAAATCGGGCGCTGTTGCGAGTGTTTTCTCTGACCTTGTTTGTGTTGGCGTTTATTCAAATCTGGCAGGATTTATTTCAGGTAGTGGAGTCTCTGCAAGAGTTTTCACTCTGGTCTTATACCGCGTCAACTGACTTGGGTGAGATCACTCATCAATTTACTCTGGACACTTTACTTTATTCGCTACTGGCTATTGGAATTACCTATATCAGTGTCAAGAACGTGCCTGGCCTAATAGAAGTCATGATCTTGCGTCGCTTCCATCTGGATGCCGGTGTCCGGTTTGCGGTTACCACCGTTGCCCGCTATCTGCTGGTGGTTGTTGGGCTCTCCGTGGTGTCCTCCATGGTGGGGCTGGATTGGACTAAGTTTGGCTGGTTGGTGGCGGCACTCGGCGTTGGTTTGGGGTTTGGGCTGCAGGAGATCTTTGCGAATTTTGTGTCGGGCCTGATTATTCTGTTCGAACGACCCATACGGATCGGGGATACAGTGACTATTAACGATCTTAGCGGTACGGTGAGCAAGATCCATATGCGGGCCACCACCATTACTGACTGGGATCAAAAAGAACTGATCATTCCCAATAAGACTTTTGTCACCAATCAGTTCATCAATTGGACCCTAAGTGATAGCACCACTCGCTTGGTGGTTAAAGTGGGTGTAGCTTATGGGTCGGATACGGATTTAGTGACCAAAACATTGTTGGAAATAGCCAATGCGCACAAAATCGTTTTGCGGGACCCAGCGCCCAGCGCCTTCTTCTTAGGGTTTGGTGCCAGCTCTTTGGACTTTGAATTGCGGGTGTTTGTGGCGATTTTTGGCAGTCGTTTAGTGTTGTTGCATGATTTGAATACGGCAATTGCGAAGCGTTTCGCGGAACTAGGGATCGAAATCGCCTTTCCTCAGCTGGATTTACACGTCAAGGAGCTGCCCCGCGGGTTTCGTGAAGAAAATTGATGCCAACGGGTGAGAGTTTCATGTGCCGTTCGCTGAGGATTTATGTACAATAGCGCCCTCTAAAAATAGCCACTCAGTATTCCACGGGGAGTCACCATGTTTTCAGCCAATATGAACATTGCAGATTTTGATCCTGAGCTATGGGCTGCCATGGAGTCGGAAGCCCAGCGTCAGGAAGAGCACATCGAACTAATCGCATCAGAGAATTATACAAGCCCTCGGGTAATGCAGGCTCAAGGGTCAGTGCTTACTAACAAATACGCAGAAGGTTATCCCGGCAAGCGCTATTACGGCGGTTGTGAATATGTGGATATTGCCGAACAACTGGCCATCGACCGGGTGAAAGCGCTGTTTGGTGCTGATTACGCCAACGTGCAGCCTCATTCGGGTTCTCAAGCCAATGCCGCCGTCTATATGGCATTGTTGAATCCCGGCGATACTGTGTTGGGGATGAGCCTTGCCGAAGGGGGACATCTGACCCACGGAGCCAAAGTTAACTTCTCTGGCAAGATGTACCATGCGATTCAGTATGGTTTGGACCACGCCACTGGTGAAGTGGATTATGAGCAGGTGGCTGAGTTGGCTCGGGAACACAAACCCAAAATGATTCTGGCGGGCTTCTCCGCGTATTCCCGTACCATGGATTGGCAGAGATTTCGCGATATCGCCGATGAAGTCGGTGCCTACCTAATGGTAGACATGGCCCATGTGGCCGGTTTGGTGGCCGCAGGCGTGTATCCTAACCCGGTGCAGATAGCCGATGTGACTACGTCAACTACCCATAAAACATTGGGTGGTCCTCGCGGCGGTATCATCTTGGCTAAGTCCAACCCGGAGCTTGAGAAAAAGCTGAATTCAGCGGTTTTCCCTGGGGGGCAAGGCGGTCCGTTGATGCATGTGATCGCCGCCAAGGCGGTGTGCTTTAAAGAAGCCATGAGTAATGAATTTAAAGCCTATCAGCAACAAGTAGTCACTAACGCGCAGGCCATGGCTGGCGTGTTTATTGAACGTGGTTACGATGTGGTGTCCGGGGGTACGGATAATCACTTGTTCCTACTGTCATTGATTAAGCAGGATATCACGGGTAAAGATGCCGATGCGGCTTTGGGTAAAGCGTTTATCACCGTCAATAAAAATGCGGTTCCTAATGATCCACGCTCGCCGTTTGTTACCAGTGGATTGCGAATTGGCACCCCTGCGGTGACCCGACGCGGTTTCGGTGAAGCAGAAGTGAAGACTTTGGCAGGTTGGATGTGTGATATTTTGGCTGATCTTGAAAACGAAGATCTAATTGCAGAAGTGCGGGAAAAAGTAAAAGCACTGTGCGCTCAATTCCCGGTTTATGGACAATAATTTTATTCGCTAAGGGAATTTTAACCCTCTGTTTATTCAGGTTGGCGTTCAGGTAACCAAATACTGAACGCCGATCCTTCCCCAAGTTTACTGTTCAAGCTCACTTGTCCATGGTGTAGTTGCACCATTTCTTTTACCAGCGCCAGACCCAACCCCGTGCCCTGAGGGTTGAGGCTTGCGGTGGTAGAAATTTTCTCAAATTTTTTGAACAGTTTGGGTAAGTCTTCTTCGGCAATACCGGTTCCACTATCTTGCACAGTCAGTATTACGCCGGCGACGTTTCCAACCCGGCGGGAGGCAATGCTGAGAGTGATGGTTCCTTTTTGGGTAAACTTAATGGCATTAGAGACAAGATTTAATATTATCTGGCGCAGCCTTTTTTCATCGCCCTCGATTGTTTTATCAAACTTGCAATCAAGCGCTATGTTTGTTTCTTTTGCTTGCGCTGCAAGTACGAATTCTTGTTGAGCTTCGCTTAATAAATCAGCCAATGAAATTTCGCTAAAATTAAGCTGCAGGCGACCAGCCTCCACTTTGGTAATGTCCAATATATCGTTGATTAATCCCAGCAAATGATGACCGTTCTTTTCCACAATTTTTAACGCATCAATAGAGCGTTCATCAAGCTTGTCTGCAGAGCGGGTGAGTACTCGGTGAGTAAATCCAATAACTGCATTTAAAGGGGTGCGAAACTCGTGAGACATACTGGCTAGAAAGGCTGTTTTTGCTTGACTGGCGCGTTCAGCCTCATTCTTTGCTTGGGCCAGTTCATGAGTTTTTATCGCGACTTGTTTTTCTACAAAACGTTGGCGGGTCATAATAGACATCAATACCGCCTCCAGCATTGCGACATAGAATAGGCCACCAATCAAGAGCGCGTAGCTTTGCCAAGAAGACAACTGTTTGATTAGCCCATAGGTGGGATAAAGCTGAAGTCTTATCTCATGTTGCAGCAACTTGAAGCGTGATTCCCAGACGGAATTGGGATAGGATTCTTCAATGTCATGAATGCTTATTGGGTTGCTCCGTTGGGTAATGTCGTCAATCTTAAGAGCGGAGAGAACTTCTGAATCCATTGCCGTACTTTTTAAGACGTCATCTATATAAAAAATAATTTGAATAAGCCCAAAGTGACTCTCGTGTGTTTTGTCTCGGGTTGGTGAAACAATGATGTACGATAGACGCTCACCATTTTGCTGCATCAGCTTTAAGGGCCCGGTAAGATAGGATTGGCCGCTGCTTAAGGCTTCGCGTATTTGACTCTCTCGCATGGGTAAAGTGAGTACGTCCATTCCCATAATCAATTCATTGCCTTCGATTGGGTGGACATAGGTTATCGGCACATAATCTGGCTTTTGAGTTGCTGGCTTGAATTTTCCATCGGGGCGCCAGGTTTTAATTTGGAAAGAGGGCATGCCATTTTCTCGCATATAGCGTTCGAATGAATCCCGTTCTTTGTCTTTTATTAAAGGCAACCATTCAATCACATTAATTTCCGGGCGTTTGTCCACTAAGGGTTTGCAATAGACGGCAAATTCATCGATGGATACGAAATCACTGGCTTCATAAAAACTTTTTATGGAATCGAGAATGGTATTGAGTTCCATGATTTTAGCGATAAACGACGCTTGAAATTGGCCGCCTAGATCGGCCAAATGGTCATTGCGATTTTTTTGTTCGAGGTTTCGCACGTGGAAGAATAACGCAATTACCATAACCAGAAAAATGAATGGTAAGGAAGAGGTTTGCCACACTTGATTCTGAGTTTGTTTGCTAAATTGCAATAAGCGTAATACCAAGGGTGTCATTACCAAAGCGCCAATGCTGTCACCAGCCCACCACACAAGGCTGTTGCTCAGCCAATCAGTAGCGGGAATAAAGTCCAGCCAAATTAAAAATCCTACTCCATTGCTAGCACTGATCAGGCAACTAATAGGACCGGCGAGTAATACGAATCGAGCAATATCGGTACCGCTGGCCAATTGTTGAGGCATTGCTTTAAATTTTATCAGTAACAATCGGGCCGCCATGGGTTGCAAGGTTGCGCCAATCGAGATTCCTAGTGCCAGCATCAGCGCAGTAGTATCTATTGGGTAGTCACGAAATAGCGAAAGCAGGGTATTGGCGCAAAAAGCCCCGAGAAAGACTCCTGGAGCAACTTTATGGCCATAGATCAGCAAAAAGCCCAAGGCAACACCGGCCGCCGGCCACACCGGAGTGGCAAAATCCGGTGGGATTGCCAGCACCTCCACGCTGAGCGCGGTTATACAATAAAGTACGGCGAGTAATCCGTTGATCAGTATTGTAGTAAGGAGTGATGGATTATTCATTGCCTAAGTCTAGCACTGGTTGTGATTAAGATGATGGCGATTACTCGAACTCATACTCAAATTTAATGGTGAGAGCAGGAGCTTGTATACGATACGCGCTAGAGGCCGCAAAGTAGTTACGTTTATTTAAAGACTTATCGAATAATCCCGCCAAGTAATGACCAGTAATGGTCCAGCTTATTTGTTCCGTTATATTATACGTGGCGCCAAGATTCCAATAGAGGTTGGGTTGATAAATCTCGGTCTGATCGGCCTCTCTTAGCACACTTGCCGCAGGTAGCTGCTGGCTGTCCCATGTGGTCCAGTCATCGATACCTTGGAATCCCCAGTAATAGATAAAGGCATTATACAGGGACCATTGGGGGGATAGACGATAGTTCACGGTTAACTTGGTGATGTCCTGGCTCCAGTTATTCAGATGTTTGCCGAAGCCATTTGGGTAGACGCTGATCAGTGAGTTGCCCTCATCCAGTAACGTGAAATCCAGTAGATAAGTGTGGGCGTGGGAGAAAATGAACTGGAAATCGTGAAAACGTTGCACCCACTCAAATTCAGCCCCCCATTGTTTTTGATTAGCGATAACCACATTGTTGCCGACATCATTAGGTATGGATTTGAAGCCGATGACATCGAGATCGTAGTAAAACCAGGAAACCGCTAACCAGCTGTTATCCATTATGTGTTCCCAGCGTAGCTCAAGGGCGTTTAAGGTTTCTGGATCGGTATTGCGGTTGCCAGCTTCGTAGGCAAGACGTAATTCGCCGTCAAAGTTCATCCGCTGAGAACGGCTCAATGTTAGCTTTAAATAATCAGAATCTATTTGTTTGACTAAGCCAATGCGTGGTGAGAGCAACCAATCGGAATAGGTATGTTTGTCTGTGCGGCCACCGATGAAGAGCGTTAAACTCTGCGCGAGTTGTCGCTGATACTCTGCCACCAGAGAAACAACGTTGATGTTCCAACTCGGCATGTCATTTAAATACAATGCGGAACTGGCAGGCTGCTGAGGATAACCAGGGCTGTCTCTGCCGAAACGTTCGTAAGACCACTCGAACCCCAACGCTAATTGTTGGTGAGTGCTGTGTCGATGGCCATACGCTTTGAATTGGGTGCGATCTTCGCTATGAGATTCAACTCGGGGTCCGCCAAAAGCCGCAGGCTCAATACTGATGAAGCGTTCGTAGTCAATTAGGTTATAGCTCACATCGTATTGCAGACGCCATCGCGAATTAATAAATTGCTGCCATTGGCTAGCCAGAGTGAACTGTTGGTAGCCTAGTTCAATGGGTGCATAGGGGCCAACGTCAGGGCTGATCTCAACGCTTCGACCTTTTGGTGGTGCTGCTGCATTTAGGGTACTGGTGGCCACGGTTTCACCACCTCGAGTATAGCGCGCCCAAATCGTGGCATCGTGCCAATCCAGTTGCCAGTGCAGCTTGATGGGCGCGCGATCGTGGTACGACGCCTGGTCCGCAGAAAATCCCACACTGGCGTCTTCCCCTGCCGTTATAGTGTCGCCCCAGTTGGAGGTGAAATCAGTAGCAAACCGCAGCGGGGCGTCTGCATCATCTGCACCTTCTGCTTTTGCCGCTGCCAAGTAGAAGTATGACATAGCACTGTCACCTAGGGATGCGCTCCATGATAGTTCCTGGCTGGCATAGTTTTGATCCAGGCCCAGTTTAGTGGTGGACCTATCAGACTCTTCAAAGGCGCTGAAAGTTTCGATATGAATTACCATGGAAACGGCACCAAGCCCGTACAAGGCGGAGCCAGGTCCTCGGATAACCTCGATTCTTTTAATGTCAGAAAGCATAAGCAGATCTCGTTCACTAATCGCTCCGGCGATGGTGTGCTGATTCATGACTTGGCCGTTAACCAACAACAAATATTTGTCGTCGCGGTCACTCATAATGCCCCTTGTGCCTAAATGAGAGAAGCCGTACTGATGTTTAATCCACTGCAAACCGGGCACGTATATTTCCAGTAATTCATTGAGACTGCGTGCGTTGGATGCTTGGATATCCTGATAGGTAATGACGGAGGTGGCGGCCGGACTGGTGTGAATGGCTGTTTCAGTAACGCTAGCTACTTCAACTTTGGTGAGTTCTTCTAATGACAAATCAAATAAGTGCTTACTCAGGCTAAAACCGCTGTTGCTATAACTCAGCATAAGTAAAAGAATCAAGTTGTGGCTGAATCTAGTTTTTGCATGCACCAAACGGGTACTGCCTTATCGTGACAGGGTTTATTAGGATAGGTTCAGATTGTTATTATGGTCTAAAAAGGACGCAGAGACTAATCGGTTTGCATCAACCGGTCAGTCTCCAGCTAGGTGGGATCAGAGGGTTACATCTTAACCAGTTTTTGAGCGTTTAAGTGGCATCTCCAAGGCAATTTTTCCGGACGCTAAAGCCTGGTTGATTGCCGCAGTGGTGGCATTTAACGATGCCAGCATGGAGTCTTGGTGAATGGCCACTCCTTGGTAGCGATGCCCCAGGCAGCCAATCTGCACCATGGCTATGGCGGCGCTATCGCGATTGTGTTCAAGGCTATGCTCCTCATAGTCAAGGATGTCGAATTCAATATTAAAATGCTGACCGATACCATGACAGAAAGCCGCGAGCGCTCCTTGACCAATGGCATCAATGGCAATCAGTTGCTCTGCATATTGCAGCGTGAATTGAATATGTTGGTTACTTTGATGTTCCATTCGATAACTGCTTACCCTGAGGGGCGCTTGGCGCAGAAAATGCTGGTCAAACAGCGTTTTTATTCTCTCTGGTGAAACTTCCCGAGCGGATGTCTCGGCATCGCCCTGAACCAGCTGGCTGAGAGCAATCTGCAACCAGCGTGGTAACTTGATACCAAATTCCTGCTCCATCACGAATGCAACGCCACCTTTGCCTGACTGGCTGTTTATGCGAACCACCGCTTCATAGTCGCGGCCCAGATCGCGGGGGTCGATTGGCAGGTACGCGACTTGCCAAGGTTTCTTCTCGTTGTATTGCGTTAGGCACTTTCGAATGGCGTCTTGATGACTACCGGAAAATGCGGTGTAAACCAGTTCTCCAGCGTACGGATGACGGGGGTGAATCGGTAACTTAGTTACGGCTTGTACGACACTGATGATTTCATCCATTGCGCTCAAGTTAAGCTTTGGGTCGATGCCTTGGCTGTACAAATTCATCGCCATGGTAATAATGTCCATATTACCGGTGCGTTCACCATTGCCCAGCAAGGTGCCTTCAATTCTTTGAGCCCCGGCCATTACACCCAGTTCTGCCGCTGCCACTGCACAACCTCGGTCATTATGAGTATGGAGGCTAATAATGACCGAATCACGGTGAGCTACATGGCGACCAAAGTATTCCACTTGATCTGCGAACAAGTTAGGCGAAGTTACTTCTACCGTGGCGGGTAAGTTAATAATGGCCGGTTGCGCCGGTGTCGGTTGCCATACATCAAGTACAGCATTACAAATAGCGACAGCAAATTCTGGCTCAGTGGCTGTGAAGCTCTCTGGTGAATATTGAAAACCCCATTGCGTATCAGGTCGTTGGCGTGCCTGACGTAGTACCTCTTCAGCGCCTGTTTGGGCGATAGCAATGATCCCAGCTTCATCAAGCCCGAATACTTGGCGGCGTTGAATGGGAGAAGTAGAATTATATAAATGAACAATGGCGCGTTTTGCTCCCCTTACTGCGGTGAAGGTGCGTTGAATCAATTCTGCACGGGCTTGAGTCAACACCTGAATCGTGACGTTGTCAGGAATAAGATTTTTTTCAATTAGGGCGCGGACAAAATCAAAATCAGGTTGCGATGCCGCAGGAAAGCCCACTTCGATTTCAGTAAATCCAACTTTGACTAATAGTTCAAAAAGCCGTAGTTTTTCAGTCACAGTCATGGGATCGATGAGAGCTTGATTGCCATCGCGCAAGTCTACACTGCACCAAGTAGGTGCTTCAGTAATCTGTTGATCGGGCCAGGTTCGGTCCGGTAACTTTAAAGGTCTGTATGTGGCATACTTGCGATAGTCGAATGGCACGTTGGATCTCCTGTCTATTCAAGGTGGTTTAAGGTGGCTGGGCGCGGAAGGTAAATCAGGATATTGTTCACCTGGCGCTAGTTAATGGCTGGGTAAGCTTGGCTAACGTCCGCTACGGGCCTCTTGTGGAGAACCCGCTGGAATGCCCTGAGCCGTTGAATAAAGTGTAAGGCGAAGGCTGCGAAATATTGTTGCTAATTTCGAGTTATTCCTGTGCTAAACAGAATATTCTGCTAAATTTTTATGGATTGCTGGAATTTGTTGTTCGCAGCGATGGTTCGGGTGCTGTTGGGCTATAATTAGCGCCATACGTACTGGTGTAAATGGTATTGCCAAGTCGTCTATGATATAAGAATGCCTCACTTAGCAACGCCAGCCATATGTTAATCGTGTTGAAATAATCGTTTAAAGTAAAAATAAAGTGCAGCAATCACTGGTGAGTTAGTATGGTAAATCAGAGTTTGGAGGGTGGCCTTTCTAAGGCACCCAAAGTGTTGTTGTTGTCTTCCAGTGGCGGGCATTGGACCCAAATGCTGCGCTTGCTGCCTGCCTTCGAAAGCATGAATATGACGTTTGCCTGTACTGACGAAAAATATCGCGAAACGGTTCCAGAGTATCCTTTTTACAGTATTCCTGATGCCTCTATGGATAGTAAGTTAATGCTTGTGTGGCAGGCGATCAAAGTGTTTTTTTTACTGCTACGGGTAAAGCCCGATGTGGTGGTATCTACCGGTGCTTCATCGGGGTTTTTTGCGTTATTGTTTGCAAAAAAAATGGGTAAGAAAACTATTTGGCTGGACAGTTTGGCGAATGTTGATAAGTTGTCCCTGAGTGGAAGTCGTATTGCCCCTTATGCGGACATGTATCTGACCCAATGGCCACACCTGGCCAAGCCTGAGGGACCAAAATATTTGGGTGCTGTTTTGTGATTTTTGTGACGGTAGGTACTCAGTTGCCGTTTGATCGGCTGATTAAGCGCTTGGATAAGTGGGCTGAAGCCCATCCTGAGCACGAAGTATTTGCCCAGATTGGTGAGGGTGGATTTAAACCTAAGTTTATTAAGTTTAAAGAGAAGATCGGACCTATTGAGTTCGCTCGACACTTCGATCAAGCGGAGCTTATCGTTGCTCACGTGGGTATGGGTACCATTATTGCCGGGTTGGAAAACTCCAAATCTATGGTACTGGTGCCACGTAAAAGTGGTTTGGGAGAGCATCGTAGTGATCACCAATTGGATACGGCTCGAAAGTTCGAGCATTTTGATCTTATTTCCATAGTTGAAGATATCAACCTGTTGGACGAGGCTATTGAGGCCTCTCTCAAGCGTGATGCTAATGTATTTGATAAAGCCCCATTACAGGCCTCACCCGAATTGATTGAAGGTATTCGTTCTTTTGTGTTGAGCGACTAACAGGGAAGTAAAAGCATAACCATCAAAGGGAAGCGAACGATAGAATAAAAAAAGCGCCAAGCTTATTACCTGGCGCTTTTTTTTGGCTTAGGGTCAGTAAGCGTTCTTGCTGACAAAGCCTTTAGAGAAAGTGGCAAGAATAATTTGAAAATCCATTAGCAAAGACCAGTTCTGAATGTATTCCAGATCATATTGAATTCGCATCTGCATTTTTTCCAGGGTGTCTGTTTCACCACGCCAGCCATTAATCTGTGCCCAGCCAGTGATGCCTGGTTTCATTTTGTGGCGCAGCATGTAGTAATCCACCTGTTTGCGGAACCCTTCATTGTGAGCGACGGCATGAGGGCGTGGTCCCACCACTGACATGGTGCCTTGCAGGACATTGAAGAACTGGGGTAGCTCATCCAGCGAGGTGCGTCGAAGGAAAGCGCCGAATGGCGTTATGCGGCTATCATTGCGAGTCGCCTGGGTAACCTGTGCGCCGTTTTCAGTGGTACGCATGGTGCGGAATTTCCAAACTTTGATTTTTTGGCCATCCAGTCCGTAACGATCCTGTTTAAAAATAACTGGTCCCTTGGAAGTCAGGCGAATGCCGATGGCAATGGCCAGCATGGGAACCGCAATGACCGCAAGGATGATGGTTGCCAGTACCAAGTCTTCCAGTCGTTTCAGTACGGACCAGCCGCCGCGCATGGGGGTATCGTAGATGCTAACGGTTTGAATGTTACCAACCTGTCCCATACGGGCATGAAGCAGGTTGTAAACAAAGAAATCTGGAATCAGGTGGACATCCACTGTGGTGTCACCCAAAAGACGTAGTATTTTATCGATTCGATCTTTAGCGGTCATGGGTAAAGCAATGAACAGGACGTCGAGTTCGCCATTCTTAGCGCGTTGCACTCCGTCTTCAACGTTGCCCTGATAAAGAGACTGGTAGTTCGTGTTCAAGCGGCTCGCGTTGCGATCGTCGAATACACCAATGAGTTTGTAGCCCATTTCTGGGTGTTCCAGAATCTCATTGGCTAATCGGCAGCCAGAGCCATCGGATAAACCAACGATACCTACTTTGCGCGTGTTATGACCCTTGCGACGCATGTGGAAAAGAAATTGCCGAAAGGCGAAGCGCCAGCCGCACAGGCAGTAGGCGGTGAGCACAAACCAGGTCCCCAGTGATAAGCGTGAATAGTCCTCAGAGGATTTGGAAAAGAAGATGAACAGCATGACCGGAAACAGGGTGATGGCCCAGCTCATCAACGTGTTAAAAAGTAGTTCCTTCATTGCACTCGACCGCCAGGAGCGGTACAGCCAGAACATCTCTGCCACAAATGAATAACATAGATTGGCAACCAGCGCGAGTATCAGGAAGTTTATGGTGTACCAGCCATTGTGTAGCCAGGAAGCGAAGTACAAACAAAACTGGATTACCAAAAAGTCCATCAAACGATAGACAAAGGCAAATTGATTAATATTGTCGCGAATAAGTCCATTGTTCGTCATGTTAATCTCGATAGCTAGAAAGCAGGTCAAGTGAAGCAGTCGGTTAGTTCTTTATTAATCAGGCCAGCCATGAATCGCCGGAAGTGCATTACCGTATGCATTTACTGTGCCTCCGAGAATACAGCATATAAATCAATAATATAGTGTAAATATTTCACAAACTGCTTCAGTCTCTGTAAAAATTGCCGACACCTCACGGGAACTATTCACAATTCGCACTGTTATGTGATTTCTTACCAAATCCAGCCTCCCTAAAACAGGCGTCATATAAGCACTACATGGGCGTAGGTAGTCGCTTGGAATTGCTCAATTTGTGCAATAAATGATCTGTAAAAAAGCTCGACATGAGCTTGCCACTGCATTGGGCGTTATGCCTAAAAAATGCGGTAAGTTGTTACCTGACGCTTTAAATTGGGGTTTATAATGAAAGAATATTGCGCATTTCATGGGAATTTTAACGGATGGACAAGTACGATACGCATATTCTTGAAATCTTGCAGAGGGAAGGCAAGATCAGCAACCAGGAGCTGGCCGAACAGATTGGGCTGTCACCTTCGCCCTGTTTACGACGGGTACGCCAATTAGAGGATGATGGTATCATCGACCGTTACGTCGCTCTGTTGAATCCCGATGCCCTGGGGCTCAAAATGACGGCCTTGATACAAATCTCTATGGATCGACATACCCCCGAACGCTTCGCCCATTTTGAAGGTAAAGTGGCAGAATTTCCTGAAGTGCAGTCCTGTTATCTCGTAACCGGGCAAACGGCGGATTATGTGCTCAAGGTGTTAGTAAAGGATATGGATCATTTCCAGGCCTTTTTATTAGGTAAACTGACTCGGATCGATGGGGTATCCGGGGTGCATTCCAGCTTTGTGATGCGCAAAGTATTGGATAAAACAGCGGTTGCGCTTTAGGCCAAAAGGGGTTGGGAGAAACCACAATATGCATTGTCCATTTTGTAATGCCGATGATACCAAAGTGATCGATTCCCGGCTGGTGGCCGAAGGCAACCAGATTCGGCGACGACGTGAATGTTTAGCCTGCAGTGAGCGCTTCACTACTTATGAAACTGCAGAGTTACTAATGCCCAAAGTGGTAAAGTCCGATGGCACTCGGGAGCCTTTCGATGAAAATAAACTACGCAGTGGCATTCAACGAGCGCTGGAAAAGCGGCCAGTGGGTGTGGATGTTGTGGAAACCGCCATTACTAAAATTTGTCATAAATTGCGTGCGACAGGGGAGCGCGAGCTTCCCTCGCGGGCAGTAGGCGAACAAGTAATGGACGCTCTGCGGGAAATTGATCAAGTGGCTTATGTGCGCTTCGCATCAGTTTACCGGGATTTTCAAGACCTTAGCCAATTTTCAGACGAAATTGCCCGCTTACAAAGCAATTCCCAGGTAAAACAGAGTAAGTAATAGTAGATATGTTATACTCTGCGCCCCAAATTTTTTGGTTAGGACCCTATTAGGACCATGACCGCTACGCTCTTTTCACAAGCAGATCATCGCTTTATGGCTGAGGCTATCCGACTGGCGCAGCGCGGGTTGTATACCTGTGCGCCGAACCCTCGGGTGGGGTGTGTCATAGTGGCCGATGGTCATGTTGTGGGACGTGGCTGGCATCAGGTGGCCGGTCAGGGGCACGCCGAGGTGAACGCGCTCAAAGCAGCGGGGATTGCCGCTAAAGGGGCTACGGTGTATGTAAGCCTGGAACCTTGCAGCCATCAGGGTAAAACGCCGCCTTGTGCCGATGGCTTGATCGCCGCTGGTGTTAAGCGTGTGGTGTTTGCCATGGAAGATCCTAACCCGCAGGTCGCCGGACGCGGTCAGCAGAAATTGCAAGCGGCGGGTATTGTGGCGGAAGGTGGACTAATGTCAGCGCAGGCAGCCGCCCTTAACCCAGGATTTGTTAAACGTATGCGTACCGGCATACCTTGGGTTACGGTGAAAACCGCCATGAGTGTGGATGGTCGAATTGCCATGGCCAGTGGTGAAAGCCAATGGGTCACGGGTGCGGCCGCGCGCCGCGATGTGCAGCGTTGGCGGGCCAGGTCCTCAGCTATCGTTACCGGCGTAGGTACGGTGTTGGCGGATGATCCGGCGCTCACGGTGCGCACTGATCAATGGTCTGGAACCACTTCACTAGATGAATTCAAAGGCACTTGGTACTGGCCGTTGGATTGTCAGCCACAGCAACCCTTGCGGGTCATTGTGGATTCTGATCTTCGAACACCTCCACAAGCAAAATTGTTCCTCGAACCAGGGCGAACACTGATGGTATGCCGGGTTGAAAACCCGCAACGGTCGGCCGCTTTAAAAGCTGTGGGTGCTGACATCCTGTGTTTGCCGGACAGTCAGCGAGGAGTGGCGCTGGAACCTTTATTGCGGTACCTGGCTGCACAGGAAATAAATGAAGTGTTGGTTGAGGCCGGGGGTACCCTGGCGGGCAGTTTCGTGGCGCAGGATTTGGTGGATCAATGGCTCTGCTATATGGCACCAAAACTGTTAGGCAGCCAGGCTCAACCCGCTTTAAAGATGGATCACATCGAACGTATGGCGCAGGCCAAGCAACTTGAACTCGTAGATCTGAAGCATTTTGATCAGGATTTGCGTATGACCTATCAGTGGAGTCGTTGAGATGTTTACCGGAATTATCGAAGCGGTTGGTTCTATAGTGAGCATGGAGCCCAAAGGGGGTGATGTCCGCCTGCGTATTGCAACGGGCAAACTGGATTTAACGGATGTTAAACTGGGCGACAGCATTGCGGTTAATGGTGTTTGCCTTACCGCCGTTGCGTTACCGGGTGATGGATTTTGGGCTGATGTGTCAGTGGAAACCCTAAAGCATACCAGTTTTAAACAGCTGAAGAATGGTGCGCCGGTGAATTTGGAAAAGGCGTTGACGCCTTCCAGTCGATTAGGCGGCCATATTGTTTCCGGTCATGTGGATGGTTTGGGTGAAGTGGTTAGCCGCTTTGAAGACGCCCGTTCTATTCACTTTAAAATTAAAGCCGAAAATGAGCTGGCAAAATACATCGCCCACAAAGGCTCTATTTGTGTGGATGGCATCAGTTTGACGGTTAACGCGGTGGCGGGATCAGTGTTTGATTTAAACATTGTTCCCCATACTGCTCAGGAAACCACAGTTGATCTTTGGAAACCCGGTGTGGCCGTTAACTTGGAAGTGGATGTTATTGCGCGTTATTTAGAGCGGCTATTGCTGGGAGAAAAAGCAGCAGAGGCCTCGAGTCACAGTGATATCAGTATGGAATTTCTGGCTGAAAATGGATTTCTTAAGCCATAAGCCCAATGAGTAAAGGCAAATAGATTATGCAATTGAACACAGTGGAAGAACTCATCGAAGATATTCGCCATGGCAAAATGGTGATACTAATGGACGATGAAGACCGGGAAAATGAAGGTGATCTGGTGATGGCCTCGTCCATGGTCAGGCCTGAAGATATTAATTTTATGATCAAGAACGCTCGTGGCTTGGTGTGTTTGACCATGACGCGGGAGCGTTGCCAGCAATTGAACTTACCCTTGATGGTGGCCGGGGCCAACGGCTCGCAGTTCGGCACCAATTTTACCCTGTCCATTGAAGCGGCGGAAGGTGTCAGTACCGGCATATCGGCGGCGGATCGCGCACGCACGGTGCAAGCGGCCGTGGCTCGCGATGCCAAGCCAGCGGATATTGTGCAGCCTGGCCATGTGTTTCCTATCATGGCCCAGCCTGGGGGTGTTTTGCGGCGCGCAGGGCATACGGAGGCAGGTTGCGATCTGGCGCGCTTGGCGGGCTTGGAAGCTTCATCCGTTATTGTTGAAATTATTAATGAAGACGGCACTATGGCGCGGCGGCCGGATCTGGAAAAATTTGCGGAAACCTATGGTCTGAAAATTGGCACGATTGCTGATTTAATTCATTACCGAACCGTCAATGAGCAAACCATTGAGCAAGTACGCAGAGAACGTTTTGCTACTGTGTTCGGTGAATTCGAACTCGTTTTGTTCCGTGATTTAATCGATAGTCAGAGCCACATTGCGTTGTTGAAAGGTGACGTGGCCAATTGCACTGCACCCTACGTTCGGGTTCATGTAGCCGATCCCTTGCGGGATTTGATGCAGGCCGTGCGAGAGAAATCCAGTGGCTGGAGTCTGGCAAAATCCTTGGAATTTCTAGGGCAACAAAATGACCCTGGCGTAATTCTATTGCTGGGAGATTCTTTTGAAGGGCACAATATCGAGGATCTGGTGGATAGTTTTTACAGTGGCCGGTTGCCCGCGCGTCCCACCACTGGCGATGGCAAGGGGATTTATCGGACCATAGGCACCGGTTCGCAAATCTTACGTGAATTGGGCGTTAGCAAAATGCGTCTGCTTAGTTCACCTATGCGGTTTAACGCGTTGTCCGGATTTGATCTGGAAATAGTCGAGTATATCGACAGTAACGGTAACGAAATTATTAGTGAATAACGATAAGGTAGCATTGTATGAACAACATCACCGTAATTGAGGGTAACTTTCGTGAAGTGGACGCCCGCTTTTCTATTGTTGTAGCGCGTTTTAACAGCTTTGTGGTTGAAAGCCTGCTGACTGGTGCCATAGACGCTTTGATGCGTCATGGCGTGCTGGAAAAGAACATCGAAGTTATTCGCGTACCAGGCGCCTTTGAATTGCCCTTGGCGGTAAAGTGTGTGGCCGACAAGCGCAAGCCTGATGCCATCATTGCGTTGGGTGCTGTGATTCGTGGTGGTACTCCCCATTTTGATTATGTAGCCGGTGAGTGTACCAAGGGTGTGGCCAGTGTCATGCTGGATACGGGAATCCCTATTTCTTTCGGCGTACTAACCACAGACAGTATTGAACAAGCCATTGAACGCTCAGGTACCAAGGCCGGCAATAAAGGTGCCGAGGCGGCCATGGGAGCGTTGGAAATGGTGAGTGTCATTCGCAATCTTTAGTGAGCTAAAGCAACAGTTATGAGTAATTCTCCCAGTAAGCCTTTACCCGCAGCGCGCCGCAAAGCGCGCCGTTTTTCAGTTCAGGCCTTGTATCAATGGCACATGACCGGTGCGCCACTCAATGAAATTGAATCGCAGTTTCGGGTGGACAATGACATGCGTAAAACTGATGTTGCGTATTTTCATGAGCTGCTGCATGAGATACCAAAATGTATCAATGAGTTGGATGACTACTTCAAGCCGTATTTGGATCGTGATATCAGCGAATTGGATCGAGTGGAGTTAGCTATTTTACGAATTGGCAGTTACGAACTCAGTAAGCGAGTGGACGTACCCTTTAAAGTGGTCATCAATGAGGCCATTGAACTGGCAAAATACTTTGGTGCTGATGAAAGCCACAAATACGTCAATGGTGTATTGGATAAAGTGGCACAAAAACTCCGTGTCGTTGAACTGAAAAAATCGTGAATGAATTTGAAATTATTCAGCACTATTTTAAATCCCTACCGCGACCCGAAAAAAATCGGGTCGTAGGTCGGACACTACACTTAGGTATAGGTGATGATTGCGCGCTGGTTTCTCTGGCTTCTCGACAACAGCTAGTGATATCCACGGACACCTTGGTTGATGGTGTTCATTTTCCCCGCTCCACTTCCGCTTTTGATATTGGCTACAAAGCATTGGCCGTGAATCTTAGTGACCTTGCCGCCATGGGGGCAGACCCTGCCTGGTTTACCTTGAGTGTTACCTTGCCAGAATTCCAATCAGACTGGGTTAAGGAGTTTTGCCAGGGGCTGGCTGTGCTGATGGAATCATTCCCTATCGAACTTATCGGTGGTGACACCACCCGAGGGCCTTTGAGTATTACTATCCAGGTGCTTGGGGTGGTGGAGCATGGGCAGGCCATCACCCGCGGTGCAGCGCAGCTTGATGATGATATCTATGTTTCGGGTAAACTGGGAGAGGCTGGCATCGGGTTGCAGTTGGTGCAATCCGGTCAGCCACCCGTGAACGCCGCGCAAGAGCAGGCGATTTTGCGGTTGAATCGTCCGCTGCCTCGGATAACCTTGGGACAACGGCTGCGAGGGGTCGCTTCCAGTTGTATTGATATTTCTGACGGTTTGTTGGGTGATATGGCACACCTGCTCAGTGGCAGTGGTTTGGGGGCCGAGGTACAAGTGGAAAGGGTACCGCTGGCGGAGTGTCTTGCTAATCCAGAACCTAAGGATTACCAGTTTGCGATCAACGCGGGGGATGATTATGAGCTTTGTTTTACCGCGCCCACTGAAGCGCGGGTGCTGGTTCAGAATTTGGCCGAAGAATTGTCGCTACCGTTGACTCGCATCGGAACTGTGGTGGCAGAAGCTGGTGTAATCGCACGCTATTTCGATCAGTCCATTCTGGTGGCCAACAGTTTCCAACATTTTTAAGAGAGCAAGGTTGCATGAATTCTGTCCCTAAAACGGCCTTTACCCATCCGATTCACTTTTTAGCGATTGGTTTAGGTAGCGGCGCCGCCAGCAAAGCGCCAGGAACCTGGGGGTCTGCCGTCGCCTTGATTCCCTTTCTATTCCTGGCGCAATTAAATCCCTTAGAATACGCGGTGGTGGTTAGCGTTGCGGCCATTGTTGGCATTTATATCTGTGGCAAAACCGCCGCTGACTGGAAGGTTCATGATCATAGCGGTATTGTTTGGGATGAATTTGTGGGGATGTGGATTACCCTCTATGCCGTGCCTTTAACCTGGTATTGGTTATTATTGGGGTTTGCCCTATTTCGTTTGTTTGATATTTGGAAGCCTTGGCCTATTCGTTACTTTGACCGCCATGTAGGCGGTGGACTGGGAATTATGATCGACGATGTAATCGCTGGTCTATTGGCTTGGGCGGTACTTACTTTGACAATTTATTTAGCCTTCACACTGAGTTACAGCTTCTAAAATCTGGGTGTAAGCTGCCACCGTTTGCTCCGGGGATTCCAGTTGCGGATAATGGCCGATGGTCTCCAGAGCAATAGTCATCAAAGGTGGCCCAATCACTTCTTTATAGCGCGCGACCATGTGTCTGCCGGAGATTGGATCCAGGCTACCATTGATCATGCCAATCGGTATTTTCGTTTCCTGTAATGCGCCGACCCAGCGTTCCCGATTCAGCTTCCGTTGTTTGATATAGGAAATGAGTTTATGCAGTGTATGGCGGCCGTTGTTGTTATTTATGGCTTCCCAAAACCCCGCGATAAGCTCATCATCAGGTGGTGTCTCGGGCCCAAAAATATCCACCATGGCTTTTTTTAAGGATTCACTGGTGAAATGTTTGGTGATGTAGGGTCCCAATGGCGTGGCTAATAGTTTTTGAATCCATTTGGCTCGATGGGCTTCTGGTAGAATGCCACCATTTAACAGGCACAAAGAAAGCCATTGGGTCTCATCCCGTTCATTTTGCCGAGCCAGTAGCTCCTGGGCCACGGTATCGCCATAGTCATGGGACATCACGTGAAAATTGATGAGTCCCAGCTTGTCTATCAGAGCTTCTACAATATCGGCCTGTTCGGTAATAAGGTACTCATAAGGATAGGGTTTATCGGAAAAACCCAAACCCAGGAAGTCCAGTGCTATGAGGCGATAGTTTGGTTCTAGCAGAGGCCAGATCCGCTCCCAATCCCAGCTTGAAGTGGGGTAACCATGCAGCAGTAGTATAGTGCCTCTGCGCGGCGCTTCAGGCGGGCTACCATGTAGGCTGTCAATGTAAAAGATATTATGCCCCTTAAGGCGAATTATATATCCGGTGTTTTTCCATTGGCGTATCGTTATGCTCATAGGCCTGCATTTGATTTTATTAAAGTTTTGTTAACGGTAGTGTAGTTCCAGATGTTACTGATGTAACCCAAAAAAGCTCGCTTTTCTGGGCATTGAAAACACTTTATACTCGGGAATCAATAGCGCTGTTGACAGTGATCCAGCATTTGTGGGTCGTTAAGTTATTCTGCAAAGTGTATTCAGCTATAGTAGTTTTTGCGTTTGGGGCTCGAAAGTATGACGATTATCAACCAAGTCTTGGAGTATTTATATAACCCCAATTGGCTTAAATATTTTATCTTCTTTATGTGTGTATTCGTGGCCCTTTATTTCGTTGTAAGCGCCTGGATGGTAGGCAGAACAAAACGCTTGCTGCCGTTGGCGCTGCGAGAACAGCAGTTCTTATTGGGTAAAATGGCCTGGTTGCGAGGATCATCTAACTTCTTTCTGTTAGTTGGGATTTTTGCGCTGATCTATCCAAAAATATTTTATTTACGAAGTCCCAATTTTCACATTGCTATGAATTTGGTGGTAGCGTTTGCTGTTTTGGCGGCGGTGCTGCAGTACCTGCGAGCACTGACCATCAAGCGCCGTCTTACTAGGGTAGAGTAATGTTGTTGCGATTTTTTGCGCTTCTGGTGTGCGTATTTACGCTGGTGGGCTGCAGTGAGCCGACGAGTGGTGAACAGAAATCACCGTCTTTTGTGCAAAACACAGGTAAAGCCATACCGCCAGGCTTTGATTTCAGTTTGCTGGATCATAGTGGTAACTACCACCGTTTAAGTCGTTACAAAGATTCCCAAGCCATTGTTTTGATTAGCCACGGATTAGGTTGTCCTATTGTGCGTCAAAGTGTGCAGGATTTGAATGCCTTGTACCAACGTTACGCTGACCATAACGTGGACATCATGATGATTAATCCTTTTACTCAGGATACTCGCGAAGCCATTGCTAAAGAGGTTCAGGAATACCAATTAAAGCTGCCGGTGCTAGTTGATTCAACCCAATATGTTTCTCATTCTTTGGGGTTCACCCGTACTGCGGAAGTTATTGTTATTGATCCCAAACAATGGAAGGTGATTTATCGTGGCCCCATTAATGATCGGCTGGATTATGAAATCCAAAAGAATGAACCACAAAATCATTACCTGTATGACTTTCTCGATTTTGTTTTAGCGGGTAAAGCGGTGGACCCAGTGGAAATTCCTTTCAAGGGTTGCGCTATCACTTATGCTCAGGCCTTCAGTGAGCCACCGAAAACCTATACCGGGGATATCGCGGGACTATTGCAAAAGCGCTGCTTGACCTGTCATAGCGAAGGCGGTGTGGCGCCCTGGGCTATGACAGATTACCAGACAGTGAAAAACTGGTCTTTCATGATGCATGAAGCTGTTAAAACCGGCCGGATGCCCCCCTGGCAAGCGGATGATCCGCACCGTAAACTCGCCAACAATATAGGCTTAACGGCAACGGAAAAGCGGGATCTACTGCTGTGGTTAAGTCAGGGGGCTCCCCGTGGTGAAGGTGAAGATCCTTTGCTTGATGCGGCCAAGCAAGTCACAAAAGTTGCAGATAATTGGGTGTTAGGTTCGCCCGATAAAGTTTACAGAACGGAAGCCCATGCCATTCCTGCAACGGGAACATTGCCGTACAAGTATGTTTTTATCGACCTGAATAATAACCAGGGCCAATATTTAAAGGCTGTACACCTAAGACCGCTTAATAAGAAAGTTGTCCACCATTCGTTTATGTTTGTGATTCCTCCCAAAGATTACCGGGATGCTCAGAACAATCCCATGACCAATGATTGGAAATCAGGGGCTTTTGCAACCTTTGCTCCGGGGGTTTTTGGTGAAATCAATCCTGAGGGTGTGGTGCGTTTCATTCCGGCCCATTCGAAACTTAAATTTGAAATTCATTACACGCCCACAGGAAAAGAAGAGATCGGAGGCGTGGAAGTTGGGCTGTACTACACTGAACCCAAGGTCACAGACCGCCATTATCGGATGGAAGGCATCTATAACCAGTGGTTTCGTTTGCCTGCTGGTTCCAGTGATTGGCCAGTGAAAGCCAGTAAGACGTTTGAAAACGACGTTATTTTATACGAGCTGATGCCTCATATGCATTATCGTGGCAAAACCATGCGCTATACCTTAGTGACGCCAGACGGTGAAACGAAAAAAATATTGTCGGTACCACGCTTTGATTTTAATTGGCAGCGCCAGTATCGCTTGCAAGAACCTATTCATATTAAAGCTGGGTCGGTAATGACAGTGGATGGCAGTTTTGATAATTCGGCTCAGAATCCCTATAACCCGGACCCTACACTCACAATTGGCTTCGGCGAGCAAACATCCGACGAAATGTTTATTGGTTATATCACCTACACCATCGAGGAATAAATAAGGCAATGAGGCTGTGGGCTTTTGATAATTTGCGTCTCGCATCCATTGTTGTGGTTGTCTTGTTTCACGCCATGGTTGCCTACAACGCCAGGGTAACTTGGTGGTATGTAACCGTTAATGATGGTGTAATCAGATATGCCGCATTTCTCTCTATGATTGATTTATTTCTAATGGCGGCGATGTTTTTTGTGTCGGGTTTCTTTGCCGCCAAAACTTTTATCACTCGTCCTGTTGGTAGTGCCTATTTGAGCGCCCGAATTAAGCGCTTGTTGGTTCCCGGTTATCTTCAGTTAGTGTTAATTTGTCCTTTGTTATTCGTTTTTGGTACTCAGTTTGAATTTTCCATAGAGGGAATTGCGCGCGCTTATTGGAACGTTTGGTTAGCCATAGCCAGTCTTGGGTTTGGGCCGGTAGAAGCCGGTTCCTTTGGGTTTGCCCATCACCTCTGGTTCGTAGAAGTGTTATTTCTGGTGACTGTTTTTTTCGCTTTCACTTGGCGCCTTTGGCGTGGGTTGTTGTTAGCCGAAGCCGACAGTTTTATGATTGTGGTAAGTAAACTGGTATTTATGTTGGGGATGGCCTGGGTCTTAACATTGGTGGCTGTCTTGTTAGGATTTACCGCCCACTCCTGGCAGAGTTTTACGGGGCTTCTGCAGGCCCAGCCGGTGCGCGTGGGATGTTACTTTGTGGCTTTTGCCGTCGGAATATATTTTTACTCTCTACAGCAATCCATGAGCATTGGCCGGATTGCGCTAGCCTGTGCAATCGCGATGGTTATCTTATTCATAGGCTCTAAGGGCTTTGGCATGGCCCTTTATTATATTGGTATGGATAATTGGGCGCTTAAATCACTAACAGCCTCATCGCGGGTTGTTAAATGTTTTGGTTATCTTTTTCTGAGTGTGCTTTTTTTCTGGCGTTTTTTGAATATAGATTTTCGTTGGTTGCGTCCTCTGCATGGCTTAAATTATGGCATTTATTTAATGCACATGGTCTATGTGGTATTGCTGCAAAAACTTTTTCTCAGGGTGGAGCTGCCCGTGGCAATGGAGGTGGTGTTGATAACGCTCGGTGCTTTTACTCTCAGCGCTATAAGCACCTACGTGAAACAACGAGTACTGCCTATTCAATGGCTCAATAACAACAAGCCAAATCACGCCTAGTTATCAGGCTTGAAAAAATTCAGCTATCCTGAAATTACGCCGCAAAGGAGTGTTGTTAATGAAGTCAATCCTGACTCTGCTTGTCCTGTCTTCGCTGATCAGTGTAGGATTTGCCGCACCTGCTGTCAGGGTGGAAGCTTTGTTTAAGGACGCTGCTTATTTAAATATCAATGGTGAGAAAGCCCTTTTAAAACAAGGCCAAGCCCACGCGTCTGGTGTGAAATTGCTGCAGGCAAATTCACACCAGGCAGAAGTGTCCATCGATGGAAAACGTCATACAATGACGTTGCATATGGCAATCGGTGGCAATTATCAACCCGCCGAACTGGTGCAAGTGATTATTCGGAAAAACCAGTTTAATCAGTATAAGGTGGCGGGAAGCATTAATAGTTTACCGGTAACTTTTTTGGTGGATACCGGTGCAAACATAGTAGCTATCAATGGTGGCCAGGCAAAGAAGTTAGGTATTCAATATCGCCTCTATGGTCAACCTTCAGAAGTGGTTACTGCTAGTGGTGTTGTTAAAAGTTGGGGCATCACATTGGATAGCATCAAAGTAGGGGAGATAAGCGTCAGTAATGTGGCTGCGGTCGTGTTGGAGGGGGACTTCCCCACTGATGTCCTGCTTGGTATGAGTTTTTTGGAGCACGTTAAATTGTCGGAACAAAATAGCGTGCTTCATTTGGAAAAACGTTATTAGCAAGGCTTGAGATTCTAAGGTGACGGTGCCGGCGTTTCGATCGTAGTTGGGGGAGTTGAATTCGCTTGCTGAAATTGCAACGGGAATTCTTCTAAATAAAGCTGCAGCTTGTGGGTGTTTTCTGGTCCAAGTCGCCATAGAAATTTTTCCAGATTCGATGACTTCTCAAGTGCGGGGTCAGCGAAGGTGTAAAAAACCAGGGGTCTTTTCAGGCGAATATCGCCCTCCTCAAGCACTGGGGTATTCAGTATTTTTTCAATGGCTTGTAGTAGTTTTTCTTCAAAGGTATCTTCAGCTCCCAGCTCTTGGTAGGCTTCTTCCAATAAGGGTTTCCAAGCTAAATAATAACGCATAACCTGTTCTTTATCCGTGGCTACTAGAGCGTTGATCAAATCAGTGGCGCGCTCATAATTTTTTGGCGACAAATAGAAGTTGCCGTTACTTTGTTGGGCACTAAAACTATCTATTTTTATTTTAACGGGACGATTTTTAACGGGTATATCGCCGGCGGCTATGTTATTCACCAGAGAAACCCATTTGCGAATCTGTTCCTTTGGGGTGAACCACTGTAATAATTTGGGTGATAAATCAGCTAATGCTTCTGCGACTCCTGCATCGGCTTGACCCAAGGAATCCGGTGCTTGGGGTAATTCTGACTTTGGTTCTGGAATATTTTCGGGGATCAATGGCTCAGGTTCCTGCACTTGCGGTGGCGGTTCCTGGCGGATAACAGGGTGACTAGTGGTAACCTCTGGCTCAATTAAATTGGTTTCCTGGGGAGCTACGGCTTGCCGAGATTGATTGGCTTGATATAGCCACCAGCCCACCCCGGACCCTGCGATCAAGGCAATAACCACCAAAACTACGTTAACCCTCATGTTGTATCCTCATGCTAGATTCTGCCATTCAAATATTCTATTAAAAGAATAGAAACAATCAATTTTATATATTGAGCTTCCGCCCCTATCATAACTGGGAAATCAACCGATAGTGCACTAGGAGGCATTATGTCACTGATAAACAGTAAAATTAAACCATTCAAAGCAACCGCTTTCCACAATGGTGAGTTCATCGATGTTAGCGACGAAGATATGGTAGGAAAATGGTCGGTGGTGTGTTTTTACCCAGCTGATTTTACCTTTGTTTGTCCCACGGAACTTGGTGATCTGGCCGATCATTACGCCCAGCTCCAAGAAATGGGCGTAGAAGTCTATTCAGTATCTACGGATACCCATTTTACCCACAAAGCATGGCATGATGCTTCAGAAACCATTAAGAAGATAAAGTTCCCCATGATTGGCGATCCTACTGGCGCGATCTCCCGCAATTTCGACGTAATGATTGAAGAGGATGGTTTAGCGTTGCGAGGCACTTTTGTCATTAACCCAGAAGGCGAAATCAAAGTCGCCGAAATACATGATCTTGGCATCGGTCGTTCGGCGAAAGAACTGGTGCGAAAGGTTCAAGCCGCCCAATACGTGGCGACTCACGATGGTGAAGTTTGTCCTGCCGCATGGCAGCCTGGCGGTGAGACTTTGGCGCCGTCTTTGGATCTTGTGGGTAAAATTTGATTCTTGTTGGGAATTTCCAATGGCAATCGTACCGAGGGGGGCATGGCCTCCCTCAGTATCCGGTGAATGCAGTTTTTTGAAGAAGGGTGTTTGTCATGCTTGAAGAAAATCTTAGGACCCAATTGCGCGACTATCTCACTAAGGTAAGGCATAAGGTCGAGATTACGGCTTATGTTGATCAGGGCAACAAATCCAAGGAGTTATTGGATTTGTTGCAAGCTATCGAGTCACTCTCTGACTTGATGTCCCTTACCGTTGAAACAGAGACGAGCGAGCGTATTCCTTCTTTTCGTTTAAGTAGGGCGCAAGATTCTCTGGCGATAGGTTTCGCTGGTATTCCAATGGGTCATGAATTTTCTTCGCTGGTGTTGGCTTTGCTTCAGTCCGGTGGGCATCCGGCTAAAGTCGACGCAGAGGTTGCTGAGCAGGTGGCGCAACTAGAGGGCGATTTTGAATTTGAAACCTATGTTTCATTGTCATGTCAAAATTGTCCAGAAGTGGTGCAATCGCTTAATACGTTGGCCTCATTGAACTCTAACATTCGTCATACCATGATTGATGGATCTTTGTTTCAGGATGAAGTAAACCAGCGGCAGATCATGGCTGTTCCCTCGGTGTTTTTGAATGGTAAGCCTTTTAGCCAGGGGCGGATAGGCCTGGCCGAGATCTTGGCCAAAATCGATTCGGGAGCCAGCGTCCGACAAGCCCAGATTATTAACAATAAAGATCCCTTTGATTTACTAATCGTGGGAGGTGGGCCGGCGGGAGCCTCTGCCGCGATTTATGCGGCTCGTAAAGGTATCCGCACCGGAATAGTAACGGAGCGTTTTGGTGGGCAAGTGTTGGACACCATGGCTATTGAGAATTTTATTTCTATTAAAGCCACGGAAGGCCCGAAGCTGGTTGCGCACCTGGAAGAGCATGTGAAGGATTACGACGTCGATATCATGGTTAATCAGAAAGCGGCAGATCTAGTGGCAATTCCAGGTCAAATGACAGAAGTTGTTTTAGAGAGTGGCGCCAAGCTTTACAGCAAGGCAGTGGTACTGGCTACGGGTGCCCGCTGGCGAGAAATGAATGTTCCGGGAGAGCAAGAGTACAAAGGGCGGGGAGTAGCCTATTGCCCTCATTGTGATGGTCCATTGTTCAAGGGTAAATCCGTGGCGGTCATTGGAGGGGGTAACTCAGGCGCTGAAGCAGCAATTGATTTGGCAGGCATAGTGAAACATGTGACTTTAATTGAATTTGACGACAAGTTGCGGGCCGATGCCGTATTGCAAAGGAAATTAGCGAGCTTGCCAAATGTGAACATTATTGTCTCAGCGCAAACCACTGAGGTAATAGGTGACGGCAAAAAAGTAAGTGGTCTGCAATATAAAGACCGTAATACAGAACAAACCCATGAGTTGGCCGTGGAGGGTATTTTTGTACAAATAGGCCTATTACCAAATACTCGTTGGTTACCAGAGTCTATTGCACTTAGTAGTCGCGGTGAAATAGAGATTGATGCCAAAGGTCAAACTTCAGTGGCGGGTGTGTTTGCGGCAGGTGATGCAACTACGGTGCCTTATAAGCAAATTATCGTGGCGATGGGGGAAGGCTCCAAAGCCTCGCTGTCGGCCTTTGATTACTTGATTCGTACCCCAATAGAGGTACCGGCGAAAGAATCGGCTGCCTAGTTACACCTTCTGTATCCATGGTGGACAATTCGTAGTAGCCGGTTCGTGGTAGCTCTGGGTTCGTGCTAGACTGATCGTGGCTCCGTGTAGTGGGCCCGTTTAGTCTGCGTCGAAAGGATTCTAACGGTTGCTGTTATGGATAATGGAGGCATGTGGACCTTATGCAACATGTGGACCTTATGCAAAAAGTCGAACATCTTTCTGTTTGGGGTAGCAAGGTTTGCTGCTCGTCATTTTTGTTTGTCTGTTGTTTGGGGCTTGCCTGGTTTTCTTATGGTTTGTCTCCCCTAAACACTGACGTCGCTCATGTGTGGTTAACGAATAGCTTTGCGATAGCCTGGTTAATAAATCGCCGTGAAAACGAGTGGCTGACAGGGCTATTGATCGTGGTGTTAGCTGTGGCTGTTGGTGGCTATCTCTCTGGGTTAACGCTTGGGTTGAGCGCGGCACTGGGGGTGGCTCACAGTGTTGATATAACCATAGCTCTGGTTTTACTGCGGCGCTGGCGAATTCAAGAAAGCCCATTGACCTTAAAGAGTACCGTTACCGCTTTGGCTTTGTGTTTGTTTCCCGCCGCTTTCACCGGTGCCATTATCGGCGCCAGTGCCTTTAGTTTTAACACGGACCATTCTTGGATTACATTGGCCACTCGTTGGTGGTTTGGCGATGCGATCGGTGCCCTGCTAATTTTAATTCCAGGTTTGTTAGTGACTGCAAGCGTCAGGGATGTTCGTTTGTCCAGGGATGCCCTTTGGCTTGATTTGTTATTGTTGATAGGCTTGGTGGCTATTCTGCATGTGTTGTTGAAACTGGTGCCTTTCCCTCTCACTTATGCTCCTTTTCCCTTCATCTTGGTGGCCATCATTTGGGGGGCTTTGCGTGCCGCGGTGCTAGCAAATGTCGCTGGTATTGTTATTGGTAGCGGCAGTTATTTTGGCTGGTGGCAATTTCCATTATTTAGCGCTGAACCTCTCACTCAGGGAGTATGGGTGGCCTGTGCTACGGTTGTGTTCGCACCCGTATTGTTGGGTATTGCCGTGGAAGAGATTAAGCGCCGTCAAACTCAGCTAAAAGAGTTGACAGATCGGTTTGAAATGGCGTCCAGAGCGATTGGCTTGGGGTTATGGGATTGGAATTTTAAAACTGGTGAGATTTATTGGGACGACAATATGTACCAGCTATATGGACTGGATCCCAGCGCTGAACCCTTAACAGTAGAATGCTGGAAAAAAAGAGTTCACCCGCAGGATATTGAAGTCGCATATAACGCGTTGAGTTTGGCGATTGCCGGTAAAGATGAATATCAAGCTGAGTTCCGAATTGATACACCTGATGGCCAATATCGTTCATTGCAGGCCTGTGGGTTGGTTCTGCGGGACCCCCAGAATCAAGCCAAGCGGATGGTGGGAATGAATTGGGAAGTGAGTGATCTGGTTAATGCTCAGGACGCTCGGATGCTGGCTGAAGAAAAACTGAATTCGGTGGTTGAAGCTGCCAGTGAGTTTTCGATTATCGCAACGGATAAGCAAGGCCTAATTCAAGTGTTTAGTGCTGGTGCTGAACGTTTATTGGGTTACTCAAAAGAAGAGATGATAAACCGCATGACCCCAGCGGTGTTTCATGATGCGGAGGAAATGAAACAACGCAGTAAATTTCTTGGTAAAAAACTCAATCGAGCCATTGTAGGTTTTGAAGTTTTTGTGGCGCTGGCGCGGGATGGTGAAACCGATGTCAACGAATGGACATATGTTCGAAAAGACGGTAACAGAGTACCGGTGAGTTTAACCATAACAACAATTAAATCTCCTGAGGGAGAAGTGATGGGATTTTTAGGCGTGGCTCGGGATATCACTTTACAAAAGCAGGCTGAACAAGAAGTTTTGACTGCTCAGCGTGGTTTAGAGCAACAAATAAAAATTGCAAAACAGACCAAAGATGAGTTTGAAACTTTGTTTGAGTATTCACCAGTAGGAATGTTTGTAATAAATGATGACGGCCTTATCGTCAAAGCCAATAGTCGAGTCCACCAATTATGTGGTTATCTCAATGGCAGCCTGATTGGTAAAGGCATTAGTGTAGTGGTGCCTGATTTGCAGGTTTTGCAAGCAGTGTTAAGTGCCGACCTCAATCTTGATTTGAAAACTCAGAAGCAAATTCAATGTGATTGTCGGCGGCGCAATGGTTCCCGCTTCATGGGCGCTTTGGAATTACGTCCTTTGTTGTTAAATGGTGTTAAACACACCATGGCAATAGTCAATGATATCAGTGCTCAGGTTGCGGTAGAAGAAGCCTTGCAGCGCTCCAGAGATCTAGCACAAAGCGCCAATCGGGCGAAGACGGAATTTCTTGCGAACATGAGTCATGAGATTCGGACTCCGCTAAATGCGGTATTGGGATCTGCGCAATTATTAGAGTTTACTGCGCTTGATCGACAACAAAATCAGTTTGTTCGAATGATTAGTGAAGCCAGCAAAGCGCTGTTGGATTTACTAAGCGACGTACTGGATGTTTCTAAAATTGAAGCGGGTAAGCTCGAACTTGTGGTGGAGCCTTTTTATTTGGTAGACGTGTTAAATTCGGTTGCTACTATTATGACGGTCAATGCTGCAACTAAAGACATTGAATTGGCGATTGAAGTGGACCCTAAGGTACCGTTTCATTTTCTGGGTGATTCCGTACGCTTACAGCAAATTTTGGTGAATCTTACCGGCAACGCCATCAAGTTTACCACTTTAGGAGAAGTGGTTCTGGCCATCGATTTTGAGGCCGTTGATAAAAATACAGGCTACTTGGTTGTGAGCATCAGAGATACTGGAATTGGTTTGTCGGTAGAGCAACAGCACCGGTTGTTTAAACCATTCATTCAGGGGGATGGTTCTATAACCCGAAAGTATGGCGGGACAGGTTTAGGTTTAACCATTACCCGCAAACTGGTGGAGCTAATGGATGGCGATATTAGAGTTGAGAGTGAGCCAGATAAAGGCTCGGAGTTTACCTGCCGTCTGAAACTGAATTATGAGGGTTATACCAAGCGTCGGGATCAAATGCCGCGAGAGTTGAAGCGCCATGTGATGGTTTTGGACACTCATGCACCTTCATTGCGCAGTATAGCTAATATAATTTTGAGTTGGGGTTGGGGGTGTGAAACCTTTATGACTTCAGCGAGAGCTTTGGAACGGTTGGGGCGAACTCAGTACCCCTTTGATGTGCTGATCGTCAACCAAATGTTTTATAAGGACCTGGCTCACCATTACGCTCGGATACCCACTATCCAGCTGGGTTCAGGTATGGCTAGTGATGGAGACTCGGATAGCACCATTTATCTGGTCAAACCGGTGACGGCCTTGCACCTGAAATCAGCCATGAACGATATATTAAGTCGTAACTCAACCTCTGAAGACAACGATTTGCGCTCGCTGTATTTATCCTTTGCGCCGGAGCTACCTAAAGCGAATGTTTTACTAGTGGAGGATAACCCGTTAAATAGAAATCTAGTTGAGGGATTGTTAGTGGAGTTGGGGGTGTTGGTTACGGCGGCTAATAATGGAGCTGAGGCGGTAGCGCAATTAAAACAAAAAACGGTCACTTTTGATCTTGTCCTAATGGATGTTCAAATGCCCATAATGGATGGATTCAGTGCCACTCGAGTCATTCGCGATGAATTGCGAATGACAGTGCCAATCATTGCGATGACCGCCGGGGTTTTAGCTTATGAACGGCAGCAATGTTTAGAGTGTGGCATGTCTGATTTTGTGGGTAAGCCTATTGATGTTCGACTTTTTCTGAAAGTACTGGCTAAGTATTTAACGGGGCAACAGTCTGATCCTAGTGTGACGCCTATCGATACCGGTCCGCAAAAGCCAATATTAATTGTGAATAACTCGAAAGAGCAGCCATTTAATCCCGAGCATTTAGTACGTTACATGAAGGATAAGCCTGAACGCCAACGTGAGTTGTTGAGGTTGATCGAACGTATTGTTGAGAATGGTATGCAACCCCATGAGCAAGGCTTAGCGTTACTCCAAGAGGCAAATTGGCAAGAGATGTCTCGCTTGTTTCATCGGTTACGAGGTTCCCTTGGGAATTTCGGTGCTCATGAAGTCTGTAAAACAGCAATGGCCATTGAAGCGGCTATAAATGAACAACATTATGACGCTCTGGGTGAGTTACTCCAACGCTTCAAACTGGCTTTAGAAGCTATGCTAGTCAGTGCCGAGGAGTGGCTGGCGCAACATCCAGAATCTCACAGCGCCTGATGCGCTGGTGCTGCAAGATTTAATAGTTTTAAACGGCGTTGAATGGATTGTATTATGCCTGGTGCATCCAGTTCACACTCGCGGACCATTTCATTGGGTTTCGCATGGTTTATATACTCATCGGGAATCCCTAAATTGAGTACCGGGATGACGACCCCTGCTGCCGCGAGAGCTTCAGTGACCGCAGAACCCGCACCACCCATAATGGCATTTTCTTCCACTGTTACCAGCAATTCATGATTTTTAGCCAATGCTAAAATCATGTCTTTGTCGATGGGTTTTACAAATCGCATATCGGCTAAGCTAAGATTTAAATCCTGCGCTACTTCCTTGCAGGCGGTGAGTACAGCACCAAAAGCAAGAATCGCAACCTGAGTTCCGTTGCGAACCATGCGCCCTTGGCCAATGGGAAGGGTCGTCAGGTTTTGTTCGATGGCAACGCCGGGGCCGGTTCCTCGAGGGTAACGGATTGCGGCAGGCCCTTCATATTGGTAACCCGTATACAAAAGTTGGCGACATTCATTTTCATCGGAGGGTGCCATCACCACCATATTTGGAATGCAGCGTAAGTAGCTTAGATCGTAGGCGCCCATATGGGTGGGGCCGTCTTCTCCTACCAGACCTGCGCGATCAATGCCGAAGGTGACGTCGAGGTTTTGAATGGCCACATCGTGAATTAACTGGTCGTAGCCGCGCTGTAAAAATGTCGAATAGATAGCGACTACCGGCTTTTGCCCCTCGCAAGCTAAGCCAGCGGCGAGGGTAACCGCGTGTTGCTCAGCAATAGCCACATCTTGGTATTGGTCTGGAAAACGACGGGAAAACTCCACCATTCCAGAGCCTTCTCTCATGGCGGGTGTAATAGCGACTAAGCGGGGATCCTGGGCCGCCATATCACACAACCACTGGCCGAAAACATCGCAATATTTGACTTTTTTTGCGGTGGGTTCGGTTGCTTTGAGCGTAGTTTTAGGTTCTATCTTGGACAGCGCGTGATAGCCGATAGGATCTTTTTCTGCAGGTGAGAAACCGCGCCCTTTGGTGGTGATCACGTGGAGTAAATGGGGGCCAGGTATCTCTCTCAATTTACCTAGATAAGTGACTAATTTGTCCAGGTCATGGCCGTTGATGGGGCCAATATAGTTAAAGCCCAGTTCTTCGAACAACGTGCCTGGGGATACCATACCTTTCATGTGTTCTTCGGTACGGCGCACAAATTCCATGGCGGCAGGCATTTTCTCGAGAACTTTTTTGCCGCCTTCCCGCATTGAGTTATAGGTGCGACTGGCCCAGACTCTGGACAGGTAGTTGGATAGGCCGCCCACATTTTCAGAGATAGACATTTCGTTGTCATTCAAAATTACCAGCATGTCAGCTTTGCAGTGACTGGCATGATTTAAGGCTTCAAATGCCATTCCGGCGGTGAGGGCTCCGTCACCGATGATAGCGACATTTTTGTTGGGTCGACCTTGCATTTTCCTGGCTAGAGTCATGCCTAATGCGGCGCTGATAGAAGTACTGGAGTGACCGACGCCAAAGCTGTCATAGGGGCTTTCGCTACGTTTTGGAAAACCTGAAAGGCCGCCCCGTTGGCGTAGATTGAGCATTTGCTCACGTCGGCCCGTGAGAATTTTATGAGGATAGGTTTGGTGCCCCACATCCCACACCAGCTTGTCTTCCGGGGTGTGGTAAACGTAGTGTAGGGCTATGGTCAATTCCACAACCCCAAGACCAGCACCAAAATGACCGCCGGTTTTACCCACCGTATACATCAGGAAATGCCGTAACTCGTGGGCGAGTTGCGGCAGTAACTCCAGATCCAGCGCCCTAAGTTGAGCGGGACTGTCAATTTGATCCAGCAGCGGGGTGCTGGGACGGGTCATGGGTATTTCCGTAAACATCAAACAGCCTTTTTATGGCAATGCTGCAAAACTAAAATCGGGTATTATACGGTTAGAATTCCAGCTTCACACGTTTTAATCATCTCAGAGCCGCCCCTGGGGCCCTGCCTAATGGGTTCGAGTGACAATATAGTGAGCCAAGGCTCGCAATGGCTCCGCTCGTTCATCGAATGGGGATAACGCCGTAATCGCCTGAGTACAGAGATCTCTGGCCAATGCCTGGGCTGCTTCCAATCCCATAATACTCGGGTAGGTGGCTTTGCCGAGGGCATGGTCTGCGCCCTGAGTCTTGCCCATTTCCTGGGTGCTGCCAATAATATCTAAAATATCATCCTGAACCTGAAATGCCAGTCCAATCGCCTGGGCAAACTGGTCTAAACCGGTGATTTGGCGGGCGCTGGTTTCAGGGTGGGTCATGGCACCTAACTGCACGCTGGCTTGAATCAGGCTGCCTGTTTTATGGGCATGGATGTTCTCCAGTTCTTCCAGGTTGAGGGTTCTGCCTTCTGCGGCCAAGTCCAGCGCCTGACCACCGGCCATACCCTCGGTGCCACTGGCACGGGCTAGTATTTCCACCATTTTGATTCTCATTTCGGCGGGTAAGGGCGCCTGACTGATAACTTCAAACGCCAGGCATTGAAGAGCATCACCGGCGAGGATAGCTGTTGCCTCATCAAATTGAATATGACAGGTGGGTTTGCCTCGGCGTAAGTCGTCATTGTCCATGGCTGGCAAATCATCATGGACCAGAGAATAGGAGTGCACCATCTCCAGGGCAGCCGCAATATCGTCCGCGGCTTCTGCGGCACCACCAACGGCATTTACCGCAGCATAAACCAGAACTGGGCGAATGCGTTTGCCGCCGTTGAACGTGGCGTAGTGCATGGCCTCAAGCAGTGTGGGTGCCAAGCTGCGTGGTTGACTCAGCCAGTAGTGCAGCCGCTTGTTCACGCGTTCCTGACACAGGTCTAAAAAATCAGCGAAAGTCGCACTGGAATCGATCGTTGAATTACTGGTCATCGGTTTCGGGATCGGTAAAGGGCTGCAGACTTTCTTCGCCATTTCGGGCCATAAGAATCTGGACTTTCTGCTCAGCTTCCTGCAGCGCCTGTTGGCATTCTTTGGTCAAACGTACGCCTTGTTCAAAAGCTTCAAGGGACTTTTCGAGGGTTAATTCACCGCTCTCCATGGTCTCAACGAGCTTTTCCAGGTTTTTGAGTGACTTTTCAAAATCAATGGTTGTGGGTTTTTTTGCCATGGCCTCCTCCAGGAAAGGCGCAAAGTTTCGGTGATTGCTGGTCGAAGGTCAATGGAGCATATCAATTTATCACGATTGAACGATCTTCTGATGGAAGAAGTTTCACTGTGGCGGAATTTCCGGAATTCCTGACTAAACTTAAATTAATAGGATATTCCAGTACTTTTCTGTTCATAAATTAATCAATTTGGAGCGGGTGTGGATTTAGCAACCCTCATAGGTCTGATCGGGGCGCTGATTATTGTGGTTATGGCCATGGTAACTGGTGGCGACGTCATGATCTTCGTAAATATTCCCTCTATTTTAATTGTGGTGGGCGGTACCCTGTTTGCGGTCATGGCGAAATATTCTCTGGGCCAGTTTCTCGGTGCCATGGGAGTCATGAATAAATCCTTTAAAACGAAAATTACCTCACCGGAAGAGTTAATTGTGGAGGTGGTGGAGCTGGCGGATTTAGCCCGTAAGGGAGGATTGCTATCACTGGAAGGTAAAGAAGTGTCTAATGATTTCCTCCAAAAAGGCATCCAGTTGCTGGTAGATGGTCATGATCCTGAGGTGGTGAAGAGTATCTTGTCCAAGGATATGCGCGAAGGGGCTTCCCGGCATGCCATTGGTAAAGCCATCTTTGTGAATATTGGTGACACGGCTCCGGCCATGGGAATGATTGGTACGCTGATTGGTTTGGTCCAGATGCTGTCCGCCATGGATGATCCCAAAGCCATAGGTCCTGCCATGGCCGTTGCCCTGCTGACCACGCTTTACGGGGCCATGATTGCCAATATGTGGGCATTGCCTGTGGCAGATAAGGTGGCACTACGCTCTAATGAGGAGGCCCGTATTCAATCCATGATCATCGATGCACTGCTGGCTATTCAAGCCGGACAGAATCCCCGTGTCATTCAAAGTCTGTTGAAAACCTATTTACCGGCGGCCAAGCGCGCCAGTGAAGGGGAAGACGGCTAGGGGCGGGTTATGGCACAAGAGGAAGAATGCGAATGTCCTGAACCCCCGAAAGGGCTACCGGCTTATTTAGCCACCTTTGCCGACCTGATGTCGTTATTGATGTGCTTCTTTGTCCTATTGTTGGCATTTTCCGAAATGGATGTGCAAAAGTACAAGCAAGTGGCAGGCTCAATGAAAGATGCCTTTGGGGTACAAGACCAGATAAAAATGAAAGAGATGCCCAAGGGTACTTCAATTATTGCACAAGAATTTTCTCCCGGTCGGCCCGATCCCACCCCACTCAATGAAGTGAGACAAGCCACTACCGAAACTTCCCAAAACACCCTGGAGGTGTTGTGTGCTCCAGGTCAAGCAGAACAACGAGAGGATGCACAGCAAAAAGAGCAGCAGAAAGCTGAATCGGGAGCGGCTGATCAATCTTCACAAATCATGGAACGATTGATTTCCATGACCCAGGCCGATGCTATTAAGGTAGCGTCAATGTTGAAGCAAGATATTCAAAGTGGTGCGGTAGAGGTGGAAACCAAGAATCGCCGTATTGTGATCAGGGTCAAGGAGCAAGGTTCTTTTCCTAGTGGCTCGGCAACCCTGCGAGCGTCTTTCGTTCCTATCATGGACAAAATTCGGGAAGCCCTGCAAGCGGCCGATGGCATTTACTCAGTGGAAGGGCACACCGACGATGTGCCTATTTCCACGGCTCGGTTTCGCTCCAACTGGGAATTGTCCTCGGCCCGAGCTGTATCCGTGGCCCATGAGTTAATGAAGGGCAATGCGCTGGATGAAACCCACTTTACCGTGGTGGGACATGGTGAAACCAAGTCCATGGTGAGCAACGATAGCGAGGAAAACCGAGCACGTAATCGGCGGGTGGAAATCGTTATTGAGCAAGGCGCTAACGATGAAAAGTTTCTCTCGGGGGAGGAGCAATTGCCTGAGGACCCGGAATTTAATATTGAGAACCTGAAGGCAGCGGGTCTGGATGATCTGGAAGGTTTTCAGCTCCTGGATGAGAACGATGATCAAATAGAAATTTCCCAGGAAAATAATGTGATCAGTGTGTTAGAGTCAGAATCCGATGCTAAGCCAGAGCAAACGGCAGATCCCCAGCAAACTCCGGATGCTTTTGATCTTTCTAAAGACCCTTTTGGTCCCACTCAGTCAGAGCGTGATGACGAATTCTTTTAGGCGCTCACTGCGCTCAGGCTTGGCTCTAGCGTAGTGGTTGGGTACACTCCAAGCCACTTTAATAATAATTATGCTACAGGTCGAATACTATGTCCGATGCTAACAATGAACTGGCGGTTAAGCTAAAAGCCGCCCACCGCGAGTTTTTGCTCTCTCGAATCGAAGGCGATGAATTACTGGCCACAATTAAGCGCGAGATGGGGTCTGTATACCAGTGGGGGCAGGATAAAACGCTGAACGAAGTGGTGGATACTGAGCTGTTGATCACCTCAATAATACGTATTGTCGATGGTGCTCCGGTAACCGATGAGCTGAATTCGGTGATCATCAAGAGTGTAATTACTGGGATTCAAGCTGAAATAAATGATGGTACCACCTTGGAATCATTGGTACCGAAAGAAGAATACGATAACCTTATTTCCCACTATGCACAGTTTGAAAAGCTGCGTGCCGATGTCATCCGCATCATTCTGGATAGCCCCATTTATAGCACGTTGATCAGTGATGTTTTGTATCATGGCATCAAGGATTACGTAATGGGTGAAAATATTGTCAGCAAGAAAGTGCCAGGGATGTCCGCCCTAATGAAGGCCGGGGCAAAAAGCCTCAACAAAGCCCTTCCGAAACTGGAAGCGGCCGCTGAAAGCACCATCAAAAAGTTTATTTCCGGCAATCTACGCAATACCGTAGAGTTGAGCGAAAGAATTCTGAATAACGCCTTGTCTGATGACAATATCAAAAACATTGCCGATCATTTCTGGGATGCTGTCAGCGAAAAAGATTTTTCCAAGTTCAAAAGCTATGTGACGGAAGAAGATATAGACCGCAGCGTTAGCCTGGGAACTGCGCTATGGTCTGATATCCGGCAGGCAGACTATCTCCATAATATGATTCGTCAGGTGGTTACCCATGTCATGGCCGAGCTAGGGGATCGAACGATTTATGACATAGTCAATCAGCTCGGTTATACCGAAGAATATATCGTGGGGGAGCTGGAGCAAATCATGCCTGGTGCGTTGGGCAAAGCCGCTGTTCGCGAATATATTGAACTTAGAGTGGATGCGAACCTGGATGATTTCTACAGCAGTCCACAGTTTGCCGCAGCGATAAAATAGCAATACCCGAATTGGCTAGAACTTGCCACGCGGTCGGCAACGCGCCGCCGACGTGGCCCCTCCGTTTCACATCAAGAAAACGCTAACCTTATGAAATTTAAAGCTATTTAATGTTGGCAAGTGCTTTGCAGTGCTGTTGATAGCTTAATTTACATCGTTATTATTATGATGAGGGGAGTTATGACAGGAGTAGCGTTCGGATTAAAACAGTGGTGGCAAAAGGTTGATGAGCGGCCCGTGACAACGGCCCCCGTATCGGATGAGCTGATGCAATTGTTTCGTTTACGGCGGGAGCATCGGTTGCTCAGAGTGCGTGTTAGAGGTCAAGATGAAGTTTTTCAGAGCCTGCTGGTGGATATTGATCTCGACAAGCAGTGCCTATTATTGGATGAACCTTTTCCTAATTCCTGGCCGTTAGCCTCTTGGTTAGATCGGCGCATTAAAGTGGACACTATGGAGTCCGGATTCTCCACCGCGTTTGAAGCCAAAGTCATTGGTCTCGATCAGCAAGGCCGATCACCCGTATTACGTTTAGGGATACCCCAAGACATTAGTACCGCTCAGCGTCGTCACAATTTTCGAGTCACGGTGGATGAAACCATTCCAGTGCAGGCGTTGCTCAGCTTAGAGGGAATAGGGAAGGTGGCGGCCGACGTACTGGATTTGTCCGCCCGTGGTGTGCGCTTGCGAGTCATTGGTCTGTATCCGGAATTAGCACAAAATTTTAAGGTGCAGTTGCGGCTTGAACGAGACAAGATCATACAAAGCGAGCTGACAGTGAAAAACTTTTTAATGGACGAGTCTGACGATGGCGTTACTATTGTGGGGGGCACGTTGTCGGGTATTAATCCGGCTGAAGTGCGTCACATCGAGCGCTTTCTCATAAGAGTTCAGCGCTTACAGCGACAGTCGGCAATGCAGCCAGGTTAAGATTGTGCGCCAAGCTTTGAAACAGCGGTTGGCGCACAGATTTTTTCAGTTTTAAGAGGCCGTCTCAGGTTCCGGCAGCGTGATGTTCAGTTCAAGTACCGCGCAGTCATCGGTATTATCCAAGGATACGGATACCATTTCATCATCGATGTGTACGTATTTGCAGATGACCGCTATAAGGTCACGCTGCAAAGCCGGGAGGTAATCCGGCTGGTCTTTAGTGGTGCGCTCGTGGGCTACAAGGATCTGCAACCGTTCTTTTGCGATACTGGCAGAGCTTTTCTTTTTTGCTCTAAAGTAGCCTAAAAGATTCATTATCGACCCCCAAACATTCTCGATAACAGGCCTTTTTTGGCCGCCATAAGGAATCGATGCTCGACATTCTCGCCCAGTAAGCGGCGCACCGCGTCGCTATAGGCTTGGCCGGCGTCGCTTTCTATGTCCAAAATCACCGGCTGGCCCTGGTTTGAGGCTGATAGTACAGATTTGGACTCAGGAATAACACCGAGTAGGGGGATGGAGAGAATATCCTCCACATCTTTTACGCCCAGCATTTCTCCCCGATCCACGCGTTCCGGGTTGTAACGGGTTAGCAGTAAGTGTTCTTGAATAGGTGCTTCGCCTTTTTCGGCGCGCATGGTTTTACTTTGCAAAATTCCGAGTATTCGATCAGAGTCCCTTACTGAGGACACTTCTGGATTGGTTACAACCACTGCTTTGTCGGCAAAGTACATAGCCATCATGGCGCCTTTTTCGATGCCAGCCGGTGAATCGCAGACGATGTAGTCGTGGGTTTTCTTCAACTCATCCAATACTTTCTGTACGCCTTCCTGGGTTAAGGCGTCTTTATCCCGAGTTTGCGAAGCGGGTAAAATACTCAGGTTGTCCACTCGTTTGTCTTTGATCAAGGCCTGGTTTAGATTGGCTTCGCCATTAATCACGTTAACGAAGTCATAGACCACGCGTCTTTCGCAGCCCATGATCAGATCCAGATTTCGTAGGCCTACGTCGAAGTCCACGATGACAGTTTTGTGGCCCAGCATTGCCAAGCCTGTCCCTATAGCAGCGCTGGTCGTTGTTTTACCAACTCCACCTTTGCCTGAGGTCACCACGATGATTTCTGCCAATGTCGTATCCTCTTAAATAATTACAATGGGCTGATTTTAAGTTGATCACCCTCGAGTGAGGCTTTGACGGCTTGCTGCCAAAGCTCACCGCGGAGATCTTCGCTTACTTTATAACTGCCAGCTATGGAGATTAATTCTGCCTCCAAACTTTGGCAGAATATTCTGGCATCAGTATCCCCTTTCACGCCAGCGAGCGCGCGGCCTCGCAAAGGGCCATACACATGAATATTACCGTCAGCCAGAATTTCTGCGCCTGCGCTAACCGGTGCAATCACCACTAAGTCACCGCCTTCGGCATACACTTGTTGCCCGGAACGAATGGGGGTTGTGATGATTTTATTGGCACTCTCTGCCACTTTTATACCGCGCACAGTAATGGTGGTTTCGGTGCTTTCAGTGACTTTGTTGCCACTGGTTGCGGCCGGTAGTTTGGGTAATCCGGCGACGTTGGCGGCGAGAATTTGTTCCTCATTACCACCCCTGACAGCAACCGGTACCATGCCGTACTCCCGGCACAATTCACCCAGTTCGATAAAGTCGATGAACGACTGTTCTGTGCATTTTTCCAAGCTTAGAATTACTGGAGTTTGCTGAAAAAAATCAGGGGCGTTGCTAACAGTGGCGGAGAGGGCGTCATTGAAGCTCTTATAATCATAACGATAGAGCTCCAGAATTGTCATTGTTACTCGGTTGCCTTTCAATTTGAAACAGGCTTCCGAATCGATAGCGGCGTCTGTGTCCTGCATAGTGTCTGAGTTTAGTCTGTTTTTCGTTGAGGGCAAATCAAATGTCGCGGTGCACATGATTTGTTTTTATTTTTTCTGAGCATACTGCATTGATCAGAATTGTACCAGAAATCCTCTTAATAAAACTGCAAAGAATTTATTTCTTTATTAATAATCTGTGATGAAGCGAACGATATTGGTCAATTTAAAATCGATAGGCCGTGGTTGTCATGACTTTGGAAACGACGCTCATCAATTTTTTCACCGGGCGCGGCAAATTGATTGCACCTGCAGCGTGGGCTTTTTCGGCATGACGAGCTTCGTCTTCGTGCATTTGGTGAAGAATTTTTTTGCTGCGTTCATCGTGAACGGGTAATTTTTCTACATGCTGCTGTAGATGCGCGCACACTTGGATTTCAGTTTCTTCCACAAAACCCAAACTCCAACGATCGCCGATTTTACCGGCGGCAGCACCAATTCCGAAGGACATAGCATACCATACCGGATTTAGGATACTGGGGTGGCTATCAAGTTCCTGGAGTCGTTGCTGGCACCAATTAAGATGATCTTCTTCTTCCTGGGCGGAAATTTCCATCTGCCGTTTGATGCGTGGCAGCCGTGCCGTCATGGCCTGGCCTTTATAAAGGGCCTGAGCACAGACTTCCCCGGTATGATTCACTCTCATCAGCCCCGCCACATGGCGTCGTTCCCGAGCATCTAATTGAGGGATACTGGTATCTTCAGTGGGGTTAGGGCGCTGGGTACCGTTATGGCCAGCGGCCATAGTGCGCAATGCGTTGTCCGCCTGATCGATAAGATTATCAAATAAACTGTAACGTCTGGGTCGAGTCATAAGCGCTCTGCTCTGTATCTTCAATGACCAAATAGTAATGAATACCTTATCATTTGCCACCCATTCTTTACCACACTAAGATCAGATAATCGCCTTAATAAAAGTGAGACTTTAATGCCTGACGCCACAGACCTTGAAATTATGATGCAGTCACGGGTGCCCATTATTGTTATCCAAACTTACGAAGAGTTGCGGGCATTGGAGTTTATTAAACGAACCGCGATTAAACAGGGCAAGCCGGTGTTTCGCTGGTCGATTACGGAAGGCGTTATACGTATTGATCTGGAATCAGCGGCAGACGGTGAGCTGGCCTCTGAACCAGAAGCCGTGTTGGCATTGATCAAGAGAGCCACTTCACCAGCGGTGTATATTCTGTGTGATTTTCATCCTTACCTTGAGGATCAACCAAAGCATGTGCGGTTACTAAAAGAGATCGCCATGGCCCATGATAGTAATCAACATTGGGTGATTTTACTGAGTCATGCTTGTCCTGTGCCCCCAGAAATTGCCCGCTACAGTGCGCAAATGAGTTTGTCACTGCCTTCAGATGAACAGCTTTTACAATTAGTGAAAGACGAAGCCGCGAGTTGGTCTTATCTGAATTCTGGTCAGAAAGTGAAGACCGATAGTCGCACTCTGGATAAATTGGTGGCCAATCTGCGGGGGCTCACCTTTGCTGACGCCCGGCGCTTGGCCCGTGGAGCGATTGTAGATGATGGCGCTATTACGGCATCAGATCTGCCGAGTTTGAATCGAGCCAAATTCCAATTGTTGGGTATGGAGGGAGTCCTCAGTTTCGAGTACGACACCACCACTTTTGCTGAAATTGGTGGTTTGGATTCCTTAAAGCTGTGGCTTAAACAAAGGCAAAGGCCCTTTCTGCAACCGAGCGGCGAGGCCGATATCCCTAAAGGGCTGTTGTTGCTAGGTGTTCAGGGTGGTGGTAAAAGTTTGGCCGCAAAAGCGGTGGCAGGGGTGTGGGGTGTTCCTTTATTGCGGCTCGACTTTGCGGCCTTATATAACAAGTTTATTGGGGAAACCGAAAAAAATCTGCGGGAGTCATTGGTCTTGGCAGAACAACTGTCACCCTGTGTGTTGTGGTTAGATGAACTGGAAAAAGCGCTGTCGGTCGATCACTCCGACCTGGGGGTTTCTCGTCGGATACTGGGAACATTATTAACCTGGATGGCCGAGCGAACGCAGCCAGTATTTTTAGTGGCCACCTCTAATGACATTAGTCAACTGCCAGCGGAATTAATTCGTAAAGGGCGGTTGGATGAAATTTTCTTTGTGGACTTACCATCGTTAGCTGCTCGTGAAGATATATTTGCGATCCATTTGCGCAAACGCCAACAAGCATCAGAAACTTATGACTTGTCCCGTTTGGCGTTGCTCACCGATGGCTTTTCCGGGGCTGAGATTGAGCAGGTCGTGGTGACCAGTTTGTACAGTTGTCAGGCAGAAGGCACGGCGCTGGACATAGATCATATGATTCGGGCTATAAGCAATACTCAGCCGTTATCTGTGGTTATGGAAGAGTCTATAGCGAAATTGCGGCAGTGGGCACAGGGTCGTACGGTATTGGCTGATTAGCCCAGGTTGCGTTGATCGAACGGGGGGTCCTGGTTGTCGTAAGCCGAAAACCATTCCAGCAGAATATCACGCAGTTCGCTCAGCTCAATGGGTTTGGATAAATGGGCATTCATGCCACACTGGAGGCTATGCTCTTTGTGCTCGTCCATTATGTGGGCCGTGAGGGCGATAATAGGGACTGGGCGTCTGGATTCAGCTTGCTCCCAAGCGCGTATTTCCTTCGCCGCATCGAAACCACTCATCACCGGCATCTCACAGTCCATCAAGATCAAATCGTAATCCTGCTCTTTGATTTGTGCTACCGCTGCCGCGCCGTCGTCTACGGTCGTGGCGCTGACTCCCAAACGGGACAGCATTCCTTTGATGACTTTTTGCGACAGGTGATGATCTTCCGCTACCAGAACTTTCATGGGTGGCAGAGGTGCGATGTTATCCTTAATCGGTGGATGATCTGCTTGAATACGCCGTAAATGAGCCAGTTCTTCCAGCAGGGTTGAGCGCAACAGGCGACCGGTGATGGGCTTGTTAATCACTCTGCGAATGCCTGCGTTACGGGCGGCCGAGTTGCTGGGTGCCATGCTTAATCCGGTGAGCATGAGCACCAGAGGATCGTTGTTCACGATCGTATCTTCTTTTATTTTGGCGGCTAATTCCATGCCGCTCATGCCCGGCATTTCATGGTCGAGTATAACAATGTCAAAGGGTTCGTGAATAACAGCCTGGTTATGCAGCATGGCCAGTGCTTGTTTGCCGTTGGAGGCTGCGCTGATATTCATACCCCAGCTGTTTGCTTGTTGCTGCAGTACTAAACGACAAGAGGCATTGTCATCCACAATCAACAGGCGCATGCCCTGTAGCTGTTCGGCAAATAAAGGCTGATCCTGGCTGTGAGGATCGGGTTCCAGGGGAATGCTGAACCAGAAAGTGCTGCCGCGATTGGGTTGGCTGTTGGCTCCCATTTCACCACCCATAAGCTCCACTAGACGCTGCGAGATAGGAAGCCCCAGGCCGTGATGGCCCAATTGCTGTAGGTGATCTTCATTTTGACCAAACAAATCCAGTAATTGTTCGCGGTTGATTCCGATTCCTGTATCACTTATTGTCACTTTAACAAAGTTGGGTCCACGTTCAGTATCGAGTGCAATATGAACGTGTATGCTGCCTCGTTCGGTAAATTTGGTGGCGTTGGACAATAAATTAGCCAGCACCTGACGAACTCGGGCAGGGTCACCTTTTACCTGAAATGGAATATTACGGTCCATGTGGGTGGCGAGTTCTAGATTTTTTTCCGCAGCGACGTCCTTAAAGGACTCCACACATTCCGTTAAGGCGAGCCCGATATCGAAAGACGTGATATCGAGATTAAGGTTGCCTGTCTCAATTTTTGAATAATCTAAAATATCGTCGAGGATTTTTAGTAAGTTGCTGCCTGAGGTATTTATGGTTTTAATATAATCTTCTTGGGAGTTCGTTAGTGGCGAATCCGCTAATAGTTCAGCCATACCCAAAATACCATTCATCGGCGTGCGGATTTCATGGCTTATTTGAGCCAGGAATTCTGTCTTTGCGCCCCGTGAAGCTTCTTTTATTGCAATTTGCTGGCGTTGTTTTTCTTGGTTTACCCGGGCGTCATGTTGCCGCATAGCAACAGCCAGCGCACCGAACAAACAATGCGCCATTAAAGCGATAATCAATAGCCAGAGCGTGCCCGACCCAAACGCCAAAATACCAAACACATTTTGTGCCGTAAGGCCGCCCAATACGATCATTAGCAGACTTGGCAATATCATCCAGCGGGCGGTCTTGGTGCCGTCCATCGCCCGACTGGCTGTCAGGTAAAAATTAAAGGGAATCGCAATTAGGGTTAGTAACGCACCAAACTCTGAGGCGGTCTGGGTTTCCATGGCAAAGCTAATAACAGCGCCACTACTGATTAATCCCAGAACGGCAAGACACAACACATTGAGTCGTTTGCGGTGGCTTGGAATATCAAAAAGAAGACGGCTGAAAATCAACATTGAACCGCTTATTAATAACAAGGTGAGGGTTTCCAGACGCGGGCTTAAATTGGGGAGGGGAAACCAATAAAAGCCAACATAGCCTAAGCTTGAGGCAGTATAAATACCGATGCTTGCCGTATAAAAAATGAAAGCCAAATAGGTGGGTTCGCGGTCTCTAACATACCCCGCGATGCCAAAGATACAAAGCATGATCAAAGCACCGACGGTTAGTCCGGACAACAAATGTTTGCTGAACTGTTCTTGATAGAAGGAAACGGGATCGGCCAGCTTCAAAGTGAAGTTTAGGTACTGGTTGGTTTTGATTCTAATGAGGTATTTATTGGTACCGGAAACCAGGGTTAGCTTGGATACGGGTGACCGATGGGGGACTGAGCCATGGACATTTTCTGTGGCATTGCCCGAAGTCTCCAATAATGCAATGCCGTTGTGATTAAAGCTGTAGATCTCAAACAGCGCCAGATTGGGCAGTGTGACGTACAAAAAAGCCGTGACTGGCCGGGTAAGAACATTTTCCATCTCCAGTTCAAGCCAGAGGGTGGAAGCGGTATAGCCCAGACGAAAAATGGGTGTCCGTGTCGGGGTGAATTGTTGAGCCAAAGATTTTTCTAGAAAATCTTCGGCTTTATAGTAATTGCTGGAATCTTCAAAATAGGACGCATTCTGGGTGATTTGTAAATTGAATTGGTCTGAGTCAATTTCCAGTTTAGCGTAGCTTGATGAAGTAAAAAGAAACAAGCAGAGCGCTAAAGCAAAGTAGCCTAGGACAGTGTTTGGGGCGGCTATGTTGACTACACTCTTCATTCTTACTGGGGCATCCTGCGCTGAGTATTTTTCGTGCTAATTATATCAATGTCTATAACAAATCCTACTCTGCGAGGGGTTTATTATCATTAAAAAGCGCTTTTTCGGTGTTAAATGTTCATCAATTCCGCGAATTTAGCGCTTTATTCTTTCAAAAGATAGGCTTGTAGTCCCGCCTTTACCAGTAAATAGACGCCCAGTTCACTGCGGGGCCCGGCGTTGTTGGGTATTACATAGATGGTACCGGTACTGAGTTGGGGCAGTCTTGCCCTTAATCGGTTGAGGGGAATATTAACGCTGTTTTCTCGGTGTGAATGGCGGTATTCGCCGGTGAGGCGCACATCCAGTAAGCAAAGTTTTGTGCCATCCGCCACGATCGCTTCTAGGTCCTTCTCCGTTAAAGAGTTCAGTACTGGCTGCTCTAATAGCTGTTTGAAGGTGTCCTTATCCAGTCGCATCAGTTTGCCGTCAGTTTTCATGGTAACGGTTGCGTTACGGGTAGTTTCTCCGATTAAGGCTTCTTCACCAAAAAATTGCCCTGGTTTTAAGTGAGCCAGGACTTGTTCCCCTTGCTCCGATTGGGCGCTAACTTCGGCCTGTCCCTCCTGAATAACAAAAAATGAGTCACCCACGTCATTTTCCTTTATTACGGTGGTTCCAGCGCTAAATTCCAGCGTTTCAAAAGAGCTAAACAGTTGCTGGATATTGGTGGGTGGAACTTTAGCGAAAACGTCGGAATCCAACAAAGCGGACATCCAGTCTGAGCCACCATCTGTCGCATCAAGGCTGACTTCCAAATTGGCCGACTCCCAGGTCATGGCCAAATCAAGCTGCATCTTATTGACTTTTAGGACATGGCTATCTTCGGTGGTAATCGCCGAGAATTGATGTGTAGCATTATTGTCCAAAGGATTCAGGCAGCGAGGGTCATCACTTTCGTAGATGAAGCTGTTGAAATTCTCATCAATTAAATTCACTGTCCCGGTTAGCAGATAATAGCTGTTGTCGTCCTGTTCTCCGCGTTTGAAGAGTTTCTTGCGTGCCGGTGCGTTGAATACCTCGCAATATTTTAAGGCCTCTTGCAGGGCCGGGGCACTTAACTCATTGAATGGCGAGAGCTTGGCGATTTTAGCATTAATTATTTCTTGTGAGAGGTTGGACATAGTGAAACCGTTAAGCGAGCAGATAGTTACCAGTATAGATCAGGACACATACAGGGGGAGCCATGCAGTGGGAGACTTGGGATTTTCGTCTCAATATCTTGATCTTGATCGCAGATACCTTGAGACTAGGGCCCTGTAATCCGGGCTCTCCAGAGCTCAAACTTTTCGGAAAGGAAATTGAATGAAAGTCGCGATTTTGTCCAGAAACCCAAAACTTTACTCCACTAAGCGATTGGTTGAGGCGGGGGAGCAGCGTGGGCATGAAGTGCGGGTGGTGGACACACTGCGTTGTTATATGAATATGGCCACTCACAAGCCAACGATCCATTATAAAGGTGAGGCATTGGAGGGTTTTGACGCGATTATCCCTCGCATTGGTGCTTCTATCACATTTTACGGAACAGCGGTGGTGCGCCAGTTTGAAATGATGGGCGTTTATTCCGTGAATGAATCCGTGGCCATTTCGCGGTCGCGGGACAAACTGCGCTCCTTGCAATTGCTGTCTCGTAAAGGCGTGGGCATGCCAGTTACCGGTTTCGCTCACTCGCCGGATGAAATTCCCGACTTGATCGATATGGTAGGTGGCGCGCCTTTAGTGGTTAAACTGTTGGAAGGTACCCAGGGCATTGGTGTTGTGTTAGCGGAAACCCGTAAAGTGGCAGAAAGCGTCATAGAGGCTTTTTTGGGTCTCAAAGCGAACATTTTAATTCAGGAGTATATCGCTGAATCCTCCGGTGCTGACATCCGTTGTCTGGTGATTGGTGACAAAGTGGTAGCGGCTATGAAACGGCAGGCAAAGCCGGGTGAATTTCGGTCTAATTTGCATCGAGGCGGTTCTGCCTCACTAGTGAAAATTACCCCGGAAGAGCGAACCACGGCGGTTCGAGCGGCAAAGATCATGGGGTTGAGTGTGGCGGGCGTGGATCTGATACGGTCTAACCATGGCCCGTTGGTGATGGAAGTTAACTCTTCGCCGGGATTGGAAGGCATTGAACAATCCACTGAGCGTGATATTGCCAGTTTGATCTATGGTTATATAGAAAAGAAAATCACTGATGGCACGGCCAATAGTCGTACTGTGGGACGAGGATAAACCATGTCAAAAATGCCTTTCGCTATAGAGCTATTTGGCGAAACCATTCCCGCTAATACTCAGCGACGTTTCAATATACCCATTGGCCAGCTCTATACTCATACCGATATGGCTATACCTGTCCAAGTGGTCAATGGTCGTAAGTCTGGCCCCGTATTACTGGTGTGTGCTGCCATTCATGGCGATGAGTTGAATGGTATCGAAGTGGTGAGGCGGATTTTAGCGGCGCGTTGGTTGGATCAATTGCGCGGCACCATTATTGCTGTGCCGATGGTGAATGTTTTGGGCATCATTCATCGATCTCGCTATTTGCCGGATCGGCGCGATCTTAATCGCTGTTTCCCAGGCTCTGAATCCGGCTCTTTGGGTGGTCGCGTGGCTAATTTGTTTGTACAGGAAATCCTTAAAAAGTGTGATTGCGCTATCGATCTTCACACTGGAGCGATTCATCGTTCCAATATGCCGCAAATTCGAGTACACCTGGAGAATAGTCAGGCGGCAGAGCTGGCTCATGCCTTTGGGGTTCCGCTGGTCATCAATGCCCCAATTCGCGATGGCACTTTACGGGGTACTGGTGATGATTTGGGTATTCCCATTATTACTTATGAAGCAGGAGAAGCTTTGCGGTTTGATGAAGCGGCGATTCATATTGGGGTCAAAGGCGTGCGCAATGTGATGACCCATTTGCAAATGTTGCCCCCTCGAAAAGTTGTCAAAAAAGCGGTGGAAAGTTTTGTGGCCAACTCATCGAGTTGGGTACGAGCACCGGCTGATGGTTTGTTTCGTTGTCGCCTGAAATTAGGTGATCGAGTGGCGCGGGATCAATTGTTGGGAATTATCGATGGCCCTCTCGGTGGCAGTGAATCGGAAGTCCGCGCGCCTTTTTCCGGTATCTTGATCGGTAATACCAATATACCTTTAGTCAACGAAGGCGAAGCCTTGCTGCACCTGGCCCGCTTTGACGATATTGATAATGTGGAATCCGTAGTGGAGGAATTTCGCCAGGATTTGGATTTGGGGTAGGGTGTAAAAGGCTATGCACAATCAGCCGGTTACACCGGTTGGTGTTACCAGCTGATTTACATTAATCCCGATTAAGCCGTTAAGACTGTTCCCGCTCTATCGCCCGATAGCCAATATCCGTTCGATAATAGACTTTATCCCAGTGAATTTTTTGCGTGAGCTCATACGCTTTGGCTTGGGCTTGGGCAACGGTGTCGCCCAAAGCCACTGCACAGAGTACGCGGCCGCCATTAGTGGTAACTTTCTGTTCAGCCGAGAGTGTGGTGCCCGCATGGAACACTTTGGCGTCTTCCTGGTCGCTAGTGGGTAGCCCTTCAATCACATCGCCTTTTGGATAGTTGTCAGGATAGCCGCCAGCGGCTAATACCACGCCTAGCGAAGCACGAGAATCCCATTCAGCGCTGGCCTTATCCAGGCCACCATCGATGGCTGTATTGCACAGTTCAACCAGATCCGATTTTAAACGCATCATTATGGGTTGGGTTTCTGGATCACCAAAGCGGCAATTGTATTCCAGCACTTTAGGATTTCCCTTGGCATCAATCATCAAGCCAGCGTAAAGAAATCCGGTGTACACATTACCTTCTGCCGCCATACCTCTCACGGTGGGATAAATCACTTCATCCATAACCCGCTGCTGGATTTCCGGGGTAACCACTGGGGCTGGAGAATAAGCGCCCATTCCTCCCGTGTTCGGTCCTTTATCCCCGTTGTCGCGAGCTTTATGATCTTGGGAGGTCGCCATGGGTAGCACGTTCTCTCCATCCACCATACAAATAAAACTGGCTTCTTCACCCACTAAAAACTCTTCAATAACCACTCGGTTACCGGCATCACCAAACTTGTTGCCGGCAAGCATGTCTTCGATGGCCGCAATGGCTTCGGCTTCGGTTTGTGCCAGGATAACGCCTTTACCTGCGGCCAGCCCATCGGCTTTCACCACGATGGGTGCGCCTTGTTGCTTAACATAAGCAACCGCCGATTCGATATCGGTAAAATTACCGTAAGCGGCGGTAGGAATCTGGTGGCGTGCCAGAAAATCCTTGGTAAACGCTTTTGACCCTTCCAGCTGGGCTGCGCCTTGCGTCGGGCCAAAACAGCGTAATCCCGCTTGGCGAAATTTATCAACAACACCGGCTACCAGTGGTGCTTCTGGGCCAACAATGGTTAGTCCAACGCTGTTGTCTTTGGCAAAGGCCACCAACTCATCCAGAGCTAATACGTCGATCGCCACGTTTTCAATTCGCGGTTCGAGGGCAGTACCCGCATTACCAGGGGCAACAAAAATCTTATCGGCCAAGGGTGATTGTGCTGCTTTCCACGCCAGAGCATGTTCCCGGCCGCCATTCCCAATTATCAATATATTCATTTGTCTATCGCTCTAAAGTATGGCTCTAAAGTATCGCTCTACAGATTCGATGGGGTTTAATGGCGAAAGTGACGCATGCCGGTGAACACCATAGCAATATCGGCCTCGTCCGCTGCCGCAATAACTTCGTCATCTCGAATGGAGCCGCCGGGTTGAATAATGGCGCGAATTCCTGCCTGGGCGGCGGCATCTATGCCATCGCGAAAGGGGAAGAAGGCGTCGGAGGCCATCACCGATCCGGGAACTTGCAAGCCTTCATCCTGGGCTTTGATGCCCGCAATTTTTGCGCTGTATACGCGGCTCATTTGACCGGCTCCTATGCCAATGGTTTGGCCGTCACGAGCATAAACAATGGCGTTTGATTTGACGTATTTTGCGACTTTCCAACAGAACAATAAATCTTCCAGTTCTGCTTCTGTGGGGGCTCGTTTCGACACGGTTTTTAAGTCGGCAGCCGTAATAATGCCGTTATCCCGATCTTGCACCAGTAAGCCACCGTTAACCCGTTTGAAATCAAAACCGGGAATCCTGTCACCCCAGGGGTTACAGGTGAGTAAGCGTACATTTTTCTTTTCGGCCACTACAGCAATGGCGGCGTCAGAAGCTCCGGGAGCAATAATAACTTCTACAAACTGGCGATCAATGATCGCGCGAGCGGTGGTTTCGTCCAGTGCTTCATTAAAAGCGATTATGCCGCCAAATGCAGAAGTAGGATCGGTTTGGAAGGCGCGTTGGTAGGCTTCCAATAGGTTGCTGCCAGTGGCGACACCACAGGGGTTGGCGTGTTTTACAATGACGCAGGCGGGTTCTTTAAAGGACTTTACGCACTCCAACGCGGCATCTGTATCGGCCACGTTATTGAAGGAAAGCTCCTTGCCCTGCAGTTGCACCGCGTTACTGACACTGGGCTCCTGGGCGTTAGCTTCAGCATAAAAGGCCGCTTTTTGGTGGGGATTTTCCCCATAACGCATGTCCTGCACTTTAACGAACTGGGTGTTAAAGGTGCGGGGAAATTGATTGGGCTTATTGTTGGCCCCTAGTGAGCCGAGATAATTGGCGATAGCACCGTCATAAGCGGCGGTGTGCTCAAAAGCAGTCAGCGCCATTTCAAATCGGGTTCCGTCCAGTACTGCGCCATTGTTGGCTTCCATTTCCTGCAGAATTCTCGCATAGTCGGCGGCGTTCACCACAATAGTGACCCAGCGATGGTTCTTGGCCGCAGAGCGAACCATGGTGGGGCCACCGATATCGATGTTTTCAATAGCCGTGGGTAAATCACAATCTGGATTGGCAACGGTTTTCTCGAAGGGGTAAAGATTAACCACAACCAGGTCAATGGGAGTAATGTCGTGTTGCGCCATGATTTCAGCATCTGTCTCACGACGCCCGAGGATGCCGCCGTGAACTTTGGGATGTAAAGTCTTGACCCGTCCATCCATCATTTCGGGGAAGCCAGTATAATCAGAGACTTCAATGGCTTTAACACCTTGATCGACCAATAACTTGTACGTGCCACCAGTGGAAAGTATTTCCACTCCGAGTTGCTCCAAGGAGCGGGCGAAGTCCACAATTCCGGTTTTATCGGAAACACTTATCAGTGCGCGTTTAATGGGTTTACTCATCATAGGATTCTATAAATTAAGTTTACGGTTGATTTCGGGGTTGGGTGGGTCCAGATGCTGGCAATACTGTTGCAGCGGACGCGGGCCGCATTGTAGTCGGAATTAGCCTTGGATTTAAGGCTTGAATGTAAAAAAGGTAAGCGAAGCCGGAGCGCCTGTCAAAGTGCCCTGAGTTTTTGTACGGGTTGTCGCTGGACGACAAGGCCCGTACAATCGGCTAGCTCAGATTAGATTAAACCGTAGGTTTTCAGCTTCTTACGTAGCGTCCCACGATTTAAACCCAACAAAACCGATGCTTTGGTCTGATTTCCCCGGGTATATTCCATTACCGCTTCAAGCAAGGGTGCTTCCACTTCAGATAAAACCATCTGATAGACATCAGTGACTGGTTGGCCGTCCAGGTGGGCAAAATAATTGCGTAACGCACGGTGGACATTGTCGCCAAGCGTTTGCCCCTGATCTGCCGAAGACACCAGATGTTGTTTCAGGTTGGTGTTACCCGCTGAAGATGAAGAATCATCTGCGAGCCCTGCTTCCTCGTTGTAGTTGGTTTCGTTCATGCCGCCATTACCTCTCCCTTGATTAATTGCTCAAAGTATTCCTGAGCAGTGGCGATTTGTTTCGGCGCGGAGTTCAGCTGGTTGAAAATGGACTTAAAAAGTAACCCCATTGGTCTATCTTGGACATACCAAGCGAAATGCTTTCGCGCGATACGTACCCCCAGTTGTTCTCCGTAAAATGCGTGTAAGCTTTTTAAATGCTCCACAACTACCGCCTTCGCTTCCCTGTTGCTGGGCGCCGAAAGTATTTCCCCATGTTCAAGAAAATGCTGAATTTCCTGAAAAATCCAGGGGTTCCCCTGAGCTGCTCTTCCGATCATAATGCCATCTACTTTGGTGTAGTCGATGACCTGTTTGGCCTGCAAAGGCGTGGTTATATCACCATTGGCAAATATTGGAATCTTCACAGATTCTTTTATTTGGGCAATCGTGTCATATTCAACCTCGCCTTTGTAGGCACAAGCTCTTGTACGGCCGTGAACGGCCAATGCCTGAATACCTGATTCCTCTGCAATTTTTGCAATGGTAACGCCATTGCGATGCTCGGGATCCCATCCGGTCCGAATTTTCAGCGTAACTGGCACTTCTACGGCGGTTACTACTGCTGCCAAGATGGCCTTAACCAGCGCTTCATCTTTTAACAGTGCGGATCCTGCCGCTTTTTTGCAAACTTTTTTTGCCGGGCACCCCATATTGATGTCGATGATTTGGGCGCCACGGGCAACGCAGAGTTGCGCGGCCTGGGCCATCATCTGCGGCTCTGTGCCGGCAATTTGTACCGAGCGAGGTTCTGGCTCGCTACTATGAATCATACGTCGTTGTGATTTTGGCGTATGCCAGAGCTTGCTGTCACTAGTTAGCATCTCAGCAACCACAATACCTGCGCCCAATCGCTTACATAAGCTGCGAAAAGGCTGGTCTGTCACTCCTGCCATGGGAGCTAAGGCCAGAGGACTGTTTAGTTTGTAGGGCCCGATCTGTATAGACACAGATAGCTCCTGATTAATTGGACGCCTAATGAGATTCAGCAATGCTTAAAGATCGATCTATGATAGCGGGAAGCATCGTCAGAATAAATAAGGTTTTTACTACTTTTGTAAAATTTTCCGACGGCCTTCAAAAAAAGGGTGTAAAGCTGATGGATTAATAAACAGAAACCTAGGATTGAGGTAAGAAATTTAACTGATAGTTTACCGCTTTTGATCCGGGGTCAACGATTTCAAGGTTAAGATGAATTGGGGTGTTGTTGGGCATTGCATTGATATCTATGCGTTTATCCTGAATGTATTCAGTAGGTTTGAAGCGGCGACTGGAAACAACGCGGCCATTCATATCTTGAAAGGACAGCTTGATATCGGGGAAGGGCTGAATAAACCCCGCTAAATTTTTAATAATGGCGTCGATAATCAAGGCGTTTTGTTCTCGGGGGTGTGAGCGCACTACCAAGTTGGAGCTGACCACTTTGCTGGTATCGACCTGATGGGGTAGGGTGCAGTTGAGGGGACCGCAAATGGCTTCCAGATAGGGCCGAAAGGTGGAGTTGCGGGCCACGCTCTCAAAATGAAAGAACGTATATTGAGCCGAGAGCGTGAGAATCAGCAGAAAGCAGCCAACACCGAACCAAAGAGAATAATTGCGCTCTACCTGTATTTGTTCCTGTGCGGCTTTGCGTGCTTGAATTCGGTATTGCCGTTTGCGCACGTCATCGGTATCAGCGAACAGTGCGCCAGTATTGGTGAAGTCTTCACTAATAAAGTCTTCGTTATCGAGATCTTCCAGCGGCTTAATAGGTTCTTGCTTTCGTTGCGGTGTTGGTTGCTTTGTCTTTATAGGCTCTGGGGTTTCTTCAAACTGCCGGAAAAATTCTTCAGTTTCGTCATTTCTCAGTGGGTTAACATGTTTGATGCTGTTCCGCTGTTTTGCCTGCTTTTGTTCTTTGGCCTGTTGAAAAGTTCTAAAAGCGTCAGAGTCCCGTTCTTTGCGGGCACGCTTGGCGTAGGGGGAATTCGAATTTTCTGCGTGGTCCTCGTCCATTAATAGAGAGAAACCTTCGTCTTTTTTTTGCGGAGTTTCTTCTTGTTCCAGCTCGTTCAGTATAGCTTTAGCCCAGGATTCGTCGTCCTTGACGTCATCATCGGCGGCGTCCTCTGCTTCGAGATCGAGAGCCGCAAACGGATCATCACTGGAAAAATTACCCAAATTGACAAACGTATCGCTGAGTTCGGTGTCTTGAAAGGCTGACTTTTCTCTGAGCTTTGTTTTCGGTGCTGGCGTGTCGTCTTCCAGACTGAATACATTCTCGCTTGAAATCTTATTGCTTGGAGAAGCGGGTTCGTCATCGTCAATGTCTTCACCTAGCTCACGCAGCATGGCTTCTGCCCAGGTATCATCATTGTTTTTTATCTTTGGTTTTGGCGCGACGGTTTTTACCTCAGGAGTCGGTGCAGGTTCATTATCTCCCAGCTTGGGAATTCTGGAATCGAAACTACTGGGCGCCTGAGTGATGTTATCTGCAAATACATCTTTTGGTGGGGTGGACCTGTGGCCGGTGTCTGTAGCATTAACGATATGTCCGGCCGCATGGAATACATGATAACAGGCTCCACATCTTACCGCGCCGCCAGCAACTTTCAGCTGAGCTACGGTAAGACGAAAGGTTGTGCCACAGTGAGGGCACTTAGTGAGCATGTTGTCGGGCATACGGCGTTTATCGCTCCTTTACTTACACTGCTTGCATCTATTCAAAATGCAGGCTGATCAAAAACCTAGGTTATCAGAAACTTAGGTTAATATTCTTAGTTTAGCCGGTGACCGCGTGATAGTGTCACCAATTTAGACTGATTTTGCGCCAGAAATACGAACCCAGTCGCCTTTTTGTACAATTTCCAGGTCATTAAACCAGGGTTGATAGGCTTTGCTTACGTCATTGGCCTGATTTTCCAATATCCCTGACAGCACGATGAGGCCACCGGAATGGGTCAATCCGGCCAATAACGAGCTGAGCTGTATCAGCGGTGCTGCTAGGATATTGGCCAGTACGATATCAGCACTGAACTGGTAATCCTTGCGCGGAGCTACGACTTCCAAACGCTGGCTTACCTTGTTGCGCTCGGCATTCGCTCGGGTTGCCATCAGTGCTTGAGGGTCGTTGTCGATACAGAGGACACGCTCAGCACCCAGTAATGCCGCTGCAATCGCCAAAATGCCGGAGCCACAACCGAAGTCCACCACAGTTTTACCCGTAAGGTCGCTTTTATCGAGCCATTGTAGGCACAGTGAGGTGGTTTCATGGGTGCCAGTGCCGAAGGCAAGACCTGGATCCAGAAGCAGGTTGACCGCATCGGGTTCGGGTGGTGTGTGCCAGCTGGGGCAAACCCAAAGTCGATCGCCGAAGCGAATGGGTTCAAAGGTATCCATCCATTCACGTACCCAGTCTTTTTCTTCAAGAGTGGCTACTTTAATGGGGGTGTTTGCGCCCAGGCTGTTGATGAGTGCTGCACAAATGAGGTCGGTATTGATGTCAGCGTCGAAAAGCCCGGTGAAGGTGGTGTCATCCCATACCGGTGTGGTGCCCAGTGGTGGTTCCAGTAACGGCTGGTCACCACTGTCTTCCAGGGTGACCGATACGGCTCCCAAGCCCATTAATAAATCTTCGATGTGGGCGCTGTTCTGCCCACTGCTTTGTATTTTTACTTGAATCCACGCCATTGGTGCTCACTTAAACATTAATGGCCGCTGAGGATTTTTTCCAAGTAGTGAATATCCACGCCGCCTTTGTTAAAACCGCTATCGGCCATAATAACATCTTGATGTAACGCTATATTGGTTTTAATTCCTTCCACCAGTATTTCATCCAACGCATTGCGCATCCGTTGCAAGGCAACGTCTCGGGTTTCCCCGTAGGTGATCAATTTTCCAATTAGCGAGTCGTAGTTGGGGGGCACTTTATACCCGGTATAAATATGAGTGTCCATACGAACACCGTTACCGCCTGGTGCATGCCAATGTTGGATCGTGCCTGGGCTCGGTATGAAAGTTTTCGGATCTTCGGCATTGATGCGACATTCTATGGCGTGGCCTTTGATTTCAATTTCGGATTGTTGAATTCTGAGCGGAGTGCCACTGGCAATATGGAGCTGCTCTTTGATGATGTCGACTCCAGTGACCATTTCGGTGACAGGATGTTCCACTTGAACCCGAGTGTTCATCTCAATAAAGTAAAAACTCTCATTTTCATAGAGAAATTCAAAGGTGCCTGCACCTCGATAATTAATATCAATACAGGCTTGAACGCAGCGTTCACCCACTTCTTTACGTAGTTTTTCAGGAATTCCAGGAGCGGGTGCTTCTTCTACGACTTTTTGATGGCGGCGTTGCAGTGAGCAATCACGATCACCTAAATAAACGGCATGCCCTTGACCATCTGCGAGCACTTGAATTTCAACATGGCGCGGAGTCGTCAAAAACTTTTCCATATAAACCGTACCATCGCCAAAAGCCGCTTTGGCTTCGGCACGAGTCAGGCTAATGGCTTTAATTAAATCCTGCTCGGTGTGAACCACGCGCATGCCGCGACCACCGCCACCGGAGGCTGCTTTGATTATCACCGGATAGCCAATTTTACGGCCCAGTTTCAGTGTTCGATGATTATCGTCATTCAGTGGTCCGTCAGAGCCAGGAACGCAAGGCACACCCGCATTCTTCATGGCTTCGATAGCTGATACCTTGTTGCCCATTAAGCGTATAGTCTGAGCTTCAGGGCCGATAAATATAAAGCCGCTGTCTGTTACCCGTTCGGCAAAGTCGGCATTCTCAGCGAGAAATCCATATCCAGGATGAATGGCGTCGGCGCTGGTAATTTCGGCCGCACTGATAATGGCTGGAATGTTTAAGTAGCTGTCTGAGGCTGAGGCAGGGCCGATACAGACGGCTTCGTCAGCAAGGCGAATGTGCATCAAGTCTTTGTCGGCCGTAGAATAGACGGCCACCGTTTGAATACCCAGCTCTTTGCATGCACGCAATACGCGAAGGGCAATTTCGCCGCGATTGGCGATTAGCACTTTTTGTAACATGGTGTGGGCCTTTTAGTTGATGATGAAGAGAGGTTGATCAAATTCCACCGGTTCGGCATCGTCTGCCAAAATGGCTACCACGGTACCTGTTTTATCGGACTCAATTTGGTTCATCATCTTCATCGCTTCCACGATACAGAGAGTATCTCCCGCTTTTACTTTTTGGCCTACTTCCACAAAGGATTTCGCATCGGGAGATGGCGATCGGTAAAAGGTGCCTACCATCGGTGATTTAATCTGATGGCCAGAGGGGACTGAGCTGCTGTCACCGGCAGTGCCAGTGCTTGTTTCTTGTGGGGCTGAGGCTGCAGGCGCAGAGGTTGTTGCGGGCGCCGGGGCAAATTGTTGTGGGTAGGGCATAGCGGCGGCGCGGAACTGATTGCGACTGATTCTGACCGATTCCTCGCCTTCTTTAATTTCGATTTCGTCGATGCCTGATTCTTCTAGTAGTTCGATAAGTTTTTTTACTTTGCGAATATCCATTGTGGGAACTTCTCTTTTCGTTATTGTTACTTATTGAAGGTTTTGCACTGCCACCTGCAGTGCCAGCTCATAACCCAGCGCGCCAAAGCCACAAATGACACCCAAGGCGGCATCAGAAAAGTAGGAATGCTGGCGAAAAGGCTCGCGCTGGTGAATATTGGATAAATGAACTTCGACGAAGGGAATCTTAACGCCTGCCAGGGCATCCCGAATGGCGACGCTGGTATGGGTAAATGCCGCAGGGTTGATAATAATAAACGCGGTACCGTCCTGGCCAGCCTGATGGATTCTCTCAATTAGCTCGTATTCCCGATTGCTTTGTAAGCACTCGCAGGCGTGGCCGTGTTCTTTGGCTAAGCGAACAACGGTTGCTTCAATTTCGGACAAGGTTTGATGCCCATAAATGCCTGGTTCGCGAGTTCCTAGCAGGTTTAGGTTGGGCCCATTGAGCAAGAGAATCTGTGCCATAAAAAGCGGTGGATCCCTAGTTGTTGAAGTTTTTAGTCTTGATTATAGCGACAGCCACGGCTGCCTGCTTCCGGTTTCTGCTGGTTCTTACATTTATTTACAAGTTAAGCGACATAAGGTGCATTTTCACCGGAATTTGACCACTTTTTTGGTTATATTTTACCAAACAATAAACCAACCACTCGGCTTTTAACTTATTCTGCAGACCTCAAGGCCGGCTAATCGGCAGCCTTTCTGAAATATAATCATCACGGAATGCCTGCAGCTGGTCGTTGGTGGTGAGTTGATGTTTATCCAAGTGGGCCAAAAAGCGCTCTTTTGATTTGTAGGCCAGAATGCGTGCTTGATGGCGCTCGTTGCCTGCGCTGTCGAAAAACAGGATCGCCGGTGGCCCTGGAATGTCAAACCGACCCAACAAGGCGGTGGCTTCGGGATTATTGGTGAGATCTATTTGTAACCAACGATAGTGCGCCAGCTTAGCCTGGACCGACGCTTTACTGAAGGTCTGATGTTCCATTTCCAGGCAGGCTGAGCACCAGTCTGCGTAAAAGTCGATCATTACCGGTTGCCGTTGCGCCTTGGCAGCCGCCATTTGCTGTTCAAGTTCTGCCTGGGTAAACACTCTTTGAAAGGGCAGCGATGCCTGGCTGGCGGGATTGGCGCCGGGAACCGCAATAACGCCAGTATGGATCACGCTGCTCAGTATCAGGCCCGCGCCAGCCACCATGGCGCTGAGGCCAATTGCCTTGAAAAATTTGCCGGTGGATTTGGGCTGGGATTCCAGGGCGCCAGAATAGAGCCCCGCCAGGATGCAAAGCCCTCCCGCTAAACTCCAGGCCAGGGCGCTGGGCATTAAGTGTTTTACCAGCCATAAGGCGACGGCGAGTAGTAACACGCCGAACAGGCCTTTGACATTATCCATCCAGGCTCCGGCTTTGGGCAGAATGTTGGCGCCAAATATACCGATGGCTAATAAGGGAGTTCCCATGCCCAACCCCAGAGCCAGCAACGCACTACCTCCCAGCACCCAATCACCAGATTTGCCAATATACAGCAACGCGCCTGCCAGCGGAGCAGACACGCAAGGCGATACCACTAACGCCGAAAATATACCGATGAGAGCAACTCCGATATAGCGTCCGCCCGCCTGCTTTTGGCTCATATTATTGAGGCGATTCTGCACGCTATGAGGAAGTTGCAATTCAAAGAAACCAAACATGGATAAGGCAAGAATAAAAAACACCACGGCAAACCCGATTAAGACGCTGGGTGTTTGCAAGGCCACTTGCAGCTTGGCCCCGGTGACACCGGCAATGACGCCGAGTACCGCATAAGTGGTGGCCATACCCAAGACATAAGTGAGTGAAAGTGCGGCAGCGCGTTGTCGTGTTAGCCCTTCACCCTGGCCGACAATGATGCCGCTGAGAATGGGCACCATAGGGAGTACGCAGGGAGTAAAGGTGAGTCCCAGGCCTACTAAAAAAAAAACGCCAAGAATCGGCAGTAAATTGCTGTTGGCTAGAAACTGCTCCATGCTAAACGCATCGTCGGAATCAACGGGTGAGGTGTTTTGTGATGGTGGCTGGTTTTGAGAGGTTGGAAATAAAGAAGGACTCTCTGGGGCCGGCGAACTATGACCACCGGAACCTGATGAGTCTGGGCCGGGACTAGCCACTGCGGGACTAGCCACTGAAGGGGCGTCCACTTGAAACATGTTGGTGAAGGTTTGTGGCACATAGCACAAACCTTTTTCTGCACAGCCCTGATAGCGTGCATCTATTTCGACGAAGCCTGCATCAGTGGCCGTGACGGGTACGCGAACCTCAACCTGATGGAAAAATACTTCCACACGGCCAAAATTAGGGTCATCTTTCCATTTGCCCGCTTTGTTGTATTGGGGTTCTCCCAGCTCGCCCCGACTGGTGTCGCTAATATCGAAGCCGAATCGCATCTTGTATAGATAGTAACCATCAGCAATATCAAAGCGATACACAATGTCGGTGCCATCCTCGCTAGCCTCTACTTTGAAGGCTTCATGGACGGGTAAAAACGCTTCATCTTGAGCTTGGCTCAGGCTAATCCACAGGCCTAATCCCAAAAGCACAAGGAATCGTATTGATTTCATTCGTTTTCCTGGTTGAATTGTTGTTATATCTCACGACGCGCCTAAGTTTAACGTTAGACCTGGAGCGGGTAAAAGTGTTTCTTCTTATCTTAAATTTGCCCTATTACTTTTCCAAACTGTGACCACGGTCAATGGCTCAGTGTTCCGCTGCTATAGTTAATTGCAGAATAAATTTACAGGAATATCAGTTTGAACAGGCGCAGTATAGGGGCTTGGTTATTAGGTGTCTGGTTGGCGACTTGGGCTTGTGCTGATGTGTTACCTGACCTGCTTAAGGGGCGCATTGAAGATCAGTATGGTGTTGTGGGGGCACAGCGTCTGGCGCGCTGGGAACAGTTGATTTGGGATTTAAGATACCAGACCGACCACGTCAAGGTGTCGGCCGTGAACCAATACTTTAATGCCATGGACTTTGTGACGGATCAAGTTCATTGGCAGCAAGAAGATTATTGGGCCACTCCACTTGAGACCTTGGCAACCAATGGGGGTGATTGTGAAGACTTCGCCATTGCCAAGTACTTTACCCTCCGAGAATTAGGGGTTGAGGCCGAGCAGCTTCGCATTACTTACGTTAGAGCGATAACGATTCAAGAGCCTCATATGGTGCTGACCTATTACCCCGCATCAGGTGAGCCGTTGGTATTGGATATTCTGAAAACCGAATTATTGCCAGTATCGAAGCGCCTGGATTTAGCGCCAGTGTACAGTTTTAATGGTGATGGTTTGTGGAAGTCGAAACCAGAAGGTGGTGAAACCCGGTTGGGAAGTTCCGAAAGCATTGCTTTGTGGCGTGAGATGCAACTACGATTAGGCTTAGGCAAGCTTAAATAATAACAAATTGCGGCTATTCAGCGTGGATACAAGGAGACAGTTGTGAGTTTACATCGGCAATTAGTATTACTAATTACGGCGGTATTGTTAGTGTTGCTCGCAGGGATTTGTTATCTCAGTGTGCAGAACAGCCGTAATTACATTGAAAGGCAGATGCATTCTCACGCCCAGGATACCGCGACTTCACTCAGTCTTTCCATAGCCCAACCGTTGGCGCAGCAGGACTATGTGCTCGTACAAACCATGATTGATGCCATTTTTGATCGTGGTGATTTTGTGGAAGTAACGATTCGGGATCCGCAATCCCAGGTCATTATCAGTCGTAATCTTACGGCGACGGGGCCTTACGTGCCGAAATGGTTTGTGGGCTGGCTTAAAATCAATCCGATGCCTGGTGTTAGTGAAATAACCTCGGGCTGGCAGCGTTTGGGTGAAGTTAGAATATTGAGTGATAAAGAGGCCGCTTATCGCAATTTGTGGCTCGCAGCCAAGCAGGGGTTTGGTTTGTTCTTGCTGGTCGGCTTGGTGAGCTGGGTGATTATATTAACTATAGTACGCACGGTGCTTACGCCTTTGCGACGTCTTGAGCAGCAGGCCGATGCCATTTGTCGCAAGGAGTTTACACGCCAGCAAGCGCTGCCTCGCACCCGTGAAATTCGACGGGTAGTGCAAGCCATTAATCGCATGAGTCGCCAACTGAAGTCATTGTTCGATGAGCAGGTGGTGCAGATCGAGCAGGTGAGAAATCAAGCCTACGTGGATACGGTTACGGGATTGGGCAATGGGCGCTACTTTAATGCTCAGCTACAAGCACGATTGGATTCTGATGAAGAACCGTTTAGTGGTTGCCTTGTCAGGCTTCAAGTAAAAGGCTTGGGTGAATACAACGAAATTTATGGGCATGATGCCGGTAACTTGCTGTTGCGCCGCATTGGTGAAGTATGGCGTGAGACCATGAGTCCAGTCGAGGGCGCTTGTTATGCGCGGGTTACTGGAACCTGCTTTGCCGCTTTACTACCTCACCAAACCAGGGAGCAGGCTGAACGTTTGATCAGTGATGCCCTGTTTCGGGCTCAAGCATTGGATGCGCTCAGTATGGGCGGCAGTAACATTCAAGTGTTCGCAGGGATGAGTGTCTGTAACCTGGGTTCTGATCCGAAGCTGGTGGAAGCACAGGCTATTGCCGCATTGGCCAGAGCCGCCAGTGCTCAGGATGGGCAATTGGAAATCTATGATGAAATGGCTCATGGTGATGTACTGGCACCCAACCTGCCCGAAGTAAGTGATTGGCAAGGGTTTTTGCAGGATATCATCGATGGTCAACAGGTTACCTTGCATTATCAGCCCATTTTCTCCTGTGCCAACAATACCGTGATGCACTATGAAGTGTTTGCTCGTATTAAGGTGAATGGAGAGTGTTTAGTGGCGGGACACTTTATTCCTCTGGTAGAGCGATTTGGTCTGCAAGTTCAATTTGATCAAATGATTGTGGGGCAGGTCATAGCCTATTTGCGAACCGTGCCGAGGGATGAGCTGAAACCTTTTGCCATAAACTTGTCCAGCCAAAGTGTTCGCGATGAAGAGTTTAATGGCTGGTTGTTGGAGACTGTCAAAGCTAACGGCTTACTCAGTACCTATTTGATTTTTGAAGTACCTGAAGTGACCGTTCGCACGGCTCATGGCAAATTACACCGGCTGGCATCAGGATTACGCGAATTGGGTGCTAAATTGACCATTGATCATTTTGGTACAACTAATAGCAGTTTCGGCTATTTAAGTGGCTTACCGTTGTACTCTATAAAGCTCGACAATTCTTATATTCGGGATATGGATAGCAATTTGGACCATCAGTTTTTTATTCAGTCTTTAGTTAGGATCGCCCATAGCCGAAGTATCCTGCTGACGGCGGAACGGGTGGAATTGCAGAGTCAGTGGCAATTGCTCCGCCAATTTAACGTGGATGGTGCCCAGGGTTACTATTTGGGTGAACCTCAGGAACGGCCTGCCCTGGATACCAGTCCCGTGAGTTAGACAAGACGATAATCGGTTGCCAGGGTAAAAGGAAACCGCTAGTGTAATGAGCTAAGTGGTTGAGAATTTAAATGCGAGGAGAGCAATTTGGACGGTAATGATAAGCGGGGTTTATGGACCAAGTTGGGATTGGGTCTAGCCCTGGTATATTTGTTAATTACTATTGGGCTGGGCGTATACTGGAGTTCGGAACCTGAGCTGTGGGATGTGGAGCGAGTTTCAGAGACTGAGGCGGCAGCCATTGGCAAGCAGCCCGAGGTAGGTTTCGCCACGGTTACTACATTGATTCATTTGACCCAAACATTGCTGGATAAGCCCGGCGGTTATATAACGAATGATATGTTTCCTCCTGGAGTATGGCTCGATAATATGGCCAATTGGGAATTTGGGGTGTTGGTGCAGGTTCGTGACATGAGTCGTGCACTCCGTAAAGACTTGGCTCGCTCTCAGTCCACTTCACAAGAAGATGCCGATCTATCCTCTGCTGAGCCTCAAATGCACTTTGATAGTGATAGCTTTATGTTCCCTTCTACCGAGGCGGAATACCGACGCGGCATTCGCTATTTTAAATCCTATCAAGCTCGTTTAGCGGATGAAGATGCCAATAATGCTCAGTTCTATGCCCGTGCGGATAACCTCAGGAATTGGCTTGCGGATGTGGAAACTCGCTTGGGAAGCTTGTCGCAAAAATTAAGCGCCAGTGTTGGCAAGGAGCAATTGAATGTGGATTTAGCTGGTGACAGCGCGGCCAAACAGTCCACTAAAGCACCTAAGCAAATGATGGTAAAGACCCCTTATTTTGAGATTGATGACGTCTTCTATGAAGCGCGCGGCGCCTCTTATGCTCTGATTCATTTATTAAAGGCCATAGAGGTAGATTTTAACGAGGTCTTATCGAAGAAAAATGCCATGGTTAGTTTACGGCAAATTGTGCGTGAGTTAGAAGCGTCGCAGCAACCGGTAATGAGCCCAATGATATTAAATGGTTCGGGCTTTGGTTTATTTGCTAACCACTCTTTAGTGATGGCAAATTATATTTCCCGCGCAAACTCCGCCATCATTGATTTACGGCGCTTGTTAGAGCAAGGCTAATCTTCCCTCGCAACAGCAAATGAATCCCAGGTAGATTGCCTGGGTTCAATCTCTATAGCAAATTAGTTCAGTTATTCCTCAAGCCGAGGGAAGGCCCGACTAAATCCTTAAGATTAGTCGGGTTCTTCTGGCATATTTCTTGTCTTTAAATCTCCTGAACTCTAAAAATCACCATAAAAATGCACTTAAACCCGGTTTTTGCACAGCATGTATGCAAAAAAACCATGTGTATTTGTTTTGTGTGCACCAAATAAATGCGCTGCTTAGGGCAAGAGGAACCAAAATAATGCTTTTTGGCCGTCAGGATCAGAAGAAAATCAAAATACTGGATAAAAAAGTCGAGCAGTGGAAATACACGACTTGTGGTTATTGCTCAACAGGATGTTCAATTGAAGTAGGCCTGGATGGTGCTGGCAAAGCCGTGGCCACTCGGGGTGTGGCCACGGCTGATGTGAATCGGGGCAAACTCTGCATAAAAGGTATTTTCGAGCACGAGCTGTTCGAGGCCTCTGGGAGAGGCTCAACGCCAATAATGCGAAACAAGCCCTGGGAGCCCTGGCAGGCCACTGATTGGGGTACCGCATTGGACAAAATGTCCACTGAGATCAAACGTATTCAGCAGCAATACGGGCGCGATTCATTTGCGGTGGTTTCCACTGGTCAGATCATGACGGAAGAATTCTATACCCTGGGGAAATTGGTGCGGGGCTGTATCGGTACCAATAATTACGACGGCAATACCACCCTTTGTATGGCTTCTGCTGTGTCAGGTTATAAACGGTCCTTTGGCTCCGATGGTCCTCCAGGATGCTACGACGATTTCTCCCATACCGATTGCCTGATTGCCTGGGGCTCCAATCTGCCAGAGCAGCATCCTATTATCTACTGGCGCTTGAAAGAAGCACTGGAGAAGCGCAGTTTTCCGCTGATTGTGGTGGACCCAAGGGTCACAATGTTTGCTCAGTTCGCCGACATTCATTTGCCTATTACGCCGGGAACGGATGTGGTGCTGCAGAATGCGTTGATGCACGTGATTCTCGCGGAAGGATTGGAAGATCGGGATTATATCAATGCTCATACCAAAGGCATTGCAGAGCTGGAAGCCTGCGTGAAGGATTATGACCCCATTACCGCCGCAAAAATATGTGGGATTGATGAAGACACCATCCGCAATGTGGCGCGTTTATATGCGAAGGCGGGTGCCGCCATGAGTATTTGGACCATGGGAATTAACCAAAGTACCCATGGTTCCGATGGCGTGGTGGGGATCAATAATTTGAACCTGATCACCGGCAATATTGGAAAACCCGGCGGTACCAGTTTATCCATTACCGGGCAGTGCAATGCCATGGGTACCCGTGAATGGTCCTCCTGTTCGGGTTTGCCCGGTTATCGCGCTTTGGAGAATCCTAAGCATCGACAGGAAATTGCCGAATTCTGGGGAATTGACGAAAGTTTCTTCCCTGAAAAGCGCGGTATGTTTATGACCGATATCCTGCCCGCGATTGAGACCGGCCAAGTGAAGGGGTTGTGGTTGGTGGCCACTAACCCCATGACTTCAATGCCAAATACTCCGCGTATTCGCAAGACTCTGGAGAAGCTGGAATTCCTCGTGGTACAGGACGCCTATGAGGATGTGGAAACGAATCAGTATTCTCATATGTTTCTACCTGCGGCCGTGTGGGCTGAAAAAACCGGATGTTTCACTAACACGGAACGACGGGTTAATTTAATTCGACCGGTAGTTGCTCCCCATAAAGATTCCAAACCGGATTTTTGGATATTCTCCGAGTTGGCAAAGCGCTTCCCCAACGGAGAAAAAATCAAATTCCCCGAGACTCCTGAAGGAGCCTTCGAAGAAATGAAAATTCTATCGAAGGGGGAGGCTCGAACCTTGGATATATCCGGCATGAGTCACGATTTGATCGAGGAATCTCGAGGGATTCAATGGCCCTATCGTGAAGGTATGGATAGCGGTAAAGGCGAGCCGCGACTCTATACAGACGGTGTGTTTCAGACAGCGGATGGTAAGGCAAACCTCATTCCATTGCCCTTTATCGATAACAACGAAAAGCCCTGTGATGACTATCCATTCTGGCTCAATAGTGGTCGGGTGGTGGAACATTTTCATACCCGAACCCGAACCGGAAAACTGGGCAACTGTAATAAATTCAGTCCCACCCCCTATATGGAAATGAATCCTGATTCGGCTGCGGAGCTGGGTGTGCAACACCAAAGCTATGTGCGCCTGGTGTCGAGGCGTGGTGATGCCGTAGTAATGGTGCAACTAACCCAGCGTGTACCTCGAGATATGGTTTTTATTCCGTTCCATTTTCATGACTGCGTGAATCGCTTGTCACTGGGGTTGCTCGACCCCCATTCCAGGCAGCCAGCATTTAAGCAATGTTCCGTGCGTATTGAATTAACGGATCAAAAACAAGCGGCGAAATTAAATGCTCAGCGTCGAACTTTTTAATGGCAGGGAAATAATATGCTCAATATTTTACGAAATGTTCGCGATCGCTTAGATCAAATTGGTGCTGAGCCAGATCCGATTTTTACTGAGGCTAAAAGCACCTGGGAGCAACGCCCCGGAGAACAGAACTACGCCAAGTTATTTGACCCGCAAGTTCATGAAGTGAATCGTTATGGGCGTAAAATCGATTTGCTGGATTTGTCGGGTGGCGCATTACCAGAAGGGCGTTCTTTAAAGATAAATGAAAACCCTGCCGTGGGCGAAAACCCCAACCGTTACAAACAGCATGGCTTTCATTTTACGGCGGATAATTGTATTGGTTGCCATGCTTGTGAAGCTGCCTGTAGCGAAAAAAATGGCAATCCGGCCCATATCAGTTTCCGATCTGTTGGTTATGTTGAAGGTGGAACCTATCCGGATTACAAGCGCATGAATATCTCAATGGCCTGTAATCATTGTGATGACCCAGTTTGTTTAAAAGGTTGTCCTACTCGCGCTTATACCAAACATGCTGAATACGGGGCTGTTCTACAGGATCCTGATACTTGTTTTGGTTGCGGTTATTGTACTTGGGTGTGCCCGTATAATGCGCCCCAGTTAGATCCCATTCAAGGACAGGTGTCCAAATGTAATATGTGCGTGGATCGCCTGGAAGAAGGTTTGAAGCCTGCCTGTGTGTCGGCCTGTCTGGGGAACGCGTTGAACTTTGGTGTGGTGGAAAATGTGCCGGAGAATCGCGATCAGGTATTGACTCAAATTCCAGGCTTTCCTGATCCCAGTATTACGCAGCCGAATATTCGCTTCCAGCAAACGCGGACCATGCCCAATGAAGTAACCCGTACCGACACTATGCCGGTGAAATACCACAAAGGCGATAACGGTCAATTTCGCTCAGTAGTGGACGAAAAAGTTGGCAAAGAAACCCGATGGAGTTTCGAGCGGCTGAGTTCGCGAGAAAACCCCCTGGTGATTTTTACGCTGTCCACTCAGGCAGTGATGGGGGCCTTTATGGTGTTGTTTTTTGCTCCTTGGTTTGGTCTGGAAAGTATTGCAATGATCGAGACCAGCGTGATGTATATCCCCATGTTGGCCGTATTAATTGCCATTCAGGTTGCGGTGTTGGTGCTTTCTACTCTGCATTTAGGTAAGCCCCTACGATTTTATCGAGGGTTTAACAACCTAAAATACTCGCCATTGTCCCGCGAAGCATTGGGTGTTGCCCTGTTTTTAAATGGTGTTGTGGGATTTACTTTCTTCAAATTAATCAATCTATGGTTGAACTGGAATATTGTTGAATGGTTGGCGCAAATTGCCGGGTTTTTTGCCGTTGTGTCCGGTTTAGCAGGACTGTGGTTTATGCACAAAATATATCGGATAAAAGCCCGTCCTTTTTGGAATCACTGGCAGGTAATCACGTCTTTTTTTGGTACGCAGTTCAGCTTGGGGTCGCTACTGTTAGCCATGTTTTTGTTGCCTTTATATATTGTAAGTGGCATGCATACTCAAGCGCTTGTTCCTGTGCTGGGTGCCATGGCGTTTTTCGGTTGTATCTTAGAAGCCTTCGGGCTTATGGCGCATGCTCGTTACTTGAATACGGAGCAGGGTGAAGGTGCGGCGGCACATTACATTCAGTCAACTACCTTTGGTAAAACCTATTGGTTACGTAACGGATTGTTAGCCTTTGCTGTTGTACTTTCTGCGCTGATGTTTTTGTTACCCATGGGAAGTGGCTTAGGCGTCGCAGTATACTCATTGTACGGAGCGGTAGCGCTATTCAGTCTGTTGGTGGGACGTGCCTTGTTCTATGTGTTAGTGATACCTACCACGATGCCTGGTGCATTCTTCTGGAAAAACAAGGGGTTTGAAGAACACGCCCGAGATATAGGTTTAGCTGAAATGCCACAGGTGGGGGTAGTTCCTAATCTCCATTAATTTTTATTTTCTCGTTAATCTTCGTGGTAATAAGTGGCCAGACTACTCAGTGTAGTCTGGCCACTTCTTGCCAAGCTATGTGTTGTTAATTTAATAGATCGTTGCTTTCTTTGAAGAAGATCATGGTTTTCGTTGCTTCTGATTGGTTTCTGCCTGGCTTTAAACTAGAGTATGCTAACTTGGCCGCTAAGCTGAGTTAGGGGGCGTATATCTTATACGCAGATCTTATACATAGATCTTATACAGTAAAAACAAAAACATACCGTAAAAACAAAAACTACAACGGACGGTGAAAATTATCGTGACTAAAACCTACCGCCATTTTGGGCACTGTGTTTTCCTAATTTTTTTTGCCTTAACCGGTGGTTGTGGCGGTTCAAAACCCGTAGTGATGGAAATGGCCTTGCCGGGTTTCGAGTCTGGCAGCGGTCCTTATCAATTTTATCTCAATGGCTTTCCCTCCGATTTAAGAAAGCGAGCGGATGGTTCCATCGATATGGCGGACTTTCCACGTAAGAGTCATTTGCTGACCCGCGCTTATATTAACAGCGTGCCTAAAATTACCCAGGGCTACCACACGGTAATGCCAGTGTATTTACCCTTTAATGGTCCCTTGGATGTTGCTGCATTGCCCACTTGGGATCTTGATTTCGCCTCTGCGGAGTCACCGATACAGCTGATCGATATTGATCGTAGTTCTCCTGAATATGGGCGTCGTTTTCCGCTCCAGGTTTCAATGACCCACGCCAACGGCGACTATCGTCCTGAACACTTACTTCAGGTGCAGGTTACCCTAGGCGTTAATTTTCGGCCCGAAACCACCTATGCGGTTATAGTGTTAGACTCGATGCCCACCAAGGGGCCGCGTTCATTGGCTCAGAATGAACAGCTAGGTGCCGTTTTGGCGGCCAACGCCAGGTCAAAAGTGGAGCCAGCTGTAGCCCAAGTTTATCAACCTTTACGTGACTACCTAGCCGAACAGAATATTGCCACCCGTTCTATCGTTGGTGCTTCGGTGTGGACGACAGGTCAGCCGTTGCAGCGCTTCTATAAGGGCGCTGCCGCCGTTGCCAAGTCTGCCGAAACCTTACCGGAGATTCCGGTTGGTCCTTTGGAGCTTTACACGGAGTACCCTGAGTTTTGTGTTATCCGTGGCTTTGTGGAAATTCCCGGCTATCAAAAAGGAGTTGTACCTTATTTGTTCGCGGGAGGCGAAATCGAGTGGGACGATCAGGGGGCTCCCATCCAGCAGTATTCCCGTCAGGCTGAGTTTGTGGTGACTATCCCCAAAAATGAGACCATGCCTGCCAATGGCTTTCCTATTATGCATTATGTTCATGGTGCATCTGGGCGGGCTCATCAAGTGTGGGATCGCGGTGAGTTTGATCACTTCGATGTGACTCAGTTTCCCTATTATATTGGCAAAAAAGGCAAAGGGCCGTCGCAAATCGCGGCCGAACGGGGGTGGGCTAGCTCTGGAATGGCCGGTCATATCTCCTACGATCATTTAGGTCGCGTGCTGAGTTTGATTGGTGGTGCCATCGTGTATAGCCCATATAATCCCGTGGGCATGCAAGGCAGTTACTACCAGATGGCCTGGGAGCGTATTTATTTTCGGCGGATTTTGGATCGCTTAACTATTCCGGCAGACTTGTGCCCTGAAGCCGACCCCGGTTTAGCGCAGGCTTTTAAAATTGATCCTCGCATGCAGGTGAATATGGGGCAGTCTCACGGGCACTGGGTCAGTAGTCTGGTTGTCGCTGCCGATCCCAAACCCTATCAGGGGGCCATATTCTCTGGAATCTCTGGAACCTGGACCAAGTTGTATTCCAACAATGAAGGCTTTCGTTTGGCGATGAATGCCATAGTAACCAATCAGACTGCGGTGCTGGATGACGCCCATCCATTTTTAATGTTAATGGAATGGTTGTGGGGCAGTGCAGAACCCACGGCGAATCTGGATGGCCTGCTGCGTTACCCCACCAAAGAGCCGCCCCATGTTTTGGCATTTTCAGGTTTTATGGACTACTTCCTGAGTGAAGATGCCCAGCGTACGGTGTTAATGTCTCTGGGAGTGGATTTAGTGGGGAACGATATTGGTAATAAATATCATCTGACGTTATTCCCCCATATGGAAATCGCGGGCAGTAAACAACTGGATTATCCTGCGGTGAACAACGTGGTGGTTCCCGGTTATGGTGAACGTACTGCGGTGGTGGCCCGTTATCGCAACAACAACCCGGTTATGCTTTATAACGGTCATGAAGTGACTTTTCAGCGCGAAGAAATCAAGCATCAGTACGGGTGTTTTATGGAGCATCTGGCGCAGGGGCAAGCACCGGTAATTGGGGTTGGCGTTGCGCAAGGGGACCCTTGTCTTTAATGAGCGTTTGTCTTTCTATTACTATTAGAGTCGTGAACGCTTAAGCCGGAAGCTTGAGTATTGCGCAATCCATGGAATGGAGCTTAACCCAGATGATCTTCCAGCTTCAGCAACATCCTGCTGATCTCTTACAGCGTTTAGTAGCCATGGCTATGTCCCTGCTATTGGCTTCATGTATCAACCAGGGTGCTCCAGAACAGTCACAGTTTTTGGAGATTGGCGATCTCATGTTACAAGAAAACTGGTATGAGGATGCCTTCGCTCGACTTTATAAGCGGCCGGTGTATATTGAGGAAATAGAGCGAATTGCCAGCCACCCCTGGGTTGTGGTTAAGCGCCCTTACTCAGATCGCTTGATTCGAATTGAACTGGACCGTTACACTAGTGATGATGAAGTTCTGTGCGCACCTTTTGACCCTTATGATCCAGGCGATTACTGGTATCAGGAGTGTGGTCATGTAAGTATGAGTGTGTTTACAGGTTTTGTCAGCCAAGACGATTGGCTGGTGTTAGGGGAGCTTCGAGGGGTGGAAGCTGAAGCTGTGGTAGAGTTCGCATACACTCAAGTTGCAGGGTATCCCTGCAAAGGGTTTTATTATTGGCTGGACAGAAATAGTAATACCTTTATCCGTTGGTTTATTGAAATGACGGATTGGGATGTGACTTTGGGGCCTTCATCCTTTGGTCAGGAACATTGGCAAAAATGTGTAGGTTAAAATTAGCGGGGTCCGAACACTATGAAATATCGGGGTGGCTGTCATTGTGGCGCGGTGCGATACGTAATTGAAGCGCCCGAGCGTATCGAGTGTAGCGATTGTAATTGTTCAATCTGTCAAAAGTCGGGCTACCTGCATCTAATATTGCCGCAGTCTAAATTTACCTTGGTGAGCGGCGAAGAGAGCCTGACTACCTACACCTTTAATAGTGGTGTTGCCAAGCACCGGTTCTGTAAGACCTGTGGGGTTAAATCTTTCTATATTCCACGTTCCAATCCTGATGGGGTAGATGTCAATGTTCGCTGCCTCGATCAACAGCCAAAAGAGCTGATAGTCATTCCGTTTGATGGCCAAAATTGGGAGCAGAACGCCCATAAAGTGGCACATCTCTCCCTTGAGTAACATCATATATGATTGATTTTTAAAGACATTATCAATCATTCATATAAAAAATACTGGATATACAATCTATTAATTTCATTTATGAGGCGGAGACCAATAGAATAGCGGTCATCTGTAGTTAAGGGCGTTGATTATCGCCCAGGTTTGCCTACGGATTGAGTGTAAAATCAAATCCGCACATTTAGAGGAAAGACTATGTCTCAGTATTCATCTTTCACAGATCAGGCAGCATCTGTTATTTCTGCAAATGGCCCAACCTGGAGTGCAATCAACCCAGAGTACGTGGCACGTATGCGTTTGCAAAACCGTTTCAAAACCGGTTTGGATATCGCTAAATACACAGCGAAAATCATGCGAGAAGACATGGCGGCTTACGACGCTGATTCAGCTCAGTACACTCAGTCTTTGGGTTGCTGGCACGGTTTTATCGGTCAACAAAAAATGATCGCCATTAAAAAGCACCTGGGCGACACCAAGCGTCGTTACCTGTACCTTTCTGGTTGGATGGTTGCTGCACTGCGCTCTGAATTCGGTCCTCTGCCAGACCAATCCATGCACGAAAAAACCTCAGTTTCTGGTTTGATCGAAGAACTCTACACGTTCTTGCGTCAAGCTGATGCTCGTGAATTAGGCGGCTTGTTTCGCCAGTTAGACGCGGCTAAAGCAGCGGGTGATTCTGCTAAAGAGTCTGAAATCGCAGCTAAAATCGAAAACTTCGAAACTCACGTTGTGCCCATTATTGCTGACATCGATGCGGGTTTCGGTAATGCTGAAGCCACTTATTTGTTGGCCAAGCAAATGATCGAAGCGGGTGCTTGCTGTATCCAGATCGAAAACCAGGTTTCTGATGAGAAGCAATGTGGTCACCAGGACGGTAAAGTAACCGTTCCTCACGAAGACTTCCTGGCGAAGATCCGTGCTGTTCGTTATGCGTTCATGGAATTGGGTGTTGACGACGGTGTTATCGTTGCTCGTACTGACTCTTTGGGTGCTGGCTTAACCAAGCAAATCGCCGTAACCAATGAAGTAGGTGATCTGGGTGACCAGTACAACAGCTTCCTGGATGGCGATTATGTAGAAAGCGCTGATGATATTGCTAACGGTGACGTTGTTGTTAAAGCCAACGGCAAATTGTTGAAGCCTAAGCGTTTGGCTTCTGGTTTGTTCCAGTTCAAGAAAGGTTCTGGCGTAGATCGTGTTGTTTTGGATTGTATTACTTCTTTGCAAAACGGTGCTGACTTATTGTGGATCGAAACTGAGAAGCCCCACGTTGGTCAAATCGCTGAAATGGTTAACCGTATCCGTGAAGTGGTACCCAATGCAAAACTGGTTTACAACAACAGCCCGTCATTCAACTGGACTTTGAACTTCCGTCAGCAAGTATTCGATGCCTGGACTGAAGAAGGTAAGGACGTATCGGCATACGATCGTGCTAACTTGATGAGCGCTGAGTACGACGACAGCGAACTTTCTGCTGCTGCTGATGCTCGCATTCAGAGCTTCCAGAAAGATGCTTCTCGCGAAGCGGGTATCTTCCACCACTTGATTACTCTGCCTACTTACCACACGGCAGCGTTGTCTACCGATAACCTGGCAAAAGGTTACTTTGGTGATGAAGGTATGTTGGCTTATGTTGCTGGTGTACAGCGTAAAGAAATCCGTCAAGGTATTGCATGCGTCAAGCACCAAAACATGGCCGGTTCTGACATGGGTGACGATCACAAAGAGTACTTCTCTGGTGATGCCGCACTGAAAGCTTCTGGTAAAGACAACACCATGAACCAGTTCTAAGGTTATGGTGAATTAAAAAAGGCCGGCTGGAAACAGTCGGCCTTTTTTGTTTGCAGATTGTGCTGTCAGGTGTTGGTGGTTGTGCCGTTAGTGGATTGACTGCTAGTGTCAGTATGCCACTCCAAGCTATCGGTGCCGCCTAAAATTGAGCGCATTCCATGCTTTATGGCTCCTGCAGTAGAGAGGTTAAGGCGAAGGACTATAAAGCTGATATTGTCAGTATTGCGGGCGTTTACAACTGTAAATGGTTTAGCCACCCGGTGAATGGGGTACCGGGGTGGCTGGATTAAAAGGTTAGCTGAAGCGCAAGAAAATGATCTAGCGGCAGTGTTATAAAGCATGCAGTCGCATGTCGATAAATGCTGCTCATTATAGGCATTAAGGCGGATTCATTGATTTCTATCTCGTGTTCGTGGTGCGTCAGAGATTTTGGCAACCTGACGTTGTCTGAACAAATGCTGTATTTAAACAGTGTGTTAGACCAATCGGTAACGCAATTACGGCAGCTGATTTTTGATTTGGTTCCAGTGGAACTGGTGGAGAGAGGGCTTGCCGTGGTGTCCAGTCATTCCAAGGATGGCCGAGGGCAGCGAATCCGGATAATGCAGTATCGGGCGAGTAGATTAGGGGGTATGCTAGAGGTTGGACCAAATTTTCTCAAAGGTACCCTGGTGATTTGTCGCATACCGGAATACAGGAAGCTTAACTAGCCGAGACCTGAGCATGACAAAAAATATTATTATCGTTGATGATCAGCCCGTCTTTCGCCTAGGACTAAATACTTTGATTAATACGCAAACTGATTGGTGTGTTGTCGGTGAAGCCGCGGGTGTCAGCGATGGTTTAACATTGGTTCGGGAGCTGAAGGCTGATATTGTGATACTGGATTTGTCCTTGGCAGACGGCAGTGGTGGGCTGCAAATGATTAAATCCATCAGGAATATCAAGAATGAGCAAAAAATCCTTGTTGCATCTATGCATGACGACCTGGTTTATGCCGAGCGTGCGCTAAAATTAGGGGCCCACGGTTATATCAACAAAGCGCAAGCGGCTGAGAAAATGATCGAGGCAATTTCCGAGGTATTAAACGGCGGCTATTATGTTTCAAAAACGGTTTCCGAAAACATTATGCAGTGTCACTACAGTACTTCAAAAAATCCAAATCAGTTACGTGAGGAGCGTCTGTCCAATCGTGAGCTTGAGATATTTTCCATGATTGGACGAGGTATTAAATCCCGTATCATTGCTCAGCTCCTGCAAATTAGCCCCAGAACCGTGGATTCACATCGAGAGAATATCAAGAAGAAACTGGGTTTGGGCAGCGGTAATGCTCTCGTGCAAAGGGCTGTTTCTTGGGTGCTTTTAGAATCCTGAATTCACCAAGTTTGGAAAGAATGCTTAATTTGGAGAAAAGCAATGACAGCATTTTTGCTGCAGGCTTTAGGTCCTTATGAAGTTTAATGAATGAGATAACAGCTTCTTTTTTAAGTCTGCGGGGATTGGCTGAGATTTTTGCTGCTGATAATCGAAATAAATCATCACCGTGGTTCCTTTGGCAATAAGCTTTTGGTTTTGCCAGGCTTCCTGAATGATATGGCATGAGCTGTTGCCCACTTTGCTTATCCCGGTTTTAATCTCAACCTCAGTATTCCAATAGCCTTGCGCCAGATAATCGATTTCGATCCGCGCCACGATTAATGGCCAGGTAGACACTTCAAACGAAGGGTGAAATAAAGCAAATACGGGTGATCTTGCTTGCTCAAACCAAACGGGATAGGCGGTATTGCTAATATGCCCCAATGCATCGGTGTCACTGAAGCGGGGTTCCATGGTGTATACAAACATTTCTTTTGCTCTTGGGGTTTAATGATCGTTGTTAATCAGCTTCTGGCTGATACACCTGAACGCTTTCCTGTTCATTGGGGTCATTGCGGCTCACAATGGCAATCGCGGCTTCAGAATCGCTCAGATTGCAGGGCTGATGGGGAACACCGCTCGGAATAAAAATGAAATCTCCCGCGGTATTGATCACGGTTTTGGCGAGATTCTTGCCATACTTTGTTTCTACCCGACCCTGCAAAAGGTAAATCGCGGTTTCAAATCCCCGGTGAAAATGAGGCTCAGCTTTGGCTCCAGGAGGGATAATTACCATGTTCATTGACAGGCCCTTGGCTCCAGCACTGAATCCCGAGATTCCCACATAGTTCGGTAACTGTTGAATAGTGTCCACGGAGGAGTCGGGTCGCACGGTGACAATGTCCTGATCGTTAATCATTGGGTATCCTCATATTATCAATGTTGTCCACATATCCTGTGGACAACTCTGTGGACCGGCTGGTGACAGGGTTACACAACGGTCATAACCCCTTGGTTTTATTCTCTTGATCGGTTTTTGATCTAAAGCTGTTGGCGTAGACTCGGCTTTTACCATCGCTGTAGAGATAAAGTTTAATCCCGATCGAAGGAGTATAAAATATCGAAGGCATTACTTTTGCCACTAATTACTTCCAGGTAGAGATTTTTCCTCAGTCGATAGTTCAGGGTGATGCTATTAACCGCATCAAACATACCGACGCCATAGCGAATCATTAAATCCGGTGTTATGTAGCCTGAAAAGCCCACCTGGCTACCTTCATCGGTACTGTCGGCGGTAATGGTTAAATCTTCGATGCCCAATTTGCTTCCGGCTTTACGGGCATTGGTACTTTGCGATTCTAAGGCCATGGAAAGAGCGGTTTCTGCGGCAAGTCGAGAGCTGTCGGCATCGGAATCTGTGTTCGGTGCGCGTCCTGTCAGCAGGTAGTGGAGTTTTTCTTGTTGCGGCATTGCGGGTACCGAGTACAGCGCAATCTTTGGTTCACGGGCACGCCCGGTGACTCGAATACCCACCTCAACGTCATCTTGAACCTTGTCACGCCTAGCGGACAAGCGTAGTTGTGGGTTCTCAATATCATCGATAAAAATCAAATCGCCATTCGTGATAACCAGAGATTGGCCATAGGCTTGGTAGGTGCCGTCCTGGAGTCTGATAATGCCTTTCGCGCGCATTAAATCGTTGGCACTTTGCTTGATGTTCATCGTGCCAGTAAGGTGGGTTTCCAGACCAAAACCACTGAAATAAACGTCATCTCCCAAGGATAAAGTGATGTCGGTGGATACTTCAAATGGCGCACCAGTTTCTTCGGCACCAATGACCACCTCATCGGGAGAGCTGGATACGGCTTGCTCAGGTAAGGCTTTTAAGTAAATTCGGGTTTTGGGGATATGAACAGTGCCAGCCAATGTGATGGCATTGGGCGCAATTTTAAATTCTATATCCGGTTGTATGTGGACCAGAATATCGTCATTTTGGCGATAAGGAATAACTCCGGCAGTGAAGTGGATAGCACTTTGCCATTCAGCTTCAGACCAATCAAAGAACCCCTTAATATGGCCCGCTTCTTCAGCAATGAGAAAGTCGCCATCGACCAACGCACGCTGATTATTCAGCTGCAGTTTAAAGGCGATATTGTGCAAAGGAAATGGCAGGACTTGAGCGTAAACAGCACCTTCTGTTACAGCAAAATCACCGGTAATAATGGGTTTTTCCAGGGTGCCTTTCACCCTCAGGTTACCATTCACTTCACCTTTGATAAGATCATCTTCGTCGGTTAAAAAGACTTCCGCATAAGGTTCTATTAATAAAGATTCAATACGCATTTTGCCGTTGAGTTCCCGGTTGGCGCTTACGGACAACTGGCCCTCACTGGACCCGGTATTTTTGGTGTTTAGCGTCCAGTTTAGCTGGTGCTTGGTGGCGTTGGAGGTGGCGCTGAGTTGGGCTTGTTGCAACTCTATGATCAACGGCGCTTCTTGTTGCTTGTTTGATTTCTGGGTTTGGCGCACGGTTAGTTTAAGCTGTTGGCTGTGCGCATCGCTCTGCACCTGCCAGCTTGACCATGGTCCCTTGGCTGTAAGCTCGACATCCAAATTTCCCTCTAACAGCAGGTGGTCAGGCAACCAGGGTTGGGCCCAATCCAGTTGGAACTGCTGCAGGCTCAGGGATACATTCTCCATTGTGTTGGGAGTTAACAGGGCCTGTTGCTTGTTGCATATGGTTGCCTGCTGCCAGCCCAGGCACCAGGGTGACAGGCGAATGTTATTGTACTGGCTTACGTTTATTGTGAACGGTTTTGCTAAAGCCCATTGTTGTAATCCCGCCGGGTGTTGCAGCGTTATGTCCCATTGTTCGCAGTTCGCTTGCCAATCCGTTAACAGGGTGGTCAAGTCTGTATGGGCAAATACTCCATCACAAGCTAAGCGAATGCTATTGTTTTTGGTGTCGCCACCGGTAATGGCTATTTGGTGATTACTAAGTTGACCTTGCCAGTCCAAAGCCAATTGATAGTCCTTAAACTCACCAGTGCTTACATTTTCCAGTTTAACGTTGATGTGATTGTTCGCGTCCGCTTGTGTTTGCCATTGCCAATCGCTGCTGAAGCGGGCAACACTGATGTCGTTATAGCTTAGGTTTTCCGCTGTAATATGGGCGCTGATAGCGGGTTTGGCGAGGCTGCCTTGCAACTGCAAGGGCCCCCTTAAAGAACCCTGTAACTCGGGGAGAAGGTAATGCAAATTCTCAATGGCTAATTTTATCCTCATATCGCTGGAGGCTTCGCTCCAGTAACCATTTGCCTCAATGGTATTGTCAGCTTGTGTGAGCACCAGTTCTGAAACCTGCAAACGGCTATCCTGCCACTGAGCGTTGCCTGTCAAACTTAGTTCGTAGTTATGGAGTTTACCGGTAAGCTGGTTGATGGTGCTAATGACGCTGAGCTGATTATTGTGATAGGTAACGCGATGCTGGAGCTGACCATCAAGGTGTTCAGGCAAATCCTGCTGGAGCCAGGCCAGATTCAGGGATTGAATATCGGTCTCTCCTATCCAGCTCAAACCGTCGTCGAACCGAAGCTGACCCCGAGTAGTCAAGCGGTCACTAGCATGAGTGACGAGCATTTGGGTTAGCTCTAGTTGCTCCGGTGTGAATTGGGCTTTAAATTCAATGGACACTGGGTTGGGCGTTAGTTGCTGGGAAGTTTTTGCGCTCCCGGACAACCTCAGGTCCACTAAATTTCCTTTACCGGCTACATTGGCTTCGGTAATGGTCAAAGGCGCGCCTTGCGAGCTCAGATCATAGGCGCGACGTAGCTTGGCGGTAAAGTTTACGGGCAGGTTGTTACCCAGCGGCGAAACGGTTGCTTGAATTTGGGCGGCTAGAGGGCCGCGGCTGGCGGCCAATACCTTGAGTTCGTTGAGGTCGCCGGTTACTTCTGCCGATAGATAATCCAGTTCGCCCAGTTGGGTAGAGCAATTGACTATAGCCTTGATGGGGTAGGCCTCTTTAAAGCTGATTTCACCTTGGATACCCCAACGGCAAAACTCATCTTTACTTTCAAATTGAGCGACATTCAGTGTGTGGCCGAACCAGCGCCCCTGTAAGCTAACGTCTTCTTCGGCTAAATAGACTTGCTCGCCTTGGGTTAAATTTACGGCAACAAAATGGCTCTGTTCCAAACGCAACAGAAAGGGCAGTGGAATACCGGGTAACGCTTCATCGTCGCTATTGGGTTCCGGTTTGGTGGCATCAGGCTCAGCCGAGGGCGGCTTTAAGTTCACACTGAGTTCATTGGCTTGTAAATTCTCTATGCACACATGGAGCTGCCAGAAGCATGTGGTACTTAAATTCAGTCGGGCTCGTTTAAGAGTAACGGTGACGGTGTCGTCATCATAAACAAGATCAAATGCCAGGGTTTGCATAAGAGATCCTGAGCGGATGTTTATTTGTAATCCTGGTACCCACTGACTGACTCGTTTCAATACGTAGCGGTTAGCTTCTGTGGAATAGGCGATCAGTATTAAACTGATGGTGCTCACTAGTAGAAGGGTTAGAAAACCACTCACAGCGGTTAGTGTCCAACGTGAAACCCGGTTCATAGCAGGGCACTCATGTAAATATGTATGCGCCATTTGTCGCCGTCTTCTTCCTCGTTGGTGATCGGGCGAGCAAGGTCAAAGGCGATTTTTCCCAGGGGCAGTTGCCAGCGCAGACCAAATCCGGCCCCGGTATGAAAGGGGTCATGACTGGAAATATAGGTGCGACCGGTGTCTACAAAGGTGGCGGCTCGCCAATTCTTAAACAGTTGGTATTGATACTCCAGGCTAAATACATTGAGAAACTGGCCACCAATCAATTGCTGTTCTTCATCCTTGGGAGCTAAGGAGTTGTATTTGAATCCGCGAACTGTTTGGTCACCCCCGGTATAAAAACGTTTGCTCAGGGGGACTGACTCGATTTCGTCAGTTGCAATAGCGCCGAATTCAAAGCGGGGAATGATGCTGTGATTCGGGGTGATCATGAAGTCGAAGTTTGCGCCCACGGTCATACTTAAAAACCGCGTATTGTCTTCCAGAAAACTAAAGCCAAATAAAGTATCAAACCAGTATTTTCCCCGCGCCAAAATATCGCCATTCGATGTGATTTTAGTGCGCTTTAGCGCGTGGTAGTTAGGCATCAAATAAGTGACTTGCTCTTTGGCGTTGTCACCTTGACGATAGGTTTCGTCTTCGAGATTCACGCCATAATTGTATTGCCATTGTTGTGGTTTTACTCGATTGAAAGATAGACCAGTAGACAATAGCGTTGATTCGCGATCGGTGGTGGTTTCCTGACGTACTCCCGTATCCCAGCTTAAGTAGCGCTCGAGGGGGTGTGGCCAGGGTATGCGATACTGAGATGACAGTTCTTTGCTGATTGAAGAGACCTGTAAGTTGGTTTGCAGGCTGTCGCCACGGTCGTTTACTTGGGGGCGGGTCCAGCCGAATTTTGCGCGGGGTCCTGTATCGGTACCATAACCAATCCCCGTGCTGAAGTGGTCTGTTGGGCGTTCTGTGAGTTTAACGTTTAAGACTGCTTGGTCCGGTGGTTGCCGGTCAATTTCTACATTGGCGTATTCAAAGTAGCCGCTGCCCAGCAAACTATCGTAAAGCTGGGCAATCGCGTCAGCGTCATACCAATCTCCAGCGTGCAAATCCACCATGGCGTTAATGGTTCTTGGCCACAACTCGCTGCCTTCAATAATGACCTCTTCAATGGTATAGCGCCTACCAGCCTCCAAAATCAGAACAACATTAGCTTCTTGTTGCGTGATATCCACTTCCAGACGGTTGGTGATCCATTGCGCGTCAAGGTATCCAAGCTTTTGAAAGTTTGAAAGCAGTTCTTTTTTGTAATTGTCGTACAGGCTATGATCGATCCGTTCACCCGCTACCATGGGATAGTTGTTGAGCGCCTTTTCAAGGACTTTTGGTAGCGTCTCCGGTGTCGAGTTTAGAGTGACTGTGATCTTACTCCAATGCACGGCTGGTCCGGGATTTATACTGAGGTTGAGTTTTTGGCCTTCAATGCTGTAATTGATTTCTGGTTGATAATAACCCAGAGGTTGCATGCTTTTTAGTACCGTTTGCTCAATTCGCTGTTTCAGTGCCGTTGAGTTATCAGTAGGCAGTTTCTCCCAGCGTTCGAAATAGAGGCGGATATTGGATTTAACGGATTCAGGTACACCATCAATTGTTACTTTGATTGATGCCGCCCAACTCAGATTCGCCACTAGTAAAAGAAGGCAAGGGAGTACACGAAGACGCTGCTGAAGTAAGAATTGAGAATGCACGTTGAGTTGGGGGGCCCGTCCATTTGCTAAGTTAAGTATATGTTAACCTGAGACAGGCCACGAACAAAAAAGATTCCCCAAAAAAAAAGGGCTCCACCAAAGAGCCCTTTTTGTTGTGTTTAATGGGGGGTTACTGAGTGTTTGCCGCTACGGAGGTATCAAACTCTACGATGGGGCAGGCGATTTCAATTTTCAATGCGGCGTTTCTTGCGCAAATTTCAATCGCATGTGGTCCAGCTAACAGATAACCCAACTTGATTTCATCACGATGTTTCCAGATTGACCAAGCGCCATTGTCCAAACGGTAGCGATATTCCAGGGAATCCAGATAGCTACCGCCACCATTTAATGTATTTACATCAATAGTGACTTCACCGTTGAGCACAGTAATGTAGTCATTAATAACAATCAGGCCGCTGGTGTTATCGCTTTCCACTTCAACCACTACGTCTCCAGTAGTGACTTCGTCGATCTCGGTAACCGGTGGCTCTGCTGCTTCAGTGACACCGACTGGCACTAAATCTCCGGCAAGAGCCAAATTGTTTGCCGCAGAACCGCTTACCCAGAAGTCATTCATGTTGACGGTATGCTGGTAGATTCTTGGCAGTGGCACAGTTTTCAGGCGCTCTGCAATCGTGGGCATGACCATGGGTAAGATGAACTTCATAGAGTTGTTGATAAAGCCCACCGGCAGCACGATAGAGCCTGTGACGTCTTGGCTAAGAATACGGAAGTGGGGCAGTTGCTCTAAACCGATTTGCAAATAACCATCCGTAGAGGCGTCTACTTCAAAAGGCACTTCAAGATCGAAGGTAATGCCGAAAATAGGACGATACTCACCCCAGGCGACTTTGTACAAATCGAAAGCGAAGCTCACATCATGCCAAACGAAAAGTCCGGCTGCACTGTCATCACGTCCAGGCTGGAATTTTATGTAAGGAGCTGAACTTGGTTGAAAGCGGAAGCCAATTTGATCGTTGTCAGCAATTTCACTGCCTTCAGGCATGAAAACTTTAATACCTTGTGGGGTGAAATTGCTATAGAAGCCAGGACTCACATGCAGAGTAGTGATACCGGATTCCTGTGCCGCGCTTAATGCTTGGTTAACCACGTTTTCAGAGATCATAACACCGAAGTCAAAGGGCTCGCCGTCAGGTGTAGTGGATCCTAGGGTGGGGGTATCGCCTTCACGGTACAATGAGCCCAATACACCGGGCGCTGCTGGTGAAGGTGTGGGTGCCCAGATTCGAGTGCCCAAATCAATTGTGATACCTTTCTCTTTCGTGTCCAGGAAGTTAGGTAACGCCGTTACCCGGATCTCTTCGCTTTCTGCCAGAGTAACGATCTGCAGATTGATGGGGATATCTTTCAGAAAATTGGAAAGCTGGGGCACGATGGTGTTTTCAACCACTTTAATGACCATTGGCTTTAATAGCGGGGTCAAGAAGTTCACTACACCGGTAGTAATAGTGCCAAAAACATCCTGAATGATATTTGAGCGTTCGCCACTAACGTAGGTAACCGCAATGTTATCCCATGTTGCAGTGGTATCTGCCAAGGCAAAATCTAAATCAGAGTCCACAATATCAACGAGCACATTGGTGCCGGCGTCCAGACCCGTAATCTTCGCGTTTACGTTGGTAAGAATCGGCCCGGTAAGCAAAGTCAGTGGGAAGATATCAACTTCGAGGCGCACACCAACGTTGAAATTGTCGGTTTTGATATTGCCATTGATGGTTTCGTCTTCCAGTGCTTCGAGTTCAATATCTACGCCGTCGATATTCAAGCCGGTAACCGCTGCTTTCATATTCAAAACGATCAGGTTCAGTAACTGGGTACTGCCGACACTCTGTGCTAAGGCGTTAAAATCTGTGGTGTTTATCTCCTCTTCCAGCACATGTACCAAAAAGTCCAAACCACCCTGGTTCAAACGTGCAGAAAGCCCGGTGAAGGTGTTGTCATTGCGGGCAAAGGTGGTGGAGCTTTCATGATTAAAACCGTCGACTGCTACGAAGGTGTTGAATGGGGCGTCAGTGTAGCTTACCGAAAACTCATTATTTTCGTTTAAGGCAACGGCTTGACCGTCAAGGGTGAGGCTTTTCACACCGGCCATATCATTGACATAGCCGCTGACTACTTTGTTGGCCTTGTCTGTATCCAGAAGATGGATAACGGGTCCATCCTGATCATAATAAAATTCGATTTGCTTGATTTGTTGAAAGGCCACGACTCGGAAGGTATTCAAACCTGGAAATACATAGTCAGCCAGTGTAGCGCCAGTGGCTTCCGCCCCCGTGGCTGTTACAGTGAACAGATCAGTAACGTCAGCGGCATTAAGCTGTAAATTGAGGTCAACTGGGATTCCTGCACCTTTCGAGAATTCAACGGCAAAATGAGCGGGTTTTTCATCTTCCACTAAGTTATGAGTGGGGGCTAAAATATTCGCTTGTTCACAAGCGGCAAGCCCAATTGCTAATGTTAACAGGAGAACTCGTTTGATGATAAACACAGAAAATCCCTCGATCAGAACCATTTATTATTGTTTAACCCGCTAGAAGTCGCCGGCCTTCTTCTTTTATTCTTGGCTATCGATTATCGTACATAAATGATCTGAGCAGTCAAAGCGTTATTTTGTATCTTGATAGAGTTATAGGTGCCTGCGGGTCACAGTTTGTAGTGGCTTGTTCCGTAAGAGACTTCTCATGTGATTCAATGTAAAGAACCGTAACAACAGTAAACTAATTGAAGGGGAATACGTTTGGATTCTGACAAACAAATGGCAATAGAAGCGGCGGTCTTCCGACGCTTGTTGCAGCACTTAGATGACAATAAGGATGTGCAGAATATTGACTTGATGATTCTGGCTGATTTCTGCCGGAATTGCCTGGCGAAATGGATGGTGGCTGAGGCTCAGCAGTTAGGCGAAACCATGGATTATGAGCAAGCTCGTGAACGTATTTATGGTATGCCGTATAGCGAGTGGAAGGCGCTTTATCAAAAACCTGCCACTGAAGACCAGTTACGCAAGTTTAATGAAAGAAATCGTTGAACTAGTCCGGAAACTTTTCACGGATAGCTAAAAGTTCCTTGTGGTGGAGCATTAGTAGTTCAACTAAGCCCGGTTCAAACTTGGTGCCAGATAAAAGCTGTATTTCATCGAGAATTGACTGGGCATCCCATGGGGCCTTATAACAACGTTTGCTGCCCAGGGCATCAAAGACGTCAGCAAGTGCGGTGATTCTGCCTGCCACATGGATGTCGTAGCCCTTAAGTCCTTTAGGGTAACCGCTGCCATCCCAGTTTTCGTGATGCTGACAGGCAATGATGGCCGCTAAATTGATTAGGGCTTTGTCGGAGTTGCCCAATAACTGGTAACCAATATCAGAGTGTGTTTTCATCTGTTCCCACTCTAATGGATCGAGCGGGCCGGGCTTTTTCAGAATATTATCCGGGATACCAATCTTGCCTATGTCATGTAGGGGAGATGCGAGCTTGATTTGAGCGGCGAATTCTTCTCCCAAACCATACTTTAACGCCAATAACTCAGCAATTTCTGCAACTCTTTTCACATGGGCGCCGGTTTCGGCGGAATGTCTTTCCATGGCCCCACTGAGGCGAAAAATTAGCTCTCGCTGTGTTTCTTCCACTTCATTGTGGAGATTGCGGCTTTCCAGGGCTATGGCCACACTGTTGCTGTACAGCTTCAACAAGTGTAACTCGGTTTCTGTTAGCTTGTTACCAGGCGAAACATACAGCAAGTGCTCATGGCCCCGGTTAGTAATGAAGTAGCCAAAAAATCGGTCATCCAGATACAGGCTTTGTTTGGCAAGCAGTGCCTGATTGAAGCCATCAATTATATCAGGGGGTATGGCTTTGTTCGGGCTACTGTCGATTTGCGTTGCGATATTGCCGGTAGTTGCCACTACTTCAAAGTGACTTGAGTTCGGTTTGTGGCTGGCAGCCATCGCCCTTATTGCAGATGCGTAAATAGAATCGTATTCATAGTTCAACAAACGATTAATCTGATCAAGGATTGCGGAAGCAAAACTTTCCATCGAGTAATTTTGATAAATTGTCGAGGTCGCTTTAATGACTCGTTCCAATCCTTGTTTACTTCGATCTATGGTGACGATATCGCGATAGGATCGTAGTGCCGCATAAACCAGGGTTTTCATTTTAACCTGGGTTAAGTCGGTTTTATCTTTGTAGTCATTAATGTCGTAGTTTTCAATGACCTGTTGCTCGGGTGCCTGTCCTGGTTGGCCGGTGCGTAAAACCAATCGAATCTTATCGTTAGTTAACTCTTTTCGTATCCAGTTAACCAATGTTAAACCGGCATCGTCGGTTTCCATCACCACATCAATAATGGCTAAAGCAATATCCTGTTCTTGTTGGAGAATGTCTTTGGCTTCTTGGGCGGAATAAGCGTTAAGAAACTGCAGAGGTCTGCCATCAAACTGTACACTTTTAAGAACCAGGCGGGTTACGTTATGAATTTCCTGCTCATCGTCAACGACGAGAATTAGCCAAGGACGCTTTTGGTGATGAGCTGAAGACTCTGCCTTGGCGGTAGAAGTATCTTCACTAAAAAGTAAACCATTATTATCCATAGGGTTAATTGGGCTGTTTTCGTTCCATCGTAAAATTAATAGTAGCAACAAATCAAAAACGCTCCTATTAATTGGCAGCTATACTTCGATATCTAAAAACAAATTTCAGGAAGTAGTAATGAAAAGGACGTTGTTTAAAAACGAGAGCGTATATAGCGTTCGGTTATATAAGTTGCCATAGCGGGCTTTCGATGCTTAAGCTGGCTTTCGGGAAAAAAGTATTTCTCATTATTACTGGCGTGGCCGCGTTCAGCGCTATCATGGTGGCGATACCTTCTATAATCAATACCAACAATGGTGTTAAGACCTTTGCTGTCAGTGACGCTCGGGCAGATACTCGGCTTGTTGCCTCCATGAGTGGCCCAGCGGTGTTGTTTAACGCTGATGATTTGGCCGTAGAGTTGCTGAAACTATTGGCGGAATCAGAACACTTTGTTGCTGCAATTATTTATGTTCTTGATGAGGCTACAGGTAACTATCGAGTATTTACGTCTTACGGCGATTTCAGTGGCACCTTTCCCGTTCCAGATATTCTTCCATATTCCACAGAAATTCTAGCGGCTTTTGAAGGAGATTTCGTTAGAACTGTGGGTAATATCTACGCGGGCAACGAGAAAGTGGGTCTGGTTCAGATAGTAACAGATTTATCCTATGTGGGGTCTTTTGTGGATCGCACCATGGTGTTTGTGGCGGTTGCATTTTCGGTATCAATTTTTGTGGCACTTTATCTAGCCGGTTTTTTTCGTCGTATTATTGTTAGCCCCATAACCGAGCTAAATGAGACAGCTAAAGAAATTACAAAGACCAGGGACTATAGCCGCCGAGCGATCAAGCATAATGACGACGAATTAGGTGAGCTAACGAGTTCTTTTAATAACATGCTCTCTGTTATTCAAAAAATAAATCTTGAGCGAGAACAGAAGGAAAGTGAAATCCTAACCTTAAATGAAACCTTGGAGCACAATGTTTTTATCAGAACCATGGAGCTTGAGCAGAATATGCAGGTGCTCAGAAAAACGGTAGATGATTTGAAAAAAACGCAACGCAAACTAGCGGAACAAGAGAAAATGGCATCGCTAGGGAGTCTGGTTTCTGGTGTGGCTCACGAGATTAATACGCCGCTTGGGGTTGCAATTACAGCATCTTCCTATTTGACCCAAACCGCCGATGAACTTTTTAAATTATTCAACTCCGGAACCCTGACCAAAAAAGATTTTTCTGATGCGATGAGTGAACTTGTCGAAACCAATATGATGGTGTCAAAAAATCTTGAACGTGCTGCTGCTCTAGTCAAGAGTTTTAAAATGGTGGCAGTTGATCAAACCAACGAAGATGTCAGATCTTTTGATATCAAAGACTATATTGAGTCGGTTTTGTTATCCTTGGCCCCGAAATTTAAACGTACTACTCATCAAGTTATCATTGAGGCTCCTGAAAATCTAATGGTAAATAGTTCTCCAGGAGCGCTTTCTCAAGTGCTCACTAATCTGCTGATGAACTCTTTGATTCATGGATTTGAGGATAGGCAAAATGGTGTGGTACGAATAGTTATTAGACAGATAGATGATCTCATTCATTTGGATTATTTTGACAACGGTAAAGGGGTTGACCCCTCCATAAGGGATAGAATATTTGATCCCTTTGTGACTACGGCACGGCATAAAGGGGGGAGTGGGCTAGGTACCCACATTGTTTACAATTTAGTACACCAAGTACTAGGTGGGTCTTTGAGTTTGATGGGTGATACCAAACAGGGTGTTCATTTTGCTATAGAGTTTCCAATCGATGTCACTCTGGTAACGCTGTCTGGCAAGCAGGTAAGTATTTGATGAGCAAATTATCCAAACTTGATGATTTAGATACTCCTCTGTTTGGTGGCGATGAAGATATGCCCTCTGAACGTCTGAGTGGTGATCGCACCTGGAAAGTTTTGGTGGTGGATGATGATGAGGATATGGTGGCCGTCACTCGCTTGGTGCTATCTTCTTTCATGTTTGAAAATGTACCTATCGAAATATTGTCCGCTTACTCCTATAAACAAGCAGTGGCGGTGCTAAACAAACATCAAGATATAGCCATGGCCTTCGTTGATGTAGTTATGGAAACCGATCGAGCGGGCTTGGATTTGGTGCGCTATATCCGAGAAACCTTGAACAATAGTGAGATGCAATTGGTGCTTCGCACCGGCCAGCCAGGCTACGCGCCGGAAATGGATGTGATCCTGGAATACGGTATCAATGATTACAGAATCAAAACAGATCTTGATAATGTTAAGTTAACGACAACCTTAGTTAGTGCTCTGCGCAACTATAAAAATATTATTGTTGCTAAACAGGCGGCGAGAAATGAAGCGATTATGGATGAGATTAACAAATCCAAAAGCCTTTTTTTTGCACAAATGAGCCATGACCTTAGGACACCACTCAATAGTATTTTAGGCTTTTGTGAACTGTTGAATCTAACGCCCTTAAGTGTAGAGCAAACAGAGCATGTACAGCTGATCCAGTATTCCGGAAATCATTTACTCTCCATAGTTAACGATATTCTGGATTTCTCAAAAGGCGAGGCGGGCAAAATACAATTGCATTTGGTGCCTTTTTCTTTGCGTGAATTGGTCTCCAGTAGTTGTCAAATTCTGCAGCCTCAAGTTGCCGAAGGAGTAGAATTTTTGGTGAATGGGCTTGAAGATCTGCCTCCTATCTTGTTCGGAGATCCGTTACGGATTCGTCAAATTTTACAAAACCTAATGGGCAATGCGCTCAAGTTTACGCAACAGGGTAAAGTTGAATTGTGGGTAAGGGCGCAATTAGTACAGCAGGAATGGTTGGTTGAATTTGTCGTGGCGGATACTGGTGTTGGCATTTCGCAATCGCGTATAGAGCAATTGTTTGGCGCTTATGAGCAGGAAGAAACAACCGGTCATCATTATATTGGAACGGGGTTAGGGTTAGCGATATGTCGGCAGCTTGTTCGTCTGATGAAGGGCACAATTGCTGTTAAAAGTGAGTTGAATAAAGGGTCTCGATTTAAAGTTTCTATTGTGCTTCCCCCTTTACCGGTGGAGTTGAATGCAATGGAACAGCCTCTCGCCGCGAACGGCGCTTTGAATGATATTGTTGGGGGCCATCAACTTTGGCATTGTAAAGCGCTGGTGGTGGATGATGAAACCACCAACCGCTTGGTTGCTCAAAAAATGTTGCAGACTCTAGGCTTTCAGGTGGAGTGTGTGAGTAGCGGAATGGAAGCATTAGCCGCAGTGGCGAAGACTCAATTTGATATAGTGTTTATGGATTTTAATATGCCAGAGATGGATGGGGCAGAGGCAACTCGCCGTATTCGTCAGCTGGAGACCTATGTCTCGATTCCGATTATCGCGCTGACGGGGACCGATTTGAGTACTGAGAACACCGTGTTGGAAGGCGCTGGTTTTACCGACTATCTGCAGAAGCCCGTGCACATGGAAACTCTGAAAAAGGTGATTTCAACAGTTACCAGACGGAGTAATTAATAATCGGGATATAATCGGATATAGCCGAATAAAAAAAGGGCCTTTAGTTAAGAGGCCCTTTTTTTAGCAACAGGTTTACCATAAAACGCTTGATAACAGGCGGTCTTATTTGGCGGCTGCGGCTACGGATTTCATGATGGCTTCTCGAGCTGCGTCGGCGTCAGCCCAGCCGTCCACCTTAACCCATTTACCGGCTTCAAGATCTTTGTAGTTTTCAAAGAAATGTTCAATTTGCTTGATTAGAAGCTCAGGTAAATCTGAGTACTCTTTGACATCTTTGTATAAGGTGCTCAGTTTATCGTGGGGTACAGCCAGCACTTTGGCGTCAGATCCAGCTTCATCAGACATGTTAAGCACGCCGATGGGACGGGCACGGATGACGGAGCCAGGAATAACAGGGTAAGGGGTTACCACTAATACGTCCAATGGGTCGCCATCTTCTCCTAATGTGTTAGGAATATAGCCATAGTTGGCTGGATAGAACATGGGGGTGGCCATGAAACGATCGACAAAGACACAGTCACTGTCCTTATCTATTTCGTACTTGATGGGGGAGCTATTGGCAGGAATTTCGATTGCTACGTAAATATCATTTGGCAAATCTTTGCCAGCAGGTACTGAATTAAAACCCATGATCAAACCTTTTAGATTGTCGTGTGAATGTATGGGGTGAAATAACGGTCGGATTATACCTGATGAGTGGGCTTCAGGATAGAGGCGCCAGCCGATCTAATTCTGATCAAATTTAATCTAATAGACTTAGCTGGCGCGTTGAATGTCACTCTAGTCAAAAGCCAATTCAAACACCAGGCATTCGCTGCCAGTCACCGGTCCAATCTCATAGTCCAGAGGCGTTTGCGACTTGGCCACCAGCAGGGTGTCCACTGGGAATTGTTTGCTGGCAATTGTGCAGGAACCTTCCAGCACAATGATGGCATTGGCACTGACACTTATGCTTTCTGCGCCAAGTTTAATAAAGCGGCCACTCATGCCGCCCGCAGGGTCAAGGTCCAAAGGCAGGCATTGACTTTCTCCTGCACAGCTTGCCAAGGGCAAGCTGGCATAATCCGGTGACACAATTAGATTTTCGTAAGGCGCAATTTCAGCGGTGCGTTTGAAATCGGGTGGTGCCGCATAGGACAGCAAAAAAAGCCCGGTGCTATCGCGAATGTCGTGACCACTGGTGGGCGGATTAAAATAAAAGGAGCCTTTTGGGTAAATCCCTTTGTCGTCAGTCTGGGTGCCTTCTATGACAAAGATCGATTCGGTTTTATCGTGATAGTGAAGGGGGACTTTACCCGGTTTATCTTCATACCAGTACCATAGAATACTCACATGCTTGGTGTCGGGTGTGCCACTGAGAATAAGTTTTTTGACTCCCGGCTTGAATTCAAACCATTCATAACTGGCGGTATTGGTGCGTAAATCCTCCAAATCAAGGATTTCCGTCTGCGCCAGAGAAGCAGAGTCCGGCAAATCCTTAGTGGGCGGATAGAGGGTGGAACAGCCCTGTATTAGTGGCGTCGTAACAAACATCACAAGCGCCCAATAGTTTACTTTCATGGGATAAACCTCATTCAGGAAAATAGACGCTGAGCCAGGAGGATTAGCTATGGTGCGTCTTGTTGGATACTTTGTTGTATACAACACCTTGTTTAGCAGGAATCCTGCCAATCGTGAGCATTCTGAATGAGTTGGCTTTTTTTACGTTAAAACAGAGGGTTAGAAGAAATGGGTGAGGGCTGTAGTGATCGCAGATGGGTCCTTCCTCCCCATATATGCACTGGTATTAGCAGTACAGCCCAAGAGTGGGGCAACGATACTTAGCTCGATTGACCTTTATTCGGATCATGCACGGGGCGGGCGATACCGTGTTGGGTAAACAGTGCCGCAACGCGAACCACAATATCGGATTGAAACGCTTTTTCATAATGCACATCCAGGACATAAGACTTGGCTCGAATTTGAATGGCTAAGCGGTCACTTAAGGCAACTTCGCTGCAGGCAAAGGCGACGGGTTTTTTCAAATAAACAAACCGGCTGGTGACGATAACTTCGTGGATTAATGCCTGCGCTTTGGAAATGTCTGCATCCAGGGCCACATTAAAATCGCATACCACCATCATGTCGAGCGCGCCCGCGTTGCCAGAAGACACCACTTCCGTAATAAAGCGGCTGTTGGGAATGGTGACCAGATTGTCGTCTAACGTATTCAGTCGAACGGAACGCAAACCGATACTGACGATCTCACCATAGGTGTCGCTAAAACTTACTCGATCTCCCACCTGAAACGGCCGATCAAATAATAGTATCAAGCCCGCAATAATCGAAGCTGCAACATCTTTTAGTGCAAAACCCATGGCCACCGCAGCACTGCCGCCAAGGGCCAATAGCAATTCTCTTGGTGGATTTAAAATGCCGGCAATCATCCAGTAGACACCGCCGAAATACCAAAGAAAGGTGAGCAGAGTGGCGGTTTGTAAAATCAGAAAGCGGCGGGAGGGTATTTTCTCCATCAGCTTTTGGCTGAGGCTGCGCAGTAGGCTATTGCTGAACCAAAGGAACAGCGCTGCGGCCACCAGCATAAAGACTTTGCCAATATTCAATAGATCGCCGATGGCGGCAAATTCATCCAGTGCCGTGTTTTCCATAGTGATTACCTGTGCGGTTAAGTCCAGAGCATATTGCGGCTGGCCAATACGTTAAATAGGGTTCCCTGCCAGAGGGGATGGATGCGGTAGCGTTTGGTGCTGTCGCGGATCAACATTCCTTGATAGCTGCCTTGTTTCAAAGCGTGCCGTACGATAGCTTCTGGATAGTGGGTCACTTCCATAATTTCGGCGCTGTTTAATGCATGGTGGGTGATTATTGCAGCATAGATAAAACACAAATCATCCCGAATACCTTTTAATTGAGCGCTCTGGGGTTTTTCCGGAACCCCGATTTCCACCGTGCGATCTTTGCTGCGAGCGGCATTAAGCCAGAGGCTAATGGCCACTTTAGGCGTCCCCCCACTTTGCTCCCATAAAATATTAAAGACGCGGGAGTTGGCGGCTCTGACACTGCTGGATTCATTGCCAGCAGAAGCGGACAGTAATAGTTCGTTATAGCTTAAGCGTCGCCGACTGCCTTGATGGCGCGACAGGATAAGCTTGCGAATATCGGAGGGTGACCAGCGGGGCATGGAAAAAATATTACTGAAGCGTAATTCCCGATTAAATACACAGTTTAGATAGGTCCAACTGTGGGAGTGCATGACCACAATCCAGAATATGTTTTGCAAATGGGCGTTCAAGCATTGGTTGAGGGCCCGGTAGGCGTCCAGCTTGCCGACTTCCGATAGAAATAGATTATGAGAATCCTCAATCACCACAATTTGTGGCGACAGCGTTTGGTCGTATTCAGCCAATTCAGAAATGCTGCTGATTTCTTTTGACCCCAGATGTTCAGCGATCAAGGGAAAAACAGCGGCTGGATCGGTGGTTTTTGCGGGGATTTTCAGCTCGGAAATGGGATGATCTTTCCACTGTTCACACAAATGTCGAACCAGAGAGGATTTGCCACTGCCTTGGTCACCCACAATCAATAGTACGTTGTCATCGGGGTTGTTGTTGGCCCAATGTTTGATGGGAGCCGTGACTTTCTCAAGGCCTGTCACCTCGATCCAAGGCACACCTTCTTCTCGTAACATCCATTCGCTGTAACTGAGATCCGGAGGCTCTTCGTCGGTTACAACTTCTCCCGATTCGTCGTCCTTTTGCTCTGCTGCAATACGCATTCGTATGACTTTGATGGATAGGGTTCGATAAGTATCAAACACCAGAAGTTTTTGGTGTGTGCTGCGAATTACATCTACAAAATGCGCCAGGACAAATAGCAGTGGCCAGATTATTCTCAGCCACCATTGTTGCGCGGCGGCGGGTTCCACTTTGCGACTTTTGCCGCGACCGGCAACAAACAGCAGAAAGCGGGCGATACCATCAGGATAGCGTGACATTAGCCCATAGAAACTGAGCCACAGGGTTATAACCCAAAGAATCAGGCTGATGAACATCAGATAGCCACCGCCGGTACTGAGTACCATGTAAACCACCAAGCTGGCTGCGACCCAGATCCAGGCCAGGGTGCGCGCATCCTTGGTCTGGGCGATGGCGGTATGGGAGGCAACAAATTGCTCGGTGCGGGTGTAGGTGCGGGAGATCATCCATTCCAAAATAACTCGGATGGCGCAATGGGCCGCGTAAAAACTACCTAAGGGAAGAATTAGCGCCAGAATGGTCCAGTTTTCTGGAACAAAATGAACGCATAAATAAGCGCCTAAAAGTACTACAATCCAAGGGGCGTTGGGCTTTAAGAACCAGAACAACCCATTTTTCAGCAGTGCCATGCCGCGGTTTTCCAGCTGACCTAAACTCGCCCTTTGCAGCTGTGATAACTGTCTAGGCGCATAAGATGCCAGACGAAACAGTCCAGACATTGCGGCAGCTAATAAAACGAGCTGAACAAACCAGCTGGACAGTAACTCGCCGCGATCTCCTTTTTCCATTTCCTGGTAGTAGCTACGAATAAAGGGGCGGCTTAGGGTATCGACTATATTGAAGGGGGCGTAGCGTAACTCGAAAGATAAATGTTGCCAAAATTGCCGGGGGTTAATTAAATCTTTGAAAAAAGCAGACCAGCCCAGGTTCCAAATTCGTTGATTGCGCCATTTACTGGCTTCCCGGATAAGGGCGGCGTGGGCCTGGCTCAATTGACGTTGCCAGCTGTTGATTTCTACGGTGCTTGATAAGTCGACATTCGCCCAGGGAATGGCAGCGTTGGGGCTGGGCACTTGCATGGTGTTATACCAAATTTGACCGAGGGGGTAATCGTCAAGGCTGTGTTCCATTAGTTGGGTCAACCAGATACGCATGGAGTTGCGCCAGTAATCTATCCACTCGATGATGGACTCGGCCAAGGCGGTTGCTTTGCTATCGGATTGGGTGTCTGCCCAGGATAAAATTTCTTGCTCCAACTGATAAAGCATTTCCCATTGCTGTATCTCGCGTGTCAGAGTCAGTCGGGTTTCGCGGGGAAGGCTCAATAAATGCAAGCTGCGCTTTTGAATTAGGCCCGTGAGTGAATCAATTTGTCGTTGTTGATCCTGCCAGATTTTTTTTTGTTCCGGACAGTCCGAGAACGCGGTTGGTGCTTCTTTTAAGGTTATGGGATCACGCTTAAGTTCGGCTATGGCATTGGCGACTGCGAGACGATCGGTGATCACAATATTGAGTGCTTCGCCGATACGAAACTCTGGGCTAAGTTGGCCGTTGCTAAGTTCTTCCAGGCGATGGTTCTGTTGTTGAAGATAGCGCAGTGCTTGCTGCTGCGACTGCAATGAGCCTTTAAGTTGATCGCATTGGGCGCTTAAGGCCAAGCGTGGTGAAAGGCAAGCGACGACAACCACGATGATGATGAACCGAAAATTTTTGATAGAGAATCTCATCAAGTTCCTTACTGTTGCAGGCATGCTAGACAATTATCATGAGCTTTTTTGTGACTGTTTTCCATCCTTGCGCCTGATAAGTATAGATATCAAAAGAGAGTGGTGGTTACACGAAAATCCACTGGCTGTATTCACTGGCAGGGTTTGTGTAATAATTGATCAGCAGGAGGAGGGGTGATGAAGCGTTTCATCTGCTCTATCGGCATTCTTGATTTTAGATAATCCGGATCAGAGGACCCGGATCAGATGACCTAGGTCAGATAAAGATAAATAGGTGGCTGGCGTCGCGGTTGCTGGAAACTACCTTCTAGGGTGGTAAGGGGAGTTCGGTATCGCTTATTCCCAGTGCAAGCTCTCTTGTGAAGCGCTTGCGTCTACCGCGGGCCAGCCGAGGGTCAGTCCTTGCGGACTGGAGTCAAGCAACGTCACAATGGGCAAGCACTATGACGTATCAATGAGAAGGCAAGGCCAATTACCTCCTCTTGATTTGGCAGGCTTTTAGGCTGGTTGGCCTAAAAGCACTTCAATCATTCCTGCGCTGTCGCGAACCTTATAGACTGGGATAGAAACGTCTTCCTGTTCCAGGCACGTTCCGCTTTCAAGAATGAAGTGTTGTTTATAAATGGGTGAGGCAACCACATCATGTCCTTTAAGGTCTCCTACAATACCCCGTGATAGCACATTGGCATCGCTGAAAGGGTCGTAGTTATCCAGTCCGTACAGCTGGAAACTATCGCCTGTAGTAATCTTAAATATGGCGACTTGCTTGTCACCTACTTTGGCGCAGATACCCATGTTGTTCGGCAGTTCGTCTGTACTGCAAACTTTAACCCAAAGCTCGGTTTGTGCGTTCATCTTTACCTACTCCTTTAAACCGTTGCAGTAGCAATGCGTTTTTCGTCCTTTTTGGCGGGACGGATCTGACCACGTTCCTCAACGAAAACAATATTGGTGTCAGTTGCGTCCGCATTAACAAAATGACGGAACCGTTTCATTTTTTCTGGATCTTCCACCGTGGCAGTCCACTCACATTTGTAGGTGTCAACCAAGTGATTCATCTGGGCTTCGAGCTCCTCGCCAATGCCCAGGGAATCGTTGATGACGACGTCTTGCAGATAAGCGAGGCCGCCTTCAAGATTATCCATCCAAACCGATGTGCGTTGCAGGCGGTCGGCGGTTTTGATGTAAAACATCAGTACCCGGTCGATGTACTTGGTCAGTGTTTCACTATCAATATCTGATGCAAATAATTCCGCATGGCGCGGCTTCATGCCGCCGTTGCCACAAACATAAAGGTTCCAGCCTTTTTCAGTGGCAATAACCCCAATATCCTTGCTTTGGGCTTCGGCACATTCGCGGGTGCAGCCCGAAACCGCCAATTTGAATTTGTGTGGCGAGCGGATTCCGCGATAGCGCTTTTCAATTTCAATGGCCATGCCCACGCTGTCTTGAACACCGTAGCGGCACCAGGTGGAACCCACACAGCTTTTTACTGTGCGCATGGATTTACCGTAGGCGTGTCCACTTTCAAAACCGGCATCAATCAGCTCTTTCCAGATCAAGGGCAGTTGATGAACCTGAGCGCCGAATAAATCAATACGCTGTCCGCCAGTTATTTTTGTGTATAAGCCGTATTTTTTTCCGACATTACCAATGGCAATCAAGCCGTCCGGAGTGATTTCACCACCGGGTACACGAGGAACCACGGAGTAGGTGCCGTCCTTCTGCATATTGGCCAGGTAGTAATCATTGGTATCCTGCAAGCCAGCATGGGGTTTTTCTAAAATATAATCATTCCAGCAGGACGCCAGGATGGAGGCTGTCGTAGGTTTGCAAATATCACAGCCTTTACCTTTGCCATGTTTGGCAATCAGTTCATCAAAGCTGCGAATACCATCAACCCTTACCAGGTGATAGAGCTCCTGACGGGAATAAGGGAAGTGTTCGCAGAGATCTTTTTTCACTTCGATGCCGAGCTTTTCCAATTCAGCATTCAATACTTGCCCAACTAATGCGGCACAACCGCCACAACTGGTCGCTGCTTTTGTGCTGCTTTTAAGTTCCCCAAGCTCAGTAATACCGCTTTGTATGGCACAACAAAGATCGCCTTTACTGACATTGTTGCAGGAGCAGATTTGAGCGCTGTCTGGTAGTTTATCAACACCCATGGCCGGAGCGGCGACGCCGTCACGCTGGGGTAGAATAAGCATATCAGGGTATTCAGGCAGTTCGATCTGATTTAACATCATTTGCAATAGATTGCCGTACCCTTCGGCTTCGCCAACCAAAACTGCACCCAGCAGATATTTACCATCATCACTGGTGACAATTTTCTTGTAAATTTTATTGTGTTCATCAGTGAAAATGTAGCTCTGTGCACCTTTGGTCATGCCGTGGGCGTCACCAATACTGGCCACATCCACACCCATTAATTTGAGTTTGGTGCTCATGTCGGCGCCTAGGAATTCGTTGCCGGATTCGCCGCTAATAGCGTCGGCTGCGACTTGCGACATTTGATAGCCCGGTGCCACCAAGCCAAATATGCGATTATTCCAAAGGGCGCACTCACCGATGGCGTAGATATTTTCGTCGGAAGTTTGGCAAAAATTATTGATGACGATGCCGCCGCGTTCGCCCATTTGCAGTTCAGCCTGACGGGCGAGTTCGTCCTGGGGGCGAATTCCCGCAGAAAATAGAATCAGATCAGTTTCCAAGTGGCTGCCATCGGCGAAGCACATCTTCAGTTTGCAATCTTCGCCGTCTTCGATGGTCTTGGTATTCTTGTTGGTGTGCACTTGAACGCCCAGTTCTTCAATCATGGAGCGCAACATACTGCCACCGCCGTCATCTATCTGAACGGCCATCAAGCGTGGTGCAAACTCCACCACATGGGTTTCCAAGCCCAGATCTTTTAACGCTTTAGCGGCTTCCAGCCCGAGTAGACCGCCACCCACAACCACTCCAACACGGCTTTTGGCCGCTGTGGCTTGTATCGCTTCCAGATCTTCGATGGTGCGATAAACCAAGCACTCTGGGCGATCTTTGCCTGGTATGGGGGGAACAAAGGGATAGGAGCCAGTGGCTAACACTAACTTGTCGTAGCTGATAATGTCGCCCTTGGCGGATTTGACTTCTTTATTTTTGCAGTCAATTGCCACCGCTTTGTCACCGAGGCGAACCTCAATGTTGTTTTGCTCAAAGAAGCCAGCTTCAACCAAAGACAAATCTTGTGCTGTCTTACCGGAAAAATACGCCGATAAATGCACGCGGTCATAAGCCGGTCGTGGCTCTTCACAAAAGGTAGTAATTTGATATTCGCTGGCGTTTTCTTTGGCACTGAATTGCTCAAGAAATTTTTGGCCCACCATACCATTACCGATTACAACTAATTTTTGTTTGCTCACAATAAGGCTCCGATTTTGGTCTCTAACTGGCTCGATACTCCCAACCTATAAAGCACCTAATATGCCAATCTGTAACAATCAAAGTAATTTTTCTTGATGATTCAATTTGGCGCGGATTTTTGGATAAAAAACAGTAAAAAACGCGAAAAAGAAACATAATAGTGCATACGGTAAAGAAAAATGATCCATAATAACGCTAACAGGATTAGCTTAGTCTTTCTAAAAAGAACTAAAAAAGTGCCTTTCGCATTTAAAGTGAACCTTAATGGTTCATTATTTGATGTTTATCATGGATTAGATTTTCTTTGGAAATAGCAATTTATCCACTGCTGTGCTGTGTTAGGGCGGCTTGAGCAAGGTAGGAGCGGGATTAGAACAGGTTCTTTATCTCAGAGATGCACGACCCGCAGTTAGTGCCTGCTTTTAAATGTTGGCCTACCTCAGTCGCTGATTTTAAGTTGTGATCTTTAATGGCTTTGCGAATGGTTTTCTCGCCGACGCCAAAGCAGGCGCAGATTGTGCGTCCGCAATCTTCCACTCCGGCGGGGCTGCGTCCGGATAACAGGGCTTTTAATTCGATGGAGTTTAGGGTGGTTGCCTGAAAAGCGGTGGCTAGCCAGTTGCGGTCGATGTTAGCTCTGGGTGATTCTGTTTGTGGTTGTATATATAGGCAGTGTTCAACCGTCGTGGGCTCATTGTTTTGCTGATGCAGCCAGGCGTAACGATAGTTTTGCGTTTTTACGTCTTCGTATTTCAGTGCGGCTGTGGCCGGTTCGTTCAAGCCGAAGGCCGCCGCCAGTTCGCTAGCGGTAGGCATAATGCCACCGTCGGCTATTTCGTAGCGATAGAAAAGATCGCCCCGCACTTTGACACCGTATTCATAGTCTGGCAAAGGCAAATTGCGCTTAGAGTAAACAAGTGCTGACCAGCGAGGTTGCCATGGGTTGATACGACAGGGTGTGTGTTTAGATTCTGGCTGCCCGGAGATGGGGTCTACCGCAGGATTAACCAAAGCGCCAACACGGCCGCCACGAGACCATTGGTCATTCCAGTGCATGGGGATAAAAATGTCTAAGGGTCGGATTGCTTCGGAATATTCAGCTTTGGCAATCATGGTGCCCCAGGCTGTTTCCGCTTTTACCAAGTCACCATTGGCAATATAGAGTTGTTGAGCTGTGCTGGGATTGATTTCAATATAGGCTTCCGGTTTGTGGGCATTCAGCTGTGGTGCCAGGGCTGTGCGGGTCATGGTGTGCCACTGGTCACGGATACGGCCAGTGTTGAGGCTTAAGGGCCAAGTCTCAGATACCTGGTTTGCCACTCCTTTGTTGCTAACGGCATTGAATTTTGCGCGCTTGGAAGCGGTGCTAAATTGACCGTCGCCATAGAGTCTGGGTGTCCCATTGCCCGCGCGAACCGGCCATTGAATAGGTGCTAATTGATCGTAATCGTAGTCACTAATGGTGGCCAGATCGGAAATGTCGAATTGCTTGTTGGTGGCGCTGTTAAGCCCGGAAAGAGCGGCATGCTCCCGAAATATGTCGGCAGCTGATTGATAGGGAAAGTGCTCCGCCAAACCCATTTTGTGAGCAACATCCCGCAAGATGCGCCAATCCTGGCGGGCCTGTTCTGGTGCTTCCAGTAGCCCCCGTTGGCGAGAAATACAGCGCTCGGAATTGGTGACTGTGCCGTCTTTTTCACCCCAGCCGACTGCGGGCAGCAAAACATGGGCAAAGACAGTGGTGTCGGTTTTTGCGATGCAGTCAGAAACCACCACAAACTCGGCTTTGGTTAATGCGCGTTTTACCTGGTTGGCGTTGGGTAAGCTCACCACAGGATTGGTTCCCATGATCCAAACTGCTTTTACTTTACCCGCTTCAATGGCTTCGAATAATTCCACGGCTTTCAGTCCGGGTTTTTGGGCCACGCGATCGCTGTGCCAAAATGCTTTAATGGCTTGGATATCCGCCGGTTCAAAATCCATATGGGCCGCCAATTGGTTGGCTAGTCCACCCACTTCACGACCGCCCATGGCATTGGGTTGGCCCGTCAAGGAAAAAGGACTGGCTCCGGGCAGGCCGACCCGGCCTGTGGCTAAATGACAGTTAATAATGGCATTGCCTTTATCAGTGCCCTGGCTTGATTGATTACTGCCTTGAGAAAAACAGGTAACTGTGCGTTCCGTTTCCAGAAACCATTGATAAAAGTTGGCCACCGCCTGAGGCGTCAGCTCGCAATCGTGAGCCACCTGGTCAATCGTCGGAGCATCCTGTTGTGCACTGCTGAGCGCTAACTCAAAGTCATCGCAATGGGCGGCGATGTAATCCTGGTTGAGACCGTTTTTCTCAGCTAAATAAGACAGTAATCCATTGAAGAGTTTAACGTCAGTGCCCGGTTTGATGGGTAAGTGCAGGTCGGCAATTTCACAGGTGGCTGTATGCCGTGGGTCTATGACGACAACCTTCATTCCACTTTTTTCGCGGGCGGCTTTAATGCGTTGAAATAATACTGGGTGACACCAGGCTGTGTTGGATCCGGTGAGTACCATTAAATCGGCTAACTCAAGATCTTCGTAGTTGCCGGGGACACTGTCTTCGCCAAAAGCCCGCTTGTACGCGGCAACGGCGGAGGACATGCAGAGCCTGGAATTGGTGTCGATGTTCGCGCTGCCAATAAACCCCTTCATGAATTTGTTAGCAATATAATAGTCTTCAGTGAGGAGTTGTCCTGAGACATAAAAAGCTACGGAGTCCGGGCCGTGATCTGCAATAATTTGGGTGAAGCGTTCCGCTACGGCGTTAGTGGCTTGATCCCAGCTGGCGCGAATGCCATGAATTTGGGGGTGCAGTAAGCGACCCTCATGAGTGAGGGTGTGGGCTAAGGTTGAGCCCTTGGAGCACAAGCGGCCATAGTTGGCGGGGTGAGATTCGTCTCCGGTCACGGAAAATCGGGTGGGGCTGTCGATTTTCGCTGATATGCCGCAACCAACACCGCAATAGGGGCAGGTGGTCTTATTTGGCATGGCTCGCTGAGTCATTATTTAAGCTGTCCTTAATAAACCGTTTGGCATTGTTGAATCGTCTGATTTCATTACGCAGCCTGGTTACAGAAGTCTTTGCCAAAAATCAGTTGATCGCGCCAATCCGATATATCTGTCTCGGCTTGAATCAAGTCAAAAAACCAACCGCCATCCTGGGTGTCGCCGTAGAGAATGGCGCCGATTAATTTGTTGTGTGCTATCACCAGTTTTTTGTAATAGCCGTGATATTCGTCATGATAGGTAATGACTTCTGATTCATGGGTTCCTAAAAAATTCCCGGCAGAAAAAGCGTGAATGCCGGTAATTTTGAGTTGCGTCGCTAAAGCCTTGCTTACATAAATACCGTAACCCAGTTCTGCCAGATGGTTGGCGCAGACCTTGGCTTGCTCAAATAATGGTGCCACCAAACCAAATAATTCGCCTCGATGCTGGACGCATTCTCCGATCGCGTAAATAGCGGGGTCGAAGGTTTGCATGGCATCGCTGACCAAGATGCCCGTTTGGCATTGTAAGCCAGCGGATTGTGCCAGCTCGATATTGGGGGTGATACCCGTGGCCATGATCACCATGTCGGCATCCAGTGTGCGGCCATCCTCAAATTGTAATTGTGTCACAGCGCCATTGCTGTCGCCAATTAAAGCTTTGGTTCTTGCGTTAAAATAAAATCCTATACCTTTACTCGCCAAGGATCGCTCCAATAAGCGGGCGGCTTCCTCATCCAGTTGGCGGTTTAGAAGGTACTCCGAGCTGTGAATTACCGTTACTTCCATGCCTTGAATGCTCAGGCCGTTGGCCGCTTCCAATCCAAGTAAACCGCCGCCAATCACGGCAACGTGTTTGCGTTGATGGCAGAGCGCCAGCATGTTGTTTACATCGTTGATATCGCGAAAGGTGAAGATGTTGCTGAGTTCTTTGCCGGGAACCGCTAGCCGTCGCGGAATGGAACCGGTGGCGAGAATAAGTCGCGTGTATGGGATTTCTAGCCCTGACTCGGTACAGACGACACGTTGTTTACGGTTAATCTTTACCGCTTTTTCGCCCTTATAGAGGGTGATTTTATGGTCGTGATACCAGTCAACATCGTTGAGCATAATGCTCTCGATGGTTTTCTCTCCGGCGAGTACGGGTGAAAGCATGATGCGGTTGTAATTACCAAAGCGCTCTTCGCCGATTACACTGATGTCATACTTGTCCGGCGCAAGTTTAAGTAGTTCTTCCAGGCAGCGGGCTCCTGCCATGCCATTGCCAATGAGGACAAGTTTTGGTTTGGTTGCAATGGGTGCGGCGTTCAAATGTACTACTCCCGCGAAAGAAACGATGTGGAAAGGTTTGCATGCTATCCCCAATAATTAGCAAGCCTTATGCCATTCTTAGGCTAGAGCGCTCGTACGCTAAATATGCACTATAATGGTTTGTTTTCGAGTGGTTTGTGTGTTTTTAGAGTGCGTTATTTGTTTTTATAGACAATATTAAAGCGCTAATAATGTGCTTTAAGTGGCGAATGTTGCACTAGTATAGAGTTTTATGTGTTTGATATAGGCTAAAAAGGCATTTAAATGATGCATTATTGGTTTATGTGTGCTCCATAATGGTGTTATGGCATATGGTTTGCTTTGCTGGGGCTTGAATTGAGTTTATAGGCCCGCTTAAACCTGGAGAGCCCCACATGAGTGAAGGAAAGCTAAATGTGCTGGATTTGAAAAATCCGAGCATTCGTACTTTGCACCTAACTTGGGTAGCATTTTTTATTACCTTTGTTGTCTGGTTCAGTCATGCACCTTTATTGGCTGCCATCAAAGAAACTTTTGATTTGACCCAGCAACAAGTCAAAGCCTTAATGATTTTAAACGTAGCGCTAACCATTCCTGCTCGAATTATTATTGGCATATTAGTGGATAAATTTGGTCCCCGATATGTTTACAGTGGATTATTGGTTTCTTCTTCCATGCTCTGTTTTCTGTTTGCGTCTTCCACCAGTTATGAAATGCTGGCGTTGAGCCGCTTTTTGTTAGGTTTTGTGGGGGCGGGTTTCGTCATAGGCATTCGCTTAGTGGGCGAGTGGTTTCCGGCCAAACAGGTGGGTTTAGCCGAAGGGGTCTACGGTGGTTGGGGCAATTTTGGTTCTGCGGCGGCGGCGATGACCTTGCCGACATTGGCGCTTATTTATGGTGGCCCTGAGGGCTGGCGCTACGCCGTTGCCAGCACGGGGGCGATTGCATTCTTTTACGGTATATTCTTCTATTTCAGAGCGCGTAATACTCCGAAAGGCTCCACTTACTTCAAACCCAAAAAATCCGGCGGTTTAGAAGTGTCTAATAAAAAGGATTTTTTCTTTTATTTGTTAATGAATATTCCCATGTACGCTGCGCTGGCGGTACTTACTTGGAAGCTCGGTCCCGATAATTTAGAACTTTTGGCAGAAGGTGCCACCATCGCCCTGTGGATTGGGCTAGTGGTATTATTTGTTTTCCAAGTATCGCAAATCTACAAAGTCAATAGCCATTTGTTTACTGATCCGCAGCCAGAAACTGCTCAGCAAGGATACAAATTTAAGCAAGTGGCGGTTTTGGATTGGGCGTATTTTGTGACCTTCGGTTCTGAGTTGGCGGTAGTGTCTATGCTGCCACTGTTCTTTATGGAAACTTTTGGGTTAGATGCCGTAAAAGCCGGTTTGCTGGCATCTGGGTTTGCCTTTATGAATTTGGTGGCAAGGCCAGGCGGTGGTTGGATTAGTGATAAGTTTGGTCGCAAAAAAACTATGAGTATACTGATTGCCGGGTTAGCCGTAGGTTATTTAATTCTCAGTCAAATTGATGGTTCCTGGTGGATTTGGGTAGCGGTAGTGGCCACTATGAGTTGTTCTTTCTTTGTGCAAGCGGGAGAGGGTGCTGTATTTGCTATGGTACCTTTGGTTCAACGCCGAATGACGGGTCAAATAGCTGGAATGGCCGGAGCCTATGGAAATGTGGGTGCGGTAACCTTTTTAACCGTATTATCTTTTGTGGATTCTTCGACTTTCTTTTTAGTTATTGCGGGTGCGGCTGCGGTGGTGTTCATGCTGGTACAGTTTTTGGAAGAACCGGAAGGGCATATGTCAGAAGTATTACCGGATGGCACCGTACAATTAATTGAAGTTAATTAAGAGAAGCGAACCAAAACGTGACCATAGAAACGCCGCAGCATTCGCTTCAAGTTCGAACCGCTCAACGAACGCTGGCGGGTGCAAAGGCGTGCAATGAAGATTGCGTTGGCCTACAAATTCCCACTGGCAGCATCTTGTTGCGTAAGGGCATTGTGGCGGCTATAGCTGATGGGGTAAGCGCAGCAGAATCAGCACAGGAGGCGGCAGAAATTGCCGTCACCGGCTTTATTACAGACTATTATTCAACTCCCGATTCCTGGAGTGTTAAACAGTCCGCCCATAAAGTGCTAGTGGCTTTAAACCGCTGGTTGTTTGGTCAAGGTCAAAAATACACCGCCGCTGAAAAAGGCTACGTTTGTACTTTTAGTTCAGTGGTTTTTAAATCTCGTTCAGCCTACTTGTTTCATGTGGGTGATTCCCGCATCTATCGTTGGCGGGATTCCAGTTTAGAGCAGCTAACCCGTGATCACACTGCGCGCATTGGTCCAGGACAAAGTTATTTGGCTCGAGCATTAGGGATTGATTTAAATCTTGATGTGGATTTTAAAACAGTGGATATCGAACCTGGCGACATCTTTCTGTTAACCACGGATGGCATCCATGATTATCTTGAGCCTCGTCAGATCCAGCAGATCTTTGCTAGCAGTGAAGACTTGGAGGTTATAGCTCAGGCGTTAGTTGAAAAAGCAAGCGCTAACCAAAGCCCTGACAATTTGAGTTGTCAGCTGATTGCAATCGATCAGTTGGGGCAAGAAACCGGGGACGATGTGTTTCAATCACTAACACAACTGCCGTTTCCGCCGGAACTTGAAGTTGGCTACAAGCTCGATGGTTGGCGTGTTTTGGAACAGATTCATGGCAGCCAAAGGAGTCAGTTGTTCCGCGTTGAACATGTAGACAGTGGCATAACGGCGATAATGAAAACCCCTTCGGTAAATTATGAAGATGACCCCGCTTATATTGAGCGTTTTATTATGGAGGAGTGGGTCGGGCGCAGAATTACCAGCGATTATGTGGTAAAAGTGGTAGAGCCTCCAAATCCCCGGCGTTTTTTGTATTATTTAATTGAGTTGGTGCCTGGGCCTACATTCGCAAAATTAATTGCAGAGCCCGGCTTGCCAGAAGTTACCAAGGTTACCCAATTAGCCGTTAAATTGGTGCAAGGGCTTCGTGCTTTTCATCGCAAAGAGACGTTGCATCAGGATATTAAACCAGACAATTTGATGCTGCGCGGTGAAGATCCGGTAATTATAGATTTTGGTTCGGTTTATGTGGCTGGGGTTGACGAAATTGCAACAACCTTTGATCGAGAAAGTGCCTTAGGGACGCTAGACTATTCAGCGCCTGAATATCGCTTGCATAGACCCAGAACAGAAAAAAGTGATCAGTTTTCATTGGCTGTGGTCCTGTATGAAATGCTTACTAAGCATCATCCATTTGGCGATTCTTATTCCACGGCAAAAACAACAAGCGAGTTTCTTTCGTTAAAATATATACCCGCGTATCGACGTAATCCCTTGGTTCCAGTGTGGATCGATGGTGCTTTGCGCAAGGCTTTGCAAATAAGTGGCGATCTGCGTTATGAATCATTATCTGAGTTTGTCCGAGATCTGCAGTACCCCAATCCAGAATTTTTAAGTGTTGCACAGCGCCCCTTGTTGGAGCGCGATCCAGTTCGGTTCTGGCAGTGTCTTTCTGGTTTGCTATTTGTGCTGTTGTTAGTGGCGCTTTATGGTTGGCTGCACTAAATGATTCCAGATCATTCTTCTGGCATGGCTTTTAAAATTTCCAGGCCATAAGTGGTTGCAACGTAAACCAGTTTGTTGTGTACAATGATTTTTTTGGCTGTACCAATTAAATCAGCGCTTCCTAGTATAAAAGGGGTTTCTGGATTACTGATATCCAGAATGTGTATATTAGAGCTGCGGTCGCCAACATAGGCGTGCTTGCCTGCTATAGTCACACTCACTGCATCGAATAGAAAAGGTTCAATTTCGATAGTTCTGATATTATCGGTATCTTTTGCGTCGTGAATCTGCAAACTATTATTACTGTCTGTGGTATAGAGAACCCCATCAGCATTGGTGATGGTTAATGAATTGAAGCGTGATAATTTAGGGAAGAGAAGTAAGTTCTTTCTAATTAAATTGTCGGGAGCAGCAATATGGTACTTAATAAATCCTGTTGTATCAGCGACAATTAATTCATCTCCAATAATTGTCAGATTTCTAGAAAATCCACCGGTATATCTGTGTAGAATATCTTTTGGTTCGGAGGGGTTGCTGAGGTCATAAACGTAGATTCCTTCAGTACCTGCTGATACATATAAGTAACCCTTGTGTAAAGCCAAGCCAGTAAAATTGCTGGTGGTTTGGGTAATGTTCTCATTCACGGCGATAGGTGCTAAAGGGTTTGAAATATCAAAAACTTTAATCCCTTGGTTGGCATTGGCAATATATAAATAATTACCGTACACAACTAAGTCATTGACATAGTGTGGCGTAAGTTGCACAGACATGAACTTGGGTTGATCGCTGTCGGTAATGTCGGCGGTAATAAGTTCACTGCCTTTACCTAAATACGCCACAGCACCATGCAAAAGAAGGCTAGTTACTTCGTCATTGGTGCCGATGCTATGGACATTGGTGGGTATTACTGCTGATACTTGCTCTATATCCATCACTCGAAAGCCCGAGGCATCGGAAATAAAAGCACGTTGCTCTCCAACTTTAAGTCCCCTAATGGTGGCCGTTGAATTTAATCGGGCAATATATTCAGGCTGTGTAATGTCGCTGATATCGACGACGTGGATCGTAGCCGCATAACTGTCGGTGACGAATAGCTTGTCGCCATAGGTTCTAGAAAATAATGAGAATCCAGGCAATTCAATCTCGGCGGCAATGGACTGATTCTTTCCTGAGTTCAAATCTAGAATTTCCAAGCCATCTGTACCCTTAGATATTATTAAGTAATTCTGATAAATGTGGGTTGAGAAAACGTTTTGATTTTCAAGCCTATCGCTAGCATTTTTTGTATACCATCGCTCATATAGCGGCTTTGGTTCTTCCGGATTGCCGATGTCGTAGCTATGAACAGAATAAGGTGTCGTTACGATGGCAACATCATAATAAAGCTGGATAGATGTACCGCGTCTTGGCCCCCCTAGATTCAGTGCAGCTTGTGTTTGCACAAGCTTAGGCGCTTTAGGGTCTTGGATATTGACTATTTGTAGATGGCTTGCGGTAGCCACGTATAGGTAGTCATCTTTGATTGCAATTACTTCAAATGTTTTGGCACCATCGTCGGTAAAAACGGGATTGATTGTTAATTCGGATAGAACAGTGGGGTTGGCTTTGTCCTGTAGGCTTAGTACTCGTAGCGTTGCTGTTTCTATAGTGCCGCCATCTCCTGGAGAGTTTTCAACAGTAAAAGCGTAGTCACCGTTGACAGCTACTGACAATGGATTAATGATTTGATCCATTGTGTTGGTAATGGCTGGATTTAAGGGATCTCGGTAATCTACAATGACCAAGCCTTTACTGCTGGCTAAATAGGCGAAATCTTCGCTATAGGCGGCACTGTAAATATCAGAATCAAAGTCCAAGTTAGACAGTAAGGGGTTCGATATTTCTTGGGCCAAAGTCTTTAATTTGTTATTCGATATAAATTCATTGAGGCTCCCACTGAACTGGCTGAACTCTTCACTTTTACGCAGGGCATTTTTGCTCTCAGGAGAGAATGGTCGCCAGGCAATAACGTCTTCGTAGTTCACCACTGAATCACCCGTTAAATCTAGGTGTAGTAACCAGCCGGCATTATTATTCAGCGTTTGTTGCATTTCGTCGACGGAGTATCCTGCTGCCACATAGTAGGCAATTTTCTGATAGGCAATTTCAGTGAGTGCTGTGGCGGACCAGTTGCTCGCTAACAATTGGCTGCCCTCAAGCACTATGTGAATGGGAGTATTTAGTTCACAGGTTGGGGTGTCTTTGCATTTGAAGGTAACAACATAAAGCTCTCTTGAGCTGATTTTGCTCTTTTCGACTGATAACCTTATTTCGCCGTTTTTGTCAGTGGAAGAAGGGCCTGAAGTGGCCTCAGTATTCGTTTTTCCTGAATTTACTCGACGTATGAATTCTTCAATTCCTTCAATTTCAACGGTTGCCCCCTCAGTTTTAAAGGGCTGGCCATTCTCGTCGGCTACGCTCAAGGAACCACTGATCGAAGAGATTTCGGCGGCTATCGATTTAGCGGTATCTTTGCCGCTACCGCCACCACAGCTAACCACTAAGAATATATTGATCAAAACGAGGGGAACAATTTGCCAAATTCGATAAAGTCGCGGCATGTAATTGGGGCGCTGCATAATCATCTCTTGGTATACATGGCTCAACCACATGTTTCCTTGTGTGTTGAGCGATTGTTGATAGTCGCGCTATTATCTCACGCGAGTGATTGTTATTCTATGAAACCCGTAAAGTTAAGGTATAGACACCCATGCTGAAAACAATCCGCCAGAATTTTGATAATTCATGGCAATTGTGGCTCTTGATCGCGGTTTGTGTGGTGGGTTTTGCACTGAGGTTGTCCGGATTGTTTTGGGGAACTCCTCCATTTGCTGAAGCCAATTATCATCCGGATGAGCCGAAAATTGTTCTAACGGCTACTGAATATCCCGCTAGTGTTCTCAATATGGACGATTTACGTTATCCAACGGCTACCCATAGCTTGGTGGGCTTGGTGAGTTGGCCTGCTCGAACAGCCATAAAGTGGCTCAATGATTACCAAGGTGCGCCTCAAGATCGATTTATCGGTGGGGTGACTGCATTGCATGGCCGATTGTTGCAAATTGGCCTGGGTACCTTAACGATTCTTGTGGTGTACGCGCTTGCTTGGTCGCTCTATCAAAGCCGTCAAGTTGCCTTTTTGAGTGCCGCATTATTGGCGTTTTCTTTGTTGCATGTGGCGAATTCTGCGTGGATCACTACTGATGTAACCACTGGATTTTTAGCCACTGTATTTCTATGGAGCTTGCTCCAGGGATTGAAAAGACCGTCATTCGGGTACTTAGTGGTGTCTTCGCTGAGTTTAGGCCTAGCTGTTGGAGCAAAGTACACGGCTGCTTTATTCGTTCTGCCCGTATTTATCGCCTGTTATCACTATAACCAGCAGAATGTATTTCGTGCCTTCAAACAAGTGATTGGAGTCGGTGCTTTGGCGCTATTGGCGTTTTTTGTGAGCACACCATCAATTTTGTTGCATCCCGATGTGTTTGTGGCTTCGATTCAGTTTGAAAGTGAACGAATGGATCGTTTGAGTTATTTTTCGCATGACTTTATCGCGATATTAGCTAATCAGTTTAGCTGTCTGATGGTGGCTTCTTCGCCATTTGTAGCGGTTGTGTTTGTTGTGGCTTTACTCCGCGCCCTAGTGCGCAGATCTTCGTTATTTGAGTTCAGTCTGGCTTTGGTCTGCTTAGTGTTTTTTCTTTATTTTGGGTCTGCTTTAGTCGCTCGCTATTTGATATTGATTTTACCCATTATTTGTATGCTTTCGGCTTATCTGGTGGTGCAGGTTTGCCATCATTTCAATTTTAGGCCAGCGGTAAATAATGCCATTATGGTGCTAGTGGTAGTCCAAGGTGTTATTTATTCTGGCTGGGGGGCTGTATCTCGTTATCCTGACACTCGAAGCTCCGCCGCCAACTATATTCATCAGAATATTCCCCAAGGTTCTACTATCTATATCCCGGTGTTATCGCAGCAGGTTAAGCACATGTGGCGTTACCCATCCATTGATCCTTCTCGGTATTCGGTCGTTTTTACTCCTGATAAAGCAGCTGACTATATGCTGGTGTCCAGCTTTGATACTGATATCGTATTACCAGCATTTGCATCGGGTGTCATTAAACCCGACCTGACAGTGGCAGTTGAAGATAACAACTATTGGTATCTGGGGGCGCCACCGCCACCACAGGTATTGGAGATTTATAAAGATATATATCTGACCCATGGCTCTAGTTATCAATTGGTAAAGCGCTTTGCTCCCTGGCGATGGATGGCGCCTATTGAATTTCCGCCACCGGTGATTGAGTTGTATAAATCGATCCCCCCTGCACCAAATCAAGACAAGGGATATAATGGGCTCTAAATTTGGCCGGTCTTTTTGAATCACTACTTGGATTACTATGGAACACACCTATCGTTTAGTTATTTGCTGCCCTGACAAGGTGGGTATCGTGGCACGGGTCAGTCAGTACATCAGTCAGTGCAATGGCTGGTTGACGGAAGCCAGCTATCACTCCGATCACGATGCGGGTTGGTTCTTTATGCGCAATGAGATTCGAGCAGATTCCCTTAGCATTAGCCTGGAAGATTTTGTTTCAGGTTTTAACGCTATCGCTGAAGAGTTTCAGATGGAATGGTTCATCAGTGATTCTGCCGAGCGTAAACGTGTAGTGATTCTGGCCAGCCACGCCTCTCATTGTTTGGCAGATATTCTGTACCGTTGGCACAGCGATGAATTGTATTGCGATATTGCGGCGGTTATCGCCAACCATGATAATTTGCGGGAGATGGTGGAATGGCACGGCATTTCTTTTCACCATGTACCCGTAGACCCCGAAAACAAGCAAATTCATTTCCAGGAAGTGGAAACACTGCTGAACCAATATCAGGCCGATACGGTGGTGTTAGCTCGCTATATGCAAATCATGCCGCCCCATTTGTGTCAGGCCTACCATGGCCGCATGATCAATATCCATCACAGTTTTTTACCTTCTTTTGTGGGGGCCAACCCCTATTATCAAGCTTATGATCGTGGGGTGAAGTTGATCGGTGCCACCTGCCACTACGTTACCGAAGAGTTGGATCAAGGGCCGATCATCGAGCAGGATGTGGAACGGGTTAACCATCGCCACAACAAAGAAGATCTGGTTCGCCTGGGGCGCGATGTGGAAAAAATTGTGCTGGCTCGCGGACTGCGCCATCACCTGCAGGACAGGGTGATGATTCACGGCCGCAAGACGGTGATCTTTGATTAGGGCCGCTTTTGATAGGGCCGCCTTTTACTAGAGTATAGTAAGACCTATAAGTTAAAGTTTTCCGCCAGCCGTTTTTCCGCGCGGATCTTTTTCAGTTTCGCCACCACCGGGATGCCATTGTGATAAGGCGGGTAGGCTTCACCCTGAATCAGCGGTAACAAGTATTCGCGACACTTGGGGGTAATATCAAAACCGCATTCGCTGATGTAGTCCATGGGCATCATCTGCTCCACATTCGCCACGTCCGCTAGCGGTGCTTCACCAATAGACCAGCGATATTCAGTCCCCGGATGGCGAACAATCGTGGGCATAACGGCATTTTTTCCCGCCAGGGCAAATTCCACGGCGGCCTGGCCTACGGCATAGGCATGGTCCACATCGGTGGCGGAGGCGATATGGCTGGCGGCCCGTTGTAAGTAATCCACCACCGCCCAGTGGTATTTATAGCCCAGCTCATTGCGAATCATGCCCGCCAAATAGGGGGCTACGCCACCCAGTTGGGTATGACCAAAAGCATCTTTACCACCGCTATCGGCAAGGAAAGTGCCATCGGGGTTTTGGGCCCCCTCGGACACCACAATTACGCAGTTGCCGTGATCTTTAACGGATTGCTGCACCTTTTTCAAAAAGGCTTCCTGATCAAATTTAATTTCCGGGAACAGAATAATATGGGGTGGGTCACCGGCTTCTTCACGGGCCAAGGCCCCAGCGGCGGCGATCCAACCGGCATGGCGTCCCATCACTTCCATAACAAAGATTTTGGTGGAAGTTTCGCACATGGAAGCCAAATCCAGGGCCGCTTCACGGGTGGAAATGGCGATGTACTTGGCCACTGAGCCAAAGCCAGGACAACAATCCGTAAAGGGTAGATCGTTGTCCACGGTTTTCGGAATGCCGATACAGGTAATGGGGTAGCCCATATTCACGGAAATTTGCGACACTTTGTTCGCCGTATCCTGAGAATCACCACCGCCATTGTAAAAGAAGTAGCCGATATCATGAGCTTTGAATACCGCCACCAGCCGTTCGTATTCCCGTTTGTTCTCTTCAAAACTGCGTAATTTGTACCGACAGGAACCAAAAGCACCACCCGGAGTGTGTTTCAGTGCAGCAATGGTGGCGTCGGTTTCGAAGCGGGTGTCGATTAAATCTTCGTTGAGTGCCCCGATAATTCCATTACGGCCCGCAAACACCGTACCGATACGATCACTGTGGCGACGAGCCGTTTCGATGACCCCACAGGCGGTGGCATTAATTACAGCTGTTACCCCACCGGACTGAGCATAAAAGGCATTTTTCACGGGCATGGAGCTTCCTCTTGGCGACAACTTGAACTACCCCAGCAAGAGCATGGGCAATCGGTAGATAATAAGTAGGCGGATAATATAGGAATCGCGCTGCTTTTTCATGGGGTGATGGTGGCAAGCGTCAGGATTTGGCACAATGAGCGCCCCTTGTGGGGAATGCAATGATATTAGAGTCTAGGGAGAACTCGTTGAAAGCGCTGATTTATCTGTTTTGGCAGATTTGTACGTTTCGGAAAGGCCCTCAGGATGTGCCTTACTCACCCCCCTTGTTGGGTCTGTTGGTGGTTGCGCTGGTGGTGTTGAGCTTGCTGCTCACCGCTTATGTGGAACCCGCTTATTTTACCCAGCGATTTGCGGGTAGCGTGGTGGCCATTGCCCTTTGGTTTGTGGTTGTTTACGCATTATTATCAGTAAAAAAATTAATTCCCCGTTTCCTGCAAACCATAACAGCCTGTCTGGGTACGGATTTACTCATCAGTATGCTCAGTTTACCGCTACAATTACTGCTGATATCTGCACCTAAAAGCGGAATGTACAGCAGCCTGATTCAATCCCTATTGTTGTCCCTGGTGATCTGGGACATTGTGATCAAAGGGCGAATATACGATTCAGCCATGGGGTTAGGGCGTTTTGGCGGCAATGCACTGGCTGTTGCCTTGTGGATAATGCTATTAATGGTGAGTCTCAGCTTTTTACCGGCGGAAGCCATTCAACAGAAATAGGAGCCAGCATGCACCTGCATTTTTTGGGAATCTGTGGCACGTTTATGGGCAGCTTGGCGGTCCTGGCGAAAGCTCAAGGCCATCGGGTCAGTGGCAGTGACGCCAATGTTTACCCACCCATGAGTACCCAACTGGAACAACAGGGCATTGCACTGACCGAAGGCTATGATCCGCAGCAACTGGATCCGCCACCGGATCTGGTGATCGTGGGCAATGCCATGTCACGGGGCAACCCCGCCGTGGAATATATGCTCGATCGAGGCATTCCCTATACTTCCGGCCCGCAATGGTTGCGGGATCATGTATTACAAGGGCGTTGGGTGATTGCCGTGGCCGGTACTCATGGCAAAACCACCACAACCACAATGGTTACCTGGATTCTGGAACAGGCAGGTCTGGAACCGGGTTATTTAATTGGTGGTGTACCTGCTAACTTGCCCGTTTCTGCCCGCCTGGGTAAAGACCCTTTCTTTGTGATCGAAGCGGACGAATACGATTCCGCCTTCTTTGATAAACGTTCCAAATTCGTTCATTACCTGCCGCGCACGTTTATTCTTAATAATCTGGAATATGACCACGCCGATATATTTGAAAACCTGCAGGCGATTCAAAAGCAGTTTCACCACGGTGTGCGTACGGTTCCCGGTAATGGTTTAGTGATTTATCCCAGAGGTGAAGCCGCCCTGGATGAAGTCATCGCCATGGGCTGCTGGACTCCCACGGAAGCCATCAATGATCAGGGTTGGCACGCTAATCTTTTGGCGGCGGATGGTTCCGAGTTTGAAGTGCTATTCGGTGATCAATCCTTTGGTACCGTGAAATGGGAGATGACCGGTGCTCATAGTGTACACAATGGTTTGGCGGCTATTGCGGCGGCCCGTCACGCCGGGGTGACGCCCGCGCATGCCATTGAAGCCTTAAGTGCCTTCGGTGGGGTTAAACGGCGCATGGAATTACTCGGCTCACCCGCTGGGGTGCAGGTGTACGACGACTTCGCTCATCACCCCACCGCCATTCAAACCACCTTGCAAGGATTGCGGGCAAAAGTAGGGGAGGCGCGCATTATTGCCGTTATCGAACCCCGCTCCAACACCATGCGTCTGGGTACCCATCAGGCGGCACTGGCCGCATCCACTAACGACGCCACTGAAGTGATCTGGTATCAACCCATAGGCTTATCCTGGAACCTGGAAGCCATCCTTGAAGTCAGCTCCGTTCCCGCTCAAGTGTGCGACACCATTGATAGCATCATCGACACCTTGGTGCGCATTACTCAAGCGGGTGACCACGTGGTAATCATGAGTAATGGCGGGTTTGGTGGCATTCATCAGAAGTTGCTGGCGGCACTCGAGAATAAATAATAGCCAGAATTGAGCATTAGCGCTCCGTTCTGGTGCGCTGATTGCCCGATACCTCACCAATAACGCCATAATTGTCGCTATTTTTCCCGCTATCTGACTGGCACAGTATTTGCGATGCTCCGTTACGGTTATTCATTCGGTTTTCCAAAACGGTAGGAGTTACACAATGGGTGCACGCTGGGTTAAATCCTTGCTCTGGGTATGGATCGTATTAGCCATGTCAGGTGGGGTAACGCAAGTTCAAGCGAAAGACAAATTCACCGTGGCCTGGTCAATATACGTGGGGTGGATGCCCTGGGATTACGCCCATAAAAACGGCATTGTTAAAAAGTGGGCCGACAAATATGGCATCGAAATCGAAGTGTTGCGGATCAACGATTACATCGAATCCATCAATCAATTTACCTCGGGTAAATTCGATGCCTGCATGATGACCAATATGGATGCCTTAACCATACCGGCGGCCGGTGGTGTGGACACAACCGCGCTGATTGTGGGAGATTTTTCTAACGGTAACGATGCCATTATTCTGAAAAAAGGCACCACCATGGCGGATATCAAGGGCAAAACCCTGAACCTGGTGGAGCTGTCGGTATCCCATTACGCCCTGGCTCGCGCGTTGGACATGAATGGTATGTCGGAAAAAGACGTGAAACTGGTTAACACCTCCGATGCCGATATGGTGTCCATCTACGGTACGGCTGATGTGGAAGGGGTGGTGACCTGGAACCCTATGGTGGGTGAAATCCTCACCATGGACAATGCCAATATGGTGTTCAATTCCAAAAGCATTCCCGGCGAGATTATCGACATGACCATGGTGCAAACCGAGGTCCTGAACAAGCATCCGGAGTTTGCCAAAGCTTTAGTGGGAGCCTGGTATGAAACCATGGCCCTGATGTCGAAGGACGATGCCAAAGCCAAAGCGGCCAAAGCCTACATGGGCGAACAGTCGGGTACTGACTTGGCAGGTTTCGAAGCGCAATTGGCCATGACCAAAATGTTCTACGATCCGCAAGAAGCGGTGGATTTCACCACCAGTGAATCGTTAATCAGCACCATGAAGTCCGTGGCCACCTTTTCCTTTGATAAAGGTATCCTGGGGGAAGGCGCGGATTCTCCAGAATTCGTGGGTATTGAATTTCCCGGTGGCAAAGTTTATGGCGACAGCAAAAACATTAAGCTGCGCTATAACGAGACCTATATGAAAATGGCGGCAGACGGCAAGCTTTAAGCGGCCATGAAGCTTCAGGTTTACAAGACTCTGTGGGGCGTTCCCAGCTTTCAACAGGGAATTGAACAAGCCCTGGCGGATGGTTATGACGGTATAGAAGGCCAGGTACCCGCAGGGGATCTGGCCCCTTGGAAGGAACAGCTCGCGCTCGATAATCTGGATTTTATTGCCGAGATCTGTACCACCGGGCAGTATGTGGCGGATCGCCGTCAACCCTTGGCCAAGCACCTGGATGATTTTCAGATCGGTGCGCAGCGAGCCGCCATGATGGGGGCCCGCTTTATCACGTGTTTAGGCGGTTGTGATGCCTGGCCTTTGCATACCAGTCTGAGTTTTTTCCGCACCGCCATGTCCATGGCGGAGGACGTGGGTCTTAACGTGAGTTTTGAAACCCATCGCGGGCGCACGCTATTCAACCCCTGGGTAACGGTACAGGTTTTGGATCTGTTGCCGGACCTCAAATTAACAGCAGATTTCAGTCATTGGTGTGTGGTGACGGAACGCTTGTTGGATTATGAGGACGATGAATTGGCCTTGGTGTTCGAGCGCGTCCACCATATTCATGGTCGGGTAGGCTACGATCAAGGCCCTCAGGTTCCCCACCCAGATGCGCCGGAATATGCCACGGCCTTGCAGCAACACGAACACTGGTGGCAAACCATTTGGCGCAGTCAGAACCGTCGCCAGTATTCCACCAGCACCTTAACGCCAGAGTTTGGCCCCGATGGCTATCTTCAGTGTCGGCCCTTCACCGGCGAACCTGTTGCTGATTTGCGCACCTTAAATCACTGGATGGCGCAGCGCCAGCGGCAGCAGTTTGCGGCACATTTACTCTAGGCTAAACATTAGTTAAACATTAAAAGCTGGATATCAGAACCGAAAAATCTGATTAAAAAATCCAGGCTCTGAACTTCCTGCGCGGAAAAGTTAACAGCAAAATTTCAACTTGAAAAAAAATACTCCAGAGCGATGCAATTCCTAGAATCAGTGATTATGATGCGAGCATGACAAAACCGATTACCCATCAGGATCGACTGTATTTCATTAACGCCTTGCGCCAACAAGACGATTGTTGGTCCGAGTGCTTTGGTGGTGAATTCTATCAGCTGCATTTTTCTGACCTGTTCACCAAAATCTGGCAGCTGGGCGAAACGCCCGTGTCCCGGTCCGAGGCGTATCGCTTCATGGCCCATTTAAGTGAGCAGACCGCGAAAAAGTACATCAATCAGGCCATCGCAGCGGGTTTACTGATGGAAATTCCCAACCCTACCGATGGGCGTTCCCGGCAGGTGCAAATGACGCCAAAGCTAAAACGCTGCATGGAGCGCTGGCTTGATGTGTCAGTAGAGGCTTATCGAGGCATTTAAAACTTTTATTTAGTCTGCCACCTTGACGAGGGCTAATTATGCAGTAATATAGCGGTAAATATACCGGTAATATTACTGCTATATAATAGGCGCAACCTGATACGTGATAGATGGCAACTTAATAGATGTAAGATTGAGAGGCAACCTGCAATGAAACAGTCAATATGGAAAGACAGCACCGGCGCGTTCTGGAACCCACTGGCTCTAAGTTATGGCATTGGGGGTTATATTCTGGGCTGGATAGGTTTGCTCAGTGGCGAGATCCAGTGGGCACTGCCCGCCACCCTAATACTGGGTCACAGTATGGTGATCAGCGCCTACTTAATCCATGAATGCGCACACAATACCCTGTTTCGGGATAACGCGTTGAACGTGCGCCTGGGTCGGGCGCTGTGCTGGATTGTGGGCGGCTGTTATGGTGCTTATGAAGGCATTCGCCACAAACACGTACGCCATCATGTGGACCGCGCCGATGTGGTGGCCTTTGACTACCGTAACTTCCTGCAGCAGCACCCGGTTTTGTTGCGAATGGTGCAGGCTGCGGAATGGTGCTGGATACCCGCCACCGATGTGTTAATGCATATTTTCGTGATGGTGGCACCGTTCTGGTTGCCCGCGTACCGTAAAGACCGGGCGCTGACCCTAAGGGCCATGGCGGTGCGGGGCACGTTGTTGGTGGTAGTTGCCTTGATTCAACCCTGGGCGCTGCTGGGCTATGGGCTGGCGTATCTGGTGTTCTTGCAGGTGATGCGGTTTATGGATATGCATCAGCATACCTACGATGTGTCCTTTTCCTTGAACGCAGATCCGCAACGGGATCGCTACGACCGCGCCTTTGAGAACCGCAATACCTATTCCAACCTGTTGTCTGTGCGCTATCCCTGGCTGAATTTATTGGTATTGAACTTTGGGTATCACAATGCTCATCACATAAAACCCAACGCACCCTGGTATCGCTTGCCCAAGATCCATCAGGAAATGCCCCAGGAGCTACAGGATAACGTGATCCCGTTGCGCAATTTATTGAGCAGTTATCATAAATATCGGGTGGCCCGCGTCCTGCACGCCGATCCACCGGATGCGGAAATCGGTCAAGGTAAGCAGCGGGGCAGCGATTTCGTGGGCGTGTACGGCGTATCATTTCTTACCGCGCTTTGATAGTTCTATACAGCTTACCCCTATACAGTACACCCCTGCGATTGACTGACCCCCGGAATTAATTAAACTGGGGGGGAAGCAGTGGAGGAAAGTGTGGATAGCATCATGTCAGATCGAGAGTCAGAGCGAGAAGATGACCTGTTCGAACAGGAAATGGCGGGGGTAAAACCGATTACCACCGATCGAGCGCAGCGCGTGCCCACTGCTACTTCACCTTCATTGGCTCAACTGGCCCGCCGTGCGGCCGCCATGGGCGAAACCGTACTCGATCCCAACAAGCTCACCACAGATTATCTGGAAATGGTGGACGCCCACGACGTGCTGGGTTTTAAGCGCAGCGGCGTTCAGGAAGGGGTCTATCGCAAACTGCGCCTTGGCAAATACGAGGCGGAAGCGGTGCTCGATCTGCACCGTAAAACCGTAGAACAGTCCCGTAATGAAGTGTTCGAGTTTGTGCGGGACTGTTCTCGTCTTGGCCTGCGCAGCGTAATGATCCTCCATGGCAAAGGTGAGCAGTCCAACCCACCGGCACTACTGAAAAGCTATGTGAATAAATGGCTGCCGGAATTGCCTCAGGTTATGGCCTTTCACAGCGCGCAACGTCATCACGGCGGTTCCGGCGCGATGTATATTCTGCTGAAGAAAAATGAAGCCAAAAAACAAGAGAACCGCGAGCGCCATTTAAGAGGTCGTTAAGCGCTTCTCGGCCGGGTGAACGTTGTAATGGCGGTAGCGGCTGTTCTGTTGTGGTGCCAGCTTACTAATACCTCTTCGACCATAAATATGTGCAACCAACGAATTATTGCTTGTGAATCACAAGAATCGGGTCGTTTTCATCTTTTTTTCTTCCAAAATAAGACGTATTCAATCACAGGATATTTTGTTACGGGTTCTACCTATTAGACCGGTAGATAGGCCGCGTAGATAAAACCGGGAGAAAAAGGTGAACGAGCAAGCACAGAATGCGCAGCTAGATACTATTTTGAATATAACAGCGATTGACTGGAAAAATGTGGCCAACAATCTACAGGACCGTGGCTACACAATTATCGATGGATTTCTTACGGATAAACAATGTGATCAACTTACTCAGAAATTTGATAAGTCAGAAGCATTTCGAAAAACAGTGATCATGGAGCGTTATCGTTTCGGTTCTGGTATTTATAAATACTGGAGCTACCCTTTACCCGAAATCGTTCAAGCCATGCGTGAAGAACTCTATCCCCATTTGGTTCCCGTCGCCAATCACTGGATGGAACTACTTCATTTGGAGCAGCGATTTCCTGAGACATTACAGGCGCTGCAGAAAAGATGTTTAGACAAGGGGCAAGGCAAACCCACACCCCTCATATTGAAATATGTTGAAGGTGGCTTTAATACACTGCATCAAGACTTGTATGGTGAAGTTTATTTTCCGATTCAGGCGGCATGCATCCTGAGTAGACCCAACCATGATTATACCGGGGGTGAGTTCGTTCTAACCCAGCAAACACCAAGAGCACAGTCGAAGGCCATAGTGCTGACTCCAAATCTTGGGGACCTCGTTATATTTGCCACCAATTTTAGACCGATCAAAGGCAGTCGCGGCTATTTCCGAGCCACTATGAAGCATGGGGTAAGCGAAGTTCGTAGTGGGCAACGCTTTGCGATGGGAATAATTTTTCACGACGCAGAGAGTTAATCATGCTAAGCCACAACGACATCAGCGATGAAGACCTAAGGCAAAAAATACGCCTTAATTTGATTCAATTTGGCGGCAACAAACGCTTAAAAATATACGGTACCTTGCAGTGTCAATCAGGAAAGCGAATGAAGCGAGAGAACCGTGTGTTTTTTGCCGCAGCGGCTGAAGCGATTCAGCATAACTATAGAGCGTGTGGCCATTGTTTGCCCGAGGAATATAAAAAATGGATCTCTTTGAAAGAATAGAAAACAAACCTGGCAATCTGTTGCCTTTTGACGGAGTGGTTCACTATCACGGCGTTATCATGGATAAAGAATTTGCTGATCAATTCTACCACCAGTTGTTCAATGAAATTCAATGGACAAATGACGAGGCCGTCATTTTCGGTAAAAAAATTACCACGAAACGCAAAGTCGCTTGGTATGCTGATAAGGCATTCTCTTATACTTATTCAGGGATTACAAAAACAGCATTACCGTGGACGCCACTGTTACAAGAACTTAAACATAGGGTTGAGATTGAAAGTGGTAACACTTACAACTCGTGCCTGCTGAATCTCTATCATAACGGCCGTGAAGGAATGGCGTGGCACAGTGATGCCGAGAAAGATCTGCAGAAGAATGGTGCCATAGGTTCATTAAGTTTTGGTGCGGAACGAAAATTTTCCTTCAAGCACAAAAAAACCAAACAAACCGTTTCCAAAATTTTGCAACATGGCAGCCTTCTGGTGATGAAAGGTGAAACGCAATCCTATTGGATGCATCGTTTATCGCCCACCAAGACAGTGAACCATCCACGGATCAACCTGACATTCAGATCTATCGTCAATTTTGAAATGCAATCTGGCCGTTAGGTTGCCTGGTTAGCGCGATTGGCAATCAAATCATCCACCACCGCAGGCTCCGCCAGGGTAGAGGTATCCCCCAGGGTATCGATTTCGTTGCCCGCAATTTTTCGCAAAATACGCCGCATGATTTTGCCCGAGCGGGTTTTTGGCAAGCTCGGTGCCCATTGAATAATATCCGGCTTGGCGATGGCTCCGATCTCCTTACTCACCATATCCAGCAGTTCTTTTTTCAGCGCTTCCGTAGGTTCCAGCCCCGCCATCAAGGTGACATAGGCATAGATCCCTTGGCCCTTAATGTCGTGGGGATATCCCACCACCGCCGCTTCGGCCACGGCATCATGGAGCACCAAAGCACTCTCGATTTCAGCGGTACCCATGCGATGGCCGGAGACGTTTAACACATCATCCACCCGGCCCGTAATCCAGTAATAGCCATCCTCATCACGACGGGCACCGTCACCGGTAAAATAAGTGCCAGGGTAAGTGCTGAAGTAAGTGTCAATCATGCGCTGGTGATCCCCATACACACTGCGAATCTGGCTTGGCCAACTGCGCTTAATCACCAGATTGCCTTCACAGGCACCTTCCAGCTCTTTGCCTTCCGCATCCACAATGGCAGGCTCAATTCCGAAAAAGGGCAGGGTGGCAGACCCCGGTTTCAAGGTCATGGCACCGGGCAGCGGTGCAATCATCACCGAGCCGGTTTCCGTTTGCCACCAGGTATCCACAATCGGGCAGCGATTATCGCCCACTACCCGGTAATACCATTCCCAGGCTTCCGGGTTGATGGGTTCACCCACGGTGCCCAGCAACCGCAAACTGGCTCGCGAGCAGGAAGTGACAGGATCATTGCCTTGGCGCATCAACGCCCGAATCGCCGTGGGCGCGGTGTAAAACGTATTCACCTTATGCTTGTCCACCACCTGCCAGCAACGGGACGCATCGGGGTAGGTGGGAACCCCCTCAAACATCAAGGTGGTGCCGCCGTTCGCCAAGGGGCCGTACACAATATAAGAATGCCCGGTGATCCAGCCCACATCCGCCGTGCACCAGTAAATATCCCCCTCGCGATAATCCAAAACATACTTATGGGTCATAGCTGCCGACAACAAATACCCGGCGGTGGTGTGCATAACCCCCTTGGGTTTGCCGGTGGAGCCGGAGGTGTACAAAATAAACAGGGGATCTTCCGAGGCCATGGCTTCGGGCGGGCACTCGGTGCTCATGGAGGGAATAAATTCGTCGTACCACACATCCCGATCATCATCCCAATCCACTTCGCCACCGGTGCGCTTCACCACCAGACAGGTATGTACATTGGGGCAATCCAACAAGGCTTTATCGGTATTGTCTTTTAAGGGAATCTTGCGACCACCGCGAAGGCCTTCATCGGCGGTAATCACCACCCGGCAATCGGAATCCAAAATGCGATCCTTGAGAGACTCCGGTGAAAAACCACCAAAGACAATGGAGTGAATCGCCCCTATCCGAGTGCAGGCCAGCATGGCATAGGCCGCTTCCGGGATCATGGGCATATACAAACACACGCGATCACCGGGCTTCACGCCCCGTTCTTTCAAGCCATTGGCCAACCGGCACACTTCATCGTACAACTCTTGATAGGTGATGTTCTTGCTCTCGGCGGGGTCATCGCCTTCCCAGATAATAGCCACCTGCTCAGCCCGCTGCGGCAAATGGCGATCAATACAATTGGCGGCCACATTAAGTTTGGCGTCTTTAAACCAGGTGGCCGCGCCGGTGGTGAAATCGCTGCTTTGCACCTGGCTCCAGGGTTTGATCCAATCTAAAAATTCCGTGGCCCGAGCAGCCCAAAATTTATCCGGCTCTTCCAGAGATTCCTTATACCAGGCTTGATACTGTTCCAGTGACATATTCGCACCCTCGGCATACTCAGGTAGCACGGGGTAGGTTTTGCTAATGTTCGCGGGGCTGTTATTCATGGAATGAGTAGACTCCTGTCTTGATGCCTTTTTGATCAGTTCTTGTTGTGGTTTTTTTTACGTTACGCCTGGTGTGAAAAAATCGCAACGTCGCATTCTGTAGGCGTTATTTTTCTAGGGTTTTTGTGCGTTATTTAATCGTTTTTTCCGGTACTTACAGCAAAAACCAAAGCCATTCTTTCAAAAATAAAAGTGTGACTCAATTCAAGAAAAATATTTTTTTTCTGAGGAATGAGGAGGCACTAACTGTTTAAGTCGCGCCAGCCCCGCAAGTAAACAAATGGTGGACCGGAACTTTATGACAGCCTGTTGACGAAGCGTGAAGTTTTTTAATTTTATAGCTTGTTAAACTCTCATTCCGCGCTAGAATATTTTCTGAAACCACAAGATGTAGTGGTTGGAGGCATGAGAAAAGCGGATATAGCGTGTTTTCCCTGTTTTTGGAAAACAACAGACACCGTACCGTGCAGGGGAGTATAAAGAGCACGGCTCAGCGCATAAACCAACCCAAAAGGGCCACTCAGGCTCCGATGTTCTTTCTTTTTAGTACATTAATTAATCAACTTTAGGCTCATGGCTTCAGGTCATGTATGGATTCATTTTGGGAAAACTTAAGAAGGTGGCAATGAGCGCTCTATCTTATAAATCAGTAGAGAAGCAGAACGAAAAAGAAATTACCCTGCAAGAAGCCTCGCAAGATATCTGGCGGCAAAAGTATTGCCTGCAAGATAGCGAAGGTAATCCTGTTGATGCAAGCATTGATCATTCTTTTCAGCGAGTCGCTCGCGCGTTGGCAGACGTGGAAGTGGACGAAGAAAAGCGTTCACTCTGGTACGACAAATTTCTCTGGGCACTGCGTCATGGTGCCATACCCGCTGGCCGCATTCTTTCCAATGCCGGTGCTCAAGCTTATAAAGCGGATACCTCCACCATCAACTGCACCGTCTCCGGTACTGTGCACGACACCATGGCGGGAATCCTGGAAAAGAACTACGAAGCTGGCCTCACCCTTAAAGCGGGTTGCGGCATAGGCTATGAATTTTCGACGTTGCGCCCTCGCGGTGCTTACGTTTCAGGTGCCGGTGCCAAAACCTCTGGCCCGCTGTCCTTTATGGATATCTTTGACCGCACCTGTTTTACCGTCTCCTCAGCGGGAGGTCGACGTGGCGCACAGATGGCCACGTTCGACGTTTCCCACCCCGACGTTTTGGAATTCGTGGAAGCCAAACGGGAAGATGGCCGCCTGCGCCAATTCAACCTGTCTTTGCTGATCAGTGAAGAGTTCATTAACGCAGTGGTGAAAGACGAACAATGGGCCCTGGTGTTCCCCATCAAGAGCAATAGCCCAGAAGCCACCAAACTGGACTTAAACGATCCAGAGAAAGTGGTCTGGCGTGACTGGCCCGCCAATGACGGTTACATCGTCAATGACAAAGGTTTAGTGGCCTGCAAAATTTATGGCTACAAAGCCGCGCGTGTTATCTGGCAAGCCATTATGTCTTCAACCTACGACTTCGCCGAGCCCGGCTTTATTCTGATCGACAAAGTGAACGAGATGAATAATAACTGGTTCTGCGAAAATATCCGGGCTACGAATCCCTGTGTCACTGCCGATACCTGGGTGCAAACCGCCCAAGGCCCTCGACAAGTGAGCGACCTAATTGGTCAGCCCTTTATGGCCCGTATCGATGGCCAGGATCACGCCAGTGGTGAAGAAGGCTTTTTCAAAACCGCTACCAAAGACATCGTTACCTTGGCCACCCAAGAAGGCTACCAGTTACGCTTAACCGCCGATCACCGTGTTCGTCGCGTAACGGGTTTTACCCGCTATAAAACCGACACTGAATGGTGTGCAGCGGGCGAACTCAAGCCCGGTGACCGTGTGTTGTTGAACGACCACCGCAGCAACGCCCAATGGGCCGGTAACTACAACGAAGACCAAGGCTACCTGCTGGGCCTGTTAGTAGGCGATGGCACCTTGAAAACTGACAAGGCCGTGTTATCCGTTTGGCAAACCGCCGCTGTCGCCAATGGCGATATCGCAGGCACCTCTGCCGGTGTACAAGCGGTTATGGCGACGGCTTTAAAAGCCGCCGAAAGCTTACCCCACCGTGCCGATTTCAACGGCTGGCAAGCCGTTCCTGGGCGGGGTGAATATCGCTTATCGCTGGCAGCCATCAAGCAACTGGCCACCGAAGTGGGCATGGAACCGGGCAACAAATGTATTTCCAGTGCTTTGGAACAATCCTCAAGCGACTGCTACAAAGGCTTTTTGCGCGGCCTGTTCGATGCCGATGGCTCCGTTCAAGGCAGCCAGGAAAAAGGTGTGAGCGTACGGTTGGCGCAATCCGACTTACCCCGTTTGCAAGCCACACAGCGCATGTTATTACGCTTAGGGGTTGCCAGTAAGTTGTATCAGAACCGTCGCCCAGCGGGTCAATCTGTACTGCCCAATGGTAAAGGCGGCCAGCAAGCTTACGCCACCAAAGCACAACACGAACTTGTGATCAGTGGCGAAAACTTACTGCGGTTTCAATCCATCATTGGCTTTGCCGACACCGACAAATCCAGTCGCTTGGAACAGTTAGTCAGCAACTATCAACGCCAGCTCAATCGTGAGCGTTTTACCGCTCGGGTTAGCAGCATCACTCCTGCGGGCAGCGCTGATGTGTTCGACGTTCAAGTACCGGGTATCAACACTTTCGACGCCAACGGCTTGCACGCCCATAACTGTGGCGAACAACCCCTGCCCGAATACGGCAGCTGCCTGTTGGGTTCCGTTAACCTGACCCGCTTTGTGCGCAACCCCTTCACCGAGAAAGCTACTTTCGATTGGGCTGAGTACAAAGAAGTGGTAGCTGTCTTCACCCGGATGCTGGACAACGTGGTAGAGATCAACGGCTTGCCACTGGAAAAACAACGCCACGAAATCACCCACAAACGCCGCCACGGCATGGGCTTTTTGGGCTTGGGCTCCACCCTCACCATGTTGCGCATGAAATACGGCTCCACCGACTCTGTGGAATTCACTGAAGAAGTGGCCAAAGCCATGGCCATTAGCGGCTGGCAAACCGGCCTGGCCCTGGCTGAAGAAAAAGGCCCAGCCCCCATCATGGAGCAAGAATTTGTGGTGGACGGCGCCATGTTGCGTAAGCGCCCGGAAATGAAAAAAGATGGCTACAAAGTGGGTAGTAAAATAAAAGGTAAAGTACTACACGCCAAGTACAGCCGCTACATGCAACGCATTGCCGAAGCCGAACCGGAACTGGTAGAAAAGCTGGCGCAAGTGGGCAGCCGCTTTACCCACCATTCCTCCATTGCACCCACCGGCACTATCTCCTTGTCTGTGGCCAACAATGCCAGTAACGGAATAGAGCCGAGCTTTGCCCACCACTACTGTCGGAACATTATTCGGGAAGGGCGTAAATCGAAAGAGAAAGTAGATGTGTTCTCTTACGAATTGCTCGCCTACCGGGAACTGATCAACGCCGATGCCATGCCATTCAGCGAAGACCCAGACCAGATGTTGCCCGAGTATTTTACCGCTACCGACAACGTCGCCCCAGAGCAGCACGTGGATATTCAGGCGGCCGCCCAGAAGTGGGTAGACTCGTCAATTTCTAAGACTATAAACGTGCCTACCGAGTTTGAGTATGATAAGTTTAAGGACATCTACTTGTACGCGTATCGCAAAGGGCTAAAAGGTTGCACCACCTTCCGCTTCAACCCAGAAGCGTTCCAGGGGGTGCTGGTTAAAGAGAAGGACATTGAAGCCACCACATACCGCTTCACCCTGGAAGACGGCACCGTGGTAGAAGCCAAAGGTAACGAAGAGATTACGTACGACGGCGATGTACACAGTGCCGCCAACCTCTACGATGCCTTGAAAGAAGGCTACTACGGCAAACTTTAATGGACTACGACGAAGAGAATTCAGGTAAATAAACATGGCTAAAGAAATCAAATCCAAAATCGTTGGATATGAAGTAGTAAAAGCTAGCCAGCCACAGGCTGAGCCAGTAAAGCCCGAAGACAACGTGGTGCACATGCACGAAAGTGTCGAGCGCCCCGAAATGTTGTTGGGCTCTACCTACAAAATCAAAACACCGTTATCGGATCATGCTTTATATATCACGATTAACGATATCATTTTGAATGAAGGTACCGAGCACGAACAGCGCCGCCCCTTTGAAGTGTTTATCAACTCCAAAAATATGGAGAACTTTCAATGGGTACTGGCCTTAACTCGGGTAATTTCAGCGGTATTCCGCAAAGGTGGCGACTGCACCTTTTTAGTGGAAGAGCTGAAAGCGGTATTCGATCCGAAAGGCGGCTACTTTAAAAAGGGCGGCAAATTTATGCCCTCGCTAGTAGCGGAAATCGGTGATGCCATCGAGAACCACATGCGCATTATCGGCATGATTAAAAGTGACCTCGACGAACATCAACTGGCCTTTATCGAAAAGAAAAAACAGGAGCTAAAAGCCCAGGCAAAAAAGCCTGAAGTGTCGCATGAGCAAGATGGTGGATTCCCTACAGGGGCCAGCTTATGCGGCAAATGCAGCACCAAAGCCGTAGTGTATATGGAAGGCTGCATGACCTGTTTGAATTGCGGAGACTCTAAGTGCGGCTGAGCATAGCGCGTGAATGAGTAACGCTGAAAAGCGGTAGCTTTGCTGCCGCTTTTTTTTTGGAAGAAAAAAGTATTGGTTTGCCAGCGATGTAGTGGTGGATTCGGTGGGGTTTTGTGTCGGTATGTATTAAATATTAGGGCGTTGAGCTGATATTTCTTGGATGTTGGGGGGTATGTCGCTTTATATCTTTGATATAAATTTTAGGAAGAATCAGAATCGAAACGCTACGTTTAGTTTTGGCATTTGGAGGATGACGAGTTGAATTCTGAAGCGGTGAATAAAGTACCAGAGCCTCACGTGTCTGGATCAGATGGATCTCAGGTTACAGCTGAGGTGAGTGAAGATTGCATTTCTTCTCAGCAAGTTGGCCGACCAATGACCAATGCTATTACTGGTCTTGCAGCGACAAATTCAAGAGCATTTGGAGGTGAAGTGGCATCAACTCTAATTGCAGGTGCCACTTCACAAATGTCAGTGGAGTTAGATCAAACGAAAGTAGAGCTTAATGAGCAGAGAGAAAAAAATGAGCGTCTTACTCAAGAACTTACAAGTGAAAAAATCAAATCTGCTATTTTAGGCGAAAGAATAGAGTCTTTCAGATCTTCAAGACACCTTAAAAACATAGGTATTGCGATTGGGTCAATTCTACTTGGCACAGGCGTGCAACTAATAAAAATGGAATCACTTGCTTATGGTGTGTCATGCCTAGTTATTGGTGCAATACTTATTATCTTTAGTTGGGCGTCAGCTCCAAAGAGAGGTGACAAATGATAGTTGCAGATCTAAAAGAACTGCTACTTCACCCTGTTGCTGATCGAGCTATACCAAACTCTGAAAGAATTCCAATACAGGTTAACGAACAACTAAACTTGGGACAATATGGTGTCATGGTTGGATATGCAGGACCTAACGGATTCGCTACCCCGATTCGAGATAATTTGTATTGGTTTGGTGACGGTCTTGTTAATCCGGGGGATTGGATATTTTTGTATACTGGAAATGGTAGCCCCCGGACGACTGAATGGGGGCAATCCCCTGGAAACAAAATATATACAATCCATTGGGGCAGGCCAAAAACTATGTTTGCAAACTCTCAAATAGTGCCTCTAATTTTTCGTGCAGACGCTGCTGTAGTGGGGCTGCCACCAGGCGACTTACCTCAGGTTAAATAGTTAAAGCGCTTAGTATCAGTTTGAAGAAACTGTTTAAGGAGACAAAGAAAGCGATACAAACGATGTTATAAACTTGCCCCGATTTAGTTGACACCTTCTGATAACTCAGTCGCTCCGCACTGCCAGTTAGCAGTTTCGTTGCACTCATTTTGTCTGCCAAAGGGCTTTGTTACGCACTGACCAAAATAATTGCGTTAGCGTACCGTCTAAATTCGGTGTGTTTAGAATTGGGATTTAGATGACCCAACATAAAATTTAACTTGGAAAAACTGGATTCAGCATGAAAAGACCAATATCTGTATTTATCGCTTCACCCAGTGATCTTTCAAATGAACGTAAGTATTTTAAGCAAGCGGTTGAACAATTGAATGTTGGCTTCGGTGATGGAGCTAATGTTGAGTTTAAACCTCTGGGTTGGGAAGGCACCTTGGCATTAACTGGACGTCGGAATCAAAGTGTGATCAACGAAGAAATCGACAAATGTGACGTGTTCATATTAGCTATGCACAGGCGCTGGGGCCAAGCTGCACCTGATGCAGAGCCTTACTCTTCTTACACTGAAGAAGAGTTTCATCGCGCTCTTGAACGTTGGAAGAAAGACGGCAAGCCAGAAATATTCGTGTTCTTTAAACGCGTAGATGCTGTCTCAGAAGCTGATCCTGGCCCTCAACTTCAGAAAGTTATCAATTTTCGAAAGCAGCTTGAAGAAACTAGGAAGGTTCTTTATCACTATTTTGAGGATCAGAAGTCTTTTATCAGAGAAGTGGATACTCACCTTCGTGCCTTTGCAAAAGGAGACTTGCCTGAAGCCGAAAAACAAAAAAACTTTGTTGTCCTTCCCTTGGATGCATTAGAAGAGGTAGAGAAGGCTAAACGTCAAATTGCTCTGAAGGAAAAGGAAGCGGAAGTCGCGCGTGATGCCGAGAATCAGGCTCTTTTAAAAATCGAACTTCTGCAATTAACAATTGCAGAAGATGCGGCGGCCTTATCAAAAGAAGGGAAAATCGAATTTGCTCGCCAGAAATTTTCAAAGCTATTAGTTGACACCAGTAGTCTTCAAGTGTTGTCTCTCGCATATGAGTTTTTTGATCGCACGGGTGACCTAGATTCGGCACAAGTTGCGATGGAAAAATGGTTATCGCTTTGTAATTCAAGTGAAAGTGTATCGGATAAAGCAATCGCATATGGTAACCTCGGAAACCTATATCAGACCCGGGGCGAACTTGAGCGAGCTGAAGAGATGCACCAGAAGTCCTTAGCGATTAACGAGGCGCTGGGTCGAAAAGAAGGTATGGCGAATCAGTACGGCAACCTCGGAATCCTATATCAGACCCGGGGCGAACTTGAGCGCGCTGAAGAAATGTTCGAGAAGTCCCTAGTTATTAACGAGGCTTTGGGTCAAAAAGAAAGCATGGTGCGTACATATCACAACCTCGGAAACTTATATCAGACCCGGGGCGAACTTGAGCGAGCTGAAGAGATGTACCAGAAGTCGTT
>CAWUJH010000010.1:0-165094 GCA_963922875.1 uncultured Ketobacter sp. | reverse complement strand
GCACTTTACCCCAAAATTGCTCCCCTACGTAGGGTCCCATGAGCTCTAACGTTAGCGTGTCGTCAAATTTATTAATCGAGTGCGTCCACTTTTTGTGGGTAATACCACGTGTCAACTACTTAGTAATTCAGTCAATTAATATTTAGTGGGAAACACCACAAATTGGGTAGGGAATGGTTTCTAATCAAAACAAAAACGTGGGTAGAGTTGCCCTTATTACAGGTTCGACTTCAGGTATAGGGAAAGCTATTGCTCTGCAACTTGCTAATGATGGCTTTACAATTGTTTTTCATTCAAAAACATCGGTCATTGAAGGCAGGAGTCTTGCAAGAGCGACTCCTAATGCAGCATACATTCAGGCTGACCTATCTGATCAAGATCAAGCAAAACGTTTGGTAGCTGAAGTATTGGAAAGTTTTGGCCGATTAGACGTACTTGTTAACAATGCAGGAATTAACGCTATGATTCCTCATGGAGCACTGAAGCAGGCATCTCCTGAAGTATGGCGGAGCCTCTACGAAGTCAATGTGATTGCCCCTTGGACACTGATTTCTGAAGCAGAGAATGCCCTAAGAGAGGCATCAACACTAGACTGTCCTAGTAGTATTGTTAATATCAGCTCGCATGCCGGTATGCGTCCTAAAGGTGCTTCAATTCCTTATGCGGCGAGTAAATCTGCTCTTAATCACATGACGCAACTTTTGGCTTTGACCTTATCTCCTGATATTCGAGTCAATGCAATTGCGCCAGGCCTTGTTGATACTCCCATGACAGAGAGCTGGGTTGATGCACATAGGCTTTGGAAAGAAAAATCACCGATGAAGCGTGGTGCTAAACCAAGCGAAATTGCGCATACAGCATCTATGCTTGTTGCTAGCAGCTACCTAACAGGCGAAATAATCCTTTCGGATGGCGGGCTTAATCTCACATGAATATGGCGAAGATTGACATCAAGTTTATAGCGTAAACAAAGGATGTAAGGGTGAGTGCAAGATTTAGACAAAAGTGTGTTTATCGCTAACAAACTCATCAAATGGAGGCAACTACGCTGCGCGATATTTTTCGGTGTCGCTACGCGCCACTTTACCGCAAAAATCACTCCGTTACGTCGCCCCACTTATGAACGGCGTTAGAGCAGTTCAGGGAGTGCCATGAGTAGGCCTTGGAGTAAGCTTCAAAAAGAGTATTACTTGCTGCTAGCCGAAGGATTGAATATTCAGCTTCAGTGTCGCGCATATCGAATGGACTCTCAGAGTGGTAGTACAAATCTGCCTAGATATTGGATCACCTTGGAAAAGGAAACTATTTGGGACTATCCAAAGCAATTTGTGGGTAGAGAACACCCGAGCAGAGTACAAACAAAGTGGTATCCATATACTAATGATGTCCCAGATATATCAAACTTGATCAGAGAGTACATCGACACTCCAAAAGAGCAACTATTTGATAAAGAGTTCGTTAATGACCACTGGGGGCTTACGAATATCCTTAAAGCATCAGACAAAAGAATAGGGAAGCGCAGATTACCAGATTTAAAGAAAAGGACCAAAAACAAAGCTGCACTGAGAGTAATTGAAGCACGTATGGGCTAAGCTCTAACAAAAGGGTGCATGGGAAGCCATTACATTCCACTATTTTTTGCGTTTGCTTCGCAAATTATCGCAAAAATAGCTCCACTACACCACGCCCCTTAACTCTGCGTTAGAATGCCAAAGATCGAAGTGATTTTCTTAGAGCAATATCCACCTTTTATAGGGAACATTGGCCGTGGCTTTCAGTGAAATTGAAACAAAGCGAATCGAAAAGGAAATGGAAGAATTTCTAACTGCGCAGCGGCCACCCGAACAGTTGCGAAATCAAGTAGATTTAGGTTATCGAATAGATAATCAGAGCGTTGTGATATTTGAAATTCGACCTCAATGGGATGATAAATCGAAAAAAATTGAGCCTCCAATTGCAAAGACTACTTTTCTGAAATCCAGAAATGAATGGCATGTATATTGGTTTCGAAGTGATATGAAATGGCATAGGTATGAACCACATCCAACGGTTAAGAAATTGAAGGATTTCTTGAGAGTCGTAATCGAGGATGAATATTGTTGTTTTTGGGGATAATATTTGCGTGTGTACTTAACCCGTTTTAGTGGACACCTTCTGATAACTCAGGAGGTGGCGCATGCCCAAGAATACACAACCGAAAAAACATTCAAATATACGAAAGCTTTCAAAGTGAAATCTGTTAAATTAAGTTTGCAGGAAGGCATCCGAGTAAAACTAGTGGCTGAGGCCCTGGATATTCATCCCTTTATGCTGTCTCGTTGTCGAAAGGAATATCGTGAAGGGACGCTTTTAGGGGATGGTAAGAAGCGAGTTGGTGTGAAAAAGAAGAAGTCCCCAAATGCGAAGCAGTTGACAGAGAATGCTCAACTTAAGAAAGAGATTGCTAAATTAAAGCAGGAGAATGAGCTGCTAAAAAAGTGGCAACGGTATCTTGCGGAAGTTCGTCAGCAAGATTTGGATTCATCCAAAGATACCGATCAATAGGTGTTAGAAAGCTGTGTTCGTGGCTGAAAGTTTCACCCAGTGGTTTTTATGCATGGCTTGAGCGTAGTGCGTCAGATCGCTATTACGAAGATCAAGAGCTGCTTAAATTGATCAGCCAGATCTACTGGGATAGTGAGGGGCGGTACGGGAGTCCGCGGGTGCACGAAAGTCTTAAAAAGCAGGGTGTATTCGTAGGCCGAAAGCGAGTAGCAAGGCTTATGAGGGCGGCAGGCTTACAAGGGCGAGTGGTTCAGGTCACTCGCAGACAACCAGGATTGGAGCGTTTCAAAGCGAAAGGTAAAAAGGTGGGGTTACACTCAGGTCTAGATTACTGTTCACCCACAGGATATGAGGCAATGGCAGCATAATTAATTAGGTGTTCATTTTATCGGGGCAAGATCAGCTAGTGCTGGGTTAGAATTATGGAGCGTTTACAATCAATGGGCTTCATGATAGCTTGTCATTATCTCAAGAGATTCACGATAACAGATCCTTTTGTTTAGTTAAAGCAATCTTCCACCAAGCTCGGTTGAGGGACTGACTGCAAGCAACGTAATTATGGGTTGGATGTGAATTGACAAGGTGAAGCTCTTAGGGAAAGAACTATTAGCTTGGTTGCCCACGCCAAAGAAATTGACGAAGCAGTACATAGTATAGTCTATTTGCCTGACGATTCTGGCGAGCTAAGTAACTTTGTTGATTGTCTATGTTGCCGCGAGAATTAAAGGATATGAGGTTCGAATTTGGATGAGTGAAATCCAGGTTCATCATCTTTCATCGCTCTATCATATATGTTGGTCCCTGCTTATTAAAGCGAGAACTCTAATTTAAAAGTCTTTATTTTCTATATTAGAATACGTTGGGTTAGGAAAATGAAAAAAGTAATTTTTGTAGGTGGAACATCTTTTAGCGGATCAACTTTTTTCCACATGATGTTAGCAAATGATTCTCGAGGGTTTGCGCTGGGAGAGATACGATACCTAGTTAACCCGCAAAGACCCCATCACGTAAGGAGACCCTGCGATTGTGGCGATCCATCATGCAAGGTCTGGCATGATATTAAGAAATATGGCGAAGATCATCTATATGAAGCAGTGTTTGATCAGCATCCGGAGGTCGAATTTATTGTCGACTCTAGCAAGAACATATTTTGGATAAACAAACAAATAAACATTTTACAAAAAGCAGGTATCCAAACAGATAATATATTGATTTGGAAAACTCCAATTGAATATGCAAACTCTTGTAAAAAGCGGAATAGATTATCTGGTTGGGGCCCCCGGTGGATGAATTATCACCGGACTTACGCTAACATCATCCAAAATTGGAGAAGTTTGAGTTATAGCGAATTGACAAATGACCCGACTAACTTGAAGTCAGTGTGTAATTACTTGGATATCCCCTATTTTGAAGGCAAGTCAGAATTCTGGTCTAGGAAATATCATAGTTTCGGAGGTAATCCTTCTGCAAGGGTCCATTTATCTGATGGAAAAGATGAGAAAAACGAGCCTTTAAAAAAAAATCAACCTGATAGCAAGGACGATAATTATAGAAAAATATACTATTCTACAATACAAGATGCCTCTCTAAAGAATGAAGTTGAAACTTTTTCGGCCCGACCAGAAGTTAGTATGCTTACCGAGCTATTAGAGAATTACGACGTCCTTCGAACCCCAAATAGTCAGCCGCCAGTATTGCCAACCGACTTAAAAATGTCCAATGTAAAATTGAATTTACTTAAGCTAAAGGACCAAGCACGTATTCGACTAGGGTTGTACAAATACAAGCGCATATAATGATGCCAAATCTTCATCCGATAAAATGGGTACCATTAATCAGGAAGTTCCTTCAAAAAAATGGACACCCGTTAGTTAGGTTTGGACTTCCCTCGCTATAGGGGACACCTGGGCTATAGCCCCGAGGCTCTCTCGAATGCCTCGGGACTTATGTTTCCCAGGCGCTGATGCCGCCAGCTCGATTATGAAATACTTCAATATAATCGAATATTCCGGATTTGGCTTCTACCCTTGCTTTAAAGATATACCACCTAATTTTCTCTTTCCTCAGGCTGTTAAAGAAAGATTGTTCTACCGTATTGTCCTAGCATTTTCCACGCCGATTCATGGGGCGCTTTAGGTTATGCTCCTTGCAGAATCTTGACCAGTCATTACCACCGTATTGGGAGACTTGGTCGGAATGGATGAGCGCTTGTTGCTGTGGCTTTCGCCGCCATACAGCCATCAAAAGAGCATCCAAAACAATTTCTTTACACATAGTAGATTTCATCGACCATACCATTACTTTTCTGGAAAATAGATTCAAAACAACGGCTAAAAAAAGCCACTCTTGATAGGTTCGAAGATAAGTTATATCAGTTACCCAGGCAATGTTCGGTGTATCAGTTGAAAATTCTCGATTTAAATGATTGGGATAAACACTGTGGCGGTTTTTAAGATGTCACGATCCTCTTGAGCTCGTTGTAGTTGTGCTTTTAAGAGTATATTCTCACGACGTATTTCCGAAAGTTCCTGCTCGAGCTCATTCTCGCGTGTCGGTGAGGGGGATTTGACCCACTTATACAAGTTCTGCGCTGGCACACTCAAGCGCTTGGCTACATCATTTACAGAATAGCCTCTTTCTGTCACTTGTTTAATGGCTTCTTCACGAAATTCTTCAGTATAATGTTTGCTCATAATGGGCTCCCTATTTGGGTTTAAAATTCAGTTTAAAACTGTCCCCTATAGCGTGGGAAGTCTAGGCATCGAATGCCTAGGGAGTTGTTCTTAAGAAAGAATGTACGAAAGTGCACTGGTTTAGAATTCAGATAACTGTAACAGACACCAATTATCGATCTGCCTGATTTTGAACAAACAGTTTGTCCGTTTGACAATCTGCGCAATAGATAAAGATGTTCATTTTTGAGTGCTGTAATAATCAATGTTAACTAAAAAAGTAATATTAATTGGCTTTGCGATGCTGTTTTTCATGGGCCTTTACCTATTGTCTGCGATAGGTATCGTTCCACAATCGGTATTTTTTTATTACATGATTGCCAGTATGTTCACCTTTTTGATCTATGTGAGAGATAAGCAAGCAGCTAAAAAGACTCGTTGGCGCACACCTGAAAAAACATTGCATTTTTTGTCTCTGCTGGGAGGATGGCCGGGTGCAATTCTAGGTCAGCAAATTCTAAGGCACAAATCGAGCAAAAAGTCATTCCAAACATTATTCTGGATAACCCTTGCTCTAAATACGGTGTTTTCGTTCTGTTTGATTTCTTACTATAGTTCTTCAATGTTTCCTGGGATTGCAAAGGTCGCCTTTCCTTGAGGGTTATTGTAGGTAAGTCAGTAGCCTGTTCTACTTAAAATGGACAAATAGGGTAGCGCGGAAAGCCTGAAGAAAGGATTTGGATTGGGGTGTTTCTGGAATCGTCTGTCTCCCCAGGGTTTAGTATCGATGCTTCCAAAGAAGGGGGAACATTGCTGACTTTGCCAACATAGTGTAGATTGTAGGTAGAATACACGTAGTTACTCTCTCATGTTATTTGTTTCAAATACTGTATCTATCCCGGACGATGAAATCGATATGTCTGCCATCAGGGCACAGGGTTCCGGAGGGCAAAATGTTAATAAAGTATCATCGGCGATCCATCTTCGCTTTGATATTCGGGGTTCTTCATTGCCTGAATACTGCAAAGAAAAGCTGCTGGCTTTGTCAGATCAGCGGGTTACTAAAGAGGGTGTGGTGATTATCAAAGCCCAGAGCTACCGCACGCAGGAAAAAAATCGTGAAGATGCTTTGGCTCGTTTGGTTGAATTGATACAAGGTGCTTTAGTGACAAAAAAGGCGCGGCGTCCTACACGATCAACTCGAGCCGCTCAAAAACGTCGTGTTGATACTAAAACTCATCGTGGAAAAATAAAGGCGTTACGTGGTAAACCCGTAGATTGAATTTAAACGAGGTGATATCGGGAGTCAGATAACCAAATGAAACTCGTGCTGCTGTCAGGAAGTTTTCGCTCGAAAAGCAGAAGTGCTGGGCTTTTGAATGAGATAAAATCGTTTTTTCCAGAGCATGATTACGACTTTCCTCGTTTAGATTTACTGCCTTTTTATAATGAAGATTCCAGAGAAAATAAGCCAGAGTGCGTTGAACAATTGATTGATCAGATCAGCATAGCTGATGGGGTCATTGTTTGTACCCCTGAATATAATCATAGCATTCCCGCAGTATTGAAAAATGGAATTGACTGGGCTTCCCGTCCTGCGTTTAATTCGGTACTAAAAAGTAAGCCGGTGACTATAATTACTCAGGCTGACAGCCCGGTAGGGGGGGCGAGAGTTCAGGCTCATGTGAAATTGATTTTTGATTCCACGCTTTCTTTTATTCACCCTTGTCATGAAATGCTGATTCCTGAAGTCGGGCGCATGTTAGATGAAGAGCTTCGTATTATAGATGCCAATATCGAACGTCGTTTAAAGCGGCATGTTTCAGATTTCTTGGATTTTATACAGAATGGACCTTAAACATCTAAACTGACTGTGGCCTATAATTGCAGGAAAAAAGTCAACCTATGGAGTGTCTATGAGATACTTTTCGCGCCTATTAATATTGCTGATGTTCTCTTCACTTTGTATTGCCAGTATACCGCCAAAGAGAGTTTCAATTGAAGAGGTCGACCTTATATCCATGTCTAAAGCAGAAGTTGAAGGCTATCTTGCTGGGAAGGGAATGGGATTGGCAAAGATAGCTGAACTTAACGGTTATCCTGGTCCAAAACATGTAATGGATTTGTCGAAAGAGCTACAGCTGAGTCCGGCTCAAGTTCAGCGTACCCAAGCGCTGTACGATTCTATGTTGCTTGACTCCAAAAGTTTGGGGGTGAAGCTTGTGAAACTGGAACGAGATCTGGAAGCAATGTTCGACAATCAATCTGTCAATGAGGAGAAGCTCAGAGGTGCTTTGAATCAGATTGCTGCGGTTAAGGCCAATATCAGATATGTTCATTTAAACGCTCATATTCAACAGGAAAAAATTCTTGCGCCTTCTCAGGCGGCTATTTACTCTCAGCTTAGGGGTTATGTGATAGAGGGTGATGCACAAACAAAGCAGTCTCATCATCATTGAAAGTGATGGCTGATGTTTGGGGGGGGCCTTATGCCAGGACGCGTTATTTCTGCGTTGGCAACCCGGACAAAGTTAGTTTGTTGATTTTTGGTTTAGGTTAGTTCATGTATAAGATTATTTTAGAATTCTGGTTTGGGGAGTTGGAGCCAAGTCAGTGGTGGAAGGTAGATCCTGCGTTAGACGATCAGATCAAGGTTCGATTTCTGCCCATAATGGAAAGTGCTGCGCGCGGAGAGTTGTTTGAATGGCGTGACTCTGGTGAGGGGCGGTTGGCTGAAATTATAGTGTTAGACCAGTTTTCTCGAAATGTATACCGAAATACCCGCGCTGCGTTCTCACAGGATTCTATGGCTCTTGTGTTGGCGCAAGAGGCAGCGTCCGCTGGGGTGCACGATTCATTGCAGCCTATGGAAAGGAGCTTTCTCTTTATGCCCTTTATGCATAGTGAATCCGTTAAGATCCATGGTGTAGCCGAACGACTGTATAAGGAATTTGCTCCGGCAGAAAATTATCGGTTTGAGTTAAAACATAAGAAAATTATTGATCGTTTTGGTCGATTTCCGCATAGAAACAATATCTTAGGGCGAGTTTCGACGGCTGAAGAGGTGGAATTTCTTAAGCAGCCGGGCTCAGGGTTTTAGGCATTGAGATGGATGTCTTTTATAGATTTCTTGTGATGGAGGATGGATGAGTGTAAATTTCCTAGGCACCCAGTGTTGTGCCGATCAGAATAAGCATTCCGATGCGGTGGGTTGCTGTGACAGTTATTGCTGATGTAGTCGTTGTTCTTGTTGCTTTTCTTCACGGTTATTTTCTGATTCTTGAAATGTTTTTTTGGGATAAACCAATGGGTCTCAGGGCATTTGGTCATTCCAAAGAAAAGGCGGAGGCAACCAAGGTGCTGGCGGCCAATCAAGGTCTGTACAACGGCTTTATTGCCGCCGGCCTCTTATGGGGTTGCTTGGTGCAAGGAGTTACTGGCTACAATTTTAAAGTGTTTTTTCTTCTGTGTGTGGTTACAGCAGGCGTTTTCGGCGCGTTTACGGTAAGTAAAAAAATTCTGTATATCCAGGCGTTACCTGGAATGATTGGTCTGGTGTTGTTGCTTTTATTATAGATACAAATTTAGGTATATTTTTATATGGAATTAGAGCCATTCGGTTATGTCGACGCGGATGATCTTCAGGAATTTTACAGTGGTGAACTGCATATCGATGGTCGAATTGTTAAGTGTGAGCTTAATTTTACTCATACTTCCATTGATCACTCAGAGTTGGAATTTATTTCAGAAGCATTATTGGACATGGCCTCTAAAGTAGAAGCGGCACTTGATGCTATCTCTGATGACTTTGATTTGGAGGATGAGTCTGAAACCGCTAGGCACTATCTTCTGCACCATTTTGAGCACTTCCCCGATGAGTCCAAGCTTGAGTTATTTGGGACCTTTGAGTTGGAAAACGTGGACCGACAGGCTTTTCTAAGTGTTTTAGAACTATCGCGAGTTGGCTTCTATCCTGAAGAAGAGGAATCATTTCTTGTTTTTGATTTCCAGTTTCCGGCTCGTTATACCAATCACTTGATGGCGGTTATCTTTAATCAAGACGGCTATCTGTCGGCTATATCACTGGAAAACTAACAAGCGCATTATTTTGAATAAAAAAGTGATTAACTCGTTAACTAAAAGCTGAGAAGGTTAGCGCCGCTGTATTGTATTGATAGACTTGATGCATTAAACCAGCTAAGACTTCAAGATTATCTTAATTTTATTAACCTAACAAATAGGAAAAGCATGAGTAGTAATAAGGAATTTATTCATAAACGAATATGTATCTATGCGGGCGAGACTATTGACCCCAATTCAGATAAGCAAGTTGAACAGATGTTGCGGAGTAAGTTCGATATCCATTTGCCTCAAAGACGGTCGATGGAGGAATCGCTTTCATCTACTATTAGCGATCACGAGATAGTGTCGCTTATCTTGAAGTATCGTGCCATGAAATAGTGGGGAGTTTTTTTGGCTGCTGCATGGTGTTTTACAGAGTCAACTCAATGGTTGAGTATTACCCAATAAAGCGGTCGTAAAATGATTAGCGTCGGTTTCAATATCTAGTTTGTTCGCTTAGCAATCCGTAGTATATTCTTGAACATTCTGGGCAAACGAGTCAGTCAAGTAAGGCGTTGTGTTGCGCTGGGTCGTTCTGCGACATTCTTGAACCTTAATCTGGGTGGTCTTGCTTTGCTAAAAATGAAAAAGTGCTGTGAAAAGTGCGGTGCGCCTACTGGGCTTACTGAGGAGGCCTTCATTTGCTCTTACGAATGCACGTTTTGTAGGTCATGCACGGAAGAAATGACTAATATTTGTCCAAATTGTAATGGAAACCTAGTACTTAGACCCGTTCGACTGAAAAATCCAGCCCAGGCATTGGCTTCGCAAATCAAAAACAAAATACTTCGTCAGTAGTCATTATTATGCCAATTCAACAGCCCCCAATTGAGTTGAGGCCATGAATTTGGGCGTAATCCTGACCGATGTCCATTGCTTGCAATCAGCTACCTAGATAGGAAATCCAATTTTTGAAGAAACTTAAAAATGAGAAAGAGCTGGTAAAGAAAGCGATTGCCGAAGGTATGAAATATGGTGAAGGTAGAGGTGTTGTAGAGTTCGAGGCTACGGACTCTGCGACAGAAAAAATTGAATATATATATCGGCTGCTGGTGCATGACAATATAATTCAGCCGATTCCACAGGACCAGGTATCTCAAATGGCCATGCGCCATAAGCTCGCAATTTGGGCTTCTAAGCTAAAGTGATTGGAGGATAGTAAAGAAGCAGGACTAAATGGCAGGCTGTTGTGTTTTAGCGTGAAGTTGTATAAACATTGTGGAATACTGTGTGCACATTTTGTGTCCATTTAGGTCGGTTTAACCTCAATCAAGCTGATAATCCAGACGTGGAATACAATGAGATACCTTAGAAAAATTTTAGAAGAAGATGAAGAAGTGATCTATGTTGCCCGGCACTATTTGCTGGCCGCATTTTTGGGCTTTTTCGATGACTACAAATACGTAGGGTCTCGCTATGTAATTACAGGGAAAAGAATAATTATTAAGCGGGGTGTTATTTTTAAAGATTTCGAAAGCATTGCACTGAAGCGGGTGGAGCGAGTGGTATCTCGGCAAAAGTGGTATCGCTGGTTGTTTGATATTGGTGAAATCGAAATCTTTGGTATCGGCGGCAGTCATTTCTGCTTTCAGCGTATTAGAAAACCCTTGGCATTTTACAAGTCTTTTGAACGCGTGAGTTGATGGCGCATCATAATAGAAACCCATTCTAGGTAGAAAAACATCATGAAATGTCCCAAGTGCCAGTCTAGTTTAGAACAAATTCATACTCCTTTTGGCGATGTAGAGCGTTGCTTGTCTTGTCAAGGACTGTGGTTTGATATGCTTGAAAACGAAGACCTTAAGGATATTGCTGAAGGGATTGATGTGGGCGACCCTGCAGTTGGTGAGAAGTATAATCAGGTCGGCGATATCCGTTGCCCGGTATGTGCCAATAGCAAGATGATCAAAATGGTGGATGCAAAGCAGCCCCATATCTGGTTTGAGAGTTGTCCTACTTGCTTTGGCCGTTTTTATGATGCGGGCGAATTTAAGGATTTTTCTGAATATACATTGGCCGATTTCATCAAAAAATTTAAGGTGCAAGCTAGGGACTAGTAGCCGTTAGATATTGTAAACAAATTGATGGAAGAGTTGGAATTCTTGCCTCTAGGCTCTTGGTGCTCGGTCGAACAATGATTCTGTAGGGAAAGTGATGAAAGTAGTCGTTTTGAGTGTATTAATTGCTGTGCTGGTGGCTTGCTCTAGTAATCCGGCGAGTAATTCAGCCGTTAGTGCTGGAAAGTCAGTAAAGGGTCAGGCTTCCTTCTATGCCGATAAATATCAAGGGAAAATGACGGCAAGCGGAGAATTATTTAAGCAGGAAGCGAAAACGGCTGCGCATCGTAAGTTACCCTTTGGCACGCGGGTGAAAGTAACCAATATCAAGAATGGCAAGAGCGTTGTTGTTCGGATCAATGATCGAGGGCCTTTTGTGAAGGGCCGAATTATTGATCTTTCACGTTCCGCATTCCGCTCTATTGGTAATCCCGCTGACGGTGTTATTGACGTTGAAATAAGTGTCCTGGAGTAGCAATTAGCCGAGCTGTCGAGCACTGACTCGAAGGTGGGGTTCTGCCTTGTTAGTGAGATCAGGAATATTATTGAATAAAATCCTCGTGACTTATTCACGGTAGCGGTAAATCTGTCCCCCGAACCATTGTGGTTCGGGGGATTTTTTTTATATAGTGGCGACTTGCCACCCCTAAAACTGATCGCGTTTAACACGGGTAATACTTCTATGAAAAAACGGATTGTGATCTGTGCTGATGGAACCTGGAATCGGCCTGAACGGAATGTTAAAAAAGATATGCCTACCAATGTGTTGCGATTAGCCAGAGCCATTAAGCCATTAGCGGATGATAATAAGCCGCAGCAGGTTTTTTACGATTGGGGGATTGGTTCTTATCACGATAATATGGTGGGTGGAATAACTGGTAAAGGCCTTCATAAAAACATTATGGATGACTACCGTTATATTGTTCAGAACTATTCACCGGGTGATGAGTTGTACCTGTTTGGTTTTAGCCGCGGAGCTTATACGATTCGTTGTTTGTGCGGGATGATTAATAATTGCGGGCTGTTAAAGCGCGATGATGCCAACCTGATTGAAGAAGCTTTTAAACTTTATAAAAGAAAAGGTAGTGCCAATAAGCCTAATGGCAAAAATGCTTTAGACTTTCGCGATCGCCATTGCCATAAGGATGCCAATGGCGAGCATTTACGCCAGGTTAAGTTTGTGGGTGTTTGGGATACGGTGGGAGCGATGGGTATTCCTATTTCATTCCTGGGTCTGTTTGAAGAGAAGGATGAGTTTTACGACACGAAAATTGGCAATAATGTTGAAACGGCGCGTCATGCCTTGGCTATCGATGAACATCGCGCTGACTTTCATCCTACTATTTGGCAAAAGCGGGAGCAGGTTGATATTAAGCAAGTTTGGTTTGCTGGGTCTCATGCCGATATAGGCGGCGGTTATGATCCTGATAGCAATGGCTCATTGGCGTCTTCCTATCCATTGCAGTGGATGTTGAAAGAAGCAGCACAGTCGGGATTGAGCTATGAAGATCATGTTCTCTCCGGTGTGAATTTTGATGCGGGCACTAAACTAAACGATTCCAGAGTGAAATTTTATTTATTGCGGGAAAAGCTGTTTCGTCCCATCGACCACAAGCAAGGCCAAATTATTGTGCATCAATCGGTTAAGGAGCGCTGGCAGCGAGATGAACATTATCGGCCAAAGAATCTGGTGGATTACTTAAAAGAGCATGGTGTGTGGCCGGAAGTGGCAGTGTAGAGTCAAATAGATTGGAGGCTTTTAAGCAAAGACTTAAAGCTTGGTCTGGTAGGGAAAATTAGCATATTGATTTATTATTCAAAAGCGGGAACAATCACAGGATCCGGCCACCAGGGATTCCACTGCCTGATGAAGTTTCTTGAGAACAGAGTTCCGCCTATATTGATTTTAGTCGGTTGTGGGGGGGGGATGTGGGTATTGTCTGGAAAATCTCTCGACTGGCCACACTCATTCCTACCCACCGCCCTGGTTTTTTCTTTTTTTGCCATTGGTGCGTTCTTTTGTGTTTCAGGTTTAGTGTCCTTTAAGTTGGCACGTACCACGGTAAACCCAATGACACCAGAAAAAGCTTCAGCTTTGGTAGATTCGGGTATGTACAGAGTTTCCAGAAATCCAATGTATGTGGGGTTTGGGTTTTTCCTGCTGGCCTGGTCTGTATATCTGGAATCTTTACTTACGGTAATCGGTATTGTTGTATTTGTGCTCTATATGAATCGCTTCCAAATTAAGCCCGAAGAAAGAGCCCTTAAGCAGTTGTTTGGTGAAGAGTTTACTCATTATTGTGCTTCAGTGCGTCGTTGGTTATGAAGGTTGATCCACGGGCTAATCGTTTTTTGGATAAGCCACTGATGGCTTGGTCCATTGCTTGCCTCATTCTCTATTCCGTGATTTGCTTCTCGATTGAAACCTTGCCTGATCTTAACCCTAGGGTGCGTCGTTTTTTGCGCTATTCAGAAGTGGTAGTTGTGGCAATATTTACCATAGAATATTTTTTCAGATTGGTAACTTCCGAAAGGCCGTTTCGGTTTGTTTTTAGTTTTTATGGATTGGTGGATTTACTCGCCATACTGCCTTTTTACCTGGCTTTTGCCGTGGATCTGCGATCGTTGAGATTAATCCGTTTACTGCGTTTGTTGCGCTTATTGAAGTTGGCTCGCTACAATCGGGCATTACGGCGTTTTGGGGAAGCCATATTTTTGGCCAAAGAAGAGCTGATCATCTTCACTGCCGCCAGTGTTATCATGATTTACCTGGCTGCAGTGGGTATCTATCATTTTGAACATGGCGCCCAACCCGAGGTGTATCGCTCTATATTTGATTGCTTGTGGTGGGCTGTCGCGACCTTGACCACGGTAGGCTATGGAGATATCTATCCCATAACGACAGGCGGCCGTCTATTTACATTCTTGATTTTGATGGTGGGTTTGGGCTTGGTTGCAATACCAACAGGCATTGTGGCATCTGCATTATCTTCGATTCGAAGCGAAGAGTAAGGTTTAGCGAAAATCAACCAAGGCGATGAGGGCGATGGTGATAAGTAAAAAGCCGGTTAGAATATAGAGCGTTGTTTTTAACGGGCTGTTTTTTTCAGCAGCTTGTTGTGTGGTTTGGCGAGAATTATCGTATTCGCTAACGATAATTCTCGCTTGTAGGTAATCGTCATCGTTTACGTGAACAACGGCCGTATCGGCGACACCGATTTCCCCGAGCGCGCCCTGTAAGTAATGCCCTCCAACGTGGGCGTGAATACCATTCGAGATAAGCAGGCTAGCCACAATATGGGCTTCGGTGATGTCTTTGGCTTTGTAGGCAATTTGCATAATGCGTAATTAATGCCGTAAAACTTCCAAGAAGTCCAGCTATGCTGCTAATGCGGCACGTTAACCCATAAATTTCGCAATGTTTTCAAGGTCTTCTTTCTGCGCCAAAATATGGTCTAGTGCGGCCATAATGTTGTCATAGTCCAGGCCTAGCTCTTCAATCAGGGGCAGGTCTACCTCGTGGACAGGCCCTTCACTCAAGTTTACGCTACGGAGCAGCTGGTTACTTAAGTACATGAGTTTTGGATAAACGGAAAAATCATCGGCATATTCCGGGCAATGTTGCCAGCGAATGGCGGCAATGACTTCTTCGGGCATGTTCCAGCTGTCGAGCAGCTCACTGGCGATAATATCCTGATCGACACCAAGTAGATGGCGCTCACTAAAGATATTTTCCAGATGGGGGTTGGCTTCAATGGAGCGGTTGATTTTATCAAAATAGGGCGGGAATACATGGGCCAGGATTAAGTAGCCAAAGTTGGAAAGTAACCCGCTCAAATAAGCCAAACCCATGGAGGGTCGATCTTCGGCTGACATCGCCTTGACTAATCCTTCCATCATACTGGCGCTATAAACAGCCTGTTGCCAGTAACGATTTACTTTGACGTTTTTATCATCTGGGAACTCCAGAGCCCGTCCTAACGCTAATCCCAGGGCGAGGTTAATCACTAAATCAAAGCCAAGTACGCGAACCACGGCATCGTGAACTGATTTAACAGCTCCTGGAGCGGCATAGTAAGGCGACGCAGCCCAGCTAACCACCTGCGCTGCCAGGCTTGGGTCGCGTTCAACCAAATTGGCTAATTCTCCCACTCCGGCTTCCGGGTCCAGCCTTAACTGAATGATTTGCTCAGCAATGGCGGGCAATGGCGGCATGTCGAGGGTTTCTTCGAGTCGCCGTTGAATGCGTAATTTGGTGAATTTTTTGACCGAGCTTTCGATTACGTCACGATTGGATTGCTGGTAACGCAGGGAATCAAGAGGAATACAGCAGTCGATCACTTGTCCAAATCTGACTAGCTTAGCGAATTCTACCTGGTGGAGGCGAATATATTGGCTGGTTTGTCCCATTTCCAAATGCAGTTCTTGAGGCGAGGTCAGACGTACATCCACCACTAACGGTAAGTTGTCGTTGAGTGGGATGGACGGCATTGACTCGAAGCCTTGGGATTGAGCCAGTTCCTGGCATTTACTGGGGTCAACCGCGTAAAAATTCTGGCCCTTTAAATCACGCAGATGGTGTAAATCCAGCAGGCAGTCTGAAGGAACTAGGACTTGAAGTTTTCCCTGTTCATCTTCCAACATGATTAAGCGGGCTATAGTTTTGTTAGCCATTTGGTCAGCAGAATAAAGTTTGTAGAGTGGTGAGAGCTCAGTGTCCTCGATAATTTGATAATCAATTCCTTGTGAGCTGAGACGTTCAGCTAGTGCTGATGGTATGGACATGCTTGAAACCTCTTATTTTACTCAGTAAGCATAGTACCGAGAGGGAAAGCTGCAATTATGAAGAAGTAGCCTGGCAGTAAGAGGTTTTATCTATGTGCTTGTTTTAACAGGCACAGTGTTTTGAGAGTGGAATTCTAATAACAAAAAGATTTTGTTATTGTCGCTTTTCTGTTTGAGCGGATGCCAATTAGGGGGTAATTGGCGGGTGTTGAAGGTATTTTCTGCTTCCAGGTAAATTTTGCTGCCGTTGCGCAATAAACCACGGTATTCCAACAGATAAATACAGGGCTGCAATAGATCTTGATGGAATGGCGGGTCGAGAAATACCAGGTCATAAGGGGTGTTATCAAGGCGTTGTTTTAGCCAGGTTTCTGCACTCATGTTATGGGTTTGTGCCTGCGCGCATTCCAGTGTCTGTAAGTGCTGATTGATGGTTTTTATGGCCAGGGCGCTGGAATCCACAAAATCCACCGTTTTCGCCCCTCGGGAAAGAGATTCCAGGCCTAGTGCTCCGCTACCGGCGAATAAGTCCAGGCAGTTGGCTCCTTCCACATTAAACATTAACCAGTTGAATAAGGTTTCGCGGTAACGGTCAAGGGTGGGGCGTAAGCCAGGCTGCTCCGGCACGCTTAAGCGGCGGCCCCGCCATTGGCCGCCGATAATTCGAATACCAGCCTTTTTCGATTTAGGGGAAATAGCCTTACGGGGCTTCCGCATGGTTCTCTTCCTGTTGGCCTACGGTAATGGTTAATAATTTGCCTGGATCAACCACTCTTTTAAAGGCAGTTTTGATGTCCTTAAGCGACACCGCTGCGATTTTTTTGGGGTACTCCGCCAGATAGTTCAGGGGTAAGTCATAGAATCCTACCATTCCCAGGTAATCCACAATGTTGCTGTTGCTCGCCGTCTGTAGGGGGAAGCTACCCAGCAGGTGTCGTTTGGCGTCTTCCAATTCCTGCTCTGTGGGGCCCTCTTCCACAAAGGTTCGCAAGGTTTGGTTGAGTAACTCTAGCGCCTTTGTTGTTTGGTCATTGCGGGTTTGGAGGTTGATTAAAAAAGGTCCTTGAGTCGCCATGGGGATGAAATGGCTGTAAACACTGTAGGCGAGACCGTTGTCCTGGCGAATTACTTGATTTAGGCGTGAGCTGAAGCCCCCAGCCCCTAATATTTCATTGCCTAAAGAAAGCGCATACCAGTCGGGTGTTCCCCGCTTGACGCCGAGTAGTCCCACATTGATGTGGGTTTGTGACGAAGGGAAAGGGATGTGTTCACTACGGGCAGCGGTTAAGGGCGCGGGCGGAGGTAGTTCACCGGCAGGAGCCCCCTGAGGTAATCGCTGATCGAGTTGTTGGGCGATCATTTCAGCATCGGCGCGGCTGATGTCACCGATCATTGCAACAGTCATATTGGTGCTCACATAATACTGTTCATGAAAGGTTTTGAGCATCGCAGTCGATAAACTTTTCAGGCTTTCTGGGGTGCCGTTAGTAGGCGAACCATAAGGTTGATTTGCATAGAGTTCGGCAAAAAACGCCTTGGCGGCAAGGGTGCCAGGATCCTGCTTTTCATGTTCCAGCTCCGATAGCATTTGGGCTTGGATACGCTCGAAGCTGGTTACGGGGAAGGTGGGGGCTGCAGCGATATCATAGAATACGCTCAAAGCCGGGTCACGGTATTGAGGGTCGGAGAGTGTGCGCAGACTAATGATGGCCATATCCCGATAAGTGCCAGTATCGATATTGGCGCCGAGACCTTCAAAATGCTTGGCGATAGCATCAACGTCATAAATACCGGCACCTTCGGTAAGCATTCTGCCAGTGAGTTCGGCCAATCCTGGCGTTTCACCATCACGGGCTGATCCGGCGTTAAACACTAAACGAACATCCAGCATTGGGATTTCTGGCGCATGGACGAACAGAACTTTAGCACCATGGTTGGTGTTCCAGGACTCGATGCGAATAGGATGGCTGGCCACCGGTGACTGCTCGATGAGTTCCAGGGATGAGAGCTTTTCGGTGACCTCGCTCTGGGTGGACTCGGCTTGCGGTAATACTACCGGGCCGGGAGCTCTCGCCTCTGGTCTGCGACTGCCTGGTAAGTTGTAAAGAACAACAATAAACAGGGTGACGATCACAATAATTATGCTCAGGGTTTTACGACTGATTCGACTATCGGTAGACATTGGTTTGACAAGTCCTTCTTATAATTGGTTTTGATCGAGAGGCTGAGGATCAAGAATTGCGACGGTTTTATTGTTGGGAACAAGGTATTTGCGTGCCACACGCTGAATGTCTGTGGGTGTAATTGCACTGATTTTGGCGACCATTTCATCCGCTTCTTGCCAGCTTCTGCCAATGGCCTCCATGCGGCCTATCTGATTGGCCTGGCTGGAAATCGAATCCTGTTGGTACACAATAGAAGAAATAATCTGGGCTTTCACGCGCTCGAGTTCTTCTGGTTGGGCGAGCTCGGTTTGCAGGCGGCTGATTTGATCCTGGAACGCTTGTTCCAGCTCATCAATGGAGCGAGAAGCCGCGGGTATTCCGCTGAGATAGAAGAGCGTATCTCCCAAAGAAAAACCGCCATAACCGGCACCAGCGCTGGTGGCGATACGCTGATTGCGCACCAGCTCTGTTTCAATTCGGGCGCTATAACCGCCGTCGAGAACCCCAGACAGCATGCGCAGAGCATAGACGTCTTTCGGTTCTTCCGCAGTATTGATACCAGGCACGTTGTATCCGACGTATAGCGTGGGTAGCTGCGCAGGGATAGACACTGAAATACGGCGCTCGCCGGTACCTCTGACTTCCTTGTTAAGGGGACGTTTGGGAATTTCCGCAGCAGGAATGGCACCGAAATAGCGGCTCGCCAATGTGAAGACCTGGTCTGCTTTCACGTCTCCTACGACGACCAGGATGGCGTTGTTGGGCGCGTACCATTGGCGGTACCAACGACGAGCGTCTTCCGCTGTCATGGTTTTCAGATCTTGCGGCCAGCCGATGACGGGATGATGGTAGCCAGAAGATAAATAGGCCGCAGCCATAAAACGTTCGTAGGCCACTGCTGTGGGTCTGTCGTCGGTGCGTAATCGTCTTTCCTCCTGTACCACTTCAATTTCTTTACTAAATTCATCGTCGGGCATCAGGGCATTCTGCATGCGGTCGGCTTCCAATTCGAGACTCAGCGGTAGATTAACTGCACTCATTATCTGGTAGTAACCGGTGTAATCGTAGGAGGTAAAGGCATTCTCGCTGCCTCCATAATTGGCGATTAGCTTCGAAAACTCGCCACTTGGCACTTTGGGTGTGCCCTTGAACATCATGTGTTCCAGCACGTGGGAAACACCGGTCAGGCCGTTGTGCTCGTAGCTGGAGCCTACGCGATACCACACCTGGGACACCATAACTGGCGCCCGATGGTCTTCGCGAACGATGATTTTCATGCCGTTTTGTAGCTCGAAGGAATGAGTGCGCTCTGCCGCCGCGGCCATGGCCTGTTCTGTAGGCGCTGCGTGTGTTAGTGAGGTAAGCAGCAGTGACAAGGGCAGAAGTTTGGGTAAACTGTTTCTCATAAGGTTTCTAGGTCTCGCCAGGCGATTAAAGGTAGCCAATTCAAATAGCTGCTGAGTCGTTACTCAACAAATGGTAGGATAACGTTACCTACACATAGACTGCAAAAGGTATCAGAGGTTTCAAAATGGTCAATGCTGCTCGAGAGCGTCAGCTGTTCGAACGCTTTTTCGTGCCGGGCGAGGTTCTTCATCGAGGGCCTGAGGTACTCACAGAACAGGCATTGTTTGCCCGTTTTTTTAGTGGCGAGTTCAGCGGCGAAGCGGCCAATGACTTTACGCCAGCGGTTACCGCACCTGCGGCAGAAGCTGCTTCCCTAACGCCGGCTATTCCGATAGCCCCTGTTGCGGAAGAAGCGGAAGAACCAACCACGGTTTCTTTTTTTGAGCGGCTTAAGCAAGGCTTGGGTCGCACCCGGGCGGGACTGAGCGATGGTTTATCGGGTTTGCTGCTGGGCAAGAAAGCCATTGACGATGACCTGTTGGAAGAAGTGGAAACTCAGTTGTTGATGGCGGATGTGGGTGTCGAGGCGAGTCGGCGGGTGTTAGATGCGATTACCGCGCGCATGGGACGTAAGGAGTTGAAAGATTCTGAAGCGCTCTATAGTGCTCTTCAAGAAGAAATGGCGGCGATTGTGCGGCCCGCCGACGCCAGTGAAGGTTTGATTATAGATGGCACCAAGAAGCCTTTCGTGATTCTGATGATCGGTGTCAACGGGGTGGGGAAAACCACTACGATTGGCAAGTTAGCAAAAAAATTACAGCAACAAGGCAAATCCGTTATGTTGGCGGCTGGTGATACTTTCCGCGCGGCCGCAGTGGAGCAGCTCCAGGTTTGGGGTGAACGAAACAATATTCCGGTAGTGGCTCAGCATACCGGCGCCGACAGTGCTTCGGTGATTTATGATGCTTTGCAATCGGCGCAAGCTCGGGGTATGGATGTGTTGATCGCCGATACAGCAGGTCGGTTGCACACCAAGAGCAATTTGATGGAGGAGTTGGCGAAAGTTAAGCGGGTAATGGCAAAGTTGGACCCGGAAGCTCCGCACGAAGCCATGTTGGTGCTCGATGCCTGTACTGGCCAGAATGCATTGAATCAAGCACAGCAGTTTCACGAAGCGATTGGCGTAACCAGTATTACGCTGACCAAGCTTGATGGTACCGCCAAAGGCGGGATTGTGTTTGCCATCGCCAGCAAATTGGCTTTGCCGATACGCTATATTGGAGTGGGTGAAAAAATTGATGACTTACGGCCTTTTGAAGCCGAAGCTTTCGTTAAAGCCCTGTTTGATCGATAGTTTTGATCGTATGTTGAAATTAAGGGCCGTTTACTTTTTATGATCCAGTTCGAAAAAGTCAACAAGCGTTACGAGAATGGACATGATGCTTTGCTCAATATTAATTTTGAGCTTCAGGCTGGGGAGTTGACCTTTCTCACCGGGCATTCTGGTGCCGGTAAAAGTACCTTGCTCAAACTCATCATGATGATCGAGCGACCATCCTCCGGCCGAGTTTTGTTAGGCCAGAAAGACGTTTCTAAAATCAGTCGCGCAGCGATCCCTTACTTCCGGCGTCGAATCGGGATGGTGTTTCAAAACCATCAATTGCTGTTTGATCGCAGCGTCTATGACAATGTGGCTTTACCGTTAATTATTTCCGGGTATCGACCGCGAGAGGCGGGGCGACGGGTGCGGGCGGCACTGGATAAGCTTGGGCTGCTGGACAAAGAAACCCTTAATCCTATCGTACTGTCCGGTGGTGAACAACAGCGTGTGGGGATCGCCCGTGCGGTAGTTAATAAGCCGAGTATTTTGATTGCGGATGAGCCTACGGGCAATCTCGATCCCGAGCTCTCTGCGGAAATCATGGATTTGTTTGATCAGTTTTCGCAGGTGGGCGTGACCGTATTGATTGCAACTCATGACGTCAGTTTGATTGAACGTTACGATCATCGGGTGATTACCTTGCAGGGTGGCCAGTTGATAGAAGATGGCTACAGAAACCAGGAGGGTCCGCTATGAGCGTGAAGCAGACCCCGCGGGGCGCTACCACCAGCACTGTTACCTTCAAACAGCGCTTTAATAATTATAGGGATCACCATCGTGCCATCGCCAAAGATAGCTTGCAGCGCTTACTGGCAACGCCCATCCCCACCTTGATGACGGTATTGGTGATTGCTATTTCCCTGAGTCTACCCGCTGGTTTATATCTGTTTTTGAAAAATATTCAGTCCATCAGTGGCCAGTGGGGCGGTCAGGCCCAGGTCTCCTTGTTTGTGCGGCCACAGGTCAATTCTGAGCAGGCGCAACAACTGGCCAAATTTGTGGGTGAGCGAGCCGATGTTAGTCACACCAAGTTCATTTCCAGGGAAGAGGCGTTGGCGGAATTTAAAGCTCAAACGGAGCTCGGTGATTTACTGGCCGGGTTGGATGAGAACCCGCTACCCGCCGTGGTTGTGGTCTATCCCAAAAACACGGATTTAGCCGCTGTAGAGTTGCTTCGCGCAGAGCTGGCGAAATTGGGTGCAGTAGAGTTTGCGCAAATGGATGCCCAGTGGGTGCAGCGGCTGCAGGCTATGGTGGCGCTGGGAGAGCACCTGGTGTTGGCGTTGAGTCTGGGATTGGCATTTGCAGTGTTGTTAGTGATTATTAATACGGTGCGCCTTTCTATTGAGGCGCGGCGGGATGAGATTGTCATTGTAAAACTCGTGGGCGGGACGGATGCTTTTGTGCGCCGTCCGTTCATGTATACGGGCTTATGGTATGGCCTGGCTGGCTGCATTGCGGCATTTGTTATAGTTGAGGCATTGTTACTTTGGGTTCGTGGTCCGGTGAAACTGTTGTCGGAGCTGTATGCCAGCGAGTTCAAGCTACAAGGATTAGGTTTTGATTTGTTTGGGTTAATGCTTCTTGGAAGCGTTACTGTGGGGTTGGTGGGCGCTCACTTGGCTGTTGGTTTCCATCTCCGAAAACAGAACAATGTTTGACCAGTCTTCCTCGGTGCTCCGAAAGTTAGTGTTTGTTTACTTGGGGAGTGTCTTGCTAGGGTCAATTTATCAACACTTTGACCAGACAAAATTAGACGGGTCAGGCTGTGTAAAGGATTGACATTTCGGGTTGAAATTTAGAGAGAAATGCCCCATATAATAGGCTCGAAAAGGGAACTATCGGCAAAAATAGCACTCTTAGGTTGCGAGTGCTAGAATCAGTCAGATCCACGACGGAGGTTCATAAAAATGATCAATGCTTTACAGCCCGCTTTTGTTGCTGCGCCGGGTGTCAACCTTGACGCCTACGTTCAGGCCGTGCAAGGTGTGGCGGTATTGAGTGAAGAGGAAGAAAAGAGCTTGGCTGAACGTTTATTTTATGAAGACGATGTTGAGGCCGCTCGGCAATTAGTTCTCGCTCATCTACGCTTTGTGGTTCACATTGCGAAAACCTATACAGGTTATGGTTTACCCCAGTCGGATTTGATTCAGGAAGGCAATGTAGGACTGATGAAAGCGGTAAAACGATTTGACCCTAGGGTCGGCGTACGCTTGGTGTCTTTCGCTGTGCACTGGATTAAAGCTGAAATTCATGAATATGTGCTGCGCAACTGGCGCATTGTCAAAATTGCTACCACCAAAGCGCAACGCAAATTGTTTTTTAATCTGCGCGGACAGAAAAAGCGCCTCGGCTGGATGAGCGGCGACGAAATCAAGGCCATAGCCGACGATCTTGGTGTTAGCACCAAGGATGTGCGGGAGATGGAAGGTCGTTTAGGGGCATTTGACACCGCGTTTGATGCACCCAGCGATGTGGACGACGAGACGGCGGGTCAAGCCCCGGTATTTTATTTGGAAGATCAGTCAATGGACCCTGCTCGCCTGTTAGAACAGGACGATTGGGAATCTTCCAGCAGTGATCGCCTGCATGAGGCAATGGCCCAGCTCGACGAGCGTAGCCAGGATATTTTGCAGAAACGCTGGTTTCAAGACGAGAAAGCCACTTTGCACGAGTTAGCCGCTGAGTATGGTGTTTCCGCTGAGCGTATTCGGCAGTTGGAAAAAAACGCAATGAAAAAACTAAAGCTGAATATGTTAGAGGCATAAGCCTCGTCGCTACGTGGCGCTGCTTTGGTGGTTTGATTAGGTTTAAAGGGTCGGTTGTCCGACCCTTTTTTATGCCCTCAATACCTTAAAACAGTTTATTTCGGGCTTTTTAAAGGGGAATGAAAAGGGTGAAGCAATTATTACTGATAGGCTTAGTGGCTATGGCTGCTGGTGTTATTCTGGGCGCTTTTGGGGCCCATGGTCTGAAGAGCCGAATTACTCCTGATTTACTGGCGGTCTACCAGACCGGGGTGGAGTATCATATGTACCATGGCCTGGGGGTGATTCTGATAGCGTTGTTAGCCTATCAGTTTCCACAAGCCAGTGGCTTGTTAGTGGCTGGCTGGATTATGGTGGCTGGGGTGGTTGTGTTCTCCGGCAGCCTCTATGTTCTGGCACTAACGGGAATCAGGGCCCTGGGAGCAATCACGCCTTTGGGTGGTGTGGCGTTTATCGTTGCCTGGCTATTAGCCGCTTGGTCCGTTTTAAAAATTCCGTAAATTTGAATTTATGGCTTTGAAATTAATTTGTCCTTTACCTCGTGGGTTCAATTTCACACAATAGGCACTATGACTAAAGAGACGTGCATTCAGGTTATCGTCAATGGCGAACAGAGCCAGTTGCCAGCAGGGACCACTATTGCTGAGCTAGTGGCTAAGCTCGCAATAAAACAACGGTATGCGGTAGAGATTAATCAAACAATCGTTCCTAAACAAGAGCACGGCCATTGGATATTGCAGCCAGGCGACGTTCTTGAAGTGGTGCAGGCCATCGGTGGCGGTTAATTCCATCTCTGGCGACAATTAAAGGTATTTCCATGACAGCTACAACCAACACTTCCGACCTCCTTATTGTGGGTAAGCGGCAGTACTCCTCTCGCCTTTTGGTGGGTACGGGCAAGTATAAAGACTTGGCAGAAACCGCTGCGGCCATCGAAGCCAGTGGTGCTGAGGTGGTGACTGTAGCTGTGCGGCGAACCAATATTGGGCAAAACCCCGATGAGCCTAATTTGCTGGATGTGATTTCCCCCCAGCGTTATACCTTGCTGCCCAATACAGCGGGTTGTTACAGCGCTCAGGATGCTATTCGGACCTGCCGTTTGGCGCGGGAATTATTGGATGGCCACAATTTAGTGAAATTAGAAGTACTGGGTGATGAAAAAACCTTGTTTCCTAACGTGGTTGAAACACTGAGAGCTGCAGAAACGCTGATCAAAGAGGGTTTCGAGGTGATGGTCTACACCTCCGATGACCCTATTATCGCCAAAGAGCTAGAGCGGATGGGGTGTGTGGCGGTGATGCCACTGGCTTCACCCATTGGCAGTGGTCTTGGCATCCGCAATCCTCATAATTTGATGATGATTTTGGAAGACGCCAAGGTGCCCATTATTGTGGACGCCGGTGTGGGAACTGCCTCGGATGCCGCTATCGCCATGGAGTTGGGATGTCATGGTGTCTTGATGAACACAGCCATTGCCAAGGCAAAAAATCCAGTGCTCATGGCTTCTGCGATGAAAAAAGGCATCGAAGCGGGTCGTGAAGCGTTCCTGGCGGGGCGGATGGATAAAAAACTGTATGGCAGTGCTTCCTCACCTTGGCAGGGAATCATTAGTTAACTCACCATGAATATCAATGATGAACAGCAGCCGTTACGACGGCTACGTAGTTTTGTGCGCCGCCAAGGTCGCTTAACCGAAGGCCAAAGTCGCGCTCTCGACACATTGTGGGAGGATTACGGGCTTACCTTGGAACAAGGTTCACTAGATTTTGCTGCATTATATCCTCCAGCAAATCGGACCATTGTGGAAATAGGGTTCGGTAATGGCGCTTCACTGCTGGAAATGGCGCGCAATGCTCCCGATACCTTATTTATCGGAGTGGAAGTGCATCGACCTGGAGTGGGTAAGCTAATCAACGATGCCCACCGGGAAGGGGTGACCAACCTGCGGGTATTCTGTGAGGATGCCATCGAGGTATTGGCACACTGTATTCCTGAGAGCAGTTTGGATGGGGTGCAATTGTTCTTTCCTGATCCTTGGCACAAAAAAAGGCATCACAAACGTCGAATTGTGCAGCCTGAATTTGTGCAAACCATTGCCTCCCGATTAAACTCTGGTGGCTACTTTCATATGGCCACTGATTGGGAAAATTATGCAGAACATATGATGCAGGTGATGGAACAGGCCGAAAATTTTGTGAATGTTGCGGGCCCTCAACAATTTTCTGTGCGCCCTGACTATCGACCGGTTACTAAATTTGAGCAACGTGGCGAGCGTTTAGGTCATGGTGTTTGGGATTTAATTTATAAGAAAAAATAATAAAAAAGGTTATTACGCCATGCGGTACGTGTTTGCGTTGTTGGTGGGGCTCTTAATGAGTTTACAGGGGGCTTATGCCTATCAACCCACCGACACAGCGCTCTTGCTTCCTAAGCCATTTGCAGACTGGAAAACGTTAGAGACGGAACATTTTCGGATTAATTTTTTGCCGTCGGAGTTGGCCTATGCGCAGCGTGTAGCCGCAGTGGCGGAGCGGGTTTATGGGCGTTTAACAGAGCGCCTGAAGTGGCAACCCGTAGATCCGATACAAGTGGTTATTTCAGACTCTTTTGATGGTTCCAATGGGGGTGCTAGTGTGCTGCCCTATAATCGCTTCTTTATTTTTATGAACACCCCAGTGGAGGGGGAGCTATTAGACAATAGCCCCTGGATCGAGCAGGTGTTTACCCATGAGCTGGTTCATATTCTGCATCTGGATCAGGCGGCAGGTGGCCCATCAAGGCTGCGTAATATTTTTGGTCGTTTCTTTTTAGCCTTCCCGCAAATATTTAATCCCACCTGGGTTTCCGAAGGTATCGCTGTGTACGAAGAAACCAATGCTGATACTGGATTTGGTCGTGGCCAGAGCGCGCTCTATGCTGCGGCTATGCGGGCTGAAGTGGCCAATGGTTTACGAAGTTTTACCGAGATGGGCTTTTATGGTGCCGGGGGTACCGATTGGCCTGACGGTCAAAGTTATCTTTACGGCTATTACTTTTTTGAGTTTCTCGTTAATGAATACAGTGAAGCTAAGGCTTATCAGTATTTAAGTGACTGGAACACCAATATTATCCCCTGGCAAATGAACGCCAGAACGCAACATGTTTTTGGAATGGATGCGGAAACCCTGTGGCAGAAGTTTCAGGGCTATCTGATCGCAAAGTTTGCCACTTTGCCACAAGGCCCTGAGCTATCCCAGGCAGTGGTCACTGCGGGGCGAATTAATTCGAATCCCGTGTGGTTAGGGAATGGTGATTTCTATTATTTCAAGAACAATGGCCGGGTCAAACCATCGATCCAGAAAATTGACGCAGAGGGTAAAGAGACGACGGTTGCTAAAGTGCAGTCCTTTAAGCAGTTTGATGTTCATCCCGAGGCCGGTGTTTTAATGTCCCGTGGGGTCATCTGTGACAACGTCGATGTTTATACCGATCTTTATCGACTGAAGGAAAAGGATAAATGGCAGCGTTTGACCCACTGTCAGCGCTATCCTCGGGCTGCCTGGTCAACCAGCGGAGAAAAAATTGCGGCGGTTCATGTGTCCTCCGGACGATCTCGAATTGATTTGCTGGATGCCGCAGGCCAGCGGCTTGATTCCTTCGATTTTTTGCCCGCCGGTGAAGCGATTGGGCAATTAAGCTGGTCACCACAAGATGATCGTATTGTGGCGGCTGTGCGTCGTGAAGCGACAGGATGGAATATCGAAGTTCTCGATATTGCCAGTGGTCGTTGGACGCCGTTGGTGACTGACGGCGAGCTGAATCAGTCACCGCAGTTTTCTGCTGATGGCCAGGCGCTGTATTTTATTTCCACCGTTAATGACCTAGCGAATGTGCAGCGGCTTGATATGGCGTCAGGCCGTATTCAAACCGTGTCAAGAACCACCACGGCGCTTTTGGATTTTGCGGTTAAGGGAGATCAATTACGGGTGGTCGAGTACACGGCCCATGGGATTAACATTCAACAACAGACGATTGCCTCGTGGGGTGCGGTGCGTTCGTCAAGTCAGCCAGCAAAAAAACTGGCTTCCTGGGTGAATCAGCCAGAGTACAGTACTGAAGCGTTCACTCAGGTAACTGATTACTCTTCATGGAATACGTTAGGGCCGAAGTCTTGGTTTGCCTTTTTCTATGCCGATAGCGAAGATAATTCCTGGTTGCAGTTCTATCTGCAGGGGCAGGATGTGCTTGGCTATCATTTCTGGCAGATTGCACCTTCATATTACTTTGACAAAAAGGAAGTAGGCGGCAGTTTGGCTTATATTGCCTATCACCGATTGGCGTTACTGCTTGATCGCACCTATGAGTCGATTAATGTATCGGGAAGTGATTTTAAGGTTTGGGACCAGGAGACCCGCTATCAAGCCGTATGGATGCAGCCTTTTAATAGTTTTGATGGCACCTTTCAGGTGAATTTTGGTGTAGCTTTTGAAGATATAGAGCGCGTGGTGGAAGATTTCGGCCGTTTGGACGATCAGGAAGACAACTTGGGTGGTTTATCTTTCAGTTGGCGTGACTATGATCAGTACCTGCATTCCATAAGCGCCGAGAACGGGCGTTCTATTAACTTGAAGCTGGAAAACTATGATTTGTTTGGTGACGGTTTCTTTCAGGGTGAACTGAAAAGTTTGGATTGGCGTGAATACATTAGCTTACCGGCTAATCATGTTTTAGCGCTACGTTTTGTGGCGGGTAAATCTCAGTTTACTTCAAAGCCCTTTGAGTTGGGTAATGAGTTGGACTCAATGCAAAGTTTGGGGGGGCAAATTGGATTTGGCTTTACCGACTTTGCTTTACGGGGTTATTCCAGTGGTGAGCCGGAATTGATTGGTCATAATCTGCGATTATATTCGGCGGAGTATCGTATGCCTATCGGTGAAATGTTTGACGGTTTAACCGTACCTCCAGTAGGCCTGGGTAAGTTAGCCGTCCATTTCCTGCTGGATTATGGTGCAGCTTGGGATAAGGGCGATGATAAAAAATATTACACGGGTGTGGGTTTTGAAGTGCATCCGGAAGTGTTGATCGGCTACTCCACCTTTAAGCTGGATAGTGCCATTGGTGTGGCGCGAGGCCTGGATAGCGACATTGGTAAAACGACGATTTATTTTCGCCTGTCTTCTCTGTTTTAGGCGTTCAAAGTTTTAAGCCTTCAAACTTTAGGTTATACCGGTTACTCGATAAAGTAGTTAAGTAGCGTATTTAAAAACCGTTGTCCGAGTTCGGTGGTTTGCCAGTGCTGATTCTGTTCTAGCAGCAGGTCGGCGGCGATGGCTTTTTGAATCGGTTTCGCTACGCTGTCACTGGCCATAAAAGTGCGTGCCGAGAATAACGCTTGGTTTATGGGTTGTTGCAAACGCAAGCTATTCATAAAAAATTCAAAGGCCCGGTCTTCGTGCAGTACCGCAGAGGTTTTTGCGGTGAAGGCTTTGTCCGGGTCGAGGTAATCCTGAGGAAGGCGGGTTTTCTGATAGCGTACAATGCTATCGGTTGCTGGCGTACTGATTTTCCCATGGGCCCCCGCACCGATCCCGATATAATCACCGAACAGCCAGTAATTCAAATTGTGCAGGCATTGAAAACCTGGCTTCGCATACGCGCTGGTTTCGTAGTGTTGAAAACCCTGATCATCTAACATTGCAAAGCCATTGGTTTCAATGCTGTGCAAGCGGTCTTCCTGCGGCAGGGTGGGCGGTTTGTTATAAAACACGGTATTGGGTTCAATGGTTAACTGATACCAGGACAGATGGGATGTTTGTAGCTCAATGGCCTGGTTCAAGTCAGCCATGGCTTGCTCAGTAGTTTGGTTGGGTAAGCCATGCATCAAATCAATATTAATCTTTTCAAACCCCACATCCTGGGCGGCCTTAATGGCATTTTTGGCTTCGTCACTGGAATGAATACGGCCCAAAACTTTTAAATGGTCAGCATTGAAACTCTGCACACCTATGGATAAGCGATTGATACCTGCCTGGTAGAAGCCGCGAAATTTTTGGTATTCGAAGGTACCGGGATTGGCTTCCAAGGTGATTTCAGCGTTGTCGGCGATGGGAATAACCTGATTAACCCGTTGCAGTAATTCAGCGTAGAAATCCGCAGGCATTAGGCTAGGTGTGCCGCCACCAATAAAAATGGTTTGTAAGGCACGACCCTGAGCCAAAGGCTGATCAAGTTTGAGATCGGCTAGTAGTGCTGCCAAATATAATGCTTGGGGGATTTCTTTGCTTTCATGGCTATTGAAATCGCAGTAAGGGCATTTGCGAACGCACCACGGAATATGAATATACAGTGACAGCGGAAGCGGGTGGTTCATAACCCCTGTTTAACGGCCGCAATAAATTTTTGCAGGGCTTGGCCGCGATGACTGAGACTGTTTTTTACTTCGCTGGCGAGATCCGCAGCACAACACTCATGAGTGGGTACCCAGAATACGGGATCATAACCGAAGCCGTTGCTGCCGGAGGCTTGCAGGGCAATGCGTCCTTCCCAGGTGCCTTGGCAAATAAGCGGCGTGGGATCCTTGGCGTGGCGCAAATAAACCATGACGCATTGAAAGCGCGCGCTACGTTGATCTTCTGGCGTATGAGCCATTAAACCGAGGAGCTTTTCCACATTGTCGGAATCTTTCGCAGAAGGACCCGCAAACCGGGCACTGTAAATGCCAGGTTCACCGTTAAGAAAATCCACTTCTAACCCGGAATCATCGGCTAAGGCGGGGTGGCCCGTGAGTTCGGCGGCGTTGCGGGCTTTGATGATGGCGTTTTCCACGAAACTTAAGCCCGTCTCTTCCGCTTCCGGAACGTCAAAATCACTTTGCTTTTGCACGCTCAATCCAAAAGGTGCTAGTACCTCTTGGATTTCTTTCAGCTTACCTTTATTGCCACTGGCTAAAACGATGGACGTCATGGTTAGTTGGGTAACAGGGTGACGTTGCCTGACATGCGTTCACCGGTGCTGGTGGATTCAAATACCACTTCAACACTGGTTAGGCCTTTCAGTGGATCGCTGCTTTTTGGCAGGTTTTTGTTAAACATTTGTACCACATAGGTGCCGCTGGTTTCTTCGGTAATCTTTATCCAACCCAGGGCATTAATTTCGATTAGATTGGCGATGGTGTAGTCTGCGCTCTTGATTGGGATTCCGCCGATGTTGAATTCGTTGTCGGACCCTTTGGCTACGATGGGGTCACCACCGTTGCGGTTAAACCAGATGGTTTTTGGCAGGTTAACCATGCCTTTAATTTCGCTGGAGAATAAACTCTGTTGATCGGTTGAGTTGTTGGCTGAAATGTCAGTGCCAACGATACCTATTCCTTTTGCCAGGAGAAGATCGATAGTTACTTCTTCAATAAACGCTGGGCTATCACCGTCTACCAACTTTAGTGTGAGTGAGTTGTCTAGAGTGGGAAGTGCAGGACCATAATTTCCAGAGTGGCTTGTTTGCGCTTGTTGCACATTGACATTGACTTGATAGGTTGTGAAAGCAATGTTGTTGATGTAAATAGTAGCTTCAGTTGTTTGTGAGTTTGAAACGCTCGAAGTATTGTAAATATCAATAGGCGTTGCAAACGTCAGTTTATTAATTGAGGCATTAAAAAAAGGAATGAAAATATTTACATCTAATCGATAAAGCGTCACTTTTTCTGGTGTTGAAGAAAGATATAATGACGTTGGGTTTATTTCTCCGAAGGTGATCTTATAAACATCCGCATTGCGAGTCTTAGAGACACTTTTGTTATAGGTTTGTACCGTTTCCGCTTCGCCTGAATCGAAGGGTGAAGTATAGGTTATTCGAGCTCCATCCTTCAGTGGCAGATAAGGGTTAAATTTCTGCTCATAAGTGGAAACGGTACCAGGGTCTGTGCCGGGGTCTGTGCCGGGATCGGTACCAGGATCGGTACCAGGATCGGTACCAGGATCAGTACCAGGATCAGTTATCACAGGTGTTCGTTCACCGCCGCCACCGCCACCACCCCCGCCACCGCAGGCGGTGATTGCAGCTGACAATATACACAGAGCAAAAAATTTATTGAGCTTTGAAATGGTCATGGTGGCCTCAGTTCATGTGGGCAATTATTATTGTTTTTTAGTTTAAAGGTTCTTCAAGACAATACTACCTGAATACTGTTTGCCGTCAGTGCCGTTGAAAATAACTTGCTTACTCACCAGCTCACTACTGGGCAAGTTTGAATTGCTTTTTAACCCAACGACGTAAGATCCAGCGCTATTGATAGAGATGTCGATCCAACCGGTACCTTCAAGTTCAGACTCATTGGCAATGTTGAATAGAGAGGTGGTCATATTTTCCACTGGATCAGAAGCCGTCGGGCGGTATTTGAAAACACCATCATTGTTTGGCTTGCCAGCGTCGAGGATGGGCGAGCCCGCATTATGATCGAACCAGACGGTGAGAGGTGAGTTTACGAGGCTTTCGATTTCATGATTGACAATGGTATTAGTGCCGTCGAGAACAACAGTCTGGGAGACAATGCCTATTCCTATGGACAACACTAATTCAATCTCCAGATTTATATCAGTTAGGCTGTTTTCGGCGTCCGATACTTCAATAAGGCCGCTGAAGTTGATTTTTTTGCCTGGAAGAATTCCATAATCGTCGTCGTTGGAGTCGAAAGGAAAAGACTTAGTGACGGTTATGGAGTAAGTGATGGGTACCGGTATGGTGAGCAAACCTGATGCGACTTTTGCGAGGATAGTGGCTTTTACATCTTTCTGGTCTTTTGTAAGCTCGATGGGGCTGTCAAACAAGATGCGATTGACAGCGGTTGGGATTAAGCTGCCGTCAATTCCTTCGAGCATGATAGCATCTGAGTTGCTTTCCACCTGCAGCACCAGTGTTTCAGAACCCTCATCTGTCATGGTCAGGTCGTAAACCGTTGCATCGTCGTCAGATAGCGTGGTGTTCTTACTCACAGAACTGGTGACAGCCGTCGCGCCATCGGTGTAAATAATTGATGTCCCTACCGTAAGCGGTAAAAACGGATTTTGATCTACGACGATAGTGGCAGCAACCCGCTCTTCCTCTTCGGCTTCCTCTTCATCAGGCTCCAGCCCACATCCAGAGAGAAAAATTATAAAACTTGCTAAATAAATCAGGTGTTTAGGTGACATAGGTTCGCCCAAGGCTCGTTGTTAATTGATTGTTCTTATTGATTAATAAGAGTCTATCTAATTCGGATGTAAGTGAGTGTATAAAATTGTTGGGTGTTATTGCCAGAGAAAAGGTTATCACAATCCGGAGTTACGTTGTGTTAACTGCTTGATTGGGTTGCCTGAATCCTGATTGATTGACCCTATGACTGGCTAATAAAAGGCCAGTTTATGATTTTCACACTGGCCTGGGTTGTTGTTTGGGGGAGCGGCTTAGCAGGTATTTTCCGGTGCTTAATCCTCAAAAAACGCCTGACTGAAGCTGATCTTCAAGCCGGGATGTTCTGGAACCGGTTTAACCTTGATGTTGAAATTAAGTGTTTCACCATTGTCGATTAAAAATTGCGCCAGGTAATAGATGGCCTTGCCTTCTTCTACAATCTGGAAATCCAGCGGAATCTCGCTGCCCCCTAATTGGCCAGTAAATCCCTTTAAGTCGGACATCACGGCTTTGGTGCTGCCATCGGGCATTTTTCGTTGCACGCTAATGTTAATAATGCCCCGTTTGCTGCTGCGCATGATGCCGTAGGTTTTGGCAATATCGGGTTGCACCACGATGGAGTTAAACGCGTTGTAGTGAACGATATAGTCGTCGTCTTCGATAAACTGCTCGGCGGCGGCAAGCTCGGTGGCCAGCAGCAAGAATAAACCGAGTAATGTCAGAAGTGTGATTTTGGCAGAACGCTTCATTGCCGGGTGTCTGATATCAGGATGTGTCATAGCGGTTACCTGGTAACGTGATAGATTGCCGTTTCACCAAACAAATTGGGGAACATTCGCAATAAAAAGCCATCACGATAATTCATATCCACCACCGTTCGGTTGAGGATTTTAAGGTTCTTTCGATGACACAATGCCTCAAAATCCCGGAACGTGCAAAGGTGTATGTTCGGGGTATTGTACCATGTATAGGGCAGCAGTTTGGATATCGGCATGCGTCCTTTGAGCAGCAGGTACAAGCGGCAACGCCAGTAGCCAAAATTAGGGAAGGTGATAATGCAGTCCTTGCCTACCCGTAACATGCCGTCAATAACTTTATCGGGGTAGTGCATGGCTTGTAAAGCCTGGGTCATGATCACAATATCAAAGCTGTCACTGTCAAAATTATCAATGCCTTCGTCGATGTTCTGCTCAATGACATTCACATTTTTTTTAACACATTCAAGGATATGCTCGGGATTGATTTCTAGTCCGTAGCCAAATACGTTGCGTGTAGCCCGTAAATATTCCAATAGAGTGCCATCACCGCAACCCAAATCCAGAACATTGCTGTTGGGTTTGATCCATTGCTGAATGGTTTCTAAATCACGCCGCATGGTTTAACTTCCTGAGTCGAGATGGATTGCATTCATATAAGCATGGAATAAATCGGTATAACGGGGCACGTCTAATAAAAAGGAGTCATGGCCCTGAGGGCAATCTATTTCTGCATAGGTTACGTTTTTTCGGCCGGTGTGCAAGGCCTGCACAATTTCGCGGGAGCGTTCCGGTGAAAAACGCCAGTCAGTGGTAAAGGACATCACCAGAAAATTGGCCTGGGCTTGAGCCAGCGCTTTATTAAGGTCATGACCAAACTCTTGGGCCGGATCAAAATAATCTAATGCTCGCGTCATTAATAGATAGGTGTTGGCATCAAAATTATTGGAAAACACCTCGCCCTGATAGTTGAGGTAGCTTTCGACCTGAAACTCCACATTGAAGTCAAAGTTTAAAGCATCGTTGCGTAATTCGCGGCCAAATTTTTCGCGCATTGCATCATCGGAAAGGTAGGTGATGTGCCCAAGCATTCGTGCCAGGCTCAGACCTGATTTCGGTGAGGTGTTATTTTCATAATAATGGCCCGCGCGAAACTCTGGGTCCGATAAAATGGCTTTGCGTGCCACTTCGTTGAAGGCAATGTTTTGTGCGGAAAGCTTGGGTGCGGAGGCAATGACCACCGCATTACGGATAAGATCCGGGAAATCAATGCTCCACTGTAACGCCTGCATGCCCCCAAGACTGCCGCCAATGACCGCCGCCCAGCAGGGAATCTCAAGATGCTCCATCAATGCCCGCTGACTGACCACCCAATCTTTTACGGTAACAATGGGGAAATCCGGGCCATAGGGTTTCTGGGTAGTGGGATTGATGCTGGTGGGACCGGTGCTGCCATGGCAACCGCCTAAATTGTTCAGACTCACCACAAAGAAGCGATTGGTGTCGATGGGTTTGCCGGGGCCGATACAGGCATCCCACCAGCCGGGTTTTTTATCTGTGTCGCTATGGTAACCCGCAGCATGATGATTACCACTTAGGGCATGACACACGAGTACGGCATTAGATCGCTGGGCGTTAAGTTTGCCATAGGTCTCATAGATTATTTCATAGGCCGGCAAGGATTTACCACATTGCAGCATCAAGGGCGTATTACAGTGAAACCATTGTGGCGCCACAATACCGACGGAGTTTTGCCATTTTGAAGGGGAGTCTTGCGGCATTGCCTGCTCATTGTCCTAAATCGGGTGTTAAGTGAAGTAGGCGAGAGTCTATCAGAAATGGAGCGGAGTGAATATTTGTCAGCTGGGCGCGGGTTTCCTCAGGCCTCTCATCATGTCATCCAACTCTTTGAATTGATCGTCAATATCTTTGATTAATTCTTCCAGATCCTGGATGCGTTCAGCGTCATTTTGTTGGTTGCCCATGGCATTGAGCTTGGTGAGATTGTCTTCTAGCAACTGGACTTGTTCCTGTGCCATTTGCAGCAGGGGCAGTAGAGCATTTTCGAGCCAATAATCGGCGCTCTGTAAATAGTGGCGATAAATGGTTGAACCTTCTTTCAGCACCGTGGCAAGAAATCGTTGTGACGTTGATTTTTGTTCGGTGAGGAGTTTCTTTAGATTATTGCCAAAATTACCGGATTTTGTTCGCAGCTCATCAAGACTATTCAAGTACTGTTCGCTGTCAAAGCGTGGGTAATGTTGCGGAGCGAGCCCTTGTTCCGCTTCATACTCGGCAAAGGTGGTGGCCACCCGCTCTTGCACCTTTTGCTGTAAGTGAGCCGCTTCCACCATATCGTGTTTCAAGGCACTGAAGAATTTTTCAATGGCCTGATTCATGCCCATGATGGTCCAGCTGGCATCCAGGGCCTGTTTGGCCTCCTGTAGATAGCGATCCAATTTGGTCACGGCCACCGCTTTTAGCATGGGGGTGGCTTCGTGCTTGATAGTGGCATGATTATTTTTAAGAGACGCTATGCGTTTATGGTAAAAGCGTATTTGATGTTCCGTCTCTTCAATCATTTGCCCCAGTTCATGATGTCGGTCAGTCGCCTGGCTGCTCAATAATTTGAGTTCGGAATTTAGTACCGAACGTCTGCGCAGGAGCGTTTTGCGGCTGGCATGGAGCATACCGTGGATATCGTTAATAACGCTGTGCTGAATAACCTGGGCTTTGCGGGTCATTAAATCGTGTGACAGCAGATGCTCCAGGTCAGGTAGATGGCTTCTGTTTAGGCGCTCCAGATTGCCGGATACTTCCGCCAGTAAACCTTCTTTTGCGGACACATAAAGAATAGATTCCGGGCTTATCTTCAGCTGTTTTGCGCATTGTTGGCGTATCTCTTCCAACGCTTTTAGGTTGGTTTCATCGCTTTCCAGTTCATCCCACACGGTATCTATTTTATTCAGCACCGCGTACACGCCACGGTGGGGAGAAGCGGCTAGATCTTTGATATGTTGGGTCCAGATATTAAGATCAGTGGCACTGACACCCGCGGAAGCCGACAGCAATAGCAGGATGCAGTGGGCTTCCGGTAGTAAACTGAAGGTGAGTTCCGGTTCGCAGCCCAAGGCGTTGAGGCCGGGAGTATCAATGATCACCAGGCCCTGAGCCAGCAATGGGTGATCGATGCTGATCAGTGCATGACGCCAAGCGGGCACCAGTACATGGTCTGCTTGCTGTTCATCAACTTCCAAGGTTTCCGGTTGAAAACCCATGGTTGCCGCTTCGGCACGGGTGACGGATTTGACCTTTGCGACCTCTGCAAATGCCTCTTTCAATTGGTGGGGATTTTTTTGCTGCAGGTTAATGCTGACCCAGGCATCGGGTTGTTGCCGGTAATCGCTTAGATTGCTTTCCTGGCGCCGGGTTTCGATGGGGAGTAGACGAATAAAACTGTGGGATTCCATTGGATCATGAAAAATTTCCGTGGGGCACATGGTAGTGCGGCCAGCACTGGAAGGTAATATGCGAGCACCGTAATGACTGAGAAACAGGGCATTGATCAGTTCTGTTTTGCCCCGGGAGTATTCGCCCACGAAGGCCATAGTGATCTTATCCTGTTTTAGGGTTTGCATGGCATGGGCCAGCTTAACCTCCAACTCAGGATTTTGCAGATTGTGGTCAATCAGCCAGCCCCGATAACGGCTGAGTTCCCGGTGAATGAGTTCGCGCCATTGCAAATAGGCGCTCATCTGGTTGGAAAGGCGTACGGCTTCCATTCAACGATCCCGCATATGAAACGTATGAAGCAATTAAATTAGGGCTTGTTTAGGTTTAGCTTAGCAGGGAATCGGTTGGGCGTTTGAATTCGGACCCGTTTGTTACGGCCGAAGTCGCCGCTCTCTATGGTGACCTGGGAGCGGCTTACGCCAAAGCTTTTGGCAAGATACTTGATTAGGTGGGCATTGGCTTTGCCGTCTATTGGCGGTGCGGTTATGCGGATTTTAAGGGCTTCACCGTGGGGGCCTACGATCTCGTCAGTGGCGGCCTTAGGCTGCAAGCGGCAGGCAATGACCAAGTCATCGCCGTGCCATTGGTACCAGTCAGCCACTTAAGGCAATCCCGACAGCCCAAACAATTGTTTAAGGAAGATTAATCCAATCATCACCAGCATGGGCGAGATATCAAGGCCGCCCATGGGAGGAATGATTTTGCGCGCTGGCCCTAACACAGGCTCTGCGATTTGATGCAGAAGGTCGGCAAAGGGGTTGTAGCCGCCAGCAGCAACCACCCAGCTAAGGATGGCAGAAACAAAGATAACGAATAAGAAGTAGTTGATAATGGTGCTGGCAATGGACATCAAGCTCAGAATGATAAAGCCCATGGGTGATAAGTAGGCGCCTTTAAACACGTAGACATAGAGCCCGAGTTTTACCAGAACCAAGGCTAAAAACAGCACCAGAGAAGCGACATCTAGGCCGCCAAACCCCGGTATCATCCGCCGTAAAGGCGTCAGCACCGGGCTAGTGGCTTTCACCACAAACTGGGACACAGGATTGTAGAAATCAGCTCTGACCAACTGCAGGATAAAGCGGGTCAGCACTATCCATATGTAAATATCGAAGAGAGTGGTGACTAGAAATAAAAAGGCGCCGTCGACGTTCATAATTGCGCTGTTCCCTCGAGTAGTTTTATTGAATCATATCAGGATCAGAGGATCACTGCTTAGCCAGTTCTTTGGATCGCTCATAAGCGCCCTGTAATGCCTGGAGAAATAGGGTCTTACAGCCTTGCTGTTCCAGGATGCTAATGGCCTGCTCGGTAGTGCCACCCGGAGAGGTTACCCGACGTCTTAGTTCCTGAGCATCAACGTCGCTGGTAATGGCCATCTGGGCCGAGCCCAGAGCGGTTTGCAAGGTGAGCTGTTTCGCCGTGGCCTCAGGCAAACCCAGGGCAGTTCCTGCTGCGATCATGGCTTCCATGATGTAAAAGAAATAGGCCGGACCACTGCCCGACAAGGCCGTCACGGCATCTATTTGATCTTCATTGTCAAGCCATAGCGCCAGCCCTACGGCACCCAGCACGTTTCTGGCTTGTTCTTTTTGGGGCTCTGATACCTGTTGATTAGCGTACAGGCCGGTAGCACCACTCTGCACCAGGGCTGGGGTATTGGGCATACAGCGCACGATGGGTAGCTGTCCTCCCGTCCATTGTTCCAATTGAGCCAGGGTTATCCCTGCCGCAATACTGATAATAAGTGGTTGTTTTTGTTGAAATAGTGGCTCTAATGGTTGAACCACTTCCGCCATCACCTGAGGCTTGACCGCCAGTACCACGATATCCGCTTTTTGGCAGGCCAATTGATTGTCCCGGGTGGTGTTCACCTGGAGCTGGCTCCTGGCTTCTTGTAAAGAAGATTCATTAATGTCTGAAAGGGTAATGTTGATGGGATCCATACCCTTTGCGATCATGCCGCCCGCCAGGCTCTTTGCCATATTGCCAGCGCCGATGAAAGTAATTTTTAAGCTCATTCCTGTGTACCCGTTCCTTTCGATAGCCGTTTTTGGCCTGTTGTTCGTAGGCCCTAGGATAGCGATTCTATGACAGTTTTGTTAAGTTTTTCTGACGCTCGCCAAATAATGCGGTGCCAATTCGAATCCATTGGCTACCGGCGGCAACGGCGGCCTGCCAATCGGCAGACATGCCCATGGATAGGGTGTCTAATGGTATGCCGTGTTCAATTAAATCCTGCTGTAGCTTTTTAACCTTCTGAAATGCATGCAATTGTTCGCTAAATTCTGAGCGGGGTCGGGGGATGCACATAAGCCCTCGTAGTCGCAAGTTGGGTAGTTTCGCGATCTTGTGGGCGAGGTCTAATGCCTTTTCTGTTGCCACCCCGGATTTGCTGGCTTCAGCGTCGATATTGACCTGAATGCAAATGTTTAAGGGCGCTAATTCTGCTGGTCTCTGCTCACTGAGCCGTTGGGCTATTTTTTCACGGGAAACACTGTGTACCCAAGTGAAGTTTTCCGCAATAGCTCGAGTCTTATTCGACTGTAGGGGACCAATAAAATGCCAGGTTATGGCTAAATCTTTGAGTAATTGCTGTTTTTCCTCGGTTTCTTGCCAATAGCTTTCGCCAAAATCCACTTGTCCTAGATTGAATAATTCGCGAATGGCCGCCGCAGAATGCTTTTTGCTCACTGCCAGTAGGTGAGGAGTCGGCTGATCGTATTGGTGGGCGACGCGCTGTATTTCTGTTAATAATCGCTGATAAGCTAGGGCCAAGGACATGATAAGAGTGTCGATAAAGAATTCTTGGGTATTTAATCACAAAATATCTTTCGATGCGTCATTGATGAATTTGCTGGGCGAATTGTCTGCTAATCTAAATTAGTATCTTCAATTCAATTAGTTCGTACCCAAAAGGTATTCTCATGGATATTACAGAGCTGCTTGCCTTCGGCGTGAAAAACGGTGCCTCGGACCTTCACTTATCGGCGGGCTTACCGCCAATGATTAGGGTAGACGGCGATGTCCGGCGGATTAACCTGCCGGCGATGGACCATAAAGAGGTTCATGGGCTCATATACGACATTATGAATGACAAGCAGCGCAAAGATTTTGAGGAGTTTCTGGAGACGGATTTCTCGTTCGAAGTGCCGGGCGTGGCGCGCTTCCGGGTTAACGCCTTCAACCAAAACCGTGGTGCTGGTGCGGTTTTTCGAACCATCCCCTCTAAAGTTTTGAGTATGGAAGACCTGGGTCAAGGTCAGGTGTTTCGCGATGTGAGCGATACGCCGCGGGGGCTGGTGTTAGTAACCGGGCCCACGGGTTCAGGTAAATCTACCACCTTGGCAGCGATGCTGGATTATATTAATGAATCCCGTTACGAGCATATTCTTACCATCGAAGACCCCATTGAATTTGTACATGAGTCGAAAAAATGTCTGGTGAATCAGCGGGAAGTACACCGGGATACCCTCGGGTTCTCCGAAGCCTTGCGTTCGGCTCTGCGGGAAGACCCGGACATTATTCTGGTTGGGGAAATGCGGGATTTGGAAACCATTCGTCTGGCGTTAACGGCGGCAGAAACCGGTCACTTGGTATTTGGTACCTTGCACACCACCTCTGCAGCAAAAACCATTGACCGTATTGTTGACGTGTTTCCAGCGGCGGAAAAATCCATGGTGCGATCAATGTTGTCAGAATCTTTACAAGCCGTTATTTCTCAAACCCTGTTAAAGAAAAATGGTGGGGGGCGAGTAGCTGCCCATGAAATTATGATTGGCACACCAGCGATTCGTAATTTGATTCGTGAGGATAAAATCGCGCAAATGTATTCGTCCATCCAGACAGGTTCATCCTTGGGCATGCAAACGCTGGATCAATGTCTATCGGATTTGGTTCGTAAGGGCCATGTCAATATCGAAATAGCGCGAGAAAAAGCCAAAAATCCAGACGCGATTCGCTAACGATTCGTTGTGATGTGGTAGCTGAACGAGATAAGCCATGGAATTTGAAGATCTGTTAAAACTAATGGTGGAAAAGGGCGGTTCGGATCTATTTATTACCGCCGGGGTCCCACCCTCCATGAAAGTTAATGGGCGCATTGTTCCCGTGACCAAAACGTCCCTGGCACCAGAAAAAACCCGCGAAACGGTGCTCGGCGTAATGAATGACTCCCAGCGGAAGGAATTTATTGAGAGTCATGAGTGCAACTTTGCCATCAGCGCTCGTGGTATTGGTCGTTTTCGGGTAAGCGCCTTTTATCAGCGCAACTTAGTGGGCATGGTGCTGCGTCGAATCGAAACCCGGATTCCCTCCCTGGACGAACTACAGTTGCCACCGGTCATTAAAGATCTTGCGATGACCAAACGTGGTGTTGTTATTTTTGTGGGGGGCACAGGTACCGGTAAGTCAACATCCCTGGCTGCCATGATTGGGCATCGTAATATTAATTCCAAAGGGCATATCATTTGTATTGAAGACCCTATCGAATACATCCATCAACATAAAGGGTGTATCGTGACCCAGCGGGAAGTTGGGTTGGATACGGAGAGTTTCGATATTGCCTTGAAGAATACCTTACGTCAGGCACCGGATGTCATCATGATCGGCGAGATTCGAACGCGTGAAACCATGGAATACGCGGTGACTTTTGCTGAAACGGGGCATTTAGTATTGGCGACATTGCACGCGAATAATGCGAACCAGGCCTTGGATCGCATTATTCATTTCTTTCCTGCCGATCGGCATCAGCAGTTGTGGATGGATTTATCTCTGAATTTAAGAGCCATGGTGGCGCAACAGTTGATTCCTACACCCGATGGCAAAAGTCGACGTGCGGTTATAGAAGTGCTGCTTAATTCGCCCTTGGTTTCGGATCATGTTCGCAAAGGCGAAGTCCACCTGTTAAAACCTTTAATGGCAAAATCTCGGGAGTTGGGGATGCAGACCTTCGATCAGGCTCTGCATGATTTATACAATGCCGGTGAAATTACCTACGAAGAAGCCTTGTCCCATGCTGATTCACCCAATGATTTGCGCTTGATGATCAAACTCGAAAAAGAAAAAGGTCCTAATAAAGGAGGGTTAGAGATTGCGAGTGACGGGCTTCGCTTGCAAGACGAAGCATCGCCTAAGACAGGTTGGTAGCGGGTTCGGGTTCTGAGCGATAAGTGATGACGCCGCCTTTTAGCGTAGCTACCACCTTACCTTGCAGTTGCTGGCCCAAAAAGGGTGAGTTCTTGCCCATGGACAACATGCTGCTGCGATTCAATGTCCATTGTTGATTAGGGTCGAAGACGCAAAGGTCGGCGTTGCTGCCGATTGTTAGCTGGCCTGAATCCAGATTTAACAAATGTGCGGGGTTCATGGCAATACGCTGGACCCATTCTGCTTCCGTTAAAATTCCGTCCGTAACCAACCGGTAGCTCAGGGGTAAAAAACTATCAAAGCTGGATACACCCGACTCAGTGGCTTGAAAAGGTTGCGCTTTGGCTGCTGCCTCATGAGGCTGATGGTCGGAGCTTATCATTGAAATGACCCCGCTTTTTAATCCATCCACCAGCGCCTGGCGGTCTTGTTCACTGCGTAAAGGTGGACGCACATGGTATTGGCCATTAAAGCCGTCCACTTTTTCTTCCGTGAGATACAGCTGATGAATGGCAACATCCGCCGTTACCGGTAAGCCTTTGCTCTGGGCTTCGGCAATCAACTCAACACTGCGGGCACAAGAGATTTGACCGAAATGAGCCCGCACACCAGTGTAGGCCACTAACTGTAGATCCCGGCTCAAGGCGATAGTTTCAGCGCATTCAGGAATGCCGGGCAAGCCCAGGCGAGTCGCCGTTGGGCCAGCATGCACGCCACCCAGAGGGCTAAGGGACTGGTCTTCACTTTGGAAGAAAACGATTAAATCAAAAGTGCGGGCATATTCCAGGCAGCGTAACAAGACTTGGGAGTCCTTGATCGGATGGCGAAGCTGGGTAATGCCAATACAGCCAGCTTCCCGCAGGGCGTGCATTTCCGCTAGTTGGATGCCCGCAAGGCCTTGAGTCATTGCGCCGATTGGCAATACATGAGCGTAGCCGGATTGGTACGCACGTTCTTGGATTAGGACGGCCACAGCGCGAGTATCGATAACAGGATTGGTATCGGGTGGACAGCAGATATGGGTAAAGCCTCCGGCAGCGGCGGCTCGGGTCTCACTGTGGATGGTTCCTTTCTGACTCTGTCCGGGTTCGCGAATGCGGCCACATAAATCAATGGCTCCGGGGATCACGAGTTTGCCTTCGGCATCAATAACGCTATCAGCTTTGAAACCTTCCGGGGGGCTATCTATGCCCGCAACTATACCGTCCACAATGTAGAGATCGGCCACTTGGTTGAGCACCTGCTTCGGGTCTATCAGGCGGCCATTCTTAATCAGGATGCGAAGGTTGAAATGAGGTCGGGAAAAATCCATCACTGCGTTCCTCCCGCCTGACTGTTTGCTTCATTTTGTCCGCTCATGGTCATTGAAAGTACGGCCATTCTCACTGCAATCCCATAATTGACCTGTTTAAGAATGAGAGAGCGGGGGCTATCGGCGACCGCTGACTCGATTTCAACGCCCCTGTTGATAGGGCCTGGGTGCATGATTACGGCATCAGGGTGAGCAAAGGCCAGTTTCTCTTCGGTCAAGCCATACAATCGATAAAACTCGGCTTCGCTGGGTAACAGTGCGGACTCCATGCGTTCTTTTTGCAGGCGCAACATAATAACTACGTCCACATCTTTGAGCCCGGTGGTCATCGTATAAAAAGGCACAACCCCCAGCTGTTCGATATGGTCGGGCATCAGAGTTTTAGGGGCGATCACCCTGATTTCTCCGGTATTCAAGCCGCGTAGGGCGTGGATTTGAGAGCGTGCTACCCGTGAATGCAGGACGTCGCCAACGATGGCAACTTTGAGGGCGGAAAAATCTCCCTTATGGCGTCGAATTGTGTACATGTCGAGCATGGCCTGAGTGGGGTGAGCATGACGCCCATCCCCAGCATTGATGACTGCCACTTGGGGGGTTACCTGTTCAGCAATAAAATGAGGTGCACCGCTGTCGGCATGGCGGACAATAAACATGTCGCTATCCATGGCTTCCAGATTCCAGAGCATATCCATCAGGGATTCACCTTTGCTGGTGGCAGAGGTACTGATGTTGATATTTAAAACGTCAGCTGAAAGGCGCTTGGCGGCGAGCTCGAAGGTAGTGCGGGTGCGAGTGCTAGCCTCAAAAAACAGGTTCACTACGGTTTTCCCCCGCAGTAACGGTACTTTCTTTACTGCTTGCCGACCCACACTTACAAAGGAATCTGCGGTGTCGAGAATTTCGGTTAATAGCTCTGTGGAAAGGCCTTCAGTGGTGAGGAAATGGCGCAAATTTCCATTGGAATTTAGTTGTAAATGCGAGGGCTTAATTATTTGGCTCATACGGTCCGATCAAGCAAAGTCAGCGTCAGGGGCTCGGGGCCGGACAATTTTATCCTTTGTTTGGGGGTTAAATCCATGCTTATCCCCACAATATCGGGTTGAATTGGTAATTCTCGGCGGGGCAAATTGACCAGTGCGATTAAGGACACTTTGGCGGGGCGGCCGTAATCGAATAATTCGTTCATCGCCGCCCTGATGGTGCGGCCGCTCATAATGACGTCGTCTACCAGTAATACTTGCCGATTATCGACGCTAAAGGGCAAATTCGATGGCTGGACTTTGGGGTTTAGTCCTTTGCCGGCGAAGTCATCCCGGTAAAAAGAAATATCCATCAAGCCCAGTGGTTCTTGTAAGTCCAGCATCTGGTGGAGCTTATGGGCCAGCCAGGCACCGCCAGTATGAATACCTACCATGACTGGTTCTTCACCGTGATTTTTTTGGATAAGTGCCTTAATTTCTGCTGCCATTTTTTCGAGCAGGGGTTGTACTTCAGGCATAGTCATTGCGTTGCTTCCTTTTGCAGCCGGGGCCAATGCTCGTTAAACCATGATTCGAGGATAAGGCATGCGGCCAAGCTGTCAACTAGTCCTTCGCGTTGATTGTGGCTAGCCGCCAGTTCGCGGGCTTCAAATGAACTGAGTCTTTCGTCCATGGGGAACCAAGGTAGTCCGAAACGTCCGTGGAGCCGTTGAGCGAATTTCTGGGCTCGATGGGTAATCTCAAAGGGTTCGCCATTCATTAGCACAGGAATGCCCACCACAAAACCATCCGGTTGCCATTCGTCAATGAGTCGCACTATCTGGTCCCACTGGGGTTGGCCTTCTTTGGCTTTGAGTTCAGGTAAGGGGGAGGCTGATAGAGTGACGGTTTGGCCCACGGCCACGCCAATTTTCTTGGTGCCGAAATCGAAAGCCATCAAGGTTTTGATGGCGGGTGTTTTTTTCAAGCGTGCCCCACTTGATTGGAGAGTAATGACATATCGACCCCTAATAATTTGGCCGCGGCATGCCAGCGCTGCTCGTAGGGGGTGTTAAAAATGATATGCGGATCGGCTTTGACACTCAGCCAGGCATTCTGGGCCATTTCTTCATCCAACTGCCCGGGGCTCCAACCTGCATAGCCCAAGGCTATCAGAGTTTCGGTAGGCCCTTCGTTATTAGCGATGGCGGTAAGAATGTCCCGTGAGCTGGTGACCCAGAGATCGTTGTGGATTTGCCGGCTTGTGTCCCAGCAGGATTGTCCGGTGCGATGCAGTACAAAGCCACGTTCGGTTTGCACTGGCCCACCACACATCACCGGTGTGTCGTCAAACTGATGGTCATAGCGTTTGATGTTTAAATGGGAGAGTACGTCACCTACGGTGAGGTCGAGTGGGCGGTTGATGACTATGCCCATAGCACCTTCGTCGTCGTGCTCACAGATATAGGTTATCGACTGCGCAAAATTAGGATCGCTCATGGAAGGCATGGCGATTAAAAAATGATGTTTAAGACAATTATTGGGAATAGTAGCCATGTTTCTAAGTATTGAATCTTTGGGCATGGGGTTCAAGCCTTATTTGCGCTCTCTCGGTCCTTATTGCCAATAGGTCTCAATAAGAGGACAAACTACCCTTTTCAAAGCGCCAGGTACGAATAATTTCCAAAATGTCAGTATTGCTGCGGATTTCGGGCGGAAACGGTTGGAAGGGGGCCGCGAGATTGACAATTTGCATGGCCGCTTGATCCAGTAAGCGATGGCCTGAGCTCTTCAGTAGTTTCATATCCCGCAAACTGCCATCGGCGTTGATAGAGACCAGCAAGCGCAGGCTGCCATAGATATTTCGGGTTTTTGCCTCGTTCGGGTAATTTAAATTACCAATGCTCTCTACTGTTAGCCGCCACTTATTGAGATATTCCGCATCATGTGAGGCTTTGGTGCTGGCCGAGGTTAATATGCGTTTGCGGGGGCGTTTGGCGTAGGCCCGTTTTTGCTCCTCTAGGGCGGCTTCATAGCTGGCTAATTCAATCTGCCGGTTAATGTTCTCAAGCATTTCCTCTTTAGAAACTTTGACCTTTTGGTTGGGGTGGCTGGTGGGAGTTACTACGGTTTGCTGAGTGCTATTACCTTGAGTGCTGACGGCAATAGTGTCATTGGGGTGGGTGGGTTTTTGACTCGCCTGTTGCGGCACGGGTTGGGTATCCTGGATTTTGTCATGCTCGAACATGGCTATGCGATTGGTGGTGGGTGCCACTTTTTCCTCTGCAGAGCCACTGCCCACTTGGTTGGCCTGGGCAATGAAGTCTGCTTCGTCCGGCGCTTCCTCGCTGCTGTATTGAGTCAGTATGACTTCCAATGATGTGGGTGCGGGTTCAGCATCCGGAAATTCAATGGCTACGCCGAGAATGATCACCAAATGTAATACCAGCGCCAAAAATACAGTGAAAGTGAGGCGATCGCTGGCTGAAATCTTTGGGTACTGAGGAGTTGTGGTGTCCATGCGGATGAGGTTAGGTATTCTTGCTAAGTGTGGCAAGCTTTTGTTCGATTGTGTCCATCAGTAAGCCGGCTATATTCGTGTTGGCGCCGGCATCTATTTCACGAATGCAGGTGGGGCTGGTGACGTTGATTTCCGTTAAATAGTCTCCAATTACATCTAAACCTACAAATAATAGTCCTTTCTCTTTTAAAGTGGCGCTGACCTGTTGGCAGATCCACCGATCCCGTTCGGTCAATGGCTGCACCCGGCCGCTGCCTCCCGCCGCCAGATTTCCTCTCACTTCGCCGCTGGCAGGAACACGGGCCAGGCAATAGGGTACCGGCTCGCCGTTCACCACCAGTATCCGCTTATCTCCTGCAGCGATCTCCGGGATATATTGTTGGGCCATGGCGGGTGTGCGACCGTGTTGGGTCAGGGTTTCGATAATGACGCTCAGGTTTCCGTCCTCAATTCCCGTTCGAAAGATTGAAGCACCACCCATGCCGTCGAGGGGTTTAAGGATGATGTCCCGATGGGTCTGGGCAAACTGTCGTATGCTCTGTTTGCTAGCGCTTACCAGTGTTGGGGCGCAGCAATGAGGGAAGTGGGTGGCGAATATTTTTTCATTACAGTCGCGCAGGCTTTGTGGTTTATTTACCACTAAAACACCCGCCGCTTCTGCTTGATCTAACAGATAGGTGGTGTAAATGAAGTTCATATCAAAAGGAGGATCTTTGCGCATCAATATGACGTCTAAGCTACTTAATGGCGCATCATAGGGGTCGCCAAATTCGTACCAGTTTTGTGGGTCTTGGCGCGGTATTAATGGCTTCATGGTGGCCATTGCCACCCCACCCTGAATCGAAAGATCCGTTTGCTCCATGTAGGCGATAGACCAGCCACGGCGATCTATTTCCCACAACATGGCTAAACTGCTGTCTTTTTTATAGGTGATATGGTCAATGGGGTCCATAATGATACCGATTGTTAGAGTCATGGTATGACCGCTCCCGAATAAAGACGTTAAGAGGGGGATTATATAAGGGCATATCCGGCTGTGGGAATCAGAAACTCTCGTTATAAGCAGTATCGGTGACTTTTTATTCTGAAAACGCTTGAGAGACAGCAGGTTATAGCATGTGGGGTTAAAGTGTGATAAAAATCATACCGCAGCTGGTATTAGATTGATTTTATAATAGTTTCAGTTTGCGAACTGCCAATAACAATATTATAACTATAATTGAGAGTGCTAATTCTAGCGGCTGATAATAAAGGCAATGTCGATGGAAGAAAATTTCGAAAACCTAAAAGTGATGGTGATTGACGATAGTAAGACGATTCGTCGGACTGCTGAGACGTTACTTAAGAAAGCGGGGTGTACCGTCATCACGGCAACTGATGGTTTCGACGCCCTGTCGAAGATCGCCGACAATCAACCGAATATCATCTTTGTGGATATTATGATGCCTCGTTTGGATGGTTATCAAACCTGCGCCTTGATTAAAAATAACAGTGCATTTAAGTCGACGCCGGTCATTATGCTTTCCAGTAAAGATGGCTTGTTTGATAAAGCCAAGGGGCGTATTGTTGGGTCCGATCAGTACTTGACCAAACCTTTCAGTAAAGAAGAGTTGTTGGGCGCTATCCGCGAACATGTAGCGGCGGCTTGATAGAGCGAAGTAAGGCAGCCAGCAAATGCCGGAGGACGTTCCAATTATACGGATTACCACGGAGGAATTATGCCTCGTGTTTTAATAGTGGATGACTCACCCACTGAAACCTATAAGTTTAAAGAAGCGCTAGAAAAGCATGGCTATGAAATTATCACGGCCAGTAATGGTGCTGATGGTGTAGCTGTGGCACGCCAGGAAAAGCCTGATGTTGTATTGATGGATGTGGTTATGCCTGGTTTGAATGGCTTTCAGGCCACTCGCCAGCTAAGCAAAGGCGAAGATACCAAAGGTATTCCGGTCATTATCGTGACCACCAAAGATCAAGAAACGGATAAAGTTTGGGGTAGAAGGCAGGGAGCCAGTGATTATTTGACCAAGCCAGTGGATGAAGCCGTGTTGCTGGATACCATCAAACGAGCCATGAGTGGATCATAAGAAGATACATGACTGAGGTTTCCAAAGCCTATTTAAAACTCCATGAAATTGCGTTGTTGAGTCGTCAACACGCAAAAGGGTTGCCTGAACAGGAAGAAACCAAAACCATTTGGAGTGGGGTTGGTTTTAGTTTGAATGGGTTTAACTACGTGGCCCCAATGGACGAAGTTTCCGAGATATTACTTGTCCCCCGATATACTCAGGTGCCTGGCGTGCAAAGTTGGGTGAAGGGTATTGCCAACGTGCGGGGGCGTCTAATGCCGGTTTTGGATCTAATGGCTTATCTGAACACCCCCTCCCAGTTACAAATCAAAAGACGTCGGTTGTTGGCCATTGAGCGTGGCGAACTATACAGCGGTTTGGTGGTGGACGAGGTCTTGGGAATGCAGCATTTCTCCCATGATCTGTTCACTGATGTTTTGCCTGATGACTACGCCAGTGCTCGCCAATACGTTAAGGGTGGGTTTGCTTCGGAGCGTGGGTTTTGGGGTTGGTTTAGTTTATATGAGTTAGCGCGAGATCCGCGCTTCCTAAATGTTGCTTCCTGATTGATGGATTCGAGATGGAAAGGCAGCAAATAGAAGAGAGTTATAGAATTCCGGTTATTACAAAGTGTTAAACGTAACTCCTCCGGAACGGTGATAACAGATTAATTAATAGAAACCCATGTACAACGCGTAAGTGAAGCTATCATAACTAAGATAGTTTTGAAAAATATCCATTTAATGATGTGTTCATATAAGTATTGTGCACCAAACGGCCAGGAGTCCGCCTATGTCGTCTAGCACTGGTAAATTAGAAGCTAGCAGAAGTACAAATTTAATACCCTTCTATATTATTGGGCTGGTGGTAACCATTTGTCTGATGCTATTGAATTTCTTTAATGTTGCACAGCATAGTGAGCAGGCCGCGACTTATGTTACTAAGGCCACCGAGCTCCGGGTGTTATCCCAGCGAATTGCGAAAAATGCCTTGGAATCAGCTGCCGGTAACCGAGACGCGTTTACTTATCTTGATAAAGCAAGAGCTGATTTTGGTGCTGAGTGGAATGCCATTAAGAATGGCTCCGCGGATGAAGGGATGGAGCCAGATTCCCACTTTCTTGAGGCCGCTAGCCGCGAAATGGCCGGAGTGGAAACAATTTGGGCTAAGGTCTCGGCCAATTCCGTGGTTATCCTCGAAGGTCGTCAGACCGTGATCAATTTACACGATGTGGCGCGGGCTCTGAATGAAGATATTCCTCAGCTGCAAGAGCAGTACGATAGGGTCGTCAATATTTTGGTGGAAGGTAAAGCTGAACCAGACCAGGTGGCTTTGGCTCAGCGTCAGTCATTGCTGGCGGAAAGAATTGTACGTTCTGCCAATAAGGTTCTCGAGGGCGGCCCCGATGCTGTTATTGCGGCGGAAAGTTTTGGCAAGGATACTCAACGTTTTGCCCGTGTCCTCAAGGGGATGCTTGAAGGTGATAACGGTCTTGGAATTACCCGGGTTCGTGGTGCTTCGGCCGTAGCTTCCTTAAATCAAATTTCTGATCTTTTTGCGGGCATTAGTGAAAGTGTGGATGAGATTCTGGAAAGCTCTCCGGAGCTGTTTCAGGTGCGGGCAGCAGCCAATGGCATCTTCAAGGATTCTCAAAATCTGCTGACGGAAACAGGCGCTTTGGCTCGTTCTTTTGAAAGCACGCCAATCAGTGGTATTTGGTCAACCTTAGTGGGTATCGTGTTTGCGGCGCTGGCATTACTGTTCTTGTTGTTGATTTTCTTCTCGTTTATTGCCCAAACTCGAGGCCGTTTGGCGGAGGAAGGGGTGCGAAGAGAGGAAAAAGAAATGCAAAACCAACACAATCAGGAAGCGATTCTGCGTTTGCTGGATGAGTTGGGCGATTTGGCAGATGGCGATTTAACCATTCAGACCACGGTTACCGAAGATTTCACCGGCGCTATTGCCGACTCCATTAACTTCACCATTGACCAGTTGCGATCATTGGTATCCACCATTAATGAAACGGCGGTTCAAGTATCTGCCGCAGCCCAGGAAACACAGGCTACTGCCATGCATTTGGCCGAAGCCTCGGAGCATCAGGCACAGGAAATTGCCGGTGCGTCAGCGGCCATCAATGAAATGGCGGTGTCTATCGATCAGGTGTCTGCCAATGCTGCAGAGTCTGCCGCGGTTGCAGAACGTTCCGTATCTATTGCCAACAAAGGCGCCGAAGTCGTACAAAATACCATTCATGGTATGGACACGATTCGTGAGCAGATTCAGGAAACCTCCAAACGGATTAAACGGTTGGGTGAATCCTCTCAGGAAATTGGCGACATAGTTTCTTTGATCAATGATATTGCGGATCAAACCAATATACTGGCCTTGAACGCTGCCATACAGGCTTCGATGGCCGGTGAAGCCGGGCGCGGTTTTGCGGTGGTTGCGGACGAAGTTCAGCGTCTGGCAGAACGAGCTTCTGCTGCGACCAAACAGATAGAAGCTCTGGTAAAAACTATTCAAACAGATACCAACGAAGCGGTTATTTCCATGGAACAGACCACGTCTGAAGTGGTGCGGGGTGCCCGCTTGGCTCAGGATGCGGGTGTCGCCTTGGAAGAAATTGAAAACGTATCCACTAACCTGGCGGATTTGATTCAAAATATATCCAATGCGGCACGCCAGCAGGCCGCGTCAGCGGGACATATTTCCAATACCATGAATGTTATTCAGGAAATCACTTCGCAAACCTCCGCTGGTACTACTGCAACTGCAACCTCAATCGGTAACTTGGCAGAATTGGCGGTTCAAATGCGTAATTCTGTGGCTGGCTTTAAGTTGCCGGAAACCGTCAACTAGGCTGTTGATTGAAGCGGCTCTGCAGGTGCTATCTGTGGAGCTAATTCAATGTTAGCCGGGAGTTCAATGAGTGGCAGCAGAGCAATGGAGCCTTCGCGAAAAAGTCGAATTGAATGAAGAGCAATTCGCGCGTTGGCGAGATTTGCTTGAAGCCCGGACCGGAATGCAGATTGCCCCTCACCGTAAGACCTTTTTAGAAACCAGCCTTAATATCCGCATGCGTGAGATCGGCTGCGAAGGATATGACGAGTATTACGAGCGGTTGATGGCGGGCTTGTCTGGTGAGGTGGAATGGGCCACCCTGGTTGATCGACTGACTGTTCAGGAAACCAGCTTTTTTCGCCACTATCATTCCTACGAATTAGTGGTTGATTATTGTACTAAACGCATGCAAGAACCCAATCACACCCATGTGGAATTATGGAGCGTGGGTTGTGCCACTGGTGAGGAACCTTATTCCTTGGCCATGTTGCTGGATGAGTTAACAAAGGCCCAGGAGACTAAACGCTTTTACGGTATTACTGCGACTGATATTAGTTTGCCAGCTCTCAGTAAAGCACGGCAAGGTGAATATAGTGCGCGTAAAGTTGAGCGAATTCAGAGCAAATTCCAACAGCAGTATTTTGAACCGTCGAACAATGATCGTTATCGAGTGGTGGATCAACTCAAAGATAGAGTCTGCTTTGCGCAAGTGAATGTGTTAGATCTAAAAAGTGTGCCGATTAATGATGTGGACGTCATCTTCTGTCAAAATTTGCTGATTTACTTTCAGAATTGGCGCAAGAAGGAAATTGTTAACCACTTAGTAGAGCGCTTGGCTCCCGGTGGTTTGATGGTGCTGGGTGTTGGTGAGGTGATTGATTGGCGGCATCCAGACATGAAACGAATAAACTTTAAAGACACGCTTGCCTTCACCAAGCGTGAGTTATCTTAAGCGGAGCCAGGAGCAAATATGGCTGAGCAACACGATTATAAAGCCTTAGATTGGGTCAGAGACGAAATAGAAGAGACCCTTAAACAGGCGCGACAATCGTTAGAAGCCTATTTGGCTGACCCGGATGACAGCACTCGTATGCGGTTTTGCGTAACACACTTGCATCAGGTGGCTGGAACTCTGCAAATGGTTGAGTTTTATGGCGCAGCCCTGCTGGCGGAGGAGATGGAAAATCTTGCCGTCGCCTTGATGAACGGCAAAGTGCAGCGGATGGAAGATAGCCAGGAAGTTCTCATGCGGGCCATCATTCAATTGCCGGCGTACCTCGATAGCATCAAAGATGGGCGTCGTGATATTGCCGTTGTCGTTCTACCTTTGCTGAATGATTTGCGGGCCGCTCGGGACGAACCCCTGCTTTCTGAGACGGCGTTATTTAAACCTGACTTGGAATCGGGACAAGAAGCCGCGCCTTCACAGATTGTGCCGCAAGAAACCTTAACCCAGCTTCCGCAATTACTGAAAAAAATTCGCCAGCTGTATCAGTTTGCTTTGGTGGGCATGATTCGTAATCAGGATATGCCAGCCAACCTGGGTTACATGGTGAAATCCCTGACGAAACTGGAGCAATTGTACAGTGGTACGCCCATGGCCCAACTGTGGTGGGTGGCCGTTGGTTTGGCTGAAGGTGTTTCTCGCTCGTACATCGATTTAGGTACCTCCGTCAAGATGTTGTTGGGACAGCTGGATCGACAACTAAAAATCTGTATTGATGAAGGTGGTTCGCGTTCCCAGCTACCTCCCCGTGAATTGCTAAAAAATCTGTTGTATTACGTGGCCAGGAGTGAGGGTTCTACCAATCGCATCGAAGACATTCGCGAAGCCTTTAAGTTAGACGGAGCGCTACCTCCCGATGAACTACTGGATAACGAGCGGCAACTGATTTCAGGGCCAGATAGAGGCACCATGGTTTCTGTGGTTGATGCCTTGGTGGAAGAGATGGCCATTATTAAGGAGCAAATCAATGCGTACATGGATGGAGGTAATGTTGGTGGTTTGCGGCAAGTCATCCCGGAACTGAAACAGATAGCCGACACCTTGGCGGTTTTGGGAGTAGGAAATGCCCGGCGTGTAATTCTGGAGCAGGTCGATGTTATTGGCCATCTGTTGAATGATGGTGAAGACTCCGATGACAATGTCTTAATGGATGTGGCCGGTGCCCTGCTGTATGTGGAGGCAACCCTAACCGGGATGATTCGCGATCCGGCAGGAGCAGCTGCTGCACATGAGCGTGATGATGAAACACTTAATGTCACCAGTATACCCAAAGACCAGTTGTCCAGCGCTCGGATGGCGGTGGTGGATGAATGCCGAGCTGGGTTGGAAACGGCGAAAGAAGCTATTGCTAAATATTCAACCCATCAGTTTGATCTGAGTTATTTGGCACCGGTACCAGAAACCTTAAATGCCGTGCGTGGTGGTTTGATGATGGTGCCACTAACATTACCTGCGGTGTTATTGCAAAGCTGCCTTAACTATATTCAGGATAACTTGAATCAGCCCAACAGCCATCCGGAATGGGAACAGTTGGAACAGTTAGCCGACGCCATATCCAGTATTGATTATTACCTTGAATGCCTCGATGAGCGATTACCGGAAAAGGATGAGGTCCTGGCTATTGCAACCAAGGCCGTCACCAACCTTGGGTATCCGCCACAAAACGTTAACCTGCAGGAAATGGAACCGCCGACACTGGCTGCCACAACTTCACGCCCAGCACCGCCCAAACAAGTGGTCGAACCAGAAATAGAACCAGAAATAGAACCATTGCCTGATGTGATGGTTGACTCACAGCTTGAAGCGGAATCCGCCATAGATTCGGCGGCAGAATCTGAGTTATCAAATGAAATGGGGCAAGAGCTATCCGGGCAACAAGAGTTCTCAGAGGAGCAAGAACCACCAACTCTGGATTATGACTACTCACCGGAAGATTCCGTTGATTGGGAGGCGCCTACTGAACTCAATGTTGACTTCGAACTCGAGAGTGACGATGCCGGTATCCCGGTCCCGGAACTTGATCAAGTTCCTTCTCCGCTGCAAGAATTGGAGCCAGAGCCGGAAGACGAACCTATTGATGAAGAGTTACTGGAAATTTTCGTGGAAGAAGCTGGGGAGGTATTGGAAACCATCAATGAATATCTACCCCGCTGGCGCGCAGATCATGATGATGAAGAAGCGCTGAAAGAGTTACGGCGAGCCTACCATACCCTCAAAGGCAGTGGTCGAATGGTTAGTGCCATGGTGATTGGTGAGTTGTCATGGTCAATTGAAAATATGTTGAATCGAGTGCTGGATCACAGCATTGCGACAACGGAAGCAACAACTGGCATTGTGACACAAGTTACTAATCTAATGCCGCAATTGGTGGCGGCCTTTGAAAATCGAGTAAAACCTGCAATTGATGTGGCACCTTACGCTGCAGTGGCCGATGCTCTGGCGAAGGGTGAGAATCCGCCACCACTGCCGGGTGACTCGGCTGTGGTGGCGGAAGTCCCCATATTGGTTGAATCTATGGAAGACAACGAAGAGGCTGAAGCCTTTGAGTTAATTGTCGAGGATGATAGCGGCGAGAGTGATTTAGAGATCGATCCCGTTTTGGTGGATATTTTCGGTCAAGAAGCGGCCAGCCATATCGAGACTATAAAGGATTATCTCCAGTACGATATTAGTGATGGTTTTAGTGAAAATATGCTGCGGGCATTGCATACCTTGAAAGGTAGCGCTCACATGGCCGGGATTGGCCCCATTGCCGAGCTTGCGACTCCCATTGAAAGGTTTTTCAAAGAGTGTCATTTGCAAGGGGTGAAAGCAGGAGCGGATGTTCGCCTATTACTGGAAGATTTTGTTAATTTAATTGAAACCAGTTTAGTGGATTTGAAAATACACCCGGTGGCGGAGATCGTGGGTGTGGAGGAGTTGCTAGTCCGCTTGGCGGAATTACGCACTGAAAAGCTTTCTCATCAGGAAGAAGATAACGGTGCTGTGGCTAGCTCGGAAACATTGCAGGTCTTTCTCGCGGAAGGCATGGATCTGGTGTCCGACAGCGGGGATGATCTACGGCAGTGGGAGCGCGATCCGGTTAGCGGGGCGCAATTGGACAGATTGACTCAAAACTTACGGATTCTAGCCCGTGGCGCCAGCGCCGCTGATTTTCCGGAGATCGTGGCATTAGCGCTGACCTTAGAGGAGCTCTACAACAGCGCGGCACAAGGAATGATTTCACCCAACGAAGAGTTTTTCCATGTGGCTCACCAAGCCCATGAAGAACTGGTGAATATGATGGATTTTGCGGCTGCAGGCCAACCGATAACCAGTACCAAGGACTTTATCTCTGAACTGCAGCATTTGATGGACGACGCGCCAGAAGTCAGCCAGCAAATCGCTCAGGCCGAGCGTCACCAGGAAGCAGTGACAGAAGCCAAATCGAATGAAGATGTGGAAAGTGGCGCGGTGCCTGAATCTCAAACGCCAGACCTTGAGCCTCTACCTAGCGCTGAAGCTGAACGCAAGGAAACCTACGTTCAAGAACCCGAACCGCAGGCAACCCATATTCAAGAATATGAGCAGAATGAACCCGAACAAGATACCGAGTTTCTGGAGGCGGGGTTTGAACAAGCTGAATCTGAATTTGAAGAAACCCTGGACTCAGAATTTGCGTGGCAGGAAGATTCTGAACGTCAGGAAAATCAAGAGACATTTGCAGCCTTCGATGCCGACGGATTTATTGAGGATGGCTTTGAGCTAGAGGATTTTGACACGGCAGATGAAGCAGATGAAGATGCTACTGCTGACACTGAAGCGCCTACCGCGCCAGCAACCCCAGTTGTAGCAAGCACAGAAGACGAAGAGTACGATCAGGAACTCGTAGAAATCTTTCTGGAAGAAGCTTCGGAGATATTGGATTCTATTGGTGAAGAGCTCGAAAACTGGATTCAGCAGCCCGACGATCTGGATTTGGTGGTAGGTTTACAGCGCAGCCTGCACACTTTGAAAGGTGGTGCGCGGATGTCTGAGATTAAAGCGATGGGTGACTTGTCTCATCACTTGGAAAATCTTTATGAAGGCGCAAGCCTGGGAAGGATTACTACCAATCAATACCTGTTTGATTTGCTCCATGATTGTCATGATCGGCTGGCACAGATGTACAGCGATATCGAGGCGGGCAAGAATCCTGTTGAAGCAGAGGATTTAATTAAAGCCATCGACGATTTTGTGAGTGGCCGAGAGCAAGCTGTTTCGTCACCGGTGCAGGAGCCAATGGAGGCTGCACAAATTCCTGAATTGGCCGAGGCTGAATCTAGCGAGCATGCTGACAGTGTTGAGCCTGAAACGGAAGATCAAGTTGAGATTGAACCTGATCAGCTGCCCGTCCTGAAGCAAACAGATTCGGATGCCTTAGAGGCGTTGGGTCAGCAAGGTAATGATGATATTGATGTGGAAATTCTGGAGATTTTTCTGGAAGAAGCCGATGAGCTTACGGAAGGTATTGATAACACTATCGATGCTTGGCTCAGTGAGCGAGATAATCCAGAGCATTTGGATGAAATGAAACGTTTGCTTCATACCCTCAAAGGTGGAGCTCGGTTAGCCGGGATGACCCAAATTGGTGATCTGAGCCATCATTTCGAAACCTTTTTAATTGATGCTGAAAATAACCAAGCGCCTTGGGATGATGGTTTTTTTGCCAGGATCCAACAAGATCACGACCAGTTGATTGATCTTATGGAGCGCTTGCGACAACAAGGTGGTGCATTGATTAATGCTGCGAGTCATGGGGCGGAGAAACAAGCCAACCCAGAGTCTCGCCAATCTGGGGTTGAGCATCCCACCGTGCAGGATACAAAACCCAGTGCCGATAAGGTCGATGCTGCCGTTGTACCGCTGAAGCCATCCCAGACAGCGGTCAAGCCGCCGCAATCAGTACCAAAGCCTTTGGTGGCAGCGAAGCTTCCTGAGTCTGGAATGCATGCGGATGAAGGTAAAAGAGCGAACACTGAGAGTGTGAAAGTTTCGGCAGATCTCATGGAGGGTCTGGTTAATCTGGCAGGTGAAACCTCCATTTTTAGGGGGCGAATTGAGCAGGAGATTACAGATTTCAACTTTGTTATCGATGAAATTGGTATGACCATTGAGCGTGCGCGTGAATTATTGCGGCGCATGGATATCGAAACCGAAGCGCAGATCCTGCATCGCTATCAGCAAGCGCAGACAGAAGGGATGGTGTACGAAGAGTTTGATCCATTAGAAATGGATCGTTATTCGTCGCTTAACCAAATTTCGCGATCTTTAGGCGAAACGGTTTCTGATCTCAACGATTTAAAAGATTCGCTGCTCGATCGAGCTCGGGATGCCGAAACCTTGTTAGTACAGCAGGGTCGTATCAATAGTGAATTGCAAGAAAGTCTCATGCGCACAAGGATGGTACCTTTTTCCCGGATGGTGCCCCGTTTACGTCGTATCGTGCGGCAAGTGGCAGGCGAGCTTGGTAAGAAAGCTGAATTGGAAATATTTGGTGCTGATGGCGAGATGGATCGTACGGTGCTGGAGCGAATGGTGGCGCCATTAGAGCACATGTTACGCAATGCGGTGGATCATGGCCTGGAAGCACCGGAGCAAAGGGTTGCTGCTGGCAAAAACGCGGCGGGCAGAATAACGATTCATTTGTCTCGGGAAGGCGGTGAGGTAGTGTTGCGCCTGTCTGATGACGGTAAAGGCGTGAACCTTGCAGGTGTAAGAAAGCGGGCCATTGAACGGGGTTTAATGAAAGAAGATTCCTCTTTGCCTGACAAAGAAATCATGCAGTTTATTTTTAAACAGGGTTTCAGTACGGCAGAGAAAGTGACACAAATTTCCGGGCGTGGTGTCGGCATGGACGTGGTGCATAGTGAGATAAAGCAGCTGGGTGGTAATGTTCGGTTGCACTCAGCCCAAGGTTCGGGATCGCAGTTTACCATCCGGTTACCCTTTACTGTGTCAGTGAATAGAGCTTTGATGGTACGAGTGGCCGATGATTTGTACGCGATACCCTTAAATAATATTGAAGGTATTGTTCGGGTAAGCCCTTACGAGCTAGAAGCTTATTATGAGCCTGATGCCCCTCCCTTTGAGTACGCTGGGCAACAGTATGATGTGCGCTATCTGGGCCGTTATGTTCACAATACGCCAGCGCCTAATTTGATGGGGCAGTCAAAGCCCTTGCCAGTGTTGCTGGTTCGTAGTGCAGAGCGCGCGGTAGCTTTGCAAGTGGATTCATTGCTAGGTTCGAAGGAAATCGTGGTTAAATCCGTTGGGCCACAGTTAGCTGCTGTCAGTGGTATTTCGGGCGCTACGATTCTCGGTGATGGTAGTGTGGTCATTATCGTTGATGTGAATGCAGTCATCCGGGCTGAACAAGCCCTGGTAGGTGCAGATCTCAAGCATGACGCCCTGGCAACTCGACTAAACGAAACACCCATCGTCATGGTTGTGGATGATTCAGTGACGGTGCGTAAAGTAACAAGCCGCTTATTGGAACGGCATGGGTTTGAAGTGGTTACCGCCAAAGATGGTGTTGATGCCATCACCCAACTGCAAGATATTAAACCTGATGTTATGTTGCTGGATATTGAAATGCCAAGAATGGATGGCTTTGAAGTGGCGACCCTGGTTCGTCATGATGATCGCTTAAGAAACCTGCCGATTATTATGATTACCTCCCGGACCGGAGAAAAACATCGTGACCGTGCGATGGGGATCGGCGTCGATCGTTACATGGGTAAGCCGTATCAGGAGAGTGAGCTACTGGAAACCATTGAGACCTTGCTTACACGGGTGCATTGAGGTGTCTGCTAATAGAAATCCTCAGGTTGGCGTGATTTCAGATTCAACTTTACAGCGCCATGTTGTGTGTCGCTTGGTAGAGTCTGTGGGATACCGCTTGGCGGCTTCCATGACACCGGATGCCATTTCCGCAGATAAAATTCGTGCGAGTCAGGCGGATGTTTGGTTGGTGGATATTGAAGACGAAGAGCTATGGGGCGATTCTATCGTGGTGCTCTATGATTTGGTTGATGTTCCCATCCTGTTTGGTGAAGGCAATGCGCCCAGCACCAGTAGTCTTCAATATCAGCGTTGGCAGAAAAAGATTAGTGCCAAATTAGAATCTGTTGTGGGCAAACCCCTCTACAACGGCTCCGTGGTGCCGACACTGGATTCAAGAATTGATCTGGTGGTGCCAGCGGCGGAAGCCAAAAAAAACCTGCCAGGAGAACCGGCGTCCTGCATCTGGGTATTGGGCGCCTCATTGGGCGGCCCCAGCGCTGTAAAGGAATTTTTACATGCGCTGCCAGCGAAATTACCGGTGTCTTTCCTCGTTGCACAACATATAGAGCCTGGCTTCCAAGAGACTCTCACTAAAGTATGGGGTGGCACAAGCGCCACTAAATTCATACCAATAGACCCAGGTTTACAGATTCGACACGGACAAAGTGCCATAGTACCTCTTGAACAGGTTATGGTTCTCAATCAATACTCCCAAATTACTCTGTATGATGAGCCCTGGCAGGGGCCCTATGCACCCTGTATTAACCAAGTGATGACCTTGATGGCGGAGCAGTTTGGTGCCCAAACAGGCGCTATTCTTTTCAGTGGCATGGGCGAGGACGGAACGGAAGGTGCAACTTTCATGCGTGAGAGGGGAATAGAGGTGTGGGCGCAGAGTGCTGAGTCCTGTGCGAACAGTTCCATGCCTGATTCAGCACGCAAAGCGGGTCAGGTCACTTTTAGCGGGACGCCTACAGAGCTTGCGGCCCATTTAACCCGTTATTTAATGGACGACGAGGTGGAACTCCTTGCGAACTAACCGTGGGATTCAGTTATGACAAATCTTCCTGAACAAATAGCCAGCTTACTCATCCCGATGGTAGGGCGTCCGTTGCTGGTACCTAACGTCACGGTGGCTGAAATTGTTAACTGGCGAAACCCGGAAGTGGTAACAGGCATGCCCCGCTGGGTGTTAGGTGTCGTGGATTGGCGCGGCGTGAATTTACCGGTATTGTCCATTGAAGCCATGAATGACCCCGGTTTGGAAGATATTGATTGCGGGGAACGTCTCGTGGTCATTAATGCTCAAGGCGAATCCAAGCTCCCATTCTACGGACTTGCTGTGCAGGGTATTCCCCGTTTGGTCAGGGTATTTCCTGACGAAATTGGCGAGCAGGAAACCATGAGCGATGATGCTGTCTACGATATGCTGGTTATGGTCAGTGGTGAACGGGCCATTATTCCGGATCTGATTGAAGTAGAGAAGCGTCTGAACTTGCTTGAGTTCTAGTTGTGTTGGCGCTTTAGTTGCGAAGATCACCCCAGTTAATCTGAGCAAGACTTAACAGAACAACGGGTGCGGTCTCGGTTCTCCAGACTCTGGGGCCTAAGGTAATGCAATTAAAGTTATTTTCTCTTGCGGCTTCTACCTCAGACTCTGAAAAACCACCCTCAGGCCCAACCGCAAAACACAGGCTGGCAGGAGGCTCCTCCAATTGAAAGGGGTTGCTGGGCAAGCCTTCGGTATGCAAAATCCATTTAAGATCAGCATGGGTGCACGCGGTCCATTCCGGCAGTGTGACCGGTAAATGGAGGTTAGGTACAATATTAAGACCGCTTTGCTCACAGGCAGAAATAAGTAAATGGCGCCATTGGTCCATTTTTTTTGTGAGGCGTTCACCTTTTAATTTCACTTCGCAGCGCTCACTAAATAGCGGCGTGATTTCGCTGACTCCCAGCTCAACGGCTTTTTGTAAGGCATAATCCATACGGTCGCCTTTTGCCATGACTTGCCCCAAATGGATGTGCAGGGGAGAGGCCCTATCCGCCTCATTGAAAAAGCGCAGCTCAACGAAGACTTTTTTATTTTTTACCGTTGTAATTTCACCGTGATACTCGCCGCCAGTGCCATTGAACACAATAATGGGCGAATTCGCTTGTAACCTTAAAACGGTAGCAATGTGGTGGCTGCCGGTTCCGTCTAATTCGATAGTGGAACCTTCGATTAAGGTCTGATTCTGAAATATTCTTGGTGTGCGCATGGGGCCTTAACTTGATTGCGTAACAATGTTAGTTAGTTTAGTGCAAAACCGGCGCTAGTTACAGCTGCCACCAAAGCTTGGAGGCGTCAGCGTTGAGACGGGCTCGGAATAAGTGATATCACAACCGGAGCTGAGGGTTAAGGTGGTGATATTAGGGCCGGTGGTATGGATTGAACTGATAGAGGTATCTAAGTCCACCATTTGGGTGATCCCAGTATTGGTTGCTGCTGGATAGCCAAACGCCAGAGTAATTGTACTGCCGTCCACCACAACAGTAGAGGAGGCTGCGCGGTGGTTGCAGCTTGCGTCCGCTAGGCAGGCTGCATAGGCAATGCGAGCACTAGACTCCAGGCTCGCTATGATCCCATCCTGTGCTGCCCGCTTCGCTTGGCTGTCGAAATCACTGAACTTGGGCACTGCGAAGGCTGAAAGGATTGCTAAAATGACAATTACCATGATTAATTCAATCAAAGTAAAGCCTTGGGGCTGCTGATTCATCGAGAGTAGCTCTACTAACGCCGTTTGTTATTGCTAAAAGATTAGACTATAGCCGTGATTTATGAGGAATTATGTTGCCTTTTCGGGGTCGACTTACTGCCTCTACAGATACTTTCTTTGAACCTTGTTGTATGAGTAACATTCATGACTATTCGTTACTTTTCTTAATAAACGGGGTTTAGCTACTATGTTAGTATCCTTGTTTAAGTGAAAACTAACGGAGGATCATTTACTTATGAGAAAGTTTTCAAGTCAGCTATGGAGCTTGGGTGTCGTATTGGGCTGTTTAACGTTGCCTTGGATCGCCATGGCACAAACTCTCGAAGAGCAAGGGTTTACCATTGCTAAGGAAGCGGAAAAGCGAGAACAAGGCTATGTTGATAGTCAAGCAGACATGGTGATGATCTTAAGAGACAAAGAAGAAGTTACCAGCACACGGGAAATGAAAGTAAGCGCCTTAGAGGGTGACGACGAACAAGGTACTAAGTCATTGTTGCTTTTCTTGTCGCCTCGCGACCAGAAAGGCACCGCATTGTTAACTTTTCAGCATGATGATCGCGCGGATGAGCAGTGGCTTTATTTGCCAGCGCTCAAGCGCGTTAAAAAAATTGCCTCCAATAAAAAATCTGGTTCCTTTATGGGAAGCGAATTTTCCTTCGAAGATATCGGTGGGCAGTCGATTGAAGACTATACCTATAAGTTTATTAAAGATGAAAAGTATGAAGACCAAGATTGTTTCGTTAATGAATCTTTTCCCAAAGATCCGGACTCCGGTTACACACGAATTAGATCCTGGATCGACAAAACCCATTATCGCACTTTGAAAGCTGAATTTTATGATCGTAAGCAGAGCCTAATGAAAACCATGACGACTTCAGGTTATAAGCAATACGAAGGAAAGTTCTGGAGACCCGAAGAAGTTACTATGACGAACCATCAAACAAAGCGAAGCACCGTGTTACAACATAGCAATATCCAGTTCAAAACGGGTTTGAATTCGTCCGATTTTAATAAAAACAGTTTGCAGCGAGCTCGATAAGAACAATGCAGTGGGTTGGTGAATTTGATAGTCAACGGTAAATTTTCCAATCCGCCGCTATTGGGGCGACCGTATTGGTTTCGATATTTTGTAATCATGCGCTTATTGGTTGTACTTGGTTGCTTGATACCTTTGGTTGTTAGTTCGGAGGTATACGCGTTAGCCGAACCATTTTTTGAAAATGGTGATTGGACGGCAGAGACGGGCGTTGAATACCGTTTTTTTAAAGACCCCGGCGAATTTGGTCAAAGCCAGAATGTGCTAGCGCTCCACCTCTCTGGTGAATACTACACTTCCTGGAACGACGATTCTGATCTATTCACTTTTGTACCCTATTTATTAATCGATCAAGAAGATTCAGAGCGCACCCACGCCGATATACGTGAAGCGCTGTGGGTGCATGTGGACGAATTCTGGGAACTAAGAACGGGAATAACCCGAGTTTTTTGGGGAAAAACAGAGTTTGTTAATTTAGTGGATGTCGTCAATCAAAAGGATCTAGTGGATGATGATGATGAGAAACTAGGCCAGCCTATGTTGAACTTATCAGTGGTTCGAGACCGGGATATTATTGATTTTTACTTGTTGTTTGGGTTTCGTGAACGCACCTTCCCCGGCGTTGATGGTCGCTTAAGAACGCCTTTGCCGGTTGATGCCAGCAATCCCATTTATTCACCTGAAACCAGCAAAAATGATATCGACTTCGCCTTTCGATGGCAGCGTCCGCTGAATGACCACTTGGATATGGCTTTGTCTTATTTTTCTGGTGTAAATCGTGAGCCTTGGTATTCCTATAATTATAGTTTAAGCCAACCTATGTTGATTCCGAATTATCACCATATTGATCAGGTGGGGTTAGAGTTGGAATATATTTATGAGTCATGGGCATTGAAATTTGAAGGTATTAATGTTCGCAGCGAAGTTGAAGATTACTACGCGATGGTGGGTGGTGTGGAGTACACTTTCAATGGCGTTTTCAATTCCGATGCTGACCTGACTCTGATCACCGAATATGTTTACGACTCCAGGGATGGCGAGTCACCCACTTATTTAGAGCATGATGTAGCCTTTGGTGGCCGCCTATTTATGAATGATGAGTATGGCACTACCTTTCAGGGGGGGATGTTATGGGATCCAGATACGAATGAAAAGGCGGTTACTTTTCAAGCTGAGCGACGTTTGGGAAGTCAATTTAAACTGGAGTTTAGGGCTGTAACTGTGCTTGAAAGAGCAGCGCCCGAGTTAAGCGACAGTACTCTGGCGGCCGTGTCAGCATTAGTCAACTCACCTATTATTCAAAACAATTACAATTACCGCCAACTACTTGATTTTGTAATAAGGGTGATTCAAGAGGAAGGTCTTGAAGAGTTGTTGACTGACCCTACCATTGGCTTAGATACATTACAGCAATTACAGCGTTTAATTACCGACAGCCGTAAACTTAACCTCATTGAGAGTGATGATTTTGTTGAATTGCGGCTGAATTATTACTATTGATAGTGCCTTGTATGGTGTCACTGTGCTGCTACACTGAACTTTATCTAAACTAATTAGTAGCCAGGCGCATCCACAGTGAATTGGATAAAATCTTTTTTTTCTCGATGGAAGGGGCAGCCCTCGGTCGATAAAAAGGCTGCGGCTCCCAACGTGACGCAGCGTACGTCAAAGAAAGGCGACGTGACCAAGCTTCATCCCGCTGAATGGGTTATTTCACAGACTGACAAGCAGCAGCTTGCATCAGGTTTTGTTAATCATTTGTTAGATAACGAAAAAAATGAAGAGCAGCAGGCGAATGAATCTGAGCAATTTATCCTGGCTGGCGTAGCGCAGATGATTGCTGAGGGGGTTCCTGAATCCTCCATTCCTCGTTTGCCAGAGGTGGCGGCATTGCTGCTTAAAGATTTGGATAACCCAGATATAAATCAAAATAAAATTTTAGATCAATTAAAAAAAGATCCTGCGTTGGCAGCCGATGTTTTGAAGCTCGCCAATAGCCCGTTGTTTAGATTATCAGAAAACAAAGTAGATAATTTGGATCGGGCGCTTTTGGTGCTTGGTTTAGACAATCTCAAATCAATCATTAGTTCTGTGCTGATGAAGCCTATGCTGGATATTAAACCGATATACTTTCGCATGTTTGGTCGTGAATTATGGCAGCACTCGCTTGACTGCGCTCAAGCCTGTCAGAATCTATGTAAGCAATATGGTAAGGGCGATCCCTACAGCGCTTATCTGGTTGGACTGACCCACGATATCGGCAAACTGGTGATATTTCAGTTATTGATCGAATCGTTTCGCCAGTTTAACCCTGACACTAGTCCAAGAGGTGCGGTGCTCAGCAATATTTTTACTGCCGAGTCACCGTCACTGTCATTGATCATTGTGAATCAATGGGAGTTAAGTGATTATGTTGCCACGGCATTAAACGAGCAAATAGTAAACGGTTCCAGTGCTTCTAAAACCGATCAATCTATATACGGCTTAATACTAAATCAGGCAAACAGTTTGGCTGAATTCAAATTATTATCCTCCCACAGGGCCGAAAACCTAGAGCAATTTGAAGAAATGCTAGAACAATGGAAAATTTCACGGCATATCTATGATATTGCTTTCCCCGGCGAAATCTCTCAGCGCTATGGTGTTTCATAGCCAATAGAAAGCTTAGGCTTTCGTGGCTAACTCAATACCTTGCCAGGCCACCTCAGCCAAGTGAGTGATCTGCTCTTCGGTAATGATGTAAGGCGGCATAAAATAAATCACATTACCCAACGGGCGCAGTAAAGCTTGCTGGCTGAGAGCATGCTGGTAGACTTTGAGGCCACGGCGCTCTTGCCATGGAAAGGGTGTTTTGGTTGTCTTGTCTTTTACCATTTCAATAGCCAATATCATTCCTGTCTGGCGGACATCGGCCACATGAGGATGATCAATGAAATGCTCGGTGGATTGTGCCATCTTGGCAATTAACTTCTGATTATTGTTAATGGTATCGTCGGTTTCGAAAATATCCAAGGTGGCTAGAGCTGCGGCACAGGCTAGTGGGTTGCCGGTATAGGAATGTGAGTGCAGAAAACCACGCAACGTAGCATAGTCATCATAAAATGCCTGATAGATTTTCTCATGAGTAAGAATAGCGCATAAGGGTAGGTAACCGCCGGTGAGCCCCTTGGATAAGCACAAAAAGTCAGGGCTAATGTCTGCCTGCTCACAGGCAAATAAAGTTCCGGTGCGGCCAAATCCTACGGCAATTTCATCAGCGATCAAATGAACGTTGAATTCATCGCAGGCTTCGCGTAATTTTTTCAGATAGATGGGATGGTACATTCGCATGTTGCCAGCGCATTGTACCAGAGGTTCCACAATCACTGCGCAGACCTCGTTGTGATGTTTTTCCAAAATTTCATACATGGCTTGAAATTGCCGCAGACTGTAATCGTATTCTGATTCTCCTGTCGCGCGGTGATAACAGTCGGGGCTAGGTGCTGTAATGGTTGTCATCAACAATGGTTCGTAAGTTTTTTTATACAATGCTACATTGCCTACAGCGAGCGCGGCTAATGTTTCTCCATGGTAACTATTGCCAAGAGTAATAAATTTTGTTTTCTGCGTGTTACCATTATTCAGCCAAAAGTGAAAACTCATTTTTAATGCGACTTCAATACCGGAAGAACCATTGTCCGCGTAAAAACAGCGGTTGAGCGGCGATGGAGTTAATTGCACAAGTTGTTCTGATAGTTCAATGACTGGTTCGTGACTGAAGCCAGCGAGAATAACGTGTTCCAATTGATCCAACTGACTTTTAATGCGGTCGTTGATTCGGGGATTGGCATGGCCGAATAAATTGACCCACCAGGAACTGATGGCATCCATGTATTGATTCCCGTCAAAGTCTTCCAGCCAGATTCCCTGGCCTTTTTTGATGGGTATCAATGGCAGGGTCTCATGGTCTTTCATTTGGGTACAAGGGTGCCACAAAGCAGCCAAATCACGCTGCATTAAGGAATCATTGGACGACATAAAGCCTCTTGATGAATCAGTTGTTTATCAATAGATGTGGTCAGGGTACGTAAGCCCCCTGCTGAGTGCAAGCCTTCAAGGGCTATAGTCTGGTTATGGTAATCTGAACATAGCAAGCCTTAGTGTCTTATGAAATAATGCACAGGCATTCAATAGGGTACCATTACGGAGTTATTATGGATCTTTCGGCATTTAAAGCTTACGACCTAAGAGGCAGGATTCCCGATCAGCTTAATGAAACCATGGCTGAGAAAATAGGCCGTGCCTATGTCGCCGTGACCGGCGCAAAGAAAGTCGTTGTGGGACATGATATTCGCCTTTCCAGCCCACAATTAGCTGATGCCTTAAGTGAAGGAATAATGGCGGCGGGTGCCGACGTATATGACATCGGTATGAGTGGCACGGAGAATGTTTATTTTGCTACTTTTTTCTATCAGATGGACGGCGGAATTGCAGTGACTGCCAGCCATAATCCGAAAGATTACAACGGTATGAAGTTTGTAGGAAAAGATTCTCGCCCCATTAGTTCAGATAACGGTTTGCTGGAGATTAAAGCCTTGCTCAGCACCGATATAAAGGCGGCGGAGCAAACAGGAAAGAAGCATACCCTCGAATTCATGGATGACTACATTTTGCATTTGTTGGGCTATCTGGAGCCGGAAGCTTTGCCGCCCTATAAAGTTGTGGTTAATGCGGGAAATGGCGGCGCAGGCATAATTATTGATGCCTTGGAATCCCGGCTCCCGTTTCATTTCCATAAAGTTCTGCATGAACCTGATGGTAATTTTCCTCAGGGGGTGCCTAATCCATTGTTAGCGGAAAATAGAGCGATTACCAGTGACGCCATACTGGCACATAAAGCCGATTTCGGAGTGGCTTGGGATGGCGACTTTGACCGTTGTTTTTTGTTTGATGGAGACGGTCGCTTTATCGAAGGTTACTACATAGTTGGGCTGTTAGCCGAGCAATTCGGTCAACAAGAGCCTGGCTGTAAAATTATTCATGATCCTCGTCTTACCTGGAATACCATAGAGTTGGCGCAACAAGCGGGAGCCATTCCCATACAAAGCAAAACTGGTCATGCTTTTATTAAAGCCAGAATGCGTGAAGAAGATGCTGTTTATGGTGGTGAAATGAGCGCCCACCATTACTTTAAGAAGTTTGCCTATTGCGACTCAGGCATGATTCCATGGTTGATGGTGGCCAGCTTGATGGCGAAAACCAACAAAACATTGGCGCAATTAATTGATGAAAGAATTGCGAAGTTTCCAGCCAGTGGTGAAATTAACCGTTCCATCTCGGATGGCGCTGGTGCTATTGCTGCTATAGAAGCACAGTATCAAGCGAGCGCTATGACCGTTGAAAAAGTGGATGGCTTGAGCATGGAGTTTTCTAAATGGCGATTCAATTTGCGAATGTCAAATACGGAGCCGTTAGTTAGGCTGAATGTGGAGTCAAGAGCTGACGTGGAATTGATGGAACAAAAAACCCAGGAATTGCTCAATGCTCTGAGTCACTTCGAATAGTTTATCGCTTCTGCAGTTATCAACACACTTCATTGGTTTGCTAATAACTGCAGCGCGATTTCAAGTTCCGCCTTTCAGCAGTGTTCTCGTGTTTGTCATCTCTCAGCGGGCTGTTAAAAAGATGGCTGAGGTGTGAGAAGCAGCTTTTTAGTGTTGATTCCTTTGCTTTCAAGCTGGCTGAGAATATCGGCGTAGAGCACCTCATCCATGGTCGGGGTTCGGCTTAACACGAATAGCGTATATTGTAGTGGGTCGGTGACCACGGCGTATTGGTAGTTCGCTTCATCTAAAATGACGATTAAGTAATTTGCCCAGGGGAAATTAGGCACACCGGGAAAAGTCACTTTCAATTTCGAGTTGGTTTTTGGGTCTGCTACCACTGCTTTACCAAGAATTTCATCAATGGGTCCATCCAGAGTATCTTTGTATCCTTTGTTGTAAACCTGAACACTACCGTCAGCCAATAGTGTGTATTCTGCTGTCACTCCCACTAGGCCTTCGTTAAAGGAAGTCTCGTAGGCGGAAATTTGATACCAGAGTCCCATATAACGTTCTATGTCCACAAAGGGTACAGTGGCTGGTCCTTTGCAGCCAGAAAGTAAAACAGTGGTCACGGTTAATAGCAGGATGAGCGGGGTTCTTATAAGGGTCTTATAGGCTTTCACGTCGGGCTCCTAGAGTTTGTAGTTTTGATAGTTTTGGAGGTTAGCGAAAGCTGTGTGAATAAGGCGTGATTTATAGTGTTATAGATTTTAATGAGTGTAAGGTGATAAACCACAAAGGGTGGAAGCGTAATCGAGTCCGCCTCCACCGCATTGTCGTTTTGATCTATTACAAGCCGAGATTATCCCAGATGGCCAGGGTGGGCTTGGTTTGATTCATGGTATAAAAATGCAGTCCTGGCGCGCCCATTTCCAATAGTTGTTGACACAAACTGGTAACCACTTCTTCACCAAATTGGCGAATAGCCATGTCGTCTCCGGCGTAGCCGTCCATGCGGACCCGAATCCAACGGGGGATTTCCGCTCCACACATATTGGAGAATCGCATCAGATTTTCAAAGTTGGTAATCGGCATAATGCCGGGCACGATAGGAAGAGAGAGCCCTTCTTTTTCACAGGCATCCACAAAAAATTTATAGGCATCGATATTATAAAAATATTGCGTGATGGCACTATTTGCGCCTGCCTCAACTTTTGTTTTAAAGGCTTGTAAATCCTGCTTGAAAGTTGTCGCTTGTGGATGCTTTTCCGGGTAGGCGGCTACTTCAAGGTGGAAATAATCACCACTATGCTCGCGAATAAAGGCCACCAAATCACTGGCATACTTTAGGTCTCCCAATGAGGCGCCCATACCGGATGGCAAATCTCCTCGCAATGCCACCAGACGCTTAATGCCCTTGGCTTTATATTGATCGAGTAGATTGGCGAGTTGCTCTTTGGTATCGCCAACACAGGATAAATGGGGTGCCGCGTCAATACCCGTAGTGGTGCGAATGTGCTCCACGGTTAAAAAGGTACGATCTCTAGTGGAGCCACCAGCACCATAGGTCACGGAAAAGAAAGCCGGTTTCTTTTCCGCAAGTTTCAATTGCACTTTTTCGAGTTTATCCCGACCTGCATCGGTTTTTGGCGGGAAAAACTCGAAACTGAAGCGTTGTTCAAAGGTAGTTTGTGAATTCATGATATTAATACTTATAGCTCTCGGGCTTGAAAGGTCCATCAACGGGCACATTAATATATTCGGCTTGCTGTTGGGTTAAGCGAGTAATCACGCCGCCAAAACCTTTGACCATCTCAGCTGCAACTTCTTCGTCCAATTTTTTAGGTAAAACTCGGACGAACAGATTATTGCTTTTCTGATCCACGGGTAAATCACCGAACTTAGCTTCCCACAGATATATTTGTGCTAATACCTGGTTGGCAAAGGAGCCGTCCATAATGCGGGAAGGGTGCCCAGTAGCATTTCCCAGGTTCACCAAGCGGCCCTCTGACAACAAGATGATGTGGTCGTTCTTGGCTTTGTTGCGATAAATTTTGTGGACTTGAGGTTTGATTTCCTCCCACTCCCAGTTTTTACGCATATAGGCGGTATCTATTTCGCTATCAAAGTGGCCAATGTTGCAAACAACGGCACTGCTTTTTAAATGGTTCAGCATATTGGCGTCGCACACACCCACATTCCCCGTAGTGGTGACGACGAGATCAGTGGTTTCGAGCAGCAACTTATTGATTGAATCGGGGCTACCGTCATTAATACCGCCGAGATATGGGGATACCACTTCATAACCATCCATGCACGCTTGCATCGCACAGATTGGATCAATTTCTGTAATTCGTACAATCATGCCTTCCTGGCGTAAGGAAGCCGCAGATCCTTTGCCCACATCGCCATATCCAATTACCAATGCTTTCTTGCCGGCCAACAAATGGTCGGTACCGCGTTTGATGGCATCATTCAAACTGTGGCGACAACCATACTTGTTATCATTTTTCGACTTGGTAACTGCGTCGTTGACATTGATGGCGGGCACCTTAAGCGTGCCTTTTTCCATCATTTCCAATAAGCGGTGTACACCGGTTGTGGTTTCTTCGGAGATACCATGGATGTTGTCGAGCATGTGATGGTAATTATCATGAAGCATCAGTGTAAGGTCACCGCCGTCGTCCAGCACCATGTTGGCGTCCCACTCTTTGCCATTGCAGAGAATGGTTTGTTCTATGCACCACCAAAATTCTTCCTCAGTTTCACCTTTCCAGGCAAATACCGGAATGCCCGCTGCGGCAATAGCGGCCGCAGCATGATCTTGGGTGGAAAAGATGTTGCAAGAAGACCAACGAACTTCAGCGCCAAGTTCCGTCAAGGTTTCAATCAGCACCGCTGTTTGTATGGTCATGTGAATACAGCCTAAGATTTTCGCGCCTTTCAGGGGCTGCTCGGCTTTGTATTTTCGGCGTAGAGCCATCAGAGCAGGCATTTCGCCTTCAGCGATTTGAATTTCCTTACGGCCCCAATCAGCCAGGGAAATATCAGCAACTTTGTAGTCAGTAAAATTGTTGTCTAACACGGCGTTCATAGTAAATTCCTTTCGGTTAATCGGTTACTTTCAATTGATCTGTTAAAGGTTGGCTGAATCACGTAGCGCTGCAGCTTTGTCTGTTTTTTCCCAACTAAAACCTTCGTTCTCACGGCCAAAGTGACCGTACGCAGCGGTGGCTTGATAGATGGGGCGACGTAAATCCAGCATTTCAATAATGCCGCGAGGGCGGAGGTCAAAATGTTCCCGAACCAGGTTGGCAATTTCTGCTTCAGCGATTTTGTGTGTGCCAAAGGTATTAATGGAAATAGAGGTGGGTTCGGCTACACCAATGGCGTAGGAAATCTGAATTTCACACTTGCTGGCGAGACCTGCAGCCACAATGTTTTTTGCTACGTAGCGACCGGCATAGGCCGCTGAGCGGTCTACTTTAGAAGGGTCTTTGCCTGAAAACGCGCCGCCACCATGGCGAGCGGCGCCACCATAGGTATCCACGATAATTTTACGTCCCGTAAGGCCGCAGTCTCCCACCGGGCCGCCGATGATGAATTGTCCCGTAGGATTGATATGGTATTTGGTGTCGGCGTGCAACCAGGCTTCGGGCAAAACCGGTTTAATGATTTCCTCCATCACCGCTTCCTGCAAATCAGACAGCTTAATGTCGGGATCGTGTTGCGTGGATAAAACTACGGCTTCAACCGCCACTGGTTTTTGATTTTCAAAGCGCAAGGTAACCTGGCTTTTCGCATCCGGTCTTAGCCAGGGTAAAGTATTGTTTTTGCGTAACTGAGATTGTCTTTGCACCAGTCGATGAGAGTAATGAATCGCCGCTGGCATTAACACTTCTGTTTCATCGGTGGCATAGCCAAACATGAGACCCTGATCGCCGGCACCGAGGTCTTTGGCTTCGCCTTCGTCCACGCCCATAGCGATATCGCTCGATTGTTTGCCTATGGCATTTAACACGGCACAGGATGCACCGTCAAAACCCACGTCAGAGCTATTATAACCTATTTTTAGAATGACATTGCGTACTATATCTTCCAGGTCAACATAGGTGCGGGTCCTTACTTCTCCGGCGATAACGGCCATACCTGTTTTTACCAGGGTTTCTACGGCAACTCGGGCGTTTGGGTCTTCCTTGATTATGGCATCGAGGACGGCATCGGAAATCTGGTCAGCCATTTTATCGGGATGACCTTCGGAAACAGATTCTGAGGTAAAAATGGAATATTCGCTCATTGCACTCGGGTCCTATGTTGAGTGGGTGTTCGGTTTGTCAAAACGTCGGATTTGGATTTGAAAGCCATTGCGTAGTCCCAGGTAGACGCCTTCGTTGGCCAGTAAGCCTGCGGCTTGCGCCCATTCAGTTAGTTCTTCAGGATCGAAGCCAAGCCATAAATCACCGCAATTGTCCTTGGCCCATACCTGGTCATGGCGACAGAGATCGGTAATGATTAATGATCCCGAATCTTTGAGCAGGTTGGCACAATCATGAAAAACATCGGCCGGTGACGGCACATGATGTAAAACCATATTGCAAATAATACGGTCTACGGACAATTCATTGTGACGGGCTGTGGCGGTATCACCATGGACCAGCTGGATGTTCTGTAGACCGTGGTTGCCGCACAGGCTGGCGGCACTCTCCAGCATTTCTTTGGATATGTCGATAGCCCACACTTGGTGGAATAGCGGCGAAAGCGTGGGGAGGTAATCACCTTCTCCCGGGCCGATTTCCAATGCTGTTTGTTGTGGAATAATTCCGGTTTTTAGCAGCATATCTGTTGTGTACGTAGAGTATTGTTCAAATTGGGCGATTAGATCCTGTTGCTGGCGAAACTGAGTGGCGTGACGGTCAAAAAAGTCGCGGGCTATAGATTCTCTTTCCAGTTTGATTTTTTGAATATAAGCCTGTGTTTGACGTCCCAACGGAATCTGATCAATGGCGCTAAACAATGCCGTGAGTAGTTGCCCTTGAGGGTGTTTGGCATTGGGGAGGGCGCGACGGTAAAAAATGGAATTGCCTTCCCTGCGGGTGGCAACTGCCCCAGTATTGGCCAGGACTTTAAGGTGATGACTCATGGCAGGTTGCTTGACGGCAAAGATTTCACACAGCTCGAGAACGCCAAAGGAATCAGTTTTAAGCGCCCGCAGAATCTCCATGCGTAGTGGATCACCCGTACTTTTACACAGTTGGGCTAGGGTTTTTAGCGTGGGAGAATTCGGGTCAGGTAGTTGTGCTGTCATAGGTGAGTAGCCTAGCACCACAGCAAACCTATATCAAATATTTTTGATATAGGTTTGCTGTGGTGGTTTTAAGTAGTGCTATTAACTATATGATTTTTCGTAAAATCTCTGTTAAATCTTCTTTTTTGAAGGGTTTTGAAAGAACTAGTTCCATGCCAGCTTCTGTAAATTCTTTTTGTAATTGGTCGTTGTAATTCGCAGTGAATGCCACAACCGGCAAGTTAGGGTATTTCATCTTGATGAGTCTGGTGGCTTCAAAGCCGTCAATAATCGGCATTTGGATATCCATAAGTACGAAGTCAAACGAATACTCCTTTATTTTATCAATAGCTTGTTCTCCATTAATGGCATTCACAACGGAGCAGCCCTGGCGCTCAAGCATGGTTCTAGCAATCATCGCATTTACGGGGTTATCTTCCGCTAATAGAACGTGAAAGCGGCGAGTTTGAGGTGGCACTACTTTATGTTCTATAACCGTTTGTGTTTCTGGCGCCAGAGTTTGAAAATTAGCGATCAAGCGCGCCAGATTGGACTGGTGGATGGGGCGATGTATAACACAAATATTGCCTCGATATCCTGCATCCATACTCCAAGGCAGCACGAGAAAAAAGCGCCCAGATGCCTGAATAAGTTGACTTATAAGCCGACTTAAGTGGCTGCGATCCTTCCCTTCCCAATTGATAATGACCGAGCCTGAACTCTGCTCGATGCGTTTCAGTAATTCTTCTTCAGTGGACCAGTTTTTAGCCTCAAATCGCCCAACTCTATGGGCGAACTGTTGGTGTAGCAACTCATTTAACAGTTCGTCGTTACTAAGTACCAATAAGGATTCATGAGTTAGTGAGGGTAAAGTGCTGCAAGTGGGCTGGTTTGTTTGAATAGGCAGTGGTAGCAATATTTCAAAGCGAGAACCTTTGCCTTTCTGGCTCTTTAAGTTAATTTCGCCACCCATTAAATTAATTAGTTTTTTGCATATGGTTAATCCAAGGCCTGTGCCACCAAAGCGCCGGCTCATGGAAGCATCTTCTTGCATGAAATTCTCAAAAACTTTGTCTAGTTTATCCGCAGCGATACCGATCCCTGTATCTTCAATATGAATGATGAGTTGCTCTTGATAGCTTGCATGCACCTTAATGTAACCGTGATCAGTAAATTTAACAGCATTGGATAGCAGATTACTCAGAACCTGTTTTATCGCCGTCGTGTCACCGATAAATTGAGGTAGTTCCTGTTTACAATCAACATAAAATGTCAGGCCTTTTTCCTCTGTTTGAAACAGAAAGCTATTAACGGTGTTATGAATGATTTCCTCGATATCCAATGGTTCATTTTCCAGTTGAGCTTTTTCGCTATCGAGTTTAGTAAGATCCAGCACGTCGTTGATCAGCGAAAGCAGGTGGTTACTCGCGTCATCGACAATATTTAATAAACGAATTTGCTCCTTACCCAGTGTGGTATCTTTTAAGAGGCTGGCCGCACCGAGTATTCCTGTAATAGGGGTGCGTATTTCATGATTGACGTTGGCAATGAAGAGTGTTTTTAGCTGGTTGAGCTTGACTGCTTCATTTTTCTCTATTTGCAACTGAAGCTTGGCGAATTCTAGTTCATACTGAGTGGCTGCCAGCAGCAAGCAGGTAGAAGTTAGAATAATAATAAGAACATCAAATGCCATGACATTGTGGATGATGGGGAGCTCTGGGTTTAGGTAGGGGCCGATACCTCGTGCCGCATAGTAGGCTGCAAAACAGGTTAAAATAAATGTCATTATTGCGGTGAACTGCGCCTTGTATCTTATGCTGCTGAATAGCAATGCAGGAAAGATAAAGTATTTAACTGTTGACGCAAAAAAGCTTCGTTCCACGTTCGTATGAATAATAAAATAGGTAAGACCAGCAAACAATATAGAATATAGAATGCGTTCAGTGATTTGGTTATAGGAATAAGTATTAGCGACGTTCTTTTTCCAGTTCATGGCCACCGCGCACAACACTATTGTCGGTAAAATGCCAGTACAGTTACCAATCATCCAAAAAATGAAATAGTCTATCCATGACGAGTGGCCCAGAACCACATAAAAGGTGGTAACACCGATCAAGCTTGCAGCGAGAGGTGCCGCTAGTGCAGCCAAAAGAATCAGTTTAAACTGTAAAATAAGCCGATTGACATCAACTTTCTGTTTGACTTTCCACTGCACTAGAATTCCTGCAGTAATAGATTGTAGCCAATTTGAAAGCAGCAATAGACAAAGGGCGCCGTAACTATAATCGCTGTTAAGTGCGAGTGGGAATAAATAGGCGGGTATAAAAACTACGCTATAAGAAAGCCATAGTCTTTTTGGAGAGAAAATAAAAAATGCGCAAGCAACACCGCTGGCAGGCCAAAAGTACGCGACACCTTGATCGATAAACAGCGTGCCGAGCTGGACACTCGCAAAGTAAACGATACCAAAAAGTGCTGCCTTTATGGTGTTGCTCGTTAACATGTTGACCGTATATTATCAGTGATTGCTGCGCTTTCCCAGGCCAATGGCTTGAACGCCGGCCACCAGGGTCTCATAGTAAAAAACGCTATAAACCGTTTCTAAAAATACAGAGCCCACCAAGAGCAAACCCTCTAATCCATCCATGACGTGGAAAGCAAGCTCTAACACCGATTCATCCTTAGGGATAAAATAGTGCCTTGGTGTTAATTCGTAATTGACTCCATTAATATTAAGATTAATGGGAGGATATTGCGAGAAATCCGGATTGCCAAGAGGTTGAGTTGAGGGTAGTTGGCCATTAAGTGTTACCGCGGAAATCAACTTTTGTATATAGTTTGCATCACCTTTAAAGCGTGATGAGCCTGTGTCGAGTGCAAAATTAATATTGCTAAGTATCGTTTTGTTCTGGCAGCTTAGTGAATTCAAATTAACAACCCAGAGATAAGGTATAGGGTTGTAACGTATTGTTTGCACAACGTTGAGGGTTCCACAGTATTGAGTGGAATCTACTGCACCCAGCAGTGCCGATCCCGATTCCGCTGAGCTATCCATATAAAAGCTCGCTACGGCGAACTGGATAATGCCCTCAGATTTTAGCAACGGTAGTATTTCACCTGAGTCGATTCCAGCCGGTAACAAACAGGGAATGGATAGCCCTCCATCGCAAGCCAATTCTGAAAATTGCTGACCCTGGTAGTTAGTAGCCAAATAAAAGGCCATGCTTTGTGCAAGTTCAACATTTGCCGAATCTAGCCATAGGTAATCGCTTCCTAGTTCCACATCCATCTGACCCCATGGTCCAAAATCGATCGTAAGGCTTCCCTTGTCAATTAATGTGAAGCTGGTTGAAGCTTGGGGGTTGAACTTGTTATGGAGGTTACAGGCATCAGTGTTGCAAAGGTCTGATGTGACCCAGGTGTGAGTAGTTCCTGTGTCCACCATGACTTTCAGGTGCTGCTGGGGCGTGCCAATGGGTAACATAGCAAACCATGGGGTGGCTCCGTTATCAGTAAGTTGGCCTTTGGTTAATTTAAAGCCTACGCAAGGCGTGGTACCCGCCTGTAGTGCTTTTTCTTCTGGCACAACCGGGTATTCGCTGGTGTAAGGAACAAATGTCGCCGTGGCCACAATAGTGGATTCCCAATTGGTACTAGAAGTGGTGTTTTTTTGCAGCAAATAAGTTGTGGTAATTGTCGGTGTACCGTTGATGGATTGTAGCTGACCAGAAAAGGCCGATACCCAATGGAATGAGGGATCATAGGGTGCACTGTTATCTCGCCAGGAGATAGCGAAGGCCAAGGTTTGGGAAATGCCGTCGGGTTGGGTATCATAGGCGCCAACAACGGTGTAGTTACCAGTGGCGCCAGTGTGTGAGCCGTAAGTGCCAGAGAGCACGCCATTCTCAGCGCTTGTAATGGTCATTATTGATCCGAATTCGTTAATCCACTTTCCTATGGGTGACATAAGCTCTCCTTAGTTGTGGTCAGTGTGGCAAATGAGGGCAGGCTGTAAAACCAGTATAGTTAGTCATTGGTCGTTGGCCTTGTTTCTGCCGAGATTTGATTCCCAGAAAAAGTAAAGCAACATTGTGTGGTTCGAGTAGTGCTAGATGGAGCAGTAGAATGTCATTCTTTGTAAAAATTGGACCAAGTAACGTCCTGCTATTATTGACGCTTTTGTCATTGGCAGGTTGTGGTGGTGGGGGTGGTAAACGTAATGCAGAAATTAATCCTGCCAATCTTCAAAATTATAATATTAATGGTGAGGTGGAGCTGACAGACAGTCAAGGGTCCCATTATTCCTTTAGAGGCGCCACGGTAAAAATATATGGTGTGGAAGAGTCGTACTTTCCTCGGGGTAAAAGCGCCGGGGTCCAGGGTTCAGGACTAGTTAATAATGGTGTTATTACCATTCCAGTGAAAGAAAGTGACATCGTCGACGAGGAGTTTTACACCGTAGAGGTATCTTGTCCTGCAGATGTTGACGATGACTTGTGCACTGTAAATATGCCATTGCATGTTGTGCTCAAGGGGAAGCGATTAAAACAAGGTGGATGGGTGGCGTCACTGTTAACCGAAGTTGCTTATAAGAAATTGGAATATTTTGTGCGGTCCCAGTTCTCCGTTTCAGAGCTCGAACGACTGTTAGATGCTATGACAGGAATGTTACTCAAGTTTAGCTTGGTTGAAGTCGGTGATTTAAAGTATGAAGCACTCCTTAACTGGCGACCGGATTCGAGTGTAGCGTTTGAACAGTTGATGCAGCCAGACTTGTTGTTAAGTTTGAGCGAATCCATCGCGAGTGGTCTTGATTCATTTGAGTATTCTGATCTGATTGAGACCTTTGTGGATGCGGTTTATAACGAAAACACTTGGTCTACAGTCTTAGGAAACAACGCTAAAATAATTACTTATAAAAATAATAAAATATACTTAAGCCTTATAGTCGAAGGCAAAAAAATCCTCCGGGTTCTGGATGTCTCAGAGATAAGACCAACATCTATTTTTGAGGCAGATGGCGATTTTTATGCGGTGTCTGATAACGGGGTGTTTGTCGCCAGTGCTTCCACAATATATTGGTATCAAGAAGGTTCTTTAAACGAATTTTCCTTAGGTTCTTCGCTGGATCTAACAGGAGATATAAAGGCGATTAGTGTGCTGAATGGGAAGCTTTTTGTGCTAAAAGAATCTGTGCTGCCTGACCAACTTGAATTAGTGGTGTTTTCAATTGAAGAATTCAAAAACAATCAACCTTTGGCCACCTTAAGTTGGCGTTTTGCTGGTGATATTAAAGCATTATTTGTAGATGACTTTAACTTGTATGTGGCCTCCAATAGCATGCTGGATGTGTTTGCCTATAATGGAAACGATGCTCTTGAATTTGTTCAGTCACAACGACTCGATAACAATTTTAATCACCTTAGAATAATCGGCGGATGTATAGCTTTAGATATCGACAATTCAGTTGAAGTCTATCAGTTGGATGAAAAGGGGCGATTAGCCGGTAGAACAGAAAAGCTTTCAAGTGTTGAAAATATCAGTTTGTCGAGCATTGATGATTACCTTTATATAGCTATGGACAATGATCTTGTTGTCTATCAGGTTAATGCAGTCTGTGCTATGGAAAAAGTGCATAGATTTAAGTCATGGGGAAATGCTTTAGAGCTATCGTTGTCTGATCGCTACATATTTAGCTTGAAGAAAGCCAAAAATAGTTTTGAACATGTTGAGGAAGAGGTCTTGGCATTCAACAGAATTGGAGTTAGTTATATTAATTTGGATGCTAGTATAAGTACTATTTCATTGGATCTTCAAGTTGGGGGATTCACCACACCCTATCCTACGCCACCTTTATGGCTTGATGATCGCTTGTTTCTTCCGGGTTTTAAAGAGTCTTCTTTAATTGATGTCGAGAATATCGATGCTCCTCGTAAAGTGGAGTTAAAGCACAATTTATCTTCCTTGCAGTTTGTTGCAGATAAGGATGGCCAGTTTATATATAGCGTTGATAAAAATAATGGCCTTAGAGTTTATAAAACATTGGATTATCAAGATTCAGAAGGTGTTCAGATAGACAGCGGTTCTGGGTTATCTCTAAGTGTTTACGGAGATCTACTCTACGTAGGTATGTCGAACTCGATGGTGGTTGTGTATGATATCAGTGATCCTGGTAAGCCGCGGGAGATTACGCGATTTGATGTATTGAGTATGCCGTATTCCATCGAATCTTTCGAGGACAAGATTTATGTTTTTGGTTGGTCGAACGGCGTTGCTATGGAAGTTTATGATATTGGGAACCTGGACGATGTTAGCCGTTTAGCTACCAAGAGCTTAAGCAGTACACGTCTTAATCCTTTGCAGCTTGAATTTAATGAAAGATGGCTAGCCGCCACTGTTGTTTCGCGTGTTTGCTTGTTTGATCTGCGCGGCGACGTTGAGGCAGACGCTGTGGCTTGTATCAAACAATTTACTTATGCGATTGCTTTAGACGGTAATATTCTGTACATGGAGGATTTTATCGGCAATATTAGAGCTGTTGATATTAAGGATCCCATGGAACCAAGAGTGCTGGGTGTTATTAATGGCGTTGGACATAGGTCGCAGTTGACTGTTGTTGGGGGGCGGTTATATGTTACCTCACTCACTGGGCTAAGAGTTTATCCGTTAATTAAATTAGATGACTGATGGGCTGAGCGACTCTAAAAAATGATTGTATTTGCGCACGGAAGTAATCTTTTCAGGGCAATCAAAGATGCTTTATTCGGGGGCTTTCAAATCCAGATATCGTTGTTTTTTGCGCTGTGGTGAGCTATCAATTGTCGGGTCAATACTGTATGTATTGGGTCCAGATCGACTCAAAGTTCATAAGCTTAATTTCCCGCAGTTGGTTCAGTTTGGGTGATCTTATACTTAGCTGGCTAATTATGTGGTCAAACCAACTGTTCGCTAAAACGGTTCAGGCCGATTAAAATGACACGCCTTGGCATTTGGCCTACTATTAATTCCGATCCAGAACTATTAAAACCATAAGGTGATTTCATGGCAAACAAAAACAATAATAATACTGCTTTGCAGCCGGAAGTGGAAAAACTGCAAAAAATTGAAAAAGCCTCGCGTCTGGATCAGAGGATCATGCAGACCACATCCAAGTTTAAAAAAACAGGGCTTGTTATCCAGCGCCAGTTTCTGGATTACTACTTCATTCGCCCGCCCATTTGGCGCGTTGCCATTCGTTCAAAAATGAGTAAGCCGCGGATGACACCTGATTTTATAAGCTTGGGAGCTGTTCGCTCGGGTACCTCGTTGTTGTCAGATTACATTATGCAGCATCCCTGTGTTGTACTGCCTATGGCGAAAGAGGTGGGCGTTGGTGGTTATTTGCCTACCAGTAAAATGATGATGGCGCAATTTCCAACGGTAGAAGAAGGTCAAGAGGTGAAAGACAAGTACGGTACTGCAATTACCGGCTATTGTTCACCAGCGTTACCGTTGGCAGCCTTTCCTTACGTGGCACCTAAGCTGGCGCCGGTAGGCACTTCGAAAATCGTGGTTATTTTAAGAAATCCAGTTGATCGCTCTTTTGCGCATTGGCGCTGGGATTCCGTGTTGTTGGAGCGAGCCAAACAAGACCCTTTGTGGAAAGACTATCCTGATTTCGATGAAATTATTCGCTACGAACTGGACTCAGCTGCGTCAATGGGTGGGGGATTTACCACTTTTTCGGGTGTGGGGAGTGGTGGCTATTTGCAGCACAGTGTTTATTTGCCTTTCTTAAAGTCACTGTTTAAGGCCTATGGTCGTGAAAAGGCGTTAGTGCTTAAGGCAGAAGATTTTTTTGCTGAGCCGGTAGCGACGGCAAAACAAGTCTATGAGTTCTTGGAGCTTCCAGCCTACGAGCCGGTTGAGTCTCCGGTTAAAAATTCTGGACCTAAAGTGCCACTAAATCCTGCAACCCGAGAAAAAATGGTCGCGTTTTTTGAGCCACTAAATCAAGCGCTGTATGAGTATTTGGATCGCGATTTTGGTTGGCAGTAGTTTATTTGGGCGGTGCCTGATCTATGCGGATAATTTTGCCATTGCTGCTATCCGTTAAAAGGTAGAGTTTTTCATCCGGTCCTTGGGTTACGTGACGAATGCGCTCGCCAATGGCCTTTTGAAACATGCGTTCTTCAGCGATGATTTTATTGCCTTCTAATTCCAAGCGAACCAATTGCTTGAATTTAAGTGATCCCACGAACAGGTCACCTTGCCATTGTGGGTATAGGTTGCCCGTATAAAAGGTCATGCCACTGGGGGCAATGGATGGCACCCAATAATACAGTGGTTGTTCCATGCCAGCTTTTTGGGTGCCCTCACCAATTTTGCCGCCAGAGTATTCGTTGCCGTAGGTGATGACTGGCCAGCCATAATTTTTACCTGCATCTGGAATGTTGATTTCGTCCCCACCTTTGGGGCCGTGCTCATGTATCCAGAGTGCGTTGCTTGTTGGATGCAGTGCTGCCCCCTGGATATTCCGATGACCATAGGACCAGATCTCAGAAAGCTTTTCGGTGTGGCCGCTCTGGTTGCTGTTTCTACTGTTGTTACCGTAGGGGTTATCGGGGGGTATTTTGCCATCAGGCCAAATTCTAACGACTTTGCCGAAATGGTTATCAAGTGTTTGAGCCTTGTCCCGATAACTGCCGCGGTCCCCCAAAGTTATATAGAGATACCCATCTTTGGTTAGCGCTAGGCGGGATCCAAAATGAACGCTCGATTTCACTTTGGGTGCTTGTCTGAAAATGATTTCCACGGCCTCCAGCTGCTGCTGGTTTAGCTTGCCTCGGGCAACGGCTGTGGAGTTGGTTCCGTTGGGGCCTGGTTCTGAAAAGCTAAAGTACAACCAGGGTTCATGGTAGAGCAGATCGAGTAAACCACCTTGTCCTCCCGCATCGATGGTAGGCAAGCCGTTCAGCGGCGGGCCGACTTTACCTTTTTCTACCAGTCTCAAGGTTCCGGGTCGTTCGCTCACGAGCCACTTGTCCTGGCTGATGAAGGTGAGACCCCAGGGATGATCCAGGCCTTCAGCTACAGTTTCCAAGCTTACTGTGGTCTGTTTTGTTGTGACCACGGATGCCGCAGCGTCAACGTCGCAAACGGCAGTGAAGGTCATTAAGGTTGCTGTGATCCTTTGCAATAAGACGGGTTTCAATGCCTAGTCGCCAAACTCTGTAATAAATCCTTCTAGCTGATCCACCATCAGAGGTGAGCCTACAAAAAATGGGCAGCGTTGATGGAGTTTAGTGGGCTCAATGTCCAGTATTCTCTGGTCAGGACCGGCTATTGCTTTGCCGCCGGCTTGTTCAATTAAGAATGCCATAGGGTTACATTCGTAAAGCAGGCGGAGTTTACCGTTGGGGTAGCGACTGGAGGTGGGGTAAAGATAGATGCCGCCTTTTATTAAGTTACGGTGAAAATCCGATACTAATGAACCGATATACCGAGAAGTGTAGGGGCGATTGGTGGCGTCGTCTTCTTCCTGGCAATACTTGATGTACTTTTTCACACCTTCTGGGAAGTGGATATAGTTGCCTTCATTTACCGAGTAGATTTTGCCGTTTTGCGGTACGGTGAGGTTAGGGTGCGAGAGACAGAATACCCCAATGGTAGGATCATAGGTGAAGCCAGAGACACCATTGCCGGTTGAATACACCAGCATAGTAGAGGATCCGTAAACCACATATCCAGCAGCCACTTGTTTATGGCCTGGTTGTAGAAAATCGGCCTCAGTTACTTTGGTACCGATGGGCGAAACGCGTTTATAAACGGAAAAAATGGTGCCTACGGATACGTTGACGTCGATGTTAGATGAGCCATCCAAGGGATCCATTAAAACCACGTATTTACCATTGAGATTCTTGGTTTCTTCAAATTTAATGAACTGATCTTCCTCTTCTGAGGCAATACCGCACACCACGCCACGCTGGGCCAAGGCGTTTTTAAAACGCTCGTTGGCGTATACATCCAGTTTTTGTTGCTGTTCGCCCTGAATGTTTTCGGAGTCTGAGGCACCGGTAATGTCTGCCAGCCCAGCCTTGTTAATCTCCCGGTGAAGAATCTTGGCGGCTAAGCGAATTGAGGAAAAGAGAGAGCTAAGCTCACCACTGGCTTCCGGGTGCTCTCTTTGTTCATCGATGATGTGCTCACCCAGAGTCTTTATGATTTCCATGAATGCCTTCCTACTTGGATTAAGTTGCGAGGATTTGATAGCTGCGCTGCAGTGTTTAGTATTGATATCAAATCATACCTATTTGACCGGGATGACTCCAGTCTTTGCTCAGATGTTGGTCGTGAACTTTCGGTGCTTAACTTCCTGTTAAGAAGTCCTGAAGCGCTTGCCGGGTAATTTCGTTGATGTGACAGATTATGAATTTTCCATGGCGTTCAACTCTGATCAGGTCGGCGTTCACCAGTTCTTTGATGTGATGAGATACAGTTGGAGCTCCAATTTTCAATATAGGCAATAATTCGGTAAGAGCACAGCCGGGTTCCGTCGTTACCCCTTCTTCATGGCGCAGTAAAATTTCCGTGTAGAGGCGGAGCCTATTTGGATTGGAGAGAGCTTTGAATGCGCGGCTAAGCTTCAAGTCGTTCATTGTCGGTGATACCGCTAAAATGGTGAGTTGATCATACACGAAAAGAGGCTGGATCAGCTCATAAATTTATACTTTGACAACTATCGAATTAATGATTAGCTTAGCTGTTTTGATCAGTACTTACTTAAACTGAGGCCTCTCAATGGTTGCGACGATCACAGATTCACTGGAATTACCGTCCGGAAGGATACTTAAAAACCGCCTAGCCAAGTCAGCCATGAGTGAGGCTATGGGGACTTTCGATAACCGGGTAACTCCAGAGCTGGTGAATCTTTATCGACGTTGGGCCCATGGCGGTTCTGGATTGCTCGTTACTGGGAATGTGATGGTTGATCAACGCGCATTGGGGGAGCCCAAGAATATCGTTATCGAAGACGAACGAGATTTATTCATGCTTAGCGAGTGGGCCCAAGCAGGAAAAGTTACTGGTGCCCAAATCTGGATGCAGTTAAATCATCCGGGTAAACAGAGTCCGAATATTCTATCGCCTGCGCCTGTAGCGCCTTCGGCCATACCTTTTAAGCCACCGCTAAACCGCATGTTCAATACGCCCAGAGCACTGTCAGAAACCGAAATTTTTGAGATTATTCAACGGTTTGTTACCGCCTCTGAGGTGGCAAAAAAGGCTGGTTTTGATGGTGTTCAAATTCACGGAGCCCATGGCTACCTAGTTAGTCAGTTCCTCTCTCCGCTGCATAATCAGCGTGCAGATCAATGGGGTGGTTCGATCGATAATCGAATGCGATTTGTTACCGAGCTTTATCGAGCCATTCGAGCAGCCGTAGGCTCTTCTTTTAACGTGGGTATTAAACTGAATTCTGCCGATTTTCAGCGCGGTGGTTTTACTGAAGACGAGTCCCTTTATGTAGCTAAAGCCTTAGCTGAAATGGGTATGGATCTCATTGAAATATCCGGTGGTACCTACGCTAGCCCCGAAATGACGGGCGTCAACCGGAAGCAAATGGAGAAAGCCACGACCCGAGCACGCGAAGCTTATTTTATGGATTACGCAGAGAAAATTCGCCAAAACCTTAAGGCGCCTTTAATGATAACCGGTGGTTTTAGATCAGCTGAGGGTATTGCCGATGCTCTGGCCTCGGGAGCTATGGATTTGGCGGGAATGGCTAGACCACTGGCTCTGGATCCTGAATTCAGCAATAAAGTTCTTGCTAGTAACAAGGCTGTCAGTGTGATAAAGCCCATAAAAACCGGCATCAAATTGATTGATAAAATGGCGATGATGGAAGTGGCTTGGTACACGCGGCAACTTGAGAGAATCGGGCAGGGTAAAGATCCATTGCCCGCGGAAGGCGGTTTATCCTCTTTTATGAAAGTGATGTCTACTATGGCCTACCGCGGTTTCCGGACCCGTGCTTTCAGAGTCTGAGTATGGTCTCTTGTTTGCCGGGCGGTGATTATTTCGGATTATTGCAGAGGAATAGTGATCTCTTGCTTAATTAATGGACCAAAGCATTGTTTTTGGTCTTCATATGAGCAAAAAACAAGGCTCTTTTTGTCGCCAGAAAAACGCACCAAAAGTTTGACTTGATTGCCGGTTAAATCAATATCCACCCCAGAGCAACCTTTGCCGCCAATATCCCGAACGATTTTGTCGGTTAAAATATAAAAGTTGTTCATCTGGGGTGTTGCGGTAATGGCGTATATTGCTTCGGTTATTTCTGCGCCGCTGGTGCCCTTGCGAGTGCCATTGCTGAAAAACTCATAGGTTTCAGTGCATCCATTTTCAGTAAAGCTCCAAATACCAAGAATTGGATGTTTGGAGGGCTTTTCCTCAGGAGGCTTTTGATGCTGTTGTGGTTTTGCTGCTTCCTGTGTGACACAGCCCGTCAGCGCAAAGCTAAGGGCTAACACGATTAGAACTGATATCTTTATCCGCATGATTTATCTCTGTCTTTACCCTCAAGCTATTGGTTTTATGAGCGTTGTCCGATAATGGGTATAACACTGATCGGGCGAGTACCGGTGATCTTTTGTAAGTCTCTGGCGGTGCGAATTCGGCTATCTCTGCTTTCAGCATAAACAGTGGCAGACCCAGACGCCAAAAGCGCAATAAATATACCTAGCAGAGATATGCCAATCCGGTTTGGCTTCACCGGCAAAATGGGGGTTGTTGCCTTTGATAACAAGGTGAAACGACTGCCTTGTTCCTTTTTCTCCAGAGTCTGCGCTAGCTGGGCTTGGTAGTAGCGTTCTTTAATATCCTTATATTCGTTTTGTGCCCTTTCCAAATCGCGGATCAGTGCGGTGTATTTCACTTCAATGCCGGGATTTTGCATTAATTGATTGGTGAGTTCGTTGATTCGTTCCTGTAAAAGCTTACGGTCACCAATCGCCGCGAGCAATTTGGTGTCATTTTGGTTGAGCTGGGTTTGGATGCGGATAAATTCGGGATTGTTTGGGGCCGTCAGATTATTAAGATCTTTGCGAGATCCGCTACTCGATTGCGTTTCCTTCTCAATATCCTTGATGAGCTGGCGTAAACGCTGCACGTCAGGGTGTTGCTCCGTAAGGGATTCCAAGGCAGCGCTCAAATCCAATTTGGCTTTTTCCAGTCGCACCAATGGATCCTGGTATTCTCTGATCGATGAATTGTCCGTAATGACAAAGCGGCTAGTCGTAGCAAGCTGACTGATTAGTTGTTGTTTTTGTGCTTCCATATAAGAGATTTCACGATTTAAATTCCGCAATTCGCCCTCCAGGGCGGTTAATTGCGCTCTGGCCTGGCTCAATTGCGCGGGTAAATAGGCGAAATTCTCTTCTTTTAGCTCATTGATCTCCGCTTCGATTTCAGCAATTTCATTGCTTAGTTTATCTGCCGCATCGGATAGGAATTCAGTGGCTCGGGATGCTTGCTCTGATCTCAGCACGGTATTTTCAGACAGGTATAACTGAGTTATGGCATTAGTGATATTCCGTGCTACTTCCGGATCGCGGTTTTCGTAGGCTACAGTGAAGGCTAGAGTTACAGTTGATTGGCGTTGGCCAGTGGCCACTTTGATATCCACCATTTCTACCAAGGTGTTTTCGGAGATAGTGTTTATAACTTTGGCCACCTTATTTCGGTAGTCTACGTCTTCGGGGTCTTGTCCTTCGGTGAGTGGCTCCAGGAGCCCATATTTTTCAGCGATTGACTTTAATCTTTCGTTGGTAAGTACCCTCTGTGACAAGGTCTCAATGCGTTCTTCTACGTATCCTGTTACGGTGGTGGTAACCAGTTCGGAGGGGATTTGTTGCCGCTCTACCAGCACTTTCGCTTGGCTGCGATAGGTGGGGGGTAGAAGGATAGCAATAACAATACTGGCAGCGGTAATGCTAAAAAAGAAAGAGAGGAAGACCCACTTTCTTCGCTTTAGTATGCCAACAAGTTCGAAATAATTGAAAAGTTGCTCACTTTCTCTCATTGGGGGTCCTAAGTGTATTAATCGATGTAGTTGGCAGATAACGCTCTGGCAGTGCTATTTACCTATTTTACAGCCTACACAGATACAGTATACGTAATGGTAGGATTTATGAAGGTCGAAAGTGCCCAGATCTCGGCCATGCCGTTAAGCCTTTAGTCCAGAGGTTTATCTGGTTAAGCAATGCATATCCGTGCAACTGCGAGTATTATTGGAGATATTCCAGAAGTATAGCGCCACAGGCGGTGATCTGGCCTCGACAAATAGAAAGATTATAGCCAAAATTGTGCCAGTGCAATTTAATTTCCAGAGTTTTGGGAATTCCCTAAGAGATGAATCAGGCCAAGGGGTGAATGGGTCGAATATTCTGCCCTGGTGGTTGGTATTCCGTTGAATTAGCTTACGAATTAGTGCAAAGGGCGCAAACTAATATGGATCGAATTTCAAAGGCAATCAGGCAGGCGAACAAGAGCCGCACCGCATCGGTTAATCAAAAAAATGTGGTGGGTGACTTTGATTTGGCCCATGGGAACAGAGTCGAGGTTCCAAAGAGTTTATTGGAATCCAATAAGATTGTAGCGGGTGCTCTGACGGGGCCTGAAGCAGAATACTACCGTATGCTGCGAACCAAAACTTTACGCATTTTATCCCAGAATAATTGGCGGGTTATTGGCGTGACTGGGCCCTCATCGTCTTCGGGCAAGTCATTGACGGCGGCGAATTTGGCGGTAGCCATTTCCATGACGCCTAACTACTCAGCTCTGCTGGTTGATGCTGATATGCGGAAGTCCACGGTGAGTAAAATGTTTGGTCTTAATCCCGATTTTGGGCTGAGCGAGTTCCTTTCCTGGAAGGCATCACTCGAAGAGGTGGTGATATGTCCTGGGATAGATGATCTGGGTATCATCGTTAATACTCATCCCATGCAAGGTGGCTCGGATTTGTTGTTGAGTGATGCCTTGTCTGCATTAGTCGAACAAATCAAGTCCAGCGATGAAAATTTAGTGGCTATTTTTGACTTGCCTCCAGTTTTTGTAGGCGATGATGCGGTAGCTATGTGTGCTCATTTAGATGCGGCGCTGGTGGTGGTTGATTCCGGTAATACGGAGCGAGAGCAGTTAGTATCTTGTATGGATATGCTGAAAGACGTAAATATTCTTGGCTATGTGTTGAATGGTGCGCCTGATAGTGAATGCCACATTCAGGCCACTAGAGCCTATTAGTAAATAATTATTGATAAGCAATAAAAAGGGCCGACCTTCAGGTCAGCCCTTTTTATGTTGACTAAGCTGTTGGTTAAGCGTTACAGCAGGTCGATACTGATGGAGGCGGGTGGTAATGGTGGCGCAGATTTGATGGGCGTACTGCTATCACCGCAGCTTGTTTGAACCTTACTTAAACCATTGCTGCCTTTGAATATTTTCATGTCATCTTGGAAGTAGGTGCGTCGTGTTATACCGTCTATGATCCCGCCCCAGCCAGCATCCATTGCTTTTTGTTTCCAAGAGGGTTTGTACATTCCGAATTTAATATACGGGCCCTCTTGGTCGTTGTAAAACATTGGGCCGCTATAATCAAATTCTTTTGTACCGTTAATATAGGCTTGATAATAACCGTCATTGTTGTACGAGGTTTTAAAGTGCAGAACGATTTGGTTCCACGTGCCTTTTTTGACTTTGCTAAGAAACTCTTCACCACGTGCAGTATATGATTTTGCAGGAGCAATTGGGTCATCGTTTGCTGCCCAGGATACTCGCCACTGATCACCTTCAATGCCAAAGGTGAGCGCGGGATTACGATAGGTTTCACCTGGATCAGGATGTTGATGAACTTGGAGTGCTATTTCGCCGTATTTTTCAGTTTTCCAATCTTCAGGGATGTAGAGATTAAAGCCTATCCAATACTCAGTAAAATAGCTCAGTCGATTTTCACCGTATGCCTCAATGCTTGTAAACTCCGCTCGATAGCGAGTAGGGCTATTATAATAATCTAGTTCATATTTGACGGATCGATTACCGCTACAGGCTGGTTCGGAGCTCCTTGAAAACGTGGCAGGCGATCCGGACACCTTCCAGCTATAGTCTTCGAAGCTCCCAGACTCCATGTCCCAATAGGGATCAGCCGCCAATGCTGAACTGGTAGCAAAAGCAAGGGTTACTGGTAGTAAGCGCTTAAAAAAAGCAAAAGATAAATTCATAATTCAACCTAACCTAAAATAATTTACTCAGCCGCAACAGGTGTCTAGTCATACTCATCGTTGCCTGATACAGGGTTAATATAGACGCCTATAACGTTCTGAGAAACCGATTAGCTATTGTTTATATTGGATACGAGAATGTAGTCACACATTAAGCCCTCTATTGCTCCCAAAAAACGATCCGCAATCTATGGGTGATTGTTATTTATACTGAATTGTGGGTTCCGAAGAGGGTATCAGGTTGTCGAAGTATCTTAAAACACCCCTTTACCGTCTAGGAGTCTAAGATGTTACGACTAGAGAAACTAGACTTCGGTCACATTTTTTGAAGAAAGTGCGTTATGTGATGTAACTTGAAAGGCTAAGCAGTAAACCATGCTGACTAGTTTGAGCCTGATCTTAGAGGGTTTTGCCTGGTGGTTATTTCTTGTTAAGTTATTCGACCCCGAGTTTGCTCTTATATATAATCTTTCCGATACTTAAATCCCAGAAACCTGGGAATATACAAGGATCTAAGTGGGTGTGAGCGAACACCCATGCCGATTTGTTGCTTACCTCTCGAGCTTACCCCCTCGAAAAGGTCGCCCTTCAAAATAGCATTAGGTGTTTAATAGGTTGGCTGGATGTCAAAAATAAAGTTGTGCATTGTGATACCCAATCATTGGACTCATGTGATGGGCGGAGCCCAGTACCAAGTGAAACTAATCACGGAGGCACTGGTTAATCACGGTGGCTTTGACGTGTATATAATAGCCAACAAAGCCAATCCAGCGAACGATCCTAATCCTGGTTATGCTTTGATTAAAGTAGGTTCGCGAAAAGGGTGGCGTCGATTTACTTATTTATTCGATGCGCCAGAGTTGCTGGCAGCTTTAGACAATATTGAGCCTGATATTATTTACCATCGTGTTTCTTGTTCTTATACGGGAATTTGCGGGTACTATGCGCGACAATCAGCATGTAAATTTGTCTGGCATATTGCTCATGAGTGGGATGTGTCTCCTTTTGATTGGAAGTTCTCAAAGTTACTGCCTTTTCGCCTATTAGAAAAAAAAGTCGCAGAATTTGGTATTCGTCGCACCCATCTCGTGTTTGCGCAAACTCAAATTCAGCAACGTCTGTTGAAAGCAAATTTTGCTAAATCTTCAGTTTTAATACCTAACTTTCATCCGCCAGCGGATGAAAGGCCAGATAAACGTGATGTAGTCACCATCTTATGGGTGGCAAATTTGAAAGCCTGGAAACGTCCGGATGCGTTTGTTCGGTTAGCTAAACAACTCGCGAAGCGGCCGAATGTAGAGTTTGTCATGATTGGAAGAGCAATGTTTGATCGATCTGGTATCAATCCGTTGCAGCAAGATATTGACTCAATTCCAAATCTAACCTATCTAGGTGAGCAGCCATTAGCAGTGGTTAATGAATGGCTTGCGCGCGCTCATATCTTCGTTAATACGAGTGTATATGAGGGTTTTCCTAATACCTTTATTCAGGCCTGGATGCGGTCTGCTGTAGTAGTGAGCCTTAGTGTCAATCCCGATGAAACCCTGAGTGCTGGTAAGGAGCGGGAAGCTGTGGGGTTTTGCGCGGATGATAATGAAACCTCTTTGGCGGCATTAGTGGATATTCTTCTACTTGATACCCCGTACCGAGAACAAGTCGCCTTGAACGCTTTAGAGCATGTAAATACGCACCATTCACTCAAAAACGTAGCAAGAGTGGTAGCTGAGTTGGAACAATTAGCGGCTAATGTCCAACGTTCGGAAATCAAATGAAAAAATTTATTTATATCTTCATCGTCGTTGCAGTGTTGTTTGACGCTTTCGTCAATTATCTCGGTCGAATTGGCATAGTTTTCGAGTTGTTGCCAGAAGCCATGGGAGCTATGGTATTGGTCATTGTGGCCTATGAGCTTGCTAATCGACGCCCCCTTACCGTCCCACCTCGTTATCTTGTCTTGTTCAGTTTATTTTTATTGTTTCTGATTTTTGGTTGGATAACGAATCATGTTAATTCAGGTGCTGTGCTTGGTGGTATTCGAAATTATTTCCGGTACATGCCTATTTTTCTTTTGCCATTCCTATACCGAATCGATGATGAGGATATTACCAAAATATTGAAACTGATTTTGCTGCTGGCTGTTCTGCAAATACCAGTAACGCTTTATCAACGTTTTTTGGAACGAGGCATAGTTTCTACGGGTGATCATGTGACTGGGACATTGGCCTTGTCATCTTTGTTGTCAGTGTTCCTGATTATGTGTGTCTCTGTTGCTTTGGGATGCTTTGTTCAAAAGAAACTGCCAATAATAAAATTTGCAATAATAATACCCCTTTTGTTTTTCCCCACCACCATTAATGAAACAAAAGGTACCTTTTTTATGTTGCCTTTTGCGTTGCTCGTGCCTAGTTTTGTGTATGCGATAAAAGCCAAAAAAGTATTACAGATTTTGCCAGTCATTGGGGTCTTTTGTGTTTTGTTCTTTGGTTTTATCAAGCTCTACGATGCGTCAATCGGTTCACAGAGAGAGGAGCGTGATTTGATTGGATTTTTAACATCACCTGAAAAACTGAAAGGTTACCTGCTTAAAGAAGATGAACTGGAAAAAGCATGGGGTCGATTCGGTTATACTGTGGAAGTTGGACGATTGGATGCGATTAATCACGCTTATCGCCACATAACTAAAGATATTACCACCGGTTTTTTTGGTTATGGTGCAGGCAATGTATCACAGGGGATCAATAAATTAACCGTTGGAGAGTTTAAGAAATATGAGCAATTTATTCCACAGTTTACCACGGTCTCTTCAATGTTGTGGGAGACGGGATTTACGGGAATGGTTTTTTTAGCGGTGGGTTTAGTGATGTTCTGGCGCGAGTCGAATTATCTCGTTTCCACAGGGGGTATTGTTGGCGCGCTAGCATTAGGCTGGACTGGCGTGCTGAGCGTCTATTTTCTGGCATTGGGTTATAAACATATTATGAATTGTGGTGCTATCAGCATTCTTTTTTGGTTCTTTAATGGGCTTCTGGTGCAGAGGGCCATGGAGCTCCGTCTCAAGCAACGCAAGGATCAGTTTAATTCTTTAGGCAGTAACTCTAGCTATGAGCCTTAGAAGTAAAACAATTTCCGGAGCCAAGTGGGGTTTAGCTCAGAATGCTGCCAGTCAAGTTTTGAGCCTTAGTGTTTTTTTGGTGCTGTCTCGAACATTGGCACCCGCTGAATTTGGTGTTTTTGCCTTGGCATTTGCCTATGTAAGCTTGATGATAATTATTTTCAGTTCAGGCTTCGAAACGGCATTAATTCAGCGCGATAATCTTGAAGAAGAGCATCTTCAATCCGCTTTTTGGTTTAGTGTTGGCTTTAGCCTAGTGCTCGCCATAGGTAGTTATTTCGCAGCGGGCTGGGTGGCGAGGTTATTTTCAGCGCCTGCCTTGGCAGACGTTATTCCCTGGTTCTCCATGGTCATTGTTATTAATTCTCCGCTCTATGTTCAGCGGGCCTTGTTGCGCAGGTCGTTCCGCTTCAAAGAACTGTCCACCCGTATAATGTTTTCCAGTTTGGTGGCTAATATTGTTGCAGTATATATGGCTTTGACGGGGGGTGGGATCTGGTCATTGGTAGTTCGAGAATTAGTGGAAGCCTTAATTGTGAATACCCTGCTACTGGTGGCGACGAAGTGGCGGCCTCAGTGGCAATTTTCCTGGCCTCATTTTAAAGAGCTCTATAGTTTTGGCTTGAGCACTATGGGAAATAGTATCTTTCAATATGTGTTCCGGCGTTCAGATAATTTAATTATCGGTTATTTTCTGGGAGCAACATTACTCGGCTTTTATACGGTGGCCTACCGGGTTCTCGAATTAATGATTCAGATTACTACTCGCACCATTGTTAGCGTTTCAACACCAGCATTAGCCAGACTTCAAAGTGATTCCACTCGATTTGCTGAAGCTGTAAGCCGAGTCAGTGCTGTGATTGGTTTGGTTAATATACCTGCGTTTGCAGGTTTAGGTGCTCTGGCGCCAGAGGTGATTCCGGTTTTGTTTGGTGATAAGTGGTTTAACAGTATTGAGATTATGCAAATCCTGTCGGTTATCGGCATCACTCAGGCCCAAACTCATCTGCTAGGTAGTGCATTAGTCGCTTTGGGAAGGCCATCGCTCCAATTGAGTTTGCGTGTGTGCCAGGGTCTGTTGTCTATTGGAATTGTTTTGTTGGTGGTTCAAAACGGAATTGCGGCCGTGGCTTGGGTTTATTCTCTGGTAAGTTTAGCCTTATTGCCTGCTTGGTATTGGTCCGTCAATCGACTGCTGAAACCCGCTCATTTGGCGACGATTAATTCGCTGGCGCGCATCTTGATTGCCTGCGGGGTAATGGTGGGGGTCTTAATTTCGGCTCAGCAATTCTTGTTAAGCGAGTGGTCTGCTTGGGTGCGGTTGGTGAGTTTGATCATTCTCGGTGGGTTGACCTATATTGTGATGATCGTAGTGTTGTTGCCAGATAGCGTTAATCTGGTTCGTAGCATTGTGGCTAATAAAACCAAAGGCGAGGGTTAGTTATCATTAATTCAATGGTAAAACTATATATGCTTTATGATTGTAGGGAATCAGGAAAAAAGACTAGACTTAAGCCAAGCCTATTTAGAACGGTAGATTGCCATGAGGTACCGAGTATTAGTTGTAGAAGATAATGCCGATAACATGAAGCTGGTTACCTGGATTCTCGAGGATGAAGCCTATGATGTGACCGGAGTTTCTTCTGCTGAAGATTGCCTGGCTACCATGGAGAAGGAAGAGTTTGATGTTGTGTTGATGGATATCTCTTTGCCAGGAATGGATGGTAAAGAAGCAACCAAGCGCTTGCGCGCTCAAGAAAAATATCAAAATTTACCCATTATAGCGTTGACCGCTCATGCCATTAAAGGTGAGGATGACGAAATTATGGCATCAGGGGTAACCGACCTTATTACAAAACCCTTAGATGAAGAAATATTATTGCAGAGACTTCGACAGCTGCTTAGTTAGAGTGCTTCATTCCTGGGTTGTTGCTCTTTTGGTGATCGCACAGAGCGATTGCGGCCTGTTCTTTTAGCCTCATAGAGCGCTTTGTCGGCCCTTTCAAAACAGGTCTCAATAGTGTCACCCGCTTCAAATTCCGCGATACCCACCGACGCACTGACAGGAATTGGTTGCTGGTTAAAATTAAAGGGGCAATCGGCTACGGCTTTTCGAACTTTATCCATAGCCTCTAATGCAGCATCCAGGGGTGTTTCAGGCAGTACGACTACAAATTCCTCACCGCCATAACGCGCAACAAAATCCTCTTGTCGAACTCTGCGAGAAATTTCTCTAGCCACTAATTTGAGTACTTTGTCCCCCCGAAGGTGGCCCAAGGTGTCGTTGATGGACTTGAAATGATCTATATCGATGATAGCCAGAGACACAGGCCGGCCATGGCGTTTCCAACGAGAAAATTCATTATTGATGTACTCATCGTAAGACGCTCGGTTTGGCAGCTCCGTTAGTGAATCCTTCAGTGCTTCCAGGCGTTGTAATTCTAAACTATTTTTGAGTTCTGAAGCTTCCGATTCCATGGATTCCATGCGATTTGCCAAGGTTTCGATACGTTCATAGACTTGGTCGCGGCGTTGTTTTTGATCGTTTTGGAATTTATCGACAGAGCTGGCAATTCGGTTTATCATGCCTTCAATATCGAGTTTTAACTTGTCCATCTCTGTGCGTTTGTCCACGCTTTCCCGAATATCTCTCAATTCCTGGCGGACGTCCTGATCAAGTTGTTGTTGGCTTGCTTTTGATTGGATTTCGTCTTGCCGAGCATTGGTCAGAAATTCCTGAACTTCGTGAAGGCGCTGGTGAAGAGCAACGAGAAATCCCTCATATTCTTTTTGCGCCACCAGTCGAGTTGAGGTTATTAGGTGGGCAACTTCTTCAATGAAGTTTGGCACCCGTTCTATTTCGAATTCCTGATTAATTTGTTCAACCAGTGATTTCTTTAGGGGTGAATTTTCCTGGGAAACATCAAGCTGATCGAGTAGCTTGTTTAAGTTGCTCCGAAAGTTAAAGATCAAGTGGCGATGTGTGGTGGACTCATGGGTGTGACCCGATTTGATGTCTTCGGAGCTTGCCGCGTCGTTGATTTCATTTGTGGTGGCTGCTTCGGCGGGTTTCTTTTCGGTATTGCTGCTTTTGCCGCGAAAGAACTTTGACAATAAGCCTTCCTTGTGACCGCTTGAATTTTCCACTTCGCTCAATAAATGTTCAGTGACGCTGTCTTGAACATGGATAAATGAACGCCAAAGGTCTGGGTTAATGCCGTTGCTTGGTATTAATTTAAGTATGGTTTTGCGTAGCTGGCTAATCTTATCCCTTTCTTGTCTAGGCAAATTGAGTTCACTGAAACGTTCGAGCTTAGCTTCTAATAATTGTTGTATGTCTGTATGTTCATCTTTGCGTCGATCGTCTAGAGAAACAACCGTGTGTTCCAGTTGTTTAAGGAGTGGTTCCAGGCGGCTACTGGAATTATCGTTGCGCAGGGCGGCTCGTAGTTGCTCCAACTGGTCATCCAATGAGGCATCTAGCCCGTCTGCAGCTAAGCTAATCCTCACTAACCCTTTTCTGAGCAACTCAATTTGCGCTGCGTTCTCCGTTTGTGTCTTCTCTAATATATCCAGTGTCGCCAGGTACTTTTCTTTCCACTGTTCTTTGGGATCTTCAGGCATGAGTTCGTTACACCAAATGATGATGGCGGGCTATTTTTCCGTACTTAAAGCCCAGTATAGAAAAAAGTAGAGAAATTGCCGCAGGTTATAGATTAAATACGGCTTGTGGCCAGAGCTTGAGCTAATTCAGAGGGGAGGGTGATTTCCATGGCAATGGGTCGATGGTCAGAATAATCGTAATCTAAAACTTCTACATGGTTTACCTTGAGGCTAGGAGTGACCAGGATATGATCAATGTTGCGGGTAGGATTCCAGCTGGGGTAGGTGTGTAAGTCTTCCGGGAGTTGAATCAACGCCGTATCTTTTAGGGGCGTGTTCGATATCTGGTCTGCTCGACAGTTCATATCACCCATAACTACCACATGAGGGTGTTGGTGGATAATTTCACGTACATAGTCCAACTGACGAAAACGGCCCCGTTCACTAAGAGCAAGATGAAGCCCCACCAATACTAAGGTGTGTTCTGGCGTACCATATTTGGCGACAATCGCGCCACGGCCTTTCAGTCCTGGAAGTTTGTGGTCCTCGATTTCATAAGGAATATGATGAGATAAAACGCCGTTGCTGTACTGACCAAAGCGCCCTAAATTGCGATTAAGTTGCTGGAACCAATAACTAAATCCGCTGGTTTCTGCGAGATACGATATTTGATTGATAAAGCCGCTACGTATACTTCCACCGTCAACTTCTTGCAGGCAGACCATATCGTATTGGCTCAATACAGAACTAATCCGGTTGAGCCTTTGGGAGACATTGCGATCGGGTAAAACATGCCGCCAACTTCGTGTAAGGTAATGATGATAGGAACTCGTGCCAATGGCGGCTTGGATGTTATAACTCAACAAACGCAGAACCTCCGGCCCGGGTCGGTCGAGTGGGGGTTCTGCTATGGTGCGAATATCGTAGGGCACTAATAAGTCGGCGAGTTAGTGTGAGGCGCTTGCTTGACTAAGTTCTCCGGCAACTCGCTCTTTCTCTATCAGAAAGTCTACCACTTTAAGCACACCATCTGGGCCTCGACCACTCTTTGATGCTACAACGTACTTGCCATTAACCACGACCACGGGCACAGATCGAAGTTTGTAGGCCTTGGTGAGAGCTCCAGCTTGACGAACTTTTACTCGTACCGAAAATGAATCGAATAACTTATCGAAATTTTCTTTAGGCACATCGTATTTGGCAAAGAAATCAGCGAGTTCATTCTTGGAGCGCAATGGTTGGTTGTCCACATGGATGGCTTTGAACAAAGCAGGCTTAATTGTGTTTAGTTTACCAACGGCATCAGCCACGTAAAAGGCATGCGCATGATTCACCCACTTTTCACTCATTGGGGTAGGGGTTGATACGAAGTTCACATCTTTGGGTAGCTTTTGTGCCCAAGGCTCGATGTATTCCTCTAATGCAAAACAGTGGGGGCAACCAAACCAGAAGAATTCTCTTACTTCAATTTTTCCCGGAACTTCCACGGTTCCTGGTTTCTCAAGTACCTGATAGTCTTCCCCTTCACGATAGCTCTCACTGAAGCCCAGATTGCTTATTAAAAGAGCGGTTATCAATAGAAAAAGAGTTTGTAGTTTTTTGTTTTTCATCATAATTTTCCTGGATCTTGCTGAATATTAAAATCTAATTATATGACTGTTTCAACCTGATAGGGTTCCATCGAGACTCAATCTAACAGGGAGGCTGGCATAATAGAGCAAAAAAAAGGCAGCTTGCGCTGCCTTTTTATGCGAATGTTTTTAGTATAAGCCGTTGATATAACTTGATAAAGCCTGAATATCGTCATCACTTAATCGAGCGGCAGTAGCTCTCATCATTTTGGTTTCGCCGTCATTGTCGCGACGTTTACCTTCATGATCTTCACGACCGGCAGCACGAAAGGCTTTAAGTTGCGTCTCAATATACGCGCTGTGCTGCCCTGCAAGTGCTGGAAATGCTGCTTCGGGCATACCTTTACCAGTGGCACCATGGCAGGCGGCGCAGGCAGTGATACCTGCTTCGGCGTCACCGCCCCGAAACAGTTGCTTTCCTCGCTCCACAAATTTAGGGTTTGCTGCACCGGTTTTAATGGTTTGGGAGCTGTAGTATGCCGCTAAATCAGCCATGTCCTGCTCGCTGAGCCCCGGTGTAATGGCTGCCATTTCTGGAACTACACGGGCACCGCTTTTTATATCTTTCAGTTGTTTTACAAAATAGTTAGGTACTTGTCCTGCCAATTTAGGGAAATTTGGCACTGCGCTATTGCCATCAGCGCCATGACAAGCGCCGCATACGGCGGATTTTGCTTTACCCGCTTCGGGATCTCCAGCGGCCTGTGAAGAAGATATGCTTGCAACAACTAAACAGCTCGCTATCAGCACGTTTGCAACCCATTTCATAATCTAATCCTAAACAGTTAGTGCGTGGTAATGACAGCCTTATTTGGCCATAAATTCGATGATTTCTTTTAGCTCAGCATCGCTGCAGTCGTTACACAGTCCCATGGGAGGCATGGCGTTTTTACCTTTTTTGGCGCTGGCTACTAGGGCATCAATGCCCACTTCAAGGCGCGGTGCCCAAGCTTCTTTATCGCCTGTTTTGGGGGCTCCAGCGGCGCCTGTGCCGTGGCAGGCAATACAGTACATTGAATATTTAGCTGGTGGTTCAGCGTGTGAATTCATTGATAAACCCAGTGCCAGTGACGCCAATGCGATCAGCTTTTTCATTGATGAACCCCCTCATTGTATGAAGCTGTAAGATTAAAAGCCCGGGGATTATATATCAAACCTTCGTTAAGGGGTAATTCCCTTTACACCAGTAGTGCCTTTTATGGACAATGCAGCCTGATTCGGCTTGAGTTTTTTGTTATGCAATCGGCTTTTACTACATTACTACGGCAGACTGTTTTTGAAACCAGTGCGGCTAAGCTTAGCCAGTGTCCTGAAATACAGGGTATCGAAATCGCATTCGCGGGTCGCTCGAATGCAGGAAAGTCTAGTGCAATCAATGCATTAGCGGATCATCGCGGACTGGCTAGGACCAGTAAAACACCAGGGCGAACCCAGCTACTAAACTTTTTTAAAGTGTCCGATCAATGGCGTTTGGTGGATTTACCTGGGTATGGGTTTGCTAAAGTTCCCGAGGTGTTGAAGCAGGAATGGCAAGCAAATATGGGTGAATATCTTGAGAAGCGACCCTGTATTGCAGGCTTGATTCTGGTGATGGATTCACGTCACCCCTTAAAAGAGTTTGATTTAATGATGCTTGAATGGGCAGCCCACTATGAATTACCTATGCATATACTGTTAAGCAAAGCGGATAAGCTTAAGCGTGGGGCGGCCAAGAATACGTTGCTAGCGGTCAAAAAAGAACTGAAATCCCATCCCGGGACTTTGTCTGTGCAGTTATTCTCCGCCCACGCCAAACAAGGGCTGGATGAGGCACGAGAGCGGCTTGCGCAATGGTTCGACTTTAAAAACGATGAGGAAGTAACATAAAAAAAGGTCGGTAGCCTTGGGGCAGACTACCGACCTAGGTTCCGGCTTTTGGGGGAAAGCCGGTTTGCTGTAGCCGATTTACATCGGCTGGGGCTTGCTGCCTTAGCTTCAGTAATTAAGACGCGATAAACACAAAGAAGTTCATGAGAATTTTAAAAAAGTAGATCTTTTTAAGATTATTGGTTCTTTAAGTGAAAGGTGGAGCCTTATTTGGTTACGTAACGACCATCAATGAGCTTGATCCCAATTATCACCAAGGCCCAAGTCCACTAGCAAGGGGACATCCAGTTTGGTTGTTTGTTGCATAAGGTTAGTCACATTTTCTTTGACGCTGTCCACTTCTTCTACGGGGACTTCAAACACGAGTTCATCGTGAACCTGCATTATCATGCGCGTTTTAAGATTGGTTTCGGTCAGCCATTGGTCAACATCGATCATAGCCTTCTTAATGATATCGGCGGCAGAGCCTTGCATCGGCGCATTTATGGCCGTGCGTTCGGCAGCCTGACGGCGGGGAACATTGCGTGAATTGATTTCAGGAAGGTGCAGGCGGCGGCCAAACAGGGTTTCAACGTAACCCTGTTCTGCAGCAAGCTGGCGAATATTTTCCATATAACGGTGAACTCCGGGATAGCGATCGAAATACAGATCAATATATTCTTGTGCCTCTTTACGACCAATGCCTAATTGTTTGGCCAGGCCGAAAGCCGACATGCCATAGATCAAACCGAAGTTAACCGCTTTGGCTCGGCGGCGCTGTTCGGCGCTGACATCGTCGATGCTGACACCGGAAACTTCTGCGGCTGTTGCTCTGTGTATGTCCAAGCCTTGATTAAATGCCGTTAACAGATTTTGGTCTGCTGACAAGTGGGCCATGATGCGTAGTTCAATTTGCGAGTAATCTGCAGCTAATAGTTTACAGCCGGGCGCGGCAATAAAGGCTTGGCGGATTTTGCGACCTTCTTCGTTGCGGATGGGTATATTTTGCAAATTAGGGTCAGAAGATGAAAGTCGGCCAGTAGCAGCCACTGCTTGATGGTATGAGGTGTGAATGCGGCGCGTAGTAGGGTCGACTAATTCCGGCAGTTTATCTGTGTATGTGGATTTAAGTTTGCTTAAACCGCGATATTCCATAAGCACTTTTGGCAAAGGATAGTCTAGCGCTAATTCTTGGAGAACGGCTTCGGCCGTAGAGGGAGCGCCTTTTGGGGTTTTTTGAATCACTGGCAGCTGGAGCTTTTCGAATAATATTTCACCGAGCTGTTTGGGTGAGCTCAGATTAAACGCTTGCCCGGCCAGTTCGTGAGCTTCTTGTTCTAACGTGAGCATTCTTTTTGCTAGTTGCTGGCTGTGATTGCGCAGCATGTCACCATCAATGAGGGCGCCGGTGCGTTCAATTTTGGATAAAATTGGAACTAGAGGTATTTCTATGGTTTCGAATACCGATTTTAACATGCTTTCCTGGTTGAGTTTGGGCCATAAGGTTTCATGTAGCCGCAAGGTAATGTCGGCATCTTCGGCGGCGTAGTCGCTCGCTGTTTCCAGTTCGATTTGGTTGAAGGTAAGTTGTTTTGCGCCTTTGCCCGCGATATCTGTGAAAGAAATAGTTTTATGGCCCAGATATTTTAGCGCCAAACTGTCCATATCGTGGCGGGTTGCTGTTGAGTCCAGGACATAGGACTCCAGCATAGTGTCAAACGCAATGCCATTCAGTTCCACTCCATAACGGCTTAACACGCTCTGGTCGTATTTTAGATTCTGACCAATTTTTTTGGGGGACTTCGCTTCTAATATGGGCTTTAGTTGTTGTAGCACCCAATCACGATCGAGCTGGTCAGGTGCACCTGGATAATTGTGCGCCACTGGAACGTAAGCGGCACAGCCGGCTGTAATGGCAAAAGATACCCCAACTAAATCCGCTTGCATGTAATTCAAGCTGGTGGTTTCCGTATCAAACGCAAACGCCTCACAGGTTTTTAATTGTTCCAGCCAAACCGCGAAGCTCTGTTCATCCGTTACACATTCGTAGTGATTGGGCGTGGCGGGATTTTCATTTGCTGGGATTGGTTTCTCAGTTTCCAGTAGTTCGGCCACCCAGCTTTTAAATTCCAGTTCCTGGTAAAGTGCCAATAATTTTTCGTTGTCCGGTTCGCCGATTTTTAGATCCGTAGGCGCAAGATCCAGAGCGACATCGAGTTTGATGGTTGCCAGTTCTTTGGATAGAGGTAATTGTGACAAGCTGTCTCGTAAATTTTCTCCCACCTTGCCCTTGATTGCATCAGCATGAGCGATTAAGTTTTCAAGGGAGCCGTATTCTTGCAACCATTTAACGGCGGTTTTCGGGCCGCACTTTGGGACACCAGGAATGTTGTCGACACTGTCGCCCATCAACGTAAGGTAATCAATAACCTGATCCGGGCGGATGCCGAATTTAGCTTCAACACCTTCCATGTCCAGGGTGGAATCATTCATGGTGTTGATGAGTGTGACATGCTGGTTAACCAGTTGAGCCATGTCTTTGTCGCCCGTTGATACGATGGTTTCAATGCCGGCCTTGCCGGCTTGTTCACAGAGTGTGCCGATCACGTCGTCAGCTTCGACACCGTCTTCTATTAACAGTGGCAACCCCAGTAACCGTACCGCTTGGTGTAAGGGTTCAATTTGAGATCGTAAATCATCAGGCATGGGAGGCCGGTTGGCTTTATAGTCGGCATAGAGTTCGTCACGAAAGGTTTTACCCTTGGCATCAAACACAACCGCCATGTACTCGGGCGCAAAATCTTTGCGCAGGCGAATCAGCATATTGAGCACGCCTTTAATGGCCCCTGTGGGTTGGCCTTTTGAGGAAATTAAAGGAGGGAGTGCGTGAAAGGCTCTGTATAAATAGGAAGAGCCATCCACTAATACGAGCGGTGGTTTTTTTTCTGGCATGGTGGTCAGAGTTCCATAATCCCGTCCATTTCCACCGACGCACCTTTTGGTAGGTCGGCCACAGCAACGGCTGCGCGAGCGGGATAGGGCTGGTCAAAATAGCGTGCCATCACTTCGTTCACGAGTGCGAAGTGGGATAGGTCAAGCAAGAAAATATTAAGTTTGGCTATATGGTTTATGGTGCCGCCAGCGGCTTCGGCCACAGCTTTCAGGTTTTCAAATACCTGTACAATACTGGCTTCCATGTCGCCTTCAACGAGTGTCATGGTTGCAGGGTCCAGTGGGATCTGACCTGATAAATAGACCGTTGAGCCACATTTGACGGCCTGTGAATAAGTACCGATGGCTTGTGGTGCTTTAGTGGTTGAAATGATTTCTCGTTGATTCATGATGAGTTCCTTATCTCTAGTTGCGTACCCTGACAATTCGTTGTACTGCTTTTAATGTGCGAATCCGGCGTATGGTTTTAGCCAGATGGTCGCGATCGCGAATAGAAATTCGCACATTAACCACTGAAATGTGGGCGTCTTTGTCTTTGAAATTTATGGTCTCTATATTGGCGTCCGCTTGAGAGATTAAAGAGGCCAGAATAGCCAGCGCGCCCCGTTCACTTTCCATTTGGATGCGCAAGTTTACCGGGTATTCGCCGACAAAGTTCTTGGCCCATTCTACGGATAGGCATTTTTCGGGATTTTCTCTCAGTTCAGCCGAAATATTTTTACACTCATCACGGTGGATTACCATGCCGCGCCCTGAGCTTAAGTGGCCCATCACTGAGTCGCCTGGAATGGGTCGGCAGCATTTTGCAAAGTTAATCACCATGCCTTCGGTACCGCGAATGATCAACGGCCGTGGCTTGTTCTGTTGCTCAAGGGCATCTTCGCCTTGGGATGACAACATGCGTCGCGCGGCTATTTGCGCCATTTGATTGCCTAGCCCTATGTCTTCCAGTAAATCCTCTAGGTTGCCAAAACCGGCTTCATGCAGTGCTTTCTCCAGGTGTTCTGGCGGGATGTTGTCTAACGATGAATCGAATAAAGCCAGTGCTTTCTCTAGTAAGCGATGGCCTAATGACACGGATTCTGAACGGCGTTGGTGCTTTAGATAGTGACGAATATTCGCGCGGGCTTTGGCCGTGGTGACGAAGCTTAGCCAGGCGGGGTTGGGGCAGGCGCCCGGAGCAGTGATGATTTTAATGGTTTGGCCACTTTGTATGGCTGTGCTTAACGGCACCAGGCGATGATCAATACGAGCGGCAACACAGCTGTTGCCGACAACAGTGTGCACAGCATAGGCGAAATCTACCGGCGTTGCTCCGGTGGGCAGTACCAGAATATCGCCTTTGGGGGTGAATACGTAAACTTCGTCAGGGAACAGGTCAATTTTAACCGTTTCCAGAAAATCAATGGAGTTACCGGCTCGTTGCTGCATTTCCAGCAAGCCTTTGAGCCACTCTTTTGCTCTATTCTGAGCACCTCCGGCCGGGTCGGGGTCTGATTTGTAGAGCCAGTGCGCCGCGATGCCATTATTGGCCATGGCTTCCATTTCTTCGGTACGAATCTGGATCTCGATAGGGACACCATTCATGCCGATCAGGGTTGTGTGCAGGGACTGGTAGCCGTTGGCTTTAGGGATGGCGATATAATCTTTAAAGCGTCCGGGAATAGGTTTGTAGAGGTTGTGAATAGCACCTAGTACTCGATAACACATGTCCACGGAATCCACCACCATCCGAAAGCCATATACATCCATAATCTCATTGAATGATTTTCGCTGCGTTTTCATCTTGCGGTAGATGCTGTAAAGATGTTTTTCGCGGCCGATCACTCGCCCACTTAAACCATCGCGGTCCAGACGATTGGTGATGGCTTCGCGGATTTTCGATACCATGTCTTTGCGGTTGCCACGGGCCGTTTTGGTGGCTTTTTTAATACGCGCCGAACGCATGGGATACAAGTGAGTGAAGCAAAGGTCTTCAAGTTCAACTCTCAGATTATTCATGCCCAAACGGTTGGCAATAGGTGCGTAAATCTCCAGTGTTTCGAGGGCGATGCGGCGGCGCTTGGTGGGGTGTAGAACGCCCAGAGTGCGCATGTTGTGGAGCCGATCAGCCAGTTTTACCAGAATGACGCGAATGTCCTTGGTCATTGCGAGCATCATTTTGCGAAAGTTTTCAGCTTGGGCTTCTGCTTTTGATTCGAATTTAATGGCGCCAATCTTGGAAACTCCGTCCACGAGTTCCGCTACGATTTCACCAAAGGCCTCCGTTAGTGCATCTTTGGAAACATGGGTATCTTCAATAACGTCATGCAATAAGGCGGCTTGGACGCTTTGCGAGTCCATATGCATTTCCGCCAAAATTTTACTAACCGCAAGAGGGTGGACAATGTACGGATCGCCGCTGCGCCGATACTGGCCTTCATGAGCTTGCTCGGCAAAATAATAAGCCCGCTCGATGGTTTGCCGTTGCTCAGGGGTAAGATAATCGAGTTTTTCGATGAGTGTTTCGACGGTTTGCAAGCGCTCAATCCCTCCTTAAGAGGATAGTGTAATGGGATTGGGCGCTAAAGAGAACAGTGTGTATGTAGGGCGTGTGTAAAACCTACCCCTCGTTGCCGGGATTGAATGCACTATGAAATGAGGAGTTGTCGCGATATTCGCGAGGTTCGGGTTTGCGGTTCAATATGGACTTGTCTACATAACCTTCGGCAATTTCCCGTAACGCTACCACGGTAGGCTTGTCGTTTTCCCAATCCACGTAGGGGTCTTTGCCGCCGGTGGCAATCTGGCGAGCGCGCTTGCTGGCGATAAGTACTAATGAAAATCGGTTGTCTACTTTTTCCAAGCAGTCTTGAACAGTGACGCGGGCCATTTTTAACCTCAAAGTAGTTCAGGTGGTTAACAAGAGTGTTTAAAGTAACAGAGTATTCTACTGTATTTCCAGGTTATGACAAGAGACTTTTAATCAGTGCAGCATGGGATTGAGACTGGCGTTCGCTGCGCAGGCGTTGGCTAAGTACGATGGATTTTAGCTCAGCGACAGCGGTGTTAAACACGTCGTTGATTACCAAGTAGTCAAATTCCACATAATGGGAAAGCTGCTCAGAGGCTTGTGCCATGCGGCCCGAAATAACGCTTTCCGAATCCTGGCCACGGCCTTCCAGGCGTTCTTTCAGGATCTCGCGAGAAGGTGGCAAGATAAAAATGCTGACGGCATCGGCGATTTGACGGCGAATTTGTTGGGCGCCCTGCCAATCGATTTCCAGAATAACGTCCTCACCTTGCGCCAGGAGTGCTTCAACGCCTTTGGTGGCGGTTCCATAAAGGTTGCCAAAAACTTCGGCATGTTCCAGGAATGCGGATTCATCGAGCATCTGGGCGAATTGCTCTGGGGAGACGAAATGATAATTTACGCCATTGGTTTCGCCTGGTCGCTGGGGACGGGTGGTGTGAGATACGGACACCTGGAGATTAGGTGTGTCTTCCACTAGTGCTTTAACCAAGCTGGTCTTGCCGGCGCCTGAGGGGGCTGAGACAACAAATAGGGTGCCTTTCATTAGGGAGCCTTTATTATTTAGTGCGCGTAGTAGTGAAGTTTAGCAGGCTGTTTGGCATTCAGTGTGGTTAAGCTGCAGCCAGACATACGGATGGAATAACCACCCAGAAACAACAAAGCATTTATTATATCAAACAAAACTGGTCAACATCCACGAGCCCTTGATCCGTGATTTTAAGGTGGGGAATCACAGGTAGTGCCAAAAAGGCTAACTGCAAGAAGGGTTCCGGTAAGGAGCAGCCCAGGGTTCTTACCGCAGTTCTAAGCTGCAATAGTTTTTGGTGTACCTGTTCGTAAGGCTCCAGGCTCATTAAACCCGCTAGCGGCAGTTCTAGCGTCGCGATGATTTTGCCTTGTAAGGCAATAGTAAAGCCGCCACCCACTCCCAGGAGGTGGTTAATAGCGGTGACCATGTCGGCGTCGTCACTGCCCACAACGCATAGATTATGGCTGTCATGGCCGACGGAAGAGGCTAACGCGCCCTGTTGCAGGCTAAAGCCTTTAACGAAGCCACGGCCAATATTTTGGTTATGGCCATGGCGCTCCAGGACACAGACTTTTAGTAGGTCTTGATCGGGGGCTGCAAAGAATAGACCATTTCGTTGCGGTGGGGTGCAGCGCAAATGCTCCGTAATAATACTGCCGCGCTTAACGCCGATAACGGAGCTTTGGCCCGCTGTGGCCGGTATGGCCAGGTCGCTCACTTTTATAGGGTTGCGTTTCATACTGTCGAGCCCGATAGGTGGGACTACTATTCGGGTGGTGAAGCTTGCAGGGGTTACCACTTTCCCCGCGCAAATTACTTGGGCGACCTGACACTGTTCATAGTTCGAAAGTAGCACGAGGTCTGCCCGTTTGCCGGGAGCGATTAGGCCTCTATCCCGCAATCCAAATGCCCGGGCCGCTGACCAGGTTGCGGCTCGGTAGGCATCGTCCGGGGAGATGCCTAATGCTATGGCCCGCCGTATTAAATAGTCCAGATGCCCTTCTTCGGCGATATCCAGCGGGTTACGATCGTCGGTGCAAAAACCCATAGCATTTGAGGTGAGGGGATTCAGTAAGGGAGCGAGGGCGGTTAAATCTTTGGAAACCGTTCCTTCCCGGATAAGCACATGCATGCCTTTGCGGAGTTTCTCTTTGGCTTCAGCCTGGCTGGTGGTTTCGTGGCAGGTACAGATTCCACAGGCCAGATAAGCGTTTAGTTCGCGACCTTTGACCAAGGGTGCATGTCCGTCAATGTGCCAGCCTTGAAAGGCCGCAAGCTTATCCATAACCTTGGGGTCTTTGGCCAGTAAGCCTGGATAGTTCATAAATTCCGCCAGGCCAATCACTGCTGGGTGATCTCGTAGCGGGATTAGGTCCTCAGCATTGAGTTCGGCTCCGGCCGTTTCCAGGTGGGTGGCCGGTACGCAAGAAGAGAGTTGTACCCGAAGATCCATCAATGTGTGTTCACTGCACTGCAAAAAATATTCTATGCCTTCGCTGCCTAATACATTGGCGATTTCATGAGGATCACAAATTGCTGTAGTGGTGCCTTTGGGGAGCACACATCGATCAAACTCCTGCGGGGTGACCAGGCTGGACTCGCAGTGGACGTGAGTATCGATGAAGCCAGGTACTACAGTGAAATCTTTACCATCGATTTCTTGGGCGCCCTGGTAGCTCTCGCAGGTGCCCACAATGCGGTCGCCACAAATTGCAATATCCCCTTGAACAAGCTCGCCGTTAATGACATCAAGAAATTGAGTGTTTCTTATCACCAGATCGGCGGGAATTCGAGCAAGGGCTTGATCAATGCAACGTTCGAGATATTCCTTCATAATGCACCTGTGAAAAGGGACTGTTAAACTATCCCTGGTTTTAGTATTCAATTAACAATAATGGATGATTTTTAGAGCAATGGGTAGAGTTGATACTAGCAATGGTTGGGCTATGCTTTACAAATGTACAATAGAGCAGTTGTATTTCATGTTGAAGCATTTTAGTTGGCAAGGCATTTGCGGTATTTTGTTTTTCGTTGCACCTTCCCTCCAGGCCGAAGTTTTTCAGGTATTTCAGAGAGATGGGCAGTTCAGTGCGAGTGAAATTGAAGCTCGTGTTGGAGATACCATTCAATTCACCAATCAGGATCCCCACAAGCATAATGTATTTAGTTTGAGTTCAGCCAACATGTTTGACTTGGGCGAGTTAGGTCAGGGCGAGCAGCGCGAACTGGTGTTGAAAAGAGAGGGTATGATTGAGGTGACTTGTGGTATTCATGGTCGCGCTAAGCTGATGATTATGGTCAAACAAAAACTTGACCATAATTCATCAAACGAGATTATTCAGTAACGCATCTTTTGCAGGGATGGCGCTTCATTTAGGTTGCGATTCCAGTTTTCTCTTCAGTTTTCGGCCAGCGTCTGACAGGCCAATATTATATAAAAACGGAACATAACGCTTTATCAAAAACAGCGCTTTGCCTTCGATGTGTGGCAGAATCATAAACTGATTTTTTTTTGCACCACGAATGACTTTTTCCGCCACTTGTTCGGCGCTGAGTTTGCCGCTGGCCAGTAGCTTGCGTACAGTGGACTCCATTCCAGCTTCAGGGGTGCGTAAATTATCCGCAAGATTGGTCTGAAAAAAGTTGGGACAAACGACGCTGACTCTTAAGCCATAAGGTGACAATTCATGTCGTAAGGTTTCGGATAGGGAAACCACGCCAGCTTTAGTTACATTATAAGAACTCATGGTGGGGGCGTTGGCAACCGCAGCTAAAGACGCAATGTTAATGATTTGTCCGTTACCTTTTTGTTTCATCATCGGTACAAAGGCATGACAGCCGCGAATGACACCCTTCAAATTAATGTCCAGAATCCAATCCCAGTCAGCCATAGAAATTTTATCAATACGGCCCGCTGCCGCTACGCCCGCATTGTTGATCAGCACATCAATATGGCCCCAGTGGTTTGTTACCCATTGGGTTAATTTGCCCCAGTCTTCGTCTGAGGTGGCATTGGCCACTTCAAAATGGACGTCGCCTAAGGTTTTCAACTCTTGATACGCTGCTTGTCCTTGCGCTTGGTTTATATCGGTAAATAGCACGCTATGTCCGAGTTTAAGATATTTTTGTGCGAGCGCTTTACCAAGCCCTGAGCCGCCGCCAGTTATGAGCACGTTCATGGTGATTTTGTCTCCGCAGATTATTTAATTTGGGATCCGTAGTGTAGAGTAGACACTGTGTCTAAACAACGACTTAATTGGATGGCTTAATTGGAGTGGTGCCTATACTCTAATGCACCATTGGTCAAAGGCCTGGCGGGTTAGCTCTTCTCTATAGGCTGGGTGGGCGATGCCGATGAGTGCTCGGGCTCGTTCGCCCAAACTTTTTCCTTTCAAATTAACGGCACCGAACTCAGTAGCGATGTAATTGACGTTACCCCTGGGAGTTACGACGCCTGAACCGGGAGTCAATATAGGTACTATGCGTGAGTGTTTGCCGCCACCGGCTGTGCTTGGGAAGGCGAGAATTGAGCGGCCATTGTCTGCCAGGCTAGCACCTAAAACAAAATCAAATTGGCCGCCGACACCTGAATAAATATGGGTGCCTAATGAATCGGCGCATACCTGACCGCTGAGATCAATTTGCAGTGCACTGTTAATGCTGACCATGTTGGGGATTTTAGCAATAGTTCGCACGTCATTGATGTATTCAATATCCAGAAAAACAACTTCTGGATTATCATCCACGAATTCATAAAGTGTGCGGCTGCCCATGACAAAACCGGTTACCAGTTTGCCCGAGTGTTTGCGTTTGCGGCGATTATTGATGACGCCTCGCTCACACAGGGGAATCACTCCGTCAGAAAACATTTCCGTGTGTATGCCCAGATCTTTATGATTAGTGAGGCATGTCAAAGTAGCGTCAGGTATTTCACCAATGCCCATTTGTAGACAATCCCCATCATGAATCAATTCAGCAATCTGCTGGCCAATTTTGCGATTGGTTTCAGAAAGGGTCGGCGGTATGATTTCAGGAATCGGTGTTGATTCTTCATAGGCAATATCAATGGCGTTAAGGTGAATAAAAGCGTCGCCATGGGTACGAGGCATTTGTGGATTAATATGAGCAATGACAATGTTGGCTACTTCCAGGGCAGCGCGAGTAGCCTCCACGGATATCCCTAAAGAACAGATTCCGTGTTTATCAGGTGGTGCTACCTGAATCAAAGCAATGTCAAGTTTCTGCTGCCTGGAGCGAAAAAGGCGTGGAATTTCCGATAGTGAAATCGGTATATAGTCGGCGTGGCCAGAGGCGATGAGCGGACGACTATAGTGGCTGGCAAAATACGCTTTGATATTAATATGACCGCCTTCAACTGCATTAGACAGGCAGTCAGCTCCCTCCAGATGAAGTTGAAACAAGTTTATGTTCTGATGATGCAAAGAATGGCTGGCAAGTGCTTCCAGCAAGCGATAGGGCGTTGCTGCCATGGAGTGCACCCATATATTATGGCCGGACTCAATGACAGAAACGGCTTCAAGTGCGGTGCGAGCAAATGTTGTCATAGCGGGAGGAAGCCTTAGTGTCAGTTCAGTCGTACTTCACTTTAATAGTGCCACCTTTGGGTGTCAATTTTATGGCCGCTACAAACCAAGTTCGCTCAAGCCTGGGTGGTCGTCAGGGCGCGGACCTAAAGGCCAAAAAAATTTACGCTCTGCGTCGGCTATGGGTAGATCATTAATGCTGGCAAAGCGTCTTTGCATTAAGCCTGTGGCGGTAAATTCCCAATTCTCATTTCCGTAGGATCGAAACCAGTGGCCGCTGTCATCATGCCATTCATAGGCAAAACGAACGGCGATTCGGTTATCTGCGCAAGCCCATAGTTCTTTGATCAGGCGATAGTCCAATTCTTTTGCCCACTTACGCCGTAAGAACTCAGCTACCTGTTGGCGACCGGTTGGAAACTCGACTCGGTTGCGCCATTGGGTGTCTTCCGTATAGACCAGCGCTACTCGATCGGCATCGCGACTATTCCAGGCATCTTCAGCCATCCGAACTTTTTGGGCAGCACTGTTTGGGTTAAAAGGGGGTAGTGGAGGCTTCTCAGTCATAGCGTCAAATCCTGGAAGGGTGAACAGTTCTGTTCATCCTTCCAGTTTGTGCTGATTCTGTCAAGCTTTACGGTGAACTGCCCCTTCTCCCGCAGTGATAGCGAGGTAGGGAAATATCAAAGAAAACAAGTCAATTTGGGGTCGATAATGAAAAAATAAGCCTGCAAGAGAAGAAAATACCCGACCTAGCATGACAAAATGGTCGGGTAATTTGGTGACCGGATTTTGTTTAATTAATACCATGAGCTGATCCAATTGTTCTTTAGGATCAATGTCACCAATGTAGCCGTCATTTTGTTGGAACATTTCCATCATGATCTGAGCGAACTCAATTAATGTATCTGGTTTTCCATCCAGAGTTTCAAAGCCCATGGTGTCCAAGTGGTGGGCTGAACTTTCCTTTTGCTGTGACAGTATAGCCAGGGTTAATTTTGCGTAGTCTTGCGTTAGAGACTTGGTGTTTGCTTGCACGCTACCAAAGTCAAGCATAACCAAGCGTCCTTCAGCGGTAACTAGAAAATTTCCGGGATGAGGATCCGCATGATAATGACCGTGTTTAAATATTTGGGCGCAAAAATTTTGGATCATGGTAGACATTAAGCGGTCAATCTTTTCGTGTTTACCTTCGTGTTGGGCACGATCGAGATAGTCCGTTAAACGCTCGCCTTCGATGAACTCCATAGTAATGATTCGTTGGGTGGACAAATGATGTAGAGGTTGGGGAATGATTATGTTCTCTTCATCTTTTAGCCAATGAATAAAGCGATCCATATGGCCGAGTTCTTCACGATAGTCCATCTCGTTTTGAATTGATCGAATTAATTCAGAAGAAATGGTGGCAATATCAATTTGCGGGAATAGCTCTTTAAGCATCCAGCTACAAACTTTTAAAGCGCTCATATCGATGTCAATTATTTCACTGATGCCGGGTGCCTGGACTTTCACTGCGACCGCTTGGCCTTCTAAAGTGATGGCACGGTGAACCTGGGCCAAGGAGGCCGCTGCCAGGGGTTGACTATCAAACTCCTGAAAAAACTCGGTTATTGGGCCGCCCAATTCTTGCTCTACTTGAGCGATAATGAGTTCTCCACTGACCGCAGGTACCTTATCCTGTAGCCCGCTTAAAATGGTAGAGTACTCAATAGGCAGCAAGTCTTGGCGCGTTGATAAAAATTGCGCAAGTTTTATGAGGCCACCACGTAGATCGACGCAGAGATCGTAGATTTTCTGTGCGCATTTGGTATGTGTGTCCGACAGTTGTCTGGCGTATTCTTCCGCGTTCAAGAATTCTTGTTTAGCTGCCAAGGTTTTATAGCTGGCGACAATGCTGACGCTGGTTCCGAGAATTTTCTTATAACGAGGAGTGCCTTTTATCGCGTTTTTAGTAAGTGTTATATGGGGTTGTATTTCACTTAGAAATTGTTGTCCCTGAGTGAACACTTGCGCGCCGTCTTTTTCGAATTGTCGAATTAAACGAGAGCCGTTACGAAACAGGTTCTGGAGTAAAAACCAGAATGCCTTGGATAGCTTTGAGGGTGCTTCCTGCGTCGCAGGTGGAATAGTAGTTTCTGAACTATTCAGGCTGATGCTGGTTACTGGATTCATTATTTAGTTCCTTTATGCATTGGTCACACAAAATGGAGGATTGTTTAGACGCTCCGGGCTCTAACCCCAAAAAAGCTTGGCTGCCCTTGGGTAAAATTACGTTACAAGTCTGGCAAACGGCGTTGAGATTCAAGATAACCGGTTGCCAGCCAATAATGTCAGTGGTTGAGTCTTCGGGTTGCTGCTTGGCTTCTTCACTGTTGGTGCGCAACACTTTTTGGGTTGAGCGAGCAACTTCCGCGCTATCAGCAACAATGTCGTCAACCAGATCAAAGGTGTTATTTAGCACGTGGCGAATGAGCTTTGATACAGAAATGCCCAGGCCTTCAGCCTTATCCTTTAGTTTGGTGTCTAGATTTTCAGGTACTCGGGTATGGATAACCCGTTCTTTACGTTCTTTCTTTGTCATGGCAGTGCTTATTTGTTATTTGTGATACAAACTTACTTTATGTATCACGTTTTTGCAATAATTTGTGATACATATTTTGTTGGCGTAGTAAATTAAAGCCTCGTCCAAGTTGGATTTTTGCCATTCAGTCAGAGTGACCTGGTAAATGAGGCCGTTTTTTCTTTTTGTGAGGTGCTTCTAGGTCTTTGTTTTTTCAAAGTTTATTTTATTTAGGTGAGGATAAATGGCCGTTTTGAGCAATGGTTGCCAGCAATTGGTGTGCTAGAGTCTTGTCAGAATTTGACAGATAAAAATAAAAAAAATGGATCAGTCGATACCCATTATCCCGTCGATGTATGTGTTCTCCTATCTTGAGTTGCTCGAGCTTTTCGACTATTCCGTCGAAGAATTGTCCAAGATCTGCAGAGTTCCCCTTCCTACCAACTTTAATGACGTTAAACCGCTGTCAATAGAGGATGCGCTGAAAGTTGTCGCTGGAGCCTATGAGTTGACAGATTTACCTTCTCTGGGTTTGTTCGTTGGGCATAGCTTAAAGCCGACCTGTCATGGTTTGGCCGGTATAGCGGTGATGACCCAGCCTACTTTTGGTGAAAGTTTGAAAGTGGCAAGCCGCCTGTGTGAGCAAGCGTTTCCACCATTTTTCATGGATTATTTTGAGCGAGAAAACCAGGTGGGCTTGCGTATATTCTTTAGTGAAAGTCTTAAGCCCTTCGAAGCTTTCTTTTTAGAGTCCGTAACCCTGAACTTCTACAATATTCTGCACTACATCCATGGAGCAAAAAGTGAACCTGATTACATTGCCTTTCCGTACTCGGCACCAAAGTATGTGGATTTGTACAAAAAATTTATGAACTGTGATGTTCGATTCAATGCTCCTTGTTGTGAGTATGTGGTGTCTAGAGACTTGGCTGAGGCTAAACTGCCATTGGCTAATTCGCAAATTGCCACGGTGGCTGAGCAAGATTTCCGGCGCTCTATTCCTGCGGAAAATTTAAATAGCTTGAAGCGCAAATTGCGGCAGGTATTTATGCGAAAAGTAGGATGTTTTCCGTCGCTGGACGAAGCTGCCAATGAGTTAGGCATGAGTGGTAGAACGTTGCGCCGTCAATTGCATAATTTAGGGTCTAATTTTCAAAATGAACTCGATTTAGTAAGGAAGGAAGTGGCTATTCAGTTGTTGATGGATAATGAGAAAGGCATAACTGATGTAGCGCTAAGTCTCGGGTTTTATGATTCTTCAGCATTTAGTAAATTATTTAAGAAATGGACGGGTGCCTCTCCAAGCGAGTATAGAAGGCAAATATCTAAATGAAAGGAGATTAAATAGGGGGGTTGGGCAAGCATTTGGTATCTTGCCCAATTTTTGTAGGTAATAAATTACTTACAAAGGATCATGCAGCCTGGCTCGATTGTGATTGCACCAGTTTCGCCGTCGATTGAACAAGCGCTTACGCCAGCAACTAAAGCAAGAGCTAACACTAATTTAGAAATAGTTTTCATATCGTTTTCCCCTATAGATCTTTATTTACGAATTTGTTTGTTTATTTGAAAGTTGATTTTTTGTGATCCAATGAATCAACCAGCGTCGATAATAGCGGTTCGCTTGTTTATTAAAATGGAGTTTGGCGGACATTCGGATGAAATAATCGGCCGTAAAATACCTAACTGAATTAAAATGACAGGATTGTGATGGGCTTCGCTCAATTTATTCGAGTCGAGTTAAATGTTTATAGAGGTCTTAAATTTTTGCGGTTTCAGTTTCGACAAAGTCACGGATTTGATCAGCAATCCAGAGTGGTTTGCTTAAGGGTAGCCAATGTTTTGCGGTGATGGCTGTGCGGGTGAGGTGATCTGTCCACTGCTCAATGCCGGCTAAAATATTACTCGTGACGAAGTCGTCTTGCTCGGCAATAACAAGTTTAACCGGTACTTTGGTATAGCGTTTGCGGGGTAGCAACAGACAGCGCAAAAAATTGGCCCGGTATAAATTGATGCCGTTAATGCCGTTGCGCCGCTGATGTTTTTGCATGGGTTCGTCTATATTTTCACTTCTGAACAATATTGATGGCCAAGCCTGATCAAGACCAAAACGCCACATAAGTGGGGCGACCAAAGGTAAGTGAAATAAGCCGATGTACCAAGAGTGGACAATTTGATTCCCGGCTTCTTTCAAATGTTGTGAAGTGGGATGGAGCAGGCGCTTTCGCAACCAAAAACCCACGTGATCCAGGCAAGGGCCGGACAGGCTTGTGTAAGACGCAATCCGTTGAGCGGTTTGTGGATCAGTGACAAACTCCCAGCACTGGATCGATCCCCAATCGTGGCCAACCAAATGCACTGACCTATCGGGACTCACAAAATCAATGACAGCATTAAAGTCATGAGTAAGAGCAGTTAAGTTGTAGTCTCGAATGTGAGCAGGGGCATCTGATTCTCCGCTACCCCTGACATCGTAGGCTACCACATGAAATTGGAGTGCAAGTTGTTGTGCTACTTTGATCCAGACTTCGCTGCTATCAGGATAGCCGTGGACCAATACAATCACTGGCTTGTTTCCTGGATTCCACTGGTGAACTCTTAGTTTTATGTTGCCGGATTGAATAAATTGGTGACTAGGCATCAAGCTGCCTTCTGATCAGGTAGCAGACCTCGTTGTTGCCAGCGTCTGACATGGGGGACATCTTGGTCCAGCCAAAAGGCATCGCTTTCAGTGATAACCAGCAATTCTTCAAATTTTACACCGATACCACGATACCCGAGGTGCGGTTCCACAGCCCATAATCCTGGTGTAGGTCGATGATTGGATGAGGCTTTACTATTCCATATGGGAGACCAACCTTCGATACCGCCAATCAAGCGATCTTTGGCCAACTCAGTTAGATTTCGAAGTCCAAAATTAAGCAAGCTTACGTGCGGCATTCGGCTGTGTTCCTTGAGTTTCTCAACGCGATGGGCCAGGGTTTCAAATGGATAAGCTTTATGTCTGGCAGCATAACCATGCTCGTTACATAGGTTGTCAACAGCCAGGCTTATTTCCCTTAGCGGTGATTGTTGGCGGACCATGTCCAGAATGAGGTTGCGGTACTCCAGCAGGCTGTCCATCATTTCTTCTTGCAGCGGGTTTTTTCCTAGAGTGCCCGAGTAGCCTATGTCAGCCGTATAGCCGTCTAAGGACGGAGCGCAATCCAAAATAAAAGGCATGCCTTCATCCAATGGGCGATTAGTAGGATAAAACGCTGGGTTGAAGCCTTTGAGGTATTTAAAGCCAATAGGGCCATCAAAAGCGGTTCGATTCCCAAACCACACAAAAGGTTTGTGAAACCAGTCGTCGATTCCGCGGTTGCGTAACCATTGATACATCCGTTTGGCCACTTCCCGCTCTGTAATTCCGGGAGTGAGTTCTCGGGCTATAGATTCTGCGCACTCATAAGCCAACCGTTGGGTTTTTTGGAATCCCGCCAATTCTGAAGGGGTAAACGGTATAGAACGGGGATCATGCGCAACCATAGTGGGACCCTTAGAGTGAACGTTGGTGATGAATTATAGGTGCTCTGACGTGCTTCGCGTAGATAGATCCTGTACTAAATGTAACATCATATATTTTGATATTAAACACCCTGTTTAGTTAATGGTGTGATCAAAAATTGTCCAATTTGCGAATCTGGCTATACTTAAGCTCTGACTGGGCTTCCGAATCTGCTGCTAAGGGACTTGGAGGCATAGGTAGTTCACATTTGTAGTTTTCTTAAAAGGGAATAAAAGGAGAAGTCAGGTGAAATCTGTCAATAAAATCTGTGTATGTATTGTTCTGTTGATGACTCAATTTTCTAGTAATCTATTAGCTGAGCCTCGGGCTCGGGCACAAGAGCCTGTTCTAGTAATTGGTGGTTCTTATGCTAGTGGCAAGGTGCCTTTTAACGAAGGTATGGATTCTCCCTTGTTTGGCGTCTCTGCCAATTTCGGTAGTTACACCTCACTGTCTGATGGTTTAATACGCCGTGGTTACTATGTAGTGAATGAAGGTCAAGGTGGCGCCACAACCTTTCAACGTTTGGGTTGTGACCCAGTATGTGGCACAGGATATTGGGATAGTTATGAAACCCAACTACAGCGGGCACTGGCTCGAGTGGCGCTGCCGGGTGGAGGTTTCAATGCTCAGTATGTGATTATTACGCTGTCCAATGATTGTCTGCATTCTGCTGCATTTGGTGTGCCTCAAAGTATGGCTTTACCCTGTACATTGGCTGAGGTGGAGCAGGCGATACAGCGTTTGGTTGACGTAGGGGCTACTGTGCTGAGCTTAGGTTTAACACCGATATATTTGCGTTATCCTAGTTATAGCCGTATGGATTTGCCGTTGACTCAGCAGCTGTTTGGCTTTCAGTGGATCGTCAATGAAGCTCAATTCAACACCATCCGCGATACTCATCAAGCGATGATCACCTCTCAATTGCCAGATGCTATTTACGTCAATGATGCTTGGGATAAGTTTGAGCATTTGGGTGACGGTTTACATCCAACCGTTAAAGCGGTAAAAAAAGCAGTAAAAGCATTAGAGCGGCATTTTTAACGGAGCAATCTGTTTGACCTAAATAAACAAGTCATACTTTCAGCGGGGGAACTGGTTGGTTTCCCCGTGTTGCATGACTTTAAATGCGTTTTTGCTTAGCCCAGCTTCCTCCAGTACTTTATGCAGGCGACGGGGTGGTTCATCCATTGGTTCGTCTGTCAGCACAAAGGTGCCCCAATGCATGGCGACGGATTGTTTGGCGCCGATATCTTGATGAATGTGGACGGACTCTTCCGGGGCGATATGGTAGGGTGCCATAAACCAGCGAGGGGCGTAGGCACCAATGGGTATTAAAGCGAGATCTATAGGAGCGAAAAGCTCACCAATCTGTTTGAATACGGGAGCATAGCCAGTATCACCACCAAAATAAAATCGATATCCCTTAACCTGCACGAGCCAACTGCACCAGAGTGTCCGGTTTTGATCCGCACCTGAACGCCCACTAAAGTGTTGTGTGGGTAGACAAAAAACCTGGTGAGAAAGTTGTGATGTGGGCGTTGGCTCAACATGGGTGGTCGGTTGTGTTGTCGGTAAAGCAGCGAATTGCCACCAGTCCAGTTCGATTAAATTAGTGATGCCGCGTTTGTTAAACCACGTCTTTAACCCTTGTGGGACACAAAAGCAGACATTATCGCCAAAGCGGTGTTTTATCTGCCGAATTGTTGGGTCATCGAGGTGGTCATAGTGATTGTGAGAAATTAACACAACATCAATGGAAGGTAGCTCTTTGACATTGAGGGCTGCCGGCGTGTAGCGCTTGGGGCCGGCAAACGGGAATGGGCTGGCACGCTCGGAAAATACCGGATCCGTTAGGATATTGAGCTGGTCAAACTGAAATAAGAATGATGAGTGACCCAGCCAAGTCAGTTGTGGATCTTGGGGTGGGTGGTGGAGCTGGTGCTGGTCTGGCTTCAAAAGGGGAAATCGTTTACCTGGTGGGAAGCGGCGGCCGGGTTCAAGCTGCCAACGCAAGAACCCTCTCAAACCATGAGAGGGTGTGTGCGCCGTATTGCGAAAGCGTCCTTTATAAAAGTGTGATTCCGCAGCCAGTTCCGCTAGTCGATCATAATCGATCGCCATCAGGTCAGCCAGTGATTAGTATCTTCTGCTTGGCCAAACTGAATTGCAGTGAGGGCAGCGCGAAGGCGTTGGGTGTTAGGCCCAATATTGCCATCAGCCACTGTGTACTCTTCGTTATTGTGAATAAAGGCGCCCACGCCAGTCAGTACGGCGGCGGTGCCTGATAAAGCGGCCTCACCCGTAGTGATCCATGTTTTCAACTCTTCCACGGTGAAATTTCGTTCCACGATTTCATAGCCTAATTCCCGGCCAATGGTGATAACGCTGTCGCGAGTAATCCCGTGGAGAAAGGATTGATCCAGTGGTTTGGTGAGGATTTGTTGATCATTAATCAGAAAGAAATTAGACGCACCCGTTTCCTGCACATCTCCCCCTGGGCAGAACAATACTTGGTCGGCTTGGTAGGTTTTTTTAGCATGAACCACTTGGCGTAAAGCGGCGGCGTAATTACCACCAGTTTTCGCCTGACCGAATCCCGGCGTGGTGCGCATTTCATTTTCTTCAATCAGAATGCGTAACGCGCGCGCCCCCCCAGTGAAGTAGTCTCCTACCGGAGCGGCCAGGATATACAGCAAGGCTTCTGATGAAGGCGTACCTGCCGCACCGATGTTGGCTTCCGTGCCAATTAGCGTAGGACGTAAATAGAGAGCGCCGGGAGGTGTCGGTATATCCGCCAGACTGAGTTCCACTACTCGGCGAATCATGGCTTCTACTTCAGTAATGGCTGGCAGCGGTAGACAAAGTAGTTCTGCGCTTTGTTGGAAACGCGCTAAATGCTTGTCCAAGCGAAATATCTTGGCCTCGCCGTCTGTCATTCTGAACGCCTTAAGCCCTTCAAAACAAGTGCTGGAGTAGTGTAGAACGTGCGCGCCTGGATGGATAGCCAATGGCTCCACCGGAACAATGTCGTAGGATTGCCACTGCCCGTCCTTATAACGGGCTATGGCCATATGATTACAAAATTTAGTGCCAAAAGGTGCGGTCGCCTGAGTCATTTCTTCCTTACTTACCTATAAAATTGTCGAGTGCTACGACGGTAGATAGGTAATTTTCTGGCAACCGTTGCTGAATAGCAAGTGGCGTTGATTACTTGAACTGATTCTGGTTGGCAAAATCGGGAAAATTGGGTTGTTATTTAGGCCTGATCTCATTAGTTTGACGTGGAATGAGTGGAGCCAAGGACCATTTTGCCATGAAAGTGATTGATCTAACGAAGTGGGGTAAATACACGGGAAGGGAGCCCTTATGCTCTCTTCCATTGTCTGTGAATGAGTTCCGCCAACGTACGGGGATTGAGCTTGAAGAATTCGAAGAAGCCAACAAAGGCGTGTGTTATTGCGCCTTCGTACAGTTGGGGCAGCTTAAATATTTCATCCAGGGGTTTGTGAGCCGCGAGAGTAAGCAACCTCCTATTGCGGTAGATATGGAGGGCAATAATGCTGACCCGGCGGCCAGCTTGTTCTCGCTGTTGGAGTACTTTGATTTAGATGCCGCAGATTTACCCTGGTGTAGACGTGATCTAACACCACCCCAATGGGTGTTGGTGCGGGAAACGGATAATGGCAGCAGATTAGAAATTAGTCGTTATTATAATGAAAAGGCGGCTCTTTGGGTGATGACTCAATTTGACAGTCAAACCCAAAAACAAGGCTATTCGGTGGTCAAAGCGCGTTGCTGATTGATCTGCACGAGGATAATCACCACAAGCTGGCTTTAGTTTGTGTATGAGATGGGGTGGCCGCTCGGTTCTTGAGGCATTTCGCGCTAAAATGCACAAAGTTGAAATTTACTGGTGAAGGAGACCGTCATGGCTTCGTTGCAAGACCAATTGCTCAAGGCTGGGGTGATCAATAAGGGAAAAGCCCAGAAAATTCGTAAGGATAAACAAAAGCAGCGAAAACAAAAGGTTGCGGATGACCCTACAACGGAAGAATCAAAGTTGCTGGCAGCTAAGGCCCTTGAGGAAAAGAAGCAGCGGGATCTTGAACGAAACAAACAGCTCAATGCTGAAGCAGAACGTAAAGCCCTTCAGGCACAGGTCAACCAGTGGGTTACCACCGCACAACTGGAACCCGGTGGTGGCGATATTCCCTATCAGTTTGTGCATAACAAAGTGATTAAAAAAATTTATGTCAGCGCCCTTATGACGGAAGAATTGAGTCGGGGCCGGGTGGCTATAGTGACTCTGGGCGATCGTTATTGTTTGGTGCCAGAAGCCGTTGGCAAAAGGGTATTGGCAGCAGCGCCGGAACGGTTTGTTTTAATGAATGAGAGCGCCGCCAAAGACAGTCCTGAGAATGATGAATATGCGGACTACAAGGTACCTGACGATTTAATGTGGTAGGTTTGAGGGGCTTTGTCGTCTGGCATAGTAATTTGCTGCAAGTGAGTCCATTTATTGCTAACGTGAGTGGATTGTCTTACCATTTTTGCCGACTTATGCTTTTCCGAGGATAGTATATTGAAACCCAACTTTATCGGTTTGGGGGCTCAGAAGTGCGCTTCATCCTGGCTCTACAAGGTTATGTGCGATCATCCCCAAATATTTGTCAGCACACCGAAAGAACTCGATTTTTTTTCCTCTTTTTATGATCGTGGTTTAATGTGGTATGAGAATTTTTTTGTAGGTTCGGAAAATTGTACTGCACGGGGCGAGGTGTCACCTTCTTACTTGCCTGATTTGGATGCTCCCGTTAGAGCAGAAGCTTATGATCCTGGCTTCCGAATTATAGTGTGCTTGCGGGATCCAATTGCCCGACTAATTTCCAATCATTCTCATGACTTGCGACTGGAGCACTTCAAAGGGAGCGATCTGTCTATTGAGAGCGGATTGGAGAATAACCCGATGTATATTGAGCAGTCACTTTATGCCAAGCATATAAAAACTTGGCTTAAATGCTTCCCTATGGAGCAGATGTTATTTTTGTTCCAAGAAGAAATTAAGAATGATCCAGCTGCAGAAGCGAAAAGGGTTTATGATTTCTTGGGGGTGGACGCAGGACATCGATCCGAGTTTATCTCGCAACAAGCCAACGCTAGTTATATTCCCGTATCCCGCGAGGCTGAGGTGCGCAATCGAAAAATTGGCGAGTTCATGGATAGGCTGGGGTTGAAATTTATTACCAATCGCATTCGCAGTTCAGACTGGTATGTGCAGTTGAAAAATAAAAATCGGAAAAATGTTGCCGATGTTGTACCTCCGATGCTTGCAGAGACTCGATCTCATTTGGAGCAAATATTTGCCGATGATATGCGAGAGTTGGCCAAGATACTGGGTCGTAAGGATTTGCCGTGGAAAACATGGCAAGCGGTTAACGACACTGCAGGCTAGCGGCTGAATAAACCAAGAGATGAAGCCCATTAAACTTTTATATTTCACTTCGGAGCCGTTCCCTACTTTTCGAGCGGATGTTGCTGCACTGTTCGGGCAGCATTTGCCCCGGCAGGGAGTGAACAGTGATATTGTCACTATTAAAGGACAACCTGCAGAGGGTGAGCAATGGCCTGCAGGAAAAGCGATTTTGGCGGCACGCTCTGGACGTGGAATAAAAGGGCACCTCATCAAGGTGGTGCACATTATCAAAACGGCGATCAGTGCTTCAACCTCAGAGTACGACGCCTTTCAATTAAGAGATATGCCGTTCCTTGGTTTGCTTGTGCTTTGTATCGCCCGCCTGCGGGGTGTGCCTTTCTTTTATTGGTGTTCTTATCCCATTCCTGAAGGTCAGATTATGCGAGCCAACGAAACCCTGCGCCAGGTTTCGTATCTCAAATATCTCGCAGTCCTGATACGTGGCCAGTTGGGGCGTTGGTTAGTGTATCGAGTGGTGATGCCAAAATCGACTCACGTATTTGTTCAATCACGGCAAATGCAGGCAGATTTTTGCGCGCAAGGTGTGCCGCTCGATAAAATGACACCGGTTCCCATGGGGGTAGACGTGGCGGCGTTAAACGCGCTGCAAAATAAACCGCTTCCCGACTTTGGGCAAAAGGGTAAGCGGGTATTGATTTATTTGGGCACTATGGAGCGGCCGCGCCAAATTCATGTGTTGTTTGAAACCCTGGCGATTGTGCGTAAGCAAGTGCCCAACGTTGTACTGGTTTTGGTGGGAGGGACTCGAGATGCCGCCCATAGAAAGTGGTTGCAGGAACAGGCGGAGCATTGGAAAGTTGAAGATCTTTTATATTGGACTGGCTGGATTCCCATGGACGAAGCCTGGTCTTACGTACGCGCGGCTGATGTGGGGTATTCGCCGTTCCCGCGAGGCTACCTTTTGGATTCGGCGTCGCCCACCAAAGTACCAGAATATTTAGCGATGGGGGTGCCGGTGGTATGCAATGATAATCCTGATCAGGCCGCTGTGGTGGCAAAGTCAAAAGCAGGCATTTGTGTCGACTACACGGCAGAACAATTTGCTGCAGCAACGCTAGAATTATTGGTCGAGTCGGCTGAAGCACGTCAACAACGAATTGAGCAGGGCATTAACTTGATTGAATCAGAGCGAGATTATGCGGTGTTGGCGGCCGATTTGGCAGCTAGTTACCATAGCTTGTTATCGGCTAAAAAGGTCTAAATCAACAAAAAGCCCACGACAAATTTAAGCGTTGTGTCGTGGGCGAGTGTTTTCAACTGCAAATTCTTAGGTAATTTTAGCCTCGCTTAAAACAATGTGAAGTTTGGATAAGTTCCTCGTTTCTTTTGTTCCTTTTCGCGATCAAATCCGCCCCTATCACTGTCAATCATTACATCATTTTCAGGTTCGGCATTTGGATTAGCGGCGGTATAGCGAGTGTCTGCTTTACCCATTAGCTCATTGTCATCGCCATTAAGAATTCCATCTTCGTCCCAATCCAAAGCCAGACGAACACCACTTCCGGGAGGGGCACAAAGGAAGGTGATACTGTTGTTGGGTGCCATGGCCAAGGCTCGCAACTGCTGATCGCTCACTTTGCTGGCAGCACTTTTTGCGGGTGCAAACATTCCATCGCCTGTTAATAACCACTGTTGGTTAGTTCCATCAATATTGCCATTGGCCACTAGATCACATTTAGGCTTGGTGGGTCCATTTGCCAGGGTGTGCGCCAATGCTTGCTCAATCATAAGGTCAATGCGGCCATGGCTGGCCTTATCATCCTGGGATAGCGTCACTTGTTGACCGACAATGGGCGCCAGGCCTGTGGGGTAGGCCATTAAAAAGTGAATTAACGGGTCCAGTCGATCTGCTGGAACATGGAATACATTCAATGAAAGGAATGAACGAATGGTATCCGCCGCACCGTCATGGGAGTAGCCAAAACCAGACAATTGATCGCCCATAAATTTATAAGTGGGTGTTTTCTTTCGCAGTTTTTGGCCGAACATTCCCACTTTTGTATAGACTGAGCGCAAGTGGGCGATTTTCATGTCTTGTGATGTTTCTGTACCTTCAAAGCTCATTAATGTGTTGGTGCCGAAACGTTCAATGTTAGGGTCCAATTCATGACACGTATCGCATTTTACCATAGCGACATTGCCGCCTTTGGGGGCGATGAATCCGGTAGTATCCACGTTGAAGTAAGTATCTCGGCCGTATTCTTCAACGGCGGTGAGAGTGTCATCCAGGCGTCGGATAGGGTTGGGCGGGTAGCGCAACTGGAGTACGAAGTCAGCGAATTTGTTTAACTCTTCTTCCGTCGGTTCTTCCGCTTTGCCCAGTAACCCAGGAAAAGCTTCGCGGAATTCCTTGAATGCAGCGCGTTCCAGTGATTCACCATTTTCGCGATGGGCTCCGGTGCGATCACCTCGCCAATGTTGCGGACCTTGGAATTCAAGTCCACGCAAAGATTGCGTAACCATGGGGCCTTTTAAAGGATGATGGACGCGTAAAGCGTAAGTGGTAAATATTCTACCAGTATAGTCTCTGGGGTTTTCTTTCCAGCTTGCATCGGGATTGCCCAGGTCCCAGGCGATGCCATCGTTATCGCCGAAGAGATGGCAGCTGGCACAAGAGGAGTCGCCACGACCGGAACTGAAGCGGGCGTCATAAAGAAAGGGTCGACCTTCGACGATGAAATCTGGTTCAGGGTTGTGCATGGTGATGTGCTGTACTTCTTGCTTGTCTTTCAAGTCCACCACAGATAGCCCGTTATCGAAGCGGGTCAGCACATACATTCGGTCTCTGCTTTCATCTAAAACGATGCCGCTGGGTCCGCCACCAGTGACTTCAATATGATTGGACTCGGAGGGAGTAAAGGTGTTTTTCTCGAGTTCATCCACTTTGAAAATGCCGACTTTAGAAGAGCTGTAGGCCGCCACATAAAGATACTCGCCATTGGTGTCCACTTGCATTTGCAGCGGCATAGCCAAACTTCTAGCGTTTTCCGAGGCTGAGCCGTCTGGATTGGCGTCGACTAAATGAGTGTTCAAATCACGAGGCAGAACTTCGCCATTTTTAATGACAGTAATCCGGTTTTCGATAAAGCGGCCGCGCAGTGTTTGCTCGCTGGCGCGCTCACCTTTGCCTTCGAATCGAAGCTCGTTGCGGGCTTCCAAGTTCGAAACATAGAGGGCTCCAGTTTTTGGATTTACCGTGAGGTTGAATAATGAAGTACCAACGTGAGCGTGTTTTCGTGTCACTTTAGGTAGGCGTGCCGTGGCATCAATTTCAAATACGTCGTAATCGGGTAGCGTGAAATGGATAAAACGACCCCAATCCAGACCTTGAGAATCACGCCAAGCTCCAGTTCCGTCGTACTTTACAATCAGTCCCGTGTTAGGTGCATGAACACCAGTAGCATCGTCGTTGGGAGCTGGCTTGCCATATTTGGTACTGAACTCGCCTTTCAAACGGCCATTGTGAGTGGCAATGGCCGTTTGGTTGCCTGATTTATAAATCCCGGCATACACTTTTTTGCCGTTGGGGCTAACCGCCAAACCGCGGGGTGGCATCCCAAACATCGTTACGATTTTGAGAGGTTCCCTATTGCCGCTATCCACTTTGGTGGCATCGAATACCCATACATCGGCTCGTCCAACGCCTGGAGTAAGGGGTGCAAAATCAACGGGTGAGTTTTGGCCGCGATGGGCTGTAGTAATAAAAGCTCTTTGCCTATTGGCGCCAGCAAACACAATGTCTTGAGGTTCGTCACCGACGTTTAAAGTTTGCTTAACGTGGGGGTTGTTGGCACTGAGATCGACAATGCTGATACTGTCGGACAAGGTGTTAACCACCCAGGCTTCCTGGTCATTACGCAGGGCAATGGCTACGGGTTCCAAGCCGACGGCGACGCTGGACAGTGGCTGCGGTGTGTCACCGGATACATCATAAATTTCCATGGTGCCGGCAGGCGTGTTCAATGCGTAAAGACGAGTACCGTCGCTGTTCAGCGTTAAAGGCCTTACCTGGCCACTTTCAAAGGCAGTGTACGAGCCGGATATTTTGATATCAATAGTGCCTGTGGTGCTGCCATCAACGCCATCATCCACCTTAAAGGTGAATTCGTCTAACCCGGTATAGTTGGGATTAGGGGTATAGGTGAGATTAGCGCCGGAACCAGTCAGTGTGCCGTGAAGAGGACCTTCAACAATGGAGTAGTTTTCAGATTGTTGCGGGTGATTCGGCATGATCACATGGCGGGATTGCAGTGTAATGGCTATGGGACTATCACGAAAAGTGGTAACGGCATGAGATTTCGCCTGCGGGATAAAGAAAGGGGCTTTGTTGGCGCCAAGATCGACTTCTTTTGCAACTTCAGGAATGTTCAGTACAAGTTGTAATGAATTCTGCAGTAAGTCTCCCCACAAGAAACCCTGTCCCGAAGCGTTGGCCGCCATGGCCGAAGTGTTAATGGTGCCCAGGAGTAAACCAGCCACCCCCATTGCCGTGGCGGGTTTCCAGCGAAATTTTGAACTCATGAGTTGCTCCAGCTTTTTTATTAAGTGTCGTTATTATTATTGTGATTATCTTTATAATTTTTCTGGCTGAGTTTGATTATAAGCAGATCAACTTCTGATCGGTATAGTCAAGGAGTAAAAAATTGTTTCATTTAACGACCTTTCCTACCAGCTTTGTACAAACAGCCAACTAAGCTAGTTTTGTTTTCTAGTCCAATTTAAGGATCGCTTGCAAAGCGGCCTCACTGACTTCAGTGATGTCCTCCATGTTAATGTAAACCCCGTCGATTTGTAACCTGCAAAGCCCATGTAATGTAGCCCAGCTGGCTTGCGCAAGACGTAGAGGTGCGGTAACAGACGCTGTGGTTGATGGTAGTTTCCTCTCAGCCATAAAGTGGTTGACCATTTTGGCGTAGTGCTCAAAGGCTTTGTAGGCTGTTTGTTTGAGGCTCTCTGTGGGTTGGCTGGTTTTCCAAATAGTGCGCCCAAACATCAGCTCGTAACGCTCAGGGTGTTGGGTGGCAAAGGCAATATAATTGCTTATAAAGTGCCGCAGCTCAGTCGCAACGTTCTCGTTCATTCGCAATGGTGTTGCTGCTAGCAAGTGGTCTAATTCCTTGAAGCCCTGCTCCGCCAGCGCGCAGAGTAATGCATGCTTATCTTTAAAATGGTGATAGGGTGCCGAGCGGGAAACGCCGACCCGCTCGCTTAGTTTGCGTAAACTCAAGCTGTCTATCCCGTCCTGTTGCAGAATGTCGTTGGCGGCTGCAAGTAACGCGCTACGCAAATCTCCGTGGTGATAGGAGGTTGGTTGAGTGGTGGTTTGTGTCATTGGGTAGTCATAGGCCTTGTCTAACTTGACAGTGTTAAGATAGTGGGCTAACTTGACGCTGTCAAGATTGGATGAAAATGAGGAGTTGCTGCCGTGGTAGATTCGTTTAAACATTTATTGGAACCCTTGGACTTGGGCTTTACCACGTTACCGAATCGGGTGGTTATGGGGTCAATGCATACGGGTCTGGAAGACCGCCTGTGGCATCGTAAGAAACTGGCCGCTTACTTTGCTGAGCGCGCTAAAGGTGGCGTAGGCTTGATGATTACTGGCGGGTTTAATCCTAACCGCAAAGGCTGGTTTTATCCTTTTTCCGGTAGCATGTTGAATCGAGCCGATGCGTTGAGTCATCGTGTTGTTACCCGTGCGGTCCATGATGAGGGTGGCAAAATTTGTTTGCAGCTATTGCATGCCGGTCGTTACAGTTACCATCCTTTTTCTCGCTCTGCTTCAGCTCTGAAATCACCGATAAATCCTTTTAAACCCAAAGCGATGTCTACCCGCGAGGTTCGGCAAACCGTAAAAGATTTCGCTCATGCGGCAAAGCTAGCCAAGGTGGCGGGTTATGACGGTGTGGAGATTATGGGGAGTGAAGGTTATTTAATTAATCAGTTCACGGCACCTTGCACCAATCAACGGACAGATGAATACGGCGGCTCTAGCGAAAATCGACGCCGCTTTCCCGTAGAAATCGTGACTGCGGTGCGACAAGCCTGTGGTGATGACTTTATCATTGTATTTCGAATGTCCATGATTGATTTAGTGCCAGGAGGCTCTACGCGAGAGGAGGTGCTGGCATTGGCGGAGGCTCTGGAGGCGGCCGGAGTTACGATTATTAATACGGGTATTGGTTGGCACGAAGCGCGTGTTCCCACCATTGTTACTTCAGTGCCCAGAGCAGCTTTTGTTGAAGTTACCGCTCAGGTTAAAGCCTTGGTGAAGGTGCCGGTGATTGCTTCAAATCGGATTAATATGCCCGCCATCGCCGAACAGATCCTTGCCAGTGGCAAAGCGGATATGGTGTCCATGGCGCGTCCTTTTTTGGCCGATCCAGAATGGGTAAATAAAGCCGCCGCCAATCAACCCGAATTAATTAATACCTGTATAGCCTGCAATCAAGCCTGTTTAGATCACACCTTCGAGTTAAAGCGAGCCACCTGCCTTGTTAATCCGCGGGCCGGTTATGAAACGGAACTGGTATACCTAAAGACCAAGAAGCCTAAGAAAATTGCTGTGGTGGGTGCCGGGCCTGCGGGCTTGTCTTGCGCCACAGTAGCGGCGCAGCGTGGCCATGATGTGACATTGTTTGATAGTGATGATCGGGTGGGTGGTCAATTTAATATGGCGGCACGCATTCCTGGTAAGGAAGAGTTTTGGGAAACCATTCGCTACTTCAAGCATCAATTAGAGCGCACGGGTGTGAAAGTAATACTGGGGCGACGGGTGCGGGCAGGCGAGCTTGAAAATGAAGGTTTTGATCATGTCGTGGTAGCCACGGGAGTGTTGCCCCGTAAACCACCGATTCCCGGTGCCGATCATAGCAAGGTAGTGAGTTATGTTGATGTGTTGCGTGGTGGTGTATCTGTTGGCAGCAAGGTGGCCATTATTGGCGCTGGGGGTATTGGTTTTGATGTGGCAGAATTTTTGGTACACGGGCAGCGTTCTGATTTCACGCAAGGTCAGTCGATTCCTGACTGGTTGCAAGAATGGGGCGTGGATTTCAATTCGCCAGCACCCGGAGGGTTAGAGCAGCCAGAGGTTACGCCATCTCCCAGAGAGGTTTATTTGCTGCAACGCAAAACCTCTACTTTGGGAAAAGATTTGGGTAAAACTTCTGGCTGGGTGCATCGCGCTGTACTTAAGAAAAAAGGCGTTAAAATGCTTAAAGGCTGTCAATACGACAAGATTGATGACTTGGGTCTGCATATCACGCAGGGTGAGCAAACCAGGATTCTAGATGTTGAAACCATTGTGCTTTGTGCAGGTCAGGAATCTCTGAAGGAACTCTTCACCAAGGCACCGAAAGAATCGAAAGGCCAGTCAGGTAGTGAATTTCACATTATAGGGGGTGCCGAATTGGCGGCAGAACTGGATGCCAAGCGAGCGATTCAACAAGGTGCTGAATTGGCTGCAAAGCTTTAGTGTTGCGCCTTATCGAGTAGAAGGAGTTAGTCTTGCTTAAGGGGTTTCAACACTTGCATCTACACTGAATTTTTCAATTCTGGAGCGCGTGATGGGATGAGTCGATAAGAAACTGGCCAGCGTTTCTGTTATATTTTTATCGCTTTCTTCCTGACTATTTTCTTTTTCATCGGCTGGTTTGTACTGATCCAGCCGAGTCATGATGTTGGCGAAAAGTTGTGGGCTAAGGTCATGCGCGATTAAAAACTCGTAGGCGAAGTCATCCGCTTCAGTCTCAAATTCGCGGGAGTAGGCCAGTTCCAATAGCATGGAGGGCATGACGATAATTATGGAGGAGGCCGAGGCAATATCACCGGTGATCAATACCATTAATACCGTTAGTAGTGAATCCTGAATTACTCGTCGTAAGGTATGTTGGTGAACAACATGTCCCATTTCATGGGCTAAAATCGCCACTAATTCATTGTCTTCTGCGGCAAGCTCCACCATGGTATCGGTAAAAACCAAGGTGCCATCCGGCAATGCGAAGGCATTGGGTGTTGCATCTTTCGTCTGTCGAAATTCATAGGCGAATTGTTGCTGTGGATATTGCTCACTGTAGGTTGAAAACAGGGAGCGCAAAGCTTGCTGACGCTGCGGTTCTAAATGTGAGGGTTCAAAATAAGTTTCATCTAAAATTTTCAATGCTCCCTGGGCCAGATATTGATTACTTTCCACGGGCAATTCTTTAGCCGCAAGGTGTGCAAACCAAGGCACACCGTATTTGGCTCCCCCCCAGACAACGGCCGTGACAATAATGGCCGACAATAAGACCATAAGCCAGTGACTTTCCAATGTATGAATTAGTCGGTGTCCAAAACCACGATTAAATCTTTGCAGCGCCTGATCGATCAGCTCATTGTCGTTGGTTTCAAAGACTTGATTGTTAGCAAATCGAAGTACCCTTGGGGTGTTACCTAGCCGAGGTGAAATGCTGATCTCATCAAAACTGGTGACCAGACAGCTATGGTGCTGGCTAGCCAAGTGCATGGTCACCTTGCCGGATACCGTGATGGTAATCTGAGCTTCATGTTTTTTTGAGCTTTTGCCATCAAAATAGTAGCCATTGATGGCGGTATCTGTAGCGTTCAAATGATTGAGATATCCATATCAAAAACCTCGCCCATTTGTTCGCCCAGGGCGGAAATTTCTTGTTGTTCAGCGGCAGTGAACTGGTCGAGTGAGGTTGTTGTGGTCAGTGATAGACATTGCGCGCGGTACTGCGCTAAACGCACTTGAGCCCAAGGAATTAATAGACCCAAACTCAACAAAATAGCTAGGGTATTGCTGCTGAAGATCCAGATCATCTGTTTGGTCTCAAGGCGATTCAGAAAGCTGATATCGGCAATCCGTGTGCAATTGAAAAGTATATTGGCTCTGGCGGTATAAATATAACCCACGACATAGGCATAAGCGATTACGATGATTGGAATGGCAATAAAAGGCATATTAAGCAATAAGCCGAGGATGCCACTAACAACAGCCGTGACAAAGACTATAGTCATCGCAATCAAGGTAAAGTGCCAGTATTCACCCACTTGACCGTGGAATTCAAAATTGGTGGTGCCGTAAGTGCTGTGCTCTACATGGAATTTTTGTTGGCGGTACCACAGATAAGGTAAAATCAAACCCAGGGTAAGAAAAATTAGAACGGGCAATAACAGGTAGATCTTGGCGGCTTGCCAGTAGTTGCCATTGAAATTAAAGGCGACATTACGGTACATGCTATTGCGGGCGTTAAACGCTAACGACTTAATCACCAGCCAAGGCATAAGTGGCATAAAGATCAACACGAATAAACCACTGGCAACTGGGTAGAATTGAACGCCCAGATAGTACAAAAGAAATAATCCTACGGCGATTAAACGTCCCTTTAAAATCGCGACTGGATTGGCTGTGTAATTGAAGCTACTGTCGGCCAACAGGGTGTTGCTGTAAAAATATTGGGTGTTTCTCACTTTTGCCCAGGGTGAATAGATTCCGAGAGAAATAATGGTGAGGAAAATATTTACTATCCAGATCTTGAAATACTCACCGGCCTGTCCGCGAAACTCAAAGGGATAGGTTTTAGTTGAGGTGGCGGCATTTTCAGAGACAATAGTTTGATTTTCTGCGCTAGAAGCCTTTAAACTTTTCACTTCAATTTGCATGCCGATAAGGTTCAGTGCTTCGATGTATTCGGCCAGTTGCTGCTCTGGCACCGCTTTTTTTATGATTCGGGCAGGCCCTTCAATAAGTGTTCGAGCGGCGCTGGTTGACAGTTTCGCCAGGGCGGCAAATTCCACAATGGCTGATTCAGGGTCAGCGTCTTCTCTCAAAGAACCCAGATAGATAATTTCAAACAGCTGTGCTGGCATGAGAGGTGCCTCCAATTGGCCTCAATTGGCACGTTAATTTTCAGTTGATTCGCCCAATGCTAAAGGCTTTGATCCTTTAGCTAAACAGACTATCGACTGTTAAAGAATGCAGAAATAGCGGTCGGCACCTTTTACCGGTAAGCTTAAAAACAGCAGTTGTGGCGATTTGGCTTCAAGGGTACTGAGTGCTGAGTGTCATATTGGTTATCAGAATGGTACCAATTACTGGGAACTTGCGACAGTATCGTTTATCGTGTTCTTAATAAGCTCAGGCATCACATAAACCAATGTGTGTGTTAATCCATCTGTGTTCAGTGCGACAATGGTGGCCGCAATGATTGCATAGGATAATTATTTAACGAATGAGATGAATGGCGATGACGGCAAAACGTCTAAACAATATTTTGGAAACCATTGGCAATACGCCGGTGGTAAGAATCAATCGATTAGCTCCAGCAGGGGTTAACCTCTACGTAAAAATTGAATCCTTTAATCCTATGGGTTCAGTTAAGGATCGCTTGGCGTTAGGGGTTATAGAAGCGGCGGAAAAAAGTGGTGAACTAAAACCCGGTCAAACCATTATAGAAGCTACCAGTGGCAATACGGGGATAGGCCTCGCGATGGTATGCGCGCAAAAGGGCTATCCGCTGGTGATTACCATGGCGGAAAGTTTCAGTGTGGAACGCCGCAAACTCATGCGTTTTTTGGGAGCTAAGGTGATCCTGACTCCCGCTGCAGAGAAAGCATCAGGCATGGTGGCGAAAGCCGATGAGTTGGCGCGACATTATGGTTGGTGGCAGTCCAAGCAATTTGAAAACCCGGCCAATGCGGATATTCATGCACGAACCACGGCGGTGGAGATTCTCGACGCTTTCAGCGATGTGACCTTGGATTATTGGGTTACCGGGTATGGTACTGGTGGCACCCTAAATGGTGTATCCAGGGTGCTCAAAACTGAAAGTCCTACCACTCGCATTATGGTGTGCGAGCCCGATAATGCGCCGGTGCTGAGCAGCGGTGAAGCGCAACCCAAAGCCGTAGAGGGTATGCCGATTCAAAGTCATCCCTGGTTTCGACCCCACTTAATGCAGGGCTGGTCGCCGGATTTTATTGCGCCACTTACCGAACAGGTGGTTCAGCATGAAACAATAGATGGGTTTCTGGCCATAAAAGGGGAGGACGCGCTGCATTACTGTCGCCAGTTAGCCACCCAGGAAGGCATTTTTGTGGGGATTTCAGCGGGTGCCACCTTTGCTGGTGCCCTACAAGTGGCCGCAAGGGCCAAGCCTGGCAGCAATATCCTGTGTATGTTACCGGACACTGGTGAGCGTTATTTAACAACCCCATTGTTTGACGATATATCGGTTCACATGACTGCGGAAGAAATGGCGCTGTCAACTTCCACCGGAGGTGCGCGTTTTGATCGGCAAGCCAGTGTGCCTGCAAGTCAGCCGGTGGCCGAAAGCTTGGATCCAGAGACTCTGGCTCAAGTTGAACAATGGATCAAAGATCCATCGCAGCCAGTGGTGATGTTTTCCCTGGAATGGTGTGAGTTTTGTTGGGCGGTGAGAAAATTATTCAATCGTTTGGGCGTCCCATTCCAAACGATTGCGGTGGACGCCGCCTGTTATCAGCAGGACAATAAGGGTGGCAAGATAAGGGCTGTGTTAAAAGAAATGACGGGAGCGCCAACTCTACCGCAGATTTTTATAGGTGGTGAATGGTTAGGGGGATGCAGCGACGTTTTCGAAGTCGTTATTCGCGGTGAACTGCCTAAACGTCTGGAATCAGTAGGCGTGCAGTTGCCAGTAGTAGAAGACTTCGATCCTTATCAGCTGTTGCCCGGTTGGTTGCATCCCCGCTAGGTTAACTGACAACGTATTGTAAAATCTCCACAACCTGAGCTGGAGACTGAGCCCAGGCCATCGCGGCTGCATCCACTTCTTTCAAAGGGTGGATAATAGTTTCATCGTGTAAGGTAATATAGGGCTTGCCGAGGGCAGCGCAGTAACCGGCATCGAAGGCTGCATTCCACTGTTTGTACTTATCACCAAATCTCACCACAACGATATCGGCTTTTTCCACCAGGTTTTGGGTACGAATGCCATTAACTTTGGCAGATTTATGATCACGCCAAAAACTGTTGCCTTCGGCACCTAAAACATCGCCCGCTGCGTCGCTGGCTTCATGGTCGGTAACGGCTGAGGTGAATTGAATCGGTAGCCCCAGTTTGTTGGCACCAGCAATGATTTGTTCGCGCCAATCGGTGTGAATCTCCCCGGATAAATAAACATTCCAACGCATGAATTTTATCTCCTCGATTAAAGTAGAACTAGTCAATGGGTGCGGATTTTGTCGATTACACAATCAATGGAATAGCGAATAAGCGCCTCGCGATCCAGTTGAACACGATCAAACAGGCGACTGCCGCTGGCGTCCTGTAGCATGATAACGCCGTGTAGCGCACCACGCAAAAACATCGCGGTTTGCAGCGGGTTAACCACCACCTCTGGGTCAATGCTGCCATCGTCCAGGCCCTGTTGCAGACAGCGCGCCATCAATTCCATGCTTTGTTGTTCGGCATGTGCCAGCAACTCCGGGCCCGGTAGCTCGGCCTCCTCCGGGTGAGCGTGGAGCTCGCTATGCATTCCCATGCGCGCACAAAGGAGCTTGAAGTTATTTGGCTCTTCCTTGTAGAACTGGTAATAGGATTCCCCAAAGGCCCGGATTCGAGCAAGACCCGTTGGGTGGTTGCGAATGGCGCGTTCCTGGCGGTTGTGGAATGACTCCAGTGCCTTTAGACACAAAGCCAGATGAATATCATTTTTGTCTTTGAAATACACATACAGCAAAGATCGGCTTAGACCCGCTTCTTTGGCGATGTCATCCATGGAGCACTTGTCAAAGCCCTTGTTAAAAAAGACTTTTTCCGCACCCTCTAGAATACTTAGGCGGCGCATTGATTTCTCTGTTTCATTTCTTGAGCGCGGTTGCACGGGCTGGGAAACCTCCACTATTGGCAAGATGTTGGGCAAGGATTGACAACTCGTCATTAATTGACATATTGTCATTTTCTGACATCCTGTCAATTATACAAGCAGATTGGGGATTAACCAATGAATGGATCTCTAGCGCACAAAAAGGCCTTTTTAATGGCTGCCTTGATGGTGGTCTGGAGCGCAGCCTTTACTGTTCAGGCGGACTCGCAAATTTCGGTCAAAGCCGTACAGATTACGTCAGAGCAACCACAGGCTTACCAGGTTTTTGTCGGCACTACCCGGGCCGCCAACCGAGTGACATTGCGACCTCAAATTAATGGTCGCTTAGTCGATCGCTTTGTGGATTTAGGGCAGCGAGTGGAACAGGGCGAGGTTGTCGCAAAGATTTATAATCCGGGAGCCTCTGCCCTGGCTTCCGCAGCTAACCAACGCTGGTTGCGCAGCAAGGTGGAGTTGGCTCAAGCCGAAAAAGATGTGCACCGCATAAAGACTTTATTCGACGCCGGAGCTGCTTCAAAACAAGAATACGAAAACACCGATAGTGCTTATCAGGCCGCTGTCGCCGCCGAGCAAGCGGCTAGTTCGCAAGCCAGTCAGGCCAGTCAGCAGGATCAAGAACAGGTAATCCGGGCGCCTTTTTCAGGTGTGGTGACCGCCACCCCGGTAGAACCCGGCGAAGTTATTCAAATGGGGCAGGAGCTGCTGCAAATCGCGGATCCTGAGCAGGTTGAAATTGAAGTGGCCACCAGTGCCGCCGTTGCAGCTCGATTGGCCGTGGGGGATGACGTGAAGATCACACTGGAAACCCTTAATCGGGATCAATTCATGGTTGGACAGATTACCGAGCTGACGCCTTTTCGAGAGCGCGGAGCATTGCCTTCAGTGGTTATCCGCTTACCGAATAACAATGTGCTGCCCGGTCAAACGGCTTATATTCATATTCCCGAATACCTAGAGCACCAGATTGCCCTTCCGCTGAGTGCGGTGGTAAAAGTGGGCGCCAGCCGCAGTGGTGTTTATCGGATTAGCCCTCAGCAAAAAGTCGAGTTGGTTTTTGTTGAGCCGCAACGGTTAGTGGCTAATCAGGTTTTAGTGAAAGGCGATTTAGCGGTGGATGATTGGGTGGTTACGGCGGGTGTTCAGCGTTTGTTTGACGGCGCGTTGGTGGAGGTTGTGCCGTGAGTTTGTTTGACCACATGCTGCATTTCCGGCGCTTTATTGTAGCGTTTGTTGGCTTGAGTATTTTAGTAGGTATTGCAGCGTATGGCACCATGGCGCGTCAGGAAGATCCAAGCTTCCCTTATCGGCCGGGATCTATTGAAGTGGTCTATCCAGGGGTGTCGGCGGCACAGATTGAAAAACTTATTGTTGAACCCCTCGAAGAGGAATTACTGCAGGTTGAAGAAATAGATTATTTTCGCTCGGTATCGCGGGATAATGTGGCGATATTTACGATCTTGTTAAATGATTCTATTTACGATACTGACAGTGCCTGGGACCGAGTGCGGCGTGCTATGGCGCGAGCAGAATTAGCGTTTCCAGACGGCGCTATCAGTATGGAGTTAAACGATCGACGGATGGATATCCCCGCCGTTGTTCTCAGTGTCACTGGCAGTGAAGATCCTATCGTTTTGGAAGTTGCCGCCGATCAAATTAAGCAACGCTTGCTCAGTGTACCGGGAGTTTCTCGTATTGAAATCTACGGAGAGCCGGAAAAAGAGTTAATCATAGAAGTAGATGGTGCGGAGCTGAATAGGCTGGGGATCAATCGACAACAGGTTGTAGCGGCGCTGCAGGCACGCAATGAAATAATCCCCGGCGGCTTACTTAATGTGGGTGAGAAATTTATTCGGGTCAATACCTTTTCTGATATCCAATCAGTGGAAGAACTGGCGATTATTCCAATACGATTACCTCGTGGTCAAACGGTTCCACTCAGTGCCGTTGCCCAGGTAAAAATGCTCCCAAAAATGCCCGCTGTAGCCCAGGTCTTTCACAACGGTGAACGAGCGGTGCAGCTAGGGATTATCGCGGTACGAGGGCAAACCGATATTATTGGTTTTGGCGCTACTTTGCGGGAAGAATTAAAACCTATTGCGGCCGATTTTGCACCATTGAATATTCGGGAAACTTTTTTTCAGCCTGATTTCGTCAGGGCCAGATTAGAAGATTTGCAGGGTAGTCTCGTAGTAAGTACTGTTGTTATCGCTGCGGTTGTCCTGTTGGCTTTGGGTTGGCGAACGGGATTATTAGTGGCTTTGGTACTTCCTATTGTTGCTATGATTACCTTGGCTATTTATAACCTGGGTGGTGGTATTCTTCATCAAATTGCAATTATTGGTATTGTTGTATCCCTGGGTATTTTGATTGACAATGCTATCGTCATTGTAGAGTCAATTGAGAAACATCTTCGTGAAGGTATGGAGAAAGTTGCAGCGTCTCGTTTGGCTGTGAAGCAACTGGCAATGCCACTTTTTTCTTCTACCGGAACCACCATAGCGGCATTTATTCCATTGCTTTTATCGAAGGGCAATACTGCGGACTTTACTCGCGCTATTCCAGAGATGATCGTAATTGCGCTTATTGTCAGCTATGTAATCTCCGTAATGGTGCTACCCTTGGCGGCTATTTATTGGCTAAAAAGAGATTCTAGAAGCGATGTTCCAGGTAGCCGTTGGATTGCCAATCGTGTTAACAGAATTCATCAGTATCATCCCTTTATTCCCCTAGCCGTAGTTGCTTTATTTTTGGTGGCTACAGCGACGTTATTGCCTTATGTAAAGCAGCAATTCTTTCCGTCTGCTTATCGCAATCAAATTGTGGTTGATCTGACATTTCCCGTGGGGACACCCGTGAACTACACTGCGGAAAAAAGCCTGCAGTTGGAACAACAGTTACAAGCGCGAGCCGATGTAAAGTCTGTCATGCGCGCAGTGGGTACGAGCGGCCCTCGTTTTTACTATAACCTTTCGCTGACTCCGTCAGCGGCCAACTATTCACGCTTGATGGTTAATACCTATGATGCACAGGATAATCAAAAGGTTATCGATTGGCTTGATCAGGATTTTCAACCGCAAATGCCAGAAGCAACCATCGTTGCTCACAAGCTTGGCCAAGGTCCGCCAATGTTGGCGCCCATAGAAGTTCGATTACAAGGTTATAACGGCGATGATTTGTTTAAAGCGGCGCAATCGGTCATGTCAGTCCTGCATCAAAACGAGGGGGCGAGAGTCGTGCGCAGTAATATGGATAGCGGCATACCAGAATTGAAATTAGCCATTGCCGATTATGCCGGTAGTGAGCTGGGTATTACCCGAAGCGATATTACGCGTCAAGTATTCAGTGAAACCACAGGACTTAATTCAGGGCAGTATCGTTACAGCAATAACCCCGTTACCATGCGGGTGCGCTCACCACAAGGGGAGTTTACTGCTTTGGAATCAATCCCTTCCTTGTACCTCTATCAAGGTGAGCAAGTTGTGCCCTTAACCTCGGTGGCTAGTTTGCAAGCCCATTGGTCTTCTGCTGAAATACATCACTATAATGGTCGGCCGACGGTGAATATATACAGTGAACTACAACCGGGTGCTGCTTATAATCAAGTTCTCAGTGAGCTTTTTGCGCATTTAGAAAAAGACCCGTTACCAGCGTCTGTCACGTTGAGTTTGGGCGGTGAGTCTGAGGAGTCAGGTGATGCCAATCGGGCTATCTTAACCTCGGCTCCGGTGGGTATTGGGGTTTTGTTGTTTTTTATGATGCTGCAGTTTAATTCGTTTCGCCGCTTGGGCATTATTCTAACCACTATTCCCTTGGCCGCCGTGGGCATCATTCCTGGTTTGCTTTTAATGGATCAACCCTTTGGTTTTCAATCATTGCTGGGCGTAATCGCCTTGATTGGTATCGTGGTAAACAATGCGATTGTTCTAATCGATCTGGTTGACGGTCGTCTGGCGCTGGGTGAAACAATACAAAAAGCGGTGAAATTCGCAATTGAACAACGGACTGCGCCTATTTTGCTTACCACCGCAACCACCATTCTTGGGCTTTTGCCGTTGGTATTCTCGGATTCCACATTGTGGCCGCCACTAGCCTCGGCTATTATCTCTGGACTCGCAATGAGTACATTATTGACATTGGTGGCCATTCCAAGTCTATGTATCTTGTTGTTAAAGAACGATCAGAAAATAGTAGCGGCATGAGACGGGTGAATTATGCAAGGGGCAAGCGCAACGGTTTTACTGGTAGAAGACCATCGACCACTTGCGGAAACTGTGGTGTTGTTCTTGGAAAATGCCGGTTATACACTCGATTATGCGGCCGACGGTTTGAGTGCCTTGCATCTTGCAAGTACCAATACCTATGATGCGATTGTGTTGGATGTGATGCTGCCAGGTATTGATGGATTTAGCATTTGTCAGAAATTGCGTGTCGAAGCGCATATTGATACACCGATATTGATGCTTACCGCGCGGGATCAGCTAGACGATAAACTACGGGGGTTTAAGGAAGGCGCGGACGATTATCTGATAAAGCCATTTGATTTACCAGAACTGGATGCGCGCTTACAAGCGCTGATTCGCCGTCAACGTGGCGAATTAGACAGTAAGTTGCTCACCATCGATCAATTAACCTTTGACCCCAAAACCTTAACAGTCTGCCGTGAAGGTCAGGAAATTCGGCTTAAGCCTACAGGTTATAAAATCCTCAAGATCCTAATGCGAGAGAGCCCCAATATAATCACTCGAGAATCTCTGGAGCATGAATTGTGGGGTGACACTGTTCCCGATAGCGATACTCTGCGAAGTCATCTTTACCAACTGCGAAAGGCAATTGATAAACCTTTCTCCTATCCAATGATACACACATTGCCAGGTATGGGTGTTAAGTTAGTAGGTGCGGATGACAGCTAGCTGTCGAAAGAAATACGTACCTTGGTGCCTTTGCCTTCGTGACTTGAGACACTAATTTGCCAATGAAAGCGATCGCATAATCGTTTCACAATGGATAATCCCAAGCCATGCCCCTGGTTGTTATGACTGCCACGATAAAAAGGTTGAAACGCTTTTTCGATTACTTCGGCATCCATGCCCGGACCTTGATCGGTAATTGAAATGGAAGACTGATCAATGGCGATCACTACTTGAGAACCTTGGCCGTGAATGATGGCATTTTTGATCAGGTTGGAGAGTAAAATAGTCAGGACTTTGCTGGGGGCCTGTAATTGTAGATCAGCAAAATTACGTATCACAATTTGATTTGGCGTGATTGATAAGGCCGATTGCAAAGAGTTGATTAACGGCGGGACAAAGTTGTTTAGATGGATATCTTCCACTGATAGTTGAGTTATTTCTTCTCTCGCTAATAACAGCAGGGTTGTGATGAGACTTTCCATTTCACTGACGGTTTGGCGCATTCTGCTCAGAACTGTGTCACCTTTTTCAGATAGAGTTTCCATTTGTTCCAGCACATCCACCGAGCCTTTCAAAACGGCTAATGGCGTTCTTAGTTCATGGGAGGCATCGCGAGTAAAACTGCGTTCCCGTTCCACAAAATTTTGTTGGCGAAAAGCAAAATGCTCAATTGCAGTGGCGAGTGTATCAATATCGCTATCTATACTGTGAAAAGGAGCTGTGGCTTTGCTAAGCGCTTCGCTGTCGGTGACTTGAACGTTCTCAACGGCTTTGGCTAATTGCACCACAGGAGAAATAACCCGTTGTGACTGCCGGAAAGTAAACCAGGATGCCAAATAGATAATAATGAGTACGACGGTGAGAGGAGCTACTCCAAAAAAAATCGCTAAGCGGGAAACCTGTTCTTCTTTGAATAGCAAATACAGACGTTCCCCATTTTGCTCAGTAACCAAAATAAGTGGTTCAGCCCCTTCAAAACTATGGCGACCAAAACCTGGTTTTATGGATTGGAGTTCCGCTGGCAATGATTGCAAGTTGTTCAGTGAGGCCCGAAAACCCCTCATGTTTTGGGTGTTGGGTAGAGGAAAATCTCCGTTCTCTTCCACAAGCTTTAAGTAATGTTGGGCCTCACTGTCGAGCGCCTCTTTCACCAGCACATCTTCAACGATTTTGTAGGCGGCAAAGACACCAAGTGCAGTGGCCAGACTCACCAATGCAGCTTGCACAGTAAAAACCCGGATTAAGCGGGACTGAATCCCTTTTTTGGGTGAGTTTTGCTGCATGGCTCTACTATTGCTCGTTAGTTTCATCTATTGTCGCTTGGTGAAACGATAGTGGCAAACCTGCCACTCTTTACCCTCATGATAGCCGAATAGCTCAGCGCATGACATAAAGAACATACGCCAGCGTTGAACCCAGCGATCGGCATTTTGCTCTCCATAGGTATCAGCAAAAATTGCACGGATGGCCACCTTGTGCTGGTCGGTGTTGTCAAGCCAGGCTTGGGCTGTTTTTTGATAATGAATACCCGGCAGAGTCCATTGATTCTCCAGCGTTAAGTCTTCCTGAAAGAAGCCGAGGGTGCTGGCTGAAGGCATTAGGCCACCTGTAAAGAAGTATTTGCCCATCCAGTTGCTGTCACCTTCGGTTTCAAACGGATATAAGAGTTGGCGATGACAAAAAATGTGAACAAAAAGCTTACCATCACTGGTCAGCCAGTGACTGATTTTCTTTAGCAATTGTTGATAGTTCCTAACGTGCTCAAACATCTCAATCGAAACTACCCGATCAAATTGTTGATCCAGGTGTAGATGGTTCACATCACAGGTTATGATTTCAATATTGGATAACCCCCGGTTTTTGGCGAGCTTTTCGATATGCTGTCTTTGGCTGCGGGAATTTGATACCCCGGTAATATGAGCGTTGGGGTATTGCTTTGCGAGCCATAGGGTGAGTGAGCCCCAGCCACAACCTAATTCAAGTATTCTCTGACCATCTTTGATTTGTGCTCGTTCACAATAGAGCGATAACATGGCACTCTCTGCATCATCCAGCGTCTTCGTACTCGTGTCCCAATAACAGCTGCTGTATTTCAAATGGGAACCCAGTACCAGTTCGTAGAACGCAGAAGGTACTTCGTAGTGTTGAGCGTTGGCCGCATCGGTTTCTATGGCGATGGGGCTCTCTTTCAACAGCTCCATGCGATGTTCATAGCTTTTACCGTTGCTCTCCACTAATTGCATCTGTTCTTCACGCAGTCGCTCTGCGCAAAGGCGGCGAATACCAAAACGAATAAGTGAATCCGGGACCCAACCTTTTTCGGCGAATTCGATCATGTTCATAGATTGCTCCTAATTCTAAATAAATATGCTGCTAGGGTTGTTTCGGTGGCCATGGAAAGAACATGGACGTGGTTTTCTGGTACCGACGATAATTTTCTCCTCGGCGGCGCAATGCCTGCTGCTCCGTGAAAGGAATACCAGTGAAAAAATAGAGAAACAAAAACATAACGACAGGCGCGGACCAAAGCCAACCGCCATAAGGTGTGTTTAACGCTAAGATGGGGTAGGAAAACCAATGACACCATTCAAAAAAGTAATTGGGGTGGCGACTATAACGCCATAAGCCTTTTTGGCAGACGGCCTGATGATTATCGTTGTGCTGCTTAAATCGTTGCAACTGGCGGTCCGCAAGGGCTTCTCCCGCAAAGGCACACAATGCAATAAGTATTGCCAGAATGGTGGCCCATACTCCAGGCCATTGACCTTGTGACAGCAGCCAAGCCGGTAAGGTGAATAGCCAAACCCAACTGGCCTGTACAAGATAAAATACGAAGAAAATTAAAGGCGCTTTATCTGCGGCCCATTGGCGCATATAGCGATAACGTCCATCTTCTGTGGAGTCCTGACGTATACGCTTGAACAGGTGCACACCAAGGCGCAAAAACCATAGAGCGTACATCAATCCCACCACAATTCGCAGTTTCAGTTCGCCAGTGCCAGTTGTAGCATAGAATATGCCGCCGCCAGCAACACTGAAAGCCCATAATACATCGACCCAGCCGGCATTATGAGTTTTTAGCTGGCGCCACCATCCCATTATAAAAATGGGTACGGTAACGATTAATAGCAGGATTAAATCTGACATTTTGGCGATTAACTCAGCTTAAGCCACTGGCGACAACGGTTGTTCGGTTGCACTAGAGTCATTTGTACAACGCTGATGGAGCGTTCTAGAAAACCACCTTCGCAGTAGCTAAGATAGAAATCCCACATGCGAATAAAACGGTCATCGAAACCTTGTTGCTTTACTGCCGGTAGTTGTGCGTGAAAGCGCGCAGACCAATGGCGCAGTGTTAACGCATAGCTGGGTCCAATGTCTTCCAGATTAAATAGACGTAAGTTAGATGCGGCTGCCGTTTTTGTAAGCACACTGACGCAGGGTATAAAGCTGCCAGGAAATATGTAACGCTTAATAAAATCCACCGTTTTCAGCGCTTGTTCATAGCGAGAGTCTTCAATGGTGATGGCTTGGATAACGGCTAATCCATTCGGTTTTAAACGCTGCTGAATTTGCTGAAAATAATTCTCCAGAAACTGATGTCCTACAGCTTCTACCATTTCAATAGAGACCAGTTTGTCGAATTTACCGGTCAAATCTCGATAATCCTTTTGCAAAACGGTAATTTTGTGCTCGAGCCTATTGGCCTTTACCCGTGCCACTGTGGCATCGAATTGTTCTTTTGAAATGGTTGTGGTGGTGACTTCACAGCCATAATGCTGAGCAGCATAAACGGCCATGCCGCCCCAGCCGCTGCCGATCTCCAATAAATGATCGCCCGGTTGCAACTCAAGTTTTTCGCAGATTGTGCGTAGTTTTATTTGAGAGGCGGTTTCCAGGTCTTCTTTTTCAGTGGGGTAAATAGCGGATGAGTACATCAGATTTTGATCAAGAAACAATTTAAAAAAATCATTGCCTAGATCATAATGAGCAGCGATATTCTTTTTTGATCCTGATTTGGTATTCCTGTTAAAGTAATGCCAAATTTTTGCAATAAAGGCCGCAACGCTGGCAAAACCTGATTCCATGGCGTCCATTTGTTTTTGGTTACGCAAGATAAGTTGTATTAAACCGGTTAAGTTGTCGGTTTCCCAGAAGCCATTCATATAAGCTTCGGCGGCACCGTTGCTGCCCATGGTCATTAGCATCCAAAAGGTTTTTCTATGGGTAACGTTTACTCGTACCTTGAAGCCGTCATCAGCAGCTTGACCAAGATTGTAGATTTCATCACCGACCTGCAGAATCAACTCACCATGTTGTAATTGTGCGCACAACTTTAGGAAAAATTTTTGCGCCCATTGCTCAGAAATCACTATTGAGTTGTTAGTGTTTTCTAGAATCATGATTGATCTCCTTTATAGATAATGCTGAGCTAATAGGTTTTTGCTTGCCTGGAATGGTGTCCGGGTGGGTGTAAGTTGGTGTCCCTTTTAACCACAATCGTAAGGCATTCCAATAAATAGAAAACAGGGTTGTAGCGCTTTGAGCAGGGTACTTTGCCCAAGCCTTAAAGGCGGCCCGTTGCGTAAGTGGCTGCTGAGTCAAGGACAAGTTAGCATTGAAAATCACTCGGCTTTCTTGTTTCAGTTTCATATTGATATGTATAGCGTGGCTATCGAAACTAAATTTCCAGTCGTAATCTAAGCCCATTGGCATAAAAGGCGAGACATGAAAACGTTTCTCGAACGTAAACTGATGACTGTGATGGGTAGTCTCGGAGTCTATAGCCAAAACATAAGCGTGACGCTGCTGCCAAGGGGTATTGGTGATTTCCGCAATAATGGCGTAAAGCGCGTTGCTGTCATTGAAACAGAAATAAAACGAAACCGGATTAAAGCTAAAGCCCCAGCTGCGCAACTGACTGAGAAGTTTAATTGAACCCTGGGTATCTGGTGTTATTCCGGCGGCATTTAGCCGTTGGTGAACGGCATCAGTAAGACAATTAATGTGGGGATCAAGGTAGTCGCTGCGTTTAAAGCGCATCAACGCGGGTTTTGATGTGGACCACCCGTAAAGCTGGTTGAGCTGGTCGATTTCCGCCAGGTCAAGCAGTACCATAGATAAGTTGCGGCGCAGGCTATGCGCCGTGGGTTGGTGGCGGTGATGAGTTACATGACCTTCGCACAATGCAGAATTTGTCAGCATGATGAACCATCAATCATTTGAGCCACCTCTACGGCACTTCGAACACCATCTTCATGAAATCCCCAACCCCAGTAGGCGCCGACGAAATAGGTATTGTTACGGCCGTTTATCTCATCCTTTTTACGTTGGGCATTTAGCGTAGCTTGAGTGTAGATAGGATGGCTGTAATGGCGCTCTGCCAATACCCTATCTGCAGCGACTGCGCCGCAGGCGGTTGCCTTTGGGTTGAGGGTTACAATGATGGGTGTTTTCACTGGCAGCTGTTGTAATAAATTCATCCAATAGCTGACGCTACACTGGTGTTGCTCGGTGGCTGGAATTCTGGCATTCCAGCTTGCCCAGGCGGCTCGCAAGGGGGGGAGGAATCGGTTGTCGGTATGGACCACAACGTGGTTACTTTGATACTCGATGGCACCCAATATTTCCTGTTCAGCCGTAGTGGCATCTTGCAGTAGTCGGAGGGCTTGATCGCTGTGGCAAGCAAAAATTACCGTGTCAAAGATTTCATCTCCGTAGGCTTCGGTGCTAATGGTCACTTGGTTCGCGCTGCGCTTCACGGATTTTACGGGGCTATTAAGCCGTAAAGTGCCGTTTAATTCATTAACGATTTCATCCACATAACGATTGGAGCCACCGCTAACGGTTTTCCATTGCGGGCGATCAAAAATCTGCAACATGCGATGATTGTTCATAAAGGATAAAAAATAATTTAATGGGAATTGTTCGATGGTTGCTGCGGGACCAGACCAAAGAGCGCAAGCCATGGGAATAATGTGATTGTCAATGAAACAGCGGCTATAACCCTGCTGCGCCAAGTATTCACCGAGGGTTATTGAGGTGGTTTGGTTGGCTAGTTGTTTTGGTGCCTGGCGATAGAAGCGGATTAAATCCCAAAGCATTCGGTAAAATTGTGGATTAATCAAATTCCGTTTTTGGGCGAACAGGCGCTTGAAGCCATCGGCTCCGTAGCAAAAGCCGCTAGCTTCATTGACAGCGCTGAAACTCATATCGCTATTTTGCCAAGCTACACCCAGCGATTTCAGTAAAGCCGTAAAATTAGGATAGTTATCTTCGTTAAAGACAATAAAACCCGAGTCCACTCGAATGGATTTTCCTTCAATCTCAAACTCGTGGGTGTCGGTGTGGCCACCGGCATAGGAATTGGCTTCAAAAATAGTTAAAGCGTGGCGGTGATGCCCGCTGTCCATCTGATTTGATAAATAATGTCCGGCAGCGAGACCTGAAACGCCAGCGCCAATAATTGCAATTTTCACCGTGAAGACGCCTTAACTGTCAATGTGGCAAGCCGATCGGGTTTATGCGCCCATTTTTTATGATGCGGCACTGCACGTAAATCCCATACCAGACCTAATTTTTCCATGACCCTTAGCAAATAATAACTAATATCAATTTCCCACCAGAAAAAACCCTGACGGGCGGAACCGGCATAATGATGATGATTGTTGTGCCAGCCTTCACCCAGCGTTATTAGTGCTAACCACCAATTGTTCCGCGAGTCGTCGGTTGTCTGGTAGCGTTGGCTACCGATGCGATGGGCAAGGGAATTAACCGCCAGCGTGGAGTGCAGCAATACGACGGTAGAAATAAAATAGCCCCAAATAACCAATTGCAGGCCACTGGTATGCAATTGCGGTAAATAATTAGCGAGGGCTTCGCCAACGCACCATAAAATAATGCAGAGGAGTATTGGAACCAAAACATCAAAACGGTCCAACCAGACTAATTCTCGATACTGGGTAAAATCCTTAATTCTCTGAGTCGGGGTTCGAAAGTGACGGGTCCCTAGAAACCAGCCACAATGGCTATGCCAAAAGCCATGGAGCGGAGAGTGGGGGTCAGCCGGGGTGTCTGATGCGGTATGGTGTTGACGGTGGTGGCCCGCCCACCAGAGAGGGCCGCGTTGGGTGGCTGCAGTTCCTATGATGGCGAAGATAAATTGCACAGGGCGCGAAGTGCTAAAGCTTTTATGGGCGAAATAACGATGAAAAAAAGCAGTAATAGCGAACATTCGCACCAGGTAAAGAGCAATAGCTACGGCGATAGCTACGGCAGAGTAGCCTACCCAGAGGGCCGCAAAACAAAAGACATGCATTAAGACAAAAGGCCACACGCGTCCCCAGTCTGTGCGGTCTGGCTGATCATGTAAAGGCAGTGATTTTTGGTCATTGTCAGCCCAGCTCAGTAGGCGATTTACCCATTCCATCTAGTGTTCCTCAGAGTCTATTCCGTTAGCCTAGTCTGGATGACGTGAAAGATGTGTGAATGCTAAAACATCTGTTAATCACGTAGTTATCACCAGTGTACCGTTAGTCTAGTTACCTTTCAGTCAGTTAGCACGTTGACTGGGGTGTTAATCTACAATGAGGGTTAGTTGACAATGAGGTTATGGGCATGAGTGCAGCTCGATTAAGTGGGTTTACAGCTTTGGTGACGTTGGCGCTGGCATTAGCGGGTTGCACTACTAAGGTCACGGAGCGCGGTTTTGATGAATATCTTGCTTTGGCACCTCAGGATACCTTTAGATCAGCTGAACTTGATCCGAGGCTAGAAGGGTTTGTTCGCATTTTTGCGACACTGAATCCAGATGACATTGCGGACGGGCTTGATCAAGTGTATGCAGAGAATTTCTACTTTAATGACACCTTCCATACTTTTACTGACCGAAATACCTTAAAGCGCTACCTATTAGGTTTGACAAGCGTTGCGCAGACTACTGTAGAAGTTTTGGATGCCAGTGTAGTAGGAGATGATGTGCTATTGCGCTGGAAGATGAATACAAAGGGTAAAGTTTGGTGGACGACAATGGATATCGATTCCGTTGGAATCACTCATTTGCGGTTTGACGACGAGGATAAAATAGTTTTACACCAGGATTATTGGGATGGAGTGCAAGGATTCTATGGACACCTGCCATTGATCGGGTCACCAATTCGTTCGATTCGCGCTAAAGTGGGGACAGAGTAGTGTTGAAAAGCAATAGTTATGAGCGGTTGTTGGCGGTTTTGTTATGGCTGGGACCCATGAGTGCTGAGTTGAATGCTGAAATTATCTTTCCAGTTGAGCTGGAGTTCCGTAATTCTAGCTTACAGTTGTGTGGTGAAGCGGAAGTAAAAGCCTATAAATTTTTCCGAGTGGCTTATAGTGGTTTTTATCGTGAAGATTGCCAGCGGCCTTGGAATATTGCAGACACCGCTGAGGCGCGGTATATGCAGTTCAACTACACCCGTGAGGTTCCAGCTCATGCCTTTAGGGAAAGCGCTGAGGTGCTCTTAAGGAGAAATCAGGACTTCCCGCAGGATGTGTGGAATGAAATTCAGCAGTTTCACGAAGGTTATCGTTCAGTTAAGGATGGTGACGAGTACGTTGTGTATTATCAGCCTGACGAGGGTTTGACGCTTTGGTTAAATGGGGAACTGTTGGCAAATACAGAAAACAAGAGTTGGGCCAGTGTTTACTTCTCCATCTGGCTGGGTGCAGATCCGTTTAGCTCCAGTTTGAAAGCGGCGCTACTCGGTCAGTAAGAGTAGCGCAGAGAGAATATTACGAGGGCTTGGATTGCACGTGAAATTCCGGGCTTTCCTGAGTGGTATTAATGGCGCGGATAGGATATGGAATAACAATCCCTTCCTCGGCATAGCGTTTGTGAAGTGCTTTTATAAACTCTGAGCGAATGAAAAAACGATTAAAATACTCCTGTGCTCGTAACATCACTGTAAAATTAATGCTTGAATTATCAAACGTGTGATAGACGATAAATGTTTCGTAGTCAGGAACACCCCATTTGTGGGTGCGCAATATATGACGTGCGACTTCCAAAGTCACTTCCTCAACTCGTTCCAAGTCCGAACTGTAATGAACGCCCACTTCCACGGGAACAGATAACTCCTTTTCGGGGTAGTAGTAATTAATGATTTTCGATTGAGACAACACGCTGTTTGGCATGATAACGGTGTTATTGGGTAGCATACGAATCCAGGTTGAACGCCAGCCGATTTTCTCCACAAATCCTTGTTCACCAGAATCCAGTTCAATAAAGTCACCTACCCGTATAGGTTTGTCCACCACCAGTTGAACTCCTGAAAAGAAGTTTTCCAGGGTTGGTTGTAAAGCCAGAGCCACAGCTAGAGAGGTAATGCCTAGAGACGCGATGATAGGTGTGATGGAAATGCCCAAGGTGCCCAGAGTGATTAAAATACCAATACCAAAAATTAAACCGCGGGTTAATCCAGTGGCAATGCCTTGGCTGTTTTTTAATAGTTCAGATTTCTGTGAGTGATAGCGGAGCAGCCCCAGACAAAAGCTATCAATAAATAAAATAATCGCAAGGATCGCTAAAATTTTTGTGGCGATATCATTAAATTTTGCCAGCTCAAAACCGTCGAACTCTACATAGATAAACAGTGCGTCCAGAATTAATAAATTAAGCAAAATTATGACTAGTGTAAGTGGCGTGTTGATAGCATGAACCATTAGCGTATCAAAGTGCATGGAGGTTCTGCTGGTGATTTTTTCTAGCCTGCCAATAATAATTCGTTTGATCATTAACATAACTAATGTGCTGCCTGCGACGATCAATGCGGCGACAGTCCAGCTCGAAAATTCGATGGCACTGAAATCAAAATCCATGTGATGGTTAACCTCTTACAGCGAGAAGAAAAAATTCAATTCAGTGAAAATAGTGCTTTGATGAATTTGTTAAGATCCATCTAGTTTGTATCGCATTTGAACCTGAGATTGAATCTTTTTTTATAAAACTGAAGTTCTGTAAAGCTTGCACCCAGAGTGACTGGCCATAGGTGATTTTCGTTTTTGTGTTAAATGTTGTATCATTGGCGTACTCTTATGTTCAAATAATTCGTTTAGGGAACCTTATGTTAATTTTGGTTGCCCCTATCAGTGCATTGTTGATAGGGGTGGCACTACTACTGCTGGGTAGTGGTCTACTGAATACTTTGCTGGCTTTGCGAGGAGGAATTGAGGGCTATTCCTCCGGTACTCTAGGCTTCATAATGTCGGGGTATTTCGCAGGATATTTTGTCGGTACTTTTCTTGCCTTACCGTTGATTCAGCGTATTGGTCATATTAGAACGTTCGCATTTTGCGCGGCAGTCGCCTCATCTTCTGTATTGTTACACTCTCTATTTGTTGACCCCTATGTGTGGCTTGGGCTTAGGGTGTTAACTGGCGCGGCTCTGGTTGTTCTTTATACGGTGATTGAAAGTTGGTTGAACGGACAGACCTCGTCTCAACAACGTGGTCAAATATTCTCTGTCTACATGGTGGTTAACTTGGTTTCGTTAGCCCTGGCTCAGCAATTGTTGCGCCTGGACTCGCCAGCAACTTTTGTTTTATTTGCCCTGGCGGCAATGTTGGTCACTCTTAGTTTAGTGCCAGTGACCTGGACGCGACTGGCGCAACCAGAAACCTCTGTTATTACCCGTTTGAAGTTTAAGCAGCTCTACGCTATTGCTCCTGTTGCTGTCAGTGGTGCTTTTCTATCGGGTTTGGCTATGGGAGCTTTTTGGGGCTTAGCGGCGGTGTATGGTGGACTCATTGGTTTGGATAACAATGGCATTGCCACCTTTATTAGTTGCGCGATTCTTGGAGGGGCTTTATTTCAATACCCGGTAGGTCGATATTCTGATCGCCATGACCGACGTAAGGTGTTGGCCTTCGTTTGTGCGACCGCTACCTTGGCCGCTGCTATTCTGGCGGCTCTTTCATTTGCGGGCTATTGGGTATTGGTGGCTATCGCAATATACGGCGGGTTAGCTTTCACTATATATCCGGTAGCAGTAGCCCATTTGGTTGATCATCTGGAGAGCGACGAAATCCTCTCAGGTGGAAGTTCGCTGTTATTGTTGCATGGTGTTGGTGCTGCTTTAGGGCCGGCGTTGGCAGGGCAGGCCATGGGGTTGCTTGGGCCGCAAGCATTACCTTTGTTTTTTGCTCTGATGAACTTAATGTTAGCACTGTATGCGTGGTGGAGAATCAAGCGTCAAAAGGTAGATACGCTGGAGCATCCGTCGCAGTTTGTGGCTATGGTTCGAACTACGCCAACGGCATTGGAAATGGTTCCTGATGAGGAAATTATTCTGGAGCCAGAAGTAGAGATTACTACACCGGAAAACCGCTGAACGGATAGCACCATTGGTTTGCGTCTTTAGACAGACTGTCGTGCTGTTGGTATTTTTGAAGCCAGAATGCCAACAGCACGTCACCCTGATCTGGAGTTATTTACAGGTTCGCTCGACCAAAGTAGGAGATCGACATGTTATTAGCAACTGATTTAGATGGGACTTTTCTTGCAGGTGACCTAGAAGACAGGCTTAAGTTATATCAACTTATTGCTTCTCACCCGAATATCGATTTAGTGTTTGTTACTGGTCGCGGCGTAGAAAATGTTTTACCGCTGTTGGCCGATCCAACGATTCCAGCACCAAATTACATTGTTTGCGACGTAGGGAGTACCGTTGTAGACGGCGCAACCCAACAGCCAATACAGCCATTGCAAAGTGAAATTGATAATTTGTGGCCTGGTGAGGTGGTGATTGAGGAGGCCATCGCTCATTTGCCAGGGCTGGATCGACAAGATGTACCGCAGGAAAGGCGCTGTTCTTATTTTTGCAATGAAGAAGCCGTCACTGAAGAATTGAGACAGATTGTGGATGATTTGGGTTGTGAGGTCATGTTTTCTGCCAATCGCTATTTGGATATTTTACCGAAAGGCGTGAATAAAGGCGGAACGCTGGTCAAATTAATTCGTCATTTGGGCTTGGGGGATGAAGATGTGCTGGTAGCGGGCGATTCGCTCAACGACCTTAGTTTGTTTGTGCAGGGGTTTAAAGGCGTGTGTGTCGGCAACTCCGAAGGCGGCTTGTTTGATGCCACGGAAAGCCAAGCGCGGGTGTTTCATGCGAATGATTTTGGTTGTGGTGGTATTCTTGAGGCCTTTGAGCATTTTGGCTACCTGGGCAGCGAGGGAATGGCGGCGGAGGCGCGCGATATCCTGCAGCCTGGTAAATCTGATTTGGTGATTGTCTATCACCGATTACCCTATGAAGAAGTGGTTGAGAATGGCGAAATTATTCGCCGACGTCCGGCTTCACCCAATGGTATTATTCCTACGTTGTTAAGTTTTTTTGCCGATGGTAAACCCGGGTCCTGGGTGGCCTGGTCTGTTCATGATGAGTCTTATGGTGAGTTTGAAACTCATACTGAAGTGGATGCTTCTCGGTATCCGAAATTATTGGCAGCTCGTGTTCCCTTAACAAAATCCGATGTGGATATATTTTATAAAAAGTTTTCCAAAGAAGCGTTTTGGCCAACACTTCATACATTTTGGGAGCGGGCCAGTTTCAGAGAAGATCATTGGCAAGTATTTTTAAAAGTCAATAAAGCCTTTGCTGAGCGCACTGCAGCGGAGGCTGCACCAGGCGCTGTAGTTTGGATTCATGATTATAATCTGTGGATGGTGCCTGCCTATTTGCGAGAGCTGCGGCCCGATGTGACCATTGCATTTTTTCATCACACCTATTTCCCCTCAGCGGATGTGTTTAATGTTTTGCCCTGGCGGCGTGATATCGTGGGCAGCTTGTTGCAATGTGATTTTATTGGCTTTCATATTCCCCGCCAGGCTGAGAATTTTGTTGATGTGGCCCGTGGTGTAATGCCTATCAAAATAACCGAACGAGCCAGTTGTGCCCCGCGCTTTTTAACCTACGGTTGCGCGGTAGGTCTCGAAGAAATGACCACAGAAATTAAGATTCATGAACGCTATATCAGGCTTGGTGCTCACCCCGTAGGTTTGGATTTGACTCGTGTAGAAACCGCATTGGCCGATGAAAAAATACAAGCAAGAATGGCCGAACTGCGCAGTGAATTATCTGGTATGCGATTAATCCTGTCGGTGGAGCGACTGGATTATACGAAAGGCATATTGGAGAAGTTGTTGGCATACGAGAGTTTGCTGTCTGAGTACCCAGAACTGCTTGAAAAAGTCACCTTAATTACTGTGTGCGTGCCTGCGGCTCAAGAGATGACAATTTATGATGAGTTGCAGTCACAGATTGAACAGGCCGTAGGCCGAATTAATGGACGCTTTGCTCGTGTGGGTTGGACTCCAGTGCAATTCTTTTTCCGCAGTGTGCCATTTTCCGAATTGGTTGCATATTACGCCATGGCGGATGTGATGTGGATTACACCCTTACGTGATGGTCTTAACCTGGTAGCCAAAGAATATGTTGCTACCCAGGGTTTGACAGAAGGTAGTGGGGTATTGGTGTTGTCTGAATTTGCCGGTTCTGCAGCGGAATTACGCGGTGCCGTGCTGGCTAACCCCCATGATCCTGCCGAATTGATTGCTACCTGTTATTTGGCTTTAACCATGAATCGGGACGAGGCAAGATCAAGAATTCGCGAAGCTTTTGAAATTGTGCGTCATCATGATATTGCTTATTGGGGTGATGAGTTTCTGCAGGCGGTGTCTAAGTGTCGTGAAAAATCCGTAGATTTAAACGGCTTGGCCCATAAAGTTGCCTGATGTTACCAGAACGCGCCAACGATAACAGCCGTAAGTAGCACGACGCTTGCAGCAGACCATTTAAACGTTGGCTTTAATCGCGGCGCGTTTCGTTGCGCGCAGGTAGACCATTGTTCTTCGCTGGGCTGCTTTGATCCGGGCAGGCATTGAAGCACGGCAATAAGCAGCAGGGTAATGCAAAATAACAGTCCAGCAACGATGGTGAAATGGATGCTGTGCCATTCCAGTTGCGCTCCCGAGAAGAGTACTGCAGAAATAATATGGCCGCCTATTATGCCGCGAAAAGCGGCATCGGCCCCTATGCGTTTACTGCAAAAACCCGCAGCAAAGGCGGCGACAAGCGGGGGGGTGACGTACGCAAAAGATTGTTGCAAATAGGCAAATAATCCAGGGAAATTATCAATGGCAGGGGCCCATACTGCAGCTAACACCATAAGCGATAATGTGCAGTAACGTCCCCAGCGAGCCACTTGCGCATGGCTGAGTTCTGGTTTTTTCGGTTTGACAAAGTCCACCATAAATAAAGTTGAGGCAGAGTTTAACGTGGAATCTACGCTAGACATTATGGCGGCTATCAAACCAGCGATCATGAGACCCGCAATGCCCGGCGGGGCAAATTCGGCAATCATCCGTGGAAAGACAGTGTCAGCTCGTTCCAAGTCAGTAAACAGAGTGGCTGCCATCGCTCCAGGTATTACCATCAAAAAAAGCGGTAGTAGCTTCATTAGTCCGGCGAACAATGCACCAGTAACCGCCGCATTCACGTCGCGAGCCCCGAGCAGTCGTTGCGCCACATACTGATTCATGGTCCAATAGTAGAATCCCAGGATAGGTAAACCGATTAAAGTGCCGAGCCAGGGCAGAGCTGGGTCATCCAGTGGCCGGATCAACGACATGTGTTCCGGGCTCATGCTGGCGGTAACAGCTTCCCAACTGAAATCAAATTGAGCAAAAATAATTACGCTTAAAATCAGTGAGCCTAGCAGCAGGACAATGGACTGTAAGGCATCTGTGTAGGCTACCGCTCGGAGTCCGCCCGCTGTGGTATAGATACCGGCAAATATCGCCATTGCCGCACAGGTCGGTGCGAGGGATAAGCCAGGAACAAACAGCATTAATACTAGGGCTCCGGCGTAAAGGCTGCCTGCGGTATCCAGCACAATACTTAAGAACAGAGAGGTTCCGGACAGGTATTTGCGCACCCGCGCGTCAAAACGCTTTTCCAGTACTTCAGGAATAGTGGTTAGTCGTTGACCAATAAACACAGGTGCGACAAATAAAGCTGTAAAAATAAGTACCAGTGCTGCCATCCATTCATAGTTTGCCACTGAGATACCGTGTTCCCAGGCGGCACCAGGTAAACCAATCAAGGTGGTGGAAGATATATTGGATGCGAATAAAGAAAGGGCAATTACCGCAGGACCCAGGCTACGCCCGGCCAAGAAAAGTTCATCGGGATTGGGAGAGCGTTTAGTGACCCTAACGCAAACCGCGACGACAATGAGTGTATATAGGCTGATGATGACGTAATCCAATGTTGTCAGCGAACCCATAGAGTCTCCTCATTAGTGTTGGGATATTATTCGTCCTCGCTAAAAACAGAAAGCGTGATATCGCCGCTCAAGCTGATGTTAACGTTGAAAATAATGGGCCGGCAGCACACTTGGCAGTCTTCAATGTATTCTTGCTGGTCGACTGAATTGTCAATGAGTACAGATATGGACTCACCACAGTAGGGGCAACCAATGGTTTGTGCTATTTGTTCAAGCATGATTCAGCTCAGCGATAATTTGTTAGAGTATTACAGCAAATTTAGTGGCAGTTATAAACCAAGCCATGGTCAAATTGATGTCGATTGTGTTGGAATTATTGCCTTCTTCAAAGATGTACTTACCGGCTATAGCCAAATTGGTATAACAATAAACGAATAACTACAGATAAAGGAATCTTATGACAACGGCGCATTGGTGTATTTTGGGGGCAGGGTTAATGCCTTTTATTTGGACTTTATTGGCAAAATCTTCGTCGTTACGAACTTTTGATAACAATAAACCGAGGCTCTTTCTCGATCGATTACAGGGTTGGCCGCAACGGGCAAATTGGGCGCAAATGAATAGTTTTGAAGCTTTTCCATTGTTTGCGGCAGCGGTACTTGTGGCGCTTCAAGTGGGAAAAATTGCTCCACAAATGCTGGACACCTTGGCGGTTACTTATCTTATCAGTCGGGTTATCTATGGTGTATTTTACCTTCTCGATTGGGGTTGGCTCAGAACGCTGGCTTGGTTCGTCGGTGTTGGTTGTTGTATTTCCCTGTTTATATTATCCGCTTAAGCGCTGATAGATTAATTAATTTGATAGACTTGAATTCGTTGCTTGGCAGATCGTGCGAGCCCGGTACAATGGGCATCCAGGAGTTCCTGCTTGGGAGCTTGGGATAGTTCGGTAACCAAAAGTTTAAGGCCTGCTTTGTCTTGTGAGTGTCTTTGTTGACGATAATGCATTGTGGGTACTAAGGGGCTGTAGTGATGAAGAAATACATTGTAAATTTAATGTTTGCTGGCGTGGGTTTGTTGCCACTCCAAGGGTTGCAAGCGTCTGAGGTGGGGTTCATGGGCGGGTTTGGATTTCAGCTGAAGCAACTCTATATGGAGCAAAATTTTAAAGGCGTTGCTGAACTTGAACAGCCTAGTGGTGACCTGTCAGCAACCATTGGAGTTTTGAATTTGCAAGGTGTGGTTTTCTACGAGGCTATGTATATCGCCTTAAAGTATGAAATGGGGCTAAGCAATGATGCGTTTGACTCTGATATTCCTTATACGGGCGAAGCTACAGGGTTGTATACTGAAGTAACCCGGAATGATATTAGCCTAGCGATTGGGTTGAAATTAAACGAAAAAATTACGGTGTTTGGTGGCTATATGGCTGGGGAAACCGAGTTAACGCCGGAAGCCATTGGCGATTGTCCCCGCGTTGTGGCCACTGACCCTTGTTTTAACTCGGCTTCCAAAATGCTTCACGATGGCTTTGGCGAATATCGACAGGAATATATTGAGAAAGGTTTTTTTGTGGGTGTCAGCACAGGGTGGGATGTGGCACCGGGTAGAGTTAATGCAAGTTTAGCCTATGCGCTGATGGACGGTGAATACAGTGACAACTATCAGGACATGGAAGCGGCCATTAATTTTGATTATCGCGGTGATAGTCAGGGTGTTAGTGGGGCCGTGTCCTGGCTGGCCCCTCTGACGGATAGCTTGGCGTACTTTGTGGATTTTCGGGTTCAAAATTACGATATGAATGCCAAGGATTATTCAAATGCCCCCCGGTTTGACGGCAGTCGTGTTGAAACCACAGAGACTATCGTAGGATTGACTGCGGGCTTACAAATGGTGTTTTAATAGCTGCGGAGAGGATAGGCTTTGCTTATTATAGGGTCAAAGACATTAGATCTTGAGCAATAAACCAGCCGGTCAATCGATAGTGATTCTATTCTCATGTTATTCAAACAATTAAAGGAAAACAAAATGGACAATAAACGCGCGCTAAAAAAGGCCAAGCTTCGCACTGGAGCTAAACTCGGCTTCTATCTCCATGGGGCGGTTTTTGTAACGGTAATAGTGATGCTAGCCATCATAAACTTTGCGACTTCATCCCAATACTTATGGTTTTTGTGGGTGCTTATGGCTTGGGGGGTTGGCATTATTTTTCACGGTTTGGCTGTGTTTCTCTTTGCCAGTGGTTCGACTGATAAAATGATTGCAGACGAGCTAAGCAAGATTCAGGAACAGAAGTAGACGTTAGTTTGTCATTGGTGGCGGTATTTTTTAGTGCGCGGCCACCAATGACGCTAAAATTTGCTCAATATTGTTCCTGTTCTTGATGCTAATGGTGTAAACGGTTTCTTTGTCCTGGATTTTGGCGAAGTACATTGTTGCAGTATTCTCTTTATAAATGATGTAGCCCACAAAAGAACCAAGGTTGATTTCTTCCAGTTCAAAATTCCGCTCTTTGGTTAGCTCAAAAGCTCGCATAATGAAATCACTGGCGGGCTGGTCTTCAAGCGCTAGATAATCCCTTTGCACAAAGCCCAGAAAGCCCGTTTGGTCATAGAATGTAATGTCATCGCCTTCGATGCGTGTAGCTTGGCTGGTAGGGAAGGGTACTGTGACCCCTTGAGTTAAGGTGATAGGAATAGCGGTGGTTTGGACTGGCTTTTGCGCGCAACCACTGATTACTGCGATAACACATAAAAAGATTAATTTAGGCATGGCTCACCTATCTGGCTCAGCATCAGGAGCCTATCTCAGCTGCTAGTAGCTAGAGTGTAGCTGAACCAGCGTGGCCTGACGGCGATATCGTTCGATTTCGCTGGATTTGTGATGGGGTTAACAGGGGGTTAGGTTGTTATTTCTTCTTTTTTGGGGTGATGCTTGTCTGTAGGTCACTAATTTGGAGCAAGGCGTTGATGTACTCCAGGTACTGTTTCAGATAGTCAGGTGCCAGGGTTTCCAATGTTGTAAACGCCTGCACGATCAAACGCTGTGAATTAAGTGGTCCTGGCTCCGTTGGGCCCTTATGTAAAGCTAGCTGAACTCGGCTTTCTGTGTGTTGTTTTACCAGCGACTGCTGCAGTCGATGCTTGGCGGTTAATTCAATGGTGCAGTTATGAGTCAGGTCGTTGACTTCGGGGCCAAGCAGTTCTTGATTCTGTAGCGCCATTAATTGTGCCAGTTTACCGGTTTCAGGTTGTGGTGTTATGGCGGCTTGGTTGAGTGTTGCCCGCAATGCTGCCAATTGGGTTGCGGCAGTGGACTGGAGAGCGGGCTTCTGTTGAATTGGGTCATTCGTTGGCATTGCCAGCAGGACTTTAATTTTGCGCAGTAAATGCTGCCTTATTCGTGGACGAGGATGATTTGCCCGTTCAATCAAGGTTTCTAAGTACCGCAATCGCGCCGGGTTAGTGTTGGGGTCTGGCTGATTTTTTAAGGCTTCTATTTTTAAGGCTTCTATACGGTCTCGCAAGACTTGGAGTTCGTCCTGATTTGGCAGGGCTGTCAGTTGCAGTGGTGGGGCAATGGCTTCGGTCATTGTGCGCTGCTCGCGATTTGCGGTACCGGTGCCAGTTCTACGCGGCGATTTTGCGCGCGGTTCTGTGCTGTAGAGTTGGGTGCTACAGGTTGTTCCGCGCCGAAGGCGGCGGCAAACACCAGGTTGGAGGGCATACCCTCGTTGATCAGCGTTCGAGTTACGGTCAAGGAGCGCTGGGCTGATAACTCCCAGTTATCGACAAAATTCAAATTGCCTTTATTGATGGGAAGGTCGTCAGTGAATCCGCTCACCATTAATATTTGTTGGTTTTGCTGCAAGTAAACGGTAAGGGGTGGTACTAAACTTTTTAGAAGTGTACGGCCATTGGGTTGTAGCGCGGCAGAGTTTAAATCGAACAGAACGCTACCGCTGATGCCTATGCGACCATCCTTTAACGTGATGCGGCCATTGGCCAAAGGCGTGGCAAGGGCTTGCTCTAACGCGGAGCGCCGTTGCTCCGCCTGTTGGCGTTTTTCAATTTCTTGCTTTAAAGTTTGCGACAATTCGAGCTGATAACCAATAACCCAGACTAACAGCAACACAAACACGCCCACTAAAGCGGCCATTAGGTCACCAAAAATAGCCCAGATTGGTGGCTGTTCAATCCCGTCATCAAGATGTTGCATAGGTTAGGCTGTTCCTGATGGTTGGTTGATTTGGCGGATCTTATCGATGACTTCTTGCTGAGAAATCATGCTGTAGTCAATAATTTCCCGGGCTTGAGCAACATAATAGCCAAGCTGTTCATCGCTACGCTGAGTGGCATTTTGCAGAGCCTGTTCAATATTGTTCAAGTGAGTCATCAGGCGCTCGTTACCATCGTTAAAATGGCTAATCGCCACTTCAAAGGATTCCCCCAAACAGGCCATGTCATTGGTGCTGGCGGCAAATAAGTCCACCACTTCGGTGAGCTTTTCGGTTTCATTGGTGATTTGCTGCTGAAATTGCTGGTCTGCCTTGCTGAGCATAGTTTGTGTTTCGGTAACGAGTGACAAAATTGTATTTTGCTGGAGCGCGGAGTGTTCGTGGAGTGAATTGGTGAGTTGATCTATTTGAGTAATCAGTTGCTGACGTTCTTTGAGTAACGCATTGTCCCGTTCGCGGTTGGCGCTTATATCCTGTTGCAGCTGAGCAATAACTTTAGTGGCAGCTTGTGGTGCTTCTGCTGCAGTGGCCATTAATTGGTTCAAGGGTTGTTGCAGAGAAGCGGTTAGGGCATCGAGTTGTATCGCCAATGCTTGCTGTAATTCAATGAGCCGCTGTTGCGCTGTATCGCCCCGCTGAGCTTCTTCGTTACGCAAGAGGCTGAGTTGTTGGCTTATGCTGCTGATGAGTTCTTGCACTTGTTGTTTGCTTTGCTGGAGCCATTGTTCTTCACTGGCGATTCTGGCGCTGACCAGAGTCTCGTTGGCGGTCAGAAGTTCGGTGACTTTTTGCCTTTGGGTTTGCTCGTGTTGTTGCAAGGTGTCGAGCAATATTTTATGTGATCGCTCAAAGGCTTGTTTTTGTTGGTCGAGACCATTTTGCCAGCTGAGAGCCAAGTGGTTGTTGGTTGCCTTGAAAGATTCAGTTAGCGCTCCCAGCTGTTGCTCTGCATGCTGGAGCCATTGCTGCTGTTGGGTTCGGTTTTCCTGTTGCAGTCCATTCATGACTTCTTCGAACACCGGTTTCAGGCTGGATCCGGCGAGACGGCTGCTTTCACTCAATGTGTGCGTTAAGGTGGCGGCAACGGATTGAGCCAGATCCTGATAAAGAGCGGCGGTGGCGGTATGAAACCCGGACTGGTTGCTGGATAGCTTTTCACTGAGTTGTTCCAGGTGATTGGCTACTTTGGGTAGGGCGTCAGTTTGTTTTTGTAGTGCGGCCAGTGTTTGTTGGTGTTGATGGTTACGGCTAAAAATATAAAGTTCGCTGGCAATCGCTTGGTCCAAGACTTGTGATGTTAATAAGCGATCCCGTTTACTGAGGGTGGCGATAAAGCCCAACATAGCCGATGCTGCAACACCGGCTACGGAGGTGCCGAAGGCGAGTCCTAGCCCTTTAATGGGGGCGGCCAAGCCTGCTCGAATAGCTTCCAGTTCTGCACTGCCTTGTAATGCTGTTACCGCACCTTGGAGGGTGTTGACCATGCCGGCGAAAGTGCCGAGTAGACCCAGCATTATCAGCAGGCCCACCAGGTAAGACGTTAGCATTGGGGTGGGCATAGGGCTGCGTTCACCTTCTATTCTCAAGGCTACCGGTGTGCGCAGTGATATATCCAGTTGATTGAGCCACTGTTTGAGTTGTTCCTGGTTGCTGACGCTTTTTTTCAATGCCTGGGAAAATGATTCAGTAATCTTTTGGTAGTTGCGCAGTTCGCGGAAACCGAAGCAGTAGGTCGCTCCAATGATCAGTGTGATGAGTAGTGCCAGTGAATTAGTACCCACAAATGTTGCGGCCATCCAGGCGACAATGGCTAATCCAAACACAAAAGTGAGGTAAGCAGCGGTTTTAGTCTTCAAGTATATTGGCCTCTTGAATCTGGGGTGAAGGGTGATTGGCGTCAAGGGCTTCTAATAGCCCCAGAATGGGTTTCAGGCGCAAATCGAGTTCGGCTAGAAACACTTGCATTAGCTCTGCTCCAAACCGGGTTGATTGGAGGGTTTCAGCCGTAATCTCATGCCCTGCCGTGGTCTGCTCCCAGTGGGAGAATCGCTGTTGTAACAGGCGGGGAACAGTGTGAAAAAATTTGCGAAATTGAGGCTGAAATAGCTCGTCCAGTGTACGATCCAGTGCGGCCAAGTGAGCAAGGGTCTGGCTCTGTTCGGCGATAGCTTGGCGAATGTCTTCCCGCAGTTTTGCGATTCTACGTTCCATATTGGTCTGTTGTGCCACATAAAACTTGAAATAGATTTCAAACGGCTGTGGAGGTGTCGGCCATTTTGCTTTCTTGAGAGATCGGATTACGGCGCTCCGCTCTTGTAGCAGTAGCTTTTGCGCGGCGGCGGCAGCAATGGGGCTTGGTTCAGGCTGGGCCTTACTGGATCGATAAAGTGAATCCGCAAAGTGAATGGCGTCAGCCAGATTGATCATGCGTCCCAGTTGTTCCGCGATACCGGGCTCCGTAGGTGTTTGGCCGTTAAATTGGGTGAGCAATCGGATTAGCGGCACTTGGTTGTTGGTGTTAGCGGCAAATCCGTTGTTCATAAGCCTGATGTTTGCTTTTGTGCGTTGCTGGGAATAATCATCTTCGGAACTATATCATAATTTTGGGATTGATCCATATTTAAGGTAGATAATTACCGTTAAAAGGTATAAATTTAGCTTTATAGGTGAATATTTACTTATATTAAGTTTAATTCGTAGATGATTTTGTCATGTTTCGCTTTATTTTAATAAAAAATGAATTATAGAAGGTAATAAAATATCTGCTATTTAATAAAAACACTATAATAGGGAAATTATGACTGATAAAATAAATTTTGCTATGTCTGACCAAGCGATTGCTCAAGAAATTGGGCAGCGGCTTGAGCAGTTACGTCTTGAGCAAAATATTGATCAGGAAGCCTTGGCTGCAGAGGTGGGCATAACCCCTAAGACGTATCGTGCCTTAATTAAAGGGCAGGGTAAGTTTCTGAATATCATCAAAGTAATGCGTGTATTAGGGGTTTTGGAGCAGTTGGATTACTGGCTGCCTGAGAGCGCTTTCAGTCCGATGGCGTTGCTAAAGCTGAAAGGAAAACAGCGCCAGCGGGCCTCATCCCCCCGCAGTAGTGGGGAGATGGAGCGGCAAGATGTGGAGGTGTTGGATTGGTAGCTCAGGTTGCCCGAGTAGAATGGCAGGGTCGCTTGGTGGGAGCTCTCGCTTATGGCGACAAGAGTGGTGTGGCAACCTTCGAGTACTGCAAACATTGGCTGCAGTCCGGTATTGAAATCGCGCCTCTGCAAATGCCCCTGGCTTTAAAGAAATACCGCTTTTCCCAGTTACCCTGGGAAACCTTTCGCGGCTTACCGGCCGTTTTGGCTGACAGCTTACCGGACTATTTTGGCGATACTGTTGTCAACGCATGGTTAGCCAGTCAAGGTCGTGATCCCGATAGCTTTAGTGCTATTGAACGCTTGTTGTATAGCGGTTCCAGGGGAATGGGTGCACTGGAATATGGTCCAGCTATGCCGCGGGATGACAATATGGGGGAGGATCTGGTCCTCGAAACTTTGGTTGATTCAGCGCAACAGTTGTTGGATCAGCGCGTCCGTTTGATCAACACAGCTTCTGAAAACCCTGTGGATTGCTCTTCGTTGTGTCAGGTGGGGGCCAGTGCTGGCGGGGCCCGGCCTAAAGCGGTGGTGGCGATCGACGATTCCAGAACCATCGTGCGATCAGGTCAACTGGCAGCGTCACCAGGTTTTACTCATTGCCTATTGAAGTTTGATGGTGTCAATGAGAGGGCTCAGTGCAGTGAGCTTTGGGGCGATTCCCAGGGATATGGCTTAATGGAGTATGCGTATTATCTGATGGCGACGGCCGCCGGTATTACCATGATGCCTAGCGAGGTTTTGCGCGACGGTGCCAGAGCACACTTTTTGACACAGCGTTTTGATCGCGTGGGTAATACAAAGCTGCATGTGCAAACCTTATGCGCGATGGCTCATGCGGATTACAGGCAACCTGGCGCATTCAGTTACGAGGAGTTGTTGGGTATTGCCCGTCAGCTGCGTTTGCCGCGCGAGGATGCGGTGCAAATTTTTCGCCGTATGGTCTTTAATGTTATCGCCAGAAATCATGGTGACCATACTAAAAATACTGCTTTTGTGATGAGTGGCGAGGGAGTCTGGCGGTTGGCTCCGGCCTACGATATGGTTTTTTCCTACAAGCCAGG
>CAWUJH010000009.1:0-260647 GCA_963922875.1 uncultured Ketobacter sp. | reverse complement strand
AAGTGTGACGGCCACGGATGTGGCGGGCAATGTGTCACCGGCATCGGACTCGTTAACCATAACGGTAAATGTCGGCGTTTCAGCCCCCACCAATTTAAGCTTTGCGGTGGATTCGAACTTAGCCGATGGTATCACCAATAATAGTGATTTGGTGATTAGTGGTACTGCCATTGATGGGGTTACGGTGGAGTTATTTGAGAGCGGGGTGACTACGGGTTTAACGGCACCGGTTACTGGCACTAGCTGGAGTATTCCCTTATCGGGTTTAGCCGATGGCACTTATCAATATACCGCACGAGCCACGGATGAATTTGGTAATGTTTCTGGGGATTCCTCGGAGTTAGCCATTACGGTGGATACCGTTGCACCTGCTAAACCAGCAACACCTCAAGCTTTGGATGATCAGGGTGTGGTTACCGGTACTACCGGCGATCAGACCTTGTCGTTCCAAGGCACGGTGGAAGCGAACAGCACTGTTACTGTGACGATTGATGGCGCAGATGTAATTACCACAGCCGATGGCAGCGGTGCCTGGTTATTGGATTTTACCGGCACCACCTTAAGCAATGGCGACCACACCATAAGTGTGACGGCCACGGATGTGGCGGGCAATGTGTCACCGGCATCGGACTCGTTAGTGATTACAATAGCGACGACAGTTAACCAGCCGTTGATTCTCGGGATTGCCGACGATTCAAATATCCCAAGCGATGGTATTACTAATGACAATACCATTCAAATAACAGGAACAGCTGATGCAAATGTAAACATCGATGTGTATATTGATGGTACTAACATAGGTTCGACAACTTCTGATGAGTCAGGTGACTGGATCTTTATAAATTTGGTGCCTCTATTGGATGCAACCTATGAGATTACTGCTGTGGCCTATGATGACTTCGGTAATCGATCGATTGCATCTGGTAAGTACAACGTCGTAATTGATACGGTGGCTCCTCAATCCATGACATTCTCTCCTGCTCAAAACGCAAGCGCTGTGCAGTTTGATGAGGATTTGGTGATCTCATTTAACGAGCGTGTGTATACAAGAGATGGGTTCGTAGAGATACGAGATGCGATTGATAACTCCTTAGTTGACCAACTTAGTGCTTCTAGTAACCAGATTACAGGAAATGGTAGCAATCAAATTACTATAACCTTGTCTAACAATCTTTATGGCGGCAGCAACTTTTATGTGCTCATTGATGAGTTTGCTTTTGTTGATGAAGCAGACAATGCTTTTGTAGGTATTAATAATGTTGGCTCTAGCTGGCGATTTAGCACCGTGGAAACCGCTTTGACCGGTACAGTACCTGTAAATCTCGCAAATGATGTTTCTCTGAATCAAGTTATTTCATTGTTATTTAATGAAGAAGTTCAAATTGGTAGTGGAAACCTATTGATTCGAAATATTTCTAACAATCAAATTTGGGAGTCACTTCAATTATCGAATGGAAATGCCAGTGGAAGCGGTTCAAATAGAATTGATATCACCTTAAGCAAACCGCTTGAACCAAATACTGGCTATTACGTTGAACTTACTCCGAATGCAATTGTTAATAGACGGGGTGTTGGCTTCGATGGTTTTACTGGTGCGGGTACTCTCTCATTTAATACCATAGATATTCAAGAATTGTTTGGAAAGCAACAAGTGTTTCAGTTTGACACGACTAGCTCAGGAGCTGGGGTGAGTAGCGATATTACAAATTTCCCATTGTTAATTGAAATTGAAAACTCTGCTATTTTGAGCTCAGTTCAAATCGGAGCCCCAGACATCCGGTTTGTTGACGATGATGGGATCACTAATTTACCTTATGAAATTGAAAAGTGGACCAGCAGCTCTGCAGTTGTTTGGGTACTGGTGCCTCAACTTGACGGTGCGTCAAACCGTGATTTTATTACCATGTATTATGATGATGTTGTTAATGGTACCGTCGCAGACGGTCAAAATCCTGATGCTGTTTGGGGTGATTATTCCAATGTTTATCATTTTAATGAGGCCAATGGGGCTGCTTTGGATTCAACATTAAATGAGAACCATGGTTTAGAACAAGGTTCTGTTGCAAGAGTAGATGGAATTATTGGAAACTCAGCTGATTTTGACACTAATTATTCAGGGGGGAGTATCAATGCTGATAAATTTGTAGTGCCCTTTGATTCGTCTTTTGATTTAAGTAATCAGAGTTTTTCCATTGAGATGTGGGTTGATGCCAGAGATAATCAAGTGCTTTGTAGTCAATCAAAGCCTTGGAATTTGCTTAGCAGAGGTTCAGGTTCAAAGGTGTGGCGTATTCAATCTCCATACACCAACGTTTGGAGCATTTGTGGTATTCCGTTTTTTACTTCTGATAATTATCAGACCTCATTTAGAATAAGTGATAATAGCGGCTCTGACACTCTTGGTTTGGATTTTAAACTATCAAATGTGCTCGGATTCGACTTCTTTCAACATGTTGTAGTGGTTCATGACATCAATGGGGGTACAAAGGTTTATTATGATGGAGAGGAAAAGCATAATGACCCTGATGTTCGTGATACCGAGATAGGTGCTGATCTGGTTATCGGCTTTTTAAAGCAAATAGATTCGAACTCAATTAGAAATTTCAATATAATCGTTGACGAAGTGCGTTTAATTCGTCAATCGATAAGTCCAGCTAGAATTAAGCTTTCTTGGGAAAATCAGCGTCGGCGGGGCCAGTCCTTAGTTTCTCCTTGGCCTGCTCAGTAGCTGTAAAATATGCGAGTCAATTGTTACGGTAATAGCTGTCATAATAAAGCCGGTTAGGTAACCTTCTGACAAGTTTTTGACGTTTCTCTAATTCACTAAATATTTTAAGTTTCCTGTTACAAAATTAATAATTATATAAACAATTCAACCAGTAAGCCTTTCCTATGTAAATTTACATTTGCAACTCCATGAAATGAAAATAGTTTCCGTTTCGCGAATTGTTACTCGAGTGTATCCACTATGTAAACCCTGAGTTTCTCCTGCGTTTCCCTCCACTTACTGACCGGTAATTGTACAAATCTCAACTATATTAAGTGTGAGATTTTGCGCGTCAGTGCGCTTGGCAGTAGTAGTGGAGGCGGTGTTGTCCCAATCAGGGTTTATGAGAATTTGGATTGTTGTATTGGTTATGGTTCTCACCAGTTGTGGTGGTTCCGGAGGCTCGTCGGATAAGAGCCCATCGTCCAGTAGTCAACAAGCTTCAGGCTCAGGTTCAAGCACGGAAAGCAACAATTCGACAGGGACAGGTAATAACGACTCCAGTGCAGACGAGACCGATAACTCAGGAGCGCCTGCGGGTTCGTCGAGTGCTACTGCTCGCCCCGTAGTTACTTCTCTGGTTAGCAATGGCCAGTCTTACGGCGAAGGTCGAATTATAACGGATCAAATTGTACTAGAAGGCACGTCTGCACCGCAGCATGCCATCGAAGTTTGGATTAATAATAATTTAGCGGGCTCCACTGTTGCCAATGCCGTTGGTTTTTGGCGTTTTAATTACACGTCGATTCCACTATCGCAAGGCGCCTATTCAGTAAAGCTTTTTAGCTTTGGTATGCAAGGTGAAACGTCGCAGTCTGCCACAACTTTTAATTTCTATTACGATCCCAATGCGCCAGCAGCACCTATTATTACGCAAATTTCAAATGACTCATTCCAAGTGGGTGACGGTGTTACCGCAGACAATACCTTGACTATTTCTGGAACCAGCGAAGCAAATTTGGTCGTTAGAATTTATTTGGATAATGTGCAAATCGGTACAGCAACTGCTAACAGCAGTGGTCAATGGACCTTTGACTATCAGTCAACAACATTAGCCGATGGTAGTTATCAGCTTACTGCTGATACCTACTACTTATCTTTAGTGAGTGCTATCAGTACTCAATTCCCCGTTACCGTAGATACGCTAGATCCCCCAGTTCCTGTCATTACTGGTATATCGCCTGATAATGGCGGCAGTGGCAGCGATGGGATAACTAACACGAATAACATCAATATAGCGGGTACTAGTGAAGCCAACAGCTCGGTTACCGTAACCTTAGATGGTGTAAGAATTGGTAGTACAGCGGTAGACGGTGGTGGTAACTGGAACTTTAATTATACTGCAGTTGGCCTGGGAGAGGGCGCACATAGCTTTGTGGTTAGTGCCACTGATGGCGCTGGAAACCGGTCGTCATCTTCTGGGCCTTTTACCATCGAGGTGGATACCCTGGCTCCTTCAGCAGCCACCAATCTGGCCTTTAGTCCGGATGCAGGAACGGTTGGAGATGGCGCTACCAATACCGGTGCTATTGTGGTTTCAGGCACCGCTGAAGCGGGTGCTTCGGTTGAGCTATTTCAAGATGGAGTCTCTGCAGGAATAACCACAGTGGATGGCACTGGAAATTGGTCGTTTGATTTCAGTGGTTCACCATTAGCTGACGGTAGTTATGTGTTTACTGCCGTAGTAACCGACGTGGCCGGTAATGGATCTGCCATATCTGCGGATTTGAATATCATTGTTAGTACTCTCGTACCAGCAACTCCAGCCCTGACTTCCATCACCACGGACACTGGTATAGTTGGAGATTGGCTCACCAGCGATGGCCAATTACTGTTTGCTGGAACCTCTCCCGATCCTAATGTAGTTATTCGTTTGTATATCAATGGTTCTGAGGTCACCTCTGGTTTGTCTGATGGAGCGGGCAACTGGTCTATTGACTACAGTTCAGTAGATCTTGCGACAGGAACTTATAGTGTTAGTGTGTTGGCCGAGTCAGTGGCGGGTACGCAATCGAGTTTCTCTTCCGCAACATCATTGTACATTGATAAATTAGCTCCCAACGCGCCGGTTATTACCTCCATCAGTTCAGACACCGCTGTTGTGGGTGATGGTGTTACCAGTGATGCCACCTTAACGATTATTGGAACCGCAGAAAATAACGCCACGATAGCCCTATACGTGGATGGCGTCTTGTTGTCATCAACCACGGCTACTTCTAGCGGTAATTGGTCACTGGCCTTTAATCCAGGGGCCGACGGTAATTATGTTCTAACGGCAACCGCGCAAGATCTCGCCACGAATATCTCCGTATTTTCCACCGGTTATACCGTTGTTTTAGATACGGCGGCACCGGCAACGCCAGTGATCAGTGGATTTTCACAAGATACTGGAGTAGCTGGTGATTGGATTACCAGTGATAATCAGTTGGATATTACGGGTAGTGCAGAAGCGAGTGCATCGATTGAAGTATTTATTGATGCGGTGTCTGCCGGTTCAGTAAGTGCTGATGGTAGCGGCAATTGGAGTTTTGGCCCAACTAGCCCGCTGGCCGATGGTAGTTATAATTTTACGGCGCAGGCGACGGATACGGCAGGTAATGTGTCTGTTGTCTCTGGCGCTACTGCAATAACTGTCGATGGTAGCATTGGCGCACCCACCATCGTCAGCGTGTCTAGCGACACAGGTAATGCGGGAGATGGCATTACCTATGACAACCAGTTAGTTATTTCTGGTACTACGGATGCCAACGATGATGTGGAAGTATTTGTGGATGGTGTATCCGTAGGGACTACCACCGCAAATGGCGCAGGCGCTTGGAGTTTTGATTATACCGGCACTACTCTGGCGGATGGCAGCTATGTGTTAACGGCTCAAGCCAGTGACAACTCAGGAAATATTTCAGTAGTTTCTGCGGATTTTAATCTGACCATTGATAGTGTGATCGCACAACCAGTGGTGGCGAGTATCACCACGGATACCGCTACAGCGGCGGATGGCATTACCAGTGATAATCAGTTGCTGTTTAATGGTACGGCAGAAATCGGTGCCAGTGTTGAAGTGTTTATGGATGCCGGTTCCATCGGAACCACTACCGCCGATGGCAGTGGCAACTGGAGCTTTAACTATACGGGTACCACGCTGGCGGATGGCAGCTATGTAATTACCGCGCAAGCCACAGATATCGCTGGCAATGTCTCGGTTCTGTCGGCGAATTTTAATTTAACAGTCGATGCAACGGCCCCGGCCGCACCCGCGGTAACGGCTATTACTAATGACACAGCGGCGGCGGATGGGATAACCAGCGATAATCAATTGCTGTTTTCCGGCACGGCAGAAGCCAATGTTCAGGTAGAAGTGTTTGTGGATGCGGTTTCGGTAGGCACCACCATCAGTAATGGCGGTGGGACTTGGAGTTTTGATTATACCGGCACTACCTTGGCAGATAATAGCTACGTAATAACGGCTCAAGCCATCGATACCGCAGGCAATGCCTCGGTTGTTTCCGGCGGCTTTAATCTAACCGTGGATACGAGTGATCCTGCCAGCCCGGCTATCACCACTATTACTGACGATAACGGTATTGCGGGTGATGGTAATACCAATGACACCCAAATTATTATCAGTGGCACAGCAGAAGCCAACGCCACAGTGACGGTGTTGGTGAATGCAGTCAGCGTGGGTACTACGACGGCAAACGGAGCGGGTGCCTGGAGTTTTGATTATACGGCTACGACGTTAGCACAAGGCAGTTACAGCTTAACGGCTACGGCCACAGATACGGCAGGTAACAGTTCGGTAGTTTCTGGAGCCTTTAGTTTGGTAATCGATACGGTAGCACCGGCGGCACCGACCATCAGCGCCATTACCGATGATACCGCCACAGCAGGAGACGGCATCACCAGTGATAATCAGTTGGTGTTTAGTGGCACGGCCGAGAACAATTCCATTGTTGAAGTCTTTATCGATGCGGTATCCGTAGGTACCGCTACCACCAATGGCAGCGGCAATTGGAGTTTTGATTATACCGGCACCGCTTTGGCGGATAACACCTACGCTGTGACTGCAACAGCTATGGACGCCGGTGGTAATACTTCGGTAGCCAGTGGTAGCTTTAGCTTGCAAGTGGATACTACCGCTGCGGCTCCGGTCATCAGTACAATTACCAATGATACGGGTACGGCAGGCGACGGTATCACATCTGATACGACTCTTGTTTTTAGTGGTACTGCAGAAGCCGATAGTTCTTTAACGTTATTACAGGGAGGCTTGCCTATAGCCTCAGGCATTACAGTGGATGGCTCAGGTAATTGGACTTACGATTATACTGGCACCGCGTTGAGTGAAGGTTCCTATACTTACAATGCAACAGTGATAGATGTAGCAGGTAACAGTTCAGTGGCATCCGCTAGCTTTACGGTAGTCGTGGATACATCTGTACCCAATACTCCGGTCATTAGTGGCATTACAACGGACAGCAATATTGCAGACGGCGTAACCAATGACAATACTTTGGTGATTAGTGGTACCAGCGATGCTTCCGAATCCGTAACTCTTTATATTGATGCTGTCAGTGTTGCCACCGTTATCGCTGACGGTTCTGGTAATTGGACAGTTAACTACACCGGTACTACATTAGCGGACAACACTTATAGTTTAACTGCCGTATCTACAGATTCCGCTGGTAATGCCTCAGTTAGTTCGGCGGCCTTCGCGCTCACAATTGATACCAGTAATCCAGCGGCTCCAGCGGTAACAGGCATTACCAATGATACGGGTACAGCAGGAGACGGCATTACAAGTGACAATACCTTGTTTATTAGTGGTACAGCAGAAGCCGATGCTACGGTAACCATTCTACTAGACGGAGGCTCTATAGGCACTGCAACGGCCACCGGCGGCAACTGGAGTTTTAACTACACCGGTACCACCTTAGCAGATAACGGCTATATCATTACTGCTACGGCGCAGGACCTGGCCGGTAATAGCTCCGTTGCATCGGCTGACTTTAATATCACTATTGATACCGGTGCACCGGCCGCACCTGCAGTAACCACAATCACCACCGATACCGGTGCCGCTGACGGGATAACCTCAGATACAACCTTAACTATTGCCGGTACCGGTGAAATCGGTGCCACGATTGATTTGATGTTGGACGCCAGCACCATAGGAGCCCCAGTGGTAGATGGCAGTGGTAATTGGAGTTTTGATTACACGGGTACAACGTTAGTTAATGGCAGCTATACCCTTACGGCTACTCAAACCGATACCGCCGGTTTAACTTCGGGAGCCGGTGCTAATTTCGACATTACTATTGATACCAACGCACCGACTGTTAACACGCTAACGCCCACTGATAATGGTACCAACGTAGCCTTCACCGATAATCTCGTTATAGATTTTGATGAACCGGTGTATGTGCAGTCAGGTAATCTGGTGATTTATCACAGTGGTGATGACAGTGTGTTTGAAACTATTCCCATTGGTGATGCTCGAATTACCGGTAGTGGTACTACCACCTTAACCATCAATCCCACAGCAAATTTGGTGGGTGGCACCAGCTACTATGTGCAAATCGCTACCACCGCATTGGATGATTTGGCGGGGAATAGCTTTGCAGGAATCACCGATAAAACAACTTGGAATTTCACTACGGCCGCCACCGCGATTACCACATTCTCGCCTTTGGATAACGCCACCGGTGTGGCGTTAAATGCCAGTCTGGCAATGACCTTTAACGAGATTGTGTATACCAATGTGGGCAACTTTATTATTCGTAAAGCCAGCGACAATAGTGCTGTGGACACCATTGATATAGCTTCTGGCCAGGTCAGTGGGAATGCCAGCAATACAATTACTGTAACCCAAACCGGCGTGTTTGAACCCAATACAGCGTATTATGTGGAATTAGATGCAGCGGCTCTGCAAAATGATAATACCGTTGATTTTGCCGGTATCTCCGGCACCGCCACTTGGAACTTTACCAGCGCCAATGTGACTGTCCCTACCGTTACCGGTGTGACATCTTCGACTCTGGATGGCACCTACGGTACGTCTGATGTAATTGTTGTTCAGGTGAATTTCAGCGAAAACGTAAATGTCACCGGTGTACCAACCTTAACCTTGGATTTAGCCGGCATCGATGCTGTCGTGAATTATTCCAGTGGCACCGGTACTAGCACTTTGGTCTTCAATTACACCGTTAGCGCGGGTGATTCTTCCGCCGATTTGGATTACGTGGCAACCAATAGTTTGTCCTTGGGTACCGCAACTATTCGTAGTGATAGTTTTGCCAATGCAGATCTAACTCTACCCAACCCCGGAGCTGCAGGTTCTTTAGGCAACAACAAGAACATTGTGGTATCTGGAACTGCTGGAATTGATTTGGCGACTTTTGACAGCAGCGATGGCTTTATCGTGTTGGGCGCGGAAGTGTCGGATTTCTTTGGCCACGGTGTCAGCGGTGGTGGCGATATCAACGGTGATGGTTTTGATGATTTAGTCGTGGGAGTAGGTCTAGGCGATGCCGCGGCGACGGATGCTGGTGCGGCCCATGTTATCTATGGAAAGGCCGGTGCAACCCGCAGTAATGTGGATTTGTCTACCTTTACGGCCACTAATGGTTTCACTGTAACTGGAACGGCAGCGGCGGATTATTTGGGGGATTCGGTGAATCTGACGAATGATCTGAACGGCGACGGCTATGACGAAATGGTAGTTCTGGCACCGGGTAATAGTGATGGTGCAGCGGATGCGGGTACCGCTTATGTGATTTGGGGTAAAGCCGGTGCTACCCGATCAAATATTGCTACAGCTTCATTCGGTGCTAGCGACGGCTTTAAAATTCTGGGTTATGAAACGTCGGATTTAATGGGTGATGCCGATGCGGGTGACCCAATGAATGGCCAATATATGGATAGCCAGGGCGATTTTAATGGTGACGGCATTGCCGATCTGATTCTTGGTCATCATCTGAGTGATGTTGATGGCACCAACGAAGGTGTGGTCTATGTCATTTATGGTAAGACGGGTGCTACACGCAGCGACATTAACCTTAACAGCCTCGGTACTGACGGCTTTGTGATTCGACCCGGAACGGTAGCCTCTGGATACTTGGGTAAAGGGGTGCGTTTTGCTGGAGATTTCAACGGAGACGGTTACGACGATATTGTGGTGGGTGCCGGCTACTCCGATCAAACAGCAGCAAATGCTGGTGAGGCTTATGTGATCTTTGGCAGTGGCAGCAGCAGTTATACTGATGTGTTGCTCAGCAACATTAATGGTACTAATGGCTTTAAAATTGTCACTAGTGATACTAACGCTTGGTTAGGCTCATCAGTCGCAAGTGGTGACGTTAATGGAGATGGCTTAACGGACTTAATTATTGCTAATACAGCCGGTGATACCAACGGTAGAACTGATAATGGTGCGGTGCATATAATATACGGTTCTGCGGCAGGAGCGCCCTATGCCAATGTTAATGTGGACAGCATGCTCAGTAGTACAGGCTACACCATTTATGGGGCAATCAATTCCGACTTTGCGGGTCATGCGATTGATACCGCCGGCGATTTTGATGGTGACGGTATAGATGATATCGTGATTGGCACTTGGGTAGAGGATACCGGTGGCGGTGACGCCGGTGCCGCCTGGATTGTATATGGCACCAGTGGTACAGCTCGGGCCGATCTTGATCTTTTAAATATCGACTCTAACGATGGCTTTATGATAGTTGGGGCCGGTGCAGGGGATTATCTGGGTCGCAATGTCAGCCATGGTGATATCAATGGTGACGGTTTCAGTGATTTGATTTTAACGGCCATGTATGGTGATAAAGGCATCGCCAATGCCGGTGAAGCCTATGTGATCTGGGGTAAGGATTTCCGGGGCCAATTGGATTCGGGTGTTACCGGTACTGGTTCAGCCAATAAACTAGTGGGTACTTCCGGTGCCGATACCATCACCGGCAACGGTGGAGCCGATAGTCTTATCGGGGGTTCCGGTGATGACACTATTATTGTGAGTGATATGACGTTCCAGCGAATTGACGGTGGCAGAGGCGAGGATACTCTGGCGCTCTCGGGTACAGCGCAGACGTTAAATATCGCCACTATGAATCGCGATGTAATTCGCAATATCGAAGTGATTGATCTGGGCGACAACGGCAATACATTGACGTTGAATAAAGCGAGCATTCTAGGGCTTTCAATCTATCAGAACAGTCTGCGGGTAGATGGTGGGGTTAGTGACTTTGTTACCGCTGCTTCTGGCGCTCTAATTAATACCGGCGTCACCGTAATCAATAGTCAAAATTACGATACCTACGTTGATAGTGGCGCTGTGTTGTATGTGCATGAGGATATCGATCAAAGTGGTATGGGTGGCTTTAATAGCGTACGTAAGCTTACTTTTAACGCCTCATCCACCGTTTCAAATTTCCCCGTTCTCGTTCGTTTAACAGACGCGGCAATCATTGATGCCACCCAAGCCGATGCTTCGGACTTACGTTTTGTGGATGCCGACGGTGTCACTGTGCTGCCTTACGAAATAGAGCGTTGGGATCAAAGTGCTAACCGCGCTGAAGTTTGGGTATTAGTACCGGAGGTGGCCAGTGGCAGTTCCGACTATATCACTATGTACTATGACGATGTAGTAAATGGATCAATGACTGATGCGCAAGATCCGGTTACTGTCTGGGCTGACTACACTAACGTATACCATATGCATGATGGTGGTATTGCCTCTGGAGCTGCTTCTGATTCTACAATTTATGCTAATGATGCAGTCCAATCGGGAACCGTAAGCCGGGTAACACGAACTGGGTTTGGTGCTGGCAGAAGCGCTCATTTCACAAACTCAGAATCGTTAACCGTGCCCTATGATGTTTCATTTAATGTTAGCGGTAGTGCATTCTCCGTGTCCGGTTGGATGGAGCGAACCAGTTGTGCATCTTGGGACGGATCCGTTAACGCTGATCCAATGGTCAGACGAGGAAGTTCTGGGTCCCAGTCTTGGAAGTTTACCTCAGGCTATCGTGATTTCATTGGTAGTGTCTTTTCAGTAGACGTCTTCATTGGTGGAGATTCCATGGTTGGCTTTAGTGGCTGGTCTAACCCGGATTGCGGTGGTTTCTTGACACTGGTCTACGATCCGTCGGCAAACCCTAAAGTTAAGTATTATAAAGATGGCGTTTCCGTTGCCACAACAAATGGTACTTACAATGTGGAGAATGGGTCTAACCCACTCATCATGGGTGATACTGGCGACAGTAAAGACCTGTATCTGGATGAGATCCGTCATACCAAAACCGCATTATCCGCCAATTACATCGATATGATGTGGGACAACCAACGTAGCGGCAGCACCTTTATCACCATCACCACCCCGTAATTAGCGGGGTGTGTTTTCTGTATTTTCTTCAATTAGTTCCTATACTTAACGTAATCACTGTGGATTTGCAGTCCACTGATAATAACAAGCACCTGATTCCAAACAGGTCCATAGGGACATAACTCATGGTTGGATTGCGCTTTGAAGCGTCAGCTGACAGAGAGAAAGTACATCTTCATCTATTTGATTTAGAAGAAGATTGTATGACTGTGGATTATCTTCGCAAACAATTCGATTTGACTGAGTTCCGCCATTATTGGCTGTCTGAACCGGCGCTAACCAAGGCTCTCAACCAATATAAGAATATGCAGGCTAGTACCTCTACAGATTTTGGGCAAGCAGCCGGTGAACCTACAAAAGATCGTGACCATGTAACCCTGATTGTGGCTGAGAGAAGGCCAGCAGAAGTCGCCATTGAAATAAGCGACGATAAAATGTCCTGCTTGCTACGTGTGGTTACCTCCTTTGGGGGCGACAATCCAAACGCCGAAATGTTGAATGCTGAGTTAAAGGAATTCGGTGTTATCGAGGGTGTGAATTACCCAAAAATTGAATCATTAAGCCGCTCTTTGGAAAATTTCCCCCCAGGCTCCACGATAAAAGAAATTATCGCCGAAGGGAAAGCACCGGGTAATTCTAACGCGGCCAATTTGGATTTTTTGGTATTGCCCATTCAAGATCGTTTGTTAAAGCCTACCTTGAGAGATGACGGCACCGTGGATATGCTCGATTTTGGTGAGATTCCCATTGTGGAGGTAGGTGACATACTGATTCGCCGAACACCGCCAAAGCTGGGTCAGGCAGGATTTAATGTGTTAGGTGAAGTGGTGGATGCTGCCAAGCCTAAGGATTTCAAATTGATTGCCGGAGAAGGTGCAGCGATTAGCGAAGCCGATGAAAACGTACTTATTGCAACCCGGCGTGGTGTTCCCATGCGAGAGGGTAACGGTATGCGCGTGGAAGACGCCTACTGTGTACAAAATGTTGATCTTAAAACAGGCAATATCGATTTTGATGGCAGCGTAGTGGTCCGTGGGTCTGTTAATGACGGGATGAGCATTAAGGCTACTGGCAAGGTTATTGTGCAGGACTTTGTGGAATCCGCCAAGATTGAATCGGGCGGTGATGTTATTGTGGGCAAAGGGGTGTTAGGGAGACAAGCCAAAAAAGATGAGCAGCTAACTTATACGGTAGAGATTATTAGTGGTGGCAACGTCAACGCGAATTATGTCCAATATGCAAAAATTGATGCAGTGGGCGATGTGGAAGTAGTTAAACATATTATGCATAGTCACGTTGAAGCTGAACAGATTAGGGTGATAAGCCCTAAGCGCAATGAAGGAAAAGTGTTAGGCGGGGTATTGCAACCACGGCAACTCCTGACTTGTAATAATCTAGGTGCGCCGTCGTATATATCCACGGCAGTTACATTTGAGGCCTTATTCTCTGAAGATTTGCACAAAGTGGCAGTGATTGATGAAGAGTTGGCAGACAGAATAAAAGTGGTTATGGGAATGGAAGAAGCTTATTCCGTGATTCCCAAAGCTAACGATAATCCAGAAGTGGTGGATCACATAACAAAAATTAAGAATACGATAACTCACTTCAAGAGCTGCATTGCGGAACAGCGCCTGGAAAAGAAAAAAATACTGGAACGAATCAAGGCAAAGAAGGAAGAATTGGAAATAGTCGTACAGGGGAATTTATTCCCGGGTGTTAATATTACTTTTTTAAAAAGAGCCGTGCCCGTAAAGGAAGAAAAAAAGATGTGCAAAATAGTATCGAAAGAAGAGGGGATTTCGTACTTTACGCTAACTTAGCCTTGTTTTTCTTTTTGGTAATATACATGCGCTCATCGGCTAAGGATAATAATTTAGATCGGTTTCCACACTCTTTAAAACTGCTGGTCCCCATGCTTAAATCAGATTTTGAAAAGCCGTTGGAATCCAGGTTGTCGTGCAGATCGCTGATATCCCAGTCAATTCTTTGCTTTGAAAGCACCACAAATTCGTCGCCGCCAATACGGTAGACATTTTGGCCATTGATCTTTTGACGTAACCATTCCCCTACCACTAATAACAAACGATCTCCTTCGTTGTGTCCCTGATAATCATTGACTTCTTTTAGACCATCTACATCAATAAAGGTGAGATAAAAATCGTTAAAAATACCTTCTTTGCAATAAGCTTCCCACGCTCTTACATCACGCTCAAAAGCCATCCGGTTGGGTAGTTGAGTAAGCTGGTCGGTAGTGGCTCGCTTGTCAGCAAATTGACGAGATTTTCTAAGAAAGTTTATCCGGTCTGCTAATGCCAGCGCCAAAGCAATGGAATCAATCAGCTGCGCCCATAGTGCCCACAGTATCTGATTCTTGAAAAAATTAAGCTGCGTAACGCTGCTAATAAGGTTGAGTATCAAAATCGCAAACATAATAGCGAAGCCAATTACGTAGAATCGGGCAGGGCGATAACCCTGATTGTAACGCATAATGCCGAGTCCCAGCATAACAGACATCCATAAATAGGAAGCGGTGTATAGCATCAGAGAGTAAACGTAAAATGGTAGAAACAATCCGGCGGTCCCCACCACCACCAAACCGATGGCTAAGGCTCTGATCGCGAAATTCAGCTTTGATGCTGGTCTTAATCTTAGAAAAGTAATGGCGAACATCAGGCTAGTGGCCCCCGCCATGAAAAATGGGAAGTAAAAATTAGACTGATTCAGTTCCAGATCAAAGCTATATACCAATACTTTAAATTGTGCAGCCCAACAAAAGGTGCACAGCAATTGATAGCCGGCATACCAGATAAAAGATGAATCACGAGTGGGGAAATAAAGAAAGGTGTTGTAAATGATTAACGCCAGCATAGCCCCTAAAGCGACCAATACCAGGGCACTATGATTAAAGTGGTATGAGAGGTACTCGGTTTTAGGATCAAGGGTGAACAGCAGGTTATTAGCGACATAGGGTGATTCCAGATGTAACCATAGCGTGGTGATCTGGTTACTGGCTAAAGTTACCGTTACTCCATTACTCAGATCAAAGGGGTATTTTTTAAAATAACCATTTTGCTTGCCCAGCACCTGTTGGTTTTCGATCAACGAAATGCTTTCGATAACCGTGTTGGTGGGGGTGATGAACCACTGAGTTTCATTGGTCCTATTATTTATCTCAAATTTGTACCAGAGAGAGGTTCTTGGTTCGCCCTCTGACCAAGGGACGAGAGCCGCTATTTCGTTCTCCGATGGTGTAAAATTAACGTCTTTGTCGCTCGCTATTATTAAGGGAGGTGCGTGCAGACTGGTGGATTCAGGATGATGTAAGGTGACAACATCGGCGAAGATAGCGGATGATATCAGGAGCAAGCCTAAGCCTATAAAGGCAGTTAGCCTGCGCATACCAACCCTACCAAGCAATCGAATTGTAGTATTTAGAGAGTTACAGATTGTCGAATCCAACCTCGTTAATCCTTGGTTTAAAGAGAAAGGCTAATTCCTGCAATGAATCATTCAGGGTTGGCATAAATGATTGTGCAAAGATATCCAGAACAGTAAGGGCGTTCACCGTATGTTCATGGGCGGCAACAGAACGGAGGCGATCTGATATATGTTGATTCACAATATGGATGTTTTCATACACCTGCTTCAAATCGGTGTAGGATTGACTATTCGGATCGTCGCCGGGATCGAAAAATTGAAACAAAAGAAAAGTGGCACAAGCACGGAAAAGGGTCTCATCTTTACCCGCAAAAGGGAGGTGAAACCACGCCATGGGCTTAAAGAACGCAGCATGAGGACAGCCGCTGGTGGCCATGATCAGGCCAATCAATGAGCGAAAACCTTCCTGCAAAGTACCGGTGCTTTCAAACACGGTGCCTTCTTTATGTACCCTAATCTGAACGGGTTCAAAGGCGGGTGAATTGGATATGTTTAGAATTGGCGCTATGCGCAGTGCTAATGGACAGTATTCGCTTGTCTCGCTATTAAGGGGGCAATGAGGGCATTTATTATGACACAATCGCGCCCACTCCGGTGCCGGTTCGAGCGGTACGGGGTGCTCTAGTGACATCGCATCAATTTCAATATCGTAGTAAAAGCCCTCTCCACGTTCGATTAGGAATTCATAGCGTATCTTTTTTACGGTATTGTCCATCATGGCGTCAAATCCAGATTCTTTGGCTTTATTCGTAAGTATAGATTTATTCAGGAAATTGCAACGTGAAACAGGCTCAATCGGGAATAAAATTGGTTTTGGTGGGGGCAGGCCAAGCCCACTTTGAAGTATTGAGGAATTGTCGAGACTCTTTGCTGAGTAAAGCCCAAGTGGCCTTAATAAACCCTTCCCCGGTGATGTGGTATAGTGCCATGGTGTCTGGCGTTGTTGCCGGTCACTTCGATGTTCATGAAGCGCAACTCAATCTACCGGCATTCTGCAAGCGCCAGAACATAACGTTTATTGAGGGGGCAATGGAGTCTTATAGAGATGGCGGAACGGGAGACACTCAGAGAGAAATGCGGCAAATTGTGCTGCGAAGCGGTGAAAAAATAAGCTATGATTGGACCTCATTTGATCTGGGCGTGGTACCTACCGCCATTGACACAGCGGCTAACGCGACGGTAGCACCCATAAAACCCTTCGATCATTTTTTTCCTGCTTTGGAGCAGGCTTTTAGCCAGCTTAAAGAAGGTAGACATCAGCACTGGGTAATCGTTGGCGCAGGGGCTGCGGGTGTAGAACTTGCCTTGGCTATCCATCATCGCCTACAGGTTATCCAGAGGCGGTCTCTGGTTTCTCTCTGTTTAATCGATGGGTCAAGTCCCATGGCCTCCCATAACCTTTTAGTGCAACGGAAAATAAAAGTAGAACTTGCCAAGGCCAATATAAGAACGGTTAAACGCTTCGTTGTTAAAATTGATGAAAAAATTCTGCACTGTAGCAATGACGGAGAAAGTAGCGGCAAGAGTCAATTGCCCTATGATTTTGCTATCATTGCGACCCAGGGAACAGCGCCAGCCCCTTTTAACTTTATGGCTACCGATGAAATGCAACAGGGAATAAATCAGGATCATGTCTTTGTCGTGGGTGATATCGCTGTCTTGCCCAAGCCGGTGCCCAAGGTGGGCGTAATGGCCGTTAGACAGGGGCGGGTATTGCGCCACAATTTGCTGCAACTGGTGCAGGGAAAACAACCCGACAAGCCCTTCGTCACCCAGAATTCATTTCTGAATTTGATTGCGTTGGGGGATAAAAGAGCGCTTGTGTCTCATCCCTTTTTTTATGCCAGTGGTCACTGGGTGTGGCGCCTAAAACGTTACATAGATGTTCGCTACATGAAGCGATTACGCGATGCAAATCTCTGACGAGACTTTTCCTGAATCGTTGTTAGCTTACTATCAGTATTGTGCTGATTGTGGTTTTCGCTTGCCTTTGATATTACTGGGTTCCGCTGACTGGAGTCGAGCACAAGCCCAGGCTTTACTTACTCAACTTGAGGTGAATGACAGCGTTTGGTTTGGCAAAAATGCTCCAGCAGGCGCGTTAACCTTACCGGTGACTCGAATTAATCAGCAATTAGGCCGAGATCTGGAGGCTGTTGTTTACGATTTTTATAGCTACCAGGACGTAAATGCATTGGCAGCGCTTGCGGGTTCCCTGGTTGGGGGTGGCTGTATTTTGTTTATGGGGTCTGCGCAAATTTTTCAAGCATCACCTTTTATGAAACGATTGTGGCACCGGATTCAGCAGTCGCAGTGCTTCTATATTTGGGCAGAAAACCCATCTGAAAACGAGTCCATATTCTTAGCTGGGAATCAGGCGTTAGGCGTATCCAAATTAGTTAGACAGAAGGCACCTGGATCCAGACCCAAAAAGCCTTTTCAACATGTACTTGAGCAGCAGCAGGTGGTGGCACAGCTCAAGACCTTTATTTGCAAGCGAGCCTCTGGTGTGGTGTTACTGGAGGCGGACAGAGGCCGAGGGAAGAGTGCCGCCGTGGGTATGGCACTGGATCAAACATTACCTACAGGCACTAGAGTCTTGCTCACAGCGCCTCGTCGACAAACCGTTGACTCAATCTCGCAATTTATTCAAGGTGACCAAAGCGACGTGCAGTTCGTTGCTCCTGATCAGTTTTTGGAACAATGCCCACAGGCTGATTTGTTGGTGGTTGATGAGGCAGCAGCATTGGCTCCTCGTTTGTTAAAAACGATGCTTCAAACCTATGCAAAACTAATATTGGTAACCACTGTGAATGGTTACGAAGGTACGGGCAAAGGCTTTCAAATATCCTTAAAAAAGCAACTGGTGAAGCTTCCATTACAAACTCTGACTTTGAGTCACCCAATCCGCTGGCGATTGGGTGATCCTTTTGAGCAGTGGTTAAATCAATTATTACTGTTTAACGCTGAGCTGCCCAAGCACTTAAAAGCCAATGAATCTACCTCCAAAGTTGAGCTTGAGTCGCTGCGCATGGGCTGTTTCCAATACTCGGATACGCCCCAGTCAGAAATAGAACTCCAAGAAATTTTTGCGCTATTAAGCACGGCCCACTACCGAACCCGGCCCAGTGATTTGCAGATGTTGTTGGATGCGGAAGATATCACTACTTTTACCGTGCATAGTGGTCAGTCCCTCGTGGCGGTGGCCACTGTTGCGCATGAAGGCCCGTTACCGAGGAGTTTGCGGCAGGCCATATTGCAGGGCAAGCGTCGACCTAAAGGCCACCGATTGCCGCAAACCATGGCTGTTCATGGCGCCCAAGGTGATGCCTTAGGGCTGCACTGCTGGCGCATTGTCCGAATTGCCGTGCACTCGGACTGGCAATCACAAGGAATCGGTAGCAGGTTGTTGAGTTATATTCTTGAGCAAGCCAGGGCAGCAACGGTGGACGCTGTGGGAACCTTGTTTTCAGCCAACGAAGCGGTGTTGAATTTCTGGTTACGGCAGCCTTTTAAAATATTGCGTATGGGTTACCAGCGGGAGGTGACTACCGGGGACTATTCTGCTCTATTGGCTATGGGGCTGAACCTTCATGCAGAGTCTGTGGTGAAGCCAATGGCTGCAAATTTCAGCCAGGATTTCCCGCTCAATCTGACGGATATCCACCAATCACTGGAGCCTAATTTGGTGTGCACGATCCTGGACAGTATCAATCGATGCGTTCCCCTGGTGGCAATGGATCAGGCGCGAGTGGCTCTATTTTTAGCGGGTCAGACACCCTACGAAAATGTATCAGCGCCGCTATGGCGTCTGCTGTTAAATCGTTGGGAACAGCTCAATTGGAATAGCCTCGAACCATCTCAGCGACAATTACTGGTGCTGAAAGTATTGCAAAAGCACTCCTGGGCGCAGTGTTGTCAACAATTAAATATCAGTGGCCAGAAGCAAGCTCGGAGTACGTTGCTTGTTGCATTCGTTAAGCTTGCTCACAACTTACACATGGATTTCCACAGCAATGATGTGAGTCACTCCTCAAACCCTCAAACGTAACTCGGGAAATCAGCATTTTCATGGCAGAATTAGCGGCTGCTGACGCAGCCGTATTCGGTCATTCAGTACAACTATCAATATAACTCATTAAAAAGCAAACCAATATGACTAGCTTGGCCCGACATACTGAAAATTGATCTATGTCAGTAAATGATAGTTATTTGCAATTGAAACATATTATCATTGTGGTATAGTTCGGAGCATGTTTAGTCATCGGATAAATGACTTTCGTAGGAGCAATAACATGAAAATTAATCGATCTCTTGTTTTATCCCTTGGGGCTGTTGCTGCTTTAGTGCAGCCGCTTGCAGCATTGGCTGCTGACCCAGCGGATTTTGAGCGCCGAGTAGAAGAGCGTTTGGACAAGTTAGAGAAGGGAGCAGCTACCAAGACTTCAAATCTTAGCGAAAAATTAAGCTTCAATGCTTTGATCGAGATGGAAGCGGGGATTGTCGATACTTTTGAAGACTCTACGGTTAGTGATATTAATGTCGCCACCGTCGAGATCGGAATCGGTGCTGAGATTAACGAAAACGTCTCTGCGGAGCTGGTGTTCTTGTATGAAGAAGATGAAACCCCATTTGATGTAGATGTGGCGGTATTGAATTTCGATGAGCTGCTTGGGCCTGTCGACCTGGTTCTAGGTAAACAATATTTGCCATTCGGCCAGTTTGAAACGGCGTTGATCAATGACACTCTGGTTTTAGAGTTGGCTGAAGCTAACAAAACAGCCGCTGTATTTGAATTTGCCAATGACAGTGGCCTGACCGCTAACGCTTTCATCTTCGACGGTGATTCTGATCGCGAACAGAATGTTGAAAATTACGGCTTTGGTGTGGGTTATGGCCAGGATTCTTTCTCTGCCGGCGTCCAGTTTATTTCCAGTATTGCTGAATCAGATGCGATCAGTGATTTGGGTTTGATTCAGGAAGGTGGTGAGGCTGTTAATATCTACGGTCAACTGGATTTGGATGCTGTAGTGCTTATTGGTGAGTATTTAACAACTTTTTCTGACATGGAAGTTGTGGGCGGATCGGTTGAGCCAGAAGCCTTGCAGCTAGAAGCAGATTTCCCAGCGACTATAAATGGTCGTGAGTATGTGTTCGGTGTAGCGTATCAAATGACCGACGATGCGGCCTTGATTGAGCTTCCTGAGCAGCGCTTATCCTTCGGCGGATCAACCAAACTGGATGACAATTTGAGTTTGGCCGTAGAATTTTTTCATGATGAAGATTATGACCGCAACGACGGTGGCACCGGGGATAGCGGGCAAGGCCTGGTTGCCCAAATTGCCGCTGAATTCTAATACTCGAATAAATAGTTAAACAAAGAGGCACTGTATGAAACGTAGTACAATGAGAGCGATAGGTACCGGCATGTTAGTAGCCGTGACACTGGATTCAGCGGCTATTGCTGCCAATATTGAGCCAACCGCAGTTACTCACCAGTATGCCGAGGTTGCCCACGCGGTGTTTGCAGACGCGTTGATTGGGGCTCAAAAGCTGGCTGATAAGGTTGACGCACTGATTGTAAAACCAAGTAACTCAACACTCAACGAAGCTCGGGAAGCCTGGCTGAATGCAAGAATCCCTTATCAACAAAGTGAAGTTTACCGCTTCGGTAATACTGTTGTTGATGATTGGGAAGGGCAGTTAAATGCGTGGCCGTTGGATGAAGGGTTAATTGACTACGTAGCACCCGATCATTACCAGCACGAAATGGGAAATGTGGGTGCCAGTGCCAATATCATTGCAAGTAATAACCTCGTAATGGGCAGCGAAACCTTGTCGCTGGACCCGATTACCCCGGATCTGTTGGCCAGCTTAAATGAGCTGGCTGGATCGGAAGCCAATGTGGCTACGGGTTATCATGCCATTGAATTTTTACTCTGGGGGCAGGATTTAAACGGAACGGATGCAGGTGCCGGAGAGCGACCTTATACTGATTACGTGCAGGGTAAAGGTTGCACTGGTGGACATTGCGAGCGCCGCGTCGCTTATTTGAAGGCGGCTATGGATCTGCTCCTGACTGATTTAGCCTACATGGAACAACAATGGCGTACCGGTATAAAAGATAATTATCGCGCCCAGCTGGCCGCCATGAAGCCTACAGAAGTGTTAACCAAAGCATTATTTGGCATGGGTAGTTTGGCCTTGGGTGAATTAGCCGGAGAACGGATGAAAGTCGCTTTGGAGGCAAATTCCACTGAAGACGAACATGACTGCTTTAGTGACAATACCCACAACTCGCACTTCTACAATGCGAAAGGTATATGGAATGTCTATTATGGCAAATATACCCGACTTGATGGGTCAGTGATCAGTGGGCCTTCCATGGCTGAGTTAGTGGCCCAAGCGGATCCAACGCTTGCAAAAAAAGTGGCTCATCAGTTTGATCAAACCATGCAAGCGATGCAGGCCATGGTTGATAAAGCGGAAGCCAAATCAAAGCCGATGAAGTTTGATCAAATGATCGCTGAGGGAAACCAGGAAGGTGAGAAGCTGGTGTCTAATGCGGTGGCAGGGTTAGTGGCTTTGACTCGGGAAATTGAGAACGTTGCTGATACCCTGGGCGTTAAGAATTTAAGCCCAGATGACGCTGATCACAGCTTCTAAAGGCCGTTACTGATGCTGTTTAAGAAAAAGCTCCATACACTTCTATGGAGCTTTTTACTTTCTGCCCTAATGACGCCAGACTCGCTGGCGTTTGGCCTTAACTCAGGCGGCGCAACCAGTGTCGCCAAAACGGGGTCCAACGGGTTTTCACTACCAGCCGCAAATCTTAGTTTTGAGCGCCGTTTGGAATTCAGTGTTGGCAATAGCTTTTTCAGAAATCCCTGGGTCCTGGCACCGTCTTCCACTACAGCACGAGACGGTTTAGGGCCTCTATTTAACACGAATGCTTGCCAGAATTGTCATATTAAAGATGGTCGTGGTCATTTGCCGGCGACAGATTCCGATAATTTTGTGTCCGCCTTAGTGAGAGTAAGTTTACCTCCTAAAACGTCTAAAGACTGGGACGTTGTCCACCGGGAAGGCGCCATCGCTGTGCCAGGTTATGGTTTACAGTTGCAGGATTTTGCGAAGCCAGGAATGGCACCGGAAGTGCAACTGGGTGTCCAGTTTGAATACTCAACCGTTAAGCTGAATGATGGTTCACTCGTAGACTTGCGTAAACCGGTGCTTGTAACTAAGCAGTGGGCTTATGGTGATACTCCGGCGCAAATGACATACTCCATTCGAGTGGCGCCACCGATGATTGGGCTGGGTTTACTGGAAGCCATACCAGATCAGCAGCTTGAGCAGTTTGTTGCAGTGCAAGCTAGGGAAGGCGCAGTCAGTGGTCGCTTGAATCGCGTCTGGAATCATGAGACGCAGGCTTTTAGTCATGGGCGATTTGGCTGGAAAGCCGAGCAACCCACCCTCAAGCAACAAAACGCGGCGGCATTTCTGGGGGATATGGGTATTACGTCAGGCTTATTCCAACAGGAAGAATGCCCGCTGCAAAATGATCAGTGTAATAACCAATCGACACAACGCGAACCGGAAGTTAGCGAAACCATATTGGAAAAAGTGACTTTTTACACCCGTAATCTGGCGGTACCAAAGCGCCGTAACATGACGCTGCCAGAAGTCATGAAAGGCCAGCGTTTATTTACCGAGGCTGGCTGTGGTGGTTGTCACCTACCTGTGGTAAAAACGGGCGTTGCAGCACAACCCGAATTATCCCATCAAACTATCCATCCCTATACTGACTTGCTAATCCATGACATGGGTAAAGAATTGTCTGACAATCGTCCCGTCTATTCAGCCTCGGGTTCCGAATGGCGCACTCCGCCTTTATGGGGTATTGGCCTGACCAAGGCAGTTAGTGGTCAGGAAAACTACTTGCACGATGGTCGAGCCCGAACATTGTTAGAAGCGATATTATGGCATGGTGGCGAAGCAGCCCCAAGCCGTAGTAAAGTGATGAAAATGTCAGCAGACGAGCGAGATGGCCTAATCGCTTTCTTGAATTCTTTATAGCCCAAGCACAGAGACTGTGATGTTAAACAGAAGTATTCATACATGTAGAAAACGGATAATGATGGGAGGAGCATTGCTTCTGCTCCTTTGCTACGGGTGCGAAGCTCCGAATCCATCCGCCCAATGGACGATCCAGGTGAAGGAAACCTTGCAGAATAACTATAAGGCTATGCACGATAGCAGTGCAGCCCTTGAAGCTGCGGTAAAGGAGCATTGCGCAATCGATGCAGAACAGCCCGCCACATTGATTTCTGCCCAAGAAGCCTGGCGTCTTACCATGGCTAACTGGGAAGCGGTTCAATGGGCGCAATTTGGTCCCATTTTAGAAAACAATGATCATTGGAAGATTCAATTTTGGCCGGATAAAAAGAATATTGTGGCTCGAAAGGTAACCTCAGCACTTGCGTCTGATGATCCTATTACCGTAGCAACGATAACGGACGCCAGCGTTGTTGTTCAGGGGTTGAGTGCGTTGGAGTTGTTGCTCTTTGATGATAAGTTTGCGCCGAAATTGGCCACCAAGGAGGCCAAGCTATGTGAATTGACTGTCGCTATAGCCTCGCGCTATGAGCAGACTTCCGCAAAGATTGTGGCGGAGTGGCAGGATATTAACCCTGCTAACCTCAGCCAAGCGGATATTTTACAAAGTCTGTTGACTCATGTTGAAAAAATTAAAATAGATAAACTGGGGTTGGTTCTCGGCAAGAAAACCCGTAACCAGGTGGCGAATGGTTATTTCGCAGAGTCTTGGCGCAGTAAGCAGTCATTTGCCAATATCCAGGCGAATTTTTTCGCCATAAAAGCCCTCTTGGGTGCCAATCATAGCGGTTTTGGTCTAGCAAAGTATTTGAATGCACTAGGCCATCCTGAAGTGGCCGATGCGCTGGTAACAAAAGTAGATGCCATTCTTACCACCCTGGAGACTTTTCAACAGCCGTTGATGATCGCGGTTAAGGATCCGGAAAGTAAATCTCAAGTAGAAATACTCTATCAGCAAATTGAACAATTTAATGAGCAGTTGCGCAATGATCTGGTGCCAGCACTGGGTATTGCTTTAGGGTTTAATGCTAATGATGGAGACTGATATATTCCGACGTTCTTTGTTGAAAATGGGGCTGGCGCTATCAGTGAGTTCACTATTGGTGTCCTGTCAGCAGTCGCCAACAAAGCAAGGGCTAGTGCTGTCGGGCTGTGATGATCGGTCCGGTCAACATTATTTAGCGGGTGTTAGTGCCAAGGGTGAATTAGTTTTTCAAATACCGGTGCCCCAGCGAGTCCATGACATTGTGTATCTGAAAGCTAAAAATCGGGCAGTGTTTGTGGCTCGACGACCTGGTAATCACCTCTATGTCGTGGATCTCAACAGTAACCTTCTGGTGGAAACCGTCACTGGAGCACCTGGCCGCCATTTTTATGGTCATGGTGTGGTTAGTAACGACCAGCAATGGCTATATGTCACGGAAAATGACTTCAACCACAACCTGGGTAAGGTGGGAGTGTATCGTATTGGAGATACTCTGAAGAAAGAGACAGAGTTTGCAAGTCATGGCATTGGCCCACACCAATTAACCCTTGAATCAAAGGGTGACATTCTGGTGATAGCTAACGGCGGACTGCAGACTCACCCTGAATCCGGTCGCAAAGTTCTAAATCTGGACTCCATGGCACCGAACCTCTCTTATTTGTCATTGTCTACAGGTGCTTTGCTCGACCAGGTAACTCCGCCCAACCATCTCATGAGCATCCGCCACCTGGATATCGCGAGCAATGACAGGGTGGTGGCCGGTATACAATATCAAGGCCAGTTAACGGATTTGGTGCCTTCCGTGTTAGTTCATAAACGGGGCGAAACGGCCCGTTGGATCAGCTTTCCCGAAACCTTACAGCTTTCTGTTAAGCAGTATATCGCCAGTGTTGCCGTTAATAATGACGCGCGGCTGGCTGTCGTCAGTTGCCCCCGTGGAAATCGGTTTGTGGTCTGTGACTTGACGAGCCATTCCGTGGCCCAGGAGATTCCCTGCCGAGATGCGGCAGGCTTACGTTTTGTCACCGATCACTGGGTGGGTAGTAATGGTGAAGGTGACGTGATGAGTATGGGCGCTGGTGCCTCATTGCTGGCCGTAAAAGACCAGCATAATGTACCTTTGCGTTGGGACAATCATTTAACGGTAATATAGCCCATTAATCCGGTTTTCATATGCTCAATCACATGGCAGTGGTACATCCAGCGACCGGGGTTGTCTGCCACAAAGGCTAAGCGGACTTTTTCGTTTTTCTCCAGCAGCACCGTATCCGTATGAAAAGGAACAATCTCTTTTTGATTCGATTTTAATACTGTCCAAGTGTGGCCATGCATATGAATGGGGTGGCGGTTGGGCGTGACATTTTTCAGGTCAAATATATAGGTTTTTCCCAACATCAGTTCCGCTAAGGGTTCCGGCACATAATCCGCTGATAATTTATCCCAGGCCCGTCGATTGATGGTCCAGAATTTATGCTTTGAATCGTCTCCGGGACTCACAGCGCCTTCCCACTCGAATACAAATGAAAGATATTCGGCATTGTCTAAGTCGGGTAAAGGTAAGGGATTGCTGGGTAATGTGGGAATCGGGCGGGTAGCTATTGGGGTACTGCTTGCAACGGCTACCAAGCGGGCCATATCGAATTTGAAGCGGCCTTTAGCTTGCTGTATATGAATCTCCTGGCCAGGTTCTTCGGGGGCATGTAATGCCAGGTCTAATCTCATACCGGGACCAATGGGATGCTCCACTAAGCGGAAGGGCTCCTGCACTGGATTGCCGTCGATGGCAATGATCCAGGCTTCAACATCAGGTACCACAATATTGTAAACCAGGGTGTTGTCCAGATTGAGAATGCGCAGGCGAGTAAGACCTCCAGCAGGCACTTCATAGACGGGCTTGTGACGTCCATTAACGGTTTCCCAGCGCCCTGGAGTACCCATTCGGGCGGCATTGCGAGGCGTGGTAAATTCTGTAAATTGGCCGTGATCATCAATATGCCAGTTTTTTAGCCCGAGTACCTGCTCGTGGTCAAAGTGAACGGGATTAGCTTCTTCAACAATGAAGGCTCCCACCAGTCCTTTGCCGAGTTGAATGACGCTGTTTACATGAGGGTGATACCAGAAGGTGCCTGCATCCGGTGGGGTAAATTCATAAGTAAAGTCCTCTCCAGGTTTTATCGGTGGTTGGGACAGGAATGGTACCCCATCCATGGCGATAGGAATCCGTAATCCATGCCAATGTATCGTTGTGGCTTCCGGGAGACGATTTTGAAATAGTATACGGATCGGCTGCCCTTGTTGGGCTCGGATCACCGGAGCGGGGAAAGTGCCACCAAAACACCAGGCTGGAGTCTGAGTTCCTTCAATCAGGCTAACCTGAGCTGGCTCCGCTGTTAATACATAATCAAAACCAGGGATATTTTGTTCGGTGCGAATCCGCAAACCTGGAAGAGAAGAGCAGGAGACAGCCGCCATGGCACTGGCCAGGGTCGTTAAGAATTGCCTGCGGTTACAATTCATTTTGTTTTCTCCAGTATTCAAATTGGTGGTCTAATCTAACAAATGATGGGTGAATTGCGAAATTAGATTGAAAGCTCTAAATATACCTGCGATAAAGTAAGTACACTTGATGCTGGTCACGATTAGTTTAGTTGATCTCGTTCGTTAGTATCGTTAGTGTTGTCTATGCTTAGTCACGTACAATCACGATGATTGTTCTCAACTTGGGAGAGTGTAAATGGGTTCTGCATTTGGGAATATCAATGCTGATAAGGCAAAACAATGGGTGGAAAAAATGGAACTTAAATTGAACGGTGCTCAGGAAAAAGTTGCTAAAGCCAAAGCTCAGTTATCGGAAGCTCAGGAGCGTTGGAGAATCAAAGCAACGGCGGCAGCTCAAGTTGCTGTAGAGCGTGCTCAAGAGGCATTGGAAAGTGCGATGCATCTAGTGGAGGAAACCAGCCATGAGCTATCTCAAGCAAAGATCGAAGCTCAATTGGCTCAGTTGCGCGAGCGCTTCTTTGAAACTGAGCGCAAGTTGCGGGAAAAAATCATTGAGAAAGAGGAAGAATTACGGGCTCGCCTGGAGAAGGAGCTGGAAGATGCTTATGCCAGAGCTCGTAGCCAGGTAGAACAAGCATTAGAGAGTAAATACGCGGTAAAAATGCGTGAATATTCAAAAAAATTGGAAAACCAGGTGAAGAAAGCCGCTGACGAAGTGGAGAAACGGGAAAAGGCGTTACTGGAAAAGCATGGCTTGAAGGTAATAAAGAAGCCAGCAAAAAAGTCGCCTAAGAAAGTGACTACCAAGAAAGCGGTAGCAAAAAAGGCCACTCCAAAGAAAAAAGCGGTTAAAAAAGCACCGGTTAAGAAAGTGGCTGCGAAAAAGACACCTGCCAAGAAAAAAGCAGCGGTCAAAAAGAAAACCACAGAGCCCACTACTCCGTAAATAAATCACAGTATTAACCATCATAATTTAAAAGGTGGCGGCAAGCGGATGATCTAAACTAGAGGCTGTTTGATATGGATTAGAGTTACAAATGAAAGATAGCACGCTAATATCATCGTTTGCTGCCCATTTTAAGTTACGTTCATTAGAGGATGGGGTAGAGTATCTTCTAGATCAAAAAGGGCTTTTGGTGGGGAGGGAAGTAGAGTGTTCGCTCCCAATTGATAGTGGGCAAGTATCTCGTTATCACGCCAAAATAACCATTGAAAACGGGCAAGTCATTGTCGAGGATCTGCGATCTACTAACGGTACTTATGTCAATGGGCGGCGTTTAGCCCAGCCCCAGGCTATCGTTTTAGGTGATGAAATCCGGTTTCATGACCGAGCATTTCGCTTGGTTTCTTCCCGTGAAGAGTCAGGTAATGCCGCAGAAACCCAATTGCAAATGGAGGTTTATGCCCCGTCAACCTTTACACCGCCTAAATCTGTGCCAGCAGCAGTGTCTAGCACAGAGCCAGATTTACTGAAATCAGAATCGTTAAAATCGAAATCTTTTGTACCCACTGAGCCTACTGAGGAGAAAAAGCCCTCGGCTATTTGGCATAAAGTGCAAGCTCTGCAAAAGTCTAAGATGCAAGATACCTTTGATACCGAGAAAACACCACCGGCGCAAGTCCATATCCCTGTGGCAGGTAAGCCTGTGACTCCAGAACCAGTATCACCAGAGTCTGAGAGCTTGCCCCATAATGCTTCCGGTATATGGGAGAAGGTTCAGGCGTTGGCCAATTCCAGTCAAAAAAAAAGTCTGAAGAAGCGTTAGCTGCTGCTCAATCCCAAGTAGAGCTCTCTCCGGTGTCAACCCTAGGCAGTACACCAAAGGAAAAAGCCTTTGAGCAAATCGCCAAGCTCGGTGGCCTAAAAGCTTTTCTGGCTGATCAGGTGCCGCAAATTGTAGAGAAGAGGCCTGCCTCTGCACCAGCAGTGCTCGACCCACAATCTCGCGCGGACCGCTCTCATGCGCGGGTCGATTTAGGCAGCGGGCCGCGTTTGATCGTTTTAAGCTCCAGCTTACGTGGCAAAGTATTTGGTGTGGCCGACAATATCCACCAAGGGCGTTGGCTGATAGGATCTGCTCCGGATGCCGATTTTTGTTTGCTGGATAAGACAGTGTCACCCTACCATGCACAACTCCGCCATACCCAAGGGGAGTGGATTATGGAGGCTGTAGGGTCTAAAAATTCTGTATTCGTCAACAACAGGGAAGTCAATTTTAGTATTCTTGCCGCCGGAGACCTGGTACGCCTTGGACATATTGAATTGAAATTTCGTACCGATACCCAAGCGTTGGGCTCAGCACCAAAGAAACGATCTGGAAAACCGCGACCCCAACTCAACCTGTGGTTGATCATTGGGGCGTTGGCACTACTAGGTATCGTTATCGGTGTCATTGTTGGCACCAACATAACGGCCTAGCTAAATTTTTCGGGTTGACTCCAGACCGCCAAAAGCTGCAAACAAATCCTTGCAGAATTCTGAAAGTTCCAGACTCATTATGGCGAAGTCTTCATCGAATTGTTGTGCTTTCGAATCCGCCTCTGCAGCATTTGCCTGTTCAAGTAATTGATCTTCGAATTTTAGTCGTTTCAGAGAAAGGTCTTCTTCGATAACACAGCGGATGTTGTCTTTCCAGCTTACCGCTAATTTAGTGCAACGCTTCCCAGACTCCAATAAAGACTGTACTTCCCCGGTATCCAGTTCTTGGGATTTGCAGCGAATGATGTTTGCACCATCGGCAGGATTACTGAGTTCGCATTCATTATCAAATTCGAAGGGTTCTGCGATTTCATGAGTTTGTAGCCACCCGGTCATTACATCTCCTGGCACCTGTTTGCTGACAGGTAATACGAGCGGAAGAGTGCCGATGGACTCTCGTAGATGGCCGAGAAATTGTTCTGCTTTACTGGCACTGGAGGCATCTACCAAAAGGAGTCCATCGCGAGGCGCGATATATCCATATAGGCTCTGGCGTTTACTGAATGCTCGTGGGAGTAACTCCAACAGAACTTCATCTTTAATTTGTTCTTTTTCTTTTTTGAAGACTTTGCGGCCTTCTTTCGATTCCAGGAATTCAATTTTTTCCTGCATTTCATCTTTGATAACTGAAGCGGGAATGATTTTATCTTCCCGTTGGGCGCAAAGCATTATGTTGCCGTTACAGGCATGGGTTAAAAGCTCACTCTCTTGGCCGAGCGGAGGAGCCCAGCCATATTTAGTGGCATCTTGACTGCCACAGGGGTGAAACTGCTTTTCGGCGAGCAACGGCTCCAGTTCTTCAGCGGTTAACTCAAAGGGCTGACTAAAACGATAAATTCTTAAGTTCTTAAACCACATATCCTCTCGATCCAAAGGAAAAAGAGAGCGATTATGGAGTAAAGCAGCCGCAAATCCAACCGAAGTATTTTAACTGGATTTCGGATAGAAGTTTTTATGCCAATGCTGGGCAATTTGTTCGCGGGTGCAGAGCCATACGCGGTCGTGGTCCAGCACATACTCAAGAAAGTTCTGTAAGGCTTTAAAGCGGGCAGGACGGCCAATGATCCGGCAATGAAGACCTATATTCATCAGCTTGGGTGCATAACGGCCTTCAGCATACAGCACGTCAAAACAATCTCGCAAATAGGTATAAAACTGGTCGCTGTTGTGAAAGCCTTGGGGGGTTGCGAAGCGCATATCATTAGTATCCAGTGTGTAGGGAATCACCAGATGGGGTTTCGCAGATTCCGTGACCCAATAGGGTAAATCGTCACTATAGGAATCGGAATCATAGAGAAAGCCTCCGTGTTCCATAACTAAACGCCGGGTATTGGGACTGTCGCGACCGGTATACCAGCCCAATGGCGGTTTACCCGTAACTTCGGTATGGATGGCGACAGCGGTTTCAATATGGCGACGTTCTTCGGCCTCGGCCATAAACTGATGATCAATCCAGCGATACCCATGGCTCGCGATTTCCCAGCCGCATAGCTTCATAGCGGCTACAGCTTCTGGGTTGCGCGCTAATGCCATTGCAACTCCATATACCGTTAATGGAACTTTATGCTGTTCAAACAGCCGCTGAATCCGCCAAAAACCGGCACGACTGCCGTATTCATACATGGACTCCATGCTCATATGGCGTGCTGGAAAGGCTTTGGCACCGATTATTTCCGAGAGAAAGGTCTCAGATTCGGCGTCACCATGCAGAACACAGTTTTCTGCCCCCTCTTCATAGTTCAATACAAATTGCACCGCAATTTTAGCGTTGTTAGGCCAGGGTTTCTTAGGTGTTGTACGCCCGTAACCTATCAAATCGCGAGGGTATTCAGTGTTATCCATACAGCCTGACTCCAACTTTGTTTCAGTAGGTTAATCGCTTTAGTTGGTTAATCTTTATCTCACCTTGCGAATCCCAAGTAAAGTAAGCAAGTTAAGAGCACCCTAAAAAAACCAATAAGCATTAAGCCAATTAAAGATTCAGCCCTCCAAACTATGGAATAATGGCCAGATTCGAATGGAGAGGAGCACTTGGTTTTGTCTCAATTTTTGGTATCTACACCAACGCACAAGGTAACTGACTTGACGGTGTTGTTGGCCCATGGAGCGGGCAGCTTTATGGACAGTGAATTCATGACTTTTTTTGCTACAGGCTTGGCATCGCAAGGCGTTACAGTGGTCCGGTTTGAATTTCCTTACTGCCAGCAACGGCGACTATCTGGCAAAATGCGGCCACCTAATCCAGTGCCGGTACTGGTGGATTCCTTTAAAGATGTGATTGATGAATGGGGTGGCCCCAGTGAGTGCATAGCCGCTGGCAAGTCTCTGGGTGGTCGCGTGGCGTCATTGATGCTGGCACAGACCTATGCGCGAGGCGCGATCTCTTTGGGTTATCCTTTTCATCCACCGAAAAAACCAAATAAACTGCGGAACGAGCATTGGCCATCTATTGTTAATCCTTGGCTTGTAATACAAGGGACTCGAGACCCATTTGGCAGTAAAGAAGAAGTAGCGCAATATACGTTGCCTGAACCCTGTGTAGTGCATTGGTTAGCCGACGGCGATCACGATTTCAAACCCCGGGTTCGCAGTGGTTTTACCCAGCATGAACTTTGGCAAAATAGTATCGATGAGATGGTTCAATTCATCGTCAACCTGGAGGGATAATGAAGTATTTAATGTGCCTGGCATTGGTCATCAGTGTCGTGGGCTGCGATCAATTTAAAATAACGCCAGTGGATGTAACCAACCAAGCCATTGTTGGGTACTGGTATGGTGAAAAGCAGGTTAACGAACAAGGCTGGCAAGTATGGCAGCGCGCTTATTTGCACGTGCGCGAAGATGGTTACGCCTATTATCACAATCTACTTTGTCGACAGTATATTGATGGTACTGGCACTAATAGCAGTGAGCTAAAATTAGATTACATGCCTATAAAGGATCTAACACCCACAACAATACTATTGCAGAAATATCCAATGACGCCAAAGTTTCAACTAACTATTGGCCGTTGGCCTAATTCTGAAGATCAGGCTTTACAGTTGGATGAGTTTCTACTCGAACGGAAAACCGCGTCAATGGAGACTAACGTTTGGCGCTGTGGTGAAAGTGACGGTGAGGGCCTAGAGTAGCTATAGTAATAATGTAGTCATGCCATAATAAAAAAGGAATAAGAATCATGATGATGAATATACCTAGTTTAAAAGGTAAAGTGGCCGATACTGAGTGGTTACTGCGGGTTGATTTGGCGGCAGCGTATCGATTGCTGGCCCATTTCGGTTGGGATGATTTGGTGTTTACCCATATTTCGGCGCGTATACCCGGTGATGAACATCATTTTTTGATTAACCCTTATGGTCTATTGTTTGAGGAAATCACAGCATCCAGTCTGGTTAAGATTGACCTGGCGGGCAATAAAGTAATGGACTCCCCATTTCCTGTTAATCCGGCAGGCTTTACCATTCATAGCGCCATTCATGAAGCTCGGCCCGATGTCACCTGCGTTATGCATACTCATTCTTTGAACGGTGTTGCAGTATCGGCTCAACAAGAAGGGGTATTGCCATTGTCCCAGCAATCATTGTTCGTGCTGGCTTCTTTAGCCTACCATGATTACGAGGGAGTAGCCCTTAACCCGGAAGAGAAACCACGTTTGGTGGCGGATCTTGGTAGTCGTCGGTTTCTCATGTTGCGTAACCATGGCTTGTTGACCGCGGCAAAAACCATTGCAGATGCTTTCTTATATATGTATCTATTTGAGGCGGCTTGCACGATTCAGGTGCGAGCTTTGGCGGGAGGGAAGCCGCTAAGCTTGGTGGACAGTGCCATAGTCAATGGAATTCAGGCACAGGCCGATCAAGTGACTAAAGGCTTAGGAGGAGGCTTGGCGTGGCCAGGTTTATTGCGTCGTTTAGAACGTGTCAATCCAGGTTTCGATCAATAAATTAATCACACTAGTAAAACCTCATGACAAAAACTCCGTGCAGCCAAACAGTTTTTTTATTGTGGGCTGCAAAATCTTGTTTCATCGCAACTGGTAAGGTATAGTCTCGCCCGATTTTAACGGCCTGAAGTTTCAGGTTCCCCAGCAGTTGGAGAGGCCGCAATGTCCGTCGAGCAATTTGAAGCTATTTCTTTGTATGTTTGTGTCTCCGGTTTGATCGCCTATATGTTTTTTATTATGTATAAACTGGCGAAAGAATCTAAAGCTGGAAAAATGGGCACCTTTGCAATTTTTCTTACCCTGGGCTTGGGGATATTCGGCTTCATTGCCAAGGAAGTTATTGCGGTTGTATTGACCGTTTAACCGTATTGGACACTGAATTAAAAATCCTTCACTCGCCGTAAACATTTTGCGGCGAGGCGTTTACTCTTGGTGTTGGTTACTCGGATTTCCATACCTATCCCGTTTTCTATGTATCCGTTCCCTATGCAGAGATTGTTTGAGCTCCAGTGCATACAAGAAACACTGAAGCTGATGACTGATATACGTTGAGGTTCGGTGTTCTATTTTTTCTGCTCTGGAACAGCATTCAGTTTTGCTGAACTAAGACCAAAAGCACGCTTCAACAAAGTATCAGTAATTTTGTAGGGTAAAACTCTAGCCATTATCGGTAGCACAAAACTGCCTTTGCCAATTCTCACAGTACTCGGTGGGTGATTACTTTTAAGGTGATTCATCAGTTCATCCACCAGCGCTTGTGCCGTTGTCGGACTGTTTTGCGAGGCTTGGGCGCGCTTCACAATGTAGTTTTCAATATTTTGATACATAGAGTTGCTGGCCAGTGTCCGATCCAGGGATGCTTCGGCATTGGTGCCGAATTCCGACTCAATAGCGCCGGGTTGTACGGTCATAACCTGGATGTTAAAGGGGGCCAGCTCCATTCGTAGAGCATCGGACAACGCATGCAAGGCGGCTTTAGTGGCACAGTAGGCTCCTGAAAAAGGGGTGACCAATACTCCTGACACTGAGCCCACGTTAATAATTAAGCCCGTTTTCTGTTTTATCATTCCAGGTGCTACCGCCTGAATAAGCGCAAGTGGCCCATATACATTGGTTTCGAACTGCTGGTTTAGCTCAGTTCTTGGCATCTCAATGAGTGGCCCCATGGCACCATAACCCGCATTGTTCACCAGAATATCTACAGTTCGCTGGTCGGCGGAGATTGTGTTCAGGGCTTGTGTTATGCTGCTAGCCTGGGTCACGTCTAAGGTTAGTGTTTGAATGCCCATGTCACGGAGGGGAGCCAATTTTGCAGCATTTCTTGCGCTCGCATAGACGTGATAGCCTGATTGGTGCATGGTTTTCGCTAGAGTCGCTCCAATTCCTGAGGAACAGCCGGTGATTAAAACAGTCTTTGTCATGTTGAATCCTGTTTTGTCTATTTAATTAGTAGTTTTCTGTTGAGTTACTGTGGTGGTGTTTACCGAACCGTGTCCAATGTTACGTTTAAGTCTTTTAGCAGGAGGGAAGCGTTATGGCAACAGAACAAATTACGTTGGGTGGAGGTTGTTTTTGGTGTTTGGATGGAGCTTTTCGTCGGGTGAAGGGTGTACTCGACGTTGAGAGCGGCTATGCGGGTGGTCACGTACTGTCGCCTACCTATCAGCAAATCTGTACAGGTAACACAGGCCATGCCGAAGTGGTTAAAGTTACTTTTGACAACGCTCAAATCAATCTCGAGCAAATACTTTTGCTGTTTTTTGATTTACACGACCCGACTACGCTCAACCGTCAAGGTGCTGATGTTGGTTCCCAGTATCGATCTGTGATTTTTTACGATGATGAAGGGCAAAAGGAAATGGCTGAGCGTGTGATTCAGGATTTAAGTGAGAAACAACTCTGGCCAGGGAAAATAGTGACTCAGCTGAAGCCCAGTCATAATTATTTTCCAGCAGAAACCTATCATCAGGATTACGTCGCGGCTAACCCTAATACCTCTTATTGCCAAATCGTGGTTAATCCCAAGTTAAAAAAGTTCTTTGCCAGCCAGGCGCACTTGTTGAAGTAGATACTGTTTAAAGAATACCGGCGACTTAACCTGTCATTTAATTGTCATTGGATTGCAGTATCAATGTCGCATCAAATACAGGAGCAAGTGCAGATTGACATTGATTCGTTCCGATCGAGTATTGAAGGGGTTGCCGGAGCTCTATCAAATGGACCGGTGGTTAGAACAACTCCATGATTTGCCGATTTTGGTACATACCCTGTCAGCAATCGAGCAAGGTTCAGACTGCCTACCGCAATATTGCTTTGAGATTGGGAGTAAAAAGCCTGATGCTCCCGCAGTTATTTTTACCGGTGGCGTGCATGGTGTTGAACGTATTGGTACTCAGGTAATCCTGGCGTTTATGAACACCCTGTTCAATCGTTTGGAGTGGGATCAAAGTTTACAGGCTTTACTGCAGCAGGTGCGGGTGATTTTTGTGCCCTTGGTAAATCCTGGAGGCATGCTTAATCGCACCCGCAGCAATCCCAACGGCGTTGATCTAATGCGGAATGCACCTATAGATGCTCAGGGTAAAGTACCCTTCATGCTTGGTGGTCATCGTTTTAGTAATCGTCTTCCTTGGTATCGAGGGAAACGCGGTGCGCCGCTGGAACCAGAAGCGGCCTCTCTTTGCACTCTGGTCGACAGCGTGGTGCGCAGTTCTCAGTTTGTCATTTCGCTGGATTGTCATTCTGGGTTCGGGCATCGCGATCAGGTTTGGTTTCCCTATGCGTATACCGCTGATCCCTTTGACGATATTGGTGAGGTGTTTGCTTTAAGGTTGTTGTTCCGCCGTAATTATCCGAACTACAGCTTCTATTTAATAGAACCTCAATCGCGGCATTACACCACTCATGGCGATCTTTGGGATTATCTGTATCGAGATACGCTCCACCAGCGCCCAGGGGTGTATCTTCCCCTCACGTTAGAAATGGGTTCCTGGATGTGGATTAAAAAGAATCCAGCACAGATATTCAATTCCCTGGGGGTGTTTAATCCGTTACTGCCTCACCGCCACGAGCGAGTGTTGCGTCGTCACCAATGCTTGATGGAGTTTTTGATCTTAGCCGCAGCCAGTTTTAAAAACTGGCTGCCTCATCGTTCGGTGCGTCGTGAGTGGATGCATCAGGCCATTGAGTACTGGTATTAAGGCGTTGTTGATGGGCTTGGACAACGCCCGCGATTTCCTCTCTCGAGGCGTTGGCGATGGCTTGAAGATCACTGCTATCAACCTTGCGAGTGGGAAGAAAAGTGATGTTGGCTTCAATGGCGGGCAGGGTTAACAAGTTCCATAAATGGGTAGTAAATTCGTCTTCCCCAATAAAGGCTACAGGGTTGTCCTGCCGACCCTTAACCCTATAGTGAATGGCAATGGGGCACAGTGTCACCTCGGTATGTTCTGCGGCACGGAGTAATTTGCTATGGAACGGTTTAACGTTCTGTCCATCGGTAGTGGTTCCCTCAGGAAAAAACAAAACATTGCGACCTTCATCCAGGTAGTCTGCGATCTGCTTGGCTACCTTGTCAGCTTTACCGGCGCCACGCTCGATAAAAAGGGTGCCTACGCCGCTGGCTAGAGTCCCAATAATAGGCCAATTTTTGACCTCAGCTTTTGACAAAAAATTGAGTCGAAGATATCCCCCGATGAGCGGTATATCTGTCCACGAAATATGGTTGCTTACGAACAATATGCCTTTATGTTCGGAAGAAGTAGGTGGGCATCCTGTAAGGGTGACCTTGATGCCCAGTAACTGTATGGAGCGAGCGCACCACCACTGCTTGGTACGTTTTACCAGTGCAGAACGGTTGTTCCAAACTGCGCCAGTAAGCAGCAGCAACAGGACACCAAACAATATATGAGAGGCTAGCCGTATACCGCGAATCGACTGTATTACCATTGAACTAAGCTGCTTGTCGGGATTTTAAGAAATGTTTAGCGTAACGGCTAGCGACGTTATTGAGATCCAGCACCACTAACAAATCCGCCACATTGAACTCCGGGTCCCAGCAAGGTTCGCCACAAACTTGAGCACCAATACGTAAGTAAGCCTTCAACAGTGCTGGGTAATTAGGCTTGGATGTTGGTGACACTAAATGCTTACCCTTGATCGGGTTGCGGGGGGGCGTTTGAAACTCGGGTTCAGTTAGATACTTACGACGAATTTCGGGCATGATTGACGCCAAGGTTTGGCCGCCATCGGCGAGGGATACGCTGGCGCAACCAAAAAGATATTGATAGTGGTACTGCTGCATATAGTTCGCAAGATAGGACCACAGCACCGCAATGGTCGCACCGTTGCGATAATCGGGGTGAATGCAGGTGCGGCCTATTTCAAGAAAACGTCCGTTTCTTGTCAGCAAACGATTCAGTTCAAATTCCTGATCAGAGTAAAACCCGTCATGGCGGGCGGCAAGTTCAGTGGTTAAAACACGAGTGTAACCAATGATCTCCTGACCCGGTTGCTTTCTGACCACCAAATGAAGACTGTATTCATCCAAATCTTCAGCATCAATGGCTAATCCTTGCCAGGTTTTTTTGCCAGCCAGCTCGATGTTATACTCGGTGCAGAATACCTCGTAACGAAGACGCTGGGCACGACCGATATCATCCTCATCGGTTATGAACTCGGCGTATATTCTGGCTTGAGGGGTGGCGGTGGTTGCATTTTCAAGCATCGTTGTCTCCATAAATGTAAAACCTCGATGTTGAATTTAGGGCCCAACTGTTGCGGTGAGGTTAATGATTTATGAATAAATTAAGACATTTATGAATCTGTAAGTCCTTTTTGAAGTGGGTTTACGGCGTTGTAATTGGCGCCAGGGACCGGCTGGCGCCAGGGATTGGCTATTGACCTCCCTGTCATAAAACGGCAAGATACGAGCGCTTTTTAACTAGTGTGATCTAGGCAGGCAATTGCAATACAGATCACCGTGTAATCGTTTAAAAATTATTCAATTTCAAGCGATTACCTTAAACTCACCATCCATCTAATATTAAGCCGAGGGTTCCATGAAGGTTCTTGTTGCTGTCAAACGAGTTATTGACTACAACGTTAAGGTACGCGTGGCTGCTGATAATAGCGGCGTAGACCTAACAAACGTCAAGATGGCTATGAACCCCTTTTGCGAAATTGCTGTTGAAGAAGCTGTTCGTTTGAAAGAGAAGGGGATTGCTACTGAGATTGTTGCTGTGGCCATTGGTCCTAAAGAAGCCCAGGAACAAATACGTACTGCGTTGGCATTAGGTGCCGATCGCGGCATTTTGATTGAAGCGAGTGATGTTCAACCATTGGGCGTGGCTAAACTGTTAAAAGCAGTGGTTGAAGAAGAAAAGCCTGAACTGGTTATTTTGGGTAAGCAGGCCATTGATGGCGACAACAACCAAACGGGTCAAATGCTGGCTGCTTTAACTGGCATGGGCCAAGGTACTTTTGCTTCTGCAGTAAACGTTGCCGATGGCACAGTGAAAGTAACTCGTGAAATTGACGGTGGTTTGCAAACCGTGGAGCTTAAGTTGCCCGCCGTGGTAACCACTGATCTGCGTTTAAACGAGCCGCGTTATGCTTCTTTGCCAAATATCATGAAAGCCAAGAAAAAGCCTTTAGCGATGAAAACTCCGGGTGATTTCGGCGTAGACGTTACTCCTTTGGTTAAGACTGTGAAGGTTGAGCCACCTGCTGAGCGTCAAGCAGGCATCAAAGTAGGCTCTGTTGAAGAGTTGGTCGATAAGCTGAAAAACGAAGCGAAGGTGATCTAATGAGCGTATTAGTTTATGCAGAACACGATAATTCAAGCCTGAAACCCGTTACCTTAAACACGGTTGCTGCTGCTCAAAAAATTGGTGGTGACGTGGTTGTGTTGGTGGCTGGTTCCGGTTGCGGAGCGGTTGCAGAAGCCGCAGCAAAAATTGCAGGTGTCAGCAAAGTATTGGTGGCAGACGATGCAGCTTATGAGCATCAATTAGCAGAGAACGTAGCTGAGTTAGTGGCCGAAGTGGGTAAAGATTATTCCCACATCCTGGCAGCAGCTACCACCTGTGGTAAGAACTTTTTACCACGTACAGCGGCTTTGCTTGATGTGCAGATGATTTCAGAGATCTCTGCTGTGGTTAGCGCAAACTCATTTCAGCGTCCTATTTACGCGGGTAATGCAATTGCGACTGTTGAGTCTAGCCAATCCACCAATGTTTTAACCGTTCGTGGTACGTCTTTTGATCCTGTTGCCGCCGAAGGTGGTTCAGCCAGCGTTGAGTCTATCAGCATCAGTAAAGATGCCGGTATATCCTCGTTTGTTGGTGAAGAACTGGCTAAGAGTGATCGTCCGGAACTAACTGCGGCCGATATCGTTATTTCGGGTGGTCGTGGTATGCAGAATGGCGACAACTTCGAAATGCTTTACAAAGTGGCAGATAAGCTGGGCGCAGGTGTTGGTGCCTCGCGAGCAGCAGTAGACGCGGGCTTTGTACCTAATGACATGCAGGTAGGTCAAACCGGTAAGATCGTTGCGCCTAACCTATATGTGGCGGTCGGTATTTCCGGAGCGATTCAGCATTTGGCAGGAATGAAAGACAGTAAGGTTATTGTGGCTATTAACAAAGACGAAGATGCTCCTATATTCCAGGTTGCAGACTATGGATTGGTAGCTGATTTGTTTGAGGCTGTTCCTGCGCTAGAAAAATTGCTTTAAATCGATTCGATTAATTCAAAGCATAAAAAAACCCGGCCAAGTTTGGCCGGGTTTTTTGTTTTAATGATGAGATTTTTGCTAAGCTCAGACTATGAATATTCATGCGAATTCTTTCGATGCCCGCTCAATTGCCGCCTTTCCTTATCGATAGCCACTGTCATTTTGATTTTCCGGAGTTCGCTGGGCAGCGGGATGACATATTGCGACAGTGTGTTGCACAAGGGGTGGGGGCCATCATTATTCCCGGTGTCACCGCTAATAACTGGGCAGCAATCCACAGCCTGTGCGAAGCGAATCCACGACTGTTTCCTGCCTTTGGGCTCCATCCCTATTTTTTGGATCAACATCAACCGAGTGATGTTCAGTCATTGGATTTATGGTTGGATCAACATCCAGCGCTAGCTGTGGGTGAAGTGGGTTTGGATTTATATTCCGGTAACGATACCTTGGAGCAGCAGGTAACCCTGTTTAGCGCTCAGGTTGGGGTAGCCAAGAATCATCAATTACCGTTAATTGTTCATAGCCGTAAAAGCTATGACCTGGTTGTGAAATATATTAAACAGTCGCATTTTAAATACGGCGGTGTTGTTCACGCCTTTGCGGGGAGTTATCAGCAAGCTCAACATTTGATTGACCTGGGCTTTAAGTTAGGTTTTGGCGGCGCAGTAACCTATGATCGTGCCAAAAAGCTTAAAGCCACGCTAAAAAAATTACCGGCGGAATCCATAGTATTAGAGACTGACGCCCCAGACATGGCACCATCATTTGCCCAGAACAAGCCAAATACGCCGCTTAATTTACCAGGAATTGCACAACAGGTGGCTGTTATCCGTCAAGTAGATGTGGCGCAATTGATTGCGGACTGTTTCCAAAATGCACAAGCGCTATTCCAGCGAGACTTTACAGCCAAGTTTTGACCCCAGGTGCCCGTGGTAGAATTATTATCATTGAGTGAACATAGTTTCAGGAGTAATCATGTCGAGATCAGTCGTCGGCGAATTACAGGAAGATCCCGCCGTTGTGGTTGAACGGTTGCGAAAATTAGCCACCAAAAACAAGATTAAATTTGATGGTGATGTAACCCAGGGGTGCGCTGAAGGCAAAGGCTTTAAAGCGATATACAAGGTTGAAGGCAATCGTTGTACTCTAACCGTGACCAAAAAGCCTATGTTAGTACCTTGGAGTGTTGTGGAGAACGCCATTGGCAAATTATTTGATAAAAGCTAAAACTGCTTTTCAAAGCTAAGTGCGAACAAATAGGTTTCAGCTTCGGTTGCAAAGGGCTGCGAATAGTAAGGGTTATAGAGAACATCGCCGTCAATACAGCTGTTAGCATTGCGCGAGGCGCAGGAACTGGTTTTGGTTTCGCTCTTGCCATAAGCAATGGCAGCGTCAATTCGAGTAACGTTAGACCATTGATAGCCTAACCCTAGAGTATAGAGCTCCAGCTCGCCGAGTGGGATAAACAAGTCGGTCGAACTATTGGGAATGACACTGGTACGTGGCTCGTAGCCTGCTCGCAGAACCCAGCGATGGTTTAGATCGTATTCCATGCCTATGGCAAAGGACCAGGTATCTTCATAGGCTCGGCGTAAGCGCATAACGTCAGGGTCAGCATTATTGCCAACTTTGGATTCCTGAAAGAAATTGATTACGCTGCTAAGAGTTAAGTAGTCCAGGTTATTGCTGAACTCGAAATCAAGGGAGTTCCAGGCGCTGTACTCCACCCATTTTGCATCAACGTTCAGCTTCAGGCTGGGGAACAGTTGAATCGACGCCCCGAGGGATAGGTTTTGGGGAACAATATATTCCATTTTTACAGAACCTGATTCAATCGCGGTAGCGTTGAAGGGGGCTCCATCCGCTAACACCAGCAAGTCGTCGATATTGCCGTCGCTAAATTTGGTGGTGGTGTTTAGAAAATTTTCTGAGTTCTTCATTTTGTAATTGCCTTTGAGGTGGGCGCTGGCTTCTGGCTGATAATTTAAACCGAGGCGTAGCCACTCGTACGGCTGCCACAGCAAACCAAAATTCATGCCCACTGACACAAAGTCTTCTAACTCAAGCTCCAGACGGCCGATGGGGGCGTAGGGGTCTAATTCTGCAAAGTCTTCAAATACGGGGATGGAACTGATGGTGCTGGCAAAACGAATAAAATCCAACGGGGCGCGGATTTTAGTGTCCATATAAAAGCCTTGATAGGATACATTCAAGCCAAACCCAATGGACAGGTTATCCGACACCGGAATTGCGATTGTAGGAGCGAAATAGGTGAACCGTGTGAGGCCCACCTCAACGCCTTGATAAGCGGCTGGGTCGTCCTCGTCTCTGATGTACCCTACGCCTTGTGCCAGGTAGGCTGCTGTCCCGTAGGTCCAACCGTAACCTTTATCTTCTATTGCTATACCTCCGGAGGGAGCTACTAGCAGTGGTATTTGGGTCATCCCTAAAAAAGGCATCATTGCCGAAGCATCGTCCGTGCTGCCACTGGTATTGGCTAGGGGGTCAAACCCCCAGCACTCGTTAATATCCGTGGTAAATGAACAGAGTCCGTTTTGTGTGCCATTATAAAACTCTTGCTTTCGTTCTTGAGTGGGTAGGGTGGGCTCACCCAGGGAATAGCTGGTTTTAAAATCCACGGCCAGTAACTTCAGCAGGTAGCGTTTACCCTTGATGTCGGCTAGCCCCGCAGGATTAAAATGGATGGAGTCAACCCCTGGAGGGTCGGCGGTAACGGCATGTCCCATGGCCAGGGCAACGGGATTACCGATGGAAAGATTGTTAAGAAACTGTGCCTGGGCGGGCGTCGAAAAGATCGTCAACCAAAGTAACCAGAATGCTAGTCTAAGGCTATTGTCTGGGCGCCACGGGTTCATGGTAGTTATTTTATTCTGGGTTTTTTCGCCAGGACTTGTAAGCTTCATAAAGACTACCATTGGAGTCAGCGGGCTCATCTGTCTGGTCATTCAGTTCAGACGCGGGCGTATCATAGCTCGATGAAGAATTGGGTTGCTCCAATGATGTTTGGGGCGCCAGGTCTGAGTCCAGCCAACTGTTAAGATTCTGAAAGTCATTTGGGCTGAGAACTCCAGCTGCCTGTTTTAACTTAAAGGTGTTCAGCAGATAATCAAAACGAGACGTCGTATATTCCTTGCGGGCTTGATACACCTTACGCTGCGCGGCAAGGGCATCTGACAGGGTGCGAATACCGTCTTCCCAGCCTTTTTTAATCGCTCTTAGGGAACTGTTATTTGATTTTACGGCGCGCTGACGCGCTTTGACGCTGGCAACGTTGGCGTTAACCAGGGAAAAGTAGCGCCGGGTGTCCATCATGGTTTTACGTAGGGCCAGATCTGATTTGTGTTTGGTTTCCTCCAAGCGGTAATTAGCTTCCTTCGCTTGAGATGAGATAATGCCGCCGCTGTATAGTGGAATAGAAACTTTAACGCCGATAGTCTGCGTATCGTTGGAGGGAACAAAGCCACCACCCACGTCCCGGTGTTCAAATCGATAAAAGAGATCGGCTGTGGGGGCATGTCCTGATTTCTTTTGGCTGACATCCTTTTTGGACGCTTCAACAGCAAATTGAGTCGCTATTAGCCCATAGTTGGATTTTTTGGCGTAGTCCTCCCATTCGGCTAAGTCGTTGGGTTGCGGGGGTTCAATCGGGAGGTCTTCAGGTAGCGGTTTTACATCCTCAATATAAGTGCCGGTAACAACAGCCAAGCTCTCTTGCGCGGCTTCCACTTGACTCTGGGCAACAATGACCGCAGCTTGGGCGATATCGAATTGGGCTTGAATCTCGAATAAATCCGTATCTCGGGCTAAGCCAAGCTGGTAACGATTCTTAATTTCTGCCAGTTGGGTTTGCAGGGTTTTTTCTTCTGACTGCGCCAGTTGGTATTCTTCTGTTGCCCGCAGCACTGCAAAGTAGGCTTCAGCGGTTCGAATCATTAATTCCTGCTGTGAATGAGCGAGTTCTGCCTTAGCGGCATTGTCCAGGCTCTGAGTTTGTTTGTAGGCGTACCAGCGATCCATGCGGACTAAGGGTTGAGTGATGGTGAGATCATAACTAGTGGCTTCATATGTTTCGCTGGATGAGACCCCATCGCCACAATTTGTGAGAGCGTCTGCAATTTCGGGCGGGCTAAATCCACCTGCGCATTCGAAAGCTTGGGACCAAGTTTCGGCAACCCCAGACGTGGCTTCATATTCTTGCTGTCCCCAGCTTGCATTTAGGGCGGCATTAGGGAGCAGAGCGCCAAATGATTGTTCCACTTTCTCGCGATCAGCGAGATACTTTTGTTTTTTTGCAGCCCACTCGGGATCATTTTTTCTAGCCAAATCAAAGATCTCACTCAAAGTCTCGGAGTGGGAGTTAGGAGCTAACGTGATTAGGCTAAAGCTGCTGACCACCAATAAAAATACTTTCATTATCATAAGGATGTTAACTTTTATTATGTTTATATTAACTTTAAGCCAGCAGAGAGGATTTACAATGGTATAGACCTTAGCCACCTAATAATCCTCTATCCAGTGCTGCTTTGTAAGTTGTAGTAATTCTATGTATTGCAACTGTTACAACTCACAGTCAAAGGCTTATGTTCCGAGGTTGAATTGTAGCGAACAATGTTATCTTATTGATTTTGTTAACGCTACGAGTAAGAATAGCGCGAGGTTTGCGTTTTGGACACCATCTATACAGTTTAGTTTTAAGAGTCTGTTGAATTGAGTAACGTAAACTCCCGCAATACTTACTATAATCCTTTAATGTAACTAATCGTTTTCAATTAAATTCGGATTAATACACGCAAATTCCTGTCATTTTAGGCGACATTGACTGATTTGATGGGGCTCAGATTTGAGTGTTTTTTTAGGTTTGTGATGGGTTTCCAAAAAGCAAATAAAAGAAAGACAAAAGGAATAACAATAATACAGTCCTTTGGTGGGAATATTTTAGTATGTCTGGAAATGTCGGGTTGAAGTCCTTTAAACCAGAAACTTGTGAAACCATAGTCTCGCTACTCGCGCATCGTGCAGAGCTGCACCCCGACAAAGTTGTTTACACTTTTCTACCTGATGGTGAAGATTTAGGTATTCAGGTTACTTACCGGGAGCTTTATGAGCGGTCTAAGGCCGTAGCTGAGCGCCTGACTGCCGTTGCGCAGAAAGGTGATCGTGCGCTTATGCTGTTCCCGTCGGGTTTGGAATTTATCTTCGCCTTTTTCGGTTGCTTGTATGCTGGTTTGGTTGCAGTACCGGTTTATCCTCCGCGCCGCAACCAGAAAATGGATCGCCTGCAAGCCATCATTACAGATTGTTCACCCGCTTGCGTTCTGACCACCGCAAAAGTTTTGACGGTAGCGGCACCATTATTCGCCGAAGAAGAGAACCTGCGCGGACTGCAATTTCTGACGGTGAATATGGATGACTCAATTGAGGCTAAGGGTTTTGTCGGCCCTTCTGTGGTCGCCCAGGATCTGGCCTTCTTGCAATACACTTCAGGTTCAACGGGAACGCCAAAAGGGGTGATGATTTCCCATGAAAACCTGATTTATAACCAGGCCATGATTGCGCAAGCCTTCGAAAGTACACCCGATGATGTATCCGTCAGTTGGTTGCCTATGTTTCATGATATGGGCTTGATTGGTACCACGTTGCATCCACTTTTTGTGGGCGCTAGTTCAGTGTTTATGTCACCAGCTTCTTTTCTGCAGAAGCCACTACGTTGGTTAAAGGCGATAACTGAATTTAAAGGTACGGCTTTGTGTGCACCCAACTTTGCATTTGAGTTGTGTGCCAATCAGATTTCCATGGAACAGAAACAGAGTTTGGACCTGTCTACTGTGCGTTTGGCTGTGTCTGGTGCTGAACCAATACGCGCTTCCACTTTGAATCAGTTTTTCGATGCCTTTGCAAACAATGGTTTCCGCCGTGATGCTTTGACACCCACCTACGGTTTAGCAGAAGCCACTTTGATGGTGAGTTGTGCCCGCCGGAAAAATAGACCCCACTATCAACCTGTGGATGCTAAACAACTGGCGGAAAACTCCATTCTAAAACTTGATGGGGGTGAGGCAGCACAACAAACTTTGCTGGTGTCAAACGGCGTTGCGCCATTGGATTCTGAGATTGTGGTGGTTGACCCGGTGACTAAAGAAACCCAACCTGAAGGGCTGGTGGGGGAGATTTGGGTGGCCGGCAAACATATTGCAGTCGGGTACTGGCATAACGAAAAAGCCACCATGGAAACCTTTCAGGCAAAAGCCGCTGGTGGTAAGGGTCCGTACATGCGAACGGGCGATTTAGGTTGCTTGATTGATGGTGAGCTTTACATAACTGGGCGTTTGAAAGATGTTATTATCATTCGGGGGCGTAATCACTATCCTCAGGATTTAGAGTTTACGGTTCAGAACAGTCACGTGGCGTTGAAAGCTGACTCAGGTGCCGTGTTCGCGGTTAATCAGAACGGTGAAGAAAAACTGGTTGTGGTGCAGGAAGTTGAGCGCCAATATAGGCGATCGTTTGACCCTGTGGTAGTTAGTGCAGCGATTCGTCAAAGTGTATTTGAATATCACGAGCTTCAGGTTCACACCATCGTGTTTTTGAAACCCGGTGCCATTTTAAAGACTTCCAGCGGTAAAATTCAACGCAGTGCCATTAAGCAGGCTTTTTTAGATCAGCGTTTGGAAGGGCTTGCCGCCGACTCTCTAGTACCTCAGGAATTCACTGAAAGACAACTTCTTGAAATTAATCAGGCTACAGCATTTACTCGGGAAGATTGGGCCAGGTTAGATCCCAAACAGCGAAAAGGTTCACTTAGTTTGTTTGTGAAGGGGGTGATAGCCCGTGAGCTGAATTGTACCATGAGCAGTTTAAGTGATTCTTCCAGTTTGTTATCCATGGGTGTTGATTCATTGCAGGTCACTCAGGTGGTCAATCGACTCAACCAGCAGTTGGGCGTGAATGTTAATCTGGAGCTGTTGTTTGACGCGCAAAATATCTCTGAACTCAGTGATTATTTGAATCAGGTATTAGAGGATGCACCATCCAATATACCTGATTTAGAGCCACTGATAGGCCCCAAGGATGCCTTACTTCTATCGTTCGCACAAAAAAGAATCTGGTTCTGGGATCGGTTTCATGAACAAAGTGTTGTTTACAATTTACCGTTCGCGCTAAAACTTTCGGGTGCCTTGGACATTCAAGCTCTTGCTCTCGCTTTCCAGCAGCTGATAGAGCGACACGAAATTCTACGTACTGTTTATTATGAAAAAGACGCTTATGTCTTTCAGAAGGTATTGCCTGAATCTCCTTGGTCCATGCCGATAGAGGATCTGCGGTATTTAAAAGAGCCCGCCTTGGCGCGTCAGATCGCCGATCTTATTGAGATCGAAGCCTGTACCCCATTTGATTTAATGTCAGGACCGTTATTGCGAACTCAGTTGTTGCGACTTCCGGATCAAGCCGCCGACAACCGCAAGGGCCGGGTGGTTGAGCAATATATATTACTGATTAGTGTTCACCATATTGCCGCCGATGGCTTCTCGCTCAGTGTACTTACTGCGGAAATATCCGAGCTGTATCTTGCCCGATTGAATGACCGGGAACCTGTGTTGCCACCTCTGGTTATTCAGTACTCTGATTATGCGAACTGGCATCGAAATTGGGTACGCCAAGAGACGGTAAAATCGCAGTTAGCTTACTGGGTTAGACGCCTGCAAAATGTGCCGGTGCTTGATTTACCCACAGATTATCCGCGGCCACCGGAAAAAACCTTCAAAGGCGCTAATTATTACTTTGAGTTATCCAATGCCACATTAGAAGCGGTTAAAGCGATTAGCCGGTCACAAAATGTGACTAACTATATGACGTTGTTAGCGGCCCTTAAATTGTTACTAATGAATTACACCCAAGGCGAGGATATTTGTGTTGGTACACCCGTTGCGGGTCGGACTCGGCCTGAATTTGAGTCGTTGGTTGGATTTTTTGTTAATACATTAAGTTTGCGTACAGACCTCAGTGGACAGCCATCCTTCCTGCAATTATTGCAGCGGGTTCGCCAAGTAACGTTAGAGGCTTTTGCTAATCAGGATGTGCCTTTTGAACATATTGTTGAAAACCTGGAGCTTGCTCGTGACTTGAGCCATTCGCCCATTTTTCAGGTTATGTTTATTTATCAAACCCACACCATTGATAAAGGCTTTAATTTGGCGGGGGTAGGGGTGGAAAATATTCCCTGCTCCACAGGTACCTCAAAATTTGATCTTTCCATTGAATTCTCTGAAGTGGGCGGCAAGCTGTTGGGCAATGTAGAATATGCCACTGACTTGTATACCAACGATACGATCGCGCGACTCATCGAGCATTATCAACAGCTGTTGCAGAATGTTTTGGCTGACCCAACCCGGTCCATTGCACATTTGGGTATAGTTACAGCGGCAGAAAGTCGCCAAGTGTTAGAGGTTTTTAATAATTCTGCACAGGTGTTTCCTGCGCCCAGTTTGATTCATACTTATTTTCAACAGCAGGCAATGACTAACTCCCATGGCGTGGCGTTAGTCGATGGACACAGTAGACTTAGTTATGAGGAATTGAATCAAAAAGCAAATGCTTTGGCTCAATTTCTGGTACGGAACGGCGCTTTACCTTCTGACCTGATAGGCGTATGTCTGCCTCGCTCCTCAAATCTAGTGGTGGCATTGCTAGCGGTGCTAAAAACCGGTGCAGCTTATGTTCCAATAGATCCAAATTATCCTTCTGCCAGAGTCGATTACATGATTCAGGATTCTGGCATTCAACGGGTTCTTACAGAAACCAGTGTCGAGATTGATTTTGAACGACACCCAGGTTTAGCGGTGATTGCTCTGGATGAATTAGCGTTACCAACCGAAGCAGTAGCGAACTTGGATCTTGAGCTGCCGGTAGAGGGCTTGGCTTATGTGATTTACACCTCGGGATCCACGGGTAACCCAAAAGGTGTTATGGTCAGCCATAGCAATGCAGCAGCGCTTATTCAGTGGGCCGGTACGGTCTACAGTAAAGCGGATCTGGATGGGGTTTTAGCGGCGACCTCTGTTTGTTTTGACCTTTCGATTTTCGAGTTGTTTGTTACTTTAGCCTACGGTGGAAAGGTGATCCTTGCGGATGATGTATTATCCATGGGTCAGTTACCTGCTCGAGATGAAATTGTACTAATCAACACGGTGCCTTCAGCGATTAATGCGTTATTACAAAATGAAGCGGTTCCTGCTTCGGTTAAAGTCATTAATTTGGCGGGTGAGGCGCTTTCCGCGAGCCTGGTGGATGAAATCTACCGTCGTACTGATGTCGCTCGGGTCTATGATCTCTACGGCCCTTCGGAAGACACAACTTACTCCACCGTTGCCTTGAGAAAACCGAATAGTCCGGCCACTATTGGTCGACCCATTTCCAATACCTATGCCTATGTGCTGAATGCCTACGGGCAATTAGTGCCTCCAGGATTTTCCGGGGAATTGTTTTTAGCAGGCACAGGTATTACCCAGGGATATCTGAATAAGGAAGATTTGACGGCGGAACGATTTATAACCAATCCTTTCAGTTGTTCATCTGCGACCTCTATCATGTATCGCACGGGTGATTTAGTTCGCTTCATGGCCGATGGAAATTTAGAATATCTGGGCCGAATTGATCATCAGGTAAAGGTTCGTGGCTTTAGAATTGAGCTTGGGGAAATACAGTCAGCACTGAATGCTATTGCGCAAGTAGACGACAGCCTGGTAGTGACCACAGAAGATACGTCGGGTAATACAATTTTAGTGGCCTATTTGATTTCCGAGTCAGGTCAGTCCAGTGCGCTGATAGATCTGGCGCGACAGCAACTGGAAGGCTCATTGCCGAGTTATATGATACCGGCCATATTTATGGTGTTGAGCTCCTTTCCTCTTACCCCCAATGGCAAGATAGACAGAAAAGCGTTACCCACGCCAAGTTCAATGGATCGAGTGAGTGATAATTTAATTCCTCCCAGAACCGATGAAGAAGTGAAAATGGCGGCGATTTGGTGCCAGGTATTGGGCATCGATCGAGTGGGTATTACCTGTAACTTTTTTGAGTTAGGTGGGCATTCTTTATTAGCGACGCAATGTATTGCGCGAATTAGAGAAAACTTTGACGTTGAGTTGCCCGTCAAATCAATTTTTACGTCACCTACCATAGAAAAATTAGTGCCGCTGTTGGAGAAGGCAAAACCGCTGTCTCTGTTAGCGCCACCGGTGGTTTCAAAGGTCGATAGGGATACTCCGTTACCCTTGTCATTCGCACAAATGAGATTATGGTTTTTGAATCAGTTGGAAGGTGGCAGTGCTGAATACAGCATTAGTACTTCCTATAATATGCCTGCCGCGATCCGCTTGTATGGAGATCTCAATACCGCGGCATTACGTAAAGCCTTCCAAGCATTGGTTGCCCGCCATGAATCATTGAGAACCATCTTTGTTGTGGATGACGGACATGCTTCGCAGCGGATAAATCCACCGGGCGACTGGTTTATGGATATCCGTGACATTAGTAATCTTGAGCACGAGGAAAGAGAAGCCGAGATTCTGAACTTTGCTCATGATGAAGCGTTGCGATCGTTCGACCTGGAAATGGGGGAGCCGGATATCGCCCGCCGTACGCGCTTGATGCGAACCCGATTACTGCGCTGCGGAGCACATGAGCACGTCCTGTTGTTGACCATGCATCATATTATTTCGGATGGCTGGTCAGTGGGGGTTTTGCTCCATGATGTAGCGGAACTCTATCGGGCCATTGTGGAAGGTACCGCACCCCAGTTACCCGATTTGCAAATTCAATATGCAGATTATGCGGCTTGGCAGCGGGAGTGGATGTCTGGACCGGTATTCGAGCATCAAATGAATTATTGGAAACAGCAATTAGCAGGCGTTCCAGTACTGGAGCTACCAACGGATCACCCACGCCCCCCTATTATGACTTTCAGTGGTGCTGCCCAGGCTATCCAAATCGATAGTGATTTGGTGCATAAGCTAAATCACTTGAGTCGTGAGCAAGGCACTACTTTGTTTATGACTTTGCTGGCAATTTTTTATACGTTATTGCATCGATATTCTGGGCAAACAGATTTATGCGTTGGCACACCGGTGGCTAATCGAAGTCGGCCAGAATTTGAGCCATTGATAGGCTGCTTTGTTAACAGTTTATCCTTGCGTGCCGAACTAGATGGCAATCATCGCTTCATTGATCTGTTAAAACAGGTGCAACATATTACGTTGGAGGCCTATAACCACCAGGATATTCCTTTTGAACGGTTGGTTGACGCCTTAGGCGTTACTAGGGATAAGAGTCATTCACCGTTATTTCAGGTGATGTTTACCTTGCAAAATGCTAGCAATCATAGCAGCGTTCAATTGCCCGGCATTGAGTTAGATATTATGCCGCCCATCGCGGAAACGGCTAAATTTGATCTCACCTTAAACCTGGAAGAAACTAAAAAAGGTTTAACCGGAATTATCGAGTTTAATACCGACTTGTTTGAACCTGAAACCATACACCGTATGGCCTTACATTTTGAACGTATCATTGAGCAGGTGGTAGAGCATCCAACTCGCAAAGTGGCTGATTTTGACTTACTCGGTGATGAGGAGCGATCATTATTGCTCGAAAAATGGAATCAAGCGCCCTTTGTTAACTTTTACCAGTCCACTATTCATCAGCATTTTGAAGCCATGGTGGCTAAGTTTCCGCTACGCACGGCCATATCAGCCAGTGACGGTGAGTTTTCTTATGAAGTTGTGAATCAGCGGGCTAACCGACTGGCTCGTTACCTGCTTGGTGAAGGGGTAAAACCGGGTCAACTTATTGCTATAGGCATGGACCGTAGCAGTGATGTTATTATTGCAATATTAGCGGTATTGAAGGCTGGCGGTGGTTATGTTCCGGTAGATTTAGCCAACCCTGTTTCACGTAACGAGTTTATTCTGGCTGATTCCGGTACTGAGTTGCTGGTAACAAAAACGCAATTACAAGATGAATTCCCTCAAGGTAGACACCAAGCCATCTTGGTAGACGCTATTGAAGATAAGTTGGCGGGCCTATCACCCGAAGACCTGAATTTGGATATTCCTTACAACCAACGAGCTTACGTAATTTACACGTCTGGTACTACAGGTAAGCCAAAGGGCGTATTAATTCCCCATTCTAATGTTATTCGTTTATTCAGTGCCACAGACCAGTGGTTTGGATTCAATGAAAAGGATGTGTGGACCCAGTTTCATTCGGTGGCGTTTGATTTTAGTGTCTGGGAAATATGGGGTGCCTTGTTCCATGGTGGCCGCTTGGTAATGGTGCCGGTTGATACGGCTAAAAGTTCAGAAGATTTCTACAATTTGGTGGCGCAAGAGCAGGTCACCGTTTTGAATCAGACGCCCTCCGCATTTACTCAGTTTATTCGTATAGACGAACACCAAAGCAGTGAACTGTCATTACGCTATGTTATTTTTGGTGGAGAAGCATTGGATTTCTCGGCCCTTGACACCTGGGAAAACCGTCATGGTTTGGAAGCACCTCAGCTCATTAATATGTATGGCATTACGGAGACTACAGTACATGTCACTTACCACAGAGTTAACAAGCAAGATTTACACAAACGGCAGAGCCTAATTGGACGACCGATTCCTGATTTGAACTTATACATTTTGGATGCCTACCGTAAACCAGTGCCAATTGGCGTACCAGGAGAATTGTATGTTGGTGGGCGCGGCTTGGCTTTGGGGTACTTGAATCGAGATGAGCTCACGGCAGAACGATTCGTGCCTAATACTTTACTGGCGCAACCTCTTAGTTCAGAAGGGTTATATAATCGACTTTACCGCACTGGCGACGTAGGACGCTTTCGTCCTAATGGGGTGATTGAGTATCTTGGGCGCTGCGATGACCAGGTGAAGATTCGTGGATACCGTATTGAGCTTGGTGAGATTGAATCGGCGTTAAGCCAATATCCGGCGGTTAGAGAAGCGGTTGTGCTAGCTCGGGAAGATAATCCTGGTGACAAACGTCTGATTGCCTACTTGCTGACAGATTCGGCCTGCGAAAAGTCGGAAATAGTAGACTTTTTACGGGTTAGGCTACCAGCATATATGATTCCAGTAGCCTTCATAACGATGAGCGAGTTTCCGCTCACAAGCAATGGGAAAATTAACAAGAAAGCACTGCCTAAACCCGATGATGCTACGCTTAGAAGTTCACAATATGTGGCCCCCAGGAATGATACTGAAGCTTGCCTTGTTGATATCTGGAAAGAGGTATTAAATTTGGAGCGAATCGGGGTTACCGATAACTTCTTTGAATTAGGGGGACATTCGCTGTTGGCAACACAGGTTGTATCTAGGGTACGTGAGAATTTCAATGTCGAATTACCGCTGAGCGCGTTGTTCGATGTACCAACAATTGAGAATATTGCTCTGCACCTGTTGCAAGCAGAGCTGGAATCCGCTGATGATTTGGAAATGGCTGAATTGTTAGCTGAAATTGAAGGCTTATCTGAAGAAGATCTAAAAAATCTATGATCGTAACGCTTACGCGGTCAAATGGTAGATTCTGCTATGAATGATAAAAAGCTGATCTCGCGCTTGGCGAATTTGTCGCCACAGCAAAGAGAAGCGTTGCTAAAACAAATAAAAAAAAATAAGTCTCAGAGTGGCGATGTTCTTAGCCATGCAATTACGCCTTGCAACAGGGAAGCGGATACATTTCCGCTATCCTTTGCGCAGCAACGCTTATGGTTTATCGATCAATTTCAGGCTGGCAGCGCCAATTATAATATTTCTGCAGCGTTAAAACTGAAGGGTGGATTGGATGTCGAGGCTCTAAAGCTGAGCTTTCAGGAAATTGTTAAACGCCATGAAATCCTGCGCACCGTTTTCTTTGAGCGGGATGGGCAAGGCAAACAACAGATAATGCCACCTCAGTCCTGGGAAATTGCTACTATCAGTTTAGAAACCCTGTCGGCTGATGAGCAGGAGGATGTAGTTAATGCTCGATTTAAAGGCGATATCCATACAGCCTTTGATCTTGAGTTGGGTCCATTAATTCGGGCTCGATTGTTCCGTTTGCGGGCTGATACTCATGTACTGATCCTGACAATGCATCATATCGTGTTTGATGGCTGGTCTATGGGTATCTTTATCCGCGAAATGACGGTTCTTTATGATGCCTTTAGTAAGGACAAACCTTCACCATTAGATTCTCTACCTATCCAATATGTTGACTATGCAGAATGGCAGCGAAATTGGTTAGTGGGCGAGCGTCTGCAACGCCAGATAACTTACTGGAAATCTAAATTAGATGGTTGTGTCGCGCTCGAGTTACCGACGGATTATCCCCGTCCAGCCGTATTGACTCACACTGGTGACCGGGTTTATTTGACCATTGATGACGTCCTGACTGAGCGTATCAGACAATTAGCTCGGGATAAGGGCGTTACGCTCTTTATGATATTGTTTGCTGCCATGCAAACACTTCTCTATCGATATAGTGGTCAGTCAGATATCTGTATGGGTACCCCTATTGCAGGCAGAACCAAGCCAGAGTTAGAGCACTTGATTGGTTGTTTCGTTAATACTTTGGCGATTCGCTCTGATTTATCGGGGAATCCATCATTTATAGAATTTTTAAAGCAAGTTCAGCAGAATCTAACCGGGGCATATGATCATCAAGACATACCTTTTGAGCGACTGGTTGACGAACTGAATGTTGCACGAGATTTGAGCCACACACCATTGTTCCAAGTGCTTTTTGTATTGCAAAACGCAGCGGCTATAAATGAATTATCGCTGCCAGGGTTAAGCATAGAAATGCTGCCTGAATTATCAGAAGTCGCGAAATTTGATCTTAGTGTAGTGGTGCGTGAGTCATCCGGCTTGTTGTGCGAGTGGGAGTATCGTACCGACTTGTATAAACCTCAAACCATTCAACAGATGGCCCGTCATTTACGCAATACACTAGTGGCGATATGTGAACAGCCAGATATTAAAATTTGCGATATTTCATTGCTGGATCCCGTTGAAGAAAATCAGCTATTGGTGGACTGGAATAATACCGCTGCGGATTACGAACGGGACTCCTCAATCATTGACGTATTCAGTCAGCAAGTAATGGTTGATGGCAGCGCCGTAGCTTTGCTTGATGGGGCGCGATCAATTACCTATGAAGAACTTGACCAACTGAGCGCTCAAGTTTGTACTGCCTTATTGGTTCAACAAGATGGGGCGGGGAAACGGATTGGGCTTTGTCTGGATCGATGTGCTAACGCAATCATAGGAATGCTAGGGATACTCAAAGCCGGGAGCGCTTATGTACCTCTAGATCCTTCCTATCCTGCTGAGCGCCTAGACTATATGATAAAAGATGCTGACTGCCATCTTATTATCGGCCAACGCCATTTGCTTGAGCGGTTGCCACTGGGACCAACGCATCTGACGGTGGATATTGAGGAATTGCTCAGTAGCGAATCCAATGGTTTTTCTGATTCGTTGATCCCGCCCCTTAAACCAGAGAGTCCAGCGTACGTTATGTATACCTCTGGTTCCACGGGTAAACCTAAAGGTATTGAAGTAACCCATCGTAATATTCTGCGCTTCACTCGTAATACTAACTATATGACGTTAGATGATAGTGTCGTGTTTTTACAGTATGCGCCGTTGTCCTTTGATGCCTGTAATATCGAAATCTGGGGCCCATTGCTCAATGGCGGTCGGTTGGTGGTGGCGCCTCCAGGGGCTCAGACCCCGGAAGCCCTGGGTCAATTGATGCGTGACACCAGAGTCAATTCCCTATGGCTGACAACGGCACTTTTTCATTACTTTGCTGAATTTCATATAGACGAGTTGGCAGGTTTGACTCAATTGGTGACAGGAGGCGATGTTGTTGCTCCTAAATTAGCCCGTAAGGTCATTGAAACCTATCCTGATTTGTATTTTGTCAACGGTTATGGACCCACGGAGAATACAAGCTTTACGACTTTTTTCCCGATTTCTCTGGATTCCGATATATCCCACACGGTACCTATCGGGAAACCCCTGTCAAATACAAAAGTTTATATACTCGATCAGCAACTCAAACCCGTTCCTGTAGGAGTCGTGGGTGAACTCTATACTGCCGGTGATGGTGTCGCCAATGGTTATATAAATCGACCGGATCTAACTGCCGCTGCCTTTTTAGATAACCCTTTCAAGATTCCTCATTATGAGCGAATTTACAAAACCGGTGACCTGGTTCGTTATCGAGCTGATGGTAATATTGAATTTATTAGCAGGGTAGACCATCAAGTTAAGATACGTGGTTTTCGTATCGAAATGGGTGAGATCGAGAATGCTATAGATTCATTAGCTTCTATTCGCCACGTAAAAGTTATTGTCCGCGAAGATGTACCGCAAGTTAAACGTTTGGTGGCGTATTTTGTGCCACAGGCGGACTGCAGTCCCACCTCTAAAGAACTACGTAATGAATTAAAGAAATTACTGCCTGACTATATGATCCCTTCCTTCTTTGTGGCGATGGCGGAACTGCCGATTACAGCGAATGGAAAACTCGATACAAGAGCCTTGCCTCAACCAGAAATGGAAAGGGATGAACAAACACGCCACTTGGAGCCGAGTAGCGAAAAAGAACAAATATTAGCGGAAATATGGCGACAAGTTCTAAACTTGTCAGAAGTGGGTGTGCGCGATAATTTTTTTGAGGTTGGTGGCGACTCTATTCTAAGTATCCAGATTGTTAGTAGAGCGAAGCAAGCCGGATTGCATTTGACTACTAAACAACTATTTGAAAACCAAACGATAGAAGACTTGGCTCAGGTCGCCAGTGAGATTGAATCTGTTGTTCTGGCTGAGCAAGGTTTAATTTCTGGTAATTCGTTATTAACGCCTGTGCAACATTGGTTTTTTGAGAAGAAATTTTCTGATGTAAATCATTGGAATCAGTCTGTTTTGTTTGAAGTCGATCCTGATTCAGGAATAAACAAGCAATTACTGCATGAAACATTCACCCGTCTGGTTCAGCATCACGATGCTTTGCGAGCTCGGTTTTGTCAAAGTGAGCAGGGGATAGATGTTGTTTATCCAACCCAAGATGAGCAGGACAATTTTGTTTTTTCTCAGTGGGAACTTGCCGAGCATGAACAACCGGAGAAAGCAGTAGCGTATTATTGCAACGAGTCGCAAAAAAGTTTACGGCTTGATACTGGTCCACTAGTGGCGGTAACCTATATTACTCAGGTTAACAGTAACCAGTCCTGGCTGGCGATTGTTGTTCATCACCTGGTTATCGATGGCGTATCGTGGCGTATTTTACTGGAAGATATGCTATCGATTATTAATCAGTTAAAAGCCCGTATGGAACCTGTGTTACCACCGAAAACAACAGCATTTCATCAATGGGCTAATTGCTTGAAAGATGCTGTTGTTAAGGGTTTGTTTAATGATGATTTAGAGTATTGGCAGCGGATTATCAATCGCCAACAGTATCAAATCCCTTTTGATTTCCCGAAGGCCGAAAACCAAGATACCGCAATTGCTCAATTGAGTCGTACACTTGGTAAAGATGCTACCAATAGTTTATTGCGAGAGTTGCACAGTGCTTATCGAACAGAAATTAATGATCTTCTTTTGACGGCTTTAGTTCGCTCTATGACAGATTGGAGCGGGCATCCTGGTTTGTATCTTGATTTAGAAGGCCATGGACGAGAAGATATTCATGAGGCCATAGATCTCAGTCGAACCGTGGGGTGGTTCACCACAATTTTCCCGGTTTGGTTAAGTTATGACAGTGGCTTATCAATCGCTGAAAATATTAAATCTATCAAAGAACAGTTACGCCGAATTCCCGCGAAAGGGATGGGGTTTGGTTGTTTGCGCTATCTTGGGGATGATTATCAACGGCAAAGTTTAACCAACGGGACTTCTGCTGATATTGCTTTCAACTATTTAGGTCAATTTGATGCCATTACCAATAATAGTGAAGGCTTTAAAGTTTCGCCATTGTCACGGGGTGCAGAGCATGGGCCAGAAAATGCCGAACCTCATGTGATATCTATTAATGCGCATATAGCCAATGGTCAGTTGCTTATTGATTGGAATTACCGACCATCACATTTCTCTCAGGAAACTGTGCATAGACTTGCGGACAGGTATGTCGAAGCTCTGACCCAAATTATTAACCACTGCCGGTTGCCGGATTCCTTTGGCTATACGCCCTCGGATTTTCCACTGGCTAAGCTTGATCAAGGCCAGTTAGACAGACTAATTGGCTGGGAAAAGCACGTTGAAGCCGTGTACCCTTTGTCACCTATGCAAGAAGGTATGCTGTTTCATAGTTTATTTGACAATGATGATGGTGTGTATTTTGAGCAGCTCAGTGTTGAGTTGATCGGCAGTGTAGACAAACATCTACTTAAAGAAAGTTGGGCTTACGTTATTAATCGTCATCCCGCGTTGCGTAGTGCTTTTGTTTGGCAAGATAGCGACCGGCCGGTACAAATAGTTCATAAAAGTATTGAACTTGAAATTACCGAGATGAATTGGCAATTTCTTTTACCCCATCAGGAAGCTGAGCGATTGGAATCCTGGTTAGTTAAGGACAGAGAACGGGGGTTTGAATTTGGTCGCCCAGGGCTTATGCGCCTTACCTGGATAGACATGCCGGGTAATCGAGTACGCTTAATCTGGAGCTTCCATCATATAGTTCTTGATGGTTGGTCATTACCTCTGGTGATGGGGGAAATTTTTAGTGTTTATGGCTGTCTATCAAAGAATAACCCAATCAGTTTGCCCGCACCCGGTAATTATCTCGATTTTATTGCTTATCTGGAAAAAACCGACAAAAGTGATGCTTTACAGTTTTGGAAGTTGTATCTGGATGGATTTGAATCCGCCACACCGTTACCTAACAAAAGACCACAGAATACACTGTTAGAACATAACTATTACGATGAAAGCTTCCGCTTCGATGGGGTGTTCACCAATCGAATGCTGGCGTTCGCTCGTGAAAACCGGGTGACACTGAATACGCTTGTACAGGCTGCGTGGGGTATTTTGCTTGCTAGATATAGTGGAGAAAATGATATTGTATTCGGCACCACTGTTTCGGGACGACCTGCTGATCTACCCAATGTAGAAAACATCGTCGGTTTATTTATTAATACTTTACCACTGCGGATCCGGTTAGATGAACACACCACTTTAGTTCCACTGCTTGAATCTATGCAGGAACAACAGGTGAATTTGCGTCGTTTTGAATATACTCCGTTAGTGGATATTCAGCGGCATTCCAGTTTGGTGGGGGATCGAAATCTATTTGAGAGCATTTTGGTTTTCGAAAATTATCCCATCAGTGATGCTGTTCAGAATGCTGATCAGTTGTTGGATTTTGGCCATATTACAACTATTGAGCACACTAATTTTCCACTTACGGTTATTGTTGAACCGGCTGAACAGCTGCATATCCGTTTATCTTATGACGGAGCGTTATTCTCACAGCCGGCTATCCAACGGGTGTTGGAACATTTCAAAAATCTGCTCCATGGCATGTTGGCGCAACCGGACGTTCCCTTATTACGCTTACCTATGCTGAGCGATAGGGAGCGAAACCAAATTATTCACGAGTGGAACCCAAAGCCTGCCAATTATCCCAGAAATCTGACGATCACCCAGATATTTGAGCGGCATGCCAAAGCCAGACCTAATTCCCTGGCGTTAATCGAAGGCGAAAGAGAATATACCTATCAAGAATTAAATAGTCGTGCTAATCAATTAGCTCACTTTCTTGCAGCGCAAAGAGTTACTCCCGGTAGTTTTGTCGCCTTGGCATTACCCCGTTGCGCGGATATGGTGATCGCTACATTAGCAACATTAAAAGCGGGAGCGACATACGTACCTATTGATCCAGAATACCCAATTGACAGAATAGATCATATTATAAGGGACTCAGGTTGCATCTCCCTGTTGTCATTAATGGTGTATCAGGAAAGACTGGAGCAATTAGATAACGGTAGTCAATTGGTGTCTGGCGTTTTTTATCTTGATCAGATTCGGGAAGAGTTGCACCAATTGCCGATCGAAAACACTTTTGGTGAACATTCCATAAGCCCATCTCGAGCGGCCTATGCTATGTATACCTCAGGTTCTACCGGCTTACCCAAAGGCGTTCTGATTAGCCAGCTCGCCGTTATTCGATTGGTTTTGGATACTAACTATATCTCCATACAGCCGGGTGATCGAGTTTGCCACTTATCTAACGTAGCGTTTGACGCGGCTACATTTGATATTTGGGCACCACTGCTTAATGGTGCCACCACCGTTATATTTACACAGGATCAATTGTTAACCCCCCATTTGTTTCTAGCAGAACGGGATCGTACCAATGCCAATATCACATTTCTAACAGTTGCTTTGTTTAATATGTATTTAACAACTTTGCCGGAAATAATCTCCCGGTTTAAAGTGTTAATCGTAGGCGGCGATCAGCTCGATCCAGTGAAAGTTCGCAAGGCATTGAAATACTATAGTCCCGACTTGTTGGTTAACGGTTATGGGCCCACCGAGAACACCACGTTTTCCACGACCTACGTTATTACTTCGTTGCCAGAAGAGGCTGTTACTGTTCCAGTTGGTCGCAGTATTTCCGGATCTACAGCCTACGTGCTGGATAAATATTTGCAACCGGTACCTATAGGGGTTAATGGAGAGCTCTATCTGGGTGGTGACGGTGTCGCGATAGGCTATATAAATGACCCGGAGAAAAATGAAAAGTCATTTTTCCCCAATCCTTTTACAGCAAATAGTCGAGACCGGATCTATAAGTCAGGTGATATCGCCAGATACAATGATGCTGGTCAGATCGAAGTTCTTGGTCGGTCAGATGATCAGGTTAAAATCCGTGGCTACCGCATTCAACTAAGCGAAATCGAAACCCATTTAGCAAGAATTGATGGTGTGGTTGATGCTGTTGTATTAGTTAGCGAGATTTCGCCATCGCAGAAGCAGCTTGTCGCTTATGTCATTGTGGATCAAAAGATTGTCGATCTTGCTGATTTGCGGCAAAAAGCTCAAGAGCTTTTACCTAAGCAGATGGTCCCTAGTTATTTTGTGGCGTTGGAGGCATTTCCTCTGACAAAAAACGGCAAGGTAGATAAACGTTTATTGCCAGCGCCTCAGGTTGATTCCCATAAAACGCTGGATTATGTGGCGCCCAGAAATGAAAAGGAACAACTACTGGTTACTGTTTGGCAAGAAGTGTTGCGTGCAGATACCGTGGGCGTCAAAGATAATTTCTTTGATCTGGGTGGCGATTCGATCCTGAGTATTCAAATTATAAGCCGGGCAAAGCGCTTGGGCCTGCAGATCTCAGCCAAACAGATATTTGATAATCAGACGATAGCTGAACTAGCGGAAGTCGCCAGAGAATTACACGAGGTAACTCTGGCAGAGCAGGGTGAAGTGATCGGCGATATTCCGATGTTGCCGGTTCAGCACTGGTTCTTTGAGCAGTATACCAACGGGGTTAATCGGTTTAACCAATCGATTCTTTTGCAATTGAGCGCGAAAATTGATGTTGAGCAGGTAGCCGCCTGCTGGCGTTCAATCCTGGAGCACCATGATGTATTGAGATCACGCTTCTATCAGTCGGAAGATAAGCGCTGGCACCAGGAAATTTGTACGGTTGCTGCAATTTTGGATGACCCAGAATCAGCCGTTAGAACAGTAGATCTTTCGGGGTTACCGGAAAATCTTCGTTCAGAGCAGATAGAACATTTATCAGATAATGCCCAGTCTGAGTTGGATATTACCAAGGGCCCGATTTTTAAAATTATATTTTTTGATTTGGGTGAAGATGATGCGCCGCGCCTGTTGGTGATCTTGCATCATTTGGTGGTGGATGTGTTCTCCTGGCGCGTGTTATTAGAGGACCTCCAGGTGGGGATTACTATGCAGTCCAGGGGCTCCAAGGTGGATTTAGGAGCGAAGACTACTTCGGTTCGACAGTGGGCCGATACGCTGGTGGATTTAGCTGAAAATGAATATTTCGAGGCGGATCTCAGTTATTGGCAGAATCTTCTCTGCGAGGAAATAATCCCACTCCCTACGGATCGAGAAGAGAGCAATACCGTTGCTGATTCTGCCACGGTAGAACAGGTTCTTGATGCCGACTCAACCCATGATTTGCTCAAGTTAAGTAACAGAGCCTATCGTACAGAGATAAACGATCTCCTGCTGACTGCCTTGGGGCGTACCTTGTGTCGATGGTTGGGTGCCGGAACTTTTCAAGTGGATCTTGAGGGTCATGGTCGTGAGGAGTTACTGGAAACCGCGGATGTGTCCAGAACCGTAGGCTGGTTTACGAGTATTTTTCCTGTGGTGCTTACCATCGAGGAAAACCAGTCACTGGGCGATTGCATAAAAATCACTAAGGAAGCTTTGCGGGCAATTCCTCATAAAGGCTTGTCCTATAGCGTATTAAAGTATTTGCACCCTGATCATGCAGCGACTTTTGAACGACCCGCTTCAACTATTAGTTTTAATTATCTGGGTCAACTTGATCAGGCACTTGAAAACAGCCAGTCGATGGCTTTAGCCCAAGAAAATCCCGGTCAGGAGATTGCCGACAATATTGTTAGGCCCTACCTACTGGAAGTCAGTGCGAAAGTGCTCAATGGAGAGTTGGTGATATCCTGGCGTTTTGGTGGCAAACAATTTAGCACTGATACCATTCGACAGCTTGCACAAAATTTTGTGGTTGAACTCCGTGCTATTGTTGAACATTGCACCGGCGGTGTGCATTCTGGTTATACCCCTTCTGACTTCCCGTTGACGGGACTTAATCAGAAAGAAATAGATCAGTGGTTACCCGCAAATAATGTGGAAACAGTGTTACCCCTGTCTCCTGTACAAGCAGGAATGCTGTTTCATGCATTATATGAACCTGGTTCTTGGGTTTACTTTGATCAGGTTATTGTGCCGATTACCGGTTCTGTCAATGAATCTGCTCTAATAAGTGCATGGGAACTGGTCGTATCTCGTCATCAAATATTACGCACCGCTTTCCTATGGGAAGGCCTGCAAGAACCGTTACAGGTCGTCTTTAACGCCGCCCCCCTGGAATGGTTACAATATGATTGGACGGATCGCGATATGGTTGCGGCGGAGCGGTCATTGCAAGAGGCTATTGTTGAAGATCGTAACAGAGGGTTTAACTTTAGAAGACCTGGCATTATGCGTCTTGCCTGGGCAAAAATGCCAGATAACTCCTATCGATTGGTGTGGAGTTTTCACCATGTCATCCTAGACGGCTGGTCTATGCCGGTTATCTTTCGAGAATTGTTTTACGCGTACGATCAAATTAATTCTGGCCTGCCCGTTGATTTGGCTCAGGCTCCACGCTATGAAGATTTCATCCGTTGGCTAGTGCAACGTACGAAATCCAGCAGTTATGAATTTTGGCGGCATTATCTCTCCGGTTTTATGACACCCAATGTGTTACCGATTAAGCAGTCTGATGCGGTGATACGCCGACTTGTTCAAAGTGAAGGCGCTGCTGCCCGCTATGCCGAGCAGGAAGTTGAGCTGTCAGAGTCAATCCATTCGCGCTTGATTTCTATTGCCAAGCAACATCGACTCACGGTCAATCATTTGATTCAGGGCGTTTGGGCAGTGCTTCTTCATCGTTATAGTGGCGATAGCGATATAGTTTTTGGCGCTACAGTCTCAGGCCGACCTCCAGAATTGCCTGGGGTAGAGTTAATGACAGGACTGTTTATTAATACGCTGCCAATACGAATGGTTATATCTGGAGATGTTCCCTTTATTGATTGGCTGGCCGAGCAGCAGGCAAGCTTAAAGGAACTAAAAAACTATGAACATAGTTCGTTGGTGGAAGTACAGAAGCAGTCGGAACTTGCCGCCAAGCAGCCGCTATTTGAATCTATTGTGGTGTTTGAGAATTACCCGATTGATGATTCGTTGGAACAATCAAAAGCAAGCCTCAATATTGGTCAGGTAGGAGTGTTTCAGCAAACGAATTTCCCGCTAACGTTAATTGTGATCCCTGGATCTAAACTGAGCCTGCGTCTATCTTACGATAGCTTTATGTATTCTGAGGCATCAATTCGGCGCTTGATTGGTCATCTGGATTCGCTCATTCATTCAATTCAGCGTAATCCGAAAACCATATTGAGTGAACTGAATCTATTAACTCATTCAGAGCGAGAGCACTGGCTTCATGCCGGCCAATCCGTTGCTAGCAATCCAGACCGAAACCAACACACGTTAATTGAATTGTTTAATCGTGGTGTGCAACTGCATCCCAATAGAATCGCCTGTGAATTCGATCATCAAATAATTAATTACGAAGAACTTGCTCATCGATCAGACCGCATGGCGCTGGCAATGAAACAGGCCGGTATCCAGGCCGGAGACCGAGTTGCGTTATGTTTCGAGCGATCATTAATGATGGTGGTAGCAACATTAGCAACTATAAAGATCGGGGCTACCTATGTACCTCTAGACCCAGAATTTCCTACGAGTCGCTTGTCCCATATTCTAGAGGACTCCGCTGCGCGTCTTCTATTGTCTGCAACGGCGCTAGGAATGGATCCTGAAAGTTGTCCTTCGAGCTGTCAGTTAGCGACTTATGAAGCGTTAATGGAAACCATCCCTTTTGCGTCTGTTGTTGCGGTTAATCAATCTTCATTGCAGCAGTTGGCTTATGTGATATATACCTCAGGCACTACGGGACAACCCAAAGGCGTATGCGTGGGACAGGAAGCGATTTTGCGATTAGTAAATCAACCCAATTATGTATCATTACCCGCTGGAGTAAGAATGGGGCATGCTTCCAATGTCGCTTTCGATGCAGCAACCTTTGAAATTTGGGGCGCACTGTTAAATCAAGGTACATTGGTTGGCATCGGAAAATCATTATCATTGGATGCCGATGCCATGAGCAAAGTTCTGTTAGAAAGCAAAGTTGAAGTGCTGTTTGTTACCACAGCTTTGTTTAACGCTTTAAGCAGTGTTAAACCTGATGTGTTTAGAAGCCTCAAATATTGTTTGTTTGGTGGTGAAATGTGTGACATTCATCAGGTAAGACGGGTATCTCAGACAGCCAACAAGCCAGATCACTTGATCCATGTATACGGACCCACGGAAAATACCACGTTCTCAACCTGGTTCGAAGTAACAACTCTAACCAAGGAGCAGAATACAGTTCCTATCGGCCGTGGTATCAGTGACACGTCGGTTTTTATTCTCGATAAGAATCTTCAACCCTTACCTGCGGGAGTCTTCGGCGAAATTTATTTAGGTGGCAGAGGTTTGGCTCAGGGTTATTTAAACCAGCCCGATATGACCAAAGAGAAATTTATCAAAGCGCCCTGGAGTAGCAGTGAAAGGCTTTACAAAACCGGTGATTTGGGACGTTTTAACGAAGAAGGGGAAGTTGAAATTAGTGGGCGCGTGGATGATCAGGTTAAAATCCGTGGTTTCCGTATTGAATTAGGTGAGGTTGAAGCGAAGATACGGCTGTTGCCAGGTATAGCTGATACTTCAGTTGTGGTCCGTACTTTGGCTGATGGAACCAAACAACTACTTGCCTATTGTGTCACTGATTCGACATCCAGATCCTATTCGAGGGCTGAGTGGAAAGCGAAACTGAAGTTATCACTACCGCCCAGCATGATACCTAATGCCTGGATCATAATTAATAGTATTCCATTGACGGGTAACGGTAAGGTCGACAAAAGCCAATTCCCCGATCCCACGTCAACTGATTTCGTGAATAGTGAATTTGTTGCACCTCGTAATGAAATTGAAACTAAATTAGTCTCAATTTGGACAACTCTACTGAAGCAGGAGCAAGTGGGTATCTACGATGATTTCTTTGATCTCGGTGGGCACTCATTATTGGTGAATCGCTTAGCTTCCAGAATAAAATTAGAAATAGGTGTGGATCTTCCGTTACGCACCTTGTTCGAGCTGCCAACAATTGCAGGGGTAGCAGAAGTCATTGCTGTGGTTGAGCACAGTAGCAATGAATCCGTAGTCGGCGACTCAGATCAAGATTTTGAGGAAGGGGCAATATGAGCGTTTATGAATTAATGGCCAAGCTGGGGGCAGCGGGCATTAAATTATGGGTCGAAGAAGGCCAGCTCAAATTTAAAGCGCCAAAAGGCGCACTGACTGCGGAATTAAAAGCTGAACTCATCGGGCTTAAAGCCGAGGTTATTGACTTTTTAAGTGATACGAAAACATCATCAGATTCGTCGGTAGATACCATACCAGTTATCGATCATAGTCAACCATTGCGCTTATCCTTTGCCCAAAATCGTTTATGGTTTATCGAACAGTTAGCCCCAGGAACCAGTACGTTTCATATCCCTGCACCCTTGCAATTGACCGGACAGTTGGACCATCAGGCGATGGAACTGGCATTTCAGAAGCTTATTGCCCGCCATGAAGTTCTACGCACAGGGTTTCACAATATAGAAGATGAGCCAAGGCAGACAGTTGATTCCTTGGTTCATTTTTCGATTCCGTTGGAAGATCTAACCGACACTGACGTGTCTGAACTGGACAAACTGGTCAAGGATAAAATTGAAAGGGAAATCAGGACTCCCTTTGACTTGTCACGGGCACCGTTAATTCGCGCAAAAATATATAAGTTAGCAGATCACAAATATGCCATGGTTATTGTGCTCCACCACATTGTGACTGACGGCTGGTCCATGGGCATTTTTGTCCGAGAACTGGCTGGTTTTTATGCGGCAGCAAGTTCCGGATTTGGTTTTTCATTGGAGCCATTACCGATTCAATATGCAGATTTTGCAGAGTGGCAGCGGGATTGGTTACAAGGCGATGTGCTGGAAAAACAATTGAGTTATTGGCGCAAGCAGTTGACCAATGCTCCAGCATTATTAACCATTCCTACGGACTTCCCGCGCCCAGAGTTAATGACTAACAACGGTTCCGTAATCAATGTTCATTTCAATGATGAACTTACTCAAGCTATTCGTACTATTGCACGGCAATTCGATTGTACTGCCTATGTAGTATTAATGGCGGCCTACAAAATGTTGTTGGCCCGTTGGAGTGGTCAAACGGATATTTGTGTAGGTATGCCCGTTGCTGGCCGCACTCAGGCTCAAACCGAACCACTTATTGGTTTTTTTGTAAATCAGTTAGTGATCCGTACCCGGCAATCCGGCGGTCAAAAATTTTCTGATTTTATCCAGCAGGTTAAACAGAAAATATTAGGGGCTCAAGGGCATCAGGATGTACCGTTCGAAGCCATTGTAGATGCCTTAAATGTTCCAAGGAATCTCAGTTATTCGCCGGTTTTTCAAGCGGCACTGTCATTAACGGGAGCCGATAGCGGGGAGCAGAGTATTAATGTAGGGGGACTCTCTATTAAGCCCCTTGCGGTAGATTTGATTGCTGCCCGCTTGGAAATGACGTTGATGCTGGTAGACCACGGCTCCCATTTCAGTGGCATGATGGAATACAATACAGATTTGTTCAAGCCGGCCACTATGCAGCTTTTTGTGGATCAGTATCAGTCATTGTTACTGAATATTGCCAGCGATGTGCACGAAGTGCTGAGCAATATCGAAACGCTTTCCCCTAGTGAATTACGCCGCAATCTGCAGGTTGATGCCAGTACTCAAGTGCTCCCGCTGTCTCCATATCAATCCTATTGCTTTGAGCAATATAATGATTCCGCAGCGGGGATTGGTTGGTACGCAACGGAACTGCCCAATAACGTTACCCTTGAGCAAGCAACAACAAACCTGCAGGCCTTTGCCAAGCAGCAGCCGACGTTACGAACTCGATTAATTGCGGGTAACTTGCGGGGTATCAGAAAATACTATCAATGTTTTGACGGTGACGTTGCCGTTTATCAGCAAGCTTTGCCGCAATCGGTCCACACAACGGAAGCAGCAATTAGGGCATGTCGTGAAGTGCTCAGCGGCGAGGATCAAACGAGCCTTTCTTTAATATCCCATCATTTAGTGAGCTTCTCCGATGGAAAGTCCTATTACATAATCCGAGCCCACCGGAGTGTTCTCGATCAGCAAAGTGCCCTAAAATTATTGGTGGCACTGCACGCGCCAGACCCTCTAGCTGCATTGGGCACTGTATCGGAGCTGGATCTGTTACAGTGGCTGCGGTCAATACATCGTCAAACCGACACCGTAGAGGCTATTGAAGAAACTCGCTCTTGGTTTCAAACTTTGGAGCCGGAAACCTTAAGGCTGACGTCCGATACTCAAGCGCGGCAGAATGTTACAGAAACTTTTGATTCTGCACTTGTGGTCTCTTTGCGTGACTGGTGTGGAGATCATGGCATAGCTTTTAGTGTATGCCTGCAATCCCTTTTCATGAAGGTACTAGATCAAAGTTATTATCGAGAAAATGCGTTAATTAGCAGCGCGCTAATGGATTCTCGCAGGACTCAACCTAATGTTGAAAAAACTGGCTTTATCATAGGGCAACTACAGCAGGAAACGTTGCTAGCACCACAGCCTAGTGTCTTGTCTCATACTACTCGGTGCTCACTGCAAGATGGGCAATGGTTAGAGATCCGTTGCGATTTAGGTGTTTTGGATTGCGCGGAAACTTCTGTTGGGTCAACGGTATCTACTCCAATGGAACCTAAGGACAGTTCATTGTTCCTATCAGTAACTGAGCTAGGCAAGGGTTGTACATTCAGTTTTAGCTACCCAGAAAATGCCTTTTCAGATACTGAGATACTGCAGCGCCTCAAGAAAGCCAGCGAACAGCTCGTTAAAAAAGATTCGATCGCTGCTCTGTCGCTTGAACTATTGGAGGCTGAAGAGCAACAATTATTGCAGTGGCAGTCCGGTGTCGCAAAAGATATCAGCCACAACAGCCTAACCCATTGGTTACAACAGTCCGTTCAGAAGAACCCACAACATCCAGCGGTTATCTGTGGTAATTCCCTGTTAAATTATGCAGAGTTTGATCGGCTAAGCACTCAAATTGCTCACTGGATATTAGCGACTCAAGCGCAAACCAGTGTTAAAACTCAATCGAAGCCTACGGTGGCCATTTGCATTGATCGAACAGTGTCGTTACCCGCCGTGTATTGGGGTGCTATAAAGTCAGGTACCCCTTATGTTCCAATGGATATAAACTATCCTGGCGAACGCATCCTACACATTTTGGAGGATAGCAGGGCACAGCTGTTTATCACTGAAGCCAGTGTGCTGGAGCGATTTAAGCAAGAAGGCTTGGCTTTGCCAGCGGCTACAAATGTTGTGCTTATTGAAGATTTGCTAATAACAGCCGCTGGTTTGGATTCAACGCTACCCTTACCAGCGGTGTCCCCGGATAGTTTGTTGTATTACGTCTACACTTCAGGTTCTACCGGTAAGCCAAAAGGGGCAGGGGTTTATCACCGGGGCGAAGTCAATCTCATTCAATGGTATTCAGAGCTTTTGGCTTTATCGCCAACGGACAGAGTGCTTCTTATCAGCGCCTTGGGTTTTGATTTGACCCAAAAGAACCTCTTCGTTGCCCTTTGTAACGGCGCCAGTTTAGTCATTCCCGATTTTGCCGAGTATGATCCGGATCGCTTAGTTGCTTTACTCGTAAAGCAAAATATTTCTGTAGTTAATTGCGCGCCTTCCGCTTTCTATCCCTTGGTAGAGAACTCGGCAGCTCCTGGTTACCCATTCGCTTTACGTCATGTGGTGTTGGGTGGCGAGCCCATTCGCACAGATATTCTGCAGCCCTGGCTTAATCATCCAAGCCACGCCTGCGTTCTCACTAATAGTTATGGCCCCACCGAATGTACTGATGTGGTAGCCGCTTACTCATTATCAAGCATCGAGGTTGAACAAGCCTCAGCGTCTTTACCCATTGGCAGACCGCTACCCAATGTTCAATTTAAGGTGGTTAATGCAAAAGGAGAAAGTCTACACCCCGGTGCAACCGGGGAGCTGTGTATTGGTGGCCTCTGTGTGGGTTCCGGCTATTTAAATCAGCCAGAATTGAATGCGACAGTGTTTACTGAATTAAATCAAATTGCTGGAGAGCGTTGGTATCACACCGGTGATTTAGTGTATTTCAATGCGTCTGGTGAGCTGGTTTATGTGGGGCGCAAAGATTTTCAACTGAAATTGCGTGGCTTGCGAATCGAACCCGATGAAATCAATGCTTTACTCAAAGGTTTCCAAGGTATTAGTGATGCGCTTACCTTGGTAGTGGATGAGCGTTTGGTGAGCTTTGTTCTGTCATCGCAACCGGCCATCTCAGCACAGCAGCAGGATCATCCGACACTGCCAGATCAGACGGTATTGAAAGATTCTCTGGCTCAGCATCTGCCAGAGTTCATGATCCCTGCGCAGATTATTATTTTAAACCAGTGGCCATTAACGCCAAACGGCAAAGTGGATCGCGGCGTGTTGGCTGAATCAGCGCGCCAGCAGGGGATCGCTTACGTGGCACCGCGCAATGCGACGGAAGAGCGCCTGGCGGCGGTGTGGAGCCAGGTTCTTAAGCAGGATTCCATTAGTGTAGTGGCTAATTTTTTCGAACTGGGCGGTCATTCCTTACTGGCCACTCAGGTTATTTCCCGCGTGCGGCAGGCATTTAAGGTTGAGTTGTCAGTGCGGGCGTTGTTTGAAGCGCCCACCATTGAGCAATTAGCGCGCTTAGTCGCAACGGCAGCCGCTTCGGGTCTCGCGGATACCGCACCGCCTTTGGTGGCTTTGAATCCACCCAATCGTGACACCCTGTCGTTCGCTCAGTACCGTTTATGGTTTGTGGATCAATTAAATCAAGGCAGTAGTGAATACAATCTGCCCTATGCAATGAAAATCAAAGGTCCGTTACAGCTTGTTCTGTTGGATCGAGTGTTTACCCACATACTGCAACGTCATGAAGTACTGAGAACGCGTTTCCTGACGGAAGACGGCGTACCCAAGCTGGTCGTGGATGAAATCGATGAATGGCATTGTGAGGTAACGGATCTCAGTGATCTAACGCCCATCGAACAAAATCAACAAATCAGTAGCGAAGTAGATAAGCACGCCAATCAGGTCTTTTCATTGACCGAGGATCTTCTGTTTAATTGCAAGGTATTGCGTTTGGGTGCAGAAGAACATGTGTTGCTTCTGAATATGCACCACATCGTTTCCGATGGCTGGTCCATGGGCATTATGGTGCAGGAGATTCAGGCGCTGTATTTAGCCTTTAGCCGCGGCCAGTCTTCACCATTACTGCCTTTATCCATTCAATACGCTGATTTTGCCGTATGGCAACGACAATGGTTAAGCGGTGAGGTGCTGGAACGATTAACCCGTTATTGGCAGGAGGCACTGGCAGGGGCACCGGATGTACTGCGCCTGCCAACGGACAAACCACGACCTAAAGTTCAGACATTTAATGGTGCCCATTATTCCGTGGGGCTCGGAATTGAACTCAGCCAACAGGTTACTCAATATTGCGAGCGCCATGATGTTACGCCATTCATGGTATTAATTGGCGCTTATCATATCCTACTATCCCGCTACAGTGGCCAAAATGATATCTGTGTGGGTATTCCCATTGCCGGGCGTAACCGTACTGAGATTGAAGGGTTAATCGGATTTTTTATTAACGGGTTAGTGATTCGCAGTCGCTTACAGGATAACCCGTCGGTCAGTGATTATTTGCAACAGGTTAAAGAAACTTCTCTCGGTGCCTACGCCCATCAGGATATGCCCGCCGACCTGCTGCTCGACGCTTTAAAAATGGAACGCAGTGCCGATACGTCGCCCGGTGCCCAGGTTGGCTTCGCTCTGCAGAATCTCGATATAGAGAATTTCAACGCCATTATTGCTGGCCTGGAAATGGAAACCGTGGCCCGCGAACATAAGACCTCCAAGTACGAACTTTCTTTGATTCTGCAAGAGCAGGGCGGTGAGTATACCGGGGTCATGGAATACAACACCGATTTGTTCGTAGCATCCACCATGGAGCAAATGTGGAGCCATTATGTTCGTATTTTAGACCAGATGTTGGAACACCCACATTGGGATCTGGAGCAGATTCAGCTACTACAACCCGCTGATCTACCTCGCTTGCTCAACTTGAATGTTGCACCTGAAGCTATTCGTTCTCTAACCCCGATGCAACGGGATATGGTTCTGGATACTCAAGTTCAACCGGATACTTTGAAAAACAGTTTGGGATATCACTTTCTTGTTGCGGGTGAATTTGATATTGACTGTTGGCAAAGAGCGTTACAACAGGTCATTGATGATCAACCTTTATTACGGGCCCGATTGATTTTTTCAGAACTTGGTTATGCTGATGTGGCCTATCTCTGTATCGACCCGAAAAAGTCAGTAAAATTGAATCGAGTCGATCTAAGTCAAACCACAACCACGGATCAACAGGCCGCCAACCTGGCCAAAGATTTAGTGTGGCAGCCCTACGCTTTAGACGGTGAACTCGCTGAATATTATGTTTACCAGCTCGATAAGGGGCGCACTCTGGTTGTAGTGCGCATGAACCATATCATTATGGATGGAGCCGCAATGGCGGTGCACCTGCAAAATGCGCTGGCATTCTACGAAGCGGAACAAGGGCAGGGTATGCCCACTTATCAACCTGCGCCCGATGTATTTCCGCAGTATGTTGAGGATAATAGGCGCCGCACCGATCGCCATGAGGTTATAGAGTTTTGGCAACAGCAAGCGCAACGCACTGAAGCATTGGATTTTAGTCTGCCCCATGGGCAGGAGTTACCCTCTGGTCGAGTGGAAAAAACACTGACCCTTAGCCGCGAACATTGGGCCGAAATTCAAAACTACTGCGAAGCCAAACGTATTACTCCTTCGCTTTATTTTAAAGCACTTTATGGTTTGCTGATAAAAGCCTACTGTCGGGCCGAAAATGATTTCTACATTACCGAGGTTACCGTTGGGCGCACTGGCGTGCATCGCCGGGCTTTGGGTAATTACTTTCAGGTATTACCCATTGTGTTTAACCAAGCGTTGTTTTCAGAGTCAGCGACTGTTCATGAATTAATGGACTATATAAGACATTATCGCAAGGCGCTACGTACCAATGCTCAGGTTTCGTTAATGACTCTCAGCCGCACTTTGCCCCAGGGGCGGCTGCAATTTATGTTTAACTATTACAATTTTATTCCCACTATTTCACTACTGGGAGAAGAGATACCCTTAACGGCATACCCGCAATGTCAGGATGGTCCAGTGCAGTTTGTGGTGGAAGAGCAAACCGATACTGTCTCTCTTAACCTGATTTATATGGCGGAATTGTTTGCAGATTTAGAGTTTCTGCCACGAGTAGAGCAGCTAAGCCAGCAAATTGTGCAAGGCCAGGATTCCATTCAAGAACTTGGGTGGCAGTTGCCGCAAGAGCAACAGCGGGTACAAACCATCAATCATCTTTCTAACAGTGAAGCGTTACCTTTTGAGTCAGTGTTAGTGGGGTTGGAAAAGCAGGTACTGGCGACACCACAGGCCATTGCCGTACGGTTCGGTGATCAGCAACTGAGTTATCTGCAGTTGCATGAGCGAAGCAATCAGATGGCTCATTGGCTGCAAGAAGCCGGAGTAAAGCACGGCGATAGAGTGGCCATTTGTTTGGATCGTAGCGCCAATATGATCGTGGCTGTGTTGGCGGTGTTAAAAGCGGAAGCCGTTTATGTACCCTTGGATTCCAATTATCCCGTGGAGCGACTCAGCTATATCATTAATGATTGTTCGGCATCCGTACTGATCACCCAGGATTGTGTGTTGGATCACTTTAAAGAAGCCGCTATAGACTTAAGTACCAGCACGCTTTTGAATCTGGATAAAGCCACTGAGTGGGATCGTTATTCCAAACAAGCGCCCATAGTTAAACTGACGGCAACTGATCCAATTTATATGATTTACACCTCGGGCTCCACCGGCAAACCAAAAGGTGTTGTGGTGAATCATGGTGGCGAGGTTAATTTACAACAGTGGTATTTGTCGGCACTTAATTTAAGTGCTCAGGACAAGGTGCTATTGGTGAGTGCTTTCGGTTTTGACCTGACGCAAAAGAATATTTTTGCTCCGCTTTTGGTGGGGGCCGCGCTGGTGATTCCAGCAATGGAAGAATACGATGTGGATTGCGTTAAAAAAACCATCGCACAGAATGCTGTCAGCATTATTAATTGCGCGCCAAGCATGTTTTATCCCTTAGTGGATAATATTGATGGCAATCCTTATCCCTCATTGCGAATGGTTATCCTGGGTGGCGAGCCGATTCGTTTAGGCGGGCTGCAACAGTGGTTCAAGCAATCAGGTTGTCGCTTGCTCAACAGTTACGGCCCTACGGAATGCACCGATGTAGTGGCTTATCACGAAGTTGATACCCAGGCCGATCCGCAACAGCCCATTCCCATTGGCATGCCCATCGGCAATACTTCCCTCTATGTGGTAGATTCCAACGGTTCAATACTACCAACTGGCGTGGTGGGGGAATTATGTATCGGCGGTATCGGTGTTGGTGAAGGGTACTTCAGGCAACCGGAGTTAACCCGTCAAGCATTCAGTGCAAATCCCTTTGGTGATGGTCGTTGGTACCGCACCGGTGACTTGGTGCGGCGTTGGCCCGATGGCAATATTGAATTTATCGGTCGTAAAGATTTTCAGGTGAAGCTGCGGGGGTTACGCATTGAACTGGCGGAGATCGAAACCGCTTTACAAGCACAAACCCATGTTAGCGACAGTTTGACGTTAGTGAAAGATGAACGGCTGGTGAGCTACCTGATCAGTCAGGAAAAAATAGATGCTGTGCTGTTAAAGAATGAACTGCGCAAGGCGCTACCGGGTTACATGGTTCCAGCAGTATTTGTGGTGTTAGACCAATGGCCGCTTACACCCAACGGTAAAATTGATCGGGAAAATCTACCGCAACCGGACCAATCGGAACGGCCGCCCTATGTGGCGCCCCGTAATGAAACGGAAGAGACCCTGGTAGCGATTTGGCAGGAAATTCTCGGCATCGATAAAATTGGTGTGCATGACAGCTTTTTTGACTTAGGCGGCCACTCCTTGTTGGCCGCTCGCGCGGTTTCCAAATTCAGGCAAGCGTTTGAGGTGGATATTCAACTACGTGCATTATTTGAATTGCATACAGTGGAAGATATCGCGCAATACGTTGACACAATGCGTTGGGCGGCGGAAGCGGCCACGCAATCAGCGGATTTAAGTGAAGATCAAGAGGGCCGGGAACAAGGGTTTTTGTAGACCAATTATTATTAATAATAATTATACCATCCCCGTTTTGAGCGTGGTTAAAATTGCTCAAAACGGGGCAGACCAAGCCTACAGTGATAACCACGACCTCACATTCCGGTCACTCTTAATTTCATGCGACCCCCTGAATATCTCTCAAATGCTCTGCGAAAATGGTTTTGTAGTGGCGGTACCAATCGCTTTGAATGCGCTCTTGCGGGTCGTATTGTTGTTTTAGTTTAAGGAACTCGGGAAATTGTGGGTAACAATTTAAAACTTGATCTTTGCGGGCGTGGCGGTGGTACGTTAAAAAGTAACTGCCTTTCAAGCGGAAGGCTACATCAATAAGTTTTTGGAGAGTGACAGCGTTTTGCGCCTTGGATTTAGGCTCATGGTCCACATGTAAATTGAATATTACGCAGGCAAATGCCTGTTTTGCCCACGGCAAAAAGCTGTCCTGATCGGGTTCTATCATTCGCACAGTGCCATAGATTAGATCAGCCTGTTGTTCACGCAGTGTATTGCCCGCCATGTTCATAAAGTCCACCAGCTTTTCCGGCGGCACATAGAGTTCAGTAATCATCTCGCTACCGCACACTTTGGCAGCGAGCGCCTTATCCAAAGCGCTATGATAATCATCCAAGTAAATATTTAGCTGATGAGTATCAGACCAATAAAATTGCCCCGATGATTTAAGGTAAAAATCAGTAAACCCCTCGAAGGCGGCCGTTTTGTCCACATGAGCTTGATAGAGTAATTTTTTCCAGGCGTTTTGTGACAGCCGTGATTGCCTAACGGGTATAGGGCTGGAATTATTTACTGGACGATAGCTAGAGAGTATTCCGCGCTTAAGGAATCCCGGAGACTCGGGGTCGATATCAAATTGAAAATCACCATACTGGTGGCCCTCCCCATGGCGTCGATGTAATTCAGCCACGACGTCATTCACTTCCCAGAGATCTACCACTCGCTCCACTTTAACCCGTGGTACTAGCTGAATAGTGACGGTGGCCACAATACCAAACAGGCCATAGCCACCGATGACAAGCCGAAACAGTTCTTCATTTTCTGTGCGGCTGCAACGCAGTATATCGCCGTTGGCGTCCACCCGTGTTAGCTCCAATACATCTCGAGAAAAGGGGGCTGAGCCCAGCCCACGGCCATGAATATTGGCCGCGATAGCGCCGCCAATGGAGAGCCGATCCGCGCCAGTTTGTTTTTGTCGTAGCCCCCACTTAGGCTTGCCATTTTGTAGTTTAAAGTAACCTCTGATGAAATCAGGCCATTGAATACCGGCTTCAACCGTGATGACACCGGTTTCGGAATTAAAGGCGATGATACGCTTCATATACCGCATATCCAGGAGTAGGGCATTTTCAGCAAATTGTTGACCCCCCATAGCGTGGCGGCCTCCCGCTGGGATGATGACTTGATTAAGTGCAGCGGCTTTGCGGATATAGCGGGCTAATTCATCGGTAGAACCAGGGGTTTTAATGCTATTCACACGGGTTAGATTGAGTTTGGAATGTACATCATTGACTTCGAGTCGTTGGGGATTGTTGGATGTTTTACTCATCGGGTGGTTGCACATGGTGTTAGTCCTGTTTGTTAATGTTGCGCTAACAGTACTGGTTTCCTTGGTGGAAAATGACACCTATAATGAAAGTATTATATGAAGATACTTTAAGGTTTACGCGGAGATTCGTGCCAAAGATCGGGGTTAAAAAGGTGATACCAACATGAGTGAAAGTCAGGAGTTAATAAGGACATTGAAACGTTGTTTAAAAGGGCGCGGGCTAACCTATGCAGATGTGGCTCAATGCCTTGAATTAAGCGAACCTCAGGTCAAGAGATTGTTTTCTCGGGGCGGCTGGAGTTTAGAGCGTTTGGAAACGGTGTGTGGCTTATTGGGTCTGAGCGTCCATGAGTTATCGCAGCTCAGTAACCGCCAGCGTAGCGAAGGTAGTAGTGTGCTGACTTTGGAACAAGAACACGCTTTAGCTAAAGATGAAAGCTTGCTAACCTGGTTTTATCTGTTGCTTAACGGCTGGAGCCCCGAGCAGATAAGTGCAGAATATGGCACCCATAAACACAAGGCTACAAAAATTATGGCGCAACTCGATCGTTTAAAATTAATCGATTTGTTGCCAGGCAACCAAGTGCGGTTACTCACTGCACAAGTTATAGAGTGGCGGCGAGACGGTCCCATCTGGCGGCAGTATGAGGCGCGGGTCCGCGATGAGTTTTTACGCTACGGATTCCGTGGGGATAGTGAACTGTTGAGGTTAACAACAGGCGAACTATCATTGGCTTCATTAAATATATTTAATCGTAAACTACGTGCTTTACTCAAGGAATTCAGCGAGCTGGCCTACATTGATCGGTCATTGCCAACAGAGGAAAAACACAGTGTTGGCTTGTTTGCAGCGTTGCGCCCGTGGGTCTTTTCATTACTAGAGAATGAGAAAAAAAACAGGTTTTAAAGGTCGCTTTAAATTACTGCCGATATAAGGGAAATCGATGGAGTAGGGAGGCTGTTAACCCCCCCCTCACAACGAAAACCGTTTCTCTAAATACTCCAAATGAACCGGAATTTTTAAGGTCTTGGGTTTTGCCGCTTGTATATGAGGTTTGATTTCAGTCCAGCTCTCGCCAGATTCCAGCAGTAAAATAGCGGCCATCAAACTGGTTCTGCCAGTGCCTCCACGGCAATGAATAGCAATGGTAGCTTTGTTTTTCAGAAGCTCTAACAGTTCATCTTTGCTTTTAGCAAAGGCTTCTTCAAAAATCGCTTCTGGTGCGCAATCATCCTCTATAGGTAATTGGAACCACGCGATACCTTGTTGTTCAATTTCAGAGCCTAAATGTTCAACACCTAATTTTTTAATATCTGCATTAGTTAACATGGTAATTACCGCGTCAGCGCCTGCTTCTTTGAGGGTGTTAACGGCTGCGCCTACGGAAGTGTCTTTGGTTCCAGGGCAGGGCGTGAGTAATAGTCTGGCTCCGCTGGGAGTCGTTACTGCGTCAAAGGGATGCGTCATAATGTTTCCTTGGGTGATAAATTCATTCAGAGATTCCTTACCCTGATACGTGCATGAGATTATATATATGGGAAGGCAGACATTCGAGAAATAATTTGGGAGAATGGCAGCGGATCAAGGCTGTGGTTTGGTTTATAACCTAAGCCGTTAGAAAATTATACCATCCCCGTTTTGTGCTGTTACCTAAGTGAAAAGACACCAATGCATACACCTTGCCCTTGTGGTTCAACAAAAAGCTATGACGATTGTTGCGGCATTTTTCATCAGAAAAGGGGAGTTCCAGCAACGGCAGAAGCGCTGATGAGATCCAGATACTCTGCCTTTGCACTCAAACTGGAAGGTTATCTATGGGAAACTCACCATCCCTCGAAGCGGAAGGAGAATTCTTTAGCCGATTTGCGCCAGACCTCAGAGAATACTCGGTGGATTGGGCTTACACTATTGAAAACTGAGCAGGGTGGTGCTCAAGCGCTAGAAGGTCGAGTCAGCTTTGCAGCCAAATACGAAGGAAGCGACGGTAAGGAGGCTGTACTCTATGAAAATTCCCGCTTTGTGAAAGAACAAGGGCGTTGGTACTACCTAGATGGTAGCCACGAACCCGGACGCAACGATCCCTGTTGGTGTGGGAGTGGAAAAAAATTCAAAAAATGCCATGGTTAACGCGTCCCATCTTCGTTTTTGTTGCTTATTTGTTACACGCATCAAATCTTAACGGGAATCCTCTTTAAGCTTCTCGTCAAATCGCTGAAAATAGTTGGTTTAGACTAAACATAAGCAACTGAATCAGCACAAGTTGTCAGATTAAAACGGCTCCCCTAGGCTGTTATATACTAATAAGAATATAAAGAGCGCAAAAACAAAGGAATCCCATGAAAGTAGTAGACCTTCTCACATCCCTTGCAAAGATGGACATCCAGCTATGGTTGGACGGGGGGAATCTACGTTTTAACGCCCCAGAAGGCGCTTTTACTGCGGAAATCAAGCAACAGGTAATTGCCAATAAAGCGGCCATTGTTGAATTTTTAGGGCAGGCTAAAAAGCTAACGGACTCACCCATTCCGAAGGTTCCCCGAGACGACAAGCCCTTGCCCGTGTCCTTTGGTCAACAGCGGCTTTGGGTTATTGATCAGATAACCCCCAATGATGTCACTTACAACATGTCAACTGCGTTGCGTATTGACGGAGCATTGAAGGTTGATATCCTGGAAAAGGTGCTACTAACCCTGGTAGAGCGCCACGAATCATTGCGTACCGCCTTTGTTGAAATCGATGGTGAGCCCATGCAGGTCATTCAGTCAGCTAATGGTTGGAACCTGCAGGTTGAATCCATTGTCGATCGGGAAGAGAGCGTTCAGGAAGCCTTTATCCAGGCTGCCGTGACTAATGAATCAACCACTCCCTATGACCTTGGGTCAGGCTATTTATTCCGAGCACGACTGATTGCTCTTAATGACCATCAGCATGTACTGGTAGCGGGCATGCATCATATAGTTTCAGATGCCTGGTCTATGGAAGTGCTGGTTAAAGAACTTGGTATTCTGTATCTGGCGTTTTCAAAAGGCATGCCTTCACCATTACCAGAGTTGCCCATTCAATATCCAGATTATGCAGTCTGGCAGCGGCAACAAATGGCCGAAGAGGGTATGGCGCAACACCTGGAGTATTGGCAACAGCGATTGGACGGAGCTCCCAAGGTGCTGGGATTCCCTACAGATAGGCCACGACAGGATTTACCCACCAGTAATGGAGCTGTCATTAACCTCGGGTTCTCTCACCAATTGAATGGGCGGGTAGCCAAAGCTTGTATCCAGCTGGACGTTACTCCTTTCATGCTGTTTCTAGGCGGCTGGCAATTATTATTGGGGCGTTATGCTCATAGTCATGATGTGGTCATTGGTTCACCCAATGCCGGTCGTAGTCGCCAGGAAGTGGAAGAATTGATCGGCTTCTTCGTTAATATTCTGCTGATGCGTCTCGATTTATCCGGTAATCCCTCGGTAAAAACGTTTTATGGGCGGGTGAAGGAAATGGTACTTGGCGCTTTCAGCCACCAGGACTTACCCGTAGACCGGTTAATGGAAGCGTTAAATTTAGAACGCCAGCCTGGTTACCCGCCCTTAGCTGAAATTGCTTTCCAACTTATCAACCTGCAGGAGATGGGCGCTAATAATCCGCTATCTTCTTCCGGCCTGAGCTTGACACCCATCGACACGGACCAGATTTCAGCCCGCATGGATATGGTGTTGGCTATCGCCAAAACCGGTGATAGCTTCGAAGCCAGTATTGAATACAATACGGATCTTTTTCACCATCAGACTATCAGCCTGTTGCTGGAACAATATGCCAGCGTAATGGATCAACTCCTGGTGTCTTTGGACACACCCATAGACAATATTCGTCTTTACGGTGATCAGGAAATTATGCTGCAGTTAGGCGTAGTGGCGAATCAGCATCGATTAGAGCCACTCAATAATTCCCAGAAAGCGATTTACGCGCAATGGAATGATGAGCAGGATTATCGTGTTTATCAACAGCAGGTCTTTGTTGACTTACCGGGCAGACCGGATAGTACGGCGCTGAATAGCGCATTGAATCAGGTATTAAGAGACTATCCGGAAGCGAGTATGGAGATTTTTCCATGCCAGCTTCGCGGCATTGATGCGGCCTACGCTGTGATTCCTTTCAATCCCTGCGCGGTTTGGGAATTAGTGGATAGCGACAATGTGAATGACTTTGTTGGTGATCCTATTTCATTAAACGGCAAAACTCCGCTGGTTCGATTTTATTGTTTATCCCAGGAAAGTGGTTTTCGCTTAGTGATGGTTAGCCACATTATTGCGTTGGATAGCTATTCTCAGTCTCGTTTACTGCAATGCATTGTTGCCCAGTATCAAGGTCATCCCAACGCCTTAAGTCCCGAGCCCAATGTTTTTGATACACCAGCGGCTATTGCTCATTGGCAGAATACTCTTAACGAAGTAACACCCCTTAGCTTTTCTTATTCGCAAGCATACAAAGAGTTTGAAAAGAATTTATTATCCCCTTTTGGCGATGCACGAATTTCAGCCGTACTGGACCATCGTCAAGTGGCAACGATCAACGAATATTGTGTCGCCAGCAATATCACCCAAGCTGATTATTTTCGTGGTTTGTACGCAATTTTGTTACATAAGTATTGTCGGCCGGATAACGATTTTGTTCTGTTGGAATCCAACCATGCCAGACCTGCTGATCATCGTGCTGCCGTAGGCTGTTTACGGGGATTTAATGCCACCCGATTTAACCAGTCGCTGTGGGCTCAGTCAGAGTCTGAATCAATGGCCAGTTGGTTTTTGAGTAATAGTTCTTCCAGTGGTGCGCAATACTATGTGTCGCAACAGCAAAAAGAATTAGCCTGTCACCATTGGCCAATACAGTTCATGTATAGCTATAAGTCCGTGCAGGCATTGCCCACAGGGGAGCAATGTGTCGCAGTATTACCCAAGAAAGAAAACGCCGTACAATTGATGGTGACGGCCTTTGCCGATAGCATTCAGCTGACCTTAGCCTATGATCCCACTGTATTTAATGCTCATAACTTTCTTGCTCGATTCGTCCATTTAAGTGAGCAAATGCTGTTTGATGAAATTACATCGATTCATGAGTTACGGTGTTTGTCTGCGGGAGAGACTCAGCAGCTTGCGCAGTGGGGCACACCGTCCACTGAGCCGGTGAACAGTGCATCTTCCCCTTGGAATTTAGTAGATCGCTTTGAGTCGATAGTTAAGCAAATGCCCGATCAGGTTGCGCTTGTGTTTGGTGAGAGCACACGTACCTATGCTGAGCTGAATAATGGAGTTAATGGTCTGGCCCGAGATTTAACAGCGAGGGGAATAGGGGAAGGACAGCGGGTGGTAGTCTGTTGTAGCCGCTCCTTCGAGTTCATAGAATCGGTGTTGGCCTGTGTTAAAATTGGGGCAACCTATATTCCCGTCGACCCGGCTTATCCAGTTGCTCGCATTCGTTTCATGATTGAGGACAGCGAAGCTACGTTGATATTGACCTCCGCATCCAGCCAAAATTGTCTAACGGAAATAAACACGCCGGTGTATCTGGTTGATGAGAATGCAAATCAAAGACAGTCTGGTGCCAATCCAGAGTTGCTGCTGGCACCTAATAGGCCGCTCTATGCAATCTACACTTCAGGCTCTACGGGGCAACCGAAAGGAGCTCTGGTAACCCAGAATTCAGCGGTTAATTTGCAACGCTGGTATATTGATTCTCTGAATTTATCACCTGCAGATGCCACCTTACTGATGAGCTCTGTAGGTTTTGACTTAACCCAAAAAAATATATTCGCCCCTTTATTGGTGGGAGCCAAGCTCGTTATTCCCACCACGGATCTTTATGATGCCGAGCAATACCTGGGGTTAATTTACAGCCACAAGATCTCCTGGATTAATTGCGCGCCCAGCGCTTTTTATCCCTTGGTGGAAGAGGGGGCAGAAGAAGGTTTTAGTCATCTGGCCAGTGTACGAATGGTGGTGTTGGGCGGTGAACCGATTCGACTTTCCGCTATAGATCCATGGCTCAGCAGTAGCCAATGCCAGGGTCAGCTAATGAACAGTTATGGCCCTACAGAATGCACCGATGTTGTGATCTATCATAAAGCCCTATCCCTGGAGCCTTACCAGAATGGCTTGCCCATTGGCGTTCCCATCCCTAACAGCGTCATTCAGATTGTTGATGATCAGTTTAAACAAGTCATTCCCGGTTTAGCGGGGGAAATTGTTATCGGCGGTATTCCCGTAGGGCTTGGATACATTAACCGGGAAGCGCTCACTAACGAAGTTTTTGTCAATGACCCCTATACCAACCAACGGTTTTACAGAACCGGCGATTTAGCCCGCTTTTTACCCGATGGTTTAATTGAATATATTGGGCGTAAGGATTTTCAAGTTAAGCTGCGAGGCTTGCGTATTGAGTTGGGTGAAATTGAAATGGCCTTGCGTGCCATTGATGGTGTGGAAGACAGTTTGGTCACGGTTCATAACGATCAACTGGTTGCCTATGTGTTATCTCCAATCGCGCCCGTAGCGGAACAATGGAGAGATTCCTTAAGAGATTTTTTGCCGGAACATATGATTCCCAATTTAATCATTGCTGTGGATGTGTGGCCATTAACGCCCAACGGTAAAATAGATCGTAAAGCGCTGCCTGATCCAGAAGCACAAAGTACAACATCAATGCCTTTTGTTGCTCCCCGTAATGAGGTTGAAACTCAACTGGTAGCCATCTGGCAGGAAGTGTTGGGTGCATCCAGTATTGGTGTGCTTGATGATTTGTTTCAGATTGGCGGGAACTCGATTGTGGCAACCCGCATTGTTTCCAGAATACGCAAGCATTGGGATGTTCCATTATCTGTACGTGAATTGTTTGTGGCTCCCACTATTGCGGATTTGGCGGTCGCGGTTAAACGGGCCCAGCAAAATAAAGACCTACCCCCAATTCAGTTTATTGATCGCAATGGGTCTTTGCCCTTGTCTTTTGTGCAGCAGCAACTCTGGTTACTGGATCAGTTGGACCCAGGTACCGCAGCCTATAACATGCCTGTTGCTTTGCGCATCAAAGGTAAAATCGATACAGATAAATTTAGCCAGGCATTTAATTTAATCATACAACGCCACGAGACATTGCGAAGTAATTTCCGAACCATTAACGGCGAGCCACAAGTGTTCATTCAGTCGGAACGGGAGCTGATACTTAAGGTAATCGATCTGTCGAACTTAGCTGCCGACGAGAAAGCGAAAGCCGTAGAAAAAATTGCCCATGAACAGACCAGTCAGGGGTTTGATTTGGCGACAGATCCTCTTATTCGAGGGGTTCTGGTAAACCTTGAAGATGATTTGGCAAAAGGCGAGACACTGTTGTTAGGTGCCATGCATCATATGGTGTCTGATGGCTGGTCTATGGATCTTATTCTGGCTGAGCTGCTCGAAATCTACAACGCACTCTGTCACGGTCGTAAACCCCACTTAGTCCCATTACCCATTCAGTATGTGGATATTGCTGCCTGGCAGCGGCAGTGGTTAGCGGGCTCAGTACTGGAATCACACTTGGCCTACTGGCGCGAGCAATTGGATAATGAAGGTCAGGTGCTACAGTTACCCACCGACTATTCGCGGCCACCGGTATTGACCAGCCATGGTGCTGTCTATAACAGTCAGATAAATGCGAATCTGGTAATTCAGGCGCAGCAGTTTGCGCGGCAAGAAGGAGCCACCCTGTTTATGTTGCTGATGGCATGCTATCAGCACTTGCTTTCCCGTTATAGCGGCCAAGATCGTATCAATGTCGGAACTCCCATCGCTGGTCGTGATCAAATTGAAAGTGAACATTTGATCGGTTTTTTCATTAATACGGTGGTGATTTCAACCCAGTTTGAATCGCAGCTAACGGTGCGCGGGTTACTACGCAAGGTTCGGGAAACCACCTTTGATGCCTATGCCCACCAGGCGTTGCCGTTTGAGAAAATTGTTGAAGCTTTACGGCCACCGAGGGATTCCTCCAGAACGCCTTTTTTCCAGGTGTCGTTAAATTTATTGAACCTGCCACCTCAGCAAAATGTTGATTCCGATTTGATTTTCGAATCATTTGTGCCAGAGGAACATGAGATCCATTCAAAATATGAAATGAATCTCTACGTTACGGAACAAGCCGATCATAGTTTGTCTTTAGTAATGGTATACAATTCGGATCTGTTTTCAGCCGCAACCATTGAACGGTTTATGGCGGATTTTGGGGGTCTGTTCGAACAGTTTATAGCGCAACCGGATCAACCATTAGACTTGTTACGACTGGGTCAGCCCCAAGACCGAAAACTATTACCCAGTCCCACAGCACCTTTGGTCCATGGTTCCCATATCAGTCCCTTTGCAAAATTTTTGGAACATGCTGAATTAACACCAGACGCCAGAGCCATCGTGTTTAATGATGCTGATATGAACTATGTTGAGTTGAAGAACGCTTGTGATCGCGTTGCCCATCACTTGCAATCTAACCAGCAGATTCAGGCGGGTGATGTGGTTGCAATTTATGCGGAACGCAGCCCGGATTTAATCGTTGCCATATTCGCTGTATTAAAAGTCGGTGGCGTATTCACGGTGCTCGATTCTGGATATCCCGTTGAGCGTTTGCAGGGGATAGTGGAGTTGGCGCAACCTAAGTGCTTGCTAAATGCTACTCGCCATAGTGAAGTCGAATGGGCTCAAACCATTCCCGTATCAGTGGTTGCAAAGGTATTAGAAAGCTCGACGTTTAGCGGTGCGCTAGAATCACAGCACAATCCAGCGGCCAATTCCTATATTGCATTTACTTCTGGTACCACGGGTAAACCAAAAGGCATTGTGGGCACCTTTGAACCTGTTGCTCACTTTATAGAGTGGTACTCTGGCCAATACCATTTTACTGGTCAGGATCGTTTTACCTTATTTTCCGGTTTGGCACATGATCCGTTGCTTAGGGATATATTTGTTCCTCTTGCTTTGGGTGCGGAACTTTATATTCCTCCAGCCGATTGGATTGCTGACCCTGGTAATACTGTACAGTGGCTACAACAGCATGGGATTTCGGTAATGCATATGACGCCTTCAATGGCTCAAGTGCTAATGAATTCTACTGAGCAGCAATGTCCATCAGTTCGCTTCGTGGGCCTAGGTGGCGACAAGCTAACTAAGGCCGTGATACAAGGATTAGAAGAACTTCTTCCCGAGGCTCAGGTCGCTAATTTTTACGGAACCACAGAAACACCTCAGGTAATGGCGGTATTTGATGTTCCAAAAATAACGGATTCCTTACCCAGTATTTTACCCTTAGGTCAGGGCATTGATCAGGTGCAAATTCTGGTTATGAACGAATCTGGTGAGCTGTGCAGTATTGGTGAAGTAGGGGAGATAGTGATTCGCACGCCATACCTGTCCGTAGGTTACTGGCCGCCGGAAGAAGATTCCTCCTTGGGTCATGGCTTTGCCCGCAATCCTCACACTCAGGATCCAAGGGATAGAATTTACTACACGGGAGATATAGGCCGCTACAATGTAGCAGGTCTCGTAGAGTTTTTCGGTCGCCGCGACAATCAAATTAAAATTCGGGGTTATAGAATTGAGCCTGCAGAAATCGAACAGGCGTTAGTAAGACAATCTGGCATTGATAGTGCTGTGGTGATATTAGCCAAAGATCTAAGGCAGGACGATTGTATTGTGGCCTATATCGAGCCAGCCAAAGGCCTTGATTCCGTGGACTCAATGGCCATTAGAGAAATCTTACGTCGCGAAATACCGGAATACATGGTGCCAGCACTAGTGATACCCATTGATAAAATTCCCGTTACCGTCAACGGTAAAATTGATCGTCGACGGTTACCAGACCCTGCAGATTTTTGGCAACAAAAGCAATACGTAGCGCCAGCCACAGACTATGAACAGGCGATTGCTGAGATTTGGCAGACTGTATTGAAAATGGAATCTATCAGTATTGAAGATAATTTCTTTGATATTGGCGGCCATTCGTTATTAGCGGTTCAAATTGTCACTCGAGTCAAAGAGCTATACCAAGTGGAATTTTCCATGCGCAGGTTAATGGAACTAGCTACCATAAAAGGCATGGCCAGCTACGTAGAAAATGCACTCTGGTTGCAATCGTCAACTGCCGAAACCACAGCGGATGACGATGAAGATTTAGAAGAATTTGAAATATAATCGCCTAAGAATAAGTCGGATTACAAAAATTATATGACATTGCTCGAATTAATTTCTCAGTTACGTAGCGCTAATATCCAAATTACTTTGGACGGTGATAAATTAAAAATTAAAGCGCCTCAGGGTGCTTTAACAACTGAGTTAAAACTTGAACTGAAAGAGAAAAAGCAAGAAATTATCGAGTTTTTACAGGAATCCAATCGTGTTTCCGGGGCAAAATCCGCTATCCCTGTTGCTCCACGCAATGCTTCCATGCCACTGTCCTATAATCAGCTGGTGTTATGGACGATGGAGCAGCGTAATCCAGGTACCATTGCCAATAACCTACCCATGGCATATTTGTTCACGGGCGATTTAAATAAACAAGCGCTTGAGCAAGCCATAAATGCAGTATTGAAACGCCACGAAGTTTTGAGAATGACCGTGGGGGAAAACGATCTAGGGGAACCCACAGCTAAGTACAATGCCTATCAGAAATTTGAGCTTGCCCTGCATAGCATTCATATTGAAAAGCCCGAGCTGTACGATGCTCGAATTCGAGAAGCTATCAAAGAGTTTGCTTTTACACCTTTCGAGCTTTCCCAAGGCCCTTTATATCGATTTCATTTAATTGATATCCGAGGTACAGCGCAAAATCAGCAGCTGTTTGTGGCCTGTTTACATCATTTGGTGTCAGACGGTATGTCTCAGAACCTGTTGGCCCGCGAAATCGCCATAGGTTATGCCTCATTGGTACAGGGCCATCAACCGGTCTTGCCACCCTTAACGATTCAATACGCCGATTTTGTGAGTTGGCAGCAAGCAAGGCTCAGCGCCGAACATTTGGCACCAGAGATCGAGTTCTGGCGCCAGCAAATTAGTGGTGTTGCACCGCTGTTGAATCTGCCCACGGACAGACCCCGCCCTCCAATTCAAACCACCAATGGTTCCAAGTGGCACTTTGTGTTGCCTCAGACCACCACCGATTTATTAACGGCCTTTTGTCGTGAACAAAAACTGACATTATTTATGGGGCTGATGGCTGCATTTCAAGTGGTACTCGCGCGCCATGCTGACCAGGATCAGTTTTGCATTGGTATGCCAACGGCGGGGCGTTTCGTGACAGAGCTGGAGCCTTTAATCGGTTTTTTTGTTAATGGTGTTCTGGTACGCGTGGATGTCAGAGGTAATCCCACATGGCGGGAGCATATCGATCGCGTTAAAAAAACTTTGAGTGAAAGCCTTTCCCATCAGGATACCCCCATTCAACTGATTGTGGACCAATTGAATGTGCCGCGTAATCCCAGTTACACGCCGCTGGCACAAGTGGGATTTCAGTTACAGGACTTTTCTGGTGCTGTGAGTGGTGGGGCTGATGAAAACGAATTGTTCAGCCAGTTTCAAGCTATGACCAATATTAAAATGGAGTCGATTCCATTGGATGTGGCTGATTCAAAATTCGATATGATTGTTAGCTTAACCAAACAGGTATCAGAGTTATCTGGATACGTTGAATACAATACGGACTTATTTGATAACGCCACCATCAAAGTTCTGATGGATCATTTGAATTCAGCTATTAAGGCTATGGTTACGGATTCCAGTTCGCTGATTTCCACTGCACCTCTGGTACCTGAAGCTGATCTTAGAAATCATCTCGGCGCTAAGGATGATGAAGTGATACTGCCTCTTACTGCCACTCAAATGGCGTTTATTCAGGATGTTCAATTACGTCCTGAAACAAAGCAGTATGCCATTGGTTTTAGTTATGAAATTAAAGGTTCTATTGCTCTTAGTCAATTGCAGCAGGCGATTGAAGCCACTATCGCCGATTATAGTAGTATTCGGGCCCGGTTTGTTCGTTCAGATTTGCCCGCCACCAACGACGTTTATCAGATTATTTCGCCGTTGCCGAAATATGAACTAGAAGTTATCCAATTTGCGGCGGTCGAGAAATTGGATCTCGCTGTACAGCGTCACTTTGAAAGCTGGTGTTATATAGCCCAAAATCCATTTCAGGATACGTTACTGCGGTTCCAGATTATCACCAATGGGGAAGGCCGACATTGGTTACTCATGGCATGCCATCATATTATTATCGATGGCATATCTGGTATGGTGGTTTTACAACGTATCATTGATCGTTATCAAAGTCTGGTCCTGGATTCGACTCTAAAAGCATCGAAAGATAGCTGGCCGGAAGCAATTGCCGCGAGCGCTGAGACGCTCGATAGCGAGGATTCCATTGCCTATTGGCAACAACAAGCGCAGACCGTTGCTCCGTTAAGTTTCTCGCAATCCGCTAAATGGCAACAGTCTACGGACTACCAAATTAAACGCCTGAAACTCAAGCAAGATTTACTGACTGGTATTAAACACTATTGTCGCCAGCATAAAACCCATCCACTTAATTTATATAAGCTGGTAATGGGTTTGCTGGTAAAGCTTTATTGTCGTCCTGAACAAGATTTTGTTCTGTGGGATATCCAGTCGGGGCGTAGTGCAGAAACAGAGGATACGGTCGGCGTTCTCTACCAGCAAGTGGCGAATGTCATACCCTTGGCGAGCTTGGCTGAACAGAGTACCGCCCCCGAGTTCTTTTCGATGCAGCGGCACTACCGCCGCGCCATAAGGAATCATACACAGCTGTCTTTGGCGAAGTGGAATGAAATACTTCCTCAGGGTACCTTAAACTTTCAGTTCAACTATTTTAATTTTTTAGCCGAAGTGGAATGTAACGGTAGTTCTTCGGTTCCGTATTTCTTTTCATCACATGTCGATCGTACTGCACAGTTGTTTGTTAAGGATTTTGGGCCTGAAGTGGTGGTGGAGTTATGGTACGACGCCGGCGTTTTCGTGGATCTGAATTGGTTGCAACGTTTCGAGTCTATTATTGCGCAAATAGTGAGTGATGAAGCCCGACCGTTTTGCCAGCTGGATTACTTGCTGGATGACGAAAAAACCGCTGATGCCGTTTGGAATCACCAGCCTGTTCCTGCACCTAAAATGACGGATGTAGTGACAGGGTTCCAGCAACAATGTGCAAAAACACCTGCCGCTACTGCCTTGATCTATAACGACTTCAGTATGACCTACCAGGCATTGGACACTTTGAGTAATCAAATGAGTCATTGTCTGGCAAGTTTAGGGGTTAGAGCGGGCGATAGAGTAGGGATTTGTTTGGGGCGCTCGCAATGGATGGTGGTTGCTATCTGGGCCGTATTGAAACAACGGGCGGCTTACGTACCCATCGATTCCGCCTATCCATCTCAGCGGATTGAATACATCCTGGAGGATTCAGTAGCCAGCGCACTTATATCAGAGCGTTGTCTTGCCGAGCGATTGCCTTCTGCAGCTGGGGTAAGGTTGTGGATTGACGACTTTGCCACGCAAGCGAATTCCTTTCCAGGCACTGCGCCAAACCACTCAATTCAAGTGGACGACGCCATCTATACCATCTACACCTCCGGTTCAACAGGTCAACCCAAAGGAGCGAGCGTTACTCATGGTGGTGTCACTAACTTACAGCACTGGTATCTGGATGCCTGCCAATTTAGTGCGTTGGACAAAACCCTTATCATCAGTGCCTTTGGTTTTGATCTGACTCAGAAAAACCTGTTCGCGCCCTTACTGGCTGGCGGTGCTGTGGTTATTCCAGCGATGGAGCCCTTTGATGCTGAAGTGGTGGTACAACAAATTAAACGTCATCAAATCACCCATATTAATTGTGCCCCCAGTGCTTTTTACTCTTTGGTGGAGTCCTGTGATAACGAACGCGCAGAGGCCCTTGCAAGCTTGCGTTGGGTTTATCTTGGTGGCGAACCGATTCGTCTTGCGGCTTTGGAGTCCTGGCTACAGCACCCGAAGACAAAAGCCCAGCTGGTTAACAGTTATGGTCCTACGGAATGTACGGATGTTGTTGCCTATCATCCCCTTAGCACTATTGAGAGCAGTAGAGATTTAATTCCCATCGGCAAACCCATTTATGACACAGAATTGCGTCTGGTGGATAATGCGATGGCTCCAGTTCCTCATGGCCTGGTGGGAGAGATAATTATCGCCGGTGCGGGTGTTGGTCTGGGCTATCTTAATAAACCAGAATTAACCCAGGAAGCCTTTGTTCAGCCTGCTGTGGATAGTCCACTCAACACTCAAACTGTTTGGTATAAAACCGGTGATCTTGGTCGTTATTGGCCTGATGGCAATATTGAATATATTGGGCGTAAGGATTTTCAAGTTAAAGTACGCGGCCTTAGAATCGAGTTAGGCGAAATTGAAAGCGCCTTGCGGGCCATTCCTGGTATCAGCGATGCGCTAATCATTGTGCATCAGGATAATTTGGTGGCCTACGGCGTTTCACAGGACTCTGCCTGCAATAATTGGCAATCACAATTGCGCTCTGTGTTGCCCGATTATATGGTGCCTAATCAGTTGTTGCTGCTTCCTGAATGGCCCCTAACACCGAATGGAAAAATTGATCGTCAAGCGTTGCCTGATCCCTTAGAGGGCAGCGCTGGGACCGACTATGTGGCACCGCGGAATGACATTGAAGCGGGCATGGTGGATATCTGGTCCCAGGTATTGAAGCGTTCAGAGATCGGTATTGATGATAACTTTTTTGAATTGGGCGGCCACTCCTTACTGGCCAACCAGATAGTCGCGCGAGTTCGACGAATATATCAAATTGACCTGCCCATTAGAGAGCTGATTTTACATCCCACTATCCGACAACAAGCAGAAAAGGTGGCTAACAACCAAAAAAATGCTCTGTTTGCCGCCATCGAGCCGGTTACCAGAGATCAAAGAATTCCACTGTCGGCAGCGCAACAGCGTTTATGGCTTCTTGATCAGATTCAGCCGGGTAATGCAGCTTACCACGTTCCCAGTATTGTAAAAATTAAAGGCAACCTTGATTTAGATTACTTGGAGCAAGCTTTTACCGCTGTTGTTAATCGTCACGAAGGTTTGCGCACAATAATTTTAGAAGATGATCAAGGGCCATTGCAGGGCTTCCTAACCGCCGATTACTGGCCTGTCCTACGGATTAATGGCCGTGAATGTAGTGAACAAGACCTGAGAAAACAGGTGGCCAGCCTGGTGGCTCAACCTTTTGAATTAAATCAGGGGCCTTTGTTCCGAGCGGCATTTATTGCCACAGGCGATGATGAAACGATCCTGATTATCGTACTGCATCACATCATAACCGATGGCTGGTCTAACAGTTTGCTTATCAAAGAAATGGCAGAAGCCTATTTGCAATTGCAAACTCGGGATGATGTCTGGTTTCCGGCGCTTAAATTACAGTATGCAGATTATGCGTTCTGGCAGCAGCAGTATTTTGCCCAAGAATCGTTTCAACAACATGTCGATTATTGGTGTAACCTGTTAGCCGATGTTCCGGTGTTGGAGTTACCTCTTGATTATGCAAGACCAGCGCTTCAAACGTTCAATGGTAAAACCTTCAATTTTACCTTGCAGCATCACACATCCGTTGCACTGCAAGCCTTGGCTCAAGAACATCAATGCACACCGTTTATGGTGCTGTTGGCGATTTACACTGTTTTTCTGCAACGCTATACGGGGCAGGACGATTTTGCCATAGGTACACCCATTGCTGGGCGTGATCATACTGAGTTAGAACCCATTGTCGGATTTTTTGTTAATACACTGGCTATTCGTGTTCGCCCCCAATCCCAGTTAACCTTTACCCATTTGTTGGAAATGGTAAAAGCCAGAACACTGGCCGATTTCGAGCATCAGCAGGTTCCCTTTGAACAGATCGTAGAAGAGTTGAATCCTGCTCGGGATATGAGTCGGTCTCCGATTTTTCAGGTGATGATGGCGTACCAGAATTTACCGGGCGGCGACTTTGCAATTAACGATGGCCAATTTGGTGATATCCAATTGGCTCCCTTCGAAGTCGAAAACGTTACTGCTAAATTTGAACAAACTCTTACGTTTTGGCCGGGAGAACAGGGTTTACAGGGTGCACTTACTTTAAACTCAGACTTATTCAATGATCTTAGTGGTGAGCGTTTTGTTCGTCACTTGATCAACCTGTGCGATGCCATTGCTCAAGAACCCGATAAAGCGCTATATGAATATCAAATTCTTGCCGAAGAGGAGATAAGCAAGCAGTTGATTCACTGGAATCAAACAGAAACAGCTTATCGCCTCGATCAAAGAATAGAACACTGGATTTATGAAGCAGCGCAGCAGCATTCAGACAATATCGCTCTATCCTGTGGCCAAAGTTCACTGACCTATCGAGCGCTTATCCAGCGCTCCTCGGCGTTATATCAGAGCCTAGTCGATACTGGTATTAAAAAAGGCGATTTCGTCGGTCTCATTATGGATCGGCATGAAATGTTAATGCCTGCAATTATTGGCATACTCCAAGCGGGTGCAATCTATGTCCCTATTGATTCTCGTTATCCAGCGGATCGAATTACCTATATTTGCGAGCAGTCAAATATACGGGTAATGGTATCCCGTAGAGAGATTCACTGCGAGATACCAGAGACAATAGCGCAGTTATGGGTTGAAGAGGTAGCGGAGGATTCTACGACCGAATTCGCTCATCAACCATTTTCAATTAATGATCTCATTTATGTCATTTATACCAGTGGTTCCACCGGTCTTCCCAAAGGCACCGGCGCCTATCATCGTAGTGAAGCTAATTTGCTTCACTGGTACACAAAAAGATTTGCAATGACCGCTCAGGATCGCGTACTGCTGATGAGCGCCATTGGTTTTGATCTTACCCAGAAGAATCTTTTTGCACCTTTGATAGTGGGTGCTCAGCTGGTGATTCCTGAGTTCCAGGAATACGATCCTTACCAATTGCTCGATCTTATTGCCGAGCAGAAAGTTACCTGGATCAATTGTGCCCCTAGCGCGTTTTATCCGTTGGCAGATGATCCTGCCCAATGGGAGAAATTGGCATCACTGCGCTATGTCTTCTTGGGTGGCGAGCCCATTAACCTTGATCGATTACGTCCCTGGTTGCTACAGACCCGGTGTAAATTAGTGAACAGTTATGGCCCCACTGAGTGCACCGATATTGCCGCTTGGCATCAAATAGATCCAGGGCAACCGCTCGCGGCCGGACAGATTCCCATTGGGCGCCCCAATGATAATGTGGCGCTCTATATTCTGGGAGAACAACAGGAACTTTTACCTCTGGGTGCAGTAGGCGAGCTCTGTATAAGTGGTGCTGGTGTGGGCCCAGGTTATTTAAATCAACCGGACTTAACCAGCCAGGTATTTTTGCCCAATCCATTCTCGTCTCAGGCTCCCAGTGGTCATAATAGAATTTATCGAACCGGCGATAGAGCTCGCTATTTAGAGAATGGAGACATTCTGTTTTTGGGACGCAAAGACCATCAGATCAAATTGCGCGGCTATCGAATTGAGGTTGGTGAGATTCAAGCCGTGATCAACTCTGATGAGAACATCAGCGATTCATTAGTGGCGGTAATTAAATCGCCTCAAGGAATAGATCAGTTGGTGGCATGGATCGCTAGCAGCAAGGCTGTAGATGGTAGCACTGAAAAAGAAGTTACCCGTGAATTACAACATAAGTGTCGTGCGGCTCTACCCAGTTACATGCTACCCGATGCTTGGGTAATGCTGAATGAATTCCCATTAACCCCCAATGGCAAAGTTGATCGCAAAGCCTTACCTATGCCTGAATGGGGTAATCGTGATTCCTTGCCGGTGCAACCCAGAAACGAAACGGAAGTGTTGCTGCAAGAGATTTGGCAGCACGTATTACAGGTTTCTGATGTGGGTATTTTCGATAATTTCTTCAGCCTGGGAGGACATTCATTACTGGCCACACAAGTCGCTGCCAGAGTATTACAACGAACGGGTATTAAAATTCAAATTCGGGATTTGATGGCAGAGCCCACCATTGCGGCCTTGGCTGCTCGTGTGAATAGCAGCGTAGCTAGTGACTCTGGTCTCCCATTAATTGCCGTGTCACGTCAGCAAAGGTTGCCAGTGTCTTTTGCCCAGCAACGCTTGTGGTTGTTGGATAAGATAGAAGGGGAGTCTACGGCCTACCATATCCCTGTAGTGTTAAGACTCAAAGGCGCCCTGGATAGCCAGCGTTTAGAACAGGCACTGCGCAAGGTATATAACCATCACGAAGGATTACGAACGGTTTTCCCACAAGACGCTGAAGGTCCTTATCAGTCTATTCTACCGATCCAGGATTGGCCTTTACCCGTGACGGATTTATCCGTAAATCAGCAACTGGATGACGACGTGGAGTTCGAGTTAAAGCGCCTGATTGCCATTGAGCTCATGACGCATTTTGACTTAGCAAAGGGACCTTTATTCAGAGCCAGACTCTTTAAGCTAAGCACTGAAGAGTACGTTTTTTGCGTTGTCATCCATCATATTGTTAGCGATGGCTGGTCGATGAATCTGTTGGTTAAAGATCTGGCTAATTGCTACGCTCAACTAACGCAACAGTCACAAGCATTTCTGAAGCCCTTAGCCATCCAGTATGCGGACTTTGCCCTTTGGCAACGGCAACGCCTGAACGATGCTGAACGCGAACGGCTCGTACAGTATTGGCAGCACCAATTAGCGGATGTGGAAGCACTGGATCTACCGTTAGACTTTCCGCGGCCACCACGCCTTACCCATAAAGGAGATTCCGTTACCTTCGAGTTAGACAAGGTTGTGGTCGGTCAATTAACAGGTTTAGCGCATTCCAACGATACCACACTGTTTACAGTACTAATGGCTAACTTTGCTGTAGTTCTGAAATACTATTCAGGGCAAACAGATTTTTGTATCGGGACGCCAGTTGCAGGGCGTGAACATACCGAATTGGAATCCGTGGTGGGATTTTTTGTTAATACCGTTGCTGTAAGGGTGTTGCCGAAACCTGAGTTATCAGTGGGGGAATTCATCCAACAGGTAAAACAAACCTTGATGGATGGATTTTCCCATCAGGAACTGCCTTTCGAGCAGATTGTAGAAACTATCGATCCGCAACGTGATATGAGTCGGGCACCTATTTTTCAGGTGATGCTTGCCTATCAAAACCTACCGGAACAAAACAATTCATTGCCATTAGGTAGCACTTTAGGTGCACTCGAATTATCTGCCTATGATCCCGGTATAACAGCCAGCAAGTACGAATTAAACATGAACCTTTGGGATAATGGCGATTCAGGTTTGGCGGGTTCGTTGCAGTTCAATACTGACCTGTTTTCTAGAGCTTCCATATCCAAACTATTACAGAATTTCAGGGCTCTGGCACGCTGTTTATCTGAAGCGAATGATTGTGCTTTGAGTCAATTGGACTTTTTGCCAGACTCGGAAAAGCAACGGCAATTACTGGAATGGAATCAAACTTCAATCAATTACCCGGCGACTACAACGGTTCACGCTGCCATTGACATAGAACTTTTGAAACGACCCCACAATAAGGTTATAACCTGTGGCAAAGATTCTCTAACGGCGGAACAGCTATTCAAACTATCCAACCAGTTTGCTCACTATTTGGTAGCACAAGAAGTTGCACCCGGTGATCGAGTGGCTGTGTGTATTGAGCGGAATCTGCACTTAATGTCAGTGTTACTGGGTGTGCTTAAAGCCGGAGCAACCTATGTTCCCCTCGATCCGTCCTATCCAAAAGATCGTCTGGATTATATTATTAATAGTGCCGCTATAAAGGTGGTGATTACTGAGACTGATATCGCTGCAAATTTGCCGCAACCAAATAGCCATCACTATTGGCGTGATATTTTAGTGCAATTAGCCGATTTCGATAGCGGCACCCCCAAGGTTGCTGTGAGCTATGAACAGCCGCTTTATCTGATTTTTACCTCGGGTTCAACAGGCACACCAAAGGGTACAGGCGTTAGCCACCGCTCGGAAATGAACCTGTTACATTGGTATTGCAATGAGTTCACACTGGCAGAAAGCGACAATGTTTTACTGCTTTCTGCAATCGGTTTTGATTTAACACAAAAAAACCTGTTCGCGCCTTTATTGTGTGGTGCAACCTTAGTGATTCCTGAGTTCCAGGAATTTGATATTCAGTTGATTACCTCTTTGATCCACAACGCACAAATTACCTGGCTTAACTGCGCTCCTAGTGCCCTGTATCCATTACAGGATGAAACCCGGTTTTGGTCTCAGTTGGAGAGTTTGCGCCTCGTATTTTTAGGAGGGGAACCTATAAACTTAGAGCGTCTGGCAAATTGGTTAAGACAGTCAAACTGTCAACTGATCAATAGTTATGGACCTACTGAATGCACTGATATTGCCGCGTGGTATCCGATTCATTTGGAACGGGACTTAATGGCACCGGCGCTTCCGATTGGCCGCCCTAATTATAACGTGGAATTATATGTTTTAGGCGAATCCTTGGAATTGCTTCCCGTCGGCGCAATTGGCGAGCTATGTATTAGCGGCGCTGGAGTGGGCATCGGTTATATCAATAATCCCGAACAAACGGCGCAAGCGTTTGTAAATAACCCCTATTTCCCTGATACGACACTTTATCGTACCGGAGACCGAGTGCGGTATCGAGACGATGGCATCATCGAATATTTGGGTCGTAAAGATCATCAGATTAAATTACGGGGTTATAGAATTGAAGTAGGGGAGATCCAGTCTGTAGTACGCCGTCTGCCCGCAGTGTTAGATTGCCTAGTGGATATTTATACCCAGGAAAACGGGGTCCAGTCGTTGGTGGCCTGGGTTAGTGGGGATTCAATAGCAAGCGTCACTGAACACTCTTTACAGGAACACTGCAAGTCTTTACTACCTTCGTTTATGGTTCCAGAATATTGGGTCATGGTCAGTGAATTTCCACTAACCCCTAATGGCAAAATTGATCGTAAAAAATTACCACAACCTAGCATTAAACTGGATGCTAACTTCGAAGCACCTGTAACGGATTTAGAACGGCGTTTGGCTCCTTTTTGGGTCGCCATATTGGGTGTGGAAAACATTGGCCGCAATCACAACTTCTTCCAGTTAGGTGGCCAGTCTCTTTTGGCGACTCAACTTGTCAGCAGAGTATCCAGCGAACTTGACCAGATAATTACCGTACGAACCTTGTTTGATAATCCAACTTTGGCAGGCTTCGCCAAAGCACTATCAGGAGAATCTGGGCACAGAGACCGTCCTCCTATCGAGCTTTGCGATTATCTTGAACCAGCCCCGCTGACCTACGGACAGCAGCGCCTGTGGTTTTTCGAACAATTGAACCCAGGAACCGCTACCAACAATATGCCGGTGGCATTAAAACTTGAAGGAGCCTTCAATCCAGCACTCATTGAAATGGCACTCAATGAGATTATTCGTCGCCATGCAAGTCTAAGAACCCGATTTTATGCCAGTGACAGTGGCGAACCCTTGCAACAAGTGATTGCACAGTGTGAACTTAAATTACCTATCGAGGATTTAAGTCAGCTGGATGAGGCAACGGCCCAGCAGCACTTGGCGCAAGCCATCAAAGAAAATGGTCAAAGTAGTTTTGATTTGGGTGCCGAACCTCTTGCGCGTGCCCGTTGGGTAATTAAACGTAGCGGTCCGGTTCCGGAAAATTATCTCCTCTTTTGTATGCATCATATTATTTCCGATGGTGCCTCATTGGTTATTTTGTTCCGGGAATTGATGACCCTGTACCTCGCCTATAGTGAAAAATTACCGGCACCTTTGCCCGAGTTAAACCGACAATACATAGACTATGCACATTGGCAAAGAAACTGGTTAACGGATCAGACTTTAGAGAATCAACTGAACTATTGGAAATCTCAGCTGGCCGGAGCTCCTGCTTTACTGGAGTTACCCCTGGACTTTCCTCGTCCAGCAGTACAAAAGAACGAGGGGTTAACGGCTAACTTTGCATTCTCCCATACGCTATCGGAGCGTGTACTAGCGAGTTGTCAGGAGCAGGGAATTACGCCTTTTATGTTTTTGCTTGCCGGTTGGCAGATATTGCTAGCAAAATACAGTGGACAAAACGACGTTTTAGTAGGGGTTCCCAGCCTTGGTCGTCACACGCCTGAGCTGGAACCCGTTATCGGATTTTTCATTCAAAGTTTGGTTTTACGTGGCAGGTTAAAGGATAATCCCTCTGTACTAGACTGTTTGCAAAACGTTAGAAATACAGTGCTAGACGCTTTTAGTAATAGTGATGTGCCGATTGACCTTATCGTTGAGAGACTGGCGATTCCCCGGAATGCAGCTTACACGCCACTAGTGCAGGTGGCCTTCCAGTTATTAGACGATGCCAGCCATGGTGCTAGCAGTCTGCTAGAGGCCAGTTCCAGTGTTAATGTGGCTGGTGCTAAGATTGAAATGGTTTCTACAGATACTCAATCTGCAAAATTCGATCTCACGCTGAACGTTGTGCAACGGGAAAATCTTTTTTCGCTATCCCTGGAGTATGACCGTAACCTGTTCAAAGCAGATACTATTGAGCGTTTGTTGGCACAATACTGCAGTCTGTGCGAGCAAATGCTGGACCAAATGGCATTGCCCATTAAGGCGTTGTCCCTTGAACAATCACAGCACGAATTACTGAATGGGTTGGGATTATCCAGCACCGATTTTGAGGATGTTATTCCGTTAACGGCCATGCAACATGATATGTTTATGGATAACCTGGTTAACCCTGCCAGTTTACAAAGCAGTCATGGCTGGGTTTTTGAAATTAATAATCCGCGTTTTAATCCCCAATGTTGGGAGCAGGCCATTCAGTACTTAACCCAAGCCCAGCCCATGTTGCGAACGCGCTTTGTTTCCACAGATCGTCCCTATCTTGATATGGGTTATCTGGCGGTGAGTAAAACTCAACAAGTGACTATTAAAACCATAGATTTAACGGATAAGTTGCAAGAAGCCAAGGCCTTAGCCGCTGATTTAATTTATCGACCCTATGCCGTTGAGACAGACAGCTTGGTGAATCATTATCTTATCAAGGAAGGTGAAGACCACTATACGGCTGTTATCGCTGTCCATCACGGGGTTTTAGACGGCTCTGCCCTTAATAGCTATTGGTTACAGTTAGCGGAAATATACCGGCAATTGTCGCAGCATAAAGCACCGACGATTAATGCCGTTTCTTTTAAAGACTTTGTGCGTCATGATCGGGCAACAACCGACACGCAATCCGTTGTAGAATTTTGGCGTGCGGCGTTTGCCAACGTAGAGCCGCTGGATTTTACTTTACCATCGCCTACACCAGTGCCGGGAAAACGGGTCCAAGTTGAAGAGCGCTTAACAGGCGCGCAGTGGCAGTCAATTAAAGAATACTGTCGCCAACATAGAATTACACCTGCGCTGTATTTTAAATGTCTTTACGGATTGTTAATTAATACCTACTGTCGTGCAGATGCCGATTTCCTGGTTCAGGAAACCTATGCAGGTCGAATCAAAAATCATGGGGATGCTTTAGGCTGCTATATACAAGAAGTGCCGTTTATTTTCTCGCAGCAGACTTTGTCAGCAAATAAGCCGTTCTCCGAATTGGTTACTTACGCTCGGCAATATCAGAAAACCATTAAAAATTATCGAAATATTTCCATTGGCCAGCAACGTGAGTTATCACCTCATGGTCGTATCGGCTTTATGTATAATTTTTATCAATTCGTTTCACCCGCTGAGTTTTTAGGTAAAACTGAATGCCCGTATTCCCTGGCCAGCGATCCCGCCGACAATGTCCAGTTCGTGGTAACGGAACAGGAAGGCGAAGTAACCCTTTCGCTGTACTATCATCGGCATTTGTTTAACGACTATGGGTTCTTAGCAAGAATAAGCGCTCTCAGTGACCAAGTTATTGGTAATCATAAACAGTTGATGAGCGAGCTTAAGTGGGTCATCGACCCGAGTGAAAGTATTACTTTGCTGGAAACCTGGAATAACACGGAAAAAGGTTATGATTTGCAGCAAACGGTACATAACCGATTCGAAACTCAGGTTATCAGAACCCCACAGGCCATCGCCATAGTGGACGACAGTTGCTCCTTAACCTATCAGGAGGTTAACGAACGTGCTAATCAGTTAGCCCACTGGCTGCAGGCACAGGCTGTAAAAATCAATGATTTAGTCGGCCTCTACGCTGAACGTTCTTGTGACTTTTTAGTAGGCATTCTCGGGATAATGAAAGCGGGTGGAGCCTATGTGGCCCTCGATCCTAAATATCCTCAGGATCGTATCGAGTATATGATCCAGAATTCCGAAGTCAGTGTTCTGGTCACCCAATCTCATCTTGTGGGCAGAATTGCCGGTACAGGAGATAGCTTGGCGGTAATTTGCCTAGACACCGATCAACAGATACTTAATCAGTTATCAACCCATAATCTAGGGCTACCGGTAAAACCCGAGGGTCGCGCTTATATGATTTATACCTCAGGTTCAACTGGTATGCCCAAAGGCGCTATAGTACGCCACAATGGCGCGCTGAATCATATAGAAGCAGAGCGTGATGTACTCAAATTCCCTGCGGCGTTTAATTTTTTACAAACCGCTCCGGCATCATCCGACATATCCGTATGGCAGTATTTGGGTCCTGTGATTTGTGGTGGCAAGGTCGTAGTGTTGGACGATGTTACTCAATCGGAAAAATTATTTACCCTGGTGAATCGTCATCAAATACAGGTAGTGGAATTGGTTCCTGTGGCCTTACAGTTGTTAATGGAGTATGTCCGAACTCTACCTAAAGCTGAGCAGGTTTTTACCGAACTCGACTGGATGATGGCTACCGGGGAAGCTGTTTCAGTAGATCTAGTTAATGATTGGTTGAGGTTATTTCCGCACATTCCTGTGGTTAATGCCTATGGTCCTACGGAAGCTGCGGATGATGTTATTCAGTGTGCCATTCACAAGCCTTTACCAGCATCACAGCGTAGCGTTCCAATTGGTAAGCCTTTAGCGAATCTTGGTGTTTATTTAGTGGATGACTATTTACGCCTAGTTCCACCGGGTATACCTGGCGAAATTTGTATTGGTGGAATAGGCGTGGGAGAAGGGTATTGGAAAAATCCCGAAAAGACCGCGGCTTCATTCGTAAGTAACCCCTTCAAAGAAGGTGATACTCTCTATCGTACCGGTGATCTTGGTCGCTGGTTAGAAGATGGTTCTGTGGAATACCTTGACCGCATTGACAATCAAGTCAAGGTAAGAGGTTTTCGAATTGAACTGGGCGAGGTTGAGTCTGCACTGTCTTCCATCGCTGGTGTGCGCGAGAATGTGGTCATTATTCGGGATGATTTACCGGGCGGCACGGCACTCGCTGCTTATGTTGTACTTAGCTCTGATGCTCATGCTGAGGCGAGTGAAGGTTTATCTGCGCCTGAAATACGTGCAGCTTTACGAGCAAAACTTCCGGATTTTATGGTGCCAGCCGCCGTTTCAGTGTTGGAATCTTTACCGCTGACTCCAGCCGGAAAAATAGACCGTAAGTCGTTACCGAGACCCGACTCGATTCAAACTGCCAGCGGAGAATACACCAAACCCCGCAACCCTACAGAACAAGAAATTGCTGATGTTTGGCAATCATTAATGAATATTGAAAAAATCAGTGTCAAAGCTAATTTCTTTGAATTAGGCGGTCATTCTTTAATTGCAGTTCGAATCATTTCACGTATCAATAAGATCTTTAACACTCAACTCAGTGTTGCTCGCTTGCTCACAGCACAAACCATCGAGCAACTTGCCTTGATGGTTGAACAAGGTAGTGACCTGAACCAACAACTCATTCCACTGAGTGGTAAGGGTGGGGAATCATTATTCTTGATACACCCTATTGGCGGCGATGTGTTGTGTTATACCGATTTGGCGCAAGCATTGGCCGGAGAATTTTCGGTCTATGGTATCCGAGCGCAAGGCCTTGACGGTTTGCAGGCGCCGGTTAGCAATTATAATGCGCTGATTGATCAGTATGTTGATCTCATAAAAGCACAAGATGATCACGGGCCTTACCACCTTGGCGGGCAATCATTAGGTGGGATTTTTGCTCTTTCTGTTGCTCAGCGACTTGAAGCTTTGGGTTGTTCAGTGGCTGGAGTAGTCCTAATAGACTCTTACAGCCCTGAGTATTTGCGGCGCGAGTTGCCGATAAATGATGCCATGCTGACAGCGTTGTTCCAATCAAGCGGTATTCAAGAAGTCGATGCGCTTAAGCAATCAGACGCTGATATCCAAAGCCTATTTATTAAAGGCCAACAGCTTCGCCTTATTCCGCAGGAGCTGGAGTTTAATCACTTTAAAGGTTTGTATGAGGTTGCAAAGAATAATCATTGGTTAGCCTCACAGGCCAATTTAGAGCTACCCGCAGCAAAAGTACTGCATTTTACAGCGTTGGATAATCCAGCGGCTGTGCCGGCAAGAGAAAGTTGGAATTCGCAAGGTATGGATTTTCAGTTTGTCGAAGCCGACGGAGGCCATGAAACGATAATGCAGGGGGCAATTGCTAAGAATCTTGCCGTAAGGATCAGCCAGTTCTTGCATAACCAGGAATAAAAAGGATCGACTAATCATAGGGTTAAAGAGTCTGCTAGACGTTACACTGAATCTTGCGGCGAAATTCAATACCCTGATGTAGAATGATTATTAACAATAATAATGAGGCCGGTGTTTATGCCGTTTAATACATTTGAGCAATATGAATCCGAAGTACGTTCATATTGTAGAAGTTTCCCCAAGATATTCACGACGGCAAAAGGGTCGTACATTGAAGCCCAAGATGGTACTCGTTACCTGGATTTTTTCGCGGGCGCCGGTGCCTTATGTTATGGTCATAATCCAGATGTTATTCAGCAACGGTTAATTCAGTATCTGCAAAGCAATGGCATTCTCCACGGCCTGGATATGTATACCTCAGCCAAGGAATCATTCTTACAATCTTTCCACGACCGCATTTTACTACCAAGAAAATTGGATTATCGGGTTCAATTTTGTGGTCCGACAGGCACAAATGCGGTTGAGGCTGCTTTAAAACTCGCTCGCAAGGTTACTGGTCGGCGTAACATTTTTGCCTTCCAGGGTGGCTTTCATGGCATGACCTTGGGTAGTTTGGCCTGTACCGGCAACCAGTATAATAGAAAGGCCGCAGGTACCAGTCTAGGTGATGTTACCTTCATGCCGTTTCCCTTTGGACCTATGGCTGAAATGGACACTATCGGTTATATCGATGCGGTGCTGACGGATCCTAGCTCAGGGATTGACAAGCCAGCAGCGATGATACTTGAAACTGTTCAGGCAGAGGGTGGGGTAGTGGTAGCGCCCGTGGAATGGTTGCAAAAATTGAGAGCATTGTGTGATCGGCATAATATTCTGATGATCGTTGACGATATTCAAGTAGGCTGTGGGCGTACCGGTACTTATTTCTCGTTTGAGCGCGCGGGCATAGTGCCTGATATTGTGACCCTTTCCAAAGCCATCAGTGGTTGTGGCTTGCCGCTAGCCTTGGTGCTGATAAAACCCGAGCATGACAAGTGGCTTCCAGGAGAACACAACGGAACCTTTCGTGGCAACCAATTGGCCTTTGTGGGTGCTGCAGCGGCTATCGAGTATTGGTTTGATCATGAAGTACAACAGCAGGTTATCACTAAAGCTTCACTGTTAGAGAAAGGCTTGAACCTTATCGCCGAGCGATTTGAAGTATTGCAGGTTCGCGGAATGGGTATGATTTGGGGGCTGGATATGCAGGCGTTAAATGATTTGACGCTAATAGATCAGGTGACCAACCTGTGTTTCGAACATGGTCTGATTATTGAAAATGCCGGGCGCAATGGCCAGGTTATAAAATTGTTACCACCGCTAACTACACCAGAAGCAGAACTGCAAAAAGGCATCCAAATTATTGAACAGTCTTTGGCAGGAGTACTGGAAAAATAGCTTTGAAGTTTAGTGGTTACGACAAGCTATCTAATTTAGCAGAAACCTGATCACAGAATTTTATCAGTTCGTCTTGACTGGCAATGGCTTTAGGACAACCCATGATGATATTGGTAATCTCGCCGTAGCTACAAGCCGCCACAAATAATGGTCGTGTCTCAAAGGGAATTGGCACACCAAACTGAGAAAATGGGGAAAATCCTGGACAACTAAAGGCCGCATTATCCACTTCGCCCATATAACTTATGGTGCCCGACATGCGGTAGCGTTGAGATTTGTGGAGCTTAACCAGAGATTGCGGATGAGAGCGGAACATAGATTTTGGTAACCAACGAGCATAGCGTTGCTGTGGGGTAAAAACTGATAAATCTTTCTTGTTTCGCATAGCCTTTATCAAGGCAGAACGAATGCTGTTTACACTATCATCCGGCATTAGTTCCAAGTCAATTGCTCCGCTACAATTTGCCACCGTAAAACCATCATCTTCCTTTAAGTAACGTCGTAGGTCCGAAGGAATTCTAAAAATTACCCGTCCTTCTCCAGAATTTTCCCGAGTGACCAGATGTATGGCCTGAATCAATTTTGCCGCAAACTTGTTTTTGCTTCCGGTCCAATCAAAGCGATACCACTGATACCCCGTGCGCTTAGGTTCAATCGTACTATTCAGCGGCGAAAGACAGTTACCTTCCACCAGTTCTCGCGGAGGATAATCTTCACGGGCTGCTATATCCCATTCGGTCCACTTCGCATCAGATCCCAAGGGAGGTTCGCCCCGTAGTATTCTAAAAGTGTCATTCATGAAATGGACGGTGCCACGCCCGTCAGTAATGGCGTGATGAGTGCGAAATAAAATATGGGTACCATTGGCGGCAAATATTTTTATGATTTGGCACGGGGATTCATTGCGTACATCAATGGGGTCCCCAAGACAGGGAGCGTCTTGTGAGGAGAAACTGTTCCATTTTTTTGCATTTATTTCTTTTACTTCCGGAAAATGGCCTTCACTATCCCAAAAACGCCAGCCAGAGACTCCTTTTAGTCGAAGTAATATTCCCGGATTTGCCAAAGCCGCTTGTTTGCTGGCGAGCTTGAGTGCTTCAAGTTCAATGTCGCCATCTCCGATGACAAAAAACTGATTTACCAATGGTGAATAATTTGGCTGATCAAGGGCGAGATAACTAAACTCAAGTGGCGACGGTTGTCTGAAAAAAGTCATAGAGCTCGATTTGTTTTAGAGTAGAATCTTATTTTATATACCAAGAAAAGATTATAGGTTACCATGTTTCCTCAATACAGAATAAAAACAATTCTTTACGGCTACTAATGTCTGGCTTACAAGTTTTTTATTTCATCCTGGCAGGCCAATCACTCTCTCTCTTAGGCACTTCTTTGACCAACTTCGGTTTAGGGGTCTGGGCTTTTCAGACAGGTGAATCGGTCACCAACTTTACCTTAATTGCGATAGTATCGACATTGCCCGGAATTCTATTCGGGCCGATCATCGGATCCTTGGTTGATAGAACCAATCGGAAAAAGTTGCTATTCCTAGCGCAGCTAGGTAGCGCTCTTGTGACGTTAGCGCTCGCTGTTTTATATTGGTCAGGGTTGCTCCAAGTTTGGCATATCATCGCTTTAGTTCCTTTTGCCTCTATTTGCGGCATGATGTTATTCACCGGTTTTACCTCAACTGTGGTGCTTATGGTGCCTTCGGAGCGCTTGAGTAAAGCTAACGGAGCGGTGAGCCTGGTGTTTGGGGTTGTGCAGCTTTCTGGGCCGTTGCTTGCTGGTATTGCAATGGATCAAATTGGCATTGAGGGAATCTTTGTCATTGACATTGTCAGCTTCCTAATAGGCCTTTTTACCCTGGCAATAGCCGTTATACCCAATCCCACTAGAATTGAAACAGCAGAGAAAACAGGCCTTATAGCAGAGGCGGTAGAAGCCTTTCATTATTTGCGTTCGAAGCCAGGGGTGTTGGGAGGGCTTTATCTTTTTACCGTAATTTGGTTCAACGTCTCCGCCGTGCAGGTGCTGATGTTGCCATTGATTCTTTCTTTTTCCAGCACTACTGAGCTGGGGATGGTGCAATCGATGGGAGGGCTTGGAGCCTTAGCTGGCGGCATTACAATGATGACTTGGCAAGGTCCTAAGCGAAAGATGTTCGGCATCTTAGGTGCTGCACTCTTCGTCGCCATGGTTTTGATCATTCTTCCCATAGCGCAAGAAATTGTTTGGATTGCCGGGTGCTCGTTTCTTATTATGGCAGCCGCACCCATTGCCAGTGTTAGCAGCCAAACGCTTTGGCAAAACAAGGTGGCAGTTCAGTACCATGGGCGAGCCTTCAGTCTCAGAAACACCATTATGCGAGCTGCTCAGCCAGCAGCATTCTTGAGCGCTGGCCTATTGGCGGATCATATATTCGAACCTGCCATGGCCGGGAATACCTGGCTGTCGAACATTATGGGTCCACTGTTCGGGACAGGTGAAGGTAGAGGCGTGGCGTTAATGATTAGCTTATTTGGTGTTTTAAGCTTTTTAATGGTGTTATTCGCCGTATCACAACGTCATATCCGGGAAGTAGATATAGCCCTCCCGGATGAAGGTAAAAGTACCACTTAATACAATTAGTTTTAACTTCTGTAACACGCTGTTTTAATAGTGTGACTGAATCCTAGATTATCGTATACGCGGTTTGACGAGCCCTTAGTGTTTCACGTTTAATAGTGATGTAGGCTGCTAGGATTGGCGCTGCGGGGCTTGGGACCTGATAACAAGGTCAGCACATCAAACAACGCATAGTTAATAGTTATTTGCGAAAATAATAATAAAAACAACGATATTATAGCGTGTAGTGATTATGGTTCCGAAAAATTCAAACAGAAATGGAAATTGGTTTCAAATTCAGCGGCCCGTTGCGAATCCAACATTACGCTTATTTTGTTTCTCTTACGCCGGAGGCAGTGCCTCGATTTACCGTGATTGGCATAAACATCTTCCTGAAGATGTTGAAGTGTGCTCAGTTCAGCTGCCGGGACGCGGGGCGCGATTTACAGAGCGAAGCTTCACCAGCCTCGGGCCTATGATAGACGCTCTTGAGCAAGCCATAGATCCGTATACCAAAGTTCCCTACGCTTTTTTCGGTCATAGTATGGGGGCGCAGTTAGCCTTTGAGTTGACCCGACGTCTGCGGGATCGAGGCATACCAGAACCTCAGTGTTTGATTTTGTCTGGTCGTAAGGCTCCCCAGCTACAATCAAAACGCAAACCCATTCACACTTTACCAGAGTCTGAGTTTCGCGAAGAAGTTAAGCGGCTAAATGGAACACCTGACGAGGCGCTAAACAATCAAGAACTAATGGATATTGTTAGCCCAATCTTACGTGCAGATTTTCAAGCTATTGAAACTTGGGAATATACGCCATCTAACCCCATTACTGTACCCATGTTTGTGATGGGTGGAGTGAAAGATAAAAACGTAACATTAGACGATTTGGAAGAATGGCGACAGGTATCAACCGGGCCTTTTGGCTTGGAGTTGTTCTCTGGAGATCATTTTTTCATCAACCAAGCTACGGACTCACTACTGAAATCCATCAATAAAGCCATAAACTCTGTCCTTGGAAGAGCGGAAGGGCTTATTTCGCGTTAGCGAATGACTATCTATTCTTATCAAATTCGATGAACTATCCTCCTCGACAGTGGCCTCATTTAAGTGGGGCTGCTAAAGTTTCTCTGTTACTAAATAAAATCACAAGCATTTAAAATTCAACAAGATTTCAGATAAGATGCAGCATCCCTATTCGGACATAAAAACTACTGGCCGGAATCTACGAGAGCCACTAAGAAGATTATAAGATGAAAAAAGCGCTGAAATTTATTTTGCCATTCGTGGCACTCCTTGTCGCAATAGTCGCTTCCTACAGTTTATTTTTAACCAAACCAAAGGTGATTCATCAAGCGCCTGAAATCAAGATACCTTTGGTTTCCGTGGCGGAAGTTCGGGCCGAAACCACAAATATACCGGTTCACACTCGCGGTACCGTAACCCCGGGCACTGAAATCCAATTGGTTTCGGAAGTCAGCGGCCAAGTGCTTGAATTGTCAAATAACTTTGCTAATGGTGGGTTTTTCAGAAAAGATGAAATACTAATAAAAGTTGACCCGATTGAGTACGAGGTCAATATCAAACGAGCAGAGGCCAGCAAGGCACAAGCCTACCAGGCTATGCTGCAAGCCGACGCTGAACGCAAAGCTAGATCGCGAGTAAAAAATACTAATAAGAACCAGCTGGCAACCTACGATATTCAATATCAACAGGCCAAAGCCCAATACGAAGCGACGGTTGCCGAACTGGAGGCTACAAAATTGCAGAAAGCGCGCACGATCGTGCGCGCGCCCTTTGATGGACGTGTTCGTTTAGCCGCATTGAATGTGGGCCAATTTGTAAGACCCGGCCAGCAAATGGGTACTATTTATGCGGTGGATGTCGCGGAGATCCGCTTACCGCTGTCAGATCGTCAACTGAGCTTGGTCAACGTGCCCATGCAGTTTCAGGAAAACCTAGATGCCTTTCCCGAGGTCATCGTCAAAGAAGAATACGCGGGCAAACAATTTACCTGGAAGGGCGAGCTTGTGCGTGCCGAAGGAGGTCTTGATGAGCGTAACCGGTTGCTCTATGTTGTAGCGCGGGTGAAGGAGCCTTATTCACCGGACCCTGATCAACCTGGCCGCCCCGAATTAGTTGCCGGGTCTTTTGTAGAAGCTATTATCGCTGGGCGTAAGTTTGAACGAATATTCAAGGTTCCTAGAAAAGCGCTACGTAACGGCTCGGAACTCTGGATCGTGGACAACAACGGTCGTTTACAAGAAAAAAATGTGGGCATTATTTATAAGTCAAAAGATTTCATATTTGTAAACACCGGTTTGAAAAATGGTGATCGAGTCGTACTCAATCAAATGGATATTGCCGTTGCCGGTATGGAGGTACGAACCGAAGTTGCAGAAGAATTCAAGACGCTGGAATCTTCTTTACAAGAATCTTCGCTGTTTAAGCCTTCGGCAGAGCAAACTGAAATACCAAGACAAATAAAACCTAAGCCAGCGGAAAACCAATCATCTACGCAACAGGAAGTGGCTCCCCAAACGGCTCTTGAATCGTTAAAACAATCACTGCAAGAAGATAACAAGGATCCGGTGGATGCGCCAAAACAAGCAGCGGAAGAAGTGGAATCAGAACCTAACTCCTTAACATTAGAATTGGCACCAGAGCAAAAACCCAAAGTGGCGGCTCAAAAAGAGCCAAAGCCAGTAGCGTTACAGGATCCCAAAGTTGAATCAGAACCCAGGGTTGAACCAAAACCTAAAATCGAACAGGAAAAAGATAATACTCATCAAATTTCTCCAGTGAGCGCTCCCAAGCCTTTAAAGGAAGCATCTGAATGAACGCGATTATCGCCTGGTTTGCGGAAAATAAGGTTGCGGCTAACTTATTGATGGTATTTATTGTCGTAGCGGGCTTTATCAGCTTGCAAGATTCTCGTAAAGAAATTCTGCCTAATATTTCCCTTGATCTCATTACGATTACTATTCCTTATCCAGGAGCATCTCCTGAAGATGTTGAAAAATCCGTATTAAATCGAATCGAGTCGGCGGTTTACGACTTGGAAGGGATTAAAGCCCTCAATTCTCGCGCTACTGAACATTTAGGTCTCGTGACAATCGAGGTGGACTATGGTCATGACAGCAAATATCTATTAAATGAAATCAAAGCTCGAGTAGATGGAATTTCTACCTTTCCCGCCGATGTGGAAAGACCCGTTGTGCAGGAAATATCTGTACGCAACCTGGTTGCCTACGTAATGATTTCAGGCGATGCTGACGAAAGAACTTTGAAAAACATTGCACTCCAAGTGCAATCTGATCTCACGACCAAATCCAGCATTACTCAGGTAGAACTCACTGCATCCCGCCCTTATGAAATCGCTATTGAAGTTTCTGATGGAGCCCTTCAGCGTTACGGAATGAGCTTCATGGAAGTGGCAAATGCCGTTCGACAAAGCTCAGTTGATTTGCCAACCGGGGTAATTAAAACGGCACAAGGAAATGTATCCGTTAAGGCTAAAGGTCAAGTGTACTGGGGTGAGGATTTTGAAGATATTGTTGTTAGAGCATTGCCCGATGGTGCACAAGTTTTGGTGAGAGACGTAGCCAAAGTTACCGACGGATTCAAGGAAGGTCTCTCCTTGAGTGAGTTCAATGGCAAACCAGCGGTAGCGTTGGCGGTCTATAGGGTTGGCAAGCAGAACATCCTGGATATCTCTAGAGAAATTCATGATTACGCAGAAAACCCAATCTCCTATATTCCAGATGCAATCAGTATTGACGTTTGGCAGGATTCCTCCATCTATTTCAAAAGCAGAATAGATCTGCTCAGTGAAAATGCGATCTCTGGATTAATCTTGGTCTTCATTATTCTATTGTTGTTTTTGCGCGCCCAACTGTCATTTTGGGTCTGCTTGGGGATTCCTATTTCGTTTATGGGCGCTTTTATGATGCTCCCTTATTTCGATGGCTCAATCAATATGATTTCCTTGTTCGCCTTTATTCTCGTGCTCGGCATAGTGGTTGATGATGCCATTATCGTCGGTGAGAATGTCTTTTCAAAGCATCGGCAGGGGATTACTGGGTACCGGGGCGCGATATTAGGTGCCCAGGAAGTACAAAAACCTGTAATCTTTTCCGTATTAACTACCATTGTTGCTTTTGCGCCGCTGATGATGCTTCCTGGGCCGGAAGGCAAGTTAATGCGTGTGCTTCCAATCGTCGTTATTTGCACACTGGTGTTTTCGTTGATTGAATCTCTATTGGTGCTACCCGCACACGTTTCAGGAATATCAAACGACGATTTTGATCGAATGCCTTTTCTTGGGAGTATCCAGCGTAAGTTTTCTGTGGGTCTTGAGCGTTTTATTCAAAAGATTTATGCACCGTTTCTGGAATTATGCCTACATTGGCGGTACACGACTCTTACCGTGTTTGTTGGTATTTTATTCGTAGCTCTGGCTCTGATGGGATCCGGCTGGCTAAAGGTTGTATTCTTCTCCACAATTGAAGCGGATGCCGCCAGCGCGAAAATCTCGTTTGCTCAAAACACCAGTCCTGCTCAGGTTCGGGAAGGTATAAAACAACTTGAACAGGCCGCGCTTGAATTAAAACAGAAACTGAGGGAAGAAACGGGTTCAGAGCAAATTCAAAATGTATTCACCAGCTATGCAAACGACGACACGGGGCATATTGCAATTGAATTGGCACCCTCTGAGAATCGTCGATTAAGTGGTACCAAGATAATACGGGAGTGGGAGGCGTTAGCTGGAGATATCAAGGATGTAACTGATCTCGATTTCAATGCCACGTTAAATCAACCCGGAGCTCGCGTTGATATCGAACTGTCATCCAGCAGCTTAGACGACTTACGGCTCGCGGCCGATGCGCTAAAGGAGCGCATGGCCAACATCAAGGGGCTCTATCAAATTAGAGATTCCTTTCGCAAAGGAAAACAAGAATTATTAATTGAACTCAAGCCGCTTGCCCGCAACTTGGGTATCAGTTTAGATGAAGTGGCTCTGCAAGTCCGGCAGGCCTATCATGGTGCTGACGTACAAAACATTCAACGTGGTGATCAGGATATAAGGGTGGTGGTGCGCTACCCAGCCGAAGAACGCAGTTCACTTTGGTATCTGGAAAACATGTCAATTCGTTTGAAAGATGGCTCGATGGTACCGCTATTAACCGTAGCCGAAATAGATTATGGCGAAGGCGCAGCCCAGATTAACCGTCATAATAGACGTCGAGTGATCCGAGTAAGAGCAGAAATAGACGACACATTAACAACGGCTGACAAAGTAATGTCTGCTTTGCGCCCCGAGTTTCTGGAGAAGGTTCCTAGCTCATTTCCGGGCATGACTTGGGCTGTAGCGGGTACCCAAAAAGAAAAAGACGAATTCAAATCATTTCTTTTTAAAGCGTATTTAATCGCGCTGCTGGGGATGTACGTATTGATGGCCACCTTGTTTAGGTCGTATCTCCAACCACTCATGGTGATGTTTGCAATTCCTTTCGGTTTTGTCGGTGCGCTGTTGGGGCATTTTGTGCTGGGTATGGAAGTTACTCTGTGGTCACTGGTGGGGATGATTGCAGTTAGCGGTGTGGTGGTCAATGATAACCTGGTTCTTGTGGATTTTATGAACCGTAATAAGGAAAAAGGCATTGGCTTGCACGATTCTATCCGGCGCGCTGGGGTTGATCGGTTCCGTCCCATTATATTGACTTCGTTAACTACCTTTGGTGGCTTAGTTCCGCTAATGCTTGAAACCAGTTTACAGGCCCAGTTTCTAATTCCGATGGCCATATCGATTGCTTTTGGGGTTTTGTTTGCAACTTTAATCAGCCTGGTTCTGGTGCCTGCTACCTACAATATATTGGATGACTTATTAGTCCAATCCCGAAATCTGATGAGGTTGTTCAGTCAGGACTCCGGGGGGCATGAACTATCTGTGGCTGGTGAAGTGGATAGAAACTTCGATATAAAAACCGAAGACGACTCAGAAAAGCTGCAATGGCATGTGGGGCTTGATGAAGCCTACAATATTGGCTACAAAGCTGGAGAAGAAGGCGACAAACCAAGAACGTCTCCTTTTGAATTAGAAGTTCTAGCCGCTAGCTGGGAGGCAGGGTGGGACGATGGTCAGGAAGAATTTAAAACCAATAATAAAGCCAAGAACAAGTAGCTTACTGTGAATAAGCATCGCATTAATAAAACGGAGTCATTTGTGACTACTCTATCATCGTTCAAATACGCCTTTGTGCTCGTTGCGACTGTGTTCTTTGTGTCAGCTTGCAGCGATGATAAAGCAAAAGAAGCACCGCCAAAGGGTTCGGGTAATAAACCAGAACTACCCTCAGAAATACATACACTGGAAGATGGTAGTACTTATCAGGGCTATTTAGAGAATGGTAAGAAAAATGGATACGGTGCCTATCAATGGCCTAATGGTGATCAGTACGAAGGGGAGTGGGAAAACGGATTAATGTCCGGATCTGGGTCTTTTAAAGACCATGAAGGAAATACATACAACGGCCAGTTCAGTAATAATAAATTCGATGGAACTGGAGTGTATACCTGGCCTAGTGGCAGCCAATATGAAGGCCAGTTTGTTGATGGAATGATGGAAGGTATTGGCACTTACCAATGGGCTGACCAACGCACATATAAAGGCGAGTTTAAAGACGGTCTCAAAGACGGAAATGGCACCTATTCCTGGCCGGATGGACGCAAATATACAGGCCAATTTGTTTCCGATAAGCGTACTGGGCTTGGCAAAATGATCTACCCCAGTGGTGAAACCTATGAAGGACAGTTTGTCGATGGCCTGAGGACCGGCAAAGGAAAAATGACGTTGGCTGATGGCAGTGTCTATGAGGGAGACTTTAAGAACGACCAAATGTCTGGTAAAGGCGAAATGAAGTGGGTTAGTGGTGAAACCTTTGTTGGTGATTTTGTGGCGGGTAAACCAGAAGGCACTGGTACTATGACCTGGCCAGATGGGAATTCTTATGTAGGTGATTTTGTTAATGGTGTGATGTCTGGAAAAGGTAAGTTAACCTTTGCTGATGGCAGGGTCTATGAGGGCGCGTTTTTTGAAGGCCGTCGCACCGGCAAAGGAACCTTGGTATGGCCCAGCGGTGAACAGTATGTGGGTAATTTTAAAGATGGTGTCCGCGAAGGGCGTGGTCTTTTTACCTGGCCGGACGGCAGCAAATACAAGGGTGGCTTCAAAGACAATTCGTTACACGGACGTGGTACTTGTACCATGGATGGGACGGATACACCCTGCCGCTTTGATCAGGGCGTGCGGCTAGAATGATTACCTATCAAAGAGTTCGTATAGCTTCTAAAGCGTCTTTTGCGGTTTGATACCGCAGATCAGGTTCAGGGCTAAGTAGCTTCGCAATATACGTTGATGTGCTTATATCTGTTTCTGAAATTAAAAAGTCATCCATTTGCTTCTGATAAGAAGCGGCAAAGAGCACTTTTTCGCGCTTAGTTCGGCCACGATTCCAGCGTTTGTTACAAATTAGTTCATAGTACAAAATGCCTAATTGAAACAGATCGCTTCGTTGGTCCCACATATCGCCCCGAGCTTGTTCTGGTGATATAAAAGAAGGCTTCGCTAACCACTGGTAGGCTTCTTTGTTCGCTTGTTTGACGAAATGAGAGCAGCCAAAATCCATTAAGTAGACCTGCTGTTTACTGTCAATCAAGATATTTTCGGAACTAATGTCCCCATGTACCACGGGCTTTAATCCGGAGTGAAAGGATGTTAACTGCTCCAATAGTTGAGTAATTATGCCTCTGGCCATTTGTTTTACCAGATCCGGTGGAAACCGCTGCCTTTCCTGAGACAGATTTATCACCTGAAACCCCTCAATGAAGTCGTAAGCAAAATAAGCTTTGCCTTCAATTATGCCGCGGGATCTATATTTTGGCAGATGGGGATGATTTAGCTCACGTACAATTTGACTTTCATTGGTGAATTGACGCCTTACGGCTTGATGATTCAGCCATTGTTCGCGAACCATTTTTACGGCTAACTTAGGTTTCCCTGGATCAAGAGGGATACCATTCATTACCACACAAATACCACCCTCAGTAAAAGGCTCCATGCGATAACGGCCAATATTCAGATTAACCTCAAAAGGCTTACGGTACACAGTCTCCTGCTGAGGTTTTCTTTGCGGATCAATTGGCCTAACCCTGTTAGCTTGTCTGCCTGCTATTTCCGGCTTACGAGGAGAACCAGAGTACTGTTTTTCATCGTCTTTGGTTTTCCAAGGAAACAACCAGTTTAAATTCATATAAAAATGATGCCTTATTGCGAAATTTAACTCTTATTTAGAGTATTTTTAGGGAAAAAATATCTCTGTTAGGCTTAAAACGTTAGCGGATTTCGGTTAAATATTGTTCAAAACCCACTTAGGCCATGATAAAGTTTAGCAAATTGTCCAATTTTTAATGATCCATTGAATAATAAACAGTATAAAATAGAACGGTAAGCTTAATTATAATGCAAATAAATACAAAGTTAGGTTATTCAAAGCGGATAACAATAATTACTAAACCGCTGAATACATTAGTTCAGCATTGATGCTAAAACGGGTTCCGTATGTTAGTGCTTGAAGTTCTGGATGGGAATAGTAACAGGTCATTGTTTGAGTTTGGCATGGGACAATTTGTGCTGGGCAAGGGGGATCATTGTGATTTGATTCTGAGTGATTGTCATGTTTCTCGCAGTCATGCAACTATCGCCGTAAACGAAGGACAAGTGACCATTAAAGATCTAGAAAGTACTAACGGTACCTGGATTAACGGTCATCGTATTGAATCAGAATCCACTATTGAAGAAGGTGACTTGGTTAAATTTGGCGATCTTAGCGTTGTGATTATGAAATTCACTTCCAACGCAAGGACGCTAACCTTTGAACCCCCTTTGCTTCAGGCCACAACAGCGATTGACAATACCGAAACGGTGGCAGAACCCTTTGTAAAAGAAAGTCACCCATCTTTAACGTCCGTGGCTGAAACGCCAGTTCCCATTATTAGTAGTACACATAAAACCGAGTCTAGCATTGTTACCGCAGCCTCAACCGCACCTAAGACTATCCCCAAAACAAAAGCTGACTTAAGTACAGCCACCGTGGACGCTCCGGTGAAACCTGTAGAGATAAAGTTACCAAATCCGTTAGGGGGGACGGAGTTTCGCTTGTTACAGAAAAAGCTTTTTGGTCGATTAAATGAAAAGTTAAGGGGAACTGTACCTTCACTTGATCGGAAAAATCGATTGGAAACGGTCAAACGTAATATTTCTGATGAAATAAGCGAATTTAAGGAGCGTTTTTCAGCGCAGTTCTCCGAGGAAAGGTTAATCGATTCCTTAGTAGATGAACTCTGGGGGTTTGGTCCTTTGGACAAGCTGCTTTCCGGGGCAGATTTTGAATTTATCTACATAGAGGGCCCTAGTCAGATCACTATAGAGGGAGCCGCCGGAACCTTTAAGCATGAGTTAGTGTTTCTGAGCGAACAGTCCTATATGGATACGGTGGCTCGTATTCGTAATTGCCCACCAGCGCCAGGTTCCATGGTTACGCCCCATAGTCAAGAAGTGTCCTTACCAAAACAACAAGTAGCGACGATTATCGAGTCTCCCCACGTGGTAGGCATGCCGCGTATGGTGATACGTAACTTAGTACCTAAAGTATTAAGGATGTCTGACCTTGTTGACGGAGGTTTGTTGTCAGAAGAGGCCGCTCTGTTTCTAAAACAAGCGATTGGCGCCAGTAAGAACATCATTATTTCCGGACGTAAAAACGTCGGGAAAACGACTTTAATAAAAGCCCTTGAAGGTTGTTTTGATGGTGCTGAACGTATCGCCACCATCGAGCAGGTTCCAGAGCTAAACTTTAAGAATCCACGCTGTACACGGTTCATCATTCATTCAGTCGATGGGGAAAATAGGGCTAGCGCTACGGATTTGCTGGATGCTGCCATGATGCTAAACCCTGATCGTCTGTTACTGGGTGACTGCACAAGTGACGTTATTGAACCTTTTCTGGATGCTGCTACCAGTGGGCCTAAGAGTGTTATTACCACAGCAACCGTTGAGGCTCCGTCAAGGTTGATTAAGCGCTTAGAAATTATGTTGTTAATGGCCGATCCAACAAGAGCACCTGAAAGCGCCCGCCAATTAGTATTGAATGGATTGGACATTGTTGTCCATCTGGGGAAAATGCCGGATGGCAGTCGGAAAGTGACGCAGATATCAGAAATAGCCTGTGTAAATCAAAATGAAGTGTCTTTGATTGATATTTTTAAGTTAGACCCGCAGAATGATCCGATGCCTGGAAAGTCGTCGCAGTTGTCTGCTACTGGATATAAGCCGCTGTCATTAAAAGAATTTAATCTAAGTGACTGAGTGTAGCGCAAACACCCGAATAATTTCACAAGGTAACGATATTGACACAGTTATATACTTGGTTGGTGGTTAATTATTTGTTTAAATGTATGGTCATTACACTTAGAGCAGAAGTCCTGGCAAATTGCTGCTTGGGAAGGAAAACGAGATGAAACAAGGCAATAATGATTTCGTTGCTGAATCAACGCCCATATTAAACACCAACAATCAGGGTACTCAGAAACCAGTGAAAACGGTTGTAAATCCGGTTCATTGGGAATCGGATAGCACTGAAGTTTATACCGATTACGAAGACGAAGATGCGGCCGCCTGTTTAATTGCTGAAAATGGCGACAGATATGCCGTGACTCGATTTCCGTTTGTGGTAGGGCGGGGTGATGAGTGTGATTTGGTTTTGCACGGCAAAGGCGTTTCTCGTCGACATGCTGAAATCGTGTTGCAAAGTGGACATTTTGTTGTCAACGATCTTAATAGCCTAAATGGCATTAAAGTTAATGGTTATAAAGTCGCTCGAGTCATATTAGAAGAGAATGACGTATTAAAATTTGGAGAAGTGTCGCTGACTTTCGAGCCAGGCACAACAGAAGGCGCCGCTTTTGTGGCCGATGAATATTCCGCTGATGGAATTGCCGCACTTTACAGACCATTGCCTGCAGAAGATAAAACTCAATTCACCAGCCCGGCGAAAAAGGTGTACGCCACGATATTGTCGACCGTTCTTTTGTTAGGGTTTGGTGCAGCCAGTTATCTTTATTTAAATCAGCAGACGGATTTTTGGCAACTCAAACCGGCAGCGCAAGAAGACCCAACGGCAAACACACCTGTAGTTGCAGATCGAAACAGTGGGCCTGACCCAGTCGCCGCGCCTGTTGTTTCAATGGATGATGCTCCTCCACCTCAATTTAATAAGCAAGGCAGCGGAGATGCTCCTGAGCCAGCCCCAGCGCCTCCGTCCATATCGACATTACCTGCTCCAGTTGAAGCCAAAGTAGAAAAAGCAGAAGCTGAAGTCGCTTCGCTACCAGAAGCCCCTGCTGTTAAAAAGGCGCCAGAAGCCCAAGAGCCTGCTCCTGTGAAGCCTGAGCCCATTAACTTGAATGGAGATGCGGGTGCCGCTGTAGCACGCAGTGAGACTTTGTATCTCAAAGGGTATGGTTCGGATGCCATCAGTGAAATTAGCCCTTACTTAGGAAATTCGGCCGTTACAGGTGCTACTGCCAAGAGAGTGAGCGACAAATACAATACCATAGAGCAGTTACTCAATGAGTATAAGAAGGCCGAGACAGCATTTGATCGTGGTGATAGCCAGCGCGGAATTTCATTGGCAGAGAGTTTTATCAAGCTAGAAAACAGCGCATTTGATGGTAAAAGTAGCGAGTATCGCAATAACCTGTATCCGATGATGTCGACGGGTTACTTGGCAATGGGTAATGATGCATCTCAACAAAACGAGCCCCGTAAAGCCTATAACTATTGGCAGGAAGCCGTTAAAATTAATGACAATCCTCAAGCAAAATTAGCGATAGAGGCAGCTGATAGCCGGGCGCAATCACTATATCGGCAGGCACTACGCTTGGAATACGTCAACCCTGAAAAAGCCATTACTATGTGGGAAGAAGTGAGAGCCTCTTTACCACCGGGTAATGAATATTACACAAAATCTAATGCAAAAATTGCTTGGTACCAAAAATGGGGTACTTGATAAAAGCTAAGGGAATTTGTGTTTTCTGATGCAAGCAATTTCTATTAGTCAGCAAGGCACAAAAACTGATAAGAATGAAGACGCTTTTCTTGTGTTAGCTCAGCAAAAGTTGTTTGTGGTTGCTGATGGCGTAGGTGGAGGACCAGCGGGGGACTTTGCTTCAAGAACTCTAGTCGACCATATTTATGAAGGCTGCCGTTCGTCATTGGTTAGCGAGCAGCGATTGGTAAGCCTGATTCAGGAAGCAGGTCAGGCAATACATAAGGCTGCAGAAGAGCGCGATCTAAAAGGAATGGCAACCACATTCGCCAGTGTCCTTTTTACTCCTGCTAATATGGTGGTCATGCATGCCGGTGATAGTCGGATCTATAGAATTCGTGATAACACTATAACCATGCTAACGAATGATCACTCGAAAGCAGTGAGAAAACCTGACGGTTCCATTAAATTAATGGTAACCAACGTCCTTGGTATACGCAGTTCCGCCAATATTGATATCAATCGTTTTGATTGGGTTAGCAGTGATCAGGTGCTACTAGTTAGTGACGGCATTACCGATATTCTGGAAGATGATGCGATTTTGGATATATTGTCTAATAGCAATAGATTATTATCCGAACGGGTTCGTGATCTTATAGAAGAGTCGGCCAATCGCGGCGGGCGTGACGATAAAACAGCCATTCTAGTGTTTGAACAAGTGAAAAATAATCTTTAACTTTCAGCCTTTCCCTGCAATCGCCTCAGTAAACTTGAAGTATCCCAGCGCCCACCATGATGGATTGATTGAATTTCTCCGTAAAATTGATCTACTAATGCGGTTACTGGCAACATTGCGTGTTTTTCCCGCGCTGTCTCCAGGCAAATACCTAAATCTTTACGCATCCAATCTACGGCAAAACCAAAGTCGTATTGATCAAGCATCATTGTTTTAGATCGGTTATCCATTTGCCAAGATTGCGCCGCTCCTTGACTGATAACCTCAAACACTTTTTCTATATCAAGTTGCGCACACTGTGCAAAATGAACTCCTTCTGCAAGTCCTTGGAGCAAGCCTGCGACACAAATCTGATTAACCATTTTGGTTAACTGGCCATTACCAACCGGCCCCATAAGGCGCACTCGTTTCGAATAAAGTTCCAATATCGATCTGACGGAATCAAATACATCGGTACTACCGCCGCACATTATCGTAAGCACTCCATTATCTGCGCCTGACTGTCCGCCAGACACTGGGGCATCAACAAAGTGACAGCCTTGAGCGCGCAAATGCTGACTGACTTCCTGAGCAACCACTGCCGAGGTTGTGGTGTGATCAATCAAAACAGAGCCTGGTTGCATTGTGCTAGCGGCTGCTTCAGAGCCCGCTAAAACCACTTCACGTAAGTCGTCATCATTACCTACGCAAGTGAAAATTATATCTGCATTTTTTGCTGCCATTGCCGGCGTATCCGCTTTTTGGCCTCTGTATTTACGGAGCCACTGGTCAGCTTTATGCCCTGTCCTATTAAAAATCGTTACCTCATGACCAGCATTAGCCAAGTGTCCCGCAATAGGGGCACCCATCACGCCTAAACCGATAAATCCAATTTTAATCATAAATATATAGAAACTACTTAAAATAAAAAGGCTGCGGAAAGCAGCCTTTTTATTGGGTTATCGTTTATCTACTGGGACATAATCCCGCTGAGGTGCTCCCGTGTAGAGCTGACGTGGACGACCAATACGGTAGGAGCCACTAATCATTTCATGCCAGTGGGCAACCCAACCAACGGTACGCGCCAAAGCGAAAATAACGGTGAACATACTGGTGGGAATACCAATGGCTTTAAGGATGATTCCAGAATAGAAATCCACATTGGGGTATAGGTTCTTTTCCACGAAATATGGATCTGAGCGGGCGATATCTTCAAGTTTCATCGCCAGTTCTAACATCGGATCCTTGATGCCTAGTTCGGTGAGCACTTCATGGCAAGTCTCTCTCATTACCTTTGCCCGAGGATCATAGTTTTTATAAACGCGGTGTCCAAAGCCCATTAAGCGGAAAGGATCGTTTTTATCTTTAGCTTTGGCAACATAGGCATCAACATTTGAGACGTCGCCGATTTCGGTCAGCATGTTAAGCACAGCTTCATTGGCGCCACCATGGGCTGGTCCCCATAATGCTGCAATACCTGCCGCGATGCACGCAAATGGGTTGGCACCAGAAGAGCCTGCCAGTCGCACGGTGGAAGTCGATGCGTTTTGTTCGTGGTCGGCGTGCAGGATAAATATTTTATCCATCGCTTTCGCAAGAACAGGGTTAACCTCATAAGGCTCACAAGGAACGCCAAACATCATATACAAGAAGTTTTCTGAGTAGCTCAAATCATTGCGAGGATACATGAAAGGCTGACCCAGTGAATACTTGTAACACATAGCTGCTAACGTAGGCATTTTCGCAATCAGGCGAAAAGCTGCAATTTGACGATGAGACTCGTCAGATATTTCAAGGGAATCATGATAGAAGGCTGACAGAGCACCCACCACGCCACACATAATGGCCATTGGGTGAGCGTCACGCCGAAATCCGTCATAGAAGCCACGGAGCTGTTCATGAACCATTGTGTGGTTGTCTATTGTATTGACAAAGGCTTCTTTTTCAGCGGGGCTTGGTAACTCACCGTTAAGTAGTAAGTAACAAACTTCCAAGTAGTCGGAGTGTTCAGCGAGCTGATCTATGGGATAACCTCGGTGGAGCAAAATGCCTTTACCACCATCAATATAAGTTATTTTTGACTCGCAGGCGGCAGTGGAAACAAAGCCTGGGTCATAGGTGAAAACACCATTTCCAGTTAATTGACCGACGTCTATAACATCCGGGCCAATTGTTCCAGAATAGATGGGTAGATCGAGTTTGATTTCACCTAACGTTAACTGAGCGCTTTTCTCAGCCATAATACTCTCCTGTACTCGGTAAGTAGGCTTAATATCAGGCAGGTTTCGTGCCTAGCGTATTAATAATTCTCTAACTTCTTAGGCCGAAGTGGTGGCCAAAACTAATCACTCAGAAAAAGTTTGTCAATTTATTTCAGGCCCGTCCAGCCTTTTTTCATACTGAATAGACCCTAAATTCATTTTGAATTGGTCCTTTGGGTAAAGCAAACCCTTTTGGGCCTTTCCTCTTGGAAAAGGATTTCTTACGGGTACACCTGCTGTTATAAACTGTCTATACAGTGGCAGAGTCGAATTGTAATTCGATTTTGATGGGATTATACTGCGGCCCCGAATGGGAGAGGCTGTATAAATTAAGGGGTTAATACAACTCGTTGATTCTCATCTCTTTACGTTCGTTATTCTTCCTTCAACGCTCCTCTTGGGGCCTCAATCACAATGGTTTGAGCCGTGAAAAGTCAAAGACCTGTTAACCTGGATATTTCGACGATCAAGTTACCGCTGCCAGCGATCGCCTCCATTACCCATAGGATTGCGGGTATAGGTATCTTTGCTGGAATTGCTTTTCTTCTTTGGGGCTTGGGGATGTCCCTGGAGAGTGAAGCGTCCTTTAACGAACTGAAAGAGTGTCTGACTAGCCCTGTTGCCAAGATCATTACTTGGATTATCCTTGCAGGTTTCATCTACCACTTTATAGCTGGTATGAGACATTTGTTTATGGATATGGGGTACTTCGAAACTTTAGAAGGGGCAAATATGGTCGCCAAAGTGGTGATCGCTAGCTCAGCCATTTTGATAGCACTTGCTGGAGTCTGGATATGGTAACTAACGTTACAAGCCTGGGGAAAAATGGTTTATACGATTGGATGGTGCAGCGTGCGACGGCCGTCATTTTAGGGGTGTATTTCCTCTGCCTCATGAGTTTTTTATTGTTTAATCCTGATCTGAGCTTTGCCCAGTGGCAGGATTATATGACCTCAACCTATATGAAAGTTTTCTCACTTATTGCTCTTCTTTCATTAGCGGCGCATGCCTGGGTGGGTCTCTGGACAATTTCCACTGACTATTTAACCACGCGCCAACTTGGCCGTTCAGGCACCGTAATACGCCTAGCTTTTCAAAGTATTTGCGCACTTGTCACCATTATTTATGTGGTTTGGGGCATTCAGATTTTTTGGGGTATTTAATCTATGGCTATACGTACAGTAACTTTTGATGCGGTAATTGTTGGCGGTGGCGGTGCTGGCATGAGAGCCGCTCTACAACTCGCTAAATCTGGGCAAAAGACGGCATTGATTTCTAAGGTTTTCCCCACTCGCTCCCACACAGTTTCAGCGCAGGGCGGGATTACCTGCGCCATTGCCAGTGCTGACCCCAATGACGATTGGCGCTGGCATATGTACGATACCGTAAAAGGATCTGACTATATTGGTGACCAGGACGCTATCGAATATATGTGTAGTGTTGGGCCGGAAGCCGTCTATGAGTTAGATCATATGGGTCTGCCATTCTCTCGAACAGAAGAGGGTCGTATATACCAGCGTCCATTCGGTGGCCAATCCAAGAACTTTGGTGAAGGCGGACAAGCGGCCAGAACTTGTGCTGCGGCTGACCGTACTGGCCACGCATTACTGCATACGCTTTATCAGCAAAACGTAGCCTGTAACACTAATTTTTACAATGAATGGTATGCCGTAGAGCTGGTTACCAACCAGGATAATGCGGTTACAGGTGTTATCGCTCTGTCAGCGGAAACCGGGGAAGTTGTTTATTTCAAATCCAAAGCAACAGTGTTTGCGACCGGTGGTTCTGGGCGAATTTATGCATCGACTACCAACGCATTGATCAACACTGGTGACGGGGTAGGTATGGCGCTGCGCGCTGGGTTCCCTGTTCAGGATATCGAAATGTGGCAATTCCATCCCACCGGTATTGCCGGTGCAGGGGTGCTTGTAACCGAGGGTTGCCGAGGCGAGGGTGGCTATCTCATCAATAAAGATGGCGAACGCTTTATGGAACGATATGCTCCTAATGCTAAGGATCTGGCAGGTCGGGACGTTGTTGCCCGTTCCATGATGCAGGAAATTCTTGATGGTAGAGGCTGTGGCCCGGAAGGGGACCACGTTATGTTGAAGCTCGATCACTTGGGTGAAGAAGTGCTCCACAAACGTTTACCGGGTATTTGTGAGCTGGCAATCACCTTCGCTGCGGCTGATCCGGTGAAAGTGCCCATTCCTGTAGTTCCTACTTGCCATTATATGATGGGTGGGATTCCTACCAATATTCACGGACAAGCGCTGACTCGGGACAGCAACGGTAATGATAAAATTATCGATGGCTTGTTTGCTGTTGGAGAAGTGGCCTGCGTATCTGTTCACGGCGCTAACCGTCTGGGTGGCAATTCGTTGTTGGATTTGGTGGTGTTCGGTCGTTCTGCTGGAATGTTTATAGAAAAAGCGTTAAAGGAAGGCATTGAACATCGCGACACTTCTGAATCTGATCTGGAAAAGGCCAATAACCGCCTCAACCGACTCGAAACCAGTAAGAGTGGAGAGGATGTTGCTAAACTGCGTAAAGAGTTGCAGACCAATATGCAGAACAACTTTGGCGTATTCCGTAAAGGTGATTTGATGGTTGAAGGCGTCAAAAAGCTGGCTGAACTGCGTGAGCGTATTGCGAATACCTATTTAGAAGACAAGAGTATGGCCTTTAATACGGCTCGGATTGAGGCTCTTGAGCTGGATAACTTGTTGGAGGTTGCCGAAGCGACGGCAATTGCAGCGGAAGGTCGAAAAGAGAGCCGAGGCGCTCACAGTCGTTATGATTACCCTGATCGCGACGATGAGAACTGGTTGGCCCACTCAATCTATGACCCCGTCAAGAAAGAGCTTAGTCAGCGTGCGGTGAATTTTGCACCTAAGCAAGTTGAAACATTCCAGCCCAAGGTTAGAACTTATTAAGGGGATCCCTATGTTGCAGGTAAGTTTGTATCGTTATAACCCGGACACTGATGCTGAGCCCTACATGAAGGACTATCAGGTAGACACCGGCGGCAAAGATCTAATGGTGCTGGATGTACTGAGTCTGTTAAAAGAACAGGATTCCAGTGTTGCTTATCGTCGCTCCTGTCGCGAAGGCGTTTGTGGCTCGGATGGCATGAATATAAACGGCAAGAATGGTTTAGCCTGTATAACCTCCATTTCCGAAGCCACTAAAGGCAAAGGCAAGTTGGTGCTGCGGCCATTACCAGGCTTGCCGGTTATTCGTGATCTCGTTGTGGACATGACTCTTTTCTATAACCAATACGAAAAGATCAAACCCTACCTGGTTAACGATACGCCAGCGCCACCCATCGAAAGGCTTCAAACACCTGAAGAGCGCGATAAGTTAGATGGTTTATATGAGTGCATTCTTTGTGCTTGTTGCTCCACATCTTGTCCCTCATTTTGGTGGAATCCGGACAAATTTATCGGTCCCGCTGGACTGTTGCAAGCGTATCGTTTTATTGCCGACAGTCGGGATACCATTACGGAGCAACGATTATCTGATCTGGATGATCCTTTTAGTTTGTTTCGCTGTCGTGGCATTATGAATTGCGTCAGCGTGTGTCCAAAAGGATTAAATCCGACGAAAGCGATCGGGCATATACGCTCAATGTTGTTACAGCAGGGCACATAAACGTTTGTTTTTCGTCCGGAAATCTATATAATTCTTGGATCTCGGCCACCCCGGGTTGGTAAACCTAGGGTGGCGCCATCAAAAGAAGCTACACTTGATGTTGGGAATTTTGAGTTGTACTAATAACTAAAATCTTGGTGCAATCTCTCGGTTTCCTTGCACCGCCCAAAAAGCGGTTGCAGGTTAATTATTAACCTTAGGGCTATCGGTAAAACCGAACTATCTGGAAGCGCATTTGGCTTACCTGCCAGTCGCAAACCTAACATGTGCTCAGGTGTCACTCGCTGATCGCGTTTTTGCAGATAGTGTCCTATTCGACACGGTGATCTGTAATGGATGATAGTTTGATGTATCGGCAGTGGAGTACGTCGCACCTTTCTGGTTCGAATGCTACTTATGTCGAAGAGTTGTACGAGGCTTATTTACAAGACCCCAACTCAGTGCCCGATCAATGGCGCGACAATTTTGACAAGCTCCCTCGCGTCAATGGTACTGAAAACGACGTACCACATTCCACGATAAAAGAACACTTTCTTTACCTCGCCAAAAATAAAAACAGGGTCCAAAAATTATCCGTTAGCAGTGTTTCTTCAGGTCATGAAAAGAAACAGGTTAAAGTTTTACAGATCATTGCCGGATACCGAGTGCGAGGACATCAAAAAGCCAACCTCGACCCCCTTGGTATAATGGAGCGTGAACCGGTTCCTGATTTAGAACTATCCCATCACGGGCTTTCTGCCGCCGATCTCGACACTACATTCCAAACGGGCAATTTATTTCTTGGCAAAGAAGAAGCGCCACTAAAAGAAATGATTGAGGCTTTGGAAAAAACCTATTGCTCGAGTGTTGGTGTTGAGTATATGCATATTGTTGATACTGCGGAAAAACGCTGGATTCAACAACGCATGGAAAGTGTACGCTCACACCCTAATTACAGCCGGGAAGTTAAGTCACATCTTCTGGAGCGACTCATCGCTGCAGAAGGTTTAGAACGAATGTTGGCCACCAAATATCCGGGCACTAAACGCTTCGGTCTAGAAGGTGGCGAGAGTCTAATTCCTTGCGTTGATGAAATAATTCAACGTGCCGGCAGTTATGGTGCTAAAGAGCTGGTCATTGGCATGGCGCACCGGGGCCGCTTGAATGTACTTATTAACATTTTAGGGAAAAATCCCGCCGAGTTGTTTAATGAATTCGAGGGTCGCCATAAAATCGAAATGGGTTCAGGTGATGTTAAATATCATCAAGGCTTCTCTTCAAACGTAATGACACCGGGTGGCGAAGTTCATTTGGCACTGGCGTTTAACCCTTCTCACTTAGAAATCGCTTCACCGGTTGTTGAAGGCTCAGTACGAGCCCGTCAAGACCGCCGCAAAGATAAAAAAGGGGACCTAGTCGTTCCTGTTTTGATCCATGGTGATGCTGCATTCGCAGGTCAAGGCGTGGTAATGGAAACCTTCCAGATGTCACAGACACGGGGTTACTTAACCGGCGGCACCGTTCACATCATTATTAACAACCAAGTGGGCTTCACCACCAGTAACCGTCATGACGCTCGTTCTACCGAGTATTGCACCGACGTTGCAAAGATGGTTCAAGCACCCATCTTTCATGTTAATGGTGATGATCCAGAAGCAGTACTGTTTGTAACCCAAATGGCAATTGATTTTCGTCAACAGTTTAAGAAAGACGTGGTTATCGATCTAGTCTGCTATCGAGCTCGAGGCCATAACGAAGCGGATGAGCCTTCTATTACTCAACCGATGATGTACTCAGTGATTCGGAAAAAGAAGAATCCGCGAGAAATCTACTCGAAGCGATTAGTGGACGATGGCGTCTTTACTGAAAGTGATGTCCAAGCAATGATGGATGAATACCGTAGCGAACTGGATAACGGTCGCCATGTGGTCAAATCCTTGGTTAAAAAACCCAATAGCGAGCTTTTTGTCGATTGGACTCCCTATATTGGTCATGATTATGACCCTTATTGTGCCACGGGGATCGAGTTGAAAATGCTGCAGGAACTGGCCCATAAACTCGATGATATTCCAGAAGGTATTGTGGTTCAGCGTCAAGTGGCCAAAATCCTCGAAGATCGTCGTAAAATGGCGGCGGGTGCATTGTCCATCGATTGGGGCTTTGCGGAAACCATGGCCTATGCATCCTTGCTACATGAAGGATATCCGGTGCGGATTACCGGGCAAGATGTTGGGCGGGGTACCTTTTCTCACCGCCATGCGGTTATCCATAATCAGAAAAGCCCTGGAACATTTACACCGTTGAAGGCAATTAGCCAGAGTAAGAAAGTTCGCTTCAGCCTTTATGATTCGTTGTTGTCAGAAGAAGCCGTGCTTGCTTTCGAGTATGGCTACGCTACCACTGATCCCACTGGTCTAGTGGTTTGGGAAGCTCAATTTGGTGATTTCGCTAATGGCGCACAGGTGGTCATCGATCAGTTTATTTCTTCTGGTGAACATAAATGGATGCGACTTTGTGGTTTAACCATGTTGTTGCCACACGGTTACGAAGGGCAGGGACCTGAACATTCATCTGCTAGACTGGAACGATTCCTGCAGCTGTGTGCTGAACATAATATTCAGGTATGCGTTCCGTCGACGCCAGCGCAAGTCTTCCACATGTTAAGACGGCAGGCGATCCGGCCGCTGCGCAAACCCCTGATCGTAATGTCACCGAAAAGTTTATTGCGCCATAAACTGGCGAAGTCTTCTTTGGATGAGTTGACGGATGGCCATTTCAAAGTAGTGCTTGATGACACTTGGGAGCACGATCCCAAGAAGATTGAGCGGGTGGTTATGTGCAGCGGAAAAGTGTATTTCGATCTATTTGAATATCGAGCTCAGCACGAAATTGAAAACACGCTTATTCTAAGAATTGAACAGCTGTACCCTTTTCCTGAAGTAGAGTTAAAGGAGATGCTTGCGCAGTATAAGAAGGTTAAAACGGCCATTTGGTGTCAAGAGGAACCAATGAATCAAGGAGCTTGGTATTGTAGCCAGCACCACTTGAATCATGTGATCCATAGCTTGTTTCCTAAGTTGCACCTCCAGTACGCAGGCAGGAGTGGTTCGGCCGCTCCTGCGGCAGGTTCTATGGCTTTACATCTTGAAGAGCAAGCAAAATTGGTAGACGCGGCATTCACCCTGTAGCGTTGGATAGCAAACGATAGTTGAAATTGAGGCGAAATAAGGAACTCAAATGACCACTGAAATCAAAGCCCCACAATTTCCTGAAGCCGTTGCGGATGGTACCGTTGCAACCTGGCACAAAAAACCAGGAGAAAGCGTTAGCCGAGATGAGCTTTTGGTAGACATTGAGACTGACAAAGTAGTACTAGAAGTTGTCGCGCCACATGATGGCGTTGTGGGTAAAATTATTAAAGAAGAAGGCGAAACTGTTCTCAGCCAGGAACTTGTTGGTTATTTGGAGCAGGCCGGAGCCGCTAGCGGAGCCGAAAATAGCAAGAGTGAACCAGAAGACAAATCCAGTTCCAGTGCTGATGCTACCGAGACCGAAAAAGTTGAAGATACTTGGGGACCTGCAGTACGTAAGCTTATCGCTGAGAACAACCTCGATCCCAGTGCAATTAATGGCACCGGCAAAGGCGGTAGAATCACCAAAGAAGATGTGTTGAACCATCTTAAAGGCGGTTCGGCTAAAGCGGAAACGACAAAAGCCAAAGAGAGTAGTGCACCAAAAGCTGAGGCTAAAGGGATGCCTCCAGGCGCTTCTAACGTTGATTTCGGTGAGCGCGAAGAACGTCGCGTTCCAATGACTCGTCTACGTGCGCGCGTTGCGGAAAGACTGGTATCGGCGCAACAAAATGCTGCCATGTTGACCACCTTTAATGAAGTCAACATGAAACCTGTTATGGATATGCGGAAGAACTACAAGGATATGTTCGAAAAAGCCCACGGTCATCGGCTTGGCTTTATGTCTTTCTTTGTTCGCGCAGCGGTTGAATCGTTGAAAAAATATCCATCAGTGAATGCTTCTATCGACGGTAATGATATTGTTTATCACGGTTACTATGATATTGGTGTCGCTGTATCATCAGATCGAGGCTTGGTTGTTCCTATTCTCAGAGATACTGACAATATGGGATTCGCCGAGGTAGAAGGTAAAATAGTTGAGTTCGGTAAAAAGGCTCAGGCCGGTAAGTTGTCACTGGAAGATATGACCGGTGGTACATTTACAATTTCTAACGGTGGTGTTTTCGGTTCATTGTGGTCGACCCCCATTCTTAATCCGCCGCAAACAGCTATTTTGGGAATGCACAAAATTCAGGAGCGACCTATGGCCGTTAACGGACAAGTGGTCATACTGCCAATGATGTATCTAGCCGTATCTTATGATCATCGTTTGATTGACGGGAAAGAAGCGGTGCAGTTTCTGGTTTCGATTAAAGACCTGCTTGAAGATCCGGCGCGTTTACTGCTCGACATTTAAATTTTAAGAATGCATATAATTGCTTGCTGACGAAGCTTTGGAAAACAGGATATACACATGTCAAAATCGTTCGATGTTGTAGTTATAGGAGGCGGTCCAGGGGGCTATGCTGCTGCCATAAAAGCCGCTCATATGGGTCTAAATACCGCATGTATTGATATGTACATCAATAAAAATGGTAACCCTTCGTTAGGCGGGACTTGCGCTAATGTCGGCTGTATTCCTTCGAAGGCGCTTTTGGATTCTTCTTGGAAATACCATGAAGCAACAGAAGGGTTTGAGATACATGGTATTGAAGCTAAAAGCGTTAAGATGAATGTCCCTAACATGATCAAACGTAAAGATGACATTGTTAAAAAGCAAACTGATGGTGTTGCAATGCTGCTCAAAGCCAATGGTGTCACCTGGTTACAGGGTCGTGGTAAATTGCTGCAGGGCAAACAAGTCGAATTTACGCCGCATGAGGGTGAACCCGAAACGCTGCAAGCCGAAAATGTAATTCTCGCCTCCGGATCAGAGCCTATCGCATTACCCATGGCTCCGCTTCATGAAGATATGGTAGTAGATAATTCTGGCGCACTGGAGTTTACCTCTGTGCCAAAACGCCTAGGTGTTATTGGCGCGGGAATTATAGGGCTTGAACTCGGTAGTGTCTGGCAACGATTAGGTTCTGAAGTAATTGTCCTGGAGGCAATGGATACATTCTTGCCAATGGTGGACAAGCAAGTCGCCAAAGAATTAATGAAAAATCTGTCCAAGCAAGGTCTCGACATCCGTCTTACTGCACGAGTGACTGGCACTAAGATTGACAAAAACAAAGTTATTCTAGAATACACAGATGAAAAAGGTGATCAAAGTGTTGAAGTCGACAAGTTGATCGTAGCGGTGGGGCGACGTCCTTATACGCAAGATTTATTCAGTGCCGACAGCGGTGTAAATCTGGATGAGCGAGGCTTCGTATTTGTTAATCAATATTGTGCCACCGACGTGCCAGGGGTTTATGCCATCGGTGATATTGTCCGCGGCCCCGCCTTAGCTCATAAGGCTACAGAAGAAGGTGTCATGGTGGCCGAGATAATTTCAGGTCATAAAGCGGCAATTAATTACGATTGTATTCCTTCTGTCGTCTACACCCACCCTGAAGTTGCCTGGGCTGGAATGACGGAAGAACAAGCGAAAGCCAATGCAGAAAATTACAAAGTCGGTACCTTTTCCTTTGCTGCCAATGGCCGAGCCGCAGCAGCCAATGAGACAGCAGGTTTCGTTAAAGTTATCTCTCAATCCGAGACAGATCGGGTGCTCGGCGTTCACATAGTAGGACCGCAGGCATCAGAAATTATTATGCAGGCAATTATTGCCATGGAGTTTGGGGCAAGCACTGAAGATCTGCAAATGATGGTGTTTGCTCATCCGGGCTTGTCAGAAGTGTTTCATGAAGCTTGCCTCGATGTAGACGGTAAAGCCATTCACTCTGCGAAACGCAAAAGAAAGAAATAGCTTTGGCGGGTTTGAATAAAACCCTGCCCCGTAATTCACCGCTAATTTTTCGACTCAAATTAAGTGAATTGCACAAGAGAATGCGTTCAGGGGTTGACCGCATTTTGGACGTTTAACGTGGATATTGTCCACTTCAAGACTAGATCAATGGTGAGCTGATGAATTTACATGAATATCAAGGCAAACAACTGTTCGCTCAGTATGGTCTGCCAGTGTCCAAGGGAGTTGCTGCCAGCACTCCAAAAGAGGCTGCAGCAGCAACTGAAATAATAGGCGGAGACCGCTGGGTCGTCAAAGCACAAGTACATGCTGGTGGTCGCGGTAAGGCCGGTGGGGTGAAATTGGTCAGCTCTAAGGAAGAAATCATAGAGTTCGCAAAGCAGCAACTAGGCACCCGTTTAGTCACATATCAAACAGACGCTAAAGGGCAGCCAGTCAATAAAATATTGGTTGAGGCTTGCACCGATATTTCCCAGGAACTCTATCTTGGTGCGGTTGTTGATCGCGCGAGTAGACGAGTGGTCTTTATGGCTTCCACTGAAGGTGGTGTGGAAATTGAAAAAGTTGCTGAAGAAACACCAGAAAAAATCCTTAAAGCTGAAATTGATCCGTTAATCGGCGCGCAACCCTATCAGGCCCGTAACCTTGGTTACAAGCTTGGCTTAACCAACGATCAGGTTAAGCAATTCACTAAGATATTTATGGGCTTGGCAAAACTGTTCGAAGAGAAAGATATTTCGCTTATAGAAGTGAACCCTTTGGTAGTTACCACAGAAGGCAATTTACATTGTCTCGATGCCAAACTTGTGGTTGATGGAAATGCTGTTTTACGACATTCAGATCTAGCAGAAATGTATGATCCCAGCCAAGAAGATGAGCGTGAACGTTTAGCCGCCGAGTGGGATCTTAATTATGTAGCACTTGAAGGTAATATCGGATGCTTAGTTAATGGCGCCGGACTGGCCATGGCCACTATGGACATAATAAAATTGAAGGGCGGTCAACCAGCTAACTTCTTGGATGTCGGTGGCGGTGCAACTAAGGAACGGGTAACAGAAGCATTTAAAATTATTCTTTCTGATGACAGCGTGCAAGCCGTACTGGTTAACATTTTTGGCGGCATAGTGCGTTGTGATTTAATTGCTGAAGGGGTTATCGGTGCAGTTCAGGAGGTGGGTGTGACTATTCCAGTAATAGTAAGGCTGGAAGGTAACAATGCCGATTTGGGTGCAAAGATCCTTTCTGAAAGTGGCATGAATATCATTGCCGCTACTGGTTTCAACGATGCAGCTGAAAAAGTTGTAGCAGCAGTGCGAGGGTAGACATGAGCGTTTTAATTAATAAAGATACCAAAGTAATCTGTCAGGGCTTTACCGGAGCACAGGGAACTTTACACAGTACCCAGGCCATTGAATATGGTACAAAAATGGTGGGTGGAGTAACGCCGGGCAAAGGCGGTACTACACATCTTGATTTACCGGTTTTCAATACTGTTGCAGAAGCCAAAGCGGCGACCGATTGTGATGCCACAGTAATTTACGTGCCTGCAGCATTTTGTAAGGATTCCATCCTTGAGGCGGCCGATGCTGGAATCCCCCTAATCGTTTGTATCACTGAAGGCATTCCGGTGCTTGATATGCTTTATGTGAAAGAGTATGTCACCCAGAAAGGATTGCGCTTGATTGGCCCGAATTGTCCCGGTGTTATTACACCTGGTGAATGTAAAATTGGCATAATGCCTGGCCATATTCACCAAAAAGGTAAAGTTGGTATCGTGTCTCGGTCAGGTACTCTAACCTATGAAGCTGTAAATCAAACTACAGCTTTGGGCTTTGGCCAGAGTACCTGTATCGGCATTGGTGGTGACCCAATTCCAGGCACAACATTCATTGATGCGCTAGCGCTGCTGCAGGAAGATGAGCAAACGGAAGCCATTATCATGGTTGGTGAAATTGGCGGCACAGCGGAAGAAGAGGCGGCTGAATTTATAAAGAACAACGTAACCAAGCCAGTAGTGTCTTATATTGCCGGTGTTACCGCACCGCCAGGAAAGCGCATGGGACATGCAGGGGCAATTATTGCTGGCGGCAAAGGTACCGCTGACGATAAGTTTGCCGCTCTGCAGGAAGCCGGTGTAAAAACAGTACGAAACCCATCAGAGATGGGGCTGGCTTTGAAGGAACTTACCGGCTGGTAATAGTTATTGTTTTCAAATCAAGCTGGCAATAAACTACATATTGCCAGCTTTTTTGAGGACTAATTCGGTATGAGTTACCAGCATAAACCTTTCGATACCCAAATGCTAAGTGCCGAACAACTTTGGCTACTAACATCTCCTCACCGGTTCTATTTCAGCCCAACTTTTTACAATCTGGAAAATTTTGATCCCCATAAACCTACACTTATGGTAGGTAATCACACCATATATGGAGTGATTGATGTTCCTCTACTAATTGCCCAACTCTATAAAGAAACTGGTGTATTGGTTCGCAGTCTAGCTGATCATGCTCATTATAAAGTACCTGTGTGGCGTTCAATGCTAGACCAGATCGGAAGTGTTGAGGGTACTCGCGAAAATTGTGCTCGGTTAATGGAAAATGGCGAGCATGTTTTGGTATTTCCTGGTGGCGCGCGGGAGGTTAGCAAACGCAAAGGTGAACAATACCAGTTAACCTGGAAACAACGAACAGGATTTTGCCGAATGGCGATTGAGCATGGTTATAATATTCTTCCATTTGCGTCCGTAGGCCCTGACGATATGTACGATATACTGTTAGACGCCGAAGATATTAAACGTTCTCCGCTCGGCGGATTGCTAAACAAAGCTGGGTTACTGAAAAAAGACAGTATACTTCGTGGAGGTGATTTAATAATGCCGATTACTCGAGGAATCGGACTATCAGTTATACCTCGTCCTGAGCCATTTTACTTTTCGCTGGGTAAAGAAATTGATGTCAGCTCTTATGCGGGCAAAGAAAATGACCAGGAAGCTCTGCTGAAGTTAAGGGAGAAAGTTTCGTTTTCAATACAAGATCTAATTGGCGATCTTATGGTAAAGCGAGAGCATGATCATCGACCTGGCCTGTTGCGTAAAATTATCAATAAATTGTAATTGTCCGAGGCTATTTTAGGTTATAGCTTGCGCCACTGCTTATTGTTTGAAATATTAGCATAAAGCTCAGTCACACTCATAGGTTGTCCGTAATAGAAACCTTGTACAAAATCGCAATTGTTTTCTTTTAAGAATGCTGCTTGAGCCTCTTGTTCTACGCCTTCAGCTACTACTTTAAGTCCGAGCTTATGGGCCATTGCTATTACGGCCGCTGTAATTTCCATATCGTCATTATCTATCGGGATATCAGTGACAAAAGAACGATCAACTTTCAGTATGTGTATGGGTAATCGTTTAAGGTAGTTTAAAGAGGAATATCCCGTTCCAAAGTCGTCAATTGCCAGAATGACACCAAGTTTTTTCAAAGCTTCCAATGTGCTAATCGTGGATTCCATATTATCCATTAGTAAACTTTCAGTGATTTCGATTTCTAATTGGTTACTTTTTATTTGAGATCTTGCAATGAATTCCTGAATAATGGTGACTAAATTTGAGTCATGGAATTGCCTTGGAGAGAGATTGACGGCTACGTGTCCGGTTTCCTGTAAAATGCCTCTGTCCGTAAACTCCTTGATTTGCTCGCAGGCAGTTTTTAGTACCCATTCACCAATAGGTAGAATCAGACCTGAATCTTCAGCAACGGGGATAAATTCTAAAGGTGAAATAATTCCTTTGGTTGGATGGTTCCAGCGTATTAAGGCTTCAAAACCAATTAAGCTGTCCTTTTCCAGATCAATTTTAGGCTGATAATAAAGTTCAAATTCATCTCGCTCTAAACCTTGGCGTATTTCTCCTTCAACGGCCAGCTGCTTAGTCAGTTCCATGTTCATTTCATCGGAGAAGAATTTATAGTTATCACGGCCCTGAGACTTGGCTCTGTACATGGCAAGATCAGCATTTTTCATTAGTGAATTGGCATCCTGTGCATCACTAAGCCCTATAGTAATACCAATGCTCGTAGTGATAATGACTTCAAGCCCCGTAAGTCTGATGGGCACTTTCAATACATCCAGTACTTTGCGCGCAATGGCGTCCGCCTCTTGCGCATGATGTATTTCTGGAACCAGTATAGTAAATTCATCTCCGCCCATTCGGGCTACTGTGTCTCCAGGTCGGGTGCAAAAACGTAAGCGGTGGGCTATCGCTTTGAGAAGTTCATCGCCTTGGTCATGACCCATTGTGTCATTGATTTTCTTAAAATGATCGATGTCCAAAAATAATATGGCTAGACTATTTTTTTCTCGCTCCGACTGTTTGATGGCTTTTTCTAAACGATTGCGGAATAAATGTCTATTTGCCAGTTTGGTCAGCGGATCGTAGAGCGCCAGCTGCTCTAATTGCGACTGCACTGATTTTAGTTCCGAAATGTCGGAGAGGCTTCCCAGGTAGCCGGTAATTTTATCGCTTGCATCATAAAGTGGCTTCGCGTTACAAATAACATTGACATCTTCGCCATCATCGCGGAGCAAACGATACTCCATCCGAAATTCTTCACCTTTTGATAAGGATTCACGCCAGCGGCTTAACACCTGAAATCGCTCTTCCGGGTGCAAGGTTTTGATCCAGGCTTCTTGTGTTAAATGGATATCATATATATTGGTAATTTCCCGCCAGCGAGCATTGACGTAAGTATATTGCCCTTCTTCATCGGTTTGAAAAACTCCAACAGGGGAGGAGGCCGTTAGGGTTCGAAACCGTTCTTCGTTGTCTCTCAACGCTACGTTGTCACTTTCAATCTTGGCTACCATGCCATTAAATGCATCGACTAAATCACCCAGTTCATCCTCAGTGGTTTTCTCAGCACGCAACGAGTAGTTGTCGGATTGGCGGATTTTTATGACAATATCTTGTAATTTTTTGATGGGTTCAGTGACAAACGCTTGTAATTTTACAGCCAGCAAAAAAGTAATAAAGAGAGTAATGCAGATAATAATAATGCTAGTGACGATGTGTAAAAACATAGTCTCCCGTAAATCACCCTGATCGGCTAACAATAGTAGGCGGCCAATAACGGTTTCATCTAAAATGACCATTTGTCGAGTTTCTAGAAACTGGTTGTTATCATAAAGTGGCGTGGGTTCAAGTATGTCAGGGCATTTTAGCTGTTGGTAAGAGGGACGCTGGAAATTAGCAAACAATCTATCCTTGGAATCGTAAAGGCAACCAAGAGAAATGGAGGTTCTGGCATTCAACGCGCGCAGATTGTCAGTGGCCAATTGCTCATCAAAAAACTCTAGCGCTGCGGTGCTTCGGTCAGCCAGGATAGTCGCAATAACTTTATATTCCTGTTCCGCTTTAGCTTTTGCCAACTGGTAATCATAGAGTGAAAAGAAAATGCCGGAGATAGCCAATGCCAATGCGCTAGTGATCATTGCAATCATTATGGTTTTGAAGCGTAGAGATAGTTTGCGTATGGACTTCATTTTACAAACCCTCCCCATCGCGATAGATCTTCCGAGCGATTTCCAATAGCTGAGCCCTAAAACTTATATTCTTTTCGTTCGCTCGGTCTAAATTGACTTCTATTCTTACACGGTTTCGTTCATCTATTACAAAACCGATTTCTCCACTGTGTCTGGCAAACCCCGCAGTTTCACCAACTACCAGCGTACTGGTTTTAATATCTTTTGCTATCTTTGCTACTGCAGGATAATTAACGGCTTTGGTTAGGAACAGTATTTGACAGCGAGAAATATCCTCTGTTGCTGTTAAATTAACAATCTCTATTGTTCGATTGCGCGTTTTCTTTTCTTCTAGCGCTTTAACCGCATTACCGTTTAAGGATTTTCCAAAAATACATATTGAGAACGGAGAGTCTTGGTTTGCAAAGGCTTCATCAGGCCAATTAATAAATTTGGTGAAATTATAGAGGTATACCAATTTGACATCGTATTCGTCCGGCACCTTTGCGGCCGATAAATTAGGTGCACAGATACAGCAGCCAAACATCACGCTGAACAACGTAAGTTTCCATCGGTGGATCACTACGATTCTCAAAAGTTGCGGTTCCGTGTTCAAGATGTTACTGCCAATGCCCACAATAGAGCTAGGTAGACATTTTTGTCTTCGTTATAGTGTAATGCGCTTTCAATATTATGCAAAATATACAACAAGTTAGGCTGCTTGTTTTAGCCTACCTATAAGCGTAAGATCAAATAATGATCTGGTCATTTGAGGTTTATACGCAATAGCAATAATGTAGAACGAATATAAACCTGATTTAGGTCTGGAGAGCATCCCCTAACGGTGCCTCTATAATTGCATATCACCTGTGGAGAGACCAGCCATTGGCGGCAAAAGATGAAAACTTTACTCAGTCATTAAGCACTCTCTTAGAGCGCTTTATGAAGAATATTAAGCATGGAGAATTGCTTGGTCTTCACCTCGAAAGCGTAACGAAAGAAGGCCTCATTGTCAGATTGCCTTACTCAGAATCGATAGTAGGCAACCCAGAAACTGGGGTAATCCACGGTGGTGCAATTACTTCACTAATGGATCAATCCTGTGGGTTGGCAGCAGCTCAAGCCCTCGCTCCGGAGTTTGATATAACCCCGACAATAGATTTACGAATAGACTATATGAGGCCAGCAACACCTAATCAAGATGTCTTTGCTTTTGTTACGGCTTATCGAAAAACGCGGCATGTTATCTTCACTCGCGGTGTCGCATATCAAGACAGCATTGATCAACCGATTGCTCATTGTGTAGCAAACTTTATGCGTATGGGCCTCACTAATGTGCCTTGGAATCCAGCTGAATCCATGGGGTACGATAAGCCTTGAGCGTTCAAGATACGATTAAACAATGTCGCACGACAAACGACTATGAAACCCTAATAAATTCTGTGCCTTACGCTAAAACAATTGGCATGACGTGCAACAAAGCGGGTGAAGAAGTCATTTATCGGTTACCTGCAAAGCAATCCAACATTGGCAATCCTACGTTACCTGCAATACATGGAGGAGTATTGGGAGGATTTATCGAGCAAGCGGCCATACTCCATGTTTTGATGCGTATGGAGACGGATCATTTTCCGAAAGTTATTGATTTAGCAATAGACTATCTATCGGCAGCCCAATTCCAAGATTGTTTTGCTGAATGTCGACTATCCCGGATGGGGAAGCGGGTCGCCAACTTATCCGTGGTGGTTTGGCAGGTGAGTCGCTCAGACCCGGTAGCCACCGCTAGAGCTCATCTATTGCTCAAATAAGGTAACGATTAATTCACAGGGGCCATGAGCCCCAATTTGGATAGTTTGTTCAATATCTGCCGTTCGAGATGGCCCGGATATTATGTTCACAGCTCTCGGCATCTCAACTTTTTCACTTTTCATGAGTTCCCATAAAGCGTTTTTATCACGGATTAAGCGTTGGCTCGATAAAATGATTATATGGATTTCACTAAGGAAATTGATGGCAGTACGTTGCTTTTCCGATGAAAGCAACACGAGTGATCCCGTATCCAGAATTCCTGCATAAGCCTCGCTCACTCCGATGAAACGCTTCGGCATATCATTCGAATGGTTCGAATCTAAGCTTGGGTTTAGAATAGGTTGCAATTGCTCAGAAATCACCAGGTCATAGAGGTCATGCTTAGCCTCCATTAAAGCAGTTATCTTTTCAACCACCTCGCCGTAAGACGTCACTAACTGTATCTGACAGCCATTGACGGTTAGTTTGCTAATCATGTTGTTTTTGTCAGAGCTATATTCCAATTTGTTTGGTCCTGCGTTGACGGCGCTTCCATTGTGTCATAAAGGTTGTTTGACTTGGCGCAGATAAACGACGGCCGCCTCCCAAAGGAAGTTGATGTTTACTATTACCCATAATCAATCCCAACAAACGAATTATGCTATTCCAATAACGGAAAAACCCATGATACAAGCGCGGATTCTTACACAGCCAGCCATAGCCAAACAAAGCCCAGCGCCATTTTCTTGGTTCTATTTTTTCCTGATGTTGTTGATCTCTTAATTTCCGCAACAGATTGGGTAACGGTATTCCCATTGGGCACACTTCTTCACAGCGTCCGCAGAATGTTGAGGCATTGGGGAGAGGCGTGGCGGTTTTCAAACCTTGTAAAAGAGGGGTTAACACTGAACCCATTGGGCCGGGGTACACCCATCCATAACTATGTCCACCAACATTGCTGTATATCGGGCAATGATTAAGACAAGCACCACATTTAATGCAATGCAGCATTTCTTCAAATTCTGAACCCAGGAGCTTACTGCGGCCATTATCGAGAACAATTACATGAAAGCCTACTGGGCCATCTGTATCATTAGCCCGCTTGTTTCCAGTAAAAAAACTGGTATAAGTGCTGAGCGCCTGCCCGGTCGCACTGCGTGCCAGTACTTCAAGCACTGCGTTAGCGTCTTCTAAAGTGCCTACTATTTTTTCGATACTTGTGGTAACAATATGCAAACCTGGCAGGGTAGCGGCAAGATCACCGTTGCCTTCATTGGTAACCAACACAATAGAGCCAGTTTCCGCCACCATCAAATTAGCACCAGTAATGCCCACCTCAGCATTGAGAAAACGGGTGCGCAAAACTTGTCGGGCTTCGGCTACCAGCGCGGCTATATCTTTGAATTCTCGATGGCCGAGATTGTGGTATTGATAGAACAATGACTCTATTTGTTGTCGCGTTTTATGCACAGCGGGGGCGATGATGTGACTCGGTGGTTCGTTGGCGAGTTGAATAATGTATTCGCCTAAATCCGTTTCTACCACATCGAAACCCTGGTCCTCTAGCACCCGGTTCAACCCGGTTTCTTCGCTCACCATGGATTTACCCTTGAGGACAGTTTTTGCCTTGGCCCGCCGGGTTAGCGTTACCACTAGCTCATTGAGTTCAGCCGGAGAAGCTACACGATGCATTTCGCCACCTGCGGCCTGTAGCTTGTCTTGAAACTCTTCCAGTAATTGATCCAGATGTTTCAAACTATGAACTTTGGCCTGCTTGGCTCGGTCTTTCAGGGCATCAAAATCTTCCACCATAGCGATACTTTTTGCGCGCTTTTCAACAAACCCCTTTTCCGCACGCTTTAGTGCGAGCTGAAGGTTGCTGTCGTTTAGCGCTTGGAGTGAGGAAGGCTTGAACTGATTACTTTTGATTACAGGCATTTAGCACCTCTGCCACATGCTTATATTCGACCCTGCTATTTAGTGATGTTGAGAGGCTACTCAAGTGCAAGAGACAACCCAAGTCTGAAGAAACCAGATTAACAATGTTGTTTTGGGAGAGGGTAGATAGTTTATTTTCGCCCATTCTGTGGGAAATATCACCGAACTTTGCCGAAAATGCACCACCAAAGCCACAACAGACTTCATTATCTGGTAGCTCTTTTAACATTAATCCGCAGCTCGATAAAAGCTCCCGGGCGAATTGTTGACTGCGGGTTTCACGCAGTATGGAACAGCTCGTGTGGTATCCCCAACTCTGGTCGGCCTCCGGGTGCTTGTTGGCAGGAACCCAGCCATTGCGGAACAAATACTCGCTAAGATCAAAGCATTTCTCCCCAAGCTCCGCTGCCTTAACAGACCATGTGGCGTCCTGGCTAAGCAAAATAGGGTAATGGTTTTTGATCATTCCACAACAGGAACCAGAGGGAAAAACAACGGAATCGTACTGATAAAGAATGGAGATCTGATGCTTGGCGATGGCCAGGGCATCCTCGCGATGGCCCCCATTATAGCTCGGCTGACCGCAACAGGTTTGATCTTGCGGAACCACCACGTCAATCCCCAAGGATTCCAGCAGCTCGACACTCGCCATGGCGATTTCAGGACGCAGAGAATTTGCGAGGCATGTAACGTAAAGTGCTACCTTTGATTGACTAAATTGGGGTTTGTCAGTCATGGGCCGGAATTACTCGGGAACAGCTTATAAATTTTGTTCATCATAGCAAAAATTTAACGGGTAACCGGTTGAATTTTCCTTGAGTACCCCAATATTCTCAGAAACTACAGGTATTTGCCGCCTGTACGACATATTTTTACATCCAATATTAGGTAGGAGAGTTCGAAGCAATGACCGTCGATGCAAAAAAAGAAACCTTAGGATTTCAGGCTGAAGTAAAACAACTTCTGCATCTAATGATTCACTCCCTTTACAGTAATAAGGAGATTTTCCTCCGCGAGCTCATATCGAACGCTTCAGATGCCGCAGATAAGCTTCGGTTTTTAAGCCTTTCTGATGGCAATATTATGGAAGGCGATGGCGATCTCAAGATTCGGATCCAATTCGACCCAGAGCAAAAAACTTTGACCATTACCGATAATGGTATCGGTATGAATCGTGATGATGTGATCAGTCATCTTGGCACAATCGCCAAATCGGGCACCAATGAGTTTTTAAAAAATCTCACTGGCGACGAGAAAAAGGACTCACAACTGATTGGCCAATTTGGCGTGGGATTTTATTCCGCTTTCGTGGTGGCGGACAAGGTAGAAGTGTTCTCTCGCAAAGCCGGTGAGCCCGCCAGTAATGGTGTTCATTGGACTTCTGAAGGTGAAGGGGATTTTACGGTAGAAGACGTTGAATTAGCGCAAAGGGGTACTTCGATTGTGCTTCATTTGCGTGAAGGCGAGGAGGAATTTGCTGATGGTTGGAGATTACGTAGCATAGTCAGCAAGTATTCCGACCATATTTCGTTACCCATTGAAATGGAGAAAAACGAAGCCCCTGCTTCTGAGGAAGAGAGCGATGAAGCTACAGATGACAAGGAGCCCGTATACGAAGTCGTTAATAAGGCTACTGCTCTTTGGACCCGTTCTCGCAGCGATATCACGGATGAAGAATATAAGGAATTTTACAAACATATTGCTCACGACTTCGAAGATCCAATCTCCTGGACGCATAATAGAGTCGAGGGTAAACAAGACTATACTTCCCTGTTGTATTTGCCAAAGAGGGCGCCGTTTGATCTCTATCATAGAGACGCAGCACGTGGTTTAAAGTTATACGTCCAAAGAGTTTTCATCATGGACGATGCAGATCAGTTTTTACCCTTATACCTGAGATTTATTAAAGGCGTATTGGATTCCGCAGATTTGCCATTAAACGTTTCCCGCGAAATACTTCAGTCCAATAAAAATGTTGATAACATCAAATCAGCGCTGACTAAAAGAGCGTTGGATATCATCAGTAAATTAGCCAACAATGAGCCAGAAGACTATAAGGCGTTTTGGAAGCAGTTCGGGCAAGTGTTAAAAGAAGGCCCTGCAGAAGATCATGCCAATAAAGAAAAAGTCTGTTCTTTATTGCGTTTTGCCAGCACTCATACCGGAACTAAAGAGCAGATAGTATCCCTCGACGAATATATCGATCGCATGAAAGAAGGGCAGGATAAAATCTATTATATTACGGCGGAAAACTATAACGCGGCGGCTAATAGCCCACATCTAGAAATCTTTCGCAAAAAGGGCGTTGAGGTCCTGCTACTCACTGATCAGATCGATGAATGGATGATGGGTTATTTGTTCGACTACAAGGACAAACACTTCATTAACGTTGCAAAGGGCGATCTTGATTTAGGCAGTATTGAGTCTGAAGAGGACAAAAAACAGCAGGAAGAAGTGGAGAAAACCTCTGAAGATTTAGTTAAACGTTTAAAAGAAACCCTGGAAAGCAAAGTGTCAGAAGTAAAGGTTTCTCACCGGTTAACGGATTCACCAGCGTGTCTAGTGGTGGGAGCCTATGATATGGGGGCGCAGATGCGCCAAATCATGGAAGCCTCTGGTCAAAAAATGCCCGAAAGCAAACCGACACTTGAGATTAATCCAGGTCATCCCTTGATGGAAAAACTCAATGCAGAAGTGCAAGATGATCGTTTTCTGGATTTGGCGATGATAGTTTTTGATCAGGCTGCGTTATCCGAAGGCAAAGCATTGGAAGATCCCAGCGCTTACGTTAAGCGGATTAACTCTTTGTTGATGGAAACGCTCTAGTTTAGTGGACTCCGTTGTTTACGCTCAGGCGTCTCTTGATAGATGACCTGAGCGGTTTAAGCGACGAAATGCCATAATCAGCCATTCCATCACAGGCTGAGCCTGTTAGAATGGGTAGGTCGCAAATTAATAACGGAGTGAATCGTGGTTGAATTTGCAATAACTTATCCATTTTCCAAACAAGCAGCAACAGACATTAGAGAACCGTTGGTCGCTGTGGTAATGGATCTCATAAAGTCGGTTCAAGAGTCTGAAGACGGTTATAGTTTAAATTTTGGCAGAGAGCCTCAGTCTATTAACCCTTTGTGTCAGCTTATACAAGTAGAACGTATTATTAACCCATTCATGCGAATGGTTTTGACGGTGGAATCGAATGATGGCCCAATAAAATTGGATCTGTCCGGACCCACTGGTACCAAAGATTTTTTGTATTCGGAGTTTGGGTTAAAGCGCTGGATACTCAGCTAGCATTTACCAATAAAGGGAAAGACTTAACGCATGAATTCACAAATTGTTGCCGTTCTGGGAGGCGGTAGCTTCGGTACAGCTATCGCCAATATTTTGGCCGATAATGGCCACACAGTGAGACTGTGGTTGCGAGACCAGGCGACGGTTGAGTCAATTAACGACTTCCATGAAAACAAAAAGTATCTTCCAGGTATACCGTTAAACCCTTCTATAATTCCCACCACAGATCTAGCCGTTGCTTTAAAAGATGTCAAAATTTGTTTCGTGGCCATACCCAGCAAAGCCTTTCGTCCTGTCATACGTCAGGCACGTCACTTAATGAATAGTGAAATGATTCTGGTGAGTACCACTAAGGGTATTGAAGAAGACGGCTTCCTTTTGATGAGCCAAATCCTTCTATCTGAATCGCCATGTACTAAAGTGGGCGTGCTTAGTGGTCCAAATTTAGCGAAAGAGATTGCCGATAGAAACTTAACCGGTACTGTTATTGCCAGTGAATTCACTGATGTTCGTGAAGCCATTCAAGATGTTCTATCTTGTCCTTATTTTAGAGTGTACGCCAACAGTGATCGTTTTGGGGTTGAACTCGGTGGTGCCCTCAAGAATATTTATGCCATAGCTGCGGGAATGGCTGCGGCTATGGGGCTTGGGGAGAATACCAAAAGTATGCTGATTACTCGAAGTCTGGCAGAAATGAGCCGGTTTGCCTCTCATATGGGGGGGAATCCTATGACTTTTCTGGGGCTAGCCGGTGTAGGGGATTTGTTTGTAACCTGTACCTCGCCCTTAAGCCGTAACTATCAGGTAGGTCACTCCCTAGCAGAGGGGCTTTCTCTCGAAGAAGCCTTAGAAAAGCTGGGCGGGACCGCTGAAGGAGTAAATACCATTCGGTTGGTGAAAGGAGAGTCGGAAAAGAGGGGTATTTATATGCCACTAGTTCACGGTCTCTACGAAATAATTTTTGAGAAAAAAGAATTGAAAGAAGTGATCAAGCGGCTGATGTTGGGTGAGCAAAATAGTGATGTAGAATTTGTTTTGCCGGGCCCGGATAAACTTTCCTTAATTAAAGGTTCATCTTAAGATGCAAAATCAAACCAACAATACTGAAGATCCATGGATATTTACCGCCTTATTCATGATTATATTTTACTTTGTGTATCTGCTTATTGGGTATGTTCTTTTAGTGATTGGCGGGTTGCAGCTTATAGTAAAGCTGCTTTCTGGCAGCCCGCAAGCTGAGTTGCAGAAGTTTGGCGGCCAACTGGGTCGGTATTTAGGTCATATAACCCAATACATCGCCATGCAGCGCACTCAAAAGCCGTACCCCTTCAGTGACTGGCCCACTGACGAAGAGTGATTTTTTAAATGCTAATTTACATAATGCGACATGGCGACGCCTTAATGTCTGCGCCTACGGACGCTGAGCGTCCACTGAGTGAACATGGAAAACTCGACGTCGCCAAGATGGCATCGCATTTAAAAGCAACGACAAGGTTGCAGGTGTTGGTGAGTCCCTATAAAAGGGCGCAACAGACTGCTGACTTATTGCTGGAGTCATTCGTTCAAGCGCAGGGGAACACAACAGAGATTACAAGAGAAACCTTTGAGGGACTAACCCCTGAAGCCGATCCCGTATTATTGATTCGCTATTTGGAAGAACGTCCTGTAGTTGATACATTGATAGTCTCACATCAGCCTTTTGTTGGTAGTTTGGCATCACTATTAATCGACGGAGCTCACGGATTAGACTTAGCTATGACCACAAGCTCCATGGCAAAGCTCGAGTCAGAGCAGGTTGGATTGGGTTTGGCTTCATTGATCGAGTTGGCTCGGCCTTGGTAAAAAGTTACAGTTGAAAATCCACTGACTAGCGTCCATAGTAAATTATTGTCCAAAAAATTATCTAAACATGGGCGCTTGGCTTGAGTAATAGAATGTCTAGTTCCAACCGAAATTCAACGGACGACCGCAACCGCCTCGATACTGGGATTCCGTTACCTCTTGAAAGGTTTTTTCATTGGGAGAAATTTAATCCCGAAGGGGTATTCATTAAGGAATATGATGTCACAGGCGCTGCTGTAAAGTTAACCTGGCAACAAGCTGCATACCAAGTAAGAGCCGTAGCGGCCTATTTAATGGCGCAGGGATTAGAGCGAGGAGATCATATTGGGATTCTCGCGAAATCAGGCTCCCGCTGGATACTTGCGGATCTTGCCATCTGGTTAGCCGGTGGCGTCAGTGTGATTATAAACCCCTCAGATAAATATTCGGTTACGGAGCAGCAAATTTTAGCCAGTGATCTGACTTATGTATTTCTGGACCATGCAGGATCATTAGACAAAGCGGAAATTGACAAACTTCATAATATAACCCCAATATTCCTATCGCCAGAGACCAACAATAAAGTTGCTGGCTTATCATGGCCATCTATTGTGGACATGAATATAAAATATAGTGAAATCAAATCCACTCGCCTGCATGGCGAAGCGGCCACTATTATTTTTTCACCAGGCACCAGCGGAGCTTTAAAAGCAGTCGTACATTCATTTAATACTCTGGCATTTTGTGCAAGCCACATGGCCACTTTATTAGACATACACACATCTGATTGTCTGGTCCAAACTGGTTCTTTTTGTCATGTTGCAAATCGTTTGTTAAACGAACTTATGCCGATCTATCAAGGGTGCACATTAGTCACTGGTGTAACCGTTGGTAATCGAGTCGCAATCTTTCAAGAAGTCATGCCCACTGTAGTTTTTGCTGTACCCGTTGTATGGACAGAATTACAGTCGAACATTTATTCGTTTATATCTGAAAAAAAATTAACTAAAGGGCTCAAGTGGCCCATCGCTTCGTCCTATTATCGACATAAAATTAATGAACATTTTGGTCTCCAGAAAATTCGCTATTTTTTAAGTGGTATCGCGCCAATGCCACAAAATCTCGTTAAATGGTATCAGTCACTTAATTACGAATTTATTCAGCTTTATGGACTGACTGAAAATTTTGGTTATTCGCATTCGACTTTACATCGCACTAAAAAGTATTCTACTGTCGGGCTGCCTAATCCAAAAGTAGAGGTAAAAATTGCGGAGTCGCAAGAAGTCTTAGTCAGGTCTCCAGCTTCTATGCTGGGTTACTATAATGATCCAGAAGCCACCCAGGCAGCCTTCACCAATGACCACTTTCTCAAAACCGGTGACTTGGGTGTGCTGGATATGGACAACGAATTGAAAATCAAAGGCCGGATATCAGATACTTTTAAATCAAAGCGTGGTCGACTGATTGCGCCGTTCCCTATTGAAAGTAAGCTGTCCTTGGTGCCTTGTATTAAACATTGTTGGGTTTTTGGTAATGCGTTATCACAACCTATGGCGCTCATCGTGCTTGCTGATAGTTACATAAAAGCCTTTCAGCAAATAGAGCTTCGTAACCACTTGAACACAGTCCTTGAGTCGGAACTTCGAGAACTGAACAATCAACTCAATCCCCATGAAAAATTAAGACAATTAATCGTTGTTAAAGAAGATTGGACCGTGGAAAATGGTCTACTAGCGTCTAATTATTGTCTGAAAAGAGATGTTCTAGCAAAACGCTTTGAAGAGCGTATTGAACAATGGACTGACAACCCACATTCCGTTGTGTGGGAAGCCTAAACATTAAGTATTGAGCAAACAGGTAACCACTGTGACAACATGAACGCCATGGCTCCCATAGAATATACCATTAGAATAAATAATCTAGACATAGCCATAAAGGAGTGGGGGGATGCCAACGCCAAACCCCTGATCGCCTTGCATGGTTGGCTCGATAACGCCGCCAGTTTTGATCGTTTGGCACCAGCGCTAGGCAACTATCGTGTTATCGCCTTGGACCTTCCCGGGCATGGTTTTAGCAGTCACCGACCCAAAGGTTGTCGTTATCATTTAATAGACAATCTTGACGAAGTTGTCGGTTTAGCCGATGCGCTTAAGCTTCAGCAATTCACTCTATTAGGCCATTCGATGGGCGCAGGCATTGCCACTTTGTTGGCGGGCACGTTTCCTGAGCGAGTAGAGCAATTAATTTTGATTGAAGGTATTGGTACTCAAACCAGCAGTGAAGCCGATGCTCCATATATTGCTGCAAAAGCAGTAACCGGCAATCATGCCAATAAACCCCAAACCAGCAGTATGTTTCCTTCACGTGATATGGCCATTCAAGCACGGACCCTGAGTTTTGGTGGCATCAGCGAACACGCAGCCAGGAGTCTTAGTGAACGTGGATTATCAGAATCAGCGCAAGGTTTTTATTGGCATGCAGACCCACAATTAAAGGCAGATTCAATTATGCGCTTATCGGAAGCAATGATTGAATCCTATCTAGAGCGCATCGTTATGCCGGTGACTTTGATATTGGGTGAAAACAGTTTCTTTGCGGGCTGGGAGGCATTGTCAAAACGGTCGCAAAGATTAAAGCAGGGGAGTGTTATACGGTTACCTGGAAACCACCACTTGCACCTGGAGCCCGACACTTCAGCAGCCGTTGCTACGGCGGTTAATAAGGTTTTACTGGTTAAAGAATAGATTGCTGAATGGAGAGCTGAGCCATGGCTGATTTTTCTTCAAAGGTGAGGCTGTCATTATCTGCAAGCCTCATGATTTGTGGGTTTTTTTTCAGAATAGCTAACCCAAATCGCCCGTAATCTTGAGTAATGGCTTTAGTTAAATAAAACCATTCAGAATTCTGCCACTGTTGCTTGTTCTCGATAGAAACAATATGGTTTGCTAATTCAGGAATTCCCATGCCGGTATGGGCACTGGTTAAAAATATATTATCCTTGGCAGATTTTCTAAAATCATCTCGTGCATCAAGTTCCACTATTCGGGCCTGTTTCAGGGCAGAGCGCAACATATAGTAACTGGTACGTGCTAATACCTCTTCGTCGCATTTGTTCACCACGAAACAGTCAGGAATTTCCATTATTCCGCACTTCATGAATTGGATTTGATCTCCTGCCAATGGTTGCATTACCAGATAGGTTTGATCACTCATATGCTGAATGTCAATTTCACTTTGGCCAATACCTACGGTTTCTATGAAGATAAAATCGAATAGGTACCGCAATAACCGAGTAGCTTGAAAGGTGGTTTGAGCAATCCCGCCTAATTCCAGATTGGATGCCTGGGAACGAAAATACAGATGGCTTTGCTTGCAGCCATTGTGCATTCGTGTTCGGTCACCTAGTATCGAACCACCAGACACCTGACTCGACGGGTCAACCGCGAGTACAGCAATACTAAGCTCTGGATTGGTGGCCAGAATGGTTTGACATAGCTCAGCAATTAATGAGGACTTACCAGCACCGGGGGTTCCCGTAAAGCCAATCACTCGGCTTCGCTTGGGAAACTGGGTGGGATTTTCACTCATGAATTTCACTAGTTGGTGACGCTGTTGTTGCTTTTCAGGTAGGGCACTTTCGAACAAGCTAATGAGCTTGGCTATAGGCCATTTTTTATAAGCTCGAGCTGCAAGAAGTTGATCGAGCAGCTCTTTGGATGGAAGTTCGTTGGTTAGAGTCATCGTGATGGGGTTAAACCACTTCGTTCTTACTCGCCATTACGATATCCATGATGTTGTTCATTATATCCATCAAATCGTAGTCTTTAGGCGTAAACACTTGCTTAATACCTTTATCCATTAATGTGGGTATATCGTATTGCGGAATTATTCCACCAAGAATCACGGGGATTGATTTTTCAGCGCCTTCTTCTTTCAAAGCAGAAAAAAGTTGGTCGATGATTTCGTTATGTGACCCGGATAATAGAGATATGCCAATAACGTCAACGTCTTCCTCAATGGCCGATTGTACGATATCCACTGCGCTCAACCTTATGCCAAAATAGATAACATCAAATCCTGCATGGCGGGCGGCCACAGAGATCATTTCTGCGCCGTTGGAATGTCCGTCTAACCCCGGTTTTCCTACAACGATTCTGGGACGGCGTCCTTGAGTTTCTATAAAGTTTTCGACTTTGGCTCTAACGTCTTTCAGCTTGTCGTTTTCAATGTTGAGGGACTGGCCTTCAACACCGGTTGGTGGCCGATATTCACCAAACACTCCGCGCAGTGCATGGGCCCACTCACCGGTGGTTACTCGTGCATGGGCACAGGCTATGGATGCCGCCATTAAATTAGTGCCAGCTTTGGCGTCAGCAACCAATTGCGCCAAACACTGCTCTACTTTCTCTGAATCCCGTTGGCGCTTGGTTTCCTCTAAGGCCTGAAGCGTTTCCGCTGCCGATTCTGGATCCACTTTAAAGACGCCACCGTCTGCAGCGGAAAGTAATGGCGAATCGATGCCGTCAGTCCAGCGGTTTTTGCCAACCACTACTTGTTCACCGGTATTGATTTTGCTCATTCGCTGTACTTGAGAGATCACCAGTTGAGACTTCATGTAGCCATTTTTAATGGCCTCTATGCCGCCACCGCTATCAAGGATTTTTTGAATTTCTTCTAATGCCTGTGCTTTTAAGTCCGCAACTTTTGACGCTATCACGGGCGACCCATCAAACAAGTCTGGGTACTCCAGCAGATCTGTTTCGTACGCTAGAATTTGTTGTAACCGCAAGGACCACTGCTGATCCCAGGGGCGGGGTAGGGACAAAGCTTCGTTCCAAGCCGGTAATTGTAACGCTCGGCAGCGGGCATTGCGGGACAAGGTAACCCCTAGGGATTCAATAATGATACGCCAAGCGTTATTCTCCGGCTGCTCTTCGGTAAGCCCTAATGAATTGACCTGCACGCCGTAACGAAAGCGACGGTACTTGGGGTTTTTTACCCCATAACGTTGTTGACAGATTTCATCCCACAATTCAGTAAACGCTCGCATCTTGCACATTTCTTCGATGAAGCGCATACCCGCGTTGACAAAGAAAGACACCCTACCGACACAACGCTCGAAATCCTCTTCAGAAAAACAGTTCCGCTCCTTGATAGCATCGAGAACCGTAATAGCGGTAATTAAAGAGTACGATAACTCCTGAACCGGGGTCGCGCCTGCTTCTTGCAGATGGTAAGAACAGACGTTCGAGGGGTTCCATTTCGGAATATTGTTAAGGCAATATTCGTACATGTCCACAATCAGCTTGATTGATTGATCGGGCGGAAAAACATAGGTTCCTCGCGCCAAAAATTCTTTTATTAAATCATTCTGAGTTGTGCCCTGAAGTGTTTTTAGATCGATTCCCCTTTCTTCAGCCAGTGCAATATAAAGAGAAAGTAACCACATGGAGGTTCCGTTTATGGTCATCGAGGTGTTGATTTCATCCATTGCTAACTGATCGAACAAAATGGCGAAATCATCCAGGGTATTGATTGGGACGCCAACTTTGCCTATTTCAGGGCGGGCGATATCTTCATCAGAGCTGTAACCACATTGAGTAGCTAAATCAAACGCAATACTTAATCCAGTCTGGCCTTTTTGCAAATTACTTCGATAAAGTTCGTTGGACGCCCTAACATTGGTGTGGCCAGCGTACGTGCGAAATATCCATGGCCGATCAATGGTGGCTTTACCTTCTTTATCCAGGATCTGGTGCGCTTTGTGTTCACTCATATGGGTTTCCCATCAGGTCCGTTTTTTTATTAACAGGCGGCGTTCAATTTCAAAGATTTTTTCTTTGATTTTTTCTTTACCTAAGGATTTTTTGTCGTTTTCCTTTATGAAAAGATCAGCACCGTATTGTTCTAAAGCTGCGCTCGCTGAGAGGTTCTTCACACCAATAAATTGCAGTGTTAGCAGGCAGGCCAGATCACTTAGGCCATCTGGCGCTTCTTCAACGGCTAATACTCGAGTAAGGGCATAGACCGTATCTCCAGCCACCGCTGGTTGAGTATGATAACCTTCTGTGAACCCCACCTCCCAGATCGAGTTTTCGGTAATATCCCGACTCGCGAGACCTTCCAACCAAGCAAAAACCAAACCACCGTAGACGATGGGTTTGCCACTCATTGGGCCACTCAGGCTTTCACTAAAGATCTTGTCATAATGCAATGGGTGGGTGTTGCCAACCTGATAGGTAAGGGCAAAATGCTCTTCACTGATAGTTCTACCATTATTGTGGACAATAATGTCACCGGCTTTAAAATCTTCGGCGTAGGTGTTCCAGCCAGTGACCGTTTTCGGCGTATGGTGTAGTGCGCTTGCAACTGCTGCGGGTAATTCCACCTGACTGTCTTCTTGCCAGAGAAACGGCGGTAGCTCCTGCTCTGGTAGTGGGGTTGTGGGTAGTCGGTCACCACGATAAGCCACCATCAACTTGCGCTCGTATTGCAATACAACTTTATTGTTTTGATTCAGGCCAAGGGTTCTAATGGTAACAATTCCGGGTTTATCTTCACCACGCTCTTTGCGATCGATGACCATGGTCATGGCGCGAACTGTGTCACCTTCATACACAGGAGCAAGGAACTCAGCATTGTAATAACCCAAATTGGCGATGACTTTCTCCGAGTCATTTTGTACACCCAAGGATAACACCACATTGAACACCATTTGTGGTGACGCAGGAACACCAGAAAAGCCATGGGCGCGGGCATATTCCAAATCCAGATACAATGGATTGCACTGCATATAGGTCCTGGAGAAAGAATCAATATTGGCCTGAGTAAACGTAAAGCCACGAGGATGCACAAATAGTTGGCCCGGAACATACTCTTCCAGGAATCGACCATACTGAGGGTGCCGCACTTGATTCAAGTTAATCTCAGAAAAAGGTGCTAACTCTTTTTGATTAGAAAATTTAATGCTCATTGAGAGAACCTTAGCCAGCTTTATCAACCAGCGCTTTAGCAATGACTTTTAGGGCCAATGTTTCTTCCGCCCCTTCAAATATTGAAAGAACTCTTGAATCTATATAATAACGACTCACCGCTGATTCTTCAGCATAGCCCATTCCACCGTGGATTTGCATCGCTTCTCGACACAACCATTCGGAAGATTTACAGGAGTATAGTTTCACTAAGCTAGCTTCCATCTGGCCTTTGCCTTCATCCATCAAGCGCGCTACATGGTAGGTAAACTGGCGAGAAACCATGAGCACCATGGCCATCCGGGCAAGCTTCACTAATGTAAGCTGATAATCGGCAATTGGTTTCCCGAAAACTACTCGTTCACGAGCGTAATCCAGTGCTTTCTCAAACGCAGCCTGCATAACGCCAGTAGCCCGTGCTGCGGTCTGGATACGCCCCCCGGCAAAACCCGCCATAGTGAAATAAAACCCTTTGCCAATGCCTTCCTCGCCCCCCAACACGTGAGAGTCAGGTACGAAATAGTTATCAAAAAACACGGTAAAAGAGTGCATACCCCGATAACCAATGGTCGGTATGGCTTTACCCGTTAGAGTGCCACCAGACGGTTGTTCATAGGCAAATGCATGCCCTGGAGTCGACGGTTTTTCTACCAAAAACATAGTTAAACCTTTATGACCAGAACTCATATCTGGATTGGTCCGCGCAAGGGTTAGTAGAACTCCGGCACGACCCGCAAATGTACACCAGGTTTTTTCGCCATCTAGGGTCCAACCACCGTCAACCCGAGTGGCCTTTAATTTCATAGAGGCTACGTCTGAACCAAAGTTAGGTTCTGTAACCGCAACGGCATTCAGAGGCTCGGCTTGGGCCAATTTAGGCAACCAGTATTCTTTTTGTTCACTGGTGCCGCCTTTAAGTAGGGCTCTTGCCATAATTTCCGGGCGCGTAATTAAGCTGCCCGCAGCACCGAGAGAACCCCGAGAAAGTTCTTCGGTAACCACAATCATGCCTAAATTATCTTCGCTGTCGTCAGGCTGAATACCACCGTATTGCATGGGTATCGATAAACCGAAACAACCCAGTTCAACGAGTGGCTTAATGATCTCATCGGGAATGTCCAGATCTTGCGTATGGATATGCTCAGCGAGAGGCATAACCACTTCAGTGGCGAAGGAGCGAAACTGATCACGCATCATTTCTTTTTCGTGATCGAGCAGATACTCCCCAGTAAATCCTTCATGGGCGATGACGCTTTTACCAATAGCTTCCATGCGAGCAGTAGAAAGATACTCATTGATAAAGGTGTCTATTTCATCATTATCCAAACTCTGATTGATTTCTGCTTTGGTCAATCCGAAATCACTGCGTCTGGCACTAAAACGAGCGCGAGAATTTTGTAATGCTTCAGCGGTAAATTGAAAGGCCAGGGCTTCCTCGATTTTACCCGCACTTTCACCTTTTTCTGTTCGCACATTAACACAGTAATCCAGCACCACTTTGGCGGCTGTTATTTCTGCCTCACAATAAGCGATTTCGTAACAGGCCAATTGTTTTTCATCGAGTTTACTCCCAGAAACCCGATCGTTAACCAGGCTGTCTGCCTTGAGTTTGCTGAGCGCACGATCCAGTAAATTCTGGGCGTTTTCGAGATAACTTTTCGCTTGTTCCACTGTAGTCATCATGCTTTTCTCCTACCGTTAACCGTGGGCTCGATTTGACACAATGTGGACAAAAGAGCGAGAGCGTAATTCATCCATGGTGATTCCTGTGGCCATGGCTTCTTCTTCCGTAATGGCACCACAGGAAATCCCTCTTAAAAAGAAGTTCAACAAGCCCTGGCCGGTGGCAGCATCATCGAAAGTGTTACCCACCAATGTAGCTTGTGCGGCTTTGTTGATGAAGGCAGACAGTCGTTTTGAGGCGTCGGGCAGGCCTTCGAGAAAAAAGCTGTAAATGGCAGCATAGCGGATAGGTAGCTGGCCTGGATTGAGATCCCAACCTTGGTAATAGGCGTGACGTAATGAATGTTGAATGTTGTCGTAATGCAATTTCCAGGCTGAATGAACGACCTCAGCGTTTTCAAGAATCTGCTGTGGCGTTAGTTCACCTTTATGGGGACCAATTGGCATGACTGTGGTGGCGCCGTCGCTAATAGTGAGGCCGGTACCGGCAGTGGATACTTGCAGCACATGGCGGGCGAAATCTGAAGCAGGGTGGGTATGAGTTTGATGAGCGGCAGTAATATTGCAGGTTGCAGTGTAATCGTAGGTTCCAAAAATAGCGGATCGGCAGCGACCTTGAGCCGCCTGTGCCAGTAGCAAAACCTGATTTGAACCATTCGCATCAATAATCGCTTGAGTGGTTTCAATCATGATTTCAAGCTTTAATGAATCTGGCTGGTAACCACATTTTTCTTCAATTATTGTCAATAAATTTGCTAATGCAGATACTTGCTCTGGATGAGTAACTTTAGGCAATGTAATAACAAAGTTTTCTGGTACCTTGCCCGAAGTCAATTCAGCCAAGCGTGTTAAAAACAAATCAAGAGTGCGCACCGATCGTTCTCGGCACTCTTCCGTGAAGGTTTTTATCCGAATACCAATAAAGGGAGGGAGGGAGTTTTCCTCCATGCCCTTCGCCACTTCTTCGGCGCAGCGCACGGCATCAGCGTCTTCTTCATCATCTGGGCGGTTACCGTAACCATCTTCAAAATCAATGCGACTGTCTTCGATGGGTTCACGCTCAAGCTTCTTTATAACCCGGTCATGTACTGTGTACGCGAGCCAAGCGGCCGGATTGGCGGCTTTCATCTTCTCAGGTTCGGCTGCGATGGCTGAGGCTAGCTTGTCGGCTTCGATACTCGATTGAGGTAATGACTGGTAACCGTTTAATTGCAATACGTGGGCGAGCGCGCAAAAGTTCGGTGCGTAGGTATTTAACGCTCGTAACGCCAGACCACCTAATTTATCGGCGGCACCCGCTTTAAACAAGTTTGCACCACCGTAAACCGTATGCACTTGTTGTCGTGCTGAGGAATCGCCAGGGTAAACAGCACTGTGCTTTTTATTGGAGTCGGATAGGGTCGTAAGAATAGCTTGAGTATCGGCGTCTAAGAGCGTCAATTTCATGGGTTACCTATGTCCTTTGCTTAAAAGTTACAACTACGGGCGCCACTAAAGGCGCGCACTCGAGAGGAATGTTCCAAAAAAAGTAGGCCAATTTTCAACAGAGCAGTTAAATACCAAGAGATTATACTGTGCTGCGCGCTTTAGAGCCACTACAGTATGCTCGCCCACAAATGAGTTGCAAGCTTGTCCACCCTTTGTTAGCGTTCCTACGAGTTTTTTCACCTGAGTGCACCATGATTGCCTTAAAAACCTTGTTTATGTTAGGTTTCGTCTCTCTAAGTTTACCCGCTACTGCGCTCGTCATTGAGCCTATTCCTCTGCCAGGTAAGTTAGAGGATATTCGTAGTGAAGTAGTGCCTGAGATCGAGTATCTATTACCCTTGGGCCGCGCCAAATTGAATCGCGAGTCAGGCTTGGTTCAGCCGGAAAAAAAGCGCCTGATAATCGGAGAGTTACGCCGCGATTTGTGGCAGATAATCAGCGAACTTTCGTTATCGAGCACACAAACACACCTGGCAACCTACTTTAATGACCAGCCTTATGAGGTCTTGTACCAGTGCGAGAGTCGAGCCTGCGGCGAGAGCTTTTCATGGGCTAATGATATATTCAATGAAGCCTTGCTCTACGGTGACGACCGTAAGCAGTATTTATGGACTTTCAAGCATAAAAATGCAGAGACCTATATTGTTTACTACTTAATTGAAAGACCTAACAGGCGGCGCTATTTGTTTCGCGAAGTTGTGCTGGTTGGCGAGCAATCCGTAGCAGCCGACAGGGTCCCGAAAGCCTCCATAAGTTCCGATGGCTATGAAATATTAGGTCCAATTAAATTCAATCAAGGACAAGCTGATTTTTCTTTAATTATCAAAAACCTCGAGCAAATGTCACTTGAACCACATTACCTGTTTGTGCTTCATCAACATCAGCCACACCCTGAAGTTGACTTGGTAAAGGCCTTCCAAGGGGTTTTAGCACAGTCCTATTTGTCTAACTTCAAAACAACGACTGTGGAAAACCTAGCCCCAAGACGGGGTGCGCCAGGGCCCATTTGGGTAGAACTGGTTGATCCAAAATGGTCAGATCAAAAATGACCGTGTCTACCTTTCAAAGGTGAGAAATATTTCGAGTAAACGTATAAAATGACGTTCTCCCAATGTTTGAGCCCAAATTATGAGCAATTCAAATTTCACCAGCAGCGACCTATTGAATGTCCAGGAAGCCCTCGAGGACTTAAAAACCATTAGGGACTTTCTGCGCTGGAGTGTCAGCCTGTTTAACGAATATAAAATAGTGTTAGGACATGGTTTCGATGATCCCTGGGATGAGGCGGTGGCATTGATATTACATGGTCTGAATCTACCTTGGGATATTGATGTGCGGGTGCAAGACGCCAATTTGTTAGCCTCTGAAAAGAAAATCCTGTGTGATTTATTGTCCAAGCGGGTCATTGAGCGTATTCCAACTGCATACATTACTGGTGTCGCCTGGTTTGCTGGGATTCCCTTCAAGGTGGATCAACGCACACTGATTCCTCGTTCTCCCATTGCCGAACTTATTGAGCATCGTTTTGAGCCTTGGATTGAGTCCGATTCAGTGGAATCAATCCTCGATTTATGCACTGGTAGTGGTTGTATTGGCATTGCCTGTGCCCATTTTTTCCCAGACGCACTGGTGGATTGCAGTGATCTGAGTGAATCAGCACTCGATGTTGCAGAATCCAATGTGATGGCGCTTGGTATGGAAAATCAGGTAAATCTGATTTATTCGGACCTATTCGAAGCTTTGGAAGGCCGCAGCTATGATCTAATTGTATCCAACCCACCTTATGTGGATAAAATGGATATGGATCACCTGCCTGACGAATATCATCACGAACCGCGGCTTGGGTTAGAGGCAGGGGAGGATGGACTTGATCTGGTGAGGCGCATCCTGCCACAACTTTCCCGCCATTTAAATCCTGGTGGTGTAGCGGTGATAGAAGTGGGTAACTCATGGGAAGCATTGGAAATGGCCTATCCTAACGTGCCCTTTACCTGGATTGAGTTTGAACACGGTGGTGGTGGTGTTTTCATACTGACCAAAGAAGAAATTGACCGTCACCAAGGTGATCTATCACTTTAGGTTTGTGTTCTAAGGCTCTGTTATTTAAGGCTTATATATGGCCAAGTAATACTTAGCACAAATCAATTTGGAACAGTATAATAGGCGTCCTTTTTATTCAATCGTTTGTAAGAGAGTCACATGTCCGGTAATAGTTTTGGGAAATTGTTCACCGTTACCACCTTCGGGGAAAGCCATGGCAAAGCCTTGGGCTGCATTGTTGATGGCTGCCCCCCAGGACTTTCGCTCACGGAAGAAGACCTGCAAATTGACTTGGATCGACGCAAACCCGGAACCTCAAAATATACTACGCAACGGCGTGAAGATGATGTTGTGGAAATTCTCTCCGGTGTCTTTGAAGGCAAAACCACGGGCACTCCCATTGGTTTGTTGATTCGAAACAAAGACCAAAAATCTAAAGACTACTCTGAAATAAAAGATACTTTTCGGCCGGCCCACGCGGACTATACCTATCAACAAAAGTATGGCGTGAGAGATTACCGGGGTGGTGGCCGCTCATCTGCGCGGGAAACTGCCATGCGAGTGGCGGCCGGTGCTATTGCAAAAAAGTTTCTTAAACAGACCTTGAACATAGAAATTCAGGGGTATGTTTCGCAGTTAGGTTCAATCGTCCCGAATAAACTTGATTGGGATGCCATCGAGCAAAATCCATTTTTTTGTCCGGATCCGGAAGTTGTTCCGGCCATGGAAGCATTAATTGATGCGTTACGTCGCGAAGGTAGTTCTGTAGGTGCCAAAATAACGGTTGTGGCCAGAGGTGTTCCACCGGGTTTGGGTGAACCTGTATTTGACCGATTGGACGCAGATTTAGCCCATGCCTTAATGAGTATAAATGCGGTGAAAGGTGTGGAGATTGGTGCAGGCTTTTCCTGCATTGAACAACGGGGAGAGCAACATAGAGATGAGCTGACTCCTGCAGGTTTCCTATCAAATAATGCCGGTGGGATTCTTGGCGGTATTTCTTCAGGGCAGGACATAGTGGCACATATTGCACTCAAGCCAACCTCTAGTGTTCGTATTCCCGGTAAATCCATTGACCTTAATGGCCAACCCACTGAAGTGATAACTTTGGGTCGCCATGATCCCTGTGTGGGTGTTCGAGCGACGCCTATCGCTGAAGCTATGATGGCTTTGGTTCTTATGGATCACTTTTTACGTAATCGTGGCCAAAACGGTGGCGTTCAGCACAGCGTTCCTGTGATACCCAGTTCCGCCAAGGAATAATGACTGGTTCAACGGCTTTTTGGCGACTCTCAACTTTTTATCTCTACTATTTTGCGTTGTTGGGAGCGCTGTTGCCATTTTGGGGGCTTTATCTCCAATCCCAAGGATTCAGTCTGTCTCAGATTGGATCGCTGATGGCCGCGTTGATGGCCACCAAACTCTTGGCACCCAATCTGTGGGGCTGGTTAGCCGATAAATCCGGTAAACGACTAAGAATAATCCGAATTGGTGCTCTAGCCGCGGTCTTTTGTTTTGCAGGAATTTTCTTTCATCCAGGGTTCTGGGGAATGGCCGCTATCATGGTGGGTTTTAGCTTCTTTTGGAATGCCATTTTACCCCAGTATGAAGTGATCACTCTGCAAAGTCTGGGTAAGAATACACGCTGGTACAGCATCATAAGATCTTGGGGTTCTCTGGGCTTTATATTCTCAGTTTTGGGGCTCGGCTGGTATTTCGAGCACAATGACATTCTGATACTTCCCTGGATTATGTTTCTCCTGTTAGTGCTGATTTTTATTTCCAGCCTTATGACCCAAAAGCCACCTAAATTAAATCGGCAGGGAGGTGATTTCAGGGCTTTCCTTCGCGAACTTCTAAAAACGCCAGTACTGCTGTATTTTGGCATTTGTTTTTTGATGCAAATATCTCACGGCCCCTATTATTCGTTTTTTTCTATCTACCTGGAACAATTGGATTACGCTAAAACCAGCATCGCTTGGCTGTGGTCTTTAGGTGTTATTGCAGAAATCCTGGTGTTTCTTTTTACTCACAAATTATTTGCAAAATACAGTGAACGCGCGTTACTAATGGCCTGCTTACTGATAACGGCTATTCGCTGGTTGTTGATTGGCTATTTTGCGGATAACTACTGGATACTGTTTGTGGCGCAGCTGGGTCATGGCGCAAGTTTTGGTTTATTTCACGCCCTTGCTATTCATTGCGTCCATAGATTCTTTTCTGTCGGATCCACGGGGCAGGGGCAAGCACTGTACAGTGCTTTTTCATTCGGTGCCGGTAGTGCGTTAGGGGCTTTTTGCTCCGGTATTATTGTAGAAATATGGGGGATGTCAGTGGCTTACAGTTGCGCGGCAGGTGTTGCGTTATTAGCGGCTTCCTTAGGCTTACTTTTTAAGTCAGGTAGCATTACTCAATCACCACCCGAGGCTGCGTAAGATGAACAATTTTCTCTTTGCTTATGGAACGCTTCAAATACCTGAGATTCTAGAAAGAATCATCGGGCGGCAACTCCAAGGACAACGAGCTGAACTGCTCGGCTTTCGTCGCGGTAAAGTGGTGCGCGCCGATTTCCCAGGCATTGTTCCAGATACCGCGGCAGCGGTTAGTGGTTGGGTGCTCGGTCCTTTAAGTGGGGCAGATCTGAAACTACTGGATCTTTATGAGGGTGAGCTCTATCAAAGGATTTTGGTGACTGTACAGATTGCGCCGCAACAGCAGGTGCAGTGTTGGGTATACGCGATGAACCGCTGGGCGCAGCATCGCGTATCAACCGAAGACTGGAATATCGAGGACTATACAAGAGACCGAAAGCGAGTCCGATTAACCTATCGGAACTGAAGCTTTGTTACAGCGATTTAATCATTAATTCCCATTGCGCCATGGGACTCTTGTTGGAGTCAATTTCATCGTACGGTATCACGGGAAGCTGCGCTTTTATCTGGTATCCAGCTTTCTGATAGAGTCGTTTTGCAAAGTGGTTCTCACTGGCCACAATTAAACTCATCTGCGCTTTGTTAGCGGCTCTCGCTAACTGCTCAGCAAATTCTAACAATAAAGACCCCATGCCTTTGCCCTGACAATCGGGGCTGGTGGCCAAGCCGTTAACATACCAGCTGTCGGCTGCTAACGCCTCTAACTGAACCAAAGGTTGGATTGGTGCAGGCACACCGGCAATAGCTGCGTCCATAATGCTGGGTTGTGGATACCCCAGCAGCATCGCTGCTACTTTTCCTGGTTCTGTGCCCGGTTCGTCGATGACGAAAGCATTGCGATAACTAAAAGCACCGGTTTCTCTGCTGGCTCTAGCAGCACCTACTTCTAATGGTGTTTGTCCAATATCGGCTATGCCGCGCCATATAAAATGGGGTAGTCCATCACCCGCAAGGTTAATTAAATAAGCCAAATCGCTGGCGTCATCTTTAGTGGCGGCGCGAATGACATAATTAGAAACAGGCATCGGCTATGGCCTCTATATGTCGGTGATCGGTACCACAGCAGCCACCGATAACTCTAAGTTGGGTGAGCTTATCAAGCAGTGCTTTATATTCTTGTCCCAGTACTAATGGGTTACCTTCATCTAGTTCAACACTGTTATCCAAGTCTTCATGACTTTTCGTCGATGCATTAGCGCGAATCCCACCAATCCGTTGTAACCAGGCCCCTGTCGTTAGTTCATTGGAAAAATGCGTGGGGTGAGCGCAATTTATCATGTAATGAATGGGCAATTGCTCCACAGCGCTATCAACAGCCTTAATTGCATCGGCCAAGGTCGTACCGTCCCGTAGGCGACCATCAGTTTCTAAAGTAAAAGAGATAACAGCGGGTAACTTAGCAGATTGTGCTGCTCGACAAATTCCGATGGCTTCTTCCACATAACAAAGCGTCATAGCCGTAATGAGATCCACTCTTTCTGCAGCCATAATCTCTATTTGCGCTTGATGGTAAGCCTCTGCTTCCGCTGCGGTCATTAGTAAACTGGGTTTATAACCATCGCTGCGGGGACCGACGCAGCCACTAATCAGGGTGTTAACATCGCTGTATTCCTGTTGAATTAGGCGCAACTCGTGAACTGATTCTCGAATCAACCGATCCATATCCTCGTTACTCATGGCTAATTCGGCGGCCCAGTCAGAGTTCGCTCTCCAGGTGGGTGTCTCCAAAATAAACCCGAGTTTGTTTTTTCGTGCGATCATTAAGTGCGTTTCAAAATAGTGCTTTAGACGTGCTTTCCCTTCTTTTGATGCCAGCAGTATAAAGGCCGCAAAGCAGGGGAGTTCGATTCCATCTTTAAATACCAAGGTGGTTTCTAAACCACTGTCTGTCAAATAGTGTAAGCCGTTGTTAAACATTTTTAAATTCCTATATAAATGTACCAATGTTAATGACCCCGGCATTTTATGATGGGTTTGAACCAATAGCAGTGGACCAAAGGTACGGAATCGAGTGGTGATTTATCACATTTTTTCTGTACCTTTGGTACAGTAGAGTCAACCAAAGTAGTGGCAAGCAGTCATTCATTTAGCGCAGAACCAACGTCATGAATCAAAAAGCATCAGAATCCACAAAAGAAAGAATTCTGCAAGCGGCGGAAACCCTCATTTTGCAAAGTGGTTTCAGCGCGACCTCATTGGACGATATCATTCAAAAAGCGGCTATTACCAAAGGTGGCCTCTTTTACCATTTCGAAGGAAAAAAAGGTCTGGCGAGAGGATTAATAGAGCGTTATTTACAACAAGATCAGGAACTCTTTGATCAGTTATTCGTAGTGGCTGATCAAAGTTCCGATGACCCCTTGGAGCAACTGTTAAAATTTCTGGAACTGTTCGCAGAGACAATTCAGCAGTTAGAGGACACTCATCCCGGTTGTCTGGTTGCAGGATTCACCTATGAAAGCCATCAATTTGATGATGAAATTCGAGGTTTGATCCGCCAGGGTGTAACCAGTTGGCGTAAAATGATTTTGCGGCGGTTAAACACTATTGCAAGTGCTCGGCCCGTTCGGCCCGGAGTTCCTCTTGAACAGCTAGCGGATATGTTTACCTCGATTGTTGAAGGCGGGATTATTCTGTCCCGAGTTTATGCTAATAATGAGGCGCTGTACCATCAGGTTCTTTTGTATCGAGACTATATATCGCTGGTATATTCGTCATCACCATAGCTGTACAGCAAGTCTAAAATTGCTTTGGCGGCATTTGAAAGCGAGTGGCCTGGATGGTACACAACGCCTAAGGTGCGAGCCAATGGGCTACCGCTAACATGCAATATTTTTACCTGAGAATCCAGCATTGTAGCGGGCAAAACGGTCCATCCCAGACCAATAGAAGACATCATCTTTATGGTTTCAAGATAATTGGTAGAAATCGGCACATTGATCTTTAACTGGTGCGCCTGAAATATGGTCTCGACGATGCGGCGGGTAAACGTACTCATGCTGGGAAGTATGGCAGGAAAGGTCGCCAGTTCGGCTAAGGATATCTCCATCTGGCTACTCAACGGGTGATCCGCTGCGATCATAAACACCAAGGGATCATTCCAAATCGCCTGAGTATGCAGTGGACTGTTGTCTTCCGGCGGCAGGGTAACAATACCCAACTCGATTTTGCTTTGCATAATCAAGTCAAAGGCCTTTTCTGAGTCAATAAACTGGATATCCAAAAGCACTTCTGGGTATTGCCGCGAAAATGATTTCAAGATGGGGGGCAAACGATGCAAGCCAATGTGGTGGGAGGTTCCAATCTTTAAACGACCTGACACCTCACCACTTAAATTGGTGAGCGCCCGCCGCATATCCTCAATTTCCATCAGAATTTTCTGTGCTCTCGGAAGCAGATTCTTGCCGGATTCCGTTAAAGTTACAGTACGCCCGACGCGGTCAAACAGTTGACAGCCTAAGCTACTTTCAAGTTGAGAAATACGTTTACTTACAGCAGGTTGGGTTAGATGTAATTGCTGAGCGGCACGAGAGAATGACTGCGATTCAGCAATGGTCAAAAATGCTTTCAGCTCATCCACTTCCATACAAACCTCAGCTCACGTAGCAATCTCATAACTAATAGTAATGGAATAGATAAAAATTATGAATTTGTTTTATTGGCTTACCGCCATTAGGATGAGTCTATTCGAAAGTCAGGCAAATTTGAGAGGCAGCACCATGGCAGGTAAAACCCTGTATGACAAATTATGGGATGACCATCTGGTTAAACAACGAGATGATGGCACAGCATTGATTTACATCGATATGCAGCTATTGCATGAAGTGACCTCGCCCCAGGCCTTTGAAGGTCTGCGTCTGGCTGGTCGCAAACCCTGGCGGATTGACGCCAATATTGCCACGCCCGACCATAATGTGCCGACTACGGACCGAACCGGCCCCATCGCCGATGAAGTATCTCGCATTCAAGTCCAGACTTTGGACGATAATTGCGATGAATTCGGTATTGTTGAGTTTAAAATGTCAGATCACCGCCAGGGCATTGTCCATGTGGTGGGCCCGGAACAAGGGGCAACCTTGCCTGGAATGACCATAGTTTGTGGTGATTCCCATACGGCAACCCATGGGGCATTTGGGGCTCTGGCCCATGGCATTGGTACCTCAGAAGTCGAGCATGTTTTGGCTACTCAATGTTTAATTCAGAAAAAGATGAAGCGAATGTTGATCCGGGTTGAAGGTGAACTCGGCGCTGGTGTTACCGCTAAAGATGTTGTACTGGCCATTATTGGCAAAATTGGCACCGCTGGTGGCACTGGGTATGCCATCGAATTCGCTGGACCTGTGATTCAATCTCTTTCAATGGAAGGCCGCATGACCGTCTGTAATATGGCCATCGAAGCAGGTGCCCGTGCCGGTTTAGTGGCCGTGGATGAAAAAACCATTAGCTATTTCAAGGGCCGCACATACGCGCCAAAGGGTGAGTTATGGGATCAAGCCGTTTCCTACTGGCGTACGTTACACAGTGATCCTGATGCGGAATTTGATAAAGTAATAACGCTTGCTGGCAATGAAATCCAGCCTCAGGTGAGTTGGGGCACTTCGCCTGAAATGGTTGTAGCCGTAAACGAGCCGCTGCCCGATCCAAACCAGGAAAGCGATGCTGTGAAAGCAGAAGGTATGCGCAGGGCTTATGACTATATGGGTTTAACTCCCGGAATGCTCATGACTGACGTGGTTCCAGATCGGGTGTTTATTGGCTCTTGCACCAATTCCCGAATTGAAGATTTGAGGGCCGCCGCCGCTATAGCCAAAGGTCGCCAGGTGTCGGCAAAAATAAAACAAGCGATGGTGGTGCCGGGTTCAGGCCTTGTTAAAAAGCAGGCTGAAGAAGAAGGATTGGATCAAATTTTTATCGAAGCAGGTTTCGAATGGCGCGAACCCGGTTGTTCCATGTGTCTGGCGATGAATGCTGATCGGCTGGGGGAAGGGGAGCACTGCGCCTCCACCTCCAATCGCAATTTCGAAGGTCGACAGGGATATGGTGGGCGCACTCATCTCGTTAGTCCTGCTATGGCTGCGGCCGCTGCGGTATCTGGGCATTTTGTTGATGTTCGAGAATTAGGAGTAATCTGAAATGGAAAAATTTACCAAATTTACCGGCATCACCGCACCAATGGATCGTGCCAATGTTGATACTGATTTAATTATTCCAAAGCAGTTTCTGAAATCCATTAAGCGCACGGGCTTCGGCCCCAATCTGTTTGATGAATTGCGTTATTTAGACGAAGGCCAGCCAGGCCAGGATTGCTCGAGTCGCCCGTTGAATCCGGAGTTTGTGCTGAATAAGCCACGCTATAAAGGCGCACAGATTCTGCTGGCACGTAAAAACTTTGGGTGTGGCTCCAGTAGAGAGCATGCCCCATGGGCTCTAACTGACTATGGTTTTAGAGCTATTTTAGCCCCCAGTTACGCTGATATATTCTTTAATAATTGCTTTAAGAATGGGTTATTACCTATTGTTTTAGATGAAAATATTATCGACTCCTTGTTTAAGGAGTCGTTGCAGGCTGATGGTTATTCACTCACCATCGATTTGCAAAATCAACAAGTGATCTCACCTAAGGGAACAGTCTTTGAATTTGAAGTGGATCAATTTCGCAAGCATTGTTTACTGGAAGGGCTCGACGATATTGGTTTGACCCTGCAAGATGAAGACGCCATAAAATCCTACGAATCCAACAGAAGAAAGCAGGCTCCGTGGCTGTTTGATGCCATAAAATAACGGACCGAAATAAAGTGTAAAGGAACCATTAATGAGTAAAAATATTTTACTGCTAGCCGGTGACGGCATCGGCCCGGAAATAATGGCAGAAGCGGAAAAAGTGTTACATTTTCTGAATCAGGACGAAGGTCTGGGGCTGGAAATGGAAACGGCTTTAGTGGGCGGTGCCGCCATTGACGCCACTGGAGGCCCATTACCTGATACCACCATGGCCATGGCTGATGCCAGCGACGCTATTTTGTTTGGGGCCATTGGTGGCCCGAAATGGGAGTCGTTGGATATTTCAATCAGACCTGAAAAAGGCCTACTTGGACTGCGTTCCAATTTATCGCTGTTTGGTAACCTGCGTCCTGCATTGCTTTATCCTCAGCTTGCTTCCGCCTCTAGCTTGAAACCTGAGCTGGTTTCCGGTTTGGACATTATGATCGTTCGAGAACTTACCGGTGGAATTTATTTCGGCCAACCCAGAGGTATTCGCACACTGGAAAATGGTGAACGGCAGGGATATAACACCTATGTGTACAGTGAGTCAGAGATTGTACGAATAGGCAAACTGGCCTTCGAAACGGCAATGAAACGCAATAAAAAACTTTGTTCGGTGGACAAAGCCAATGTCCTGGAAGTGACCGAGTTATGGCGCGAAGTTATTTCGGACCTGGGGAAGACATACCCAGAAGTGGAGCTGAGTCATATGTACGTTGACAACGCAGCAATGCAGCTTATTCGGCAACCAAAACAGTTTGATGTGATTGTTACCGGGAACATGTTTGGGGATATTCTGTCAGATGCAGCGGCCATGCTAACCGGGTCAATCGGCATGTTGCCATCCGCGTCCCTGGATCAGAACAGTAAAGGAATGTATGAACCCTGCCATGGTTCTGCACCTGATATCGCCGGTCAGGGAATAGCAAATCCATTAGCGACACTGTTGTCCGCGGCTATGATGATGCGCTATTCATTAGGCCTCACTGCTACGGCTGACCGTCTCGAAAAAGCAGTGAGTCTTGTTCTTGATCAAGGATTAAGAACAGCGGATATTTATACTCCCGGCACAAAAAAAGTGGGCACATCCGAGATGGGCGCTGCGGTACTGCAAGTGCTTAAATCATCTAATTAAGGAGTTTCGTAATGAGCAAAACCTATGATATCGCCGTCGTTGGAGCCACCGGAGCCGTGGGTGAAACCATGATGAAGGTGCTGGAAGAGCGTAATTTTCCGGTAGGTAATCTGTATCCTTTAGCGAGCGAGCGTTCAGCCGGAAAAACTATCCAGTTCAAAGGTAAAAACATTCGGATTGAGAATCTAGCTGATTTCGACTTTTCTAAAGTGCAGATTGGTTTATTTTCAGCCGGTGGATCTATCTCAGCGGATTTCGCGCCGAAAGCGGCTGCAGCCGGGTGTATTGTTATCGATAACACCTCACATTTTCGCTATGACGATGACATTCCTCTGGTAGTGCCAGAAGTTAATCCCGAAGCCATCGCTGAATACAAAAATCGCGGCATAATTGCCAACCCTAATTGCTCTACCATCCAAATGTTGGTCGCACTTAAGCCAATTTACGATGCTGTGGGGATCGAAAGAATTAATGTTGCCACTTATCAGGCTGTTTCTGGAACCGGGAAAGAAGCGATAGAGGAGTTAGCCGTTCAAACTCGGAATCTATTAAACGGACAATCTATCACTACAGAAGTATATCCGAAGCAGATTGCTTTCAATGCGTTACCACACATTGACGTATTTATGGAGAATGGGTATACCAAAGAAGAAATGAAGATGGTCTGGGAAACCAAGAAAATATTTGGGGATGACAGCATTTCAGTTAATCCTACCTGCGTTCGTGTCCCCGTGTTTTTTGGTCATTCTGAAGCGGTACACATCGAAACTAGAGAAAAAATCAGTGCCGAACAAGTGACTGAGCTTTTGAAAAAAGCGTCCGGGGTAAAGGTATTGGATACCCGTGATGCTGGTGGTTATCCGACCGCTGTGACTGAAGCTGTAGATCATGACGACACCTTTGTAGGGCGCATCAGAGAAGATATTTCCCATCCACGCGGAATAGATATGTGGGTTGTTGCTGATAACGTCCGCAAGGGAGCCGCAACGAATAGTGTTCAAATTGCAGAGTTGTTGATAAAACACTATTTATAATTGATACTTAGAACCAACTTATCAGGTAAGTTCTGAAAGATATTGGCTAAATTGGCAACAGCTTTATTACAGGCTAAGCTTTAGTCATGGTTAATTCGTGATGTCGCTGTGAAAAGCGGGTTACATCACGAAAATTCAAGAATTTGCCTGACAACCTAGAATAGAAAGCTATCCTTATAAGGGTAGCTTTTTATATTCGCCCGGTCACAAATAATGGCGGACAGCTGTGCTGTTCAGAGGTCGGAAGAACAAAGGAAAAGAAGATGGTTCGTAAACTTGCCGCTGCAATGCTTGGTGCCGGAGTTTTTATTCCAGGCTTGGCTAACGCTTTGGGTCTGGGAGAGATTAAACTCAACTCTGCTCTGAGTGAACCTTTAGATGCTGAAATAGAACTGGTTCAGGTTCGTGAACTCACACCCACTGAAATCTTGCCTTCATTGGCGGGACAGAGCGACTTCAAAGCCGCAGACGTGGAACGCTTTCATTTCCTTACAGATCTCCGCTTCGAGGTAGAAACTGATAATGCCGGGCGGCCCCATATTCGCGTGCGATCTCGCAAACCAGTGAAAGAACCTTTTCTTAATTTTCTGGTTGAAGTCAATTGGCCGGCAGGTCGATTGCTTCGAGAATATACTTTACTGCTCGATCCACCTTTGTATAAAAAAAAGCAAACACCGCAGACGGTCACTCAAAGTTCAACAGTAACACCACAAATTAACGAACCATCGCCCACAGCGGCTACCTCTTCAAAACCGTTAACCGCTACGGCCGAAAGTTCATTAAATAGCACTCAGCAAGCTTCGTCGCCAGCCATGGAATCTTCGGATATGGCGACCTATGTAATCCAGCCCAATGATGGTCTCTGGGCGATCGCTAGTCGGATGAAACCGTCAGACAATGTTAGCGTCCAGCAAACTATGATGGCTATGCAGCGTTCTAATCCCGACGCCTTTATTGATGGCAATATTAATTTATTAGTCAAAGGCGAGGTTTTGAGGGCTCCTACCGAAGCAGAGGCTATGGAGCTGACCTCCCGAGAGGCTATTGCATTAGCGGCAGAACAGAACCAGCGCTGGAAAGAAAAAGTGGCTGCAATCCAATCAGGTACGCCGACAGCGCGGCAAATGGATTTGACGGGTGAATCTAGTGACAGTGGTAGCGCCACTATCCAAGATGATGCTCGTTTAAAACTAGTTTCTGCTAATGCAGAAGACAACAGTAGCTCAGGGCAGGGTGGCGACGGTGGCAGTGGTAAGTTGCAAGATGCATTAGCTATTGCAGAAGAAAACGTCGATAAACTGAAGCTGGACAATCAAGAACTCTCATTAAAAGTGAATGATCTTGAAGCTCAGTTAGAAACTTCTGAAAAAGTATTATCGCTAAAAGATGAACAGATTGCGGCCATGCAAGCTCGCCTCAGAGAACTAGAGAAACTGGCCGCAGCCACTCCTTCTTCAGTAGATCAAAGCCTTGAGCAGGGTGTAGTGCAGCCCGCAGAAGAAGCGGTGGATTATAATTTTGCGGCTGAATCCGAACAACCTGTTAGTTCTGGGTCCGTGGAGACAACGGCGCAATCAACGAATGAACAAAACTTAGAGGTTGCTCCGGAATTAGACGTTACCGAACCGGCGTCTGAGTCCACAGCTAATTCACTTCAGGACTGGCTCTCAAATCAGTTATATCTTGGTCTCGGCGCTGGCGCGGTTCTACTACTGGCACTTGGATTACTCGCCGCACGCCGCAAATCTGAAAATAATGATGAATTAGAAGACCAAGCTGAGGATTTCGAATTGCCCTCTCTTGATGACTCATCGGAGTCATTAGAGAAATTCGATGCTGTGCAACTGGAAGAAGACGCCGCCTTCGAAGAAGCTGTAGAAGCCAGTGTTGACGATAGAACTGTGCCTCAAACGTCGGATGTAATAGGCGAAGCGGATATATATATTGCCTACGGACGCTTTCCTCAAGCTATAGAGTTACTTGAAAAAGCGGCTGAACAAGAACCGGATCGAGCAGACATACAGCTTAAACTTTGTGAAGTTTGTGTTGAAGCAAATCAACCTGAAACCTTTAATGATCACTATAACCAGCTAGTGCTGCTCGGGGATTCCTATGCCATAGGTCAAGCTGATGAATTGCGCTCAAAGTTAGATTTCTCTGACACCGACTTTGGCACAATGTCATCAGACGAGTTTGGTTCTGATCTGGAGTCAAGTTTCGACTCAGACATGAGTAACGATGCCGTTACTGAACCAGAAGTAAAGAATGATACACCAGATTATACCGATTCCCTTGAGTTCGATTTAGATTCAAATGATGCTGCTGACGATCTTGATTTAGAACAGGAATCTGACACAGGTTTGGATTTTGATCTGTCTGACCTGGAGGATACCGGATCGGATTTTGCGACCCCAGAATCTACTGAAAGTGTGCGCGTCGAAGCTGATGCTGAGGCAGAATCTTTAGATCATCAGGATCAGGGTTTGGATTTTGAATTGGATCTGGATACTGAGGAAGAAGCAGCCAAGCAATCAGATGACAGCGCTAAAACTCACTCAGATGGATCGGAGTTAAACCCTGAGTCTGACTTTTCAGCCTTAGACTATGACGCCCCCGAAAGCCTCGATTTTGACACAGAGACAAGTGCAGAAGAGTCTAAGGATGCGCAAGCCCCCAGCGATCCAGCATTAAATGCTGATTCAGCATCGAAATTGGCAGATGAATTGGATTTGGATTTAGATTCTGATTTCCTGGGTGAAACGGTAGAACAGGATACCATTTTATCTGATTCACAAGAGATTGACTCCTCACTTGATGGCCTGGATAGCTTAGACACCGACTCGCTGGCGCCGGCGGCCAATGATTATGGCAGTACAGAGGATGAATTAGACTTTTTATCGGATGCTGACGAATCCTCTACCAAACTGGACTTAGCAAGAGCATACATTGACATGGGTGATCGGGAAGGCGCAAAGGACATTCTTGACGAAGTTATGCAGGAAGGCAATGACGATCAGAAAACTGAAGCAAAAGACCTACTAGTGCGCCTGGATTCTTGATAAGCCTTTCCTGAACTCGTATTATCCTCGAGCCTATAAAAGAGGGTCCTCTGGACCCTCTTTTTTGTATTAATGTTAGTAGGAGATTGCAGTGCGAATCGCTTTTGGAGTTGAATACGATGGCAGCCACTTTTACGGTTGGCAGCGACAAAAGCATGAACCAAAAACGGTTCAGGAAGCAGTCGAAAACGCTATAAGCTTTGTGGCCGACCATCCCGTTACTGTCATTTGTGCCGGGCGCACAGATACTGCAGTCCACGGTGTTGGCCAAGTCATCCACTTTGAGACCGACGCACAGCGGAGTGACAAAGGTTGGGTTTTTGGAACCAATACCAAACTTCCTGACAGTGTATCGATTCGCTGGGCCAGACCGGTCCCCGAAGACTTTCACGCCCGCTTTTCCGCCACGGCCCGATCCTATCGGTATGTTATTTACAATTACCCTATACGACCGGCATTGGGCATCAAACACCTCACATGGAATTATCGTCCTTTAGACGTGTCGAGAATGCAGGAAGCTGCTCGATGCATGCTGGGCACTCACGATTTTAGCTCGTTCCAAGCTCAGGGCTGCCAGGCAAAATCCCCTGTCCGAACTATCTACAAGCTTGATTTGCGACGCCAGGGTGAACTGGTCATTATGGATATTAAAGCCAATGCGTTTTTGCAGCATATGGTGCGTAACATCGCAGGTGTATTAATGGCCATCGGCTCATCCCAGAAACCAATTCAATGGTGCCAGGAAGTTCTGGAACATCGGAGCCGAACTTTAGGTGGAGTTACAGCACCTCCCTACGGTCTGTATTTTATGGCAGCGTCTTACCCAAGCCAATTTGAGTTACCTCCGACAACGGAGCGCATTCCTTTTATGCCGTTATGATCCACAGTTTGTTAACATAAGCTTCGAACACTTAGTCGCGGAGATCAGCGAATAATGGCGAGAATTAAAATATGTGGTATCACTACCCCTGAGCAGGCCCTGATGGCAGCGCAAGCTGGGGCTGATGCTATCGGCTTGGTTTTTTATGAGCCTAGCCCTAGAAATCTCTCCATTGAGTTGGCGCAAGCAATCTGTGATGCATTGCCCCCGTTTGTTACCACTGTTGGCCTCTTTGTAAACCCCGAAAAACAGTGGTTAAAGGATATAATTGCAGCAGTGCCCTTTGACCTTATCCAGTTCCATGGGGATGAAGGTGAGCCATTCTGCGCCCAGTTTAACAAACCTTACGTCAAAGCCATTCGGATGCGGTCAAATGTCGACTTAATCGCACAATGTCAGACATTTTACAGTAGTCGTGGTATCCTGCTCGATACTTTTGTAGCCGGTCAACCCGGCGGTACTGGACAAACTTTCGATTGGTCTAAGATACCGAAATCGCTACCAAAACCCATAATCCTTGCAGGTGGCCTAACGCCTGAAAACGTGGGTTCAGCTGTGGCTCAAGTGAAGCCGTGGGCCGTAGATGTGAGCGGTGGGGTGGAATCAGCTAAAGGTGTTAAGGATCGAGAGTTAATTAATGCGTTTATTCGAGGAGTGCATGGTGTCTCAGAACACGTTTGATTTTCTAAACACACCCGATAATTTTGGAAATTTCGGCCCCTACGGTGGTCGTTTTGTTTCAGAAACGTTAATGGCAGCGCTGGATGATCTTGAGGCTATTTATAGTAAATTATCACAAGATGCTGATTTTATTGCCGAATTTGATCGAGACTTAGCTCATTACGTGGGTCGACCATCGCCCTTATATCATGCCGAACGCTGGTCCAAACAATTGGGTGGTGCTCAGATCTATTTAAAGCGAGAAGATCTGAACCATACTGGCGCTCACAAAATTAACAACACTATTGGTCAGGCATTGCTCGCCAAGCATACTGGCAAGCGTAGAATAATTGCGGAAACCGGCGCTGGACAACATGGTGTAGCCAGTGCCACGGTGGCAGCTAGATTGGGGCTGGAATGCGAGGTATTCATGGGTGCCGAAGATATTCAGCGGCAGTCCTTAAATGTGTACCGGATGAAATTGTTGGGCGCCAAAGTTACTGCGGTTAATTCAGGAACAAAAACTCTCAAGGACGCCATGAACGAGGCGCTTCGCGACTGGGTAACCAACGTGGACGATACCTTTTACATCATTGGCACTGTAGCTGGGCCCCATCCCTATCCAAAGTTAGTGCGTGATTTTCAATGTATTATTGGCCGCGAAGCTCGGAGACAATGCCTGGAGCAAACCGGCAAGCTACCAACGGCACTGGTAGCTTGTGTAGGCGGTGGCTCTAATGCTATCGGTTTATTTCACCCATTTTTGGCGGATGAACAAGTTGCAATGTACGGCGTTGAGGCCGGTGGCCTGGGGTTGGCCAGTGGGCAGCATGCGGCGCCTCTAAATGTAGGGCGTCCGGGTGTTTTGCACGGTAATAGAACCTATCTCATGGAAGATGATGCCGGGCAAATAATGCATACTCATTCGGTCTCAGCGGGCTTGGATTATCCTGGGGTTGGACCAGAACATTCATGGTTAAAAGACTGTGGCCGCGTCAACTATGTGGTCGCCGATGATGATGAAGCCCTAAGGGCCTTCAGAACACTGACCAAAATTGAAGGCATTATGCCAGCGCTTGAAAGTAGCCATGCCTTAGCTTACGCCGCTAAACTTGCACCTACACTAAGCAAAGACGATATTCTGGTTATAAATCTCTCTGGTCGTGGTGATAAAGACATTCATACTGTTGCAGAGATCGACGGTATAACCTTGTAATTTACGAAAGGTACAGGAGTCAAAAGAATGAGCCGAATAGAGGCTTGCCTGAACAGCTTAAGCGCAGAAAACCGAAAAGCGCTGATTCCTTTTATAACGGCGGGGGACCCCAGTTTGGACAGCACTGTGCCAATTCTCCACGCTTTGGCGGACAGCGGAGCGGATATTATCGAACTGGGTATCCCTTTTTCCGATCCGATGGCAGATGGCCCAGTTATTCAGCTGGCGGATGAGCGTGCTTTGGCCAATGGTGTTACCACCCATCATGTGTTGCAAATGGTTGCTGAATTTCGCCGCACTAATGAGCATACCCCAATTGTTCTAATGGGATACTTGAATCCCATTGAAGTATTCGGCTACCAGGCTTTTGCACACGCTGCGGCAGAAGCCGGCGTTGACGGCATGTTGACGGTTGATTTACCGCCAGAGGCGGCTAAAACCTTTGTAGAGGAACTTAGTGCCGTAAACATAGACAGTATATTTCTGATAGCACCCACCACCAGCGAGAATAGAATCAAGCTTATCGCCGAGGCCGGGAGCGGGTATCTCTACTACGTATCTCTTAAAGGCGTGACGGGCTCTGGAAACCTCGATGTCGAGCAAGTCCAATCTAAACTTGAAACAATTCGTAAAGTATCCAAGTTGCCCATTGCCGTAGGGTTTGGTATCAAAGATGCTGCCTCAGCTCAACAAATCGGCAAGTACGCCGACGGCATTATTGTTGGAAGCGCGATGGTAAACAAAATATACGAAAATAAAGAGGATCTAAATAAGACCCTCACAGAAGTAGCAAGCTTTACTCAAGCGCTTCGTAACGGAATTGACGGCTAAATTAATAATAACAGCAATGAATTAGGACATATTTATGAGTAACAGCTGGTTAGAAAAAATTCTACCCAGTGTTGGTAGAAGCACCAGCAAAAAAAATGATATACCAGAAGGCCTATGGCGGAAGTGTGTCAAATGCGGAGCTTTTCTCTATCGACCTGAACTAGAGAAAAATCTTAATGTTTGCCCCAAATGCGATCATCACATGCGCATTAATGCACGAGAACGGCTCGATTTGTTTTTGGATCCAGAAGGTCGTTCTGAAATTGCTGCCGATTTAGAACCTACCGACCGACTCAAATTTAAAGATAGCAAACGTTACAAAGACCGGTTGGTTGCAGCCCAGAGGAGCACTCAGGAAAAAGATGCCTTAGTGGTAATGCAGGGCGTCATTAACAGTTATCCTACAGTGGCTGCTGCTTTTGAGTTTTCATTCATGGGCGGATCAATGGGCTCGGTAGTGGGGGAGAGATTCGTTGCGGGTGTTAACACCGCAATTCAACACCAGTGCCCCCTGGTTTGCTTCTCGGCCAGTGGCGGGGCTCGCATGCAAGAAGCGCTGTTCTCTCTGATGCAAATGGCTAAGACTAGTGCCGCACTAGAAAAGTTAAAACAGAATGGACTGCCTTTTGTATCTGTTTTGACTGACCCTGTTTATGGTGGCGTATCGGCAAGTCTTGCCATGCTCGGAGACATTAATGTGGCGGAACCAAATGCGTTAATAGGGTTTGCTGGCCCTCGCGTGATAGAACAAACCGTTCGTCAAAAACTCCCTGAGGGGTTCCAACGTAGCGAATTTCTATTAGAGCACGGCGCAATTGATATGATCATTCATCGCCACGAGATGAAAGACTCCTTACACCGGCTTTTGGCCAAGTTATTACCCAAGGAAGTTGGCTCCAGCGATACCCCTGAATGACTCTATCGGAATGGCTAAATCGCCTTGAAAAGCTCCACCCCAAAGCTATTGATTTGGGGTTGGGTCGGGTAGCTATAGTGGCGAGAAAACTGGATCTTCTCAACGATAATCCAGTGATATTTACTGTTGCGGGCACTAACGGTAAAGGCTCCACAACGGCCCTTCTTCGTCAAGTGCTGCGCGCTCATAACCTTACTACGGGACTATATACATCGCCTCATCTCGTGGTTTTTAATGAGCGCATAACCATAAACGACACTCACTGTACTGACGAGCAAATAGTTGCAGCGTTAGACGCTGTTGACAAGGCCAGAGGTGACACCAGTCTTACCTATTTTGAATTTACCACTCTAGCAGCTATTTGGTTGTTCAAGCAGGCAAATTTAGATGTCTGGATACTTGAAGTAGGTATGGGAGGGCGTCTCGACGCCGTCAACCTTTGGAATCCGGATGTTGCCATAGTCACCAGTATCGATCTTGATCATCAGCAGTGGCTCGGCCCAGATAGAGAAAGTATTGGTAATGAAAAAGTAGCCATTGGCAGAGCCCACCGCCCATTGATTATTGGTGAGCCAGACTTACCCACTCAATGTTTACAGACAGCTCATCAGACCGGCGCTAAGTTATTTTGTATCGGCACAGAATTTAACTGGCAACAGGACTCAGACACCCAAGCTATCAGTGTCACTCTCAATGGTCAGCAAGGACAAGTTATTAAGGTAAATCACAACTATTTCCATCCCAACAATATCGCCTCAGTTGTGCAGGCGCTGGTCAGTTCTCCGCTGGTGATTGACCTGGAAATTCTGATTCCATCGATCGAGCAAACGCAACTACTAGGGCGTCAAACACTAATAACGCAGTCACCCGACACTCTACTGGACGTAGGACATAATCCTCACGCAGCTCGGTGGTTAAGAAAACAGATCGAGAGCAAGAAATACGCTAAGGTTCACTGCATCATTGGCATGCTGATTGATAAGAATATTAGGGGCACGGTGCAGGAACTGTTACCGGTCGTTGATCGCTGGTATCCCACGACACTCAGCGCCGAAAGAGGTTGCCCAGGAAGCAAAATTGCTGAACTTCTTGCGGGGCTAGGGGCTCATAACCATGGTGATCCGGGAGAAACCCCCAGCAGAGCCTACAAACAATTGCTATCATCAGTCCATGACAGCGATTTAATTATCGTATTTGGTTCATTTTATACCGTCAGTGATATTTTAACGAATAACTAACTCTACCAACTTGAAGAAGGTACAGTTCATTGGATCAAAGCCTAAAACAGCGTTTGGTTGGCGCACTGGTCTTTATTTCTTTGGCAATTATTTTTTTACCGATCATATTTGATGGTCAAAGGACTGCAATTGATTCTGAGCCCTACAACGCTCCGCCGAAGCCCAAACTAAAAACGGCAACTCTTAATATTAAGCCTATAGAAGACAGCGCTCGACCCATTGTTAATGCCCTGGATGAGATCGCTGATGATAAGGACCGTGAAGTGGAGTCTAATCCTCAGCCCCAGAGCGTGGATCAATATATTGAGGAGGAGGAAATTACGGATATAGCCATGCGCCAGTCGCAAAATCAGCCCGTAGCCCTAGCCGAAGCCTGGGTTCTCCAAATGGGGGCTTTTAAAACGGAAGAAAATGCCGATCTGCTCAGAAACAGACTGCTAGAAGCTGGGTATAAAGCCTATACTAAGCACATCGATGGTTTTTATAAGGTCTACGTGGGCCCGGAGATCCGTAACTATCGCATCGGTGAGCTAAAAAATCGCTTAGAACAGGAATTTGACGTTAAGGCGCTGATATTAAAGTATATTCCTTAAACGCAGATACATAGGTTTTTGATTCTGGCTCTGTTAAAATGCGCAGCTCTATTACTGACTAACTCAGGAATGCTACGGTATGAATGTAGCTGATTATATTATTATTGGCGTCCTTGTACTTTCCATGGGGTTAGCGTTTTTCCGTGGCTTCGCTGTAGAGGCCTTGTCACTGATCATCTGGATTGCATCATTTGTCGTTGCCCGGTTATTCAGCTCCCCGTTGGCCGAGCAATTGGCTGATATGATTGACCCTCCCTCAGCTCGAGTTCCAATAGCTTTCGTCACATTAGTTATTCTCGTCCTCTTACTAGGGGCTTTGGTTAAGCATTTCGTAAAGAAAATGGTGGATGCCACCGGTCTATCCGGTGTGGACCGTTTATTGGGTTCTATTTTTGGCTTAGTTCGCGGCAGCTTGCTAGTGGTAATTGGATTGGCCGTAGTCTCCAGAATTACGCAAATGCCCGAAGACCCCTGGTGGCAGGCATCACTTTTAATACCTCACTTTATGGTGTTTGAGCAGTGGACAGCTGAGTTGGGCCAGGAAATTTGGGGTAGTTTAATGTCCATGACTAGTGATTCGTAAAGCCAGATCTTAAACTTTATAATGCAAGCTCACGACGTATCGAGGTAAAACGAATGTGTGGAATTGTCGGCATAGTAGGCCGCTCTATTGTCAATCAAACATTGTATGATGCGCTTACTGTGCTACAGCATCGGGGTCAAGATGCCGCAGGTATCGTAACCTGTGAAAGTGACAAACTTTATTTACGAAAAGATAACGGCATGGTGCGTGATGTGTTCCGCTCCCGCCACATGAGGCGCTTGGTTGGCAACATGGGTATCGGCCACGTACGCTATCCCACCGCTGGGTCTTCGAGCTCTGCTGAAGCACAACCCTTTTATGTGAATTCACCCTATGGCATCACCCTGGCCCATAATGGTAATTTAACCAACGCAGCAGAAATTGGTGAGGATCTCTACAAAACTGACTTGAGGCACATTAACACTAACTCGGACTCAGAAGTACTGCTGAACATCTTTGCCCACGAATTACAACAGCTTGGAAAACTCATACCCACTGAAGAAGATATTTTTGCAGCAGTATCTGCGGTTCATCGCCGATGCAAGGGTGCTTATGCAGTTGTAGCCATGATTACTGGCTATGGCATCGTAGGTTTTAGAGACCCTTTTGGTATTCGTCCGGTCTGTTTTGGTGAGCGGGAAACTGAAAAGGGAATGGAGTACATGATTGCTTCCGAGAGCGTTGCTTTGCAAGCGATGGGCTTTCAACTTATTCGTGATATTGAGCCAGGGGAAGCCATTTTCATCAACATTAATGGTGAATTATTCTCCAGACAATGCGCGAGTAATCCGGTCCATCGCCCCTGTATTTTCGAGCATGTTTATCTGGCTCGACCGGATTCCATTATGGACGGAATCTCCATTTACAAATCTCGCCTACGAATGGGAGAAAGGTTAGCAGATAAGATAAAAGACTTGTGGCCCGATCACGATATTGACGTGGTGATTCCCATTCCAGACACCAGTCGAACATCCGCGTTGCAGTTAGCCTACAATCTGGGGGTTAAATTCAGGGAAGGGTTTATCAAGAACCGTTATATTGGGCGTACGTTCATCATGCCGGGGCAAAATGAACGCCGTAAGTCGGTTCGCCAAAAGTTAAATGCCATTGGTCTCGAATTCCAGGGTAAAAACGTGCTGCTGGTGGATGATTCCATTGTGCGTGGCACGACCTGTAATCAAATTATCCAAATGGCCCGCGATGCCGGTGCCAAGAAAGTGTATTTTGCCTCAGCGGCACCACCTGTGTGTTATCCCAATGTCTATGGCATTGATATGCCTGCGGCCAGTGAGCTTATCGCCCACGGACGTACAGTAGAAGAAATACAGGAACTTATTGGTGCCGATTGGTTAGTATATCAATCTCTGGAAGATTTAATCTCTGCATCCTATGAGGGTAATCCAGATATCACTGAATTTGATTGTTCGGTGTTCGATGGTAAATATGTTACTGGTGATATCGATGGCGAATATCTGGCACGCTTAGAAACTAAGCGCAATGATTCAGCCAAGCGAAAATCAAAACCTGTACAGATAGTGGATGATGAAAGCATCGATTTGCACAACGCCAATTAACAAGTGAGCAAGCAGTGAGCGAAAACGAAACCAACTTACATCTGGAAACTCTGGCCATAAGGGCAGGGAAGTTAAGTACCGAAGAGGGTGCCCATAGCGAACCCATTTTTACCACTTCAAGTTTTGTTTTTAATTCTGCTGCAGAAGCCGCTGCCCGTTTTTCAGGAGACGTACCAGGCAATATTTATTCACGGTTTACGAATCCCACAGTTAGGGCTTTTGAAGAACGGTTGGCTGCGCTAGAGGGTGCAGAGCAATGCGTGGCTACGGCGTCCGGCATGGCTGCGATCCTCAGCACAGTTATGGGTTTATTGGAGCAAGGCGACCATATTGTTTCATCCCGCAGCGTGTTTGGTACTACAAATGTGTTGTTTGATAAATACTTCAAAAAGTTCGGGGTCGAAATTACCTTTGTTGATCTGGTTGATATTCAATCATGGCATGGGGCCGTTCAAAGCAATACCAAGCTTTTTTTTCTGGAAACACCGTCTAACCCATTGAGTGAAGTCGCTGACATTCCCGAATTGGCCAAACTGGCTCATGAAAACGACGCCTTACTGGTAGTGGACAATTGCTTTTGCACCCCAGCACTGCAAACACCTCTAGCCCTTGGCGCTGATATCATTGTGCACTCTGCAACCAAATTTCTGGATGGACAAGGACGCTGTTTAGGTGGTGCAGTTTGTGGTCGCCGTGAACTAATGGAACCTATTTACGGATTTCTTCGGAGCGCCGGACCCACCATGAGCCCCTTCAATGCCTGGGTGTTTCTAAAGGGGCTTGAAACGCTTAACTTGCGCATGCAAGCCCACTCGGCGAGTGCTCTCAGATTGGCCGATTGGCTCGACCAGCACCCAAATGTAGACAAGGTGTTTTATGCTGGATTACCCACTCACCCGCAACATTTACTGGCTCGTAAACAACAGCAAGCCTTTGGGGGAGTACTTTCCTTTACGGTGAAGGGCGGCAAAAAAGAAGCTTGGCAAGTTATTGATAACACAAAGTTTCTATCCATAACGGCTAACTTGGGTGATACCAAAACAACGATTACCCATCCCGCTACCACGACTCATGGAAGGCTGTCCGCTGAAGACAAGGAAAAAGCCGGTATTACCGACAACCTGATCCGTGTTGCCGTAGGGCTGGAAAATATCGAGGACATCAAAAATGATCTAATGAGAGGCTTGAACTTAATCTAAAAAATAAGATTGGCTCCAGATCAATAGAATAATTGGCATTTCCAAGACCCATTTGACTGCTAGAATTATTAAAAACGTCACTGGAGTAGAGTGTGTCTCATTCGATCAATCAGCTTGTTACTGCCTTGGGTACAGTTCTCCTGGGAAAAGAACAGCAAATAAAGCTAGCTCTCAGCTGTTTGCTTTCCAAGGGACATCTCCTGGTAGAAGACCTTCCGGGGATGGGTAAGACAACGCTGTCTTATGCGCTAGCCAAAATCCTCGGCTTGCAATACCAGAGGGTTCAATTTACCAGCGATCTACTCCCAGCTGATATATTAGGTACCTCCATATTCAAGCCACAAAGTGGCGAATTTGAGTTCCGGCCAGGTCCAGTGTTTACCGAAGTGCTATTGGCTGATGAAATAAATCGCGCTACACCGAAAACTCAAGGGGCTCTACTGGAAGCCATGGAAGAACGCCAAGTAACGGTAGACGGTAACACCATCCCATTGCCTCAACCATTTTTTGTCATAGCCACTCAGAATCCTATTACCCAGATGGGCACTTATCCGCTACCAGAGTCTCAACTCGACCGATTTTTAATGCGCATTAGTCTGGGTTATCCTGACCCTTTAGTAGAACGAAAGCTTTTAAGCGGGTTTAATCCCAGAAAGACACTCGACAAAATACAACCAGTAATCGATAAAGGGGAGCTATTTGTTCTACAGCAGCAGGCCGAGAAAATATTTGTCTCCGACTCACTGCTAGACTATGTGCAACGAATACTAGCTTACACTCGTGACTCCAGTGACTTCACGTTTGGATTATCGCCAAGAGCTGGAATGGCCATTATACAAGCCGCTAAATCCTATGCTTTTATCAACGACCGGGATCATGCCATACCAGAAGATGTGCAAATGGTATTGGCTTCAGTAGTAGAGCACCGCTTAGCCGGTGCTCTAGATATCACCGGACACGAAGGATCAAGGCTCGCAGATATTCTTTTGAAGCACGTCGATGTTTTACCAGTACGAAAGTAAAAAGTCTCAAGAATATATCCAGCAACGACTAGAGTCCCGTTGGAGTCAATGGCTTTCTAAGCGAATGCCTCCCTCCAGGAAGCTGACATTAAATCAAAAACGAGTATTTATCTTACCAACAGGAATGGGAGCAGGCTATTTGCTGACTACCTTCTTATTATTTATAGCAGGAGTGAACTATAATAATAGTTTGGTACTTAGTCTTAGCTTTTTATTAGGTAGTTTATTTGTAGTTACGATTCTGCAAACTTTCTCAAACCTTTCCGGCTTGATAATTACTGCAGGGAAAACTCAATCTTCCTTTGCGGGAAAAGAGTGCCTGTTTGAAGTAGGGCTCTCTCGCTCACCCAATAAGAAACATTTTTCAGTACGCTGCAAATGGCATAATTACTTTTCGGCACCACAGAATCTAAACAAGAACGAGCAAGTCAATGTCAAAATGCTTCTGCCTACTCAGAAACGCGGCTTGTTCCGACCTAAGCGATTAAAAATACAATCTGATTATCCGCTTGGACTTTGTCGTGCCTGGACCTGGGTAGATTTAGACATGACTTGTTTAATCTATCCAAAACCTATTCCTCTTGAAAGCAACTCGGCAGCAACCCTAAAGGGATATGACGGTAATGCCATTTCTCCCGATAGCAATGACGATTTTGAAGGGCTGAGAAATTATCAAACCGGCGACTCACTTAAAACCGTAGACTGGAAAGCGTTTGCTCGCCAAGGTCATTTGCTTACAAAGGTCTATCACGGTTACCAATCAAATTCATTGTGGATATCCTGGAACGATTTTCCCGGAAATTCGGTGGAACAGAAGCTCAGTTATATGTGCTTTCTGGTAACAGAATATTCTCGAACTCATCTTGAATATGGTCTCAAGCTGCCTAATCATATAGTGGAGCCAAATTCCGGTAAGAATCATGAAAGAGTCTGTCTTGAAGCCTTGGCGCGGTTTCAATTATGAAGCTTTTTCATAATAATCAAACCGCTTTTCCCATGCCACGCAGTGCATTTGTTTTGCTAATCACCTCTGTCGTTCTGTCTATATTTCCTCATATACAGAGAGTGCCTCCCTGGCTACTGCTTATTTTTTTCTTGGTTATATTGTGGCGTATACAAATATTTAGACAGCGCGCTCATTTTCCAAGCCGTTGGTTACGTCTGATTACAGTGTTTTTAGCCATGTTTTCGGTACTCTATCAGCATGGTACGATATTTGGACCAGAAGCAGGCGTAGGGTTATTGATCTCTGCATATTGTTTAAAACTTCTTGAAATGTACACCCAACGAGATGCCTATTTAATTATAATTTTATCGTATTTTGTGCTTGCCACGGTCTTTCTTTTTGACTTCTCGTTATACGCTAGTTTGTACTTGTTTTTTGTCTTTGCGCTTATTACCTCATCTCTAGTCGCACTCAATCAAACAGAAATGAGAATCTCCATTTATACCCCGCTGCAAACGGCGATTAAACTATTGTTACAGGCCTTGCCTCTTACTATTGCTTTATTTTATTTATTCCCACGTATTGGGCCCGTATGGGATTTTGCAGTCAACAATAACACTAAGCGCACTGGACTTAGTGACCAAATGTCGCCGGGAGATATCAGTAATCTTTCGCAATCGGAGGAGTTGGCTTTTAGAGTTAAGTTTGAGGGGAGAGTGCCCACACCCAGTGAACGCTATTGGCGTGCGGTGGTTTTTGATCGTTATGATGGAGCCACCTGGTACGCCGTTAAAGATCAATTTGGCAGTGGCTCGTCTTACCCATCTACTGTAGAAGTGGCTGATAAATCACCTGATAAGCTAAATTATCAGGTGATTTTAGAGCCCACCAATCAACATTGGTTGCTGAGCATTCCTTTTGCAAGGATTTCCAATATAAAGAGTATAAGCACTCCTGAACTTATGAATTTGACCGTGGATCCCATCGATACCACTACTACCTACCAGGTGACCAGCAGCCTGAATTACAAATTGGACCCGGATACTCTCCATTCAGATGTGGGGACACGTTACACTCAATTACCTGCGGGTAATCCACGGAGCCGACAACTCGCAAGGCAACAATTTCTGGCGGCTAATAAAGACCCGAATCAATTTGTCAGTCAAATTATGCAACGATTTAATACAGAGAATTACTATTACACGCTGACTCCACCTAAATTAACCGATGATCGTATTGATCAGTTTCTACTTGATACGAAAAAAGGTTTTTGCTCTCACTATGCTTCAGCACTGGTTTTTCTTATGCGCTCCGTTGGAATTCCTGCTCGATTGGTAGGAGGTTATCAAGGTGGCGAAATGCACCCTTATGCGGATTACCTTTTGGTTCACCAATACGACGCCCATGCCTGGGCAGAATATTGGGTTCAAGGTGAAGGCTGGATACGTATAGATCCAACAGTGGCCATTGCCCCAAATAGAATTGAAATGGGTGCGCGCTCCACTGTGGCAGACTGGAACTTAGTGGAATCACCCTTGGCCGCTAATCATTTAAGAAATAATAAGTGGTTAGCGCAAGCACGATTATTGATTGATTATGCTGATTACCTCTGGATAAAAAATGTCGTTTCGTATGACAAGGAGTCCCAAAGTAAAATACTGGAAAAGCTATTGGGAAGCGTAACCCCTGCGAAGATTGCCTTACTGATGTTTGCTGTTATAAGCCTATGCTTAATGTTTTTGATATTGATTATCATCATAGGAAAGGACAAAAGGGCGGCTGTAAATAAAACTGATCACTATCTTACTCTTTTAATCCGTAAAATGGAGAAGCTAGGAGTGGAAGTTATACGGCCAGAGGAAACGGCACAAAGCTACTGCGTTCGCGCGGCAGAAAAATGCCCCAAATTTGTCAAGGAGCTGAAAAACATCAGTTACTTATATAACAAAATCAAGTACTCTAGGCTCGCTGACGTGGACTCTACTGACTCCCAACTTTCTGGATTAAAACAGGAATCAATTATTAAAAGGGAAAAGGAGCGGTTGGAGAAAGAGTTTAAACGAGCTGTTCAAACCATCAGTACAACTTAATGTGCTCCTGGCTCACAGTTAATGCGTCTCGTTAAACAGGCCCATAATGGATTTTTACATGACCCGCTTACAGAAACCAATATTCCTCTCAGTTCTCGCTGGGTTGTGTCTCTATATTGGCGCTATGTTTTATGGTGATTTTGGGGCAACCAAAAATGCCATGGGACATGTAGGTTTTAACGGCTGGCTGGTTATCCTTAGTCTGTCATTAGGCAATTATTTGTTGCGGTTTATTCGCTGGCAATGGTACTTGTCTCGCTTGTCTAACCATAACGTTACGCCTTCTCGCCACCTGGCTTATTATTTGTGTGGCTTCGCTCTCTCAACAACCCCAGGTAAAGCAGGTGAAACAATCCGTTCCCTTTACCTAAAACAACACGGTATTGGGTTTGCTAAAACCTTTAGCGTTTTTTTTGTAGAGCGCTTTCAGGACCTTTTAACCATCGTTTTAATATCTATTTCAGCTGCTTTCCTATTTGACGGTTACCGTGTTTTATTGCTAGTGGCGGGTTTGGTAATTCTGCTTTGTTTACCCGTACTCCATAGCGAGCTGGTATTACAGTTTTTATTGCGATTAGCAAAAAAATTCCCAAGCAAACTGCAAAAATTAATCAATCGCTTTGTAGAGTTGCTTGAATCCTCAGCCGTTTTACTCAAGAACAGAGAACTGTTGGGTGGAATTCTTCTAGGATTGGTCGCTTGGCTACTGGAGGCTGTCGGGTTTTGGTATCTGCTCGGACTCTTGGGTCAGGATTTAAGTTTACTGATGGCCACCAGCATCTACGGGATTGCTGTACTTATTGGCGCACTCTCTTTTTTGCCGGGTGGGCTGGGTTCAACAGAAGCGGTGATGGGTTTACTACTGATTTCAGTGGGTGTTGATGAACCCGTTGCTATTGCGGCCACACTAATCTGCCGAATAGCCACATTATGGTTTGCCGTTATAATTGGGCTTTGTGTGACCGGTGGATTAGCATTGAGGGGTATAACTCCGCTAAAGCCAAATGACGTAACGGAAATGTAACCAGGGTTGATGTTCAATGAAAGAGTCCAGTTTGCCTCTCATTGTTGATTTAGATGGGACGCTAATCAAAACAGATTTGCTGCTTGAGTCCTATTTATTACTCATCAAAAACAATTTTTTCTATATTTTTCTTGCACTGATATGGTTGTTAAAAGGTAAGAGCCATCTTAAATCCCAAATCGCTAAAAGAGTAGAGCTGCCCACGGATTTACTACCCTACAATACTGAAGTACTAGAATATTTAAACGAGCAGAAGGCTCAACAAAGGACACTGATTCTGGCCACAGCTTCACACGAAATTCTGGCGCACGTTGTAGCTGATCATTTAAAATTATTTGACGAAGTACTAGCGACAGATGATCACAGAAATCTTTCCGGTTCTGTCAAAGCCCAGGAGCTAATCAGCCGCTTTGGTGAGCAGGGTTTCGATTACATCGGCAATCATGATATTGATTTGAAAGTTTGGCAGCACAGCAAACATGCCTTAGTTGTGGGGTCATCGAAGTTAACCGCTAAAGCCAATAACGTCAGTACCGTCGTCAAAGAATTCACAATTGAACGCCCAACATTTAAAACCTATGTGAAAGCATTACGGGTACATCAGTGGGTAAAAAACGGGTTGATATTCGTACCACTGTTTACGGCTCATGCCTTAAATGATCGACATTTATTGCTGCTTTGTGTTTTGGGATTTATCTCTTTTAGTCTTTGTGCGTCCAGTGTCTATTTCTTGAATGATCTATTGGATCTCAATGATGACCGAGGTCATGCCACAAAAAAGAACAGACCCTTCGCGCAGGGCAGTTTGCCGCTACTAACTGGCATTGTCGGTGCCCCAATACTATTGTCTTTCGCTGTTTTCATATGCCTATTCATCCCCATAGAATTTTCCTCAATTTTGCTAATTTACTACCTCCTAACCTTGGGCTATAGCTTTAAACTGAAGCAGTTAGTTATGGTTGACGTGGTGACTCTAGCGTCACTCTATACGATCAGGATACTGGCCGGTGCCGCACTTATAGGCGTGTATCTCTCGTTTTGGCTATTGTCATTTTCCATGTTTGTGTTCTTAAGTCTTGCCATTATAAAACGCTATACGGAATTAATGCGCCTCAAAAAGAAGAACTCAGACAAACAATCAGCCCGAGGCTACCAGGTAGATGATCTGGAGCTTTTGTCTTCACTTGGAGCCGCCAGCGGCTATTTGTCAGTCCTGGTTTTTGCGCTTTACGTTAACAGCCCTGAAATTCACGCTCTTTACAGCCAACCTGAAATTATGTGGCCAGCTTGTTTAGTGCTGTTGTTTTGGATTAGTCATCTGTGGATTATTGCTCATCGTGGCCAGATGGACGATGATCCTATTGTTTTTGCGTTAAAGGACTTCACCAGCATTGTGTGTGGGATTCTGATCGCCTTGTTTATGATTGTAGCGATATAGCCATGTCAGATATTTACGTATCCTGGGGGAAATATCCCTTTCAAGAGCAACCCGGCACCGACCTGCAATGGATAGATCAGCCTCTACCAGTCAGTGGTAAATTTTTACCCCAAGGTAAAGCCAGAAGCTATGGTGATAGTTGCATGTTACAAGGTGGACATGTTCTGTCTACACGATTCCTGCGTCGTTTCATTGCCTTTGACGCTACAACGGGTGTAATACGCTGCGAAGCCGGGGTGCAATTGGCCGATATTTTAGACGTGGTGGAACCACAAGGCTGGTTTCTTGCCGCAACCCCTGGAACAAAGTATGCGACAGTTGGCGGTTGCATAGCCAATGATGTTCATGGAAAAAATCACCACCTCACAGGTAGCTTTGGCCATCACTTGATTCAGTTTGAATTATTGCGCAGTGATGGGCAGCGACTTATATGCTCTAAAGTTGAAAACTCTGATTGGTTTAATGCAACTATCGGTGGGCTTGGTCTAACTGGTGTCATTTTATGGGCTGATATTCAATTGAAGACGGTGACAAATTCAGCCATAAACCAAGAAACGATAAAGTACTCGTCTTTAGGAGAGTTTTTTAGCCTTTCCAATGAATCCCATGATTCCCATGAATACACAGTGGCCTGGGTCGATTGTTTGGCCTCTGGAAACAAGTTGGGGAGGGGACACTTCATTCGTGGCAACCACGCAAGAGTGACCCAGCCAAAGCCTTTCCACTCAACAAAAAAACTGAGCATGCCTATCCAACCACCGATATCATTAGTAAATAATTGGTCACTGCGCGCTTTCAATACCTTGTATTATCATCGCCAACAAGTTGAGCGCAAATTGGAAACAGTTAATTATGATCCGTTCTTTTATCCGCTGGACGGAATATATCATTGGAATCGGATGTATGGTCCTCGTGGATTTTTACAATACCAGTGTGTGGTGCCTCCGGAAAGCAGTGAAACTGCTATCACAGAAATTCTACAGCGAATAGCAAAAACGGGGATCGGTTCTTTTTTGGCCGTGCTTAAAGTTTTTGGAGCAAAGGAATCCTTAGGCTTGCTATCGTTTCCTCGCCCAGGTACTACACTGGCACTTGATTTCCCGTACCAGGGCCATAAAACTTTGCAATTATTTGACCAGTTAGATGAGGTTGTCGTGGCGGCAAAAGGCGCGATTTACCCTGCTAAGGACGCCCATATTCAAGCTAAACATTTCACCACTTATTTTCCCAAAGTTGAACAATTCCTCCCATTTAAAGATCCAAGAATTACTTCAAGTTTTTGGCAAAGAGTAACGGAATCAGACCTATGAAAAACTGGATAATTATCGGAGCAACATCAGCTATCGCTGAATCTGTGGGTCGCATTTGGGCGGCAAAAGGGTATCAATTATTTTTGGTTGCCCGCAACAGCCAGCGTTTAGAAGATGTGGCAGCGGATCTTAACGTTAGAGGTGCCTCGGCTGTAAAATCCTTTTCAATGGATTTAAATTCTATCGATCATCACGATCAGTGCCTAGAAGCCGCCAGCGCTGCATTTGGTCATATAGATGGAATTTTAATAGCTCATGGAACACTTCCAGATCAAAAAGCCTGTGAACAAAGTTTTGAAATGACGTTAAAAGAAATTGAAACCAATGCGTTAAGCGTTATTTCTCTCTGTACTCGTATTGCCAATCAGTTCGAGCAAGTAGGTCGAGGAGATATCGTTGTTATATCCTCTGTCGCTGGTGATCGCGGGCGTCAATCCAACTATGTATACGGTGCGGCAAAAGGCATGGTGAGCATCTATTTAGAAGGACTGCGTAACCGGCTTTATAAGAAGAATATCAATGTAATTACCGTGAAGCCCGGCTTTGTAGACACTCCTATGACTGCAAATTTTGATAAAGGAGGGCCGCTATGGGCCACGCCCGATCAAATTGCTGCAGGTATTGTGAATGCTGTTGATAAGCGGCGTAGCATAGTTTATTTACCCTGGTTTTGGTGGGGAATCATGATGATTATAAAACATATACCTGAGATGATATTCAAGCGATTGAGCTTATAAAAAAACCCCGCAAAAGCGGGGTTTTTTTGGCTTTAACTGTTACGAATTACACCTAGCTATCTTGTGCGACTTTAATCTTCACGGTATCAGCCACATCCTGATATTCATCCATAGTATTAAAGTTCATGTAGCGATAAATATCCGCAGACATACTGTCTATATCTTTGGCGTAGCTCATGTACTCTTCAGCCGTAGGTAGCTTGCCCAATACGGCGGCAACTGACGCTAGTTCAGCCGAACCTAGATAAACATTGGCACCTTGCCCTAATCGGTTAGGGAAGTTTCGTGTGGACGTGGAGACCACAGTAGAATTCGGCGCCACCCGTGCCTGGTTACCCATACACAGAGAACAGCCTGGCATTTCAGTTCTGGCTCCGGCCTTACCATAGATGTTGTAGTAACCTTCTTCCATCAATTGGTGTTCGTCCATTTTAGTAGGCGGTGCCAACCACAAGCGAGTCGTCAAAGATCCAGCTGGAATTTGATCCAATAATTTGCCCGCTGCACGGAAGTGACCAATATTGGTCATACAGGATCCGATAAACACTTCATCAATTTTGTCACCAGCGACTTCGGACAATGTTTTTGCGTCATCAGGATCGTTAGGACAGCAAAGAATCGGCTCTTTGATCTCATCCATATTGATTTCGATAACCTCATGGTATTCCGCGTCGGCATCCGCCCGCATCAAACTTGGATTGGCCAACCATTCTTCCATGGCAATAATACGACGCTCCAAGGTTCGAGCATCACCATAACCGTTGGCGATCATCCATTTTAATAGGGTAATATTTGACTTGAGATATTCCGCTACAGAATCTTCAGACAGGGTGATGGTGCATCCTGCTGCAGAACGTTCAGCAGACGCATCTGAAAGCTCAAATGCTTGCTCAACAGTAAGGTCTTCTAAGCCTTCGATTTCCAAAACCCGACCAGAGAAAACGTTCTTCTTGCCTTTTTTCTCGACCGTTAAAGAGCCTGCTTTTATCGCGTAAAGAGGAATCGCATGAACCAGATCACGTAGTGTAATTCCAGGCTGACGAGTGCCGGTAAACTTAACCAAAACAGATTCTGGCATATCCAATGGCATAACGCCTGTGGCCGCAGCAAAAGCCACCAAGCCTGAGCCTGCAGGGAAAGAAATTCCAATCGGGAAACGAGTGTGAGAATCACCGCCAGTACCTACAGTGTCTGGCAACAACATACGGTTTAACCAGCTATGGATAATCCCGTCCCCTGGACGTAAAGATACACCGCCACGATTCATGATAAAGTCTGGCAAGCTGTGCTGCATTTCAACATCCACAGGCTTGGGATAAGCCGCAGTATGACAGAAGGACTGCATTACCAGATCTGCAGAGAATCCCAGGCAGGCCAGGTCTTTCAATTCGTCACGGGTCATAGGCCCCGTTGTATCTTGTGATCCCACAGTGGTCATTCTTGGTTCACAATATTGATTTGGACGCACACCTGCGACGCCACAGGCTTTACCCACCATCTTCTGAGCTAAAGTGAAGCCTTTGTCAGAAGCGGCGACTTCGGCAGCGGCTCTGAACAAATCAGAGGGTCCCATTCCAAGGGCTTCGCGGGCACGATTTGTCAGGCCACGTCCGATAATCAAATTGATCCGGCCACCAGCGCGAACTTCATCTAAGAGTACGTCTGATTTCAGCTCGAATTCTGAAATGACTTCGTCACTGTCATGCTTAGTAATTTTGCCTTCGTAGGGGTAAATATCCACTACATCGCCCATGTTTAAATTTGCTACATCAGCTTCAAAGGGCAGAGCACCGGCGTCTTCCATGGTGTTGAAGAAAATAGGCGCAATCTTACTACCGATACAGATACCACCTTGGCGCTTGTTTGGCACGTATGGAATATCATCGCCGGTAAACCACAATACTGAGTTTGTAGCAGATTTACGGGATGAGCCTGTTCCTACTACATCACCAACATAGGCAACAATATGGCCCTTAGCTTTCAATGCTTCAATTTGGCTGATGGGGCCAATTTCTCCCGGCTTTTCCGGATGGATTCCATCGCGCTCATTTTTTAGCATGGCGTTGGCGTGAAGCGGGATGTCAGGTCGTGACCAAGCATCTTGGGCAGGAGATAGGTCGTCAGTATTGGTTTCACCCGTGACTTTAAACACTGTAATCGTCAACTTTTTGGGTAGTTCTGGTCGCGAGGTATACCAATCGCCTTTAGCCCATGATTCGAGAACCGTTTTAGCATTTGCGCTGCTTTTTGATTTTTCAACAACGTCATGAAAGGCATCAAATACTAACAAAGTTTTTGATAATGCTGCGGTAGCAATATCGCCAACATCGGCATCATCCATTAGATCAACCAAAGGTTGAACATTGTAACCACCGAGCATAGTGCCTAATAGTTCAGTCGCTTTTCGCTTATCTACTAAAGGACTTGTTACTTCGCCTTTGGCTAGTGCTGCTAAGAAGCTCGCTTTTACATAGGCGGCCTGATCTACACCAGCAGGTACCCGATAAGTTAGCAATTCAACAAGGAAATCTTCCTCTCCAGCAGGAGGATTTTTGAGCAATTCCACCAGGTCAGCTGCTTGTTTTTCATCCAGTGGTTTTGGGGGGATGCCTTGGGCGGCGCGTTCTTCAACATGTTTGCGATAAGCTTCGAGCACGGGGTGACCTCTCTACAAAAAGACTTCGATGATCATGAATGATAAAAATCAATCAAACGGGTAATAAATAGGACTGACTGGCGACGGTCAGCCTGCGATACCGAAAATAGGCGCGCGAATTATAACAAATTTCATGCCACATAACAGCAATCGCTGTTCTTCTCTGAATCCTAACCATAGGGATTCGGAGTTTTGTCAGGACGGCGTTTGAATCGCTTGTACTCCCATTGATACTGCTTGGGATCACGCAATACTATGCGCTCTATACACTCATTCAATGCCGTTGCTGAGCAGACCATATCTTCACTATACATTTCTTCAGCAACGGGTTCATAGAAAATATGGAATGTTTTGCCGTCAGGATTACGCTGGCAGCCAAATCCCAAAGCGGGGGCACCGGTTTTTTGAACTAATTGACTAATTATTTTAGGTGTTAATGCGGAAACACCGAAGAATGGCGCCCAGACCCCAGTGGTTACAGTAGGCTCTTGGTCTGGCAGTACGCCCACAACCTTAGCCTTTCTTAGTGCTCCAAACAAGCCGATCACACCTTTACGATCTGCGGTTAACAAGTCGGAGCCGTAAAATGATCTTGCGCTATGAATCAATCGATCTAAGGCGGGTAAGCTCACTGGTTTATACATAACGGCTAAGGGAAAATGCTGGGCTGCGTATAGATTAGCAAGTTCCCAATTACCAAAATGAGGAGCAATCAAGACCACGCCTTTTTGCTGACTCAAGGCAGCGTCCATCAATTCTTGATTATCGACGTGGGTAATTGCACTTGCACCTATTTGGCCCGGCTGAACCCAAACCGATGCAATCTCTCCCATTGTCTGACCGGTTTCAAGCAGTGACGCTTTAGCAAGCTTTTGTTGGTCATCGCTATTTAATTCTGGAAAACAAAGTTCAATGTTTCTGATGGTGACCTGCTTTGAGTTTACAGCCAAATGCCAAATCACACGTCCTAGTAAGTGGCCAACCTTGCCTGCAACAGATAAAGGTAAGCGACCGTAAAGCTCAAACAAGCCAACTAACAGATTGCCCATGCCATTACGCATGTTCATAGTATTCATATCGTTTTGTCATTATTCCAAGCGCAATTGACTCAATAGGATAGGATAAAATTCGATTTCACTCTATCTAATCCTTATAATGCATGCCGAGTATTTGTGGAACCTTTGAGAACTAATGAACGACGTACTAAATCAAATAAATCATTCCTTTCTTGGTTGCCCGACGCCTCAAGCATGGCTCAATTCTGCGCTGAATAACCTGCCCATCCTATTAGTGGACCACGCCCACTGTGAGAAGAAGGCCGCATCCACTGCATTAAATTTAATGTTTCGTTACGTGGATAGACGTGAATTGCTTACCAAATTGGCGCAATTGGCACGGGAAGAAATGTTGCATTTCGAGCAGGTGTTGGAATTGATGGATCACCATGGTGTTAAATACGATCATTTATCACCAGCCCGTTACGCTATGGGGTTAAGGCAGCATATACGGCAGACTGAACCTCATAAACTGGTTGATACATTAATTATTGGCGCTTTTATCGAAGCCAGATCTTGCGAACGTTTTCATGCCCTAGCGCCCCTGCTGCTTGAAAACCCGGCAACAGAGGATATTGGAAAATATTACCTATTCTTGCTCAAATCTGAGAGTCGACACTACCAGGATTATCTACAATTAGCTGCTTTGTATTCAGCTGAATCAATTGATGATCGAATCCAGTTTTTTCGCGCAAAAGAAAGAGAGCTAATCGAAAGTCCCGATCAAGAATTTCGTTTCCACAGTGGGCCTGTTAATTAGAACTTCCATAGCACCTACCAATCAAGTGAAGGCGCTATATCAAAACTGTTGAGTGACAGCCCTTGGCTGTCATGAATTAAACACCAGCCCTTAGATCCCCAGTCACCTAAAACAATTCTTTCGCCGGCACCAAAGTCAGTTTGAATCGGGTGACGGGCGGGGCGATGAGTATGACCGTGGATAAGAATGCTCACATGAAAGTCTTCCATTATCCTGCTGACTTCTCTCGGTGTGACATCAAGAATGTCTTCCGCTTTATATTGAGTATCCTGACGGCTGGTTGCTCGTGCTTTTTCACCGAATGCCACGCGGTCCGCCACTGACATAGCCAGGAATTCCTGTTGCCATTGAGGGTTTCTAACTTGCTGACGAAACTGCATATAGGATTGGTCTTCGGTACATAAAGAATCCCCATGCATCAACAAAGTCCGTGCGCCATTCAGTTCGATAACCATAGGCTCAAAAATGAGCTGCGCACCGCAACGAGACGCATAACCTTCACCCAGTAAAAAATCTCGGTTCCCATGCATGATGAAAATTTTAGTGCCGGCTTTAGCGAAATGTTCAAGCTCCATAGCGACAGCATCAGCGATGGGAGGGTAGGCATCATCGCCTAACCAAATTTCAAAAAAATCGCCTAAAATATAGAGGTTTTCAGCCTTACCTTTCCACTGGTCAAGCCAAAGGAAAAACGCCCGGCTGATTTCCGGGCGCCTGTCATCAAGATGTAAATCAGAAATGAAGAGATTATTTGCCATCTTTTGGTGTTACAACTTCTGCGGTCTCAATCAAAACTGGCTCTACAGGGACATCTTGGTGAAAACCTGAATTGCTGGTTTTAACGGTTTTTATTTTGTTGACCACATCCATACCGTCAACCACTTTACCAAACACTGCATAACCCCATCCTTGCATTGTTTCGGAACTGTAATTTAAGAAATCATTGTCTTTTACGTTAATAAAAAACTGCGCGGAAGCGGAATGAGGGTCCTGAGTTCGCGCCATCGCAACTGTGCCTTCATCATTTTTTAGGCCATTATTCGCTTCGTTCTTGATGGTGGATTTGGTGGGCTTTTGCTTCATATCCTTATCGAAACCACCACCTTGGATCATAAAACCGTTGATGACCCGATGAAACACCGTGCCGTCATAGTGACCGTCATTGACGTAGCTAACGAAATTTTCAACCGTTACTGGAGCTTTTTCTTTATTCAGTTCCAGGGTTATATCGCCCATATTTGTGTGAAGAATTACCAGAAGTGCTTGCATTTTAGTTCCTTTTATTTGGGATTAGCGATTTAATTTTATGGGTGAAGTTCTTGTGCCGCAATTAACGTGTTCTCCAGTAACGTTGCCACTGTCATAGGACCAACCCCCCCGGGAACTGGAGTAATCCAAGACGCCTTTTGCATGGCTTGATCGGATTCTACATCACCTCTCAACTTTCCATCTTCACAGCGATTAATTCCTACATCAATAACAATGGCGCCGGATTTTACCCAACTTCCGGGAATAAAGTGGGTTTTACCTACCGCGACAACCAAAAGTTCAGCACGGGCTACATGATCTTTAAGATTTTTGGTAAATCTATGGCACGTCGTCACAGTGCAACCGGCCAATAGAAGCTCTAGGGTCATTGGGCGGCCCACGATGTTCGAGGCTCCCACAACAACGGCTTCCATCCCTTTTATGTTTGCTCCGGTATGCTCAATCAAAGTCATAATTCCCTTTGGAGTACAGGGACGCAGTAGGGGAATTCTTTGTGCCAATCGGCCGATATTATAGGAGTGAAACCCATCAACATCTTTATCCGGTGAAATCCCATTGATTACGGCTTTGTCATTTAAATGACAGGGGAGGGGCAACTGTACCAATATCCCGTCAATCTCAGGATCATTATTCAAGGCAGTCACTAATTGGTCGAGTTCATCCTGCGTTGTTTCAGCCGCCAAATCATAGGATCTCGATAGAAACCCTACCTCTTCGCATGCCTGTCTTTTTTTACTCACATAAACAGCAGAAGCAGGGTCTGCGCCCACTAAAATCACCGCCAAACCAGGGCGCCGGAGGCCTTTTTGGACCCGTGCATCTACTGCGCGTTTTACTTTCTGCTTTAATTCTGCAGCAATGGCTACACCATTTAAAAGCTGTGCGGTCATAAGGGAACCCAGATCTCGTAACAGTTAACGGCCTTCAAAATCCTGAAGGGCCGGCATTATACAGGCAAAAACTCTACCTCACCATTGTCTGTGTCGCTTAAAATATTGCCAGCAACAGACTGATCTCTTTGGTTTTTATTAAAATGTTTGACGCGTGCTAAAGGTATGTATATTATTCGGCCCTCTTCGCACGAGCTGTGTGAATAACGGGGCATAGCGCAGTCTGGTAGCGCGCCTGCTTTGGGAGCAGGATGTCGGGGGTTCGAATCCCTCTGCCCCGACCATAAAATGTATAAGTGTCAGATAATTAGCAGTGTACTTGAGAAATGCGCCCGTAGCTCAACCGGATAGAGCATCGGCCTTCTAAGCCGAGGGTTGCAGGTTCGAGTCCTGCCGGGCGCGCCAGCCAATTCATCTGGCCATACGTTTTGAGGTACATTAGACAAGTTTGTTGGTGGGCGTAGCTCAGTTGGTAGAGCCCCGGATTGTGATTCCGGTGGTCGTGGGTTCGAGCCCCATCGTCCACCCCATTTATCGGAAGGCGGAAATGCTTACAGCTTCTGCTGATAATACCCCAAACCGGCAATGATCTTTATGGTCATTGCCGGTTTGTGCTTTGCAGCCACCGATAACTAACGAAATTATCGGACAATAACCAGATTGGTGAGGTTGATATGCAAGTTTCTGTGGAAACTACTTCGGGTCTGGAACGCCGCGTTACTGTTGGCATTCCTGCAGAAAAAATTGATTCTGCCGTTGATGTAAAGCTTAAAGAAGCGGCAAAGCAGGTCAGAATAGATGGTTTCCGACCAGGTAAAGTTCCACTTAAGGAAGTGCGCCGACGCTACGGAAAATCCATTAGAGAAGAAGTTATTGGTGAAGCAGTAAGTAATTCGTTTTACGACGCGGTTACCAAAGAATCTCTCAATCCAGCCGGATACCCTCAAATAGAGCGAACTAAAGATGTTCCAGGGGAAGATCTAGAGTTTACGGCCACATTTGAAATATACCCCGAAGTCACTGTCACTGGCTTAGATCAAATCTCCGTCGTACGTCCAATAGCCGAAATCGCTGAAAGCGACATTGACACCATGATTGATCGCCTCCGTGAGCAAAAAGCTGAGTTCAAGGAGGTTGAGCGCCAAGCACAACTTAACGATCGGGTCACCATTGATTTTGAAGGCACAAAAGAAGGCGTGGTTTTCGACGGTGGAAGCGCGAGCAATCACCAGTTGACTCTAGGCTCCGGCGCCATGATTCCAGGCTTTGAAGATGGCATCGTGGGTATGTCTAAAGGCGAAGAAAAGACTATAGACGTTACTTTTCCAGAAGACTACCAGGCGGAAGAGCTGAAAGGTCAGGCGGCGCAATTTAAAATTACCTTGCACAAAGTGGAAGAGCGTGAACTGCCCGAAGTCAATGATGAATTTATTAAGAACTTCACTCAGAAAGACGCAAATCTGGATGAGTTTCGCGCAGAAATTCGCGTCAATATGGAGCGCGAACTTAAAAACGCAGTAAAAAACAAAGTCAAAAAAGCGGTTATGGATGGTGTTCTGGAACACAATCAGGTTGATGTGCCCCGTGCCCTGGTCGATAGCGAAATCGATCGGCAGCGCAAACAGATGGTTCAGCAATTTGGTGGTGGAGCCAGCATGGATCATAATTCTCTGCCAGCTGAGCTGTTCGAAGAGCAAGCCACAAGAGCAGTAAAACTGGCTTTAGTTCTCGGCGAGCTGATTCGTGAAAAAGAAATCAAAGCCGATGCTACTCGAGTCAGAAGCACGATAGAAGAATTAGCAGAACCGTACGAAAACCCGGAACAGGTGGTGGGTTGGTATTACGAAAACCAGCAAATGCTACAACAAATCGAATCTATGGTGCTGGAGGATCAAGTCGTGGATCTGATTCTCGAACAGGCTACAGTAACTGATGAAAATATGAGCTACCAAGACGCAGTTAGTCAACCTCGTGACTAAACTTGTTTGGATTTGCAAAAAACCTTGACAAAAACGCGGTTATAAACCGCGTTTTTTTGTTTGAAAGCATGTGATCCGCTTCGCTTTAGCGCTATAGTTAAAAAAATACTTCTCAAGGTATTGAAATGGCTTAAAAAGGCCGCATTAACCTTATAGCGCTCCAAAGACGAAACAAGGAACATACTCATGAGCCACCGATTTGACGAACTATTGGATCGTAATCCTATCTTGAACTCTGGGCTGGTGCCCATGGTTATTGAACAAACTGCGCGCGGTGAGCGCTCCTTCGATATATATTCAAGACTGCTGAAAGAACGTGTCGTTTTTATGGTGGGCCAAGTGGAAGACCATATGGCCAATCTTCTTGTTGCCCAGCTACTGTTCTTGGAATCGGAAAACCCTGACAAAGATATTCATTTTTATATCAATTCACCAGGTGGATCGGTTACTGCTGGCATGGCTATTTACGACACCATGCAATTTATTAAACCAGATGTGTCTACAATGTGTATTGGGCAGGCTTGTTCCATGGGTTCTTTACTGTTGACTGCAGGGGCTCCAGGAAAGCGCTATTGTTTGCCGAACTCACGGGTAATGATTCATCAACCCTTAGGTGGGTTCCAGGGTCAGGCGTCGGATATTGAGATTCATGCACGTGAAATCATTCAGATGAAAAAGCGGTTAAATGAAATTTTAGCCTCTCATACAGGTCAAACATTGGACAAGATCGAACTTGACACAGATCGAGATAGATTCATGAATTCTTATGATGCAAAAGAATATGGATTGATTGATGAAGTTCTAGAGAAAAGATAGTATAAAAAACAAAGGGTTAGTTTGTTTTTATAAGTTTCTTTCTAAATTAAATAGGAATCTCACACTTGCAAAAAAGAGGTTTTAGCTGCATCTTTCAAGAGAGACTGTTGTGGGTCCAAAGAGGTAATTAAATGACTGATGAACGAGACGGGAAAGGCGAAGACAGCGGGAAGCTGCTGTACTGCTCATTCTGCGGAAAAAGCCAGCATGAAGTTAGGAAACTAATCGCCGGACCTTCTGTCTTTATCTGCGATGAGTGCGTGGATCTTTGTAACGATATAATTCGTGAAGAAGTTCAAGAGGAAAGCAGTGACAACGCCAGTGACAAGCTGCCTACACCTTTCGAAATCAATCAAATCCTAGATGACTATGTCATTGGGCAAAGCAGGGCCAAAAAGGTTTTGTCGGTTGCGGTTTACAACCACTACAAGCGGCTACGATCAGGTTCTGCAAAGTCCGCCAAAGGCAATAATGCGGAAGTTGAACTCGGCAAGAGTAATATTCTACTGATAGGCCCCACGGGTAGCGGTAAGACATTATTGGCTGAAACCTTGGCTCGCTTGCTGAACGTTCCCTTTACCATTGCAGACGCAACCACCTTGACGGAAGCGGGCTACGTTGGTGAAGACGTAGAAAACATTATTCAAAAACTTTTGCAAAAATGTGACTATGACGTAGAAAAAGCTCAAATGGGCATAGTCTACATTGATGAAATCGATAAGATTTCTCGCAAATCGGATAACCCGTCTATTACCAGAGATGTGTCTGGAGAGGGTGTTCAACAGGCATTATTGAAACTTATCGAAGGCACAGTGGCATCTGTGCCACCGCAAGGTGGTCGCAAACATCCTCAGCAGGAGTTTTTACAGGTCGACACGTCCAATATCCTGTTCATTTGTGGTGGCGCGTTTGCAGGTCTCGATAAAGTCATTAGCGATCGCTCGGAAAAAGGCGGTATTGGTTTTTCGGCAACCGTTAAGAGCAAAGAAGAAAAACGCAAAGTTGGAGACACATTGAAAGATGTGGAACCAGAGGACTTGGTACGTTACGGCCTGATTCCTGAATTTGTTGGTCGTTTGCCAGTGCTCGCCACCCTTGAAGAACTTGACGAAGAAGCATTAGTACAGATCCTAACGGAGCCCAAAAACTCTCTTACTAAACAGTATCGAAAATTATTTGAGCTGGATAATGTCGATTTGGATTTCCGCGAAGATGCTTTGGTTTCTGTAGCCAAGAAGGCCATGGAGCGAAAGACTGGCGCCAGGGGATTACGATCCATTCTGGAATCAGTTTTACTTGATACCATGTATGACGTTCCTTCTACAAAAAACTTAGTGAAAGTTGTAATTGATGGAGCAGTAATAAAGGGTGAATCTGAGCCGCTAATGATCTACGAGAACAACGAACAGGCGAAGGCTGTGCCAGATGACTAAGTTGTTCGAATCCCGAACATAAGGGGGCCAAAGGGCCCCTTTTTAATATCCAATCTTACTGTTGCTCTACTTGAAATATTTCATACTAGGCCTCATATCTTTATAAAATGAAGCAGGAATTGGACATGAATAGTATCGTTGAAGCCAAACAGTATCCGCTCCTCGCACTACGCGATGTAGTTGTTTATCCCCATATGGTAATCCCACTGTTCGTGGGGCGTGAAAAATCCATCAAAGCGCTTGAACAAGCGATGGAAACTGACAAACAAATAGTCTTAGTTGCACAAGTTAATGCTTCTGATGATGATCCAATACCCGACGATTTATACCAGGTAGGGACTGTTGCCACAATTCTTCAGTTACTAAAACTACCGGACGGCACGGTTAAAGTCTTAGTAGAAGGTTCCTATCGAGCATTAACAAATAACGTAATTTTAAGTGATGGTTATTTGAGTGCCCAAGTGTCGCCTGCAGTCCAAATAAATGTGGACGATCGCGAAGCGGAAGTGTTGGTTCGTTCTCTTCTGTCGCAATTTGAGCAGTATGTAAAACTCAGCAAGAAGGTTGCGACTGAAATATTAACCTCAGTGAGTAGCATAGACGAACCATGTCGTCTGTCTGACACTATCGCGGCACACTTGGCATTAAAAATCCATGAAAAGCAGAAAATCCTAGAAATATTCGACTTGCGCGAGCGGATTGATCATTTGATGGCGTTAATGGAAGGCGAAATAGATCTCCTGCAAGTTGAAAAACGTATTCGTGGCCGCGTCAAAAAGCAAATGGAGAAGAGCCAGCGGGAATACTATTTAAATGAACAAATGAAGGCGATTCAAAAGGAGTTGGGAGATCTGGAAGAGACTGGCAACGAACTGGAAGAGTTCGATAAACGCATTGAAGCTGCCGGTATGCCGAAAGAAGCCAAAGCAAAAGCCAAGACAGAGTTAAACAAATTGAAAATGATGTCTCCCATGTCAGCGGAGGCAACAGTTGTAAGAAGTTATTTGGAGTGGGTGGTAAACATTCCATGGCGGAAAAAAAGCAAAGTTCGTCACGACCTTAAAAAAGCAAAGCAAATATTGGACGAAGATCATTATGGTCTAGAGGAAGTGAAAGAGCGAGTGCTTGAATATTTAGCTGTGCAATCGCGGATCAACAAGATTCGCGGTCCAGTACTTTGCCTCGTTGGCCCGCCAGGAGTTGGTAAAACGTCTCTGGGACAGTCCATTGCCAAAGCGACGAACCGCAAGTTTGTGAGAATGGCGTTAGGTGGGGTGAGGGATGAAGCTGAAATCCGAGGCCATAGACGCACCTATATAGGCTCAATGCCAGGCAAGCTAGTACAAAAAATTAGTAAAGTTGGCGTAAAAAACCCACTGTTCCTGCTCGATGAGATCGATAAAATGGGCGTGGATATGCGCGGTGATCCTGCTTCAGCATTATTGGAAGTTTTAGATCCAGAGCAAAACAATTCGTTCAACGATCATTATCTAGAGATGGATTATGATTTGTCTGATGTGCTATTTATATGCACATCAAACTCAATGAATATTCCAGCACCGTTGCTGGATAGGATGGAAGTCATTCGAATTCCAGGCTATACGGAAGACGAAAAGCTTAATATTGCACAACAGTATTTGATTCCAAAACAACGAAAGCTGAACGGCCTGCAAGACGATGAATTGAGCATAAATGATGCTGCTGTCAGACATCTGCTTCGATATTACACTCGAGAATCCGGCGTCCGCAACCTAGAGCGCGAAATTGCAAAGATATGCCGTAAACACGTTAAAGAGAACGTGCTTGAGGGCAGAACTGATCCTGTTGTTATCGATATCGATAATGTCGAGGCGTACAATGGTGTTCGTAAATTCAATTACGGCAAAAAAGAAGACGAGGATCGTATTGGGCAGGTAACGGGTCTAGCCTGGACATCTGTGGGTGGAGAGTTGCTTACCATAGAAGCGGCAGCAGTCGCCGGGAAGGGCAGACAGATTCGAACTGGATCACTCGGCGATGTAATGCAGGAATCCATTCAGGCGGCTCTCACAGTGGTTAGAAGCCGGTCGCAAATGTTGGGTATACCGGCTGAGTTTCACGAACAGAATGACATTCACATCCATGTTCCGGAAGGTGCCACACCAAAAGATGGTCCGAGCGCAGGAATTGGCATGTGTACGGCTTTGGTGTCAGTGTTAACTAACATTCCGGTACGTTCGGATGTTGCAATGACCGGTGAAATAACTTTGCGTGGTCAGGTTCTTCCTATTGGAGGGTTGAAAGAAAAACTGTTAGCGGCACATAGAGGAGGGATTAAAACGGTCATTATCCCCAAGGAGAATGAGCGTGACCTGAAAGAAATACCAGATAATATCAAAGAAGATTTGGATATTCACTGCGTTAAATGGATCGATGAAGTCCTTGAATTAGCCCTCGTTAAAGCTCCGGTTCCTTTACCAAAACCTGAAGCGGGAGTAAAAATCACCCAACGAGAAGACGTGGACGATGAAGATTCAGATAGATTGAGCACACACTAAGCGACCATCTTCCCAGCGGTCTCTAACACAAGACCGTTGGGAAAAGCTTAAAAAAATGCGATTTCATAGCAAAATAATAAGCAATACTGCCGTAATTAGCACTTGAAAAAAAATAAATATATGCAGCCGAGAATGGATGCTTGACAGCCTATTTTTGCAGTTGGTATAAAGTTGCTCCGCCACAAGGGACGGGGGCTTAGGGTGGCCCTGGAGCCAATAATTCCACTGAAACATACCTACCTGATTGTTAGGTAAATTCCGCAGACAAATTTCATACGAAGAAAAGGGGAGTCTTGTGAACAAGTCCGAATTGATTGACGCAATTGCTGCATCTGCAGATATTCCAAAAGCACAAGCCGGTCGCGCACTTGATGCCGTAATTGAAACGGTAACGGGTGCACTGCAAGAAAACGACCAAGTAGTATTGGTTGGTTTTGGAACATTTGCTGTAAAAGATCGAGCGGCTAGAAGCGGACGCAACCCGCAGACTGGTCAACCGATAGAAATACCAGCCGCTAAAATTCCAACATTTAAACCAGGCAAAGCATTAAAGGATGCCGTTAACAATTAAGCGTCCACAATCATGGTGCTAAGATAGTTAATAGACGATAAGAATAACAATTAAATGGACATCAAAATCGATCTTAAAAAGATCACTTTTAAAGCTCTGCATTGTCTTTCATTGTTGCATTACGCCGGAGCGGTAGTTCAGTTGGTTAGAATACCGGCCTGTCACGCCGGGGGTCGCGGGTTCGAGTCCCGTCCGCTCCGCCATTTCTTATGGTCTTTTACTAAGTATCAAAGTATCAGTTAGAATTAAAGGAGAAGCGTTTTCTATTACGCTTCTCCTTTTCATTTTGAAAGCAAACTAAAGAGACATTGGAGTACCAACATGCAACAGTTTCGAAATTTACTTAAAGGGTGGGTAGGCAAGGTGTTACTTGCTTTATTTATCCTGCCATTTTTGTTTGTTGGTATTGAAGGTATATTTAGTTCAAACAGCAATCAAGATGTGGCTATTACAGTCAATGGCACCGAAATTTCCAAAGTTGAGGTAAGCAGAGCGGTAGAAAACCAACGCCAACAGCTGCGCCAACAAATGGGTGACAATGCCAACGAGTTATTTCTCCGTGACGAAATCCTACGGCCAAATGTTGAAAATAATCTCATCAGCCGAGAACTCATAAAACAAGCAGCCAAGGCCAATCAAATGGATGTGTCGCCGGATCTTGTAAAGAGTTATGTGCGATCCATGCCGCAATTTCAGGATGAAAATGGTCAATTTTCTACCGACCGACTGGAAACTTTACTGGTGCAAGCCAACCTGAGCAAAACCAAATTATTTGAGGCGATTCAGGAGGGTATGGTTATTGAACAATTACAAAATGCTTACGATAAGAGTGGGTTTGTTACTGATCAAGAATTCGCATACTTAATTGATATTAGCTACCAGAAACGAAGCCTTTCTCACATTACGCTTAAGGTAGAAGATTTTAAAGATCAGATTGAACTTACTGATGATGAAATTAAAACGTACTTTCAGGCAAACAAAGAGCAATTTCGTACGCCAGAGGAAGTAAAAGTTAATTATGTTTCAGTCAGCGCGCCTAAAATTAGTGAGTCCATAGAAGTACCTGATGATGAAGTGAAAGCACAATATGATGCTTATTTGGCTGAAGCTCGCACTTTAGAGCGTCGACGAGCATCCCATATCTTGGTGGAAGTCAATGATGATCGCTCAGAAGAGGAGGCGATGGCTCGAATAGAAAAAGCCAAACAGGGGCTAGAAGAAGGAAAGACATTTAAAGAAATGGTCTCTGAATACTCAGATGATTTTGCTACTGTTGGTGCTGGTGGCGATCTGGATTATGCAGGACGAGGTATTTATGACGAAGCCTTTGAAAATGCTCTTTTTGGATTAAAAGATGTGGGAGACGTGTCCTCTATTGTTAAAACTGAATATGGCTACCACATCATTAAGTTAACCGATATTGAGGGCGAAGAAATCGTTCCTTTTGAAGAATTGAAAACAAAGCTTATCAGCCAGGCAAAAGAACGATTAGCCCGTGAAAAACTGGATGAAATGGTTGATGAGTTAAATCGGTTGTCTTATGAAACTGGCGATTTGGATGTTATATCCAAAACATACGATCTACCCATTGAAACAACTGACTTCTTCTCACGCTCTGGAGGCAAAGGAATCGCCCGCAATAAGGCTTTCACTGATACAGCTTTCTCTGATGCGGTTCTAAACGAAAAACGCAACAGTGAAGTTGTAGAACTCGCTGATGGGCAATTTGCTGTACTGAATTTGAACGAGCATCAACCGCCAAGAGACTTGGATTATAATGAAGTTGAAAAAAGAATTAGAACGACATTAACCAACGAAAAAGCAGCGGCGCTGACTCTTGAAAAAGCCAAAAGCATTGTCGAAAAAATCAAGTCTGGCGTTTCATTGGCAGACATAGGCAAAGAGCTAAATATATCTTGGAATAATAACAAGGATGTAACTCGACAAAACTCAGCATTGCCAAGAAACCTAGTAGCCAAAGCGTTTGAAATGCCAAAACCAACAGAAGAATTGCCGAGTGTTGCTGAAATAACGGCTGCCAATGGTGATGTAAGTGTTGTGGTTTTAAACGACGTTATTGCCGGTACTCTAGATCTTAAAGAAGATGAAAAGTTGCAAGCTAAAGCGTCGGCTTCTGAACAGCAGGGCAGCAAGGAGTTTGAATTGTTTGTCTCTTGGTTGAAGTCAGAAGCTGAAATCGAAACTTTTTAGTAGCCACTTAACACTTTAAATAACCGTTAAATCAGAAAAAGGCCCGCCGGTGAACCTGCGGGTCTTTTTTTATACTGACAGAGCTGAGCTCACTAACTCTTGTGTATAGGGAGTTTTCGGAGCTGAAAATAATTTTTCTGCATCACCAGATTCAATCACGACACCTTCCTTCATAACTAGAACTTCGTGGGCTATTGTTCGAATAACTTTTAAATCGTGGCTAATAAATAGATATGAGAACTTGTACTTGTATTGTAGCAGGCGGAGTAAATCCAGAATTTGTCCTTGAATGCTTCTATCCAGTGCGGAAGTGGGCTCATCTAAAACGATTAATTCGGGTTCCAGTATTAAGGTTCGGGCTATTGCTATGCGTTGTCTTTGACCACCAGAAAACTCATGGGGAAATCTGTGGCGCATAGCTTCATCCAAACCTACATCTTCCAGTGCTTTAATGACTCGTTCTTCCAACTCGCTTTTTTCAAGATCCTGGTGAATAACAAGCCCTTCGGCAATGATTTCAAAAACGCTCATTCGTGGCGACAAACTCCCGAAGGGATCCTGGAACACAATCTGCATTTGGTTCCTGAGAGGACGCATCTGTCTGTTGTTAAAGTCACTAATATCGCGTCCCAAAAAGACAATCTTACCCTGACTATTAGAAAGCTTTAACAGTGCTTGAACCAGGGTTGTCTTGCCAGAACCACTCTCACCAACAATACCAAGAGTCGTACCACTCTTGATGGTGAAACTGATGCCGTCGACAGCCTTGATGTAGCCCACAGTGCGTTTGAAAACACCACGTTGAATGGGAAACCATACCCGAAGCTGATCTACTGTAAGAACGGTTTTCGCGCCTTCAGGAACCGTTACAGGGCTGCCACTGGGTTCGGCAGCCAACAGTTTTTGGGTGTAAGGGTGTTGTGGATTACTAAATAGTTCGGCTGTTGTATTGGTTTCCACTAGCTCACCTTCAGTCATTACCCCCACACGATGGGCGTAATGACGAACCACTCCAAGATCATGGGTGATTAGCAAAACGGTCATCTTCAGGCGTTGTTGAAGATCCACTAGCAGGTTTAACACTTGTTTCTGAATAGTCACATCCAATGCGGTAGTGGGCTCATCAGCGATTAATAACTCGGGATCATTGGCCAAGCTCATAGCTATCATAACCCTTTGCCGCTGGCCTCCGGAAAGCTGGTGAGGATAGGTCTTAAGTTTATCCGTTGGGTTAGCAATTCCTACCAGTTCTAACAGTTCGATAGTTCTTGTTCGAGCGGCTGCGCCTCTGATACCCTTGTGTATAAGCAGCATTTCACCGATCTGCTTTTGTACGGTATGAAGCGGGTTGAGTGCCGAAAGAGGTTCCTGAAAAATCATGCCAATCCGATTGCCACGGATCACTCGCATCTCTTGTTCTGATTTATCCAGCAGATTTTCATTTTCAAAAGTTATCTGGCCGCTCACGTATTCTGCAGAATTCTTGGGCAATAGCTGCAAAATTGAATGTGCAGTCACTGATTTCCCGGATCCGCTTTCTCCGACCAAAGCAAACATTTCACCTCGTTTTAACTCGAAGCTCACGCCGTTAACGGCATTAATGACTGTTTCTCCCTGGTGGAAACGAACCTGTAAATTTTTAATAGCTAGAACTGTTTCGTCCATTTCTATTGGGCCCTGGGGTCGAAAGCGTCTCGAAAGGCTTCACCCACAAATACTAATAAGGTGAGCATAATACTGAGCACTGCAAATGCCGCAATTCCCAGCCAAGGTGCTTGTAAATTGGACTTGCCCTGGGCCACTAATTCGCCTAATGACGGTGACCCGGGTGGTAAGCCGAAACCAAGAAAGTCCAGTGCGGTCAAGGTGGTTATGGAACCTGTGAGTATAAACGGCATAAATGTAATGGTTGCAACCATGGCATTTGGCAAGATATGTCGAAACATAATTCCCACATCATTAAGTCCCAGCGCCTTCGCCGCCTTTACATATTCCAGATTACGCCCCCTAAGAAATTCTGCTCTTACCACCGGCACCAGCGACATCCAGCTAAACAGCAACATTATCGCCAATAGCCAAGTAAAATTTGGTCTCACGATACTCGATAGGATAATCAATAGGAAAAGAATCGGAAGGGAAGACCAAATTTCAATAAATCGTTGTCCCAACAAATCTATCTTACCGCCATAATATCCCTGTAGTGCTCCTGCGATAATGCCGACAAATGAACTGAGAATGGTCAGCGCCAAACCAAATAACACTGATATGCGGAAACCGTAAATTAGTCGCGCCAATACATCTCGACCTTGGTCATCAGTACCAAACCAGTTGACGGAATCTGGCGGGGAAGGCGCAGGCGAAGGCAAATCATAGTTAATCGTATCAAAACTGAAAGGGATAGGCGGATAAAGAATCCAGCCTTTATCTTCAATGAGTTCTATAACGTACTCATCCCTATAGTCGGCTTCAGTGGGAAAATCACCACCAAACGTCTGCTCTGAATACACAAAGAAAACAGGGTAGTAATATTGATCATCATATTTAACAAGCAGCGGTTTGTCATTTGCCAAGAATTCAGCAAACAGACTGCTTAGAAATATAATCAAAAATAACCAGAGTGAAACCCAGCCTCGTCGATTTGCTTTGAAGCGTTGAAAACGACGTTGATTAATAGGGGACAACTTTATTCCTGACACCCTAACTCCTCGACTCAAAATCAATACGTGGATCAACTAGTGTATAAGTGACGTCACTAATTAGATTGACCACCAAAGATAGCAAGGTAAAGATAAACAAGGTACCGAAAATAACGGGATAATCCCTTGAAAGAATTGATTCGAACCCGAGCAGACCTAAGCCGTCCAAAGAAAATATAACTTCTATAAGAAAAGCCCCTGTGAAAAAAATGGATACCAGAGCGGAGGGGATACCCGCAATAATAATCAGCATGGCGTTACGAAACACATGTCCATATAGAACTTTTCGTTCAGATAATCCTTTAGCTCTGGCAGTTACAACATACTGTTTGCCGATTTCATCAAGAAAAGAGTTTTTAGTGAGCATGGTAAGAGTAGCAAAACCACCTACGACCAATGCCGCTAGCGGTAGGGCTAGGTGCCAAAAATAGTCTACTACTTTCCCCACCAAACTGAGCTCTTCGAAGTTTGGCGAGGTCAGTCCTCTTAAGGGAAATATATTCCAATAACTGCCACCAGCAAACAGAACAATTAAAAAGATAGCGAATAAGAAAGAGGGTATTGCATTCCCGACTATAACTATCGAGCTTGTCCACACATCGAAGGGTGTGCCATGCCTCACTGCCTTTTTAATGCCAAGAGGTATGGAAATAATATAAATCAGTAATGTTGACCATAATCCAAGGGAGATGGAAACAGGTAGCTTTTCTTTGATTAATTCCACCACCGTTTTGTCGCGAAAAAAACTTTCGCCAAAATCCAGCGTGGCATAGCTTTTTAACATGATCCAGAACCGTTCTATGGCGGGTTTATCAAAGCCATACATTTTTTCGATTTTCTTAATTAGTTCCGGATCTAACCCCTGGGCTCCGCGATAGCTGGAACCATTTGCTCCGCTGCTGGTGCGGATTTCTGATTGAGTACCACCACCCATTCGGGAGGACGCGCCACCCTCGATTCCTTCTAGCTGCGCTATCATTTGCTCTACAGGGCCACCGGGTGCAGCCTGAACAATAACGAAATTAAGCGTTAGAATTCCAAAGAGAGTCGGAATAATGAGTAATAAACGCCGCACCACATAAGCAAACATCTAAGGCTTTACCCACCAAGAAAAGAAGCCTACATCACCAAATTTTGGTGGGACCTCGGGATGACCAAATTTATTCCAATAGGCAACTCGATGCTGGCTAATATGGAACTGCGGAACAACGTAGTGGCCCCACAACAACACTCTGTCCAATGCCTGACAAGCAGCCACCAAATCTTCTCGGGTTTTAGCACCGATAACCGCTTCAATTAGCTTATCGACGACTGGATCTTTAATTCCAATGAGATTACGAGTACCTTTGATATCGGCAAACTTAGAATACCAATAATCTCTTTGCTCATTGCCAGGTGAGTTGGATTGAGGAAAAGAGCCGATAATCATATCAAAGCTAAAGTCTCTTACTAGACGCACATAATTTGTATAGTCCACAAGTCTTGCGTTGGCATCAATGCCCAATTTTCTAAGGTTTTTAATGTAGGGTAGGACGACACGCTCAAAATCCTTACTGTATAACAGTATCTCAAATGTAAAGGGTTCGCCTGTTTTGGCATTCACCAAATCAGTACCTTTGAACTCCCACTCGGTTTGTTTCAGTAAGTTTAACGCCTGGCGAATGCTTTTCCGATTATTTCCACTACCATCGGTTGTAGGTGATTTATAAACTTCGGTGAACACTTCTTCAGGTAAGTCTTCTTTGAAAGGGATTAACAACGCCAGTTCTTTCTCGCTAGGTAACCCCTTGGCCGCTAATTCAGAATTGGAGAAAAAGCTGTTGGTACGCTCGTAAGCTGAATAAAAAAGCTGTTTGTTTGTCCATTCAAAATCAAAAGCATAATCCAATGCTTTTCTGACCCGTGGATCTTGAAATTTCTCTAGGCGGGTGTTAATAACAAACGCTTGCATACCCGTAGGGTTCTGGTGCTCAACTTCGTATTTAATTATTTCTCCCTTATCGAATGGAGTACCAGTGTATTCGGTGGCCCAGCGTTTTGAGGAGTTTTCTTCACGGTAGTCAATACGACCTGCCTTAAATGCTTCTAACATTACAGTTTGATCGCGATAATAATCCACCTTGATGGTATTGAAATTAAAAGCGCCTTTTTTGGCGGGTAAGTCCTTTGCCCAATAATTCGGTACTCTCTCGTAAGTTTCTGTTTTCCCGGCATCCACATCTACCAACTTATACGGTCCACTACCTAAGGGAATATCCAAGGTGGATGCCGTGAAATCCCGCTTTTCCCAATAGTGTTTGGGCAACACCTTGAGTTGCCCCAAAATCAATATAAGCTCTCTATTTTTGGCATCTCGAGCTGTGAATTTAACCCTCTGAGTGTCCAACGCTTCCGCGCTGACAACATCAGCATAATAAGCTTTGTAGTAAGGTGCACCGTCGGTGGTAAGCCGATTGAAAGTAAACACCACATCTTCTGCGGTAATCGGTGTGCCATCGTGAAATTTAGCCTTTGGATTCAGGTGAAAGATGATCCATGAGCGATCTTCCGGATACTCCACCTTTTCGGCAATTAATCCATACATAGAAAAAGGTTCATCATTTGCTTGAACCATTAAAGTGTCATAGATGAGCCATATGTAAGCTGACGGATCACCTTTAACAATGTCAGGATTCAGTGTATCGAAGGTACCGTATCCAGAAAGTGTAACGTTACCTCCCTTGGGTGCTTTCGGATTGCGATAGTCAAAATGAGTGTAATTTTTGTCGTACTTCAAATCACCGTGCATGGCAATCCCATGACTGACAACGATATTTTGTTCGGCAACAGCCCAATTAGTAAATATAATAAACAATAGTATCCAGCTATGAGCGATTTTCACTTTCATCAAAAAATGCTTCCTATTTCATTAATTGCGCTTACTCTGGTTTTTCGAGCTATCCGCCTTCAACCACCAGGTATGAAAACCAAGAATGAATTGGGGATACTGTTGTGGTCGAGCAAATATATCTTTATAGGCGATTCGATGATAGCCGCTGTACCAATTTAAAATACTGTAGTAGTTCCAGAGCAAAACACGGTCTAGCAACCGAGAGGCGACCATCAAATCACTTTCCGTTTTTGCAGAGGCTAGCTTGTTCAGCAAATAATCAACCGCAGGATCCTTGATGCCAGAAAGGTTTCGAGAACCCCGAATATCCGCCTGCTCACTGGAAAAATAGATCCTTTGCTCGTGTCCTGGCATTGCTGGTTGTGGTAATACATAGACTGTCATATCGAAATCAAAAGCATCTAGTCTCACTTTGTATTGCGCGCTGTCCACCACTCGAATATTCATTTTTATACCTACCTTTTTAAGCGTGCTGGCATAGTAAATCAATACCCTTTGGAAGGATGGACTATTTATTAAAAATTCAAATTCGAACGGTTGCCCGGTTTCACTGTGTCTTAATTCTGAATTCTGATACTCCCAGCCTGCATCCTTTAACAACTGTATGGCGCCTTTCATTCCATTGCGCAGATCCATTGACTGGGAATAACTGGGATAACTAAATTCACGGGCTAACACTTCTTTGGGAACCTTGTCCCGGATCGGTTCGAGTAGTTCCATTTCAGCTGCAGTTGGCAGCCCTTGAGCACCCATTTTTGAGTTGGCGTAATAGGAATTTGAGCGCCGATAGGCTCCTGAAAAAATATTTTTATTAAGCCAATCATAATCAAACAGGAGGGTTAGGGCTTTTCTGACACGCACATCGCTGAACAAAGGGCGACGAGTATTCATAAAAAAGGACTGGGTGTTTGCAGGGATTTGGTGAGGGATTTTCTTCTTGATTATTGTTCCATTGTGAATCGCCGGAAAATCATAGCCAGTTACCCAATTCTTAGATACATATTCAATCCAAAAATCTAGTCCACCCGATTTGAAAGCCTCAAACGCAACGGTTCTATCTCTATAGAAATCAAACCTTACCTCATCAAAGTTGAACATACCACGATAGGACGGGTGATCTTTCGACCAAAAATCTTTTACTCTTTCCAGGATCAGGTAGTTCCCTAACACAAATTCTTTAATCTGATAGGGGCCACTGAGAGGTTGGGCAATTCCTGAGCTGGCACCAAAGGTGTGTTTTGACCAAAAGTTCTTGGACATTACAGGAATTTCGCCAATTCTAAGTAATGCGGATCTTTCAGCACCGGGTTTAAGGAGGAATTTAACTTGTAGATCGCTTATGACCTTGACAGATGCTACCACAGCAAGATTATTCGCAAATACCGGATGGGCCTGGTCGGACATCAATAATGTATAACTGAAGGCTACGTCATGAGCCGTAATCGCGTCACCATTATGAAAGCGGGCTCTAGGGTTGATGGTAAATACTACCCACGAGTAATCTGCGGGAAATTCAAGCGTCTCGCAGACTAAACAGTAGGCTGATTGTGCCTCATCGCCGGATTCAAGATAAAAATGAGTGCCCGCCATTAACGGTTCATTGCGCTCCGTAATACCGTACACAGCGGTATAGTCACTGGCAGCTATACCCTTCAAAACATAGGGATTTAAGGTGTCATAGGTACCCAGAGCCGGCAGAGTAATCTTACCGCCTTTTACGGCCTCAGGATTTGCATAATCAAAATGATCTGATTCGAGAGTGTATTTAGGGTAGTCATACAGACTGATTGAGGATACTTTTTGAACATTTTCCGCGTGCCCTATATTACTCCAAAATACACTACCCACCCCGATCGCGAGCAAAATTTGAGCAATTGTAAACCTGAAATAATCCGTGTTTAGAGACAGATTACTGTGCATAGACCTCCTAACCAGTCCCACTTCCAGCCATACCAAATATTCAGGAACTCCAATGATTCTACTTTATAACTGGTTAAAACAATAACTTCAAATAAAACAAGCACATCGCAAGAAGTTAGCTACTATTAAAAAGTGGGGTGCTTTTTTAGCTTTTTTAAATGAGCGAGCAGGAATGGTAGAGGAAAAAGTATATTCAGTAGAAGACTGGGTGGATTTCCTTGGCAAGGAGCATATGCCTGCCTTGGCGGAAACTATTCAAAAGCTTAACAGGCTAACGACCGATGATGATTCTAGGGTGTCCCAACTTACCGAACAAATTTTAAAGGATCCCAGTATTACCACCCGGGTATTACAGATTTCAAATAGTGTCGCTTATAAGGGGTTTGGCGGTAATATTAAAACAATCACGCGCGCCATTGTGATGTTGGGATTTACCACCATTCGAGATATTGCCTTGTCGATGCAGATTCTTGACAACATACTCAAGCACAATCCCTCTGAAGCATTAATGAATCAAATTGCGAATTCTTTTCACGCCGCAGTGCAGGCACGAGGTTTATTGAGAGAAGCCAAATCAGAAGCCCAGGAAGAGATTTTCATTTCCACATTGTTGCTGCATTTCGCCGAGCTATCCATGTTAGCGCGAGACGATGAAATCAGTCGTAAATTAAATTATCTCCTTGCTCAAAATGGTAACAATGTAGAGCAGGCCGCCCAGGAAGTTTTAGGGTGCAAATTTCAAGATCTCTCCCTCTGCCTCGCAAAACAATGGGATTTGGGGGACATCCTGATTGAAGCGCTTAACAAGCCAAAGTTACCGAGCAAACCCGCTCAGGCGGTGTTATTGGGTGATGAATTAAGTCAGGTTGCACCAATGGGGTGGAATACTGAAGCGGTCCAGGATGTCGTTAAAAAAATAGCAAAATACCGCAATCTTACGTTCAAACAAGCGATGGCCGAAGTTCAGGAAATGGCACAAAAAGCACAGGATTTAGCGGTGCATTATGGAGCCACTAAAGTTAAGCACCTTATTCCTTCAGCGGATCAGGCGCCTAAATCCAAAATACAAGTAGCGGGTAGTGATATCAGCAAACCTGAGAGCATGCCAGTGGCAGCTCTAGGGACAGCAGCAGCCCATAGTAAGGTCAACATCACTACTTTGGAAAACGCAGGCAACCAGGGTACTGAATTTCCACCGGGTTCAATGGCAGAAGAGGGCATCGAGGATCTCATTGAAATGGCCCTATCTGGCAATAGCACGGGTACCACTGGTCTCAAAATAGAAACCGACCCAGAGCCCGGCAAACCAGAACCTTATTCAGGTGTGTCTGATTTTCAGTTACAAATGGATATAATGAATCAGTTAAATAAGTTAATAGCCGACAAGCGCATGAATGTTAATGAGATGCTTAACCTGGTATTAGAAGGGATGACCAGCGCTCTGGGTCTTGATCGAATAGTTATGGCTTTGTTGTCGCGAGACCGTAAAAAGCTGGTGCCGAAATTCTTCAAAGGAGATATGGAGCCTTCTTTTAAAGAGGCCTTTAAGATTACACTCAATGAAGAAAATGTATTTACCGCCACCATTACCCAATCGCAACAGTTTTGGATTGGTTCAAAATTAATGGCGGGACGCTACTATTTACATACCAAACAGGTTCAAGATGCGGTGAAAATAAATGAGTACTTTGTCGCACCTATTATTGTAGCCCGACGCCCGATTGGCGTTTTTTATGGAGATCAATTTACCAAAAAGACAGCCTTGAATGATCAGCAGTACGCTGGATTCACTATGCTGGCTCAACAGGCAGGATTAGCCCTGACAGCGGTGCAAAATTAAGGTGCGTTGGCGACATCAACGTATAGGGTTAAGGTGTCTCCGGGCTGCAAATATTTCTTTAAATTAACATTATTCCAACTTTTAATCTGGCGCAGACTTATATTGAAACGATCGGCAATTCGAGCGTAAGAATCACCATTACGTGCTTTGTAAAAGACTTTTCTCAAGCGTTGTTGCTGTAAAGCAGAAGTATTTTGGCCAGATTCAGTGTAGATAACCAAATTGCGGCCTTCTGCTAATAAATCGGTGGGTGCCATTCCGTTCCAGCTAGCCAATGACCGGTGATCCACTTCATATTCTCGAGAGATTGACCAAAAGCTGTCGCCAGCTGAAACCCGGTGATACAGTTTCTGCTTACCATTTCGTTCGCGGTTCAATTTATTTGCCAGACGCTGATCAGCGCTTAATGAATACTTGTCCAATGCCTGGCTTGCGGTGGGGATTAATAACGTTTTGCCAGCACGAATAGTAGTTCCATTTAGATGATTGACTTGCATCAACAGCTCCGGCGTCAGATTGTTTTTCTTGGATATAGAAAGTACCGAATCTCCTTCTTGAATAGTATATCTTATCCACTGAATCCGTTTTTCTGGTGGCAGTTTGTCGAGTGCCGCCCTGAATTTTTCGCTGCGTTCGATAGGTACCAGGATACGATGAGGCCCATCGGGATCTGTTGCCCAACGATTAAAACCGGGATTTAAACGGTAGAGTTCGTCAAGTTCCAGCTCTGCCATATCGGCCGCCAGCGCCAAATCAAGCTGGGCTCCAGTCTCAACAATATCAAAGTAGGGCTCAAACGGATATTCTAACAGCGTGACATTATATTTTTTTGGTTCAAAAAATATTTGGGACAAAGCGATAAGTTTGGGCACATAGGCTCTGGTTTCTTTGGGTAAATCTAACGACCAAAAATCAGTGGGTTTACCAGCCGCCTTATTGCGGCGAATTGCTCTACGTACGGTGCCAGCGCCGCTGTTATAAGAGGCTAATGCCAACATCCAGTCACCGTCGAATTGTTTGTTCAGTCTTTCCAAATAGTTCAAAGCCGCTTCAGTAGAAGCCACCGGATCCCGTCGACCTTCGTACCACCAAGTCTGTTTCAACCCATAAGCCTTACCGGTACCTGGAATAAACTGCCAGATTCCGGCAGCACGCCCGTGTGAATAGGCAAACGGATCAAAAGCACTTTCAACGATTGGCAATAAGGCCAACTCACTGGGTAAATTACGCTCAACTGTTTCATCGAGGATATGGTATATGTATGGCTCAGCCCGGGTGAGTACTCGAGTGATATACGCTTGATTGCGGCTGTACCAGTCGCGCTGGACTTTGATTCGCTGATTATCCTCGGCAAGATTAAGAGAGACGTTTTCTCTAAATACATCCCATATTAGAGGAATAGTGGATTGAGTTTGAGGATCAGCCAAAATGACCGTAGCACTGACGCCAGAATCGGCTTCGGTTGATAATTCATCAAGGTCACCTTCTGCCGAACTATGCTCGAATTTGTCTACCAAGATTTCGTCAAGAAGCGCTTTCTTCCTGTCGCTGGTGTCTAGATTACTTTGTTCTGATAGGTAATGCTCGCCTGTCCCTGGAAGGGAACAAGCACTCATCAAACAGGATAGCAATGCTACCCCAAAGGCGATTTTTACATGATTATTCATTGACCCGAGCGTCCTTATACATCACTGACCTAATACGACTCTGGTTATATCGAATTGTCCATACATTCCCAAACAACTTATAACAATCAAAACTTTATAACCAATGGCTACATAAAATTAACTGTAAAATAACCGATTCGGCTGTAGCCATCGACAAGAGAGGCGCCAGCCATGCAAGTTACATCAGGCTTAGCTCAAAAATTGTCTTTCCATGTTCGAAGCATAGCAAAGGATTCTGCATCACTCTCTGGTTTATGGCCATACTTTTTTACTAACTGTGACTGGATACTAGGGTCTGCTATACGCAAAAAAGGATTAATCAATCGTTCTTGATTTAATGTAGTTGGAAGACTAGGGCGATTCTCAGAGCGCAAAATTTTGACTAGGTTCATGTACTGCTCTATAGCTTCATTGCCGGGATCTACTGCTATAGCAAACTTGAGGTTGGCTTCTGTGTACTCATGAGTGCAACAAATCACCAGATCTGTAGGCAAAAGACCTATTTTACTCAAAGAATTATGCATCTGTGCCGCCGTTCCTTCAAACAGGCGACCACATCCAGCAGAGAATAACGTATCACCACAAAATAAAAGCGGTCCCCAGGCGGATTGCTCCGCATAAAAGCCAATATGTCCTAAGGTATGACCGGGAAACTCCAGTACCGAAAAATCAATATCAAGCTTAGTTTTGACGATGTCGCCCTCTGCGAGGGGATAATTACAACAGGGTATTGTTTCGTTTTTCGGCCCCCATACGTGGCAATCAGGGTACAATTCAGTGAGCGCCTGGATACCATTCACATGATCCCAGTGATGGTGAGTAACCAGGATACCTAACAGGGTTAGCTCCCTGTCTTCCAGATAACCTTGTGCTTTCGATGCGTCTCCAGGATCAATCAGATAGGCACAATGATTATCGTGCAGGCACCAAATGTAGTTATCAACGTAGGCTGGAATTGGATACAGATTCAACATACTTAAATACCAAATAGTATTCGGAATATTTTTAATTTCTGATAGTCTAAGCTTAACAAGACCGTTTCGATACCAACAACTTTGCAGCAACTCTTAATAGATCATGAGCCTACCGCGTTTACTAAAACCTTTTCAACAAATACAAGGACGAAATGTCCACGGATTACTCGCCGATTGGTTTAATACCACGCTGGGATCTGAGGTAATAACCCAGGAAAAGCTATTGCTTGAACAATTACTACCCTCCATGTTTGGTTATTATCTGGTTCAATCCGGGGTTGGAGCACCGCAATTTATCGTTGGCAGCAGTACCATTCAACGCAAACTTTATTTCTGTGAAACCCCACAATATTCCGACCAATATCGCTGTGTCTGTAGCGCGTTGGATGACCTCGCTCTGGCAACAGAAAGTGTGGATGTTGCAGTTTTACATCACAGTCTTGATTTTCAAAGCTCTCCACACCGGACACTAAAAGAAATGTCCAGGGCAATTATTCCAGGGGGTAAAATCGTTATTATTGGGTTTAATCCTTGGAGCTTGTGGGGTATCGCCCGGTTTATTTTATCCCAATCTCACAGAGTACCCTGGAGCGGCAATTTTATAAGTCCCTATCGTCTATCCGATTGGCTGAAGCTATTGGACTTTCAAGTAGAAGGCTACGAGAGTGCCGTGCATAGCTTGCCCACAGCTCACAACCGTACCCGTAAACTGTTTAATTGGATTAATTTTCTGGGCAAAAGAATTTGGCGTCAGAAAGGTGGAGTATACGTATTAGTGGCCACCAAACAGGTATCCACATTGACTCCAATAAAATCCAGATTTAAGTCAGTCCGCGATACTTTGGTAAATATTCCACTGACAGGAATCGCAAACCCATCCACCAGAAATTCGGAGTAACATTGAATAAAGTTGAAATCTACACCGACGGGGCTTGTAAAGGCAATCCTGGGCCTGGCGGCTGGGGTGTCTTATTGCGTTATAACAATCATGAAAAGACCTTGAAAGGCGCAGAGTCCATGACTACCAACAATAGAATGGAACTCACAGCGGCTATTGAAGCTCTTGCCAGCTTAAAACGCAGCTGCAAAGTGGACCTTACAACAGATTCACAGTATGTACGTAAAGGCATTACTGAATGGATGACCAATTGGAAAAAGAAGAATTGGCATACCGCCAATAGAAAGCCTGTAAAAAATTCAGATCTTTGGCAGCGACTTGATCAGCTGGTAGCCAAACATGAGGTGGACTGGCACTGGGTTAAAGGCCATAGCGGTCACCCTGAGAATGAACGAGTTGATGAATTAGCCAATGAAGCCATTAGAGAACTACTAGGTAGATAGGGTAGTGGTGGCGAAATTTAGTCTGGACTGCTAGGTTGACTTTCAATTGCTAAAATGTATTATCCCTTCCAGCAACACGCTTTCACCAACCGGTAGAAATATTGCTTAGTGAAATGAAAAAGGGAATACGGTGTAAATCCGTAGCTGTCCTCGCAACTGTAAGCGCCGAGTGAGTTTTCAAATGGCCACTGTGTGATATTGAATGTAGTTCACATGGGAAGGCGAAAACCCGCCATGACGCGCAAGTCAGGAGACCTGCTGTTGTTAATCGTTACTGTGCCATAAAGCGAGGTATCTTTGTGGAAGGCTTCACCGTTGCAGTGGCGTATAAACAAGCTGCAATGGGAGTTTCATTTCCACGCCATAGAATTCAGACAAGCTAATTATATAGCGCTCTGGTTCAGTGCCATTACATGGCGCTGTCTTGGTTCTTTGTGTTCCCGTGTAAAATCCTGCGCAGTTTTCCCAGTTGTTCTTGAGGAAAGCTATATGGCTATTTTGAAATACTTTACTGGCGTCCTTGTCGCCGCCGGGCTGTCATGTTTCTCTGCTTCGCTTTTTGCGGACGAAAATAAAGTAAGTGTTCAAGAGATCACTACTCTGGAAAAAATCATTGTCGTCGGCTCCAAGATTCCTAAAGAAGCCGTGGAGCTAACGCAATCAGTAACGGTAATCAATGAGCAGGATATTGAGAATGGAGCCTATACCGACATTACTGAGGTATTGCGTAAACAAGTCGGCATCGAATTCAAGCAAAGCGGAGGGCCAGGGCAGTATAACTACCTAAAATTACGTGGGCTGTCCTCAAGTAACGTACTGGTGGTGATTGATGGAGTAAAGATTAATAAACCCAGCAGCGGAGACACAGGTAATTTGCTGAGCCAGCTGGATCCAGGCATCATTGAATCTATTGAAATTTTGCGTGGGCCTCAAGCCACACTATACGGAGCTAATAACTCTGCCGGTGTGATTTCGATTACCACCAAATCGGGACACACGCCTAGCGCTAAAATCGGTGGGGAATTGGGTTCTTTGGGCTGGAGAAAACAGACAGGGTCTTGGCGTGACAGCAGCGATCTTGGGCAAGGTAAGTTTTTTTATTCCCTCAATGCCTCTGATACGGACAGCGACAATACTCATGAGTATGAGTACTTCGAAGATACCAGCCTGCAGGCTAAGTTCAGTTTTGAAACTGAATTCCTGGCGCTTGGTGTGAACGTGCTGGATGTGGATAACCGTTTTGGTTACGCTGAGCTGGATGAAGCCTCCTCCGGCTTGGATTCACGCTCAGATCATTGGGCATACCAGACGCCAGATCCAGAACAATATAGCAGCAACTCTGAGCAGGTTTACAGTCTGTTTGCAAAACAACAACTCACCGACAGTCTTTCCCACAAGTTTCAAATCAGTCAGATGAAAAATAGATATTCAAACATCGATCCTGACAATGGTCTGTTAGGGGTACATCTGGCAACTGTAGATGGTATTGTGCCTGGATCCGTCGTGGGTGATGTTCTGTATATTTATGACCGCCGTTATCCGGGCATCGAACTAGCACCATTGGATCTTAATGATCCAGCTAACACCATTAGCGATACCAGAGCTTTCCATGAGGATGCTAGCGATCAGTATAACTACGACCTGTTGTATCAAAGTGTAGGTCTCAATGTCATTGGTGGTGTTGAGCACCTCGTGCGATCAGCACATCAATGGGGATCCTTTGGTGAATCAGAGAGTGAAGATTCTCAAACATCCCTCTATCTTAACAGTGATATTAATGTTTTTGGTGATTCGGTGGTGCTCGCATCTGGATTACGCTACGACGACTACGAAAGTTGGGGCGAACAAACAACCGGTAATATTGGGGTTTCCTGGGCTATTACCGATCAAACTACCATCTATTCCAACGTCGGAAACAGTTTTGCTCCAGCTACCATGAGCCAGCTTTTCAATCCGACATATGGTGACAGCAACTTGACTCCGGAAGAAGGCAATACGATTGAACTAGGTATTAGGCAATCAGCTTTTAATAATCAACTAAAGGTTGAAGCGACATACTGGAATACGAACATTGACAACATCATCTATTATGACTATTCCGCGCCCAACCCAAGAGCAGCCGTAGGATTTGGCCAGTATAATAACGGTGCTAAGTCACGTAGCAGCGGCGTGGAATTGCAGGCCAGCTACTTTCTTGCCAGATCCCTCACTCTGCACGGCAATTATACCTACACCGACTCACAAACCAAAGCTGTAGGCGGTGATTGGGAGCGTACCGTACAGGTTGCTCGCAACAAAGGAAACCTTGGTTTCACCTTCGCGGAAAACGCTCTCACTTTAGCACTACATGCCTATTACTCCGGTTCCCGCTTACGTTGGGCGGGCGATGTCGAAATGAAGGAGTACGTTCGTCTTGATCTTTCCAGCACTTATCAAATTGGCGACAGATTACTATTTTCAACACGAGTTGAAAATATATTGGATGAGGACATCGAAGAAGGCCTAGGTTATGAAGAGCCAGGAATCTACGCCATCGTTGGATTGGACTATTACCTCTAGAAGAAGCAGCCGTGCAAATAAAAAGATATCTGTACTTAATAGGTGCTGTACTGCCATTGAGCTGGCTGATGCTGCAAATGTTTCAGACGGTTTCCCAGTGGCAGCTGTTGCCTGGTGTTGAGCTAGGTAATAGCACCGTGAAGGTGTTAGCGAAGGATGGTGGGTTTCCTCGAGAGATAAGAGACCCGGTAAAACGCCATATTATTTTAGCGCAACCACCACAACGAATAGTCTCCGGTATTCTTGCGGGAGATGAAATGCTGACAGAGCTGGTGTCTTTAGATCGCATTGCCAGTATCACTTACCTAGCGGATGATCCTGGCATCAGTAATGTACCCAACTACTACCCAGGATCGCTTCCCCGTAATCACGGCACCATCGAGGAATACCTTTCATTGCAGGCCGACCTGGCCATTGTGGCAGCCTACAGCAATGCAACCAGCGTGGAGATGCTCCTGTCGACTGGAATACCGGTGATACGCTTTGCTAATTTCCACAGCTATCAGGATATCCGCAACAATCTCACTACCCTGGCAAAGGCGCTTGGAACCGAAGTCCAAGCGCAACGCTGGTTACTTGAGATGGACTCTCGTATTGCTGAGATTCACGAAAAAGTGGCGTCGGAGGCTCGTCCCCGAGTCCTCTATTATAGCCTCAGCGGCTCCACCTCCGGGCCGGGCAGCCTAATGGATGAAACGATTAACCTAGCTGGTGGCATCAATGTCATTGCAGAAACCGGCTTGAGAGCCTATAGCCGAATCTCTCCGGAAATGGCCATTGCGCTACAACCAGAAGTCATACTACTGAGCGACTGGAATAACAAAGCAGGTCAATCCGCCCGAGATATTCTATTGAATAATCCCGCTTGGCAAGATGTGCCCGCTATTCGAAGTCAGCGTGTGTATAGTCTGCGGGGTGCTTGGCTGACGTCCGGTTCTCCCCATCGGATAAAGGGCGTTGAAGAAGTCGCGCGCTTGCTGCATCCCCAGCGGTTTAGTGGGGATAAAGGATGAAAACGCTACCTTATCGACCGCTTATTTTGTTATTGATGCTGCTTCTGCTGATATCGATGACAGCCGCGGTAGTGGTTGGTCCTTCCGATATACAGGTGGGCGATACTGTTCAGGCACTGCTAAACCTGATCAGTGCAGACCGCTTACAAGGGGTGATCGTGGAGCTGCAGAACTGGAAACAAACGGTCGTTTGTCAGGTGCGCCTTCCCCGGGTGATGACTGCCGCTTTGGTCGGCGCCTCTTTGGCCTTGTGTGGCGCTGTGTTGCAGGGCGTTTTTCGCAATCCTTTGGCATCACCCTCTATCCTTGGAGTATCGTCCGGCGCCTCTCTGGGGGCGGTCATTGCCATCTTTCTCGCGCTGGACGCCACTACGATCTGGGCCTTACCGGGCTTCGCCTTTATTGGCGCAGGAATTACCCTGTTGCTGGTATACCGCATAGCCACTTATCGTGGACATACTCCCATTGGTACGTTGTTGTTATCTGGTGTTGCGGTCAGCGCCTTCAATGTGTCATTGAGTTCTCTGGTACTTGCTCTGGCATTACAGAACTGGGAAGTAGGTAAATCCATTGTGTACTGGACCATGGGCGGGCTGGACGGGCGGAATTGGTACCATGTGTCATTACTGCTCCCCGTGTTTACATTAAGCATTCTGGTAATCATCAATCACCAAAAAGACCTGGATATTCTGATGATAGGGGAAATCCACGCCAATGCGGTGGGTGTGGACGTATCGAGGGTACGACTTATTCTGCTACTTGTTACCGCCTTGCTAACCGGTTGCGTGGTTTCCGTAGCCGGAGGTATTGGCTTTCTTGGTTTAGTAGTACCTCATATAACACGGCTGTTGGTGGGCCCTCAACATCAGCGTTTATTACCGGTATCGGCTCTTTTGGGGGCCGTAATCCTGGTGACCGCAGATCTGATAATCCGAGGTGATGCCAGCTACGCCACCATCCCCCTTGGTGTGGTGACCGCGACCATGGGGGCACCGTTCTTTCTTTTTCTGTTGCTGAAGCAACGCAAAATAATGCAGGTGTAATATGCAGGAAATGCTCTACAAGTATCTGCAGTCCTCCCGTCATAGTTTGAAACTGGAGCATCGGCAGCACCGGTTGTTTAACCTAGGATTGAAACAGCGTAAAGATATCAACCCATGACTCTTTTACGTACCGATAAACTCAGTTTTTACTACGAACAGACACCGGTGATAAAAGGTATCAATCTAACATTGAATCCCGGTTCTCTGGTTGGCCTAATCGGACCCAATGGAGCCGGCAAGTCCACACTGTTGCGATTGTTGATGGCCTTATCCAAACCTAGCACCGGAACAATTCAGCTGAACGGCGCTTCGCTTCAACAATTACGCCGACGTGACCTTGCTCGTCAGATTACACTGGTGCCACAAGACTCGCAGATTAATTATGCCTTTACGGTAGAAGAGATAGTGGCTATGGGACGCAACCCTTGGCTGGGCCGCTTCCAGCCACCCGGCCCAGAGGATCTAGCAATCATTCGACAGGCCATGGCAGAAACCAACGTACATGCCTATGCAGAACGGCCAGTGAATCAATTATCTGGTGGCGAGCGGCAACGGGTGTTGATTGCCCGCGCCATTGCCCAAAATACCCCCATTGTACTGCTGGACGAAGCCACCGCCAATCTGGATATCTGCCATCAGCTGGAGGTGTTGGAGTTTGCCAGAATGTTGGCAGAGCAGGGCAAACTAGTGATCGCCGCTATTCACGATTTGGGTATGGCCTCCCGATTTTGTGATCGATTGTTGTTGTTAGCAGATCAACAATTGCAAGTCGATGGCCCACCAATGGAAGTCATCACTGAAGAAAACCTGCAGAGATTTTTCCATCTAAAAGCCGAAGTTCGCCCCATGTCCTCCGATCATATCTACAGTGGGCTATCAATCACGGCATTGGGTTCATTAAATCCAAAACAACGGGCAAACAATAACAACCGTAACTAACCAAAAGGAGAACGATATGCAGCAAGGTCGCATTGTGGAAGAATTTGGAAATGGCACACTTGAGATATTCGATTTGCCGGTAGGGCAAGCATTCCTGTTAAAATTACTTACGGACGTGTATGAGAATTACTGGGATCAAATACACTTTGGTACCGCTGTCCAAGGTGCGGTGTGGGAGGTTCGTGCTCACAATGCGCCAAAGCGCATCAGCTTACTAGATGGTTACCTTACCGTGGATTTCGGTCATTGGCATTTCCATATCTGTATAGGTGAGCACAAAAGCACCCGCCGCAGTCCGAGCTCCGATGAATTGGCAAAAATTCGCTGCACTGCGGTAGCACAACTGTATCGCCGACTGAGGGATGACGGCAAGCCATCCAGTTGGGCGCTACGCCTGTTTAACGGTGCCGGAGACCAGCAAATGACGGTATTCTTGCCCAATCCTTATCTCACCGTGGAACAGAAAGTTCTTAAAGAACCTAATTTCGATCACCTGAAAATGTGGGATCATCTGCGTAGGGAATACCTGGGGTTAGAGCCGGACCCACTGGATCGGGCACCCAGTAAACAACTCTGTGGGTAGATCACACGCCATTTAAGCCCCTCAGAAACTATCTAGCTGATTTTTACAAAAATAACTCGATGTATTCAATGAAACTATCTCTATGATGCTTTAGAATTCTTCCTCTTTAGAGAGTTTAGAATCGTGAGGATCAGATAAAATGTCTCACCGAATGGTTGTGTTGGACACGGAAACCACAGGACTTGACCCTAAAGAAGGGCATCGAATTATTGAAATCGGTTGTGTTGAACTTATTGAAAGACGCTTGACGGGTAATAATTTTCACCGATATTTGCAACCTGACCGTGAAATCGATGACGGTGCAATTGAAGTTCATGGAATAACCAACGAATTTTTAGCTGACAAACCCCGATTTAAGTCAATTGCTCAGGATTTTCTTAACTACATTAAAGGGGCCGAATTAATCATCCATAACGCAGCCTTCGATGTGGGCTTCATGGATCATGAATTTGCCCTGGCAAACCCTAGTTTCGGTACCACCACAGATCATTGCAGCGTTCTAGACACGCTCCTGCTTGCACGTAAACTTCACCCGGGACAACGCAACAGCCTGGATGCTTTGTGTAAGCGCTATGACATAGATAATTCTCATCGAGAGTTACACGGCGCTTTACTCGATGCTGAAATTCTGGCTGATGTCTACTTAGCCATGACCGGTGGTCAAACCGCCTTGGTATTGGCAACGGTTGGTGAAGAAGAGGGAGACTCTAATACAATTTCCGGCACTACCATTAAACGGCTACCCCCTGACCGAAAACCGTTGAAGATTATCCAAGCCAACGATTCTGAGCTCGCCGCGCACCAAGAAAGGCTACAAGCTATTGAAAAAAATGGTGGTCAATGCATCTGGAATACATTGAAAAGTTGATAACAGGATCACAATAACACTAATTGTTCACCTGCGATGGGCTTTTAATATCAAGATGTTAGACATATTATTTACTATCAATGTAAAGAGCATTAGCTAACAGTTTTAAACTATTAGTCTTAGCGACCTTGACGAAAGCGTCGAAAAAGAATCTATACTGATTAGAAGTATGTTTTGATAAACATTTTTAGGTTAGGTTCCCTCGTGGTTGAGTTGCGTGATATCTAGCGTCCATATCCTGTTTTGGTGGCAGTAATGGTTACAATTGAAGGTTTTGCATCTTTAAGTTTGGTTAAGGAACAAATAGATGAGTCGTTGAACTTGGCGCAGTCGAGTCTCGAACGGTTTGTGGAAGAATCCGGTGAGGATTCACAGTTGAAAACCGCTATTGAACAGTTCTCCCAGATCAAAGGTGTATTTCTATTAATAAACCTGCCTGGCGCATCAATGTTAAGCGGTGAGCTGGAACAGTTGATACATAAAGTGTTGGCCCATCACGATCAAGTGAATGAGCGTCTACTTGCTGCTGCAACCAATGCTATCATGGTTTTAATGCACTATTTAGAATATGTAGAAGCCAAAAAACGGGCATTACCTATTTTGCTTATTCCCACTATTAATGAAGTTCGATTTCTACTTTGTAAACCGCTTATTACTGAAAGCTGCTTCTTTCATTTTGGGGCCCCGGTGGAAAACTGGCCTCAACTGTTTGACCATGGTCCAGATATGGATCAAATAGCGTCCAAAGGCCGTCGCCTCCGGCATATGTATCAAGTAGGTTTATTGGGATTGTTGAAAAATGAAAACCCCGTGACTAATGCCAGAACCATGATTCACGCAGTTTCAAGATTTGCCAAGTTATGTGGTAATACGCCGATTAGTAAATTTTGGTGGCTGGTGCTCGCCATATTAGAGGCTATCGAAAATGAATACATTCAGCTGAACGTGGCTCGCAAGGCGTTATTAGGTACGGTGGATCGACATATTAAACAGGTGATTAATGGTGGCGAAAACGCTCTTAAAAAAGAGCCCGCCCAAAGCACCGTTCAAGAATGCGTGTATATCGCTTCTATCGCTGGAAGCAGGGGGGAGAGGCTACAACAGGTACAATCATTGTTCCAGCTGGACACTGAAGGTTTGACGGATGAGACAATCTCTCACGAGCTCGAAATTATGCGTGGGCCTGGAGGTTCTGTCATTCGCTCGGTTGCCCAAGCACTAAACGAAGAACTCACCCAAATTAAAGACGCATTGGATCTTGGGGCTCGTGGTGCAACGGATGATAATGAAGGATTCGAATCTATTGCTGAATCTATCCTCCGAGTCTCTAATACCCTGGTAATGCTTGGGCTCAGCAAAGCGGCAGGAGATTTTAAAATTCAAGCCGATGTGGTTCGCCACTGGTCCAAGTCTGATATCAATGCTGAATCCTCAGAATTTAATAAAGTGGCTGATGCCTTACTCTATGTGGAAAACAGTGTAGCGACTTTGTTGCCCCGGAAAGGACCAGACAACCAGCTCTACAACCACTCAACAGCGCAAGCAATGAGCGAAGGTATGTCAGTCACGCAACTTGATGAAGCTATGCAGGTAGTGGTAGCAGAAGCCAGAGCGGGTCTTTCCTTAGCGAAGCGAGCCATTACATCGTTTATGGATTCCAACTGGGATACCATGCATTTGAGTAATGTATCCGTTACCCTAAAAGCAGTGTGGGGAGGTTTGATCTTTCTCCAATTGCAAAGGGCAGCGGCCGTGGTTACTGCTTGCGAAAAATTCATAGTCAACGAACTCATCCGTGAAAATGCAGCGCCACCCAGCTATCATGTAATGGAAACTCTCGCAGATGCCATCACTTCTATTGATTATTATCTGGAGGGTATGGAAGATGATAAACCTATAGGCGAAGGTATACTTGAAGTAGCCGAGGAAAGTATGCATGAGTTGGGCTTTCCCGTTAAAGCGGCCTAAGCGATGGTGTTAGAGAACCTCGTTACGGACGTCCCAGATCTCCACAACGCACGCTGCATTGCATTCTTAAGAAAACAGATCGTTCTACTTGCCAACCAACAAGGCGTTGACGCTGTACCTAGCCTGGCACAGATTTGCCAACTGGAGGACAGCAACCATACCATTCATCTGCTCGAAGATAACCTCAAAGGTGAGCGATGGTTTACGGTTCAATTATCGAATCAGGTCACGCTGAGCAAACACTATTGCTTGCAAGACTTAAGAATGGTTGCAGCGCTGGGTGATGCTGATTTATTTATGGCAGCAGGTAAAGCACGCCAGATTCTTGAGTGGAACAGAAACCATCAATTTTGTGGCCGCTGTGGCGGTCCGACTAAACCCCATACCCAAGATCGCGCCAAAGAGTGCAGCAACTGCAGTTTTGTTACTTATCCGCGAATTTCGCCCTGCATTATTGCCTTAATTTACCGAGGTAGTGAAATATTACTGGCGCGATCGCCACACTTTCCGGCGGGTATGTTTTCTACCTTGGCTGGGTTTGTGGAGGTAGGGGAGACGCTCGAGATGACATTGCACCGAGAAATTAAAGAGGAAGTAGGATTGAATGTCACTAATATCGAGTATTTTGGCAGTCAACCATGGCCGTTTCCTCACTCTTTGATGGTGGGATTCTTTGCCGAATATGCCTCTGGTGAGATAGTGACACAAGATGACGAAATCGAAGAGGCTTATTGGTGGTCTCTGGATAATCTTCCTATAATCCCACCAAGGGGTTCCATCTCTCGGCATCTAATCGATGCCTTCATAGCTAAAAAGTCCTGAGCAAAACGTCATGAGTAATCAATGGATTTTTTTACCATTTTCAATTATCAGTATTTTAGCGTTGTTAGCGGCATTGTATTTTTTGGTACGCCGCAACTGGATTACCCCGTGGCTGCGAGGTAATACAGGAATCTTTTTGCTCGCTATCGCTATATTTACCGGGATTACCGCCTTAAATGTTCGTAGTTACCACACGGTGTACGATGAGATGAACATTGCCGTCGTTCATTTTAAGGAAATTGGGCATCAACGCTATCAGGCTACCGTTGCCACAACATTTGATGCTCGTGAAAGAAGCTTCGAAATGACGGGGGATCTTTGGCAAATTGATGCACGAATTATTAAATGGCGGGGTCCATTGGCGTTTTTTGGTAAAAAACCCAGCTTTAAATTAGATCGGCTGCAAGGACGCTATATAACTTTGGAGGATGAACGTTCCAAGCCGCGTTCAGTGTACTCTTTGGGAGAGGAAGATATCGTTATGAATCTCTGGTCAACAACTAACCATCTTTCGGAGTACCTAAGTTGGTTCGATGCGGAGTATGGAAGTGCAACCTACCTTCCCATGGCCGATGGAGCCTTCTTCAATGTCCAGCTCACTAGTAACGGACTAATTGCCCGCCCTGATAATTCCGAAGCGCTTAAGGCGATTAAAGACTGGGAATAATTAGGATTCATCCCGCCTTTGCGGTATCTTATGGCCTCTAAATGATAGTAGAAATATCAGTATTTAAGAGGTTAACAAGTGACAGAGTTTTTAACGGAGTATGGCCTGTTCCTGGCCAAAGCGCTGACCATCATCATAGGTATTATTGTTGTTATTGCATTTGGCGCAGCGGCAGCGCAGTCGCGGCGACAAAGCGATACCAAAGGTGAAATAGTTGTCACGCCACTGAACGAATTTTATGAGGATCTCCAAGAAGCCATCAAGCACAACATTTTGAACAAGGATGAGCTGAAAGAAGACCGCAAGCAAAAGAAAAAAGCAGAAAAACAAAAGAAAAAGCAGAGTAATGAAGAACGTAAAAAGCGAATTTTTATTTTAGATTTTGATGGCGATGTGAAAGCCAGCGGCGTTGAAAATCTAGGGAACGAAATCACAGCTGTGCTTACGATTGCTGAACCTCAAGATGAAGTGGTTTTAAGACTTGAGAGTCCAGGAGGGCAGGTCCATGCCTATGGGCTGGCAGCGTCGCAATTGCAGAGACTCCGCCAACAAAATATAAACCTGGTGATCACCGTTGACAAAGTAGCGGCCAGCGGCGGCTATATGATGGCCTGTGTGGCCAACAAGATAATCGCTGCCCCCTTCGCTATTCTCGGCTCCATTGGGGTCGTTGCCGAGTTGCCAAACTTTAACCGTGTGCTCAAAAAATACGACGTGGATTACGATATTTATACGGCGGGCAATTTCAAGCGCACCGTAACCATGTTGGGAGAAAACACCACGGAAGGAAAGAAAAAGTTTGTAGAAGAGATAGAAGAAACCCATGTACTGTTTAAAGATATGGTTAAGTCACAAAGACCAGCATTGGATATCGAGGCCATCGCTACGGGTGAACATTGGTATGGCAGCCAATGCCTGGCTAATGGATTAGTGGACGAAATAAAAACCAGTGAAGATTACCTGTTTGCGGCCAGCAAGGAATATGACCTGTATGAAATCAGCTATGAAGTTAAACGATCAATGGCTGATAGGCTAGGCTTTGCAGCTGAAAGCGCTATAGCCAAAGGCATTGATCGGGCAGTGAGTGCTCTGACGATGGCAGGTAAAAGAATTGTTTGACAGGGATGTTGACTAGTGAGGAATATAGCCGATGACTGGTACATTTAAGGCATTTTGGGTCGAAACCACAGATAGTGGCGTGAAACATAGCATCATCGAGCGCCAACTGGAAGATTTACCAGCTGGAGATGTGGTCATCAAAGTGCAATATTCCTGCATTAATTATAAAGATACTTTATCAGCTACAGGTAATCGCGGGGTTACCCGTAGCTTTCCCCACACACCTGGTATTGACGCAGCAGGTGAGGTGGTGTCAACCAAGCATCCTCGTTTTAAGGTTGGAGACCCAGTATTAGTCACCGGGTATGATCTCGGCATGAATACCTCTGGCGGTTTTGCCGAACTGATTAGAGTTCCCGAACAGTGGGTGATTCATCGACCAGCAACGCTGTCGGCACGTGACAGCATGGTATTTGGAACCGCTGGTTTCACTGCGGCAATGTGTGTGGATACTCTATTACAGGTAGGTATTGCTCCAGAACAAGGTCCTGTGTTGGTTACGGGTGCCTCGGGAGGTGTCGGAACACTGGCAGTGTGGCTACTGAGTAATCTCGGTTTTTCGGTTGTCGCCGCTACTGGCAAAATGGAATCAGAAGGCCTATTGAAAGCGATCGGTGCTGAACAGGTTATACCGCGCGACAGCCTGGTGGAGAATGCCAATAAACCCATGCATAAACCACAATGGGCCGCAGCCGTGGATACCGTCGGGGGAGCGGTTCTTAGCAACGTGGTTAAATCCATAAAATACGGCGGCAGTGTTGCATGCTGTGGCATGGTGGCCGGTACTGACATTCAAACCAGCATCTTCCCCTTCATTCTGCGCGGAGTAAACCTGCTTGGCATTGATTCAGTTGAATTGCCATTAGATATCAAACAGGAAATTTGGAACATGCTGGCTGGTGAATGGTATTTTTCAAATTTCGATGAACTTCAGCCACAAATAACCCAGACCGTTAATCTGGAATCGCTGTCAGAAGCATTAGCGGAAGTTAAGAGTGGCAACCACAAGGGTCGCTATCTCGTAGAAATAGGTTGATTAATCCCGCCGTAAACGGTCAGAAAGCGCAATAGGCGTCGGATATTTAAACACAACGATGTAGGTGGAAATCAGGAACGTAAGAATCGCTGTGGCCTGTATTACGTGAGAAGATACCACATTGATAAGTAGTTGAGCGCTGGCAATATGAGCAATCAACAAAGAAAATTCACTAGTTTGCCCCAGGCGTATACCTGCTTCCCAAGCATTCTTTTTACTTTCGCCCACTGAATCCAATAGCTTTGCATGTAAAATCGGCTTAACCACCAGTACCAACACAGTCAGTAACACGCTGGCCAGCCATATATCTGGGATCAAACTAAGATTGAACCCGGCGCCAATGGAGAAGAAAAACAAAATTAAAAAGAAATCCCGTAAAGGTTTTAAGCTGGTGGCGATGTATTGGGCGATGCGGCTATCGGCCAAACTGATGCCTGCAATGAAAGCTCCGATTTCCAAAGACAATCCCAATGCTTGGGATAATTCTGCAACCCCCAAGCACCAGCCAATGGCCAACAAAAAAATGTATTCGTGAAAGCGGTCAAACCGCGTAATTAATGGCAATAAAATCCAACGGACGAAGTAACGGGCACCGAAAAACAATCCGGGCAGGGCAACCCCCACACCTATCCATGCACCTACGTCACCAATATGATCGGTACCTGAAAGCAATATCAACATGATAATGGCGAGGAAATCCTGGATCAGCAGGATGGAAATAATTACTTCCCCGGTATGTTTATGATGAAGCATTGTAGTGGGTAGAAGCTTTATACCAATGATGGTGCTGGAAAAAATCAGGGACAACCCAACAATGATGGCTTCCATCCAGGCCATGCCAAGTAAGCGGCAAATCAACATGCCTGACCCGCACAGAACCAACCCGCTGCCTATAGTGACGAAGGCACTTTTACCCAACAAGCTACTGAAGTTTCTTGGCTGAAGATCTAAACCCAGCAAGAAAAGAAGAAATATAATTCCAATATGACTAATCTGCTCCAATACATAGCTATCAGAGACCAAATCAAAACCGTGGGAACCGAACATGGCTCCCAGCACGATGTAGCCAACAATTAAGGGCTGACGGGTAAACAGTGCAAAAGAAGAAATAACCGCTGCACCGCTAAATATAAGAAAAATGGAAAATACGATGGATTCTGAACCCACAACCTACGCCCCCAAAAGTTTCCCATTTATATTAGCAGGTTAGCGGCAATACTTAAAAAGTTGTTTAGGCTCTTCGTAGATAAATCGGTCGCTTCTCATGGACGTCGGCTTGGTAAGTTACCGAAAAATCGCTCAAGCCTTCGAGGGCTTCTTCAATATCACGATCTGCTCGGACAACAAAGCTATTGAAACCGCAGCGATTCAGGTAAAACAATTGATCCCTGAGCACGTCCCCCGTCGCTCGCAGCTCCCCAGCAAATCCTAGCCGCTCACGTAGCAAGCGAGCGAGAGAGTACCCACGCCCATCACGAAACACTGGAAATTCAATGGCGATAAGGTCTACTTGGTCAATGAGGGGCTGTATGTCCTCCAGCTCTGTATCTCCAGGAACCTTAAGCCCAATCTGACCCGAGTGAGAAGTCAGTGATTCTGCCACCTCTGGCCATAGAGCAAGCTCAATCAGTACGTCTCCAGAGGGTGGCAATTGTTCCGCATTGGCTACAAATTGAAAGCTATCATCAACAATTGCCCGATCTTTTATGATTTTAGGCGGCATACACACGCTCCTTAAAAGGATCCATTCCAACGCGCTCATAGGTGGAAAGGAAGGATTCGCCTTCAATACGCTTTTCCACGAAAACGTCGATAATTTTAGTAATTACGCCAGCCACATCATGCTCGTTGAAAGACGGCCCGATAATTTTGCCCACTTTGGCATCGCGACCAGAACAGCCACCCAAAGAGACCTGATAAAACTCTTGTCCTTTTTTATCGACTCCAAGAATGCCAATATTGCCAATGTGATGATGGCCACAGGCGTTCATACAGCCGGATATGTTGAGTTCGATATCTCCCAGATCATAGAGATAATCCATGTCATCGAAATGACGCTGAATTTGCTCGGCAATGGGGATGGATTTGGCATTGGCTAAAGAACAGAAATCCCCACCAGGACAACAAATAACATCTGTGAGACAACCGATGTTTGCGGTGGCGAACCCCAGTAATTTAAGTTCTTGCCATAAGTCATATAAGCGCTCTTGGCGGACGTCAGCCAATACCACGTTTTGATTGTGTGTGCTGCGTATTTCACCAAAACTAAACTCATCAGCTAGGTCAGCAATAGCAAATAAATCGCTAGTATTTACATCTCCTGGTGCTTGCGCCACGGCTTTTAAGGACAAAGTTACCGCCATGTAACCTGGCTGCTTATGAGGGTGACAATTACGCTTTAACCAAGCTGCAAAACCCGGGTTTTCGTCTCTATTTTTAGTCAGCTCAATGGGATTATCTGTGAGCTTTGCATAGGCTGGCAGCGGAAAATAGCCCTTCATTAGTTCTATTTCAGAAGCTGGTAAATCCATAGGTGAGTCTTTTAGGTGAAGCCATTCTGCTTCCACTTTGTTGCGAAAAGCCTCTATACCTAAAGCCTTGACCAAGATTTTTATACGAGCTTTATATTTATTATCACGACGTCCATAGCGGTTATAAACCCGCACAATAGCCTCTAGATAGGACAATAAATAACGTGCCGGTAAACAGGAGACTATTTCTTCTGCAACCACTGGGGTACGACCTAAACCGCCACCTACCCAAATGGAAAATGCAGTTTCACCGTGTTCGTCGCGCACTAACTCAACACCGATGTCATGCATTTTAATCGCAGCTCGATCGGAAGAAGCCGCATTAACGGCTATCTTGAATTTTCGGGGTAGATAGGCGAATTCCGGATGGAAAGTGCTCCATTGGCGAATGATTTCGCAATAAGGTCGAGGATCTTCCAGCTCATCTGTAGCGACACCGGCAAACTGATCTGTGGTGACATTACGAATACAGTTCCCGCTGGTCTGAATGGCATGCATCTGCACGCTGGCGAGCTTTTCCAGAATATCCGGAACCTGTTCTAATGCTGGCCAGTTGAACTGAATATTTTGCCGGGTACTGAAATGCCCATACCCTTTATCATAATCTCGAGCGATCTCCGCCAACACACGTACCTGGGCACTGTTTAACATGCCATAAGGGATGGCTACCCGCAGCATAGGGGCATGGCGCTGGACATACAGGCCATTTTGTAAACGGAGAGCAAGAAACTCTTCATCACTCAGCTTACCAGCCAAATATCGTTCTGTTTGGCCGCGATACTGGGTTACCCGTTCATTTAACAAATTTTGATCGTATTCGGTATAGACGTACATACTGTTTCTCGTTTACCTACGAAGCTAGCGTCATGAAAGTGCTGTGAATAGGGGCTAGTCTGGATAAATTTTGAGGCGAGAAGGGTACCAGCACCACTTTATCGATAAAAGTAATATTTTGAAATATTCATATAACTGATTTAACAATTTTTCTTACGTATTTGCAGCTGAGTCCAGCACAGTAGATACTAAAACTATCATACCAATTACGATGGCTACGACCACCACAATCCCCATCACGATATACTGCGATGGGTCGCCTTTACTAAAGTCTTCTTCCCGGTTTTTATCGCTCTGAATACCGAAAATAGCGGCAATCACACTATGGAGCACCTTGAGAATACCAGTGCCTTTTCCTTTTTTAGTTGCATTATCATGTGGTTGCATAGCTTTCTCAATTTAACAGTGATTCTATTATGGATCGTAGATTAAGTTTGGGCTTAACCAACGTTCGGCATCTTTTACACTCATTCCTTTACGGGCGGCATAATCTTCAACCTGATCTTTGTTTATTTTACCAATAGCAAAATAGCGGGCTTCCGGGTGAGAAAAATACCAACCACTCACTGCTGCGGTGGGTAACATGGCAAAATGCTCAGTAAGTTGAACTCCAATGCGCTCCTCGGCCTCCAACAGATTGAATAAAGTACGCTTTTCAGTGTGATCAGGGCAGGCCGGATAGCCCGGAGCAGGCCTGATTCCACGATACTTCTCTTTAATTAATTCTGCATTATCCAGGTTCTCCTCCGGCACATAGGCCCAGAATTCCTTACGCACTCGCTCATGCATTCGTTCCGCCAGAGCCTCTGCCAAGCGATCAGCAAGGGATTTCAAAAGAATAGCATTGTAATCGTCATGGTTAGCTTCGAATTCCCGCACTTTTTCTTCCATGCCGATGCCCGCAGTCACCACAAAGCCACCCACATAATCTCGACCGTATTCGCAGGGTGCCACAAAATCTGCCAGACAATAATTAGGCTGATCGTTGGCTTTAGCGGTTTGCTGGCGCAAATGATGAAGGGTTACTAATGCTTTATCGGTTTCATCAAACAGTTGAATATCGTCAGAACCCACACGATTTGCAGGCCAGAAGCCTATAACGGCCCGCGGCGTTAACCATTTCTCGTTGATGATTTGTTGCAGCATGGTCTGAGCGTCATCAAACAATTGACGAGCTTGTTCACCCACCACCGTGTCATCGAAGATTTTTGGATACTTGCCAGACAACTCCCAGGATATGAAAAAAGGTGTCCAATCAATACGCTCCACTAACTCAGTTAGTGGGTAGTCATCATACTGGCGAATACCTGTGAAGGTGGGAACCGGCGGCGAATAGGATCCCCATGCGAATGAATACGCATTTTCCCGAGCGATCGCGTATTTATGCAGACGTGTACGCTGGCCTCGATCAGCGTTCCGTTGTCTGACTTTGTCATACTCATCCGCTAACTCAGACTGTAACACTGAGCGCTGTTCATTATTCATCAACCGAGAAGCCACACTAACACTACGGGAAGCATCCGCAACATAAACCACAGGGGCCTTGCCATACTGAGGATCAATCTTGACGGCGGTATGGGCTTTAGAAGTGGTAGCTCCACCGATCATCAGTGGCAAGTCAAAGTTCAAACGTTGCATTTCCTTGGCCACATGTACCATTTCATCAAGCGAAGGGGTAATCAAACCACTAAGACCAATAACGTCTACCTTGTGTTCTTTTGCCTTTGCTAATATTTGATCGCAAGGAACCATAACGCCAAGATCGATCACTTCGTAGTTATTGCATTGCAACACTACGCCCACAATATTTTTCCCAATATCATGGACATCGCCTTTTACAGTGGCCATTAGAATGCGGCCTTTTGCTTCCTGTTTATCGCTTTTCTCTGCTTCGATAAACGGGATCAAGTGCGCGACAGACTGCTTCATCACTCGCGCACTTTTCACCACTTGAGGTAAAAACATTTTGCCTTGACCAAACAGATCACCCACTACATTCATGCCGTCCATGAGCGGTCCTTCGATCACTTCAATAGGGCGGCTGGCCTGCAAGCGAGCTTCTTCTGTATCATCAATAATATGAGTGGTAATTCCTTTAACCAGAGCATGCTCCAAACGCTTGTTAACGGGCCATTCCCGCCAGGCATCATCTTCTTTCTGCACAGCTATACCATCGCCACGGTACCGTTCGGCAATTTCCAGTAATCGCTCTGTGCCATCGGTACGACGGTTCAGAATAACGTCAGTAACGCGCTCTCGTAGTTCAGCATCGATGTCTTCATAAATTGCCAATTGACCGGCATTAACAATACCCATGGTCAGTCCAGCTTTAATCGCGTGGAATAAGAAAACGGCATGGATAGCTTCCCGCACAGGGTTGTTACCCCGAAATGAGAAGGATACATTACTGATGCCGCCGGAACTGTGGGCATAAGGAAGCTCATCGCGGATATAGGTACAGGCTTCAATGAAGTCAACGGCGTAATTATTATGCTCGTCAATACCTGTGGCCACGGCAAAAACATTAGGGTCAAAAATAATATCCTGCGGTGGAAAACCGATGCTCATCAGCACATCGTATGAACGTTTAACAATTTCCTTTTTACGGGCGCCAGTATCTGCCTGACCCTGCTCGTCGAAGGCCATAACGACTACCGCCGCACCGTATTCCATGCACAGTTTGGCTTTAGCAATAAAATCGGCTTCACCTTCTTTCAAGCTAATGGAATTCACTACGCCTTTGCCCTGGATACATTTCAGGCCAGCCTCAATGATTTCCCATTTAGAAGAATCCAACATGATGGGAACACGACTAATGTCTGGTTCAGAGCCGATCATATTCAAGAAGGTGACCATCGCGGATTGAGAATCAAGCATTCCTTCATCCATGTTGATATCGATAACCTGAGCGCCGTTTTCCACCTGTTCACGGGCCACTTCCAAGGCCGTTTCGTAGTCACCGTCTTTAATTAGTCGCTTGAACTTTGCAGAGCCGGTAACATTTGTGCGCTCACCCACATTGACGAATAAGGAATTCCGGTCAACCGTAAACGGTTCCAAGCCGGACAGTCGCAATGCGGGTTTTATCTCTGGTTTTTGACGGGGTTTGATATCCGCGACGGCTTCGGCGATGGCGGCTATGTGCTCAGGTGAGGTTCCGCAGCAACCGCCAATAATGTTAACAAAACCACTGCTGGCAAATTCTTTAACGATCTCAGCCATTTCTTCGGCCGTTTGATCGTAGGCACCAAATTCATTGGGAAGACCAGCGTTGGGGTGAGCGCTGACATAACATTCTGCAACTCGGGATAGCTCTTCAACATAGGGCCTTAGCTGGTCAGCACCCAATGCACAGTTAAGGCCCACGCTTAGTGGTTTGGCGTGACTGATTGAGTTATAGAATGCCTCGGTGGTTTGGCCGGAGAGGGTGCGACCACTAGCATCAGTGATGGTGCCAGAGATCATAATGGGCATCTCAATGCCGTTGCGTTGAAAATACCGACGCACAGCAAAAATTGCCGCACGGCAATTTAAGGTATCGAATACCGTTTCTATTAAAATCAAATCAGCGCCGCCATCCACCAAACCGCCAACGGCCTCTGTATAATTTTCAACCAGCTCATCAAAGTTAATATTACGGAATTCAGGCCGATTTACATCTGGAGACAGGGAACAAGTACGACTGGTTGGCCCGAGAACACCCGCCACAAAACGCGGTTTGTCTGGAGTTTCCGATGTTTTTTGATCACACACCTCTCTGGCAAGCTGAGCCCCCACTTTGTTCAATTCATACACAACAGATTGCATGTCATAATCAGCTTGGGAGACCGCCGTTGAGTTAAACGTATTAGTCTCAATAATATCGGCCCCTACATCTAAATAAGCCTGACATATGGCTTTAATAACATCGGGTCGAGTTAAACTCAGTAAGTCATTATTACCTTTAAGGTCGCTTGGGTGATCCTTAAATTGCTCTCCACGATAATCTGATTCTTGTAACTGGTAAGACTGAATCATCGTTCCCATGGCACCATCCAGGATCAGGATTCGCTCAGACAAGGCTTGATGGAGGCTATGGATACGCTCGGCTAAATTTTTCATTTAATAATTCAATCTCTTAGGGCAAACTGTAATATTATGATTTAATTCGGCAATTGTAACAGATACAAGCGCTTCTATTTGGCCGCATTAGCTGATAATTTTTCACCGAACCTCAAACTTTTTTCATAACAGGCAATTCCTGACTAGTTTACTTGGTTTTTTAATTAGAACCCGGTAACCTAAGGCAATCAGCTGTTTTTAACGTTTAAAAAGGCATAGCTATGGCACAACCATCGATCACAGTTACCGACTCAGCACAGGACTATTTAGTTGATTTGCTTAGCAAGCAGGACAGCGATGGCATGGGCGTTAGGATATTTGTGGAGCGGCCGGGGACCCCATATGCCGAGTGCTGTATGGCTTATTGTGCTGAGGGGGAAGCTCAAGCAGATGATTTAAAGCTGGATCTGGAAGGATTTGCAGCCTATATAGAAGCTGCCAGTATCCCTTTTCTGGAAGATGCTGTTATTGATTATGCGAAAGATCGAATGGGTGGCCAGCTTACGTTTAGAGCACCAAAGTCAAAAGTGCCGCAGATTGATGAAAATGCATCAATCGAACAAAAAGTGAACTATTTGCTTTACAGTGAGATTAACCCTCAGCTAGCGTCCCATGGCGGTAATGTCCAGTTGGTTGGCTTGGTTGAAAACGACACAATTGCGGTGTTGAAGTTTGGGGGGGGCTGCCAGGGTTGTGGCATGGTTGATGTCACCCTGAAAGAAGGAATTGAGAAAACATTGTTAGAAAAGGTACCTGGATTAGTGCGGGTTACCGATGAGACGGACCACAGCCTCCGTGAAAATGCCTATTTCAAATAATTTCAGTGAAGCTCATATTTCCGCAAGGCCTGTAATTAAATTCAAGCCTTGCGGGAATACTGGATACATTACCGGTTCGGCAACACGTCTTTTAACTTATTGCGCATTTCCCGGATACTTTTCTCAGTGGTATCCCAATCGATACAGGCATCGGTAACGGATACGCCATATTCCATCTTACTGCGATCTTCGTTAAGTTTTTGACTGCCCCAGTTAATATTGCTTTCAACCATTAATCCAATGATAGAACGATTACCCTCGAGTATCTGATTGGTCACGTTTTCCATCACCAAGGGTTGTAAACCAGGATCTTTATTGGAGTTAGAATGGCTGCAATCTACCATAATGTTCTGACTGAGCTTCTCCTTGGCCAACGCCTGCTCGGCGAGTGCCACGCTCACGGAATCATAGTTGGGCTTACCGCCGCCACCGCGCAATACCACATGACCGTAGGCGTTGCCTGTGGTATTGATAATTGCCACTTGGCCTTCCTGATTAATACCCAGAAAACTGTGGGGACTGGAAACAGAGTGCAGGGCATTTAAGGCTACCGTTAGACTGCCGTCTGTTCCATTTTTAAAGCCTACAGACGATGACAAGCCACTAGACATCTCGCGATGGGTTTGAGATTCCGTGGTGCGGGCGCCGATGGCGGACCAGCTAATCAAATCCTGAAGGTATTGTGGGGATATGGGGTCTAATGCTTCTGTGGCTAGGGGTAATCCCATTTCTGATAGATCCACCAGCAACTGGCGGGCAATATGCAGCCCGTCTTGAATCTTGAATGAATCATTAAGGTAAGGATCATTGATCAAACCCTTCCAGCCAACCGTAGTACGGGGCTTTTCGAAATAGACGCGCATGATCAGAAATATGGTATCCGACACTTCGTCGGCCAGTGCTTTTAAACGCTGTGCATAGTCTTTTGCGGCATCGATATCATGAATAGAGCAGGGCCCTATAACCACAAACAAGCGATGATCTTTTCTATCCAAAATGTCTCTAACGGCCTGCCGTCCAGCCAATACGACTTCTTCAGCAACCTCGGTTAAAGGAATTTCACTTTTCAGTTGAGCGGGTGTGATCAACACCTCTTGTGAGGCAACATTGACGTTGTCGACACTATACTGGGACATTATTTGGGAATCCTATATCATTTCTCTATAAACTCTATCCGCGTACTTTACCATACTCAATGCTGTATTCGGATACACTAAATAGCGATTTCGCACTCATTTAGGCCACTTTTTCATGAAATATACTCTTTAACTATGACCTACCCACTCGCCATTGAATCGCTAACAGAAGCCGACCTGATACTCACACCGAACCGCCGGTTGGCGGCCTGGTTGAGTCGAGATTATAACCAACTACAGCGCAACAAGAACCGCTCTGCCTGGCCAGGTTTACAGGCCTACCCCCTAGATAGTTGGATAAACCATCTCTTAAAGGCGCGACCAATTACAATTTTAAGCGATCATCAAAGCCTTAGGTTGTGGCAAGATCTGCTCGAAGCCGACGGTCATGCCGGGCATGATGTTGATGGAATGGCTCTACTATGCCACCAGGCCCGCGCTCTGGTGGTTCGCTGGCAACTGGATGAAGCAAACTGGCACACCGGGGAAACACCAGAAAACCAGCTTTTTGGGCGCAACTATAAGAACTACCAACATAAGCTGCTGGAATCACAATGGATCGACAACAGCACGAAATTTGAATTCGTCACAGATTCCCCGCTTCCCAAATCATTGCAACAACGTCGTATTTTTCTGCACGGATTTAATGATGAAAATGAACCGTTACTGCTCAAAGTCAAAGCCTGGCTAGAGCAGAATGGTAATCAGGTATTCTTTAGTCAAGCCGAAGCGAAAAAAGGAACGTGCCGACTTATCAGCTTCCCTCAAGTGACAGATCAGTTCCACAACGCATTACTCTGGGCCCTCGAACGTTACCAACATAATTCCCAACAGCGGATTGCGGTAGTCGTCCCCAATTTACAAAATCAGCGTGTCAGATTAGCCAACATTGCTGAGGATATTTTCCGGGCTAATACCGAGCTGGGTAGTTCCTGGCAATCGGTTATCAATATCACCGCTGGTCAACCCCTCAGCCAGTATCCTATTGTGGCTCATTTGCTGTTGGCGCTTCGCCTGGTGAATCAAGGAGGCAGCCTGGCGGAATGGCGTATCGCTTTAATGAGCCCTTTTTTTCTTGGAGGAATGAGTGAAACGGTCATCCGCGATGGTTTCTTTCGTTATTTAAATCAGCGCAATTTTAAACAATTCACCATCAAGACGTTAGCGGATCAATGGCTCAAATATGCTACCCAAAAAAACTCGAATAATGGTGAGTTAATAGATCAATTGAGCCACCTAAGTTTTAGTGGTTCGCGCCAATTCACCAGCGATTGGCTACGACACCTGCAACAAAGTCTGACGAAAGTGGGCTGGTCAATGGAGCGCGCGCTAGACAGTGAAGAGTATCAAGTGGTCGCTCGGTTTTACGAAACCATTCAATCGCTCAAGGAATTAAATCTGGTGGCAGAGAAGGGCAGTGGCACACAATTCCTGAAAGATTTAAATCGACTGTTGACGAATACCGTATTCCAACCCCAAACCGAAACTGCACCCATACAAGTCATGGGCATACTGGAAGCCGCTGGTATGAACTTCGATGCATTGTGGTTGTGCGAATGCGAAAGCATCAACTGGCCACAACCGCCGACGGCAAACCCCATGCTACCCAAAGCAACCTTAAAAAAGCATAACATGCCTGGATCTGGGGCTGAACGGGAACTGACCTATGCCACAGCGCTGTTATCCGGGTTTAAGAATGCGGCAGAACAAGTAAAATTCAGTTGGGGGCAATTCGAAAATGACACTCAACATATGCTGACACCGTTATTGCAGAACGTTGAACCAGAATCCTGGCAAACCAATAGATTACAGTTCCAGACTGCAGAAACAAGACAGTTTGATAAGCTGAGTCCCTGTATTAGCGATGCTGGAACGGATGAGCAGGGGTTACCCTTGGAAGAAACCTCGATAGCGGGAGGCAGCGGGTTGCTGCAGGCGCAATCGGTCTGTCCTTTTCGTGCCTACGGTCGTTATCGTCTGCAGCTAAGAGAAGATGAAACACTATATGAAGGTGTTAGACCTGCGGATCGAGGCAGCGTGCTTCATACCGCACTGGAAGGCTTCTGGTTGCAGGTCCAAAATTACGACACTCTACAAAACTTGATTAGTCAACCGGATCAGCTGAATCAAATAATTACTCAAGTCACTGCCGAGGCTATCCAGAATTTTCGCCAAAAATCACAACTGTATCCAACCAAACTCTATCAGCTGGAGCAGGAACGTACTCAAGCCATTCTTAAACGCTGGATAATGAGCTGTGAGGCCGCACGATTACCCTTCAGTATTGATCGGATTGAAAAGCAACAAACCTTGACGTTAAATGATCTCACTTTGGAACTGCAGGTAGATCGTATCGACTGCCTGGAGGATGGTAGTAAAATCATAATTGATTATAAGACGGGCTTAAAGAACATTTTGAGCACCGAGGGCGATAGACCTGAAGAACCACAACTTCCTCTTTATGCACTATTAAACCCGGATCAAACCAAGGGTATTTTCTTTGGCATTGTGCGTAATGACAAACTTGATTGGTCTGGTTTACAGAGTGCCAATATACAATTTAAAACTAAACCTGGACGTGCCGTGCGAGTCCCTGAACAAGGTTGGGAGACTCAAGTAGAAGAGTGGAAGAGTATTCTTAGCCAGTTAGCTGCGGACTTTCGTGCGGGTGTCGCTACTGTTGACCCTGTGAATACACAGGTATGTAGCCGCTGCCACTTGGGGGCAGTATGCCGAGTGAAGGAGGCTGTAAATGTTGCTCAGTGATGGCAAGGCACGTACTCAGGCATTGAATATTCACAAAAGTTTTATTGTGCAAGCGCCAGCCGGCTCGGGCAAAACAGGTGTGTTGACGCAAAGAATCTTAAAGTTACTCACCATAGTGGAACGTCCTGAAGAGATCCTCGGCATCACGTTTACCAAAAAGGCCGCCGCAGAAATGAGAACCAGGGTCATGGAAGCCTTGCAAATGGGCGATTTGGAACAGCCACCAAAGGATCCTTATGAACGTCAATTTTACGAGCTGGCTCGTGAAGTGAATTTAAGGGACCAAAAAAAGCATTGGGGGCTGCGCCAAAACCTGAGTCGTCTGCGTTTAGTCACCATCGACAGTTTCTGCAGTAGTGTGGTACGCAATAGGCCGTTGACTTCCGGGCTCGGGCTGCAATTTGATGTAACAGAAGATGCGTCAGAGCTGTACGCCGAAGCCAGTAAAGCACTGCTTCACTCGCTGGATGATGACAATGATTTTAGTAATGTATTAGCCAATGTACTGAGTTACCTGGACAATAATTATGGCCGTTTTGAATCACTGATAACGCAAATGCTGATGAACAGAGATCATTGGCTTGCAGATGTAATATCGGTGCACGGCAATATCGATGCCTTCAAAACTCTGCTTGAATCCTCATTAGAGAGGCTGAATGAACAAGTACTGGAATCAGCACAGCACTGTTTAGGCGACACCTTATTCCAAGAAATAAAGAACCTGGCTATTTATGCCGAAAATCAGCTGGCATTGAGTAAAGCCGAGCATAGCTTATTGGCAAATCACAATTCAGAATATGATTATCTTAAACAAGCGCTAAGCCTGTTTTTTACAAAGGATTTAACCAAACTAAGAAGTCGCTTTGATAAAAATGTAGGCTTTCCAGTTGGCACTACAAGTGTAGAAAAAAAAGAGTGTAAAGCTTATAAACAGCAGGCTGAGGCAGTAGTGGGCAGGCTTGGCGAATTGGGGCAACATGGGCATAATACTTTGCTGGATTTTATCACCCTGCCAAGCCCTCTTATTGAACCCGAACAATGGCACTTGTTAGAAGATCTAATGATGGTGGTTCGCTACGGCGCAGCACACTTAAAGCTTGCCTTTCAAAATAAAAAAACGATCGACTTTAGTGAAGTGGCATTAGCGGCACTCGCGGCACTAGGCGAATGCGATAGTCCAACGGAGATCGCGCTACTTTTAGACGAAGTGATTAGCCACATTTTGGTCGATGAATTTCAGGATACCTCAATACTGCAAGTTGATTTGTTGGAGAAGCTAACGGCTGGCTGGACTCCTGGTGACGGACGCACACTGTTCTTGGTTGGTGATCCCATGCAGTCCATTTATAGTTTTAGGAAGGCCGATGTAGGGCTGTTTCTGAAGCTTTGGCAGGATCAGCATCTCGGCGATGTACCCATCGAACCCCTATTGCTGGATACCAACTTCCGTTCTTCGCCAGAAGTCATTCAGTGGATAAATGAGACATTCCAACAGGCGTTTCCCGCCCGTGTGGATATTCGCAAAGGCGCTGTTCCCTATTCACAATCGAAAGCAGCAAAGCCCGCTCAACAACATAGTGGAGTAGTGACTCAATTATTTTGGGCGAACACTGAGTCGGAAGAGGAGAGCCAGGGCGCTCAAGCTGAAGCCAACTACATTGTCGATGTGATTAAAAAAACCAAGAAAGACAGGCAATCCATCGCCATTCTGGCGAAAGGAAAAAGCCATATACTTGATATAGTGGTGGCCTTACGCAGCGCCAGACTGCCATTTCAAGCAGTCGATATGGAACCATTGACTTCCAGTCAACTAATCATCGATCTACTGAATGTTATTCGAGCCTACCAGTCACCCAATGACAGAACTGCTTGGTTTGGTATTTTACGGGGACCCTGGTGTGGATTAACACTGGCAGAGTTAACCGAAATAGCATCAGTGCATGATTGCCCTTGGACTTTGCTGGAGCTAGTGCTTCAATCGAAAGATTCAACGCTTTCAGCCCAGACACAACAAAAGTTGCAACACGTATATTCGGTGTTCAGCAAAGCTCATCAGCGTCGCAATAAAGGACGCTGGCCAAACCAGGTGAGAGAGCTCGTGCTGGAGTTGGGCTTACCGGCAACAGCATCAGATTACAATGAGCTTGAAGCAGCCCGTTTGTTTTTTGAAATTCTTGAGGATGTAAACAGCATTGCTGACACCCCTGATATTGAACAGTTTCTCAAGCGCCTGGAAAACCTTTATGTCCCGCCTCAAACTCAAACTGGCGAAGACACCCCCATACAAATTATGACCATGCACAAATCCAAAGGTCTGGAATTTGATATGGTGTTTTTACCTCAATTACAGCGCCAGTCACGGCATGACGATCGCCCTTTAATCCTGGTTGATAAACAAACATCTCTGGCTGATAGTTATCAGGAATTGTTTATTGCTCCTATAGATCAAAATGGTGATTCCGAAGGTTCATCAATTTACACCTATTTGTGGCAGCAACAAAAGCAACGACTGAACAATGAAATTTATCGTCTGTTATACGTCGCCTGTACCCGAGCTAAATCCACATTATATCTAACTGGTTGTGTGAAACAGGATGCTGAAGGCGAAATCAAACCACCCAACCCGAAAAGCTTACTGGGAGTCCTTTGGCCGACGTTAGGTTTACTTTCTCCGGCAGATGTTATGGCGTCTGATGCCGCTCCAACACCGGAATATAAAGCCTATTTTCGCCAACCTGAACCTGATTTTCTCGCGAATCTAAAAACCTATTCTGATGTACAAAAGCAGACAGGACAGCAATCAAATGAATTGAACGCTATCAATACGACTATTACTGAAGAAGATTCAGAAAATACCAGCTACCAAAGGCTCGCAGGAACCTTGTTCCACGAACTCATGGAGCACATAAGCGAACAGCCACAACAGCTCGATGATATTGAACTAACAGGCTACTCTGAACATTGGCGAGTTAAACTTGAGCTGCAAGGTTTGGCTGAACAATCGTTGGAAAATGCACTGGAACTGCTGGTTAAGGCCGCTCATCAAATAAAAGAATCCCGCCACCGGGACTGGTTATTCGCTCCACACTACACGGAAAGCTACAGTGAGCTTGTGCTTAACCAATGGTTAGATAACGATGTAAAGCAGTGGGTGGTGGATCGTACGTTTACAGATGGCGGAACCCGCTACATAATTGACTATAAATTAACGCGACCCAAAGATGGCCAATCCATAACCGAATTCAGTCAGCAGGAAGCAGGACTCTACAAAACCCAGCTCGATAATTATGCTAAGGTAATGAATGATATTAAGCAAAGCCCCACACGCACCTATCTTTATTTTCCGCTCATTGATCATCTGCATGAGGTTGAACGCTAATGCCCATTACCTTTGATGGCAAGTTGGTAGTTGCCACATCTTCTCGTGCTATTTTTGATTTATCAGAAAGTCACCGAATTTACAATGAAGAAGGTTTAGACGCCTATCGACAATACCAAATAGAAAACGAAGATACTCCACTGGAGCCCGGTGAAGCATTTCCACTCGTAAAGAAATTACTGGGCTTAAATCAAAAATTGCCAAAAAATTCTGGAGTAGAAGTTATTCTACTGTCGCGTAATTCTGCTGATACTGGATTACGAGTGTTCAATTCTATCGAACACCATTCTTTACCTATTACACGCGCCGCTTTCAGTGGTGGGAAAAGCCCTTATCGTTATGTCGAAGCGTTCGGCACCCATTTATTTATTTCCACCAATCAAGAAGATGTCCGCAACGCTCTGGAGTTAGGTATTGCGGCGGCCAGCATCATTTCGCCCCCCAAAAGCCACCCCTCAAATGACGGCATTGAATTAAAAATAGCGTTTGATGGGGATGCCGTGTTGTTTTCAGATGAATCCGAACAGATATTTCAAGCACAAGGCCTTGAAGCCTTCACTGCAGCTGAGCGGGCCTCTGCCAAAACACCAATGCGCGGTGGCCCTTTCAAACCATTTCTACAAGCTTTACACAATCTGCAAGCGCAGTTTGACGAGTCGGAATGCCCCATTAGGACAGCTTTAGTAACCGCTCGATCAGCACCGGCTCACGAACGCGTAGTAAGAACGCTGAGAGACTGGAAGATTCGAATTGATGAGTCTTTGTTCTTGGGAGGATTAGAGAAAACGGCGTTTCTGAAAGCTTTCGGTGCTGATGTGTTTTTTGACGACCAAGAAGGCCATTGCTTGTCAGCAAGTCAACACGTCGCCACTGGGCACGTTCCTCATGGCGTCGCCAATCAACCGACGCTACTCAAGAACCTGCAAACTACCAAGTAAAATTAAAACCGACGGCACCATCAATGATAAATTTGTCAAACAGCTTCTCAGCACTGAATTCGGCTTTATCTCGAATAGATTGGGTAAAATCCAGGTAATGCCGCACGGGTGCTCTCACTGAGAATTCTGTTCTAAAGGTGGTATCGAAGTCGGCAAAATTAGGCCCGATCTGCCAAGTGTGATAGGAAGCACTCAAATCCAGGCTATGACCCCTCATTAGGTTTGTTTCTGCTGTTATCTTCAGTTTAATGAGGGGTAGGGCATCGGACTCAGCATCGAAGGCGAACCCTTGTAAAGGAAATTCAACAAAAGGTTGTCCATGCAGCAGTTCTTGTTGTTCGGGGGTAAGCTTTATGTGTAGATAGTCTTCAGCGGCTTGAGCGGATAACACGAAGCATACAGCGGCCGCCAGCACCGCATTACAACCTGTATTAATCACTTTAGACCAACGTACTACCATACATCACGCTCATCGAGATTAAAGAACACACTTATTTACGATCTTCATAGCAACAGTAGACTCCACCCATAGGTTGATCCAGTCAGCTATTCTAATCTGTGGTTCAATTACCATTACCTGCCTAATACATTCTTGTTGGCATAGGTAAGGTTAGATATTGATCGATCCATACTGTCAAATATGGTCAATATATGACCTTTTTTCCGTGGTAGAACGGTATGCAATTGTAATTAACTCGGCAATTTAGCCACTAACCAATTACTTTTACGAGGCGAGTAAATCCAATAGACGAAGTCGGTTTTGTCTTCTACGTTTAAAGTGGAATAGCAGAAAAAAATTTAATAATTTCCAGTTTGGACGTTGGTAAATTGAATGATTCTGTCCTATTCTGATAAGGAATATAGTTAAACACTTTTATAACCCCGGCGATATAAGAAAAGAAAGGGGGGAGGAGACAAATGAAGCTTCAGCAATTGCGTTACATCTGGGAAGTGGCGCGACATGACCTGAACGTATCCGTTACCGCGCAGAGCCTTTACACTTCGCAACCAGGTATCAGTAAACAGATCCGGTTGCTTGAAGATGAATTAGGTGTCGAGATATTTTCACGCAGTGGCAAGCATTTAACTCGCGTTACTCCAGCGGGCGAAGCCATTCTAAAAATCGCAGGTGAAATACTGCGCAAAGTCGATAGCATTAAACAGGTTGCCCAAGAATTCAGCGATGAAAGTAGAGGCAGCCTGTCCTTAGCGACAACCCATACTCAAGCGCGCTACGCTTTGCCCGGTGTCATTGAGAACTTCATCGAAAAGTATCCGGAAGTCTCGCTTCATATGCATCAGGGTACTCCAATCCAGATTTCGGAAATGGCCGCTGATGGCACGGTAGATTTTGCTATAGCCACAGAGGCTCTAGAACTGTTCGGCGACTTGATCATGATGCCTTGCTACTCCTGGAATCGAGCTATCATCGTCCCGCGTAACCACCCACTGGCTCAAAATTCAACGCTGACTCTGGAAGACATTGCCCGCCAACCTATCGTAACTTATACCTTCGGTTTCACTGGTCGATCAAAATTGGACGATGCCTTTCTGGATAAAGGACTATCACCCAGAGTGGTATTTACCGCTGCTGATGCCGATGTCATCAAAACCTATGTAAAATTGGGGTTGGGCGTCGGTATCGTTGCGAAAATGGCTTGTGATGATAATGATCCCGATCTAGTTGCTCTGGATGCTTCACACTTATTCGAGCCAAGCGTCACTAAAATCGGTTTCCGTCGTGGCACCTTCTTACGGGGTTTCATGTACGATTTCATTGAATTATTTGCACCACACCTCACTAAAGAGGTGATAGATGAAGCCGTAGATCGCCATACACGATCCGAATTAGACGAACTTTTCAGCCATATTAAACTACCGAAGCTCTAAACTTTTTTAACCTTCTCCTCAGCACAGAAGGCCCTGTTGAATTAACTCAGCAGGGCCTTCTTCTTTGGTGATTTATTGCGTCAGGGGTTCCAAAACTTCCCGCACCAACTTGAAATACACGGTATAGACTTCTCGACGCCCATCATCGTGATCCACCACAAAGAAAGGTGCTCGATCAACGCCTAAAACTGACGCCAGTTGCAGTCCCTGACTACTGGGATCTCGCTCATCAGCGGTCAATACAGTATCGACGAACTTCATATAGCCGGATTCTTCCAAACGGTTCGCCACTTCGTTGCATTTTTTACAGGCTGAACCGTCCGCTAAAATCTTCTTTACTAGGGTTATTCTCATTTATTGCGTCCCCTTACTGTTAACTCCATTAACAAAGAAAAAGATCCCACTACATTTTCAGTTTATCAACTCTTGCCATTAATTGCGTTGTTGAATTGCATAAACGCCTCGAAATCGCTAGAGTTGCCGCCAAGCCAGTGACTAGTTTTTTTGGAGACCATTGTGGAAATAGCATGTCTTGATCTTGAAGGCGTTTTAGTGCCAGAAATTTGGATAAGTTTCGCGGAAAAAACCGGGATAGATGCGTTAAAAGCGACCACACGAGACATACCTGACTACGATCAACTCATGCAACAACGCTTAGGTCTATTGAAACAACATGGCTTAGGGTACAACGAAATTCAAGAAGTTATCTCAACGTTAACGCCGATGGAAGGTGCATTGGAATTCGTTGACTGGTTAAGGGAACGCTTTCAAGTAGTCATATTATCTGACACTTTCTACGAATTCTCTCAGCCTCTTATGCGCCAACTACGCTGGCCAACACTCTTTTGCCACCGCCTGGAAGTCGCTGATGATGGCACCATACTTGGCTATCAGCTACGCCAAAAAGATCCCAAGCGGACCTCAATAAAAGCCTTTCATTCACTAAATTATCGCTGCATTGCTGCGGGTGATTCTTACAATGACACCACAATGTTAAGTGAAGCGGAAGCCGGTATTCTGTTTAAAGCGCCAGCTAATGTCATCGCTGAATTCCCTCAATTTCCTGCGGTTAACACCTATCAGGAACTAAAGCAGGAATTTATCAAGGCGTCTAACCGTGAGCTTAAGCTGTAACCTTAAGTCTTAGGACAAAGCATCAAATAGGGCACTGACCTTATCCCAACACTCCTGGTATTCTTGCTCGCAGGTGGAGTCGGCTACAATGCCGCCACCTGCCCAGCACTCCAATTGGCCATCAAACGCCATTAGCGAGCGAATCAGTATACTGGAATCCAGACGCCCGGAAATATCACAGTACATTAAACTGCCACAGTAAAACTTTCGGCTCTCCACCTCCAGTTCATCAATAATCTCCATGGCACGGTGTTTTGGCGCACCGGTAATGGATCCTCCAGGGAAAACAGCCGCCATTAGATCAAGCGGGTGCACATGTTGAGGCAACTCACCGGTAATGGTGCTCACCAGGTGGTGAACATTGCTGAAGGATTCAATAGCAAACAGCTGTTGCACATGGACGCTGCCCCAAAGGCACAATTTACCCAAATCATTGCGCAACAGATCCACAATCATAAGATTCTCGGCTTGGTCTTTCTCGCTGGTCTGCAATGCCATTTTTAAGGTTTGATCCTGCTCTGATGTCACTCCACGGGGCCGAGTGCCTTTAATCGGCTTGGTAACAACATGCTGGTCTGCACAGGAAATAAAGCGTTCTGGCGACAGGCTTATTAACGCCCATTGGTCTGCAGAGTAGTATCCCGCCATTGGCGCCGACATCTGTTTTCGCAAGCGCTGATACACAGACCAAGGGCTGGCCTCAGTTTGTGCGGTAAATTTTTGGGCTAAATTGACCTGATAACAGTCTCCGGCCAGGATGTAATCCTTCACCCGCTGGAACCTTTGCTGGTAATCAGGCAATCCCCAGTGAGGCTCAAAGGTGCTGATAACAATTTCTGGCGATGAATCGTTTTCCGCTTCGCAGTTAGACTCTAACTGCGCTTTCCATTGTAGGGCCTGGGTCTTGGACTCTCTTAAAAACACGATAGTGGTAGTGCGCTTTAGGTGATTGGTAACCACAACGACAGGATAAAACCCCATACATAACATGGGTAGAGAGTCGGCCGCTGGTTTTAAAGTGACACCTTCGGTAAGTTTACCTATCGGGTATCCCCAAAGACCGTACCAACCTGGAAGCGGATGCCCACAATAACTCGACTTATGGTTAGCTAGCTTTGCTTTCATGCGCTGAATCGCAGCATCGAGCATGGGTTTATCGGATCCTACTGGCACAGTTTCCTGGACCAAAGGATCGCATCCAAACAGATCTAACGAATGATCCGATAGCGCCTCACCACTTTCCAAAACAAAGCCGGTCTTATTGCTACTCAGTCGAGCAAAACCGGATTGGGAATCAGCGATGTAAGCAACCTCAAAGCATTGATAGTTCACGCTTGTTAAAGTCATGCTTTAAATACAGCTCTTATCTTCTTGATTTTCTTACGCCAGTCGACGTTTAATGCCTGCCGCCTCGATGACTTTAGTTGAGATTTCTTCGATGGATGCGTGGGTACTGTTTACAAAGGGGATACCGTATCGATTAAAAATTGCTTCCGCTCCTCGCACTTCACTTTCACACTGGCCCATAGAGGCATAGCGGCTATTTGGTTTGCGCTCGGTGCGAATTGCTGTGAGCCGTTCCGGCTCGATGCTAAGACCAAATAACTTGCTCCGATGTTCGCGTAACGCCTTCGGTAACTCCAAATCATCAAGATCATCATCTGTGAGCGGATAGTTAGCCGCTTTGATCCCAAATTGTAACGCCAAATACAAACAGGTGGGGGTTTTCCCACTCCGGGAAACTCCCACTAAAATCACATCAGCTTTGTCATAATATCGAGTTCTGGCGCCGTCATCATTGTCGAGAGCATAATTCACTGAATCAATTCGAACCTGGTATTTCTTATCGTCAATAATGGAGTGCACCTTGCCCACCGAGTACGAGGATTCTGCGCCTAGAGCCTCTTCAAGCGGCTTTAGAAAACTGGAAAAAATATCCATCATAAAAGCTTTAGACTGGGCCAGTTTGGCACGCAAAGTATCATTGATAATGGTGCTGAACACCACTGGCGGCAGATCATCCTCCAGCAGCGCCTTATTGATTCGAGATATGGCTGCGTCGAGTTTCTGCTCGTTGGTAACATAGGGGATTGTCACCTGATCAAAGTCTATTGTGTCAAATTGAGCGAGCAGGGAATAACCCATGGTTTCCGCTGTAATTCCGGTTCCGTCAGAGATAAAAAATACCGTACGTTTCATAATGTTATCCATTTGTTCGGTGCGCAAATGCGTCTTAATAATTTAACGTGAAAAAATATTTAGAACGAGTAATTTATTGACTTTTTTAGTAGAATCTTGCCAGTTGCACGAAAATAGTGTGGTTAAGGGCTATTCCCTTAACCAGCTACAATCGCTATTTTAAATAGCAAACAGCTTACAAATGTTTGCTCAAACCCAAGCACCAAAAGTGCTTAGATTCAATTAATTACCAAGGTAGGGAGAATGACCTTGAACGATTACGTGATTTGGTTCCAGGATCTTTCAAAAGACGACGTCGAATCTGTCGGCGGCAAAAACGCCTCGCTGGGTGAAATGTTTAGCAATCTATCCAACGCCGGTGTGTCGGTTCCAGGAGGCTTTGCAACCACGGCCTCGGCTTATCGAGAATTTCTGGCGCAAAGCGGCCTCAATGACAAAATTCACAAGGCTCTTGACGCGTTAGATGTCAACGACGTTGTCGCTTTGGGCGAAACCGGCAAAGAAATCAGAGAATCCATCATTAAAGCTCCGCTACCCGAGGCTTTGGAAAGCGCTATTCGAGAAGCCTACAGCAAGCTCCAGAATGGCAATGAAAAAATGTCCGTCGCCGTTCGTTCATCGGCAACCGCTGAAGATCTGCCCGACGCATCATTTGCTGGTCAGCAAGAAACCTTCCTAAATATCAATGGCATAGACAACGTACTTTTTGCAGTTAAAGAAGTGTTCGCTTCACTCTTTAACGACCGTGCCATCGCTTATCGTGTTCACCAAGGATTCGAGCATCGTGACGTTGCACTCTCTGCTGGAGTGCAACGTATGGTCCGCAGTGAAACCGGCGCCAGCGGGGTAATGTTCTCGCTGGATACCGAATCGGGCTTCAGAGATGTAGTATTTATAACTGCAGCTTACGGTCTCGGCGAAACCGTGGTTCAAGGCCAAGTGAACCCCGACGAGTTTTATATTCACAAACCAACCCTAACAGCGGGTCGCCCAGCCATTCTACGTCGCAACCTGGGTAGCAAAGCCGTTAAAATGATTTACGGGTCTGCCACTAGTGCGGGTAAATCCGTCGAAACCGTTGACGTCGATAAAGAGGACCGCCAGCGCTTCTCCATCAGCGACGACGATGTAATGGAGCTTGCCAAACAGTGTCTCATCATTGAAAACCACTACCAGCATCCTGTGGATGTTGAGTGGGCCAAGGACGGTGACGACGGCAAAATTTATGTGGTTCAAGCCCGACCAGAAACTGTCAAAAGCCGCCAAACCAACGTTATGGAACGTTACCTGATGAAAGAAAAAGGTAAAGTTCTAGTGGAAGGTCGTTCAATCGGCCAACGCATTGGCAGTGGTAAAGTTCGCTTGGTAACCAATTTGAAAGAAATGGATAAGGTCCAACCTGGAGATGTGTTGGTGACCGACATGACAGATCCGGATTGGGAGCCCGTAATGAAGCGAGCCGCCGCCATTGTCACTAACCGTGGCGGACGTACCTGTCATGCGGCCATTATCGCTCGCGAGTTAGGTATTCCAGCTGTGGTTGGTTGTGGTGACGCCACGGATCTTTTGAGTGAAAATCAGGATGTCACTGTATCCTGTGCAGAAGGTGACACCGGGTTGGTATACGAAGGCCAACTGGTTTTCGATATTCAAAAAAACTCCATCGAATCCATGCCTGATTTACCCTTCAAAATCATGATGAACGTAGGTAATCCCGATCGAGCTTTTGACTTCCAGGCATTGCCTAATGAAGGTATTGGTCTGGCTCGCTTGGAATTCATCATTAATCGAATGATTGGAGTACATCCTAAAGCGTTAATCAATTACGACACCCTACCTAAAGATGTGAAGCAAGCGGTGCAGCGACGAATTGCAGGTTATGCTGGCCCAGTGGAATTTTACATTGAGAAACTGGTTGAAGGCATCGCAACTCTGGCTGCGTCTTTCTACCCGAAAAAAGTCATCGTCCGTCTCTCAGATTTCAAATCTAATGAATATGCCAACTTGATTGGCGGCAAACTGTACGAACCAGAAGAAGAAAACCCGATGCTGGGTTTCCGTGGGGCCTCTCGTTATATTTCTGATAGTTTCCGCGATTGTTTCGAACTCGAATGTCGAGCCATGAAAAAAGTTCGCGAAGAAATGGGGCTTGATAACGTAGAGATTATGGTGCCTTTTGTGCGTACCGTTGGCGAAGCTGAACAAGTCATTAAATTGCTGGAAGCTAATGGCTTAAAACGCGGCGAAAATGGGCTGCGAGTTATTATGATGTGTGAGTTACCCACTAACGCCTTGTTGGCGGAACAGTTCCTTGAACATTTCGATGGATTCTCTATTGGGTCTAACGATTTAACTCAGTTAACCTTGGGACTTGATCGTGATTCAGGTATTGTGTCGCACCTTTTTGACGAGCGGGACCCAGCGGTGAAAGCCTTACTGCAAAAAGCTATCGAAGCCTGCAACAAAGCAGGGAAATACGTAGGGATTTGTGGTCAAGGCCCATCAGACCATCCGGATCTGGCTAAATGGTTAATGGAAATGGGGATTGATAGTGTCTCGTTAAATCCAGATTCGGTCCTCGATACCTGGTTCTATTTGGCTGAACAACATCTATAAAACTGAGCAATTAATCAAACACAAAAAGGGAGGCAATGCCTCCCTTTTTGTGTTTGATTAATTGATGATTGGGGTAAATCCAGTAGTTAGTTTTTTGCAATCCCAACTGCTCTGCGGTCCCTTTCAAACCGATATACATCCTCAAATGAAATATCGATGGACGCACTGGTTGCTATAGCTTTCAGACTATCACTTTTTATAAAGCGTTTGTGGATCAATGAGCACTTCGCCATCAATGACCACGTCGGAATCTACCTTTTTATAAAAAAAACAAGAACGACGACCGGTATGACAGGCTGGCCCGGTTTGATCCACTCCCATCAATAGAGTATCGCCATCACAATCAATGCTAAGTGATTTTAATAACTGGACTTGGCCACTGCTTTCACCTTTTCGCCACAATGATTGCCGGGATCGAGACCAATAACAGACTCTCCCAGTACGTATAGTCTCTTCAATGGCCTCCAAGTTCATCCAGGCCATCATCAAGACTTCTTTGGTATCATGTTGCTGTGCTATCACAGGTATCAAGCCCAAGTCATTGAATACTAAGTCCTTGAGCATGTCGTTTAAAGGTAAGCGTAAGCCATCTTTACCGTTTTCATTCACTTTAAATAGATTCATTTCAGTTCTTTATTTTGCAATGTACAACGATTTTGTATACTGCACTTTATAATCCTCGAATGCATAGTAAATCAAGGTAAATAGGCTAAACAATTGTCAAACCAGCTACCTGATCATATTGTCGTTATGTTTGCTGACGTTGCGGGTAGCACTCGCATGTATGAATCACTCGGAGATACAGATGCCCACGAGTGTATTTCAGAAAGTTTAAAGCGAGTGGTATACCATACCAAGCAACATAATGGCCGGCTAATCGAAACCATAGGGGACGAAGCCATGCTGACATTCGATCATGTGAAAAATGCCGTGAGCGCCGCTATGGATATCCAGCAGCATTTCTTTCGTCAGCCCGTAAAAGATCAACACTTCATAAAAATGCGCATCGGCTTTCATTATGGGCCTATAGAGTATGATGCAGGCAACCATCCTTTTGGCGATACGGTGAATGTAGCGGCGCGCGTGGTTTCGCTGTGTGATGGCGGCAGGATAATAGCCACTCGTTCGACCTTGGAACACGCCAGAGAGCACTTTAAAGAAATTATCCGCCAATACCAGCGCACGCACGTGAAAGGTAAATCCGAGCCGTTAATGGTAGAAGAAGTCGTATGGGACTACGAGGACGCAACCTCCCTACACGAGCCTACCACGCAATCTCTCTATATTCAGGCACCGCCCAAAAAGCTCACTCTAGTATACAATAACCACAACATAACGTTGCGGCATGATAGTTCCGCCTTCCTGATTGGTCGAGATCCTAATTCAGAATTGCAGGTTGACAGTTCTTTGGCCTCAAGATCCCATGCCAGGATTGAATTTCGGTGGGGAGAAGTGGTACTCACAGATCACAGTACCAATGGCACCTATATTCAGGCCATACGTAATAATAAAGGCCAAGCAAACTCAACTCGCCTGCATCGCCGCGAAACTTTGCTTACCGGTGAAGGTCTTATTGCTATTGGAGCAAGTGTTGAAAAAGCGGCGGATGACGCCATAATCCGGTTTAAAATAGAGGACGCGAACCTCAGTTAACGGGTAATTTGAGCTGTATGGAACATAAACTGGACACGTTTGAAAAATTTTACCCATACTATCTGGCGCAACACAGCAACCTCGTATGCCGCCGGCTTCACTTTATTGGCAGTTGCTTAGTCATTCTTCTCCTGCTAATCACTTTATTTACCCAAGAATGGTGGTTACTGTTGCTGTTGCCCGTGGCAGGGTACGGCTTTGCCTGGGTAGGTCATTTTTTCTTTGAACTCAATCGACCAGCCACTTTTACTCACCCAATCTACAGCTTGATGGGTGACTGGGTTATGTTCAAAGATGTATTCGCAGGTAAAGTTAAGCTCTAACTAAGTCAAAATCACCAGTTTACACTTGCTGGAATTAGGCTGTATTATTTACTTACTGACTGGTCAGTAAGTAAATAATACAGCCTGGATAAAAGCCCTATGAAAAGAGCTCAAACCGAAACTCAGAAATCAGAAAGAGAAGCCCAGATAATTCAGTCTGCTCTAGAACAATTTTTTCAGAATGGGTTTTCTGCCACCACTATGGAGAGCATAGGTCGCCATGCAGGCATTTCTAAAGGCACGCTTTATCTCTATTTTGATTCCAAAGAATCATTGTTTATTGCCATCATCAAAACCATTGCCATCCCCCAAATTGAACACTTGGAGGCCTTATTAATACAAAAGCCCAGCGTGCTTGAAACGCTAGCTTTACTACAAACCGAGTTACCTCGTTTGTTAAGGGTCTCACAGCTCCCAAAGGTAGCTAAGGTACTCATCAGCGATGCCTTCATTTTTCCGGAGGTCGTGCGACATTATCGCACCCACGTGGTTGATCGAGGTCTGAGCGCCGTAGCTAATTGTTTGCGGAGGGGGATGGATAACCGTGAACTGGTGCCTCTGGATCCAGAAATGACGGCTCGACTAGTGTTTGCTCCGGTTTTAATGAGTGCAATATGGACGTTGGTTTTTGATCGTACTTGTAATACCCAATTGAACCTGGAACTTCTGTTCGAAACTCAGCATAAGATTTTAATTCGGGCATTAACTTTGGACGAGGCCAGCCATGTTTAGAAACGGAATAATTCTGATAATAAGCCTGTTCTTAACCAGTTGTAATAGAGGTCCGGCCGGTAAAAGCGTTGGATTTAGCCACTTCACCCCTAAAGCATTGAATCATATAGATATTTACTTTCCAGTCTATAACGATTCCTGAAGCTGTTTAAACTGCCCCTGGATCACCGCCTTTTCCTGAAGAATCACCTTATTCTCGTCGGTCAGAAATGCCACTTTATCCTGGGCGGTTTTCAGTTCTGCTTTGGTGGTCTCCAATGCGTGGGATAACACGGCCACTTGCTTTTCGATATCAGCTTTCTGAGTGGTGAGCACGGCCATGCTTTCCGCCAATTGATCATTTTTATACTGGTATTCCCGGCAGCTTGTCACGGCTTCTTCATACTCGTGTTTTAGGTTCTGGATATCTTCTATCTTTCCCTTCAGGTCGCTATTTAGCGCCGCATTGGCTTGTTTTAATTCATCGGCATGTCGTTGTAACTGCGCATTGGAGTTATACAGCTCTGACGCTCTCGACTCAGCCTGGGCGAGCCGGTGTTGCAGATCCGAGATCTGATCCTTCAGCCCCTGGTTAACTGAATGGAACTGTTCGCGCTCCTGCTGGCGGTCTTCGGCAGTACGCTGCTGGTAATGTTCGAAATGATCGCGAATATCCCGGTTTTCTTGCCTGAGTT
>CAWUJH010000008.1:0-266136 GCA_963922875.1 uncultured Ketobacter sp. | reverse complement strand
GCGGGGAAAACGGCGAGGTTTTACTCAATAACCTGTATGCCCAAACTCAGTTAGAAACGGTGTTTGGTATCAATATGGTTGCCTTGGTGGATGGGCAACCCAAGCTGTTCAATCTCAAAGGTATTGTTGAAGCATTTATTCGCCATCGTCGTGAGGTGGTTACCCGGCGTACTATTTACGACTTGCGCAAAGCACGGGAACGTGGCCATGTGTTAGAAGGCCTGGCGGTAGCTCTTGCCAATATAGATCCGGTCATAGAGCTAATCAAATCCTCACCTGGCCGTGCCGAGGCGGAAGTTGCGCTTATGGAGAAGGGCTGGAGACCGGGCAATGTGCTGGATATGCTTGAGCGAGCCGGTGGCCCGGAAGTTTGTCGTCCCGATGACGTGGATTCCACGTTCGGCCTCCGTGATGATGGCTTTTATTATCTTTCGCCTGTGCAGGCAAAAGAAATACTCGACATGCGCTTACATCGCTTAACGGGTTTGGAAACCGATAAATTACTCGTGGAGTATCAAGAAAAACTAGATCTGATCGGTGAGTTGATGGCCATTTTGGCCGATCCTGATCTATTGATGAAGGTTATTCGTGAAGAGCTGGAAATCATTCGAGCGCAATACGCTGATGAACGCCGCACCGAAATTGTTGCGTCGCGGATGGATCTCACCAATGAAGATTTGATTCCGGAAGAAAATTTGGTGGTTACTTTGTCACATGGTGGCTATGCCAAAACCCAACCATTGGATGCTTACCAGGCCCAGCGTCGTGGTGGCCGTGGTAAGGCAGCTACCAGCGTAAAAGATGAAGATTATGTTGAACATCTTCTGATTACCAGTAGCCACGATACTATTTTGTGCTTTAGTAATCAGGGCAAGGTCTATTGGTTGAAGGTTTACCAGATTCCACGGGGAGGGCGCCAGTCAAGAGGGCGACCTATGGTGAATTTAATTCCCTTGAGTGAAGATGAAAAAATAACAGCGATTCTGCCCTTGCGAGAATACAGCGCGGGTAAGTTTGTGTTCATGGCGACCAGTAACGGTACGGTCAAAAAAGTCGACCTGGAGTCCTTTTCCCGACCAAGAAGTTCCGGTTTGATTGCGATTGAGCTGGATGACGGCAACCGCTTGGTGGGCGTTGCTATTACGGATGGTGATCAAGACATCATGCTATTTACTTCGCAAGGTAAAGCCATACGTTTCCAAGAAGAAGATGTGAGAGCCATGGGGCGCACAGCTCGCGGGGTTCGCGGTGTGAACCTGCCAGAGGGAGCCAGCCTTATTTCGCTCATCGTTCCACAACCGGAGCATCAGGTGCTAACAGCCAGTAAACATGGCTATGGAAAACGCACCTCAGTTGAAGATTTTCCCACCAAAGGGCGTGGCGGCAAAGGTATGATCGCGATGCGTTGTAGTGATCGTAATGGTGCCTTGATAAGCGCAGTGCAAGTGAGTGAAACCGATGAAATTATGCTTATTACCGATCAAGGAACCATGGTACGTACACGTATTTCAGAAGTTTCCATTCAAGGCCGTGATACACAAGGAGTTAAGCTAATCCGCTTATCCGAAAATGAGCACTTGGTGGGCTTGGAAAGAATTGCGGAACTGGATTCCGACGAAATTGACGAGCTTGCAGAAGCGATTGAGAATCATGAAGGCGCAGCTGCTCCAGCAGTAGATAGCGCAGCGGAATCGAATGAAGGTGTCGCAGACGATGACACTAATCAGGAGGAGTGACACCCGTTTATGACACGAGCATATAATTTTTGCGCAGGTCCAGCGGCTTTGCCTGAAGCCGTTTTAGAGCAAGCGCAACAAGAATTGTTGGATTATCAAGGTCGCGGTCTGTCAGTGATGGAAATGAGTCACCGTTCTGAAGAGGTGGTGGCCATTGCCCAGCATGCAGAGCAGGATTTACGAGAACTGTTATCGATTCCCGAGAATTACAAGGTATTGTTTCTCCAAGGCGGGGCTAGTACCCAATTTGGCATGGTGCCTCTGAATCTTGGGGCAGGCGCAAAAGCGGTGGATTATGTCAATACGGGGCAATGGTCCACGAAAGCCATAAAGGAAGCGCAACGCTATGTGCCGGTGAATGTTGTGGCCAGTGATGAAGCCAATAATTTTTGCTCTGTGCCGGCTTTTAATAGCTGGCAGTTGAGCAAAGACGCGGCTTACCTGCATTACACGCCCAATGAGACCATTGGCGGCGTAGAGTTTGATTTTATACCTGAAGTTGATGTTCCTCTGATGGCTGATTTTTCTTCCAGCATTTTGTCCTATCCTCTGGATGTATCAAAGTTCGGCGTTATTTACGCTGGCGCTCAGAAAAATATCGGTCCAGCGGGTATAACTGTAGTCATAATCCGCGAGGATTTGTTGGGTCATGCCATGGATTTTACGCCCACCATGCTGGACTACAAAATACATGCGGATAACGACTCAATGTATAACACGCCGCCCACCTACGGGCTTTATCTTGCTGGGCTGGTTTTTCAGTGGTTAAAAGCACAAGGAGGTTTAGCCGCAATGGAGCAGGCCCGGTTGGATAAATCCAACAAACTTTATCAGTTTATAGATAACAGTGGTTTCTACAGTAACCCCGTTGCTATTAATAACCGATCGCGTATGAACATTCCGTTTGTACTGGCAGACGCCACGTTAGACAATGATTTTCTGATCGAAGCGGAAGCCCGGCAGCTGTTGAATCTAAAAGGCCATCGCTCAGTTGGGGGGATGCGGGCAAGCATTTATAACGCAGTGCCAATGGCAGCGGTGGATGCGTTAATAGAATTTATGCAAGATTTTGAGCGCCGTAAAGGTTAACCGAGGGGTGGACAATGAGTGATGACAAACCCACGTTAGACAACTTACGGGATCAGATTGATTTAATCGATCAAAATATACAGGATCTGATTTCTAAGCGTGCCCAGTGTGCCCAGCAAGTGGCGGAAGTGAAACGCGCAGCCAGTGCCGATGGTGAACCCGTGGTGTTTTATCGTCCTGAACGCGAAGCTCAGGTTTTGCGTAAAGTCATGGCGCGCAATCAAGGCCCTCTAAATAGTGAAATTGTTGCCCATTTGTTTCGGGAAATTATGTCGGCCTGTCTAGCTCTAGAAGAGCAAATGATGATTGCCTACTTGGGCCCGGAAGGTACTTTTACCCAGGCTGCAGCACAAAAGTACTTCGGTAGCGGCGTGCTCACCAAGCCAATGGCCACAATTGATGAAGTGTTTCGTGAAGTGGAGTCAGGTAATGCCCACTATGGTGTAGTACCGGTAGAAAACTCCACCGAAGGTGTTGTAAATACGACTTTAGACTCATTTACTCGGTTTTCACTAGCTATATGTGGTGAAGTGGAGTTGCGGATTCACCATCATTTATTGGCGGGTAAAAACACCAAGCATGATGCCATTACCCGGATATACTCTCATCAACAGTCGTTGGCACAATGTCGACAATGGCTGGATGCTCATTACCCCAGCGTGGATCGTATAGCGGTCAGCAGTAACGCCGAGGCGGCCAAGCGCTTGCAAAGTGAATGGAATGCAGCCGCTATTGCTGGAGAGGTAGCGGCGGGAATTTATGGTCTTGAAAAAATTGCCAGCAACATCGAAGATAATCCCCACAATACCACCCGATTTTTGATGGTGGGACGTAACCATGTGGCTGCCACAGGCCAGGATAAAACGTCCATTATCGTCTCAATGAAAAACAAACCAGGCGCCTTGTTCGAGCTATTGCGGCCATTTCATGACGCCGATATCATGTTGACCCGTATTGAAACCCGACCATCCCAGGAATTGACCTGGACCTATTTGTTTTTTATTGATTTCGAAGGTCATGAAACCGACCCAGCTATTATCGAGGTCATGGAAAAAGTTGAAAAGCTGGCCGTTAATGTCAAACGATTAGGTTCTTATCCAAAGGCAATTTTGTAGTGCTCCCCAGCTAACACAAGGGCAAATTATGGGTTTAATATTTCAATACCAAGTAAAGGATTCAAATTGTGAGTTGTGATTATTTTCAGCTTGCGGTGGCTGGCGTCAGGGACCTTTCACCCTACAAACCAGGTAAGCCAATTGAGGAGTTGCAGCGCGAACTTGGCATAGACTCAGTAGTGAAATTAGCCAGCAATGAAAACCCTCTAGGGCCCAGTGCTCGGGTATTGCAGGCAATAGATCGAGTGAAATTGGATTTGTGTCGCTATCCAGATGGCAATGGTTTTGTCTTGAAGCAAGCACTGGCGAGTCATCTTGGCGTGGAAATGAATCAGATTACCTTGGGCAATGGATCTAATGATGTGTTAGAGCTAATTGCCAGGGCATTTTTGGGTGTTGGCGACGAGGCCATCTATTCCCAATATGCCTTTGCGGTTTACCCTCTGGCCACTCAAGCGGCAGGCGCTACAGGTGTAGTAACGCCAGCATTGGATTGGGGGCATGACTTGTCAGCAATGGCAGCGGCTGTTACTGATAAAACCAAAGTTATCTTTATTGCCAACCCGAACAACCCCACTGGCACTTGGTTCGGCAAAGCCACATGGGAAGCGTTTATGGCCAAGGTGCCAGAGCGAGTGGTGGTGGTTTTAGATGAAGCCTATATAGAATATGTTGCGAATAACGAATTGGATGGGGTGAAATATTTGGCCCAGTTTCCAAACCTTGTTATTACCAGAACCTTTTCAAAAGCCTATGGCCTAGCGGCTTTGCGAGTTGGATACAGCATTTCTAACGGGCAAATTGCCGATATATTAAACAGGGTTCGCCAACCTTTTAATGTGGATACATTTGCTTTGGCGGCTGCCACCGCCGTGCTTAAAGATGAGGAATATATAGATCTTAGTCGAGCCGTTAATGAATCCGGTTTGCGGCAGTTGGAGGCGGGGGTCAGTGCTATAGGGCTTGAGTACATACCATCAAAAGGAAACTTTTTGACGGTTCATTTTCAGCAGCCCGGTGAACAGGTTTATCTGAAATTGTTGCATCAGGGAGTCATTGTCAGACCCGTTGCTAACTACGGCATGCCCAATTCTTTACGTATCAGTGTTGGTTTAGAAGCGGAGAATCAGCGCTTTTTGGATGCTTTACCCTTGGTGCTGTCTGCTCATGACTGAAGTGCTGAACCGAGTCGTGGTTGTTGGCTTAGGCCTAATAGGCGGCTCTTTTGCCTTGAGCCTAAAAAAGAACCAACTTTGTCTGGAAGTAGTGGGTTGTAGTCGCAGCCAGACAACCTTAGAGAAAGGCTTGGAATTGGGCGTTATTGACCGCGCAGAATACGACTTGGCGACTGCAGTAAAAGACGCAGATTTAGTACTATTGGCGGCACCAATAGGCAGCACAGAATCCTTGTTGCGCGCCATGGCTCCAGGCCTTGATGGTCATACCGTGGTGACGGATGCCGGTAGTGTGAAGGGAACAGTGGTTGCCGCCGCAAGGCGAGTGTTTGGTGAGTTGCCTGGCTGGTTTGTTCCAGGTCATCCCATTGCAGGGTCTGAGCGTAGCGGAGTAGAAGCCGCTGACAGCGGGCTTTATGAAAATCATAAGGTTATTTTGACCCCGGCCCACAATACGTCACCAACAGCCCTTGCTCTGGTTAAAGCGACCTGGCAGGGAATGGGGGCTGATGTGGTCACCATGAATGTTGAGCAGCATGACCAGGTTCTGGCGGCCACCAGCCACTTACCTCATTTGCTGGCTTTTTCCTTGGTGGACACCCTTGCAAAAGCGGAGGAAAACCAAGAGATTTTCCGGTATGCTGCCGGCGGATTTCGTGACTTCACCCGTATCGCCTCCAGTGACCCTACTATGTGGCATGACATTTTTATGGCGAACGGAGACACACTGCTGAGCACACTTGAACAGTTTAGTGACGGTCTCGAAGTGATGAAAAAAGCCATAATAGAACAGGATTCCGAAACCATGTTGGGTATTATGACGCGAGCTAAAGCTGCTCGTGATCACTTTACCAGCATGTTAGCGAAGCGTGCGTATAGAATGATGAATGAGAAAAACGTGATATTTACCGCTCAGCCTGGCGGCAAAGTAGCCGGGCGCATTCGGGTAGCAGGGGATAAATCCATATCCCATCGGTCCATCATGTTAGGGGCTCTGGCAGAAGGCGTTACCGAAGTACATGGTTTTTTGGAAGGCGAAGATAGTTTGGCAACCTTGCAAACATTTCGTGACTTGGGGGTAACCATTGAAGGTCCGAACCAAGGCCACGTGGTGATACATGGAGTGGGTCTTCATGGCTTAAAGCCTCCACATGGCCCCCTTTATCTGGGTAACAGTGGAACGTCTATGCGTCTGTTGTCTGGGTTAATGGCTGCGCAGGCCTTTGATACCTGCCTAACGGGTGACGAATCGCTTTCTAAGCGCCCTATGGCAAGAGTGGCTAAACCACTTGCTTCCATGGGGGCCGTTATCGAAACCCAGGAGGGTGGAACACCACCGTTGAATATTAAGGGCGGTCAAGCCCTCAAAGGCATCCACTATGATATGCCAATGGCCAGTGCCCAGGTAAAATCCTGTGTATTATTGGCCGGTCTCTATGCGCAAGGTGAAACCAGCGTTACGGAGCCGGCGCCTACTCGTGACCATACTGAACGCATGTTGCGTGGCTTTGGTTATGATGTGAAAGTAGCGGGCAACCGAATGTCATTGCAGGGGGGGGGCAAATTGACGGCTACCACCATCGATGTACCTGCCGATATATCTTCGGCCGCTTTCTTTATGGTGGCCGCCAGTATCACTCCGCAATCTGATCTTACACTAGAGCATGTGGGCATCAATCCAACCCGGGTAGGTGTGATTAATATCCTGTTGGCGATGGGTGCGGATCTCACTGTTTTCAATGAACGCAAAGTGGGAGGCGAACCCGTTGCCGATATTCGAGTTCGTTATGCGCCATTAAAAGGCATCGAGATACCCATAGATCAAGTTCCTTTGGCCATCGATGAATTCCCTGTTTTGTTTATAGCCGCAGCATGTGCCGAAGGCACCACTGTTTTGACTGGCGCAGAAGAGCTTCGGGTGAAAGAAAGTGATAGAATCCAGACCATGGCCGATGGTTTAACTAGCTTGGGTATAGAAGCAAGCCCTACGCCCGATGGCATAAGGATAATCGGTGGAACCATGACCGGGGGTGAGATTAACAGTCATGGGGATCACCGAATCGCAATGGCTTTCACGGTGGCCTCGTTACGAGCTACAGATGTAATTCGAATCGATAATTGTGCAAATGTGGCGACTTCTTTTCCTAATTTCGTTGAATTGTCACGAAAGGTAGGTATTAAGCTGGAAGTCGAAGAAGTAGGAGATTCCCATGGCGAATAGCCAAAAATCCCCCGTTATTACCATTGATGGTCCTGGTGGGTCTGGAAAAGGCACAATCGCTCAGAAAATCGCGCAATCTCTACGTTGGAATCTTTTGGACAGTGGAGCGCTATATCGATTGGTGGCCCTAGCAGCGACCCACCATGGTGTGGCTCTTGATAACGAAGAAAGCCTGAAAATTCTGGCTGAAAATATGGATGTTCAGTTTCTCGTGGATGATCCCAAAGAGCCGGTAAAAATCGTGCTCGAAGGGGAGACGGTGACTAGAGATATTCGTACCGAAGAGGTGGGTAGAAGCGCCTCAAAGGTAGCGGCATTACCCAGCGTTAGACAAGGGTTGTTGCAACGCCAGTTAGATTTTCGTGAATTTCCCGGGTTGGTGGCTGATGGCCGTGATATGGGAACAGTGGTTTTTCCTGATGCAGAACTCAAAATCTATTTAACGGCCAGTGCGACTGAACGGGCGCAAAGGCGCTTCAAGCAGTTGCAAGGAAAGGGATTGGATGCTAACTTAGCCGACCTTCAGGCAACCATAAAGGCTCGGGATGACCAGGATATGAGCCGAGCGGTATCGCCGCTAATCCCTGCGGATGATGCTATAGTGGTGGATAGTACCGATATGTCCATCGAAGAAGTGTATGAGGCCGTAATGAGTTGCGCTAAAGAAAAAGGTTTATTGTCCTGAAAAACTGTTAAAAAACAGTTAGTTGAGGGAAGAGCTTAAGCAAAGGCTTAAGAATTCGATAGGGGCGGATGGGGTTCACCTCAGGGTGAGTTTCATGCGCTTTTTGGTGTTTTCAGTGTCAAAGAGTAGCCAGCGTGCACTGAGGACTATTTAAAATAACCCATATGGTGCTGGTGACATGTGGATTAGTGTTAAATACAGGTCAACATACGATGAGCGAAAGCTTTGCTGAACTATTTGAAGAAAGTCTAAAAGAACTGGATATGACCCCAGGTTCCATCGTTAAAGGAACCATCGTTTCAATTGACGACGAGTGGGTAACAGTCTATGCCGGTTTGAAATCAGAAGGCGTTATTCCCCGCAACCAATTTATCACCGATGGTCAATTGGAAATTTCCGTGGGCGATGAGATCGACGTTGCGTTGGAAGCCATAGAAGATGGTTGGGGCGAAACGCGGCTATCCCGCGAAAAAGCCAAACGTGCTGAATCCTGGAAACGTCTTGAAAAGATTTTCGAGGCCGATGAAGTGGTTAAAGGTGTCATCAATGGCAAAGTCAAAGGTGGCTTTACTGTTGACATCGAAACCGTTCGTGCCTTCTTGCCAGGATCATTGGTAGATGTTCGCCCTGTGCGTGACACTATCCACCTGGAAGGTAAAGAGCTTGAGTTTAAAGTTATCAAGCTAGATGCTAAGCGTAATAACGTGGTTGTTTCTCGCCGCGCAGTTCTGGAAGCTGAAAACAGTGCAGAGCGTGAAGCTCTGTTGGAAAAACTCCAGGAAGGTATGGAAGTCAAAGGTATCGTCAAAAACCTCACTGATTACGGTGCGTTTGTTGACCTTGGCGGTATCGACGGCTTGCTGCACATCACTGACATGGCTTGGAAACGCATCAAGCATCCAAGTGAAATTGTTGAAGTTGGCGATGAAATCAACGTAAAAGTTTTGAAGTTCGATCGCGATCGTAATCGTGTATCTCTAGGCCTCAAGCAGTTGGGTTCTGATCCTTGGGTTGAAATCACTCAGCGTTACCCAGAAGGTAGCCGCGTTCAAGCGCGGGTTACTAACCTCACTGACTACGGTTGTTTTGCAGAGTTGCAGGAAGGCGTCGAAGGTTTGGTGCACGTTTCCGAAATGGACTGGACCAACAAGAACGTTCATCCTTCGAAAGTCGTGTCTATTGGCGACGAAGTGGATGTTATCGTGTTGGATATCGATGAAGAACGGCGTCGTATTTCCCTGGGTATCAAGCAGTGTAAACCGAATCCTTGGGAAGAGTTCTCTACTCATTTCAACAAGAGCGATCGTATTTCCGGCAAGATCAAGTCCATCACAGATTTTGGTATCTTTATCGGTTTAGATGGCGGTATCGATGGTCTGGTTCACTTATCCGATATTTCCTGGGATCTGCCAGGTGAAGAAGCGGTTCGTGAATACAAGAAAGGCGACGAGATCGAGACAGTTATCCTGTCCGTTGATCCAGAGCGTGAGCGTATTTCTTTGGGTATCAAGCAACTAGCCCAAGACCCATTCGCTATCTATGTTCAGGATAATGATAAAGGCGCTATCGTTAACGGTGTTGTGATTTCTGTAGACGCTAAAGGTGCCGTGGTTGAACTGATGGAAGGTGTCGAAGCGACATTGAAAGCCTCTGAATTAAGCCGAGATCGCGTGGAAGACGCACGTTCTCACTTAAACGAAGGTGACAAGATTGAAGCTCGTATCATCAGTGTTGATCGCAAAAATCGTGCAATCAGTTTGTCAGTGAAGGCGAAAGATGTGGCTGATGAGAAAGAAGCTATGAAAGTAGTTAATCAGCAACCATCAACTGAAGCCGGTCCTAAGACAATTGGTGATCTGATTAAGCAGCAACTGGAAAATGTCGATAAATAATCGAGATCTTCTGGAATAAAAAAGGCGGTCATTTGACCGCCTTTTTTATGTGTCTTTTTTTATGGTGCAAATTTAATGTTGCAAAGGAAGCCGGTAACGTCGAGTTAAACCAAGCAGGAAAAAGAAGATTCCGATAATAGATAAGGAGCCTCCAGATTTACTACTTTGGGGGCCACTAACGGCATCCGAATCCAACCCGCGATCTGCCGTATATGAAACGCCTTTACCCAGGTACTCAATAGAAACCAAGTCTAATAAAACGCCATCGGCCGGTGTGCCTTTAAAGACTACATACAGATCTGTGGTGTCAGTTGGACCAGTAAAAAACCCTTCTATGTCTTGCCACTCTGATAACGCGCCAGTGTTGGGAACTTCCACTTGAGCTAGTAGAGGTCCTTTGGCGCTGCCAGTATGTAGTTCGATCTTGCTTCCCGACTGTGAGCTTGCTACCCGATATCGAACTCCACTAATATTAGAGAGATTGCGCTGCTTGAATAACAGATATGCGGAGTTCTTCTTCACCCTTACAGAATTTACAGCATCATAATTCGCATCGGTGTTTTTAGTCAGAGATCCACCCTGTATTTGATCGGCAAATGCTGTCGGAGATCGAGTAGGGTAAAGCGTCACAACTTGGTACGAAGTGAGACCATCTTTGTCTTTATAACCCGCCTGTAACCGATAGTAGAGATTATCTTCACCACTGGGGTCGTGGTCATCTGCTGCCAGCGATACAGTGGCATCGCAGCGGCGCAAGGTGGGAGTGTCATGGGCATGTTCTAAGTGACCCAACGCAGGAATCAGTACCACCGAATTGCAGTCGATGGTGCCCTCTCTTATGGCACCATCTTCTTTGTCTACAACATCGATATCCACATCAATTTTATCATTCCAATGGTAAAACCCGCCTTGAGGTGGCCAATTGTAGATAATTTCCGCTAGATTATTTCCTGCTTGTATGGTGATGTTGGCACTGTTGGATGCACCATGAATATCTATAACTTTAAGCTGGGCGTTAAACGTGCCTTTAACAAAATAGGTAAAAGAGCCATTGACTAAGGTACTATCCACAATACCATCGGAATCGAAATCCCATTGATAGTTTATCGGGTCTGAGTCGGGATCAAAGCTTCCGGCACTTGAAAATTCTACTTCTAACGGTAAATCCCCATTGCGTTTATTGGCACTAATTTTTGCAATTGGAGTTAGGTTTGCGCTGGCACCTATATAATCAATACGGCTCAAAACTCCGTTTCCTGTATCAAAATCACAACAGCCTGTACCATATTCCAAGACATACAATTGGTGATCCGGACCGATCTCAAAATCGATGTAACCCTGGCCAAGTCCGGATAAAATTGGCCATTCTTCTTCGCGCAAAATGGCGTCATCGTCTGCTACGCCAACATACCAAGTTTTACTGTTGTTGAAATCCCAGTAAAACAGATGTCCATCAAATTCAGGTGGTAGTTTAGCCGAATTTATGACGTTGCTATCATAGCGGTAGATCGGACCAACCATGTACGAAGATCGAGGTTTGGTTATCCAGGCTGGTTGGGCCGGTGGGAGAATTTTTAAACCGGTATTCCAGCGCGAATCGTTAGTGGGTTGCTGGGGATCGAAATAGTAATTTTTATAGTTGTTGTAGTAGGGTAAGTTTGGCCCAACAAAATAAGGCCAGCCGTAATTTCCGGCGCCTGTAGTTAAATTGATTTCATCTTTGCCTGCAGGCCCCAGGTCACCATCAACGTTGGCATCTGGACCAATATCAGCCCAAAACAACCGTTGGTTTTTTGGGTCAAGTGAAAATTTATAGGGATTCCGGGCACCCATAATGTATATTTCCGGCTTGCCTTTTGAGCTATCACTAAACAAATTTCCTGCAGGAATGGAATAAGTACCATTCGAATTGGGATGGATACGTAGTATTTTTCCCCGCAGATCCTGACTATTGGATGCCGATTTCTCAGCACTTCTTGTTTTGTTGGATTCGTTTAGCGGAGCGTATTTACTGTGGATGGTATCGTCGCCCACGCCAATATAAAGATTACCTGCGGCGTCAAATTCCATGTTGCCTCCGTCGTGGTTACCTCCAGTACGGTCTACGGGGATATTCAACAAAATTACTTCACTAGCAATACTTATTGAGTTATCAGCAACTGTAAAGCGTGACACTCTGTTTACAGAAGGTGAAGTCGGTGAATAAAAGAGATACAGGTAGTGGTTTTGTTGAAACTCAGGGTCCAACGCCAAACCATTTAAACCGGCTTCTATTTCACTATAAAGTGAAAGCTTTAGTGCTTCTGCGGTGGCCTGAGTCGCTGGATCGTAGATAGTTACAGCCCCATAGCGATTTAAAATGAAGATTCTGCCATCGGGAGCCACCTCGAAATCTACGGCATTTGCTAACCCTGTAACAATGGGTACACGCTGAAAATTATCAGCACCCACCAGGGGTTCTGCAGTTACGCAGTGAATAAAAAAACAAGTAGAAATGAAAAGCCATAAAGAACGTGGGAACATGAACATCAATTTTGTCCTGCGTTATATAGTGCAATGAATCGTGGAAAGATTGGCGAATTGTGCTCGAAAATTGAACGCTACGACAACAAATTTTTTTGTCAGTGATTCATAGAAAAGGACGAACACGCTTTAGGCATAGGCTACAGATAGGGTGGGTGGTTCACAAGAATAGGGCCTATTGCAGGCCCTATTGTCTAGCTATTGGTTTGCATCCATTGTTCGAGCACCAGAATATCTTCTTCTGTTAGCGTGCCAGACACTTGTTTCAGATTGAGAGAGTAAATGACATAGTTAAAAATGGCGTTAGTGTAGTCACGTTCATTTTGGAACAGCGTTCGCTGGACGTTGAGCACGTCGACAATGGTTCGAGTGCCGGCTTCGTAACCTGCTTGGGTAGCTTCCAGGGCCACTTTGGCTGATAGTGCACTCTGTTTGCTTGCCTTAACCTGCGCCACGCTGGCCAGCATAAGCTGATAGTAGCTAGTGGTAGTTTGGGTCACCTGGCGGCGTACCAGCTGTTCATTGTCTTTAGTGGCCAGAAATTGATATTTGCTTTGGCGGCGATTGGCACTGGTAGCCCCACCGGTATACAGAGGAACATTGAGTTCTAACGCAATCTGATTGCTGGTGGCATCGGGTGACCGAAAACCGTTATTCATCGCGTCACTACTGTTGTAATTATGACTGCCAACAATATCCAGAGTGGGTGCATGGCTGCCTCGCTTGCTTTTATAGTCTTGTTGAGCCGCTTCAGTGGCAAAAATGGCGGATTGGAGGCTGGCGTTATTTTCGAGGGCTTGATTGATCCACAATGAAAGATCTGCAGGCTCCGGAGGAATGACTGGCAAAGCTTCGTCCAGTGATACGACATTATCTACTGGCGTTCCCACGATAGTTTCCAAAGAGCGCAAGGCTACAAACTGATTACTTTCAGCCGTTATTCTGGCGCTAACGGCAGTATCATAAGCTGCTTGAGCTTCATGGACATCGGTTATCGCAACCAGACCCACATCAAAACGTTGTTTACTTTGTTCCAGCTGGCGGGCGATGGCTTCTTGTTCGGCTTTTCTGTAAGTGACATCGGCGTTAGCTCTAAGCACATCTAGATACAGCGTAACGACCCTAAGATAAAAGGCCTCCAGAGCGCGTTGGAAGTCTGCTTCATACTGGCTATTCAACGCTTTGGAGCTCTTATAAGTATGCCAGGAATTCAGCCTGAACAGGGGTTGCCGAATACTGGCAGAGTAGCCATGGCTTTCAAAGCTGTCATCAGCTGTGCTACCTTCGTAATCTACATCTGTTTCAGCGATTGATCCGGTTAAGCCAATTTGAGGTAGTAAGGCAGATCGACCTTGATCAATGGTCTGTTGGTTGGCGAGATTCTGATTTTTGGTTGAGGCCCACTGTGGGTCGTTTTTGAGTGCAAGTTCGTAGGTCTGCTTTAAAGTAAACACTTCGGCGTGGCTTGCCATGCTGGCGACCATTAGTACGCTATATGCCGCCAGTGTTTTGAATTTTGAGTAGTTCATGAATGTCCTCAGGATTGTTCCAGTTTAGATACTTGGGCACAGATAAAGTGTACCATTAGACGGGTTGCGATAGACAAACCAAAGGTTCAAAAAATCTTGAATTCAACAGAAAAGCTAATCGAATTATTGAATCAGTTAGAAGGGGCCATGATCGATGGGGATTGGTGGGATCATGAGCCACCATCGCCAGAAGCTTTCGATAGTAAATTGCCGTTTTTCCATGATACTTTGAGTTTCAGCCAGTGGTTGCAATGGGTGTTTCTTGTTCGGTTGCGGGAGTTGTCTGGTGATCTGGAGAGTTGGCCACCAAGATGCGACGTGGCGCCCATGGCTGAAGAGTATTTTAAGAAGCAGTTCGACAGTAACGGCGCGTTAATTATAAAGCTACTTAGAGAAATAGATATTTTAATTACCGATTCATAGCATAAAATCAGGTTCCACCAATAGAGTGCTGATTTTGTTTCGGAGAGATTCCAGGCGGATGGGTTTGGTAATGTATTCGTCCATACCCGCTTCCATGCACAACTCTCTTGATTCTCCAACGGCGTGGGCAGTCACGGCGATAATCGGTTTGTGCACCAGCTGTTTGGAAAATTCGAATTCCCGAATTTGACGGGTGGCACCATAGCCGTCCAATTCAGGCATTTCACAATCCATTAGAATAAGATCATATTGTTGGTGGTTGTTTTTATAGAGTTCCAACGCTTCTACTCCGTTAGTTGCGTAATCAGCGGTGGCACCGAGTTTATTGATTAAACCTTTAATAACGATGCGGTTTACATCATTGTCTTCTGCTACCAGTAAATGAACATTAATTGCCTCTTCAGGTGTTTCACTGCCCATTGTGGCGATAGATGTTTCGGCGGGAAGGTCCGATACTTTACCGATCTCGAAGCGACAGGAAAACCAGAAGGTTGAACCTTGGTTGATTTCGCTCTCTACACCGATTTCTCCACCCATAATATGCACTAATTCTCGGCAAATAGTCAGGCCTAAACCTGTTCCACCATAGCGTCGAGTGGTGGAACTATCTGCTTGAGTAAAAGGCGTAAATAATTTTTGCTGTATGTCTTTAGGTATACCAATGCCGGTGTCTTTAACTTGAAATGCCATGGTAATGCGATTGTTCTCTGCATACTCTGGCGTTGCCATAATCCCGATACTGCCATGCTGGGTAAATTTCACAGCATTGCTCATTAAGTTTAATAATACCTGTCTTAAGCGAGTGGGATCGCCGAGTAGTACTGGCGGGATTTCTTTCGACACTCGAGTATAAAAGCTCAAATTGCTGGAGAGTTCCTTACTTTGAAATACTGATAGGCATTCAGAAATCAAGTCGTGAGGATTGAAGGGGATCCGCTCCAGATCCATTCGCTTCGCCTCGATTTTGGAAAGATCCAATATGTCATTGATTAAATGGAGCAGGGCATTGCCAGAATTATAGATGGTTTTAACGTAACGCTTTTGTTCCGGATTGAGTGGGGTCTCGTTGAGTAGCTCGGCAATGCCGATTACTCCATTCATCGGTGTCCTGATTTCGTGGCTCATTTTTGCTAGAAATTCGCTTTTTGCAGTACTGGCTGCTTGTGCTTTATAGGCTTCGCGCATTTTTTCTAACAGCTGTGTTTGTGCTTTAGAGCGCTCTTTGCGTTCTTCAGTGAAAAAACTGCCAAAGGCCATAGATAACAGTACAACTTCAATAGCCGTACCCACTTGTGCAGCATTCTCTGTGACTATATTACTGGGTAGAATACCGATGTAATTTAAAAGCAGCAAAGAAAAGCCGCTGACTACAGCAATCCAGGCTAAAGTGTAAAATCCTGCAACCGGTACACCACGCTGCCATAATAAGATGCCGGCGGCAAGATTAATTAACATTGTTGCTAATAGACCGTAAATGGCGATTTGAATTAGTATGTGATATGGAAAAATAAAGCTCGCCAGTATTAGTCCAAGACCCACTAAAACGCCAAGCACCATTAAACCGAAAAAGCGCGGGGCGCTCTGGCGAATATTTAAAAATGAAATCGAAAACATCAAGGCAAAGGCGATGGTTCCACCCAAGAAAAAGATGACCGAAATTTGATTCCATACTGGCCAGGTTGGCCATGCATATTGGAAACCAAAGCCACGAAATATGGCAAATGTTGCCACTTGGAAAAAGATATAGGAAATGTAGAAAAGGTAAGAGTTTTTGCGCACTATGAAAAACAAAAACAAGTTGTAGAAAAACATGATAAAGCTGGCGCCAATATAAAATCCTTGCCCCAACATGAAAGCTTGGTCTGATTTTATAAATTCAGCTTCCTCCGATAAATACAAGGGCATTTTTACCGTGCCTTCGGTTTGCAGGCGAATATACACATCAAGGGATTCGCCACTTCCCAGCTCTATTGGAAATACAAAATTGCGATGGTCTATAGGCCGATGTGAGTGGGGGAGCCGGTCACCCACATGATATCGGTGGACGATTTTTCCATTGTTTACGTAGTAGACATCCAGATAGTCATGCAGGGGGTAATCTATATTCAGTAGCCAATCCTGCTGGCCAGGCTCTTTACTTATCAGTTGAGCATGAAACCAGTAAACGGAGGAGCTGTATCCAAAATTTGGAACCTCATCGGGTGCTTTAAACCAATCATATTGACTGTGGTTGGTGAGGAAATCGCTTATCCTTAATCCTCTACTCTGGTCTTCCAGTACTTCAAGAGTTGGAGACAGATTGTAATCCCGCTGTTGATTTTCTATGACGACAGGCTCAGCAGCTAAAGTTTTGCTGCCAAAAATTAGAGCGATGCAAAGCCAGCGGGTAAGTTTAACCAGCGATCTGTAAGAATATCGTACTCTGTAATCGATCCAGCAAAATTGCTTAAATAACAAGCAATCAACCCCAGCAAATAAAAAGATACTTCTTTATTCTAGAAGATAAAATTCAATATTGAGACTTGTTTTAACTGATTAAGCCGTTGATTTAATTCGTTCTCATTATAAGGTTCGCTGGCAGAGTGTCCCCAAACAGGTCCTGGCCAAGCGGGATCGTCCTGGTTGCGACCAACGACATGAATGTGTAACTGTTCTACAACATTCCCCAAGGCGGCAGTGTTTATCTTAGTGGCGCCATAAATTTCTTTTATTGCTTTGCCCATTTGCATGGATAGATCAAAAGTCTGTGAGCGTAAAGCAGGGTCCAGATCGTGCCACTCGCGTGCCTTAGGCTCGGTAGGCACGATAATAAACCACGGATAGCGCCGGTCGTTCATTAGCAACAGTTTTGCGTAAGGCAGTTCGCTCACAGGGAGGGTGTCCCGCTCAAGCCTATAATCTAGTTCAAAAACCATTAATGCGCGGCCATCTGGGTCTCAGTGGACTTGATAGCAAGATAATCTGCCAAAATACGACCGGTTTCTCTCACCTCGTAGTCAATTTCAATGCCTTTTTTACCAGTGACTTTGTCCGCATCATCCAATTCTTTGTCTTTGTCTTGAAATTCTTCGAAACTCTTGTAGGGCTTTTTGCCGAGCGCTATCCGGCGTTTGTTTTCAATGTCCAGGCGTTGGGATTCTAACGACTGTTTTTCTTGAAGGCGCTTTTTATAGTTTAATGAGACTTCGGTTTTATTCCTTATTGAGGAGTAGGTGGCCAATTGGTCTCTAATGTACTGGAACTCTGGATCTGTTTTTGCGCGTTTATCATGAGCGCTGCGGAGGAAAGTAATTGCCGCTGCCAATTCATCATTACGATAGTATTTTGCTGCCGGAATATGATCTGAAGGGAGGGCGTTGGGCAGCGAGCTTTCACCAATTTCTTCATGGTCAATCAGGCTGGGGTATTCAATATCCGGAACAATGCCGATGTGCTGATTGCTTTCACCGGAAATTCGATAGAATTTAGCCATGGTCACTTTAAGTTGATCGCCTCGGGCACCGTGATCGAGACTTTGCAAGGATTGAACTGTGCCTTTACCGAAGGTTCGATCGCCTACAATGACGCCGCGCTGGTAATCCTGAATTGCGCCGGCAAAAATCTCTGAGGCAGAGGCGCTAAGTCGGTTGACCATGACGGCCATTGGGCCAGCATAGACCACCTCTGGGTCGCGATCTTTAAGAACCTCTATATTTCCGCTGTAGGATTTAACCTGCACGGTAGGCCCGGTTGGAATAAAAAGCCCCAGCAACTGATTAACTTCAGTTAGTGAACCGCCGCCGTTATCGCGCAAATCAATAATGAGGGCATCAATTTTTCTTGATTTTAATTCAACTAGGAGCTTTCTAACGTCTTCTGTGGTGGAACGACAATGATCACCGGAATTTTTCATGCATTGTAAATTGGCGTAGAAGGTAGGAATATGAATGATTCCGATAGAGCTCTTACCTTTTTCATCTTCCACTTCCATGATGCTGGATTGGGCTGCACGGTCTTCCAGTTTTACGGTGTCGCGAGTGATACTGATGATTTTGGTGTTGGTATCAGTTTTAGAATCCGCAGGAATTACCTCCAGGAAGACGGTAGTGCCTTTCTTGCCTCGGATGCGTTGTACGACCTCATCCAAGCGCCAACCAACCACATCAATAATTTCATTTTCAGCTTGACCAACGCCGATAATGCGATCAGCTTCCTGGAGATCATGACCTTTGTCTGCAGGACCTCCAGTGACCAGACTCGCAACTTTGGTATATTCGTTGTCACTTTGCAGCACGGCACCAATACCTTCGAGCTGCAAACTCATATTAATATTAAAATTCTCAGACACTTTCGGAGAGAAGTATTGAGTGTGGGGATCGTAAATTTGGGTAAATGCATTCATATAAAGTTCAAAAGCATCTTCGCTGTTTGCTTGCGCTACCCGATTTAACTGGTTCTCATAACGCTTTTTCAGGGTGTCGAGAATTTCTTTGTCCTCTTTTCCCATCAGGCGCATGGTCAGTATTGACTCTTTCAGGCGTCGTCGCGATAAATCGTTGACTTCGGCTATATCTTTGGCCCAATGGGCCTTGTCCGCATCCCGCTCCAGGGTTTCATCTGCGTCAAAGTTGAAGTTATCAATGCCTTTATCGAGTAGCTTCAGCGTATATTTGAGGCGAGCGGTAATTCGCTCCTGGTATAGATTAAATATCTCGAACGCAGGCTCTAAATTGCTATCCTCCAAGGCGTCGTCCAATTGATAGCGGTATTTTTCAAGGTAGCTCAAATCGCTTGCTAAAAAGAACGCCTTTCCATGATCCAGTGAATCTATGTAGCGATCAAACAAATCACTGGACAGTTCATTGTCAATGTCGTGTTTTCGCATGTGTAACTGACTGACACCGCTGAGCACACGATTGGATGTGATGGCTTGAGCCCGGGACGGCTTCAATGTTTCAGGCTCAGTGAGCATAATGCTACTTAATGCTGAGTTGGCCTGAGTAACCACCAGAATGAATAGAGCGATGGAGAGAGGACGTTTGGACATAGTTAATGCGATTTTTTTCATTTTGCTACCAATACCAAGAGCGTTTTAGCGATACATTGTATCCAGTTTAACCCATACCTAATGGCCTGTTACCCTTTTTTAGCCTGACTTCACGCCAATTTGTCGAAGTAATTAGGGCTAATGGTGCCGGAATCAAGGGTTTATCCACCTGTTTTGGCTTCTTTGTTTTGTTGAAGTTCCAGACATTAACATAATATTTTGCTGATGCCTCGTACAAGGGATAGCTATATACTGACTGTAACAATAATGCTTTGAAATATAAATACTATAAAAATCAATAGCATTAACGCCTTATCTTGAGAGGGTTTAAGCCCTTATAGCTAACATTTAGGAGAATTGGTTATATTAAGGCTTGTTTTAGTATGTTTATTCTAAAAAATATTGCTATTCTGCACTACAAGTTAGAGATGGCAGGTTAAATTGTTGTTAAGATTGACGACCTAACCTGCATCTGTGCCGACTTAGTTGTTTTTTTTAGTTATTGTTATTTTTGTTAGATTGCAATTCTTGAAGTGGTTGTTTTAGTTCGCTGAATTGGAAAGAACTTTCTCGCCCGAACCTCATCGGGCATTCCCTTAGCCCGCCTCCCAAGCGGGCATTTTTTTTGCTCTATATTCTCAGGAAGTAGAACAAAAGTTGCACTAGCGTATACTTATTACCTAATCGTGTAAAGTATTTTGTTGCTTTCAATGGGCTGGTCGGTAGTTTATCTTGACAGATTCACTCGATACTCAAGGTCGACCCTGGAGCCGTTTTCACTGTACTCTGCCCAATGACAGAGCGACTTTATGAGGGAGAGACCGCGTCCACAGGAATCATGCTCATTGGTTGTGGGTTTAGTATCAAAGGCAAAGCCTTTACCACTGTCAATCATAGTGATGGCCAATATGCCTTCCTCGGATTGTCTGCGGAAACTCAAACTAACTTGAATTTGACCCTCTTGCAGTTCCTTGAGTCGTACTTTTCTTTGTTCGTAATATTCTAGATAGCCATCATCTGTTTTTTTTATCTCAGAGCTAAGGCCTAATATTCCATGCTCCAGGGCATTGGAATAGAGTTCAGTGAGAATCGTAAAAATATAATCAGTATGAGAGCCCAGCACATTGTCATTGCCGATAAAATCAACAATTTTGGATATAGGTGAGGTGCAACTTTTTAGTTCATCAACTGTGAGCGTCGTGGAAAAGTTCCAGGGTATGATCTGAGAGAGTGCCAAATCCTGGGGGCGGGGATACGGGCAAGTCTCAACAGGTTTGCAAATCAACTCTAATATGGTGATGTCATCGGCTTGGCTTTGCGCCCCGGTAAAGGAAATGTTGTCTTGAATTAGAGAATCAAAGGGGTCAGCTGCTCTGCCGTTAAAGTGCTCTAGTAAGCGTTTTTCACCGTACATTATGCCGTCACTATTAAGCGCTTCCGGTATGCCATCAGTATAAAAATAGAGTCTATCTCCAGGATCGACATTAATCACATAGCAATCCCTTTCAAATTCGTCGTTCTCTAGTATGCCTAGCGGCATATGACGGGATTGAATGGTTTGCTTCAGTTTTCCATCTGGATTAGTTAACAGCGCGTCAGGCATGCCGCCCATCCAAATGGTCAAGCGGGATCCATTTGCGTTCATCTCTGCTATGGCTGCGGCAGCGAACATATTGTCAGGCAAAAATTCACCGAGATCATGATTTAATTCTTTAGCAATGGAGCTTACGGAGTCGCCACGACTGGCTGCATCGAAAAAAGCTTTTGATAAGGGTAGGGCGCCAATGGCAGCTGGTAGGCCGTGACCGGTAAAATCCGCTACGAGTCCATACAGACTTCCGCTAGGGCTGATAGCCGTCAGTAGTAGATCACCATTAAAATTAGCAGCCGGTGAGATATAGTGGCGGATGTTACTGCTATCGAGCAGGCTGGCAGAGAAAGCGGTTTCAAACACTTTCTTGGCAATTATATGCTCTTGTTGAGTCAGTTGATGGAGCCGAGTAAGTTCAATGTTTTGCTTTGATAGTTGCTCATTGAGTTCTTTGATTCGGCTGTGTGCATTGATTTTAGCTTTCAACACTTGCTCGTTTATAGGCTTGCTAATAAAATCGTCGCCGCCTACTTCAAGACACTTTGTCAGGGATGCATCATCAGATAGAGCTGTTAGAAAAATGATGGGGACATGAGTGTTGCCAAGGTGAGAGCGAATCTGTTTAGTGGCTTCTACACCATCCATAACGGGCATCAAAACATCCATAAGCACTAGGTCAGGTTGATATGCTTTGAACTGCTCAACGCCTTCTTTACCATCGGCTGCTTCTATTACTTCATGACCATTGTCTTCCAAAATCCAGGTGAGTAGCGTTCGGTTAGTTGCCGTATCTTCGACAATTAAAATTTTCATTGTGGGTGTTACTCAATTTCAAATTTTTTGTCGAAGCGCGAGATAGTAAGGATCTTTTTAATAGCAGGCCGGCAGTTTATAATTGAGATGTTTACTTTTTCACCCAAACTTTTTTTCATATTTAGTAGCATGCCTAAGGCAGAGCTATCCATATGTTCAGTGGCTCTTAGATCCACTATGCATGCTTCAATATCTGAAGCCTCGCTATAGGCATTGCGAAAGTCTTTTACGACTTCGAAATCAAAGCGACCATCGATGGCAATGGTCAGTGTTTTTTTGTTGGTGTCAATGGATCTCTCAATGGACATAACACGTCTCCCTGTACTTAAAATAAATCGATATCACCGCTGTCTTGATCGTTTTTAATGGTGCTCGGATTTGATTGTGATGCGGACTGAATTTCTTCAATTTTTACGGCTAAGTCTGTTAATAATTGGTGGTTTGATTCTGGCAGTATCGCCGATTTGCATATTCCTTCAAGTAGTTCATTAAATTGGCTCAGTCTTTCAATTTCCTGGTTGATCTGTTTGATTATCTGAGTTGAAAAGTCTTCATATTGCAAGGCCTTCACTGCGAGGCTGACATTTCGATTTACATCGGCGTTGATGGTATTCATGTTGGTCATGGAATTAGTAACCGATCGGTTCATTTTTTCGACTTCTTTGAACATATCATCAATTTGGGCTTTGGCCATAATCGCACCATTCATATCCATAGAGGCGATTTCACCAACTACATCAAAAACTTTATGGATAGACTGACGAGTATGTTCAGCTTGCGCCTGAATTTGGTCGTTAAATTCATTGGTATCTACAGATAATTTTCTTACTTCGTCGGCAACGACGGCAAATCCTCGGCCAGCTTCACCGGCGCGGGCGGCTTCGATGGCCGCATTCAGGGCCAGTAGATTGGTTTGCTTGGAAATTTTTCTCACGTTGGCCAGTAGTTTAAACATTTGATCCAGCCCTTTTTCCATGTCATTTATATGGTGAACGGCAAAGACACTTTTACTGCTGATTTCCACCAGAAGATTCACATACCGCCCCAGTATTTCATCCACACCAGCGGCAAATTGATCCACAGTAATTTGTTTATTGGTAGGATCGAACTCTTTACGGGCATTGGTTACCAAACCTACGGTTTCGCGAATAATATCGTTGGTTTGTTTTGCGGAAGCGCTTAAATGGAGGAAGCAATTGGATAGGGTTTGACTGCTATCACTGATTGCGCTCTCTAAGGTGTTCATTTTTTTCTGAATACCTTTGAGGTTGTTCGAGTAAACATTGAAACCTTCGGTGATGGGGCTTTTATCCAAAGAAAACGTGCTAGAAGCTGCTCCTTCAAAGGGTGTAGCCCCCGATTTATTCCTCGTGAAGTGCTGTACAGCCATTAGGAAAATGGCAAGAAAGCAAAACCAAAGGCCCTCCCACACTAAGGTTTCCGCTTTGAGGATACAAGCTGCCGTCACGCAACCAACCATCCAGGTTAACCACATTAAGTTATTCAAACTTCAGAAGCCCACACCACTAAAATCCCTTTAATTTAGCTTAGTTAAAAGAAGCTAAATTGCACAGATTAAGTCTATATTTCAGGAATTACTCTGAATTTGCTCAAGTTTTTCCCAGGTTTCATATAAACGCTCCAGTTCGGCACTGAGAGATTCACTTTTTTGAGTGATTTTGGTCGCTTTTTCCGGACTGGATTGATAGAGGCTAGGATCAGCCAGTTGCCCATGGAACGCTTGCAGCTCAGCTTCGAGTTGTTCTATTTGCTTTGGCAGTTGTTCTAAAGTGCGTTGATCTTTGTAGCTCAATTTTTTATCAACTTTGATTTGTTGATTATTGGGCTGGGTGGTAACGACGGGCTTTTTAGGTTCTACCACCTTGTGCTGTGAACTTTGCCTTAGCCAGTCTTCGTACCCACCCACATATTCGTTTACTTTACCTTTGCCTTCAAATACCAGTGTTCCGGTCACAATATTATTGAGAAATTGGCGGTCATGACTCACTATAATTAAGGTACCTTGATAACTTGTGATCAGTTCTTCCAACAGTTCAAGGGTCTCGATATCCAGATCGTTGGTGGGTTCGTCAAGCACCATCAGGTTCGAAGGTTGGGTAAATAACTTGGCCAATAACAAGCGATTACGCTCCCCGCCAGACAGAGCTTTTACGGGGGTTTGGGCTCGCTCCGGACTAAACAGAAAATCCTGCAGATAGCCCATGATATGCTTATGCTGACCGTTTATCGTAACGGTGTCGCTACCTTGTCCCACATTTTCCCGCACGCTTAAGGATTCGTCGAGCTGTGCTCGCATCTGATCAAAATAAGCAATTTCTACGTTGGTTCCTAGTTGCACTGAACCTGATGTTGGCTTCATCTGACCCAGTAAGACTCTAATTAACGTGGACTTTCCAACCCCATTGGGGCCAATAATACCAATTCGATCACCCCGTAGAATCAAGGTGGATAGCTCGTCGATAACGGTCTTACCATCAAATTCCACATGAATTTTCTGAGCTTCGATAACTTTTTTGCCACTCAATTCGGCTTGTTGAATACTGGCATTCACAGTGCCCAGCCGCTCCCGTCGATCAGACCGCTCTCGCCGCATGGCTTCAAGCGCTCGCACTCGACCTTCATTACGGGTGCGGCGGGCTTTGATGCCTTGGCGGATCCAGGTTTCTTCCTGAGAGAGTTTCTTATCAAAGCGTTGCCATTCGGCCGCTTCGGCTTCCAGGTGTTCAGCCTTTCTCTGCAGATAGGTTTCGTAATTGCCCGGCCAGGACGTGAGTTGGCCACGGTCGAGATCAATAATACGGGTGGCCAAGTGGCTCAAAAAACTACGGTCATGGGTGATAAACAGGACACAGTTTCGATAGTTCAGCAGGAATTCTTCCAACCACTGAATGGACTCGATATCCAAATGGTTGGTGGGTTCGTCCAGGAGCAAAATGTCCGGTTGCTGGACTAAGGCTCTGGCCAGCAAAACGCGACGTTTTACTCCTCCGGACTGCGCCTCGAACTCAAGTTCACCTTGGAGATCCAGCTTGGATAAGGTGGTCTCTACTCTCGACTGTAACGACCATCCGTCCATAGCCTCCAGTTCTCGTTGCACTGATTCCATACGGTCGAACGCTTTTTCATCACCCAATGCTACGGCTTCAGTCAAGTGGTGATAGCGTTGAATCAGTTCACCCACCTGACCAAGCCCAGAAGCAACCACATCGAACAGGGTACCTTTGGCATGCTTGGGAACTTCCTGCTCTAGCCAGGCCACCTTAGCGCCTTGGTTCCATTCCATTGAACCGGAATCTGGTTTGATCTGCCCACTGATTATCTTCAGTAACGTTGACTTGCCAGCGCCGTTGCGGCCCACTAAACAGACCCGTTCGCCTTTTTCCAGGATTAATGAGGCACCACTTAATAATTCAGGGCCACCAAAGGCGAGGTGAATATCGCGTAACCTAAGCAATGACATAATTTACAATTCTCTGAGTGCCGCCATGGGCGATTGTTTAATAATTCTACGACTACTGAATTGGCCCGTACAGCCAACCAGTAACCCCAAAAATGGGGGCACCATTATCCAGATCCACAGTGACGGCGTATAGGGGGAATTGAAAAACTTCACAAAAATGATCAGTCGGATCAGTTCTGTACCCGCACAAGCGACTATTCCGGCCATTAAACCAATGGTGAAAAATTCAGTCCATTGTTGTTGAATTAATTGACGTTTCGTTGCTCCTAGCGCTCTCATTATGGCGCCCTCGCGCAATCGTTGGGGCATCGTCGTTAACAGGGTAGCAAAGGTTATACACAAACCTGCAGCCAGAACAAAGATCAAAATAAATTCTACGGCGGTACTCACTTGGCGTAAGATCTGTCTCACTTGGGCGAGGATTGCGTCTACTGATAGTAAGGTGACGGCAGGAAACTGTCTGGACAGCGCCTGAAGCTGATCTTTTTGGCTTGCTTGAACGTAAAAACTGGTTAAAAAAGTATGAGGTAACCCCGCCAGGTTTTCAGGACTAAATAACAGGTAGAAATTGGGTTGAAATGACTCCCAGTTCACTGAGCGAATGCTAGTGACGACGGCAGAAAACGTTTTATCAGCCACAAAGAAGCTCATGGTATCGCCCAGTTTTATCCCAAGCTTAGCGGCCAATCGCTGCTCAACGGATACTTGTTTTGAGTCCACCGACTGGGGGAGTTGATCCCACCATTGGCCCTCAATAATTCGGTTGTCGCTTGGTAGGGTCTCACTCCAACTTAAGTTAAGCTCTCGATTAAGCGCCTCAGGCGCTTCTTGCTCTTTACTTACCGCTTCTCGTACCGGAACATTGTTAATATGAGTTAGCCGTCCCGGTATCATGGGGTAAAGGGGTTGAGCCACTAGACCCTGTTGAACAATGGCCGCAGCAAACGGTTGTTTGACTTCCGGTAGGATATTCATGGCGAAATAATTGGGGGCTTGCTCTGGCAGTTGTTTCTGCCAAGTGCCAAGAAGTTCTCCTCTTACCAAGAACACGAGCAGCATGGCCATTCCGGTCAGTCCGAATCCAAGAATCTGCACCCGTGTGCTGAATCGGCGGCGCATTAGTTGGCGCAAACCGGCCTGCACTGGTAGTGGACAGAATCGGCTTAACTTCTCTAGCACTTTGTTAAAAAAATAGCCAAGTCCGAAAGCGAATATCCAGGCGAATAAGGTACCAATGATTACCCCTGCAATCAGCGATAGATCCTGCACATAAAACCACATTAGCATCCCAACCGTAAAACCAACCACAGCATAAACCAGACTTATTGAGGCGGGTGTTGGCACCAGGTTTTTTCGCAGCACACGTAACGGTGGTGTGCGTTGTAGTTGCAGTAGAGCAGGCAAGCTAAAACCCATGAGTATCAAGAATGCTAAGCCGAACCCGGACCATACGGGTGTCAAAGAGGGAAGAGGAATTGCATCAGGTAACAGGTTGCCCAGCAGGCTGATGGCAATAAAGTGAAGGGCCCAGCCGAGGGCACCACCCAAGATGCTGCTGACGAATGCCAGAATGACCAACTGACTAACGAACAGCGCTAAGACTTGATTTGACTGCAGTCCAAAGCTTCTCAGCAGAGCTGCAGTATCAAAGCGACTTTCACTGAAATAACGGGCCCCCATAGCTAAGGCTACCGCCGCTAACAGAACCGCTACCAGGCTTGCCAGTTGCAGATAGCCTTGTGCTCGGCTCAAGGCGGACTGAATACTGCGCGAACGTGACTGCATGGATAAAATACTTTGCCCAGGTTTTAATTGGGTTTCAAGTGAGCTTTGAAGTGTACTTATGGCTTCCTGAGGCCCTGAGTATTGATAGAAATAGTCCACCTTACTACCTTCTTGGATAAGTTCTGCAGCCGCCAGATCTTTAAGATTCATAATTAATCTGGGTACAAAACTATAGAATCCATCGCCTAAATCTGGTTCATAGGTGAGTATGGCTCCAACCTTTAGTGTGATACTGCCAACATCCACGGAGTCACCCACAGCCACGCCCAACTGGCTCAGTAAACGCGCTTCTAGCCAGACTTCGCCCCGAGACGGTCCACTGGCACGCGTGGTTTCTGCACCGTAGGGTTCATTGGCTATACGCAGGTTTGAGCGAAGTGGATAGGCAGCGGATACGGCTTTAATAGAACTCAGCTGCATAGCGTCTTTTGCCATGACAACGCTGGGGAATTCTACTACTTCTGCCACGGTAACGGACTCTGGTACGGCGCGGAATGAGGGCGTTACTGTAGGGCTACGCACCACCAAATCACCGCCCAGTAAGGTCGCAGATTGGACGGCCATAGCGCTGTTAATGCGCTCAGTAATAAAACCAATGGTATTATGAGTGGCGACAGCAACTAAAAGTGCAATCAACAAAATAGTTATATGCCCGGAGCGCAAGTCACGCCAGAGTAAACGGGCACCCAATTTGTTGAGGTGGAGATTGGTGGTTATCATACGATTTTACCACCGTGTATGGTGATTTGGTTGGCGCAACGATCTGCTAATTTATGATCGTGAGTTACTAATACCAAGGTGGTATTCGTTGTAGTGTTTAATTCAAATAACTGGTTTGCAATCAGGCCCCCGGTTTGAGTATCCAAATTTCCGGTAGGCTCATCGGCGAACAGTATTTGTGGAGCGGTAACAAAGGCTCGGGCAATGGCGACTCGTTGTTGCTCTCCGCCAGAAAGTTGATTGGGGTAATGGTTGATGCGGTGGTTTAATCCTACACGCCCAAGAATCTCCAGGGCTCGACTTTTGATGTTGTCACCATTGGCAATTTCCAAGGGTAACATTACATTTTCCAGCGCGGTTAAATTGGCTAGAAGTTGAAAATTTTGAAAAACAAAGCCAACATGCTGGGCGCGGACTTGAGCCCGACTGTCTTCGTTCAAAAGATTCAATTGCTTACCCAAAAGATATATCTCACCGGTTGTGGGAACGTCCAAGCCGGCCAGCAAACCCAGCAAAGTGGACTTCCCAGAACCCGATTCCCCCACAATAGCCAAGGATCCGCCGCTGGATATACGCAGATTGATATCTGAAAGGATTTCCAGTTTTTGTTCACCCAAAGTAACTGATTTGCTTAAGCGGCGGGTTTCCAACACAATTGACTTATCCAATGTTTCAATCCTTAACGTTGTGGAGATGATCATTCTATGTTGAGAAGTTTGCGCAAGCCAATGACAATCTTGCTTCTTTTTACTAGCTCCGTTTTATCTCTAATTGGAGCCTGCTCTTATGCTAATGGTTCCCATACGAATACCATATTAATTGTCGGGGATAGCTTAAGTGTGGGGTACGGCGTACCCCAAGGGCAGGAATGGGCCCAAATAATTCAACAGAAAATAGTGGCATCCGATTTAAATTATCACGTGGTAAATGCCAGTATCAGCGGTGATACAACGGCCTCGGGAAAATCCCGACTGCCGGCGCTGTTGCAAGAATATCGGCCACAATGGATGCTGTTAGAGCTTGGCGCCAATGATGGGCTAAGAGGATTGTCTTTAAAAGAAATGGAGAATAATTTAGCGACTATGATTCAGTCTGCACAAGCATCCGGTACTCAGGTAATATTGCTAGGAATGAAGATTCCACCGAACTACGGTAAAAAGTACACCGATCAGTTTGAGCAGGTGTTCGAAACTATGTCGCAACGCTATAACATCCCATTATTGCCTTTTTTTCTGGAAACTGTGGCAACGAAACAGGAGTTAATGCAAGCTGACCGTCTTCACCCCAATGCCAAAGCTCAACCGCAGGTGGCAGAAAAGGTGTGGACGTTTCTTAAACCCTATCTTTCACGATAGGTCTTTCAGCTGGCGCTCAAGTGATGCCGCCATATTTCGATAGCTGCTGCTGAGTTTTTCATCCTGTTTTTCTATTCCACGGGCAAGCATGAGCAAAACCTTTAATATCATAGGGTCTCTTAGCCCCCGTTCTCGCGCTAGCTCAATCATAGCTTTTAAGGTATCCCACAACTCAAATTGAGCAAAGCTAAGCATTAGCGACATCAACAGCGAATCAGGGAGTGATGGAAAATCCGGCTGGTGGCAATAATCCTGATATAACTCATGCATAAGCATAATATAGCGGCGATCAGTTCGATTAATCTGCGCGATTTTCAAAAATTGTTCGCTGGCTTTAGTTGCATCAGATGTTAGTCTGCAAAAATGATATCTTTGCTCCATTACAATGAGCCGATCGGGATAGTTTTGTTCTAGTTTAAGCAGCTTTTCGCGGGCAGTGTCAAAGTTAAACGCGGCTAAATGGCGATAGTATTGATCGAGTTCAGAATAGAAATTATCGTCGTCATCGATTGCTGAATCTTCTAACATTTCTCCTTGAACCAGCTCGTTAGAAGAGTGAGTAACGGGTAGCCAGTGGCGTAAGTAGTGAGTTGCGGTCAGGAAAACGGCGATGGTTGTTCCGACACTAACAATCCATGGCCACAAAACGGGCAGCGGGGCTATCCAGTACAATCTAATGGCTTCCAGAATCAATGCTACGCTGGCCACTGTGGCGCCATAGCGAAGGTCAGGGGCTAAGCGAAAATACATGCCCACGAGAGCCAACGTGGAACCAGTAGAACCAACTATGGGCCAATACTCCCAAGGAGATTGAGTCAAGACCATAAGGCCGATACCAACGGAGATACTGGCAACGCAAAAACTGATGAATACGGTAAAAGAGCTGATTTTTTGTTCCAGTAGAACGGTTACCATCAATAACATAAAGCTGCTCAACAACCAGTGCCAGCTATTGCAGTGGAGAAACGCGTAAGTCATCAAGGTGAGAGGGCGATGTTGTTGTGGAATGAAGCCGTACTTCAGCTTACTGATTTGACCCACTTTTTCATTGAGTTTAATTCTGGAATCATACCAGGTGCTGTAAACATCTGAGCCCCAAAACTGTACGTCGGTCTTGCGCAATTCGTCAGTAAAAGACAGATCCTGTATTAACGTTGCAATGGTGTGATCGTTAGCTTCCTGTTTGCGGCTGGATTTGGCAAGAGCGTCCAAGGCTTTTGCGGATTCAGATTGCCCCCTCTGAAATAAGTGGCTTACATAATTCTGCCATTCCAGTTTAAAGAGGGATTGGGTCTTGTAGTACTCAACGGCGGAAGCTAAGCGCTTTCCATCATTAATTTGCCAGGTAAACCAGATTAAGCCCATGATCGTTATGAGCACTATACCGGCAAACGGAATTTTGGCTTTACCAATCACTTTTTATCCTCGCCGCAGTCAGTTAAAAAACATAGGAAAATCATATTTTTATATGGTTTTGTTCTAAAAACAGGCATAAAGTCAACAATGTTGCCCATATAATCGTAAAAACTACGCTTTTGAACGGATTGTATACTTGCATTCATGGGAAGTTTGCTATATTTAAAACATGAGGTATCTTGATAACTATAGCTATCTCAACGAGTTAAGCGTAATTTTCGCAGTTAAACACTAGTTGGCGCCACCAGTAAGTACTCAAATGTATTTATAGCGCCTACAGGGAATGAGTACTTTTTGGGAGGTACGCAATGGACGATAACGGGGCTTTAGATAACTTAAGGAACAGCGTGTTAACGAAATCTGAATTAATTGAGCGGGTAGCATTGAGGCAATCACAATTGTCTCAGAAAGATGTGGAACTGGCGGTAAAGACCATGCTCGAAGAAATGTCCCAGGCATTGGCTACTGGGGGACGCATTGAAATCCGTGGGTTTGGCAGTTTTTCACTGCACTACAGAGCACCTCGCTTAGGTCGAAACCCTAAGACAGGAGAGTCGGTGGACTTAACTGGAAAGTACGTGCCTCACTTCAAACCGGGAAAAGAACTTAGAGACCGGGTGAATCAAGAAAACGAGGATGAAAACGGCGAACCATCGCAGGCGGCGTTTTAAGTATTTCTCTTGAATTCCCTGGTAAAAACGGCATGATTACTCGCATGCCGTTTTTTTATGCGTAATCAAAGGCATATCTCAGGTTTCAAAAGACAGGCGTAGCTATTATGGGAAAACTCAAAGCCCTGATTATCATAGCCATTGTATTGGTGGTGTCACTCATTATCGGATTTTTCCTTATCCAGAATGACCACGACATAGTGGTTGATTTGCTCTATCAAGCGCAACCCGTTGAGACAAGTGTTGGTCGTTTCGCATTGGGTTTTTTTAGTGCCGGATTATTTTTTGGTATTATTTTATGCGTAGTTATTACCGTGTTGACGATGTTAGAACTAAGAGTTGCTCTTCGCCAGAACAAAAAGCTTAACAAGCAACTTGAAATGCTCCGCGAGCGCTCGCTAAAGGACTCCGGTTGATATGGGAGATCTTATCGTTGGCATATTGCTGTTTATTGCCATCGTCATTGGTTGGTTACTAGGGAAGGTAGAACGCAAGAAATCCGAATCCGTCGAAGCTTCTTCTGGCGTCAGCAAAGACTATTTTGACGGCCTGAATCTTTTGCTTAATGAAAAGCAAGACGAAGCAATTGATTTACTGTTGAAAACCTTGGATTTAAATGGCGATACCTTTGAGACCTACATGGTCATGGGCGGGCTTTACCGACGTCGGGGTGAGGTAGATAGGGCCATTCGTATTCATCAGGATATGCTCGCTCGCACTGACCTTTCAAAAACACAACAGGGTAGTGTTAAGCTCGAGCTTGCCCGAGATTATTTAAAAGCTGGGGTCTTGGATCGTTCAGAACGTTTACTAAAAGAGATTGCCGAAGAATCCAATCCTAACCAGCTCGTTGCCTTAGAGTTGTTGCTCACTATTTTTGAACAAGAAAAAGAGTGGGAAGATGCGAGTGCAACGGCCGACAAGCTGATCGCTAAAGGTAAACCGTTGCAATGTGCTCTGGCCCACTACTATTGCGAGCAGGCACAGGCAAATTTAAAACTCGGAGACTTCACCCAGACCCGCCGCGACCTAAAGAAAGCTTTGCAGACGGATAAACGCTGTGTTCGTGCCAGTTTTTTGCTTGCAGAAGTGGAAACCCAGACTAACAATCCAAAAGATGCTGTTAAGGCTTTACGCAAAGTGCTAGAGCAGGATCCGGCCTTTATTCCCGATACTTTGCCTCAGTTACGTCTAAACTATGAGCGCCTGAATCAAATGGGTGAACTGGCGAAGTTTTTATTTGAATGCCTGGAAAAGAGCCCAGCCATTTCCGTAGTTATAGAGCTATCAGAGCTTGTCACTCAACTTGAAGGAGAAGTGGCCGGTAATTATGTCTTGTCAGAGTACTTAAAAAAGCGGCCATCCGTAAAAGGACTCGATCGTTTGATTAGCCTGCAGATGACTCGCGCTGAAGGCGAAGCCAAAGAAAATCTGGGATTATTGCAGGTGTTCACCCAAAAACTAATCCGCGACAAGCCGATTTACCGTTGTGATGAATGCGGTTTTGATGGTAAATCATTGCATTGGCAATGCCCTACCTGTAAATCCTGGGGAACAGTCAGACCTATTCGAGGGCTGGAAGGCGAATAAATTGCCCGGTAAAATGAACCTAACCTTCTTTATTGGATTTGAAAATGAGCTGTAACTCCCCCGTAATTGTTGCCCTTGATTTCCCCCACTCGGATCAGGCGTTGGCAGTGGCTGATCGTTTGGACCCGACGCTGTGTCGAGTGAAAGTAGGTAAAGAACTGTTTACGCGGGAGGGGCCGGCTATATTGCGGTTGCTGCACGAGCGTAGTTTCGAAGTCTTTCTGGATTTAAAGTTTCATGATATTCCCAATACTGTGGCTAAGGCCTGTGGCGTAGCCGCTGATATGGGGGTATGGATGGTTAATGTCCATGCTAGTGGTGGGCGCGAGATGATGAGCAGAGCGCGCGAAGCGGTAGAACAAACCGGTGCTTCCACACTGTTAATCGCAGTGACTGTGCTTACCAGTATGAAGAAAGCAGACTTGGTTGAAATTGGTTTTAGCTCTGACATTCAAGATCAGGTAAAGCGCTTAGCCCGGCTAACCCACGCGGCGGGTCTCGATGGTGTGGTGTGTTCTGCTCAGGAAGCGGCAATGTTGAGAGCGGCTCTGGACCCGGAGTTTAAATTAGTTACGCCGGGTATTCGACCAGAGGGATCGGAGGCCAATGATCAAAAAAGGATAATGACACCAGTGGCTGCGTTGAATGCAGGTGTCGATTACATGGTAATAGGGCGGCCCATTACACAGGCTTTAGACCCAAATCAGGCGCTCATGGATATTTTGGCGACTCTACCCAAGAGTGAGTAGCGTTTGACATAGAGTAATTTTAACCAACACGTTCTCAGGGATTGAGATCATGACATTCCGAAACTGGACCTTTGGTTTGATTTTTGTTCTGCTCATTTGCTTGCCCGCAAGTGGTGAAGTGCAGATAAAAAATTCAGAATTTGTAATTTTATTACCGATAAATGTAAACACGGCGAATGCGTTGATATTACAGAGAGCTTTAGTCGGTATTGGGCCCAAGAAAGCTCAAAGAATAGTGGAATATCGTGAAAATAATGGTGAATTTGCATCAATTCAAGAGTTAGTCCATGTTAAAGGTATTGGCCCAGGAACCATCGAAAGGAATCTGGGTCGAATTTCTATAGAATAATGGTGCATATTTAAACAATTAGAATGATTGGAGTGTTCTGCACAATGATAGCTATACCCAAGAGAATAATTACTAATGCCATTCTTGTTAGCCTCTTACTGGTGGCTTTAGTAATGACAACCCAGGTCCGTGCGGAAGTGATGGCGCCAGATAAGCTCATCGTGAAACTGTTTGACGACGTTAATGAAAGACTCAATAAAGATAAAGAAAAGATTGCTGAAGACAAGACCTACTTGATCCAAATCGGCAACGAAATGCTGGTGGATTTCGTAAGTTTTGAAACCATGGCAAAACAAATACTGGGTAAAAATTGGCGCAAAATTACCCCGGATCAGCGCTCTCGCTACATCACAGCATTTCAGGACCGAATTGCTTCCACTGTGGTTCAACAATACAACCCGGAACGCACCTATGGCTTAGAAATTACCGGCTCTCGAGTTAACGATGACAAAACACGCGCAGTAGTTTCTAGCATTGTCACGGATAAATCTACCGGTGAAAAGTTCAATATTGCTTATAAAATGTTCTTCAGTCGGAAAACAGACAACTGGCAGGTGTATGATGTTGTAGCTGAAGGAGTCAGTGTGTTGCAGAGCTTTAAAACGGCGAGTGCCGAGGAATTCAAAAATAATGGCATAGAATTCATGATTGCGCAGTTGAAAGGGTCTCCTGTAGAGACTGATTCAAAATCTGCTCAATAAACAGCCTTGGCAATGGTTGCTTAATGCCCACTGTTCATTTCTTTAAGATCGTTACGTGTTTTTAATCGAGCATCTCTACGAACTTGAGCTGCATTATAGCGGCGCTTTTCGAGTTCTTTTTTTGGTTGAATCTCCACCACCTCACAAGGTTTATTGTTTTCATCCAGTGCGACAAACGTAAAATAGGCCGAGACGATGTGCTTTTTTTCGCCGGTAAAGGTGTTTTCTGCGTCTACCCGAACTCCAATTTCCATTGAACTTGACCAGGTTCTATTCACCGAGGCACTGATGAGTAAAGTGTCTCCATCCTTTGCCGGTGCCACAAAATGGAAGGAGTCTACGGAAGCGGTAACACAGACGCGACCACTGTGGCGCTCAGACACCACCAAAGCCACCCGATCACAAAGACCCATAACTAACCCACCAAAAATGGTGTAGTGGGCGTTCAAATCATTAGGAAAAACTTTATATACATGATTCTTCACCGCAGATTCAGCAACGGATTTATAAGTTTTCTTTGTTGTCTTGGTCATGGTTCAACAAATCCTTCTCAAAAAGCTGAAATTTCTAGGAATTTTTATTCCGATTACCTTGAGATACTGGGAGTTACGTACAATACTCTAAGGCAAAGTAAGCACCAATAAAATTACTTAAATATCATAAAGTAAAGTTTGTAGAGTTTGTGGTATAGGGTTTTCAATCGGGGGGTTGGATATGTCCTGGTATGTTGTGAAAACACGGGTTCGACAGGAAGAGCGATCAGTAACACATTTAGAAAACCAGGAGCTGGATGTTTATTGTCCCTGGCTCCGCCGCAAAAATGGGCAACGTGAAGCACTTTTCCCTGGTTATATTTTCGTCAGCTTAGAATCTTTCGCTGAATCTTTTGCCACGATCAGCAGTACGCGTGGTGTTCAAAAGATTGTTAAATTTGGTGAATGGTGGGCGACAATGGATGACGAATTAATTCATTTGCTCATGGAAAAAGAACACGAACACCAATGCGAACCGAATTTTAAGCCCCAGCAACCCGTAACTTTCCGCGACGGTCCTTTCAAAGGTATGGAAGCCATTTATTTATATGCCGATGGAGAGAAGCGGGCCATGGTGTTATTGAATCTATTAAGTCGCCGCCAAAATATTCGCGTGGAAGAGCAGTATCTAAAAGCAATTTAGAAATTTCCAAAAAGAACCAAAAAACGTAACGACTCCGAAATAATAAATGCAGTGACAATTAGCACGCGATATCTATGAGGTGGTGACCTTAGGGCGGTAGCGTGTTTTTGGCCAAGCCGAAGGGATATGTTTAAACACAACGTGCGATCTTATTTTATTGCATCCAGTATTGCCATGATTATGTCGACAGCAACAGTACAAGCAGCCCCCTGGATAGACCCCGGCGACGAGCGTCTACGCCACCATTTGACTGTGCTTGCTGATGCCGGTGTACTCAACGTGCCAATGACCAGCTGGCCGCTGATGTGGGGCGCTGTGATGGAGAGTTTGCAACAGGCTGATTCCTTTAATCTGACGCCTGCCGAACAATGGTCTTTGGAATATGTTCAGTTTTCATACGGGCAAGCGTCACAATCCATTCGCACCTACGCCGCTATTGGTGTGCAATCGGAGATTACCACCTTTGCAAATTTTGGCACCGATCAGCGAGAAAAATCCGAATTGAAAAGCGAATCCGATTGGGTCGGTCGTAATCTTGCCGTGCGAGTAAGAGCTACCTGGGCCAATGATGCCAGTGATGGTAAAGATGCACGACTGGACGGCTCCTATCTGGCAGGCGTGGTTGGCAACTGGAGTTTTAGTGCGGGTGCTATCGATCGCTGGTGGGGACCAGGCTGGCAAAGCAGTTTGATTTTATCGAACAATGCGCGTCCTGTGCCTGCCCTTATGCTGCAGCGAAACTTCTCAGAACCTTTCTCCTGGCCCATTCTAGAGTGGCTTGGCCATTGGACCTTTACCAGTTTTATTGGGCAAATGGAGAGCCATCGCTACGTTTCAGAAACCAAACTAGTCGGTGCGCGTTTTGCCTTCAAACCCAGCCGTTATTTAGAACTCGGTTTCTCCAGAACGGCCCAATGGGGTGGAGAAGGTAGGCCAGAAGACCTATCCAACTTGTGGAATCTAATGGTTGGGAACGATAACGTAGGGGATGATGGCATTGATGTTGAAAATCAACCCGGCAATCAGTTGGGAGCCGTGGATTTTCGATTAGGTGGCACAGTATTGGGGACTCACTCAGCATTGTATACACAGTATGTGGGTGAAGACGAAAGCAATGCATTTCCTTCAAAGGGGTTTTATCTGTTCGGCTTGGAGACGGCATTTGCCTCAACCAACGTTCATCATCGGCTGTTCTTGGAATACACCGACACCACCTCCGGCGGGGACGACTATAACACGAGCTATGAGCACGATGTTTACCTATCCGGTTATCGCTACCGTGGGCGACCCATAGGGGCTAGTTTTGATAACGACTCGAAAGTAATCACCCTGGCTGGCGCTCATTATTTTAGCGGTGGTGATGAATTTAGTTGGCGAATCAGCAAGCTGGATATTAATCAGGATGGCGCTAATTCAGGTAGCCCCACAGCGGGGAACGTCTACGGGGATAAAGCAACCAATCTCGAATTTGTAGAATTAAGATACGCCACTATCTTTAATGACTTAAAGATATCTACTGCTGTGACTCAAACCACAAACGAACTGAACGTATATGGACAATCTATTGATGGGACGGGTTTTTCAATTGCAATCGAATATAAGCCGTAATCTTTTTGTTCTGATTGCGCTGCTATTGCTTGTTGTGAACATGGCACAAGCGGTTACAGCAACTCCGGAACAAATTGAACAATTTAAACAGCTACCTCGGGCAGAGCAAGAACGGATTGCACAACGTTTGGGGATAGATATTACCGAATTTCAGCAGCCTCAAACCAATGGCTCTTCAGCTACCCTATCGGAACCATTGAGTAATAATCAACGGGGAACCATGGGTGATTATAAATCAACTCAAAATAGCCCAAGGGATAACTCCAATTCATCAGCGTTGGAAGGAGAGGGCGAAGACGCGGGTGTTGTGGAGCAAAGATCGCTGCGTCCCTACGGGTATGATTTGTTCGACAATAATGCCGAAGCCTTCATGCCCAATGTGGATGTGCCCATACCCAACAACTATATCGTAGGGCCTGGAGACTCCGTTGTTGTCCAGCTATATGGAAAAGAAAATGATAGCTATAACTTCACTGTTAATCGTGAGGGTATGGTGCACTTCCCCAAAATTGGTCCGGTGGCCTTAGCTGGTCTTAGCTTTAATGATGTTCAGACCCTTATTAATAAAACGGTACAAGAACAGATGATAGGGGTAAAGAGTTCTGTCACCATGGGAGCCATTCGCAGCATACGCGTTTTTGTTTTAGGGGAAGCCGTCCAGCCTGGATCATACGTAGTGAGTTCACTTTCCACTATGACCAATGCTCTATTTTCAAGTGGTGGGATTACAAAAATTGGTTCTCTTCGAAACGTCCAGTTAAAGCGTAATGGAGTAGTGATCACCACTCTAGATCTATACGACCTGTTATTAAAAGGGGATACTTCAAACGACTCACGGTTACTCTCAGGCGACGTCATTTTTATACCGCCCATAGGCAAAACAGTAAGTGTGGATGGTGAAGTTAGACGTCCCGCAATTTATGAACTGAAACAAGAAAAAACAGTTGAACAAGTGATACAGCTTGCTGGTGGTTTCCTGCCAACGGCTTATCCATCTGAATCAAGAATTCAACGGATTGATGACCAAGGTGATCGTACCGTTGTTGATGTAAATCTGGCGGCAACAGCAGATAAAAGAAAAGCCGTGCGACCAGCGGACACCATTATTGTACCGTCTGTTTTGGACAGTTTAGAGAATATTGTTACCATAGAAGGTCACGTAAAAAGGCCCGGTATAGTCGCGTGGAAACCCGGTTTACGTATTAGTGATGTTTTGGGCAGTATTAATAACCTGCTGTCCAATCCGGATCTGCGAGTTGGATTGATTGAGCGGGAAATAAAACCTACGCGTAAATTGACAGCCGTATTATTTGATCCTGCAAGTGCCCTGATTAATCCGAAAAGCTCGGACGATTTGCCCCTTGAGCCTCGCGATACTATCCGTATCTTCAATCTTACAGACGACCGTAGTGAGCTTTTGAGTGAGTTGATCGAGTCACTTCAACATCAAGCCGATGAGCTGCGTAAAGAACCTCTAGTTAAAATCAGTGGTAACGTTCGTTTTCCTGGTACTTATCCCCTGACGGCCAACATGTCAGTTGATAATCTAATTTACCTGGCCGGGGGGCTTACCAATGACGCCTATAGTTTGGCGGCTGAGATTACCCGTTATCAACTGGATGCAAATCAACGGCAGCTTATCAGTCATGTCACCGTCGATCTTAAAGATAGTGAACAGCAACGGCTGGAAAGGCAAGATAATCTACACATAAAACGTTTGCCGGATTGGAGTGCGGAACAAACAGTGACCTTAACAGGTGAAGTCATGTTTCCCGGAACCTACACCATACAGCGGGGTGAAACACTATCCCAAATAGTTAATAGGGCTGGAGGGCTAACGGATCAGGCTTATCCGGAAGGTGCAGTATTCACTCGAGAAGAATTGCAGAAACTTGAAGCAGAACGAATAAAGCAGTTAAGAACGCAATTGGAAAGCGATATTGTCGCGTCCAATATAGAACAACAGAGCAAAGAAACTCAAGTGGACATGGAAGACGCTCAAGCCCTGCTTAAGAGTATATCCACAATTAAGCCCTTAGGGCGACTGGTTATTGATTTGCCGAATATTATGGAAAATCCAGACACGCAGGATGTGTTTCTGGAAGGTGGGGATAGTATTTTAATCCCGAAGTTTAAACAATCCGTAACGGTGGTTGGAGAAGTACAGTTTCCTACCTCTCATTTCTACAGCAAAAAATTGGATGTGGGCGCCTACATAGAAAGGTCTGGCGGAACAAATTTGAAAGCTGATAAAAACCGGATTTATATCGTAAAAGCGAACGGACGAGTGGTGCTGCCGAATTCTTCAAATTGGTTTAGTCGGAGTAATACCGATATTGCTCCGGGAGATACAGTTGTTGTTCCGTTGGATGCAGATAGGATTAAATCTTTGACGTTGTGGACCAATGTGTCTGAGATTTTTTATCAGATTGCGTTGGGGGCTGCGGCGGTGGCTAGTTTTTAGTGGATTCATTGCGAGTTTTTTGCCGTTGCATGGCAAGGAAAGTTATGGATAATTTTATTTGTCGTACATTTAGATGCTATGTTCTTTTGGATATCCTTATCGCTTCCAGATATTTATAAATCTGAAGCTTTTCCTAGTTAAAATGTAGCTGAGATGAGCGGGATAGGAGAAATTTCGAATAAATATGGTGGGCTTGTTAACTCAGTGGTCAGTGCGATCTCTTCATCTTGAGCTAACAAGACAAAATTAGATATTTAAATACCAAAATCAAGGGTTTTTATTGGTCAGTTTTACTAAGAAACACAATGTTTTTGAGCCACTGATGGATGCAGAATCCTGGAACAACAATACCAAAGAATTGGTGGTAGATAACGATCTCTATAATCCAGATAACAAAACATGGGTTATAAAAATGGAGCTTTCTAAAATACCTAAACCGAGCATTCAAAAGAAATATAAATGTTTTGTTGGAAATTATTGAGTTCACTTTCTTTTTAGGGAAAAGAGTATTTACGGTCGCTTTCATAGCGCTTTGTCAATACAAAATGTGGAAGATTGACTAATGAGAATTTATGATAGTTAGGGTCTGGCTAATGTGAACTACATTTTGTTATTCGCGATGTCCTACATACAGTCTGAAGTCAGCTGAAACTATTGGTTAAGTTTAGCAGTAGTTGCTTCAGCATCATTTCGTGTAAAAAATAAAGACTTTCAATTAGCAGAAAATTGTACATTAAGCTGTAAGAAGGGTTGAGCATATTATGAATATAAAGCTTTTGTTGAGTGAATGTTTGAAAGGAAGAAGCTTAGGTCGAACTTTGCATAATTTATCGCTTCAAAACCGAACAATGTACGGAGATACTATCGATGTTGGTGCAAAGAATGGGGAAGGTAGTTATTACAAGTTCATAAAAATATGTGGAAACATTACCTTTTGCGATTTCTATTCAAAATCAAGCGATGTATTAAAGATAGATTTTGAAGAGAAATTACCGATTCCTGATGAGTCTTTTGATTGCGTTTTAGCTATGAACGTATTGGAGCATATATTTAACCACCAGCAGTTTGTCTCAGAAATAGCCAGAATTACAAAGAACAATGGAAAATTATTCGGATTTGTGCCTTTTTTATGGCAGTTTCATGCCGATCCTAATGATTACTATCGGTATACTCATCAGTGTTTAGAGCGTTTGCTAATAGAAGCGGGATACTCAATGGTTGAGATTAAGCCAATCGGTGTAGGGCGATTCACTGTTGCGGCAAATATACTATCAAAATTGCTAAAATTTAAACCGATAGTATTTTTATTTTGGGTTTGTTTTTTGGGATTTGATCGAATGCTTTCTAAAGTGTCTACAAGCAACCTAAATTATTATGTAGGATTAGAATTTAGCGCATCTAAGTAAGGTTTAAAACTCAGAAAGCGCATGAAAAGTCTTGAAAACGACCAACTTTGATGATGTCTGAGCCGAATTTTAAATAACTGCTTTAAGAAAATATTTAATGTTTTTACCTGTAGATTATGATAACCCTTTTGTCTTCTTGATTTCATTGAGTAAGTTTTTCATGGTGTTATATAAATAGGATTAATTCTTTTTTTATGGATTTTGGTTTATAGAGAATTTTTTGAATATTAAACCGAAGAAAAAATTTGAATATTAGCAAGATAAGTGTACGTAAAAAATAGTGGAATTTACTCCAAACTAATCAAAGAATATGGAAAAAATGAAACAGCAGTCGAACACTACGAAAATTATTCAAGAAGATGAAGTAGATATACGCGAATTTTTTTCCGTCGTATGGCAAGGAAAGTTGTGGATAATTTTATTTGTTGTGCTTTCAAGTGCTATATCTATTTGGATATCTTTGTCGCTGCCAGATATTTATAAATCTGAAGCTTTTCTTAGTTCAAATGCAGGTGGAATGAGCGAGATAGGAAAGATTTCAAATAAATATGGTGGCCTAGCTAGTTTAGCAGGTATCGCTATCCCATCTTCTGGAACTAACAAAGCTGAGCTGGGTATAGAGATACTACAATCAAGAGCATTCATAGGTAGTTTTATTGAGAAGCACGATATTTTAGCACCACTTATGGCTGCAAAATCCTGGAATAAAACAACTAAAAAACTAACGTTTGATAGCAGTCTTTACAATCAAGATACCAGAGAATGGGTTAGAGAAGCGGAACCTCCTGAGACTTCTAAACCGAGTATTCAAAAAGCATATAAAGCTTTTAGTGGGATCTTGGATGTGGCTTATTTTGAGGGTACAGGCTTTGTAACAATTTCGATCCAACACCTTTCCCCAGAAGTTGCTCGTCAATGGGTTGACTGGTTGATTGAAGATATCAATGATGAAATTAGACAGCAAGATTTAGCGCAAGCTAGACGCTCAATAAAATATCTTGAGCAACAGATAGAATCTACTTCATTAACTGAGTTAAAGTCAGGCTTTTTTGATTTAATACAGCAGCAGACAGAAACGATTATGCTAGCTAGTGCAAATCCAGAATACCTATTTCGAACAATTGATCCTGCAGTAGTTCCAGAAGAAAAGTTTAAGCCTGAACGCTTCAAAATATGTTTTTTTGGTGCGTTTGTAGGTTTTATTATCGGTGTTGTAGTCGCTACATTGAAACATTACTTGTCCAGAAATTAACGACGTTTTGAATATAATACTTCTCATAGTGGTATATTTTTTTTCACTAAGGATAACTATGGGAATATCCGATTACGGAGTAATTGATCTTTCTGGCTTGACTACCATCGGATTGTCTAGTCTATATGTCATAATTGTATTTTTAATTAGGTTAAAAATCAGCGGTCCTCGTTATCTAGCGCTTGCCTCAATTTTTCTACCGCTACTTACTTTTGAGCTTATTAATTCACCCAATCCTGGTCCCGGGGTTGTATATTACACCCTAATGGCCATAAATATTGGTTTATTTTTAACCGCATTAAATCAGTTAAATATCGATAATCTTCAGCAAGTAAATGAGGTTCTATATATTGGTGGCTTAGTCTTGCATCTCCCACTTCTTATTATTTTTCTGTGGGAGATCATGTGGTCGGGAGATAAGATAATTGCAGATTCAAGCTTGTGGGATTTGGGAGGTTTTTCTGTATATGAAGTCCAGTTTGGAAATATCATTGCCTATCAAGCAATGGTCGGAGACCCGAATCTAGTAGGGCCCAGCATAGCAATATTTTTTTATATAGGTATGTGTATCAGGCTAGGTAAATACGAGTACATCAGAATAATTGGCAACGCACTTTTTTTTATAGCGCTATTTCTATCTAATTCAAGAGGAGCATTATTGTCTCTAGTTGCTGGATTGGTAATATCCAGGTTATTTGAGTATGGGCGGGGATTTAAGCAATCTATAGTAATGCTTGTAGTTTCAGTGAGTTTTGTATTCGTGGCAATTTTGGTTTCGATGATCTCAGGCTTGGTAGGTAATCCTTTTTTAAAAATGGAGAAAGGCGCTGATAGACGATTTTTAGAATGGGGAAAAATACTTGAGGGGGTTAGCCAGAACCCTTGGTTTGGTAATGGACTCGGGTACAACAAACTTATTCTGGGGAAACAAGCTGAGAATGGATATTTAAATCTCCTAGCAGAGACAGGAGTTCTTGGGCTATTTGTTTTTCTTATGTTTGCGGTTATAGCGCTTAGTCAATATAAAAAATGGGTGCGTGATAAAACAGAGCAGATGTTAGTTAGACCATGGCTTATGTATACGATATTTATGTTAGTTGCCATGATGTATACTTCATCTGAAGTAAGCTCAAACTATTGGTTGAGTTTAGCAGTAGTTGCTTCAGCGGCGTTCTGCGCAAAAAAAAGAGGCTTTCTATTGGCAGAAAATCATAAGCAAAGCGTTAAGAAAGGTTGACTATAAAGCTCTCTAATTAGTAGTAATTACAAGCCTATTCTAATCTAACGTTAATAGTCAATCAGGCATACGTAGAATTATTAAGAAAAATATGTCGATAGAATAGGAGTCGTTGTTAGAAAAACCGAAGATTAAATTAATATAGAAATATTCCAACAACTTGTTACATATTCTGCATCGCAAGCATAAAAACCACAATACTTACTAAATCCCTTTCAATCGGATTCTTCTTAGTTCTAAACTAAATTTTTCCTGATTATAAAATAATGGTCACTAGACTAATTTAGAGAGATCATGATCGGGAAAAATATATAGAATACAATAAGCCATTAATAGCCCTTGATATTTGAAGGAACTAAAGAAGTTAGCTCACAATGATCTGTGTAAGTTAGGTTTATTTTTCTGATACCCAAGCAATGCCGGTGCGGAAAAATATTGATAAAAAACGAAAATGACCATTCAATATACAAAAGTAAGGGTTGTCGATCGCAATAATTCAAACGTATACAAACTAATACGGGATACTATGCTTTGACGAACTTTTTGGTATTAACGAAGTATGGTAGATAATGATTAATTAACAGCTTTGAGGCGAAGAACTAACGTATAAAGTCATAAAAAACTAGAAAAGTATCCATTGATTGAAGCGATTCAAAAAAAATGTAGATGTAATCCTTGAATGACCAGTGATAAATAAGCGTCTAGTGCTAGTATCTTGGCGCAACAGAATTATAAAAGACTAAGAAATATTACGGATCATCTAATTCAATTTTGCCAGTGGTCCAAATGGCTTGTAGATGAATATTGAAGCTTTATAGTCCAATAGAACCTTTGAAGTGGCATGAAAAAAAATTTTATAGATTCTTATTTTAAACGAAACATATATTTCGACTATGCATCCCAAGTCCTGATTGTTATTTGTGGATTCGTCTATGTAGCCTTTTTGACTTCGCATTCCGGAGTGGAGCTTTATGGGATGATATCGCTAATGACAGCGTTGTCGAGCATATTTTCCAATCTTCTTACGTGCAGATCGAATGAAGCAATAGTCTACTTTTGTAAAAAAAATGAAACAATTAGTAATAGCGGACAAAAAGATGGTACACCCATTTTTCTAGGGTTAGGTTTAGATATAATTATTGGATCTATTTTAGTAGCGCTATTGATATCTCTATCTGGATATGTAAGTACAAAATTATTAAAAAGCCCAGAAGAAATCGAAAACGTAAAACTATACGCTTGGGTAGTATTAGCCGCTTTTGTTAGGGGAACACCTATTGGATATCTAACTCTTCGCGAAAAGTTCAGATTTCTAAACTCAGTCATTGCTTTTGAATATGTATTAAAATTAATTTTGTTAACTGCCATGTTGTTAGTTGGTATTGAGTTGAATTTTAATCACTTGATTAAACTGACGCTTATTTCATCATTTATTATAACCTTTATTTTTTATGTTTATTCAGCTATTGGTATAGTTAAAGATCATATGATTAGTTTTGATGGGTCCATAATAAATGACTACATGCGTTACGTATTAAGTACATTTATTTCGTCTGCATTGAAAGCCGGAAATCAAAATATTGAAAAAATAATTTTGGGTTACTTCACTGGCCCTGAAGTAGTGGGTGTATACAATATATTCTGTCAGTTTCTTCAACCTATATTAATGTTAAAAGGGCCATATACTTCTCAAAGTTATCCTAAATTTGTGGAAGCTGTAGCTAAAAATGAGCCAAAATTAGTTCTTAGTTCGATTTTGTATATTAATAGAATTCTTTTTAAGGGATTTATCTTAATCAGTGCAATTGTATTTCCAGGGATTTATATTTTTTCACATTGGGCATCCTTAAATCTATCATTAATTGATTACATTGTGTTTTTTCTTTTAGCTGTTAAATCGCTGATACTGCAACAATTTTGGTGGAGTCGGCCATTTGCCTTGGCAACAAACCCTAACATATCATTAATTGGCAATATGTTATTTGCCTCGTTAATGTTGTCTGTTATTCCATTGTTTGTCATGTGGGTAAAATTGTTAGGGTTGGGTGTCGGACTTTGTGCTGTATACGCCGTTATGGCTTTTTACTGGATAGTCGTGTTAAAAAAATATTTAAAAAATGCAGCATTATCGGCATAAATAAGCAATAGATAAAATTGTATAAAAATTAGATAAAGATAGAATTTGTTGTATTTAAATTAATCGTTAACAATGAGCGTAGAGAAATTGAGATACTATTTTTCAGATCCAAAGTTTGAACAACCTAGATTATGGTCTAATGAAGAGTTATCTAAGATTGCACCTATTGTAAACGGGAGTGTTGTAAACGTTTCAGCGTGGCAGGACCAAGATAAACATGGCGCAACATACTCCGAATATTTCAGTGGTGCTACTGAATATTGGATCACAAATTGGGAAGCTGATGCTAGAGGGTGGCAAGGAGGATTAAAAAACGAATTGTATTTGGATCTCGAGCGGGAAATTCCGAAAGATCTAATTGAAAAATTCGACGCTGTTTTTAATCATACGACTTTAGAACACGTATTTGATATTTTTAAAGCATTTGAAAATTTATGCTTAATGAGTAAAGACATTGTCATTATAATTGTTCCATTTATGCAAGAACAGCATGGTGACTATGGCGACTATTGGAGGCTTACTCCATGGGCAGTCAAAAAGCTCTTTACAAAAAATGGTGTTATACCATGCTATATAAACTTTAATGACCATAAAGACGGCTCTGTTTATGTGATTGGAGTTGGTGCAAAAAATAAAACTTCGATAGTTAAATTTAAAGCGTTATCTGGAAATAAAGTTGATGACGTTGAGCGTTTATTTGCCGCTACCGGGATAATAAGACTACGTGGCGTTCGTAAGATTTCGCTGTTTTTTTTTAACTACTTTAAAAAATTTTATAAAAATAAAATTTCTCTTTAAATCGGATATAAATATGGTTAGATTTAATAATATTCCGGGAGTAATTGATCAGCTGAACAGTCAAGGATTTTCAAGAATTGATTCTTTTCTTGATAGAAATGAGATTGATCAGTTAATGGCATCTATAAAGCCCAAAGCCCATCTAGCGGAAAGTGAATACGGAACATCAAAAAGAAAAGAAATAACGTTATCGATATATGATAACTTGTCTGCTAGAAAAGTAATTCGGGATGTGGTTTTTTCTAAAGGTATTAACAGCCTTTTAGGGGGGGCTATGACTAAGATTTTTGTAGAACACTCAAAAGTTTTAGTCAAAGCTCCAACGGGTCAGGATACTCCTTGGCATCAGGATGGTGCATTTTGGAGTGATTTTGATCCAGAAAAAACTATGTTTTCAATATGGATAGCTTTAGAGGAAACGAGCGAGTTAAATGGCTGCTTGCAATTATTAGTTCCTAAAGATAAGACTATCGAATTACTTCCACATGATTCTGTAAGAAATAAAAGAGAGCTTGAGATAAATGAAAGTGAAATAGAACGTTTGGAAAAAATGGGTTCTAAATTTTATATTGCAGCACTAAATCCTGGGGATGCTTTGATTTTTGATTCTTTGGCAATCCATAGGGCTTTTCCAAATCAAACAGATAAGCCAAGAATAGGAATAAAAATAGTTTTCCAAGATGAGTTGAAAAGGGATACAAAATATAGAAAGCATATTTCCTCAATGGAGCTCGCAGGTATTCGTGGTTTTTTTAACAAAATTATTCCCTGTAGCATCACTAAACTAAAAATTGATATTTCAAGGATATCCAAAGTATGAGTTATCAAATTTCTAGATTGTATCGATCAGCAAAAATTAGGGGGAAGGCGTTAAATAATGCAATTAAGAAACCCTATGCTTACACCACTCCAGCTTGGCTGAATGGAAGTGAAAGCTTTCGTTTTGAAGAGGGTACATTGTCTAATGTATTTAGAAACTTATACCAGTTTGAGATTACAGCATCAGAGCGCGAATGGAAGCAAATGATGTTTTATTCAGAAATTGCAAACTTAGTTGAGGATGTCCCAGGTGACATTGCAGAGTTTGGTGTTTCAGGTGGAGTTTCTTTAATGGCTTTTACAAGGATCTTCAATTGTATCGAATCAGGGTTAGATAATAAAGAAAAAAGAAAAATATATGGATTTGATTCTTTCGAAGGGTTACCCGAATTAAGTAACAATGACTCCAGCATTAATGGCTCTAATGCTCAGATGAAAGAAGGAGGATTCAAAGACGAACTAGGGGCTTCTTATTTAAAAAAATTCGTAAATGAATTTCAATCTGTAAGTTTGGTTAAAGGTTGGTTTAGCCAAACAATACCGGAATTTCTTGAATGTAACCCCGCTATCAGTTTTTCTCTTGTACATGTTGATTGTGATTTATATGAGTCAACGATGGACGTCTTAGAGGGTGTATGGGATTATGTTACTCCAGGCGGAGTGATTGTATTTGATGAATTATTTCATAAGGATTTTCCTGGAGAAACTAAGGCGTTTCGTGAATTTTTTGATTCTAAGAACAATCAGTATTCTTTGAAAAAAAGTAAAATAAAACCAGATAAAAAATATATAATAAAGTTATAGTCGTTAGTGTTAAAAGCGTGCGCTAATACTAGTCTAGCCTCTTATTTCTTTCGGTAAAAAATTCTATAATGGCTGATTCAATATTTTATATAGCGAATACTAGAGTTCCTTCAGATCGTGCTAATACCTATCAGTCATTTCAAATGTGTAGCTCTTTCGTGAGGGCGGGGCTGAAAGTGAAAATGATAGTACCGAACAAAAAAATTGATGATAAATACGCTGATATTGATCCATTTGAATGGTATAAAATTGATAAAAATTTTGATATAAAAAGAATCTATTGTTTAGATATTTATTTTCTGCATGTGTATTTTCCAGTCTTATATAGAAGAATTTGCTCTGTATCTTATTCATTGTCTTTAATGCTTTATTTGATGTTTGCTAAGAAAAATACTTTGTATATAAGAGATGAAGCCGTCCTGAAAGTAATAACTGCACTTCCAGATTATTTTCTTAAAAGACTTGGAATGATTTTTTATGAATCGCATAGTTTTAGTGATAAAGCTGCAAATTGCTGCAGGTTTGTTAATGGCGTCATTCCAATAAATGAGTATCAAAAACGATTATATTCTAGAGCTGGAATATCAAACAAAAAAATATTTACCGCGCACGATGGTGTAAATATTTGTGAGTATCAGGATATAGTACCTGCAACCGGGAAAAATAAAAATATTTTGTACTTTGGTAGTCTATCAAAGTGGAAAGGTGTAGAGACTTTAATAGATTCTATGCGTTATTTAGAAGGCTATTTTCTTAGAATTATTGGTGGTCCAGAAAGTAGACTGAACGAACTAAAAAAATATGTAGAAAGTGAGTCTATCGGTGGAATTGAATTCATAAAGTATGTACACAGAACAGAGCTTTTCAAGTATATAACGCAGGCGCAAGTTCTTGTTTTGCCAAACTCAAAAAAGGATGTAATGAGCTTATATACTTCTCCATTAAAAATGTTTGAGTATATGGCATCAAGAAGGGTTATAGTTGCCAGTCGATTAGATTCAGTACAGGAAATATTGCTGGACGGGGAAAATTCGATATTGTTTGAGCCGGATAATCCCAATGATCTTGCAAAGAAAATAATATTTGCTTTTTCAAATGATAACGCAAATTTAATTCAATGTGCGTATAGTACTGTTCAAAAATATAGTTGGTTAAACCGGGCTGAGAATATTAAAAAATTTATCTTTAATATAGGCAAATGATTTAAATTATGCTTGTTACTTTATGAATGAATTAAATAAGCTATCTAACAATAGCTGCAGTATAAATTTTCAGAGAAAATTAATTCTAGTAAGTGGATTTGCCAGAGGAGGGACAAATATTGCGTGGAATCTTATAACCTCCCATCCTGGGATTCTTACGACAGGATATGAACTCAATGAAATATATAGTATTCGACGAACTAATTTGCCATTGATATGGAAATACGCAATTGAAGCTTCAGCTATCCTACATATTTCTCCTCCGAATATAGTAAAAAAGTATATGGGTTCAAGAATAATTGATTTTGCAAAACGTGGTGATTCGTATGATTTTTCACCCTGGAAAACCCAATACGAACGATATAATGATGACGAACTTAATACATTACCTATTTGCACAAAGTCGGTTTCGTCTTGGACGCGCGACAATCTTCACTCACTGCTAATGCGAAATGTTTCGCTCAAATATAATACAATTATAAAGAGCATTTTTCCAAATTATAGAATCGTGTTTGTTATTCGTGACGCAGAGGCTGTGTGTAATGGTTGGATGCGAAGGGGGTGTTCTCCTGAACTTGCTGGGAAGTGGTATAGAATTATTGCGAAAAAAATGTTGCTAGAATCTAAATTAAATAAGGAAAATGTTATTTTCATTAAATTTTCCGATGTGGTGAGTTCTCCTGAAAAGGTTGCTAAGTTTCTTCACGATTTCTGTGGGCTTGAAAGTTGTGCTTTAGACAGCTATAGATTGAAGTCGAAAAGTGTTTTAAATTGTGATGGGACTCATAGGCCCATTGAAGGAAAATGTGGCGAGAAAAAATGGGTTAGTTCCAAGAATATTGGTGCTTTTATGAATCCCGATATTGATAAAACGCAGAGGAGTATGTTAAGTGTGCAAGATCGGAATATACTGTTAAGAGAGCTAAAAGGAGTTGAGCGTGAACTTTATCGTGAGTGCGTAGACTTTCAAAATTAGAAGGGATATTTCAATTTATTCTAGAAAATTTGGAAAATAAATTAGTATTAGCAATACATTATTTTGATTTCTAGTCATCCGTGATCGATAGTTTTCCGGTGAATCTCTATTAATATTCGGTAAGCTAAGCGTCATCATTCAAAATTAAATAAGTGCTGCGGTTAGTTCTCACTTCTATAAAATTACATGATCTAATTCATAACATCGATTTCTTCCAAAGAATTATTATTCAGATATTAATTTTTGCAGGTAATTAGTAGTTTTTTAAGACAAGATTTTAACAGGTTTATATAACTATGTGTAAATGTATAGTGCTCTTTGTTCCGTCCTACGAAAGCGGGGGCGTAGAAAGGAACGCTACGATTTTTGCAAATCTGATGATTAATCGTGACTATAGAGTTATATTAATGTATTGCAGAAAGCAAAGCGGTTGGTTTGACAAACTAGCACCAGATGTTGAGAAAAGAAAAGTTGGAGTTCAAGTAGTTTTACCTTTTATAAATCCAAGAATAATTGACGCAATAAATATGGTGCTTTTTGGTTTAATATATCTCCTTATTTTGAGGATAAAATACAATTGTGTTTTAGTTTCTTTTCAATCTAATGTTGTTGCCATTGCGCTGGCTAATATTTTACGGATACCGATTGCTGTTCGATTATCAAATCATTTCTCTTCTGCAGATGTAGATAAGGTTAGACTCAGGAAAATATCAGAGTTGGCAAAAAAATACACATATAGATTTTCGGATATTGTGATCGCAAATTCTGTGGAGTTAGCGTGGGATTACGAGCCGATATTGGAACGTAAAATCGACGTTATCAATAACCCGGTTGATTTTAAGGAAATAAATAGGAAATCCTTAGGATCAGTGAATGAGAAGTTATTTTTACAAAAAAAAAGACCCATCGTTATTGCAGTTGGTCGCTTAGTTCAGCAGAAAAACTTTGAGTTACTAATAAAGTCATTTCATATTGTCCTAAGGTATCGATTATGTGATTTGGTGATTCTAGGAGAAGGCCATGAAAGGGAAAAGTTGCTTAAACTAGTCGACGATTTGCATATTTCTAATTTTGTTCATTTACTAGGCTATCGAAAAAATCCCTATAAATATATGTCAAAATCAGATTTATTTGTATTAAGTTCGAAATATGAAGGTATGCCGAATTCCCTTGTTGAAGCAATGGCCTGTGGCCTAGCAACCGTTTCTACTGACTGCAAAACTGGACCTAAAGAAGTTTTAGATTTTGGGCGCGCAGGGGTGTTGTGTCAGTGTGATGATGTTAAAAGTTTAGCGCAGGGAATGTTGTCTGTTTTGTTAGATTCAAGATTGGCTGAAAACTATAAGATTAATGCGGCGAACCACATTCAGAGGTATAACGTTTCCATCATAGAAACACAGTATTTAACCATGCTAGATCGGCTTTTTGGTGGTCTATAACCTGATATAGATTTTAAGTATTTGGAGTGTTTTTGAAATGAACTTTAGAATTATGGCTGCTAGTGAAATCCTAAATGAGCTTAGTATTTCAGAAGTGTTGGATATTGGTTGTCGAGGCTGTGAGGCAAAGGCTGTGTTACCAAAAGTAGTGTCTTATTACGGTAATGATTTGGTGCAAAATGAGAGCGGCTCGGTCAATTTTGTTGGAGATGCGCTTCACTATAATTTCGGGAAAACATTCGAGTGTGTGATAGCACTGGATGTGATTGAGCATGTGGATGATCCATATGCGTTGGTCGATAAGTTGATCAATATTGCAGACAAACACTTAGTAATCTCTTTGCCCAACGTGTACGATATTTCGCATAAATTTGATTTTTTAACAAAAAATTCATTGGGTTCGAAGTATTCTTTTGAAATTGAGAATCGTCTCGATAGGCATCGTTGGCTGATGAGTTATGATGAGATTAACGACTTTTATAGACATTATGCTGAAAAGCACAATGTTAAACTTAAAACCCGGGATATCCATTTTGGAGACTATGCTGTCAACATGCGATTTAAATTGTTATCCCGACTAATTTTACCCGTGCTAGGTGAAAAAAATTTAACCAGATCTGTCATAGGTGTTTTCACAAAAAAGTCCTAATTGATGAATAATAACATAGTTATTTTTTACCATCCGTACTTTTCTGACGGAGGTGTCGAGCGTACTAATATTACTTTAGCAAAAGGTCTTAAATCAAAAGGCTACAATGTGATGCTTCTTACCACAGTAGCGACCCAGCATTATAGAGCGGAAGTAGGCTTAATCGGAATTGAACTAGTAGAGTTCGGGGCTGGCTCAGCATCTAGTCAAATCCTAAAACAGTTTAGGTTGTTGTGGAAGCTCGCAGCTTGTTACGAAAACGTATATTTCATAAGTTGCCAATACTATGTCAACGTTGTCTCGATGCTGGTTTCCATTTGTCTAAAGCCCTTTAAACGGAATATTAGATTTATTAACTCTGAGAGAAATCACCTTTCTGAATACACTTATAGGAAGGGTGTAAAAAGCCACATTATTCCCTTATTAGTCAAATTGTTATATAGATATGCCGATGTAGTGATATCTAATTCTCAAGAGACTGCAAAAGATCTCTCTGAGTTTATTGGGCGAGAAGTTATTGCTGTTTATAATCCAACTATAAATGAACGAGTGGATAATTTAAAAAGTGAAGTCATTTCCGAAACATGGTTTTTAAAAGATACTCGACCGTGTGTGTTATCTATTGGCAGACTGTCTTTTCAGAAAGATTATTTCACTCTTCTAAGAGCTTTTTCTCAGGTTAAACGTAGAATAGACGCTAGGTTAGTTATTATTGGTGATGGAGATCAAAGAGCAGAGCTCGAGAGTTACATCAAAAAATTGGGTATCGAAAAAGATGTTTATCTTCCTGGATTTGTAGAAAATCCATATAAATTTATGAGGGAGAGTCAGGTATTCGTTCTAAGTTCTGTTTACGAAGGTTTACCAAATGTTCTAATTGAAGCGATATATTTATGTTTGCCGTGTATTTCCACGAAATGTAAAAGTGGTCCTGATGAAATTCTCCTAAGTGGTAAAGGTGGTTTGCTTGTGGATGTTTCTGATAGTAGATCTATGTCCGAAGCAATAGTAGAAGTTCTTTCTGATCCGGTTTCTGCGACTAAACGTACCCGTCATGCCGCTGACAATATAATGAGATTTTCAGAGCTAAGTACAGTAAATAAATTCGAGATTGCCATCAATTCCTAGCAGAAGTAAAAAAGGTTGTTTGTGTAATGAAGGTTGTATTTTGGAGCCCTTATGTAGGTCATGTCGGAACTATTAAGGCAGTCATAAATAGCGCTAAATCATTCGTGCAATACGGCAATCACAGCGTAGCGCTCATTAAGAATCATTCAGAGTGGGATGGATACGAGCAGGAGATCAAAAAAGCTGGTATTTCTGTGTATGACTTTCGTTTAAAAAAGTATTTTCCTAATATATACAGTACGTCACCTCTAGGTTCACGAATTTACATGATATTGGTTGCTCTAAGTGGAATTTTACAGATGTACCAATACATACGTAAAAGAAAACCGGATCTTATTGTTGCTAACTTGGTTGTGTTACCCGTCATAGTTTGCACTCTTTTATTTCGTTTTCCTCCAAAGCTAATCATTAGTATACAAGGATTTCCAAAATTTCTTGGTAAACACGATAGTGATTATCCTCTATGGATGAGGTTGGAGGATGCAATCAGGAAAAAATTATGGAATCTGTTATACGGTCGTGCAGATCTAATTGTCTGCATGACTGAGTCTACAAAAAGGCTGTTGATCGAGAATACTAAACTCGATAAAGAAAAACTAATTGTCATCAATAACCCTATAGTTGATCCAGGCATGCTTGCGTTGGGATCTGAACCGGTTATTGATGATTGGCTTTTTTCCGACGAATCGTATTCGGTCTTAGCTATAGGTCGATTGACCAAACAAAAGGACTATAACACTTTAATTCGAGCTATTAAAATAGCTAGTAATTCGATTTCGATTAGGTTGGCAATTCTTGGTGAGGGAGAGCTGAGGAATGAGCTCCAGAAAATAATTAGAGACAATTCATTAGAAGCCAATGTCAAGCTGTATGGATTCGTAAAAAATCCATACAAATATTTAAGTAAGGTTGATCTGTTTGTGTCTACGTCACTTTGGGAAGATCCAGGACACGTTCTAATAGAATCTGCCTACTTGAATATACCTATAGTATCTACAGATTGTCCGAGCGGACCGGGAGTTTTGCTTTCACATGGTGAAGCTGGTGAGTTATGTCCGGTGGGTGATAGTGAATGTTTATCAAAAAAAATAATTTCAACTCTAGAAAAACCCAAGTATAGAAAGGTTGAACTTGCCTTTAAAAACGCGATGAAATTTAGTCTTGAAGGGCATTACAGAAGTTTTGAGGCTTATTTGTTAAAATGGTGATCGTTTAAATGGATGTCGATATAGTAATCGCAACCTATAATAGAGCTGCGGTTTTAAGGGAAACTCTACATAATGTATTTACATATTGTACAGGGTTTAAAATTATCTATGTGATTGATAATGCTTCAACTGATAATACTCAAAAAGTTTTGAGTCAATTTGAAAGTGAACAACTTGTCGTAATTAAAAACGAAACTAATATTGGCGCAGCAATGGGAAAAAACGTTGGCTTACGTAGAAGTGAATCCGATATTGTTGTCGTAATCGACGATGATGCTGTTTTTAATTCGAACGATCCAATAGCTAAAGTAAAACAGGTTTTTTTTGAAAATTACGACCTAGGTATTATACAGTTCAAGATTACTAACTTTCAAACCAAAAAGGTATTGAAATATGAGTTTCCAGGCCAAAATATTGAGTCTCAACAGAATGAAGAGTTTGACATTGGTTACTTTATTGGTGCAGGTCACGCGATACGGAAATCTGTTCTGAATGAGGTAGGCTATTATCCGGAAGAGTTCGGTTTGTATGCCCATGAGGAAGTTGATTTGAGCTATAGGGTTATAAATCATGGGTACATTATGAAATATTTTCCATCGGTTGAAGTTTTGCATAAAAAGGATCCTGGTGGTCGAATGACAAAAAATGATGTTTTAGGGCAGTTACTTCTAAATCGGATGATAATGAATAGAAAATATCTACCATTATATTATCTTATGTTTAATAATTTTGTTTGGACTATCAAGATAGCAGTAGATTCTAAATCATTGTCGCTGGTTTTTCGGATTTTTTATCAGTATTTTATACGCCGGTCGTCGATACCAGCTACAAAATTGAGTAATCAGGCGATCACCTATTTAAAAAAAACTGGTGGCAGATTATATAAATGATCAATTCTGGAAAAATGATATTTATCACTTCTTTGGAAAGAAGTGGATCAACTCTGTTGGATATTACTTTAGGAAAAAATCCTGATCTAGTTAGCTTCGGAGAAGTGGCTAGGGTGTTACTGCCTCATTGTGGTGGTGGCATGGCCTCGGTTGTGGAACGCCCCTGTTCTTGCGGTGTTCTAGCCAAAGATTGTGTTTTTTGGGGGAAAGTAATAGAGAGAATTTCGGAAAACGAAGTATCGCTAAATCTGTCTCAGAGATATTTAATTTTTTTGAAAGTGTTCGAAGATGTTTTTGGTAAAACAAAAGTACCTGTTGATTCAAGCAAGTTTAAGTTGGCTCTTGCTTCGTTAAAGCCACTAACAGAATATGGCCTTGATCTCAAAGTTTTATTTACTGTGCGTGATGTTCGTGGGTGGGTAGTTTCTTCTCGAAGGTCCGAAAGAAATAGAAGAGAAATGCCTTACTCTCGAATATTTAGTAAGAATATTATTAACTGGTGGCGTCCCTATTTGAGGCATAATGTGCTCAGACATTTCCCATTTTGGCTACCACTTGAATGGTATATTCGTAATTTTTCAATCCTTAAATTGATTAGTAATCTGGGTTATGATAACCATAGACTTAGTTACGAAAAATTAAATTTTTCAACTGAATCAACGTTGTTTGATCTGAGTAAGTTCATAGGCTGCAAAAATTCGTTTAGCCAGGATTCCCCAAATGCCCATATCATTCGTGGCAATAGAATGGCCTTCGATAGTGAGAAAACTCGCGTGATTGAATATGACAGTTATTGGATGTCAAGTTTATGGTCGCAATATGAAGCAATGTTTTGGCCTTTTGTTATGAGCAAGAATTGCCAATGGGTATATTTTGACAATGATAAAAAGTGATAGCTTTAAGCGAAAGTTCTCTGATAATTTATACTGTATTCGAATGAATTGTTATTGAATCGATGAGTATAGATTGGTTAATCCCCATCGGCCCGAATGAAAATGATGAACATGTAAACGTGTGCTTGCGCTCGATTTATGCTCAGATATCTATCGAAAATGACGGGTTGATAATAGTGTGCGAATCCGATCAATGGTCACGTTATATTCAGCCTCCAAGTGGATTGGAGTGTATGCTAGTGAAGCCTCCACTAAAAAAAAACGCATCATCCTGCCGTAATGTCGGTCTCGGTTATATCAAACGACCTTTCGTGATTTTTCAAGATTCAGATGATATTGCTATGAGCTGTAGACGCTCTGCGGTGCTTAGCGCTATTGTAAGTGCAGATTTGGTTTGTAGCGGATATTATATTATCGACGAACAGGGTGCTATTCTCGGTCAGCGCAGTCTTCACGGGTCGAATGAAATGTTTTTCTTTCGAAATAATATTCCATTGCCGACACTGGCACTCAAGTCTGAGTTGCTAATCGGTATGGAATTCGATGAAAATCTGTCGATGGGTGAGGACAATGAGCTAATTGGTAGGTTACTTAAAAAGGGGGTTGTTGTTAAAAGATTAGATGCTCCAACCATAAAGTATAGAGTTATTAGATCAAAGCACGGATATCGGACAGGTTACATTGGAGTCTCGAACGAGTTAAAGTATAGGACAGCAATGATTAAATATTCCAATGCTAAACAATCGATGCTTCTTATTGTTGGAGCAGCTGTTTGTATCGCAGTAAAACTCCTCCCCAGATCTTGGTTTGATATAGTGCATCGCTACTCCCATGGTGGTCGGGTGTAATAATATGTCTATCAGCATTTTTATTACTGGCTCCAGTGGTTTTTTAGGTGGTCATCTAACTCGGAGTTTGGATAAAAATGGTATTGAATATACAGCTTCCAAAAAGAATAATCACCTAGCGCCTCTCTTAAACGATCATGAATCAAGCTTAGTTGTAGATTTTACTAATTTAGAATCTACTTCAGCATTGTTTAAAAACTTTAATACAGTTATTCATCTTGCGAACTTAGCAACGTTACCCAATGATAAGAATGGTGTAAATTTCGAAAATCTCTTAGTTTCTGTTAATGTCAGAGGTACTGAAACTGCGCTCCGCTGCGCCGCCCACAACGGCGTAAAACGCTTCATCTACCTTTCCAGCCTCAAAGCTCTTGGTGAAAATACTCCCCAAGATAAAAGATTCTCCACAAATTCCAAACCATCCCCCCAAGACCCCTACGGTGAAAGCAAACTCGCTGCCGAACAACTCATCCAAGACCTCGCACCCAAGCTAGGCATCGAATACGTCATCATCCGACCGCCCTTGGTTTACGGGCCAAACGCCAAAGGTAACTTCGCCTCTATTGTTAAGCTAGTAAGAAAAGGCTTTCCACTCCCTTTCAAAGCTGTCACAAACCAACGTAGTATGGTCTATGTCGGCAACCTTGTAGATTTAATTATTCGCTGTATCGACCATCCTGCCGCGGCCAACAAAATTTTTATGGTTTGCGACGGCAAGGATTTGTCACTTCCACAGTTGATTCAATTAATTTCAGCTAATATTGGAGTTAAGAATCGGGTATTTTGGTTTCCAGAAAAATTATTTTGGTTGGCGGGCGCTTTAACGGGGCGTAGGGAGATTTGTCAAAAGCTGTTCGGTTCGTTGCGGGTTGATATGAGTCATACGGTAAAGACACTCAATTGGCAGCCGCCTTATACGGTGGAAGAGGGCATTCGCCTGTCGGTAACAAACAGTTCTGAGAATAGTGACAAACTTCATGAGTAATCCCTTGATGTTGCGAGTTTTAGATGTAGTGCTAAGTGCGGTTGGGCTCGTGTTAACGGCACCTATACAGTTAGGTATTATGGCGATAGGTTTTTTTGATACTGGATCCCCTCTCTTTATCCAGCAACGAGTAGGCAAAAATCAGAGGCCCTTCACACTAATAAAATTCAGAACCATGAAGCCAGGAACAGCGTCGACGGCTACTCATTTAGCCAGTGCCGATGCGATTACTCCCTTTGGTAGGTTCTTGCGTCGCACTAAGCTCGATGAATTGCCTCAGCTTATTAATGTGTTAAAGGGTGATATGAGCCTGGTAGGTCCGCGCCCTTGTTTGTATAACCAAACTGAGTTAATTTATGCCAGAGAAAAAAAGGCAGTGTTCAGTGTATTACCCGGAATCACGGGCTTGGCTCAAATCAACGATATTGATATGTCTGATCCTCCTAAATTAGCGGAGTGGGATCAAAAAATGATCCACTCTATGAATGTATCAAATTACTTCAAATACTTAGCGTTCACACTGCTTGGAAAAGGCGCGGGAGACCGCGTAAAAACTGGCTGAATTGGTGATCTATTTCAAGAAAAACTCAATATTATCCGTTATTTCCCTTTCATTTTAGGGATCTTGGATTAAGGTTAATTGATATAGGTATTTTCTTCTCTCAGTGACAAATTTGATGCTTTTCCGGTTGCACACGGAGTAGGTGTAGGGGATTTTTATGCAGAGTAAGTTGGTTGGTTTGCCAAGGCCTTTCAAAAAGTGTTTGTTGGTGGCGGCTGATCTAGTGATTATTCCTTTATCTTTTTGGCTAGCTCTAAATCTGCGTCTGGATTTTACTGTTGGTTTACTCTCTGAAAGTCAGCTCCTGGCGTTAGGTCTGGGGACTATTCTGTCTGCCGTCGCGTTTGCCTATTTAGGCATGTATCGCGCCATGGTGCGTCATTTGGGTATAGAGGCTGCGTGGGTGTTAGCACAAGCAGCCGCTGTTTCTGCCGCACTGCTGGCTATTTCCATGTATTCCGTCGGGGCATTTCTTCCCAGGTCCGTTCCTTTAATCTATTTCTTTCTACTATTGGTAACCGTGGGTGCCATGCGTTTTAGTGTGCGCCATTGGCTCTATCAAGCCACCAGTAAAAAGCGTCGCCGTGTCGCTATCTACGGAGCAGGTTCAGCGGGAGCCCAGGTGTTGTCGGCGCTTTCCAGTTCTCGTGATTATAAGCCTGTATTGTTTGTAGACGATGATCTTACTTTGGCGGGGCGCACGATTGGTGGCGTACCTATCGTGGGGCCCGAGCGGTTGGCAGAGAAAATTGGGTCTTTAAATATCGTTGATCTTTTGCTCGCCATCCCCAGCGCTTCGGCACAGCGTCGTAAAGAGGTGTTGGAAGCCATTTCTCCCCTGCCAGTGTACGTGCGTACCATTCCAGGGATTTCCGATTTGGTCTCTGGTAAAGCACACATTGAAGAATTCAAAGAGGTGGATGTAGAAGACTTGTTGGGGCGTGATCCTGTTGCTCCGGATGAAAATCTGTTGCTTGCTAATATACAGGGTAAAGCGGTGATGGTGACGGGAGCGGGGGGGTCCATTGGCTCTGAACTCTGTCGCCAAATTATTCGTTTGCAACCTAAAACATTGATATTGTTTGAACGCTGCGAGTTTGCTCTTTACAAAATCCTCCATGAGTTGGAATCCGAGTTTCCCACTTTGGGGGACGATATATTGCCAATCTTGGGTTCGGTACTTGATGAGTCCAAAATTGAATCCACAATCTTATCGTTGAATGTAGACACCATATATCACGCAGCGGCTTACAAGCATGTACCATTAGTGGAATACAACATGGTTGAAGGCATCCGTAATAATGTGTTCGGGACACTAAAGGTGGCTGAAGCAGCGGATCGCTGCGGCGTGGAGACTTGTGTTTTAATCTCCACGGATAAGGCCGTGCGGCCAGCTAATTTTATGGGTGCCAGTAAACGTCTTGCAGAACTGGTGCTACAAGGTATTCAGAAGAAGGGCAGCAAGACTCGATTCAGTATGGTGCGATTTGGTAATGTGCTGGGCTCTTCCGGTTCGGTTATCCCATTGTTTAAACGCCAGATCGCTCAAGGTGGCCCAATCACAGTGACCCATCCCGATATCATCCGTTATTTTATGACCATACCTGAATCGGCCCAGCTGGTTATTCAAGCGGGGGCCATGGCAAAGGGTGGTGATGTTTTCGTGTTGGAAATGGGTGAACCGGTACGGATTGATGATCTGGCCCGTAAGATGATTCATCTAATGGGATTACGGGTGGTAGACGATAAGGGTAATGGTGATGTTGAAATCACTTATTCCGGTTTGCGCCCTGGGGAAAAGCTTTACGAAGAGCTGTTAATTGGTGACAACGTGACTTCTACCCGCCATCCTCGCATTCTAAGGGCAGTGGAATTTTGCCTGGATTGGCCGCAGCTTTCCAAACTGCTGATGAAGCTGGAGATGTTGTGTGAACAAGGCCGCTGTGAAGATATTAAAGACTTATTGCAGGAAAACTGCCCCATTGATTTTAACTTGCGCGGCGAAGTGGAAGATATCCTGTGGAAGCATGGTGAAGATCAGCGCTCAGTCATCGACGTTAAAGTTAAGGAAAAAAAAGGCGAGCTGGTTGATATTGCCAGTCGCCAGGAGCTTGCTAGTTAAGCTTAATGCCGCTGTAACTAATTAAGTTACTGTCTAAAATTATCTTGATGTTCCAAGAACCAAGCATACGTGGACTTTAGCCCGGTTTCCAGATCTGTTTTATATTCCCACCCCAGCTTCTTCAAGCGACTAACATCCATCAGTTTTCTCGGTGCGCCATCGGGTTTGCTGGCATCAAACTCTATTGTTCCGGAATAGCCCACTACCTTGGCCATGGTTTCGGCCAGTTCTCGAATAGTGCAATCTACACCAGTCCCTACGTTAATGTGAGACAACATGGGGTCGGTGTATTGGTTGTAGGTGTCCTGGTCCAATTCCATCACATAGATAGAGGCGGCGGCCATATCGTCTACGTGAAGAAATTCGCGCATGGGCTTACCACTGCCCCATACAGTCACTGAGGGTTCCTTCGTGCTAGCGGCTTCGTGAAAACGTCGCATGAGTGCCGGTATAACGTGTGAATTCTCTGGGTGAAAGTTATCGTTTTCACCGTACAGGTTAGTGGGCATAACGCTGCGGTAGTCTCGACCGTATTGGCGATTGTAAGATTCGCAGAGTTTAATCCCCGCTATCTTGGCAACGGCATAGGGTTCATTGGTGGGTTCCAGAGGGCCGGTGAGTAGTGCTTCCTCGGTCATGGGTTGAGTGGCGAGCTTCGGATAAATACAGGATGAGCCCAAGAACAAAAGCTGCTGTATTCCGGCTTGGTGAGCATTGTGAATAATATTGCTGCTGATCATCAGGTTTTCATAGATAAAGTCAGCAGGGTAGGTGTTATTGGCCACAATGCCGCCCACCTTAGCGGCAGCAAGATAAACTTGATCAATGGATTCGTTGGTAAAAAACTCTTCAACTTCCTTTTGATCCAGTAGATTCAGGCGTTGTCGATCAGCGATAATGATTTCCACATCTGCCCGTTTTTCTAACGCCCTAACAATAGCGGATCCAACCATGCCTTTATGGCCGGCAACAAAGATGCGAGTCTTACTCATTCTGCTTGGCCCTCGTCTGGCTTAGTCTTCGTGGGGAATCGCCACAGTATGTCCGTGCTTTTTAAGCAGGGCATGACGCTTGGCACAATCAAGATCGTGCGCAACCATTTCCTGGCACATTTCTTCTACCGTTATTGCCGGTTCCCACCCGAGCTTTTCTTTTGCCTTTGTGGGGTCGCCCAACAAGGTTTCTACTTCGGCGGGTCGGAAATAGCGAGGATCAATTTTTACAATGACATCACCGACCTTTACGCCGCTGGCGTTCTTGCCGACAACTTCGGTGACGGTTCCAATTTCATCTATACCCGAACCTGTGAATTCAAGGGTAATTCCAAGAAAGTTGGCAGCCATGGTAATAAATTGGCGCACGGATATTTGTTTGCCGGTGGCAATAACAAAATCATCGGGTTCTTCCTGTTGCAACATCATCCATTGCATGCGGACATAGTCTTTTGCGTGTCCCCAATCCCTCAATGAATCAATATTTCCCATGTATAAACAGCGTTCCAGGCCTTGTGCAATATTGGCCAGACCGCGGGTTATCTTGCGAGTCACAAAGGTCTCTCCACGACGCGGCGACTCGTGGTTGAACAAGATACCATTGCAAGCATAAATGCCGTAGGACTCTCGATAATTGACGGTTAGATAGTAGGCGTACAGTTTGGCAACCGCGTATGGAGAGCGGGGATAGAATGGTGTGGTTTCTTTCTGTGGTACTTCTTGTACTAAGCCAAACAGTTCAGAGGTGGATGCTTGATAAAACCTGGTTTTCTTTTCCAGGCCCAAAAATCGTATGGCTTCGAGTAGGCGAAGTGTCCCTAGTGCATCGACGTCGGCGGTATACTCAGGTGATTCAAATGAAACCGCCACATGGGATTGGGCGCCAAGATTGTAAACTTCGTCAGGCTGCACTTCACGAATGATTCGAGTTAAATTAGAGGTGTCGGTAAGATCACCGTAGTGAAGGATCAGTTTCGGATTTTCGATGTGTCGATCTTGATAGATATGGTCAATGCGCTCTGTATTGAAAGAAGAAGAACGCCTTTTTATACCGTGGACTTCATAACCTTTCTCAAGAAGTAGTTCTGCAAGATAAGATCCGTCTTGCCCTGTAATACCCGTTATCAGTGCAACCTTTGTTGTCACGTAGCTTCCCCCGAGGTGTTTATTTGCTCGGGCCATTATAGGGAAATCAAATGGGAATTTCTAACTTTCTATCTAATAAGTGCCTGCAAACCCATCTTGGGAAGCGGAATTTGCAGGCGGCAGATTGAGTACCGTCGGGGGTTACCGCTTTTGTAGATTAAGAAATTATACCCTTGCTCTTCAGGTAATCCATTAACTCGTTTACACAGGCGTCTAGCTCTTGAGTGGTATCGAGTTCGATCTCTGGGTTTTCCGGAGCTTCGTAGGGGGAGTCTATACCAGTGAAGTGTGGAATCTCTCCAGCACGGGCTCGCTTGTAAAGTCCTTTGACGTCGCGATCTTCGCATACATCCAGCGAAGCCGTGCAGTAAACTTCGATGAAGTCACCCGCTTCAAATAATTCACGAACTTTGTCACGGTCACTGCGGAAGGGTGAGATAAAGGAACACAGACAGATCGTACCGGAATCGACGAATAGTTTTGACACTTCGCCTACACGACGGATGTTTTCTTCTCGATCAGCATCAGTAAAGCCGAGGTCTTTGCACAGGCCATGGCGTACATTATCACCATCCAGAACATAAATCTTGCAGCCCATTTCAGCGAGTTTTTTCTCTAAGGCATGGGCCACTGTGGTTTTACCCGCGCCGGATAAACCGGTAAACCACAGTGCTGCGCTTTGGTGCTTGTTTAATCTTTCTCTATCAATTCGGTTGATATCACCTTGCTGAAAATAGACGTTGTCAGTCATTGGCTGCTCTCTAGAGTTTTAAATTAACATGTAAGAATAATAGACGGTTCTGAATTTAACCAAAATATCCATGCCATGAATACGGGTGGTTACAGAAATCAGGCAAAAAAAAGGAAGCCAATAAGGCTTCCTTTATAAAATGGCTCCACAGGCAGGGCTCGAACCTGCGACCCAGCGGTTAACAGCCGCTTGCTCTACCAACTGAGCTACTGTGGATCAGCTCTTGAGGCCGCGTATATTAATGCCACCCTAGGGGTAGGTCAACCACTTTTTTCTATAATTTTTACAATAAGTTAGGGGGTATAAAAAAGAAATAGGCCCTTTATATGGGCTATAAGAAGGGCGCTATGAATAGGCTTGCATTAGACTTCCAACGCTCTATAGTGTGCTTTTTACTATGTCTGTTTTAGGGGGTATACCGTGTACGTTGAGCAAGCGTCCACCGACGAGTTGCGAGCGCAACTGGCTGATTTAGAACGTCAGTATGATGAATTCAAAGCAGCGAATTTAAGTTTGGATTTAACCCGTGGTAAGCCCAATGCCGCCCAGCTTGATTTATCAAACGCGTTAGATGGTTTGCTGGCCGGCCAGTTTAAGGCGGCTGATGGCACTGATTGCCGAAATTATGGTGGCTTGGATGGGATTGCTGAAGCAAAACAATTGTTTTGTCAGCAGCTCGGCGTCAAACCGGAAGAAACGTTAATCGGTGGTAATGCCAGCTTGACGTTGATGTTTCAAACCTTAAATTTCGCGAACTTCTTTGGCCTCCGCGGCCCCGCTACGGCGTGGTCTAAGCAAGGAGAGGTTAAATTTCTGTGTCCTGTTCCTGGTTACGATCGCCATTTTAGCGTCTGCGAGGAATTAGGTATTACCATGATTCCAGTACCCATGGATGAAAACGGTCCGGACATGGATAAAGTAGAAGCGCTGGTCCAATCAGATCCAATGATTAAAGGTATTTGGTGTGTGCCGCGCTTTTCTAATCCCACCGGTATTGTCTACAGCGATAGCGTAGTAGAGCGGTTAGCCAAATTGTCACAACTGGCCGGGGATCACTTCATTGTCATGTGGGACAATGCCTACGCCATTCACGCTTTAGACGATTCGGCTCCTGAGTTGGCCAATATTATGGATCTGGCCCGTGATAATGGCACAGAAGATTCGATCTTTATTTTCGGGTCTACTTCTAAGATTACCTTTGCGGGGGGTGGGCTGGCATTTCTCGGTGCTTCGCCCGCCAATTTGACCTCTTTCAAAAAGCATTTGGGCATGGTAACCATAGGTCCAGATAAGGTAAACCAATTACGCCATGTGGCGTTTTTTGGTGACTACGCGGGTTTGCTTAATCACATGAACAAACATGCTGAATTACTGAAGCCGCGTTTTGATGTGGTACTGGACCATTTGCAAACAGGTTTTGGTGAATCAGATTTGGGGTCTTGGACGGTTCCTCAAGGCGGCTATTTTGTGTCATTTGATGCGCGTCCAGGATTAGCCCAGGAGATTGTGCGGTTGGCGGGTTCTGTAGGTGTTAAATTGACCCCGGCTGGAGCAACCTTCCCCTATGGTAAGGATCCTGAGGATAAGAATATCCGCTTAGCGCCCAGCTTTCCTTCATTAGATGACATTAACAAAACCATGGAAGTCTTTGTTTTGTGCGTAAAACTGGCTTCTGTTCGTCAAGCGCTTAAAGCCTGAAAAAAGGGGAAACTAGATGATTCCTGTAATTCTATCCGGTGGTAGTGGATCCAGATTATGGCCCTTATCTCGCTCAGCTTACCCGAAGCAGTTTCTTCCTTTGTGCGGAGATCTGTCGATGTTGCAAGACACATTGCAACGATTAAGGGATTCTGTGTGTAATCAAGTGCCCGTATTCGTAACGGCCAATGATCAGCGTTTTTTGCTGGCTGAGCAGGTTAGAGCGCTGGGGATTGAAAACGCAGCGATCATTCTTGAACCAGCAAAGCGCAACACGGCACCTGCCATTGCCTTGGCTTGCCTGCAGGCACTGGAGGTGGACCCCGATAGCGTCTTATTGGTCTTGCCCTCTGACCACCATATGCAGAATATTGAAGCTTTCCATCAAGCATTATTGGTTGCTAATTCAGAGGCTATGGCCGGGAAGTTGGTGACCTTTGGTGTGGTGCCCACTAAGCCAGAGACGGGTTATGGTTACATTAAAGCGAAACACAGTAAATCTGCCAGTCATGCTATCGAAAGTTTTGTGGAAAAGCCGTCACTGGAAACCGCCAATCACTATTTACAAGCTGGAAACTACTATTGGAATAGCGGCATGTTCGCCTTTAGGGCAGATGTCTATTTAGCGGAATTAAAAAAATTCAATCCAGCCATGATGAAAGCCTGTGACGCAGCATGGAGCGCGAAGCATCAGGATCTCGATTTTATGCGTGTGGGTGAAGCGGAGTTTTTGGAGTGCCCGGAAGACTCAATCGATTATGCCGTTATGGAAAAAACGGACAAAGCTGTGGTGATTCCACTCGATGCTGGCTGGTCTGATGTTGGATCCTGGCAATCCTTATGGGAAGTTAGCCATGCGGATGAACAAGGTAACGTTCTAAAGGGCGATGTTATCGCCCACGATACCGAGAACTCTATGGTCGTAGCAGATGGCCGCTTGGTTACCTGTCTGGGTTTAAAAAACATAGTGGTAGTGGAAACCGCAGATGCCGTTTTAGTGGCGGATCTAGATAAGGTGCAAGACGTTAAGAAGTTGGTACAGGCGATAGAAAGTTCAGGGCGCAGTGAGCACGAGTTCCATCGCGAAGTGCATCGACCTTGGGGAAAATACGATTCCGTGGATACTGGTGAGCGTTATCAGGTGAAGCGTATTACCGTAAAACCTGGAGCCAAGCTGTCTACTCAGATGCACCACCACAGAGCGGAGCACTGGGTGGTGGTTTGCGGTACGGCTAGGGTAGTGCGGGATAATGACGAATTGATGATTTCGGAGAATGAGTCTGTTTATATTCCCTTGGGAGCCGTTCACTCATTGGAAAATCCTGGCAAAATTCCTTTGGAAATTATCGAAATCCAGTCCGGGGGTTATTTGGGAGAGGATGATATCATTCGTTTCAATGACAACTATGGTCGCACAGATAAGTGAAGGATACGCCAAGAACATTGGTAAAACCATTTACAGTTCGTTCCAAGTACCAGCCTGCAGGTGATCAGCCCGCGGCCATCGCAAAGTTGGTTGAAGGCTTGGAGGACGGTCTTTCCCATCAAACCTTGCTGGGTGTTACTGGCTCCGGTAAAACCTTCACTATTGCTAAAGTAATCGAGCAAGTGCAGCGGCCCACCTTAGTCATGGCCCACAATAAAACCTTGGCGGCCCAGCTGTACGGAGAGTTTAAAGAATTCTTTCCCGATAATGCCGTTGAATATTTCGTTTCCTACTATGATTATTATCAGCCAGAAGCCTATGTGCCTTCATCAGACACATTTATTGATAAAGACGCGTCTGTTAATGATCATATTGAGCAAATGCGATTGTCGGCCACCAAAGCCTTGTTGGAGCGAGAAGACGTTTTAATCGTGGCGACCGTGTCGTCAATCTATGGTTTGGGCGACCCTGGAAGCTACTTGAAAATGGTGTTGCATCTCGACCGTGGTGATCATGTCGATCAGCGAGCTATTTTACGGCGCTTGGCAGAACTGCAATACACTCGCAATGATACCGAGTTTTATCGAGCAAATTACCGGGTGCGTGGTGAAGTGATTGATGTGTTCCCCGCTGAATCTGAAAAAGAAGCCCTGCGTATTGAGTTGTTTGATGACGAAATTGAAAATCTTTCCCTATTCGATCCATTAACCGGTGAAATACTGCAACGGGTTGCTCGGTATACGATTTATCCAAAATCCCATTACGTAACTCCGCGCGAGACGGTGATGGATGCCATCGAAAATATCAAAACTGAATTACGTGAGCGCTTGGAGTATTTCTCGGAAGAGGGCAAATTGCTGGAGCACCAGCGGCTGAGTGAGCGTACCCGGTTCGATATTGAAATGATGCAGGAGTTGGGTTATTGCAATGGCATTGAAAATTATTCCCGCCATCTATCCGGCAAAGCGCCCGGTGAGCCACCGCCCACGTTATTCCAGTATCTGCCCCAGAACGCTTTGATAGTGATTGACGAATCTCATGTCACCGTGCCACAAGTTGGCGGTATGTATCGTGGCGACCGTTCCCGCAAGGAAACGCTCGTACAATATGGTTTCCGGTTGCCTTCGGCATTGGATAACCGCCCTTTGATGTTTGAAGAGTGGGAGTCTATGTGCCCACAGACCATTTTTGTCTCGGCAACCCCTGGTCCCTACGAGGCGGAGCATCAGCAGGCCATTGTCGAGCAGATCGCTCGGCCAACGGGTTTGGTTGACCCTGTTATTGAGGTCCTGCCAGCCTCTACCCAGGTAGAAGACTTGTTATCCCAGATTGCCAATACAGTGGCCAAAGAAGAACGGATTCTGGTTACAACTCTGACTAAGCGTATGGCTGAAGATTTAACGGATTACCTCACCGAGCACGGTATTCGGGTACGTTATCTCCATTCTGATATCGATACCGTGGAGCGTGTGGAAATTATTCGCGATTTAAGGCTTGGCCATTTTGATGTACTAGTGGGCATCAACTTGTTGCGAGAGGGTCTGGATATGCCGGAAGTTTCATTGGTGGCTATTTTGGACGCCGATAAAGAAGGTTTCTTGCGCTCAGAGCGGTCTCTGATCCAGACTATCGGTCGAGCGGCGCGTAATCTTCACGGCCGGGCAATCTTGTATGCGGATAAAGTCACCAATTCCATGCAAAAGGCCATGGATGAAACTGAACGCCGTCGCACCAAACAAATAGCGTTCAATGAAGCCCATGGTATTACCCCCCAAGGCATCAAGAAGTCGGTGGAGGATATAATGGAAGGGGCTAGAGCGCCGGGTTCCGGGCGCAGGCAAACGCGCAAAGTGGCGGAACAGCGTGTAAGCTATGATATAAGTGTGGGCAGTATGGAGCCAAAACAACTGTCCGCGAAGCTCAGGGAACTGGAGCGCGAGATGTTCGAGTGTGCGAAAAATCTACAGTTTGAGGAGGCTGCTAATTTGCGAGATCAAATCCAGCACCTTAAAACTTTGGCGTTTATTCAATAGAATTTGGTTTGAATAGGGTAGGATAGCAATGAAAGTATTGGTAACTGGCGCGGCGGGTTTTATTGGTTCGACCTTTTCTCATCGATTACTTGATCGAGGCGATGAAGTAATCGGCCTGGATAACATGAACGATTATTATGATGTTGCACTCAAGGAAGCGCGACTGTCGAGGCTGAGAGATCGGGACAATTTCACTTTTATCAAGGCATCCCTTGAAGACCGTGACGCCATAGAGGCTTTGTTCAAAAAGCATAAGCCCCAGCGAGTGGTCACCATGGCAGCGCAGGCGGGTGTTCGCTACTCTATTGAAAACCCGCACACTTACATGGACGCCAATATCGTCGGTTTCCTGCATATTCTAGAAGGCTGTCGACATCATGGAGTGGAACATCTGGTTTACGCATCCAGTAGCTCTGTTTACGGTGCAAACACTGAAATGCCATTTTCAGTCCACCATAATGTTGATCATCCCATGTCATTGTATGCAGCCAGTAAGAAAGCCAATGAGCTAATGGCGCACACTTACAGTAATTTGTACAACATTCCCACCACTGGCTTGCGGTTTTTTACTGTGTATGGCCCCTGGGGGCGTCCAGATATGGCTTTGTTCAAATTCACCAAAAATATCCTTGAAGGCAAGCCAATTGATGTTTTCAATTACGGTAATCACCGACGGGATTTCACTTACATTGATGATATTGTCGAAGGCATGTTACGAACTATGGACCACGTTGCGCAACCAAACCCGGAGTGGTCCGGTGATAAACCCGATAGCGCTACCAGTAAGGCGCCTTATCGCCTATATAATATAGGCAGCAATAATCCCGTGGAATTGTTACGCTATATCGAAGTGCTGGAAGACTGCCTGGGTAAGAAAGCTGAGAAAAATCTGTTACCTATGCAGCCCGGTGATGTACCAGATACCTATGCGGATGTTGATGCCTTGGCGAATGATGTAGGATATCGACCTGATACACCGGTAGAAGTGGGTGTAAAACGGTTTGTAGAGTGGTACCGGGACTTTTACCAAGTCTGATTTTTTCAATCATGGCTTGCACTTGGGCGTGGGGAATGGTATTTTTGCGCGCCTAAATTCGTACGACCGTAGCTCAGTTGGTTAGAGCATCACCTTGACATGGTGGGGGTCGGTGGTTCGAGTCCACTCGGTCGTACCAGATTAAATGCCGCTTGAGAATTTTGGCAAGCAGATTTAGAATTCTCGGCTGGCGAAAGAGAAAAAGTAGTAAATTAAGCGAAATCAAGCGGTTCAAATACTTGAGCCGCTTGGTTTTTTTATTAACGGGCTTGGAGGAATAGCCATTAAGCAGCGCAGCAAACGTCCCGTAACTTCATCTAAAAAGAAAAATCGTATCAACGACGAAATTACTTGTAATGAGTTACGTCTGATTGGTGCAGACGGAGAACAAATCGGCATAGTGGATCTAGCCAAGGCTTTGCAAGTGGCTCAAGAGTCAGAGCTGGATTTGGTTGAGATAGCGCCCGAGGCTGAGCCGCCCGTTTGCAGAATCATGGATTATGGTAAGCACATCTTCGAAGAGAAGAAGCGCCAAGCTGAAGCCCGTAAGAAGCAGAAACAAACCCAGGTGAAAGAAATGAAAATTCGCCCGGGAACAGAAGAAGGGGACTACCAGGTAAAACTTCGCAACCTGAGACGGTTCCTGGAAGACGGTGATAAAGCCAAGGTTACTTTGCGTTTCCGAGGTCGTGAAATGGCCCACCAAGAGTTGGGGTTGGAAATGATGCGTCGCATCGAGACTGATCTTGATGAAATTGGGGCTGTAGAACAAACGGCCAAGATGGAAGGACGTCAAATGACCATGGTTATCGCACCAAAAAAGAAAGGTAGATAATCGACCTTTTATAATTAACTACATTGTGAAAACAATGCGGAGCATAAAATGCCTAAGATGAAAACTAACCGTGGGGCTTTCAAGCGTTTTAAAAAAACCGCCAACGGTTTCAAAAGAAAGCAAGCCTTCAAACGTCATATTCTGACCAAAAAGAATTCTAAGCGAATTCGTCAGTTGCGACCGATGTCTATGGTTCACAAATCTGATGTGGCTTTAGTCGCTCGAATGATGCCTTACGTTTAAGGCCATCACTGAATTTTGGAGGTATAAGAAATGGCAAGAGTAAAGCGCGGCGTTACAGCACATAGACGTCACAAGAAGATATTAAAACAAGCCAAAGGTTATTACGGCGCTCGTAGCCGAGTGTTACGTGTAGCTAAACAAGCGGTCACTAAAGCAGGTCAGTATGCGTATCGTGACCGTAGACAGCGTAAGCGTCAGTTCCGTCAACTTTGGATCACCCGTATTAATGCGGCTGCCCGCATCAATGGATTGTCTTACAGCCGTTTCATTAACGGATTGAAGAAAGCGTCTATTGAAGTGGATCGTAAGATCCTGGCGGACATCGCTGTTCACGATCAAGCAACATTTGCTGCGTTAGCAGAGAAAGCGAAGGCCTGTCTTTCCAGCTAAGCGTAGCAGATTCGTCATCGTCACATTCTGGTGACAAGTCGTGCATAGAATAGGGGAAGGGCTTAGGCTCTTCCCCTTTTTTGTTTTTGCCCTGAGTACTTTATTCCACAGGACTGAAAATGGATAACTTGCAAAACATACTTCAACAAGCTTTGGCCGCAGTGGAGCAGGCCCAATCAGTATCTGCCCTTGATCAGGTGCGGGTACAATTTTTGGGAAAAAAGGGAGAGATTACCGGTCAGCTCAAAACCCTGGGTAAATTAGCGCCTGAAGATCGTAAAGCGGCCGGTGCCGAGATAAACCGTGTCAAAGAGCAAGCAGTGGAGGCTATTAAGGCGCGTCAGGTGTTGCTGGAAAATGAAGCGCTGCATTCCCAACTGGCTGCCGAGCGAGTGGATGTGACGCTACCTGGGCGTCAAGCCTCAGTGGGCGGTTTACACCCCATTAGCAAAACGCTGACACGCATCGAATCTTTTTTCGCTAATCTTGGTTTTCAGGTGGCGGAAGGCCCGGAAGTCGAGGACGATTTTCATAATTTTGAGGCCCTGAATATTCCCGGTCATCATCCCGCTCGGGCTATGCACGATACTTTCTACTTTGATGCTACTACCTTACTGCGAACTCATACCTCACCGGTTCAAGTTCGCACTATGGAGTCTGCCGAGCCACCCTATCGTATTATTTGTCCTGGTCGCGTGTATCGCTGTGATTCTGACTTAACGCACTCGCCCATGTTTCATCAGGTTGAAGGCTTACTAGTGGATACTGATGTAACCTTTGCGGACCTCAAGGGCGTGTTGGCGGCATTTTTGCGAGACTTTTTTGAGCAAGATCTGGATGTTCGATTTCGACCCTCTTATTTCCCGTTTACTGAACCGTCTGCTGAGATGGATATTCAATGCGTGATCTGTGGTGGTGATGGCTGTCGGGTGTGTAAGCAAACTGGCTGGATCGAGATTCTGGGTTGTGGAATGGTGCATCCAAAGGTTTTCGGACACGTTAATGTGGATGCCGAGAAATACACGGGTTTTGCTTTCGGTATGGGCGTAGAGCGCTTAACCTTGTTGCGTTATGGCGTGAATGATTTGCGATTGTTTTTTGAAAACGACATGAAATTCTTAAAACAATTCCACTAAATTAAGAACTAGGACTAAAGTAATGCGTTTCAGTGAAAAGTGGCTTCGTGATTGGGTTAATCCAAAATTAACAACAGAAGAGCTCGTCGCGCAAATTACCATGGCTGGATTGGAAGTGGATAGCTTTGAGCCAGTGGCAGGTGTTTTTTCCGGTGTAGTGGTGGCTGAGATACTCTCTGCTGAGCCTCATCCCGATGCCAGCAAACTCCAGGTTTGCAGCGTGGATGCTGGTGGCGTTAAGTTGCAAATCGTATGTGGGGCGGCCAATGCAAGGCCTGGAATAAAAGTTCCCTGCGCAACAGTAGGCGCTGTGTTGCCGGGCGATTTTAAGATAAAAAAAGCGAAACTACGGGGTGTTGAATCCAATGGCATGTTATGCGCGGCAGCGGAATTGGGTCTAGCAGAGCAATCCGAAGGCTTGCTGGAGCTACCCCAGAATGCTCCAATTGGTGAAGATATTCGTGCTTATTTGGCCCTCGACGATGTGGCTATCGAAGTGGATTTAACTCCCAATAGGGGAGACTGCCTGGGCGTCGCGGGTTTAGCCCGTGAAGTTGGCGTGTTAAATCGGCAGACAGTGAATGCGGTACATTTTGTTGAGGCTGTTCAGAGCATTGATGATACGTTTCCGGTTTCGGTACAGGCAAAGTCCGCTTGTCCCCGATATCTTGGTCGCGTGATTCGTGGGGTGGACCTGCAGCGGCCCACGCCCATATGGATGGTAGAACGGTTGCGGCGGAGCGGTATTCGCTCAATTGATGCTGTGGTGGATGTCACTAACTATGTGTTGCTGGAATTAGGGCAGCCCATGCACGCGTTTGATCTGGCTAAACTCCATGGTGGAATCTGCGTCCGCATGGCAGAACAGGGTGAGTCCCTCACCTTGTTGGATGGCCAGACCATTGAGCTTAATAATGAAACCCTGGTGATCGCAGACCAACAAAAAGCCTTGGCCATTGCTGGAATCATGGGCGGAGAGGGCTCCGGTGTTAACACCGAAACCCAGGATTTATTTCTTGAATGTGCCTTCTTCGATCCCATCGCTATCGCCGGTAAGGCACGTAACTACGGGCTTCATACCGATTCTTCCCATCGCTATGAGCGAGGAGTGGATTTCGAATTACAGCACCATGCCATGGAGCGCGCCACGCGTCTTCTTCAAGAGATCGTGGGAGGCAAAGCGGGACCGGTAGTTGAAGTCGTTAGCAATGAAGATTTACCCCATCTCCCTTCCATTCAATTGCGTAAGGATCGTATTAGCCGGGTACTGGGCTGCGCCATTCCCGAAGCGGATGTGGAAGATATTCTTACGCGCTTGGGTATGGATACAGTGGTCACTCAAAGCGGTTGGCATATAGTGCCTCCCAGCTATCGATTCGATATCAGGATCGAAGAAGATTTAATAGAAGAGCTCGGACGAGTTTGGGGCTACAACCAGCTGCCAACCACCATGCCGGTGCTGGAAGCCTGTTCAGCCAAGCGTGAAGAAGTGATGATTCCCTTGATGCGCTTTAAGCAGTTGTTGGTGGATCGTGGTTATCAAGAGGTGATTACCTATAGCTTTGTGGACAAACAAATTCTCAAACTGATTACGCCTGACCAGGAATCTATCAGTTTGGCCAATCCTATATCGGCCGAGATGTCTGATATGCGAACATCGTTGTGGCCAGGTTTGCTAAAAACGGCGTTATATAATTTAAATCGTCAGCAGTCTCGCTTGCAGTTATTTGAAGCAGGAATGATCTTTAAGCCTGGTGCTGATGGTTTGCAACAGATTGATCATATCGCTGGGTTGATTTGTGGCGGAGCTGATAATGAAAGCTGGTTCGGGAAATCTCGATCAGTGGATTTCTACGATGTAAAAGGGGACGTTGAGTCGTTGTTGTTGCTGAGTGGTGGTAGTCAATGTTACCGGTTCGAAGCGGGAGAGCATCCAGCATTACACCCAGGCCAAACGGCGGCTGTTTATGCGGGGGAGAAGGCCATTGGTTATGTGGGGGCTTTACACCCGAGTGTTCAAAAAACACTTGATATTCCTCAAAAAGTATACCTATTTGAGTTAGTTTTGAGTGATATTCAACGAAACCGGCTACCTAAATTCCAAGAATTGTCGAGATTTCCAGAGGTTAGGCGTGATTTTGCAGTAATTGTTGATGAAAAGATTTCTGCACAGGCTATACTTCAAAATGTACAGGAAATTGCGGGGTCTTTATTGACCGATCTTGTACTGTTCGATGTTTACCAAGGTGATAACCTGGGTGCTGGTAAAAAGAGCATCGCTTTTGGGATTACTTTGCAAGACTCGACTCGAACCTTACAGGATGAAGATATCGCGCCCTTAGTGGAGCGAATGATTTCTTCCCTGAAAGAAACGTTCAATGTCACATTGAGGGAATGATAATGGGAGCATTAACCAAGGCTGATTTAGCTGAAAAGCTATTTGAGGAACTTGGATTGAACAAGCGAGAAGCCAAGGAAATGGTGGAGCTGTTTTTCGAGGAAATTCGTGCGTCGCTTGAATCAAACGAACATGTGAAATTATCGGGTTTTGGAAACTTCGACTTGCGAGACAAGCGCGAACGACCAGGAAGAAACCCCAAGACCGGGGAAGAGATTCCAATATCGGCACGCAGAGTTGTGACTTTTAGGCCGGGCCAAAAGCTAAAACAACGAGTTGAAGCCTATGCTGGAACCAAGTCACAATAGTGAATTAGCCACGATCCCCGGTAAGCGATATTTTACCATCGGGGAAGTGAGCGAACTGTGTGATGTTAAGCCTCACGTATTACGTTACTGGGAGCAGGAATTTACCCAGTTAAAGCCCGTGAAGCGGAGAGGAAACCGACGTTATTATCAGCGGCAGGACGTGATTATGATCCGTCAAATCCGTAGTTTGCTTTATGACCAAGGCTATACCATTGGCGGAGCGCGGTTAAAACTTACGGGCAGTGATGCTAAAGACGATGTAACCAAATCCGGCCAGTTAACCCGCCAAATGATCACCGAACTAGAAGATGTATTACAAGTTCTCAAGGATCATTAGTGGGTTTTAACCCATAAAAAACATTTGATAATTCAGTGGGATGCTGTATTATTTGCACCCTGTTTGAGCTGAGTGTTTTTCATGCTAAGTGCTTGAAACACAAGAGAAACGGGGCGTAGCGCAGTCTGGTAGCGCACCACACTGGGGGTGTGGTGGTCGCAGGTTCAAATCCTGCCGTCCCGACCAAACAATCTTTTCAAAAACTTCTTATCTATTGATTATCGCATGGGCTTCAAGATTTTGGCAGGATCCCACAACACACCTTTTTTGATTTTTGATTAAACCCACCTTACCTATGCAAAAGCAAAGCGGGTTTATCAGACGCAATCCAAATTATTATCGCAGTTCGATTATGGATTCGATTCCGTCGAGAGTGAATTGATATTTGTTGTTGACCACAGTATAAACGGGGCTCCCAGAACTGTTACCCTCAAATTCGGTGCCGCCATATTCATATATTACGTCATTTATATCTACTGCCTCTATGTAGTGATAACTATTAAGGTTGCCACTCTCGTCTAAACCACTAACATCGATAAGGGCTTCAAAACAGGCTATATCAGTAGTCGTATTTTCTTGGGTCAGTGTACCTACAGGCATGTTTTCTTGGGGATCTACTTTAACCCAACTTTCTATTTGGAAATATCCGTCCGCCGAATAAGTTTCAAATTTGATGATTTTGTTGTTAATAATTTCAACTATTGGCACATCACCGCCTATATTGAACCCTGTGATTTTGCCGTCTTTCCTCGTTATAAATATGTCGGAGGCGTAATCTTGTCCACATGCTCTTGAGATTAGATTATCAGCATTTTGGGTTAAGGAAAAAGTTTCCACAAAGTCTTCAAAATAAGCTGATTTGGTGCCATTTGACAAAGTAAAGGGCTCGTATTCATAGGATAAAGCGAGCCAAGTACCAGTAAGATTGGCATCGGCAACGTCGGCATTGGGTTGTGATGAGGCAATTACGTTTATTTGGTTATTGATTCGCTTTTCAAATTGGGCTTCCCGCGCTTTATCTGATGTTATTGGCTCAATACTTCTGTCACCACTCCCGCTACCACCACCACACCCAACCAAAGTCAAAGATATTGCGACCGTGGACGCTGCCAATATTCGATACATGGGAATCCCCTATTTATACAGTAATAAAAGTGAATACAGCTCAATTGGAAAATAACAGGCACTAACTACAACGGTCTTTTTTGTTGTCGTATGGTTTGCTTGCAGGTAATTCACTAGAGCTAAATAGTTTCGACGCCTGGCTCACACTGGCCTAGTCATCATTGTGCATAATATATACATTAATATTTAGGCGCAAGTTATCTAAATCCACTTTAGGTTTAACGGCAGATACTGGTGAATAGTCAGTGGAAACCTGAGAATGTTGGCGTTATAGATTATTGCTATTGCCCGATATCGAGGCCGCTTTAGGGAGGGAAAAACACGTTTCTACTGGGCTTTATAAGTGCTTAGGGAGGTTTTAACTCGATCTATTTCTTAACCCTATAATCATCAGCGCTGAAAATACTAATAAAATTTTGTTAGGCAAATTGTTCTGTAAATTCCCCTGCAACTTGTTCAATATATGTCTCGAGCAGAGAAATACTCTTTTAGCTGCTCGTCCCATATGCTTTGGTAAAGATAGGTGTGTGGACTCTGTTGCTTTCTATCCTTTTGACGAAGAGGTAACGGGTGTTGCTAGGTGCTTGGGGGAAATACTAGCTTGAATTGAAAATCTGAATCACAAGGTCAAGCTTAAGTTGATCAGGTGATAGATGACTTCTTGTCCGTCAAAATAGTTCAAGCTGTAACAGCTCACGTGGGGGAATCACGATTTTTACTTTGATTCTTTAGTTAATGGAAAGGACGTATTCGCCTTCCGTTCAATAAATAACGCATTGAAATTTTGGGGATAAAATTATGCAGTATCTATTTCGTTTAATTAAGCAAACCATGAAAACACTACTAACTTTTTTTTCATTAACGGCTCTTTGTATTTCCTCGCTAGCACCAACAGGGGCGTTGGCCGAAAGTGTGGATTCTAAAGGGACGGATTTTTGGTTGACCTTTCCTGATAATGGAGGCGGTAGACTGGCGCAATTTTCGTTTTTTTTGAGTTCACCTACCGAAACCAAGGTTAAAATCGAAATTCCTGGAACGGCTTTTCAGGCAGAGGTGAGTGTTGAGGCAGATGTCGCATTAAAATATGTTTTGCCTGCAGAAGTTGAAGCCCTGGAAAATGATATTGCTGAGAACATAGGTATTCACTTAAGTGCAGATAGTGAATTTACGGTGTATGGATTGAGTCGCTTGAAGGAGAGTACCGATGCGTACTTGGCGTTGCCTAGTGATGTAATAGGTACAGAATATGTTGTACTGGCTTGGGATAAAACCCCAAACCCATTATTCTCATCTCAGTATGCAGTAGTTGTCACAACTGATAATACAGTCGTGACAATAACAGCGTCAGAATTAGACCCCTGTGGAGAAGATACAGAGGTTACTTTGAATGCTGGTGATGTCTACCAGCATCTAAGCTGCAATGGAGGTGACGTAACCGGAACTACACTGAGCGCTACAGCACCTATAAGCGTATTCGCTGGTCACGAATGCGCCAATATACCAAATGCAAATTACCGTTATTGCGACCATATTATTGAGCAGATACCTTCAATAGGCACTTGGGGTAAAAGTTTCATAACTGCTCCATTAGCCACTCGTACGAAAGGCGACACCTTCAGAGTGTTAGCCGGTGCAGAGGGTGCCGTAGTGAATATTGCAGGTACTGAAATCACATTAAATAGTGGCGAATACTATGAAACTTCACTAACTTTCGCATCAACGATTGAGTCAGATCGACCTATTCTTGTCGCTCAGTATTCAAAGGGTACAGAGTTTGACGGTGTTACCTCTGATCCATTTATGATGCTAGTTCCGCCATTTGAACAGTTTCTAGATGATTATACTTTCGCAGCGCCCACCGAAGGTTTTAGGGTCAACTATGTAAATGTGGTGGTTAAAGAGTCATTAATCAGCTCGCTGCGTTTGGATGGTGCCTCAATAGATGCCGTGGACTTTTCATCGATCGGCGAAACAGGGTTTTCTTATGCGCAGATTGCAATAGCACCAGGCAGTCATACACTGAAAGGTGCAGTCGCTGGCGTTTTTGTCTATGGCTATGATGACTATGATTCCTATGGCTACGCTGGCGGACTTTCCTTGTCCGAAGTTGCTTTGGTAGATAGCGTAGATTTATTGCCTAACTTTGACTTGGTGGAGGGAGAGGTCTGTTTCAAGGCACGAGTTGTAGATGTGCTGGATAGGGCGATTTCAGATATTCGGGTAGACTTTATCGTTGAACTCATTGAGGGAAGTGATCGCACGAATACTAACGGGATTGCAACATTCTGTGTGGAAGCTGGCGAAAACCCCTCTGAATTCAAAGTGACCGCCAGCGTTGGTAGCGATACCACTGAAAGTGTGATTGTAAAAAGTAAAGACAGAGGCAGTGATGGTGCAAGCAATAGTTCGGGTGGCAGCGGTGGAACCACCTCTATATCACTACTGCTTATGCTGACATTGTTAATCTCTAGACGCTTCATAAAATAAAAGTTTGACGTAGAAATAGTCAAGATTTATTGGATAACGTGGTCAAAGTGGGAGCGATGTAGATAGCGGATTCGCTCCCACTTTGCGTTCGGAGTCGCGATTAACAATATCGCATATAACGGATTGTTAAAGTAAACATCTTGTTATTTCTATCGGGTTCCCCAAATCTTTGCTACCGCTCTATCTGTGCCAAGCAGGCCAACCACCAGTCCGGTGAAACCTATCAACCCAAATACAATAGCAGGGAACAGGTAGCCAACGTCGCCGCCCCGATTTAAAAATAGGATAGCTACAGTTAAGCTAGAGAAAATTATGCTCATGAATAATAGAATTTTGCGATGCGAAGGTTTGTAGTTGTACTCTCCGGAGTCCGATTCGAAAATATTGAGTAATGGATGGAAAACTTTACGCAATGTTTGCTTCATGTCTGCTCTCGGTTTTTCATTTACCGTTAGTCTGAAATTAAGGATGCAGCCGGTCAGGCCAGGAATTGAATCCTTGAATTGTTTATTCTAACCGGCTATCAGTGAAGAGGAAACTTCCGCAATAGTGTGTTTATTCGGACTGAGTCATAATACCTTTAAGTAAAGTTCCTAGCTACTCGATTCTCATTACACTTTAAATTCACTGATTTGTCCGTTTAACGATCCGAACTCCTTCCGGAAGTCTTTGCTGGCATGTCCCACATCTTTTGCTCTGGAGGAAACATCGTTCGCGTGCATATTAATGATTTCAATATTTTGGTTAATATCATTGATTACTGTTGATTGTTCTTCCACCGCAGACGCTACTTGAATGATGCGACCACTTATAGAAGACAGATTTTTGGTAACTTCCTGCAAGGATGTTTCGGCATCAGTAGCCGATGAGACGGTGGATTCGGCTCGGCCGTTCACTTGGGCCATTGATTTAACAACAGTGGTAACACCTTGCTGGACTTTGTTTATCATGTCATTGATGTGTTCGGTGCTTTCTTGAGTTTTACTGGCTAGGTTTCTCACTTCATCGGCAACTACAGCGAACCCCCGACCTTGTTCACCGGCTCTGGCGGCTTCAATAGCGGCGTTCAGTGCCAGCAAATTGGTTTGTTCAGCGATACCCTGAATAACATCAATTACAGAAGCGATTTCGCCGGCCTCATTTTCCAATAATTTTATGGCTGCAACTGATTGGTCAACATCGTTAGATAGTTGGCGAATCTCACTAATTGTATCTCGAAATATTTGGCCTACGTTTTGGGCCTGTTGGTCAGCATTGTCCGTTTCATTGGATACCTGTTGTGAATTTCTTGAGACTTCACCGATTGCAGCACCCATCTCAGTTACTGCAGCCGCAACGGTATGAATAGCTCCAGCCAGTTCATTTATGGACTTGTTGTTTTCGTCAACAATGGTATCGAGGGACTCGGAATGGTGTGTGAGCTTACCGGAGGTTCCTCTGATATTCGAGACAAGTGCATGTAAGCTCTCCAGAAAGTGATTGAAGGTTTTGCTGACAGTTCCTAGCTCGTCATTTCCCAGATCTTTAATGCGTGCGGTTAGATCTCCATTGCCACTCGCAATAGCCGATAGTGAATGTTGTAACTTGGTTATTGGGGCAAGAATCGCTTTCGGTAGAAATAAAGCCAATAATAAACCAATAATAATGATGAGAGCATTTACTGCAATGCTGGTTGTTATGGTTCTTTCACTATCATGATAAATAATATTGACTATATCGTTGCTGGTGTTCGCAAGCTCCTCTCCAATAGTATTTAGAATTTCTCTTATTCTATTAAACTCTTTTTCCAGTTGATTAAGGCTGATATCTGTTAGCGCTAAGGAACTCGCGGATCCTTGCTGAGCTTGCTGAATGAGCAGAGCTGATTCTTTATGCCACTGTTCAAACACTACCAAAAAATCTTTAGCCTTAGCCTTTATGTTAGGGGATATGTTTAAAGAATCTAGTTGCGTAATTCGATCGCGGACCTGTGCAACGTTGTCCTGGAAAGACGCAATAAGTGTTTGATCCACTTTGCCCATGGCGATAGTCCGTTCGGCAATCTGGGCTTGATATAGGTCTCTGTCCGCATTCAAAGTGAGTTCTAATGCTTTGAAATAATTGGTTTGAATCGAGCTGAAATTAGAATTCATTGAATTCATGGCGCCAATTTGATTTGCCATTACGCCGATAATAAGAAATATCATGAGGGCGATAGGCGCCGCTAACTTCCATCTTATACTGAGATTGTTCCAAATTGGCATATACGTTTCCTTTGGCTGTGTTGATCCAACAATTTGGGCTTGCCATAAAATTATAGGTGAACTTTCCAGTAATTTGGCGCCTCAAACTTCTTTACTAAATGGTATTATACCATCCCCGCTAATATGGTTTTGTAGTCACACCTCTGTTAACCTTGCGTGGCAATCAATAACAATAAGGTCACCATCTAATGGCGGAAGTGGATTCCAGTGGCATCAGTTTTACTGCGCTATATACCGGTCATACTTGGTACCGGCAGGGGTGGTCCAAGGGTTTTCTGACCAATCCTAAAGCCGCATTACTGTATCAATCCCTAAGGCCGTTCAATTGGGCGATGGAGAAAACGGTAGGGTTTAATATTGATGAGGTGTTGGTGTTACGGCACCAGACGATGGACTTGAGGATAAAAGAGCTAATTGAGCGAGAAGGCATAACTCAGATTGTGGAAATTGCCTGTGGTTTGTCTCCACGGGGATTAATGTTCTCAGAAGCCTATCCAGAGCTGAAATACATCGAAGCGGATTTACCCGCAATGGCAGCCAAGAAACGCGCACTATTGTCTGCCAACAATGGGCTGAAGCCTAACCATCAGGTAGTAGCTTGTGATATTTTTGATCGGCAGGTAGACCATAGTCTAGATGCGTTACTAGGCAAAAACATAGATTTAGAACGGCCAACTATAGTGATTACTGAAGGACTGGTAAATTATTTTACTTTAACCAACATATCAGATTTTTGGTTTCGTCTTGCACGCTTATTAAAGAAGTTGCCCAAAGCGTATTACATGTCAGATTTATTGCTAGAGCCTCTGCAATTTCCTTTAAAAGAAGCGGTTCATGTTGCGGGCAAAGCATTGGCTTTGCTAACTCGGGCAGATGTCACTTTTCATTTTCATTATTGTGATGAAGTTATTCGTCATTTTGAAGCTTTAGGTTTTTCCAGCTGTCTTCTGTTTCGACCGGAGGATCTTGATCAAGCCGGACATGGGCCGGTCAATCGTGCCGGTAATTCGACAATTAATAGCACGTCAGCTCGTATTTTCATTGTAGAAGCGCGCGTCGATTCAAAATAGGCGAGCAGAGGCCTGCGCTTGAGTTCGAGCTTAGCAAGGGTATAATCTCCACCCTTGCTGACTTGTAGGCTCTTCTTTAGTTTATTAGTTTTTCCTACTTACTCTAATTCTTTGTTTATCCAATAAAAATTCTTTTTCTTAAGGCTGAATTGGGCTTTAGGGTTATTGGGTTGGGTGTTTTGATTATGTTTGATACTGTCAAATCTGAGTGGTTTTCCAATGTGCGTGGAGATTTGCTCGCGGGGCTTGTGGTGGCTTTGGCGTTAATACCTGAAGCGATAGCGTTTTCCATTATCGCGGGAGTTGATCCTAAAGTAGGTCTTTATGCTTCGTTCTGTATAGCTGTGATCATTGCGTTTGTTGGTGGGCGCCCCGGTATGATTTCAGCAGCAACGGGTGCTATGGCGCTGTTGATGGTGACGCTTGTTAAAGATCATGGGCTCCAATATTTGCTGGGTGCAAGCATACTGGCTGGAATACTGCAGATTGTTGCCGGATTTTTGAAGCTGGGAGACTTAATGCGCTTTGTCTCGCGTTCGGTGGTTACTGGCTTTGTTAACGCCTTAGCTATCTTGATCTTCATGGCACAATTACCCGAGCTTATTGACGTGACATGGCATGTGTATGCGATCACCGCTGCAGGCTTAGGTATCATTTACTTGTTTCCCTACATACCGAAAATAGGCAGTGTATTACCTTCACCTTTGGTGTGTATTTTGGTGATGACGGTGGTATCAATGACCCTGGGTTTAGATATTCGCACGGTGGGAGATATGGGGGAATTGCCCGATACTTTGCCGATATTCCTATGGCCTGAAATTCCCTTCAATTTGGAAACTCTCCAGATAATTCTGCCTTACTCAATTGCTATGGCAGTGGTGGGGTTATTGGAGTCTATGATGACTGCCACAATAGTTGATGAGCTGACCGACACAAGCAGTAATAAAAACCGCGAGTGTAAAGGCCAGGGTATTGCCAATATTGGCGCCGGATTATTGGGTGGCATGGCTGGTTGTGCCATGATTGGTCAGTCCATCATAAACGTAAAATCTGGGGGGCGAGGACGTTTGTCGACCTTTGTTGCGGGTTTTTTCCTGATAATCATGGTGGTGTTTTTGGATGAATGGATAAAGCAGATACCCATGGCGGCGTTGGTGGCCGTAATGATCATGGTGTCCATTGGCACATTTTCCTGGGATTCCTTGGTCAATTTAAAAAAATATCCCTTATCGTCGAATATTGTCATGGTTGCCACGGTTTCCGTAGTGGTGGCTACGCATAACTTAGCGTTAGGCGTCTTAGTCGGTGTGTTATTGGCGTCGTTATTTTTCGCCAATAAAATCGGCCGCTTTATGATCGTGAAATCAGAGGATGGTGCGGAAGGCCATCGTTTGTATCGCGTTGTAGGGCAGGTGTTTTTTGCTTCAGCAGACGATTTTACTAAGGGCTTTGATTTTAAAGAAGTCATGGAGCATGTGACAATTGACTTAACTGAAGCTCATTTTTGGGACATTACTTCAGTTTCTGCGCTTGATAAGGTTGTCATTAAGTTTCGTCGTGAAGGAACCGAAGTGGATTTGATAGGATTGAATCAGGCCAGTGCAACCATTGTGGATCGGTTTGGTGTTCATGATAAACCAGAAGAAGTGGAAAAAATCATGGCTGGCCATTAAGGAGAAAAGATAATGACAACTATTGTAGCCTGTATCGATGGTTCGCCGATTGCCGCTGCGGTTTGTGATGCAGCCGCATGGGCAAGTGCACAGTTACAAGCTGAGATTAAGCTGATGCATGTGCTGGAGAAGCTTGAGTACCACAGTCAAACTAATTTGTCCGGCAATATAGGCCTGGGGAGTCGAGAACATCTGCTTGAAGAGTTAACGGAACTGGACGAACGCCGTAATCGAGTGGCAATGGAACACGGTAAGCATTTATTGCAGGAGGCAGAGCAACGTATTCTAGATGCAGGAGCCAAGGCTATTAGCCGCCATCAGAGACACGGTGGCCTTCTAGAAACACTGCATGAAATGGAAGCCGATACTCGGCTATTTATCTTGGGAAGGTTGGGTGAGAGTCATGTGCCATTCGCCCATACTCTTGGAAATCATGTGGAAAGTGTGGCTCGCAGTTTGACGAAACCGATTTTAATTACGGTTGAAAATTTTGAAGTTCCAACAGCTTTTATGCTGGCTTATGATGGCAGTGACACCGCCCAAAAAGCGTTAGATAGAGTGATTAGTAGCCCCTTATTACATGGTTTGGAGTGCCATTTGATTATGGCCGGAAAACCTACGGTGGAAAATAAAGCGATGCTGGATAGTGGCGAACTCAAACTCAAAACCGGTGGTTTTAAGGTGCAAGCGTCTATTGTGCCTGGTGAAGTGCAGCCAGCATTATGTCATTATCAGGAGCAACATAAACTTGGTCTTGTGGTAATGGGCGCCTTTGGGCACTCACGAATTCGACAGTTTTTTATCGGCAGCAACACCAGTAAAATGATGAGTATGAGTAATGTGCCATTGTTGTTGCTGAGATAGTCGATACTGGAATAGTAATTATTTGATTATTTAAGCGGCAAGATACAAAAAAAAGCGTCTTAATGACGCTTTTTTTGTATCTTCTTTTTACTAGTATGCTTGCGGGCTTGCGAAGTTGAGGTTGAACATTTGCAAACGTTTGTGTTGCATCGCTAGCATGTACTCCATTTCTTTAAAGCGGGTTCGGATGGTGGCATGCTGCCACTTTTCTTGCAGTTCATGTTTCTTCTCTTGGAAAGCCTGCCGTTTTTGCTGAACCCACTGACCACGCAATTCTTTCCACTCCGCTAACGTATCCAGGAACTGTTGGTATTCAGTTTCCAACGTTTGACGTAGAGCTTCTACGTTGGGTGTAGGCAGCAGGCTCAGTTGGTGCCTGGCCTTTTCAAACTGCATATTGATTAATGCTTCTTGGATCTTAAATTTAGGCACTCTTTTTAAATTGCTGGCCAATCCGAACCACGATAGGGATGCGATAATCCATTTGGTTGGATCAAATTGCCACCATCTAACACCGTTTCGGTAATCCGTTTGGAAATAATGATGAAAATTATGATAACCCTCACCATAGGTGAATAGAGCGATAATAAAGTTGTCTTTTGCAGAATTGGAATTGGTATAAGGCTGATGCCCCCAAACGTGACACAGACTATTAATGAAGAAAGTTACATGATGGCTAACAACCAGTCGTAAAACACCTGCAAGCAAAAGCATGCCGATAATGTCACCGTTGAGCCAGCCCAATAACAGAGGAACAAGCACATTGGAACTCAAGGCCAGGGCTATGTAATGCTTTTCTTGGAAAGCGACAATTTTATCCCGTTGCAAGTCTTGGGCATTGCTGTAGTCAACATCGCCGCTTTTGTAGTATCTAAGCATCCAGCCGATATGTGCAAACCAAAAGCCCCTATTGATAGAGTAGGGATCCTTTTCATTGTTATCAACATAACGGTGGTGACGTCGGTGGCCAGAACACCAAACTAATATAGTGTTTTGGAGTGCGCAGGCGCCCCAAAAGGCGAAGAAGGCCCGCACTAGAGGAGAAGCATCGTAAGCGCGATGTGACCAAAGCCGGTGATAGCCTGCAGTAATGGAAAAACCACAGAATGCTAGCATCAAAACGAAGCAGGCCCACTCTATTGCATCATAACCGTAATAGATTCCATAGAAAGGTACGGCAGTAATGGCAATTAAAAAGGTAGTGCTAAACAGTATGGTAGGAACCCAATTAATCGGAGGTTTCTCGTCCGTTAACTCTGTTTGCGTGTCAGGCATGATCTACTTTCTCGCATCCAAATTTATTATAAGTATCAGTTTCCCAAAGGAATTTGAACCGTAAGGCTGATAAACTGAACGTCATCAGTTGCTTGATGATAGCGTATTTAGGGAGGATCGTACATGGAGGAAAAAGCGGCTTGGAGCCGCTTTTTCAGAAAAAATCTACTTCTTGCTCCAAAAACTGGTTTTTATCGGCTTATTGGACTTGTTTGCTGCCTAGTTCAACCAGTTCGGAAAATAAAGTTTCTCCGCTTTGACGGGCTTTTACCACTAGTCCCAAAGAGGCGCTTTTTAGCTGAGCCAAGGTTGATTTTATGTCGCTAAAAGGTGCCATGAAATCGGTTTTAATGACTTCAATCAGAGGTTTATCTTCACTGGTTTGGGCTTCTCCAGTTTTGACTAGTTCTTCGAACTGCTTGTTGCTTTCTTCCTTGATCTTTACATAAAGACCACGAGAAGCGCTAAGGATTTGATCTGCTGAACTGTTGAGCTGTTCAAGTTGTTCTTTCACGCGATCAGTAATCTCGCTCATTGCTAAATCCCCCGTAGGATGGTCGTGTTGTGATCTATAATTGAATGATGCTCTGTGAACTACGGTTTAAACCAGCAGCTATTCCTTCGACTACTGGGTAAACGCCACAGACCAGGGTGACCATAAACAAAATAATTAGAATGTTAACCCTAATTTATTGATTAATTTAATGAAAAGCGGCGGATTATCGATAATTTAGGGCTAAGCGGTTGAAAAATCACTCTTACGTCGTCGGGGTATGACCCCGGTCACTAATTTTTTTGCTGTATCGTAGGTAGTGCGGCGCTCACGGGGGAAGAAAGGGCCAATTCCCTGGACTTCTTCCTGGTCAGCGTGAATATAACGTTTCTCAGCCGCTCGAATTACGGCGTTGGTGATTTGAAAAATTCGGGTATCTCCAAAAGGCGTACCCACGCCACTGTTTAACGTATAACCAACGGCCAAATTACGTACTGGATCTGCCCATGCCCCTGAGCCGCCAAGACCGAAGTGCCCGTAACTCAGAGATGAAGCTCGATTGAGTGCAAACACCCGGTGATAACCAAGGCGCCAATGCATAGGAAGTGGAATGACATCGCCCATGGTACGGTTTTGAATTTGTACAATTTCGTTCATGGTTTCGGAAGATATTAGGCGGATGCCATCCAGAGAGCCCCCGTTAGCTAACAATGCGTATAATTTAGCCAGGGATCTTGCCGTGAACATACCATTTACCGCAGGCATACAGGCGCGGCTAAAATCCTCTCCATTAAAGTCAAGATACATAACCCCTTTGGGAACGAGTGCCGACACGGTTTTATCCAAGTCGATGTTGGCGAGTTTCAAGCCCTGAGACAGCGCCTTCACTAAGGTAATTTGAGCTCGGTTTTCGGTGCTCATGTCGCGTCGGTAGCGGCGACCAAAGCTGCTGACCAGTTCTGCTTTCCGGTGTTCTAGATCTTTAGGTAATCCTACAAACATACCGTCCAGATCAAGGGGCCGGGAAATTAATTCTTCGAGTACCTCTGCAAAGGTTTTATGGGTGATACGCTGAATCAGTTCACCAATTAACCAGCCGTAGGTTAAAGCATGATAACCATTAGTTTCGCCAGGATTATGAACTGGGGAGGCGCGCTCGATGGCGCCAGTCATGTAATTCCAGTCCATCATTTGTTCGGCATCATCAATCATGTCCCGTATATTGTAGAGACCAGCTTCGTGGCACAATAATTGTCGGACGGTGATATTTTGTTTTGATTTTTGCCCAAATTCAGGCCAATAGGCGCTCACAGGAGTGTCATAATTGACGAAACCTTGATCAGCTAAGATGTGAAGCAGGGTAGAGGCTACACCTTTGGTGGTAGAAAAGGATAAAGCCAAGGTGTCTGAACGCCAAGCGTCACCATCCCGGTTGCGGGTTCCCCCCCAAATGTCCACCACACATTTTCCCTTGTGGTAAACCGTTAGCGCTGCGCCGCCGGGTCTCCCTCGGGGGATGTGTTGTGAGAGCGTCTCCGCTACTCGACCAAAATCTGGGTGCACGTAACCTTGCAACATGGTTTTTCTTCCCCTTCATTTTTTTGTACAAATATATATAGCAGCTTTTATTGGGTTTTGGGATTTGTTGCTTAGATTTTAAAGGGTTGATTTATTTATGATCAAATAGTGGATTTGGCTCCTTTTTGTGCGCGGTTTAGTGTGGCGATTGGTAACAAAAACCAAAAAATCTGCGCTAAAGTCATGGGATTAACTTAGTGCCTTTGGTTAAACTTTCGTTGTCTTAAATAGGAGTAACTGATATGAGTGAATCTCGCTGGTATTTGGGGTTTGGCGCGTCAACGGAACTATACGAATTAAACAACCAATTTCATCAGGCGGTTCAGGACGGATGTTCGGATAAAGAACGAGCAGATCGCTTGTACAAATTGTTGTCACAGTTTATTGATGAATGTCTTGACCAATATTTTTTAGACCCAGTAGACAGGGTAAAATTGAACAAAGTCGGTCACAAAATTGTGTCAGGTGGCGTTTCTGCCATGAAGAAAACATTACACGTGACATTCAAGCAGATTTTGAAAAAACTTTCGAAAGAAGATATCGATATCATCGCAAATTACATCAGTAATTTGTTGATGCCTCTGAGAGAAAGTAGCAGCTATCCCACTTATGTTGCCGTGGGTATTAGTGATGATCTGCGGGCTCGTTTGGGCCGAGCTGTTCATCAGGGTAAAGAGAACGGTCCTGATGAGGCGACAGCAAAAGAATACGCTGATGCATTATGCGAGCTTGTGGATGTGGCAATCGAGTGTTATATGGGTAAACCTCTAGACATGGTAGGTTTAGGTAAGATAATGCGCAAGATTACCATTGTGGCCATAGATACTGTGCGTGGTGCCGCTCAAGCTGTCATTCGTAAAGTCATTCCTTCCATGAGTGAAAAGGAAATTCTGAAATTTTTTGAGTTTTCGGAATCGATTCTATACCCGCACCCTGATTTGGCTCAAGCACAGACAGCCTAGACTTTTGCTGTTCAGTTGAACTGTTTTTTTTTGGCGCTCTTAGAGCGCCTTTTTTTTAACTGTTTTCAAATTTGTTTGTAGTTGTTGCTGCACCCAGTGGATGTCAATTACGTTACCTTGCATCATGACATCCATAGGCGAGCAGTTCCATCCGGGTGGTGTTGCTTGTCGTAACCATTGATTAATGTCTTTGTGAGAGGCAAAGCTGTTTTTTAGTATGTCATCAATCGTAATCAGGTAGGATATACGCTCGATGGTGTCTCGGGGAATCGTACTGGTTTTATTGTTTTTCCAATTAGCATAAGTCGAAGTCGCAGTTAATCCCAATAGTGTCATGGCTTCAGGGCGAGATAGCTCCCATCTTTCAGCCAGATTGAAAAAGCCTTTTAAGGCTAGTCTGGTTATTCCGCGGCGGGCGGCAACGTCATCATCGTACATAGTCCATCCATCCTAGAATTTATAATTTCCTGCATTAATGTTAAATAAGATTTCTTCGGTTAACCGTGAATAAACCATTGTTCCTGGTAGCCGAACATAAATCGTATCACTGTGAGCCTGTGTTAAATCGTAATTTTCTTGTTTTAGACGGGCCTTAAAATATTTGAAAGTGGCGGTGGTTTCCATCGTGGTTTTGATTCGTAAGAAAATAGGTACCCCGTAGGTCGGAAGTTTTTCGACGAGATAGTGGCATAGGCTGCCAAAGTCCATTTTAGATAGTGGTACGGCTAATGTGATGGCGGCCATGCCAGCTTTGCCTTCGGTGTTGGGTATGTTTACGCCATAGACCACAGCTTCGTAGATTTGAGGGTATTCAGCGATGATATTTTCCACTTCAGTGGTGGAAACATTTTCGCCTTTCCAGCGAAAAGTGTCTCCTACTCGATCGACAAATTGGGCGTGACCAAATCCAATATTTCTGAGTATGTCACCAGTATTGAACCAGCGATCGTTCGCGCTGAAAACATCAGTATAAATAACACTGTTTGTTTTAACGGAGTCGGTATAGCCGTCAAGAGGCGATTTGTCGCTGATTTCAGCAATGAGCAACCCTTGTTCTCCTTTGCTAACAGGCTGCATAAATCCGCGGTTATTTCTTACCGGGCTTTCAGCAATTTTATCATATTGGACTATTGCCCATTTGCCCGTTGAAAAACCAACTGTGTTTTCGAAGTTGAATAGGTTGCAAAAGCCGATATTGCCATCTGAGGCACCGTAGATTTCATAAACTTCGCGAATTCCAAAGCGCTCTTTGAACCCATGCCAGATATTGGGTCTAAGTCCATTGCCAATCATTTTGCGGACAAAGTGTTTTTGATCGTCAGATTGTGCAGGTTGTTCAAGTAAGTAGCGACATAGCTCGCCAACATAGGCAATGGCAGTTGCATTGTATTTGCGGACATCGCGCCAAAAATTGGTAGCACTAAAGCGCCTTCTTATAGCAAACCCAGCGGCACCACTAATGGCAGCACTCCAGCAAACACAGAGAGCGGTTGCATGATACAGAGGTAGGGTAGAGTAGAGTACATCTTTGGGGCCTAGATTTAGCGCCAGTACACCGAAACCAGCAAAAGATTTCATCCAGCGACCCTGGCTGTAAATGCCCGCTTTAGGTAGACCGGTTGTACCTGATGTGTAGAGATAAAACGCCGTGTCATTGGCAAAAATATGATCCGCCGCGGAAGGCATCGTTGTGGGGTAGTGTTCTGCCGCAATTGCGAGATTAATGTAACTAGGTGGCGCTTTTCCTGCTTCTTTGGTGGTGTCGCAATCTGCAAAAAAATAAACAGGCCTGTGTTGCCATTGCAGATCTTTTTGTAATTGGATTTCTTCAAAGGCCGTTAATAGCTCTTCGCCAACGATGATAAGTTTTGGTTTTGCCAGAGTGAAACTGTGTTTCAGCACTGCATGACTCTGGCTAGTATTGATGAGTGCTGAGATTGCGCCTATCTTGCTTACAGCTAACACACAGGCTAAGAATTCAGGACGGTTTTCCATGAAAATAGCGATGGAATCGCCTTTTTTAACATTGTTGTTGAGTAGGTAATGAGCAATTCTGTTGCTCCATTCATTTAGTTCTGTGTAGGTGAAGCGGCGGTTTTCGTAGAGTAATGCGACTCCATCCGGATTCTTCTTAACCGCTTGTTCGAACGTCCAGGCGACTCCGCAGGTAATTTTTGCTGCAGGCCCTAAGCCGTACCTGAAACCTTTGATAATGCGCGGCGCCATCCTCATTAGCATAGGTGCTTTTTTAAGCACCATACTCCAGGTAATTACATCCTTGTGTTTGCCTGTCATGTATCATGAGTCTCGAATAATAAAGCTTTAAATTAGTTGAGTTTTTATGGTTTTACAAACCATTCCTTGGGATGTGAGTGAGTTAATTGTGCTTGCACAGTAACAGCGTATAATAAAAAAAGTGGTACAAAATTACAGCGTGACCTTGTGATTTCTGCTACTTTCTCGCAGGTAAATTATTTAAAGGGAGTCCTGGCAATTGCATCCAGGTAAAGAATTTAGGTCTTCGCAGTTATGAAAGGTTCTTCTAAAATTTTACCCAATGGAATGCCCGATACTCCAAGAGGTCGCTTGTTGGCGGCGGCGGCGCATTTATTCAGAACCAAGGGCTTCGAGCGTACTACGGTAAGAGATCTTGCCCAATCGGTAGGTATTCATTCTGGAAGCATCTTTCATCATTTCAAAACCAAGGAAGAAATACTGCGTGATGTCATGGAAGATGTCATTCATTTCAATACTGGTCGGATCCAGCAATGTCTGTTTAGTGCAGCGAATCCTAAAGAGAAGCTACTGTCATTAATAGAAGCTGAGCTTACCTCCATTAATGGTGATACGGGTGAGGCGATGGTGGTATTAATCATGGAATGGCGCTCGCTAAAACCCGAGAGTCAGGAGTATATATTAACGTTGAGAGCCCACTACGAACGCTTGTGGATGGAAGCACTGAAAGAGGCTCAAAGCGCGGGCTTGATTGCTGCGGATCAGAATTTAAGTGTTCTGCGGCGATTGCTGACGGGTGCCATTGGCTGGTCACAGTATTGGTACCGGGCGGATGGAGCCATGAATATTTCTCAATTGGCTTTGCAAACGTTAGGAATGATTCTCGATAGTAACATTAATCCCAGTGTAGCCTCAGGGTTTGCGGACAACGGCAAGTCTCCAGTCGCTTAACATATTGTTATTTAAGCGTTTTATTTGATTCACATTCCGTTTAATAAATTTACAAATCTACGATCGAGCAATCGGTTTCAAAACTGATAGTATCGAAGGTAAGCAGTGTGTTTACTGCTAAGTATTATAACTCGTAGGTTTGTTCATCGGTATTGCCCCAGATGTTCTACTGAAGCGTTTTAGGGTTTAATCGGGGTAAGGAAAGAAACTTACTTAAAATTAGAAAAACAATAAAATGGGTGAAAGATTATGAGCGCGCCTGAAATGGGGACGAAAAGTGAATCTGTGCTTTCGATCGACAAAGGACCAGATGCACGAGAAAGAATACTGAGTGCTGCAGAGTCACTGTTTGCAGTAAGAGGATTTGAGGGAGTTTCTACCACTCAGATTGCAAAAGTTGCCGGTATAACTCAACCCTTAATACATTATCATTTTAAAAATAAAGAAGCACTTTGGAAGTGCACGGTAGCGCGCCTGTTTGGGCGGATGAAAGAAGAGTTTGAAGCTGATACTTCTCGTCTTTCCACTAAGGATGGAAAACGTTATTTACTGGAAATGATTCGCTGTTATGTGGGTTTTCTAGGCAGAAACCCTGAATTTGGTCAATTCATTTTAAGAGAAGGCGTACAGTCATCTTCGCGGTTGGACTGGATCGTGGAGAATTGGCTGCAGCCCACCATGAATCAATTCCAGCAGGTTTATGATCGTGGTCGCACTGAAGGTTGGTTGAAAGATATACCTTTTCCACAATTCATAACCACCATTACGGCTTCAGCTACTAATTTTTATGCTTTGTCACCCCTGGTTAATGCGTTACACGGAATTGATCCTTCTGCAGAAGACCAATCACTTGCGCATAGTGATGCGGTGGTAGAAATGGCCACTCATGCTTTTACCGGGGTTTCCTCGTCAATACAGCCAGAAGTGGTTAGTGCGTAGTTTTTGTTAGGCGTTTTGTTTAGTAGAGCAAATGGTTTGGGCCGTTACGACGGCCCTTTTTTATGTGTGGGGTTGCAGTCAGAGGTCGCTCAAATGATCGGTAATGGTTATCCCTATGGCGATACGGGCTTTGTTATTTTGGAAGAGGGGGAAATAAATCCTGCCTCACTGTCGTTGGATGTACATCATTATCTTGTGGTAAAACCCGATGGGGCTCAGGTGTCAGGCTGCTTTTCGTTTGTGGAGGCGCAAGACTACATTCGCGAGTTCGAGTCAAAAAATAAATAAAATTAATAACTTATGAAGTTTTCTTAAGGTTTGCGAGATGCCAGCGAAGTGCCCACTAACTTTGCATAAAAAATTTCATAAATTTCAATTAAACGTTTGACACGTGACCAGAAAATCGTAAAATGGCGCCCACTTCTCAGGGTGGTTAGCTCAGCTGGGAGAGCATCGCCCTTACAAGGCGAGGGTCACAGGTTCGATCCCTGTACCACCCACCATAATTCGGAGCGGTAGTTCAGTTGGTTAGAATACCGGCCTGTCACGCCGGGGGTCGCGGGTTCGAGTCCCGTCCGCTCCGCCAACTTCCGAGTCATCAAGTTGTCATCTTATTCGATTTATACTTGAAATGAAGCAGGGTTATGTCGTTGCTGGCATAAATCCTGCTTCGGTTTTTACCATTTCAAAATAAATTGTAATAGGAGCGAATGCCATGGAGCACGATCAAGAAGAATTTCTGGATACCTGCGAACATGAGTTTGATGACGAAATAGATGATGCCTACGAGATGTGATTCGTAGGCATTTTTCGTTAATAAACAAAGATCTAACTTATATACGTTTAAATTTTTTTTAAATTTTCCCTCGAATTTTCACCTCATCCGCCTCACCAGTAACAAACTTTATGGATTTGCTTCTATAGTTAACTCTACAGGGTGCCCATATTGGGGAATCATCACCGGGCTTTGTCGATTTTTAGTGCATTGTTAAACGGGTTTGAACGCTACCATGAATGAATCTGGCGGTTCGCACGAAGCGGTTTTCTTTTATCAGGAAAGCGATATCAGCAAGGAGATGACCTATGCCGAATTCGAGGCAGTGCTTGACGGCGTTGTCGGGATGAGCGACTTCGCCGGACAGCGGCTGGAAGCGGCCTATGCGTTAATCAGTCCCCAGTTAACGGTCAAAGGAGCGGCTTTTTTTACCGTTGAGTTTGATGAATCGGGCTGTGCTGATACGAGTTGGAATTTACCTTTAAGAACGTTGGTGGACCGAGCAGAGTTTGGCCCGGATATGGGAGCGGGTGCATTTAGGCTGTCATGTTATTCCCGCTGCAGTAATGATAATTATAAGGACTGGCTTTGGGATCCTACGCAGCAGGACGTAGTTAACCTGTTGAAACATGTGGCGGTTAATCGGTTATGCTTACCCGTGGATCAAAGTGCTGGTAGCCATGTGCAAGAGCCGGTAGCCAGTGGCTGGCAACCTGCACCCCAGCAACAACCCACGACAACCATGAATCCGGCATTGCTCAATGCTTTGGAATCGGAGCACCAAACGCGACTTGCCTCTTTGATACTTGAGCAACGTCAGCAATTGGAATCAATCAGTAATGAAACGCAGCAGCACCTTAAAAAGGTAAGCCATTCTCATGAGAAGGACCTCTCCATTGCTAACTTGCAACTGGAAAAAATTCGAGCTGAACACGAGAAATTGCAGGCACAGTACATTGCCTTGAGTCAGCAGCTGGATGAAGCAAGACGGCAAAGTCAGGCATCGATAACTGAGATGGAAAATTTTAAACAGAGCCAACTCAAAGAAGTTGACGTTAAAGTGGAACAGCGCACGGAATCCCTGAATAAGGAGGCGCAATCTCTGCGCTTGAAGTTAAAGCTGCGGGATGATGAAGTATTGCAGATGCGCGAAGAGTTAATGGCGCTGCGCAAAGATAAATTACGCTTGACTCAAGAGGGTGGAGGTAAGTTTCTTGAGCGTTTGGAAAACTTGGGAATCAATTTTATTGCTTTCCATCCCGGCGCCGGACATTTGTCCATTGCTCTTAAGGATATGACAGATTATATGGAAAACCCCATTGCTTTTGCTGCTCGTAAATGTAAAGTCACAGAGGCGCATTACAGTGAGTGGTTAGTCCATTATCAAAACCCAGAATGTCGGGCACCACTTACCAATGAGAAGGTCTGTGGCTGCCGCATTCCTCGTGTTGATAATCCAGCCAATTACGTTACTGGAAAATCGGATCGCTGTGATAAGCATAAAGTTCACTCTACAGATTCGAGTTTTGCCCATAGTTAGGTAGCAGATGCTGTGCCCCTATTTTTATCCACTGATAGATGATTACGAACGTTCGTTAATTCAGTGGAGCCCTCTAGTAAACGCTGGTCTGAATAGGCATCTACCGATAGACCCGGTTTTCTGGCCTGGTTTTAGTGATTTTGGTTTAAGTGTTGATGTCTTACGAGCCGATTTGATACATCCCATAATTTCGGGTAACAAGTGGTTTAAGTTAAAATACCTATTGGCTCATGCTCGGCACATGTCGATCAACACCTTAGTGTCTGTTGGCGGTGCTTGGTCGAATCACTTGCATGCATTAGCTTATTGTTCGCACCTCCTGGGTTTTCGTAGCGAGGGGTATGTGCGAGGCGAAGAGCTCGATCCATATGCTAATGCGATGTTAACAGAAGCGGCTGAGTGGGGAATGGAGCTCCATTTTGTCGCCCGGCGGGAGTACCGTGCGCTTTGCGAAAGTATAAGCAATGGCACTTTGGTTTTAAAAGAGGGCTATATGGCTATTCCTGAAGGCGGTGATAGTTGGCTAGGCGTTGCAGGAACGGCAACAATGGTAAAGCAGACGCAGCAGCCTTTAACTGATTATTCGCTGGTGGTATGTGCCGTGGGGACCGGATGCACTTTTGCCGGATTACGCTTAGGTCTGCAAAAGCATGCACGTTTATTAGGTATATCTGCCTTAAAAGGCCGCTGGCAGCAGCAGCAAATGAGTGCTCGTCTTAGAAGATGCGCTCAAGATGCCTTTCTCTCCAATTCTGATCTTAGCTTTGGGCCCTGGGAAATCACTGATCAATATTGCGATGGCGGTTTTGGTAAACAGTCGGAGGCTTTGACCCGATTTATCAGTCAATTCCAGCAATACTCTGGAATAAGCATCGAGCCCGTTTACAGTGGCAAAGTATTTTTCGCACTTAACGAGATGGCCAAGCAAGGTAAGTTGACGAATCACAATAGAATTCTGGTCATTCATGGCGGGGGATTGCAAGGTCAGCGGGGATTTGCTGGTTAAAAATAGAGTGACGCTGGATTATTGTGTAAGGTAGAAGACCATACATTGCCACGGTTTGTTAGGGGTGGATCACGGTTATGCAGGAAAAAGAATCTTTTAAGAATGTAGGTCTCATTGGGCGACCGGGCAGTAATGTGCAAGTGGAAGAAACACTGTGTGCGCTAATCGCCTTTCTAGATCGACGTAATATTTGCGTAGTGCTGGATGAGGCGACATCAGCACACTTGCCTGACTTGACCCATCAACGGGGTAATCGAAAAATAATCGGTGAAACCTGCGATTTGGTTATCGTTGTGGGGGGTGACGGTTGTCTGTTAGGCGCTGCCCGTGATTTGGCGCGCTACAAAGTGCCGCTGTTAGGGGTGAATAGAGGTCGTTTGGGTTTTCTCACCGATATCCATCCCAATGAAATAGAAGAACGGGTGGCGGAAGTGCTTGATGGTGAATATGAACTGGAACATCGATTTTTGCTGGAAACTCAAATCAAACGAGATGGTCGTTGGATGGGAGAAAATTCTGCTCTCAATGACGTGGTGTTTCACTCCGGTAATTCCGTCAAAATGCTGGAGTTCGAGTTGTTTGTGGATGGAGACTTTGTTTACAGGCAGCGCTCTGACGGGTTAATTGTTTCTTCACCTACCGGCTCAACGGCTTACGCCTTATCGGGAGGTGGTCCGATAATGCATCCACGCCTGGATGCTATCGTTTTAGTGCCAATGTTCCCCCATACCTTGAGCAGTCGCCCCATTGTGATTGATGGCAACAGTGAAATAAAAATATTCATGTCTCCGACCAACGATTTTAACTCGTTACTGAACTGTGATGGGCAGGGGGGGCAGGTAGTGGAACCCGGTGATTGGATATACGTAAGGAAGCGTTCTCACCCGCTCAAATTGCTGCATCCTAAAACCCACAGTTTTTATGAGGCGTGCCGCTCGAAACTGGGCTGGAGCGAAGTGCTTTGATTATAGGTCCGGAACCCGTTTCGGGGTACGATATCATTGGTGATGTCCATGGTTGTGCCAAGCCGCTGGTACGCTTGCTCGAGCGTATGGAGTACCGATGTCATGAGGGCGTCTGGCAACACCCTCAGCGAAAAGTTATCTTTGTGGGCGATATTTTGGATCGTGGACCCAATGTGCGGGAAGCCATGTCCATGGTTCAGCGCATGGTTGATGCAGGTGAGGCGTATATGTCCCTGGGGAACCATGAGTACAATGCAATTGTTTATTCCACTTTACTTTCAATCCCCCGAAACGATCGAGTAGCCCGTTATTATCGTCGGCTTGGTAAGCACCTGCGGCAGTCATTAGTGGATTACAGAGGGCATTTGCCTGAGTGGCGTTCACTTATACATTGGCTACGACAGCGACCCCTGAGTTTGGAGTCAGAACATTTCAGAGTGGCGCACGCCTGTTGGGACTCCGTCAATGTTAATTATCTTCGTGAGCAGTGGGGCAGCAATCCGCTTAACCATGACGAGTTTATAAAACGCAGCTTGGATCCGACTCAGGAAGCTCACCAGGCAGTGGAACGATTGTTAAAAGGAGTTGATTTAGCTTTACCGGATGGCAAAACACTAAAAGGTGCTGATGGTATTCGACGAGATCGATTTCGTACTAATTTTTGGAGCCAAGCGCCTGAGACTTATGGTGATGTGCTGTTTCAACCGGATAAGTTGCCCAATGAATTAATGCAGACTCCTTTGACTCATAAGGATCGCAAACAACTGTTGAATTACGATGAGCATCAAAAGCCCCTGTTTGTGGGGCATTATTGGTGTCGTGGCAAGCCTTCTATAATTCGCCACAATATTGCTTGTCTGGACTATAGCGCGGTTAAGCAAGGATTGCTGGTGGCCTATCGAATGGGTGGCGAGAAGTCATTGGATAATTCCAACTTCGTTTGGGTGGAAAGCGATCAATATACATAAAAAAGTGCATTAATACAGGCAACTTACTCAAACATATCCTAAAATTGTGGCTACTCTGCTTAGGTCTTAGGATGTCTTTTATTTCATGGCGTTATTGGTAAAAGGGCGAATAGCATCGTTGCTTAGATGGTTGTTGCTAACTGTGGTTTTATTATTGTCCAGTGTGTGGCTCTACAAGGTAACGGCTATTTCTCCAGCGGCTATGATCATCGGTCAGGTTGAGCGAACGTTAGACTATTTGTTGGGCGGTTTAAAGGCCGATTTACAATGGTCCGCGCAGTCGACGTTGGATGATTATTCCGCGGGGCAAAACTCTATGATGCCGCAAGTAGACGCTCTGCTCTTAGTAGAAAACAACAATGTATTGGCTTACCGTTCAAGGGGCAACCAACTTCCCGGCAAGGACGAGTTACTTTCAAGCATGCTGGGATTATTACAGACACCGCATTCTATTCAGACCGGCGTTGCCTACTGGCGCGAACGCACCTTTATGGTTGCCATCGCCGAGGTTGGTAATCGTAAAGTATTAGCTGCCACCCATCTCGATACCTGGTTGCAAAAAATTGAATCTGAATTAGATATTTCCGTGCAGCTCGCGGCCAATGGAGCACCTGCCCACACCTTAGATATTCCATTAGTAGAACGGCCGCTGCCGGTTATTTCTGGCGGTATGGTCTTGTTGACGGCGAGCGCCTTGGAACCTGACAAGTTACAGGGATTCCCTTGGCTTTGGTCAGTATTGATGAGCGTGGTGATTAGTGCTTGCCTGGTTTGGTTTTGGTATTACCGACCCTTGTGGCAGCGCATCAACAGTTTATTGCAGCAATGTCGGCAAGTGATGAGTTCAGGTGACTATACCGGGCGGGTGAAATTAGTCGGTAAGGACGAATTGTCTGAGTTGGGTGTGCAGATTAACTCCATTTTCAGTTCACTCGAATACTGCTACAACCTGATGGCAAAAACCAACATGGTGACTACTGAGTTACTGCAAAAGGTAGACTCTTCCAATCCAGCCAACCAGGTACAGATGCTCTCGGAAGAAGGTGAGTTAAAGGCTTCCCTGGACACCGTGTCACGCCTGAGCAGGGTTCTTGACAGTGGTTGTTTGGAAACCTGTGTACAACCGATTTTTGCGAGTGATAAAACAACCATCACTTCATACCAGGTGCTAAGTCGTTGGTTAGATGATGAGTTAGGCGTCGTGCCAGCGGTGGATTTTGTCTCTTTATGCGAATCTGCAGGGTTGGTGAAAAAGCTCACTCAAGTGATGGTGGCTGATGGCTTAGCGGCTTTGCGTTTACTTAGGAGTAAATCCGGTGATCATACCTCGGTCAGTATAAAACTGGGTGCTATCCAGTTTACCCAAAACGTACTGATTGAGGTACTCATGGGGCTGTCCAGCGAGGATAGAGAACTGCTGAGTGCCATTGAGTTTGAAATTCTGGAAGCCGCGTTGACTCATGATTTTGACGCTGCTGCCGCTACGATTGCCCAGTTGAAAACTATGGGGGCAAAGATATGTATCAGTCAATTTGGCTTGAGCCGGTATTCCTTGATGTATCTCCAGCGAGTCCCTGTTGATCGCATCAAATTAGCGCAGGCTTTTACCGAACAATTTGCCCTTGAATCACGAGGTACTGCGTTTATTGAAGGGGTGGCTCGTTTTGCGGCAGGGCTGGGGATTACTGTTGTAGTCCAATACTTGGACTCTGAAGAGCAAATTCCTGATTTAGCGACCGATCTTCCCATTGAATATCAAAGTCAGTTTCTGGCGGCTATGGTGCCTCTGGAGATAGCCCTGGCCAGCTAAACAGCCTCCACTTCTATGCTACAATGCCTCGGAATAACCGTGCTTGATAACATATAGATAGTGGTGACTTATGGATTTCAATGGCTTAATTGATTCAATTACCCCAGAACTTTACAACACGCTGCAACGGTCTTTAGAACTTGGCAAGTGGCCTGACGGTAATCGTTTGACCACGGAGCAAAAAGAACAGGTTATGCAGGCCCTGATAGCTTATGGTGAGCGAAAATTAGCCGCCAAAGATAGAATTGGTTTTATTGATCGCGGTTCTAAGGAAGAGGGCGAGCTTTGTGACGATCAAGTTAATATATCCGATCAGCCCGTGAAATTTTTACAGTGAAAGTCACCAACGAAACTTATCCCAATTCTCGGGGTTAGCCCAGTATTTTGGATTGAGCCAGTCTGGAGTGGGTTTGTAGGTTTTCAAGTCGTAATAGTAATAGGTAGTTTCGGATTTCTGCTCATCTTGGGTAATGGCGCAGCGTTGGAATCCCAGGGCGAGAAATTCTTTTTCAGCCAGACCTGGATTGAGGGTATTTGGATTTTCTACCAATACTTTGCTGGCGATGAGATCACGGCACTTCGCAATCAAACACATCAATTTTTCTGGCTCCACATCTTGCTGTTGACGGGCGATAAACACTAAGTCTTTGCGTTCAAATTGAGCGTTGTTGAGCAGCTGATCGAAAGTGAGCGTTTGCAGCGCAGCGTCCTGGTAGGTTGTGGCATTTACCATATCATTGCTGGTTACTACCAGTATCGAACTGGGGGCTTCCTTTTGAATGGTGGCTTGTAGTGGTGCTGGAAGCCTCATAGCTGGAATCCTGGTTGTTAAATTATAGTGACTGAGACATACTGCGATACAACGCTAAAAACTACAAGATATTGCGCAAATTGAACAATTTGAAGAGAAGGTTATGGTCATGTTGAAAGAAAACAATGCGCCGAAAGCCATAAAATTGGCTGATTATAGCGAACCAAATTACCTGATTGATGATACCCGTCTGGATGTAAAAATCTTTGCGGAATACACTGATGTGGTAGCTCAATTGACGATGCGGCTAAACCCAAATGTAGCCGTGAAAGATATACCCCTCGAATTGGTGGGCGCTGATTTATCTCTACTATCGTTGGCTGTAGATGGCGTAAAAATCAGTGATGACTGTTACTCGGTATCCGGCGAAGAACTCACGATTTATTCTGTGCCTGAACATTTTACCTTAACTATAGAAACTCGAATACATCCTCAGAACAATACATCACTGGAAGGACTTTACGTTTCCAAAGGAATGTATTGTACTCAGTGTGAAGCCGAAGGGTTTCGTAAAATAACGTACTACTTAGATCGGCCTGATGTTATGGCACGCTTTACGACGCGCATTGAAGCCGATCAAACCCTGTATCCCGTATTATTGTCCAATGGAAACCCAGTAAATTCTGGAGAGCTTGCGGATAATCGACATTTTGTTGTGTGGGAAGATCCCTTTAAAAAACCCTGTTATTTGTTCGCTCTGGTGGCGGGCCAGTTGGCGACAGTTGAAGATCAATTTGTTACCCAGTCGGGTCGTACTGTGAAGTTGCAGATTTTTGTTGAGCCGCAAGATCTGGATAAATGCGACCATGCCATGGATTCATTGAAACGGGCCATGGCTTGGGATGAACAAGTGTATGGACGCGAGTATGATCTGGATATTTACATGATCGTTGCGGTTTCCCATTTCAATATGGGGGCGATGGAAAATAAAGGTTTAAATATTTTTAATACCTCTTGTGTATTGGCTAACTCCGCCACCACCACCGATGCGGGTTTTCAACGTGTTGAAAGTGTTATTGCTCACGAATATTTTCACAACTGGTCGGGTAATCGCGTGACCTGTCGTGATTGGTTCCAACTGAGTTTAAAGGAAGGTTTTACTGTTTTTCGCGATCAACAGTTTTCTGCGGACATGGGCTCTGCCACGGTCAATCGTATTGATGATGTTAATGTTCTGCGTTCCATTCAGTTTGCCGAAGACTCGGGTCCTATGGCTCACCCTGTGCGTCCTGACAGCTACATAGAGATCAACAACTTTTATACTGTTACCATCTATGAAAAAGGCGCGGAAGTGGTGCGCATGATCCACCGATTGGTAGGAGCAGAAGGATTCCGCAAAGGCAGTGACCTATACTTTGAGCGTCATGATGGTCAGGCAGTTACCTGCGATGACTTTGTTAAAGCCATGGAAGACGCTAATGGTGTTGATCTTGGATTATTCAGGCGTTGGTATTCGCAGGCGGGTACACCGGTGGTAACGGCAACCACGGAATATCTGGCTGATACTGAGCAGTTTAAGCTGACCTTGGAACAATCGACGCCACCCACACCTGGACAGCCTGAAAAACGGCCATTACACATACCGGTTGCCCTCAAGCTAATGGCGAGTGATGGACAGGAAATACCGCTGCGCCTGGTCGATGGCCCCATTCTGGATGCTGAAGATCCGGTATTGCCGTTTACTGAAGCCCAGCAATCCTTTGTATTTGAGCAAGTGTCTTCGGCACCAGTGGTGTCGCTGCTACGTGGTTTCTCCGCACCGGTTAGACTTAATTATGAACAGACACAGGAAGAATTGCTGTTTCTCACCCAGTATGACAGCGATGGCTTTAATCGCTGGAGTGCTACCCAGAAGTTACTGATTCAGGCCTTAACTCAGCAAGTGGATGTAAGCGTGTTGATCAAGGCCTTTAAAGGAATCTTAACCGATGACACCTTGGATCAAGCCATGGTCGCGAAGATGCTTGAGCTTCCCAGTGAGCAATACCTTGCTGAGCTTTGGCCAAAGCCAGTGGATGTTGATGGTATTCACAACGCCAGAAACAGACTGAAAAATCAATTAGCGGAAGGTTTGTTTACTGAATTTTCCGCACTCTATCAACGTTATGAGGTAGGGGCAGGCTATGAGTACACACCGGCGGCCGTAGCCCAGCGCAGTTTAGCGAATACCTGTTTAGGTTACTTGATGGCACTGGAAAACGATGCCGTTACCGAGTGGTGCGTCAATCAATATCACAACAGCACCAATATGACAGAATGTTTGGCGGCGTTTCGCAGCTTGGTCCATTCGGGGCGTGCTGAAAAAGATGCGATCATTGCTGATTTTTATCAGCGCTGGTCTCACGAAGCTTTGGTGGTGGATCAATGGTTTTCGGTGCAGGCGACGGCACCTCAATCCGATACTCTGGAACGGGTCAATAATTTGATGCAACATGATGCATTTGAAATGACGAGCCCCAATAAAGTACGAGCGCTCATTGGCGCATTCTGCAATGGCAATGCCGTTAATTTTCATCGTAAAGATGGCGCTGGTTACGTTTTTCTAGCGGATCAGATTATTGCGCTAAACACCATAAACCCACAGGTGGCGTCTAGAATGGCAACGATTATGACCCGCTGGGGCAACTATGACGCTGAGCGCTCCCTGCTAATGCGGCAGCAATTACACCGTATCCATCAGGAGAAGCTATCGCCTGATGTCTATGAGGTGATTAGCAAATCATTGAAGGATGCCTGATTCATAGCGAAATACTGGTTTTTTGCTTAAATTAGGTAATGGATATAATAATTACTAGGATTATTTCAAGTTTATGTTAATTATTGGGAGTGTTGGCAACGCTTTGAATACGCTAAGAATTTTGTTTTTTTTGGGCGGTGTTGTTAGCACAGTATCAAACACCTACGCTGGCGATTTAAACTTGCTCGATCGGCGTCCAGCCATTAAATCCTCGAAAGCAACGGCCTCTTTGCTAACGGACGTGACCCGAATAAGTGATAAGTTAATTGCTGTGGGTGAGCGTGGACACATACTCATTTCCAGCAATGATGGCGAAGACTGGACTCAAAGCGATGTACCCGTTCAACTTTTGCTGACCGCAGTTACTTTTCCTTCCTTAGAGCAGGGTTGGGCCGTGGGTCATGAGGGAGTGATTTTGCATACAGGTGATGGAGGGAAAAGCTGGCAGTTACAGTATGCGAATCCCTACCAAAAGCTTAGCGACGATCAGCTTAATGAATTATCGGATGAGGCTTTCGCGAAGTTGCCCCAAGCTGGTTCTCCTTTGTTGGATATCTGGTTTCAGAACAACGAAGTAGGCTACGCTGTGGGCGCCTATGGGATGTTTTTGTGTACTACCGATGGTGGCAAGCTCTGGAAGGATTGTGCTCCTTTGATTGATAACCCTGATGGTTGGCATCTTAATGCTTTTATTGCTGCGGACTCAGGCACTTTTTATATTGCTGGAGAACGGGGTACTTTATTTCGTAGTGAAGATTCAGGTGCCAGTTGGCAGCGTCTCACCAGCCCTTATAACGGATCCTATTTTGGCGGCTTAGTGGGTGGTACTAGCTCTGAGGTTTACTTATTCGGTTTGCAAGGGAACATTTATTATTCAGAGGATAAGGGTGAAACTTTTCAAAAAATTAGTATTGATAGCACGGATAGTGTGATGGCAGGAATTTTAACGCCTGAATCTTTGGTTTTTGTTGGTAATTCTGGATTGGTAATTACCGGTAAACCCAATAGCACTGAACTATCCGTGGAAATCATGGACGACCGCAAGGCAATTCTCGCGGTAGCTCGGGCCAAGTCTGGAAAATTGGTTTTTGTAGGTCAAGGCGGTGTTCGCCTTTTCTCTGCCGCGATAAATTAATATTCCGGATCATGAGAAACTAACCTTTATTCGGTTCAATTATGACTGAAAACCAAATAGAGCCTGAAACTAAGGCAAAGTCAATTGATAAGCATATTTTTAGAATAAGACCATTGATTCTAATTATGTTTGTTCTTCTAAGCGGAGTCTTTGCTTTTTCCGCTACCCAGGTAACGATGAGTACCGATTTTAAAAAAATGGTGCCATTGAATCATGAATTTATTCAGAACTTACTCAAACATCGCGACGAACTTAGCCTGGGCAATGATATACGAATTGCGGTAGAAGCTCGTAACGGCACTATTTTTACCAAAGAGTTTCTCGCGGTTCTACGTGAAATTACCGACGAAGTGTTTTATTTCGAAGAAGTAGACAAATCAAAGATTGAGTCACTTTGGACACCAAATGTACGCTGGGTTGAAGTAACAGAAGAGGGGTTTCGCGGTGGAGAAATTATTCCACCGGACTACGATGGATCGCAAGCTTCCTTGAAACAAGTTCAGTCTAATGTGCTTCGCTCCGGTCAAGTGGGGCGCTTGGTGGCTGACGATTTCAAATCTGCCATCGTGTATGTACCGCTTATTGATTTGGGAGAGGCGGGTGCGAAACTTGATTACGGTGTGTTGTCTGAAAAGTTAGAGCAAAAAATCAGAGCGCGGTTTCAATCTGAGTCTATTGATATTCATATTGTTGGGTTTGCCAAAAAAATTGGTGATCTGATGGATGGTGCATCCGATGTGGCTTTGTTTTTTTTAATCGCCATTTTCATTACGTTTATTTTATTGTTTATGGATTCTCAATGTATTCGCAGCACTTTAGTGGTGGTGGGATGCTCGGTAATAGCGGTGTTCTGGCAGCTAGGAATTCTCACCTTACTAGGCAAAGGTATCGATCCTTATTCGATGTTGATCCCCTTTTTAATATTTGCTATCGGGGTTAGTCATGGTGTCCAGCTAATCAACGAATTTGCTACCAATTCAACTCCTTCGAATCTTAAGCTTGATGCCGCGCGATTGACTTTTCGGGCGCTTTGGATACCGGCTCTGTTGGCGTTGGTGAGTGATGCGTTGGGCTTTATGACCTTGTGGGCAATTGATATTGCCGTAATCCAGGATCTTGCCATTTCTGCGGCCTTAGGCGTGTTTGCCCTAATATTTACTAATCTGATCATGGTGCCGGTTTGTCTGTCTTACGTGGGTGTCAGCGCCAGGGCGATTAAAAGCCATGAAGAAAGTAGAGCTTCATCTCACTGGTGGTGGCGAAAAATATCAGCTTTTGCTACACCGAGGGTGGCGACGTACTCTCTTATTATTGCGGTACTGGGGGCCAGTGCTGGTTTGTATATTGGTAAAGATTTAAAAATAGGAGATCTTGATGCCGGTGCGCCGGAGTTGTGGCCGGATTCTCGTTATAACCTGGATGACAAATTCATCAATGATCGCTACTCCGTGAGTGCGGATGTGCTGGTGGTAATGGTAGAGACACCGCCACTCAGCTGTACTAAAGTTGCGGCTTTGGAAGTGATGGATCGCTTTATGTGGCATATGGACAATGTCGAAGGCGTCCAGTCTTCGGTTTCGGTAGCCACGGTTTCCAAGCGGGTGATCACGGGATTTAATGAAGGCAATTGGAAATGGTCCACGCTGACTAAAGTTCAGGATATTATCAACAATTCAGTTCAGTCTGTCCCTTCCGGTTTAATGAATGTGAACTGTAGTTTAGCTCCGGTGATTATCTTCCTGGATGACCATAAGGCGGAAACTTTGACCCGGGTAGTGAATGCGGTGAAAGAGTTTGCCGCTCGTGAAAATGACCCAGAAGTGGCCGAGTTTGTATTAGCCTCAGGTAATTCTGGTGTAGAGGCAGCCACTAACGAAACAATTGGTGAAGCTCAGACCACGATGAAAATATTTGTTTACGGCGTGGTCTCATTGTTATGCCTCGTCACATTCCGCTCGATTCGAGCTGTTATCTGCATTGTGGTGCCATTAGCCTTGACTTCTATTCTGTGTCAGGCGTTGATGGCGGTATTGGGTATTGGTGTAAAAGTGGCGACTTTGCCTGTTATTGCCTTGGGCGTTGGGATTGGGGTTGATTATGGCATTTATATTTATTCCAGATTAAGCGGCTTTATGAAGCAGGGCCTGGTGTTGGAAGAAGCCTATTTCGAAACCTTAAAAGTGACAGGTAAAGCGGTTTGTTTTACGGGTTTAACCTTGGCAATTGGCGTTGGTACCTGGATTTTCTCTGACATTAAATTTCAAGCCAACATGGGGGTGTTGTTAACCTTTATGTTCCTCTGGAATATGGTAGGCGCGATCTGGTTACTGCCGGCGCTGGCTAACTTTCTCATTCGTAATCAGTTCAAAGCGGGTTCTTGAATAGTCTCTGGTCACTCCATGGTTGGGTGAAGTGGTTCCAGCTTTGCATCCTTGGAACCCGCCAGAGGATGTTTCAGGCTTATCTTAACGGCGCTTGCTAATGCGCTACCGTTCCAGTCTTTAGTGTCTCCACCGGCTTTGTAGAGCAGGTTATCGAGGTGGGTTAGTTCAGTTGCCAGCGCTTCTGAGTCCGCTTTATTCAGTAGCGCATCGGTAGTGATAATTGATGGGTCGTTCCAATGTGCTTGGAATACTTTCATTACCAGGCGTCTCGAGTTGTGAGCATCGTTTTCTTTACAGGCTTTTTCAAACTGGTTGAGCAAATCTTTATAGGATTCCTGGTGTGAAGTGGCTGTCGTCGTCTCTTGCAAGCGGCTGTTTTGGCTACGGCGCAGCTTGACAATATAGAGCCCAAAAAATAACGTGGTTAACAACCAGATTCCAGCCAATGACACGGCGATCCAAAACCAGGTTGGATTGCCGTTATTTGCGCCCTGCAAAGACTCTGGATTGCTGTCTTGTGAGGGGGTTAATGTGGCGGGAGTAGGAACCCCAGTATCCGTGCGCACAGTATTTGCGTTGCCGGAAATAGTTAATTGATGTTCTGTTAGGGAAGTGACTTTGAGTTTTTCTTCCTCTACATCCCACCAGGTAACTTCGACGTTTGGTAGGGTCAATGAACCTTGTTGAGTAGGAATAATGGCTTGGCTTTCAATTCGTTTACTGACTATACCGTAAGGGCCAACGGTGCTTGAGGTATCGGCCTGTTCCGGATAGATCTTGGCATTATCGAGTTCGCTGCTTGGTAGGGGTGGCAGCTGCGATGGAGTCAAGCCTTCTGTTTCTATAGTGATCGTGCGAGTGACTGGCTCACCGAGTTTTATTGTTGTGTTAGCTGGCGACCAGCTTTCTTTCAGCTGTAGCGACCTTGCTGGCAACCAAGGCTTGTCTTTTGGGTATTCATCAGGTTTTGCCTTGACCTCAATGTTTATTACGGGTGACACCCGGCGGACTTGTTTGCCGTTAAACGGGCTGCTGCCATAGCCACGGTTACGGGCTTGAAAGACATTGGCGATTAGCTCAGCGGATGGGATAGTAATTTCGCCGCTTTTCTGTGGAAAAATGGCGTACTTAAATTCTATAACTTCATAGATTCGACCATTTAGGGTGGATTGGTACTGACGGCGATCTCCTAGTTGTTCCATCACAGCATCATCCACACGAGGTGAGGTAAATGAGGTGTCGTATAGATCCACTTCGCCTTTAAAGACGCGAATGGTATAGATCAGCTGCTCTTGGACATAAACTGATTTCTTGTCCACCACGGCATCCAGGAACAAAGAATCGTTGCCGTCGCTATTGTTGTTAGTCTGTCGCTCGGTGACTCTAAGTTTCAAGGGAGACGTGCGCTGCCCATCATATTCAATACCTGGTACGGCAATGAACCCTTGCTTTTTAGGTAATAAGGTGAGCACCCAGCGGGTATACGCCGTAAACTCTCCATTTACGATACTGGTTTGAGAGCTTTGGCGGTTAGATAGGATCTCGAAGTCATTATTCAATGCCGAAAAATCCGGAGCCTTACCAAAGACTCGATCATGAACAGTAAAGGTAAATTCTACGGTATCGCCCATATAGACGTTGGTAGTGTCTAGTTTTGCCTGCACACTCACCCCGTAGCTATTACTTATACCACCAATCATTAGCGCGATAGAGAGCAACAAAACTACCGAAAGCCTATTTACCATTGTTTTTCCCCGCTTGAATATTGCTGCCGATTTTGTGATTCTTTTAAGAATTTACGTCTTAATAGGCCACCAGGATCATCGGGTATTCGGCGTAACCATTGCTCCATGGCTTCCTGGTCTTCTGAGCGTTCTCCTTGCTGTTGATCTACGCTGGCTGCCGCCGCGTTTTCATCTTCCTCAGCTGGTTTATCTTGGTCCGGCTTTTGAGCTTGTTCTTTATCAGCCTGCTGCTCTTGATCAGACTGGGTTTCCTCTTCGTTAGCGTTTGCTTGATCCTGTGAAGAATTCTGTTCATCAGATTGCTGCTGTTGCTCATCTTGCTGTGACTGGTCACCTTGATTCTGTTCGTCCTCTTTGCCTTCTTGGTCTTCCGAGTTTGATTGGCCTTGCTGACTTTCCTGGTCCTGTTGATTTTTAGAATCCTGTTGTTCTTTTTTGTCCTCTGATTCCTGTTGTTGTTTTTCCTGTTCTTGCAATTGTTTCAGAAGTTCAATATTTGCTTTGGCATCCTCAAGGTCAGGATTCAGTTCCAATGCTTTTTCATAGGAGGTAATGGCGTCATCGAATTTTTGCAGTTGTGCTTGGGCGTTACCGAGATTGTAATAGCCATTCGCGTTCTGTTGGTCCTTCTCTAACTGTTCCCCGAAAAACCGTTCGGCTTTTTCGTAGTCTTGCGCTTGATAATAGCTGTAACCTTTCCAGGACGGATTGTTAAATGTCTCTGCCGCCTGTTCAATTTTATTGTCAGTAAACAGCTGTGCTGCCTGTTGATCCTGAGTCTGCCACAAATCATTCCAGCCCAATGCCATACTAGGTCTTGGTATAATTGCAAAACCGGATAGGGTGAGCGCCATCAACCAACTGCCAAGCCAGCCTTTTCGATAGGCCGCTGCGGCAAGAGGTAAAATAAACAGTACCAGCCAGTGTCCGGTTTCGTCCCAGCTGTCAAACTGCCGATCGGTATCTCTGAGTTCAGGGTTTTCAATGAAGTCGTGTTTATTCAGCAAATAATTGATGTCATCGTCACTGGTACTCAGGGTACTGAAACGACCACCCAGCTCTTGCGCGGCAAGTTTCAAGCTAGGTATGTCAAGCTTGGGTATTACAATGGTTCCATTAGCTGTTTTGACAAAAGAGCCATCAGGTAACTCGATGGGAGCTCCAGCACTGGTACCCATGCCCAGTATGGAAAGGGAAACGGCACTGGGTAATTCTGGTTTCAGCGTACGGCTAAAATCACTTGGGATATCATCAGTCATCAACAGTATTCGGCCGCTGTCAAAGCCTCCTTGTTGTAGTAGATCAAGGGCGCGCTGTACTGCGGCAATGGGATCGCTGCCTTTTACCGGCATGATTTCAGGAGACAAGCTGTTAACCATGCTAATGATGGTATTAGTGTCATCTGTCAGGGGGGTGACTATGTGAGTTGAACCTGCATAAACGATAAGTGCGGTTAGACCCTCATGGGTCTGGTTTAGAATGTCATTTAATTTTAAGCGCGCTCTAACTAAGCGGGAGGGTGAAAGGTCCTTGGCGTACATGGAAAGTGACAAATCCAGTAAAATCACTTGAGCATCGATTTTTTCCTGTACCGGCTGGGGTAGTTGCTTCCAGGTTGGGCCTGCCATGGCAATACTGGCGAGAAACCAGCCGAGCATTAATAGCACCACCGGTAGTTTGCTTTGCTGACCAGAATTTACTGACAACAGATGGGGTAGCAAATGGGGTGAAATCACCTGTTCCCACAAGCCATAAGATGGTTTTTGGCGCCACAATAAAAGAGCAACCAGAACTGCGGGCACGATAGCCAGAAGCCATAGAGGGCGTAAAAAATGGAATTGCTCAACGTAGGTTAACCAATCAGGCATGACTCCTCCTTCGGTTTAGCAGGGGTTTTAATGCCAAAATTGCACTGATAATAAAAGCTAATAGAAGAGGGTAATGGAACAAGGCTTTAATGGGCCGATAGGTTTGCTGATCGGCATCTATGGGTTCAAGTTGATCCACCAATTCGTAAATGTGGCGTAATGATTCACTGGTTTTAGCCCGAAAGTAGCGACCATCGGTTAACTCTGCAATTTTGGATAGGGTGGCTTCATCAAGATCGGCTGACGGGTTAATGCGGCGCGCCCCCAAACTGGACCCGAAAATACCAGGCATAGTCATTTCTTCAGCACCGACGCCTATGGTGTATATTTTAAGTCCCTTTTGAGCCGCTAACTCTGCGGCTTGAAGCGGTTGAATTTCTCCAGCGGTGTTCGCTCCATCGGTAAGCAATACTAACACCTTACTTTGGTTGGGACGGTCCTTAAGGCGTTTCAATGCTAAACCAATGGCGTCTCCTATGGCTGTTTTAGGCCCCGCTATACCAATTTGTGATTCGTTTAATAGTTGTTGTAAGGTTTTACGGTCAAAGGTGAGTGGCGTTTGTAGATACGCCTGTGAGCCAAACAAGATTAATCCGAGACGATCGCCCTTGCGTTTATCGATGAAATCTTGCAATACATTTTTAACAACCGCCAAGCGATCTACTTGTTCCCCAGCCAAACGCAAATCTTTTACTCGCATGCTTTCTGATACATCCACAGCCAACATGAGATCGCGGGCCTTTGCCGTGATACTGATGGGTTCTCCTACATACTGAGGTGCTGCCGCGGCTACCACCAGTAGTGTCCAAATAAACCAGTAAATGAGTTTAGAGCGCCAGGGTTTGCGATAGTGCTTCTGCTCAGCTTCAACGGCGATCTCGTTGATTTCCTGGTAAAAAGGGATTTGCAACAAACGGCTGCCAGCGGATTTTGCGCGCGGTAGGAGCGCTCTCATAATCCAGGGCAGCGGTAATAGCAAAAGAATGGGAAGCCATTTAAATACGATCATTGTTGTGCTTCCAGCCAGCGACGTGTGGTTGTTAATAGAGATTGAGCGTCCACTGTAGGTTGTTTTTGGTAGCGTTCAGTTACCAGGGCCTGGCCCGGGCCTTGACTAAATGCTTCTGTTTTTCCGGTTCGATCGAGAAATGCAAGCCAGGCTTGACTGGTTAATCCTGCAGTACTGCTGCGCCCATAGCGACTGATACAGGTACGTTTTAACAGATTGGATAAAGCGTTTATTAAGTAGTGGCTATCCTGTATCGATTCATAATGCTGTTTTATTAAGCTCCATTCATGCAGTGCTTCACGTTTATAGGCCTGTCTGCGATAACGGCGATAAAGGCGGATTGAAATAAACACCATAAGGGCTATTAAAACCGTGACTACTAACCACCAGCCGATGGCCGGTGGCCACCAACTTATGTCAGCGGGCGCGTGGGCAGCGCGTAAGCGTAACAGTGGGTTGTCGGTATTCATCGTTTTGCTCTCTGATGTTTCGGTGCGAATGTGGCTCTTAGCTTGTCAATCAGATCATCAGTGGTATAAATTTCCAGTAGCGGTATTGCCGCTTTTAATAACTGATCTTTCAAATGTTGCTGGCGTTCAATATGTTGTAAAGAATACTTTTGGCGTAAACTTTTGGGCGAAGTATCAACCCGAATAGACACTTGGCCGTCGGTAAAACCGTAAGTGCCAGGAGCGGGTAGTTGTTTTTCCATGGGATCAATGATTTGAACCGCGATGATATCGTTATGATTGTGGAGCAAGTTGAGGTGGTGTTGTACGGTCGGGTCGTGATGACGGAAATCGCTGATGAGTATGATTAGGCTGCCGGGGCGCACCACAAAACTCAAGCCTTTGAGCGCCTCTAAAAAAACATGGGGTTTTGATGCTGTTTGCCGTGACTGCTGGCCTAGGGATTGATTGAAAGATAGCAGCAGGCGGAAAAAATTTTGAATGCCACGTTTTCCGTCGCGAGGCCTGACTTCCTGAACTTCCGTATCGTTAAAAATAAAACCACCCACTCGATCTCCCTGGAGCCTAGTGGACCAGGCAAATAAAGCGGCGAGGCGAGCAGCAACCACTGATTTGAAGGCGTTCTGGGTGCCAAAAAACATCGAGGCTCTTTGATCCACCACGATGTAAACAGGACGTTCCCGTTCTTCGCGAAACAGTTTGGTGTATGTGCGGCCAGTGCGGGCGGTTACTCGCCAATCGATATTTCTGACATCGTCACCGGGTTGATAGATTCGGGCTTCATCGAAATCAATGCCACGGCCTCGAAAGGCAGAACGGTGGGCACCTGCCATGGCCGCCAGCGCATTGCGCCTACCACTGAGAGCGAGCTGTAAATTGGCGCTTCTGAGGCCGATTAATTCATCCATGGAGGCATAAACGCCGCGTAAGGCCTGGATATCTTTACGTTCTTGTAGGGGCTGAGTAAAGCTCATAGCAATAATACCCTGGGGGGATTAACTAGGGTGCGGATACTCTATTGATTAATTCATCAATAATGTGCTCAGGCGTGATTCCTTTGGCCTCTGCCTCGAACGTCAATCCGATCCGATGGCGTAAAGTGTCATGCAATACCGACTGGACATCCTCCGGAGTCACATAGTCCCTATCGCATAACCAGGCATGGGCGCGGGCACAGGTGTCTACTGCGATGGTGCCTCGTGGGCTGACACCATATTCCAGCCAGCTGCTGAGATCATCACCATAGGCTTGGGGATTACGAGTGGCCATAACCAGTTGCACAACATACTCTTCAATTTCGGGAACCATGTGCAGTTCTAATACTTCTTTGCGGGCACCGAATATATGGTTCTGCGTAACGTGAATGGCTTCATCTATGTTGGTTTGTTGGAGCTGTTTGGCCATGGATTCCTGGCGTGCCAAGAGCAATATTTTGCGTTCTGAAGCGGCATCCGGATAGCCGATGGTTACGTGCATCAAAAATCGATCTAATTGCGCTTCCGGTAGTGGATAGGTGCCTTCCTGCTCGATGGGGTTTTGAGTGGCCATAACCATAAAGAGAGCAGGTAACGGATGGGTTGTTTTGCCTACACTGATCTGGCGCTCCGCCATGGCTTCAAGCAGTGCTGATTGTACTTTCGCTGGCGCGCGATTGATTTCGTCGGCCAACACTAAGTTGTGAAATATGGGGCCAGGTTGGAATGTAAAGCTGCTGTCTTGTGGCCGATAGATCTCAGTGCCGGTGACATCGGCTGGCAACAAGTCGGGCGTGAATTGAATACGATGAAAAGTGCCCTCAACTCCTTGTGCTAATGACTTAATAGCTTTGGTTTTTGCAAGCCCTGGGGCACCTTCAACCAGTAGATGTCCGTCTGCTAGGATCGCAATTAGCAAACGATCAACAAGATGAGCTTGGCCAATGATTTGCTCACACAGCGAGCCCTTCAGCGCTAAGATGGCTTCCCGATTTGACATAGTTTGTTATTCTCCGGAGCGGTTTCAACAGCTAATTCGGATAATCGACTAATATATTGATTTTTTGAATAAAATTTATTATGGAAGGGATTATGCCCATTCTCCATCCAAGTTTCTACCCGTGTTTCATTCCCAATTGATTACCAGCAGTGAGAGTGTGGCAATAGCAAAAAGTTCCTGAAGTGATTTTAGTGTTCAGTGTGTACCAGTCAGTATTTGAACTGCGCTCCATAATTACTGTCAACTCAGAACCTTATACTAGTATTAAAAGAATAGGAAACACCTAAGCAGGGGGACGCATGGTTAATTTATCGCTGGGAAAGGATTACGCTTTATTGATCGATCGCTTGACAAATATGGTGGCAGAGCGATTCGAGAGAAACCAGCCGGAACATACTCAGGAACTGCTGGATTTTGTACGCCACTTCTATGCAGCGGCACCGGTACATGAGCTACAGCGAAAGCGGACCGAAGATTTGTATGGCATGACGCTAGGATTATGGGGCTTTCTTGGTAATTTACCTTCCCAAGAGCCGAAAGTTCGCGTCTATAACCCCCGATTTGAGGATCACGGCTGGCAGAGTTCCCATACAGCACTTGAACTTTTAGTGCCTGACCGGGCATTTTTGGTGGATACGGTGATGATGGAGGTGACTCGGCGGGGCGTATCTATTCACACTGTCATGAATAGCGTAGTAAAAGTGTTGCGAAATCCTGCAGGCGATCTTCTGGGGTTAAGCTATGCCTCTGAAGGCGAAGGCCATAAAGAAGCATTGATTCATTTGGAAATTGACCGCCAATCCGATGACCGCACGCTGCAAAATATAGAAGCACAATTAAAGACAACTTTACAGGAATTGTGTTATGCGGTGGACGACTTCAAAGCCATGCAGGAGAAAACGCTGGCGATAAGAAGTGAACTTCATGAGCTGAAAAACAATGAGAGTAATACTTCACTCCATGAGGTGAAGTCATTTCTAAGCTGGCTGGTACCTAATCACTTTACCTTACTCGCCATGGCTGAGTACAAAGTTACCGATGGTATGTTGGGTAAAGTATTGCAACGAGTTCCAGGTTCGGAATTGGGTATTGCCAAGATTTGTGATGACTTGGATTTGCTGGAGCCGGAGGGAGGGGAGCTTCTATATCAGGAACGATTAATTGTATTTGGTAAGTCAGCGACTCGATCCCGCTGGCACCGACCCGTCTATATGGATTTTATCGGTGTCCGGGTCTGTGATGAGTTGGGGAATCTGATCGGAGAATATCGTTGGTTGGGTTTGTATACTTCCTTAGTGTTTAATAATTCTCCCCGTAATTTCCCTATTATTGGCCACAAACTGCGTACGGTTATCGAAGGTTCGGGTCTCGATAGTAATGGTCACGATGGTAAACGTTTAATGCAAATTATGGAGACGTTTCCACGGGAAGAATTGTTCCAGACCACGACCGAAGACCTTATGCAAACCGCCGTGGGAGTATTGCATATTCAGGAGCGTCGCCGGCTACGATTGTTTGTACGTAAGGGGCGCTTCGGGCGTTTTTTATCCTGTCTTATTTACACCCCTCGGGAAAATTATACCACTGGCCTGCGCAAAGCTTTTCAAAACGTTTTCTACGAGTATCTCGATGTTGAGGACATGGAGTTCAATACCTATTTTACGGAATCAACATTAGCGCGTTTATATATCTCAATAAAAGTTAAGAATGAAGCCAGTGTTGATTTTGATATTGATGAGGTAGAAGGTCGGCTTATTGATCTAGCTCGCAGCTGGACAGATAAACTTTATGAAACGCTAATTGAAAGTTTTGGTGAGGATCGTGCTGGTGCCTTGTATTCTCGTTATTCTGATGCGTTTTCCGTCAGTTATAGAGAAGAGTATTCTACTCGAACCGCAGTGTCGGATATCGAGCATATGGAAAGCCTTTCTGCGGATAATTCGTTGGTGGTGTCGTTTTATCGCAATCTCGAAGATGATGCCAAAGCCTTACGGTTTAAACTCTTCCGCTATGGCAAAAATATTCCGTTATCCGATGTACTGCCAATGCTTGAAAATCTTGGCTTGCGGGTGTTAGGTGGCCGGCCCTATCGAATTAACATGAAAGATAATGAAATAATCTGGATTTATGATTTCAATGTTCGTTATCGGGGTAATCGTATAATTGATATTGATAAGGTGAAAACGAAGTTCCAGGAAGCATTCATTCATACCTGGCAGGGTTTGGCCGAAAACGATCCGTTTAATCGGTTGGTATTATCAGTAAGTCTTACATGGCGGGAAGTTGCCATGTTAAGAGCTTATGCGAAATATTTAAAACAAACTGGGTTTGCCTTCAGTCAAACCTATATTAATGAAGCACTGGTAAAACAGTGGCAAGTCACAAGGTTCTTGGTGGACTATTTTGTTTTGCGTTTTTGTCCAGACGAACCATCCACAGAACAGCAGGAAGCTGATTTAAGGCAAAAGATAATCGAGCATCTTGATCAAGTGGAAAGTCTTGATGAGGACCGCATTTTGCGTCGTTATCTTGATGTTATTTCCGCCACTCTGCGTACGAATTACTACCAACATGAAAATTCCGGTGAATTTAAGCCTTATATAGCATTGAAACTATCTCCCAGGGATATTCCTGATTTACCCAAGCCGCTGCCAATGTTTGAAATTTTCGTGTATTCGCCACGAGTGGAGGGCATACATCTTAGAGGTGGGAAAGTTGCTCGTGGGGGATTGCGCTGGTCTGATCGCAGAGAAGATTTTCGAACAGAAGTTTTGGGCTTGGTAAAAGCTCAGCAAGTTAAAAATGCAGTAATTGTTCCCGTAGGTGCCAAGGGCGGGTTTGTTCCGAAAGACCTGCCTAACACTACAGATCGAAATAAAATAATGGAAGAAGGTATTGCCTGTTACAAAATCTTCGTCAGCGGTCTGCTGGATGTGACCGACAACCTGGTTAATGGTCAGGTTGTGCGACCTAAAGATGTGGTGTGTAAGGATGAGGATGACACTTACTTTGTTGTGGCTGCAGATAAAGGAACGGCAACATTTTCAGATATTGCCAATAAAATTGCCCAGCAACGAGGTTTTTGGTTGGATGATGCCTTTGCTTCCGGAGGGTCGGTGGGCTATGACCATAAGAAAATGGGGATCACCGCACGGGGTGCCTGGGTTTCGGTACAGCGTCATTTTCGCGAGCTAGGGATTGATGTTCAAACCAGCCCGTTCACGGTTATCGGTATTGGCGACATGTCTGGAGATGTATTTGGCAACGGCATGTTGTTGTCAGAAACGGTACAGATGGTAGCGGCCTTTAATCATCTACACATATTTGTTGATCCTAATCCTGATGCCAAGACAAGTTTTGCCGAAAGGGAAAGGCTGTTTCATTTGCCTCGCTCCAGCTGGAGTGATTACAACAGTGAATTAATTTCTACGGGTGGGGGTGTGTTCTCTCGCAGTGCCAAGTCAATCACCATAACTCCGGCCATGAAGGAGCGATTTAATATTGACGCAAAAGCTTTAACCCCCAATGAGTTAATTAGTGCGCTGTTGAAGTCGAAAGTCGACCTGATTTGGAATGGGGGGATCGGCACTTATATCAAGTCTTCTTTAGAGCATCATTCAGATGTCGGCGATAAGGCCAATGACGGCTTAAGGGTAGACGGTAGAGACGTGCAGGCAAGAGTCATTGGCGAAGGAGGCAATCTTGGTATTACCCAGTTAGGACGCATCGAATATGCATTAAATGGTGGCTTCTCCAATACCGATTTCATTGATAACGCCGGAGGTGTGGACTGCTCTGATCATGAGGTGAATATTAAGATCCTTTTGAATGATATTGTTGCCAATGGTGATATGACCTTAAAGCAGCGTAATCAGTTGTTGCTAGAGATGACCGAAGAAGTCGCTGAATTAGTGTTGAAAAATAATTATCGCCAAACCCAGGCGTTAAGCATTGCCTGTAGTGAATCCACTTATCGTATTGGTGAATATCGCCGTTACATACAGGATTTGGTGGCTACCGGTAGATTAGATCGCGAGCTTGAGTATATTCCAAGTGAGGAGGAACTGCTGGAGCGGATTAGCTTGGACAAGGGGCTCGTACGTCCCGAGCTTGCGACCTTACTTTCATACACCAAAGCCTTGTTAAAAGATAATTTGGCGCAATCAGATTTGCCTGATGATGAGTACGTAAGTCAGGAAATAGAGAAGGCCTTCCCGGCTATTCTGGTCAAAAGGTATCGCCAGGAACTCTATAATCATAAGTTACGCCGAGAGATTGTTGCAACGCAAGTCGCCAATGGAATGGTTGATTTTATGGGTATTACTTACGTTTATCGAATGAAAGATGCTTCTGGCTCTTCCATCGCGGATATTGCCAAATCATTCATTGCAGCGCGTGACGTGTTTAATTTGGAGTCTTGCTGGCATCAGATCGAATCACTTGATTTGGTAATTCCAGCGAATGAGCAATTAGAGATGATGCGTACTTTGATTAGTTTGATGCGCAGGGCAAGTCGTTGGTTTTTGCGAAATAATCGTTCTGGTGTCAATGTAAGCACCGCCATTGAGCGTTTTAAAGAAGGTGTTAAAACTGTGGCGGATAGTTTGCCCACCGTCTTGCAAGGCCCTCGGCGTGAGGTTTGGGATGAAAAACACAACCGTTATGTGGAGAAAGGCGTTCCTTCTGCTCTGGCCACTTTTATTGCAGGCGCTGAAAGTATGTTACCCGTGTTGGGTATCATTCAGGCTTCTGAAGTGACTGGCAAGGACTTACAAGAAGTAGCTGCCGTCTACTTCGCAATAGGTAATCATTTGGATTTATATTGGTTTAATGAAGAAATCAATCGCTTACCCATCGAAAATCACTGGCAGTCATTGGCACGAGAGGCCTATCGTGATGATCTGGACTGGCAGCAACGAACCTTGGCGGTTGGATTACTGAAAATGGAAGCTCCGGGCACGTCGATTGAACAACGAATTGAAGCCTGGTCGCAGCGGCATCAGTTGATGATTGATCGTTGGCGCTTGCTGATTAGCGAATTACAGGCGGTTGAAGGCAAAGATTTTTCGATGTTTGGTGTTGCTCTGCGAGAGTTGATGGATCTGGCGCAGTCTACCCTGCATTGTGACGGTGATGGAGTAGGAGAGCCATGCTATTAATTGTGGATATTCATTTAAGTTCAGATGATTATTTACGTTGGTATCAAGGTAGTGCAAAAGCCGTAGTGGCAACCAGTAGAGACGGGCGTCGGGTTAGGTTTCCCGCAGAATCTCTGCGCCCCTTCGTCACTCATGTCGGAGTTCATGGTAGTTTTGCCATCCATTTTAACGAGCATAATAAGTTGGTAAAGGTAGAAAAGCTGGATTGAGGGCCCTATAATCTCGCAGTTTTGCACATCTAGGACTTTGGGCATGTTTTATTCGTTGGCGAGAACCGTACTTTTTCAGCTTCAAGCAGAAACCTCTCATAGTCTTGCCCTCAGCGCCTTAGGTTGGGCCCATAAATTGGGGCTGACCCGGCTGTGGCCAGCGCCACCAGAGTTACCGGTGCAAATTATGGGGCTTGAGTTTAAGAACCCTGTGGGGTTGGCCGCAGGCCTGGATAAAAATGGCGATTATATTGATGCCTTGGGCTCCTTGGGGTTTGGCTTTATTGAAATTGGTACCGTCACACCGCGTCCTCAACCGGGTAATCCGAAACCACGACTGTTTCGCTTAGCCAGCCATAAGGCCATCATTAACCGCATGGGTTTCAATAACAAAGGTGTGGATTATCTGGTTGAACAGGTTCGTAAGTCTGACTACACGGGTATTTTAGGTATCAATATCGGCAAAAACTTCGATACACCGGTTGAGAGAGCAGTAGACGATTATTTGATAGCATTGGCTAAGGTGTATGAATACGCTGATTATGTGGTTATCAATGTTTCTTCGCCTAACACACAAGGTTTACGCTCCTTGCAACACGGGGATTCCTTGGATGTTCTGCTGAAAACCTTAAAAGATAAGCAGTTAATACTGGCGAATACTACTCAACGTTACGTGCCTCTGGTTATAAAGATAGCGCCTGATCTTACGAACGCAGAGCTTGGGACTATTGCAGAGAGTTGCAAAAAGCACGGTATGGACGGGGTGATTGCCACTAATACAACCTTATCCCGTGCCGGTGTTGAACAATCACCTTATGCCAAGGAAGCGGGTGGTTTAAGCGGGGCGCCTTTGTTTGAATCATCAACGGCAATTCTATCCTCCCTTTGCCATCTCTTAAACCAGTCGATGCCAGTGATTGGTGTCGGGGGCGTTCTTTCTGGTCAGGATGCTGTGGCTAAATTTCACGCCGGCGCGACTCTAATTCAAATTTATTCTGGGTTTATTTATAGCGGGCCTGGACTTGTCTCACAGTGTGTAAAAGCTCTGGCGCAATACGCTGAAGGGGATTAGTCGACGCCGTGGTTATAAAGCGAAGAAGGCTAAAATCAGGGCTTAAAAAGTGAGGGCTCCCTCTTAAAATATTAAGAGGGAGCCCTTATCAGTGGCCAACATTGCCACCGTGAGAGTGCTGGAGGCACTCTATGGAGAAATTGGTAATATATTCAATAAGTTCTTGGTCAGAGATTCGCGATCTTATGAATGCCTGAGACGCCGGTATAGCCATTCCACTGATCGGCTCGGCCTTCGCGCCAGCCGGTAAGCCAGGTTTGTTTGGGTGTAGTTTCCGTGAAAGGGCAAGAGTCTTTTGATCGTCCGCTAACTCCAGCTTGGTATCCTCGGGTGAAGACTCGGTTGGATCTATCGCGTTTTTGTCTCTTCATAGGTGATCGACCTCTATCCTGAAGTAGAAATTTTAGGAAATTATTGAAGTGTATGTTTTGTTCGTCGTTGCATCTCCTCCTTCATTTGGATGCGATGTTAGATTTGCATAGTGAGAACTTGGGTGACCCAAGGTAAGCTATGTCCAAGATTGTCACCGATCGCGGACTACAACAGCAGATTTTCTGTTGGCCGGAGTTATATTAGTACCGAAATTTTTCTCCGATGTCGACAACTAATATGTCATAAAAAGGACTTCTTTTTATGGGTTTGAGTCATAGTAAAGTGTCGAATTTCTGTGCGATGCTCTAATTTTCATAGGTTTATAACGGAAAAGCGAAATACATGTTAAACGCAAATAAACAGCATTCTGAATTAGTGGTTACCTGCAGCGGTGGCTTAGAGACGTTTTTACAATCTGAAATAGAGGCAATCACGGGTCAAGCGGTAGAGCGTTTGGTTGGAGCGGTCAAATTGCAAGCCAGCTTGGAGCATATTTACTTAATTTGTTTGTGGTCAAGAGTAGCATCGCGAGTTCTTTATACCCTTGCTGAATTTTCATACGCTTCCGAGGCCGAGTATTACGATCAACTTCGCACCATTCCCTGGCATGAGCATTTTAATCAGGAAGCCACGTTGGCAATTGGTGTTTCAAAGGACGCAAAATCGTCAGTTAATACTCAGTATATGACTTACAAAACCAAAGATGCGGTGATTGATCATTTTCGTGATCTGTTTAATCAAAGACCGAATATCGATTTAAGAGATCCCGATATTCGGTTACAAGTACATTTTAACAATGACTTTGCGACGGTGTCTTTGGATCTGGCTGGCCATCCTTTGCATCAGCGTGGTTATCGGGTAGCTCAAAACGAAGCCCCCATGAAAGAAACTCTGGCCGCAGCGGTGTTGATGAGCGCTGGTTGGCCGCAACAAACAGCACCCCAGTTAATTGATCCCATGTGCGGCTCAGGTACATTGTTAATCGAAGCGGCCATGATGCAAGCCAACATGGCGCCGGGTTTGTTGCGTCGGGGTTTTGGGTTTTCTGCTTGGCAGCAACATAACGAATCCTTATGGGAAGCAACCATCCAAGCGGCAATCAAGCAAGACCTTTCTGAGACCATAGCTTTTTCTATAAAAGGTTATGATGCAGATTACGCGGCCGTGCAAGCGGCTGCAAAGAATATTCGGGCAGCTGGCTTGGAAGGGTGTATTCATGTTGAACGACGTGAGTTAGCTCAGTTTTCTGTGCATGCTAGTGCCGCTGAAAAAGGTGGAACCATTGTGTGTAATCCGCCCTATGGTGAGCGCCTTGATCAAAACGACCAACTAATCTATTTGTATCGAGCCTTGGGGCGGTTTACTCAAAATTACTGCGTGGGCTGGAATATGGCCATCATCACCAATCAAATTGAATACGCTGACGCATTGCAATTGCAGGAACCTATTACTCAGCGGGTATTTAATGGGCCGATTAAATGTTTCTTACGGAGTGGCTCTGTGGTGTCCCGTAATAATGGATTCTTACCCATGGAGTTTCATTATTACAACGACTTTGATGCAACACTACCGGCGGCGGATTTCGCAAACCGCATCATAAAAAATGCCAAGTTATTGAATAAGTGGAGGGACCGAGAAGGGATATGTGCTCTCCGGTTATACGATAGTGATATACCAGAGTATAACGTGGCGGTGGACTGGTATAATGGCCACCTTCTGGTGAGCGAATATGCTGCACCCAATAAAGTGGACCCTGAGAAGGCGCGGCGGCGGCTTGAAGATGCGCTTAAGATTTTACAACAAGTGTTTCGAGTGTCAGAACACAAGATTCATGTTAAAAGCCGTCAGCGCCAAAAAGGCGCTCGTCAATATTCAAAAATTTCTGATCAAAAGCATTTCTATGCCATCAATGAAGCGGGGGCATTAGCTCTGGTTAATCTGGATGATTACCTGGATAGTGGCATTTTTTTGGATCATCGGCCCACCAGAATCAGGCTGCAACAATTGGCCAAAGGCAAACGATTTTTAAATTTGTATTGCTATACGGCCATGGCGTCAGTGCATGCGGGATTGGCTGGTGCTAAAAAAACTGTATCGGTAGATATGTCCACTACCTACCTTAATTGGGCTCGTAATAACTTGTATTTGAATGGTTTGGCTGAGGCAAACCATGAGCTAATACGGAGCGATTGTATGAGCTGGCTTAAAACAGCCCATGAACAATTTGATCTGATCTTTGTGGATCCCCCGACCTTTTCTAACTCGAAACGTATGCAAGGCCATTTTGATGTGCAGGCTTCTCATGTGGAATTATTAGATCTTGCTATGAAACGTTTGGAGCCGGGTGGGCTTCTGATATTCTCGAATAACTTTAAACGCTTTAAGCTAGATGAAGAATTACTGGCTCGATATGAGGTAACCGATATCACTAAACAAAGCCTGCCGCAAGATTTTGGGCGCGGTAAGCCTGCTCACCAATGCTGGGAGTTTCGGCTAAATAAGCGGGCTGAATAAGTGTACTAGATTCTCAAAAAATCGTTTGCTGATGGGGCGGCTGCGCCATTGAGTGGGACAAAGCTTGACACTGGAAGTTAGATAATTTTCGAATAACCGGGTCAGTAAAAGAGTCTCTGTCTTGGTATAAATGATCATGGTCATTTCGAAGTTAAGCCACAGGCTGCGGGAATCCATATTCACGGTACCAAAAAAGGATACCGAGGAATCAAGAATGACGCATTTGGTATGGAGCAGGCCGCCCTGGTAAAAATAAATTGCGACCCCTGCATCCATAAGTTCCTGAAAGTAGGATCGGCTGGCATAACGCACTAAAAAAGAATCCACTTCAAAGGGGACGATGATTTCAACGCTTACACCGCGGCGTGCGGCGATAATCAATGCCTGTGCCAAGGATGTATCTGGAACAAAATAAGGTGTAACAATGCGGATGCTTTCGGTGGCTGAGTATGCGGCTTGCAGGAGTGTGTGCAAAATACTTTCTTTTTCATTATCCGGCCCAGAAGGAATAACCTGTATCACAGCACCTTGCTCTGCTACAGGCATTGCTTTGGAGGCCAAGGTAAGGTGTTGGCCGGATTCAATATTCCAATACCAGCGAAATATTGAATCAATGGCGGTAACAACCGGTCCTTCAAGTCTAGCCATGACATCAATCCATTCCCCCACACCCTGGTCCTGTTTAAAGCAGCTGGGGTCGATCAGATTAAAACTTCCAGCATAGGCTACTTTGCCATCGACGATAAGATTCTTGCGATGATTACGCAAATCGTAACGTGCGAGTCGCCAGGGGAAAAAACCGATAGGGCAGGCCCGGATAATTTCTACACCTTGCTGGGTGAGTTTGGTTGGGTAGCCAGTGCGAAAGAAATATTGACTGCCCACGGCATCTAATAAAACCCGACACTGGACACCGCGTTGTTTGGCTCGAATTAGTGCATCCAACACCCCTAATGTTATCCCGCCAGGGTGCCAAATATAAAACTCCAAATGGCAATAGTGTTTGGCGCGATCAATATCATGAATCATATTGGCAATAGTCAGGTTGGCCTGATTAAAGAACTGTAGTTGATTACCAGCAAGAGCAGGTATACCTGTGGTATTTAGCTCATAGGTAGCTAGTGTTGAACTCATGGGGTGAAAGTTGTGCCATTGCTTTTGATGCAAGCTGGCACCATTTTCCAGCTGCATTCGAGTTGACGTCTGCAAGCGTCTCTCTCGTTGTTTATAGCGAATTCCCAAGTATCGTTCACCAAAAAGCAAATAAAGAACGATTCCCGCATAAGGTAATAGGTTTAGCAGGAGGAGCCAGGAAAGGGATGCGCCTACGGGGAATTTCTTTAAAATCACGCGAATCGAAAAGCATATGATTAGCGTGATATGGAGTAGTAAAAGACCAAGGCTGGAATACTGGGATAAATCAATTTTTTCAAGCATTGATAGGTTTCGCTCTTGCTAGATAATCCACACTATCGATAGCGGGACTAAATATCAACCTCAAATTTTATGAGCTGATCTCGCTTGAGCGTCCGGCTGTTTCAGGTTCAGATCCAATCTGGTCCTCAAGGGCATCCAGTTCTTTCAGAGATTCGGATTCCTTGATAATCAGTTGTTTTACGGTTTCTGATTCGTTAAAGGATTCGTGGATTAGAAATACCAGTTCCCTGAGATCTTCACTGTTAGGGAAATTCTCGCACAACGACAGTAGCGCCTTATGCATGGCTTGTTCTAATTCAATACGGCTGCTGTTGTTACTATCGGTAGATAACTTAATAAAATTTTGCAGGGGTTTCAGGTCTTCCACCTGTTGACTCAGTTTTAGTTTCTCTGCGTTGAGTGCCTCAATGGTGGAATTTTTAATGTCCAGTTCTTCCTGGTGAACCTCGTTCAAAATTCTTGCAGAATTTTCAATTCTCTCGTTGTTGAAGCGGTTGATTTCGCTAACGAGGTCCATATAGCCCTTGATATGGTCGCGCCATGGGAGCTTTTTTTCTCCCCCTAAGGATTTTGCCAGGTCAAGCTCACTGCTAAGCGCGTTGAAACGCAAGGTAATGGCGAGATCCTCCTCAGACAGATCCCCGGTGAGTGCGATGGTTTGTTGTCGGCAGTGGGCGGTGGTATTGTCAATTTCGAGTTGCAAGTGTTTTAATAGTGCCTCTCCGCTCAGCTCGTCTTTCACATCGAATAGAATATCTTGCAACTTTTGAATCGTTTGCTTTTGACGCCGTAAAATTAATACCAGAATGACAGCGCCAATAAGCAAGGCGACACAAAGTTGTAGTAACACAAGCATTTCTAACGACATAAACCCAAAGCCATACTTATTGATGAGTGTCATTAAGTATGGCGCAGATTTAACAGTTTGAAAGTGCTCAGTTTATGCCTCACTTGTTGCTATCAGGTTGGTTCTGGTTGAATTCAGCTGCAAGCCTTATACTGTTGAATTCGCTATGAAAATAAGTGTTTAACTCAGATATGAATAAAGAAAAATTACTTTACTACACAACCCTGGGTTGTCATTTGTGTGATCAGGCTCGTGAAATTTATCAGATCACGTTGAATCCAGAATTTTTTGAGATTAAAGAAGTAGATATCGCTGATTCAGATGAGTTGATAGCGCTTTACGGCACCCGAATTCCAGTTATCTTAAGAGAAGATACCCAACAAACGCTGGGCTGGCCCTTCACGGCTGCAGATTTAATCCGCTTTCTCTCGTAATTCCAAACAGGCGTGCGGTGTTGGCTGCACAGTGTTCCGCGATAGCTTCTACGGTGATGCCATACAGTTCAGCGACGGTTTTAGCAATATGAGGCAGGTTGCCAGGTTCGTTGCGACTTGTCTTTGGCTTGAGTTTAAGGTTTCTGGGCATTAGATAGGGTGCATCGGTTTCTAGCAAAAGGCGCTCAAGGGGAATGTGTGGAATTGCTTGTTGCAATGCCAGGCCGCGCCGCTCATCACATACCCAGCCTGTGATCCCAATGTACAGATCTAGCTCCAGGTAGGCAAAGAGCGCCTCTTTGTCGCTGGTGAAGCAGTGAGCAACACCTCCACGTAGTTTATTTCTCACGGCCGCCAGGAGTCTGACTTGGTCATCCAGGGCATCGCGTTCATGTAGGAACAGGGGTAACTGTGTTTCCTGGGCCAGTGCGAGTTGCTGCTCAAAGGCAAAGCGCTGTTGCTCGGGGGTGGAAAAGTTACGATTGTAGTCCAAGCCTGTTTCGCCGATAGCAACAACTTTGGGATGGCGCGCCATGGTCAGCAGTTGTTGGTAACTTTCGCTGGTCCATTCTCTGGCATGATGTGGATGCATCCCCACAGTGCACCAGCACTGCTTGGGAAAGCGCTCCGCCAGCTGCAGTGCCTTGACAGAGGCGGGCAGAGTAGTGCCCGTTATGATGAGTTGGTTGACTCCTGCTCGGGTTGCCGCGTTGATTACCTCAGGCAAGTCTTCTTGAAAGCGCTTGTCTGTCAGATTAACGCCGATATCGGTCCATTGTAATGTCACGGTAGTGTCACGTTCAGTTCACTTTATGGTTATTGCCCTGGCCGCATTGCCCTAGGCCAGGAGAGATTTGATGATATCCGTGGCCCAAACGATGGATTCGGTGTATGCCTTTTCAAACACAGGTTGTTCGATATTTTTACTGGCTAAGTAGTTCCAGTCGATATCTTCCCAGCGCCCTTTCTCGTGGGCTTCCAGGGCCTTTAACAGTGCACCGGCCGGGCCTTCATAGCGTAACAATGCGTCATTCAGACTAGTGTCAAAGGGCAAAGTTTTCAATAGCTTATCTTTAGGTTGGTCAAAGAAAGCGTCCATTAATGAAAACATGCCCACGGTGAAAAAGCTTTCCTTTTCGATTTCGCCAGATTGTACAGCCAGTAGTTCCATCATTTTTGCCCGGCTCAGGCTTAAGCAAATTAATTCATTGGGCTTGTCTGACATTTTCGATAGGGCAATGATACTAGACCAGCGTTTTAGCGCATCGAGCCCAATTAAAACCACCGCCTGACGAATACTGGTTATTTTGGCCACCGAGGTATATTGGGCGGTATTACAGATACGTAATATTTTGGTGCTTAAGGATATATCGTTGGCAATTATGTCTTCTAGTGATTTCACCGTTGAATTGGGGTTTTGCAATTCTGCCAACAGACGCATTACCACTACCTTATTCGTGGGCAGGCTATCACCATGGATATTTTGCGGGTGGCACAGAAAAAAACCTTGAAAATAATCAAAATTGAGGGCCTGACAACGCTCCAGATCTTGGTAGCTTTCCACTTTTTCGGCCAGTAGCTTGACGTTGTACTTGGCCAGCTTTTCCACCATTGTTTCCAGTTCGGGGCCGGTATGGTTCAGAACGTCGACTTTGACGATGTCTGCCACTTCTAATATGGGGTGCCACTTGTCGTGATAGACAAAGTCATCGAGGGCGATGGTAAATCCAGCCGCCGCCATCTTACGAATGCCTGCGATGACTTCCGCATCGGGTTCAACGGTTTCCAAGACTTCTATGGCCACATGGTTGGCATCAAAGGGCGGCGGTGAAATCAACCACTTACGGGTAAAATTTATAAAGGCTGTCTTGTTATCACAAACTCGCTCGATACCAATTTCGGCAAAGGCATTAATCACCAGCTGTGATGTGGCTAGGTCGCCGTCCCATTTCCAGTCCGAACCTAGCTGTGGTCGAAATAATAACTCATAAGCATAAACTTTGAGGTCTTTATCGTAGATTGGTTGTCTTGCGAGCAAAATATTGGGTGATTCCATAAATCTCTCAAGGCAGGTTAGTGCTCACCGATCATAACGGGTTATTGGTTCATTCTAGTTCAAAGCGGTAATTTTTCTTTCACTAAACTATTACAGTTATAAGCAAACATACTAAACATACTAAATAGGTGCTTTGATCAGTAGTCTAAGCTTAAAGGTCAGGAGCGGTCGTTTTTCGGTATGGTTGGAGCCAACGTCCAATTCTATGCAGTTTGTACTTTTAATCAATGGGTAACGCAATGGCTAGTATTTTAGATTCGGTAGATCAGCGGACACAGTTAGTGGGTGAGAATCGTCTGGAAATTCTCATGTTCCGGCTTCAGCGAGGCGGCTTGTTTGCGATAAATGTGTTTAAAATTCAAGAAATTCAGACAATGCCAAAAATTACTAAAATACCCAACAGCCATCCTTTTGTGGTTGGTGTTGCACATGCGCGCGGCCGCTCTATTCCGGTGATTGATCTAAGCGCAGCCATTGGTTTAGGACATCTAGAGGATCAGCAGAATTGCAATATCATCATCACTGAGTACAACCGGTCGATCCAGGCATTTATGGTGAAATCCGTTGACCGTATTGTGAATACGAATTGGGAGGACATTATGCCTCCGCCACGGGGAGCGGGTCGTGCCCATTACCTCACGGCTATAACCAAGCAAGATGACCGTTTAGTGGAAATCATTGATGTGGAAAAAGTTCTACAAGAAGTGTCTCCCTACAATACGCAGATCAGAGAAGGCCTTCTTGATCAAGATATTGTGAGTCAGGCGCAAGGGCTTGAGGTTCTTGCTGTGGATGATTCTACCGTAGGTTTATCCCAAGTAAGAGACACGGTTGAGCAGCTCGGTTTAAAGGTTATCTCTGCCAGTGATGGATCCAGCGCCCTTAAGCTGTTAAAGAAATGGGCCGATGCCGGTATTGATGTGCAGAAAAAATTGGTGATGGTAATAACCGATGCTGAGATGCCGGTGATGGATGGCTATCGCTTAACCCGGGAAATTCGGGATGACTCTCGGCTCAAGGACTTGTACGTGGTTTTGCACACATCTCTTAGTGGCAGCTTCAATAAGGCCATGGTAGAAAAAGTAGGTTGTAATGATTTTCTATCAAAATTTGAGCCTGATAAATTGGCTCTGGCCGTTCAAAATCGAGTGAAAGATCATTTACAGCAGTTTCCAGACTAGTCTTTGTTTATTTTTTTCGCTCGGATCAACCTGCAGTTGGCGGGTTCTTTTGATCTAGGTCATAATTTTCACTGTCTGTAATTCATTGTCCGACAACTCTTGATGCAGATCATATTGTGAATTCCCTTGCTCCTTACACTACGTTCATCTGGTTTAAATTCGTTGTTGAACAGTAAGGTAGGGCATCATTATGACGGCAAAATTAAAAGCGACAATCTCTCTCTTGGCACTAAATGTTGCACTGGGTTCGGGAGCGGCTTTCGCTTACGACCAAGGTGATATTGTTCTGCGTGCCGGTATTGCTAAGGTTGACCCAGATAGCAGCAGTACTGCGTTGTCTCGGAATGGCACAACGCTACCAGGTACGGACGTTTCTGTAGACTCTAATACACAGCTCGGGTTAACCGGAACCTATATGTTGACCTCAAATGTGGGTATCGAATTGTTGGCAGCAACGCCATTTTCACATACGGTTACCGCTCATGGTAGTGTCTCTGGGTTAGGCAGTATTGAAGGCTTGGATGTTGCGGATGTTAAACACTTACCACCAACTTTGAGTGTTCAGTATTACCCAATGCCCTCGGATTCTAAATTACAGCCTTATGTGGGCGCTGGTATTAACTATACAATTTTCTTCGATGAGGAACTTACCTCAGATTTCAAAGCTACTCCACTGGGTGACGGCTCAATTGATTTGGATAATTCCTTTGGCTTGGCGTTTGAAATTGGTTGTGATTATGCCGTTACAGATAATATTGTGTTGAATGCCTCTGTTTGGAATGTTGACATTGATACCGAGGCCACGATTAAACTAGATTCCGGAGCGGTCATTAAAACTGATGTTGATATTGATCCTTGGGTCTATATGGTGGGAGTTGGTTACAAGTTCTAAACCTTGATGCTTTTGCCGCTGCAGTCGAATTTTGCGGGCGAGTGCAATGACTGCGGCGGTGCTTTTCCTTTGTCCTTAGTGAAAATCTCTGGAGCGGGTTTCCAGTTCTCCCAGCAGGTGTGAGCCATCGATGATTTCTCCGGCTATCACGTGCACCACAGAACTGTCTCGCTCCAGAACCCCTTTTATCTTTAATAATCGTGCGTGCAGTACGGCGGCACGATAGCGCTCCACGATATCTCTCCAAACGACAATGTTGCTGTTGCCGGTTTCATCTTCCAGGGTGAGAAATAGCACCCCGGTTGCGGTGCCAGGGCGCTGTCTTCCGGTGACTAATCCAGCAATTTTTACAAAGCGTTTGTGGTTGAGTTGATAAAGATCACGATGGCGTTTATAACCTCGCAACTCCGGATGATCCCGTAATATAGCCAGGGGATGCCGACCCAGAGTCAAGCCTATACTTTGATAATCTTCTGTCAGGTTTTCCACTTCGGAAGGAGGTTTTAGCTGCACGCTGGATTCCTGCTGATGTTGTTGCTGTATCAGTGGCGATTCTTGTTGCAGTCCTTGTGTTTCCCAGCGTGCTTGAAAGCGGTGTTTACTGAGAGAAGCCAAGGCATTGGCTTGAGCCAGGGCGTCTAAGTCACGCTTGTTGAGTTGGCAGCGATGCAATAAATCCGCGAGGGATACAAAGGCTGTTTGCTGACGGATGCGGATAAGTTTTTCGGCACTTTGCTGCGATAGATTTTTCACTAACCGGAATCCCAGTCGAATAGCAGGTTGTTGCTGTGGGTGCTGAGTCATCTGATCGGTTTCCAGCTGATGGTCCCATGTGCTGTATTTTACGTCCACTGGGCGCACGGTGACTCCATGGCGTTTCACATCCTGAATCAATTGCGATGGTGAATAAAATCCCATAGGTTGACTGTTGAGTAGGCCACAGCAAAAGGCCGCGGGTTCATGGCATTTCAACCAGGCTGAGGCATAAACCAACAAGGCAAAGCTTGCTGCATGAGATTCGGGAAAACCATATTCACCAAAGCCGCGAATTTGTGCCACTATACGCTGGGTAAATTCGAGGGAATAGCCGCGCGATAATAAGCCTTTTGCCAGCTTGGTTTCGTAGATTTCTAACTGTCCTTTACGTTTCCATGCTGCCATCGCTCGACGCAATTGATCCGCTTCACCGGCACTAAAGCCTGCGGCTACCATGGCGAGTTCGATCACCTGTTCCTGAAAGATTGGTACGCCTAAGGTGCGTTCCAATACGTGCTTGACCTCTTCACTGACATAGCTGACTTCCTCTAATCCTTGGCGTCGTCGCAGGTACGGGTGCACCATATCCCCCTGAATAGGACCAGGACGCACAATAGCCACTTCGATAACCAAATCATAAAAGCAGGTGGGCTTAAGTCGTGGCAACATGGCCATTTGGGCCCGTGACTCCACCTGAAAAACCCCCACACTGTCACCCTGTTGCAGTATTGAGTAGGTGTCAGGGTCTTCTGGTGGCAAGCTGGCCAGGCTCCATTGTTGGCTGCGGATTTGCTTGATGTAGGTGAAACTTTTGCGGATGGCACTGAGCATGCCTAAAGCTAAAATATCAATTTTCATTAAGCCCAGGGCTTCAATATCATCCTTATCCCATTGCACTATGGTGCGATCCACCATACTGGCATTTTCAATGGGTACGAGCTGTTCCAGTGGTCCTGCAGCAATAATGAAACCACCCACATGCTGGGATAAATGGCGGGGAAATCCCAGCAGGATATTGACTAATTTTTTGAACTGCTGAATGCTGGGGTTTTGGTTATCAATGCCCAACTCTTGTAACCGCTGTGACAGTTGCTTTTGTTGGTCCCACCAGGCAATAGATTTGCTGAGTTGATCCAGTAAGGTTTGATCAAATCCCATAGCCTTGCCCACATCACGGAGCGCGCTCTTCACCCGATAACGAATCACCGTAGCGGTTAGGGCAGCCCGTTGTCGGCCATACTTCCGATAAATAAATTGAATGACTTCTTCCCGTCGCTCGTGCTCAAAGTCAATATCGATATCGGGCGGCTCATTGCGCTCTTTAGAAATAAAACGCTCGAATAGCAGTCGGCTTTTGGCCGGATCAACTTCAGTAATAAATAGGCAGAAGCAGACCGCTGAATTGGCGGCTGAGCCTCGCCCCTGACACAGAATGTTTTGGCTACGGGCGAATTGCACAATGTCATAGACGGTTAGAAAATAGTATTCGTAATTCAGCTCGGCAATGAGTTGTAGTTCTTTGTCTAATTGCTGCCTAACGGCAGGATTGGCACCTTGTGGCCAGCGTTGTTGGCTACCTTGCGTTACCAACAACCGTAAATAGGTGCTGGCGTTATGGCCGGGGGGAACGACCTCTTGCGGATATTCGTAGCGCAGCTCATCCAGAGAGAAGTGGCAGAGCTGTTGAATAGCTTGAGTTTGCGCCAGGGCATGAGCGGGGTAGCGTTTGGCTATTTCCGTTATTGGGTGCAAGCAGCTTTCCCGGTTGCTGAGTAAATTAAAGCCGGCACTGTGGATATTGGTGTTGAGGCGAATCGCCGTCAAAATATCTTGCAGGGGTTGGCGTTCCGGATGGTGACAGTGAACATTGCCGCAAGCCACCACCGGCAATTCAAGTTGAATGGCTAATTGTTGCCGTCGTTGATTGAGTCGTTGATCGGGAGCCCGTAAATTATTTTCCAATCCGATCCACAGTTGCTGTGGATAATAGAGTATGAGTTGCCTAGCGGCAGCATCCAACTGCAGACATTGTTGCAAGCTGGGTAACCAGAGACATAGGCAGTCTTTGGTCAGTGGATTGAGATCATTAACATCGAGTCGGTAATGGCCTTTGTCGCTACGACGCCGGGCCAGGGTGATGAGTGTACACAATTGGCCGTAAGCCTGGCGAGTAGGCGCCAGCAGAATCAGATGTAAGCCATCTTCGGTTTTAAAATCGCTGCCGACAATAAGCTCCAAGGAATGATTTCTGGCTTCTACATGGGCTCTAACCACACCGGCTACAGAACACTCATCGGTAATGGCTAATCCTTTATAACCCAACGCTGCGGCTTGTTGGACCAATTCTTCGGGATGGGATGCGCCTACTAAAAAGCTGAAATTGCTGTAACAGTGGAGTTCGCTATAGTGAAGGCTTCCTCCTGTCGTGGTCTCGGTGTTCATCAAGCCGAAAAAATACCGTGCAAAAACCACTGTTGACTGGTGCGCTCGCGGTATACCCAAAGTTCCTGACCGTTACCTTGGCGTGCTACAAAATAATCCCGGTCTATGGGTTGTTGGTCCCACCAGCCCGTGGTGATCCGTTCTGGACCCTTAAGGAGCTGGAGTGGTTGGTGATAAACAGGTAAGCCCTTTTTATTGCGCAGTTTTTGGGGATGAGAGAATAACCAAAAGGGGCGTTGCTCCACTGGGTGCTGCAGTTCCTGGCCCTGACCTGGGGTTGCGCTGGACCAACTGTATTCTGGCCGGTGATCAGCCACCATGTTTAAACCATGCACCTGTGGTTGTCCAAGACGGGCTTGTAAGCGCTCAACCAACTGATAGCGATTCAACGTTTGGCTACCGCTATGTTCAAAAAAATCAGCTTGCTGAACCGTGATCGGCACAAAATTATGGGCATTCAGTTGCAAGGTTAAAACTGGTGCGGGGAGTTTTAGTTGTTCCAGCTGGAGTTTGATCAAGGGCAGTAAATCAGCCTGCCGGTATTGGGGGGTGGCCAGACGAATAGGCCAGGGCAGCTGCTGTCGATTGCGCAGTTGCAGAAAAAACTGTAGTTCACTGACACAACGTTGTCGTGCGTATAGATAATGTTCCAGCTGGCTCAATAAATGGCGAATGGGAAATAAGAGTGCGCTGTTGATTGTGACCTCTTGAATAAAACTAAACTCAGTGGCAAAGGTGCAGGGTAATGTCCAGTTAGGCAGAGGGTCTTGCTGTTCGCCAAGTAGGCGTCGCAAATAGGCTGTGAACTCTGGGCCAAACCGTTTTGCCAACCCATCTCGAGGTAGCTCTATGATGGCGGCTAGAGTATTTAACCCCATGCCATAGAGTAGCGCTTTTTGTGAGGCTGAAATCTCTAGCCACTGAATGTCGTAATCGACCATATCCTGAGAAGAAAAAAAAACCGCTTCATTACAGCCTTCATGAGCTTGGGCGGCGAGTAAGGCAGCCATCGCCGTATCGGCAAACGCCAGAGAGTAAGGAGTAAAACCTGGGGGCAGTTGCTCCAGCATTTGTTTTGCCAGTTCTTTTTCTCCAGCAAATAATTTGATCGAGGGGCCTACAGCTAGCAGCAAGGCTTGAGAACCTTGGAGTTTAATGTGAGGTGTAAACTGGTAGGCCCAATGGGCTAATTGCTGCAACGCTTGCTGTTCCTGAGCGACATCATAGGGGAAGGACAGCAGTGGGTGCACCAGCCCTTGTGCGGTGGGTAAGGTCATCCCAGGCACTACGCCAGCGTTGCGAGCCAAACCATTCGCAAACAGCACTATCCGCCGCTGTTTGCGAATGGTTTCAATGACAATGGCGCTGGTTTGCGGATGGCCTTGCTCCACCAGGTTCAAAGCCAGGGCAGGGAAGTGCAGGCAGGCCCACCGCATTAGCAATAGGCCGCATTCTCGGCCGGGAGCGGTGTCACTACAGCCTCTGAGGTGAAAGATCGCAGATTCAGCCAATGGCTGCCCCAGTGCCCCTGGCATTTCACCACACGCACCTGTAATTGTTGTTGTAAATTAGCCAGCTCCAGGCGCAGAGGGGCTGGCGAGGGTTGCTGCAAGTGACTTTGAGGGCGCATTAATAAACCCAAACTTGCACCGCTTTTGGCGGCTACTTGCAAGCGTCTTATGTGTTGTGGCAACAGTTTTTTAGGCCACCCCAAGACGGCCCCACAAGCCCCTGACTGTAAACATTGCTCCATAGCCCAAAGGGTGTCTTTATCCTTGTCACTGTGTATCACCAGCACATTTTTCAGGCTAATTCCCTGTTGTTGAAGGGCTGGGGCATAAGGCAGCCATGGAGGGTTGACCCACGCCAGCCAGCGATCTTGCTGGCTGAGTAGGGCCAGTGCTGAGGAGAGCAGTTCCATTTCACCGCAGCCCCAAAAGGGGCATAGGATTTCAGTCAGACCGGTTTCGGGCAAGCCACCGCCAGGCAAGGCTTGATCTAATAAGGCAAAGCCAGTGGCGATAGTCTCTCTTGATTGTGGGCGGTCGCGTAGTTGATCGTTTGCCCGCCAGATAGCCGGATGCTGAAGAACGGGAGTAAGCTGCGACTTGACGGCGGCCATGCTGAATGTCCTGTGCAGTTAAGGAATACTGTAATTATATACAGTATTCCTGGCTCTGCAAACAGGAAAAAACCGTTGTCGGTTAGTTCAGGGCGCTCACGGGAACAATCGGCAAGACAATACTGGAAGGGTAAGCATCGCTTATGTGAATCGTCGTTACGCCATCTTCCGCCAAAGTCTGGCGTGGATAATTTAGTACGCCTTGGGCTTGGTTGCTGGGGCTGATGGCAATGCGCAATCGATTTCCTTTGCGAATAATGGCGCTGGTGGGAAATATTTCCACCTGCATTTTAACCACTTCACCAGGCACCAATAGCTGGCTCTTGTCTTCAGTGAAGTAATGGTAGGGCTGGATCATCTCGCCCTCGAGAAAGCGCGAACGCTCGACATTAACGGCACGCACTGAAGCCAGTAATTGCCCATTGGTGATGGGTTGTGATCGCTTGCGGGAAACTTCTTCTATTTGCACAGCAACAACCGCTTCTGCTGCTGTGCTTTCGATCCAGATGTCGGCTTGAATAGGGCCATTGATATAGTAGTCTTCTTCCATCACGCCTGAGTCAAATACCAAACGCTGCTGTTTTGACCTTTTGGTGTTGTTATAGCAGCTTCTGGGTAAGGCTATACCCAATACCCATTGTTCATAACTACGAGAACAGAGGGTGCCATCATTCAGTTCAACTTCAAAAACGAGCAAACCATTTTCTTTAAAGGCACGGCCCACAGGGTGTTCCGGGTTCGTCATTTGGACACTGGTTTCAACCGCAACAGGGGCGCTTTGAGATAAACGCATATCGCCATGTAAATACCAGCGCTCGGGTATTGCCAAAGGGTGAGGCCAGTCAGTGGTGGTAGCAAAATTGTCATTTTGAAACTCTGCGGGAGTACTGGGAGTAGGGTAATTCTTTACTTGCTGTACTACAGCCGGAATGGATTCAATGCCTGTATCCATTGCTTTTAAATATTTATCAAACCATTGCAGCATTAAATAATCAATCGCAGGCAATTGTTCCGTTGCGAAATGAGGTAACAGGAAGCCTTCCAGATGCGTGGTGTTAAACAAGGCTAACCGAGTATCTACCCCATTGGCTTTCAAACGCTCATAAAGCAAAGGCTCATCACGCTGAAAGATGTCATTTAAGCCCCCCACAATGAAAGTGGGTGCCTTTATTTTATCAATCTGTTCAATGGGTGAGCGTAAGCGCCAAAAATCACTGTCATAAGTGTAGGTTGGGTCACCATTCAAGGTGGCGTTGATCAAGGGTAAATGATAGCTGTCAATTTGCTGAATATGATCGTTGGTTGCGCCAAACAGCTGTGGAATAAATTGTGGATTGGCGAGTCCAGTAACGGCATTTAATGTGGACAACAGGTGGGTTATTGACATCCATTCACTGATGAATGTTGCATTCGCTAAACCACCGGTACTTACAGTACCACGCATGGCATCACCCATAGGCAGACTGGCAAATACCGCATCGATTGAATCCGGTCGTCTCTGGGCCGCAAACAGCGATGAGATTGCCATATAGGAGACACCGGCAACCCCTAGCTTACCATTACACCAGGGTTGCTGATGAACCCAGTCTACGGCGTCAGCAAAACCCGCTTGTTCTTCTTCACCTAATAGTTCCCAACCACCTTCCGAGGCACCGGTGCCAAGGGCATCCACGGCGACTTGGGCGTAACCTCTGCGAACTAAAATAGAGTCTGACACACCCAGCAAAGCATTGCCTGGAATCGCGCCCAATAAGCCACTCATTAGGTTGGTATTATAGGCAGATTGAGTCAATACCACAGGAAACGGCCCGGTGGCAATGGAACCATCGTCATTGGCGGGCAGAGTAACACGGACGCTCAATTTTTTACCGGATACAGTAGTAATGAACTGTAGTGGAAGATTGACTATCTTTTTGTAATCGGGCGCTCGATAGTAAGAGTTGGTGCTCACCGGACTAATAGAGTCGAGGTCATCAACAGTCAGATCAGGATCTACTTCGCTGTCTTCTTCAGAATTAGTCTCTGGGGGTGTGCTGTTGTTTTCCAATGAGTTGGCTGTGGCAGGAATGTCTGGGTAGGCAGGATTCACACTTTCACCAGAACAGGCCATAAGACAAGCGATCAGAGCTATAACCAAAGACACTTTAAGATGGGAAAATCCCCATCCAATCATCCCCAACTTAATCATTAAAGTACCGCTCTATTTTTATAGTTAGTATTATTTTTCTTATCAGCCTTCTGACGTTAACAATAGCCATAGGTTGTTGTCAATTTAGGTTTGTAACTATATCAGGCTTTTGGTTATTCCTCCCAACCTTCGTCATCCATTGCGTCAAATCGATCATCACCTTTTGCGTTTTTCTTGTTCAAAATGTTGGCTAACCAAAATTCAGGTGTGCTCGCCATTTGTTCCTGAATGTTTTCCAGCAGTTCCTCTACTTCCGGGCCGCCGCCCACCTTCATGGGGGTTGCGCCCAGGGCTATCAATTGGCGACTGGCAGAACCGCCGACAGAACCGCAATAGACAATATCACTGCCCACCAGCCAGGCCATTTTTGGCTTGAGTTTATCTTCATTCCCATCTTTCTTTTCATGACCGAATTGTTTGGAAGCAATGAGTTCTGCGGCCCCGTCTTTTACGCTATAAACGAAGAAAGCTTCGGCTGAACCAAAGTGCTGGTCAACCAGATCACCATCAGAGGAGGCGAAAGCCACAATCAGTGCAGATTCATCGCGGACAGCCGCGGCAACGGATTCAAATTGATCGAGCTCTACGGTAATAGTGGACATTGCGCTTATCTCCTTAACGTGGCGTTAGGTGGGGTGGGGATAACCCATAGAGGGGTGTGTGCAATCTTTAAACCAAAGGAAGAGGTGTCATAATTTTTGACAGATAGAAATAAGTTCTTTTAAAACAAATAGATGGAGTCTATCGGAGCGGGTTGGTAAAGGCCATCTTGCAAGCCAAGATGGCTCAAATGCCACATTGTAGGTAAACAGACAAACAAAGGCCTAAGATACCACCAAGCGATTACGACCTGAATTTTTTGCCCGATACAAAGCTTTGTCCGCTTCATGGATCAATTGTTCATAAGTCAGGTTCATATCTGGATCGGCACAGCACAGCCCCATACTGGCGGTAATTTTAATGGGTGTGCCTGCTTCAAGCTCAATATTGGTATCGGAGAGGGCTATACGTATGCGTTCCGCCAGATGATGGGCCTGATCGTGCTCCAGACCAGGCAAAATAATCAAAAATTCTTCGCCGCCGTAGCGGCCCAGAAAATCATTTTGTCTCACTACCATGGATAGAGTGGCTGCTGCTTTGATCAGTGCCTCGTCACCGGTGGAGTGGCCCCATGTATCATTGATCATTTTGAAGTGGTCAAGGTCGATCATGAGTACCGATAATGGCGTGCCTGCACGGGTACTGTTTTCATGCTCCAAAATGAGATGATTGAGAATGCTGCGCCGATTGAGAATACCCGTCAGTGGGTCAGTGCTGCTCATGAAGTGAATTTCAGCTTCACGTTGGCGCCAGCGCTGGAGTGAATAATACGAAAGGAACAAGATCAAAATAAGATGAGGCAAAGTGAAAAAACAGTAAATCAAAGCCCACACAGGGTCTAATTGGCCCTCAGGGTTGGTGATATTGTGTGCCAGAGGGGCATAAGGAATTAAATCGATTAATGTAGCATAGGAAAAAGCAAATATGGCAATAGTACTACTAATCACTGAATACACCACGGCGCGGCGATGAAAGAAAATAAAACCCACTACAGGAACTCCGGCGAGTACGACACCCGTTGGCAGTGACATTAAGCCAATGCAATAACCATAGTAAACTTGGGATATTGCAAATATTTGGGCAGCGATATGCTCAAAAGCAGAACTTTCATGCCAGTAGTGTTGGAGCAGTTTTACGATAATGATGACACCTAAAGTAGACATCACTATGGCTTTAAAAAAGCTTAAATGCAGCAGGCTAAACTCAATATTAAGATGACGGCTTAACTCTGGGCTGTTGAGTAGAAAGTAAATCGAAAACAGATACAGGCATTGTTCCAAAAAATGAATTTGAAGTAGAAAGCTTGCCTTCTTTGAGGATGGCCAGTCTAAAGGGTTGCCTAGCTTTTTATGTAACATTGCAAATATATTCATAGCTTACCCAGCAACTACCAGTTTGTCTCTTCCATCATGTTTGGCTTTATAAAGAGCCATGTCGGCTTGCTTAATGAGATCCTCTAAAGACAATTTTCGGCCCAATCCGCAACAGCACATACCCAGACTAGCGGTGACGCCCAAGGTGACTTGAGGATTGACATCAACCTTGGTGTCTGCCACAGCGATGCGAATACGCTCAGCCAAAATTTGCGCCTGTTCAGCTTCCAGGCCTGGCAAAATCACCAGGAATTCTTCGCCACCATAGCGACCTACGAAATCGTGCTGACGAATGGTGCTTTTAAGAGCATTTGCCGCTGATTGCAATGCGCAATCTCCAATACTATGTCCCCAGGTGTCATTAATCTGTTTGAAATGATCTAAGTCCACCATAATAACTGCCAGTGGTTGACAGGTTTTTTCACTGATTTCTTTCGCGTGCTCAAGGCGCTCCATAATACTGCGACGATTCAGGAGTCCGGTTAATGAATCCGTAGTGCTGAGGAACTGGACTTCTTCTTCTCGTAGCCTCCAGCGATGCAGTACGTAGTAGGTGATCGCAAAAATAATAACGAGTAAAGGTGCAGCAAAGAAAATATATACTGCCATCCAAGTGGGCTCGAGCTGGCCGTTACTTTGAGTAATACTCTTAGCTAAAGGTGCATAAGGTAAAATGTCTTTGAAGGTGGCAAAAGAGAATAAGATAACGGTAATAATTGCGCTTAAAGATGAGAAAACAACAACTTTACGATTGAAGACAATAAATCCGAGCACAGGTACGCCAGCCAACACCACTCCGGTGGGCAATGCCATAAGTCCGATAGTATAGCCATAGTAGACGTGGGTTATGGCAAAAAATTGTGCAGCGATATGCTCATAGAGAACGCAGTCTTTGCACGATCGAGACACTATCTTGATACCGGCTACAGCAATTAGGGTAAATAATAATAGTAGCTTGAAATACGCTAAATGCTGATAGGCCTGCTCGAGGTTCATGGCGGGTCTGAGGGCATCGGAATTGAGTGCAAAGAACAGACTAACAAAATAAACACATTGGCCAACAAAATAGACATCGAGAAGGAAGCTCGCCTTTTTAGCGGAAGTCCATTCTAATGGATTACCATATTTTGAATGTAGTTGATCGGGCAAAGTCATTTTTATTTCTTATATGTTTAAATATATGACTAACTTTTTACCGATTAATTCACTGATACTCCATGGTAAAAAAGTGTGATTGTATTGCGTAAAGTTAAAAACGAAAAAGTTAAAATAAGCGAGTCGAATCAAAATATATGAGTAAATACAGATAGATAAAGATAGTGCCTTGACTTCTTCCGTTTACATTAGGCTGTCATTTGCCTTAGTAACTTACACAGTATAACGTTTAGTATTGGAATATTACCTTAACAGGTTTTGGTTTGACCACTATTTTAGTCGGTTGCAATGACTAACTGATTACGGCCTTTGGCTTTGGCCTCGTATAAAGCTTGATCCGCAGACTGAATGACTTCTTCTGCGTTGAGAGTTGAGCCAGGCTGAAAATGGCTCAATCCTTGACTCATGGTAATCAACAGCGATTCTCCTTTATCGGTTTTAGTTGGCTCCGAGGCAAGCGTTTGGCGAATTCTATCCGCAATTTTGGCGGCCGCCTCTGAATCTAATTCGGGTAATATAATCAGAAATTCTTCGCCACCATAGCGACCTACATAATCCAGCTGACGAACCGATTTTTTTAAAATATTTGCGGCATGTTTGAGTACCTGATCTCCGATATCGTGGCCCCAGGAATCATTAATCTGTTTGAAATGATCTAAATCTATCATCAAAACGCTGAAGGGTTTATTCGTCAATTGGCATTGCTTCCATACCTTCTTGAGATTAACCATAATGCTACGTCGATTCAGCAGTTCAGTTAAAGAGTCGGTGTAACTAAGCCGCTGTACTTCATTTTCCCGTTCACGCCATAGCTTCAGTATATAGTAAGCGATGGCAAACAAAGACAATAAATGGGGTGCTGCGAAGAAGCCATAAATTGCCATCCATATAGGCAGTAATTGACCATCTGGACCGGTAATATTCGTTGCAAGTGGAGCATAGTCAATCGTGCCGCTCAGGGTTGCATATAAGATGGCAATAAACTCCATCAATCCCGTGGCATAGGCTAAGAGAACAGCCTTGCGGTTTAAAAAGATGAAACCCACTACGGGGGCTGCCGCAAGTACTACACCTGCGGGTAGGGAGAGCAAACCAATGGTATAGCCATAATACACATGGCTAAGACCAAAATTTTGAGCAGCCAGATGTTCGTAAAACGGGGTTTCACCCCATACCTTTTTTAAAAAGGGAATGCAGAGGTAAGAGAAAAAAGTAATTCCCAGCAGAATTAAAAAATTTGTGCTCTTACGATCGAGTTGGACAATATCGAAATAAAGGAAAGCGTCTGATAAATTAGCCGCAAATTGCAATGACCACCAATAAAGAGTCTGCTCAAAAAACAAAAGAGCCAATACAAATTGCGCTTTTTTAGACGATGGCCACTCTAGGAGGCTTCGAAGCTGCCCAAAAGTGTGGCTTAATTTATTCATCGTGCTGACATCGAATCATTAGTTTACCGTATTAACAGGCAACTATTAGTTGGTCCCTTCCCAGGCTTTTAGCTTTATAGAGTGCTAAATCTGCTTGTCGTATAAGCTCGTCGGAAGATAACCTATGGTTACCATAATGACAACTCAAACCCAGGCTAGCAGTCACGGAGAAATGTAGATCAGCGCTGACTTCAACATCGGTTTCGGAAACGGATTTGCGAATTCGTTCCCCCAGAATTCTGGCCTGATCCTGGTTTAGTCCTGGTAATACAATCAGGAATTCTTCACCACCATAGCGGCCAACGAAATCATTTTCTCTGATGGTTGTTTTCAATACGGCTGCCGCTGCTTGTAAAACACTATCACCTGCGTTATGACCCCAGGTATCGTTAATCTGTTTAAAGTGATCAAGGTCCACCATAACCACGGACAATGGTCTACCTGTACGTTCGCTGAACTCTTGCTCAATACTTAAATGGTTCATGATGCTGCGTCTGTTCATCAGTCCTGTTAAGGGGTCCGTGCTGCTGAGATACTGAACTTCAGCTTCTCTCAAGCGCCAGCGTTGCAATACATAATAAGCTAAAGCAAAAAGCGTAAAGAGGTGAGGCGCAGCAAAAAAGCAGTACAGCAGACTCCAAAAGGGGGCCAGCTGACCGTCATTAGGTGTTAAATTCTGAGCTAGGGGAGCGTAAGGAATTAGGCCAGCGATTGTTGCATAAGAAAAAGCCCCTACAGCGACTAAGGCTGACACAGAAGCTAAGGCTATTGCTTTGCGGTGAAAAAGTATGAAACCTACCACTGGGCCACCCGCTAGCACTACACCTGTGGGGAGCGACATTAGCCCGATGGTATAGCCATAGTAAACATGGGTGAGCGCAAAATGTTGGGTAGAGATGTGCTCAAACAGAGGGCTATCAGGAGTTTTCTTTTGTCTTAATTTTACGAAAACTATAAGGCCAATGGTTATAACGATGAGCGCTTTGAACCATTGAATATGGTAAGCCGCCAGCTCGACATTAAAATAGACTCTTAGTGCGGGGTTCGATAAAACGTAGCTAACTGAAAAATAATACAATATTTGTTCAGACAGGTAGATATACAGTAATAGAGTGGCCTTTTGAGAGGAATTCCACTCAAGGGGATTGCCAATATACTTGTGTAGGAAATTACCTATATCCATTGGGAAGTGGTCCCACATAATTTTATTATGGTCAAATAGTAATCTAAAATTGGTTGTAGATCTGTTTGTTACGTACAGCTATTGCTTAGCGAATAAGTGAACTTATATTGCACTAAGTAAACAAAAAGCCCCAAAATATTACCTGACAGACCACATGATACGTTCGAATATAAAACGCGATAAGGCGGATTCAACGTCCTGGTCTAATAGCACATCCGACGATCGGTTTGCTCGGAACGCCGATCACATTCCCGACGAATATTGTCGCAAGTTATCGCAGCTCCCGGAGACAGACTATCTGAGTTCTCGCAGGTTGAGTAACGATCTTGAAGTTCTGATCCGCTTAAGTCTGCAAACTTTGAATCACCGCAAGCTATCAGCCATGGAGTTGTCAAAGCGAATAAAAACAACTTCATTTTGACAAGCCCCCTAGGATTTCCATGGTAAATAATTGCATAGGTGAGCATTGAGTATAGTTTAGGTTTTGTAGTTAACAACCTAAAATCATAGGAGATAATCTTTAAGGTAGCAGAGCACAACGCTCATCTTTGTTTTGGTCAGAATTTAGTAGCCATGACCGGCGTATATATAAGGGTCGGTGATCCTGTAGAAGTACTAAAATAACTCAATATCGTCATCGGAACTATCCTCAGCCCCGGTAATAGATTCGGTTTGTTCGAACTGATGCCGATAGAGCTCAAGGGCTTCGCTAACGCTGGCGCCTCGCATAATCTGATCGAACATTATGCGCTCGCACTCCATGGTGTAGTTACCGCGAATCTCGTCCTGAATTTTCAACCATTCATCTGGTATGTAGAGTCTATTTGGTGTGTTGATCAAGTCCCCTAAATGAGACAGACTTAAATTGACATGGCTTAACTTCTGCGTAAGTCGATCATAAAATTGGAACGCCATAATAGATCGCTGCATCTGTTGGTGCATCTTTTGTGCGGACTCATTAATTTTTTGGCGATGCTCTAGCCATTGATCGGAGTTTTCTGAAAGCTTGCAGAGTTCAGTGATTTCTTTTGCATCCTTCGCCATTCCTGTGAAGGTCTCACTCAGATCATTCACTGAGCGGGCACTATCACAAAGGCTGGTTTCAATTTGCGCCATAGCCAAGCAAAGCATGGAAATAGTTTCTTTTACTTGGCTCCAATCCAAATCTGGTTTGACGGCGCTGGACCCTGGGTTACTTAACACTGATTCCTTTGTCACTTTAAAGCTCCTAAACGCACTGAATTAAGCTCAGACATCTAAAAAGCATAGTTCACAAATTATCGTCGTGGACAAATGAATCGAGAATGTTTTATCCCCCTAAACTTTTTAGTGATTGAATGGAAATCGTCCTAAGAATTGCCCACTCGTACGGCTAACACATCGATTTTGGCATGGTGTAATACAGCGTTGGCTGTTGATCCCAAGAGCAACGCTAAACCATGGCGCCCATGGCTGCCGATGATAATAAGGTCAACACTTTGCTCTTCAGCGAGTTTCAGGATTTCTTTTTCGGTAATCCCAACCGCCAGGTGGCACTGTTCAGGGACAACACCGAGTCGCTTACCCACTTGATCCAATTGAAGTTTTGCCTGTTTCTCCATCTCCTTATGAAGTTCAGTCAAATCTACGGGGAATTCTCCTCCATAGGCAATTGAAATCGGTTCCTGAACATGAATAATACTAAGTTTTGCATTAAATGTTTGGGCTAACGCTTTTGCCCGAAGTTCCACATCCTCAGATTCAGGTGCGAAGTCTGTGGCCATTAAAATGTGGTTGTAATTTCCCATGGAATTCTCCCTCTTATTGCTTGCTAGCGTTTACAGCTGTTTCTATTAGATAATGCCAGCCCCTTGAATTACAAGCTTTATTTTTTATCTCAATTAAAAGGAATAACTATGGCCTACATTTTAATTGGAGCCGCATTATTGCTGATCCTCGGTCCTATTTTAATGTTAAGACCTTCGCCAAATGACAAGAGGCTGGAAGGTATTCGAACTTACGCCATGTCAGAAGGAGTGATGATTGCACCGTTGTCAGTGAGCAATAAAAAATATCTTCAACAATTGGAGAGAAACCCCCATTTAGAGGGATATCGCTGGTTTAAATATGAACTAATGAGTGACCAAAATTCGCCTAAATCACTGCCAAAGGGAATTTGGCGACAACGTAAAAATCGAGAAGGCGACTACTTATGGGAGGCGGAACAAATTATTCAGGAGGTGCCAGATTCGCTTAAACCCATTTTAAGACATTGGGAGCAGGACAGGCGCGCCGAATTTCTTTTATTGGAAATCGGTAACCGTTCAGCCGTGATTGTCTGGAATGAACAGGGTGACATTGATACCAGTAAAGAAGTCTGTGGTTGGTTGAAATCCCTGGTTGGTTAAGCTTGCTAGAACCCAAAAATATTTTTTATCTCTTTTCGACACATGAAAAGGTTGGCTTTTACCAGGTTGGCCAAAAACTTAAAAAAACTAAGTCGTTGAAAATAAAGAAATATATATTTTCTTGGCTATTTTAATTGACGATAAATTTGGCAAATTAAAACAAAAGCACCTAAAAACAAATTAATACAGGATTTGACAGGATCCCTTGACCAAACGTGCGACACCTCTTATATATGTCGCCCCTTTGGTTAAATAAATAAGCCTGTTAGGCGTAGATACAACAAAAAACGCTTAATTATTCACCAGTAAAGTTGGTAATTGTTCTATGGGAAAATCTCTGGTAATTGTGGAATCGCCAGCAAAGGCAAAAACGATCAACAAATATCTAGGAAATGATTTTGTTGTGAAGTCCAGTGTGGGCCACGTGCGTGATCTGCCCACCAGTGGCGGCCGCAAATCAACCGTGGACCCAAAAGAGCGAGCCAAACAAGCGGCATTAACCCGTAAAATGGCGCCTGAAGACAAAGCCAAATATAAAAAAGAAAAGGCAAAGTCAGCACTGATTTCCCGTATGGGCATTGATCCAGAGCATGAGTGGGCTGCGAACTACCAAATTCTACCTGATAAAGAAAAAGTCGTTAACGAACTGACAAAGCTGGCAAAAAATGCCGATACTATTTACCTCGCGACGGATTTGGATCGCGAAGGAGAAGCCATTGCCTGGCATTTAAAGGAAGTTATCGGTGGTGATGAATCGCGCTTTAAGCGAGTAGTATTTAACGAGATTACTAAAACGGCCATTCAGGAAGCCTTTCGCGATCCAGGCGTCGTTAACAACAATCGAGTGAACGCTCAGCAGGCACGACGCTTTTTGGACCGAGTCGTGGGTTATATGGTGTCACCATTGCTTTGGGCAAAAATTGCTCGTGGATTGTCCGCCGGACGAGTCCAGTCAGTGGCGGTGAAACTGGTGTCAGAGCGTGAGCGAGAGATACGGGCGTTTATTCCGGAAGAATACTGGGAAGTTTTTGCCGACACTGTAACCGGTAAAGACGTCCCTCTGCGGTTGCAGGTGGCCAAGGAAAACGGCAAGAACTTCCGCCCCAACAACAAGCAGGATACCGACAAATCTCTAGCGGCTCTAGAGAAACAAACCTTTGAGGTGGTAGGGCGTGAAGATAAACCGACCAAATCACGGCCAGCTCCACCATTCACCACTTCAACGTTGCAGCAGGCGGCCAGCACGCGGTTAGGGTTTAGTGTTAAAAAGACTATGATGATGGCTCAGCGTTTGTATGAAGCGGGCTACATAACCTATATGCGTACCGACTCCTTCAACTTAAGCGCCGATGCAGTCAATAGTTGTCGTGACTATATTGAAGGGCGTTATGGCAAGAACTACGTGCCTGAAAAGCCCCAGTTCTACGCCAGTAAAGCCGGTGCTCAAGAAGCTCATGAGGCGATACGTCCTACCGATACCCATACACTTGCTCCCAGTGTGGCAGGTTTAGAAGCGGACGCCCAGAAGCTCTATGACCTGATCTGGAAGCGATTTGTGGCCTGTCAAATGCCAGCGGCAGAGTATTTGAGTACCAATTTGCGAGTAGAAGCCGGCGATTATGAGTTGCGCACTAAAGGTCGGATTTTAAAATTCGATGGTCACCTCGTGGTGAACATGCCGGGTACCAAAAAGTCCGATGAAGACATTGAACTGCCCGACGTTGCTATTGGTGAACAACTTAAATTAGAGAAATTAGATCCCAGTCAGCATTTCACCAAGCCACCCGCTCGTTTTTCTGAAGCAAGCTTGGTTAAAGAGCTGGAAAAACGTGGTATTGGACGGCCATCAACTTATGCGTCCATAATTTCAACCATCCAGGATCGGGGTTATGTCAGGCTTGAGAATCGACGGTTTTACGCGGAAAAAATGGGGGACATTGTAACTGACCGGCTGAACGAAAATTTCGACAACCTGATGGATTACGGTTTTACGGCTCGTATGGAAGGGCATTTGGATGAGATTGCAGAAGGGCAACGCAATTGGAAGCAAGTGCTTGATGAGTTTTATTCAGATTTTACGGCCAAGCTTGAAAAAGCAGAAGATGAGCAAGAGGGAATGCGGGCGAATTCGCCTGTGGAAACGGACATAAAGTGTCCCGCTTGTGGCCGTAATATGTCTATAAGAACGGGCAGTACGGGTGTCTTTTTAGGTTGTACAGGCTATGCCTTACCTCCGAAAGAGCGCTGCAAAGAAACCATTAACCTGATCCCCGGTGCTGAATCCATCAATGCTGATGATGATGAAAGCGAAGCGAAAGCATTGCGTGAAAAGCATCGGTGCGCCAAGTGCGGCACGGCCATGGAAAATTACCTTATTGATGAAGATCGTAAGTTGCACATCTGCGGTAACAGTCCTGATTGTGACGGTTATGAAATAGAAGAGGGGCACTTCAAAATCAAAGGCTACGATGGGCCGATCGTGGAGTGTGACAAGTGTGGTTCAGATATGCAGTTGAAAACTGGACGCTTCGGTAAATACTTTGGCTGCACTAATGCTGAATGTAAAAACACCCGTAAGCTACTCAGAAACGGAGAAGTTGCGCCACCCAAAGCTGATCCGATTCCAATGCCACACTTAGCCTGTGAAAAATCAGAGGACTATTTCTTGTTGCGGGATGGGGCTTCGGGCTTGTTTCTTGCAGCTAGTCAGTTTCCAAAGCATAGGGAAACGCGGGCTCCGTTGGTAGAAGAGATTCAGTCGGTGGCAAAGCAGCTGGATCCAAAATATGGTTTCCTATTGAGCGCTCCCACACAAGATCCGGCAGGTAATAAATCAATCATTCGTTATAGTCGTAAAACGAAAAGCCAGTATGTCATGACGGAAGACAAGGAAGGCAAAGCGACCGGATGGACCGCCATATATGAAGGTGGAAAGTGGGTCGAGAAGAAAGCTGCCAAGAAGACTGCGGTCGCCAAGAAGACTGCGGTTAAAAAATCAGTTTCTAAAAAGTTAACTGCCGACAAAAAGACCAGAAAATCTTAAACTTTAAATCGCTCAATTAATGTAACCACTTCATTGAGCGATTGTTGTAGTTTGTCGGAAGCGTTTAAGGTTTTTTCGGCTACTTGGGTGGTTTCCACCGCTCTGGAGTCAATAGATTGCACGCTGTTGCTGGCGTCGAGTATAGAATTTTTTTGGTTCACTGTGGCGTCACTAATGGCCAGTATGTGGTCATTGATGCTTGCGACTTCTGCTAAAATTTCCGCTAGCTTATCGCGCAAGCTGTTGGCTGTGGAAACGGATTGTTGAGATTCTCCAGAGCTGTGTTCCATGGCCGTGACTGCTGATTGAATCGTGTTTTGGATGGCACTGAGTACCGTGTCGATCTGTTCTGTGGCGCTGCGGCTTCTTTGTGCCAGTTGGCGAACTTCATCAGCGACGACCGCGAAACCTCGACCTTGCTCCCCAGCTCGGGCTGCTTCAATGGCTGCATTTAATGCCAACAAATTTGTTTGTTCCGCAATACCTTTTATTACGGCGACTATTTCAGTAACACCGTGACTTTGTTTGGATAAATTACCGATGATTTCCACGTTGTTGGAAATGCTCTCTGATAATCCAGAAAATTTTTCAATCGCATGGTTTAGTAAATGTTGCCCATTTTGAGCGATTTCATTGGCTTGTAAAGCCTTGGCGGTTGCTTGTTGTGTTTTATCTGTTACCTCCTCGGCGACTTTAGCCATGGCTACCATTGTACTATTGATGGTACTGGTTTCCTGGGTTTGCAAATGAATGATCTTGCTGTTGTCCTGTGCCATGGATTCAACTTGCTTGGCGTGATCTAAAGCTGCTTTGCAGCTGCTGCTAGTGTTTGATACTAACGTTTTGACTTGCGCCACCATATGGTTGAAGTTTTCGATGAGCTGTTGGAATTCATCATGGGAGTATGATTGTGCATGTACTCGCATATCGCCAGCGGCCACTTGGCGGGTGTTTTCGATAATGTTGTCGATGTTCTGTTTGAGCGATGAGTATAAACTGAGAAATAAATAGCTGATGACCAGGATGAGAGCCGACAGGCCGATTAACAAGCCCGCTCTATCTTCCTGCTTGGTGCGTAATCGGTGCTCCTGAAATGTTGTCGCGTTTGCAATGATATGGTCCTGAAATTCAAATAAAGGAAGCATCAGGGCAGTGTGTCGGGCATGATATTCTTGCCAGCTCATGCGTTCCGAAAGCCCTTCAATTATTTGGTCGTTAAACAGATACAAAATGTCCTCAACGGCTTTGAATATGGGTTCTTTTTGTTCAGACCAGGAGAGTTCAGGGTACAGATTGTTGCTTTTTTCTAATAGCGCTTGAAACTCCACATTCGCATTCTTGGCTCTGAAGTAAGCTGCATCTACTTCAGCAAAAGCAGCACTACCTAAATAGGAAGTATTGAGAGCGCTATCGGCGTAACCGCGAAGCTGCAAGAGGGTATTTATTAATTCATGTAAGTGATTAAAATACAAATCAATTTCGGCGCTAGTTGCGGGGTTCCGCTCGTTTGTTAGGCCACTATTTTTCGCCATTTCTTGAGTTATTAAGGTTGTTTCTTGGGCTAGCGCGCCATAAGCGCTAAGATATTCTCGCACTAGTAGTTGGGCACCAAGGTTTTCATTTTGAGCCTCACCCCATGCGCTTTTCAAGCGCAGAATCTGATCAGCAGTCAGCTGATTTGAGTTTTGATAGCGAGTAATTATTGTTTCGATGGAGGATTGGACTTCGTTCTTTAAGGTATTGATTTTATTAAGCGTGGATTCTGAACGTTCGGTGTTATAAGCCATCATGGTATCGCGGAAATTCAGCGCACTAATTTCCAGTTTGCGAAGATCGCTGACAATATAAGTTCCTGAAATCTGATTTTTAGTGATCTCAATGCTTTCAGCCATTTGACTCCATAGTTGCACGCTTAGAAGTGCTATGGGGGCGCTGAAAAATACACTGACCAGAAGAAATTTATAGGGGTATTTCAATTGCCCCATAATTTTAATACCAGGTGACAACAGGCTTTTCATATTCTAATTCACTCGAATAAACAAGGGTTTATACGGCCAGTTTAAGAGGCAGAAATTTTTTTTTGGTCTAAGTAGTAAGTATAGCTACTTAAATGAATAATAGGGCTTGTGATAGTGTTAACGTATAGAGTGATACTCTATAGCCCTTCAGACAGTACAGTAGGCGGTGAGGAATATGGCAAAACACAAATTGGGTAAGGTAAATCAAAAGCTGTATTTCGCTGGCATGTACCTGGAGCTTATCGAAGTCGCAAAAAATGATGATTCGCTGCTGAACAAAAAAGCGCTTACGGTAGCTCATCAACAATCCTGTTTATTTCATTTGGTTCACGCTTATCAGGGGTTTCTCTGGGAGCTGGCTAATGTTTACGATATTCCCTGCGCATCGCCTGTTACTTTGGCGCAGGTGATTGAAAATGCGAATAAACTTGAAAAGCCGTTGGGTGATTTGAATCGCCTGAGTCAACTTGAAAATGAGCCAAACAGTTGGTTGAGTCTCATGTTGCAGCAATGGGTGTTAGTAACGTCTGCTGACCCTGAATCAGCCAGCACCAGTCGTCAGCCAGCCAATTTAAATGCGATTGAGGTTAGGGTTTGGGATGAACCAGACCGACTATCGCAACTTTCTGATTGGTATGGAAATCTTAAAGTGTTAGTAGAAAATATGCGGGAATTGCTGGTGGAATGGTAGTGAATATGAGGCGGCATTGCGCGTGAATCATTTGTTACAAGCCACTTTGCCGTGATAGTATCTACAGCCACTGAGTAACCGGTTTTTGTTGATTAGTTGAGTGAATTCCCCGTCAGTTTTGTGCTCTATGTCAATTTGTCAAAACCATTGAAGTTGCTTCAAACTCATCGAAAAAAAAAGGTTTGTTAAATGTCCTCTCTGTTAGAAATCGTAGAATTGGATTCGGGTGAGATTGTTTTGAGACGCATTGATGGTGTTGGCTCTCCATTAGTAAAAATTCAGTTTTCGGATGAAGTGAGAGTCATGCTTTCAGAGCATTCACTGGGTGTTGGTAAGGCAATGGTTGGCGCGGGTGTGCAAGCCGTTGGCGAAGTCTATGGTCATGTGCTTGAAGTCCATGAAGAGCGTTCAGAGGGGGCCATTTTAGAAGATTTCGAAGAAGCCTCTAGTACGCTCCATTAGGCGGTCAGACGAGTAATCAAATCGGGCGCAGGCTTTAAATTTTGCTAGCTTGAGACCGCTAAAATAAAGCCTGATACTCTAAAGCCCATTACGAAGAACACCCACAGCAAGACCTTCAATAGCAAATGTAGGCTCGTTTGCGGTGACTTCAATGGGGTCAAAGTCTTCGTTTTCGGCTAATAAAATAATTTTATTACGCTTCATTTCAAAGCGCTTGACGGTTACTTCATCGCCAATACGCGCAACTACTATTTGGCCTTTGCGGGCTTCATGGGTTTTGTGTACAGCCAGTAAGTCACCTTCCAATATGCCGGCATTCTTCATGCTCAGTCCTTGAACCTGTAGGAAGTAGTCTGCTTTGGGTGTGAAAAAATCTGGAGATACTTGGCAGTGGCTTAAAATGTTTTCCTGGGCCAAAACAGGGTAACCGGCGGCAACCCGTCCGATCACGGGGATGCCTGATTCTTCTTCCAATCCCACCACTCGGATTCCTCTTGAAGCACCAGGAATCATTTCAATATGGCCTTTACGGGCCAAAGTTCTAAGATGTTCTTCAGCTGCGTTGGGTGACTTGAAGCCAAATGTGCCCGCAATATCCATACGGGTTGGAGGCATGCCATTGTCGTCCAAATAGTCGATAATATATTGTAAAATCTCGCCTTGGCGTTTAGTCAGCTTTTCCATTTTTACAGTTTCCTGAAGAGTTCCAGTGAGTTACAGAATAAAGCTCGAATACTGGAAGTATATACAGGAAAAGACAAAAAGAAAACACCCCGACGCAATCTATGAGGACAGCTGAAATTCGCGTTGTAGCTAGGGCAAGTAATCATCGAACTGATAAGGGTTGTCTTGCTCAAAATCGTTGTGGTTCGAATTGCCATAGTACGGGCCTTCGTCAGTATCTTCATCCAACTCAAAAGGACCGGACCAGTCTTCCGGTTGATCGATGGCTTTAAGTGGCAGTGCAACAAAGGTTTCAAGGTCAATAGCTGCGATTTCGCCTTCGAAGTATTGAATTCCGACGGTCTGGTCATCCTCGTCAAAGGAAACGACTTCAAAAATGGTTTCCTGTTCCAGATCTTCATACCAACATCCAATTTCTGGTTCTAGCCGTTTTAGCATTACTGGATCCTTCTTGTGGCGGGCTGTTCGTGGATAGTATGGATCACTTTATCAAGACGTCACGAACAGTCTTAGGGATCAAAAAGACACGGCCTATCGGACATCTAAAGTGCTAACAAAAAATCGGCCTAATTACAGTTATTTGCAGTTTAAGAAAATAAATTTAGATTGACGATATTCAGTGGTGCACTAAGAGCCAACGCTTTGGTGACGGAAAAATCTAATAGTTTGTTATGTCGAGGGACAAAGCTTGACAGATGGGGCGGGCAAACGTAAGTTTTAAACGTATGTTTGTTATCGGTGGCTGCTTTATCATGGCACAAAAAGAAACGGTAGAAAGAATTCTAGATTCTGCTGAGGCATTGTTTGCCGAGCGCGGTTTTGCGGAGACCTCATTGCGTACTATAACCGGAGCGGCGCAAGTTAATTTAGCGGCTGTGAATTATCATTTTGGTTCGAAAAAGGCCTTGATACAGGCAGTCTTTGAGCGGTTTTTGCAACCACTTGCGGCGGAGGTAGAAAAACGCCTATCAGAACTGGAAGCCTCCGGTGAAATAGTGACCGTTAAGTCTTTACTGCAATTATTGGCTGACGCCATTTATGATGTTCATGGCAGAAACAATAACAGAGCTACCGCCTTTATGCGGCTGCTGGGGCTGGCCTACACTCAATCCCAAGCCCACTTAAGGAACTATATGTCTGATCACTACGGGGCAGTGTTTAACCGTTTTGGTCAAAAGTTGCAGGTAGCTATGGGCAGTCCTTCGGGGCAGGATATATTCTGGCATATACATTTTGCTTTAGGAGCGGCCATATTTACTTTATCTAATTTTGATGCATTGCGTGCTATGAATGAGAATGAGGCAGGACAAAGGGCTTCGGTGGATTTTATCGTTACGCGTTTGACCGCTTTTATGGCAGCAGGGCTTGAAAGTGGCACCCATTAGTCCTCGAGTTCTTTATATAGACACTGAACGCCAAGAGCTAACCTTACGAGAGGGGCAAGCTACGCGGCGAAGCTGGCCGGTATCTACGTCTGCGAAAGGATTGGGTTGCCGTAATGGCTCTTTCCAGACACCCTATGGTTGGCATCGAATTAGAGCGTGTATTGGTGCGGGCCAAGCGAAAAATGCAGTTTTTATTGGGCGCAGACCCACGGGTGAAATATATAACCAATGCCTTGCTGATGCCCACCCCAACCGAGACTGGATCCTAACTCGAATTTTATGGCTTTGTGGCGAGGAAGTGGGAATCAACCGAGGAGGAGATCTGGATTCCCAGCGCCGATACATTTATATTCACGGCACACCAGATTCAGAACCTATGGGCACGCCCAATTCCCACGGCTGTATTCGAATGCGCAATGATGACATCTTGGCTCTATTCGAATGGGTGCGACCTGGTGACAAAGTTCTAATCTCATAATAACTTTCGCGTGATTTGATCGAAGACTTAACTAACGCCTGATGGCTGCTTACAGGAGCGCACAATGAAAATGGGGCCTTTGATGATAGATCTAGAGGGGATGACTCTTAGCGCAAGAGAAATCGCCTGGCTCAAAGACCCGAAAGTGGGTGGTGTCATTTTGTTTGCGCGTAATATAGGTACAATATTTCAGGTTAAAACGCTCGTTGAAACCATTAGGTCTTACCGCCAATCCATCATCATTGCCATTGATCAGGAGGGTGGGAGAGTACAGCGTATTCGCCATGGTACGACCCGTTTGCCAGCGTTACGTCATCTTGGCCATGTTTACGAGGATTCCTCGGAAAAAGCGTTAGTTATGGCGGCTGACTGGGGTTGGTTAATGGCATCAGAAATGTTGGCGTTGGGAATTGATATTTCTTTTGCTCCTGTGTTGGATATAGATTATGGCCACAGTGAAATCATTGGTGACCGGGCGTTTCATTCAACTCCAGAGATCATTGCAAAGCTAGCGGCAGCCTACATACAGGGTATGCACGAAGCGGGCATGGCAAGTACAGGCAAGCATTTCCCTGGTCATGGCTGGGTTGTGGCAGACTCTCACTTGGCTATTCCTGTGGATGAGCGTACGCGTCAGGAAATTTTTCTCCAGGATTTACAACCTTTCAAGTTACTGGGTAATCAGCTGGATGGCATCATGCCTGCCCATGTGATTTACTCCCAGGTTGATGATCAGCCTGCGGGCTTTTCAAGCCGTTGGCTGCAAGACATCCTGCGTCAAAAACTGGGGTTCGATGGTGTTATTTTCAGTGATGATTTATCCATGGAAGGGGCGGCGGTTGCAGGGGGCTATCCGGAGCGGGCGCGGGCCGCGCTGCAAGCGGGCTGCGATATGGTGCTAGCTTGTAATAATCCCCAAGGAGCGGCGGAAATTCTGCAGTCTCTAAATTCAGCGGAAGTTGAATGTAACCAAGCACGATTACAGCGCATGCTGGCACGCAGGAAGCCTGATTGGGGCGAGCTGACTGCAAGCGATCGCTATCAGGTAGTACAAAACTCTATGGAGCCATTTAATGCATGAGTTGATAAAAGACATGATGACCTGGTTTGGCCAAGCCGATGGCGAAGGCAGCTGGGTTGTGGAAGTCTTTTTTATCGTATTTCTTAGTCTTTTAGCCAACTATATTGCCCGAAAATTTTATGATCACTTAGAAGATAAGTTCAGTGAAAGTCGCACTCTTTGGGATGATGCCTTGTTAGCGGCTATCCGCAGCCCATCACGGGTGTTTATTCTACTGATCGGTGCCCGCATGGCATTACAGGTAATGCGTCCGCAGCTTGAAAGCTCGATAAGCGAATTAATTGACCCGGTTTTTCTAGTGCTTTTTATCGCAACGGTGATTTGGTTGCTCATTCGCACCATTACGAGAGCCGAAGAGTTACTCAAAACACCAGGTTATACCGAACAACCCCTGGATGCCACTACCGTATCCGCCATTGCCAAACTGTTGCGGCTGTCGGTGATCATCACTGGAGTCTTAGTGGTGGCACAAACCATGGGTATTTCAGTGTCCGGTATATTAGCTTTTGGCGGAATAGGGGGGATTGCTGTTGGCTTCGCGGCAAAAGATCTACTGGCAAATTTTTTCGGTGGCTTGATGGTTTATCTGGATCGCCCGTTTTCTGTGGGTGATTGGGTGCGCTCTCCCGATCGTTCCATTGAGGGCGTTATCGAGCATATTGGTTGGCGTCTCACGGTTATCCGCACCTTTGATAAAAGGCCGCTCTATGTCCCCAATGCAACCTTTACTAGCATAGCCCTGGAGAATCCGTCGCGCATGTCTCATCGGCGTATCTATGAAACAATGGGGTTGAGGTATCAAGATGTTGGGAAGTTGGCCGGTATTTTAGAAGACATTAAGCAGATGTTAATTCAGCATGAAGAAATAGATACCGATCAAACATTGATTGTTAATTTTAATAAATATGGGTCTTCCTCGCTGGATTTTTTTGTTTATACCTTCACTGTGACCACTAACTGGATTCGTTATCATGAGGTGAAACAAGATGTTTTGTTTCGGATAGCTCAGATTGTCGAAGCTCACGACGCTGAATTTGCCTTCCCAACACAAACAGTACACCTTATTGAGGAACCATCACCAGAGCCGTCTGTGGGGGACAGCAAATGACGAGCACCAAAGAGCTGGAAAAAATATGGAGTGAGGCTGATTGTCTGTGGGATAAACAACAAGTGGATCGCGCCATTGAAGTTGTCGCCAGTGAGATCGAAAAAGATATGGGTTCAATTAACCCGTTGGTGCTGGTTATCATGAAGGGGGGGATGGTTTTTGCCTCAAACCTGGTGCTACGGCTGCGGTTTCCACTGGAAATAGATTACCTGCATGCCACTCGTTACGGTGATGCCACTCGTGGCTCTGCTCTCAGATGGGCTGTGCCTCCACCGGAGTCGGTTAAGGGTCGAGATGTTTTGCTAGTGGATGATATTTTTGATGAGGGTAAGACTCTTGAAGAAGTGAAATCTTATTGTGAAAACCTGGGTGCGAGCAGCGTCCGATGCGTTGTGTTGGTGAATAAAACCCATGAACGTAAGTCAAACCCAGCGTTTAATCCAGAGTATTGTTGTTTAAACGTGCCAGATCGCTATGTCTTTGGCTACGGTATGGATTATCAGGGTTACCTCAGAAATGCGGATGGTATTTTCGCTGTAAAAGGACTTTAGAAATGGGCATTATCGCAGTGATAGGTGGCACCGGGTTTAATGATTTTGATGGCATTCAAACCAGTGATGTTCGTTCTATCGAGACTCAATATGGTGTGCCTTCTGCGGCTTTGGAATTTGGCAAGCTCGGGCAACAAGAGGTAGTATTTCTCGCCCGTCATGGCAAGGGTCATAAACTGTTACCGCACCAGATTAATTATAAAGCCAATCTCGAAGCTCTGCGGCAAGTGGGGGTGGACACCATTGTTGCTATTAATGCTGTGGGCGGGATTGATTCAGCTTTAGCGCCGCAATCTATCGTGATTCCCCATCAGCTTATCGATTACACCTGGGGTAGACCCAGTACATTTGCCGATATTAATAACGTTGTGCATATTGATTTTACCGATCCCTATTGCGCCAATACGCGTGAAAAACTGAGATTAGCGGCGGAGGCGGTGGGTATACCGGTGACCACTACGGGTGTATATGGTGTCACTCAAGGTCCGCGCTTGGAGACTGCAGCGGAAGTGAACCGACTGGAGGCCGATGGTTGCTCCATTGTGGGTATGACCGGAATGCCGGAAGCGGCTTTGGCGCGTGAACTTGGTATTAACTATGCGTGTATTGCTCTGGTGGTCAATCGGGCGGCCGGCCGTAGTGAGGGACCCATTACCATGGCGGCAATGGAGCTGGCCATTGCCAATGGCATGACCCAGGTAAGATCTATACTGGCATATTACTTGTTAACGTCCAGTGGCAACTTACCCGGTTAAGGAGCTTCCGGCGGTTTATAGCTGGTTACTTTTACCAGTACCCCAAATAGTGGGTGGTCTAGAAAATGTAGTTCTCCACTACGCATGCGGCGAGATTCCTGCAGTACTACCGTTCGAATGGACTCATATTTAGTGACCGTTTCCGCTCCAGGAGATTGGCCGTAGTTTAACCCGCCAACGGCTGGTTCTTGCTGCTCCGAGTTAAATGTTTCGCTTTGCCACCAGGGTATTACTGGCTCTACCGTTTGCACGTAATCCGCCAGCCACAGATCTGTTTTAAAGTGTAAATAGCGGGAAACCAATAAAATAACGCTGCCTTCTAACTCGTAGAGACCATCATATTCTTTGCCCGCTTGGATGAGCACCGGTATGGCAGCAGCAGAATCCAAAGCGGGTTGTCGCCAGGTTTTGCTGGTTAATATGATGTAATTAGAGCTTAAACTAATGCTTTTTAAGGCGCGTGCAAACTCAGGGTCTTGCGTAGCTAATGATTGAAAAGCGGTAGCGGCTAGATCAGCGTTTTCAATGTTGGTGGTATCGGCGTCCGTAAGCTCAACCAGACCATTGGGGAATTGCAAGGACAAATCCTCAGGTTGTCCCCAGTTCTCACTGTTATTCGTGGTATAGCGATTTTTAAAAATGACTAACGAGATTTCATACCAAGGCAAGTTTTCCACTGCATTGTCACGGGTAACCTGAGCGTAACTGCAGGTTTGCCACACAAGCCCGCCGATCAAGGCGAGAATTACTCCAGCATTGCTTTTAGTCATTATTTTCGCTCTCTCTTGATAAGCAGTCATAGGCTTCAAGCTGCACTGCTCTGCGAAGGTGCCAGTTTTTCGAGTAGTTCACTCACAATAATTAATCGCTCATCGGCCGTTTCTGATTCTATAGAAAACCTTAGTTTATCAGCACCCTCTAATTTATAAAGTTGAGGTTGATTTTGCACCATCTTAACGATACTTAGTGGGTGTACCCTTGTATTCACACCAAATTCGATTCGACCACCCCGATTTCCAGCATCCAGTTTCTTGATGCCCAAAGCTTCTGCTTTCAGTTTACATTCAGTCAGTCGAAACAAGTTTTTGGTGGGCTGGGGCAAGGTACCGAAGCGATCGATTAATTCCACTCTTAGCTCATCGAGCTGATTCGAGTTTTTGGCGTTGGCAATACGCTTATAGGTGATCAGGCGAACGTGCACATCACGCATATAGTCTTCGGTAATTAGTGCGGGAATTCTCAAGTTGATATCAGAGCCCTCATGAATGGGGCGATCTAAATTGGGCGTCTTGCCTTCTTTGATGGCTTTAACCGCTTCCTCCAGCATTTCCATATAGAGGGAGAAACCTATGGTGTGCATGTTGCCACTTTGTTCATCACCCAATAGTTCACCGGCACCACGGATTTCTAAATCGTGGCTCGCCAGGGTAAAACCAGCACCTAAATCATGGGACAGGCTAATGGCCTCCAGACGTTTGCGGGCGTCGGCGCTAATGGCTCTCGGGTTTGGCGTTAGCAAATAAGCATAGGCCTGGTGGTGAGAGCGACCAACACGGCCTCTAAGTTGATGCAGTTGTGCCAAGCCCAGCTTGTCCGCCCGGTCAATAATTATGGTATTGGCTGTAGGCACGTCAATCCCAGTTTCTATAATGGTGGTACACATGAGCAAGTTAAACCGCTTGTGATAAAAGTCAGTCATGACTTGTTCCAGTTCCCGCTCCCGCATTTGACCGTGGGCGATGGTTATGCGGGCTTCTGGTATAAGCTTTTGAATTTCTTCAGCGCGACGGTCAATGGATTTCACTTCATTATGAAGGAAATAAACCTGACCACCGCGGAGCAATTCACGCAACACCGCCTCTTTAATCGCGGCATTATTGTCTTCACGCACAAATGTCTTTATGGACAGCCGCTTAGCGGGTGGTGTGGCGATTATGGACATGTCGCGAATGCCGGACATTGCCATATTGAGCGTTCTGGGAATCGGTGTGGCGGTTAAGGTTAACATGTCCACATCGGCACGCATTTGCTTGAGACGCTCTTTGTGACGCACACCAAAACGGTGTTCTTCATCAACGATAATTAAGCCCAGATCTTTAAATTTGACACTTTCCTGTAGCAGTTTGTGGGTTCCCACCACGATGTCGATTTTACCGTTTTCGATCTGCTTTAGTGCTTGGGTCTGCTCTTTGCCTGTTCTAAATCGGGAGAGAACTTCAATTTGCACCGGCCAGTCAGAAAATCGATCGCGCAAAGTTTCAAAATGCTGCTGGGCCAGTAGTGTCGTAGGAACAAGAATCGCCACTTGCTTATTATTTTGGATGGCAACAAATGCCGCACGCATGGCCACTTCCGTTTTACCAAAGCCCACATCACCGCACACCAGGCGGTCCGTTGGTCGATCGGATGTCATGTCACTGATAACGGCATCGATAGCGGCTTGCTGGTCGGGTGTTTCCTCGAAGGGAAAACCTTCACAAAATGCTTCGTACTCGTGGCGGTTAAGTTGAAAGCTCAAACCTGGTTTCGCGGCTCGTCGCGCATAGATATTCAGTAGTTCTGCTGCGGTATCATGAATTTGTTCCGCAGCTTTGCGTTTTTCTTTGGCCCACTGTTCAGTACCCAGGCGATGGAGCGGGACAGAGGTGTTATTAGCACCTGAATAACGGCTGATTAGCTGCAATGAAGATACTGGAACATAGAGCTTCGATCCTCCAGCGTATTCCAGCATCAGGAATTCTTGTTGTTGACCATCGACTTCAATATTTTGTAGACCCTGGTAACGTCCTACCCCATGGTCGATATGGACCACCGGGTCTCCTTGGTTGAGCTCAGTCAAATTTCTAAAGGTATTTTCAGCTTGGTCATCACCCCTTTTGCGGCGCCGACTTTGCATGACTCGACGCCCAAAAAGTTGTTGTTCAGTGATTACGGCGTAATTCGGGTCAGATAATTGGAACCCGTCTGCTATAGGGGCGACAACAATACCGATGGGAATTGACTGGGTGATAAAGTCTTGCCACGATGCAATACTTTGCGGCTGTACATTAATGCGGCCAAGGAGTTCTTGCAGGGTTTCCTTGCGTCCAGCTGATTCTGCCACGAACAGCAGACGGACCTTAGATGATTGGGTGTCAAGTATAAAGGCTTCTAATTTGGCCAATGGGTGTTGTGCTTTGGCATTAATGGATAAATCGGGAGCTCGCTCCAGGGGAAGGTTACTGACGTGGGCTTTAGAGTCTATTGCATCAGAACGCAATTGAATTTTAGGCAAGGACTTTAAATGCCGGTTTAGCTCATCCTGGGGTAAAAAAAGCTCCTGAGGAGGCAGTCGAGGTCGCATGCGATCATAGCGGAGCTCTTCGTAGCGATGAAGACAGTCATTCCAAAAATGCTCTATGCTACCTTGCAGTTTATCGGAGTGCATAACCAATGTTGTGGCAGGCAAATAGTCAAATAGTGTGGCCAATTCCTGAAAAAATAGCGGTAAAAAATACTCTATCCCTGCGCTGGCGATACCAGCACTGATATCCTGATAGATGGGACACTGACGGGGGTCCACATCGAATTTCTCTTTAAAGCGGGATTTGAAATATTGGATGGAGTCTGCTTGCAGTGAAAATTCTTTTGCCGGTAGCAGGTTAACTTCATCGACCTGTTCTATTGATCTTTGGGTGTCAGGGTCAAAGGATCTTAAGGTGTCAATTTCGTCATCGAATAACTCAATCCGATAGGGTAATCGGCTGCCCATAGGGTAGAGGTCCAGGATGGCCCCGCGAACCGCGTATTCACCATGGTCGAAGACACTGTCCACATGATGATAACCCGCTTGCTCCAATTGTGAGCGAACCCCATCAATAGAAAATCGTTGCCCAACTTTGAGTAATAAGCTGTGATTGGCAATGAAACTGGGTGGAGCAATGCGATGCATTAGAGTGGATATAGGGACTATTAATACACCCTTGGTGACAGTGCGTAGCTGGTGTAATGCAGCAAAGCGTTGACTGATGATGTCCTGATGGGGTGAAAAACTGTCGTAGGGCAGTGTTTCCCAGTCTGGAAAGGACAGTACTGGAACCGTTGGCGGTAAGTAAAAGGCCAGCTCCTGTTCCAACTGAATACCGGTTTGGGTATCGTCAGTGACTACCAGAAGCAAACCAGGATGCTGGTGGCTAGCCTGATAAATAGTCCAGCCGAGCCCGCCTTTTACCAGGTTTGCCCAGATTCTTTGGTCACCATTATCGGTAGGGATATTAGATAAAAAATCAGAGGTCATTGATACAAAAGTAGAGTCAATTCAGAGGAGTGCATTGTACATGTTTTTGGATTCTCTGTTCTAATTGATTAATGTCAATTCTATTGATTAAGGCGCTGGTGCAGGTTTATAAATTGATCGACGTATACACAATGGCTTAATATTGGTCCTACACGTTTCAGGTGAGAGAATTATGAGCGAGAAGATGCCACCAAAGGAGAATAAAACTCCGAGCGGGAAAAAGCTTGTGAGCGAAAAGAAAGCCACGCGGGGGAAAAAGCCACCCCTTCAGGATAAGAACGTCACTCAGCTCGCAGAACAAATGGCCGATCGAGTAAAAGGTTCGGCAAATCAGATTTGGCTGGCGGGGTTGGGTGCGTATTCAAAAGCGGAAGAGGAGGGTGGGCGCCTGTTCGATGCGTTGGTAAAAGATGGAGAGAAGCTGGAAGCTCGTACTCGAGCCATTGTGGATAAGCCTTTGTCGGCGGCCAAAGAGACCGTAGAGACAGTAAGAGCCAGGGCCACTGGATCTTGGACAAAAGTGGAAAAAGCCTTCGATTTGCGGGTTTCAAAAGCATTGGGGCGTTTGAGTATACCCACTCGTTACGATGTCGATCGGTTACACGACCGTATTGATAAGTTAGCCGAACGCTTGGAGAAACTCTCAGAAACCTTGGAAAAAGGTAATAATAGTTAGATTAAAAATTAACCCGGTTGTTCTAAGGCAGGCTTAATCACGATTTTATGACACTGTCACCAAGCCATGCACAGAGTTGTCCACAGGTTTTGTGGATAGTAATTATTGAAATCCCAATGGGATAAATTAATCGAAAAAATTCGGTTGGCTTTTGTTGTTTTTGGCGTTAACCTTGCGCGCGAAATGTCGAGGAAGGATAGTGAAAAAGGAAGTTCATCAACACATGGGCAATAGCCTATCTTTCAACGGTCTTTTTGAGCAACACGTGGTGATCTTTAATGACTGCAAGCACTTTGAACCATCAATGTGGATTCTTTGCTCGTTTTTTTTTCCGCACCGCCAATCAACTCATTAGTTTGCAAAGCCTTCGTGGCAAAATATACCCAACGCGCGTTCCTCTGAAAATGTTGCAGTATTCCGCAGACCATGGCCACGTGTCAGCCATGTCTCAGTTAGGCAGTTTACTATTTGAAAAAGGTGTCTGTCGTGCGGATAAGCGCAGTGGTTTCGAGTATGTGCGCAATGCGGCAAAAAATGGTGATGCCTGCGCTCAATATAAATTAGGCTGTGCCTATTATGACGGCAATATGGCCAACAAAAATCTGCAGCAAGCAAGTCACTGGCTAGCGTTGGCAGCAGATCGTGGTCATACAGGTGCCGCTAATTTACTCCGTATTTGCCAACAAGAATCCGATGAAAATTATTGCTGAGATTATAAGCGACTTTACTCGGATGCTGACCCCGGTTACTCTCTAAGCCAAAATTAGTGTTAACAGCTCAAGGTTAATCGTATGGCAAATGCTCAGTATATTATCGATGTAGACCAGAATAACGTTAATGATGTTCTTCAAATGTCTACTCGCATCCCTGTACTTCTTGATTTTTGGGCTGAGTGGTGTGAGCCCTGTAAAGCGCTTTCTCCAGTCCTGGAGAAACTGGCCCATGAGTACCAGGGCCGATTTATCTTGGCGAAAGTTGATACTGAAGCAAATACGCTGTTATGTCAGCAGCTCGGAATCCGAAGTATTCCCGCGTTGAAGTTAATAGTGCAAGGACAGCTGGCAGGCGAATTAGATGGTGCTCAGCCCGAATCAGTCATTCGCAGCCTTTTGGAAACCGCTGTGGGTAGCCCCGAAAATAACGCTGATGACGATGCCCTAGATTCTGACGATTTTTTTGGCCAGATTCAAAGAGCTCGTAACATGGGTGCTTATGAGCAAGCTATTGAAGCATTGCAAGCGGCCATAAAAGAACAGCCTAAAGAGATCAGTTATCAAATTCTGCTCGCTGAAGTCCTAATGGATTGTGAGCGAGTAACTGATGCAGAAGATGTTCTGGATAGCATCGACGATGAATCCGCAAAAAAGGGAGCGCTGAATCGATTGTTCTTTATCAAAGAGTTAGCAGGATTTGAAAGCCAGGAATCACTGCAGTTTCGACTCGCCAATAATGCCGATGATTTAGAAGCTAAATATTACTTAGCCATACACTGTGTTCTGGCGGGTGAATTCGAAGCGGGTATGGAGTTATTCATAAGTATTGTCCAACAGGACCGCAACTTTAAAGCAGATGGCGCAAAAGACATGTTGCTAAAAGTTTTCGACATGGTGCCAGGTGATCCTTTGGTGAGTACTTATCGGCGTAAGCTTTTTGCTTGTTTACATTAGGGTTTCATTAAAGCAGATCATTTAATGAACAGTTTCTCGGTGTGGACGTTATTTTGCTTACGCGCTAGACTCGGTGCTACAGCGAATAACTTTATGCCTGCGGTGGCCCAACGTGAAAAACAAAAAGTACACCGAAGTATTAGAGCATTTGTCAGCCCTTCGTTCTGGTTCCTTATGGCAACTGGAATTTTCATATGATCTTGAAGAGCGTTATCAGTTAGGTCAAAACGATTGGTATCGAGACGCGATTCGTATTTCATCGTTACTCGGTATCGCCTTACTTTTTGCAAGTTACATTGTCGAGTTAGTTTCTGGAACAGTCCCAGTTTGGCAAACCATATTAGCCCGAGGTTTTGCGATGACGGGGCTTTTATGTGCGTATATTTATATTTGTCGCTCAATTAATCTTACCTGGAAATACTGGATTGTGTCCCTGAACACTGTGCTGGTTATCGGGGCATTGCTTATCATGGCTCGGCTTACTCCCGCACCTATTAAACTGATCTATTATACCAATGTGTTCTTTGTGGAAGTTGTGGTCTTCACTTTCATTCGTTTGCCCTTGAACTTTACCAGTACTTTAGGATTGGTGATGTTACTGATGGTGGCGGGATCCTTGTATTTGGATTCGATGAATAATCAATTAACCTTTCATCTGATGTTTTTTTTGATCACCGGGACGGTATTGGCCATTATGGTGGCGATCAAAACTGAAAAGATGTCTCGAGAGAGTTTTTTGAAATCGGAGTTAATCCATTTTGAGAAAAACCATTTTAGGGCTCTCAATGAACAGTTAAATGAACAGATTTGCCTCGACCGTATTACTCATCTACTCAATCGCATGTCATTTGAAGATCGCCTCGTGTCGGCCTGGAATAACGCTAATCTGAACAAACAATTCATATCGCTGGTTGCCATCAATGTGGAGCAGTTTGCATACTATAACGCTCAATTTGGAAGTGAAATGGGGGATGACTTATTGCGGGAAGTGGCGCGTCGTATTCGAAGAGTACTTGACGGGTCAACTGCGGAGGTTTCACGCCTCAATGGCGGGCGTTTCATTATTTTGTTGTCTGAGAATAATAAAAGTATTGAGAACTTACTGGAAAAAATCAGAACAAAACTGGTGAGTTTAAATGCTTTGGAAGGCCTGCCGTCTATTCATCAAAAGGTCTACCTTACCTGGGGGCGTGTGAATATCGAACCTGAAAGCGAGCGTGATCCCCGCGGGATCATTGACCGAATGTTTAACCATCTAGCACCCCTCAAAAGTGAAAGCGCTGATTGGGGTACTTGTCGACTGATGAATAAACAGTTAAAAAATGCCTAAAGCTAGGCCGCCGCCATCTTGTTTTTTCGATGACACACTTTTTTAAAACTTCGGGAAAAGTGTTGAGTGCCCGAGTTAGGATCGTCGTTAAAATGGAGATGCCAGCATAATGCCAAGGCTTCGATGTCGTCGGCGTCTTGTGGAATAGTTGCACCCTTGTAAGCATACACTCCCCATGCAATAGCTGTAGCGTAACAAAAATTAGTTATAAGTTCCCGGTGAGGCTGCTTGATGAACTCTCTTTGGGAGGCTAAGCCTCTAACAGCACTGGCCAGATCTGCATCGAAGGCAAAAAACTTATCCCAAACCTGGATATGAACATCTTGTTTAATATGGTAAATCCCTAAGCCTTTTTCTACCCCCAGTTGATTGCCCATATCACTGGCTTGCGCAGCCGTACCTAGGAGTAAGTTTTCGAGGGAGGGTGACCAGCAACCTAATGTCTGTAACGGAGGCCTGATGAAAAATTCGCGAAACTCTGCGCTGTTAATACTCATTTTTGATACCTAATGCTTACTTCGGACCGCCGAGTACAAAATTTTCATGTCCCATGAGAATCACCGGCTTAAAATCGCTTCCTTCCGATTGTCTTAGGTTAATGTAGTAAACCATTAGCAAAAAAGAAAAAAATATTTTGCACTAATCAGGTTGATCCTTAGTCGGAAAAGTTTTATCTAAGTACTCAAACTCCATTCTAAACCGTTTAGAAAATAAGATTTCGCCACCCTTCAGATCGTCTTTGCCTATTGGCAGGATAAGACGTTAAAGGAATAAAGCTGGGGTTAATGTTTTTGGTAATCGCAGCTCAATACAAAAACCTGCCCAGAGTCTATTTCCGGACAGGTTTTTCGGCTATTGCGTGAGTCTTATCGCTATTAGCGCAGGGTTTCAGAGCACAGCTGAGTTTCCGGAAGGCAGACCTTCCAGTTATAGCGAGTGGAATTGAACCAGCGTGTAACTGTATACGGATTCGTCGAGGTAGCTACAGCCACTCTACTGAGGTTACGATAAATGTCTACGATTTCGGCACCCTGCCAGCTAAGGGTTGTGGTGCTGTAGAGCCAATTTGATTGGAAGCTCACGTTGAGTGTGGGGGCTTGTGGCTCTGAGTATGCAGTGTATGTATACTCTTTGAGCAATGTCTTTCCTGCAAAAACATAGAAAGAAACATAAAGGGTGCGACCATCCGTAGGTAGCTTGTCTATTGTCACCGAGTTTTCTCCTGCTCCAGCGGTGACAACAGCAAGGTCCTGTTCACCTTTGTAAGTGCCAACCTGAATAATATATCCAGTCGCATCGGGGGGGCTGTTCCAGGTTATTTCCATACTGTCGGAGCTTAACTTGGTTCCAGGTTGCGGCGTGAGAATTTCCGGTACGCTCAGAATGTATACGTAGTCTTTGTATTGAGTGCTATTTCCGATAGACCATAGCCGGACATATAGGAAACCATTACTTGGCAACCCGGACACCGTCGTAGTTGTACCTGTCACTTCACTACTGTAGAGATTGTTGGATCCCGCGCCCATGGTGCCCACATCCAAATGATGCTTTACTATACCGGCGCCCGTCTCCCAGTTGAGCATGATGGAATTTTCGAAAATCGTGGCATTTGGTTCCGGTGAATAGATTTCAGACGCCATGGGTTCAGCTAGGTGGATGTCCCAGATCAGGGTCTCTTCCAATACTTTGTTGGAATCTCTAATTACTTTTTGAGTGGGATCCTTAACTCGAGCGGTTAGGGTATCATTCGTGCCGTTTAATTGATTAGCAGAAAGACTAAGTGTTAATCCAGAACCAATTTTTTCATCATTTAATAACCATTCCACCTCCAGGTCTTTAAGGCTTGGAGACAGTAGGGTTAATACAAATTCCATGAAGCCGTTCTTTGGGATTTCAGCCGAACCAGCTGCGGGTTTCACTGAATCTACGGGGCTTACAAAATTGTATATTCTTTTAATCAACTGTTCAGAATTTACAGAATGATACGGCTGATTGAGTGACCTCATCTTCGAATTGAAGGTAGGACGGTATATTCCGTATTTTCTATAATACGCTCCTTCATAAAGTCCGACGACACCGTTAGTTGTGTCTTCTGTAGGGAGGTCGGTACTATTCGCTAACCAATCACGCCATTTAATTTGATCTCTGGTTGTTTTAATTGTTACGTTTGGCTCATTCGGCTCATAACCAGTGTTCCAAGTGGGATCATCTGCGCCATAGTCGTATTCATCTGCTAGTTTTCCAAAACTATGTCCTAACTCATGAATACTAACTTCTGCAGCACTAGCATTGGTTGAAGACACAGAAAAAGAGCCACCACCGCCACCATATTTTGAGTCATTAACCACCACATACAACATTCCTGGAGTTGCTGGAACCGGAGATGATTGAGCGGCTTTATATACTTTGGTAGCATCCGCATAAACTAGTCGCTCGGGCCCACCACCCCAAGAAAACGAACTATCCAGCGCTGTGTCGACATAATAGTCATCTTTAGGGCGATCAGCTCCAGATTGTTGGCTAATTACATCCACGCGATATGCGTTGAAATAATTGTTGTAGTCGCTAAAAGGCGGTTCTGAAAGGATTTTTGCGAGCAAATTTTCCACATCTATTCGGTATTTATCCAGCTCAGATTCTTGGTAGCCATCGCCTAGGAATACGATATTGATACGGTTTTTCGGATTCCCATTCTCAAGAATAGCTTCGCTGTCATAAGCGAAAGTGGCCGTTGCAAAAGCCAGAAGTATGCTGGCAAGGAAAAGCGCCTGTATAATCTTCATTTCGATTACTTCCTTGTATTATTATTTTTGCTTTCAATAAAAGCTTTTACTTCTGTGTTGTCGAAACTTGAACTTCCAAGAACATCAAAAGTCATCACTTCATCAGATATTGTCAGTCCATTAACGTAGGCTCGCTGATACGCGGTTTGGGAGGAGGGCCTGGTGCTTTGTTTCAATAGTTTGATTTGGTTGATGCCTTCATCGACGGGTAATCTGACTTGAAATACAGATTCTGCTACCTTTTGTCTTTTTCCTCCAAGTGTGCCGGAATGGTCTTCCGGCCATTCAGCTCTCAGTAATGTAGGGTCGATCACGGGAGCCATTCCAATCGTTTCATCCGCCGAATTTGTATATTCAAGAACAAGGTCTTTTGCTTCAATCTTTCCGCTACGATTTTTGGGAGGTGGAAAATCGAGTATACGCTGTGAAATGACATCAAGGACTCTGGTATCTTTATTGTATTTGATTGTAAGCTCTATCGAGTAATCGTTATAAACCGACTCCGCAAGCACCCCTTGAATCCCTGTTACAGCTAACGTTGCGCTAAAAAATATTAGCAGTATCTGTTTAAAGTAGTTGCTTTTGATATCTAAACCAATGAATCGTTTTAGCATAGGATTTCCTTTCATAAATTTATCTCCATGTTGTAAATGTAAAAAGTTGTGAGCTAAGGATGTAGACTATCATTTAAGAGCTGAAGTTTGATAGCTGAACTGATGTAGTAGCGCCTTTGATAAGTCGTGATGACGGATATGAATCAGTCCCGGACTACGAGGTTAACTGGGATTTATTACAGATGAGACTTGTAATCAGAAAGGTTTAGCCTGGTTATTTAATTATCACTTTACTCCGCTAAGCAAATAGGATTCTGCCGCTTCAAGCGCGCTGTATTCACCAGCTAGGATAATGATGTCTTCTGCTTCTATGGATAAATCTTGTTGCGGCGTTATTAGTATTTGCTTACCTCTTTTCAGTGTGTGCAATCGAACCTTAAGTTCCGTTAACGGTATTTCTTGTAATTGCTTGCCTACCGCAAACGCATTTGCAGGTAAAAATATCGGGTGTAGTGTTTCCTTTTCAGGATGAAAGCCCAAACTATTACGCACAAACCCTTGCATTAGCTTGTAGCGGTCCTTACGAACTTGGTCAATGGTAGCATAGACACGGTTGTTAGCGACCCCTAGTGCGGTCATTATATGGCTAACCAGCATTAGGCTTGCTTCCAGGGTCTCTGGGATTACTTCACTGGCACCAGCGTCCATCAACTCTTCTAAGTGAGCATCGTCCCTTGTTCGCACTAATATAGGAACACGATCATTCAGTTCTTTTATATCGCGAATAATTGCGTGTGCAGCGTCGAAGTCATCGAAACTGATTACTATTAGCTGAGCGGTGTCCAAACAAAGAGATTTCAGTACTTTGGGGTTTCTTAAGTTGCCGAATTTGACATTTTCACCCATGGTCAATGCAGTTTTTACCCGCAAAGAATCATTGTCAATGGCGATATATGGGATATTTTCTTGCCGCAAAAACCGCGCGATCGTTTGACCAACACGACCATACCCGCACAAGATTACGTGGGGCGATACATCATGTAATTCAATAGAGTCTTCCTGACTAAGAGGTTGATTATGGTCTGTTGGTGATACTTTGAAAATCCAATTGGCTATTTTTTCACTATGGGCGACCAATATAGGGGTAGCGGCCATACTCAGTATAATTATACTGATAAAAAATGATGCCACATCATAAGAGACGAGATGGCCTTTCACCGCGAGGGCAAGTAGGGCAAAACCGAATTCACCACCTTGACTTAGAATAAGCCCGGTTCGTAAAGCGAGAGGGTTGTATTTACTGAACAGTCGACACAGGAAGCCAACGAGCAGTGTTTTAAAGGCGATGAGACAAACACTAAAGAATAAAATTCGCAGCCAATAGCTAATAATTAATTCAACATTGACAATAAGACCGATACTGACAAAGAAAATGCCGAGTAATAGATCTCTAAAAGGTTTAACTTCGGCTTCGATCTGATGGCGAAAATGACTCTCACCCAACATCATTCCCGCCATAAAAGCACCGAGAGCCATAGCAAGTCCCAAGGCGTGGGCGGCGGAGGCTGATACTAAGGCAACCACTAAAACAGTTAACACGAATAGTTCTTCTGAGCGGGTTTTGCTGACTTCCATAAACAATGGCGGTAGTACCCATTTACCCAGTATGACTACGGTTACAAAAAATAGAGCGGCTTTTAGGCCACTTAGTAGCAGAGTTATAGCAAGAGAGTCACCTGAGGTGTTTGCACCGGCTGAGATAACGACCAGGATGACGATGGCCGCAATATCTTGGAAGAGCAGTATACCAATGGCCATTTGACCGTGAGCTGTAGCCACTTCATTGCGCCGTGTCAGCTCCTTGCTAACAATAGCCGTGGAGGAGAGGGCAATAGCAGAAGCCACCACTAATACTCCAGTAAGGGAGATGTCATAAAGCTGGCGCGAGAAATAGATTAGAGCCCCGAATACGCCAATACAAATTAAAACCTGTAAGCTACCCAACCCAAAAACTATGCGCCGTAACGCCAACATTCGGGCCAGAGAGAATTCCAGACCCAGGGTAAATAATAAAAAAGCGACACCGAATTCAGCGATGATCTGGAACTGTTCGATATTTTGTACGAATCCCAGCCCGGATGGGCCTACCAGCACTCCGACCGCGAGATAACTGATAATGACAGGGATTTTTAAGCGGTGAAAAAGAGCTGATACCAATACCGATGCAGCCAGTATAATTATAAATTCATTGACGATGCTGGCGTGTTCCATGGTGTTTTTATGCCTTTTATTGTGTCGTCAATGATTTTCAATGAGATCCAGAAAACGAGCAATAAATTGCCAGAATCGCTCTTTCAATTTGTCCCGCCAAGGGCGGTGCTTCCAGCTTGTATAATCAAGACCATTAGCCTGTGCTCTATCTTTAATTAACATAGTGTAGACAGATTGGGCAAATTCACTACTGATCAATTCCACGTTGGCTTCCAGGTTCCACCGCAGATTCCAGCGGTCAAAGTTGCATGATCCCATGGACACCCACGAATCGATCAAAGCGACTTTTTGATGCAGGAAACGCGGCTGATATTCATAGATTTTAACATTTGCTTTGAGTAATTTATGGTACCAGCCGCGACCAGCATAACGAACGCTAGGGTGATCAGTGATGGGGCCAGGTAACAGTAACATAACATCGATCCCGTTTTCTGCGGCTTGGGTCAGTGCGCGAACAGTGGCTCTAGAAGGATAGAAATAAGCGGTAGAGATCCAGATTCTTTGTTGCGATTGTTTGATTTGGTGAATAAGAGAAGAGAGTATGGCTTTGTTGCCCAGGCCTCTGCTGGTAATCACCCGTCCCATGGGTTGAGCACCGATAAATGCGGGTGGATCAGTTTTGGCCTGCAATGTAGAACGGATCTTAGCTCGCCAGGATGTACGATGCATGTCGTCGAAATGCTGCCAGCAACGTTCAAACAAGGCTTGCCAATCGGCCACTATCGGCCCTTGTAGGCATACCATATTGTCACGCCAGCCGAGGCCAGATTCCTTAACAGATATAAAGTGGTCGCTGATACCAGCCCCGCCAACATAAACAATCTGCTGGTCAATACAAATGATCTTGCGATGATCTCGGGCCAGATTCTTTAGGTACTTTGTACTGGTTATGGGGTTAAAAAAACGCAAATTTATGCCGGCCCGTATAATTCTATCGACGTCTCTGTGGACTAATCCACTAGAACCGACGGCGTCCAGCAGCAGTCTCACCGTTATACCTCGCTCGCAGGCCACGGTGAGTGCATCAATAAAGCGGTCGCTTACCGTTCCAGAACTCATGAGATAGGTTTCAATATCCACTTGCCTGGATGCCTTTTGAATGGCCGCCAGCATATGCTCATAGTAGCTCACGCCATCAATGAGTAAATGGGGATCCGTATTTTTGCGCCAAGGCCAAACGGCCTGCAAGTTATCCGCCGCCATTAGTGATGGTGATGTCCATGTCCTCCAGAGAGTATGCTCACTATTATCCAAAGCCCGTAACCAATTAACAATACCGCAACGACGGTACGGGCCTGTTTGGACTGGGCTAGCTTTTGGAATAGTTGACTAAAATATCCAACACTGATCAACGCTGGAAAGGTGCCAAGCCCAAAAGCAAGCATGGTAAGAGCGCCAGCGCCTGCGCTGCCACTGCTCATAGCAAGAGCAAGAGAGCTGTAAACCAGCCCGCAAGGTAGCCATCCCCATAATATGCCAAGAGCGTAGGCCTTTATGGGGGTGTCAACCGGCAAGAGACGCCGTGTTAAGGGCGATATACGGCGCCATAAGCCAGCACCTAACTGTTCAAATCGAGTTAAAATCCGCCACCAATTGCTGATGTAGAGGCCTAATAATATCAGCATAATTCCGGCAAAAACCCGTAGCCCAATTAGATTAGTGGGTGCGAGCTGATGATAGAGGCCTGCGCCTATCCATCCTACTAAAGCTCCAGCAATGGCGTAACTGGTAATGCGACCACAATTATACGCTAGTTGATATATTCCCTTGACCAGCCAGCTATTTTGCCTGGCTGCTGGCACTGCGTTAGTTAAAGTGGCCGTAATGCCGCCACACATTCCTACGCAGTGCAGGCTTCCCATCAATCCCACTAGAAATGCAGACAGTAAATCCAGATGCTCAAACATGGTCTAGTCACCGTGGTTGTGTAGCTTGTTTTGCTGATCACTTTTTTTTAACGTGGTTGCTTGGTCTTCATCGAACAGGATTCGCTGGGCTTCACGGTCCAGGTCTTCAAACTGATTAGAGCGGACAGCCCAGATAAAAGCCAAAATGGCCACCACCAGCAGCACCAGTGCCAAGGGTATTAAAAAATAAATTATGTCCATCGAGTTTGTCCCACTATGCGCTTGACTCGCAAGGCATTGAATACCACCAGCAGAGAACTGGCGGACATGCCCAATGCCGATGCCCAGGGTGGAATGAAACCACAAGCTGCCAAGGGTAAGGCAATTAAGTTATACAGAATAGCCCAGGAAAGATTCTGCGAGATGATTCGGTAGGTGGCATTAGCCCCTTTCATAACACCTATTAAAGGTTTTAGGCTGGTACCCAACAACACGCCATCTGCCGCTATTTTGGCGAGGTCAGAAGCATTGGCAACCGCTATGGAAACGTCTGCTCCCGCCAGTACCGGTCCGTCATTTATGCCGTCTCCCACCATTAAAACCCTCGCACCATTTTTTTGCAGGTCGTGGATGTAGCTCAACTTGTCTGCCGGTGCTGCATTATGACGAATGTTTTCTATGCCAAGTTTTTTACCTACAGTATAGGCGTGACCGCTACTGTCGCCGCTGAGTATATGGCAGGTTTTGCCTTGTTGTTGCAGGATTGTGATGGTTTCAGCCGCGTCTTGCCGTAATTGATCTACTACCTCGAACCAGGCCACAGGCTCTGAATTTACGGTTAGCAGTATCCACTGGCCGCCAGATTGCTCCGGTGGCGTAACTTGATTCTGAGGATCGGCAAATGCCGGCTTACCAATGCGAACGTTAAATCCGCGCCATTGACCCTTCACCCCTAAATTTGGTTGGACTTTAACGTTTTCCAAGGCGCTTGGTAAAGATTCGCCGTGAAAGGCTTTGGCAATGGGGTGTTCCGAATAGGCTTCTAGAGCGCTGGCAATTGCCAGTACCTGAATTTCTGACCAGTTGTTTAGGGGGCATACCTGGATTAATTCATAGTTGCCATTGGTTAAGGTGCCAGTTTTATCGAAGACAACATGATCAACAGAGCGTAATGCCTCGATGGTGTGAGCGCGAGTGGAAAGAAAACCAATATTTGCCAGTGCCGATGTGGCTGCAGTAATCGCCGTAGGGGTGGCGAGAGATAAGGCACAGGGGCAGGTCACTACCAAGACAGATAGAGTGATCCAAAAGGCATCAGCAGGGGAATTAAAGTGCCAGTACAGATATACCAGACTGGCAATAACTAGAATTGCCAGGACAAATTGGCGAGCAATCTTATCCGCCAGGACATAGGTTGGCGGCTTGATGGCTTCGGCCCTTGCTAACAATTGCTTTATCGTGGCTAGGGCGCTTTCTTGAGGATTTTTGGTGATGGTGATGGTGAGTGGCTGGTCGATATTGAAAGTTCCACCGGTTACAGCATCGTTGATTCGTTTTAATATCGGGAGTTCTTCTCCCGTCAGCATGGCTTCATTAACCGTGGATTCGCCTGCGCTCACGATTCCGTCGCCAGCAATGGTTTCTCCGGCTTTAACCAGGATAGTTTGACCGACTATCAGTTTGTTGGCCGGAATCATTTGAGTTTGCAGATCAGAAATGACGACTCGGGCAATGAGTTGCTGATTATGGGTCAACTTTATAGTTGAAGATTGAGCGTGATGACGTGCCCTCATTTCCAGGTAGCGGCCCACGGAAAGAAAGAATATAAACATACACACGGAGTCAAAGTAGACTTCTGGCCCATTAGTCAGTGTTGCCCATAGGCTGGCAAAATAAGCGAAGCTGATGGCTATGGCCACTGAAACATCCATCGTTAAATGGCGATTTCGCAGACTGATTTGTGCTGCTTTCAGAAATGGAAAACCAGAATAAAAATAAACCGGTGTCGCCACTAAGGCACTCACCCAGCGTAAAAAGCTTTGATAGTTTTGCTCCATACCTTCGAACGCACCCAAGTATAAGCCTACGGCGTACATCATTACTTGCATGGTTCCCAGTCCCGCCAGCCCAATGCGGATTAAAGCGGTTTTATTGTCTTGTTTGATTTGGGCTTCTGCTCTGATAGGCGTATAGGGTTCAGCTTTGTAACCCACGGCTGCTATGGCTTGTAATATCTGGCTAAGTTTAATTTGCTCTGGATTCCAGGTAACGAGCGCATGATGGCTGCTGGAGTTGATTTTACACTCAATGATACCCGCTTGCTTTTTAAGTTGTTGCTCTATAAGCCAGGCGCAAGCGGCACAAGTGATGCCAGCAATAATGAGTGTTATTTCCTGGTTTTGCTGGTCACTTTGTGTGATGTAAGGAGTTTGCAGGGACGTTTCATCCCAGTTACTTAAGTCAGCAATAAATTGCGGAACGATATCAGCCGCTGGCAGCGTGCCAGGTGCGCTTTTTAGGCGATGGTCATAAAAGCTATCCATGCCAATGTCCACAATGGTTTTTGCCACTGCTTGGCAACCAGCACAACACATAATGCGGGGATGGCCTTGGATTTCAACGGTAAATTCAGACCCAGAACCGACGGGCAACCCGCAGTGAAAACAGAATTCTTCACTCATTCAGTACCAAGCATAAGTTATTTGACTTTATGGAGTGCCACATGGTCAAGCTGGTTAGAAAAGTTAACACCCGATAATATTTCCCAGTCAAAACCAGAAGCCGCGAGCGTGGCGTAATAGAACCCTTCTACAGGGCGCGGTAGAACGGAATAGTATTTCTGTTCCGGTGTGAGGTATAGGTTCAGAGTGAAGTCCTTATCTTCCAGAGTTGGGTGGGAAAATTCAATGAGAAGCTCCGGTACTTTTCGAATATCGATGTTGTTCAGCTCAACAAACAAAGCGTTGCGATTCTTATCAACAGTTAAGAAGGCATGGATTCCTAGCTGTTGGGCCTTGTTTTGCTTATCGAGTTCTTGGTTTATGGCCATGCCATCTTTGTACCAGTCTTCTTTTACCAGGCTGTCTTTGCCGGATACCGCCAGCCAGATCATAACCACCCCCATAATCACAGAAGAGAAGGGGATGGCCACTAAAAACCAGGGCCAAAATTGCTTGTACCAGGGCAACGCTTGTGTACTTAACTCTTGTGTATTCATTAATACTCGCTGTTACTCTCTTGGCCCAAGGAATCGACTTTCCTCTGTGGTTGTTACGCCAGGAGAGGTAATAGAGTCCACTGTAAAATAAATGGTGGTATTGCGCTGTTGCAGGCTATCCGGAGGTACTTCCAAGGTTACCAGTACGTTGAGTAGCTCACCAGGTAAGGTTTTAATTTGCTGCGGCGCATGCACCATAACATTTTCCAGACCCTCAACGCTTAACTTGTACTCCTGGGCCTGCTGAGTTTTGTTCATTACTTTCAAGGTGTAAGTATTTTCAATGTGGCCTTCCCAGGTTTCGCGATATAAGGCGTTCCGATCTCGAATAATGTCCAGTTCTAATGGGACCCGAGAGAACACAGTAAACAAGAACAGGGAGGTCATTATAAACAGCGCTACACCGTAGCCGATCAATCGTGGCCTTAGTATTTTTGAGGTCTTACCTTCTATTGCATTTTCAGTGGAATACTTAATCAAGCCACGGGGATAATTCATTTGATCCATTATGGAGTCGCAGGCATCGATGCAGGCGGCGCAGCCAATACATTCATATTGTAAACCATTGCGGATATCGATACCCGTTGGGCATACTTGAACGCACATTTGACAATTAACACAAGATCCAAGACCTACTGTTTCAGGATCAACCGTTTTTTTGCGAGCGCCTCTGGGTTCTCCACGAGCAGCATCGTAAGTTACGATTAATGTGTCACGATCAAACATGACGCTCTGGAAACGGGCATAAGGACACATATACATGCAAACCTGTTCTCGCAGCCAACCAGCGTTGAGGTAGGTAGCGAGTGTAAAGAACGTCAACCAAAACCAGACCCAGCCGGAGACATTGAAATAATAGAGGTCTGACCAAAGCTCACGTATTGGAGCAAAATAACCCACAAATGTGAAGGCAGTCCAGAATCCTAGGCAGAGCCAGAGGGCATGTTTAGCGAATTTTTTGGTAAATTTCTGGATACTCATTTTTTGCGCATCAAGTCTAATCCGTTGGTGACGATCACCCTCGGTTATATATTCAATCCACATGTAAAATGTAGTCCAGACAGTTTGGGGGCAGGTATAACCGCACCAGACTCTACCGGCAAGTACGGTAAAGAAAAACAGCGCAAAAGCGGCAATGATTAGAAGCCATGATAAATACAGAAAGTCTTGTGGCCAAAAAGTAAACCAGAAAATGTAGAATTTGCGCTGCGGCAAATCAAAAAGGATGGCTTGACGGCCATCCCATGTGAGCCATGGGCCCAAGAAGTAAACGCCTAAGGTGATCCAAATTGTGATTATTCTAATATTTTGAAAGAAACCGGAAAGGTGGCGCTGGTAGATTTTTTCACGCTTTTTATACAGGTCAACACTGTCTTTGGAGGGTGTGATATCTTTTAAAGGAATTTTGCCCGCTTCTTCAGTCATATTTAACCCTCACCTTTAATTACTGCGATGTACCTGTGCTGGATCGAGAATCTACTTTTACGCTAAATGCGGCGGGTAAAAGCCGTAATTCTTACCCGCCGCTCCATGCTCAGTTACTCAGACTGTAAATGTAAGCCGTGATAACATGAATTTTTTCGGGGCTCAATTTATCCTTAAACGAGGGCATTTTACCATTGCGTCCATAATTTAAAGTTTCAGTAATGGTTTCCTCAGACCCACCATACAACCAAGTGTTATCGGTAAGATTTGGGGCTCCCAGCATTTGATTACCTTTACCGTCAGGACCATGGCAAGCGGCACACATAACGAATTTAGCTTTGCCGGCTTCAGCGTTGCCAGAACCTTGGCGACCGCTTAGGCTAAGCACGTAACTCACCACGTCCCGCACCGCTTGTTCACCGCCGAGGGCAGGGCCCAAAGCTGGCATGGCTCCACCACGGCCGTTCATTAATGTTTCCTTAATCTTTTCAGGGCTACCACCGTATAACCAGTCATTATCCGTTAGATTCGGAAATCCTGAATTACCCCGCGCGTCTGAGCCATGACACACTGCACAGTTATTGCCAAACAGCCGTTGCCCGGTCTTTAGGACCTCGTCATTCTGAGCCAGTTCCTCAATGGGAACTTCGGCATATTCTTCAAATAAACGATCGTAACGGTTTTCGGCTTTTTGAACTTCTGTTTCCCATTGTCCCGCTGAGCTCCAGCCAAAGTAACCTTTGGCATCGCCCCAGCCGGGATACAGCGCCAGGTAGATAAAGGAAAAAGCAATGGTGAAATAGAATAAATTCAACCACCAATGGGGTAGTGGGTTATTAAGTTCTTCGATGCCATCAAAGGAATGGCCCATAGATTCGCCTTCTTTTATGGTGTCTTCTGGACGCTTGCGTGTCCACCATAATAACCAAAGGCAACCAAGTAGATTGATCAGGGTGATAACGATTATCCAGCCATTCACCCAACCTTGTGTAAAGTCAGTACCAGTCATTCTAATCTCTCCGTACCCAGTTAATCGCGCTCGAGGGTTTTTTTGTCTTGCTCGTCATCCGCAAAAGGTAGTTGTGCGGCGTCTTCGAATTGTTTTTTACGAGATCGGCCGAAAGTCCACCAACACACGCCAAAGAAAGCAATCATGGCTAGGATGGTGGCAACGCCGCGTAAAAAGTTAATATCCATTGGGGCTTACCTCTTGATTTGGAGGAATGTTCCCAAACCCTGCAAGTACGCAATTAATGCGTCAATTTCCCGTTTACCTTCAACGGCCGCTTTGGCACCCTCAATGTCGGCATCGGTGTAAGGTACACCGACCATTCGCAATGCTTTCATCTTTGCTGCCGTGTCTTCGCCGGAAAGCTCTCTTTCTGCTAACCATGGAAATCCTGGCATATTAGATTCTGGGACGAGATCACGAGGGTTCATAAGGTGATCAAAGTGCCATTTGTCGCTGTAGCGTTGGCCAACCCTTGCCAGGTCAGGCCCCGTGCGTTTCGAACCCCAAAGGAAGGGATGTTCGTATACACTTTCACCGGCAACGCTGTAGTGTCCGTAACGCTCTGTTTCTGCACGGAACGGGCGTATCATTTGGGAATGACAGACGTTACAACCTTCGCGAATATATATGTCGCGGCCTTCCAGCTGAATAGCAGTCCAAGGTTTTAACCCTTCGATGGGTTGGGTTGTCTGTTTTTGGAAGAAGAGGGGCACGATTTCTACCAGGCCGCCAAAGCTAACGGCTACCAAGGTAAGAATGATCAATAACCCTACGTTCTTTTCTACGATTTCATGAGTCTTTGCCATTGTGGTCGTACTCCTTAAGCTGGTTGCGCTACGCCATCAGCGGCAGTGGCTGGTGTGGTCATGGTTTTAAATACGTTATATGCCATTAAGAACATACCGCTTAGGAAAATGGCACCACCGATCATTCGCACTACGTAGTAGGGGTGGGTGGCTTCCAAGGCTTCCACGAAGGTATAAGTAAGCGTTCCGTCATCGTTAATGGCGCGCCACATTAAACCTTGAGAAATACCAGCGACCCACATGGATGCGATGTACAGAACTACCCCTAGGGTTGCCAGCCAGAAGTGAGTGTTAACCAAGCCAACACTGTGCATTTCTTTCTTGCCATATAGCCAGGGTACTAAAGCGTACAGTGAACCAATGGAAATCATTGCTACCCAGCCCAGGGCGCCAGAGTGTACATGGCCGATAGTCCAGTCGGTATAGTGGGACAGGGCGTTGACCGTCTTGATAGCCATCATGGGGCCTTCGAAGGTAGACATGCCGTAGAACGAGAGAGCCACAATCAAGAAGCGGATAACGGGGTCGTCGCGTAATTTTTCCCAAGCACCCGACAGCGTCATGATACCGTTTATCATGCCACCCCAGGAAGGTGCCAAGAGTACCAGCGAGAACACCATACCCAATGACTGTGCCCAATCAGGTAGAGCGGTGTAGTGTAGATGGTGGGGGCCTGCCCACATGTACACAGATATCAATGCCCAAAAGTGAACGATGGACAAACGATAGGAATAAACAGGACGTCCAGCTTGTTTCGGAACAAAGTAATACATCATTCCCAAGAAGCCTGCCGTTAGGAAAAAGCCAACGGCATTATGTCCGTACCACCATTGCACCATCGCATCTACGGCGCCGGGATAGACAGAATAGGACTTAGTCAAAGTAACAGGTACGGCCAAACTATTAACAATATGCAATAAGGCAACGGTGATAATGAAAGCGCCATAGAACCAGTTTGCTACGTAGATATGTGAGGTATTGCGCTTCACAATCGTGCCAAAGAAAACAACGGCGTACGCAACCCACACGACAGTGATTAGAATGTCGATAGGCCATTCTAATTCCGCGTACTCTTTCGAAGAAGTCAACCCCATTGGAAGCGTAACGGCCGCCAATACGATAACCAGTTGCCAACCCCAAAACACGAACTTAGCCAGAGCTGGCGCAAATAGCGACGTTTGGCAAGTGCGTTGCACCACGTAAAAGGAGGTGGCCATCAAGGCGCTACCACCGAAAGCAAAAATCACGGCGTTGGTATGAAGAGGCCGCAGACGGCTGTAAGTGAGCCAAGGAGTATCGAAGTTAAGCGCAGGAAAAGCCAGCTGAGCAGCGATGAAAACGCCCACGGCCATTCCAACAATACCCCAAATTACTGTCATCACAGCAAATTGCTTGACGACATGGTAATCGTACGTCGGTGTTGCAACTTGACTATTGCTCATTGAATGTCATTCCTGTGTTGAGTGATTGAACACATGATTACTACTAAAGTCCCCACAATAAAAAACTTACCAGCAAAATAACCAGCGAACCTATTATAGGAAGCTTAACCCGAACGATTGTGATTCAAGTCAAGCTTGGACTATCCAGACCCACTTCATTCATATAAGCTTGGCTATGGTGCTGAAGGCAGCGATCATGACCCAATTTGATGCGTAAAGTGCGTTGAGAATTGGTGCATTACACCGGACAAAGTCTAACATATTGATATGTAACGTTGTCTGTTTGTTCTAAAAACTGCATAGGTTTACGTTCAGTTTTAGTTCACGGAACATTGACCAAATTTTAACGGACACAGAATTTAGGGCGGCAATTATGAGAATGATTACGGCAATCATCAAGCCTTTTAAGCTAGATGATGTGCGTGAAGCTTTATCTGAATTGAATATTACTGGGATGACTATTGAAGAAGTTAAAGGTTTTGGGCGTCAAAAAGGCCATACTGAGCTCTATCGTGGAGCGGAATATGTTATTGATTTTCTTCCAAAAATAAGAATTCAGCTGGCGATTCATGATGATCGAGTAGAGGCGGCGGTCGAGGCCATTAGTAAGGCTGCGAAAACCAACAAAATCGGGGACGGCAAGATTTTTGTCACGCCTATTGAACAGGTCATTCGTATTCGCACGGGGGAGCAGGGCTCAGACGCATTGTAAGAGATGTCATAAATGACATGGATTACCTCTTTGGCTATTGTTATTTGAGCGCAGATTCTATAAGTTAGCGTGCAGCGTCTCGAACAGTTGTTTGAACAATCGGTGTTGAATAATAACTGAAACAAAATAACAGCCGGGCCGGATTAAAATTCTATCTATTTTTTTACGGAGATTACGTAATGAGCTTGAGCTTCCTATCTGATGAATGGTTCGCAAAGGTCGAAGAATTAAGAGCAAACGCAGGTGATGTGGAAATTCCTAGCGCAATGAAGGATCTTATCATCAATATCACTGTTACCGGTATTGAAAGCGGTGACGTGGATATGACGTTGAATGCAGGTATGTTTGAAAAAGGCCACCACGCTGACTCTCCAACCAAGATGATATTGCCAGCGAATTTGGCGCGTCGTCTGTTCATCGATAACGATCAGTCAGCGGGTATGCAGGGATTCATGTCAGGCCAGATCAAAATAGAAGGCGATATGAGTAAACTGATGGCTATGCAAACTGTTCAGCCATCGGAAGGTCAGAAAAAATTACAGCAGCAAATTTTAGAAATTACAGCGGAATAATCGCTTAGAATTGAGCTGTTTCATCAACCCGATCAACTTGTGTTGTTCGGGTTTTTGTTGTTTAGTGGGTTTCAAGCGCTGAGACTCGGCTGTAGAGGCAGGGCTCTAGGATGGTGAATTTCTCGGGCTCTTTAAGGAAAACACCAATTTCTTTAAGCATTTTCATGCGCCCAGGGGAGCGAAACCAAAGATTCCAGGCATTGACGCTTTCCCAAGTAGAAATAACAATGTATTCATTACTTTTTTGAGCATCCCGGAAGGACTCACCATTGATATAGCCTGGCGACTGTTTCGCATGCTTCAATAATTCTACAATCGTGTGTTCATAGTTGGATTCCAGGCCCTCGGCAATGGTTCGCTTTATCAAAACTTTGATCATACTTCTTGTCCCTAAATTGTAGCAGGAGAGGTGAATAAGACTGGGTCGAACAATTTTGGTTCGGTTTTGGTTGAACTACAAGCGCCAATTACTTGTAATACTGAGTAGGTATCGTTAAATGACCGACAGCGAGCAATCTGAACAGACCTTTGATGTTACAGGGCTTATGTGTCCCGAGCCAGTGATGCTACTGCATGGTAAGGTGCGGGAGTTGGCATCTGGTACGGTGTTAATGGTTATTGCTACAGATCCGTCGACGCAGCGGGATATTCCTAAGTTTTGTCACTTCCTTGGCCATGATTTACTCCAGGCCAAGGAAGAGGGCTCGCAGTTTATTTACCGCATCAGGATTGTCCGTTAGTTCTCGATCAGCATTGATATGGCAGCGAGCGCCTCTGGATCCTGTTCTTTGATTTTATTGGCGATTCGATGCTGGAAAAAATATTTGAACTCAGCTTGTTCTTGGGCTGAATAAAGGCAGGGATCGCCAGGTAGTACGGGTGTGGATTTTACTTTTTCTTCATCTACTAGCATGGCGTGCACTGTGCCATCCGCCATCAAGCGCCAGCTGAGTACTTCTATTAGCACAAATGAGCGAAAACCGTTCTCAGTGAGTACGGCATGAGTACCAATGGCGTCCGGGATTTCCTGCATGATGTCGTCTTCGCGGATTTTATCGATGTGATAAAAGCCTTCAGCCAGCTCCAGCTCAATCACTTTATGGTGTGGCGGAGTATAAAAAATATCATTGGTGCCTGGGTCTCGGTAGCCTTCCCAGCGCCCGTTGAGGGGATCATTAATTTCAGTACAGGGCACAACTTGGTTGAGCCAAGGCACTAGGCCTACAACTTCACCGGATTCCCGCAATGCCCAACACACGACCTTTAGGGAGTAGAGGCGGTCAGGGGACGTGTCGTTGGTATACAACATTTCCAAACCATCCAGCTCTGGTGACATGCGAATGACGCGGTCGACTTTTTCGTCGATGGGACGTCCGGAGAATAGGTCGATCACATTGGACCGATCATTGGTTGGCAATGACTTCATTCGAATACCCTCGCGGACCTAAGCCGGGTACACCGTGTCGCATGGTTATGCGCAGCCCAGGTCATAATGAACTCTGTCTTATCTTATATATAAGTATAAATGGAGCCAAAATGCCAGCAAAAAACCAGGGGTGTCAATTTATTGACAGTGTTTTTAGTCGAATTTTTACGCGCCAACAGAGAAATAATGCCGCGAAGCTTAAGCCTGCGATCAGGCCAATCCAAAAGCCTTGGGCGCCCATTGGTGCACCCAGCCAATCGGTAAGCCCAAGGGTGTAGCCGATCGGTAAGCCGAGGCACCAGTACGCCAATACAGTAATAAGCATTGGTATTGAGGTGTCTTTCATCCCTCTCAAAACTCCACTGGCACCTACCTGCAGACCGTCTGAAATCTGAAAAGCTGCGGCAAATAGCAACAGAGCGCTGGCCATTTTAATCAGCTCAGGGTCGTCAGTGTAGATGCTGGCAATGGCTGAATTAGCCAAGATCATGGTCATACTGGCCGCTGATGCCAGAACCACAATAATGATTAGGCCGATAGCCGTGGAACGTTTGACCCCAGCCACATTATTCTGACCTAAATTGCGACCAACTCGTACGGTCAGGGCGAGGGAAAGGCTGAGAGGAATCATAAACATCATAGAGGTGGCATTAAGGGCAATTTGATGGCCAGCCACCACGTTAGGTCCAATACCTGCGATGAATAGAGCGATAACACAGAATAAACTGACTTCTATGAAAATGGATAAGCCTATGGGTAGGCCAACTTTCATAATGGCAAATAGTTGATTGGCGTTAGGTGGCGCCAGGCGTTTGAATACTCCTGAGGGGGCAAGGCGTTCCAGAAAAATGTTGTAGAGAACAATGAGTCCTAACATCAGCCACATCACCACGCTGGTAGCCCAGCCGCAGCCGACCCCCCCCATGGCAGGAAACCCCAGCTTTCCATAGATCAGAATATAATTAACTGGAATATTTACCATGAGACCAATGAGGCTGACGATCATTACGGGTCGGGTGCGGGATGTGCCTTCCGTGAGGCTGCGAAAGGCCAGAAACAACGTAATGGCAGGAAACCCCCAGGATAGTCCAATGAGATAGTCGGTAATCAATGGAGCGATGGATTCCTCAACCTCCATCAAATCCAGTAGCGGCGCGACGGAGCGTAATAAAACGAAACCTAGGCAGCCCAAAGGCAGAGCCAGCCACAATCCCTGCTGAATCAGCGGGCCGATATGATGGTTGCGATTGGCGCCGTGGTATTGAGAAACAAATGGCGTCAGCCCTTGCATTATGCCCACAAAGAACAGAAATAAGGGTACCCAAATGGAAGACCCTACGGCCACGGCGGCTAAATCCCTGGGGGAAACCTGGCCAGCCATAACGGTGTCCACAAAACCGTTGGCCGATTGGGCGAATTGTGCAATGACAATCGGAATTGCCAGGCGAACAATTTCTTTGCACTCGCTACGCAATAGCAAGCGGTCCGATAGGGCGAGCATAGTATCCTTGGGCTGTAATAAAAGGCGGCCTAGTGTACAGTTTGGTGGTGGGTTTTAATAGTTATCATGGAGTTTGGTTTTTGATATGTCTACGGCACACCGTTGCGAAGATTTGATTCAATTGTTTGATCAATGTTTCTTACAAAGTCACGAAACCCGTTTGGTTAGAGGTGGGGATGAGCCGGTTTACTTACCAAAATCTGCGCTGCGCAAATACCATGAAATTCATTTTGCCCACGGTTTTTTTAGCAGTGGATTGCATGAGATTGCCCATTGGCTGATTGCCGGGGAGAAGCGTCGGCAGCAAGAGGATTTTGGCTATTGGTACTGCCCAGACGGCCGCAATCTTGAACAGCAGGCTTTATTTGAGCAAGTTGAGGTGAAGCCCCAAGCCATAGAGTGGATTCTGGCGCAAGCTGCCCGTTGGCCTTTTCGAGTGAGCACTGATAATTTGAATGGCTGTGAATCCGATCCCTGGCCGTTTAAACGCGCTGTTCATAGGCAGGTTCAGGCTTATATTGCCGGGGGGTTGTCTGAGCGAACCCAGTCAATGAGATTGGCTTTGTGTCGTTTCTACGGTAACTCTGAACCGTTAACGGCGGCCGCTTTTTCTTTGGATGACCTATAGTTTTGTTTATTCAATGTTACCGGGTTGCACCAGACTCGTCATGTAACGCACTGCGTACCGGATGTCTTCATCGGTCAAATCCGGATTGCCGCCTTTGGGCGGCATCATGCCCATGGCGAAGCCGTTCGTAGCGTGTTCCACAAGGATATCTTCGCCTTGAATCAGCCGTTTAGCCCACATTTTTTTGTTGCCCAAAATGGGGGCGCCGTTGATCCCCTGGCCATGACATTTAATGCAGGTTCCGGCTACGACTTTTTCGCCCTTGGCCAGTTCTGGTGAAAGAGTGGCGGTTGATTCTTTTGGGTCAGCACCATCACTGCAGGCGGTGGAGAATAAGAGAGTTGCGATTATGGAAAAAACACAGGTGTTTTTCATTGCGTCAACCTGGATTGCAGATCAATTGAGTATCGCTTTATAAGCAGTTTTTGCGCCACAATTTATCACTGCCATTTATCCTTACCGTTGGTGCTTGCGGAATGGCCCTGTGGGAGGTGCTTGGTTGGAGGTGAAAGTGATTGGCTATTTCAGTCCCTCCGGTATTCTTGTATACTGCTGGCTCGCAAACAGGTGCCTGGTGTTGTCAGGATAATCGGGAAGTGTGGTTTAATCCCATTGCTGCCCCCGCATCGGTAAAAAAGAGACGCTTGCAAAAACCACTGGGTTTACCTGGGAAGGGGCAAGTTATTGGTATTACGTGCAGCTTTCCTTTACGTTACCCTCTTTGAGCCCGAAGACCGGCCTGTTTCTATTTTCTCAATACACGGTGGGTGTTCAAGAGGTCTATATGTCAATCAATCAAACTTTATCCGGTTCTGAATCACAATCGCCTAGCTCCGATGCTAGCCAAATTAGACGCCTAGTGGTGCAGTCATTTGCTTGCTTGGGGTTTGGTCTGATCATGTTATTTGCGGTGGGCTTTGCGCCAGTGGATGTGGCCCATAATGCTGCTCATGATAGTCGCCACTCGGCAGCCTTCCCCTGTCATTAAAAGACAGATAACCATCAATTTTGACTGGCCAATGGTTGTTCCAAATCAGGGAACAGGCCATTGGTATTGTGATCGAGGAATTTTATGCATTTTCGTCAATTGATTTTACGCTCTCTCGGGGTGGGTTTATTCGCGGGGATCGTTCTGAGTTTTTTACAACTCTTTGGAGTGACCCCCATCGTCTTACAAGCCGAGCAATTTGAGGAGTTAGAACCGGCCGTCGTTACTCAAGCTCACGCCGATCATGGCCACTCTCATGATCATGATGGCAGTAGTTGGCAGCCAGAGGATGGTGTTGAACGAACGGCTTTTACCGCACTTTCTAATGTTTTCGTGGCCATGGGTTTTGCCGCAGTTATTTTGGGATTGATGAATATTTATCAATCTGTAGTGGGCACTGTATCGGTAACTCGTGGATTGTTGTGGGGAGGGGCCGGGTTTATGGCGTTTTTTCTGGCGCCTAGCTTAGGGTTACCACCGGAAATTCCAGGTGCTCAGGCCGCAGAATTAAGCTCCAGGCAGTATTGGTGGGTGTTAACGGCGGCTTGTACATTAGTTGGTATTGGCTCGGTGGTGATTTTACACGGCTGGCAAAAGATATTCGGAGCCGTGCTTATTGTGCTGCCCCATGTAATAGGAGCGCCACAGCTAAAGGGACCTATGTTTGGGCACTCTGATGAAAATGTGGTGGCTCAGCTAACCGCTTTGCATCATCAGTTCATTGTGGCGAGTGGCATTACTAATTTAATCTTTTGGCTAGTATTGGGTATGGCCTGCGCTTGGTGTATCTCGCGATTCCATGGTCATGGTGATAAAGCCTAATTTCCCTTTTAGCGCCGTTTGTGGTCAGGCTGAGTTAAAGCTCAGCCTGACCCTGTTGGCGATCAACCCGCAAATTGGCGGAGCGTTGATAATGGGTCCTCGTGGCGTGGCTAAGTCCACCTTGGCCCGTGGTCTTGCAGAGATTCTTCCGCAGCAACAAAAGCAACATCCCTTTGTTACTTTGCCTTTGAATACCACAGAAGAGATGTTGGTGGGAACCCTGAATCTGGAACAGATACTGACGGATCGTTCTGTAGTGTTCCAACCCGGGCTGTTAGCGAAGGCGCATCAAGGTGTGTTGTATGTCGACGAGGTTAATTTGCTCAATGATTCACTCGTGGACTTGTTATTGGATGTTGCGGCTAGTGGTGTGAATCTGGTGGAGCGGGATGGCATAAGTCATAGCCACGAATCGCGCTTTGTTCTGTTGGGAACGATGAACCCAGACGAAGGAGAATTGCGCCCCCAATTGTTAGACCGATTTGGATTTGCTATTGAGCTGGAATCGACACCCTCAGCGGCAGAAAGAGTTGAGATTGTTAAACGTCGGCAACAGTTTGATAATGATCCCGCTGCCTTTGTTGCGCAATATGAAACCCAGCAAGGCATTCTCCGTGACAAGATTCAATCCGCCCGCTTGTTACTTCCGCAAGTCAACTGCAGTGATTCTTTGCGAATGTTAATTGCGCAACGATGTCTGGACGCCAATGTGGATGGTGTGAGGGCCGACCTGGTTTGGTTGCGCGGTGCACTTGCTCATGCGGCATTAAATGGCCGCCAGGAAGTGGAACAGGAGGATGTGTTAGCCGTGGAAGAACTAGTGCTTTGTCATCGGCGTCAAGCGGATTCCAATAAGATGCCACCTGCGCCGCCTCCGTTTCAAAGGCCAATGGCGACACCCAATAATCAGCAATCAAACGATACCGATTCCTCAGGCTCGGGCCGCAATGAACACGACGAAACAGGGGCGGGCGATTGGGGTGGAATGCAACCGCAACAGCAGCAGCTTTGTGCTGAAGACAAGCTGAATGTAGGGCGCTTAATGATGTCATTGAATGGAGGTTGCCGATCAGGTTCTCAGTCACCCTCTGAGACGCGACGTAAAGGACGCCAGCAGCGAATGTACCAAGGTATCAATTGGTCTGAAACACTGCGTCAGAGTGCTGGTCATTGGCCATTACCCAAGTTAATTCCTCGTCTTATTACCACTCAAAGACCACGGCTCCATATGGTTATGCTTGATGCCTCGGCTTCTATGGTGGGCGGTCATTGGTTCGCTCGCGCAAAAGCTATCGTGCGGTCCATTGCTGCTCGGGCTTATCATGAGCGTCACTATTTTATGTTGCTGGGGTTTGGCAATGGTCAGGTGTTGACGCATTTGAATAAACGGCGGGCGCCAAAAGAATTGGCGAGTTTATTGGATGGTTTAGAGGCGGGCGGTGGCACACCATTACATACCGTGTTGGTCAAAGCGGCCAAAGAGGCGCAACGTTATATGCGGCAAGAACCGGCAACTGACCAAGCCTATTATTTAATTACGGATGGCCGCAGTAAACTTTCGGTGAAAGGAATGCAATTGCCCGGTTCAACATGGGTAATTGATGTAGAGTCTTCAGCGGTAAAGCGTGGGCGTGGACCGCAAATTGCTCAGGAACTACAGGCGCAATATATAGCCGCCAGCGAACTACTGGTTTGAATACCGAGGATAAGTCATGAGTGATACCCATCAAAATAAGATGGTCTCCCGTAAAGCCGTCATGGATCGAAAGATTGCCCAGGCAACACAAGAGCGTGGTGTGTTGATTTTGCTGAAAGGTAACGGTAAAGGCAAAAGCAGCTCGGCCTTCGGCACTATGGCTCGAGCGGTAGGTCATGGGCAACGTTGTGCTGTGATTCAGTTTATAAAAGGTCGTACAGAAACCGGCGAGTTTAAATTATTTAACAACCACGAGTTGGTAGACTGGCACATCATGGGGCATGGCTTTACCTGGGAAACCCAAGATAAAAATCAAGACATCCAAGCGGCGCAACAAGCCTGGCAAGTGGCGGCCCAATTACTGGCGAACCCTGATTATCAGCTCTTGGTATTTGATGAAATGAGTTACATGTTCAAATACCAATATTTGGATATTGAACCGGTTATTAGCGCTTTGAAAAATAGACCGGTGCATCAAAGTGTCATTATAACTGGCCGCACCATGACCTTACCCTTACAGGATATTGCGGATACCATCAGTGTTGTGCAGGACGAACGCCATGCTTTTCGGCTTGGGGTCAAGGCGCAAGCAGGGATAGAGTTCTGATGGTTCAGTGTCCTGCATTGTTTATCGCGGCTCCATCGTCCGGGCAGGGAAAAACCACGGTTACAGCTGCGATTGCCCGCTATTTTTCGCGCCAGGGATTGCGGGTTCAGGTTTTTAAAACCGGACCGGATTATCTGGATCCGCAAATCCTGGAACAGGCCTCGGGTTTGCCTGTGGCACCGTTGGATTTGTGGATGGCTGGTGAAGATTATTGTATTGAAAAATTGTATGTGGCTGCTCAGCAGGCGGATCTCATTCTTGTAGAGGGAGCCATGGGGCTGTTTGACGGTGAACCTTCTAGTGCTGATCTGGCAAGCCGATTTGGTATCCCTATATTATTATTAATGGATGTAAAAGGAATGGCCCAGACCGTTGGTGCCATAACCAAAGGCCTTATTGAATACCGTACAGACTTGCAGTTCGTGGGCTTGATTGCTAATCATTGTGGCAGCCAGCGACACGAGGAATTGATTCGTGATTCACTTCCTGACGGCTTGCCCTTGTTAGCCAGTCTGCCTCGTGACGCCGAGTTGGCATTACCGGAGCGGCATTTAGGTTTGGTTCAGGCCAGTGAGGTGCGTGATGAGTTGGAGCTACGGTTTGAACGGGCCGCCGATGTTATTGCCAGGGTTGCAGCTTTGCAGCTGCCTCCCCCGGTAACCTTTTCTCCTCCTAGCCACCCCGTCATTATTGCTGAAACAACTTTAGGGAATGATCCGCTTTTGCGAGGCCGCTCAATTGCCATAGCCAGAGACGCGGCCTTCAGTTTTATCTATCAAGACAATGTGGAATTGTTGGCAAGCTTGGGGGCTGAACTTACTTTTTTCTCGCCGTTAGAATCAGAGACTTTGCCAAAAGTGGATGCTGTTTGGTTACCCGGTGGGTATCCGGAATTGCATGGTAAACAACTGGCTTCAAATCAACGGCTGCTAGAGCAGCTGCGAGAACATTTTCGGGTAGACAAACCCATCCTCGCGGAATGTGGCGGGTTTTTATATTGCCTTGAACAATTGGTAGACCTTAGTGGTGAGTCACATCAGCTGGCTGGTTTACTGCCGGGTGTGGGTGCCATGCGTGGTAAACGTGGATGTCAGGGTATGCAATACGCAGCCTTGCCTGAAGGCGAGTTTCGGGCCCATGCTCACCACCGTTCACGAGCAGATTTATCGCTGGATCCCATTGCTTTTGGGCGTCGACAACGACATCCAGCGCCGGGAGAGCCTATCTATCGGTTAGGTTCTTTAACCGCAACGTACCTTCATTTATTTTTCCCATCTAACGCTTTGGCCATTGCCCGGTTGTTCGGTGGTGAAGTTGAGCGGTAGGTTTTTATGTGGCCGGAGAGTAGTGAACAGCCAGCCCCTTTGCGAACCGGCTATAGTACCGGTTGTTGCGCTACGGTTTGTGCAGTAGCGGCAACGGAGTGGCTATTAACCTCCAGGCAACCGAGTGAGGTATCGATTATTCTGCCAAAAGGCCAACAGGTGACGTTTCCTGTGGTGGATTACGGGAAGCGAAATCAAACCTGTGCCAGCGCCAGTGTTATTAAAGATGCGGGGGATGACCCGGATATTACCCATGGAGCCCGAATTCGAACTCAAATCGAGTTAGTGGCTAGGACTGGAGTGGAGTTTCACGGCGGCGAGGGTGTTGGCACGGTTACCCGGGCAGGACTAGCCTTGGCTATTGGTGAACCTGCCATCAATCCGGTTCCGCGTCGTATGATCGTGGAGCACTTGAAGAAACTGGCTGCTGCATACCATTATGAAGGTGGCTTTCGGGTTACCATAAGTATTGATAATGGCGCCGAATTGGCGAAAAAGACCATGAATCCTCGGCTTGGAATTATGGGCGGATTATCGGTTTTGGGCACTACTGGAATTGTAAGGCCTTTTTCCTGTGCAGCCTATATAGCCTCCATACATCAGGGTATCGATGTGGCCTTAAGCAATGGCATTTCCCATATCGCAGCTGCTACAGGCAATCTCAGTGAGCAAGCCATTGCTCGACACTATCAATTGCCCGATATGGCGCTAATTGAAATGGGTGATTTTGTCGGCGCCGTATTGAAATACATTAGAAATAAGCCCGTTGCAAAACTGAGTTTGTGCGGAGGGTTTGGTAAAATAACAAAAATGGCCAGTGGCCATATGGATCTTCACAGCCGCGCGGGTGCCGTTGATTTTGGTCATTTGGCGCAGTGGGCGCAAGAAGTAGGCGCAAACCCGGCAACGCAACAGCAAATTATTCAAGCCAATACGAGTATTGAGGCTTATAACATTGCTCTCGATCAGCGTATCCCGTTGGCTCTGCGGGTATGTGAACAGGCGTTAGTTGTCGCTCAAAAGAAAGTACCCGGATTGGATATAGAGGTCTGGGCGGTGGATCGTCAAGGACAGATGATTGCTGTGGCGCGGGATCAAAATCCATGAAGGCTAACAAGTTTTGGTTGGTTTTGGGTGGAACCAGTGACGCTAAAGAGCTGGCGATAAACTTACACAGCCACGGTCTCCACGTAATTTACAGTATTGCCGGATTGGTACGACACCCGGATATGCCCTGTGAGCTGAGGGCTGGTGGTTTTACCGCCGAAGGTGGTTTAAAGGCCTATGTGGCGACTAAGAATGTTGCGGGCATCATTAATGCGACCCATCCTTACTCGGAAACAATGACTCGGACTGCTGCTCAGGTATGCGCCGAAGAGGGGTTGCCTTACTGGCGCTATTTACGACCAGAATGGCAGGCCACAAAAGACGACAGATGGCAGACCTTCAAAACCTGGACGCAGATACTGTCTGCTTTAATGGACAAGCGCAGTATTTTTTTTACCAGCGGCCAACTGGATGCTGAGGTTTTAAAATACATGGCTGAAGTAAGTACTGAATCAACCCAAAAATTCTTGGTACGCACAGCAGTACCCATGGAACAAAGGCTGCCCAGCTCAGTCACCTGGATTCAGGGAATTGGGCCATTTAATGAAGAGGATGAAATTCAACGGATGTGCAGTTATCAGGTGGATGCACTTGTTTGTAAAAACAGTGGTGGACTCCTTGTGCAATCAAAATTGATAGCAGCCCGTAAACTGAATATTCCGGTTTATTTCTTGCGGCGCCCAGTCCAGCCGTCAATAGGCCTTGTTATGGCCACTACTTCACAATGTGTAGAAGCGGTTATTAAAGAGGCTAATCATGTATAAACAGATAGGAAATACAGCGAATGAACACACCCCATAAAATTCATACCGCCACAGAGAAACCAGCGATATTGTTTGTTGGGCACGGTTCACGAGATGTGGAAGCGGTAGAAGAGTTTTACCAATTGGCGGAACATTTCCGTGAGCGGTTTCCTGATCGTTTGGTGGAAACGGGATTTCTCGAATTTGTTAAGCCGATTATTGCTGAAGGCGTGCAAAAGCTTGTGGATCAGGGCGCGCAGCATATTTTGGCGATACCCGGTATGCTGATGGCGGGCGGGCATGCTAAAAATGATATTCCCAGTGAGCTTAACCGTTTGCAACAGGAATATAATATCACCATTGAATATGGTGCCGAATTGGGTGTACAAGCCCCAATGTTGCAAGCGGCTCAGGCGCGGGTAACGGAAGCCGAGGCGGAACTAAAAGCAAGACTCAAACTCAGTGATTCCGATTATGACCGGAAACAAACCTTGTTAGTGGTGGTGGGGCGTGGTGCCTCCGATGCTGATGCAAATTCAAATATCAGTAAAATAGCCCGTATCCTGGAAGAAGGCATGGGTTTTGGTTGGGCCACCACCTGCTATTCAGGTGTGACCACACCTCTGGTGCCTGATTGTTTGCAGAGAGCTCATGGTCTAGGTTTTAAACAAATCATTGTTTTTCCTTATTTCTTGTTTACCGGTCGCTTGATTAAAAAAATCTATGCGTGGGTGGATGATTATGCGCACCAGCACCCAGAGGTCACTGTAGTAAAAGCGCCCTATTTGAACGACCATCCCAGGGTTATTGATAGCTTCGCCCTGAAATTACAGGAAATTGAAGAGGGCAGTCCCAATATGAACTGCCAGCTGTGTCAGTATCGTGTGCAAATAGTGGGTTCCGAACATAAAGTGGGTATACCCCAGGAAAGCCATCACCATCATGTGCAGGGAATTGGCACGGACGCGGATCATCACCATCATCATGACCACGACCATCATCATGGCCATCACCACAACCATCAACATGACCATCAACACAGTCATCATCACCATGACAGTACTGACAAAAGCGAGTGACATCAGTGAAAGAATTTGTGTTGCCAGATTACGAGCTAAATCCTGCTGCAATTGAGGCAGAAAGTTTTCGTCGTATTCGGCAAACAACGGATCTCACTGGGTTAAGTGAAGACCAACAGCAAGTGGTAATGCGCATCGTCCACAGCTTGGGTCAGCCTGCTATAGCACAACTGGTGCGTTTCAGCGTCAACGCATGTAGCCAGGGACGACAGGCCTTAAATGCACAGCAGCCCATACTTTGTGATGTGGAAATGGTTAAACAGGGGTTGACGAAAAGAATGTTAGATCGAGAACCTTTGTGTTTCTTAAATCATCCACAAGTAGCGGTTATTGCTCGTGATCGAGGCCAGACTCGAACCATGGCAGCGCTGGATTTTTGGCGTGAGCACTTAGCGGACAGCATAGTGATTATTGGCAATGCACCAACCGCTTTATTTAGATTGTTGGAAATGATTTATCAGGGCGCACCCAAACCGGCGTTGGTAATCGGCATGCCGGTGGGCTTTGTGGGAGCGGCTGAGTCGAAACAAGCGCTATGGGATAATCATGAAGTGCTAGGCATAGAATGTATTACCCTATTGGGTAACGAAGGTGGCAGTGCGGTAGCGGCTGCCAGCTGTAATGCTTTGTTGCGCTGTATTCGCGGCGAGTGCTACTAAGGTGAATATTGTTGTCATTGGTTTGGGCGTTGGTGATACCGCTTGTTTAGTGGCCGCGGCGAGGAACGCATTAGTTAATTGTAGCATTGTGGTTGGCTCGTCCCGTCAGCTAAAAATGGTAGAAACTTTGGTGCAGGGGATTGAATGTTGCGCCTTACCAAAATTGGACCAGCTTCAGCAACAGCTCGACGAATGGCAGAAAAACGGTGTTGAGAACATCGCGATTTTAGCTTCCGGTGATCCTTTGTATTTCGGCATAGGAACTTGGTTAGTGCGTCATTGGCCGATGCAAAACATCGAATTTTTTCCAGCAGTTTCCAGTATTCAAGCGGCCTGTAGCGCCTTGGGTTTGACGCTGCAAACGGCGCGAGTTATCAGTTTGCATGGTCGTCCCAAGACAACATTGAGGCGGGCATTACAGCCGAATCAAACCTTGCTTATTCTTACGGACAAACATAGTTCGCCGCAATATATCGCCCAGGAGTGTGTCAAAGCAGGATTCCCATCGGCACAAATCATGGTGTGCCAAAAGCTGGGTTCCAGTCAGCAAGAAATTCATCGGGAGTCTGCCCAAACTCTGAGTGAATCTCAAGAATCGTTTCATCCACTGCACGTTACGGTGGTGCAACTAGCGGAACCAGATTCTGCCATTGCTGAAGTTTGTCAGCCCGTGTTTCCCGGAATTCCGGATCAGGTTTTCGTTACCGGTGCCAATGACGGATCGGGCATGATAACCAAGCGCGAAGTCAGGCTCGCCATTCTTAGTTATCTGCAACTCTCGGCACAAGAAGTGATTTGGGACATTGGAGCAGGTTGTGGATCGGTCTCCATAGAATTGGCTTATTGGCAGCCCCAAGCGCAGATATACAGTGTCGAAAGCAATCAAGACCGCCTCGATAAGTTGCTGGAAAATCAGCAACGATTCGGTGTCGTGGATAATTTGCATCCGCTGTTGGGTCATGCCCCTGAGTGTCTGGCTGAGTTGCCTGACCCGCACAAGGTTTTTATAGGGGGCAGTGATGGCCAATTAGAGGAGGTGTTCGCTGAAGCATGGCGGCGGCTGCCTGTTGGTGGAATCCTGTTAATTAGCGCGGTCACAGAAAATACAAAGCAGCAACTTTGGTATCTGCAACAGCAGTATGGTGTTGAAGCAGAATTCGACTCTGTGCAAATGGCCGTGAGTCGGCTGGGATCCCTGGGTTCGCAGTGGGTTTATCGACCCCAATTGCCTGTCACCCTGTGTTATTGGCGCAAGGTTTTCGCGGCCCACTGTCATGAGAGACAAATTAGTGAGTAACAGTTTGGTAAGTGGTTATTTGAATAGCGATAGCTTGATTGGCAATGGCCTGATGGGAGATAGTCTGCATGTCAATTAAGACTAAAACAGGCCATTTTTACGGTGTCGGTGTAGGCCCTGGCGATCCTGAATTATTGACCTTAAAAGCTTGGCGTTTGATTCAGCAGGCCGACGTGATCAGTTTTATCACCAATGACAGTGGCTTGTCACAGAGCCGAAGTATTGCTGCGCAAGCATTAGAATCGCTGGATACTGTACCGATAGAGATTCCGCTGGTTATGCCTATGAGCAATGATCGCTCTCAGGCGAATAAAATCTATGATCAGGCTGCCGCAGAGATTAAGGCTCAGCTTGATCAAGGTCTGGATGTGGTGTTTCTCTGTGAAGGCGATCCCTTGTTTTTTGGTTCCTGCAGCTATTTATTGGAGCGCTTAAGTGTTGCGGGTAAATACGCGTTAGAGGTGGTTCCCGGTGTGCCGGCGATGCAAGCGGCGGCCGCGAAACTGTTACAGCCTTTGACTCAACTGAAAGATTCCATGGCGGTAGTGAGTGGTCGCCAAGATGAAAATTTCCTGTTTGAAGCACTCACAACCCATGACACTGTGGTGATTATGAAGGCAGGACAAGCGCGGTCTAAAATACTGTCGGCAATCACTCGCGCGGGTCGGTTACAGCAATCATCCTATTTAGAAAATGTGGGGCGAGAAAATGAATGGATCTGTCAGGACATTAGCCAACTAACCCATGAGCCCGGTCCTTATTTCTCTATATTCATTGTGACTCGCGTAGGCCAAGGAGTGGACTAATGAAGATTATTGCGCTCACAGAACCTGGATTATTACTGGCAAAACAAATTGCCCGTCGCTGGGAAAATGCTGAGATTTGCTACCAACCCAAGCCTTTTGCTGAAACGGTACAGCAAGCGTTTCAAGCGGGTGAGCCGTTGGTAATGATCTGTGCTACTGGTATTGCTGTGAGAGTACTTGCTCCAGTTCTGGCCTCTAAACACAGTGATCCTCCGGTGCTGGTGCTGGATGAAAATGGCCAGTTTATTGTGCCTCTTTTGTCAGGACATGAAGGTGGTGCTAACGAATTAGCGAGGCAATTAGCCGAGCACCTGGCGGGTCAGTTAGTTATTACTACTGCACAGCCGTATGTTTACCCTATCTATACTCTTGGTATGGGTTGTGAGAGGGGGTGTTTGCTAGAGGACCTGCAGGCATTAGCTGAACAATGTTTGCGACAGGCAGGCATTCAGTGGGCCGATCTGTATTGTCTTGCCAGTATTGAGGTTAAGCAGGATGAAACCGGTTTGATTCAGTTAGCAAAACTATGGGGTAAGCCTTTTAATACTTGGCCTGCCAGTGATCTGAAGAGCGTCGAACATTGTCTTTCCACAAAGTCACAATACGTGCACGACACGGTAGGTGTGTATGGTGTTGCGGAGTCGGCGGCTTTATACAGTGCCTCCATAACCACCGGGAAGCGGGCGGAATTAGTGATAACTAAACAAAAAAGTCAGCGGGCAACCTGTTCTATTGCGCGCAGTTTTGGCAACGAGAATTAAAAACAATGGCAAAATTATTCGTAGTGGGGATTGGCCCAGGTGATGAAAATTACCTCATTCCTCTAGCAAAAAAAGCGTTAAGCCTAGCCACAGACTGGGTTGGTTATGGTTATTATCTGGAATTGCTTGGCCCGTTAAGCGTCAACAAGCAACATCATGAATTACCCTTGGGTGAAGAAATTGGTCGTGCCCGACTCGCCTTGAATCTGGCTGCCAGCGGTAAAGACACTGCGCTTATCTCCAGTGGAGATATCGGCATTTATGCTATGGCTACTCTGGTATTTGAATTGTTGGATCAACAGATTCAAGGGGTAGGCGAGCATCCCCAATGGTTGAATGTCGAAATTGAAGTCATTCCGGGTATTACCGCAATGCAAGCAGCCTCTAGTGCGGTGGGGGCCATGTTAGGACATGATTTTTGCACCATTTCGTTATCTGATTTACTGACGCCTTGGGAAACTATTGTGCAGCGAATTCATAGTGCCGGTAGCGGGGATTTCGTGGTTTCCTTCTATAACCCAGTGTCAAAGAAGCGAGATTGGCAATTAAACACTGCACGGGATATTTTATTGCAGTATCGCCCAGCCACTACGCCTGTAGTGTTAGGTCGACAACTTACCCGTAGCGAAGAGACCGTGCAGATCATTACCTTAGCCGAGCTGGCTGCGGAGAGAGTGGATATGTTCACTTTGGTTTCCGTTGGCAACAGTGAGACCCGTCGTATCGAACAGGGCGTCAAAGGCTGGGTTTATACACCCCGTGGTTATAAAAAGAAATTGAGGTAGTGGTATGACTGTTTATTTCATTGGTGCAGGACCGGGCGACCCTGAGCTTATAACCGTCAAAGGTCAACGCCTCATACAGCAATGCCCGGTAATACTTTATGCCGGCTCGCTGGTGCCTCGGGAAGTTATCCAACTGGCTGAGGCGCAGGCTGAGCTTGTGGTAGATACCGCTTCGCTGAGCTTGGATGAAATTCTTGAGCACATTGCGATGGCTCACAAAGATGGTAAAGACGTGGCGCGGGTTCATTCCGGTGATCCATCCTTGTATGGTGCCATTGGCGAACAAATCAGACGCCTGAATGCGCAGGGGATTGACTTTGAAATTATTCCAGGGGTTACTGCTGCAGCGGCTTCTGCGGCCTGGCTGGGAAAAGAGCTAACCCTCTCCGGCATATCTCAAACCGTGATCTATACCCGATATGAAGGCAAGACTCCGTTTCCGGAACGGGAGCGCCTGCCCGCTTTGGCACAAAGTGGCGCTACCTTGGCGATCCATCTGGGCATCACGCGAATCCATAAAATAGTGGAAGAACTGGTGCCTTACTATGGGGAAGATTGCCCAGTAGCTGTGTGTTATCGAACGTCTTGGCCTGACCAAGATAAGGTAACAGGCACCTTAAAAGATATCGTGGCTAAGGTGAGGGCTAAAAAATTCACCCGAACGGCACTGATTTTGGTGGGCTATGTGCTTGATAGTGAGCACTTTGCGGATTCTTATCTGTACAGCGAGGAGCAAGCCCATATATACCGACCCAAGGTTAAGCCGGAACAGCCGCGCACGGTAAAACGCTAGGCGGCTTACTTAAGCGCTGTTGGAAAGCAAGTCGTTTTCCAGAAGTTGTGTGAAGTCAGCTTCTGGAACCGGTCGACTAAAATAATAGCCTTGTGCAAAATCACAGCCGAACACTTTCAGTAAATTCATTTCTTCCTCTGTTTCCACACCCTCAGCAATGACATTGATACTCAGACTGTGGGCGAGTTGGATCAGAGATTTCACGATATTCAGACTTTTGATGTTTTGACACATGGTACTGACAAACGCACGATCTATTTTTAGGGTATGAATCGGAAAGCGGTGCAAATAGCTGAAGCTGGAATATCCAGTGCCAAAATCATCAATCGCCAGAGTAACGCCCAACGCTTCCAGTTTGTTGAGCGCTGTTTCTGCGAGGGGAGGATTGTCCATCAACAGGCTTTCCGTGATTTCGAATTTAACACTGTTAAAGGGAATGCCAATTGAGCTTATAGTGGAGCGAATGTTGTCGATTAATTGATTTTGCTCGAACTGCTTGGCGGATAAGTTGATGCTAACATAAAAATCCGCGGCGGAGTTAGGCTGTGCTGCGGCCATAAATCGCTTGAGAGCGGAGCAAGCCTCTTCAATGACCCACTGACCAATGGGTATAATTAATCCAGTATCTTCGGCCGTAGGAATAAACTCCAAGGGCGAAACCATGCCAAGTTCTGGGTTGTTCCAGCGTATCAATGCTTCGCAGCCAGCGACCGTGTCCTGAGCCAAAGAAATAATCGGTTGATAATATAGCTCGAACTCGCGGTTTGAAACGGCCGCTTTTAATGAATGTTCCATATTCAGCATATATGTCGTGGATTTGGATTCATGCTCATGGCGCCCGTGAAATTGCTTACTGTGGGAGGCATTACTCACTGCTTCGAAAATTCGTTGCTGCATTTCGATATACTGCCCCACCAAGTCTTTAATGGCGTTTGACGTATCTGGCGAAGCTGAATCTTCAGGAGCTGTACTGACTCCGCCGAGCCCATCGAGAACCTGAACCAAACGGGCATGAATATCGCGATAACGCTCTAGAATCACCTGTAGAAATAAGCGTAGAGTAGGATCAGAGCTGTAAATTTTTTGCTTGATGTAATTTTTCGGGATAATAACCAAATTGGAATCTGATAAGGTAACAGCCGAAGCGGTTCGATGCTGATCATCGATCAATGCCATTTCGCCCAGTAGATCACCTTCGGTGAGCGTAGCAACTACAATTTTCTGTTGGTCGCGAATTATAGATACCTGGATTGATCCGCTTTCCAGAATATAAGCACAATCCGCAGGGTCGCCCTGGCTAAAGACAACGGAACCCGCAGGCAATGATTTTCTAAATTCAGAGTTTGTCATGGCCGTAAACCGTTTCAAAATACTACTTAACAGAAGTGTAGCAAAGGATTTAAACCACTCTACCTAATCCTCTGAATTTATTTCAGTTTGGGGAATAATACCGCTTAATTATTCTTACGGATTTGTAGCTCAGGATTGTGGTTTTAGTGACCAGCGGAATCAGTATTCAGTGTGATATACATATTTTGTTGGTATGTTTCCATGTGAAAGTTGCCTAAAGTCGCTGTTAAAGCACTTTGTTTGCTGCCCCAAGCGTTTTCTTTCCCTTATTTTGTGAGACAATTCTGGCCCAGAACTTTTAGCTAGGAGTCAGTCATGGAATTGAAAAAAATCCCCGCTACGGTGGTTACCGGGTTTTTAGGTAGCGGGAAAACCACACTACTCTCACAGGTATTGAAACAAGCGGCTGGCAAGCGGATAGCGGTGATTGTTAATGAGTTTGGCGAACTGGATATCGATGCAGAGTTGTTGCGCAGTTGCCCCCTGGAATGTGAAGACGAGGACCGCCCTCAAGTCAGCAATGATCAGGGTATCTATGAACTGGCTAATGGCTGTATTTGTTGCACTGTGGAAGAAGAATTTCTCCCTGTAATGAAGCAGTTAGTGGAGCGCCGCGATCAAATCGATCACGTACTAATAGAAACCAGTGGTTTAGCGTTGCCAAAACCACTGGTGCAGGCTTTTAACTGGCCTGAGATCAAACAATATTTCACTGTCGACTCTGTAGTGACCGTGGTTGATGGACCAGCGGTAGCCGCAGGGCGTTTCGCCAGTGATGAAAGCAAGGTGGCGGCTCAGCGTCTGGCGGATTCCAGTTTGGATCATGATCCTAGTTTGCAGGAGTTATTAGCGGATCAATTGTCTGCGGCAGATTTGGTGGTTATCAGCAAAAAGGATTTGCTGGATAGTCAGCAACAGGCTGCTGTTACCGAAATATTGCGGGCAAAAGTACCGCAGCAGGTCAAAACTGTATTTGTCGAACAAAACCAAGGTCAGCTTGAGTGGTTGATGGGTATAAACGCTGCGGCAGAAAATCGTATCGATCAAGTTCACACCCACCACGACCACCACCATCATCATGGTGCCCATCATGAGCACGCTCACGATCATTTTGACTCGTTTGTGGTGAAACTGGGAGAAGTGGATGGCCCTAAGCTGGCAACAGCCTTAACCATGCTGATTTCCGATTATCCCATTTTTCGCGCCAAAGGTTTTGTTGCGGTTCAGGGTAAACCACTGCGTCAGGTGGTTCAGGCTGTAGGTAGTCGCCTGGACGTTCACTTTGACCGCTTATGGAAGCCTGACGAAGAGCGCCGCACTCAAATTGTTTTTATTGGCAAAGGGATAGTGCAAACGGATATTGAAACGGCCCTTAACCAAACGTTAGCGACATTATAGGTAAGCCCTAGGTTTATGCACCTACTTGCCTCCAAACCCGGTGGTTTCGTTGATGATGACGGTATTGTTGATCTAGCGCAGACCCCTGCCAGTATTATTATATTGTCGGCGGCTGACTCAAGTTTAGCTTCACTGGCGCAGGCCAGCGAAGCTCTCCCTAAGGACTTTCCCTCAATCAGGCTGGCCAACTGGATGCAATTGCTAAAACCAGCGGCATTTGATTTGTACGAGAATTCAGTGTTGGAAAGCGAATCAGCCCAAGTGGTTATCGTTTCGCTGCTGGGCGGCAAATCCTATTGGCCATATGGCGTTGAGCGGTTACAGGAATGGTATGCTCAGAAACCTGGTAAGCGGCAGATAATCATCGTTCCCGGGGACCACGAGCAGGATCTCAGTTTGATGCAATCCAGTTCAGTGAGTTTGGCTACGGCTCAGTGGGTGTGGGATTATTTGCGGGAAGGAGGCCGCTTCAATGCCCAACAATTATTGCAGTTCATCGCGGTAAAATATTTGCACTATAGAGGGGGCTTTCAGCCACCGAAACGGCTGCCCAAGTGTTTAATTTATCCGGCAGCAGATTCAACACTGGAGTCTGCAACGGCCTGGCTAGACAAAGGGCAATCTCAGGGGTTGGATACTTCGTCACTGTGCTTACTGTTGTTTTATCGCAGCCACTATCTCAGTGGCAATACGGCCGTATTTGATGAACTCGTTACCCAGTTAGAACTTGCGGGTATTTGTGTATTACCTTTAGTCGTTGTGAGTTTGAAAGATCCGGAGTCCTTGTTACTCATTAACCATATAGTGGACTCGTTACCCGTCAAGCTGATTCTGAATACCACGGGTTTTTCCTGTCATCGTGCCAGTGGAGAAGGGGGTAGCACAACGCCTCATGGGTTTCAGTCACCGATCAATGGAGACCTACCCATATTGCAATTGATGATGTCAGCCAGCACGGAGCAGGACTGGCAAGATACCATGCAAGGTTTACGGAGTCGGGATATAGCCACCCAAATTGTATTGCCAGAAATGGATGGCAGAATTATTACTCGAGCCGTGAGTTTTAAAACAGAAACGGCCTACAATGAACGTTGCCAAGTCCCCATTGTTCGTTACCAACTTCATAAAGAGCGGGCGCAATTTGTCGCCCAATTGGCGCGCAATTATTTACGGTTGTCGTTGAAGTCTAACGGTGATAAACGCATTGCGCTGATTTTAGCAAATTATCCAACCAAAGACGGCCGCATTGGTAATGGCGTTGGGCTTGATACGCCAGTCTCTACAGTGAATATTCTGCAAGCCATGAGCAGGGCTGGGTTCCCGGTGGACAATGTGCCAGTCTCCGGCAATGATTTGCTCGAACAATTGCTCGGTAATATTACTAATAACCCCAATACGTTGGACTTTAAAGGCTGTTGGCAGAGTCTTGACCTGGAAACCTACTGGCAGCACTTCAAGCAGCTACCGGCGCAATCTCAGGCAGACGTACTTGAGCGATGGGGAGAACCTGAACGGGACCCAAAATTCCGCGCGGGGCGCTTAATGATTGCAGGTCTGCGTCTGGGCGAGACCTTTATTGGCATCCAGCCAGCACGTGGTTTCAATCTTGATTTACTAGCCAACTACCATGATCCTGATCTGGTGCCTCCCCATAGTTACTTGGCATTTTATTTTTGGTTGCGTCATGAATATAAGGTACAAGCGGTTATTCACGTGGGGAAACACGGCAACCTGGAATGGTTGCCAGGCAAAGGCACGGCGTTGGCTGAGACTTGTTGGCCAGATATTTTATTAGGACCTTTGCCGCATTTTTATCCCTTTATTGTTAATGATCCTGGAGAAGGCGCTCAAGCTAAGCGACGTAGCCAGGCTGTCATTATTGACCATCTGATGCCTCCCATGACCCGCGCAGAAACCTATGGTGGATTAGCAACTCTGGAAGGTTTAGTTGATGAATATTATCAAGCCGTGGATATGGATCAGCGTCGAGCAAGCTGGTTGCGGGATAAAATCATTCAGGAAATTAAAACTCAAAATGTAATTACAGAACTGGCCCCAACTCAGTCAACAGATGACAACGAACTGTTAGAGCAGCTCGATGCTTATCTCTGTGACATCAAAGAGGCTCAAATTCGCCATGGCTTACACCGCTTAGGCCAGCTTCCAAATAGACCTAAACTGGTAGATACCCTTGTTGCATTACTGCGCTTGCCTAGGGGTAAAAAAAGTCATGAAGAAGGTATACTCCATGCTTTTGCTAAGGATTTTGGCTTTCAGGATTTTGATCCTCTGGCCGCTGACACATCAATCTGGAGCCAATCCAAGCCAGAACTTTTAAACGGCTTATTGGAAAATGACTGGCGTACAACCGCCGATACTCGTGAACGTCTGGAAAAATTGGCGCAGTTATCTGTGCAATATTTTCTATTCGAAGAGCTTGTCACCAATATTGAGTTGCCTCCCATAGCCCAATTCCCTAGCGCCCATGCTGTATTAAACTATGCCAAAACCGAATTAGTACCCGCCTTAGAAAAAAGTGCAGTGGATGAACTTGGCTCTTTAATCAAGGGATTGCAAGGTCAATTTGTGGAACCTGGCCCCAGTGGAGCGCCAACACGAGGGCGCTTGGACACATTACCCACTGGGCGCAATTTTTTTTCCGTCGACAATCGTTCCATTCCGTCTACCGCAGCCTGGGCATTGGGTCAACTATCTGCCCAGCAACTTATTAATAGGCACTTACAGGAACAGGGTGACTTTCCACGCCAATTGGGACTTTCAGTTTGGGGTACCGCCACCATGAGAACGGGCGGTGATGATATAGCACAAGCGTTTGCTCTAATGGGGGTTAAACCGGTTTGGGCAGCAGGATCTCAGCGAGTCGTGGATATAGAAGTGATTCCCGCGATGCTGTTAGGGCGGCCACGGGTTGATGTAACATTGAGAGTCAGCGGTTTTTTTCGCGATGCTTTTCCTAATGTGATGCGCTTGTTTGATACGGCGGTAGAGCTGTTAGCGGAGTTGGATGAACCGGGTGACGATAATACCATTCGCGAACATATTGAAATCCGCGTTGCGCAACTCGAACAGCAGGGGATAGATAGAGAATTGGCTCGCAGGCAAGCCAGTTATCGGGTTTTTGGCAGTAAGCCCGGGGCTTATGGAGCGGGGTTGCAAGGGCTTATCGATGAACGTTGCTGGCAAAATAGCAGTGACCTTGCTGAGGCTTACCGCAACTGGGGAGGTTATGCCTATGGTCGAGAGACCATGAAAGGGGTGCTTGCTCGCAGCAGTTTTGAATACCAACTCTCGCAGCTGGATACCGTTGTTCAGAATCAAGATAATCGAGAGCACGATTTGCTGGACTCTGATGATTATTATCAATTTCAGGGGGGAATGGCCAATGCCGTTTCTGTATATGGCGAACAGGCTCCGTCAATATATCATTTAGATCATTCCAATCCCGCCGCACCGCGGGTTCGTACTCTTAAGGAGGAACTTAATCGGGTTATTCGATCCCGCGTCCTCAATCCAAAGTGGCTAGCGGCTATGCAGGAACATGGCTATAAAGGAGCCTTTGAAATGGCGGCCAGCGTCGATTACCTTTTTGCCTACTCAGCGACGACCCAATTAATCGATGATTATCAGTATGAAAATGTCTGTGATACCTTGATTCTTGACCCTTCGAATCAACAATTTTTACGTGACAACAATATTAATGCGTTAGAAGAAATGGCCGAGCGAATGTTAGAAGCCATTCAGCGGGGTTTGTGGCAGGATGCTGGGGAGTATAGAGAAAAGTTGCAGGCATTATTGCTGGATCTGGATGATCATATGGAAACGGCTTCGCAACCATAATCTGCACCCATAATAATAGTAAATAACTTGTTTCAAAAAAATGAACAGCTTTGCCCAATTAACAATAAAAATGATTTGGAGGCAACCATGCATTTTGATTCGCAAATTCAAATGATTGTCAGTACCTTTAAGCTGGCGCAAACTTTGGAACTTGATCGGCAAACTCAACACGCTTCTATGCGTTACGTTGCTAAGTGTCATGGAGGGGCAAAGGCGCAGGGATTTTTTGAAAAACAAGCTATTGTATCCATCCAGGAAGCGAGCACATTGCTGGATAACACTCTTGGTTATGTTCGTCGCAGCGATGACAAGTTTTTAATTAATATTGTTGCTCCCAGAGATTACTTTACTGGTTTAATCCATCTATTTCCTGATTGTAGGCCCGATAATGGTGGTTATTTATCCTTCGATTTCTTGGCGTTCCATGACAGGGACGAAAAAAATGACCAAGAGTTAATGAAAGTGGTCAGTGCAGAATATAAAATGGTGAAAGAACTTTCGAAAAATCCAGATTTAATCAGTCGAGGCTAAATGTCACGCTACCGCCCCCCAAGCACACCATCTGCGCCTTATATAACACCGGAAGGTCGCGACAAATTAATGGCCGAACTGCGCTATATGAGCGAGCGACTGCGGCCAGAGGTGACCAAAGCGCTAGGGGAAGCCGCAGCGGAAGGAGATCGATCGGAAAATGCTGAATATATCTATCGGAAAAAGCAACTACGAGAAATAGATCGACGTATCCGCTATTTGGTGAAACGGCTTGAATCAGTAAAAACGGTTAGTGAAAAGCCCACTGACCAATCCAAAATTTACTTTGGCGCCTGGGTTGAAGTGGAAAATGTTGACACCGGTATCACTGAATCCTATCGATTAGTGGGGGCCGATGAGATTGATATCGAAAGAGGTTGGATTAGTATCGATGCGCCGTTGGCAAAAGCACTGTTAAAAAAACAAGTAGGCGATGAAGTTGATGTTAGTCGCCCCAAAGGCGACACTGTATTTGAGGTTTTACGGGTACAGTATGAACCTTTTGATTAACTAGGTGGTCTCTGTTTTATCCGGTGCGCTATTAATATGACTTTTTAAACGAGGGAATTACATGAAAACAGTACTGATTACAGGTGCCAATAGAGGAATCGGACTCGAGTTCACCAAGCAATATTTAGCCGAAGGTAATCGAGTGTTCGCCACTGCCAGAGACCCGGCGGCAGCTCATGATTTGCTGAAATTACAGGAGATCAATAAGGAGATGCTTACGGTACTGCCACTGGATGTAACGGATCCCCAGTCAAGAAAGCAACTATCCAAATCCTTGGGTGACCAGATTATTCATTTATTAATCAATAATGCGGGCTATTATGGCGAGGGCAATCAACTGACCCAGTTAGACGAACAGGAATGGTTAAAGGTATTCCACATAAATAGCATAGCGCCGATAAAGCTGGTGCAAGTGTTACGGTCAAATTTGGCAAATTCAGGCAGTTCTACTGTTGCAATGTTGAGTAGTAAAATGGGTTCCGTGACTGACAACACCTCCGGCGGTAGTTATATTTATCGTTCCTCAAAAGCGGCGCTTAACGCTGCCGCCAAGTCCCTGGCGGTTGATTTGGCGGAAGAAAAAATTAAAGTGGTCATCCTGCATCCAGGTTGGGTTCAAACGGATATGGGTGGAGCCAATGCCTTGATTGATACCACTACATCCGTTAAGGGGTTGCGCAAAGTTATTGGCAATCTTAAGGCTAATCAAAGCGGTGATTTTATTGCCTACGACGGTACCTTGATCCCTTGGTAATGAGAACCTTACTCATGGCCCTGGTGGTAGCCGTGTGCTCATCGGCGTCAGCCCAATGGCTTCATCAAGAAGCTCCCATAATGGGCACACGTATTTATGTGGAGCTTTGGCAGACCGATGAGGCCAAGGCATCAATCCTGATCCAAAAGGTGTTAGCTGAAATGGAGCGCATTAATCAGTTAATGAGTCCCTATATTGAACGCTCCGAGTTGTCTTTGGTGAACCAAAGGGCAGCCTACGAGCCGGTTAAGGTCAGTGAAGAGTTGGTTCTTTTAATCCAAAAAGCTCAGGAATACAGCGCGATGAGTGGCGGCGCATTCGATGTTACCGTGGGTTCCGTAGGCCACAAATTTAACTACCGAAAGGGTATCAAACCTTCCGACAAAGAGTGGCAAGAGGCCAAGAAGACAGTCGATTATCAATCGGTTGTGCTAGATCTGACCCAGAGTACCGTGAAGTTCCAGCAGCCTGGAGTCGAGATAGATTTAGGTGGGATCGCCAAGGGTTACGCGGTTGATAATTCCATAAAAATTTTACAGGCGGCCGGGGTTGAGCACGCCATAGTTACGGCCGGCGGCGATAGTCGAATATTGGGAGATCACCGCGGAAGACCCTGGATGCTGGGAATAAAAAACCCCAGAGGGGACGAACCTGTGATTAGTTTGCCTTTGGAAAATGTAGCCATTTCTACTTCCGGGGATTACGAACGCTTTTTTATTCAGGATGGTGTTCGTTACCATCATATTATTGATCCAAAATCCGGTGATTCTGCTCGAAAAGTTCTCAGCGCAACGATTTTAGCGGATAGATCCGTGGATGCCGATGCACTCTCTACCACAGTATTCGTACTCGGCGTCGACGCAGGCCTTGAACTGGTTGACCGGTTGCCGGGCGTGTCTGCAATTTTTATAGATTCCAAAGGCAAGGTTTTTTATTCGAAGGATTTAGTGGCGCCCTAATCGTTCTATCGAGCCCTTTATTTTATCTAAACCTAGGCAAGTGTTAACCGACCGTGGTATAACGAGAACCAGTCCACATAAAAAAAAGAAATTCGGGCAAAATGGGGTGGTTACAGATGAATTCTCCTGTAGGAATTTTTACGCCATACACTTCGAGAAACCACAGTCCTAACTACATTTTTATTGCTGATCGGTCACGGCAAGCTGTGCTCAGTTCTAATATGTTATCTCCTCAATTATTAGCACAGCAGCATTCCCATCCATCGGATTTACACCAAGCCCATTTAAGCAATGTGGTTTCTTACGATATACAGTCCAATAATCTAACCGAATGCCTTGTTGATGCTATGTTTGATAATGCCAGTAAGGGAACAGCTGGTGTTGTGCGATTTCGCGATGATCTCGGGTATTGGCGGTTTGGACATTTGGAATGCTTGTCATTGCAAGGAGCTGGCAATGACAAGCATTTGCTTTGTGGCATTATGTCGTTGGTACAACAACCTGATTTAATTCTGGAAACGGGCATCCAGGCCCCAAACCGCTTGGCTTGGATTGTCGATTCTGAGCTTAAACTATTGAACGTTGGCGCTGATTGTAAAAGTCTTGGTTTTGACGCTCAAATGTTAGTTGAACAAGGTCAAATGAGTTTTTTAAATGCGGAGACCATGGCTTTTCTCACCTCTGTCAGCGAGGAAATGTTTACCAGCGCAGATCCCCATACCCGTGTGGTAAGGCAGCCCTTACAGACCTTTGATGGAATAGCAATTTCAGCTACTATCCAGTACACATTGTTGTTTTCTGTTCATGGAGATCCGGTTGGCATTTTAGGTCTAGCCGAGTTTTTACCAAGCCGGGAGATGATTGATTGTGAAAGGCAGTTATTTTCCGCAGTATTTGAATCAATGTCCGAAGGGATATTTGTCACCGACAAAGGTGGCTATATTTTAAAAGCAAATCCCGCGTTTTACGAGGTCACTGGTTATAAACCAGAACATATCTTGGGCACACATTGCAGTGTGCTGTGGCGCGCGCACTACGGGCCGGAATTTTTTCGGAAAATATGTCACAGCTTAAACTGTAATAAAAGCTGGCGCGAAGAATTTAATTTTCTAAGAGCCAATGGTAAATCAGTACCGGGGATTTTAAGTTTCAGCCATACGCAAAATAGTAAAAATGAAGTTCGTCACTATGTTGGAATGTTGATGGACATTGCCGAACAGAAAAAGAATGAACAACGGATCCATCGCCTTGCCCATTTCGATTCCTTAACCGGGGTCGGTAATCGACAGTGTTTTAATGAAAAACTACATCAGGCTGTCAGCGGTAAAGATCAGTTGCAACGAGGTGTTGCTGTTCTTTTTCTGGATCTGGATCGATTCAAACCGGTCAATGACTCCCTTGGACATCGGGCAGGAGATCAATTACTCAAGAGCGTGTCAAATAGGTTGATGGTTTGTCTTCGCGACGGCGATGTGGTGTCGAGGATGGGGGGTGACGAGTTCGCCATCTTGCTACAAGGGCTGGATTTTGATTTGATTGAACAGTCAGCCATAAAAATGGCCAAGCGTATTCAAGCACAATTTGTGGCGCCCTTTTTAATTGAACAACGTGAAGTATTTACTTCTGCCAGTATTGGTATCGCGCTTTATCCTTACCACGGCGAGACTGGAGAAGCATTGTTGCGCAGTGCCGATATCGCGCTTTACGCCGCCAAGCGAGCAGGGAAGAATACTTACCAGTTTTATGATGAGGGGATGAATAAGCGCGCCTTGGATTCTTTAATCATGGAGAACGCCTTACGCAAGGCATTGATCAATGAAAGTCTAGAGCTTTATTTTCAACCTCAGTACAATGTAAACACTGGCGTTATGATGGGCGTAGAGGCCTTACTGCGCTGGAATCACCCGGTGTTTGGTTCAGTGAAGCCGGTAGAATTCATCGATCTGGCGGAACAAACCGATCTGATTATTCCCTTGGGTGATTGGGTGTTTCAGCAGGCATGCGAGAAACTTGCTCGCTGGAAAAAGTCTGGCCTAACCATTCAAAGGGTCGGTATTAATGTTTCAGCCCATCAGTTCAAACGCAGTGATTTTGCCGATTGGGTATTGCAACAGATCCAGCGTTATTCCATAGATCCCCGCTGTCTTGAATTGGAAATTACCGAAAGCGCGTTAATGGAAGATGTCGAAAGAAGCATGAAAGTACTGACTCTACTTAAGGAATCGAACATACGCATTGCCATTGACGACTTCGGTACCGGTTACTCTTCGTTAAATTATCTGCGTAAGTTTCCCTTGGATACACTAAAAATCGATCGTGTTTTTATTGAAGATATTGTGCAGAATAATTCCACAAAACTGCTCACAGAAACCGTGATAGCTATGGGTAAGAGCCTTAATTTAACGGTTATAGCGGAAGGCGTAGAAACGTTTGAACAACATAAGATATTACGTGATATTGGTTGCGACGAAGTACAGGGATATTATCTAAGCCATGCGCTCGCCGAGAAGGTTTTGATTAACCTTATACGGGAGTGAGTTAGCAGGTTTAGGCCCAACTTACTCATCACCAAGTATACTTAACCGTATATTTGAGAGTCTTCTTTTCTTCTGGCTTCACCGGCATATTAAACGTAATGGTATCGCTATCCTGTTGTTCATATTTATCCGAGCTTTCAGTGATATCCCAGTTTACCCAGCGGTAAAGATGCTCAATCACCGTTACTACCACCGGAATTTTTTTCTGGTTGGTTAATGTCACTGCAAAGGTTTCTGATACCCAATGGCCGCGGGAGTCTACTTCAAAATCTATCCGCGTGCGCTCGCCTTTGATATCGAACGCATTGCCAGTGTACAAAGAAATGGTTTCATTGTTAGGCGTATGGCTTATGGAGTTTTCACCAAGAAATTCCAGTTGCTGATCGGCATCTTGCTGATAAAATCGAACTCTGCCTTTTGGCAAAGGGATACCCAAGCCATTTGTCTTGGTATTTTTAAATTCACGGACAATTGCGACATCCTTGTTGCTGGTTAACCCGAAGTTTGGATCGGTGCGCAAGTGAGTAGACGTGTTTTGAAAGTTTGCACCGAGGGTTGAACCGTCGTATTTATACAGAGTTTTGGACTCTATGCCGGTTGCATTGACAAACTCAACCTGCTTCGTCTCGCCGTGCTGGAGATCGAGTTTACGGCCAATGGTGTATAGGTGGTATTCGTCAAAATCTTTTTGTTGTACTTCTGAGCTGCGTGCGTCTTCATAGACTAGAGAGGCCGCCTTAAAGCGGGGGGATGCCGCTTGTATTTTATTAACGTCTCCAGCTAAAAGCTTTATCTTTGCATCCTTAAAAGATTTACCTGACTGGTTTTGAAAAGTAACCCAACCATTAAGATCCATTGTCTTGCTGTCGCTCCTTGCGATGACATTGTAGTCAGCTTTCCAGCCCAGCCCACTGGTGAGATAGGCGAGTTCAGCATTTACTTTGCCACTGTAATCACTGTCAATGAGCCATTGTAGACTGGGTTTGAGTAGTGCATCGGACTGCAGTGGGGGAAAGAGGGGGGTACCGGGTAGACCGAACCGAACTTTACCCTCGGATTCTATCATCGGTTTGGAAGCCGAACCTGGTGAGGCATGACCGCTCCGAATAACTTTGCCGGAAATGATTGTTCTGTCACCGCCATTAACAACTTCAAACTCTATGGTTTTACCTTCATAGTGCTTCAACAGTAAAGCTTGATTAATGGGTTCAGATAGATAATTTTGCTCAAGAACTTTTAGTTTGATCTTCGCATTCTGGGGGCGTAAGACCACTGAGTCGGGTTCTAAAAACTGGGTAATATCCTGATAGTCAAGTGGGTTTATGCCTTTCTTAACTTCCAGAGAAATGATATCCCTTACCACGGCGAAGTTATCATTATAGAGGGTTAGTGACGGGGCGCTTAGCACTGGCGAAGAACTAATAGTTAGCATGAAAATCAGCAAACAGTTTCGCCAGTTCAACATAAAATTACGCCCTTTATTGATGGGGATAGCGGTGTTCCAGCGCGCAGTAAACAGCATCCTGGAAGTCTTCCGCATAGGTATCCAAAATATCCAGTATTTCAGCAAGGTGTTCATTGTCTTCTTTGCCTTGCCATACCTTAATATAATGGCCCTCTTTATAGCCATGATCCTGGCGAAAGAAATTTAGAACATTTTTTCCTATATATTGTCGATATAATTGGTTAATGGAATAATCGCACTGACTCATCAACTGGCAAAATAAGGGAACTGAAAAGGATTTGGTGGTCAGACTGTGCAGTGCCAGTGCCTCTACGCAGCTGAGGAAGTCTCCTGAGGCAGGTTCACATTGCTCCCATTGGGCCATGACTAGCTCTGCTATATCATCAATGGAGTTGCCTGACTGCAACATTTCACTTAAGCCAAAATGCCAAATATCGACGATTTCCAGGCGAATTTGTGGGGTGTCGGGATTTTGTTTTTTCCACCACTTCCAGCCATGGTGATCCATTAACTCGGCACATTCAGTCCACACCGCTCGGTACCAGGAAAAACCTTGCTGACGCCATTGGGGGTGAACTTTAGTATTCATCTTGTCTTGTAGAGACAACATATTCTCAAGCAAATGTTTCATTAATCCTCACCCTTAAAAATTTGCTGAATCACGTCAAAAAGATTATTGACCGGTTTTTGTGGCTGTTTGACGGTGGGTTTTTGCTGGGACTCTTCACTACTGCTCGTGGTGTCTACAGGTAATTCTTCACCCAATTCGAAAATGATGCTTTTGTCTTTCTGCTTTTGTCGTTGACGTTCCTGAGTGTAGGCCAAATCCTGCAATCTAGCGATAGATAAGAGAGATCTTGCTCGATAACTGTTCAGTTTATCCTGCTGTTTCTCAATGATGCCGATGGCAATAGATTGGATCTGTTGGCGCTGAGCAACTAATAAAAGCCGCGTTTGTTCCTGCAATGTTTCAATGTTTGCTTCAATGGCTTTGGTCCGCTGGTTGAAACCATGAAAGCGATTCATTTGTGCAGAGCGAGCTTGAACTACCCGGCCTATGGATTGCTCTAATTCCTGTAGTAGTTGCTCACTGGCCGCCAGGTCTTTGGTCGACTGCCAGCGCTTTGCCACCGCAGATGCATTTAAATCCCACAACAGTAATCCCTGTAACAGTTCCAATTTTTCCCATTCCAGCCGGTAGGTTTCGCGATCGTTAGCCTGAACTAATAAAGCTTTTACCGCCTCCATGCGATCATATTGAGATTTCTGTGTGGGATTAGCCAAACCTACTAAATCGTCGTTATCGATAATCGACTGCAGGCGAGACTGTAACTCCGCGAGTCGTTTTTGCGACTCTGCTCGAAGCTGGTTAGCTTCTTGAGCCTTGAGGGCAGCGATTGGTACAATTTTATTTAAACGATTTAAATGCGTAGCTACCATATCATTAAAGCTCGGTAACTGTTTTTTCCAATAATGTAGCACCAGATAGAGTCGCTGTAATTCGCGATAGTTTCGATAAGCGCCTTGAAACTGGTTGCTGGCGAAATACTCTAACAAGTGCTGGCTGGCTAGGTTGTCTACTGGTAGGTTAAAGCCGGGAATTGAATCCAAAGGGTTTGTCAGCTTGTCTTGTACTGGGCTGATGGCTTCGATCCAGCCTGGCCCCATGATTTCTGATTTAATGGATTCTAGATCCCGGCGCTGTTTGCGATAGATTTTATAGGCTTCTTTATAGCCGTCCAGAGCATCCTGTAAAGCTCCCAAACTTTCAAAGGTGCGGGGTACATTCAGTACGGCTTCCTGCACAGCGGGTGATGAAAGAGGGCGATTGGCAAGCTCCATCCATGGAGTTAAGGCGTCGAGTTGCTGGCCATTCTTAAATTGTGACCAGCCCATAGCGAGTAGTGCCTGGTTGGCGGATGGGCCATGTAATCTTACGCGGCTTAGCGTTTGCTGGGCCAGCGTAAAATCTCCAGCGCGATACTGTTGAATACCTAAGGCTACGGATGCCTGATCTTGTAGGGCTAACTCTGATGCTGTTCGGGCGGTGCTGGATATGATGGATTGATAATAACGATTGGCTTTTTCTTGTTCGCCTAGCATGCCGTAAGAGGCGCCAAGATTAAATTGGACAAACAAACTTTTCGATTTTTTAACATCCAGAAAGCCTGACAGATAATTAGCTTCATCAGCCTGGCCAAGCATCATATGGCAGAGCATTTGTAATAATAATTGTTCTGTCGTGCGATCTTCCAACGGTTGACGTAAGCGCTGGCTCAAAATCCTTAGGGCTTTGCTCTGGTCACCTTTACGATAGTAGATATTGGCTAGCTGAAACCAGGCTTCATCGGCACCTTGAACTGTGGCATTTTCGTCCAAATAAGCCATAAATATAGCTTCGCCAACGTCCAGCATGCCGTAAGCAACATATAACGATCCCAGCAAAAGCTCAGCATGTTCCTTGTTATAGGTAAGTTCATTTTGTTGCTTGGCAACCAGCAACTTGGTAATGGCGGAAAAATACCGCTGCTGATGGAAATCAAACAGGGCATCACCATAGGCAGGGTCAACAACCGGATGAGGTTGGTCCACAGGCAATGGCTTCGCCATTGCTTCTGTAATTTCAGCTTGAGATTTCTTGGCATCGTCGTCGCCAAATAAACCCCAAAAATCGAAAGCCATTCCGCTACTAGGCGCTACCAGAAGACCAGCAAGCAGGGACATCAACGCCCAATGTTTCATTGCGGATCGACGGCCACTGGTAGGGTTGGCTGTTATTATTTTGATAAAACTCAATTCATCAATCCTCGGCCATTACTCCCACTGCTTCATTCTGAAGCTGGGTCGCTTACGCAAATCATCGCCTTCGATTCGTAATTGAATGTATTTGGTACCACTGGTTTTCTTAAAATCGAGATTAATCGCGCGCTCATAGTCCCGACCTTCAGGTCCTACGCCAATGATGAGAGCAATAATTTCATGTTCACCAACGGGGAGGTTCCCTGTATACAGGCGTTGAACAGCGCCTCGGTCGAGTGCTTTTATTTCTCTTTCTGTGTATAGATGATGGCTGACTGGCACGTTGTTTATCTTGATTGTAACGGAGTCCAGCTGAAAATATTCCAAGGCATCAAATGAAACGAAAACGTTTACTTGTGTGCTGCTTGGAAACAGTAGGTCTTCCTCCAGAATAAACAGGTCTCTATTGGTTTCTAATATCTTCTGCTTCAATTGTTGAATTTCTTGCTGCAACGAAACTGACTTTTCCGCAGGCAGATTTATGTCTTTTGCTACTGCTGAAGTTTCTTCCTCACCACCATAGAGAATGTTATCTAAATCGACAAATTCATCGGGAGTTTCCGGAACGTAAATACGGGAATCTTTTGCTGGCTGCTGGTTTCCCTCATTGAGAATTTCCTCAACTTCAATGTATTCCATATCGTCTGCTGACCAGACCCAAGAGGAAAGGGACAACCCAAGCAATAATGAGGTGACTATTTTGATTCGTGTTGTGGTCATTATTCTGACACCATAGTTTGCAACTGTTGTTCTAACTCAGAAAGACTCTGCTTATCTAATCCGTCATGCTGGTAGCGGAGAACGCCGTCCCTGTCGATAACTACAATCGCAGGTAAGGAGCCAATATCGTATCGTTCGCTCACTCTAAATGTGGAATCCAATAATACCGGATAGTCTATGCCGAGGCTGGAGTACAGGTCCATGGCTTTTGCCACTGCATTGGGCTTATCCAGGTTGATGGTCCAAAACAGGGTACCAAAATCCCCAAAACGCTGTTTGAGAGGGCTCAGACTACGCAAAAATTGTGAGCATTCCCCACACCATGTTGTCCAAAAAACAGCCACAACAACATACCCTCTCTGTTCAGAGAGTCTGAGATTATATTGACCATTACTCGGCAAGGTAAAATCCGGTGAAATACCGCCGATTTCAGGTTTCGCTTGGCTATTGAAAGCGAAAAGACTGGCGGCAATTGCCAACACAGTCTTGAGCTTCATCGGATGTTTGAACACATTGGTGGTCCGCATCATGATGGAATAAACGATATTGGATAAGTATCTTTCCAGACTTCCACGTCCATGGCGCCGAAGTTTATCCTTTGCACTTTCAGTACAATTTTGCGCTCCAGATCTTTGTCATCCAGCTCACTGGACACCACCTCGCATTTTGTTACGGTGCCGTTAGGCTGAATTTCCAGCCGCAAGACAATGGTACCCTCAAGCGTGGGATTGTTTCTCAAGGCCCGCCGATATAGAGAGTAAATACCGCCTTTGTTTTTATCGAACACCAATTGAATATCTTCAGTTGAACGTCGATTTGCCCCGCCGGTTCTGCTAGAAACAGCTTTTTCAGCATCGGCAATGGAACTTTCGACTTTGGTGGTTTTAGCCGGCCCCAAGGAACCAGAACCACCACCACCGGAACTGGCTTTATTGGTGCTGACACCACCGCTACCGCCAATAGCCGACGTACCAATAAGTGACCGTTCAGTCTTAGCTTCTTGGGCACCCAAGCTGGCACTTTTCTGCTCTGTTTTGAGACTGCTTAAATCATCAGTGTCCCGTAAATCAGATAAGTCATCAAAAACCGCAATGGCAGCTTTCGCCTGTTCTTTAGCTGTTGGCTTGGGTTCTTCCTTTTTCGGCTCCGGTTTGGGCTCGGGTTCCTTTTCAGGTTCCTTTTCAGGTTCCTTCTCCGGCTCAGGCTCGGGTTCGGGCTCAGGTTCCGGTGGTGGCGGAGGCGGTGGTGGTTGTTGTTTTTCCATCACCAGTTTTGCTAACCGCGGTGGTAGCTGCTCCGCTTGTTCCCGCTGTTTTTCGGGCACAGGAATTCTTGGCACTATGGTAACCATCAGCAAGAAAAGTATGAAAATGACGGCTAATACCCGGCGAAATAGCTTTTCTTCTTCAGCCGCACGATCCCACGGCAGACTGGGCGCAGATGAATATGTTGTCTTCGTCATGTAGCTTCGTCCTCCGTCTTCTTGAGAACGGCCAACGAAATACGGCTGTATTCATTACTGCTGCAGGTCATCATTATACGGCGTAGCAAGGTATAGGGTATTTCCTTGTCACCCATAATCGTTACATCACGTTCCGCAACACCAAGGTCATTGATCGCCGCTGCCTGAGAGCGGCTGGCCTGATAGCGCAGTTCTTTTTGCAACTCTGGAATTATGTCTCCCGGTAACTCAAGTACCTCAGACACCTTTCCTACTACACGTCCATTAACCAATATGTTTTTTTCACTGACCATAATGGTGAGAGTTTCTCTTGGCAGTTGTTCGGCAATGGATTCGGGCAGTTTAATGGTCTTCTTACTGGGAAGTTGTGTGGTATTCGATGAATTCACCAACAAGAAAAACACTAAAATAGTGAATATGTCCATTAACGACACCAGGTTAACACCCGGTATTGTTTGCCGGTTGTGGCGACGATCCATACGTTTGGCGCGGTGGGATAATTTCATGAATTACCTCCTGCTGCGCGGCCATCCGGGGGAGCGTCACCAATGGCGATGTCGGGAAATAGCTCAGCTTTCTCTGACTGGCCTGCCACAATCTGCCGAGTTATTCTGACCTTATCCATAGTGGTAACTAACACATCATAAGGGGTGTTGGGTTCGAGCAATAAAGTAATCTCGGTTATATCCGGGAAACGAAGTTTTATTTTCTTCAGTGTTTCCACCAGAGTGTCATAATCATGATTCGAGTTTTTGTTCTCGATGATTTTTAAGGGACCAGACTGGCGGTCTACCACTTCTAGTCGGTCTTTATAAATCAGCACTTCCAACACCAATGGTTTCTTCTTCTCATCCTCCTGTTGTTCAGAAGGAGTGGTGGCGGGTAAGTTCAATTCCAGAATCGAAATTTGTGAAAACACAGCAGTTATCAACAGAAAAGGCACAAGCACTACCATTAAGTTCATAAAGGCAGTGATATTAATGTCTGCTTCACCTTGGTGCTTTCGACGCGAGCGTCTGATCATATCGGCTCCTGCTCAATCGTATTCGTTAAGGTAACAATTACCTTATTCGTTGCCTTTACTTTGGTTTTGCGCTTGGCGGAATACGTTGAGGAATTTCACAGAAGCCATTTCCATGCTGTCGATCAATTGATTGGTTTTGTTCTGTAAATAAGTAAAAGCCAATAACAGAGGGATTGCGGCCATTAGTCCAAAAGCAGTGGTATTCATAGCTACGGAAATACTCGCCGACAGTAAATCAGCTTTTTGTGAAGGATCAGCACTGGCTACGGCGGTAAAAGCATTAATGAGTCCCATGATGGTACCGAGTAGGCCGAGCAGGGTGGCAATGTTGGCAAAAGTAGCAATATAGTTGGTTCTTCTTTCCAGGTGTGGGATTGCTTCCATTAGGCCTTCTTCCATGGCCATTTCTACCTCATCGTGGCGAGTAGCATAAGTGCTTCTCGACAGGCCATAAACCAGAATTTTTGCCACTGCACTACTGGATGATTTTGCTTCTTCCATCGCTGATTTAAACTTGCCCTGGGACAGCATGGGGAACAATTTTTTCCAAACCATTTGATTGCGGGTTTGAGTTAAGTTGAGATAAATAAAACGCTCAATGGTGATAGCGATTCCAGCAAGAAACACAGCCAGGATTATGTACATAAACGGCCCGCCTTCCTGAAAGAATTGGGCTGCGGTAGTAATAAATCCAGTACTTTGCTCTGCAGTATTGGTTATATCTGGCATTTTGGTCTCCTGCGTCACCAAATTATCTTTGTAAAGTCAATTTCCACGATGGTTCAAGTAGTCAGTTAGTACTAAGTTCAGTGCTGTCGTTTTACGGGTACAGGCATGGGTATTCCTTATTGTTCAATAACTTGTGGCGACGAATGCCGGAGCAGATTAAAGTATTCCACTTGCCTGCGCAACTCATCTTCATCTAAAGGTTTCAACGAATCATCCAGTACCTGAGACTCAAACCCAGCGCTATCTTTCCAGGGATCTACACCCAATTCCCGGTTCTGCCAGGGAACAAGATTCAATGCATTGGGCGATTCATCTGTACCAATAATATTGGTGCCTTCATCAACGGCCCATGCTGGCATGCTGAAACCCAGAACGAGACCTAGAACAGCAGATAGCGATAGGTGTCTAGCCTGTATCATGGTTGATTACTCTTTGTTCTTCGTTCCAATTCAGCAATCCAGCCCGCTACCGTTTTATCGGGTTCAGCCAGCAGCGTTTGGTAAATTTTAAATTCAGTCAAAGCGAGTTCAGGGTCATGCAAATACAAATCAGCCAAGACTCCCAGATTATAGTGGGCTTTAGCAAAATTAACGTCGATGCTTATCGCACTTTGGTAATTTGACTTAGCGTCTGCGAATTGACCCAGGTATCGATTAACAACCCCTAATTCATTTAGTAAATTGGGGTCTTCTGGCGCCAGCGTTTGAGCGGTCAGTAAAGCAGCCAACGCATCATCATATTTTTTCTGTTTTCTTAAAATAATTGACATGTTGATTACGGGTGTCACCAATTGTGGATAGGACGTGTGGATTGTTTCAAAGCGTTCGTAGGCTAGGTCTAGATTGCCTTTCTTTAAATCGCGCACGGCTCTTTTGAAATCATCCAAAGCGGCTGAAGCCTGTTGCCGGTGCTCATCATTCTTATATTCGACGGCTAACGCCGGATCAGGTTCCTCGTTTGTGGCCGCTTTAGGTGACTCTTGAGTCAGCGCTTCAGATTCTTTTTTTAATTCAACACTGATGTTCTCCAAAGAGTTGTCCAGCTCGACTTCCTCTTTGTTCGCGTTAAAGGCGTCCAGCAGCGCACAGCCCGAGGCAAGCCAGAGCATACCCAAAATCAGCAGCAGTCGGCTAGTAAACCACATTTATATAGGCCTCTTCTAATTCTTGCTTATTATAACGGGCTGGAGAGAGCTTACTCAGCGATTGGTAACTCTGCTCGATCCACTTATCCCACACACCATTTGTCGTTCGTTCTGTATTGGTTTTGAAAATGGCAATGGCTTTGTCTTCCAGGGGAATAGCCTGATCTTCTAGCAATAATTCGTATTCTTCCAATGCTAGCTCATCCAACCCTCTTGGACGTTCGCTATCCATGATGCTACGGGCGAATTGACGATAGATCTCACCCAATTTGAAGTTGGCGGCGGTGGTGAAATCGATAACGCCATATTGAATGGTTTGGGAGTAGGCTTTACTGGCTTCCTGCATAGCCGCTTTCTTTTTGCCCAAGCTTTTCTTGAGAGGTTGGCGCAAGGCAATGGCGTTAAAATCCTGAAACAGTGCTTCGGCGCTATTGAATGAGCCGTAGGCAGCAAGATAAAGGCTGCGGTCAGTTTGTTGATCACCGGCTGAAGCGTGGGTCTCAGTTAACTTGTTCAACCAGAAGTAGCGCTTGCGGGAATCTCCCTTCTGTTCGTAGAGTTGGACCAAGTGATATTGGGCTTCCATACGCGGTGCGACAGGTTGTTCGTAGGTCCAGACATAATCTTTATACAGCTTAATGGCACCATCCAAATCGCCACTTTGTTCCGTCATTTCAGCTGCCTGATATAAGGCTTCGCGGGCTAAAGCCGGATTGGAGCTCTTGCTGAGAGCCGCTACGGTGATTAATTCAGCCGACGCTTTTGCCAAGTTGTTGGTTTTTTGATAAGCCAAGCTGAGCTTGGCAGGTACTCCCGCCGTTAATTCATGCTTTGGATAGTTCTTGCGGAAGGACTCCAAAACGTTAATGGCTCGGTCGTAGTCTTCCAATTGCAAAGACAAATTGGCGGAGTCGTACTCTGCGTTAGCGGCTACCGAAGCAGTAGGTACCGTCATCGCCGCTCTTAAATATTCGTCAGCAGCTTCTGCTAACTGACCCTGTTCTTGCAGCGCTTCGGCTTGCTTGTAAATACTGGTGGCTAAACGCTCTTCAAAGTTTTTACGCTGGGGTTTGGACAGCGTGTCAAAGGTCAAAATTTGCTTGATGGATTGCTCTGCGGCTACCCAATGCCCTTTATCAAACTTGGCGTTGGCATAGGTAATCCAGGCCTTTTCTTGCAAAGCCTCTGGGGCAGGCGGGTCAAGGTTGATGATTACTTGTGCCGTTTCGATTGCGCCATCAATATCCTCTAACAACAGGCGATCTTCGATAGCGTTGTCTAAGACTTTTGGAATGTTCTCGTTGGCTGGATAGTATTTAGCGAACTGCATTGAGCTTGTGGCGCGCTGGGCTATCCAGTCATTGCGCGTGGGATCATCTTTGGGCAAGCTATTAATAGTTTCTTGATAGGCAAGCAGACTGAAGTAGCCCGCTTTTTCATCATCCGGATGTTTTGGGTAGTCGTAGGATGTACGCTCAAATTCCTTGATGGCAGGGCGAAAATCTTTGGCAGAGAATAAAGATTCAGCCAACAACATGTTGATTTTTGGTGAGCGCTCCTCTTGTGGGTAAGTATCCAGAAATTCACGATACCAGCGTGCGGCTTTGTGATAGTCTTCAACGTTGCCTGTTTGTTGAGCGATGGCATGTTCATGCTGCGCCAGATCTATAATATTCTGTTTTAGCTCGTTAGCATATTGAGCTCTCTGAGCCTCTGAGGCTTTAAGCCAATAAACACTATACAGTCCGTATTGCTCGATAAAGCCTTGCTTGTAGGTTAATACCTGGCTTGGGAACCCGCCTTTCTCATAAGTGGTAATAACTTTTGCCGACATATTAGGCGCCTTGGGATCAAGGGGTCTTGTGGCTGAGAATTGAGCATAGGTGTCAGCCGCATCCTTGTAGCGTTCTTGCCGCAAATAGAGTTCGGCTAAATTGTTGTACAATTCATGTTCGTATATTTTCTGGCCATTTTTGTCGAAGAACTGGGCTGCACTGTCGGCACCTTCCAAATTTGAGAATGACATCGCCATGACCCGCAAGGTGTCGTCCAGCAACTTCCTTTGGCTTTTTGATACTTCTGGAAGTGTTATATCCACTATGGGGGCATTGGTTTCGGCCGTGGTTGATGGATCCGTTGTTGCCGCTGCTGCGGGTGCCGGCGCAGGTGTTGGCCAGTAACGGTCCAGTAGTTGGGAAAAATCATTAATCGCTAAGTCAAAATCACCTTGTTTGTACAAGCTCCAGCCATGCTTATATAAAGAATGCTCATAGAAATCGGAATCGGGCCCGGCTTTGATCAAGAACCCATAAGCTGCGGCCGCCTGTTCATATTCGCCAATCTGAAATAAATATTCGCCCCGCCGAAACTGTGCCTCAGCGACAAATTCACCGTCAGGGTATTTCTCAACTAATATATCCAGAGTTGCAATGGCTTTTTCCTGTTCGCCGGCCATTTCATAGGCTTTTGCCAACAAATAGTATTCTTCAGATAAATCGTCGCTAGGGTCTGCTGCGATAATAATAGCTTCATAAATGGCTACGGCCTTGATGTACTCGTTGGTCGGATCAAAGTCTTCATATTCGCTTTGAGGTGTTTCATCCAGCGACTCGATCATGGAATCTTCAGTGGCGGTCATTGTGACATCCGCCATGCGGCGTAGGGCTTGAGCGCGCTCTTGTTGGGTGGAAAACAGGGCTACGGCCTGGTCGTAGGTAGCGAGAAGGCGTTCAGATGAAATGGGCTCAAGCTCTTGGGGCTCAACGTTTATGTCGCGCCGGGGTAAATCCCCCAGAGTCATTTTGTCCAGTGGCTTGGTGACTTTGCCTGTTTGAAATGGCGCGCAGGCTGACAAACCAGTCAGGCCCACAAGGCATACCAGTGCAAGACTTTTAAGTACCTGAAAAACAACAGGAAGTACTTGTTCTACCCGTGAGTGTTTCAGCAACATGGGGCGCAAAGTAAGTTGAGCTCGTGTAAATGACATAAGTGTCTTATATTGTCGCTACTTTTTCTTGTTAAGGTAAAGAGATGAGCGAATTTGAATGTTAAAACTGTGCGTTTGTTATCCTAATTCTAGCCAATACTTCCATTACGGCTGCTGATTGTATTGAATTTTTCAATGCAGGTCTTCTAAATTAGCGTGTGTATTCCGCATTTTCAATTGCTTAATGAATAATATAAATGAAGCCGTCCTCTTCTGCTGAAGTTTATTTGCTCGATAGTAGCCATTATATATTCCAGGCATGGTTTGGTTATCCAGATCAATATTTTGATCTGGAGGGGCGGTCGGTAAATGCGGTTTACGGATATCTTCGCTTTCTGATGGTTAATCTCAAAAAATATAAACCCAGTTTGATGTTGGCGGCTTTCGACGAGAGCTTGTTTAGCGGTTTTCGCCATCAACTTTATCCAGCGTATAAGGCCAACAGGACTTTACCACCTGAAGATTTGGCCTACCAATTAAATATCTGTCAAACCTTGACTGAAGCTTTAGGTATTACCAGTCTCGTGGACTCAGTGTATGAAGCCGACGATCTTTTGGCATGGGGTGCACAATGTGGACATTCTCTGGGCTATCAAAACCGTTTGGTCACCCGAGATAAAGATTTAGCTCAAATCATCCAGCCTGGTGATCTTTGGTTAGACTGGTCTAGTGATAAAGTCATGGATTACACCGCTCTTTGCGCGCAGTGGGGCGGTAGCCCCCAAAAAGTTGTGGATATACTGGCCTTGGCGGGGGATAGCGCCGATAACATCCCAGGTGTCAAAGGCATTGGTTTGAAAAGTGCTTTGGCGATTATGAGCCATTTCGATTCGTTGGACGATTTATTTGCTAACTTGGATACCGTGGAAGCTCTGCCCATTCGAGGTATACAGCGAATAAGCCGCTTATTAGCCGAAGGTTACGAAGATGCGTTCCTGTTTCGGGAGCTGGTTCGGTTGCGGCCGCCAGAGAGTATACTGGATCCATTACTGTTAAACTTTTCTCCGGTACCCCAGAGTGAATTTCTGCAGACTGTGCAAAGTCTCGGGCTCGGTTTGCAGATTGAGGGTCTGGTTCGTCAAGTTATGAAGGCACCTTAATATGACAGCAATTCCTGATGCTGAAATCATAACCAGTATTAAAGATCGATTAGGTAGCCAATATGGGGCTGCAAAAGTGCGTCCCTCAGGTGTTAGTTGCTTAAACGAAACGATTGAAATTTATGGCGATGGTTTGGAGCCCATTTTCGTGAAACTGGGTAAAGAACGATTGGCTTTATACCAGTCAGAAGTCCTTGGATTGGAAGCCCTGCGCCAGTGTGATCAATGTCGAGTGCCCAAGGTATATTATGTGGATCAGCTTGAGCACGTTGATGTGTTGGTTATGGAGTTTGTCGGTTTACATAAACTTACTGCCCAAAAGGCAACCCAGTTTGGCGAGAGTTTAGCCGCACTCCATGAAATAACGTCAACACAGTACGGTTTTGAGGAGGACAATTATATTGGTTTGACCGCGCAAAATAATCAATGGTGCGATCAATGGTGGACTTTTTTCTGTGAGATGCGCCTAGCTCCCCAGATTGAGCGATGTGGAAAAAATGGTATGAGGTCTGGATTGACAGCCTCTATTTTCGAGTTAATGGAAAAAATCCCTGCAGCTATGGTTTCTCACCAACCGCCAGCCAGTCTGCTGCATGGCGATTTGTGGTCAGGAAACGTTGCCGTTGACAGTCATGATGTACCTGTTTTATTTGATCCAGCGGCTTATTACGGTGATGCCGAAACCGATTTAGCCATGAGCCAAATGTTTGGTGCTTTGCCTTCCAAAGTTTACGAGGTTTATAATCAGTTGCGTCAACCGGCTCCAGGTTCAGCTTTGCGACGTAGCATCTATGATCTTTATCATTGGTTAAATCATTACAATTTGTTTGGCGTAAATTACTTAGGCCAGGTGGAAAACACCGTGCAACTTATCACCAACGAGCTTTAGCCAATAGGCTTTGAATAAAGGATTGCATATTTTGAAAATAGTAGTTGATGAAAACATTCCGCTGGCCCAAGAGTGTTTTGGGCCTTTGGGTGACGTGGTTCGAGTCCCGGGGCGTGGATTGGCACGAGATCAATTACTGGATGCGGATGTGCTGATCGTTCGCTCTGTTACTGCGGTGAACGAAACCTTATTAAATGATACGTCGATTCAATTTGTGGGCACAGCTACTATTGGAACTGATCATGTGGATGTGGATTATCTGAACACTGCAAATATCGGGTTTGCAAATGCGCCGGGTTGTAATGCTACCTCTGTAGCGGAATACGTGGTGAGTAGCCTGTTAGAACTTGAAACCCTGCGTGACTTCACGTTAGCCAATAAAGTATTGGGAATAGTCGGAGCCGGTAATGTTGGATCACGGTTAAAAATCCTGGCGGAAAACTTGGGTATGCAAGTGGTGTGTTGTGATCCGCCGCTGGCTGCCAGCAATCCACAGAATTTTGTCAGCCCGGATACCGTTTGGCAGTCAGATATTGTTTCACTGCATGTGCCTTACACGAGTAGCGGGCCCTATGCTACTCGCTATCTCGCCAATTACGAGCGTTTGCAAGCGATGAAGTTTGGCGCAGTGTTAATTAACACATCGCGAGGAGCCGTGGTAGATAATCGCGCGCTTGCCCGAGTCTTGGAGCATCGTTTTGATCTCGCTGCCATTATGGATGTTTGGGAGGATGAGCCTCATATTAATCGGGAATTAGTGGCGAGAGTTGATTTGGCATCGCCTCATATTGCTGGTTACAGCTATGATGGAAAGGTTCAAGGTACGGTCATGATATATCGAGCGCTTTGTCAGCACCTCGGTATCATACCGGAAAACCCGGTCGCCGATTTTGGTCATGGTCCGATGCTGGATTTTACGGGTGATCAGGTGGCCGACCCTATTCGGGCACTGGATGTTATTCGAAAAATTTATGATATCCGGGAAGATGATCTGGCGTTAAGAACCTGTATGGCATTGCCTAGAGAGAGTCGCGGAGTGGTTTTTGATGAATTACGTCGCAAATACAGAGTACGCCGCGAATTTAATACCGCAACTATCAGAAACTCGGCCTACCTAAAATCCATAATGTCTCATGAGGAATTTGAACGATTGTCAGCTTTAGGGGTACAGATGCTGTGAAGGGTTTGCGATTAGGTTTAATTGTGAATCCGCTGGCGGGCATTGGTGGAGCCGTAGGCCTAAAAGGTAGCGATGGTGAATCAATTGTGGCAGAAGCCTTGCGGCGGGGCGCCCAACCAAGAGCAGAAACCAGAGTGGACATCGTGTTACAGGCTTTGGAGCCTTATCGGTATTATCTGCAATGGTCGGTGTGGGGCGGTGAAATGGGGGAGCGGGTACTCACGAAACATCACTATACACCAAAAGTGTTAGGCTCTCCGCAAGGCCAATATACCAGAGCGGATGACACCATTAACGCAGCGAAAGCCATGCAAGCGGACGGAGTAGATTTGATTGTGTTTGCCGGTGGTGATGGCACAGCCCGTGATCTGGTGGCCGCTGTCGGTAGTGATTTCCCGGTGTTGGGTATTCCCGCTGGAGTTAAAATTCATTCGGGTGTTTATGCGGTTCATGGCCAGGCCGCTGCGGATATTCTGATTAAAATTTTACGCGGTGAGTTGGTTGATGTAGGCAAAGCGGAAGTGCGTGATATAGACGAGCAGGCTTTTCGTAATGGCCAGGTGAAAGCCAAACATTTTGGTGAGTTATTAGTGCCACTGGCTGATAATTTTTTGCAACATGTAAAGTGTGGCGGCCAACCTGTCGAAGCTTTGGCATTATCGGAAATAGCCCACTATGTTATTGATCAAATGGAACAAGATTATCTATATATCGTTGGGCCAGGATCAACCACTCAAGCCATTTCTCAAGCGCTGGATTTGCCGTCCACATTATTGGGAGTTGATATAATCTGGCAACAAAACATTGTTCAGCTGGATGCTACCGAAGCACAAATTCTTGCTCAATTAGATCAAAGGCCGGCAAAAATAATCATCACACTGATTGGTGGTCAAGGGCACATTCTGGGGCGGGGCAATCATCAAATCAGTCCTTTGGTAATTAAAAAAGTGGGCAAGGAAAATATAATTCTGGTGGCAACCCGTAAAAAATTACAAGAGCTTAGTGGTCGCCCGCTGTTAGTGGACACCTGGGATTCAGAAGTCAATCAGGCCTTAAGAGGGTATTTGCCGGTTATCACAGGCTATGAACAATCGGTTTTATATCCCGTGCAAAGTTAGCGACTTACCTCCGGTAAACGGGAAGCGGCCACAGCAGCGATAATAGAGATCGTGCCCAGAATCAGTAATGTTATTTGAATGGAGTCTTTGCCGATGAATGCCACGATTCCACCCACTAGCAAAAGCACGATGCCAATGACTGTATTGCTAAAGGCAACCCACTGGGACCGGTTGTCGCCGTTTGCCATATCAATTAGGTAAGTGGTGCGACCTTGGCGCACACCCGTGTGCCCTACATAGAGTAAGAAGATTGCCGCACCATACCAATAAGGAGATTGGCCGATTGGCCATTGGAAATGCAACGACATCACCACCAGGATAGCAATAGTACCGCACAGAGCCCCTGAGAGAGTTAGTACGGTTTTGCTGGAATAATCAGAAAATCGCCCCCAGATATTCCCGCTCACAAGAGTTGCCAGTCCGGCCAGTAGCAATAAGCTTCCCAGAACTGTTATCTGGCCTGCGCTGCTCTGATTGGCTAAGACCACATAAAAAGGGCCAGCTAATGCCGTACTCAAGAACAGGCAGCGAGTGAGGATAAATTGCCGTAAATGTTGTTCCTTAAATGGAGAAAACAATTGTTTGCTGAGTGGTTGTTTAGGTTCAGTTGTTGGGGACGCATCGGGGTATTCACGCAGCCGCAAATAGACGACGCTTGCCGCAAACCATAGTATTCCTGCGCCCAGCAATATTGCAGTTAGGGCCCACTCGTTATTGAGTCCGTTAAACATCAGTCCCAGAGCCACGGCGATGGTACAAATTCCCGCAATAGACGTAGCTAAACCACTAACGCCTCCACGCGACTGTTTATCAATGGTTTTACCTTGCACGTCCTTAATAATCACCGAGCACAAGCAGCGCGCCAAACTAAACAGAGACAGCAATCCCAGCAGAAAAAGCCCAGCCACGGTACCCTGGCTAATCAACGGCAGCAATCCCATTAAGATGACACTTACTCCCTGGATGACACACCCTGCTGACCAGAAATACTTCCTGACTTTGTAGGGGCGGGTGCGATAGGAAACCAACATCTGCGGTAAAAGGGCGAGAGATTCTCTTATGGGTACCAGCCAACCGATAATAAAGGCTGGTGCAGCGATGGCCGTTAACAACCAGGGCAGGACCAGTTTTGGATCCATTAGCGCGTCCGCCATTTTGGTTAACGACAGAGCAATGATATGAATTTTTCGGCTATGAGATTGTTGTTTGAACGCGTTTTCTGAAATATCGATTGGCTGATCGGGTTTGGCGTCCGCCGTAGCAGACGCCAAACCCAACAGTGTTAACCAAGTCGTTCTCAGTGCTTATCGACCTTGAAGAGCCGCTATGCGGTCATCCAGGGGCGGATGAGAAGAAAACAGTGAAGCGGCTTTTTTGCTGCGAATCCCAAATGCCACCATAGTGTCTGGCAACTGATTCGGCATTTCCATCTCTGACTTTAATTTCTGTAAGGCGCGGATCATGGCCCCTCGTCCGGCCAGATCGGCACCTGCGGCGTCAGCACGAAATTCTCTCCAGCGAGAAAACTTCATGACAACGATAGAGGCCAGGACACCGAAGATCATGTCGAACAAGAACACCACAGCCATGTGACCAAACATGCCCAAGCCACCTTCACCTTCATCATTGCGGACGAACTGATCAATGACATAAGCGGCGATTCTGGCAAAGAACATGACAAAGGTGTTCATGATGCCTTGAATTAATGCCAGAGTGACCATGTCGCCATTGGCCACATGTCCGATTTCGTGGGCCAGCACGGCACGGACTTCTTCCTGGTCAAAGCGAGTAAGCAACCCTTCGCTCACAGCTACCAGAGCCGCGTTCTTGTTCCAGCCTGTAGCAAAGGCATTAGAAACCGGAGAGGGGAAAACACCGACTTCAGGCATTTTAATTCCGGCTTTGGTGGATAGTTCATGCACTGTCTCAAGCAACCAGCGCTCAGAATTACTGCGGGGTTCTTCGATTACCTGGACCCGAGCGCCCCACTTAGCCATTTTTTTGGATAGTAGTAACGAAACGAAGGAACCGAGAAAGCCAAAAACTGCGCAGAAAATCAGCAGTGATTGCAAGTTTAACTGGGACCCATTTTGCTGCAAGTAGCTGGGTACTCCCAGTAAACTCAGGGTAATACTAGCCACCAATATAATGGCCAGGTTGGTGCCCAGAAATAACAATACTCGTAACATGGTTTATGCCTACCTCTTTTTAGGTAATAAAATAATGATTCTCATTAATAAATGGTGCCAGTGTAAACAGATTTCAAGTGCTCATCGAGTCAATTCTCGCAGTCCTCCACAGCTAAAAACCTTTACGCTATAGACTCCTTATTGGGTGGAAAATTTCAACTGATAGTTAGGATAGATTGTTACTAAACTTTAACGGCTGGGCATTATTGGACTTTATTAGGGACGCCAAGATGGTAAACTGCGGCCCATTTTCCGTAGTTATTACCGCCTAATCTAATAAAGTTGAGTGATTATTATGCCGTATGAATTGTCAATGCCAACGTCGCTTGATGCGTTGCATCTAGTGCTAGCGGGAACCGCGCTGCTTTTACTGTTAATTACCCTACTGTTGGTTCTAAAAAGGGGGGGTGGTGGTGACAAAGCTAATTCCAGCGCAAAAGAACCCCCTTCACCCAAGCAACAAAGCTCCATCGAAACGCCTATGCTCAACACTAAAGATCCTGAGTCGGCTTTTCAGCTATTAGGTTTGCTGCAACAAGAAGCCCGCTTTGTTGATTTTCTTAATGAGGATCTAACCGGTTTTAAAGACGACGAGGTAGGTGCAGTGGCGAGAGTGGTTCATGAAGGCAGTAAAAAAGTGCTGCATCAATATTTTCAGCTGGAACCTATTCGGGCAGAAGATGAAGACAGTCAGATTACTTTGCAAATTGGATTTAGCGCGGCTGAAAACAGAGTGACTGGTAACGTATCTGGCGAACCGCCCTTTACAGGAGTGTTAGTGCATCGGGGGTGGCGAGTTACTGGGGCAAATTTACCTAAATTAGCGGTAAGCCATGACCCTAAAATTGTTGCGCCGGCGGAGGTGGAGTTGTGAGTGATACACCACGCTTTGCAGTAGGTATTGATTTGGGTACCACCAATTCGGTGCTCTCATACGTGGACTTGCAATCTGCAGCGGATCAGCCTGTTCACGAAGTTTTTGGTATCGAGCAATTGGTGCAGCCAGGGGCCGTGGAGACCCGTCGGCAATTGCCATCGTTTTTATATCAATGTCACGAGTCTGAGATCTCAGTGGGCGAACTTGCGCTGCCCTGGAGTGACGGAAACTTTAGTGTGGTAGGCACCATTGCCCGCAATCTCGGAGCGAAAACCCCGTTACGGCTGGTGGCCAGTGCCAAGAGCTGGTTATGTCACAGTGGTGTTGATCGTCGCTCAGGGTTCTTGCCATTAAACGCGCCTGAAGATGTAGCGCTGATATCGCCACTGGAAGCCTCGACGGCATATTTACGTCATTTACAACAGAACTGGGATCACCGTAACCCCGATTTTCCCTTAGCGGAGCAAGATGTAACCATTACCGTACCCGCTTCCTTTGATCCTGCGGCGCGGGATTTGACCGCCGAAGCCGCCAAACAAATTGGCCTGCAACGATTAACGCTATTGGAAGAACCGCAAGCGGCGGTTTATAGCTGGGTTAAGTCTTGTGGTGAGGCTTGGCGTGATCAGGTACAGGTGGGCGATATCATTCTAGTGGTGGACGTTGGTGGTGGTACCACGGATTTGTCCCTAGTCGCTGTGACTGAAGAAGAGGGTAATCTATCCCTTAACCGGATAGCCGTGGGTGAACACATATTGTTGGGCGGGGACAATATGGATTTGGCATTGGCCTATCGTATCAAACACAAGCTTGAGCAGGACGAGGGCAAGTCTTTGCAACCTTGGCAGATTCAAGCATTAACTCATGGTTGTCGCGATGCCAAGGAAACGCTGCTGTTAGATAATGACATTCAGGAAGTGCCCCTTATTGTGCCAAGCCGTGGTTCTAAACTGCTGAGCAATACTTTGCGAACCGAATTAACCCGTGAAGAAGTGGAACAAACCCTGGTGGAAGGTTTCTTTCCTAAGGTACAGGTTAGTGATCAGCCACAACGAGCTCGGCGCGGGGCGCTTACTCAAATGGGACTTCCCTACGCGCAGGATGCGGCGGTCACCCGCCATTTGGCCGCGTTTCTGTGTCGACAAAGTGACGCTGCTGAGGGGGCATTGGGTGGCGCCCAGAACTTTATAAAACCCACGGCTATTTTGCTCAATGGTGGTGTCCTCAAAGCACCCAAGTTAGCCAATCGGTTATTGAGCGTAATTAATGCTTGGTTAGGTGAAGCCGGTGCTGAATCAGCCCGTTTGCTTGATGGTGCGGATCTTGACTTGGGGGTAGCCAAAGGTGCCGCTTATTATGGTTACGTTCGGCAAGGGAATGGAGTTCGTATTCGTGGTGGCTTGGCTAGCGCCTACTACGTGGGAATTGAGAGTTCGATGCCTGCCGTTCCCGGAATGCCAGTGCCAATGCAAGCGCTTTGTGTAGCACCCTTCGGCATGGAAGAAGGCAGTGCAACAACGGCTTCGACCCAGGAGTTCGGGCTGGTGGTGGGAGAACCTGTCGAGTTTCGTTTTTTTGGATCTACGGTTCGGCGCGATGACATTTCGGGAACTTTGCTTGACAGCTGGTCTGATGATGAGCTGGAAGAGCTATCGCCGATTCAAGCAACACTGCCCCTGGACGGCGGTCAGCCCGGTGATGTGGTGCCGGTCCGTTTAGCGGCTCGGGTTAATGAGTTAGGCACTTTGTGTCTCGAAGCTCTGCCTCGCCAAGGCGAACAACGCTGGCAAGTAGAATTTGAAGTAAGAAATCATTCATGAGTAAAGCACAAACCAATGCCCGCTATTTAGTGGGCATCGATCTGGGCACAACAAATAGTGTCGTTTGTTTTGCCGATTTGGCAGAAGGCGCGGAAAACGTGCCGATTAAACTGTTCGAAATTGACCAATTGGTGGGACCCGGTGAGGTGGCGAAGCGACCCATGCTACCCTCATTTCGTTATCACCCAGTGGCAGATGAATTACCAGAAAATCAACTGGTTCTACCCTGGGAGCAAGCCAGCGTAGCGGGCGATCAAGTCAATTATTTTGTCGGCGAGTTTGCCCGTGAGCTGGGCAGTAAAGTTGAAGGTCGACAAATCGCCAGTGCCAAGAGCTGGCTATCTCACGATAAAGTTGATCGCACGGCAGACATTTTACCCTGGGCCGGAGCAGCGGATGTTGCCAAAGTTTCTCCGGTTATCGCCAGCGCTTCGTACTTGCTTCATATTGCTCAGGCATGGAATTATGAACATCCAGACCAGCCACTGGATTCTCAACAAATCGTTCTAACAGTACCTGCGTCCTTTGACGAAGCCGCTCGAACCCTGACCTTGCAGGCCGCAGAGCTTGCTGGTTTAAAGCAAGTCACTCTGCTGGAGGAACCTCAAGCCGTTTGTTACGACTGGTTTTACCGTAACCAGAGTGCTGCCGAGACTTTGCTGGAAACAGTTAAGCTGTTGTTCGTGGTTGATGTGGGTGGCGGTACCACTGATTTGAGTTTGATTCGAGTAAGCCATGATCAAGGCAAGCCTCAACTTTCGCGAATTGCTGTAGGCGATCATTGGATGCTGGGTGGCGACAATCTTGATTTAGCCATGGCTCGGCAAGCGGAATTAAGAATATGCCAACAAGCAGGCAAGCTTAGCGCCGCCAGTTTAAGTCAATTGATCCAGCAGAGCCGATATGCCAAAGAACTGCTATTAGGCGAAAACCCTCCTAGCAGTGCCAAGGTTACCCTGTTGGGCAGCGGATCAAAGCTAATTGGTTCGGCACGCAGTACTGAGTTTACGCGCGAAGAGGTCAGTGCTCTGGCTTTGGATGGTTTCTTTCCTTTGGTCGAGTTTGGCTCTCAACCAGGAAAGCGCTCCGGTGCCATCGTTGAGTTTGGTTTGCCTTTTGCCCCTGATCCGGCGGTGAGCCGCTATTTATCGAAATTTCTAAGCGATCATAAACTTAGCTGTCAACAGGCACTGGGTGAGGACCGCCAGCAAAATATCCCTGATGCTGTATTACTTAACGGGGGCGTGTTCAATAGTGGAGCAATCGCCGATCGAGTGATCCATTTGCTGTCCTCATGGCGTGGCGCACCAGTGAAACAATTTGCCAATGGCAGCCCCGAACGTTCAGTGGCGCAGGGCGCGGTTGCTTTCGCGTTATATCGCCGCAACCAGCATGTGGTTATCGGCGGCGGTTTGGCGCGATCCTATTTCTTGAAAGTAGAGGATGCATCCGGTAACAGCATCGGCATCTGTTTGCTACCAAAAGGCACTGAAGCCGGTACCATTGTACAATTGCCCGATCGTTGTTTTGCCCTGCAGGTTAACCAACCTGTGCAGTTTAATCTAATTGCTTATAGTGGGGGCGAAGCATTTGCTCCTGGTGAAATACTGGATTTGGAGGCTAGCGAAAAATATGTCGCACTACCTCCCTTAATAGCAGCGCTTGATCATCAGGATGATCGCCGATCTGTAGAAGTAAACTTAACGGCAGCACTCACTGAAGTGGGTACTCTGGACATACAATGTCATGCCAGCAACGGTGGTCAGCGTTGGAAAGTTGAATTTGAATTGCGAAAAAACAGCAAGCAAACAGAAGCCGATGGAGTGGTAACAGACGGTTTACCAGAGAATTTTGATAAAGCTGTGGATCAAATCGAGCTGGTGTTTGGCGCCAGTGATAAAAAAGCAGATCCCTCGGCCGTAAAGAAATTAAGACCTTCTTTAGAAAAGCTGTTGGGGCCCCGGAGCCAATGGAATACAGCCGTAGCACGAGGCTTGTTTGATGCCCTGTGGGATCGCCGTAAACGCAGGCGCAGATCGGTATTTCATGAGCGAGTCTGGTTCAATTTAGCAGGCTTTTGTCTGCGACCGGGTTTTGGCCATCCTGTGGATCAATGGCGGCTTGAAAAAGTGTGGACACTATATAACTCTGGACTGCAGTTTGATAAAGAGAATCAATCCTGGGCAGAATGGTGGACCTTTTGGCGGCGAGCGGCTGGAGGGCTAAACGAGGCGGCACAAAAGCGTGTTTTTAAAGATCTTGCGAAATATTTAAACCCCGAATCGGCACGTAATTTACGTATAAAAAACGAAATCAAGAATAAATCCTATGAAGATATGGTGCGCTTAGCGGCCTCCTTGGAAAATTTACCTGTTGCCACTAAACAGGAATTGGGCGGCTGGTTCAGTAAGCGCCTGGAAAAAGCTAGTGAAACCCAAACCACCTGGTGGGCATTAGGTCGGGTTGCCTCAAGGGAGCCGTTCCATGGCAGCTCACATACCGTGGTTGCGCCGGAGGAGGTAAAATCTTGGCTGACATTTGTTCTGGAGCAAGATTGGAGAAAGAATCAGAATGCCGCATTTGCTGCTGTTATGATGTCTCGCGTAACCAACGATCGAGCCAGAGATCTGGATAACGAAGTACGACAAAAAGTCTATAGCCAACTTAAATCCGCAAAAGCACCCGAAATTTGGCAGCAATTGGTTCTCCAATATCACGCCCTGGATATACAAGAAAGTAAGCGGATGTTTGGAGAGGCCATGCCGGTGGGACTAAAGTTAATCGTGCCCGGTGATTCTAATCGTGAAAAAACCGTCTCATGACCTGGATAATCTGTTCAGAAGAACCGGATTTAAGGGCTCGTCTCATGTGTTCGGACATGGTTAAGTGCTCGTTGGCTTCAAATTCGGCGATGTTGGGTTCCGCTAGCTGAGTGAGTGGTTCAAGAAGAATTGTATTGAGTTTGATGAGACTTTTTTCACTTAGTACGACCTGATCTATGCCTTCTTGTTTAATGGTGCTGGTATAACGTAAATAGCCTTCTTCCGCCAACCACAACAGCGCCCCCAAGCAACCTTGGTGGCGCTTGGAGTGCAAGCCAAACTCATCGGTGGGTTCAGGTCCTATAATGTCCTCAACAAAGATTTCAACTTTACGAGGAAAGGCATTATGCAGGCTGATTAACGTCAGCGCGGTATCTTTATAAAAGTCGATGACATTTAATGTCGCCATAATTTAGCCACCTTTAAATACCTTTGCGCATGCGTTCGAAAAAATCGGCAAGCTTGGACAATGCTGTTTCTAAATCCTCTTCGCGGGGCAGGAACACCAAACGTAAATGATCAGGTGAGGGCCAATTGAATCCTGTACCTTGTACCAATAAAATTTTCTCTTGTAACAAAATATCAAGAACCAATTGTTGATCATTTTTTATGGGGTAAATCTTGGGGTCTAATTTGGGAAACAGATAAAGTGCTCCCATAGGTTTGACGCATGAAATGCCGGGTATATCGCACAGCATACGGTGGGCGATATCTCGCTGTTTATAAAGCCGGCCTTGGGGGGCGATGAGTTCGTTGATGCTTTGGTAACCACCTAGTGCAGTTTGGATAGCCAGCTGACCTGGAACATTGGAACACAAGCGCATGGAGGCCAACATGGTTAAACCTTCCAAATAATCTGTGGCGCAGAATTTGTTACCACTTACAAGCATCCAGCCAGAACGGTAGCCTGCTACCCGGTAGGTTTTGGACAAGCCATTGAAGGTGATGATCAGCAGATCGGTTGCCAAGCTAGCCGTAGGGTAGTGGACTGCATCGTCGTACAAGATTTTGTCGTATATTTCGTCTGAAAATACAATGAGCTTGTATTCTCTTGCGATTTGGAGCAAGCCTTCAACGATCTCTTTAGGGTACACGGCACCGGTGGGATTGTTTGGGTTAATCAATACCAGGGCTTTGGTCTTATCTGTAATTTTGTTGCGCACATCTTCTAAGTCCGGGTACCAAGCAGATCCTTCGTCACAAATATAGTGGACGGGCTTACCGCCTGATAGGCTCACTGCAGCGGTCCATAGTGGATAGTCGGGAGCTGGAATCAGCACTTCATCGCCGTTATTCAGTAGCGCTTGCATAGACATGACAATCAGTTCACTGACGCCATTGCCCAGGTAAATATCATCAATTTGTACGTCAGCAACCCCTTTTGCCTGATAGTACTGCATGATCGCTTTGCGTGCAGAGAACAGGCCTTTTGAATCGCTATAGCCAGAACCCTCTGGTAATTGGTGAATAACGTCCTGTATTATTTCTTCTGGTGCTGCGAGGCCAAAAGGAGCAGGATTACCGATATTCAGCTTGAGGATGCGATGGCCTTCTTCCTCAAGACGGCGAGCTTGTTCAAGCACGGGTCCTCTAATGTCGTAGCAGACGTTGTGCAATTTGGACGATTTCAGTACAGGCTTCATAAAGTTAGTCGTATTTCCTTGGAGATTTTATTCAATAGTCTCGCTAAGTGTATACGAAAATGGGGCGGATTTAATCAGAAACTCAAGGACAACAAGGGTGATTTCCATGAGTGACTCAACAAAACAAAAAACGGATAGTGACTGGAAGAGTCAACTTTCCGAACAAGAATACTCCGTGTGCCGGCTTGCCGGAACAGAGCCTGCGTTTACCGGGAAATATTGGGATCACAAGGGGGTAGGGACCTATCTTTGCACCTGCTGTGGTGAAGAACTGTTCCACTCTCAGTCTAAGTTTGATTCAGGATCAGGTTGGCCGAGTTTTTTTGTGCCCGCATCTGAGAGCGCTCTCATGACTCGCGATGATAGTAGTTATGGTATGGTGCGGACCGAGGTGTTATGTGCCAGCTGTGAGGCTCATCTGGGACATTTATTTCCCGATGGTCCAGCTCCCACCGGATTACGTTATTGCATCAATTCTGTGGCTTTACAGTTCAAGCCGAAAGATAGTCAGTAAGAGTTATTAACACAAAAAAAATCCTGATTTTTTTGAAATTAAACTGGCGAGCGGCCGAAAGATGGTCTAATAAAGGGCCTGCTTGTGCGCGTATGCTCGCAATGAATTAGTGCATAGCATGCACCGAATTTGTTCACAGTTAGTAACTGCTATCTCTATAGCGCCAGTAAATTGGCGCGCTGGTTACATTCAGATTGTTGGTGTTTTAAGTGTATGAAATATGACAGAAAAAAAACGAATAAAAAACATCCAGTTTGTTGAGGCGCGCCAATCATCATGCATTTGGTATATTTTACAGAATGTATCAACAGAGTTATCCACAGATTTTGTGGGTAACTAAAATGTCATATTTTGAAGGAGCGTATTGAGTGATTGACAGCATCTACCAGTTTAAGGCAAAGACTCTGGCGGGTAAGGAGATTCAGCTAGAGGATCTGAAAGGTAAGGTTCTTCTGATTGTGAATACCGCCAGCAAGTGTGGTTTTACACCTCAATTCAAAGGACTTGAAGCGTTGTACGAAGAATTTAACAGCTCTGGATTTGAAATTTTAGGTTTTCCTTGCAACCAGTTTGGTCATCAAGAGCCGGGTAGTCATGATGAAATTGGCGCGTTTTGCGAAAAAAATTATGGTGTCACATTCCCCATGTTTGAAAAAATTGATGTGAATGGTGACACAGCACATCCTTTGTTTAAGTTCCTTAAAAGGCAGGCTCCTGGGATGCTGGGAACTGAAGCAATCAAATGGAACTTTACTAAATTTTTAATTGATCAAGACGGAAAGGTGGTTAAGCGCTTTGGATCCAAAGATACCCCGGCAAAAATAAGGCAACATGTCGCTAAACTGTTGGCAAGCTAAAAATATTTTTTCTTCCAGGCGTCTTCCTCTTCTAGCAAACTATCTATGGCTTGGCCCAGTTCACTCTCTGAATTGGGATCTGTTTTTGCTGGGGAGGGAGCGTCTGTTAGTTTCACCAGTTCACTGACGATAGCAGTGATCTGTTGAATTTTTGCGTCGTACATGTTGGTTTGGTTGCGTTTGTGCATCTCTGCCAAGGCGTTTTTGTAATGCACTAACGCTACTTTCGGTTTGTTCTGTGCTTTGGCTGCCTCGGCATTTGAAATCATTAAACTAATGTTGGCGCTGCTGTAACTTTTTTGTAAATCCAGCATATGTCTTTTGGCATCTGGTGCGGTTATTACGTTTGATGCTGCCATGTGCTCAACGATTTTTGATAAATCCTGCAACATAACTCTGAGGTTTTCTACTTCGTCTTTGTTTTTTAAAGGTGGTGGCGATACTTGGGTTGTAACCTTGCTGAGTTCTGCGATCTGGCCAACAGTTGAATCCAGGGATTTGCGAAAGCGGTCTTTGTGGGGGGCAAGAGATACAAGTTTTTCTAACCTGGATTTTATCTGCCCAAGTAGCACTAATTTAAGGTCTTTGCTGATATATCCAAGGGGAATAGAATCAAGAACCCTTTGTAGGCGGTAAACGTAATCGCTCAAATTCGCCAGTAACAGAGCTTTTTCCCTACGCTGTTTTTCAATGGAGTGACTAATGTAAAACAGCATAATCAAGCCACCAAAGCCGAGTACAGACACTACGACAATAAATTCGATGGACATAGTTTTCTTCCATTTTTTGGATTCCCTTATTAATTGTAGACCTAAATCCGTCGCTAGAAGTAAAAATGTCAATTCAACAAACTGAATCTGTAGGTTGGTGCGCTTGCGCGTTTGCTTAATTTAGGTAGGTGGTTGAATTCACAAAATAAATTGCTCATTAATGAAAAAAATCTTGACGGGAATAAAGCAACTCCATAGAATGCGCGCCTCAACACAAGAGAAGTATGACTCAGTGTCCCCTTCGTCTAGTGGCCTAGGACACCGCCCTTTCACGGCGGTAACAGGGGTTCGAGTCCCCTAGGGGACGCCACTCTTAAAATGAATGGCGTCTTGTGTTGTTAAGCTGTTATATATCTTCAATAAAGCGATTAACAATCTGCTTTACAGGGCCAGAGCATCTCACTTCGTTTAACAAATCCCTTGCTGATTTATCTTGATTTGCCAGCTTTGATGCACTAACGATTAAATAACCCCGCATAATGTCTTCATCGAACTCCGGATGAAACTGCAAACCCCAGGCCGACTTACCGATACGAAAGGCGTGATGTGCTTCAAAATTGTTTTTGGCTAACAAGCATGCCTCCTTGGGGAGTTGAATCACGGATTGTGCATGGCTTACGTGAGCCGATATTTCCTGTGGTAGATACCCTAACAAACTATCTTCAGCACCAGTTTTAGTGATCTGGACGGAAACGGTTCCTATTTCTCGGCCGTTCGGGTGCCAATCTACGATTCCACCCATCGCGTCAGCGAGTAGTTGGTGACCATAGCAGACCGCCAAAAGAGGAATCTCTTGTTCTACCAATTGGCGTATCCATGGCTTTAAACTTTCGCTCCATGGTAGCCGGTCAGTTACCATAGCCGGTGAGCCGGTGATGATGTATTTATCGAACTCACCAACTTTCGGTGGTAAATCACCTTTGTACACATTAAAAGATTGAAATTGAGTGTGGCGGGTATTCCTCATAAACCATTGATCAAAGCCGCCAAAACATTGCTTTAAAATTTCTTGGGGTTCACCAGTGGTTATAATGGCAACTCTTAAAGCCATCGCGCAGCTCCAAACTACAAACTAAAAGGTGAGTTAAATAGTAGGGGAAGGCAGCGCGAGTGGGAAGTCATCAAAGCGATAACTTCCCGTGCTTTAATGCTAATTGACGGGTGTTTTGTAATCGGCGCTTAAGGTTTCCAGCGGGTAAGCATTTTTTTCAAGAGGGCAGGGCCAGAATAAACAGCGTTAGTTAAGCAATCCTTGGTGTTCTTCGGGTGTATCATGCGCTGAGCGCCTAATAGAGCTTTGTAGGTGCTTTCGTCAAATGGATGCCACCAGGCGTTCCGGTTAGTAGGGAACACATCCCAGTTTATCGCTTTGGCGTGGGTCATTTCGAGCAACCCTTCATGGCCATGAGTACGCCCCAGGCCAGAGTGTTTCCAGCCGCCCCATGGCATTTCCGACAAACCATGGGTGTATAGATGGTCGTTAATTGTGGTAACACCAGATTCTAATTCCCCAGCGATCCGTTTACCTCGAGCCAGGTTTTTGGTCCAAATGGATGAGGTTAGAGCTAGGTTTGATTCGTTAGCCAAGGCTATGGCTTCTTCTTCCGTGGAGAATTTCATGATGGGGATGATAGGGCCGAAAGTTTCATCTTCTATCAGGCGCATATCGTTGGTTGTTCCCACCACCAGTGTGGCTGGGTGGAAGTAACCATTTTGAGCGCCCACAGGTTTTGACTGTGCCACAACTTTAGCGCCTTTTAACAGTGCATCTTCCAAGTGTTGTTGAACTGTGTTCAATTGGCCTTTGGTAGTGAGGGAGCCTATATCCACATCAAAATTCTGGCCATTACCATGGCGCAGAGCCGAGGTCTTTTTGATCATTAACTCCAGGAAGCGCTCGTACACTGACTCGTGTACATAAACCCTTTCGACGCCACCACAGGATTGCCCGGCGTTTTGGAAGCCCGCCCATATTGCACCATTGGCTGCGCGCTCTAGATTCGCATCTTCAAACACCAGCATGGGATCGTTTCCACCCAGCTCGAGCGAGAGTGGGGTCAAGGTTTTTGCCGCTTGCTGCATCAGCTGTTGGCCCACAGGAACGGATCCGGTAAAGAAAATCTTATCGATACCGTAATTCAGGAAGCCTTCAGAAACCGCACTTCCGGAGCCTACTACTTGTTGAAATAATCCGGCAGGGAGCTTACCGGCTGCAATAATGTTTTCAATCGCATTGCCCACCAGGGGAGTCGCCGCAGCGACTTTGAGCATAATGGCATTTCCAGCCATCAATCCCATTACAACTTCGCCAAAGGGGATGGACAGTGGGTAGTTCCATGGACTGATGATGCCCACTACACCGATGGCTTTCCGCTGAATGATGGTGCGCTTAGTGATAAATAAGGGACTGTCGATGGGTATCTTTTTTTCTTGTAATGTTTTCTCGGCGTGTTTGCCATACCAATCACAGGCTAACGAGCAGGGGATAATTTCAGTGGCTAAGGCATCAACGCGAGTTTTGCCATTACTCTTGCTGACGATTTCAGCCAGTTCTTCGGCATTATCAACGATAAAGTCACGCATGAGTCGCAAAGACCGTGCTCTTTCTTTGAAACTACGGGCTTGCCAGATTTTTTGCGCGCTTCTGGCTCGGGCAATCATTTCGGGTAGCAAGTTCATGTCTGTATTGCGAACTTGCCCGATTTCTTCGCCAGTACCTGGGTTATAGGCGATAGTGTATCCCGGTTCTTTTATTTCTTGGGGTGCCGTCATGTTATCCCTCATTATCTCACTAGCATGGATGCCAACGTTAAGGTAATTTTACGAGATGAAAAGAGGTGGAGCAATCAACTCTTTGTGATACATTGTTTCAATGCTAAATTATTGATTTTATATGACATCTTGTGGTGAATTTGGCGCATAACAACAATTATGGTGGTCGCTGGAACTTACTTACCTCTTATTTTAGAGGCTTTTTAGCTAATTTTGAGATAGCTGGGTTGTGAGGATCTATGAAAAAAACCGGTGCTTGGCTGGCTAGGTTCGCGTTAGAGCAGATGGGAATTCGCTACACCTTAGGTATTCCGGGCGTGCACAATACTGAGCTGTATGATGAGCTCTCTCAATCCCAATTGATTCAACCATTGTTAGTGACTCATGAAGCCAGCGCTGCATTTATGGCGGATGCTATCAGCCGAACCTCAGATGATTTAGGTACCCTGGTTATCGTTCCCGCCGCTGGAGCGGCATACGCCTCAGCTGGCATTGGCGAAGCTTTTCTTGCTGGAATCCCGATGCTGGTGATCAGTGGCGGGATTCGAACTGATTTACCCTATAACTACCAGATCCATGAAATTGATCAACTCAAGTTTCTGGGAGAGATTACCAAGCGTTGTTTTCGTATTACCCAGCACTGTGATGTTATTCCTACTCTATATGAAGCCTATGCTATAGCCAACAAAGGTGAGCCTGGCCCCGTGTTGGTTGAAATCCCCGTGAATATTCAGCTGATCAAAGGTGAGATCGATACTTTACCTGAATTTAAGCCGCAGCCTGATTTGACCGAGATAGACGCCCGCCTGCTAGATCGTGCGGCGCAATTGTTGGCAAGCGCCAAAAAACCAGGCATTTTTTTAGGCTGGGGAGCTCGAGATTGCGGCCAGTGGATCCGTAAATTGGCTGAATGGTTAGATGCACCCGTTGCCACGACATTGCAAGGACTTAGTGTTTTTCCAGCCAATCATCCTCTGCATGCAGGGATGGGAATTGGTGAATATGCAGTGCCAGCAGCGGCATCAGCGTTTGCGGATTGCGATTGTTTGCTGGCTATAGGCACCCGGTTTAGCGAAATTGCTACGGGAAGTTTTGGTGCTAAAGTTCCTTCCTGTTTAATTCACATCGATATTAACCCCAACGTATTCCACGTGAATTATCCAGCGGAAATTGCCATAGCGGCAGATGCGCGGGAAGTGTGCCCATTACTGTTAAGCCGAGTCCATTCATTGCCAAAACCGGGCAATCAGCGAACCGATATTCGACAACACATAAGGCGAGACAAAGAAGATTTTGCCAAGAGTTGGCAGCAGCATGATAGCGGTGATCGGGTTAACCCTTATCTTTTCTTCAAGACCTTAAGGCTCGCTCTCAATGACATGGATTTCATGGTGGCAGACGATGGCAATCATACCTATCTGGCGGCTGAACTCATGCCGATCAATTATTCACGTCGCTTTATTTCCCCGACTGATTTTAACTGCATGGGTTACGCGGTTCCTGCAGCCATAGGCGTTAAATTAGTGAATCCAGATCATCAAGTAGTGGCTATAGTCGGTGATGGGGCCTTTGCGATGACATGTATGGAGATTGCGACGGCTACCGCCTTGGGTTTAGGGTTGATTTTTTTCGTATTTAATGATGGTGAGCTTGGTCAGATCGCGCAAATGCAGGCGCTGCCGTACAATCGCAAAAGTTGTTCCGTGATTGCAGGTGTGGACATTGCCGGGGTTGCTAAAGCAGTAGGAGCACGCTTTTTGGCCTTAGAAAAGAACGATGAAATTCAGACCGTTCTGGAAAAAGCACTGCAGCTGTCCTTGGGTCGACTACCGGTAGTGGTGGACGTAAACATTGATTACAGCAGGCGCACCCGTTTCACTGAAGGAATTTTAAGAACGAATCTTGGCCGCTTCGATCTCGGTACCAAAGCCCGCTTGGTTGGGCGGGCACTTTCTCGTAAAATGACCCACTAATTACAGATTATCGGCAAGCACTGGATGGACAATAAAGTTGCGAGCTTCGCGACTCGTGACTGCGTCTTGCAGCAAATTGCCCTGCATCAAATGACAGCCTAATTGCGATAAGTATTCCTTCTGGCTGTTTGTTTCCACCCCTTCCGCCACTAAATGTAAATTCAATCCACTCGCCATCGCGCTGATTGCATTAATTATGCAGGCTTCACCGCTTTTTCGATCATTGTCGATTTGTTTAATGAAAGACTGGTCCAATTTAAGTGTGCTAATAGGTAGTTCGTGAAGTGAGCTGAGAGCAGAAAATCCGGTGCCGAAGTCATCTACTGAAATGGTGAAACCGAGCCTTTTTAGACGCTTTAATTTATTCAGCACAGACGAGTGGTTATGCATAAGCAATTGTTCAGTGATTTCTAGCTCAATTTGTTGTGGGGAAATATTGTGAGTTTTGACGGCGCTCATTAATAAGGATTCAAAGCCGGTGTTTTCGACTTGCAGCGGTGATAGGTTAATTGCGATTCTTAAGTAAGGGTTTTCCCAATTGGCAAGTTCGGCGCAAGCCTGGTTTATAACCCAGGCGCCCAACTCAATAATTGCTCCGCTTTCCTCAGCAATATGAATAAATTCTCGTGGATAGATTAAACCTTTAATCGGATGATCCCAGCGCAGAAAAACTTCGAGGGCATAGACATCATCTGTGCGAGTATCGTATATGGGTTGATACACCAGGTACAGTTCGTGATTGGCAATGCAACTGTGGAGGTCCTGCTCCAAATTCAGTCTGTTTTGGTAGGAAGAATTTATTTGGTCGTTGAAGAACTGAAAACTATTTTTACCGGCTGCCTTGGTTTGATACATGGCAATATCAGCGTTCTGGATCAGTTGGTCTACATGGGTACCGTGATCCGGGAACAGCGCAATTCCCACCGAACCGGTTATATGCATTTGGTGATCATCAATATAAAAAGGAGACAGCAATTCATTATTCACTTTTCGTGCAATTATCTCTGCATCCTCTTTGCTTTTGATGTTCGGTGCAAGCAATGTGAACTCATCGCCTCCGAAGCGAGATAAAGTGTCACCCTCTCTAAGACTGGAGCTTATTCGGCGAGCAATAGCTTGAATTAGCTGGTCTCCCAAATGGTGGCCCATACTGTCATTGATTACCTTAAAGCGATCGATATCAAGAAACATCACGGCGACTTTTGAGTGGTTGCGCTTGGCATGTGAGATAGAGAGGGATAGCCTGTCTCTGAACAACGATCGATTGGGTAATCCCGTGAGTAAATCATGGTAAGCTTGGAATCTCATCAGAGATTCGGCTTGTTTCCGGTCTGTTATGTCAGAAGCTATGCCATAGGTGCCGCGATACAAATTGACACCAGATGCACGATCCAAGTCGTAGATTCCAATTGCGTGAATCTCAAAGGGTATTGACAATGTGGTGGACGCTTTACCTTCACTTAGGCTGAGTCGTTTACGCAAATGGATCTGATTGCGAGTGGAGTTGCGGGGAGTGGCGCGTCGCTCATTGAATACGTAGGGCTGTCTTCTTTGTTCTTCATCGCTCATCAACAAACTGAAATGAGAGCCAATAATTTCCTCTCGGCTTATATTCAGTAATTTTTCTACCTGCGGATTAACGAAAGTGAAGTGATGATTTTCATCCAGGATATAAATTAGGTCTGGTGAATTCTCAACCACGAATTGATGCATTTTGTCAGCAGAGTTCAGCTTTTTATGGCTAGATTGCACCTGCTTTTCCAGCTGACCCTGAAGGATTAACGAGCTTAGACAATGGAGAATCTCCTCCTTTATAACAGGTGCTCGAATAAACGCTGACGCTCCTTTTTGATAACAGTTAGCCACCATTGAGATGGAATGATCCCTTGATATAACAGCGATAGGTGTAGAAGGGTCGCCACTTTTAAGGCTGGATAACTGGTGTAGCAATGGCTTTTGTCCTTTATCAGTAGATAACAACACCAAATCATAAGTCGATTGTTTTATCGCTAATAATGCTTGTTCAAAATCTTTAGCTGAATGTAACCGGGCACCAGTATCTGTAAAAACTTCGCTGACTTCTTCGGCTAACAGTGTGTCATCAGAAACCAATAGCAATGTGTGGCGAAAATTATGTTTATCGGTTGAGGTCATTGCTTTTCCTAAGTGCAGGCCGGGATGGGTGAATTTTATTTTGTTAAAGCAAGGATGGTGTATTTCTTTTAGATTGAGAATAGTAACTAGATGGCAAAACGTCTAGTCAGATTTGGCGTTATATTGCTGATTTTAATATAAATAGTGTGCGTAGTAGGCAATCTTTTTTTGCACTGAATTGGGGTAGGTATTGGGGAGCTAAAAGGCATGGCGCACCTAATTAAAGCAAAGACAGCAGGTTGCCAGTGAAGCCTCTGATTTGAAATGGCTGTCATCACCTTGTCATTATGGGCGAGTAAAAATGAAAGTGTGAGTTAGGTAAGGCCAAGTAAATCAGTAACTTAGCGTCGGAAAGAGTTTGCTTTTTAACGTAGCTTTGATCTACATTGTGTATTAATTAAAGCAAAAAAGTGTCAATGCGGAAACCCTTGTTCCGCTTTTTTCACAAGGAGAAAAACAAGGGGATACAAGTTCGGGTATTTTCACACATTTCATAGACCACCAGGAACGGAGGCATAAAGTTAACAACCATCATTTTGTGACAGCTAATTTAACGCTCTGTCTTTTTGAGGATTGCTAATGAGTGCAAATTTAGAAACAACGAAAAAAGCCTACGTAGTAGACACAAATGTTCTAATCCATGATCCCAACTCCATCCTTAATTTCGATGAACACAAAGTTATAATCCCGATTACCGTATTAGAAGAACTCGATAAACTAAAAAACGGCCACAAATCCATAGCTGCAGACTGTCGTTCCGCGATTCGTCTGATTGACAGTATTATTGGCAACAGTCCTACGGATAAAATCCAAAAAGGTGTGCCCATTCCACGAGAGGGGGGGAAAAGTTTTAGAGGTTGCCTTTCTATAATCATGAACAAAACCGGCGAGCCGCCGGAAGCCTGGTTACCCAATGACAATAATGACAACAAAATCATAAACCGGGTTGTTCAAATGCAATTGGAAAACCCTGATTTTAACTACGTGTTGGTGACAAAAGATATCAACATGCGGCTAAAGGCAAGGGGATGTTGTATAACAGCGGAGGACTATCACAACGACCAGTTGATCTCTGATGTAAAGCAGCTAACTACCGGTTACCATGAGTTTTCCGGTTCGTTTTGGGATCGGGTATCTCATGTTGATACTATTCAACGAGGTGAAGGTACGTTTCACTCCCTAAACAAAGAGGTATTCTCGTCGCCACTCTTTGTGAATCAATACATTGTAGATGAACAGGACTTTATGGCCCGTATCGAAGAAGTGACGGACGAGCATGTCTTAATTCGTCACATCAAGCGTGAAGCGGTTATGAGTCAGAGCGCGTGGGGATTACAACCCAGAAATCTCTATCAAGGCATGGCTTTACATGCGTTGCTTGACAATGACATCCACTTGGTAAACCTCACAGGACCAGCGGGTTCCGGTAAAACCATTCTTGCTTTAGCGGCTGCTATTGAAATGACAGTGGCTCACAAAATGTTTAATAAGATAATTGTGACCCGTTCAACGCCACCGCTGGCAGAGGATCATGGCTTTTTGCCGGGAACAGAAGAAGAGAAGATGGATCCTTGGTTGGGAGCTATAACGGACAATATTGAGGCACTGCATCTGCAAGACGAAAGTCCGCAAGGGAGTATCGAATATGTGAAGTCAAAGGCGAATATCCAGTTTAAAGCCCTTAACTATATTCGCGGTAGAAGCTTTCAGCGAAGTTTGATCTTGATTGATGAGTGCCAGAATTTGACGCCTCATCAAATGAAAGCCATCATCACTAGAGCTGGCGAGGGCAGTAAAGTGGTTTGTCTGGGTAATTTAGCCCAGATTGACACCCCTTATTTGAGTCCCATCAGTTCCGGATTAACTTATATGACGGAACGATTCAAGGGGTTTAAGCACAGCAGTAGTTTAAGGTTGAATGGTATTCCTCGTTCCTTGCTCGCTGAATATGCGGAGGCTAATCTTTAAGTAAGTGTTCCCCAGCGGACACCCACAGTGTCCGCTGATCTCTTAGGCGCTGGCCTACCTCTTCGAAGACACTGATTATTTTCAAAAGGAGAATTTCTTGCATCACTTTTTTGCTTACCTGTCGAAGCTAAAATACATTCTACGATGGGGTTTAAAGCGCAATGTGGAGAACGAAAATGTCAAAGAGCATAGCTTTGATGTGGCGATGATCGCTCATGCGCTAGCGCTAATTAGAAATCGTTACTATGAAGGCAATCTTGACGCTAACGAAATTGCCGTAACCGCGTTATTCCATGATGCATCGGAAGTTTTAACGGGGGATTTGCCTGGCCCCATCAAATATTTTAATCCTAGTATCGCTGAAGCCTACAAAGCAGTAGAAGATGCGGCGGTTATCAAATTATTAACCATGCTTCCCGAACCTTTACAAAAAGACTATTCCAGATTGTTGGATACCAAGCATATTCCTGCTGATGTGCGAAAGTTACTTAAGGCGGCTGATGTACTTTCAGCCTATATAAAGTGCATTCAGGAAGTAGATTCGAATAATCACGAGTTCCAGGTGGCAAAATTAAGGGTGGAGGGTATTCTGGATAAATATGATATGCCGGAAGTTCTGTTTTTTATGGAAAAGTTTTTGCCCAGCTACAGGCTAACACTGGACGAGTTAGAGTAAAGAATACAGGCCGGAAAACAGACAAAGAGTGAGTTGATTAGCAATAAAAAAGACGAAGTTCACTGAGTAACAAATAACCTTTGTATTGGAGTAATCCGATACCGGTACCCAAGTCGCAGAAGCGTGCCGCTAGAAGGGGTTTCCGAAGCGACTATGTAACAGGAAAAAAAGTAAGGTGGATAGCATATTTCTGTTGAGTATTACTCTAGGTAATACTCAATATAGTTCCTCTTTCTTGATTTCTCTTCTTAAACTTAGACCACGTTATGTGTGCAATAGACAATACAAGTACTATTTGAATTGGCATGATGGTAGAACCAAATCTGTATAAAAAAGGCGTAAAAATAGCGTAGAGTATAACCATTCCTAGTGCGGGAAGTATCACCAGAGCTAGATCTTCTCGTTTCTTAATAAAGGCGTAATACAACACGGCTAATAGCATTGGCGCCCAGATAAATGAACCTCGCCATAAGGCAGGCAGAATAAATGCTATATGCTGGCCTGGATTATTTTTTATTTGGTCTAAGGCTTGATGCTTCAATGTGATGTCAGCCATAGACCAAGGTCTCACAATTCCAGACTCTTCATATGTTTTGACCAGCGCAGTACGCATGGCGCGAGCTTTACGGTAGTAGGTTATTGCTTCTTCAGGTTGGCCATTTTTCTCAGCCAGATAATCTTCTTCGGCGAAATCGGTAGGCAGACCAAAACTAATGCGTTGAAGCTTGCCACCTTTTTGAAAATCATCTTTATCAAATCCCATTAGCCTGCCTATTGCCGAGCTAAGTATAGGTGGTGAAAAACGATAAAAAAGCCCAGCATATTCTATCGGCGTTACCTCATTTAAAGTGGCTCTCTGCATCATAATAATGCCGCTACGCTCTGAAATGGATAGCTGGTCACAGCAATGATAATTACGGGATATCCAGGGTGTGACAACCAGGATAAAAGCAATCATGAAAATCGCAGAATTAAGCAATGAACTCTTAATATCTGAAGAGTTAAAAATTCTATGAGAATTCGGGTTAAAAAGCAGATAAACGGCCGGCATGATTAATGCTAGTCCGAGCGTAACGTATAAAAAAATAGCCTTGGTTAGCGCAAGGACTCCAAAACTAATTCCCGCTATAAATAAAAGTCTTCTAGATTTCTTTTGTATACTTGAAACTAATAGAAAAACCGAGAGTATAAGAAATGCTTTGGATGTTGGCTCAGAGTAGAGAGTATTAATATCTACATTGTTTATTAGCGGAATGTTGAAATTAACCGCAATCGCGCCTAGCAGTGAAAACCAGTAGGATTGGGTAATCCTGTAGAGTAAGCCCAAGGTGCTCAGCGTTGTAATTAAAGCCCAAAGAATATTCTGATATTTTAAAAACTTTGCATGCTCGCCCCAGGCATATTTGCTTATCTCTACTGGTCCAAACATAAAGTCCAGCCCATTAACGAAAAATGCACTTACGATTGCAGGAACTGGTTCGCGATACATAGTAGGCAGAAATGGCGGCTCGATTAAGTGAGAGAGCACTCCATTATGAGCTAGATTAATTCCCATGATCAGTGTCGAGATGGGATCGTGTGTGATAGGTGAGCCATCAATGGACAGGATCCACCTTACGAGTAAGGCGGCTATAACTAATACTAAAATAATACTTTTTACTATCAGGTTATTTTTGAACATTGATGCTGGATTCTTAAGTGGTTTCGAATGAAAATAAACTAGCTTAATATCAGGATCCCGAGCTTGTTCGGTTCACCCACGCGAAATTTAAAACATTTGGCTTTTCTTATCAATGTACCCTTTATTGCCAACCGCTGTTTTCACTGGGCGAGTTTGAACTACTACACATAGGTTCGGCTAAGACTTCTACAAGCGCACTAACAACTCAATCCCGAATGCTGGTCGTCGTCGGGGTAGAGGCAAATGTTACTTTTGGAATAATGTTCCAAAAGTTTTTTCTGGGCTACAAGTTAACCTTGGGCGGGTTAGAGTAAAGAATACAGGCCAGCACATATGTAGCTGGCCTGAAAGTGACTCATAGAATTAGTTAACGAGCTTTGAGCGCAATTCCTGAGTCTTGAATTGCAATTCCTTGATTTGGTCATTAATGTTTTCGAGCAGCGTATTCAGTTTCGGTTTTAATTCTTCTATATACGCCTTTTCAGCTTGCTGTTTGGCGTAGGCCGACATCATGGTTGAATTCCAGTTAAAGCGAAATCGGGTGTCGTAGGTAGCAACATCCAGATTGCGAATAAAGGTTTTGAATGTCGGATTGGCTTCCCGCAATTTTGTCAGTACGTCATGTAATTGCATATTGCCGAGATCAGCATCAGTTACGCCCAGTTCTTTTAGAATCCGCTGTGTTTCCGTTTTGCCTGTTTCCAGAACCTTGGTGAGTTGGGTTTGCACCTGACCAGTCTGTTTCTTAAATTGTTCGAGTTGAGTTTTAACTTTTTCCTGAATCATGAGGTACCTCTTCGAATAGCTAACGTATCACGCTCATACGGAGAATAGATCGGCTTGGTTTATTCCAGAGAAACGTTATCGTTAATAGTTAGAATTATCTAACTAATTTTTAATGATTAATAGAATCCAGAAAAAAACCCTTAAAAACATGCAGATAAGGAATCTATCTAGAATCTACGTGAAGGTTCTTCATGGCTGAGTTCACCCCATAGATCATGCTCATCCGCTTGAAAAATCTTAACGTTGGTCCGATCTCCAGGCATTAATTCTGTTTCACCATTGAGATACACCAAGCCATCAATCTCTGGAGCGTCGGCGTAGGTTCTGCCGATGGCACCTTCATCGTCAACCTCGTCAATAATTACCTCATACACTTGGCCAATTTTACGTTGCAGTTTAGCTGCCGAAATTTTTGCCTGAACTTCCATGAAGCGGTCAAATCTTTCTTGTTTAATATTGTCCGGGACCATTCCAGGCAATTGATTGGCGGTGGCGCCATCCACTTCGGAGTATTTAAAGCAACCAACGCGATCAAGCTGCGCCTCTTCCAGAAAAGACAGCAGCAATTCAAAGTCGGCATCAGTTTCGCCGGGAAAGCCCACAATAAAAGTGCTGCGCAGGACTAAGTCAGGGCAAACCTTGCGCCAGTTATGAATTCTTTGCAGGGTATTTTCGGCATGGGCAGGGCGTTTCATGGCTTTTAGTACCGACTGGCTACCGTGCTGAAAGGGGATATCCAGATATGGTAGAATCTTGCCCTCGGCCATCAAAGATATCACGTTGTCTACGTGGGGGTAGGGGTAAACATAGTGCAATCGCACCCAGACACCTAAAGATGATAGGGCTTCGCACAATGACTGCATGTTGGTTTTAAGGGGCCGACCCTGCCAAAACCCGGTCTGATACTTTAAATCTACGCCATAGGCGCTGGTATCCTGGGAAATAATTAAAAGCTCCTGAACTCCAGCGGCCACCAGACGTTCAGCTTCATCCATAACCTCGCCGATGGGTCGGCTGACAAGCTTACCCCGCAGCGAAGGAATAATGCAGAACGTACAACTATGATTACAACCTTCGGAAATTTTCAAATAGGCGTAATGTCTTGGGGTCAGTTTGATACCTTGAGCTGGAACCAAGTCTATGAGTGGGTCGTGCTTGATGGTATTTGGTGCGTATTGATGGACGGCGCTGACCACTTCTTCGTAGGCTTGTGGGCCGGTAACACTTAACACCTGGGGGTGAATATCGGTAATTTGCTTGGCATCACCGCCCATGCAACCGGTCACTATAACGCGACCATTTTCCTGTAATGCTTCACCGATGGTTTCCAGGGATTCACGCTTGGCGTCGTCGATAAACCCGCAGGTGTTAACCACCACTATGTCGGCGTCCGCATAGCTGGGAACAACGTCGTAGCCATCAATTTTTAGTTGGGTCAGTATTCGCTCCGAGTCCACCAGGGCTTTGGGGCAACCCAAGGAGATAAAACCAACTTTTTTACTGCTATTGGGTAATTCAGGCATAGTAAGTTAACTCGACGTGTTCAATTCATTCAGGAACTAAGGCGGGGGAGTATAACAGATGGACTGATAGCAAAATAGAATGGATGCAGAAAGTTGTTGACTGTTAAGGTATGTATCCTTAGAATTCGCGCCCAGATTCTGCGGGAATAGCTCAGTTGGTAGAGCACAACCTTGCCAAGGTTGGGGTCGCGAGTTCGAGTCTCGTTTCCCGCTCCAGATTTCTTCAATGACAACTCTGCGTGATCCACATTCCACCTATCTTATCTTGGCTTGACTTTGTACACTCTTAAGAGTGTTCCGAACAAGAGTCTATCAGTATCGTGAAAGCTTTAGTCGTTAAAAATCTCAGTAAGACCTATGCCACAGGCTTTGAAGCACTTAAGGGTATTAGCTTTTCAGTGGAGCCCGGTGATTTCATGGCCATGCTAGGGCCGAATGGAGCGGGTAAATCTACCACCATCGGCATTATTACCTCACTCGTCAATAAAACTTCGGGATCTGTGGAAATCTTCGGACAGGATATTGATCAGGATTTTGCGTTAGCCAAAATGAATGTGGGTGTTGTGCCCCAGGAGTTTAATTTTAACCAGTTTGAGAAAGTGGCGGATATTGTCGCTACCCAGGGTGGTTATTATGGCCTGCCTCGTAGTCTGGCTCGGGAACGAGCAGAAAAATACTTAAAGCTTTTGGGTTTGTGGGATAAAAGAGATGAGCCTTCTCGAATGTTATCAGGCGGGATGAAACGGCGCTTAATGATAGCAAGAGCTCTGATTCATGAGCCTAAGCTGTTGATTCTCGATGAGCCCACTGCGGGTGTGGATATCGAGCTACGGAGATCAATGTGGGAGTTTCTGGAAAATCTTAACAAGCTGGGTACAACAATCATTCTGACCACACATTACCTAGAAGAAGCCGAACGCTTGTGTCGCAATATTGCCATCATTAATCATGGCGAGATTATCGAACTTTCTCCAATGAAGAGTTTTCTAAGCAAGCTTGATAAACAAACCTTCGTGTTTGAACTCGCGGAGAACCTGCAACAGGCGCCGGAGTTGGAGCGTGCCCATTGCCAATTAATTGATGAACGTTCATTGGAAGTGGAAATTCAAAAACAAGAAACCTTGAATGGTGTATTTTCTCAATTCAGTAATCTGGGTATTCAAGTGCAGGGTATGAGAAACAAAACCAGTCGTTTGGAAGAGCTATTCGTAGCGTTAGTGGAAGGTAAATAAGCGCGATGGATCGACAACAAAAGATAATTGCTTTTCAGACCATTATCACCAAAGAGATTCGACGTTTCACTAGGATTTGGGTGCAAACCTTAATTCCTCCTGCTATTACAATTGCTTTGTATTTCGTTATTTTTGGCAACTTGATTGGCAGCCGGATTGGGGAAATGCAAGGCCACAGTTATATGCAATTCATTGTGCCCGGCTTGATTATGATGTCTGTGATAACTAACTCATATTCCAACGTGGTTTCCTCGTTTTTCAGCACCAAGTTTCAGAAGAGCATTGAGGAAATACTGGTTTCTCCAACCCCCAATTACATTGTGATATGGGGCTATGTGATGGGTGGTGTGGCCAGAGGTTTATCCGTTGGACTTATCGTTACCCTGCTTTCTCTCTTTTTTAGTGATATGAAAATGGTGAATTTTCCTATCACTCTAACCACCGCCGTATTAACTTCGATACTGTTCTCCCTGGGAGGTTTTATCAATGCGGTTTATGCCCGTTCTTTCGATGATATTTCCATAGTTCCTACCTTTGTTTTAACCCCTCTCACGTATTTAGGCGGGGTGTTCTATTCCATTGATATGTTGCCTGATTTTTGGCAAGCAGTGTCCCAATTTAATCCTATCGTTTATATGGTGAATGGCTTTCGTTACGGATTGTTGGGTGTTTCAGACGTTAGTTTGGTGTTCGCATATAGTGTTATTATCCTTTTTATTGTCATTTTATACGGGTGGGCAACTTGGTTGCTTAATCGAGGCGTAGGTATTAGAAGTTAGCATGGTTACAGAGTTCACAGACAGTTTATTGGGTAAGGTTAGCGAGTACCCTCAAACTTATGCTCCAGAGGTATTGCAACCGATTCCCCGTAGCTTAGGGCGTGCTGCCCTTGGCTTGGAGCGCGTAGCTTTACCTTTTGTCGGGCATGATTTGTGGAATGCTTATGAAGTTTCCTGGCTGAATGAGAAGGGGCGGCCCGAGGTCTGGTTGATGGTTATGCAGGTGCCTTTCGATAGTCCCAATATTGTGGAATCTAAATCCTTCAAGCTGTATTTGAATTCCCTAAATATGACTTCATTTTCTTCCCCGCAAAAAGTCATCGATCTTATGACAGAAGATCTAAGTAAAACGGTGGGGGCTAGAGTTAGCTTAGCTATTCATCCCATGGATATCACAGCTGATTTCCAATGCCAGACGCTTGTGGGTGAATGTCTCGATGGGTTGGATGTGGAATGTGACACTTATAGGGTTAAGCCAGAGCTGTTAACCATGTCAGGTCGCGGCCAGTTCAGCGGTCGATGGTTTAGTCATTTATTACGTTCTTGCTGTCCCGTTACTGGGCAGCCCGATTGGGCTACAGTCATTATCGACTATAAAGGGCAGGAAATTACGCCAGAATCCTTGTTGCAGTACATCGTGTCTTATCGCAATAATCAGGAGTTTCATGAGCAATGTGTGGAGCGTATCTTTGCGGATATCCATCGGTACTGCAAACCTGAATGCTTAATCGTGCAAGCACGCTTTACCCGGCGTGGAGGTATTGATATTAACCCGATTCGTAGCACTTATCCGATAAAGCCAGAGAATATTCGGTTGATTCGCCAGTAAAGACTTTCTAAAGCCCCGAACTAGTAGGCCCCGAGTTTTAGGCCAAAGCCCAGCCATAGGCTTAACAACGCGCTCCAGCTCACCAAAAAACAGAGGGAGTAGGGCAACATAAGGGTAATTACGGTGCCAACACCCAATTTCGGATCGTAGCGCTGCATAAAAGCAATAACGACACCAAAATATGGCATCATGGGAGTAATGATATTAGTGCTGCTATCTCCAATTCGATAGGCTGCTTGAGTACTTTCCGGTGCGACCCCAAGCAACATAAACATGGGGATAAACACGGGGCCTAGCACTGACCATTTTGCCGATGCACTGCCGATCAATAAATTGATCGCCGCCGTAATCAAAATAAATGAGACCAGTAAAAGTAATGGTGACAAGGCCAGGCTTTGCAGGGCAAAGGCCGCTTTGATCGCAAGAATAATTCCGATGTTGCTCCAGGCAAAATAATTCACAAACTGAGCGGCGAAGAACATTAATACCAGGTAGCCGGCCATGGTTGCCATGCTGGCTTCCATATCTGCGATCACGGCGCCTTTTTTACCATAGCGCCCAGTGCAATACCCGTAGGTTAATCCTGATAGCGCTGCTATCAATGCAATAATGCTGATGATGCCGCTCATAAACGGAGATCGAGTAATTGATCCCGTTGCTGGATCCCTTAATGGACTACTGTCCGGTAGCAGGGAGACTACTAAAATGACTACCAATACTATGAATATTAAGGCTGACCAGCGTAGCGCTCTCAGTGGCTGCTGGGCTACTTCGGCCTTGGGTGTTTCTTCAGACCAGACAGGCAAGCGAGGTAATGTAAGTTTTTCCGTAAGTAACGTACCGACAACAGTGACCAACAGTGTAGAGGCGATCATAAAGTAATAATTGGCTAGAACATTCACCTCAGCGTTTTTATCAACTAAATGTGCTGATTCAGTGGATATTCCCGCGAGAATTGCGTCTACCGGCCCAATTAACAGGTTGGCTCCATAGCCCCCGGAAACTCCAGCGAAAGCCGCCGCCATACCCGCTATGGGGTGTTTGCCCGCATTGGCAAACAATATTCCTGCCAGAGGAATTAGGATGACATAGCCCGAGTCGGCGGCTAGGCTACTCATGACCCCGGCAAACACTACACCACCACTTAACAAGTAGCCTTTGCTATGGCGCACAAGTTTGGTCATTACCGCTGCGAGAAGACCTGATTTTTCAGCAATACCCAACCCTAATATAGCGACTAACACCGTCCCGACTGGGGCAAAGGAGGTAAAATTACCCACAGTGTTGTTCAGTACAAAATGTAAACCATCAACGCTGAGCAGGCTGCGAACTGCAATAATATGGTGCTCAGTAGGGTGTTGTTCGGTTATACCCGCGCTTGCCAGAATCCAGGATATAGCGATGACAAAACCGCATAACCAGATAAACAGTGCAGTTGGGTGGGGCAGGCGATTACCGGTATTTTCAATGTGAGAAAGGACACGTAATAGCAGCGAAGATTTCGCCATCACAGCGTCACTTTTTCTCGAATTCGTTTGGCCGCATCGTCGAGCGCTTTTTGCAGTGAATCCCGGTCATCGGTTTTTACTTTATCCACATCTAAATAGAGGGTAAAGCCATCTTTTTCAAACTCGAAGAAGTTGTGATCCAAGCCTAATGAGCTGCGGTGATCGATGACTTCAAAAATGGGTACCGTGCGGCTGAACCCTTTAACGTTAATTTGGCCGCGATCACGACACACAATTCGGTCTCGAACCAAGTTATAAGTGGATTCTGATATAAGAATCTCGTCGGGTTGAGCGACGGATTCGAGGCGACTTGCCAGATTTACTTCGCGCCCAATGATGGTGTAATCCATGCGGGTTTCGGCACCGAAGTTACCGACAGTGCAATAGCCGGTATTAATGCCCATTCTCACTTGTAATGGTTTGCTGATGCCTTGTTTCTGCCATTGCTGACGTAACTGCTTCATCTTTTTTTGCATTTCCAATCCCATGGAAACGCAGGAATGAGCATCTTGCTTGTAGCCTCGGCTGCCAGGATCACCAAAGAAAATCAAAATTGCATCGCCGACGAATTTGTCGATAGTGCCGCCATATTTTAAGGCAACCAAGGACATCTCAGTAAAGTAGCTATTGAGAAGGTCAGTTAATGCTTCCGGCTGGAGTTCCTCTGAAATTTGTGCAAAACCCTTAATATCGGAGAAGAAAACCGTTAATTTTTTGCGTTTGGTTTGCAGTTTGGCATCGGTTTGACCGGAGAATATGGCCCCCAGAACCTGGGGGGGTAAATATTTGGCTAACTTTCGTGATAGCTCGGCAGAATCCTGTTGCTGCTTTTTTAATTCGGTCTGAGTTGTGATTAGTGCTTTAGCCTGCTTAAAAGAAAAGAACCCAAGCACGCTGGTGTAGAAGGTGGTGCTCAGCAAACTAATAACGAGAGTGCTAAGGGACGGGGAGCCAATTTTCAAGGCAACTGGCGCGACTACCAGTAAGGCGATTATGAGCCCTAAAATCATCATGCACTGGCAGATTATCCAGCCAAAGAAGCCACCAATCGTGAAGGTTCCGGCACTTAGGATCATATAAAGGGATAGGGCGATTAAGGGGTCGAAACCAAAAACGACGATGGTAGCGCCACAAATGGCGGAGTCGGATAAAATCAAAACAGAACTCACCGTGGAAAGGGATTTCTTTTGCAGAGCAAAAGTCCCGACATGGGTGAATACTGGATAGGCTATTGCCAAAACGGGCAGCCACCATAGCGCTTGGTGAGCCGCTTCTGAGTAGATTGCGGTGGTGATAATTATCACACCTATCAGGTACGCAAACAAACGAACATAGGGTGGCGGTATTTCTTTGTTGATTAACCGCTCAGGCGTGATACTGAATGTGCTGTTTCTAGGCATTAATCTCTGCTAATTTGCGCGGTTAATGATACAAGTAAACAAAATGCAGAACCGATTGTACCTCAAAAAGAAAGGTGAAGAGAGCTAATTATTTTTGATAAGACGCAGGTTTGGTATGCTTTTCTCGATGGAATCGACGTTGGGGTAAAGTAGGTTCAGGTATTCTTTAGCGGGCAAATTTGCTGGAACATAGGCCAATACCTGCTCAATGGCGGAAGCTAAGCCGATTTTGTGGGCAGGTGAAACCAAAACCGGATCTTGATTGTCAATAACGGTTACAACGGCGGAAAGTTGGGATACTTTTGCGACGTTAAGCCAATTACCTCGGTTCTTGCCTAGGGTGGTGGGGAACTCGATAGGTTTACAGGCTTTAACGCCTACAGTTGGGATGTTGGTAACCAAACCAATATGGGATGCGACACCAAAATATAAGGAGCCTGTTATGCCCCTGCCGTCACAGATGATCAAATCCGGGGTGCGATTCAGCTTGTTAAGTGCAGCGATGATTGAGGGGCCCACCTGAAATGAGGCTAATCCTTGGGAGGAAGGAAAACTGCTGGTTTTTATCGCAACTTTGCGTTCCAGGAGTTGTGAACTCAGCGGTGACGTAATCGTCACTATACTTTGGACCGTACGTCTGTTTTCATCTAATTTACTCGTAAATACTTGTATTCTGGCCACATATTTTGGTGAACAGCAGTTGCCTTCGGTAATAATGCAGGGACAAAGGTTTTTTTGGATAGACTTCGCGTTTTTAGGGGTGATATCCCATAAATGTAGATTGTGAGTCTTCATCGGTTCGCGTCTGCAGTTGAGTGTAGGTAATAATAGTATTGCTAAGTTTGGTCAATCAGTTTGAGGTGTAGATCATAAAATGAACAAAAAAAGAGGAGTTAAAGATTAATGGAAACCATCATTAATGCGATGTTGGAACGGCAGTCAAACCCGTTTTTGGTAGAGCCTGCGCCGTTAAAACAAGAGCTTATGACATTTTTTTCATGTGCTTTAAGATCTCCTGATCATGCTGGTCTACAACCCACGCGGTTTTTGGTGTTACAAGACAAGGCTCTGGTAGAGCTGGGCAAGGCGTTTGCCTTGTCTGATCCTACGGCCGATGAGTCCAAGTTAGCCAGGCTCCAAGCAATGCCGTTACGAGCCCCGATGATTATTGTCACAATCGCCCGTCTGACGTTTGATCACAGCAAAGTACCGGTTTGGGAGCAGCAGGTGTCTGCCGGCATTGCCACGCAGCATATTCAACTGGCTGCTCAGGCCATGGGTTACGGTTCAATATGGCGAACTGGGCCTATGGCGGGCAGTGACGTGGTTAGGGAGTACTTGGGATTGCTTGAAAGCGAACAAGTTATCGCCTTTTTATACATTGGTACGCCAAAGGCTGAGCCTAAGCGGAAACCAAATTCGACACCAGATTCTGTAGTTGAATTCAGGAGTTAAAAGAAGTATCTTACGCGCCTTCGTTTATGAAGGCGCTTCCATGTAAGTGGAATCAGTTAAGCGAAGATTAGGTGAGGTGTCCGAGCGGTTGAAGGAGCACGCCTGGAAAGCGTGTATACGTTTGCGCGTATCGAGGGTTCGAATCCCTCCCTCACCGCCAACCATTATTTAGCCAATTTCAAGCCGTCTCGTCGGCAGGTTGGTGATCTAACATCATATCTCTAACGATTTGCAATCTTTGCGCTTTAGAAAGATGGATTTCATCAAACAACACCAAATGAAGCATCCGCTGCACTTTCTGTAAATTCTCTCCAGTGCTTCTTTCTCGATAGCTATGTTTTTTCCAAGCGGCTTTGTCAATATAGACAATTTGAAAAGCCATTGCCTGGCCTCGGAACTGAAAACCAAAATGTCGCTTATTTTCCTGTTTTTCCAGTTCCAATAGAATGTGCAGTTTGCTGATTATGTCGAAAGCGTGACAGTTTTGTTGCTTAAGCCAGGTTTTAACTTGATCTGATAGGAGCACGTTTTCCATATCAGATGAGCGAGAAATAGTTTTTAAAAAGGCCACATCATGTTTTCGAGACAAGCGATAAGCTAAACGAAAATCGACCACAGAGTGATAGGGCTTCGAAGAGCCCGTTGTCTTTATCATGGGTTAAGCCTCCATGGGTATTGATCTATTTAGTAAGGGTTAACACTAGCTCGTATTTGTGTCTGTTGTCTGTTTCTATTTGTAAACAATTCAAAGGTTTTTTGAGTCGCACTATAAGGACGAATTCTCAGTCCCTGTGTTGAGATTTTAAGTCTATTTATGTCCCTTTTTAGACCGGACGCGTCATTAAAAATGCTTTGGAATAAAGCGTTCGAAAAATATTTTGCCCTTAACTTGGGCGTTTTTTGTGCCATTTGAAATCGCTTGGCTTTTGAACCGAAATTCCGTTGACGACTAGGGGGCTGAGGTTATAATCCGGCAATGAGGCGTGATTATTATTCAATGATGACGCCGGTATATAAGCACGCTTAAAGCACATTTTTTGGGCTATAGGCTTGTTTGTAAGGTGGTACTGAAAAGCTAGGTATGTTTTATGTCAAATCCCTCTTCCGGCAAGGTAAAGTGGTTCAATGAGTCCAAAGGTTTTGGTTTTATTGAACAAGATGATGGTCCAGATGTTTTTGTTCACTTTAGTGCAATCAGCGGGTCTGGTTTTAGAACGTTAGCAGAAGGACAGCGTGTACAATTCAGCGTAACTCAGGGTCAAAAGGGTCCTCAAGCGGAAAATGTCCAGGTTGTAGATTAATAGGCAAGAAATGATAATGGGAGTGAGGTTAACCTCACTCCCATTATCTGTTTTAAGAGTCTGAGCTTTCTTTTTCTTTGCTGATGTGTACATCCATTTGAGGAAAAGGGATGCCGATGCCCGCTTCGTCGAAGGCGTATTTCACTTTTTCAGTGGTGTCCCAGAGCACACCCCAGTAATCAGCGGAATTAACCCAAGGCCTAACCACAAAATTTACAGAAGAGTCGGCTAATTCCGATACGGCAATAACAGGTGCGGGATCCTTGAGAACCCGTTCGTCCTCAGTAATCACTTTTTCCAGGATTGCCTTGGCGGTGCGAATATCGGCATCGTAAGAAATGCCAAAAACCATATCCACCCGTCGAGTAGGCCGTGCTGAAAAGTTGGTGATAGTTCCACCGTAAATTTGACCATTTGGAACGATAACTTCACGGTTATCTGGCGTTTTCATTATCGTGGTGAATATACCGATATTTTCCACGGACCCCATGACGCCGCCACAGTCCACAAAATCTCCAGTTTTAAACGGTCGAAAAACGATTAGCATTACTCCAGACGCGAAATTTTGCAGGGAGTCTTTTAGCGCCAAACCAACGGCGATACCTGCGGCGCCCAACAAAGCCACCAGTGAAGTTGTATCCACTCCGAGTTGTTCTAATGCAGCGATGACAATAAACAGCATCAAAACATAGCTGAGTATGGAGGCAATAAAACTTACTAGCAAAGCATCCATTTTTGCCTTTGTCATCCCGTGACGCGACACCTTCACTATGATCTTTGCTATGATTCTACCAATAACAAAAACAAGTATTGCAGTACCTATACTAACAGCCCATTCAATTAGTAATTCCTGGGACAATTCTTTCGGTAACATATCCTGGAACATTCGCGTCTCCCCTAGTAGATTTTTGAAGGCTCCATATTACCCACGTTTTGCAATAAATCTATATGCCGCTAGATATTGTGAAAAAGATTTTCGACAACAAAGTAAGATATGTTTACTATGCCTTGATTGTAATCGTGACCTTAAAATGTTTTGGATCGGTTGGTTTGTCCTGCCAGTTTTGGTCTTTATAATCAGTGCGCGTTTGTGATTTTGGAACCAGAGCAGTACAATGGCAGTACAAAACATGTACAGTCTCGTTATAGTTGAGGCGAGACATAGATTGTACTGTATCGCGAATAATTCGAAGAAAACGCTGGATTTATTTATTAACCTATAAGGCGATGCTTTCTGGTTTAGGGGGGAAGACTCGCAGGTGGAGATATAACGGGTGAGCCTGTGTAGTAGGGTATTGTTTCTTACATTTTTATTGATGGCTTTGGGTGCCTGTGGCAGTAGTTCCGATGGTAACAATAGTGCGCCGCGGGGTTCACAAGCATCCAATCAAGGCAGCGATGGAACGAGCAGTGGTGACAATGATAAAGGCAGCAAGCGGCCAATATTAGTCTCCTTGATAACCGATGCCGGGCCTAGTGGCGAAGGTAGGATAATTGACGATACTATTTCTTTCAAAGGCGTAGCACCGGCGCAAGCAGCGGTGGAAGTTTGGTTAAATGGAACTCTCGGTGGTTCTGTGGTTTCCGATTCTGAAGGCGATTGGTTATTGGATTATCAGGTCGTCCCTTTGTCCCCTGGCGAATATAGTGTCAGCTTGATCGCAACCACCTTTGCAAATAAGAGTGTAACTTCAGAAAAAGCATTCCGGTTCCGCTATGATCCCAGTGCGCCAGCGGCACCGACAATTGATCGTTTTGACACAAATACCCGACTTTCCGACGATGAGTTCACCAGTGACAATACACTGGTGTTGTTTGGTAATGCCGAGTTAGAGAGCAGTGTTAGAGTTTATCAGGATGGCGTGTTGATTGGACAGGTTCCAGTGGATAGCGATGGAAACTGGCAGTATGACTTGACTGCCACGCCACTGGACGATGGGCGTTATATTTTTTCTGCAGATTCAATTTTTACAGGTTTACCAGACAGCGCTATCTCAATTCAATTTCCTGTCACTATTGATACAATAACACCCGCTATACCCGTAGTGACTGGAATTGATCCCGATACAGGATTGAATTCAGATCTTTTGACGCGCGATCGAAATTTATCGTTTCTTGGGACAGCAGAAGGAGGGGTGGAAGTACGCGTTAGGGTAAATGGAACGTTGGTTGGTTCCGTATTTGCGGGTCAGAATGGCAATTGGGTATTTGACTACTCAGATATTACCTTAGCCGATGGGCTTCATGTAGTGGAAGCGTCTGCTATTGACTTCGCTGGAAATACTTCAGATTGGTCTGATTCTTTGCAGTTCATCATTGACTCGGATTTACCGACTTCACCAGTAATTGCGGGCTTTACCCCTAATACAGGTAGAAGTGATACAGATGCTATAACCAATAGCGGCGCTGTTAGTTTAACAGGGCAAGCCAATGCCGGTATCACAGTGGAAATCGAATTAGATGGTGCTGTGGTGGGGACGACCCAAGCCGACTTTAATGGCAATTGGCAGTATGATTTCGCCACCCCAATAAACTCTGGTGCTCATCAAATCAGAGCTCGAGGCGTTAATGTGTCTGGCACTTTTTCAGCGTGGTCTCCAGTTCTGCCAATTGTTGTGGATGATATAGCCCCCAGTATTCCCATATTGACAGCAATCACTGCAGACACCGGCGGTGTGGGTGATTTTGTCACGCAAGATTCCACTTTACTGTTTTCCGGACAGGCTGAACCCAACAGTTGGGTTACTGTCGTTATCGATAATAACAGCATTGGTGAAATTCAGGCGGACAACAATGGCCTTTGGTTGTTTGATTATTCAGACACCGTTTTAAGTAATGGCAGTTATCAGGTGACGTTGGGTGCCGAAGATATTGCGGGTAATTCTTCTCAAATATCTTCGAGCTTTATTGTGACAATTACTAACTTGGCCGTGGAATTTCCATCAGTGCTGGCAGTGTCTGAGGACACGGGTACAAGCGGTGATGGAGTAACTTTCGACAATCAATTAGTAGTTAATGGTGTTTCAAATATTACAGGAGTCCTGGAGTTATTCTTAAATGGTAATGCGATTGGCACGACTCAAGTAACGGCGCCCGGCAACTGGAGTTTTGACAATACTGGTCAGACATTAGCTGATGGTACCTATGCTTTCACAGCTGAGATTACGGACGGCGCGGGGAATACCTCGCCGCGCTCTCCGGCTTTGAATGTTGTTGTTGATACCATTGCTCCTACTAAACCATCCACACCACAAGCCCTGGATGATCAGGGTATGGTGACCGGCACTACCGGTGATCAGACTTTGTCGTTCCAAGGCACGGTGGAAGCGAACAGCACTGTTACTGTGACGATTGATG
>CAWUJH010000007.1:0-269291 GCA_963922875.1 uncultured Ketobacter sp. | reverse complement strand
GAATAAGTGCTCTTAAGTTCCATCAGGTGGTCAACCCTTTGGAACAGTTATTTAGTTCGGAATTCAATAAAAAATATTCAAACTAGCTATAACGCTAAACCAGTAGATACCCACAGCAGGTAAACCCACCATTAAATTTAATGGTGGGTAATACTATGTGGCTTGCTACCATCGGTATTCGTTAACAATAAGATACGGAGTGCTTGTGCTGTTAGGATTATCCATCGCAGTTTCATAGGAATCATAGCCGGCCGCTAAGTAACCGTTTGCCAGCGGCAAAAAAGCTTGCGGTATAAATCCACTTTTTATAGTGCGAATAGTCGAAGCGCTAATTTCTTGAAACTGATTTTTAACAACCAAGTGCTCGTTCATTTTTTTTCCTTGGCCACTAATTCGAGTAAAGTAAAACTCTTCAAGTAGGGAGGGCGGAATCGTAGCAAATGAAAGAGCAGCGCTGCGTGACATCAATATTGCATTACCCACAGGATCCAACTTTAAGTAGGTATCACGGAAAGTTTCTCGTCTTGCTAACACTGTCTTCCAGGCAATATTTCCCTCAATATCAATTCGGGATAGTTCCACCTGAAAAAGCCGACTGTCTTGCGATAAGACCAAATAGCTCCCATCCTGGTAGTCAATCAGTTTTGAAATATATCCGCCCGGTTGATCGGTTGTAGAGTAAAGGCTGCCATCTTTATTCAAAGTGATAAAATGTTGTTTTACATTCTTTACGTCTGAGGCATCGACTGCCGCCAAAACCAGCTTATCATCTATTACGCGGATGGCTTCGGCACGTAATCCTGAAACCATTTCCAAAGAAACCTCTTGCTGGAGGTCTCCTACAGGGGATTGAATCCGCAGACTATATTGGTCACCTTCTCCTACCCAAAGATACAAAGTGCCATCCTGCCCTTGAGTACCAAGGGGTATGCGACGCCTTAGACCTTCTTGGGGTGCAGGTTGTACCCACTGCCACGTCAGCGTATTGTTTTTATCCAAACAATAGATTCGGTTTTCTTGAGGATCTGAGCCGCTATAGATGCAATATCCCTGATCAAAGTGACTCAAGTAGCGCGCGTTATCATACCGGTCGATTCCTAATACATTTTCCCAAGTGCCCGAGTCGATTTCTTCCCCTGTTTGGTCAATTCTGACAAATCCCCTACGACTCACGACAGTGTTCAGCGTGTTGTCTTCAAGTGAGACCACAGTATCGTCGTCGCTAAAGTAGAATGGTTGACCGTAGGAATAAGATTGGGAACTCAGCAAGTTACCCTTATCTGAAAGATTTATTACACTCAGGCTAGTTCTGCTTTCGCCTTCCCGAAATAAAAAGTTGTTGCCATTTTTAGTGCGCGCAAAGCCCAATACCTCATCGCCGAGTAGGGTTTGCAGTTTATTATTAGTTTCCGGTGTTTTAATAGTGGATGAACCACCACAGCCGAGAGTCAGAAAATTAATAACGACAATAAAAAGAAAGAAAGTCCGTTTCATTTGATGGGTTCCTATTTGATTTATAAGTATTTTTATTAGGTAGCGGACTGAGTATGTTTACATGGAAAGAAATAAAATGCATGGATTTATATAGAAGTACAGAAAATAGCTGTGGCTAGATATAAATAGTTTGACTATGCTAAACGCAGCGGGACGAATTTTGCCCAGTATCTATGGATATGGGCGGTATTGTTGATAATTTTAGTCGGGTTCTTTGAAGTCTTTTATATGAAATCAGTTGAGAATGGTACTGGGATTTATAGCGAACCCTGGGAATATAGGCATTTTTTCGTGATATTAAAATAGCTGTGTGCTGAGTCGATATTCACAGGATATTGGGTATGTCTGTGCTTTAGATGGTTATATAAATGTTAGCTCCCTCGCTTGACCGCAGAGTAGCGTAGTGTCGATTATAATCGAAGGAAAATCGGAAAAGGATATAAGTGAAATGATGGAATGGGAAAAACTATTAAACGCCTCTCGCTTGGGTGGAAGGTCTCAGAAAGCTGAACTTGGAAGATCTCCGTTTAATTCTGATCATGACAAGATCATATTTTCAGGAGCGTTTAGACGGCTCGCAAGGAAAACGCAGGTGCACCCGTTAGCAACAAATGATCATATTCACAATAGATTAACCCATAGTCTAGAAGTTGCTTGTGTCGGGCGAAGTCTTGGCATTCTTGTTGGATTAAAGCTTGGCGAGAACGGTTTATTACCAAAAGGGGTTTGTGCGACGGACATTGGTGATATCGTTCAGTCGACCTGCTTAGCGCATGATATCGGAAATCCACCATTTGGTCATACGGGTGAAGAGGCGATTAAAAGCTGGTTTTCAACAAAAGGGATAGAGTTTCTAAATGGAATGTCGCCGCAAGAAAAAAATGATTTATGTAGTTTTGAAGGAAACGCGCAAGGATTAAGAGTGCTTACTTCAGTAGAAAATCATATAAATGAAGGGGGGATGAGGCTTACCTATGCTACCTTGTCTTCGTTTATAAAGTATCCATGGACGTCCTTGCCTGCTCAAGAAGGAAAACGACCGAAAACACATAAGTATGGGGTGTTTTCTTCAGAGTTGGACCTATTTCATGAGATTTCTGATGCGGTTGGATTGATCGCTAGGGAAGGTGATGACTGGTTTTGTCGGCATCCCTTGGTGCATCTAATGGAATCTGCCGATGATTTTTGCTATGGGATTCTCGATTTAGAAGATGGATTGGAAATGGGAATACTAACATGGGAAGAAATGTATGAAATACTAAAGCCTGTCATTCCGGACGATTCTGTAGACGACATAGAAAAAGACATTTCTAAGCTATCTTATGGTAGAAAAACTCCATTGCTTAGAGGAAAGGTTATAGGTAGATATATTGAAGCAGCGTCAGATGCTTTTATTAAACATCAAGACCAGTACCTTAATGGAGATCCTACTGACCTTATTGAGCTTTGTGACCAGCCCGTTATGGAGTCAATTAAACGGGCGAAAAGCGTGGCGAAAGAAAAAATATTTGTCCACCCTAGAAAAATAGAACTTGAAGTCGGTTCTTATAATGTGATCGCAACGCTGCTTTCTGTAATGTGTGAATCAGCGATAGAGTGGGTAAATAACCCGAATAAGGCTTCATTCAGGAGCAAAAGAGTAATTGATCTAATTGGGAAATCTACTTTCGATCCAAAAATATATTCAGAAAATTGTAGTCATTCAAAAGATTATTTGGTGTTGCGGAGAGTTGTCGACTATATAAGCGGAATGACCGATAACTATGCTACATTTTTAGCTAAACAGTTTAATGGGATGGGAATATAAAAGCTTTTTCGTGATATGCGCAGGACAAGTTCGGTGCAGAAAAAGCCATTTGTTAAGGACTATTTCCCGTAAGCTAACAAGGTGGTGCACGGGAACCAATTACGCTCCACAAACATGTGCTTCGCTGCGCTCAGTTTATCACATGTTTGTTCCACTGCATTGGTCCCGTGACCACGGCGTTATGCTAACGAGCTATGCTAGGAGTAATTAAAATTGCAATTCATTCATAATGATTTAGGTCAAAGGAAAGCAGGTGAAGTTGTTGAGGTTACTTTGACGAGTGGCGCTAACGTTCGCTTAATGAATAGCTCAGATTTCAGCAATTATAAAAATGGAAGGCGGCATCGCTATATAGGTGGTTTAGCAAAAAAATCGCCATTGAGACTTCAGATCCCCAGTTCTGGTCACTGGCATGTAGCAATTGATATGCAAGGACTGAGGGGGAGTACTAAAGCATCGGTACGAATACTTCCTGGTGCATTACCCGCGATTCAAGACCGACCTTTATCGGAAGTTCCAAGCTTAGTTCGTGACAATATTCCACCGCCAACAGAATCTGGTGGAGAAACTCATGATGTTTTCATTTCGCACGCATCTGAAGATAAAGATGATTTTGTTCGCCCTTTAGCAGATGCTCTCATAGCTCAAGGACTGAATGTGTGGTACGACGAAATGACTCTTAGGATTGGTGATAGCCTTAGGCAAAAAATAGATAAAGGTCTTGCAAATAGTAAAGTAGGGCTTGTTGTTCTATCACCTTCTTTTATCAAGAAAGGTTGGACCAACTATGAGCTTGATGGAATTGTTACGAGAACCGTGTCAGGCGAGCAAGTCTTGCTGCCTATTTGGCATAATATAACAAAACAACAAATAGTAGACTTTAGCCCATCAATCGCAGACAAAGTTGCTCGCAGTACGGCAACTCATACCATTGAAGAGATTGCTATAGAAATTGCTGATCTTATTAAATCAAAAGCATAACAAAATTGGACCATACAAGGTGGTGCAGTGGAGCCAGTTACGCTCCGCAATTATTATGGTATCGCTTCGCTCTTTTTACCATAATAATTGCTCCACTACACTGGCCCACTGACCACGGCGTTATACGCCCATCGAGCATTGAGTGATTTTTATATCAGGGATGTTATGTCAATAAATAATATACAAAAACTAAAGCGGTTCGGTATCTTTCATGATCACACGAACGCCAATGCCAAGGATTTTGGAAAATACAATCTCTTTTATGGCTGGAACGGTAGTGGTAAATCTACGCTTTCAGGTATATTCAGGTGCATTGAAAACAAAGCTAATTCAGATAAATTTCCTTCTTCTGAGTTTGCAATACAGGTTGACGGTGGCACTGCAATTACACAAGAAAATGTCGCCCAATCTGACCTAAACGTATACACCTTCAATCAAGACTTCATTGACGAGAACATTTCGTGGAATAACGTCGTCAAAAGTATTTTGCTTGTAGACAAGGCCAAAATTGAAGAACGCGAAAAGCTGGAAGAGCTGACTAAGACGCAAAAGACCGATTCTGAGGTGTATTCCAAAGAAGCAGTAGAAATAAAAAATCTGGAAGTTGCCATTTCAAAATTTGGAACTGATAGTGCTCGCCGCTTGAAAATGAGTCTCCAATCTATTGATACGTCTGATAGCCATTATCTTAATTATAATAAAACAAAGTTTGAAGCGTTTATTGCTTCAAACCTTCAAGCAACGAAAACAAACGCCGTGATTCTTGATGAAGAGAAAATTATCGAACTAACCAATGCGGCCAAACCAAATGAAAAGAACCCTATCAGTTTCACCCAACAGACCATAAGCCGGGAAACTTTTACCAGGGCGAAAGAGCGCCTTGATGACCTTCTAGAGACCAGTGTAGTCAGCAAAACTATTCAACGGCTTATTGAATATGGAGATATAAAATCTTGGGTGGAGGCCGGTCTTGGTCTTCACAAGCGCCACGATTCAAACCAATGTGAATTTTGCGGTAACACCATCACCGAAGAACGGACTAAACAGCTTGAAGCGCATTTCAATGATGATTATAAAGCCTTCCAAGACCGGCTTATAAATGCTGATAATTGGCTTTCAGGTCAATACATACAAGCTCCAATGCTTCCAGCGGCAAGTGGCTTGTACGAAGAATTTAAAAAGGAATATAATGAAGCTTGTACGACTTTGGATAAAGCCACTGCAGACCTGAACGAAGAAATATCAGCTTGGCACGCTACCCTGAAGGAGAAGACTGAAAATCCACTTGAAACAGGTCTTGCAGTTGAAGCCATCAAAGAATTTTCGATAAAAACTTTCAATGATGCTATGACCTCTATTAGTGCAATTATTGGAAAGCATAATCACAAATCGGCCAACTTCAAAGAAGAAACAGACAAAGCCAAGAAACAGCTTGAGCTTCATTATGCCACTACTGAAGTCAAGAGTTTTGGTTATCATGACAAGATAACTGAGGTTGCTGAACGTGCAGCCGAAAATAATGCGTTAAAAAAAACCATAAATATTCGAAATACCGAAATTCGAGCCCTTCAAGAGTCATTGTCAAATGAAGGTTTGGGGGCTGGTCAGTTTAACGAATCACTTCAAAGGTTTCTTGGTCGCAGTGAAATAACTCTTCGTTTTAACCCAGTAAAAAAAGGTTATGAAATACTTCGAAATGATTCTGAACTGGTAGAAGGGAATCTGAGTGAAGGAGAGAAAACTGCCATTGCGTTTGTTTACTTTATTACTAAGCTAAAAGAAAACGGTAACAAGATGGAAGATACTATTGTTGTAGTCGATGATCCAGTATCAAGTTTTGATTCGAATCACTTGTTCCATGCATATTCGTTCCTTAGAAGTAATTGTAATGAAGCAAAACAGTTGTTTGTGTTTACACACAACTTCACGTACTTCAAATTAATTAGAGATTGGTTCGAAGGAATAAACCGTAATAGGAGAAGAAAGAGTCCACCTAAAGACCCGAATGGGTTCTTTTATACAATTGAAGCATCAACAGCCATTCCCCGTAATTCAACGTATAAAGACGCTGATTCCAGCTTAGTGAATTACAATTCAGAATACCACTACATTTTTTCAAGGCTTCATGCGCATAGAGACAGCCTAGCATTATCACGAGACGAAGCATTCTTGACAGCAAATCTTTCGAGAAAATTGCTTGAATCCTTCTTTAGTTTCAAGTTTCCAAAGTATCGAAGTGATATTGCCCAATTAATGGATCGTGGTCTAAAGGGTTGTGAAGTTACTGATGAAGCAACAAAAGAAAAAATTTACCGATTTATAAATAAATATTCTCATAGTGTTGTGATAGAGATTAACGAGGATTCGTCGGAAAACCTTGTAGGTGAAAGTCAAAACGTAATTGGTGATATTTTTACTTGGCTTCAGGAAGTCGATGAAGTTCATTACAACGAAATGCTTGAAGTTGTTAAATGATTAGTTATAAAGCGTATAACAAGCCAATGCTCTCGGAGTCTCTTGGTAATTAGCTATTGGCATATCATGTGATTGCTGATCAGTTTGTCTATGATTGTTTTCTTATTTAGATGGTAAGGTCACTTTAAAAAGAGGTGTGGGTGAATGGGCAACGAAGTAACTCAAAGTAAGATAATGTCTGCTTTAGATTGGGGATATAGTAAGGCGATCAATGGAATACCTGGGCTGGATTCAGCGGAAGATCTCGCGAAAAGCTACATGCGAAAAAATGGAACTCGAGTCGAGCAAGTTAATTCTTTAATTCGGTGGCAATATACGAAGGCTGGGACATCTGGATTTTTGTCGGGTTTAGGAGGAATTATTACTATGCCTGTAGCTTTGCCAGCAAATATAACGAGTGTACTTTATGTTCAGATTAGAATGATTGCCGCCATTGCTTATATGGGTGGTCATGACGTCAAGGATGATCAAGTAAAATCATTGGTTTATTTATGTCTGACGGGAAATTCTGCCAAAGACATTATGAAAGGAGCTGGAATAACCTTAGGTACAAAATTAACAAGGAGCGCTATTAAATCAATTTCTGGAAAAACCTTAAGCACCATTAACGAAAAAGTAGGTTTCAGACTAGTTACCAAATTTGGAGAAAAGGGTGTTATCAATCTTGGAAAGGCGGTACCTTTGGTCGGTGGACTTATAGGTTTCAGCTTTGACTCAATAGCTACGAATTCAATAGGAAATATAGCGAGAGATACATTTATAACAGAGAGCTGAAGTCAAGCTACAGTGATCAAGTTCAGCTAAGCGGTGCTCTAGTTCTACAAGAGACAGCAGGCAGATCTAAGATACGCCCCGTCTTTTTGTGGATGTTTCGAATTTTTACACAAATGCCGCTCCTGCGATCGGGCTTGTGTGCCAGGAATTAACACACCAACGTATTAACAGCGCTATCCCACCTACTTCTAGCGAGTAACGCCATCTTTATGAATATCAATTCACTTAGGGAGCAAGCGCAGAAATTAAAGCTGCATACACTGACAGTTTATTTTGCTGCGCGTGACCCAGATATGCCCATACTCGTTAGATTGCTAGCTGTTTTGGTGGCAGCGTATGCGCTTAGTCCGATCAATCTTATCCCTGATTTTATTAAAGAATGAATCTTAATTCCTTCCGGCCATTACTCCACCATCAACATCCCAAACGGCTCCTGTTACCCAAGAACTTTCGTCCAAAAGAAGAAACTTAATTACATTAGCAACGTCTTGTGGTTCACCATGGTGGCCAATGGGGTGAAGGCTATTAAATGTAGATAGAGTTGCATCGATTTGGTCAGCTGGAATGAAGCTTTCATACACCGCTGTTCTCACTATTGCAGGAGATACTGCATTAACTCTGATGCCATAATCGGAAAGCTCCATTGCCAAGTGCTGAGTCAAGGCATGAACTCCAGCCTTAGCCATAGAATATGCAGACGATGGGGTTGCTTTAATAGCCTGTTTAGCCCACATGGAACCGATATTTACAATCGCCCCGGATGCGTTTTTTTTCATGTTTCTGACGACTGACTGAGTAATATAAAATAAGGCTCTATTTATGTCATGGTAGAAGTTGTAGTCTTCAAGCGTATGATCCATAAAGCTCTTTGGTGAAAAGCAGCCTGCTGCATTTACAAGGTATTTAACGTGTCGAGATTCGTTGTCTATTTTTCCGGCCAGTGCTTTTACATCTACCTCTTTATACAAGTCACATTTATAAATTTCAATTTTTCCTAATCCGCTCAACTGATGCTGAGTAGACTCTATATGATTTGGGTTTCGGCCTGTAACACAGACAGATATTCCTTGCGCAAGGAGCAGCTTTGCAGTTGCCAAGCCTATGCCGCTAGTGCCGCCAACAATGTAGGCTACTTCATTATTCGTATTAGGCATATATTACTCCATTAAGTATTAATTTGACTTGTTTCAACACAGTAAACGATGCATGCTTGTCTTTGAGTTAATAATGTATTAATAAACTGCGTCATTGAAAAGTAAGCACTTTTTTATGGGGTAGGTACTTTCTGGTAGTAATTTGCATGAACCAAGGCTTTAAGTATCAAAGAAAAATTTCACCCAAAAATACAGCCGGTCTAATTGAGTCAATTTTTCGTTGTAAATGGTCATTAACGGTTCTTGATCTCATTTCAAGCGGAGTCTGTAGGCCTGGCGAAATGGTTCGAAATGTCGACGGCTTAACGACTAAAGTGCTAAATGATTGTTTAAGAACAAACGTTAAATTTGGTATTTTAAAGAAGAATTCATTTCCCGAGATTCCGCCGAGAGTTGAATATGAATTTACGGAATTTGGAAAAAGATTTGTCAATATCGTCAACCAAATACAAGCTTTGGAAAGTGAACTGGAATAGATGTTGTAGGCATAGCTAACGCCCATAGATGCGTTAGCTTGCTTTATGTATTCTGGTCGTACCTTGCGCGAGCATTCATTATTTCAGACACATTATCTTCAGACCAACTCGCAATTGCTGAGACGGCTTCGAGTAGAGATTTACCGATCTGGGTTAAGTCATACTCAACCCTTGGCGGCACCTCAGCATATACGTAGCGATTAATAAGCCCGTCCCGTTCCATTGCTCGAAGGGTTTGCGTCAACACTTTGGGCGTTACTCCATTGATGTGAGATTTTAGTTGCGTAAACCTAAGTCTTTGTTGTTTCGCAAGAATAAGCAGAACCATCACAGACCATCGGTCTCCTATCCGATCCAAAACGGTTCGAGCGGGGCAGTTCTGATCGAAGATGTCACCAGTCTTATTAGTATCCATAAGGTATTAAGGTTACGTTGAAGATATTGATCTCTAACATATACCATTATTGCTCATTCAATCAATATGGGGTGACTTATGAAAATTATTGTTATTGGTGCTACGGGCATGATTGGCAGTCAGATTGCTAGAGAGCTTATAGAACGTGGCCACGAAACGCTGCTCGCTTCCCGCAGTGGCGGTGACGGTGTGATCAAAGTTGACGCGAGTAATGTTGAGGAGCTTGCCTCAGTTGCGGCTGGATGTGATGTGATCGTTTGTTCTGTCAGTCCGCCTCGCGATGGGTCTGATACCATTGAGCCTACAATGAAGTTGGCTCAATCGATGATAGCTGCGGCACCTCGGGCGAACGTGAAGCGATTAATTGTTGTCGGTGGTGCTGGGACGTTGCTATTACCCGATGGCAGCAAGCTGCTAGATGCACCAACGTTTCCGCCAGAATACAAGGCTGAAGCCACAGCTCATTCCTTGCTGTTAGAAAAGTTAAGAAATGAGGCCACAGAAATCGATTGGACTTATATATCGCCAGCAGCGATTATCGCCCCTGGTGAGCGCACGGGTAATTTTACAGTGGGCGGAGATGACTTTATGACTAATAACGCGGGTGAAAGTCATATTAGTGTCGAAGACTTTGCACTTATGTTGGTGAATGAATTAGAGCAACAAAGCGTATCCAAGCAGCGCATATCGGTTGCATATACATAAATTCTAGTAGTTGGCTTTCAATCAAAATTATTCAGAAAGGAGAAATGCCATGACTGAATCTAGATCACCCAATCTGCAACTTATTTATGTCTCTGATATCGCTCGGTCCACTGAGTATTATTCTAAAGTATTTAATTGTGAACCAAAGTTTAAAAGTCCACGTTACGTTGTGTTTCCAATCGATGGTCAGGCCTGCTTTGCTATTTGGTCTGGCGGGGATGCACCGGATAGAAATGTTCCAAGGTTTAGCGAAATAGGTATTATGCTTCCCACAGATGAAGATGTTGTTAACCTCTATCAGCAATGGAAAAATAACCCTCTTATTGAGATTTCAAAAGCGCTATATTCAGATGTGTTTGGCCAAACATTTCTAGTTAAAGATCCTGATGGTCATATTATTAGGATCTGCTCAGTAGACTAAGCATTAAAGGCAATTGCCACGGCTTTCGGCCAGGGCCAGTCCACGGTTAAACCTCACACTATGGCCACCATGCAAGGTCGCGCAGGGTGGCTGTTAGTTGAAATGAAATCAAATGACAGAAGGATTACAGATATACTAATAATAATTTTATAGCGTGAGCATTTTTTTTAAGCGTGGAGCGGCAAAATCAAGAAAGCGGCGCATTTTCAACGGCATTAATCCGCGAGAGGCATGGAGTAAGTGAATCGGTGAGGGGGCTGCCTCAAAGGCTTCCAATACAATCTGTAGTTCACCTAACGCAATAGCGTCAGTTACCTGATAGTGTAAGAGGCGGGTTATGCCAACGCCAAGCACTGCCGCGTGGACGGCAGCCTCTGGTGTGGAAACCAGCAGGCGTGAAGTTACTGATGGGTACTGCCAATCGGATGCAGGCATGGGCGTGTCCACGGTAATGCAGGGAATGTTCGCCAGTTCTTCGGGGCATTCAGGTATTCCATGACGTGCAAACAGCGCGGGTTTACCACAGGTCACTGTGCGCATTTCACCTATCTGTGTTGCAACCATTGTACTGTCGGGTAATTTGCCAATCCTAACGGCCATATCCACAGGTGTTGTAATTAAATCTACATTGCGATCAGCCAAGAGCAACTTAACACTGATCTCCGGAAAGGTTGCGAGAAATTCTGCTACTACGGGCAGTACAAACAAGCGTCCAAACATTATGGGGGCCGTGATCACCAGTTCGCCTTTTGGCGTAATGTATTCACCGGCGGCTTCGCTTTCGGCTTGCTCGACCTGTCTTATAATGTCGCGAGCAGCGCTGACATAGGACGCGCCAGCGTCCGTGAGAGACAGGCTGCGGGTGGTGCGTTTCAATAAACGAATGCCTAGTCGAGTCTCAAGCTCGGAAATTTTTCGGCTAAGGGTTGTGGTCGGCACGTTGAGTGAACGACTGGCCGCGGAAAAACTGCCTTGGTCTACAACGGCCACAAGCATTATCATGGTTTCAAGTTTGTCCATTCATTCCTCCAGATGATGGGAAAGTGCATCCCACAATTTCGGTATTATCAATTGTCATCCGACCCCCTAGTATCTTTCTTCAACGAGCTAATTCCAGCTCGTCAAACTAGGAGAAAGACTATGTCTCGTATTACTGTACCAACACTTAATGACGCCCCAGCGGCATCAAAACCTATTTTGGACGCCGTTCATAACCAGCTTGGAGTGGTTCCAAATCTGTTTCGATTAATCGCAAACAGCCCAACAGCCCTCAGTGCTTTCTCGGGTTTTCAAACGGCGCTGAGCAAAGCCCTTGATCTCAAAACCCGCGAGCGAATTGCGCTTGCGGTGGCGCAGGTGAATGGCTGCGATTACTGCTTATCGGCGCACAACTATTTGGGTCTGAATCTTGCCAAAATCAGTCCGGAAGAAATTGCTCTCAATCGTCAGGGTGCTTCCGCTGATCCTAAGGCCCATGCGGCAGTAAGCTTCGCTGCGAAGGTTGCCCAACAGCGTGGTCATGTTAGCGATGGCGATATTGACGCGGTCCGTGAAGCTGGTTACAGCGATGCGCAGATTGTGGAAATCGTCGCGTTGGTTGCTGAGAACAGCTTTACCAACTTACTTAACTCGGTGGCTAAAACGGACATCGACTTTCCTGAAGTCCGTGCCCATCAGGCCGCGTAGTCATACCCTGAACCAAACCTCTGGGCCGAAATTGATATTTCGGCCCTTAATTTCAACACAGCTTTCCATATTTTTTCTTAAAGCTTGCGTTGGTCCGGTGAAATGGGCAGGTCATTGATGCTAGCAATACGACGCTGCATTAAACCATTGCTGGCAAACTCCCATAGTTCATTGCCGTAGGATCGGTACCAATTGTATTCATTGTTATGCCACTCGTAGAAAAAGGTGACAGCAATGCGGTTGTCAGTAAATGCCCATAGTTCTTTATGCAATTTGTACTCGAGTTCCGTATTCCATTTTCGGGTTAGAAATTCTTCAATGGCTTTGCGTCCACTGAAAAACTCGTTGCGGTTTCGCCACTCAGAGTTTTCGGTATAGGCCAGTGCAACGAGTTGCGGATTTCGAGTGTTCCAGGCATCTTCGGCTGCCTTTACTTTGATGGCCGCTGTCTGCTGGGTGAATGGTGGTAATGGAGGTCTTTGTTCGCGTTCATTAGGGTTGTTCATGGGGAGTGCTCCAGTTGTTTTTGCTAGGGGGGTTAGAGAGTTCGGGTAGTCATACGGGTTTGAAAAAGCCGGTTTAATAGGCGATCAGTCGATAAAAGGCCGCCGCCATAAATGATCAGTTGGATCAATAAAATGCCCCAGATAACATGCAAGTAAAGCGCGGCTGGTGCAATTTCAGCGAGGCTGATTACAGCGACACAATTGACAGCAAACAGTGCCAGCGCCGAAAGCCGGGTAAAAATTCCTGTTATCAGTAGGATCGGTAAGAGTAATTCGCTGAAGGTGCCTAGGTACGCGGCGAGTTCAAAGGGGAGCAGGGGAACCTGATATTCTTCGGCGAACAAAAATAATGTGGTGTCCCAATCCCTGATTTTGGTGAGCCCAGACATAAAGAAGACCTGAGCGATATAGAATCGAGCAAGCAGCACGGCGAGAGAATGTAACTTATTCAGGCTATTATCTGTAGTCATTAATTGTTGATAGATTTCTTGAAACTTGTGTTGAAGAGCGAGTGGCATGGTAATAATCCTCAGGTTTGTGGGTTAAATGACGTTAAAGGTGATTGGCTAATAGTTTCCAGCGTTGGTTTCAGGAATCCTGATCCAGTGTCGTGCGATGGCTTGGCTTAACCAGCTAATAAAATTAAATTCCGGATAGTCATCGAGCAGCTTCGATAGTGTCTGTGGTTCTTTAAGCGCACTGAACCATTGAAATTCCAGTGTGGATAAGCGATCCATCTGAACGCGGGATTGATATTGATAAATAAGTAACTGGCACTGGTCATTGTGTTGGCCGATTGCTTCAGCGAAAAGGTTTTCGTCGAGCGTATTTGTTTCGTGTGAGTGTTGATGAGCGAGCCATATCGCCTCAATAGGGTGGTCGCTTTTGAGCAATTGCACGCTGGGTGCAAGCTCAATGTTGGTTTGTAGTAAGGCGTCAACCTGTATGGCGGATAAGGCTTGTGGATCTGTTGGGGTAACTTTGCTACGGGCAACTTGATGCCGGGCCCATTCAAACCGAGCAATGTCTGTTAAAAAAGGGTGGGTATCGCCCAGAGAGCTAGTGGCAATTAATTGACTTATGGGTTCACCCCAATCACCCCAGTCGCCACTTGTTGGCGGGTCGAGTTTAAGCAGCTGGCTTGCTAACTGTTGTATTACCCTTTCACCCACCAATTGAGTCAGTACGGGATAGGTTATTAGTAAGGCTCTGGAGGCCGTATATTTTAAATTATTACGATAGATGGCTAAGCCACCTTTAAGGTTGCCATTAAGTTCGCTGTCGGTTTCACCAGCAAACAATATACGCTCAACCAATTGTTGTTGTCGCTGCGCTAAACTCGGCGATTCTGACAGGGGTTTGATAGAAAGCGGGTTGATGCGTTTAAACGGCATACTGGTGTACCTTAAACTTTGCCTGGGTTGTTCGAATAATCTGTTTCGCGATAGTCGCCTGATTGAGTAGCTCATTCCATGAAGGTAGGTTGTTATCCCACTCAATTAACGTTGGGGTGGGGCCAAACCTTTCTATGGCAAAGCGAAAGAGATTCCAGCACTCATCGGACACCGCCTGGGCGTGATCGTCTATCAAAAAGCTATGTGGTGCTGCAGGCGTGCAGCCAGCCAGGTGCATTTCACCGACGGATTTTTTTGGAATGTGCATGAGCCAGCGTTTTGCCTCGGCGAGCGGGTTGCCATCACCAAAGTTGTGGGCGTTAACCAGCAGATTATTCAAATCGATGAGTAAGCGGCAGCCGGTACGATCTACAACTGCCAGCAGGAAATCAGTTTCCCTCATGGAAGAATGATCCAAAGCGATATAGCTGGAAATATTTTCAATGAGAATTGATCTGCCGAGCAGTTGCTGAACACGGTCAACATTATCAGCAAAAACCTTGAGTGATTGGCGATTGAATTCGATTGGGAGCAAGTCACCTGCGTGTATGCTCTGTTTGCTACCCGAAGTCCAGTCGGCGTCGCTCCAGCTAAAGGAAGCGTGATCGGAGATAAGCCATGGATTTATGAAATCAACCAGATGTTTCAAACGCTTCAGGTATATAGGATTAATCTCAGCAGCAGAACCAAGTCCTATTGAGGTGGCATGGAGGCTAATTTTATAGATGTCACTGACATCTCTTAAAAGTGACCGAGCAGAGCCTCCTTCTGCAAAAAAATTTTCAGCATGGATTTCTACAAAATCGATGGACGATGCCCCGCGTAACGCGTCTTTATAATGTGAATGCCGTAAACCCACGCCTACCTGTATCGACGGGTCTGTTTCGCTTATTGCATTATTCACTGAGCGGGTGTTTAAGCGGGGCATCTTATGCTTCCAATTGGCTAAATGGTTGATGACTTTTATGAAGCTTTAGTGGCTTCAAAGCGTTTTTTTGCTTCTGCTTTAAGCATTCCGCCAATATCTTCACAGGTACCAGTAGGGACTAATTTCCATTCTCCTGGATCATTGTCCACCTTGGCCTGACCCGCACAGGAATGTGTGCCCGCAAGATTGCCGCAGTCGTTTTGGCCTGCGGCGGCGATGCCATAGCATTTTTCCTTGGCGGCGGCTTGGCTAGGGCTCGCAGCAATCGCTGAAAGTGCGAGAGCCAATGCCGTTGCTGCCATACGTTGTTTGTTGTTCATGGGATATTCCTCGTCGTTAATTGAATAGAAGTTGTTGCGGTATTCGCCTCAGTACCCTTAAGCAAATACCGCAAGCTTGGTTAATCTTCGGCGTTGACCTCATCCACAGACAGATCTTCGATGCCATTCCAGATTCGCTTCGCGCCTTTTACGTGACCGCTAACGTCCGTCAGCCATTTTTTCTGAACATCTTTGTTTAAGTTGAGGTAAAGTTTGTTGTCGGCGATGTGGAAAGCGCTGGGATCAACATCGAGCTTTTTATTCAGCACAACACCCATAGCGCAGTAACCGCCAAATTGAGGCGCATAGTGTTCGGCATCCGCCTTGAACAGGTCGCGGTTTTTACTGCTTGAAAAGCGATAAATAGCACCTTCGTGGGTAGCCGTGTATTTAGCTGATCCTGCAACGGGTTTGTTCTGAGTAAAATAGGCAACCGGATCGTAGCCGTGGATAGCAACATCGTTTGGCCCGACATTGCTTGCCGATGCGAAGGCTAGATTACCGATCATAAGAGCAGCGGCGATTCCTGTTAGTTTTAATGTGTTGGTTAGTTTCATGGTCTTTCTCCTTATCAAGGTTTAGTTGGTTTGGTTTTCTATCATCAAAAATGAATGGCTATCTGTTGCGCAGAGGCCTCATACGCTGTTTGGCTCATTGTTTGGCAGTAGCGATTTTTGTAGACGGAAATCTGCTTTGATTTGGCTTTGTAGTACGCGCAGGACACTGGGGTCTTATTTTCACTGTTACTTGCCGTACCCATGTTTGCCGTTGTGTTGGTTTGGGGGAAATGCCTGGCTCCGGTTTTTATGTGGAAGTAGGCGGTTTGGTGTAGGTCGGTGCTGGTGATGCCAGGGTGCGTTTTTGCGCTGGTGACACCACAGACACTTAATGCGATCACGGCAGCCAGTGTGCTTTGCCGGCGTTTGAATCTGTTCACTGGTTTTCTCCTGAAGGTTAGCGGTTAGTTTTGAAGCACAATTCAATGTGAAAATTGAAAAGTTATTTTTTCTATATCATTGATCGTGCCAACTATTATTTCTTTAAAAAACAAATACATAGGAATTTACAGTGTCTCAATAAACTGTGAATAACAAATATTTGTGAATATATTCGCGAAAACTTGATACCCTGTTCTGAGTATGAACAGGGTAAAAAAAAGGGGATAACGATGACGACGATCAATGCATTACCCAAAGGGGTTCTTAGTTTGCAGCACTTGCATCAGCTGATTCTAACGGCGGCAGGTGAAGGGATTTATGGGCTGGACTGTGAGGGTCGGGGCACCTTCGTCAACGATGCGGCGGTAAGAATCTTGGGTTGGGAGAAGGAGGAAGTGATTGGTAGCTCGCTGCATGATCTTCATCACCATACCCACGGTGACGGTAGTCATTACCCCAAGGAAGCATGTCCAATTTACGCGGCACTTAAAGATGGAGAAGTGCACCAAGTTGATGATGAAATATTTTGGCATTCCGATGGCTATCCGGTGCCCGTTGAATACACCAGTACCCCAATTTGGGAAGAAGGAAAACTAAAAGGCGCCGTGGTGATTTTTCGTGATATTTCCGAGCGAGTAAAAATAGAGGAAGAGCGGGAAAAAGCCTTTGCGGAAATTAAGGATTTGAAGGAGCAGCTTGAACAGGAGCGGGACTACCTGCGGGATGAAATTAATATTACCGCGAATTTTGGTGAAATTATTGGTGAGAGCCAAGCATTAAAGCGCACCTTGTCGCAGATCGAGGCGGTGGCCTGTACACCCACTAGTGTCCTTATTTTAGGTGAGTCGGGCGTTGGTAAGGAAATGATTGCACGGGCCATTCATATGCATAGTGACCGGGCCGGGCAGCCTTTAGTAAAAGTTAACTGCGCTTCCATCCCGAAAGAATTGTTTGAAAGCGAGTTCTTTGGTCACGTTCGTGGTTCCTTTACGGGGGCTCACCGTGATCGAGTCGGTAAAATGCAGCTTGCCAATAATGGTACCTTGTTCTTGGATGAGGTCGGTGAAATACCGCTGGATTTACAGAGTAAATTGCTGAGGGCGCTGCAGGAAAGTGAATTCGAGCGGGTAGGCGATGAAAAAACCCAGAAAGTAAATGTTCGGATCATCGCCGCAACAAATCGAAATTTGGCTGAAGAGGTTCGCAAGGGTCGATTTCGAGAGGATCTGTATTATAGGTTGTCGGTTTTTCCTGTTGACGTGCCTCCTTTGCGTGAGCGTGTTGCCGATATCCCGCCTATAGCGCAACATTTCCTTAATAGTTATTGTCAACAGTTGGGCAGAAAGCCTCTGGCATTAAGTCGCGCCCAGGTGGCCCATTTAACGCAGCACCAGTGGCCAGGTAATATCCGGGAATTAAAAAACGTTATTGAACGTGCCGTGATTCTTTCTGCTGGTGGCAGCAAGCTTAAGCTGGATTTGGCGCTTCCTTCCATCCAGCAAAGGGATATCATAGAGCCATCAGTTTCGGTTACTGATGATGAGGTCTTAACCGAGAGTGAGTTTCGGCAGCTCGAGAAAGCTAATCTTCGCAAAGCGATGCATAAGACGGATTGGAAGATTTCGGGTAATGATGGTGCCGCAGAGCTGTTGGGGGTAAAAGCCTCGACGCTTGCGTATCGGCTTGCGCAGTTTGGATTGAAGCGGCCGACTTGATCGTTGCAGGCAAGTGGTTATAGTGGGCGTGGATTGGCCTGAGATGTTGACTGCCAGCGCGAAACTTTGCTCATGATATGGTGTTGTCTCTCTTGTTTTTGGTGAAGCCAGAAATCTGGTTGTCATTCTGTTGACGAGCATAAGTGGAGATCATAAATTTATGAAGCAATCCAAGTTAATTAAGTACATTGATTTCCTATCTTTTTTAGCATTGGTGGTCATGTTGGTAACTGGAATTCTCATAGAATTTTCATTACCACCCAGAAGTGGTTCATCGCAGATATGGAGCCTATCAAGGCATGAATGGGGTTATATTCATTTTCTAGGGTCGATGATATTTTTAGCCTTAATGACAGCCCATTTATTAACGCATATTAAATACATTAAGTCTGTATTCTTGGGTAAAGCTCAGCGTGAGTACAAGTATAGAATTGCTATTGGAATAGTGGGGCTTGTTGCGCTAATAGCGCTTGCAGCAACGTTGCTTTCGGCTCCGGTTGAGACTAATAATAATGTTAAAGGTTGGCAACAAAAAACCAGTCAATAAGTGCCTAATATCTAGCTCGAAATGCAACATCGGATTGTATGAAGAAGTGCTAATTTTTGATTTTGAATTAGTAAAAATAGAGTAACGATGTATGCATTTGCGAACCAGATCTGCGGGGTTGTCGTTAGGTACTGCTCATCGTCAGGTTTGTAGAGAGCTTATCGACTACCCTTGGAATAGCTTTGTAAGCTTTCTCGATAGATTCTTTATGTCTAGTATCACCGAATTCCTGATATTCGACCCGTAATTCATACGTTTCGTTTACACCAAGATATTTACTAATCGTTTGAATATGTGGTCCTAAATGATTCATTTCCTCTCGCGTTTCACCCTTTCCAAAACCAAATTCTCCGCATGATGTGAGTAACACAAGGGTTTTTCCTGAAAGAATCGGTTCTAGCGGAAAGTCACCACGGTTTAAGTCAAAGCTGAAGGTTTTGTTAACGCGGACAACTTGGTCAATCCAGGCTTTCAATGCTGCGGGCATACCATAGTTATACATGGGCGTTGATATGACTATTACATTTGCTTCGGATAATTCATCAATCAAAAGATCAGATTGCTTTAATAATGAAATCTGCTCCTCTGTCCGGTCATTTTCCGGAGTAAAAGCAGCCGCTATCCAATTTTCACAAATAAACTCTGGAGGCGTGCTGCCAACATCTCTATAGATGAATTTATCTTCTGCATTTGCCGCGAGCCATTGGTTTTTAAACTCGGTTCCTAATGATCTTGAAATAGAACGCGATTTACGTGCACTTGCGTCTATATGAAGTAATGTAGCCATTATAATTACCTGCTGTTGTAATAACAGTTATGGATTATTTGCAAATCCAACGGTCTTGACAAATGGTGAATATGCACTTATAGATGAATTTTATGCATCTATAGTGACTATATGTTTACCCATTTACCGCCATTAAATCAGGTGCGAGGGTTTGAAGCCGCTGCACGATTAGGTAGTTTTAAAGCTGCAGGCGAAGAGCTGAACCTCTCTCCGACTGCGATTTCTCATCAAATATCAAATTTAGAAGACAAGTTGGGTGTCTTGCTGTTTGAGCGAAAAGCGCGGGCGGTAATACTGACCCCGGAAGGCTCTCAGCTGGCAGCCGCTGCATATCAAGCATTGCAGAGGTTGTCAGCAACCATTGAGGAGATATCAAGCGCTCAGTCTGTTTTGAGAGTATCGACAACGACATCTTTTGCATCAATGTGGCTGGTTCCAAATTTGGCGGGCTTTCAGAAGCAGTACCCAGAGATTCAAATAGAGATAAAAGCCACAGAAGATTTGATCGATATCAAGCGAGATCGGAGTGTTGATCTCGTAATTAGATATGGCTGCTATGAAGAAAAAAATGAAGGCGCAACGAAATTGTTAACTGAGGACTTTAGAGCATATGCGACAGAGGCCTATTTAGCTAACCATCAGACGCTAGAAGAGGTCACGTTTATAGAGACGAAATGGAAAAATAAGAGCTTACCATTGGTTTCGTGGAGTATGTGGTTAGAGGCTTTTCACCCAGATGCCTCAGTTTCAAACACAATAAGCTTCGATCAGGAGCATCACGCGATCCAGGCTGCGTTAGCGAGTCAAGGGTTGGTGTTAGCTAGCTCGGTATTAGCTAAAATGGCAATACAGCAGGGCTGGCTGAAGCCCTTGGGCAATAGTTGCTCAATACCGGGGCTTACTTACTATTTACTCGTCTCACCTCATAGTGAAAATTTATATAAATCCATGGTCTTTAAAAAGTGGTTAGTAGAAACGTTAGGTGAGAATGCTTAGTAAGTTACTCCACAAGGAAAAAATTACTCGCTGTGCTCACAATTTTTTCTGTGTATGAAGCGTTAGGGTGTAAGTGAGATAAAGTGAAATGGAGTAACAGGGTTTTATTCAGGTATAGCGTTACCTAAGTGTGATTTAGCCAATCGTTGAGTGCAGGCAACGCAGTTAAAGCCGACGCTAAATGACTGGTACGTTTTATTTCATGAAGCTGTGAGGCGAGCGCAATATCGGCTAATGTTTTGGTGTCGCCCACAAGCCATTTATTTTCAGCAAGTATTACGTCCAATTGTTTGATGAGTGTTATGAAGCGTGCTTCCACCTCGGGTTTCGGATAACGGCCTAAGCCTTGCCCGTTGAGCTGCTTCATAAACTGTTTTCGCCCCGCCAGATTGACTATCAGTTTTTCGTAAGAAGGGCGTCCTTGTGATAAATAGGTTACCGCTTTTTCCCACGCATCATCGTATTTGAGGCGAAAATAAACGTTATACCAGTACAGCGATGAGTCCGCCCAATCTTCGTAAATGGCTATTTGTGCGCGTTGATGTTTGTCGCCGGTAATTAATGGGGTGCGATCAGGAAATCTTTCTTCAAGATAATGAGCGATGTTATGGCTATCCGCAATTCTTTCATTGTGAATTTCCAGTACAGGTAGCTTGCCTGCTTTGGAAAGCCTCGACGCCAATGGCGCTAGAGCCCCGTTATAATTTTTAATCTGGTATGGGATTTTTTTAATGTCCAATATTCGGCGAACTTTTCCGCAAAAAGGCGAGATCTCCCATTGGTGCAATAGCGCGATTGGATTATTCATACACAATGCCTCTCTGTTGGTTTGTTATGGTTACCATTTTTCTGCGAATGGCCTAATATCGACCTGGAATGTCCAGGCCGATTTATCCTGGTTGCTCAGATGAAAAACGGTATCGGCGATGGCCTCGGAGGAAAGGAAAAATGCATCGGGTTTAGTTTTGAAAAAGTGACGTGTCATGGGTGTATCAATAACACCGTCTATCACGACATATGCCACGTGGATGCCGTCTGGTCCTAATGCTCTGGCTATGGATTCCACCATATTGCGTTGACCACCCTTGGCAGAACAGAAAGATAAAAAGTTTGCCGATCCTTTGACCGACGCTGTCGCACCGATGACAATAATGGATGTTTTATTTTCGCTGGATCTCATTGCTGGAATAACCTGCTGAGCGCAGGACAGTAATCCCTGAACATTGGTCTGCCAGGCGTTCTCTAATGTCTGGATATCGGTGTTCGTTACATGGTCAAAAACAGCGTTTCCTGCGTTATATATCAATGTGGAAATGCTGCCATGCTGTTGCATAATTTGTTCAAATACTGTCGCCACCATGTCCGGTTTGGTGACATCACAACTATAGGGTAATGCGCTTTTCAATAAAGGGTCTGTTGCTATCAGTTTTTCGAGTGCCGATTTGTGTCTAGCGAGTAGTACGACGAAATACCCTTCGGTGATAAAGCGTCGCGCAAATGCCAAACCGTTTCCGGCCCCTGCGCCCGCTATCACGCACACGGGTGGCGATCTAACTTCATGACTCATAATCACGACGACCTTTGTAGTGTTAATTGCGCTAAATCCTATGGCGTAGATGAATGTGCCACAAACGTTAATTTCTACCTTGTAGATAAGTATTGCTAATCTATAGTTAGGCGTTATTACGATATATTAACGATATGTAGTATATACTGTTCATTCTTCTTGCTAATTGATTAGAGATTGTTATGTATAAAAGAGCGCCGCCCATTCAATTACTGGCTGCTTTTGAGGCAGCAGCGCGCCTGAATAGTTTTAAGAACGCGGCCAGTGAGCTATCCGTTACAGCGTCTGCGGTCAGTCAGCAGGTGAAGCAGCTAGAAGACTATCTCGAAGTTCAATTGTTCCAGCGCTCGACGCGCAAAGTGGTGTTGACGGAAGCAGGTCTGGCATTTCAGCAGGTGGCAGCAAGTACGCTTTCAAACTACCAAGCCGGATTTAGTGCGTTTCAGCAGCAGTTCGCAAAGCCAAGTATTCGCTTAAGTGTCATCCCTTTTGTCGCCTTTGAACTGATTATTCCCTGCCTGCATGAATTTAGAGCACAGTATCCGGATATCGATCTGCGAGTGGAAACCAGTATGGCGTTAGTGGATTTCGAAAGAGAACCGGTGGACGCAGCGGTGAGATTTGGTGCAGGGCATTGGCCAGGTCTGGAGACACTGGTTTTGTCCGACTGTCAGTCGGCTCTGGTTGCTTCACGCAACTTGCTCGCCTCGCATCCGATCAAGTCAGCTAAAGATTTTGAGCACCATACCTTGATTCATACCCGCAGTACGGAAGATGATTGGCAGAAAGTGGCGAATAACTTGGGGGTAAAAAAAATTGTCGGGCAAAGTGCTCTTGTGATGGATAGTTTTCTTGGTGCTATGAAAGCGGCCGAAGAAGGTCTGGGTATTGCCATCGGTCTTTTTCCTCTGTGTAATCAATGGGTAAAAGCAGGGCGTTTAGTAACCGTTTCCAAACCAGTAGCGATTCCCTATAAAAACTATTTTGTATTCAGAAAAAATGACAAAAAGCGAGAACAGCTGGAATGCTGTTATCTGTGGTTAAAAAAGCGCTATCAGGAGTTAGAACTGCAGCAACAAATGGATTAGAAAATTTTTGGTAAGACTAGCTATAAAATGTGGTTTTTCTATATTCGTGAGCAGGACTGAATAATAAGTAGAAGCTCTTGGATTTTGTTCGCTCAGCCATTGTTTCAGGAGTTAACTGGGCTTTAAATGCGCTCTATTAGTAAAAAGTTTAAACAGGATGCGTGTCGAAAATATTCAATACATGGTTTGTGACGCTAGCTATCTTAGCTTCCGTATTTATTAAGGAGACAAGATATGGCTTTACGTGCAAACTATTTCGATCTCGCATCCAAAGCAATACAGATTCTTATGAATCAGGAAAGCTATTTGCGTGCACAATTTAGCGTTTCAGAAACTGTGACTATCCCGATCTGGGAACTGATCAAAATCAGAGTTTCACAGATCAATCAATGCGCCTTCTGTATCGATATGCATAGCAAAAGTGCGCTGGGGCAGGGTGAAAGCCAAGAGCGTATTATTGGCTTGAGCGCCTGGCGCGATATGCCTCTCTACTCTGAGGCGGAGCGTGCAGCATTGGAGTGGGCCGAACATTTGACCTTTGGTAAAGCGGTGAGTGATCATAGCTATCAGAAGGTGGTAGAGAAATTAGGGGAGCAAGCCGTAGTGGACTTAACTATTGCGGTTAATGCCATTAATAGTTGGAACCGAATCGCGAAAACATTTAAGCCGGAGGTGGGAAGTTATAAGCCGCAATAAATCGATTAAATCAGCGCTAAACTTTCAGCTGTCTCAACCATCGGGACGGCTGTCTGCGTTTATTCAGGGTATATGGTCGGCATCTGTGTCTCAATCGAATTCTGTTGTAAAGCCATTGTACTCTGATGCAGGTAGCGGCATTATTTTTAATTTTTCTGGCGATTTAACAATCGGCAATGAAACTCTACCCGAAGGTGTAATTATGCTTCCCGTAAAGAAGCAGGCAGAGAACATTTTACTTTCTCCTGGAGCAAGGCTCGCAGGCATACGTTTTCGTCCGGCAGTTGGTTACGGTGTCTTGGGGCAACACTACGATAAGCCAACGTTATTAAGTCCTGAAGAAGATCTGCTGTATAACCTCTACCGAGTTTACTTAGAGCTTCGAATGCAAAAAGATAACGAACGCCAGGTTGAAATGCTGCACCTTTGGGCAAATAATAATCTTGATTTTAACAATGTGATTCCAGGCTCTCTCGAAAAAGCACTATACTTTATCGAGCAAGACAAAGCGCTTGGGCAACTAAGTGAGAGCACTAGATTGAGCCAGCGACAAATCGAACGCCTTTTTAAGCTCTGGCTAGGGATGGGACCAAAACATTATCAGCGTATTTTGAGAGTTAAAAAGGCAATCTGCTTTTTAAGGCTACAAAAAAACGTAAATCTGGCGGATGCTGCTCAGCAATTTGGATTTAGTGATCAGGCCCATATGACAAGAGAGTTCCGCGCTATTGCCTGTGTTACTCCAGGGCAGATATGAGCAAGTATGAAGAGTTATTCGCTTTCACCAGTGGTGAAAGGAGTCCATCTCATTCGTTAGGCGAGTAATACCCCCAGCTGTGCTGAAACTGGGGGTAGTCTTATCTTTATCAAAACCTGTTTGGAATCAATGTCTGGCTACTTCGAAGGGCATATCGCCCGTCACCAATAAGCGCATAAGCAATTGAAGCAAATATCAGAAAGATTGGGTATTCCCAGCCACCACCAGCACTATTGTGGACCCAGCCGTTTGCACTGTGGGTCCAAGCAGCAACCAGCATGACTGGTATCAAGAATGCCGAGACATAGCGACCATATAGGCCAAGTACAATCATAATGCCACCGAGCAGCTCGAGTGAGAATACCGGCCAGGCCATAAAAGCAGGTAAACCTTCGCTCTCGAGCCAGCTAGCAAAACCGGCTATGGTGAAGACAAACCACTTTAGCAGCGCGTGCGCAATCCACATTGTTCCTAGTGCAAGTCGCAGAATCAGGGCTCCGGTAGCACTGTGATTTTCATCTACAGAAGTCATATATGCACCTCATTTACCTGATTCGACGGGAAAACAAGCCTCTAACCAATGCTGTTTACCTTCAACATATTCGCGGACGTTTTTATAACCCAGTTGCTGCAATGTGCTTGCCGCAATCCTCGAGTTTTGACATTCAGTACTGGCGCAATACACAACAATAAGAGCGTCTTTGTCAGGGAGCATTGCTGGAGCTCGTTCTCGAATTTGATCGTGAGGGATGTTTAGCGCACCGGGTAGGTGTTCGGCCACGAAATACTTTTCTGGTAACGCCTCAATGATAGTAATGGGCTCGTCTGAATCTATTTTGTGTTTGATCTGTTCGCGGGTGATGATGTTAGTCATTTTGACCTCCTTTTTAATATAGTTGTAATTGCAACCATATTAAAAAGCGTAGCACTATGTGGTTGCAATTACAACCACTAGCCGTTAATCTTTTGCTTATGAAAAATTTACCAGAAAAAACGACAATTCAAGCATGGGTATTACTGCATCGGGTGCATCGGAAACTCCTGGAGCAAGTCGGGCTGTCGCTGAAAAATAATGATTTGCCACCTCTGGATTGGTATGACGTCTTACTGGAGCTACACCGGGAGGGTGGTGAGGGATTGAGACAATATGAAATCGGTGAACGCGTTTTGCTCAACAAGCACAACTTGTCTCGCTTGATAGATCGGCTGGAAAAACAACAGTTAGTTCGCCGTAATGCGTGCGAGGAAGACGGCCGGGGTAACCGAATTAAGATAACAAAGGAAGGAAAAGAAGTTCTTAGGCGGGTTTGGCCAGTGTATGGCCAAACTATACAAAAAGAGTTCGGCGAGAAGCTGAGCCAAAACGAGTGTTCGGAATTGTCGAGTCTTTTAGAAAAGGCGCTAGGAGACGATAAAAGCGCCTAACAACTGTGGGCTGTCGGACAAATTACGCGCTGCGCTCGCCCTTGCCGCAACTACAGGTGTTTACCGATGTTGGATTTATCTTTTAGAAAAGCTGATAGCAATGATAGCGAAGCGTTGGTTATTCTTCTGGCGCAGCTTGGATATGAAACCGATTTTGAAAAAATTGGAAGCTATCTAGAATCTGAACAAAGAGAGGATGAAATTTACGTTGCAGAGCTTGCCAACGATATTGTTGGCTTAGTAAGCTTTGTTTGCTTTTTCTATTTTCCTACGCAAGAAAAATCATTCCGCATAACATCTCTCGTTGTTAGCGAGATTAGTAGACGGCTTGGTATTGGAAGGCAGATTATACAGTTCGTAGAGGAAGAGGCTGCAAGAAGAAATTGTGTTAAAGTTGAGCTAACGACCTCAATATCCAGAGAAAATGCACATCGCTTTTACGATTCTATGGGATTTAAGAAACTGTCCTATAGATTTGCTAAAGTACTCGATTGATAGTTATTAGTTAGTCCACATTAGGGAGAATCAAGGTGGTTGAAAATCAGGATGAGTTGAAAATCGCAGAAGAGTATCTGTCAGAAATGCTAGAGGCGGATAGAGAGGGAGACTATCAGAAATTTACTGAGCGGTTTGAGTCAGTAGATTCCTCAGAATTTAATGAAGATATCTTTCTAAGTGACGTAAAACAAATGAGTGAAGATCTAGGTCAATACAAAAAGAGAATCTATCTTGGAAGCCTTAAGACATTAAACATGAATGGCGCGGAAAAATCGTTAAGATTTGTATGGCGTGGATTCTACGAAAAGAATGAAGCGCTTATTGTTCTGGGTATCCATAGAAAGGATGGGATATGGTTCGTGAACGAGAACCATATTTCTTAATCGGACTGAAATTATAGGGTATCTGTTAATAACGTTACAGTATATGTATGAGAAGTGATTCCGCTTTTTCAGCGCGTTTGTGATGTTAGGTGTCATGCAAAACAAGGAATTCTAATTTGGATAGATCTTCTGTGCTTCGCATAGCGAGACCAACAGACAATCTTGAAAAAATTGTTGAGATGTACTGCCGTGGTTTAGGATATAAGATTATAGCTTCATTTAATGATCACGCTGGATTCGATGGTACGATCTTAGGCATAGACTCTCATAATTATCATCTAGAATTTACTCATTGTCGTGGGCATTCTGCGGGCAAAGCACCGACTGAAGACAATTTATTGGTTTTCTATGTTCCAGACAAGGTTCAGTGGCTGGAACGCTGCATGGCAATGGAATCAGCTGGTTTTCTACGGGTTAATTCTTTCAATCCATATTGGGATGTGTCGGGTAAAACCTTCCAGGACATTGACGGTTACCGGGTGGTAATCCAGAATGAGGCTTGGCAGGAAAACTAAGTGCATAACTAATCGTTTAGGCATGGCCCGTTCACTGATTGCGGATAAAATCAGAAAATAGTTATCGAACAAGGAGGCGTTATGAAAGGTAAATGTTTGTGTGGCGGTATCGAGGTTGAGGCTTCTGACCAAAATGACCTTGGGTTGTGTCATTGCAATATGTGTCGTCGCTGGACTGGCGGTCCAATGTTTGCTGTACATTGTGGTTCAGAAGTAAGTTTTACTGGAGATACGCCCGCTAGGTACAAATCATCAGATTGGGCCGAGCGTGGTTTTTGTCCAAAATGTGGAACGCATCTTTTCTATTATCTAATACCCAATAATGAGTACGTTCTTCCGGCCGGACTATTTCAAGATAAGGACTTTTCTTTCTCTAGCGAGATATTTATTGACGAAAAGCCTGGTTACTATGAGTTCAGTAACCAAACTAAAAAACTGACTGGGCAACAGGTGTTCGAGCTGTACGCTCCTAAAAACCAGATTGAATGATGCGGTAAAGGCCTAGTATCACGACGACCAACGGGCAAACATTTTTACGCAATGGCAACAATCCAAATCACACACCCTAAAGATCTTGCACGGTTACGCCGACGTGCGCTTGCGGCACAGGGTTTGCTGCAGGCAACACCCTTTGGTTCGGGTCTGGCCGGTGCGCGTAAAGCGATTAATCATCTAGGCTACGTTCAAATCGATACCATATCGGTGGTGGAGCGAGCCCATAATCATGTGTTCTATTCTAGGGTTCCTAAATTCAAGCCCGCCATGATCAATAGAATGTTGCTCGATGGAAGCATATTTGAATATTGGACACATGCGGCTGCTTTTCTACCCATCACTGATTTTCGTTTCTCCTTACCCTATAAGCAGGCGATTAGAAACGGCCAAACCCATTGGTATAAGAACCCAGACAGAAAGCTCATGAGGGAGCTGTTGGCCCGCATTCGTGCAGATGGCCCATTGAGGTCACGTGATTTAGAAGCTACTACGACAAAACGGTCGGGATGGTGGGACTTGAAACCCACGAAAAAGGCGCTTGAACAGTTGTATATGGAAGGCGAGCTCATGGTGAGCAGCCGCGAAGGCTTCCAAAAAACCTACGATCTAGCCGAACGGGTACTGCCAATTAATATCAATTCTACCATGCCCAGCATGGAAGAATTTGCAACGCATATTGTGGATCAACAGTTGCGCTGTCATGGGCTTGCATCATTGAAAGGGTTAACTTATCTGCGGCGCAATACTGTGTTACGCAAAACAGTGAAGTCTTTAGTCACTGAAGGATTGGCGCAAGGCGTTTTAGAACAAGTGCAAGTGAACAACGGAGAACTATTTATACTAAAAGCGGGTGAACTCGATCGTACTCTTCCTCCGTTGAACAATCGCCTGTTAATTCTATCGCCATTCGATAATGCAGTTATTCAGCGCGAGAGGCTCAAAGCATTGTTTCAATTCGACTATCAAATAGAATGTTATGTGCCCGCCGCTAAACGCCAGTACGGGTACTTCAGTTTACCACTGCTGTTTAAGGGTGAATTTATTGGGCGCATGGATTGCAAAGCGCATCGTAAAACCAGACATTTAGAGATTTTGTTTTTGCATATGGAGCCGCATAAGTTCGATGAAGATCTTGTCTTGAACGCATTCGCAGAGGCCGTTATCCGATTCTGCGATTTTCAGGAATGTGATACCGTTTCGCTAACTAAAGCTCATCCAAAGCATTTAAAACAACGTTTAAATGTTGTCTTGCTACCTAGCTAAGTTATACGCTTTTGTTCTCTTTTATAAATAACACCCAGGAGCAACAATGGACTCAAGTTTTTGGCACCAAAAATGGCAAAATAATGATATTGGCTTTCACCAAAGCGAAGTTAATCCCTTATTGGTGAAATTTTTCAGTGAACTGTCATTAATCCAGGGCGCACGAATACTGTTGCCGTTATGCGGTAAAACCTTGGATATCGCTTGGTTGCAGGCTCATGGCTATCGAGTGGTGGGCGTCGAATTGAGTGAAATGGCGGTGCAGCAATTGTTTGAAGAGTTAGGCGTAGAAGCTCAAGTGGCTACCGTCGGTCCATTCAAGCATTATCGAACTCCGGGAATTGATATATTTGTGGGGGATTTTTTTGCCATGACCCCGGAAATACTCGGCCCAGTCAATGCGGTTTATGATCGAGCGGCTTTGGTGGCTTTGCCTGCTGAGATGCGCGCCCGCTACGCTAGTCAGTTAATAGCTGTCACTCGATGTGCTCCCCAGCTACTGATCAGTTATTCCTATGATCAGGAACAAATGGCGGGTCCGCCATTTTCCGTAACCAATCAAGAAATTAAAGCCCTCTATGGAGAAGACTATCATTTAGAGCACTTAGTCAGTGTGGAGTTAAGCGAAGGGCTTAAAGGAAAATGTGCGGCCACCGAGAACGCCTGGTTGCTGGATAGAACATAATTAATACAGCTGTAAATAGAGCTAAGTGTTTAAGACACAATCCATCTATGGTATTTTCAGCTCTTAAGTGAATATTTATTGAGCGGCTTGCTCAATGGTTCTTGGATAACCTAATGAATAACAATAATAAATTTTCCAGAAGATTATTCCTGGGTAAATCAGTGCTGGCTACGGCCTCGATGGCGGGGCTAACCACCATTAACTTGACCACGGCGAATAATGCCCAGGCGGGTCTCTTTACCAAGACCACCTTACCAACGCCTGACGCTCCTAATGCTATAGCCGATCACTACAGTGCCATTGTGGTAGGTACGGGTTATGGTGGCGCGGTAGCAGCGTTACGTTTGGGGGAGGCGGGGGTCAATACCTTAATGTTGGAAATGGGTATGCTGTGGGACAAGCCTGCATCCGATAATAAGATATTTACGAAAAGCAGTAATCCAGATGGTCGCTCCATGTGGTTCAAACATAAAACCGAAGCGCCTCTGAGTGCCTTTTTTGGTTTGAACTTGGTGAACCGCCCTATAGATTTTTACCCTGGGGTATTGGACCGGGTTAACTATGACAATATGTCCGTTTATGTGGGCCGTGGTGTTGGTGGGGGGTCACTGGTCAATGGGTGCATGGCCGTCGTTCCTCGACGGGATTATTTTGAGGAAATTATGCCAGAAGTATCCGCTGACGAAATGTACGATACTTTTTTCCCTCTCGCGAATTCAATGTTAGGCGTGAATACAGTGCCTGACAGGCTATTGGATAAATCGCGCTATTATCGTTTTGCCCGGGTCTCTAGACGGGCCGCTGAACGGTCTGGATTCAAAACGGTTAAAGTCGATAGCACTTATGATTTCGATTATATGATTCAGGAAGCGGAAGGTACTGCGCCTACGTCTGCCTTGGCTGGGGAAGTTATTTACGGTAATAACGCAGGCAAACAAAGCCTGGATAAAAACTATATCCCCGCAGCGCTTGGTACCGGTTATGTGACTTTGAGGACCTTGACTAAGGTGCGCAAAATTGAAGTGGATGATAATGAGGTTTACTGGCTAACGCTGGATACCATTGATGTCACTGGCGCGGTTACAGAAACTCAAAAGATAAGTTGCAACAAGCTGTTTTTGGGGGCTGGTTCTTTGGGTACCACCGAATTATTGCTGCGGGCAAAGGCAACCGACACTCTGCCATTATTGAGTGACGACATTGGTTACGGCTGGGGCAATAACGGCAATATCATGGCCGCCCGAAGTAATCGGTTTTGGAGTTATACCGGAATGTATCAATCTACTATGCCAGTATTGGGTATAGATAACTGGGATGACCCGGTACACCCCGCCTTTGCGGAAATTGCGCCTTTACCGGTTGGGGTTGAAACCTGGACCAGTTTATATTTAGCCATTACCAAAAATCCGGAACGCGGTCATTTTACGTATAATGATGTGACGGATAGTGTGGATCTACAGTGGCGGCCCGAGCAAAGTCAGTCTTCTTATGAAGCGGCGAAAGCCTTGTTTGATAAAATAAATGAGACGAATGGAACGCGCTATCGCCGTGGAATGTTTGAAGGAGGCGAGCCCTTTGCCAGGAACTTTACTTACCATCCTTTAGGGGGGTGTTTGTTGGGTAAAGCAACGGACGAGTATGGGCAGGTGCTTGGGTACAATAATTTGTATGTTGTGGATGGCTCTCTGATACCTGGAAACGTCGGGGTGAATCCGTTTGTGACTATTACGGCTTTAGCTGAACGAAACATGCAACAGATTTTAACCAGGCTTTAACGTAACGGACTTATTAACAGGGTGGTTCTGTTAAACAGAACCACCCTAGTGTTTTATTCTTCAGCTTCTTCTTCGACCTTTTCTATCATTTCTTTGGTTTTGTCGGCTGTAGTATCCGCCATGTCTTTAATTTTCTCGCCGGTTTTTTCAGCCATTTCATTGGCGGATTCCATAGCTTCGCTACCCATTTCTTTGGCTTTTTCCATACCAGTTTCTGCCGCCGTTGAAACTTCATCCGCAACTTTTTCGGTTGTCTCTTCGGTTTTTTCACAGCCGATTAGGCCTAGTGCTAGTAAGCCTGCAAAGATGAACGTTGTAGTTCTCATAGTCTTGCTCCTTATTTGGTAGAGGAATGGCAGTTCACTATGAAGCTTTTATAGATGAATAGCAAACGGTCTTCCTTGCGGAAGCGGTTGCTCTACTCTATTCGCTCAAGTAGCAGAGCGGCTCGCTCCTGGAACTTTTTTACTGCTGCCTTTTCTTGGCGTAATGCGTAATCAGATTCGCTGACGTTGAGTGCCTTGGCGGTGAAGGAGGCAGAAAAGGTTTGTGCTGCATTCTGCTCTAAATACTGTTGTCGGGCTTGCCAGCGCTTTTCAATGGATTTCTTAATAGCCAAAACGGTGTCAGTTGGAGGACCATCTTCCTGGATTGCATGTAGTATGGGGACAACGCTTTGGCCTAACTGGATCGCGTTGTCTAACGCTTCCGGCGTTTCTCCCACTTCACAATCTTGGGCCAGGAACTCCATCAGAATAGCGCGATTTTCAATGGGCTCCGCGCTGAAAAGTTGATCTACTTGTGGATCTGCCAAAACGCTGGACACCTTAAACAAAAGCAGCGGCAGGCATAGAGTGACGATGACGTTTAATTTCATGGATAATCTCCTTGCTTGAAAGCAGCGCTTCAGTTAGCTGACCACTTAGAGCCGTCTGCCCAGATTCGTTTTTCCAGCGTCGGGCATTCAGGGTCTTGGGTATCGGTGGTGTGGGGGCAATATCGGGTAATGGCATTTCTACCGGCCAGGCGATTAATGGCGGATTGTGGATTTAGCACAGCGCGCACAGTTTGCCCTTCTGTTAACCAAAAGCGGTAGTTACTGGCATTATGCATAATATTGGTAGTGTCAAAATATTCAGGGATAGTGTTGGTATGATTTAGACCAAAGGCATGCCCTACCTCATGGGCAAACAAATGATCCGTGGTGTATTGTCCCATGGCAATGGTGTTAGTGTTGCTGCCGCACCACACAGCATTTGAGGTCAGCGGGCCGCTGCCGAAATCTACGGTATTCACCCAATACACATTAATAGCGCCTTCTTCATAGCCGATATCAATGCGCAGGTTATCCACTTTGCTGCAGGTAAACGCTGTATAAAAAGCAGCGTTCGTAGCGCTGGTTGCATCGTTGACCTTGATTGTGCCAAAGAGCACACCTTGGCGTTCTTCGTGCCATATCTGTGCCGTGGCGGTTACAGCGTCGCTCACTTTTTGCTCGGTGATGTTGTATGGGCCTTGAACAATCCAGTGGGTGACCGGGAGCACATATTGAGCATCAAAGGCCATAGTGACGGTATCATCATTATTGGTCCATTGGACGGCAGGCTGGATAGCCGGTGGATGCCCTTTGCTGTAGGCTATTATTTCACCAAGTCCGCTTTGATATTGGCCCAGTTTAAGGGCGTTGGAACTGCCAGAGTAGGTGTCATCTATCAGGCTGCCCTGGCTTGTGGAGCCATCCACCAAAACACCAAGATCACCTATCGCGCCCTCAGTAGATGTCACAGTGACTGAATCTTTTCCCCCGCAGCCGGTAGCACAGTATACGGCCACCACACTGGTTACGGTTAACAGAGCCCTCATATCAGCATCCTTTTTCATTTCTTTTTATTGATTGCCCGCAGTTTACGGCGCTTTCGCACAATATTAACTACCGATCGCACTATATTTGTGCGCAAGTTGGCAAAAAAACCATTCGTTGTCTACTACTTAGAAGGGATTATTAAAAAACCTCAGAACTATTGTGTCATAGAATGGAGCTAAACAATGAACACAACACAATTAAAAACGGGGCTCGCTTTAGCATTCGGGTTAATTACCGTACCGGTATACGCAACGGACATCAACTTTAATGGGTTTGCTTCATTCGTGGCGGGACAAACCCTGGAAGATGATGAGGGCACTTTGTACGATTACGACGACAAAATGGGTTTTCAAGAGTCGAGTCAGTTTGGACTGCAAATGCGAGCTGATTTGCAGGATAAATTGAGTGCCACAGCCCAGATTGTGGCTAAGGGGTCGAATGATTACGACGCCAAATTTAATTGGGCTTATCTACAGTACGAATTTAATGATGAATGGTCGGCTAAGGTGGGTCGTTCCAGAAATCCTTTGTTTATGTATTCAGACTTTCTGGACGTTGGTTATGCCTATCACTGGATCACACCACCAGGCGGCGTTTACAGTCTGGGAGGGCTGGATTCCACTGATGGTATCAATATCAGTTACCAAACCTCGCTGGGAGACATAGTGTCTAAAGCCACCTTGGTGGGTGGGCGTATTAATACGGGCTCAGAAGTTTCTGGCGCTTCAACTGAAATTGAAATTTCCAATCAGTGGGTATTTGCCTGGAGCCTTAACTATGATTGGTTTACTGCTCGGGTCGTTTATTCAGAAAGCGAACTGACTGTAGCGCCTGATGGCTTTGATGCAGTAACGGGTGCACTGGAAGATTTGGGAGTTTCCCCAGAGGATATCGATAATTTTATCTCTCAGGATGATAAAACGATTTTCTCGGGCATCGGTTTCTCCATTGATTATGACGCCTTTCTGTTAGTTTCAGAGTTTACCAAAATTGATATCGCCGATAGTTACTTGTTTGAAACCAGTGAGCAGTGGTACGTATCGGGAGGCTATCGGTTTGGCGACTTTATGGTGTATTTAACCTACGAAGAGCAAGAGCAAGATTATGACCAAGATACTCTTACCCCACTGTTAACTGCGGTTGATGGGGCGTTAGGCACGACAGTAAGTGCCGATCCTTTTGTTCAAGGTTCCTATCTTAAGGGCTTAGGTGATTTGAGAGAAGGTATTCAGGCAACAATGTTAAATGCAACCGTTGAGACCCAAACTGCCAGTATCGGGTTGCGCTACAACTTCCACCCTGCCGCATGTTTTAAGGTGGAATATTTACAACAGAAAGTGGAAGCCTCCACTGAAGGTGATAGAGATCCTTCAGCAATAGCCATGGCCATTGATATCATCTATTAAGGAGGATTTTTATATGAAATTCCGTGCTTTAAAATTACGAGCAGCATTCATATCGAGCGTAAGCTTAATAGTATTACCATTTTGTTCATTGGTGTTCGCAGAAACGGCAGTCATTGTGAATCCCGCGAACGGCAATACTGTAGATAAAGGGTTGGTGGAAAAAATCTACTTAGGAAAAGCCAAAAAATTTCCTGATGGTACCGCTGCTGTGCCGGTAGACCAAAAGGAAGGCTCCGCTTTGCGTTCTGGTTTTCTGGATGCCATGGTTGGGAAAAACGAATCGCAAATGAAAGCCTACTGGTCGCGGTTAATTTTTACCGGCGGCGGTATACCTCCTCAAGTAATGGACTCTGATCAAGCAGTAAAGGATTTTGTGGCGAAGGAAGTAGGTGGTATCGGGTTTATTGATGCGAGCGCTGTGGATAGCAGTGTTAAAGTTGTCACTAGCTTTTAATCACTAAATTAAACAGAAGATAGGTCATGTTGTCCTATCTTCTGTTGTCGTCTATTAGGGTTAGTGTAATTTTGTTGGTATGAAATTTTTCAGCTAACCTTAAAGAAGGATTAGAACAATTAAAAACCAAAATTAATGACCCATAAATAGGTTAAAAAATGCATTGGCTAAATAGTAAATCATTGAAAACTAAACTTCTTTTAGTACCTATGATTGGGGTTGTAGGGTTCGTGATTATTATGGTTGGAAACTATTCGGCGGGTACACTCACGGATAAGACACTCCACCAGGTGCGGGATCGTTACTATCCGGTACTTTCTAATGCCAATAATGCCATTGTAGAGATAGAGCGAATTGGTGAAGTTCTCAATTCTGCTGTCAGTGCTGGTGATATTGATATCCTTAAATCTGCAGATAAAATAGCGGATAACGTGCGCCGTCTATTTGATGAGATTGTAGAGTTAGAGTCTGGTAGCGATACTGAAGTCACTGAAAATGCCGCATTGTTTGAGCGCTACTATGAAAAAGCGAGACAGCTAACTGAAAGCATTGTCAGTGGCGATGCGGACTTTAGTAATTTGAATGAACAAATTGCAGAGCTGAACCAGCTACAGTCCAATTTATCCACCAAGCTAAACGAGTTGCGTGATGACCGCTATCAGCGCTTTACCGATAGTATTTCTGAATCCATTGAGGTAACAGAAGATTCCCTGATTATGGGATTGTCAGTGGCGGTGTTGGTGGCAGGCCTGCTGATTTCAGTGGGCATTTATATTCCTACGGTCATCACCCGCAATGTTAATAAGATCAGTGCGTCATTAAAAGATATTGCCCAAGGAGACGGTGATCTGACCCGTCGTATTCCGCAAGAGTCAAAAGATGAAATTGGTGAGTTGGTGTATTGGTTCAATTCATTTATTGAGAAGTTGCAAGTTATTATCAGGGATGTGGTGGTGAGTTCTGATCCACTGACAGACATCAGTAAGGAGCTTGCCAGTTTGGCACATACCAGTAAAACAGCCACAGAGTCACAATTGACCTCAGCTTCTAATGTTATGCGCTCAATGAACGAAATGTTTTCCAGTTTAAGTGAAAATGCTGCCAATACAGCCAGCGCTGCGGACGCTGCTGGTTACACCGATGAGCAGGCACAGTCGGGACAGGCAATTGTTAAAGTCGCCATTCAAACCATTGACGATTTAGTGAAAGAAGTAACCAAAGCCGGTGACTCAATAAATCAGTTAGAAAAAGACACAGCGAATGTGGCGTCTATTTTGGATGTTATTCAGACTATCGCCTCTCAAACCAATTTGTTGGCATTGAATGCCGCTATAGAAGCGGCCCGAGCGGGAGAGCATGGGCGCGGGTTTGCTGTAGTAGCAGACGAAGTACGCACCTTGGCGTCAAAAACTCAGGAATCCACAGAGGAAATTCATAATGTTATTGAGCAACTACAAAAGACGGCTCGATCGGTTTGTCAGATAATGGAGGCGGGGCAGAGTAAGGCCTCTATCAGTATTGCTAAAGCCAATGAAGCGGGCAGTTCACTAGAAGCAATCACGCAGCGGGTTGCAGAAATTAGCACCATGAATACACAAATAGCCGCTGCTACTGAAGAGCAACAGCAAACCTCACACTTTATCCAAAATGCGATTAATGAAATTCGCGAGTCGGCTGAAAAGGCCGCAGAGGGCTCTGCCAAAGTGGCTGGGTCAACGGATCAGCTAATGAATGTAACTACCAGGCTAAAATCCGTTGCCAGCCAATTTAAAGTTTAATCTTTACAGGCCCCGCATCCACTCCGGACGCAGTGGAATCTGACCTGGTTTTCGAATTGCCGTATCTATGGTTTGTAATAAGCGTTCTTTATCTGATCCCAGCGTTCCTTTTAAAACGAGATAATTGGATGCATGGTCTGAGCGGAACACCGTGTTCGTTAGTTCTAGGTGTGACACCAGCGTTTTTATTTCCTGAAATAAATCCATTTGCTGTAAAGGCTCAAACTTTCCTTCAAAACCCGCTTTAAAGCGTTCATCGCCTAGCGGAAAAGAAACTACCAGAGTAGACAGAAACTCAGGTTGAGTTTCATTCATTAACTGCGCTGAGTGGATAGCATGCTGGTGGGAGAAGTGCTTGCCCCCCAAGCCATTGAGGATCATTACTGAAGACTGTATTCCAGCCGCTTTGAGTTTTTGTAACGCTAGCTTGGACGATTCGTAGGTTTCACCTTTGTTCACAAAACGCAACACGTCGTCATCACCAGATTCACAGCCCACATACACCATACCCAAACCGAGTTTTCGTAGTTGAGTTAGCTCATCGACACTTTTTTTGGTGACATTGCTTGGCAAGCAATAAGCCGAAACCCGCTCAACCTGGGGCATTTGCTGGCGAATTTCCTGCAGTATGGCGCTGAGTCGCCTTACCGAGAGCACCATGGCGTCGCCATCGGCGAGAAATATTTTGCGCACAGGTAACGAGGCTACCTGTGCTATATCGGAGACAACTTCCGCTTCAGATTTCGGTTTGAACTTTTTTTGTGGCGCCGTGTACATCTCACAAAAAGTACACTGGTTGTAAGAACAGCCATTGGTCACCTGCAGTATTAGGGAGCGCGCTTCTGAGGGTGGACGGAACACCGGTTCAATGTAATTTATGGGTAACCCCTGCATGCTTGTACTCCTATCCCGGTAGCTATCCGCTTACTGTCTAATTGGCGTTATTATAATGATCTTCATGCTTTGCCCGTAATTCTCTTTTCAATAATTTTCCCGTGGGTGTATGGGGCAATTCGGTTACAAAGAGTATGTCATCAGGTAGCCACCACTTGGCCATTTTGTCACTGAGATAGTCGAGCATTTGCTCTTTTGTGAGGGTTTGGTTGGGCAGCAGCACTACTAGCAACAAGGGGCGCTCATCCCATTTCGGGTGGGGGATTCCCACCACGGCACACTCTGCCACGGCAGGATGACCCACGGCAATGTTTTCCACATCAATGGAGCTTATCCATTCACCACCGGATTTTATAACATCTTTGGCGCGATCAACGATGGCCATGTAACCCATGGCATCAATGGTGGCGACATCACCGGTATCAAACCAGCCGTCTTGCCATTCTTTGTTGTCGTCCCGTTTGTAATAGCCTTTTGCTACCCAGGGGCCGCGTACCTGTAAACGGCCAAAGGCTTTGCCATCATGGGGCTGTAGAACGCCTTCGTCATTAACGATACGCAACTCAATACCGAAAATAGGCCGGCCTTGCTTGGTTTGAAGTTGGTAACGGGCTTCCTGATCCAGGCTCGCCATGTAAGGGTTCATGGTGTTTAGGGTGCCCATAGGCGATGTTTCGGTCATGCCCCAGGCATGGATAACGAAGGCATTATGTTTTTCCTGGAACTCTTTGATCATGGACATGGGGGCGGCGGAACCACCGATAACCACACTGGTAACCGAAGACAGAGTTAGCGCCTCTTGCTTGCAATGTTGCAGCAGGCCAAGCCATACCGTAGGAACCCCCAATAACAAACTAACATTCTCGCCATCGATCAGTTCGAACAGAGACGCCCCATCCATACCGGCGCCAGGCAACACCAGCTTTGCGCCAACCGCTGCCGCAGAATACGGAATCCCCCAGGCGTTGACGTGAAACATGGGCACCACTGGTAATATACAGGAGCTATTACTGGCTCCCAGGGCGTCGATATTGATTGATGCCAAGGCGTGAATGGTGGTTGATCGATGACTGTAGAGTACTCCTTTAGGTTCGCCTGTGGTGCCCGAGGTATAACACAAGGTGGCGGCCTCGTTTTCATCCAGTGGCGGCCATGGGTACTCATCCGATTGACGGCTGATCAGGGTTTCATAGCATCGCAGATCCAGTTTACTGGTGGGCATTTTGTCCTCGTCCACCAGTAAAATAATATGTTTTAACTTAGGCAGCTGGTCTTTTACCGCTTCAATCAAGGGAACAAATTGCAGATCCAGAAACAAAACTTCGTCTTCCGCGTGATTCAGAATATAAATAATCTGTTCAGGAAAAAGACGAGGATTCACCGTATGGAGAATGGCGCCACTACCAGAAACTCCAAAGTAGAGTTCGAAGTGTCGGTGAGTGTTCCAGGCCAAGGTGGCCACTCGGTCCTGGGGTTTTACACCTAGCTCGGTCAGCATATTGGCCACCTGGCGAGAGCGTACGGCAGCATCTTTATAGGTGTATCGGAATATGCCGCCTTCGGGCTTGCGGCTGACAATTTCACTGCGAGGGTGGATATTGGCGGCATGGTTAAGAATAGAGGAAATCAGTAAGGGGGTGTCCATCATTAAACCGTTCATAGGTTCTCCTTGCGTTATAAACTGTGAGAGTTGTTATTATTCTGCTGACTCGCAGTATTGCTTGAGTTTACCATGGTAATTCTAGGCAAGCAGACGTTGGCTGTATTAAGTCTACTGCGTTAATTGCTCCAGTGATTAAACACTAACGAATTGAATATAGAAACCTTTTTGGGATCTCAGTTGGGGATTCTTAGTGGCTTAGATAGTGATCGAATAATAGGCAGTTTATCAATGCTTGTTGGTTATTGGACGTCAAGCCAATGATTCATTAAGGTCGGGGAGTGTACTTTTTAAAGGTAAAAATGAGATGGATCCCATAAGTGCCAATAGTAATTCGACTGTGAGTCAGCCAACCGCTGCGCCGCGACCAAGGAGCGAAGAGGCTCGGCCGGAAGAGACGGTACCAACGGTAAGCCAAGCTTCGCGTTCTGGCGACACGGTTTCTGTTTCAGCCAACCCTGTTCAAGAGTTGCAATTACAAAGAACTCAGGTGGTGGAGGAGTTAGGCCGCTCGCAACAAGTGCAGGCGCAACAGCAAACCACAGCTAGAGATGTGGATGGCAGCAGTCAGGCAAATCAAAATGTGTTGACCTTTCCTGCTCGATCTGAAGAAGACGTTAGTCCACCGGCAACACCGGATCAAGCGGACCAATTAGCACAAGATATTCGACAACAGTTTCAGCAAAATCCCACGGATTCCCTGCAGTCTCAAGCGCGTAGCGCAGAGCGACAAACAACACTGACGTTGTTTCAGTAAGTTCTTGGCGCTTGAGATATACCAATGGCCCAACACATCGCGTGAACCAACAATAAGTCGAAGTACTAATAACGGAAGAGGGTGTCATAGATAAAACCACAGCAACCTGGATTGCTGTGGTTTTGGTGCTATTTATTCAAACTCGGAACTGCGAAAGTAGGGCTCTGGCCGTTCAGACATTACTTCGAAGGTTTTATGCGAAGAGTAATATTTGCCAAAGGCGTCCTTAGTAACAATTTTAAGGGTGTGAATACCTTCTGCTAAATTAGAAGGTAGATCGATGGCCCAAAGGTGATTTGACGATTCTGTTAAGCCAGTGGTTGTGGGCTGGGGATCAGCGGTACCATAGCGGTTACCACGGAAAAGCTCAAAGCCCTGTGCTCTATCATTCCCGGATTCACTTTTTGCGGCGTAACGGAATACGTACAGTTGTTTCTTCAGTGCAAAGGGATCCAATGCCGTATTTTTACCTTCTCCTTCACCCTCTTGAGTACGTCTTGCTTCGATAGGTTTCTGCTCGTCGATTTGTACCCAGACTTTTGACGCCTTCGAGCCGAACCACACATTGACCATCACCTGTGTGCCGCCGATTAAATCATCTGCAGTCACAATAGACGTGTCAGGCAAATCATTAATATTCACTGGTGGGGTTGCTGGGCGTGAGCTTGCTGGTAACGCAATCCAGTCCTTCATGCTGTTGTACCAACCCAGAAAACTGGGAGAAAGAAAATCCACCGACATCTGTTCTTCCGCCGATTTGTTGGCCGCTTTGAATTTTGACGCGAATTTATCGCCGCTGAATTCAAAAATCAAATAACCCCGCGGTGCGCCTAAACGTTGAATTGACATGGGTAGATTGTAAACATCAAAATCACCTGACCACCAAGACCCCGAGGTTGCCCCGGTGATAATTTGTGGAAATGGTGTCGCGCCTAAACCCAATGCATCATTCCAGCCCTGATAGTATTCACCAGGAATAAAGGTTTCCAGGGTGTGAGTGTGGCCGCTGAGAGCCACGGCTGGGCGATCGCCAATCAAGTCATATAACCATTGTGCGTTGTCTGTTTGATGTTTGGTGGCATCCATATCCACAAATGAAACTAAGGGAATATGCATGTTCAAGACAATCAATTTATGTTTTGGAACCATGGCTAAATCATTGGTTAACCATTCTACTTGTGCGGCATCAATCACACCGTTATAGGTAGGCGCTTCTGTTGGATTATTGCAATAGCTATGTTTGCCATCGGCGTTGTCTTCCGGTGTACAGGGAAAACGAATATTATCCAAGGTAACAAAATGCACATCTCCAATATCTAAAGAATAGTAACTGGGTCCCCATTCCCGCTTAAAGGTATCAAGACTATTTTCATCAGTGGGTGCATCATAGTCCAGGTCATGGTTGCCAGGGACAAAATACATTGGCATGTTTGCAGCGCTGAGAATTTTTTTGAAGCGTGGATAAAGACCTAGGTCATCACCCATAATATCCCCTTCGATTAATACCATCTCCAAATCGTCACGGGCTGCTAATTCATTAGCGAGAGAGTCTCGTACATAGCCTATTTCATTATTTGAATAGGGTTGAGGGTCACCGGAAACTGCGATTTTAAAGTTCTTTTTGACTTTGGTTTTGATTAGCGGAAATAAAATGGCCTTGGGTTGAGGTCCACTGGCAGGTAACCCGCCAAAGTGCATTTCTGGCGAGCCTTTGGGAATGTGGTGGTAATGAAACTGGGGTACGTTGTCGGCATCAACGGGCACTTGATAGCCAGCGGGCTTAGTTATAAAGACGGAAAAGTTTTCTAAACCGCGTTTTTTCGCGGGCAATTTGTAATAACCTTTTTTGTCGGTTTTTACTACATCGTAACCGTTGGAGACCATGACACCAGAAATACCTTTTTCATTTTTGTCCCATTTGCCGTTGTAGTTCCAGTCATGAAACACGCCACCTTCAACGTAATCTCGGGTTGTCTCCCCAGTGTCTGATGGAATTACCTGGACGCTAGCTTGATAATATTTGGGTTTATGATGAAATAGAAATGACTTATTGTCGTCATTGGCAAAAGTCGCTGCGCAAGCTGTGAGCAATGTAAAGCTCACTACAGCGTTAATAGCTCTGTATCTTTTCATGATTTCTCCTAAAGAATCGATAGTGACAGTTGCTGGTTTCAGGAGGTTCATACTCTAACGGCAGTAAATGGCTGTTTATGGACGGTTTGACAACGTTTGTTAGACAGCTAGATGAAGTTTTTGCGACGCTAACGCGCCACGGCTTCATCAACGCGTCATGAAAGCTCACTAGATTACTACTGATAAGATTGAACTAGTGGAATACATGACTGGCGTAAGGATATTTGTCCATGAAGGGTGTCGTTGCGGGGCTTAAAGAGCCTTTGATTCAATTTCTTGTTCTTGCGCTTGGGTTATTTGTAATAGATCAGTGGATAGGAAATAAGGAAGACAATAAAAAAATTGAATGGTCGATTTCAGAGAAGCAACGCTTTACTGAGCGCTTTGAACAACGGGCCGGTCGGCCGCCAACTCAGAAAGAATTCAAGCAATTCGAAGCAAACTGGATCAAAGAAGAAATTTTATTTCAAGAAGGGCTGGCGCTTAATTTCGCTGAACATGATCCAATAATCCGCCAGCGAGTGATTGATAAAATGCGTACATTGTTAACGTTAAAAGAAGGTCAGTTAGAGCCAAGTCCTGAGAATTTAATGACGTTTCTGCGGGAAAACAAAGAGCGTTATTGGCAAGCGGAAACCATGAGTTTTGATATTGTTCGCTGGCCAGACAGTGAGCAACCTGACTTTCTTGAAAAGGATCAATACGGGGAATTAATAGTTCAAGCCGCAACGCAAGATTCGGAGGGGCCCTTGTCCCGCTATTATTGGACTGAAGACGAGCGCAGTGAGGCTTTTGTCCAAGCTCGGTATGGCGAAGGGCTTTGGTCCCGCCTCAAATCGGCAACCGCAGGTCAGTGGTATTGGGGTAACGTGCCAGGGGGGTATGAAGGCATACGTTTACGAATATACCGACCTCCCCAATTGCCTGAGTTTGAATCTATCAAATCGCAGTTAACGCTTGATTGGCGAAAATACCAAGAGAGTCTGCGCATAGAAGAAGCCTTGGCCGCGTTGCAGCAGCGCTATGACGTTGTATCACCATCGCAATAACACCCTACGCATGGCCTTAAGTGGTTTGCCCTAGGCAGAAAGCCGCTGGGTCGGTATGATGGCCTCCTTTGAATTGATACAGCATCAAAGGTTGCCTAGTGATTATATACTTACTTGCCGTTGTGTTTGGTTTTGGGTTGTTGGTATGGAGCGCCGACCGCTTTGTGGATGGCGCTGCCGCCACCTCTCGCCATGCAGGCATGCCGAATTTATTAATTGGGATGGTGGTGGTGGGATTTGGCACTTCTGCACCGGAAATGGTGGTGTCAGCCATTGCCGCTTATGACGATAGCCCAAGTTTAGCCTTAGGTAATGCTTTGGGATCCAACATCGTAAATACCGGGTTGATTCTGGGTGTAACTGCCCTGTTTTACCCTTTATTGGTGCATTCAAAGATCGTTCGTAAAGAACTCCCCATTCTAATAGCAATCTCACTTCTCGTAGGAGCTTTATTGTGGGACAACGCCATCGAGCGCTGGGAAGCCGTAATATTGTTGGTGGGGTTTTTCGGTTTGGTGGGTTGGTCCATCTATTCTGGTTTGAAAGGCAATGGAGATGCCCTTCAAGCTGAATTTGACCAGGAAGCAGAAAGCTTTTCGATGCCCCTGCCCAAGGCTATTACCTGGTTAGTGGTTGGCTTGGTGTTATTAGTGGTGAGTTCACGCATCGTGGTATGGGGCGCAGTGAGTGTCGCCGAAGCTATGGGTATTAGTGATCTCATTATCGGGTTAACCATTGTTGCTTTGGGTACTTCGTTGCCTGAACTAGCGGCAACTGTTATGGCGGCCCGCAAAGGTGAGCATGACATTGCGATTGGCAATGTGGTGGGTTCCAATATGTTTAATTTGCTGGCGGTGGTGGGTATTGCTGGTGTAATTACACCTATGGAGCCTATCGCCACGGAAGTGTTGACTCGGGATTGGCCCGCAATGCTGATACTCACGGTGGCCTTGTTAGTGTTTGCCTTTGGATTTAAGGGCCAGGGTAAAATTAATCGATGGGAGGGTGCTGGCTTATTGGCAATGTTCATTACCTACAACACCTATTTAATAATATCCACCATGCCTGCCGTTAGCGCTTAGCCGTGACATTGTCGACAAGCTCAATCCACTTGCAACAGGTACTTAACCAGCACTTACCGCTGGCAAATTTAGTGGCTTCTGAATTGCCTTTGGTTCCAGAAATTAAACTGTGGTTATTGGATGATATTTTCGATCAGCAGGGATTAGATCCCGTAACCGCTGAAGCTCTTATGGATAATCCCCCCTATTGGGTTTTCTGTTGGGCCAGCGGCCAGATTCTGGCCCGTTACCTGCTGGATCACCCTCAGCAGGTGAGGGGGAAAGTGGTGCTTGATCTAGGGCCGGGTTCAGGTGTTGTCGCCATCGCTGCCGCCTTAGCGGGTGCGCGGCGGGTTATCGCCTGTGATCTTGACCCTCAGTCGCTAATGGCCGTGCGAGCTAACAGTGATTTGAATAAAGTAACCATTGAGGTAACTCAATCACTGGATGCGGTATTGGCCGAAGCTGATTTGGTGACGGTGGCCGATATACTGTACGACCGTGACAACTGGCCATTGCTGGCTAAGCTCAGGCAGTGCCCTTGGGTGCTATTGGCGGATTCGAGGGTTAAAAATTTAGCTGAACCAGGCTACGAACTGATCGATCAGGCCACGGCAACAACCTGGCCCGACCTGAGTGAATCCCTGGAATATAATCAGGTTCGGCTTTATCAGGCCTTAGAGTAGTAAAAATCCTTGCATTGCAAATGATAATCATTATCATTAAGTTTTCTTTCAATGATTACTTTTTGGAGCGATTGTCATGGGATTTCTCTGTCAGAATCATCAGAATGCTTGTTATCAGCTTGAAGATGAACGACTGCTTGAGCAATGGGTAGAATGGATGCATGGGGCCGGGGTTCACTATAAAGAAGGTGAGTGGGAGCAGGCGCTAACCTTTGCCGGTAGCGCCTATGATCTCGCCAAAATTCGACTGGGGAAATCCTGTCGGGAACGGGGGGACGCGATGGCGCAAGTGACGCTTTCAGCTATTTATTTGTCGAATATCCTGCAGCATATGGGTTACTTAAACGAGGCCAGAGAAACATTGATACTAACTGAGGAATGCCTCGCTTGCTTTGAGTCAACCACTGAATGTGAGCGTGCGCAAGAGTATCGTTCTTGTCTGCGTCACGCTAATCTCAGGGATGTGCTGATTGGACGTTTCTTAAATCTACCGTACATAGAATATGGTCGATCTTTGAGGGTGGTACACTAATCGTATCAATGATTATGGAATACTTTTTGCTGATGACTTTTCATTAAAAGAGAATATTGAAGAGTCGATCATTGATGGCCCCATTTAACCCTTTGTTGTCGCAGCCCGTTAAATTTCTCGCGCCGGAACAAAGCAAAATTTTGTACCAACATTTAATCTCCGATCTGGAATGGCTGCAGGACAGTTATGAAGCCTTTGGTCGGCGTTTTTCGATTCCTCGTTTACAGGCCTGGGTTGCAGATCCTGGAATACGTTATCGTTACTCCGACAACTTTTTGCCGTCTCAAGTCTGGACGCCGCCCTTATTGACGCTTAGAGAAACCCTGGAACTTCATTGTCAGGCCTCTTTCAATTCCGTGCTAATCACGCTTTATCGTAATGGAGAAGATAGCGTTGGCTGGCATGCAGATGATGAACGGGAGCTGGGCGAGTCACCGACGATTGCGTCCTTGAGCCTTGGGGCTCAGCGTACGTTTTGCTATCGCCATAAAACGCTGGCTAAAGCAGACCAGTTACTATTAGGTGATGGCGATTTAATCGTGATGTTTCCCGAATTCCAGCAGCAATGGCTTCACTCTGTACCGCCGGAGCTACCGGTCTCAGAACCCAGGATAAATCTAACCTTCCGCAACGTTGTCATACCTGATTGCTCGGAGGTAAGCTAAACATGGGAAATAACGTTAATATATGGGCTTTGGAGAAAGAACTGGGAATTCGTCACGTGTTATTGATGCTGACGAATTATTTAGGTGCTGATGCATTCATTATTGAAGAAGAGGAAGGCCTGCACCCGCGTTCGGTTTTCTTGCAACATAGCCATGATGCCGATTACCGAGCCTATTTATACACTCTGGGTCAGGAAAATGGGCGCTACGGATTGCATCTGGAATACCCAGAAGAGGACTTTGGTGCCAATCTAATTGATGCCTATGAAAATCTTTCGTTGCGTTCCCTAGTAGATATTCTTTCCGTACATTTTGAAGTGCCCCAGTTGCAAGACGATTTCTATGCCATTTGAGTTCGCTGATCCTCAATAATCTGAAGGTAAGGCTGTATTCCTTGGCGTAGCCCGTCATAGATAAGAAAAGCATCAGCGGTGTCTTTCTTCTTCAGCTCAGCCACTTCATTATTAAACCGCAGTAGCATTTTAAAGAAATTATCGATGTTCATTATTAGCCAGCTGTCATTGTTAATCCATTTATCGATATAGTGATCCAGGCGCAGAAAACAATGTTTCAGTAATGGATAGCCGGTTTTAATTTCTTTGCTGGTTTGTAAGTTTAAATAGAGTTCGTAAGCTTCATCCACTAGAAATCTGGGTTTGCTGGCAGCGACTAAATAATCCTCTTTATAACTTGCCAGCCACTGGTCAAAATTTTCTACAAATTGCGCATGATCATTGATTGCCAAAAAACCTTGGACATGGGCGGCCGGAATGGCATAGCAGGTATTCAGTAAAGCGATCATCTGATTAAAAGTCTGGTGAAAGTTGCCGCCAGCAATCTCGTTGTTAATAATTCTGGCAACGGTACTTAGCTCAGTCGCTGTCACGCTGACGCTGGCCAGTTCTTTGACGACAGTCAATTCAACACCCATGGTGGCTTCCTATAGTGTTAGGTCTTTTACCTCGGCAACGCAGGCATTGTCTTTCACTGTATGCAGCGCATTGTCAAATACCATAGCGTCAGCGTAGAGAACGCTTTTCATTATGATCTGCCCAGCGTTATCTTTAATAACGAAAAAAGTGTCACCATTGGCGACTTTGCCTGCCGCGATCTGCTGGCTCATTAAGGAGCCAACCTGGACATCTTTAATGGCTTTCTCGGCGCTGGCTTTCTCTTCATACTCGCCGCTCATCAATATGATTTCACCATTGCCGTTCAAAAAGTTAAAGTAGTAGAGGTCATCATGGGTGGTTTTCAGTTCGAAGGTAGTAGCCATACTTAACATCCTAAAACCGGTGAAAATGATAATTCCATTTGGGTAGTGCAAGGCTGATGCCAGCGTAAGTCATTGAAAATTAGCATTTATAGGCAGACGGATTCGAAATATTGTAGTATTTAACACAAGGAGAGCAGTGGGGTTGTCCGATTTGTCAGGTTTGTACTTACAAAAGTCTAATCGTAGGGGTGTATGTTTAAACAGCTAGAAATGGAACGCTTGGTAGGAATTGCTCTGCAAACGATGAGTCTTGATGCTTTGACAGCATTTATTGACGTTGTTGTTACTATCCCTAAAACAACACTGTTACTCATTGAAAGCCCGGAGTATCACCTCACAGAGGTACAAAAGGCTGTGTTAGCGCAACGCTATCAGTTAATGCCCACCTTGATTCAGGCTCAAGCAGAGATCCAGCCACAAGCTTTAAATATCTTCAAGGCTGAGGTAGTCCATGAAACCCTTGAAGTTTGTCGACAAGCGTTTGAAGGAGAAGCTTCCTGGGTTTATATATCGGAAGAAGGTGTGCAGTGGGTTGGCGGAAATTTCGGTTTACTGCTGAAGCAGTTAAGCCATGAAAAAGCCGTGTTTGATCAGTTTTTTTTACACAATAATATTGCCGCATTGTTGTTAGATTACGATCAAACCATCGCTCGTTTTACCCCTAGTGCGGGTGAGCTGCTTGCCATAGAACAAGGTTGTATAGGCCAACATTTCAGCCAGCTAAATAGCCCCTTGTTGGCTGGAGAATGGCTTGCTGATGTGCAATCGGCAAAGAATGATTCTGCGATCAATATTGCAGAAATCAGCTTGCCCAACAAGCGTACCTACAGTCGAGAGGCGCGCATGATAAAAGGACCGGGTCAATTGCCACTCGGTTTTGTTCTCCTGTTCCAGGATGTTACCGCCACCAAGGTGCTGATGGAGCGCGCAGAATATCGAGAAAGACAGCAGTTCGTTGTGGCTAAATTAGGCATGTTAGCCCTAAGTGGTTTGGAGCCTACAAGCTTGATGGATCAAGCCTTACGCCAAATTGCGGACGTTTTTAAGTGTCATTATTGTGCGGTGTTGAAGTATCAACCGAAGCAAAAAAAATTTTTGACTGTTGCCGGATTTGGTTGGCCTGCCGGTATTATTAATGAAGTGACGGTTCCGTCGGACCCGAGTTCTCAAGCGGGCTACACTCTTTATGCCGAAGCACCGGTAATTGTGGGGCGCTTGAAAGATGAAAAGCGGTTTACTGCCAATGATATCTTGCTGGAGTTAGGTGTGGTTAGCAGTATTACCTGTTTGATCAATCACACAGATCCTCCCTATGGCGTGCTGAGTATCCACAGTACTGAATATAGAGAATTCACGCAGGAAGATGCCAACTTTCTGGTTGCGATTGCCAATATGCTGTCCTCTGTTTTGCATGCTTCTGAAGCAAAGCGTCAGTTGGATTACAGTGAAGAGTTATTTCGGTCCATGGCGAATTCCATACCACAGCTTGCCTGGATGGCCGATCCAGGTGGCTATCTGTATTGGTATAACCAACGTTGGTACGAATATACCGGTACCAGCTATGAAGAGATGAAAGGGGATGGCTGGAAGAAAGTTCATCGTCCTGATTTAGTCGAGAATGTCAGCGCTAAACTGAAACATTGTTTCGACAAGGGTATCGAGTGGGAGGACACCTTTCCCATTCGCAATCAAAATGGTGAGTACCGATGGTTTTTGTCTCGAGCACAGCCTTTGCGCGATAAAAACGGAACCATATTACATTGGTTTGGTACTAACACCGACATTACCGAGCAATTGAATTACGAACAAGCGCTTGAAGAAAGCGAAAGTAAATTGCGTATTGCAATGCAAACGAATCGTATTGGAGCCTTCGAATACTTTATTGATTCGGGTGAAATAATATGGGATCAAATGTTGCACGACATTTGGGGCTCCAGTGAGATTAGTGATCTTACTCTGAATCATTTTTATGAAGGACTTCATCCTGATGATCGGGAACCGGTCGCACGTGCGCTTGAAGCATCCATGATCGCACGTAGTAATGGTCATTATCTCAGTACCTATCGAGTGATTAATCGATTAACCGGTCAACAGTTTTGGATAGAGGCTAGTGGGCAAACTTTCTTTGCAAATGACAAGCCGTTTAAAATGATTGGTGTCGTCATTGATATCACAGAGCGTAAAGAAGCTGAGCAAACTCAAGAGTTATTGTCTGCTATTGTAAAGTCCACAGACGACGCCATTATCAGTAAAACGCTAGAGAGCAGGATTACTTCCTGGAACAGAGGAGCGGAACGTTTGTTTGGCTACACGGCTGAAGAGGCCATAGGTCAATCCATAGGGATAATTATTCCGCCCGACAGACTCAATGAAGAAGAGCAGATATTACAGCGTTTAAAAAGCGGCGATATTATCGAACACTTCGAGACCCAACGAATTACTAAAACCGGGCAATTGTTGGATATATCCGCCACGATTTCTCCTTTGAAAGACAGCAGCGGTCATATTATCGGTGCCTCCAAAGTGGCGAGAGATGTTACCGGGAGCAAGGCGCTCAGTGACTCCCTAAAGAAGGCTATCGCGGAACTGCAAGAAGCGGATCGCCGTAAAAACGAATTTTTGGCTATTTTAGGGCATGAACTTAGGAACCCCTTAGCTGCTTTGTCTGGAAGCGTGTCTTTGTTAGAACGTGGGCTAAGTCAGCCAGAAAAAGTACTGGGTATTATGCAGAAAAGCATCGGTAATATGGCGAAATTATTGGATGATTTATTGGATTTATCGAGGGTTACTCAGAATCGCATTTCACTGTCTAAGCACAACTTAAATATTAGTGATCTAATACAGGCTTGTTTGGAAGGCATTGGCGATCGCTGCGAAAAAAAGAAACAGATAGTTACTTCCTCTATCGACCCTGGCCTGGTAGTCGAGGGGGATGCTACTCGATTAGATCAAATCTTTACCAATCTATTAGTTAATGCCAGTAAATACACGCCATTCGGTGGTCGCATCAAAATCGATGCTTATCAAGAAGGGCAGGAGATTATCGTCACAATTGAAGACACAGGAATCGGTATTGAAGCCCAGACGTTGCCCAGAGTATTTGATTCGTTTTATCAGGTAACACCAGAAGGAGATGCAGCTTCTGGGCTCGGTATAGGATTGGCCTTAGCGAAAAATTTAGTCGAGTTGCATGGCGGATCAATTTATGCAAATAGTAAAGGTAAAAACCAAGGGTCTGTATTTGAAGTTCGCTTGCCAGCTGCCATTGACACATCCCTGAATGATCTAAGCGTGACTGCAGAAAAAGCGATAATTCCAGTTGGGCTCGATATCGTATTTGTGGATGACAATCCAGATATCCTGGCGGCCTATTCAGACCTGCTAGGACAACTGGGTTGCGCAGTCCACACTGCAATTTGTGGGCTTGAAGCGGTCCAGCTCATTGAAAAAATTCAACCCCAGGCTGCTTTGGTGGATATTGGGTTACCCGATATTAACGGCTATGAAGTGGCGAAGCGACTACGTCAGACAGGCTATAAAAATAAACTAATTGCGATTTCTGGATACAGTCACGATGAAGCCCGTGAAGCCACCATTAAAGCGGGTTTTGATCACCACCTGGCAAAGCCAGCGAAGATGGAAGAGTTGGCGGCGATACTGGCTCGTCTGTAGCGCCCCTAAAAGCCGAGCCTTCCAACGGTATTTTTGCGCTAAGTGAAAAACCGGATGAGTCCAGTTGAAAGCCAACCTCCCCCGCTTGATTATTAATCCGTTGTTGAACTGCCTGCAATCCATTGCCCATTTTAAATTTGGTTCTTCCTGTGCCATTGTCATTTAAGGTTAAATAACAGAAATTGGATGTTAGTTCGAGTTTTACTCTGAGCGTGTTTCCGTTTGAATGCTTTATGGTATTGGCAATGGCTTCCTGTAGCGCAATGAAAATGGCTTCGCCAATGGCAGCTGATAGGACTGGGTCTTCGCGGTTGCATTCAAAGAGGATAGTGGGGTGAGTAATGTATTTTTGCAATTGTTGAATGGCCGAAATGATATCAAATTGCTTTTGATAGAGTACTCTGGATTTTATACGTACCTTGCGATGAAAATTTTTCACCAGCTGTTTGATGTTTGACAGCTCGGAGTCAAGCGACCCATATTGCTGTTCATAGATAGCCAGATTGTTGTTGATGACTGTTGATAAATGACCCAGTTCATCGTGTAAGTCTCGGGCAATAGTATTTCTCGTATCTTCTTCCACTTGTGACTTGAGTGTTTTTTGTAGCGCATTTAACTCTTCAAATTCATCATTGGTTAGCCGCTTTTTGTTATCTTCTGTTATTAAGATCTTTATATTCATAGCGACAAAACAGTTGGAAAAAAAGATAACGCTAAGTATTACAGGGTCTACGTGATTCCAAAGTAAAGAGCTATACAGCAGCACGGCAAAAATATGAAGTATAATAAATTCCTGCCAACGGAATATTGTGAATGTGCCGGTGGCATAAAGTAGTAGTAAAATAGAATTGTGATTGATATTTAGCGACTTGGTCTGGTATGCAACATAAGCAATGGTGATTATGCCTAAAAAGCAATAGCTCAATCGCAACCAGGGCTGCTCATATTGGGGGCCAGCGTGCAGTCCTCGACCAAAATCGATCACTAATAAATGGATTATATTAAATAATGCGAGAGCGGGTATCGCAATAATAGCGATTAATAGTCCCCAGCTCATTTGGTAGATAATGGGCAAAAATTCAAGGTAGATGAAAAATACCAGCGCAACGGCCAGAACACCCAGCATTTTGTCTGGAATGTTTTTTATGCGATCGTACAACATCTGAAACCAGTTCATGCTGGAATCACCAAGTCTGTGCGAAATTCCGTTCCGCTAGTGGTTATATTACATTCTCCCCGTAAATTTTTGACGCGATCGAAAATACCTTTAAGTCCTTGTCCCAGTTCAATGGTTCCTTGGGTGCCACCATTGTCCTTAATGCTCACGTGGTAGTGTTCGGGTTGTCGAGAAACACATAAAGAGACCTTTGTAGAGGTAGAGTGTTTCATGCTATTTGTGATTGATTCCTGGCATGCTCTGAAGATAGCTTCGCCTATTTCAGCACTGCACAAGCCGTTGAATCCTACTATGGATAGGTCAATCTCCAATTGCTTGATGTTTCCAGCAAGCACTGTAAGCGCGGCTTTGAGATCAAATCTGGAATTATTGCCTTCTTCGAGCTTCATTAAAACGGTTTTCTGCAACTGTACTGCTAGCTTTAGCGTGTCACTTAGAATCGGCGGGATCGGCTTTATATTGTTTGTGTAGTTTCTTAGTTCCTGACAAATTTCCACGGTTAGTTTATTTAGCTCTTTATGTATTTCTTGTGCTACTGCCGCTCTGGTTTTGTGTTCGGTCCGGTCTTTTATCAGGCTTTGCATGGCTTTCAATTCAGCTAATTTCAAGTCGTAATAGCTCTTTAGAACAAATTCGAAGATGGCAGACCGGCAGGATAGCATCAAGAACATCATACAAATGAGCAGTGCCGCTAAAAAAGAAAAATCAACGTGGCCCCATAATATGGAGCCAAAAAGTAATGTTGACAATAGAGCATAAGCGGCGATTTCTAACTTTTGAAAACCAGCGGTTAAAGCACCTGAAGCATAAATGAGAAAGGCGCAGATGTAGGGGTCTGACCCTAGCTGGATGGATTTATACATTAGTAGTGCAGTGATTATCGTATTGATGATATACCCTCCTAGCACCCACCATGGATAGATAATTTTAGGAAAGGCATTCAATTGCTGTTTAGGAAAAACAACATTTAATAAAAGGAAGCTTACTATTGTGGAAAGCAGCTGAGCGCTAATTAGCAGTAACATCACGACTGTGTGACTGCCTGCATGCTTGAGTATTTGCTGGTGACAAAGAAGTAAAACGGAAGATCCAAATAGAATGTAAGCGCTGGCCTGAAATCCTAGTCGGTATGGCTGCGTCTTTTGGGCATCTTTAATTGATTTCCGCATAATTTCTCTAGTTCATTCCATTAATAAAACTCTGCTTCACAACGAACACCTTTTGTGAAGCAGAGTGAACATATTAATGAAGCTTACGATTTAAATAAACGTTTTAGAAAAAGCTCCCACCAACTTGTCTTTGATCGCAGTGGCTTGTCATTTATGTCAGCCGGATTAGACCCGGCCAGCACTTCTTGACTATCAGCATAGTTGTCACCATCGCGATCGAGTCCAACACGTACACCGTCCCCAGGAGGGGTACAAGTAAAGGTAATGGGTGCATAGTTTTGCAGGATCTCATCACGGTAAAAAATGTCGCCATTGCTACTCACATAGGTAGAGTTTTCTGGATTATATAAAAAGCCAATCTCCGTTTGGTTGTCAACGGCTTTTGCGACCAGATCACAGTGCTCGGTGGGCAGGCTAGTGACGGCTTGGGTTTCAAGCAGGGTTAAATGCTTTAGTGCAACTTCCTGATACTCAGTTTGAATCGTTACCTGTTGCCCGACGATAGGTGCCAGGTTGGTGGGGAATACAAGGCTAAAGGCTTCAACCGCTCGGGTTTCCTCTAATCCCACAGGCTGGCCTGTGGCTGGATTGAGCTGAGAAAAAAATGGGGTGTTGGTTTTCGCCAGATACTTGAAGCCTTCTGGTAGTTCTTCATCATTGGAAGGCCAGGTACCCGGCTCCACATAGGGTAGAAAGCCGCCCGAGTTTGGAGGAAACCTTTCACTGACAATGTCTGGGCCATCGTTTACAAAAGCACCGGCCTGATAAAATTGAAATAGACTGCCAAGTGAGCCATCGTGGGTAAAGCCGAACCCACGTATTTGATCACCAATGAACTCGCTGGTTAAGAAGGGGAAGCCGGGTACTACGGGGAAGTCTTTGTTGTTATGAAGCGCGAACATTCCTACTTTCTGATACATATTCCGCATGTGTGGCACTTTCAGTATTTCAGAGGAAAACACAAACGCGTAACGACCATCCGTACCAAAGAATCCCGGACGTTTTACGCCGAATTTCTTATTGGCGGTGAGGTCGAGAGCATGGCACTGGTTACAGGTTCGAATGAAATCCACTTGTCGATCGCCTGTGGGCCCGCCGAGAAAGATTTCTTTTCCTTTCGCCTGTTCGGCTGTCAAACTGTTATCAAGATTGCGGATGGGGTTGGGTGGCAACATATTTTGTAAGATGAAATCGGTGAATTGGTTCATCTGCTCGGTAGTGAGTTCTTGATCTCGCCCCAACAGGCCAGGAAACGCCACATTGAACGCCTTGAAGGCTTTACGTTCGTTAAACATCCCCTTATTGGGTTGCAGGCCTGGGAGATCTGCGCTGCCACCGGTGCGGTCTCCGCGCCAGTGCATGGGGCCATGATTATCCATTCCGGCGAGTGTTTGAGTCACCATGGGTCCTTTATTGGAGCTGAAGTGATAGATGCGCTCTTTAGAGCAGGCCGTAGGAAAGGGCACATTCAACGGATCTAAAACGGTCTGGCGAAAATTACACTGGGGGAAGACCAGGGTAAAGGCTGTGGTGCCTCTCTTGGGCGTATCAATACCTATGGCGTCAATGACGGCGAGTCCTGTTCGAGCCAATGTGCTACCAGGAATGAGAGCGCTTTTTACCGTAGGGTCGCCTAGATCCCAGGCCAAATGATCGGTATCACCATCGATATGGCAGCTAGCACAGGCGGAGTCACCATGGCTGCTGGTTAGAAATGCGTCATAAAGAAATGGACGACCCAGGGTTACAGACTCGGGTTCAGGGTTGTGCATGGGTACGCTGACCAATTCGCTATTATCAGCTAGGTTGATGACTGCAATGGCGTTGTTGAACCGGGTTAACGCATAGATTCGCTGCCGATTTTCATCCAGCGCTAATCCGGCCGGGCCACCGCCAGATAATCGAATATGATTCTCTTCGCTTGGTTCGAAACTATTATTGGCGAGGGCATCGGTGTCAAATACGCCAATTTTGGCGGATCCCAAGGCTGCAACGTAAAGGGTTTTACCATCTTTGGTTACTACCATTTGACGGGGAAACGCCAAGCTTTTTCTGGCTTCTGCATTTCCGGGTGGGGCGCAGCACTGCTGGTAGTCTATATGTTTATTGAGGTGAATCGGGTTCACTGTGCCATTGTCGATAATGGTGATACGGCTTTGGGCAATATTGCCACGTGTGGTTGTATTGATCACCGGATCGAGTCCTGGACCCTCAAAGCGAGTGAAATTATTGGCCTCAGTATTGGCTACGTAAATCACACCCGTTTGCGGGTTAACCGCCATGTTAAATAACGTCGTACCCACATGATCAAATGTGGCGAAAGGTCCCTTAATTTCCTTGGGAATCGGGGCTGTGGCGTCGATAGTGAAAACGTCATGATCTGGCAGATTAAATTTGATCTTATCGGTGACGTCATTGCCTACAGCATCGATCCAGGCACCATCAATGAATTTTGCGATAATACCTTTTCTGGGTTGTGACTCACCGTGAGTATTAACCTCATCTCGATTCGGCGTAATGAATTCATGGAGCGCGGTGGTCTGGTTGCCAGAATGAAAGGCCGCCACGTAGACTTTGTTTCCATCGGGGCTTTTGGCAAGGGCTCGGGGAGTATCCGCAAACAGGGTAACAATGGTAACGGGTGCTGGATCTTGTGTGGCCGAAAGGGCTCCAGAATCAAATACCCACACGTCAGCGCGTCCAATTCCTGGTGTGGTCAGTTGTGGGTCAATGGGGCTGTTCTGACCTCTGTGAGCTGTTGTAATAAATGCCCGTTGCTGATTCTCGCCAGCGAAGACTATGTCCCTTGGTTCGTCCCCCACCCACAAGGTTTGTTCTACCTGTCCTGTGGATACGTTCACCACGCTCACGCTATCGGAAAGATGATTGACCACCCAGACGCGACCCTGTGGGTCTTCCGCTAAGGCCACAGGCCTTAGGCCGACGCTGATGGACCGGCTGTGTTCAATTCCGCTATCGGTAATGGTAAAAACTTCCAGGCGGTCATCAGGGGTATTGGCAGCGAATAAATAGCGCCCATCGTGACTGACGGCCAATGGTCTCACTTGGCCAACTTCGAACAGGGTGTAATCGGTACGCTGCGCGAGATTCTCAGGCAAATCGATGGGTTGATAGTTAATACTGTGCTGGTTTTCCAGCTGAGCATAGGTATGATTAGATAAAAGGCCTAGCATTGTCAGTAGGCATGCAAGACCAATTTTTTTATTATTCTTCATTATCAGAGTCCTTCACTGAAGTTAATGGTGCCCGAGACTCAGGATACGAGCTCTTATAGAAGAGGGGCATCACCCAAACGGGTGATTTTTTATAGAGTTATAATAATATGACTGGGCGTGAGACACTGTCATGGTCGACAACATAATAATTATCGAAGATCAGCAATTGGTTCGTGATAGCTTGGCTTGCTTACTGAATGGAACCCAAAAATTTGCTGTAACCAGTGCGGTGGGGACAGTAGCCGAGGCGCAGGCATTATTGGCACGGCCCCATGATATCAGTCTGATTCTTTGCGATTACAACTTAAAGCAGGAAACGGCGATAAAGTTATTGCAGGAACAGCGCTTCGCAAAAGATATTCCCATCGTTGTTCTAACCTCAGTTTTTAATGCGGTAAAAATTCAGCCGTGTTTAAGCGCAGGTGCGCGGGGGTTTTTATTTAAAGAAAGCTCCATTGAAGAATTTGTTAAGGGTATTGAGACTGTGTTGGCCGGTGGGACCTATTTTTCATTACCGGAAACGGATTCTATTCATCTTGAAAGTCACTTCGCATCCACAGATCCTGATATACGGTTGACGAATTCTGAGTTGGAGACGCTACGTTGGGTCGCTACCGGGATGAGTAACAAACAAATCGCCCGCACCCTGGGGAAAAGTTCAGAAACCATCAAAACTCACATCACGAAAATCTTTCAAAAGCTAAAATGCAGTAATCGAACTCAAGCTGTGAGCAAAGCCGTTCAGCTTAACCTGATAGATCAACTTGATTGATGATACGATGGGGTAGTGGCTTATTACTGGGTCAGCAGTCTTGGTTGGCAGTGTATTTGCTGCGAAACTTTGGTCGAGAACTCGGCTAGCAGGCAGGTAACTAAAAACCAATCTAAACTGTCAAAACTCATTATGGATTGATGCTATAACCTTCTGGGGGGAGCAATGGTGCAAAAGATTAAGGTAAATCAACCGTTGGTAATATTACACGGGGATGAAATGGCTCAGGTATCCTTTGACCGGGTACTGGAGAAATTCGTAAAAAATCGGTTAGAAATTGATCTGGTTGAGATGGACCTGTCGGCAGAAAAACGTCTTATCACCAATGGCGCGGTAGTTAATGACTCCATTGATGCACTAAAAAAGTACGGCGTTGGCATCAAAAACGCTGGAATGACCGTGAACAAGGCGCAGCTTGATGAGATGCTCAAAAAACATACCGGTGTAGATCGGGCACGTTTACATCCATTAGCCACGAAGTCACCCAATGGTGCCATACGCAAAGGCATTGGTGGCAATATTACTCGGGAAGATATTCCGTTTAAAAACCTGAAGCGGTTGACCCCCGATTGGATTGATCGCGATATTGAAGTGGATACCATGGACACCGGGGGTAATAAACACAGTCACAATGAAATCTCCAAGGTGACGGGTATCATCAAAGTTATGTTCGTTGGTTCCAGTGGCGAACCGGTAGAACTTCATCGCCGTAAAATTCGTAAAGGTGACCCTTGGTTAATCGCTTCAAATGACACCAAGCTGGTGGAAGAGTGGGCGCACAACTTTTTCCAACGTGCGATAGCAGAGAAACGGGATGCCTATTTAGGACTCAAAGATACTGTGATTTCTGGCTATGACGGGGTGATGCGGGAAACCATTGAAGAAATATTTCATAAAGATTACAAAAACGAATTCGAAAAGGCTGGAATCCAATATTTTTACGAGCTCATAGATGCTCAGGCTGCACGGGTGGTTTCTAATCCTCCCACTCGAGCCATCTGGGGCGTGCCCGAAAATACTACTGGCCGCAAGCTGTATAAATTGGTCAAAGAATTGAAAAAATATGGCATTCCGGATCGTCGCTTCAGCGTTTCTATTTCCCGCATGAGTGCCGGTGGCGGCGATCAGTACGGTAGTTTCAATATGCCGGTGGAAGAAGATGGTATCGTTAAGATAGTGTTGGATGGCCAGGAAAAGCATGCTCGGGATGTAAAAAAAGGCGATCCGATTATTTTTATGGCCAACGATCGAGAAGCCATCAAAGATTGGGTCAGCCAAGTGTTTCGTGATGCCGCCAAGAACAACAAGGAAATTTATTTCGGTTTGAAACGAGAGTACATGGAGTACGATGACGTTTTCAGTACTGTTATCAAAGAAGTACGCCAAGAGCTGGTGACGGATAATGTGCAGCCGCCGTCCTTCATGATCATGCGGCCTTCCAGTCAGCTGAAAAAAATGATCACTGACCCTCCGCGGCGAGGTATTTACCCGTCATTGAATTTGGACGGTGATATTTTTTCGGATATATCCGCGGCTTTGGGCGGCAGTTTGGCCACGGCCAGCTCTATTATCGAAAGTAAAGATGGCACCATGCTGTATGAAGCACCCCATGGCACGGCTCACGATCTTTACCTTAAATATCTGGAATCCAATGGCGAGGTGGCTTTGTTTAACCCCTCAGCGCTGTTGTTTGCTGTGGCCAATGCGCTGGAAACCCTCGGTCTCCGTGAAGAAAATCAGGCCTTAATCGACTATTCCGAACACCTAAAAGAGGCGTTAATTGAGACCGTTGCTCAGGGTTATATTACCGCTGACTTAAAAGGTAAAACAAACGACCCTGAGAATGAAAAAACCGTTGATATGTATGGATTCTTAGACGCCATAGAAAATAACCTCGTGGCTATTTGCGGCGCATGAGTCCATCGTCAATAAGCTGCTGGAAGTGATCCACAAAGGTTTCTTCAAGCGGGCGATAGGCTAATCCCAAGCGTTCAATACTGCGTCGGTTATCCAGTTTTAGTGGATGGCCGACATTACGCTCCACGAACTTCGGTTTAGCACTGGGGTCAACCAGGCGGCCAAACCACTTGACCAGTATTTTAGGCAGCGTCAGCACAGGAAACTTAAACCCGGAAGGAAAATGCCGTTTTAAAATGGTCGCCACTTCAAGCATGCTGGGTTCGCCGTTGGAAATAATATGGCGTCCTTCAGCATCGGGGCGAAAAGCCGCTTCTATATGGGCTTGAGCCACATCTCTCACATCTACCCAGGCTAATCGCATATCAGGAACACCCGGCCACAGCGTGCCATTTCCCAAATTGCGCAGCGTATCGATACTGGTGGAATTGCTGTTTTTAGTTAATGCGGGCCCACCCACCATACCAGGGTTAATCACCACCAGCTGCCAACGAGATTGTTGGTCATGGATTTTCCAGGCTTCTTTTTCCGCCATTAACTTTGAATAGGAATAGGGCTGGTGATCACGGCTACTGGAGGTGTTCCAATCCTCCTCGGTAAATATTCCACGGGGATTATCCGCTAGGTCTCCATTGTCGCCAAATATAGCGGCAATACTGCTGGTTAATACGACGCGCTTAACAGACTCCGTGTTGTTGACCGCCTGCAGTACATTGCGAGTGCCCTCGACGGCGGGGCGGATCAGTGCCTCATCAGGATCTTTGAAGCCACGAACAATAAACGGAGACGCGGTATGAATCACCACCTCGCAACCAGCCATCGCAGCATCAAAACTATTGGCTTTTAGCAAATCAGCTTGAAATAGTTTTAAAGTACCTTGGGGGTGTTGAGCGGCAATGGCTTTTAAGGGGGCTACGGCTTTTTCGTTGTCTGGATTGCGTACAGTACCATGAACTGTGAGCCCAAGTTCGAGTAATCGCTTAACGATCCAGTTGGCAATGTAGCCAGAGGCACCAGTGACAAGGACGGGTTTGGTTTTGTCTAGAGTTTGCGACATTTTGATTTCCTTTATGCTAGTGTGCTAGAAAATAAAGCATATGCACAGCACATACAACTTTTCGTCATTTGCTCTTCTCATTGTTCGCAGCTATTTTTGTTGTTGATGATTAGGTTTGGAAATAAAATGGTGATTTGAGAACATTATAAAATGGAGATGAACTACTCATGCAACGATCAATACTGCCTGCCATATTTATGTTGAGTATTCCGGTACTCGCTGCCGCAGAAAACCAAAAAGGTCAGATTGTGATAAACCCCGCCATTTCCTATCAGTATTTCGATAGTAAAAGGAATCTTGAAGAGGCGCCGGGAGTAGGGTTAGGTCTAGAGTATCGTTTTGGACCCCACTGGGCGGCAGAGATTGCGGCGTTTGTGTCGAAGGCGGATCATGATTTTAACAGCCGACGAGATACCGATCTTTCCCAGTACAAATTAGATGCGCTTTATTACTTCAGTAAAGAAGCAACGGTTCAGCCTTATTTGGGTTTCGGTGCAGGACACGCAGAGTTCACCGGTGGTTATGACGACGAAACCCAGGCCAATGCTGGTGGTGGTATCCGCTTTAACTTCTCTAACGCCTGGTCCGCTCGTTGGGATCTTCGAGGTATTTACAGCGTGGATGAAAACGAGGCGGATGCCATGACTTCTCTAGGCATCAGTTACACCTTTGGTGCTACAGAAAAAACGCCTGAGCCTGCTGCCAAACCTGTGGTCGTGGATAGCGATGGTGATGGCGTATTGGACAATGCAGATCAATGTCCTGGAACCGCCGTTGGGCTTTCGGTCGATGGCCAAGGTTGCGCTACCGATGCGGACAATGACGGTATACCCGATGGCCGCGATATTTGTGAGGGGACGCCTGCCGGTGCTGAAGTGGACGTAACCGGTTGCCCAAGTGACTCGGATGGTGACGGTATTCTTGATGGCATAGACCAGTGTCCTGGTACGGTCCGAGGCGATAGAGTGGATGAATACGGTTGTGTGGGCATTACTGAAAAAGTGTCCGTAGAGACTATTTCCTTAAGCATTCAATTTCCTACCAATTCAGCGAAGATCCTGGATCAGTACCAAAGCGAGCTACAAAAAGTCGCTGATTTTATGATGCAATATTCGGACGTCTCGGTCGATATTGAAGGTCATTCAGATGATCAGGGTGCGGCAGCCTACAATAAAAAACTGTCGCAAACACGAGCCGATGCGGTGAAAAAAGAATTAACCACGAGATACGGTATCGACATCGATCGAGTTACGGCCACCGGTTATGGCGAAGAAAAGCCAATCGCCAGTAACGCTACTCCTGAAGGGCGTAAAAAGAATCGTCGAGTTGTTGCGGTTATTCAGAAAGAAGTCAGAAAATAAATCGTTGAAAGAAAACGATTCTCGCCGGACCAGATAGGCTTAGGCCGGCGGGAGTCTACCCCATCTGGGTAATATACAGCCTTTGAAGATTGCGAGACTCTATCGCTTTACACCATAAGCCCGGAGTCTTGCATGATGTTAGTAAAAACAATAATCAAAATCATCGCCATTGGTTACATTACGCTGGTTAGCTTCTGTGCCGTTGCCAGTGAGTGTTCTGTATCATCCTTTACTGCGCCCCTGGAAGATCGTTTGCGATTAAGTGCCGGTTTGGCTGGAAAGTGGAATGACTCTTTCACTGAAAATAGGTATCAGATAGAGGACATTGATGGCAATCCATGGAAGTATTTCGCCCTGGAAAAGCGACCGGAAAATCCTAAGAAATTGATCCTGTTTCTCCATGGTTTTTTAGAATTCTCCTGGGCTTGGGAAAAGCAACTGGAATACTTTGGCGACGACTATCATGCGGTAGCTATTGATCTGAAAGGCCACCATTATTCTTCGCGCCCTGATGATGTAGACGAGTATCATTTCCTAGAATTAGCCTGGGAGATTCGAGCCTTAATACATTGTTTAGGCTATGAAAAAGCCATTATTGTGGGGCACGATTTCGGCGGTGGGATTGGCTGGACCTTGGGTATGTTACATCCGGATATCGTTGAAAAACTGGTAATTTTGAGCGTTCCGCATCCATACCTATTTGCCCGCGCACAACTGAATCCTGACTCGGATCAATTGCACCGGACCAAATATATTGAATATGCACAAAGTTATTCTATGGCCGACCAGCTGAAGTTTTCCCAGTTTATCCTCAGTGACTTTTCAATTTTCCGTAGTGGGTTCTACGGTAACGGTCGTTTGGGCCGATTAAGTGGGGAAGTATGGCTACCAACCAGTGGTTGGCGTTACATGAAACATTACTACCGTGCCATGCCATATCCGGCAACGGAGCAAGATTTTCCTGCCGAACTGTCGGATTTTCAGCGTAAAATATACACCGTTCGGCGGCCAACCCTGGTTATAGTTGGAGCTGAAGATCCCTATTTTAGTCCCTTGGCTTATGAAGGGCTGGAAGAGTTGGTCCCGGACCTAGAGCAAGTCGTTTATGAAAAAGGAACCCATTGGGTCCATCATGAAGCCGATGACCTGAATTTGCGAATTGAGAATTTTATTAATAAATAGTGGTGCCTCCGAATATGCGGAAACATTTAGAGCGCTGGCATGAGAAATTTGTAGCAGTTCCAACGTATCTGATGATACGGGCAACCTATCTGCTGGTATTGGGATTTGCGATCATTATTGGGGCCTATTATGAGGCCTTTGGGATATCCCCCATGTCACTAACAAAAGAAGGCTGGAGCTTATTGGCCTTCTTGATACTATTTTGTGTGTCCTCAATGTATTTTCTGCGCATTGGTGCGAACAGTGATCTGCGTCTTCGGTTTAGCCTGCCCCGTCAGTTACTATTATTGGTGTTGAGCTTGCTGACCAGCTTAGCCGCTAATTGGTTTGTGTTTCAGGCGTCGCAGTATCCGGTAAACCTCTATGCAATATGCTTTGTGTTAATGTTGCCTGCCACACCTGCTGCTGGGCTAACCTGGCCCTTTGCGGCGTTGTTGATTGCTTTCAATTCCGTGCTTGCCGCATCTTACTTAACTGATTCATTAAGTAAGGGATATCTTCTGCAAATCTTCAGTGGTCAGTTGTTTGGCTTTGGTTTGTTTCGCACTATGTTGAGTGAATTTCAACAAAAATCTCTGGCGAACCATCGCTTAGCCGAACTACTGGCTACCCAGCGCATGTTGAAATCAGAAGTGGAATTGGATACCCGTCGCCGTATTGCCCGTGATCTACACGATGAATTAGGACATCTGTCCACCGTGGTGAGTAATAATCTTGAACGTTATCTGCATACAGAACCCAACCCCAGTGACATTGTGATTGAAACCCAAGAGTTGGTGCAACGGCTTAATCGGCAGATTAGAAACCTGTCGGCTACCTTGTACGACACCTGTTTTGATCTCACGGCATCTTTGCAGACATTAGCTGAGCATACAAAAAAGCCAGAGATTCAAATAACAACTCACAATTTTTCAGGGCGTTGTGGTGCTAACGTGGCAGAAGCGATATTTAGAGCCAGCCAGGAAGCCATCACTAATTGTATAAAGCACTCCAATGCCACTAAATTGGCTATTCATATTGCGGTGGATGATGAGTCTTATCGAGTCGAGATTAAAGATAACGGCACCAATGGAAAACACTTATCTTACGGTTTCGGGTTGAAAGGGCTTGTGCAGCGGATAGAAAACCTGAACGGTAAAACAGATATTCAGCTTACTAGTGAAGGCTGCAATCTTACTTTTGCGATACCCAACCAATGACCTATCGATTGTTATTAATTGAAGACCAGAGCCTTGTGCGAACCAGTTTGAGTGCCTTGCTCAACAGTTCCACACCATTTCAGGTTACCCATAGTGTGGCGACAGTTAAAGAAGCCATAGATTTATTAATTGCTGAACACGAATTTGATTTAATCCTGTGTGATTATAATCTGCATAACGACACTGCCAAAACGTTGCTCAAGCATAACCAGAATCGGTTAGCGCCACCGGTGGTTTTGCTTACCTCATTATTTAACGCCATTGAAATTCAATCCTGTCTGGCGCTGGGAGCCAGAGGGTTTTTGTTCAAGGAATCTTCGTTGGAGGATTTTATTCGAGCGATAACGCTTGTAATCAATGGTGGTAGCTATTTTTCATCACCGCAGGAAACCGCAGCGCCGTCCAATCAGCCGAAAATAAGAAGCAACCAGTTAACGCCGACGGAAAAAGAGATTTTGCATTGGCTGGCAACCGGTATGAGCAATAAACAAATAGCCCTGGCTATAGGTAAAAGTAGCGAAACCATAAAAGCGCATACCAGTAGCATACTGAAAAAACTCAGCTGCAAAACCCGCACTCAAGCGGTAACCAAAGCTGCTCAGCTTAACTGGTTGTGATGGGATTGTTTGAATCTAACCCCTTGTGTTTGCGACGGGTTTGGCCACTACAGGATTGGGTTCACACAGGAAGGCTTCGATTTCGTCGATACGTAAGGCCGCGTCACGATAACCCAGCTCAATGAGTTCCCGGGTGAAGGCTGAATCAAACAACAAAAAACTGGTTAAGTCAGCACTACGAGCGTCTGGTGTTCCCAGCCCTTCCATCATATACCGGACGCTTTTGGGCATTCTATGTTCGAGTGTTTTAGCAATAATGGCGATATCTGCAGAGGGTGAAATAACCAAAGGAGTTACAATTCGCATGGGTTCATGGTCCGGGTCGGAGTCCATAGTGCAAACCAGAGATGTCAGTTTCTCATGTTCGGCGACAAAAGAGTTCATCCGCTTAAGGTGATCGATATCCGAATCTAAATGATCCAAAAATATAGCGTTCATTAAGGTGCCGCAGATTTGGGACAAAGGAGGCTTTTGTATATCGCTGGTAAAATCAGCGTCGGAAGACCACTCCGATCGCAATAGGCTGTCGGCGGATTCCTGACAGCGCACTCCCACAGCCAACAAGCGATTAGCTCCCAGTCGAATGGCTGGGCTCAATGGGGTCACTAACCGCATTGCGCCATCACCAAAGTAGGCCGATGCATTTCCGGTGGATAATTCCACTGGGGGAAAAACGATAGGGATGGCGGCAGAAGCCAGTATATGGTCAACGGATATATCGGCCGGTAAGGCAATGCGACGGCTTTTATTCCACAGCGCGTGGCCTGGTTTACCTTCAATAAAAGTGAAGGCGCGACCGGAATGATAACCCGTGGCTGTAATGGCTAAAGCGTCCAGGCTGCCTTCTCTCACTGCACGTTTTATGCCCTCAATTTTTAGGTTTGCAGACAAGAATTTTCGTAGTGGAGCCGAGTCTACCAAGGAATGAACCCGTCCTGCTCCGAACAACCCTCCCAGGCCAAAATCCAGCACCAGACGCCCTGCATTTTGGAGTAATGCAAGCGGGTCAGTGCGGTAAACTTCGTTGGCTTTTAGTTTTGCCCATAGCTTAACCAGGAGTTGGGCTGCGGAACCAAAATCCTGATGCTGGCTAGCGATGGCGGCACCGTTGATCGCGCCCGCTGATGCTCCAGTGATGATTGAAAATGGTGCAGCTTTTCCCGCGAAGCAGGGTAGCTCACTGATACGTTTTACGACGCCAGCCTGATAGGCTCCACGAGCACCGCCTGCAGTTAAGACTAGGGCAGTCTTCGGCATCGGGGTAATGGTAGATATTTTAGGCATCAATGGTGTCCCTTAAATGATATATGTACACTTTAGCTCAGGCTTAAAGTGTTAACTAATCCTAGCGGATGTGCATTATTTGTGCCAGCAGGTGTGGCGCAGCATGGCAGAGTGTCTATTTATCGAGCTGATGCATCATCCGTTCTATCAATAGTACTAACGACTAAGTGCTATATTAAGAGATTAAATTCGGGTGGTTCGTAATCTACCCTCAGTACTGGACAAAAAAGTTAATGATTGATTTTGTGGCTGTTTTTATCACCTTTTTTGCGGTTATAGATCCGATTGGAACCGTTCCGGTTTTTATTGCGGTAACAGACAAATATGACCAGAAGACCAAACGCCGCGTAGCCTTGCTTGCCACCATTGTATCAGCCTGTGTGTTGCTATTCTTTGTCATAATTGGGGAGATAATATTAAAGGCTTTATCTATTCCTCTATCCGCATTTCAGATATCTGGTGGGATTGTATTGTTTCTGTTTGCATTGAATATGATATTTGGCGATAGCAAGCCTGAGGAGGAGATAAAACTTTTGGAAAAATCCCACAAAGAAACCGCTATCTTCCCACTAGCCGTTCCCTCTATTGCAAGCCCTGGGGCGATGTTGGCCGCCGTACTATTAACAGAAAACGCAATATTTAATATCTTTGAGCAAATACAAACGGCTTTGGTTATGCTCTCTGTTTTAGTGCTGGTGTATTTATTGATGCTGGCCTCTGGTTTTATTGCCCGACTTATTGGCAGTAGCGGGGCAAGTATTGTAAGCCGAGTAATGGGGCTGCTTCTTTCGTCCATTGCCATAACCCATATTTTGAATGGTATTAGCGAGTACTATAAGCACATGCAACTATAAAAACTAAAAATGCCGCTCAAGAAAAAAGGCTGGAGTATGCCTTGGATAGTTAACCATTTGAGTTGCCCGGTTTATGGTTGACTGCCAACGAAAGGTTTTCGAATGATGAGTGAGGCACTGCTAAAATAGCAGTAATTGGATATTGATGTAGGACAGGTTTTGTCAGGGTGGGGTGGTATGGTCGGTTTAGACTAAAAGTTGTTAGTCCCGTGTTCCCCAAAGGTGTGGGGATGAATCGGTTCCAGCTCACTGAAAGTGAAGCCCAAGCAATCTTCGAAAAGCTGCGCAAAGCGATTGAGGCCAATTGGGACAAGGTTTGCGATGTGGCAAACCTGAGCGCAGTTGATCGCAAATTGTTTTGAAAACGGCAGTTCCTCAATGCTTTTGCCTTTGATAAATAAATTTTTTAACCTGTGAGTCCGTGAAATGGCGATGTTGGCGCATTACAATTTTACTGAAGATGATGAAGTGGGCTTCAGGCATTTAAATACGGTAATGGGGCATTCCATTGGTGAAGAAGAAATCGAAAAGCTGGCTTCGAGCCCAAGAATGTTGGTTCTTTAAAACAACTACCCACTCTCATTAAACAACGCACGTCCAATCAACGTCCGTCGAATCTCACTGGTGCCTGCGCCGATTTCATAGAGTTTGGCATCGCGCAGCAAACGCCCGGTACAAAATTCATTGCTATACCCGTTGCCACCTAGAATCTGGATGGCGTCCAGCGTCATTTGAGTGGCTTTTTCTGCGCAGTACAAGATAACGCCCGCTGAATCTTTTGGGTTAGTTTCGCCACGATCACAGGCTGCAGCAACCGCGTACAGATAGGCGCGACAAGCGCTCAGTGTCGTGTACATATCCGCGACTTTGCCCTGGATAAGCTGAAACTCACCTATGTTGCGGCCAAATTGTTTTCGCTCATGAATATAGGTTGTGACTACATCTAAACAGGCCTGTATGATGCCAACGGGGCCAGCGGATAACACAACCCGTTCGGAATCCAAACCGTTCATTAGAACTTCAAGGCCATTATTCTCGCTGCCCAGTATATTGGCTTCAGGAACCGGGCAATCCTGAAAAATGAGTTCGCTGGTGTTGGAGCCGCGCATTCCCAGTTTATCGAGCTTGGGGCCATGGCTGAATCCTGAAAAGCGACGTTCAACAATAAATGCGGTGATACCGTGGGCACCTTTTTCGACATCGGTTTTGGCATACACAATACAAATATCCGCATCGGGGCCATTGGTGATCCACATTTTGTTGCCGTTTAATACGTAGTGATCATGCTTTTTGTCGGCCGTTAGGGTCATGCTAAGTACGTCTGAGCCAGCATTGGGTTCGCTCATGGCTAGAGCGCCGATATGTTCTCCACTGATAAGTTTCGGCAGGTATTGTTGATGCTGTGCGTTATTGCCATGGCGATAGATTTGATTAACACACAGATCGGTAAATGCGCCGTAGCTCAAGCCAATGGAGGCGGAAGCTCGGCTAATTTCTTCCATCGCCACAACGTGGGCCAAATAGCCCATGCCACTGCCGCCAAGCGCTGCCGGAACATTAATGCCCAACAGGCCCATGTCGCCGAAGCGCCGCCAAAGAGCGTTGGGAAATTCGTTGCTTTGGTCGACTTCCGCGGCAATTGGTGCGATCTCTTTACTCGCAAACTGCCTTACTTGGTGCCTAAGAATATCAATGGATTCACCCAGATTAAAATTGAGCGATTGAATTGGGTTGGCCATAGAGAATCTCCCACCAAGGTGACACCACAAAGCGTGTGAGTCAGCATTGGTTAGATCTTATTGTTTTTTTGATTATAGATGAGCCACGGGGATTGCGTGTTGAAATCAGGAATTTATTGCCTTCCAGTGATCGTTGCCTGGGCGAATGGGTATTCTTGTGACTTGTTTTGCTCATAACGTTTTGCGGCCTTGGAAAGGTATCCGCTGTTGCCGGTAGCAAGCCAGCGTTTAACCCGAACGGCATCGCCAATGGGGGTTAGCTTGCCAAAGGCGTCTAACAGCACCATGGCTATTTCTTGTCCATCGACTTTGCTCAATAACACCAGGCAGCGACCGGCTTCGGTTATGTAGCCGGTTTTGCTCAGTTCAATATCCCAGCTTTCGCGATGGACCAAGCGGTTGGTGTTGCCATAGCCTAGAGAGTATCTCGGGTTGCGAAAGTGAGCGGTGAATTGTGAGGTGGTGGAATATTCCCTGATGCGTTCATGGTGGGCGGCGGCTTGAATGAGCTTGACCAAATCAGCCGCAGTAGAGACGTTTTTTACCGATAAGCCGCTGGCATCCACAAAGTGAGAATCATTCATGCCCAGTGCTTTGGCCTTGGTATTCATTTGTGCAACAAACGCACTGACACCGCCGGGATAGCTTGCCGCCAGGGTATAGGCGGCTAAATTTTCAGAAGACATCAGTGCCAGGCGCAGCAAATCGCTGCGCTTGAGGGTGGAGCCAATGCGAATACGTGAATAGGCATTCTTGCTGGTTTCCCGGTCGGGCTTCGGAATTTCAACCCGTTCGTCCATGTTTTGGCCGCTTTCCAGTACCACCACAGCGGTCATCAGCTTGGTAATAGAGGCGATGGGGGTAATCCAGTCGGAATGTTTTGCGTAGAGTGTTTTTCCACTATCGAGTTCTACCACGGCGGCTTTCACAGCACCCAGGTGCATGTTCCCAGGGTCTAGAGACTCGTTTGCGCTGACGTTGACTGCGAATCCGAGTGTAATGCAAAGGGCAAAGTAGTGGTGTCGAAATTTATTAAGCAATCTATTACACACAGTAATCTGAGTTCCGGTTTGCTGACTCTTCAGAATATAGTTACATTAGAGCCACTGAGCAAGGGCTAAACCGTTCACACATCATTAACTGTAAAGGAACTGATTATGTATATTGCAATGAATCGTTTTCGGATTGCGATTGGCCGCGAGCAGGATTTTATTGAAATTTGGAAGAACCGTGACACTCATTTACAAACAGTTCCCGGATTTAAAAATTTCAACCTGTTACAAGGGCCAACGGATGAAGAGGCCACATTGTTTGCTTCGCACTCGGAATGGGAATCCGCTGAGGCTTTCGAAAACTGGACCAAATCTGAAGCCTTTCGCAAAGCTCATGCGAGTGCAGGAGATTCCAAAGGCATTTATTTAGGCCACCCTAAATTTGAAGGTTTCGAGGCGGTATTGTAATGATTAAGCGAGTAGCTATGGCGATTGTTTTGTGTGGAACTTTAGCCTCATGTTCGGCCACTAAAATGACAGATGTGTGGCAAGTTGATCAGTTTGCGTTGGCTGATTTGAATCAGGTGCTAGTGGTGGCCGTGACCTCCAACACGACGAATCGAGTATTATTTGAAACCGGATTTGTGGAAGCGTTGAAACCAAAGGGCATTACTGCCACGGCCAGTTACACCGTTATTGGCGGCGACATGCCGGAGAAAGAGACACTGGAAAAATATTTGGCAAACAATACCCAGTACGATCACTTAATTGTTACAGCGCTGAGTTCTCTGGATGTTGAAACTGATTATGTGCCAGAGTCGGTGCGCACCTATTATACCGGGCCCTATTATGCTTCGTGGGGCGGTTACTGGGGTGGTTATTATGATGCAGGATCAACGGTTACCATGACTCGCGAAGCCTATGTGGACACCCAAACCAACGTTATTCTAAGCACCTCTATTTACGAAACTAAAACCAAAGAATTGGCCTGGACAGGGCGTACTAAAACATTTTCAGTGGAATCTGTATCTGAGTTGGCGGACAGTCTAGCGAAGAAAATGATTGGTAAAATAGACTAGTAGCTTCTAAGTGCTGTTAGGGAGCCAATAGGCAGGCAACTGTGTTTGTGCCCTAACAGCAAGTCCTTGTGGTGTGTCTTCACGATTGCTTGTCATGGCCTCAGTTTTCATATTAGAATGATTGTTCCAATACTAGAAAGCAGGCACTGTAATGGCCCGTCCCAAATCTTTCAACGAAGCCAAAGTCTTAAGCGATATGATGTTGGTTTTCTGGCAGCAGGGTTACGAAGCCACCGCCATGCGCGATCTGGAAAAGGCCAGCGGCCTCAGTGCCGGTAGCATATACCACGAGTTTGGCAGTAAAAAGCAGCTATTTTTGCGGTGTTTAAAGTTTTACCTTCAAACCGTGATCGATACTCGTATTGCCACCTTTTTAGAGCAGAGCGAAGATCCACTGGCAGGCATTCAAACATACCTGATCACGGCCTTTAAAGATGTGCCAAAACCTTATCGTGACCATGCTTGCTTACTGACCAACTCAGCCATGGAGTTAGGTCAATCCGATGATGACATTGCCAAGGTGGTCCAGTTTGGCCTGAATAGAATTGAGCGTGCCTTTGCCCGTGCTATAGAGCGTGCGCAGGCTCAGGGCACACTCAAGCCGACTCTCAATCCCGCGCTTACCGCCAAAAACATCAGTTTGATACTTTCTGGATTAATGATTCAGGTGCGTGCGGGCACCAAATCGAAGCTGCTTGAAGAGGTGGTGATTCAGCACCTGAGTACCCTAACCGCGTAATTTTTTTGCCTTATTTTAGAACGATCGCTACAAAAAAGGAGACTGTGCCGTGGAATTTATCAGAACCCCTGAACATCGCTTTAATAACCTACCCGACTATCCCTTTGAGCCGAACTATGTGGAGGTAGAGGGTCTCCGAATGCACTATGTGGATGCTGGCCCAGCTCAGGCCGACCCTATTCTAATGTTGCATGGTGAACCCAGTTGGTCCTATCTGTATCGCCATATGATTCCTTTGTGCGCCGCAGCCGGCCATCGGGTAATAGCACCGGATTTGATTGGTTTTGGTAAGTCCGACAAACCAACTCAGGTAAAAGAGATCAGTTACCAAACTCATATGAATTGGATGACCCAATTTATCGAAAAACTGGATCTTAACAATATTACCCTGGTGTGCCAGGATTGGGGTTCCTTAATTGGTTTGCGCTTGGCGGCCGAGCAAGAGCCGCGTTTTAAAGCCATCGTGGTGGGCAACGGTATGCTGCCTACTGGAGAAGAAAATTTTCCTTTTCTATTCAAAGCATGGCGCGCCTTTGCTTTGTACAGTCCATGGTTTCCCATCAGCCGTATCATTGATGTTGGCAGCTTTAAATCCTTGAGTGCCGGTGAAAGACGGGCCTATGATGCTCCGTTTCCCAGCGCCAAGTACAAAGCTGCCGCTCGTGCTTTTCCAGCCTTGGTACCTACAGATACAAGCAATCCTGCCACACCTGCCAACCAGGCCGCGTGGCAGGTGTTACGCCAATGGCAGAAACCATTTTTAACCACGTTTAGCAATGGCGATCCTATTACCCGTGGCGGTGATCGCTATATGCGCGCGCGCATTCCTGGCTCGGAAGGTCTCAAACACTGCACCCTTAAGGGAGGCCATTTTTTGCAGGAAGATTCACCCAAAGAATTCGCGCTGGCCATTAATGATTTATTGGCCAGCGTATAAGTCTGGATACTTTTTATTTCTATAAAGCAGGACACGGAGTGTAGTCGAAGTGTCGGTCACCCGTGTCAAATAGTTCTACGACATCGATATAGCCGCCACCTTCCAGTCCTAATCCGGTACCAAGGGAGGTGCCACCAAGATCTATCGCGCTTTCCACTAGATACGGCAAGCGGAGATAGGCTGCGCTACGCCCGAAAGCAGTGAATTCGAAACCAAACGTATAATAGAATCCATTACAAGCGTTAAAATCTCGCAGAGTGACAGGATAAATTGTTTGAAACGAAGTCCAACCGATGTCTAATGATCCCCCAGCATTGATTCCCGCCCCCAACCCAAAAATAGCAAATACGCCATATTCTCCTGTTGCACAATTTTTAATGTGGACATCCATAAGAGACACACCGACCCCCTCATGTAGGGAACCGGTTAAAACAACACGAATAGCCCAATCGCGATATCGCGTAATGCCAGGCACTGGCCGGGGGGGAGTGGGGGTTGGAAAACGCAATCTGGGGATGAGGATGCGATAAAAAAGAAGAACGCTGCGGTTCACGGCATCTTCTGGCATGCCACTAACAACACGGATTGGATCTGCAGAACCCAACGGTGGCGAGGGCAAAGCAGGAATTCTCTCTAGTGGTATACCTCTCTCAGCCAAATAACTTGCCGCTGCGCTGCCACGCTCATCAGCTAGGCGCTGATTGTTTTCTTCAGATCCTGTTTCGCTGGCTCTGCCTTGAATAGCCTCCAACCGATATTGTTCCATCCATTCAAGCATCGCCACGAGCCTGTTTAGGTTATCTTGGTGTTCCGGTTTGAGATCAATGGAATCAATATCAAAGTTATACAGAAGCATCCAGCCCTGAAACCAACGGTCACTTGCGGATAAAGGTCCCCAGAATGGACCCGATGCATCGGGTATATCAGAGCCGCTGATGGTTTCACCTGCACCGGTGCTTCTTCGCAATTGCACCAAATCCATGCCCTGACGCAGCTCTACTTCATCGCCACGAGATATGCCTGATTGAATCAATTGCCTGACCGTGGGATCGTCAACAAACCCAGATTGAGAACCCTCTCCTGAAACAAAGGCGCGTTCCGCGCTTCGATAACTTAGGTCACTGTATTGTTGGGGCGTTATTGCGCCGATATCTCTTAGTTGACCTAATTGGCGCTGGGCGACTTGTGCCATAGATCGACGATCCTGAGTACCCATAGCGGGAGTAGCGGCACGGGAACTTGTGCCCTGTGGGGCATTTTGCTCTCGTCCTGCAGTGGCTAGGGTGGTGGTGGCACCAATTCGCGCTTTCTCCACTTCACCTGCAACTTCCACCAGCTTTTCTAATAAGGGGCCTAACTGCTCGATCCCGGACATGTCGCGAAATACATCGGGTGTGCGTAAGAGTTCCATGACTTCTCGCAAACCAACAGGCTCAGGTGCCGTTTCTGGTGAAGTAATTCCGATACCGGAAGCCGGCAAGCTGGAGGATGACACGTCACTTGTGCCGCGGCGAGATCCCATATTGATCGGTGAAATTGACGTTGGATCATCCGGGCAGGGTGACATCTGCCAATCCCAGAAGCGCGTATCGTCAATAATTTCACTGGCATTGCAATGGGACAATTTAGCTTCTGCGAATGCACCTCGGGTTGGCATGCTTATGATCCGCTCTGACAGTATTTGTGCCGCCCGTGCTGTTTGCATGCTGGGGTTTTCAGCCAGTGGAAAAACGACATAATCACCCACTACGTCCACGGGTCGGTTGTCAATGCGTTCGATGAGCGACATGCCATCCAGTTCGTAGTGTTCGAAACGGGCGGCGCGGCGCTGTGGGCTTTCATTTAACCAAATTAACGCGTTGTAGTAATGGCGATTTTCCAACAACTGCGTCATTAGTTCGGATATTTTTTGGTTCTGCCTATGCTCTGTGGCGGTCAGAGTTCCTGCATCGCGTTTACGGTTCGGGATCTGCCAAAAAGTAGAGGTATTTTCAAATCGGTAGTAGGTAGTGCTGGCTAATAAATCAAAGACTTTGATAACGCCGTCAAGTTCAATGGCGGCTTTTACCTCAAAGCCTTGTATATCGGCTCGCTCTCGATATTCGCCATCACCTTCGACGCTATACAATAAACCCAACTGCAATATATCCCGGTAGCGTAATGCCAAATCTGTATTCGGCAAAGAATGAGTGGTGGTGGTAAACGGTCTTACATTTAAAAAAGGGAATCTCAAATCGAGCACTTCTCGACGCCCGGAACTAAGGACATAAAGATGCATACGATCTAAGTTATCAATGGAATCGCCAGCAGCGGTGACGGTCGTAATGAAATCCGTTATACGGCCATTGTTAAAAAATTGGAGATCATTATTGGTAGCCGTTATTTTTTCTTCAAGCGCATCAAAATGGCTTGCTAAGTGTGGTGTAAGAAGATTGTCTTTAAGTAAGTAGCGGTATTTATAGGCGGTTGCTTCATCAAAATTCAGCAACGGATATTTAATAAAAATAACCGGTTTAACCTGTCTTTTTAGACAACGAACCAAGTAATGGCGCACGACTTCATAATACAATAGTGTTAACGCATGGGAGTGGTTATGGTTGCGGACAATGCGGGTTTGTACTGATTCCCGTTCTGCTTGGTTAGACTGAACAATAACAGTACTTCTTAAATCTCGAATAAGATGACTCGCCTGAGCGATTTCATCCACTAGATTTTGCGTGGTTTCCACATCAACGTCGCGGTCCCCGCTGGAGTTGGCCATGGCGTAACCCAGGGAATGGGAGCCGGTAACCCCCCAGTTCTGGCCCGACTGTTGGCCGCCGCCCTGGCTGGATCCGCCGCTTTCTTCACCTCCAGATCCGCCTGGACCTCCAGATCCGCCGCCCCCTGGCATTCCCATGCCGCCCCCTCCCATGCCACCCCCTCCCATGCCGCCACCATAGCCTCCCACACCTGCCATACCCCCTAAGAATGATTCCCCACTCTGGCGCTCTCGTAACGTAGCATTTACTACTTCTTCTACGGTTCGATCCCTATTCAGCGAGTGGTCAAGAGAGTCAGAAAGCGTCGTGCTTTCGTTGCGGGCGGCGTCATCGGTGCGTGACCATTCAAGCACTGCGAGGCGCACAGCTTCGCAAGGTGCAAGGGTTAAGCTGTACAGAACTTTGCCTAGTCCGTGATTGATAGGAATCCAAATCAATTCGTAATGATGTAATTCCCCGGTGCGATAATGTAAATTTCGAGGCCATCCCGGTTCGGGTAGCTCGGATGATTTATCGTAGGAAGGGGCAGGGGAAAAGGTGATCGCTGAACTTTCACCCGTTCTTGCCGAGCGTACCAGTTGGTGAAAACGAACAATTCTTTCCGCCGAATGACTGGGAAGTAATACCTCGCACCCATTTTCACCAATGGCCGGTAATGCATCGGCACCAAAAGATCCTGGTGCCAGTAGCCAGTCTGCAATATCCGGGTCCTCTATTGAATTTAACCCTCTGTTTGAATTACGTAAATCCGCTAAGCTTCCGGGAAGAGTTATGGGTAAGACCTCTTGTGGCGGAGGCGACGAAGGTGCTGCTTGTGCCAGGGTTGAAGCGAACACTTGCTCAGTGAGGTTAATGGAAATAGGGGGCTCTATAGGAATAACTAAATGAATTCCAGTTATAACGTCATAGTATTGTTGCTTACGCTTGGTCAGATTAAACGATAAATAACCTGTGTGATTAGAGGCCAATAAGCCAGCGGAGTGAGTACGGGCGTTACTATTAAAACTGTTAGTCTCTATTAATAGCTGCACAGGAACGCTTGGCATGGGTTTGCCATTTTCACTGTCGATTAAACACAATCTGATTTTATCAGGCAACTGGGTGGGTTTAATTTCTGGCATGAGAATCCTTCCTCATTTTGGCATCGTTGTTGATTAAAAAAATTCAGACCATTCAATTGAACCGACTAGGTAATGCTGTAATTAAGAAAATTTTCGAAAGATTATAAAATGGAATTTATTGAGTATTCACTAAAAAAGCAGCTGGGGCGACAAACGGTATTCGGAGGGTAAAACAGGTTTGTTAATGATCAGCAGTGTATGCTGTATTGCTGTGCGGATTCAGTATAGAGTGCTATTGTAAAATATTGATCATATTCTCAATATGAGTTTCTTACGATGGAATCTCTTCTCTCTTTTTTCAATAACGATAGTTTTATGCCCCATGGCCATTGTTATTTATGGCGGCCAGCGTTGTTATGGCTTTACGTAGCGTCAGACTTAGTAATTGGAGCCGCTTACTATTCGATTCCGCTGGCGCTTGTCTATTTTATGCACAAAAGAAAAGATCTCCAGTTCAACTGGATATTCGTCCTGTTTTCTTTATTTATTTTTGCTTGTGGGACCACACACTTAATAGCCATATGGACTATATGGACACCGAATTATTGGCTGGATGCCATGGTCAAAGCAGTAACCGCGCTGGTGTCGATTATCACGGCCGTCTTGTTATGGCCGCTCATCCCTAAGGCGCTTCGTTTACCCAGCCCGGCATATTTGCAGTCTATTATTACTCAAAAAGAGCAAGAAGTTTTCGAGCGTAAACAAGTCGAGGCTGAGTTGGCGCTGCTCAATGAAACGCTTGAATCCCGAGTGGCGATTCGGACTGCCGAGTTGAAGCAAATTAATCAACGGCTGGAGTCAGAAATTGAACTGCGAAAAGCGGCGGAAGAACGTTTTAGAAAGGTGGTAGAGCATGCGCCCAATGGAATGGTGATGATCTCTCGGGGAGGGACCATGGAGATGGTTAACGAAGAAATGGAAGAAATATTTGGATATCACAGATCCGAATTATTGGGTCATTCGATTGAGATGTTAGTCCCCGAGAAATTTCGAGATAACCATCCATCGCTCCGTGACTTGTTCTTCAATAATCCAGGTTCACGATCAATGGGGGCAGGTAGAGATCTTTATGGCTTACGCAAAAACGGCACGGAAGTTCCTGTGGAAATTGCATTAAATCCAATGGATATTGATTCTGAGATGATGGTGCTTGCCGCGATTATTGATATTTCAGATCGTAAACAAAAGGAAAATCGTATTCAGGCGTCACTGCGTGAGAAAACCACATTACTGGCTGAAATTCATCACCGTGTTAAGAACAACATGCAATTGATCCATAGCTTATTAGATTTGCAAGCATCGCAATCAGATGATCCTAAGGTCGCAGAAATTTTAGAGAATAGTATGCGGCGAATAAAGTCCATGTCTCTAATACACCAGTCACTTTATCAAACGAATGACTTTTCTGGGGTTGATTTAAGTGAGGTGTTACAAATACTGGTGGAGAATATTGCAAACTCCTACAACATTAATACTGACCTGGTGAAATTGGTTGTTGATGTTGAAACGGTTACGCTACCGATCACCCAGGCAATCCCTTGTGGCTTGATTGTTAATGAGTTGGTTGCCAATGCTTTGAAATATGCATTTCCAGATAATCGACCTGGTGAAGTGGTTGTAAAATTGGTTCTGGAGGAAGATGGAACGGTTTCTCTTTCAGTAAGTGATAACGGTATTGGTATAGAGCATGATCTTGATCTGAATAATTTATCTTCGCTTGGTTTAGAGTTAGTTAGCGTGCTTTCCGAACAAATTAGTGGTCAACTGACTGTCCAATGTTCAAATCCTACGCGATTTGAAATCAAGTTTAAACTACAGGCAATTAAGTCGTAAGAATAATGGAGTTTACACCATGAAAGCGGCACGAGTTATGTTGGTGGAAGATGAGCGAATTGTAGCGCTCAACATCAAGCGTAAGCTGAAGGGATTAGGCTATGAAGTGCCCGCGCATACGTCGTCTGGTAATCAAGCGTTAGAAATGGTGCTTGAGGCCCGTCCGGATATTATATTGATGGATATAAATATCGATGGTGAAATCGACGGTATTGAGACGGTAACGAGAATATCTCAAAAATCACATATCCCCATTATATATCTTACCGCCTATTCCGATGAAGAAACTTTAGAGCGGGCGCGTACGACCAAACCTTATGGCTATTTATTAAAGCCGTTTTCTGATCGTGAACTGCATGCAACGATTCAAATGGCGTTGGAACGTTACGATTCTGAATGTGCCGTTGAGAAAAGTGAGCAACGTCTCAGGTTGGCGTTAGAGGCCGCAGAAATGGGTATTTGGGAGCTTGAGCTGGAATCACGTTTTTTGTACAGCGAAGGGCTAAACTCATTATCCAACGAAGTGTTTACGGGAACCTGGAAAGATTTTGTGGCCAGTGTTTGTGCGGCGGATCGGGAGTTGGTCAGCAATGTATTGGAATGGACCTTGTCCGACGAGCGCTTGTGTCAGGTAGAGTATCGCTGTCACACTAGGGGCACTGAAGAGCTTAAATGGTATCGATTGATTGGTAAGGCATTCCATCAATACAATAAACCCAGTCGTATTGTAGGTGTTGTGCAAGATATTACTCAACATAAGAATATTGAAGAATTACGGAGCGAAAAAGAAGCCGCTGAGAAAGCAAGTCAGTTCAAAAGCGAATTTTTAGCCAATATGAGCCATGAAGTTCGCACGCCACTGAATGGCGTTATCGGGATGGTGGATTTATTGCAGCGAACTGAATTAGACGATGTTCAGGCGTCGTACGCTAAGATTATTCAAGGTTCTGGTAAGACTTTGTTGGCTGTTATCAATGATATTCTCGATTTTTCCAAAGTTGAGGCTGGAAAAATGAACCTGGTAAATCAGGACTTTGATTTATCTGAAGTGATAGAGGAAGTCGTTGCACCCTTCAGAGTACGTGCCTCTCAGTCAGTGACTTTAGTTGCCTCCATTGCTCCAGATACACCAACTTGCTTATGCGGTGATTCTATCCGCCTACAGCAGGTTATAGGTAACCTGTTAACCAATGCTTTTAAATTTACTGAAAAGGGCAAAGTCAGTTTACGAATAGAGCCCATTGCTATTGATCATGAAAATGTGCGACTTGAAGTCGTGGTCAGTGACAGCGGAATGGGGATCGCTAAGGAACATCTTCACCGGTTATTCCAACCCTTTAGCCAAGTAGATAGTACTCATAGACGTCGTCAGGGTACCGGCTTGGGTTTGATCATTTGCGAACGTTTGGTGCGCTTGATGAATGGTGAAATTAATGTCGAGAGCATTCCAGGTGAGGGGACAATGTTTTCTTTTACTGTGCTATTGCAATGGAAGCTGGATGCACAGAGAAAAAATAGTGGTCCCATATTGGATAATCTTAAGCTGTTGGTGGTTGACGATAGTGAGGATTATCGAAAAATTCTTAGTGAACAGGCAAAATTTCTGGGGATGGACGTGGTCACAGCCCCAGATTCAACCGCAGCATTAGAGCTAGCTCAGCGCTTTAAACCAGACATTATTACCGTTGATCTTGACCTTCCCGGTGATAATGGTTTCGATATAGACCGTCAACTCGCGGGTATCCCTGAGCTATGTCTGGTACCGCGAATTCTCTTGACGGCATCCTGTATTCCACCCGGTCAGGAACAGCTGGCAGCAACCGGTTTCGTTACCGCTCAGGTAAAACCAGTGGCAGTACCCCAACTGAAAGCATTACTACTGAAAGCTTTGTCAGATCAAAAACTCGGTGGGCAGGATCTCCCAGTGCTAAAGGCGCTGCCGTATAGAGGAAAAAGGATTTTGGTAGCTGAGGACAATGCCGTCAACCGACAAGTGATTAAAGCCATGCTGGGTGCTCTTGGCGTTAATGTGGAGGTAGTCAATGATGGCGAGCAAGCACGACAACGAGTCCTTGCTGGTGAAGTGCAATTTGATCTTATTTTAATGGATTGTCAAATGCCGATCTTAGATGGATATCAGGCGACTCGTGCCATTCGTGAGCATGAAGCATTGACTGGTTTAGCGCCGGTACCCATTGTCGCGCTAACAGCCCATGCACTCCCTGAATATCGAGAGAAGGCTAGGTTTGCAGGAATGGATGCTTATCTGGAAAAACCTGTTCGGTTATCTTCGCTAACCAATGCACTGGGTCAGTTTTTAAATCGGCATTGACGTCGTCGTAGATTGGTACTACCGATTTATCAAATAACTTAATCCTTTAATATAACAGTGGCACGCAAACTATCTGATTATATAAAAGACGATCAAACTTTCTAAGGCGTTTTACCAGTGGATAAAACAAAGATTTATCAATTATTTTTGAATGAGCTTGAGGCCATCTGCAAAGCCGCTGCCGATGCTGCGCGAGAGGCTCACGCTACGGCAACTCATTCGGAAAGTGTAGCTGAGAATAAATACGACACTTTTGGCTTGGAATCTGCCTATTTGGCTCACGGCCAATCGCAAAGAGTATTACAGTATCAATATGACCTCGCTGAATTCAAAAAGTTGGCCTTGCCAAATCTTACGTGTAAATCTCCTATCACTCCAGGCGCATTAGTGATTATTGAAGATGATGCTGGCTTGGAGAAAGCGGTTTTCTTAGGGCCGGTATCCGGTGGAGTAAAAATTAATTTTGAAGAGCAAACGGTATCGCTTGTTTCGGTGGCTTCACCTATGGGTAGGGAACTTCTGGGCCGTTTTGAAGGTGATTCAATCGCTTTTGCCGCAGGGATTGGTCATAAGCACTATGATATTGTGTCGGTGCGATAGTGTCTCTGTGTGGACTTGATCGCTTAGATAATCCGTCTATGCTTCTGAGACCGTTGCTCAATAAATTCAAGGAAGAATACGATGGGATCGTTCAAACACTCGGCATTTATAGCTAGTTTTTCTCTTGCTGCATTCACACTTCCAACTTTTGCCTGTGGACCCACTGATAGCGTGTATATGGGCGCCATCTGCGCTACAGCAGCCAGCTTCTGTCCTCAAGGCTATGCTCCGGCCGATGGGCGACTTTTGGCGGTTTCTGATAACCAGGCGTTGTATTCTTTGTTGGGTAATAGTTATGGTGGTGATGGCCGAACAAATTTTGGCTTGCCTGATCTGCGCGGACGTTCTGCCATTGGTTTAGGTTCGGGTACTGGGTTGTCACCCGTTATTCGAGGGCAACGTCGTGGCAGCGAGTCCGTTGTTCAAACGGTTCAGCAACTGGCAACGCATTCCCATGCGGTAACGGGCTCCGCAGGCGCCGTTAGTGTCACATTAACAGCCAAACAGGTGACAGGTGTTAACAGTCCGGAGCAAGGTTATTTTTTAGGTGCTGGTGGTAGTGGCCCTGGCACCGCCAACATGTATGTGGCACCCACAACGCAGGCGCCAGAGGTGCAGTTAGGAGGGGTGACCGTTTCTGGTGGCGGTGCGGGTAGTATAATTTTGTCCAACACTGGGTCGAGTGTGCCTGCCCCCAATATTCCTCCGCAGATAGTCGTGAACTATTGTGTTGCGCTTCAAGGGCTTTATCCGCCAAGGCCTTGATAACTCCAGCTATTACTACTGAGAATCTGAACTTTTGTTTTAGAACATTTTGGTCTTTACCCGCTGGGGCCTTGCAAAGTTTTCAGTGCACTGCTTTGCTGAATTGACTGGCTAACGGTAATGAGCTGGCTTGATGCAGTTTAAGCGGTAAGCCGAGCCATGTTTTGTAAGGAGTGCAATTGAGTTTCACGGACAGAAACACCTCGAATCAACGCGTTCATTTTATTTCAGGTCTCCCCCGATCCGGCTCTACATTGCTGGCGGGAATATTACGTCAGAATCCACGCTTTTATGGGGCGATGTCGAGTCCCATTGCCCCTTTGTTCAATGGTGCCTTAGAGCAGATGGGGGCAGGCTCTGAATTCTATTCGTTTTTTGATTCGTCTATGCGGCAACGAATTTGCCGTTCGTTATTCGATGCCTATTACCATGACAAATCGGAATACGAGGTTATATTCGATACCAACCGAATCTGGAGCGCTCGACTGCACCAATTGGTTGAGCTTTTTGGTGATTTTAAATTGATTTGTTGTGTTCGTAATCCCGCCTGGATAATGGATAGTTTTGAATGTATTTATCGAAAAAATCCCTTTGACTATAGTCGTATGTTTAACGCCGCTAACCGCCAAACAGTGTATAGCCGTTGCGAAGCCTTAATGAACGGTGGCGGAGTCGTAGGCGCGGCATGGGCCGCTCTAAAAGAAGCTTACTATGGCGAGTTTTCCCATCGAGTATTATTGGTAGATTATGAGTTACTCACTCAGTATCCCAAGCGAACCATGCAATTGATCTATGAGTTCCTTGCAGAATCAGAATTTAGTCATGACTTTGAACAAGTGGAATACGAAGAAGGTGAATTCGATCAACTGCTTGGGGTTAAAGGTTTGCATACGGTAAGAAAACAAGTTGAATTTTCTACTCGGCGAACGGTGTTGCCGCCTGATTTGTTTTTGAAGTATCAATCAATGGATTTTTGGCAAGACCGGAGTGGGACGGCAGCGCATATTATTGCCCCGCAAAAAACTAAGGAATAGCGATACAACGTATAGGTCTACAATGTGATGGATACAAGATTATTAACGGGAATTGCTTCTATGCTGTTACCACTGGGTGGCTACAGTGTTGGTTATTCACGGTCAGCCTCCTATCAACGCAGTTATCTTCAAGCTGCCGCTCCAGTGTCTTTGTACAAGCCTTCACAGTTGCCTCAGTCAGCGTCGGGGACTAAGTCAAAAGTAAATGCCACACCACAAAATTTAGCCCCGGTTAGTGCCAATGATCTGGTGTTAAGCCGCGGTCAAGTTATTCGCGAGTTAGTTATTATCGACGCGGCGGTGGCAGATAAATCCGTTTTACTTCGCGAGTTAAAGCCAGGAGTAGAGGCGGTAGCGATCAACAGTGATGAGGACGGACTACAGCAACTTACCAGCATACTTGAATCTTATGGAGATTTAACTGCGGTGCATGTGGTATCCCACGCCGAGAGTGGCTTGCTCTTACTGGGTAACAGTCGTATTGGTGTGAATCAAATACAAAATAAACCCGATTTTTTTGCGGCGCTTAATCGGGCTGTGCGGCCAGGAGGTGATATTTTATTTTACGGCTGTAATCTGGCAGCCAATGAACAAGGAGAAGCCTGGCTAGATATTCTGTCAAACAATACCGAACTGGACGTGGCGGCCTCTAATAATCTTACGGGAAATCCAGAGTTAGAGGCTGATTGGATATTGGAGATAAGCCAGGGCGATATTGAATCGACGTTACCCTTTAGCGAGAAAGCACTGAGGGATTTTCGAGATGTATTGGCGGTGACTAATTACAACGCCCAAGGATTTTACGATGCAAATCCGGGGTTTGGAGATTATTTTCAACAGTCCTCTCTTACGTCAGGTGATGGTAAATTGGTATTATCGGCTCCTGGTGGTTTAGTGAGTGCATTTGGTGGTGGGTCTTATGGAATGTCATTCGCTTATAATTCTGGAGGTGGAAACTATTACGGAATTCCGTTCCAGATAGCGACTGATGGCACTATTGCCGGCACTTTTGAATTGCATAATGTTACGTTGTGCAGTGACTCGCAATCCCTGGGAGATTCCACTCCACTCACCGTTAATGTAACCATAACGGGTTATTATTCCAATAACGGCAGTGCTGGGTCTACCAATGTTTCGGTAACCACCAATGCCTGCTCTTACGGTGTCAATATTAATGATGTGGATCTATTTGATCTTACCGGTACCTTTGGTTCGGGCAAAGATCTGGCTCGTGTGCGCTTTGACTACAATGGTTCAGCACCCACCGATAAATTCTTTGAATTAAAATCCATTGGTGTAGACAATATAAAAGCGCCTGCAGTGGCGGATGTGACGCCTCCAGCATTTGAAAACAGTACTCCCAGTGTCAGTACCATCACGTTTTCCGGTGCCACCCTCAACGGTGATTTGGATGAAGACGGTACGATTTATTATGTGGTGGTTGCCGATGGTGCTGCTGCGCCATCAGTCAGTCAAGTGAAGCTAGGTCAAGATAATAGTGGCAGCGCTGCGTTGGATAGCGGCAGTTTTGCCACCAGTAGCACTACGGGTAACTCGGTGATTAGCGGCCTATCCGCCAATACCGCTTACGATATTTATGTGGTAGCACAAGACGATGAGGGTACCCCCAACGTGCAGGCGGCGGTTACCTTGGTGAACCTGACTACACAAACAGGAAATAGCGACGGTAACCTGACAGCCAGTGGCACAGTTACTGAACCGGTGGGGTTGGATAGCACGGTGGACACGTTGGGTGAAGCCGTGGATGTGTTGGATTTCACCTTCACGGATGGCGGAACCAGCGATGGCCTCGCCATGACCATCAGCCAAGTGGTGTTGAATGTTTCTGGCACCAGTACAGATGCCATTCGTGATCAGATTACCTGGCGCTTAAACGGCAATGATGCCAGCAATGTTACTGGAACCTATAGCAGTATCAGCGACACGATTACCTTTCCAGGCCTGAGCATATCCGTTGCCGACGGTACATCTGAAACCTACACCGTCAACGCCTATTACAATAATAACAGTGGCCTTACCGAAGACCTAACGGTTGTTTTAAGCGTCGACGGCGACACCGATATTACATTGGCTAGCACTGGAACCCAAATGGCGGTCACCAGCGCGGTGACCAATGGTGCTGGCACGACCTTGGATGTAGTGGCTACCCAATTGGTATTTACCACCCAGCCCGCAGGCTCCACCTCTGGAAGCGCTTTATCAACTCAACCGGTGGTGACGGCGCGGGATGCCTTTGGCAATACGGACGTGGACTTCACCGAAACAGTGACCGTCACGGAGGCCAGTGCGGGATCATTATTGAATAACACGGCGAGTGCTGTTAGCGGGGTGGCCACATTTGTGGGTTTGGTTTACACCGCCACATCGGATCAGCAAAGCTTTACCTTAACCGCTAATGACCAAGACGGTGAGGGGTCAGATCTTCCAACGGTGAATGCCAACGCAGTAACCAGTGATGTGGTGGCCACAAGCTTATCCTTTGCGACCCAACCTGTGCCCACCAGTATTAACAGTGGTCAGGCAACGGCCTTTAGTACCGTTCCCGTGGTTCAAGCGGTGAACGCCAACAGCGTGGTGGATACGGGCTACAGTACCGATATTGTTCTGAGTGTGACAGATCCCAATGACGGTACCATTGACGGTACCGTGGATAGTTTAACCGGCACCGGTGATAGCGATGGAGCCGGCACAACGGTGACCTTAACACCCAGCTCTGGAGCCGCCACCTTCACCGGTTTAAATCTCCAATACACCAATGGTGGTGCGGTGGATAGTATTGCCTTGCGCGCAACGTCGGGTGGTTTAACTGCCGTTAACAGCAGCACCATTACCGCTGCCAGCCCGCCGACAGTGACCGACGGCAATATCAGTATCAGTGGTGCCAGTGGCGTTGGTGGTGCCTATATTATTGGCGATACCATAACGGCTACCTGGAATAATACCGCTGGCGGTGACAACAACAGTGGTATCACTGGCGTTACGGTGGACTTCAGTGAATTTGGCGGTGGCGCGACGGTGTCTGCCAGCAACAGCAGCGATACCTGGACCGCCACCTACACCTTAGTGGCGGGCGCCATTGAGAGCAGTAATTTGAACGTGTCAGTGACAGCCAATAATGGGGCAGGCAACAATACGGCGGCAGATACCACCAATGCCACAGTAGACACTCAGGTTCCTTCTGGACACAGCGTGAGTTTTGACGATAGCGCCATTAATAGCGCTGAGTCTACGGCCACCGCGTTCACCTTTGCCAGTGCCGAAGTCAGTGCCACTTATAGCTACAGTATTACCAGTAGCGGTGGCGGTAGTGCGGTAACTGGTAGTGGCACGGTAAGCTCAGCATCACAACAAGTTTCAGGCGTTAATATCAGCGGCTTGAGCGATGGTACCCTAACTCTGTCGGTGGTGTTAACAGACAGTAAAGGCAATGCAGCTAATGCGGTCACTGACACTTCCACTCTGGATACGGTAGCGCCCACTTTAAGCAGTTCAACGCCAAGCGATGGAGCGAGTAATGTGCAGTATAACGCTGACATCGTTTTACAAATGGATGGTGCGGTAACGGCGAATAGCGGTAACATCAGTTTATTTGATGCAGCGGATGATAGCTTGTTGGAAGCCATTAGCGTGGCATCTGTGAGTATTTCTGGCAGCACGGTGACTATTAATCCCAGTGTTAATTTCACGCCTACCAAGACTTATTATGTCAACGTGGATTCTGGAGCCTTGGTGGATGCTGCTGGTAATAGTTATGCTGGAATCAACGATAACAGCACGTTAAATTTCACCGTCGTTAACAATGTTCCAACAGCGAATGCCGACAGTGATGCAACCGATGAAGACAATGCGGTGGCCATTGATGTGCTCGCCAACGACAGCGATAGCGACAGCAGTCTGAATCCCGCCAGTGTGACTGTCACCAATCAGCCCAGCAATGGCAGCGTCAGTGTTAATACGGGTACCGGTGTGATCACCTACACGCCAGTTGCAGACTTTAATGGCAGCGATAGCTTTACCTATACCGTAGATGACCTATTCAGTGGTACCTCTGCCGATGCTACGGTGAGTGTAACGGTAAATCCAATTAATGATGCTCCCGTTGCCGTAGCAGATGTAGTGAATACCGATGAAGATACACCAGTCAATATCAGCGTAGGCAGCAATGATACCGATGTAGACAGCGGTGATTCTGTGGATACCGCAACAATCAGCCTGGTGACGCAACCCACCAACGGGAGTGCCGTGGTGAGCGCCGGTCAGGTGGTATATACCCCCGATGCAAATTACACTGGCAGCGACAGCTTCACCTATCAAATCGATGACACAAACGGCGCGACTTCCAATGTGGCCTCGGTAATGATCAATGTGAGCGGCGTCAATGATGCGCCCATAGCAGCCAATGATAGCGGCACGACCGATGAAGACACGGCCGTGATTATAGACTTGGTCAGTAACGACACTGATTTGGAAGGCACCATTGATGCCACCAGTGCAACGGTGGTAGCACAACCCAGCAATGGCTCTGTAACTATCGATACCAGCGGGCAGGCCACTTACACCCCGGATGCCAACTACAACGGCAGTGATAGCTTTACTTATGTGGTAGAAGACGATCAGGGAGCAACTTCAAACGCTGCTACTGTGACCGTTACCATCAACAGCATCAATGATGCTCCGGTTGCCGCTAACGACACAGCGTCTTTATTGGAGGACACCCCACACAATATTAATGTGTTGGGCAATGACAGTGATGTGGACGGTACCTTGCAAAGTGCGACTTTGGAGATTGTTGGCGCCCCAGTCAATGGTACGGCAACGGTCAGTGCCGGAATTATTACCTATACACCGGGAACGGATTTTAGTGGTGCTGACAGTCTTACCTATCGAGTGCAAGATGATCAGGCCGAATTTTCAAATACCGCGACAGTTACCATTACTGTGCAAGCGGTTAATGATAATCCCTTGGCAAATAACGACACGGCCACCACTGATGAAGATACTCCCGTAATCATCAGCGTACTGGATAATGATTCGGATTTAGACGGCACCTTGGATAGTTCCAGCATTTCCATCGACAGTGCGCCAAGCAGCGGTAGTGTCACTGATAATGGTGACGGCACGCTTACCTATACACCAGCTGCCGATAGCAATGGCAGCGACTCATTTACTTACAGCGTGCTGGATAACGAGGCGGGGAGTTCCAATACTGCGACTGTTTCCATCACGGTACAGCCTGTCAATGACGCACCATTGATTAGTGGTAGCCCCACCACAACCCTGTTAGAAGGTGCGGCCTATAATTTCACGCCCACATTGCTGGATGTGGATAATGACAGCCTGACGGTAAGCGTCACTAATTTACCGGGTTGGCTCAGTTTGGATACTGGAACCGGAGCGTTAACGGGTACACCTAGTGTGGGAGACGCCGGAGATTACAGTGCTATTGTGATGAGCGTGAGCGACGCTACTGAAACGGCAACCTTAGCCACATTTAGCATTACGGTGGTGGGGGACAATGATACTGATGGAACCGAAGACGACTTAGACATAGACGACGACAATGACGGTATGAGCGATAGCTATGAACAGACCTACGGTTTTAATCCGCTTGATCCCACGGATGCTGCCCAAGATCTGGATGGCGATACCATCAGTAATTTACAGGAATCCATTGATGCCACAGACCCTGAAGATGCCAACGACTATATAGACGTTACCGCTCCGGTGGTGACTGCACCGGCAGATTTGGTGATTGATGCGGCTGCGTTGTATACCTCTGTACCTTTGTACCAATTGCTTGGTTTGAGTAGTGATGCCACCAGTGACATACTCGCAGATGGCTTGAGCGATTTGGTGTATGACAACGTGGATGGCGCTGGTTGTTGTAATACCACTGTGCTCGGCATGAGTAACAATAGCAAGCTGTTGGCGCCTGGAGTCAATACCATCACTTATCGCGCTATCGACAACAAAGGCAATCAAGGCATGGCTACGCAGATTGTTGAGGTGCGTCCCCTGGTATCAGTGAATAAGGATCAAGTCAGTGTGGAAGGTGCAACGGTTCAATTTAAGATTATTTTGAACGGCCTGTCGCCATTCTATCCGCTAACCATTCCTTATGTGATTGACAGTACCAGCACAGCTGATGCGGCGGATCATGATTTGATAGCGGGCTCTGTTGTTCTAACCAGTGGCCAAACCAGTGCCAGTGTCAACATCGCTTTGATTGACGATATGGTGACAGAGGGCAATGAGGTATTGATTGTGCGTTTGGATGATCAAACCACTAATGCTGAGGATTTAGCGAATGGCTACGATCGGATTACGCCTGATATTTATGATATCAACAGTGGCGCCAAGAGTAGTCACCAAATAACCATCACTGAAGAAAACGTAGCCCCCGATGTGGCTTTGCAACTGAGTCAAAATAGCATCAACACGGTGTTGATCACTAGTGGCGGCGGCCTGGTAACCGTTACCGCAATCGTCACTGATCCCAACCCAGGCGATAGCCACACATTAAACTGGTCTGCTACCGATAGCCGGTTAATGGATACCGATGGTAATGCCACTGATGCTACTTTCGTATTTGATCCCAGTGGTTTATCCGCGGGTGTTTATAAAGTAAAAGTGACGGCCACTGATAGTGGCTCTGCATCAGATACCGCTAATTTGTACGTACAATTGGTTAGCAGTCTACCCACCCTGGATGCCAGCGATAGCGACGGCGATGGTACTGATGATGCAACCGAAGGTACGGCTGATACGGATGATGACGGTATTCCTGATTATCTGGATAACATCAGCGCGGTAAATGTATTGCCAGAACAAGCCAACCAAACCGATTCTTATTTATTGGAATGCGATCCTGGTGTGCGTTGTCGTGTGGGCCAATTCGCACTGCAAGGTAATGGAGGAGGTGCGAGAGTAGAGCAGGCTGAGCTACTCTCTCAGGGTGCTGCAAACGATACCGCCTATGAATACAGTAGTGGCATATTTGATTTTGAAATCCATGATTTGCCTTCTCTTGGTCAAAGTGTAAAAGTTGTCTTACCACAGACCAGTGCGGTTCCCGGTGATGCGATCTATCGTAAATTTATTGCAGATTCCTGGGAAGATTTTGTGATTGATGCCAACAATGAAGTGCATTCAACGGCGGGTAATCCAGGTTATTGCCCACCACCAGGTGATGACAGTTGGCAAACAGGATTAACTGAGGGTGACTATTGTGTTCAGTTAACCATAGAAGACGGCGGTCCTAATGATGCCGACGGCCTAGTCAATGGTAGTGTTGAAGATCCAGGTGGTGTAGCCGCGGTAGCATTATCGGCGGGGAATGTAGAGCAGACATTTCCCTTGATTAGATCGAAAGGAAAAGGCTCGGCAGGCTCCTTCGGTGTGGCCATGATATCACTGTTAATTGTGCTGGTCTGGCGGCGGCGTTTAAAAGCGTTCAAACAGGCCGCGTTGGTTCTAGTGGTTTCGCTATTTGCTACGGCGTTGCCTTCTCAGAATATTCAAGCGGCGGATTGGAGCACTATCCAGCAACGCTTGCAAGATCGAGGTTACGCTGCGGTGTCGCTGTATCAGGCTCGCGGTACACAAAGCAAAAACGATTTTAAACAGGGTATGGCAGATTACACAGTGGATGTTTCACTGCAAAAATATGATACCACCCGAACCGCGTATCAGTTCACGCTGGGTTATCGTTATCATACGCAGATGGCGGTGGAGCTGGGATATTTGGATTTGGGTGAGGTTAGCGTCAATATGAGTGCAACTGGAACGCCAAATAATTTGCAGAATGGACTCGACAAAGAGTATCCCGTGAGTGGCAAAGGCTTTACTTTGTCCAATCGGTTTTTATGGCCGATACAAGAACGTATTACAGTATCGGCAGAAGCAGGATTGTATTTTTGGGATGGAAAAATTGATTTATCAGGGACATCAGTAAATCCGGATCTGAAAGGCGGTACAGATTTTTTAATTGGCGCTGCAGCACACTATAAGCTAACCGAGCGCTGGGCCATAAGCGCGCAAATTAAACGAGTTTTCTTTGATGGTCAGGAAGTTGACTTAATTGGCTTTGAAGGGAAAGTCGAGTTTTAAATGTTTCTAAATATGACGCGAAAACAGCTACATTAAATCAGTATGGGATCCCATAGGATGGGGCGCACTACCTGTGAAAGTTCGTTGATTTTCACGTGCGCCCATTTCATTAATTAATTACTCCGATTGAGTAGAGCTTTCCAATTCATCTATGCCGATGGCGTTAGTGGGTGCAGATTGCTTTTTTTGCGCAGCAATGGGAAAGCAATCTTTAATGGTGACTTTTCCTTGTAATAAATTGCCTTTTGAATATTCATTGAAATGACAGGTATTGGTTTTAGGATCGTAGTTTTCTATCCACAGATTATCGTCTTTCCAGGTGGCAGTAATATGTTGCTGACCTTCGGGTACGTGAACGGTCATGACGCCACCGTAGCGCTTCACAAACACCTGTTGAAAGTGAAAGTAGTAGGCTAACGCTCCCACGGCTAAGACAACTAAAGACCCTATAATAGCGGGTTTCCATTGATTTAACTTGCCAAAAATACCGAGTACCGCCATTGCAGCGGCGATTACCATAAACCAGTAAAAATACGTAATCATACTTTACCTTCCCAGTTAATTCGTTGCGGTGTTATCTATAATGCGTTGATTTACAAGCCGTTAAATGTCTGGCTCTTTATATAGTGTTAACAGGATTCATTAAAACTATCCAGTAATTCAGTGATATTTAACAATTGATGTAAGAAGTGACATAGTATATGTATAAGGTTGATGGAGGTTTTGATTGAACTAATATTGAACAATACTAATAAGAAAACTATTGCCAACACAACACATTGATATTCTAGAACATTCGAGGGAGAGAAAAAATTTGCCCAGTACATCTAATAAAAATAAAGATAGCCATTGGCTAAACCGTTTAACCACGATAACAGATATGTTCGCTTATCCTCTTAAAACTTCTCACTATGTGGAGTTAGTGAACCCGCTATGGGCAACCCATCAACTGCAGGCGCAAGTCGTGGATGTTTGGGACGAAACCAAAGATGCTCGAACCATTACCTTAAGAGCAGGTGCCAACTGGCGCTTACATCGAGCGGGACAGCACGTGCGGGTTGGAATCACTGTAGATGGGCGGCAATACACCCGCACTTATACGATTTCTTCACCACCGGAACGTAATGACGGCTGCTTCACTATAACGGTGAAAGTAATCGATGGTGGCCGCATTTCCCGCCATATTGTGCGTAATCTAAAGGTGGGGGATTACATTCCGGTCGGTTTACCCCAAGGTGATTTTTACTTACCCGATGCCTCACCCATTCAGCCGCTCTTTATAACGGCGGGCAGTGGTATCACGCCTGCCATGAGCATGTTGCGGAGTTTGATTGCCCAGCAGCGGTTACCGGATTCCGTTCATATCCACTATGCCCCCAATGAATTTGATGTGATTTTTGGTAAAGAGCTGCGGCAGATGGATGCCAAGCAGAAGTATTACCATTTACATGAAATTCATACCCGCGAATTTGGTGATGAAAAGCTTACCAAGGGTTATTTTAGCGTTGAGCAACTGAACAGTCTTTGCCCTGATTGGCAAGACCGGGATTGTTACGCTTGCGGTCCGGCATCTTTGTTAGCCTCCTTGGAAAAAACCTGGCAAGCGGCAGGCTTATCCCACAAGCTGCATATTGAACGCTTCCTGGCCGAATTTGCCCCGTTACCAAAAGACGCGGTGGGAGGCAAAGTGAGATTTGCAAAAAGTGGCATCGAAGTAGATGCCGATAGCGAGACAAATTTACTGCGGGTGGCAGAAGATGCGGGAATGAACCCATCCCATGGTTGCCGTATGGGAATTTGTCACACCTGTAATACAACGTTGAAATCAGGTTGTGTTCGCGATCTAAGAACTGGAGAGTTATTGAATGAAGTCGGTTCCATTGTACAGGTGTGCGTGTGTGCGGCTTCAGGTGATTGCGAACTCGACCTCTGATCCATTAAAAGAGAAAAATGTATGACTGATACAAAGATTAATTCAAAACGTCTACCTGTGAATTTAACCGATGAGCAGATTGATGAGTTTGGCCGCGAGGTGGATGCTATCTATCGTGAAGCCATGGATTCCCGTGGCGAGAAAGATCGGCTTTATATTCGGCGTTTGATTCGTACTCAACGCACCATGGCTTTAAGTGGTCGTATCCTGATTTATCTCAGCTTACTGTTATTGCCCGCATTTCCTCATGCCTTGGCGGGCTGGGGTAGTACCATTATTGTCATGGCTTTGGGTGTTATTTTACTGGGTGTTGCCAAAATTCTGGAGAACATGGAAATTGCCCATAATGTTCTGCATGCTCAATGGGATTGGATGAAAGACCCTGAGATCCAGTCGAACACCTGGGAGTGGGATAATATGAGCCCCGCTGATCGTTGGATGCATTCCCATAATGTGGTGCACCACACCTGGACCAATGTGGTGGGCAAAGATTTGGATGTGGGCTATGGCATTATGCGCGTGACTCCCATGCAGCCGTGGGAACCAAAATATCTGGCGCAGCCACTTTGGTTTGTATTGTTAATGTTATTGTTTGAGGAAGGCGTCGCACTCCATGAGCAAATTCTAATTGACGTGTTGGACGATGACAGCAGGTCTCCTGCCGAATTAAAGCCCATGTTTAGGCACATTGGCCGTAAGGTCTGGGGGCAGGTTCGTAAAGATTATATTCTGTGGCCATTGGCGGCGGCTTTGATGTCTATACCCTTTGCCCTCTTTGTGCCAGTTAACCCACTGATAGTATTTTTATTAGTAGCTGGCGCCAATGCGGTTGCTAATATCATTCGTAATGTATGGGCTTTTATAATAATTTTCTGTGGCCACTTTCCGGATGATGTTTATAGTTTTACTCCTGAGCAGGTTCAAGGTGAATCAAAAGGACAGTGGTATTTGCGACAGCTGTTAGGCTCAGCAAATATTCAAGGTGGCCCTTTGTTTCATGTGATGTCTGGTAATCTGAGCCATCAGATCGAACATCATTTATTTCCTGATTTATGTAGCAACCGCTATCCGGAGCTGGCACCAAGAATTCAGGCGCTGGCGGCACGCTATGGCTTGCCCTACAACACGGCTTCAATCTGGCGTCAATTTGGCACAACTTGGCGCAACAATCTTCGTTTGGCATTTCCAGGTGGTAAAATGCCACCAGTAGTGGCTTCAGTCTGAAGTCACTTCTGGTTTATAGGAAAAACTGTTTTACGTACTTATCAGTTTTATCATCCAGTGGTTAATAGCTTGCGACTCGCTGCTCCTCCAACGTACGTTTTGGGGGAGCATTGAATTGTACATAGGCCGCAGGAAAGCTAAAGAATCTCTGAATAAGGCCGGTTTCCTGCAAGAAATATTTTTTGTCCGTTAAAAAGTCTAACGCAATATCAGCGCGTAGATTTTCCTGTTCTATATCTTTGGATACTTAGCACTTTCGGAGTTAACGACCTGTTCCTGATCGCTGCCCCAGGTATTAGTTCGCGCCTCTTCAGCAGATAATTAAATTGAAAATGGTTGTTTGTCAGGGGCGGCCCCTGTAAGAGTGATTTCTCAGTTTTGCTGACAACAGTTTGTTGACAACAGATAGGGGTGCATGCTTTTAGCGGTAAATAATTTTTGATTGGCTACGATCTGGCAAGTGGGAATGACAGTTCCTATTCAGTTTAGTTACCTTAAAGAAAGGAACGTATTGTTGGACCGCTATTCCCATTAAATATATAGAATTTGTTAACTCAAGTTGAGTAATGCATTCGGGGATGGGTTGCAGTTCATTTTAGTTTGGTCAATATCTAATTCATTGATCTCATTGAAGCCTAGGGCTAACCAGGCTAACAGCTCGTTCACCATTAGTTAAAAAATCAGACTCAACGCTCTATTTTGCAACACTCATTTATCTATACCGGTACGTTGAAAAGGGTTAATAAGCAACTAGACTGCTAGATAACTCTACAGTAAATAAGTCGTAGGAAAGGTAATAGAAGCGTGAACTCCCATCCTCTTTATGAAAATCCCATAGTAAAAAAGCCTAAACCATATAGCTTAGGATTGGATGCTTTTTTAGTTCTTTTATGTTTAACAATCTCAGGTCTCATAGTCGGAATTCTAAATTACTCCGATAATCTGGCTTTAAATTTTGTATCAGTAGCAGTGGGTCTAATTCTTTATTCTGTAAGCTTAAAAAAATCCATTACAAATAAAGTAGAAGCATTCTATTACAGCCAGAATTCAGCGGTGCAAGAGCCAGAAATAGGTCAGATAAGCGGATTAGAGGCTTTATGTACCAGTACCCTACCTATATGGCGGCGCCACATAGAATCGGCTCGTTCACAAACCGAAGAGTCTATTACAGAGTTAACCGCTCGCTTTGCATCTTTGGTGGAACGTCTTGGTAGCACCATTGCCACTTCGCAGCAGATGGGAAGTCAATCCTGCGACGATTACTCCGTTACCAGTATCTTCGAGCGCTCGGAGCGGCAGCTAGTTGAGGTGGTTACAGCGTTAAAGGCCACTCAGCAAGGTCGTAGTCAAATGTTGGAACAAGTTAGAATCTTAAAAGGATATACAGGCGAACTTCAATGCATGTCAGAAGAGGTGGCTTCCATCGCTTCACAAACGAATCTGTTAGCGCTCAATGCTGCTATAGAGGCTGCCCGAGCTGGCGAGGCCGGACGCGGTTTTGCTGTGGTGGCTGATGAGGTGCGCAAACTCTCTACCATGTCTAACGCTGCCGGAAAAAATATGGGCGATAAAGTTAATCTTATCAACAAAGCCATAGCCGCAACATTTGATATGACAGAGCAGTCTGCAAAGGATGACAGTTCTGCTGTAACCCATTCAGAACAAACGATTAAGAGCATACTGGATAATTTTCAAAATATTATTGGCGGCTTGGCCAGTTCGTCAGAAATGTTGCAGCGTGAAGGAACAGACATACAGCAAGAGATTGAACAGATGCTATCTACTTTTCAATTTCAGGATCGCACCAGTCAAATATTATCCCAGGTGTCGCGAAATTTAAAATCATTGGAAGATGAATTAAAGCTGAAGAATGATACAGGAAAGCTGGTTTTTGATGTTGATGTAAATGAATGGTTAGACAAAATGAAAAGCGAATACGCAATGTTAGACCAGCATTTAAGTCATGAAGAGCAAGGCGCTTCAACCAATACGGCACAGGATGTCGTCTTTTTTTAGCGAGAAATACAATGGCAAAAAAAATTATGATCGTCGATGATTCTGCCTCACTAAGGCAAGTTGTAGCCATTGCACTTAAAGGTGCTGGTTACGAAGTGGTAGAAGCCTGTGACGGAAAAGATGCCTTGGCAAAGCTTGAAGGAAAAATACATCTAATTATTAGCGATGTAAATATGCCAAATATGGATGGTATTACGTTTGTAAAAGAAGCTAAGAAATTGCCAAGTTACAAGTTCACACCAATTATCATGCTTACTACAGAATCTCAACAGTCGAAGATGGAAGAGGGAAAAGCGGCGGGGGCGAAAGCCTGGGTTGTAAAGCCTTTTCAAGCACAGACTATGTTGGCAGCTGTTTCTAAGTTGGTTTTACCTTAGCGTAGGTTATGTATGTTGAAGTACCAGAAATTTAAACATAAAAGCCGAATCACAATCGACGGAGAGCTGACAATTTATAATGTGCTGGATATTAAGCAAGAGTTAATAGCCGCTCTGGCCGATGAGCGTGATATAGAGGTTAACTTAAGCAAAATATCAGAAATAGATACGGCTGGCATGCAGCTACTCTTGTGGTTCGCTAAGCTGCGGATTGTTAAAGGGTTTGATATCACTTTTGTGGATTCAGAAGGTGAAGTAATTGATACGGCCGAATCGATTGGATTGGATCTAAATGCGATGGGTAAGCCAGCCGCTGAAATTGTGGAGAGGAAACACTGATGGACATGGGCGCTGCGCTGCAAACCTATATTGAAGAAAGTAAAGAGCTGCTCGAACGCATGGAAACTTCACTGCTTGATATCGAGAACAGTCCTGATCTTGATGAAACATTGAATGATATTTTTCGCCAAGCCCATACCATAAAGGGTTCAGCCGGTCTTTTCGGGCTGGATAAGATCGTTGCGTTTACCCACCATGTAGAAACGCTGCTGGATCACATGAGAAATAAGGATGTAGTGTTCAGCGAAGATCTTGTTAAGTTATTACTTACTTGTCATGACCAAATCAAGATACTGATTGAGGTGTTGGAAGAGGGAAGCGATAGTGATCCGGCGATAGACAGTGAGAGTGATGCTTTAGTCGTTCAATTGCAGAAGTATATACCGTCTTCGGACGCGGTTACAGCTACAGCCGCGCCTGCTAAGAAGGCGAAGGACGTAGATAAACCATTAAGCTCTGATAGCTGGCACATCTCATTGCGCTTCGGTCAAGATTCATTTAGAGATGGCATGGACCCTCTATCATTTATCCGTTACTTAGGAACTATCGGAAAGATCGAAGCTATAGCACTAGTTGATGAGTCAATGCCCCTCTCAGAAAGTTTCGATCCAGAGTCTTGTTATCTAGGCTTCGAAATCAATTTTTTTAGTACGGAACAAAAGGAAACCATTGAAAGCGCATTTGATTTTATCCGTCAGGATAGCATTGTCAGAATCTTGCCTCCGAACTCTCAGACTGATCAGTATCTATCGCATTTAGACGCGATGCCGGAAGAGAATTTAAAGTTGGGTGAAATGCTCGTCAGATGTGGTTCGCTAACGCAGAATGAGTTGAACGACGTGCTGCAATTGCAAGCGTCTCTAGAAGAGCAAGCCATAGAGGTTCCTATTGGCGATATTATTGTTGATCAAGGGCTTTCGGCGCAGGCTGTTGTTGAAAGTGCAGCGAAGAAACAGGCGGTAGAACGCAAGGCTAAATCCCCGGAAAATAAGTCTGTACGAGTAGATGCTCAGAAACTCGATCAGCTTATTGACTTGGTAGGCGAGCTGGTAATTGCATCAGCTGGTACCTCTATTAGTGCAGCTGCTATAGGCGACGAACGCCTCAAGGAATCAGCCTCTGAATTAACCCGATTGGTAGAAGAAGTAAGAGATTCGGCCTTAGGCTTGAGAATGGTTCAGATTGGGACCTGCTTTTCTCGATTTAACCGTGTGGTAAGAGATGTTTCTTCTGAGTTGAATAAGAAAATCGAGTTGGTCGTATCTGGAAGTGAAACAGAGCTCGACAAATCTATAGTCGAGTTGATTGGTGATCCATTAATGCACCTGGTGAGAAATGCCATTGATCATGGAATCGAAGGCCCCGCCACGCGGGCAAACGCGGGAAAATCTGAAACAGGACTGATAAAGCTCAATGCCTATCACGATTCAGGTAACGTTGTAATTGAAATTGTTGACGACGGCAAAGGCCTGGACGTTGAGCGAATTCGTCAGAAAGCAATTGATCGAAAACTAATTGATGCCAGCCAAGCGATGTCAGACAAAGATATTCAGAATCTAATTTTTGAACCAGGATTTTCCACCGCCGATCAAATAAGTAACCTATCCGGACGCGGTGTCGGTATGGATGTAGTGAAACGCAATATCCAAACCTTAGGCGGTACGGTTGCTTTAGAAAGCAAGCTTGGGTCTGGTACTCGGGTCATTGTTAGATTACCGCTCACTCTCGCTATTATCGATGGCTTTTTAGTGGAGGTGAGTGGTGCATCTATGGTCATTCCATTGGACATCGTAACTGAATGCGTTGAACTAAAAGATAAGTTTCGATGTTCAGATGCCGATAGTCACTATATGGATTTACGGGGTGAAATTGTTCCCTATATTAATGTTAGGCAGCTTTTTAATATGGAAGGAGAGCCCCCTAAGCGAGAAAATATTGTGGTTGTAAATTGCAATGGAATAAAAGCCGGATTGGTAGTGGACAAGCTACTTGGCGAGTTCCAAACAGTAATAAAGCCATTGGGGAAAGTCTTTTCAAATATTAAAGGTGTTGGTGGATCAAGCATTCTAGGTAGTGGAGATGTAGCCTTGATCTTAGATGTCCCTAATCTGTTACAGAGAGTGACGCAGCGAAGTCACAAAATAATGGGCTCAGCAGCCTAAATAAAATTTGTAGTTGTTTTTCATCCTGGAGAGCATGATGAGTAAGAGTTCCAATTCAATTTTTTCGTATCTGTTTAGTGACGAGAAGACTATTGTAGATAAAGAGTTTTTGTTGAATATTCAAGGTAAGATTGATGCGATTAATAAATCTCAGGCGGTCATAGAGTTTGACTTGGATGGGAAAGTGATAACGGCTAACCAGAATTTTCTATCAGTAATGGGATATTCGTTAGAAGAGATACAAGGTCAGCATCATAGTTTATTCGTAGATTCTGAATTTAAAATGTCTGCAGACTACCAAGCGTTTTGGGATAAGTTACGAACTGGTCAGTTTGATTCCGGACGTTACAAACGTATTGGAAAAAATGGTAAAGAAGTATGGTTGGAAGCTACTTACAATCCTGTCGTGGATGAAACCGGAAAGCCGTTTAAATTCGTTAAGTTCGCGACTGATATTACCGCTCAGGCGTTAAGAAATGCCAATGATGCTGGCCAAGTACAAGCGATCAGTAAAGCGCAAGCGGTCATTGAATTCGATATGAATGGTTATGTTATTGATGCTAACAGCAATTTTCTGTCTGCGCTGAAATATTCTTTAGAGGAAATCAAGGGCAAGCATCATAGTCTATTTGTTGAACAGAAGTGTCGCGAAACTTCTGACTATAAACTTTTCTGGGATAAGTTGCGTAACGGGATATTTGATGCCGGCCAGTACAAGCGTATAGCTAAAGACGGTAGTGAAGTGTGGATACAGGCTTCGTACAATCCGATTATGGATTTGAATGGTAAGCCGATGAAGGTGGTGAAATATGCTACGAATATTACCGATCAAAAAATGCAATATGCAGATTTTTCCGGACAGATTCAAGCAATTTCTAAATCTCAGGCAGTTATAGAGTTCGACCTTGAAGGAAAGATTATGTATGCGAACGATCTTTTCCTCAATGCTCTTGGCTATAGCCTGGACGAAGTTGAGGGAAAGCATCATAGTATCTTCGTTGATCAGCAGTACCGAGCCAGTGCAGAATATAAAGAGTTTTGGAGCAAATTGAGGCGCGGTGAATATGATGATGGAGAGTATCTGCGCCTAGGTAAAGGTGGTAGAGAAGTGTGGATACAAGCTTCGTACAATCCGATTTTAGATTTAAATGGACAGCCTTTCAAAGTAGTAAAATATGCCACAGATATAACTGATAGAGTCAATGCAAGAAAAATATTAGAGCAAGCGGTAGAGGAGACCCAGAGCGTGGTTGCAGCCGCTATGCAGGGCGAATTGTCCAACCGCATTCCCCTTGCAGGAAAGACCGGTGGCGTAAGAGATTTGTGTGAAGGCGTAAACTCGCTGATGGATACAACTGAAGTTTCACTAAAAGATGTTATGAGGGTTTCAAGCGCACTGTCACAGGGAAATTTAACCCAAAAAATAGAGAAAGATTATCCCGGTGTTTTTGGTGAAGTTAAAGATGCACTCAATCAGACCATTAGTGCTTTATTAAGCACTGTATCAAATGTTCTCGCTTCCACTCAATCTTTAAGCAGTGCTGCGAGCCAAGTGTCCGCTACGGCGCAGACTCTAAGTCAGGGAACAACAGAGCAAGCGGCTAGCGTTGAACAAACTTCAGCGTCAGTTGAGCAAATGTCAGCATCCATTAATCAAAATACTGAAAATGCTAAAGTTACGGATACGATGGCCACCAAAGCAGCCAAAGAAGCCACAGAAGGTGGCGAGTCAGTGTCACAAACCGTAAAAGCTATGAAGTCTATTGCTGCGAAAATCAGCATCATTGATGATATTGCGTACCAAACCAATCTCTTAGCGTTGAATGCAGCAATCGAGGCCGCCAGGGCAGGTGAACATGGTAAGGGTTTTGCCGTAGTTGCTGCAGAGGTTCGCAAGTTGGCTGAACGAAGTCAGGTTGCTGCCCAGGAAATTGGAGAAGTGGCGGATAGTAGTGTTGAGTTGGCGGAAAAGGCCGGGCGTTTGCTGGATGAGATTGTACCTTCCATTAGAAAAACCTCTGATCTTGTTCAGGAAATTAGCGCCGCTTCAGAAGAACAGTATGCGGGGGTATCACAGATTAACGACGCCATGGAACAATTGAATCAGGTTACTCAGCAGGGAGCAGCTGCCTCAGAAGAATTAGCCGCAACAGCTGAAGAAATGAATAGCCAAGCGGGTAATTTGCAAGAGATGATGAGCTTTTTCAAAGTTGAAACTGGCACGGCTGTTCGCTCTGGAAGTAGTCATTCTCCGTCAGCAAAAACATCTGAACCAGGCAAGAAACTCGCTAATGGCAGTGGCCATTCAACCAATGATTTTGTGAGCTTCTAGGAGACCATTAATGAGCACTCAGTTAGTGGCGAAAAATTCACAGGTGCAAGATGCAGAATCCAGTAGTCAGTTTTTGTCTTTTATCCTGGCGGATGAGATGTATGCGATTTCTATAAGGCACGCTAAAGAAATATTAGAATATGGTGCCATGACCACCGTACCCATGATGCCAGCGTTTATTCGCGGGGTGATCAATCTTCGTGGTTCAGTAGTCCCGGTTGTTGATTTAGGCGTGAGGTTTGGTCGGGAGCGACGGCCTATTACAAAAAAGACCTGCATTATTATTACCGAAATTGAAAATGAAGGGGTCTTAATGGATATTGGGATAGTCGTAGATTTGGTGTCCGAAGTATTGGATATTTCAAGTAACGACGTTGAACCTACTCCTAGCTTTGGGAATAAGATTCGGTCTGATTTTATCGAAGGCATGGGAAAAGTGAACGGCCAGTTTGTCATTATCTTGGATGTTGGTCAGGTTCTTTCGATTCAGGAGTTGTCAACTTTGGAAAAACTAAAAGATGGTGAGGAGTGTTGATCACAGTATAACTTGGAAGTTTATTTGTGATTGCTGTTAAGTATTTTTATGGTTAATTTTGAATTATCTGACAAGGAGTTCAGTTTATATAAAAACTTTATTTACGATAGAGCAGGTATAACACTGCAAGATAATAAAAAGATACTGATTGTTGGACGGCTCTCAAAAAGACTGCGCCACTATGGCGCTGAGAGTTTTGAAGATTATTATAAAATTTTGAAAGAAAATTCTATTGAAGCACAACAGGCCATCGATTTACTTACGACGAATGAGACCTTTTTTTTTCGAGAAAATAAGCATTTTGAATTTCTTGCAAAACTGATTTTGGAGTATCCCCGAAAAAAGCCATTTGATGTGTGGAGTGCTGCGTGCTCCTCAGGTGAAGAAGTTTATTCTATTGCAATGACCTTGTCACAATATGGGCCGAACCATTCGTGGAGTATATTAGGAACCGACATATCAAATGCTGTGCTTAAGAAAGCAGTGAGCGGAGTGTATGGTTTTAAAAGAGTAGATGGGATTCCTGAGGGATACCTACTAAAATACTGTTTGAAGGGGACTGGAAAGCATGCTGGTTCGTTTTGTGTAAAAGACGAACTAAAAAAAAGAGTAATGTTTAGAGAGCATAATTTGCTTAAAAGTTGTGGCCACAAAAAATATGATGTCATCTTTTTGAGAAACGTTTTGATTTATTTTGATCAGCCAACCAAGTTGCGGGTGCTTCAAAATTTAAAATCCAGTTTAAAGCCGGAAGGTTATTTGATTACCAGCTTGAGTGAGTCTTTACAGGGTATGGAGCATGGCTTCAAGCTATTTAAGCCATCTATATATCAGCTGGAAGAAAATTGATATCGATTTCAGTATTAATGCGCAGGTTTTAGTGTATGGACAAAATTAAAGTGATGATCGTAGATGATTCTGCGGTAGTTCGCCAGGTATTACAGGAAGTATTTAAATCGGATAGTGACCTTGAAGTTATTGCTGCGATTCCTGATCCGCTTTTCGCCATAAACCGAATGAAGTCGGTATGGCCGGATGTGATTGTTTTGGATATTGAGATGCCGCGAATGGACGGCATAACGTTTTTAAAGAAGATTATGAGCGAACGTCCAACGCCGGTGGTGATTTGCTCCACGCTAACAGAGAAAGGCGCGGATATCACCATGGATGCTCTCGCCGCTGGCGCGGTGTCAATAGTGACTAAACCGACCATTGGTCTAAAAAGTTTTTTACAGGATTCGGGTAATAATCTAATTAAGGCCGTTAAGACTGCATTTAGCGCTAATATGCGTAATGTGAATCTTCCTAAAAAAAGACCCGCTATGCCTGCTTCGGCGCGACCCAGCATTCCAAGCCCTAGCCCCGCAACCTTATCAAAAACAACGGAACGAATCATTGCTATAGGTACTTCCACCGGTGGTACTCAAGCATTGGAATATATCCTCACAGAATTACCACGTAGCGTACTGGGTATCGTTATTGTTCAGCATATGCCCGAAAAATTTACGGCGTCATTCGCCAAACGATTGGATCAGAACTGTGAACTAACAGTGCGTGAAGCCTGTAACGGCGACAGAGTACTTCCAGGCTTTGCCTTTATCGCTCCAGGCGGTAAGCATATGCGTTTAAAGAGAAGCGGAGCACAGTATATTGTTGAAGTATTTGATGGGCCATTGGTAAATAGGCACCGCCCTTCGGTGGATGTCTTATTTCGCTCGGTGGCAAAAGAGGCGGGTAAAAATGCTTTGGGCTTTATCCTTACCGGGATGGGTGATGATGGTGCTCGGGGCTTGCTTGAAATGAAAAATGCAGGTGCCAGAACGATTGGTCAAGATGAAAAAAGTTGTGTTGTCTATGGAATGCCAAAAGAGGCATTTAATATTGGCGCGGTGGATTCAGTACTATCACTTGAGCAAGTACCCAATGAGATTTTGGGTTTTTCAGCGAGACCATAAAGGGTTTAACATCTTTCAGTTTAAATTGTTGGCTCGACCAATGTTGCTCAGAATAATATTTTGGCGGGCATGATTCTACTCAAACAATATGATTTTCCAGCGCTCAAAGCGGAAGATGTCAGCGGAATACAATATCGAAAAAGTTATCTCAAATTAAAGTGTGGTTACGTTTGGGTTAAGCGTACAATTTTCAATTGCCTGGGTTATGATCATAGTAACCAATGCTTATGTCTTTGCATCTAGCTCGGTATTATTTGTGCTGTAACTCAATCTCGTTTGACGGGTATTGGAAGTAGGAATCTTGCTAGAAATGTAGTTAAATATCTTGACTATTGTCTTGGTTGTACCCCCTCTGCTACAGTAATTAGCTTTTTCTAAGCATGTAAACTTTATTGTCAAAAAACTAAATAATGTAGGAGAAAAATACCGAACAAAGCCGATGCTGCTGATTTAGAGAGCGTATTTCAGGCTGATATTGGGATAGATTACAAATATTCTCTAAGAAAACGTCAATTTTCATCAATTTTCATTCGAATACACCCCCAATCTCCGGTATATTGCCCTCATTTTCCTGTCCACCTTTACATAAGAAACACTAGAGAAGAGAGATGACTGATTTAGCACAGTACAGAAACATAGGTATCTTCGCTCACGTTGATGCTGGTAAAACCACCACAACCGAGCGTATTTTGAAGCTGACCGGTAAGATTCATAAAACCGGTGAGGTGCACGATGGTGCAGCGACAACCGACTTTATGGCGCAGGAGCAGGAACGGGGTATTACTATCCAGTCAGCAGCCACTACCTGTTTCTGGAAAGATCATCGCTTCAACATCATCGATACACCAGGACACGTTGACTTCACCATTGAAGTGTACCGGTCACTGAAAGTATTGGACGGTGGCGTAGGTGTTTTCTGTGGGTCTGGTGGTGTAGAGCCACAATCAGAAACTAACTGGCGCTATGCGAACGACTCTGAAGTGGCCCGTATTATCTTCGTGAACAAGCTCGACCGTATGGGGGCAGACTTCCTGCGGGTAGTTAAGCAGGTTCAGGATGTATTGGGTGCTCATCCTCTGGTTATGACCCTGCCTATCGGCTTCGAAGACACCTTCGTTGGTGTGGTGGACGTATTGAACCAAAAAGCATTCATCTGGGACGATTCAGGTCTTCCTGAAAACTATGAAGTGAAAGAGGTTCCAGAAGACATGCTGGATCTTGTGGCCGAGTATCGCGAAAAGCTGATCGAAACGGCCGTTGAGCAAGATGACGCCTTAATGGAAGCCTATTTAGAAGGGCAAGAACCTTCAATCGAAGATATTAAGCGTTGCATCCGTAAAGGTACTATCAACCTGGATTTCTTCCCTACCTTTTGTGGTTCAGCGTTCAAGAACAAAGGCATTCAGCTAGTTCTGGACGGTGTTGTGGACTATCTACCAAGCCCGACAGAGGTAGTGCCTCAGCCATTAACCGACGAAGAAGGTAATGAAACTGGCGAAGTAGCCAAAGTTGATGCCAGTGAACCGTTACGAGCATTGGCGTTCAAAATCATGGATGACCGCTTCGGTGCTTTAACCTTCGTGCGTATTTACTCTGGTGTGCTTGCGAAAGGCGACACCATTATGAATTCCTTCACTGGTAAATCCGAACGGGTCGGCCGCATGGTGGAAATGCATGCTAATGATCGTAATGAAATCGATCGCGCTCAAGCCGGTGATATCATCGCCATCGTAGGTATGAAGAACGTACAGACGGGTCATACCTTATGTGATCCTAAGCACCCTTGTACTTTGGAAGCCATGGTGTTCCCTGATCCCGTTATCTCTATCGCTGTAGCACCGAAAGATAAAGGTGGTTCGGAAAAAATGGGTGTGGCTATTGGTAAAATGGTGGCAGAAGATCCTTCATTCCAGGTTGAAACGGACCAGGAAACAGGCGAAACCATTTTGAAAGGTATGGGTGAACTTCACCTGGATGTTAAAGTGGACATTCTGAAGCGTACTTACGGCGTTGAGCTCATTGTGGGTAAACCGCAGGTTGCGTACCGTGAAACCATTACTAAGGCCGTTGAAGATACCTATACCCACAAGAAGCAGTCTGGTGGTTCTGGTCAGTTTGGTCGAATCGATTACCGCATTAAACCCGGTGAACCCAACACTGGCTTGACCTTTAACTCTACGGTTGTGGGCGGTAACGTTCCTAAAGAATTCTTCCCAGCCATTGAGAAAGGTTTCAAACTGATGATGGAAACAGGCCCCTTGGCAGGTTTCCCCATGCTGGATGTAGATGTTGAGTTGTATGACGGTAGTTACCACGCCGTTGACTCATCGGCTATTGCGTTTGAATTGGCGGCAAAAGGCGCTTATCGCCAATCCATGCCAAAGGCGGGCCCACAGTTACTTGAGCCCGTGATGAAAGTGGATGTGTTCAGCCCGGAAGACAATGTGGGTGATGTTATCGGTGACCTTAACCGACGTCGCGGCATGATCAAAGATCAGCAGGCAGGAACGATGGGCGTTCGGATTAAAGCAGACGTTCCATTGGCGGAAATGTTTGGCTACATCGGTCAACTGCGTACTATGACCTCTGGTCGTGGTCAGTTCTCCATGGAGTTCTCACATTACTCACCATGCCCCAACAACGTTGCAGAAGAAGTTATTGCTGCTGCGAAAGCAAAAAAAGCCGCTAAGTAAGCTGATTATTGGCGTACTTTAGGTGTAAAAAAAGCCTCGCGAAAGCGGGGCTTTTTTTGTTTCAAAAGCGACGGGTTGAAGCGAAAAGTATTAAAAAAGTCATTCATTAGTGTATGGATTGACTCAATATTCCTCTTGGATATAATGATTTAGCGGGTAGGCTTTAGCTATCCGTGAGATTACTTTTTTTGGTTTTTTTTCGTTCAAATGATGGCTTGTTATCTTCCATGAAAAACACGGTTGAAGGGCAAAGTTGTCTTTTTGGTTGGGGCTACAAATTTCGGGATGCCTATCCAGCGACTCTCTTAAGTGGAAGTTGATGTCACCCTAAGTTTGTTTAAATTAAATACAGCAGGGAAGTGTTTTTCATGAAGAAGTTAAATTTTGTTATATTGGGTGCTTTAGCCGTATTGTTAGCGTCTTGTGGTGGAGGCGGTGGCGGGGGTGGTAACCCTCCTGCGACAACTAATTCATTGGATAACAAAGATTTTATTGTTGATGTTTATGAATCAGATTTATTAGCAGCAGAGGATGTCGATTCACTAGCAGAATTAGCGGGTACACTTGAAGTGGTACTCAATGAGAATGTCAGTCTTCCTGATCGAGATGTCGTTATCTCATTCCTGGATTGTGGTCAGGTGAACGCCTTCTATAGTCCCAAGGAATCCGCCCTCTACATGTGTCACGATTTGTTGGCGTCTCTGCTTGGGAGCGGGGTTTATACCTCCGAGGATTCATTAGATGTTTTTCTGTTTGTGCTGTTTCATGAGTTGGGACACGCCTTTGTCGATCAGTATGAACTATCTATTCTGGGCAGCGAAGAAGACGCGGCAGACGCGATTAGCACGGTCTTGATGATTGATATAGGTTCTGAGTCTCAAGCTGAGCGCTTAGATGGGGCGCGCGCGGTTATTTTAGCAGGTGATTTTTTGAATAGTAGTGGGGCTATTAACTGGGCAGATATTCATAGTGTCGGGCCTCAACGCATGGCTAATTTAGTCTGTTGGGCCTGGGGTGCAGTGCCCGAAGTTGCCGATGAGTTTGACATCAGCAACATTATTGAAAGTTTGGTGTCCTCATCCCGTGATTGTGCCGCTGAATATCAGGTAAAAGCCAAAAGTGTGGAAAATCTAATTGGTCGATATTTGAAAGGTTAAGAGGGTCTTATTAGTGGGCGGGCCACCTTCTGATTGATGCGTCCTAAAAAGCCTCGCGTATGCGGGGCTTTTTTTGTTTCAATAAGAGGTGCGTAACCTAAAACCAATACATCTGCACCTCGATAAAGGACCGACCTATGCGAGTTTTCTTTTACAGCACCCACAGTTATGACCGACGTGATTTCACTGCGGCTAACAAGACATTTGGGCATGAGCTGCAGTTTTCTGACGTCACCTTATCACCCACAACAGCACCCTTAGCGCAAGGCTACCCAGCCATTTGCACTTTCGTGAATGATACCCTGGATGATGCCACCCTCAGTATTTTGGCTGCTGGCGGTACTCGCTTGATTGCTTTACGTTGCGCGGGCTTTAATCAAGTGGACATCACCGCAGCCTCTCGTTTAGGTATCACTGTTGTGCGAGTACCAGCGTATTCTCCCCATGCGGTGGCAGAACACTCGGTGGGCTTGATTTTAACCCTTAATCGTAAGTTCCATCGGGCTTATGCTCGGGTAAGAGAGAATAACTTTCGCTTAAGTGGGCTGGAAGGTTTTGACCTATATGGTAAGCAGGTTGGGGTGATCGGTACGGGACGTATCGGTTGTGTCTTTGCCCAAATCATGTTGGGGTTTGGCTGCAAAGTGAGTGCTTATGATCCATTGAGTCAGAACAGTGATTTGATTTCCCGAGGTATCTCTTACGTGACCCTGGAGGAACTGTTGGCACAATCTGATATCCTGTCATTGCATTGTCCTTTGACCCCTCAATCTCATTACTTGATCAATGAACAATCCTTGCAGCGGATGAAGCCGGGTGCCATGTTGATTAATACCAGTCGCGGTGGTTTGATTGATACAGCCGCTGTAGTTAATGCTTTAAAATCCCATCAATTGGGTGCCTTGGGCTTGGATGTCTACGAGCAAGAAGGCGATTTGTTTTTCTCCGATTTGTCCAATACGGTGATCGACGACGATGTATTTCAGCGTCTGCTAACCTTTCCTAATGTCGTGATTACCGGGCATCAGGCTTTTTTCACGCGCGAGGCGCTGGACGCTATCGCCAATACTACGCTATCAAATATCAGCGATTTTGCTACAGGTGCAACCAACCTTAATGCGGTGACCATGGCGCTGATTCAGTCGCTGGCATAGCGTATTGTGCCGTTAACAACTTCCCTAAACGTTTTACAGCGGTCTTCATGCTTTGCTCCGGAATTGCACAGTTCAACCGCAGGCAATTCGCGTATTTTTCCGCAGAAGAAAATAAATAGCCCGGCGCAATGCTGACGCCTGCCGCTAGGGCCTGCTGCGCTAGCGCTTTGGTGTTGTAGTGGGGTGCAAGGGCCACCCAAAGCACAAAGCCGCCTTGGGGACAGGTGACACGGGTGCCTGCGGGCCAATGATCTTCAATCTGTTCCATCATAGTCGCGACCGCGCTGGCAATTTTGATTCGCATTTGTTTTAAGTGACGATCAAAGGAGCCAGATTCCAACAGTCTTGCTGCAGTGAGTTGAGCCAGGGTAGCGTTACCGGTATTCAATACGAATTTCTGGGTGGCTAAGTTGCGCAGTTTTTTTGGTCCAACCACCCAACCTACCCGCAAGCCGGGCGATAAGGTTTTCGATAGGGAGGAACACAAAAAGTTATTGCCCTTTTTATCCCAAACTTTAGCCGGTAACGGGCGCTCCCCGCGATGGGGTAATTCGGCGTAAATATCATCCTCAACCAAGGGGACGTTAAAGTCTGCCAGCAATGTCACCAGGTTTTTTTTCTGTTCGTCGCTCATTGCACAACCTAAAGGGTTGCTGTAGCTCGTCACCACCACGCAGGCTTTTACGGGCCACTGTGTAAGTGTGTGCTTTAACGACTCAAGACAAAGTCCGGACTGTGGGTGGGTAGGAATTTCCAGCGCTTTTAAGCCGAGGGATTCTAAAACCAACAACAGTCCGTAATAACAGGGCGATTCCAGCGCAATGATGTCGCCGGGGGAGGTTATGGATTTTAGCGCTAACCACAAGGCCTCCTGGGCCCCGTTGGTAATGGTGATCTCTGCAGGGTTCACTGCGCAGCCGGTCAGCATCAAGCGTTTTGCGATCTGCTGTACCAGCCCGCTTTCGCCAGGCGGTAGCGAGTACTGATTTACGGTGGCTCGCTGTTGACGCACCACACTGGTCACCGCTTTTTCGATGTCGGTCAGAGGTAAAAAATCGTTATGCGGAATAGCGGCACCCAAGGGAATAATATTGGGTTGGTTAGCCGCATTGATCATTTGCATAATGATATCTTGGCGTTTGACCGGCACAGGCTGATTCTTAGGTGACGATTGTCGCGGGAGCTTTAAGTTCAGCTTGCGTCGTTGCGTGACGTAATAGCCTGAACGGTCGCGGGCTTCCAGATAGCCAGCATCCTCAAGCGCCCGATAGGCGGCCACCGCTGTGGCCATACTGACTTTACGCTGTTGGCTGAATTTGCGTAATCCGGGCATTCGCTCTCCGGCTCCATAAACGCCTTTGTCAATGCTGTCGGCCAACTCCTGCGACAGATTACGGTAAAGAGTGGTCACTGATTACCCCCGAAATAATAGTTCAAACTGTACTGGTTAAATAACAAAAAACTGTATCTGTACCTATTTCGCCACAGATTAGATACTGGCGTCAAGATTGGCACCGGATTCGAGTGGGAAACATGAGAAAGATATCGATTACTAAGAGAGCAAAACTATTGGCACTATCTGTACTGCTGTCTACCCCTCTGGTATATGGATCGCTTGCGAGCCGCTCTAGTGTTGAACAAGAGTGTGATACCCAGGCCCAATGGCAGCGCAGTGAATGTTATGACAACAGTTGGTGGTGGGACTTACCATAGTCGAGCGATTGTGAAAGGAGTTAATGATGGATGTGAACACTGTTTTAATTAGGCAAGGCTTGATCTTGATTTTTTGCGCTGTTACGGGAGTCTTATTTATTCCGGTGCTGTCTATCCCACGTTTAGGGGTATCTGCTCATACTATAGGTGTGATGAGTGGTAGCCTTTTGATGGTGGTTGGTATTTTGTGGTGGAAACTGGCGTTATCGAACTGGCAACGTCAGGTAACGTATTACTGCTGGTTAAGTTCCGCTTGGCTCAATTGGGCGGCCTGCTTATTTGGCGCTATTGTGGGAGCTGGACAGATGACGCCAGTTGCGGCTAACGGTTTCAGTGGGCAGCCTAGCGCAGAACTGTTGGTAAAATTATTGTTGAGTGGTGTAGTGGCGTCATCTATTGTCGCGTTAGCATTGACAATTTGGGGCTTGAAAAGTGCTCCTGTCGCGACCTTTAACCATTCATCTAGCGAAGGATAAATCAGATGAAATTACCGATCTATCAAATTGATGCTTTTGCTCGGCGCTGTTTCGAGGGCAATCCCGCTGCCGTGGTACCGTTGGAAGAATGGTTGCCTGATGCTGCCATGCAAGCCATAGCAGGGGAAAATAATCTTGCCGAAACCGCATTTTTTGTGCGGGAAGATGGTGGCTTCCGTATTCGGTGGTTTACACCCACCACGGAAGTTAAGTTGTGCGGACATGCGACTTTGGCCGCCGCTTATGTATTACTTAATATTCTAAATTACCCTCAAGATCAGGTGTCGTTCACGTCCCTGTCTGGCGAATTAACCGTAACCAAAACAGATCGCCTACTGACGTTAAATTTTCCAACGCAATGCCCGGAAGAGTGTGTTATACCGGATGCTTTATCCGCTGGATTAGGCGTGTCTCCCATTCAATGTTTAAAGCATGAAGATTACCTTGCTGTTTTTGAAACAGAAGAAGAAGTCCTTGCCATAAACCCCAATCATCAGGCACTCAAACAATTGGATGGTCGCGGAGTTATTGTCACGGCTCCTTCCAGCACTTATGACTTCGTGGCGAGGGTTTTTGCTCCCAAATTCGGTATCCCCGAAGATTCAGTTACGGGTTCTGCGTATACTCAGTTAGTGCCTTATTGGTCGGAAAGACTTGGCACATTAAAACTACAAGCCAAGCAGGTATCGGCGCGAGGCGGGGAACTTTTTTGCGAGCTGCAGGGCGACAGGGTTTTGATTTCCGGTTACGGGGTAAAATATCTGGAGGGTACTATTGAAATTGGGATTTAGTCTTGATGAAAGTGGACGCATCTAGGGTCGAGTTGTTTTGCTGCTGAGAGGCTTTTATTTATCATAGAATTAGTGTTAATGTTTCAATGTTGGCGAGGTGAATATATTCCCACCAACGTTTGCTGATATCTCTTGTATAAATCACCTAAAAAAATAATCACAAGGAAGAGTGATATGAAAAAGTTAAACTTTAGAGCCGTGCCCCACTTAATTGCTGTTATCTTTTTGCTCCTGGGTTTGAACGCTTCTTGCGCAACTGTCGACGAACTGATCGTAGTACCGTCATTTCCCAATCTTGATGTTAGTCTTTCTTATAACTGCACATTGCCGAGCAATGAAGTGGAATCAGTGGCGGTTAGACTAAAATCAGACTCAACGCCGAATCTGCAAAATCCACCTTATACGTTCAAGCTGAGTGCTGAGTTTGAATTTGGGTCGGGTTTCACCAATGCGTTACGTGAATCTGGTGCTACGAATATTATCGGCATAGTGGATACAGATATAACGATTCACACGGACTATTTAGTACAAACTTCAGTTACGCTGCCGCTTACATTGGAGGCCAATAGTTTAGAACAACCTTCGACATCAGGTTCGACGCCTTTTATAGTCAAGGCCAGCGGATCCGGAGCGGCGGAAGAGCCTACTTCGGATACTGTGGCATTGTCTGCCGGAGAAGATCTTTATTTTTATATTAAAGGCCAGACGGCTGATGGTTCAATTAGTGCTGCACCGTTTGACGATCTTGCGATGCCCTGTGTCTTGGAAACACCTGCGGGTGGCTCTTTGAGCCCTGTGCCTTCTTCACTTACTTTTGGTTCTGTAGGGTTAGGCGAGCAGTATCAGATGAAGATTCAATTGCAAAACGGCACACCCAATACTGTGTATATTAGCCAGTTAGAGTTATCTCAGTCAGGTAAGAGTGTATTCTTTGTTGAAGAAGATGATGCTGATAGGTGTCGTTCTTTGGCGCCATCTCGAAGTTGTTCGCTATTCGTGAATTTTGCGCCCTTATATCAAGGTGCCTATTCCGTGGAATTGAAAGTAACGTCGAATTTAGGTGAAACTATCGTACCTATTAACGGTGAAGGCATCATTGTTGATTCTTTTTGTGAGCCTTCTATGGTGTCCGTCGCCATTAACAGCGAAGTAGTATTAGCTGATTCAGTGACAACGTTAGTAACAGGTGTTTATGAAGGTGACATTGGTTGTCCGGAAGATCCGATTTTGAGCAATTGGCAATTGCAGACAAACCCATTCGAAATGCCGCTTAACTTTGGCTTGTTTCCCAATTTAAAGACAAATGTTCAGTGGCATCTGAGTCCTACTGCTACGCCAGTTAACATCTCTGACTCAGTATTAGAAGCAGAGTTCTATTTATATGTGCCGTCAGTTACGGTTAATATATTTGGCTTTAAATATCGAGTGGGCGGTGGTGAACAATGTCGAACCCAAGAACCGGTCACACTTAGATTGGTAAACGGTTATGATTGGGTGGCGGCACACGGCACCATTGCCAATATCGGAAAATTTGAAAGCTGCGGGTCTGCTACTCGTTGGCTAAACCGTAATCTTTCTGGACCGACGCCCAATTGATGGTTACTCTGAGTCGCCACCGTACTGGGCGTGAGGACAACTTCAGGTTTCGGTGCGGTCGCTTGCAGCGGAAATATGTAACTGTCTGCTGATCAAATCCTTTGTAGCAGAAGCGATTGCTTGTTCGCTTCAAAATTATTGGTAAATTAACATCAGAAACAATAATTTACGTCATGATTAAAGATTAAAAGCCGATGATTAAAGCCTTCGCGGTTGCCAACTATCGCTCGTTAAAGAACATAGTTTCTCCCCTGGCCGAACTCAATGTAGTTACAGGAGCCAATGGCTGTGGTAAATCCAATCTCTATAAATCTCTGCGTTTGTTGGCCGAAACCACCAAAGGCAATTTGATCGGCTCAATCGCGAACGAGGGTGGGCTTGGCTCTACTTTTTGGGCTGGGCCTGAGACCTTTACCAAAGCCATGAAAAATGGCACAGCACCTATTCAAGGTAATGGTAAAAACAATAATTCACGTTTAACGTTAGGGTTTGTGGGCGAAAAGTTCGGCTACTCCATTTCCTTAGGGTTGCCCCCGCCGCAGGGCTATGCGGGCTACCAAGAACCGTCTATGTTTCAGTTTGATCCGGAAATCAAACGAGAATGCATTTGGGCGGGTGATTTTTATCGGCCCAGTAGCTGTTTGGTTGATCGCGTAGGCCCGGTAGTGAAGGTACGCTCTGGTCGTAAGTGGGAAGTTTACAATGCCCACCTTAATACGTTTGACAGTATCCTCAACGAAATCAGTGATCCGGTAGCAGTACCCGAAGTTTATGAAGTGCGGCAAGCTATCCGTAATTGGCGTTTCTATGATATGTTTCGCACCGATGCGCAATCCATTATACGCACTGCACAGATTGGTACCCGCTCGCCAGTGCTGGATCATGATGGGCATCAGCTGGTGGCAGCATTACGTACTATTTATGAAATAGGAGACCGCCAAGCGCTTTGCGATGCCATTGAAGATGCCTTTCCAGGAGCGACTATCGGCTTTCAGGCGGACGCGGGCAATCGGTTTTCATTACAGTTTTATCAAGAGGGCTTGCTGCGGCCACTGAATCAGGCGGAATTATCCGACGGTACTTTGCGTTACCTTTTATTGGTTGCGGCGTTGCTAACCCCAAGGCCGCCCTCGTTATTGGTTTTGAACGAGCCGGAAACCAGTCTCCATCCTGATTTGTTGCCGGCGTTAGGGCGTTTAATTATTCGCACCTCGCAAGAGACTCAAGTTTGGGTGGTGTCTCACGCTGCTCGCTTGGTCGCTTCTCTGGAGCAAAGCACAGAATGTAACTCCATGGCTCTAAACAAAGAGCTGGGGGAGACAAAAATAATAGGCCAAGGACTGTTGGATGTTCCCCCTTGGCATTGGCCCGACTAGGAAACCTTGCTGAATGAGGTTTGATTGCTATGAGCACTTTTTTTTCCGATGTATTAGAACGTCTTAATGTCGCATTGTTCGAGCGCCAAAGTTCATCCCAATTTCAATGCATTGGTCGATTACCCCGTTGGTGCGAAGGCTTCTTTCCTTCCGCTGAAGATCAACCAATCGACTTGGCTATGCAGTCGGAATTTCTGGAAGACTTTCTCATTGATGCAGAGTCTTTTTGGGAGGACCCCGACGGCTCTCGCTTAGCTTCGAAAGTGTGGACGGAAGTTAACAGTCAACAAATCTCTCGATCCTTGAAGGCTTTTGCTATTGCTGTGTCTGGTCGACCGTTGTTAGCCATTGTAGATTGGAGTGACAGCGATAACGATAATGAGGCTAACGCGATTGGCGCTGTAGATAACGCTGAATCCTTGGTAACAAAGTTACCGAACAGACAAGATTTCTCGAAACAATTAATGCAGTTAATAGAAAAGGGTAGCGCTGATCTTCAGCTGGCTTTGTATTATCTGGAGCTTGATAATTTTAACGGAATTAACGAAAGTCTCGGCTATGATGACGGTGAGCTTTTGTTGAATAGGTTGGCTGCTCGTATTACTCAAAGCGTCAAACGTACCGATCTGGTGGCACATTTAGGTGGCGATGAGTTTGTTGTTGTGGCCCAAGTTAAACAGCATCACGATATGGAAATTATTGCTCAACGAATACTGGATTCAATGATACCCCCTGTGATTATCGATGGTACCGATTTTAAAATTACGGTCAGTGTGGGTGTGGCGGTGTTTCCCGCAAATGGATCAGATGTTGCAAAGTTACTGCAGCATGGGAACTTGGCCATGTCTCGTGCTAAGGAGTTAGGTGGTAATCAATACCAGTTTTTCAAATGATTTAGATCCTACCTTTCTGTTCCTGGTCATCAAAGACTGGTAGAAAACTAAGTGTATTCGGTTGATGAGAATATGGACCTTTGTTTTGCTGATTACAAAAAACCAACAGAAATTTTTCTTTTTTATTTGTGTACAGGTGTACACTGGTCTGCTAGTTGACGAAAAAACAAAACAATTAAGGGAGCATTTCGGTGCATGATATAAAACCCTCCGTGCGATTTAAGAATTTCCGTGAAATGGGGCACCGCTTTACCCGTAATTTCGGAATTCATACCACTTCACCGGAACAGCTCAAGCAAAAATACGGGAATGACATTTCCCAGTATATTAACCTCGACGGGGTTACTATTCATTATCAGATTGAAGGTGAAGGCCCCACCTTGATTCTTGCCCATGGCGTAATGGCCTCTTTGCATACGTGGGATGGCTGGGTGGAAGCGCTTAAGGATAAATATCGTATTATTCGTTTTGATATTCCGGGGTTTGGGTTGTCGGACCCTAACCAACAAAGGCAGCTCAATCCTGAATATGCTGTTTATATTACCCATGCCTTTGTGAATGCTCTAGGGCTTGATACTTTTTATCTGGCGGGAAATTCTTTGGGTGGATTCCTCGCTTGGAATTACGCGGCGGCTCATCCTGAGCGGGTTAAAAAGATGATTCTTCTTGATCCTATAGGTTATGAGCAAAAGCTACCCTGGGTTATGAAAATAGTGACCTGGCCCATTATCCGGTTCTTTGCTCGTCTTACGGCACCAAAGTTTATCGTGGATTATTGCGTGCGCATGGTTTATGGAAAGCCAGAGAATATTAAGCACGGTATTTTTGATCGATATTTCGATTTGCTCTCCTATCCCGGTGGCCGTGACGCCATGGTGGACTTGTTCCTGGTCTTTAAATTCTATAATGGACACCCCGATATTGCGGCAAAGATTAAATCGATTTCAGTTCCAACTTTGCTCATGTGGGGAGAAAAAGATGCTTGGGTTCCAGTATCTTTAGTTGATAGCTGGAAAAAAGATATCGCACAGTTAGAAGCGATTATTTATGCCAATGTAGGCCATGTGCCAATGGAAGAAATTCCCCAGCAAACTGCATTGGATGCTGACCGCTTCCTGACGGAGAAAGTCAAGCCGAAGAAAGCAAAAGCCGTCAAAGATAGGCAAGAAGAACCCGCCATCTAAAGATAAAGCCTTGGTAGGTTAACGGGATTTTTTGGATTTCACGCCCTTGGGTGGGCCAGATCTTCCCGGAATACGGCCCGGCTTTTGTGCCGTTTTAGCGTGCTTGGTGTTGTTGGGCGGTGTTCTCTTTCCGGCTGTGGCTTTAGTGGCTGTTTTTTGTCTGGTGGCAGGCAAAGAGTTGGGTTTCTTCGTTTTGTTGCTCGTGGTGGTTTTGCTTGAGGATGCTAACATGCTCTCCAGTTCGAGGATTTCTTTAGCGTTAAGCAGTCGCCACTGGCCTGTTTTGAGGCCCGCAATTCGTAGGTTCATCACTCTCACTCGTTTGAGCCGCACCACTTCGTAACCGAGGTATTCGGTCATCCGGCGGATCTGACGGTTGAGCCCCTGCACAAGAATAATATTAAAGGTGTTGGCCGCCACTTGGCGTACCTGGCACGGTTTGGTTTTGGTGCCCAATATGGGTATCCCCGCCGCCATTTTGTTGATGAAGTCCTGGCTAAAGGGTTTATTAACGGTAACCACGTATTCCTTTTCATGAGCATTGCCTGCGCGCAATATTTTATTAACGCTGTCTCCGTCATTGGTGAGCAATATTAGTCCCTCTGAGGGCTTGTCCAAACGGCCCACGGGAAAAATGCGGCCACCGCGATAATTTACGGCAGCAATGATATTGTCAACAATGTCTTCATCGGTGGTACAGGTGATACCTGCGGGTTTGTTATAAAGGAGATAAACGGCTTCGGGCTTGGCTTTCAAGGGCTTGCCGCGAACGGTGACGCGATCGTCAGGGCCGATTTTAAGGCCTGTAGTCGCAATTTGACCGTTTACCTTAACCAGACCCTCGTCAATCAGACGATCGGCTTCTCGGCGTGAACAGATGCCTGTATCGCTGATTAGCTTATTGAGACGTTTGCCACCATTTTCTATTGCCATTGAGGTTGCTGCTTCCGCTTCACAGTAAATGTGGATACTTATACCAGAGAACCGGAGGTGAGTTAATCGTGGGGATACTCAATAGCCGTCACTTCCGCCACGAAAAATGGAAAATACTGATCTGTACCAAAGTGATTACCGGCTTCCACTTGGGTGGGCAAGCGAAACCCTTGAAAGGTGCGAAACCGAGATAGGACTCCACCGAACGGTTGCCGCCGGTATTGTTTTTCAAGATTGGCGTTGCTCCAACGTTCAAACTGAACCATCACAGGTTGCCCGTTTGCAGCCACCGTCACATCGACGGACTGCGTTAACCCGTGATGGGTAGCCGTGACGCGGGCGCAATCCCGGTCCACCAACGCCCAACTAACACCAGGGCCCGGTAACAACGCCGCCGGTGTCCAGAACACGGCTTCGGCCACATAGCGGCCAAAGGCAGAAAGTGTATGATCAGCATCGCCACCCATGCGGGCCACCGGCAACAGCCCCAGTAGCCAGAAGCGTGTCCACTGCGCGCTATCCGATCCAGACAGCTTCAGTAAGCCACGCTGAGCTTCCATTTTCCAAACAAATCCGGCCGGCATAGCTAAGATCTGGATTGCCTTCATGGAGAGGTAGTTCGGCTTGGATTTATCACCCATCCCAAAGCGTCCCTTCATGGTGATTTTGGCCACGGTGTAGAGTGGCGTCCCTGGTTCAATTGCGTAAAGAAAAAAACGGCGGGCTGGCTCTGGTAGAGCAGCAATCATTGCTGGATCGAAACGTGCGGGTGCTGACGGTTGTCCCGTTGCAAGCTGATTCATGGCCTTGGCATCAGCCAGATGATCAAGCAGCCGCCAGACAAAAAGAATCAAGCCAACTAGCACGAAAAATAGAAAAAATGAGAACAAAAAGTTTATACGCTTACTTCCTTTGTTACTTGTTTAACGAACACAATCCTTGCCAGTCTTCCCTGTCCTGTTCCGGTTTTTCGGCCCGAAATCTCGCATAAAGTTCAATGCCTTGTTGGTCCTCCAGAATATCCACCTGAATGCCTTTGGTTTGCAAAAGTGCTTCATTGCCTGAGGCATTCGTTACATCACCAACAACGACGCGACTAAATCCTCGCATGTAGATTAATGTCGCGCAGATGTCACAGGGGCTCAGGCTGGTAAAAAGGGTGGTCTTACTAAAGTCTATTCGGCCAGCATCTCGAATAGCCGAAGTTTCGCCATGATTATAAGGGTGGTTTTCTTGAACCAGTGTGTTATGCCCCTTGCCGACAATGTGTCGTGTGGCGTTGTCTATGATAACTGCGCCAATTGGGCAGCCGCTTTCAGTATAACTTTTTTGTGCAAGATACACGGCGATACGCATGAAGTCAGCATCGGTAAGTCCTAGCACAAACTCACTGTCCATAAGCACGAATAAGCTTTTAGTGGGCATGTGGGCAATGGCTCTTAATATTTCTTCACTTTTATTCGTCTGTTTGTTGAAGGCGGTCTTCATATTACTGTCTCATGAATAAATGTTGAGTCTACGCTCGGGACATCATCCTTGTGTTGACCAAAGGTACATGCTCGATTTCTTATTGAGTATCTCCACTTCAAAGTACTCCGAACAAGGTTGTTGAGCAACACCATAGCAAAGGTGTAGCGGCAACAAATACTGAACGCAGGGAATATCCGCATTCGGGTAGATAATTTTCAGGGGTACAAAAACGCCATTATCAAAACCTCGATTCTGGTCGAGTTTAGCCTCAATCTTATGAATTTGGCCCTGTTGCTTGTTGTTCCTGTAAACGCTTTTGTAGAAATGCCACCAGGGCTTTGACTCGGTGCGGACGCTTGCCAGTGCCAGGATAGACGGCCTGTAGCGGCAGCTCGTCTCCCTGCCAGTTTGGCAGTGCGTTGTGCAGGCGACCAGCGAGTAAATCCGCTTTTACATCCAGTTCGCTTTTAAAGGCTAATCCCAAGCCGTCCAAGACCCATTCTCGTACTAGAGAGCCATCGTTGCTGGTGCGGTTGCCACGAACTTCCACCGTTTGGGTTTCTTTACCACGTCGGAAGCTCCAGCGGCGGAAGGGGTTGCCGCGGTGAAAATAAGTAATGCAGTTGTGCATGGTCAGTCCTTGTGGCTGAGAGGGTAATCCGTGGCGGTCAAAGTATTCAGTGGAACCTACTACGATGCGGCGGTTGTCCAGTAGGCGACGCGCTACCAGTGTGGAGTCCGGTAGGTAGCCGTAGCGAATCGCCAGATCCAGGGGGTCACCCACCAAATCCCGGGCCATATCTTCGAGCTGTAAAATTATCCTTAACTTGGGATGTAGAGTCTGAAATTCGTTTAACAGTGGTCGCAGCCACTGACGGGCAAAATCAATGGGCGCGGTAAGGCGGATTTCACCGGTAAAATCACAGCAATTGTCATGAATACTTTGCTGGGCGTCTTCCAGTAAGGTTAAGCCCGCAGCAACTTGCTCATGATAAATCATACCTTCTGGGGTAAGGCGCAGTTTGCGGGTGTTGCGTTCGAGCAGCCGCGTGCCCAGTTCTGCTTCCAGGCGTTTCAAGCTGGCACTGGCGGCGGCAGGGGTTTTGTCTAAGGCCCGCGCAGATGCACTCAATGAGCCCAAATTTACGGCTTGCACAAATACTTGCAGGTCAGTGAGTAGCGGCATTTTCAAATCTCAGTTGAAAGTGTTTTATAGCCTAAGGCAATTATCAGCCAGTATGGGCTAGGGCACAATGACTTATCAATCTCGTTCTGGGAGTCATCATGAACCACCAAACATCCTTTGCTCAGCGCTTTCCCGCTGGCCTGCTGGCGCTCGCTACCGGAGCTTTTGGTATAGGCCTAACTGAGTTTGTCATTATGGGGTTACTGCCTCAGGTGAGTCAGGACCTTGGGGTCAGCCTTGCTGATGCCGGATTACTTATTTCTGGGTATGCGATGGGTGTCGTGCTGGGTGCGCCATTACTAACCCTAGCCACCAGTCTTTGGCCACAGAAGCACACGCTGTTGTTGCTTATGCTGGTGTTCACTCTGGGTAACATGTTCTGCGCGCTGGCAACGGATTACACCTTGCTGATGTTGGCGCGAGTTATCACCGCGTTTGCTCACGGCACCTTCTTTGGTGTTGGCGCGTTGGTGGCCACCCGGCTAGTGGCCGCAGACCGAGGTGCCTCAGCCATTGCCATTATGTTTACCGGGCTAACGGTGGCCAATGTGCTTGGTGTACCCTTTGGCACTTGGCTGGGTCAGGTTTATGGCTGGCGTACCACCTTTTGGGCAGTAGCATTGATCGGTATTGTGGCTTTTGTGGTGTTGGCTTTGTTTATTCCGGCAAACCAAGCGCAGGGCTCTGGAGCAGCAACTAGTCGCGGCGATGAGATCCGAGCGCTCTGGCGTTTACCGGTTTTGCTAGGGTTGCTGATGACTGTTTTGGGGTTCGGTGGTAGCTTTGCGTTGTTGACCTTTATCGCACCATTACTCACGGATATTAGTGGTTTCAGTACCGAAAGTGTGCCACCTATTTTAGTCCTCTTTGGGCTTGGCGTGGTGGCTGGCAATTTACTGGGTGGCCGTGTAGCGGATCGCTTTCCGGTAGGCGCTTTATTCGGGAGTTTTTTTGCTCTGGTGGCTATTCTTGCGCTTTTAACTTTCACGCTACATTACCCCGTGCTCGCAGTGGGTACGGTATTTCTGCTCGGTGTGGCGGCCTTCTCGACTTGCGCTCCGTTACAAATGTGGGTGATGTCCCGCGCCAAAGGCGGTGCGCAAACCTTGGTGTCCAGTCTTAATATCGCGGCGTTTAATTTAGGTAACGCCATCGGAGCGGCCATTGCTGGTTTGGCGCTGGAGCAGGGCGGTGGTCTTATTTCGATTCCTTTGGTGGCGGCACTGATGCCGCTGGCAGCAATTTTCGTGATGCTTTTGAGTTTGTGGCAGGAAAAATCTATGGGTAAAACTATCTCAACCGTGAATTGTGGGTAAGGTTATGAACAACAAAAACTGTTTTGTGCAGCGTCAATATCGGTTAGTCGGTTGCGCTTTATTGATATTGGTTATGGCTATGCCAGTGCGGGCCGAAAATTGGATTAGTAGCTGGACTGCCAATCCTCAGCCGCAATGGGATGGCAACTTCACTCTGGAGACAAGAGTGCCGTTTCACTTCTGGAACCAAACCGTACGTCAAGTGGTGCGTATTAGTTTGGGCGGAGATAACGTACGGATAAAAATATCCAATCGCTACGGTAACGAGCCGTTGTTAATCGGCGCGGCTTCGCTGGCGCTATGGGCTGGGAAAGGCCAGCTAGTGCCTGGTACGGCGCAAGCGCTGACCTTTGCTGGGCAATCGTCTATAGCCATTCCAGTGGGTGCGTCTGCGCTCAGCGATCCGTTGGCAAAATCATTGCCTGATCTCAGTGAAGTTGCGGTAGATCTATATCTGCCTCAGCCGACGGCCCCCGCCACGTTTCACTGGGACGGCTTGCAGAATGGTTATATTGCCGCAGGCAATCAGGCAGGCGCAAGAGAGTTTAAAGCACCTGCAATCATGAAACCTCGGGTGTTTTTGAGTGCTATTTTAGTGGATTCACCGACGGCTAAAGGCGTCGTGGTTGCCTTTGGGGATTCCATTACTGATGGAAACTCCTCCACTCTTAACGCCAATCACCGGTGGCCCGATTATTTGGCGGCTCGCCTCGCCGAGTTCGATATTGCCGTGGTCAATAGTGGTATTTCCGGTGCTCGTTTAACCTTGAGTATGATGGGTGAGAATGCCTTAGCTCGGTTTCAACAGGATGTGCTGGGGCAACCCGGTGTGAGCAGTGTGATCGTGTTGATGGGCATTAACGATATTGGCTGGCCTGGAACGGCCCATGCCCCGAATCAGCCTCCAGTTCAGGCCCAGGATCTTATTCGAATTTATCAGCAATTAATTGCTCAAGCCCACGTATACGGGGTAAGAGTTATCGGTGCCACCTTGACGCCTTTTGCCGGTGCCTTAGAAAAATCCCCCGTGCAAAATTATTATACCGATGCCAAAGAGAAAGTGCGTCAAGCCGTGAATGAATGGATACGCAACAGCGGCGCTTTCGATGAGGTTGTGGATTTTGATCAGCTCGTTCGCGACCCCAAGCAGCCCACTCGTATCCGTAAAGAGTATGACTCTGGTGATCACCTACATCTTAGTGATGCCGGTTATAAAGCGATAGCTGACATGATCAAGCTTGAAAAGGTGATTAATACCAAGGCTAGTTACTAAAATACTGGGAAGTTTATGCGGGCCCATGTCGCTTGCCAATACAATTACGCCTTGGTAAGTAGTATTGAAACCCCTGACTGGTTCAGGGGTTAGCGACACAATTGTTTAATAGCCAGTTTATAGCCGTCTCTAGTCGATCATTGCCCCAAAAAAGTTCACTTCCCACGGTAAATGATGGAGCGCCAAAGATACCCATTTTTTGTGCTTTTTCGGTGCTCGCCTTAAGTAATTCTTTAGAGGTTTGTGACTCTGCTTCTTCAAGTATTAGTTTGGATTCTGCCATTGATAAAGGCAGACAATTTGCAACAACCTCTCTTTCTGATATATCCAAGTCGTACTCAAAGTTAGCTTTATAGACCGATCGAACAAATTCAGGGAGCCAATCCTTCGCTGAAAATTGGCACGCAACTCGAGCTGCAAGTAAACCATTTCTCGGAAAAACCGAAGGTCTTTTTAATATTAAGTCTTGGGTCTGGCAAATCCGTTCAAGGTCTCTCCACATATAGTTCCCTTTAGCGGGATATAGATTGAATGGAGAGTCACTCCAACCTTGGCTTTTGAATATTGGGCCTAACAGAAAGGGGCACCACTCTAGTTCAATATCGTTCTGCTGTGCTAGATTTTCTATCCTCATCGCGGCAGGATAAGAATAGGTGCTGGCAAATTCAAACCAAAATTTTAGCTTCATATAATGGCCTATTGCCCTACGGCATCGTCTAATTTAGCAGCCCTTTTCGCTGCCTCGTCTTTCAGATACGCGTCCATGTCGGTTTCAAAATTCTTCACTTCATTCGGTCTGTTGGAAATCTTGGGTACCTCAGGGCTCAGTGAATCAGTGGGAAGTTCAGTTTGAGTCAGTGTTCCCGGTCCGATTTGTTTGTAAATAATCAAGCCGAGTATCAGTAGCGCGATTAACATTCCAATGAGTCTCAAAATAAATCCTCGCTGTTTAAAGTGGATGGTTAGGTGAAAGTAATCCACCCCATGGAATGACAGTATTTTATGAGCATAAAAGTACACATTAATACGACTAAGCGTCTTAAATGGTTAGGGTTCACTTTGAAAAGTAGGTGAGAACCTAGCCATGCTCCAATCATTTGCCCTAACATCATTGTAATCCCAACAGTCCAAATAACCTGTCCAGCGCCGATAAAAATAATTAAAGAGGCTATGTTTGTAGAAAAATTAAGCGATTTCGCGATGGCGGTTGCCGAAATGATTTCCTGACCTCTACATGAAATCCCCGCTACAGTGAAAAATGATCCTGTGCCGGGGCCAAACATTCCGTCGTAAAACCCAACCGTGGGAATAACGACATTTCTATAGCGAGTTTCTGATAATCGAATCCTGTTTGCCCCGAGTTTGGGTTTAGGCGCAATTAAAAAGTACAGCGCTATAAATAGTAAAACAATAGGAATCACAAAAGACAAAGTTTCAGTGTTAATAAACTGAACCACAAGGGTGCCTGTCAGTGCGCCAATAAAGGCGGATTGCATTAGCGGCCTGTTTTCGGTCAAGCTAATCTTTTTATTTTTAATCAGAAGGTAAGTCGCGGTGGCTGTTCCCATGCTGCCTTGTAGTTTATTGGTGCCGAGGGCCGCCAAGGGTGGTATGCCACTTAAAATGAGAGCAGGTACCGTTATGAGACCGCCGCCGCCAGCGAGTGTGTCTATGAGTCCAGCAAGAACAGCAACTATAAACAATAGCTCTAAAGTAAAATTAGCAAGTTCTATTATAGTATCCTCTTTGGTTGAGCTTTTACCCGTTGGCTGTTTTAGATCAAAACTCTTCGCATTAGCCTAATATTGCCCGTATTACTGGAAAAACCATATTGCTCGTAAAAGGGGATTAATTCAGGCAAGCAATACAATTCAATATGTTTGACGTCTTTAAGTGATGGATGGGACAGGACTAAGCCGACAAGCTGATCGCCTAAACCGTTTCCACGCTGGTCTTGCGCAACTATGACATCAAAAATTAAAGCTTTATAAATATAATCCGTTAGCACCCGAACAAAACCTTTGAGGTCTTCATTATCATCAATAATGCCGATACAAATCTGAGACCCATTGATCCCTTTGTGGGTTTCAGTCAGCGTTCGTCCGCTTGACCACCACTCATGTTGATATAACTCAAACAACTGGGCTATTTGCTTGTCGGTGAATGTATAAATTATGTTCATGACTTTAAGGTTCTCTGGCCGCTAATTTTTCTAGCCCAAATTATTTCTTCCAATTGGCCCAAGGATTTGACCCACTCTTATTTTGATCATTGGCACTTTCTTTTTTGGGAGTGGTTTCATTTTTTGGGGCACGTTCTTGTCGGGGGCGCTTTTCGTAGCTGGGGCCATTTTCTTTTGCAGAACGTTTCTCTCTTGCAGGGTCGCCGTCTCTTTTTGGGTTCTTGTTTTTCCAAGGCTGATTCCGCGCACCTTCGCTTGCGCTTGGGCGACGTCCCACTTTGGGGTTTCGAAGCGCGGCTTTCTCCGCTCGTTTTTGTTGCAAGCGCTCGGCGTCTTCCAGGCTTAGCTCAGCCGGTTCACCGGGTTTTTGATGTTCGGGAATAATCCGGTCTCTAGGGGAGAGTTCAAATTGTTCGGGGGTGGCTCTAGGCAGTCTTTTGTATTGGTACAAATAGAAAGACTCAACCTTCTCGCGCGCCCAATCTGTTTTTTTCAAAAACTTGAGGCTGGAGTCAATGCTGGGGTTGGTCTTAAAGCAGTTGATGTTCAAATAGGCATTGAGAAGCTCGAAACCGTAGTGGTCAACAATTTCCGTTAATAAGGTTTTTAAGCTAACTCCGTGCAAAGGATTGTTCTGGTAGTTTATCTCGTCATTCATAGAGTGTTCCAAGCTTCGAAAAGGCGTCAGGGTACATTGAATTGTCGCCACTGTCAGCGGCATTCTGTGGCACATCCAACAACAACTTTAGTGCTCTAAATGTCATCTTCTCCGCAATCCATTGAAAATATTCGGGATATAGTGGCTAGTCTGGTGTTTGATCGGTTGGCATGGATTGTGAATCAGGGTATGTAACATACCGACAATCAGTAAAGCAATGTCCCAGCCACCCAAAATGCGTTTGCCCTATGGGCCTAATCAATTGCGCTTAATTCCAAAAGGTAGCTCCCAGCCGCCACCGGTTCAGGGTGATCGAGGTGTGGCCTTATATCGCGGTGTCTCTTATCCACCACAGCAGTGGCAGCAATGGATCAGTTCCTCTGCTCTGGAGGCGGATGCCATGGCGAGCGACTTTCTAATGACCACTGATTGTGGACAGTCTCTGCCCTTACAGGACGGCAGCTCGGCTTATATCTGGGATTCTCTGAGCCATCAAGCCTTGCGGGAAAACGAGTGCCAGTTGCTAAACGCCAGTTTGGAAGAGCTGACGATAGAGGAAGTGATTGGTGGTTCGCTGCTCGCTATTACCCCACGCTTTACCTTGCGCTATAAAACCGCCGCCTATGCGGCTCAGTTGGGGGAAATTCGCTTGGTGACCTCCCAGCGTTATCTAACTGATGAGGAAGGCGAGCATCATACGTTGCTGAATACGGAGGAGGTCGGGGAAATGGCGCTTTATTTGGAAGGCCCGAATGACACAGCTATAGTGCGTCAACAGACGCCCTGGCAAAGCCGCGATCACCAAAAGGACTACTGCTTCGACTATCGTATCGATCAGGGTTTGCAACGGAGTTGGCGTGGGCGGCAGGTTCACAGTGTGACAGTGCTTGAACAATTCACCAGCTATTTTATGCAGCGAGCAGTGGCCAGTGTACCGAGTAAAACCTTTTGGGTACCTGCGTATTCACCGGTAACCTGGGGCTGGAGTTTACGAGTGGCGTATGAGAATAATGAATGGGTCATTATCCGCCGTAAACTGGTGCCCCCTGTGGTTGGCCATGATGGTTGGCAGTTGCCGCAGTGGCGCGGCAATACTATGGCAATAGCCAATGACTATGATGGTTTATAAAGGAGGAACCATCAAGGCGCTGATCATGCCTAATAGAAACATGCCAAGACAGATAGTTATAGCCCAGATAGACCACTTTCTTTGAACCTCGTTAAAGTGTTCAATGCTTTTCCACTGCTTGTTTTTCCAGGCTAATTCTCGACCCTTAAAGCCCAGCCCTATGGCTACAAACAATCCGATTATCGGGAGTATGGCTAACAATCCGATCCAGGTTTTATTACCTATCGCCCATATCCAACTGAGAAGAAACGCTCCCCAGCTCCAACCTTTTATTTCGGCTGGGCATTCAGCGTGTTTCTGACCTGAATTATTTTCGATTGGGGGTTGTACAATAGGTGTGGGTGAAAAATAAGTGTGTTCCATGATAATCCTCGCTACCAGATAAGAAATTCAGCCTTGATGGGTGTGTATAAATTGCTGGGGTTTGGTAGTTAAAGACTGTCTTGGGTAAAGATATCACGGATTTCAAGTGATAGTTGGCTGGCTGGATTTTTAACCGTAAATGGGTACGGTATCAATCAAGTCTGAACCCCGCTATTGACGGGGTCTCTAATGACCAGTTTGTTGGTGCTGGATTATCTAATCATGGGCAATTTTCTTATCGGTAAATAGATAATCTTTGAGTTCCTTATCCAGTACCGGGTCTTTTCTTCGTATCCATTCTAATACCATGGCTGCGTGCTCTTTCTCTTCATCCCTGTTATGGGCCAGAATTTTTCTTAGTTCTTCATCTTTGCAAACATCAATGCGTTGGTTGTACCAATCAACGGCTTCTAACTCTTCCATCAGTGAAGTTATAGCACGATGCATGTCTCGTGTTTCATCCGATAGATTTTCAAAGGGTTCGTGATAGCCTTCATTTGACATGGTGTTCTCCAATTGGGGTTAATGGTCATCTTGCTTATGATTCAAATCAGAATCCAAGCTATGAATTTGATAAATAATGTTTAACAGTTTTTGGCCTGATGGCGTTAATGAATACTCAGTACGAGGGGGTACTTCAGGAAAGCTATGTTTTTCTATGAGACCGTAACCGGTAAGTTTTCTAAGCCGTTCAGACAGCACTTTCGTTGATATCCCTTCAATGTGGCGCTCAAGAATGCCAGGACGATTAATCCCTTCTCCTATGGCAAGTAGTACCGAAACTGACCACTTGCAGCCAACGACATCCTCTAACTTACGATACGTGCTTTGCTTTGAATGACTTTTTTTAACGATTGAATTCATTAATTTACACCAAAAAGTACCTACTAAACCAAATTGTGCCTGATTTTGAATGCATGTCGACAAGGTTACTATTAACGAGTGCGCACAATTTTAATATATACATACTACAGGAGTTAGACAATGAGCAAGAAAGCAACGTTCTATCATGCCGGCTGTCCGGTTTGTGTGGAAGCAGAAAACCAAGTGGCCAACGCAATTGACCGTTCTCGATATGATGTGGAAATAGTTCATCTCGGGGATAAAAAATCGCGCATCTCTGAAGCAGAGGCAGACGGCGTAAAATCCGTACCTGCACTAGTTCTAGATGGAATGCCATTTCACATTAATTTCGGTGCGAGTATCTCTGATCTGAAGTAGTGTATTTTAATACTCTGGCGCCTTTCAATGCTGATCGGCGCCACTTTTTTTATTCAGTAGAATTATTGATTCGAAGATTGTTGCGAGTAAAAGTCTCAAGGTCAATGCCATAGGCGCCATCTTTTAGAACTTGTTTTACCTGAAGCTGGCGATCTGATTGCGTCTGGCGTTGTATTTTTAGATCAACGACTCGTTGCTGCATGGGGCGTTTTTGGGCGTCTAGCAATAGCGCAATTTTAGGAAGTAGACGGTTGTCTGGATCGACAGATAATACGATGCCGACTTCGCCAGTGCCTACTTCCACCAGGCAGCCAGGAGGATAAATCCCAATACACTCAATGAATTTCACGACTAATTTAGGATCGAAGTGTGTCCCGCTACCGTTGTAGATGATTTTAAGCGCGGCCGCTGACGTCTCACCATTGCTGTAGCAGCGTCGACTTACGATAGCATCATAAGCGTCCACCACCGTCACTGCTTTGGTGTAGAATCCGAGAATTTCTGCGTTCAATCCTTGAGGGTAGCCATTCCCATCCTGGCGTTCGTGATGCTCGTAAGCCGCAGCAATGACTTCATTGGGTAGGGATTGATCCTCGATAAGTATGTCGCGACCATGAGTGGAATGGAGTTTAATGTGTTCGAATTCGTCTCGGGTAAGCTTGCCTGGTTTGTTTAAGATGGCCTGGTCTAAGCGCATTTTGCCTACATCATGCAGCATTCCACATAGTCCTAGCAGTTCCAAATGTTTGCGCCCCAATCCCATATGGCGGCCCAAAGCGATAGCCAGCAACCCTACGTTAAGGCAGTGCTCTGCGGTGTATTGATCAACGTGTTTTATCCGGGTTAACCAGATCATGGCAGAGGGGTTGCGCTCAATAGAATCCACGCAACTCTTTACATGTTCGCGCACTTGCTGAGTATCGAGGGCTTCTCCTTCTCCCGCTCGATTTAACAGTGATTTAACTTCGCTCAGGGCAGATTTATGGATGGATTTTGCGACTTTTATTTCGGCTTCAACCTGCGCTTTAATTTCGTAGGCTTTTGGTTTTACGTTTTTTAATGGCTTGCTACGGATGCTCTGGGCGAGGTAGCCGGATTTGAGTACGTCAATGTAGACGTACTCACAGATATTCCTCATGGCCATTAGGTCATCAGGGTCATCAAGGGAAAAACCTTGAAATAAAAAGGGTGTGTCGAGCCAAGGGCGATCCAATTTAGAGACATGCATCCCGATAACCAATTGGTCGGCTGGAATCTTCAGGGTTTCCTGTGACTTAAAAGACTTAGGCTTCATTCAATAATTTAACGGCAAAAAAATGTTCATAGTTAGATTTTAGACAACCCGTGATGAATTGCTTGGAGATATCGATGAATTTACTGAAGAGTGCGGTTCTAAAATACCTTTAGCTTTCATCGAAAAAATACATAAAAATCAGTGTGATGTGATTGTTTGGTGAATATTTGATGGAGAGAAATATTGAAAATATATTCACCTATATAGGTTAGATATCTCGCCAGATGTTGTGTCAACGCTGTCTATTTTGACGGTAAATCTTTTACCAGCATCTGGGAGTGAGGCAAACCAATGAAGTATAAAATTTCGGCCATAATGGCCATTTCCCTGCTGTCTGCAAATACAGTTGCAGCCACCTACGGTGGGGCAAATTTAGCGTTTCTTGATTACAGTAATTCCGGCCCAGTGGGTGATTTATCGTTAACGGCCGCTGTAGGACGGTTTGGAGTGGAGCTTACTGATAATGTTGGGCTTGAAGCGCGCTTGGGGGTTGGTCTGGCTGGCGACAGTTTTGATGCCTTCAGTCTTTATTTTATGCGCCCCGTTGAAGTTGAAATAAATCTGGAAAATCTGGCGGGCGTCTATGTGCGGGTGGGTGTGCCGGAAACGAACATTTTTAATCCCTACCTGATTTTGGGTTATACCAAGGTTAAATTAGAAGCCAGCATCGATGGTTTGGTCAGTGATCAAGATTCTGACAAAGATCTTTCCTTTGGCATTGGTGCTGATTTGAAGGTGACTTCAAATTTCACGTTGAACCTGGAATATATGAATTATTTTGATAAAGATGCCGTTGAGATTAGCGGGTTTGCCCTCGGATTTGTGTCTAGGTTTTAGACTTGGGATTAGACATCACGCCTATTATTTCAACGCCCGCAGCCACGCCCCAAGTTGAGCCCGCTCTTCATCGGTCATGCCTGTTTTATTCATAAAAGGCATATCATGGGTATCAATGGCTCGCGCCAAAATCCGGGGGCCCCACTGTTTTACTTGCGCAATGCTGTCAAACATAACACCACCTTGTGCCATGGTAAACATGTCGTCTGTTGGATTTTTACTGTGGCAGGCGGCGCAGCGTTGTTGGACGATGGCAAAGGCTTGATCGTCAGAAATGATGGCGCCGTTGTCTCCACTGGCTTTAGCGGGCGTTGGTGGTGCCATCAGCCAGGCCAGGATCAAGGTGGCGATAGCGGCAGTGACTAAGATGCCGGGCTTCACTTCACCTTTGTGTTTCAAATTAAAGAAATGACGAGTCCAGGCACCAATCAGAATGATAGCCAGCAACACCGCCCAGGCGTGGGGGTTACCGTAGGTCATGGGGTAATGATTGCTGATCATTAAAAATAATATGGGGAGGGTTAGATAGTTATTGTGCATGGAGCGCAATTTACTGGCGATAGCATATTTGGGGTCCGGGGCTTGCCCAGCGGCCACGGCTGCCACCAGGGCTTTTTGCCCTGGCATAATGACGACCATTACGTTGGCCGCCATGCAGGTGCCAATCAACGCGCCCGCATGCATGTAGGCCGAACGGGCACTGAATATCTGGTTTAATCCCCAGGTAATCGCGCTGATGAGACCCAGTAGTAGTAAGCCTAATAGCCAGCCATTTTTTGCCAGTGGGCTGCGACAGAGTAAATCGTAAACCAGCCATCCGCCCAGTAATGTACCCAGGCTAATGCCAATGGCACTGGCCGGTGTTAATTCCATTTTGGTTGGATCAATTAAGTAGGCATCGGCGCCCACATAAAACATGATAGTGAACAACAAAAAGCCACTGATCCAGGTGCTGTAGGCTTCCCATTTAAACCAATGCAGGGTTTCCGGTAGTTGTGAAGGTGCTAGTTTAAATTTGGCCACCTCATAGAAACCACCGGCATGGATAGACGAAAGCTGGCCGCCAAAACCGCGCTTCTTGTTTTCTTCGGTGGGCGTTTCCAAATTGTTGTCGAGCCACACAAAATAAAATGAGGCGCCAATCCAGGCGATACCGGTGATCACATGAACCCAACGTAGTAATAAATTGATCCAATCAATGGCGTAGGCGCTCATACTACAGACTCTCCCGTTCTTTCATGCACCAAGCGACCCAGGCTATAGGTCTGTTCGATGGCCCGATCGTCGGCCAGGGTATTGAGGACAAAAATAAGTTCACGCAAGTTAGCGCAATGGCGGGTGCGAAATTCGAGTAGAGGCGTTGCGGCTAAGTCAATCACCACGAAATCAGCTTCCCAACCTGGCTGCAAGCTGCCGACCTTGTCGGCAATGTCTAACGCAACCGCTCCACCCAGGGTGGCAAGATAGAGCGCGTGCATGGGATCAAGGGTGGCACCGCGTAATTGCTGCACTTTATAGGCTTCATCCATGGTGCGAAATAACGAAAAGCTGGTGCCTGCGCCCACGTCTGTGCCCATGGCCACCTGCACTCCATGTTGATACAGTTTGTCCAGGTTAATAAGGCCTGAGCCCAAGAACATATTTGAGGTGGGGCAGTGTGCTATCGCTGATTTGGTTTGGGCCAAGCGTTCACAGGCGTTGTCGCATAGATGTACACCATGGGCAAAAACACTACGGGAGCCGAGTAGCCCCGCCTGATCGTAGACATCCAAATAATGGCGGGAAGTGGGAAACAGCTCTTGTACCCAGGCCACTTCTTTTTGATTTTCGGCAAGATGAGTATGTAGATAAACATCGGGATACTGTTGCAGTAGTTCCCCCGCTTTATGCAATTGTTGATCACTGCTGGTAGGCGCAAAGCGCGGAGTAACGGCGTATTGCAAGCGATCCAGTTTATGCCAGCGTTCAATCAACTCAGCGCTCTGGGTGTAACCTTCCGCGGGGCTGTCGCATAGCTCTGGAGGTGCATTACGATCCATCAGTACTTTTCCCGCGATCATTCTTAAGCGCCGTCGCTGAGCTTCATGAAAAAAAGCGTCTACGGAGGATGGGTGCACGGTGCCGAATACTAAGGCGGTAGTGGTGCCGTTGCGCAGCAGTTCGTCCAGAAATATTTTTGCCACCTGGGTGCAATACTTGGGATCGGAAAACTTCTGTTCGGTTGGAAAGGTATAGGTGTTGAGCCAATCCAGTAACTGCGCTCCATAGGCGGCAATCATTTCGGTTTGCGGGTAGTGAATATGGGTATCAATAAATCCTGGGGTGATCAAATGGTTGGGAAAGTGATGCACAGGTACTTCTGGCGGCAAGGTGTTTATTATCTCTGTGGCATTTCCTTCTTGATACACCAAACCGTCTTTAATCCACAGCGCTCCGTCTTCATAATATTGCCAGGCTTTTTCCCCTTCGGTGTAAGGATCAGCAGTAAAAAATAACAGCCGTGCACGATATACTTTGCCGTGGCTGGATTCACTCATAGGGTACCTCACGCCATTCCGTTTCCTTGATCAAAAGTGGTGGAGAGAGTTCTACTTCGTCACAATTAGGTCCATCACCCAGTCGATCAATCACTAAAAAATCACAGACTTCGTTTAACGCTAAACAAAAATGATGCCAGGTTCCAGCATGATAATTCACGCCCTGGCCCGGTTGCGCAAGAAAAATTTCAACATTGTTGCGCTCAAAATCACCGGCCGGTGCAACTACCACTAAATAGGGCTGTTGACTTAAGGGCATAAAAGCCTGGCTGGATAGTGGGTGGCGTTCCATGACGGTTAGTGTCAGTGGGGTGGGTAATGGCGTTGAACGAAACAGGCTAACGCCGGGGCGACCCTTGTTATTTAGTAAATCCAAATTTGCCAAATCATGAAAGCGCTGGGTATAACCCTGGTTAATGGGAAACGGTCGGGTTTCCTTGCTGATCATGATGACATCTCCGTAAGGAGAGAAGCTTGCTTTACTGAGGGGCTTAATGCTCAGAGCTCCCATCAGCTACCTCGATAAGTGGAGTAACCAAAGGGATTTAACAGAAGCGGTACATGGTAGTGCTGGTTCGCCTCCATATTGAAGGTGATTTCTGCACAAGGATAAAACACGGGTTGTTGCTGTTGTTTAAAATACGCTTCAAGTTCGAATCTAATACGGTATGTTCCGGCGATTAGGGAAGTCTCCATAGGTATGAGATCCGGTGCCCGACCGTCATTGTTTGTACTTCCCTTGGCAATCAGTGTCCAGTTTTCCAGGTTTGCGAGAGCGCCATCGGCCCGCCATAAACTGATGACTACGCCGCTGGCGGGTTGGCCACAGGAGGTATCCAAAACATGGGTTGAAAAATGACAACTCATTGCGCCGTGTCTCCTGTCATGAACCGATGATGAGCTTGTGTAAACGGATGGCTGTAATTTTACGTTGTTCTTCTGCCGCAATGGGTAATTCTTCCGCTCTTGTATTGTTGACGCGTTGGCGGAGTTTTACCAGCATGGCGTCGGCACTTTGCCCAGTGGCACAGATAATGAAAATAAAACCGAAGCGATCCAAATATTGCTGATTTTTTTCGGCTAACTCATTGATGGTAGCGTCGCTCGCCTCAGCAACACTGGATTGCTCACCGGCAGCAAGGGCTTTGGTATTGGCGAATTTTGCTCTCAGAGTATCTACATTACCAATTTGTGGATGAGCTTCGAAAGCCTCGAGCCAGTCGTCTTCATCGACCCCTGCCCAAACCTGATCAGCCGTATTAAGCATCGCGGTGAATGAATGGAACGGTCGGGCCGACACCATGCCCTGTACCCAGCGCTCGGCGGCACAACAACTCCGAAAGGCCAGGCTTGCACTGTCTACCGCAAGCCCATTCAGTTGTTCCAGGGTCATTGGTGCTACGGCGTCACTCATGACGGGTTCGCCTCCCCGGTCTTGGGGTAGCCAAAAACCCGCAGGCGACTGACGCCACCATCGGGATAAATATTTAAGCGTATTTGCTGAAACACGGTTTCGTTGTCTTTGATCTCTTGCTGAAACCAGTGTTCTCGATGCGCCTGTAAGGGCGTGGCGCTAATCACTTCCACCCATTCGGGCTCGGTTACAGGACCATCGGCGGGATGTTTTGTACAACCTTGTAAACTGAAATGATCGGGGTAGTTGCCTTTAAAATGTCGAGTGTCCAGCATCACCCTTTGCACTGAACCGGGGCAGGCTAATTGCACAATGAGCCAGTCGTGCCCTGGACCGCGACGGCGTCGGGTTTCCCACCCATCCCCCATATTGACACCATGGCCGGGAGCAATGAGATTATTCATGGGGCTGAAAAACATATCGGAACATTGAATGGCACGGCCACCGTTAACACAGGCGGCGAGATCTACGAGTTCACCCGGCATTAACTGTGACCAGTTGGGTTTTGGTTCGCCCCAGGCTCGTAAGCGAGCCACGCCGCCATCAGGGTGAATCTTCAGTCGCAAGTGGGTCCAGGTGCTTTGGCGGTGGCTTTCGTTGCCACTAAGCGTGATCCAATTGTGCTGATGGGGCATGATGTCTATCTTGGGCACCAGAGTGTGCCACTGGGTATTTTCATTCGGGTCGGTGTCGCTGTAGCAGCTTTCAATTTCTACGCTGGCGGGAGCGTTACCTCGGAAAAAAGTGGTATCCACATTAAAGGCACGCACGGTACCCGGTAAGCCCATGCGCAGTATGCACCAGTCATAACCCACAGTGCGGCGGCGGCGAGTTTCCCAACCGTCCATCCATTTTCCACGATCAGTATATTCGTCTGGCAGAAAGATGGGTTCGCTGCGTTTAACTAAATTTGCCGCGCCTGCAAAAAATTCATCATTGCATGTCAGTGCTTGGCCTCCGTAGCGTTCGCTCAGAAGGTCAATGTGGGTGAGTGACCAATGAAGGTCCGTTGGCGCTTTGTTACTTTCTTCAGTCATTGATGTATCGGTTCCTGCGGCAGACCTGCCATGGGACGGTTGCTTACCATTGCTGGTTAGGTTGTTGCATATTGTTTGCCAAGGAGACATAGTCCGTCAAGAAAAACTTGTCCAATTGGTCAGGTTGTTAATTAATAACAGGAAAAGAAAGCTGATGACACACCGAATCTGGATTAAAAATCCCTTGTCGATACTCAATGAAAAAGCCGCAGGCGGGCTGGTGATTGCGGATGGTCGCATAGAATCTTGTTTAGCCGCAGGGGCAACCCCGGAATTATCCTGTGATGAGGTTTTCGATGCCAGACAGCATGTTGTGGTTCCAGGTTTAGTAAACGGGCACCACCATTTTTATCAAACCTTAACACGAGCTTTGCCGGCCGCCTTGAATCAAAGCTTATTCAGCTGGTTGCGAGCATTGTATCCGGTGTGGGCCAATTTGACCCCGGAGATGATTCAAACATCGACTCAGGTGGCCTTGGCGGAGTTGTTGCTTTCGGGTTGCACCACGGCCGCTGACCACCATTATTTGTTTCCTGAAGGTGTCGAGAACGCTACGGATTTACAGGTGGAGGCGGCACAAATTTTTAACATGCGCACTTTGTTTACTCGCGGCTCTATGAGCCTGGGTGAGGACCAGGGCGGCTTGCCTCCACGCACTGTTGTTCAGCAAGAAAATGTCATACTTGCCGACAGTGAACGGTTGATTCAAAACTATCACCAACAGGGAGAGGGCGCTATGGTGCAGATCGCGCTAGCACCTTGTTCGCCTTTTTCCGTGACCCCGGAATTAATGCAAGGCAGTTCTGAATTGGCGCAGCGTTATGGTGTGGGGTTGCATACCCATTTGGCAGAAACGTTGGACGAAGAGGCTTTTTGTGAGCGTAACTTTGGTGTGCGCACGGTGGCTTATTTAGAGCAAGTGGGTTGGTTGCGAAAAGGGACCTGGTTGGCCCATGGTATTCATTTCAATGACGATGAAATTGCCGCGTTAGGTGCTGCGGAGGTGGGCGTTTGCCATTGTCCTTGCTCAAATATGGTGCTTGCATCCGGTATTTGTCGCACCTGTGAATTAGAGGCGGCGGGTTGCCCTATTGGGTTGGGAGTGGATGGATCTGCTTCCAACGACGGTTCCAACATGATTGCTGAAGTGCGGCAGGCGCTTATGTTGCAGCGTTTGCGCTATGGTGCCGATAAAGTAACGCACTGGGATGCATGGCGTTGGGCAACGGAAGGCGGTGCCCGCATGTTGGGGCGCACGGATGTTGGCAGAATTGAACCAGGGCAGCAGGCTGATCTCGCCTTTTTTACCTTGGACGAATTGCGCTTTGCCGGCAGTCACGATCCCCTCGCTGCGCTGTTATTGTGTGGTGCCCAACAGGCCGACAGGGTGATGGTGGCAGGTCGCTGGAGTGTGGTGGCGGGGAAAATTCCCGGCTTGGATCTCGAGGCCTTGAAACGGAAACAGCAAAGGTTAGCGGTGCAGTTAGCCAAGTCGGTTTAACTAATCATTGAGCGTAGTGAATGTGACCATTTTGTGATCCAACTGAGCGCATTGGGTTCATGGCAGGTTCTTATTTAGCGCACATTAGCCTGTGCGCTTTTTTCGGCGGACACTGGCTTTTGAATAAAGTTCCTAGATTCTTCCCCTTTTAGTGAAATTATTAATCGATTGAAATTTATAAGAAAATTTCATTTTTGATGATTCTAACTCCCTCTGTTTTTTGAAAAATTTGACTGGTTGGCCAGCTTTTTGCTGTCTCCTTCGCAACCTGTCTATGTGGTCAGGTTTTTGTGTTGAGAAGAATTGATTGAGATGAATTAGTCGCTGAGAAACGGGGGAAGTAGTTATGGGGTTGAATCAAGTATATCGACGCGGTGCAAGGGGGTTGTTGGGTTTAGTTTTGTTGGTTGCTGCCAGTAGTGCCCACAGCAAAATGTTGTGGAGTAATTTTAGTCTGAGTTATTTGCACGGCTCAGATTACGAATTGGGTGACCCAGAACGAAATGTGTTAACGGTAGAGCATGCCAGTGGCCATACCTGGGGTGACAACTTCTTCTTTATGGATCACTTACGTTCTGACGATGGAACCGTTAGCAACTATTTTGAGTTATCGCCCCGCTTGAGTTTGGGCTATCTCACCGGCAAAGACCTTTCCTTTGGCATAGTCAAAGATGTATTGATTGCAAGCACTTGGGAAGGTGGTGATTTCTTTGATAATTATCTTTATGGGCTTGCGGTAAACCTTGATCTCCCAGGTTTTAAGTACTTTAGCATCAATGTGTACAAGGCGTTCAATGGCGAATGGGATGACGATGAGCAGCTAACCATTACTTGGGGTGTGCCTTTTAACTTAGGGCCAACGGAATGGTTGTTTGATGGTTTTATGGATACGTCTACCTCCACAGATACCAATGAAGCAGAAACCAATCTCACCTTCCAACTGAAATGGAATATCGGTGCTTACATTGATTCTTCAGCGCCATTCTATGTGGGCATGGAATATGCTCATTGGACTAATAAGTTTGGTGTGGACGGCGCTGATGAGCGCAATCCCTGCCTGTTAATCAAATGGCATTTCTAGACCGGAGGTGAACCATGAGCAGCGAAGACAATCAGGCATCAGAACTTATTTACCAATTAAACGATCGTCCACCACCTTTGGAAGCCACCTTTGCGGCGTTCCAGCATGTGTTAGCCAGTTTTGTAGGAATAATCACGCCGACATTAATTATTGGGGGCGTTTTGGGTCTGGCCAGCGAAATACCTTATTTAATCAGTATGGCGCTGATGGTGTCCGGGGTGGGCACCTTTATCCAGGCCCGACGCCCCTTTAACACCGTGGGTGCGGGTATGATCTGCGTTCAAGGTACTAGCTTTGCTTTTTTAGGGGCAGTGTTAGGTGCCGGTTTTATTGTAAAGAGCCGTGGCGGTAGTCCGGACGATATACTTGCTATGATTTTTGGTATCTGTTTCCTGGGTGCTTTTATTGAAATGGCGTTGAGCCGAATCATGCATCGCTTGGACCGCGTTATAACGCCGTTGGTCACGGGCATCGTCATTACCATTATCGGAGTCAGTTTGATCAAAGTAGGAATGACTGATCTTGCTGGGGGGTTTAAGGCCGAAGACTTTGGTTCTGCTGAAAACCTGATTTTGGGTTGCTCGGTATTAGCGTTGATTATTTTTCTCAATCGCTCAAGTAATCAATGGATTCGTTTATCATCCATAGTGATTGGTTTAGTAGCAGGTTATATCGCCAGTCTATTCTTGGGGAAAATTGATCTTTCCAATTTAGGTGCTCTGCCACTGATTAGTATTCCTATCCCATTCAAATATGGTTTTGACTTTGACTGGGGCGCATTTATCCCCATTGCGCTGATTTATATTATTACCACCATTGAGTCCACGGGTGATATCACCGCCAATTGTTTGCTCTCAAAACAACCCATTAAAGGCCCAGAATATTTAAATCGCGTCAGTGGTGGTGTCTTGGGTGATGGCTTCAATTCTGCGTTAGCCGCCGTGTTTAATACCTTTCCTAATACAACGTTTAGTCAAAACAACGGTGTGATTCAGTTAACCGGCGTGGCGAGCCGCTATGTGGGAATGTATGTGGCGGTGATCCTGTTTGTATTGGGTTTCTTCCCCATGATCGGCGGTGTGTTACAACAAATACCCAAGCCTGTGTTAGGCGGGGCAACCTTAGTAATGTTTGGCACGGTAGCGGCGGCGGGGATCAAGATTTTAGCGTCCATTGAGTTGGATCGTCGCAAAATGCTGATTATGGCGGTGTCCTTTGGCGTGGGTCTTGGTGTGTCTATGGTGCCCGAAGCTTTGGCGCTAATGCCAAAATCGGTGCAAAACATTATGGGGTCCCCAGTAACTACCGGTGGTCTTATGGCCATAATTTTGAATCTTTTAGTACCAGATCACAGTTTTGATGCTTCGACAGGTACTGTTACGGCTAAACCCTTGGCTGATGTGTAGACAAATGACGGCAATTACATACAGGCCGGTGGTGGCAAAGTATAATGAGGAGATTACCTTGTTTACTTTGAGGATATGGTCTCAATTCAGAGGCCCCATTAGCTATGAAATCGGAAAACGTAATACTCAATGTGCCGTCTCACCAGGACGAAAAACCCACCGGGACGATACGGAAGAAAAACGAGCACAATATTTTGTCGGCAGCAGAAGCGGAATTTGCGGCGAATGGCTTCAAAGGCGCCACCATGAACCGTATAGCCGAGCGCGCCAATCTGCCGAAATCCAATATCCATTATTACTTTGGCAGCAAATTACAGCTGTATTCAGAAGTGTTATCACGAATTGTGGAGTTATGGGACAGCGCGCTAAACGACTTGGATTCGAATGAGGAGCCAGCCGAGTCGTTGCGCCGTTACGTAGAGGTAAAAATGCAGTTGTCTCGGGACTACCCGCTGGCATCTCGCGTATTTGCCAAAGAGATCCTGTCAGGAGGGCCAAGGCTAAAAAAGTATTTTAACCACGAGTACAGTGAGTGGTTTGAACGTAAGACAGCGGTTTTCAAAGAGTGGGCCAGGCAGGGGAAAATACAGCCATTAGATCCTGCACATATCATTTTTATGCTGTGGAGCGCCACTCAACATTATGCGGATTTCGCAGTACAAATGGCAGCTGCAATGGGGCAGGACGCTCTGACCGATGAAGATTTTGACAAGGCCACTGCCACTGTGGCCGGGATTATTATTCGGGGGATTGGGGCAGATAATCACTGACGCCTAAGCCCTTGTATTAGTTCCCGCTGCCAGTGGTAGATTTTTTTTATCACATCAGGGGAGCAAAACATGGGGGCTTATCCTTTATTTTCGCGCAGTGACTTAAGTGCTTTTTGGGCACTCTTTGCGGATAACTTAGCTAATTTATTGATTATCACCGCCGTCTGCCGGTTTGTTCTGGGGATGTCGGACGAGATTGTGTTCGGGCGTATCCTGCCCGGTGCTGCGGTGGCGATTCTCTTCGGCATGATTGTGTACGTGCTGATGGCGCGTCGTTTGGCCGCAAAAGAGCAACGAGCCAACGTAACCGCATTGCCCTATGGCATCAGTACACCGGTTATGTTCGTCTACTTGTTTGGCGTTATTGGGCCTATCTACTGGATTACGGGCGATTCCCTATTAGCTTGGCAAGTAGGTATTGCGGCCGGGGTCATTGGTGGAGCTATTGAGCTTCTGGGCGCCATCATTGGGCCTTGGCTGAAACGAGTCACGCCTCGGGCAGGAATGTTAGGTACTCTGGCGGGGATAGCGTTAGTTTTTATTGCCACCGTGGCCATGGCCCATATTTATGAAGAACCGCTGATTGGATTTACTTCTTTAGCCTTCGTGTTGTGGGGTTTTGTGGGTCGTTATCGTTTACCTTTTAACTTGCCCGCCGGGTTAGTTGCTTTGGTGGCCGGTACTGTGGTGGCGTTGCTGGTGGGTAAAGCGGAGGTGTCTTTTAGTGGTGTTGGTATGTATCCACCGATTCCCTGGTTCGGTGATTTAATGGTGGGTATAAACGCTTTGTGGGAGCGGCCTGAGCTATTGGCAATTTTGATTCCTGTGCAGATATATAACTTCATCGAGACCATGAATAACGTGGAATCTGCAGACAGTGTGGGTGACAAATATCCAGTTGGTTGGTGTCAGGTCACTGATGGCGTTGGCACTATGGTGGGAGGTTTATTCGGCTCTCCGTTTCCCACTACGGTTTATATTGGCCACCCCGCCTACAAACGTATGGGCGCGCGCTCAGGTTATGCGCTCGGCGTCGGTATTGTCTTCTTTGTGAGTGCAATTTTTGGCTTGATGTCTTTCCTGGGTGGTTTAATTCCTCATGCGGCCGTTGCACCGATCCTGGTTTTTGTGGGTGTCTCCATCATCGCTACGGCTTTTCGTTCAGTGCCGCCACATCATGCCATTGCAGTGGGTATTGCTTTTTTACCCCATGTGTCCGCAATTATCGTGGTGAAGTGGGGCAGTGTGCTTAATAGCTTGCAAGCCATGGGTTTGGATAAAGTCCCCGGTTTAATGGATTCAGCATTCGTTAGCGCCATGCAAGTACAAGGGGCGCATGTTATCGGTCAATCGGCTATGGCGGCCGGTGCTATTGTATCGGGAATGTTGTGGGGCGGGTTTGCGGCCTTTCTGATTGACCGTAAAGTAGTGAATGCTGCGATCACCGCTTTCGTCGCTGCGGTGTTAACGGGGTTTGGGGTATTGCATTCCAGTAATTTGCAGTGGTTCAGTTGGGAATCAGAAATTCTTTGGGGCTATTTGATTATCGCTGTCTTGTTGTTGGTTGCTTCTCGTATGCCGCTAGAGCAAGATGATGAGGTTGAACCCCTCTGGGAGTCGGATGACTAAACCGCAGAAAGGATTGATCTATGAGTGATAATGATAGAAACAGCATTCACTTCTGGCTTAACGATGAACGGGTTTCGGTGACACAGCCGGAACCCACCGAAACCTTGCTGCAGTTTGTGCGCAATAAACAGCGTTTGATGGGAACTAAAGAAGGTTGTGCAGAAGGTGATTGTGGTGCCTGCACCGTGATTGTCGGTGATCTGGTTGGCTCAGAGCTGACAATGAAATCACTAAATGCCTGTATTCAGTTCTTGCCTGCTCTGGATGGCAAGGTCATCTACACCGTTGAATATTTGAAGCAACCCGATAATAGTTTGCACCCGGTGCAGCAGGCCATGGTGGATCATCACGGATCACAATGCGGATTTTGTACACCGGGGTTCGTGATGTCTTTGTGGGGAGTTTATGTGCAGCGACAAGGCAAGGAAACCCCACCACCCAGTCGTGATAAATTGGCCTATGCCTTGTCCGGCAATCTATGCCGCTGTACCGGATACAAGCCAATCCTGGACGCCGGGCAAGCCATGTTTGAGTTACCAAAAGTGCCCTTTGATCACGCCAATGCTGTGCAGCAACTGCAACAGGTAAAGTCCCCAGATTCTTTGCGAACTGCGGGATTTTATTCCCCCCATACGCTGGCGGAATTAGTCAGTTTGAAAGCCGAGCATCCACAGGCACTCATTCTTGCCGGTGGCACAGACGTGGGGCTGTGGGTGACTAAACAAATGCAAACACTAGACACAATCATTTATCTGGGTAATGTGGCGGAACTGCAGCGCCTGACAGAGACGGACGACTGGTTAGAAATTGGAGCGGCGGTCACCTTGACGGAGGCTTACGCTCGGCTCGAAGCCTGGTATCCGGTAGCGGAACTTGCTGAACGGTTTGCATCGGTTCCTATCCGTAATGCGGGAACCTTTGTCGGGAATGTGGCGAACGGTTCTCCTATAGGTGACACCCCGCCCTGGTTAATGGCGGTGGGAAGCGAAGTGGTGCTAACCAGTGTTAATGGTGAACGGATTATTGCTCTAGATACGCTGTACACAGGGTATCGGCAGCAGTCGCGGCGGGAAAATGAAATCATCAGTGCGGTGCGTGTACCACGACCGCAAGCGGACCAAGTTTTTCGTACCTGGAAAGTAAGTAAGCGCTACGATTCCGATATTTCAGCGGTGTGTGGTGCGTTTCAATTGACGTTAGACGGCAACCGGATTACCGCTGCGCGGGTAGCCTACGGCGGTATGGCGGCCACTGTTCATTTGGCCGAACACTGTGAAAAAGCCTTAGTCGGCCAGCCTTGGAATGAAACCACCGTTCAAGCGGCGATGAAAGCGTTAAGTCAAGATTACCAGCCCTTGTCGGATATGCGGGCCACCGCAAGTTATCGCCAGTTAGTGGCGGCTAATTTACTCTACCGGTTTTTTTTGGAAACGGCCCAGCCCAGCGGTGAAACGTTGACTCAGGTTCGTACCGGCGTATTAATAGGGGGTGGAGCATGAGTAATCAGCAAAAAGTGGTTCCTCACGAATCAGCCGCTTTGCATGTGGCGGGTGAAGCCACCTACATCGATGATATGCCGGAATTACAGGGTACGTTGCATGCCGCATTAGGCTTGAGCAGTCAGGCCCACGCACGTATAAAATCCATAGATCTAACGGCGGTAAAGCAGGCTCCCGGCGTAGTAGCGGTGTATACCGCCGAAGACATTCCAGGAACCAATGATTGTGGCCCCATCCTTCATGATGATCCTATTCTGGCCGAGGGTGAGGTTTTCTATATCGGCCAGCCTGTTTTTGCTGTAATCGCTGAAACTCGGGATCAAGCCCGTCGTGCGGCTAAATTAGGCGTCATAGAATATGACGTCTTACCTGCAGTTCTGGATGAGTTGGAAGCTCATAAAAACGAATCCTACGTGCTGCCGCCCATGCATTTGGTGCGCGGCACGCCAGAGCAGAAACTCGCCGCCAGCGAGCATCGAATCAAAGGCGAGTTTCGGGTGAAGGGGCAAGAACAATTCTATCTGGAGGGGCAAATTGCGTACGTTGTTCCCAAGGAAGGCCAGGGGATGCAGGTTTATAGTTCTACTCAGCATCCCACAGAAATGCAGCACATCGTTTGCCATGCACTTAATTTACAGGCCCACCAGGTGGTGGTGGAGATGCGTCGTATGGGGGGTGGTTTTGGTGGTAAAGAATCCCAATCGGGAATTTTTTGCGCCATCGCCGCCTTGGCCGCCTTTCATTTACAGCGACCGGTTAAACTGCGCCCCGATCGTGATGATGACATGATGATAACGGGCAAACGCCATTGTTTCAGCTACCAGTATGATGTGGGGTTCGATCAGCATGGTCAGATTCAAGCGCTGCAAGTAGGCATGGTTTGCCGGGCCGGATTTTCGGCGGATCTATCTGGGCCAGTAGCCACACGGGCCTTGTGTCACCTGGACAACAGTTACTTTCTAGAACATGTGGATATTGCTGTGGTGTGCGGTCGCACCAATACCCAGAGCAACACCGCGTTTCGCGGTTTTGGTGGCCCGCAAGGGGCGATCGCCATTGAGTACATCCTGGATGATATTGCCCGTAAATTGGATCTTGATCCCTTGAGTGTACGCCAGCGCAATTTTTACGGCATCGGTGAGCGCAATGTGACACCTTACGGGCAGACGGTAAAAGACAATGTAATAGCAGAGCTTGTGGGTGAACTGGTTCAGAGCAGTGACTATGTAGAGCGACGTGCTGCCACTCGGGCGTTTAATCAAACCCAGTCAGTGATTAAAAAAGGCATCTACCTTACCCCCTTAAAGTTTGGTATTTCGTTTAACGTAAAACACTTTAATCAGGCTGGGGCTTTGGTTCATGTGTATACCGATGGCTCGGTGTTGGTGAATCATGGTGGTACAGAAATGGGGCAAGGGTTGAATACCAAAGTGGCCCAAGTGGTGGCTGGTGAACTTGGCGTTGACCTGTCCAAGGTGCGGGCCAGCGCAGCCGACACCAGCAAAGTAGCCAATACCTCAGCGACAGCGGCCTCGACTGGTTCCGATTTAAACGGTGCTGCTGCTCAGGCTGCTGCCCGCACTATCCGCAACCGCTTGGCTGCCGTTGCTGCGGAAATACTGGCCTGCGAAGCCAGCGCCGTTCAGTTTGCCGATGGCGTTGTCACGGGTGGTGGCAACACCATAGCCTTTGTTGCGCTGGTACAAAAAGCCTATGAGGAGCGGGTGCAATTATGGTCCGACGGTTTTTACAAAACACCGGGCCTAAGTTGGGATCGTGAAAGCTTAACGGGCAATCCCTTTTACTACTTTGCTTACGGTGCAGCGGTGTCTGAAGTCGCGGTGGACACATTAACCGGAGAGTGGCAATTATTGCGGGCCGATATACTGCACGATGCAGGCAACAGCATTAATCCAGCCATTGATATAGGGCAGGTAGAAGGTGCTTACATCCAAGGGATGGGTTGGTTGACCACAGAAGAATTGTGCTGGAATGATGCGGGATTGCTCACCACTCATGCACCCTCAACCTATAAAATTCCTGCAGTCAATGATTGCCCCACGGAGTTTCATACTCGGTTGTTTCATAATCCCAACGTTATGGAAACAGTATTGCGCTCCAAGGCCGTGGGAGAGCCGCCTTTATTATTGGGTTTTTCGGTGTTATTTGCGCTGCGCGACGCTATCAGTCAAGCGGCGGGTAATTCCTTATCGCCGCCACTCAACGCTCCGGCAACGCCAGAGTCAATATTAAAGGCCCTTGCAGCTGTGCGGGAACAAGCCATACACTAGCCTGTATCGAATCTTAAGGAGATCGGGCTAGTGTCTTTAGCAGAACCATCACTGTCAGAACCATCGATAGAACAATTTGCGGGTAATCCGCTAGCCAAGTATGTGGCGGCCACCAGGCCGCCATTTCTTTTGGTGGCCTTGGTGGGAGCACTTTTGGGGCTTGCCAGTGCTTATTATGTTGGTGCAACCATTGTCATTTGGACCGCCGTTTTAACGGTGCTTGGTGCCTTAATCGTTCATGCCGGGATTAATGTACTCAACGATTATTACGACGATCTTAATGGTACTGACAGGGCTAACACAGAGCGTTTATTCCCTTTTACCGGCGGTAGTCGCTTTATTCAAAATGGGGTTTTGTCAGCGCGAGAAATGGGGCGTTTTGGTTTTGGATTAATGGCGCTGACCATAGTAATTGGACTTATTTTATTATTTGAAGCCGGTATAGGCCTTACAGTAGTGGGGTTGCTGGGGCTACTGATTGGCTGGGCTTATTCGGCACCGCCACTAGCACTGAATAGTCGGGGCATGGGTGAGCTCTGTGTAGCAATGGGCTTTGGCTGGTTGATTCCGTTGGGTGCTTCTTATGTACAAAGCGGTTTTTACCCGCTGATTACGCTGCTGGTGGCAACGCCCTTTGCCTTGTTGTCAGCGGTCTTGCTTTACATTAACCAGTTCCCTGATTACAAGGCGGATGAACAGGTGGGGAAAGATCATTGGGTGGTTCGACTCGGGCCGCATAAGGCGCGCTGGGGCTACTTACTGATTATTCTGATGGCGTATGGCTTGTTAGCTTTAATGCTGGCTTCAGGGCTGCTTCCAGGATGGTGTGGGCTGGGTTTTCTACCCTTGCCTTTATCTTTGTTTGCTGCGGTGGGGGTGATTCGGTTTGCGGAACAGCCGGCTCAGTTGTTGCCAGCCATCAAATGTACCATTGCTGCTGCGTTATCCCACGGTTTATTGATGTGCCTTGGGTTGCTGTTGGCGTAGCGTTACAGGTCTCTCGCTACGCCATCTATCTATTTCGTCTGTCTATTTGCTATTTCGTCTGCTTATTTGGCTACGCTGAGGTAACGATGCTTATAGGTTTTGACTTCAGTGTGAAGCAGGGTTTCGAAATATTGAGCCATGGGTAGCAGAGTTCCGTGGTCCATATCTTTGAATACTTTATGAACCACAGCATTAGAACCCTTTTGTACGGTGTGAATACCGATATCGGCTGCTTTACGGGTGATCCTTCCAATCTCAGCCTTTCCTATGGGTTTGCTGTAAAAGTTATCGACTCCAGTGGCTATTAAGGCTTCGATGGATTCAATCATCTCGCTGCGATAGGCTTCAATGTTCGAATCGGTATGGGCGCGGTTCATAATCGCTACCACGCGCTGGAATAATTCTTCATCGAGACGAAAGCAGGCATAAGCCTTGGAAGGATCGCTGTTATCCACGCAAATGAGATAAGATAAACTGGTAGCCAATTGTTTCAGATCGTTTAGGCTGCGGTTTTTCATTAACTTACGAATCACCATATGAATGCCTTTTTGCACAGCATGCATGCCAGCATCGCTTGCCTTCTTAACCCGAGGTGAAATGTGGGCCAATTGCGCCGGACGCTCATAATAAGCCTGAAAACCGGCGTCGGTGACTTCAATTAAAGCCGCTCCAGACATTTCAGACAGGCGATCTGTGTCGCCGCGTTCACCCTGGTTGATTTGAGTGATTAGATCAACGACCTGCTTGTATAAGCTCTGCTCAATAGCATAACCGAAAAAGCGTGTTTGTTTTTGCGTGATATTAGTAGACATTAGTACTTTTAGGTCAATAAGAATGATGGCTCCATGATACAGATTGTTTGCGCAAAGTAATTTGCTACAGAAGCAAAATCTCTTGGCCCTTTGGTCAGCATTGCTGTACACCCGTCTTAATTACCAAAAACCTTGTTACTTTGGCCATATTTTACTAGCTTGTAGGATCTACAAACCGCTATTTTAGCGTCGTTATGGGATATATGAAGTGTTTACAGGAAAAGCCAGGTTGGGTTTTTATCATCGGCTTTATCCTGACAGTTCCTGCTTTATTTTCAGGCTGGCTGGGGGACGATTACCTCCACTATGCAATGTTGCATCCACAAATATCTATTCCGGCTCCCAATGATTGGTCTTTATTCGGTTTGTTTTCATGGGTGGATGCTTCTCCTGAGCGTAATCGAGCCTTAATGGATCTGGGTGTACTGCCATGGTGGATCACCGAGGATTTCCGCTCGCAATTTTGGCGTCCCGTGGCCGAGCTTAGTCACTGGCTGGATCATCACCTATGGCGCGATTCTCCTTTCTTGATGCACTTGCACAGTAACCTTTGGTACCTCGCTGCGGGTGCTGTTCTTTATAAGCTCTATCGTTTATTGGCGTTGCCGGCCTATGCCTCCGTATTGGCGTTGGCGTTGTTCTTATGGGACAGTACTCATGGCTTTACTGTTGCCTGGGTAGCCAATCGCAATGCGATTCTTGCGACTTTTTTTGCAGGTTTATGTTTAATTTATTTCGTCAAGTGGCAACAGCAGGCTGATCGGCGGTGTTTATTATTAAGTCTGTTATTCTTCGTGCTTTGTTTGCTGAGTGGAGAAATAGGCGTCAGCGTAGGTGCTTATTTATTTGCCTATGTATTAATGGTGGAACGACCACGGCGCTGGGCGTTTTTGGTTTCGCTCTGGCCTTATGCTTGCGTACTTGTGCTGTGGTGGAGTTTTTATAAATTAGGTAACTTTGGCGCTACTAATTGGCAGAGTGCCTATATTGACCCCTGGGAAGACCCTTTGCTTTTTATGGCGCGAGTGTTCGAGCGTTTACCCATTATCTTTATGGCGCAATTTGGCTTGGTACCTGCGGATGTATTCGGTTTTGCACCACATATTGATAGTTTAGCAATAGCTTCCATTGTTGTGTTTCTTGCTTTACTGCTTGTGGTGTTAATGCCCTTGTTACAAGGTTCTGCATTGGCACGGTTTTGGGCGTTGGGCACAGTGCTTGCTGCGCTACCTTTGGGTACTACCATTCCTGCCGATCGTAATTTACTGTTTGTGGGGATTGGTGCCTCAGCATTACTTGGCTTGTTGCTCGATGCCGTTAGCCGTCGACTCATCACAACCCGCTTTTCCCGCTATGGTGCCTATACGTTATTTGCGTTCCATCTGGTCCTGGCGCCGATTTTTATGTTGGGTATGAGTTATAGCACTAGATTGCTAGGTCAGGCGATGGCGCTAGAAACTAACAAAAAGCTGCCGGTGAACAGCAAGCAGGAGCGGGTATTGTTGTTTGGGTTGAATATGCCGATTGCGTTATCGGCGATGCCCATGCGCTTCGCCGATCACTTGATGATACCCGAGAATCTATGGCTGATTTCGTCACAGCCAACGAACTATACCATTGAGCGTACAGGGCCTGCGGAGTTAACCGTAGAATCCGCTACTGGGATGATCAATAAATTTGAACAATCCATTCGTGATATTTCGATTTCGCCCCTTAATGTAGGCGATGTGGTGCGTACCAATAAATTGCAGTTTGAAATTGAAAAGTTGGACAGTAGCGGGCATCCCGTTACCTTGCAAATTCGCTTTGAGCCCCATGTCATTGATGACGCCATTATAATATATTGGGATGGCAAAGAGTTTGGGCGTGCGCAGTTGCCCAAAATGGGAAAGTCAGTCACTCTTCATCTGGGTTAATTGGTTCAGTATTGCGGCAGTGCTGCGACGATATCCAGAATCACGTTCTGTAAATCATAGCCTGGGCTCTTGTTAGCCGTATCAAAGGTTACGCCGAGTCTGACGAAGACTAAATCGTACTCTGGAATAATGATAACAAACTGGCCTTGATAACCCAAAAACGCAAAGGTGGATTCTGGTAGTTGTGACCAAAGTTTACGATGGGTGTTGAGCCACATTTGTGAGCCATAGTTGGGATTAGTGGCCGATGGTGTAGTGCTAAAATTGACCCATTCTTTAGAGATTACTTGATTGCCAAACCAATCACCTTGGCGCAGGTAAAGTAAACCAAGACGTGCCCAGTCACGAGCACTCATGTAAAGATAACTGCCGAGTGCTGGCTGGCCAATGGTGTCAAACTCCAAGATCGCGTCGCTGATACCTAAAGGCCGAAATAACACTGCGTTCACAAACTGACTGGTTCTCCTTACGTCTCCACCAATCTGATCCTGTACAATTCGTCCCAGTAAGCTGCTACTGCCTGTTGAATAATTGAAAACCGTTCCAGGCCGAGCCACTAGGGGTTTATCAATATAGTATGAGGCAAAATCAGTAGCATGCAGCAAGTTGCCTTGATCAGGGTTCTCTCCGGTGGGCTCTTCGTTCCAGTCTAAACCTGCGGCCATATGTAGTAAGTCTGCGGTGGTAATGGCCTCCTTTTCAGTTCCTTGCCATTCAGGTACCGGCGCTGGTTTAGTGATATCAAAAGACTGAAGACCATAGAGAATGCCAACCAAGGCGCTGGATAAAGACTTTGTCATCGACCAGCCGGCTAAACGTGTTGTGTTGTTAACGCCTTCTGCGTAGTGTTCCGCAATCAATTTGTTTTGATGCACAACAGCCACCGCCAGGGTATTGATGGGGTTGTTAGGATCGCTTTCTATAAAGCTTCGTTTAATTGCCGCATTTACTGCGCTGTAATCGAGATCGGGAATGTCCGCTGAAATGGGACCATCGCCACTAGGCCAGGGTTGTTGGCTAATGATTCGTTTCGGCAGTAAAGCGGGCTTTTGTTGATCTAAAGTATTGATGTTTTCATCGTGAACTAGCGTGCAACCGAGCCCTTCTCTGTAGTGTGCAGTATTGGCGTAGCGGCCGTTGAATTGCTTCGTTCCTACAGTTACCGATTTATTATAATGGTCAACACTGACGGTCCAATTAGTGTCTAGCGGTGTAACTGTAGGGGCCACAAAATCCTGTTTGAGCTTATCTAAATCAAACCCACTTACGAATAAACCAGAGCAGATATATTTGGCTGAATAGCCTGTGACGATAGGTATGTCTGATACGCTTTCACAGCCAACGGAAGAAATTGCTAACAAAGAAACGATCAAAAAACGATTGGCAAAAACTCTACTTATAGATGCCATAATGCAATGCTCGCGGATTATTGTTTTTATTTGGTGGAAAGAGTATACCCAGAACAATCACTGGCTTCTATAAAAAGGGTAGTATGGCAATAGAGTATTTACCTAACAAGATTAATGGGTGCATCTGGCGTTGTTGAAACAGTGTGGCAAGCGCAAGTAATATAGAAAGGAGGCAAAATATTTATCGCTCGTCTTACTTAGATTGTTTCGCCTTCACGGATTCAATAACAGTGCGTATTACTGCGGCGCTGTGTAAAAAAGCCTGTTGCTCTTTCTCATTGAGTCTAGGGTGCAACACCCGTTCAACACCATTTTTACCGACTACAGCAGGCAAACTTAAGCAGACATCATTCACACCCAGAAATCCATCACTCTTAAGACTGATCGGCATAGTATGTTTGGAGTCTAAAGCAATACACTGAATAATTGATGCAGCTGCCAGCGCGATCGCATAATTAGTGTGCCCTTTATGTAGAAAAACCTCAAAACCCGCTTTCGAGGCTTGCTCAAACAGTTTGTAGCGAGCGGGGGAAGGGTCTATGGGTTCACCGCCGGCATCAGCGCAACTCATGGCTGGAAATTGGCTATCCCCATGTTCACCGAGAATGTAGGCTCGAATATCTTCCATATGAATCTGAATTTCGTCCGCCAATAGCTGCCTGAATCTTGCTGAGTCTACTAATGTTCCGGTACCCATAATTTGTTGCGGTTTAAAGCCGGTTATTTCTAGGGCGAAGTGCACTAGAACATCAACGGGGTTGGAGGCAATAACAATTTTACTTTGCGGCGCCAGCCGGGCGATTTCAGGGAGAAATGACTGCAACATTGCCACATTTTCCGGCGCCAGAATGAGTCGGCTGCTCATATTTGGAGGCGTTGGCACAGAGGCACAAATGGCGATAATATCGGAGCCAACGGTGTCGGCTAATGTTCCAGCGGTAATTTTAGTCGGCGCGTCTACAAACAATTGGCCATGGCGTAAGTCGAGCACATCGCCCATTACCCGATCTTTCGTGCGGCCCACTAGCACGAGTTCATGCACAAAATTTTTTATGGATAGGACAAAGGCCAAGCTAGAGCCAACTTTTCCCAAGCCAACAACAGATACTTTCATAGGATTCCTCCAGTGCTAATGATAAGTATATGTCGTGATATTCCCGTTGTAACACATTAATACGGTCAGTCCTCTGTGGTTAGCCATATTAGCAGTCCGGAGTTGAGCCGAATTGGACAGGGTTCTGCGCCTGTTGATAAGACCAATCAATCAACCTTTTTAGCTGATCACCATCAAAGTTTTCTAAGCGAACTATTGTGATCCAGCAGCCTTCACTGTCCACCTCGGCAACCTTTACCATCGGAGGGTTAAGGAGCGACTTTAATTTTTCAGGGGCCACTTGAACGCTAAATTTCCATTGGATGGGGGCGCCAGTTTCAAATAGCCCGAAAACCGTATTGTTCACAGACAAACTAAATATCTGCTTGTTAGACATCTCAATCTGCCGCTGAGTACCGGGTAGCGACAGGCAATAATTCATTGCATCTTTATAATTCATTTATAGGCTCGTGTTGGTTGCTCTGAAGTAAATGAAGGCTAGTATTCGTTAAGCGGGAAGCAAGGATTGATCCTGAACTAAAAGTCCATAAAAAACAGAGGCTTATTGTTTTTGGTGCGCTGATTCATTAAGCGATGTCTGTGGTTTCTCTGACAAAGAGGTAAAATTTGTCAAATTAAAAACACAAATGCGCGATCTAATGATCGTGTCTAGAATGCGGTTATACTGAATGAAAATTATTCGGGGCCTTACAGCTTCTAAATGATTATGTCAGTCATAGTATTGACTGTTTATTATGCGAAAATAGTTTAACTTAATGCAACTTTTTGATCCCAGATTTAGTAAGCTTTCATAAGAAAACACAAGCAAAAACAGTTTATTAGTATCCTGCTATAAAAAAGAGCGCCTTTCTGATTGTATCAATAAATTCAACTATACTTTGACGTAATATACATAGCGGTAATTCCGCTATGGGTGATTTTATTCGTAACGAATTTGTTGCGATAACCTTAGTGTTCAATTAGGAAGAACGCAGTGATTTTCAGCAGGATGTTGATCTATAAATTTCTATGGTTTTTCCTTCCATCTATTACGATCTTAACAATAGTTGTTATTGCACTATACCGTTCGCAGGTGGCAGGGTTCGATGATTTAATCGCTCTAGAAGATGAAAAACGTTTAGAAATTGCAGCGCGAATCATTGGTGACGAGTTACAAGGGCTTGATGAAGATTTAAACTATCTCCTTCATTTGAGGAGCCTGCAGTCTTGGGTTGAACAGGGTGATAACAATAGTCTTTTAAGCCTTCAAGCAGAGTTAAAGTCATTCAGTACCTATTACCCCTTTTATGATCAAATACGCGTTCTGGATAAAAATGGCCTTGAATCGGTGCGTGTTGATAGACCCGCCAACTTGCCAAAGGTTGCCTCTTCCAAGGATCTCCTTGATAAATCGAAGCGATACTATACCAAAGCGCTAAAATCCCTGGATCCAGGAAAAATATATCTATCGCCGTTCGATCTCAATGTCGAGCGAGGTGTTATCGAGCAACCTATAAAACCAATGATTCGAGCCGGCATGGCAATTTATAACCGGGCCGGAGAATTTTCCGGAAGCCTCATTGTGAATTACAAAGGTTCGAATTTGCTGAATGAATTACGCTCCCTAAACCAGGAAGGTAAGCATCAGCTGTGGCTTTTAAACCAAGATGGATATTGGTTGATAGGGCCCAGTGCCGAGTTGGAATGGGGCTTTATGTGGGACAAAAAAAAGGATGCAACCTTTGCTAGTGAACATCAGCTAGTTTGGGAAAATTTTATGGAAAATGGAGATGCTCAGGGAAAAGACGATACCGGAGTTTTTCAGATAGTAACCATAGATAGCCAAAAAATATTACCCGAGGTTAACAATCAACGCTGGTATTTGGTGGCGTTTACACCGGCCAGTTATATTAACACTCAAAATAACGCAACGAAAAAAAGCTTAGGCAGTCTGTATTTTTTGGCCAGTTTTCTGTTGTTTTTTGCGAGTGGAGTAATCAGCTGGAAAGAAGCGCTGCGACGCGGCTATGAATTGCAACTAGAAAAAAGCGAACAGAAACACCGAAGTTTGCTTGAAGGAGCGCCGGATCCTGTGGTGGTCTTTGATCAGGAGGGCGAGGTCAAATTTGTTAACGCATCGTTCACCGAAGTTTTCGGGTTTACCAATAGCGAATTACTGGGACAAAGCATTGCTGTGTTCATGCCTGAGCGGATTTACTCAATCGTTGAGAAAAAAATAAGAAAGGCTCTAAGTGGCGCGACCCTCAACTCTATGAGTAGCTATAAAGATCTACAGCTTAGGAGAAAGGACGGTTCCGAAGTTCCGATAGAAATGAGTTTAAGCACCTCCAGTCAGGATGAAGGCGTGCTGATGACGGTTATTATTCGCGATGTTTCGGAAAGCAAAAAGCAAAAGGATGAGATTATTCAGCTCAATCGCAGTCTAAAAAAACATGCTATTGAATTAGAGTCGACAAATAAGGAAATGGAAGCATTCTGTTATTCAGTGTCTCATGATTTACGAGCGCCTCTGAGAGCCATTGACGGTTTCAGTATGATCGTATTAAAAGATTATGGCGATAAACTGGATGCCAAAGGTAAAGATCGTTTGGAAAGAGTTCGTAACGGGGCGCAACGAATGGCTTTACTGATTGATGATTTGTTAACGCTTTCGAGAATAACACGAGCTGAAATGGTTAAAGAAGAGCTGGATTTTAGCGTTCTGGTAAAAGATGTTGAAAAGGATATTCGACAGCTTGATGAGGATCGTAAAATTAAATGCTTTATTCAACCGGGAATGAAGGCTTTTGGGGATGCGAAACTATTAACCATTGCTATGACCAATTTGCTATCTAATGCCTGGAAATTTACCGCAAAGAAAGACGACGCTACGATAAGCGTGCAATCGGAACTTATCAATGACCAAATAATTTATAGCGTAAAGGATAATGGCGCTGGGTTTAATATGGAATACGCCGAAAAACTGTTTGGTGCCTTTCAAAGGCTACACGATGAATCAGAATTTCCAGGGACAGGCGTGGGTTTGGCCACTGTGCAAAGAGTGATAATAAAGCATGGTGGACGTGTATGGGCGGAGTCAGAAGTAGGAAGGGGAAGTACCTTTTATTTTACACTCGACATGGATAAAAACTATGAAGAAGAAAGCGATCTTACTGGTTGAGGATAATCCGGATGACGAACTGTTGATGTTGGATGCCTTATCCGAGAATGATATTGATAGTGAAGTGGTGGTAGCGCGCAATGGGGTTGAGGCGCTGGATTATATTTTTGGGGAGGGGAAATACATGGGGCGTGATGTGAAGGATCGTCCGGCAATTATTCTTTTGGATCTTAAGTTGCCAAAAGTTGATGGCTTGGAAGTGCTTCGTAGAATTCGCCAGGATCCTAGAACACATTTGCAACCGATAACCATATTGACTTCTTCAAATGAAGAAGAAGATATATTAAAGGGCTACGAACTTGGCGTTAATAGTTATGTACGGAAACCAGTTGATTTTGATGCGTTTTTACAAGCTGCAGGGCAGCTCGGCTTGTATTGGTTATCGTTGAATGAGTATGTTCCCTGACCTTGTATAAAAATTTGATAGCTAGTTTAGTTATCGGAGCACTCTAAATGAGCAATTTGCATGCGCTATTTATAGAAGACAACGAAAATGACTTTCTTCTGGTGAAAGATTATCTCGAAATCAATGGTCTTTCTGTTATTGGCGAACGGGTTGATACAGAGGAAAGTCTGCGTAAAGCGTTGACGAAGCCTTGGGATATTGTGTTTTCTGATTTTTCCATGCCCAAGCTTAATGGCTTAAGAGCTCTGAAAATCGTTCGTGATATTGATCGCGACGTACCTTTTATTTATGTGTCAGGCACCATAGGCGAAAATGCGGCTGTTAATGCCATTAAGTCCGGGGCCCAAGATTATGTAATGAAATCAGATCTGGCGCGATTAATCCCTACTATAGAAAGAGAATTAGAAGAAACCAAAAAAAAGCAAGCGCGTTTGGAATCTGAAGATTTACTAAGAAAAATGTCCTCTGCCATAGGGCAAACGGCTGATGGCGTAATTATAACGGATAAACAGGGGAAAATTGAGTATGTGAATCCAGCGTTTGAGAAATTAAGTGGGTATTCTTTGAAGGAAGTTAGAGGGCATTCCCCTGCATTTTTAAATTCTGGTCATCATGATAGTGAGTTTTTCTCAAACCTATGGGCAACAGTTCTTAATGGTGAAAACTTTACCGGCATAGTCGTCAATAAGAAGAAAGATGGGACGATATTTTACGAGGACAAGGTAATATCACCACTCACTAATTCTGAGGGAGAGATAACGCATTTTGTCGCAACAGGTAGAGATATAACCGCCCGAATAGATGCACAAAGAGAAACCGAAAGATTAAAAAGCGTGCTTAAATATACACCGGATTTTGTTGTGATCACTGATGAAAATGGCGCGATACTTTATCTGAATGATTTCGGGCGTGACTGGGTTTGTGACGTAAATAATGCGGAGATAGACCAGGGACAGAAAACTCTATGGACATTGTTAAGTGATGCTTCCACACAAAGTATTCAGAGTAAGATATATGCTGTCGTGCGGGAAAAAGGACGTTGGTCTGGAGAGATTTTACTTGAGAGATACGATAAAAGCACAGCTTTTCCAGCCTCTGTGGAGGCAGCCTGGCATGAAGACAAAGTTTATCCAATGCCATATATTTCCCTTATAGCCAGAGATATAACCGAACGAAAAAAATTCGAATCTGAGTTGCAGTATCAAGCCACTCATGACAGCTTAACTGGTCTTCCTAATCGCTTTTTATTCGTAAAAAAACTTGAAGAGGCACTGTGCCAATCAAGTAGAAACGGTCGCTATTTTGCTGTGTTATTTCTTGATATAGACGATTTCAAAAGGGTTAATGACAGCCTGGGCCATTCAGCGGGGGATCATCTGCTGAGGCAATTTTCGAATCGTTTAAAAGAATGTGTACGCCCAACGGATACCTTAGCGCGCCTAGGTGGGGATGAGTTTACGTTGTTACTCAGTGAGATAGAGGGCAGTCGAGAGGCTGTATTTATACTCAACAGGATTTTCAAGGCATTTGAGCACTCGCTTATTCTAGAAAAACAAGAATTATTTGTATCTTTAAGTGTCGGTGTCGCGATATATCCGGAAGATGGTGATAATGAGTTGGACTTATTGCGTCATGCAGATTTGGCGATGTATCAAGCAAAAGAGCGGGGGTCTAATCAGTATCAGTTCTATTCTCGTGAGATGGATGAGTACGGGCATCAGTTAATACAGATGGATACAGATCTTCGATATGCCATTGCTAATGATGAGTTATGTTTACACTACCAACCTCAGATGAATATCAGTTCGAACAAAATTATAGGTGTGGAAGCGCTCCTTCGTTGGCAGCATCCGGAAAAGGGAATGATATTGCCGGGCGCGTTTATTCCATTGCTAGAGACTTCCGGGCTTATCGTCGGGGTGGGAGAATGGATAATCCGCCAAGCTTGCGAGCAGTATCTAAAGTTTTGTGAGATAGGAAGGGCAGAGATTGGAATTAGTGTTAATGTTTCTGCACTGCAGATTTTCGATAGATTCTTTCAACAGAAAGTAGAAACCATCATTAAATGTTACAACATTCCAGCCGGTATACTTGAATTAGAAATTACCGAGAATGTTGTTATGCGAGATCCAGTTAAGGCGGCGGCTATAATGGTAGCATTGAAAAGACTGGGTGTTCGAATTGCTATCGACGATTTTGGTACAGGTTATTCGTCATTGGCCTACTTAAAGCGATTTCCGGTATCTACTTTAAAAATTGATCAAAGTTTTATCCGTGATGTCTTAGAAAGCTCAAGCGATGCGGCTATTGTCCAGGCTAGTATCATGCTGGCACATAATTTAGGTATTGAAGTAATTGCTGAGGGTGTTGAGCAGCATGAACAGTGGGATCTCTTAGCGCAATATCATTGCGATAATGCCCAAGGCTATTTGATTAGCAAGCCTTTGTCTTCTGTTGATGTTATGGCATTGTTAATCGATCATGAGCCGCGCAGATAACCTCTGAGAATCACCGAATAAACAGGCATAAATAGTTGATCAATAAAGTGGGAATTATTCTGTTTACCTGCCTCATGTTTCTACCGTGCTGAGCTTAGAACAATCGAGTTTGTTGTACTTTGATATCGAGTAATCCCCGGAAATCCTTCTTCAAACAGTTAAAGCAACCGATTCTAAATATGATTGTGGGTGATTTCGCCGAGGTAAGAAAACCTTAAGTTTTCCTTAAGGTGAGCGGTTTATACTCCATCTGCTATTTGCAGGAGGAGACGAATGAGCAAAGGTGTCAGCCAAACTCAATGGGTAAAGGTTTGGGATCCTGTGGTGCGCCTGTTTCATTGGTTCACCGTTATTTTATTTGCCGCTGCTTATGGTACGGCTGAATGGGGATACAACGAGATCCATTTGATTGTTGGTTACACTTTGACTGTGGTTTTGCTCACTCGGTTGTTATGGGGGTTTGTGGGTAGCTACCATGCTCGATTTTTAAATTTTTATTACAGTCCGGCCCGCATGCTCCGATACATCCGTTTATTACGTCAAGGTAAACCGGAACACTATTTGGGACACAATCCATTAGGTGCTGCGATGGTGTTCTTGCTGTTAGGGTTGTTGACTTTGATTTCAGCGAGTGGGCTGTTGCTCGCAGCCGCTCTCGAATATGAAGGCCCTTTCCTATATTTTAATCGCTTTATTTCTGATGCGGCCTCTTATGGGCTTTTAAAAGTCCATGAAATAGCGGTTTACGTCACCATTTTGTGTATTGGTATGCATTTGATTGGCGTGTGGACTGCAAGCAAACAGCATGATGAAAATCTTGTGTATGCCATGTTCACAGGAAAAAAAATATCAGCTTTTCAGAAGAAAACACCACCCTTTGAGGGAACAACAAAATGAAAACAAAAGTATCCGCCTTAGTAGTTGGCTGTACGGTGATTATGAGCCCCGTTTACGGGGAATCACTTGATTTAAGTTTGCCCAATGCTGATCTTTTCGCTACAGACTATGACCCGAGCTATAGCTACAACCCAACTCAGTGGTACTCCGCCACCGAGACGCCGGCGTTGCCGCTGGAGACCGAGCAGACCTTCTCCTTTCGTAAAGATAACGAAGAGTTTGAGGAATCCTGGTTGACCGGCAGCAAGGCCCACAAATATATGGGTTTAGGTGCTCTGGGGTTAGTCGCTCTCGCGGCCATTTCACCAAAAGAAGAAGGTGGTATGCATGAGTATTTTGCTACTTCTGCCACGGTGTTAGCGGCTGGTGCTGCAACCACTGGTTTTATCTATCACTGGGACGACTTTGATTTTAGTGATGGTTTCACCGACCCCGATAACTTGCATATGATGCTTGGTTTACTCGGTACCCTGGCCATGGTAGCTGCAATTTCTGAGGCTCCAGAAGCTGGCCACTCAGGGCCTGGAATTCTTGGCGGTGTGGCGATGGGCGTGGCCATAAAAATCACTTGGTAAATGGAGATAAGCGCATGAACCAATTCACTAAATATGGGGTACTGATGTGTTTTCTTACGCTCGCAATCAACAGTTACGCTGAGCCTTCATCAGCCATAATGGGTAAGGCATTATGGGAGAAAAAAGTGGCAGATGAAACCGGCGAGCTGCGATCATGTACCGATTGCCATGGCATAGATATAACCCAGGCAGGACTTCACGTAAAAACCAAGAAATCTATTGAACCAATGGCGAAGTCTGTTACCACTGACCGTTATGAAGATCCAAAAAAAATAGCGAAATGGTTTAAACGGAATTGTAAATGGACTTGGGGAAGGGAATGTACCGCTTCTGAGCAACAAAATATTCTTGACTATCTAACGTCCCAGTAATCGGAGATAAAAAATGAAAAAATTAGGGTTCGTTTTACTGGCTTATACGTTAATAGGTGTCTCAGCCCAAGCGATGGCGGAAGAAACATTCAGCGGTTGGTTGTTCACAGTAGATCGAATGAAAGAGTTTAGACCTGTGGATAACGACAATTATGCGGAGGAGTGCGGAGCCTGTCATTTCGCCTACCCGCCAGGTTTATTGACAGAGGAGTCCTGGAAAAAATTGCTGGATCCAACGGCACTTGAAGATCATTTTGGCGAGAATGCGGAACTGGACGACGAGGTGCTTGCCAATATTCAAGGTTACGTATTTTCAAACAGTGCAGATAAATCCTATTACAAACGAGCCAGAAAAATCGCTCGTTCTGTTGAAGGTATGACTGCGCCGTTGAGAATCACAAATGTGCCTTATATAAAGCGTAAGCATCACGAGCTAACGGAGGCAATGGTGGCGCAGAACAATGACGTGCGTTCACTTAGCAACTGTAATGCCTGTCATACTAAAGCGGAACAAGCGATCTTTGACAACGATACGGTAAAAGTTCCCAATTTTGATGAGTGGGAAGGTGATTAATCGCTAAGAATTATCAGCCCAAAAAGGCGGCAACTGTCCAGCCAGTTGCCGCAAAAGGGCTTTGATATTATTCTTTTTCTTTTAGTTGCCTGATAGGTTGGGTCCAGAGTAGAGTTTTTCTAAATGTAAGCTTAGTGATAAAGCCAGTCGTTCTTCACCCAGATCTTTCGTGCACACAATGGCTGCTGTGTTGTCTTCTTCTGCATATCCGAAATAACTGGCATCTTCAAGTTCAACTACCTGTCCGTCAACATTATCTGCAATACCGCCAATACAGGCATAGCCAACGAGTCCGCCAATAATTGGACTTCTGAATCCGGTACTAAAATCGAATTTTCCGCTGTTACGGGTATAAGGTGTATTGGTTTTCACTTCGCCGTCAACACGAGTTAACTCTACCGTGGATGGATGTAGTCCGAGCCAGCGGGAAATCCAGTTGGTAGCAGGATTAATCTCGATATAGTATTGGTCTATTTCCGCTTTGCTGATGTTATCCTGGAGGCCAGCAGCCCAACTGCTGATACTAGTACCCAATGATTCGCATGTTACACCCCAGCCTTCAGGAATTACCAAATTTGCATTGCAATATTCAGTAATTTTTTGAGCTAACTCAGCCGTTGGCGTTGGCGTTGCGGTTCCGCCCTCACAACTGGTCGGAATATCAAGGCTAGTACTTTCGCCTTCAACATTTAGCAGTATGCTATCGGCAGATTCATTCACAGTCCCAGTGCCTGAAGAGACATTCAGTATCATCGTGGCTGAGTCGCACTGCATATCATACACGCCATCTCTGTCTTCTACATCGGCTAAGACTTGACCGCTAAACGCTGAAGTTGCAGCAAGGGCTGCAAGGTAAATAGACTTCTTCATTATTATGATCTCCTGTTAAATTATTGGTCATCCTTGAGTAGCTTTTGCCACTGCTGGGACGCAGGAGATAATAGGAGGTTCACGTTGGAAACCCTATAACCCAAATGGGTGATGTTAATCAAATTTAGGCTGAAATAGTTAACGGTATTTGTTTTCAATAGCCTCGAGCCTTGCAACAAAACGATCGAGTTGTTCAATGCGCTCGTAATGATACTTGTGAGTGTTATGAAAATTTATATCCAGAGTTACAGCGTCATCGTGCATCCGAATCTGGTAGCCATCTTGATCTGACAAAGCTGTTATACCATCAAGTTGATAACCTCCTTCAACAGCTTCACCTTTTTCTCTGATGATTTCGAATGCATTAAGCAGGGAACGGATATCGAGAGTCTTCTCCATTTTGGTCTCCAGGTGAGCAGTATTGTCTTCTTCGACACCAGTGTCAGTGGTGATGTTCATTGTTTTAATCCTTAGGTGTCGCGATTAACTTAAATAATGGCGATCTTTGCTCAGGTTAGCATTTTATTGGGCCTCCTTTTAAGTGTTCATATGTAAACTTTGACATAGATCAAGGTTTACGGTGTTAAGCAGAGGTTACAGGGCAGATATAGCCCTTACGTGGCGGTGTGTAGTGCATAAAAATTAAATAAAACCCTGTAAAAACAACAATATAATTATTTTTATTTGACCTTTCTTTTTATGGGTGAATTTGTTTGACAGAAACCTAATCTGAGTGCACGATTGTTCACGAAGAAAATAAAGGAGAACGATCATGCACCAGAACAACCCATCCATCATGCAGCGAGCCAAGTCTTGGTTTAACCTCAGTCTCTTTAATACGCCCCAGGCGGGGGAGTACTTTGAATACCTGGTTGAAAGTATCGATCCAATGAATTCCTTATTGGAATGCAAGGCGCGTGTTATCAAAGTGATTACGGAAACGGCAGATACCAAGACGTGGATCCTGCAACCGAATTCGCGTTGGAAGGGGTTTGTGGCCGGTCAACATATCCAGGTTACTGTGGAGAAAAATGGCGTAAGGACAACACGTACCTTCACTATTTCCTCGGCGCCGGAACAATGGCAGTCCGAAGGAATTATTTCTATTACCGTTAAAAAGATTTCTGATGGCAGTGTTACCCCATGGATGCATGAAACACTGGCTGAGGCTGAAATTGTTGTCATTTCACAGGCAGCCGGTGATTTTACTTTGCCCGCTAAGGTGAGTGGTCGAATAGGTTATCTAGCAGCGGGATCAGGAGTGACACCGATAATGTCACAAATAAGATCGCTGGCGGAACAGGGCGCTCCCATAAAAGCGACCTTGCTGTATTTTGCCAATACCGGGAATGACTTTATTTTCGAGTCTGAGTTGCAGGCATTGGCTGATTCGAATCGCGGTTTCACCACGCATTTTATCGCCAGTAAGGGTGGCGCTGAGGGTAAACAGTTATTACCTCAAACGCTCCTTTGTGCTGATCACATTAACGCTTTGCTAAAAGGCAAGCCGGCCACCATTTATCTCTGTGGACCGCACCCTTTTCGGGAGTTGGCTAAAGAACTGCTGGCGGCCGCGGGCTACGATCTTTCCCAGGTACATGAAGAGGCCTTTGGGTTACCGCCAGTTGCCGCCGTGGAGGGCGCTCCTGTTACGGTTAATTTCACAGAGAGTGCAATAGAAGCCACTACGGATTACCCGGGAACCTTGCTGGAGATGGCCGAGAAAGTGGGTTTAAAGCCGAATGCGGGTTGTCGTATGGGGATCTGTTACACCTGTAAATGCACCAAAAAATCCGGTCAAGTCAAAGACATTGTGACAGGAGAGATTTCATCCACCGACGAAGAAGATATTCGCCTGTGTGTTTCCACCCCAATCGGTAATGTTGATATTGAGTTATAAGCGCCAGGAGAATAGTCATGACCATTGCAGCTCAACCTAATGTAGAACAATTGATTCAAGAAACTATAGATGTAAGAGGACAAAAGGGTCGTCGCAGTCTGACCAAAGAACAGTACGACAATTTACAAAAAGAGTTTGATGCTATTCGTGATGATATTCGTGCTGATCTGGGTAAGAAAGATGTGGACTACATTAAAAATATCATTCGAATTCAGCGTTTCCTGGAAGTGGCGGGTCGTACGCTCATTCATTTTAGTATCGAACCAGTAACTTTTATGCTGGGTGTAACAGCGCTTTCGGTTTCAAAAATTGTGGATAATATGGAAGTTGGTCATAATGTTATTCACGGACAATTTGACTGGGCTAACGATCCCAAAATTCACTCCCGTCATTTTGAGTGGGATAATGCCTGTGATACCCAATCCTGGAAGCGTACCCACAATTTTCAGCACCATACATTTACCAATATTATGGGTAAAGATCGTGATTACGGTTACGGTGTTTTGCGTTTATCTGATGACACTCCCTGGCATCCGGCTCGAATCCCTCAAATCGCCTATTTTGCGTTGTTAAGCATCTTCTTCCAATGGGGTGTGGCGGTTCATGAGTTAGAAGCAGAGCGGCTTAATGATGGCACTTTCAATCTTGAAGAAAAGAAACCCTTCCTGAAAAGTATGTACAAAAAAGCCGGTAAGCAAATTTTTAAAGACTACATTTTCTTTCCAGCGTTGGCTGGCCCTTTTTTCTGGAAAGTCATGTTGGGCAATGCCTTGGCGAACATTGGGCGTAATGTGTGGGCTTCAGCGGTTATATTTTGCGGACATTTTACCGAAGCGGCGGAAACCTTCACCCAGGAAGAATGTGAAAATGAATCGAAAGGCGAATGGTATTATCGTCAGCTGCTAGGCTCCACCAATATATCCGGTGGTCGTTTGCTACACATTATGACCGGACATTTAAGCCTGCATGTAGAGCACCATATGTTCCCAGATATTCCGGCTAATCGTTATGAAGAAATGGCACCTCGGGTACAAGAAGTCTGCAAAAAATATGGTCTAGCTTACAATACGGGACCGATGCATAAACAATATATGACCGTTTTGAAACGAATTATGAAGTATTCTTTTCCTACCAAGCAAGCTGTTAATGCTTGATTAAAATAGCTGATGCTCCAGGCGCCTTCTGTTCAGAGGGTTGCCTGGTTCAAGGGTCCCCTGATCGGGTGTCGCGTTGTTATAGTGGTTACTTGGAGCATCAGCGTTAGCCATTCAATAAATCCGATTGCAGTTTTCTATTTGCTGAGTATTCTTCACTAACTAGTAAAGTCTAAAATCGGAGCATTAATGACTACTGCCAAAAAATTCGATGCCTATTTTGATCGACTTCAACTCGGGTCCAAGCCCATTTCTTTAGAATTCGTGGCGCAATTACAATTGCGGCATCTGGCTGAGTTTAGTTTTAATAGTTTAGCTGTTTTGCTGGAGCGGGATATTTCCCTGAATATTGACGATATTATTAACAAGGTCGTCAAGCAAAATTGGGGTGGTTATTGTTTCGAACATAATAAACTTATGCATGATGCTTTGGCTGCGCTTGGGTTTACCGTGCGTTGCTTAATTGCCAAAGTTATTAATAACCAAGACATTGATACGCCAAGAACTCATCGTATTACACTGTTGGAGTGGCAAAATAAGCCTTATCTAATTGACGTTGGTTTTGGTGCTTCTTGTTTGCTTGCCCCTATTAAAATTGAACACAATGCCCACGTTGAATGCCGTGGTAAGCAATTTCGTGTAGTGATTAATAAAAATCAGGATTTTCAATTAGAATTGCTAACGCCAGCAGGTTATTTTTCTTTGTATACGTTTAACCTACAGCAATACACCGAAGCCGACTGTTTGATGGGACACTTCTATTCCCACAAGTATCCCGGTGCCATCTTTGTCAATAATCTTGTGGTATCACAAATTCTTCCGGAGCTGACCTTATCTTTAAGGAATGATCAGTATCATAAGATCTGTGTCGACCGCACTGAGGTGATTGCTGTTGCCGACGCTAGCCATCTGCAATCCATTATTGAGCAAGACTTTGGCGTTCTATTAAGTCATCAGGAATGTGACAAGATTTATAACAAAGTGATTAAACCAGCAATTTAGTCAGGAATTTGGAAATAAGCTGAATTATTGCAAAGGGAGGTCCGCTAATGGTAGATTTCTCCAGCATTGCCTGTACAAAGTGGCCAATCTTGCCTAGGTTTGCGTCTAATGTGTGATGTATCGTGTGGTGTGATTTTGCCCGTTCTAAAACAAAAATAACCTAAACAACTTAAATAGTGAGGTGGTGACCGTGCCTGATAATTCTTTGCCCGTAGAGCGGCTCACCCTAATGGATAAAGTCAATGTGTTGCTAGAGGACTTTGGCGATCATTACATGCATTGGGTTTTTGATATTCCCACTGAAATTGATGTCACCCGCCTGAATCGAGCCGTAAGACTCTCTTTAATCGCTCACCCGTTAATGGCACACCGTTTAATCTATGGTGTCTGGTATCCAAAATGGAAACCTTGGAGCGCAGCAGAACTGGATGGGTTTGATTACTGTGAAATGAAACAGGTATCGAGCCCTGAAGAGCGAGAAAAAGAAGTCCAGGGCTATTTGTCCATGGAAATGGATTTCTACCAAAGGCCACTGGTGCATGTGCGAATAGTGCGCGGTGAGGGGTATGACACTGTGTGTGTCAAAGTGAGCTGTATCCCCATTGATGGTCGTGCCTTCAATATTTATATGAACACCCTTGTGGACATTTATAATCGTTTACAGTCTGATCCAGACTATATGCCTGAGCCTGGCACTATGGCGAATCGCAGTACCAAAGCGCTGTTGCCGCTGTTCGGCCTACTGGATGCGTTTCGGGTGTTGGTCGCCGCGTTAATGAATCAAGCGACGGATACATTTACCGCGCGGAATTGGCAGTTGCCGGTGAGAGAAACGGATCACTTGGATCGTCATTTCTATTGCCATCATTTTCAAGAGAGCACCATGAAATCGCTGCACGAATTTCGTAAGCGTCATGGATTATCCTTTAATGACATGATTTTGGGTGCTTACTATTTAGCGCTCTACGAAATCATTAAGCCTGAAAAACCCAATACTTTCTGTGTCTTGAATACCTTTGATTTGCGTCGCTATGAAGGTGTGGATGCTCCTCATCGAGTGGCGAACTACTCCAGTTTTATCAATACCAATGTGGCGTTGGATGATACAACCACATTACTGCAAGCGGCACAGCGAGTACGGAAGTCGGTGAATCAGCGTAAAGGTCGCTATCCAGGAATAACTGAAGGCCCGTTTATCTGGCCTATCATGACATTATTACCCTTTGCTCTTGCGCGCCGCGTTGTCGCCGCCTTGTTGAAACATCGCGGTGAGTGTATTCCCGTGTTGACTAATGTGGGGCTGGTTGACTTGTCGATGCTCAAGGTGGATGGTCATATCATGAGTAACATTCGTCCCTTTCCGCCGTTGGAGTATCCACCCAAGTTAGCGGTGTCGGTTATCACCTCTGGTGGTATTCTAAATCTGAGTGCGGGTTACAGCCGTTCTCATTTGCCGGAAGGCATGGTTCAACAGTTGTTTCGGCGGATGGAAGAGATCATCATGGAAGCCTGTGCCAAAGGCTGAGCTGCGGAACTAATTTTCTATAAAAAGGCCAGGGCAATTACCCTGGCCTTTTTTGCTCGGTTTGCTATTTATCGAGTCAGTTCACACAGCGGATCCATGCCCTGCATAATTCTTCCTGAGAACGTATGCTGTTTATGCTCTGGCAACGGGTGAAAGTGCATCGCACGTGCATCGCGAATAATGCGCTCCATGGGGTGACCCTGAAAAAAGCCGCTACCACCGATTAAGATTGCCGCCGTTTCTATGGTTGCTTTAACCCCCTGATGTACCAGTGTTTTACGAGTTAATACGGTGTCGGTATTCTGTTGGCTTGGAGTGTAACCATAGTTTTGATGGCGCGCGATCAAGTCGTTTAAGGCCAAGTGGGCTGAAGTTAGATGGTTGTTCATTTCGCCCAGCAAGCTGGCAACAGCTGGATTCCCTTGATTGGACTTGAGCGCCATAGCCGCAGCGGTTTCTGCCATACCAAAGTAAGCGGAGCAGATTAATGGCATGGCCGTGGGTAAAATCGCATCCCACAGAGGGTGCCAGACACCGGCGGGGCGACGCGCCACTATAGCGCTCTCGGGTAAGAAGACGTTCTCCAGAATCACGTCATTGGAGCCGGTTGCCCGCATCCCCAAAGTTTTCCAGTTGTTTTGAACCTGGACGCCTTCGGTGTTAAAGGGTAGTGAGAAATGCAGCACCTCTTGTCCGGCCTCAGTTTCATAGTTTACGCTTGATACCAGTACTTGGGCACCGGGGCCTCCACTGACAAAACGCTTGTGAGCATTGATTATAAAACCACCAGAAACTGGGGTTGCTGAGCCATTCGATTCCAGCCAATCATTAGCCCCTGTACCGGCGATGATCAATTCGTTGGCAGCTATTTTCTGTAAGGTAGCCTGGGCTTTTGGGTCTCCTTTTTTGGCTTTAAATACGTTTATAGCGACGGGGTGGGAGTGCATTGCAAAGGCCAGAGCCGTGGAGCCACAGGCCTGGGCTAGCCGTCTTGTTACTTGACAAAGCGCGTTATAGTCAAGTCCGCCACCGCCATACTCCGCCGGGATTCCCTTTGAAAAGAAACGGAAATTTTTCAGGTCGTCATAGTTACTCTGGACGAACTGGCCGTTTTGGTCGTGTATCGTAGCCCGCTCTGCAAAGGCGGCACACAGCGTATCGAGTTGGCTTTCTACTCCGGCTTCCAGGCTGGATTCTTGAGATATGGTTTGCAAACTGGTCATAGTGATCTCCTATTGTTTAACGGGTAATTTCTGAGTCCAGATTAGGTTAAGGTGGGAGGCAAAGCTTGAGGTCTACTTGAGGAGTGCTTGAGGATTGCTTATTCTAAGTCTTAACTGATGTGGGGGTCAGATTGGAAAGCTGCCATGAAAATAAAGTTTGAAGACTGTGAGTTAAACACGGAGACATCGCAGCTATTTCGGGCGGGCATAGAAGTCTCGTTGGAGCCTCGAGCCTTAGACATGCTGATTCTGTTGATTGAGCATCGGGACCGAGTGGTGTCCAAAGACGAAATCATTGCTGAGGTCTGGGGTGGTCGATTTACTTCTGACGCCGCTGTGTCTACCTGTCTAAAAACTCTTCGTAAAGCGCTTCAGGATACCGGTGATGAGCAGCGCTTTGTGCGCACACAACGGGGGCGAGGGTTTCGTTTTATTGCTGAAGTTATTGTTGAAGAGGTTGAGAGGGCAGAAAGTGGAATCAGCGTCACCGCTCACCGGGCTCAAGACGAAGAGTTGCCCCTGACAAAAGGCGTGAATAGCGATATAAGCGGTCTCGTAGGTAAACCATCGCTGGTTGTACTGCCATTTCATAGCCTGTTTAAACCCGAAAATGATTCGGTGCTGGCTGAAGCGATTTCTCATGAGCTGATCCAATCCTTGGCCCGCTTGCGTTGGCTTCGAGTTATTGCCCGCGGTACTGCGTTTCAATTTCGGATGCCTCACCCAGACTTAGGCCAAATCGGTCAACAGTTGTCTGTTCGCTACGCTCTGTGTGGGTCATTGGAAGTTATACCGAACGGTTGGGCCATTAATGTGGAATTATCCAATTGTGAAACCAGCGATATTATTTGGGCTGAGCGTTATGAAGCGGGTTCTGATTCGTTGCACGATATTCGCCAGCAAATTGTTACCCAGGTTATTGCTTCTCTGGAAATGTATATTCCATTGCACGAGGCAAATCAGGCCATGCAGCAAAACGCCGAGTCTTTGGATGCCTGGTCCAATTACCACTTGGGGCTACGGCATATGTTTCGCTTCAACAAGTTGGATAATTCCAAAGCAAAATCCTGTTTCCAGCGAGCGATTGATTTGGAACCAACGTTTGCTCGAGCTTGGGCAGGGCTATCGTTTACCCGATTTCAAGATGCCTTTGTGAGCTACGATTCCCATCCAGAGAGTTGCATCTTAGATGCTCGACGTTTTGCTGAACAAAGTGTTGATCTTGATCCACTGGATCCCTTCACCAATTATAATATGGGGCGTTCTTTTTGGTTAGATGGTGACGTTATTGGCAGTCAGAGTTGGCTAGAGCGCTCAGTAACCTTAAGCCCTAATTTTTCTCAGGGACATTATTCTTGTGCATTTTCAGAAATAATGCAGGGTAACCCTGATCAGGCCATGGTCAATAGCGAGCTTGCACTCAACACCAGCCCTTTGGATCCAATGCTTTATGCTATTTATGGCGTTCGTAGTTTTAGTCATTTGATGAATGAAAATTTGGCTCAGGCGGTTGAGTACGCGGAAAAATCTGCTCGTACTCCTGGTGCCCATTTTCTTATTCCTATGATTGCCGCCGCCGTTTATGCGCTGGCGGGAGATCAAATTAAAGCGAACTATTGGTACCATCGGGCGTTGAAACTCAATGCTACAGCCAGTGCCAGCCATTTTTTTGCGGCCTTTCCATTCTACGATGAGGGGTTTCGAAAAAAATTGCAGGAAGGGTTAAAACGAGCGGGTTTTCCTTAGTAGATATTTGCAGGTATTGAAGCCGTTCTGTGCACCCGTAATCTCTGGTGCACAGAACATGACTCTGGTTGCGAGGATCAATTACCAGTTAGATGAATGCTCCAGCCCCTGTGATTTTCGGTCAATAGCCGCTTTTAACAGTTTGAATTCTTCGCAAGTGAAATAACAGGCTTTGTCCAATCGAGCCAACATTTGGTTCGCTTCATCCAGGCGATTGGTTTCTACATAAAGTTCACCTAAATATTCCATTGCGCCTTTATGTTTGGGGTTGAGTTCTAGCGCCTTCTGATAGAATTTTTCGGCCACTTCGTAGCGCTTTAACTTGCGGTTGGAATAACCCAATAGATTAAAAGCGTCTGCATTTTTTGAGTCTGACTCTACCATCGTTGTTAATTCATTAATGGCCGATTGATAATCCTTAGCGTTGATTTTTTCTTCAACGCTACTCATTTTGTCTTCCTTGCCCCAAGAGGAAGGGGCGGCGTAAATAGAGTTAGATAGGAAAGTGATTAAAATTGCGTAGATAAAGGTAGCTAAGTGTTTCATTTGTATCTCCAAAATAGACAATTGAGTTGAATTCAATGAGCTATACGTCGACACCGCTGAAAAGGTTGCATAGGAAAACAAAAAAAAATATCTGATCGATTAGTCAATTTTCTTGTTTTGGTGGGCAGGGTGGATTAACCATGCCACAATTAAAGGGCAAGGCTATGCGCAAATAAGTGACTGGAGGTATCCCGTGGAGCAATCGGTACGATTATCATCAGAGGCAGAACAGGTTCTAAAACTCAGTGCTGCAGAATTGGGAATTCCTATCCGTCGATTAGGTCAATCTTATGACGATGACATACCCGACTTTTGGTTTGCCAATAATGCGGCAATGAGTATGTTTTTTTCCGCATTTTCAGCAACTTTGCCAGTAGGAGAAGGGCAGTTTATTCACAGCGTACGACTGTTTCAGGATCGTATAACGGACCCCGTGCTCCAGGCTCAAGTCCGTGCGTTCATTGGCCAGGAAGCCCATCATTCCCGCGAGCATCAAGCATTTAATGCCATGTTGACGGCACGGGGAATTCGGGTGGATCGTATTGAAAAAACCATGAAGGTGTTTCATAAATATCAACGCCGTTGGTTATCCCCGGAAGATCAGCTTGCGATGACGGTGTGTGGCGAGCATTTAACCGCGTTAATGTCCGATTATATATTGCGTCGGCGACCTGAATATTTGGATCAGATGGCACCAGCCTTGGCCCGGCTATGGGCATGGCATGCCATAGAGGAAACTGAACATAAAGCCGTGGCTTTTGATGTCTATGACCAGTTAATTGGTGATCGAAAGCGTCTTTATCGGGTGATGGCCTTGTTGACGGTATTTGTATTGGTTGGGAACACTGCTACTGCAACGGAGTTAGTGCTGAGGGCAGGGCAGATGCGCAACTGGACGATGTGGCGAGATGCCTTTGCGTTGTTAGGTACCATGCTTAAAGAGACTCAGGACGATTACATGGCGTTTTATCAAAAGGGCTTTCATCCTTGGGATGTAGATAATCGAAATGCCCTTGAGGATGCTCGACGTCGGTTTGATATTGAATCGTGATTTATCGAATCAGCGCAGCTATATAATTCGCTAACCAAAGGGTTAGGCCGCTTCCCCCGATAACCAAACAGGTTAATAATGGCGCGATTATCACGGAGGGGATCAATAAATGGGCAATCGTTTGGCTGGAATCCGTTGATCTAAATTTTAGCTCTTCCATGATGCTGTCCATTGTGATTTTAGAGGTTTTGCTGGTTGGTTGGATCTTCTTGTAGATTGTTTTTGTTAGCAAGCTTGAGTTTGTTTCAATTGTTATTTATTTGATGGTGTTCACAAAAAAACAAAGTGTATTAGTCAAAATTTATGCGCATCTAATTCTATTTTTAGGCGTCGTTTACCTAATAATTCGATCCTTCCTTGGTAGCGCTGGTCTCCGGTGGTGGAAAATTCAAAACAAAATTTTTGAATAACGACCAAGGTTCCAGACTGACTACGTTTTAGCCTGAAGCCATTGGACATGACGCTGCCGTCCAGTAGCTGTACATCCATGCTTTGGCAGTGCTGTTGAGCAGCCAGCAATGCTGCTTCACGCGTATCGTCGCGATACCACCAGAGTCCAGCGGCCACTAGAATGATAATGATGGACAGTAAAATCATAGGTAGAGTGTTGGTATGGGGATAAGTCAGATACTAAGCTGCCCCGGGTGTTTTTACCAGGGGCAGCTTAAGTTAGAACCTGTTTTATAGGGTTTATTCAGGAGGTAGTTTAAAAGCTATATCGATAACCCGCAGCCAGGGAGAAACCGTCTACATACTCGCCACCTACATAAATTTCACCTTTATTAAGTCCAGCAATTATGCCACCACCAAAGGCCAGTTCGGTGTCATCGTCATCGCTTTTTATGCATCCTTGATTACCAAAAACGTTGACGCAGGATTTCGCTTCTACACTCAAAAACTCAAGGCCTGCGCTAGCGTACCAGGTTAAGGGGTTGGATGCTCCATCGACAGACAAGTTACCGCTTACTAGACCTTTGATTGCAAAGTCTGAAATGTCATAGTCAATGTCATCATCAAAAGAAGCGTGGTGATAACTGACGTTAATGGCGGTATCAAGGTCTGGAATTAATTTTTCTATTTCGTACACTAAGCCTGCACCGAATGTCGTACCGTCGTCAGCATATCGTTCGTCAAGTGAGATTAAGCCTAAATCACCATAGACGGCCAAGTTGTCTCCGAGTTTTGCCGTAAACCGACCGCCATAAACGTCGGTTTCACCCACTTGTAATGCACCTTCTAGACTTGCTTGACTATAGCTGGATACATCGGCCGATCGCCCGTATGAGAAACCCAGCGCTTCGGCATTCGCGTTTACGGTGATTAATGCCGTACTGATGGTCAATGTGCTAAACAATAACTTCATTGTGATATCCTTTTTGCTTTTGGTAAAAAGCCACGCCACTTTGCTTTCTACAAATATTATTAATATTAGGCATTACGGTTTGATCTTAAGTGTCGGAGATCGTTCCCTTTTTATGGAATTTAAAAAATTTAGTTGGTTTTCTGATCTATATCTGGATCAAGCAATAAGGCTATAACTCTATACGACGAATAATTTTATAGGGTCCGGTACCATTACTCGAGGTTGATTTGAGAATAATTCTTTCCTGCACGTTCTCATCGCCGCCAATATCAATGAGTACATCAAATGCTATGAAATCGTTCTGTCGCGATCTTTTCGTGATTTTAAAATTTGCACCTTGGTAATGGTTAACTAACCAGGAACTATAACCTGGATCAGTTTTTAAAAAGTCACTATTGGCTTGTTCCTCTGGTCCCATTAACTGGAGCAAACTTTGAGTGTCGCCTTGTTCCAAGGCCGTAAAGTATTCATTTATTACCGCTTCTGCGTCTGCATAATCTATCGTTGGCTCAGCGTGGGATAACACTGCTGACAGAGCGATTATCCAACCCAGTATAAAGTTCATTTTCATACTCATTGTTCCTGTGTTATTCCTTTATTGTTTGTTAATCGTTACCGTTGTTTAACGATAACGACGTAATTTGATTTTGCACCCACGGCACCACTGGCTAAGTTGCCACCCAAATTTACCGCGCCAGCATTATAATTGCGCGAATACAAGCGTAATGTTGGCGTTAGTGGGTCGTTGGTGGTTAAGGTTGAACCGGTGTTACTGAAGTTGCTCAACCAGTTAGGCAGTGATGATGCGCCGGCTGAGTAAGCAACATAAACCGTGACCGGACGATCAACGGTAAAAGAAAGATATTGGGTTGCTGTGTTATTCAGTTCATTGTTCGCTGTTTGAATCCAAATACCGTTGGCAAGTACATTAGGAACTGTCACTACCTCATAGGTTTTATCGACATAATAATAACGATAACCTGACGCCAAATAGGTTTGCTTGTGTTTGGTAGGAGATATGGCGCTACAGTCAGCAGATTCCAGGCGATTGCATAGTCGATCAAGGAAAAAGGGCTGGTTGTTGGCTCCAGTTAATGCGTTATGCCACAACTCTGCCATCACCTGTTGACCTAAGGCGTTGGGGTGAAGATTATCAAAAAACATACTCCATCGATCGTAGTCATCACTGGTTGTAGTGGTGCCATTGTCGTCATAGAAGAAGTTATAAAAGTCCGGGCCAGGCTGCACATTTGTCAGTTGGTTCAAACCATTGTTGTAATCTCTTTTACGTTGATTAACGCTGCCAAAATTAGTGTACGGCAATGAAGGTGGTATTTGTGCCACCCAAACACTCATGCCCTTGTTCACGGCTTTATTGACGAGTTTCTGCATATTCGACAGATAAGTAGCACTGGTTAACGGTGTACTACCGTTTGCATCATTGGTTCCTAACATTAATAGCACACGGTTAGCGTCTGAATGTCGCGTCAATATGGAATCAATTCGATTCAGCGTATGTGTAGTACGATCGCCACCCACCCCTGTGTTGAAAATAATACTGGGGTATTGCTCGCTAGCAGTCAGCAGATCATTTAAGTGAGCATGGTAACCCTGTTGGCCAATTATCCGGCCATCCTGTGACAGGTTGTCTTCGGCAAACAGGTCAAATGAACCTAACGTAATGCTGTCACCCACCGCCAGATATTGATCACCCTGGACGCCTACTCGTAGATGTTCGTCACTGGCGAGTAATACATGGGTCGCCGAGTAAAGATACGCGGCCATGCCTAAACCCACTTGATCGTAGTCACCTTGCGAAAAGCTACCACAGTTTGTGATGAAATGACCGGAGCCGGCGGGTGTTTCCTGGGCGTTACCACATGCCGCACCAGAAAAATCAAATTCAACGTAACTACCAGCTGGTGCATTCAAGGCTACAGCCGCGGCTTGCACCTGATCGCCGGTTAGTACGGAATAGGCAAGCGGGCGCTCTATACTGATCATGGGGCTAATGGAGGGCGCTTTAATCGTTACATTGTCGAACTCGGCTTTATCCTGGCAATACAAAGCAATAGAGCCGCCGGATAAATCTTTGTCATAAACAGCAAATAGCACCTTGTTATCTAAGCTTACTTGAATGGTGGAACCTGACGCTAGCACCAGTAGTTTATAGGTTTGTTCTTCGCGGTAACCTCGACTGTTGACCGCCAAGGTCGTAAAGGCACCATTGATCCGTTTTTCCAGTCGGGTATAGGATTCCCGAGAGTTAAAACTAATTCGATAATAGTTATTGATGTCTTGATAACGAAACATCAAGCCAATGTCCTGGCCATCAAAGAAATCGCGATTAGTACTATCTCTGCGGGGGGTTATGTCTGCGCTCACTTGATAATTATTCATGCCGATGTTGCGGGTCAAAGCCGCGAAGGTGCCCACCTTGCTGGATTGAATCATAGGTGATCCAAAACTTTGGTTTCCGGTGTCTACACTTTGCAATAGCTTGCCATTGGTGACTGACCAATTAGCGGTGACCCCTGAGTCGTTTACAAAACTCCAGTCGCTCAAATCAGTGCTGTTAAAGGTGTAATCGATACTGGTTGAGCTTTCGCTGATAATCTCAATTGCCGCCAGCGTGGGGTTTTCGGTTTTATGCTGAAATTGAATGTTGAGTTGACCATCGGTTACAGCCACTTGGTCAATAGTTCGGACTAAGGCGCGGTTAATGCCCCCGGCCTCACTAAAAATATCCAAATTTGAAATGGCTAACTGATTTTCCGTTAGAATATTAAACACCCGTAGGCCAACACCTGCGTTACCGCTATAGGTTTCTGCAAAATGTAGGCGAATACTATATTGGCCATTGGGGAGGTTGAATCCGTAATCCAGCTCCGGTAACGCTTTTACATCCCAGCGTTGAGTCTGATAAATCAAGTCATCGGTTGTGCCAAGTATATTGGCGGTAGATTTAGTGGCAATTCGGCCGGTGTTATAGCCGGAGTCTGCTAACCATAGGTTCCCGGCACTGTCGGTGAATGCGCTACCTCCAACATTAATCCGCTTTATCACGGTGCCAGAGGTGGCAACGGCTGGGAGCGTGCTAATGCTGAGGTTGGCGGGACTCGAAAGGTTTGCCGTTGGCGCATTGTCGAAAGCTCGCACACTGTAGCTGTAGCTGGTGTTGGAGGCTAAACCAGAATCGGTGTACTTAGTGGTAGTGGTCGAGCCAATTTGACTACCATCGCGATAAATCCTGTAGCCGGCTACGAAACCGCTATCGTCTGTTGAGGCACCCCAGCTCAAATTGATGCTGGAGGAGTCTGCAGTGGCTGTAAAGTTTTTCGGCACTGTGGGAGGCGTAGTGTCCTGAATACTAGCCACGGATATAATTTCAATGGCCGAGATCGTGGGATTCTCCACTTCTTGGCTAAAGCGGATATCCAGCTTGCCATCGGCGACGGCAATATTGTTGGCTGAAACTACCAGCGCTCTGTTTCCCCCGCCCGCGGCACTGAAGATATCCAGGTTATTAAATTGAAGGGAATCTTCCAGATACACATCAAACAGTCGCAGTCCATTACCAAAGGCTCCGCTGTAGGTTTCTGCAAAATGCAGATTAACCCGATAGTTGCCATTGGTAACCGCCAGGGAATAGGTTAGATCTGGTGCGGCTGAGGGATCCCAGCGTTGGGTTTGATATAATATATCGTCGCTAGTCCCGGCAATCTGGACTCCGCTGACGTTGCTTTTTCTTCCGGTATTGAACCCAGTGTCTGCCAACCACACTTTACCAGCGCTGTCAGTAAATGCAGAACCACCGGCATTGATACGGAGTTCCAATGCAGATACTGCAGCAGAGAAGCAACACAGCCACGCCCCTAACAAGGGCAGCGCCTTTTGGATCCTATTGATCGAGTTCATACTGGAGTTCACGCTAGAAAAAAGGGTTGAGATAAGGAATCGACGAATGCGATTGCCGGACGCCAATACAGCAGCAACCTTCGCGCCATTTCCTAAGACTATTTTGTGATGTTCATATTTAACAGACAAATCATAGACATAGATTATTGTGTTTGCGGTTGTGGAATCTATGGTAAAACGATATGTAAATTATTCCGTCACTGTTGTTATTTTTAAAAGGAGGCTCTATGCCCCATGTGGTAGTAAAGTTGTGGCCCGGTAAAACGGAACAACAGAAAGCTGATCTTGCTGCAGCCATAACGAGTAACCTTATGGATATTCTTGGTTCCAGTGAAAACTCCGTGTCTGTTGCCATAGAGGAGGTAGCCGTTGATGACTGGAAGGTCGAAGTCTATGATCCTGAAATAGAGGCGAAGGCCGATCAGCTTTACAAAAAGCCTGGCTATACCATGGATTAAAGGCGCTACCAAACCATGAGACATTTGGATCAGCAGAACACACTGTGGTTGTTTGGTTACGGGTCGTTGCTTTACAAAGTTGATTTTCCTTATCTGGAACGAAAACCGGCTCGTATACTGAATTGGTCACGAAGGTTTTGGCAGGGTTCCCACGATCATCGTGGCACACCAGATCATCCAGGCAGGGTAGTGACGCTCGTTTCATCACCAGGAAAGAGCTGTGAAGGCATGGCTTATCTCATCACGCCTGAAGAATTCGCTCATCTCGATTATAGAGAAAAGAATGGCTATGTCAGGCTGGTGACAGAGGTCTATTTTCAGGATGAGTCGCGTTCTCCAGGGGTTGTCTATATCGCCACTGAAGACAATAGCGCATTCTTGGGACCGGCAACAGAACGGGATATTGCAAAGCACATCGCGGTTTCAGAGGGGCCAAGTGGTAAAAATAGCGATTATTTGCTGCAGTTAGCGGAGGCTTTACGGTCGTTGAATGAGGTTGATGAGCATGTGTTTGCAGTTGAGCGACACTTATTGGAGATAATACAAAATTCATCACATGAATGATGCTTTTCAAGATTATATTCTGCGTGTCACGGGTGCTACTTCGCTTCATAAGATAGCCGATATTCAATCCCTGTGGAGCGGCTATGGTGCCATTAGCCGCTTTGGGTTGAAGGGGAGTCACCACAAAACGATTGTAGTGAAACAGGTTACCCCTCCGACCAAAGGTGCCCATCCTCATGGCTGGGATACCAGTATTTCACACCAACGCAAGCTTAGATCCTATGCGGTGGAAAGTGACTGGTACAAAACCTACAGCGCGAGATGTGACGATAGTTGCCGAGTAGCAAAATGTCTGGGTTTGGATGCCAGCGCTGAAGAGTTTTTAATGGTGTTGGAAGATTTGGACGCCAGCGGTTATTCACTGCGTAAAAACTCAGTGACGTTTGAGGAAGCCTGTGCTTGTTTGCGTTGGTTAGCCAACTTCCATGGTACCTTCATGGGTCAGTTGCCTGTTGGGCTTTGGCCGGTTGGAACTTATTGGCATCTGGAAACACGGCCTGACGAATTGGCGGCTCTGAAAGATCTAGCGCTAAAAGCGGCCGCAGCTCAAATCGATCAAGTCCTGCAGAACTGCCCTTACCAGACCTTGGTACATGGCGATGCCAAGCTGGCAAACTTTTGCTTCTCCCAGAATGGCCAGCGGGTCGCTGGTGTGGATTTTCAATATGTCGGTGGTGGCTGTGGTATGAAAGATGTGGCCTATTTTATAGGGAGCTGTTTTACCGAGTCCGACTGTGAACGTTATGAACAGTCATTATTGGATATTTACTTTGCCGAGCTAAGGTTTGCATTGATTGCGAGAAAGGTTGCAGTAGACCCGCAATTGGTCGAGCAAGCATGGCGTCGACTGTTTCCCTTCGCTTGGGCTGACTTTCATCGATTTATAAAAGGCTGGAGTCCAGGGCATTGGAAAATTAATGACTACAGTGAGCGAGTTGTACAACAAGTATTAAGGCAAATGGACTTGATGTAAGAATAGCTGTTCGAAGAACAAGCCGTAGCTTCGAACAGCTTACATAATCAACTCAGGATTTACTTAGTCAGCAGATTGATATTGGTCATCAGGCGCAAAGGTATCCAATCCTGCACCAGAGATAAAATATTCCCAGCCAGTGTATTGCGCGTTGCCAATGGAATCTATTTCGACTCTTCGCAGGGGAGAGTAGTGGCTATGATTGTGGTACATATAGCGCTCTCCGGGTCCAATAAGTGCATCGGTGCCGGCTATGGGGCCCCAATTTCCGCAACCATTAACGTCACAATAACTATAGTAGCGACGTTGCATTTGAACCCCGGCGACGACACCTTCAACCATGCAGGCCGCAAACCAGACCTCATCTATAGTGCCATAGTAGCCATAAACATTGTTAACAGTTCCAAAGCCCAGACTCCAGTGATCGGAGGTTGAGAATGATTTGTCGCCCCATAATAGTCCAACCCAGCTATTAAAAGCTGTAGTCCATTGTGCCAAACTGTCTCCTGCACAGCCGTCGGCCCAGTCGTCGTCACCTACCTCAAATTCCTGTTCGAGGGTGGGCGAGTGAGAACTACCACCTATTGCTTTAAGCTCCGTCAAAGGTTCCAGCTGCGCCATTTGAATCAATTCAGGCATTTCAGCATTTTTAGGTGCAACTTTTTGAAATAGCTCGCCCACGGTACCAGCATCGGCAATAGCTTTAAAGGTTTTATAGCCGCCTTTGATTAAAGTAGACACCTGACTATCGCCCTCATCAATAAAGCGGATAAAGCCACCTTCCAGCTCAAATTCTGCGATTATTGCTGAGTCTGACTCAGCCACCTGATATTTTAAGTTCGTACTACGAAGGTCTTGCGGTGGCGTGCCGAAAAGTACCCCATCGACTGGAAAGGTTTTCATATTTTGGTTCAGCGTATATAGATTGCCAGCGGATTCCTCACTGAACATTTCTGCTTGCACAGCTGTCGATAGTGTTGCTAAAGGAATAAACAGGCAAGTAGTGGAAATTGAAGTTAAGTTACGCATTGTTGATCTCTCTATTGTTTAGCCGTGTACGGTACGTGTTTTGATGACGTGTACATACAGTAATCAATAGGGGTGACGGATACACGTAACTATTCTTTTTAAATCAGCCGAATAATTTACGTCGCAAATGGGAATTAGTTGGCATTCAATTCCAGATGTGAGAGATACTAAAACAAGTGCGCTCCTCGCATTGTTGAGGCGATTGCTTGGTCATGGCAATAGCCTGCTTGGCTGGCCACCCTTATAAAGCTTGAGCCAGTGCCTTATCTGTGGAGTGATGTATAATCTGCACCATTAAAACAAAAGGTATTAGGGAGTTGGTATGGCAGCTGGAAGTTTACTCGCGCTTTTGGACGATATTGCTACTTTGTTGGATGACATTTCTGTGATGTCGAAAGTAGCCGCCAAAAAAACCGCCGGAGTATTGGGTGATGATCTGGCCGTGAATGCAGAGCAAGTGGGCGGTATCAAGGCCAGTCGCGAGCTGCCAGTTGTGTGGGCCGTAGCAAAAGGCTCATTGGTGAACAAGGTCATTATTGTTCCGGTCATGCTATTGCTGAGCGTAGTGTTGCCAGTATTGATAACCCCCATTCTTATTTTGGGTGGCTGCTATCTCTGTTTCGAAGGTGCGGAAAAAGTGTGGCATACCATTGTCCACCGAGGAGCAAAGGATCATTCCAGTGGGCAAGCGTTGATCCAGAATCCCGCCGTCGACCTGGTAGCACTGGAAAAAAAGAAAATTAAAGGCGCTATAAAAACCGACTTTATTCTGAGCCTGGAAATTATTGTGATTGCCTTGAGCACTATGAGCGAATACCCCTTTGCTAAACAGGCCATGGCGCTCGCATTTGTGGCGGTTGCCATTACCATTGGGGTTTATGGCTTGGTGGCCTTGATCGTCAAGATCGATGATGCCGGGTTATATCTTGTCGCCAAAGAGGGGATTCTGAAGCAGGTTGGAAACTTTCTGTTGTGGTTTGCACCAGCGGTTATGAAAAGCCTGACAGTGATCGGTACAGTAGCGATGTTTCTGGTGGGGGGCGGTATTCTTACCCACAGCCTGGAGCATTACCTAGGTAAAGTAGCATCGGTGGGACACTATATTCACGTGAACAATGTTTTCATAGAAGGGGCTATCCACACAGCTTATAACGCAATCGTTGGCGTAGTGATAGGGGCGCTGATTGTGATGGTGGTGTCTCGTATTCAAAAAACCAATACGGTATCGACCAATTTATCGGAACATCACCAGTGAGTCGTTAAAGAAATCCTGGAAAATATCGATCCAGGATTTGGTAATCAGCACATCCCAATTCAGCGCCAATGGACACATCTATATCCAAAAAGCGGGGGTTGTTTTCTTGTAAAGTATCAGGTTTGGACAGTCGCTTTGATGCGGGAAAGAGATTGTTCTGTCAAACCCAGATACGAAGCTATGTGATACTGGGGAATTCGCTTTTCAAGTCCTTCATAGGTTTGCACAAAGTGCTGGTAGCGTTCAGCGCCGCTGGTGGACAGCAAAACTCTTTCGCGTTCCTCATGCCGCAAGAAGTGATTTTCCATGTGGCATCGCCAGATTTTCAACAGTTCTTTATCCTCCTCTAATAAACCAGCGAATACTTCATAGGGTATCCGAATAGCTAGTGAACTCTCGAGGGCCTGTACGCTGTATTCTACTGGCTGCTGTTGGAGATAAGCCTTGAGCGGAACAAAGAGCATCCCTTCTTTCAAAAAAACTTTGATATATTCTCGCCCCGTTTTGGTAATGTAATAAATTCGCCACAATCCACGGTGTAACAAATAAAGGCTATAGTCGCTATTACCTTGTGTAAAAACGTTGGAGTTTTTGGAGAACTGAACTTGTCTGGCTACCGATAAAAGGGAGTTGATGGTCGATGGCGAAAGTTTATCCCAACAAGATAAAGTCGACTTTAATATGGATCGAATTTGGTCCTTGCTCTGTTCGGTGGTTTGACAGTATGCCATGTCCATAAAAAAGAAAATCCTGTTTTTAGATGATTGCTAGAAAGTTGGCGGACAATATGCTTGGTTTTAATGAATGTCGCAGATTAGCGCTCACTTTATAGCGGAAAAATTTCTCCAGGAATAAGTAATTGTGGATTATGAGAAACTGGATTAATAATATCTTTATCTGTGAACGCTTGAACCAGCAACACAGATTTTAGTACCTTCCATAACCCTAAAAGCCAGTGGTGATTCATATCATAAAACTCCGCTTTGAAGATATTCGGATGTTAATTGACATAGTTTTTAGTTCTAGTATGAAAAAAATACAAAGGTTTAATGCCGTTTAGTGCAATCACATTAAGATTTTCAAAAAATTATGGAGCAAATGCGATAATTTTGCTACTCGCGTTTATGCAAGCTTATATTGCAAAAATTCAATACAGAAATAAACCATCGGTTTCTATTGGCAGAAAAATATGGAGGCAACATGTAGTTGGAAAATTATTGGATATTAGATCAGATATCATTGTTAATAGAGCAATGAATGGCGCCAGCTAATAATCTGTTTAGATAAAACCGTTAATCAGTCAGGGTTTTAACTGTCAGTAAACACTACTTCTTTATCTTCGCCATAGATAGGTCACTGATAGTGGAAGTCACAGCATCTATTATCCCAAAAATTTGAATTCAATATCATTTGTTAAAGCGACTATTTGATTCGAAATGTAGAGTGCCCAGTGTTTGCTAAGACACTATTGTTTTGTGAACAAATATAAACCTACTCATTTAATGAAACGGAGTTTTACAATGCTTAAGAAAGCAATATTTGGAGCGGTCGCTATAAATGTATTATTTGTTGCCGCGTCGTATGGGGCCACCATCAATGTCAATACAAGTCAGGATGGCATTGTTTTCGATAACGAATGTTCACTGCGTGAAGCCGTTTATGCTGCCAACCACAATATGCCTTGGGCGGGCTGTGAATCAGGCGAAAGTTTACCAGTAATTGACGAAATAAAAATTCCTATCGGTCTTCATCCTTATATGACAGAAGGTGCAGGAGGAGAGGGCTTTGCTCCTGGTGCAGGCGATGAAACTAAATATGATCTAGACATAAGAGAAGCCGTTGTGATTTCTGGTGATAGTGAAACTCCATCTGCCATCATGATGGCAAACGATACAGATAGGGTGTTTGAAGTACAGCCATACACCTATTTAGAGGTAAAAAATCTCAAGATGGTCAATGGCGAACCACAGTCTTTTTCTGCGGGCGGGGCTGTATTGGTTCACGAAGGCTCTCTAGCTAAATTTGTTGACTGCTATTTTTTCTATAATGAGGCAGAAGTTGGAGGTCTGGCCGCTATTTTGAATGGAGGAAATATTCAATTACTCGGATCTACGGTATCAAATTCTACTAACAACACATCCACATTAGGGGGGCCTTTGGTCCATTTTTTCTAATATATATGGTTAATGTTAAGCCAACAATAGTGACTTAATAAATCGTGAGAAGGGCTTTAGGCATGTTGCCTTAAGCCCTTTTTTTGAGGGTTAGGCTTATGAGTTTTAACAGGTGGCGTAGTACGGAATTCCAGATGCTTCCGACTTGTGGCTCTGTACTATTGAAAGTTGAAAATACAGCGTTGCTAATTTAACCCCACTTGGATAACCTTTGTCACTCTAGCTTTTTAATGAAGTAATGATAAAGGAATCACGATGGCCGTTGCTTTGGCGCTACATGTAGTCTTTGCGGTGATTTGGGTTGGTGGTATGTTTTTCGCCTATATGGCATTGCGTCCAGTGGCGGCTCAGGTATTGCCTCCACCACAGAGATTAGAGTTATGGCGCGGAGTATTTGGCCGTTTTTTTCCGTGGGTTTGGCTTGCGGTAAGCGTTTTATTGGTTACAGGATTCTGGATGGTCTTCGTCGGCTTTGGTGGCTTTGCTAATATTCGACCGAACATTCATATCATGCTGTTGCTCGGATTAATAATGACAGCGCTCTTTGGGCATGTGTATTTGGCGCCTTACCGACGCTTGTGTCAGGCAGTGGCAAGCAAAGATTGGGAGCAGGGTGGGCAGCAACTCGCTCAAATACGCAAGCTGATCGCTATAAATTTAAGTTTGGGCTTGATCGTAGTACTAGTGGCGGCTGGAGGCCGTTATTGGTAGTTCATAGGCCTTATTGCATTAGTTAGTGAAAATTATTCTAAAGTTAAGTCACCTGTGGCCGATAACACGCAATACGGAGCAGTTTAACTTTGAGGTAGCAATGAACGTAGGTAGTTTCACCAGCAGTCTTGCTCAAGACGTCAGCCAGACTTCACAACAGCGGACCCTGCAACAAGCAGAACTTCTGTTGCTAAAAAAGGCTATGAATATCCAGGAAGACGCCGCCTTGGCCTTGATTGAAGCCGTCTCCGCTACTGCTCCTTCTTCTACTGGTTCCGATGCTATCGGTACTAACATCAATATATCGGTTTAGCCTCGTTAGCGCTCGCTAATCCTTGGTTGATTTACAAACCTAATAAAATTTATCAGCTAAAGTTAATACATTATTAGAACATTTTTAGGATGATAATCCTCGATTAATGGATTAACTGTATGACACCCAAAGGACTAGGCTTGCTGAAGCTTGGGCTAGTAACACTAACTGCCATTGGTTATTGGTTCATGGGCTCTATTGCTGGGTACTTCGCGATCCCACCAGGCTTTTCAAGTCCATTTTGGCCAGCTGCTGGTTTTGCCTTTTTAATGATTGCAACCTTTGGGCGAATTACGTTAGTCGGTGTGTTTCTTGGGTCCTTTGCGATTAATGTACAGATCGCAGGCGCTTCAATTTTTGAACTATCCGGTAAGCTCGTTGTTCCGATGCTAATTGCTTTTGGTGCATCCCTTCAAACCTTTACAGCTTTACTATTGGTCCGACGATTTACAGAGTTCAAGAATACTCAGTATCGAGCTAATGATGCCTTAACCCTTGGCGTAGTGGTAGGCCCGATTTCCTGCATTGTGTCGTCTTTTGTTGGGGTTACCTCACTTTATGCTAATGGTGTCATCGATAGAGCAAGCTACATTGAAAATTGGTTTTTTTGGTGGGTTGGAGACACTATAGGGGTATTAGTTTTTATTCCAATTACACTGTTAATTTTCTGGAGCGGGCGCTGGCGTAACAAATTCAAAATTGTATTATTCAGTTCATTCTATTTGGTGTTAGTTGCGTCGATAGTGGGGCTGTTTGCTAGCGTGCGGTCAGCTGATGAGGAAAAAGTTCAACAATTATTTCAGGCGCGGGTGTCTGGCATAAGCGAAATAATAGGTAAGCTCGTGTTTGATCTCGAGCAAATATCGAAGACATTAAGCTCACTATTTATAGCATTTGATGACGTTAGCTTTGTTCAATTTTCTCGCTATGCGTTGGGGGTATATGAATCAACTCCTGGAGTCTACGCGCTGTCGTGGATTCCAAAAGTTGAGAGCAGTCAGCGTGTTATTTATGAGAAAAACATGTCTGATTTAATGGGTGAGAAATTCAATTTTTGGGAGCGTGACAACAATCAGGAAAGAATGCCTGCGAAACAAAAAGAGTACTACTATCCGGTTTACTATTTGGAACCCTATGTCATCAATAAAGAGGCTCATGGTTTTGATATCGGTTCGGATAAAAGTCGTATGGAAGCCATTTCAAAAGCAATACATACTCAACAAATTGTAGCCACAGAGACAATTGTGTTGGTTCAGGAGGCCGATAGTCAAAAGGCATTTCTATTGCTTTCTCCAATAGTTGATTCTCAGGGCAATGTCGATAGTTTGATTTCATCTGTCTATCGGGTGCAGGAGCTTATCAATACGATGATACCGCAAGCGCTTGCAAAAAATGTTGCAATTCGTATTGTCGATACTACAAATGATAAGAATTTTGAAATAATTTATACCAATGAGAAAGAGCCGGTTGGTGTACCTGTGACATTGCCGGTAGAGGTATTTCATCGTCAATGGACCTTTTATTTTACCCCGACAGGAGATTATATAAGGGAAAATCAATCGAGTAATGTATGGGTTGTTCTGGTAAGTGGTTTTGTTATTGCTGCACTGTGTGGGTTGTTTATTTTGATGATGATTAGTCGTAGCGCACAAATAGAACTAGAAGTTGAGGAAAAAACCGCAGATTTAAATAAAGCACTGTCGGAAGCTAAGAAAGCAAATGCGGTAAAATCAGAGTTTTTAGCCAGTATGTCCCATGAGTTAAGAACACCGTTAAATTCTATTATTGGTTTTAGCGTTCGTCTGCTTAAGAGCAAAGCTTTGCGCAACGATAAAAGCGCCATTGAAAGTATTTCCATCATTGACCGTAATGGACGCCATTTGCTGTCACTAATCAATGATATTCTGGATCTATCTAAAGTGGAATCCGGTAAGTTAAAAATCGATAAGCAAGATATAAGTCTCTCTACTGCCTTTGTTGAACTTGAGAACGTATTGATGCCAATGGCAAAAGATAAAGATGTCGCCTTGGTAATTAATAGTATGCCAATTGATTCGCTAAATGTTGATCGCAAGCGATTTATGCAGATATTGATAAATGTTGCAGCTAACGCCGTAAAATTCACTGAAGTAGGCAGCGTTAGAATCTATGGCGATTTGAATAATAGACATGGACAAACCGGTTTGGCGATTCACGTAGCCGATACCGGTATTGGTATAAATAAAGAGGATATTAGTAAACTGTTCCAACGCTATGAGCAGTTGGGTAATAATTTTTATTCTCATGCTGGCGGTACTGGGTTGGGGCTTGCGCTAGCTCAAGAATTGATATTTCTGCACAATGGTGAGATTTCGGTTGTAAGTGAGCTTGGAAAGGGATCAATATTTACTTGTTGGTTTCCAGTCAATTCGTAAAAATAATCCCTATTTAACTCTTATTCTCAAAGTTATATTACACAAACCGGCGTCAAGCTGGCTTCTCAGCGTAAATTTTAATGCTGGATACCATGCCAGAAAAGCGTCTTGCAACTGGGTCAACTAAAGGTTCCAGTAAATGAGCTATTAGTTGGTTTTTGTTGAGCGTAAGTAGGGCGCTAATGAGTGAGCCTTGTTTGTTCAGTTCACCTCGAGTCATAGCGGCGATCGATTCTGCATCATAAACCAATCGAGACACTAGCCGGCTGTGGACTAATCCCGAACTTTCTAGGGTATTAAAATAAGTTTTAAAGTCCTGGGCTTTTGCTGAGGCAGGGCTTTTTAATGCGATTAACATTTTTAGCCAACCGGGGATAGGCTCAACTGTAAGATCGGTGAGCAGCATTTTTCCACCAGGTTTTAGAATTCGATTTACCTCACTAAACACGCGATCTTTTTCTGGAGACAAACTTACTACGCAATTGGAAATTACCCAATCCACAGAACCTGATTCTATAGGTAGCGATTCAATTAACCCCTCACGAATCTCGGCAATCGATGCAACACCCGCTTTCTCAATATTAGTGCGGGCCTTTTCAATCATAGAAGCGGTCATATCAATACCAATTACTTTGCCCGAAGATCCCACTTTTTTTGCGGCTAGAATAACGTCCATTCCTGCACCACTACCTAAATCAACGACGGTGTCTCCTGGGGATACATCCCCGAAACTTAGTGGATTACCACAGCCGAAACTACTGGCCACAGCGTCAGCAGGTATATCGGCAAGTTCATTTTGTTGATACCCAAACTCATCCTCTAATATATGGGGGGCAAATCCCATTTCCTGCTCAAGTTTATCACTGTACTCCCGCGTCACGGTGTCTCTATGCTTGGTGTTTGATAGGCTTTTCATTTTTTTCTCCATATTGTATGTTTGTGCAAATATGCAAATAATAGGCAAATAAAAAATGCTTTACTTTAATTGGCCTTTGTCATTCGATGTGCCATAGCTTTCTAGGGCATCGGCGCAGACGCGTAATGACTTAACAACATTACCGGTACAAAACGAATAAAGCACCTCGCGACCTCTTTTCTCAGTAGTGACAATTCCTGTTCGCTTTAACACGCTTAAGTGGCGGGAGACAACAGAAAAATCCACGGAGCACTGTTCGGCAATCGCGGATACAGGGCAGGGACTATTTTTTTTGGCTAATGTCACTAGGATATGGATTCGTGTTGGGTCACAGAGTGCTTTAAAAAAATCAGTACTTAGATTGGCAAAGGCCTTTTGGGGCGAAATCATAGGTTAACCAACAGGTCTAATGGTAGGGCTCAAAGTTAACATTACTTGCATGAGTATGCAAGTAATGTTTTTCAGAAAATTAGAAGGCAAATACCAGCTCTAGCATACTGGTTCTATAGCTTCCAAAGTCGGGATAGGATGTTTTGAAGTCCAGAGACATCCCAAAGGCCGGCGTGAAAAATACGTCAACTGCAAAACCCACCACTAAATCCGTGCCGTCAGACTTTTCCGCTGCCTAACTCACGGCTTATGTAATGGTTGCACCCTAATATATAAGAGTTTGCCTGGCATTATGATGAGGCTAATTCTTGCTTGCGTCTGCTGAACCGGCTGGTTTATTCTCAATCAGCGCTTGTTTCTTACGATATCTCCAACCTGACCTTGGACCAAACAGCACAACTGAAACCAGCTACGTATCCCGCGTCTATTGGAATATTAAGAAGTTGACCCTATGAAACCAGTCAGTGAATTTCTCACCATCGGTGCCAACCCGGAAGGCACCCAAGTGAAAGCCTGCTTGCCCATGACCAATCGACATGGGCTGGTTGCGGGAGCCACTGGCACCGGCAAAACCGTCACCTTGCAGGTTCTGGCAGAAGCCTTTTCCACGGCGGGTGTGCCAGTGTTACTGGTGGATGTTAAAGGTGATCTATCAGGTATGGCGGCGAGTGGTAAGCCTCACCGTAAAATTGATGAGCGCGTACAAAAAATTGGTCTGCCTGATTATCGCCAGAAAGCCTTTCCGGTTGAATTCTGGGATGTCTATGGTGAGAAAGGCACCCCTGTCAGGGCCACCCTGACGGATATGGGCGCCTTACTGCTCAGCAGTTTGCTCGAACTTAACGACACTCAGCAAGGGGTGTTGGATATTGCTTTTGCCGTGGCTCGGGATCGCGATCTGCCGATACTTAACCTGGACGACCTGCGCTCGTTACTCGATTGGATGGATACCGAATCGGAGACCGTCAGTAGCACTTATGGACGGGCTGCCACCCAGAGCATCAGTGCGATTCAGCGCCGCCTGTTTAGTTTGGGGGAAAGTGGTGCCGATCAATTCTTTAATGAACCGGCGCTCTCTATTAGCGATTTCATGCGTACCGCTGCAGATGGTAGAGGCGTGATCAATATTCTTAATGGTGAACGCCTCATTCTAAACCCTGGTGTTTATTGCACCTTTCTGTTCTGGTTAATGAGTGAATTATTTGAAGCGCTGCCTGAAGTGGGGGATGCGGCTAAGCCAAAACTGATTTTTTTCTTTGATGAAGCCCACCTGCTTTTTGAAAATGCCCCCAAGGCATTACTGGATCGATTAGAACAAGTGGTGCGGTTAATTCGCTCCAAGGGTGTGGGTGTTTATTTTGTTACCCAAAGCCCCAGTGATATTCCAGAGGATGTGTTAGGTCAGCTGGGTCATCGAGTTCAACACGCCCTGCGAGCCTTCACCCCGAAAGATCAAAAGGCCGTGAAAAGTGCCGCAGAAACCTTCCGTCCTAACCCTAAAGTTGATGTGATAGAAACCATTACCACCTTGGGTGTTGGCGAAGCCTTGGTGTCTGTATTGGATGAGGAGGGCGTCCCCACACCGGTGGAAGCCACCTTGATGAATCCACCGCAATCTCGTATGGGGCCTTTAGAGGCCACTGAACGCCAAGCCATCATTAGCCAATCAGTACTGCATCAGCAGTATAGGGATACCATTGATCGGGAATCCGCCCACGAACGCCTGCAGCAGCGTATGAAAGACAAAGCAAAGCAAGAACAAGAGGTGGTAAAAACTCAACAGGAAAATTCCTCAGCAAGCGAAACGGAACCAAAGTCCAGGGCAAGATCCCGTCGTCAAAGTCCTTGGGAAGCCATGTTAAAGTCATTCTTTCGCACTCTCGGAACCCAGCTAGGCCGTCAACTTATTCGTGCCATTACTAAGGCATTGGGTCGGCGCTAGTATTCTTCTAGACCAAAACTGGACGCCGCTTGGCAGGGTTATAGCAACCTGAGTAAACTCTTCTGCTAAATAACCTAATTGCTGCATAACCTATGAAAATTGGTTTAATACTCGGCGACCAGCTGCATTCGGACTTGGCCAGCTTGCGTGTTTTGGACAAAAGTAAAGATCGTATTGTGATGGCTGAAGTCGCTGCCGAAGCGTCCTATGTTCCCCATCATCAGCAAAAAATCGCCTTTCTTTTCAGTGCAATGCGTCACTTTTCCGATTCCCTCAAAGCCGTGGGTTGGCAGGTGGCTTACTATGAGTATGATCCTGATTCCCGCTGCCAAAGCCTGCTCGATGTAATGCAATGTGAATGCCGTGCTCATTCCCCTCAACAGCTCGTCATCACTCAGTGCGGTGAATATCGCCTGCAACATTCAATAGATAGCGAATGGGAAGAGGCCTTAGGCATTCCCGTGAAAGTGTACGAAGACGATCGCTTCTTTTGCAATACACAAACATTTAATGATTGGGCAAAGGGGCGTAAAGAATTGCGCATGGAATTCTTCTATCGCGAGATGCGACGCAACACTGGCTATTTAATGAAGGGCGATCAGCCAGAAGGAGATGCCTGGAATTTTGATGCCGACAATCGGAAACGCTGGAAAGGCGAACCTCCGCTGCCAACCCCCCCAATCTTCACTCGGGATGCTACTGACAAAGCAGTGGTTGATCTAGTGAAACGTTGCTTTAGCCATCACCTGGGTACACTGGATCATTTCCAATGGGCCACAACCCGGGATCAAGCGCTGGAAGCACTGAGGTTTTTTATAGAACAAGGGCTGCCATATTTCGGCGATTATCAAGATGCCTTAGTGAAAGGCGAATCTCGGTTATTTCACAGTGTATTATCACCGTACATCAATTGCGGACTGTTGACGCCCAAGGAAGTGTGCGACGCGGTGATTGAGGCCTACCAGAACAACAATATCCCGCTTAATTCTGCAGAGGGTTTTATTCGCCAGATCATCGGCTGGCGTGAATACGTGCGGGGTATTTATTGGTTAACAATGCCCGCATACGCCAGCCAAAATTACTTCAACAATAATCGTGCATTGCCTAGGTTCTACTGGGATGGCGATACCAAAATGGCCTGCGTGGCGGATTGCGTATCAAACACCCTTAATCATGCTTACGCCCATCATATTCAACGCCTGATGGTGACGGGTAATTTTGCCTTGTTGACAGGCATTACTCCGCAAGAAATTTGCGATTGGTATTTGGCGGTATACGCCGATGCCTATGATTGGGTGGAACTGCCCAATACCCTAGGCATGGTGATGCATGCCGATGGTGGCTACTTAGGTAGCAAGCCTTATGCGGCATCGGGCAACTACATTAATAAGATGTCGAATTACTGCAAGGATTGCCACTACGACGTGAAAACACGTAGCGAATCCGATAGCTGCCCGTTCAACAGTTTGTATTGGCATTTTCTGCATCGTCACCGCGATTTACTCGAAAAGAATCCTCGTATGGGCTTGGTGTATCGTGCCTTCGATAAGCTCGGTGAAGAAGAACAACGCAAGGTGATTGCTCGCGCCGGAGGGCTGCTCAGCCAGCTAGATAACCTATGAAGACGAACTTACCTGCAAAGAATTGTGTGCATTGCGGTCGCCCATTCAGTTGGCGCAAGAAATGGCAACGGTGTTGGCAGGAAGTACGCTTTTGCAGTGAACGTTGTAAGCGCTCAGCGAAAACTAAAAATCTGTGCGCCGCAGGATCGGTGGAAGACGAGTTTGGATGCAACAGCGTTTAAGTAACGTCTCATTAACAGAAATTCAGATTCATCAAGCCGGTGGCCAGCTTTTGCAAAACTATCCAGCTCCCATCGTGCCGATTATCGAATCCAACTAATGCTGCAAGTGGTGTGGTTTAAGCGCGATTTGCGCATTCACGATCACGTCCCATTGGCCACAGCGGCGTCACGGGGTTCGCTGTTATGCCTTTATATTGTTGAAACCGCTTACTGGCAGTTGCCCGACACCAGTGAACGCCAGTGGGCATTTGTACGGGAATCGGTGGAAGATCTTCAACAGCAGGTGGCTTGCCTTGGCGGTCAAATGCTTGTCGTGGCAGGTGAAGCTACTGAGGTCATGCAGCAACTGCGTAACCGCTGGGGGCGGTTTGATTTACACAGCCACGAAGAAACCGGAAACCATTGGACTTTCCAACGGGATCGCGCCGTGCGAGCCTGGTGTGAAGCCCAGGGTCAGGAGTGGCACGAGTATCCACAATTCGGTGTAAGGCGCGCCTCAAAAGAAAAAGGCCGTCATAGCCGAGATGATTGGGCCAAATATTGGCATCATTACGTGCACACCCCGTTAACCAATGTACCAACGGGCATTGAATGGGCAAATACCCGAATGCCGCTAGCATCCTCGTTACCAATAACAGAAGAGGGATGGCCCAAGAATATCGCCCAAGACCCCCGACCCTGTTTTTACCGCCAAGCTGGGGGGCGGCGTCGCGCCTTGGCGGTATTAAACAGTTTTATGACCCTGCGGGGCGAACATTATCGCGGTTCCATCAGCTCACCGTTAACCGCTGAAAGCGCGTGTTCCAGGCTTAGCACCTATCTTGCCTATGGCTGCGTTAGTTTGAAAGAAGTGTTCGAGCGACTAACCCTCGCTCAAGCTCAGGCTCCTTCGCTCTATTGGGAAAACAGTCTTGCTGCGTTCGAGTCACGACTGTGGTGGCACTGCCACTTTATTCAGAAGTTGGAAGATCAACCAGATATAGAATGGCGCAATTTGCATCCCGCGATGGCTTCTTTACAACGGGTTATGGAAACGGCTTATTTCGAGGCTTGGCAGAATGGCCGTACCGGTTGGCCCATGGTGGACGCCTGCATGCGCTATTTGCATTGTCACGGTTGGATAAATTTTCGGATGCGCGCCATGTTGGTGTCGATTGCCTGCTACCCTTTGTGGTTGCCCTGGCAGCCAGTAGCACTCTGGTTGGCCCGTTTATTTACCGACTACGAACCAGGGATTCATTACCCGCAGATTCAAATGCAAGCTGGAACCACGGGAATTAACATCCCCCGTATTTACAACCCAACATTGCAAGCACAACGCTTAGATCCCACTGGCAAATTTATCCGCCGTTGGGTTCCCGAGCTGGATAATGTCAGCCGTCATTGGATTCACGAACCCTGGAAAATGGGCAGCCGCCAGCAAGCACACTTTGGCTTGGTGATTGGTAAAGATTATCCTGCACCCTTAGTGGACTACCAGCACGCCGCAAGAGTTGCCAAACAGCGGCTCACAGATATCCGTGACCATAACTTCGTGCAAACATCCAAGGTTATTGGAGAACGTCATGGCTCACGAAAACGGAGTCAGACAGGTAGAACAAAAACTACGTCACGACGCAAGAATGTTGATGAATCGCAATTGGATTTATTTGAATGATGAGAGCAGGCGCGCATCACCAAGTTTCAAAAAGCGGTGGAGGCGTCTAGCAGCTAGTCTCTTGGCCGCAAGTTACAACCGCCGAGGCTAAGTGCCGAAAAATATTGGAGAAAGCACTTCTTTGCTCCCAAACGCAGCTTGATAGACGTATTAATAGCAATCTGTTCAGCTGGTGAGGATTCAGGTTTTGAGCGGAAGCAGAATGGTTAAGCTATAGGTGTATTCGCTTGATACAAATGTCGTCAGTGAGTTCGAAAAATTTATATGTTTGAGTTACCATTTGATAAGAGATTCTCTTCCCACAAGTTTTCTACGCTGGCGCATAATCCTAATCCATTCTGAAAAATGGCTTTTTAGTACTACGCGCTTGAAAAGCCTGCATTGGTGTTGCACAATCAATTTGCTCAATGTTTAGTTATCTGAATTTATAATTTAAATCATAGTCACTAATCATAGTATGGAATTCATTGCTGCAAAGGAGCATGGATTTTTCAAAAATTATATTGTCTTTTAAACTTCATAAAAAAATGTTTTTCAAAGGGAATGAAAATGATGGACCAAAAACATACCTCAAGTCTTGCACTGTGCGTAATGGTGGGATTTATTACGCTTTTAGTATCCAGCTGTAAGATAGATCAGTCCAGTTTGGCTTGGTCGAACTTTCAAGGCAACAACCGACATACAGGTTACGTTGATGTAAATATAGATCCAAGTAGTCTTCGAGTTAAATGGGAAAGAGAGGTTGTTAATCCTTACAGCACCTCCCAAATCATTGCAGACCAAAATAACTATTACTTTTCAGAAATGCAATGGATTGAGGCGGGAAAGCTAGACTCCGGAGAGTCAATTTGGCAAGGGAGTGCGGACAATGATTTTCTTGATTATGGACCGCCTGTGCTTCATAAAAACGAGATTTATTCTCTCACTAACCAGCATTTGATCAGATTTAATAAGATAGATGGGGCTTCTGAAAAATATAGAAATGAAATGCTTGGTACTGATTTTTTCACGAATTTCCCTCAATTCGATGCTGATTTGGCGTTTTTCCAAAGACCAATGAATGGCTCGGTTCAGGCTTTCAATACTGTTAGTGGTGAAGTTGTATGGGAGGTGCCCTTGCAAGGGCGAGCCAATACAGTTTTAACGATTCATAATGGGAAAGTAATAACTTTTGATCAAGAAGAGCTAGGTTTGTTAGTGTTGGATAGCAAAACTGGGAACACGATTTCCAAAATTGGGGTTCCGGCATGTGATTTTATATGGATGACGACCGCGCCCATTGTAGATGAGGTTGGATCGGTTTATTTTGTCTGCAAAAATACGTTATACAAGTTTGATTTGGGTCTAGAATCCTTGGTTTGGCAACAAGCGGTAGATAATGCATGGCAGATGGCTATTGATAAAGAGAATTTGTATTTGCTAACGTCAACAGCTTTGCAAAAAAGAAGTCTCGATACTGGAGAAATAATTAAACAGAAAAAATATATTGAAGATGACGCACATCAGATAGGTGTTGGTTTGGTATTAACAAAAAATATGGTTTTTGTTTCGGGTAAAAATTCTCCACCTAGAACTAATTTTACTGACGGGATAGAGAAATCTACTTTGTCGCTAGTGTGGTCGTATGATAAAAGTGGGTTCCTGTCGATGGCCAATGATACTCTATTAATAAATGATGAGGAGTCGATAACTGCAGTAGGTTTCACTCTTCGATAGTGATTGTGAAGGCCGAAAGGTTCGCTATTATTCTGCGTGGCGAATCTTTCGGAATGTTAGTGCTCAACTAATCACTTACAATATACAGCTTTATAAAAAGTTTAAATGTGAGCTAATAGCACAGTAACCGATGCCCAATGCCTTTACCCTTTATAAGGTGTGGTCGAAAGAGCGCTTACCGCGAAATCAGTGCCTTTGTCACTTTTTCCCTTTCTTACCAAGGCTGGACATTATTCTAGCAATTTCCGCGGCGGTATCTTGCGCTGCATGAGCCACTGCGGACGCTGTTTTCGCAAGGGCTATATTAGCCTGGAAGGCCTTTACCTCGGCGGCTGTCCTGCCTTCACTATAAGTTGTCATGAAAGCCTTTTTTTCCGCTTCAGACATGGCTAAAACCAGGGCTATCTGAGCGTCTTCCACCAGTTTTTTGAATGCCGCGATTTCATCCTGGGTTCGCCCTCCTAATTTAGACGTTACATAGGCATCGGCGTCGGATTTGGTCATGGTTGCCACTTTTTTTACCCTGGCCGCTAATTTCTGCTCCAAAGTAGCGTCTTCAACGTAAACGAAGAGACAATAGGTGTCGTACTTTTCTTTCTTGCCATAGCGGACAGTCACCGAAACAGAACCACTGGTGAGGTGTTGACTGTAGTCCATTTTGTCCACGTCATACTCGTGTTTATCGTCATCCGTGGTGTCATAGAAACTTTGGGTGCTTGGCCCCTTTCTGGCATCATATATGGCGCTATAAGCCCACAGGGTGCCACCGGGCTGATTGGTCTGCAGGCTGATATAGAGTTCTTTGCTGTAACCGGTCAAGCTCAACTTCAGTACATAGGCAGCGCCGTGAAAGAAGGTGAGGTGCTGAGCAAAGGAATAACTGCCCACGCTGACGATGTTGGAGAGCTCATCTTCTGCCGCGGCATCGATCCAGTCCAGTGTCTTATCGCCGCTGCTATGTCCCGGTTTGCGTTGTGGTTTGTCGTTGTCGTCCAACACCACAGGAAGCCCGGTTTGATAACCGTGAACAGCATTGGTCTCACTCCCGATAATAGGAGAGGTCAGGTCGTTGAGGATGACGGCATAAATACTTTTGGGGTGGATAGAGCGAATGGAGGGTGGTGTGTAGGGTGGGTTCCAGTAATACTGATCCATGATGGCGGTTTGCTGGCTGGCATCGGATTTTGCCGATAAGTACGCCGATTTTGGGATGTATATTACGGGTAACCCATACACCTCGTTACTGCCATCAATCAGTTTTGGGTAATCACTCATGGGAATTATAGCCTCGTCTGATTCAGCGTTGATTGTAGTGTGCCCTATAGCTTCTGTGTCAGTCCAATATTTTTCTTCAGCTATTGAAGGGGGTGGATTGAAAAGCCGTGCGTGTTATGCTCGGGCTATATACCAGAATTTTGAGCGATTTTTTTTAGTGATGTTGCGCCATCGACGTGCGTCGCTTTAACCGGGTTTCTTTGGCTTAAATAAATTCCAATGGGGGCAATAACAATGCCAGATGTGCATGTTGATCATACCGGTGGGGGTGACGATGTCCCCGAAGACGTTTTTGAAGATGGACCTCCTGGAGAAGATGATACTGGAGGCGTGCGTTTTACGGATCGTACCCAAGCGGATAAGCTGGCTCGTTGGCGAGCCTACTTTGATAACGGTGGCAGTTTGCAGGATGCATTAAATGCAGCTAACCATGTTGCGCAGGCCGCCAACGCTCCTCAAGCGCCTCAGGCGGCTTATGGCCGAATCGTGACGGTTAACTATCATGGCGCGAACGGCCAGGAAGCTAGGTTGCTTTCTGGAGAGATGTTTGAGCTGGGCCCGTGTGATAACAATGGCGAAGTAATAGATCCGCATTTTGATACCAATCACCCAACGGAAGAAGCCAAAAAGCAAGCCTGGTGCAATTTTTGGCTTAATGGTGGCGATTATGCTCCCCTCCCTAAAGAGGCGATTATGCAGGCCAACGCGGGAGCTGATGGCTATATCAACGCCATAGAACCTTTCGATACTGACACCACGGGTGTCCGCGCAGGCTGTTGCACTCGGGCGCTGGGTTGGGTTGAAAATAACCCGAAGAAGTCGGCCGCTATTGTGTTGGGCGTTATTATTGCCAGCCTACTTGGAGGCTTGTTCGGTAGTGGGGTTATTTCAACTAAGTCATCGAACGCTGGCGCTGCGAAGAAACCAGGCAAACCGCGTAATCTCAACGCCAGTGCCGACAACGGGCTGGTTTCAGTAACCTGGGATCCGCCAAGTGATGGTGGTGTTGTTACGTCTTATCAGGCGCAACTCATCCATGGGCAAACCATGGAAACCATTGAAACCTTGGACATAGCGCTCAGCCCAATTTTAAAGGCGAGCTTTACCACCAAGGTTGAACCTGGCAGTTATCTAGTGAAAATCGCGGCCACCAATGATGGCGGTTCCGAATTTCAAACCATCTCTGTGCAGGTGATGGAAGCCACACCGGTTAAACCCGGCCCAGGTTTGGCGAAACCCGGTGTGCCAACGAATGCCAAAGCTGGCTATTACGAAACCAAGGTGAATGTCTACTGGCAACCCCCTGTTACCGGGGGGGCAGTGGAGTCCTATAGGGTTGAATTGCTGGATAGTGCAGGGAAGGTGGTATTTGGTCCGTTAAATGTTGGTACGCTGCGCATGGCGACCTTTGAAAAAGTGCCAGCAGGAACCTATAACGCTAAAATTATCGCCATTAACCTTTCGGGTACGGCCGACGTCACTGTTGCCGTGAAGCCAACGGAAATTGATTGGAATCAGGTATTGACGCCAGCCGTCATTAAAAAATGGCAGGCGAGAATGGATGCTATCGTGGGTATGGATCAGGATTTGTTTTGGCAGCAGGTGTTTAAAGCCATAAACGACCCTCTGGGCACGGGGCAGCCGGGTCAACAACCGGCAAGTTATAAGGATCAAGAAGTGTTGGCGAGTTTTCTGACCAAGGTGGTACAGCAGCCCAAGTTACCGTCGGCCGCCCAGGTCGCGGTGGTGGGTAGCCGTTATCAATGGGCGGAAAAAATTGCCGGCACGGCCCAGCCTAAGTTCCCGCTTAAACCATCTGCCACGCCTTATGCGGACCCCATTGCCGTATGGACGGCCGCATCCAAATTGCAGAATCCGCTAGACACAGCGGAGCAACCATTGCGCTATAAATTATTTGGTATGGAGCGGGCCTTGGAGCGTTATTTGGGTATCGCGCGGGGTCAGCAGGGTAATAATCCATGAGCGCTGATAACCAGCAGGATACGCTGGATACTGTTCTCAGTCAGGCGGTAGTCTGCGCTTACGCTATCCCGGGGGCCGGCGCGTTTATTGCCGCAGGCTTCAGTATTGTGCAAGCGGTTTACGACGCTTTTGGCAAGGACCACCCACCACCTCAATATTCCACTGCCCAAGCGATCGCCGATCTGGGTGAAGAGATTGCCAAGGAAATAGGGGATCAGGAGACGGATGATCGATTGACAACGGTGCAGAGCTGGCAACTCACCATTAAAGCAACCAACCAGGACATCATAGACTGGCCGCAAGTGGACAAGTCCAATCAAAAGGAAGTGGATGGGGCTTATAGTCAAATCGATAATTTTGTATCGACGGTTTCTGATGATGCTTACAACGAAATATTTTCTTGGTTTGAAAACAAAAAAGATCAGGATGATATCGTGCAATCGCTGCCAATTTATTTTATGGCTCGTACCGCTTATCACAGCCAATGCTTGGCCATGTTGCAATATTCGGCGGTGATGGATGGTAAAGGTGGCGAGCAGTGGATGCAGGGCGATATTCGGGTCCGGTCTCGCTTTGAGGCCAGCCTGAAAGACGGCGTGAAAAAAACGCAATCTATTGTTGCCAATCTCGACGATGCCTTCCAGCATTCTGAGGCGCGCGCCTTAAAAAAAGCCACCGCTGATCACCCCGATGATGCCAGGGCTCGCAATATGGCCTTTGCCAAAGAGCTGCGAAGGCTGCGGGCTGCCGCTGGATTGGGATACACTTCCTTTGAGCAAGTAAAACAGTTTCAAACCTTTATCGCAGCCTACCAAGCCACAACCCATGGCTTGAATAAGCATCCCCATGAAGCATCACCCGCGCCTGCACCCGCGAATACCGGAAAGAAACGCCAATTGGTGCCGGGTAGTTTGGGCACAAAAGCTGCCAACATGGCGCGTTTTCTTTATGAAACCACAGCCACAACCTGGGTGGATGTCGTGGCGGATTCGCCGGTGGTGAAGGGCAGTCTGGCCACACAAAATGCCGGCAGCACTAATCCAGGGATTTATTATCAGGTGGATGGCGGTTTTCTCAATGGTGCGTTCAAGAGCAAGCTAACTCAGGCGGGGCAAATTCAGGCCGTCAACAAGGCCCTTAAAACCGCTTACGATACTAAATACGGCGCAGGCAGTTTTGCGGCTGATGCAGCAGCCTCATCACCCCGCCAGGATAGGCTGACATCATTGATCATTCCTCTAACGCCGGGCGCTCCTCCAGTGGGTAACCATGTGTACGCTATGGTCTATTCCGTGGGGCCCATGTTAGGGGCGTCCGGTATTACCGATACCCAGGGCTACAAGCAGATTTATCTTGATGCCTTAACGGGCATTGCCGCCTGGAACAAACAGCATCCACCTGCAGCCATTCAGAATTTTCGCATTACCATGCTGTCAACCAATGCCTATGCCGGCACAGGCAATAAAGAAACCTTGCGACAGCAGGCTGCGGGATTGATTATTGATGCAGTGAAAGAAGCCATGCAGGCCGACAGTAGCTTGCAATCGCTACAGATTTTAATCAATACCAACGACAGTCAAGCCTCTAGTGAGCGGGATGCTTTTGATGCGGCGGCAAAGAGCAAGGGGTTGAACCCCATTGGGGAAGGGTTTGATGTGCCGTTAACGGGGTAGAACCAGCATAAAGCCTGGAACCTGTGCTTATCAAAATCTGCGTAATTGATAACGGTAAGTTCCACTTCACAGCTTTACTCCTTGCTGTATGGTCACTATACTTACCAATATTGAAGTTAATGGTAAATATAGTGACCACCGATATGTCCAGTTCTAAGCGAAGCGCTGTTGTTTTCCCGAAAAGCCAGAAGGTGCTTTCTCAGCTCGGAGAGAACATCCAATTGGCGCGAAAACGCCGTAACTATACCCAAACTCTGATTTCAGAGCGCACAGGGCTTTCCCGTTTGACCATTCGCAAGATCGAACACGGTGACCCTAAGGTTTCTTTGGGTCATTACGTGGCTGTGCTGGGTGTGCTGGGGTTGGTGGAAGACCTGGCTAAGGTTGCCAGTGACGACGAGCTAGGTCGCAAGCTCCAGGATATTAAGTTGATGAGCAAACATAAATGAACACCGAGATTTTTGTATTTGCCGATTGGGAGGAATTCAACGAGCCTGCTTTGGTGGGAACCTTGCGTTCAGCCGTTACCAAAAACAAAGAGCATTTCAGCTTTAGCTACGATGAGGCCTGGTTGCAGCGTCCTAATGCGCAGGAAATCGATCCAGAACTCCAATTGTTTTCAGGTGAACAACACAATGCGGACTCCAATAACTTTCGAGTCTTTCTGGATTCCTGCCCTGACCGCTGGGGCCGATTGTTGATGAAGCGCCGTGAAGCTATCGTTGCACGTCAGGAAGAAAGGCGTCCCCGCGTACTTTATGAAATTGATTATCTTCTAGGTGTGCATGACCTATACCGGCAGGGCGCATTGCGGTTCAAGCGATCACTGGATGGAGAATTTCTGGATAACGATGAAGGATTGGCTGCACCTCCTATCTCTTCGTTGAGAGAGCTTGAGTATGCCGCTCAACAAGTCGAAACAAGTGATAGCGATGATCCAGAATATCTGAAGTGGCTATACGTGTTGATGTCACCAGGTTCTTCATTGGGTGGCGCTCGTCCAAAAGCTAGCGTAGTCGATGATAATAATCATTTGTGGATCGCCAAGTTTCCTAGTCGACATGATGACTATGACATCGCTGCCTGGGAGTTTTTAGCGTATCTGCTTGCTCTGAAGGCGGGGATTGATATGGCACCTTGCCGGATTGAAAAGTTTAATAGTCAGCACCATACATTCTTAACGCAACGGTTTGACCGTACTGAAACGAGCCGCTTACATTTTACGTCAGCAATAACACAGCTGGGTTACCATGATGGATATTACGATGCCAGTTATCTTGAGCTGGCCCAGTTTCTTACAGAGCATGGTTCTAATACTAAAAATGATTTGGCGCAGTTATGGCGCCGAATCGTTTTTAACATCGCTGTTTCCAACACCGATGACCATTTAAGGAATCATGGTTTTATCTTTCAGAAAGGTGGATGGACCCTGTCGCCTGCATACGATATAAATCCTGTCACCCCTTCTAATGGGTTGCACCTGAATATTACTGATGACGACAATAGTTTGAATTACGACCTGGCAATGGACGTGATCGAATTTTTCCAGTTAGAAGAAAACGAAGCCGTTAAAATTAAAAATGAGGTGTTGGCAAGTGTTCGTCAATGGGAGTCAGTTGCAAAAAGCATTGGGATCAGTCGAAACGAACAGCAATTGATGTCACCTGCTTTTAGTATTTAGCGAGATCTGAAAGCCATAACCTTGCCGGATAGGAGGTAATGCTAAGCAAAATAGGGTGTTAAGCCCAATAGGTGAAGGGGTTGATTTGCCTTTCAATCGGTTCTGTAAATAGCGTACTTGATTCGTTTTAATTTCACCTTGATTGAAAGGCTTCCATGGCTGAGGGTGTTCGAATAATCGGTATTCATATCAAACTTGTGTGCGTCGTCACAACAAGTGTCATGGAATTCATCCTGTGTAAATTGAAAATATTACATAGAGTTCTCTAAATTTACAGGGGGGCTGAGGGTTGAAAATTGCCGACTTAGCCCACTGGCATTTCGATGCAGGCCCCGTAGTTAGCGGGCTGCAAGCAAAATTAAATATGTATATTTCAGCGTGGCACAGGGGTTGCTTTTATTACGGTTGTGATCCTGGCCAACGATTTTAGTGATGTTGGCAGCAGTTTTTTAAATAACAGTAAATAGAGGGAACCTACTATGAAAAAGCTATTAGCACTTACAGTAGCATCAATCTTAGGCTCAACGGCATTGGCAGGCTCAATGAATGATCAAAGTAGCCCTGATGTTGACCGACCTATGGGTGCAAGTGACGAATCCGCAGTTCATGAAGCAAGTAATAAGAAGACGGCGTTCGATCGTTTGGATAGCAACAATGATCAGTATATTTCTAAGGGCGAGGCGGGTGAAGGCGCAATCAAAGACAGCTTCGAAGTCATCGATGTGAACGATGACAATATGTTAAGCTACTATGAGTTCGTTCGCTATTCACCTGGCTCCACCAGCCCCGTTAATAAGCACAAAGACACGATGCATGATCAGGTGGAAGGCGAGTAAAACTTGAAATGCGTGGATAACGAATCGAGGCGGGTTTATCCCGCCTCAGCGCTTTTCAGGGGGCGAGAAGATTGTTCTTAGCCCGTTTTCTGTTTGGCTCCAGCGCGTACTGCACTTTTAACGGGATTCGTTCTGGCATGTTTTTCACGGTATTCAGAATTAAAACATAACTCCGTATACAGCGGAAAAAATATTTTAGTCCTCCTGATAATTTAGTTACCCGTTACTAACTTTCTTTGACCACCCTCATTTTAAACCTCTATTGGTCTTTTTTCAGTGGGTTTGGTTAGCTGGGTTAGTGTTGTAAACATATAGTGATATCCTTGCGCTAGTTGTTAATTAATCCAGAGCTGAAGACCAATATCATGGTGAAAAAAATACTAACTTTAAACGTTAAACGAAATAAAGATTCCAAGCCCTTAGATAAGATGGCCGACGGTGTCTCTCAAAGCGACCTGCAAAAGGGCTTTCTAACGGGTACCGCCATTAATCCTTTTGAGCAGATTCGTCTTGAATCAGGCTCTCAGCAGCTTACTGTGCGTTCCATGGATTTGATCACGCCAATTGGAATGGGGCAGCGAGGTTTGATTGTTGCTCCACCGGGGTCCGGGAAAACGACGATTTTGAAGCATATTTGCCAGGCAGTGGGCAAAGCGTATCCTGATATAAGGCTCTATGCGTTGCTTATTGATGAGCGTCCGGAAGAGGTAACGGATTTTAAGCGTAGCGTCCCGGCGCAGGTACATGCTTCTTCCTCCGATGAAAGTTATGATCGGCACGTTCGCGTAGCGAACGACTTGCTTGATACGGCCCGTCGGGAGGCTGGCGAAGGTCAGAATGTGATGATTGTGATTGATTCACTCACGCGGCTTGCACGAATACATAATGCAGAGCAGAAGAGCGGTGGCCGTACAATGTCGGGCGGAATTGACACCAGGGCAATGGAAATACCACGAAAATTGTTTGGTGCTGCCAGAAAGATTGAAGGTGGTGGATCACTTACCATTCTCGCAACAGTGCTCGTTGATACCGGCAGTCGGATGGATCAGGTTATATTTGAAGAATTCAAGGGCACGGGCAATATGGAACTTGTCTTGTCACGCGAGATAGCGAATCAGCGAATTTTTCCCGCGCTGGATATTGCAAAGAGTAGCACGCGCCGCGAGGAGCTTCTTCTAGATTCAAAAGATATTGAAAAGGTCAGACAATTACGCAGGGCGCTAGGTAACCTTAAGCCTGTTGAGGGTGCCAGGAGACTGGTCGAGTTACTTGAAAAATACCCAACGAACGCCGAGCTGTTGGATCAATGGGGCAGTTGAATGACACGAAATGTAGGAGTTTATCTAAAGTGTCACGCTACGTTCGCTTCTGGCCATCAGGTTGGCCTCGCCTGAACTACAACAGAAAAAATGACTACTTGAACTAGTCATTTTCTAGATATACGGATAACTATAGTGATATGACTATAGGTAGATTTATGCAAGATCAGGTTTCAAAGTCTCAATTCAAGGCAAAGGCGCTGGAGCTTTTTCGGCAGATTGAGTCCAGCGGTGATCCGGTGATTGTGACCGACCACGGGGTTCCTACTATTGAGGTGCGCCAGTATCGAAAAACTGAGCGCAGCCCTCTGGAAGTGCTCAAAGGTAGCGTGACTGAATATTCAGAGCCAACCGATCCTGTCGCTGAGGGTGAGTGGCAGGTGTTGGGGGATTACAGACCAAGCAGACCGGATGATCCTAGCACTGGCGCGTTATCAGTCTGTACCACTTGTAACCGCTGATACCAAGATTCGTGCATATAGACATGTAAAAACGATTTGGACTTCCCACCACGCTATAAGGCCAGTTTCGATCACAAATTGCGGCCAAAATGACGAAATTGTTCGGGTCAATCAACGGAATAAACCATAAAATTACACGAGACCGCTGACGTTAAATCATAATTTGGTAGTGGCAAATATCAAAATATTGCTTATATTTCATATGGTTAGATTGTTGTGATATTACAGCTCTCCACTCGCTACTGTTACTCTGCCCCAACACTCTACTTTGAGATTACGTATGGGGTCATAAGCTGCTGGTTGGAGATCTTGGTATTATTCTGGTTAAAGGACTGAAAGCGACCCAAAGTGGCCATTCGACTAAATGAAGCGCAACGACCGCTAACCGCTCTATAGTCGACCTTGCTACCAATCAGGGTGGAAGGCCGTTCGATACTGATTGAGGTCACTAAGGACGATAAATGGTCTATCTGTATTTTGTCGATACCGAGTTTACGAGGGAAGCTTCCATGTGATGTCAAACGCGTTTGTCGGTTGATCTTCCCTGATCAAGCATGTGGATGAATTGGTGCGTTGTATAATCGGATGTCGACGGGTAATGCTGGACTTGCCCCCTCCGCGGCAAAATGACTTAATCTCGAAGCTGTAAGGACACAATTAGAGAAGAACGCAAATGCCCACGTCCATTGAAACACATATCGAAAATCTGAGAACCGCGCTGTCGGAACTTAAGGCCACGGGGGAAGCAGGTTTCGAGGGTTTGATCGCGGTTGCGCTTGATGCAATCACCGGACTTTCGTTCAGGCTTGCCAGCAGCGGCTATCAACGTGGGGTTGACGGAAAGGCTGCTTTTGAAGGCGCGATCGCGTTCGAGGGTAAGCTCTACACGAACGACTTGCCGCGAAAAGACGTTCTCTCGAAGATCCCCGACCTCGTCCGCCACATCGATCACGCGGACCTTGTCTGGGTTCTGGGCGCCACCTGCACAGTGCCGGCCCAGCTTGCGGACGATCTGCGCGCAGACGGTGCCAAAGAAGGCGTTAGCGTGCTTGTGCTCGATTGGGTGCCGCCTGATTTTCCGCGCTTGGCTGTAGCGCTGGCCATGGGTGGAGTTAAGGTCGAAGGCTTTCTGAAGGAAAACCTCAAATCGGACGATGCCCCCGATATGGCAGCAACGGCATTAGCTGCTATTCGCGCCGACAAGGCATTCCCGCGTTACGAACAGGCAATTCGTAAAGAACTGGATGCGCCTGGAATTGCCATGGCCACAGCAGAAAAGGCCAATACCAAATGGTTCGGCGAGAAACTTTCGGACAAGGCCCTGGCGCGCAGCGAACTCGGCCAGCCCGTTGCAACCAAGGACAAGGCCGTCATAGTTTTGGGTCGCGATGATCTCGTAAATGTCCTCAGCCCCTATTTCAAAGATAGTTCGGGCGAAGAAGTCATCTGTGTGCATGGCGAGGAAGGCTGCGGCAAATCATGGATCGTCGTTCAGTCATGGCTGGCACAATCCGACAAACCGATTTTGGCGTTTACGACGCCGGATGATTTCTCGGAAGCGGCCACACAGGAAAATATAGAGACGTGGCTGATCGCAAAGCTAATCGCCCAGACCGGTGACGTAGCAAGCGAAGTTCGCTGGCGGCGTCGGCTGAATGCCTGGAAGGATACGGACAAACCGTCACGACCGCGCCTGATTTTGGTCATTGACGGAATCAATCAGCGTCCTGGCCGAGCATGGGGCAAGATCATCGACAATGTGGCTACATATGTGAATCGGCGCGGAGGTCGCGTCATATTCACCGCGCGTACGCATTACTTCGGTACACGCGTCAAGAGAGCACTGAATTCTGCGCTCGAAGAGATCATTATTCCGAAATGGAGTGCCGAAGAGCGGGACAAGATACTCAAGCATCACAATGCCCCTTTAAACAAACTGAATCCGTCGGTTGCAGAGTTCCTGAGAAATCCACGCATTCTATCGATCGCGCTGGACGTTTTTGGTGGTGACGTCGCGGCCTTTGAAGAGCTGAGCGTCGAGCGTCTTCTCTTCGAGCACATCATGGCAGGCATCAAAGAGGATTTTGGCGAACATCCTACCGACTTCATCGCTCATTTGCGAGCGCAAGCGAAAGAGCTGTCCAACCGCGTGACCACTCAGGTAAAAGACGATCTGTATATCTTCGAATCCGAAATCCCAGCGGTTGCCGAAGGTCGCTTTTATCGTTCGGTGCCCGGAGAACCGCAAAAATATGAACTCAGAGATGAAGGGCTGAAATTGGCCCTTGGGCTCAGCATCATCGAAAACCTGCGCAAAGCAGAGCGCAATAATTGTAGCCTCGATGATGCTCTCAAGGAGGTTCTTGAACCGATCGGAGCGCTGGACAAGACAGCGGAAGCTGTGACAGCGGCGATCACAGTATGCGCGGCTGACGATGACGAATACTCACCAGCTATCGCCCGCGCCCTCATCATGGGATTTGCCGAACTTCAGAATCCACCTTCAGATGCGCTCGCTGCCCTGGTTAGCTTCGCCAGAGCAAGGCCGCTTGCGCATGCCGAGTCGGCACGCGACCTCAGCCTGCAGGGCGGTCACCAGCCGAATTTTGATTGGATACAGGCCGCACTCGTTGAGGCGTCGAAATCGAACGCCGTCTGGGGCTTGATCGCGGAGGAAGTCAAAAGATGGCTTCGGGCTTATTCACTAGCACCGGAACGCCGGATGCACCATCAAGCGCGTCATGACCCCCAAGACAAATTTGAGCAGGAGCGCGCAAAGCTGCAAGCGGAGATCGACGCCAAACTTGCCGCGCTCTTACCCGCCGAAAATACCCTACAGGACCGGCTCACAAAAACGGAGGGCGACCTCGACGAGCTTTCGCGACTTGCATTGATTTTGCTAGCGGGCAAGGAACTTGAGCCGTTCGCGAGTGCGCTTGTCGACTGGAGTTTTGCAAATGCACTCAACGGTTCCGTACATGTGCCAACCAAGGATTTTCTAGCGCTCATTAGCCTAAACCGCCGGGATTGGCAAAAAACGCGCGGTGCTCTGTTGAGGGCCTGCGAGGACCTATCCACCGATACCGTGTCAAAAACAGGGAGGTGGGCACGGCTCAGAGTCTTACGTGCAACGGGAGAGCCGGATGACGATCGGACTGCGAGCAGTCTCTATGAAGAACTGACCAAGGACCGTCAGTTTCCGCCGGGCCTGTTCAATGCAGAGGAAAAGACCGAACCTTACGATCCGTCGGCATCGTCACCAGACGACTTGGATGAGAAGGTCCGGCGCTATCAGGGTCTCGATACAAGTAGTCTCTGTCAGTCCATGGGGCAAACGCCGCAGGATCACGCCTTTGGTAGAGACCGGCCGGTTATCGCCCGTTTCGCGCTGGATTCCGCGGTCGCTAAGCATCGTGAGTTTGCGGACGATGTTGTGCAGCGCACCGGCATGCCACTTCGGCAAGGGCTGCTTGAACTTCGTCAGCATGGCGCGCTCATCACGGAAGATCAGGCGCGCGCACTGATCACCAAATGGAATGACGCACGGGCGAACGGCGATGCTCAAGGCCTGCATGAGGATGAGGACATCATGCTGCAGTATGAGCTTCTCATCGCTTTCCCGTTTCTGGATGCTGCCGGTCAAATCGAGATTCTTTTGGCGACGACAGAAGACCAGCCGCTCTTGCTCGAACTCGTCAATGAAACTAAGACGCCCGATGCGCAGACCCTCGACCAGTTCACGGAAGAGGCTGTTTCTTCCAATGCCGAATACAAGCAGCATCTTCTGCTGGAGATTGCGGCTGCGACCGGCGCGGAACTTGCTAAAAAGATACGCGATTTCGCTTGTGCTTCAGTCGGTTCGCCGGTGGAGCGACTTCGCAGCAGCGCTCTTTGCCTAGCTGCCCGCTCCGGTCATCCTGAGCTTTTGAAGGCGGTTGCAGAGAGCGACTGGGAAAGCGAGCCTCTGAAAGACAAGGATAGTTTCGAGAGCTGGTATGGCTCTCTTGCTTTGCTGAAGGCGGCACAAGCTGGATTGATTGACGAAAGCACGGCCCTTGACCGAATTTCAGCTCGTCTCTACGGGCGCGCTGCAACAATACTCAAGGGCACAACGGCACAGGAAATTGCTCGCCGTATCGACGCTTCCATCCGCAGCGCCGCCGACCTTTCCGACGAGCTAATTGCTCCGAAAATCGAGTTGGGGGCAGAGAACGAGGCTTCGGATGAGCCGACACGCTTTTCCGTCTCGGAACGGAAATCGCCCCCGGCCAATATCAACGATTTCTTCAAGCGCTTTTCGGAGAGCAACGAGGAATTCAGCGAACGGCAAAACCACAATTACGACGCGTTCATTGCTTTCAGGGATGAACTGACAGCTGCAAAAGCGCACATCGTTCTCGACCATCTTACACGCGAGGAGTTGGCGGCGATCGTCGCCGCTGACACGGCAATAGCAGACCGTTGGTACGAGCTCTTCATGGAGCTCAGCGACAGCAAGCTCCCGGCCGTTCACAATCTCATTCTGCTTCTGGCCGGTGCAATTGCCGATTCTGATCCTGAGAAGAGCGCGGCGCTGCTTGGGAGAACGGGCCATAGCCGCCCGCTGGTGCGTTTCACTTTCGGAAGCAGTGGTGTCGATCTCGGATCAATAAGCGCCTGGACAGGGGACGGTGCGCCAGCCCTCCACGCAGCGCGCCGGAGACGGCTCGATAGCGCCACCACCGATCAGGCCATTGCGGTCGAGGTGTTCTCCGCATTGCAATGCGGTCAGGAACGATTTCTCGAAGCCTATGTCGATGAACAACTTGCTCGCCCAGAACCAGCCGAAATTGCGCGCGGGATCATGGTTGCTGGCTTTAGCGATCAGAGCCCGCGCAACGATCAAATATTGGAGCAGTACAGGAATACTGCCGGTCTGCCCGGCAAAGCATACGAGGCGGCGATTGCCGCCTATCAGTGCAATCATTGGTCGCGCCACTGGTTCAGAGTCATGTGCGAAACGGACGATCCGGTCACGTTCTGGCAGGCCGGGGTTCTGTTCACGCAATGCGTGGATGGCCGGTTTTCAATTTGGAAAGATGAATTTGAGCAGACCGGCGAACCGATCGCCGCCTTCAACACCAGCCTGAACCACCCGCTGAAAAGCCACCAAGAAAAGCTCGCAAAAGAGCGTAGGAAAAAGCTTTTCGGGCAAGATGCTCCGGAACTAGTTTTTGTCCAACAATAACAACAACAAAATTTCTTAATGAAGAACCAAAAGGATCAGACTCGATTGGAAAGAAAGAACATTCTGATATCGCCGCTGGTCGATAACAAAAGTCTGGTTCACTTCGTGGCCCATTAGCGGAAGCCTGATTAGAGAATTATTAACTTCCGTTTTGGTCGCTTAGTAGGCATCATTGCCTGTCTAGCAGAATGACTGTTTTTGGTCGTAAGCAGACCGTCAAACAATCAATGGTTAAGGCCATTAGCAATGCCGTCACCAAGAATCATCCTAATGTCCACTAAAAGTTAGAAGCGGAAGTACGGCAAGATGAGCTGCATACCATCAGCTTAATTGAAGGCCCAAAAGCCGCGTATAAATCTCAGCCCGACTTGAGCATCTCATAGATACCCTGACTGCGCAGATATTCTTCATAGCTGCCGCTGAAATCGATGATTTTATCCTGTTTCTTATTTATGATTCGGGTGGCCACCGAGGATACAAATTAAAGGTCATGGCTGACGAAAATCAGGGTGCCGGATTAGTTTTCCCGCGCCAGGTTCAGCGCTTCAATGGACTCCATATCAAGGTGGTTGGTGGGTTCATCCATGATCAGAATATTGGGGCGCTGTAACATCAGCTTGCCGAACAGCATGCGGCCTAAAGTACCGCGAATCAGTTGTTCATCGCTCCGCTCCGGCTTCCACTGCTCATCCATTGGAACAACGTAAGATCCAGTTCGAAATCATCACCGTGATCCTGTCTGTAATAGCCAATATTGACGTTTTGTGGTTCCAAAATCCGTCCATAAAAAATACCCCTCTGGTATTAGAGGAAAGATTATGACGTTGTCGGAATTCGTGAGTGAAACGTTGAGGGTGATCTACTAGCAAGCAAGTAATATGGCAGGCCGTTAGTCAGGGAGAGTGGCTAGCTGAACCATTAAAGCCAGTGCTATGCGTCAGGGGCATCTGCCGGTACGAGTGTGTGAATCCTAGGTGGTGATATAAGAGGTGCTAGCGGGGACGGTGCCGCTACGCAGAGCGACCAGCCGTGAATAGTTTAGGCGTTTATGACATAGAGTTTTATCTGTCGAGAAATAAAAAAGCCTGAACCATTACGGTTCAGGCTTTTTTTGCCTCTGATGTTGGCCCGGCTGTTACCAATAGTACGTAGCGCTCGCACCGAACTTTTGCTCGTCGCCGTGGGAGTCCCAGCGATAGCCGACACCGGCAAATACCCGCAGGTTCTGACGCACTTCTATGGATGCGCCGGCATCGAGTGACAGGCCGTCCTCGCCGCGGTTTCTGCCAACCATGTTCATGCTGCCCAGGGCTGGTGCCTGCGCGAGGGATGCGTCTACTTCGTGAGCATTATCAGAGCCGGCGTTCCAGTCGTGCTCGTAGCGAAGGCTAAGCACTGGGCGCGTTTTGGTAGAGCCCAGCTGGTACTCCGTGGCCACAGACACGCCCAGTGATGTCACCACGGAATGAGCATCGGCATCTTCCACTTTCAGGTTGAGGCTGTCGGCGCCGGTTTCAGTGAAGCCATCCTGGTTGATCTTTGAATAGGTAATGCCGGCTTCCGGCACCACTTCAAAGTTTCCTTCGGTCAGGGCGTACGTGGCGCGTGCTGCGAGGACAAGGCTGTCTCCGTCAAACGAGCCGTTGGCCTGACGGTTCTCTGTGGCAAAGCGAATGTGGCGCGTGGAATCGTATTCGCCTTTGCCCCATCCCAGCAGGCCAGAGAAGCCCCAGCGGCCCTGTGCCTTGTTGGCGTAGGCGCCAAGGAAGTAGCTGTCGCCGTCTATCTGCGCATCAGCGAAGTCATAGTCGTCCAGTTCCGCGTTGCCAATGCCGAAGGCCACACCGGCGTAGATATCATTGGAGAATGCGCGGTCTGTCCCGATTACCAGGCCAGAGATAGTGTAGTCATAGCCGCTGAGATTTTCACCGGAGTCCACGTTTCCGCCTACCGAGGAAATATCTACCCAGAGGCCATGGCCGCTCGCACCGGAGGCCTGAGCGCAAGTGCTGGCGGTTTGAGTTGAGCTAGCCGCCTGGTTTTCCGGGTCAGCTGCGCCGGCGACAAAGCCGATACCACTCGCATTGCAGGATTGTGCCCGGCCGAAAATGGTATCGGCGAAATAGTCGCTCTGTTCCAGCAATACCGTGTTAAAGGCTGCGTAGGGCTCGGCAACGATCGTGTCCACAGCCGCGAAATACTCGGGCAGCGTCAGTACTGCCAGTTGCGAGAGGACATTATCAAGATCTGTATTGCCGGTATTGAACGCGCCGGCGGTGATCGTTGCCTGATTCAGGGTGGCGGCACCGGTCTTGATGTTCGGCTTCTTGGTGCTGTCACGAAAGCCGACGTAGGTCACACCCAGCTCGACATCGTTGGCGTTGTAGGTGGGCGTGAATTGAAATGCTGCGAGTTGCTGTACGGTGTCGAACTGTCCGGTTACGCCGCCACCAGCAGTGAGGATGGTGTAGCTGTTGCCGTCTACCACGGGGCGAAGGGAGGCATCGTTTTCGCCCTTGACGATCAAGGTGCCGGCGAGCGTGGCAGCACCGGATACATCGACCAGATCATTACTGATGGCGCCGTTCGGATCGATTTCAATCTCCAATACGCCAGAAGAGGTTTGCGTGTAATTGCCGTTCACGGTGAGCGTGCCAATGGAGTTGCCCGGCGCCAGCTTGCCGGCATTGGTCAGGCCTGACAGCTCACCAGAGCCTTTGATTGTGCCGACAGCGGCGACAATCAAGTCCATGGGCAGGGCCGCGTTCACCACCAGCGAGCCAGAGTTCAGGTTATAGGTGCCGGTGGCCGTGCTGTCGCTGGTCAGCGTCAGCTTGCCATTTCCGTTCTGGGAAATATTTCCGTTTCCGCTCAGTGCGCCGCCAAACTCAGAGTCGATGTTTGCATTCATGGTCAGTGAATTGCCCGCCAGATCGACAGTGCCTGAGCCGGCCAGAATGCCTATGGTTTCATTAGCGCCCAACTGGAAGATGCCATCGTGGGCGATGTTGACCGCGGACAGATCGCCAATCGCGCTGCCGCCGTTGGCCAGCAGGGTGCCGTCGTGGATTGTGGTGGTGCCCGAGTAGGTGTTGGTGCCGGAGAGAATTAGCAATCCCGTACCGTTTTTGACCAGCGCGCCAGCGGTGCCATCGGCGTTATCGGTAAGGTTGCCGGTTAACGTCAGCTGGCCTGCGGCATCCTGGATATCCAGCGTCAGGGCATCATGGTAGTCACCTGTGGTGTAGGCGTCGCTGGCAGAGCCTGCAGTGAAATCTGAATCTAGTGTCCAGGCGCCGGCATCGGTTTTCTCGATCAGGTTAAAGCCTGAAAAATGCGAATCTTCTGTGCCTGTGCCCTCAAGGCGTAATGTTGCCAGGGCGGGTGCACCAATTACCGCTTTGAAACAGGCTCTGGAAGTGGAGGTTTTGCACAGGTCAAAGACCTGCTGGTTGCCGTTAAAGTCCTCCAGAGTCTTTTTGACAAGGCTGGAACCACTCACACTCACATCGCCATTGAGCACGGAACCGGTTTGCAGCGTGACAACGCTGCCGTCGCCTTTGATGATGTTGATGGCAAAGTGCCCGCTGGAGCCTGAGATGGTGCCAGAGTTGGTCAGCGTGATGGCCTGCTGCGCGAGCACACCGGTGCCACCGGCTGACGCGTCAATGAGGCCGGTATTCACTACCGAGGTGCCGGTGCCGGTAACCTGAATGACTGAAGAGTTTTCAGGCTCAAGAAAGCTCCCGTCAATGCCGATGCTGCCATTATTGGTGATGGAGCTGTTGCTCCCCGTGACGACGGCACTAAACGATCCTGAGGACAACGAAATGGTACCGGAAGGTGCGACATAATAGTCATTGCTCGCGAATATGGTGCCATCGTTGACGAACGTCAGGTTGTTGCCTGATTGCAGCAGGGACGTAGAGCCGCTGGCGCTCATCAGCATCAAGCCGGTGCTGGTGTTGGTCACGGTGGCATCATTAGCCACGGCCACAAGGCCAAAGGAGCGGATCTCGGAGATACTCGAGTTCTCGATAGTGCCCGCATTGACCAGCGTCAGGCCATTGGCCGGAGAGAACGTTGAGTTATTGAGCGCTCCCTGAATGGCGAACCCGTCTGTTGCGGCGATGACCCCGGTGGCGGAGTTGTTGATCGTGATGCCGGTGCCATTCACGGTAATGGTGCCACCAAAATTACTGTACGCGCTGCCCGCCTGATCGGATAGCAGGGTGCCATCGTTGTTGATGGTCGTATCCTTGGAAAGAATGATTGTCGGGCTTACTTGTACGCCTTTTATTGACAAGCCAGGATCAACGTTCACCACTACGCCTTCGGCGCTGGCATTGCTTATGGTGAATGCATCGGAATTTGTCGTGCAGTCAATCTGATCTGCGTTTGCCGGCGTCAGGGTTTTTTGTCCGAGGGAATCAGCAACGGGCGTTGCGCCTGACGTTGCCACGCAGTCTGCCCAGGTGGAGTTGCTGGTAATCATTAGTAGCAATCCGGTAATCAAAAAGCCGCTGTGATATGGCGCGCGCTGGAGGAAGGGAAATCCATTTGGTGGTGTTTCAATAAGTTTCATTTTCCAATAACCTATTGTTCAGGGGAATTGATGATGAACACAACATCACTCTATTTGGCCAGCGATAGCGCGAGACAGTGCGTGCATTTCAAAAGGGTATCGGAAGTATAAACCGCCCTTTTCAAAATCCTAGCACAGGAAACAGCGGATTACCTCAATATACTGATCAACAGGCACAGGTCACTCTGCCGCCTTTCCCAGCAAGTTTTCGTCTGACTCATCACTGAAGTTTTCTACAGAAAAAACGCCTGATCCGGCGGCCCTCGGGCTGCGTGCACCGATGGCTCTGGCGATTCCTTCTTTGCCAGATGTTGCAGAATCTTCTCGATCACGTCCGGATCTTCGATGCAGGCAATGACCTTGACTCGGCCGTCACCAATGCCCGATGCGGGCTGTTCGGCGCAAACACTCCATGAAATCCAGCGGCTCAAACTCGCCCATTGCTGACACATGTACCAATGACTGCTTATGGCCCAGACTGTGTAAAAACCCCAATATTAGTATAATTTAGCCTTCCACTTTTTTGGGGAGCGTCATGAGCGGGTTTACTATAGGCAAAGGACAAACACAATCCACTTCGTTCCTCGAGCGTCTCGAAGATTATGTGAGCGAAGAAAATCCTGTTCAAGTCATTGATGTCTTCATCGATATGCTCGACCTTCCTGGGATGGAATTTAAAACTGCACCCGATCAAACAGGCCGACCAGCGTACCACCCTTCCGTTTTGCTATCTATGTAGCAATCTGGATTTATTCAGCGAAGCTTTTGTCGCAATAGATGGCAGTAAATTCAAGGCAGATAACAACCGAGATTTGAACTTTACACCTGCCAAAATCAAGCATCGTTTGAATATCATTGATGAAAGCATTGCAAAATATCTGCTTCAGATTGAAAGTGCTGACCGCTAAGATAGAACTACATAAAAATTCAAGACGGATCGACTGGAAAGAAAGATTGAAAATCTGAAGAAGGAAGTCGCTCGACTCAATCAGATTGCAGAGCAATTGAACGAAGTGCAGAAAATGCAGTTAACACTCATGGACCCTGACACTCGTTCCATGAAAACTCGCGGAAAAGGTATCGTCGGCTATAACGTGCAGGCTGCGGTCGAAACTAAGCACCATATTATCGTGACCCATGATGTCACCAATGACACCAGTGATCGTGCTCAGTTAGCACGCATGGCGAAGGACACAAAACAAATTCTAGGGGTTGATAAGCTGAAGGCCGTTACTGATCGGGGTTACTACAACGGAGAAGAAATCTTGGCCTGCGAGCAAGACGACATCAATATTTTAGTTTCTAAAAACCAGACGTCAGGAAACCAAGCAAAGGGCTTATTCGGTAAGCGGGATTTTATTTATCATCCCAACGGTGATGAGTTCGAATGCCCGGCAGGAGCACAAAAGTAACGGCATTACCGAAGGCTTCCACAACAAGATGGAAATGATGTCGAGGCGAGCTTATGGATTTAGGAATTTTGAAAATTATCGGTTGAGAGTGCTGGTCCACTGCGGGTGGGATGGTATTATCAATCGAGTCAGGAGAATGCCCATCCCCCGTTAATGGTGTCGAGTGCCCCATAAATTGACAGAAGCTTACAACCATTAATTGATTGTTTACGGGTTATATTTGATCAAACAACTTCGATTTTAGAAAGCAAACAACTTTCTATGACTCATAAATTGAAAGTGGTCTCGAGATATTTATGCATAAATTGGAAGAGTTAACCCATTGAAAAACTATGATTTATACAATGAGGTGGTGTTTTAATTTATGATTTTTTAATAGTTTTTTAAAGGTAATGGAAATGTCCTCTGTCTGGTAAAGCAAATCAAGACTGTTTCGATCAAGTATTACAGTGGTAATGTAACAAAAGGGAGAGATCTGCCATCGCTATAACGCACAAGTAGTTAGATCAGATAGAGATGAAAGCAACCTTAGCATTAATTTCCCTAAAGCCTCTTTAATAAGCTAGAGATTAAAAATTATTCTGAAGACCGGAAAAAGCTGGAAGGAGACTTTGTTGTCTTGTGACACTCTTCCAAAATTGCTCTCAAAAGCAGACGTTGTTGCTCTTTAATGAATAGGTATTGAATCGATGCGAACCTACCGAATGATTGCCTAAGCAACCCAACAGTGATAAAAATAGGCAACTGAAAAGATGCTGAGTTATGCGCGGATTTTCATGCTAAAGTACGGATTAACGTTAGAGCTAAAAACTGGATCGGTGTCTGCGACTAGCAGTCACTCAGGTGCCTCCACACAATGGAAGTGAAATTATGGTGAAAAAATCCATTCTCATTGCTTTGCTTTCTTCTTCTCTCGCTGCACCAGTTTATGGGGGAATTGAGGATCTTGTAGGTCAGAATATGCCTGACGTGTCGGCGCTCAATCACGAAAACACGCTAAAATCTTTGTCCGAATATCAAGGCAAAGTCGTTCTCCTTCATATCTGCGCAGTTTGGTGTCAGCCTTGCCAACAATTTAGTGATGCTCACGAATCGATGGTTGAGGAGCTCAACACTAGAATCGGAGAAAGTAAATATATCTTTGTCGATCTATTGCATCAAAGCAACACGCTTGGCGGCGTTTCAACGCTTTCCGATGCAGTGTCATGGCATAACACCTTTAATCCAACAACTGATGTATGGCATCTCGATGGGGATCCCAATGCGAACGTAACAAATCTGATTCAATTCGTATTTGGAACGGTGGAAGAACCCTCTTATCCAACAAACCTTATTCTCGACCCTGATGGCGTGGTCGCCTATGCCAGCACTAGTTGGGACCCAGATAAGGTAAGTATGATTGTAGATACGATTTCCTCACTCGCCCAGAATAACGGTATTCCATACCGATCTGTGCAAATTAACATTAAACCGAATGACGATGAAAACAGAGTCCTTCGAAAAAATGCTGACGTGATCAAAATCGCCATCCTTTCATCGGATAGTTTCAATGCCCCTGCTGAAATAGATAGATCAACGGTCACATTAGCTGGAGCTGCAGTTCAGTTGATTGGGTACAGCGACTATCCTTTTTGTAAAAACCGTGATGTGAACGAAGATGGTCTCATTGATCTCTTGTGCAAAATCCAAACGCAACCCTTATTGCTGCGAAACGGCAGTAGTCAGGCAATATTTGAGGCCGATACCTATGAAGGCGAGCGTATTCGTGGAGAAGATCAGGTTTTTGTCAAAGGAAAACCTTTTGGTTCATAGCGATCAAATTCGCATAAATAGGGTATCGCTGAATACCCTGTTAAGCTGGAAGGGGAGCTACGAGGTAAACAGTTAAAGCGGGGTACACATCAGCAATTGCGGACATTCGAGTAGGCACGTGGCGTAGGAACATTCGACCTCAAAATAAGCCATCTTGGGGATCAGCCGGCTCTGTTCCAACGTTTAATTACACCTTCGATTTGGTAGCCAACGACTTGCTGTCGCCTATTGGGTGCTACTTTCAGGAAATTAGCTGAAAAAAGCAGGCACTGGTAGCTCCACAATCCAATGGCAAAGGCGGAGTTTTGGCATCGAAAGGGCGATTAACTATGGTAAGATTTCAGCGAAAAGGGGCTTTGTTCTTCCTATCCTTACTAGTGGCCATTTAATATGATTTCTAATGTGACTGCTTTTGCTGGGCCTTTTAGTTAAAAGGATGTTTCCTGAACATATTAATGATTCCCTGATAATAGCAAGTAGGTTATTTTTACTGGGCGTTAGCTTCTATATCCCGTTAACATCAATGTTTAATTCACAACGTAAAAAGGAGTTTACGATGAGCCTGAATGTAGATTATCTCGATCTGGCGGCTAATGGCTTTGCCGAAGTCGGAGACATGGCCAAAGATATTAGTGAGGTCATCAAAAAAGGTGATGAGCAGGCCGACACCAGAAAGGGCGTGATACTAACTGTCCACCAGATGTGTGACACCCTGCAGATGGCGGTTGACCTTATATCTATGGAGCTATCGAAAAGCATTATCGAGTTCAGTAACCTAAGGAATGGCGATCCTGAAGCACTGCCTGGTTTCTTTGAGCGAACCACTTTCAATTTTTCAAATGCGGCGCTTAGAAAACTGCTCCATGACGGTAAAGTCTGTGGCGAGCTCCATGCCCTCAAAGACCGTTTTACGCAGCCATTCTCGGACACCACTACAGGAGGGGTCAGCTTCTGGCAAAATGTCATCACCTTGTTTCGCCGATCCAATGCTATGTCAGATGCAATCGAAGGATTGTATCTTGGCGAGATTGACTTTATCAACGACGCAGTTCAATTCCTGAATGACTTAACGAGTGAAGCAGAGAGCGCGACTTCAATCAGTTGCAGTGATACGAATGCACTGATTGAAGCTGGCGATTTGTGTACGAATATGATGAGGGAAAAGCGCGGCCACCTTCAGAATCAGATCAAGAACCTGAGATTGGTTGCCAACGAGTGTATCGGAAAACTTCATTAGGAAATCGTAAAATTGGGAGGTTTACAGCTATCACTTCGATAGCGGACGTACACAGCCAAATATTGCAAAATATTGGTACTCGAGACCCTCTAATGTCATTTTTTTAATGGGTGAGTAATTGTACTATTCTCAACCTCGTCGTCACTTACATATTTCTTCATTGAAGGGAGAAATCGAAGCGTTTTACTGGGTGGGGTGGGCGCTTCAAGCTGATTGCGGACGTCGGAAGGAAACTGGAGATGTTAGTTAATCGAACTGATAGGGGACCTTCGAAAAAGTTCTTGGAACTGGAGCTTTCGACCTCAATAAATGCCCATTGGGGATCTTTTAGAGGGGGCGATCTAGTGTTGACCAATCGGTTATACTGCATGCTACGATGGGCTGATTTATGTCCTTGGCCAGGACGGCCGAACCCGCGACAGCGCCACGCTACGAGCGATAAAGTTCGGATTAATCATAAATTATGATTTAGACAGATAACGATCCATGGAAGATAAACTACAAACATTAGATACTGAACTCAAACAGACAAAAGCGCGCTTCGATGAAACGCTTATTGAGCAAGAGCATCGTTTAATTTCAGCCGTTTTTACCCTCTGCGATCTGCTTTTACGCGCAAGTCCGGAAAGACGCAAACAGTGTTTGCCTGCCGCCATTAAGGCTCTCTTATGGTGTTTAATTCCTTCGCCAGGGACAACAACAGTAGGTTCATTGGCGTTGATCACGCTGTTGGTCACCATGTACCAAGCAAGCCTATTGCAAACCCAAAATGATAAGATTGAAATTCAGAACATTCTCGCTGAAGCAGAGCGACGATCAGCGTTAATGTTCGAAACAGTGGCTATCTTTGACCAAATTGAAAAAGAAAAATCGCAAGTTGAGACTAGCCACTTGTGTGGAGAAACACTCAGGAATGGATGCTGGAACCAAAAGAGCACAGAGCAAGGTATGCGAAAACTTTTTGTGCCTTCAATCGCGACCATCGGCCGGTTGGCTGCGTTGACTCAAGCATTGCGACCCTATCGCTATTTGGAAGTAGAAATATCGGGTCCAAGTCAGATATTATGTCAAAGTGAAACATCTAGCATCGCATTAGCTACCATCTACAATGGCCTTCTGGCTGCATCTATTGACCAAGCACCTGGATCACTGCGTGGACCCGTTCCGGTGGGAATGGCAAAAGAAATTGCCGAGAATAGTTATGCAGAAGCAAATACTAAAACCTTCGAAGAGAGGTTGAGTTTTTTAGCGAAAATTATTCAACGTCTCGTTGGCTCTGAAAGTTCAAATGCTTATCAATTGAATTGTGAAGCATCGTCTCCCGAGCGCGGCCAGTTGTTGGTGTCACTCCATGCTGCTGGTGTTGATATTTCAGCGATTGAAAAAGGTGGTGGCAACTTTACCTATGCTGATATTCCTGGTGCTAATCTAGCCGGTATTGTATTAGAGGGTGTGAGTTTAAATCACGCAAAGTTACCCGGTGCTTCATTTAGCAATGCGTTGCTGGACGAAGTGCACTTTCGGGAGGCTGATTTGACGGGAGCCAGATTTTCTGGCGCTAGTATTTCAAATTCAGATTTTGAAGCTGCCCGAATACAAACCTTTTTCAAACCCGGCGATGCGCCTATCCATTTTCTTCCACTAAGAGGTGAAAATCTATTAATATCTGGCATGCAATTTTACGAAAGTTCTCAGTCGCCTAACTTGTTGAAGCGTTTATGTCTGAGCCTCCAATTGCCATCGGCTTTCACTCTAACGCCCTACAGAGAAAAAATCGATATATCAGTCTTGTCATCGTTGAGTTTCTTTGATGTTAATGATTATGCCCTATTGCTCGAAGAAACATCGGTGTCAGGGTCATCTATGATTGTGCAAAAAGCTGTACTGATGTTTGGTGTGGACATGCCAAGAGTCACGTTATATGAAAGCCTGGATGCTAGCTCATATTCTATTACCTATATCCCCGTATCAGAATGCTTGCGTTAGCCTTCATCCTTTATGTGAGGTCTGATCCTCCCTCGTTTTAGTTTGCACTTTCTGATAACTCCGGAGGCAAACGTTGAATTCGCTCGGTCGAAACGGACGAATCTTTTTGTGTGAAGGTCTGCTTTTACAATTAGGCAAAAGCGCATTCACCCAAACCCGAACGACCGCTTTTCGCCCATTGCTGACAAATGTACCAATGACAGATTATGGCCGAATGCAGAAGGGCTCTTCATCATTCCCTATTTTGTTTATCCTGTATCCGTACCAAAACTTTTCTCGATATTCTGAAAAAAAGGATATTAATCCGTACGTTCTGACCGATATTTAAACAAGTCTTTGTTTCATGCTTTAGATATAATGATTTTAAAAAGAAGGGGTTATCAAGCACCGTTGGTGTATAAAGAATAAAATGTCAGTTACTGACATTTTATGGTTTAACCGACAAAGTTTTTAATGCTGGAAAATAAGATGGTGCCCAGGAGAGGACTCTACATTCCCAACTAATTCAATGACTTAGGTGATTTCATTCGCAGTTTTTTCGCACAACACCTAAAAGAATCAGTAGCCTGTACTGATAAAGCCATCTTACGGGAACATAGGCACCGAACGCAAGCAAGGGGTATGGGTTCATCGCCGAATGGAGGAATTGAACCTGTTTTCACGGTAGGTACTACACTTACCATATCCCTTTAACAGCTTTGACTACCCCTACTCACATGTCCACAGAAATGCGTCTTGCTCGCCTCGGTCTGCTTCATCTGGTCGATGATACCGAAGCCCTGAAATCCGCCCTCAAGGAAAAGGCGAAATCACTGCGTAGCAATCCCAAACTTCGCCCCTCTGACATTGCCTTCACACCCACCACAAAAAACAACTCCATTAAGCCACCAAACAAGCTCACTGAGCGAGATTAAGTTATTTTATTATGCAAGGTGTAAAATTTGTGGGAACTGCATCCATCGGCGATCTCTGACAGAGTGTGACGCTACCCCCTCTCCCCACATTCTTTGTTTTGCTTAACCATCAGAAAGATCAACATACTCGGAATAATGTTGTTTATCTTAAGTCTGTCAACTAACCAATAAAGATAAAACAAAGAAGTAAAACATTTGTGAGCAAAGCGAACTCCTTTCTATAGGCTTTACGAAGTAAAGGGCAAGGAGCATAGCGACGCAGGGTTAGGAGCGATCCGCAGGATCAAAATAATTATCGTATTGCGGAGCAATTCCTTTTATATAATGCACAGAAAGAGCAACAAACTCTAATGCTGCCCTGCACCTGTTCTCCACAGCTACAATTACAATCTAACGCTTGTTCTTTTATTCTTACGAATTCATGTTCTTGTTCATAGGCGAAATAAGGATTTATATTCAGTGTGATACGGGATGAAAAACTAGTTTTTGTCACGTTTAAACTAGTTTTCGTCACATTACTACTAGATATTGTCACAGCTTGCGCTAGTTTTTGTCACGTTTAAACTAGATTTTGTCACAGCAATATTTTCAGTTATCCACAGCTCCCTCTTTAAAAACTAGTTTTCGTCACATTTTACAATGAACCAACAGGCCGTTACGAATATACTTAAATAACATTATGTTATTGCGATTCTCGTTGAATATTTGATTTTTAAAAACTAGTTTTCGTCACAATAATAAAATCGTTTATAAAGTCGGACTTTATTTAACGTAAAGTTAAAGATATTGACTGTCAAATATTGGCTTTATAGTGCTTTTAATTCCTTTATTTGTAATTCCGAAGAATATTAAAAACTAGTTTTTGTCACAAGTGGCGAAAAATATTTTTTACTTGCTAGTTGTTAAAAAAATATGCTAGTTCTTGGTCTATGACAAAAACCATTCGCACATTAGAAGTTAAAGCTAACAAAGACACAATGATAAAAGCAGGAGAGCTTGTTGATGTTGTCGAAGTAACTCCCCTCACATTAACAGATCGTAAGATTTATAACCTGCTCATTGAAAATGCAGAACGCGGAATTGACCAACCTATCGAGCATTCTATTGATAAAGAAAAACTGCGCATGTCTCGGCGAGGAAATGAGCGTATTGATGACTCTATTATGCGGCTAATGGGAGGAATTGCCAAAATAAAAACATTGCGTAACGGTGAGTCAGCCACATTGCGCGTTCAATTGCTGGGTAGAAATATTGAGCATGACCGTGACGACGGCAAGTTTTACTATACGTTTGACCCCTTTTTAAGAAAGGCAATTTCACAAAGCACTGTATTTGCGCGATTGAAAATGGATGTAATGCTTAATTTTCAGGGTAAGTATGGTCTGGCACTCTACGAAATGACGGCAAAGAGAATAAATCTTAGAAAGAATGAAGAGATTTTTTCGATTGTCGAATTTAGAAATTTATTGGGTGTTCCTAAAGGAAAATTAAAGACATGGCACAACCTAAAAGCCTACGCGATTGATCCTGCTGTGGCAGAGGTAAACCAACTTGCCACAGATTTTAGAGTTGAGATAACGGGAATTAAACAAGGTCGCAGCTTCGTTGAAATCAGAATGAAGTGGTGGCGTACATCTCCTGATGGTGAAGACGCAGCGATTGCTGAAAATTTAAATACAAAGTTAGGTAGGAAGGCGCGTCGAGAAGGCACTGTTGAAGATATTGTTATAGCCCCACGACTAGAACACCTACTTTCTGACGCCGCTATGGAAACCGCAAGAAAGATTTTACTGAACGGAAAAAATCGTATTGGCCTGCAAGGTGCCATTCAACAATGGGAAGAAGCCTTTGCAGATAAGGAAAAGCCAGTAAATCCTAACGGTGCATTCATTAATTTTTGTAAGAAGATTTCATAGCGCTAATATCGATTAGCGAATATTCATTTATACGTATTAATGCTAATATTTTAATTTGCATTAGCGCTTCAGCATATATACATACTTACCTATTAGCAATAATTCATTAATACATATATACAGATAAGCATTATTGCATTGATGCAACATAGTTTAAATATACTTATATCTTTCAGTGCTGATATATCTATACGTGTTGAGCAAATAAATGATAAGCGCTAACAATCAGAATTATAAATATTTTGGTTACGGCAATGAAAGTTATCAGCGTATGGAATCCTAAAGGCGGGCAAGGAAAAAGTTTACTTAGCTTAAATCTCGCAGCATGTGCTGTATCGAGTTTTGATCTTACCCCACTTGTTATAGATCAAGACCCTCAAGGGACATGTCAAGAGTGCAAGAAAGAAGGCAATCTTCCTTTTAAAATAATTGGAGAAATCCCCAAAGATAAACCCGAAGGTGTAGATCTTGTCATTATCGACCATCAGGCGAGTGACTGGGAACTTCCACCAGCGAGCACTATTGTAATGCCTGTATTACCCACACGAACTCAATTTAAAACCTTTTCACGAGCCTATACCTTAGCCAAAAAAGCAAATAAAAACATAATTACCGTCGTCAACAATGTAGATCTAAGCAGAAAGCAGGAAAGTACCGCCGCTAAAGAATTGCGTCAAGAAGGGGCTTTTATCCTACAAAAAGGATCGCCTTTCGGTCATGCAGAGGCGCATCTTAGCACTATTTTTGACAATTCTATTCCAGCGATAAAGGATGGTTACAAGGTTCAGGAACGAAGAGCCGAAATTGAAGCAATACTAACTGCTGTTTTAAGAGAGGAACGATAATGGGGAATTGGTTAACGGAAGATATGGAAGAAGCAAAAAAGGATGAAGGTCAACTTCCAAATCCGAAAGCTCCAAGATTGGTTAAAGAAGTTAAGGTCGAAAAACCAAAAGTAAAGAAACCTGTACTATTAAAAATAGATGAAGATGTTCATAAGCAGCTGTCACGCCTGACTAACCTCAGAAAAATTTCAGGAAATGAATCTGCTACCGTCACGTCAATTTTTATCGAGGGTCTAGAGTTATATCTAAAAAAACACAAACTTCCATCTATGGACGAACTTGAAAAAGGTGCAGAAATACAGGAGTCTCATATTAAGTGATATTAGTCTATTAGCGCATATTGCTTAATATATTATAAGAAATATATCCTGTTATTTATTAGCTAATGATCTTCCCCAGCAAAAGTAGACACAGTTTTAAGCGCACATACGCACATATTCTTGCTCAAATTGATTCGGGCTTTTATAGCCCAAGTAACTGTGCCGACGCTGGCTGTTGTAAAACATTTCAATGTATTCAAACACGCAAGAATAGGCTTCCTGCTTGTTCGTGACATCCTCTGCGTAGAGCGCCTCAACCTTGAAACGGGCGAAGAAGGACTCCATCGCGGCGTTGTCCCAGCAGTTGCCTTTCCTGCTCATGCTGGGTTGTATCCCTTCATCGTACAGCAGCGCCTGGTACTCCCCGGAGCGATACTGAACCCCACGATCTGAATGCAGCATCAATCCGGGCTCTACACTGCGTGATGCCACAGCCATCTCAAAGGCATCGATGATCAACTGGTTGGTCATCGTGCTATCCAGTGACCAGCCAATAATCTTCCGGGAGAATAAATCCATGATCACCGCCAGATACACAAAGCCTTTCTCGATTTTGATGTAAGTTATATCAGAAACCCACTTTTCATCAGGCTTGCTGGCTGTGAAATCGCGCCTCAACAGGTTATCACTGACATGGTTGTGCGCCAACACGTTTGGAAAGTAATTGTAGCCTTTCCCAGACCTGGCTCTAAGGTCCTGTTCTGACATGATTTTTGCCACTGTGTTCTCGCTAATGCTAAAGCCGGATTCATTTAATTCCAGGGTCATTCTGGGCGATCCATAGCGCGATTTCAGCTCATGAAAGCGTTTAAACAAGAGCCTCTCCGCCTCTAACTTCCGCAGATCCCGAGCTCTGGGTTCTCGATTCCGCCATTTATAGAAACCCGAACGACTGACCTGAGCCCACTTACACATCTTGCTTATTGCGTACTGGCCACGTAACGATTCAATATATGCGTACTTCACCACTTGTCTTTGCTGAAGTACGCAGTCGCCTTTTTTAGGAATTCGTTTTCCTCTTTTAGATCGGCAATCTCGCGCTTAAGCTTGCGGACTTCCTCACTCTCTTGCTTGGAGTAATCGACACCGTTCATACTGTTGAACTGCTTCTCTGACAATCTCTTATATTGACGGCGCCAATTATAGATCTGGCCAGGATGAATCCCAAGCTCTTTAGCCACTTCAGCGGCGCTGGTGTTGGGATCTTCTGAACGGCGCACGGCCTCTCTTCGAAAATCCTCGGTGTAGTGGTTGTATTTGTTTTTTCGATTCTTTGCCATGAATAATACACCTCATTAGATGGTAGTGAGGTGTCTACTTTTCTTGGGGAACTTGGATTGCTAACGCCATTTTCGATATTCGGCAGCCAGAAATCTGGGGAAATGCAACGGTTGCTTGTGCTTCAGACTCTAAGAAATTTGGGGCGTGGGATCAAAATTTGATGACAGAATGGCATATTCGTTATCGCGGACGTGGGGTAATGATTTATTGGCATGTTGAGAAAAATGCTAACTGTATTTATTCACAGCTAACGCGTTGCTCTGCTTCAGAAGCTGGTAATATGATTAAAGGCGTATTGGATCATTGCACAAACATGTCGGTTAACAAACAATATGTTGATACACATGGACAGAGTGAAGTGGCTTTTGCTTTCTGTCGCTTACTGGGTTTTGAGCTGATGCCGCGCCTTAAAAATATCGCTACACAAAAACTGAATTTGGTCGATGTGGAAGATAGAAGCCGCTATCAGGCTATTGAACCATTGCTTGCAGTAAAATCTATAAATTGGGAGCTTATCCGCCAGCATTATGACGAGATGATTAAATATGCCAGTGCAATGAAAACGGGTACAGCAGAACCAACAGATATACTGCGCCGCTTTACCGATGATAACACTCCACAACATCCTACTTATAAAGCCTTATCTGAATTAGGGCGTGCTGTTAAAACTGTTTTCTTAAGCCATTATTTATCTTCCGAACCGTTAAGGCGAGAAATTCAGGAAGGGCTGAATGTTGTTGAGAATTGGAACAGTGCAAATGCTTTCATTTTCTATGGCAAAAATGGCGAAATATCTACCAATCAATTGGCTGAGCAAGAACTATCTGTTCTTTGCTTGCATCTGTTACAGATCAGCATGGTGTACGTCAATACGTTAATGATACAGGATGTGATGAGTGAACCATCATGGAGAACACGTTTACAGAAGCGTGATCTCGCTGCTTTAACACCTCTGATTTATTCTCATATAAACCCTTACGGAGCGTTTAAACTCGATATGGAGCAACGATTGCCGTTAGTAGCATAGATGAGTGCAAAAAGCGTACTTTTTGCACTCTAGCTAATTCACACAGAAATCTACTTGCATATCCGCTCAAATCAGTGCAAAAACTTTAGCAATAAACAAAGTGCGTAAACCTAAACCTTATTATTCTTTTTGCACCGACTATGACCCAGATGATTGGATATGCCAGAGTCAGTTCCTCCTCGCAGAACATCGATTCACAAATCGATAGTCTTACTGCCGTCGGTTGCGCCAAAATATTTACCGACAAAATCAGTGGCACAAAAAAAGAACGTCAAGGATGGAGCGAACTCATGTCTTATATTCGTGGCGGCGATATTCTTGTTATTACTGAGCTTAGCCGTATGTCCCGCTCATTGGCACACTTGCTGGAAATTACAGAAGAACTAAAAGAGCGGCAAGTGGATTTAAAATCTTTGCGCGAAAATATTGATACGTCCTCTGCGACGGGGCGTGCCTTTCTTTCTATTATGGGAGCAGTTTCACAAATGGAGTTGGAGATCAAGGCTGAACGCGCCGAAGCTGGACGGGCAGCAGCCAAGGCTAGAGGTAAATCTGGAGGACGACCCGCTATTGATCCTGAAAAGCTGGAACAGGCGCGTATTCTGTACCGCAATACGGATAAATCTGCTCGTGAGATTTGTGACATCTTCGGATTCTCCCGAAGAACCCTGTTTACTTATCTCAAAAAGACAGAACAAAATGAAACTGTTTAAAATGGATTTATCCTCTTGTTAGGCACCTCAGTGCAGCTACGTGCCCGTTACCCCAAAAAGTAAAAATAACTGAGTCATTAACCTTTTATTTACCTTAATCATGTAGTCTGAACACATTCTTTGTTCTGTATCTAAAGAACTATATTCATTCATGAATGTGAAATTAAGGTGATCTTATGGAAAAGAAATTAATTTTCATATTAGTTATACTTGCAGTGGTTAGTGCAGTGTTTGCCATGTGTTTCAGAGATGATAGAGGCACGATAAAAGCTGGGGAACATTACCACGCACCATCTCGAGCTCTTCCATTCCCTGATTAAATCTTTAAAGAGGAAGAATATAACCTGGTTATATTTAGGAGATCATTCTGATCTCCCTTCCTTTTTCCTCCAAGTATCATGATTTATTTTTGTAAACAATTTCGTAGATATCCAATAATAGATACTGAATCCTAATCCTTTACCTAACTGAAAATTTAAACTGTCCTGCTACTGCATTAAGGATATACCTAAACAGTAAGATCCATGCTCTGCTGTTTCTCTTGCTGCATTAAGTTAGAAAACCATTCAAAACGCATCGACAATAGATCGACAATAGAGAGCCACTTAAAATTCAGCAAAACATTAACGTTTTTTTTACACTTTTGTATTACAATCCTCAACTAGCTTGTAGAAAATTGCCTTAAAACTAAGGATTATTTATGTCTAAAAATATTGAAGGACCTAGCAGGCTGTTGAAATAGCCCGTATTTCATATGAATGAATCTAAATCCAGGCAGGATAAATCGACTTGCCTGAACGGTTTACAATTTCAAAATAACGAACATAGATATTTTGTCCGCTCATTTCGACTCCGCTTTGCTCCTGTAGGAGAAACATCGGTCAATATAAGCGGATTTCTTTGCTCAAACTCACAGGTTCAAGCCAAAAGCGTCTTTAATCTCGTTATGTTATACGCCGCCGCAGTAAATCGGAATATCCAGCTCACTTTGGCTTGACCAACATGTCGCAGCTTGCGCATTAGCCCGATATCTTTCATCCAGCCAAAACATTGCTCAATCCGTTTTCGTTTGACCTGACTTATTCCATACCCCGCTGTGCGAGTGGTTCTTCCATCAACTGAACATCCCGAGACTTTCGCAGCAACGTGGGGCGAGATTTTGAGTATCCGACAGAGCTCAACAGATTCTGATGTGTCGTAACCTTTATCCGCACCGACCGTCATACCGGGGTAAGTGCTTTGCGCAGCCAACATACTGATTCCGCTATCCCATTCCTGTCGAGTGCCAGCTTCACTGACTTCGGCTTCAACGATAAGGCCGTTACGATTCTCTGTCAGAAGGTGCCCCATATGGCAGAGTCGGGATTCTTTGCCTTTCCCCTTGCGGAACAGCCTGGAATCTTTGTCCGTACTGGATTGGTGTGTCTCGTTACTGCGCTTTTGACCATGAAAATTCTGATCGTCATCATCACTCCCGGAATCGTCCTTTGGCTTGAAGGATTTCATCGAGGCGCAGGCATCCAGTAGGGTTCCGTCTACGGAAAAGTGCTCCCGTGACATCAGCTTTTTAGAATAGGCCTGCTTTTTGATCGCGCTGAAGAACAATTCATCCACGTTGTGCTTCATCAGGCGATCACGATTCTTGGAGAAAACCGAATGGTTCCATACAGCATCATCCATTCCCAAGCCCACAAACCATCGAAACATCAAATCATAATCCAGGCGCTCAATCAGTTGGCGCTCGGAACGAATGGTAAACAGTATTTGCAGGAGCAAAGCACGGATCAACTGTTCTGGCGGAATCGAGGGGCGACCATTGGGAGAATACATACCCTCGAGCTCAGGCTCCATCTCCTCCAGTGCCCGATCAACGACTTTGCGTACTTTCCGGATCGGGTGTTGCTCTGGAATTCTTGCTTCCAGGCTTACATAGCTGAAAAGTGAAGACTGAGGATTGGGGTCGCCGCGCATTTCAATGTGCTCTTTTGATTGGATTCGGTATTATCGCACTATTGGGCTTTTTCAACAGCCTGCTAGGCAACAAGTCGCTAATGTAATCGAAGCCGCTTTACAAGCATTAGAAATTGTAAAATGGGATTTTAATTAATTTTGTTTAGTACAGAATTTTTATCAGGAACAAGGAAAGAATGGGAAATTTAGAAACTACATTTTTGACAGAACAACAAATCTGGGGAGATGAAAAAGGCGATGGTCAGCTTCAAATCATGCAGGATCATGGAACAAAAACGATAATAAGCGATCTCGCTGTTTTGCAGGGGGGACTGACGGGTCGGATTTCTAGTAGTGATCCACATGCTGCTGCGGGTGTTTGGACGGCTTCTTCTACTCAAAGTGACCTTTTTACCGATATTGTTGACGAAAATGGCAGAAAGACTTTCTTGGTTCCTACTCTAAGCGTTCTCAGTGCTCGCCCTGCATTGCCAGCTTCGGTAGCTTCTTCAATCGATCCGAACGAGATAAAATACCATCGCGAAATTTCAGGAGTGTCCGTGATAGCGTATGGAGGGTATCCGCAAACTGTTGCCCTTGAAAGAATTAGCCGAGAACTAGAAACGCTATACTCAGAAGAACAGTTGCAAACTACAGGAAAAAAATACACCTTTCGAAATGACAATAATCAAAAAATATACAGCCCGAAAGAACATGTTGAGTATCAACATGATAATAGGCATTATATTCGCGTAGAAGCTCATCCTCACTACGGTGATACAACGATAGGTCCTATACTTTCTAATGGTCATTCACCAGAAGAGGGAAAAGCATACTGGGTACAGGTGGAACCGATCGAGTGGCTTGTAGATCCAAGCGGTATAATGCTTGCCAAACACGCTTTATTCTCAGGCATTACATTTAATAGTGGTGAATATTATAACGGTGATTTTGAAAATACTGACATAAAACAATATCTAGACACCTATTTTTCAAAAGAGATTACAGCGCAACGAGCTGTAGGCGTATCAGAAGCTATTGGTCCGAACACAGCAGCGGTTATATCCAGAAGGGAAGCACAACAATCTTTGGACGATCCGTCTCTTGGAAGAGGCCATAAAAAATAATTATCATACATTAGGTGAGGCTTACGCTACGGTATGCTATGTCAAAAAGGTCATGTCAAAACAAATGCATGAAAATTGGTTATGCACGAACCTCAACTGACGAGCAAAATCTCGATCTGCAAAAATTGATATCTGACTTTCACAGTCTTACTGATAGTATTTATACAAGTGTAATTGACGTGTCTCTGAACAGAGCTATTAAAGGGGGGAAAAGCCTAAGAAAATAATTTCGAAGGCTATAAAAAGTATTACTCTTATACACTTATATGTTTTATTTTCGAGTTGCATAAGCTTTAAATACGTCAAATACAATAACGAATAAAACAGCTCCATATGTTAAACGGCTTGAAGCAAGCGCAGCGATTTCAAAATCGAGAATCGTAAATTGAATAAACAATAAAAATATAAAAATATATTTTACGACACGGGATAAGAAAAGTTTTTCTGAATCGGAAGGGTATCCATTTGGTTTCTTTTTTTCTGATATTAACCATACTCCCAACAATACTGTAGGGATGATAAAAAAACCAAGAAAAAATTCGAAGACATTAGCTGTATTCATGATAATCACCAATTTTAGAATCAATTTATTTGATTAAAGTCCGTAGAAGAACAAGAAGATAATTGATTCTATACGATGAGTAGTTAATAAATCGTTAATGTAAATACATATTTAGAATATTTTATTTTAACGTTTCATCGATTCACAAAAACTTCTTACTAAAAATTACTCCCACATACGTGATACAAGAGCGCGTTTTTCTTCGCCCTGCAAATTGAGATAAATTTTGGTGGTGTTGAGATTGGCGTGACCGAGCAGGCTTTGCAGTTCCGTCACAGGAACCTGTGACGCTATTGCATGAATGCCATAAGCATGACGTAAACCTTTTGCGGTTGCATGGGGCTGATTAATATCGATATTGGCAAATATCATCACATCTTTTATCTTGCGCCATGCAGTTGTGCGTGAGTAATGCCAGAGCTTTTTATTGTTGCCTTGCCGTTGGCTTCACGGATACCGTGAACCATATCAAGGCTATCTAAATAGTCAGAAGGAACAGGTACACTTCGATAAATGACCTTATCGCTCTGGCTCTATTGCAAAAACCTCCGCCTTTTTTGTGGTAGAAAAATACTGTCGCTCGCTTTATAAAAATAGTTAACTATGAACAATACACTAACAAGATATAAATTGTTTCTACTTGTATGGGCTATCCTCTTGATGTACCACTGGTACTCTGTAGCTGATGAGCCAACTACGATAAATCTATGGTCTAGCAAAAAAGAGAACGTGATAGTTGATGAGGCACCAGATCCCTAATGTATTTTGAACACTTAAGAGGACGTTTTCCGTCAGAATTTGAAAATGAGTTCAATAAAATTGAAACCATATTCGACTTTCGAACAAAACATCAAAGCTATACTCCCTTTGACATCGTTTTTGAGAAAAATATACTTAGTATTCCCATGCGAGTTTATACTGAGGAGAACCAGATAGATAATCCAGTAAAGCTAATACAGCTTAGCGCTATACAGAAAGAGTTGTTGTACTGCTTTTTTTCTCGTCACCACAATGGTTACGTACGTGAAAAATGTTTAAGAAAAATAATACATTCACAAAATAAATTTACTGCACCGTATATTCTACAGTTGTTGGGCGAATATGTTATCGAAATTATAGAAGTCATCTACGACAACCAAGATGAACTCAATCATATTAATATGATTGAATATATAAGAGAGAATCCTCAGCATTATGAAATAACAAAGCAGCGTGTTTATAGCTATTGGAACAGCTACTATCGTCGTACATACCCAAAATATAAAAAAGACGTGCCGCCAAAAGGTGCATCCCACCTTGATTACCCTGGGATCAAAATGGTGAAGTATCTGGATTCCCTAATCTCAAATAATGAACTCTGATCGAGCAATTCAGTTTGTCTACATTACTGCAATTTATTTAATTTGATACGACCACCATTCTTCTTCGTATTGCTTCCACTCTCCTTCCAGATCATCCGTAAAACGATGAATATATCCTTTTTCTTTGAGAATTTTCGGAACTACAAAATTTAGTCGATTTGAAAGTTCAACTCCTTCGCTAATGCAGTTCACTGATTGATGGACGTTATTTCTTCCATAAAAGGATTGATAATATTCTCTATCAAAAAATATACATAATTCACTGCCAAACATATAGGGATGCTTTATAAGCGCCGTAATTACTGCATCTTTGCACGCATCGGGTTGAGCATCAGAAAGATGCTTCATAGCCCTAAACATTGCTAAAACGCAGTGTCTCTGGATCGCGCTAGAGGTCGTAGGAGGATTAACTAATCGATCTAATACTGGTATTTTGTAGTTCCAATAGGATTCATTTTTATATTCGCTTGGAAAATAACCTTCGAACGAATCCGCCCAAGCATCAATAGCTACTAAGCGTCTTTTTACACCCCTCACTTTTTCTTTTGGTCTATTTATGCTTAATTTCCGCACTTTTTATATATTCCTATTCTTTTCTATACTTTCAATTAGAAGCAGTTTCGTAAGTAACTGTAAGAAATAATGATTTTAGACCCTTCATTCAACTTCAAAATTTAAGATGTCCTAGCACTGCATTTAGGGTATGCCTAAACAGCAGCATTTATTGCCGCCATTTTTCCTGCTGCACTAAATAGAAAATTCAATAAATAGTGCAGCGGAATTAATGCAGCTACTCAAAAACAGGTTTGCCTAGCATGGGATTCCAGTACCAGTTTTTTGTATTAGAGGTAATGTGTATGCCGCCTACATACCTATCAACAGGTCTTAGATTGCTATGTGGCGTAAGCCAATTAGTATTTTTTTGCAGTAACGACCGACCGAGATCAGTAATCGAAAGCAACATTTGTCGCATGGGATTTTCATCTTGATATTCTTCAAGCATGGTGATGGCAGGATGTTCAGCCTCCCATAGTGGGCGCAAAATTGCCAGAAGCATAATATCCCCGAGAAAAGGCTGTGGATCTGATTCGGTCATGAGCAGACTAAAAATTGCCCCTGCGCGCATTTCACCTTCTCTTGCCAAAATATCAAGTGAGAGGTGTTCCGTTAGACTTAATCCGCTCCCCGCCCAAGGCAGTTCCATCAGCATACGTTTAAATGCTTGCTGCATATCACTAAAAGGTGATTCTTCTTCTGTGAGATGCCATAAATCTAAGGGATTATCCTTAGTGAAGGCTAGCCAACTACGTGCGCCAAAGGCAATCATGGCAGGTGAAACAGTTTGTCGTTGCGACCATAAAGTAAGGATGGCTTCAGGCATACGACTGAGCTGTCCAATGCCAATAAATTTCTTTACACCGGGAAAGCTGTTGATCTGGATGCATTCAATTCGGACTTTATCCAGATTAAGTTCTGCCAAATGGGCAAGTACGTAGGCTTTAGAAAGCTGATCAAATGCATCATGTTCGTACCAAAGTACGATTCGTTCATAACGTTCAGGCGCATGACGTAAAACATCTTCAACATTGCGTATTTCTGCCTCGGTATTCTGCGTACGACTTTCAGGGACATAGCTTCCATAGTGCTGCGTTAAAAATGTCGTCCGTATTTTTATAAACTCTTCTATGGAATCAAAATGAGGAACATGCCCTTGAGGAAAAGGATTGCTAATTTCTAAGAAATCACCTTTGAAGCCACAGCTGAGTAATGCTTTTTTAATATCATCTCCACACCTAATATGCAGGGTCGTATATTCGGAATCAGGCGAGGAAGATGCGTGATTAATATGCTCACGTGCATCAGTCATAGCAGCAATATGATGTTTGAGTTTTGCCCAGCTCGGCAAGCCATTTTCGCGAGCAATAATATATTGTGCATCTGCCAACTTTAACGTTGCTGCTTTTTTATGAAGGCGTGGCTCTAGTCTTTCTAATGCTTCAGGCGCTCCGGTTTTTAGTTGCTTTAATAAATCTTTCGACTCTTTCTTTAATTTCTCTAAGGACAACCTTCTTGGAATGGTGTTGTCACTGGCAACCAGCAATCTTGCATGAAGTAATGATGGTTTATAGTTAGGTGAACTAGCATCAGCGACACGACTATGGAATTTCTCTACTGCGTGAGGATCGCCATTGTTAAATGCATCAAGCAGTCGTTGGGCTTGTTGTTGATGCTTTGATCGAACTGATTCGACGCTATCTGAAGAGGGAAAGTCTTGGCGTTCATTCACGCCGAAAATAATTTCTGACATACGATTCTCCTAAATTCCGTATCCGCCTAACGGTTAAAATCGTATCGATTATGTGGGTTTATAACCTTAATTATCTCGACAGGCTCAGCCTTTTCTGCGGATTAGGTGCATTCGAGAAATGCACGGTAAATCTAATGGTTGATTGTTAATAAGTCAAATGGTTGTTTGGGGGGGGGTAGCCCCTGTGTCAAAAGGGAACCCTTTTGACAGTAAAATCATACCTCCGCTAATCCGCAGAAAATAAAGCCTTGAAAATGTCAAAAGGTCGTGTCAAAACAAATGCATGAAAATTGGCTATGCAAGAGTCTCTACTGACGAACAAAATCTCGATCTACAACTTGATGAATTGAAAGCTGCTGGCTGTGAAAATATTTTCATTGATAAAGGTGTGAGTGGATCTATTATTGAGCGTGAAGGACTATCACAAGCCATCGACGCTACGGGTGAGGGGGATACGCTCGTTGTGTGGAAACTCGATAGGCTTGGTAGGTCGTTAGGCTTTTTGTGTGGTTTGATTGAGGACTTGGGTAAAGAGGGGGCTGGATTCCACAGCCTTACCGATGGTATTGATACCAGTACCAGTGGTGGAACGCTGATCTTTCATGTGATGGGAGCAATGGCGCAATTTGAGCGTGACCTCATCCGAGAGCGTACCAAAGCAGGTATGATGGCGGCAAAACGGCGCGGTAAACATGTCGGTAGGCCTCGCGCCCTGTCTGAAGGGCAGATTCAGCATATGAACGATTTGCTGAATCAAGGCCGAACGCAGCGGGAAGTGGCGGAATTATTCGGAGTTTCAGCAAATACAGTAGGGAGGGTTCTTCTTAGGCATAAGCGTAATAGCTAATTGGACGTATTCTAGCGAAAGGGGAACTTAGCATATAAACTTGAGTGTTGAGCTAGATAGCATATCACGCATCACTTAACTGAAGATACTAAATAGTATGAAACTAAGATCACGAATAGAAGAGTTATTTGCTAGCAACACCGACTACGCCAATCCGAGCCAAGCTACAAATCAAGCAAGTTCTTTAGGAGCCTTATCAAAGGACTTGTACACTGACTCAAAACGATTCATCTACGAATTACTTCAAAATGCTGACGACTCATCGCAATCTGGAAACACAGTAAAAGTAACTATTAAACTGTTTGGTAGCCAGCTTGTAGTTGGTCATACTGGTAAGCCCTTTGATGCGAGAGACTTATTAGGGCTTTGCAATGTAAATAACGGAACAAAAAAAGGAGATACAAGTAAAACTGGTTATAAAGGAATTGGATTTAAATCGGTTTTCGGTCAATCGGAAAAAGTAACCATTTATACAAATGAAGAATATTTTAGGTTCGATGCATTTTACCAACACAAATGGGCATGGGAAGAAACCAAACATCAATGGGAAGAAAAGAATGATCGTGAATTTATTTATCCTTGGCAAATAATACCGATATACACAGACGAAACTGAAGTATCCGACTGTATTCGAAAATTTGTTGATGAAGGATCTTTCTCTGTAGCAACCATTATTGAACTTAATAATATAGGCGATACATGCGTAGCGATACAGGAACTGTCCAATGATGCAAACATGTTTATGTTTCTGAAAAACATTGGAGAGATAAATTTTGTTTTGGAGAACACAAGTACAATAAAAATAATCAGATCAAAATCTGATCGAATAACCCTAGAAAAAGACAAATGTGTTGTTTCAGAATGGGTAACTCGCACCATCAGTTTGAGCGTACCGCCAGATATAAAGGAAGCAATTCTAGAGGATATGAATATTCCTGATAAATTGCGAAGTGCCAAATCGATTGATTTAACGATGGCGGCAAAGATGATGGATGGATCTTTAGTTAATCTAACTCCAACGGAGCGACTCCTTTACGCATATCTGCCAACGGAGGAAACTAAATATTCCTTACCAATATTAGTAAATACAAGTTTCTTAACCAATGCGAACAGGGAAAATCTACATATTGATTCAAAGTGGAATCAATGGATATTTAAAAACATTGCTATTGAAATATTTAATTGGATAGCAATGTTAGTGGATACAGATATACAGTTTGACGCCTACAAACTTATCCCAAATAAATTGCAGGGAAACGACCTTGAGATAGCTTTCAACGAGGGAATGAATATCGCATTAGAGAAAATTCCGTTTCTCATTGAGAAAACAGGAAAGCTCGTAAAAATAAAAGAAGCAATCATTGACTTTACATTTCTTTCAAGTGAGCCATGTATTGGCGAAGAAGCAATTAGTGAATATATAAACTCTCAATATACACAAGACTCTAGGATAAATAAATTTTTTATACAAAACACAGGGTTTGGGCGCGATTTTAAAAGGCTTGGCGCTAGCACCTTTGAATGGAATAATTTAAAGAGCTTTTTATCTTCTGAATTCTTTGTAAGAAATCATACCTTAGAGAAGAACATATTATTAATTAAGCACCTTAAAATAATTTCTGATAACGAGTCAATTGCTGCTGTCAATTTGGATTCTCTTGGCGAAATACCATTTTTGTGGGATCACAAAGGCAATATAGTATCTCCCAGAAACATCTATTTCCCTACTGCGGACGACGATAATTGGAATAATCCAGAAAGCGAACTGTCCTTTCTTCACGCAGATATTCAAAGATGGCTGTCACCCAATACAAAATTAAGACACTGGCTAGAATCCGTCGGAGTCGTAGAAAAAACCGATGTTAGCTACATAAGAAAGACAATTATACCAAATGTGGAAACTTACATTGATCAAGGCAATGCAATCAAAGCCATCCAAGATATATTTAGTGTATATAGAAAAGGCCACTTACCTGAAGACCTTTTATCTGAATTAAAAAGCATAAACTTACTTACAACAACACGCTCATTAAAACCCGCTAAGGACTGCATTCTTTCAAAATCATATTCTCCACGAATTGAGTTAGAAGACCATTTGCTGGATGAATCATTTGTTAGTAAAGAATATTTGACCAACATTCAGGACAAAGACGAATGGAAAAGATTCTTCAAGTTAATCGGAGTATCTGAAGGCGTAGAAACCGCACTAATTGATCAAAAGACGAATCGCGATTCATTGATAAAAGATGGTTTCATAGAAAAGTACTTTTCAGAGGATGATAAAAAATTTAGTCCATATGTGAGTACATTCGTAGCGGATTCATACATTAATATTTTATCGCTAAATCACCTAAAATACACAGTCGATAATCAAGCATTATCGAAAATATTTTGGCAAGACGTTATATCAAATATTTCTCTGGGGGATCTAACTAAGGAAGCAACTGCCTTCTGGGGCCGCGAAGGACGCGCTGGACGATTGACAGGTAATGCAGTCCAGAATTACATTCCTTGGTTTGTGAAAAATGTCAGCTGCATTCCAACACTAGATGAAGAATGCCATGTTTCTGGCGAAATTTTTTTAAATACTAAGGAGATGCAAGAGCTTTCTGGAAGCTATTTGCCCGTATTTGATGGAGTGGAACTCTCAGCAGATTGGCGTGCTTTTTTTGATTTTAAAACCAAACTAGAACTGTCCGACTATCTAAAGATATTGGAGGGAATATCGTCAGATCTCAACACTGATTCATTCGTAAAAAAATCTAACATTACTAGAATACAATCTATTTATAAAGAGCTACTAGATAGATGTGCCAATTGGTCTGAAAAGGACATTTCTGACGTGTCAACATGGGCCAAATCAGGATTATTGCTTAACACAAAGGATAGGTTTAACGAATCCAGTAATTTAAAGTTTTTTATTGACGGAAATGAGACTGTATTCCAAGATCAGTATTTCTTCATACAGATAAATGCCGAAAATAGAAAACATCCAGAAATTCGAAGACTCCTTGAAGCTTTCACTGTAGATATACTGGAGCAATCTGATTTTGAGCTGGTTTTTGAGAGTAGAAGTAAATGTAATGAGTTGTCTAAAAAGATCGATTTTCTCATTCCATATTTCAAAGCTCTCATCCGAAACCAAAATGTGGACAAAAAAACGGAAGAGAAGCTTGCATCATTAGACAAAAAAGTAAGGTCGTTAGAAATTTATTCAGCAGAAAACTTGCAAATAAGGTATGAAGGAATCGAATTCACTAAAAATGTACATGTTCATATTGACGATAACATATTATATGTAACATCCCCTTGGGATTCGAATCGTGTTCATTTAAGACTACCAGAATTGCTTTGCAATCATTTTGAGTTAGTTGGACATGATAGGATACTTGATTTTCTTTTACGTTCCAGCTTTCAAGAAATAGAATCGCACTTCGATGAAGAGTCACTCGATTTTAGATCAATATACTCAGAATTAGAAAGTGATAACAAAGAACTTGAAAATGCGACTAGCAAGAGAAATATAGACTCTTTCCGAGAATTAGAAGAAATTGTGGAAAGTGGAGCAATTGGATCAGAGTTTTATCATATTTCGAAATCAGATTATCAACGTTTGAAATACGCAGAGGGACTGGTAGAGAGAGCTGTACGTAATGTTGTTAAGTTTTTGGGGGATTTACACGAATACGATTGTTCAAATTTCTATCAGGTAGCTCCTAGTGTCATTGGTGGAATAACCAAAAATGGAAACGACATTACGATTGTCGCTAGGCCATCAGATAACAATGAAGTATTACTTTATTATTCATCAGAGTACGATGTTCTGGAGTATGTAGATGCCGAGTTTTGGTGTGAAGATGGCGTAAATCCCCCACACAAAATAACTTTGGGTATGCTATTACGTCTAACAGAAATTAATAAAATACCTATTAAAAGGATTGACTACTCCAATACACAGATAGATCAGCTCCTATCGTTACCTAGATCTGAATCATTAGAATACACTGCAACCCCTTTTGCTCCAATTAAACTTGCCCAGATTGTTGCTTCATTCGCAAACACCAGTGGTGGAATATTAGTATTTGGTATCGCGGACAATTCTGCATTACCTAACAGGTTTGTTGAAATTAGTGGTGATTTTCAAGTCTCAGATATTGTAAATAGAGGCATTGCAATGCTCTCTCCTACGCCTAAAGTAACTTACGACTGGGTAACTAAAGGTGCAGATAACGTATTTATTATTGAGATTGACAAGTCAGAGAAAGATATTCTGTTGGAAGGTAGAAAATATATAAGAGAAAATGACAGAACAATCAATCAACAAGAGGAAAACAACAGTACTAGCGTTATCCTACGAAAAGCTAAGTTCGAGAGAACAATTGCTGTCATTGTTTGTGTCGAAAACTATGCTCCAAATAACGGTATATCTAAAGTTAAGTACGCAAGCAACGACGCTCATAAAGTGAAGGAGACTTTAGTTAAATACATGGATGTGGATGAAGAAAACATTCATATGTACATTGATAAAGATGCTCTTCGTAGCTCTTTACAGTACGAACTGAGGGGTCTTTTCAACGAATTATCAGAAAGTGACAGGTTGATTTTCTACTATGTGGGTCACGGTTTTCACAATGGAGTCACAAACTATATTTCTACTTATGATACGCATAAAAGTAATATTGCGGATACATCTCTCTCACTCAGAAATATTGTTTTAGACCCATTTTCAAAATCAAAATGCAAAACTGCACTTTTCTTTATTGATGCGTGCGCAACGACATTTGAGGATGAAAATGAAAGGATGGTTATTTCTAATTTAGATGTTGAAGATTTAAGAGTATTCTCTAGTGATCAAACTTATTGTGCAATATTTCTGTCTTGTGAGGCTGGGCAAAGCTCGTATTCATGCGATGATTTGGAAAATGGCGTGTGGACGCATTACATGACTAACGCACTTTCTGGTAATGCACGAGCAACAGTTTCCAATAAGTACTATGTCACAGATAGATCATTAAATGATTACCTAGCTTCAAATGTTGCCCAATACATAAAAAGTAAACTGGGCTACAATCAAAACCCAAGAGCCATTCTGGACTCAAGCGGTGAATATGTCATAAGTGAAATTACTACAATTAAACAGCATAAAAAATGAGTAGTTCATGCAAACCATTACAAAACCATCTGATTTTGACTTAGATGAAATGATATCCAGCCTTCGTTCATCCATTAAAGAGTGGGCTCTAGAGCGCGACTTATGGTTCGATAGTGGATTTGCATCATATTTAGAGCGTGTTGAAGGACAGCCAAGCTCACCCCCTGTGGTAACTATGGTATTTTCAAATGGCGAGCTTCGCAATGTATTTGAGGAAGATCCTGATTGTGCATTTATGGAATTTTTGGAAGGCTTAGGTTATTGGTATGAGAATGTGAATGGTTACACAATAGAAATATATCCATTATCTGAAGAACTTTGCGCTCAATTTGAAGAGTACTTTTACTGGCAATGGGTCTGTGGTTTAATCAAAGATGATACGGCGGATGTCTACGAGGAAATATATTCTCACTTTATAAGAAATCCTGACGATCTTTACCGGCTCGAATGGAGAAGTTTTGAAATTCTGCTTCATCGAATCTTTCAAAGCCATGGCTACAAATCTATTCTCGGTCCAGGACAAAATGATGGAGGTATAGACATACGGTTATACCAAGAAGACCCAATAGGGGATGTTCTTACCGTAGTTCAAGCCAAAAAATATGCTCCTCACAGGAAAATTGATTTGACTGATGTTGCAGCCATTCACGGGATTCGTGATGTTGAAAATGCAGATAGAGCCTTATTTGTCACAACTTCAAGCTACCTCCCATCAGCCCAAAAATTTTCAGAACGCACAAATAATAAATTGGAATTAGCTGAAAAGTCTCATGTCATCAATTGGTGTGTGCAATCTCACAGAGGGATTATAGAAGACAAGTCCACACTCTTGTCCATTGAGAATGTCAGAAAGATACTTATTGAAGCATCATCGGGGCGCGATTTGAGAATTGTTCATTCTACATGGGGGTATAATATGACACACAACAGCTTTGCTCTTGTAGTAAAGGAAAGTCGTCACGCAGCACTCCTTATGGGTCTTCGTAATGAGATCTTATCGGACGACGGATATGGGCTAATAGGTACTGAAGTCCCAAACTTAAATCCTTCGCTCGTTCCTGCACTTTTGATTTCAAATAACGTTTGGAGGGCAAAGAGAAATGTAGATAATAATTCCGTTTCTTACTGGGACGGAGAAAATTTATTTTCCCCTTGGATTGGTCAACCTGTTTCTTTTAATTATATGGACTAACAGGTATTTAAAAAAGATAGGAAAATGGAAAATAGTTCTTGCGATGGCAATGATTACATCTAAAACTTTCAGTTAATGAAATTTTAATGAGATTATACTGGGTCAATTTAACCGTATTTTTACAATGGTTGCATGAAGTATCTTCAAATATTCTGAGGAGGCTTTCAAATTCATTAGGCTTTATGTCGTGATAGATGGCTTGATAACCTATTTTTGATCTAATATTAAAAGCTGTAAGTGCACCGCTTTCCATTGGTTTCATCTTGTTAAAGACGCTAATGATGACATGAGAGAAATACAATAATACATAGGGGAGAGTCTGATATAAGCGGTCATATACATCATCATCAAGTGGATTCTTAAAAATAAAATTGAAATTTTGAGGGGCCGTCTTAAGTTTTATATGCTGAACTGTAACCAAATGAACGGCATGCTGAAAATACATGTAGAGACCATCTTCATCCGATTTGCTAAAAAGTATTCGGTTGAGTTCATTGGCGTCAATGAAATCATTGAGGCCTATAAGAGATAAGCACTCTTCAAATAATTTTTCGCGAATATTACCAAGCCTGTTTTGAGTGAGATTCTCAGGGCTGCTTTGTATGAAACTCTCGTAAAATTCATCTTCACGACAAAGAATCCATGATAAATATATGAGGCTGTCAAGCAGCGGTTTTCTAAGCAAGTTGAATCCGACAACAAATTTTCTTTTTTCAAAACACTTCAATGCTTCATATATATGATGTAAGCAGTCGGCTAGCATCGCCATTAGCGTAGTATTGATAATAGCTCTTCTACTCTCATCCAAATAACCTAGCTTGTTTAATGCCTCTATTACATCAAGTTCACTTGCATATCTTTCAAAGAGAAGTTGTTCATCTTGATTAGCAAAATTTACTGAAACCAAGTGAGCATCCTCTTTTTCATACTCTACGAGAACGCGAGTACACTCATCATGTAAAAAGAAACAATATTCATGCAGTACTCTCAACTCTTCAGGAATATAGGCAAGCCGCTGTCTGGGTATCAAATTTATAGTTTTCATGGCTTCATAGAAGGGTAATACAATAAATAACCTACGTAATATTTCTTTCTTTTTCGAAAGGGTGAAAATGTCGATTAATAAACCTCTAATCTAGGTTATTATTTTTGGATGAGTCTGGATTGGATACAGGCGTTTTCACATTGTTTATTTTTCTTACATGGTAGTCTTCATATTCGCCTTTCTCTATTTTTCTGACAAGTTGTGCGCGAGTCAGATCTTCCCCTGTTTTGTTGTCGTGAAATTTTTTATTTCTTCCTGTATCGCTTTCTTGCGTCACGGTTATTCTCTTTTTCGGCATGACTATCTCCTAAATAGTGGTTCAACATTGCTTTCTGCTTCATATTCTGGGACTGGAAAACCTGTTATTGTTGACAACGTATCTGGCGTAATATTTAGATTTTCAGCAAGTTTTGAGAAGGTTATGCCTAGTTCATTGTTCAAAAGTTCTATTGAACTGCGAAGCAATTCTGGCCTCTCCATTTCTATTCTTTCATCATATTTTTCCACCTTTGTTTGCCCTGTTTTACTTAGACGAACATTGGCAGCTCTATATTGCTGAGATGTTATGATTTTTAAAAAATGGGCTCTATATATAATTGCTTTAAGGCTCATGCCCCAGCGAATTTTCAATTTATAAATTGAATGCCAAGAAGACTCTCTGTTTACAATGAAGTTTCTTGGAAATTCTTTTACAAAAGCAGTTCGAGGAAAGATAAATGCACTAGCAAATCTATCTGCTTCTGATTCTGTTACTGTATCTCCAGTTTCTGTCCCACTATGTAAAACGAAGTGACCACATTCGTGAGCAAGATCAAAACGAAGGCGGCAAGGACTTTCCTTTGCATCGTTCCGAATAATTATGGGGCGTTTACGATATAGCGATAAAGCATCCACTTTTTCTGATACACCTGAAAAGCTCGTTGTTACCACACCTGCATTCTCAAGTACATTTGTGATGTTTGCGACTGGATTATCCAATCCGAGTTCCCAGTGCTTACGGCAAGTCTCTGCTGCCTCTTCTATTTCTAGGTTTGTGTAGCTATCTGCATTATTCGACAGGTCGGGAATATTGGGCTCTGGAAATTCAATATATTCAGAGAGAAGAGCAATTAGCTCCTCAAATATCGTGCTATAGGAGCAGACTCTATTCGCAAGCCCAACAGGAGTCGTTTTGCGTTTTCTGAAATGGCATTGCTCAAACTTCACGTCGTTTTCTAACTCTTGGTAAAAAAAGTCTTTTCTTACTGATAACGCCTCACAGAGAGCATAGAGCATATCTTCTGGCGGCTGCCTAGTGTCACCTTCTAACTGATGAATGAATTGACGTGAAGCCGTAACGGCATCACCCAACTCTTTTAAGGTCATACCGTTTAGCAATCTTGCCAACCGTAACTTCTCACCTAAAAATTTATTCGTCATTATTGCTTGTATCTTCTTTCTTCTTTACGAGTTTCAACTTTGCTTTTGCTGGTTCTACTTTTACCGCCTCTGATTTCACTGCGTTAACATCACCAAAAGCTAGAACTTGATCTGATAATGGAATTTTCCATTTGCAGATTATTTCTTTGTGTTCGCTATAGCCAACAAAATAGGCACTTTCAACAGGTATATCATATGGAGTATCGATAATCAGATACCACCGAAGATGGGAGTAGGCGCTAATATGTTCAAACATATTCATCTGCTCAAATCCCTCCTGCGATGGAATAAGTTTCCGATCAGGGAGGTTTTTCGGATCATTTCTTGAAAATCGAACAGGTACGCCTCCAACAGCAAAGGTAAACCTCCCTTGCTCTGTAAGCACTGACAACCAGGGCCAAACTCCTTCAAGATTCTTATATATGATGCGCATACGACAGCATTCGTAAGCCCTGAGACACAGGGATAATCGTGTATCTCCTATTTCTGGCTCATGTCTTTCAATTACTTCACCTCGCACTTGAACCAGAAGGCTCGCAAGTTGTTGCAAATATTCCTGTTTGAGTTCTGGAGCAAGTAGCCAAGGTTCTTGATGCATGCGATTTATACCTATGAGCAATGAGTTTTGATGATAATCCTGCAAAAATATATATTTGTCAAGCACGGATATAGAAATAAAGCGCATGAAGACGATGTAATTTTCGGGTGATGCACTGATATAGTGCATAATTAGGTCTAACCTTTGTTTCTGATTGCGTAATAGGGCTTGACTAGCCAAGCGAATAGCTCTATATTGAATGTAACAACGCCCGCTACTCCTATTCGTAGGAAGTCAGTGGGCTTTTTTTTATCTATTGCACGCTGGGTCATGTCTTATCAAATCTATGGCAAACCTTATAAGTCGCCTTCCGACCTAGTTACCTACCTTGCCAACAAGGGATTGGTCATTGCTGACTCGCAGGCAGCAGAATCCCTCCTTGGACTGATTAGCTATTACCGTTTCAAAATCTACCTTTTGCCATTTATTGATGGCGCTACAGGACAATACCTTCAGGGAACAACCATTGAAAATGGTATCGACCTATATCGATTTGACGACACTCTGAGGGATATGTTGTTCTCTATCATTGGGCGGCTTGAGATCAAATTAAGATCGAGGCTGGATCATGTCATCGCTGCACATACCCAAAACCCTTTTTGGTATTTAGACGACAACTTATTTAGCAATGAAGGCGCAATAAATAGAGCAAGAGCACAATTCGCCTCATCTTTCCAAGAGTCGAAAGCTGAATTTTCGATACACTATAAAAACCGCTACTACAACGACATTAATTCAAATTTTAAGCAATTGCCTCCATTTTGGGTGATTGCTGAATTAGCTACATTTGGCAATATTCAGGCTATATACGGTGCCATAAATAAATCACGCTTCAATGGAGTGCAAAATAGCAATGCACTTGATTCTCTAGCTCGTGAGTTCGGTGCAAAAAACCTCAAGGAATTAAATAACTGGATGAAATTGATTCGGGATGTAAGGAATCGTTGCGCACATCACTCCAGAGTTTGGAATTGTAATTATCGAGAGCCATCCACTATTAGGAATTTATTGTCACCACAATATTCCCCTGCACACCAGAATCGACTTTACCTCTTTGTGGCTTTGCTTCATCACATCGGAAAAGCATTGCAGGTAGATATAAACTTAAAGCAGGATCTTACAAATCTTTTTGCACAATATCCTACCTCTAACACTAAGAAAGGGTCTGCTGGTTTTCCTGACTCATGGGAAAATGATCCGTTTTGGGATTAAAATCATTATTTTAAAAAATGTTGAAGGCATGGAATTGCCTGACTTCCTTTTCCGCTGGAAGCTGGCAGGACGACAGTTTTCAGCGCGCCGCAGATAGATAGGCGGAAGGCTCCGCCCCATTGCTATATCAAACCCCGCTCCGCAAAGCTCACAACCTCTTCAGCCGATACAATGAAGTGATCCAATACCCGCACATCAAACAGAGTAAGTGCCTCTTGTAGCCTTTTGGTGATCTGTATATCGGCTTGGCTAGGCTCACAAACCCCTGACGGGTGATTATGGGTAAAGATGATGGCGGCGGCATTCAGGCTCAATGCTTCTTTTGCGACCTCCCGAACATAGACGCTACAGCCGTCTATTGTGCCTCTGAACAACTCCCTAAATTCAATCAGTCTGTGTTGGCTATCAAGGAACAACGCCCCGAATATTTCATGCTCACGGGTGGCAAGGTTCAGGCGGCAATAATTCTTTACCGCCTGACAGGACGTTAACGAAAATGATTTTCTTTTGATGCTGTTGGTCAGGAGGCTTAACGCCTCCTGTATAACATCGCGTGTCGGTATTACAGGGCGATAATCATAAAAAATATCTAACTGATAGGGTTTCATGGCTTTGCCCTCACGCTTCGCAGCTTTCTAGTTGCTGTTTGTATTTGCGTGCAGGCTTGCTGCTACCATATTTGCTTCTAATATCGTCCATGCTGTGAGAGCCACGGCTAGAGCTGCGCCAGTCTTCAGGGCGAAAATACCAGCATTTCTTTTTAGAGGCATATTTAAAATTGGCTTCTTTTATTGTGTCTTTGTGTTTTCTGGTTTCTCCTGATACCCAAACCCACGCGCCACAGATCTCAATCTCCAAACCCTCAAGGTGAATAATTTTATTCAGGGCTTCGTTCACTGCTTCGCTGTAGTTTTCTTCACTGGTTTGATTGCTGTTGTTGCCACTAGAAAAACCATTCGGAATCTCACCATTAAATTCTTTCAATACGTCATAAGCGGCGTTAATCATTTTCATCATTTCCGAGCCTGCGGGGTTACGGTCGGGATGGTATTTCATGGCTGCTTGCCGATAGGCTTTCTTGGCACTTTCTGGGGTTACGTTTCCTGTTAGTCCTAATATTTTTGCTGCATCTTTTATATTCATGGTCTTGCCCTTTTTAAATTCGCATTTGAGTTTCTTTACAAGCACCGCTTTTGGTGCGCTGCTCATGAAACTCTGGCGACAGAGGCCGACTCGGCGGGTGTGAGAGAATCAAGATAAATTGCGGAGGGTCTGCCCAACGAAGTGGTAAAGGTGGAAACCGTCATTTGTCTTGATTGTCGGGAGGGTGCAACGCCTCCTTCTTTAGATTTATGTTTTGCGTGAGTGATGTGTAGCCCATCGTTCACCCTGTTTTTTAGGGGGAATGAGCGATTAGCGAAGGTGAAGCAGCACGGTCAGTAAGACACGCGCTATGTGATGTTTTACTCTCTGGTCAAAAACCAAAGAGATTGAGTTGTGGGTTGCCTGTATGAATGGTTTTGCTACTAGCGTGTTGTTTAAAAAGGCATCCATGTTTTTGAATAAAATATTTTGATATGGGTGTGTAGGATTCTTCAAAGATTTCCTGTGTCAGTGAATTACCATTCACGACATGCGCAGGTATGCCACGAAGGGCAAGTTGTACAAACAGCATGTGATAGGTAGTACGGTTAAGCTCAATAGCTTCAATGCTTAAACATTCGGATAAATCAAAACCCTGTTGTGTGACTTCATCAGCGATAGAAAGTAACATGCAGCCTGCTCCAGCAGCAGGATCACTTGCAGAAAAGAATCCATCCTGTTCTATGGTTTTGGGAATATCAGGTAAGAGCATTTTGCTCATCATTTTGGCTACATGGTAAGGCGTAAAAAACTGTCCGTTTTCTTTATCAAGTATGTCCAGTTCAGTGGCTAGTTCTCCCAGAAAATCACATCCCCCATGTTGTAAGGCAGTGATGGTTAAGCTCATCAGCTCTGGCATCTTGCGTACATCGTCTTTGTTTTTATAGGAATGGACTACAGACATATAGCGTTCTTCCAGCTTGTCAGCTTCTTCTTTTGTAAATGCAGTTTGTTTAGCTAAGGCACAGTAAGACAGGGTGCAGAAGTTGCGGAAATGTTCTCCTTTATCCTTATAGCGGTCGAGTGATTCCAGAACTTCGATAAAACGTGTTTTGAAGTGGTTAGTATTGTGTGGGTTAGCCATCGCGTTAATCCTTTATTGTTTTTTAAGATGGCTGGATGAAGCTGTTTTAGGAGATAAAACGCATAGAAATGCGGAGGGTCTTGAGCAGGCGAAGGAAACCGCATTTCGTCATTGCGCTTTAGTGACGAAAACGGCATCCGCCTTTTTGATTAAAAAACGCCGAAAGGAAGGATTAACTGGCGTGACCAACAGGCATAACGTCACACCGTTTGAGCGGCAAGGCTGGGGCTGATTGACTCGTCTTTGGATCGGTTAACAAACACCCAACGCCCCATCATTTCCATATAGTGAAGCTGGTCGTCGTCATTCAGGGTGAAGTAATGGGCGTGGTCGGTGGCAAGCTCGGACAGGGTTTCGATAAAGGGAGGGTTTTCACAGAGGACGCGGATAGTGAGGCGGATACCCACTACATAGAACTCTACATGGAGGGTGGTTTCTTCAAAGGTACAGCGATGCTCCTTGAAGAAATAGCGCGGTACAGGGGTTTCCCGTCCAGCTGCACAACATGCGCATGGACAGGAAACACAGCGCTTATTCCTGCCAATCGGCAAGGTCATAGTTGCAGTCTGGCAGAAAGACGATTTTATCCCTAACCAGATCATCCCCCAAATAGGCAGCAAGCCCATCGGTAGACAGCTCATCCGAGTCAGTCACACGGGTAATAAATCCTCCCACGTCTGTTCCACTGCTGGTGATGAAGTTAGAACAAATAATGCCACGCTCAACATCTACCAATGCTTCAAAGGTCGCATTGAATGGGCTGGAGATATAAAGCCTTACATCGCCTTCCGTATCGGTGGTGGCTTTCAGGTTAAAGCTCAGATTGCCCTCGCTATCCGTGATGACTGTACCTGCAAGCTGGGCAAGGCTAAGAAACTCCATATAGGTAGGCTGCCAGTCCTCGGAAATGTCAGAGGCTTGGATTACATCGGCGCCACACTGACGGAAGGTAATGGCATCAGAGGTAATATCCCCCTTAACGCTGGTGGTGTACTCAAAGTACCCCGCGTACTGGAGGCACACCACGCCATCTTCCTCAAGGTACAACGCGGGGAATAAGGCAGCATCAATGCCATAGTCGCTCGCGCCAGCTATGTCCTCTCCTTCCTCATTCTCAAAGTAGAAGTAGATTTTCTCATCGCCGTTAACGTCCAGCTGGCGGGTGGCGGTGATGGCATGGCCATTAACGATAGCAAGGGCTACATCCCCATCAAAGCCTGGCAGGAAGCCAGCAAAGGCTTTAGGGGTAAAAGTGGTATCGGGTGGGGTCGGATTGGATGATCCGCCACCACCTCCGCCGCCCCCGCAGCCCGTAAGAATGGCGCTCAGCGCCACAGTTGCAGCAATTAATACACGCATAACAGTTTCTCCAATGGTCTTAGTCTGGGAGTGCGGATAGGAAATATCCGCGATTTTGTACTACGCTCTATAGAGCGTAACTCCCATTTTACGCTCTATAGAGCGTATATGCACGCACCATAGAGCGTAATCATCTCTTCTTTTGTTTAGGCACCGAACAAAAGAGGGGCTTCTATGGCTGATGTAAAAACCATCTTTGGAGAAACGCTCAAGGCATGTAGAGCAAGATCAGGGCGAACCCAACAGGATGTCGCCATGAGCTGTGATATGTCCTTACGGTTTTATCAGGATTTGGAGGCGGGTAATAAACAGGCATCTATTACCACGCTGTTTAGGTTGGCAGACAGTTTTGGGGTTGCTCCCGAAGAGCTGATCGAGCCAGCTTACAAGGAATGGCAGGCCATCAAGGGAGGTCTGTAAGGTGCGTCAGTGGAAGAATTTAGAAGAGCTGTATGAAGCACTTGCTGTTGATACAGAGATCAAGGAAGCACAAAACCCTAGCGAAATACCAACTGCCACCTCATCACTTAAGGGCACTACAAATTACAGCGATGGACTTACACCAAAGGGGCCGCATTCACCCATTATTCACCATCCACTCATTGCATTTTCATTAGCGATTCCACGTACTCCAAGTCGTGATGAACAATTCAATATCGCTAACGGGGATCGCACCCTGCCAGTAACAACCACGATGCTTAAAAGCTACCAACATGAGCCTGTAAAAGTAGACCTTCCTTGCTGCAAGCAATCGCGAGTGTTTTGTATCTTGCTGCTAAGAGAGTTATCACAATACAAATTTACGCATCTACAAAAAGCACCCTTTTCAGAAAAGTTGGAAGAATGCTTTCGAGAAAATATCGAGCTAAAGTTAGGAACAAATTATACTGCTATGGCAGAAGAATTTGGTTTGGCACGGAGTGGCAGTAAAGATAAAGATGACTTTTTTGAGCATATCGTGCGAGTCAAATGCTGCTTTTACAGGGATGATCCAATTGGGAAGCTGAAAAATATTGATGGTATTCATCAGTTTTCATTTGGAGATTCGATGAACTTTGAGATTATCAATGCACATAAAGAAATAGACTCTACATTGTTTGAAAGGCATGTCGCTGCACTCGATGCTGATGCACTAACAGCGCTAGGCACGACTTACGCGATTGACTTGTATTTAATTGCTCTGGATCAGATTTCTTTTAATGTACGTCAAGAATCAAACCTCCTAACATGGAATGACCTTTTCTCACTTAATGGCTCTAGCTTGAAAAGAAAAGAGAGGTATGTCGAAAACATGCGGGATGTTTTCTATCAGGTAAATGAATTTTTTCCAGAAATAAAACTTACCAGCAAGGGTGTAAGATTTTTTCCCGACTAAAATCTATCCGCGACCTTGATCCCCTTTGTCTGGGTCTTGTTCTGCCGATTTTCTTTCTGCATCGATTTTCGCTGCAAAACCTTGTGACTGTGCTTGTTCCAAAAGCTCGTCCAGCTTTTCGTTTATCTGTAAATCCGCTCCAGCTAATTGCTTGCTCAGTTCTTCTGGCGTTTGCCCTGTTTTTTCCATGAGCCTTTCAATTTTATCCATGACTTCTTCAGAAGTAACTATGTCGTAAACTTCCTTGATGTGGGTGTCGATGGCTAGCATCCCGTAGAGACCCCTCATATCATCATCGTTTTCTGGCTCATGATGGAGGTCGTCGATCACCTCTTTGGAAAGGATTGCTTTTCTCAATTCTTTGCTAAATTTTTCGTCAAAGGCTTCTTCTCTTTGTTCAAGAGACGGTCTGTGAATTTCTTCCATTCTGTACTACGTTCGTTGTTAATGCTTGATTTCAACATACAGCACAAACCTTAATTAATCGTTAACAATTGCAAAATACCCCCGAAAGTACCATTTGATACCCCCGAAGTACCAACGCTCCCCCGCAAAGTCCCATAGTGAAACGCTAGGTGATCCACCAACATTTCCTCAACAAAAACGGCTTTTGGCGAGGAAAACATGACTGATTTTTTCAAAGAGATATTCTTATACGCCTACCTTTTCAACATTGTTATTGCACTCATTAGCTACGGCAGTCAGCAAAAAATATTGCTCGATATGATCCGTGGTAAACGTCCCTTATCGCGTGACGTAAGTGGTGTGCAATATTGGGTATGGAGCGGGGCAAATTTCATAACCGCCAGCTATTCGATTATCAATGTCCAGATAGATATTCCCTTCATTCTTCTTTCCAGCGTGAACTTCCTCAACAGCTTTTTAACCGCACTGCTTAACAGCTATGTGCATCACCTGTGCAACAAGAGGAAAGCTGATGAAAATTGATCTCGACACTTCTGCTTTAGATTTAACGCCCCATGACATATTTTCTATTAGGCAATGTTTTGAATCACTCGGACTGTTTGGAGGGACAGGATCAGGTAAATCAACCCTGCTCGCCGTCATTATTCGTGCGCTGCTGCATCTGCAATTCGGCATGGTGTTCACCACCACCAAGCCAGAGGACAAGCAGCACTATATCGAGTTGATAAAAGAATCAGGCAGAGAAGATCAGCTCGTCATTTTTGGAACAAAGCATCGCTATTTCTTCGATGCCATAGAGCAGCAGGCAAAGCTCGATGATGGCAGCGATACCTTCTCTCTCGTAGCCCTGCTGATGATTATGGTGGAGGTCGCTAATGGCGGCAGCGTGAAAGGCAAAGAACCCTATTGGGAGCTTGCCATGCGCCAGATGATTACCAATGCCATTGATCTTCTCAAAGCGGCTGGTGAGTTGATTACCATCCAGAATATCTACCGTCTCATTATCAGTGCGCCCACTGGAGAACGACAGCTCGGCTCTCAGGAGTGGCGGGAAAGAAGCTATTGCTTCGCCTGCCTGAATAAAGCCTCGGAAACCACCGATAGCTTCAAAGCAGGTGACGACATCGCCATGCACTTTGAAGACTTCCCTGTAACGTTTGATTACTGGATGAATGAGTTTCCCAACCTCTCGGAAAAGACCCGCAGCATCGTAGTATCGATGTTTACCACAACAGCCAATGCTTTCATTCGTGGGCATTTAAAAAAGCTGTTTGTTCACAATACCAAAGGCATTGCTACACCTCCCGATATATTGCGCTCTGGTGCGCTGATTATCCTCGATCTTCCTACCAAGAAATTCTCTGTTTTAGGCAAGCTCGCACAGTCACTTTTTACCATGATGACCATGAGTACAATGGAACGTATGCCGCTGTCGCAATACCCGCGACCAGTAAGCATTATCTCCGACGAAGCCTATCAATTCCTGTCGAGTTTTCACGTTGATAATCAGGCGACTTTGCGCTCCAGCGGCACATGCTGTGTCTACGCCGCGCAGTCTATTTCTTCCTACCAAATTGGTTTGGGAGATCAGGCAGAAGCCAAAGTACAAAACCTGCTTTCCAACATTTCAACCAAGTTTTTTCTGGCAAATACCGACATTGCCACAAACGACTATGCAGCCAAGCTCTTTGGCGAAATCTGGAGTACCCAGACCAGTAGCAGTACCTCTATCGACAACGATAACGATCCCAAGATGAGTGCCAGCATCAGCGAGCAGAAGCGGCACATCATCGAGCCACTTTACTTTTCCAACAACCTACTCAGAGGAGGCCCCCAAGATGGCAATACCGTGTCTGCCCTAGTGCATCAGATTGGTCGGATTTGGAGTAACGGCCATAACTATCTCGAAATGTTTTATCAACGTTAATTTACGAGGAATTACCTATGAAAATGTCAACTGCGGACGATGCTCGTCCAGACTTTAAACCTGATTTTACCGATGTGGGAAGCTATCTGGTTTCGCCTGTGCAAACCAGTGAAGCCATGATGAAGTTTGTCTTTGGCTTTCTGTTCAATCTGTTTCGTTTGGCAACTGTGCCAGCGGAATTGATTTTTAGAAGAGGCTTTGGTGAACGCCACTTTAATTTATTTCTCTATCTGGGCGGCTCAATGTGGCTGCTGCTGTTCTGGGCAGGCTGGATAAATATCCCCGCTTGGTTCGGAGTGAAAGCAGAAGGATGGATGCCTAATGCCGTCATCTTCAGCGTGATCGGTGTGTACTTTTTTGGCGCAATGCTATGGCAATTATTTATCCGAAAATTCTTTGCCATTGATGGCGAATTACACACGCGCTATGACGGCAACCCGTTGCCATTTCTGTACCGCCTGCCATTCACCGTCGATAGCATGGGTAGACCTCGTGAATATCTGGTTCGTCAGGTCGTAGAACCTGTCTTCCTGTTCGCTTTAGGCTGGATTGTAACGCTGCTTATAAGCCCTCAAACAGGCTCGTGGTTAATCATTTCCTCTATAGGTCTGGTACTCAAGGAATATGTAAAAGCGCGTGCTGTGCGCAACATGGTGCTAGACCAAATCGACGCTGAATTGACGGCGCGTAATCTCAAAGAAGCCCTTGCTGGAGAGTCCCCTAGAAAGACACATGGCGTCTACGTTACGGGCATCGGCAATGACAGTAAGGAACGCGAAAAAATCAAAGAGCTTCTGGATAAAGAATCTCGCTATACCACCCCTGAAACCAACAACGTTTGAACACCCTTGTGAGCGGGCGATGCCCGCTCCTGTTTAGCAAATAGAGGAAACCATTATGTCCTACTCAGAACAGCTCCAGCAAAGCCAAGCATCCAACAAAGTTTATGACCGTGACGCGCGCAAAGAGGAGATTGCCAATGACATTAAGGACGTGCTTTCAGATGGCACAGTGTTCGGCGATCTGATCGCAGAATCAATGGCAACACTGCTCTCAAAAAGCGCAGCGGTATTCGAGGAATTTGTTGGCGAAAAAAAGGATGCCGCAATCAGTGCTATCAAATCAATTGCCAACGACATTGTACAAAACGGTTTCGATGCGGAAACCTCTATCGACAAATTCAGCAAGCGGTTAGCTGAGGAAATGGAAGCCAAAGAACATGCGCGGGATAAAGACTTTTCCCGCGATGAAAAAGCTATGGATATGGATAAGTAATACCGCCCCTTAACGCTGTCGGAGAGTGCCGCAATGAGCCGCAAAACTGAACTTAAGCCCAAGTCTAAAGGAGGTGCTGCCAATGATTTTATTGAGCTGCTCTCCGACCATATTTATGACGCTATCAATCACTCCATTAACCGCAATCATGACCTGCTGCTGGAGGATGTTATCAGCCAGCGTATTCAAGACCCGTTTGACCTGTTTGTAGAGATTCAATGCGGCGTACAGAAAGCCATTTCTGATCCCGACTTTGATGAAGTTGTTGAGCGTCTTTTGCCCGTTATTACGGGCGCAAAGCGCACATTAGGTTAACCCACGGTTAATCAAATACAAGGTTGACAAAATGACCAATGACCAAGCAACAAAGATAGCGATTCCGAGCATCCCCACACCGAAAGCGGTGTGGCTTTTATTCCTCAAGATAGGCATTAGGGGAGATGTCTGGGGACAATTATGAAAAATCCTTTTACAAATATTTCATCTAGTGCTTTAGGTTGAGCGCAGGAGTTATTGGATCAAATGTTACGTGTATATGCCTCAAAGAATGCGGCGCAAGCAAAGGACTATTTCCGCGACGAATTAACCAAGGGTGACTATTACAGCGAAGGGCAAGAAATTGTCGGTCGTTGGGGTGGTCGCGCTGCAACCATGCTCGGTTTGTCGGATGAAGTCACGCAGCAGGCGTTTAACCGTTTGGTTGACAATAAAGACCCGCGTACAGGCGAGCGTCTTACCGCTCGCCACAAGGAAGATCGCAGACCTGGCTATGACTTTACTTTCAATGCGCCCAAGAGTGTCACGCTGGCTTATGAGCGCACTCAGGACAAGCGGATTTTGGAAGCCTTTAGAAGCGCGCTACATGACACGATGGGCGATATTGAAAAAGCCATGCACACCCGTGTTCGCACCAAAGGACGCAACGAAGATCGACTGACGGGCAATATCGTTTATGCGACCTTTGAGCATTACACCTCGCGCCCTGTAGAAAGCATGGCTCCCGATCCTAATTTGCATTGTCATGCCTATTGTTTGAATGCCACTTTTGACCAAGAAGAACAGAAATGGAAGGCAGGGCAATTCGGGCAAATCAAAACCGATGCCCCCTACTATGAAGCCCTGTTTCATTCGCGTTTAGCCAAACGGTTGAATGATTTAGGACTTAATACCAAGCGCGTAGGAAAGTTCTGGGAGATTGCTGATATTGAGCGTTCAACCATCGAAAAATTCAGCAACCGCACCGAAGAAATTGAAGCCTATGCCAAAGCACATAACATCGTTGATGCAAAGGCGAAAGACAAGATCGGTACACATTCTCGCGCCAGCAAAAAGAAGGGGCTTACGCTCGAAACGTTGAGGGAGGATTGGTGGGATCGATTAGATGATGCAGAGAAAGAAACGCTCGACAATCTCTTTAACAATGACTCCACAGATAAGCAAGAAATCACGGCAGATCAATGTATTGATTTTGCCATTGCGCATGAGTTTGAGCGCAAGTCGGTATTGCCCCTCACCCGTTTAAAAGAAACCGCCTTACGTTATGGCTTTGGTGTGGTAGGCGATGATGAAATTGAACAGGCATTTAGTGAGCGCAAAGACCTGCTCGTGCATGAGCATCGTGGTCGTGAAATGGCGACAACCCATAATGTCCTGAACGAAGAGCAGGACATTATCAATTTCACCATCAAGGGATATGGCACACAAGCCAAGCTCAATAATAATTTTGAAGTCGGTACGGTAAAAGACTATCGCAAGAATGAAGAATTTTCTCTGAGTCACGAGCAGGAAAATGCCGTTCAAAAGCTGCTTAAAAACCGCAACCGTGTGACAGCGGTTCAGGGTAAAGCAGGCGTGGGTAAAACCACGATGTTGAGCAAGCTGATTGAAGGTATTGAGAGCGGTGATGGCAAAGCCCTCGTGCTAGCTCCCACGGCAGATGCTGCCTATGACACGCTACGGCAAGACGGCGAAACCTACCGCAATGAAACCATGCAAAATGCGCAGACCTTAGCGCGCTATTTCATCGACAAAAAGCTCTGGGAAGAATCTCGCGGTAAGACACTAATCGTGGACGAGGCTGGGCTTATGAGTGTGGGCGATATGCACACGCTCTTTGCGCTGGCGCATCGTTTTGACAACCGCGTGATTCTGGTGGGTGATACCGCCCAGCATAACAGCGTTAATCGTGGTGATGCCTTCCGTATTCTACAGGAAGAAGCTGGACTCAAGCCCCTTGCTATCGACACGATCCGTAGACAGTCGGGCGATTATAAAAGGGCTGTTACCTCGCTTGCTAAAGGCGATGTCATGAAGGGCTATGACAAGCTGGATGACATGAAAGCAATCACCGAAGAAGGTGATGATGAAATTCGTTATCGCACGCTCGCAGCTAAATATGCAGGCTACGTTAAAGCCAAAGAAAGTGTACTGGCGATTGCCCCTACTCACGCCGAAGGTAAGCAGGTAACAGAAGCTATTCGCCACGCTTTAAAAGAAGGTGGTCATATTGGTAAACGGGAAAAGGCTGTGACCCGTTACCGCAATCTACAGCTCACGCAGGCGCAGAAGGCTGACCATAACAGCTATCAAAAAGGGCAGGTCGTTCGCTTCCAGCTCAATGCCAAAAGCATCCGCAAGGGCGATCAATTTACCGTCTCCCGTATCGAAAAAGGCAAGGTCTTTGTTGAGGATAAGAATGGCAGTGAAAAGCCTCTTGATACGAACCTTGCCAAGCGGTTTAGCCTTTACACGCCTGAGCAATTGTCACTGGCAAAGGGTGACAGCATCCGCCTGACCGAAGGCACAAAAGCTCTCGATGGTTCACGCCTCAATAATGGGGCATTACTCAAGGTAGATGCCATCAACAAGCAAGGTGACATTGTGCTTGAAGGTGGGCGCGTGCTGGATGGCTCAAAAGGTAATTTTGATTATGGCTATGTGACCACCAGCCACGCCTCACAAGGTAAAACTGTGCCGCATGTACTCATTGCCCAGAATACCCAAATGGGCGGGGCTTCGGGCGCAGAGCAATTCTATGTATCGGTATCGCGGGGCAAACATTCGGTAGAGATATTTACCGACGATAAAGAAGCCTTGCGCGAGCAGGTAGAGCGCAGCCAGCAGCGCGTGAGTGCTACCGAATTAACCCGCAATAAAATGACGATCCCGCAAAAGCTCGTCGATTCCAAGACTTTACTGACCACGCTCGAAATTTACGCCAACTACGCGCTGAACCATCTCAAGGGAACAACCAAAGACTGGCTTGCGCATTTCCGCCAGCCCGACAAACAACCAGCCAATGACAGGCAGTGGCGTGATCGTGTTGAGCGCGAACGGCAACAACAAGATAGGGATATGACTTTATGAGCCATCACGAAACGCCAGAAACGGTGATTAATTCATTTAAAAGTGAATTAAACCGTAACTTCACCAAAACGGTTGCCCGTGAGGTGGAGCGCGATGCTTCAGAGGAAAGTCAGGGCGTATATACGATTGCGCGTGATGGCAGACCAAGCCGTGTTTGCCTGTATCCAAAATCAGAGAAAGTCTATTCCTATCCGCTGTTTCATTTTCTGGATATTGAACTCAGTGGCGGACACATTCTCATCCATACCGCTGTTGGTGAAATCTTGATTGAAGGGCGCAATCTCGTACCGCTATTTGAAGATTTAGACCGTGACAAGGTGCGCACGATCCGCACTTCAACAATGGATGAAAAAAAACAGCAAAGCGGTATCTACATTGAATCCATCACCATCACCCGTAATGAGGAATAAACCATGAATGATAACTTTGTTTCATCAACAGAAATACCTCGCCCCCTCCCCGCAATTGATCTGGAGAAAATGGATGACGAAGCAATAAAGCAACTTATTTCCGAAGGATATAAGTTGCTGGATCGGCGCAAGCGTGAGCGGGAAAAGGCTATCAAGGAGCAGATAAAAGAACTCGCCGCAAGCGAGGGTATCAAGGTGTCGTTTCGTGAGCCTGTTGAGCGGAAGAAACGCATTACACGATCAGAAGAAAGTAACTAGAGATTACAAAAAAATTTGATGCCGCTAAAGCGGCAATATGAGGACACGCTTGCAGCGTGAAGAACAGCACCATCTTGTTTTTTCGTTGCAAGCAATTCAATTATCAAGTCTTGCGCCTGAATCCGTTGAAATCACAGTAATGGGTTTGGCAAGGCAATCAGTGTATGTAGCGGGGTTTTAATCTAACGTGGAAAAGTTACTGCTGGAAATACTGAATGAATTAAAAGCGCAGTCAGCGGAAAAAAACGACCTCTGGGCTGCAAGCGATATTGCGCGCTACATGCGCCTTAGTACCTCTTCCATTCAATCGAGGGTGATTTGCCGTAGGGACTTTCCTCGCGCTGTGCGCATCCCTACTGACAATGGTATGGGTGGCAGGCGATGGTACGCCAAGGAAGTCAAAGACTGGGTAGCAAGAAACAGAGAGCCACTATCCAGATGATTGGTGGCTCTCTGTGCTACATATATCAATACAGCAAACTTGATATGAGCTTACTCAGTCAAGATCAACACCAATGTTAAGCAATTGCTTTTTGGGGTTCCAATTTGGAGCGGGAGGATTATTTGATGACCATTTCATACCTCCCTCAATCCATTGTTTTCTCCATTCATCATAAGTCCACCCCTCTGAATCATCGTCGAATCCAAACTGGAAACCACATGACCTGCATATCTCATCTGATGCCCCTCCCATCAAAAAACGAGGAGCTTCTGATAGTTCAGGATAACCACAAATTGGGCACATATGTTTCTCAGTTCTAGTCATTGGATTAATGTTCCTGGCTGGTTGTTCCAGTAATTTTCTGGGTTTCGAGGTTTAAAATATGTTCGAGTTGATAGATTCTTGGTGTTGTAAGAACCAAATGCCCCTGTGGAACGGTCGTAAACTCGTGTCACACCAGCAATTCTATCTTCTTTGATTGAATATCCTTTTTCATAGGCCTCTTCAATAAATTTTTGAGCCTTCTGCGCGTATTCTTCTTTAGATACAGCATCAAAATCTTTCCCGTGCCTGTCAAAATGATCCCCAAGCGTACTTTCATTTCCCCAATTATATAAACACTCCGCTGAGTCTGGATTTTTTGAGCATTTACACTCTCGGCTGTCAGGATCGTCCTCGCAAGGATCACGACAGATGGCTTCGGCTTCTGTTTTAGCAAGGTCTAGCTCATCTTTCGGAACAATAACGGGGCTGGTGTCAGCAGGATTCGATTCAACAGATTTGACGGTTTCCTTTATGCCAAAAACTCTACGTGTAGCACTTTGTAGAAAATTCTTTGATGCAAGTAAGAATGAGTCAACCACCTTGTAGGAGGTGGTAATTCCTCGAATCAGAGGAACACGTTTCTGTAGCGTCTTGGAGAGGTTCAGGAAGCTAACAGGGACATATTGGTCAAACACATTGGCGTAAGGAATGGTCGTGCCGTGGAATGCCTTTACTCCATCACTCACTGGCATATTGGCCAGTAAGGAGCAGCTATTACGCTGTAACCTCAAAGCGGCATATTCTTCCAGAAAATGAGGAAGTTTCTGCATCGTTCTGGTCGATATGGCAAGGGCTCTTGCCATATCAATGTTGGCGTTTTCAGAAAGAGGAAAATTTATAAAGTGATGGTAGTGGGCATATTTTCTGATGCCCTTAATGGTTCGCTCTACGGCTTGCAGCTCTTGAAGCAATTGATCTGGGAATCTGTCCGTATTCCAGAAGTAGTAACCATAACGCTTTTCTAGGATGGCTAATTTTCGGTAGAGATTTTCAGTTGCTTCAATGTCTTTTTTGAGTTGATAGGAAAAGCTGCTCGTCAGATTGTTGGTAACTGATGTAATGGCTGTGCTGTGTGTATTCTCAAAGTCTGCTAGCACATCAAACGGAAAAGGATTGGCGGCAATGATGGCGGCTTTTCTTGCTTGTGCTTCGGGGCTATCGCCTTGTGTTATACGGCTTGCCTCCACTGCCATAAATTCCGTGAGTGCGTTTGCATGAGCAAGATCGGTGACAAGCCACTCGTCCTGATAGTCGGTATTGTCTTCTTCCGTTAGTTCCCAGTCATTGCTATTGCTATCAACAAAGCCTTGCCACTGTTGTTGGCGGGCAAGGATGTTAATAACCTGATTGCGGAGATCGCTATTAACCAGATAATCAAATACAAAATTATCCCACTCCGTTTTGGACATGACCGCCCATGTGGAAAAGTGAGGTACGTTAGCAGTGAGTGTGTGATTGACTTTATTGACCGTGACGGCTTGCGCTATCGGTTGCCAAATGCCTAAAGCACTGTTCCAAGTGGCAAGGGTGAGATCATCAGGTGCGGGGTAATTTTCAGGGTAAGGCAGTGTTAATGTCGCACCAGTGAAATGCTCAAGCGACAGATTTTCATTGCCATCAACGAGAATCTGGCTTGATTCATAATGGATATTCCACGCATCACCTATCAATGCATTGGCAGAAGGATGCGTTTGTGAAGGGTGGTCGATGATGGTAGTTTCAATCGATGTATTCCATCGCTGAAAACCATAGCCCTCCAGCGCAATATGTACTCCATCATTATTTTCGATAAAGCTGATAAAACTATCTTCGCCATCAACGATGCCATCACCATCGGTATCGGGCAGAAGAGGATCGGTATTAGTGTGGGCTTCTTCAAAATCAGTGAGTCCATCTTCATCGCTATCAACTAAAGAAATATCCGTACCGAGCAATATTTCTTCTGCGTCACTTAATCCGTCGCCATCCGTATCTATTTTCGTTTCTGGATCAGTAGGCGTATCAGGATTATCGATAACGATTGGCGGTTCGTTGGTGTCAGTGGGTGATCGATTATCTGAACCGCCGCAATGAATGAGTGAAAGTGATAGCAGAACGCTGGCTGCCAGTTTTAGTGTGACATGTGAAATAAAAGGCATGGCTATACCCTCCAAGCACAACGCATTGTGCTTGATAAATGACAAACAGAATTAATCTCGCCGCAACCTGTTAAGGTCAGCGTGAGAAATTACTTAAATGAGGAAGTCAGGGAATAGCGGGGCTAAGAGTGGCGAGAGGCAACAGACAGGATATAAGCGGAGGGCGTATTAAGAGAACACTGCCGTGATGATGGTCGTAATCTGTTCATGGTGAGTTACCTCGCTTTGAGATAATTCTTCAGACACCATTATCTGAGGAACATTCCGAGCTTACAAGATTTGATTGGGAAATTCAAATAACGTTAGGCAGGGCGTTGCGCGCCGCCCAACGAGAGGTATCACCCGAATAAATCCATCTGCAAGGATTTACACAGCAAAGTATCCGCATAAAGCAGCACGGCCATATCATTGTAGATATGGTTATGCTTGAGGCTAAGGCTTACATACAGGTCAAGGCAGCTATCTTCATCGGCATCAATCAAGCCATGAGCTTTTCTGTGTTCTCGCAGTTCTTGCACTAATTCGCGGTATCGTTCCAGATCACGCGCCAGCATTTCTACATGCCGTGCTTTTATTGCGCGTAATTTTGCAGAGCGTTTTGGTTCTGCCATATTGCCTGCTTTGGTAATGTCGTTTGCCATATAGGAGCGGTAATTCGCTTGTTTTACCTCTTCCATGATGGCGGAAGGGTTAAGAACCTTGCCGCCAAGTTTGTAATACCACGGATGACCTGGAGTGTATGAAAAATCCATGACGCGGCCCTCCTAATCGATTGCCAGTGCGATAATGCCTGCTTCTGGAAGCTCCAGTGCATAATCGCGGAGTTGATGATAACGTTCGCCAAAAGGAGCATCAGGATAATCAAAGGAAAGAAGGCTATTGACGTAGAGGTTCACCACAATGCTTGCAGTGTCGGCATCCATCTCTTTGCAGAAGTAGTTGTCAGGATTATCAAAAGTCACAGGCTTGTCGCTGTTAAATGCCATGTAAAATCCGCCATTAGACAAACTATAAAATTCCCAGAAGCCACCGCGATATTCTTTGATGAAATGCTCTGCCAGTGAATAGATCGCCATCTCAAAGCGGATAAATTGATTATCGAAATATTTTGGGAGGATGGCAGTTCGCCCTTTAGCTATGCGTGTTTTTGTAATGGTCATCGTCGTGATTCCTTATGTTGTTTTCTTGTGAGAATCGCGCATGCGAGGACAGCAATAAGAAAACGCACCGAAGGGCGCGAAGGCAACCGAGGGGAACAGTAAAAACGGAGGGATTCCCGCAAGCGGGAAACCGTTTTTATTGTTGCTTTTTCGTTGGCTGGCTGCATTCTCACGCACAAAGAAAACAGCACTAAGGCAAGAACAAGAGGGAGAATTGAACTCGCCTAAAGGCGAGTAAGCCTCTAAAAAGAGGCAGGGGCTCATTGCCGCCCCTCTGAGCTATGCTCATTCACCCGCTAGGATATTTGAGAACGATGGTCTAGGGGGATCGTGTTATTATCGGTTGTTGTGCGTGTGTCGTTTTTTCTGGATTGCAGCAAAAAGTTGATTATGATGTTGCTACGGTACAGGCGGGGACGCCGATGGCCGTGAACGGTGGTAAAACACTAAAAACGCCCTGTTCGGTAATTCTTACTCTCTTGAGCAGGGCGTTTTATTTTTAGCGCGCAGGAATGTAAAAGCCGCGCTTGTCTGCTTCTATCATTAGTAATTGGTAATAGTCGCAGACACGCTCAAGGATGGGTTTATCCTGCGGAAACTTCGCTCGCATAATCACATTGCCGACAAGATGCAAACGCTCGTCACGATGTTCTGTATAGTCAAAGCGGGATTCTCCCTCAACGAGCGAACCGAAACACAGCCACAGATAAAACACGATAGCGTCAGGCAGGTTTGCTGGATGAATATCCTCGTCCTTAAACCCACGTAAATTTTTTTCTAAGCCAATGAGCATGTCTGCATTGGGATAATGAAAGGTCACTTTGGCTTCCATGAGTTTACGCCGTGCTTCATCGAGGGCAGCAGAGGCAACTTTCACTTCTGCACGCAGCTCGTCGATTTCAGCAGGTGATAAATTTCGGGCTTTGCTTAAATCTTCCGTCATGATTTCCTCCAATGCTAGGGATAGCCATTCCCTTATCACTTCGCAATATTTGGGGTTGCTCCGTGACAAGGGAATGGCAAAACATTAATCTAACTGCTCGGCAATCTCTTCTGCTGTAGGATTATAATAAATCATCAAACTACGCGGATCTCGATGACCAACCATACGAGCTAAATCCAGTATTGGAATTTTACGGGCTAATTTGGTAAGGGCTTCGTGACGAGAATCATGAAACGTAAGCCCTGTAATTCCTGCTATTTGGAGCGCTCGCCTAAATATCACGCCACTGCTTTCCTGATTGCTATTAAAGACCTTGCCTTCCTCTTTGGGGTTTAGCAGAGTGAGTAATCGTACTGCTTCTTTAGATAGCGGTACATCACGCTTTGTGCCGTTCTTGGTTTCATGCAAACGAACAAACTTTTTGTTGAGGTAAACAGCCGACCAATCCAAGCCCCAAATCTCGCCCTGACGCATAGCGGTTTCAAGGGCAAACAGGAAGGCTACCGCAATGATGTGGCGTGTCGTTGTGACCAGCTCCCCATCAAAGCCTAATGCGTCCAGTATCTTCTCAATCTCCTTGTCAGAGATACGCCGATCACGTGGTTGAGGGTTCTTGGGGCGTTTAATACCCCTGATAGGATTGCTGTTCGTCCAGTTCCAGCGTTTAGCCTGTTCAAAGACTCCACTCATCAAATTCAGATAACGATTCACAGAGCTGCTTTTGATGTGGGTTAGCGATTCCTCTATCCAGTCATAAATATGCGTCTGGTTAATATCAGACAACAGCAGGTTAGATATAGGATGGCGCAGGAATTTGTTAAGGCGGTTGATCTCGGAGCGTTGTCCTTTACGTGAGGGAGATACTTCATCACGGTAGCGGGTGAAGGCATCCCCTACGGTTTTACCTGCAATGGAGTTGTTAGCATCAAGAGCCTGTTCGACCTCAGCCGCCCACGCCATTGCCTGTACTTTAGAGGGGAAAGTTTTGGATTTGTACTGTTTGGCTTTGCGTACCTCAGCCAGATATTTTTTGCTTTTGAGTCGTCGGATAGTAGCCATAGTAGCAACCTCTTTCGTTCGCACTTTGTTCGTAAAAGTCGTGCGAAAGGAGCAATCTATGGCAGGAAAGGTAACGCCAATGACCCTAGCGAAGCAATGCTAAGTCATTGAATAATAAGATATAGCTGGATTTAGTAGAATACTCTAAAAAGTATGATGGTGCCCAGGAGAGGACTTGAACCTCCACGACCTTGCGGCCACCAGCACCTGAAGCTGGCGTGTCTACCAATTTCACCACCTGGGCAGAGGGCCGGAAATTTACACTGTGGCCCTGGGGCTGTCAATATCAATTAATTCAACAGATAGACAATTCCTGGTAGCTTTTTAGCCATAAACCCATAAGATACTTGTAAATTACCCATTAACTACCTAGAGTGCGTGCAAGGCACAGACTCAAAAGGATAACAGTGCATGACAAATTGGTCCTGGTCCGATGATCCGAACCTAGACAACGAAGCAAAAAAATACGAAAACCCAGTTCCCAGCCGCGAATACCTCCTAGAATTGCTCAATGATCGGGGCAAGCCCCTGACGCACCGCCAAATCTGCGCCGAATTAGAACTGTCTGATGATGATGCCGTAGAAGGCGTACGTCGCCGTTTGAAAGCGATGGAGCGCGATGGTCAATTATTGGTCAATCGCCGTGGTGCTTATGGTGTGGCGGAGAAAATGGACCTCATAAAAGGGGTGATCATTGGCCACCGGGATGGGTTTGGATTTCTGAAGCCGGACGATGGCGGTGATGATCTCTATCTCAGCTCACGGCAGATGCGCTGTGGCTTTGATGGTGACAAGGTATTGGCTCGCGAAAGTGGCATTGACCACCGTGGGCGACGTGAGGCCACCATTGTTGAGGTGTTGGAACAAAACACCCAAAAGGTGGTGGGGCGCTACTTTCAGGAAGGTAATATCGCCTTTGTGACCCCGGAAAATCGTCGCATCAGCCAGGACATATTGATACCAGCCGAGGATTACCTGAAGGCCAAAAATGGACAATTTGTGGTGGTGGAAATCACCGAGCAGCCGTCTTTCCGGCGTCAGCCACAGGGTCGCGTCATTGAAATACTGGGTGAGCATATGGCGCCGGGTATGGAAATCGACGTCGCCATTCGCAGCCATGATATTCCCCATGAGTGGCCCGAAGATGTGATCGCCAAGGCAGAAACCTTCAGCGACGGTCTGGTGGAAAGCGACTACGCCCACCGTGTGGACTTACGTAAGCTGCCCTTCGTCACCATTGACGGTGAAGACGCCAAAGATTTTGACGATGCCGTTTATTGTGAGCGAAAGCCACGAGGCGGCTGGAAGGTAATGGTGGCCATCGCTGATGTGTCCCATTATGTACATCCCGGTGACCCATTGGATGTGGAAGCCCAGAAGCGGGGCAACTCGGTGTATTTCCCTGAGCACGTGGTGCCCATGTTGCCGGTGAAGTTGTCCAATGGTTTGTGTTCACTTAATCCACATGTGGACCGTCTCGCCATGGTGTGCGAGATGAGTGTCAGTGCTTCGGGCAAAGTCAGCCGCTACAGTTTTTTCGAAGGCGTCATTTGTTCCCATGCCCGCTTAACCTACAACAAAGTAGGCACGATGCTGCAAGATCCAGAGTCTCTCGAAGGCCAGGATTTGCGAGCAGAGTACGCAGCGGTGGTGCCGTATCTGAAAAATCTCTATGAGTTGTTCCATGCCTTCCGCGAGCAGCGTGTCGCCCGTGGTGCAATAGATTTTGAAACCACTGAAACCCGTATTGTGTTTGGTGAAAATCGCAAAATTGAAAAAATTGTGCCGACTCACCGTAATGACGCGCACCGTATTATTGAAGAATGCATGCTGGCGGCAAACGTCTGCACGGCGCGCTTCTTAGAGAAGTACAAGTTGCCCGCGCTGTACCGCGTTCACGAAAGTCCGAAAAATGAAAAGCTGGAAAATCTGCGTTCCTTTTTAAAGGAGTTGGATATTCCGTTTATGGCGCGCAAAGACCCCACTCCGGCGGATTACCAGGAAGTGCTGGGCAGTATTAAAGACCGACCTGATTTCGAAATTATCCAGACGGTTATGCTGCGCTCCATGAATCAAGCAGTGTACTCGCCGGAAAACAAAGGCCATTTTGGTTTGGCTTACACGGCCTATGCCCACTTTACTTCACCGATTCGGCGCTACCCGGATTTGTTGGTGCATCGGGCGCTGCGTTATTTTATTCGTAAGGGCGAAACCTGTCCTAATACGCAGTTGGTGCCTGGTGCGCCGGTGTTGCCCAAAGAAAAAATATTGCCCTACGATATGGCTTCCATGGTGGCGCTGGGTGAACAGTGTTCCATGACAGAGCGGCGTGCCGATGAGGCCACCTGGGATGTGATTGGGTGGCTAAAATGCGAGTACATGAGTGATCGCATTGGTGATGTATTTAAAGGCTTGATCTCCGGTGTCACGAATTTTGGTTTGTTTGTGGAACTCAAAGATGTGTATGTGGAAGGTCTGGTGCATATTAGCGCCTTGACCAGCGACTATTACCACTTAGATGAAGTTCGTCATCGATTGGTAGGTGAACGCTCGGGACTGGTGTTTAGTCTGGGTGACGAAATCACGGTCAGTATTGCGAAAGTGAATTTGGATGATCGTAAAATTGATTTCGAATTGTTGGCCGGTGGCAGGAAAATTAAAGGAGCGCAAGCGGCCATTGAAGCGCCGAAGCGTAAGCCGAAACGGTCCGGTGCTTCGCGCAAAGGCGGAGCGCCTCAAGGGAAATCCGGGCAGGGTAAACAGAATCCCAATCAGAAAAAAGGTGCAGGGAAAAAGCGGCGGCCAAAAGCCGGTGGTAAGGCGAAAGCCGCAAAATCTGGTTCTGTAAAAGGTTCTGTGAAAGGTTCTGTAAAAGGTTCTGTAAAAGCCAAAAAGCCTGTGAAGTCCGGGCCTAAACCTAAAAAGAAAAAGCGTTAATTTATTATGTCTAAACCCGAGTGGCTATACGGCATTCATACAGTGACGGCTGTATTAAAGAAGCATCCTGAGCGGATACTGGAAATTAAGTTGCAAGACGGCCGGGATGACCGTCGCTTGCAAGAAGTGGTTGATCTGGCAGAGCGCTATGGTGTGGCTTGTCAGCGAGTGCCAAAGAAAAGCATGGATCAGCAGTTTGAGGACGCCAATCACCAGGGCGTTGTAGCGCGTTGTCGTTTGGCTCAGGCTATGGATGACAATGGCCTGCTGGATCTGATCGAGAAAAAAGAAGGACCTTGTTTTCTTTTGATTCTGGATTCGGTCACCGATCCCCATAACCTGGGTGCGGTGTTGCGTAGTGCCGATGCCGCCGGGGTTGATGCGGTGATCACCACGAAAGACAAATCCGCTGGCTTAACACCGGTGGTGCGGCGGGTGGCAGTAGGTGCCGCAGAAGTTGTGCCCTTTGTACAAGTGACCAATCTTGCACGCCTGTTAAAGATGTTGCAGGAGCGGGGCGTGTGGATCGTGGGCACTGAGCTGGATGAAACGGCCAAAAGCTTGTATCTAACGGATTTAAAGGGGCCACTGGCGCTGGTGATGGGGGCCGAAGGCGCGGGCTTGCGACGTTTGACCCGCGAGATTTGCGATCAACTCGTGTATATCCCCATGCAAGGTGATG
>CAWUJH010000006.1:0-277854 GCA_963922875.1 uncultured Ketobacter sp. | reverse complement strand
TAGATCTCGCCAGAAATTATGGGAAGGGACGGGATAAACTGTCCAAGATCAAACGCTGCCTTGGAAGATGAGCCCATATAACGTAATCCCCCATACCAGTTTTCCGTATAGGGTAGCCGCACCAAGAACTTGGTGAACAAACCGTTGGCTTTTAGGTTATAGCGCACAGGTCGGTCGTTAAGAGGGCTGTCTGCACCACTACCATAGTAGTCCAGGTTCAGATCACCATAACCGTACAGAATGGTAAACCGATATTTATCCCGCTGGAAGTAGTTGTCGTGGAAAGCACCGACAAAATAGCTGTCATTATCAGAATAAAGGCCACCAAAACCGCTGGTAGCGTTAGGTGTATCGGAATCATTCTTTGCATGCATATACAGCACCGCAGCTTGTAAACCGGCGCCCAGTGTTGGGTTTGCGAAAGGTATGGGTACAGCCATCCAGGCACCTTCGCTCACTTGATCCGAGGCCATTTGACGGGATTGGGAAGACTGCGACGGCTCATATCGGTAATCACTGACATCGCCTGCATAACCGGTCGGACAATTGAATATAAATGTCAGCAGTAGTAAGCGCTTATACATGATTCCCCATGTCATCTTTCCCATCAAAGGTAGTCACCTTTGTAGTCACCTTTAATGGTACGCTAACAAGCGAGGCAACCGGGTTGGCCAGCTGCTTTTGTTTTTAATGAATACTTCCGGCCTTTAACTCACTCAAAGGCCGGAAGTAAACGTTTCGCTACAGCAAGTGCTAGGGATCAACCGCCTCAACAGTGACAGCCAATGCAGTCGTAGTGTGGATTACGACCTCACTACCCACCTGTTCCTGCGTTAGTTCGATATCCTCACGTACGGGAACCACTTGCGTTTCCCCGTCTGAAAATTTCAAAGTGGCTGTTCGATTCGCTATATCTGCTGCATTAGTTTCTCGTAACCTACAAGCTGTACCGTTTAACGAGCCTGTTATTTAACCTCGACCAAAATCTCGTGGATTTTTCCCGTAAACTTTGTCTCAACTGGACCATAACCAATGCCCTGCGCTACGGGCGTTTGATTATCTAGGCCAACATCGGCTGTTTCATCTGCAGAGAAAATATTAGGTTGGGTTTTATCAACTCGTCCTTCGGCTACTTTCTTACCATTGACAGATAATGTTGCGTTACCACCCTTTCCGTTGCCGCCACCGTCATACACGAAATCGAGTACTACAGTGGACTTTCCTGCTGGAAGAGGCGTTTTACTTTCAACCACAAATCGCTCTAGGCCTAACCAGTTATACTCATATGCCGGCTTACCATCGCGAACATGCAGTGACCAGCCACCATAACGGCTTCCCTGAACCAGGAGCGCACCAGATGCCCCTTCTTTGGGAACCTCTATTTCAGCGGTAATAGTCTTGGAACGGTTTTTCACGTTGATAAACGTATTCTCTAGCATTCCGTCCATACCCTCGTACAGAGTAATCGATTTACGATCACCGATAAGATCTGGTCGTCCAGCTAGCGCCGCATTGGTCCTTTCAATCGTTCGGTCATCGATTGGCAGAACGTGATATTTTTTAGCTTCCTTCATGAATTCCTTCTTCAATTTTGCAAGCTTTTTAGGATTTTCTGAAGCAAGATCATTCGCAAGGCTGAAGTCATCGGGCACATAGTAGAGTTCCCAAACATCATCCTCAAGCGGCGGCAACTTGCCAACCTGCCAGGGAGCGCGATGAATCGTTCGCGCCATCCAACCTTCACTGTAAATCGCACGATTACCGAACATTTCGAAATACTGAACCGTATGGCGCTCTTTCGCTCCGGCATCGTTAAAGCTATACAGCATACTGGTGCCCTCAATCGGAACCTGCTTCGTTCCGTTCACACTTTTGGGCTCTGGCAGATCGGCTGCCTCCAGTATCGTCGGCGCAACATCGATAACGTGGCTAAATTGGGTGCGCATCCCAGATCCTTCTTTAATGCCATTTGGCCAATGCACGACCAGGCCATTACGGGTACCACCAAAATCACTCGCTACCTGTTTAGTCCACTTGAAAGGAGAATCAAATGCGACTGCCCAGCCCGCAGACATGTGTGGGAAAGTCTCCGGGCTACCCCATTTGTCGATCAATGGCAGCATGTCTTCAACCTTTTCTTGCACGCCATTGAAATAAGTCATTTCATTGTACATACCCATCATTCCACCTTCTGCGCTACTGCCGTTGTCGCCAGCAATGTAGAAAACCAGCGTATTATCTAGCTCGTTGATGGAGTCAATGGCATCAATCAGTCGGCCAACGTTATGATCGGTATGAGCGACAAATCCTGCAAATGTCTCAGCCTGACGGCGAAACAGTTTTTTATGATCTTCGGGAAGATCTTCCCACGCTGGCAGATCAGACGGACGAGGAGGAAGCTGGGTATTGCTTGGAATAACGCCCGCCGTTTTCTGACGCTCGAACGTCGCTTGCCGAACCTTATCCCAACCTTCATCGAACTTGCCATGGAATTTTTCGATCCATTCCTTGGGTACATGATGCGGTGCATGGGTAGCCCCGGTGGCGAAATACATGAAAAAGGGCTTGTCTGGTGTCATCGATTGTTGTGCTTTTACCCAGTTGATCGCTTGATCCGTCATGTCTTCAGTGAAGTGATAACCGGCTTTTTTCGGTGGAACAATTCGTCTGGTGCCATCAAAAATCAATGGTGACCATTGATCCGTCTCTCCGCCAATGAAACCATAGAATTTATCGAAACCCTGATGAGTAGGCCAGCGGTCAAATGGCCCAGAAACGCTGGTCTCCCATGCTGCGGTCTCGTGCCATTTACCAAATGCACCAGTACTGTAACCGTTAAGCCGTAACATCTCGGCCAACGGGGCGACTCGGTTAGGGATTCGGCCAGTGTTGCCTGGAAAAGCCGTCGCCGTCTCCATAATAGAACCGGCATTCGCCGTATGGTGGTTACGACCGGATTTGAGTGCTACACGGGTCGGTGAACAAAGCGCTGTGGTGTGAAAATTATTGTAGCGTAGACCGGCGTTCGCGAGCTTATCTAACGTAGGTGTCGGAACTGGGCCACCGAAGGTGGAGGTCGCACCAAATCCTAGATCATCGATCAGAACAATCACCACGTTCGGTGCGCCATCGGGCGCGGTCACTTCCCAGCGTGGCGGTGCTTTGGCATTACGTACATCCAGTTCTGTGGAATGCTTGGGGTCTGGCTCCGAAATCGGTAAATGTTTACGGTCAAATTCGACCGCAGCCGAGGCTTGCGTGGCCGACCAGACCAATGTTAAAGAAATAATGCCTGTTATTGCCTTTTTCATCATGATTTCATTGCCTCAAGATCGCGAATCCAATCGCTGGTTAAAAAATTTTGAACAATCAACCACTCGCCACTTCAAGACACGACACAAAGGTTTTTGTCCGTTCTATTCATAAGCCTTCAATTCATTTTCGTAAGCTTTTGCTTGGCTTTCACGCCCCAAGTCACGGTTAATCGATGCCAATGCGGCAATAATTTCCCTGTCGGTGGGGAATTTAGCACGTGCTTCGTCCAAAACGTTTAATGCGTGATCTGACTTACCACTAGAATGCAGGGCAATGGCATAAACATAGGCGTAACGGCCGGTCTCATTATCTGCCTCCGCTGCTTGGCGCAAGTAATCCATCGCCTCCCCCACTCTTTGCTCCCGCACTAATGATAAACCTAACGCATGTTGCACAGGAGCCTTATTTATGACCTTATCCAAAGCTAGCTGCAATACTTTTTGCGCTTCTGACTCATCACCTAATACACGCTGCAAGTCCGCTAGATTTATGTAGGCAGGCGTATAGTAAGGCGCAATGGTGACGGCCTTATGAAAATACTCTTGAGCCTCTTGAAAGAGCCCTTGCTTGGCATAGTAACCCCCCAAATTTGTTAACACCTCAGGCCGATCCGCATTGAAATTTGCGGACACCAAATAGTCCTCGGACGCTCTAGCAAGACGCTTTTGAACATCAGCGGGAAACTGTTCCATAGGCAAACCTGATAAAGCACTAGCCGTTAACCCACGAGTTACTTTGCTGGGATCAAACAACAACGGCAAAGTTAAGGCCGGACGATATTGATCCGGCAGCCTGTCTGCGCTACGCGCTAAAGCCAAGGACATTAATGGCGAATCGCTTTGCGCTACAAACTGCAAAACCGGAATAGTACTATTGGACAAATAGTTGGTGAGAAGTGACACCGCGGTCGCGCGGGCTATTTCTGGTTGGCTTGTATCGTTTATTAACTGCGCTAGACGTTGATCCGCATCGGGCCATCCATAGCGACCCGCAGCAATCGCATAAGCATAATGATTGCTCTCTGGTTTTCCGAATTTTCCTTCTAATACCTTCGCAGCCCACTGTGGTTCTTTATCGGAATGGCACTGATTACAGGTATTAGGAGTACCTAAATCTGCTGATATATCTGGGCGGGGAATGCGAAAACTATGGTCATTGCGGGCATCAACGACCATGAAATTTTTCTCTGGCATATGACAATTAACACATTGGCTACCAGCGCTGCCGGTAGAATGCAGATGATGGTCTTGAGTGTCGAATTTCGCGGGCAAATGGCACTGAGCACAAACCAAATTGCCCTCAGCTTTCAATTCCAAATTATGAGGGTTATGACAATCGGAACAAGTGACACCGGCGTGGTACATTTTGCTTTGTAAAAAGGACCCATACACATAAACTTCCTCATTAACTTGACCATCAGCGTAGTACAGTGGATCGTCCAACAACGCGGGTTGAAAGCTATTTAAGAAGCCATCAGCGGGACGAGCGTGCGGATAGGCTGTGCCACGGCGGGAATGACAGCTAGCACAAGTATTAATTTCCTTGTTAGTGATTTTAGGGTGATTGCGTTGGGCAATCCCAGAGCCTTTTTGGAATTGCCAAGACACATTTTTGCGCTCATCAAAGCTTTGAGCAAAGCCCTTATTTTCGATCGCAGCATCGGTTTTACTTGCACTGGTGATCGTCCATTGCAAATGCCGTGAAGCTGGACCATGACAGGCTTCACAACCAACATTGATTTCCGACCATGTCGTAGCATAGGCATTAGTCGTTTTGTCGTAGCCTTTTTGCAGGTTAGTAGAATGACAATCTGCGCACATATGGTTCCAGTTATAGTTAATACCGGTCCAATGTAATTCGTCGCTGAATTTAATCTCTTCATCTGGATGCAAATGAAACCAGCGTTGGCCACCCTCTTCTTTTGCTCGGGTATCCCATACGATATTGAGCGCCTGCAAACGCCCACCAGGAAATGCAATCAGGTATTGTTGTAGTGGATCTACACCAAATGTGTAGGCAATTGGGTATTCGGTTAATTGGCCATCCGGCCCGTCCGTTGATACATAAAATCGATTCTCCTTTTTATAAAAGGTGGATTCTATGCCGTAATAGACAAACTTCGCATTGTTAAAGTTGCCAAGCACTGTGGTGGTATCGGCTGGCTGCATGGCTAAATCGTGGTGAGACCCTTGCCACTCTTGCCCCTGCTGAGCATGGCAAGAAGCGCACTGTTGACTACCCACATATTCAGGGGCTGCTTCTATTAATTCAGTACTCGTGGACTTTTCACTAACGATAGGTGCAGTGGTCGTTGCTGTATTCTCCTGAGTTGAAGAATCGCAACCCGACAGCAAGCTAAAAATGAAAATTAAAAAATAAGAAATAGAACGACAGCTTATTAATAAAGATGCATCAATTGTTTTATTTGAATAACAATCCAACGGCCTTCACATCCTGATTTGGTTATCGTTGCCTTTAAGGCACCTTGAATTGGCTATTAATCAATCAGAACCAGCTCAGCGTAAGGTTATAACCGTAGCTGTAGAATGATCCTTCGACCTTCACTGTTTTATAAAATAATCGAATGCTTTAAATATAACCGAAGCTATTAACTGAGCTATTAATAACACTGGCCAATCGAGTAGTAAACAATATAGTTAGACAGGCAGCGATTTCAAGGCTTTCTGTATACCGGCATAGAGTAACAGATCAAATATCTAGCGATAGGTTAACTCCCTCTAATTACCCTTTCTTAATACGTACTACTTTCATGTACTCGAACTCAATTCCAGCGACAACTTCAGTTGTCGGGTAGTAAGTCATGTTTACTCTAGCACCCACTAAATTTTTATATTTATCTTTTCGTTTAAATTTAAACGGTACGTTGCATCCTTCTACCATTACAGAATGCAAAACCCACTCACCAATTACTCTTTGAGTATGGGAGACAACTTTCATTAACTCCGTATGAATGAGGTTTCTATTTTTCTCTATGAGCTTATTTGGATCTGACTTCATTTTCTACACAAGGGTTCCAATGGGGCGATGGAGACTGAAAACATAACGCCCGGATCACCGAGCAAGCGTTGCATCTAAAGGTAACAGCGGAAATCCATTAGAACATTCTTATTTTCATCAGAATTCGCATTTAAAGAGATTAATTTGAACCATTACTGAAGCGAAGCATCTCATATTTTCACTCCATTGACTCCAGTTTAAAAGCCGTTTCTACCCGGTTAAATTAAATTTAGTTTACAACAGTGTGCAATTACCATCGTACCGGAAACTCGGATACCATTCTTGGTCTTGGTATTGACACAGAGCGGACATCAGCGGGGTTCATTGAGTTACCTCATCAGGAAAGAGGCATAAAGGGCACCATTCGTCGTGACTAACCGCTAACCCCAACCTGGGGCCGCGCCTCAAGCCCATCAGCAAAGTGCCATCGCTAGCAACAACGCTGTTTCCGCCGTCTAATGATTGGTGGTTGATGGTGTTTGATAGCGGTGGGAAGCCCCGGCTCGGTAACGTTGAAATGCAGCACTCGTCGAGTTCGTCGACAAAATGGGATTATTGTCAACCATGGCTTAATTCTCATTGTTATACGTTTTATCAGCATCAGATCAATCATAGGGAGCCCGGCTATCACAGTATAGCTATAGGCCACTCAACCATGCCGACAGATTGAGCAGCCTAAAGATACAATCGTCTAAAATTAGACTTTAGTTACAAGAAAAGGTGATCGATTGACGTCACTGTCACATTATTGCTGCTGACTGCGCATTCATATGAACTGCTGAATGGGCAAAGAAATACTAGTTCAAGTTCCGTACATTTCTACTAGTTAACGCAAAAAATGGCGTTTGCGATCATCTCACTGTTGACCAACACACCATCACCATCAAAGCCAATGATGTGATAGTGCCACGTTAGGTTCTTACTTAATTCAGCCCATCGAGTCGAATTGACTATGTCACTATTGATGCTTATCCAAATAAGCCGTCACTTCTGAACAGCGGTCGGCATCGGCCGTAGCTCTGTCCATTACACCCGTATATAAGAATGACATACCACCAGTGAGAATGGCGGCTCCACCGCTAAGCAACGCTCCTTTTTTATTAAGGCCGACACTGGGTTGCGCTAAGGTGCCCGATAACTTGACGAAGGGCGTAACAAACATATCGGCGCTGATGCCCACACCGGTACGCGGTTTGGTATTGAATTCAATATCGAGCGTTTCGTCGTTGAGGTCTACGGTTCCACCACCCACGACCATAAGCTTGTCACTTTGCAATAAAAAGCCATCAAGGCTACCGTCACCCGATTCAAATTGCAGCGCAAGCAGACTGCAATTCCAATGGGTGAATTTTTCTTCCTTGGCGAGAGGATTCAACGCACTGATCAACTGCGCCAGAATATCCCCGGAAAATCTGTCAATCAGCTCGTTGCTGACATTTCCTGCGCCTTGAGTCAGTATCACGCTGCCATCAAGGTTGGATGCCAACCCACGAGGTGAATGCCCCGCGCTTTTCAGGTTGAGCTTTAAGTTGGTCACCGGTACTTGATCATCGGCAATATCCCCACCCGACAACAGAGCGAATTTAGAATCGCTTATCTGGCTGTTTAACGTAACGTCTACGGATTCTCCCTGGGTCACAAGGGTTAGTTTATTCTCATAGTGACCGTTTTTCTTTCCATTAAAAGAATTCACAACATCTAATGTGCCATCGCTGGCTATTGCCTTCAGCTTAACGTCCTTAAACTCATTATTTCGCACTACAAAACGATCGATGGCTATATCAATATCGAAATCCAATACTTGCAAGCTGTCAGTGGGTATCGGGGTGTCTTGGAACACATAAGCCCGATCGCCAGCCTTCGTCACAGGCTCAGTGGATTCATCACTGAATTGGTCGTGCTCTGCTGAGAAATAGGGTGATACATCGATCATTTCCGACTGTGCTTGCAGACGAATTTTTGGAGTCTCTTTTAGTTCTAGATTAATCTCACCCTCCAGCTCACTGTCCGCGAAAGCGAGGACAAAGGGCTTGAGTTCTACAACACCCAAGCTCGTATCCACCTTCGCATCCAAAGTCAGGCTGAAATCATCCAGTGCAGCAACGACCCTGTCGAGAATAATTTTCTGACTGGAAAAAATAACCGAACCCTCTAATGACAAGTCCTTGTTAGGGAGATCGTCCACCGCAAACAGTTGCCCAAGATCCGCCAAAGCACCGATTTTCACATTGAAATCAAGACCGCTTTTGATGACATCAACGCCCAACTGCAAATTGACATCCGCCAATTTCGCATCCAACTCCAAATGATCCTGTAACGCTGATCCAGTAAAAGTGTAAGCCTGACCCATCCCCCTCCCCTCACCTTCGAAGCGGGTCGTTAAATCAGCAGCAGACGTTACCTCAATGGCCTTAACCGTAAACGTCAAATCCTCAGTATCTGCTAGCCGATAAATAACTTCTATATTGGTAATCTCGGCAGAACTCAGGGTAACGGGTATTGAGAAACTGTCTGAGCCCTGCTCTTCAGCAGGCACCGGTTCCGCCGCTTCTGTCGCTGTGCCAAGATCCCAATTAATCTGATCTTCTGAATTAACCTCCACCAATAGGCGGGCATCACTCAAGGTCAATTGTTGGATAACAAGCGGAGAAGACAGCAAAGAGAATAAATCCACTTCCACATAAGCTTTGCCCACCTGAAGCATTTGCGGCTCTGAACCCCAGGAAGGGCTTGCTAGGGTAACGCCTTCCATTAAAAGCGTCGGCGTTGGTAGCAACTTCAGGGATAAGTCCCCTTCTATTTTTAGAGTTCTACCGGTTTTTTCTTGCACAATGGACTCGATTTTCGGTTTAAGAAAACCAAAATCTACCGCAGACAACAGCACCATGAATAGAACCAGCAATAACACTAACGTGATGCTTACGCCTTTCAATAGTTTGATACCTGTCATCCTGTTCACTCCCTTAATCATACCTCGATCAAATAAGTAGTCGCTGCCATAGCCGCTATATGCATGGTATTCAAAAGCATCAAAAATACAAAGCTATGATGGAGTGACTATTCAAGAAACTGTCACGGTTCAGGCATGGTTTCGCAACAAAAAACATCTAGTGTAGCCCCGCGCGACGTCTTAAATCATTCCGGGAGCGAAAACTGCCATGAAAGTTACAACCAGCATCTTGATGCTAATAGCTTCAATTCTTTCCACCAATCTACTTGCCACAGGCAATCATGATAACGCCTGGTATGCCTGGGGAAAATATTTTAAAAGTTTAAAACAAACCCCCGTTGAACTGGGGCCACGGCCATTTTATCTGGTTGAAGATATGGACCCAGGCCAAGTAAAATCAGCCTTGAAACAATGCGAAAAAGGACCCTTTTTTCCCGCCAAGTTTTCCATCGCTCACCGTGGCGCTGGATTACAGTTTCCAGAACACACTAAGGAGTCCTACCAGGCAGCCGCCAAAATGGGGGCAGGCATTATTGAGTGTGATGTTACCTTCACCAAAGACAAACAACTAGTGTGCCGCCATTCCCAGTGTGACCTCCACACCACTACCAATATTCTGGGCGTACCGGAACTGGCGCAAAAATGCACAAAACCCTTTACCCCAGCAGATCCCAGTACCGGCACACCCGCCTCCGCCACTTGCTGTACCAGCGATATCAACCTGGAAGAATTTAAATCCTTGTGTGGCAAAATGGATGCATCCAATCCTAAAGCAACCACCCCAGAGGAATATATGAAGGGCACGCCGGATTGGCGCACAGACCTTTATTCCCAGTGTGGAACGCTGATGACTCATGCCGAAAGTATTAAATTGATTGATGATCTGGGCGCTGATTTTACACCGGAATTAAAATCGCCAAGCGTAGACATGCCCTATGACGGCGACTACACCCAAGCGGCCTATGCACAACAAATGATCGATGAATACAAAGCCGCAGGTATCAACCCAAAGCGGGTATGGGCACAATCATTTAATCTTGAGGATGTACTCTACTGGATCGAGCAGGATCCGCGCTTTGGTAAACAAGCGGTTTATCTAGATGGTCGCTACGATGATCCCAATTTTGAAGCCACTTACGAATCCATGGTTAAACTGGTGGAAGATGGCGTCAAAGTTATCGCTCCCCCAATTTGGATGCTGTTGACCCTGAACGAAGATAAGGAAATCGTACCGTCGGATTACGCCAAATTCGCCAAAATGGCGGGGTTAAAAATTATTACCTGGACCTTGGAGAGAGACGGCCCACTCGCCAACGGCGGTGGCTGGTATCATCAATCCATCACCGACGCCATCAATAACGATGGTGACACCTATAAAGTGCTTGATGTGTTAGCACGGCAAGTGGGTGTAATCGGCGTGTTCTCTGATTGGCCCGCCACCGTAACTTACTACGCCAACTGTGCTGGGTTGAAATAAACATAAATACTGTGAAATGAAAAACTAAGTAAACCTTAATTAAAAACGCCGGAGTTAAGAACCCGGCGTTTTTAATTACAGAAGTTTTAAATGACGGGACCAGAAATTCTATTTCACATCCCTCAGACTAACAAATGTCGAACTCAGGTGCTCGCTGCAACCTTCCCTGCTAACGAGTCACGCTTTACCATGTTAAGAAGCAGACCATCGACCGATAGACGACCAGCCCCCTGAATCGCCAGTGCCACGGTCACCGCCAGCAAGGTCAATGCATATTCATAACCATTGTTGGCCATAAACAACCCGTTGCCGATATGCACACTGAACATAGCCACCAACATAGTGAAAGCAGTTACCACGGCCGCAGGCCGAGTCAGCAGACCCAGCAACAAAGCCAGCCCACCGAAGAACTCCGCACTACCGGCCAGCAATGCCATCAAGTACCCGGGCTCCAAACCAATACTGGCCATCCACTGGCCCGTGCCTTCCAAGCCATAGCCTCCCAGCCAGCCGAACAACTTCTGCGAACCATGAGCCATCAACACGGCCCCCACAGGAACCCGTAAAACCAAAGCACCAATGCCTGCGTTGGAATCCAAAACCTTTTCAATCAATTGAGTATTCATGAGTCGCTCCCGCTATTCACACTAAGTTTGAAGATCTGAGGCCCCTGCCTCAGACATTGAACACAGCGTACTATCATTATATTCAGGCATAAATATGGATTTTGTTGTTTAATTATCAATACATCATTGTTAATTGTCATTTTTGCTCTATATCCGGAGGTTCTATGGACCGAATTGATGCCATGCGTGCGTTTGTTATGGTGGTCACCGAAAACAGCTTCACCCGCGCCGCCGAGCGGCTCGATACCTCTCCCCAGCTGGTGAGCAAATACGTATCGCAACTGGAAGAACGTCTGGGTACCCGCCTGCTGAATCGAACCACTCGTAAAGTAAACTTAACGGAAGCCGGCACCCGCTACTTCCAACAGGCGCAACAGGTGCTGGTGGATGTAGACGACATGGAGAATCAGCTGGGGAGTATGCAGGTTACCGCAAAAGGGTTATTGCGTATTAGTGCTCCGGTTTCTTTTGCTACCCGCCACTTAGCAACACTATTGTGTGACTTTCAAAGCGCCCATCCCGAAGTCGGTATCGATTTGCAACTTAATGATCGTAAAATCGACATTATTGAAGAAGGCTTCGACATAGCCTTACGGATTGGTCACTTGAAAAGCTCATCAATGATCGCTAAGTTCATTGCACCTATTCGCTTAGTGACCTGCGCTTCAGAGCAGTATTTGGAACGCAATGGCACCCCCACACAACCCGACCAATTAAAAAATCATCGCTATTTACGCTACAGCTATGTAGAGAACAACGACAATGTTCCCTTATACACAGAGCTCCAAGATACGCATGGTAAGCACCTTAGCGTACTCATCAGCAATAACGGCGATGTACTCACCTCTGCCGCCATTAATGGCGCCGGAATCGTGATTCAACCGTCGTTTATTGTCAGCGAAAGCATTAAGCAGGGTAAGCTAACGGTTATTCTAAAGGAATATGAACCAGAGCCATTGGGTTTGTATGCTGTATACGCGCACCGTAAATTATTAGCCAGTAAAGTGCGCTGCTTCATCGATTTTATTGACGGCTATTTCGGTGACCCACCCTATTGGGATAACTTTGATTGACGATATGTAAGCTATACTATTAACACATAACACACTTCATTTTAGCCATTCAATACAGGAACGCAGGGAATGCTCGGTCAACGCACTTGTCTCTTGCCACTACTATTACTTATCAGTAGCTGCAGTTATCACTCTACAGATACCAAGTCTGTGACTGAGCTGGAAGGTATTGATGTCAGCCACTTTCAGGGCTCTATTCAATGGGAAAAAGTGGCCAAGCAGAACATTCAATTTGTGATGATTAAAGCCACCCAAGGTCGCGATCTGGTTGACCCTGAATTTCAAAAAAACTGGCAAGCTACCGAAGCTACCAACTTACTACGCGGCACCTATCATTATCTTGATCCAAAGGATGATGGCGTGGTTCAAGCCGAGCACTTTATCAAAACCACTCAAGGTGAATTTGGTGATTTTTCCCCGGTAGTAGACATTGAAGCCTTTGAGCACGAAACCGCTGAAGAAGTGCTGGGAGTATTAGCGGAATTTTTAGCGATCGTGGAACAGCACAGCAACTGCAAACCCATAATCTATACTTCCCCCAATTTTTGGTTAAAGCTGCAAGACCATGAGTTCGGCCAATACCCTTTGTGGCTGGCGGATTACGCTAAATCCCCCAAAGTGCCCAATGGCTGGAAGCAATGGAATTTATGGCAATACGAAGATAACGGCAACATCGCCGGTATTCAAAGCCCGGTTGATAGAAGCAAACTACGCTCATCAAAGCACGCGACTAAACCGTTGCTGTGTAACCCTTGACGCAGGCTATTCTCAGTGAGATTTCTATTTAGACGTCAGGCCGTCGTACCATTGCTGAATTTGTTGTTTATGAACAGACGCTATGGGAGAAACCAAGGCCTTTTCCATAGTGGCCAGTGAGCGATTCTTTTCATGCCACAGTACAAATATTTCTTTGATCGAAACATAATTACCGGTGGTGGGTTGCAAAGCAATACTATCTCCGGCCTTTAGAGAGCCTTCTTGAATCACACGGGCATAAACACCAGGGCGCTGTGCCTTGGCAAAGGCTTTAACAAAACCGCTATTGCCCATCTTGGTGGCCAACTTAAAACAGGGTGTGCGGGGCGCAGTGATTTCCAGTTCAACATCGTTGATCAGTAAGCGGTCACCAATTACGAAAGAGTGATCGCCCAACCCGGACACCGTAAGATTCTCGCCAAAGGTCCCCGGTGACAGCTCTCGGCCCAGTTGTTCTGCCCACCAGTCATAATCTTCTTTCAGGTACAAGTACAAGGCTTGATCCAAGCCACCATGCACCTTAGTGTCGACGATGGTGTCGCCTTCTAGACCTAATGCGGTGACTTTCACTTCTCCCGACAGCGCCTCCTTGTAGATGCCGGTACTAATATCCTGACCATTAAACTGGATTGTTGTTGGCTGGGCGGCATTGACGGAAAGTACTTGCATATTGGACACCTGAATTGATTTTAAAGACTCTTGAAAACTGTCTCTGAGTATTATCCCTGAGCATTGTTTCAAAAATCATACAACAATTGGGCCAGTAAGTGATAGAGTTCGTTCACATCCTTATGCTGTCGAACAGTATATTTTTATTCTGGCCACACAAAATAAGTTTACCTGAATCAAAACCAGAAAAGACCTATCTCCGAGGTAACTTTATCTAAGCAACTCAGTGATGAGTATGTCTCCAAGTTTCATCAAGGGAAACGGATATCTGGCTTCTTCCAAAACGACGTTTTGGTGCTTCGGCAAGTGTCTGTTGGTCATATTTCCCTAGATGCACTTGAGATCGGTCACAGCAGGCAAATTACATTATCGTATTAAATCGGATTAACCGATGCATTTAGCAGGACAGCGCTTACGTGCGCACCGCAACAATGTTCGTGGGGGTCTTTAAGCCCCCACAACTGCCTACGCTATAATATCTCGTCATTCGGCAACTCATGACCAGAACGGGCAAAAAACAGCGTGACCTTACCATTATCTTCCATCTTGAAAAAAGTTGGCCCATCCCAAGGACGCTGCATGGATAAATTCTGCATACTTTGTTCCATTGGCATTAAATCATTCGCCTTCATTTCCAGCTGACAGAGCGTAGACCCGCAGGTGCTGCTTATCAAATTTAGACCTTGCAACTCCTCATTATCTAATGCTGTTTCGATTTGACTTAATGTTTCTCGTGACCATTCCAAATCTACAGGTTCTGACATTACCTGAGCAGCATAGAGTGCCTGCCTGCTCTCTATAATTTGAATTTCCTCTTCTTCCGAAACAGGGATCTTGGAGTCGGTAACCTTCGCATCGTTGTCTTGCAATGTTGACGTATCAGCTTGCTGGGTAGAGCGAAGTTCAATAGTTTCGTTCAGCGCTTGCTTCAGATCCTTAATCTCAGCTTTGAGCTGATTGAATTCATTAACGCTGGCGCCACTGGCCTTTGATGCAAAATCATGGTCAGCCCCATAAGACTCCGACGAAGCTGCAGTAGCGCTCACTATCGGCTCTCTGCGTAATTCACTTATCACTACGTTGGTACGCCAAACTTGTGTGCCTATGACAGTAACTACTATTGTCGCTACAGACATAAGAATTAATTTTTGCTGATTTGATACCATTATCTTATACCTCTTGGTCGAGTCGGACCAGATGGGGGGCGACATTGTCAATGACTGTCGCCCTCCTTCTGATACCTGGATTGGGATCAGCCTTCGTTGACGTAGTAAGAAATAATGTAAGAGATATTGCTGCCGTATTTGGGTGGGATAGCACAACTAAAGTAGGTGTGAACCGTCATATTCGTGCCGCCTAAGGGGCCGGTATTAAGCGTTTGTGGGCTGGACGAAGCACCAGTGCTTGTTCGAGTGGAGCCCCACCAACCAAAGAAGCTAGAGCCACTTCGATAAGCCTGATTGACATTACAGCTAATATTGCCTGTTCCACTTAAATCAATAACCCGCACATTAGACGCAGCAATATCATTGTTATCATCATTGATTGCTGGCAAGTCAACATACATCCAGCTAGTGGTTGAACTATTCCCGATGGCTGAGGTGGTATAGACAGGGGCTGGGCCACTGTATTTCACACCCATAGAGCCCGGATATGTTTTATCATCAGCAGCATTGGCCATTGTCATGGCGAACGTGCATAGAGAGGCTATTACCGCATTTTTAACTAAATTAGGCATATTAAGTCCTTTTTACACTAATGATTAATAATAGTTTCTGCTTTAGTGGTAGAAGTCTGCGTTAAACAGACTGCCCGAACAGTATAAGGATTGCGATCTTACAAATTGCTTTCTGATTCGCTGATATTTCTGTCCGAATAAAATTTTGAGAACCGTTACTAAAGACAACAAAAAATCATTTGTAAATTCAGCTTAGGCTTTTCAAAATCCCAGCCAACTCCAGTAATAGGGAGTTGGTAATTAATGGTTTAATTCCCAGAGATATAACAATAAAGAAGAATCTACCGCTTCAGGATGAAGAAATACTATGAAGACTATGTATACGGTAAAACCATTAGAACATGTTTTGATCATACTAGCAGATAAAGCACTTCAACAATCTTTGGCAAAGTGGCTAACCAGCAAGGCTAAACTGATTAAATTATGTGATAACTTTAAAACAGCCAGTTTAATGATCAAAAATTGTCGTTTCGACTTAATCATTTCCGATTACAAAATTAATAATAATGTCGTAATAGAACTCCAACCAAAAGAATACCCGAACACTAATTTCATGGTAATTAGTTCCAGTTGTTCACCCGAAGATGCGTTCTTATTAGCGCGATCAGGTATCCAGTGGTTCTATCCCCTTTCAATGGAACTAAAGGACTTTCAGACCCGTGTTGAAGAATTTTGTTCGACGAAGGCAGCAGTAGAATTCATCAACATAAGAACCTTCGGTGGGCTTAGAATTACCAGAGGAGGACTTGATTTAACTTTTTCTCGTAAAGCACCCCATCGGTTATTGTCGATACTGAAACTGATGGTGGCCTTAGGAGGAGTCAACGTTCCCATTTATCTCATTTGCGATACTATTTGGGAAGATGATGACGGCGATACCGCGCTTAGTAAGTTTTATACAAGCATTCATCGAATCAGAAAGCTTTTGGGTAAGGAAACTATCGAATTAAAGAATCAAGAAGTTAGTTTTAATACAACACTAGTAGAATTGGATGTTTGGCGTCTTCAACAATATAGGGCTGAAAAACTCACTGCATCAGAAGAGGACAAGGCGTTATACTCCAATCGCTGGCTACCTGAAGATGACAGCGTTTGGTTAAATACTTACCGACAAATTTATGAGGCTCAGGCTTTAACAATTATAGATTCTCATCAAAAACTAAAAGTACACGGTTAAACCTGTTTGCCGCAATTTTTTCCATTCTCAGCGAGGAGGATCATTAACTGGACTCCTCGCCACAGAAAAACAATACGAAAATTATTTTATAGGCTCAGCTAATTCGTCACACACAATCTAACATCGCACCAAATAGTTACGATTCCGAGTGCAGATAAAATTCCATAAGCAAATCTAGATTTCCTTAATGTCTCTCGGCTAAGTTATAGGCGCCAACCAATGATTGAAGTTCCACAGCGAGCCTCGCCAATTCATCGGCTGCTGTTGATGTTTGAGTCGCCCCTGCTGCGGTTTGTTGCGAAATATCGAAAATACTTGAAATATTTCTGTTGATTTCTTCGGTAACAGCCGCCTGCTCTTCGGCAGCACAAGCAACCTGCGTATTGATACTGGCGATATGGGCAATGGCTTCAACCATTTGTCGTAAAGCTTGAGCCGTTTTCGCTACATTCGCTGCCCCATCCTTTGCTTTGCTATTGCTTTGTGTCATCACATTGGCGGCACACTGGGTTCCTTCCTGTAGCTTTATGATAGTATTGGCTATCTCCGTCGTGGAGCCTTGAGTTTTACTGGCAAGAGTTCTTACTTCATCAGCAACAACTGCAAAGCCGCGGCCTTGCTCGCCAGCTCGAGCGGCTTCGATAGCCGCGTTCAAGGCTAACAGATTCGTTTGTTCTGCGATGGCCTTAATGACATCCAGTATTTTTCCAATGGATTCACTATCATTTTCCAATGTCTCAATAACCGTCATTGAATTCTCCAGCTCTTTCGCAAGCAGTGCGACGGATTGAGATGCCGATTCTAAGGCCTCTAGGCTTTGGTTTGCATCTTTATCGACATCCTGAGTCGATTGAGCTGCCGATGAGGTGTTCTTTGCAACTTCACTCACCGTGGCCTGCATTTGGTTTAGTGCCGTCGCGATGGACTCGGTTTCTCTGCTTTGTTGCTGCACAAGGCCTTCACTTAGCTTTGAGCTAACGGAGAGCTGTTCCGCTGCCGCCGCTATTTGCGCGGTCGCGGCGCTTAGGTGACTCATCGATTCGCGAAAGCGGGTAATGATCCTATTAAAATGGGTGGCTATAAGCTGTAGTTCATCTTTAGAGTCGAGTGTTAACAATACGCTCAAATCTCCTTCTGCTACTTGGCTAGCTGCCGCACCAACTTTGTCAATCGATTGCCGGATATACAAATAAAGACCAGTAAATAAATAAAGTATCAGTGCAAAAATGCCAACAATGATCATAATATCAAACAGCTGGGCAGCCTTTGCTTCTTCTATACGCTCCTCCAGGAGTGAATCCATAACCGGGATTAAATTGTCTAGCAGGGTGTAAGATTTATCTATAGCCTGAGTGGCAGCACTAAATACTTCTGTGCTTTCTGCGGTAATTGTATCAGGGTTCAATAGTTCATTTTCAATAAGACGGCTAATCTCGTTAACCGATTGCTCCATCTCTAATAAGGCACCCTTAAGTGCCGTTGCTAGTTCTGCGTTGTAACCAAGCGCCTTTTCGAGTCCGATGCTGTTGCTCGCAGACGTGTTTTTGATTGTTTCGGTAAGTATCGACAATCGGATAAACTCCTTTGGTGTAAACCTGCCTTTTGCTGCCACCGTTGATCCCAGAGCTCGAGCCTGTCCCATATTTTCAATGAGGCTCGGCAGGCCGTTTACAATGGCATCTCCTAAATAGGAGGTGTCCATACTAGAATCTAGTGTAATGCCCGAGCTATCGGCTACCTGTACTATTAATGCCAGTGTCATATTCACAAGCTCAGAGTGTTTAGCGACGGTGTCCTGGGCCGAAAGATTGTGGCTGTTTTCTAATTGTTGCCAACCGCTTGAGAGGTTCGAAACCTGACGTCCAGTTGTCAAATCCTTTCCTAATTGCCTATCTGTTTGGACTAAGTTATCTAACGCGCTATCTACAGCGTGATTCACATTCACGAGTTTATCTTTGATCTTAGCGTTACCACTGGCAATGGCCGCACTAATCCCCCGGTGAACTTGCAACGGCTCCAGCACAGCTCTGGCACTCTTAATATACTCAATGCCGGTTCGCTTTTTCGCAAGAAAATCAATCTGGGTGTAGATATCGCGAAGCAGTAGCCCTCCAAAAAGTAATATTGGGACTAGTGCAAACACAAAAACAATAGAGAATTTTAGCGGGAATGACATCTGAGACATCAGTCTTATAGCCGGTAAAAACAGTGAATGCATTCTTAAGTACCTTTGATACCGTAACAGAGATATCTCGTAAGCTTAGACTAACTTACCTTGCTATAGGCTTGTTATAGACGCAGTTTCTCCGACTGTAAGTTAACTGTGACATAAAAAGCCCGACAGTTATATTCAAAAGGTATTAGGCTTTGAGGTATAGCCAGTTAAGGTCCAGCACAATAGCTGGTGAAATATTACTCACAAAAAAGTCTTCAATCTGAAGGATTTCGCTAGTATAAAACACTTAGACTCTATGTTGATTTGGGTTCAATCATTGATTTTGGGTTAGTGCTCACAAACTGGCCTGATATCTCTAAAACGATATGTTATGAAGACAATGGATCACTACCGTGAGCAATACATTACAGACACTTGGCCTTGTTCCCTTTTTTACCCAACAAATAACCGACACCTCTCTGCTGCAAGATCGCCTCGGGCGGGTCACCTCAGTTCAACGCTCAAAAACCACTGTGATGTGCGAATCCGGAGAGCGAGCAGTAGAACTCTCCCCCACCTTGATCCAGTCAGCCCCCATTGATCGACCCACCGTGGGTGATTGGGTACTACTGGATGAATCTCTTACGAGAATCGATCAGGTCCTGGAACGGAAAAGCCTGTTTAAACGCTTGGCGGCTGGCAATAGCACCGAGATTCAACCAATAGCCGCAAATATCGATATCCTTTTTATCGTCACATCCTGCAATGAAGAGTTTAAAGAATCCCGCCTGGAACGATACCTGACGTTGTGCGCTGAAGCTGGGGCCATGCCGGTCATCATTCTGACCAAAGCTGACCTGGTTGAGGATGCAGATGAATACGTCCGTCGTGCCCGCAAGGCTCAAGCGGGAGTGCCCGTAGAAACTGTGAACGCACTTGATCCCACCACACTCGACAATGTACGAGCCTGGATCGATAGCACTTCAACCGTTGCGCTGGTGGGTTCCTCTGGCGTTGGCAAGTCAACACTGCTGAATACACTGGCAGGAACCACCCTAACCGCTACCGGTGACATTCGAGAGCAAGATATGAAAGGCCGCCATACCACCACACATCGGGAACTGCATATCCTGCCTTCCGGAGGGCTCATCGTCGATGTTCCAGGAATGCGAGAACTGAGAGTGGCCGATGTAAGTGAGTCAATAGGCGCCGTTTTCCAGGACATAGAGGTACTAGCAAGCCAATGTAAATTCGCAGACTGCCAACACGAAGCCGAACCCGGTTGTGCTGTGCTGAAATGGATAGAGGAGAATAAAATTGATCGTCGTCGGTTAGAGAACTACAAGAAACTGCTGCGTGAAAATGCGCAAGCTACAGCGACACTGGCGGAGAAGCGTTCTCAAGAACGTAATTTTACTAAGATGGTTAAAGAGGTGAAACAGATTAAACAGAGGAAAGGCGATGCATAAATTTTTATCTCATTGTTTTATATACTGTTTTAGTTTATGAATGAGACTTTGAATTTTCAGCTTTAATTATAAAATCTGAAATTTATGCTCTAACATTCCGTAATTTACGCAACTAGATTCCGAAATTACCGCCGCCTGATTCCGAAATAAGCGCTATTGTCAACACCATGAACAAAGTTCCCATATATTCTCGAACTTTAGAGCCACGCATCGCTGAGGCTCAACGGGATACGTCAGTAATTCTTCTGTCTGGGCCTCACCAAGTGGCAAGAAATGCGTTACCTAACAATGCTTTTGCAGGCCTGATTCTTAAAGCAAAACACCCTGCAATAGGCAATGAGCCCGTCGACCGAGTATTACGAGGCGGATATCCTGAAGCCATAGCCCGTACGTCGGACAGGCGGAGATCAATATGGGCGCAACAGTATATCGACGCCCTTATCCAAAGATACGTGCAAGATAATGGGAGTTTGCTAGGTGACGGAATCTGGGCTGCACAACTATCGTCTTTAAAGCCATTTTTCATACTCTTCTAGCTAATCCTGTTCCGACTAAACGCCACTCGATAGATACCTAGAGAATGATTCATGCTTATTCGAACTTTAGAACACCAGGAATGCACTCAACTTTTAACAGGGGTTCGTCTATATATGCGGAGATAGGCCAGCAAAGAGTAGTTACCTCTGATGCAAGCCATCTCGCTCTATATCGACCGCCCAGGACTCATAAAAGCTCTTTTCAATAAAACAGCACATAAAAAAGAAACAAAAGGGATACCAATCATGTTAAGAACAATATTTTTGTTGTGCGCTTTCGCTTTTTATTCGAATGTAGCTTTCACGCAAACGCTTATTTTGTCCGATAAACTTCAATTAAATTATGATGACCCAACGCTAATTTCCCACACGCTCGACACACTGATTTTCAAGTATAAAACATGGTCGTTCGCCCATGAGATTGTAGATCCGAAAAAGATATATCAAAAAGTGGATTTGACTGGTGTTGAACGCTTGTACTTAAATTCAATTTTCAGCTTGAAAGAACGTGAGAAACTACCGAACTGGTTAAAGGCTTTAGCGGAAGAACAGGCTGAGTCATTTGGGATTAACAATAATAACGTTACGCGTAGAAAAATAGATTCCGTAGAAATAGTCGCTGCTTTTAATCCCCAACAGTCTTCTTCTCACATCTACATTTTTGAAGATCTCAGAGTCCATCACTTATGGGTACAGGGTGACGAAAACAAAATGCATGATGTGATTAATAGAATAGGAGAAAGATAAATGGATTTACAAGAAAAGGAAGATTTGCGTATTTTCCTAGCATCTCTTTATGGGTCTCAAGTTAACACTTGGCCCATGAACGATGAAATATTTAACCTGACCTATGTAATGATTTCTGAGTCATCGGCATGCTCGGATGCTATGGATTTCGTCCCACGCCCATTACCGCCTGGTCGTGAGCCGATAAAATGGATCACACAACAAGCACGCGAGATGTTTTTACGAACGCTTAAAGAGCGAAAAGAACACTATGTAATTTGCCTCAAAGCTGCCGCATACTCATTCAAGTTTAAATTCCTTGAAGCCTCGATGGGCGTTTAGACAACTATATGACAAGTAGCACGTACTACAATTACAATTCCAAGAATGAATCATTTTCTAACGCCCTATCCTTCTACAACAAATCCCCAAACTCCACCCCATACCGCTCTAGAATCTGCTTCACCCGATGGGAGTCATTATTCGACTTTTTCAAAGTCCGGCTAACGTTAAACAGCACCCTTCCCGCCTCCGCCATTGAGCCGGAGGCGCGGCACACCGCGATCACATTCATCAGGTTCAGTTGCTCGTAATAATCCATCTGGTTCACCGCCTCCGCTCCCAGCAACGGTTCAAGAACTCTTCTGGGATCATTACCCTCATCAGCCCCTTGTTGCCACTTGCGCTGCAAGCGTTGGATTTCATCCGTTACCACATCCAGGGTAATGCGCCCACCGTCGGCCAACGTAGCCATGCGGGTAATACTGGCGTTCAAATCCCGAAAGTTAGCCGCCCAGGTGGCTTGAGCCGATCGGCCAAAGGCCAGGTAGTGTTTGCGGGCATCTTTATTGAAGCTAACCAAATAGCCGGAACGGCTGGCGAACTTTTCAATTTCGTAATCGATATTCGGTTCCAAGTCTTCAATGCGTTCCCGCAAAGACGGCAGTTGGTAAGTCCACAAATCAATACGGGCCAACAAGTCTTCACGAAATTCACCCTGCCGTGACAACGCATTCAAATCCTTATTAGTACCGGCAATCAGTTGAAAATCGCTACTCACTTCCCGGTCTGATCCCAAAGGCATAAACACCTTGTCTTCAATGGCACGCAACAGCATGGCTTGCTCATCCAGTCCCAGCTCACCGATCTCATCTAAAAACAACAGACCTTTATGGGCTTCTTTCAGCAGCCCGGCGCGCTCAGACACCGCACCGGTATAAGCCCCCTTTTTATGGCCGAACAAAGTGGACATGGCATTCTCACCCCGTAAGGTGGCACAGTTAACCGCGATCAATTTGCCCTCAATCTTGCCGCGCTGCCGCCTAAGTTCGTACACTCGCTGCGCCAGTTGGGATTTACCCGCGCCCGTAGGGCCGGTAATAAGAATGGGCTCCTGCGAACGAATAGAAACCTTTTCCAGTTGTTCGATCATGCTGTTAAAGGCGCGGTTATTGGTCTCGATACCGCCTTTCAAATAAACCGTGCCTTCCTGATGTTCCTTCTGAAAGCGCGACGCAATCTGGTCGTAACGAGACAAGTCCAGATCGATAATTTGATATTGGCCAGCCGCATCACTGCCGCGAGGCGCTGGCGAAGTCTGCAACAATTTTCCCGGTAGATAACCCGCCTCGGTGAGCAGGTACAGGCAAATCTGGGCCACGTGGGTGCCAGTAGTAATGTGAGTCAGGTACTGTTCCTTGGTCTGCTTAAACGAATAGGCACGCGCAAAATCCAGCAACGCACTGTACACCCCTTCAAAGTCCCAAGGGTCACTGAAATTAACCTGATGATGTACCACTTCCGTTTCCGGTGAGACACGGGCAATGTCTTCGGTGACTTGCCGAGCCAAACCTATGGAGTGATTATCAAATAGCAGTTCCAGCCGATGGATAAGCAAGTCATCGTGCTGACACATGGAAATGGTGGGACGCCACTTATCCCAACGCTTATCGCCCTTGCCGCGCTGGTCCATATTGGTACCCAATATACTGATCACTACTGTTTTCATACTATCGATAATATTAGATAACTATCTTTTTGGATAGTTTTAAGTGGCCTTAGTCATAACCAAAGCACCAGCATTTACAGCCAATCCAGTAATAAACCTAAGCTAAAACAACAAGATATAAATTAATCATCAAAACAACTCAATCCTGGCACCACATTCGCAATACCATAGACGTAACTTAAAAGATAAAACGCAAAGAAGGATAAAGGTCATGGAAAGCCGAAACTACGAAGTCATGCAAGAAGGTGGCGTTCCCATTAAGTCCTGGACAGTGGGCGTACCCTTTGAGGATCAAGCGAAGCAGCAATTGAAAAACATTGCCCGCCTGCCCTTCATTCACAAATGGGTATCGGTAATGCCGGACGTACACCTCGGTAAAGGGGCTACCATCGGTAGCGTAGTACCCACCTTTGGCGCGGTAATTCCCGCAGCAGTTGGCGTTGATATTGGGTGCGGCATGATGGCGGTGAAAACCAGCCTGACCGCAACCCAACTGCCCGACAACCTGGGCCAGTTACGCAGCGCCATCGAGCGTGCTGTACCCCACGGACGGACCGAAGGCCGGGGCCGAGTGCGCGATAAAGGCGCTTGGGAGAACGTACCTCAGGATGTTATGGACGCTTGGGCACCCCTGGCAAAGCAGTTTGATACGTTACAGGACAAACATCCGGTTCTGAAGAACACCAACAACATCAAACATCTGGGAACCCTGGGAACCGGTAACCATTTTATTGAAATGTGTTTGGATGAGCTGGGTAGCGTATGGTTGATGCTCCACAGCGGATCGCGCGGTGTCGGAAACCGGATCGGTACCCATTTTATCGCCATGGCGAAAAAGGATATGGAGCGCTGGCATATTCAATTGCCCGATTCAGATCTGGCGTATCTGCCAGAGGGAACCGACCACTTCAATGACTACATTGAAGCCGTGGAATGGGCGCAGCACTTTGCCCGCCTTAACCGCGAGGTCATGATGGCGCGAGTCATTGCTGCAGTACGGGCAACCTTGGGGCTTGAGTTTGAGGCGCGAATGGAAGCGGTTAACTGCCACCATAACTACGTGTCTCGCGAGAACCACTACGGCGCCAATGTACTGGTAACCCGCAAAGGTGCAGTACGCGCACGTCTGGGCGAAATGGGCATTATCCCCGGCAGCATGGGGGCTAAATCCTTTATCGTACGTGGACTGGGTAATGAAGAAAGCTTCTGTAGCTGCAGCCACGGTGCGGGCCGAGTCATGTCGCGGACTCAAGCGAAAAAGCTGGTATCACTGGAAGAACACCGCCAGGCAACAGCGGACGTGGAATGCCGTAAAGACAAAGACGTTATCGACGAAACGCCTGCGGCTTACAAGTCCATTGATCAAGTCATGGCGGCACAGAAGGATCTGGTGGAAGTTGTGTACACCCTGAAACAAGTATTGTGTGTGAAGGGTTAAGAGCACTAACAGGATGTTTGAATTGGCCAGGGGATGGCCGCTGAACCAGCGCATAGGAAATTCATTAAGAGGATAAGATTGTGATTGTGGTAGACGGCTCTCAAGGTGAAGGCGGAGGGCAAATTTTTCGGACCACGCTGACCCTGGCCATGTGCACCGGCCAGTCGGTGCGTATTGAAAATATTCGTGCGGGAAGAAACAAACCCGGCTTGCTGCGGCAACACCTGACCTGCCTGAATGCAGCGAAGGCTATCTGTGGTGCGCGAGTATCCGGTGATGCACTGGGCTCCCAAACCGTAACCTTTGTGCCCGGCCCTGTACGCAGCGGCGAATACCACTTTGCCGTGGGATCGGCAGGCAGCACTACCCTGGTATTCCAAACCGTGTTTCTACCTTTGGCACTAAGCCAAGGCGTGAGTGAACTGTACCTGGAAGGCGGCACTCACAACGGCATGGCCCCAAGCGTGGATTACATTAAACACAGTTTTTTACCCGTACTGGCCAAGCTAGGCTGGAACGCGGAAATAGAACTAGAACGCTACGGCTTCTACCCGGCTGGTGGCGGTGCCTGGCGAGTGCGTATTCAACCTGCAACATCGATTCAACCACTTACGTTATTGCAACGCAGTGAAATCACCAGCCTGCAGGCTGTGGCCATATCCGCCAACCTACCCGGCCACATAGCCGAGCGCGAGTTGGAACACGTGCGTAAGCGCTGCCGCTGGCCCGAAACGGATCTACACCAGCAGCACGTAACATCTGTGGGGCAAGGAAATATTGTTTCCCTAAGGCTGATGATGCCGGAGCTGACCGCAGTATTTGAAACCACTGGTACCAAGGGGCTTTCTGCTGAGCGGGTTGCGGGCAAAGCGGTTAAAGCCATGCGGGATTATTTAAGCAGTGATGCCATGGTGTGCGAGCATTTGGCGGATCAGTTAATTCTGCCGATGGTGTTAGGCCGGGGTGGCAGCTTTACTACGGCGGAAGTTAGTCTGCATCTCAGCACTAATATTGATGTGGTCAGGCAATTGACGGGCGTAGAGATTCGATTGGAGCAGCAAGGTGAACAGTGTTGGCGGGTGGATGTTGAGACTGATGAAAATTCGGGCTCATTAAAGCACGTAGCACCAAAGCGAATCGGCATAACTAGTGATAACAAGCCCTAAGTGACCAGCTCGACGATCAGCCCCTCCTGTATCCAAGCCTGCAATAACCCCACTGCTTTTAGTGGGGTTTCCGCCTCTTCATAAAAATCGAGCAGACATTCGCACAAGTTCGCAAAAGATTGCCCTTGCAATGCCAACTGAAATGCAGTGGCTTCCGCCCGTTCCAGATATTTATAGTGACTCACTAAGTCCGGTTTGCGCCAGATTATCCAATATTCGGGTTGTTTGTGGTGGATAACGCTGGGTGGACCTTCCTCCGCTGACAAGGCTCGCCAAATATGCATACAATTTGTGTTCAGCGACAAGCAGGTCAACGAATGGCTAAAAGTTAGCGATAACTCGGGCCAGGCATCCGGTTGCAGCTGCGCCAGTTGTTCGAGCTTCACTGTCTCTGCATTCGGAGCATCAAAACTATTCGCAAAGGCTTGCTCGACGGACGCCAGCTCGTTCAACTCTTTGTGTTGCTGAAAAGGCGCTTCATCTAATAGTAATTGCGGTAAATTTTGACTGAAATAACGCAAACTGTAAGTTTGGGATGGATACCGCTTTATATAAGTCTGCGCGAGAAACTCGAACTGTTCGTCCCCCAAATACCCGTGCAATACAGGAAAATCCGTTGCCAGTGCCTCCTGCAACCGGAGTCGATAGGCATTGCCATAAACACTCATACGAGTTGAGGCATCGCATTCCTCAGTGGATTGAATGCACTGCTCAATCGTACGGTCTTCGCCCAATAAAAAGGCAATAAAATTCTGTTGTAACTGCTCCAATGACTGCATTAGGCAGCCCCTCGCAAGCAAGGTTGATGGGTAAGCGCTAACGCTTTAGCACCTAAAACCTTGTGAGAAATTGTCTGAGCAGTTTCCAGCTCGCTGCGTAGTTCATTAAATTCAGGAATGTTGTCATCCCTTTCGATCATAGTACTTACTGGACCTAAATGTTTTAAGGCGAATGCATACAAATCCCACACTCCTTTACAGACATCATGGTCGTGGGTGTCGATGATCATTGGACCGTTATAGCTGTGTCCTGCCAAATGAAATTGCATTATGCGTTCTGGGTCCATTCCAAGAATGTAATCTTGTGGATCAAAATGATGATTGTGGGCGCTGACAAAAATATTATTGATATCCAACAGGACATAGCACCCGCAACGCTGCACAATAGCATCGAGAAACTCCCACTCCGTCATCTCAGAGTGTTCGTAGGTGATGTAGCTGGACAAATTTTCAATCAGGATCGGACGCCCCAAATAATTCTGTACCGCATCAATACGATCGGCAACATGACTAATCGTTGATAAATTGTAGGGCAGCGGTAACAAGTCATGACTATTCACTCGATGGGCTGTGGTCCAACACAAATGATCGGAAACCCAAACGGGTTCAACTCTTTCGATGAGTTTTTTGAGTTGTTGCAGATAATCGTAATTTAAAGGGTCACTACTACCGATCGACATTGAAACACCATGCATGACCATCGGATAATCCTGGCGGATACGGTCCAAATGAAAGAGCGGCTTACCACCTGGGACCATATAATTTTCCGAGATAACCTCAAACCAATCCACATCCGGCTTGTTTTCTATCACGAAAGGATAGTGTTCAGTGCGTAACCCCAGTCCAAAACCAAGAAACGGCCGCGTCATAAAACTTACCCCTTTAAATATCGTAAATAATAAAAAGGGCAGCCAACAAACACCGCCCTTTGCTAACTATTTGCCAGCCGTACCACCAATATTTTCACATGCTTCCGCAGACATAGAGACAAAGCCCGTTCCTTTGCAGGATGCCTGCCCTTTACAGGAATTGCCAGCGGTCTTACAAGTTGCTTGACCTTTACAAGAATTTGATGCCGTTTTACATTCGTTCATGCCCTTGCAGTTATTACCACTCACTTTGCAGTCATTGTGCCCTTTGCAGACATTCACGCCATAGCAATGAACATTCGCACTTGTGCTCGCCGATCCCGCCATCACTGTGGTAGTGCTCATCATACCAGCTGCCGCAATCGCTAACGCCACACCAGTGGCCGCAGTTCTCTTTTTCATAAGCAAATCCTTCAACCTTAATAATTATTTACGGAATAAAGCACGTTTTAGTAAAGATTTTCTTAACTTCCTACCGAGCCACCCACGTCACCACAAGCCTTTGCTGACATAGATACAAATCCTTTACCTTTACAGGACCCATGACCCTTGCAAGCGTTGCTTGCCGTTTTGCAATCATTGTGACCTGCACACTTATTAACACCATAACAATGAACCATATCAGCGCTGGTTGTCGCAGCGCTAGTTTCCGCTGATTCTTGCTGATAAGATGCACAACCCACCATACCTGCAGCCGCTAGAGCCAAGGCCAAACCTGAAGATCTATTAACAAAAGACATCTGAATATTCTCCCATATATGATTCAAGTAACAGGCTCCCCGCTAAGGTCACTGCAGTGGTAGCCCTGTTTACAGGGACAGTTTTGGCCCCGCTGAACTATAAGACGAGACAGTGGCCAAATTGTTACACCAAAAATCCATTTTTTTACCTATTTAATATGGCCGTTACTTAGCCGCTAATACCATCTGTAACACCTTGGATTGAGCAATAAATAACGTCCCCCCAGCTAATTCCAATCTACGCTGGCAAACACCACTGACGCTGCTGGCATTAAATCCAGCTCCGTAAAATAATGCTGATTGTCACTCATGGAATCAGTATTCAACTTCATCGGCAATACGCTCCGGCATGGAGTAAAAGGCACGATCCAGTGACTGATAGAGCTCACTACTGAACAATATCAACAACACCGTCAGCGCAATTGACGCCAGCAAAACTCGGTGACCATACAATTTATCGTTCCGGTAAACATGGACTGTATAGTTATACCTTGCTTACTCATATTGATCTCCAGTAATGAATTTTGTTACAGGCTACTAACCTGTTTATTGGAAACGAATGAAATATGCCGTTGATTGCAAGCTGAAAAAAAATTTGATTTTGCCGTGAAGTAGTGTTGCCTGCACAACAAACTCCGTTTTTCCTATCTAGTTATTCAGAATCTCCTAAAACGATAAATTAATTGAATCTTTTGTGAAACTTCTGTGAAGAAGTCTGCTTCGTGAATACCTAGTATAGAACCACGGTTTGAATTAGGAATTGAGCTTGTGGACCCAAATCAACTTGTTAGCGTCATCATACCGGCACACAACGAGGCCTTGTGTATTGGTGTGGTAATCGATCAACTACAACATTTTATCGCCCATACCGATCTACCTTTCCGCTGGGAGATTTTAGTGGTTGACAATGGCTCTACAGATAACACGGCCGCTGTTGCCCTACAGCATGGTGCCACCGTAATACGGGAACCAAGATTGGGATACGGCGCTGCCTGTTGGCATGGAACGCGCGTGGGTCAAGGTGATATTTTTCTGTTCATCGACGGTGATGGTGCTGTAGCCATTGAGGACTGTCGAAAGCTACTGTTATCCATAATCCAGGGTTCCGATTTCGCTATTGGTGTAAGGACCAATCCCGAACCTGGCTCAATGACTATCGCTCAACGGTTCGGTAATCAACTGGCCTGCACACTGATTGGCTTCCTCTGGCAATATCCAGTTAGAGACTTAGGTCCGTTCCGCGCCATAAGAAGAGATGTTTTTGATCAGTTAAGAATGGCTGATCGCGACTATGGCTGGACTATTGAAATGCAATTAAAGGCCTATGGTCTCAAGTTATTCGTCGTTGAAGTCCCGGTACGTTGGCGAGCTCGAGTAAGCGGGAGTTCGAAAATTGGTGGCACGATAACAGGCGTGTTTCGAGCTGGCAAAAGCATCATTGGCATGATTGCCAAGTTTTGGTGGCAACGACGAAGTATTCATAACCCCCCTTTTAACCACAGCAAAACCTTTCCACGCACAAATAAGGAGATTCATGATGCGAAGTTCAAATAAACTTTTTCGCACTTCATTATTTTTAATCACAAGCTTGGCTTCTTCATTAGCACTGGCATCCGGCTCTGATGCGGTGGGTCACGCCCAAACCGGAGATAAAGCGAATTATAACCTAGGCAAGCGCGTGTTCGCCGTGAAAATTGCTTGCGACAGTTGCTCAATGCCTGGGTTCGACTTGAACAAAAGCAGTGCTCAAGATCTGTTAGACAAGTTGTCTGAGGCAAATCTATTAGAGCAAGAGCAAGAAGCTTTGAGTGTTTATTTAAAGCGCCGCTTCAAACTCTAAACCCAGCCTAACACCATAGATTGAAAGGACCTTAATGATGAAAAGAACCTTATGGCTTCTGCCTACAATATTAACACTACCGAGTCTTGCCAGCGCCGAAGGCTCTTCTCCTTGGCTACCCATTCCAGGTGAAACTTCGGTGACCATCAATGTGACACAACAGCAAGGCGATGACGCTTATATTGGTGATGAAGAACTATCCGCTAGTGCGATCACTGGCGGTGGTGCCAGTAGTTTTGACCGTAATGATACGGCGTTTTTGATTAATTACGGTATTACTGAGAGCCTAGCTATAGACGCCTTGGTCGGCTACGGCAATGTAGAAGCTGGCAGTGCCGACGAAGATAGTGGCTTTACCGATTCTAGCATTGGTTTGAGCTGGCGCATTTTGGATGAGTTCGCCTCGGCAAGCCAAATTCCCACCATTACCTTGCGTGGTGCCGCGATTATTAAAGGCAATTACGAAGGTGACCGCCTGGCCGCCCTTGGCAAAGCTGAAAATGGTTTCCAAACATCGATTATTTTAGGAAAACAACTAGCTAATCAGTGGGGCATCAGCACAGAGTTAGGATACGAGTATCGAAGCGGTGATGTACCTGAAGCTAGCTTCTTTAATCTTACCGCCTATTACAACCCAACGAACACGCTTGGATTAAGCCTCGGCTATTCGAATAAAGAATACGGCGGCGACTTGGATATCGGCGGTCCTGGATTTACGCCAGATCGATTTCAAGAGGTAAATGAAAAACGGGAACTGTTGAAATTTTCGTTGGGTTATGGCCTTGCGCCCAACCAAGGTGTCGCATTCACGCTCGCCACACTGATCGATGGGCGGAACACCGTTGCGGATGATGAAATCGCTGGGCTTACTTACACCCTTGCGTTCTAAGATGATATCGAACTGGCCGACCAAAGCATTATTGCTGCTTGCATTGTCCGCAGCAATAATGCTTCCTATTGGTGGAGACAACCCCCTGGGAGCCATGCCACAAAAGGAACTCCTATATACTCTTTTGTCTGCAGCAATGGGCGTTAGTGCGCTAGTGATCCTAGCCGTACGCAAAGATATTCAGTTAAGCACAACCCAAATTTTACTGTTAGCCGTTCTTGTTCGTGTGCTGGCAACCTTAGCCTGGCCACTGTTAGAAGACGACTACTTTCGTTATTTATGGGATGGACGTCAAACAGCGCTATTTTTTTCACCCTGGCAAAATCCACCGGAACACTATTTTTCTGAAACAGGACTAAGTCAGCACTGGCAATGGATACTAAACAATATCAACTATCCAGAGCTTCCCTCAATCTATGGTCCGGTATTGCAATATTTATTTGCCCTGGCTTACTACATAGCACCCGGAAATCTTACCGCTTTACAATGCTTATTGGTGGCGGTTGATTTGGGCATTCTCTTTAGTCTCTATATTATGGGTGCTTCCAGTCGTTGGCTCACTGCGTATGCAATCCATCCATTGATATTAAAAGAGGCTATAGCCAGCGCTCACCCTGACCTTATTGTCGCATTAGGTCTAATTTGGGCTGTTTACGGCTGGCAACATCAGCGTCCTGTTCTTACTGGCATCGCTTTCGGTGTTGCCTTAGGTGCCAAAGTGGCAGCACTGGTGGCACTACCATTTATTCTATTTCAAACATTTACCTTAAGGGATTATCAGGGGCATTGTCGTTGGCTGTTTAAAATGCTTGCTAGCAGTGGCATAACCTTAGCTGTTCTGTACTTACCCCTACTCCAAATAAGTGGAAGTGAATGGTATTCATTACAAACCTTTGCCCGCGAATGGCGCTTCAACCCATTAGTGTTTCGTTTGCTTGAAACACTGGCTCCCGCCAATAGCACCAGAACCTTGGCGGCCGTAATTTTAATCGCAGGATTAACGACTTTATGGGTGAGATGGCGCCGACAAGCAAACGGCACTCCCCCACCCGTTGACCTGGCATTGTTGTTACTTCTGCTATTGTCACCCGTGGTCAATAACTGGTATTGGTTATGGTTGTTACCCCTATCCGTACTTTCACGTAGAGGCTGGCTGTTCGTTTTCTGCTCGTTTACCGTAATAAGCTACTATCATGATGGCAACCTTTACCCAACTAGCGATCCAAAACAGTTTTATGTTTCCCCTTGGATAACAACCTTTCAGCTTAGCGTCTTGATGCTGTGTTTTTTCTTGCAGCGTCATTACCAAAAAAAAAGTCTTTTTATGGGTTTAGGGCGTAACAAAATCAATTCTCCTGAGTCAACTCTTAGACCTCACAAGTGTAGGAAAAGTCGATGCATCAAACACTACCCTTATTAAAAACGACACAATTCCCAAGTTTGCGCAGAAGCACAACCACTACTTTGCAAGTGAACTTAGGTTATAAATGCAATCAAAGCTGCATACACTGTCACGTAAATGCTGGGCCCAATCGTACCGAAATGATGTCGGCAGACACCATTGAACTCATCGTCCCAGCGATGCAGGCTACGGGCATGACCACTCTTGATCTTACCGGTGGCGCACCAGAGCTACACCCTCAATTTCAAGAGCTGGTTCAACTCGCCAGAGCGGCCAATATTAACGTCATAGATCGATGTAATTTGACGATTCTGTTAGAGCCTGGATATGAGGGTTTGGCGGAATTTCTCGCTAAAAACCAAGTGGAAGTCATTGCATCACTCCCCTGCTATTCCACTGAAAATGTCGACCAACAGCGAGGCAAGAGTGTATTTTCGAAGAGCATCCTTGCATTACAACAATTAAATTCATTGGGTTATGGTCAAGCCGATAGTGGCCTATTACTGAACCTGGTGTACAACCCCCAAGGACCGACACTGCCGCCAGAACAAAATGCCTTGGAAGCCGACTACAAGCGTATTCTAAAAGAAGATTTTAATATCTTATTTAATCGGCTGTACGTGATTACCAACATGCCCATCCAAAGATTCGGATCTACCTTGATTTCCAAAGGTCAATTTCACAGCTACATGCAACTGTTGAAAGATAATTTTCATCCGCAACACCTGGATACCGTAATGTGTCGATCACAGATTAGTGTGGATTGGGAGGGTTATTTGTACGACTGTGACTTTAACCAACAGTTAAATATGCCGATAGGCGGCAACCATCGCTTGCATTTACTCGATTTAAAAAGTGCTGTTGGTCACGATCAACTAATTACTGTGGCTGATCATTGTTTTGGTTGTACAGCCGGTCAAGGCAGTAGCTGCGGCGGCGCATTAACGGAAGACAATTAATGAAAAAGTTACTTATCGTTAGCATTATCGCCCTTTTAATCTTAAGTTTCTTCGCTTTGGGTTTGAATCAGTATTTGACGCTGGATGGATTAAAATCGAGCCTCTCACAGTTTGAGCAATGGAAAGCGGAGGCGCTTTGGCAGGTGACGGCGGTATTCTTCGTGCTGTACGTGGTAGTGACCGCACTATCCTTACCCGGTGCCGCTGTGATGACACTGGCAGCCGGGGCCCTGTTTGGTTTGGCCCATGGCACCATACTGGTGTCTTTTGCCAGCAGTATTGGTGCAACACTGGCCTTTCTGGCTTCTCGTTATTTACTACGAGACTCCGTTGAAAAGCGTTTTCGACAACGGATGCAACAAATCAATGCCGGGGTAGAAAAAGAAGGTGGTTTTTATTTATTTACCTTACGACTGGTTCCAATTTTTCCTTTCTTTTTGATAAATCTGGTGATGGGACTCACTAACATCAGGGCTGTTACGTTTTACTGGATAAGTCAAGTCGGTATGTTGGCTGGAACGTTGGTTTACGTCAATGCGGGAACCCAACTGGCGCAGATCAACAGCTTAGGCGGCATTATATCGCCACCGTTATTACTGTCATTTGCGCTGCTCGGCCTGTTCCCGTTGTTGGCAAAGAAAGTTGTGAATAGCCTGCAGGCTCGGCGGGCCTATAAAGGTTGGCGTAAACCCGTATCATTCGATCGCAATTTGATTGTTATAGGAGCCGGTGCTGGCGGCCTTGTATCAGCCTACATCGCGGCCGCCGTCAAAGCTAAAGTCACCTTAGTTGAAGCCAATAAAATGGGGGGGGATTGTTTGAACTATGGATGTGTGCCCAGCAAAGCGTTAATTAAAAGCGCAAAAATGGCACACCAGATAACCAAGGCCCCTGAGTACGGAATTAACAGTGGAACCGCCACCATCTCATTCGCCAAAGTGATGCAAGGAGTTCAGGATAAGATAAAAGCTATTGAGCCTCACGATAGCGTTGAACGCTATACCCAATTGGGGGTTGAGGTAATTCAAGGCTACGGCCGACTAATAGATCCCTGGACCGTAGAGATTCAAGAAAATAATGGCGCAGTAAAACGATTGACCAGCCGAGCCATTATTATTGCCGCTGGCGCTAGCCCATTTGTTCCTTCACTACCTGGTTTAGAAGAGATTGATTACCTAACCAGTGACACCCTCTGGGATAGATTTTCTCAACTGACGGAATCTCCGAAACGACTGGTGGTTTTAGGCGGTGGACCAATCGGATGTGAGCTGTCTCAAAGCTTCGCGCGCCTTGGTGTTCGGGTTACCCAGGTGGAAATGGCACCACGCTTATTACCGCGTGAAGATGACGAAGTATCCGCCTTTGTTAAGCAGACCCTAGAGCAAGAAGGGGTTGACGTGTTAATCAACCACAAAGCCGTGCGTTGTTATCAGCAAGACTCACATAAGTATTTGGTGGTTGAACACCAAGGAACGCAACAGGAAATTGAGTTCGATCAACTGTTGTGTGCCGTGGGCCGTGTGCCAAGAATAAAAGGCTATGGCTTGGAAACCTTGGGTATCAAAACGGATCGCACGGTCATCACCAACGAGTATTTAGAAACGTTGTACCCCAATATACTGGCCGTAGGCGATGTGGTTGGCCCCTACCAATTTACCCATGTCGCGGCGCATCAAGCCTGGTATGCAGCGGTAAACGGGCTATTTGGCCAGGTGAAGAAATTTAAAGTGGATTATCGGGTAATTCCAGCCACTACATTTATCGATCCAGAAGTTGCAAGGGTTGGTCTCAATGAGCGTGAAGCTAGCGATCAAAACATCGAATATGAAGTGACTCGTTATGATTTGGATGATTTGGATCGAGCCATTGTGGAAGGTGAAACCCGAGGTTTCGTTAAAGTTCTTACAGAACCTGGTAAAGATCGCATCTTGGGAGTCACCATCGTAGGAACCAACGCGGGTGAATTGTTGGCAGAGTTTGTACTTGCCATGAAGCACGGCTTAGGATTGAACAAAATATTAGGCACCATCCACGCTTACCCCACGTGGGCCGAATCAAATAAATACGCTGCCGGCGTATGGAAGAAAGCCCACTCACCGCAACGTTTACTGGATTGGCTACAACGCTATCACGCTTGGAGGAGATCGTAGCTCATGTTAAGAAATTTATTTATAAGCCTTATTTTTATTACGTTTTCATCATGGTTACATGCAGAAACTTTCGACCATTCCGCTTGGGATACGCTAGTCAAAGCGCATGTGGTTTCTATTAACAACGGCTTGGCTACCCAAGTTGACTATGGTGCTTTACTGCAACAAAGAGCTAAATTGGCAGAGTATTTGAAATCACTTTCTACCCTACCCCGCAACCGTTTCGATGCGCTTTCGACCTCAGAACAATTGGCTTTTTTAATTAATGCTTATAACGCTTGGACAGTAGAATTGATATTGACCAAGTACCCTAAGCTTGAATCCATCAAAGATCTGGGTAACGTAATTTCGTCACCCTGGAAAAAAGAATTCATTCCATTGTTCAACGACACAGTGTCCCTAGATAAAATTGAACATGAATTTATTCGTGGGTCTGAGCGCTACAATGATCCACGCATCCACTTTGCGGTTAATTGCGCCAGTATAGGCTGTCCAGCGTTACGCGAAGAAGCTTACACAGGCGACCAATTGGATGTACAGCTCGAAGCTCAAGCACAGCGTTTCTTCGCCGATTCGTCACGCAACCGCTGGCAAAACAACAAGCTGCAAGTGTCGTCCATATTTAAGTGGTATCGTGGCGATTTCGGCGCAGGCTGGCGTGATTCAAACAGCTTACATGAGTTCTTAGCACTCTATGGCGGCGCTATGAAGTTACCTGAAACTGCTATGAAAAAACTGAAGTCCGGGGCATTAGAAATTACATTTTTGGATTATGACTGGCGCTTAAACGACACCCATTAAGTCAAGCAAAGATCAAGGAGAAGCCTCATGCGAGAATTAGTTCAAGATTATTACGGACGCCAATTGCAATCCAGCGATGATTTGAAAACCAACGCCTGTTGCGATATCAGTAAGACGCCCGCTTGGTTAAAATCATTACTGGCGAATGTGCACCCGGAAGTGCTTAGTCGCTATTACGGATGCGGATTAGTCTGCCCCCCGGCATTGGAAGGATGCCGCGTTTTGGATCTGGGTTGTGGTAGCGGTCGCGACGTGTATCTATTATCGCAGCTCGTGGGGGCCAATGGCTCGGTGGTGGGTGTGGATATGACCGCAGAGCAGCTGGCGGTGGCGCAGGATCACCAGGCCTACCACGCCAAGGCCTTCGGGTTTGATAATTGTCAGTTTTTGTTGGGTTACATCGAACAACTGGATGAACTTGACTTAGAGCCCGAGAGCTTCGATGTCATTGTATCCAATTGTGTAGTGAATTTATCCACCGACAAAGAATCGGTGCTACGCGGTATCGCACGCTTATTAAAACCCGGAGGCGAGTTTTATTTTTCTGACGTTTACGCGGATCGGCGAATTCCGGCGGTTTTAAAAAACGATCCCGTGCTATATGGCGAATGTTTGGGAGGAGCGCTTTATCGCCAAGATTTCCTCCGGCTCGCCGCCACAACAGAATTTGTCGATCCACGCTGCGTTGAAACCCGCCCCCTTACCATTGACGATGCCAAACTGGTGGAAAAGATTGGCCATGTGCGCTTTGAATCCACGACTTATCGGTTATTTAAGTTAAATATGTTGGAAACCGCCTGTGAAGATTACGGTCAAGCGGTGCGCTATTTGGGCACAATCAAAAACCAACCACACTACTTCACTCTGGATGACCATCACCAGATGCCTACGGGAAAAATATTCCCAGTTTGCGGTAACACGTGGCACATGTTGCGGGCAACCCGTTTTCGTGACCATTTTGATTTCTTTGGTGATTTCGAGACACATTATGGATTGTTTGATGGTTGTAACGCGACCGTCACTGAGGCCGAGATTACGCCCGGAGGAGCCAGCTCATGTTGCTAACCTCACCTGATTCCTACGAAACACTGCCCGCGCAAGATCAGCGGTTCAATGTGCTGGTATTGTGCACTGGTAATTCCGCTCGTTCGATTATGGCTGAAGCCATTCTTAACACAACAGGAAATGCTTTGTTCCGGGCATTTAGTGCTGGCAGTCATCCCACCGGCAAGGTGAATCCGTTGGCTCTGGAACAAATTAATCGACTAACGCCGCAGAATATCAATAGTATGCACAGTAAAAGCTGGGATGAGTTTATCCAAACCGATGCACCCAAGTTGGATTTAGTCTTAACGGTATGTGATAACGCCGCCGAGATGTGTCCCACCTTTATTGGTAATTATGAAATAGTACACTGGGGACTGCCCGACCCTGCCGATAACGCACTTGATGAAGATAGTAAGCGCGATGCGTTTTCCCGTTGCTTCGATATCCTTCATAAGCGGGTGGAATCTTTGGTGACAACATACTCACAAGCCAATTCGCGAGAGACCATCTTTAACGCAATGAGGAAATTGTCATGCTCAAGCGATTAGTTCAGTTGCTATTGCCAATCCTCGTTCTTTTCAGTATGCAGAGCGGGTTGGCCGCAGAAAACCGCCTCACTCTTACGGGCTCAAGTACAGTTGCACCCTTAGCGCTTGACATGGCCAAGCGCTTCGAGAAAGCGCATCCCGAGGTGCGGATTGATGTGCAAACAGGAGGCTCTACTCGCGGTGTGAACGATACGGTAATTGGATTAGCGGATATCGGCATGGCTTCGCGAAATCTAAAAGCCACGGAAACCGGCTTAATTGTCCACACCATCGCGCTTGACGGTGTGTGTATTATTGTGAACCAATCGAACCCAATTAAGTCCCTAAGTGATGCCGAAATCATTGATATTTACACAGGAAAAATTCGCAATTGGAAAGCGCTTGGTGGTGATGATCTCGCAATTACTGTAGTTAATAAAGCCGAGGGCCATTCTACCCTGGAGCTATTCCTGAATTTCTTTGCCCTTAAAAATAGCCAAGTGAAGCCGAGTGTTATCATTGGCGATAACGAACAGGGAATTAAAACGGTAGCAGGCAACCCAGGCGCCATCGGGTATGTGTCTATTGGCGCAGCGGAATTCAATGAGCAACGCGGCGTGCCGATTAAGCGGCTGCCCATGGAGGGTATTACAGCATCCGTTGCCGAAGTTCGCGCCAACAGCTATCCCCTTGCTCGCCCCCTCAATCTACTGACCAGCAGTCAATCTTCTAAACTGGCACGACAGTTTGTTGATTTTACCCAATCAACGTTGGTGACTGATCTCATAGAAAACCACTATTTCGTTGCGCCCCGATAATTAACAACCATGAAGGCCATGAGTTATTGTAGTCGCAATGATCGCCGCTGGCACCGCATACTAACCCTGCTAGCCGCTAGTTTAGCAGTGCTACTGGCGTTTATCTTATTATTTTTGCTCTACGAATCCTGGCCTTTTCTAAGCCGTCTTAGATTCGAAGACGGCCCATTTCAGAATCCTGGTTGGTATCCATTGGAAGGTCGCTTTGGTTTTGCACCAATGATATTCGCGTCGATTGCCGTAACCCTGGGATCAATTCTGTTAGCCCTACCGTTAGGCTTGGCCAACGCTGTATTTTTAGAGTTCTATGCCTCGCCAATTATAGCTCGCGGTTTTCGTCTGCTGCTCAATTTGTTAGCGGGAGTTCCTTCTGTAATATTGGGACTATGGGGATTAACCCGTTTGGTACCCATGATTACCCAATGGCAACCACCGGGTGCTTCTTTGTTAGCTGCTATCTTAGTACTAACATTGATGATATTACCCACCATCGCCTTAACCAGCGCTTCTGCATTAGCCAGTGTACCCTTTGATTTGCGTGCAGGCGCTGCGGCTCTTGGCCTGCGCCTTAATACACGCATTCTCTATATTATGTTACCCGCCGCCCGACCCGGAATCGCAGCGGGGGTCCTTCTTGCAACCGCAAGGGCAATTGGTGAAACCATGGCCGTGCTAATGGTCGCTGGCAACGTGGTTCAAATTCCCTCTAGCCTATTCGATCCGGTACGTGTGCTCACCGCCAATATGGCACTGGAAATGGGCTACGCTGTGGGCGAACATCGCGCCAGCTTGTTTGCATCGGGGTTATTACTAACGATGGTGGTATGGGGTCTCTCCTGGGTAGCCTATCGCGTGGGCTCTACAACCAGGAGACCACACACTAATGGCTGAGCGTGTTTTTACATCCGTTATCATAGCCTGCGCTGCTCTGGTCGTTGGCGCACTTTTTTGGGTATTGAGTGATGTGGTGAGCAAAGGCTTCGCTCATATTTCCTGGGCTTTTTTATTTTCTGAGCCGTTAGATGCGGGACGTTCTGGCGGCATCGCTCCTATCTTAGTAGCCACCCTTTGGGTATTGGTAATTGCATTAGTGGTGGCATTACCTTTAGGTTTAGCCGTAGCTGTTTGGTTGTCTGAATTCGCCCCCAAACATCTTCGCTCTACTAACTATACACGCATAACACTGGACATTCTGGCAGGGATACCATCTATCGTTTATGGCTTGTTTGGTAATGCTTTTTTCACCCTGTATCTTGGTCTTGGATATTCTCTGTTATCGGGTGGGCTCACCTTGGCTTGTATGATTTTGCCGGTTTTTGTGCGCACCTGCGAGTCTGGTTTGCGGCTTGTTGATGATGACTGGCGGCGAGGTGCGCTGGCCCTTGGCATGAGCCGACCTAGTGCCGTTTGGCACATTTTATTGCCAGCGGCACAACCTGCCATCTTAGCTGGTTTGGTCCTTGGGATTGGCCGAGCAACAGCCGAAACAGCGGCACTATTATTTACGAGTGGCTACGTTGACCGGATGCCAGAGTCATTGTTGGATTCAGGTCGGGTATTGAGTGTTCATATTTATGATCTTTCGATGAATGTTACCGGTGGCGATGATGCGGCATATGGGTCAGCTTTAGTGCTGATTATCCTAATCATTTTACTCAACGCATTGGCACAATGCTCGGCGGACAGCTGGTTCAAGCGGAGACTAAACAAAGCATGAGCAATCAAAATTTACCGACCTACACGTTAAGTGAAATGAAGCAAGAAGCCGTGTGTTGTACTCCCACGCCTATTTTGCAGGTTCGCGATCTCGCTGTACGCTATAGCAATAAGGCGGTACTGAGCAACGTATCACTTGATATTTACCAAGGGTGTATCACTGCGTTGATTGGCCCGTCTGGGTGCGGGAAAACCAGTTTTTTATCAACACTGAACCGACTAACCGATCTTCACCCAACGGCAGAAGTCAGTGGGCACATACTGTTTGATGGCCAAAGTGTATTTGACGATACCGTCGATGTACTTGCACTTAGGCGCCGAATTGGCATGATATTTCAACGCCCAAACCCCTTTCCATTATCCATTAGGCGCAATTTGGAACTGCCATTGAAGGAACATGGAGTGCGAGATCGATACACTAGGCAGCGAAAAATAAAACAAGCGTTGGAAGACGTGGGACTTTGGCAGGAAGTCTATGATCGGTTAGATGGCTCCGCTTTAAGTTTATCTGGCGGTCAGCAACAGCGACTCTGTATAGCTCGTGCCCTGGTGTTGGAGCCTGAAATACTCTTGATGGACGAGCCCTGCAGCGCGCTTGACCCCATCGCTTCGAACGTGGTGGAAAAGCTGATAATGGGTTTACGCGGACGCTATACTGTGGTTATTGTTACCCATAATCTGGCCCAGGCTCGCCGTGTTGCCAACTATGCAGGCTTTTTTTGGTTGAATGAACGAGTCGGAAAGTTGATTGAATTTGGTCACTGCCGTCAGCTGTTCGAGGCACCAACAGATGCTTTAACGGCGGCGTATATATCGGGTGTACAAGGCTAGACCGCTTGTGAAGATTACGGTCAAGCGGTGCGCTATTTGGGCAGAATCAATAACCAACAGCACCACTTCACTCTGGATGACCACATTTTTAGGTAAAATGGAACCAACTGACGCGGGTTTAGAGAATAAGCGTTTAAGGAGTGTGGCATTGGTGTGTCAGTACAGGATTGAACTCGCTCGAGAAGAAGACCTTGGCAAGCTGGCGTCTATCGAGCGTGCCGCAGCCAAGAGGTTTCCCGATGCTGTAATTACTCCTGAAATAAGAGCAAGTGTCGTACCACTGGAACAGCTTGTTCAAGCCCTGCAGGGAGGGCGACTATGGGTTGCGTTGACACAATCGCTCCAACCTGTAGGCTTTATCATTGCGGAGCTTGAAAATAAGTCGGTGTTTATTTTGGAAGTAGACGTGTTACCCGAACATCAAGGTAAAGGATTGGGGCGCGCTCTAATTCAAACTGTCATTCGTTGGACTCAGAAACAAGGTTTGCCCCGCGTAACGCTGACGACGTTTGGCGACGTCCCCTGGAATGCACCATTTTATGAGCGACTTGGATTTTGTCGGCTTGAGAAAGACCAAATGACGGCTGAACTCGCTAGAAAACTGGACGAAGAAAGAAATCGTGGGTTGCGAGAGCGAGTGGCAATGGCACTTACCATTGATCCTCTTGCTACAATAAAATACTAATTTATTGATAGAAATCCGAACTGAGTCGCAGGCACGTAGTTCGCTGTCTATTGCTAGATTAAACATTGCCAGTTCACGTGCTTCATCTGCACCATCAAAAATGTCAGGGTTAAGGGGCAAACTGACCACTCCTTGCTGGCAATCACCAAACGGGACACTGATCAAGCAATTAATATGGGTGCCCATTAAAATAATGGTTGGGTCCACTGTAACAAAAAGCTGATAGCAGCGTCTGTTGTTGTGATAGTTAGGTGATATTTATGACGTATAACAACAGCGGGTACAACCTATGTCAGGTAAAGCAATGACCTTATCAGCTACCAAAAATTCAAGAAAATCGATATTAGTTGTTGAAGATGAACGAGATATCGCACAATTACTGCAGTTGCATTTAACGGAATATTGCGACGAAGTGGTTTGCGAAAACAATGGCCATGGTGGTTTGCAGCGCGCCATGGCGCATACTTGGGATTTGATTATCTTGGATTTAAGATTGCCCGGTATGAGTGGACTCGACATCTGTCGACAATTACGCAGTAGTCGAAGCTATGTGCCTATTCTTATGTTAACCGCTAAGTCAACTGAGTTGGATCGTGTGTTGGGGCTGGAACTCGGTGCTGACGACTATGTTACCAAGCCATTTTCAGTTCAGGAACTAATGGCGCGAGTAAAAGCAATTTTTAGACGTAGTGATGCACTTCGTTTAGCCCAAAAAGAAGACGCATTAGAGCCGCTATTGGTAGCAGCCGATTTAACCCTTGATGTCGCAAGTAGAAAAGTCTTTCGTCAGGATTTAGCATTGGATCTAACCGCTAGGGAGTTCGACCTCTTACACTATTTTATGCAGCATCCAGGGCGAGTATTTAGTCGAGTACAGTTATTGGATAGTGTATGGGGTTATGGCTACGAAGGTTATGAGCACACCGTTAACTCCCACATTAACAGACTACGGGCAAAAATCGAGCCAGATCCAGCGAAGCCCAGCTATATTCAAACAGTTTGGGGGGTGGGGTATCGGTTTGGTCAATAGACTATATGTCCGCATCGCATTGCAAATGGTAACCATTTTTGTTTTAGTTGCAGCCATACTACTGTGGTTGATTGGCGGCTCCATGAGCCGTTACTCTCACGCAGTGACCCAAAGTATGAATCGTTCAGTGGCGATGTATGTGAGTAATGAATCACAGCTAATAGCCAATGGCGTGGCAAATACCGATGCGCTGCAACAGTTAGCTCATCATGCAATGATTATTAATCCAGCGATTGAAGTGTATTTGCTGGATAAAAAAGGACGGATTTTGAGTTATGACTTGCCCGATGCGCAAGTAGTCATAGATAAAGTTAATTTAAAACCCATTAAAACCTTTCTAGAGCCTAGCGCGAAACTACCAATATTGGGTGATGATCCTCGTTCGCAAGACGCACAAAAGGTTTTTAGCGCGTTCGAGGTTCGCTTTCAAGATAGACTTGAAGGCTACGTCTATATTATTCTGGAAGGGCACAAACAATCGTTATTGGAAAACTCCATTTTAAATAGCCATGTTTTTCAATTTAGTGCGCTGGCACTGATTGCATGTATGGCGTTTGGAGTACTTGCCGCACTGATTATTTTTTCGCGGTTTACTCGTCGTATTCAGCGTATGGCGAATCAAGTAGATCATTTTTATGCGAGCGAATCCAATGAAGTCGTGGACAGCGAAGGGAAAGACGAGCTGGAACGTCTCGAAGCCGCTTTTGAAGATATGCAAGCACGGATCGAACATCAACTAGAGCATATTCGTCAATCTGACGATATGCGTCGAGAATTGATCGCCAATATCTCTCATGACTTACGTACCCCTTTAACAAATATGCAGGGTTACATCGATACCCTATTATTAAAACAGACTGAGCTGTCTCAACTTCAGCAAAAACAATATTTGGAAATTACTCGCAATCATGGCATTCGCTTAGGCCGGTTAATCGCAGATTTGTTTGAATTGGCGAAGTTAGACAGCAGTGGTGTCAAACCTCTTATGGAAAATTTTTCAGTTGCGGAATTGGTACATGATGTTGTTCAGGACTTTGCAATTAGGGCAAATAATAAAAATGTGAAATTATCGGTGTCGGGTGATTTAGATGATGCAAAGGTAACGGCGGACATTCGCTTAATGGAGCGGGTAATGGAGAATTTATTGGACAATGCACTGCGTCATACGCCTTCTGGTGGCGGTGTTCATGTTACAATTGTGCGTCAACCTAGCGGTGTCAAAGTAATGATAACTGATACAGGAGAAGGCATTTCGCCGGAAGATCTGCCCCATGTATTTGATCGATTTTTCCACGTAAGAGACCGAGAATTTGATTCGGCTAAATCCACAGGATTGGGTTTAGCGATCGTTAAACGTATTCTCGATTTGCATGTCTTTCCAATAAAAGTACAGAGTCGCCTGCATGAGGGCACTACATTTGAATTTGTTTTGATGGGGTAGAAAAATCGCTGTTTGTTCTAAGTTTTCATGCCTGGAAATAGCTGTGATAGTTTCTTGATAATTTGGTGATTAGCCTGTGAATCTTGATCGTTATACTGGTGCTCGCAATGTAACAAGGATTGCAATATACAGCCAGGAAACGATGAGGATCGCATGATGAAAATTGGAAGCACCTTTGCTGCAGTAATGTTACTGACCTTCACTCCATTTGTACAAGCGGATAATCGCGTAGCCCATTACAAAATAGAAATTACCAATATAACAAAGGGTATGAGTTTCACGCCGTTTCTTGCGGCGAGTCATACTCCGAAAGTTGCCATTTTTAAGCTGGGCGAACCAGCATCAGACGAACTGGCACAAATGGCTGAAGGTGGAGATATAGTGCCACTGCATGATATGTTGCTTGAATCAGGAGCGACATTCAGCACGACCGCCAGTGAAGGACTACTTACACCAGGTGCAACTGTTACATTAATGCTCGATACTCCGCTCTATTCGATCTGGCAGAGCAGATTAAGCCTGGCGGCTATGCTACTTCCTACAAACGATACCTTTGTTAGTCTCAATTCCGTGTCATTGCCCATTAAAGGAGAGGTTAGTTATCTGGCAAATGCGTATGATGCAGGCAGCGAACCTAATGATGAATTATGCACGAGTATTCCAGGCCCCACCTGTGGGGGTGGAGGGTATTCACCCAACGTGGATGGAGAGACTTACGTTTATCCCTCACCAGCGATCCATGGAGAAGGCGATCTTAGCGTCGCAAAATATAACTGGTCTGGTCCCGTAGCCAAGATTAATGTCAAGCGTATGAGGTAAACTATACCAGGGGCGCAAGGTACTCAATCTCTGCATTCGATATTTCTCGGGATCACCTTAGGAAAGTTATTAACACGCTGGGAAAACTCGGATATCTGGAAACCCATCGCGGTAAAAGTAGCGGATTTGAGTTAAATATCCCACCTTCGGAAATCAACCTTGGAAATGTGGTCGCGGCCACAGAACCATGAAAACCCGTACTTGACTGTTCATCACAGCCCTGTGTTCTCATCAATGCCTGCAATTTAAAATGGGCGCTAGCAAAAGCCGAAACAGCATTTTATGACGCGCTAAAAGGATATTGCTTGAGCGACCTACTAAACAATAAAAAAATGCAGCACATCTTAATAAAAATGGCTTACGTAGAGCCATCTGAATTTACAACCAAAATGGTTGACGCTGGCGAATCCAAAATACTAATGTCTAAAGTGGATTCGTCCTGGTGGGTCTACCTTTATATTACACACATGTCCGCATTGATCAGGCTCGAAAACTAAAAAAGGCTGTGGCTATAGATCACGATAATCCAAGTAATCAATACGCTGCCTAAGGAATCGACTTGAGACCTCCACTGGAAGCAGTGGAGGTTATCCAGCTTGATAACCACAGATAATTAACACCGCAACAGCATAGCAGTTGCCATCTTTGCTAAAGGTCCTCTCCAGATTTCTAATATCTACACGTCTGTATCCAATGTTACATATCTCCGGGCTGTAACATTCTAAGGTGGAACCTCCAATCAATCAGGAGAAACCACCATGTCCGAATTCAAGATGTTTATCGATACCCACAGCCGTGACAGCGAAACCTTTCCACAGCAGATATCACCTGCTGAGTTCGCCGCCTTTTATGTTGCCTACCAACAGGCATGTGCAGAGGAAGAAGTGATATCACTTAACGTGTTTAGTGATATAGCACAGGGTAAAGCTTACTGTTTGACCTTGGCGAAGAGTGCCGAGGCCGTTAAACGAGCCCATGAACGGGTTGGCCTTCCCTTCGACAGTATTAGCGAAGTGAAATCCATCAGCCCGGCTGACCTTTTTCGAGGAGAGAATAGTTTGTAGCCCTCAGCCTGCAACAGTTAAGCGCAATAGCGTTGTTTGAGCGCGGCATACACTAGACAAGAAAACTTTTGCGGTCATTGAAAACCAGTATTACTCATACGGGAGTAAAGGGTATAGTTGCGTTTTCACGTGCTCTAAACAGGCAGTTTGTCATGTCAGCCAGCAATTCAACACCTAACAGCAAACGGTTACGCCCTTACTTCACCTTGTCTTCAGGTAGTGAGCAAAAGATTGATCAATGCAGTACATTTGTGTCTCTGCCTCGGGGAGCACCGGCCATAAGTAAGGGCGACTCCATTGCCGGAGCGTATGTGGTAGTGAAAGGGAGACTGAGGGTATTTTGCTATACAACACGAGGTACAGAAGCAACGCTCTACAGCATTGATCCGGGTGAGACCTGTGTATTTGCCATCAACTCACTTTTTAATAACCTGCGCTATCCGGCCTGGGTAGAAGCAGACTTGGAGACTGAGCTGGTTGTTATCAGCGGAAACATTTATAAATCACTTTTTAGAGAAGAACCAGCTATTCAGGATCTTACCGTTAGCGCGTTATCAACAGTCGTCTATCGGTTGATGCACGAGATGGAACAACTTCAGGAATGGACACTGAAACAACGGTTGGTCAATTTTTTGTTGAACACTGCCACCCATGATGGTGTTGTTTCTCTCACTCAACAACAGATAGCCAATCATCTTGGAACTACCCGCGAAGTAATAGCCCGATTACTGGGCGAATTATCTGGCGAAGCTTTGCTTAGCACAGGTCGAGGCAAGATTAAGCTGGAAAATACTCGGGAACTAAGCCAGTTGTTAATAGCGTGAGTTGAAGTTTACGACTGCGAAGCTGCATTATTGCTTAGAACCATCATTGTAGGTAATTTTCACCACCTCACATCCCCCAGAATCACCAAAACAACTGTGCGTTTATTACTCCATTACTCCAGAGGCATTTGCAATACTGCACCTGCGTCATCCTGTTGTAGGCGTTATTGGCAATTCAACCTTCATCAACGGAGTGATCGCTATGATTAGCACACGACCATCACCATCATTAAGATCCATCTTAGGCGGCGGCCTATTGGCCATTATGGCCGCCACTTCATCCGTAGCGGACACTGAATTTGTGCCCTTCTCTGCCTTTTTGGAGGCAACAGAGAAAGCCGAGTTTGAACAGTACGCTCAACTCAAGTACAGCCATGTAGCCAACAAGGAGAATTTTCTGGCGATGAAATCTCACATCGCCGACACCTATTACAAAGTGGAGGTTAATCACAGCTTTGTATTCCCTGATACCGGTTACGTGGATTGCATCAACCTGCGTACCCAACCCAGCCTGCGTCGGGGTGATAAATTTTCTGCACCCGCTATTCCACCCAAGTTGCAATCATTCAAAGAGGATGAAAGTAAAAACATGGCGGAGCCTGTACCCACAATGCTTAACGGCGACAAGGTGGATGACTTCGGCAACTTGATGGCCTGCAGCCAAGGTTTTATTCCCATGGCTCGCATCGAGTTGGAAGACCTGGTGAGATATTCGAGCCTGGCTGATTTCTTCAATAAATTCGGCAGCCAAGGCGCCACTGGTGCACCTGAAGCCACAAAATCAGGAGACCCACAATGAAATCATTCATTCAACACAACATCCTACGTGGCTTATTGGTAAGCCTGACTCTGTTAACCCTGCAAGGCTGCGGCGGTAGCGGCGACCACCACTGGGCTTGGGCCGAACAACAGGTTAACAATCACGGCGGCGACTCTCGCCTCAACGTTTGGAAGCCCGACAGCAGCCCTGGCGTGTTTTCCTTGTCCCAGCATTGGTACACCGCCGGTAGCGGCAGTAGCAAACAAACCGTTGAAGGCGGCTGGCAGGTGTACCCTGGCAAATATGGCACCACGAACCCGGTGTTATTCATTTTCTACACACCAGACAACTACGCCAATGGTTGTTACAACCTGGATTGCAGTGGCTTTGTTCAGATCAACAATAGCTGGGTCATCGGTGGCAGTTTGTTGCCCTACAGCACCAACGGCGGCACTCAGTACATCATTCGTATGCAATGGCAATTGTACGAAGGCAACTGGTGGTTGTTCTTACAAGGCAGCGGTGACTATGTTGCAGTGGGCTACTACCCCGCTTCGGCTTATAACAATGGGGCAATTACCAATCACGCCAGCTACATTAAATACGGCGGTGAAACCGTTGAAAACGGCTCCGGAGTGGCCGGTGAAATGGGTAGCGGAGCCTTTGCCAGCGCGGGTTGGAGTCACGCCGCTTATCAGCGCACCGTGTACTATATCGACACCAACCACGTCAGCCAGTGGGCTAATATGAGCGCCCACCAACCCAGCTCATCGTGCTACACCATCGATTTGAACAACAGCAGTGGCGGCTCTTGGGTGAACTACTTGTACTTTGGCGGGCCGGGTTGTCCTTAGGGTTTTGTTAGATTAGAGGCTCTTAACAATTGCCCCAGCATCAAACACTGGGGCTTTTCCCTCCGCAACATAAATAAACAGTTACAAAAGTAGCTGAGCGTTTATCTCTTATTTATTTATGTGCTATGGGTCTGTTTGATTTGTTCATAGTCTGAATAAGGATATCTCATGGCGATTTGTACTAATGAAGCTGGATTTGCTCATCATTTCGAGAAAAACATGAATGCTTTGGGACTTCCAGCACCAACATCATTTTATACAGGCATTGTTGCAGCTACTGCTACCGCTAAGGGTATGGCTGAGGCAGTCGCGGTATATGGAAGGACCGCTACAATTTCTCAAATTGCTTTAAGAATAACTATGGGTTACGCATTGGCTCCAATAATAGTAAGGGGCGGTTCTTTTATTTTAGCTTTAGGCGCTGCGTATTATGCAGGAGCATGCATCGGAAGCATCGCCGTTGCGGCAATAAAAGCTGGCTCTGGCCCTTGCGATGGCAAAGTATCTGTAGCCCAAGTGATGAATTGGGCTCGTGAAAATGGAATTTATGAAAACTGGATTGAATCTGAGTTAATATCCAGTCCTGAAATACTTGCGACTATAGGTTGAGAAATGGAACGTTTACTGGATGGCAGCGCGCTGCTCGTGACTGCGTTGATCTGCGCATTATTAGCTTGGTGCTTCTGGCATTTCCTTGGGCAGAATGCATTCGATGTTTTCGCTTTATTGTTTATGTTTTCTTTATTGGGAGAGAATTACCTGTTGAGAAAGGAATTAAATAGATTTAAAAATGATGACAGCCAGAATTCAACAGAAGGTTAAACATACTTTAGCTTTTTAATTCAAAATTAGCCTGATGATATGCAAAAAAAGAGCGTTAGTTAAATGGGCTTTCATGATACTGATACAAATGACCAATTAACGATTTCATATAGATTATGGTCGGTGGTAGCCTCATTGATTTTTTCTATTCCAACAGTTGTTTTAGTTTGGTTTTGGATAAACGTTGAATTAGCTCTGAATTTTAGCGGGTTCGTTAGCGCCCCATATTTGTGGTATTCCATTGCGACATTCGCTGCTATTGGCTTTTTATTTCCTAAAATATTTCCTTCTATAATTGGTTGGTTTTGGAAATGGATGGTAGCAGTTTATAAATGGTGGTGGTAAATGGGCTCAGGTTGTAAGGCGATATAACAAACAACGCTACTCTAAAATAGGCCGCTTATTCTGGCAGCCCTTTGAACTCAGGCAACTCCACTAACGCCTTCTCCCAACCCGCTTTGCTAGCTGTAAAGATATGGGCGGTTGGGGATATGGAAACTTCCGAGTCCAAGCACCCTGCAGGAACAACAAGAAAGTCGGCAACCTGAATACCGGGTAACGCTGAACCACAGACCTTACAAAAGCTTTTGTTATGACGAGTACCTGGAAGCGTATAGGTAGTCACGGCATCCGCACCTGCCAGCCAAGTCAATTTAGCGGACTGAGAAAATAAATTTGCCGAGTGAGCGGAGCCTGTGTCTTTTTGGCAATACCGACAGTGGCACAGGTAAAAGCTGTCGAACTCCCCTTGCACTTCAAATTTCGCGGTGCCACACAGACAAGAACCAAAGTAATCAGTCATATTTTTTTCTCTGTTATCAGCAGATTTCGCTCACATAGCATCGCTATACGAATTTACTGCGAAACATAAAATAGACTGCGCCGATCAAACACAGTCCAGCCCAAAGATAATCTAGTTTAAGTGGCTCTTTTAAATACATTACGGAAAACGGCACAAAAACAGACAATGTAATCACTTCTTGAATGACTTTAAGCTGACCAACGGTTAATACGCTATACCCAATACGATTGGCAGGAACCTGAAATAAATACTCCAAAAATGCTATACCCCAGCTTATTAGAGCAGCGACTACCCAAGGCTTATGATTTAGTTCCTTAAGATGCGCATACCAGGCAAATGTCATGAATGTATTGCTACAAATAAGTAAAAGTATAGAGATAAGTATTGGATTCATGTTTGCTCTAGATAGGGATAACATTGGTTTATGCATTCGTTGCACGATAATCAGATTTTTTTAACTTAAGTTCAGATTACCAAAGTAATTTGCCAAGTAAAACGCCATTGAAAATCCACCGGCTATGTAAGCAATAGTAATATTTCTACTTCGTTGGGACAGCTTACCAAAATGGACGAAAGCATAGGCTATAAGAAAATTTATCGCTGCCCATACGATGTTCGATAGTGGCGAGGATACCCCTACTCCGGGAGGATCAGAGAACGGCGAAGGGAAAGGCTTACCACTAATGCCGTTAATAAAATGCGGGAGAAAATTAACGAAAATTCCACCCGCAATAAATGCATAAATATAATGATACCAACGAGTTTCCATTCTTCCTCCTAAAAGACTCTTGATAGGGCGACAGGTCTAAAATCAATTGCCCCCACCCACCTTCTCAACCAGCTGCTGAATAATTTCCCGCTGCTTTTCAAACCGCCATGGCACCTGATTCCGCTGTTCCAAATCCAACCAGGCCACATCAGAAATCTCTAGCTGGTCGTTAGCATGAGGTAGCTCACTGAAATCTGCTTCACACTCATAAAGCCGAAAGCCGTTGTAAAACTGATGGATCTGGCGAATAACCCGAACCGTATAACCTGTTTCTTCCTTGGTTTCCCGCGATGCGGTGCAAACGGAGCGCTCGTCGGTCTCTGCAGTGCCACCAGGTAATGCCCAATGCCCCGTGAGGCGCTGCTTTACCATAAGCAAGCGTCCATCGTTAACCACCAGGCAGCCCGCATTACCCTCTTCCCGCAGATCTTCAAGCTGCCCACAATCCGGCGGGCGACTGGCGCATGCGACCACCAGCAAAACCAAACCCAAAGTGGTGGCGGCTGCTGCCGTTTGTGCGAATGTACGAATGCTTCCAACCTGCAATCCCACCAAAATCTCCCTTGTTCAAACCAACTTCATGAGCACCACTAATTCTATTACAATTCGGTGACAGAATGACCACCAGACAGAGGCGAGCCCACTTGCAAACATCGTCTAATTCGGCACAAGAATTAATAAAACCCCTGGCCCATTATTGCTACCAATTGCATAAATTTTTGTTTTTTACGCCCTTTTTGGTGTTAATTACCCACGCCATCGGGTTTTCAATCGTTATCTGCATGCAACTGGGAGCCCATCATTGGGGCCGCATCCTACCGGTTTTCTGGGCCCGCTGTACCGCTAAGGCGGCATTGTGCCGGGTGGAGGTAGAGGGTAGCAAGCAATTAAACCCACAACAATCATATGTCATTGTAGCCAACCATCAAAGCCACTTCGATATCCTGGCTTTATATGGCTGGCTTGGCGTGGATATTCGATGGGTGATGAAACAGGAGCTGCGTAAAGTGCCCGCCTTGGGCATTGCCTGTGAAAAACTCGGGCATATATTTATCGACCGCTCCAACTCAGACCGCGCGAAGCAATCCATTGCGGCGGCAAAGCACACCCTTCGCAATGGCACTTCGATCATTTTTTTCCCGGAAGGTACACGTAGCGAAACCAGCCAGATACTGCCGTTTAAAAAGGGCGCTTTCCGGCTGGCGAAGGAGCTGAACTTGCCGATTCTTCCCATTACCATCAATGGCTCAGGGCGTATTCTCCCCAGCAAAACCTTGAATTTAATGCCGGGTACAGTGCAGATATTGATTCACCCGGCCATCACCGCCACCAATGACCTAAGTGAAGAGGAACTGATGCAACAGGCTCACCGCACCATTGCCGCAGGCTTAGCGTAAATGCGGACAATCCAGAATAATAAAGGTTTGCTTGCCACCTTCTATTTCTGAATCCGCTACCACTGCGTTGCCACCATATTCTATGGCGGTATTGCGAGCCAGGGTAACCAGCTCAGAAGCCATCTTCTTTTTATTCCGGTTCATAAAGCCGACTTTATCCAGGACTTCACTGGTGGTACGGCGCAAAGCATTACATTCTTTGGTTTGCTCGGGCTTTAGTATCAGTACGTCTTCTGCTGCGGGTTCTAAGTCCACCCAGGTACACCCTGCCAAACCGGTAACTGCCAGACCTACCATTGCCCATTGTTTTACCGCCATAACGCCCTCTTCAAATATTTAGGTTGCCATAATTCGTCATAATTTTTCAGATCAAATCCCAATTTCGCCTCAGCAATACCGGAATTTAACGTTTTAATCACTAGGGTAAACCAATCAAACCCAGTTTTAACATCGCCTACTATCGAAGGAGAGTCCGATGAAATCAAGCGCTAACATCACACTTTTAGCATTATCCGTTGCAGCCCCCCTATTGCTTGCGGCTTGTAGCCAACAACCTGTCCAAAGTGACTTAAAACCCGTTAAACCTATTGCGGTTAATGATCACAGTTATCAAGCAAATGACGAAACAAGTTACGATCCAAGCACTGAAGCTAGCGACACATTAGACAATCCACTAAACAATGAATCTGATAAGGATCTGGAACCTGATACTGAAGGTCTGGTCACCAACGACTTGGAAGTTACCACCGATACCGATATTACCCTAGCCTATCAGATGACTGCTGAAGAAGAGGAATCCCAAACCAGCCGCCCAGCCCAACACCTGTTCCTGTTCGGTTTCGATAAACGGTCACTCAATGAAGAGGCCATTAAACAGGTGAAGTCTCACGGTGAATTTCTGGCTGAACACCCCAGCCTGACGCTCACTATTAAAGGCCATGCCGACAGTCAGGGCAACCCGGTGTACAACGAGCACCTGGCCCTGGAAAGAGCTCAACATGTAGCAAGTTTGCTGATTGCGGCAGGTGCGCGCCAAGAGCAGATCGAGATCATTAGCTTTGGCTCGTCGGAGCCACTGCCTAATGCCACAAACTACAAGGACAATCGCCGGGTGGAGATTGTCTACGGCGATGAATACTATGTAAGAAATGGCGAGGAATTTTAATCCCCCGCTTCCTCTTGTACACCGAGTTCTTCCAATGGAGACTCTGCTGCGCCTTCTGGTGTAGTGGAGTCCTCTTCTTCGTCATCGTGCTTATCCAGTGTCAGCACCACATCATCCAGGCTTGCAATCAGTGCAGCACTGGTGACCGGAGTCTTAACCATGGCAAAGGGTGGTTTCAGTTCATAGGCCTCGGAATGGGTTCGATAGGCGTTAGCATTCACAAAGCCGTAGAGAAGGGATACGCCCAACAGGGAAAAGGTCAGCCCGTTGGCTATTAGCCAGCGCTTGCGGCGGATTAAATTAGTGGTCACGGATAATGCCGCCAACAACACACAAACCGATAACCCCGCATCCAGCATCAGTTCTAACCACTCGCTGGCGTTATAGGCATTAAACATAAACCGGAAATATTCTAATGTGGTACTGATAACATGGGACGCCAACACCATAATACTGCCCACCGAAAGATGATAGGCAAAGCGGGCATCGTGTACGAACACGCGACCGATCAAACTCCACAAGCAGGCCCATCCAAAAGGAATTGCCAGCAACATCAAGCCTTGTAAAACCAGCTCCTGCCATTGAATGATACGGCCTTGCCCCAGATAGATGTCCAACGCAAAGATCGATACAGTAAAAAACAGCAATGCCGATGCAATCATTGGCAGACCGAAATAGTCCACCAGTAAGCGTCCCGGTGGCATGCGTTTGGTGGGGGCCACTTCATGATCCGGTAGCAAGAGCCGGATTCTGGTATGACCCAAATCTATTTCATCACCTGAGACAACGCGATGGCTGTGGCGCAAAGGGCCGTCGCCTACCAGAAAGGCACCATTTTTATTGGAAATATCAATGGCGAGCCAATGCATTTCTGCGGCGTCATATTTCAGTTGCAGATGGCAAGGGCAGACATACTGATCCCCGATAATAATATTGTTATAGTAGGCACGACCGATACTGGCGGTGTCACTGGTCACCCTGACACGATCTTGAACCCGGCCATTGCGGGATAAAACCTCTACAATGATTTCCATTGAATGGACTCCAAGAATCGTTCTGTTACTCGTTTGGCATTAGCTTGGTCAATACCTGCCATGGCGAAGTTCATTAGCATACCTTTGCGGTTATCCGCCAGGGACGCCAGACTGAATGAAACATCCAATAATAACGGGAAACGTTTGTAACGCCGGGCGCACCAGCGGATTTTCCAGGGCTGGCCTCCCGCTTCTACAAATTCGCTTTTACACTCGTAAGGTGTGACATTTTCGCGATAGGCGTTATTGGCTTCGGTTAGATAAAATGAATCCTGCATTTGGCTGTAAAACTGAAATCGATTTAAGGATTGGGTTTCCAACCATTGATACTGCAGGCGAAAGGTTCCACTGGAAAAATACTGGGCCAGATAAATCGCCTCATCCACATTACAGGTGCGATGAATCACCTTATAGAGTTGTTCGTCCTCCGCCTCTGTATCCCCCCAACACTTTACATAATCGGCAATTTCAGAGGGCACCTGAACGTCCCCCAAGGGTGTGGTGGCCCAGGGCGATTGCAATAACTCATCCACTACCCGTTGCTGATTCTGCACTAGTTGATGTTCGATTAAGGCTTCCCAGTTCACTCGCGAACTCACCACGCCATCAACGCTTTGATATAAATTTCGCAGGTGAACCACCGGCACTAAAAAGCTGATCTGATTGCCAGCGGTGGAGACATTGATGCCTACCACCATGCCTTTGCGATTAATACTGGGGCCGCCACTCATACCAGGGTTTAGTGAGCCACTAATTAACACTCGCTCATACAGGGAGTGATCCACAATGCCGTTATAGGTACCTTCTACTACGGTCATGCCCAGATCATGGGGATTGCCCAGGGAAAAGATGCGAGCGCCCTTCTCCAGATCGCCTTCTTGCAGATTCAACCAGGAGCTACCCGCCTCGGCCTGCTTTAAAATAACCAGATCGTGAACTACATCCAAGGTGAGTATTTCTAAATGGGTGCGCTGCCCTTTGGAAGAGAGTGACTCAATGAGGTAGCGATCGGGTTTACTTACGGCTTCAGACACCACATGAAAGTTACTCACCAGCAAGCCATCGCTACTGATTTGAAACCCTGAACCTATGGCTGCTTTATTACCCGAACCTTTTTCTATGATTCGAATTTGATAAATGGCATCCTGATAATCATGGTAAAGGCGCTTGGCATCATCGGTGGTTTCCGCATAGCCTGCCAAGGCCAGAAAAACAGAAAAAAATGCTACGACAATTCGCAAATCTCGTCTCCTGCGATTTTGTTAACATTGTGACCCATGCATAGGGATGGCACAAGTTGAGGTTCATGGGAAATATGCTATGGTGAGCCATCTCCGCAACGACTTAAATTGATTATAAACCCTATGGATAACCCCGCCCTCATTCAATCAGGTTTGGCCCAACAGCACTATATTTGTAACGAAGCCACCGCCATGACCCTGTATCTGGCGCTCAAACTTGAGAAGCCCATCTTGGTGGAAGGGCCCCCAGGCGTTGGCAAAACAGAACTGGCAAAAGCCATGGCCGCTGTTCTAAAGCGCTCGATGATTCGCCTGCAATGCTATGAAGGCCTGGATGAAGCTAAAGCATTGTATGAATGGAAATACGGAAAACAACTCCTGTATACCCAAATTCTAAAAGATAAGCTCAATGAATTACTGGGCAGTGGCGAAAACTTTGAGCAAACACTGAGCCATCTCCACAAAGTGAAAGATATTTTCTATTCTCCTGATTTTCTGGAGCCACGGCCGTTATTAGCTGCGTTGCAAACCGAACAACCCTGCGTGTTACTGATCGACGAAATTGATAAAGCCGATCATGAATTCGAATCTCTGCTGCTGGAGTTGCTGGCGGATTTTCAAATTTCGGTACCGGAAATTGGCACCATGACCGCCTTGCATAAACCCTTGGTATTGCTCACCAGCAACAATAATCGCGAGTTGAGTGACGCCTTAAAGCGTCGCTGTTTGCACCTGTATTTGCCCTTCCCGACGATTGAGTTGGAAAGCGCCATCATAGAACATCGAGTTCCGGGTATCAAAGCGCAACTGCGACAACAGTTGGTGAAGTTCGTCCATGAACTGCGCCAGTTTGATCTAAAAAAACAGCCCGCCATTAGCGAAACGCTGGATTGGGCGCGAACTTTACTGCTGCTGCAAACTGACGAACTAACTCCGGAAACCACCTTAGCCACCCTCAACGTGCTGTTAAAACATCAGGAAGATATTCATCAGGTGGAGGATCAGTTGATGCCTTTGTTTAAAGCTCTCGATCAGCACAAAAACTAACAGAGGTTTGCGCCGGTAATGGATAAAGTCATGGTTGAGTTTATTCAGTCTCTACGCCAGCAAGGTATGCGCGTATCCACGGCGGAAACACTGGATGCTATGCGCGCCATTCCCCTGGTGGGCTACAACGATCGTGCAATGCTAAAATTGGCTCTCAGCTGCTGTCTGGTGAAAACTCTCCCCGACCAAGTGTTGTTTGATCAGTGTTTCGATCAATTTTTTCAGGTACCGGATTCACGGCCAGCACGCACTGATAAAGCAGAACCCAAGACTCTTTGGAAGGCATTTGGTCGTAAGCCCACACAGACATTGCTACCCCAGTCAGAGTTGGGCCAGTTATTATTAAATTCAACCGGTGCTGAACTGGAGCTAAAGCTGGCGCAGGCGGCTAAGGCCAGCCAACTTTCACAAATGAAAAGCATTAGCCAGCGTGGTCTGTTTGGCCACAAGATGATGATATCCCTGGGAATGGGTGGACTGGATCAGGAAATCAGACTCAATCAAAATGGCAGTTCCCAACAAGAGTCCCTGGCTCGCGCCTTGACCCAAGCCAAGGCCGATCTGCAACAAGACATAAAGTCCTACGTGGACCGCCAGTTCCTCACCAGCACCAAAGGCATTCATCGCCAACTGCGGGAAGCGGTATTAATGGAAACCCGAATTGATCAGCTTCCGGCCCAGGATGAGGCCATGAACCTGGTGCGTAAGTTGGCGAAAAAGCTGGCGGCAGCCCATTCAAGACGCCGCAAGGTACCACAGTATGGCCAGCTTGATATTCAAAAAACCTTACGCAACAACATGGCCTATGATGGCGTCATACTGCAAACTCACTGGCGTCAAAAAAAGATTGAGCGCCCACGATTGTGGGTAATTTGTGATGTGAGCGGTTCGGTGCGACCCTATGCCGGCTTCCTGTTGATGTTTTTGTATTGTCTTAACGATGTACTCAGCCAAGTGCGGGCGTTTGCCTTTTCCAGCGATTTGGTGGAAGTCACGGAATGGTTTGAACGCTTGCCACTTCCGCAAGCCATGCAACAAACATTGCAGCAAGCAGGACAAGGCAGCACCGATTACGGACAAACGCTAACGAGCTTTCATCAGCAGCATTTGAATACTTTAGATCATCGCACCACGGTGATTATATTAGGTGATGGCCGCAACAATTTCAGTGATCCAAAGTGTAATTTGCTGCAGGATATTCATGGCCGCGCAGGCCAGGTGCTATGGCTCAATCCCGAAGATAAGCGCCGTTGGGGCAGTGGTGATTCGGAAATGTTGCGCTACCAGGCCTATTGCAGCCAGACTGTGGCATGTCACAATTTACAGCAGTTAGAGCGTTTTATTAGTGGCCTTTTAAGATACAATCACTAAGCGATATGCTTTACACTGCCCTTATAAATCCAGAAATAAGACGGTGTAACTCATGACTGACAACTCGAAATCCTTGCCTATCCCTCCTGAAGTTCAAACCCCTGAAGCCCACGAATTACTGAGAGTTTGGGATATAAACGGCAAGCAACGAGTGTCTATCAGTAGTGGTTTAGGTGGTGAACCGTTTCAATTTGGCCAGTTATTAGCACAAATAGCACTGCATAGCACCCAGGTTTACGAACAGAATGAAGATCTAAAACGCACCGATAGTCTGCGCAAAATTCTGCTGGGATTTAAAGAAGAAATCGCAAAAGAAGTGGGCAAGTAACATTAGTTAATGTGAAATTTGTTAGAGAAAAACAGTTAACAAGTTCAAAAATAGAACGCCGTTGATCGCACCCAAGCTGGCACCAAACACCACATCACTAGGATAATGCAATCCGAGCACCACCCGCGCCAGCCCGGTTAATAACGTAAAGGGAATCAGCAACAATAACAACCATGGGATAAACGCCCCCAGCACAATCGTAAAGGCAACGGCGTGCATGGTATGTCCCGATGGAAAACTGAATTCATCCAAAGCGCGAGCGCCCTGCTTGATATGAGCAAACCGGCGGAAAGGCCTGGGCCGCATGGAACGTTTCTTAATGGCACGATACAGCCACACCCCCCAACTGGCCATTAACAACATGATGGCGGTAACCACAAAACCTTCCGCACCATATAGAACAGGAAAAACCAGCATCAAGCTGTACCACAAGACACCATCACCCAAACGGCTAATGGTACGAAAAAACACTAAGGCTGAGTTTTCCTTGGACCAGCGGTTCAACCGGAATGACCACTCAACATCTTTCTGGCCGGCCTTTTGTTTAATATTCAGCACTGAGTTTATCATTGAGTTTCACCTGTAAGTCAGATCGATTTATCTGATGCCCGTTTAATTAAATTGCGGCACAATTTCCGCGTCATCCGCAAGTTCACTCTCCCGCATCAACACTGTTTTACGATCCGCCCAATGAACCAGCTCAAACTGACCACTTTGCGTTTCCATAAGTGCCGTGCAATGCTCAACCCAGTCGCCATCATTGCAGTACAGCACACCGTTGATGCGGCGCAGCCCACTCTGATGAATATGCCCGCAGATAAAGCCATCGTATTTAAGTTCTCTGGCTTGATGAGCGGCAATCAATTCAAACCGGCGGATGAATTCACTGGCTTTGCTGATCCGGTTTTTTATAAATCCCGCGAGCGACCAATAAGGCAATTTCAAAATTCGACGACCGCCGTTCAACAGCGTATTCAACTTCAATAGCAAACCATGGGAAAAATCACCCACCACCTGCCAAAACATGCCCGCATGCATGGCGCTATCAAACTCGTCGCCATGACTCACAAAAAACCGGCGGCCATCGGCGCAGTAATGCACTCGATTACGGTGTACTTCTACACCGGCAACAATCTGCCCACAGAAGCGGCGCATTAAGGAATCGTGATTACCGGGAATATAAATCACCCGGGTGCCCTGCCGAGCCAGGTCAAGCACCTTTTCTACTACGGCTTCATGCTGCGGAGTAAAGTAAACGCGCCGTTTCATATACAATAAATCCACAATATCACCCACCAGATACAGATATTCCATGCGGTGGTTTTGCAAAAAATCCAGCAGATACTGGGCCTTGCAGTCGGAAGTCCCGAGATGAATATCTGATATAAAAATGGATCTTACGTGGTTTACTGTCATGGTTTGTCTCCCTCCACCGCCATAATAGTAGGTGGCCTTTTGGGCGATAGCTTGACAATTTCATGAACAGATTATGACAATAATCAACGTGTAGTACTCGCCAGGCTGCCTGTAACTCTCGACAAACCACAGCCCTAACTCTACTATTCCACAAAATTAAAGGTTTAAGGATGGATCCCACCCATGATCGCAAGACTATTGCCGCTCTTCATTACCCTCTTCTGCAGCTTCCTGGTTGCGGGATGCGCCTCCACCAAGATAGACGAAACCTGGACACTGCCAGGCTATCAACCTCCAGCGAATAAGAAAGTATTGGTCATAGTGCTTTCATCCAGGGAAACGGTACGGGAGCTCGTGGAACTTGAGTTTGTTAAACACATGAAGGCAGAAGGAATTGAAGCTATCGCTTCCATCGATCACCTGGCTGAAACCAAGGTAGTGAACCGGCAAGCGGTTAAACCAGTGGTTGAAAAGCTAGGCATCACTTTGGTGATGGTGAGCAGTTTACGAGACATTGAAAAGAACAAAGTCTATCAACCGGATGATAACATCGGCTTGGAGGATAGCTTGTATCGCAACATCGATACTTATTACACCTATAGCTCCAGCGGCCAACATGAATCAGGCCATTATGTTGAAACCCTGGAATACATTGTGGAGACCAATTTATTTGACGTTGCCAGCGAGAAACTCAGCTGGAGTGTGAACACTCGCACTCTGGAACCCGCCTCCATAGAGAAAGGGGCGGAAAGCATTGTCAGCACGGTGCTGAAACAAGCTTATCAAGACGGCATATTGTAACTCTGCAAAGGCTATCACCAGCGATTCTTTAGAGGATCGCTTTCCAGGCGGCGCTTGGCTTCTGCCAATATTTCCTTGCGCTGCTCAACTGAAGCCGCCGCCCATTGCCGGATTTCATCGAGGGATCGGCCGCAGCCCACACAGACATCGTCCTCATTCAAACAGCAATTGCGAATACAGGGCGACTTTAACGGATCGCTAACCGTAATAAAGGGTGTACGACGGCTCAATGGAGGGTCGCTCCAACGCCCTTACCAAATGGGTTCTGCTTAATACTTTCCATCAGCTCCATAACTTCGGTGTGGTGTTGTTTTTCCAGGGCAAACATTTCCTGCTGATAACGACGCTGTTCTGCTCGATCCAAAGATTTCCACTGGCTGTGAGTAGGGATATGGCGCGTGGCATTGTAGATTTCAAATAAAACTGAATAGTGGTGCTTGGCTTCGCAATCCAAAGACAAGTTGTCCATCAGTACTGCGATTCGAATACAGCCCTCTGTGAGTGGGCATTGTTCATCCAACACCGCAGCAGCAATCACATTAATACTTTCATTCAAGTAATCTAACCGCTTTTGTTCCTGTTCGGCGCTATTCGCCCGCTGCAGCTGTTCCGTCACCTTATCTTGTTTGGTTTTTAACCAAACTTTATACCAGAGAATCCCCGCCACAAAGGCCAAAACGACAGAAAGCAACACCAGGACAATCAATAATTCAAACACGGCTCTTTCCTCCTGACCCATTCAATAATGTGCATTTTACACAAAAATTAAGGTAATAATGGCGTACCCAAACCCTTGAACTGAATTAAACTCAAAAGATCAACCGTTTGCTCACTTCCCCGTGATGGTCTTGATTATGCCCAGAATCCATAAAACTGCTGTGTTTTCTGTAATTCCCCACTCGCCGAGTAATGGCCTAGACCGCTTACATCTACTCTTACAAGGCCAGCCCACCGGTCGTCATATCAAAGGCCAAAGTCTGTTAGACCAATACCGACTCGGTCAGCGTTATTTATTGATTTCCGGGGATAATACTCTGTACCAGGAAGTGTTGTACATTTTCTTGCTGGATAAAGAACTGAATACAATTGATGAAGCTCAGTTACATCAACCTTACAGCTCTGGGGTATACCACCCCGTGAAGCGGGACCATGAACATATAAAATTTCAATTCCATGGCGATGGGATGTGGTGCTTAAGTATTCGAGAACAGCCCCTGGGTAGAGTCTTGAACAGCGATCGGTTTCCGGTAGCAAGACCACTCAAACTGTGGGGAAAACAATACCTCAACATTGAAAGGATTGCTCAACACCCAAGTGTTGCCTAAGAGTAAAAGCATCTACCAGTTTCGCACCATCATCGCCACGATCACCCCTAGCAGGACCACTGACGCTATGGCCATTATGGATACCGCCCACCCGGAGAAAGGCCATAAGCGCCCTGCTGAGTCGAATTGTTGCAAGGTAGTTTCGTCGTTGGAATCAAGCTCAGATGTTGGCTCCGCAGCGCCCCCTAAGGATTCCAACAAGTGTCGACGCTGACGTCGGTATTCACCTTTGGTGATTTCACCATCGCAGTAGCGGCGAGCCAAACCTCTTATCTCTTGCGCTAGCTGCTTTTCCTCAACTGAAGGCATCATTGAACCTTAATCGCCACGACCGTGACATTGTCCCGTGCGCCAGCACGGAGCGAGTCATCTATCAAGCCTGTAGTGGCCTGGGATACATCATCATGGGCTAAATGGAATTGAATTTGTTGGTGGCTTAAGGCACCGTAAAGCCCATCACTGCACAATAAATAAATGTCACCGCTCTTGAGCTCTACCAGGGACACATCGATATAAAGATCATCACTGGCGCCAACCGCTCGGGTAATAACATTAGAAGCTGGATGATGCAGAGCCTCTTCCGGAGTAATCATACCGCGAACCAGCATTTCATTCACTTGACTATGATCTTCCGAAATTGCACTAAGCTCTGCGTCGCGATAGCGGTACAATCTGGAGTCGCCCGCCCACAAACAAATACCAATGTTGTTCTGCACGACAAATGCCACCACAGTACTACCCATGGTGCGGCCATCACAATGACTCCGTGAATAGTTTTGAATATCCTGATGAACCTTAAGCAGAGAATCTTCTACAGCATCCACAACGTCGGTTAAGGGTCTATTGACTTCAATACCACGTAAGCAGGTCGCTATCATTTGGCTGGCAACTTCGCCCGCTTCATGACCGCCCATGCCATCAGCCACCACCCAAAGCCCGTCATGACTCCGGTTTAGGTAGGCATCTTCATTAATTTTTCGTACCGCGCCGCAATGAGTGGCGGCACTACTCACCCATGGAGTCTGAACCATGTGGGACTTTACTCACTCTCATTTCTTTGGTTGGTATTGTCGCAGTAGTTGGCCCCAATCGCCAATGGTAGTATTTCACCAAATGGTGCATTCCAGCCCCATTTTTTCCAATTTCCATCCATTAAGGCCGTAAAGCTTTGCGGGGAAGGCAAGTAGCCTGTCAACATTAATCCCGGATCTACGCGCTCCGAACCCTGACTCCACCATAAACTGTAGCAAGGCCAACGCTGTTGTAAAAGACTATGGACCAACAAGGGATAACTCTGCAGCGGATTTTGCTCAGGATCTTGCCAGCGGGTAGAAACCGGTTTTGCAGGTTCCCAACAGCCTGGTTCCGGTGAAAACGGCATTTGTTTTGGCGCCAGGCCAGGAAATTGTTCTTCAAGCCAATCGGCGGTTAACGAATCCTGCAATGCTGATTGCGCCAGTACTTCCAGCGCTTCAAACCACTGGCTTTCTTCCACCAGTAATTTAGTAGGTAATTTTGAAGCGGACCAGGACTGTACCATGGTCAATGGATAATAACGCCCGACTTTATCTACACAAGGGATCATTATTCCGGCCCACACCTGTTGATCTACCACCCCCGGACTTAACACAAAACGCCACACAGGACTAATTAGATAGATATTCAGCCAATCTTCGCCCAAACATTCTTGTGACGCCGTGATGCCCTGCTGTAACCAGTCTTCCCAGGTACGAACAAATGTTTGAGATACATTACGTGAGATAAAATCTCCATGGCTGGGGAGCTTGCCATGTATCCCAGGAAAATCCATCATAGTATCTGCTCCGTTACCTGTCGTCTGTGAGTATCAATGACTATAAAAACAAACAAAAAAGACACGGCTTACACAAATGTTCGGTTAATTCTCAGTGTTGGGTTTTTTGTGTTGTCACTGCTTGTGAGTGCCTGCTCCCATACCCCCATGAGCGAGGACTCCACTGTCACCGCTTCTAAATTCGAAACTGGCAGTTCAAAGATAGTCACCGGCGATCCTTTTCGTCACAGAATATTTTTCAATCAGGCTGCCCTTGACGCTCCTCAGGCCAAACACTGGCACATTTATATTCATGGCGACGGCCAGGCCGTGACTGCCTCGGGACGCCCGTCGGAAGACCCAACCCCGCAGGACTCATTACTGTTAAACATGGCTATGGCTGATCCCGACCCTGCCCTGGTGATCGGTCGCCCCTGCTATTTTCATACCGCTGATAGCCAATGCACGCCCTTGCAGTGGACTCTATTTCGCTACAGCAAACCAACCGTCGAGAGCATGTCGAAAGCCATTGATCTGCTGATCCCTGCTGACAGCAGCCTCACCTTGATTGGCTATAGTGGTGGAGCCACCTTGGCAACCCTACTGGCACCCGAGCTACCGAACACCTGCGGCTTGGTCACCCTGGCGGGCAATCTCCAGCTTAACCAATGGTTAAGCCATCACGGCTATTCGCCACTAATGGGCTCCATGGACCCCATTGAGCAACCGCCCCTAGCGGATTCTATTCAACAATTTCATATCGCCGGTGAACAGGATAAAGAAGTTTTATGGTCCTGGATTGAAGCTTTTAGTGAGGCTCAGAACCAAGGTGACTCTCAAACCAATGCCCATTTTAAATTACTGAAGGCAACCGACCATTATCAGGGTTGGCCTTCATGGTGGGAGTTAGTGGCTGAGACCGCTGATAATGCAGACTCGGAATGTGTAAAACTTAACTTTTTACCATCGCCATAAGAGTTACAATGCCATTTGTTCTATGGAAAGGTTTACTCAATGGGGATTCTAAGTCGACCGACCACAATAATAAGCTTCATACTCACCCTGCTTACAGGCTGCAGTGCCTCGGTACCACCCAGTGATGGTGCCCTTGTAACGGCGGCAAGTGCTGACGATTTGCTAATCATCGACTGTCTTTTGCCGGGGCAAGTAAAGCGACTCGGCAGCCTAAGCACTTATTTAAGTGCCCGTCGCCCTATCAAAACCAGCGCCGTTGATTGCGAGATCAGGGGTGGAGAATACGTAGCGTTTGACCGTGCAGATTACGCCACAGCGCTGAAAATCTGGTTACCTGTAGCGCAAAGCGGTGATCCAGAAGCCCAAACCTACGTGGGTGAAATCTATGAAAAAGGCCTGGGGCTGGAACCGGATTTTGCCATGGCGGCCATCTGGTATTCCAAAGCCAGTGAGCAACGCTTTCCTCGAGCCCTGATCAATCTGGGTAACCTTTATGAAAAAGGGTTAGGGGTCAGCATGGATAAAGCCAAGGCGCTCAATTATTACCGGCAGGCGGCAGGTTTGGAAAACGACGATCTGTTATACGCCTCGACGGTAGAAATCAATGCCGTAGATCAGCAAGAATTGGCGCACCTGAAATATCAAGTCACTGAAAAAACCCGCCAGTTAGCTCAGGCAGAAAACCAACTGGCTCAAGCACAGCAAAACCTGGCCCGCAATAAACAGGCCTTAGCCGCAGCCCAAAGCCAGGAAAAAGCGCTAGCCCTGGAGCTCTATACCCAGGAATCAAAAGCGATTCATGAACAAAGCCAAGCCTTAATCACGCAGTTACGGGAAGCCCTCGTCAATGCCGAAGCGACCGTGAACGAACAGGAGCGTCGCTTAGCGGATGCCAATGCTCAGTTATCTAAAAGCCATAATGAAGTTCAGAGTCAGCACGCCGCACTGGAGCAGTCCTCTCTCAAAATGGCGGATGCTTCCAGTATGCCGGTGATCGAGATTATTGATCCACCCATGACACTAATGCGTGGCTTACCCACGATTCCTGTGGCATCCAATATCAAAGAAAAAGAAATCATTGGGAAAATTCAAGCACCCGCAGGGTTGAAATCCTTTAAAGTGAATGGCGTTGAACAGAGTATTGATGAGTACAATTTGTTTTGGGTCAATGTACCCTTGAGCCAGAAACGCACGAACATAAAACTCGAAGCTATTGATCATCAAAACAATACCGTTGCACTGAACTTCAGTGTGGTATCGGACTCACCGGCTGTAACCACCATTGCCCAGAAAGCCACCCCAGACTCCTTATTGGCCCCGCCAACGGCGCTACAACTGGGCAACTACCACGCCTTGGTGATTGGCAACAATAATTATCGGCATTATCCCGTACTGGAGACAGCGATCAATGATGTCACCAGCACCGCCACCGTGCTGAACAGCAAATTTGGTTTCAATACAACCATTTTACGCAATGCCACCCGTTATGAAATTTTGGCCGCACTCAACGAGTTACGAGAAACTCTCGATGAAAATGATAATCTATTAATTTACTATGCAGGGCATGGCGAGATGGATAGCAATGGTGACAGTGGCTACTGGCTCCCCGTAGATGCCGAGCAGGGTAACGCCCGCAACTGGATATCCAATGCGGCCATATCGGATATTTTAAATACCATCAAAGCCAAACATATCATGGTAGTGGCGGACTCTTGCTATGCTGGCACCTTGTCAGTCGCAGCGATGCCCAGGATGGTAGAAGCTATACCCGGCGACATGCAACAAGAATGGGTGGAAGCAATGGTACAAGCCCGCGCTCGAACCGTATTGACTTCTGGCGGTATCGCCCCAGTTATGGACGGGGGCGGTGACGGACATTCCGTATTTGCCCGCGCTTTTATAGAAACCTTGCAATCCACCGACGGTTTGGTTGAAGGGCACACTGTTTATCAACAGGTGCTGCGCCGAGTTCAATCCAAATCTCAGGCATTGAGGCACCCTCAAGTGCCAGAATATGCTCCGGTACGCCATGCAGGACACGAGGCCGGAGAATTTTTCTTTCAGAGCCTGCAAGGCTAACCGCTAACCTGAGTGGAGAGCCCCAATGAGTCAATTATTATTACTAGACCATTTCGAAGCCGTGCGAGGCGGCCGAAAAACGGTCTATGAGATCGCCAGTGACCTGGCACAAGAAATTAATGATTCCGACTGTGGCTATCCTCAAGCACTCGCCTGGATTGACGAAGCACAGGCACTACGCCCTATTTCCATTACCGACTTTGTTGTTCTCCGCAGCAGCATCAAAGCAGCCCTGGACACAAAGAAAGTTACTGGGCACTCCTCCAGGGTAATAGAATCAGACACTGCCGCTACCTTGATAAACTCAATGGAAACCCGGCAATCCTCTGCAAGTATCATCTCGTCCGAACTAGCCTCCACCCGGATTAACCCTGCTCAAGCCACTCAGTCGCAACCTCACTATGGCGTACACTCCAGCCCCGCATTAGTGCCTAAGACAAAAAAACCACTATTATGGATCGTTAGCAGCTCAGCGCTAACCGCCACAATGGCCGTGATCCTAGCGATAATGCTATGGCCGCGTTATAACACCCAGACAGCTGCCGCCATCGTCGACCCCGCTGCACAAACGCCAGTCAAAACACCTGACCAAACCCCACCAAGCCAACCCCCACCACGTCAGCCTCAAACCAGCATTGCACTGCATCAACCACCCACCACAACGATGCCAGAAGCCACGTCATTTCACCCACAACTTGATAACCAGGAATGGCTCAAGGAAATCAAACGCCGCGCCAACCTTGGTGCGCTGTTGCCCGCAGAAAATTCAGCCACGGCGGCCCATCTTTTAGAAAAAATGAATACCCGCTTTCCCTCCGCGCCGGAAACCCAATCAGCGCGCCAATTTTTACGCAGTCTCTATTTACAAGAAGCAGAGCAAGCTCGGATGAATGGAGAATGGGAACAAGCCCAGCAGTTTCTGGATGCGGCTTATCAGCTGTTGCCCGCTCAAAGCTAGTCGCTCGCGGCCAGTTTTTGGTCTAGCTGCGGAATTCTATCGTCGTTGGGGAATAACTGCTGCGCTAACTGTATGTGCTGGCGCACATCCTCTTTACGACCATCCAGCAACAGTAATTGTGCACGCTTAAAGAATCGGTCTTTGACTTTTGCTATACCGTCCAATGCGGCGACGCTGCCGGGATCAAGCCGTAAGATCAGCTCATAGGCTTCAAAGGCATTGCTGCCTTGCGGAGACACTAAGCGCCCGACGCGATAATGGGCGTCAGCCACCTTCAGCAGGCGTTCGATTTTCGCCTGGGTTTCTGTACTATCCAAAGTGGAGGTTGCTACGGCTGAACTGGCGTTTATAGCCTGTGTCTGAGCCTTCATCCAATAGCCTAACAGAACCGCCAGTACCAGCACCATAAGACCAATACTGCTTATAGGCACCCAGGTGGCCCAGCGTTGTTTACCTTCGGTTTTCTCATTCAGTAACTGCAGTGCCTGCTTGTACTCTGCAGCACTCTGAAAACGATCCGGCGGATTTTTAGCCAGACCGCGCTTGATAATTGGGTCAAAGCGGCGCCCAAGCCTGGCAACTTTGAGACTCGGCTTTTCGGGGTCCTGATTGACTATGTTATGCAAAATGGCGTGACTGTTATCGCCGCTAAAGGGTTTTACACCGACCAATAATTCATAAAGCAGGATGGTCGCTGAAAACAAGTCACTGCGGGCATCGATGGCCTCACCACGGCATTGTTCCGGGGACATATACGAAGGAGTACCCACCACATTACCCATCTGGGTAATCTCGGAACTATCAATCCGGGCGATGCCAAAGTCGGCTAATTTGATCTGTCCTTCGTGGGTAATAAATACATTGGCTGGCTTAATATCTCGATGCACAATCCCCAGCTTATGGGTGTAGGTTAATGCACTTAATACCGAAATCAGGATGTGTAATGCTTCCTCCGGCGAATACACTTTGCCATTCTGCAACAAGGTTTTTAGGTCGTTGCCCTCCACAAACTCCATCACAAAAAAGGGAATACCGTGGTCCTGATCAAATTCGTAGATAGAAACCACATTAGGATGATTAAGACGCCCTACCGCCTGTGCTTCATTACGGAAACGTTCCAGTAACTCCTGACCCAAGGAGGTTTCCAGTAAATTGGTATGGATGGTTTTTATGGCAACAAAGCGGGCGATATTTGGATCGAAACCTTTATAAACCACCCCCATAGCCCCTTGGCCGAGCACGCCCTGCAGCTCATATTTTCCAAGAGATCGGGGATGATTCATGGGCAGAAGAAGTCTTAATCCACCAGCTCGTAAACGTGGTAAACCTCAGGCAGGTATTGATCGATCGTACTACCCAAATAACGGGCTGAATCAGGAATTCCGTCGCCGGTGAGAAATGCTCTGAAATTGCGGGGCGTTTTGGGAACCGTCATATCAGCAGGAACCTCTGCCCACATGTACACGGCCTTTTTAGACATTAAGTACTCAATGTGCACTATCGTGGAATTTTCTGGCAGGTCGATGACTTGAGTTTCTTTGGTCACCGGCACTTCAAACTTGTGAATGGTTCTCATGCAATGCTCTCAATCGTTACGAAATTCTATGAACGTTAACGTATAATCATTGCGAATACCAAGACACAGGTCAACTCAATTATGGGAATTGCTTTTTTCGGGAATTAGTTTTTTAAAGTAGCCACTGATAAAAGCTATAAAGCGCCAACCAGACACCGACAATAACCACAAGGCTGGTGGGCGCTTCAGAAGCCAAACCGAACAGCGCACGGCCCATGCCGCGCTCATCACCGTGCTTTAATCGTGTATAAATTGAGCGCATATACACACTTTGATCATTATCACTCATGGCGGCTACCCAAAACCTGCAAACTTGAGTCTCTATTAAACCACTATTAGATATCGAAAATATGACAACTGGTTCAAGATTTTAGAAATCGTTGATCATCGAAAGTTTTAACCAAATCGGGGGCATAGACGGTAATGGAGGTCACTAACACCCCGTTGATAAACCCTTCGGAATAGATCAATGGAATGGTAAAGGCGATATTTTCCCACAAATCCTGAAATGCCCCCTCTGGTTGACAGCAATAAAAAAACGCCAATAACAGCAGGCAATTTATTCCCGTGACCAAAAGAGCGCCGAAAAAGCCTAATCCCAGGATGTATACAAACAGATTGCGGGTAGGCAGTTTAGCCAACAGCCAAAGTAAGACGAAACTTAATCCAGTGGGCACCACCACGGTGAACAGCCAGTCTAAGGGCAGTGCCATCCACTGGCCTTTGCCCACCAAAGCCACCAATATCGCCGCCACTGCTCCAGTAATCAGACTGAGGGGAACGCCAAACACTAAGGTCAAAGCCACTGTCAGAAAGGGATGAAAATAAAGTCCAGGCAACACCTCAAATCGAAACGACCAGATTAAACTCAGCAACACCAGAGACCCCAGTAAGGCATGTTGACGAACACTGCTGTGAAGCAATGCGCCCCACGGCGCCCGCCAAAACGCTAACATCAGCATCAGCAGCATTAGCCCGGAAGAAAACGCTAGCACATTGGTATTTAAATAAAGCACTGTAAACTGCATGACTTCACCTGGCCTTAATTTCCCACATAGCGCACAAATTTTCATTCTGGCGGTGAACTGTGGATGATTTTTTCAAATCTATGGCTATATTTTACTGTAATTGAAAACTCAGTTGGAAAATTTCCGCCATGAAAAAACTCGCGCTCATGACTTGTTGTCTGTTTCTGATTCCCCTGCCCGGCTGGGCTGAAGATGAAGTTCCGCAAGAAGCGCAAGACTCTGTGGTTTACGTAGAATTAAAGCCTGCCTTTGTCACCAATTACGAAGCGAGAAAAATTGGCTATCTTAAGGCCGATGTCACTTTAAAGGTTAAGGGGCAACCAACAGCTGACGCTGTAGATCGCCATGGTCCATTCATTCGCCATAACTTAGTTATGTTATTCAGCCGTCAGAACGAAGAGGCATTGAATTCTTCTGAAGGAAAGCTACAGCTCAAACAGGATGCCTTACAAGAGATTGTTTCAGCGCTGGAATCGGAAGGGGAACCGAGCGCTGTAGAAGATATTCTATTTACCAGCTTTATTGTGGATTAGTTTCAACTTAGTGATTTAGTGGATTACTTCACAGCGATTGAATCAAGACTATCTTGATTCCTGCTCCTTGTTTAGAATATTCCATCACCCAGATGTTGAGTACTCTGTATGCCGGATTCGCCTGAAGACAAAAAGTCCATTAAGCACGCAAGCAACACCGCCAGGGGCTATTTTACAACGCTGTTCGATTTTTCTTTCTCTCGCTTTATTACCGTACAAATGTTTCCTGTACTGTATGGCGTTATTTTGGCATCAACATTAATAGCGGCCTTATATTTAACCATCGAAGCTTTTGTTAGTTCTTGGTGGCGGGGATTATTTTATTTGTTTATCGCCGCTCCTATCGGTTTTATCACAGTGGCCACCATAACTCGGGCAATGATGGAGTTCTACATTGTGGTATTTCGAGTGGCGGAAAACATGGATGAAATTCGTATAATAACTGAGCGATTTTCCGGCATTTCCCAAAGTGTTGAATCTATGCGGGATCTCACCAAACGGATACCCTTCTGGGGAACGGCAGGCAACAAAAACGAAACAACCACAACAGCCGAAAAAGAAAAGCGCAGAAAGAATCATAATTGGCCTTATTAGGTCTCCATTAATAGATAATAGAGATTCATACAATAAGGCCAATCAAAGGGGCTTAATCAGCTTGCTGCTTGATTTTTAGAGAATTCTACCAACTCGCGCTCTTCTTCCACTTTCAGCTTGCTCAAGCACTCATTAATAGTACGACTGATCATCGTAGAATTTCTTATCATCTCAATTTTAGGCCAGGTGGAGGTTTCCCCGATACGGATATAACGCGCTACATCCTCCGGCGAGGCATTGGATAACACCTTAAACAAGCTCATTGGCTGGCGAGGTGGCACTATATTAATATCACCTTGGTAACGCTGAGAAACAATGGAATGAGCCTTATCCACCAACAATGCCAAACCACGATTGCCCATCTGGCTCTTTGTATAATCAAGCAATTGTCCTACGTTATTACGGGCATTGCTTAACACCATTTCCTTCATATAAGTACGGAAGGTCTTTTTTGTGGGTGCCGCCCTGGACAGGAAAGGCAGTACATGGGGGTTTGTTTGACTCACAATCGAGTGGTTAACGCCATAGATCCTCGCCAGTCGCTGCACGGGCAAATCGTTTTTAATGGAACCATCCACCCACTGTCTGGAAGGAATATACGGTACTTTTTCGCCGTTAATGTTTTTTGCCCATAGCATAACCGGTGGATAAACATAAGGAATTGCACAAGAAGCCAGTGACGCCTTACGAATTAACACGTGTGGTGACGTTACCGCATTCAGCAGTCGAGAATCCTGCTGCGGATCTGCCGGTGATACGGAGATGTTGACCCGCCGTCCGGTGCGCCGATAGGCCTCTTCGAAAGTGTAGTCCTGAACGTTTCTTTCCAGGCACAACTCCAATTGCGCGGGATCCAGCAAACCCTTGCCCCGCAAGGTGCCACGCCAGCCCACCATACGAAAAGCCTCGGCAAATATATATTCCGGATTGAGCATTTCCTTAAGTTCTTCATCCGTATGGGTCGCAACCACAGAGGCCATGATTGACCCGGCGCTGGAGCCAGAAATGATGCTGGGTAGTAGATGGGCATCCCAGGTGGCCTTTAATACACCCAGATGAAACATTCCCAGCGCAGCCCCGCCACTCAGCATAAGGGCTGACTCGCCAAAGGATTGATGGGTGCGTTCAAAAAATTCTAATTTCTCCACCAAAGTAAAATTCGGGAATTCATTTTCGCAAATCCACCGCAGGCAGGTACTGACTTCATCGAGATAATTGTTAATGAGATTTTTGGTGCCAAAATAACATTGGCTGTAAAGCGCAGGGTTAGCAATGCGGCCAAGATTACCGTGCAAACCTTCATTGATATAAAAAACCAGCTGGTTAACATCGCCGCGTTGGCGGGCGGTTCGTAATTCATTAAACCGCAGGCGAATCATTTTGTAATCGTAGTGCGGCGATGCGTCTTCTTCACGCCACTCTTCTATACCCGAAAGATGATCGTATTCCTTCGCTGCATCGGACCAACTTTGATAATCTTCAGCGTGATCCATCGCCTCCAAACAGGCTTTTAACGCTCGCTTCATAGTACGCACCCCTAAACAACTATGCGATCAATTCGCAACCTAGGCACTTCTGAGTACTAGGTATACATTATATATTGTTAATTATTTTATTCTTCACCATCTATTAGACTCCTTTTTTATCACCAATTGTCATATCTGTCACGGCTGAGAAGTAAACAATTCCGACAATATTTGCGATGATTTGTAACTGTATTACTTAATTATACACCATGGCAAAAAAACCATATAATCCTATAAGTCGGCTTCTAAAACATGTTGCCCTAACTGTTTTTTGATATCAACCGGAATAGGAACAGACTTACGAGAATGCTTATCGAAGTTAACCATGGTAGCGGTTCCTGTGGCACAGAGGCCGTCTTCTTGCCATGCTTCCTGGCCTACTAAAATTGAGGACGTGCCGATTCTTAAAACATAGGTTCTAATTTCTACCGGCCTACCAAAAAACAGCTCCTCCAAGTATTCAATCTCGATTTTAGCCAGCACCAGACTCACTTCTTCAGTGGATAAACTGGGGTTGAATATACGCAAAACAGACTCACGCCCTTCCAAAAACCACACAGGTAATACGGTGTTGTTAATATGCCCCATGGCATCGGTATCGCAGAAACGTGGGTTTATGGTGAGTGAGAACATTGCATCGGATTTAGGCATGGTTTACTTCTTTATGCTGTTGTTAGTGAAACTACTGTGACCTAGCCAGTCTTGAGTCTGGTAAGTCGCACCATCGGCCATAAGTTAGCCGTAAGCTCCAATTATACACCCAGAAGCAGGAACCTTCCTGATTTTTGAACCTGTATTTAGGCCGTTAAATCATTGACATTGGAAGATTTTTAACCCAAAAAGAGTAACATAGCTGTGTTATTAGAGCAGCTCATCAAACTATCGCAAGAGGCTGGATCAACGTGGATACTATTGCCCCACCCATTGTAATGGTCTTTTCCGGACACGACCCCAGCGGTGGAGCAGGAGTGCAGGCCGACATCTCAACCTTGAGTCGACTTGGCTGTCATCCCTGCTCTGTAATAACCGCTCTCACGATCCAGGATAGTCGCAATGTTAAGGATTTTACCCCGGTCTCCAGCGCCTTGATCATTGCCCAAGCGCGGGCCGTATTGGAAGATTTGCCAGTAGCGGCATTCAAAATTGGCATGACGGGTTCCATTGCCAACGTGGAAGCCATCCATACCATCGTCAATGAATACCCGGATATTCCGCTGATTCTAGATCCGGTAATCGCGGCAGGCGGTGGTGGCAGTCTTGCCGAGGCGGAATTGGTGGGAGCGCTGAATGAGCTGCTGATCCCTTACTGTTCCATTATTACCCCCAACACACCAGAAGCCCGCCTCTTGTGCAGCGACGCCGACACCCTGGATGCCTGCGCACAACAGTTGATGGCTGGGGGCGCAGATTATGTATTAATTACGGGCGGACACGAACCCACCGACACCGTAGTTAATCGTCTTTGGGGACACCGTCAATTTCTGGCAGACTACCGACAACAACGCTTACCCGGTGAATTTCACGGTACTGGCTGCAGCCTGGCTTCCGCTATTGCAGGCTATGTTGCACATGGATCTTCGGTACTCGCGGCTGTCCGTGATGCCCAAACCTGCGTTAGCAAAATCATTGCCCAGGCTCAGCAATTGGGACACGGACAGAAGTTTCTCGCCCAATGGACCTAAGCACTGACTTACTAAGCGGCTTGTACGCAATTACTGACTCCCGGTTGACTCCACCGGAACAGATCAAAGCACAAGTGCAGGCGGCATTGGAAGCTGGGGTAAAAATCATTCAATATCGTGAAAAACAGCTGCCTTTCACGACTCAGGAGAAAATTGCTCGTCAACTCAAACAACTTACCGCCACCTACAACGCACTGTTAATCATCAACGACAATGTTGATCTGTGCCTGGCCGTGGACGCCGATGGTGTGCACCTGGGGCAGGAAGACCTCACTATTGAGCAGGCCCGCGAGAAGCTGGGTAGCCATTGTTTGATCGGAGCCACCTGTCATGGCAGTGTGGATTTAGCGGCTCAGGCTCAGTCAGCAGGGGCAGATTACCTGGCATTTGGCCGATTTTACCCGTCAAGCACCAAGCCCGACGCCAAACCCGCAGAACTCGCTGTTATCAGCGCCTATATCCAACACTGCCCCCTGCCCTGCGTTGCTATTGGAGGCATAACATTGAATAATGCCGCTCCATTAATCGAGGCGGGATTCGACATGGTAGCCGTTGTTCACGATATATTCAGTCAAGACAATATTCTTGATCACTGCCAACGCTATCAAACCCTGTTTAGCCGTCTCAAACGTCGTCAATTTCAACCCTAAAGGCCACGCCAATGACTCGATCAGAAATCCTATTTGCCGATGCCCAAGTCCACATTCCAGGGGGAGTAAACAGCCCGGTTAGAGCCTTTAAGGGTGTTGGCGGCGTACCGGTTTTCTTTAAATCCGGACGGGGAGCCTACCTAATAGACGAAGACGATCGGCAATATATTGATTATGTGGGTTCCTGGGGGCCTATGATCCTGGGCCATGCTCACCCCTCGATTGTTCGTGCCGTTCAGGAAGCCGCAGAAAAAGGCTTAAGCTTTGGTGCTCCCACGGCTATAGAAGTGGAAATGGCATACAAGGTGTGCGAGATTTTCGATACCATGGATTTAGTGCGCATGGTCAGCTCTGGTACGGAAGCCACCATGTCGGCGATTCGCCTGGCCCGTGGCTTTACTGGGCGTGACAAAATCGTCAAATTTGAAGGCTGCTATCACGGCCATGCCGATTCCCTGCTGGTAAAAGCAGGCTCAGGAGCACTCACTTTAGGCGTACCCAGTTCACCCGGTGTGCCTGCCAGCGTGGCAGAACATACGCTGACCCTGGAGTACAACAATATTGAACAAGTCAAAAACCTGTTCCAGGAAATGGGGGATCAGATTGCCGCCATTATCGTGGAGCCCGTTGCCGGTAACATGAATTGCGTACCGCCAGTGCCTGGGTTTCTGGAGGCCTTGCGTCAGGTGTGTGACGAGTCGGGTTCCGTTCTTATCCTGGATGAAGTGATGACTGGTTTCCGCTGCTCCCTAAAAGGCGCTCAGGGTGTTTATGGAATAACTCCAGACCTGACGACCCTGGGTAAAGTTATCGGCGGCGGCATGCCGGTGGGAGCGTTCGGTGGTAAAAGGGAAATCATGGAATATATCGCCCCCACCGGCCCGGTCTACCAGGCAGGTACGCTATCTGGCAATCCCGTGGCGATGGCCGCCGGACTCGCCATGCTCAAGGAGATCTCAGGGCGTGATTTTTACACCAACTTAGAGCAGCGGGCTGCAACCTTGATGCGTGGACTAAATAATGCCGCTGAAGAAGCCGGAATACCTTTTTCTACCCACCAGGTGGGTGGTATGTTTGGCTTTTTCTTCACCGATGAAAAAGTCATTACTCGGTTTGAACAGGTTACCCGCTGCCATCTCGAACGTTTTCAACACTTTTTCCACTTAATGCTTAATGAGGGGATCTATCTGGCACCTAGCGCCTATGAGGCCGGTTTTATTTCAGCCGCTCATGGCGACCGCGAATTAGATCAAACTCTTAGCGCTGCTCGCAAGGCAATGAAAGCATTGAAATAAATCCTATTTCAGCCCGCCAGCACCAAGGCGGGCTAGGGTAAATTTAATATCAACAGTTAACAGATCACTAAAAAGCGCCTATAATCCGCCTCCCATATAACCTTGCTACTCCCCTTCTGGAACGTTGTTGTAGCTACACCGCAGGCCCCAATCCATGTCTGAACCCACAAAAAGCCAGGGCTTCGCTGAACTCGGCATGCCAGACTTTGTCTTGCAATCCTTGAGCGAGCTCGGCTACGAATCGCCATCCCCCATTCAAGCTGCGAGCATTCCAGTGGTGCTAGCAGGCAAGGATTTGATCGGCCAAGCACAAACCGGAACCGGAAAAACGGCAGCGTTTGCGCTACCGCTGTTAGCAAATTTAGATATGTCTGCCCCTGAAACCCAAATTCTGGTAATGACACCAACCCGTGAACTGGCGGTACAAGTCGCAGAAGCATTCCAGCGCTATGCTCGTCATTTGAAAGGCTTTCGGATAGCACCAATCTACGGCGGCCAAGACTTCCGCCCGCAATTACAATTGCTAAAGAAAGGGGTGCATGTAGTGGTGGGGACTCCTGGGCGCGTATTGGATCATTTGCGTCGGGGTACGTTAAATATTAAAGGGATCAAAACCCTGGTTCTGGATGAAGCGGACGAAATGCTGCGCATGGGCTTCATCGATGATGTGGAAACTATTCTTAGCCACTGTTCTGGCGAGCAACAAACCGCGCTGTTCTCGGCAACCATGCCAGAACCGATTCGACGGATTGCCAACAAGTACCTTAAAAACCCAGAACACCTGGTGATTAAATCAGCCACCGCGACAGTAGACAAGATCGAGCAGTCCTATTGGTTGGTTGATGGTCGCCAAAAACTGGAAGCCTTGCGTCGATACTTTGAAACCCGCTCCTTCGACGCCGTAATTGTATTCGTAAGAACCCGTGAAAGCGCCAGTGAAGTGGCGGAAAAGGTTAATGCCTGGGGCTACCGAGCGGAAGCCATCCATGGTGCGATAAACCAAAATCAGCGGGAAAAAACCATTATTGGCCTGAAGAAAAACAAATTCGACATTCTAGTAGCTACCGACGTTGCCGCCAGAGGATTGGACGTTGATCGATTTAGCCATGTAGTGAACTTTGATATTCCCTATGACAGTGAATCCTACGTGCACCGCATCGGTCGTACCGGGCGTGCTGGGCGCAGTGGCGAGACCGTTCTGTTTGTTACTCACCGGGAAAACCGCCTGTTAAAAACTATTGAGCGGGATACTCGTCAAACGATACCTCGAGCCTCCATGCCCAACAACAATGTGGTCAAGGAGCAACGAGTAGAACGTTTTAAACAACGGATCGCTAAAGCACAGCAAAATCCGGCGTCTGACTTGTCTCAACAGTTGGTTGAGGAAATCTGTAAAGAACAAGAAATAGACGCGCAACTTTTAGCGGCAACACTGATCGACTTATTGCAGGAAGATCTACCGCTGGAGCCACCCGCAATGGCACCCGTTAATGAAAGACCCAGCCGAGAACGATCCAGTGGTGAAAGGTCTAGTGGCGAGCGATCCGGTAGAGACCGTTCCAGCCGAGGCGAAACGGCCATTGATCCAGAACCCAGTCGTTTACGGGATTATCCTGAAGTGGATATGGAACGATTTCGCTTGGAAGTGGGTAAAACTCAAGGTGCCAAGCCGGGCGACATCGTGGGCGCGATTGCCAACGAAGCCGGTATAGAAAGTGAATATATTGGTGAAATCCATATGCGCGGAGACTACTCCACCGTGGATTTACCCGCAGGTATGCCAAAAGAGCTGTTCAACCAACTAAAAAGTGTGAGAATACGAAAATACCCATTGAAGCTGACTCGCTATGGCAAAGAACAGCCCGAAAAAAGCAACGATGAAAAATCTGCGCCCCGCAAACCTAGCAAGCCCAATAAGAAAGGTGGTTCGGAGCCACCCAAAGCTCGGCGGCAAAAGCCTAAGCCTGGTCGCAAACTAGACAAAAAATAATCTTCCAACGGCCCGTTACCCAGGGCCGTTTTTTTGTGATTTACTATGGGCTCACCAATGCATACATACCAATGCAATGGAACCTATGGAGATTACAACTGCCTCAAAAGTACACCGCAGCAAAATTTAGCCGACTTTTCAACCGTTGAAATGCGTCACACATAGAAATACGGAGATTTTTTATGGGAATTATTCTTGTCCTGATTGCCGGAGCAGTTCTGCTCTATTGCGGCGTTCAAAAAACAATATCAACAGGCATACTCATCGCTGCGGCCCTCATCGGCATGGCATTAAGCTGCTGGGGCTTTTTTACCAGCCTGATCACCTTGATCCTGTTAGGCACTATTTTGCTGGCCATGTGGCCATCAGAATTACGCCAACAAAAACTCAGTGCACCTTTACTAAAATGGGTACGTGGTCGCCTCCCCACCCTGTCATCCACTGAACAAGAAGCTCTTAATTCTGGCAATGTGGATTGGGATGGTGAACTATTTTCCGGTAAGCCCAACTGGCAAAAGTTACACGACTATCGGCCTGCTCGATTAACCGAAGAAGAACAAGCCTTTGTTGATGGTCCTGTGGAAACGCTGTGCGGCATGTTGGATGACTGGAAAATTACCAATGAATACTACGATCTGCCGGAAGAAGCCTGGGCCTTCATTAAAGAACAGGGGTTCTTTGGTTTGGTTATTCCCAAAGAGCAAGGCGGCAAAGGCTTCTCTGCCACGGCACATTCTGAAATTGTAATGAAGCTGTCCACTCGCTGTGTAAGCGCGGCAGTCACTGTCATGGTGCCAAATTCACTGGGACCCGGTGAGTTGTTAATGCACTACGGCACGGATAAGCAAAAAGAGTATTACCTCCCGCGCTTGGCAAAAGGAGAGGAAGTCCCCTGTTTCGCCCTCACCTCTCCAGTGGCCGGCTCCGATGCTGGCGCCATCCCCGATAAGGGCATCGTGTGTCGAGGCGAATGGGAAGGCAAATCAGTACTGGGTTTAAAGGTTACCTGGAACAAACGCTACATCACCTTGGCCCCGGTGGCCACGCTTATTGGTTTGGCCATCAAGGTTTATGATCCGGGTAGCCTTTTAGGTGACGAGGAAGAAATTGGCGTCACCTGCGTACTGATTCCCGAAACCGTAGAAGGCGTTAATCATGGTGCCCGTCACATGCCCATGAATACGGTATTCATGAACGGGCCCACCTGGGGCAACGAAGTCTTCATCCCCATGGACTTTGTTATTGGTGGTCAAGAGATGTTGGGCAAAGGCTGGACCATGCTGCTGGAATGCTTATCCATCGGCCGCTCCATTTCACTGCCTGCTTTGGGCACTGGTGCCGGTAAAGCCGCCAGCTTGAGTACCGGCAGCTATGCCTACGTTCGAGAACAATTCGGTCGTGCTATCAGTAACTTTGAAGGCATTCAAGAAGCCCTCGAACCCATCGCCGGTTATACCTATATGATGAACAGTGCGCGACTACTCACCAGCGGCATGCTGGACCGGGGTGTGCGTCCTTCGGTGCCCTCCGCGTTATTAAAATACCGCAACACCGATCTCATGCGTAAAGTGATCAACCACTCCATGGATGTAGTCGCCGGGCGTGGCGTTATCACCGGGCCACGCAATTTTATGGCCAGCGCTTACCAGGCTGTACCCATTGGCATTACTGTGGAAGGTGCCAATATCCTTACGCGCAGCTTAATGGTGTTTGGCCAAGGCGCGATACGCTGCCATCCCTATATAGTGGCTGAAATAGAAGCTGCAGGCATGAGTGATGAAGAGGAAGCCACTAAAGCCTTTGATGAAGTCTTTTTCCCCCATGTGGCCCATAGCCTGCGCAATACCGTCAGAACCTTTTTCTTGGGTGCATCCTTTGGTCTGTTGGAACCAGTGCCAGATAAAGGCGGCTTAAAAAAATATTATCGCCAACTGGCGCGTTTTTCCGCCGCTTTTGCCACCTTAACTGATTTCATCCTACTCACTGTGGGTGGTGGCTTAAAAGCCAAACAGCGCCTTTCGGGACGGATGGCGGATGCCCTGACTCATCTTTACTATGCCTCAGCAGTGATTAAATATTGGCATGACAGTGGCTATCCTGAGGATCAGCGAGTATTGGTGGAATGGAGCCTGGAAAAATCCCTTGCAGAATTGCAGCAAAGTTTACTCGCGGCTATCACTAATTTTCCAGTTCCACTTTTACGTTGGCCGTTGCGCTTGCTGGTATTCCCACTGGGCTCACTCGGTAATTCCGGCCCGACAGATGAACTTGGCAGTAAAGTAGCCGCCACCATCATCAAAGACACCCCCCTAAGGCTAGAGCTTGCCCGTGGTAGCTATATCAATACGGATCCCAAAGATATTCTGGGACGGGTATTGAATGCCTATCGGTTAGCCAACGACACCGCAAAGGAACGCATGGCATTGCATAAAGCTATCCATAGCCGTGATATTGATGACCTCGAGGATATCGCGCTATTAATGGGTCACGAGCGAGCGGAAGTAGTAGACTGGGCTATTCGCAACAACATTCTTGATGAAAGCTGCCGTGATAAATTAGAGGAAACTTTAGAAGCACTTTACGATGTTATCCGTGTCGACGCTTTCCAAGGTGATAGTATCAAAGCATTAGCAAAAGCCAGTAAAGGCAAAATGAAACTCGCGGAAAGGCCGGCAGAACTGGCTAAACAGCAACAGCCGAAAAAGCCGTAATCCTTGTCTAATGAGCCTACTGGAGTGCTCTAGTCCTCCTCAACGGGGACTAGAGCAATAATCTTACAACCGGATACCACTTCTTCCTTAGTGGGCGATTTGGTAAGCACTAACAGTTTCTTTTTGGTGGTGACAACAAACATTGGGATCACTTTGTTGTCACCATACTGCTTGATGTAATCTTCTAGCGTAAACTCTTCGCTAATATTAGTGGTTCGCATCACCGCGCCGCGGGCTATCATGCTGGCCAGTTTGCCATAGGTACAATCACCACCAAACAACACCTGTCCTTTCATATCTTCAGATACCAAATGACGTTCGCTTTTGAACTGACTGGCTTGGCTACCCAGGGTAAAGATGCCCTTCTTGCCAAACTCACGTTGATAGCGTTGGGCTGCCAAAAAATTCAAATCTTCATTTTGCGACAGCCCCAACATACGCCCAATGCCCACTAAATTTATTTCCTTTTCAGCAAGACTTGATACTGGATTACCAAGAAACACCTTAAGACCCAGCATACGCGCTTCCAAAATATTGGTTCGATAACTATCCGCTAAGAGCACCTCAAATCCACTTGCCTTCACTGCCTTAGCGATAGCACGAGCGACCCCGTTAGCACCCACGATCAATAAACCCTGAGGCGATGGCTCGCGCACACCCAGAAACTTGGCTAATGGCTTTGCCGTTAAACTTTGCAGTACCACCGTACCAATGATAACAACAAAGGTCAGGGTCACTAACACATTCGCATTTTCAAAGCCCAATTGATCGAGTCGGATTGCGAACAAAGCGGAAACCGCTGCCGCAATAATTCCGCGCGGTCCAATCCACGAAATCATTACTTTTTCTCGCCAATTGAGATCCGCACCTAATGTGGAAAATAATATCTTTAAGGGTCGTGCCACCAACTGAACAAAGGCCAACACCAAGAGCGACTGCCAACCCAGCGTTATTAACTCGTTTATATCAACTCTAGCCGCCAACAGAATGAATAAACCGGAAATCAATACTATGCTTAGGCTTTCTTTAAAATCAACAATATCAGCTGTTTCCACACCCCTCATATTTGCTAGCCAAATACCCATGACTGTCACTGCTAACAAACCAGACTCATGCTCTAATGTATTGGATAAACCAAACACCACGACCACGGAAGCCAAAATGAAAAAGTTATGTAAAAACTCAGGAATAAGGTCTTTGCGCATTAAGATACCGCAAAGATAACCGGCGCCACAGCCAAATAACGCACCGGCTATCAATATTTTGCCAAACACAAAGGTAACCGCTAGCCATTCATTACCACCGGTTGTTTGCACCACAATAAAGTTAAATACCAACACCGCCAACAGCGCGCCAAGCGGGTCAATAAGAATGCTTTCCCAACGCAAAATATTGGCGATTGCCGCTTGTGGTCGCACCGAACGCAACATAGGACCAATCACCGTCGGACCTGTGACCACCACCATAGCTCCAAACAAAGCCGCTAAGTGCCAATCCAGGTCCAACAACCAATAACAAAATAAAGCAATAGATAGCCAGCTGAACAAAACGCCCACGGTTACCATTCGCCAGACTACTTTCTCAATGCCTTTTATCTCTTTAAACTTAAGCGAAAGGCTCCCTTCGAACAGAATAATGGCCACCGCGACCGAGACCACAGGGAACAACATCTCACCGAAAACTTGGTCGGGGTTGAGTAAATTCAATACGGAACCGGAAACAATTCCAGCCATTAAAAGAAAGAGAATTGCAGGCAGTCGCATCTTCCAGGCGACCCACTGACAAAAGAAACCTAAAAACGCAATGCCTGAAAAGGTAAGAATGTAATTGATTTCCACTAAAAATCCCCCAGGTCAGATTTCCCTAATTATATAACGTTTGCCCAGGAATAACTTCTCTAAACTCGACTATCTGAAATGGCCGAGCAAATTGATTCTATTAGGGATAATAAGATTGGAGGCCGACGGTTTCTTTGAGTGGAGAGCTTTCGTTAAGGAACAGCGTTCAAACATGGCTCAGCCACATAAAAGAGTTACTTTTTGGATTCGCTCCTCTGAGCTACTGCCAACAAAAGTTCTAGAGCGTCACCACGTAATCGAGGCTGACTCTCGTAAATCAATCCCGCCAGCACAGAGCAACTCACATCATTAACGGGATTACTGAGTCCTTCGGGTGGTGATATCGAACCTTCGCCTGCCGCTGATTTGGATTGGAAATAATGCTGAAATGATTTAACAGCCAGCACCAACAAGGTGAGCAACAAAAGCGACACAAGCAGCGCACTAGCCACTGGATCTAAAAACTGTTGGGCTGTTAAGTAAACAGCCCAACAAATAAAAAATAGCATCATACCGAAAATCAGTGTTACCAATAAAATACCCAACATAAAAATCGCCAGTTTATTGGTAATTTGTTCCAGCTTTTGTTGAAACGTTGTCAGCATGATGCCTACCTTGTCGTTGAGAGCTTCACTATTTTGAAGAATTAATGACTTTACCGAGAACAATGCCAACCAAAAACGCCAACAAAAGGAACAAGAGAGGCTTATCTTCCTGCTGCGCTCTCAGTTCAGAGCCAATCTGCGAGGCTTTATCACCCACTTGATCTTTAGTTGAAGCGAACTTATTTTTCAAATGCTCACTAGCGTCAGCGCGCTTAGACTTCGCCTCAGAACTAATACTATTAAGCAGCGCACTTAAATCACCGCGCAACTGCGCCACATCACTTTTTAGTGCTTGATAGTCTTTATCTATACCATTGTCAGACATAATAATCTCCTCTGTATAATTCCGAATTAATTTTCGTGCATCCACTCGACATATTGACGGCTCAAATTCTGCAACTGGGCCAACTCAAAGTCGCGTATATTTTCCAACAGCTGCTTTGTTTCAGGTAACAAAGTGCTGCTAATACAACAATCCAAAATATCAATTAAACACTGCTTTATACTCAGAAGTGATCGTACGGGATCACTAGAATGTTTGAGGTGTTCTGAACTGGAAAGCATTTTTGCCTCTAGCTCCAATTCCTGCGGATAGTAACGAATATACGTATTCAGTACGCTTGCCGGAGCCGCCCTATCAACAATGGCACCGACTGCCGCCACATCCAATTCCACCTGTTTTACAAAATCAAGAATTGAGTCATAACGAAAATCCACAGTATAAGCTTTAGAATCGGCTAACCTCTCTACAAAGTCACTGTGGATTGAATGATTCGCTTCTAAAACTTCGCGAACTTGTTTAGCCGCCATTAAAACCTCCTTCTCTTTATCTCGCTCTTCCTGAATAAAGACTAAAACATATTACCGCTTTCCGAGGGTAATACCCTGATTGCACCTGCGCCACGTAGCCAGATATGCTGATCATCTTCAGCCGAAGGACTCTGGGCTCTTACCGTGTTATCGCAGTTCTCAGCAGGCTCATTACTTACGGCATTGTTTAGTTCCCACTGATAACCCACTCTCTGAAGCTCCACAGGCTTAACATTTTTCGACTGACATTCCTCTGCCCACCCTATACCGCTCACAGTTCCCGTCACCAGCATAACGACAAAGAAAACGAATTGACGCGCACCAGCAAAACCCATATCCCCATCTCCTAACTGCGTAAGCCACAATAAAGATTAAAACCACTATTTATATCTATACAAAGAATGTGCCACTGCATAAATCCTGGCTAAATGGTGAAAGATTTTGTAATTCAAACAAATATACGGCGATATTTTGTAATATTTACCAATAAACCCAAAATCCAGGAGTGATAAATTCCAATTAATTTCAGAAAGCAGCAAGCCGGCTGGTAAATATTGCAAGAAAATTGAATTAGGTATAAGTGGCATGGTTTTTGGAGCGATATAAATATGGTATACCTATGGTAACCAATTCAATGTTTATAGAACCGGGGACAACACGTGGCAAAAATATTGATCGTGGACGATGACGGCAATTTTATTGACGCAATCCAAGAAATTATGAGCATGCTAGGTCACTCGCCCATCACTGCCGACTCGGTGGAGCAAGCCCGACGCCAACTAGCACATTCTCACTTTGATCTAATGTTACTTGACATAATGCTTCCAGATGGTAGTGGCTTTGAAGTAATAGACGGTATTCCCCTGGACAAACGTCCTAGGCATATCGCCTTCGTGACCGGTCACGCGGTGGTAAAGTCTGTTGCAAAATCAATTGCAGGGCCTGATATAAGTTTTTTACTGAAACCCATCAATTTGGAAAAAATTAAGAGCTTACTTGCCCGTACCGTAGACAAAAAGAATAGCGACGAAAATAGTGACAAGAAGTTTAACTTGCTGGTGGGCGAATCCCAGCCCATGCTCAATCTTTATCGTATGATTGAGCGAGTAGCATCAAGTCGTGCCAACGTTTTAATTCAGGGTGAAAGTGGAACAGGAAAGGAACTGGTAGCCCAAGCCATTCACAAGCTATCAAGATGCGATGGTGAATTTGTCGCTGCTAACTGTGGCGCGATTTCATCAGAGCTTATCGGCAGTGAACTCTTTGGCCATGAAAAAGGAGCGTTCACTGGTGCCGTCTCTCGAAAAATTGGTTTGTTTGAACGAGCCAATGGTGGCAGCCTTTTCTTGGATGAGATCACCGAGATGCCTATAGAATTACAGCCAAATTTACTCCGAGTACTAGAGACGGGGAAAATCACCCGTTTGGGAGGCAGTAAAGAAATCGAAGTTGACTGTCGGGTTATTTCCGCCACTAACCGATCATCTCAACAGCTTGCGGTGGACCAATGCCTCAGGGAAGACTTATATTTCAGGCTTGCCGTATTCCCCATCAACCTCCCAATACTGGCCGATCGAAAATCAGACATTCCCCTGCTTTGCAACCAGTTTCTAAAGGAACTGAACGAAGATTATGGTACGACTTTCCAAATATCTGATGAAGACTTGCAAAGATTATGTCGCTATCAATGGCCCGGTAATGTCCGTGAATTGCGCCACAGCATTCATCGTGCATTCATTTTAACCGACCAAGAAGAGACTTTCTTAAAATTGCCTGATACATTAGGTTCACCGTTCTCGGATGAACCGAAAAGGACTCATAACTTGTCCGCTGGAAGAACCATTCAGGACGTAGAGAAAGAACTCATTACAGCGACACTAAAAGAAGTTAATAACAATAAACCTAAGGCGGCAGAGATGTTGGGTATAAGCTTAAAAACCTTATACAATCGTTTAAACGAATACAGCGAACCCAACACTAACGTTGAAGAGAGTGCAGAAAGCTCATGATTGATTCAGCAGAGTTGGCAGAAATGAGGCACCAACTAAGAAACCATGTAAACAACATCACGATGAACGCTGAGCTCGCTAAAATGCAGCTGGAATCTGATTCCTCGAACGAAAAGGTATTAGCTAGCGTTAACCGCATTTTAAAACAATGTCAAAATTGTGCTGACTTCTTAAATACCATGTCTAAGAATTTATAGTGCGATGACCCACTAGACATGTCTGCTTTCTTAAATCTACAGCACAGGATCTGGGCCCTCAGTACAATAGCTCTCGTGACATTATTGTTGATAAATGGTTTGCAGTCATACCGCTCGATTAATGAATTAAATTTAAATGAGCAACGCGCAAGTAACACACAATCGATTCTAAGAGCTATTAAAGATGTCTTCTCTTCTGTGCAAGATGCCGAGCTTGGCCTACGAGGCTATCTGATATCCGGCGACCCTGATCATTTAAAGCCGTATTTCGAATCACTCGAATCCATTCAAAGACATATTCAGAACCTGGAAAAGCTACATACAGAGTTACCCGATCAGGAACTTCGATTATCCGAATTAAAGAAATTGATAAAAGAACGGCTCAGAAATTTAACCGACGATATCAACGAAACCAGTATTAATTCCAATTCAGAGTGGCTTGCAGACCACAACATGAATGAAAGCCACAAAAGCATGCTGAAGCTTTCCCATCTAATAAGGGACATGGAAACAACCGAATATCGCTTATTGGAATTGCAGTCTCTTGAGTCAAAGCAAAGCCGCTCGAAAGCCTTATTTACCATCGCGGTGGCCAATAGTGCGCTATTTTTACTTATTTTGATCATATCAATACTGATCAAACGCGGTATCGATAGGCAGCGCGCCGAAGCCGAATTACTGGAACTCAAAGTCAATCAACGCACCTACGAATTGCAGCACTTCTCTAATGAACTAAAGCGTAGTAATCGTGAGTTACAGGATTTTGCTTTTGTTGCCTCTCATGATTTGCAGGAGCCTTTACGTAAAATTCGCGCTTTCGGTGACAGGCTTTATTCTCGATTTGGAGACAAGCTAGGCGAGGACGGCAATGATTATATAAAACGAATGCAAAAAGCCGCAGAACGAATGTCAAATTTAATCGGTGATTTACTGGAATTTTCTCGAGTATCAACCCGTAACGATCCCTTTCAGACTGTGGATCTGAATTTAGTATTGCAGGAGGTACTCGAAAACCTGGAGGTAAACATTGAAGAACAACAGGCAATCGTCGAAGCTGAAACGCTTCCGTCAATAGAAGCGGACAGCACTCAAATGAAACAGCTGTTTCAGAATATCCTCAGTAATGCACTAAAGTTTGTGAGCCCGAACACAAGCCCTATCATCAAAATTACTGTTCAAGAATCGAAGATTCCTTTCGTAGTACCCGAAACCCAGCAATACGAAATAGCGATTAAAGATAATGGTATTGGATTTGATGAAAAGTATTTAGAAAAAATATTCACCCCATTTCAGCGTTTACATGGCAAGCACGAATATGTTGGCACTGGAATTGGGCTATCTATTTGTCGAAGAATTGTGGAACGTCACCACGGAGAGCTATCGGCTACCAGTAAAGTAAATGAAGGAACGACTTTTCTGATTATTTTACCGGCAGCTCAATCCGCAATTGCCACCAACCAATTGGATGAAGATGACTTGGAAGTTTAACTTTTACCGAGGCAAATCGGCGCCAGCGGGTAAAACAGCTTTATCAAACCAATACTTTTTAATGATGCCTATTGTATTGACCAAGTCGTCAAATACGGCAGGCTTGGTGAAGAACGAATTACTACCGTGCTGATAGGCAAGGCGTATATCATCATCCGAGCGTGAAGTTGTGAAAATCAACACCGGGATATGGCAAAATTTTTGGTCGCTCTTTATCTTCTGTAAAGCTTCTCGACCATCCATTTTTGGCATATTAAGATCCAACAAAATAATAGTTGGCCTGGGTGCCATAGTATCCAGAAGATTTATCAATTCAATGCCGTCATCTACAAATATAATATTTTGTTCTAAAACTTCGTTTTCCGAGAATGCTTCTTGCATCAACTTTTTGTCGTCCAAATCATCCTCAGCAACAATGATTTGCGGGCTTAGAATTGATGTAGTATTACCTATCATAGGATTCGCCTTAAATTACGACCATAATAGTCACCGATATCACGCGTCGCCAAAGTACCTCTAAGACTCATCAGAATATTGAAAACTGTTGATAATAAAGAGTAAAATTAAGGAAAATCTGGCTCCGAACGGGATTTTACCTTGATTTTATTATAAATACTAAACTATTCCGTCAGTAGACCCATTTTATATAGCTGTGGGCGCCACTGGGCTAACTTTTTTAGCAGAATAGTATGGGGGTAGGTAGCAGAACGGAAACACTGAGGTGGTCATGCGAAAGGCTAGAAACAGTAGGGCAAAAATGAGGGGCCTAAAATCTGGCCCCTCTCTATAACTAACTCATATATTACCAACTCATACCAACAAAGCGCTGGATTTAAAATGTATAAGTTATACCCAGGCTTGTCTGGTCTAGCTTAGCGTCGTACTTGAAAGACGGAATGTTGTTAAGAGCGATATCATCCTCAATTTCCTTATCATCAATTTCAACCGCGTAGCGCACATACTCCAGGTTGATGTCAACGTTTTCCGAGACTGAAAAAGAAGCCCCTACACCGACAAATGGCTCAGTACCGTCCACGCTTCCGCTTAGGCCTAGAACCTTGTAATCTGTTTCCCAGAACAACATACCACCCTTAGCATACAACCCAACCATCTCGGTCACAGGAATCGTTCCCTTTACTGCCAAGGTATAACCGTCTAGCGACGTCTTGTAACCGCTGCCACCATAATCACCGAAATCAATCATACTACCTTCAACGGCCAAATATTTATTAAATTTACCACCGAGAATAAATTGAACAGCATTGTTGTCATCGTCGAACTCTTCGGCATCTTTTAGCTTCACCCAACCATAACTGGCACCCAAATAAAGACCCATTTCATCATTATTCATCGTATCTTCCGCTCGTACTAAGGTAGTACTTAAGCCTAAAGTAGTAATCGCTATTGCAGATGCAATTTTATTTAATTTATTCATTATAGTTTCCCTCTGTAGTATTCATGAACTGCACATCATCGAGTGCTAATATGTTTAATACAACGAACGTGCCAACAATTCTTATCCCTTGTTTTACGCGGTCTAGCGGGATTATCAGAGTTTTTTTATTTGTTTTTTACGCTAAAAAAAAATCTTTTTTTGAAAACTATATAAATAATTTGTAAAAAATTTCTATTATAGATTTCTTTGTACACGTCAGTTTTAAAAAACTGAAAATATGAGTAAAAAAAAGGAGCCGATTGGCTCCCCTTTTTTAACTGCAAATTTAATTGCGAAATTTAGCAATCGGTATCTTTAGCATCTACACCTTCTTTTACGTCCTCGCAGGCATCTTCAACAGCATTCGCTGTATCAGTGTAGGCTTCATCCATTTTTTCACCTACCTGTTCGGCACTTCCTTCATTGGTCTCACAACCAAACAACACTAGCGAAAACGCCAATAATAGACCAGTCATTAACTTATTCATGAGATATCTCCTTTATGGTTAAATACGATTTATCTACTTCAATTTGCGTGCCAACTAATAACAGCAGATTTTCCCCATGTTTTACGGGATACTATCGTTAGCAACAACCTTAAATCGTGAAAAAATTGCAAATACTTTGATAGAACCCGAGTATAATTTGCAAAACCTGAATATTCTTAACCTATAACAACTATGCAATTGCTATGCTTCACGGAGATTCAGAAGCTAAATATAAAGTGCTCTTGGGTGTTCTAACATGAAAACAACCACCATCAATGAATGTATTGATCATATTCTTACTACCGTCGGTAAGGACTTAAAATTAGGATTACCTTTAGGCTTAGGCAAACCTAACGAGTTTGTTAATGCACTTTATGCGAGGGCGAAATCCGACTCATCAATTAAACTTACCATTTACACAGCTCTCTCATTAGAGCGCCCAAAAGATGAAGTGGGTCTAAAAGGCGCATTTATTAATCCTATTTTAAAGCGCGTCTTTGACGGCTATTTAGAGCTTGATTATATGAAAGCTTTAAGAAGTCGACGCCTACCTTCCAATATCAGGATTCATGAATTCTTTTTTAAATCTGGGAGCATGCTCGGTAACGATAATGCCCAACAAAACTATTTAAGCTCAAACTATACCCATGTATGCCGCGACCTCAATCAGGCTGGAATTAACGTGTTGGCCCAGATGATTTCCTCACGAACCATCAATGGAACAAGGGAGTTCAGCCTGGGATGCAATCCAGAGATTTCGTTGGATTTGATTCCTCTATTAAAAATGCGCCCCACTAAAGATTATGTGGTGATCGGTCAGGTTAATAACAACCTGCCCTTCATGACGAACTCGGCGATGGTAGACCCCCTAGAGTTTGACTACATTATTGATCCGGAAGGAGAGACTTCACGACTATTTTCAGTACCGAATATGCCCGTTCAAGCTGCAGATTATATGATTGGCTTGTATTGTTCAGCACTCATTGCGGATGGCGGCACCCTGCAAATCGGTATTGGTTCATTAGGCGATGCTATTGCACAGTGTTGTATTATGCGCCACCAACACAACGATGCCTTTAAGCAGATACACGACCAGTTGGGCACCCTACAAAAATTCCCTTCAGCCTTGGATATTGGCGGCGGCCTGGAACCATTTGATACAGGTTTGTATGGCTGTAGCGAGATGCTCGTCAATGGACTACTTCATTTATTCGAACATAAAATCGTCAAGAGAAAGGTTTACCACCATTTTGAACTGCATCGATTAATAGAACAGGGGCTGATCGGCGATACAATAAAACCTGAAGATATTCGCATTCTGCTTGAAAATGGAATCATAAATAAAACACTCACCCGTGAAGATTTAGATTTTCTAGTTAAACATGGATTTCTGTCTGCGGCTAATACGCCACCAGTAGGCGCATCAATAGAGAATGGATTTGATGATACTATCGCTAACTGTCTTGGCTCGCACTTGCTAGGCGGATTCGCATTAGATTGCGGATTTTTCCTCGGGCCAAAAGACATGTACGATCGCCTTAGAAACTTCGATGCTTCAACGTTACATCAGATAAACATGACCAATATCAGCTTTGTGAATCATTTATATGGCGAGGAATCCTTGAAACGATTGCACCGCAAGCAAGCTCGGTTTATTAATACCGTTTTTCTCGCTCATGCTTTAGGTGCTGCCACGTCGGATGGACTCGAGGATGGACAAGTGGTTAGCGGCGTCGGTGGTCAATATAATTTTGTAGCTCAAGCCAACGAACTGGAGGATGCCCGTTCCATTTTAATTCTTAGAAGTACGCGGACCAAGCATGAAGCAACCACCTCAAATATTGTATGGAACTATGGCCATACAACCATACCCCGCCACCTAAGAGACATTTACATAACAGAATATGGCATAGCCGATGTACGGGGAAAGAGCGACAGCGAGGTTGCTGCGGCTATGATCAATATCGCTGATTCCCGATTCCAGAGTAGCCTGGTCACTCAAGCCATTGCGGCTGGAAAATTACCAAGCGACTACCAAATACCGGCACAGTTCTGTCACAACACTCCAGAAAATATTACGCGACTGTTCGAGCAGTACAAAAACAACCTGATGCCTAAATTTCCTTTTGGCAGCGACCTCACCAACACTGAACAAAAGCTCGCGAAGGCCTTACAACAACTCGAGCTACTACAAAACGACAAAGTTGGATTAGCCAAAGCAATTATTAAATCCATTGGCCACTCGTCACCCGATGATAGCCATAAAGAATGCTTATCCCGACTCGGGTTAACTTCACCCAGATCATTTTCTGAGAAAATTATCCGTCGACTATTAATGGCTCAATTAGAGTCCAGTTAGTAGAGCCCGGTTAGCCTCTCCCGTGGAATAGGCTAACCGGACCGAAACTCCTTCAGGCTCGCGGCGAACGTCCTGTCAGTGCAAAAACAACGGATAATACCACTCCGACAACGAATAGAATCCAGGCTATATTAGTGGCTGAGCCAGCGATACCAGAAAAACCTAATACAGCTGCGACTATTGCAACAATTAAAAAAGTAAGTGCCCAACTAAACATACTATTTTCTCCTGTCTGATGATTTTATTTGTAATAGAACATTACACATCTGATGGAGCAGTAATTATGCCAAATTCATTAAATCGCTATTATTATTGAAAATAACCCCTGACTTTTGTATTTCTCGTGGGTTGATTGAATTAAAAAAGCAAAACATTTAGGTAAGTTTTACATGCCCTGTTGTTCGCTTTGCAAATACTACAGAAATCCCTTGTTTTTATGTCATGCCTGCTTACGCAAAGTGTCGTGTTTTAGCCTAGTAGCGGCAAATAAAACCATTGGCACAACTTCTGCAACGTTACTACTGCGCGATTCAACAAATGCAATCAAAGCGCAAAGGATTTAAATACATTTGTTGGTCAATTTAATTATTTAAGGAGAGAACCTATGAGTAATTCAGATATCCTCGAAGGCAAATGGAAACAAGTTAAGGGCCGAGTTCGCGAGAAATGGGGCGATATTACTGACGATGAACTAGACCAAATGGAAGGCCGCCGTGATCGTCTAGAGGGAAAGCTCCAGGAAAAATATGGCTACGCTAAAGATGAGGCGGCAAAACATGTTGATAGCTTGATGGAAAAAATCAGCTAACATCTAAAAGTAAAAGCGCTTACTAGGACATTCCAAAAGCCCCTGGCCAGCTAGCCAATAGGGGTAGCGCAGAGAAACCCATAGAGGGTCGCTATAGCGACCCTCTATGGGTTTAAGGCTTGTTATCAAGTAATATGGACTTTATTATAAGCGTTTACTTTGTATTGGTGAGAACACATGCAGCCCATTAAATTGTTACTGGTGGAGGATGATGAAGACGATTTCATCATTGCACGTGACCTTCTTAATGAGATCGATGCTGAAAACTACGAACTTATCTGGGCAAATAACCTACACGAAGCTCGAATAGAGTTAACTTCAAACTTCTATGATGTTTGCCTTGTGGATTATACTCTTGGCTCAGAAGATGGATTATCTCTCTTAACTGAAGCCAAAAACCTCAATTACAATTGCCCCTTTATCATGCTTACTGGCCAGGACAACCCCCAGCTGGATAAAGAAGCACTCAACGCTGGCGCAGTTGATTATCTGGTCAAATCACAATTGAATGCTTCAAGATTGGCTCGGGCTATACGCTATGCTGTGGCGCGTCGAGAGATGGAGCAAGAACGAGTAGAACGACTACGTGCAGAATCTGAGAACCGGGCCAAGAGTGAATTCCTCGCCCATTTAAGCCATGAGTTGCGCACCCCACTCACGGCGATTCTGGGTTACACCGATTTACTCAACAAAGAAGCTACCTCAGATGATCAAATTCAGCATCTGCAAGTTATTAAACGCAATGGTAGACACTTACTCAATCTGCTAAATGACATCTTAGATCTCACAAAAATTGAAGCAGGCCGCCTGGAAATCGATCGTCAGTCTATTTCTCTCCCGTTGTTTTTGAGTGATCTTTATCAGTTAATGCAAGTTAAAGCCATCGACAAGAACATAGAGTTCCATTTTCTGGCCACTAGTCGATTGCCAGAGGCCATTATTACGGATGCCACTCGCTTACGCCAAATTTTGATGAATCTTATTGGTAATGCTATCAAGTTCACCGACCAGGGCAGCGTCCAGCTGCGCATTAATTCAACCATTGAAAATGGGCATCTCAGCCTGGAGTTTGCCGTAATAGATTCAGGAATCGGCATCTCCGCCAACGAGTTTGATAAACTCTTCAGGCCATTCAGCCAAACCAATAACATCAATTCTCGCAGCGAAAGGGGTACGGGTCTGGGTTTGGCCATCAGTAGGCAATTAGCATCCTGCCTGGGTGGAGATATATCAGTAACCAGCGAAGAAAACATTGGTAGTACTTTTACCTTGAAAATAGACGCGGGAGACCCTGCGGGTGTTAAATTCAGCCCTCTCAATCTAAATTTAATGCACGAACTCAAAACTGAAGCCAGCATTCGTAATTTGCATGCCAACATCATGGTAGTGGATGATCTGGCCGATGTTAGAAATCTGACCGGGTTCTTTCTTGAATCTGCCGGTGCCAATGTATTTTACGCAGACAATGGCCAGAGTGCCGTTACGTCCATAGTAGCAGCAGAAAGCTCAGATCAACCCATTGACTTGGTGTTAATGGATATGCAAATGCCTGGTATGACGGGTATTGAAGCAACTCAACAACTCAGGAAGCAAGGCTACAGTAAACCCGTGCTAGCCCTGACAGCCGCCACAATGAAAGGTGAGCGGGAGCGTTGTTTAGAGGCCGGCTGCTCGGACCATCTCAGTAAACCCATTGAAGAATTTCGTCTTTTAGAGAGGGTAATGTACTACTTAAACGATTCGCAGACTGCTCCCCAGGAACCAGCCACGAGCAAAAAACTTTTATTGATTGAAGACGATCACGATACCCGGACAGTCACAAGCTTGTTGATTCAAAGTATTGGTTGGGAGGTAATAGAGGCAGCCAACGCCTCTGAAGCGACTGCAGCTCTGGCGAATCACACCTTCAATTTAGTCTTAATGGACATTAACTTACCCGATGCCAACGGCAATGATTTAGCGGCCGAGTTCAAGCAGGCTTCTCCTCAGTTAAAAATTATTGCGCTAACCGGCAGTGATTTAATGGATATAGACGGCGCTGTAGATCACTTTGACCAACACGTCCTTAAACCGATTTCTATGGATCAGCTCACTGCCATGCTAGGGTAGCTCAATCACTATTTCTAAAGGGAGGTGATCTGACAATACTCTGGTCACTTTGCTCCGAATGATGCGTGCGCTCCTTATCATATTTTTTGGATTACTCCAAACTCGATCCAACTTAAACATGGGAAATCGGGAAGGGAAACTACACGCGACCGGATGCGCTGCCAACAGCTTGTTCAGATCACTAAATGTCCGCGTAAAAAACTGCCATTCATTAAAGTCACCTGCTACTATCATGGGAACTAACCGCAGCTCAGCCTGACCTCCCGCGCGAGATCGGATATGATCACCCAGCAGGGCCAGTTGTCGACGGCGCTCATAACGCTTAAGCCCTTTGTGGGTATTAATGATTTGCAACGGCCCGCAAGCCGTCTGCAGAATAACTTCTTGAATATTACGTGGTTGAAATCCCGCCTGGCTCACATCCACCGAACGTTCTTCTAATACCGGTAAGCGCGTAAGGATTGCATTGCCATACCACTGGCTTTCGTTTTTACCAACTAATGCGGGAGATGCCACTAGCTGTTGAAAATGATCACCGCAAAGTTCGCTAACTGGATTTTGCTGCCTACTACCGTCGTGGAAAAGCGTATCCATTTCCTGAATCAGCGCCACATCTATATTACGCTGAGCAAGATACTCTCCTATTCTCTGATAACTGCGTACTCCATCCGTCCCAATGCCACTATGAATATTATAGGACATGATTTTCAGTTCGGTTTTATCGAGCGGATCCATGGCAGGCATCCCGACATCCATACAAGGATTCATCTTTGGCGAAGTAATTGCACATTGAATATCTGCTCAGTGGCAGCGGAATCCAGCATTTGTTGAGCTAACTTTTTCTGCCGCTTTGAATCCACTTGTACAACCACAACCCACAGGCGTTTTTGTATTTTACTGCGTGCAAATTTTATTAATTTATCATGGTTTGGGCGTGAAGCTAGTAATCCACCAATCATCAAGCTAGCAACAATACACAAGCCAAGAATTAAACCACTGGCAACAACTGGGCTGGACTCCATCATGGCAATATCACCTGAGGATAGACCAATCCACACTATGGCTCCCACAATCAACCCAATCGCGCCATAGAAAATATAAGACGCTAATAATGGTTGCTTTACCTGTTCGCTTACGGGCTCCATCAGCACTTCAAACTGGGGGTCGTTGGGTGCGATTAGCTTAATATTTTCTTCGACTATGCCCAATTTATGCCTTAGAGCATTGCTTACTTCCATCGCATCCGTTGCGTATTCAAAGGCGGCACCAATTTTACTTGGGTAACGTTTCCCAAAAAAATCCTCTCCAATCATGGCTCTCCCTCCTTCACAGTATTTCTGCGTCGCTTTGCATTTTTTCTCTTAGCGTTTGTTCACGCAGCAATCTGTATATACACAGAGCAATGACCATACCATTCCATCAATCAGGCAATAAATAATGGAAAAAGTACCTTTAACGTAAGTCTAGCCGTTAAGTTTTGCAACTCTTACAAAGATGTTCTGCACTTGATGTAACACTTACAGGATTTACTCATTGGCACCTGTCAACTTGTTAATCTGCTTGCGCGCAACGGCGGAACCCTCTAGATCACCGGCTAAACTCTTGGCTTGGGCTACCACTTCCAGGGCTCCTATACGCCAGTTTTTGTGTTGCTGCGAGTCGCCTCCCGGATTCAAAGAGAGACTTCGCTGCGCCATTTGCTGCGCTTTATCGGAATGCCCCTCAGCCAGATGGACCCGGCTTAATCCGAGATACAGTGCCGCAGAGCGGGGTGCTATTCGCAAGCCCCGCTCGAAATGTTCCGCTGCGGCCGCCAGCTGCCCCTGCTGCCGCAATTGTTCTCCTTCGCTGTACAAGCGGTCAGCCGCCGCTATGCCCGTTGTGCTCTGATTTACGGGTATAAGCGCTGGTCCGTCTTCTTTTGATGTTAAAATCGAAGGCGACGCACAACCCGTTAGACTAGCCACCAATATCACCATCACAATAATCTTCATTAATCGCTATTCCTATTTTATCCGATTTAATTAAACCAGCCTTTAAACCATTTAATAACACCAGTACCTGAGGATTCACATTCCGTGATTTTATCAGGCAAGGTATCGCTACGCATCGGGATATAAACAGTTCCCTCACAGGCCTTGGCTTTTCTGTTTTGCGTGAGCGGCTCAATCCAGGCCCACTGCACGTCGGCGGGTTGCGTCAAATCCAATGGGACCTGATGCAATGATGCAAATGTCTGCGCCCAAATTTGCAAAGCACCAGAAGCCCCCGTAATGGGCATGCTACGATTGTCATCAACTCCCATCCAGACTACGCTCAAATAATTACCACTAAAACCAGCAAACCAGCTATCCCTCTGCTCATCACTCGTCCCCGTTTTACCCGCTAATTTCAAGTCATCGTCCAGCACCTGTTGCACAGAATGTGCCGTTCCGGATTTCACGGTTTCCTGCAAAGCTCGGGTCAACAAGTAAATATCAGAACTATCGAAGCGCTGCTCAACATCCAGTGGATATCGCTGCAAGGGTTCACCAGCAGCTGTTAGTACGGATCGAATTGTTCGCAGCGGCGAATTAAACCCTTCGCTCGCAATGGTCTGGTACATTTGCGTTACTTCAAACGGTGACAGGCTTACAGCGCCTAAGGCTAAGGCGGGTACTTCCGGTAATTTTTTTGTAACACCCAACCGGGTCATTACATCCACGACTCGATCGATACCGATGGTCATCGCTAAATGCACGGTGGCAAGGTTATAGGATTTCGCCAAGGCAATCAGAAGTGGAACTTCGCCATGAGTTTCTTTGTCGTAATTCTCTGGCGACCAAGTGTCACCATTGGGTAGCACTAATTCCACCGGCTCATCAGGAATCAGCTGTGCCAAGGTATAGCCCTGTTCCAAAGCAGCCAGATACACCGCCGGCTTTACCAGGGAGCCTATGGGACGATAGGCGTCCAACGCTCGATTAAAGCCTTGGTAGCGCACATCACGACCGCCAATTATTCCTAATACTTCACCACTATTACTTGCCGTTATTAAACCCGCGGCTTCAACATTTTTGAGCTGACCCTGGTACCCCATACTCAATCGGTTAGCCTGACTCTGCACGACATTTTCAAAGTTCTCCTGCACCCAGGGATCCAGAGTAGTAAAAATACGCAATCCTTCCGAACGTAAATCCTCATCCCGATAATCCTTTTGTAGTTGACGTTTCACCAAATCGAGAAAGGCCGGATAGCGGGCATCTTCATACAGAGGTTTGCCAATCACATCAAGAGGTTGCTGGCGAGCCTGATCATAGGCTTCTTGCTCAATAACTCCTTGCTCAACCATTACCTCCAATACTTGATTTCTGCGCTCCAGGCTACGTTCCGGCTGACGCCGCGGGTCATACCAACTGGGCCCCTTAACAATGCCTACCAAAAGGGCTATTTGATGGGTTTTTAATTCTCTAAGAGGCTGGCCAAAATAAAATAGACTCGCCAGACCAACGCCATGAATACCCCGCCGTCCGGCCTGCCCCAAATAGACTTCATTGAGATAGGCCTCAAGGATATCGTCTTTCTCATAATGGAAATCAAGCAACAGCGACATAACGGCTTCTACCACTTTACGGGACAGAGAACGTTCACTGTTCAGATAAAAGTTTTTAACCAGCTGCTGAGTTAGAGTACTGCCACCCTGCACTACAGAGCCTGAACTCACATTGGTAACTAACGCACGGGCAATGCCTTTGAAGGATAAGCCGTGGTGTTGATAAAAATTGCGGTCTTCAACCGCGAGCAACGTTGCGGTCAATTGTGCAGGTACTTGATCTAGCTTTACCAACACTCGATCTTCGTTATGGGCTGGATAGATTCCGCCAATCAATGCCGGTTCGAGCCGCACAATATCATCACTACCACCATCACTGGCCAATTGCTGAATGGCTTCGTTACGCAAGGTAAAGGTAACCCGCTGGGAGGCTTCTGAACCTTCCCAAAAATCAAACCCACGAGTTGATATCTGATAGCTGCCCTGATTTAGCTGAAACTGACCAGGACCGGGCGGCCCCGCAACCTGGGTATAATTTAACAGCTCCAACTCAAAACCTAATTGTGCCTCTGACAATTGCAAGCCATCAAACAATTCCAGAGGGCGGGCATAAACTTTGGCCGGCACAGCCCAGCGTTTACCGGTAAAATGCCGGGTTATTTTAGTATCGAGATAACCCACCCAAATGACCAGGCTAACCATTAATACAACCACCAGACCAAGCCCAACAAAGCGCCAGCCTTTAGAGCGTCGTACGTGATGACGATGTAAAAAATGCTTAAGTTTGGATATGAAGGTTCTTATGAACTCGCTGATGCTGGACTTAGACACGAAATACCATCTCTAACTGCCTGTCAATCTGACTGAAAATAAGCTGCTACCCTGCAATGTCGGAAAAAGATCGGTAGTATACGCTTATACTCTAAATTCACCCAGTGACTAGGTGCTCAAACCGATGAATAAATACAATGTCTATGCGTTAGGGAATGCTTTGGTTGATATGGAATTCGCCATAGATGATGATTTTTTAACCAGCAATAATCTTGACAAAGGGGTTATGACCCTGGTTAACAAACAACAACAGCAAGCGCTTTACGAAGCCCTAACCGGACACGCAGGCAAGATGGCCAGTGGCGGTTCAGCGGCCAATACGATCATTGCTATTAGCCATTTTGGAGGCAAGTCTTTCTATACTTGTAAAGTGGCCAATGATCCCGCCGGAGATTTTTATGTGCAAGACTTGGTGGCGGCAGGCGTTGACACTAATCTCCACCTCAACAGAGAATCAGGCACCAGTGGAAAATGTATCGTTTTAATCACCCCAGACGCAGAAAGAACCATGCATACCTGCCTTGGAATCTCTGAAGAATTAACCTCCAGTGATATCCACATAGACGCGATTCAAAAATCCGATTACTTGTATATAGAAGGCTATCTTGTATCCTCAGATACCGCACGCAGTGCTGCCATCCAAGCACGCGAAGCCGCCGAGCAGGCCAATGTAAAAACAGCATTAACCTTTTCCGACCCCAATATGGTCAAATTTTTTCGTGAGGGTTTAACCTCGATGTTGGGCAACAACGGCGTTGACCTTTTATTTTGCAACAAAGAAGAAGCACTGATGTGGGCCTCTACAGACAATATTGAGCAAGCGGCGGAATCCTTAAAATCTGTCGCTAAGAATTACGCGATCACCCTCGGTGCAGAAGGAGCATTGGTCTATGATGGTAAAGACACTCATATGATTCCCGCTACTCCGGTTAAGGCCATAGATACTAATGGCGCAGGTGACATCTTTGCCGGAGCCATGCTTTATGGTTTAACTCACAATTACAGCTACCCACAGGCAGCTGAACTGGCAACCCGGGCCGCGGCCAAATTGATCACTCAATTCGGGCCCCGCCTAAAACCGGAAGAATACCGCTCGCTTTTGTGAACCAAGCTTACTTAATTGCAGCCGAAGCCTTAAAGCTTCGGCTAAACTTATAGCTGTAGGTGGTAAAAGGTCAGTACGACCTTGCGCTAGGTTATGTCAATCAAAAGGCATTCTTTATGTTCACAGATTCAATAAGTTCGGAAGCATTTGAACAGGCTAATGAACACTGTAAAGAGCTTCTGCAGGACGCCCTTGACGCATTGAAACTGCGCCCCACGCTGTGCGAGGCACAACCCACAGATGATCTGTTTGCCGCCGCTGAATGGCATAATAAACTGTGCCTGATAGTTTCCGGCTCCATTGCCTACAAAGACGACAGCAAGACCCTGTATCATTACGAGTTCGGCGACCTGCTCGGTCTGGAAAACACCGGCACCGCCATGACCGGGCGTTATGCCGTGGACTTTCCGGTGGAGCTGAAGTGCTATGATGGCAATCAATTCTGGACGGAAATAACGGCTGACCCCAAGCTTTCCAAACTTTGGCTAAATTACTTAGCTGCAACGCATTATCGCCAAACGACATTAGTGAGCGCACTGATTACACCAACGGAAACCAAGGCCTTAGGCTTTAAACATTTCGCAGCCGGCGACACCATAATTGAAGAAGGCTCGAATTCTGATACGGTTTATTCCATTGTGGAAGGCCATGCCGAAGTCTTCGTCAAAGAAGTTAAAGTAGGAGAAGTACTTGAAGACGAAATATTTGGCGCTCTCTCTTTGCTCACCAAAAGTCCACGTACCGCCAGTGTCATCGCCGATCAGAACTGTCTGGTTATGGTGGTACCCAAAGATCAATTTGAAACCATGATTCAAACCCACCCGCGCATTTGCCTTAGTTTGCTGGAGAACATGGCACGGCAAATTGTCGCCCTAAATGAACAAGTCGCCGCGAGCGCTTCAAATTGACTTGAAACCGGGTGGCTGGCAAATTCACTGAATCGTTAATCAACACATGCGAAATAAAAATAATTATCATTTATAACCACTACCCTTTTCCCTAAGATTAATAGACAGGAGACAGCCTTGCCTATTCTTTGCTCTACAGATGATTTCCAACCTGACTCAGCACAAGGCTTTGAGTTCAATGGCCGCAACCTGGTAGTTGTTCACAAAGACGGCGCGTTCTTTGTGTATGTCAATTCCTGTCCCCACATTGGCATTCCCCTCGAATTTCAGCCCGATGAGTTTCTTGATACTGATAAACAATTTATTCAATGCGCCAATCATGGCGCATTATTCGAAATTGAAAGTGGATTCTGTGTCGCAGGTCCCTGCCACGGAAAGTCTCTGGAACCCGTTTCCTTTGAACTAAAAGATGGCAAAATCTTAATTTAGCAGAACGGCTTCAATGAGATTCTCCCAACCGACAGCAACATATCGACCATACTTGGTGCGTATTTTTCTGAAATGGCCTTATTTTGGCTCGATTTTGAATCGCACCAAACCCGTGCCAGCCAAAATATCAGCAACATTTTTGTGCGATCCATAAAGATTTGCGAACCACATTGGTTCATTTTTGCAAATATTAATCGGTTTAACAGAGAGATGCCTTAATATCAGTAACTGAATCCTGCCTAACGCAATTATTCCTAAACTTGGCACACAAGTTGATTCCCTCAGTGACTAGAAGCTTCAGTAATTTAATTGGACCGTTGTAACTGTGGAGTGAACAATGAAGCACAAAAAACTTAGCGAACAGGGCAAATTTTCATTTAAAAAAATTGCCCAAAATTTATTAATTGGGGTTGCCGCTGGCAGTCTATTTACCGCGCCAGTTATGGCGAAAGAACTGGATCTTGAAAAAGAAGACCTGAAATTTGGCTTCATTAAATTGACCGACATGGCGCCACTTGCTGTTGCCTACGAAAAGCGCTTTTTCGAAGACGAAGGACTCTATGTCACCCTTGAAGCTCAGGCTAACTGGAAAATACTGTTAGACCGGGTGATCACAGGTGAGCTGGACGGCGCTCATATGCTAGCGGGTCAACCACTTGGCGCCACCATTGGCTTTGGAACTCAAGCTCATATCATTACCGCTTTCAGCATGGATCTTAATGGCAATGGAATTACCGTTTCCAACGATGTCTGGAAAGAAATGAAAAAGAATATTCCAATGGAAAACGGCAAACCGGTACATCCCATTAAAGCGGATGCATTGAAACCCGTTGTGGACAAATTCAAAGCCGAAGGCAAACCCTTTAAAATGGGCATGGTGTTTCCGGTATCTACCCATAACTACGAGCTACGTTACTGGCTAGCCGCCGGGGGTATTAACCCAGGCTATTATGCGCCCCACAAAGGCGACACTTCTGGCACCATACAAGCGGATGCCCTGCTGTCTGTAACCCCGCCACCGCAAATGCCGTCCACCTTGGAAGCTGGCACCATTTATGGCTATTGTGTAGGGGAGCCATGGAATCAGCAAGCTGTATTCAAAGGCATTGGTGTACCCGTTATTACTGACTACGAAATCTGGAAGAACAATCCGGAAAAAGTATTCGGTGTTAGTAAAGACTGGGCTGACAAATACCCCAACACTCACCTTGCAGTGGTTAAAGCACTGATTCGGGCCGCCAAATGGCTGGATGAAGACAACAACAAGAACCGCAAAGAGGCCGTAAAAATACTGTCGCAACCAAACTACGTAGGTGCCGACTACGAAGTTATTGCCAACAGCATGACAGGAACATTCGAATACGAGAAAGGCGACAAACGATCGCTGCCAGACTTTAATGTGTTTTTCCGCTACAACGCCACCTATCCCTACTACAGCGATGCTATTTGGTATCTCTCGCAAATGCGCCGTTGGGGACAAATAGCTGAGCATAAATCTGATGAGTGGTACATGGAAACAGCGAAGAAAGTCTACCGTCCCGACATCTACATGAAAGCAGCAAAGTTGCTTGTTGCCGAAGGTAAAATGAAAGCCTCTGATTTTCCAGCGGACGGTGAAAGCGGATTTAAGCCACCACAAACTGAATTCATTGACGGTATTACTTACGATGGCACCAAGCCCAACGAATACTTAGCCAAGTTTCCCATTGGATTGAAAGAGAAAGACAAACTCTAGTCACTACCTGGTAATGGTGCAAGCCCCTCAGTTGCACCATTACCTCAACCCAGGAGTTGCATAATGACCACAAAAGTAATGAACTTGTTCGAGTCAATTGGTTTTTCGTGGTTGGTATCAATTATGAAATTAATCACCTTACAAAACCCGAAAGTACAGTTCGAAAGCCTGATCAGAACGTTGGGCGTTCCTCTGTTTTCTTTTGCTATATTTTTGGGGCTGTGGCATATGTCCGCCACCCAGGTTGAAACCAGTTTGGGTAAGCTTCCCGGCCCAGTAGCGGTTGCAGAACAAGCCATTGGATTGTGGGAAGAACACAAAGCAGAGCGAGCAAAAGAACAGGCCTTCTATGAACGCCAGGAAGAACGCAATGCAAAAAAACTAGCGCAAAACCCAAACGCTGAAGTAAAAATTCGTGACTACACTGGCAAGGCTACTTATATCGACCAGATTTTTACCAGTTTATATACTGTATTCACCGGCTTCATATTGGCCAGTGCTATCGCCATTCCAATAGGTATACTGTGCGGATTAAGCAGTACAATGTATTCTGCCATGAACCCTATTATTCAATTATTCAAACCGGTTTCGCCGTTAGCATGGCTGCCCATTGTCACTATCGTCGTCAGCGCGGTTTATGTCAGCGATGACCCGCTGTTTGACAAGTCTTTTGTTAACTCGGCAATTACAGTAACCCTCTGCTGCCTATGGCCAACTCTAATTAATACCACAGTGGGTGTTTCCTCCATTACCAGCGATCTCACCAATGTCAGTAAAGTGCTACGCCTGAACTGGTATACCAACATTATCAAGATTGTTCTGCCCTTCTCTATTCCCATGATTTTTACTGGTCTGCGTTTATCTCTGGGCGTTGGTTGGATGGTGCTTATTGCTGCAGAAATGCTCGCTCAGAATCCGGGTTTAGGAAAATTTGTTTGGGATGAATTCCAAAATGGAAGCTCACAGTCGCTAGGCCGAATATTAGTGGCCGTTCTTACCATCGGCTTTATTGGATTTCTGCTAGACAGGGTAATGCTGATGCTTCAGAAAACATTTTCCTGGGACAAAGACGCCGTTGTGCGCTAAAAGCAGCAAGAGGAATTTTTTATGCGAGGCTATTTAACAATAGAGCAAGTACACATGGACTTTGCAACACCAAATGGTGTCTTCAAAGCCTTAGACGACGTCTCACTATCCATTCAAAAGGGTGAGTTTGTTTCTCTGATTGGTCATTCCGGTTGCGGAAAATCCACGGTACTGAACATCGTTGCAGGCTTGCTGGTGGCAAGTCAGGGCACCGTGCTTCTCGATGGCAAAGAAGTGAATGAACCGGGTCCGGAACGAGCAGTGGTTTTCCAAAATCATTCATTATTACCCTGGTTAACCGCCTACCAAAACGTTGAATTGGCGGTTAAGCAAGTGTTTAAAAAATCCATGTCCAAAAAAGAAATGGACGAGTGGATTCGCCATAATCTGAAATTGGTGCATATGGATCATGCCATGTTTAAACGCCCTGGAGAAATTTCCGGCGGCATGAAGCAGCGAGTCGGTATTGCCCGTGCCCTGGCCATGAAACCCAAGGTATTATTGATGGATGAACCCTTCGGCGCCCTGGATGCTCTGACTAGAGCGCACTTGCAAGATTCGGTAATGGAAATACAGGCGGATTTGAATAATACCGTGATTATGATCACTCATGATGTTGACGAAGCCGTTTTGTTGTCGGATCGCATCGTTATGATGACCAATGGCCCCGCCGCTCGTGTTGGCGAGATTCTCGAAATCGACTTACCACGCCCCCGCCATCGCCTGGAGCTGGCTGACGACGCCAAATACAACCACTTCCGCGCCGAAGTCTTACGCTTCCTCCATGAGCGCCACACCAATCCCAACGCGGCCTAACTCAAGGCATCGAACGCCACCAGTTGATCGCGACTGGTGGCACTTCCCAAGCCATGATTTGGGAATAGCGTACTGAAATTATTTTGCTCGCCATGCAGCGCCATGTAATTCAGCACTACCGTTTCCACTAACAAGTTAGGGTTATTCGCTGCCACACTTGACCCGGTATTCACTGAACCATCAGCACTGAACCAACCTATTTGCCGCCCGGGAATTCTCAAGCCAACAACTCCGTTCGGGTTGTAAACCAAAACGAATGAAGCCGCTGTGGAGGAGTTATCGCCAGTCCATACGCCTTTACCACGGCCATTGGCCGAATTATCCACCATCCCGTTACTCGCCACTGATCCATCACTGAAAACGTAGAGCATAAGGGGCATACCCATTCGATGGGCGTACTCAATACAAGCTCCCATGCAACGGCCAGCGCGCAAATCACGCACTTCGCCGGTGGCTCGATCCCCCGTATGGTAATCAAAGCCACCCATGGTAATCGTACCTGCTCCGGAGTAACCATTGACTACTAGCTTCATGACCGAAGCCGTTTTACGAAACTCACCGTCACTCATTTCCGTGCTTGAAAAGATACCGGAACCACCCACGATGTCTGGATCCGCTTCTGGATTAAGGGTTGACGGATCTCCATATCGATCCGCAAGGTCCGCACTTTTTACATAGCCACAACGCACCAGATCGCGGATAACTTCATCTCGAGTAACACCGACTTGAGTATCCTGATTCGCCATTTTCTGTTCACTGATACGAACGATAGACTCCATAACATTAACCACGTCGCCCTGATCCAGAGTGGCCACTAACTTGCCAGTATCCACTAAGCCCGTGACATCACTGGGTCGATCAACTTTCGTCGGCCGCACCGAAGCATCCATCATGGAGGCCGGCGCCATGGAGTTACCACCGGAGTCAGAGCTGCGTGAACCCACCAAGGTGAGCAGTTCACCATCCGCTCCCGCCCGCCAGATACCATACATTGGGTTATGCGGGTTATTGCCGGTATCGTTGTCTGAACGAGCGGGAATCACCACTCCATCCACCTTTGACAAGGCGGCAACCGAAGCTTTTTCCCGGATACCGCGGCCAAAAGCACTATCAGAATGGAACAACAAGCCCATAGTATTATCAATAAAATCGCTTAATCCCGTATTGGCATTCAGTGCACTGGGCACCATATCGCCAGGCAATCCCATCTTGCTGTAACCGGAGGTGCTGAGAAAATCCTCTTGGCCTCCCTGCTGACCCACCAGGACATTGGAGCCCGCAATGTTAGCCCCGCCCGCCAGATCAAAACAGATAAACGGCACTTTGCCTGCACCTTGCACCGCAATGCCACACTGATCCCGCAAGGTGGAAATATCACTGGCCAGAGCCGCCTGCGCTGCTCTGGGATTGGCAAACAGCCCCATAACACCCGGACCCAAAGCCGTTGCTGCGCCAGTTAATAATCCCTGACGAATAAAATCACGACGGGAACGCGGCCGACCATGATCAGAATACAGTAGCGGCAAGTCTGGGTTTAAAGGATTGAATCGCTTTTTCATGGTGTTCTCCAAGACTTACTGAATGAGCATAACGGCTGAACCCAGTGCCGCCGCACAGGTTGCTTTGACAATGTTTTGAGTATCGGTGGCACCATCGTTACTGCCGTTGCCATCATTGAGATGATTACTCACTAAATTCTGGATCAAACTATCGAGTTCCGACTTCATGGCTGCCGCATCCGGCTGACTGAGTAAATCATCACCAACCACTCGCGTGTAAAGGGGATCAACCACAGCACTGCGTTCACCCAAGGTATCGAATGCCGTTGCCAACCCTTGACCGAAATTAGCCACGAAACCCGGGAAGAAGCTGTCTCGCAATGCCGTATTGGCCACCAGTTCACTGCAATACTCAATCGCCAGCTGCGCCACCGCCATTTGTTGCGCCGACAAGAAGCCCTCAATGGCCGGGTTGCTGGGCAATTGCTGGCGAATAGTTGTGTAAGTGGAAACGACTTCTACATTGGTAACTGGAATGCCTGTTATTACGGACATAGTAGCATTCACTTCTGCAAAGTTACGCAACCCAATCGCGGGTTCCTGGGCAGAGACTGCAGGCAAAGTAGGACTTACTGTAGCTGGCACTCTCACATCACTGGACGTCCCAATTCGTTCGAATGTTAAGAAAAATTCATCGGCATTCGAACCAGACTCCAACGCAATAATAGTGCCGATTGAGGAAAGCACCTGGCCATTCTCCTCTGTGTAAAAAAAGGAATCCAAGGTGGTATCCAGGTTGGCAAATGCTTGTCCAACATTAGGCTCTTTGCCGTTTAAACCAATGCGCATTCCAGCTAAAGGGATATTGGAAAAACTGCTTTGTACTGCATCACTGGCTGCCGTGCTTTTAACAATGCGATACAGAAAGGGTTTGTTAAACAAATAACTGTAGCTATCGTAGACACTCACTTCGAAAACTATGTAACTGGAAAAATCGTCGCTGATATTCACTAAATTGGTAACGTTGAATAACAGGAAATATTTCTCACCAACACCAGCATCAAAATTAGTTTGTATTTCAGTTTCTGTTAAGGCTCGATCATAAATAGCAGCGAAGCGTATGATGCCTTCCCAGGGATAATCCCCAGTGGTTTCATTGCCCATGACCAAAATAAAACTATCATCCCAATCCCCGAGCGACCCTCCAGCAACGGAATCAACCACACCGGAATCGACGCCATTGACATAAATTCGGCGACCATTCACTGGATCAAAGGTTATCACCACATGCTGAAGCGTTGCCTGTAATAATTCATCGCCATCCGCAGTAGACATTGTCGCTTCACCATTGGCGTCGGTCGTGGAGCTACGGTGCATGAAATCATAGTTATATAAAGTTTGACCCAACGTAAAATTTCGAGCTGAATTACTGGAGGTATAACCAATAATTCGGGCTGGCCCTTCTTGAGTAACATTCGCCGGGGCGACCCAGGCTTCCACAGAATAAGCACCACTCACCTTAATAGCATCGGCTATTTTTTTACTGGTTGAGGTCATCCCCATTACTCGACCACCGGCACCTATTTGGACGCCGTTGCCACCCACCCAGGTGACATTACCTACGAGCTGTAATTGAATTTGAGGCTCAACACCACTGCTATCGCCCGCCAAATTACCGGAGCCTTCTGCGAAATCCCAACGTGCTATAGCACCCGAATCGATACGTCCACCACCACTGGCAGGGATGCCATCAGTTTCCAATACTTGAGCCGCACTGGTAATCCAATTGGCGGGTATCACTAATGGATCGGAAAGTGCCGCTTCCAAAGCTTGTATGGCGGTCAAGGTTTCCTGTGCTCTGACGCTACAATCACCCCCACAGTTATGAAATTCGCTGCGCAGACGCACCACAAATCGCGACAGCGCATCATTCAGCGAACGTGCAGCAACACCATCATTAATATCAATTTTACTTCTGGCAGCATCGTATGCTTCGTTTAAGTCATCACTGGCAAAATAGGGTTGCTGAGGTGTACTCGCATCCGCTGTGTGGCAACCATCACAACCGTAATTGGCAAATAGTGGATAGACCGTGCTGCCGAAACTTGAAACCGCAAAACTGTAATCGCTGGCACCAGACACCGGTAACTGTTTGCTCACGGTAATAGCCCGATCAATATTCGGTGCGGATAATACTATTTCTGTGGCACTAGCGTCCGCACCGTTTACCCAGGCATCTATTGCTCGCTCTACTTCCGTGACACAAATAGCGGTACTTGTACTCCAGCATCCATGGCCGGTTGCCGCCTTCGTTAATAACCGAGAGCTTGACCAATCCAACAAATTCACCACGGACACCGCTTGGCTGTAGGCCAGGTTCACATCATCTTCACGCACGAACGAGGGGCTCTGAACCCCTGGCACATGGCATTTTCCGCACCGGTTTTTTGCCCGGAATTTGTTATAGAAAGCGTTTTGAAAGCTGAAGATGTCGTCCGTTGCCGCCGCCGGCCCAGAGTAAACCGATAGTGCACTAGCGCTGCTGGCATCCAGATCAACGCCTTGCTTTGCCGTATTTTCCTGACTGCCACCACAGGCGGTTAGCAACAGTGTTAGTAGGAGAATCAACAGATTATTTTTCATAGCATACCTCATTGATTCGCCCTAATTGCCACGACAATAAACGGCGGAATCCACAAACAGCGATTTCAGCCGATGCCCATTGCCTTGGAAATTTGCCACCATGTCATCAATTTGGGCGTGATCGGTTGAGGTTGTGGGCTCATGCAAGCAAACCGTTTTAAATACTTGCTGCGCCTGACATTGGGCAAAGGCATCGCTGTAGGCCAGCTCCATTCCCAAAGTCTTGGCGCCCTGACAACTACCTGGCGAGCAACTACTGACTCCGTAGTTGATGCTGCTGTCCCATCCTAAACCGGAGTTCTGTCCCTGCCGCCAATAATTGTCCCACTGATCATTAGGGGTTACATAGCCGTAACGGAAGTTGTCGGCATTGATATGGTATTTGTCCTGCACTAAACCATCGGTAAAGATTAAATGACCGTCATCAGAACCTTCTACTCCGCTCCATTCATAGTAGGCAAAGGCCTGTGCCATGGGATCCATGCCGGAATGACAACCCACGCAACTGTTGAGGAATATGCGACTATCACCGCCGGGACTGCGCGACACATCCTGACGTATTCTATCAGGGGGCAAGGTAGTGTCTTTTACTTGTTCAAGATCGTTGCAGAGAAAGTTCATAAGGGTGAAACGAAACATCGCCCGATTGGTTCCGCCTACAAAGAAAGCTTTCGCCGCCGCTCTGCTGGTAAGAACACCCGCCGTCGCCGTTGCTGGCAGACCCGTAACCGTCGATTGATTTTGCGCGATCAATACAGAGGAACTTCCTAAATCCGCTCCACTGGCCTCAAGTGCAATATAGTGGTCATTATCATCGGTGGAATAGCCCGGTAAATTGCTCGCTACCCCCACATAAAGCACATCGTCATACAGCACTTTGCGGAAGTCTTCATCGTCTCGCACTAAACCTATAACGGTAGCAGTGAAATCGTTTAACTCAGCAAAGGGTGTGCGTTCTTCGTTAGTCCAGGGAGTTACCAGATTTTTTAATGTAACGTTATAAAAACTGGGAGCATTGAAAGCTTCCTCAGCAGCGCTCTCCGCCACGCCTTCACTGTCTGTGACGTTGTCATTATCAGCATCCATTATTGCCAACATTGCCGTAAGCTGCGCAGCTGTGGGTGGTACTCCCGCAATTCGATCAAACATCCTTTTCGCCTGTTCGCGAGCACCGGCTTGAACATGGGTGGTTATGGCCGCTAGCACAATAGCCCCCATCACTAACAAGGTCTGGCGGCAGCCTCGGCGCGTGCTATAAAATTTCATTGTTATATAACCCTCAGAACGATTCCTCGCATCAGGCTGTCTAGATTGACTCTCCCGACTGATACAGTGTATGCAAGTTGACTCGAAATCAGGCGTGAACAGGATCTCAATAACTCAATCTAATCTTCAAAATTTGACCACAATGTGACCTAATCCGAAGTTCTTCTCAAATACCTTCATTAATTTCCCTGGATGCGTAGTAATCTTGACCCAAATTTTAAGAAACTTGCCATACTTAGTAGTAGAGCGTTGAGCCTTGCTAAAAGGCTTTTTGTAAGTACTTTGGAATAAAAAAATGATTGCTTATTTCTCGAATCGCTACCTTAGTAAAATTCGGTATATGAGGACTCAGAATCTACTGCCGGTAGTATCACTAATCACGGCCCTTGCCTTAACAGCCTGCAGTGGCGACGACCAACTGCCAGGCGCACAAAAAGCAGGCGAACGAGATCCGTTGTTTTCTGGTACTCCACTCTTTTTTATAGAACGCCCTATTGTCAATGGCACCAATGAACTAACGGACCCCATCACTTATGTCGGTGATGCCCACCTGATCATGAAAGACCGAGCCGAAGCCGGCGCTCCGGAAACCGTTATTTCAGATTTAGCCCTTAGCGGTAGTTACGATGTCCGCGATCTCGATGTTTCCTTCGATGGCAATTATGTGATTTTTTCTTTGCGCAAAGCCCCTATTGCTGGCGCTAATGACAGTGATCAACCCACCTGGAATTTGTGGGAATACGATATTCGGGCTAATCGCGTTACTCGCGTAATCAGTAGTGACATAACCGCCGAGCAGGGCCACGATATCACCCCCCGCTACATCAATGAAAATGACGATATTGTTTTCGCTTCCACTCGACAAACCCAAACCCGTGCCACCTTGCTGAATGAAATCAAACCCGCTTATTCCGGGCTCGATGAAAGTCGCCAACAGGAAGCTCTCAATCTCCATTTACTGGTGCGCTCAAGCGCCAATATTCGACAACTCTCTTTCAACATGAGCCATGATATGTACCCGGCTGTGATGCCCAGTGGCAAAATTGTTTACAGCCGCTGGGATAACTTTAACCAAAACGCGATTAATTTGTATCAAATGTACCCCGACGGCACAGCCAATGAATTACTCTATGGTTACCACAGTCATGACACCGGCTTTAATGACTCTGATTTCCATTTTGTGAAACCTTACGCCATGCCAAACGGGGATCTCTTGGTGCTGGCTCGCCCCCTGAGCAGCACCCAGCCAGGTGGCGACTTTATCACGATTGATACGGATAACTACGTCGACAACTTTCAGCCTACGGCCACCACCAATGGTTCTGGGCCAGCCCAGGTCAGTGCAACCCTAGGCGATGTCAGAACTGACACCAATCTTTCGCCCGGTGGCTATTTTGCAGCTTTCTTCCCGTTACCGGACGGCTCTAACCGAGTACTTGCCAGCTGGCAACAATGCCGCACCGCATTAAATGGCCTGATACTTCCCTGCAGTACAGATAATTTATCGAACCCAGCCGCCACGGCTGCCCCTCCGGCTTACAGCCTCTGGATGTTTGATCTGAATAAAGGCACCCAAGTACCGATACTTGCCGCCAGAAGCAATCGCATTTTTACTGACGCTGTCTTGGCAGCCTCCAGACCTACACCAACGGCCTATTCGGCTAATGATTCGCTAAAAGCCGCAGTACTAAACGGAAAAATCACCAATATTCAACAGGCAGAACTCACAGATACAGCGGTGGAAGAAGCCATCATTCATATTCGCAATGTCTATGACTTTGACGGCACAACAGACCCCGCAGTCGACTATGCCAATTGGTCCAATCCCAGTTTAAGCGACGCAGAAGAACGTCTGGCACGCTTTCTACGAGTAATCAAAGGAGTGCCAGAACCCAGCAATGAAGTACGAACCCTTGCCCAAGGTAGTTATGGGGCTTCTAGTGCCCAGCTGATGAAAGAAATCATTGGGTATGCCCCTATTGAGCCCGATGGTTCGGTAAAAATAAGAGTACCGGCCAATGTCCCGTTGATGCTGAGTGTCACCAATGAAGCAGGCCAAAGAGTCTATGACCGTCACCAAAACTGGATTTCCTTAAAACCCGGTGAAGTGATGGAATGCAAAGGCTGCCATACTCCTAGCAGTGAACTACCCCATGGTCGCTACGATGCTCAAGCCTCCAGCACCAACCAAGGCCAACCCCAAGGCGCCTTCTTTCCTGGCGCTGCTTCAATCATTGCGGCGCCCTTTCCCAACGCCACGATGGCAGAAGCCAAGGCCAGGGACGATGAGAGCACCATGGTGCTAAGCCCCAACCTCCTCTATACAGACACCTGGACAGACAGTTTCGCCGAAACACCAGATCCGGATTGGCAATTACGCTACGAAGATATTCCCCTGTATTCCATTTGGACCGAGCAAGAACGACCCGCTAACAGCAATTGCTCGCCCATATGGAATGGTCGCTGTCGAATTATCATCAACTATGAAGACCATATCCAACCCCTTTGGGAACTGGATCGCGATACCAACAATCCAGGGGCAACCTTTGCCGTGGCTTCCCAGCATGACAATGGAACGACAACCTGCATACGTTGCCACAATCTTAGAGATGAAACCAATACTCCCCAAATTCCTGCCGGACAACTGGAGCTCACGGGAGAACTCGACGGCACTAATGGCATTCAGATTCGATCCTATGTTGAATTGTTCTTTGCCGACATCGAAAAAGTAGATGATGCAGGCAGCATTGTGGACTGCACAGAACCCCAACTGGATGCCAATAATAATCCCGTTTTGGATAGTGGTGGCCAGCCGGTTATGGTGCTATGTCAACCCACCATCCCCCCCACCATGAGTGCAGCTGGTGCGTTAAACAGTTCCTTTTTCGATGTGTTCGCTCCAGGAACTGGCAGCCATCGTGACTATTTAACCCCTGCGGAGTTACGCTTGATCTCAGAATGGCTGGATATTGGTGGCCAATATTTCAACAATCATTTTGATGCCCCTGCAAACTAAACCCCTGACAATGGTCTTTATTTTGGTGACTGGGTCAATAAATACAACTTTTGCCCACCCTGATCACTCTGGGGTGGGTAGCTGCACCGATTGCAATACTATAGAATGACGGCAAAACAAGACCTTATCTCAGAATACAAGAAGGCTCATCCCTTATACATGATCGCCCGCACCCTATTAATCATCTTAGTTGCCCTTAGTTTCGGTATTAGCCATGCATTTGCAGAGGTTAAGCCCAGCGTTGAGGTGGCGGAACCGTATCTGGATCTAAGAACTGGCCCTGGTCGCGGCTACCCCATAACCCAGATCGTAGAGCGCGGCGAATGGCTGGAAGTCATTGTACGGCGTACCGATTGGATCAAAGTTCGTACTGAGCAAGGTTTTATTGGTTGGATTCCCCAGCAAGACATGGCCAAAACCTTAGATCCTGACGGAGATTACACCCAGGTTAGCACCGTGGGACAAGGAGAATTTGCCCATCGGCGGTGGGAAACCGGCATAAAAATCGGCACCTTTAGTGGTGCTCGCACTCTCGGCGGCTATCTAGGCTATTACTTCACTGAAAACCTGACACTGGAAGCCACCTTGTCGGAAGCCTACAGTAGCACTGTGGATTTTCTGTTTTACAATTTAAGCATCACTCACCAACCCTGGCCCGAGTGGCGCTATTCGCCCTATTTTACGATCGGTGGCGGGGAAAAAAGCACGCGCTATTCCCAGACGGAACTGAATTTGAGTGACCGGATCGACCAGACCTTGCATGCCGGTCTTGGACTGCGAATCTATTTAACCCGTCAAATGATGATACGAGGAGAGTATCGGAATACGATTATCCTCACCAATCAAGACAATAATGATGAGAGTGACGAATGGACAATTGGTATTTCCGCGTTTTTCTAGTGCTCTGCGGCCTGCTTCTTAGCCACACAACACAGGCGGCCGAAGATTCTCAGTCGCCAGAAGAAAGCTACTTAGAAGAGCCTCCAACACTTGCCCCCAATGTAGTGCGCCTGGGCTTGAAGGAGTCGGAACTGGATGATGAGAATTTCGAAATAGGCGTAACCTACGGGTTTATTAGTGTTGAGAACTTCGGTACCCATGACTATTTAGGATTGCGGGCGGCCTGGCACATGACCGAAGACCTTTTCTTCGAGGCTAATTACGGGTATACCAAAGTAGATGAAACTCCCGCAGAAACCATCAGTGATCTGCGCCTATTCAACGATTCAGACCGTGAGTTTAACTACTACAATCTATCCGTTGGCTTTAATATCTTACCTGGCGAAGTTTTTCTGGGCAAAAACCGGGTCTACAACAACGCGTTTTACGTAATTGCCGGTGCTGGTAATTTGGACTTTTTGGGCGATAGTGAGTTCGCATTAAACTTGGGCGCAGGCCTGCGCTTAATCATTACCGACTCCTTTGCGGTTCATTTTACATTCCAGGATATTATTACCGATAAGCCTCAGGTGCTAAATCCGAATGGGGAAAGCGGATCAGCCCACAACATGCAGTATGGCGCCAGCATCACTTACTTCTTTTGATCAATAATAATGATATGGGGGGTCCATTGAACTCAACCAAGGAACCTAAACCATGAAAACAGCAATATTCATTCGTCACATGCTGGTCGTTATGGCACTCATTTTAAGCCCGTGGGCGCACAGTGAAATCCACGAGCTTTCGGGACCTGCACCTGATTTTACTTTGCCCTCTGAAAAGGGGGATTCGATCAAGCTTTCGGATTTTAAAGGCCAGGTAGTCATGCTCAATTTCTGGGCTTCATGGTGCGCGCCCTGCCGGGAAGAAATGCCGCTGCTTGAAGAATTACACCAGAAGTACAAGCGACTTGGCTTTACTGTTCTGGGGGTCAACGTGGACGTAAACAGTAAAGCCGCTCAACCACTGCTACAGGAATTCAACATCAGCTTTCCCATTGGCTATGATAAAAAAAGCAAAGTGAGCGGCCTTTACAATGTGGGTGCCATGCCCAGCACCTTTATGGTGGACCGCCAAGGCAAACTGCGCTACTTGCACCTTGGTTATCAAGCCGGCCAAGAGAAAAACTACGATCAACATATACGTCAGTTAATTCGTGAACCCTAAAATTGGATCAATGGAGACCCATGCCTAGCCTTCGTTTTTTTGCTCTCATCCGATTACTCGGGCTCAGCGTTACGCTGGGTTTGATCGCAGGCTGTTCGAGCATCGAACCCTGGGTCAAGCCCTATGAAAGAGCCAATCTGGCTGACCCCATCATGAGTTTCAGTCGCGACCCCATAAACGCAACCTATATGCATCATGTCTATCAGGCTCGGGAAGGTGCTCGTGGCGCTGAAGGCAGTGGCGGAGGCGGCTGTGGCTGTAATTAACCGTACAATAATAGTCGGGCTGATCGGCTTTAATATTATTACCAGTGCCATGGCGGCCATCCTGCCAGAAGAACGTGCGGATGTGATGTACCACAGCTATGACGGCGGCGGTATCACTATTGATGGTCCATCGGTACTGGTGCGAAAGTCCGTGAATAGCGACGTCTCCGTAAGTGCACAGTACTATGTGGATCAAATATCCAGCGCCTCTATTGACGTTATGGCCACGGCCAGCCCCTACTCCGAGGAAAGAACAGAGTACACTTTCTCCGCCGATTATTTGGTTAACAAAACCTTAATCAGTGGCGGCTACACCAACAGTACTGAAAACGACTACGATGCCAACACCTATTTCTTTGGTATCAGTCAAGACTTCTTTGGTTCGTTAAGCACCTTGGACCTGAGCTTCAGCTACGGTGAAGATGACGTGGGCAATGTTACCGACAGCAGCTTTAGCGAAACGGCGGAACACCGTGGCTTCCAATTCAGCTGGACCCAGGTGGTTACCCGCTCATTGCTGATGAACTTCAACTATCACATTATCACCGACAAGGGGTTTCTCAATAATCCCTATCGGACAGTGCGCTATTACGACCCTGGAGTGTCCAAGGGATACAGCTATCAGCTTGAGCAATACCCCGAAACCAGAAGCAGCCAGGCCATTGCGGTAAAATCCCGTTACTTTTTATCCTATCGGGCGGCCATCGGTGTTGAATACCGGTACTATACCGACACTTGGGAGATCGACGCCCATAATCTGGAGTTCAATTACACCCACCCGTGGCGAGATAATTGGACTTTTGAAGTCAAATATCGGTTCTACACTCAGAATGCAGCCAACTTTTACAGCGACTTGTTTGCCTTTGAAAACGCCCAGCGTTATCTTGCCCGCGACAAAGAACTCAGCGAGTTTGAATCCACTGATATTGGCTTTGCTATATCCTATGAGTTTCAGCCCCATTGGTTCAACTGGGCAGAAAAAGGCTCCATCAATCTGGCCTGGGACTTCATCAACTTTGATTATTCCAATTTTCGCGACGTGACTCAAAGCGGCTATACGGTGGGTTCAGAGCCCACTTACAGCTTTGACGCCGACGTCATACGGCTGTATTTCTCTCTCTGGTTCTAAATCAGTAAAACACGGTATAATGTCCGGCTAATGCCCCATTTCATAACTAATAGGTTTTGTAAGTAATGGATGTAACCGCCTATATGGCCCAATTAGGTCAACAGGCTCGAGCCGCCGCCCGAATCATGGCGAAAACGCCAACTGAACAAAAAAATCGGGCGTTACACTGTATTGCTCAGACCATTGAGCAGCAACGAGACGCCTTGATCGATGCCAATCAAGTGGATATGCAGAATGGTCGCGGCAATGGCCTGGATGCCGCGTTGCTGGACCGACTGGAACTAACCCCGGCCCGCATCGACTCAATGCTCGAAGGTCTGCGGCAAGTGGCCAGTTTGCCCGATCCCGTTGGCGCCATTACTGACTTGAATTACCGGCCGAGTGGTATTCAAGTGGGTAAAATGCGAGTGCCACTGGGAGTGATTGGTATAATCTATGAATCACGACCCAACGTCACCGTGGAAGCCGCCAGTTTATGCTTGAAATCCGGCAATGCGACACTGTTACGGGGTGGTTCAGAAGCCATAAACAGCAATCAGGCCATCGCCAAATGTATTGCCACGGGCTTAGAACAAGCGGGCTTACCGGCGACCGCTGTCCAAGTGCTGGAAATCACCGATCGAGCCGCCGTAGGCGCTATGATAACCCTGCCTGAATACGTTGATGTTATCGTGCCTCGCGGTGGCAAAGGGCTCATCGAACGCATCAGCCGGGACGCACGAGTACCGGTCATCAAACACTTAGATGGCATTTGCCACGTTTATATTGACGCCGAAGCCGATCCAGAAAAAGCCATCAACATCGCCGTTAATGCGAAAACCCATCGTTATGGTGTTTGCAACGCCATGGAGACCCTACTGATCCATGCGACTGTGGCGGATTTGATCCTGCCTACACTAGCGCAACATTACGCCGAAAAGCAGGTGGAATTGCGAGGTTGCGAGCAAACCTGTGCCATTCTGCCACAGGTTAAAGCCGCCACAGTGGAAGACTGGGAAACGGAGTATCTGGCTCCGATTTTAGCGATTCGGGTCGTCACCGATTTGGCTCAGGCAATTGATCATATCAATACCCACGGCTCTCATCATACGGACTCTATTGTCACTGAAAACTACTCCCTTGCTCGCCAATTTTTAACCGAAGTTGATTCCAGCTCAGTGATGGTTAACGCTTCCACTCGCTTTGCTGACGGTTTTGAGTACGGCTTAGGTGCAGAAATTGGTATTTCAACCGATAAAATCCATGCCAGAGGGCCCGTGGGGCTAGACGGTCTGACTTCACAAAAATACATTGTGCTTGGCGATGGTCATACCCGCAATTAACGCTACGGGCGTTTTAGGCGGGACCTTTGATCCCATTCATACTGGACATCTGCGTTTGGCCTGGGAAGCGAAGTCGCGTCTGGGCTTGCACTACGTCCGCTTGATCCCCTGCCACATCCCTCCCCACCGGGAAAGTCCGGACAGCAATGCCAAGCATCGCCTCACCATGGCGGAACTGGCCTGCATTGGTGTTCCTGGCTTCGAAGTGGACAACTGGGAAATATTGCGCCTTGAAGCTTCTTATACGGTCAATACATTAACTCATATTCGCGATCAGATTGGCCTCGATGCGCCTCTGGTATTCATTATGGGAATGGATGCCTTTAATCAATTTTGTGATTGGCACCGCTGGCAGGACATCCTTGACCTGGCTCATCTTTGGGTAGCCCATCGCCCCGGTTCCAAACTGCCGGCAGCCGACAGCCAGGAAGGCAAACTGCTGCGTTCCAGGGAATCACTACCTGAAGCATTGATGACAAAACCAAACGGCTACATATGCTTGCACGAAACCACCTCTCTGGATATTTCAGCCACTAAACTCAGACAGCAAATACAAGAAGGTATCACCCCCCGCTTTTTGTTGCCCGATGCGGTGTGGGCGTATATCCAACAAAACCAACTCTATGGCTACAGGAACGATAATATCTCTAATGACTGAACTTGACGCGCTCAAAACGCTTGTCATCCAAAGCCTGGAAGACATGAAAGCAAAAGACATCACAGTACTCGATGTTAAACCACTCACCAGTATTGCTGATTTAATGGTGGTAGCCACTGGCACCTCAAACCGTCATGTCAAATCCATGGCCGACAATGTGTGTGAACAGGCGAAAAAAAATGGCTGTCAGCCCCTCGGCGTTGAAGGCCAGGAAGCAGCGGAATGGGTGTTGGTGGATCTTGGCGATATCATAGTCCATGTTATGCTGCCTGATACTCGCCGTTTTTATGATCTGGAAAAATTATGGAGCATGTCTCCCGACTCTCAAGCTTAAACTCACCGGGATAAATCATGCGTATACGCTTGATCGCTGTTGGCACTAAAATGCCCTCCTGGGTAGAGCAAGGCTATAAAGAGTATGAAAAACGCCTAAATCAAGATATCACGCTAGAATTAGTTGAAATTCCTGCAGGTAAAAGAGGCAAAAATGCGGATCTGGACCGCCTCACTCGAAAAGAAGGTGAGCAAATGTTGATGGCAATAGGCACCAATGATCACGTCATCACTTTGGATGTACCTGGCAAACAATTCACGACAGAACAACTTGCGCAACGACTAGAGTCCCTAATGTATCAGGGTACGAATGTTTCCCTGTTGGTGGGTGGCCCCGAAGGCTTGGCATCTGATTGCAAATCCAAAGCTAACGAGAGCTGGTCCTTATCTACTCTGACTTTGCCCCATCCGCTGGTGCGCATTGTTCTTGCTGAGCAACTATACCGCGCCTGGTCAGTCTTAAAAGGTCATCCTTATCATCGCGCTTAGGACATCATGTCGAAACCCATAACATTAAAAGATTACTACCGCGAAACCCGAATCTTTGCCTTCCGCAGTGTGGTTGCCATCATAATTGTGGTGCTAATGATTTTATTATTGGTATCACGAATGGTTTATTTACAAGTTATCCAGTTCGAAAAATACAGCACCCTGTCGGACGAAAATCGGATTAGCGTCGAGCCACTACCCCCGAACCGCGGCCTAATACTGGATCGTAATGGCCACCTGTTGGCCGACAATCAACCCAGTTACTCAGTAAGCATTACCCGAGAACTAAGCCCCAACGTGGATAAAACCATAGAGGAACTCAGTAAACTGGTGGACATTAGCGACAGTGACATTGACCGCTTTCATAAACGCCAGTCCCGCTACCGTAGACCTTTTACCCCCGTCGCTATTAAATTCAAGCTGTCGGAAAAAGAAATTGCGGTTATTGCTGTAAACCAGCATCGGCTACCGGGAATTTCATTAGAAGCCAATTTGGTAAGACACTACCCCTACAAAGACGCACTCAGTCATGGCTTGGGTTATGTGGGACGAATTAACGAACGAGAATTGGAACGTCTCAATGCCACCGAGTACAGCGCTACCGAACACATTGGGAAAACCGGTATTGAAGCCTATTACGAAACCACGCTGCATGGCCATGTGGGATTACAAACCATCGAAACCAATGCTCGCGGTCGAATTACTCGAGTGCTGGAGCAAACTGACCCCATACCCGGTGATAACCTGCAACTTTTCCTCGACATCAATACGCAACTGGCGGCTATCAAAGCACTTGAAAATAGACGCGGAGCCGTAGTGGCAATAGAACCGGCCACCGGCGGTGTCATTGCTTTCGTTAGCGTTCCAGGCTTTGATCCCAACTTGTTTGTTACCGGTATTGATTATAAAACCTACAGTGAATTACAAACCTCCAAAGCCCGCCCTCTGTTTAATCGAGCCTTGCAAGGGCAATACCCACCGGGCTCTACCATTAAACCTATCGTGGGGCTGGGCGGCGTTGAATCCAATCATACCAACTGGAAATACACCCTTTACGATCCCGGTTTCTACCAACTGGAAAACGACAACCGCTTCTACCGCGATTGGAAACGGTGGGGCCATGGCATGATGAATTTACACAGCGCTATCGTGCAGTCATGTGATACGTACTTCTATGAATTGGCCTTTAAAATGGGCATTGACGAAATCCATGATTTTATGGAGCCCTTTGGTTTTGGCAAAAAAACCAATATTGATTTAATTAGTGAACGACCCGGATTACTGCCATCACGTTTCTGGAAGCGAGCCACCAAAAACCAACCCTGGTACCCGGGGGAAACCTTGATTACAGGTATTGGTCAGGGCTACATGTTAGCGACACCTCTACAACTCGCCCTTTCTACTGCTATATTGGCCAATCGTGGCAAAATTGTAAAACCCCGCATGGTGAAATCCATTGGTGGTATTCCGTTACCGGATCCTGAAGTTGGCGCACCAATCGTTTTGAAAAATCCCGACAACTGGGCGGGCATTATCCATGCCATGCATGACGTAGTGCATAGCAGTAAAGGCACCGCCAAAGGCATAAGCAAAGACTTGGTGGGCTATGATATCGCTGGCAAGACCGGTACTGCACAAGTCCTGGGTATCAAACAGGACGAAGAGTATGATGCAGAGAAAATTGCCGAAAAGCATCGCGATCACGCGCTATTCGTAGGTTTTGCCCCAGTAGAGAATCCACAAATAGCGATCTCAGTTTTAGTGGAAAATGGCGGCAGCGGCGGTTCCACGGCAGCACCTATCGCGCGCCAGGTCATGGACGCTTTTTTCGCCGCTCTAGAATCGGAGAACAACCCATGATGAAACACGACTACAAACATCAGTTGGACTCCTTTGAATCACCGGTCACTCGACGCATTAGCTTGTTTCAAGCCATTCATATTGACCCTCCATTGATGGGAGGATTACTGGTACTCATCAGTGTTGGTCTGTTTGTATTGTTCAGCGCCAGTGGTCAGAGTGAAGCCACACTCATGCGCCAGATTACCCGCTTTATTTTTGGCTGCATTGCCATGATGGTAATGGCACAAATTCCACCGCGAGTTTATAAACGCTGGACACCCTGGCTATTCACTGCTGGTTTACTTTTACTAGTGGGCGTTCTGCTTTCAGGCACAGAAGCCAAAGGCGCTCAGCGCTGGCTTGCCGTTCCGGGTATTGGCCGTTTTCAGCCCTCCGAGATTATGAAAGTCATTGTGCCCATGATGCTAGCCTGGTACTTGGCCGATCGGGCACTGCCGCCGGGCTGGAAACCCGTATTGCTATCCACCGTTCTTATTATGGTTCCCACCTTGCTGATCGCCCTGCAACCTGATTTGGGTACCGCAATATTGATCGCCAGCTCAGGCTTTATTGTCTTGTTTTTATCTGGTCTCGATTGGAAATATATCGCCAGTATAGTCGTGGCAGCACCACCAGCAGCGGGCACACTCTGGCTATTATTTATGCACGACTATCAAAAGCAGCGGGTATTAACCTTTCTTGACCCGGAAAGGGATCGCTGGGGCGCAGGGTGGAACATAACCCAGTCAAAAACTGCCATCGGTTCTGGTGGCTGGGAAGGAAAAGGCTGGCTGCAAGGAACCCAGGCCCACCTGGATTTTTTACCAGAGAGTTCTACCGACTTTATTATTGCCGTATTGGGAGAAGAGTTCGGGTTACTGGGAATTTGTGCACTTTTATTAATCTACTTTGCCATTATATCCCGCGGCATTTATATCGCCATGAATGCTCAGGATACCTATTCCCGCCTGTTGGCCGGAGCCATAACATTAACTTTTTTTGTGTACGTGTTCGTTAATATCGGCATGGTCAGTGGTATCCTGCCCGTGGTTGGCGTACCGTTACCCATGGTGAGTTATGGTGGCACCTCGGCGGTTACATTAATGGCCAGTTTCGGCATCTTGATGTCTATTCAAACCCACCGCAAACTGGTGGCTACCTGATATTCAGCCTCTATAATTAGTACTAGATGGCTACTGATAAAAAAACGCTCAAACTATTATGGTTCTTATGTTTAAACAAAAAAAATTAACAACAGCCTGTTTTGCCGCTGGGTTAGCCTTGTGTAGCTTGTCAACACAGGCACCAGCCACACCACAGCTTGTGGAAAACCAAAATTATCTAGAACACCCGGCTGCAAAAGCCTTTATCCAGGAGGTGCTGGCAGAAAATATCACCTCGCAAAAAGCCGTGGAAGATCTGCTGCAAAGTGCCAGTCGTCAACAATCTATTTTGGAAGCCATCGCCCGTCCCGCTGAAAAAACCAAAAGCTGGGCTGAGTATCGCCCCATTTTTTTAACGGATGACCGCATCAAGCGGGGCGTAGAGTATTATCGCCAATATGAATCCACCTTTGTTCGCGCGGAAAAAGAATACGGAGTCTCGCGGTTTATTATTCTCGCAATCATTGGCGTTGAAACTCGTTACGGCCAGTTCAAAGGTCGCTATCGGGTGGCCGATTCCCTCGCCACTCTCGCCTTTGACTACCCTCCCCGCAGTCAGTTTTTTCGCAGCGAGCTAAAGCACTTTTTACACCTGCAACAGGAAGCCGGTATTGATTTGCTGGCGGCCAAGGGCTCCTATGCAGGCGCCATGGGTTATGGTCAATTTATATCCAGCAGTTATCGCCACTATGCAGTGGATTTCGATCAGGATGGTCACCGGGACATCATTGACAACCCGGTGGATGCCATCGGCAGTGTCGCCAATTACTTTAAGCAACACGGATGGCGGAAAGAACAACCCGTTGCCAGCCTAGCACGCGATATGAATCCTAAGCCCAGCGAAAAATTAGCAGCGCTGGTAAATGCGGACTTAAAACCACGTTATACCGTGGCCGATTTTGCCGCCGCAGGATTAATACCTGATGCCAATTTCGATGCGATGGAAGCAGCGACAGGGTGGGCGCTGGAAGGTGGATCCGGGCCGGAATACTGGCTGGGATTGCATAACTTTTATGTTATAACGCGCTATAATCACAGTCATTTATACGCATTGGCTGTTTATCAGCTCAGTGAAGAATTAAGGAAACGCCTCGCTTAGAGGCTCTTATTAGTAATGAAAAGATATTAAATGAAAAGTGCTCGCAGAATTTTATTACTGGCCCTACTTTGCTTGCTGGCTTATGCCTGCAGTCCAGGGCACTTTCGTGGCAACGATTACCATATTCCTGACAGTGCGCCAGATAAAGTACTGGATTGGGCGAATATTCCAGATGCCACCCCCAAATGGGAACCCAAGGCTCGCTACGGCAACCACTCCCCCTATAAAGTTTGGGGTAAATCCTACAAAGTCCTACCCACAGCAGCAGGCTATAGCGAAACAGGGATTGGTAGCTGGTACGGCAAAAAATTCTCCGGCAGACCCACCTCCAGTCAAGAGCCCTACGACCCCTATGCCATGACTGCTGCCCACAAAAGCCTGCCGCTACCCAGCTATGTTCGAGTGACTAATTTGGAAAATAATAAATCCATTATTGTGCGCGTCAACGATAGGGGGCCTTTTCACGGTGACCGGATCATCGATCTATCCTATGCTGCCGCCCACAAAATTGGCTATGCCAAACAGGGAACGGCCCGCGTTAAAGTAGAAGCGATAACGATTGCCCCTCAACCCGCGCCTGTAGCACAGCCAGCACAGCCCGCCACTCCTTCAGCCAACCCGACAGCCGGAAAAAACGTAGTCTATTTGCAGGTTGGTGCTTTTCGCGATTTAGCGTCAGCACAATCATTACAACAACAATTGGCGGCAGTCACCACGGTACCGGTGTTGATTAATTCACCGCAAGAATCAACCAGCGAGCGCTTTCACCGAGTTCGAATCGGACCATTTCAGGATGAAAATAGCGCGCATAAAGTACGGGAAGCTATTAAAGAAACACAAATCGCGGACCCATTATTGATCAAACGATAATGCAGCTGGTATGTTACCCTTAGTGCTCGTAAATGCTCTACATTTTGTTAACCAAGACCAATAAAAGACCAATACTTGACTATGATCTTAAAAAACCGGGTTACCCATCTGTTTTTCTGTTTTTTTATCGCCACGTTTGCCATCACACTTAATGCGGCACCTCTAATACCAGCACCACCGACACTAGCGGCTAAATCCTGGCTATTGATCGATGCAAAAACCGGCTTTGTGATTACCGAGAATAACGCCGATCAAAAGCTGCCTCCCGCCAGCCTGACCAAAATGATGACCGCCTATATCGCTTCTGAACAAGTAGCTTTGGGCAACATCAAATATGACGATAATGTCCGAATCAGTGAAAAAGCCTGGCGCAAAGGCGGCTCAAAAATGTATGTGCGGGAAGGCACTGAAGTTAAATTGGAAGACCTTTTGCGCGGCATTATTATTCAATCAGGCAACGACGCCAGTATTGCAGTGGCTGAATACATCGCCGGCAGTGAGGATGCCTTCGCTGATTTGATGAATCAAACGGCCTATACGCTGAACATGAAAGACTCCCATTTCAAAAATGCCACCGGCTGGCCGGCTAAAGATCACTACACAACAGCTCGGGATTTAGCCACATTGGCTAAAGCGATTATTAATAATCACCCCGAAGACTACACCATGTACTCAGAAAAAGAATTCACCTATAACGATATCCGCCAGCCCAACCGCAACACCCTGTTATGGCAGGACGATGCCGTGGACGGGATAAAAACCGGCCATACCGAAGATGCAGGCTTTTGCCTTGTGGCTTCCGCCCATAAGGACGGCATGCGCTTGATTTCTGTGGTCATGGGCACCAAATCCATGAAAGACCGCTCGGCGGAAAGCCAAAAGCTTATCACCTACGGATTCCGCTTTTTCGAAACCGTAAAAAGCTATGAAGCGAAACAGGAATTGATCAAGCCGGATATCTGGAAGGGACAACAAAACACCATTAGTCTAGGCACTGACCAAGCGGTATGGTTGACTATCCCCCGTGGCTCCGCCCAAAATATAGTGACAGATATAGAGGTTCCCGAACTGCTTCAAGCTCCAATCAGTGCTGGCGACGTTATTGGCACCATCAAGCTTTCACTGGACGGAGAAGTGATTGCTAATAAACCCTTAGTCGCTTTGGAGAATGTCGAAAAAGGTGGCCTGTTCAAGCTCATCTGGCACTGGATATTGCTCTTGGTTCAAGGTTGGATAAACTAAGCCAACGCGGTTCCTTACGGTCATCAATACAGGTAATTAGGTAAAATGGGTATACAAGAACATTTATGGGAATTCCCTTGCCAGCATAGTGTAAAAATTATGGGCTTGGCAGAACACCCCATGGTGGATATCGTTACCTCGATCATTGAGCAGCACGCGCCAGGTTTTGATCGTGATTCCGTGCGTTTTAAAACCAGTAGCAGTGGTAAATACATCTCGGTTACTGTCGATGTGCACTTTACCCACAAGGAGCAGGTGGAAAGTCTGTTCCTTGCCCTCCATGAATGCGAACAGGTGTCAATGACTCTGTAAGCCGACACTGAGCCGGTAAATGCCCCTACTTGCCAACACTTCTCTGACTGTTCGTTTGCTTGGGCAACTAGCCTATGAAACCGTTTGGCGGTCAATGCAAAGCTTTACCCAAACCCGTGACGCCGCAACCAGTGACGAAATCTGGTGCCTGGAGCACTTACCCGTATTTACCCAGGGCCAGGCAGGCAAAGCCGATCATCTGCTTAATCCGGGCACCATCCCCGTGATCCAAGCAGACCGGGGTGGTCAGGTTACTTACCATGGCCCGGGCCAGCTGGTGATCTATATTATGGTGGATATCGCCCGTCGTAACCTGGGAACCCGCGATCTGGTAACCTTAATTGAAAACAGCCTTATTAGCACCTTGCAGCAATGGGAAATTAACAGTTTCACCCGAGAAAAGGCACCTGGTGTTTATACGACCGAAGGTAAAATTGCTTCCCTGGGCTTAAGAATTCGACGGGGATGTTCATACCATGGTCTCGCATTGAATGTGGCTATGGATCTGGAGCCCTTTTCACGGATTAACCCTTGTGGCTTTACAGGAATGGCCATGAGTCAAATTCAGGATTACTGCCCATCTCCCGATTTTGAGGCCATTCGTCGCAGTCTAATTCAGCAATTGATCAATAAATTGGGTTACAATGACGTCAGCTACACTCATTCAGCCAGAGGTTAAATATGGCGCAGCCACCTGAGCGCAAAACGGCATCACCTAAGCCAGTGGTAACGGGAGAAAAATTACGGGGTGCCGACAAAGTCGCGCGTATTCCGGTAAAAGTCATACCCACCGAAACCCTGCCCCGTAAACCTGACTGGATTCGAGTGCGGGTACCTGCCAATGGTGAAATCCAACGGATTAAAACCCTTTTGCGGCAACAAAAGCTGCACACGGTGTGTGAAGAAGCCTCCTGCCCTAACCTCCCGGAATGTTTTGGTGGTGGTACCGCAACCTTTATGATTATGGGCGATATCTGTACCCGCCGCTGCCCCTTTTGTGATGTTGCCCATGGCCGCCCTAACCCACTGGACTTAGACGAACCCAAACACTTGGCCGAATCCGTTGCCGCGCTCAAACTACAGTATGTGGTGGTGACCTCCGTAGACAGAGATGATCTGCGGGATGGCGGTGCTGAGCATTTTGCCCACTGCATTCAAGCAGTACGGGAGAGTTGCCCCAGCACTAAGATCGAAATCTTAGTACCGGATTTTCGCGGTCGCATGGATATCGCCCTTGAGCATCTCAGTGCTGTTCCGCCGGACGTTTTCAATCACAACCTAGAAAACGTCCCGCGTCTTTACAAAGCGATTCGCCCCGGCTCTGACTACCAATGGTCATTGGACTTGCTGAAGCGCTACAAAGCACTGCGCCCCGAAGTGGCCACAAAATCCGGTCTGATGGTGGGGCTGGGCGAAACCAACGCAGAAATCAAATCAGTACTCGAAGATTTACGAGCCCATGATGTGGATATGATCACCATCGGCCAATACCTGCAACCCAGTAAGCAACACGCTCCGGTGGATCGCTTCGTCCATCCCGACGACTTCGAGATGTTACGCGAATTTGGCGAAGCATTGGGTTTTAGCAACGTGGCCAGTGGCCCTATGGTCCGCTCATCGTATCATGCCGATTTGCAACACCAAGGCCAAAACATCATCCAGAGTCATTCACCTGCCAACTCTTAACTAACGGGAATACCCACGAATGGATTTTGCAGCACTCGAGCTGTGGTTAAATGCCCATGCCGAACTCATTATTGTGGTTATTGCCTTAACGTCATTTGTAGAATCTCTTGCCCTTGTAGGCATAGTGGTGCCAGGCATTGCACTGTTGTTTGCTGCGGGCTCAGCAGCAGGCTCCACAGAAATCCCGTTACTATGGGTTTTAAGCGCTGCCTTCTTGGGATCGGTAGCTGGTGATGGACTGAGTTTTTTATTGGGTTACCACTATCATGAATGGATTCGACGCGTTCCTCCCTTCAAAACCCATCCCCAATGGATTAGTCGCGGTGAAGACTTCTTTCATAAATACGGCATGATGGGAATCGTCTTAGGTCGTTTTGTCGGACCATTACGACCGGTGATGCCACTGGTGGCGGGTGCCCTGCAAATGCGCCCGGTGTATTTCTTCACCATCAATATACTTTCGGCCTTGGCTTGGGCACCGTTTTACCTGATGCCAGGTTACTTGGTGGGCGCCAGTTTAAATAATGACAATGCCCTATCGGGCCGCCATGTGGTCTTTTTGCTGTCCCTACTATTTAGCGGTTGGATCATAGCTCAATTGCTCTGGTGGGCTCACCAAAACATTTATCTTCGACGTAATAAATTACAACTGGCATTAACGGTTGCTTTGCTGGGTGGCTCACTATTTGTTCTACTGTCTCAGTTAATGCAGTTCCCGCCGCTAATACTGATAAACCAACAGTTTGCCCTGTGGGCTTTATCCCTTCGCCACCCTTGGCTTGACCCCTTTTTTATTGGCTTGACTCAACTTGGCTATTTTGCGCCCATGACCGTTTGGGCAGTTTTGGTGGCCATAGCGCTGGGGTTACAACGTAATTATTACTGTCTTGCCCTTTGGTCAGTGAGCGTCACTATAAGTGGGCTGGCATTGCGAGGTTTCAAAGAAACCTTTGCCTGGGAACGACCACAACTGATTCAACAGCTACCGGAGTCTTATGCCTATCCCAGCGGCCATACGGTTTCCATCCTGGTTTTTTTTGGCAGCCTCGCTATTTTGCTGTTGCCTGGAATACCCTCTCGGCGGCAGAAAGCGTTTCTTAGTGGCATTGGCATCACAGTGGCTCTTATGGCGGGTTCCAGGCTCTATTTAACCGTTCACTGGCTAACGGATATTCTTGGTGGCCTGCTATTAGGTGGCGCTTTATTAGCGGTTTTATACACCATGGTATTAAAAAAGCCTTTCCGTATCGTCAAACCAAAACCCGTCATCGCCGCCAGCATTATTGCCTGGGTGATTGGGCTTGGCTATTGGGCGCTACCTCACTTGCACGCCCAAGAGAAAGCCTATGCACCCATACATAAGATAAATGCAAACCAGCCATGAATGAGCGGCAACAAGGCTTTCTATTGCTCCACGGTTCTATCCTGATACTGGGTGGGACTGGCTTATTTGCCCAGTTGATTCCTCTACCCGCCACTGATATTACTTTTTGGCGCAGCTTAGTGGCTGCCACCGTGCTGGCACTTTGGCTCACCGTCAACAGACGTCCCTTGCGCCTACAGCAGCCACAAGACATTGCTCGCATGTTCCTTGTGCGGCAGTTTATTAGGAATTCATTGGGCGACCTTCTTCCATGCCATGCAGCTCTCTGGCGTAGCCATTGGTATGATTGCCCTGTACACCTACCCTATTTTCACTGTTTTTCTCGAGCCCTTCTTCAAAGGTCACAAAATTAACGGGCTCGATATCACCTTGGCGGCCGTCATGCTTTTGGGCATTATTATTCTGGTACCGGAATTGGACCTGAGTAATCGCACCACCGAAGGCATCGGCTGGGGCGTTTTTTCGGCTTTGTTATTTGCCCTGCGCAATATTTTACAAAGGCACTATTTAAGCGCCTACGGGGGGGACACCAGCATTCTATACCAGGGATTTGTGGCCGCTATTGCTGTCAGCCCCTTTATCAGCAATTTTGACCCCCAATTAGCTCCGCCGGACCTCCTTAAAATCCTGATTCTAGGTGCTCTGTTTACGGCGCTACCCCACGCTCTGTTCGCTTCCAGCTTGCGCTACCTATCGGCCAAAACCGTGGGGCTTATTGCGTGCCTGCAACCAGTTTATGGCACTTTGCTAGCGTGGCTTGTACTTCACGAACAACCCACGGCGACGGTCTTGTTAGGTGGTGGCATCATTCTCTTCACCGCGGCTGTTGAGACCTATAGAGTTCGCTGATTAATAAATAAGGCTACCCCCTGATTAAACGGTCGTTACATAAAACAACATTTAAAACCGAGAACCACTTTGCATTTCTAACAATTCAGCGATTAAAATCGCAGAAATTAAAGAGCCTTGATAGAAGCACCAATTATTCATACTAATAATGATATTAAGAGTGATGCTGAATCCATGACAGTGCGCACTTTTGAGCCAACAAAAGAGCTCAACAACAAGCTTTCATTAACGGCAAAACCTACCTTCAGAACGATATCGACGGCCACCCAAAGCACGTCGCCCTATCAATCTACTCGTGGTGGCTTTTTGGCCCAGCTTGAATCGTTTCAAGCGCTCGATGATTACCCAGCAGAAGCCTCTTTCAACCAGGAAATCCGGCGCGCCCGAAAAATATTCAAGCGACTTCAGGATTCTCTGCGCCAGGTTCTGGCGCGATTAGAAAAGCAACCGAAAATCAATTTAGGTCCATTACTCGACAGCAATCAGGCGTTTGTTACCAGCCTCTTACGCAACCCGGATGTCATGCTGTATTTAACCCGTACCGAGTCCCAACGCGAGCCCATAATCAGCTTTGGTTTTCGCATGGCCGCTTGGGCTGTTCTCTTTGGCCGTTTTTTAAATCTGCGCCAGGACGTAATCGAGGATATGTCAGTGGCTGCATTGCTGTGTAAAGCGGGCTACATGTCTGCACCGCACTATATCCTCAATGCCAAAAACGCCCCCAACCCACAAGCACGGGAATTACTCAAGTGGTCGCTGGTGAAAGGCATGGAATCTTTGCAAAGGTCACTTTCTAATCACCCACGTATTATAGCCTTGGTTGGCAACCATCAAGAACGCCACGATGGTAGCGGTTTTCCAAAGGGCAAAAGTGCTGGGGACATCCCTCTGCCAGGTCAAATATTAGGCGTCTGTGATCATTTTGAAGCCCTCATCAGCGATGATTTTAGAGCCACCCCTCTGCCAGCCCCCGAAGCGATTCGAGAACTATACGGACACCGTGGCCGCCAGTTTGATCGCCCCCTGGTGGAAGCCTTTATTCAAGCGATTGGCCTTTATCCCACCGGATCTTTAGTAAAGCTTAACGACGACCGGATCGCTATCGTTATGAGTCAAAGCACCGATCGCCTCAAACCCAAAGTCATGATAATTTCCGAACCGAAAAAGAATTGGCCGCTATTAAAGCGGAAAGAGCTCAATCTGGAAAAAAACTGCGCCGCAAATTTTATTATTTGCAGTATTGCCACTCCGCCCACAACCGAACACCTTTGGAATCCGGAAAAATCGAACCCAGGTTTATTTAGATAATAATTCACGCCAGCACTACAAAATCACAAAACATTTGCTAAACCTAAATACAGGTAACGAATATTTACGCCTCCTTATCGCACCTTTTGCGATAATTAATACAACACCCCAATGTCCAATATTTAATTCTCCACCAGCAGCAAGGTGCCATACGTATTATGCCCCAAAACAGTACAATTTCTGAGCACCCAGCCATTGCAGACCCGGCACTCAAACGAGAATTCGAGGACATTTTAGAGAAGGGTTTTCACTTACTCCGATTTCCTGATTATCTGGAACAGTACTTTGCCCACAGTTACCGAAAACTGGCGCTCACCAGTACCTTATCGAACGGTGGGTACATAATCGCGCTCTACTTACTGATGGGATGCATTGCATTGGTTCAATTTAATCAGGTGAAACCCGGCTTTTTTCTCTATGCCTATGGCATCGCCGGTTGTAGTCTATTGGCCATTTATCTTTGTGCCCGCATGCAATCGATGGAACGCTGGTTCAACTGGTACGTGGGGGCCGCATCCGCCAGTATCCTGACGGCATTTTTAATCAGCCGGGGAACCCTTACCGATAATGCAGCCATTTCGTCGCTGCAATCGATTATTATCTACACAACAATTTTGATTTACGCTGTTTCAAAAATGCGCTTTTATCATACAGTCTGTTGGTGCCAGTTAGCGGCAGCGCTGAATTTCGCCGTATCGAAAGTGTTCGGCTTACACTTTTCGTTGTTTGATTGGCAGAGCCTGCTTTTTGCCAACATCATTGGCATGGGTATTTGCTATATCATCGAACATCGTGAACGCACAATGTTTCTGCAGCGATTGTTGTTGGACATCGACAAATCAGAACAGGAGCTGTTAAATCAGGATCTGGCCCGCCTGTCTCGTTTGGACGCCCTTACCGGACTTGCCAATCGCCGTCACTTCAGTGAACGGCTGACAATGGAATGGAAACGGTGCATGCGCGAGAAAAAGCCGCTGTCCGTGATTTTATTGGATATCGATTTTTTCAAGCAGTATAACGATTGTTACGGTCATTTATCGGGAGATCACTGCCTGGTGCAGGTGGCCAAGGCATTAAAACAGGAAGCCAGCCGCCCGGCCGAATTGGTGGGTCGCTACGGTGGCGAGGAATTCATCTTGCTCTACCCCAATGTAGATGCCCAACAGATCAAAAACACCTTGGTGCGAATCCAGCAAAGGATCATCGATTTGGGTATTCCCCATCAAGGATCCAGTATTGCAAAGGTGGTGTCGGCCAGTCTTGGGGCTGCAACCACCATTCCCATAAAAAGCCTTAACCCGGAAAAACTCATCAGCGCTGCGGATCAAATGCTCTATAAATCAAAAGAAAGCGGCCGTAATTGCTGGTTCAGTACCTTATTGTCTGATTATGAGCCACAGCAGCAAAATCTAATCAACTTGAATCATTGATCTCGAAGTTGGACGCCCTGACTCCCAACGCCTAAATTCAAAGGTACAAGAGAACGACTTATCATCGCGCCAGGAGGGTAAGATGAATCAGTTACTGGGTGAATTCTTCAATAGTAGCTACATGCCCCACGGTCACTGCTATCTGTGGCAACCCTACATTTTATGGGTCAATGTGGTTTCAGATCTCATCATCGCCGTCGCCTATTTTTCCATTCCCTGCCTGTTGGCGGTCTTTGCTAAAAAAAGACCTGATTTTCGATATAAAGGTATTTTTATACTATTCGCTGTTTTCATCTGGTGTTGCGGTTTAACTCACTTAATCAGCATCTACACTATCTGGTACGGTATTTACGGAGTCCATGGAATGGCCAAAGCGCTTACGGCTATAGTTTCCGCAGCTACCGCCATTGTGTTGTTTCGCAGTTTACCCCAGCTCCTAGCGATACCTTCACCCAATCAATACAAACAAAAAATAGAAGAGGCTTACCAAGAGAAACAGATTCGCAGTCAATTGGAAGCGGAACGGAAAGCGGAATCCATTTTCAAATTTGCCCTCGAATTACTTCCCACAGGATTATTAGTTATTAATGAGAACAAAGAAATTATACTCTCGAATCAGGCGCTTGCCAGCATATTTGGCTACAGCCCCAACGAGCTGGCTGGCCAGCCGTTGTCTTTATTACTGCCCGCACAAATGATTGGGCACCACGATTATTTAGTAGAGCATTATTTGCAAAACCCTTCCCAACGCTATGCCATGGCCTCTGGCCGCGCGGTTAGAGGGAAAGCGAGAGATGGCCATGAAGTGACTATAGAAATCAGTTTGTCATCTCACTCTGTCAATGGCGAGTCTTATGCTTTTGCTTCGGTCATCGACTTTGACAATCAAAGTATCGAAAAAAGTTTGCAACAAGAAAGTAATAACCGCATAAAGCGCGCCATCGATGCGACCAACGATGGCATCTGGGAATGGAACCTGTCGACCCAAGCGGTCTGGTTCAGCCAGCGTTTTTTGCAGTTAATTGGCAAGGAACTCAGTTCGGGTAAAGCTCAATTTGATGACTGGATAGAACACATCATTCCCGAGGATCGAGAGATGATACACACAGCGATAGCCAAGCACTTTGAGGAAAAAAATCGATTTGATGTTGTTTATAGAGGACGTAGTGAATCCGGTAATTACGAATGGATGCACGCCCGTGGTGACTCTATTTTCGATGACCACAACAAACCACTATTAATGTCTGGAGTTTTAACCAATATCCATCATCTAAAAACCCTGGAACATGAACTCGCTGAAAAATCAGAATTCCTCAATCAGTTGCTGGATAAATCCCTGTGTGCCATGTACATCTACGACATCAAGCAGGAACGGATTGTTTTCACCAATCCTGAATTCACAGAGATAACGGGCTACAGCCCAACCGACATAAAAGAAGTCACTATTAATAAAGATCATATGGAACTCTTTCATCCCGACTGCCATCACCAATTAAATAAAAACTTCGCCCAAGTATTGGAAAACGAGGATGTTAGTGGAATATCCATACAACTCAAGTTTCAACACCGGGATGGCCGTTGGATTTGGATTCTGTTACGCGACTCAACTTATTCATTTGATGATCGCGGTGCACCCAAGGAGATTCTTGGTACTTTTTTTGAAATTACCGAATTGAAAACGCGCGAGGAAAAGATTAGAACCCTGGCCCGAGACTTCTCCACCACCTTTGAGCAAGCAGCTGTCGGTATTGCTCATGTTACGCTTGAGGGGGATTTAATTAAAGCGAATCAACGCCTCAGTGAAATTTTAGGATACAACATTGAAGCCTTGAAGCGCCACAGGTTAGAAGAAATTACGGTTATCCCTGACCGGGATATAGATCGTCAATTGATTGAAGAATTACAACAGGGAGAAAGGGACAACTTCGCTATCGAAAAACGTTATGTGCGAGAAGACGGTCAGACGGTTTGGACTAATGTCACCGTTTCTCTGGCTCGCAGGGAAAATCTGGACCAGAGCTACTTTATTTATGTAGTTGAGGATATTTCTGAGCGCAAACGGGTGGAACAGGCACTCGAAGAATCCAATGCCTCGTTAGAGCGATTTGCGTACTCAGCATCCCATGACTTGCAGGAACCACTGCGCAAAATCAGCGCCTTTTCTGACAGCATCCAGCAGCGCTTAAAAGAAGAATTTGATGACCCAGACGCTATCTATGAACTCAGCCGCATTAGCAATGCAGCACAACGCATGCGAGAAATGATTGATAGTTTACTGCAGTTATCGCGCTTTACCCGGTTTAAAGTACAAAAATCCGAAGTAGAGTTAGCGGAACTTATCCGCTTAGCCCTTGAAGATCTTTCAGAGTTAATCAACGACAGTAAAGCTAACATCGACTTTGATTCCGGTGCTTGTACTCTGTGGGTTGATCATAGCGGAATCCAACAGGTATTCAGAAACTTGATTGTCAATAGTATCCGCTATCAAACACCCGGCACCACGCCTATAATTAAGATTCGATTTGAACATGAAAAATCCATGGTGCGTTTAACATTCGAGGACAATGGCATGGGCTTTGATCAAGCCAACGCTGAACAAATATTTGAACCTTTTCAGCGGATGGTGGGCAAGGATATACCGGGCAGTGGAATGGGACTGGCCTTGTGCCGACAAATACTCCAAGCCCACGGTGGTATTATAAAAGCCCAGGGAGAACTCGGAAAAGGCGCTATATTTACTATTGAATTACCCAAGAAACCATGACGCCCTAACCCCATGATTGAGTTAAATCGAAAATTAGACCTCCTATTGATTGATGACGATCCAGACGACAAGTATCTCCTGAATCAGGCCTTAAATAAGGTCACCGATAACATCAATCTACTCTGGGTTGATAGTGGATTGCAATTAAAACAGTATGTTGCAGAATGCGAATCGACACTGAATTATCCGGATTTAATTTTTCTGGATCTAAATCTACCGGCAATGAGTGGTATGCAAATCCTCAAGTGGATTAAACAGTCCACCGCCTGCCACTCCATTCCTGTTATTATCTATACCACCTCTCAATCTGAACGGGATATAGCCGAGGCCTATAACCTGGGCGCCAACTCTTACGTTGTGAAACAGGGGACCCTTAAAGAGATTGTTAGCACTATTTCTTCTATTGTGAATTATTGGACCAGAATTGTTAAGCTGCCCAATTAATTCATTGCTATACTCAGTAAATAACGGCTTCGGCACATAAAGGATTTAAAGTTACGGCGATGGAACCCCGCAGTATCAATAGCCCACTGTCAGAAAAGGAAATCTTGAGTGTCCTTGTAGCTGAGGATGATCAGGACGATTTCTATCTGGTGCAAAAAATGTTGAGTCATGATTTCAGACGCAACTATAGGATTCTACAATGCACCAGCTTACAAAGTTGTTTGCGAGATATTGGTGAATTCAAACCAGACGTTTTATTGTTAGACTTGGGCTTAACCGACTCACAAGGGCTGAACACGCTAAATGCCATAGTCAAAGCCATTCAAACCGTGCCTATCATTGTGTTTACCGGCGTTAACGATGAAGAACTTGGCGAACAAGCTATAAAGGCCGGTGCCGAGGATTACCTACCCAAAGGCGATACCAGCGCCGCACTACTTAATCGCGCCATATCCTATGCTATTGAACGCCACCGCTTGATGTTTGCCTTGCATAAAGAAGCCATCTGCGACGCCTTAACCGGACTGCCCAATCGAACCGCCTTTTATGATCGCCTAGAAGTACTCATTGAGAACTCCAGCCGTAATCAAACGCACCTGGCCGTTGCACTGTTGGATCTCGATGGGTTTAAAGAGGTCAACGATGAGCTAGGGCACCGGGCAGGAGACGACCTGCTCTGCCAAGTAGCAAGTCGTTTGCAACAAAAATTACGAGGTTCCGATATGGCCGCTCGATATGGCGGTGATGAATTCGTGATGCTTCTAACCAATTTCCACGGTCAGGATGAACTCGTTGAGGTATTGCAACGGAAACTCAATATTATCAATCAGCCCTACCGGATCTATGCGCAAGCAAAAGTACAGGAAGTCGTGATCGGCGTGAGTATCGGGGTGGTAAGTTGGCAGCCAGGCATGACCCTGCAACAACTCATAAACCAAGCTGATAAAGCCATGTATGACAGCAAAAATGCCGGTAGAAACCGAATTACCGCCGCGCCGCCAATAAAACTGCCGGACAACTTAAAACACCAGAGGTAATGGGCGTTTAATCGTTGCGAAACCCGCATCCAACTGCCACTGCCAAGCCATCACCTGTACCCCTGCGGCGACCGCTTCACGCAATAATCGGCCATATTCCGGATCAATCTGATCGGCTGGCTGAACCTGTTCAACACCGGTATGTTGAACGCAAAAAAATAACACCGCTTTATGGCCAGCAGCGACCATACTCATTAACTCCCGCAAATGTTTTTGACCCCTGGTGGTTACCGCATCGGGAAAATAACCGATGGGCCCTTCACCCAAAGTAACGCTTTTCACCTCCATAAAGCACTGCTCATCACCGTTACTCAAGAGAAAATCAATCCGGCTTTTTTCCGCACCATAGCGCACTTCGGTTTGTATGTTTGAGTAGTTGCTCAAGCCGGGAATGGCGTGGGATTCCAGGGCTTCTTTTACTAAGGCATTGGCGCGATGGGTATTAATTCCAGCAATAGCACCCGCCTCGACTTCCACCAGCTCCCAGGTATAAGGGTATTTTCGTTTAGGGTTACCGCTGTCCGAATACCAAACCCGATGCCCGGGCGTGCAACAATTCTTCATGGAACCTGTATTGGGACAATGTAAGGTTAATGGTTCGCCCTTGTCCGTCACGATATCCGCCAAAAAGCGCTTGTAACGGCGGACTAAAATGCCACTTAATAGTGGTGGTTCAAATTTCATAAGGTCATAAAGCCTCAATAAATTGGCGAATACGCTGCAAAGCCTGTTCGAGGCGCTCAATCTCAGCGGTATACGCGATTCGAACAAACTGATTGGCCCTTGCTGCACCAAAATCCAAGCCTGGAGTAATGGCCACCCCCTGCTGCTCCAGCAAAGCAGAACAAAAGGCGAAGCTGTCATCGGTTATCTGTGATACATCACAATACAGATAGAAAGCCCCGTGAGGAGGACATGGCACCTGAATTCCTAATTTGGGCAACTCCTCCAACAGGTAGTCTCGTCGTTGCGCCAGAGTCAACCGCTGCGCTTCAAACACTGAACGGTTTGCAGGCTTCAAGGCCTCCAGTGCCGCGTACTGAGCAACCGTAGGCGGTGCTAAAAACAAGTTTTGCGCCAGTCTATCCAAATAAGGAACATAGTCTGCAGGGGCCACCAACCACCCCAAGCGCCACCCCGTCATGGTGAAATATTTTGAGAAGCTATTAATAACGAAAAGGTTGTCCTCTGCTCCGCTAAGAGACAATGCCGTAGCAGGCGTTTGATCGTAAACCAACCCCTGATAGATTTCATCCACCAGCAACACCCCATCCCGAGCCACCACCTGATCATAAATAGCCTGCATGGCCAGTGGCTGTACCGCTGTACCTGTGGGATTTGAGGGTGAAGCTAACCATACGCCGCAGGTATTCTTCTGCCACTGCTGCACCACCTTGTCAGCGGTCAATTGAAAAGCAGATTCTGGGCCCACGGCCACAGGCTGCGGGCAGGCGCCTAACAGGTGCAGGATATTGTGATTACAAGGGTACCCAGGATCAGCTAATAACACGCCATCACCAGGATTGAATAACACGCTACAGGCCAGCTGTATGGCGCCGGACGCGCCTACAGTAATTAGGATGCGCTCATAATCTACTGCCACACCGAAATGAGTTTGATAGTGTTGAGCAATCGCCTGCCGCAGTTCCGGCAGCCCGGTGGCCGCTGTGTACCGGGTTTTATTTTGCGCTAATGCCTGAATTCCAGCGTTTACCACTGCTTCTGGAGTGGCAAAGTCCGGTTCACCCACCTCTAAGTGAATGATATCTCGGCCGGATTCCTCCATAGCCTGGGCTTTTGCCAATAACGCCATCACTTGAAATGCCTTGATTTTAGGCGCTCGGTTGGCCAACTTTTTCAAAAGATTTACCTTAATGTCATTGATTTTTCATAAAAGTGTTAAAAGATCACACCCCGTTAGTATTCCCTAGCCTGCAAAATGGAGTTATGATCGGGCGCTTGCGTTCGGGGTGTGCCCTCTCGGAATCTAAGCTAGGCTGACAATACCCAGGCCGCATAATAAAGATCAAGCCCAAGTAGCACCCATTATGGTGTGTTGGGGACACCGGTCTGTCATCTTAACCTTTTAAAGTATCCAGCGCTTTAAGGAGAAAATTGACAGGCTTAGTATGAACAGCAATCTGAATTACCCTTAGGGTTGTGGTATCAGTTATTTGCCAATTTTTAGTTTTACTGTTATAGATTAAAGATTGAGCAGTTGCGAGGAATTTGCATATGGCAACAAGAAAAAAGAAAAACGTGGTTGAGCTCTCTCGCTCTCATTTTGAACCCTATGAAGCGGCAGATAAAGAAGATTACATGAGTAAGGGCCAACTGGAGCACTTCAAGCAGATACTGCTGAACTGGCGGCAAGAACTGATGGAAGAAGTGGATCGCACGGTCCATCACATGAAAGACGAATCCGTTAATTTACCCGATGCCGCTGACCGTGCCACTCAGGAAGAAGAATTCAGCTTGGAATTACGCACGCGGGACCGTGAGCGCAAATTGATCCGCAAAATTAATCAGGCACTGGATTCCATAGAAAAAGAAGATTATGGCTGGTGTGAAGCTTGCGGCATCGAAATTGGTATTCGGCGTCTGGAAGCAAGACCCACAGCAACCCTTTGCATAGACTGCAAGACCTTACAAGAAATCAAAGAAAAGCAATGGGGAACCTGATACCTCCTCTTGGTTGAAAGCTTTTCTCCACATGTCAGCCTACTAAGCCTACTAACTAAAGGGTGCCGTTAATTCTGCACCCTTTTAATTATGATCAAACCTCACTATATCGGCCGTTTTGCTCCATCCCCAACTGGACCTCTTCATTTTGGCTCTCTAGTGACAGCTGTTGCCAGTTACCTGGATGCCCGCGCTCACCAAGGGCTATGGCTAGTGCGAATGGAAGACATTGACCCGCCTAGAGAACAACCCGGTGCCGCCAGCGACATCCTCCGCTGCCTGGAACACTATGGCCTGGAATGGGATGGCGATGTACGCTACCAAAGTAGCCACAACGCAGCCTATGAAGCTACGGTTCAAAGCTTGTTAACCCAAGGCAAAGCTTTTTACTGCACTTGCTCTCGCAAAGCGCTGCAAGACTTTCCGGCCTACCCCGGTACTTGCCGCCAGTGCCATCAACCTCCCAGCCAACCCTTCGCAGTTCGCCTTCAGTCCAACCACCAAAACATTCACTTTCACGACCGCCTGCAAGGGGAAATGAATGGTACGTTACAGGAATATGGCGGCGATTTTGTTATCAAGCGCAAGGAAGGCCTCTACGCTTATCACTTGGCGGTTGTTTTAGATGATGCAGAGCAAGCCATCACCCATGTGGTTCGTGGCTGTGATTTACTGGATTCCACTTTTAATCACCTGTTTTTACAGGACACGCTATCCCTACCCAATCCATCCTATTGTCACTTACCTCTGGTGCTGAATCCTCTAGGACAAAAACTATCCAAACAGAATCAAGCCCGCCCGCTGCCCCAAAACAATATTTCGCCCGTACTATGGCGCTGCCTGGAACAGCTGGGGCAATGCCCACCCCCAGCGCTAGCCCATGAACCACCCATGGTTCAGTTGCAATGGGGCACTCAAAACTGGCAGCCGAACAATATTCCCGCAATAAAAAGTTTTGCAATAAACCGGAACTAAAGCGGTACTTTGCTAGACTAGGATAATGACCTTTTCGCAGAGTCGAATCTTCAGGGAACCACAGTCATGGCGGTTAATATTGCACCTCAGGAACAAGACATTCTAGCCAGTGTACAGCTGCCGCCCCGACCCAAAGCGTTGTTGGCCATCACCGAAGAAGCGCGCAAACCAGAACCCAGCTTTCCCGCCATTGCCCAAGCCATTGCTGACGATGTCAGCATTTCGGCTATGGTTCTAAAAGTGGTTAACTCAGCGGCGTTTCGCCGCCCCAACCCTATTGGCTCTATAGATCAAGCACTGAATTTATTGGGATTAAAACGAGTTTTAGCTATTGTTAATGCCGTATCCGTGCGCAATGCCTTACCTTCTTCGGCAAGCCTGGATAACTTTTGGGAATACTGCTCGACGGTAGCTCACAGCTGCGTACTGGTATGCAAGCAACTTAGACTTATGGCACAAGCCGACGATGCTTACACTTTGGGACTGTTCCATGGTGCTGGAGTACCGTTACTAATGACTCACTTCCCAGATTACGAAGCATTCTTTCAACAAGCGCAAATCGAAGGCTGGAACCACTGGATACAACAGGAAAATGATCAATTCCATACCTCCCACACCACCTTGGGTGCCCTAATGGCACAAGACTGGTCACTACCAGAACCCATTGTTGAGGCTATCTACAATACCCACTATGCCGAAGGCCTGTTAACCGAGCGGGATTCGGACAGCACAACGCTGACGTTGCTATCGGTGCTGAAATTAGCTCGCCATATTGGTCATTGTTACCACTCTCCCGAGCACCAGGATTCTGAATGGCTGGCGGTGGAAGAGCCTCTCACGCAGTTTTTGGAAATCGATGACACAGAAGCTAACGCCATAATTGAAGAGGTGTTGTTCGAACTAAACAATAAGACCTAGCGCTGTTAGCACTGGCATCCCGCCGCTACCTAACGTAACATTCTCCTTCAATCTGCTAGGCTTACTCCATGTATATTGATCGATTAGTGCTTATATTTATTGCTGGCGCCTACTTCTTATCACCTGCATTAATGCAATGGTGGGCAGAAAGCGGTACGGCATGGTGGCGTCCTTTTATTGTTTGGGGCATGCTGATTGCCGTCACGTTCTGGATCGCACGGAGTCGAGATCTGGATGGGTTTTAGCCTTACACAAATATTTGCCATCGGTATTGGCTACTTATCGTTTTTTTTCCTGGTAGCCTACCTGACAGAACGTGGCTATATCCCGGTTCGCTTTGTCCGCCACCCCGTCACGTACTCCTTGTCTTTGGGCATTTTTGCCAGCGCCTGGTCAATCTACGGTTCCATAGGATTCGCCCACGATTTCGGTTACAACTTTCTCGCCTATTACTTGGGAATGACCGGAGCTTTCATGCTGGCTCCTATTATTCTGGCCCCCATATTACGTTTAACCCAAACCTATCAATTGGGTTCACTCGCTGACCTACTGTCATTCCGTTATCGCAGCCCCATTGTTGGCACCGTAGTCACCATATTCATGTTAATCGGCATATTACCCCTGCTGGCATTGCAAATTCAGGCAGTAGCCGACTCTGTGCATGTCCTCAACCCAAGTACCAAGCCCGCCATACCGGCTTTTCTGTTTGTCCTGATCATTATTCTTTTTGCCATTCTATTTGGTGCCCGTCACATCACTTCCCGTGAAAAACACGAGGGACTGGTAGTAGCCATAGCGTTCGAATCGCTGATCAAAGTGATCGCGTTTCTCACCATCGGTGGAGTCTTGCTATTCGAGGTGTTCGGCGGCCCTTTAGGTCTTAATAATTGGCTGGACTACCACCCCGAGCAACTGGTTTCACTTTACCAGCCCTTGGAGGAAGGCCCCTGGCGCAGCCTGGTGGCAGCCTTTTTTGTGGCCTCTGTCGTGATGCCTCACGTTTTCCATATGGCCTTTACCGAAAACCTCAACCCCCGGGCTTTGCTCACCGCCAGCTGGGGGTTACCGATGTACTTATTTCTCATGGCGCTGCCGGTATTGATTGTAATGTGGAGTGCTGCAGAGCTACGGATCTCTGGGAATCCAGAACACTTTATTCTTCGGGTTCCACAGTTTATGAATTCCGGCTGGCTCACAATGCTGGCCTTTACGGCGGGTTTGTCTGCCGCCAGTGGCGTCATTATTGTTTGTACCCTGTCATTATCCGCCATGATCTTAAACCACATAATCCTGCCACTGGCTCCGTTTTATCGCACCACCCACTTATATACCTGGTTACTTTGGTCCCGCCGGATCTTGATTGCCGCGATTATTCTGGTGAGTTATGGCTTTTATGTGATCATGGAACATCGCCACACCTTATCAGAATTAGCCTTCCTGTCGTTTTCAGCCACCATGCAGTTTTTACCCGCGCTCGTGGGCGTACTGCTATGGCCTACGGCCAATCGCGATGGCTTCCTGGCAGGCTTGGCCGCCGGTGTCAGTGTATGGTTGTTTGGCCTATTGATCCCAGAACTGTTGGGAATCGACAGCCAGCTCACCACCTTACTGATCAGCGATTTAATTCCACCACTTAGCGACAATTACACTATTGCCACATTCGCTGTAGCACTTAACTTTGTTGTGTTCGGGCTGGTATCCTTACTCACAGAAGCCAGTCCGGAGGAGATCCAGGCGGCTGAAACCTGCAATGTGGATAATTTACGACGCCCCCAGCGCTGGGCACTTTCCGTCACATCTCCCCGCGAAGTTATTGAACGTCTTACCAAACCCTTAGGCAAGAGAACCGCACTAAGAGAAGTGGAACTGGCACTTAACGACCTGGCCATGAGCCTTGATGAAACCCGACCATACGCGCTACGCCGATTGCGAGATCAGCTGGAAAGTAACCTGTCGGGCTTACTTGGACCCGCTGTAGCCAATGATATCCTGGCCAGCGCCATACCCTATGTCATTCAAAATACCTCCGACGGCTCTCAGGATATTCACTTTATTGAAAGTCGGCTGGAAGAATACCGGGACAAACTCACGGGGCTGGCGGGTGAACTGGACAGTTTGCGCCGTTACCACCGTCAAACGTTGCAAGACTTACCCGTAGGCGTCTGCTCCCTTGGGAACGATGGTGAAGTCCTCGGTTGGAACAGTGCACTGGAGGAAATCACCGGCGTTTCCGCCACTGAGATTCTTGGCTCCCAGATTGGTCATTTGAAACCACCCTGGAATCAGGTGTTTAGCGAATTCATGAGCGACCCGGTGCGTACCACCCAAATGGAAGTATCTCTAACCGGTGCTAAACGCTGGATCAGCCTCCATAAAGCGGTTATCAATTTGGGCAATGTCAGCGAAGCGCAAGGCGGCCAGGTTGTGGTAGTGGAAGACACAACCGAAGTAAAAGTACTGGAACATCAAGTGGCTCATAATGAGCGGTTGGCTTCTGTGGGTCGCCTGGCGGCAGGCGTTGCCCACGAAATTGGCAATCCTATTACCGGTATTGCCTGCCTGGCCCAAAACCTGAAGTTCGACAGCAAAGAACCGGAGGTGCTGGAAACCTCGGACCAGATCATGGACCAAACCAAGCGTATCACCAGAATTGTCCAGTCCTTGGTGAGCTTCAGTCACAGCGGCAGCACAACTCTGGACATGGAACCGGTTCCTGTCAGAGATTGTGTTCAGGAGGCGATGGACCTCTTGAGCTTGAATCGAACTTCAGCAATTATCACGTTTAGGAACAAAGCCGCACCGGAGCACGCCGTAAAGGGCGACCAACAACGCCTGACTCAAGTCTTTATTAACTTGCTCAGCAATGCTTGCGATGCGCTGGATTCAAATGGCTTTGTGGAAGTTAATAGCAAAATAGACGAATATAGCGTCGAGATCACCGTCGAAGATAACGGCAGCGGCATCCCCCCTGACGTTTTAGAGCGCATCTATGAGCCTTTTGTTACCACCAAAGATCCTGGTAAAGGAACAGGGCTTGGCATGTCGCTGGTTTACAGCATAATCGAGGAACACGCGGGTAGCATTGAAGTCGTGAGTCCGATTAGCTCCGATTTTGGCGGGACTCGTGTTACCATAGTGTTACCCCGTGCTAAATCGTTACAGGGGGAAACAAGTGCTAGCGAAGTGACCCGAGAGGAGCATCATGAGCCACATTCTGATCGTTGAAGACGAAGTTGTAATACGTAGCGCTTTGCGTCGATTACTTGAACGAAACGGATATCAGATCAGCGAAGCGGGCTCCGTGCAAGAGGCCTCCGAAAACTTCAGACCAGCCGAATTCGACCTGATTATCACTGACTTGCGACTGCCAGGCGCCCCTGGCACCGATATTATTGCGCAAACTGACGGTGTTCCTGTACTGGTTATGACCAGCTATGCAAGCCTTAAATCGGCCGTGGAATCCATGAAATTGGGCGCTGTAGATTACATTGCCAAGCCTTTTGATCACGACGAAATGCTCATGTCCGTGGAGCGCATTCTTAAAGAGAAAGCCCTCGAACAAGAAAATCAAGCACTGCGAACGCAGATAAGCCGCGACTACCCTCTCAATGGAATGATTGGCGAGTGCGCAGCCATGCAGTTCCTTTTTAAAAACATTCAGAAAGTAGCCCCTACCGACTCTACTGTCCTAGTGTTGGGAGAATCCGGTACCGGCAAAGAACTGGTGGCCCGAGCGGTACATGATCAAAGCCTGAGAGGCAATGGCCCATTAATTTCAGTGAACTGCGCCGCCATTCCAGAGACCCTTATTGAATCTGAGCTGTTTGGACACGAAAAAGGGGCATTTACTGGCGCCAACGCTAATCGAAAAGGCTTAGTGGAAGCCGCCGATGGTGGCACCTTGTTTCTCGATGAAATTGGTGAACTCCCCATGGAAGCCCAGGCGCGCCTGTTACGCCTGCTACAGGAAAAAGAAGTTCGCCGCGTTGGCTCCGTGCAATCGAAAACGGTAGATGTGCGCCTTATCGCGGCAACCCACAGAGACCTCAAGAGCCTAGCGAGGGAAGGCCAGTTTAGAGAAGACTTATATTACCGCCTGCATGTGGTAGAACTTAAGTTACCGCCCTTGCGAGAGCGCGGCACGGATATTGAAAAGCTTGCCAAAGAATTACTGGTTAGAATGACAAAACGCATGGCCAAACAAGAAATGAGCTTCTCTAAAGATGCCTTGGCCGCTATTAACCAGTATCGCTGGCCAGGAAACGTACGCGAATTGGAAAACTCAGTGGAACGGGCCGTCATTCTTTGCGACACCACCGTAATCGGTTCCGATCTGTTAGCGCTGGACCTTCACTCAGAACCTGCCTATCAACTGGATGACGATGTAAAGCTCCCCAGATCCAGAGCACAATTCAGCGACCTGGAAGATGTCAACGATCCCATCGAAGATTTATCCCTGGAAGACTACTTCCAACGATTTGTTCTGGAGCACCAAGAACAAATGACCGAAACAGAACTCGCCCAAAAACTGGGAATCAGCCGCAAATGCTTGTGGGAACGTCGCCAGCGACTGGGTATACCTCGCAAGAAAAACGCAGCGCGCTAATTAAAAATTACACTCAGTTACACAAACCCCGCAAGCGTTACATAAAGTTACTTGATGCGGAGCGCCTCACTATGTTTGATCCTGGGCTTTGCCTTTAGAATGTGCCCAATTCACTGATTAACTTATGAATTTAGACAGCCATAACAGGAACGTTACCCCTGTAACCCAAAAACATGAAGTGTTACCTCAATACACGCCGCTGGGAACACATACCCAGTTTAGAGGTAACAAACTATTGACGGAAACCAGTATACCCAACGAGCAGAAACTTTAACCCACTGTTTTAATTGAATATATTATTTTCACAGAAAGTTGGCACGAGGCCTGCTATATATCTAACGTACCCAAGAGGCAAGGCTGACAATAACAATAATAAATAAGCCCACTCGAAAGGTAGGAAGCAATAACAATAATAATAACCTGCTTCCAAAGATTGAAGTGATCGTTAAGAGGACAACCTCAGGGTTGAGAGCAGTATAACAATAATAATAAATGCTCCTTCCCGTTGTTACTTTTCACTATTACTTCATAAAAAAAATAATAAGAAATGCGAAAATAACAACAATAATAATCGCTCTAAAAAAACAATAAGAGTCGGCACTAAGACCGGGCCTTCGGGCCCGGTCAAGAAATGAATACTACTTCAATAATAATAACGATAAATATGAAGCAATTAAGGGAAAGTGCCACGCACTTTCCCTTTTTACTTTTCTGGGTGCTATCCTGAGAGTGTCAGTGTTAAAATAACCACCAACTCGTTGATTTCACGCAGGATGCCATACAGCAGCATGCCAAAAAGGCTAATCAAGAAAATACAGCAGATAATTTCCAGGGGGCAGACTAGCCCTCTTCAGTGTCGAGAAATTCCCCGGGGCAAGCATCATTTTCCTGAAGAAGATATCGGATCTAACGTACTCGCCGTGCTAGATGGTCTCACCAATGCGGGCTACGAAGCCTATCTGGTTGGGGGATCAGTGCGTGACGGGCTGCTAGGTCTGCACCCAAAGGACTTTGATGTCGCTACCAATGCGGACCCCGAGCAAATAAAAGCCGTGTTCCAGCGCAATTGTCGCCTTATAGGTCGACGTTTTCGCTTGGCTCATGTCCGCTTTGGTCGCGATATTATTGAAGTAGCCACCTTTCGAGCCAGCCATAATAAAGTGGATTCTGATTCAGAGCATTTATCGTCACAATCTGATGAAGGCCTACTGTTACGAGATAATGTTTTTGGCTCCTTGGATGAAGACGCCATACGGCGGGACTTTACCGCCAATGCGCTTTATTACCGTCATACCGACGGTGCCCTGCTTGATTTCGTTGATGGCTACAAAGATATCCAGGCTCGGACCTTACGATTAATTGGTGAACCGGAACAACGCTACCGAGAAGACCCTGTGCGCATGCTGCGGGCGGTACGCTTTGCCGCAAAGCTGGATTTCACCCTTGACCCGGCAACTGCGGCCCCCATTAAACAGCTCGCCGAATTATTAACCCATATTCCCGCTGCCCGTCTATTTGAAGAATTACTGAAGTTATTTATTAGTGGCCGTGCACAAAAAGTGTGGGAACTTTTACTGCGCTTTGATTTAGCCCAATATATTTTGCCTTCATCTCATCCGGGGGTTAATACCTATCCCGGTGCCCAAAAGATGATTGATATTGCTTTAAGAAACACCGACACACGCCTTGCCGAAGGCAAATCTGTGACGCCCGCATTTTTATTTGCCGTCTTTTTGTGGGGGCCGCTGCAAGAAGAATGGAACAAATTAAAAAGTGATGATCTCCACCCAGCACCCGCATTGCAAAAAGCCATGACAAACGTGGTTCAACTGCAAATAAAACATACCTCTATTCCCAAACGCTTTGGCCTACCCATGCGAGAAATCTGGGAGCTACAAACGCGCTTACCGAATCGTTCACCGAAACGCTGCGAAACCCTGATCCAGCATCCCCGCTTTAGGGCCGCCTATGATTTATTATTATTGCGTGAAGAAGCTGGAGAAATTGAGGCGGGTGTTGGCCAATGGTGGACCGAATACCAAGCCGCCGCCGCAGAAGATCGCAGCAAAATGTGCGCGGGGTTAAGCAAACGCAATCCTCGAAAACGTCGCCAATACCGTAACCGGCCAAAAAGCCCGAAAAAATCCTAATGGTTTCCGTTTTTGTAGGATTAGGGAGCAACCTCAACAATCCGCTACAGCAGTTGCGACAAGCGCTTCACCAATTACAGCAATTACCGCAAACCCGCTTCATTGACGCGTCCACGTTTTATCGCAGTTGCGCCGTTGGCCCCGGAGACCAACCTGACTATATAAATGCCGTAGCACATTTAAAAACAGAACTGGCGGCGGAAAGCTTGTTGGATCTTTTGCAGCAGATTGAGCACAACCAAGGGCGCGTTCGAGGACCAGTGCAATGGCAACCACGAACCCTGGATTTAGATATTTTACTGTATGGTCACCATGTGATTAATACACCAAGATTACAAGTACCCCACCCTCGCCTCAGCGAGCGAAATTTCGTTACCCAACCCTTATTGGAGTTGGCTCCAACCCTGGAATTACCCAACGGTCACAAGTTAGCTGCGCTCAATCAGCAACTCGGTGCCCAAGGTTTATGGCCATTAAAATGTCCCAAGTTTATTGCCATAGAAGGCCCCATTGGCGCCGGCAAAACAACCCTTGCCAAGCAGCTTGCGCGAACTCTTGGCGCCAATACCTTGTTTGAAGGGCATGAAGAAAATCCTTTTTTGGTGGATTTTTATGATGCTCCTGAGCGCTGGGCATTAGCAACCCAACTCTTCTTTTTCACTCAACGACTTGAACAAATTAAAGCAGTACAAGCAACGGAACCCTTTGCTTTACCCTGGGTGGCGGACTTTTCTATGATTAAAGACCGTCTCTTTGCAGAGTTGACACTATCGGCAGCAGAACTTCGGCTTTACGATCAAGTTTGTCTGCATACCTTATCGCAATTACCGCAGCCCGATTGCCTGATATATTGTTATGCTCCTACAGAGATTTTATTGCAACGAATTCAACAGCGTGGCCGCACCTATGAACGCCCGATACAAGCTCAATATCTGAGCCAACTAAGCCAAGCCTACGAAAAACTGTTGGTAAATTACGCTTCCAGCAGGATTATCCGAGTGAATACCGCCGAAGTAAACTTGGCAGAAAGCACCCGTGACTATGAAAAATTCGTGGAGTATATTTTGTCCGACACTTCAGGAAATGAGCGTTTTACCACTCAGACTGCGGAATAAGGAGCATTAACCCCATGGCAATAACCCTTTCCACCCTCAACAAAATGAAACAGGCCAGTGAAAAGTTTACCTGTTTAACGGCCTACGACAGTACTTTTGCCCAACTTGCCAGTGAGGCTGGCGTTGAAGTACTACTTGTGGGTGATTCCTTAGGTAATGTATTGCAGGGCCATGACAGCACCGTACCCGTCACCCTCCAGGATATGGTTTACCACACAGAATGTGTCAGTCGCGGAAACCAGGGCGCGCTGCTAATGGCTGACTTACCCTTTATGAGTTACGCTACCGAGGAACAAACATTTACCAGTAGCGCAGCCTTAATGCAAGCAGGCGCTCATGTGGTAAAACTGGAAGGTGGCGCCTGGCTGCGTGACAGCGTCGCCAAATTATCAGACCGTGGCGTGCCCGTATGTGTTCATTTAGGGTTAACACCGCAATCCGTGAATAAATTTGGCGGCTACAAAGTGCAAGGTCGAGACCCCGCTGAACGAGACGCCTTAATCAAAGATTCCGTGGCGGCAGAACAAGCCGGCGCTGCCATCTTATTATACGAATGTATTCCCAGTGAGTTAATGGAAATCATCATGAGCAAAGTCACTATACCGGTTATCGGTATTGGCGCTGGCCCCGCTGCCGATGCTCAAGTACTGGTATTACATGATATGCTCGGCGCCACCACTCGCAAGCCTGCGAAATTTGTGAAAAACTTTATGCCTGAAGGTGATGGATCGATTCAAGGAGCCATCGCTGCCTACGTTGCCGCTGTCAAAGAACAGCGATTCCCCGGACCAGAACACGGATTTTCCTGATGCAAACCGTTCACACCATTAATGAACTTCGTCAAATCATTCAGCAACAGAGAATGGCGGGTAAACGGATTGGTTTTGTGCCCACCATGGGTAATTTGCATGCTGGACATATTAAACTGGTAAGCGAAGGCCTGAAACACTCTGACTTTATGGTATCCAGTGTATTCGTAAATCCTACCCAATTTGGCCCCGGCGAAGACTTTGACAGCTATCCACGGACCCTGGCCGCCGATCAGGCCCAACTCAGCGCCGCGGGTTGTCAGCTTTTATTCGCGCCGCCAGTGGCAGAAATGTACCCAGGCGAACAAGCGAACTGGGCTAAAGTTGTGGTTAACGATATTACCGAGGGCCATTGCGGAGCGGCCAGACCAGGACATTTTGATGGGGTTTCTACGGTAGTCACCAAACTCTTTAATATTGTTAAACCTGATGTCGCCCTGTTTGGCAAAAAAGATTTTCAACAACTGGCGGTGATCAAACGAATGACCACCGCCTTGTGCTTTGATATCGATATTATTGGTGTAGATACCGTCAGGGAAGCCAATGGTCTGGCCATGAGTTCGCGCAATGGCTACCTCAGTACCCAGGAAAAAGAACAAGCGGCTGCGCTGTATCAAACCCTGTGTTGGGCTCGTGATCAGATTATGTCTGGCAATCGGGATTACCATAGCCTCAGTGAAAGCGCCTGCAGCCAGCTGAAGGATGCCGGTTTTGTGCCCGAATATTTCAATATCTGCAACGCAGATGACTTGAAAGCCGCCAGCGCAGACCAGAAGAACCTCGTGATTCTTGCTGTCGCCAAAATGGGGCCAGCTCGATTAATCGATAATATCGATTTCCACATTTAAAATTTGTAATCCTACGGTGATACGTTTAGTTTTATAAAAATACAGAGCAATTAAACAGGTGCATTTGCGAATGTTTCGTCGAACTAAAATTGTTGCCACCGTAGGCCCAGCCTGCGATCGAAAGCCCATGTTAAAAACCTTGATCGAGGCTGGCGTCAATATGTTCCGCCTTAACTTCTCTCATGGAAGTGCCGAACACCACCAGAGCGTGGCTAAGCTAATTCATGACACGGCCGCAGAAATGGGAACCTGTGTCGCGATACTCGCGGACTTGCAAGGCCCAAAAATTCGTATCGCGCGCTTCAAGGACGATAAAGTCACCTTAAAAAATGGCGCAAAATTCATTCTAGACGCTCACATGGATGATTTTTCCGGTACCGAACAGGCCGTAGGCTTAGGCTACAAAGCATTACCAGAGGACTGCGAGCCCGGCGATACCCTACTGTTAAATGATGGATTAATTGAGCTTAAAGTGGATTCTGTCACTGACCACTCAGTGCATTGTACTGTAGTTTCCGGTGGTGTGCTGTCAAACAATAAAGGCCTCAATCGCCAGGGTGGTGGCTTAAGTGCTGAAGCCCTCACCCAAAAAGATAAACAAGACATTATTACCGCCGCGCAAATGCAGGTGGATTACCTGGCCCTTTCTTTTCCCAGGGATGCCGATGACATTCATCGCGCCCGCCAACTGTTTATGGATGCCGGTGGCAACGGCAAAGTCATTGCCAAAATTGAACGGGCGGAGGCCGTGGCAGACAACGACACCCTGGATAAACTGATTCTCGCCTCGGATGGTGTTATGGTTGCGCGAGGAGATCTCGCCATTGAAATTGGTGACGCCGAATTGGTGGGTGTGCAAAAACACGTTACTCGCCGGGCACGCAATCTGGGTCGCTTTGTTATTACCGCCACCCAGATGATGGAGTCGATGATTTATAATCCCCAGCCCACACGAGCCGAAGTTTCCGACGTGGCCAACGCTGTACTCGATGGAACGGATGCCGTTATGTTATCGGCAGAAACCGCCACCGGGCATTTTCCGGAAACCACGGTAAGAGCCATGGACCGAATAATCCTCGGTGCTGAACGCTCTTATCAAATGCGCAATCAGTTTAAAGAATTTGAATACAACCCCCTGCGCATTGATGAGTCCATTGCCATCGCAGCTATGTATGTTGCCAACCGTCTGGACGGCGTTAAGGCCATTATCGCCATGACGGAAACCGGTGCCACACCCAAAATGATGTCACGCATTTTATCTGAATTGCCTATTTTCGCCTTCACCCCACACATGGCCTGTCAGCGTCAATTGGCAGTGTATCGGGGCATCCAAGCGATCACCTTTGACAGTGCCCATATTGAACCCGCACAAGTCAATCAGCGCGCTGTGGATATGCTCATGGAAAAAGGTGTAGTTAAAGCCGGGGACAAAGTTATTGTGACCAAAGGCGACTACGTCAATGTCAACGGCGGTACCAACACACTCAAGATTATCGAAGTGGGTGGTTTAATTCACTAGCGCCGGTTGATTAGGCCCTGACCATGCACTATCGATGATGCTTTGGTTAGTAGATGCTTTGGTTAATAAAAGGAACGCTGTTCTGCCACTTGTTGGCGGAAGTTTTCTGGTACGGTAAAACGTGATCCGTACAGCTTTGCCAACTGATCCGCTTGTGCCAGGAAGGTTGTCATACCTTCGATGGTTTCAATATACGATAATACGCCACCAGTATGAGGGGCAAAACCCCAACCTAATACCGAACCTAGGTCAACTTCATGGGCGAGAGTAATGACGCCTTCAGAGACACAGTGCAAAGCTTCCACCGCCTGGGCATACAGGAGACGTTGCTTTACCAAATCAACCGTAGGTTGCTCAATAGACAACGGGAAACGTTGGTGAATTCCTGTCCATAACTGTTTTTTCCCGGTTGCAGGATAGTCATAAAATCCTTTCCCGCAGCGCTTTCCGATGCGGTTCGCCTCTTGCACCATATAAGCTACCACCGTATCCCCTGGATGTGCCGGGTACCCGTCGCCTAAATCTCGTTGTGCCTGTTGACCGATGCGATCCATTAATTCCAGACTCACTTCGTCACTCAACGCCAGTGGGCCAATCGGCATACCCGCCAACTTTCCCGCATTCTCTATTAATGCCAGTGCCACACCTTCTTGCAGTAGTGCCATGCCCTCTAATACGTAGGATTTAAACACCCGAGTGGTATAGAATCCTCGACTGTCCTTAACCACAATAGGCGTTTTTCGCAACTGTTGTACAAAATCCAAGGCCCAGGCCAAAGTCTCTTGCGACGTCTGCTCGCCAACAATAACTTCCACCAGCGGCATTTTGTCTACCGGTGAAAAAAAGTGTAAACCAATAAACTGAGCGGGCCTTTGACTGGCTTGTGCTAATCCGGTGATGGGCAACGTGGAGGTATTGGACGCGAAAGTAACGTTGGAATCCACTACAGTTTCGGCTTTTTGCGTCACCTCTCTCTTCACCTCTCGATCTTCAAAAACTGCCTCGATCACTAACTCACACCCGCACAAATCTTCGAACTCCGTGGTGGGCGTTATGAGCTGTAAAACATCGGCAGCTTGTTGTGGCGACAGCTTGCCGCGGCTGATCCGCTTGTTCAGCAGACCTTCCGAATAGGCTTTGCCCCGCTCCGCGGTGGTCTGTTGGGCGTCGAGTAATATGACTTTAATTCCTTGCATAGCCGCCGCATAAGCAATGCCCGCACCCATCATTCCGGCACCAAGAACACCGAGGGTGGAAAAGGTCTTGCGGGCAATATTCTGCGGTCGATGCTTGAGTTTATTGGCATTTTGCAGAGCGATGAAAAACGTTCGAATCATCGCCTTGGACTGATTCGACAGCAATAATTCAGTGAAATATTTGGCTTCAACATCCAACGCCAAATCCAGCGGCAATTGGCAGCCTTCGTAAAGTGCCTGCAAAATTCGCTGTGGTGCTAAATAATTGCCGTGGGTTTTTTGGCGCACCATAGCCTCGGCACCCATAAAAATCTGGGCAACCGCCGCCGACTGCACGGCACCACCGGGTAATTTGAATCCAGCTTGATCCCAGGGCTGAACGCAGGCTTTGGGGTTGGCCAGGAGCCATTCTTTAGCCCTTGCTATTAGTGCCGCTGGCACCACAACTTCATGGAGTATTCCCGCCTGTTGCATTACCTCGGCGTTGGCCTGAGTCGCCTGCAGCAACCATGGCAGAGCGGCTTGAATTCCCAACAACCGCGCCAGACGCTGGGTGCCACCACCACCCGGCAGCAACCCGAGATTAACTTCAGGAAATCCAAATCGGGCCTTGGGATTAGCGGCGGCAATACGGTAATGACAGGCCAGGGCTACTTCCAGCCCACCGCCCAGCGCAGAACCATTGAGTGCCGCCACCACCGGCTTGCCACCCCGCTCCAGACGGCGCAGGACGCCATGCAGTTCACGCACAAAGGCCAGTAAGAGTGCCGCATCGGAATCCATGGTTTGGATTTCATACAAGTCAGCCCCCACCACAAAGTCCTTTTTTGCGGACGTTAAAATAATTCCCGCCACCGTCGCATCTGACAGTACAGCATCGATGGCATCTGACAGTGATTTAACCGCAGCTTGAGCTAAAGAATTCACCGGCCTCTGAGGATCATTCCAGGTTAAAACGGCAATACCTTGAGCGTCTATTTCACAACTTACAATACTCATAACATCGCTCCCGTTATACCCGCTCAATGATGGTAGCAGTACCCATACCGCCACCCACACACAGATTAATCAATGCCGTGTTCAAATCACGCCGCTCCAGTTCATCCAAGACTGTGCCTAATATCATGGCTCCCGTAGCACCGAGGGGATGCCCCATGGCAATTGCGCCACCGTTGACATTAATCTTACTGTGATCGATACCCATCTCATCCATAAACAACAGGACCACGGCGGCAAACGCCTCATTCAATTCCCACAGATCAATATCACCGGCAGACATGCCTGCATTTTTTAACGCTTTACGGGCACAGGGTGCTGGGCCAGTCAACATTATCGTAGGCTCTGAACCCACCGATGCGGCGGCTCGAATTCGTGCTCTCGGTTGCAGCCCAAGACGATGGCCTGCGGCTTGATTGCCAATTAACACGGCAGCGGCCCCATCCACAATGCCTGACGAATTGCCCGCATGATGAACATGATTAATGCGTTCAACCTGGGGGTAAACCTGCTGGGCAATGGCATCAAAACCCATGGCACCATAGCCCGTAAAGGAAGGTTGCAACTGGGCCAGGCTGGCTTCCGTAGTACTCGCACGCACCAACTCATCTTTAGCCAGCAGGGTTATACCCAGAATGTCTTTCACTGGCACTACCGATTTTGAAAAATAACCCTGCTCCCATGCCAGACTCGCCCGTTGCTGAGACGCTACCGCATAGCGATCCACATCACTGCGACTAAAGCCCTGTAAAGTGGCAATAAGATCGGCGGCTACCCCTTGTGGCACGAAAGATAAATGATGGGTAACAGCTGGGTCCGAGTAATAGGCCCCGCCACCAGAACCCATGGGGACTCTGGACATGGATTCAACACCGCCACCAATGGTAAGCTGTGCTTCACCGGCTTTTACTTTGGCGGCAGCTATGTTTACCGCTTCTAAACCAGAGGCGCAAAATCGACTAACCACTACACCAGCGCAGGTCTGTGCGTAATCAGCCATTAACACAGCTGTACGGGCTATATCAGCACCCTGCTCCTGCACGGGTTCAACACAACCGAGGACAACATCGTCAACCTGTTGAGTATCCAAATTTAACCGTTGTTGCAGTTCCCGCAGCAGACCCGCCATCAGGTTTACCGGTGTCACGGTATGCAAGGCACCATCCTTTTTTCCTTTTCCCCGCGGGGTTCGCACCGCATCAAAAATATAAGCGTCAGTCATAGTCAGCTCTTTTTTGTCCAGGTTTATTAGCGCTAAATTAAATCGCTCGGGCGATAATTTCTTTCATTATCTCTGAGGTTCCCGCGTAAATTCGTTGCACCCGCGCATCAGCATACGCCCTGGCCACGGGGTACTCCCACATATAGCCGTAGCCGCCGTGTAACTGCACACATTCATCAATGATGCGGCATTGTGCTTCGGTGGCCCATAGCTTAACTCCTGCGGCGTTGTCCACCGTCAACTGGCCAGCGCAATGCAACTCAAGGCATCGATCCACATAGATTTGGGTTACATCCAATTCGGTTCGTAACTCCGCTAGCTTAAAGCGAGTGTTTTGCTGTGCCGCAATCGGCTTGCCGAATGCTTGGCGTTCTTTCACGTATTTTACGGTTTCATCAAAACAGGCGCGCGCTGATGCCACTCCCATCAAAGCAACGCTCAAACGTTCTTGTGCAAGCTCCTGCATCAGGTAAACAAAGCCCCCATTTTCTTGACCGAGTAAGTTGGCTTTTGGAAGGCGTATATTGTCAAAAAATAATTCTGAGGTATCTTGCGCTTTCATACCCACTTTGTTCAGATTTCGCCCCCGACTAAACCCTGCACGATCAGCCTCTACGAGAAACAAGCTAACACCTTTGGCGCCTGCGTTAGTATCTGTTTTTGCCACCACAATAATCAGATCTGCCATTTGGCCATTGGTTATGAAGGTTTTCGAACCGTTGAGAATATAATGATCGCCATCTAATTGTGCGGTGGTGCGAATCCCGGCGAGATCCGAACCGGCACCAGGTTCTGTCATTGCAATAGCGGAAATAACTTCACCACGACACATTTGTGGTAACCACTTCTGTTTTTGTTCTTCGTTGCCATAATGCAGGATATAAGGTGCCACAATATCGGAATGCAGTGAAAAACCCGGGCCAGTGGAGAACACATAACCTTGCTCTTCAATGACAATGGCGGAATAACGAAAATCCACACCACAACCCCCATAGACTTCGGGTATGTGGGTACAGAGCAAGCCTGCTTCCCCGGCTTTAATCCAGGCTTGTCGCGAAACGTGACCCTGTTTTTCCCAGGCTTCCCAGTAGGGCTCTACTTCCCGCTGCATAAACTTGCGAACACTGTCGCGAAACATATGGTGTTCTTCATTAAAAATAGTACGCGGGATCATAAACCAGGCTCCTGTATAATTGCGGATTACGGTTGACGCACAATGCCTTGTTCCAACCAGCGATTAATATCATCGTTAGTGCAATTAAGTTGCTGTAAAACTTTGAGTGTGTGCTGGCCTTGATCCGGACCAGGCTCAGATTTGAAAACTTTTTTATCCGTAAAAGTGATAGCCGGAGCCGGGCAGCGCAAGGCAGGATATTGTTTGGTAGTGATGGTGTTAATCATTTCTCTGGCTAACAGTTGCGGGTGTTCAAAGGCCTCTGCCGGTGTCAAGATTGGAGTCACGCAACAGTCAGTGTCGACAAACACTTTGCGCCAGTGGGATTGGGGTTGCTCCGCAAATACAGCCGCCACTTCATTTTTTAGTTCTGCGGCAGCAACACCAGTTTGGTGGTAACGATCACGCCATTGCGGATACCCCAACACATCACACACCTGGACCCAGAATTTCTCTTCCAAGGCGGCCACCGCCATATATTTTTTATCGGCAGTGGCATATACCGAGTAACAAGGCCGTGCGCCCGTCAACATATCTTGGCCCGGTGGCATGGCTTGCCCCGTTAGATTCATTGCCGCGAGGGGAACAATATGATTCGCGAAGGCACAATCGGTCATGGATATATCTAGATAGCAACCCATGCCGTAACGCAAACGACGAATAACCCCCCCTAAAATTGCCACGGCGGCACTCATTGTGCCACCCACTATATCGGCAATCTGGAAATTGGCGAGTACCGGGCCTTCCGCTTCGACTCCGCATTGATCCAGGATTCCGGCGCTCGCACAGTAATTCATATCGTGCCCTGCCTTGTGCGCCCAAGGACCAGTTTGGCCATACCCTGAAATTGAGCACATGACTAACAGAGGGTTGATTTTTTGCAACTGGGCAAAACTAAGGCCTAGCTTATCCATCACCCCAGGCCGAAAGCTCTCTAGCAGAATATCGGCTTGCGCAATTAACTGACGCAGCAACTCGCACCCTTGCGCCGATTGGAAATCAACGCTAATGGATTCTTTACCGCGATTGAGAATATGGAAAATAGGACTAATTAGACCTGCAGGCATACCCAAGGTACGCGCATAATCACCACCATGAGTATCTTCCACTTTGATAACCCTGGCGCCCATGTCTTGCAAATGCAACGAACACAGTGGCCCCGGTAACAGACGAGATAAATCAAGCACAGTCATTCCCTGTAACGGCAGTGTCATTTGGATCCTCCAGTTAACTAAGCATAGCCCGGCTTTTAAATACCTATACGATACTTATGTTACCTTAAGGTAACATAGCGCCAAATACAACCCCTATATTAGCCAGTTATTCCATGGGGATTATTTGGGGGCGATGTCGTCCGGATCTATATTTAATTGTTTTAGGTCGTAAACTGCGGCTTTCTCTACGCCTTTCAATTCTTTAATGGTGGCTTCCAGATCACTGCGCTGGGCTTCCAACTCCTCCAGCCGCCCTCGACATTGGTGCAACATTTTTATTAACCGCTGCGGATTAGTGCGATCCGCGTCGTACATATCCAGGTAGGCTTTGGTATCCTCCAATGAGAACCCGACCCGCTTGGAACGGAGTACGATCTTCAGTCTAGCTCTTTGTCGATGATCGTAGATCATGGTACGACCCGCTCGTCGCGACTGAATCAAGCCCTTGGATTCATAGAGCCTAATTGCTCTTGGTGTAATCCCAAACTCTTCCGCAAGCTCGGCCACTGTGTATAAAGGTTCATTCATCGTTTACAGATAACCCAGAAAATTCCTCCAAGCAGTTTGACTGATTTCTCCTAAACTGTATAGAAGACGCATTTAAAAATAGAAGATGCACTTTAATTTTCCAACCTGGAGAGTCCGCCCAATGGATCAATTGATTGCACTTGCCGGTGCGGTTGCTTTATTGTTATGGGGAATTCGCATGGTACGAACAGGTGCCGAGCGCCTGTTTGGCAGTCGCATCAATTCTTTTTTTCGCACGTTTACCAAACATCGCCCTTCGGCTTTCAGTCTCGGTTTAGTTACCACATTATTGCTCCAATCATCCACCGCCACCCTAATAATGGCAGCAGGATTTTATGGCTCCAGCGCCCTCACCATGATCGCCACCCTTGCCATTGTGCTCGGCGCAGAAGTAGGATCAAGTCTCTTACCTCTGATTTTACATACCGCTGTAAAAGAAGTAGCGCCATTTTTTCTCATCAGTGGTTATTTGTTTTTTACCGTTTCCAATGGTCGTCAGGGCAAACATCTGGGGCGCATACAGCTCGGCCTGGGAATGATTTTATTGGCTCTGGGACTAATTGGACAGGTACAACAGGGTATTCAGGGGATATTTCCATTAGTCAATAATCTCGCCACGCAAGACCCGGTCTTGACCTTACTATTAATGGCTTTGTTTTGTTGGTTACTACACTCGTCTATTGCGGCAGTACTACTGATCGCCAGTATGGCAGCCCAATCCACTCTCAGTTTGGACAGCGCATTGTGGCTGATTCTCGGAGTCCATTTAGGTGCCGCATTACCCGCTCTAAGTAGCGGTTGGTCTCAAGGTGAAGCGGTGAAAAAAGTAGTGCTCTGCAATCTCGGTTTTCGGTTGAGTGCCTTTGTCTTGGGCCTTTGCGCTTATCAATGGCTCGTTCATTCAGCCGCAGTGGATCATTTGTCAGCAACCTCTACCATCACCCTTTTTTACTTTGCTACCAATGTGGTCAACAGTGCCGTGCTGCTGTTGTTCTTGCCCATTATTGCCCTACACGCAGAGAGACTGAAGTTAGGGACTGGCGCGGGCGTCGAAACCAATAATTCACGCCCTATTTATTTAAAACCAGGTGATACCAGCAATCCATCCAAGGCACTGGCCAATGCGAGCAATGAATCCTTTCGCGCTGCAGATATCACCTATCAAATGTTGAGCAATACATTGCAGGCATTCAAGGACCAACAGCTGATTAAAGAGATTATCTTGCTGGATGACCATCTGGATGCCCTACACCGTGAAACCACTCTATATTTGACGTCCATTGAAAAGGTGAATGACGCAGAACATTCAAATAAACAGTTGCATTCTATTTTTAGTTATTTCACCAATTTGGAGCATGTAGGGGATATCGTTTCCCGCAGTACTATGATGCTGGCGAAACGAAAACAGAAAAAATCCTTGGAATTTTCCGCCGAAGGGGAAGCCGAACTGCAATGCTTGCATGAACAACTACTGGATATTTTTAAGTTATCACAAGCAGTTTTCGCCAGTAATGACCCAACTTTGGCCCATGAGCTATTAGCCTTGAAGCGAACCTTTCGGCAACGTCTTATCAATGCCCGCCAACACCACATCAATCGCCTGCAAGATGGCAACGGGGCCAGCATCGCTTCCTCGCAGATTCATCTGGATATCCTGCGCGACTTCCGCTCCATAAGTTCGTATTTATCTATGGTGGCCTACGCAGTCACCAAGACAGAAAATACTCCTGAAAATCACCTAAGCACTGCTCGGTAAGGTAGACTGCACAATGGCGCGGCTTTGATGACTGGCACGAACCTGGCGTAGACTGGGGTAATTTGAGAACTCATAGAGTTCACGAAACTCAGCCCAATCCATCATCGCCAGCAATGCCATGGTGCTGTATTTCCAGGCCACAAACTCACCCTGCTCTGCCTTTGCCTCCAGCCACTGCAAGCAATCAGGAATCCGCTCTCGCTGCAGTTTAAACAGCAACACGTCAGCATCCACAGCCAGCTCCGAACGCTTACCCATTAACAGGATAATCAAGGAGTCTGTTACCGCATCCACAACACTGATAACGTTTTGGTCCGCCACGGTTAAGGGAGACAATCCTTGACGTTCTTGCAAGTATTCAAAAATCACATGGGAATCAAAAACCACTTGTTCGCCATCTACCAAAACCGGCAGCTTTTTTATTGGCGACAGGATGTTGAATTCAGCACGACTAATATCTTCAAAAACATTGACGGGGCAAAATTCATAAGGTGTTTCCGCCAATAATAATCGAATTCTGCGGACGTAGGGCGACGGAATTGAACCATAAAGTTTCATCATCAACAATCTCTCAGCGTTTCAACAGTCGACGCAACATTCTGCGCAATGGACTCAATATTTTAAATTGCCAACGTAAAACACGACGTCTTACATCCCACATGTTATCGCCAATATTGAGTAATTTTTCTGGCTCATAACCATAATACTCGGCAAGTTCAATCGTTGCTTTGGAAAGTTGAAAACCGAACGTTGGATCATTGCGCCATTTCTGCAAAGATTCCTCATGCATCTCGACATTAGTTCGCTTTTCGGTTCCAATAAAATCGAATATATCCAACAAAGTTTGCTCCTGACTGATTAAATCCTCATAGCGAACCAGATGAACCAAATCAGGCACCATAGATTGTAAACGGCGTAAATTCTGGTAAGAGCAAAGCCATTCTTTTTCTGTAACTTCCGGGTAGGCACGCCAATTCTGCCACATGGAATAAAGAGTATCCAAAGGGTTTCGTACCAGGCCTATTATATAAAAATCGATTTCAGGAAATTTCTCTACCGCTTCGAGAATTAATTCTATGGCCGACCATTGATATAAATGATGGGGCGACTTTTCCAGAAATATAGGTTTATGAGACTGACACAACATTTGCCAACCGGTAAAAACCAAATTTTCGTCCGTGGCTAAAGCCGTGGCTTTGTACACACCATTCTTCTCCAGTAGCACCCGAAGATCTTTACGTGCCTTATTGGCGGCTATAGGTACTTCACTATCCGCCATCTTTAGCTGGGGTTTGTTGAGTAACGACGCAGCTTTCACCCAAAACAGGGTTTCATTTTCATTGTGACGGGTTACTTCGAGTTGCTTCACGTGCCGATCAGAGGAGATAACCGACTGCAGTAAACTACTGCCTGAAGACTTAGATGATAAAATAATAATGCACTTACAATCGGCTGGCATACCACCTTTCCTGACTACTCACAAAAGTTACATTTGGGCAGATATAAGGCTTTTGGTAACCATAGCTTTGGCTATCATTTGCTCAGCGACAGTGATATTCACCTCCATGAAGCACAGGCGCCCACCCAGTTTTAACACCTTTGATTCGAAGTCTACCACATCTCCTTTCTTAGCGGACCGCATCACCGATACTTGGATATCGTGAGTGACGGCGTCCGTGGCAGAATCCAATAAACTTAGTAATCCAGAATACGCACAGACGTCCGCTAAAATATAAATAACCCCGCCGTGAAAAATACCCGCTGGATTGACGAGGGAATCGGTTACCCGAATTGACAGTTTTCCGACTCCCTCTTCACTGGCAATTGTTGTTGCTCCCAAAAACTGATGTAGGGGGTGCCTTGCCACTTTCACCAATTTCTCATTTTTATTCATGGCCGTCAGAAATCTCTAAAAAACAGAAACACCATTTTACCCTCCACCCTGTTAGTTTCCAGTGCCGGAGGCTTTTAACTTTGCCAAACACAGTGGAGTCACAATTGCATATATGGAAGACACCATTCCACACACCTCTGGAGTACGTTCATGAGCCTAACCAATCCCCTATTCCGCACATTGCGTTTAGTCGCCGTGTATTCCTGTATTACCTCTTGCACGACAGTCTCAGAACCTGCTTATGCTGCAACAAAATGCGATAAACCACCAACTTCACCAACGCACCACTATTTGGCGGCCAATAACAAAACCGTGCATTGGGGGTATTTTAGCAAGGATCGAAGCCCCCAAGTGATCGCTTATTCGGGCGATTACATTACCCTCGAAACGCTGACCCATCATGCCAATGATGACGCCGAACGCATGGTGAATGGCGACCCCGGTGCTGAAAGTGTTTTCAAATGGAATAAGGGAGACAAGGGCGTTGATCGACGGGGTGCTGGTCCGATGGATGCATCAGTATATGGCCGAGGTGCGGGTGAAGGCTTTGGCGTTCATGTGTTAACAGGCCCCATATATGTCTGCGGTGCTGAACCCGGCGATGTGTTGGAGGTAAAAATTCTGGACATGGCGCCACGCCCTTCGGCCAACCCTGATTACCCTAACAAAACCTTCGGTAGCAACGCTGCCGCCTGGTGGGGGTTTCATTATAACGACATGATAGAAGAGCCCAAGCCTCGTGAAGTTATTACTATTTATGAACTCGATGCGAAGGGCGACCAAGACTGGGCGCAAGCGGTTTACAACTATCAGTGGGTACCACAGACTGACCCGGATGGTGTAGTCCATGAGAAAATTGACTACCCTGGAGTACCTGTTGATCACAGCACTATCAGTAAAAACGAAAAGGTGTTAGAAGGCGTTAAGGTGCCTATTCGGTTGCACTTTGGCACCATGGGCGTAGCACCTGCTGAAGCAGATTTTGTGGACTCCATCCCGCCCGGTTATTTTGGCGGTAACATTGACAACTGGCGTATCGGCAAAGGGGGCACCATGTATTATCCTGTGGCGGTTCCTGGAGCACTGCTCAGTGCGGGAGATCCCCATGCCGCACAAGGGGATTCTGAGTTAGCCGGCACCGCCATCGAGACGTCCCTTACTGGTTTGGTGCAAGTGATTTTACACAAGAAGGCTACACTCCCTGGAACTACCTTAGAGGGCTTGAATTACCCCTTGCTGGAAACGGACAGTGAGTACGTAGTACATGGCTTCAGCTACGCTAACTACTTGGATGAATTGGGCGAGAAAGCTCAAAGCGATATTTATTCAAAGTCATCCATAGACGCTGCAATGCGGGATGCGTTTCGCAAAATGCGCCATTTTCTTATGACCGCCAAGGGGCTATCTGAAGACGAGGCCATCTCCCTAATGTCCGTAGCCACAGATTTTGGTGTCACTCAAGTGGTGGATGGCAATTGGGGAGTCCACGGTGTGATTGAAAAACGAGTGTTTGCTGGTCGCGATTAAAACTCTTTCGAAAAACCCTCAATACCATTTGCATGACCTAGAGCCTAATAGTGAGGCAACGTTGCCTCACTATTCCCAAGAGTTTTGGCCACCTATTCTAAAGTTTATATCATTACGATTTACAGACTCAAATTCAAGGATATAATCAAACACCTGTGACGACCCAACTAAGGCTTTCACTAAAGCCATTACGATTGAAATAAAGCGAGCCAATATCAAACAATGGAAATAAAATGCATATCAGCGGATGATACTTTGGAACTAAGACAAAAAGTACTTTGGCCTGAATCCTCCCAGGCGGCCTGCAAACTAGAAAATGATTATGATGGCGTTCATTTTGGTGCTTTCATCGCCCAACGTTTGATTGCGATCGTTTCCATTTTTATTGTTGACGATCAAGCCCAGCTAAGAAAATTCGCCGTCGACTTCAGCTATCAATCACAAGGTATTGGAATTCAATTAGTTACACATATTGAAAGCTACCTTATGCAGTTAAAGGTATCAGCGATTTGGTGTGATGCACGGGAAAACGCTGTAGGCTTTTACAAAAAATCTGGCTTTATCATTTCACCTAATTCGTTTGTAAAAAAGGGGCTCACTTATTATAAGGCCTGTAAAAAATTACATTAGTGGCAGGAACCAAGTCAACGAACGAAAAAGAAGCGATAAAACAACGTATCGCTAATTCTATTTGTGATTTTCGCCAACAAGGTGATAATCACTAGGGAGAATATAATTCTTCCCCATAGGACCGCATTGAGATCAGCCCCTAACAGTAAAATTAACAAGGTGTCTTCAATAATGCTATGCAATAAACACAACATCACCATGACAATAAATACGTCTCTTTTGCAAATATGACCCTGTTTTGATTCATTAATTAAAATACCACCCCCAAAGGATAAACCTAAAGTAATACCGACCACTGCCAATGTCGATGCCTTCTCGCTAACTCCAAGAGTTCTCAACAAGGGACCCAACACCTTAATCATCAATCGCTCTACGCCAAGCCTTTTAAGCACTCTTAATAAAGTAAGCAGAACCACGATCAGCAATTGTATTGCGACCAAGCTTTCTACTTGGGAAATTATCCATCCAATTATCGAGGTATCTGGCAATGATTCTGGCATCCAATGCAAAGACAGGGGTTCTTGATGTACATTAAACTCAGAATAAAGCCTATGTAATATATAGCCATACAAAAAAGCACCACCAATCCGGAACAGCAAAACAATGCTTATACTTACACCTGCCTTTCTGGCAATCGCGCCTTCGACTGGTAAACCATGGGCAATAAGCATCATGCTGCCTAATACGGTAACCTGGGCCACACTAATAGGTTCATTGGCGGCTAAACTAAAAAATAAAGCCATCCCGGTATAAATATTGGTTAACATCGTGGTAGCCCATACGATCCCCATGGCCTCTGGTAGACCGACAAAATGCATTAGCGGTGTAATCAAAATACTAAGATATTGTGTAATACCCAGCTCATCTAAAACCTTCACAATAATTAACGCTGGAATCATTATCTTAAAAAGCGTAAGCGATACATCAACGATTTCTTTTATCAGTGATCTCACTTCATGGATAAGCCATTCTTTATTGTGATTTTCTACCATCGATGCACCTGTTGCTATAGATTAAATGGCTAGCTCTTTTGCTCTAACGAAATATACTCAATACACTGACAAAGTATCGCTATAGCCACGGGCAATTGTGTCAATGAACTGGCAGACGGAGCTAATCTAATATTGCGATCTAAAGGATCTTCACGGTAAGGAAAGGTAGAACCTGCTGGCATCAACGTTAAACCGACCTCCTGCGCCAAAGCAATAACTTTTGTGGCACATCCAGGCTCTGTATTCAACGAGATAAAATATCCACCTTTTGGATTGCTCCACTCAGCGATACCTGAGTTGCCAAAATACTTCTGTAAAGATGATATGACAACATCAAATTTCTCTTTAAGAATCTCTCCATGTTTTCTTGCATGCTGCTTGATTCCGTCGACATCTTTAAAAAACGCCAGCTGCCTTAGTTGATTAATTTTATCTGGCCCTATGGTTTGATAAGACAACTGGCTTTTAATAAATTTCACATTCTTTCGACTACTAGCAAAAAAGGCTACTCCAGCTCCAGGAAACGTCAGTTTAGATGTCGACCCAAAGACGTAAACTCGATGACTATTTCCAAAGCGTTCACAAGCTCTCAAGATATTGTCGACTACTTCAAATTCTTCTGTAAAATCATGCACTGCATAGGCATTGTCCCAAAAAATTCTAAAATCATTGGCGGCTGTTTCCATGGATGCTAGTTTCTCAACAGTCTCGGAGCTATAGCAAATCCCGGTAGGATTACTAAATTTTGGCACACACCAGATGCCTTTTATGCTGCTATCTTCTGAAACAAGTGATTGCACTTGATCCAGATTAGGGCCACAAGGACCCATTTCAACCGGTAGCATTTCAACCCCCATACTTTGGCATATAGAAAAGTGCCGATCATAGCCAGGGGCGGGACACAAAAACTTAGGCTGATCATGCCATAACCAAGGCCCATTGTCTTCAGTACCATTAATCAAACAGATGCGCATAATATCATGCATCAAATTCAAACTTGAATTTCCCCCAACGATAATTTCATCGCTCTCTACATCGAGATACTGAGCAAACAGTTGCTTTGCTTCCTGTAATCCGTCTATCGGACCATAGTTTCTAATATCACTCATCGTTTCCTGGTTAAAATTTCGCGAATTAATTGTATCCAGAAGGCTCAACGACAGATCTAACTGCTCGGGACCTGGGTTACCTCGAGCCAAATTGTAGCCGCAACCTTTTTCTTTAAATTTTTCCAACTGCTTTTCGATTTCGTGCTTTCGAGCACTTATGTCCATTCTTGAGTTCACGGATTGCTTCCTTTAAAGTGTACGTATAGAGGTTCGATTTATGTTTCTAATATCCTTAATACCAATCTGAGCTAACGTCGTATCAATCTCCGACCGAAGTATCGATAAAACATTTTCTATTCCTTGCTGGCCATTCACTGCATAACCATATAAATAAGGCCGACCAATCAATACCGCCTTCGCACCAAGAGCTAATGCCTTCACGACATCACTACCGCGACGAATACCGCCATCGATAAATATTTCAATTGAATTCTTGATCGAGTCATTCAATGCACTCAAGACATCTACTGCCATCAAGGAATCATCTAGTTGTCTCCCTCCGTGATTTGAAAGGACAACTCCTCGAATACCAAATTCTTTTGCTCTAATAATATCCGCTTCATTTAAAACTCCCTTCAACACGACGGGAATACTGGATAGTTCTACAATTTTTTCAATGTCGCTCCAAGTCAGCGCGAACCGTTTTATAGAATTATCTTCCCGTGCATACTTCTCTTTAATTCGTTGATCAATATTCCCTAGCTTCACGTATTCTGGCATCTTAAATTTACTCCGCATCAAACGTTCTCGTCTAGGAACATAAAAGGCATCGACTGTAACCAGAAGTGTTTTATACCCCGATTTAATAACGTTCTGGATGGTAGTTTCAATAAAATCCATATCACCATAGCTATATAGTTGAAACCACACATCAGACTGGGATTGCTTAACAATTTCTGCCATTGGGTAATGAGAATCCATACTCACAACTGCCAAAGTTCCAGTATTATAGGCTGCTCTGACTGGCGCAAATTCTGCTTCGACATTAATCAGACGAAGGGGACTAGTTGGAGCCAAAATTACTGGAAATGATAAATCACTACCTAAAACGTTAACCGATGTATTCCGTTCTTTTACGTCGTTAAGTATTCTGGGAATTAGTTTATATTTGCCAAATGAACCCACATTTTCTTGTAATGTTTTTTCATCTTCTACCCCTCCTTCAATGTAATTCCACACATCATGATCAAGTATATTTCTGGCCATACTCTGGTAATCGGATACGTTTATTCCATGCTTAATATTCATCTTTAAATTCTCTTTATTATTCAATAATCAGACTGCAATTCCATTGAGATCTATTACCGAACCTAATGCATGAGTCCTAGATCCATAACATCGTTGAAGCCAGCGTTTACCATGAACTTCGCCTCTCCCATGTAAGCAGCGTAGGTTATTGAATATAAGAAGATCACCCGGCTTCCAGCACACTAGAACTCCTGATTGTTCGATGGCTTCTAGCAATCTTGCGAGTGCGCTTTCAGATTCCTTATCAGAGCTTTTGGCACTGTGAGTCGCAATTTTCAGCTCCCAATTACCGTCCAACTTATCCAATATAGAACTAATATTGTTTTTTCTATCGCAATCAAAAGACTCAGGAGGGGAATGTTCAAAAGCATTACTACTAAGAATTTCAATATCATTTTTTGGTATTTTTTTCATAAGTTCATTAATAGATATAATTCTAGTACTGGTGTCGGAGTCGTTATTCAAGCACATTAAAGAAAGGGAGTGAGGCCTTATATCACGAGTCAAATAGGCTCCGTCGGCGTGCGGCTTAAATTCTACTTTACCACTACTTGATATCGTGTATTGCTTGCTTGCCTCGGGAATAATTTCGTGGACCAGAGACCCTCCTTTTTCTTGTTTGTATGAAAAGGGCTTATATCCGATCGCTTGAGTTATCCCCAAAAGCACGAGCTGCGAAACAAAACAATTATGCTGGTTCATTTGGGATTTACCGTTCCCATAATTGAGAATTTCCTTATTCCCAACAGGACAACCTTTAATCAAAAAATACCCATTGCCGAAGTTCAGCTCGTCTTTAACTATTGACAAATTCGGTACGTATTTTCTTGCAAGCGCAGCGCTTTTAACTATTTTTTCCGCGGTAATGTCATTATCGTCGGTTCTTGCAAATTTAATTATTTCGAAAAACCATTTAGATCTCGTTTGGCTATCGATTACATGATTCATGCTGACCGTCCTTGATATATGAATACTTCACATAGTGTGTAATATTTTGTTTTTGCAGCATTTAATCTAATATGAACTAGTTTATTTTATAACTGTTACAGCGTCATAGTTTTTTAACTATCTGTATTTTTTGTGTAGTAAAGTTCTGCTAGGTTTCTAGTACTAATTAGTTAGTAACAATTCAAGTAAAATGGAGTTTCGAATGCTATCCAAGGACATGGTAGAGACAATTTATAATGAAGTTGACGTATGTATTTTCGCTAAAGACAGGCATGGCCGATATATTTATGGAAACGATTCTTTAGCCAAAGCTGCAGGGTTAGACTCTAAAGAACAAATCGAAGGGAAAACAGATTATGATTTAATCTGGCGAGGTCAAGCTGAACTATTCAGAACCGGAGATGCTCGAACACTTTCTGGCAGTCCACACGTTAAAATAAAAGAATTTCAGAAACAACCTGACGGGGTTAAAGAAATAATAACCTCAAAAAATTTACTACTTTCTCGAGCAGGAGAAATCTTAGGCATATGTGGATCTTTTTATGAGCACCGAAAGCTTGCTAGAGAAAGTACTTGTTACTTCAACACTGAAAAGCGCTTCATCGAGCTAGGTATTCACACTCCCCCGGTACGCTTAAGCTTTAAAGAGGCCAGAATCTATTACTATCTTTTATGCGGTTTCTCGTCGTCTCACATTGCCAAAAGAGTTTTTGTATCACGCTCCACTGTTTTATTTCATATTGCTAATCTAAAACAAAAATTGCAGTGTTCTCATCAAGGAGAGCTCATTGAAAAAGCAATTACCACGGGTTTAGCGTATTTATTGTTTGATATGTTTCATGCTTGTCCCAGTTTGCAGTAACAATAACTTATCATCATCCGGTACCCAGGGTTTAATTAATCAAGCCCTGGGGATTGAACTAACGCCATAATTTTTTCTGGCTGATAACCCCTAATGACGTTACCATTAATCTGCAATAGTGGAACGCTGGAACCGCCCAAGGAGCGAAACTGTTTTAGCCCCTCAGCAGACTTTTCTACGTCATACTCATAGAATGGGATCTTGTTATCTACCAAAATCCCTCGAGTTTTCTTACAGTAGCCACACCACTCCGCCGAATAAAACATAACGGCCCCACCATGCTCTTTCGAATAATCCGGGAGCGGATCAGCAAAATAAGCGGTTAAGTTGTTCCAAGAGAAACCTAAACCCAGCACAACTAATAATATTATTATTTTTTTCAATGGTTATTCCTTTTGTCTTCTAGCCATCCACTTGTGGCTATCGTCGCGTTGTTATTGTTCAGGTTTTAACTGATCAGCCATCATCTCAAAAGTTGGTCGATGTTCGGGAAAGCGCAATTCGCCCTGCGCCACAAATTCCTCACGACTTAATTGACCACTCCAGTATTTATAGGTTACGGCGGCCAGCCACTTTTGATCGGCACGGGTGTTTAATGCCAACTGATAATGCTCCGGTTGTTTGCTGATGGTGGTAACCACCGCTTCCAGCTGCTGCTCATAGCGCTCGGCCTGCTCTGGTGAGGCGCCTAATTTCTCGGCTTCGCGGGGAAAATTAATGGCACAAGCGGTAACAGATAAGACCACCAAGGCCACTAGGGAATGTTTTAAGGTTACTGGCATGAGGTTTTCCATGGACAAAATTCTGTGCGTAACTATATCACAGCATAATTCACAGCATAACGACTGCCATGCCACTAGGTCACAGATAGCTTATTATTCTATCAATCATCTAACAGGGCATCACGCATTAAGATGGCCAAATGCTGCGCGCGATCATCACCATGAGCACGCATTTGCTGGCGGCAGGAAAAGCCATTGGCAATCACTCTGGCGTTGGGCTTGGCCTTAAGGTTAGGCAACAATGCTTGCGCTGCCATGGCACTGCCCATAGCTTGATGCTCGGCTTCTAAACTAAAAGTTCCCGCCATCCCGCAGCAGCCAGATTCAATCATGCTGAAGTTGTGATCTGGAATCAGTTTGAGAATTTTACGCACTGACTTCATGGCACCCACAGCCTTCTGATGGCAGTGACCATGGACCAGGGTTTCCTCCGCCGGTAAGGGTTGCAGTGGCAACGCTAAGCGTTTTGCCATGCTTTCTTTTGCCAGAAACTCTTCGAATAAAAACACCTGCTTGCTCAGATTCCTAAGCGGCTCACCCAAACCAAGCGCTAAGGCATCATCCCGCAGACCCAAGACGCAAGAAGCTTCCAGGCCAACCACAACCTTGCCCGCAGCAATGTGTGGAGTGATAGCGGTGACCATTCGTTGCACCTCAAGTCGAGCCTCCTCCACCATGCCTTGAGCTAAATAGGTTCGACCACAACAAAGGGGTCGCTGAGGTTCTGCATCAGATTCAGTTGGCACGGCGAGGGTAACGAAATAACCACCAGCCCTTAATACCTGTTCGGCAGCATGGGCTATCTCTGGTTCAAAATAGCGGGTAAAGGTATCCACCAATAACAGGACTTGTGGCTTATGCTCTGCGTCTACGGCCACCGTTTCTAACACGGGTTGGGCTATCCCCTGGAAGGGTTTGGCGGTGGGTTCTGGCAGTGGCATAACGGCACTGAGCTGTAGTAGCCGTTCGCTGAGGCGCCGCAGGAGCGGGAAGCGATTACGCCAAACGATGAAATGTCTTAAGCCCCGAAACCGATACAACCAATAGGGGGTATGGGCGAACAGGCGGCTACGCAACGTTAAGCCCTTGTGGCGACGGCGCCAGGCCATGTATTCGGCTTTGATTAACGCCATATCCACATTACTATCGCACTCTCGTTTACAGCCTTTGCAGGACACGCATAAGTCTATAGCCCGTGCCAATGCAGGATCGGCCAAGGCCTCTTCCCAGTCGTCTCGCGACAATGCCGACTTAAGCAAACGAACTCGACCGCCAGTGGACAGTTCACTCTCTTCACTGACCTTGTAACTGGGACACATCACTTGTTTGTTGAGGGTTTCACATTGGCCGCTGTTAATGCATACCGCTATGGCTTTGGCATAATCACCGCCGTATTTCGGAATATCGGCATAGGCATCCCCCATTCCGGCATCTTGATAGGCGGACCAGTCCAAGGCTAACTTGGTATTTTCCTTATCCATGAAACGCCCTTAGGCCGCGGCTGAATCAAGTTTTTCAAGCAGCAATGGCTTTACCTTGGCGACCCAATCCTGCAAGCGCTGATCGGTGTACATACCTTGGGTACGCTGATCAATCACCAAACCAACGAAATGGTCATTCACCACCGAAGCTGAATGCTCAAAGGTATAGCCTTCGGTTGACCAGTCACCAATCATTTCGGCACCGTAACCCGCGAAAACCTGATACAACGCCATCAACGAACTGGCAAAGCGCTCGGCATAACGCTCTTGTGCCCCCAGGCCAAACATGGCAATACGTTTAGCGGATAAATCAGGGTTATCCAACTGGCTCAGAAACTCTTCCCAATTACGCTCCAAACAGCCTGCGCTCAAGCCGGGAATTTCTCCGACTCCGTAACTTGGAGTACCAAGAATAAGCGCATCATACTGCAACAATTCTGCGGGAGTAATTCGGTTCACATTAATGGGCTTGCTGGCAATATCGTCGCCCAGCAATTTATAGATTTTTTTGGCAATCAGGCGTGTAGTGCCCGTTTCAGTTCCAAAGAACAGACCAATTTTCTGCATTGTTGACTCCACCACCTTGATCACCGGTTGGGCGTCACTAAGTGTGAGGTTACTTACTCTTAATTTGTAAGAAAACACACAATAGCCAGCCCCAATCGGTGATTTTGGGCATTGTTAGACAGCGTGTGGTAACGCTGTTGCAATCAGTGAGCCATAAATCAGGTGCTATGGGGCGGTGTAACCTCGGTGGGCGCCCCGGCTAAAGAACGATAGATATTGATCATCGCCAGAGTGGTGGCTGTCATGCTTTGCACAACCGTAGCCCGAGTGTCACTTAATTCCCGTTCGGCGGCTAATACTTCAAAATAATCGATATAGCCGCGCTGATAGCGCTCCTGAGCTAATTCAGCAGCACGCTCAGCCGCATTCACCGCCTGTTGTAATCTTTGGGTTCGCAACTTCTGTTGCTGGTATTGAACCAAGCGAGATTCTACTTCTTCCAGGACGCTCAGCACGGTTTGTTGGTAACTGGCCAAGGCCGCACGACTATCGGCATCAGCCGCATCAATGCGGGCTTTGACTTTGGCACGATCCAGGAAAGTCCAATCAACACCCAGTGCCACCCGGCGATATTCCGCTTGCCCCGTAAATAGATTGCTACTGTCTTGTGCAATAGAGCCTAGTAGTCCGCTTAAAGTGAAGCGAGGAAACAGATCGGCACTCGCTACCCCGATGCGGGCGGTGGCCGCTGCCAAGCGTCGCTCTGCGGCCAATATATCAGGTCGCCGTCGCAGAACCTCTCCAGGGGTATCCACAGGAATAACCGGAGTATCCGATATCAAGGCGTGTATTGGCGTTAGTTGCGCTATTAAACTGGCAGGAGGGTTGCCAGTTAAAACTGCAATCTGATGCATCGCCGTTTTAATATCTGCTTGCAACACAGGTAGTTCAGCGCGGGTACGATCCAGCTGCGCCTGTGCTCGCACCTGATCAAACTCGGTACCGCGCCCCGCTTGCACACGAGCCGTAACAATGGCTAAGGATTGCTGCTGCAACGCCACATTTTTTTCGGCGACTCGTAACTGCTGCTGTAAACCCCTAAGCTGAAAATATCGACTGGCCAGCTCTCCCACTAAAGAAACCTGCAGCGCCGCTACATCCTCAGCACTGGCCATCAATTCAGCTTGCTGGGCTTCCGTGGCCCGTCGCAACCGGCCAAATAAATCCAACTCCCAGTTTGCCGCAATACCCGCTTGATAAACATCAATCTGCTTCGGCCCGGTAACTGCTGGTGAGCGCTCAATCGCCGCCAAATGCTGATCAGAGACACTGGCATTTAGGGTGACGCTGGGCCATTGATCCCGTTTCGCCCCACCCAATAGCGCAAGCGCTTTATCGTAGTTGGCTACAGCGGACTGCAAACTATTATTTCCCACCAAGGTTTGTGCAATTAACTGAGCCAGAATCGGGTCACCGAAACCTGACCAAAAACGCTCCTCTTCCGCTAAAAAGTCTCCGCGGCTATGGGTCGCATTAAACGCTTCCGGTGCGGACATGGCGGGTGCCTGATAATCAGGCCCAACGGCGCACCCCGAGGCGCCCAAGGCTACCGTCAATACGAGAATTCTTTTAATCATGACTTCCTCCAATACTGGCCGCTATGGGATCACCATCCATGGTTGAGGGATGATGACTAACCGGCCTCTTACTGCCTGCCAATTTTCGCAAAGTGACGTAAAACACAGGAGTCAAAAATAAACCGAACAAGGTGACACCCAGCATTCCTGCAAATACCGCAACCCCCAACTCTTGGCGCACCTCGGCCCCTGCGCCGGTACCCAACACCAAGGGAACAACAGCCGCAGTGAAAGTGATGGAGGTCATAATGATAGGGCGTAATCGCAATCGACAAGCCGCGAGCGCGGCTTCAACAACACCCATTCCTTGCATTTCCAATTCACGGGCAAACTCCACAATAAGAATGGCATTCTTACAGGCCAATCCAATGAGTACTACTAAACCCACCTGCACAAAAATATTGTTATCACCGCCACCAAAGTGAACACCGATCAAAGCTGACAACATACACATCGGAACGATTAGAATAACCGCCAGTGGTAAGGTCCAACTTTCATACAGCGCCGCCAGAACTAAAAATACCAGCAAGATAGAAAGTGGAAACACCACTAACGCCGCGTTCCCTTGGGTGGCTTGCTGAAAGCTCAGGTCTGTCCATTCAAACTCCATCCCATTGGGCAGGACTTGTGCGGCCAGTTGTTCCAGCACAGCCATCGCCTGAGCGGAAGACAAAACCAGAGGATCAGACTCTCCCGCCAAATCAGCGGCCGTGTAACCGTTGTATCGTAAAACTGGATCAGGACCGTAATCCCTGGTGATCGTCACCATGGAACCGATGGGCACCATTTCGCCGTAGATATTCCTTGTTTGCAGGCGGCGAATATCTTCGATGTTTTCCCGAAAAGGGGCGTCAGCCTGAGCAATAACCTGCCAGGTGCGACCGAATTGGTTAAAGTCATTCACATAGCTTGAACCCAGGTAGGTTTGCAAGGTGTCAAATAGCTCCGTAATTGGCACTCCTTGGGCTTTCGCTTTTAAACGATCCACCTGTGCATTTAATTGCGGGACATTAGATTGGTAACTACTAATGGGAAAGCCCATGCCTGGGGTTTGACTAATCGCGCCTTGCAAAGCAAATACCGCGTTTTGCAACTCGCCATAACCTAAGTTTGCCCGATCCTCGATAAAGAGTTGATAGCCAGAGCCATTACCCAAACCTAGGATAGGTGGTGGCATAAATGAGAAGGCGAAGCCTTCTTTTAAGCCCGCAATTTTTTGATTAATTTCGGCGTTAATTTGTTCCGCTGTAATGGTTCTTTCCGTAAAGGGTTTTAGCGGAAGAAAAACCACACCCGTGTTTGAGGTATTGGTAAACTGCAAGGCATTCAAACCAGGAAATGCCACTGCATGAGACACACCTTCCGTTGTCATCGCAATATCCGCGACTTCCTGCAGCATCTTATCCGTGCGCTCTAAAGAAGAGCCTTCCGGTAACATAACACCAGCAATCAAATACATTTTATCTTGCAAGGGAATAAATCCCGGCGGCACCACTTTAAACATAAAACCAGTGGCCGTTAACAACAAGGCGTAGATTAAAAATACAAATCCTCGATGCTTAAGAGAGCGAGATACTGTTGTTTGGTATTTTTCTGAGCTGGCATTAAAAAAGCGATTAAAGGGTCGAAAGATCCAACCAAATAACACGTCGATCAGGCGCGACAACTTATCTTTCTTGGCATCATGAGGTTTGAGCAACATAGCAGCCAATGCCGGTGACAAAGTAAGAGAATTAATGGTGGATATTACCGTGGAAATAGCAATGGTCACCGCAAACTGACGATAGAATTGTCCAGTAACACCAGATAAGAATGCCATGGGAATAAATACGGCGCAGAGAACCAAGCCTATGGCAAGAATAGGTCCCGACACTTCTTTCATGGCTTGATGGGCCGCCGCAAGAGGAGATAAACCCTCGCCAATATTACGCTCGACGTTTTCCACCACAACAATGGCGTCATCAACCACGATTCCAATAGCCAGCACCAAACCAAACAAGGTCAAGGTGTTAATGGAATAACCCAATAAATACAAAACCGCAAAAGTTCCTACCACTGACACCGGTACCGCGATCAACGGAATAACGGATGCACGCCAGGTTTGCAGGAACAAAGTAACCACCAACACCACCAGCAATATGGCTTCGAGCAGGGTTTTAATAACAGATCGAATAGAATCGCTGACGAAAATGGTGGTGTCATACACCGTTTCATAGGCCATATCTTCGGGGAAACGGGTGGCCAACTCATCCATTACGGCCACGACTTTTTCACGGATTTCCAGTGCATTGGCTTCCGGGGCCTGAAAAATACCGACGGCCACCGCTTCTTTGCCATCGAGTTTAGAGCGTAAGGTATAGTCGCCCGCACCCAGCTCCAGACGGGCCACATCCGCTAATAAAACCAGCTCACCGGACGTACCACTTTTCAACACAATATTACCGAACTCTTCCACCGTTCGCAGGCGACCCTGGGCATTAATTAAGGTTAAAAAATCGCTCCCTGGCATGGGTTCTGCCCCTAACTGACCCGCAGACACCTGAATATTTTGTTCTCTCATGGCTTTTACTACATCACTGGCGGTAAGACCACGGGCAGCAACCTTATCGGGGTTTAGCCAGGCCCGCATGGCATAGTCTCCGCCACCAAAGATTTGGGCATCCGCTACGCCTTGCACCCGTGCCAACACATCACGAACATGAAGCCTTGCATAGTTACGCAAGTACAAAGTGTCGTAGCGGCCATTGGGCGAAGTCAGGTGAACCACCATCAAAAAAGTAGGCGACTGTTTCTGAGTGGTAACACCCTGACGGCGGACATCTTCTGGCAACCGTGCCAGCGCCTGGCTCACTCGGTTTTGGACGCGCACAGCGGCGTCATCAGCGTTAGTGCCGGATTGAAACGTGACCGTGATCTGCAACACGCCGTCTGAACCAGCCACCGACTTTAAGTACACCATGTCTTCAACGCCATTAATGGCTTCTTCCAAAGGTGTCGCTACGGTTTCGGCAATAACTTTGGGATTGGCACCAGGATAAACCGTACGCACCACCACCGAAGGGGGAACCACCTCTGGATATTCACTGATAGGAAGATTCGGAATCGAAATCAATCCCACAGAAAAAATAATTATGGAAAGCACGGCTGCAAAAATTGGCCGGTCCACAAAAAATCGGGAGAAATTCATAACAAGACTCCTAGTCAGGGGGAATATCCCCCTGAAAAAATAAGTAAACTTCGGCTAGATTAAGCGACCCAGTTAGGGCTTTTCCGTGACGGCTACCGCATGCTTGTGATCCGCTTGCCCCATAGCAACCTCTTGCGGTGCTACCGGCATGCCATCACCGAATATCTTTTGCACCCCGTTAACCACCACACGATCGCCGTTTTCAAGACCTTGTTGAATCACCACCCGATTATCCACAGCTCGCCCAGGCACCACTGGGCGGCGAGCGACGGTATTGTCTTGATTCACCACGTAAACAAAACGCCGATCCTGATCCGTTAATATGGCTTTGCGATCCACCAACAGGGCACGCTCTAACTGAGCAACGGGCATTTCCACACGGGCGAATTGACCAGGCTTAAAAATACTGTCGGGATTGTTCACCTTGGCACGATACTTCAAAGTACCGGTTTGGCTATTTAATTGGTTGTCGATAAAATCGAGCTTACCCTGATGGGGGAAACCCGTTTCACCCGCCAGACCTATATTAACCACCATGGACTTGCCTAGCTCTGCAAGCGCCTGAGCATTTAAGGTAGACTCTTCATCCACATCAAAATAAACATACATGGGATCTACGGAAACCAAGCTGGTTAATAGTGTCTGATCTGCATTGGCCAGATTGCCTTTGGTTACCAAGGCCCGCCCCACTCTACCACTTACGGGCGCAGTTACCTGGGTGTATTCCACATTTAATTGCGCCGTTCGATGGGCAGCCTCAGCGGCTTTTAATGTCGCTTGTGCCCCAAGTAATGCGGAGCGACGCTGGTCATATTCTTCGCGGGAAATCGCCCGACTATCTAATAAGGATTTCGCTCTACCGGCTTCACTCTGCGCCAACACCAACTGGCTTTGTGCTTGAGCTATCTGGGCACTGGAGGCTTCTAACAGTGCTTGATAGGGACGCGGATCTATTTGAAATAATAGATCTCCCGCTTCCACCAGTTCGCCTTCGGTAAACGCTACCTTATCAATATAACCACTGACCCGTGGTCGCAACTCTACGGTTTCCGGTGCAGCTACCCGACCAGTGAATGATTGCGCTACGGTAACGGACTCCTGGATCACTTCCGCCACATCAACTTCCGGTGGTGGCATCTCAGGCATAGTGGCCTGATCCTGTTTCGCCCCGCAACCGCCTAACACCAGCAGCACCAAACTGAATACCGGTCCAAGGCTCTTATTCTTACAATTCATACTGTTGACTCCCCGATCATAACACCACGTTCCACACCCACACTTCTCAGCAAACCTTCTCCGCAAATCTTCTTGGCAAGAGAAACCCATAACCAGGATTTTTGCAGTTGGTAATAGCCGAACAATATTGCCTAGCCTCAGTAGAGGACAACAAAACAAACAGTAGATTCAGCGATTGCTAAAGGCTAACGGAAATTCATCCATTACAGATAGAGCATTTCTACTTCAAGATTGCCTAAAGTTACTTTTTGCCACACTAACGCAGTTAGCTTAACCCATAAAAAGACTACGTTAACTTATTGGTTTCTACAGTGGTATTGCCCAAAACTCTATATTTTTTGTTAACTGCAATTTTTGTAATAGATTTGCGTTTATACTCCAGCAACAGGAGAAACCATATGAACATAAAGTTTTCGGAACCCGCTAAGACATCTGACGACAACTCTCTTGCCGAGCAACTCGCGGCACAAGTATTACGCTGGACACCACAGGAAGGAGTGGTGAGTACTGCAATTGCTGAGTTGGAGTTATATAGAACGAATACCCCTCATAGCTGCACATCTTCTGTGTATGAGCCTTGTCTCTGCTTCCTGATCCAAGGCCGTAAAACTATACAGTTGGGTGATCAAAACCTAGTGTTCGGACCGCTTCACTACCTCACGACCTCCGTCCATTTACCGGTGGTTAGTCAAATTATCGATGTTTCTCCCGAGGAACCGTTTCTAGCGGCGAAAATCAGCATCGACCCACAAGAAATTAACGACTTACTGCTTATCATCGATGGAAAAAATGCTCCCGCTGACAAAGACACTGAGTGTGCAAAAGTCGGATGTGGTTTGTTTATGGCCACCATGGATTTGAGTATCCAAGATGCCTTGCATCGCCTGTTCAAACTACTGGATTCTCCCCAGGACATCGCGGTGCTGGCACCACTGATTCGACGCGAGATTATCTATCGAACCCTGCTGGGTGAAATGGGTCCCAGCATCCGCCGCTTTGCTTTGAATGACTCCAGAGCCAACCGAATTTCCCACGTGATCGCGCTTTTAAAGAGTCGCTTTGCCGAACCATTGCGAGTCAAGGAGCTCGCGGAAGTGGCTAATATGAGTGAATCCAATTTATTTCAAAATTTTAAGCAGGTTACCCGAATGTCTCCGGTTCAATTTCAGAAAAGGCTGCGCCTACATGAGGCGCGCCGCTTGATGATGACAGAGGGCATGGAGGCCGCCACTGCCAGCTATCGCGTAGGGTATGAAAGCCCTTCCCATTTTAGTCGGGAGTACCGTCGTATGTTTGGCGCCTCGCCGAAAGCAGACATAAGCAAATTACGAGGCGAACCACTGGGCTCCACATCTTTCGGCTAATCCGGCTAATTCCATTTGCGCAAACTGGCTTAAACTTTAGTTAAATTGAACTCAGTTCACGGCTATCCGGTAACAGCCTGAATCCAAAGCAGAGCCTGATTTCATGACGGCTGCGCCGATATCATAGCTTCGCCACTTAATACAGCCATCGAGTCGTCCAAAACCTGCTTCCCAAGTTGGGAATCATAGACTCTATCCCATATACCTTCAGCGGGTTTCTTATGATAGGAATACAGGGTTCCAGACGGTGGATTTGGCTGTTGCTGCATAATCCAGACCGCGGCCTGAGCTGATCGCAATGGGTTACTTTTGTCGGGCAACAACCAAGCAAATAGCGGCAGAATATATTTCCAACCAAGGATCATTACTGACGGGCCTGTGCGAACCAGGCCTGTCCCCGCCATAAGACCCGGATCCAAACAGTAAACTGAAACTTCGGAGCCCTTAAGTCGCTTAGCCAATTCCACCGTGGTCACCATATTTAAAAACTTAGAAGTCGCATAGCGGTCCATCCCGTCTTGCTTCTTCGATTTACCCGTGGATTCACCTTTTACACTACTGGTTATGGATTGGAATTGAGCACCACGAAAGCCAAAAATTCCTGCGGTGAAATTTTTTGGGTGATGGCTACCGCTGCCAATAAACAGTACCCGTCCACCGCGCAAATTCGGTAGCAATCCCAGCGTCAGCTTCAAGGCGGCCAGATGGTTCACGGCAATGGTTTCTTCGATACCTTCCGCGGTATAACAGGTGCCACTGACGATCTGTACTGCAGCATTATTAATTAGACCGGCGATAGGGCCTTGCCAGGATTTTATAAATGCATCGACACTGTGCCTATCTGCTAAATCCAGTGCTCTGATGTCGACCTCGGGCTTCCAGTACAATGTTAATTGGCGTGCCTTGTCGATATCACGTACAGCGAACACTACTTTGGTGTTAGGCTGTTGGGCCAACTGTTGTGCAATTTCATAACCTAACCCTCCCGTGGCACCTGTGATAATATAGGTCTTCATTGTTAATCTCCGTCACTGTATTAAAGCCCTATCGTATTCACTAATGTTGCCAACAGGAATTCGCATCTTATGAGCAGTAAAACAGAGCGCTTAAAGCCCCGTAAGAAGCCGGCTCAAGCACGTTCAGCGGTTACTGTAGAGGTCATTTTTGAAGGTTGTATTCAGGTTTTATTAGCGGAAGGCGTTGAGCGGCTAACCACCACCAAGGTAGCCGAACGCGCCGGGGTATCAGTAGGAACCCTATATCAATACTTTGCGGATAAGGATAGCCTGCTGGCCGGGGTCCTTGAAAAACACTTAATCGATATTGTTACCGAGGTTGAACTAGCCTGCGGCGACAGTCACGGCAAGCCCCTGGAAATCGCCGTCGCAAATGTGGTAACCGCTTTTTTTAACGCTAAGATGGCACGCCCGGATGTGTCTCGTGCCCTTTATTCTGTGTCAGCAGAACTTGAAGGTAATGCGATGGTGATGCGCTATGCCCAACGTCTACAAGCGGCAACCCTTACTTTACTGGAAAGCCTGCCTGGAGAGACCATCGAGAACCCAATGGCCAAAAGCTTTTTACTGACCACTTCGGTTATTGGGCCCACTCAGGCACTGTTAGCCGTCGCGGCCCCACAAATCTTCATTGATACCATTCGAGAAGAAGCAATTAGGATGGCGACTGCGTATTTAAGAAATTAATATTTTCTTTAACCCATCCCATCGTTTGTAACATCTCCCTGTTAAGTACTCTAGGCTGGGCACATTATCCACTGCCAAAATCCACTGTGTTGTTAGACCAACTTAGACCTTGGTCGAATTGAACCCAACTTCCTGACACGTATGATTAATACCATAAAATTAACGACAGGAAGTATCGCCATGCACCCAGCTCAAAGCTATCCGGTACCTGAATCCTTCTCTGATGCCCATATCAATGCTGATCTCTATAAAGCGCTTTATCAGTACTCTATCACTGATCCCAATGGCTTTTGGGGGGAAAAGGCCACGGAGTTTCTTGACTGGTATCAACCTTGGACCAAGGTTCAGGAATTCGATTTTAGCTCCGGTGACGCTACTTGGTTCAAGAGTGGGAAACTCAATGTGAGCCACAATTGCATTGATCGCCACCTGCCGCTAAGGGCGGCCCAAACCGCCATCATTTGGGAAGGTGATGATCCCGCAGACAGCCAACACATCACCTATTTGCAACTCAAAGAAAAAGTCTGCCAACTCGCTAATGTACTCAAGGCACGGGGTGTTAAGAAAGGGGATCGCGTGTGCATTTACATGCCAATGATCCCGGAAGCCGCCTACGCCATGCTGGCCTGTGCCCGGATTGGTGCTGTGCATTCTATTGTGTTCGGTGGTTTTTCCCCAGAAGCCTTAAAAGACCGCATTCTTGATTGTGACTGCCAGATCGTGATTACAGCCGATGAAGGCCTTCGTGGTGGTCGCGCGGTGCCCCTAAAATCGAATGTGGATGCGGCATTGGAATCCTGCCCACAAGTGCATACTTGCCTGGTGGTAAGACGCACAGGAAGCCCGGTGGCATGGTTGGAAAACCGTGATTGCTGGTACCACGAATTAATGGCCGAACAAAGCAGTGATTGTGCTCCAGAGCCCATGGATGCAGAAGACCCCTTATTTATACTTTACACCTCCGGCTCCACCGGCAAACCCAAAGGTGTACTGCACACTACCGCAGGTTATTTACTGCAGGCAGCCATGACCTTCAAGTATGTGTTTGACTATCGCGACGGTGAAGTGTTCTGGTGTACTGCGGATGTGGGATGGGTTACTGGCCATAGCTATATCGTCTATGGCCCGCTGTGCGTAGGGGCGACCACCCTGATGTTTGAAGGAGTCCCCACCTACCCCGATGCCGGGCGCTGCTGGGAAGTGGTGGATAAACATCAAGTCAATACCTTCTACACCGCGCCAACGGCAATTCGCGCACTTCATGCCGCCGGCGATGAACCGGTTACTCGCAGCTCAAGGTCCAGCTTACGCTTGCTTGGTTCCGTGGGCGAACCCATTAACCCCGAAGCCTGGGAGTGGTATTACCGGGTAGTGGGCGAGTCGCGCTGCCCGATCGTGGATACCTGGTGGCAAACGGAAACCGGTGCCCAAATGATTACGCCAATGCCCGGTGCCCATGCCCTAAAACCTGGATCTGCCGCCTTTCCCATGTTTGGGGTCAACCTGGCGCTACTCAATGAAGACGGCAGCGAAGTAGAAGGCGCTGGCTCCGGCTATCTGGTGATTAAAGCCTCCTGGCCTGGCCAGATAAGAACCGTATATGGTGATCACCAACGTTTGGTCGACACCTATTTCAGTCACTATCCAGGTTACTACTTCACCGGCGATGGTGCTACGCGCGATGCGGACGGGTATTTCTGGATAACCGGTCGAGTGGACGATGTATTGAATGTTTCCGGACATCGCATGGGAACCGCTGAAGTGGAAAGCGCTCTGGTTATGCATCCAGAGATTTCCGAGGCTGCGGTGGTGGGTTTCCCCCACCCGATAAAAGGTCAGGGAATCTACTGCTATGTCACCCCCATGCAAGGTGTAGAGCCTTCTGAGGAATTACGTCAGCAGTTGATTGATCTCTGTGTCCGGGAAATCGGGCCGATTGCCAAGCCGGATATTATTCAGTGGTCACCGAGTCTGCCAAAGACCCGTAGCGGTAAAATCATGCGCCGCATTCTGCGCAAAATTGCCGAAAATGAATTGCATAGTTTGGGCGACACCAGCACCCTCGCCGACCCTGGCGTATTGGATAATTTGATAGCCAACCGCCCTGCCTGACAAAACTTCACCCGGCCCTGAATATGGGCTATGGTGAAGGTTGGTAAAGCCGCTGCAAGGAATGTCCATTTGTGATTTCCGCCTCCAATTTGCTGAGCTTGGCACTGCTCTATGTCTGTGTATTATTTGCAGTGGCTTGGTATGCAGACCGCCGCTCAGAACCTGAACCGCCCCACCGTTCCAAGCGATTAAAGGGAATTTTTTATGCCCTAACCCTGGCGGTGTATTGCAGTTCCTGGACTTTTTACGGCGCTGTTGGCAGCGCCACCGAAGCGGCTTGGAGCCATGCCGCCATTTACCTTGGGCCGATGCTGATGTTTTTGCTCGGCTGGCCCTTAATAAATCGCTTACTCGCGGTTGGTGCCCGCCACCGGGTCACCTCCATTGCGGACTTAATCGGAGCCCGCTTTGGTAAACGCCAATCCCTGGCGGTGATTGTTACCCTGGTGGCAACCGCCGCCGTACTGCCCTATATCGCCTTACAATTTAAAGCTCTCGCCCAGGCCTGGGCCATTGTTGGGGGCTCCACAGAAGAAGTGGAATCCATTGGCGGAGATACCGCTCTACTCACCGCCATTCTGCTCGCTGTTTTTACCATATTATTCGGCACCCGCAGGCTCGATGGCCGCGAGCGACACCAAGGTGTAATGACCGCTATTGCCGTTGAATCCTTGGTAAAGTTGGTGGCCTTCAGCGCCGTTGCCATATTGGCAGCCATCTATTTATACCAGTTACCGTATGATGATTTTGCCGTTACCCGGAGCCGAGCTCTAAGAGAGTTTTCTTTTTCCATGGAATTCTTCACCCAGATTCTGATAAGTGCTTTAGCCATCATTTGCTTACCCCGGCAATTCCATGTGATGGTAGTAGAAGCCCAGGAAGATACTGATACCCGCATCGCGCGCTGGTTATTTCCTGCCTATCTCGGGTTATTTATGCTGTTAGTGGTACCCATCAGTTTGGCAGGCGCTCACTTTTACAGCGATGTCGAAGGCATTAATCCCGACACCTATGTTCAACTGCTACCGATTTCACTGGATAATAAATGGGTAACAGTCGCTGCTTTTATTGGTGGCATTTCGGCGGCAACTGGTATGGTGATTGTGGCTACCTTAAGTTTGGCCATCATGATTACCAATGAAGTTGTCACTCCGTTACTGCTGAGCCTTAATTCCAATGCACCCGGCGCCATCCTCAAACTGGGCGATAATTTGCGTCGCGTGCGCCAAGTCACGATTGCTTTTATTCTGCTTGCCGCCTGGTTGGTGGCCCGCCAAATTGTCGCTATCCCCTGGTTGGCCCAAATCGGTTTCATTTCTTTTCTTGCCGCCGCACAATTGGCGCCCGCCATCGTTGCCGGCATGTACTGGCGCCGAGCCCACGGTGGCGCCGTTACCTTAGGTTTAGTGATGGGTGTTGGATTATGGTTTTATTGCGGCGTATTACCAGCACTGCTGCCGGAGCAGTCTCCCCTAATGCAGCACGGTTTATTTAATATCCTTTGGCTGCGGCCGGAACACTTATTGGGGTTGACCTCGGAGCATCCTTTAGCCTACGCCACTGGCTGGAGTCTTGGGGTGAACAGTTTGCTGCTGGTAGGTCTTTCGTTAATCTTTGGACCATCCGCCGCTGACTTTCGTCAGGCACAAATTTTTATCAATTTAACCCAGAATAATTTACTGCCACCCAATACGGATTTCGACCTGAGCTTGATCCGTGTCAGTCAACTGCAAGTATTGCTCCAGCCCTTTGTTAGCGAACACCAATTAAGGCGCATGTGGCTGGAGTTGGAAACCGCCAACCAACAACGCTTATTGCCCGGCGACCGCGCGCCCAATTTTATGGTTAACCGCGTGGAATCCGTACTGGCCAGTAACATTGGTGCCACTTCTGCCCACAAAGCCATTGATCAATTGGAACACAGCCAACAGTTAGAATTTACCGATCTCGCAGGCATGTTAAGCGATGCCAGTAAGCTACACACATTTAACCGAGAACTACTTCAAACCACAGTAGAAAACCTCGCTCAAGGAGTATCTGTGGTGGACAAGGAATTACGCTTGGTGGCCTGGAACTCCCGTTACGAGGAACTCTTTGGGTATCCCGAGCGTTTTCTCTATGTGGGTTGTCCTATAGAACGGGTTTACCGATTTAATGCCGAGCGAGGCATTTTAAGTTCTGGCGCAGACTCCATTACGGCTGATATTGAGCGCCGTTTGCAATGGATTCGAGAAGGCCATCCGCATCGCCTGGAACGAACCCTTCCCGATGGCAAAGTGATTGATATTCGCGGCAACCCATTACCCCACCGGGGTTTCGTTACCACCTATATGGATATTACTGACTACCGCGATGTAGTGGTACAACTGGAGGAAGCAAAAATTGAACTGGAGGCTAAGGTGGCGTCGGGCAGCGAAAACCTTTCGGAAATCAATGCCCGCCTGCGCCAGGAAAATCGACTGCGGGCGCAAGTGGAAACACGTTTGCGGGAAGCCCACCGTAGCAAGAGTCGCTTTATGTCCGCCACCAGTCACGATTTACTGCAACCCATTAACGCGGCCCGCCTGTTCAACTCTGCCCTGGCCACCCGTTTAGAATCAGACTGCGATCCAGACATACGCAAAATTGTGACCCATATCGATAGCTCTCTGCGTCGCGCCGAACAGCTGATCGCCGAACTCCGTGAAATTGCCCGGTTGGATTCCGGGCATCAAACACCAAGGCTGAGTCATTTTTCAGTAAACCAATTGTTTGATGGTATACAGCAAGAGTTTCAGGCTTTAGCACAAAACAATAATTTGCAATTACGGGTAAAACAAAGCTCGCTTTGGCTTTACTCAGATCAAACGATGATACATCGTGTTATGCAAAACCTGGTATCAAACGCATTACTATACACTAGTAGCGGCGGCATTCTGCTAGCGGCGCGACGCGCTGGTGAACACATCAAATTGCAAGTGTGGGACACTGGCCCCGGAATAGCCGAACAGGATCAGGTTAAAATCTTCCAGGAATTTGAACGCGGCCCGCGCCAACGGGATAACACTGATAAAGGTCTAGGGCTTGGTCTATCCATTGTGCAACGTATTACCAATCTATTGGAGCTGCCCTTGGAATTAAAATCCAAAGTCGGTCACGGCACCTGCTTTTCCATTTTCATTCCGCCTGGTGAGCCACAAACCCCCGCTGCGGTGCTACCCCAGCAGGATGGCGATTTAAGCGGACTCACATTGCTTTGCCTGGACAACGATCCAATGATTTTGAATGGCTTGGAACAGCTGCTTACCTCTTTGGGCGCGAAAGTTCAAACCGCCAGTAATCGCCACGAAGTCCATAACCTTTTGAGACACCAGCCAGCAGTCGACGTTATCCTGGCGGATTATCAACTGGATGCAGGCGCTAACGGTATTGATGTTATCAAAGAAATAATGGCAGAATTTGCCTTGGATATACCCTGCATTGTGATTAGCGCAGACGACGCACCCAAGACACGGGAATTGGCGCGGGAGGCAGGTTTTCGATTCTTGCCCAAGCCCGTCAACGAGGCTCGTCTAAGGGCGTTTATCATCGCCCTTACCGGGCCAAAATAAGGAAAAATCAGCCGGGAGGCTGAACCAGATCCGCAGGCACATCCACCGCCAGACTACCTAATGCCAGCACGGCCTGTGTGCGGGAATGAACCCCCAATTTACGAAAAATTTCTGTCATATGAGCTTTAATCGTAGCCTCTTTAACATCCAACTCATAAGCAATTTGTTTATTCAGCAACCCTTCGGCCAGCATCATCATGACGCGAAATTGTTGTGGCGTTAAGCTGGCCAATGAATCCGCAACATCCAGTGCCTGTAAGCTGGCTCCCGCAGCACGAGAATCCAGGCCTGGATGTAAGCCACGCTTTCCTGCCATTACGGATTTAGCACACTCTTCAATCTCATCCATGTCCGCAGACTTGGATAAGAAAGCCGCGGCGCCATGATCTAATGCCCGCCGCACCGTTTCCGGATGAGAATTGGCCGAGATCATAATGACCGGCACATCTGAATACTGCCCCACTAACCAGGACAGTGCTGAAAAGCCCAAGGCACCCGGCATATGTAAATCCAGTAACACCAGAGTTAAGTGTTTCAGTTGTTCTACCTGTTGCTGCAGCTCCGCCACTGAACTTGCGGTCACCACCTGAGAGTTCGGCAATGATTGGCGTATAACCTGCTGTAAAGCACCCCGAAACAATGGGTGATCGTCGGCAATAAGAATATCCATGAGGACACCTTCCCCCTTCTTAATCTCTAACAACTATAGAGGGTTACCAGCGCCCGGTCATTCGACTTTAGTCTATCTATCATCCTTCTTTGACCAAAGTCCAATAGGAGTCATTGGCACAACAGAGTAAAAAGGTCATAACGACTGAATCCGCTCGACAACTCTGAGTCGCTCAGAAAACAACAAAAATGCTGGAGGTGTGTTATGTCACAGATGAATGAACAACAGGCAAAAGAATATTGGCGCCGCAATCTTTCCCTAATGATCAAACTTATGTCTATCTGGTTTGTGGTGAGTTACGGCTTCGGCATTATTCTGGTGGACCAACTCAACCAAATACAAATCGGCGGCTATAAGCTGGGCTTCTGGTTTGCGCAACAGGGCTCGATCTATGTATTCGTTGGGCTGATATTCTATTACACCAAACGCATGGCCAAACTGGACCGTGAGTTTCATGTGGAAGAAGACTAGGAGATCGGCTTATGGAACTGCAAACACTCACCTATCTTATTGTTGGCGCCACCTTCGCCCTTTATATTGGCATTGCCATCTGGGCCCGTGCCGGCTCCACCAAAGAGTTTTATGTGGCCGGTGGCGGCATCCATCCCGTTGCCAATGGCATGGCCACCGCGGCTGACTGGATGTCCGCTGCCTCCTTTATTTCTATGGCGGGCATGATTGCCTTTATGGGTTACGGGGGTTCTGTTTTCCTGATGGGATGGACCGGAGGCTATGTTATTCTGGCCATGCTGCTGGCACCCTATCTACGCAAGTACGGCAAGTTCACCGTCCCTGAATTTATCGGTGATCGCTTTTACTCGAAAACAGCGCGTACGGTTGCCGTTATTTGCCTTATTATTTGTTCGGTCACCTATGTTATTGGGCAAATGAAAGGGGTGGGTGTAGCCTTCTCTCGCTTTCTGGAAGTGGAATATGAAACCGGCTTATTGATCGGTATGTGTATCGTATTTTTCTATGCCGTACTGGGTGGCATGAAAGGCATAACCTATACCCAGATCGTCCAATACTGTGTGTTAATTCTGGCGTACACTATCCCGGCTATATTCATCAGCATTCAACTCACAGGCAACCCTATTCCTCAACTAGGCCTGGGCTCCACCATTAGCGGTAGCGACACTTACCTGCTGGACCGACTCGATCAGGTCGTCACTGATCTCGGCTTTAATCAGTACACCACTGACGCCCGCCTAAGCAGCTTGAACATGTTCGCCTATACCATGTCATTAATGATTGGTACCGCCGGTCTGCCTCATGTCATTATTCGTTTTTTTACCGTACCGAAAGTAAGAGATGCGCGTTCGTCGGCAGGTTGGGCTTTGGTGTTTATTGCCATTTTGTACACCACGGCTCCGGCAGTAGCCGGTATGGCCCGATTGAACTTCATGAGCACCATCGAACCACAACCGGGACAATACCTGGCCTATGATGAACGCCCCCAATGGTTTAAAAACTGGGAGAAAACAGGGCTCCTGGAATTCTCGGATAAAAACGGCGATGGCTTAATCCAATACACCTCGGACGAAACCACCAATGAAATGGTTAAGGTGGATCGCGACATCATGGTGTTAGCGAATCCAGAAATCGCTAAGCTGCCCAACTGGGTCATTGCCTTGGTGGCTGCCGGTGGCTTGGCCGCCGCACTATCAACTGCTGCGGGCTTGCTGTTGGCCATTGCCTCCGCAATCTCTCACGATCTGCTAAAAGGTATGCTGACGCCCAAGATCACCGAAAAACAGGAACTACGGGCCAGTCGAATCGCCATGGCTGCAGCCATTTTGGGTGCTGGTTATTTAGGCCTGAATCCACCGGGTTTTGCTGCTGGAACCGTGGCACTGGCCTTTGGTCTCGCGGCCTCCTCTATCTTCCCCGTGTTGATGATGGGCATCTTCTCTAGAATCGTGAGTAAAGAAGGCGCTATTGCTGGTATGGTCTCCGGTATCGGTGTCACCTTGTTCTATGTGTTCCAACACAAAGGCATTATGTTTATCCCCGGCACGGAGTATCTTGGTGACATGTCACCTAATTGGTTCTTTGGTATCGAGCCCAACGCTTTCGGAGTGGTAGGTGCCATTGTAAACTTTGCGGTTGCCTTTAGCGTCTCAAAACTCACCGCAGCACCGCCGCAACATGTACAAGAGATGGTGGAAAACATCCGAGTTCCGTCCGGTGCTCAAGCCGCCCATGACCACTAATCCCATTTTGGGGTTTGGTTAAATTAACGCTTGAGGTCCCGCTCGTTGGGACCTCTCTTTTTAACAGCAGGAGTTATAGGTGTTCAAAAACAAACATGTCATTATGGCGCTCATCATAACCCCTGTGCTTGCCATTATTGCCTGGTTTGCCATCGGCACCCTGGTGGAAGAAAAGCCTCATAAAGCCGTCGCCGGACAATCTTACCCCTTGGTAGAAAGAAGCAACTGTCGTTACCCCAGCGGCCAGTGCGATCTCAGTAATGAGGAATTTAAGGTCAGTCTTAGCGTGGACAACACTGGCGCTAAGCCCATATTGCTTTTACGCGCTTCACACCCCCTGGACGGAGCCCTCATCGCCATAGCCGATCAAGGTGTTACTGGCCAACCCGCAGCCATGCTCCCTAAAAATATTGAACATAAAGAATGGACGCTTGCGCTGCAGACCTGGCCCCAGCCGGATCATCGCATTCAGCTAGTGGCAAACGCGGCTGATATTACCTGGTATGCTGAGGCCAGCACCGCATTTTTGGAGCCCGAGCAACCATGAGTAACGAACGGCCTCAATCCATGTCTCCAGAATTAAAAAACATCACGGACTTCCTCGGTCAATCCCTGCCCTTTAACACCCTAGCGCCGCAACTTTTGCAGCAGGCCGCCGCGGCCATTGTCATTTCTTATCATGTCCACTCAGAAGTGTTTCGCGCTGACACTGAACCCATGGGTTTACGGGTGGTACGTAGTGGCGCCATTGATATTCGGGATCAGGACAATAAATTGTTGGATCGACTGGGAGAAGGCGAGAGCTTTCACATTGGCGGCTTGAATGCAGAGCGCAGCGATGTTCAGGCGATTGTTATTGAAGATGCTCTGTTGTATTTATTGCCCAACGAGACTTATCAGGCCTTAAGATCAGCGGATCGAAATTTTGATCGTTATTTTAGTGGTCAGCGCAGTCGCCGCTTGCGCCGTGCCGCACGCTATCAGGCCGATCCCAATAGCATGATGCGGGAAGTCAGCTGCGCGATGTCCTCCGACTTACTCAGGATACCGCTTGCTGCCTCGATCCAAGAAACCGCTATTGCCATGTCAGCACGCAATGTTTCCTCGGCTTTTGTCATGGATGCTGATCAGTTAGTGGGGATTGTTACCGACCGCGACCTACGAAATCGTTGCCTGGCCCAAGGATTGTCCATGGACGCTCCTATCCATAAGATAATGACCGCCAACCCTTACACCATTAACAGCAGTGAGACTCTGTTTGAAGCCACGCTTACTATGGCGCAAAAAGGCTTTCATCACTTGCCCGTTATGGCGAATGACAAACTGGCGGGCATCATTACCACGTCGGATTTAATCCTGGCACGGCAGGATGATCCCATTTACCTGGTGCGCCATATTGCACGGCAAACTAGCAGCAGCGCCATAGCCAGCCTCCTTCAGGGGCTGCCTAATCTGCTCATTCAATGGGTAAAATCTGGCATTAAAGCACAATACGTCAGTAGTATTTTGACCACTATTAGTGACGCCACCACTGTCCGGCTTATTCAGCTGGCAGAGGAACAGTTAGGCCCCGCTCCCTGCGCCTGGTGCTGGGTATGCTTTGGCTCCCAGGCTAGAGCGGAACAACTATTGGGGGCAGACCAGGATAACGGAATAATCATAGCCAACAGCCGCCATGAACCCGATACCGCTCAATGGTTTGCTAAATTAGCACAATACGTTTGCGATGGACTCAACGAATGCGGCTACCCCTATTGCCCCGGCAATATTATGGCCACCAACAATGAGTGGCGTTTACCGCTGCAACAATGGCAGGAAACCGTACACCGCTGGACCCGCTCGCCCACCGCCGATGCGGTTATGCGAGTGAGCATTTTTTTCGATATCCGGCCACTTTACGGCGATGTTAATTTAGCAGCCGCATTACAAAACACCATGTTGGAACAAGCCTGTAGTAACAGCATATTCCAAGCGGCACTGGCCGCCAATGCTTTGGCAAGCAAGCCACCACTGGGTATTTTCCGGCGCTTTGTAGTGGATCGAAATGGTGAGCACCGCGATAGCCTGGATTTAAAAAAGTGCGGAATATTGCCCATCACAGAAATTGTTCGACTGCACGCCCTGGCCGCAAACATTAAAGCCATCAACACCAACGCAAGGATTGATGCTTTAGTCAAAGCCAATAGCCTCACCTTAGAGGACAGTCGCAATCTGGCTGATGCATTACACTGCATTCAACAACAGAGAATTAATCACCAGTGCGACCAGATTCTGGCCGGAGAAAAAGTCAGTAATTATATCAATCCGAAAAGCTTATCAAAACTGGCCAAGGAACACCTGCGAGATGCTTTTACGATTATCGACGAGGCCCAAACCGCGGTGCGCCAGCGGTACCGCGCGGGCATGGCATGAACTGGCGTCTTGGTCTAAAACGCTTTTACTACAGCCATAAGTTAACCTCTGGCCCACTGCTTGATTGCTGGCAAATTCCCACACCTAATTCCCATCAGGAATGGACACAAGTGCCTTTTTTAGTATGCGATGCAGAATTTTCCCATCTTGAGTTAAAACAAGGCGAATTACTCAGTTTGGGATGGATCGAAATTCACGCCGGTCAAATCAAGGTTAGTAGTGGTCAGCATCATTTAATTAAACCGCAACTTAGTGTGGGACAAAGCGCCACCATCCATCAATTAAGGGATTGCGAATTTGCCCAAGCCAAAGTTGTCGATAAGGTCTTGGAACATTTTTTGGCGGCAGCTGTAGGTAAGTATTTAGTGTTTCACCACGCGGATTTGGATTTGGCGTTTATCAATTACCACTGCGAGCGCCTCTATGGGGCACCCTTGCTATTACCCTTTTTTGATACTCTGCAATTGGAAAACAACTTACTAAACCGCCGCAACATTCCTATCAAATCGGATGACTTGACTTTGCAAGCCTGTCGCAACCACTATAGCCTGCCCGCTTATCCGGCCCATAATGCGCTAGTGGATGCATTGGCAACGGCTGAATTATTTATCGCCCATATAAAGCACAGAGCGGGTGGTCATGGGTTTAGAGTCATGGATATTTGAGAACACTTGACCGCTCTATGTTTTATAGCTGAAATATAACTGCCATCACCCTGTAACATGCCCATGTTAAACACTCTAACCTCGGCACACTACTCGCTACCAAAACCCACCGTATAGTTAGATCAAACTTAACTGCTTGTTATAGGGGAATTCCAATGGATGATTCGACTCGAGATTTCCGAAGTATGGATTGGATTGAGGCAGAACTAGAAGATACCTTTGATGAGCATTTCGAGCTTGAAATGTCGGAACCTGCTCTGTCTCTTGAGCTACGCCGAATCTATAAGGCAAAGCACCCTAACGCCCTAGACGGTAAAACCTATTTCAGGGCGTTATTAGAGCTGCAATCAGAGCTTATCAAGCTGCAAAGCTGGGTCGAGAAAACTGGAGAAAAAATAGCCGTAATTTTTGAAGGTCGCGACTCCGCCGGAAAAGGCGGAGCCATTAAACGTATTACGCAGCGACTAAATCCCAGGATATGCCGGGTAGTGGCGTTACCAAAACCCAATGATCGAGAGCGTACCCAATGGTACTTTCAACGCTATGTTCCCCATTTACCCTCCAGCGGAGAAATCGTTCTGTTTGACCGCTCTTGGTATAATCGTTCTGGTGTGGAAAGAGTAATGGGTTTCGCTACCGAAACCCAGGTGGAAGAATTCTTTCAAGATGTACCCGCTTTCGAACGCATGTTGGTCCGCAGCGGTATCCGGTTAATAAAATTTTGGTTTTCCATCACTGATGAAGAGCAGCAATTGCGCTTTCAAATGCGTATTCACGATCCGATGAAACAATGGAAATTGAGCCCAATGGATCTGCAGTCCCGGGTTAGATGGGAAGAGTATACTAAAGCGAAAGAAGACACTTTTGCCCGCACAAATATTCCTGAAGCACCCTGGTATATCGTGGACGGGAATGATAAGAAACGCGCTCGCCTAAACTGTATTGCCCATTTGCTTTCGTTGATTCCTTACCAGGAAGTGGAGTATGAGAAAATTACATTACCTGACCGGGTATTTAATGAGGATTACGAAAGAGATGAACTGCCAGCAGAACTATTTGTACCCCAACGATATTAAAGCCGCGCTTACTATTAAACTGCGCTAAATTGCGTTATTAATTGCGTTAATAACGGGAGCGCTCAATCAGTAGTGAATCTCCCGCTCCCTTGCGTTGCGTAAAGGATCGGGATCTTCAACAGATTCTACATTTTCAATCGTTTGAATATAAGCACGGGGCAAACCGGCTTCCGCCGCGCCCAAAAGGACATGGTTAACGTACCAGCTAAAGGGTTTTAAATCAGGGTCTATGGCGGTGGCGTAATAGGTGAAGGCATCCCAAAACTTGCCTGTGTTATCCTGCACGGAAACTGTTTTAATTTCATAACCACTCCCTAAGCCTTCAGCAAGATCCAAAGCGTGTTTTTCCTCGGGGATTATCTCGTACAGCACACCAAACACGAGATCATTTGCGTCAGAACTTAAACAGGCATCACACTTGGCCGATTGATCCCGGCCTGCTTTGTGAAACCGCAACTGATGTCCCACCAACTTACAGGTTGCGATTGATTTCGCGCTGGGAACCCGCTGCTGTAAGCGACGTTGAGACAGATTGGAACCATAGGCAAAGTAATACATGCAACTAAAAAACCAAGCGCACCATGGCCACTAGCATGCCGTGTTTAATCAACGGTAATACCAGCTGACGCCGGCCGTCCACGGTAGCCAGTAGTGGGCGACCACCTTGCCAGGCATCACCCAACACACCGTCACCTTTAGCGACATTTTGAGTTTGATACTGGCTTGAGAGGTCCTCCCCTGAGCTGGAAAAACCCGCGTCAAAAATCAGGTTCTGATGACGCCCGTCAGGCACCCATACTTCAAATTGCTGGGCGACAGGAGTGCCCCGTGCTGATAAGAGGGCCACCACTTCTACTTTATCCCCATAGCTGAACGGTATAGCCATGCCTGTGGTGATACCACACTCAGCCGCATTGCGAGACCGCAAAAAGGTATTGGATTTCGCGAGATCACCAATAATGATGGGGCGCCCAATATCCCAGGCTGCTCCCGGTAAGCCGCGGCCTTTTAACAAAGTAAGCCGCCGTGAAACCCATTCAAACCGTTCCAGATCACCGTAGTAGCCATCCAGTAATTTGAGTTCGATAGGACTTGTGTCCGACTGGTGCCAAATTTCCACGGCTCCCGCCAACCCGTTATTTTTGCCAAAAAACAAAACGGCAACACCCAACAAAAATTCACCGGCAAAGATTGGAATGGATAAACCGCAAGCTATGCCAGCGCTTTCCGCTAGCTCTGAGCGTTGAAAATGATCATTGTTCAAATCGGTCCACAGCAAAGGATGCTTTGCAGCCCAGGTTTGACCGGGCAACCCTTCACCAATGGTAAAGGCCATCTCAGCACTGGCTGCGGCGAACTCTTTTAAATCGCCATATTCCGCACTACCGAGGGTAAGAAAATGGCCGGAACGATCCGGTAACCAAATTTCAGCCGCTTTGATGAATAATTTCATAATGACGGAGGCTCCTACGATTTAAGGCGGGTTAACCGTAAGATACTCCTAGAATGTCTGCAGGGTAAAGCAATCTCTAGTCTGATTTTAACGACGTCACCAAGGCGTTTGCCAGCTTTGACACCGCCACCTCCAGACCTTGGGATAAGCCACGGCCTACCACTTTATGAAACTCACGCGCTAAGGGAGACATCAAATAGGTTTCATACTGTTCCAGTTTGGATAGCGAAATATTGCGATATGCATAAACGGTAGATAGGATTATAAACTTCTCTGTTTCCGCTCTCATCTGGCCACTGGCTGCTTCCATTTGCGCTTTGAAAGGCTCGATATCTAGGGGAGCACCCGGATGATTGGCCGCCATAACGGCAGAATACACGGCAATTCTCATATACTCCTGTAAATGAACGGCCATGTCCGTCCCCCCTACCAGCTCATCCATTATGCGGGCAAATTGAACGCGATTTTTATCCTGCATTAGGGTATCTATTTGATTCATCATTTGCTGATAGGCTTGCGGCGTGGTGGCAGCAACTTCTGCTTGAGTAACTTCTTTACCGAGAGGGGATTGATACCATGCCAGCAATTGTTGTGCTTCTTGCGGCTGCAACGCCTTTAACAATGTACCCCGCACCTCAGCCATTATGTCCTCAGGTACAACCGCCCCATCAATACTGGACAACAGGTTTTGATAAACAGATTCTGATATCGGGTGGCCTTGTTCTCGAGCCTGGGCCAACCCCGACTTCACCATACCAGGGAATTGCTCAACTTGACCCTTCAGACCCGATTCTTCCAAAATCCGGTTAACGGTATCAATCGATACTGCGGCTCGGCCAAGGCTACTAACCAGCATGAGAAAAAATATCACTAAAAATTTATGGCTATACATGTAAGCTCCATTACTGGGTCAATTTCATAGAAACTTAAATTTCATAGAAACTTAAAAAGTTGCTTACATAAGAGTAGTCACGGCTAAAGCTTTTAGCGAGACCACAGAGGTGGCGCTTATAATTTAGCCAGCTGCTGATCAAGCCATTGCTTAAACTGGGCTTTGGGTAAGGCGCCGGCAAGGCGGTTAATTTCTTTACCCTTATAAAAGACGGCTAAGGTGGGAATTGACCGTATTTGATACTGGCCAGCGGTTTGCTGATTGTCTTGTGTGTCTAACTTCACGAAACAAGCCGCCGTGCTCATTTCCGTTGCCAGTTGACTATAAACAGGGGCAAATTGTTTACAAGGTCCACACCAGGGTGCCCAAAAATCCACAACAACGGGCAAGTCGGTATTACTGAGAAAACGCCTGAAGTTTTGGTCTGTTACATTGATCGGTTGGCCGGTGATCAGTTTCGATTTGCACTTTCCGCATTTAGGTCCGTCTCCCAAGCGGGTGGCTGGTACACGATTCACGGCTCCGCAATCGGCACACACTAATTGCACGGGATTTGGCTGGGTCATAATGTACTCTCATTATTCGCTATCATCGTTGGGCATATAACGACTATATGGTGTTGGCCCTAAGAAAATTCAAGTACTAACCGCGCTCTCAATTTCACAGAAACGACACAAAAGCGAACCCCAATCTGTAACAAAGCAGGCTTAAAGTTTCCTCAACTTTGAGAGGTTGTCTAGATGTCTGCACAAGCCATAACCCGTGGCGCGGGATCGCGTCCAGTCTATATTCAAATCAGTCAAGCCTTACGCCGGGATATTCAGAATTTCCACAAAGCCGGTGATAGCTTGCCCTCGGAATCCGAATTAGCAGCCCGCTACAGTGTCAATCGCCACACTTTGCGCCGCGCCGTAGATGAGCTGGTAAATGATGGTTGGGTAGAACGTCGCCATGGCATAGGCATATTCGTGCTCGCCCCCGCTATTGACTACAACATTGGCAGCCACACCCGCTTTACCGAAAATCTGGAAAATATGGGCATTACGACCCAAAGCCGCGTAATCAGAAAACAGCAGATTGCAGCGCAGGGAGGCGTGGCGACCCGGCTCCACATCGCCCAGGGTGATCCGGTAATTTTCATGGAAACCCTGCGCTTTGTGGACAACAAACCATTCTGCGTAATTTCTCATTTTTTACCGTTGCCTACTTTTTCCTACGTGATGGAACACTATCACGGAGGGTCACTGCACCAATTTTTAGAAGCATACTACCCCATAAAAATTCAACGGCAGGAAAGCTTAGTCAGTGCCGTTTTACCCGAAGTGGAAGATGCCATTCTCTTAAACATGCCAAAGAACACACCGGTATTACGAGTGAAGAGCGTCAATGTAGCAAAGGACGGCCAACAGCCTGTTGAGTACGTGGTCACGCGATTTCGAGGGGATGCGACTCAACTCGCAATCAAGCCTGAATGTTCAACTCACAACGAAATGTAAAAACCCACAACCAAATGTTAAGCCCACTCTTTTAGGATCAAGGAATATTTATGAAGTTAATTCGATGGATGGCGGCAAGCTTCGTCGCCGCAAGTGTAGCAACAGGAGCCATCGCCGGTAATCTGGGCGATGGATCAAAAGAGCATCCACTACGAGTATTAATGGTGCCAACGGATACCGGTACCAATGACATTACGATGGACTACGCTCCGGTGTTTAACGGTATCACCGCAAACTATGGTATTCATTTTGATCTACGTGCCGGCGCCAGCTACGCCGCCGTGGTGGAAGGCATGTGCAACGATCAGGCGGATATTGCCTGGTATGGAGCCGTCACCTTCGGTCAAGCGAACGATAAATGCGGGGTGGATTTGCTGGCGGTAGACGTGCTGGATGGCGATGCGTCTTATTACTCCGGTATTTTTGTTAAAAAGGACTCTGGCATCAACAAAATTTCCGATCTGAAAGGAAAGACCATGGCCTTCGGTAGCCCGAGCTCCACTTCCTCCTTCAATTTCCCCGTTGCCATGTTGATTGCTGCCGGTGTAGATCCCGTGAAAGACATGAAGAAAATCATCATTACCGATTCTCATTCTGCCTCCCTGGCAGCACTGGCCGAAGGTAAAGTCGATGCCGCCGCGGCATCTTATAATTCCTTTGGTAAAGCCGTTACCGTGGGAGCTATAGACCCGAAAAAATTTACCCCGCTGGCTAAGTCACAACCTATACCCAATCCGCCAATGGCGATGAATCGCAATCTGTCTGCGGAAATGAAAGCTCAATTGCGTAAAGCCTTCAGTGAAATTCACACCAAAATCGATCCTTCCAAAATTCGCGGTTATGGCGGCAAACAAGTAGACCGCTACGACACCGAATTTGAAGTGCAAAAAATCTTTGATGCATTAAACAAACTCGGCGCCGTAACCGAACAAGTCAAAGCCGAAATGCTGGACAAAGCCGGCCAACGCTAACAGGGGAAAGACCATGTTAAAGCTCGATAACGTCAGCTGTACTTTCGAAGATGGAACCCGCGCAGTGGACGCCGTTTCTCTCCAGGTTGAAGAAGGAGAATTCTGTGTGCTCTTAGGACCCTCCGGCGCCGGAAAGTCTACCTTAATGAATATAATGAACGGTGTTATCGAGCCCACAACAGGCTCTTTGCAGGTGGGTGATGTGGACCTTAATCGACACACCCGCCGCCTTATCCAAACGCAAATTGGCATGATTCACCAGCAGCTGCATATCGTGCCCCGCCTATCGGTGCTCCACAATGTGCTTCTGGGTATACTGCCGCAAGTGAACATTGTGTGTAGCCTGCTTAAATTATTTACCCAGGAACAGCAGCGTAAAGCCTGTCAACTATTACAAGAAGTGGGTCTTGAAGAAAAGCATCTATACCGCCGCGCCGCCGAATTATCAGGTGGTCAACAACAACGTGTCGCTATTGCCCGCGCTTTTATTTCGCAACCGAAAGTAGTGCTCGCTGATGAGCCCGTAGCCAGCTTAGATCCCAGTATGAGTCGCAGTGTGCTGAATAATCTGAAAACCGCCGCTAAAACCCATGGTGCCACCGTGATATGTACCCTCCATCAAATAGACTACGCCTTGGAATTTGGCGACCGGGTTATCGCCTTAAGAGATGGCAAAATATTCTTTGATGGCTCCCCCAAAGCCATGGACAAAGCCACCCAAAATGCACTGTATGCGCTCGTAAAAGTGCCGCCATCAAAATCCACAAAGCTGGCTCAGGTGGCCGCATGAGCCAGTCGCAGTCAAAGCGCAGCTGGGATCAATGGGAGCTGCAGCGCACCATCACGCCACGCAATGTGTTGATCGCTTTTATTGTTTTTGTATTACTGTCCTTCTCGGCCCATAACACCGAACTGGACAAAGCCATGGTTGCCACCGCTCAAGCGGTGTTATCAGTTTTTGGAATTGGAGAATCTCAGGTATTGGATGGTGCGGTGCGGTTTGGTTCGCAGGCGTTTCCATTGCAACTGTCACAACGTACTCCGATTAATCGACTGGAAAACTTTGATCTCAATAATTTGCCCTGGTTTGCCTATGTTGAAATGGCAGAAGAAAAAAACTATGACGCTTTAACCGATACCTGGCAGGTAGAACGCAGCCAGTTTTTAGTGGAACCTATTGGCTATTTAAGCAAAGTTCTCGCCCGCATGTGGGAAACCATCGAAATGGGATTTTGGGGTACCTTCATTGCCACTATGATCGCCCTACCCCTGGGTATTCTTTCCAGTCGCAACTATACCCCCCATAAATTAATTTACGGAATTGCGCGTCTTTGGCTCAGTTTTCACCGTGCTATGCCAGAACTCATCGTGGCTTTATTCCTCGTACTGATGTATGGCTTCGGCCCCATCGCTGGCGTCCTGGCATTGGCCATTCATACCAGTGGCGTGCTTGGAAAATTCTTTGCCGACGAAATTGAAAACGCACCACCAGGTCCACAAATGGCCTTAAAGGCCTCCGGGGCGAATGCCATTAAAGTGCTGCGATTCGCGGTATTTCCCCATGTTTTACCGTCCTGGATTGCCTACGTGCAATATATATTTGAACGCAATATCCGTACTGCTACGGTGTTGGGAATTGTGGGTGCTGGTGGCATAGGCACGGAACTTAAAGGACGTTGGGATCTGTTCGACTACGGCCATGTGTCCACCATTCTGCTGGTGATATTTATTACTGTAGTAGCACTAGAAGCTGTATCCCAAAAACTGCGTCAAAAAACACTGTAGAGCCAGAACCAGAAAGGACAGCAACACTATGAACCAAGCTTCCAGAGAAGCCTTGCTCACCGCCCTAAACCACGCCCCAGAAACTGAACTAAGTCAGTTGGTAAAAGAGTTATCAAGCGGCTGGACCCTGCAACCCAAAGCCTTACCAGAGTCGGGACTGGGTTTATTAAAACTAAAAGACTGTGCGCTGGGAGACGAATTCTATCTGGGTGAATTTCCCCTCGCCACCTGTTGGCTAACCGTCGCTACCGATAGCGGCGAAATTGCCGAAGGCGCCGCCCTAATCATGGATGATCGCCTGGCTATTGCGGAACAGTTAGCGTTTTGCGATGCGGTTCTCAGCGCACAGCTGCCGGGCTGGGAACAAGTATTGGAGTTAGCCAAAAAGGGGGAAGCCAAACGGGCTGAACTGAGCATTGAACGGAAGTCACTGTTAGCCATGACCCGCGTGGATTTTTCGCTATTAGATGAGGCCGATGAACATGCTTGATATTGCGCCTATTTGGCGGCCCGAAGTACAGCAACGTAACTATCGTGCCATTCTCAACGCCCTTGCTCGACCGGGCCAACCACAGCCTATCGATTATGCCGGTAAACAACCTGCAATCCTTGCGGTTCTGGCAACCTTGCTGGACCAAGAAGTCTCCTTAGCCGACCCGGATTCATTAATAACCCAACAAGATTGGTTGTTATTGCAGGCACAACATGCGTCCACGGCCGGTGCCGATTTTATTGTCTGTCGCGGCAACCTGGCGGTGGATTTCCGCCCTCAACTGGGCACACTAACAAGTCCAGAGAAATCGGCAACCTTGATTATCCTCATCGAGTCTTTGGTGAGCGGTGAAGGACCTTTAACTCTCACGGGACCGGGTATAGAGACTTCACAGGCTTGTGCTTTACGGGGTTTGCATCCCTCTTGGTTAGCACAACGGAAACAGTGGATCGCGAGTTTTCCCATGGGCGTTGATCTGTTGCTGGTTGACGAGCATCAGCTGTTAGCCCTACCACGAACCACACAGGTGGAGCTTAACTAATGGGTTATGTAGCGATAAAAGGTGGCGCTCAAGCAATTGCAGGAACCAAAACGGCCTTTGATTTATTGCGCGCCCGCCAAGGCGAACAAGGGCAACCACTGGACATCAACAGCATCACACATCAGCTGCGCTTGCTCCATAGCCGGGTGATTTCTGAAGGCGGAGTATTCCATCCCGAGCTTGCCGCGCTCGCCATCAAACAAGCCCAGGGAGATACCCTGGAAGCGGCCTTTATTTTGAGAGCCTATCGCTCCACTGTGCCCAGACTGGCAGAAACTGAGGCCATGGACACCAGCAAAATGCGGATTACACGGCGCATTTCTTCAGCCTTCAAAGATATACCCGGTGGCCAAATGTTGGGGGCCACCACGGACTATCATTTACGTTTGCTGCGGATGGAACTGCTCAATGAATCCCCCCAGCAGTTTCGCGCCATTGCCCAGCAAATTTTTGCAGCCATAAAAACAGCTCATGACCTGGAAGAGATACCCGACAGTTTTCCCAAAGTACTCACCGCACTCAGAGAACAAGGTTTAATAGAACCACTGGCAGCAACTAAACATTCAACCCAGAGCCCCTTTGATATTACTCGTGAACCCTTGAGTTTTCCGGTGCCCCGCTCCGCCGCTTTAGCTACCTTAACACGGGGTGAACAAGGCTCACTTCTGGCCATCGCCTATTCCAATATGCGTGGCTACGGTGATATCCATCCCACCATTGCCGAACTTCGGGTTGGCTACTTGCCGGTTTATTTACCCCACCCGATTACGGGCAACCCAATGGAAGTGGGTGAAGTGGAAATCACCGAATGTGAAATCGTCGCCATGTATGAAAACAAGGAAGCCGGTGGCAAGCCTACCTTTACGCTAGGTTACGGAATATGTTTTGGACACAACGAAGTGAAAGCCATCACCATGGCCATCCTGGATCGAGCACTGCAAGCAGGGATGCAGCACGGGCCGTCCAACCCTTCAGAAGACCCGGAATTTGTGTTGCTGCATGTGGATGGCATCGATTCCATGGGCTTTTGCACCCACTACAAAATGCCCCATTACGTCACCTTTCAATCTGATATGGATCGTCTTCGCGCCAGTCAGGGGAAAGTTAATAACACCGGGAGCGAGTCATGAACCCAGCACACCCTTTTGGCTTCCTCGATGAATATGCCAAAAAAGAAATTCGCCGCGCCAGTTTAAAAGCGGTGGCTATCCCCGGCTATCAAGTACCCTATTCCAGTCGTGAAATGCCCATGGGGCGCGGTTTTGGTACCGGTGGCTTGCAACTCACCCTGGCATTGATTGGCGAAGGAGATACCTTAAAAGTGATTGACCAAGGTGCTGACGATTCCGTAAACGCCGTCAACCTACGCAGTTTTATTGAGCTTACTTGTCCAGGGATTCACACCACCACCAGCACCACCGAAGCGGATCTGATTCAGTCACGCCATCGAATTCCCGAACACCCCCTGCGGGAAGATCAGGTATTAGTGTTGCAAGTACCTTACCCCGACGCCCTGGTCGTGGTGGAACCTTCCGAAGATAAACGCAAGTTGCTCCATGGCGAAGCAGACTATTCCCGCTTATTAGTGAAGCTCTACGAAGATATTGTACAGTTCGATGAGATAACCCTATCCCACCGCTACCCCACTCGAATTAACGGTCATTACGTCATTGACCCATCCCCCATACCGCGCTGGGATGTACCGAAACTGCATCATTCCAAAGCGCTAGTTTTGCTGGGTGCCGGGCGTGAAAAGAAAATCTATGCCGTTCCGCCCTATACCACGGCAGAGCCTTTAGCCTTTGACGACATTCCCTTCCGGGTCGAAAGTTTTGTGGATGAGCACGGCACGCGCAGAACCTGCGCCCGCTGTGGCTGCGATTCAAGTTTTCTTGATGAGTACGTGGACTCAAGCAGCGGAAACGCAGTTTATTGTTGTTCCGACGCCCACTGGTGCAAGCAACAGGCGGAAGCAAACAATGAATAAATTGTTGCAAGTCACCGGCCTCAGTAAGCGCTATGGCAAAGGCTGCCCTCGCTGCTTTGAGTGCACTGGCCCGAAATATGAAACCAATATCTGTGCTCATTGCGGCACCTTGGTAGCGGCCCACAACTTAAGCTTCGATCTGTATCAAGGGGAAATCCTGGGCATTATGGGGGAATCCGGCTCTGGAAAATCCACTGCGGTAAAATGCCTGTATTTCGATGAAACGCCTTGTGCCGGCAGCGCCATATTTTACGATCCGCAATACCACCACAACACAGACTACGCCAGCAAACCCTATCAATTATTTGAATTAAATAAGGCCCAGCAACGTAGACTGGCCAATCAACGCTTCGGTATGGTGTATCAAAATCCACACCTTGGGTTGAATTTCGACATATCCGCCGGGGGTAATATTGCTGAACGTTTACTGATGGCCGACGTTCATCATTATGCTGATATTCGGCGTCGCGCCAGCGAGTTATTAACGCGCACAGAAGTATCGCCGCAGCGTATGGACGAATGTCCTAAAAACTTTTCTGGTGGTATGCAGCAACGGGTGCAAATTGCGAAAGCGCTTGTTACTAATCCGCCGCTGTTATTTTTGGATGAAGTCACTACCGGTTTGGATTTATCTGTGCAGGCGGCCATTCTCGATCTTATTTTGGAAATTCAACAACAAGCGAAAACCTCCATGATTGTGGTGACCCATGATTTAGGGGTCATTCGCCTGTTGGCGGATCGCACCCTGGTAATGCAACACGGCCGCATTATCGAATCCGGTCTTACCGATCAGATCCTGGAAGACCCACAACACTCTTACACGCAACGTTTGGTTGCCTCTGCACTATGAGTTTACTTATGCCACACACACCTATCCTGCAAGTGCGCAATTACAGTAAACAGTTTTATCTGCACGAACAGGCCGAGCTGGTACCCGCCTCACAGGGGGTCAACTTTACCGTGCACAGCGGCCAGCTCACCGCCTTGATTGGCCCCACGGGAGCGGGAAAATCATCGGTTTTAAAAGGTATCTATCGCACCTATCTCGCCTCCCAGGGCGAAATAATTTATCAACCCAGTGCGGGGCACCACATTGATTTAGCCCAAGCGGATGAACACACCATTTTGCAACTGCGGCGTCAGGAGATTGCCTTTGTCACCCAGTTTCTCCATGTTTTACCGCGCCAGGCCTGCGCAGACGTCGTGTCCCAGCCCTTGATAAATCAGGGTCGAACAGTAACGGAAGCACGAGCAGCCGCACGGGCAATGCTAAAAGCCCTGCACTTGCCAGAGAGATTATGGGGGCTATCTCCAGCCACCTTTTCCGGTGGGGAAAAACAACGGATTAATCTGGCACGGGGGTTTGTGGCCCAACCCCGTTTACTGTTGTTGGACGAACCCACCGCCAGCCTGGACCCTGCCACCACTGAACTAGTGGTGCAACAAATTCAGCAACTAAAACGTGCAGGTGTGGGCCTGCTCGCCATCTTCCATCAGCCGGATATGGTGGCAAGGCTGGCAGACTCAGTGGTGGAGTTACAACCACCGCTTACCATCCAAAGCAACCGGGAGAACAACGCACAATGAAAACCTACATTACTCGGGCACGTATCGTTCTATTCGATGAAATCCTCGAAGATGCCTCTTTGTTGATTGAAGATGGTATGATCAGAGCAATCTGCCCAGAGTCCGATTGCGGCGCAGCCAGAACAATTAATCTTGGGCAACAACTGTTAATGCCTGGCATGATCGATCTTCACTGTGACGCCCTGGAGAAAGAAGTGGAACCGCGCCCCAATGTGCCGTTTCCCTTAGACTTTGCCTGCGCCCAAGCAGACAAGCGCAATGCAGCGGCTGGGGTTACAACGGTTTATCATGCATTGTCTTTTGCCAACGATGAGTTAGGCGTGCGTAACAACCTCATGGCCGCCCAAATCGCCCGCTCAGTGCATGCTTGGCAACCCCATGGATTGGTGGATAATCGCGTCCATTGCCGCTATGAAATTACCGATGAAAACGGTTTACCGATTCTCAAGCAATTATTGCAAGAAAACGCTATGCACCTCATTTCCATGATGGATCACACACCAGGACAAGGCCAGTTCAAAGACATGGCCGCCTTCAGTCATTACCTGAGTCGTAATTATAAAAAAACAGCGGACGAAGTCGCAGTGATTGTGGAACGCAAACTGGAAGCCGCCAGCGGTGCCTTTGAGCGCATGAGTGAATTAGCCAACGCAGCTCATAAAGCCGGAATTTCCGTGGCCAGTCACGATGATGACTCAGCGGATCGTGTGGCTACCATGCGCAGTATTGGCGCCGACATATCCGAATTCCCCGTCACTTTAGCTGCTGCCAAGGCTGCGAAAGCCGCCGGTATGTACACCATCTATGGAGCCCCCAATATAGTCAGAGGCATGAGCCAATCAGGTTCTATGCGTGCCATTGATGCCATCAAAGAAGGCGTCGCCGATTGCCTCTGTGCCGACTACCATCCAGCGACCTTAATCGTGGCGGTGATGAAAATAGCCGAGCAAGGTATTTTGAATCTGCCGCAAGCAGTACGGCTGGTCACCAGCAATCCAGCCAAAGCCGCAAAGCTAGAGGATCGCGGCGTTATTGCCGAAGGTAAACGGGCCGATCTGGTGGCAGTAGGCCATCCCGGTGGCTTACCTCAAGTCACTGCCGCCTGGGTTCATGGCCAACAGGCATTCAGAGTTCAGTACGATCATGGCTAATTTGTTTTACCTGATGGGTTCCTCTGGTGTCGGCAAAGACAGCTTACTCAATTTTTGTCGCGAACAGATGGATGAACAAAGTTCAGTAAAGATCGCGCAGCGTTATATTACCCGCGCAGCAGAGGCTAAGGGCGAAAATCATATTCCGCTTACTTTAGAAGACTTTGAACAAAGACGCGCCCGTCATGATTTTGCCATGCATTGGCAAAGCCACAGCTTTCACTATGGTATCGGGGTGGAAATCAATCAGTGGCTCAACCAAAATATCAACGTTGTGGTGAATGGCTCCCGCGCTTATTTACCGCAAGCCACCGCGAAATATCCTGAGCTAATTCCCGTTTTGATCACCGCCAGTGACCAACAGATACACCAGCGCTTGCTAACCCGAGGGCGAGAACAAAACGCTGAAATAGAACAACGCATTCTGCGGGCAAAAAAATTCAACCAGTCTATAACCAATCCCCGGCTAATCACCATCGATAATAGCGGAACCTTAGAAGCCGCCGGTAAGCAGCTACTAAAAATTATTCGAGGTGCCTCATCAACCACCTGCGTTTAACCTTGTTGGGCACCGGTGCCGCGGCCGGTTTACCGGTCTATGGCTGTGATTGTAGCCTTTGCGAGGCAGCCAGCGCACAACCAGCAATGCGTCGCACCCCCTGCAGCGCATTACTGGAAACACCCCACCACACACTATTGATCGATGCCGGTCAAATGAATCTGGCGGAACGCTTCCCCGCCGGATCACTCACTGGAATAGTCTTAACTCACTTCCACCCCGACCACGTGCAAGGTCTATTTCATTTGCGCTGGGGCACAAATTTACAGCTAGCGGTGTACACCCCTCCTGATGCTCAAGGCTGTGCTGATCTTTACAAGCACCCCGGCATTCTGGATTTCCAACCCCAAAAAAAATTCACGCCATTCACCCTTGGCGACTTAATCATTACACCGTTACCCTTGATTCATTCAAAGCCCACCTTCGGCTATTGTTTCGAATACCAGTGCCAACGTATTGCCTATTTAACCGATACCAAGGGCGTGCCCGAAGCCACTGAAGCTTTTCTTGCACAGAACCCCGTCAGCCACTTGGTGATTGATTGCACTTACCCACCGGGCTCTACCCAAGCGGGCCATAATGGCCTGGACGACGTACTGGAAATTTACCAACGTCTAAAGCCAGAGAAACTGGTGCTGACCCATATCGGCCACGGCATGGAGCATTGGTTAAGCCACTCCTCCCATAAACTTCCGGCCGATATCGTTGTGGGCCGCGACGGCACCACCCTAATAAGTGCCTGAGCATAGTCCTCCCGCTATGTAAGAATCTCTTCAATTGTTGGCATCAGCACACCGAACCAGCGTCCTGCAGGTCAACAGTAGATCGTCATAATCCATTGAATATCTTAGTTAATTTGGCAACCATAATGGAGCAAACCAGATTGGATTAATTTTTGCTGAATACACCGCTACAGCTAATTTTTGCCGATTGTGGCCCGAACTAACAAAAGCAGGTAATCCATGGCAACTGAAGCGAGTGTGGCAAATAGCTACGCTACCCGTTTAGCCCTTTTAGCCCAGGCGCGTACCGAAGCAATCCAGCAGACATTTAACTCCGAGCTATTTACCCTCACCTCCATGATGGGGCCAATCAGTGAAGGGCCAGAATGGCCCTCTGACCCAGCGTGGCTTGCCTTTCAACATGGAAGCTGTGCTGGCATCATCTCCGATGGGCTGTCTGACCCCTGGGTAGAAAAAGACAAATCCAGTATTGGTCTGGGGCTTGAAGTCTTTGTGGAATCCCCGGACATTTCCTTGGCCGCTGGCGAATCGATGATGGCGTTAGCCGATACCTGGCTGTTTCCCATGACCGCCGAAATCAGCCATACCCTTGCCAGCTACAATCGGCTGTGTACGAAATTACTCGCTGGAGAACCCCTTGCCCTGCGCTTTAACATTGAACATATTAAAGATGGTCGCGGCCTGGTGGGTGCCTTACTGCACATTCCTCGCATCGGCGATCCCCGGCTCGTTACTGGCCCTGGAGCCATCACCCTGATTGCCGCAACACTATTGACTCAAGATGAGTTACGTTGGCTGCAAGGTCGCAAAGAAACCGGGCGCGAAGAATTGCTGGATAAAATTTATCTGGCAGGAATCGGCACCCAATCGCTCGTTCAACGCCCGTCAGTTGTTTGAAATAGCCGAAAAAAAACTATGATTGAATTTACGTTAACCAAAGATCTCGCAAAGCCACTTTCTCGGTTTATTAAGCCGGCCAAAAAAGTGCAGGCCGATTTGACATGGAAAGGAGACATCGCACTGATTGGTTCACAGCCTTGCGTCGTGATGCAAGAATTGAACAGTCACTACATCATGGTGTTTTGTGACGTAAGAAAAGGTGACTTTACTCATTTCCCTAATTTTTTCCGGCAACGATTTTGGCGCGAAGCCGCCGCTATCTGCAAACAAGCGAATCTCTATGACACACAGCTGCTTATAAACCAGTTAACCCTGCTGTGTGAAGAACAGCACTATCAATTGGATCGCGATGATCAAGAAGAAGGCCCTATAACTAAAGTCATGGAGAAGTTAGAGCGCTTGTTTCTTTATGAAAAACAGCCACTGCCTGTGGATGGTAAATCCGCGTTTGAGTTCAGTTTTCAAATGAATACCAGACGCCCAAAGACAAAACAAATAGAGAATCCGGAAAGCCCAGCAGAAGCACTAGGCAACCTCTGTTTAAACCTTATTGAACAAAATATTCAGCGCGAGAAACAGAAACCTCAGCTTATCCATACTATATCTGATAATGTGGTTACCGTTAATTTCGCCCAACGCCGAAAAGACCGCTAAGGAGCCTTAAAAGTCTCCATAAGATTTGTATTGACGACACCACATCGACGATTAACCTTTAATGGATTTAATAAACTCAGGACTCAGCTCAAGTTCTGCCATCATCATACTGCTGTCTTCAGGATCTCGACGCAGTTGAAAACCCAGTTTGCGGCAAAACCCAATCATATGACGGTTCTCCGCTAACACCGTGCCGCGCATATACTGCAGGCCTTTATCTGCCGCGACTAAGAACAGCTGCTTCATTAAATAAGTCGCCAAGCCATGGCCTTGATAGTCATCACTTAACACCACCGCAAACTCACAGCTATTGCCATCATAATTATCATTGTAACGAGCAGCACCCACTTGCATGTTGTGGCCCTCGCTATTCACTAAGGCTATCAACTCCATTTCGCGGTCATAATCTATATGACAAAAGCGCGCCAACAGTTGCGGTGTCAATTCAGAAAAATTTGATATAAAACGGAAATAACGTGACTCCCGAGAAAGCCCACGAACAAAATCAGCCAGCATTGGCGCATCTTCTGGGCGCAGTGGGCGAACCGTGGCTTCTCTGCCATCGCGCAATTGAAAACGCGACACCCATTGGCGCGGATAAGGCTGGATCGCCAAATGCTCATATCGAGGCTGCGCATTAGTGATGGCTAATGTTGCCGACACTTCACCACAAATCGAACCATCAGTCTTTAGGTAAACATTAGTCAGAGAAAAACTTTGCACTTCGGGTAACTCACACACCATGGTTGACACATTAAGCAACAACTCCTCCAGGGTTGATGAACCACGACCCGCAAACACCTGCTCTACAATGTCCTTCGCCAACACGCGGTTAAGTGGTGGCAAACCAACAACTTCCATTTGCGGCTGCCACGGCCCTTCTCCACCAACGGAAACACCGATGGCGGGTCCGAATACCTTATCCTGAAATACCCGCAGTTGAATGGGCCCTTTTAAACCTGAAGTCACACTCGGAGTTTCTTGATTAACGCTTATATTAAATGGCGCTAATACAGCGGCAACATCAGCCCATCCAATCTGAGTTTTTCCTGCCCTTAATAGTTGTTTTACTCGCTCTTGAGCTGCCACCACATCAATCTGGTCTCGCACGGCATTGGAATCCGGTAACTGCTTTGCCAACTGCTGATTCCGTTGGAACTGCACCAAAAACTGAAATCCTTCAATGGCCGTTTCTGGAGTGCGGAAAGTGGGAATTCCTGCTTCATTAATTCGTGTTCTCACAGCCACCTGGGGGCCACCCCCCAACAAGCACACCATCACCAATTTATTTTGGCGTTGATGCAACTGGAGGATATTCTCGTAGAGTGAGCCCATATCCACCAACGCCGTTGGGCTTAACATCAGAAGTACCGCACCACAATCTTTATCCACAAGGGCCGTTGCCGCCAACTCAATAAACAAATCCGTTGGGCAACTGGCCCACACCGTTGTCACCGGCCCGATACTGCCACGGCCCGCCATTACCACGGCTAATTGATCTCGCAGCGCTTGCGAAGGATCGAGTAAGGAGACATTAAGTTCTGAGGCCCGTTGTGCCGCCAGCTCGGAAGGCCCCGCGCCATTGCCCACGATCAGCAGTGCACCATCACGAATTCTGCGGGCATTGGTCATCACCGATGCCGCCGCCACCAAATCATTCAAGCGCCGACCCCGTACAGCTCCGGTGCGATTTAAGGCGGCGTCCAGAACGCGCTCATCCGCACCCAAGCCATGTTCCGCCACCACCGCCACCGGCTTGGTGCGACTCGCTGCCCTCAGGCTGCTCAGAAATCGAGTGGGATGACCCACATGCTGCAGATACAGTAGTATTGACTGAGTTTCGAAATCACCGGTGAGAAAATCAAGTAACTGCGACGGCATAATATCATCCACCGGTTCACCCATGGCCACCACTTGGGAAAAACCAATTCCCTGCCAACTGGCCCAATCCACAAGGGCACTGGCAACGGTACCCGATTGAGACAATAGCGCCAACCGACCCGGTCGCGGTTGTGCTAATCCTAACCAGGCAAACAAATGGCTACCGGGACGGCAAATACCAAAACTATTCGGGCCTAACAAACGAACGTTGAATTCCTGCAAGGCAACTTGGATGTTGGCGACGGGTTCATCGGTCCACGTAAGCATCAACAAAAATTTAATCCCAGCTTGGCCACAGTCAGCAATAACCTGGGTTATCGGTATATTGAATTCACCGGCAATAATTGCCAGATCAGCGGGAGCTTCCAGTTCAGCTAAAGAAGAGAAATGATCGAACACAGAGGGACTGTCTAAACCGACGACGGGCATTCCCACCAGGGAAATGCGCTCCAGCTTAGCTCCTTGCTCCAGTGCCCGCAGTAATGCCAACAACACCGGATGGCGAGGATTACTGCCCGTCAAAACCACCACCGAAGTCGGTGCAAGAAGTGGTTGCAGCAAATGTCGCGCCATACAACTTTCTCCTGAGATATTCCTCAATTAGGTAGCATAGACCTTGATGGTATAGGATGTATAGATCGTCGCTGATTACAGGGAGGCAATTATGACCACCGCATACATCTCACATAAACTCTGTGAAAAGCATGATATGGGTGATTACCACCCGGAAGCACCGGAGCGTTTAGGTGCTATCCAAAACCGTCTCATTGCTGGCCAGTTAGCGGACTTTGTCCAATGGCTGGATGCTGAACCGGCTACTCGTGAACAGTTAATAGCGGCTCACGAACATGCCTATGTGGATTCCATTTTTGCCCGCGCGCCAGCACAGGATCATATCGAACTCGATCCTGACACTCTGATGATGCCCCATACCCTAGAGGCTGCTTTACTGGCGGCGGGCTCTGTGGTTCAGGCCGTCGATCTGGTGATGTCTGGGCAAGTAAAAAACGCCTTTTGCAGTGTCAGGCCTCCAGGACACCACGCCGAATACGATCGCGCCATGGGCTTCTGTCTGTTTAATAATATTGCCGTAGGTGCGCACCATGGGATCAACAAACACAAGTTGAAACGCATCGCGATTGTGGATTTTGATGTCCATCACGGCAACGGTACCGAACATATATTCCGTAATGAGCCAAAAGTATTCTACGCCTCCAGTTATCAACATCCCTTTTATCCCTTCAGTGATCCAGGCCAATCCCATGACAATATTCTGCATATACCCTTGGCGGCGGGTACCGGTAGCCTGGAGTTCCGTGAAATTATGGGCGACCAGCTATTCCCTGCCCTACAAAAATTCAAACCTGAATTGATCATGATTTCGGCTGGCTTTGATGCCCATATTGAAGACCCTTTGGCGCAAATACGGTTGCAGGACGAAGACTTTGCCTGGATCACTGATCAACTGGTGAGCATTGCAGAGCGTCATTGCAAAGGCCGCATTGTGTCCGCATTGGAAGGCGGCTATAACCTCGATGCACTGGGTCGAGCCGCCTTTTGTCATATCCGTAGCCTGATGGGAATTTGATTACTATTTAACCTAATTGCTATTTAAAATAATTCCCGAATCTACACTGAATCGTCATAGATAATCTGTTATGATCGCGCGTCTTGACGACGTACACCTTATTTACATTTATCTCCCAATAGCAAGTCGTCCCACCGCGATCGAGGAAAATCATGCAACAACTCACCCCAAAAGGTCAGAGCATTATCAGCGACCTATCCCAACGTTATGGCTTCAGCCAAGACGCCGTCACCCATATGCTTATCGCCGTTATCAATGGAAATGGTTCTATGGCGCAGTTTAGTCACCCCGAATTCGGAGGCTCAGGCCAGTGGATGCAGGGCGGTATGATGATGCTGGGCGATATGTTCAATCACTCGCTCAAAAATAGTGTGAGCAATTTGTGCTCAGAAATTTCCCGCATCCTGATGAATGAACCGGGTTTACTGCAAACGGGCAGTTTCCAGTCACAAAGCCAATCCGGCAGCGGACAACAAGCACAACACAATGGCGCTCCCCAGGGGCAGTCCAGCTTGTTTATACCCGACCCCAGCCGCAACTGGTGGCCCCAGGATTTAGGCAGCCCCAATGCTACCGGAAGCCAAAATAATGCGAAGTATGCATATTTTGCCAATGCCCGTCGCCTTGCGGTACAAACGAACGGTCAGGTCTGGGTGTACGACACGCTTGATCATCAAATCGGCGGCTTTTCCCAGCAACAAGGCAGTGGCGGCTCCATCCTGTTCAGTAGTCAATATGGTACTGTGAATCTCGCAAGCCTGCCGGTGGTTTCCATTGATGGCAGAGCACAAACTCAAAATAAGCCCGCCGTAAGTTCCAACACCTACAACACCAACCAGGCACCCGCACAAAGCAATACAAATGGCAATTCTAATAATACCCCGAACGATCAGGATATTATTGCCTCCATTGAAAAGCTGGGTGCGCTGCACGGTAAAGGCATTCTTACGGATGAAGAATTTTCCCGCAAGAAAGCAGAATTGTTAGAAAGGCTATAACTATTTAACTGTTCTAAGTTTTCAAGAATGGTCAGCGCTCCACACCGCAAACTCGTTACCACTAGGTTCGATAAAGTGAAAGCGCCGACCACCGGGAAACTTAAAAATAGGCTTCACGATTTTACCACCAGCGCTCTCGATTTTTGCCAACGTTAATGGCAGGTTATCGCTGTAAAAAATAATAAGAGCAGCGCCATTTTCCGAAACGGATGCCCGATCAGACCGAAAGAACCCACCATTTAACCCCTGATTTTCAAACGCCGTATAATCTGGACCATAGTCCTCAAACGTCCATTCGAATACCGTCGTAAAAAAATGCTTAGTGGCCGCTAAATCTACCGCAGGGAATTCTACGTAATCTATTTTCTCGTGGTTTGGCACGGTAATACTCCTGTTTTAAAAGGCACCTACGGCTATTTTTATGCCGGATATAACCACAGAGCAGTTTAGAGCAACGGGGTTCCCGTGACTAGGTCACGACTAAACACCTATCGCCATTAGACCGCATGGTATTTTAAGAAAAATTTAGGATTTGCTTAGGCAACATTTAGCAACCACCCAATCAGCCCTGACATAGACTGTCTCAAATCATCTAATCAGGAGCAAATAATATGAGCAACCAACGTTATGACATTTACCGATTAATCCACAAAGGCCTGCGTTTTTACCTTACGGACACGCTACAACGAGTGGGTAAGCTAGACTGTTTTTGCGATCAGGAACTGACGGAAGGCATGACTCAGCTACGGGAATTGCTGACGTTTTGCCAAGCTCACCTGGAACATGAAAATACCTTTATTCACCCGGCTATGGAGGCACGCTGCCCAGGTTCTGCGGAATCCATGTACTATCATCATCAGTCCCATGTAGAGATGATTGCCGAACTCAATATGCTCGCGTTGGCTGCAGCTCAGATTAGTGGTGAATCCCGCGCTCACTTACAAGCGGAACTCTACCGTAAATTAGCGCTATTTGTAGCGGATAATCTGGCCCACATGGACGAAGAGGAAACCGGTAACAATCGCATTTTGTGGGAGCATTATAGTGATGATGAAATCTTAGCCATTGAGCACGCGCTGATCCAATCCTTACCTCCAAAAGACAATCAACAGTCCATGCTATGGATGCTTCCTGCAATGAACCATCATGAGCGGCGGCAACTATTGAGCGGAATGCAATCCCAGGCACCAGCCGAAGTGTTTGCAGGCGTGTTGGATTTGGCACGGGAATGTTTGCCTGCTACAGACTGGCAGAAGTTGGAACTGGCATTGGCGGGATAATCTCATCAGCACGCTTTTGCCGCGCGTGTTACGCGGACTCCTGCATCAGCAAGCGGATCGGCTGCTGCACAACCAATGTAAATCGCCCCCGCCCGGTTTTAACCAGCGCCAGCGTCTGGCTTTTTTCAGCCAGACGCCGTTGCAACAAAATCAAACGTGCTTCCAGATTATCGTCGATTTCAGGCAGGTTCAGTTGTTTGTCCAAACGTAATTCTCGATTACTGAATTCAGTACGCTGGTCTTGTTGATAGCAGTTCAATAACCGCCACAGAATGGCGCCCGCGACCCCCTTGATCAAGTATTCCTCAGCCAAAAAAATACTATGATTGGCAGGATAATATCGAACCACCAAATCGGCTTTATCGTTACTGCTCGGCAGCTCAGTGACCGCGTGCTGATCGGGTTCAACGTCCGAATTTTGTTGCACCCGAATCAAGGCATGGGCGGCTTGTTGAGCCAACAGAAGCAAGCCGTCTTCGTCATCGTAATCGAAATACAAATCCTGCTCGCTTTCCACATACAGCACCGCTAGCAGACGATCTCCATTGCAGAGCGGCACAGCAACCTGACTGCTTGGGGCTTCTAATCCAGGAAAAGGAATCTCCGTTTCCAACAATTCGGAACTGGCTATGGTGTCTCTTACTGCCCGGCCATAGCCATACTCCGCCGCCATATGAGTAATTCTAATCGGCGTTTTAAATTGAGCAGCAACGCCGATAACGCCGCAACCGTAAGGAATTTCAGAACCCACGCCAGAGTTGGGATAACCACTGCTGGCCACCGTATAAAGTTTGGATTCAGCATTGTCCGCCATAAGCAACAGGGTATACGGAATTCCCAGGGTGTCCTTCATGCCCGCCATTAATTCTTCAAACACTGCGGCCATTTCCCATTGACGCTGCAACCGTTCATTCATCGAGCGTAAAGCGGACAACCAATTGAATTCTTGTCGTGGCGGTTCACCCACTTCCCCAGGCACTGCCTCAACCTCTAAAACCCGACAGATATCCGCGCCCCGCAAGGCGAAGATTCCACTCATACCTGTGTGTGAAGCGATACCCGCCAATTTGGCTTTCATTATTTGGAACAGGGGACCTGCGGTTTCAGTGCGCAAATACAAGAGGGCAAGACGATAGCGGGCGGTGGTGACCGGATCAATCAAATAAGCGGTAAGCTGAGGGTTTTGCAGCATATTGTCACGGGTTTTGTTGAAGAACTGAAATGATAAGGCCACGTGATTTCGATCTATATAGTGGATCTGGGATACGTAGGTAACATTGGGCATACCGTCTTTATCGCAGGTTGCCACCACTCCGGGAATCACTCCCTCCAGACTGCGACGAATACTATCCAAAGGCAGGTTCATGGGGTTACGTCCAGACGCTCCCCGGCGCAGGGCCCTGGGGTTTGCCCATAAACTTCTGCCGGCGTAAAGCGAATCCAACGCACATCCAGCAGCGGTTGGTGGAACAGTCTCTCAATAAAACTTTCGGAGAATCCTAATGCTCGGATTTCTTCGCCAAAATTGAATTTCTGTTGCTCCAGGTATGAAAGATCTTGTGCCGTCGCCGAACACCAGTGGGCATCCACACCCTTGATTTGCAGAGTCTTGTGGCTGGTAGGTTGAGAAAAAGCCACCGCAACAACTCCGTGATTGGTAATGTCTTGGAGTAGCTGGGCATTTTGCGAGGCTAATAACGCCACTTCAATCCGAGCGCCATCAGGCGTAATCCGGCAAGCCATGCCCCGCCCCACGGAAGGAACATGGCGCCGATCTCTTGACGCAACAGAAACTGAAACACCCTGTTGAATAAAGGCGCTGAAAACCGGACCTAGTTTGGCACAAACAGTAAGGCTGTTAGACATCATCAATCCGCACCGGAAACTAATGAGCTGATGGTAAATCCGCCAAGTGAATTTTACAACAGAGCAACATCAAGAAGTCCGTTAGACTAAAAGCGCTCGCGCCATTGGCTGGGAGTCACTCCAGTCCAACGTTTAAATGCGCGGGTGAAATTAGCTGGATCAGTGTAACCCAGTCGCTCTCCAATCTGAGCAATATCCAGCGTAGAATTTAGCAACAATTGACAACTGTCTCGGCAACGAGACTCTTCCAATAACTGCTTGTAGTTATACCCATGTTCCGCCAAGCGTCTGCGCAAGGTTCGTGGTGTCATATGTAATTCGGTCGCCAATATTTCCGGCGTTGGGTAGCCTTCAATACCTAATACCAAGGCCGCTCTCATTTGCCGTAACACATCGTCTCCTGCGGCGACCAATGCGCCCTCTCGTTCGCATTGAGCAGAGGCATGGGCATAAGCTTCGGGGTTGGATGTAGGCAAAGCACGATCGAGCCAACAGGGATCACCCGCCAAAAGTATCCCAGCGCATGGCATGGAAAACTTTACTTCCGGCAATGCAGAAGCAACCGTCTCAAACCTTGGGGGCTCCTGGCTTTGCAACCATATTTCAAGACTAAACTCGTGCACAGGTAAAATAAACTGAATTGAATGATAAACACTGGCCAACATGGAGCTAACCATGATATCCCGTATTCCCTCGGGCAACGGAAGCTCCGGTATCAACTCGAACAACAAACGCTGATCAGGCCCCACAATGTTTAACAATATCCCTCGCCCCCGCAACTGCCAATACTCACTTAGTAACCCAATAGCCGTGCGTGCAGTGGGTGCACACATCAACGCATAACCTAAACTTCCGTGGGCCGTCACCGGCATCTGCAGACCCGTTTTAAACCCCAGCAAATGATCTCCAGTTAGCGCTAGGGCCGAGCCAATAATCCGCAATCCATCCACCAAACACAGCCGGCCCGCAGGATCATCCAAAATTTGTCTGGATAAACCGGCATGATCTAAAAGTTGGGTCAGTGGTACACCCAAATCTTGCGCCATAGCAGCTAAAGCTCTGGAGTAAGTGACAGGTTGAGTATCCTGATACGCCCACGCTGGCAAAGAAGTAAATGAAGTTAAAGGGTCAACCTGAGGCAATTTGGCCACCAATGACAACTATATTGTCCTTGGAGCATCTCACAAATTCTCTATTTCTTCTAGTATTGTACTAACACTGTACCGGCCATCCCTGCACAATAGAGGAATCGTTCCATGAATGCTCCAGCAGCCATCCGAGAAAAACAAATACTAACAACTAAGTCAGCGGATCATCCGATTCCCAAGGTTCGCCAACCCGAATTTAATCTCGCTGATGATATCCCTCGTTATTGGTGGGGCAATCATGCTGTTAAAACCTTACTTCTGTCCGCCATGTCGGCGACCTTTCCTCCTGGAGAGAAATTCTTTATTGATTCTGTACGCAACTACAAAGATCAGATTCATGACCCAGAACTGAAAAAAGCCGTACGCGCATTTATCGGCCAAGAAGCTCACCATTCGAAAGAACATAACATATTGAACAGTTTTCTGGAAAAACGTGGGATCAGGATCGCCCGCTTTGAACGTGAAGTTCAAAATCTGATGGACTACTTTCGCAAAAATTTCAGTCATGAAAGGCAGTTGGCCCACACCGTAGCGGTGGAGCATTTTACGGCGTTAATGGCCGAAGAGTTAATTTTAAAGTATGATATTTTAGAAGAAATGGACCCGCGCATTGCGCCCCTATGGGCCTGGCATGCCATAGAAGAATCGGAGCATAAAGCAGTAGCTTTTGACGTGTACAAATCCGTTGGCGGCAGTGAATTTGTGCGCCTGACAGAAATGATGATGGTCAGTATCCTGTTTCCACTATTTACCACCATTCATGTGGCCAAACTGATGAAAGACGAAGGTAAACTGGGCGATCTAAAACTATGGGGTGACACACTGAATTATATGGTGGGAAAACCCGGGGTGTTGCGCAAACTGTTACCTCATTACTTCAGCTATTACAGCCCAAAATTTCATCCATGGAATTACAATCCTAGCCAACTGGTTGAAAAGGCCAAGAAAAAATGGCTCGGTGAGTGGGCTTAAAAGAACCTGACTCAAGCAGGATGAGCACTTAAGCGATAGGCTTTGTGAAAAGTTTTGAATGTCTGCTCAGGCGTGGCAAATTGCAGTTCGGTACAAACCAGCTGGATCTGGAATTGACGGCCATACAGCGCCGTCAATTCCAGATCCACGGCTTGTTGCGACTGACAGGAGTCATTGTCGACATCTTCAACCGTCAGTAGAAACACTTCGATATCTTCTGAGGTTAAATAACACATCTTCTGAATGTAGGCCGCCCTTAAATCTTCCGGTAAGGCCGTGAGTGACGCTCGGTCAAACACCATATCAATATGTCCTATAGCCTCTGTCGACAGGCCAAAATAGTCACCACACCATATGCTAATTGAACCACTCTGCCAGCGGACGAAATTACCCATACGTTGTTTGCGAGGTTTTAGGTTGGCTTCTTTGAAGAACGCCTTAACCGCGATGGGGCTAAGCTCAATACCCACCACCTGGTAACCTTGTTTTGCGAGCCACAACATATCGAGGCTCTTGCCGCACAATGGCACCAGTACTCGGCTCCCGCGCTTAAGCAAAAGGCTGCTCCAGAAACGTTGCAATAATGGACTCACATTAAATTGATGGAATTCAGTATCTTCATCACGCCAAAGCTGCAGCCAACGTTGCTTATCACGATCGGTATCTAATGCCATAACTAGCGTTAAAACGCTGACACCCTAAGCCGTTGCATACTTGGCCGCGCATTCTGTGCAAGCATTCACCTCATTGTATATTTTCTTACCTTCCACAAAGGCGCTGTCATAGGCCGCAATTGAACCTAAGTAACGCAATTGATCCTGCTGTGGCAGAGCGTGACAGGTAGAGAAATGAATCAAATGGGTACCGCTAGTTTGGGGGGCTGTTTCTATAAAAAATTCGGCCATGAGTTAGGCTCCTCTATCACATTCCAAGATTAGTAATTGAAGGAAACCGAACGCTCGCTTTTAAAATTGTTGCTTAGGGAACAATTTAACTACGAAAACGTCCGGTTTTCTGCGCTTCTATTGATGGAGAGCAAGATTCAAACCAAAATTTTGTGATAATCGCCTAGATGCCTAAATCAACTGTACCTGGACATCCTGCCTGATCGGGAAAACCGAGGGGCCGTATTGGTTATAGATGGCTACATCCGCCGCATCGCGCCCATAACCTATGGCCACATAACCGGCCTTTAACTGTTGTTGAGTCGCATCGAAAGTGTACCAACGACCACCCACATAGGCTTCAAACCAGGCATGAAGATCCATGGGCTGTAAGCCATACAGGTACCCCACCACCATCCGGGCAGGAATACTTAAGCTGCGACACAGGGCAATACCAAGATGAGATAAATCCCGACAAACCCCGGACTGTTGAGCATTCACTTCAACGGCTGAAACTGGAACCGTACTACTGCCAGGCAGATACTGTATGTTGGTTCGTAACCAGCTCTCAATAGCTTTTACCTGATCGTAACCCAGCAGTTGCCCCGCTGTAATGGAGGTAGCCATCTGATAAAACCGGTCAGATTCGCAATAGCGACTGGGCAATAAATAACTCAACACCGAATCCGGTAGCTGTTCAATTTCCACGAAATGTGCACCGGGAGCCTGATCCACCACGTCTGCGGTCAATATATCTGCCGCTGTGAAAATCGTAAAGGTACCCGCTGGAGCCGTTAAGCGCTGACAAAGATTGCCGTACCCATCGGTTAATTCCACAGCTGAAACAACGGGGTGAAGCCGGTATTCTTCGCGGGCGATCCATTGCTGGGCACCGCTACGAGGGCGCAACATCAAAATAAAAGGCGTGGGAATTTCAATATCAAAAGACAGTTCACAACTTGTGCGCAACCACATACGACCACTCCTAATACAACGAATTTGGAGAATCTGTGACAAATCGGGTACGTTTAGTTATTTCGTCACAAGGAAGCTTACAGTACCGCGATTGGGCGGTTTTTTACAACGTAAACCGCCACAATCTTTTCCATCTTAAATATATGCTATTTGGAGCGGCTATTAGCGCTGAGCATTTACCGCCGCTTGCCACATGGGAATTGCCTTAAAAGCTGTAACCATATCGTAATCCAAAGCCACCGGTAATTCACCCTTGGCATCTTTTGGACCCATAGGCACTGTACCAGCGCGACTCTGGAACCATTGCATCCATAATTTACCCCCCGGTTCAGACATCACTAACGAGGCCGAACTGGCGTCATTCGATAACGGTGCCTGTTTAGTCTGGGGCGGATAAGTGCTAGTGGGTAATAAAAATGAAGTCATCGGGTATTGCGCACTACTGTGGCATGCCAAGCATCCCGCAGTAGCAATGCCTTTATGATAATATTTGTCATTCACCCACGCCGGTGTAACCACCGCACCATCATTTGGTCCAGACAAGCGCCCATCCCAACCTAGAGTGGATCGAGCGTACTCAGGGGTTTTCATGTTAATCCAATTTTCTGTGAGTTTTGGATTAACAGAAACCGGTGGTGTCAATGCCGTGGCCGAGACATTGACCACATCGGGATTACCACCCCATGTAGCGCCCAGTGGAATCATTTTATCCCAGGTAGTTTTTCCTGGAGCGTCTTTATCATAAACCAAAGTGGAGAACACCCAACCGGTATCCGGTGCCGCTAAACTATCTTTCACAATGATATCAAACTGCATGAAGTAGACGTTCGTTATCACAGGATTTTCATTGGTGCCTTTTTCTCCCCGCCCTTTGCATTTGGAAGTGGGCGACTGTGCCGTGCCATTACTGCTGTTGACCGGTGCGTATATCTGCCACACGGCAGCCCCTTCCATGGGTTTCCAGTCCGACCCGCAGGGCGTCACGAAAGAAAACTTCACAATTACACTGCCCTCAGCAAATTGCGTCGTGTCTTTCGTCAGAGCTGGATTCATGGCCGAGTCCAGCGTAACACCCCAAATGTTACCCAAGGTTTTAGCCGCCCGTGTGTCATATAGCGTGTACACATAGGTTGTGAGATCTATTTCTTGGTCGGTGAGCGTTTCAGCAGGAAACCCAGACCCAACATACATTCCATGAATCGGTTCCCGTTCAGTGCCTAACCAAATGGATTGATACCAGTCGTCATTATTGGGATGCTGTTTATCGTAGAGTATCCCTTGCATATCTTTGGCCACGTAGTCTTTCAGGGCCAACACATAATCCAGCGCATTTTGCTGAGTAATACGACTTGCTTGCGTCACTTTCTCCCAGGGAAAGAGCCCTGTTTTAGGCGGATATTGGTCGGGATAATTATGATTCAGCTGAAAGAAGCCACCATCATACATAGGGGGCTGAGGTAATGAAGAATTTAGAAATGGGTGAATGTTTGCAAGTGCACTAAAAGATTCTTCTGCCGCCACGGTAACAAAGGGTGCTTTGTTACTGACTTCTTGTAGGCTTGGAGAAGTTTGCGGGCTAGTAGCAGAATGCTCAGCCACGGTGGTACAACTCAATAGCGCTGATAACGTGCACAGCGTAAACACTTTTTTCATTGTTCTTTGCTCCTTGCGTCGATGGAAAAGCGATGTTTATGGATGCCAGCCCATAATCCTTGCTAATTTTTTTCAGCCAGAATGACTTTGAACCAACTACTTAACCAGTACAGGCACTGTTAGTAATTAGTCTATAAATCCTGATTAATCCAGTAATTCAATGAATGCTTAACAAATACTAGATACATAAAATCTTGAACCCCCTGCTCGCTGGTTCGTGATACAGTCGAACTAATGTGTTTACTCATTCATAAAAAGAATAAAGGGATGTTTATATGAACCGGTTGATAAGCCAGCGACACCGATTGATTCAAAAATTTATGATCAGTTGCTTTTGGGTCGCAGTTACTACATCGGCTCATGGTGAGAGCAGCTTTAATCAGGTGGAAGAGATTATTTATGGAACACCGCCAGCGGCAAGCAATGACAAAATCGCCAAGGAACAAGCCGTCTATTTGCAGGGTTTACTTCCGCAATACAAAGTCAGCGTTGCCAATTTTTTCTCAATGGGTATCAATCAGCTCATTAAAGATTCGCACCGCACCATAGCCGAAGACGCCGACTTCCTGCCCCGCGTGGAAAAACTGGTGCACAGTAATGGGATATGTTTTAGCGGCCAATGGAATATTACCGAACCCAATGAGTACAGCGGCTATTTTAGTGAAGGCTCTCAAGGGCTCTTTATTGGTCGGGCATCAACGGCACTATCGGCCACCAAACGAGGAAATCCCAGAGCCTTTGGTTTTGCTGGCAAGTTGTTCGCCTCAAACGACCCCACTGACGCTACTCCAACCGCCAACTTTTTTACCATTGACGTGCTTTCCGGCGCTCAAAGAGCACGCTTTATGGATGTACAAATGACCAACCAGCCACCGCTCGGTTTTCAGTTTAATGCCCTTTATATCGGTCTTTTCGCTTCTGCGGCCTTTGCCAGTGCCGACAATAATCCAGGGTTTCGCCCACTTTATCCTATCGCTGAATTAGGACTTAATGCCGGAGAAGAGGCCAAGTGGCCACGCTACATGATGCTGCAAACCGATCCGGAGATCACTCGAAATGACGAAGAAGACTTTCGCGATGAATTGGATTTTGCGCAAAACGGCCTCACGAAACTCCGCCTGCAAATTTTGGTCAATGAGGACTCAGTGAATCGAGATGATAACGGCTGGCAACAGATTGGCTATATCGATTTAAATGAATCCGTGGTTTCTTACGGTTGTGACCGTCAACTCCATTTTAGCCATCCTAAGCTTAAATAAAAATCAACAACACCACCGCGGGTTTTTAGCTCAGTTACAACAGAAGGTCACGAGCAATAGGAATAAAGTCAGTAGCTGCGGCTTTTAAGGAAGCGGCCGTGAGCTCTGGCACGCCGTAAACTTCCACCTGTTTGCCATGATCCCTTCGGAGTTTATCCGCTAACAGATCAAAGTCACCGTCTCCAGAAACCAGTACTACAATGTCAGCCGTTTGTGAGTGCTCCAGAGCATCAATAGTGATCCCAACATCCCAATCACCCTTAGCCGAACCATCTGCGCGCTGAATATAGTTTTTTAAGCGCACCTCAAAACCAATCGCTCGCAGAATATTTTGGAATTCCAGTTGTTTTTGATCGCCGCGATCAATCGCATAGGCAAAGGCTTTCTCTACCCGCCTATTGGCCGTCACCTGCTGCCAGAATTTGTTGTAGTCAAAATTACGCTGGTAGATTTGACGTGTAGTGTAATAAACATTTTGCACATCAACGAATATCACAACACTTTTCATTGCATCACCGACCCGACTCTAACTCTTTGCCCAATACTCTTTAACAAAGAAAAGGGGCAAGCCCCGAAGGACTTGCCCCTTGTACGTTCTAAGTTAACAATTGCTAACTAGAGCGCTACGATATTCTCAGCTTGTGGACCTTTCTGGCCCTGAGTTACCGTGAATTCAACTTGCTGGCCTTCAGCCAAGGTTTTGAAACCTGAGCTAACAATAGCGCTGAAGTGAGCAAAAACGTCTGGGCCTGATTGCTGCTCAATAAAACCAAAACCTTTAGATTCGTTGAACCACTTAACGGTTCCTTTAACTGTATTAGACATAGTAATATCCTGAAATTTATAAATATTGCCGATAAACGGCTTGAATAGCTTTGAAATATGGACTGAAACTTAGAAAACTGCAGGACGAAGTGTTACGGATAATACAGCGAAATGTAGGTTTTTAAACAGTAAGCATTCTTTCTAGCTGGGGAAAAAGATACAACGGGAAGTAACGTTTGTCCAGTTTTATTATCACTAATTATCTTGCGTTTCCAACAGATAGCTCTACTCTACTCAACATTCGTTCTGTCATCTATCGTCGATAATTGGCTCAGCGCGAGCTAAGCCACCAGGATCTTAAATGACAGACCTCCGTTTACGCTACCAAACTCTCGAGTTCGGCAGCACCGACATCCACCTTTGTACCCTCAGAGATAACCAACAATATCATGACCCTGCCGGTATTGCGGAGCAACTGGGCATATGCTCGGCGAGCTGGCCCATGTTCGGAATCATCTGGCCGTCGAGCATGGTACTTGCCCACCACCTACTTACCTGTGAATTAGGCGCGAAACGCGTACTGGAAGTAGGATGCGGTATCGGGCTTTCCAGCCTTCTGCTCAACAGTCTCGATATTGATATCACCGCAACGGACTACCACCCGGAAGCAGAAGCCTTTTTAGACAGGAATGTATTGCTGAACCAAGGAAAACCCATCCCCTTTGAGCGCACGGATTGGGCTGAAAAGAATGACTTTCTGGGGGTTTATGACCTGATTATCGGCAGCGATTTACTTTATGAGGAGCAACATATAGAACTGTTAGCCAACTTCATAGAGCGCCATGCCAAGCGACATTGCACGGTTATCCTGGTTGATCCTGGGCGTGGACGGAAAAACAAAATACTCACAAAAATGGTGAGCTATGGATTTGGCCCCAGCGTTTTCAAACCCGCCCATACGCAATACTTAGCCAAAGCATTCAAAGGCCATATATTAGTATTCGAACGTTAATGTTCCAGCGCCTCTTCGATGATCGACTTGGCCTGAGCCGCGGTGGTAACCACACCTTCCAACTCCAGATTGGGAAACAAAGCCAACAGCACATTATCCTTATCCATTCCGGGTAGCATGGTACTCAAAAATTCATGCAGGGGTATAAGCACGGCCTCATAATACTCCCAGTTATCTTTCGCTAAACTGGCGGCAAACTGCGGATGCGGCCACACCGGCACGCAGACCGAACCATCAGATTCAACGGTTGCCCAGCCAACATTATTTTTTAAGCCCCAGACTTCCTTGTGCTGCGCAGCAGCGCTTACAAAATGCTGACAGCGTTCTAAGTCGGATTGGGAAAAAGCGTCATTAAAGTCTTGCTCATCAAGAAGATAGTGCAAAATAAATCCTTGGCTAACGGGGAAAACGGATAGTGGGGGTAATAATAGCCTTTTCAGGAGTAGGTGGATAGATCACCCTGCATCTGGCGTAACTAAAGAGTGATTCCGTGTCTGATTTCCAGCCCCGTTCGCAGGGTCTTTTTCAATGATTTAGCCACTAGAAAATAGGAGTTATCGATCATTCTCTCGATTTCACTGTCCGGAATCGAGCCATCCAGAATCACTGTATTCCAGTGGCGTTTATTCATGTGATATCCCGGAGTCACACATGCGAAGACATCTCGCAACTCCAACGCTTCAATAGGATCACATTTTAAATTCAGGCACAACAGGGGGTTGCCTGATGAGTTACGGCGTTGAAAAACAAGCGCGAACATCTTGCCGTAGATTTTGAATACCTGAGCCTCTGGTCCGAAGGGGTAATCTTCCACCGCTTCCGGCTTCTGTAACAGGTAGTGCGATAACGCGCTAGCATTCATAATGGGACGTTCACTTAATTAACAACGGTTTAATCTTGTTCATCACGATCGGCCCGCTCTCGCTCTAACCGTTCAGCTTCCTCTTCTTTGGCCGCATCTATCACCGCCATCACGTCAGTCACATCCACCGCATTAGTGTCTTCCTGGAAGCGTCCGGTTAATTTTGTATCCGGCTGCAAATCACCACCTTGATACAGTTGCCAAATTTCCTTGCCGTAATTAGTAGTTAATAATTCTGGCGCGAAGCGACCAAAATAGACTCGCATATTGTCAACGTCACGCTGCAGCATGGCCGCAGCACTATTATTACTGGCGGCATTCACGGCTTGCGGGAAATCGATAATCACCGGCCCCTGTTCGTCCAGTAATACATTGAATTCGGACAGATCACCATGAATCAAACCGGCGCACAGCATGCGCACCACATCAGTAATCACCTGGGCATGATATTGCCGCGCCTGCTCAGGCGTTAATATCACATCATCCAGACGGGGCGCGGCGAACCCGTCTTGGTCCTGAACCAGATCCATCAGCAGCACGCCATCCACAAACCCATGAGGCTGAGGCACCCGAACACCGGCATCCGCCAGTTGATACAGGGCGTCCACCTCGGCCGATAACCAGGCCTGTTCCTGTTCCTTTTGGCCGTAGCGGGTTTTTTTGGTCATAGCTCTGGCTTGGCGACTATTACGCACCTTGCGCCCTTCCTGATACTGGACAGCCTGCTTGAAGCTACGTTGCTGGGCTTCCTTATAAACCTTGGCACAGCGCACCTGAGAACCACAGCGCACGATAAATACTTGGGCTTCCTTGCCGCTCATCAACTGAGTAATCACCTCGTCAATCAATCCGTCTTCTACGAGAGGTTGCAGTCGTTTCGGTATTTTCATATTAGCCTTATAGTTGAGAACATATGCGCTGACTTGATCAGATCCATTTGTGGTATTCTACACCACCCTTATTGAAACGCTCGAGAACCCCGTGACAAACCAGCCCTTTTCCAATCTGCCATTACCCCCAGCCCTGCTTAGCAACCTGGAGGAACTAGGCTACCAGGCAATGACACCGATCCAGGATCAAGCCCTACCCTTGGCGCTGGCCAGGCGGGACCTAATTGCTCAAGCCAAAACCGGAAGCGGCAAAACGGCCGCCTTCGCTATCCCATTGCTGGTCAAGCTCAATCCACGTTTTTTTGGCGTGCAGGGATTGGTCATGTGCCCCACCCGCGAATTAAGCACACAAGTAGCAGCTGAAATTCGTCGCCTGGCGCGGTACCAGGAGAATATCAAGATCGTTACTTTATGTGGTGGCCAATCGATCGGGCCGCAAATTGGCTCACTGGAGCATGGCGCCCATATTGTAGTAGGAACGCCTGGACGTATCAAAGACCACCTGCGCAAGAACACCCTCGATTTGTCGGAAGTAAAAACCTTGGTACTCGACGAAGCAGACCGAATGCTGGAAATGGGGTTTATAGAAGATATGGAGACTATCATTGAACATACTCCAGAAAACCGCCAGACCCTGCTCTTCTCAGCCACCTACCCCGACAACATTAAAGCGTTAAGCGCAAAATTTCAACGGGATCCAGTGCAGGTAAAAGTTGAATCTCATCACACAACGGATGCCATTACCCAGCGCTTCTTTCTATCCAAGAACGGCAACAAGCTCGACAATCTCATCCGCATACTACAACACATACAGGTTTCATCGGCGGTAATTTTCTGCAACACCAAGGAAACCACCAAAGATGTCGCCGACTATCTCGATAATCGGCGTTTTAATGCCTTAGCTTTACACGGCGATCTGGAACAGCGTGAACGTGACCAGGTGTTAACCCAATTTAAACACCAGAGCTGCAGCGTCCTGGTGGCCACCGATGTGGCAGCCCGTGGCCTGGATGTCGAAGACCTGCCCGCAGTGATCAACTACGATTTGCCGCGCGACCCTGAGATTTATGTGCATCGTATCGGCCGCACCGCCAGAGCAGGAAAAGAGGGCTTGGCCATTAGCCTGCTGGAACAAAAAGAACGTTTCAAACTGGATAAAATCGCCGATTATCAAGGCAACAGCCTCGAAATTAAAGAGGCCGACAGTCTCAAAACCGATGATCAATTTGCCATGCTGCCCAACAAGAAAACGCTAGTGGTGGCCGGTGGTCGCAAAGACAAAATTCGCCCTGGAGATATTCTGGGTGCCCTCACCGGTGACGCCGGAGTGCCTGGCAGTGCCGTGGGCAAGATCGACGTTACGGATTACAGTGCTTATGTGACCCTCGAAATGAATCAAGCCGACAAGGCCTTAGGGCGATTAATAAACGGTAAGATCAAAGGACGCAAATTTAAAGTACGCAAGCTCTAACTGATAACAATGTTAGGACATCGCCAACGTCAGGGTTGTTGGCGATAGAACTGACCCAAAAGACGATAGACTTCGGGCAACTGCTCTTTCATGGTGGCTGGTGCCTCAAAAAAAGTCTCACTGCATACCGCAAAAAATTCTGCCGGACTGGTAAGACCGTAATCATTAATGGGCAAGGGGCGGTGATGTTGCCAATCCCGTTGCAGACGTTCCCAAGCGGCAGTGAACGTATCATGCCATTCCCCTGGACGCATATCCGGGTGCATAGGCGGCGCACCGTTGGCCCCATCACGCAGCATATCGAGCTTGTGGGCTAGTTCATGGATAACCACATTACTGGCCGCCCCATGACGAGCATGGCCACCGGATTCACACACTGCATCCCAGGAAAGAATCACTGGACCCCTAAACCAGGCTTCACCACTTAAACCCGGTCCTCGGGAATGGATCACGCCATCTTCGCTACGATAAGTGCGATTAGGAACGAAATCACCTTCATAAACAATCACTGTATACCAATGATCATACCAATCCAAATCAAGATGCAGGATAGGTACACAAGCCATGGTCGCGATTCTCAAACACATAACATCGGTCACTCGAAAACCTCCTCCTGAGGTAAAACTCTTGCGGGCGAGAAATCGAAAGGTCAAATCTCGTAGTGCCTCCCGTTCGGTGCCTTGATAACGCTGCACCACAGGCCAATCAACAATCGCCGACTCCCATTGCTCAGAGGTGTAACCCATTTTTCTAACGCGCCGTTGGTCTCGCCAATCACGGTAACCCTTAAACATCCACTACCCCACTTCCCGCCCAGGTGATTTATTTCGATTCATACTAGAATTCACTTAGAGCATGAAACTAGATATATAGTTCTAGGGTTGTCAGTCTATAGACAGACACAATTTATGTACAAATGCATCATTTACGGATATTTTGTGGCGGAAACTGGTAGCTTGCCGCCCCTAAACGGCGAGTTTTGATGAAATGTTTAACGGCTGTGTTGCTTTCACTTTTGAGGACTAAATGAGACTCTACGCGTTTGACAATCTGCGACTGGCATCCATCTTTATTGTCATCGTCTTTCACGCGATGTGCGGCTATACCGCAAACGTTGACTGGTGGTACGTCAATGTTCAAGACGGCACCCGTCGTTATCTCATTTTCATGGGCCTCGCCGATCTGTTTGTGATGGCCACCATGTTTTTTGTAGCAGGCTTCTTCGCCGCCAAATCCCAGCGTAAAAAAGACAATACCGGCTATCTGAAACAAAGACTGCAACGACTTCTTTTACCCGGCTATCTACAACTGATGTTGGTAGGCCCCCTGCTATTTTTTATTGCCAAAACAGATTTCAGCTTCGACGCTATGACCCACACCTACCTGACAACCTGGAAAACCCTATGGCAATTTGAATTCGTCACCATCGAACCAGGCTCCATGAGCTTTCATCACCATATATGGTTTGTGGAAGTGCTGTTTATTATTGGTGCCTTTTTTATGTTGACTCGGCGTTGGTTGAATGGCTTTCTGCTGGCAGAAGACACCAGCTATGGGGTTATTGCGGGTAAGTTTATCGCCATATTGATCGTTGGCTGGGCTATCACCTTTGGTGTTGTACAGATGGGTTTTGGCCCACACGATTGGCAAAATATGGGGGGCTTCGTGGTAGCGCAACCAGCGCGCTTAGGGGCTTATGTTGCGGCCTATGCTTTAGGTCTGTATTTTTTTGGACTATATAATCGGCTTCCCCTTAAAAAACTATTTTGGGTCAGCGTTCTTGCTATTGTTGGCTTCGTCGCCATTAATCAAATAGCGATATTATTGCTTAAGACGGTGTTATTAAAGCCAACGGTATTGCAATTAGCCCTATCCAGTTCCGGTATCTTCGTGTGTTTTTCTTTGATGCTCTCCACGACCTTTTTATTTTTAAAATTCATCAATGCAAAATACTCCTGGATCGCTCCATTGTATCCATTGAACTACGGTATCTATCTAATGCATATGCTCTTTGTGGTAGCACTGCAAAGAGCATTGGTTAATTCCGAATGGAATATTGATGTTAGGGTGGCCGTCATCTCCATTGTTGCCTTACTGTTAAGCATTGCCTCTACCTATATCAAACAGCGCGTGCAATCGAAACTTACACCCGGGCCAAATCCCTGACGTTAACGAATCGGCTGGTGGTTCCTTCCAATTCAAACTGCTCAATGAGTTTCTGGTTGTAGTCATTGAGATAGCCTTGCAAACCGGCTCGATCCACCAAGGTAACGGAGGCGGTTTCAGCCGCCTGTTTGGCCGCTTCGGTAAAAAAGGCATTGGTCACTATCAGCGCTTCTTCACACGCATAAAAACGCTTCGCCGCTAACGCTTTTTGGATGGCGGAAACCCCCAGCGTGCTGGAGCAATGCCGAGCCTGAATAAGCACCGCCTGATCAAGCTTTTTCACAAAAAGATCCGCACTGTTTTCAGTTTTCCTCTTGGTTTCCTGAACATCGTAACCAATGGTTTGAAACAGCTCCACCAGGAAAGCTTCAAAACCAAAGCCATCCATGGCATCCACAAAATGAATGGTGACAAATCTGGCGGGGTCGAAGCGCGCCAACCGAGAGGAGTATCGACTAACTTGAATTTCGAAATAGATTGCCTCCGCCTCTGCCAGTAGCCGGTTATAGACGTTCTCAGGTACCAAGGGTTTTCCTGGTTTGTCACAGGCTTTTAAATCGAACTCCAATTCGGGAAATTTACAGTCGCGTTTCCAAAGTGAATAAAAAAACAGGGACAGATTATTTCTAAAACTGACTCCGGCTTCTTCAATCCAGGAGCGCAAGGTATCGCTAAACGTAGGCTTGATGTGGCGAATCAGCGCGCGGGAAAAACCATAATATTCTGCACTCAATTGGGTGGTCAGTAATAACTTATCGAGCAACTGTGGAAAGTCTCGTAATTCGTTAAAACCATGATTGATTAAGACCTGATGAAATAACTCAATTTCAGAATATTCGCCATTAACTTTGATACCGGGCTTTGCTTTAAGCTCAGAACTTCCTGGCTGATAACTTGAAGCAAATACAAAATTGGTAAAAAACGGATGCTTTAATTCAGAGTATTTTTTAAGCACATTATTCAAAAACTCATCGAGCTTGGCCTTTTGTTTCTTCTTGACGAACAAGTCGTGCAAATAACCTTTCGACTTATACTGGAACTCGGGATAAAAGGATGGGTCGAGAGGCGTTAATATGCTCGTATCGGAACCTGCGCATTGGGAGCAGCTAAGCTCGAAGGTGGTTTTATTGCATCCGCTGCAACGATATATCATACCAGTGATCCTATATGCTCAACGGGATTACATAGATAATTCATCAAAGGCCCAATCCGTAATTTGAGAACTAAAACTCCAATAATAACAAGCTTTGTTAGTCATTGTTATTGCCTTTAACTTCAACTTTCAATTGATGGCATCGCAACTGCTGGCTTTCTGTCTTTGGTGGTGCCAGACAAATGGATATAGCAATCATTGGCTGTAACTGCTGCTGCGAGGCCACCAGCTCCCTTTAATGAAACGGAAATAAATAATTCATCCATGCAGACATTCGCAGCAGTATTTTACGCATCACCGCCACATGATGAGCATACTCGCTGTAGAGTGCAGCTTGACCGAAGGCGCCACCGGGAACCCGATCACGATATTGATCAAACTCCGGATCAGTAATTTTAATTCGCACTGGAACCCGACCAGGGGGTTGCGCATCAGCCTGGATTACGCCTGAAGCCTGTAATTGCCCGGCAGCCAACAAGGGAAACACGTCACTGACAACGCCACTGAATACCCGCCCAGGAATTCCGTCAAACGCTATCTCGGCGCTATCCCCCTCTTGCAAACGCAGTAGGCTATTTTGTCTAAACCAGGCGACAAAGAGATCCTCTTCCGCATGCACAAAAACCATCACCGGGCGCAAAGGTATATTGGCGGCCATCATTCCAGGCCGTAAAATCACTTGGGTAACGTAACCACGAGTGGGGGCCGTAACCGTAGTCTCATTCAGATCAAATTGGGCTGCAGCCAAACGGCCTTTCATATCCTCATACTTGGCTTTGGCCAATTCATGATCCCGACGACTAATTGCACCTGTTTTAAGTAGTTTTTCGGCCCGTTGAAAATCGTCTTCAGCGGCTAGCAACTGTGCACTTAGGGAGTCTACAGCGGCTTGATAAGGCGTTGCATCCAAACGAAACAGCACTTCACCCGGCTCAAGCATTTGGTTCGGCTGCACCGGCACCTCAATAACGTGCCCCGCCACACTGGGAACTATGGGCGTAGAAACCATGTATTTACGGGCAATTTCACTATAAGGGTGGTTATAGTTCATGACAAAGATCAAGGTACCCAACAACAATACACCGCCTAAAATTGCAGTGGGCACAGACCATTTATTGAGGGGAATTTTGAAGACTTTAAAGATAACAACACAGATGGCGGTGTAGGTCAGTATTAATAACAGATCCATTAATTCTGTCCTCGTTCTTGGTGGCTGGAAACACCCGCTTCCAAAGATTGCAAGCGTTGCTCTAAACGCTGCAATTGCTGCTCTAAGGCTTCAATATGCTGCACTTCGGACTTTCCGTCCTTGAATCCCCAGCCTCGATCTTCACGATACAAGGTGGCCCAAATCCACAGAAAGGGCCAAAGTATATGCAATGTTAATAAGCTGACCCAGCCGGTTACGTGAATGGCATCTTGATGCGGGTGATTTCGATGCTTAGCAATTTCATAAGGAATATCATGAATAACCACTATTCCGTAAAATAAAACTACGCCTACAAAAAATAGTAAAAACAACGCGACATAATCTAACATTCAACTTTCCTTAACAGTTATTTCAGTAATTAGACTTCATTCGATTAACCCAGGGATTAGCACTCATACCGTGCAACGCAACACTCAACACCACCGTACAAATAGCTGTAATATTAATATCATTCTGCAAATTCAGGTTTTCTTGCATAACCATAATCAAGAATACAATACTCGCTAGCCCACGGGGACCAAACCACCCGATAAATAATTTATGTGACCAGCTCAAACCGGTACCCGTCAGGCTAATAATTACCGGCACCATCCGCAGAACCGTAAGACTCGCTACAGCAAAGATTAAATGCCGGGGTTCAACATCATCCCAGACCTGAGTCATCACTACGCCCCCAAACAGCAACCAGACAATGATAGATAGCACTTCCTCATAGCCTTCGTTACCATCCAGATATTTATGTTTATGAGTACGGATCAAATACCCCATATACAGGCCACTGACAAACGCGGCAATAAATCCACTACCACCCAGCCACTGCGATGCAGCAAAGACGAACACGGCTAACCCAGGCATAATCAATTGCCGCCATGCGGGCAATTCCCAACCTTGGGCTTCACTGATTTTCATGATTTTACTGGTTAACCAGGCCGCACTGCCCCCCACCAAAACCCCGATTCCGATTTCAGCCGTCAAAAACTTAGCGGATAAAAACAGTGCACCCTGACCTGAGGATTCATGATACATCAGCTCCAGCAACACCAACAAAACCGGGACACAAATACCATCATTTAAACCACTTTCCATATTCAGCCCCTCTCGAATCGGGGCTGGTACCGCAGGGTTACTCATAACTGCCTGGCCTAAAGCCGCGTCTGTCGGTGCCAGTATCGTAGCCAGAATCGCCGCTTCTAAAAGAGTTGATTGCTCAAACACCCATAATCCAGCCACACTGCCAAAAATCAAGGTAAGGGGGAGCCCGATTAGTAACAAGCGCAACGGAATCTGATTGTTAGCCCGCAATACGGATAAATTGGCATTGGCCGCGTCGGTAAACAAGACGATCGCCAACGCCAGTTCCGCCAGAAGTCTTAGCGTCTCGCCCTTCACAGAAATATCCAGCAATCCTAACCCAGGATCACCAAGTAATATGCCAGCTAAAAGAAAGAGAAAGGGGCCACTGATGAGGCGAGATTCAAAGCGACCGGCAAACAAGCTGTAAAACAAGAGAAAGCCGGCAATTACCGTCATCGACTGGTACATTATTACACTAGCTCCTGTTTGTTATAGTCACTTTTTTAGTTATTAAAACTGGCAGTAGCCGTATAGGGCACATTAGATTCTCCCCATTCATACAGGGCCTCTAAAACGGGGATCAGCGACTGACCATAAGCGGTGAGCGAATAGGTTACATTTAATATTTTCTCTTCTTCAATATGGCGCTGAACGATATGATCACGCTCCAGCTCTCTCAGTTGTTCCGTTAAAACTTTTTGACTAATCAAACCCATGGCTCTTTTAATCTGACCAAAACGCATAGGGTTTTGGGTAAGAGCGTGGATAACCATTGGCTTCCATTTACCACTAATTAAACGTAACGTTGCAACGACTGGACAATTCAGTGGATTATCTGACTCTGCTCTGCTTGTCATACTAGTCACCTAAAAGTACCTAATTGATCGAAACTGGGAGTTCTATATAGTCGCGAAAAACACTTGATGCAACAAGGCTGCTCCATGACTGAACCGGTGTTAGATCATACTACCATTCATACCATACCAATAATTCCGCTAGGCGCTATCAATGCTTTTTTACTGGTGAATACCAAAGGCTGTATTCTAGTCGATACGGGATTGCCCAATACAGAGCGTAAAATAGAACGGGTACTCAACCGGTTAGATCTCACATTCCGGGACATAAAATTAGTCATTATTACTCATGCCCACATAGACCACGCAGGCAATGCCGCGCTGATTCGAACCTTGTCGAAAGCACCAGTCATTGCCCATGAGGGTGATCTACCTTACTTCATGGGTAAGCAGAAAATGCACTTCTGCAGTACCGGTTGGTTCGGTTGGCTTTTTAGCAAAACCGGTGCAATTCAGAAACCCTACGATGCCTTTGTTCCTGATATTTTATTGACACCAGAAATGAACTTTGACCTTAAACCCTATGGTTTCGCTGGGGAAATCATCCCAACACCTGGCCACACAGCAGGATCTATTTCTGTGGTTCTGGACAACCACACGGCTGTAGTTGGAGATTTAATCTCATCGGGTATATTGCTGGGAGGGATAGCGAGAACCGGCAAGGCCAAACGGCCTCCTTTTGAAGATAACCCCTTGCGAGTTAGTCAAGAACTTACCTCAATTGCAGGCAAAGGGGTTAATACATTCTATATGGGCCATGGTGGCCCGCTACCTAAGGATGAGGTGCTAAGGCATGCAGAAATGCTAAATCGAATGAGCCTTGGGGACTAAAGAATTTAGTTTGTCTTCACATTGGCATAGGGTGCTGCTTTTGGCTTTGCAGCACCACTGGACGCACTAGGTCTACGGCGTTGATGGGGCTTTTTAGCCTTCTGCTCTGTAGCGCTGGAGCCTTTGTAGGCTCGCGGCTTGCTGGCCGTTTCCGAACGACCTTGCGCTTGCCTCTGCTTTGGTTTTTTCGGTTTGGTGCTACGTCCGTGTGGCGTCAATGGACGAGAATTCCCGATATCGTGTACCGGATTAAAACCCTCTACCTGCTTACGGTCCAGATGGCGGTTGATTAGCCGCTCGATATCAAATAACAAGTCGGCTTCATCGGCACATACCAATGATATGGCGTGGCCAGTAGCCCCGGCACGTCCGGTACGACCAATGCGGTGCACGTAGTCTTCGGGCACATTAGGTAGCTCAAAATTAACCACTTGAGGTAACTGATCAATATCCAGACCTCGAGCCGCAATATCGGTAGCCACCATTACCCGGACTTTACCGTCTTTAAAACTGGCCAAAGCCTTGGTGCGCTGGCTTTGGCTCTTATTACCATGAATCGCCACGGCTGTAATGCCTTCGGATTCCAGGTGTGCCGTGAGCTGATTAGCGCCTCGTTTGGTTTTGGTGAAGACCAGTACCTGTCCCCACTGGTTTTTACGCACCAATTCCACCAACAGAGCGGCTTTTTTCTTCTTATCCGTAGGATATATCCACTGCTCCACTGAATTTGCCGTGGTGTTCTCTGGGCTAACAGAGATTTCTACCGGGTTATGAACAATACTTTTTGCCAGTTGCCGAATTTCTTTGGAAAACGTCGCCGAAAACATTAAGTTCTGACGCTGCTTGGGTAATAGATCAATGATCTTGCGAATGTCATTGATAAAGCCCATATCCAGCATGCGGTCTGCTTCATCCAGCACCAGGATTTCTAACTGATTAAATTTAATCGCATTTTGTTGATAGAGATCCAATAATCGCCCCGGCGTAGCTACCAGAATATCCACCCCTTTGCGCAATTTGAGCATTTGAGGATTGATCTTAACGCCGCCAAATACCACGGCAGAGCGCAAGGGTAGATAAGCGCCATAGGTGGCCACACTGGCACCCACCTGAGCCGCCAGTTCACGGGTCGGAGTGAGGATCAATGCCCGCGCCTGATTTGGTTTAGCGCGCTCGCCTTTTGCAAGTCGCTCCAGAATCGGCAATGTAAACCCAGCAGTCTTGCCGGTGCCCGTCTGGGCCGCCGCCATAACACCCAGGCCTTGCAATACAGCAGGGATAGCTTGGGCTTGAATTGGCGAAGGCTCGGAATAGCCTTGCTCGGCAACGGCTTTCAAAAGGGGGGCGGATAAACCCAGTGCGGCAAAACTCATATAGTTGTCTCGATTCCTGCGGTAGTCATACAAACTGACATGATTAGGGCGGTGCAGCCTACAGGATATCCACCGGTTTCGCTATAGAAAGTCGCCCAGCATTGATTTATTTTCCACCTGATATACCGGTTCAAGGATGGCAACCATCACGAGCGCTCGCCCCGAATAATAGCTACAGCCCCAGCCATTGTAGATTTCACCTCATTGAATCCTCCCTGCTCGAACTGTTGCCGATAGGCGCTTTCTGGAAGCCCTTGCTGAAAATAACCCATAGGTTTCATGACTTTTTCGATCATAAAGTCTGAGATTAAACGCTCACCACTGCAAGCAACGGAAGCCGTGACGGTCGCCCCTCGCTTTAGCACTCGACCAATTTGACTGGCGGCAGCGGCGGGATCAGGAAAGGCATGAAAGCCCGCCATAGAAATACAACCGTCAAGACAACCATCGGCAATTGGCAAGCGAGCTACGTCGGCACGAATAAATACGGCATTGTTCACCCCGAGCCGCTTCGCTCGACGCTTGGCCACCCGCAACATGCCCATGGAGAAATCCACCGCTAAAATGCTAGTTTGCCGATTCTTTTTGTAGGCACGAGCTGTGAAAATACCGGTACCGCAAGGGACATCAAGAACCACACCGGAGGTTATTTCACGGGCTGGCTTCATCAACAGCGGCACCCGCAATACGCCAGGCCCCCAAGTGAACGACATAGTGAATGGGTTAAACAGAAAGAAATTATATCTAAGGCCAGCGATGGCATCATAGTCGGAAACGGATCTGTCGTAGCGCTGCGCTTCTTCGGTTAAATCCACAATGCCATCCACTATAGGATATTGCCTGCCATCGCTTGTCACCAATGCATCATCCGTCCTGGTCAGGGTAGCGCCAGTAACCGGGCAACGTAACAGTGGTAAAGCATCGTCGAGGGTGAAAGTCATAGGTTGTTTTCCCTTTAATTATTGTTTTGAGGGCAAGCCTCACAATAGGCCCTATCCACCGCATCGAACAATTGATAACGCAGGCAACAGGTCGCTCTGAGCGAGGGCTGATTTTTTTTGTAAGGGGTTTGTAAATCCCGCAGCTGTAATCTTAGATCAACCATTGAAACCTCGGCTTGATCCAGCCAGGATTGTGCTTCCCCAATCCTTTCATTACGCGGATACAGTTGCGCCAAACGACTGAACAAAGCGTCCCATACGATCACAAAGTTCGTCCACAGTGTTTTTCTTGGCACCCTTGCCAGATCCGCCATAGAGTCAACAACCCCCACAACTCCAAATCTCAGCAACTCATCAGCGATAGTACCAACACTGTCTTGGGGTTGATACAGACAATCTACTTGCAGCGCCAGCGGGATATAATCATCCAGCAATAAACGAACCGCCCCATGACGAAGATCAACCACGCCATTAACCAATACAGCTGTCGCCATTACCGCCGGTATCATTATACAAAAATAGTCAATCGACCATTGTGACGCAGAGGCCACAGGTATTTGTTTATCAAAGGTTAACTCATAGCGCTTCAGTATTGAGGAGAGCTGAACAGGATCCTGCAATGTAGACAGCGGCATGGCTTGAAAACTGGGATTGGTCTCTTGCTTGCTGTCTTTAAGAAACGCTCGTAATGGTGGCCAGGAGTCCTCCAGTGCCTCTGCAATCTCTATTTTTTTGCTCAAGATACTCTACAGGCTTCCACCCATACCCATGGTTATTCAAAGGAATATTATGCCCTTTAATCCCATCATCATCGATGATAATTTACATAGACTATATCAAGAGGCTATTCAGGCCGCCCCATAAACACTTATGACCGAAATTCTACTCCTCACTTTTATCTTTCTGATCGCCGGTATTATCGCGGTCCCCATTGCCTCACAATTAAAATTGGGCTCAGTGCTGGGCTATCTGTTAGCGGGTATAGTTATTAGCCCCTTGTTAAGCGCTCTGCATGTGGATGTGCTGTCGATCCAGCATTTCGCAGAGTTTGGCGTGGTTATGATGCTCTTTCTGGTGGGCCTGGAACTGGAACCCAAGCTACTGTGGCAAATGCGCTTAAAACTGCTGGGACTCGGAGGCTTACAAGTGGTTATAACCACCGCATTGGTCACTCTGGTGGCGCGCTTGTTCGAACAACCCTGGTCTGTTTCCCTGGCTATTGGTTTGGTTTTCTCCCTTTCATCCACCGCTATAGTACTTCAAACACTGAAAGAGCGCGGGTTGATGCGCTCAGATGGCGGACAATCCAGCTTTTCCGTATTGCTGTTTCAAGACATTGCGGTTATTCCAATGCTGGCCCTGCTCCCTTTGCTGGCCATGCCACAACTAATGGCCATATCGGAACCCGCGCTAGAGTCTCATGGCACAAATATCAGTTTGGTGGATGGTCTCCCAGGATGGCAAGTCACACTGGTTACTATCACTGCGGTTATCGCAGTGATCGCCGGTGGTAGTTATCTGACCCGTCCTATTTTTCGATTTATTGCCCTGGCACGATTGCGGGAGCTATTCACCGCCACCGCCTTGATGATGGTTATAGGTATCGCTTTACTGATGTCTTTAGTAGGTTTATCCCCAGCCTTGGGAACCTTTTTAGCTGGCGTGGTATTGGCAAACAGTGAGTATCGTCATGAACTTGAAGCCAACATTGACCCCTTTCGTGGTTTACTGCTGGGCCTGTTTTTTATGACCGTGGGCGCAGGGATTGACTTTGAACTACTTGCTGAGAATTTGGCCACCATTGTGGGATTAACTCTGGGCCTGATTATTCTCAAAACTCTTGTGCTCTACGGCTTGGCCGTGGGCTTTAACATCAGAGGGAGCAATCGCTGGCTGTTTGCACTGGGGCTCGCACAAGCAGGAGAATTCGGCTTTGTGTTGCTGTCACTCACTGTAGGGTTATCAGTAATTCCCGCTGGCATAGCGGATCAATTACTCCTGATCGTCGCGCTCTCCATGTTATTGACGCCGGGTTTGTTTCTGCTTTTCGATCGCGTGATTGCGCCCCGTTTTAACAAAGCTGGCACCAACGAAGTAGCCGAGGATATTGACCAAGGTGGGAAGGTCATTATCGCAGGGCACGGCCGAGTTGGCGGCATCATCCACAGAATCCTCAACGGATGCGGTATCGCCACTACCGTCATAGATTACAACACTGAACACCTGGAAGTGTTGCGAGCCTTTAAAATGAAAGTGTACTACGGCGATGCTACCCGCCCTGATTTACTCCACGTTGCTGGCATTGAAGAAGCCAGCGTACTGGTGATAGCGATCGATAATAAAGAACAAATCACCCAGCTGGTTGAATACGCTTTAAAACACTACCCCCACGTACATGTGGTGGCTCGCGCCATGGATCGACATCACGTGTATGATCTCTGGGCCGCCGGTTGTCGTGATGTTATTCGCGACACTTTTGACAGTTCCCTCAGAATCGGCCGTTCCACCCTCGAAGCTTTAGGGTTACCTTTCGAAGAAGCGACTAAACTAGTCAGCGAATTCGAAGTCGCCGATAAATGCATGTTGCGGGAAGTGGCAGACCTCTATCGCCGGGATATTCCAGCCCATGAAAACGAAGAGTACGTAAAAAGAATTATTGAGATGAACGAAGAGTGGGTGGCGAGTTCGAGAAAAAAAGACGCCAAAACAAATAAACAATCACAATAAAAATTCAACTTTCCGAGCGAGGCTTGAACGCAATAACATTGCCTGCACCTTTGCCTTTATACTTTTTCATCTCGAATTCATCATTAAGCTGAGCAATTATTTCTGTAAGCTTAGTAGCGCCATAGGAACGCGGATCAAAATCAGGCTTGGATCTTTTCACTAAACTACCGGCAGCAGCGACATTCGCCCAGCCGTCTTCATCCTGATATTGCTCCCAGGCTTTGCGTAATACACGAATCAAATCTGACGGTTTTTTACAGACATCATCACTACTGGTAATTTCTTTGTCAGAAATAGGCACTTCACTCTCAACCGCCAACCCTTCGAGATCGAGATTTTCCGTGAAAATAAAATCGTCGCAGGCATTTCTAAAGGAAATAGGAGTTTTGGTTTCGCCCACACCAAACACAAATATCTCTGATTCTCGCAAGCGCGATGCCAGCTTAGTAAAATCGCTATCACTTGAGACCAACGCAAAGGCATCATATTTATCTGAATACAGCATATCCATGGCATCAATGATCATCGAAGCATCAGTGGAGTTTTTACCTACGGTATAGGCAAACTGCTGGATTGGTTGAATAGCCTGCTCGTTCAACATTTTGCGCCAATTTTTCAGATAATCACTAGACCAATCACCATAGGCTCTTTTTACAACGATATGACCATGGGCAGAGATCTCGTCCAGTATCGCCTTAATCTTCGAATATTGTGCATTATCAGCATCAATTAACACGGCAATTTTTTTATGATCATCCAAGTCTTTCAATGAGTAAAACCTCTAGTATTGAATATGATAGTTCGTTAATTTTAAACTAGAAAATAGCAATGCCTGCCGCAAGGATAAACGCCAATAATCCAAAGCAAAACCCGAGCGCCGCTTTAACAAACATTAAGGCAACCAAAGTGTCGCTGCTTAAACGGCTGTTACCACTTCGATGTCTAAGCGAGTGGATGCTGATAGAGAATTAGTAATTAGACAATTCGCTTCTGCTTTTTCCAAAAGTCTCGTCGCCATTTCCTCTGACGTATTTCCTGCAACCGTCAGCTTAGCCCGAAGCTGAATGCTGGTGTATTTCGTAACTTTATCGACCCGATCTAAAGTACCTTCTGCTTCGCAGACCAACTCTAACCAGTCAAATTTTGAGGCCGAGGCAATAGCCCGAAAGGTCAAGATAAAACAATCAGCAACTGCCGCAACTAACAACGTTTCCGGAGACCATTTGCCCCCAGGGCCACCGAACTCCACTGGGGGTAATGAGGAAATGATTTCGGCCTCATCACTGGAGAGATCAACATTCCCTTGAGGATAGCCATGAGCTTGTGCACGGTAGTAATGAGGAAAGCTTTGCATAGAGTTAGTCTCTGGGGCAGGTTTATTCACAAATTTATCATATCACTATGACACCAACATAACGCCAAATATCCACCCCGGATTGATATGAGTCACATTAAAAGAATAAATTGGAATCAACCACACACAGCCTCATATTTTAAGTAGCGTAAAAACCACGGTGCAATGCATTACTTTGACTGCACCGCGTTTTCAATCTTGCTACTAGCAAACTAGTAGTAAACTAGTAGTAAACTAGCTCTTCTCACGGCCGATAAAACGGTAAATAACAGCGCCCAGTATACCGCCGGCGATTGGCGCCAACCAAAAAAGCCAAAGCTGCGCGACAGCCCAATCCCCCACGAACAGGGCAACACCGGTGCTACGAGCTGGATTCACTGATGTGTTGGTAACAGGGATGCTGATTAAATGGATAAGCGTCAAACACAATCCTATGGCAATGGGCGCAAAACCCTGTGGTGCACGGGCGTCAGTAGCGCCAAGAATGACAAAAAGAAACATCATGGTCATCACAACTTCAGTTATCAGCGCAGACTGCAAGCTATAGCCGCCGGGTGAATGGGCACCAAACCCATTGGCCGCAAAACCGGCCGCAAGCTCAAAGCCCTCTTTCCCACTGGCAATAAGATACAGCACACCACCGGCCACGATACCTCCCGCGACTTGAGCGATAACATAGGGCAAAAGCTCCTTTGCCGGGAAACGGCCACCAGCCCAAAGGCCAAAAGAAACAGCCGGATTCAGGTGACAGCCTGAGATATGACCAATGGCGAACGCCATCGTAAGTACCGTTAAACCAAAAGCCAATGAAACACCAAGCAGGCCAATACCCACATCGGGAAAAGCCGCAGCCAAAACTGCACTCCCGCATCCACCAAGCACCAGCCAAAACGTACCGAAAAACTCTGCCCCATATTTGTTCATATTTTTCACCATTGTGATCAGTATGTCAGATTAATCCCCACCCATTGGGAGCCAGTTCAGCCTCCTCAGTGGATTCAAAGCATAATCATATTACCTCAAATCCTGGGAGGGATTCTCCCAATTTTTTTGGAATTATTTAATCACAAGATCTGCTGCGTTGTGGCTGTAATCGATGGCCAAATCAATCACATGCACACCCCCCTCTTGCAATGAGCTAGCCAGTGTTTTTTTATACTCAGCAACGGTTGCGACACGATGACCATGGGCGCCATAACTTTCTGCATATTTAATGAAATCCGGATTACCGTAGGTTAGGCCGAAATCCTCCAGCCCTTGCTTTTCCTGTTTCCAGCGGATCATCTGCAAGGAGGCATCATTTAAAATCACCACCACCAAATCAAGCTTCATGCGCACCGCTGTTTCAATCTCCTGCGAGTTCATCATAAAGCCGCCATCTCCCACGATAGCCACCACTTGGCGCTCGGGATAAACCATTTTGGCCCCCATGGCTGAAGGTAGACCTGCCCCCATAGTGGCCAGTGCATTATCCAGCAGCAAGGTATTTTCCAAATAGGTTTCGTAATGACGAGCAAACCAGATTTTATACATGCCATTATCAAGTGCCACAATACCGTCACTGTTCAGCCCGGTGCGTGTTGCATCAACCAATACTTGTGGCGTAATGGTTGATGCATTCGCAACACTTTCTGAAAACCAGTCATCCAGCTTTTGCTTTGCCTCCCGATGATAACGGGTATCCCAATGACTGAGATCCTGCGTTTTCAATGCTTGAGTGATTTGCCAGATCGCATTGGCAATATCTCCCACAACTTCACTCTGTGGATAATAAATATCATTCACCGAGGCTGACTCAAAGTTAATGTGCACCACCTGCCGGTCACCCGTCATAATAAAAGGCGGCTTCTCCACCACATCGTGACCCACATTAATTACCAGATCGGCTTGCTCCACCGTTTGATGAACGTAGTCGTCACTGCTTAGCGCCGCAGTGCCCGCGTACTGTGGTAAAGACTCTGAGATAACGCCCTTGCCCATTTGAGTCGGCACAAAAGGAATATCGAAATTCTGCACCAACTCAGTCAGCATTTTTGAGGTACGCTTGCGATTAGCGCCTGCCCCAATAATCAAAATCGGCCGCTTGGCAGCCACTAAAAGCGTCACTACTCGCTTTATGGCTTTTTCTTCGGCCACAGGGCGACGCGTGACGGATACAGGAATTGGCCGGTAGTTCACTTCTTCTGCAGCAATATCTTCCGGCACTTCAATCATCACAGCACCAGGACGTTCCTCGGTAGCCAGACGAAAAGCTTCACGTACTGTTGCCGCCGCCATGGAGCCTTCCACCAATTGTTTGGAGAATTTGGTGATCGGCGTCATCAGGTCCACAATATCAATAATCTGAAACGCCCCTTGTTTACTGTGTCGAATGGGCTTCTGTCCGGTGAGCAGAATTAAAGGCATTGCCCCCAATTGCGCATAGGCCACTCCAGTCACAGCATTGGTCGCTCCCGGCCCCAAAGTAGTAAGACATACGGCCGGAGTACCCGTTAGCCGACCAATGGTTGCCGCGGCAAACGCCGCGCTCTGCTCATGACGGGTCACCACATACTCCAGGGATGAATCTTTGACCGCCTCCAGCACCTCAAGGTTTTCCTCACCGGGCACACCCAGTAAGTATTTAACGCCTTCTGCTTCCAGACTCTTTATCAATGCCTTGGCTGTGTTCATTTACCCAAACTCCGGTTAAAAAAGTATTAGTAACCAGACTACCTCAGAGTCGCAGGCGATTGAAGCTTATTACTCTACGCTGCAACCCCCTATTTTGACCTGTATCTAAACAACCAAGCGCGATAAGCGTTAAACTTATCTCCTAGATAACCAGTGAGAGAGGCATGAATGAGAAAAATCTTAATCGCGTTAATCATCATGTTGGGGCTGGGCGGATTGTTCTACTGGCTCAATCGGACCGAGATACCCCAGGTTAGGGTGGCAACCCTGGAAACCGGCTTAGTGGAATCGCTGGTGGCCAATACCCGAGCGGGCACCGTGCGTTCCTGCCGGCGCTCCAAGCTCTCACTACCTCTGGGTGGCACCGTGGCCACACTGCATGTAAAAAATGGCGATCGAGTCCAACAAGGCCAGTTGTTGTTAGAGCTGTGGAATAATGATCAGAAGGCTCGCCTAGAACAAGCCCAGGCGCATTTAAGGGCGACGCGCTTGAATGTTGAAGAAATATGCCACAGGGCGGCCCACGATAAACGTGAACTGGATCGTGCCGAAACTTTGGCCAGAAAAAAAGTCATTTCCAGCGAGGCACTGGATTCAGCTCGTACTAAAGCAGACATATCAACCCATACCTGCGAACGCGCTGGTGTTGAGACCAAGGTTGCAGAAACCCAAGTGTCATTGCAGCAAGCCTTGCTCGACCAAACACAGTTAAAGGCACCATTTTCTGGAGTCGTTGCAGAAATTAACGGTGAGGTTGGCGAGTTTGTTACCCCATCACCACCCGGTATCGTCACGCCCCCCGCTGTAGACTTAATTGCTGATGATTGTCTATACGTGCGCGCGCCGATCGACGAAGTAGATGCGGCCGCTATTCAAGTAGGTATGCCCGCAAGAATTACCTTAGATGCTTTTCGGGGGCAATTTTTTACCGGCGTGGTAACCCGTATTGCTCCTTATGTGCAGGATTACGAAAAGCAAGCGCGCACCGTAGACATTGAAGCACACTTTAAGCCCATGCCAACCGAGGTCACTTTACTGGTAGGGTATAGTGCCGATATTGAGGTCATTCTACAGCACAACGACAGCACCTTGAGAGTGCCAACCGAAGCGGTGATCGAGCTCAATAAAGTCATGCTGGTGGGCACAGATAATGTGCTTTCACTGCGGGAGTTCGAACCAGGTTTAGCAAATTGGACCTGGACCGAAGCCAAAAGCGGACTAACAGCCGGCGATCGTGTTTTGCTGAGCCTGGATGCCACTGGGGCAGAAGCCGGAGCCAGGGTCCAGGTGGCACCATGATCCGGCTGGACGGCATCCACCGTACATTTTTTATGGGTGAACAGCAGGTTCATGCCTTGGATAACATTCAGCTGACTATAGCGGCTGGTGAGTATATCTCAGTGATGGGCCCCTCGGGTTCCGGTAAGTCCACGCTGCTCAATGTTCTGGGTTTACTGGACAAACCGGACAGTGGCAATTATGCGCTGGAAGGTGTTGAAACCACGACGCTGTCGGAAAGAGAGAGAGCCGGTTATCGCCGTGAACATATCGGTTTTGTGTTTCAGTCTTACCATTTGATTGGGCGCTTAAGTGCGCGGGAAAATATTGAGCTACCTCTAATATTGGCGAGCATGCCTCCAGCGCAGCGACGGCCTATTGTGGATGACACCTTGCAACGGCTTGGCCTGTGGAAACGGGCCGAACATTTACCCAACCAACTGTCTGGTGGGCAACGTCAGCGAGTTGCTATTGGGCGCGCCATCATTATGAAACCGCAACTGCTGTTAGCTGATGAGCCCACCGGTAATCTGGATACTCAATCCGGCGCTGATGTCATAGAGGTTTTAGAAGCCTTGAATCAGGATGGAATCACCTTGCTGGTGGTGACTCATGATCCGGCCTTGGGCAAACGAGCCCGACGCCGTATTCGTATGGTGGACGGTCGAATTGACCAGGACAAGATCGACACCAAGGAGGCTCTTCGTGCGACCCAGTGATATGCTGCGGTTTGATCTTCAGGTACTCAACCGGCACCGCTTCCGCACCCTCATGCTGCTATTTGCCATGTCGATTGGAGTAGCGGCCGTTAATGTTTTGACTGGACTGGGTGAAGGTGCCAAACAATTCGTGTTAGGCGAATTTTCTATGTTAGGCAAAAACACCTTGATTATGATGCCCGGGAAAAAGGAAACCCGAGGCGGGATGCCCCCCATTACCGGTGAGAGTCCACGGGAAATCACCCTGGCGGATGCCGATGCCCTGACCAGGCTTCCTGGGGTAATCCGGGTGGCTCCGTTAATTGTGGGTGTCACACAAGTATCTTTTGACGGGCTAAATCGGGAAGTTACCGTGTCAGGCACCTCACGCACCTTCTTTGATATCCAACAGCTGGCCATACGGCAAGGCAAATCACTGCCTGATTTGCCCTCTGATATGGCGACTCCAGTTGCTGTACTCGGTTCCAAGTTAAAAGCGGAGATATTTGGCCAAAAACCGGCGTTAGGGATGTGGTTAAAAGCCGGTGGCTACCGCTTTCGGGTTATTGGTATTGCGGAAGCAAAAGGTCAGGCGTTGGGCGTAGATTTAAACGATGTCATGATTATCCCAGTGGCCAGCGCACAGGCGCTCTTTAATCAAGAAGGTCTGTTTCGGGTGATGATTGAAGCCCAAAGTGAAGAAATACTTCCCGCCACTCAGGCACGCCTGGAAAAACTGATGCAGCAGCGTCATGAAGGAGAAGAAGATGTGACCGTTATTACCCAGGACTCGGTGCTCAGCGCCTTTAACGATATTCTCAACACCTTAACTTTGGCGGTAGCCGGAATCGGTGCCATTAGTTTATTAGTGGCCGGTGTGTTAATTATGAATGTGACATTAATATCGGTTACCCAGCGGACACAGGAAATCGGTTTACTAAAAGCCATCGGAGCCAGCGATCATGATGTGTTGACCCTGTTCCTAACTGAATCCTGCCTATTGGCCAGCATGGGTGCATTTTTAGGTCTTATCATTAGCCAATCCTTGCTGTTTATCGGTCGAACCCTCTTTCCCGATCTGGGTTTTCAGACACCATTGTGGGCTATGCTACTGTCGGTCACCGTTGCCTTGTTAACAGCCCTAATGTTCGCCTGGAGGCCCGCAAAACGCGCTTCTGCCATGGAACCCATTAGCGCATTACAGAGTAAAAACTGACGATGTTGTGGCGCGACAACTTCAAGCTCGTGAGTCGTAGCATCACCAGTACGCCACTGCGCAGTGTGCTGACAGGCCTGGGAATCGCCATAGGCATTATGGCCGTGGCTTTACTAACCGCGATTGGCGAGGGTGTTAGAGGCTATGTGATGGAAAACTTCTCACAGTTCGGCACCCGGATTATTGCAGTCAACCCAGGCAAAACGATAACCGGCGGCATGGGTGGACTCTTACAAACAGACCGCCCGCTGACCTTAGCCGATGCAGAAGCTTTAGCTCACTTACCCCACGCTGATCAGGTTGTCCCCGTAGTGCAAGGTGCCGGCACCATTAAAGCTGGAGAACTCTCTCGCCGTAGCACCATTATTGGAGCTAACCATGCTATCCACGACGCCTGGAAATTCAAACTGGCCATGGGACGCTCACTTCCAAAGGACGAGAGTGGTCATAGCCGACCCTTTGCCCTACTCGGCCACAAAGTTCGACAAGAATTATTTCCGAACCGAAGCCCCTTGGGTGAATTTATCCGAGTGGGTGGAATCCGGTTTCGTGTCCTGGGTGTGATGGAAGAAAAGGGCCAGATGCTGGGTATGGACTTGGATGATTTGGTCTTTATCCCGGTGGACATGGCGCTGGCGCTATTTAATCGCGAAGGGCTTATGGAGATCGATGTTGTGTATGGAGAGAGCACTACATCTCAAGCCATGGCGGAAAGCGTTCGCCAACGACTCAGTGAGCGCCATGGCAGTGAAGATTTCAGTTTAATCACCCAAGACCAAATGCTGAAAAGTCTGGATAAAATACTGTCGGTACTAACGGCGGCTGTGGCTGCTTTAGGCGCGATTTCATTGTTAGTAGGGGCCGTGGGCATCCTCACTATCATGACCACCACAGTACGAGAACGTACGGCTGAAATAGGTCTACTCACCGCTTTAGGAACACCCCAACACCAGATCATGATGCTGTTTTTATGGGAAGCCATAGGTTTGGCATTTTTAGGAGGTGCCGCTGGGGTAACAACTGCCGTGGCTTTGGTATTAGTGTTACAAACAATGCTGGCAGATTTGCCGCTCACATTAAGTCCATTTTATCTTGGAACTTCTTTAGCGCTATCGGTGATTATTGGTTTAGTCGCAGGCCTTGCGCCGGCGCGAACTGCGGCGCGAATGGACCCAATAGATGCGTTACGATCAGACTAACGGTGTTCGGAGTTGTCACCAACAAAAGTGGTGGGTGTCAACTTCAACATAAAAACATACCAGACGATTATGCTCACTATAAACATTTCGCCACCATCTTCAATCAACCCGAACAATGGCTTCCACCAGGGTATGGCCATATGCAGCAAATCCACTAAAACACCGAAGAATGCCAACATCATAACCAAGCCAAAAATAGTTTTCGAAATTTGCTTTTCTAATTTGTCACTGAAAAAATAAGCCACGCCAATCGCGGAGAACAACGCCGCACCAAACAGCATGGATACACTCAATTCTCCGAAATCCTGGGCTCGTAATATGTTAGGTACTGGCTTGAAATCAAAATAATCAACCATATTTGCACCTAACTTTTCGTGAATTCTTAAAGAATCATCCAGCAATAAATACAGGAACAACAAAGCCCACGAAAAATAAATAACTCGACTACTTTTTATGGTCAAAATAAGCAGCATCGCAACGATCCAGTATTCCTTTATATATTGGAAAACCTCTGCGAAACCAAAGTCTGTCTCAATTGAAAACAGTGGATCTGACACCAGCCCCATACTGTAAAAAATATGTACAACTATAAAGGCGAGATCTACTAATAACAACAAGCACAAAAACTTAGTTGATTCTTTGCTGCATTGAAAATTCAAAACATACTCCGTTTGACAGCAACACTCGCCTTTTCCGCCGTCGGATTTCTACACCCTTCAGACGTATACAGAACCAAACGTATTGACTACAAAATCTATTAATGCACTGGGCAACCCTGGCTCACATCCTGATTAAATGTCCTCAACAAATGGTGCTTGAAAAATTTGTACACTGCTGAGTGGGTACTGAGCCTTTGTTCTTCTGGGCTTTTTAGAATACATCCTTATCGATTGCAATGTAAATTTCACAAAACTGCCACATAACCCTATTCGATTGGTACTATCAGGCCACAAGAAGTTTATAGATCGGAAAATTATACGAGTAATTAACTGAAGGAACTCGGAGCAGTTGCCAGTACCCCAGCACCAGGCTGCCTTGTTTTCGAATAAAGCTTTAGCGCCAAGCTCTCTGGGTAGTGGCGTTCCACCGCCATTTGTTGAGCACGCTGGGTGACTTCCTGTTCATCACATTGACGAGTCACAGGGAAATAGTGCGTGGTGATTTGTTGAGGTGTAACTCCACTGTTGACTAAACCAATAGCAACAAGGTGGTTGAGCAATTGGTCAGCGGCCGTCAGGGCTGACGACGCTTTAACTATTTCGGTTCTCGCATAGCGCTCGCCATGGAATGACAAATCAGCCGCACGCAGACTGGCATCGTCGCCCGGAATCTGTTGAGCTCCATAAAGCGGTTTCGCCGCCACTTCTGCTGTGGCAAAAGCCGGAATGAATTGCGCCACATGCTCAATGGATCGTTGCGTACGCTGCTCGATTAACGACGCCGGCCAGTGCGACTCTATCTTCTGAATAAAATGCTTAGGCAGCTCGGGTTGCGAGCTTTCAACACTCGATTTCACAAGCCCATCGCGAAAAAGCGTCACTTCTTCTGTCATACCATGAAGCTGAAAAAAGCCATCGGCATAAGGTGTTAATTGCGCCATCCCCCGAGGAGTACCGCGCTCGCCATGCACGATCACTTCTGGCCACTGACCCACAGCATCCGGCCATTGCGCAATATAAGCGGCTTTAAATTCTACCAAGCGCTCACGCCTTGCGTGTACCATATCGTCCAGCTCACCGCTTCTAAATCCACAAGCATTTACAACAAAGTCAAAATCATCCTCGAAGGATGCGCCTGTAGTTATGTCGGTGGAGGACACTTTCCAATATTTTTCGCCAAGGTTTACTTTATCACTGCCGTTAGATTCCACAGCTACCACCTGACGTCTCAGGTTCACTGAGCAGCTTGGTAACTTTTCAACGGCCAATGACACAATAGCTGCAAATCTAAAAGCACTAATCCCATGTTCTTGCACCAAGAAAACTGGATATTTAAGCTTATCTAACTCCATATTCTTTGCCACTGGAATTAACCAGTCATCATTAGATTTAGCTTTATCAGGCAGGGGTCGAGACGCTAGTTTTTCCAACTGATCCCGCTGGTAAACACAAAAATAGTGTTCCGGATTCCCCAACACGCGATTCGAAATATTTTGTCTCACCAATTCTCGGTAGCAGTTTTGCAACATTAACAACCGAGGCAGCAAATCTGCCGGATCGCCACAATCATCTTTTGGAACCGCTATTACCGTTGGGCGACGGTTAATACTTTGCGGAAACACTTTTGCGGTATCAATTGATTGTCTCAATAACAGTAAGCAATGTTCATCGGATAGCTCTCGATATAGATTCCCACCTGCATGAAGGTGACAAATAGGAGGGCCGCTAACCAGGCTGTCACCTTTATCAAACAAGGTGACCTGAATGCCCAATTCAGACAACCGTAAAGCAATAGTAGAGCCCGCAACGCCGCCCCCTACAATTGCCACACTCACTTTCCCACAAGATCTGACACCATTTAACATGTCCAGCCACCCATGTAAGTTTTGTCACATTACACACCCAATGTCGCCTTACTGGCTATTGAGGTGCGCCGCCCTGAAAAATCCTGTTGTTAGCAGTTAACTCTCTCAATTCGCGTAAACACCAGCATCACTAGCGACTAAAATGCATCACCAAAGGAAACCCCTTATTACGGTATCCACACAACCGACTGCAAACATCAAGCCACTCAATCAATAACACACAAATCAGGGTAGAAAAGATATCAGTTGTCGAAGTTTCAACGCATCAATGTCAATGAAAAGTCTACCATTTAAATCTATGTCACAAAACTTACAATGCGCTAACCAAGACATACCAAGCCCTCCACCCAAACTGACCCTACTTTTTAATACCTTGATTCTATTGCTATTTATACTCAAAGCCAGGTGGTTCGAACTTTGCTTTTGTACTCAGCCATAAGCAATATCCTGTTTCTATGGAATTTAAGGAGTAAAATAAAGATGACTAAAATTGGCCTGTTTTTTGGTACGGATACCGGCACAACCCGGCTGGTGGGGAAAAAAATTGCAGCAAAACTTGGAGAAGAATTAGTCGCTAAACCGCTCAATATCAACCGCACAACTTTAGAAGATTTACTCAGTTACCCCGTGCTGATCCTGGGAACCGCAACCTACGGCGAGGGTGACCTACCCGGCGCTCATAATAATGTAAAGAACGGTAGTTGGGCTGAATTCGTACCGCAGCTGGATAACGTCGATCTTTCCGATAAAACGGTTGCCCTGTACGGCGTCGGCAACCAGGAAAAGTACGGTGATCGCTATGTTAATGGTATGGCGAAACTGTACAACATCTTCAGCAGCCGAGGGGCCAAGGTAGTAGGGTCTTGGAGCACCGATGGCTATACCTTCACGGCATCTGATGCCGTTATCGATGGTCATTTCGTCGGTTTAGCCATCGATAACAAATCACAAAAGATAGACACCGAGTCACGCATCGAAGGCTGGGTAAATCAGGTAAAACCAGAATTAATAGCGGCACTTTAACGTCCAACCAAGCAGCCAACACCTTAACAGGCCATCCCATAAAGCGAAACAACCACTCGCAAAGTGATGAAACTACGAGAATTGGCTGCTGGTTTAAAAACAGGATATTGAATACTGTAGAAAACTAGGCGCTTTTTTCCTCTGCTTTTTTGACTCGCACCTTATTACCACCAATGGTCTTGTTGTTGATATTTTTAATCGCTGCCTTGGCATCACCCGGTTTTGGCATTTCAACGAAGCCGAAACCCTTAGACTTACCACTACTTTGATCCATAACGATGTTACAGGATTGCACAGCACCAAATTCCAGAAACAAACTCTTCAATTCTTCTTCAGTAGTGGTGCGATCTAGGTTTCTAACGAGTATTTTCATATTTAATCCAGAATTAGCTTACTGTTAAAAATAAGCCATGATTTACTTTGTGCCTGTCAGCGGCCTAATGTAACCGGCCATCATGTAAGTTTAACTTACCATTTAGCGGAGGCGCCCGCATTCATTCTACCATCATAGCTTGTCTGCAGGTCATAGTTTGTTCCATGGTTATCGAGCCACTGCGACTTACGGCTACCAAAAGACATCAGTAATAAAAAGAATGAAATTGAAACCATAATTACACAGAATTAAGGACAAAAGAATTAGCCCTTTGCTATGAAGCCTGTATCCTAAACCCCAAACTGCCACAAACCCATTGGCAATACACGGATTGGATGCACAATTACAATTCCGAATCAGCCTTTTCGACCACAGAAACCCGAGAATACTGGCAAGCACAGCTTAATAATCTGACTACTTGACACAGCTTGCCACTGAATCATAACCGGACATCCTCAAGAAAGGCAAAGACCGCTTACGTTCCCATCGACCTCGATTTTCCCATTGCGCGGGCTAACTTTATCGTCGATGACGCCGAGCCTAAGGTTGTTATTAGTAGTCACCGAAAATGATCGCATTGTTCATTGTTCAAGCCTAACGTTTGACACCTCCGGATGGGAAATTTGGCTCACCTTAACTTAACCCATGGTGCAACGTAGATTGTGATTCCAAAATTTACCTTGTTAAACCCCGCGAAACTTGCTGCAACATTAAAGAAACATTCAGCCAGTCACCTGAGAATGACATTTTCTTTATTTAAACAATTTCACAAAGAGTTATCTACGGTGTTGTCCCAATTATAATATTGCCTGGTTGGGGGGGAAACCTGTTGAAACGCTATCATTGGCAAAACTTTGACCGAATACGCACCAAAGAATCTATTGATTAGCTACGACCCCACGGAAGCCACCGTTTTCACTACACTTCATGTTTAAGTGCCTACGGCACCTGCTGGCTCAATCACCTATCGGATCTAGAGCCTTTTACTGAGTTACGAACTGAGCTGGCAACCAAGCTACGTCGTACTTTGCACCTCATTGTAGCCCTACAATAAAGGCTAAAATGTATGGTTTTAGTTACGGTTAACAGGATTCAAGCGGTTAATCATAGCCATGAGACGTTAACTCACCAGCCGTTATAAACACTCATGGTACTGCGTGTCTTAGAGCTACTGGTTTCTGATCTATGTGTTTTAAAACTAACAGGTGACGGGCGAAGATCACCAAGCTTTCCTGTTTGTACAAACTCAATAACATCACTCGCAAAATTTTCAGCAGCATCGGCATGTGGAACATGGCCTGATTCTGGATACATAATGATAGCTGGCTCCCTGCCTGTACTCAAAAGTTGATTATACACGCCTCTAATCAACTCACCCTTTAAGTCTCGATTACCACTAAATAAACTATTAGGAAGGTAGGGGTCCAGCTCACCGAAAGCTAGAAATACAGGAACATTGATTTCACGCAATCGCTTAAAAAGACTCTTTGGATTATTACGCAGGACCTCAACTCCTTGACAGTATATGTCCCAAACGGATGTTTTTACATAACGTTTATATTCTTCGAAATGAGAGAGAGTCATCTCTATTCGAGTTTTCGTTAAAAAATCACCATCTCGACTGGTCTGATAAAAATAGCCTCCCACAGGTGCACCTGATTCTGGGTCCACTTTTAACTTATAGGTGTTTTCAATATCTTCAGGTGTTTTTTCAAATTCTTGCTCTAGCAAGCCCAAAGGCTTCCATGCCCTTTGCCACTGGGAATAATCATTCAAATAGGCAGGATCAAAGGCTGGTATTAGTTGCGATTCGTCAAGAGCCAAATAGGCGCCATACTCTTCCAGTCCATAACTGGATTCGAGAATAATTTTTTCTACCGACTCTGGATATTTAAGAGCATAGCCAATTACCCACTGACCACCCATAGAATGCCCAAGATAAGTTGCTCTGCCAATATTTTTTTGCTTAACAAGTACGTCATAAACAAGTTCGCGGGTATCCTCCAATGAGCGTGGAATGTCATTCTGTAAATTGCCTGGCAACGACTTTCCATAGCCTGGCAAGTCAAATGCAATAACTCGAATACCGTTCGCTACGGAAGCCTCTATTAGCTGAGAAAAGTATCCCAGGTTGGCTCCACGACCATGAACAAGTACTAGTATCGGTATATTTGATTGCTTTTTTAAACCACCATGAGAATCAGCGACTGCAATCTCCCAATCCTTACCTAGACGATCTTTGGCATGAAAGTATTCAACGTGTAGCGGGTACTGGACCCGCTCCTTCCAGAAACTGTCAACATCTTCAATTGCAGAAACCGACGGATTTGAAAATATAATCAGCTCTGAGTTAATGGCACAGGAAGTTCCAAAAAAACTTATAAAAAAAACAAAGAACGCCTTCCAACGACTACTGACCATCTTCTTTCTCTCTCATATTTTCAATTTCCACAACTAGCTTTCCAAGCTTTCGGCTTGCAAAACGTTGCACCAAATCCGGCATAACTTTCTCCATCCATAGCGCGACATAACGATCAGGGCAAGAACAGCGAAGATGCCAACCATTGGAATCTTTAGTTAGCAAAATATGAGAATTCCCGAGAGTTTCTCCGGTTTTAATGAGAATGTTGTTTACGCCATCAGCACCTCTATCTGACAGCTGAATAGATAATTGTTGAGCATGCTTCATCAACAAGTCACTAAGTTCTACTCTATCCCAGGTTGATGATGCTACAGATGAACGAACCGCACTGGGGGAGAACTGGAATGCTGTACGGGCATCGAAGCCTTCGCCGAAGCAAATAACAAGCTTATCTTTATTAAGCTCCTTTTTGACAACGTCCTTTTTATCAGTTAAGTCGGGATCGCTACTATTATTGCTAGTTTCTTTGACATTAGTGTTATCACCGTCCTTATTCCCACTCATTGCTCTATCAAAAGCACTCTTGTCACCATTTAGCGCTGGGCTATCTATGGTGTTTTGTAGCCTTTGAGAGGTCTCAGCACATACCTTTATAGGATAGTTTACTATTCGTCCTGGATTGAGAATGCTATTCGACTGTTTTTTCACAAACATAACCGCAATCATTAACTCCAGTGAGTTGTAGGCCGAAAATTTTCTTCAAGCACGCGCACTTCTTTACGATTCCTTTCAAGTTTCACTTTATCTTTCTCAATAGACAGTTTTTTGTTAAGGCCTTGGTTCTTTAAACGTTCTCTATTGAGTATCTTTTTGTTATTTTCAATTTCCAGATTTAGATTGTTAATTTTTATATTGGTTTCTAGAAGTCGGTTTTCAAAATCTGAGACGACACATTCCAGATAGCGTTTTTGGCGTAAGCGTGCTTGAATCTTCGATCCAGATAGCCCCCGGTAGTCAAACTCCACCAAATGGAACTGCTTAAACTCTAGTTGATACTGATTGATGCTTTCTTTTAAATGTTCTGCTTGGGCAAGTAATTCTTCTAATATCCTATATTTCGCTTGCAGCTCGCGTTGGGCTTCCGCAATTTTATATTCACGTAGTTCATAAATTCGCTCCAAAGTATTAAACATACTAATCTACACTAAGGACTTTAGGCGACTTTGCGTTTCATCAAAAGTCTCCTGGTACCCAGAATCTTGACGAAGGAAATCATTTAGCTCCTCTATTGAGTCTATGGCTTGATCCGCCAAAGCATCTGCGCCTTTTTGAAACTCACCAATTTGCAGTAAAAGTTCAATGTCGTTAAACTTTGCTAAAAGCTCTTTAAATTTTTGCGCAGCAGAAACATGCTCCTTGTTTACTATCCGAGTCATAACTCGACTAGCACTTTTAAGTACATCAATTGCTGGATAATGTGACCGCTCTGACAATTTTCTGGAGAGGATCATATGCCCATCCAACAACGAGCGTATTTCTTCTCCCACTGGGTCCTCCCCTTCTTGCTCATCTTCAAGCAATACTGTGTAAAACGCCGTGATATGGCCTTTATCGTTATTTCCAGCACGCTCTACCAACATCGGCAAATTAGCAAAAACTGAAGGGGGAAACCCTCTCCTGGCCGGCGGTTCGCCCATGGCCAGGCCGATTTCACGTAGCGCACGGGCATAACGTGTTATCGAATCCATCATCAATAAAACGGTCTTACCCTGGTCACGAAAATATTCAGCAATTGCAGTGCCCAGTAGAGCTGCTCGGCAGCGTTCCATAGCAGGACGATCAGAAGTAGCCACAATTAGTACAGAGTTCTTCCTGGTTTCTTTATCAAGCGAGTCTTCGATGAACTCCAAAACCTCTCGACCACGCTCTCCAACCAGTACAATGATTTTTATTTCGGCTTCTGAACCCCGAGCTAGCATACCGAGCAAAGTACTTTTGCCACCACCAGCCGAAGCGAAAATACCAACTCTCTGACCGAGTCCAACTGTTAACAGGCCATCCACGGCACGAATACCTGTTTTAAAAACTTTAGCAACTGGGAGTCGGGATAGCGGATTAGGTGTATCTCTTAATAGTGCTGTCGTAGCCTGACAAGTAAGAGGACCCAGATCATCTAATGGATTACCCAGAGCATCGATAATCCGACCTAACAACTCTGGTCCAACGGGCACACTTGATGCCTGCTTTAGAACTCGAACTTCCATTGCCGTGTTAATACCCGTTAGCCCTCCTAAAGGTGTTAATAATGTGTAACTGTCTCTTAAACCCACTACTTCAGCCTTTAAGCTATAACTGGAGTTTCGATCAAATAGCTCGCAAAGATCACCCACATTTGCATCCACACCACTCACTTTTACCATAGTACCCATGGCTTCAATGACTTTACCAATCCTTGGTGCGGTATCTAGAAGTGTCAATTTATCCAGTAACAGACTCATCGTCGCTTCCTTCTTCTAATGTAGTCAATAACTGGATCTCTATTTGGCGAATCTGATCAAGCAAGCCACAGCGAACCACACAGAGATCTGATTCGATAACACATTCTAATTCATTTAAAGAGATATCATTTACCACCTCAACTTTAATAGGAGAACGATTCTCAGAAAATTTATGCTTTACTAAAGTTTCCATAGTCTCCAGGTATTTGGATGCAATCCGTATGGTAACACTCCGTTCGGCGTCAATTGCCTGTAAACCCGTGTGAAGCATAGACTCAACGAGATTATGTTCAGGTAGCGATGGAAGGATCTTTTTAACCAAAAGGATCGCAAGTTGAAGTAGCTTCGGCTCATTATCAGCTAGCCATTGATCAGCCTGCGATTGGATTGCAAGTGCATTATCTATATTCTCTAATGCCACTTGCTTCTTGCCAGCATTAAAACCTTCGAGGTAGGCTTGAGTCCGAATATCATCGGCTTGCTGAAGGGCTTCCTGCACAATCATTTCAGACTTCTCAACTAGCGACTGAATATGTTGCCACTGAATTACATATTGTGAAGGAATGCGACGACCAAAAACACCAAGCTGCCAATGACTCCTGCCGTCGTCGCCAGCAATACGGTCCAAGTATACATCCATGTTAGTCATGAGTGAGTTCATCTCTCTCTTGTAAAACCAATGAAATAACCTGTTCTACTATCATGTCAGACAGTAGATTGCTCTCATCGAATATACGGCTTTTTGGAAAAATCAATCTTACGCTATCAGACAAATAATCATGTTTTGTCTTTATGTAATGGAATACATTTCCCAAACCTATCGACTCTAATTGATTTTTCCAGGCTCCCTCTCCATCCCACTCTAAGGAGTGTATTTCCGTATTATCACTTTCTGAAAGATTTCTTTGTAAGGAATATTCCTTCAAGGTACGAACGAATATTTCATGTCCCAAATAGTTTATTAAATCATTTACTTTCTTTTTCTCAACCCACAAAACCAAATAGCGAGCCAAAGCTAAAGCGCCGAGCTGCTTTATAACAGCTTGCCAGTATTCATCTTTTTTACTAGCTAACAAGCGATGAATATTATCAGTCATATCATCTGCTTCAGCTGATAAGTAATTATGAAGATTGAATAGATCCGTCTGATCTGATAAGTAATGTGAAAGCACTCTTTTTCCACGCTGATTCAGCCTAGCAGCATTGAATAATTCACTAGGCAAAAGTGGAAGCCAGCTAGGATCCACTGCTTCGATCACATTATCAATAATGACATCCATTGCCACACGCACAGAACTCGCTCCTTGAACTATTTCTTTTTACGCTTATAAAGCAGCGACATTACCAGCATAAAACCGCAACCTAACAGTAGCCCCCCGACGCCCGCCTGCAGCATTCGCTTTTCCCCTACAAAAGAATTCTGCTTAACTTCAGGAGCATGTTCTATTTTACGTTTGTTAAAGAAACGAACAGTAACTCGATTAACATCGTCTAGCCCTTCAACGCCATCAGTAATAATGGCTTTAATATCAATCTCGTAATTTGATAAATCGACATCAGGCTCTTGAATAACCACAACTGATACAGATGCAGAGTCCCTGTTGCTATCCATTACAGACTTTTCTGGTAAAGCCACGTGCACCCTTGCACTTACTACACCATCGATTTCCATAATCGTACTAGAAAGCTCTTGTGAAAGTGCATATATGTAACGTGCCCTCTCCTCAATTGGTGAAGAGACAAACCCTTCTTTTGGAAAAACTTCGTGCATATTCACCATTGCAGCTCTCGGCAATCCCTTTTCTTCAAGTAAAGCTACCGCCATGGGAAAACTATTTTCTGGTACCTTAACTGTCCACTTACCGTCTTCTTTGGCCGGTATTTTTTCCGATTTAATACCTGCAGATAACAGTGCTGCTTCTATTTCGTTGGCCTGTTGTTCCGGAAGTGAAGAGTAAAGTACAGACCCTCCACAACCGGTCATCAACGCCAAACTACTCAACAGAAACACGGTTTTCAATGTTTGAGCTATCCGTAGTTTAAACATTGAACTACTCCTATGATTGTTGTCTGAACAATTGTGCAATACCATCCGACGTCTTGTTCGCAACGGTAGCCGTGAGTTGGCTCTGAAAAACAAACTCATGCGCCTTGGCCATTACTAAGATCATATCGCTAGGAGAATGGGTCTTTTTTTCTGCTAAAGCATTTATCGCATCCATTCCGAGATCTTTTATACTACTATTCAGCCCCTTTAATGACTGTATAGTCGCAATAAATCCCTGATTTTCAGCAGAGCTAACCACAGGACTAGCTACATTACTAACGGTATTAGTCATAGGGTTGCCTAAGTACATATTTTCGAAATTCGCTATATCAAAAGCGGTACTACGCTGCGGTGTTTGCATAGTACCACTGGATTGAGCAGCGGTGATTTCGAAGGCAACTGAAGTGATTGAATCGACCACAGCTAAATCCTCCGTATGCTTTAAATTACTGCTTACGAGCAACAGTATTAATACCACTACCGACGGCATTTATACTGGTGGCCGCACAGGTAGCTGTAAAGCTAAGCCTCTGTGACTGTGCTGTAAGTTCAGTTGTGGTAGCTAGCGAATCATCGCCAGCGTCGATCTTACCCGATAAATCAATGATCTTTTCAGCGCTTCGATCTAGAGTCTTTCCCCATGCATTTGCAAAAGCGATGTACCAATCCTTTGAATCACCAGATGACACATCTTGCTGAGAATTATTGAGCATGAGTGTCGTCATTTGATCATTAACATTTGCTATATTAGACATAACATCTTCCTTGTTTAAAAACATAAGCACTGTAGTTTAGTTTAATACCCACGCGTCAGTGCCCTTTACGCGTTTAGGTCCATTTGATGTTTCGAAAATGACATCGTTTCCCTCAATCGCTGCTAACTTATACCCATTATCTAGAGTAGCCCCCACATAATAACGAGAACCATTCTTTAAAATTATATAAGGATTGTCACCTTGAACCACCGCGTTAATATTTATTGGATCCGCTTTGGGTACATCTAAGTTATTCGCAATAATCTTTTTCAAGCCATTTATCTCTTGAATAGATCTGGAATTCATAATATTTTCTAACGCTTTTTCATCACCAAAGTAACCAGTAATTTCTACCTCTCCGTTTCCGATATTTCGAGTTTTTGCGGAGACGCCGGATAAGCGCAGAATTTCCTCAACATCTTTCGCCAATTGATCGGCTTTTGCTGAGCTATTTTCTATCGATTTAGTTGTATCTATGACCTTCCGATCTATAGACTGAATTTCGTTGGACCTATATTCGTTCAGGTCCGCATTATCTCTCTGAGCTGCGAATGCAGAAGTGAAATTAGGTTGAAAGACTAAAAAGCAAGCGAGGATCACAATCGAAACCAACAGCCCAACCACAGGTAGATAACGTGAACTGGAACTACCGTCTTTAAAATGGTCTGAATTATTGTTAACGTCCATCCCGCCGCTTAAGAGTTGTAATTGTGTATCCCCTATACCAATGATGTCACAAGGAAAAATTAAACATTCTTCTGCAATATCTAATTTATTTTCATTGATTTTTACTTCATTCTCTATTGATCTTACCCATACATTCGATCCAACACAGTGTAATAAACAGTGTTGCCTGGATATAGAATCATCGGACAAAACAATATCACAAGACACGCTACTGCCGATCATTAAAACGCTTTTCTCTAACAAATCAAATTCAGCATTTTTATGCAATCCATTTAGAACCTTTAACCGCACAGCCTTCAGATCTGGTTGATCCACTAAACTAGAATATTCTAAGTTTTTTTCTAGTGTTGTCATTTCCACAATCTCCTTTGCAAATTGGTACTACTGAGGAGTACGTCTGCGCCTTTTGCTTTACTTTTTCCGCTTCTTGGTTTGCTCCCTCCGGTGATATTAGTCTAGGAGATATCAGATACATTCTTTCGCTCTTTCTGTTGGTTTCAGAGTCGCTTCGAAACAACCTACCAAGCAATGGAATATCACCAAGCAAAGGTACCTTCCTTTGCTCTGTCGTAACTTCTTCTCTAACTAACCCACCCAATAACAGGCTGTGACCCGAACTTACTATGGCCTGTGTTACTACAGAATTTTTTGTTGACATCGGAACACTATTTCCATTGGCGTCAGTAACCATACTGACTTTTCCGTCTTCAACATTGATCAACATTCTTATTCTCTTGTGGTCTTTTTCTTCAATTACATGAGGTGTTACTCGTAACAGCGTTCCTGATTGAACTTTAAAAAGATCTGTATCAAAAGCTCCTTCAACAGGCACATACAATGATTCACCGCTTTCTATAACTGCATCTAAATCATTTAATGTAGCGACTCTGGGTCGTGATGTAACACTTATAAAACCTTGCTTCTCTAACATATTTAAACGAGTAACAAATTGATTATTATTGCCGATAATTGCTCCAATCTGAAAGCCAGGCACTTGATTCAGATATTGGACGTCATCAGCCAAACCCGTTAGTGATAAATTACTTTTTTGATTAGCCCCGGCAAACAGAGCCTCAAAATTGTCCTTACCAAAGCGCCATTCGATACCCAACTCATTTAATTTATCAGTGTTTATATCGATAATTGTCGCTTCAATCTCTATAATTTCGGTAGGTTGATCAAGCTCCCCTATCAAGCTTTCATACAGCGGCATTCTTTCGGGTAGATCTCTGATAATGATTCCATTTTGATGTGGGTTTGCTACCACACGAGTAGCCGACACCGTTTGCTGCTGTCGCTGATAACTTCGCTCTTCGTATTGACCAGAGTCCGACTTACTACTACGATAAAGATCAACAATTTTCCCCTTCATAGTGCTTGCGATCTGCTTGGATTGTGATCCTTGAGCAGCTAAGCCTTGTCCCCGAAGGGATTCTGCGCGTGCAGACTCGGCTTGATCACTATAAACTGTATACTGCATCCCTTGATTTTGATCTTCACCAATTGCTTGACGTAGAATACTTGCGACACCTGGTATAGTTACTTCTCTCCCCCCCACTGTAAAAACCCGATCGGTCGCCCAGGCAAATTTTAATGAAAAGTATTTAAACTCAGTCATTATCTGATTATCCTGAGCACCCAATGCTTCTACTATTGCTTGTACTCGATTCACATAGGAAGCCACACCAAATATCGACACTAATCCGATTGAACGATCAATATCAATGTAGTTCTCAGAGTCATCAAGATTTATCTTTTTTAAAGCAAGCTCTAGTTTTGCAATATTTTCAGAGGGGAATATGGAGTGCACTTCTTGCTTCTCTTTCGCACCATATATATAAAGTGTACTGCCATCAAAAAAATAGATTAATCCATTGCTCGATGCTATATCTTTAACTATATTTTTTAGCTTTCCTTTTAGCGGACCATTTAAGCGATTTTCTCTAGACTTTGCTTTCTCACTAAATACAACCTGATATCCATTCGCACCGACTGACCGGATCATGAATTCCTCGACGGTCTCGTTATTCAGGTTAAAGCTGTATATCTCTCCATTCGGCAGCTCCTTAGCTTGGCCAGCAATAGCTGCTATCAGTAAAGCTGTTGCTCCTAATATTTTCAGAATATTTTTACTATTTCTGACGCTAATTCCTATCATAAAATTCCTTATTGTATACTACGCCAAAGTATTTCCGACTACAGGTTTACCTGAATTAGAGGATTTATCTTTACGTCATTTACTAATTCCTGAAAACTGAGCACAGGCAAATCAAATAATGCTTCTTCTAACATCTGGCGAACTTGCCTGCGTAGATCGAAGGAACAAAGCACAGCTAAGGGCTCAGTTATATCTACTTCTTCCACGATTTGTATTATTTTACTAACGAACTTCTGATAGAGATCAGGATCTATGGCCATCTGGCCACGACCATCATCTCTGATACTTTGTCGAAACAGATCTTCTAATTCTGGATGAACCACCACAGCATTAAGAGTTCGGCTAGAATCACTGAACTGATCACTTATTTGGCGTTTAAGACCAACTCTAATACGCTCAGATAACACGACCAGGTTTTTTTCTTGAGTCCCTAGATCTGTGATCAGCTCGAAAATCTCTCTCATATGTCTTATAGAGACGCCTTCTTTAACCAAGTTTCTTAGAATTTCTGCTAGATGTTGCGGTGCCATCACACGCAACATTTCTTTGATTAAGTCAGGATATTCTTCATTCCATAAATTAACTATATTTGCAGTTTCTTGTATTCCTAGAAATACCGAAAGATTACGCTTTACTGCAGTTTCAATATTATTTTGGATTAAGCTAACTGCAGATTGCTTAGCTGCTTCCAAACTGCCAGATGATTTCCAACAACCTTGATTCGATGGATATATATCTATAGCTGTATTGTCATCAGTATCATTAGGATCGTAGGCTGACAACCAGGATTTTTTTTCTATAAATATTGCGCCTTCCTTAATGATCGCCCTTCCAATACTGATTCCATGGGCTGTAAGCTGGTATTCATTTTTTGATAGGTCACGATCCACTTTAACCCTTATAGACGGTAGGCTTAGTCCATACTTCTTACTTATCTTTATGATAACTTGATTACCAATCTGAGTAAGTAGATTTGGGTTTATATACGATGCCATAGCTGGGCTAACAGCCATTTCCAGGGGAGCAGGCGCCAAGTCACCTTCATTCGCTTGACCATCTTCAACGGAATCTTCAGTATTACTTCTTCCTCGATTTTCAAGAAAACCATTAATTTTTTTCTTGTTTTTCCATAAGCTCTGTCCAACCAATGCCAGCCCAAGAATCATAAATATCGGCCAAGGGAACCCCGGTATTAAAGCAAATAGAAATGCAAGACACCCACCTATGGCGATAACACGTGGATAGTTGGTTACCTGGCTGAATATTGAAGTACCCAAATGCCCTTTACTGTTTTCATTTGAACTGCGAGTAATTATAAGACCTGCAGATATGGAGGTTAACAACGCTGGGATCTGAGCTACCAAGCCATCCCCGATGGTGAGAATGCTATAGGTGTGCATGGCATCACCCATTGTCATACCCCGCTGAATAACACCTATCGTTAAACCACCGAGAATATTAATGATAAGAATAACAATTCCGGCGATTGCGTCGCCTTTCACGAATTTCATTGCACCGTCTAGACTACCATGGAGCTGACTTTCTACCTCTAGTAAAGCTCGCTTTGCTTTTGCGTCATCTTTGGTCAACAACCCTGACCGCAAATCTGAATCTATCGAAAGCTGTTTACCTGGCATAGCATCTAGGGTGAATCGCGCCGCTACTTCAGCTACCCGCTCTGACCCCTTCGCGATGACAATAAACTGAACTACTGTAATTATTATAAAAACCACAAACCCGACGACAAGGTTGCCACCAACGGCCATGTTGCCAAACGTTTCTATAATGGCGCCAGCATCGCCGTTTAGGAGTATAAGACGGGTGATCGCTATTGATAGCGACAGTCGAAACAGTGTTGTCAGCAATATTACACTAGGGAAGCTTGTAAATGCGGTAGCAGTGGGAATGTAGATAGCCAGCAATAGCAAACCAACCGATATCAACATATTAATCGCAACGAGAAAGTCAATTACGAACAAAGGCAGTGGAAGTATCATCAACGTTATAATCGCGATGATCATGACCGCCAGAATAATGTCGGAATATCTATCAAAGGCAACAGGCATGCGAGTCAAGTTAGGTGAAGATTCACTCATACTTCTAAAACACCTTTATGTACGTGATGCAACTTATTTAGATTCTGCAGGATTACCAATGACCGAAATGGCGGTCGTTGTCTGAGCCAGCAGATACTCTTGATTCTTATAAGAAATAACGACCAATCGTTGCCGCTGCCCAATAGGTACAGCATGTAGAACTTTTATAGGCCCTTGCAAACCACCTAAGTTAGTTCGGCGCTTCACTATGTAGAGCGCCACCATTGCTGTACTTAACAGAAAGACAACTGCCCCGTAAAAGGTTATCCAGTTTAAAGGCTCATTCTCTTCAATTTTGGTTTGAGATTCGGTAACAGGCTGGCTTTGCGTTAGCGTAAACGTACTGGTGCTATCTGACTGTTCTAGTTCAGAGGCATGAACCAATGTCATTGACAAGTCTAGAGAAAGAAAAATCAGTAGCATGCCACCCCTAAAAAGTTCCAACATATCCAAGCTCCGGTTTTGACCACATAAATTCGAAATTACTAATCTTATAGAGCGGAACTTCGCAAAGGTGAGAAGCGAAAAAAATGTGAATTTTACCAATTTGCATTTCCTGTCAAAGCATTCACTTTAGGAACGCCTCTTTTACTATCCCCCTGTCTTTATGGCGTTCAATGAAATTAATTCTTATCTAAAGAGTTTTTTAAGTATTGGAGTGAATGAATGACCACCCATGCACTAGCAGGTGTGAAACTGCGGATGTCACCTAGAATTAAAGCGCAAGAAATTTGCCTGCCCGCTGCGGTATTCAATGGCGAAAGTGAACTTGTTGATTGTAACAACCTGTTTTTAACCTATTTTGGTCATTTCCCACTAACTACCCGCAACGACTGGATAAACAACTTTGAACATATTGTTTCTACATCCACTAACGAACAAGATGTTTTCGAAACCACCCAGCGGCAGCTCTTCAGATTGCACTGGTCACAATTTCAGGATCAAGACCAATCATTCACCTTACTTATTGCCCACAATCTATCTCAGACCCATCAATCTCTACGCAAAACTCAACAGCTTCAAAACGAGCTATTACAAACATCCAAGTCACTATCTGTAGGGGAGATGGCAACCACGTTGGCTCATGAACTAAACCAACCACTGGGAGCCATATATAACTATCTGAGCGCTGCGAACCGTTTAATACGACCCAACGAAGTGAATCCACGGATTAACTCGGCAATTGTCAACGCACTACACCAAGCAGAATACGCAGCATCGATTATCAAGAGAATTAGGGAGTTTGTATTTCGTAGGCAACCGATCTACGAAACCTGTGATGTAAGAATGCTAGTGGAACATGTTATTCAGCTTTTAAGCCCAGAACTGGTAGAACATTCCATAAAAGTACGCGTGGAGTGCTCACTCAATACCGTGGAAGCTCGTGTTGACAAGGTTCTCATCGAACAGGTATTCGCAAACCTTATTCGTAACAGTATTGACGCGATGCGTAATACTAGCCCGAATAAACGCATACTAGAGATTACTTTTAGAACTGAAGACCATCGCCTAAAAGTCAGTGTAACTGATTGTGGTTGTGGTGTCGGTGAACTCGAGACCGATCAAATATTCGACACTTTCTTTACGACAAAAAAGGATGGAATGGGAATAGGGCTTTCAATATGCCGCACGATTTTGGAGCATCATCAAGGCAAACTCTATCTCGAACCAACAAAAATTGAGGGAACGACCTTTGTCGTCCTTCTACCTCTTACTCCATAGAACCAATCATCAAGGAATCGAGGCTATTCATGGAACAGAAGATACAAGTATATTTAGTAGACGATGATCAAGCGTTTAATGAGTCTTTAAGCTGGCTTTTAGAGGATTCAGGGTTTATTTGCCATCAATTTCATTCCGCGCAAAGCTTCAGTGAGTTTGTTGAGCAAAATCCCATAAACAATATTAAAAGTTGCATAGTTACAGATATGCGCATGCCGGACATTACGGGATTACAACTGATCGAGCAACTACACAAGAAGGAAATAACAATACCCGTTATTGTTATAACCGGTCACGGCGATGTAAGTCTAGCGGTTGAAAGCATGCGCCAAGGAGCCGCTCATTTCCTGGAGAAGCCATTCAACTCAGAAATACTGATAGAACAAATTAAACAAATAGTAAACGACCCTGGTTGCACCTTAAGAAATCCTGATTCTGCCCGCGAGAAACTAAGGTCACTAACAACCAGAGAACGCCAGGTTCTGGATTTGGTGTGCGAAGGTAAACTCAATAAAACTATTGCTGATATTCTGGGAATTAGTATTAAAACCGTAGAGCTTCATAGATCAAGATTAAGCGTGAAACTAAACGTACGAAACATACAGGATTTAATCAAGCTTACTTTAGGGTACAAATAGTTGTGGATAGTATGTCTCTTCGTAATTTACCCAATATATCCGAGCCGCTTGCTTCAATATCCAATCGTCTTACGACTAAGTTTAGTGGTGTAAGAACTGAGGTAGAAGGTTACAGTGCCCACTGGCAATTGGAACCCCAGTTCCCTTTAGATCGCCGGTTTGGTGAGGTAGATTCGGATTCAACCGTCAAAATTTTGATCCAATTAGTAACGGACAGCGATTCGCTACTGTTATCAATGGACAACCATGCCTTAGCCCACATGGTGGGTAACCGTCATTGGTGGGACTATGAGCCACAACACATTGTTCTATCCTGGACACTTGCCCACACCAATTTTCTCAATCACTTTGAACAGCTCACCCAGAAAAAGTGGCATGTACAACAGATTGGCGATACACAAATAGCGACGGATACTTACCTCCACATAAACTGGAATGTAAAGTTTGACGATTACTATGGCCAAGGCAAACTGCTTGCTACCCAGGATCTTTTGCAGATACTAAACCAACCTGCCTATCAAGCTCTGACGCCAAAGGAACTTCCAAAACTGAATTTTCAATTTGAAATTCTAGCTACGCCCATCTTAATGCTTCCAAATGAAATCAATGCATTTAATCCAGGCGATATTCTATTGCTGAACAAAAAAAAATGTTTTTTTGATTACTTATTCTTACGAACAAATTCTCTGTCATTCGCCGCACACGTTAACGACAGAATGCTCTGTATATCAGAAGTCAATAACGCATATAGTAACGAAAAAGGATTTACCCGAATGATGTCATCCGAAAATGATAATAACCAAGAATTACCCTTCGACGTAAATAGTGTACCTATTAAAATGGAATTCAAAATAGGCGAAATACAACTATCTCTTGCGGAACTACAGAATATTGGCCCTGGTTACATCGTCAACTTAAAGGCCCCATTGGACGATGCCAAAACTGATATTTATGCCAATGGGAACCTCATTGCTAAAGGACAACTGATTACCGTAGGTGATCAAGTTGGGATTAGAATTTTGCGGTTTAGTCACAATGGATTTTAACAGCTTCAATCCTGGTGCAATTATTGTCGTTGTCGTTGGGTTGGCTCTTGCCCCCTTCGTCGCCGTGATGATCACATCATTTACAAAAATCATCGTTGTTCTAAGCCTATTACGAAACGCGATGGGATTACAACAGGTTCCGCCCAATGTAGTACTAAATGGACTTGCGATTATCTTGTCAATCTATGTGATGTACCCGGTGATAACGGAAACCCACGAGATCGTTAGTTCACAATTAGAAACACTGAAAAGTGAGGAAAAGGACTTACAAATAGTATTATCAATAGCCAATGACGGAAAAAAGCCACTACAGGAATTTCTGCACAAGCACTCCGATCAAGCAGAACGTGACTTTTTCTTGAGGACCATTAATAAAATCATGGCACCAAATAAATCAGGGGTTGCATCGGAGAAAGACTTAATCGTAATAATTCCGGCCTTTGTTGTTTCGGAGCTATCGGATGCTTTCCAAATCGGCTTTTTAATCTATTTACCTTTTCTTATTATTGACCTAATTGTTTCCAATATTCTATTGGCACTAGGGATGATGATGCTCTCTCCAACCACCATCTCCCTTCCCTTTAAACTACTGTTGTTTGTTTTTATTAGCGGCTGGACTCATTTGATTCATGGCTTGGTCATGACTTATTTATAGGGTAGATCTATTCATGGATGTGGATGTTATCAAATACACACAAGAAGCACTTTGGCTAATGCTAGTGCTCTCGGCACCTGCGATAGTTGCTGCCACCGCTACGGGATTGTTGGTTTCTTTGTTACAAGCTGTTACTCAAATTCAAGAGCAGACACTAGCCTTTGCAGTAAAACTGGTGGCCGTTGTTGTAACCCTTTTCATCACAGCCGGTTTACTGGGAGAGACCTTACAACAGTTCTCTCTACGCTTGTATACTGACTTTCCCGCAATCGTACACTAACATATGATTTCACTAACGTGCCCGAAGATATAGCTGTAAATAATTTTGGCCATTGGCTTGTCGCAATGGCCGTTGCATTACCACGCATTGGCGTTTCCTTTCTTATTTTGCCTCTATTAACTAAGGAAAATGCACCAGTAATGGTACGCAATGGATTTTATGTCTGTTTGGCCATTATCGTATTGCCTCTCACCTACTCAGCCGTTGATGCCACAAATTTTGAAATGAGCGAATGGCCATATATTCTCATAAAGGAAATGTTTCTTGGACTAGTCATCGGTTTTCTATTCGGCTCAGTCTTCTGGGCGTTAAACATAGCAGGAGGTATTCTTGATACCCAGGCTGGCACCAATATGGCGAGTGTACTCGACCCTATCCAGGGCCATCAAACCTCATTAACCAGCCAATGGCTTGGCCAGTTAGCCGGCGTTATATTTATCTCCAGCAGTGCTTTTCTAATTTTTCTGGATGTATTATTCACCAGTTATACGATTTGGCCTGTACATGAACTATTGCCAAGCTTAAGCGCCAATGCCATAGAGGTTTTCATAAACGAGGTCAACTATATGATGACCCTGGCGTTACTCATAGCAGCACCGGGCATCCTTATATTAGCTATCATTGACCTATGTTTTGGACTTGTTAACCGTTTTGCGCAACAAATTAATTTACTTTCTTTAACTTCGCCCATAAAAGCCTGGGTCGCTACGTGGGTTATGATGATTAATTTAGGTGTGATTGTAGAAGTTCTTTTACGTAAACTTGCAGACAATAAAAACCTGGTAGACTTATTCGCAAAATTACTCACTTAGTTTGGCGCAATTTTAAAACTATTTGGCTTGGATTGGCGTCAGCAGACCACGCCTCAACTAATGCCAAGAGATAGCGACGGCTTAAGCTAATATAAGCACCTTCCGAACTATTTTCGAGTTCATTTTTAATGTAGAACGGATATATTCGATAAGCTTCATCATCATATTTAAGCAGCGCCAGTAGTTTTTCCAGAGCATTGAAATACATGGTTTCGCTTAAATAAGGGCGGTGCGTCTTCTGACAAAACCAAACCGTTAAGTATTCGATAGGCGCGTAGTTTCTTGCAGGTGAAATGGAGCTGGAAAACGAAAACCTATTCGCTGAAAGAGCGTTAGCAGCATGAGAAAAAAATTGGCTATTTCCCCATGCCGTTAGCGCGCCTACAGGCAAATCTAAACTTTTTAAAGAGTAAGCAATGGTTTTAGCGCACTCTCGCTTTGCCTGCTCATCATCACATTCAGCGAGGAGTAATAATAGTTTTAGGAATCCAGAGAAATCATTAACCTCTAACAGCTTGGCAATATGTATTAATAAGCTGTGTTTTTGTTCCAAGGTTTCTAATAGTGTTAGAGCATTAACGAAACGAGCCGCACTTAAGCGCCAATTTTCTGGGCTAATTTCCTTAAGTTCCATAGTTCTGTTAACCATTAAGGGGAGCCAAAATAAAAGTGGCCAAATCTTTCAACGGACCTGCGATTAGATCCTTAAGTATCACATTTTCTGTTGCTGAAAGGTTTAAAGAACGCCCGCTTTTATCTTCCCAGGCATCGAGCATCAATAAAGCCTCCCCTGAGGAAATCTGTTGAAAGTCGGTAGTATTTTCTGAACTGAAAAAACCGTTATATTGTGAATTTTCCACTTGATCGGTTGATTCTACCGTCTTACTATTTGAGTTTGTTGGACGCTCGATCGAGCGCAACAAACTCAGTTGAGCAGCGGTAATAGCATCTGAATTTATTTTCACGACAAGGGATACCTTTCCAATCCTTTTATAATGCCATCTTAAAGGATATAGCTTATTTGATGAATATGGGTAAACCCTATAATCACGAACAAATGGATTTAGGAAGTAGACATGGCTGAAAAGCAATCGGACCAGACAGAGAAGCCTACCCCCAAGAAAATTCAGGATTCCCGCAAAGAAGGCCAAGTACACAAGAGTCAGGATCTGTCCAAGACTTTCCTTTTGCTGTATTGGTTGTTAGCGATCTGGGCCTTTTCCGGTATGGTTTTCAAAGAGATCAACAAGGTATTTAACGTATGCTTTGAATTTATTGCCTCGCCCAGCAAGGAAGCACTCATCAATGCGAGTTATATCGCGGTTAAATCGCTACTCGCGGCCTCTCTACCGATTATCTTTGCCGCTGCAATTCTAGGCATATTTATTGAGTACGTTCAGGTAGGCCCGATATTTGCCTCAAAGAAGCTAACGCCGAAATTCGAGAATCTAAACCCAGTTCAAGGGTTAAAGAAAATGTTCTCCGCTCAAAACTTGGTCGAACTTGTTAAGGGTATCGCGAAGATAATCCTAATTGGCTGGATAGCATACCTGGTTATCTGGAACTATATGTCTGATTATTTACAGATTACCTACGGACCTATTCACTCTCTTCTTGGCGCGTTCTGGCAAACCTTTGTCTTTATATTTGGTGGCATTATTTTTGTATTTCTTTTTGTATCAATTTTAGATGCCTTCTATCAACATCATGCCTATATTAAAAACCTTATGATGAGCAAGCGTGACATTCAACAAGAACATAAGAACAGTGAAGGTGACCCAATGGTAAAAGGCCAACGCAAACAGCTGCATCAGGAGTGGTCACAGCAAAACATGTTGGGCTCAGTTCGAAAGGCAAACGTCATAGTAACCAACCCTACCCATATTGCCGTAGCTCTGTATTATGAGCGAGGTGAAACGGATTTGCCTCGAGTAGTAGCCAAGGGTGAGGGAGAAATGGCTCGCCGAATACGTGAAGCCGCACAAGAAGCTGACGTACCCATTATGGAAAATATCCCCTTGGCTCGCGGGCTATATCGGGATATTGAAATTGACCGCTATATCACTTCCGACTTTTTCGAGGCCGTGGCTGAACTGTTGCGATGGGCCAATGAATTGAGCGAAAAATCTTAGCTGTAATTGTACGCTATCAATATCTATTTATTGACTTGTTTGGGGAAACACATCAGCTTATGAAGCTGCTCGGATGGCACAGAATGTTGAACACCCTCTTTCGATATATTAATTAAGATGAACTGGCCGACTGATTCTATAAGTGATCCCTTACACGATAAAACCCTTAGTGTTTTCTGTCCTTAGCCAACTTTTCTAGATCATAACCATATGTACTAAAAATTTTCACAACGTCACTTCTTCTTAGCGCAATGCGGAGGGAATGATCATTCATTAATTCGGGATTCGCTCCATTATCCAAAAGCAACTTAAGCATTAGTCCTGGATTCTTATTTCGTACAATGTCGTCCAATGGGACGTAACCACTTTTAGATATTATGTTAGGGTTAGCGCCTAGCTCTAACAAATAAGCAAGAAGATCAAATGCAGTTTTTGTATCGAATGACGCAATATAATTAATGGCATAAACATCACCACTAAAATCAATAACAGGCATAGATAAATCTACTTTTTTTAATGCTTTTTTTGTTAAATTTGAATATTGAATACTGCTCTTACAAAAATCTCCTGAAAGACATGACCTAAGAATTTTACCCATTAATGAGTCACCGGAATTATCTGGGCGATAGTTTAAGTCGACTTCTTTTTCTATTAACATTGTTAACAATGTTGCTCCTTCAACAAACGGTGCGACACGTGCAGTCAGCTCATATTGCTCAGGCAATTTTTCTGGTATCTTAGCACCGTAATTCAGCAACATTTCAGCAGCTGAAAATCTCATAAAATTAACAGTACTTTTTAATAATGGGATTTTTGCGGGGCTCAAAATATTTGGATCTCCACCATTTTTTAAATACAATTCCAGGTCACTATTGTCTCCTGTAGATATCTTAGCAAAGAACATTGTTTCAGGTGGCTGAGTTACTCCCTCGCTAACAGCCACCGTACTGCAAACCAATATACTTAAACTAATTAGCCATTTTACTATTATTATGCTTTTCAATTTCACTCTCTAATTTTTCAATTTCTGGGAGAACACCTTCAAGACTAGAATTAATTTTTCTTAATTCTTGACTAGACTCTTTCAATCCATGGTTTTCGTTTCTTAATTCATCAGTTTGTATGATTCCTCTAACCTTAGCAATTATATCTAGGCCTTTAAATTCATTTTCCCTCCAGTTACCAACAAGCCCTTGCGACTCTCCAGAACCATTATACTTTTGATCCAGTGCCTGGTATCTTTGATTGAACTCTCGCTCGTCAATATTTCCATTATTGCGACCATCCATCAATTCGCTTAACTTACTAGAAGTGTTGTAAAACTCACCATGCACTTCACTGTGTATTCGCTTTGTTTCTTCAGCTACTCTTTGCGCTCGACCGGCAATATCTTGATAGTTGTTTAGTTCTTTCGCAAGACTTTCCAACTCAACACGTTCGTATTTTATTCTATTATATTCCCGTATCATACTCTCTCTTTCTGTCGGGGTAATAATTGCATCCTTACGCTCAACAGCCTGATCTCGATAATTTTGAGCCATATCGAACATTTTCTGGCGCTCTTCTAGTGAAATGCCATTTTTCACATCCAAACCTTGCTGCAAATACGTACCGTATCGCTCCATAGCGGCGCCTGCGAGCAATTCTTTTGGATTTTTTGTGGTCGCAATGGCCAAATAGCCCACAGATTGTGCTGAATCTGATATTTCCGGTAATTTTTCTAGTACTTTAGCTTTTCGTTCATACTCCTGGGCAATCAATAAATTAATCTGATCGGCGGTACTGAGTTTTGATATATCAACTTCAAAATCGTCTTTAAGTTCCGGTCTATTAACATATTGATTGGTATCTTCAAACGCGAGCATTCCTAATCTATTAAAGCGATCATCAATCGATTCACCTAGTTTTGGTTTATAGGATTCTCTCAATTCATTTAACCATGCTTCATCTGATGCTTTTTCTTGAGGCGTAAACTGGAACCCCTTATCGCCAGTGATTACACCCAATTCGCCAATTCTAGCGCGGCCAGTGCCGGTCAGGCTTTTAATATCCGCATCAGAGAAATCAGGAATCACTAGTTCTTGCCCTGGCTGAATCGTAAAGTTGGGATCGGTAATACCATTAGCCTTGGCGATCGCATCGAACAGATAAGCGTTACCAGTCAGCTTCTCGGAAATCTGACTCAGGGTTTCACCCGCTTGCACCGTATATTGGCCGGGCACATCGGCAAACTGAC
>CAWUJH010000005.1:0-438116 GCA_963922875.1 uncultured Ketobacter sp. | reverse complement strand
TCCTGATTCATCTCTTTTTCCTTATTTCTACAATCTTCATCTTTTCTCACTACCTCAGTTTTTTCCACAACCGGAGGTTCTTCCACTACCGGGGGCTCTTCCACTACCGGAGGCTGTTCTGTATAGGCATTTGGATTCACGGCATAAATGACCCAATCATCCGACGAAGAGCTTGGACGAGATATAGATACTGACTTTCCACCCTGCAAAGTACCAATTTGCGATCGGTAGCCTGTTTGCGGGTCAAAAGTAAAGTAATTGTACTCGCCAGCTTCAAAGTTGACTTGCACCGTCCAATTACCATTGACGTAAACTAAATATTCCTTTCCCGGGTTGGCTAATGCGCTGTTATCCGCTTTATTACTCACAACCGAATTATCCGGCTTCATTAACCAGAAGCGCACTCCCGTCGTATCGATAAAATTCATCAGGTTTTGGTAGTACCTGAGAATTAGAGGACTGCCTTTATTGTTATCCCAATAGGCCATGGTGAAGCCACCCCAAGCAGCAGCGCCACCGGTCAGCGAATACCAGGCAGCTTTGCGATTACCATCAGGATAACCACGCATAAGCGTAGGTCCATCTGGATCAATCCAGGCAGGTATACCTTTACCCACAAAATCAGGTAGCGTTTGTTTCACCTGTAACGCATAGCTGCCGCCAAAATGGTCTGAATACCCAGCTGCATTAGCGGGTACGTTGGCCGTCAACTTGTGATTCACTGTAACCAATTTATCGGTTTTCTTAGCAATATAATCAATTACTTTGCCTAACCATTCCTGTGAAGCTCCATTGGATTCATTGCCAACTTCAAGCAAAACGTTATCGAAACCTCCCAATACTTCTATAACTTTATCAATTAAGCGCTTCTGATAATAACCGAGCTTTTCCGCATTTGTTCCTGAAAAACTTGAGGTATCCCACGCATAGGCACGATAGAATTCGTTATCCTGATCAGCAGAGCCATTATTGTTACTATCCAGGTCACCAAAATAATTTCGAGACTGATTGTCAATGTTCCAGAGAGAATTACGCCAACGATAGGACTGCGGCCCCGAGCGTATTGGAACGCCATCAAATATAGCCACGTGAAGAACAATACCTTTCCCATAGGCGTAGGTCGCAATCGCAGTCAAACCCGCCCAAAAATCGGGGTCCCATTGATCCAAATCGACTTTGTTATTCACATAAAGAAACGGAGTAGGAGTCTCTCCAGAGCCACCGTAGATTTTTGGATCTGTTTTCGATGTAAATCTGTTTAATGATAAAGAGATACGCAGATAGTTAAGATGATTTTCGTAGGCATCATCGATCATTTGTTGGTAGGTTGAGGGATGATTAATGTAGCTGCTCGGGTCTATGGACGCCCATGCATAGTGCCCCAGCAGAAACTGAGGCTTGCCATTAAGGCTGAAATAGCGATTGGAGTCATCCATTTCAACACTGACTGCACGCCCCACTGGAAGCATTGAAAAAATCAAAAACCACGTAAAAACCACTACTCTTTTCAAAGCGCATCCCCCCCGAGAAACAACGGCACTTCTAAACTGTCAGAGCATTGTCATTTCTTAAAAAAATAAAAGCAAATAAAGTTGACTTGCAGCAAAGCTTTTCACTAAGCCTTATTAATCTATTAACTATAACTCCATGCAACGCTTGAGATATTCTGGAATCCGCTGTTCCAACCAATAAGTTGGCCTGAGGGGCAATCCGTCAACAAAACCAACATGCCCACCATTACGAACCTCAAGCTCAGTAGATCCACTCAATTCGGCGAGTTCTGGAATTACCGCAGGCGTCATAAAAGGATCATCATAAGCTTGGATGATTAAAGTACTGTTGCTGATGGATCTAAGTTTTGGTCGAACACTACAGCGTTGATAGTAATCATCGGCATTCATATAACCAAATAATGAAGCAATGACACGATCATCGTATTCTCGGAAAGTGGTGATTGAGCTCAAGTCCCCAAGTGATTTAATTTTTCGCGCCTCCGCTGGCGCGACTCGTTCAAGATGAGACACCTTGGCAATTAAGGCTTTTGTTAACTCCCCAATCAGATGGTTTCGGTAAACTTGAGAGAAACCCTGATTCATGCGGTGTTCACAGGCAGCCAAGTCCATGGGCACGCAAACCGCTACCGCGGCGCCGATCGAGGGATCGAACTTCTCACTAAGAAAGTTCAACAGTCTGCTACCACCTAACGAATAGCCAACGGGAAATAAAACCACGTGAGGCCAGCGCCTGACAAGGCCACGGAAAATTTCGGCGAGATCTGTTGCCTCACCCGAATGGTAAGTTTTAGCTAAATTATTAGGCCTGCCTCCAGCGCCGCGAAAGTTCACCGCCACCGATGCCAAACCAAGCTTTGTTAGGGTGCTTTGAATTCCAACAATGTATTGAGATTCACTACTGCCTGCCAAGCCATGAAGCAACACCACCAACTCCCCAACCAAACTAGGTTTTGGTCCTGCCCAATGTAACCAGCAATGGTCACCATCACTAAAATAGAATTTCTCTTCTGTTCGCAGCACCCGAGGTAAGCGGCGAAATTTAGGTCCCCATACAGTTTGAAGGTGCGGCGCTTTAAACATCACTTATGAACCCTGTGTTTTAGTGGACGCTCTAATAGCTTGACTTTACAGCCGGGCTTATATTCATCTATATCGATAACAATCGTGTGCAAGTAATTAGAGCGAACCTCAATTTCCTGATTAACCTCAACTTTTTTTTCATCTGCCGTTATAGGAATCGCCCTTAGTCGCCAATAGCAGTAGCCTTTAATAAAGGTTATCCCCATAGGAAGCGCAACGGAATCAGAATACTTCAACGGTACTGTCAACGGAACGTTATTAATTTCTTCCAACACGAACCCAGTATAAAGTGTGCCATTTTGGTAGGGCGTTGCTTGCAGAGTTGAGTAGCCCAACATCAAAACACCATGGTTTGGCGGCGGCACGGGCAGCTCGGATCGCAACGCACACCCCGATAGCGGTAACAATAAAATAACAGATAAATAAAAACGTACTGCGAGGAAGCTGACTTCACTTGGCTTGTGTCTCATCTTAACGTTTCTTTGTGGGGATGGGATAGGCATCACATAAATTCAACGTGCAAAACTACAGTCATAGTATCTAACAAAGGCATGAAAAAAAAGCACCAAAAAACATCAAACAAAACTAAAAAAATAATCGATTCAGCTAGCACATTAATTTCAGGCCAGTTCAGCTATGGGCTGTGACCCCTTGCACACATTTCATGATGAAACAGTGATTACTTCAGAGATGTGATGAACACCACAAGCGCCCTCCCCAGCAACGACTATCTTTGCCCTTGAGCAGCAACAATCTCTTTAAGCAACAATTTTAGGTATGAATTAAATGTTTAAGTCTTCTTTTTCTCGACGAATGGCACAATCAAGCGCACTGGTAGCACTACTCACTAGTGCCACAGTTAGTTTTGGCGCAAATGGAGCCGAATCACCTATCAGAATCAACGTAGGTGGCAGTCAGTACGTGGATATCAACGGTAACCTTTGGTCAGCAGACTTTGGCTATAACACTGGAATAACCGCCACCTCCACTAGCTCTATTGCTAACACGGAAGATGATAGCATCTATCAAACTCAACGTTATGACGCCTACGATTCTAAAGAACTAGCTTATAATATCGATCTGGTTAATGGTGAATATAACGTCAAGATTCATTTAGCCGAGACCTATCGCAAAACCTTTGGTACTGGCTTGCGCGTTTTTAGCGTGGCAGCAGAAGGCGAAATTGCGCTGAATCACGTTGATATTTTTGATTCTGCCGGAGCAAAAACTGCACTGGTGTTAGAGCTGGATGCAATCCAGGTAAATGATGGTCAACTGAATCTTGAATTTGGGCATATCAAACAAAACCCTACCATCGCGGGCATTGAAATTGTGCCTGTTCCAAAAGAAGTAGCTCCTGAGCTGTCCACAACAGAGACAGTTGTGCTCCGCGTGAATGCCGGTGGCGGTGGTTATTATGACGCTGATGGAAATCTCTGGGAAGCAGACTACGGCTTCAACACCGGCACCAATGCCTCCAGCAACGAAGCGATTGCAAACACTATTGAAGATACCTTATATCAGGAACAGCATCGCGATTTTAACGATGATATAGACCTCGAATATGCTTTCGATATTGCTGATGGCAACTACACTGTTCGCTTGCATTTTTCCGAAAATTACAGCGGTGTCTTTGGTATTGGAAAGCGTGTATTTAATGTCCTAGCCGAAGGTAATTTAGCCCTGGAAAACGTTGATGTTTATAAAGATGCCGGCGCTTACAATGCCATTACTTACGACATCAATAACGTTGCAGTTAGTGATGGCAAACTCAATCTTCTTTTCGCACGCAACCAACAAAATCCCACCGTTGCGGCCATTGAAATTATCGCCGAAGACGAACCAGTTATTGACGAGGAAGTGGTAGAAACACCTGCGGAAAAAGTGGTGGTTCGTGTAAACAGTGGTGGTACCAGCTGGACTGATACTTCGGGCAATCAGTGGAGCGCAGATTTCGGTTTCAACACTGGCACTGTCGATAAGCAAAACCTGAGCACTGAAATCCTGAACACATTAGATGACACTATTTATAATACTCAACGTTGGAACCGAAGCAGTACTCCTGAATTGCAATACAGCTTTGCAGTACCCAATGGCCAATACGCTATTCGCCTGCACCTATCAGAAAATTATTCCGGTAACTTTGGTAACGGCAAGCGGGTATTTGATGTGTATGCAGAAGGTCAAGCTCAGCTCTATAACGTTGACATTTTTCAACAATCTGGTGGAGCCCTAACAGCCTTGATTGTTGAAATCCCAAGCGTCGAAGTGGTTGATGGAGCCTTAAATATTGACTTCATCCATGTTAAAGAAAACCCATCAGTTGCTGGTATAGAAGTCATCGAGCTGGCTCTGTTTGACAACAACTCTGGATCAAACAACACAGATGATTCTACTACTGACACCGATGCAGGTACTGACACAAACTCAGGAACAGACAATACTGATAGTAATTCCTCAAGTTCTGGTGGCTTGGTCCTTCTCGGCATCACTGAACAACCGATTAGCACCACAGTTGACGGTGGACAAAATGCAGTATTCACAGTCAAAGCTGAAAGTAACCTGGGCATTACCTACCAGTGGTACCACAACGGTGCAGCCATTAGCGGTGCCACTTCCGACACCCTAGTGATCAGTGGAACCGATAAGTCGGATGCTGGCAGCTACTACTGTGTAGTAACCAGCTTCACGACTGAAATAATTTCCGCCACAGCACAACTTGACGTTAATGTAACTTACAATGTTTCACTAACCTGGGCTGCACCAAAAACTCGCGCTGACGGTTCAGCTCTGACTACTAGCGACATTAAGGCCTATGAAGTGTACTACTCTGACAGTGCCACCGGAGAAATGACCAAAGTTGCTGAAATCCCAAGCACTGAATCCAGCTACAGTTTTAGCGATGTAGAAGCCGGTACTCACTACTTTGCTTTAGCCACAATTGATAGCAATGATAACCGAAGTGAGCTCTCTACAAGGATCAGCAAAGTACTCGAATAACTTCATGTCTCCTAGCAACACTTTCAAGGCTGCGTTTATCGCAGCCTTTTTTTTTATTCCAGGTATGATCAATAGGTCATTGCACTGTAACCACAGCTTGGTAGTATAAAGGCAGAAATTTAGTGCAGCATTCCCCAACTGGAGACACTCTAAAATGAGCAAAATTCACTTTATTGGCGGTGAAAAAGGTGGTGTTGGAAAATCAATGACATCACGGTTACTCGCCCAATATTATATTGATCAGAATTCACCCTTCTGTGGCTTTGATTCCGATAGCTCTCATGGTACTTTTTCTCGATTTTACGGAGAGTTCACCTCGCCGTTAACCATGAGCGATTTCGCCAGCCTGGACGAACTGGTGGAAGCGGTTGAAAATCATCCTGAGCAAGACATCATTGTGGATTTGGCCGCCCAGACTCGCACAGAGCTATTGGAATGGATCGAGGAAAGCGACGCCATAGAATTATTTAATGAACTCGGCTGCAAACCTTATCTATGGCATGTTATGGATGACGGTGCAGACTCCCTAAACCTGCTCGACACGTTAATACAAGCTTTTGCTGACGCTAACATACAGCTTGTTGTAGTGGAGAATTTCGGTCGCGGAGAAGATTTTGAACACTTACATCAATCCCCAGTTTTGGACAAAGCCAAATCCATCGGCGTTCATATTATTAGTCTCAAGAAATTACAACCTTCCCTAACCCGTAAAATTGACTACAACAATTTGAGCTTTTGGGCTGCCGCTAATGATTCGAAAGTCATGTCTATCGCGGAAAGAAAGCGGGTGAAGGTGTGGTTACAAAATGCCTATAATCAGTTTGATCGCTGCCTGGCGCCCAAGCAGGAAATGGAATTGCACACAGCCTGGTAACGTGGAAAGACCAATCACAACAGCCGCCAGAATTAACGCCAATGCGTAATCCCTGGCGGCACGTTATTCCCTAAAATCGATAGCCAATTCCAAAGGTTATCACTGGATACAGATCAAATTGTGACAGGTCGTCTTCAAGATTATCTTCTTCTTCTTGAACCTGAGCCTGTGCCGTAGGATCTTGCCCAACATCTATAGTGAACCCGTTGGCCGTAGCGTTACCGCTAGCCTGCAAATCAACCTCTGGCGCACCCTGATAAAGCACGCCAATATCCAACGATAATAACAGCCCGGTATCGTTAGTGGGGGAATGCCCCCAGCCAATACCAGCATAAGGCGCCAGCCCATCGCCTAGATCAATATTAGCTTCAAGCAAAAAATTATCATTGCTATCAACCACATAGGTGATATCACCTATTTCGTAGACGCCCTCACCGCTTGAAGTTCCATAGATTTTGTTTTCATGCTCATAAACACCTAGGGTAAAACGAAACGCACCACTAAATGGGTGCCAATCCACTAAGAATCCAACACTGGCAAGATCTAAGGTTGTATCGTATTCGATATCATCTTCTTCTAGGGTATAGTCGTAATCAAAGTCATTTCCCTGTAAACGGAAACTAAAATTACTACCTTCGAAGGTGTACCCCAGCTCCAAACCAACACCCAGTGACCCGGCCTTAATGGCTGCATCAATGCCACCGGCCAATACTGAATTAGGAAATAGTCCGCTAGTCACTAAAAGACTGGCGGCCGCCAGGCCATAACTCAGTCGATGGCTAAATCCAGAGTTCATGAGTGCTCCTTTCATTACACTGACATAAGATAAACAAACAAATTAAAAACAGCATAGGGTCTCTCTCTCGGCCTGTCCACTTAGGACGCTGTAGAGAGAAACCCAGGCTTTATTTTATTAGCCTAAATTGAAGGGCCCAGCATCTGGTGGGGGTCCACCTTTTGATCGAACTCCTCCCCAGACATGATTTGTAATGTCAAAACCGCATCACGCAAAGAGCAGTTTTGATCCACCGCAAACTTAGCCGCTTTTGCCGCCAGATCATAGCCAATATAGGGTGTCAGCGCCGTGACTAACATTAATGATTGTTTCATCACTGACCTTAGGCGATCGGCGTCTGCCTGAATGCCCCTCAAGCAGTTCGAATTAAAACTCTGAATAGCATCACTCAATAATCCAGTGGACTCCAACGCGGTATATAAGATAAGTGGCTTGTAAACATTGAGCTCAAACTGGCCTTGACTATTGGCAATGTCCATAGCTGAACCATTTGCCATAACGCGCACGCAAACCATCGTCATTGCTTCAATTTGTGTGGGATTGACCTTACCCGGCATGATGGAACTACCTGGCTCATTGGCAGGCAATTGAATCTCGCCTAAACCACAGCGGGGTCCGCTAGCCATCCACCGTAAATCATTAGCCATTTTCATTAGCGAAGTAGCCAACAAGACCAATTGATGATGATAATCTGCCAACGCTTCATGCCCTGCCAGCGCCATGAATTTGTTCGCCGCAGGCTTATAGATAATTCCAGTCAACTGACTGATTTTCTGACAAACTTTTTCAGACCATTGAGCATGCGTATTCAAACCGGTGCCCACCGCACTAGCACCAATGGCAAGCCTTTGTAGCGGTTCTTGAACCGCCTGTAAACGCTGCTCTGCATATTGAATTTGCTGACAATAACCACTGAACTCTTGACCCAAGGTTACTGGCGTCGCATCCATCAAATGCGTTCTTCCGCTTTTGACGTGACTGGCAAACTCCTCTTGTTTTTGCTCTAATATCTCAATCAAATCCCGAACGGCCGGTAGCAGTTGATTCTGCAATTCATGAAGCACCGTCATATGCATCGCCGTGGGAAATGTATCATTGGAAGATTGAGAAAGATTAACATGGTCGTTTGGATGAATTTTGCGATCCTGTTGTTCCAGAGTACCGGCTATTTGATTGGCGCGGAAGGCAATAACTTCATTCAAATTCATATTGGTTTGTGTGCCGCTTCCCGTTTGCCAAATAACTAGTGGGAATTCATTATCATGGGTACCCGCAATAATTTCATCGCAGGCATTAACAATATAATTTGAAAAGTCTCCATCGAGCTTGTGCAATTCGGCATTGGTTATTGCCGCTGCTTTTTTTAATATGGCGTATTGATGAATAAATTCTATCGGGAACTTTTGGTTGCCGATGGCGAAATTAGCTAGCGAGCGCTGAGTTTGCGCACCCCAAAGATGTTGTGCCGGGACCGCCACTTCACCAAGAGAATCACGCTCAATGCGTTTATCCATCGCTCACTCACTACGCCGTTAATTGATTAATAACATATTGTAAAATACCGTCAGCCTGGAAGTATTTCAGCTCATCATCCGTATCAATGCGAACGGCCAGTGTGGTCTCATTCTGCTCTCCACTGGCACGCTCAATCACCAAGGTAACTTCAGAGCCAAGAGCTAAATCAGCCAACCCATTTATATACAAGACTTCACTGCCGTCCAAACCCAGCGACTGTCGATTTGTCTCGCCCTTGAATTCCAAGGGCAGCACTCCCATTCCAATCAAATTGGAACGGTGAATACGCTCAAAGCTTTCAGCAATAACAGCCTTAACACCAAGCAACCGTGTGCCTTTTGCCGCCCAGTCTCTGCTCGACCCGGTACCATATTCTTTACCAGCAATCACTATCAACGGAGTATTTTGTTTTTGGTACTCCATGGCAGCGGTATAGATGGGCATCTGCGTTTGCTCGGGCATTAATAACGTAACGCCGCCTTCAACACCCGGATACATTTCATTTTTGATTCGAACATTGGCGAAGGTTCCGCGCATCATCACTTCATGATTACCGCGACGAGATCCGTAGGAGTTAAATGAATCCTTTGCTACACCATTGGACTTTAAATACTCGCCAGCCGGACTTTCTTCTGCAATATTACCCGCTGGAGAAATGTGGTCTGTAGTGATACTGTCGCCCAGCAATGCCAGAATGCGGGCGCCTTTGATATCCTCCAATGCCGCAAAAACTTCATTGCTGAAGAAAGGTGGATTTTGAATATAGGTGGAATTTTCGTCCCAGGGAAAAATCTCGCTTTGAGTGACCTCAATCCCCTGCCACTCCGGAGTTCCATTGAACACCTCAGCATATTCTTGCCTGAACATATCACCAGACACACAGGCCATCACTTCCGCTATTTCAGCGGGTGTCGGCCATAGATCAGCCATACTGACGGGTTTTCCTGTTGCCGTGGTCGCAATGGGATCTTTATTCACATCAATCAATGTGGTTCCCGCTAACGCGAACAGCACGACCAATGGTGGCGACGCCAGCCAGTTGGCTTTTACTCGCGGATGAATACGGCCTTCAAAATTTCGATTACCTGAAAGTACTGAACAGGCCACTAAGTTGTTTTCTTTAATGGTTGTTTCAATTTCCGGTGCTAAAGGCCCAGAGTTGCCGATACAGGTAGTACAGCCGTAACCCACCAGGTCAAAGCCTAATTGATTCAAATAGGTTTGCAGACCGGATTTTTCCAAATATTCGGTCACCACCTTTGAACCCGGCGCGAGTGAAGTCTTAACCCATGGCTTACGCACCAATCCTGCTTCCACAGCCTTCTTTGCCACCAAACCCGCAGCCAGCATCACCGCTGGATTGGACGTATTGGTACAAGAAGTGATGGCTGCAATAACCACATCGCCATCACTCAAGCTGTAATCCTGACCTACCACTGGAGCGGTTCGAACCCCATGCCCGTCAAGTTCTATTTGCGCCATGGTCGCAGCAGATAATCCCTCCAAAATGACTCTGTCTTGGGGACGCTTTGGCCCCGCAACACAGGGCACTACCTCCGCTAAATCTAGACTTAACTTACTGGAATATCTCCGCGGATGAGATTCATCACGCCATAAGCCTTGCGTCTTACAGTACTTTTCCACCCGACTGATTAGTTCTGGAGAACGGCCAGATAATTCCAGGTATCTCAATGTTTCGTTATCTACGGGGAAGAAGCCGCAAGTTGCGCCATATTCCGGTGCCATATTGGCAATAGTTGCGCGATCAGAGATGGGTAATTGATCCAATCCTGTCCCGAAAAATTCCACAAACTTTCCAACTACACCGTGCTTGCGCAACATTTGAACCACGGTTAAGACCAAATCCGTTGCTGTAACGCCAGCAGCCAATTGACCGTTGAGCTCGAATCCTACGACTTCAGGAATTAGCATGGATACAGGCTGACCTAACATGGCCGCTTCGGCTTCAATGCCACCCACACCCCAGCCAAGCACCCCTAATCCGTTAATCATTGTGGTATGGCTGTCTGTTCCTACCAAAGTATCGGGTATAACCTGTGTCTTACCATTAACCTCCTGTATCCAGGCTACCTGCGCCAGATATTCTAAATTTACCTGGTGACAGATACCGGTGCCCGGTGGTACTACACGAAAATTCTTAAACGCTGATTGACCCCAACGCAGAAACTGATAGCGCTCATGGTTGCGTTCCATTTCTATGGCGACGTTATCATGATAGGCCGAGGGGTCGGCAAATTTATCCACTGTTACGGAATGATCAATCACCAGATCCACAGCGGTCAGCGGATTCACCAATGCGGCATTCTTACCCCTTTTCGCTACCGCATCTCTCATCGCCGCCAGATCCACCACGGCCGGAACACCGGTAAAATCCTGCATCAACACCCGGGCCGGATGAAATGCCATTTCACTTTTAGAGCGACACTCCTTCGGCCACTCCAGCAAGGCTTTAATATGCTCTTCCGTAACACTTTTACCGTTTTCGTTACGCAATAAATTTTCGAGCAGCACTTTGAGTGAATACGGCAATTGATGAACCATATCCCAACCCTGATCTTCCAGAGACTGAATGGAGTAAATTTCCATGGTTTCTCCAGCTACTTCCAGAGATTGCTTTGTGTTGAACGTGTTAATGCCCCCATTTGCCATCGCTGTTCTCCACTTGTCAGAGAAATTAATAGAGCTCGAACGAATTGGTAAAGCTCCAAAGTCTCCTTAGACTACAGAACTAACTTAACGTTCGCAAAACTGGATAGGTAGGTTCTGCATCGCTGATCGGTGGCCAATCAATTCATTTGCGCTACCACGAATTTGCATATGACCTCTATTTGCATGATAGTTATCACATTGGCTGACAACAGCGATACTCTGCCCCGCTGAAGGAGATTAATTATTAACCATAAAATCAATATAAGCCGAGTGGAAAAAGATATATATCGACTTTCTGAATTCGGCTTTAACGAAACGGATCGCGGCATTTACAGACAAGGCTTTACGGAAACAGATTGGGCCGCGCGCCAATGGTTGCTCGATTATTTTATTAGCAGCGGACTTAAAACCCATATGGATGGCGCGGGCAATATCTGTGGTCGCCTGGGTGATATGGACAAACCTGCGATCTTGATTGGTTCCCACCTTGATTCGGTTCCCGCCGGGGGCCTGTTCGACGGCACCCTGGGCGTTCTTGCCGGGCTTGAATGCCTGCGCGTTATTCAGGAAAACAACATACAGCTCAATTACCCTGTAGAAATCATCGCCACTAGCGAAGAAGAAGGCCGCTTTGGGGGCATGCTGGGGGCGCAGGCATTAACCGGTAGTTTAACTCTGGATTGGTTACAGCAGGCCAAAGATCCCACTGGTGAAACCCTGAAGTCTGCCATGGCTAAATTTGGCTTGGACTATCATCAAGCAATGCATGCCAAACGCTCGCCCGAAAGTATCAAAGCCTTTTTGGAATTACATATTGAGCAAGGCCCAGTCTTGGAAGCGCAAAAGAAAACCATTGGTGTTGTGGAAGGAATTTCAGGCGTATTCAAATGGTTAATAAAATTTATTGGCAAAGCCGATCATGCGGGCACCGCTCCTATGGATATGCGCAGTGACGCTTTCATGGGAATTGCCGATTTCGCCCATGAAATTCAACGCATCATTGACGAAAACGGTACCGACAAAACACGCCTTACTATTGGTCGTGTTGAGCTCAAGCCCGGCTATGCCCACACCATTCCAGGGGAGGCCGATTTCACTTTGGTGGGACGGGACATGTCGGAACAGGTGATGTCTGACATTGCCTATAGTTGTCGCAAAGCCTTATCCGCAATTGCCCGCCGCCATCGCCTGATGTTTGAATATGAACAAATGAGCTGGCTCGAACCGAAAGCGTGCTCTGAAGACATTATGGCACTTATCGAAAAAAGTGCGCAGGAGCTGAACTACAGTTACCAATTAATGCCTAGCGGCGCCGGACATGATGCGCAATTTTTTACGGATATTACCCCCACCGGTATGATTTTTATCCCCAGCGTTGGCGGTGTCAGCCATGCACCAGATGAATGGTCTCATTGGGAGGATATTGAAAAGGGCTGCAATGTATTACTGGCAACCCTTCTCAAACTTCAACAAAGTTAAGTACAAATAAAAAAGTTAAGCGTGCCAGTTCAGCTCGGCGGCACGCTGTGCTGCCAACGTTGGAATATCCTGATCAACAAAGTGATGATGCAGCAACTGAACACCTATCACGTGATTTAGCACAGCGTCTAACTGGACTTTGGTTTCTCTATCCTGAGCAGGATCATTATGACCATCAATCATGCTTCGGATACTGGAATAATCTAACAGACCAGCGGCTTCGACTTTTTGTTTACTGACAAACTCTTCCATCAAATTCAGCATGGATTGCCATTTTTTCTTGTCGGTGTGTGCTGGTGGCGCCATAAAGGCAAACTTCTGACGCTTGTATAAGGTTTCCGGCAATAATCCTTTCATTGCTTCCCGTAACACATACTTTTCAGTGGCGCCCTTGATCCGCAGCTGAGGTGGTACTTCCGTGGCAAACTTGGCCAAGTGATGGTCCAAGAATGCCGGTCTGGCTTCCATTGAATTTGCCATATCAACTCGATCACCACCCCAGGTCAAAATCTGCCCCTCAAGCATGGTTTTAATCCACACGTACTGAGCTTTATCCAAAGGATGGCGTCCATCTAGCTGGTTGGCATCCAAAGTTGCTGCGATAGCCGCACCAGCATCGTAATCTTTTAATTCTTTGCGCCAATCAGGATTTACCAATTGCATGGCAAAATCATGGCAATGCAACCAATTTTGCAGGCACGTGGGTGTAAAGCCCACCACGCTGCTCATGGCTGCTGAATTAAAATCCTCTCTGGGAAGCATGGCCCCGCGGAACAGTTGATTGCTGTCTTCTAAACTTGCCTGCCATTCAGCCCGTAAGCTCGCAGGCAAATCATCCAGACCGTAAAGAAACATGTCCTTACGGAAGGCTGGATAGCCGCCAAATAATTCGTCCGAGCCTTCACCGGTCAATACCACTTTATAATTATTTTGATGAACCTTTTCACTCATCAGCAGCTTGGCAACTGCCAAGGTGTTATAAATGGTACGCTCTGTATGCCAAATAGTGCGCGCAAAGTTATCGTATAAATGCTCCGCTGTCAGCGACAAGACCAACTGATCGGCACCCGTCATTTCCGCCATTTCCCGGGCAATTGGCGTCTCATCATAGTCGGCGCTATCAAAACCAATGGTAAACGCTTTCACAGGATCTTGGCGCGCAGCGGCAGAAAGTCCGAGGATCGCGCAGGAGTCTATTCCACCTGAAAGATAGCAACCCACAGGAACATCCGCCTGCAATCGATGGTGTACCGCTTCGAGCAGCTGCTCACGCACACCCTCAATATAATAGCTTTCATCTTTATGGTTGACGTATTCTCCCGCCACTGGAAAATTCATATCCCAGTATTTTTTCTGAACCACGGAAAAAGCGGCATTTTTACGATGAATTTTTATCATATGGCCAGGCGGCACCTGATGAATGCCGGTAAATGCCGTACTTCCCGGCACCATCACTTGAATCAACTGGTGATAGGTCCCCTGGGCAGACAATTCTCTTTTTACATCAGGGTGGGCAAAAAGTACCTTTAATTCTGAGCCAAAAATAATACTGTCACGGGTTTGGGTCCAATAGAGGGGCTTTACCCCGAACCGATCCCGTACTAGATACAGACAGTCCTCTTTCTTATCAAACAACGCATAGGCAAATTCACCGCGCAGATAATCCAGGGTTTTTTCCATCCCGTAGCGAGGATATAGGTGAAGAATGGTTTCTGAATCACTCTTGGTTCGAAACCGCGCACCTAATGCTGTGAGACGGGCTCGAGTTTTCTGAAAATCATAGAATTCACCGTTATGTACCAACCAATAATTATTATCCGCAGACACTAACGGCTGTCGACCTCGTTCTTCATTTAAATCAATAATCGATAAACGAGCATGACTCATTCCGACACCCAACCCAGGAGGATTGGTATAGCCAAAATTATCTGGGCCTCGGTGGTATTGGATGGCCGCCATATTGACCAAAACTTGAGAGTCGATGGGCTGATGGGCCTCGCGCTGGAATACCCCCGCAATACCACACATAAATATCTCCTAATTCATTAACTTCTATAACACTAAACCCAAACGTCCATGACCCGCTCTATACGCTCACACATACAGGTCAATAACGCCATTCGCAAAAATACGGCGCCACGCGCCTGAGAAAAATACCAATTATGAGGGGTATCATCGAGATCACAAGCAAGCTCTTCTCCGCGGGCCAATGGATGCAACACAATGGCTCCCTTTTTGAGTGGAGAAGAGGCGCTGATCACAAAACTCTTTCCAAATGATTCGTAACTATCACCTTTCCAGGCAATAGCATTGATGTAGACCACATCCAGGGAGGGAAGCACGCCATTGAGGTCTGAAGTAGTGCTAATAGTCAACCCCGCCTGCTTGAGTTGCGCAAGCTGATCCCTATCAAAAATAGTATCGTCCTTGGTATCATGAATGAGCACCACCTCACTGCAAATCTCTGGAAATATACAAAGCATTTTCAGCAGGCTACGCACTGTACGCATTTTATTTGGCACGCCCACAATACCAATTTTGACGGGGTCCGTGACGGGGTTTTCTTCATGCAATAAATCAGAACGCCATTTGAATATAGTGTACATATCAGCCATTGCCTGGGTTGGATGCTCGTCCATTCCGTTACCGGCATTAATGATGGGAATGCGCAGACTGTTCATCATTTCACTGACAGAACTTTCATTGGTATCCCGCAATACAACACAGTCGCCATAGTTATTAAACATCTCACCCACATCCGACAATGACTCACCTTTAGCAATCCCTGTGGTAGAACGATCGGTAATTGACATGATATCGCCACCCAATCGATGCCAAGCGCTTTCGAATGACAAGCGGGTACGGGTGCTCGGCTCGTAAAAAGCGCTAATGAGTATTTTGCCTTGAAGCGGTGTGCGAAAACGACTTGGATTGGCCTCAAATTTCGCTGCCAAGCGAAATAACTGTTTCAGCACATCGCGATCAAACTGATCACATGAAACTATATGTTGAGAAGCTAAAGACTTTAGATGCTCACCGTCTTCATAAACTGTTTTCAATAGCGCCTTGGGGTGAGCATCGCCATAAACATCTGGGGCCTTTCGTACAAAAGATAATTTTTTCTCATCGTAGGTGGCTACCATAGCTCCCCCTTAACCCAATCTTTGATTAATAAACCGACTAAAACAAGGGGAGACAAGCACGTCACTACGAGCGCCCCAAAGACCAAAGCATTAAAAATTGCAAATTCCATTAACACAGGCGTGCTCCAGTTACTGAAAACGTTGCCATTCAAACGCCGCATTCTTAAGCAATAAACCAATACTGCAAACTAGTAGCGATACCACACAGGATGTGATTGCTGCCACATAAAAGCCTACCGAAAAATAACCCAACAATCCGGCCGCCGTACCCAACACCATAGCCGTTCCAGCGAATTCACCGGCTAATCGACTTCTGAATAAACCAAACACTATGGGCCAAATGGTACTGGCAACAAAAGCCCCGGTAAAATTGAGTAGTTCCCCCAAAGTACTTACCCGAGGCAAACATAACAGCCAAGTAACAATACCTAATCCGATAATGATGACTTTGCTGGCCCTAAAAAGATGCTCACTACTGACGCTTGGCCGCAACAGGCCACGATAGACATCTTCGGTCAGTAAATCACTAGTAGCCGCGAGCAAGGAATCCAAACTGGATGCCAGCGCCGAAAAAACCACAATAAAGACAAATATAGCACCCACACTGCCCAGCAATTTGGCTGCCACTAAAGGCCCCACCATATCGGGGCTTGGTGGATAAATACCTAATGACGGCGCAGCTAAAGCAATGAACCCCGTGACGATAGGAATCGGTAGCCACATTAGGCCCGCCAATAAATACGCCCGGTAACCTACCCCGTCGCGAAAAGCGAAGGCTCTGGACCACCAGACGTTGGAATGAAATATTTCTCCGATACCAAAAAAAATGTTGTTGAACAGGAACATAATAGCGGCCGGAAACAACAGATTTAATAACTCTGGCTGCGCCACTGAGGTGTGTTCATAAATCACAGACAATCCCACATCCTGCCAGCACACGTAGCCTATGTAGAGCACTCCCAGCAAAATAATCAGGGTCTGAAAAAAGTCAGTGGCTATCACTGCTTTCAGACCGCCTAGCAGAGTATAGGTGACGCAAATCAGAAGAATCACCGTCATACCCACTTGATAATCCAAGCCACTGAGGGCTTGCAGCAATACTCCACCAGCCATACCTAAACTCACTAACCAACCCAGCGCATAACAAAAAGAAACCACCAAAAATACAATCCATGCAAATTTCCCATACCGAACCCGGAAGAAATCGCCACAGGTATATCCCTTTGGCATTAGCTGCTTTATTCGCTTTGCTAAAGGTGCAAACAAAATCAATCCTAAAGCTGCCATGGAATAACCCAACATACCCCACACGCCAAACTGATAGGTTAACTGTGGAGCTACCAGGGTGGTGTTACTGGTAACCCAGGTGGCCATTGCCGTCGCGGTTGCCAACGCCATCCCAACACTGCGACCTGCCAACATGAAATCATCGACCGTGCGATTATTGCGTCCTAACCACCACCCAAACACCACCCAGGCACTACCAAACAGAACTAAAATTGTTATTGCGGTACTTGTGGGTATTTGAGCTGAGTTCATAGTAGAAAATTATTCGCTTGATCGCGTAAATTTGAATAACAATACGGCTAATGTAATAAATATTATTAAACCGAGCATAAACAAGCCTAAAGCAGACTGTAGGTCTCGATGCTGAACTCGAAAATGTGTGGTATTACTGACAGGGTTACCATTAGGTAACCTTAGTTTGACAAAATAGTCGCCATTACTAAACCCACTCAAATGGAGTGCCGTTTGACTGCCTGTCTGGATGATTTTGCTGATGTGATGAAATTGTGGATCAGTGGCCACAACCAATTCGAAAGCTGCAAGCTCTTTTTTCAATGGCTTCCAGCTCAAGGTTACAAAGCCTTCTGTAACCGTAGTTTGATTCACTTGAAGAGTAACCTGCGGATCAAGCGCCCCCTGCTGGTGATCCACACTATCTCCCCATGCTAAATCCACTGCAAGTAAAGATGCTATGAATACAATGACCAGATGTAGTCCTGGCATAAATCGGGCACTACAGTAATTTGTTTTAAGTTTTAGAATACCCTCACAAGCCTAACAAAGGAGATAGCCCAAAGCAATTTTCTCTGGCAACTTTGCTTAATTGGCCTTAATCACATGTGATTCCGCTTCGATTAATCGATTGAGTTCTCCCTCAACAGCTCCTGGTGACTGGGTTCTCTGGGCGAGTAGTTCATAGGCTACCGGTACGACAAATAGCGTAAAAAAAGTAGCCGCCAATGTCCCGTACAGCACAACCGCGCCGATAACAAAGCGAGTTTCAGCACCAGCTCCCGATGAGAGAATCAAGGGCACTGAGCCTGCGGCCGTGGTAATTCCTGTAATCACGATTGGCCTTAAGCGAACTAATGCGGCTTCTCGAATAGCCTCCTTAAACGCATAACCTTCATCCCGCAACTGATTCGCAAACTCTACGATTAAGATCCCGTTTTTCGATGCTAAACCTACGAGCATCATGAGACCAACCTGAGAATAAACATTTAGCGTACTACCACTAAAATAGAGCCCTAATAATCCACCCACCATTGCCAAGGGTACAGTTAGCATGATGACGAACGGATGAACATAACTCTCAAACTGAGCCGCCAGCACCAAAAATGTGATAACAACCCCCAACATAAATACAAACGCAATACTGCCACCGGCCCGCATAAAATCGCGTGACTGGCCTTTATAGTCGATCACCGCATTTGCTGGTAAGGATTCTTTCACTTGGGATTCCAAATACCCAAGAGCCTCCCCCAAGGCTAGCTCATCAGTTAAATTAGCTTCCATAGTCAGGGCTCTAACTCGGTTATAGCGATTCAATGCTTTTGAATCGGCAAATTCATCCAACTGCACCAAATTAGACAAAGGAATCAACTGCCCTGAAGTATCCGAGCGGACATATAAATTTTGCAGACTTTGCGCCGACCGCTGCGTATCGCGCTCACCCTCTAATATCACGTCGTATTCTTCTCCAGTTTCAACGAAGGTGGTCACCCTGCGAGAGCCTAGCATGGTTTCCAAAGTTCTCCCTATAGCGCTTACCGATACGCCCAAATCCGCGGCTCGGTTATAGTCGATTTTCACCTGCAATTGCGGTTGCGTTTCCTTGTAGTCCCAGTCAATACCTAGCAGTCCAGGATTATCTGCGTTTATTTTCGCCATCAGTATATCGCGCCACTCCACCAGTTCTTGATAGGTTCCTCCGCCGAGGACAAATTGCACCGGCTTTTGGACACCGGAACCAAAGCCTTGACGCATAACTGGAAATGCTCGCACGCCAGGAAGATCGCTTAATTTCCCCCGCACCTCGGCCATCAATTCGAAGCCATTGCGTCGTTGTGACCAATCATTCAGCACATTAATGACAATGCCTGAATTGAAATTTTCTGTATTCCCAAAACTTCTTGGAGCACGAACCAATAGCCGCGTAATCTCCCCCGATTCAACGTAAGGCATCATGCGGCGTTCAATTTCGTCCATGTAGCCTTCCATATAGCTGTAGGTCGCACCTTCTGGGCCATTTACTAAAATGAAAAAGGCACCTCGATCTTCCTTGGGTGCGTATTCTGAATTTATGGATTGCAATAGCACATATACCAGAACACACATGCCAACAAAAACAAAAAGAATAAAGAAGGGAAATCGCAGGCAAAAATCCAAGGCGTACCCATAGCCGTTCTTCAACCTGTTGAACGCTTTATCCACACTTGCAACGAAATACCCTTTACTCTCGACAGGACGTAATATTTTTGATGCCAACATCGGAGACAGCGTTAACGCCACCAAAGAAGAAAAGCACACCGCCGCCGTCATGGTTAAAGCAAACTCCGAAAACAAGCGTCCTAAGTCTCCCTGCAAAAAGGCAATAGGGACAAATACCGCCACCAAAACGAGCGTCGTAGCGACTACTGCAAATCCCACCTGCCTCGCGCCTCGATAGGCAGCAACCAATGGTGGTTCATGATAGGTTTCCATACGACGAACAATATTCTCCAGTACTACAATTGCATCATCCACCACCATTCCAATGGCCAAAACAAGGGCCAGCAAGGTTAATAAATTGACGGAGAACCCCAAGACCAACAAGGCAATAAAAGTAGCAATAACTGAAACAGGAACTGTAACGGCAGGCACCAGCATTGCTCGCGCACTGCCTAGAAACAAATAGATAACCAAAATCACCAGCGCAATAGCCACCCCTAAGGTGAAATACACCTGTTTTATTGCGTCCTCAACAAAAACGGAAGTATCGTAACTCTGCTCCAAGCTCATATTTGAAGGCAATGAATCGTTAATTCGATCGCTTTCTTTTTTGGCCGCTCTAGCCACTTCTATAGTGTTAGCCGTTGACTGTTTGATAATCCCAATGCCCACTTGGGGAATACCATTGCCGCGAAAAAACGTACGCTCCTCTTCTGTAGATTTCTCCACTCGGGCAATATCACTGAGTCGAACCAGATAACCGTCGCCACCTTGAGCTACTACTAAACGGGAAAAATCCTGCGCGTCCTGAAAGGCTCTTTCAACTCGCACCGTAAATTGCCGCTGCTCACTTTCAATGCTACCTGCAGGCAGTTCAACGTTTTCCGCTCGCAATGCCGTTTCAACATCATTCGCCGTTAACCCACGAGCAGCCATCAAATCTCTATCCAACCAAATCCGCATCGCGTAGCGCTGCCCACCACCGACTCGGACACGGGCCACTCCGTCTAAAACTGAAAACCGATCCACCAAATTACGCTCAGCGTAGTCTGTCAGTTCGGGCACAGTCATGCCCTCGCCCACCAGATTTAGCCACATGATAACGTCATCATCACCGCTTTCCTTCTGCACCTCAGGTGGATCGGCTTCAGAGGGCAAATCATTGAGTACACCAGACACTCGATCGCGCACATCATTGGTGGCCGAGTCAATATCACGGTCAATTTCGAACTCAATCACTAGCCGAGATTCTCCGTCACTACTGACGGATTCCATATACTTTATACCTTCTACTCCGGCAATTCGATCTTCTAATACTTGTGTTATTCGAGTTTCAACAACGGGAGCCGCAGCACCAGGATAAGCTGTTCTAACGCTCACAATAGGGGGGTCAATTTGGGGGTATTCCCTTAGTGACAAACGATCAAAAGCCACCAATCCAAAGGCAATTAAAATAAGGGATATAACGGAAGCAAAAACCGGACGCTTTACTGACAGATCAGAAATTATCACAAGGTATCCTCTAAACGCTGCTTAAGCCTAGACGCAGAGGTTGGGCCTAGGTCCGATAAAAATTCTGACACTGACACTTTGTCCACAATTTTTATGAAAGCACCATCGGTGAGCTTATCTCCGCCATGTATGACTACCTGCTCTCCAGCAGCTACTCCACTAAGGATCTCAACTCGGCCGGGCCAACGCGACCCAATGCGCACCTGGCGACGCTCGGCTTTGATCTGCCCATCAACATCGACAGCCACAAAGACAAATTGGTTACTGCCATTGGGCAACAAAGCCTCTTCCGGTATTAATAGAGCCTGACGTTCACGAGTAGGAAGCCTGACTTCAAGCAATAAGCCAGGTATCAATGTATGGCTCGTATTAGGGATAACAGCTCGCACGGTAACCGCTCTGGAAACGGTATCCACCTGGTTGTTCAACGCAATTACTTCACCTGTAAATATTTGACCGGGATAAACTCTTGAACTTGCCTCTATCGCCATACCAGGCTTGAGTTCATTTAAGAAAACAGCCGGCACAGAGAAATCCAACTTGAGCTGGCTGTCGTCAATTAACGTTGTGAGAATATCCCCTGGTGAGACATAGGTACCGACACTGACATTTCTAAGCCCAAGCAAGCCCGAGAATGGCGCCTTTATCTGCCGATCTTGTAAACGTGACTCTATTGCTTTCAAGCGTGCCTGAGCCACATTACGCTCACGCATTTTCTCATCCAATAATGACTTGGAAGCGTCACCTTTCTGTGCAACTGCTTTGATACGCTGCAGCTGGGTTTCCGCCTCATCCACCGTGAATTTAAATTCCGAAAGCAACGCTTGCTCTTCATCGCCCGACAACTCCACCAGCAACTGGCCAGCAGTCACCCTTTGGCCATCGGAAAAATGAACCGCGGTCACTACCTCAGAAACGCTGGCACTAATCTCGACTCGTTCATTGGCCCGCAAGGTCCCCAACGCTTCCACTTGATCCGCCACTGGCTGTTGTTGAACCGTATCCGCTATCACTTCAATAGGTTTACCAGGGACATCGGCATACACCCACTGACTAATGACCCAACTCCACAACAAAACATTAACCTTGACCCACATTTGACCCCCTGAAGATCGACCTACTCAATCGAAGCGATGCGATACTATAGTATAAAGACAGCTTTGATTTCAGACCTTTCAAGGCCCAATTGAGTTCAACGATTCAGTCTTCGATTGAGACAACAGTCGGCGGCTTGACAAATAACACAATTATTTCAATTAGATAGCGCAATAAAGAGCCATGCTTTCGCGACCTACTTCAGCAATAGCCCAGCACATTAAACCCATGAACATATATTGAGAAAAAGTCTAGCTTTTGATAGGTCAGATTGAATGAGGAACAGTGGGAATACGGGCGCTTTGAAAATCATAATCAATAACACGACACTTAGCGTCAATTAAAAACACCCTGAGCGAACTTTTTAACGTAACGATTGAACAGCTTGGTGCGATTTGGTTTCGCTTTCAGAGGCAAACAATAACCCAAGTGCAAGAATAGCAATACCGCCAACAATTCCCGCCATGCCTTCGTAAACAGCGCTATGCCACCCTAGATAGCGCCACACCAATGCGATCCCCAAACCACCTACTACCGCTAGAATTGATGTAATCTGATTAGGCCGGCCACCCAAACACAATACGATCAACAGCGGCGCAAATGCACTGGCCAAACCAGACCAAGCCAATATCACCAGACTAAAAACACTTTGACTGTTCAACAAAGCCCACAATAAGGCACCAGCCGTCACCAGCACCGTAAAACTCTTTATTACTTTGGTGTTTTCAATTTTATGGGGCAGCAGATCATGAGTTATAGCCGCCGAACAGCTAAGCACCAGAGAGTCCGCCGTTGACATAGTGGCAGCAAAAATGCCCGCCAGAATTAAGCCCACAGCTACGGGATGAAGCAAATCTGCGGCCATTTGAGGTAATGCCGTCTCTGAATCAAATTGGATAAGATCACCAAAATAGGCTCTCGACAACATTCCCACCAAGGTGGCCATACAATAGAAGGCCGTAAACCAGGAATAGTACCAGACACGAGCCTGGCGCATTTTCGTGGAATCGTCGAGGGCCATAAATCGCACCATTACATGGGGCTGACCAATAACAGACAATCCTGCAAAGCCCCAACTAAGAGCAAATAGCAGTCCACCAAGTAATCCCGGCAATGCCAGGTCTTTCGGAAACCAATCAAGAAAACCCGGAAAAGCATCCATTGCTAATAGCGACTGCTGAACTCCACCGAGGTGTCCGACCACCACCCAGAGCAGAACCGCCATAGCGAAGATCATGACCACAGACTGCGCTGCGTCTGTCCAGATGGAAGCTCGGATACCGCCAGCCAGGCAATAAAGAACCACCAGTACTGCGCCCATTATTGCGCCGATATAACCAGGCCAGCCTAAGAGCACTTCCAGAGCTTTGCTGCCAGCCACCAATTGCGCACCGGCATAGGCCATCAGGAAAATAAGCGATATCAATGCGACCAGGCGCTGCAGAAAAACGAAGCGCACACCCAACCAATGACTGAGCACCCCAGCATAGCTCACTTGCCCCGTCTGCTGTGTAACAACACGAAGCTTGCGATGAACAAATTGCGAAATAAGCAAATCACCCAGTATCCATCCGATCATTACCCAGATCGCGGCCAAACCGGTAGCATAGGTGTACCCAATGACCCCAATAAACATATAGCCACTATTATTGGTAGCCACTGCAGAGAGCCCAACCAGGGCTGGGCTCACCGAGCTGCTGGCAAGATAATAATCTTGCTTAGTCTGCTGACTCTTGAGGACTGAGCTTACCCCAATCGCTACAAACAGCAGCAAAAAGAAGACAAAACTAGCGACCATCATGAGCCATCATTAACAGGCTAAACATATAGCCCGACCGTGATCATGCACTTCCACCAGATGACTGTGCAGCGCTTTTATAGCACTGGCGTAATCGTCCTCATCAACAATGAATTGCATATCCACCTGACGCATGGATTGGTGCATAGCCAAAACACTGATATTATCTTCAGCTAGTGCTGTCACCGTTTTTGCCAACATTCCAGGAATCTGCATATCACTACCTATAGCGGACACTATGGCAACTTTGCGTTGATTAATCTCCGCGTCTGATAGCGTGTTTGCTAACTCTGCCCGAATCCGGTTGACGGTTTTCAAATTGGTATTGAGGTAATGGGTGATGGTATTGGCATTGATATCTTTGGAAATCACCTGCCCTTTGAAACGCTGAATAACACTCAATATTTGCTTGTCAAAACGCTCTATATTTCCTGCCATATCCTGATCAAAAACTTCAATTGCGTAAACACCTCGACAGCCTGCAATAATTTCAACACAGGGTTTATCACTAATATAATCACTGGTAATCAAAGTACCGCCGTGCTCTGGCTCAAAGGTGTTCTTCACCCGCAAAGAAATCGCATTTTTTCGCAACCCTTTCGCTGCTTTGGGATGAATAGCCTCCATTCCGAGATTGGCCAATTGATCTGCCACATCATAGTTTGTGCGCCCTATAGGTACAGCGTTGGATTCTCCTACCAATCGCGGATCCGCACTACTGAGGTGAAATTCTTTATGGATCACTGCTTCTCTAGCTTGTGTAAGTACCGCTATACGGCTAAAGATCATTTCACTGTAGCCACGATCAAAAGTTGTCATCAATCCATCTTCGCTATGTGCATAGCCTGTACAGATTGGTAGCACCATCGCTAAATCAATATCTTTAAACGCCGACTCAATACGCTGATCAAGCGACATGTGCTTCTGCGTTTTCCAACCGGTGAGATCAACAAACATTGCGTCAATACCGTCACGCTTTAACAAATGCGCCATATTCCAGGCACTGTGTGCCTCGCCAATACTGGCTAACATCTCCCGCACCGTGGCCAGATGAGAAGACAACTCAAAATGCCCATGCTGACATAGATTTTTAAGATCAATCAAACAATGCTCAGCATCATCGAGACGTTCGCAGATAAACCGGTTTGCGCTAGCGAGTAAAGCTCCCTGCCCAAACAGAGCTTCGTTCATAAGCAACATATCTTGTTTCAATTTTTGCAACGCCACCTGCCATCCGTCATCATTAACACCTTTGGCAAACAGCTCATAAATACCAGGTTCACCCGTTTTTTTATGCTCTAATAAACGATTGGTGATGCCGCCATAAGCGGATACTACAAATATACGACTGTAGAGGGACCTGGTTAAGGACGGTTTACGAATTACGTTGTCTCTTACTGCGGCATAGTCCGTCATGGACGTGCCGCCAATTTTTTCTACCGTATGAAAGTTCATGGAATCTTAGGGTCTCCAGCTTAACGAATTAAAGGCTCACTGGTTGTTCAGACGACAAACACCAACGCTTACTCTGTCACTGACTCAGCTTCAAGTTCGTAGGCACCTTCTGCGTTATGCACTTCTTTACCATTTAAGGGTGGATTAAACACACAGGCCATTTTCATCTCTGTAAAGGCTCGCAATATGTGCTTATCATGCTTGTCCAATATATACAGCGTACCCGGCTTTATCGGATACTTAACGCCATCGGCAAGCGTTTCAACTTCACCCTCTCCAGACAAGCAATACACAGATTCCAAATGATTTTGATAATGCATTTGGAAGTCAGCATTTTTATAAATAGTAGTGATATGAAAAGAGAACCCCATATTGTCCTCTTTCAATAGCATGCGAGTACTCTCCCAGTTTCCCTCTGGAGAGACCACCCGGCGATTAGATTTCTCGGCTTGTTCAAGTGTTCTAACGATCATGAGTCATTTCCTGATAAAAGTTAAAAACAAGATTAATGATTAACTCGCAGCTTTCTGTAAATCGAAATAATCCACTTCAACCTGAAAGGAATCCTCTTTTGCACAAACTTCTCGCACGCACTCTTCTACAATATCTATGCCTTGCTTCAGAGATTCATCACTAATTGTTAGCGGACATAAGAATTTCACTACTTGATCATCAGCCCCGCTGGTTTCAATAATCAAACCTTTCTGAAAGGCTCTCCGAGTTATTTTTTCGGCCAATTCCCCATTCACACAGTTGATACCCTGGAACATGCCTCGTCCTCGACTGGTAAAATTCCCCTCGCCATACTGATCCACTATACTGGCAAGACGCTGCTCTACGTACTTGCCTTTCCGTTGTATATCTTTGGCAAAAGTATCATCCGACCAATAGTGATCTAACGCCGCTTTTGCCGTAACAAAGGCCAAATTGTTACCGCGGAAAGTACCGTTGTGCTCACCCGGCTTCCATTGATCCAGCTCTGGTCTAATCAAAACTACGGCAAACGGCAAACCGTAGCCACTTAATGATTTTGACAGGGTAATAATATCAGGCTTAATGCCCGCTGGTTCAAAACTGAAAAACGTTCCCGTACGACCACATCCTGCCTGAATGTCATCCACAATTAAAAGCACGTCGTGCTTCTTACACACAGCATCCAAATTACGCAACCAATCCATGCTGGCGGCGTTTATACCCCCTTCACCCTGCACTGTTTCCACGATTACAGCCGCGGGCTTGTCGATACCACTGCTCGAATCACACAGCACTTTATCAAGATAGGCTGTTGTATCGATGCCTTCGCCAATATAACCGTCGAAGGGCATCCGTGATGTACCGCTTAAGCTAACGCCTGCAGCACCACGGTGATGAGAGTTTCCCGTCACTGACAAAGAACCTAAACTGACACCATGAAAACCATTAGTGAAACTAATAATGTTTTCTCGACCAGTCACATTGCGGGCCAGCTTCATCGCTGCCTCTACTGAGTTCGTTCCAGTGGGACCAGTGAATTGAACCATGTAATTCATACCACGTGGTTTTAAGATATTTTCGTTAAAGCTTTCCAGGAATTCTCCTTTCGCCTTAGTGTGCAAATCCAACCCGTGAGTAACACCGTCCGCTAAAACATACTCAACCAACTTTTCTTTGAAAATTGGGTTGTTGTGCCCGTAATTCAATGTTCCAGCACCGGCCAGAAAATCCAGGTAGCGAGTGCCATCCTCATCAAATAGATACTCACCTTGCGCTTTGTTAAAAATTCGCGGGAAAGAACGTGCATAGGATTGAACTTCTGACTCAATTTCTTCAAAAATCTTCATCTTTTTGTCTCCTGACTGTCCAGTGAGAGGGAATATTTTTTTGGTTTGCTGATGGCCCGTTGGAGCAAAGGGCCCAATACGCACCAGCGTTTCCGATTGGTGAGAACCATCAAAGTGCTTGTCTTTATGAAAGAAAACCTTGTCTTCAAGGCCAGCCTCCAGTTTTCGCGCCACACCTTTGAACAGCCCCCAAGAGGCCTGATTATCTGCGGTTATAGTGGTTTCCAGAAAACACACGTCAGCGCAAACCTCCCGCTGCAGAATGTGCTTTATCATCCTTCCTGCAAGCCCTTGACCCCGAGCTCGCTCAGAAACCGCTACTTGCCATACAAACAGCGTGTCTGGTCTTGCAGGAATCACATAGCCAGAGATAAATCCAACCATTACTTCATCAGAACCATCTCTCATAAACACAGCAACAGAGGTTGCGGCGAAATGGGTACACTGCAACAGGTTGCAATAACGGGAGTTGGTATCCAAGGGTGGGCATTGCTCAACCAGATCGAATACCGCAGCTCCATCTGTGGAACTGGGCGCACGAAAAGCCAACTCGATTGACTTGGTTTTGCTATGGGTATTATTTATATACATATCTAATATTTAGTAGTCTATGTTAAATTTCTGAATTTCGAGCAAAAAATATGCGCCATTGGCGCATATTTGGTCAGTAACCGCTAAAAACAGCAATTACGTAGATTCGAAATATATAGTACACTAAATATTATAAATGTCCAGGACGGCACCAGCTCTAGGTTTTTATTTGTCCACTAAGGCAAAGTGGTACTCAAAAAACGCAATTACCTCTAAACGCCTAAGAGAAACAGCCAACAAACGGCTCCACTTAAATAGCACTAGTCAGAAAAGGCCTCTAGATTATGTCGGATAAAAGTTTCAGTTTATTACTCCGCTCGGACTATAATCCCGCCAGCTGCCACACTCGAAAGGATATTTTGTTGAACCGTATTGAAGATGTTCTGATTGCCTTGAGGAAAGTGATTCGAGCAACGGATCTGCATTCCAAATACCTTGCCAAAACCACGGGCCTGACCGCGCCTCAAATCATGCTTCTGCATGCCATCAGAGACAAAGGGCAAGCCACCATTGGCGAAATAGCCCAGGACATCAGCTTGAGCCAAGCCACAGTGACCACCATTATGGATCGCTTGGAAAAAAGAGGATTAATCGTTAGAAAACGCTCTTCAACAGACAAAAGAAAAGTTCACGCCCACTTAACGGACGCAGCAATCGAAACCCTTAAGCACGCCCCCATACCACTCCAGGATCAATTCACCCGGCAGTTCGACGCACTGCAGGAATGGGAGCAAACCATGATTTTGTCTTCTTTGCAGCGAGTGGCTGAAATGATGGACGCTCACAACATTGACGCCTCCCCTGTTTTGGATCTCGGCAGCCTGGATCGTCACACCAGCGACGAGGAAAACCAGAGCCATTAGAAAATAAATATCGGCTAATGGCTCCGCTCACTTACGTGCAGCTAGCGGCCCAGAATACCGCGAGATATAACTTCTTTCATGATTTCTGAAGACCCCGCATAGATAGTTTGGACCCGAGCGTCCACATAAAATCTCGAGATGGGATACTCCACTGTATAACCATAGCCACCGAACAGCTGCAAACATTCATTAACGGCTTTTAGCTGCATTTCTGTACTTGCATACTTCAGCATCGCCGCATCATCTACGGTCATTTTACCTTCAGCAAATTTAGCCATACATTTTTCCAGAAACGCCAAACACAGGGCAATCTCAGTTTTTATTTCAGCCATCTTAAAACGCGTGTTCTGAAACTTGGCAATTGATTTCCCAAAGGCTTTCCGTTCCAGCACATATTCTGCCGTTATGTCTAAGGCTCCCTGAGCCGCCCCAATGGCTTGGGTAGAACACCCCAGACGCTCCCGAGGTAACTCTTCCATGAGATAGACGAACCCTTTACCCTCTTTACCCAAAAGCGCGTCCGCCGGGACCCGCAAGTCACTGAAGAAAAGCTCGGCTGTATCGCTAGAATGCTGACCGATTTTCTCTATCTTTTTACCCGTAGAAAACCCGGGCAACGAGGTATCCACTAAAAACAAGGAAATACCTTTTGCACCCGCTTTAGGATCCGTCTTTGCACAGACGATCACCATATCAGCGTGGATTCCGTTGGTGATGAACACCTTGGAACCGTTGATTACATATTCGTCACCGTCTTTTACGGCTGTGGTACGCAAAGAAGCCAAATCACTACCGGCATTGGGCTCCGTCATACCAATTGCAGTGACTATTTCGCCAGTTACCATTCCAGGCAGCCAGCGCGCTTTTTGGGCCTCAGTTCCAATATTATTGATGTAGGGTGCGCAAATATTGGCGTGAATATTGTAGCCCGTAGCCACCCCTGCGTAGCCAAGCCGAGACATTTCCCACATAATCATCTGACAGACTTCAAAGCTAGCCCCGGCAGAGCCGTATTCTTCGGGCATATCCACACATAACAGACCGGCCTCTCCCATGGTATTCCAAAATTGGCGGGGCATCATATGGTCCTTTTCCCATTGTTCAAAATGGGGTTCGACCTCCTGTTTCAGGAAACGCAGTACCATATCGCGGAACAGTTCCAATTCATCATAGGATTCAGACATAAGCATGGGCCTCAAAATACAAGTTAATCGGGCAATAAGCCCCAAATTGTACGCTAACTTAGGCGCTAAAGCACCTAGCTGAATAGCGACACATCACCCTAGTCAACAGGCTTTGCGACCAATAGAATACTGAGCCAAACGAATGACAGTAACAAGGATACTTCATGATTATCAAACCTCGCGTTAAAGGATTTATCTGCACCACGGCACACCCAGCAGGCTGTGCCGCTAATGTGGCCCAACAAATCCAGTATGTGCAGCAACAACCGGGGCCAAACACTCCCCCCAAAAAAGTACTCGTGATTGGTGCGTCCACTGGTTATGGCCTGGCCTCTAGAATCACGGCAGCATTTGGTTGTGGTGCCAGCAGCATTGGAGTGTTCTTTGAACGCGCAGCCACCGACAAACGAACGGCCACGGCTGGCTGGTACAATACGGCCGCATTTCAACAAGCCGCTGACAAAGCTGGCCTCTATGCTAGCAACATTAATGGTGATGCGTTCTCTCATGAGGTCAAAGCAAAAACCATAGAGATCATAAAAAAAGACCTCGGCCAAGTTGATTTGGTCATTTATAGCCTTGCATCACCGCGACGAACTGACCCCGATACTGGAACGGTGTACAACTCTACCCTCAAGCCCATCGGCCGCACAGTGACTCAAACCGGCCTTGACACCGATAGAGAAATAATCAAGCCGTTTACCATTGAGCCTGCCAGCCAAGACGAAATTGACCAAACCATCAATGTTATGGGTGGTAAAGATTGGGAGTTGTGGCTACAAGCGCTGGCTTCTGCAGGAGTACTGTCAAGCGACTGCAAAACCACAGCGTACACTTATATTGGAGAAGCCATTACCCGCGATATTTACTGGGATGGAACTATTGGCGCAGCCAAAAAAGACCTCGACCGAGCAGCAAACGCGATCCAGCAACGACACAATATCAGCGCTAAAGTGGCTGTACTCAAAGCGGTGGTTACCCAATCCAGTGCCGCCATTCCAGCAATGCCTCTTTACTTAGCCCTACTCTTCAAGACAATGAAACAGCAGGGCTCTCATGAAGGCTGCATTGAACAAATCTCTCGCCTATTCAATGAATGCCTATTCAATAATGCGCCACGCCTAGATACTGATGGACGCTATCGGGTTGACGAAAAAGAGATCAACCCCGCAATTCAACAACAGGTCTCAGAATTGTGGCCCCGAGTAACCACCGAAAACCTTCATCAACTAACCGATTTCAGTGGCTTTCGCGAAGCGTTTTTGCAACTGTTTGGATTTAATGTTCCCGGTGTTGATTACGACGCGGATATAGACGCTGATGTTAGCATTAATCACTTAGTCGAATAGAAGAAGCAGGGCATCCATTGAGCGCATCTCACATCTCTGCACCAGGTTATGGCGCGCTTATTCACAAAACAGTACCGCTGATCATTGCCAATTGCGCCACCCCTCTTTTGGGATTGGCGGACACGGCGGTGATAGGCCATTTCGCCAGCGCCACAGATCTGGCGGCTGTGGCGCTCGGAGCCTTGCTCTTCAGCTTTATCTTTTGGGGTTTAGGATTTTTAAGGATGAGCACCACAGGCTTTGTCGCCGGGGCTCTCGGCCGCAACACCCCAGATGAAACGCCCAATATCACGTTACGGGCCTTTAGTATTGCAGCGTTCTTAAGCTTGGTGATTCTCGCACTTCAAATACCGATCATGTCATTGGCCGGTACACTGTTGAGCGCAACCCAGGAGGTGGAATTAGTAACAGCCAGTTATTTTCACGTGCGAATCTGGGGAGCGCCCGCAACCTTAATTACTTACGTTCTATTGGGTTATTTAATTGGTAGCGGTGCCAACAAGGCGTTACTATTAATTCAAATTAGTTTGAACAGCCTAAATATCATACTTGACCTAATCTTCGCTGGAATTTTCAAATTAGGTGCACCGGGAATCGCTCTTGGCACCGTTCTCGCTGAATGGACTATTGCCATTGGGAGCTTATATTGGCTCTTTCAAATACATTGGAAAAATGAATTGCAGTTTGAGCTGCGCCAAGTTCATTGGCCCGCATTAATGCAGGGCAGCCAGTTTATCTCCACCCTTAAAAACAACGGCAATATCATGGTTCGCACACTTTTCTTGTTGTTTGGATTTGCGCTTTTTATTGATCAAAGCGCTCAACTTGGCACTATAACTGTGGCGGCCAACCATTTGCTTTTACAGTTCATATCTTTCAGTGCTTTTTTTCTAGATGGCTTTGCCTACACCACAGAATCACTGGTTGGGCGAGCCATTGGCGCAAAGCAACTAGCCTTGTTTGATCTTAGCATCAAACGAACCAGTGTATTAGCCGCCACCACAGGATTAGTACTCGCTGCCATAGTTTATGGGGCTGGAGACCACTTTATTCACTGGATCACCAGTATCACGGACATTCGCCAGACCGCAAAAGAATACCTTGGCTACGCCAGCCTCTACATCCTATGTTCATTTGCAGCATTTCAACTCGATGGCATTTTCATAGGTGCGTCAGCGTCAAAAGCGTTAAGGAACGCCTCCATACTGTCATGCCTGGGTTTCGTGATTATTTGTCTTTGTTTGAGGGAGAACTGGAGTAACGATTTACTCTGGTGGTCATTTATCGGTTTTATCAATCTGCGCGCTCTTTTCTTATTACTATATTTACCAAAACTCCGACGCTCAATATAAGCCACTGAAACTTAACCGGCTTGACGCATAGCCCACCCGAAGAATTGCGAAATTGGCATAGGCTTGGCAAAATAGTAGCCTTGCGAGCGTCCACACCCCAACAAGGTTACCGAACTTAACGCTGTGGAATCTTCCACGCCCTCAGCCACCGTTTGGATTTGTAATGCACGGGCCAATTTCACTGTATTTTCTACGATCTGATAATCGTTAACACTTTTACCCATTTGCTGAATAAAGCTACGATCTATCTTGAGCTCGTGGATCGGCATGCGACTCAAATAGGCTAACGAAGAATAGCCTGTACCATAATCGTCCAAAGCAATCTTACATCCCAAAGAAACTAACTGAGTGAGACAAGTAACCACCATTTCCATATCTTCACTCATTGAAGTTTCAGTCACCTCGAAGACAATTTCCGTCAAATTGACATTGAATTTTTCGGCCGTGGAAGTAATGTATGAAATAAGCTTCGGATCAGTTAAATTCTGAATGGATAGATTTATACTCAGAGTGATAGAAAACCCGCTTTCATCAAGATCATGCTTAAACTTAAACGACTCGTCTATTACAAAGCGAGTCATCCCCGCCATCAACCCTGCCTCCTCCGCCACTTCAATAAACTCCACTGGCGATACTATCCCTAGCTTATCATCGCACCACCGCAATAAAATCTCCGCACCACATAAACCAAGCGTTTTACAATTAAATTGCGGTTGAACATAGAGCTCAAGGGAACGGGACCTTATGGCTGCAGAAAGTGCGCCTACCAGGGCTAATCGGCGCATACCAAAGGCATCAATCTCTGAACTAAATAAGGTTACCCGCTCCGAGTTCTTTAAGCCAAAATCTCGAGCTGAGCACGCATGCTGTAACAGCAGGTCTGCCATGTCTCCATCTTTCGGATAACTGGCAATTCCGCTGTAGACACTCATCTTAATAAGCGAATCACCAATTTCCAGCGCAGAATCATAACGCTGCAATAAGTTTTCGGTAAAGCTCCTTACCGGCCTATAGGCCTCGCCGCTTTTACAGATAAAGACTATACTGCCGAATTCCAACACGGCCAAAGCCTTCTCATTCTCTGAGTCAATCATTACTGTTTGCACACTCTTCAACAGTTCTGTGTTAATTGTTGCAATTAAAGAATCAAACAGCTCAGCCGCTAAGCGACGTCCCATTGAGGCTGAAATTTCTTTCAATTGAGGAAAATACAGCAACACAATGGCAAATGACTCATACACATGCCGAGCCTGAATAAGTTCACCAATTCTATTCAACAAAAATGCATCATTCGGCATTTTTGTACCTGGATCTCTTAGCGCTTGTGCCAGCGCCTGATTTTTGATATCCACTAAGGCCCGCTGAGCTTCTTCTGTGTGCCTGAGCGCATCTAGCTTTAATTTTCTTTCCTCCTTGATTCGGTGAGCCAGCGCAAAAGATAACAGCATCGCTTCGGCTATCGAGCCCGCTTGAAAGGCATAATTCGTCACCAGCGATGAAGGAAGCAAACCGAAGGCATTGGCCAAATACAACGACGCACCTAAAGCCAGAGCAGTGGTCGCCAGTAAAAAATAGCGAGCAACCACATAACCGCTGGCCCATGCACTCAAACCAGCCACGAGCACGCCAATAACCGTTGCCACCCCGATCCAACTGGAAATTTGCGCACCCAGCTCAGGCACCGCCAGTAAATAGGGCAGCACTAGGATATTCGCCAATGCCAGTATTTTCATACTGCGCCGGACCAAAGATGAAAAAGAACAGCGACTGAGAAAACTTAAAGCAAAACACAACAACCAGAAAGAAGTCATTGTGGCCGCTATAGGCAATATATATTGGGTGAGCCCAGGTGATTCCCAAAGATAAGTTTCACCGTAACCAGATAACGACAGCATCAAGAATAATGTCGATATCAACATCAACACATAGTAAACATAGGTTCGATCATAAATAGAAACAAACAAAAACCCGTTGTACAAACACATCGCTATGATGACCCCGAAATATATACCCCAGAGGAGCCCAGAAACATTTTGGTGCTCTGCCAGCGCTTGACGACTCCACACCTCTACAGGAATTTGTAAAGCCGTATTTGAACGAGCTCTTATATAAAATGTCAGGTCAGAACCTAATTTTTCTGGCAATCTGAAAACCAGGAGATGTGATTTAATATTGCGGGAATCAGTATCAGCCAACGACAAATCCGAAGACCAGACCAAGCTTGAACGTTGATTTGAGTACACATAAATTTCCGCGCTTTGCAGCAACGGATACGGAATCACCAAGTTCCACAAGCGCTCATTATCCGGCGAGAAGCTAATATTAAATCTTAACCAAACGGGGTAATCTATAAAACCAAAGTTGAGAGCATTACCGGATACATTTTTAATCCAACCCTGGCGCTGGGCTACAGACTCCACCGTATCTAGTCCATTTGGGTCTAAATAGTAGCTAAGATATGCATTAACATTGTAATGAGAATAGGCACTTTCGACCTGCAGCTCACCATTTTGCGCACAAACACCAAAAGTGATCATGGTAGCGATCATAAAACATACTACATTTCGAAATATCCCTCTCCCGCTCACTGAACGCCAATATCCTTTTGCAAAATCTAGGTCGTTTTTTTGACGAAACTGAATTTTCGGTCACACTTTTCAGTGACTCTCTCAGTATAGACGGAACTAAATAATGAGCACATTACATGGCGAGTACCGTCGCCATTCACGTACCGGTATACGTACCTCAGTTAATCTCACTATTGACAACCTAGCCTTAGACACTCAAACCCGGGACATCTCCCAAAGCGGCATATCAGTAGATGCCCCCATTGATGCCAATCTTGAACCCGGCGATATTATCTATGTAAATTTTAGCCGCACGCCTGAACTTAAAGTTCCAGCCAAGGTAGTGCGTATGTCGGAAAACAACCTAGGCCTTGAGTTGGAATACACCCGTTTCACTCAAGCCGACATCAACGCCATCATCGATTCGGCACCATTCTTTGAAAAATTCAAGGCTCGCAGTCGAATAGCACTTTGGCGTAATGCTCGACAACTTGGCTTACTGATAATAAATACGGTACTACGCCGAATAGTGATCGCACTGGTTCGACCAACCTTTTTATTTGCCGTGTATGGCAATGAAAAAGGAGCACAAAACTACTACTCACCATCCACAGCCAGGCTTTTGCCAACATTGATCATCGGTAGCATAATTACCAATCGTGGCCAACGCGGCTTATTATTGGGTTCAAAATTTTATGAAAATGATCTCGCGACTAACCCCAGCAAGATTCATATCTATTTAAACGCATTACGAAGGGAATTCCCCAAAGTAAAGGCTATTGCATTAGCCGGCAGATTACCAAACTTCATTGCAAAAGCAGGATTGTCCCTAGAACCACCTTACGTCGATGGCGCTACCGGTACCCGTTTTCTGATTTGGGATATTGCCCAAAAAATTCGCGCCGAAGAGAATTATAAAGGAGAAGAAATCATTACCGTGATTGGCGGGGCAGGCAGAATTGGCAACAAAGTTTGTGAGGACTTAGCTGTAGATTTCCCAACAGTTATCGCTTTTGATAGTCGTTATGACAAGCTTCAAACCGTGAACACACCCATTGGACAGATTATTCGTACCAACGACGTTAGCTATCTCAAACAATCACGCCTGGTCATTCACCTGGCTCATCATGGTGATGTCATCAGTGAAATAATGCATTATCTACCAGTGCATACCTTGATTGCCGATGACACCCATCCAAGCATCAGCACTGTGGTTCGTCAGCAAGCTGAGCTCATGGGGCTAACTGTAAAGAAAACAGTTTTGTACCATGACCAGTTCACTATGTGGCCGCGAATGCCCGGTTGGAACAATCGATCAATCCCTGGCTGCTTGATGGAAACACTGGTTGCCGTAAGCAGACCTGACGACATTAAAGACTTCAACAAGTTCTGTCGTAGCGCACGAGAAATGGGGTTCGCAGGTCAATTAGTGAAACCTTTGGACAACTAATCAGTCTATTGCCAGAATAGAGATCCGAAATTGAACTGATAAAGGATGGCACATGGCTGAACGAAATAGCTTAACCAATGAAAAAAGCAAAATCGTTATCCGCAACGCCCAAATCGCCGATGCTCCTGCTATAAGCGCATTAACCAGCCGAGTTTACAAAGGCTCTGGAATGCAGGGCTATTCGGAGGGATCTATCACCGGCCAAATAAATCAGTTTAAAAAAGGTCAGTTCGTTATCACCATTGATGACAAAGTTGTCGCGTACTGCGCAACCTTCAGAATTAGTGAAACATTGGCACTCAAGCCCCACAACTGGACTGAAATCACCGGTAATGGGTATGCATCACGACACAATCCAAAAGGTGATTGGCTGTATGGCATGGAAGTGGCCGTGGATCCTGATTACCGTGGTTATCGACTCGGCCAAAGACTTTACAATGAACGTAAAAAGCTGTGTCAAAATCTCAGGCTTAAAGGTATTGTTTTTGCTGGGCGACTGCCAACATTGGCCAATCGCTTAAAGCGGTTTAAGAGTGTTGAAGATTATATTGATCAAGTTGTTAATAAAAAGCATCGCGATCCAGTGCTCACCTTTCAGCTAAACAATGGATTTGAAGTTGTGGGTATTTTGCAAGACTACCTTCCTGCCGATATACAGTCTTTGGGATATGCGGTTCACTTGGTCTGGCGTAATCCGAAAGTCATCCAAACTAATAGTGAAGCCAAGAAACACAGTTATGGCGGTCGGCTACCGGACTCCATTCGCATTGGCTCTGTTCAATACCTACAACGCAGAGTCACTTCCTTTGAGGAATTCTTATCTATAGTGGAATATTTTGTGAACGTGGTGGCCGATTACAAAGGTGACTTCGTGGTATTCCCTGAACTATTTGCTCTGCAACTACTTTCTATTGAAGACCAAGAACTCACCCCCATTGAATCCATGGAGGCGCTAACTAAATATACCCCCCAGTTTAAACAGGCACTGCGGGATATGGCGATTCGTTATAATATCAATATTATCGGCGGCTCCCACCCCACCATCATGGAGAACGGACGCGTAGAAAACATCGCTTATATATTTTTGCGGGATGGCTCTGTTCATGAACAACCCAAAATACACCCAACTCCGAATGAAGTGTATTGGTGGAATATAGAAGGTGGCGACTCCTTGCGTGCCATAGAAACCGACTGCGGACCCATCGGAGTTTTAATTTGTTATGATTCAGAATTTCCGGAACTTGCGCGCCATTTAACGGACCAGGGCATATCCATTTTGTTTGTGCCCTTTTGTACTGATGAGAGACAGAGCTATCTTAGAGTTCGCTATTGCTGCCAAGCTCGAGCCGTTGAAAATCAGATCTATGTGGTAATGTCGGGCAATGTGGGTAATTTACCTAAAGTACATAATATGGATATTCAGTATGCCCAAAGCTGTATCCTGACGCCCTGTGATTTTCCTTTTGCAAGAGATGGTATAGCCGCCGATACAACACCCAACGTAGAAATGATTGCCTTTGCGGATTTGCGCCCAGAAACCTTAACCATGGCACGCAACAATGGCACCGTCCAAAATCTTCAAGACCGGCGCCATGACCTTTACAATGTCCAATGGCGAGGCAAGTAACAAGTAACCCGCTATTTTTCCACAAAAGCGCGCTCAATGACGTAATGTCCCGCATTACCGTGGCGCGCTTCTTTAAATCCTTGGCTGTCTAAAATTTCACAGGTGTCTTTAAGCATCGTAGGGCTGCCACACAACATAAAGCGATCGTTGTTAATATCCAATGGTGGTAAACCAATGTCGCTGAATAGCTTGCCACTGCGCATCAAATCCGTAAGCCGCCCCTGATTGCGAAAGGGTTCACGGGTAACCGTTGGATAATAAATCAGTTTATTCCTCACTTCTTCACCGAAGTACTCATTATCCGGTAACTCTTGAGTTATAAACTCTTCGTAGGCCAAATCCGATCGATAACGAACACCATGGGTAAGAATCACTTTATCGTAGGCTGCATAGACTTCCGGATCTTTTATAATGCTCAAGAAAGGTGCCAACCCAGTGCCGGTGCTCAATAAATACAAATTTCGTCCAGGTAACAAGTGATCAACAATCAGAGTACCCGTTGGCTTTGTGCTGACAAACACCTCATCACCCACCGAAATGTGTTGTAGTTTAGAGGTTAACGGGCCATCCGGTACCTTAATACTGAAAAACTCCAGCTGGTCTTCGTAGTTAGCGCTTACTATACTATAGGCTCTCATTAAGGGTCGCCCCTCATGCTTTAGCCCAATCATAGTGAAGTGCCCGTTTTTATAGCGAAACCCTGGGTTACGGCTGGTTGTGAAACTGAATAGGCTTTCTGTCCAATGGTGAACACCGGTCACTTTTTCCGCAATCAAACTCGCCATGAGCAACTCCTAAGCTTCGTTAACATCTTTTATTGGGCCACTATAGACCTCAGCCCTTATATATGTAAAATGGATATTACCCATATAATTAATCGATTTTATCAATGATTCATTTTACCTTGCGACAGGTGCAGGTTTTCTTAGCAACCGCTCACTTTCAGAATATATCTAAAGCGGCTAGCAGCTTATCCATGTCGCAGTCAGCCGCGAGCAACTCCTTGGCTGAGCTGGAGTCCCATTATGGAATGAAGCTATTTGACCGAATTGGGCGGCGTCTGCAACTTAACGCCTTGGGTAATGCCGTAAGGCCCCAAGCTGAAGCTTTAATGGCTCAGGCCCAAGAGTTGGAGCTGTCACTGAACCAACACAGTAGTAGCGGCCAGCTCACTGTGGGTGCAACCCTGACTATTGGTAATTATCTTGCTGTGTCCATCATGAGTGAATACCTAAGACAGAATCCAGACCGAAAAGTTAAGCTTAATGTAGCCAATACCGCAACGGTGGCAGAGAAAGTGAAAAACTATGAGTTTGATATCGGTCTAATTGAAGGAGAACTGTCCGATGACGAGCTAGATGTCATTCCCTGGATGGATGATGAACTTGTTCCTTTTTGCGCGCCTAGTCACCCGCTAGCCAAACGCAAGAGGTTAAGCGATACCGATATTCGCTCGGCGCAATGGATATTACGAGAACCAGGGTCTGGTACCCGGCAAACATTTGACTGGGCTATGCACGGTATTTTACCCGACATCACCGTGTTGCTTGAACTGCAACACACTGAAGCGATTAAACGTGCGGTGGAAGCAGGATTGGGAATTGGCTGTCTGTCGAAACGCGCCTTGCTCGACGCATTTGCTCGTGGCAGCCTGCAACCACTACCTATTGAGCGAAGAAACTTTAGGAGAAAATTTTACTTTATTTTGCACAAGAGCAAGTACCGTAGCCAAGCGCTGAATGACTGGTTGAGGTTATGCCAGAAGTTTCAGGCTTAGCTAGCCCTGTTTAAGACGACGCTGTCTCTTATTGTGGTACATTTGCTGATCAGCTAAACGTATCCAGTCACTGGCATCTTTTGCGGATTTATCAGCCAGAGAACAAATTCCGCTGGAGAATCGAATAGGAATAACATCATGCGCTTCAATGTTAAGGGATAATTGAACTCGCTCAATTTTTTCAATGAATTTAAGTGCTTCAGAACCATTGGTTTCTCGTAACAAGACAATAAACTCGTCACCTGCATAGCGATAGAAATCATCAGTCTCTCTGATGTTTTCCCGGATACGGCGACAAAACTCTATCAGTACCTGATCCCCAATATCGTGCCCATAAGAATCATTGACTTGTTTAAACTCATCAAGGTCAATAAAAATCAATGACGCATCCCGCTGATAACGTTTATGTAAAGCGATACACTCTTCTAGATCAGCCGTGGCGTATTGACGTCGCACGGTCATGGTAAGAGGATCAAACTTGGCCAGTCGCTCAAGCTGAACATTGGTTGCTTTCAGGCGTTGTTTATACAGTTGTTCATCCGTCATATCCTGTGCCAAACACACCATATATTGCACATTACCCTGCTCATCCAGGACAGCTGATCCTTCGTCATGTATGTACCTAACCCGGCCACTGGGACGTCGGATACGGTAATCAACATTCCAGGTCCCCTGCCGATGTTGCTCCAAACACGCCAATACCCGAGGCCGGTCTTCTGTTAAAACAGCATCCCAAAACATGGCTGGGTCCTTATAAAGCGCCTGCTCTGAACGGCCCCAAAGAGTCCGATAACGCTCATTTACGAAGAGAATTTTATCGGCCCCAGGGGTAGACATCCACACCACCCCGCTGACATGGTTCGCGATAGTTTTAAACCGTTCCTCAGAGGCGAGCAGCTCGGCTTCATAGTGCTTACGTTGCGTAATATCTTCAACGATGACAATCAAGTGATCCGGTTTTTCCATCCCATCCCGACGACAGGACGCCACTAAATTAACCCAGATTTTATTGCCTGCTTTGGTCCACAGATATTGCTCAGTTCGATAAGTTGCGTCAGATTCCAAAATCAGATCGGTTAAATAGGGTGCTGGCTCATGAGTATTACCCGACAAATCCTGAAAACGCATCAGTTCCAATTCATAACGGGTATAACCGAACAGCGTTTCGAATTGTTTGTTTACGGTAATGATCCGGCCATCAAGACCAATATGGACTATTCCAATAGGAGCTAATTCAAAGGTCGCTTGATAGTTCTTCTCAAACTTGTCCGCACGTAGTTGTAATTCCTTTAAATTAGTAATTTCCACCAAATTAACCGCGGCATAACGTCGTCCATCTTCTTGGTAATAACCTAAATGGACCTCGACCTGCTTAACCTCGCCATTCGCCAAATGCAAAGGGACAGGATTAAGCATGGTACGGGCGGCCTTCGTCTCATAAAACTTAGCTCTATAACGCTCATGCTGGCTACGAAAGGCTTTCGGCATAAAGTCTTCGATACTTGCCCCCACAACCGATTCCTGTTCGCCCGCCAATAAAACCTCTGCACCACGATTCGCCTCAATAATGACGCCGTCTTCATTCACCAATAAGAAGGCATTCGGCGCCAAGTCATGAAAATGCAACTTGGCTTCTGCTTTTACTAAGCTCGCTTTTGCTTCACCTAACAAAGCAATGTAGTAAAACACCATCATACTAAAAGCCACACCGATTAACGTTGTCAATATCAGCACCAACCACAAACGACCGGAGAGTTGGTCCTGAAAACGCTCGCTATCCTGAATTAATGCTTTGGTAGTGTCACGCAGCTCAAAAATTAAATCTTGAATGGCCTTTTTGGCTTTCTGATCGTCGACTTTTACCGCGTTATCAATCTCCTGGCGGGTCTTACCCTGCTGCCATAGCTCTCGAGCAAGTTCTAGCTTGGCTCGGTATTCGTCGATGGTGTCCTGTAACGGCAACAACTCCAGTTCAAGCCCTGCTCGATTCAAACGCGCAAACTCACTATTCAGTGCAACAAAACTTTTATGGGCTTGATCGTAGTAACTGGAGTCTCCCCGCAGCACGTAATTCTTAAAATTGTGAATGAAGCCGCTATAACCCAGTTCATGGATCAACACCGAGACTGCCGCTTGCCTATCCACATCCTTGATAAGCTGCTGATGAAATCTTGTGTTACTCTGGTAGAGTGTATGAAAGGTCAAGAAGAAGAGAATCAATAACAATCCTGCAACGGGAATGAAGTAGAGTCTCTGCGGAAAGGCCATGGCAATAGTCACAAATCAGTTATGGGTCAAGGTTTTAACAATGCCCCCCTTAAAAAAAGGTATTTAGACTACAGGGACTATATGCGCTCTTTGTTTAAATATAGCGTAGATACCGCTAAACCATGATAAAATTTACAGATGATCTCAATCCGTGATTTGCCTGAGCAACGTTATTTTTGTACAGTTATTCAAATCCTTAGAGTACTACTGAGTTGTTAATGCGCCCTCTACTCCCCGGCTCTATTATTGTCCTACTAACCTGGCATTCGCCGCTAATCCTCGCCAATGAATCCGAGCCTGAAGAACCTTCGCCTATTAAAATTGAAGCCATTGAAAGGATAGAGCGAGCGGCCAACAGTGAACCTAGCTACGAAAACGTCGCCGATTCTGAGCAAAGCAGCCAAGAATCCATCCCTGAGGAGCCGCTAAATCAGCCGGCAGAACCCAGTGAGATTGGCGAATCTGTTGACGCACCCGAAGAGGATAAAGCGGAGCATATCACCATTACCGAAGAAACAGCGCCAGTGGCTAAAGAGATAAGCCTATTAAACAGTGTCATTACGCCCAATACCTTTAGAACCTTGCACTGGTCACCCGGTTTTTCCATGAGCAGTATCAACACCCCTGTACCGGTTTTGGTTGCCCATGGCGCAGAGCCCGGCCCTGTGTTATGTCTCACGGCGGCAATCCATGGAGATGAGCTGAACGGCATAGAGATTGTGCGCAGAGTTCTTCACCAGATCGAGCCAAGCAAACTGAGTGGCTCCATTTTAGGTATGCCTATAGTGAATTTGGATGGGTTCCGAAGAGCCTCTCGTTATATGAGTGATCGTCGTGATTTAAACCGCTACTTTCCCGGCAACCCCAATGGTAGCTATGCATCAAGAGTTGCCAATTCTTTATTTCACAAAATTATCTTAAATTGCGATTATCTGGTGGATGTGCATACGGGCTCCTTTCAAAGAACCAACCTACCGCAACTGCGAGGTGACTTAAACAATAACTCTATCTTGGAATTCAGTCGTCATTTCGGGGGGATGAGTGTATTGCATCATCCCGGTGGCCAGGGCACTTTGCGGCGGGCCGCTGCAGACGCAGGGATTCCAGCGATTACTATGGAAACCGGTGGCCCTCATGAACTAGAGCAAGAAGCCGTTTCGAACGGTGTCAAAGGCATAAAAAACATGCTACATAACCTTGGCATGTACAAAACTTTGCGCCTATGGCTAATTCCCCAACCGGTGTTTTATCAAACCGTTTGGATTCGCTCCAGCCAAGGCGGAATCTTGCTAACCAAAGTGAAACTGGATGAAAAAGTCACTCAAGGCCAAATTCTTGGGAAAGTCATTGACCCCATTACCAATACTAGTAGTGATATTATTTCCCCAATAAACGGCACAGTATTGGGCAAAGCAGTGGATCAAGTGGTAAGCCCTGGCTTTGCCACCTTTCACTTGGGAATCATCGCAACAGAGGACGAGTTATCGACACCAATTCCAGCACCGGTTTCAGAGCCAGCACTTGAAAACGATGACAATCAAACCCCAACAACCAATCCCACTATGGAACCCACCGAATCCAGTGCGCCGTTTCTGGATATGGAGAGCTAATATCTTACCGACTATTTAGCCAAAAGAAATTCCACAATAAGGAATAATTCGTCTTCTGAACCAGCCATAGATACATTGGTGAGATACTTTCCATTCACCAAAATAGCAGGAACTCCCCGCACTTTGTGCTGGGCAAAAATAGTATTAGAAAAACCCACTTTCTGAGTCACAGCCTCACTATCCCAAAGCTCTCGAAACTGAGCTTCACTAACGTTCTTTTCTCGCAAAAACGCCACCGCGTCATCCACTCCCTCGAAGGTCTTTCCTGCTTTGTGAATAGCATCGAATACATCGCTGGCGAGCGCTTCTGCCAACCCCATAGCTTCAAGGGAATAATACATGTGCGCGAGAACCTCATACTTTTTATTCCAGGCGGCAGGCACTCGCTCAAAGATCACGTTCTCGGGTTTTTTTTTCAACCAAGCTTCAAGCTTTGGTTCCAGATGGTAACAGTGAGGGCATGCATAACTGAAAAACTCAACCACGGTTTTAGATTTGGTCTCTGCATTTTCCAGAGATTGGTAATGAACGCCATCCACATAACGCTCTAAAGAGAAGGCCATAGCTTGGCTACTAAGCATGAAAATAAGTGCTGATGCTGTGAATAGACTATTTTTTAATATTTTGATCATATATTAATCCCGAAATTATCCGTGTATTTGTTTATATCTTAACCGAAACCAGGAAATACCCGTTAACCATCTCCTATAATGTTTACATTATTAGAGGTTTTTCTATGATAAGTATCGGTAAGCGAGTAAAAAAATTCGCCCAGCGCATCATAAACAATCGCCAACATATCACTCAAGATCTAACGCTGGCTTTAAAACACATTCGCATGATTCCTCAACTCATCACTCCTTGGAGCGCTGAATCTTTAACCAATTCGGAGCTGCACCCAGCCAGCTATAACAACTTGGGGGATATCATAAACTTAGTGCTGCAAGTCATCGTGCCGATGGAACGACGCACCTACAGCCCAGGAACCATCGCCTGCTTGCCCGAACATTATGCCGCCACTATAAACATGGAAAAGTGGTTTTTTATTAATGGCATGTGTACTGCACCACCCGTGGCTATTCTCAACGGTTTAGAATTGGCAAAAGCTTTTCAGCGGCCTATCCATTTGATTCACACCCCCACTTATGGCTTGATTTGGGATCTCTGGGATTCTGCGACAGCGCGTACATTACGCAAAGATGGAAAACTGTCACGACCCGCGTACAACGTGGTGAAGGAAGCACTGGCCCGCCACGAAAAAGTCGTTATCGTATGCCATTCACAAGGCACGATTGTGGCCAGTTACATTGCCCGGAAGCTTTTGAAGGATAAACGCTACTGCCACCATGCCTCAAAACTTGAAATTTATTGCCTTGCCGGTGTTGCCGATAGTTTTAAAATAGACCCGTTTCAAAGCGAGCATTTTGGTCACTCTGTTCCTTACGTGGAACACTTCGCCAACGGCAAGGACTTTTTCTGTCAGATCGGTGTGCTGGCTCATCTGGAGCACACGGCTGGCGCGGTGTTCGCTATACCCGATCGCACCGGCCATCTTCTCAACGACCACTACCTACCTGGCCTTTGGCGTGGTGAATATTGCAATCAAAAATCCAGGCTCTTTAAATACATTGATGGCCGTTTCCCCAGCTCAAACGATTACATTCCCCACAAGTACTAACCCCAGCCCGTCCAATCAATGAGCCATAAATGCCAGAATTTCTTTTTCCTTATCGAGCGCGTCGCGATACCCAAGCTCAATCAATTCACGACAAAATTGTCGTTCAAATAGTAAATAACTGAGGATACTAGAGCCCGAAGTCCGAGTTGCACCTATACCATGGAGAAAGACCCGGATACTCAAGGGAAGCACATGCAGATATTTTGCTGCAATTTGATCCAAGCTTTGTGATGGTGAAATAACCAGGCAATCCACCGGAAACAAAGAGGATTGAGACTTTTTGCGAACATTTTCGGGAATCACTCTTAACATTGAATTTATATGTTCCAAACGCTCAATATCGTATTCCAGATTGTCCAGAAACACACTATTCATCAAATGACCGCTGATTTGCGCCAAAGAAGGATACCCCTCCATAGGCTTGGACACCTGAGGAGCGGATCTATTACCGCTGACCCCGACAATAAGTACCCGTCGAGCACCAAGATGAAGCGCCGGACTTAACGGTGCCAACTGCCTCACAGCACCATCACCAAAGTATTCTCGATTAATTTTTACCGCCGGAAAAATAGCGGGGATAGCGGAAGAAGCCAACAAATGTTCAAGCTTTAGCTGAGTACGCATACCGATGCGCTGAAAACGCTTCCAGGCACTGATATCCGGGGAACCTTGAAAAAAAGCCACAGAATGACCTGAAGTGTAGCCTGAAGCGGTTACCGCAATAGCCCTTAAATAACCGGCATCGATAGCCTGCTGGATATGTTCAAAACGAATAAAGCGGGACAGTAATTCCCCTAACGGACTATTGTTAAGCAGAGATACGGCCTGGTTCTGCGAACCTAAAAACAGGCTGAATAACCAACGCATCGCATTTCCAAACACCCCCGCTGGATCAGAACGATAGACATGATGGGGGCAAAAGGATTTCCACACATGCTCTATGTTATAAACACCGTTACGAAAATTATCAGCATGAGCCGCTAACGCAGCGGCATTGATCGCTCCGGCTGAAGTACCGGAGATAATTCCAAACGGATTTTGTGCCGCTTCTGGCAAAATACTGGCAATCCCTTTAAGCACACCGACTTGGTAAGCGGCGCGGGATCCCCCCCCAGACAGCACTAATGCCCGACTTAAGTGGGCCTGGGCATTGTTCTCTTTTGGCATTAAACGCTTTCCTACCTATGGCCCAGCATCGCTAACCAGGCTATCTAATGAGTGGTGCTGTGCGCTACACTATTTATAACGATAGCAGTTCGATTTGTAACAAGGCTACAATAAGATGGTCAATTTGAGAATTAACACACTGGTTATAAAGAATGAACGAAAATACCCACTTAATTATTGTCCGTCACGGGCAAATACAGGCTAACGTCGACAAAAAGTGGCATGGCTGGACCGATAGCGCCTTAACGCCCGTAGGCATTCAGCAAGCTGAGAAAGTAGCAGAAAGAATCGCTGCTGAACATCCAGATATCACGGCAGTCTACGCCAGCCCTTTGCAACGCACGCTGCATACCGCCCAGAAGATAGCTGAGCTACTCAATATCGAAGTTGTTACCGAACCTCGAATCAAAGAGTATGGTATCGGAGTTTTTGAAGGAGCCAGTTTCGATGAACTTAAAGATCTCCATAATTTTTTTGCGCAAGTTGCCGCCAATCCGCATTACGCTCCCGATCAAGGTGAATCCATCAGCGCGGTGGGAGAAAGAGTGACCACTGCCTTCAATGATTTTGTGAAACGCCACCCCGGGGAAAAAATCGTTGCAGTAAGCCACGGCGCCGCTATGGCTCTCGCGCTTGCTGGAATGTTTCATCAGGACTGGTATGCCTGGCACCAATATCAGTTTCAAAATACGGCGGTAACAGAAGTGAATTTAGGACCTGCACCTGAGCTACTGCGCTTCAATTGTGTCGCGCATTTGATTGAAGCGGGACTTGATCAACTGCCTACCGTCAAAAACGGTTAGGGATTCGGCGCCTGGAATTCGCCCCCTGAAATGGGCGGGTGCCAGATCAATTGCACCATAGTGCCATCTGGATCCTGACAATAAAAGCTGCGGGCACCATCGCGATGGGTTTTAGGCTTTGTTAGCAACGTAACCTCAGCCGCCGCCAAATAGTCATACCATTGATCAACCGCTGCTTGCTGATCAATAACAAAGCCAATATGATCCAATTTTTGCCGCGCTCCTTGCGCGACTTCGATAACACCACGGTGCAGTGCCAGATTGTCGCAACCGGAGGACAAATATAGGTTGTCAGGGTCGGGGCGCCACTCAACGCTCATACCCAGGATGTCTACATAAAATCTCTCACAGGCCTCGAAGGCCTCTACAAATAATGCAACATGACGCAACCCACCCATAGCACCCGGACGCGCTATCATCAGGCCGCCTCGATAATTTCGTAGCTGTGAGTAATTTCAACTCCAGCCTGCGCCATCATAATGGACGCTGAACAATATTTTTCAGCGGATAATTCAACCGCGCGCTTCACCTGGTTTTCCTTAAGATTTTGTCCACTCACTTTAAAGTGAAGATGAATAGACTTAAATACAGCGGGCACTGCATCGACTCGTTCTGCTTTAACTTCTGTAACGCAGTCGGTTACTACCTGGCGCGACTTTTTTAATATGTGTATCACGTCAAAGGAGGAGCATCCCCCTATCCCCAACAGCATTAACTCCATAGGCCGAACGCCCTGATTTTTCCCACCATGTTCCGGCGGGCCATCAATCACAATAGTGTGGCCTGAACCAGATTCAGCTTCAAATTTCACTTCGCCAGCCCAACGAATCGTCGCTTCCATAATACCGTCCCTAAATCGTCAAATCGCGGCAAGATAACACATTAGATTGACCTTGTGTGGAATATTGCTGAGCATTTTATAACCAGAAATCCGTTCAAAAATGCCAAAAAAATCAACAATCTGAGATTAATCTGCGAATTTCACCAACCACTTCACTATTCCCAACTATAATATCTTGATATTAAAAACTTTTTCGTTAGTCTTAGCGAGCTTCCCTTTCATTGGCAGTATCAACGCCAATAGTAGCGATGCGCGTTTTTTCCAGCCATAATGAACTTTAGTGGCCTTAAATGTGACTAACCAACTGGTCGTTAAGACTCTTAAATGAATTGATCATAAATCGTCCAGGACTTTAAATGACACTAAATCCGAATCGACTACTCCCAGATCCTGAAGGCTTTCTTGCCCACAGTCATCGCCGAAAGTATCCCGCCAAAAGCACCTTAATCTATGCTGGCGATGATTCAGATGCGTTGTACTACATCATCAAGGGCACCGTAATGGTTGTCATTGAAGACGATGATGGTAGAGAAATGATTATGGCTTACTTAAACGAAGGCGATTTTTTCGGGGAAATGGGTTTATTTGATGAAGCGGCTGGTCGCAGCGCCTGGATTCGCGCGAAAACCGAATGTGAAGTGGCTGAAATCAGTTATCAAAAATTCAAGCAACTGGCCAAAGAAGACGCTGATATTTTGTTCGCGGTCAGCGCTCAAATCGCCGGTCGCTTACGTGCTACCACCCGCAAAGTAGGAGATCTAGCCTTTCTTGATGTTACCGGGCGTGTTGCCCGCACGTTAATCGAGTTGTGCAAGCAACCGGAAGCGATGACCCACCCGGATGGCATGCAAATAAAAATCACCCGTCAAGAAATTGGCCGTATCGTCGGTTGCTCTAGAGAGATGGTAGGCCGAGTGTTGAAAAATTTAGAGGAACAAGGCTTGATTCACGTAAAAGGTAAAACCATGGTGGTTTACGGTACACGTTAGTTCAATCAGCGAAGAATAGTTCTTGCAGCTTGGTTCCTGGCTCTTCTGCACGCATAAATGCTTCACCAATGAGAAAACCGTTCACATTATGTTGCTGCATCAAACGAACATCGTCCTGTGTCTGAATTCCGCTTTCAGTTATCACTGTCTTATGATTGGGAATCTCTGGCAACAACGCCAAGGTGGTTTGCAGAGACACTTTAAACGTGTGCAAATCCCGATTATTGATACCAAGCAAAGGTAAGTCAAAATCCATGCTTCGCTCAAGCTCTTGATGGTTATGAACCTCAATTAATACGTCCATGTTAAATGCCTTTGCGCAGGCTGCCAGCTCTTCCATTTGAGCATCTGACAATGCCGCCGCAATCAATAAAATACAGTCAGCATTGATGCCTCTGGCTTCCACCACTTGATATGGATCTACGATAAAATCCTTGCGAATAACCGGTAGCTCACAGGCGCTTCTTGCCGCCATTAAATAATCCTCATGCCCCTGAAAGAAATCCTGGTCCGTTAATACACTTAAGCAACAGGCACCACCCTTGGCATAGGAGCGGGCGATTTGGGCTGGGTCAAAGTTCTCCCTAATGACACCCTGGCTCGGTGACGCTTTTTTTGCCTCTGCGATTACTGCCGGTTGCCCCTGCTGCACTCGAGCAACCATTGCTTGCGCAAAACCTCGCACAGGATCCGCTGCCAGCGCCAATTGCTCTAAATCAGAAAATGAATGCCGTTGCTGACGAATTTTGATTTCCTGCCATTTTCGCTCAATTATTTTTTTAAGCACTGTAGGGGTGTTACTCATTACTTCAGTTGCTCCGCATTTTCTTGTTGCATTACCGAGCTAAGCTGCACCAGCTCATTTAACTTTGCCATCGCCAAACCGCTACCAATCGCGTCCTCTGCCAAAGTTACACCTTCAGCTATGGAATCGGCTATCCCGGAAACATAAAGTGCAGCACCCGCATTTAAACAAACGATATCCGCCGCTGGACCTGGTTCTTTATTCAAAACGGCTTTCAAACACGCAAGGCTTTCCTCCACACTGCTGACAGCCAAAGTGGCAAGTGGCGCTCGATCCATGCCGAAATCTTCTGGTTTAATCACATATTCGTGAAGTTCTGAAGCGGTGGCTTCTGCCACGTAGGTTTCAGCACCAATACTGATTTCATCCATGCCATCCTTTGAGTGAACCACCAACACGTGTTCGCAGCCGAGGTGTTGCAATACTTCAGCAACAGGGCGTACCCATTGCTGATCAAAAACACCCATCACTTGGCGTTTGGCACCGGCAGGATTCGTCAATGGTCCCAACAAATTAAATATAGTACGTACACCCATCTGCTTGCGCGGACCAATGGCATACTTCATTGCACTGTGATGAGCCGGGGCAAACATAAAACCTACGCCCAAGGATTCTACGCACCGTGCTACCTGCGAAGGTGTTAAACTGAGATTAACCCCAGCCTTTTCCAACACGTCAGCACTGCCACTAACACTGGATACCGAGCGATTGCCATGCTTGGCGACCATGCCTCCAGCCGCGGCAACCACAAAGGCTGCCGTGGTTGAAATGTTAAAGGTCTGCGAGCCATCGCCACCAGTGCCACAAGTGTCCACCAAATTGATTGAGTTTTTGCCTTTGGTATTACCTTTGGTATTAATAGGAACTGGCGTTGCCAAAGAGCGCATCACACGCGCCGCTCCCGCAATCTCTGCCACCGTTTCCCCTTTCATCCGTAAACCCATCAGGAAAGCACCAATTTGAGCGTCAGTGGTGCCCCCCGTCATAATGTCCCGCATGACAGATGACATCTCATCTTCACTGAGATCTTTTCGCTCAAGTAACACTTTTAACGCTTGCTGTATATTCATCTCTTGCCCTGCAAAAAATTCTGTAGCAATTCATGGCCCTGTTGCGACAAGATTGATTCTGGGTGAAATTGAACGCCTTCGACATTTAGCTCTCGATGTCGCAACCCCATTATCTTATCCATTTTCCCATCGCTGGTTTGCGTCCAAGCCGTGATTTCCAAACACTCAGGCAAGCTTTCTGGAGCCACCACCAAAGAGTGATAGCGTGTGGCCTGTAGTGGATTACTTAAACCCTGGAAAACTCCCTGGTTATTGTGAAACACCGGAGATGTTTTACCGTGCATCACCGCGTCCGCTCGAACTACTTCCCCGCCAAACACTTTACCAATGCTTTGATGCCCAAGACAAACCCCTAAAATAGGTATTGTTCCGGCGAAATGACGGATTGCAGCCATGGAAATTCCGGCTTCTGTAGGTGTACAGGGACCTGGGGAAATCACCAAATGTTGCGGTGCCAACTGTTCTATGCGCTCAAGGGAGATCTGGTCGTTGCGATAAACTTCCACTTCAGCCCCCAGTTCACCAAAGTATTGCACCAGGTTATAGGTGAACGAATCATAATTGTCGATCATCAACAACATCAGTTAATCCTCCACCGGAACAAGGCCATTTGCGGCCATCGCTACCGCTCTAAACACAGCACGGGCCTTGTTTTGTGTTTCTTTCCATTCCAGCGCGGGTACCGAGTCTGCGACGACGCCAGCTCCGGCCTGAATATGTAGCTGCCCATCCTTTATTACTGCAGTGCGAATCGCAATGGCGGTATCCATATCACCGTGCCAGGACAAGTATCCCACCGCGCCGCCATAAACTCCGCGCTTTACTGGCTCGATGTCATGGATTATTTCCATAGCTCTTATTTTCGGCGCCCCACTTAAGGTGCCTGCTGGAAATGTTGCTCGCAACACATCAATACAGCTTTTGCCTGGCAGCAGATGACCTTCTACATTGGAGACAATATGCATGACGTGAGAATAGCGCTCTACTTCCATTTTATTGGTGAGCTTGACTGAACCAATTTCGGCGATTCTACCTACGTCATTGCGACCCAAATCAATCAGCATTAAATGTTCCGCCAATTCTTTAGGGTCATTCAATAACTCCTTTTCCATGGCCAAGTCATCATCCTGATTTTTACCGCGGCGTCGGGTGCCAGCAATGGGCCGCACGGTCACCACGCCTTGGTCCACTCGACACAGAATTTCAGGTGACGAGCCCGCCACTTGGAACTCACCGAAATCCATAAAATACATATAGGGTGAAGGATTCAGGCAACGTAACGCACGATACAGATCCAATGAAAGCAAATCGTAGGGAATCGTCATCCGTTGCGAGATCACCACCTGCATTGTGTCGCCGGCGAGTACGTAGTCCCGAATGGCTTCCACCGCGGCTTCAAAATCCGGCTGCGGAAAACTCGATATAAAATCGTCTTCGGCCACCGCAAAAGGCGGTCTGACGGGCGCTGGCGGCAATGGCCTTTTAAGTTTCTCAATAATGCCATCCAAGCGCTGCTGGGCTATTTCGTACGCCTGCTCCATGGCGGGGTCTACGTGAGTTATAACAAACAACGAACCCCGCAGATTATCAAATACGACTATATCGTCTGACAACAGCAGCAGAATATCCGGTGTATCAATAGGATCGGCCTTGGCCGGTTTTTCCAGACGCTTTTCAATATATTGCACGATATCGTAACCAAAGAACCCCACCAACCCGCCATTGAAACGCGGCAGATTTTCCAGCTTAGGTACCTTAAATTTGGCTTGATAGGATTCGATATAGGTCAGCGGGTCTTCTACGCTTATTTGCTCAATAATGTGTTCGCCAGACTGCAAGGTTACTTGGTGGCCTCGCACGGTAAGCTTAGTATCACAAGGCAATCCAATAATGGAGTAGCGCCCCCACTTTTCACCACCCTGCACAGATTCAAGCAAGTAAGTATTGGGCTGATCAGCCAGCTTTTTATAGGTACTGAGAGGCGTCTCCATATCCGCTAGAGCCTCTCGCATAATAGGTATTCGATTGTATCCTTGGGCGGCTAGTGCGCTAAATGTTTCCGGACTCATATTGTATGCCTGTGAAAATTAAGACCATGACAACCCGTTTATTTTTTATCAAAAAAATCTAGCCAGCACGGTATGGGTCGTATGTTACCCTAAAATAGCTCAAATAAGTGGCAGATCTGCACTGAAAACGGGTCTAAAACCAATAAAAACGAGGAATCACCAGCATCGTCGCCAGCGAAATACGGCAGGAATTTTTGCGGTTGGACTAGCCAAAATTGGACTTATCAATAGAGTGTTCACGGCATTTTAAATCTTTTGATTGAAACTAGACGAAAGATACACCAGTCGCGGAAAAATTTCCAACGCCTTTTTCAAGCCTTTTCAGGGTAACGATCGCCCTGAATAAAACAGCCACACGTACCCTATAGCAACACATACCTACAACAACAGCTCTCGGAACTCATCCATCAGCCAATCTGGATTAGATTCGCTAATAGGCTTACCGTGATTGTATCCATAAGTTAACGCCGCACTGCGAAACCCGGCGGATTTAGCCGCCAAAATGTCATTACAACTGTCCCCTACCATAAGGCAGTTTTCGGGCTTCACATCGTAGGACTGGCAACATTGCAACAATGGCATGGGGTGGGGTTTACGTTCAGCCAGACAATCCCCACCGATCACGGCATTAAAATAGGCCAGAATTCCCAGTTGCTCTAATAAGGGCTCAGCAAACACTTTGGGCTTATTCGTAATCACCACCAACGGGATATTTAAGCCTTTAAGCGCATCAAGAACATCGACTACACCGGGATACAAACGGCTGAGCTTGCCATTTTCTTCACTGTAGATTTTACGAAATGCCTGCAAGCCAGAAGCAGACAAAGTGTCTTCCAGCTCGGTCTCGTCAATACCATGGGCATCAGCCAAGGCTCTACTCACCAGCTTAGCCGCGCCATTGCCTACCCAGCATCGCACTTTTACTTCACCAGCAGGCCGGTGCCCAAAACCCACCAACATCCGGTCTGTAGTAACGGCCAGATCAGGTACACTATCCACCAAAGTACCGTCAAGATCAAAGGCTATCAGCTGTGGCAGCTGGCCTGCAAACAACGAGGTCATTCCATTCAGCACAACTTTGCCTCGGCTATCATTGAAGCTTGGTTAATTGAGCGCGCATTGCATCAATTTCTTTTTTATAGTCAGGTTTGCCGAATATAGCTGAACCGGCCACAAAAGTATCTGCACCCGCCTCAGCAATATCCAGAATATTATTTACACCAACACCGCCATCGATTTCGAGCCGAATATCCATTCCACTAGCATCAATTGCTTGCCGCGCCTGCCGCAATTTGGTTAAGGTTTGAGGAATGAACTTTTGGCCACCAAAACCTGGGTTCACTGACATCAATAAAATCATATCAAGCTTGTCCATTACATGTTCGAGACAGTGCAATGGTGTTGCCGGGTTAAACACCAAGCCCGCCTTACACCCACCTTCGCGAATCAGTGCCAAGCTGCGATCGATATGCTCACTGGCCTCAGGATGAAAAGTGATGTAGGTTGCACCCGCATCAATAAAATCACCGATAATTCGATCAACCGGCTTTACCATAAGATGCACATCAATCGGCGCTTTAATCCCATAATTACGGAGCGCCTTGCACACCATAGGCCCAATGGTCAAATTGGGTACATAATGATTATCCATAACATCAAAGTGAACAATATCTGCACCAGCCGCTAATACGTCCGTGACTTCTTCGCCCAAGCGGGCAAAATCCGCAGCCAAAATCGAGGGAGCAATTAAAAATTCATTCATAGGTGATTTCCAAAACAATTCTCGGCCTATTGTACCCTAAATGCCCCGCCACATGGAGCCGACGCGAACTATACTGAGATTATCGCCTTTACTAACATGGATCACAATGTCCGTCTCGAATAGGTTAAATTCAGCGCTATTGACCCTAGTGTTCCTGGTTACGACTACCGGCTCGTCCTTCCTAACAGCAGAAGCCAACGGCTATGACACGGCAGCACTCATTGAATTACTAAAACAACAGGATCCGGCCACTCAAGCGCTATGGCTAAACCCGTCAGATCAGAGTGGATTAGCGCTCTATCGTGCTGCAGTAGGGCTGCCTGGGTTTGCCTATTTACTGATTTTACATGACGATGGTGAGAACCCAGATTGGCCTGGTGTCGTTAGATACACGCGCCGAGAACTTTCCAACCGCGGTTGGAGCACGCTTAGCGTTAGCGTTCCACCTCTGCCAAGGAGCGCTAAAACACCCACTACTCCGGTCAGCGACCCGGCCAACTCGAGCATGGACGCCGCCACTTCATTAACCCAAGCCCATCCTTTTAACCAAACACTTGGATCAGCTCTGAGCTACCTTTCTAATCAATCAGGGCTCCCTATAATCGTTGTGGCTATCGGCTCCAGCGCGACATTAGCCGCACAATTATCGCCTTTTTGGCGGACCCCTCAAGTGGCGGGCCTGGTACTGGTAGACCCATCTCCCGCCGCCAACAGCAAGGGTTACCCCATCGAATCAAGCGCAATAGACTTTGCCTTGCCAGTGCTTGATATGGTTCCCGCCAACAATCCACGCAGCGACCCAAAACGCCGACTTACACCGCTAAATCAAAGATACCGTCAGCAAATATTACCCGGCACATCGGCTCAATTTGCTGAAAACGCGCACTTAGTCGGTAAAAACATTCACAGCTGGGGCAAACAAACGGTCAAGAATTCCGGTGGTCGATAATAATTTCATAAGCAGCTCTAATAGCCTGAGTCTTTTCTTTCGCAACTTCGAGCATTTCAGCCGGCATACCCTTCGCCATAAGTTTATCTGGGTGATGCTGGCTCACGAGACGTCGGTACGCACGTTTTAATTCTACATCGGTGACTTCCGGGTTCACCGCCAACAACTCATAAGCTCTAGCCACTTCACATTGAGGTGACGAAGACTCCGTATCGCCACTGCGAAAATCCTGATACGCCTGCGCGCTGCGAACGATTTTCTCCAGAAAGGTCACTCTAAAACGAATGGATTGAGCAATATGACTGAGCACAGCCCATTCTTTCTGGTCCATTTTGCCATCCGCCAATGCACACTGAACCAATATTTCCATAAACATCTGTAACAGCATTGTGCGACGGCCACAGGCTTGCCGCAATGCCAACAATTTATCGGCAATATCGGTGTTCGATTTACCCATATCAAATAACTCTATTGCCGCACGCTTCTTTTCCTGGGATAAACCCATCCGCTTCATTACGGCAGTTGTCCACTGAATCTCAGCATCCGTCACAATGCCATCACACTTGGCAACCCTACCCAGGGCAACAAAAATAGCCTCGAAGAATGCGGTTTGTATAACGGAATCTTCTGTTTTGCTTTTTGGACTAGCAAACTGATAGACACTGGAACTTAATTGCACCAAGGTATCAAATTGATGACCGAGCCAACCACCAATAAAGGCGCCCAATACACCCACCACTTGACCTCCAGCCATCCAATAACCAAGCAAAATACCCACAATGGGGCCTAACCAGACGAATGATGTCACGTCTCTATCCTCAACTTCTTAATTTTGCTTCAATGTAAGCCAAACGCTCTGGCGTTCCCACATCGGTCCAAGCGCCCCGATAATGCTCGCCACTGACGGTATTTTCCGCAATGGCTTGACGTAAGATCGGCGCCAAGGGGAAACGGCCAGCAGTCTGACCGGCAAACAAGGCTGGAGACAAAACACTTAACCCGCTAAAAGTTAAGCGTTGCCCTGCCTCGACTGTGATGCGCTGATTGCTGAGCACGAAATCCCCACCTGGATTATGAGGCGGATTATCCACCATAACTAAATGGGCTAAGATATTTTGCGCCAAAGGCGTTAACTCGGTTAGTGGATAATCAGTCCACACATCACCGTTTAACACCACAAAGGATTTATCCCCCAATAAGGATAGCGCATTAAATATACCGCCTCCTGTTTCCAACCGCGCGGGCTCTACAATTACCTGTATGTTGGCGGCAACCTCCAAGCCGGCAACATAAGCTTCAAGCTGTTCACCAAGGTAAGACGCATTGATAACAATTTCAGTAAAGCCTGCCGCCAATAGTCGATCGATATGGTGTTTTAACAACGGCTTTCCAGCGACCTTGAGCAAAGGCTTGGGGGTATTCTGCGTCAAATGGCCCATCCGCTCGCCACGACCGGCCGCTAAAATCATCGCCTTCACACATCATCCCTCATCATGGCACCCAATTGCGGTTGCGCCTTTGCAAACGCCGGCAGTACCCGATGCTGCAGCCAGTCTGCAAACTCACTCATAAAGGGCTGACCCTGCTGCGCAAGCTCCTGTAATTCACTCCGCAGGTAACTGTAGGTAAGCGGCATATCCTTTAAATACGCTGATTTCCCATCACGCAAACTCAGACGCGCAAAAATACCCAGTACTTTCAAATGTCGCTGCACCCCCATTTCATTGAACCATATCCAATAAGACTGATCCTCGACTGAAATTAAACGGTGATTACGCAGCTGCTCGCTGAACTGATCGACCCACTGCCTCACTTTAACCTTTGGCCACGCAACATAAGCATCCCGCAACAAGGACACTAGATCGTAGGTTATAGCCCCGTAAACTGCATCCTGAAAATCGATAACACCAAGATCTCCATTCTCCAAAATCATCAAATTCCGCGAGTGATAATCTCTATGTACCGGAATCTGTGGCTGACTTAACGCCTGATGACACAAATGACTGAACAACGACTCCATCATACCCTGCTCGTTCTCAGTAAGAGTCAGCCCTAGGTATTGCTCACAAAACCAATCGCGAAACAAATGCATCTCTCTCAGCAATAAAGCTCGATCATATAGAGGTAAGACACCCGCAACGAACTGAGCAGACATAAGCTTGATTAGCTCATCCATAGCTTGCTTGTAATAACCGTCAACAGTGGCTCCGGTTAACAGCGGCCGCAACAACTGATCGCCTAAATCCGACAACATCATTAGCCCTTGCTCAAAGTCAACCGCCAGCACTTGCGGCACATTGACTTCAGCGCCACCCAGCACCTTCGCTATCTTTACAAAAGCCGGATTGTTTTCTGTTGCCACGGGCGCATCCACGCAGATGACTCTATGCTTATTGGCACCAGGGCCAAAATTACAGCGAAAATAACGTCGAAAACTGGCATCACCTGACACTACGTCAAGCTCCACTGGGCCCGTATAATTAAAGTTTAGTGATAGCTGCTCACTTATCCAATGCGTTAAAACTGCTTTACGATGATCCATAAGAAGGCAAATCTGTGACTCAAATCCAGGGTTCGTGTATCATCACATCTGTTTTTAAACAGGGTCAAGCACTCTTCTTCAACAACTGGACTGTCCTGAATAAGTTAATGACAAGAAACAAAGGTTTGTTCACGGGAGTGAACATTACGCTTATCTCTTTGCTGTGTTTTTTTTCACCTGATATTGTTTGGGCAGAACAACAAGTAGCTGAGAATCCCTATCGCCACTTGGACTGGATATCACCAGCCGAAGTGGCTGCATTGCCAGCGTCAGAGAGACCACAACATAGCGGCATCTGCGAAGGGCTGTACGTGGTGCCTCAATTAGGCGATGGCTTAATAAAAGATGCGGAAATTAAAGCCTCTGCTGATCATTTCGACACCTTACCCGATGGTACTAATGTACTGCGAGGTAACGTGGAGGTTAAGCAAGGGCCCCGAGAACTATATAGCGACGAAGTCCGCTTGAACCGCGAAACTCGCGCCACATCGTTACAAGGAAATGTCGTAATTCGCCAACCGGGAATGCTAATTCTGGGGGACTCTGCCGAAATAAACCTTAATGAAAAAGCCGTAGATGTCAAAAATACCGAATATGTAATACACGAGATCCACGTCCACGGCACGGCGGCTAGAATTTATAACCCGGAAGAGAAAGTGTTAGTCCTGGATCGTAGCACTTATACCACTTGCGAACCAAATGATAAGGCCTGGGCGATAGCTGCAAAAGAAATCAAACTAAACCAGGAATCTGGTTGGGGGTCAGTCACCGGAGCAACTCTGGAAATAGGCGGCGTACCCGTCATTTATTTACCATGGTGGACTTTCCCTATCGATGATCGACGCCAGAGTGGCTTTCTTTTTCCCTATGTAGGCAGCGGTGATAGCGGCCTCGACTTGTCGCTACCCTACTACGTTAATATCGCTCCTAACATGGATGCAACCCTAACCCCGCGCTATTTAGCTAACCGGGGCGAAATGCTAGAAACCGAATTTCGTTATTTAACCCCACATACCGAAGGACAAGTTGGCCTTGGCTATTTAGCCAATGACAAGATATACCAAGACAGCCGCTCCTTAGTGAACTGGCAACATAAGGGCCTGTATGGAGACTGGACTAACTCTGTAGATTACACTCGAGTTGGTGATAGCGATCATTTTCTCGATTTAGACACCACCTTAGACGCCACTTCCAATACCCATTTAGCCCAACGAGCAGACTTCAATCGATATGGTGAAAATTGGAATTTCAAGCTCATGGTACAGCAATTTCAAACGATAGATGACATCATTGCAGACGAAGATTTACCTTATCGAATGCTCCCCCAAATCCAGGCAAACAGTCGCTATCCGGTGGCAAATACGCCACTATCAACCGGAGTAGAAACTGAATATACCTACTTTGATCACCCCGAGGATCTAATATCACAACCCACCAGCGCCAACCGAGTAAAACTTAATCCATATCTACAATTGAATTTAAGAAATAGCTGGGGGTTCTTGATCCCTAGACTTTCCTATAATTTGCGCTATTACAGTCTCAACCAAACCGGTCTTGATGACGATGAAAAGAATCTGGAAATCCCGGTTACCAGCATTGATAGTGGTTTATTTCTAGATCGACAACTAGAGTTTTCCGGGAAGGGCTATGTTCAAACGTTAGAGCCCAGACTTTTTTACTTATATGTTCCCATGCAGGAACAAAACGATTTACCCATTTTCGATACAGCCAAAACCAGTTTTGGTTTTGAGCAACTCTTTAGAGCAAATCGATTTACCGGGAATGACCGTATTGGTGACGCCAACCAATTATCGTTAGGTCTCACCACCCGCCTGATCGATTCTGATGGCGGTCAAGAATTATTCAACGTAAGTCTTGGACAAATCCTGTATTTTCGTGACCGCGAAGTACAGCTAAATGAGTCTGACCCAATAGAAACTACCACGCTATCTCCCTTTGTTGCGAGAGTTAACTGGCTTATAAACTCAGTCTGGTCATGGCGCTCAGAAACCCAATGGGATAGCCAGGAAAACAACCTGGATAGCATTATTACTGGATTCGATTATCGAGACGAGCAACGCAACGTAGTCAACCTAACCTACAATTATTATGATAACGGCGCAGTAACCGCTGATCCCGCCTCCGAAGAGATAAAACAAACTGACGTTTCTTTTGCCTGGAGCCTAAACCCTCGCTGGAGTATTGTGGGCCGCTGGGGCTTCGATTTGAATCAATCCCGATCCTTTGACAATATTGTTGGTGTCGAATATGAAAGCTGTTGCTGGCGCATACGCTTAGTGAACCGACGCTTTCTGAAAGAGTCCAACGATGAGGAAACCTTAGTGGAACCGTCTCAAACCATTATGCTTAATTTTGAGCTGAAAGGTTTGGGTGGCTTCGGCGGTTCAGTCGACTCAGCCCTGGATGAGTCCATCCCCGGTTATCGCCAAAGAGAGGAGTTAAGACCTCCTCCCTTTGGCTACTAAATAGAATATATAGGGTTATTATTCATGCGCAACACCGTGAAACTGAGTGTTTTAATCGGCCTATGGCTGCTGGCTCTAACACCGACCGCATTCGCAGAGCCAGAACTTCTGGATAAGATTGTCGCCGTAGTTGACGACGACGTCATTATGCTGTCCGAACTGAATTCTCGTTCCAACGATATCCGCGCCCGACTTGAGCAACAAAATGGTTCTGTGCCACCCAGCGATATTTTACGTGATCAAGTGCTGGAACGCATGATTGTGGAGAGCATTGAATTACAGATGGCCGCCAGGGGCGGAATCCGAGTCAACGATAACGAAATAAACGACACCATTGCCAATATTGCTCGTCAGAACAATATGACCACGGATGCCTTTAGAGAAACAGTGATCGCTGATGGCCTATCTTGGCCAGCGTTAAGAGAGCAAATCCGCCGCGAAATCATCGTCAATCAAATACGCCAGCGTCAGCTGGGGCGAAGAATCAATATATCTGAGCAAGATGTCACAGACTTTCTCAACTCCGAGGTCGCCAAGGCCACCTTAGCACCGGATTATCGACTGGGTCATATTTTGATTCCAGCCCAAAACAATAAGCGCTTGGAAGAAGTAGAAGCTCAAGCCATGGAGGTCTATCAAAAACTCCAGGGCGGGGCTGATTTTGCAGCACTTGCAGCCCAGTATTCAGCCAGCGAGACTGCGCTGAACGGCGGCGATCTGGGCTGGCGTAAAGCAGCACAGCTGCCAAGCCTTTTCGTTGACACAGTGCTTGAAATGAAAAAAGGTGAGATTGCGCCGCCATTGCCCAGTTCCAGCGGCTTCCATATCATTAAAGTCATAGACACTCGTGGAGGCAGCCGACAGATGATTGAGCAGACTAAGGCCCGCCATATTTTAGTAAAATCCAATGAAATTCGTAGCGAAATTGAAACCCAGAGGCTCGTTAATGAAATTTACGAGCAATTGCAGGAGGACCCCAATCAGTTTGAAACCCTGGCAAAGACCTATTCCGACGACCCTGGCAGCGCACTACAAGGCGGAGAACTGGGTTGGGTAAACCCAGGAACAATGGTGCCAGAATTTGAACAAACAATGTCAACCACCGAACTGAAGCAAATTTCCAAACCATTTCGATCCCAGTTTGGCTGGCACATACTTCAGGTACAAGATCGCCGCAATCAAGATATGAGCGAAGAATTTCGCCGCAATCGCGCCCGTCAAATGCTGCAGCGTCGCAAATTCGACGAAGCTCTGGATGGCTGGATTCGGGAGATCAGACAAAATGCCTACGTCGAAATCAAACTTTAGGATTGCTATTACCCCAGGTGAACCCGCGGGTATCGGTCCGGATATTGTTATCCAGCTGGCACAAGATTCCCCGACCCAAGATTGGGTGTTAATTGCTGACGCCGACCTGATGGTATCTCGCGCCAAACAACTTGGCCTTGATCTTGACTTAGTACACTGGAAGCCGGGTGACCCAGACCCCAAACAAGGTATAAAAGTACTCCATACCCCTTGCGCGGCAAAACCTACAGCGGGCCACTTAGATACCAACAATGCTCGCTATGTGCTTAATACCTTAGACAGTGCTATAACCGGTTGTCTAAACACCACATTTGATGCCATGGTCACCGGCCCTGTACAAAAATCCGTAATAAACGACGCGGGCATATCATTTAGTGGCCACACCGAATATCTTCAGCAGCGCTGCAAAGTGGATCAAGTGGTTATGATGCTTGCCATCCCCGACCTTCGCGTGGCCTTGGCTACCACTCACGTGCCGCTGCGCCAGGTCGCCGATTTGATTACGGCACACCGGCTCAAGCAAATTATTGGCATAACTTACAATAGCTTACGGATTCAGTTCAACATCGAGCAGCCACGAATACTTATCTGTGGCCTAAACCCGCATGCCGGCGAAGATGGTCATTTAGGCAGAGAAGAAATCGACATCATTATTCCAGTCCTTGATGAATTTCGTCGTCAAGGCTTTGATTTGGTTGGTCCACTACCCGCTGATACGCTTTTTACTCCGAAATACCTGGAAACCGCCGATGCAGTAGTGGCCATGTATCATGATCAAGGCCTACCAGTACTCAAATCCAAAGGTTTCGGTCAAGCAACCAATGTTACCCTAGGACTACCCATAATCAGAACCTCCGTGGATCACGGAACCGCGCTGGACCTCGCTGCCAGCGGTAAAGCTGACAGCGGTAGTTTACGCTGTGCCATTGAGACAGCCCAGACGTTGACGCGCTGCCAAGAGAACTATCGCCATGAACAAAAAGCTTAAAACCGGCCCTCAGAAACACCAACCCCGCAAACGATTTGGGCAAAATTTTTTACGGGATGACATGGTCATAGATCGAATCGTTAATGCCATAAATCCGAAGCTTACCGACACTATGATAGAGATTGGTCCGGGTTTGGGCGCACTGACTACAAAGCTTGTGGATCGAGTCGGTCACTTAGGGGTTGTAGAGCTCGACCGTGACCTAATCCCACACTTAAAAATCAGCTTTGCAACCCGAACTAATTTCAGTATTTTTGAGGGTGACGCCCTAAAAACTGATTATGCTGACCTATTGAACCAACTAAACGGGGAAAGCCTACGAATAGTCGGTAATTTACCCTACAACATATCGACACCTCTACTATTTCATTTAGCTGAATTCAGCCCCTTAATCCAAGACATGTATTTCATGCTGCAAAAGGAAGTGGTAGAGAGAATGGCGGCGGATACCGGGGACAGCGCCTATGGCCGCCTAAGCATCATGATCCAGTACTTTTGTACTGTTGAGCCGTTGTTTCTGGTGGCTCCGGAGTCATTTAACCCACCCCCCAAAGTGGAATCTGCCATTGTGAAGTTAACCCCACACAAGTTGCTCCCAGTCACCACCAAAGACGTCAAACATTTAGGAAAAATCGTCACAACTGCCTTCAGTCAACGGCGCAAAACCGTCAGAAATGCTTTAAGATCAATGGTTACTGAAGCCCTGTTTCATGAAGCAGGCATTGAACCCGACTGGCGGCCTGAGCAAATATCTTTGACTCAGTACGCTGCTTTGGCCGATTTAACGCTTGCGGAGAGCGCTGGAGCGAAATAAATGATCCAAGACAATAAACCTATTTACGTCAACGTTCGTAGTGAATTTATCCCCGACCAGTCCAGCGCTGATGCTGACCGCTACGTATTTGCCTATCACGTAACCATTGAAAACAGAGGGGCTTTACCCACTCAGCTGTTATCGCGGCATTGGGTCATTACTGATGGCAACCAAAAGGTTCAGGAAGTCAAAGGTGAAGGAGTGATTGGGGAAAAACCCACCATTATGCCCGGTGAAATCTATCAATACAGCAGCGGGGCCGTGCTACAGACCCCCGTGGGCAGTATGCATGGCTCCTATCAAATGGTGGATGCCATGGGGCTGGAGTTCGACGCCACAATTCCCGTGTTTACTTTGGCTTCACCCACGGCGCTCCACTAGTGGCTATCTATGCCATCGGCGATTTACAGGGCTGCTACGACCCCTTCCTTTGCTTACTTAAAGCAATCCGTTTCAATCCAGATCGGGATCAATTGTGGCTAGCTGGAGACTTGGTCAATAGAGGCCCCAAATCACTGGCAACACTACAACATTGTTATCACTTGAAAGATAATCTGATTGCCGTATTAGGCAATCACGACCTCCATCTACTCGCCGTAGCCCTGGGTCATACTGAACCGAAGGCGAAAGACACCTTTGCTGGAATCCTGGGCCACAAACAAGCTGATCAACTGCTTGAATGGCTACTCGAATGCCCATTGCTTCATGAGAACCAGCAATGGGTGATGGCCCATGCAGGGATATATCCGGGCTGGAACCTGACGCAAGCGAGACAACACGCCTCTGAAATTGAAAAAGTTCTTCGAAGCCCTAATCTTCGTAGCCAATTTTTTAATAACATGTACGGCAACGAGCCGTCACTTTGGAGCGAAGATTTAGCAGGCCCTGAACGCTGGCGGATGATAACCAATAGCTTCACACGAATGCGGCTCTTAGATCATTCTGGTCACTTAGATCTCCTACACAAAGACTCCTTGGACAAAGCGCCACCGGGGATGGTTCCCTGGTTTCGTTGGCCAAACCGAGTCAAACTTGAAAAAACGGTGCTTTTTGGTCATTGGGCCGCCCTTGAGGGAAACACCGAAACCGATTCGGTAATTGCTCTGGATACGGGCTGCGTCTGGGGCAATAAACTCACCGCACTTTGCCTGAACGACCGCGTCATGACATCGTGCAATTGCAATTGAAGGACGAGCAAAGCATAAGCCGTTCCAAAAATATCATCTGTAAGAACTAAAATGTATTTAAATATTTTCTAAACATGCGGTTGCCCCCAGCAGCAATTTAAGCTTATTCTCTTTAAAGGCTAGATTCATTAGCAATGTGTAACTTCCGACTAAGAGCGTATTTGAAAGTGTGGAATTTTCTGCACAAAGATATTAAAAAAAAACAAAATAATCGCTTTTGATTCAAACGTTTTTACATTTTGCGACTAAGATGATATTTAGAATAATTGCGTTTCTCGCATTAGTCGAGATGAACGATTTTTTTTGTAGACCTTTCCCCGGTAAGCATGAGGTAGACCTATGAGCATATTTAGTCACTACCAAGACCGATACGAAACCACGCAGGAGGAGGAATACAGTCTCCAGGAATACCTGGATATTTGTAAAAACGATCCAACTGCCTATGCCAGCGCCTCAGAACGTATGCTGGCAGCGATCGGTGAACCTGAACTCATCGACACGTCTCTTGACCCTCGCTTAAGTCGTATTTTCTCAAACAAAATCATTCGTCGCTATCCAGCTTTCAGTGAATTTTATGGCATGGAAGAAGCTATCGAAGAAATAGTCTCTTACTTCCGTCATGCGGCTCAAGGCCTGGAAGAGAAAAAACAAATTCTGTATTTACTGGGTCCCGTTGGCGGCGGAAAATCAAGCTTAGCGGAACGGCTCAAACATTTGATTCAAAACATTCCTTTTTATGCAATTAAAGGCTCACCAGTAAACGAATCGCCTTTATCTCTTTTTTCTCCTCATGAAGACAGCGCAATTCTTGAAGAAGAATACGGTATTGCAAAACGCTATGTGAAAGGCATCATGTCACCATGGGCGGTGAAGCGCCTGCATGAATACAATGGCGACATTTCACAGTTTAAGGTGGTTAAACTCTACCCTTCCATTCTCGACCAAATCGCCGTTGCAAAAACCGAACCCGGCGATGAAAACAACCAGGATATCTCGAGCCTGGTGGGCAAAGTCGACATAAGAAAACTTGAGGAATTTGCCCAGGATGATCCCGATTGCTATTCATTCTCCGGCGGCCTCTGCAAAGCTAACCAAGGCATGCTTGAATTCGTGGAGATGTTTAAAGCCCCAATCAAGGTTCTGCATCCATTATTGACCGCCACTCAAGAGGGCAATTACAACAGCACCGAGGGCATGGGTGCCATCCCGTTTGAGGGCATAGTACTAGCTCACTCTAACGAATCAGAATGGCAGGCATTTCGACACAATAAAAACAACGAAGCGTTTATAGATCGAATTTATATCGTGAAGGTTCCCTACTGTTTGCGCGTCAGTGAAGAAATAAAAATCTATGAGAAGCTTTTGCAAAACAGCTCGCTGTCCAATGCACAATGCGCACCGGACACATTGCGCATGCTCGCTCAGTTCTCAACCCTTTCACGCCTCAAAGAACCTGATAACTCATCCATCTACTCAAAAATGAGAATTTATGATGGCGAGAATCTAAAGGATACTGACCCCAAAGCGAAGTCCTATCAGGAGTATTGCGACACCGCTGGCGTCGATGAAGGCATGAATGGTCTGTCCACTCGCTTTGCCTTTAAAATCTTGTCCAAGGTATTCAACTACGACCATGCAGAGGTCGCAGCCAACCCCGTACATTTACTCCATGTTCTGGAAAGCGCTATCGACCAAGAACAGTTTCCAGGAGACACCCGGGAACGCTATCTGCGATTCATCAAAGAGTTCCTGGCGCCACGCTATGTTGACTTTATTGGCAAAGAAATTCAAACCGCCTACCTTGAGTCTTATTCTGAGTACGGTCAAAACATTTTCGACCGCTATGTTATTTATGCCGATTTTTGGATTCAAGATCAGGAATATCGCGACCCCGACACTGGCGAGATTTTCGACCGCAAGTCATTGAATGATGAGCTGGAAAAAATCGAGAAACCGGCTGGCATAAGCAATCCAAAAGATTTTCGCAACGAGGTGGTAAACTTTGTACTGCGAGCCCGGGCAAACAATGCAGGCAAAAACCCTTCATGGCTCAGCTATGAAAAACTACGCACTGTTATTGAGAAGAAAATGTTCTCAAATACTGAGGACCTTTTACCCGTTATTTCCTTTAACCCCAAAGCATCCTCAGGAGATATCAGGAAGCACGAAGACTTTGTCAAACGAATGGTGGAGCGCGGCTATACCGAAAAACAAGTCCGACTCTTGTCCGAATGGTATTTACGAGTCCGCAAATCCCAATAAGGTAGTATATCTACCTAAGGTGCAGTTGTGTCGTATATCGTTGATCGCCGCCTGAATGGCAAAAATAAAAGCACAGTTAACCGGCAACGGTTTCTGCGCCGTTATCGAAAGCATATAAAAAAGGCTGTCGATGAAGCCGTAACCAAGCGCAGTATTACTGACCTTGAGAGCGGGGAAAGCATTTCTATTCCCCGCAGGGATATCAATGAGCCTTTTTTTCATCACGGAAAAGGTGGTAGAAAAGAAGGCATTCACCCGGGCAACAAAGAATTCGTTAGTGGCGACCGTATCCAACGTCCCCAAGGCGGAGGCGGCGGGGGTAGTGGTGATGGAGAGGCCAGCAATTCTGGCGAAGGCATCGACGATTTTGTATTTCAAATTAGCCAGGATGAATTTTTGGATTTTTTGTTTGAAGATCTTGAACTTCCCAACCTGGTAAAGCGTCAACTCCAAGGGATCGTATCTTTTAAATATGTTCGTGCAGGAGTGGTCAACGAAGGCAACCCAAACAAAATAAACGTCGTCCGATCAATGCGACAAGCAACCAGTCGCCGAATCGCTTTAAGCTCGTCCTCGCGCCGCCATTTACGGGAGCTGGAAGATCAGCTGCAAAACCTACAGCTTCAAGACCCCATTTTACGTGACAAACGCCGCGAAGAAGAGATCGAAGAAGAAATAGAACGCTTGCGCCGGCGCATAAGCAAGATTCCCTTTGTAGATACCATTGATCTTCGCTACAACCATCATCTCAAACAACCCAAACCCACATCGAAGGCCGTGATGTTTTGTTTGATGGACGTTTCTGGATCAATGAACCAAGCCATGAAAGACATGGCAAAACGTTTTTTCATTCTTCTGTATATGTTTTTAAAAAGAAACTATGAAAAAATCGAAGTCGTATTTATTCGCCACCATACCAGCGCTAAAGAAGTGGATGAAGAGGAATTCTTCTACTCTCGAGAAACGGGCGGCACTATCGTTTCCAGCGCATTAAAATTAATGCGCGATATCGTGACAGATCGTTATCCTGCAGATGAATGGAACATCTACGGTGCCCAAGCATCAGACGGTGACAACTGGAACGATGACTCCCCTACTTGCCGGGAGATACTTATCAAAGAGATTTTGCCTCAAGTGCAATATTACTCGTATATAGAAATTAATCCCCGAAGACACCAGGCTCTTTGGCGAGAATACGAAACCATTGATGCCACCTGCGAACACTTTGCGATGCAGCAAATCAGCGATCCTGCCGACATATACCCAGTGTTCCGCAACTTATTCCAACGCAAAAGCAAACAAAAAAGTTGATTGAATTATGAGTAGCGTCAAACCATTATCAACAGAATCAGATTGGACTTTCGAACTGATTCAAGATTATGACAGAGAGATTGGCCGCGTTGCCGCGAACTTTGGCCTGGACACCTACCCTAATCAGATAGAAATCATTTCTGCAGAACAGATGCTTGACGCCTATTCTTCCGTGGGCATGCCAGTGGGTTATAACCATTGGTCCTACGGCAAACACTTTGTTTCGAATGAACAGCATTACCGCCGCGGACAAATGGGCTTGGCCTATGAAATTGTTATCAATTCCAATCCTTGCATTGCCTACTTAATGGAAGAAAACACCGTTACTATGCAAGCATTGGTTATTGCCCACGCATGCTACGGACACAACTCTTTCTTCAAGGGTAATTACCTTTTCCGCACCTGGACTGATGCAAGTTCCATCATTGACTATCTGGTATTTGCCAAGAACTACATCATGAAATGCGAGGAACGCCACGGCACTGACGAAGTAGAGGCTGTCCTCGATTCCTGCCACGCATTGATGAACTACGGCGTTGATCGCTACAAACGCCCCTACCCCATCTCCGCGGAGCAAGAGAAGCAACGCCAACGAGAACGAGAAGAGTACCTCCAAAAACAGGTTAACGAACTGTGGAGAACTATTCCTCAGCTTAACAACAAGTCGAATGCCATCTCGGAAACCCGGTTCCCTCAAGAACCCCAAGAGAACCTGCTCTATTTTATTGAAAAGAATGCTCCGCTGCTAGAACCCTGGCAACGAGAAGTGGTTCGTATTGTCCGCAAGATAGCGCAATACTTTTATCCTCAGCGCCAAACCCAGGTGATGAATGAAGGTTGGGCCACATTTTGGCACTACACTCTGCTGAACCAATTATATGAAGAACGCCTGGTTACCGACGGTTTCATGCTCGAGTTTCTGCAATCACACAGTTCTGTTATTTTTCAACCCTCATTCGATAGCCGAATGTACAGCGGCATTAACCCCTACGCACTGGGCTTCAACATGATGTCGGATATTCGAAGAATATGCGAAAACCCAACCCAGGAAGACAAAGCCTGGTTCCCTGATATTGCAGGCAGTAACTGGCAAGAAACACTCACTTTTGCCATGCAAAACTTCAAAGACGAAAGTTTTGTACAACAGTTTTTGTCACCGAAAGTTATCCGGGATTTCAAATTCTTTTCTATTTTGGATGACGACAAAGATAAAGAGCTTGCCATTACTGCTATCCATGATGATCCTGGATATCGCTACATTAGAGAGTCTCTGTCCCAACAATATAATCTTTCCATGAATGAACCAAACATCCAGGTATACAATGTTGACGTTCGTGGGGACCGCTCTATCACCCTGCGCCATGTACGCCACAACCGTAAACCCCTGGAGAAAGAATCCACAGAAGAAGTGTTAAAGCATCTACGTCGGCTGTGGAAGTTTGATGTAGTTCTTGAATCTGTAGAAGACGATCAGGTAATGGAAACCTTTGAGTGCCGCTCACAAGGAATCGAGATACGGTCAACCGACGATGATGATGCAGAACTTACGCTTATCCAGCAGATCTAAGGCTCAGGGTACCATTTGCCATCGTTCTGCTTGCGAATCCATTGCTTTGAATACCAATGATAGCGCCCCGGATTTGCACGAGATGGCATTGTGCAGTTATACCGAGACCGACCTATAGGAATTGATTCATTGGCTATAACCTTGAAAGAATACTCTGTTAGCACGACCACTGGGATCAGTTTTCCCTCTAAATAACATGCCAAGCGATTATCAAGCTTAATCGACGTGTGCACTACTAATTTTGGCTTCTGAGGCGTCTCCCACACAGTTCTTTCGAACTCTTCCTTGATAACCCCAAAGGGTAAGCTGGACGCCTTCAATCGAAACGCAGTCAGATCAGCGTAGTTTTGATTAAACGGAAATCTTGGCGCCAAACCAGATTGAAGTGCCTGTAAATCAAGTGCACCAGACTGTTGACCGAACCCGACAAAACCCCAATCCTTGACCCATGCCATCAGTTTTTCATTGGCTTCTCCATAGGGATATGCGAAGTACTGAAAGCTGTCACCAGTTTCCGCTTGTATTCTGGCCTCGGTCTCGACTATCTCCCGTTTGACACGCTGCTTCCAATCAGACTCTGACTCATTGTCATGACTACGTAATAAGTGAGGATGAGACAGGGTGTGGTTGGCAATCGTAGCGCCTTGTTGTTTTAGCTCACGAAGCTGGTCCCAGGTCAAATAACCTTTCTGCTTTCGGTCTACATAATCAGTGCTCACAAACACCGTAAACGGAAAATTAAATCCACGTAACACTGGTGCCGCCTGATGATAAATATCGCTGTAAGCATCATCAAATGTGATAACCACTACTTTGCCTGGAATGGAATCTTTTTGAAGAAGCGCATTAACCAACTTGGGTAATGACCAAACCTTGAAGTTTTCTTTATCTAGAATCGCGAGCTGATCGCGGAATGCATCAGGGGCAAGACTGGTGGCTCGAGGCATAGTATCGGATATATGATGATACTGCAGAACAACACCATGGTTACTGGATGCCAACAAAATAGTTGGCATCCAGTAACCAAATAGAGCGATTGTTCCTAATATATATTTAGTAAATATATACAGCTCCTGCATCAGATGCGTTGTCATCGAGTTTGAATGATCCACTTCGAGAACTATTATCTTCCCAAATGGACCCGACAGCCAAGACTTGTCCATCTCCACTGAGACTCAAGCGGCGTCCAAATTCATCGCGCTGCTTACTATCTTGATCACCGACCCCTCTAAGATCCAGCGATTTAATAAAGGTCTCTTTCCAGTCTGTTCCACTTCCCTGCAACACGAAAACAGCACCAGAATCCACACAATCTCCCGACCGAGCACCATTAAAACCTGGATCACAACTGTGGTTTCGGGGAACACCTATAGCCAGCACTGTACCGTCAGAATTCATATCAATTTCCCCGGGCTGACTAACTCCGCGCGTACTTTCGTATAAAACAGGTAATAATTCGTAGCTCGACCATTCAGACCCACTTTTCGTTAATAGAGTCACTACAATGTCATTACCAGGGCTCATGAAACTTGAGGCTGCCACGGTACCATCAGCACTTATTGCCACATGGTTGTACTGCGGCGCAACAGTGCTGGAACCCGGCAAATAGGCCTTATCTAACTGCCATTCACTCCCAGTTCTTGAATAAATGTACATATAACTTTGAGACGTTTTTTCACCGCCAAAAAACGGGTTGCCACTACCTACCACAAGAGTATTTCCGTTAGCACTCAGCTCCACGCTACTCCCGAAGGCTCCATAGAGTATTTTTCTATCTGGCTTAATGTATGCTTGCTGCTTCCAAGTGCCTTCCTTAAGCGTGAAAATATACACTGCGCCGTAGTCCGATGACAAAGGATCAAATGAATCACCTTCAATCTCTGGGTCTCCATCTCCTTGGTTTTCATAATCATTTATTTTTATGGCCGGACTATCTTCTTTCAGAGCACCCACCGCCAAGGTTTGACCATCATCACTTAACCACACAGACTCTCCAAATAGATCCCCAGCGGAAGGATTATTGGCTTTCAAATAGGCCTTCTGTTGCCATACCCCGTCAACCCGCCCGAACAAATAGGCTGCACCAGAATCCTCGACACTATTACTTGAAGGATCGTCACCATCTCCATCTTCAAACATTGCACCAACGGCCAACAAATTTCCGTCACCACTTAAAGAGACGCTAAATCCAAAAGTATCCCTCAAATCCAAATTCTCTGACTTGATATATGCCTGTTGCTTCCATTGTAAACCGTCCTTAACAAACACATAGACCGCTCCAACTCTTTCCGAATTATCGATACCTTTGCCTTCATTAATAACCCGAGAAGTACTGTGCTCCCAGTGAGCACCTACAGCCATAGTGAGCCCATCATCACTTATAGACACATCAGTCCCAAAGGCGTCACTTTTTTCGGTATTATCGCCTTTTAAGTAAACAACACTAGATGCAAGCCCCTGTGCGTCAACAGCCATTACTTCTGACTCGTTGCAAGCACCTGCTCGACTACAGGCTTCCAATTTGTATTGTGCGTTTACTCGAGCAAATAACGGAGCTTCAAATTGATAGGTGAGAGTATCGGCTGAAAGCTCGTTCGATATATCAGAGAACCCCGATAATCCATCAGCGTTCTCATAGACTCGATAGTAATCAGCATTTATCACCGTACTCCAACTCACTGTTAGGGTTTTATTTCCAGTATAAGCCAAAGACGCTATTGGTTGGCCCACCACTATCTGCTTAGGCGTTGGAGAACCGACACTGCCACCGCCGCCTCCACCACAGCTAACCAAAAGAATCGACGTGAATAATATGCCGACGAGTCGATATAAACCTTTCACTAAAGCTCACCTCTATTTTTATAGAATACAAAACGAAAGCTTGCATCAAACTTATCTAAATAGACTTGCTTGACGCAAATAATATGTCACCTGATCGATCGTAGGATTCAAAAGAAACCACTAGCAAACTTAGGACATTCAAGCAAAAAAACGATTACTGAACTTTATACAAAGTTCTTTTCCGAGCCCATCCAGCAAATACGTAGCTACAGAAAATATTAAGATATCAGCTAATGGATTACTACTACTAATTCCTATGTCTAAAGTGTCTTCACTAATAGCCGCGATCGCGATTATGTTTGCGAATACATCAAGCTGACGCCGGAATTGTTGTCCACCATAGCGCCCACAGCTACAATTATTTCGCGTACCACACTAAATCCTACTGCACTACAATAAAAGAACAGCTGTTTTGATGTGACTGAGCTTTAGAATGCTCGCCGTAATCTCATTTCAGATTCAACCCTTATTTATGAACCGGACCTACCCCCCAACGAGCCCAGCATTCTTTCAGGAAAATCAGTATACCTTAGATACCTATAATTATCGTTATCGGGAAAAACAGCGTATCCACTCAAATCAATGCTAACCAAATAGCATTTACGCAACTTCCAACTTAGGGGAAAATCTGGTACCCGCTACCACAGATCTTTCAATTCGCCGATTTCTTTAAGATAATCCAAAAGCCTGCCACCAAACAATTTCTCGCCATATCTACTGATGTGACGAGCATCAGAATACATAAGTTTTTCATCCAAGAATAAATCCCTTTCAAGATCCAGGTCGAAGCTATCTACTTTCGAAATGAACGTAATTCCTTTATTCATCGCCAACTTTTCCAACTCACTATCTACTTCCTGAGCTAACCGTATATTGTGAGCTGAAACAGCTTGTTTCGCTTGTGTGGCAATATCGATTTTTAAATCAAACTCTTGGGGGTTCCTTTTCAATGGAGGTAACATGCCAAACAATACGACCCTCACACCACTTTCTTTTTTAAGATCACCTAAATAGTCAACAACCTCGTTTAAAGCAACCCTAGAAACATCATCAAAGTTTACTTGTTCAAAAGGCTTACTAAAAAAACGATCGGGTGTTTGCGTGTACACAACGGCAGAAATTTTATCAGAGTTTTCTTTAGAAAATTCCTTTAACTGATCGTAATGACACTTATAAGGTGGACGCACCGTTAATGTGGTATGCGCTCGACAAGCGCCCCTTGTAATACTCGCTACAAAGGGTCTTTTTGTAACAGCAGCTACGGAATTATACAAATCAATTCCATGACTATCACCTGTAATCAACACAGCTTTACCATACTTTTTAAAGCACGCATTAAATCTAGATTCGAACTTTTTTGTGAATGTGTCTGACCACACATAGCAACCTTTATTTGCAATATCGCCTGCTTCCCCAAAGGTAGATTTCTCAATTATGGAATAATTATAAAATCTATCAGGATATACAAACTCAAAAATTGGCTTGCTATAGACAAAAAACACTCCGCCGAAGACACTAATCACTACTAAACCCACAAGTGATAAAGAAAATATTTTTCGTCGTCCGAACGATCTCTTATTTCGAAAAGGTTGCTCAACAAAACGCCAACTAAAATACGCCATCAAAACAGATAAAACACTTAGCCCCAATATTATTGTTTTTTGCTCATCTTCTGGCATCAATAGGCGCGCAAATGCAAAGAGAGGCTGATGCCACAGATACAAGCTATAACTAATTAGGCCAACGCCCACCATCAATCGATTCGAAAGTATTTTACCAACAATACTTTCAGTAGTTGTTGAGGCTATTAGAACCGCGGTGGCACCAACAGGAATCAAAGTCCACAAGCTCGGATGGGGAGTATTACTGTCAAAAAAAGCAAAAGAAGCCAGCAGAACAGTAAAACTCAACAATGATAAAAGATTCTGAAAAGGCTTTATTGTATTATTAAATAATTCATTTCTTAACAACAACCCAACCAAACTTCCTATCATCAACTCCCAGGTTCTTGTGGGTAATAGGTAAAAATTTGCATCAGCGGTATGCGCGCTTGCCCAGTGCGCCAAAATCAAACTGATTAGCAAAATACTAACTAAAGCCAGCTCCACCAATTTCTTCGCAAACGCCCACAAAAACATTAACAAAAGCGGAAAGAACACATAAAATTGTTCTTCAACAGCCAAACTCCAAGTATGAAGCAATGGGCTTTTTTCTGATGCAGTACCAAAGTACCCTGATTGCAACCAGAAAATTATATTCGAAGAAAACGTACTTATTCCCACCAGGCTTTCGCCAAAATCTTTCATCTGCAGTGGATTCAAAGCAAACGGTGCAACTAAAATAGCAAACAGAACTATAAGGAAAAGTGCCGGTAAAATTCTACGAGCACGTCGCTCATAGAAATTAACTATTGAAAACCCCCCCTGATGTATCTCTTCTGCAATCAAACTGGTAATTAAATAGCCACTGATAACAAAAAATATATCGACACCCAGAAAGCCTCCGTAAAAGGAAGTTACTCCAGCGTGAAACAAAATCACTGGGACCACAGCTACGGCCCTGAGACCATCTACTTCGGGTCTATACTTCATTGCAGCTTTCCATTCACCATCACCAAGAATACAAACTCAGCTAAAACAATCTACTGTTACCTAGCTATGCCCAGAATTATAACGCCAAACTTAGTGCTATGTTCATTTGAATATCACTCTTCATGTAATCATTTTGAAAATCGCTAACATACGGCAGTAGGCTTAGTGGCGACTGATTTTTCGGCTCAGGCGTTTTCAACATTAACACCAAAAACCTAATCTTCCTCTTCAAAACCAGCCATCAAAACTGGCTATTACACTTTACATATAAGTCTACGATTTTTCGAGGAGCCCAAGCCCCTTGCATTCAGGAAAACAAGAGCTTCTTTAACAAATTATCCATGCAGCGGCCTCAACAATGGACTGGCCCCGCAGCATGAAAAAAAATCGGTCACGTTCTAAAGCTTACTTTATTCCCCTGGATTCCAGCACACTCTAATAAAGAAAAACCGAGCCAGAGTTTAGAGCGCTTGTACTTATCGTATTTTCGGTGTTAATTCCATTTCCGGAACTATCCACACCAAAAGCAGCGACAGCTATAACTTTACCCGTAAAATCGATTGCAAATCGTCGACCGAAAAAGTCATCGGTAACGACTGATTTGCCCTTTAGAAGACTCATTTTTATCCATTTCTGCGCCGTCCCTTTCTTGTAAACAACCACCGATCCAGAGCCAGGACAATCAAAATCTGAAATTCCATTTATACCTGGCTTACAAGCACTATCTTCTACCTCACCAACAACTAACAGCTCTCCATTTCCACTAAACTGTATTTCACTCCCATGAGCACCCGACCCGTTCAATGGGTTAAATTCAACATTAAATTGAGTTTCTAGATTCCAGCCCTGAAAATTACGATAGTATATATAGACTCCGCCTTGATTAAATTTACTCCAAGAATAAATGGCTATCTTATTGCCGTCCCTATTTATGGCTACCCGAATTGGCCTAAGGTCATTTTTCACAAAAAAATCCTCTTGAACCCACGAGCCACTTAAATCTCTTGAAAAAACGTAAAGCCTGCCGATTGAAGACATTGGCTCATCTGAATCAAGATATCCAGAACCTACAGCTAGAACGCTTCCATCACCACTCAACTCTATGCTCTTCCCGAAATAACCAAATTTTTCCGGCGAACTTGGTTTTATGTAAGCTTGTTTACTCCAATTACCACCTTCATTCTTATAAATATAAACTGCACCGTAATCATCGTCAGGGTCACCGGGAATTGCATCTAACGAGTCAATTCCACCGGTTGAATTATCTTCTTTTGGAGCACTGACAGCTAAAGTTGAACCGTCACTACTAAGCCAGACGTAGTCACCAAATAAATCTTCTTCTTTTGGAGAATCAGCTTTTATAAACGCCTTTTGAAGCCAGCTTCCGTTTAAATCACTCTCATATATATACACTGCTCCAGAATTACTTTCAGCGCTATCTTTCTCGGACGGATTAACTCCACCTATTGAGCTGTCATCGCCTTTCGCGCCAACGGCTAAAACTTTGCCATTGCCACTTAAAGAAATACTTATTCCAAAGTGATCGTTTATGCTTGGAGCTTTACTTTTTATTAACTTGGTCTGTGTCCAAGTTCCACCCTGAAATGCAAAAATATAAACACCACCAGACTCTGCAGCCACACTATTCTCAGTATGCGCACTGATTGCCATGATCAACCCGTCGTCACTTAGCGCCACATCAGTACCAAATCTATCTTTCCTCTTGCTATTATCCCCTTTAAATGCACCGATGGCCTCGTTTAATCTCACTGGATCGATAGTTACAACTCCAGACTGACTACAGGCATTATCATAACAAGTATCCAGACGATACTTAGCATTCAACCTAGCGTACAAAGGCACCACATGGTCAAATTTCTCAACACCATTGGAAACATCCGCTATTTCAACAAACTCAGAAACGCCATCAGCGCTTTCATAAATTCTGTAACGATTAGCCGCTGCCTGATCTTTCCAAGTAAATGCCAGTGTTTTTGTGGGTTTATAATCGAGCTCAAGATCAGCGGGGGTTGGAGATTGAATTCGTTCCACTTCTCTGGAAGATCCGCCACCCCCTCCTCCGCAACCAAACAAAACTCCAAATAACAAAATCAGCAAAATCGGTTTTACACAATAAAACATATCCATCCCCTACTGCATTAGATCCATAATCAATTTATTGAAAAAACTAATAAAGAAAAACCGCACCCGAGTTCTGTAGACCAATACTCGTATTTTCCGGATTAATTCCAGTTCCTGAGCTATCCACACCAAACGCCGCGACGGCTATAACTTTACCGGTAAAATCGATTGCAAATCGACGACCAAAAAAATCGGCGCTATCAACTGACTTGCCCTTTAGAAGCCCTACTTTTATCCACTTCTGCTCTTTACCTTTTTTATAAACAATCACCGATCCTGATCCGGGACAATCAAAACTTAAAACTCCACTTACATCTGCTTTACAAGCGCTATCCTCTACTTCACCAATTACTAAAAGCTCTCCATTCCCACTAAATTGAATCTCACTCCCGTAGCCTCCATTTCCCTGAATTGGATTATGCTCAACATCAAATTGAGTTTCGAAATTCCAACCCTGTTGATTACGATAATACAAAAACACTGCCCCTTGATTAAATTTACTCCAAGAATAGACGGCTATTTTATTTCCTTGCCTGTTTATGGCTACTCTAATTGGTCTAAGGTTATTATCCACATAAAAGTTCTCTTGAACCCAAGAACCACTCGAATCTCTCGAAAACACATACAGCCTACCAATTAAAGAGGCTCGTCTACTGTAGTCAACAAACCCAGAACCAACAGCCAGAACACTTCCATCACCACTCAACTCTATGCTCTGCCCAAAATAACCTAGTTTTTCTGGAGAACTTGGCTTTATATAAGCCTGCTTACTCCAATCGCCGCCCTCATTCTTATAAATATAAACTGCACCATAATCATCGCCAGGCTCGCCGAGAAGCGGATCTAAAGTATTAATTCCACCGGTTGAGTAATCTTCACTTGGTGCACTGACAGCTAAAGTTGATCCATCAGCGCTGAGCCAAACATAGTCACCAAACAAATCTTCTTCTTTTGGTGAGTCGGCTTTTATAAATGCCTTTTGAAGCCAGCTTCCGTTTAAATCACTCTCATATATATACACTGCTCCAGAATTACTTTCAGCGCTATCTTTCTCGGACGGGTTAACTCCACCGATAGAACTGTCATCGCCTTTCGCACCAATGGCTAAAACTTTACCATTGCCACTCAAAGAAATACTTACACCAAAATAATCATTTATACTTGGAGCTTTACTTTTTATTAAAGTCTCCTCTATCCATCCCCCATCCTGAAATGCAAAAATATAAACACCACCAGACTCCGAAGCCGCAGTGTTCTCTGTATGCGCACTAATTGCCATAATCAACCCGTCATCACTTAGCGCCACATCAGTACCAAACCTATCCTTTCTTTTACTATTACTCGCCTTAAAAACACCAACTGCTTCGCTTAGTCTGATGGGATCAATAGTTACGACGTCTGACTCACTACAGGCATTATCATAACAAGTATCCAGACGATATTTAGCATTCAGTCTGGCGTACAAAGGCACCACATGTTCAAATTTCTCAACACCATTAGCAACATCCGCTATTTCAACAAACTCAGAAACGCCATCAGCGCTTTCATAAATTCTGTAATGATTCGCCGCTGTCTGATCTTCCCAGGTGAACGCCAATGTTTTTGTCGGTTTATAGTCGAGTTCAAGATCTGCGGGACTTGGGGGCTGAATCCGCTCCACTTCTCTAGAAGATCCGCCGCCCCCTCCACAGCCAAACAAAACTCCTAAGAATAGGACTATAAAAGCCGATTTAATTAAACAACGCATATTCATTCCCTTTTATTCCTATATCCGCACTCAACACAATGAAAATACCAAATTACTAGGCGCTATTGTCGCCCCGACAAACCAACTTGACTGACTTCTTTGCAGCCTTCAAATCTAGATCACAAAGGGCCAAAACATCTTCTGCCCGCGCAAATTATCTATAACACTAGACATCGTCAAAACAAAGACTTCGACGGTTTTAAATTTTATCTCAATCAATCAGCGTGATACGCGCCACTGAATTCATGTACCGCATCTACAAATACTTTGGCATGATCAGGGTCTGCGTCCAGAGCAATACCATGTCCCAAATTAAATACATGTCCTGAACCAGAACCAAAGCTCGAAAGTATTCTTGCCACTTCCTCTCGAATGACTTCCGGTGAGCCATACAATATGGACGGGTCCATGTTGCCTTGCAGCGCAACTTTATCGCCAATCCTACTGCGCGCATCACCCATCTCTATAGTCCAATCCAAGCCAACAGCGTCACAACCAGTATTGGCAATCTGCTCTAACCACTGGCCGCCATTTTTGGTGAATAAAATCACGGGCACCTTTCGGCCATCATGCTCTTTAATCAGACCATCCACGATCTTAGCCATATAAGCCAATGAAAACGCCTGATAATGCTGGGTCGATAAAACTCCACCCCAAGTATCAAATATTTGCACTGCTTGAGCACCAGCGAGGATCTGCTGATTCAGATAATCCACCACAGTTTGAGCCAGCTTATCTAATAACATGTGAAGCACATCCGGTTGAGCAATCATCATGCGTTTTATTGTACGAAAATCTTTGCTGGATCCACCTTCAACCATGTAGGTTGCCAAGGTCCAGGGGCTTCCAGAGAAGCCAATCAAGGGTACCCTGCCGGCCAAAGCCGAACGAATGGTTTTGACCGCATTCATGACGTAGCCTAAATCACTGGCTGCATCTGGTATGGGTAAATCAATAACATCTTTCTCTGTAGCTATTGTCTTTTTAAACTTGGGACCTTCGCCCGCTTCAAAGTACAGCCCCAAACCCATGGCGTCCGGAATCGTTAAGATGTCTGAAAACAGAATCGCCGCGTCCAGCTCAAATCTTTCCAGCGGCTGCAAGGTGACTTCGCAGGCAAAATCAGCATTTTTACATAGCGACAAAAAATCACCAGCATGAGACCGAGTAGCCCTGTACTCTGGCAAATAACGCCCCGCTTGACGCATCATCCAAACTGGGGTCACGTCAACGGGCTGACGCAGTAGCGCGCGCAAGAAGCGGTCATTTTTCAGAGCTGACATGTTGATCCTTAATGGTGATTAAACTTCAAGATAATCCAAAATTCCTTCGGCAGCTTTGCGCCCTTCCCATATTGCGGTAACTACCAAATCTGAGCCACGCACCATATCGCCGCCAGCAAACACTTTCGGATTACTGGTCTGAAACTGAAAGGAACCATCTTCTGGAGCGGTCACCCGCCCACTACTATCGGTTTCCACCCCAATTTCAGCGAACCAAGGCTGCGGACTCGGACGAAAACCAAATGCAATAATAACTGCATCTGCGGGTAAAACCTGCTCACTTCCCGGTACGGGTTCAGGACTGCGACGACCACGAGCATCGGGCTCGCCCAAGCGGGTCTCCACTACTTTGATGCCTTCAACTTTTTTATCACCAATAATTGCTATTGGTTGACGATTAAACAGGAACTCAACGCCTTCTTCACGGGCATTCGCTACTTCTCGGCGCGACCCAGGCATGTTTTCTTCATCGCGACGATACACGCAAGTGACTTGAGATGCCCCTTGCCTGATTGCCGTGCGATTACAATCCATTGCGGTGTCACCACCGCCCAGTACTACAACCCTTTTATGCTCCATGTTCACAAAATCAGCGGATGTTTTTTCAAAGCCGAGATTTCTGTTCACATTGGAAACCAGGTAAGGCAACGCCTCATATACGCCGTCAAGATCTTCACCGGGAAACCCACCTTTCATGTAGGTATAAGTTCCCATGCCTAGAAAAACAGCATCAAAGTCGTTGAGCAGTTCATCAATAGTTATGTCTTTACCCACTTCGGTATTGAGTCGGAACTCAATACCCATGCCTTCGAATACTTCTCGCCGTAACTGCATTACTGGCTTTTCCAGCTTGAATTCGGGAATCCCAAATGTTAGTAAGCCACCAATTTCAGGGTTACGATCAAAAACCACCGGTCTCACGCCGTTACGTACCAAAATATCGGCACAACCGAGTCCCGCTGGTCCAGCACCTATAACCGCAACCCGCTTATCGGTCCATTCAACGTTCGACATATCCGGACGCCAACCCATGGCCAAGGCGGTATCAGTAATGTATTTCTCCACTGAGCCAATAGTCACGGCGCCGAACCCATCATTGAGTGTACAGGCACCCTCGCACAGACGATCCTGCGGGCAAACTCGACCGCATACTTCCGGTAATGTATTGGTTTGGTGGCTAAGCTCCGCCGCCTCCAAGATATTGCCCTCTGTTATCAACTTTAGCCAATTGGGTATAAAGTTATGAACAGGACACTTCCATTCGCAATAGGGATTGCCACAGGCCAGGCAACGGTGCGCTTGGGCTTCCACTTGCACAGGCTTGAACGGATTATAAATCTCAACATACTGAGAACGTCTTACCCCAATGTCTTTTTTCTCAGGATCATGACGGGGCACATCCAAAAATTGGAAGTCATTATTCAAACGTTCTGCCATATTAAACCTCTTAACTGAATTCGGAGCTTAAACTCCAACCCCTACCCTGTTTTCACAACAGGGGAGGGCGTCAAATCATTACTCTGGGCGATGCCGAATGCTGTTCAATAATTTTTGAACGCTGGCTGCTTTGGGTTTCACTAACCAAAACTTGCCACAAAAATCATCGAAATGATCCAAGATATGCTGCCCCCAAGCGCTGCTAGTTTCTGCAACAAACTCTTCGATTATTTCTACTGCATGTGCTCGGTAGGCTTCCATCTCTTCATTGTTGATGCGCTGAATTTCTACCAGCTCATGGTTGTATCGATCGAAGAAAGTGTTGTCTTCGTCTAATACGTAGGCGAAACCTCCCGTCATACCTGCACCAAAGTTGTAGCCTGTCTTGCCAAGCACGGTGACCAAACCGCCAGTCATATACTCGCAACCGTGATCCCCTACGCCTTCAACCACAGCGTGCGCGCCGGAATTACGCACGCCAAACCGTTCTCCCGCTTGCCCTGAAGCAAACAGCTTGCCTCCTGTGGCACCATAAAGGCAGGTATTTCCGATGATTGATGTGTTCTGGCTTTTAAAGGGGCTACCTTGCGGCGGGCGAATCACCAGCTTACCGCCGGTCATACCTTTGCCCACGTAATCGTTGGCATCACCATCGATATACATATTCAAACCACCCGCATTCCAAACACCAAAACTCTGTCCTGCTGTGCCTTTGAAACGGACAGTGATGGGTTCGTTAGCCATGCCCTGATTACCATGCCGTTTGGCAATTTCACCAGAGAGACGAGCACCAATGGAACGATCACAGTTCGTAATGGGATAGGTGTACTCGCCACCTGTTTTGGATTCGATAGCGGTCAAGATTTCAGACACCATGCGCTCTGCCAAATCACCTTTATCAAAAGGTTCATTTCTGGCCACTGCACAGGTTTGAGGTTTATCCGGCGCAATATGGTCGGATGATAATATCGCGGACAAATCGAGATTTTTCTGCTTCTCGGTAACACCTTCGATGGTTTCAAGTAAATCCGTGCGCCCTACCAAATCGCCCAGTGAAGAAACACCTATTAGAGCCAGCAACTCACGAGTTTCTTGCGCCACAAACTTGAAAAAGTTCATTACCATTTCTGGCGCACCGATAAAGAACTCATCGCGCAATTTATCTTGCTGGGTGGCTACCCCTGTCGCACAGTTATTCAAGTGACAGATACGTAAATATTTACAACCCAGCGCAATCATCGGAATTGTGCCAAAACCAAAACTCTCGGCACCCAAAATGGCTGCTTTAATAACGTCCAAGCCGTTTTTCAGACCGCCATCCGTTTGTAACCGAATTTTATCGCGCAGGTCGTTACCACGCAGCGCTTGGTGCGCTTCGCTTAAGCCCAACTCCCAAGGGGATCCAGCATAGCGTATAGACGTAAGCGGGCTGGCCGCAGTACCACCGTCATAACCCGAGATGGTAATCAGATCGGCGTACGCTTTTGCTACTCCAGCAGCAATCGTTCCAACCCCTGGCTCAGAAACCAGTTTTACCGACACCAAGGCCGCTGGATTCACTTGCTTCAAATCGAAAATCAGCTGGGCTAAATCTTCGATTGAGTAAATATCATGATGCGGCGGCGGTGAAATCAAAGTAACGCCGGGTACCGAATAGCGAAGCCTGGCAATAAGTTCATTGACCTTGCCCCCAGGCAACTGACCGCCTTCTCCTGGTTTGGCGCCTTGCGCCACCTTAATTTGCAACACTTCGGCGTTGACCAGGTAATGAGGTGTTACCCCGAAACGACCAGAGGCTACTTGCTTAATTTTTGAAACCCGCTCGGTTCCATAGCGCTCAGGATCTTCGCCACCTTCTCCTGAATTACTGCGACCACCTAAACGATTCATCGCTGTGGCGATCGCTTCATGTGCCTCAGGGCTTAGCGCGCCCAAAGACATCCCCGCAGAATCGAAACGCGGCAAAATAGCTTCCAACGGCTCTACGTCATCAATAGAAATTGGTTTGATGCCTGATTTGAGAACAAACAAATCGCGAATTGCCGCTATGGGGCGATCCTGAGTTAGTGCGGCATACTCCCGGTAATCATCGTAGTTACCTGAGCGCACCGCTTGGTGCAACGCTCCAACCACATCGGGGTTAAACGCGTGATACTCGCCACCATGGACAAACTTCAGCAAGCCACCCTGCTCAATAGGTTTGCGAGCCTTCCAGGCTACTTCAGCTAACCGCTTGGCGTCTTGCTCAAAGTTTTTAAAGGTTGCGCCCTGAATTCGGCTTTGCACGCCACAGAAACAAAGATCCACCACCTCGCTGGCAATACCCACCGCTTCAAACAATTGCGCACCTCGATAGGAGGCGATGGTGGAAATACCCATCTTGGAGAGGATTTTCAGCAGTCCTTTCGAGATGGCTTTGCGATAATTCTTCTGGGCATCGATGGGGTCCATCAATAATTCACCGGTGCGCACTAAATCACAAATCACATCAAACGCAAGGTACGGATAAATGGCCGTAGCGCCAAAACCGATCAAACACGCAAACTGATGAGAATCTCTGACGGAAGCAGTCTCGACAACGATGTTTGACTCACACCGCAAGCCTTTCTGTGTGAGATGGTGATGCACAGCACCTGTCGCCATCAATGCTGGCACTGGCAATTTATTGGCCGCAATATCACGATCACTCAGCACCAGGATAACTTTTTTGCTGCGGGCCGCTTGTTCGGCCTTGTCACAGATATTAACAACCGCCTGCCGCAAACTGATGAGGGGGTCGTAATTCAAGGAAATTGTTTCAACAGCATAACCTTCTCGGTCAATACTAGTCAGTTGTTGAAACTTGCTATGAGATAACACCGGTGACGTTAGAATCGCTCGATCAGCATGCTCAGGTGTTTCTTCAAACACATTACGCTCAGCACCTACACAGGTTTCAAGCGACATAACAATCGCTTCCCTGAGCGGGTCAATGGGCGGATTCGTTACTTGGGCAAATTGTTGGCGGAAGAAATCATACAAAGGTCGAACTTTCGCTGAAAGCACTGCCATCGGCGTATCGTCGCCCATGGAGCCCACCGCTTCCTGGCCATTCTCAGCCATCGGCCGAATAACTTGATCACGCTCTTCAAAAGTAACCTGAAATAGTTTCTGATAGGTTTTGATAACGGCGGGATCCAACTGCTCAATAGAACGAGTTTCCTCCTGCAGAGTATCCTGAATCCTTATGGCGTGATTTTTCAACCATTGTTTGTAAGGCTTACCGGCTTTAAGTCGCTGATCAATATCATCCGTATGAAGGACTTCTCCCGTTTCGGTGTCTACCACCAGTATTTGTCCTGGTCCGACTCGACCTTTAGCAACCACATCTTCTGGCTGATAGGAATACACGCCAATTTCGGAAGCCAGTGTGATAAAACCATTTTTAGTGATGACCCAGCGGGAGGGTCTCAGGCCATTGCGATCCAGCATGCAAATCGCGTAGCGACCCTCGGTCATAACCAAACCTGCTGGCCCATCCCAAGGCTCCATGTGCATGGAGTTATATTCGTAAAACGCCCTTAAGTCAGCGTCCATGTTCTCAACATTTTGCCATGCCGGAGGCACCATCATCCGCACCGCGCGGAAAATATCCATACCACCCGCAAGCAGCAATTCCAGCATGTTATCCAGGCTTGATGAATCAGAACCCGTTCGATTTACCAAGGGCTTGAGGTCCGTTAAGTCGGGCAGTAGCTCCGACTCAAACTTAGGCGTACGAGCCACTGACCAGTTACGGTTACCCATAATCGTATTGATCTCGCCATTATGAGCAAGATACCGGAACGGCTGGGCCAATGGCCAGCGGGGCAACGTGTTGGTAGAAAAGCGCTGATGAAAGACACATATAGCAGTTTCAAGTCGTTTATCGGCCAAATCCTTATAAAATGCAGGGATATCCGCAGGCATTACCAAGCCTTTATAGGAAACCACAGTTGCCGACAAACTAGCGACATAGAAATCTGGGTCGGAACTTAATTGCGCCTCAACTTTTCGTCGCGCAAAAAACAATCGGCGATTGATTTCCTGTTTGGAAACCTCATCACACTTAATAAAAACTTGTTCAATCATGGGCAAGCTAGCCAGCGCGATTCGCCCACACACACAGCTATCCACCGGGACCACACGCCACCCCAGAACATCAAGCCCTTGGGCGCTTATCTCCGCCTCTAATACAGTTCGTGCCTGTTGAGCCCGGGCAGTATCTTGAGATAGGAACACCATCCCCACCCCAAAACTGTCAGATAACTCTTGACCAAATGACTCTGTAGCCAGGGCACGGAAAAAACTTTCCGGCATTTTCAATAATAAACCGCTGCCGTCTCCCGTTTTGCCATCCGCCGCGATACCGCCACGATGCGTCATGCATGTGAGGGCCTCAATCGCCGTCTGCAACAAACTATGACTGGCTTTGCCCTCCATATGGGCAATCAAACCAAAACCGCAGTTATCCTTGAACTGGTCAGGATGGTAGAGTCCACCACTTTGTAAACTCATCACAAGCGCGCGCCTTTTATCCAGTGAATTCAATAAGTTATAAAAAACATGTACCACTATTACTCAGTAACCAGGAGCAAAAATGGATGGCCATTTTACATGCGAAGCCTCAATTGGACAAACGCAACAGATCAATTTGCTCACATTTGATAGAACAAGCAAATATTTACTAGCAAAAAATGATCCGTATAGCCATAAAAGGCCTACTTAAAACCGCCGGTCAATTCTCCAATTCTTTTTTTATCTCTTCGACCTTGCGGATCCAGGGGCTTTGCTTTTTTAGAGAGGCGGGAAATCGTTGAATGGCTTGCTTGGCTGCGTCCCGGCTAGCGTAATTTCCTTGAATCACCACGAACCAGGGACCATCTTTACGCTTCGTTTGATAATAGGTCACTTCCTGTAGACTGGGATATTGCGAAAGAAAGCGTTCTACGGTTGCCATTTCTTTCGCACCCAACAACTGCATTACATAATGGTCAGAGGGTAATCCTCGAACCCAGCTATTGCGACCACTGCTGACGGCTACCGTCTCTTTAGGTGCTGGCGCTGAGTTCGCTTTAGGCTCAGGAGCCGCTTCCGCTACTACCTCCGACGACTCTATAGCCTCTGGCATATTTGTGGTGGGCTCCACATCACTACTCTCCTGAGCAGGCTCCACTGGTGCAGCTTCTTCGTTTATAGGCTGATCAAACTCAAACACTACCTGATCTTCTGGGTTACCGGCACCAACTACTGCAGTTGACGACCCCGCTTCTTCTGCACTTAAGTCAGCGGCAACCGCCTCTTGGGGCGGCGTGTTATTCAATGCTGAAACACCAAGTTTCGTTGGTTCTTGCGTTGTACCCGGTTCTACACTGGGAGCCTTTGTCACTGGAGATTCGTCTCCACTATAACTGAGCAACAGGCCAACAATAACGACAACCACAAAAGACAAAGCACCAATATGGGGCCAGGGTAATGCAGACCATGGCACCTTAGACCAAGTCGCAGGAGATAAAGATAGGCCGCTTAAAAAAGCGCCTTTAGCAACCCTCTCCCGACGCTCGGGAGCAGGCAGCGTATCGTCCAAAAACATTTGCGCAATTTCATTTACTTTTCTGAGATTGCCACCAGACTCTGCAATAAGGTAACTTATTTGATCAGCGTTAAAAGAAACATCCCCCAGACCTGACACTCGCATTCGATAGGCCAGATACTCTTGCAGCTGATCCTTAGTTAAAGGCTTAACAGGGATAACATAGTGGTTCGGCATGTGGTCAAGCAACCCTTGCACGTTGTCCACACTTTTCAGGTCGTCACCGTCCACCACCAAAACAACTTTTACTGGCAGACCTTTGGTAGCGGCTAACATTAGCGCCACCACTAAGCTTGTTTCGTTGTCCAAAATTTGAGCTGAATTAATCACCACCAATAAAGTCTGGGAGCAGGCGTCCGCTTCTTTTGCTGTTGATACAATCAGCTGATGATAGTTGTCACGATTTATTTCTTGATCAATGCGCCATGGAGCCGTCAAAGCATCCAAGTACTGAGAAACTGAGTCGATTCGTTCAGCCTCTACCAACGCCAACCGGAAAACTTCGGGATCTACTTTTGCCAATGTATGCTCAAGCAAAAACCGCTTGCCGACTCCAATCTCACCATGAACCACGATAAGAGGCGGACCATAACGGAACAGATGCAGCAATTCTTGACAACATTCCTGCCGTCGCCCACCAGGATAAAAAATACCCTCAACCTCACTGTCTATAAAAGGACTCACACTTATAAGCGCATCCATTGTAGCTTCCGAACGATTATCATCCTCTGAGAATGAATCATTCAGTTCAGTCTCTTTGGTTACGATATCAGGCGGTGCAATCATTCAAGGTCGCTCGCAAATTAGTCAGGCTAAAATTGCTTGTCACTATCGCATCCCCCAGGCTTTTCAGCAACACCAGACGAATCCTGGAATCAATATTTTTTTTATCCACGGCCATTCTATGCAAATATGTGTCGACGTCCATATTGGCTGGCCCCAAACACGGAAGCTTAGAAGCTTCTAAAATGTTTCGAACACGACACACATCCTCTGTTCTGATATGGCCTTCACGATGGGATAGATCAGCCGCCATCAACATACCGGCCGCAACAGCCTCACCATGCAGCCACACACCGTAACCCTGCTCTGCTTCTATAGCATGACCGAAAGTGTGTCCAAAATTCAAGATAGCCCGCACTCCCCCTTCACGCTCATCGGCCGCCACCACTTCAGACTTTATTTCGCATGATCGTTTTATCGCGTAGGTCAAAGTAGCGCTCTCGCAGGCTAACAAGCCCCCGAGATTCGATTCTAACCAGCCCAAAAACTCAACATCTCGAATCAGGCCATACTTGACGACTTCAGCAATACCTGCGGCCAACTCTCGACCAGGGAGGGTTTTCAAGGTATCAGTATCGGCGATTACGGCCTTAGGTTGATGGAATGCCCCTATCATGTTTTTACCCAGAGGGTGATTAACTCCGGTCTTTCCCCCGACAGAAGAATCCACTTGAGATAGCAACGTGGTGGGTATCTGAATGAAATCCACACCCCGCTGATACGCCGCCGCGGCAAAGCCGGTGATATCACCAACCACACCACCACCCAACGCAAGCAAGGTGACATTTCGGCTCAGTTTCCGCTCTAGCAATTGGGTAAAAATGCTATTTAAGGTTTCTAGGGTTTTAAACTCCTCACCATCAGGCAGAATAATGCTGGAAGCTTCATAATCCTGTAGCCCCGCCATAACCCTGTCCAAATATAACGGTGCGACGGTAGTATTAGTGACCACAACGACTTGCTTACCCACTAAGGCTGGCAGCAAGCTCTCTAGATTCGACAGCAGCCCGCTACCCACATAAATCGGGTAACTGCGCTCACCAAGCTCTACACGCATAGATTCCATACTAACTTCCCCAAGTGCTTTGTCGTTATTGTAACAACAAAGCACTTGGGGACGCTACGCATGACTAAGACAACAGTGCTTCGAATCGCACTGCATTAGGGGATTGGCTGAGTAATCAAGCCGTAAATATGGTTTGCCATCTCTTTTATATTTGAGGAATCGGTATCGACCACAAAATCCGCGACGCTCAGATACAGAGGCTCTCGGTCTTTGATTAACTCCGTCAAAACTTTACGGGGTTCTGAGTTTTGGAGTAACGGTCGCTTTCTATCTTTCGCTGTTCGCGCCAATTGCTGCTCAATCGAGGTTTTCAGATAAACAACCGAGCCACGAGCAGAGATCACCTGCCGATTGGCCTCCTTTATGACCGCACCTCCACCCGTGGCAAGAACAACACCATCACGAGCAGAGAGCTCTTCGATTACAGCCTGCTCTCGCCGTCTAAAGCCCTCTTCCCCCTCAACATCAAATATCCAGGGAATATCAGCCCCCGTACGGGCTTCTATTTCCTGATCGGAGTCGAGGAATTCGTAACTTAACAACTGAGCTAATTGTCGGCCTATAGCACTTTTACCCGCCCCCATAGGCCCCACTAGGATTACATTACCGTATTTTGACATCGCACCTTCATACTACTGTCTTGCAAGAATGTCGTTCATAATACGGGGCGTAATGAAAACCAGCAACTCTGCTTTTGTGCTTGATTTAGTTGTATGCCTAAACAATCGGCCAATTACCGGCAAATCACCAAGAAATGGGGTTTTAGACACTGACTCAACTTCTTCTGAACGAAATACCCCGCCAAGCACCACTGTCTGTCCATTATCAACAATAATACTGGTTTCAATAGAGTTTGTGTCAATAGATGGAATGTCTGCGAACACTTCACCCACAGAGTCTTGGTTTACCTTCAAATCCATTATGATTCGACCATCTGGAGTAATTTGTGGAGTAACTTCCAACGCCAGCACCGCCTCTTTAAAGGAAACCGAAGTTGCACCACTGGATGATGCTTCTTGATAAGGGATTTCCGTACCGGACTGGATTTTAGCGGTTTGTTGATCTGCCGTTAATACTTTTGGCGTTGACACGATATCAGCGCGACCGTCAGATTCCAATGCTGACAGCTCCAAGTCTACGATACCGTGATCAAAATCCAAAAAACCCAGCGAAATTCTACTGGCATCCGAGTTATTTACTCCGAGATCCAAGGCTAAGGTGGAGCTACCAATCTCAAACTCATCACCATTGGCTATATTCGCCGCATTAGTCTCTAGACCCACGCCATTACCATGCAATAGTGTAATTCCATTGTTGTCTATGTTAGTCAAACCAACACCCCAACGCACACCAAGCTCTTCCATGGCATCGGACCTGGCAATAACGATTCGAGCTTCGATAACTACCTGACGAACCGGCACGTCCAGCTGCTCTAACATAAAGCGAACTTCATCAATATTCGAAGCCGTGTCCTGTAAAAGCAACACATTGGTGCGCTCGTCCACGGTAACCGAGCCACGTTCCGTTAAAAATCCTGATTCAGTGATTAATTTGGCAACATCCGCTGCTTTCGCATAGTTAACCGTCAAGTACTCCGTGCGCAAGGGCGCCAATTCTTGCACTTGTTTCAGCGATTCCAATTCAAGTTTTTCTCTGGCAGCAATTTCATCAGCAGGCGCGACCAACATCACATTGCCCACTTTACGCTTATCGAGCCCCTTAGTTTTCAGTATTAAATCCAGCGCTTGATCCCACGGTACATTTTGCAACCGCAAGGTAATACGACCACGAACCGTATCACTGGCAACCAGGTTCAACTCGGTAAAATCAGCGATCAGCTGTAACACCGAACGAACTTCTATATCTTGAAAATTCAGAGATAATTTATCTCCTGTGTAGTTAAATTGCTCTTTTCGTTTACGATCCAGCTCCGCCGCAGTCATTGGCTTGACACTCACTGTGAACGTATCATCAGTTTGGTAGGCCAAATATTCGTAGTCACCCATGGGGGTAATGGCAATTTTGGCCGTATCCTCGGACCCAGAAGCATCAATAAGCTTCACAGGCGTTGCAAAATCTATTACATCCAGGCGACGACGGAGATTTTCCGGCATTCCAGCACCCACAAACTCGACGATGATCTTGCCGCCGCTTTCACTCAGATCAATCGGCAAATTACGATCGCTAAGTTTAACGATGACTTGGCCTTCACCCTGCTCACCACGCCTGAAATCAATTTCCTGAATATCATGTGCCGCCACTGAAGACGCTGTTTTTGCAGGCTTGACTGTATCGACTGGAGCGTCAGCCTCGGCTGACTCAGATGTTGACTCCGTTTTTGAGTGCTCAGCAACAGATGCAACACCGGAATCACCAATGGTGAGCACTAACTGATTATTTTTCACATCAGAGGAATATCCTACCAGCGAAGTCAGATTAATAATTAATCTGGTTTTGTCTCCGGCACCGATAATGGTCAAGCTACGAATATTGCCATTGCCTAAGGTATGATATTTTTCCTCCAAACCATTTTTTACTCCATCCAGATCTAGGGCAATTCGGGCTGGGGAGTCAGTGGTGTAACCTGAAGGCGAGGGCGGCGTGCCATCAAAATTTAAACGTAACTCTACAGCGTCTCCCGGCAAAGAAGAGGAATCAAACGACGTTAGTGTCAATGCCGAAAGAGAGGGCGACAAGAATACCGAGAGGAGCCCCAAAAACAGACTGGATTTCATTGCTATTACTCGCTTACCTAGTTCCGATTGTTTTGTTTGACCAAAGCCTATCATGCATCGTCTCCCACGCTATTCATCACGCAACACAATGGTACGTGGTCGCTCAACCCATCCACCCTGGCCATCTGATACGATCTCAATGACGTCGATCTTATTTTGGGTAATTACCGTCACTTTGCCAAAATTTCGCCCTATATAATTCCCTTCAGAAACCCGATGTAAACCAGCCTCGGGATCTCTGACCAGGGCAAACAATGTTTTTCCCGGTCTCCGCAAAGTGCCCACCATGGCCAAAGAGTCGATACTAAAATGTTCCAAAACCTCTTTGGGCCGTGTTTCGTCAGGCACTACGTCACTCTGCCTTTGCGGTATGGATGCCAGCTCCACGTCCACTGGCTGCTCAAACGGACTGCGTAGTACTGCAGCACTGTATGAAAAGGCTTTGTACACTTGAAATTCAGGAGGCGGCTCTATACGCCCTTTGGGACGACTTTTAATATCTTCCATTTTAGCCGCCAAGTCTTTAAACTGACGATCCCCGCCACAACCCTGAAGTGCTAACAGTAAGGCGACAACCATAAAAAAACTCACGCTTTTCATGACTAGTTTTCCTTATAGCGATAAGTTTTAGCACGAATTTTCATAGTCAACTCTTTCGTTTGGGAGTTGCTCTGAGTAATTTCGTAATCATGCATGGTCACGATTCGAGGTAAGGACGCCACTGCGCTCACAAACGAACCGAATGAGTGATAGCCCCCTTTAACAACGATATCGATAGGAAGCTCTACATAGAATTCTTTGGATTGCTCTGGAGCTAATTGAATACTTTCGAAACTCAAACCGGCACTTAAACCCGTATGAGAAATATCTTCCAACAAACCAGGAACTTCTGTATCACTAGGCAGCTGCCTTAAAAGTGCGCCAAAGGTATTTTCCATATCCTGCATTTGAGCTTTGTAAGCTTCCAAATTGGACGCTTGAAAGGCTTTATCTTCGTAGGACTTCATTAAGGTGGTTTCCTTGCTTTTGGCGCTGTCAAGCGCAGCAAGAGAGTCGGACAATAAAAATTGAAACACCAGAAAACCAGCAACCACGCAGGCAAACACCCAAATAAATAACTTAATAGGAAGGGGCCAAGAACCTATATTCTCCGGGTCTAAATTATTCAGCGATTCAATGAATTCTTTGGTATCCATGCTATCAGCCCTTGTCATCTTTAGTGGCAGGTGCTTGGCGCTTAACGGTTAAATTAAACTCGTTTACAGCACTCTGCCCTTTCGCAGATTGCACCTTCGATAAATTCGGCTCGGTAAGAAGCTCAGATGCATCTAAATTACGCATCAAATTGGACACTCGATTATTCGTTTCGGCAAATCCGGCGATGCTAATCACATCCCCCGCTGATTTAATGCTTTTATAGTACACACCATCCGGCACGGTTCTGACGAGCTCATCAAAAACCTTCACAACAGCAGGCCGGTTACCCTGAAGATTTTGAATAACATTCATGCGGTCAATCAGAGAAGCCCGCTTCTTCTTGAGCTCACTGATCTCTTTGATCTGCTGTTCAAGTTTTTTGGTTTCATTTACGACAAACTGGTTGCGGCTATTTTGTAACTCTATCTGGGACTGGACGCTCATATTAACCAGATAGACGGATCCAGCACCTATTAGCACTACACCGATTAAAGTAATAAAAAACTGTCGCTTTAATTCTTGACGCCGTTCTTCTCGCCAAGGCAGCAGGTTAATCTTTGTCATTAATCAAAACTCCTCAACGCCAAGCCACAGGCAATCATCAAGGATGGTGCATCGGCGCTCAACAAAGACGCATTCACTTTCGAAGCCAAAGCCATATCAACGAAGGGGTTGGCTATGGAGGTTGTCGTACCGACCTTATCCTGAACTAATTCTGCAAGCCCTTGAATGGAGGCCGTTCCTCCTGCCAACAGGATATGATCAACGTCATTGTATTGGCTGGAAGAGAAGAAAAATTGCAAGGATCTAGTGACTTGTTGAACCACAGCTTCTTTAAATGGCTCTAAAACTTCGTTCTCGTAGTCATCAGGAAGGCCACCTTGTTTCTTAGCCAACCCAGCCTCTTCATACGATAAGCCATAGCGGCGCTGAACCTCTTCGGTCAACTGCTTACCGCCGAAAAGCTGCTCTCGGGTATAGATAGTTTTTCCATCATGCAGAACGCTGAGCGTTGTCATGGTTGATCCAATATCGACAATAGCGACCGTTTGATCTTCACCACCTTCAACCTGATCAGCCACCAAACCAAAAGCGCGCTCCATGGCGTAGGCTTCAACGTCAACCACCTTGGCAATAAGACCCGCCACTTCCAGAACATCGACTCTTAATTCGACATTTTCGTTACGGCAGGCCGCGAGTAAAACCTCCACCTGATCTTCAGAGCCTTCCACTAAGCCTTGCACTTCGAAATCGATGGCGACTTCATCTAACGGGTAAGGAATGTACTGGTCAGCCTCAACCTTGATTTGGGTCTCCATATCATCTTCAGACAGCTTCCCATCCATCTCTATTATTTTAGTGATGACAGAGGAGCCTGACACGGCCACCGCCGCATTCTTAGTGCTGCTACGCGCTCGGGCAACAACCTTTGCAATAGCTTCGCCCACGGCTTCTACGTCGTTGATGTTCTTTTCAACCACTGCATTCGCCGGTAAGGGCTCCACCGCATAGGCTTCAACCTTATAGCGATCACCATTACGGCTCAGCTCAAGCATTTTTACAGATGTTGAGCTAATATCGATTCCCAACTTGGCTACGGACGCCTTATTTCTAAGGAAGGGCAACATATCTTCCTATCCTGTCTCAGTGGTTCAGTATTAAAAATAAATTTCCGTGCGACTGTGCACACTTACGAAAAATTTGTATCCTTTTACATTAAATACCACAAAATAAGAACGCGCAATTAGATCGCCAACTTATAATAGTCGTATAATTCACACTCTGAACAAATTACTATCAACGCCATTTCATCACCTTAAAAGTAATAAACCACAATATGCCGAAAACTGTTCCGATCATTCGCTTCTTCTTGTGGCTGATATTAGCCGCCATCAGTGCAGGTACCATAATCTTCTCTGGCACCCTGTTATATCTGGGGCCTAAATTACCTGCAGTAGAACAGATCCTTAAAATACAATTACAGACGCCTTTGCGTATTTATTCCAGTGACAACAAGCTAATTGCTGAATTTGGAGAGAAAAAACGTGCTCCCATTCAATATAATGAAGTACCACCTAGCTTCATCAATGCAATACTAGCTGCCGAAGATGCTCGATTCTTTAAGCATCATGGGGTCGATTTTAAAGGCTTAACCCGTGCTGCTCTGGAGCTAGTGACTTCCGGTTCCATTCAAACCGGCGGAAGCACCATAACCATGCAGGTTGCAAAAAACTACTTCCTCTCCCTGGAAAGAACATTTTTGCGCAAATTCAATGAGATACTTCTTGCTCTGGATATGGAGCGCAAATTATCAAAAAATCAAATTTTAGAGCTTTACCTCAATAAGATTTATCTTGGTCATCGCGCCTACGGTATTCAAGCAGCGGCCCAAGTTTATTACGGCAAAACCATTCAGGAGTTGTCTTTGGCTCAGATTGCAATGCTTGCCGGGTTGCCCAAGGCTCCTTCGGCATTCAACCCGATCACCAACCCCAACAGAGCACTCATCCGGCGCAACTGGATCCTAACGCGCATGTTTGAACTTGGTTATATTGACCAAGCACAACTGGATGACGCTTTAGCCACTCCGGTTACTGCAGAACTTCACGGCATCCCGGTAGAAGTGGAAGCATCGTATTTTGCTGAAATGGTAAGACGCGATCTAGTCGCTCGCTTCGGCAATGAGGCCTATACCGAAGGTTATAGTGTTTACACCAGCTTAAAATCGAGCAATCAACAAGCGGCCAACTTAGCTGTTCAGCACGGCCTCATCGATTACGACCGCCGCCACGGCTATCGCGGTGAAGAAGCCAAGATGGAAATCCCGCGTCAAACCAGCGACCCAGATGCCATCGATGAGCAAGCGGCACTCAACGCCTTGAATCGCTTTCGTAGTATCGGAATTCTTGAACCCGCATTAGTCATTGGCGTCACTGAAAAAGAGATAGACATACTGCTCAAAAACGGTGAACGGGTTAGCGTAGATTTTAAAACTATGGAATGGGCACGGCGCTACATCGACAATATCGACCGCGGCCCAGCACCTAAAAAACCCGCCGATGTCGTAGCCCCAGGCCATGTTATCCGGGTGTTTTGGGAAGACAATCAGTGGTCTTTTGCACAAAAGCCCATCGCTCAAAGCGCTCTGGCTTCACTTGACCCTAACAATGGGGCGATTCTGGCACTGGTTGGCGGCTTCGACTTTCCTAGCAGCAAATATAACCGAGCGACTCAAGGTTCGCGCCAAGCAGGATCGAGCTTCAAACCCTTTATCTACAGTGCAGCTCTGGAATATGGAATGACTCCCGCCACTATCATTAATGACGCGCCAGTTGTGTTTGCCGATGAGGGCCTGGAAAGCACCTGGCGACCCGAAAACTCAGGAGGACGCTTCTTCGGACCCACCCGCCTTCGTAAAGCACTTTATATGTCGCGCAATCTGGTATCCATCCGAGTTCTGCGTCAAATTGGCGTCAAACGAGCGATAAACTATGCGGCCACCATTGGATTTGATCCTACAAGGCTGCCCAACAACCTTTCTCTGGCGCTGGGCAGTGCGGCGTTTACCCCCCTTGAAATGGCAACGGCCTATTCGGTACTCGCCAACGGCGGCTATCAAATTAGCCCTTGGTATATTGATCGCATCGAAAATAACGATGGTGAGACTGTATTCCAAAACAATCCCGTAGCGGCATGCAATGAAAGCTGCAAGAAGCTTCGCGATGACGTTAAGGCCATTACAGCTCTGCTTCCAGAAGAACTGCAAACTCAAACCAACTCGCAATTGGAGCAATTCCCTCCCGATGCGCCTCGAGTTCAAGATCCAAAAATCAATTTTCTGATCACTAATATGATGCAAGACGTAATAAAAAGAGGTACCGGAACCCGGGCAAAAGTATTAAACCGATCTGATCTGGCGGGTAAAACAGGAACCACTAACGACCAGAAGGATGCTTGGTTCTCAGGGTTTAACTCCGATGTGGTGGCCTCAGTATGGACAGGATTTGACCAACCTCAAAACCTCGGAAGAGGAGAATTTGGGGGTACGGCTGCATTGCCTATCTGGATAGACTACATGCGTGTAGCGCTGCAGGATTCACCCCAACACCCCGCAAAAGTACCTGATGGCGTGGTGTCGGTACGCATCGACCCTGATACCGGAAAACGAGTTAACGCGAGCCAAACAAAAGGGATCTTCGAATATTTCAGAGAGGAAAACGTGCCTGAGTACGATACCGACAACTCTCCTGCGGATCCCTATATGGAGGACGAAGCCTCTCCAGCTCAGATTTTCTAATAAGCGGGAACTCTAGAAAAAACCGGGTTCTCAAAACAAAAAACGCCGGTGCTATTATTCACAGCACCGGCGTTGTTTTACTTTAACCAAGGGTAGAACTGTTAAAGCTTGATATCGTCCAAAGTCCCTAAAGGATAATGAGCAGGGTATGGGCGAGTCGCCACACCTGTATCCACAGCCGCTTGCGCTACGGCGGATGAAACAGCGCCTAACAAACGTGGATCCGTTGGTTTAGGAATGATGTAATCTCGACCAAACGAAATTTCCACACCCTCATAAGCATCCCTTACCACTTGCGGAACCGGCTCTTTAGCCAACCGACTGATAGCATGTACCGCAGCAATTTTCATTGCCTCATTGATCCGAGTCGCTCGAACGTCCAGTGCTCCACGAAAAATGTAAGGAAAACCAAGTACATTGTTTACCTGGTTAGGATAGTCACTGCGCCCCGTAGCTACAATGACATCGTCTCGAGTTTCATAAGCCACTTCTGGCCGAATTTCTGGATCCGGATTAGCCAACGCAAACACCACTGGGTTTGATGCCATTAACCTGAGCATCTCTGGGGTTAACAAATTCGCCCCTGACACACCGATAAAAACATCCGCGCCGTTCAAGGCATCTTCCAGAGTACGCTTTTCGGTCACATGGGCAAACGCAGCCTTGTATTGGTTCAAATCGGTACGCCCCGAATGAATAACACCATTCCGATCAAGTACGTAAATGTTTTCTTTCTTTGCACCCAACTCCATGAATAGCTTTAAAGTTGCTACCCCGGCCGCACCGGCACCAACGCAAACAACAGAAATATCTTCTATTTTCTTATTTTGAATCTCCAGCGCGTTAACCAATCCAGCCGCCGCAATAATGGCCGTTCCATGTTGATCATCGTGGAAAATTGGAATATCGCACTGCTCTATAAGGACCCGCTCAATTTCGAAACACTCAGGCGCCTTAATATCCTCTAGATTGATACCGCCAAAAGTACGCGATATCCGCTTAACGGTGTCAATAAAAGCCTCTGGGCTTTCAGCATCTACTTCGATATCAAATACATCCACACCCGCAAAACGCTTGAATAAGACACCCTTACCCTCCATAACGGGTTTACTCGCTAGGCTACCAAGGTTGCCTAGACCCAAAATGGCCGTACCATCACTGATAACAGCCACAAGATTTCCTTTGTTGGTGTACAAATAGGCTGCTTCGGGGTCTTTAGCGATTTCACGGACAGGCTCCGCCACACCAGGGCTGTAGGCCAGTGCCAGGTCCTTTGCCGTTTCAGTAGGCTTGGTGAGTTCGACACTCACTTTGCCAGGCCGAGGCTTAGAGTGATAATCCAATGCAGCTTGTTTAAAATCTGGTGACATATTATTCAGCTTCCCATGATGGGTTTGCGTAACTGATTCGTGATATCGAAATCTACACAAAATTCAACCAACAACACTAGACTACGTCCCACTTTTGGCCCTAATTTCTGGTTTTGTCTAGTTTCTGTACCCCTTATTCTGAGGGGGATGTAGCATAGCGAAATAGGTCAAGTCACTCAATAAAAGTTTCGCAACTGTTTATTAACGCACTTCACATTATTTGGCCAAATTAAGCGATTGAGCCCTGGCGACATCAACCCTCTTCAGATCTGCACTATGGAATACCTTAAGCTGAAAACGCTTGCGCTGACCCTTTTTAACCAGCTCTGGCATATTTCCTTTCCATTGGGTCCGGTCTGACAACCAACCCTCCGTCTCTAACCAAAAATCACTGTAGTCCCTGGACTTGGATCGTGCGACCAATTCATCCAATAAAGGCCCCGCTAAGTACTTACTGGAGCGCTCTTCCAGCTTAAGGGATACTGCGCCTTGAAGATCAACCCAAATGACCTTCTTGAGAACAGTTACTCGCTCTACTGCCCCGAATAAACGCACGTAGCCACCCTCCAAGTTAGCGTCGGTGGCACCCTTGATTCTGTAATAAGGGTGACCCCAAACGCCTTCGGCGCTGGTTATTGCCTTCGCCTCAGCCTGCCGGTAGCAATCCTCGAACTGAACATTAGGCGGAATCAATACCTGAAAACCATAGCCCTTAATTAACAACATAGCGGTCATATTTTCCCCTCTAGTGGAGAAAATATGACCTAGAACTCGACCATAATGGTCTTTAGCCTGCTTACCCACCACCAATTGAGCAGGTCGCCCTAGTACGAAGCCAGCAAGATAATCTCGTGCTTCTTGCGCCAACGGCTGGGCAGGCAGCCCATGGCCCTGAAGCTCTGGAGTATTAACACCTATTAACCTAACCCTACGTCCATCGCTAAGTGTTAAGGTATCGCCATCATAAACTGAAGTTACTTTTACCTGTTCTACCTTTGGCTGCTCCAGCGCTGTCTGGGAGCTCAACCCGTGAGTGGTATTAGGTAACTCGCAGAGTGATAAGGCAACGGGAGAACAGAAGGCACTTAAAAAAAAGGCTCCCAAAGGAGCCTTTTTTCGCCAATTTATCATGAATAATTGGAGCTTCATGATAAAGCGACGTTTATTTTGCGCGACGAACAGCGCCAAAACGCTTCTTGAATTTATCAATTCTACCGCCGGTATCCACAACTTTCTGTTGACCGGTATAGAAAGGATGACATGCAGAACAAACGTCTAAATGAAGATCGCCTTTAAACGTAGAACGAGTTTCAATCACGTTGCCACAAGTGCACGTAGCCTTAATAGCATTGTATTCTGGGTGGATACCTTGTTTCATTGTGTTTCACCTATTTTGATAACGACTGCCGCCACCTGATCCCTTGCCAGGCACCGCAATCCTGGGTTGTGAACTGTCTGCGCGAAACAGCTACAAATTAGCGCGTAAGGGCGCGAATAATACCAAAGTCTGGAAAATTGGCAAGCAAACAACTAAAGTGGATCTTCAAGACTTTCTAAACATTTGGAATTACTGAATTTTTTATGGTGAAGCACCCAGTCAAAACAATCGTAAAAGTGGCTTTACCCGTACCACTGAGGAAGGTTTTTGACTACACCGTGCCCGCCAATGTTGCTCCAAGCGACCTGCAAGCCGGCACCCGAGTGCAAGTACCCTTTGGTAAACGTACGCTGATTGGCATTGTTCAAGGGGTTACGCAGGATTCAGCAATCGAACTCACCGCACTCAAGTCGATTAAAGAGGTACTTGATGACTGCCCCGCACTAACGCCAGAAATCATGGCGCTCTGCAATTGGGCCGCACAATACTATCACCACCCAATAGGAGAAGTTTACTCACAGGCAATACCCACGCTGCTGCGCAACCAAAACATTCCAATGCTGGCTAAGTCGGTTCGCTGGCAGCTAACTCAAAAGGGTCGCCTGCTAGGTCTGGAGCAGCTCAATCGCGCAAAGAAACAACAAGAAGCCCTCGCTTTTTTGCGAGAACATCCGGTCGGGTTACACGAACCAATACTCAAGAGTTTCAATATAACCCAGGCGATCATTAAAGCGCTGCATGAAAAAGGCCTCATCGAACCTCATGAAGAAACCACCAGCCACCCGCAACGGCAAGCCGATAACTGTCTGGCCGAGACACCACTTAGCTTAAATCCAGAACAAGCTCGGGCGGTTAATCAGATCAACCAAACTCAAACGTTTCAGGTGCTGGCGCTGGAAGGAATCACCGGAAGTGGTAAAACGGAAGTATACCTACATGCTATCGAGCACTGCTTGCGCCGCAATCGTCAAGCATTAGTGCTGGTGCCAGAAATTGGCTTAACGCCGCAAACCATCAATCATTTTAAGCGCCGCTTCAACGCACCAGTCGTTAGCCTACATTCAAACCTGAGTGACAAAGAGCGCCTCGACAGCTGGAACCGGTCCCGCCTCGGCGGTGCGGCAGTAATCATCGGCACTCGTTCAGCACTTTTCACCGCTACTCAAAATCTCGGTCTTATAGTGGTGGATGAAGAACATGATCTTTCGTATAAACAGCAGGAAGGGTTCCGTTTCAACGCCAGAGACCTGGCAATTATTCGCGCCCAACAAGAGAATATTCCCGTGGTATTGGGCAGTGCTACCCCCAGCTTAGAAACCAGTCAAAACGCTCAACTTAAACGATACCAACATCTTTACCTCAGCCAACGCGCAGGCCAGGCATCAACCCCAAAATTCCGCATTCAAGATATCCGCCAAAAAGCCCTTACCCATGGCCTTTCACCGGAACTCCTAAAGGAAATCAAGGACTGTTTGAGGAAAGAGCAACAAGCATTGGTTTTCATCAATCGTCGGGGCTTTTCGCCGGTTTTGATGTGCCATGACTGTGGCTGGCTAAAAGAGTGTCCCCACTGCGAACACCGCATGACATTACATAATTCCCCGCCCCACCTGCATTGCCATCACTGCAACTACCAACTGCGACCACCGAAGCACTGTGCACAATGCAAAAGCACCGACCTGCGCCCTATTGGTATGGGTACTGAGCGCCTGGAAGAAAATCTCAGTCAACTGTTTCCCGATACTGCGGTTATTCGTATCGATCGCGATAGCACCCAGCGTAAATACGCCATGCAACAGCACTTGGCAAGAATTAATAGCGGAGAGCCTTGTATTTTAGTTGGCACCCAAATGTTAGCCAAAGGTCACCATTTCCCCAAAGTCACCTTAGTCGCCATTTGTGATCTTGATTCAGGATTATTTTCTGCAGATTTTCGCGCCACAGAACACACGGCGCAATTACTGATGCAAGTGGCCGGACGTGCTGGTCGCGGCAGTGAACAAGGCGTTGTTTTTCTCCAGACCCATCAGCCGGATCACCCAATGTTTCAAGTGCTGCTACAACACAGTTACCATGAATTTGCCAAGCAATTAATCATAGAACGCAAATGCCTTGGAATGCCGCCTTTTGGCCATATTGCTTTATTAAAGTCGGAAAGCATTACCCCAAGCGCGGCTGAGAATTTTCTCCACCAAGTTGAAAAATGGCTGGCAGCAACGGCATCAGCTCTGGGTGTAGAACTGTGGGGCCCAGCCCCCGCTTTAATGCCAAAAAAAGCGGGTCGATATCGTTTTCAAATTTTATTCAAAGCGCAAACCCGTCGGCAACTGCATCAACTACTTACGCCCCTAGTGACTCATCTGGACAACCAAAACGAGAGACAAGTGCGTTGGAACCTGGACATTGACCCGGTCACACTCGATTGATTCCCCCTTAAACAGACTCCATATTTAATGCTGACATTAGGTAAGGCCGCTGCACCACGACACAATTGCGCCCAATAGCCTTTGCGCAATAAAGCAATTTATCCGCTACTTTAATGCCCGTATCACCGTCGCCATTTTCTATTTGGGCGACACCGATACTTAAACTGACCTGGAATGACTGCCCACTACTTTCGAACACCTGCTCTTCAACACTCTTACGAATAGACTCCGCCACTAGCTTTGCCTGCATTAACGCCATATCCGGTAGCAAAACCACAAACTCCTCCCCTCCAACTCGGGCCACCAAATCGGTGTTAGCCCGCACGCATTTCTGCATCACTCGACCGACCCCCTCTAGCACTTGATCGCCAGCAGGATGCCCCCAAGTGTCGTTCACCTGCTTGAAATGATCCACATCACACATCAGAACACATAGCTTTTTATGTTTGCGCTGCTGACGTTTGCTTTCAAATTCTAAAGATTTCATGAATCGACTTCTATTCGCTAAACCTGTCAACGAATCCGTGGCAACTAAATGCTCTAGTTGCTGTTTTTCTCGAATCATAAAATAACCCATCACGAAAAACAGCAGCGCCGTTGGCACGGTCACCAACACGTAAATGACGCGCAACCAAAACTCCCACCAAGGCTGAAGCTGTTCACCCACATAGATCGGCGCATTTAAAAGAATCGCTGTGGGAATGGCACCGGTCCAGAAGCCAATTTCATAGAGAACATAAATTAAAGCAAAAATTGAAATAGTTGGAATAAATATACGCTTTTGAAACAACGCTCGAACTAACACCAACAATGACAAACACAGCATCATTAAAGGTGAGTCACGATACTCATAGCCACAACACAAAGTAAAAAGCCCCAAAAATAGAACCGCTACGGTAATGACCGAAAGCTGAAAATGTTCTTCGGTAGAACTACGATGATTCCAGCTGTAGAGAATAATGGCAAACTGAACTAGACAAACACCAAGTAACAAAGCCTGCACATAGGGTACTGCCTGCCAATTGTAGATAGCAGCCCATTGCGGCTGCAATTTAGCAATCAAAGGCATTACAAAAAATATCAGATTTAGAGGCAAGGTAAAGCCTGTTGCCACCAAACAACTAATAATGTCTTTTTGACGACTAATATCATGTTGATTCTGCAACCAACGATCAAGCCGGTGCAACCACGCTGACATAATCTTATCTCCTTAAATTTAAACTAGCGTCGGTGACGTTGTTGTTGCTTGGGGTGCCGGGTATAATTCAGAGGAAACAACATCCAATCCATCCTCCAGCCTATCCATCATTTCGACACTGACAATTTTATTGCGACCATTATTTTTCGCCAGATACAGTAAGTCATCCGCTTGATGCAGCAGGGCTTCAGCCTTGACATAGGAACCCTCCACCAACCCCATACTCAACGTCACTTTGAAGGGGGTTTTCTGCGGACCAAAGATTTGTTCCGCAAGTTTTTCCTGAATTCTTTCGCACAAAAAAAGTGCATCTGCCTTAGCAGTACCGGGCATTAAAATGGCAAACTCTTCACCGCCAACGCGACCTATTACATCACTCTCGATACGCAAATTATCACGCAGTGTCTTAGCAATCGCCTGCAGCACCCGATCGCCTTCAGAATGACCATATGAATCATTGATTCGCTTAAAATGATCGGCATCCACTAGCGCCAAACAAAGCGGTGATCCCATCGCTTTTTGCTTTTTGCATTCTTGCTCCAATCGCTCTAAAAAGAAGCGGCGGTTGGCTAGGTTCGTTAGTGCATCGGTTTGTGACATCTCTTTTAGTAATTGACGGTGGTACTCATACTGATCAAACAGCAACCAAAAAATTACAGCATAGCAAACAAAGTGCAAATACACGGACGAAGTCCGGAGCAGCTCCGCCATAAAGTGATGCACACCCCCGCTGAACGCCTGGGGAGAATAGCCGGGGGCGTAATCAACCCATCCAAACAAGATAAAGACCTCGTTGAGAATGATCAGAGATAAGCCGATACCAAAAGCAAATAAAACAGAGGGCACATCCAATAGCATTAAGCCGATAGGGATAATACAAATAATCACCATACAAGTAGGATATGTAAGGTTCCCTCCCAAAAAGGCTTCAGCAGCATATGAAACGCATACCAAGGAGGCAACCATTCGATAGTACTGAGGAATAGGCCTGGGATTGAACCGATGTGGCCAAAGCTTCCAAGCCAAAAACCATTGCGTCAAAACACTCACTGCCTGCAATATATTAATGGCGATAACATATTGAGGATTCATTAACTCGCGCCATTCATCCACGAACAAACCAATACTGGGCAAAGAAGCAAAAAGGATTATAAATGGTGTATTCAATAAAATGGCAAACAGGCAACGCTGGGTGGGCGTAGCGTGAATCATAAAACTGCGAAGCGTCTGAACCAACTCCAGTGCTGTTGCTTTTAAAACGCTCATGGAGCCAACCTATAGAAAGTCTGATTGGTGTAAGATCCGCAAGCATAAGAATCTCTAGTCAAAACCATTGATAAGGACACTGCTTTTTTTCTTGGTTGAAGATTCATGTATGACCTTTTTTATTATTGTTTTTGTGAACTGGTTTCATTTTCCACAAAACTGAGCACTTAATCAGAAGTTGCTACCACACAACACGATTTGTTACCCAAAAATACGCAGCGGCACAATTAGCAATGATTGATTAAGCGCCGTAACTCTCTGACGAAAACACCTAACTAAACAAGGCTCGCTTCCCAAATGTGGTAACAAGATCTAATTTCATAGCGATGGTAATTTCTCAATGATGCTTTGCATGTGGCTGAATTGGCAACCAAAAACACGGCTTACGCAATTGTAGTGTCGTACCCGACGTCCTTAACATTTCACTAATCCAGCTGGCAAATTGGAGGCTGGAGATTCTGAGCAAGCACCAGTGTGGCTAGATTTAATTACGCCCTCAATTTTATCCATTCGTTCGGCGTTAACGATTTGATTACGCCCATTATTTTTTGCCAGATACAATAATTCATCCACCTGAGTCAGCAGATTTTCAGCTTTGACAAATGAGCTTTCGATTAAGCCCATACTCAACGTCACATTGAAGGATGCTTGTTGCGAACCAAAGGTTTGTTCAGCGAGTTTCTCTTGGATTCTTTTGCACAAAAGCAGGCCGCTCGCCTTATTGGTATCGGGCAATAGAATGGCAAATTCCTCACCCCCAATACGGCCCGCCAGATCATTTTCAAAACGCAGACTTTCCCGCAAAATTTCAGCGATAGCCAGCAGCACTCGATCGCCTTCAGCATGCCCATATGAATCATTGATCCGCTTAAAATGATCGGCATCTACTAGCACCAGACAAAGCGGTAACCCCGTTGACCTTTGCTTATTACACTCATGCTCTAAACGTTCTAAAAAGAAACGACGGTTGGCTAAATGTGTAAGAGCATCAATTTGTGACAACTTTCTCAACAATTTCCGGTGATGCTCGTACTGATCAAACAACATCCAAAAAATCACGCCATAGCAAACAAAGTGCAAATATACATTCACCGTTCGCAGCAGCTCGGCCATAAAGTGGTGCTCTCCCCCGCTAAAGGCCTGAGGAGAATAGCCGGGGGCGTAGCTGACTATACCCGCATAGAGAAGTAACTCATTAAGAAGCACAATGGCTACACATACAGCCAACCCAAAAAGTACCGTGGGGATATCCAATAACATTAATCCAATAGGGATAATGCAAATTATCATCATACAGGTGGGATATGTAAGGCTACCCCCAAGTAAGGCTTCAGCAGTGAAAGACACAATGACAATTGAGGCAATCATTCGAAAGTAATGAGGGATTGGCCTCGGGTTGAAACGATGGGGCCAAAGTTTCCAGGCCAAAAACCATTGAATCAAAACGCTCACTGTCTGCAGTATATTTACAGCGATAATATATCGCGGGTCCATTAACTCGCGCCACTCCTCCACAAACAAACCGATACTGGGCAAAGTCGCGAAAAGGATAATGAAGGGCGTGTTTAAAAAAATAGTAAACAAGCAACGCTGAGTCGGCGTAGCTTGCATCATAAAATCGCGCAGCTTTTGCACAAGCTCCAGCGCCGTTGTTTGTAGCACCGTTAAAATAGCCACCCCCAGCCATCACAGTACCTGGAATGAAAAGTGGCTCGAGCCAATGCTGTCGTTTCAGCAACAACGCTAGTCACTGAACCTAAGTTCATTTTGAGTTGCAGACTCATGGACAGACCTGTTTTATTATTCTATTCGCAACATACTGCCATTCTCCACAAAACTGATAACTTAATCAGCTCTAGCTACCACAAAGACACGATTTGTTACGTAAAACTACCCTCTGGCACAAACAGTAATAACAACCGGAACCGCCGTAGAGAGACACCCTGTTTCTAATGTTGACCCTTGGATCTGGCATTCAATCAACCAAAGCCGCATAATAGCCGGCTATTTTTAATTGATGCTATGACACCATTACCCTATGAAAGAAACGCTGATTTCACTGCTGGAAAGCACAGTTGACCATCTTATCGAGCAAGGTATTCTGCCCGAAGGTAGTATCAACAAAGTGCATATAGAACGGACCAAAGATCAATCCCACGGTGATTATGCTACCAACCTAGCTTTGGCTTTGGCGAAATCTGCCAAAATGAAACCCAGAGATCTCGCCGAGAAAATCATCGAATCCATACCTGCAAGCTCAATGGTGGTGGATGTTCAGCTTGCTGGACCTGGTTTTATTAATTTTTTCCTGGATACGAACAGCCGCTTTGCCTGTATTCGTGATGCGTTGACTGATGTAAGGGGCTGGAGCGCCAACAACCTCGGCAACAATCAAAAGATTCTGCTGGAATTTGTCTCTGCTAACCCCACGGGGCCCATGCATGTGGGGCATGGGCGTGGTGCCGCTTATGGTTCTGCTCTTGCCGAAATTCTGAGATTGTCCGGCTACCAGGTACATCGTGAGTACTATATCAATGATGCCGGACGCCAAGCGGATGTCTTAGCCGTTTCGGTTTATCTGCGATATCTGGAAGCCTGCGGAGAAGCTGTCGCTATTCCCTCGCGGGCGTATCCCGCAGATTACGTCACAATATGTGGGGAGAATCTCTACCGAAAAGTAGGCAAACAGTATCATCGTGCCTACTCCGAGCTACTTGAAGGCGTACCGGCAGACCCAGAGGGCGAAGGCGATGAAGTTAAAGCCGCCAAAGAGCAACATTTGGATGCCCTTATCCAACGTACCCAAACGCTGCTGGGACCTGATTACCGCGCCGTGCAAGACTTCGGTTTGAACGAGCAGTTAGCTGCAATCCAGAAAACTCTTAAAGATTTTAACGTTGAATTTGATCAATGGTTTTCTGAGCGCTCACTGCAAGACAGCGGCGCCATAGAGCGTGCCATGGAAAGACTCGAAGCCAGAGGACATGTTTACAAACGAGATGGTGCCTTGTGGTTGCGTACTTCAGAACTCGGTGATGAAAAGGATCGAGTTCTCATTCGAGAAAACGGGCTTCACACCTATTTTGCTGCAGATGTAGCTTATCACCTTGACAAGCTGGACCGTGGTTTCGACGCCCTGATAGACGTATGGGGCGCGGATCATCATGGTTATATTGCTCGGGTCAGGGCCGCGATAGAAGCACTGACCGGCCAGGGTGATTTATTTCACGTGGCGTTGATTCAGTTTGTCACTTTATCCTCCGGCCGCATGGGTAAACGGTCCGGCAACTTTGTGACCCTGGCGCAATTGATCGAAGAAGCAGGCCAGGATGCCACCCGATTCTTTTACTTAACGCGCTCACCGGAACAGCATTTAGAATTTGATATCGACTTGGCTCGATCTCAGTCTGCAGATAACCCAGTTTACTATCTACAGTACGCCCATGCTCGGGTGTGCAGCATGTTTCGCGGTTTGAGCGAGCGAGAGCTAAGCTATGATCAGGAAGCAGGATTGGCGGCTATAGCGGCTCTGCCGGAGCCCAATATTGACGAACTGGCCAAGCGCCTTGCGGCCTGGCCTGACGCCATTGAGAACGCGGCTCGAAACCAAGCACCTCACCAGCTAACCTATGTGTTGCGGGAGTTGGCACAAGAATTTCACACTTGGTACAACAGCAATAAGGTACTGGTGGAGGATGCGTCAATTCGAAACAGCCGCTTAGCTGTTGCTCTGGCAGTTAAAAATGTTCTTGGCTTTGGTCTAAGCTTATTAGGTGTGAGCGCACCTGAAAAAATGTAGGAGTTAAATTTGGTCAAACCCAGTTCCAAGCCCACAGCAAGTAAAAGCAAGAAGAAGCCTGAATCTAGCAAGTTGCCTGGCTGGGTTTGGCTGTTTGCAGGCGTGGGATGTGGAATGTTCCTGGCCTTCCTATTCTACCTAACCACTCAAGAACCGAATCAAAATAAATTACGCGCACTGGTCTCCAAAGAGAGTGCTCCAGAGTCAGCTTCCGAAGGCTTTCCTAAGTTCGACTTTTACACCCTGCTACCCGGTCGCGATGCCACCAAGCCCAAAACCGATGAAAAACCGGCAAAAAAACCTGAGACTGTCGCTAAAGCTGGACCTCAGCAGCCTGCACCGTCAAAATCTTCATCGATAATCCAGACGGGGTCATTTCGCTCCGCTCAAGAAGCTAATCAACTACGGGCCGAACTTATTCTGCTCGGACTGGAAACCAATATTAAGACCATAGAGCTAAAACCGGGTGAATCCTGGCACCGCGTCCAGGTAGGCCCGTTTAAAAATCAATCCGAACTTGAGCAAGCCAAACAAACTTTGGCTGAAAATCACGTTGAACACATTGTCTTACGGTTGAAATAACAAAGATAATCCCCATATCTCTTAGTCAAATCTTTTAATAGTCGACTGGAAAAGGATCTATTGTGGAACAATACCGTGGTACAACGATTCTATCCGCACGCCGCAACGGGAAAGTGGTTATAGGCGGCGATGGACAGGTCAGCATGGGCAACACCGTAATGAAAGGGAACGCCCGCAAAGTACGCCGACTTTACAACAATCAGGTGTTAGCCGGATTTGCCGGTGGCACCGCCGATGCTTTTACTCTATTCGAACGCTTCGAAGCTAAGCTCGAGAAACACCAGGGCAACTTGACCCGGGCAGCCGTGGAGCTGGCCAAAGATTGGCGAACTGATCGCGCCCTCCGTCGCTTGGAAGCCCTCCTAGCGGTAGCTGACAAAGAAGCTTCTCTGATTATTACCGGCAATGGTGATGTCATCCAGCCGGAGAATGACCTTATTGCCATTGGCTCGGGCGGCCCCTTTGCTCAATCCGCTGCTCGCGCCCTACTCGAAAACACCGAATTGGAAGCCCGAGAAGTGGTGGAAAAAGGTTTAAACATTGCCGCCGATATCTGCATATACACCAACCATAATTTAACCATCGAAGAATTGAATTGCACTGACTAAATTACACGGCCTTGATTTGCATTAAATAGTTAAGCAAAGAGACAATAATTTGGCTTCACAGTGCCAGAGAGAGTATTGAAATGTCCAATATGACACCCAGGGAAATTGTTGACGAACTCAACAAACACATTATCGGCCAACAAGACGCAAAGCGCGCCGTGGCCGTTGCCTTACGTAATCGTTGGCGGCGTATGCAGCTACCAGCCGCTCTGCGCAACGAAATATCACCCAAGAATATTCTAATGATAGGCCCCACAGGCGTGGGTAAAACCGAAATAGCCCGACGCTTGGCTAAGCTGGCTAAAGCACCCTTCATTAAAGTTGAAGCCACCAAATTCACAGAAGTAGGCTACGTAGGCCGCGATGTAGAATCCATCATTCGTGATTTGGCAGACAGTGCCATCAAAATGATGCGCGAAGAGCAGATGATTAAAATGCGCGGTAAAGCGGAAGATGCCGCCGAAGACCGCATTCTTGACGCACTAATTCCGCCAGCACGGGATCAGTGGGGCAATAACGCCGAGAAACCCGATGAATCCAGCACTCGCCAAATGTTCCGTAAAAAACTGCGCGAGGGTGAATTAGACGATAAAGAAATAGAAATTGATGTGGCAGCGGCCTCTGTGGGGGTAGAAATAATGGCCCCTCCGGGCATGGAAGAAATGACCTCGCAGCTGCAAAACATGTTCTCCAATTTGAGTAGTGGCAAAAAGAAAAAGCGCCGCATGAAAGTGAAAGATGCCTACAAACAGGTACGGGATGAGGAAGCTATTAAGCTGGTCAATGAAGAAGAGCTTAAATCGCAGGCCATTGAGGCCGTAGAACAAAACGGCATAGTTTTTCTCGATGAGATTGACAAGGTGGCCAAGCGCTCTGAAACCTCCGGCACGGATGTTTCAAGGGAAGGGGTACAGCGAGATTTATTACCACTTATTGAAGGCTGCACCGTAAGTACAAAATACGGCATGATCAAAACTGATCATATTTTATTTATCGCATCCGGCGCTTTCCATTTAGCCAAACCTTCAGATTTAGTCCCTGAATTGCAAGGCCGACTCCCCATACGAGTAGAACTTGGGGCTTTGACGGCAGAGGACTTTGAGCGCATATTAACGGAACCCGATGCGTCTTTGACGGAACAATATCGCGCGCTGATTCAAACAGAAGGCTTAACCCTGGAATTCGAGCCCAGCGCCATCCGTCGGCTGGCAGAAATTGCCTGGCAGGTGAATGAAACCACCGAAAATATAGGGGCGAGACGTTTACACACTGTCATGGAGCGACTGTTGGAGGAAATCTCCTTTGACGCCTCTGACACTGCCTCAAACCCGCAAAAAAACCCGTTTATCATTAGCTCTGCCTATGTCGATGAGCGCTTAAGCTCCTTGGCAGGAGATGAGGACTTGAGTCGATATATTTTGTAAAGGCCGTCACATGACCCCAATACCCACGGAAATTAAAATACATACAGAATCCAAAGAGCTTGAACTTGTCTATGGCGAAGACAGTTACCGTCTCAGCTATGAACTTCTGCGAGTACTGTCCCCCTCTGCAGAAGTTCAGGGTCATGGGCAGCCTATACTGCAAACTGGAAAACGCTTTGTGGACATCAGAAATGTCGAGCCGGTGGGTAATTACGCGATAAAGTTAACCTTCGATGACGGCCATGATTCCGGCCTTTATTCATGGGATTATTTATTCAAGCTCTGCCATAACAAGACAGCGTTATGGCACGATTACCTAAAACAATTGGAACAAGCGGGAGAAAAAAGAGAATCCGCAAAGATTGGAACCTGGAAACCTGACTGAGCTCGACGCCTTTGCTTGGGTTAGAGCCCTTCAGGTTGTACCTGATACATTTTCAGCAATCCACCAAAGGTCAAAATAACCCGCGCCAGAGAGACGAAAGAGTCAGGTATAGTAACTTGTAAATCTCGCATACGCTGCATCACTGCGCTGAGAATATCCGTGGAGTCATGGCGTTTAAGATTTTCTTTCAACACCATTTCCGCCACCTGCTCAAATACGGCTTGATCTTTGGCGACAAAACCGGCTTTTCTGAATAATTCACCTAGAGGAATATTGCTCTGCACTTTGCCAAAAATGACTTTTAAGAGCATTCCATAATGCTCTGTTTCGCTGGGCGACAATTCCCCTATGGCCCCATAATCTAGAATAGCGACCCTCCCATCTTTCATCACCAGAAAATTACCCGGATGAGGGTCTGCGTGATAAACCCCAAAAGCCGTGATCTGCTGCACATAACAAGCCAACAACTGGCGCAGTAACGTGGCAGCTTTGGCTGTATTGGCATTTAAATAGTCAGTCAATTTTACGCCATCGATCCATTCAGACACCAGCACCTGACGGGTACTCAGATTGTCATAAAGTTTCGGCACATAAACCGAATAAGGATGTGGTAGTTGGGCAAATTTACGATGATTTTCTTCTTCTTTGAGAAAATCCAATTCTTGCATGGTCATAGTGATAATCTGCTCGGCAACCTGCTTCAAATCAAACTGACTGATCAAGCCGGAACCCACGGCGCTTACCATCTTAAAGATCACGGTATCTTGCCGAAAGCGCCGTCGAGCTAAAGGTAGCTGGACTTTAACCGCCACTTTTTCTCCACCACTCAACACTGCCTTATGCACTTGAGCAATAGATGCCGTTGCGACTGGCACCTCTTCAAAAGAACTGAAGCGAGTACGCCAACCTGCGCCCCACTCTTTCACCAGTACCGGCTCAATACAGGAAAAATCCACCGGCTTAGCGCTATCTTGAAGCTTTCCCAACTCCATTACATATTGCGAAGGTAAAATATCGCTACGAGAGCTTAAAAATTGACCCAGTTTGACCCAGATCGCTCCATTCTCATGAAACAGATTTGTGAGTTTTTTGGCCCCTCGATAATGGGTTTGAGCCAACAGCCGACGTCGCTCAAGAAGAGATAAAGAAGGCGCTTGATTCCGGTAATTACGATAGGCTTGCTCAAGCTGAAAACCGACCTTGGTGGCCGCTAAATAACGTTCCCCGCCATTCCAAATGGAACCCAATGTATCTGCGATATCATTAATCATAAGCGCTGTAATTTCACTCTAGTCGAACAGCCAGTATTATTTTTAGTTATTGCCAAGGCCCAGACTATAACGTTTTTACTGTAATTTTCTATAGCCGTATGGTGACCAACTGTTGCATTGCCATCCCGATACCGGAAACCGTTAACAAATAGGTCTAGGAAAGCAACTTTTCCAGCGGTCTTGGCGGCCAATGGTGCCATGCCAACTATTGCCATTACCGTTTGAATCCGCGAAGATAGCGTCCCCAACTGGAGGCGCTTGATGAGTAACGATAAAACCACTCACTTCGGGTATCAAAACGTTCCCGTGCAAGAGAAACAGCGGCGTGTGGGACAGGTATTTCACTCCGTCGCACAGAAGTATGACCTGATGAATGACCTGATGTCACTGGGCATACATCGTCTATGGAAGCGCTATACCATAGAAATGAGTGCCGCTCGTCCCGGCCAGAAGATTCTCGATCTCGCCGGTGGAACCGGCGATCTCACAATGAAATTCTCCCGCATAGTGGGCGAACAAGGCACCGTGGTGCTATCAGACATCAACGAATCCATGCTCAACGTCGGACGCGATAAGTTGATCGATCATGGCTATGCGGGCAATGTGGAATACGTCCAGGCCAATGCCGAATGTCTTCCGTTTGCAGACAACACCTTTGACTGTATAACGATTGCCTTCGGCCTGCGCAATGTCACGGACAAGCAACAAGCCTTAGAGTCCATGACCAGAGTACTAAAACCGGGTGGTCGAGTATTGGTGCTAGAGTTCTCAAAACCCACCAACCCGACCTTTGAGAAAATTTACGATCGCTATTCTTTCACCCTATTACCCTTAATGGGGCGCGTAGTGGCAAACGATGCCGATAGTTACCGCTATTTAGCTGAGTCTATTCGCATGCACCCTGACCAAAAAACCCTAAAACATATGATGCAAAAAGCCGGTTTGGATCGCGTGGACTACCACAACCTGACCGGAGGTGTAGTGGCACTGCACCGAGGGTTTAAGTACTGATTATGGACGAGCATCGTCAATCTCTGCTGCCCGTATTTGTGGTAGGCCAACTTGAAAAAGCGGCGAATCGGGCACTAAAGTATGCTCCCTTAACTCGTGTTCAAATGGCTAAATTGCGGGGACACAGCATAAAGATTCAGCTGCAACGGCCCAATTTCCCAATTCATATCCTCATCGAGCGCAGACAAATTCGTTTTTCCAGCCAATGGGATGAACCGAGCGATGCCACCCTTTCGGGGCCCACTGTCGCCCTCCTGCGGCAATTAGGTCGCGAACAAAGCAGCCCTGCAGAATTAATGAAATACAATATCCAAATTGAAGGCGACCAGGAAATAGCACAGCAATTTATCAAACTGATAAAAGAGCTTGATATCGATTTTGAGAGCATACTCGGTGATTTTATTGGCGACATGGCGGCCCACCAATTGGGAGAAGTGGCCCGTGGCAGCCTGCGTTGGTTGAAACACACAGCTAAAACGGTAGCCCAGCAAACCCGGCATTTTCTGGCAGAAGAGCGGGCGTTAGTGGTCCAATCTCAGGAGTTTGAGCATTTTCAAGCATCAGTGGACACCTTGCGGGAAGACACTGATCGTATGGAAGCTCGCATCAGACACCTCGCCCGGAACATCCCTGCCCCAGAAGCAACTGAACTTCAAGCGGCCCCGCATCAAAACAGCAAGGACTCAACTGACTCTTGAAACGAATCACTCGACTACTCACCATAATCCGAGTCTTCGCCCACTACCGGCTCGACGAACTGCTGCCTGAGAATCGTCATCGACGCTTGATCCGTGCACTGGTGTGGTTGCACCCTGCGGCCTGGCGCCCTGCTGCCATCTCCTGCCCCTGGCAGAGGCTACGCCTTGCCCTGATTGAACTGGGCCCAGTATTCATCAAGTTTGGTCAATTATTATCTACTCGCCACGACCTGTTACCCGCAGAAGCTATCGCTGAATTATCCCAGCTGCAGGATAAGGTGCCACCCTTCGATGAGCAGCGAGCGATTGCAATTATCGAGCAAGAGCTGAAAGGCTCTATCGACTCACTATTCGGTCAATTAGACACCGCTCCTCTGGCGTCAGCGTCCGTGGCTCAAGTTCACGCCGGGCGCCTAAAAGACGGACGCGACATCGTAGTTAAAGTTATCCGTCCCGATATTGAACCCATTATGGTTCGTGATCTGGCGCTGTTATTAACGGGAGCCCGTTGGCTAGAAGGTTTTGTACCAGAAACCAGACGTTTCCACCCAGTACAAGTGGTTTCGGATTACCAGCATATCCTCTTAGGTGAGCTAGACCTGGGTCAGGAAGCAGCCAATGCGGCCCAGTTTCGGCGTAATTTTGCGGATTCAGATTTATTGTATGTTCCAGAAATTCATTGGTCACTTTGCTCCAATAAAGTCATGACCATGGAGCGCGTGTACGGGGTTCCCGTTTCCGACACCCAAACCATGACCGCAGCAGGCGTCAATCTGGCTCATCTATCTGAAATTGGGGTGGAAATATTCTTCACCCAGGTATTTCGCGATAACTTTTTTCACGCCGATATGCACCCTGGCAATATCATGGTTTCTATTACCGACCCACAGAACCCAAAATATCTGTCTTTGGATTGTGCAATTGTGGGCAGCTTGAGCCGCTCAGAGCGGTTTTTATTAGCCCGACAGCTGATGGCTGTACTCGATAAAGATTATGAACAAATTGCCCTGCTTATGGTTGAAGCAGGCTGGGTGCCCGCCAAAACCCGTATCCACGAATTTCAAAATGCCCTCCGTACCGTGTTGGAGCCAGTGCTGGAACGCCCACTCAGCGAGATCGAATTTGGCCCAATACTGGTCCGCCTGTTTCAAACGGCCCGCCGCTTTGAAATGCAAGCCCTGCCACAGTTTGTACTCTTGGAAAAAACCCTCATCCATGTGGAGGGGCTCGGCCGTCAATTGTACCCAGACCTTGATATCTGGGAAATCGGCCGGCCATTACTAGAGCAGTGGCTGCGGGATCAAGTGGGCCCCAGTGGCATAATGAAGACAATTAAGCGCAATGGCCCGGCACTGATGGAGCAATTACCCCATTTGCCTAAGTTAGCCTGGGATGCATTGCATGAATTACGCAGTCTCAGTGCTAATCAGCAACAATTGCTAGAGCAGATTCAACAACAACAAACTCAGCAGAAAAGACAGGCCAGAACGATTAATCTACTGGGATTCATTGGCTTAGGGGGCGGGATTGCCTGGGCAATGCTCCCTCTGGGTATCATTCAATGGCATGAGATTCCCTTTGGAGCATGGATTTTAGGGGGCCTCGGATGCTTATTACTGCTGTCCCGATTACGGTCTCCGTAATAAATTTAACCAATTTATCGTCCCTGCATATTTCCTTGTCGCCAACATCCCATATAATGACCTAATGAATGACATATTAATTGCACTCGATAAGGTGCTCACAGAACGCAAACTCTCGGATCCAGACACTTCCTATGTCTCAGGGCTCTACCACAAAGGGCTGAACAAGATATTGGAAAAAGTGGGTGAAGAGGCAACTGAAACCTTACTCGCGGCAAAAGACGTCCAAGGCGAAAACGGCTTGGACCAGGTGGTTTACGAAACAGCAGACTTGTGGTTCCACACGCTGGTTATGCTGCATCAACTTAACCTGGACTCAACAGCGGTACTCAAAGAACTTGAGCGACGTTTTGATTTGTCTGGTCTGGTGGAAAAAGAAAACCGGCCAAAGCAGTAAGCAATTAAACACGGGAGCACACTATGGGTATTGGCGGTATTGGCATTTGGCAACTGCTTATTGTCTTAGCCATCATTTTATTGATCTTTGGCACCAAGCGTCTGCGCAATTTAGGTGGTGACCTTGGTGGAGCCATTAAAGGCTTTAAAAAAGCAATGAATGATGAAGACAAAAAAGATCAAAACATCCAAAAAGCCCAACTTGATGAAAAGAATCAAGAAGGCGAAGTGATCAATAGTACGGCTGAAAAAAAAGACCAAGCCTAAACGCTGATGTTTGATATTGGATTTTTTGAACTGGTTTTGCTGGCGATTGTTGGCCTGTTAGTCTTAGGGCCTGAGCGTCTTCCACACGCTGTGCGAATGACTACGGCTTACTTAGGTAAAATTCGCCGTGCGGTGCTTGACGTGCGCGAAGAATTTGAACGGGAAGTCAATATTCAAGAAATGCAACAACGCATAAAAGACCAAGTAAAAGAGTCTGGACTATCAGACACGCAACAGTCACTGGCGGAGTTGCAAAAACAAATTGAAGACCATCATGATATTGGTGGCAGTAGTAACCAGGAGGAACCCAAGCAAACCATAGAGCACAAGGTTAAGGAACCCCCGCACTCCACATGACAAACTCAGGCGATAATTCTAAAGACACACCGAGAGACACACCGAGCGATCAATTGACGTTGATCGGGCACTTAGTAGAATTACGGGATCGAATTCTTAAATCCATACTGGCTATTGCCGTCATTTTCATTTCCCTGATCTATTTCGCTAATGATATTTACGAATTAGTGGCCAAGCCTATAAGAGACCAGCTACCAGAAGGTAGCACCATGATCGCCACTGACATCACCTCTACGTTCTTTGCCCCCTTTAAACTCACATTGGTTGTTTCATTCTTTTTAGCCATGCCGGTGCTCTTAGCGCAAGCTTGGCGCTTTATAGCACCAGGCCTCTATGATCATGAGAAACGTTATGCTATTCCCTTATTGGTGGTCAGCGTCCTGCTATTCTACAGCGGTATAGCCTTCGCCCATTTCGTAATTTTTCCGCTGATTATGCAATTTTTTGTACTGGCGAGCCCTGAAAATGTTGTGGTCTCTCCAGATATATCTTCCTATTTAAATATTGCCTTGAAACTGTTTTTTGCCTTTGGTGCGGCCTTTGAAATCCCGGTTGCCACCCTGCTGTTAATCTGGAGTGGTATCACTAACGTAAAAGATTTGAGCGCAAAAAGACCTTACGTGATTCTATTCTGCTTCGTGTTTGGCATGCTCCTAACTCCGCCAGATCCCTTTTCGCAGTCTATGCTGGCCATACCCATGTGGCTGTTATTTGAGTTAGGCTTATTGTTTGGTCGACTGATAGGAACGAGAACAGAGGCTGATTAAAACCCTTAATGTTTATCTGACTGTCGATAGAACTGGACTATGCCTCCCACAAAAGCGCTCAAAATAAAACATAATCCGATAAGGGAGAAAGCATCTCGCACACCCGCAGGATGCATGTGGTAATGAGAAACCAATAAAGTATTATTGTTCTCAAATACGGCTTTACCTGAGAGGTCATGTTCTAGCGCTGACACTCCGCGCACTATAATTTGCTCGCCAAATAGATCCACCACCCCTTCGCCCGCAGAATTTACTTGATAAGACTTACGATCGAACTCCAAATACTGACCTTTGCGATCGGCTAAAGACAGGGTACCAATATAGTGATTATTAGCCGCGTACACAGCATCGGAAAAATAAACAGGAAAAACAAGATAAGCGACGCAACAGACACTGGCCAACAAAAGTCTGGGACCATTAAGCACTAGCAATAATGGCGTCTGCAGCGCGGAGCGCCAATACAGAAGGGATACTCCAAGCCCCAGCGCCGTTAGAGTATAGGTCACCCAGGATTCAGGCCAATACCAGCCAAAGTTCAGCAATGACCAATCCCAAGGTGCCCACAAGTGGACGCCATTAGCCCATTTTGTTTGACTGGCATCCAGCAACAAATGCAACAAGCACCCCAAGCCCAGCATAGCGAATGTACGGGGTATGCGCTGCGCAAGCAAAGCAAACCCAAGGCTGGCAATAATACAAAACAGCAAACTAGACTGGACCACCACATAGGATCGCAGCTCTAACTGATCTACAGCCGGAATTGCCGACTTCACAAGCCGCTGAATAATCCACGGCAAATCTGGAATGATACAACCTAAAAGTATCCAGCGAATATCCAAGCCTTTGGTGATAGCTTTCAGAAATAGCGTCTGGAATCCAATATGAGCCAAAGTGTTAGGCATTGGAATTCTCCCTAAACTTCCCTTTTAGACCTCTAGCAAAAAAGTCACTGGACCATCATTAATTAAGGATACCTTCATATCGGCGCCGAATTGCCCATGGGCCAACTTATGAACCTGACCGGCAGCATACTCAATAAAATATCGATACAATGCAGCGCCCTGTTCCGGAGAAGCCGCGCTGGAAAAACTGGGTCGCAAACCTTTTTGAGTATTTGCCACCAGAGTGAACTGAGACACTACCAGCAATTCGCCCTGCACATCCAGCAGGGATCGATTCATTTTACCTTGGGCGTCACTAAATATTCGGTAATTCAAAACCCGGTGCAACAGTTTTTCTGCGCTGGTGCTGGAATCGGTTTTCTCAACCCCTAGCAACAGTAAAATGCCAGTGCCTATGTCTGCCACAACCTGATTGTCGATGGTTACAGAAGCTTGGTTGACCCGTTGAATAAGCCCTTTCATCCAATTTTTATTTACGCTAAATCGTGATTTTTCTTGGCCATATCATCCGCAGCCTTAACCAAAGCATCAACGATACCAGGCTCACAACTCGCATGGCCAGCATCCCGGATAATATTCAATTCAGAATTTAGCCAACAGTGGTGTAACTCCACCGCTTGATCCATGGGACACACCATATCATAACGCCCCTGAACTATAATTCCGGGAATGTCAGCAATGGCTTCCATGTTATCTAAGATTTGATTTTCTTTTATGAAGGCTCTATTAGAAAAATAATGCGCTTCAATTTTTGCCAGACTTAACGCTCTATGACCTTCACTAAAACTCCCCATCACAGAAGGGTTAGGACGCAATGTGGAGCAACTGGCTTCCCAGGCAGCCCAACTCTTAGCGGCCGCCATCCGTTGCAGTTCATTCTCGCCATTCAGTAGCTTGGCATAAGCTGCGATCACATCATTATTACGCATGTGCTCGCGAATTGGCCGCACTAATTCCAACCATTGATTGGGGAATATCCGATTAGCGCCGTCCTTATAAAACCAATCCAAATCTTTTTGGCGGCAGAGAAAAATACCCCGTAAAATCATTCCGGCCACACAGTCTGGAAATGCCTGGGCATACAGCAACGCCAAGGTAGAACCCCAGGAACCACCAAATAACACCCAACGCGCAACACCGAGGTTTTTCCGAATAGTTTCGATGTCGTTGACTAAGTCTTGAGTGGTATTATTTTTTAGACTGGCATGAGGCAATGATCGGCCGCAGCCCCGCTGGTCGAAGAGTACAATTCTATACTTTTCTGGATCGAAAAAACGTCGGTGTTGGGGGTCACAACCGGCACCAGGACCTCCATGAATAAACAACACTGGAATCCCTTTTGGATTTCCCGATTCCTCCACGTAGACGCGATGGGGCATATCAACAATGAAACTATGCTCTTTATACGGCTTTATTTCAGGATAAAGCACCCTCATTTTGTGTTACTCCCATCTGATCTAGCGTTAACTGTAGCTCAATGCTTTGCAAGCGAAAAGTATCTGGCGGACGTGTATTTAGGGATCATGCTTCATGGCCGCATACACAGCCGCCAACTTCACGGCTAGCTGATCAGACTCAAAGATGGACACATTGACCGTAGATTTCACTCGACCCCGTTGCTCATAGCCTTTTATCAGATGCTGGCGTTGCTCCTCATCAAAAGTCGCTGAGGCTTTAATCATGCCACGAACGGGAGTCTTGTATTCTACCTCACCTTTGACCAGCCACACACTGGGGTCATGTCCAACAGCCAGTAAAGTAAGGTGCACCAAACTCCAGCCAGTCATCGCTGCTACACAATAGAGGCTTCCTCCAAAAGCGGTGCCATGAGTGTTTAAATTGGGGGTTAACGGTGCCTCCATCTGAACCGTAGCGCCGTCCCAAGACACCACTTCTATACCCATGTGGGTTATTAGTGGCACCTGGGATTTTAATTTAGCCTGCACCTGATCCAAGTGGCTCATTAGTTAACCCCCATCTTTCTTAAAATATTCCCTTTATCAATTGCATAGTGCGGCTCCGGCGACGCTTAGCCTCCTGAGCTAAATCCACCTCTTCCAGCTTTTCATCCGGTGTCACCTTGAACAGCGGCTGCCCCTGCTTGACGATAGAGCCGTCGACATTTTCCAGTAAAACCTTATCTATAGTGCATGAAAAAGGAGCCGTCACTTTATTAAACATTTTCATAACTTCAATAATGTAGATAGGTTGACCGGCCTCAACATGGGAACCGGGTTCTACGAACGGTGGTGCGCCAGGAACTTCACGACCATAGAACATCCCGCCACTCACGGCCACCAGTTCATCCGCCCTGGTGGACGGTGGTGGCACCAGCACTTTCATCATCTTTGCCTGTAGCTCTTCGTCATGCAGTACCTCAGGAATCACAACGTCCAACGACTCCGTTAGCGTGAGATCATAAAAGCCCACTTCATTGGCAAGTTTGATCAAGCAACTGACCACTTCTGTACCTGCTTGATAGCCGAGATGCGCAGACTGAACCTGCATCCAGGTCGCTTCATCCATTCCTGCTGGTGGCGTGTCATCATCCAATCGAGCAACGAGTTTAGGCCAGCTGGCCTCCTGTAGTTTTTCCTCAAGCTCACGGTAAAACTGTAAAGCCATTTGCAGTATTTCATTATCGTGCGCCCAGATACACTCCGCCGCAGGTAAGTCAGCACGAAAATCCATATTCAAAAAATGATACGTATCATCCAGAACCTGGACCGGATTGCGAGACCAGATCACGTGATCAGAATTAATGCTCACGTTGCGTTTATTGAGACTAAGCCACCCGGAAAACACATGAGGATCGGCAATCAGAATTTCGAGCGCTCGCAACAACAAGGTATGCTTTCTTTCCAACGCCTGATCCATCGCTTGCAATGCGCCTTGAGCATCCGCGTCCGCAGCAAATGCTTCTCCGATCTGCTTTTTGTAATGATCTTTGGCTTGGCGGAAAGCAAATTCAAGGTCGAAATCCCCTAGCGCCTGCTTCAATTGACCCACCAAGGTTAGGTAAGGCATCACAAACTTGGTGGTGGATTTGGCATGCACGTTTTCAGCTAGAAACCAATGCACCAATCCATAATGAAACTTGAGATTGGTTGCCAGGTTCTCGCCGCTCATACGAGTACGGCGCAGCAGTTCGGCCATTTCCTCGTAACTGTGTTTACGGCTGGTGCCCACGGTTAATAGCAGCGCTATATTACTGTCGTAGGCGCCGGCCAAATGATACTTAATAAACTGTTGAGTGTCCGGGTTACGGGCGCTGATTCCCTGATCATCCCGAATTTCGGTGGCCAACGGGCTCGACCAATATTCAATAACGCCACCCGCATGGGGCTTTAATGCCGCATTAGTGGCATTTAGCCGTGCTTCCACCGAAGCTCGATGGCGTGGTATCCGCTGTGGTTTTGGCAACTTGGAGCCATGGCGAGCCAGTAAAGTCATTACCTCTACCAAGGAGTCAACGACCAAGTAATCTTCTGAATCTTCGGGGTTTACAAATTTCAGTGAGTAGCAGAGTTCAGAAACCCGGTGTTCAACCTGAATCCGGGTATTCATCTCCATAAAGAAATGCGTATCCCGATCAACAATACATTCAAAGGTAGACACCGAATCCAGACCTACAGCCGCACCAAAGCGTTCAGATTCTTGCTCCATCCGCAGCAGTATCTCAAGGTCGGTACGCAAGGATTGCGCTTCAGCGGTTTTACCGGCTGCTTCTGCCGCGGCGATGGCGGCTTCAAGCATTTCGCTGGTTTGGGAAACCTCCAGCAGTTTTTGTTCATGCATTTGCAGCGAGCAATCTCGGGCGCCTAAGGTGGTACACCAATCGCCATTACCCACCACTTGAATTTCCTGATGCCGAGTGGTTTCGATGTTCAATTCGATCAATACGTTTTTATTGTCACCAACACCCGTAGTTTTAACTTCCTGTAAAATCTCCACCAGCTTTTCCGACGCTTTCGAGGATGCCAAGCGAGTGCGCTCTTCGAGTTCGCCCTTAAAGGCCGCTGGCGATTGCAAGATTCGTTGGCCTTTACCACCGCCCCCGCCGATAGCCTTCAGACGCACTCGATTTTCGGGATACCGGGCGAACATTTCCGCCACCCGTTTTACCGCTTCGGCTCCGATTTCATCGATGGAGAGTAAATCAATTCCTTTTTGGTAAGAGGCATTTAATACGGCATCGGCAGCCATTTCCAAGGCTACTGATTCAGTCCAGCATTCAGCGTCAACATCAAGTTTTTCTTGCGCCGCAAGCGCTTTTAGACCGCCTCGATCCCCAACCTTGCTCAACAAAGTCAAAGCAGTGAGATTATCAATACCTGGGGTAGTGGAAACGTCATTAAGGGTGGCCGTGCGCTTGGCTTCGTCCTTCGCTCCAGCACCTCGCACGGTGGCAGAACAGGGACCAATAAAATTTAAACCTGCCTGCTCCAGTGCACTGACCAAAGCCTCATCTTCTGCCATAAAGCCATAGCCAGCGAACACTGAGTCATGGCCATTTTCTTTGGCAATACTGATGATTTGATTGATCCGCTGAGTCCGTTCGTCTTTATCCGCGCCCGTATAATCAGGCACCCGATGAATGCGATCAGGGTTTGCCATTTGACGCAATTCAGGCGCCAATGCATTGTTGTAGGTGATGGAATCCTTTTCAGACAGAAGAATGCCGTAGTCGGTGATACCCATCTCTTCCCAGATATCCATTACCTCTTTACGGATAGGACCACGGCAGATGATCAAGGGCTTCATATCGCTGCAATCAAACTGCCGCACCCATTCGGAATCCGAGGGTTTACGGCGTCGATCTTTGTTCACCAAAGGATTATTCGCATAGTTTTCGTTGGTCATGTCAAAGAAACCTTAAAATTAGTGGAATTCGCGTTGCACGCCCATCATGGGACCAGGCTGATAATGGCGCAGCAAGAAGTTCAAGTTGGAAGCCAGGCTATGGCGCACGTCGTAAGGCATCACTAATTGGGAGATAGAGCCTAAACTGAGCGCTTCTTTCGGATTCATAAGTTCTTGCTCGTAGCGCGTTGAATAAATAGCTTCTTGCTGTTTCAACCAATTTCCAATTTCCGCTTCTGCCGTTGACTTGGCGTTGACCGCAGATTCTCCATCTGCGCACAATTGCGCCGTTCGCTCTTCAATCTTGCTCTTTACCTGGGCGCGGAGTGCTTGCAGTTCTCTCTTATAGACGAACTCTTTACCCGCGTTACCCATAACGGCCACGCGAGTAGTGGGCAACGCCAACACCACATCAGCGCCAGTGGCGTAGCTGTTAAAAGCCGCATAGGCTCCACCGAACGCGTTTCGCACCATCAACAGGATACGGGGTGTCCTTAAATCGATGATGGAATCCAGCATGGCCCGTCCGGCTTGAACTATGCCTAACTTTTCCTGATCAGTACCAGGCAAGAAACCCGTGGTATCTTCAATGAAAATAACGGGGATGTTATAAATGTTGCAGAAACGAATAAAACGCGAGTTTTTAAACGATGCGGCAATGTCTATCTGGCCAGAGGAAACAGCGCTGTTATTGGCAACAATACCCACCACATTGCCGCCCAAGCGACCGAACGCACAGATCGTATTCTGCGCACGCTCTTGTTGAAACTCCGTGTAATCTCCGTGATCACAGATTTGCTGGATTAAAATGCGAATATCCAGGGGCGTGTTAAACCCGGAAGGAGAATTAAAAGCCTTTTTCAATAAAATATCCGCATCCCAGGTTTTTCTGTGAATCGGATCGGTGGTTTCCAGGTGGGGCGCTAGCTGCCGATTGTTATCGGGAATATAACGTAGGATTTCGCGCGCTTTACGCAAGGCTGCCACTTCATCGGGCACCACAAAATCCACGACGCCAGACTGGCCATGAACACCGGGCCCACCCAGCTCGTCCGCGGTGACGTCCTCGCCCAGTACGGATTTAACCACCCCGGGACCTGTCAAACCGAAAAAAGTATTTTCCGGTTGAATCATAAAGCTACCCTGACGAGGCAAATAAGCACCACCACCGGCATTGTAGCCAAACATGCACATGATACTGGGTACTACACCACTGATTCGACGCAATGCAGCAAAGGCTTCCGCGTAACCATCAAGACCGCCTACACCCGCTGGCACGTAAGCACCTGCGGAGTCGTTCATCCCGATTAAAGGGATGCCCCGCTCGCCTGCCATTTTGATCAAATTAGCCAGCTTGCGACCATTGGTTGCATCCATGGAGCCCGCTCTAACCGTGAAGTCATGGCCATAGAGCGCTACATCGCGGCCATCAATATTGACAATCGCCGTGACAATTGAGGCACCATCGAGATTTTTGCCCCAGTTTTGGTACAGCACGATGGGATCTTTATCGGTTAAAACCTTGATCCGCTCCCACACCGTCATCCGATTCTTAAGGTGTTGCTTTTCAATAGCAGGAACGCCTGCAGCCGTTTCCGGCCGCTGCATGATGTCCCATCCAACTTTTAAGGATTCTTCGTAAATACCCGGTTCCCGGGCTATTTCTCCGGGAATTTTAAATTCTTTGGTAACGGGCTCATGAAACGGATTCTGGAGGGTAGGCACTCGCCTTTTTTGTATTCCCATGCTGACCTGCTCTTACTGAAATTAAAGTTTGCGGTATTATCCCATAGTGTCACGCGATTTTCAGCGCTAGAAAAGCTTTGCAAAGCCTACAGACACGCTGCTCAAACGCAAGCATAATGTGCGCCATGAATTTGATTCTTTTATTCCCCGATGAATGGCCGCCCGCAGCGGGTGGACACCAGTTGCGACTGAAAGGCGAGCGTGCCCACCATATAGCTACCGTGATAAAGCCTAACATCGGTGATCAATTGCGGGTGGGTGTACTAAACGGCCCGCAAGGAACGGGTCGGGTACTGCAGCTTTCTGATCAATCAACTTTACTAGAAATCCAGCTTCACGCTACGCCACCACCGCCACCATTACCGGTTACCTTATTACTCGCCTTACCGCGACCCAAGGTGTTGCGCCGTTTACTGCATAGCTGCACCACCCTGGGTGTCAAAGAAATTTACCTCATCAATAGCTTCCGAGTAGAAAAAAGTTATTGGCAAACTCCCTTTTTGAAACCTGATCAAATTAACAAGCAATTACATCTGGGACTTGCGCAGGCTCGCGACACGCTCGTACCCAGGGTACATCTTCGTCAACGCTTTAAACCCTTTGTTGAGGACGAACTGCCTGCTCTGGCGGCCAACAAGCGATGTTTCACCGCTCACCCAGTAGAGCCTGCCTCATCCCACCCCAACCCCATTTCCGAGCCATCCATTTTAGCCGTGGGGCCGGAAGGCGGGTTTATCCCTTATGAATTGGAAAAGTTAGCCGCCTGTGGTTTTAACACCATTGCCTTGGGCCCCCGAATTTTAACTGTGGAAACAGCCGTTACCGCCCTCATTTCGAAATTGTATCTTTAACCAACAAGCTGGCGTCACTGAGCTATGCTTAGATATGGGTAGATGAGATCCTGGAGAAAGGGTGATGGAATACAAGGAAATTATTGAAACCGCTGAAAGTTTACGGCGCCAAGCACGCAAATCCGTGTCCAAATTCCAGTCAGAACTGGACCTCAAGGGCGGTTTGGTGGAAGCCATGCGCAACCACGGCGAAAGCGCATTGTATGGCCGAATCATGCAAGAGTACCTAGAGCCAATATTCACGGCACTGGAAAACGAGAATAGCGACACCGTAAAAATCACAGTGGATCAATATCTGCGAGAACGTACTGAGTACCTTACGGGAATGAAACCCTGGGTTCCCAGTTCCACCGACGTCATGAGCAACCTGTTAAACACCGTCAATGCCACGGTTTTGGCTGACTTAATCGAATCGTTTAAGGATTAGGGCTTCAACAGCCCTACCGAACCCTGGTTACATCAGTTCTCCATAAAATAAGTAATGGCATCCGCTAGATCGTCGGGCCTGTCTTCCTGAAGAAAGTGATTGGCATCTGAAAAAATAATCGTATCGGCTTGGGGAAACAACTCCGTCATTTCTCTGTGCGCAATTCGACCGACAGGAGAGTTAGCACCCAACAACAGATCGTCGGTGCTCCAAAGGAAAATAGCATGCTTGTCCCGCCATTGACTTGCCGCCAGGGCGGCGATCTCATCAAACAGCATTTTATCCGTGTGCCCCTTGGCAAACAGGTTAATGCCGGCATGAATACGGCAGGCCGCTTGCTGATCGAAACCCTTGCGGTAAGGATCACTGTACAAGTGGAGCACTTCCTTGGATAACAATCGCGTAGTCATCAATTGCATCGTCTGCGCCATCACTTCCGGGTAAAGCGCCTCAATCACAGGCCGGGGGCGATTAAAGAACTCCTGCGTTAGCCCCATGGCCTTTTCAAGCAAGCCACTTTGCGGAAAGGTCAGTACGGTGTTCAATATCACGAGGTGACTGAACTTCTCTCCATGGCGAAGACCAGCCAGGGTTCCAATGGGGCCGCCCCAGTCATGTACCACCAGCGCAGCATCTTCGAGCGCCATTAAGTCGATGAATTCCTCGAGCCTGGCCACTTCGTATAATGGGCTTATTAGCGAGCCATCGTCAGGACAGGACGAATGGCCAAACCCGATATGAGACATAGCAATGCAGCGATAGGGACCTTGATCATCGCCACAGATTCTCATCATCATGTTTCGGTAAAGGTAGGCCGAGGTGGGAAAACCATGCACAAAGAGGATGGGCTTACCGAGAGGATTCCCTGCCTCCAGATAATGCATGGTGTCGCCAGAGGGTAACGACAGGAATTTGTCCTCCATTTCCGGCACCTGATCTTGCTGGCGGCAAGCAACGAGCAGCAGCAACAGCAAGGCTAACAGTGGTAACTGTCTGATCTTATGTCTCATATTTCTTCCCTTTTTTCTTCTTGTTTTGTTTTTGCTGTTAAGTCACTGGACCGTAAAAACGCCACGTTAGCAGTGCCAGGGGCCGCCATGTAGGGCAATTTGAGACAAATTTATTTTACGTAAGGAAATACCCCAGGTTCACAAATCTGCAGCATTGCTGCCTTAAGGTTGCCATCAAACCCTTTGTGTTCAAGCCTGTTGATGAATTGGACCTTATTAATAAACCTACCGGGACTGCTCAAATCCAGTTTTAGTCCGCAGAAAAATGGCGCTTATCCAGGTTTTTCGCTTCAACGCATTGTTGTGATGCTGGTATTTTGGCCTCTATTTCTAACAGTCTGTAGCATCAACCAACTGGGATTACTTCTAGACAACCTGCTGTTCCCTTCTTTTCGCCACACCAAAATACACAATCCTTTGTTTGTATTGGGTATACCACGTAGTGGCACTACTTTTTTGCATCGTCTGCTCGCCACCGATGAGACACAGTTCACCACGATGCGATTGTGGGAGCTGCTGTTTGCCCCATCAATAACCCAACGCTATTTTTGGACATTCTGGGGGCGCCTCGATCAGCGAATCGGCGCTCCTGTAACGCGACTTCTGAACTGGCTGCAAAGCCTCTGCCTTTCGTCGCTCAATGACGTACACAAAACACAACTAAAGGAGCCAGAAGAAGACTATTTTGCCTTAGCACCTATTTTGGGATGTTTTTTACTGGTACTCCCTTTCGGTGACTCCCCCCTTTGGAAGCTGAGCACTTTTGATCGCGACGCCAGCGCTACTGAAAAGGCGTCTTTGATGCAGTTTTATCACGGCATAATCCAGCGCCATTTATATTTTCATGGCACTGAAAAAATCTTTCTATCAAAAAACCCCAGTTTCACGCCTCTTTTATATACTTTGCAGCAGGCCTTTCCCGATGCCTGTTTCATTGCCTGCATTAGAACACCCGCTGAGGCGGTTCCTTCGCAAGTGAGCGCCATCATGGTTGGCACCAAGGTTTTTAGCGGCCATGTGAACCACAATTGGTGGCAACAAAAACTCATTAACATGTTGGTTTTCTACTACCAACAGGTGTTGGCTGCCCAGCAGATTCTCACATCCGATCATTACCAGCTGATTCGCATGGAAGATTTAGTGGCAAACCCGAAACAAACAGTGACGACGCTTTATCACAGATTTGGCTATACACTGACAGCTGCCCACCAAACCACACTGCACCGAGAACAAGAAAAATCCCGCCAATTTCGCAGCAAACATCACTACAACGGTGAACGCTTGGGCATCCACAAACATCAACTAAACCAAACCTTTGATTTCGTCTATCGAGAGCTTAATTATGAACCTGCATGCTAAAAAAACGGCTGTCACATTAGTTCAACACGACATAAGCAAAATAGCCTCATGAAACCGTCAGAGTTACGAATCATGTTTGTTGTGGATGCCATTCAAGGGCGCAATGGTGTAGGAACCTATTTTCAGGATCTTGCAGACCATCTACGACAGCATGTAGCTCACGTAGAATTGGTTGCACCCAGCTTCACTTCACCCCACCCATGCCAGGGACGCAGCCTAATTATGCCTGGTGATGCGACTCAACGCGTCTATTTCCCCAGGATGCGCAAACTTACCAAACTGGCCATCACCTTGCGCCCTCATGTTATCGTGATTCCAGGACCTGGTCTTTTTGCCTTGGCCGGCTTTTGGATTGCCTCAAAACTGGGCATTCCTATCTGCATTACCCAGCAAACCGATTACTCAAAATTGGTGGATCTTTATTGGCAAGGCCCTCTCGCCCCCCTTGCCCAGCGACTTCTGCGCTGGGTTAACCATTTATTGCACCAGGGCAGTACTTGCACTCTCACCATCAGCCAGACACTGCAAAATGAATTACGCCGCCAAGGAGTTCGTAACACTCATTTAGTGGGCACAACATTGGCTCCAGAGTTTGTGAATACACCTTTATCCAAAACGCCCAAAACACCACCCAAAAAAATCATATTTGTCGGACGCCTCGCGCCTGAAAAAAATCTGGAAAGTTTTCTCTGTTTAGCTCAACAACGTCCTGACATTCAATTTACCATTGCTGGTGATGGCCCCTTAAGAGGCTTGGTTGAACAGTACCAAAGAAGATATAAAAATATCGATTTCATGGGCTGGTGCGAACGGACAAAAGTATTGAAGCTAATCGATCAGCACGATTTGCTCATGCTGCCATCCACCGTCGAAGCCTTTGGAACGGTGGCTATTGAAGCCATGGTCAGACAGCGAATGGTCATGGTATCCGCCAATTGCGGCATCACTCAATGGCCGAGCCTCGCAAAAGGGTTATTCGTGATCAAAGCAAACGAATCCTTGGTGTCGGCGCTCAAGCGTATCGAATCTTTGCCTGAACAAAAACAGCAACAAATTTTAACTCTGGGAGAACAGGCCGCTCGCGCATTGAATGAAAGTGCCATCAACCAATGGCTTGATATCTTAACGAGCAGTGCCAGCCAACAGCGATCTTTACCAAAGCCAACTCGTTCTGCCACTTTTGCCGTATTAAAGCGGCTGGCGCTGCAATAATGCTGCAGGGGCTGGTGAGCATTCACGACGTGATGCCAGACACGCGAGAAGTGATCAGCGAATTATTGCAAGAAATTCAGGCCCGAGTTCCCAGGTTAACCTGCGACAGAATCACCCTGTTGATAGTACCCGGTAAAGACTGGAGAACATCCGACCTGCGGTGGTTGGATTATTTGGTTGATCAAGGATATTCACTCGCTGGCCATGGCTGGAACCATCAAGCTCCCCACCCCAAAAACCTACATCACCAATTGCACAGTTTGCTCATATCCAGAGACGCCGCCGAACATCTCTCCCGCTCCGCCAGCGAGATCGAGCAAAGAATGGAAGCCTGTTTTAAATGGTTTGGATGCCAGGGATATGCAGCGCCTGAACTCTATGTTCCTCCCGCCTGGGCCATAGGGACCTTGGCTCTACCTCAGATCCAGTCACCTTTTAGGTTCCTTGAATCACTATGGGGACTCACTGATTTGAAACACAACACCTATACCAGGCTCCCTCTTTGCGGGTTTGAGGCTGACACTTTCCCACGAGCCTGCTTTCTAAAAGTATTCAATCATTGGAATTTAAAAAAGGCTTATGCTGATAGCAGCCCTTTGCGAATCGCCCTACACCCTAAGGATTTACATGGGTTGCTCCGTGAATCCATTTTCAGATACCTAAATGCCATCTCTCAGTTCGAAGATTATTCCATCAGCATTTTACCGAAGGCCAGCGCCGGACAGAGTGCCACCAGATAAAAAATCAGAAACCTTTCCCAGCGTTTGAATCGACTGAATAAGTAATCAGATTTGCTATCGAATAAAAAGTGTTCGTGCTCCAATTGAACTCGGCGAAACATAAAAGAACAAATTTTTGAACGAAACGTTCTATTGGAAAGGAACAGCAAGCCGGTTGCGCGCCCGCTAGTGACCCATGCGGGGTAGTAAAAATCAAACTGGTACTTGAGGCACCGATCGTAAGACAAGCTATAAGCCACTCGCACAATAATAAACATAAATAGCAATCCAACTATCACTTGGCACCTTCCTTACCGTTGTTACGGCTAATGGTTTCATATTGGACGTGGGTACACTCCGCTCCCACCATGTTTTAAACACTAGACTCTCTAGTATTAAATTACCTGCAGATTTTCATAATTACCTGGATTTCCTATACACAAATAGCCCGCATTATTTACAGCTTCACAAATCATGCATGGTTCAGAAAGCTTCCACGCCTTGCATTTTCAGTGGCATACTTAACTATAGAGGCAATACAACAATTGTTTATAGTTTTATCATTTATTATCGGAGGTTCGGGTGCCAGGTTTACTCCCCCATATTGATCCAGAGGGACTACTGGAGTTTTCAGTGGTCTTTACTGATCGCTCGCTTAACCATATGTCGCAGCAATTCCAGCAGGTTATGCGGGATATATCGTCCACATTACAACAGGTATACAACAGCGACGCCGTCGTTGTGGTTCCTGGCGGCGGGACCTTCGCGATGGAAGCCGTTGCCCGACAATTTGCGCAAAAACAACCCTGTCTGGTAATTCGTAACGGTTGGTTCAGTTTCCGCTGGAGTCAGATATTCGAAATGGGCGATCTCCCGAGCAGCTGCTCGGTACTTCAAGCCAGTACGGAAGAAAACACCCCGATGGCTCCCTACACTCCGCCCGATATTGACGCCGTAGTGACAAAAATAAAACAGGAAAAACCGCAATTGGTATGCGCTCCTCATGTTGAAACGGCGTCAGGAATCATGCTCTCGGACGACTATATCCGACAAATTGGCCAAGCCGTGCACGAAGTAGGAGGCTTGTTCGTATTGGACTGTGTTGCCTCTGGAGCTGTATGGGTGGATATGGCCGCCTGTTCGGTGGATGTTTTAATCTCTGCCCCCCAGAAAGGCTGGAGTTCGTCACCTTGCGCGGGTCTGGTGATGCTCAATAAGAGAGCATTGGAGCGTATGGAACAAACACAAAGTAACAGCTTTGCTTGTGACCTCAAGAAATGGTGGCAAATCATGCAAGCTTATGAAAATGGTGGCCACGCTTATCACGCAACTTTACCCACAGACAGCCTGAAACGATTTCGCGACACCATGCTGGAGACCGTTACATTAGGGCTGGATAACCTAAAGGAGTGCCAGCTGACGCTGGGCCGCAAAGTACGGGCTTTATTCGCCGACAACGGCTTTCAGAGCGTCGCTGCTGAAGGTTACGAGGCCCCCGGAGTGACGGTGTTTTATGCCCCAAATTCGGAACTGCAAACAGGCAAGCCTTTCATCGCTCAGGGTCTTCAGGTGGCTGCCGGAGTACCTTTGCAATGTAATGAGCCGCCGGAATTCAAAACTTTCCGTATTGGTCTGTTCGGCTTGGATAAATTACAGAATATTGACCGCACGGTGAAACAGCTGGAAGATTCACTAAAAGCCATAACAGCCGCCACGACAACGTCAAAATAGATTCACTAAAACAAAAAAAAGGCCGCGAAAAGCGGCCTTTTTTTGTTTTGCTTATGCTTGATCAGGAATAGGCTACTTACCCGAACGCTTACGCTCATGTTCTTTCAGAAACTTCTTCCGAATTCTTATTGATAAGGGTGTAACCTCAACCAGTTCATCATCATCAATAAAATCAAGGGCCTGTTCCAATGTGTAGCGTATAGGCGGCGTAAGAACGATGTTCTCATCTGTACCAGCGGCTCGAATATTGGTTAATTGCTTAGCCTTGGTTGGATTAACCACCAAGTCATTGCCTCGTGAATGAATACCAATGACTTGGCCTTCATACACTTCTACCGCCGGGTCAATCATCAAGCGTCCACGTTCTTGCAAGTTAAAGAGGGAATAACCCAGAGTCTTACCGGTAATCATGGAAATCAAGACACCGTTTTGACGCTTGGTTACCTCACCTTCTTTCATATCACCGTAGTGAGAAAAGGTGGAGTTCATAATCCCAGTGCCTGAAGTTAAAGTCAGGAATTCGGAACGGAAACCGATCAAGCCACGAGAAGGCGCCAAAAAGTCCATTCGAACACGCCCTTTACCATCCGGGACCATATCCGTGAGCTCGGCTTTACGTAAACCCAGCTTTTCCATAATGGCACCCTGATGCTTCTCTTCCACATCAATCATCAACTGCTCGTAGGGTTCCTGTTTCTCGCCATCTACGACTTTAATAATCACTTCTGGGCAGGCCACGGCTAACTCAAAGCCTTCACGGCGCATATTTTCGATCAATACGGACAAATGTAATTCGCCGCGCCCGGAAACCCGGAATCGATCAGGGCTGTCGGTGTCTTCCACCCGCAATGCCACGTTATGGATCAATTCTTTTTCCAATCGCTCGCGAATATTCCGTGAGGTCACAAACTTGCCTTCTTTACCGGCAAAGGGAGAAGTATTCACCTGGAACATCATACTCACGGTAGGTTCATCCACGGTTAACGGCGTCAAACCTTCCGGTTTTTCCGGAGCACACACGGTATCGGAAATAAACAGTTCGCTGATTCCCGTAATACAGACAATATCTCCTGCCCCGGCTTCTTCCACCTCAACCCGATCTAGCCCGGAATGACCCATGATTTTCAATATCTTGCCATTACGAACCCCACCTTCCCGATCAACCACTTTAACGGGAGAACCGGGCTTGATTTTACCCCTTTTGATACGACCTATACCGATAACGCCCAAAAAGCTGGAGTAATCCAAGGAGCTGATTTGCATCTGAAAAGGACCATCAAGATCCACTTCCGGTGGTGATACTTTGTCGACTACCGCTTGGAACAGCGGCGTCATATCATCCGCTAATTGATCAGGCTCCATCCCTGCAACTCCGTTAAGAGCAGACGCATAGATGATGGGGAAGTCCAGTTGCTCATCGGTGGCACCGAGACGATCGAACAGATCGAAAACCTGATCCACGACCCAGTTTGGACGCGCACCGGGTCGATCGACTTTATTAATGACCACAATCGGGTTCAAACCCTGTGCAAAGGCCTTTTGGGTAACAAATCGAGTCTGGGGCATGGGGCCATCCACTGCATCAACCAGCAGCAGTACGGAATCAACCATAGACATTACCCGCTCTACTTCGCCACCAAAGTCGGCGTGTCCAGGAGTGTCCACAATATTGATTCGATAGTCATGCCAACGAATGGCAGTATTCTTGGCCAGAATTGTGATGCCGCGTTCTTTCTCCAAATCATTGGAGTCCATCACCCGCTCACCCTCATCTTTACGACCAAGAGTTCCTGATTGTTGCAACAGTTTATCAACCAGGGTTGTTTTACCGTGGTCAACGTGCGCGATGATGGCGATATTACGAATTTTCTCAATCACAAGCTTACAGCCTCAGCCCTTTTCTCAAATTTAAGGCGCGCGAGTATACATGATTACCATGACAACTTGGCAGCATCATTTACAATTTCTTTACTTTTACGAAGAAATAAGGCCAACCTAAACGCATTAGGCTGGCCTTATTTAGCTTTACCCACTCTAATCGTTGGTAATTGTCAGTGTAGCGGAGGGATTAGCAGCAACAATGGCGTTATTGGTTAATTGTAATATGGCCGACGCTCCAATTATCGGGTTCACCGTCACAGAACCATCGGCGTTGGGGGTAAAGCTACCGCCTATAATCGACCAACTGTAGTCTGAGGGTCCGTAGGTGCCACTGGTCCATAGGGTCATGGGGGTAAAAGTTTGGGCTTCAGAGAAGGAAATACTGTCGCCAGCAATATATTCACCATTGGGACCAGCTATTTCCACCAGAAAGGTGTTCACATTGTTTATTTCTTCTTCCGCATTTCCCAACGCTGGGTTTAGATCACCATCTTCAAATTCACTGGTAATCGTATAGTTATAACCGGCTGTTTTGGATGAAAACAATAAAATATGGTCCCCAGCCCTAGGCAACAAATCAAATCGGTACAAATATTGACCGGAAGAATTGAACCGAGATTGCACTGACGCCTGCTGGTTTTGAATCAAGTTACTTGTAAATGAATAACTTCCAGCCACTAAACTAAGAGCAGTAAACACTTCAGAGTTATCCTGCAAAACACTGTATACAGTTCCCGCGGAGCTTGACCCACCGACTGCATAATAAAATACGGGCTTTGGGATACCCACCGTCTCATTAGATGTTGCAGCAGCCTCAGTATCATAACGCAATAACGTCTGTGAACTTATTGCTTGGGCCAAAAGCTCTGTGCTCATTTCAGATTTGGAATCTGGCCCGGTGACAAACATGACTATCTGACTTAAATAGACTGCCTCACCTGAACCGCCCGTAAAGTCAGTAGCATCAATCAAATCATTGTCACCATCGGCGGAGAAATTATAAATCCCATCATCATCAATATAACGCCCCACAACTTCTACTACTGCCCGATTAAGATTGCTCGATGTACCTAATGTTTGAGAATTATAATTGGTAACTACCGCATCCAGCGCAGCATCAATAGTTGCGTTATCAGAAGTGAAGCCTGTTGTTAGCTCATCTATTTGTGAGGCAAAAGCCCAAACCACATAATTTTGATTAGCAATCGTTTTGTCACTACTGGCCTGCGCTGCATCCACGTAGGCTTTAGCTTCATCAACCAATGCTTGCACGTTAACTCCAGCTGCCGTGGTGCTAGCGCTCAAATCAAATACTAGCGCTGTCAAAAGCTGAATATCGGTTCCAATCACTTTTTGGAGAATTGGATGGCTTTCATTGGCATCAATTTCAACCCCATCAATAGTCGCTACGTAATCGCTAACTACTGCGGTATCAGTCGACGCCAAGGTGCTCGCATCTATAGGATTAATAAAATAGGTCTTTATTAATGGGAATTGATAAATAGCATTCAAGGACCCACCAACGTCTTGCCCTGAGAATTCATCATAGCCTTCGCGAAAAACCAGAGGACGATAACTTACTCCAGAAACCGATGTACTCGGATTACCCGTAGCAGGGTCTGTGGTATCACCCCCTTCTTCGTCGCCCCCGCTGGTCCCGCCACCACCAAATACGCCACCGGAGGGAGTATTGCCTCCAATTAAGACATTGCCACCCTCATCACTGCTGCCGCCACCGCATCCGAATAACATCAGGCTTATCATTAAAGGCAAAACGATAGAGCACTTGTTGAAAAGCTGCATAAAAAGTCATTCCTATTAATTTCTAAATAACATACTGGACTTACTTCAGTATAAACAAGATATACAGACTGACGAGACAAAAAACCGAAATGGGATTGAAATTGGATTTCTGTCACACAGTGGAGCCCATTTACAAAACCAAACCCACAATCCGCTAAATTTCGGTATACTCGGCGACCCTAAAATAGCGGATAAACTCAACCTCTAACTTAACGATCTAACTACAGCTATTAATTATGGCCATACAACGCAAAGCAATTGCTCTTATTTCTGGCGGACTGGACTCCATGCTCGCCGTAAAAGCCATTCAAAATCAGGGAATTATTGTCGAAGGCGTCAATTTTTATACCGGTTTTTGTGTCGAGGGCCATACTCACGCCATTCGCAAGAAGGATAAAGACAAGCAAAAGCGCAATAACGCGCTGTGGGTGGCAGAAACCCTGGGTATTAAAATGAATATCGTTGATATCTCTGAAGAGTACAAAGATATCGTGCTCAATCCAAAGTATGGCTATGGGGCTAATCTAAACCCCTGCCTGGATTGCAAAATTTTTATGGTGGACAAAGCCAACGCCATGCTGAATAAAGCTCGCGAGCTGGCCAATGATGGCGGCTTTGACTTTATTATCACCGGCGAAGTGATTGGACAACGACCGAAGTCCCAGCGTAAAGAAACCTTACCTATAATCGCGCGCGAATCTGGCGCTGAAGATCGCCTGGTGCGGCCGTTATGCGCCAAAATACTGCCCCCAACACTGCCTGAACGGGAAGGCTGGATAGACCGAGAGCAACTATATGGTTTCAATGGCCGCAATCGCAAGCCGCAAATTGCACTGGCCAAGGCCATGGGCTTTGAGGATTTTGCCCAACCTGCGGGCGGCTGTTGCTTTCTGACCGATGAAAGCTACTCCAATAAGCTCGCCGATTTGTGGCAAGCCAGAGGCAGCAGAGATTACGAACTGGATGATATTATGCTATTGAAGGTTGGGCGTCATATTCGTCCCCAACCTAACTACAAGCTGATCGTGAGTCGGGAAGAAGGCGAAAACAATTTTTTAATGGGCTATCGCAAGCGCTTTCATGCCATCCAGTGCCTCAGCCATGGCGGTCCAATTACTCTGGTGGATGGCGATCCCAATGAGCAAGATCTCCTGACCGCTGCCCGAATTGCCGCAAGATTCAGCCAAGGCCGCGATGCAGATCAAGTGCTGGTGGAGATTCAACACAAAAACGGTAGCGCCAAACAACTCGCCATTAGCCCAATGCCCCCAAACGATATTCCGGCGTCATGGTACCTACAATAAAGAGGAAACAGTGGTGACTCATACAACGCTTGATGCCAGAGGCCTGCTATGCCCGATGCCAGTCATCAAAACTCAGAACCTGATACAAACCATGCCACAAGGTGAGCGTCTATTAATCTTAGCCACAGACCCTGGCGTGCTGCACGATATACCCGCCTGGTGCCGGGTAAATGGCCATCGATTTATTAGCGCTGAAGAAGGAAAGTCTCATATAGAAATCCTAGTTGAAGCAGGCTCTGAGTAAACGCTTCATAATCGGGCAAAATGCACCACAATAGATCATGCAGGCTGTTATCGCACTAAAATAGCTCAATGCAGCGCTCCAAAATAGTACCTTTTTTATTGATTTATCGTTTTTGTTCCATTTTCTCCAATAAAATCCCCGTTACAGCGCCGAATTTACCGCCAAACAAAAAAAATCCCCAATAAGTTCCATTTACCCCTATGCAGCGAAAATCCAATGGCATATATTTTGCCTTGTTGTGAGGCAAGACCAATACAATATTCGCTGTGTGGATATCCGCATAACGCCTTAACTATTTATTCGGTCGGGGCTGTCGACACCCAAGTGGGGGGAGGATCGACAGAGACCACTTCACAAGGGCCTGTTAACAGACACCTTAGGTCACCCCCTTAGTAATTATTTAAACCAATTGGAGGATTCATCGGAATGTCTGGAAAGACTCTCTCGCTCATCAAAGAAAATGACGTTAAGTGGATTGATTTACGCTTCACTGATACTCGCGGCAAAGAACAACACGTTTCCATCCCTAAGTCTGAAATCAAAGATGATTTCTTTACTGACGGCAAAATGTTCGACGGTTCATCTATAGCCGGCTGGAAAGGCATCAACGAATCAGACATGATTTTAATGCCCGACGACTCTACGGCTGTTATCGACCCATTCACCGATGAAAGCACTCTCAACCTCCGTTGCGACATCGTCGAACCTACTACCATGCAAGGCTATGAGCGCGACCCTCGATCCGTTGGTCGTCGTGCGGAAGAATATCTGAAGTCTACGGGCATTGCCGACGGCTGCTTATTCGGCCCTGAACCCGAATTCTTCATCTTCGACTCAGTTCAATGGCAGTCAGGCATGTCAGGTGCCATGTATTCTATTCACTCCGAAGAAGCCGCCTGGGTTTCCCATGAAGACTTCGATCGCAGCAATATTGGCCACCGTCCCGGCGTTAAAGGCGGCTACTTCCCCGTGCCACCCGTAGACTCACTACACGACCTACGTGCCGCCATGTGTTCTGCCATGGAGCAAATGGGTTTAACTATTGAAGTACACCATCACGAAGTCGGTACCGCTGGCCAATGTGAAATCGGTGTCGGCCCCAACAGTCTAGTGGCGAAAGCAGACGAAGTTCAGATTCTGAAATACTGCGTACTGAATGTCGCCCACGCTTATGGCAAAACCGCAACGTTCATGCCTAAACCTTTGATTGGTGATAACGGTTCCGGTATGCACGTTCACCAGTCCTTGTCCAAAGATGGCAAGAATCTGTTTGCCGGTGACGAATATGCAGGTTTATCAAAAGAAGCATTGTACTACATTGGCGGTATCATCAAGCACGCTCGTGCTATTAATGCCTTCACCAATGCCTCAACCAACTCTTACAAGCGCTTAGTCCCTGGCTTCGAAGCTCCCGTCATGCTGGCCTATTCCGCTCGTAACCGTTCAGCTTCCATCCGTATTCCTTTCGTTAACAGTGCCAAGGCACGTCGAATCGAAGTGCGCTTCCCAGACCCAACTGCTAACCCTTACTTGGGATTTGCAGCCATGATGATGGCCGGGATTGACGGTATCAAAAATAAAATTCACCCAGGTGATGCCGCTGACAAAGATCTTTATGATTTACCAGCTGAAGAAGCTAAAGCAATCCCAACTGTATCTTCTACCCTCACCATGGCTCTGGATGCACTGGAAGCTGACAAAGACTTCCTGACCGCCGGCGATGTGTTTACGGAAGATATGATCGAAGGCTACATTGATCTCAAGCGCGGTGAAGTTGAAAAACTGAACATGACCCCGCACCCTGTAGAATTTGAAATGTACTATTCCTGCTAGTTATTGCGTTACCATCCAACAAAAGCCCAAGGCCCACCAGCCTTGGGCTTTTGTTTGTTTACTGCTTTTGCTTTGCGGTTGCAAGCATCCTTTGATTCTGCCGAAATTTCACTTACGCTTAGGAGAAATGACGCGGAGCTGACTCTATGAAAAAAACACTGGTAACCTTATTGGGATTAGCACTACTTTCCAAGCCAGCAATTGCAGAAAAAGTCTATAAGTATGAAGACGAGAACGGCAATGTTGTCTTTACCGATGAACCCGTTAAAGGCGCAGAAACCCTGGATATAAAACCAGTACCCACAGTGCCCGCCTTAAAAGTTCCCACACCTGTTGATCAGGAACCTCAGGATAAACCTTTCAGCTACCAAGCCATCAAAATTACGCAGCCTGAACATGAAGAAAACTTCATCAACAATCAGGGTCAAGTAACCGTTACTGTCAGCCTGACCCCAAAGCTTCGCCCCTCTGATCAAATTCAGCTGTATTTTAACGGTGAAGCTCAAGGCAAACCCCAATCGGCGACCGTATTCCCCTTTCAAAACTTAGATCGTGGCAGCTATTCCGTCGAAGCAGAAGTTCTCGACAAAACGGGCAAAAGCCTTGGCAAGAGCAGCCCCGTCTCTTTCGTCATTCGACGAGCATCCGTTCGCCCCACCTCGCCGTGATTGCACTATTTTAGTTCACTCGAACACCGGCATCGACTAAAATCCCCAATATGGGGCGATATCGCTGTTTATTTCGGGGCACCCGCAACTGATATGCGCCATTTCAAGGCTTACTTCAAGAATACGAAATCCGCCCCACCAAGACTTGCCACATAACTGCATGATTGCTGCACATTTATTAATCAGCACGCACCAATTTCAAACCTAAGCAGTTTACCTGGTTTAGTTCTTGCATCTTCCAGCAAATGAGAACTGAGAGTGTAGTATGGCAAGCGTGAATACAGCAAGAGATTCAATACATTACGATCTTCATAAGCGGTTGCTGGACCACCTGACCACAGCCGTGCTTTTGCTCGATGAAGAATTAAGAGTCACTTACGCTAATCCAGCGTCTGAACATCTGATGGCCGCCAGCTTTTCCCAGCTCACCGGGTCTTTCGTTCAAACCCTAATTCACGATGACGACGGCAAAGCACAAGCCGATCTCGAGAGTGCGCTAAGGGATTTACACCCTTTCACCAAGCGTGAAGCTCAGATATACATTTCCAACAACACCCAGCTTGCCACCGTTGACTACACCATCACCCCCATCACTGGGCCTAACAAGGACCTGAGTATACTGCTGGAAATCAGACCCCTGGATCGTTTGATGCGAATCAGCCGAGAAGACAACCTTATTAATGCTCACCAAGCAACCCGAGCCCTGGTAAGAGGTGTTGCCCATGAGGTCAAAAACCCACTGGGCGGCATCCGAGGAGCGGCTCAGTTGTTATCCAGAGAATTACCGGATACTACTCTGCATGAATACACCGACATCATCATTGCCGAAGTGGATCGTTTACGTAACCTGGTAGATGAGATGCTCGGACCAAGGAAGATGCCCAAGCCAGCCTCAGTGAATATTCATGAAATCCTGGAACGGGTGCGAACCGTATTGCTGGCTGAACTGGGCGATAACATCTATATCCATCGCGACTACGATCCCAGCCTGCCGGATTTGTGGGCCGATAAAGACCAGTTGATACAAGCCATTCTTAATATTGTTCGTAATGCCAAACAAGCATTGCTGGAAGATGAAAGCCAAGAGGATCCAAAGATTGTTTTGCGAACCAGAGCCTTACGTCAGTTCACCATTGGCCACGTCCGCCATCGCCTCGTTATTATGGTGGAAATCACAGACAACGGGCCGGGTGTCACTAAAGAGCTGCAAGAAACCATGTTTTACCCAATGATCAGTGGTCGCGCTAGTGGCACAGGCCTGGGCCTTTCAATTTCTCAATCAATCATAAACCAACACCATGGGCTGGTGGAGTGTGAAAGCCACCCCGGTAAAACCGTTTTTAGACTATTGCTACCACTGGAACCTCCTCCTGTGGTGCAGAACAACCTTGGAGCGTAACTAATGCACGGGCAAGAAAATGTCTGGATAATTGATGACGACAAATCGATTCGCTGGGTACTCGAAAAAGCACTGACGCAAGAAGGAATCAACACCTCCACCTTTGACTCCGGTGACAGTGCGCTCAATAAACTGAGAAACACGCAACCCGATGTCATTATTACGGACGTCAGAATGCCTGGAACCGACGGTTTAGGGCTTCTCGCTCACATTCAAGACAACTATCCTGGCTTACCCGTCATCATAATGACCGCGCATTCAGATTTGGACAGCGCAGTTCAATCCTATCAGGGTGGAGCTTTTGAGTACTTACCTAAACCCTTTGATCTCGATGATGCGGTATCACTGGTAAAGCGTGCAGTCACGCACAGCCAAGAACAACAAGGCTCTTCTCCAGAAACCGTGCTCAATACCAACACTGATATTATTGGCGAAGCCCCGGCGATGCAGGAAGTGTTTCGGGCCATTGGAAGACTTTCTCACTCCAATATAACCGTTTTAATTAACGGTGAATCAGGCACCGGAAAAGAGCTGGTGGCCAGTGCCCTCCACCGCCATAGCCCGCGCTCCGACAAGCCTTTTATCGCCCTGAATATGGCCGCTATTCCCAAGGATCTGATTGAATCAGAATTATTTGGCCATGAGAAAGGAGCTTTCACTGGCGCTGCCGCACAACGGCAAGGTCGCTTTGAGCAGGCCAATGGTGGCACCCTGTTTCTGGACGAAATCGGCGATATGCCGCTGGATGCACAAACGCGCTTATTACGTGTTTTGGCCGATGGTACCTTTTACCGGGTGGGTGGCCACACCGCCGTTAAAGTGGATGTACGAATCATTGCCGCCACTCACCAAAATCTTGAAAACCTGGTGAAAGATGGCAAGTTTCGGGAAGATTTGTTTCACCGCCTGAACGTTATTCGGGTGCATTTACCTAAACTCAATGAAAGACGTGAAGATATTCCGCAACTTGCCGGTCATTTTTTGCAAAAGGCCGCCAAAGAACTCAGTGTTGAATCAAAAATTCTTCTGCCCGAAACCGAAGAATACATGATGACCCTAAACTGGAAAGGCAACGTTCGCCAATTGGAGAACACCTGCCGCTGGTTAACTGTAATGGCTTCTGGTCGGGAGGTCATGATTAGCGATCTACCGCCAGAACTGCAGGAAACTCATGGTTCTCAGGACGCATCCTCAAACTGGGAACACGGCTTAAGAACTTGGGCAGATCAAGCTCTAGCGCGAGGCCAAAGAGGCTTGTTGGATAAAGCCGTACCAACCTTCGAACGAATAATGATTGAAACCGCCCTGAAACACACCGCCGGTCGACGCCGTGATGCGGCGGAATTATTAGGCTGGGGCAGAAACACCTTGACTCGAAAAATCAAAGAGTTAGGTATGAATGGTGGCAATGCTGATGAGGACGATGGCGACGACTGAGCGCCGCCCCGCCCTAACATCATTAAAACATTTTATTGTACATAGCGTCTGGCAAGTAGGGCACTACGTGGCCCAGCACTTTCCACGGCATGGTGGGCACTACTATATTAGCGGTGCCCTTTTCAATACCATTCACAATTTCTTTGGCCGCTTTCTCGGCGCTAATCACAAAAGGGTATTTTTCCATATTGGGGGACAAATCGGTTTTCACAAATCCGGGATGTACCACCAGCACATCGATTCCGTGCTTTTTAAGCTCCATCCGAGTAGCGCCTAAATAATTACTAAATCCTGCCTTTGACCCAGAATAAGCCGCACTGCCAGGAATCCCTTTAAAAGCGGAAACAGAAGACACACCCACTATTGTCCCCTTGCGTTTGCTGGCACGGAACAACCGGGCAGCGCCATCTACGGTGGCCATCCCACCAATCAAATTGATTTGAATAACGCGCAGGCTCTTTTTAAAGTCACCTACCCCCGTGCGATGCACATCCGTTATTCCCGCGTTGGCGATAACCGTATCTAACCCACCCACTAGTCGATCTGCTTCCTCAATAGCTGGATAGACACTATCAATATCCGCCACATCCAGTTTTACGCAGAAAACCCTAATATTCGGAAACTGAGCCGAAAGTTCTTGAGACAAAGATTCCAGCATATCCATGCGCCGCGCCATTAAGACCAGATTTGCACCACGACGAGCGTACTCAAGCGCAATGGCTTTCCCTATGCCCGAGGATGCGCCGGTAATTGCTACTGCGTTTGCCATTCATCACCTCAATTATTGGTTCCAATTTAATTCAAACGGATTAGAGCACAGGGCTTATCTCTACGCCATGACTAAAGATTGTATACCTTAAGTCTCCGCAACCAGTTTCCTCAAGCACTCCCCTTCGGAGCTGGGAGATTCTCGGTATTTCACCTAATCTTGTTCAAAAAACAACCGCAAGACAGTGATTATTATCACCATTTTTCCTCTTTAATTTTCTGCCCATATTAAAAATGTCGTCTACTCTTTGAATATATGGGGTATTTTCCGCCAAAACTGGATAGGTAAATGAAAGCCTGGTTAGAAAATATTTTTTCACGCAAGAGCAAAATGACGAATGGTGTTTTAGGGATCAGCCTAACGCCACAGAATGCATCGTGGTGCCTACTGGAAACTGAAAACAACCAACCGATTATAAAAAGCTTCGGCCTTTTGGATCAAACTTTTGATTCACCGGCGGAGGCGCTGGCTGCACTCCTGGAACAAACCCCTATTCCCACGCAGGTTGACTGTTTTATTACTCTCGGTCATCAATATTACGATATGGTACTGGTGGATTCACCAGAAGTCCCTGACCTTGAAATGAGCGAAGCCGTTCGCTGGAAAATTAAAGATTTAGTTTCACACAATGTTGCCAAGTGTGTCGTCGATGTCTTTCGTTTACCAGAAGACGCTTATCGCGGACGCATGAAGATGGTCTATGCGGCTGCGGCTGAAATAGAAATTGTTAGCAAGCTGGTACAACTCTGCCACAAAGCTGATTTACCCTTACAAAGCATCGGTGTCAATGAATTAGCCATGGCATCACTCACCAGAGCACTGGCTCAAACCAATGGAAAATCTACCGCGTTTCTTTATTTAAATGGCGGAGGTGGCACCATCAATTTAGTGGAAGATGGTTATCTCTATCTCACGAGAACCATAGAAATATCGAGCAATAATGAAGACACCTTTGCCGGTAATATGAATTTCAAATCTGACCCGGTGGACAATTTAGCCCTTGATGTCCAAAGATCTTTGGATTACTACGAAAGCCAACTGGGTAAATCCAGTGTCTCAGGTATCTTCATTGTTCCCTCCAGCCAGACTCACTCTGAATGGTGGAGCACACTCAAGGAAAGGCTCCCCGTTGCTGCCGAGTTGTTTTTGTTTCCACCACAAATGCAGTCAGACCAAGACTACGGCGCCCTTACTGCCGGCGTCGTAGCTCCCGCATTAGGTGCCGCATTAGGAGCCTGGAATGCATCAACTTAACCAACATATAGAGTTTTACCAAGAGCAGTTTCGCAAGCCGGTCGTCAAGCTACCACTCCATCACATTATCTTCATTTGGGTGGGGGTACTCGTGTTCTGGTTATTGCTTTCAGTTCTCGATTACTACAGCACATTGGGTGCTGAATCTAAATTGATCCAATTACAAGAGACCACCCAACCGTTGGAAAAAGTAGCCGCGAAATTACAGGCTGAGCTGGATTCCCTCGGACGAGGTAATAAAAGCTTCGCTAAGACAGAGGAAGAACTGCGCTCCAGCCTAAGCAGCAAACGTCGATTTCTCGCCTCGCTAGAACAGCAAGGCAACGATCATAGTGTGTATTTTTCTCAATATCTTAACGCTCTCGCCAATGTACGCAGTGACGCCCTGTGGTTAACCCGAATCCAGATCAACACTCCGGGCCCTTCGTTAAATCTTTCTGGAATGGCTAAAAACGCTAAAGCCATTCCAATATATATGGGGTTATTCAAGGAGCAGCCCGAATTTGGTGGGCTTGGATTCCGCGTCTTTAACGTATCGAAACCGAGTGGCGACAACCACTATTTACGTTTTAGCGTGAGCACAAAACATGAATAACCCGTTGAAAGCACAGTACGAATTACTGGCCGAGCGCACTGGCGAACTCTCATTTCGTGAACGTTTAATTCTGGCAGCCGCCGGAGCGGTAATCATCTTAGCCCTGGTGGATCAGTTGATAATGCAACCGTTGATCAAGAAAAAATTAAGTTTCGAGAATCAACACAGTCAGGCTCAGGATGCCGCAACTCTCCTGGAAGAAAAAATAGCCGACCTGGAAAATCAACTTCGCAACCACCCCAGTCGGGTAGCTGAATCCAAAATCAAAGACCTGACCCTGCTGAATTCACGAGTAGACTCCAAGATTCATGATATCACTGGCAATCTCATTTCGCCTGAGGAAATGCCCTTCGTCTTGGGTGAACTGCTGAGTGAAAGCAGTGGCTTATCCATAGAAAGCGTGGTCAGTAAGCCCGCCGAAAAACTGTTAGTCGCGGATGAGAAGCAACAACAATCTGCAACACTGTATCGCCATGACCTAGAGCTTACATTAGTAGGAAGTTTTTTTGCCGTCACAAAGTACTTAGAGGCCGCCGAGTCGTTACCTTCGAAACTGATCTGGGATCAGCTGGACTACACAGTATTAGAACACCCGACTGGGCGTCTAAGCCTTAAGGTACATACGTTAAGCTCTGGGGAGGATCTGATTCGTGTCGCACGTTAATCACAAAGCCGTTGTCTTGCTCACCACCCTAGTTTTGGCAACCCCATTGTTGGCAGCAAAAGATCCTACTGCGCCACCGTCTGTCATTAACGAAACAAGGTCACCCCAAGCCTACACTTTCTCACTGTCTATGATTATTTCTGATGGCAAATATCGTAAGGCAGTTGTTAACGAATCCTTGGTTGGCGTCAACGATGTCATCAACAATGCCATTGTGGTTGCCATTAAGCAAGATTCCGTTGTGCTACAACAGGGTGACGAAACCATTAATCTAACACTGCCCAATGCCGAAGTGAGAAAGGATAGAGAACATGAGTAATCTGCATCGTATCATTCTAATTTCAGCCGTCGGGACGCTGTTAAATGCTTGCTCTACCCAACAGCCAATGGAAGCTGAAAGCCAACCAGCAACCCTACCCACTGCAGAGACGGCAGAGTCAACCCTGGAATCACAGAGTGTAACAGCGGAACTGCTCGCGGACCAAACTCAACCACCTAGCAAAAAGCAAGCGCTAGCGAAAAAACCTAAGCTGCCCCGCTTCGATGTGACGGCAACAGATACTCCCGCCCGGCAATTTTTTCTGAGTTTGGTTCATGGCACTTCCGTCAATATGATCGTCAGTCCGGAAGTGGTTGGTGACATTTCAATTCAGTTGCGGGATGTCAATATTGAGGAAGCATTACGCGCAATCCGGGATGCCTACGGATTTGACTTTATTGCTAAACCCTACGGCTATCAGATTTTGCCAAAATCCATGCAAAGTCGGGTTTTCAACATCAACTACTTAAACATCAATCGTAGCGGCCGATCCAGCACTACCGTGAGCAGCGGTCAGGTTTCCAGTAGTGGCTCCAGTGAATCTGGTACTACAGGTACCTCCACCTCCACCGAAACCCAAACGGTGCTAAGTAGCGATATTCAAACACAATCCGAAAGTCAATTCTGGTTTAAATTGCAAAACATTCTAACCACCATAATTGGCACCAATGATGGTCGCAGCGTTATCGTCGATCCAAGCTCTGGAATTGCAGTGGTTAATGCTCTACCGACGGAACTTCGCCGAGTTGAAGAGTATCTGGATGCGGCGCAATTAAGCCTGCAAAAGCAGGTGTTTATCGAAGCCAAGATAATGGAGGTGGAACTAAGCGAAGGCTTTGCCTCCGGCATTCGTTGGGATACTTTCGGTCAGGGCTACAATGGAGTATTAGAACAAAGCACCAATGAAATTGTGGGTGGCTTGGAACAAGCAGACTTCTCCTCATTGAAAGATCAAAACTCTTCGTTATTGGGTGGCGTATTCACCTTGGGCGCAAATTTTACGGACTTTACCGCCGTCCTGAGCATGTTAGAACTGCAAGGTTCTGTTAACGTGTTATCGAGCCCTCGCATTGCCACCTTGAACAATCAAAAAGCAGTGATTAAGGTAGGGAGCGATGAATTTTTCGTAACCGATATATCCAGTACCACTACCACCACATCCTCCACGGTAAGTGACACACCGGACGTTACCCTAACCCCTTTCTTTTCAGGTATCGCTCTGGATGTAACGCCTCAAATTTCCACGCTTGGTGATGTGATTCTCCATGTTCACCCGTCGATTTCTGAAGTCACAGAGAAAACCAAAAACATACAACTGACCGATGGTGCATTAACCCTGCCCCTTGCCTTCAGCACCATTCGGGAAACCGATAGTGTTGTTAGAGCTGAGAATGGCCAGATTGTAGTGATCGGTGGATTGATGCAAGAATCCTATCGGGAGGAAATATCAGGTATACCATTCCTAAAAGATATTCCTTTCATCGGTAAGCTGTTATTCAGTCAGCGGCTACGCGCAAAAGTAAAAAGTGAACTGGTGATCCTGCTAAAACCCCATGTGGTTGAAGCCAAAGCTATGAGTGAGCTGGCCGACACTGTAGAAAACCGTTTTTTACCTTATTTGCCCAACATGAACCAATCTCCAATTGAATTAACTATTGAAGAGAAAGGTAAGAATGGAACCCCACAAAACCCCTAAAATTCGCATTGGAGACCTGCTGCTCTCAAAAGGCTTGATCACCCATGATCAACTGAATCAGGCTTTAGAAGAACAAAAAAAAACGGGCAAAAAGATAGGGAAGATTTTTGTTGCACGAGGTTTCATCACGGAAAAACAAATGCTCCAAACCATGGGGCATCACTTTGGCTATCCCTACATCGATTTGGGTCAATTCCAATTCGATAACGAGTTAATCCGCCGCCTGCCCGAACACCACTCCCGCCACTTTCTGGCACTGGTGCTTGCTGAGCGCCCCGATGGCTTATTAGTGGGAATGGTAGACCCTCTCGATATACTGGCTATCGATGAATTACAACGCATTCTAAAACGGCCAGTACATCCAGCTTTCGTCGGTGAAAAAGATATCGTATCAGCGATGGATCGAATCTACCGACGCTCGGAAAAAATTGCGTCCATTGCTTCTGAGTTAAACTCAGAACTAGGTACCAATGATTTTGACCTCGAAAGCCTGGCAGTAACCACTGAATCGGGTGAAGCGCCCGTAGTCAGACTTCTACAAAGTATTTTCGAAGATGCCGTTCAAATCAATGCTTCAGACATCCATATTGAACCCAACGAATCGGTATTAAGAGTACGCTTACGGGTTGACGGGGAACTCCAGGAACAAGTCATGAACGAGCGCCGGATTGCCCCTGCTCTGGTATCCCGTTTGAAAATCATGTCCGGACTGGATATATCTGAAAAACGCTTACCCCAAGACGGACGCTTTAATATTCGGGTTCTTAACCGCAGCATTGACGTGCGCTTGTCTACCCTGCCGGTTCCCTATGGTGAATGCGTAGTTATGCGTTTACTAGACCAATCAGCAGGCCTGCTGTCGATGGACAGACTCGGCATGGTGGACAATATTCGCAGCCGCTTTGAAACCTTGATACAACGCCCCCACGGCATGGTATTAGTTACCGGCCCCACAGGAAGTGGTAAAACCACCACGCTTTACTCCGCCTTGAATTTATTAAACCTGCCCGGGCGTAAGATTATTACCGCTGAAGACCCTATTGAATATCGAATGGAACGCATCAACCAGGTACAAATTCACACCAAGATCGGGCTTACCTTTGCCTCGGTTCTACGTACCGCCCTGCGCCAGGATCCAGACATCATTCTGGTGGGCGAAATGCGGGACCAGGAAACAGCCGAAATCGGACTCCGAGCAGCCATGACCGGCCACATGGTGCTCTCCACACTGCACACCAATGATTCCATTTCAACTGCGATGCGGTTAATTGATATGGGTTGCGATAGTTTTCTGGTGGCCTCCTCCCTCCGCGCTGTTATGGCACAACGTCTGATTCGTAAAATCTGTGAGCATTGCAAGCAGCCCTATCAGTTAACGCCTCAAGAACTCTCCTGGATAGGCCACATCGATGGCTCTTCCATGGATTCTAATTACTATAAGGGAGCAGGCTGCCATCATTGCAATAAAACAGGTTATTCCGGGCGCATTGGTGTCCATGAGTTATTGGAAATGGATGAACACACGCTCTACGCCTTACGCAAAGGCGACGCGGCTGAATTTGCCAACGCGGCGCAAGCCAATCCGCGCTTCCGTTCCATAAGTCAGGCGGCATTGGACTACGCCAAAACGGGAATAACATCAGTGCAGGAAGTCTTTAAAATCACCGCGACATTGGAAGGCTAAAGAGTATGCCCACTTATCAATATATCGGTCGCAATTCGCTGGGTGATAAAGTTACAGGCAAGCTCGAAGCCAATGATGCCGAAGCAGTTGCGAATCAGCTCCAAAGTCAAGCGATCATTCCCATAAGCATTCGCCAATCGACCGAAGGCAAAAAGGGGGAGCTGTCACTCAATTTCAAATTTAAGCAGAAGGTAACCCTGGACGACCAGATCATGCTGTGTCGGCAGATGCGGGCCCTGACACGCTCCGGAATACCCATTGTACAAGCCATCTCTGGTCTCGCGGAAATCAGTAAAAATGACACAATTAGTGAGGCCTTAACCGATATCAGTAACCGCCTCAGCGGCGGTTCGACACTGGCCAACGCCATGGGCAATCACTCCAAAATATTTTCCCCCATGTTTGTGAGCATGATTCATGTAGGTGAAAATACCGGTCGTCTGGAAGACGCCTTCGGTAAATTAATTGGCCATATTGAAATGGAACGGGATACCCGCAATCGCATGACTCAAGCATTGCGGTATCCGTCTTTCGTATTGGGCGCCATGGCAATTGCCATGTTTATCATCAACTTATTTGTTATTCCCCAATTTGCCAAAGTTTTCGCTAAAGTGGGAGCCGAACTCCCCCTACCCACCCGAATCCTAATGGCCACTTCTGAATTTACAGTGAACTACTGGTGGTTCGTGTTAGGCGTCGTTTTTTCTGTGATTTTCGGTTTTCGCTATTATATCAACACACCCAACGGCCGCATGTGGTGGGATAAAAGCAAAATGAGCTTACCCGTGGTGGGGAGTATTTTTGAGCGTATCGCTCTCTCCCGTTTCGCCCGCAGTTTTGCCATGACCTTTGAATCGGGTATCCCTGTATTGAACGCATTAAGTATTGTTGGCCCTACATTAGGTAATGAATATATTGCCTATCATGTGGATCGTATTCGTACCGGCGTGGAACGTGGTGATACTCTGGCGCGAACCGCTGCAGCGGCTGGAATATTTTCGGATTTGGTGATTCAAATGATCGCCATCGGTGAAGAGACCGGTGGACTCGACAAGTTACTCCATGATGTGGCGGATTTTTACGATGAAGAAGTGGATTACGATTTAAAAGGCATGGCGGACGCAATCGAACCCATTATCCTGGTTTTCCTGGGAGTTATGGTATTAATTCTAGCCCTTGGCGTGTTCCTCCCTATGTGGGAATTGGGCTCCGCCATGAAACGCTAAACACTAGGGAGTAAACGACCTATGAAATGGCCGGTAATTCAAATTTGCACAAAACGAATTTGGTCTATAGTTAGAGTAACAAAGGCGGGAATTCCTATTCCGGTGAAATCTTTAAACGTAACCGCATGTAAAGAAAACAGAATGTCTGCCGATGGTATTAATAGAGGATTTACCTTGGTGGAGCTGGCCATTGTCATTGCCCTAATTTCCATATTGGCGGCTGTGGCACTACCAAGAATGATCAGCACCTATGATAACGCCCATCAAGCCGCAGTGTTAGGCACAGGTGGTGCCCTGGCTTCGGCGGTGATATTGGTTCGCACCCAATGGATTGCCAATGGCAGCTCCAAGGCGGTGAATGAAGTGATTGGCTTTGGCAGCGATGATGTGGCCACCAGTTCCGATGGCTGGCCCACAGACGCAGGCCAAGGCGCTGGTTCCAACAACAGCGCTGTGATGGATAGCCCGGCCCGTTGTGTGCGTATTTGGCGGGGCTTGTTAGTAGCAAACTCACCGTCGGTGACGGAGAATTTAGCGGTGGGTTCTGACTATTTGGTGGATACAGTAAACGGCAATTGCCGTTACAGTTATCGGAAAACGGATGAAAGTAGCAATATTATTTACAACGCCAGGACCGGCGAAGTAATAACAAACATTTAGGGATGCCGGGAAAATCAGGTTAATTGAGGTTAGACAATGAAAAGACAACAATCGGGCTTCACTCTTATCGAATTGATAATGGTTATCGTAATTCTCGGCATTCTGTCGGCATTTGCGGTGCCCAAGTTTGCTGATTTAGCTGGAGACGCCGAGCGAGCGGCTACCGAAGGCGCCAGAGCAGCCGTTAAATCTGCTTCAGGCATTGTTCACGCTTCATATCTTGTAAATAATGCTGCAACTGTAGTTTTAGAGGATGTGACGGTGGATATTGTGGATGGATATGTTAGCGGGAGTGATTCCGCTGCCAATGGCCACATTTGCGACGCTGCCGGAATCGAGTATCCGACAGAATTCACTTGCACCTCAGCAGGCACAGGACCAGCCGTTATGACAATATCTCTTGCGGGTAGTACTTGTAGCTTTACTTACACTGAAGCTCTTAGTACTGCTACACCTCCTACACCAGCTATATCCACCATTACTGGTTGTTAAAAAACAAAAACCATCTAGGTTTTATTTCTAGACTATTAACAAACCCCATCCATTCGGCCGGGGTTTGTTTTTCTAGCCATCCCACCACCCACATTCCATAAACAGATAAAATCCAAAAACTTTTGTTATCTGTATTATCTGTATTATCTGTATTATCTGTATTAAATACCCCTGCTACACCCCTCCTAATATCCTCCCGTGCCACAAAAAGCCCATACTCATTACCATAGACTCTGTGCTAAAGAGAGGTTTTACATTAATAGAACTGATAACCGTTATCCTGATTAGGGGAATTCTAGCGGCCGTTGCCGCGCCTAAGTTTCTGGACACGGTAAATTAGATAACCGTTCGTTTTTTAACGATGCGATTGATGCGGCTCGATTTGCCCGGCAGTTTGCCGTAACCAAAGGCTGCGCTACCCAATTTAATCTCTCCACCAGTCAATTCAGTGTAACCCGCGAGTGCCTACCGTGCTCGTTATTAGGTCTTGTAGGTACTGACTTCATCGCCGCACTGGCCGCACCCTGGTTGACGGCAAAAAGTTCTCGCAGGTTTAAAAAAGGCTTTTCCACCATAAGCCACAACAACAAACTGGACACTACGGTGATCACCAGCGCACAGACCACACTAATAGATACCGTTTGCATAAAGTACTCCATCATTGGCAAGTTATCCTTGCGATACAAGCGAGTAAAGTGACGTACTGTAGGCACCGAAAAAAAGCAGTGAATGATGTACATAGAATAGGTCAGCTGGCCCAGAGGGTGCCACACCCTTAAACTGTAAAACTTCGCCAGCCAGCGACAGCACGAGATCTGCAAACAGGCGGCTAATACGAACCAAGTGAATGCGGCACTAAAAAGCGTACGATTAAAAATTAAATAGAATCGCTGCCCCCAGCTGGGTTCGCTAAAACCAGTGGCCATAAAAGGGAAATGCATGAAAAAAATCAAGGTGGCCATAACCACGACATTGAGAGCAATTAAAAGATGTGGTTTTTCTTGCGCCCACTGAATAATAGCTTGGGAGTGATAGAGATAACCATGGGCTGCAAGTATACCCAAAACAAAGGGGCCGAAGCGGGTAATTAAATTATCGTAAATATGACTGTAGAATATAATGGAGGTTTCGAGATCCACAATCATATCCTGATAATTGCCAGTCCAAAGCTCCTCAAAATAATAGAAAGCAAGCGCCCGAATAAGGACAGAAAGCACAAGCATAAACAACATTGCACGTAAAAAATAGCGCGACCAAAAGCGATGAATGATTAAAAGCAGAACCGGCAGTATCAAATAAAATTGTTCTTCCACGGCCAATGTCCATGTCCAATACATTGGCATTTTATCCGAAGGCAGAAAATTATTGATATACAAAAGATTAGTCCAGGCAAACTCGTAATTAGGCCCTTCTCCAGCCCAATATATTACAATCACCAAGGCATATACGGGAGTTAACCTAAGATAACGGCGACTATAAAAGCGGCTAAGTTGGATACGGTCTTTTTGCTGAAGCTCCCGCAATAATATCAAACCAATAAGAAAGCCGCTCAATACAAAAAATAAATCCACGGCTTTATCGGCATTCCAGATCCACCACAAATAAAAAGGAGCAGAGTCCAGCAGCTCCACAAACAACTGTTTATCAATCATTCCTGCATAGGGCATGGCGGTATGAATGACTAGCACCCAAAAGAAACCCCAAAAACGCAAGCCGTTGATGATGGGGAAATCCTTTTCATCGCGATGCAGTAAGTCATGTAAATTTTTCCTGATTGACCAGCAGCCAAAGACAGCGGAAATTCTAGGCATAGTAGGCAATTGATCCCAGATCGACTAATTGGAGTGCTAGCTAGAAGGATAGTTGAAAATAAAAAGAAGGAGTGCCGAGGCGTCTAGGACGCCTCGGCAGTGGAACATTAACGGAAAGCCTGTTTTTTGAAAATAAGGGGTTGATTTTGTCCTTGGTATATTCCAAAGGTGGCAACTGCGCTAGGCAACAGATTACCATCACCATCATGATCCCATTGTAAATAGACTGGTACATCAAGCGTTGCGGCTACCGAGCAACCCAGCCCATTGTCACCTTTTGAGCAGCTATCACTACCTGGCGCACCGATCGCAAACTCATAGCGACCTTTTTTTGGCCCCTCAAGAGTTCGCTGTGAGGCGGTTGTGGATACCAGCGCACTGGGATCCAGCTTGCCGCTACCGGCGGTATTATTACCCGCTTTATCTTTCGGTTCTGAAAATTTAGGCTCCAGAGCGGCTATTCCCGCACAGTTTTCATCCTCGCTAAGCACATAAAAACCCGTATTGCCTCCAGCACTTTGTTTATAGTACTCGGTACGATAGGGCACCGTGAGTTCATTATTTTCAGGTCCGTACACATTGTCCATCACTACCCGCCCAAAGATAATCTCAGTACCGCTGATATTATCTAAGGTGAGACTATCGCCAACATTATTGGCATCCTTATCCAGGAACACGCCATCATTATCCGTTAAGGCTGCGGCTGGCACTTGCAAATCAGACGGTATAAAAGGCGTCGAGAGACTGGCAATATCACGTTCGTAACGTAAGGCGCCAAAACTCATGATTCGTTTCACCTTACCATTGCTACCACCATCGGTGCTGCTAACGTCTGGCGTTAGATTTAGCACATGCGCTCCCCCATCACTGAGAACAAACCCAGGTACATTGCTGGCATTGGTAAATTTGTTGAAAACACCACGATAGTTCTGCGTAATGCCGTTGGCAGCGTTCATTGCTACTAAGGATATCTCCGGTGGCGCAACAAAGCTGAAGTCCTGCCCTACGAAGGTGAATTTACACACATCGTTGTTACTAGCGAGCTCATCACCGGCACCAATATTAGAATCGCCAGGGTCGGTGGCCAGTGCAAAGTGGTGAGGAACAAAGCGTCCCAGTCTTAAATTGCCTTTAATTGGTCCTACTGCATTAAGATAGTCATTGGCGATCAGCTCCACATCGATGATACCTACGTCGTCGAATGAAACAGTGACCTCTGTGGCGCCTTCAGCCACATCAGCAGATACCATTCCGACACCCCCAGTAGGGGCAATGATCGAGGCAACAGAATCGCTAAAAGTGGCTAAAGAAGGTTGAAAATTTGCCACCTCACCATTGTCGAAAAGATTGGCTCCCGGGTCGGGTAGCCCATCGTTATCTGTATCGTCACCAGCACTCCAGGAAACGCCAACGATACTCAACTTTAGATCCTCACCAGCCTTGGCCAAGGCTGGTCCAGCACCCGTGTCTGGGTCCAGAGTAGACAGGTCCACGTCATTACCCTTAATGTCTTTCAGACCGCTGGTAGAAACGCTTAAGCCAAACGGACGCACGGTTATAGCACCGTTGTTGTCGGTTACACCGGTGGATCCAGTGACATTATCAATCACCTCAAGGGTAAAGTCGCCACTATCAGGCAATAGCAGGGTATAGTTGGCGCGATCACTCGGCGTTAGGCCCAGAGCGCTAGCCGCTGCCAGGGTAATTGTATCCAGCTGAGTTGGGGTAAGCTGATCCAGAGTGCTGACCAAAGTACCGGTTACGCCACTCAACAGGCCGTCAGTGATTGTGCTGAACATCGAGGTCCCGAGCACATCATCCAGTGTGGTACCGATAGAAGTTAACAATATTTCTATGGCCGGTACTTCTCCGTCCAGAGCAAGAGACTTACCGGTAGCATCTTTAAGTGTTGATTTGATTCGTGGTGCCACTGCGTTCAGCGGATTGCTTTCAGTGGTTGTTAGCTTAAAAGCAAAATTCAAATGGCTGGGGTCCGATGTCGTGCACGTACCACCACCAACAGACACGGCTCCTACTTTGATTTTGTGCGGCCGACCCGCGACGAAGTCCCAATCAGCACTTTTGTAGTTACCAGCACCAACTACACCATTATTATTAGGATCGTCATTTGACACATCAACAATCGTCATACTGCCGGTGGCATGGCTAAGGCTGCTTGACACGACACTCACAGCTTCATCTGCATCATTAACTGTGATGGTGATAGGGTTGTTGTAGAGGTGGGTTAACCTCAGCGTCACTTCCCCATCATCCTCATCACTAAAGGTGTAGGTAGCCGTGCCGCCGTTGTCTGCACCTTGAACAAAATTGGCTTCAGTACCGGAGGCAAGCGCCCAGTTGCCTTTAAAATCACTGGTGCTTATGGCCACTGTGCCCTCGTAATTTGCCATAGTGCCACCGTATTCGTTAATCGCTGTAATGGTGACTTCACCCGCAGCGCATCCCACCAACCTATCATTATTAGGTAGGGCTATTTCAAAATCAGCCAGTGCCGGGGGTGGCGGTGGCGTCCAAGGAACGCAGGTAGAGAAGTTATCTGAACCCAAATAGTTCATTGCAGCAGAACCTACTTTCCATTCCAGATCCAGAATACCGGAATCCGGTTCATAGCAGGCAGACAGGTTAGAAGTACCACAACCACTGTTAGAAACTTTAACTTGGTTAGCGAAGTATTCGTACTCAATCTTGGCTGGTAAGTAGGCAATGGAACGGCCTTCATTGTCCAGGCTCAGAGTACTACTTGTTACGGTTACGGCGTTTTCGCGAGTTGCCGAGCGGTTTTCACTTACCCAAACCGTGTTGGTATCAATCCAGTTATCCATCAAGGCTGTAGTGCTGGTTAAGCCAGTGGTGCTGTTAGTTTGGTGGTCCAAATAGAAGCGAACCCCATCGTTAACGGTAGCCTCGAACTGATAACTGTTAGCCTCCGTTACCTTTAAGAAACCTTCGTAGGTGGTTAATCGATCGATTTGTTGCAACATATCAGGGTCGTCTTCTGAACAACCTGAACCACCAAAGAAGGAGCCCAAAATTGAACCGAATAAGCCTCCCAAAAAGTCACAGAAGGCAAAGTCAAACACACCACCAATAATATCGAACCCCACATCGACCACTAAGAACGAAACATAAATAGGGTTAAAGTACGTGTCTGTTCCTGGAATGGCACCCGCATAGGTGCCAGCCGAATCAACGTTCTGAATATCGGACCACACTAAACCTGGGACTGTACTGAGATCCGGGACATTGTTTTCGTCAGCATACCAGGCCGATGTAATCATTCCCGCCTGGTTACTGCTGTACTGAAAACTATCACTACCCGCTGACATCAAACTATTGTTGATATCCATCACTCCACTGACATTTACTGTATGGGTGGTAGCACTGCCTGGGTTATCTTCTACGGGTGACAGCGGAGAATTCAAAGTAAGCCTGACCGCGTTGGTCGAAGAGTTATACTCAGCCGATTGCACGGTTCTACCACTGACCGTGTAATTGCCAATGTTCTCTGCGGACACCCGGTCCAGCATCGCATAATTGGCGGCAGGCAATGTCTTGAATTGCACGATAACGTCATTTGCTGAATCGCAGCTGGGAGCTGCGTAATACAGCGCCGGGTTAGCAGCAATGGCCATACTGGCACAACCTAATCCAGGTAGGGCCAGTGCCGAAAATCGTATCGCAGTAGCGAGTTTTTTGGCTTTTTTATTCACAAATCCGCTCATAATGTTCACTTTAGACCTTCGACTCATGGTCGGAGTAATTCTTAAAAATGTGACCTAGTTCTGCCTCTAGTATAGATCAAATTATGAACAATAAAGTTGAGTGCCTTACTCGGGGATGATTTTGATGAATTAATCTAAGCGAGCAACAACCTATAATTCTCGGTAATATCTGGCTAAGGCGCTTAGTTTTCCAGCACGATATCGATTTCAACGGCGCGATAGGCATAATCAGGTTGATCAACGGTCAAGCCCGCTGGCGTAGCGGCAGCCTGCAGGCTGTAACGGGTAACATTTGTGAAGCCCACTTCTTCATAGTCACGGCTGTTGCAACTAATAACAACGGAAAAGCCATCAATTGTTTTGGCACCCGTAGCGTCGACACAGCTGGCGGCCGCAGTGTCATCAACAATTTGATAAATAGCCCAATCCAGACCACTTTGGGCTGCCCAATTGGCACGGCTAACCTGCATGCTGTCATTCACCACTTGGGTTTGAGTGGCCGATAAATTCATCATCGCCACCACTACGGCCGCTAAAACCACCAGTACAAAAATGGCAGCGGGTAACGCAAAACCTTGGTTTAACTGGTGTTTTTTAGGGTACATTGCTAATTTGCACCTGCTTCATCAAAGTAGTGGACTGATTACCATCACCCAGCGATATCACCAGAGATACCACCGCATTGCGACTCAGACTGCCAGCTGAATAATTGATGGCACATCCCGTGAGATTATTGGCGACAAGTGCTCCCCCCGTTAAGGGGGCAACCCCTGCCGCTGGTGGTTGCGATTCTTGAATTGCGTAACCCGAGTAACGAGTAAGGGTGCCATTTGCCAAATCACAGTGGTAGGTCAGTGCCCCGTCTACAATATAAACCTTACGATAGGGTGATTGCCGGGCAAAGTGGCGTGGTGTATCCAAAGTGATAAAGTCCTGATCAATGTTGTCGGTAATGGTGAGGCCTGGGCGGCTGATAATATGTGGATCACACCCAGAGGGATCGGCATAGAGGTTGTCCGGACATACCGGGGCGCCCGCATTGGTGAGGCCGGTATTATAAATGACGACTTGAGCACTGGTTAACGGGGTGTCTGCACTTACGATGTTCGCCAGTACATGAAAACTTTTATCCGCGACGGTGAAATCCAAGGGGTCCGCCTCCGCAGGATTCGTATTTGTGATGATCGCTGTGTCAGTAAAATCACCATTTTTGCGGTAAGGTGCGGCATAAACTACGGGCACCATTTCAATATAATTACCATTTACCCGAACGCTATTAGGAACGGCATTGTGAATATCAGCTGCCATTTTCTGCAATGCGGATTCAGCAATTTGGGTCATATCCACCCGTTTTTCCATCGTAATATAGTTGTCCATGTAGCGACCAATCATTAGAGAAACCATTACACCAACAATGCTGCTAATAACGATTACAATGATAAGTTCTATTAGTGTAAAACCTTTCTGTTTCACGGCGGCACCTTCAATATTTGGTGCGATAAGTGGCAAGTTCGATAGTGCCACCTAAAGGATGATTGACAGAGACAGTGATTCGTAGCGCATCGTTATTATCTGCCAGACCCAACGCTGTGCCACCCGGCACCACCGTAACAGCAATGGCGTAACCTTTGATTCCGCTATCGTTACCCACAACATCTTCGATATCGGTCGCCGTATAACTGTGGTAATCACACATATCGTTCCAGACATCGCGGGAAACGGGTTCAGGATCGCAGTCATTATCGTCTTTGAATTCGTCATCTTCCGGATATGATTTGGCGACGATTTCTTCCATCATTGAATTGGCGATGTTGATCGCTTGCTGATAAATAACGGGGTTGGCAGATTGAGAGATAATATTCGAGTAACTCCACATCAAGCCGCTAAAACCTACGCTGATTACGACGATAGCTATCACCAGTTCGACTAACGTTACCCCTGTTTGCTGGGACTTAGGCAATAAGCTCATCGAACAAACCCCGTGGAAGCATCAACAGTGATACTGGTACTGCCCACAACAAGAGTTTGAGTACTATCAGCGTTACCGGTGGCATCAAAAATTATTGTTCCAGAAGCCGTACCAAGGGGTGCACCGTTTTGGGCATAAGCCTGACTGGGGTCATCCGGTGCCGAGATGGCGGTGGAAAAGTCGTTACCATCAGAACTATCGCAGTTGCTATCCCTGGCCAAGCTAAATCCCGTTGAATTCAGCAAAAACCGGGTATTACAGCCTTTTGTCACTGCAAATTGACGGGCATAGCGAGCCGCATTAACGGCTTCGGAATGAAACTGGTGGGCGTCGAAATCCCTGGTATCAAAAAATCGAGGTGCAACCACCGCCGCCATTATACCTAGCAGTATGATAACAGTAATAAGTTCCAGGACAGTAAAGCCCATATTTCGGTTCATAGGGTAATTGTAGTCAAAATCTACCGAAGTCAAATTGAACCGAACGAGATTGCGATATATGAAGTTACAGAGGCAAAATTTGTCGCGACAGCTCATTAACGTCAACTATACTGAGACACAGAACTAAGACTCAGATACTTAGACTCAAATCCAAATGGCCAACGGTGGCTACAAATTAAACTAAAATCACACCACTAATTTGGAGCCTTCGTGCCCACTAGACAACAATCTTTTCTCGGGCCCCTGCTTCTTATCACTATATTTCTTATTGCTCTGCCCTACACTCAGCCCAATATCGGTGGCTATGGTCTGCAATTGCCGTTTAACAACACCGTTTGGCTTACCACATTGCTATTTATAAGCTGCGGGCTATTTGCTGGAGTACAACAAGGCCACTGGCTTTTCCCGAATAACGCCGTTCATTATGTCCTTCTACTAGCGGCATTATTTAGCCCCTTAATCTGGCCATCCAGTCAGTTTGATCCAGTCTTCGCGCGAATACTATGCTTAGTTGCCGGCTTGTTTTTTATGCTCGCTTTAAGCCAATATTTCCCCACGCCAGAAACTCATCGCATTTTATTATTCATCATTCTACTTAGTGTATTGCTACAAGCTATCATCGGCACTCTGCAAATAATGTCCTTAGACTGGTTTATTTCCACCAAAAGTGCCCGCCCAACCGGAGGATTCCAACAACCGAATCTATTTGCCAGCTATCTGGCCACTGGCATCATCATTGCCCTCTGGCTACTGATCCGTTTTCCATTGCCACGGCCTGGAACACCTAGAATCGGATGGTTAAGCGTAATATATTTAACCTTATTTCTTTCCTGTCTTTGTTTATTTCTAGCCTTATCACGAACAGGAATCATAGGGGTGTGTGGTGCCTTGTTCCTGTTACTGCTGCAACCCAAACCGATCAATAAACGCTGGCTGATGATTGGTTTAATTGTCATGGTGCTGGCTGATTTAACAGCCGGCATCTATGTAGAATTAAGCGAGACAGAAACGCGTTCATCCGCCACTATCGCCAATAACACACCGCGCGAAGGGTTGTGGCAAGTGTCCTGGCGCCTGTTCACAGACCATCCACTTACAGGTGTAGGCTTGGGCAACTTTGCCACAAGTTATGCTGAAGCTAGAGCCCAATTATTCTTAGATACTGGTTTGCTCGCCGTTAAGAATCCTGACCACCCTCACAATGAGCTGCTGTTTTGGGCCGTTGAAGGCGGTCTAATACCGCTCCTGGGAATGGTAGTGTTCTCGCTACTATTTCTGAAACGCTTATGGTCAACTTCAAAAGAAAATTTTTTTGGCTTTTGCGCCTTATTATTTCCCATGCTGCTCCATTGTATGACTGAGTTTCCCTTTTATTATTCAGCGGCGCACTGGCTGGTTTTTGTGGCGTTATTCTTTTGTGCTGAAGCAACCGGCCAACCGCTGAAAAGCTACCCCATCAAGTTTCCATTTTTAGTCAAATCGCTGGCTGCTTCCAGCCTGATTGCTGGAACTGCCTTTTTTATCACCAATTTACACACCTTAAGCAAAATCGTTGAAACCGGCCAACGATTAGCCGATCAGAACCAAAGCAAGCCATTAGAACCCCTAACTCAGGTTCATAATGCAGTGGTATTCAACCAACAGATCATCCACATCAGCCAAATAGCCCGCTATCGGTGGGCGATAACCACCAGAAGTGAAGCGGAATTACGTCAATTTCTCGCTTGGGGCTGGCAGTTCAGCACCAAGATCGTCAGAGAAGAAACCTTCGAGCGCATGTTGGTGGCCGCCAAAGTACTTAATGATGAACAAGAAATTGAAAAAGTCAGCCGCAGAGCCCACTGGCTCTTTCCGAAAAATTCGTTATTTATAGATCAATCAGCAGCCTCTGACAGCCAGTAATCCCTTGCTCACAACCATTATTGCTGATTAACTGGCACCAACTGGCCACTGAAAGTGCCTTACATAAAAATTAGCAACACTCATGGTTTGTACTATGTGCCCCCATAAAGATATACTTTCGGGCAACATTAACTGATCCACCAATAATAAAAACGAATGATTCGGGAACACTCTATGAAGCAGTTCTGCCATTCCTTAATCGCATTATCGTGCTTTTTATACAGCAGCATTAGCCTGTCTGTGCCCGAGCGTGTACTTTTGGAAGGCTGGCATCCCGCTTCTGTAATATTAGCAGAGGGAAACAATTCTCTGGCTATTGAGCGCCTGCGTGAATACACAGAAATACAGAAAACTCTTTTTGAAAACATTGACCTACACCCTCAAACTAAGAAATTCCTAGACCAAGTATGGGATTCCCTTGAGTCCTTCAATCTTGATCAGTTTCATCGCAATTTGCCGGAAGAAACGGAAAACGGCCGCCTATTACGTGTTTACGGTGGGTTGGTTGATAACCGTTATCCCATTGGACCCAACCCAATCGCAGGCATGAATAGCAGTGGTGAGCCAACGGTGATGGGCAACTTTTCCGCAACAATTGCCTCCCAACGCACGCCCAACATTGACGAAACGCAGTATCTTCTAGAAGCCGGTGTACAAGTAGGGGTTGGCAAAATTGAATGGACTTCCATCCAACAGGCATTGACGGAAATCCTGGCAATGTCCACGGGACAAAACCCTGAATTACAAGGCGACCCGAATGCCCCTTGGCAACAACCCTTTCGCGCCAAAGTAAAATTACTCAACCCGAAACTGGATGATGAAGACGTGGATATCCTGGCCCCCATTTGGGCGAGTTATCCTGCCTTGGCTGAGTTAATTGCTCGTTTTGGTGAAATCGAAGACATTATCTATTTTGATACCGGATTGCCTTACCGACGCTTCAGCGGATCTTTCCGGCTACTACCGGAGCGGATGAAAAAACATTATCCACACCTTGCCAATCACCTAGATGATTTCCACCGACTCCTCAGAGGCTCAATTCGATTGCACGACAAGCGAGGAGATTTACTGTCTGCCAACATCAACAGCAAAACGCTTCGCGGTCAAATCAACATGTATGTGGCGAACGGCAGGATTCTACCCGTCAAACACAATAAAGTCATTTTAGATGCGCCCGCTATACCGGATAACAAACCATGGGAAATTTTCGCCCAGCTGGAAGCAACAGTTTCTGTTTTGGGTATCAATATTCACCTGCAAAATACTAGTGCCCGGATCCATACGCTTTCCACCAGCGAAGAGTTCAAATTAGTGGGCCAAATCACCCAGGTACCCACAATTAGAATTGATGGCAACGCCCTGGGTATTTTTCCAACCTGGATGGCAGAAATTCCATTGCCGGCAACATTCCACGAAATTATTACTGAGTTCCTTACGGCAGCCTGCCAAGGAAACGATGGCAATGGTGTGCTGGCAGGAATTCATTTTAAACCGGCCTCAAGTGGTGAAACGTCAAATCTTATCGCAAAAGTTGAGTTTGAAGGATTGCAGAATTTTTTCGTGCGATTCGGCATGAGTATCGTTAACGACCGAATTATTCCGGACAATCGTGCTCAAAATGAACTGGATGATTTATTTTATGATGTGCAAACTGCCTTTGCGTCGGATTTAAAAGGGTTTGAATCGGCAGTCGCAAAACAATTAAACAAAGAGAACGTCTCAATTCCAACTTTATGACCGGCAAACGCAATTTAAAGGCCTTTTCAGCCATCGACAACAGGCTTAAATTACTCTAAATTCGGCTGTCGATGTAGTACCGCCACTTACTGGAACGTTGTGATTAGTAAGTGCACTAAGTGGAGGTGATAGTGCTGGCTTCAAAGTACTCTGAATCTCTTAATAACCAGGAAAAAAACAGAACGAAAAAGAGGTGAACAATAATGACCCGTTGTATTAACCGTGCCAGCATTTTGATGTTGGTGATGTTGGCCGGCCTGCTACCCAAGGTGGCAACTGCTGAAATGGACGCAGCTCATAAAGAGATGTATGACCAATCCAAGCCAGTAAAAGAAAGAATGGCCGCCATAAAAAAACATACTGGATTCCCGAAAGATCCGAATAAAGTGTTTCGCGTCTGCGTTTTCGATCCTATTGGTCGTAGTGGCCCGATATTTAACGTCACCAAAGACAAACTAGTAGAAATACTTGAACTGGGAATAAAAACTGAATTAGCACCTTATGTCAGTGAATCCGTATTGGTGGAAGAATTGAAATCAGGCACCTGTGACCTAGCGGTAATGTCTGGTATCCGAGCCCGTTTTTTTAACAAATACACAGGCTCATTGGATTCACCAGGAACCATGTTAAATAAAGAACAAGTTCGCACCATGTACAAATTGGCGTCTGATCCACGCTTAGCCGACAAAATGGTGGAGGGTGATTACATTATCGCAGGTGTTATCCCTCTAGGTGCTGTCCATGCCTTCGTGAACGACCGAGAAATAAACAGCATTGAAAAAGCTGCTGGCAAGCGCGTTTTAGTACTGGATTTCGACCCGATGCAAGCAGACTTAGCTTCTAGCTTGGGTGCAACTCCAGTAGTGAGTGATATCGCTAATGCTGGCAACAAGTTCAACAACCGCAATGTCGACGTGTTAATTTCACCTCTAGCCGCTTACGACTTCTTTGAGCTGTACAAAGGTTTGGATCCTGCTGGCGGCATCATAGATCTGCCTATCATCTACGCGTCAATGCAAGTGGTTGCACGTAAAGACGTTATACCCAATGAAGCTGCGCAAATCATTCGTGAAATCATGTACGAAACTTATGACACAGCTTGGCAAATCGTTGACACTGAATCTAAAAAGATTCCTGACAAGTGGTGGATTCACCTTCCTGAAGAAGATAAGTTGCGTTATGACAAATTAATGCAACAGATCCGCTTGAAGCTCATCAAAGATGGCTACTACGATGCTTCTATGCTTACTATGTTAAGAAAGGCTCGTTGCAGCCAAAAAGCTGATCGTCCAGAATGTACCAATCCGGTGGAATAACGAGTGACGGAGAGAACAATGGAACTCGCTCCCCCAACAAGTAGCCGGCGATTGGGTCCAATATTCAGCAGCATTCCCATGATGCTGATTCTACTGGTAACCTTAATCGCCTCCGTTGGGGAAACGTTACACACCAGGGTGCTAGAAGTGGGCGGGGCAACCTGGCCGGACTACACCACTTTGCGATTGATCGATAAAGTCAGCGCACCGACATGTCAACCTGTCGCTGATCTTGACGCAGCAATAGAAGATGAATACCTCCGCCGAAAACAGGCGGCCGCTGCCGACCCCTTTGCCGATGTTTTCGGCGGAGGGGACGTTAACCGTAAAACCATTCGCAAATCTATCGAAACTCAAGACCAAGTCTGTCAACAACAGATTCAGGAGTACACCCGGGTAAGCGCCCTTGCCGACTGGAAAGTAAAGACCTATGCCAGTGGCGAAATCTTACTTTCCCATGTGGTTACTTCAGTGACTCGCAACCGCCGTGTCTTACTTGGCATGATGATTTTGTTTTGTGCCGCTGCGGCGACGATGCGTCGTGAACACATTGCGTTGCGCGCAGTCTCAACACAACGAGACGAAATAGTTTCGAATGTCACTCAATTAGCCTCGAATGCTGTACTGGCGGTTTCGTCGTTTATTTATCGCCAACAGGAATACGCCGCAGCCGAAGGCGGCATGCATATTCCCTATTTGTTTATGCATGACTTTTTTGTCATCGGCTTTAGCTTATTATCATTAGTATCACTCTATCATTTATTTAATCGGCAGCAAATAACAGAGAAAGGTAGCTGGCTAGAGGCGCTCTTATGCACCCCGCTCTACAGCTTTATGAGTTTCTGCGCTGTGGTGAATTTTTCTTCCTACGGTTTCTACCACGGCATCATCGTGTATATGAACTTCCTGTTGGAGTTTGCTGCGGTTTTCTTAAATGTTGGATTATACGCATGGGTAGGCTTGTTACTTGCGCGAACCAATTTTCCCGAGAAGGTTTTTGATGTTATACGAGTATGGCGCTTACCCTCAAAATGGCTAGGTATCGTCGTGTTATTGCTGACAGCACCTCCTACGGCTTATACCGGCGCATCGGCTGTACTAATAGTTGCCGCAGGTCCTGCCATATATCGAGAACTTCGTCGCGCAGGCTCATCCGAGCAATTAGCCTTAGCCACAACAGCGATAGCTGGCTCAATGGGCACAATGTTGAGACCTTGTTTGCTGGTCGTTATCGTTGCCACGGTTAACAGCACAATTACTACTGATGAGCTATTTAGTGCCGGAGCCAAAGTTTTATTGGTGAGCATTTCTTTCTACACCCTTTATATTTTCTTATTTGGTGGGAAAGACACCGAAAAAATGGCACCGCTCAGTGAAGCTCTACCAGGAACAATTAAAGCTATGGTTCCGCTAATTCCCTATATCGGAATATTCGGAGCTGTGGTTTTATTCTGGAATGTATTCCTTGGGGAGTCTCTCAATGAGTTTTCCGCTCCCGCCATCTTACCCATCGTCATGTTATTAGTATTGGCTTACGAAAGGATAATTCTGAAAGCAGACGATCCAGATCCTGACAAAGAGGCAGGTGCCAGAAGCAAAACCACTAGCCAAGCAATTTTGCGAGCGTCTAACGAAGCAGCTCCGCTAATTGGCGCGCTGCTTTTGCTAATGGCTTTATCGGCCAGTACTGGCGGCATTATCGAACGCTCAGGCATCCTGGAAATGTTCCCTGAAGGTTTAGCTTCAATTTGGGTGACCGTTACTTTGCTGATGATAACCTTAATTATCGTCGGTATGATAATGGACCCCTATGGTGCAGTATTATTGGTCAGCGCTACATTAGCTCCGCTAGCTATCAGCAATGGCATGGACCCCTTACATTTCTGGGTCCTGACTATGCTGGCCTTTGAAACAGGGTATTTAACACCGCCCGTGGCGCTCAACCATCTAATTACACGCCAAGTAGTGGGCCAACCCACTGAGTGGGAAAGCTTGCATGGAACCTTTTGGCAGAGAAACTTCCGTTTAATCTTCCCTATCATGGTTATGGGCAGCGCCCTTCTGGTGGTGGCATATGTTCCCCTTGCCTTCCCTGGGTTGCTGTTAAGATAAACGTTACGTTTACGATACATAAAGAAAACGTTTAAGGTCTGTCACCTTTCTGGTGCAGGCCTTAAACTCCCTCCAGTACTGAAGCCACTGGTAAGTTAGTAGCCATTGGTTTATTCTGATGATCTGAGAATAACTATCCACCGATCCCTGAAGGAATTATTAGCGAAAGATAGGCCATTATCACAACTAATGTTTGGATAATTTAAGCCTCTAGGTTTGTGAGCTTTGCGACCCTTAAAACAATAACAATGTCCAACTGCGCTTGATGACTACCACGTGGCAGGTGGTCAATAGGTCAACCAACAATGAAAAACAAATTTTTACTTAAATGTTTTAGCTTTATTGTGCCTCTATTGTTGATTCCGAACATAGCTTTGGCTTTGCCGCCAATGATTCTTAATCTTCAGAAAAAGGCCTATGACCAATCGTTATCTTTCGACCAAAGGTTAGCGGCTGTCAAAGAGCTCACCGGCTTTCCTCTCGACAAGAAAAAAGTGTATAAAATTTGCGTCTGGGACCCTATTGGCAAAACTGGCCCAATGTATTCCCGTGTAAAAGATCAACGCTCACTTTTTTTAACGCTAGGAATCAAAGCTGATCTTATTCCCTATTCCAACGAAACCGTCATGGTTGAAACCCTCAAATCCGGGTCTTGCGATGCCGCCTTAATGACTGGTTTTCGTGCCAAGATTTTCAATAGCTTCAGCGGATCATTGGACGCTATCGGAGGCATACTTAATCTTGACGACGCAAAGTTGATGTATCGACTACTCAGTGATCCAAGAAATGCCAGCAACATGACTCAAGGTGACTACACGATCTTAGGGATGTTTCCCAACGGCACACTTTACCCTATGGTGAATAACCGCGAGATTAGCAACATCGAGAAAATGGCGGGCAAACGCTTTACTGTATTGGATTTTGATCCAATGATGAGTGAAATGGTGTTAGCGCTGGGTGGCACACCTGTTCCATCGGATTTAGCAAATGCCCTGAAAAATTTCAATACTGGTGCAGCAGATATCACCGCTGCAGCACTTATATTATTTGACATTCTAGAACTCAAGAAAGGTATCGGAACCAAAGGTGGGATTCTGGATTACCCGTTACTGTTTTCTTCTATGCAATTAATTGGACACAAAGAGAGCTTTCCTGATCCCGTTGCGCAATTGTTTAGAGAACGCTTCTATAATATATTTGATTTAGTGCGAGAATTTATAGAGACAGAAGAACGTAAAGTACCAAAAGAGTTGTTCATCCCAATCAACAACGAGGATCAACTTCGCTACCAAAAACTCATTCAAGAAATGCATATAATGCTAGTCAAAGAAAAGTACTATAACGAGAAAATGTTGTACTTACTAAAGAAAGTGCGTTGCCGAAGTGACGCAAGTCGCTTTGAGTGTAGCGAGCAACAGGCCGTTAAGTAATTTGAAAAGGATAATCTCGTGGCACAGTTAAAATTAAAAAAAATTATGTTAACTTTTTTAGCGCTCAGCATACCGCTCTGGTCTCATGCAGCTGCCCAATGGACAAAAGCTCTTGATAAGCGCCCTTCCGATGCGGAGCTTCGCGCCATTGTCTACGATCCAAACAAAGCCCTGGATGATCGAGTTGAAGCCGTAAAAACCTTACTGGACTACCCCAATAACATAAAGGAATCCTACCGCGTTTGTATTTTCGATCCGATTGGGCGCGCCGGACTCATATTCGCTGCAGCAAAAGAGCAAGAACTACGAATTGAGAGTTACGGCATCAGTGTGGATTTTGTACCCTTCATTAACGAAAGCGTTTTGGTGGAAGAATTCAAATCGGGAGTTTGTGATGTCGCCTTAATGAGCGGACTGAGAGCGCGCTCATTCAATAAATTCACCGGAACTCTGGATGCTATCGGCGCGATCTATAATTGGGATCAGGCACGCCTCGCCTACAAATTAATGGCACACCCTCAACTGGCCAGCAAAATGGTTGAAGGCGATTATGTAACTATGGGAATTGCACCGGCTGGAGCTGCCCATGTCTTCGTCAATGATCGAACCATAGATTCCATTGAAAAAGCAGCTGGAAAAAGAGTACTGGTACTGGATTACGATCCCATGCAGGCAAAAATGGTAAGCGGACTAGGAGCAACGCCAGTGGTATCTGATCTGGCAAACGCCGGCAACAAATTTAATAATCGGAATGTGGATGTTTTGGCGGCACCTTTAATAGCCTATAACCTAATGGAGCTTTATAAAGGTTTGGAACCCGACGGTGGCATCATTGATATTCCACTCACCTACATTTCTGTGCAACTTTTAGGGCGTTCCGATGTGGTACCCAACGAGGCCGCGCAACTGGTCAGAGAAGCTATGTTCAATGAAGCCTTCGATCGGGTCAAAGACATCCTCACCCAGGAGATTGATAAAATACCCAGGAAGTGGTTTGTTCAAATTCCAGATGAGGACAAGCTTCGCTATGATAAACTTATGCAAGAAGTGCGACTTAAATTAGTTGACGAACAATACTATGACCCAGAAATGCTGACTATTTTGCGAAAGATCCGCTGCAAAAACGAGCCTGGTCGGGCTGAATGTAGCAATCCGGTAGAATAGAGCTCTGCTCAAAAAATTGAATTAGCTGCTGCTGATACTCAGAATAACCAAAGGTGGCAATATGAGCTCCTTTGGTAGCACTCCATCGCTTTGGCGATCTTGCTGCCTCGTACACCTGCAAACCTTGTTCGTAAGGAACCACAGCATCATCGGGGCTATGAAAAAACAACAACGGGACAGGATAAATTGCGGCCACATGATCAACAGGGGCGTACTTACCCGACAAAAACAAAGGTGCAGCAAACTGAAGCGGCCAAGTTAACCAATGCTTACCTAAGGCGTTTTTGGCGATATCAACCTGACTGGAAAACACTGCATCCAATACAATACCATCAGGCGAGCGTTGGCTCTTTGGTAAAGTCGAAAAGTAGTACCCGCTAGCAGCCGCCCCTAAACTCTGTCCCAACACAAAAACCTTAAGACCCTTACCTGTGGCGTAGTCAACCACCCATTGATACGCTGCCGCAACATCTAAAAACACATCTGGAAAAGCAGGGGCTCCCTTGGAGCGACCAAAGCCTCGATAATCCAACAGCAATACTTCATAACCCTGCTCGGGAAGCCAATACACGCTGCCAATATGAGTGCTTATATTTTCCGCGTTACCATGGAGAAAAAGCACAATTCCTTTGGCATTGTCAGCTTTCAATAACCAACTGTGTAATTGAACGCCATCAGCCGCTGATAATTGAACATCTTCGTAGCTTAGCCCTATGTCACTGGGGTATCGAACCAACGCCTTTTGAGGATAGAAAAAAAACTGGCTACAACCACTCATAAACAGAAGTACTCCCGCCATTAATGTGGCACGAACACCTTTAGAAGTAATAACGGTATTCAAGCGTCCATTCATCCCATATCGCCTCAAGTTCCCGCTGATGAGCAACCGACAACCGTAAACCATGATTAATTTGCCAGGGTATATTTACAATAGCCTTAGTACCGTAACGAGAATTACCACTGCTGAATTCGTAGTAGTTGGTTTCAAGATTAAAAGTCCCATTGGGAAAGTTCAACAGTACACCGGTCAGGCCACCCACACCCAGATTCCAGTTTTGATCCACCAATTCGTTGTATTCAACACGGCTGCTGAGCATAAAGTAATAACGCCCTAGATGGGTTAATCCATAGGTCACACCCACGCCACCATTCAATTGAGTGGTTAGATCGTCATCACCAGCCGTGTATACTCGATCCATACCAAACTGAACTCGCCAGGTAAGCGGCTTAAAGAATCGATCGCGCACTGAATGTGAATCAATGCTGATGAGATTGAGATCCTCGATTTTGACCTGGTCGCCCTCCCACTTACGCAGATTCAATTCGCCGATACTGATAGCTGCACCGTCAAGATAACCCTTAGCGTTGTCTTGCAAATCATGGTAACTCGCACGCAATCGAAGCTCTGAATACCCTTCATGATCGGCGGCTCCAGCCGCGACTCCAACCAACAATGTTTTGTGACCTTGCTCAGGTGAATAGTCTGGACGCTGAGGGTTAATCTCAACTTTTGGGAGAGTACTTAATTGACTGAGCAACGCCAAGCTCCGTCGCGCCTGTAGTTTAGTCCTAACCTGCTTACGCTCTTGATAACGCAAATGCTGATAAGCCACCCTTAACACCAGCGCCTGCTGGTCCGGCGTTAGCGACTGATAGTGTTGATCCTCCAAATTGGATTCTCCCGCTGCGATACTCAACGCCATACGCTGCAAGTCAGGGGTTAATTGTGCGATTGTTGACTCGATCTTCAGCGCTTGGGAAGGCCTGAATTCGATTGACTCTACCATTTGGGCCTGAATAACGGATCTCACCGTATCAATAGGAATTGCCCTGATTTCCATGCCCTCTCTGAGAGAAACCGAAGGTCGTGCCACTTCTAGCAACTCCAGCAAACGATAGGAACAATTTTCATCAAAGAAATAATAGTCAAAATCGATATTACGCAATTCCCATAAATGCATAACTAAACGATTGGTTTCTTCCTCACTTAAATTTAAGTTGTATTCCCACAGGTCACGGTTTTCAATGCGATTGTAGTCCTTGATCTTTTGGTAATAGGGCACGATAGAGAAAAAACCGAGGTAACCACCAAATAATCCTTTGTAAGCATAAAACAGCGAATTATCATCAGCATTAACTTCGGCACCAAAATTTACCGCATAGGACAACCATTTCGAACCTTGACTTACATCCTCTGCATCGATGCGTAACAAGGTGTGGCCATACATGGATGATGGACTATTGAGATAAGCAGAAGCAAACACCAAAGTGACGCTATGTGGTTTTATGGATTCTCGCCATACTGACAATTCAGTACATTGAGTATTGGCAAAGGGTGCAGCAGGTAAGGCAAGCACCTTTGACAAATAATCCCAGCGTGCCGGAAATCGGCATATCGCATGTTGATTCGGTTCGGCGGGTAACGGCGCATAGAATCCATGTAGAGTCGCTAGCAGTTCACTCTTTGGTGACCGATTACCATCGGCCGCCAAAAAGAAATCGTCGTCGTCCACCTGGCTTTCAGCACCAGACCACCAATGAGCATCTTGAAAATGTAATAATCGGTGCCATTCCTGAGACTTAGCCACCGCATTAATGTCGTCTTCTGACAAACTATCGATACTAGACGCGGCCATTACCTGCACCGTCGCTAAACTCAAACAGACGCACAAACAGGCGCTGGCAACCTTACCTTTGATTGCATCAATCATTGATTCGTTATATTTCTTAGTAGAATTTGGTGAACAAGAGCATTAAATGGATGGGATTAAGGAGAGACTACGCGCCTCTCCTTGTGTTTTCACGTGACGCTTAGGCTACATATTTTGAAAGCAGTGTGTCTGCTTTCATAACACTTAACAAATTGGTATAAACTTCTTCCACTGTAGCATCAGCCGACACGAAGATAGCGTTGAAGTTAGTATTCACTGTTTTGCCAAAATGTTCACGATCTTCTGGAGCAATTCCCATAGAAACAGCGACTGCATTCATCGCATCACCCTCACCTTGAGAGGCATCCACAATAAATTCATCCATAACTTTGGATAAATTCACCATGGCACTACCACCGTAAGTCAAGGTTCCATCCACGGAGCAACCATTGGTACCTGTGGTCATACCGAAAGTCGCATTACCTGAAGTCCCGTTGGTGGTGGAAGCGGCAAAGTGAGGAACAAATCCACTTTGGCCTTCAAACAACATATTACCCCAGCCACAATCAGGGCCTCCGGGCATTACTGCCATCGCCAGGTTAGAGGAACCGATAAGGACTGCTGTTACAAGTATCTTTTTCATATCCATTGATCTCCGTTTGCCGAATGATTTAAATGCCTCTGTGCACCTTGCGGACATTGCACCGAACTACGACATTTGACGATATTGATTGAAACGTCGCTATAAGTAAAGATGACAGGCGCAGAAAATGCCAGTATTTCCAAAGAGCTAGAATTCATTTCGCACCTTGAAACCCTAACTGACGCCATGCCTCGTATGAGACAATTGCCACCGCATTGGAGAGGTTCATACTGCGACTGGAGGCCACCATGGGAATGCGCAAACGATGGTCGGAAATCACGCTGCCTAACACCTCAGGCGGCAGCCCAGCGGTTTCGGAACCGAACAACAAGACATCTCCTGGCTGAAAAGCCACGTCGGAATGCGGTCGCGAACCTTTAGTGGTAAAGGCTAACACTCGTTGACCGGAAACCACCTGAAGAAACTCGGCATAATTTTTGTGTTTTGAGACTTTGGCTAAATCACGGTAATCTAATCCCGCACGCCGCAGTTTTTTTTCCTCCAGATCAAACCCCAAGGGTTCGATCAAGTGAAGATGGCAACCGTTATTGGCAATCAAGCGAATAATATTGCCGGTATTTGGCGCGATTTGTGGTTCATAAAGTGCAATGTCAAACATGGGGGAAGTCTATACCGGTTTATGAATCTTATTGGTGAGCATTAATTTTGAAAACAGTAGCTTTTTACAACATCAAAGGTGGCGTAGGAAAGACCACCTCAGCCGTCAACATCGCTTATTCAGCCGCCCAGGCGAATATTAAAACTATCCTTTGGGACCTCGATAGCCAAAGCTGCGCCTCTTGGTATCTAGGCGTAGACGATGCCAGGCATTTTAAGATAATGAAAGTCTTCAAGGGTAAAGAACCCATTGGAAAATTAAGATTGGCATCAGCCTTTGACCAGCTTGAGATCATCCCCTCAGACCTGAGCCTTAGCAAGCTGGAATTATTGCTGAATCAGCCGGACAACCGCAAGCTTCTCGGCAAACTGACCGACCACCTTAGCGAAAACACCAAGTTGTTGATATTCGATTGCTCACCTGAACACTCTAAAGTATCGGAAGCCATATTCAATTGTGCCGATGTCTTGGCGGTCCCGCTAATCCCCTCACCCCTGTCTTTGCGCGCATACAGTCAATTAAAATCTGTTTTAGCCGAAAAAAAGCAGTGGCGTCAGCTGAGCCTACTGCCCTTTTTCACTATGGTGGATCGACGCCGAAAAATTCACAACGAGGTTATCGAGCAAGCAAAACAGCTGATCGACGACGATGATCCAATCGTTATTCCGTACGCGAGTGAATTAGAACGAATGGGGATACAGCGTCAACCCGTGGGAGCCTTTGCGGGATCAAGCAAAGCGGCCATTGCCTATGAGCAGCTATGGCAGCGCTTACTTGAACAACATAATCTAAGCTAACCCTTTATCCAGCTAAACCTGAATAAAAGTCCACCAAGGATTAGTGCGTAGTTGGTGTAGCTTCAGCGTTTTCTGCCGCTTGAGCCTGTTGTTTACGCAAGTTCTCGGCGAAAGCTGCCTCGAAATTGATAGGCTGCAGCAAGAATTGCGGGAACGTGCCTTTAGAAACCATTTCAGACACGGTTTCGCGAGCGTAGGGAAAAAGGATATTGGCACAGACACCTTTTAAGATGGCTTCTTTTTGAATACCTTCGACGCCCTGTAAAAGAAACAAACCTGCTTGAGCAACTTCAGCAATAAAAGCCGTGGACCCTGCGTTTTTTACGGTAACGGTTATTTTCAAAACCACTTCATACATGTCGTCTTCTAACACATTAGTCGCGCTATTAACTTCCAGGTTTACATCCGGCTTCCAGGGCGCTTTAAACTGCTCTACGCACTTGGGTGATTCAAAGGATAAATCTTTTAAATAAATTCGTTGTAATTGAAACTGTTGCTTGGGCGCTTCGGCCGCTTGCTCTGACATAACTTTTCCCTCAAAAATTTTTTAGTTATAGATTAATTAAACGCTCAACAGCGCATCCAGTGCGCCGATAAACTCCAGTTCGTATAATTCATCACAACCGCCAATATGGCGATCGCCGATCCATATTTGGGGTACACTTGTTTCCCCACTCATGGCTACCATCTTTGCCCGCAGCTCGGGGGCAGAAGACACATTAATGTCTTCAAACTCAACACCTTTAGAGTTCAGCAGATTGCGTGCGCGTACGCAGTAAGGACACCAGGGGGTACCATACAGAACAACATGATTAGACATGATCATCAACCTACTTAAACTTCTTGCCCTTGATACTTACTTACCTTTAACCAACGGCAGCCCATCACTGGACCAAGTGGTAATACCGCCGCTCAGACGTCTCACATCGCTAAAACCACTCGCGTGCAACACCTTGCCTGCAGCACCAGAATGCTGGCCCACCTTACACACCAGGATCACCGGTTTGGTTTTAAATTCTGACAACTCAGCCACGCTTTCTTTCAATTGACTGAAGGGAATATTTTTCGATCCCGTAATGTGGCCGTCACGAAAATCCTTACTATCCCTTACGTCCAACACCACCCCACCTTCTTTATTAATCAAGTGAGTCAGTTGTTGAGTCGATACCGTCTGACCGCCGCGCCGTTTCTCCAGCAGGATGAATAATACCAATAGTACCGCAAAAGTCCCTACAAGCTCAGGGTGATTAATCGAGAATTCAAGCACGCGTTCCATTAAAAAGCCTTATTTTACAATAAATTATAGTGAAAACCGAGCATGCCGCAGCAGCATCTTGTGGGCGATTATACCTGAAAGCGTCGCCAACCCACCACAAGCTTGCTGAAAGGGTCATGAATACACTAACAAATTCAGGTACACTATTGTTATCTTTACTGTTAACTCCCAAGTTGTAGGTCTGGTTATGAGTGAACCCCGAAAACCTCACGTATTAATCATTTTGGATGGTTTTGGTCATCGCACTGAGACCCAGTTTAATGCTATTGCTCACGCCAATACGCCGACCTGGGACAAACTCTGGAAAGAACGGCCGCACACCCTGATTTCCGCTTCCGGCATGGATGTAGGCTTACCCAAGGGTCAGATGGGCAATTCAGAAGTTGGCCATATGAATCTGGGCGCCGGGCGCGTGGTATATCAGGATTTCACCCGTATCACCAAAGCTATAGAAGACCATACGTTTGGGGATAACCCCGTACTCCAAGCCGCCATTGGCGCCGCCAATGATAACAACGGTGCGGTGCACTTAATGGGCCTGTTGTCACCGGGCGGGGTGCATAGCCACGAAGATCATTTTATAGCAATGATTGAACTGGCCGCACAGCGAGGTGCCAGAAAGATTTACGTCCATGGTTTTCTGGATGGCCGCGACATGCCGCCCAAATCGGCGCAACCCACCTTGGAAAAGGTGAGCGCAAAACTGGCCGCCACAGGCCTGGGAAGGATCGCTACACTTTGTGGCCGCTACTTTGCGATGGACCGGGATAACCGCTGGGAGCGGATAGAAGTGGCCTACAACCTGCTCACCCAGGGTCAAGCAGAATATACCAGCCCAACTCCCCTCGATGCCTTGCAAGCCGCATATGAACGGGGAGAAACCGATGAGTTTTTGAAACCCACCGTCATCGCTGGACCAGGGGAATCCGCCGTTAAGATTGCCAGCGGTGATGCGGTAATATTTATGAATTTCCGGGCCGATCGGGCGCGTCAACTCAGCCGCGCCTTTGTAACTCCTGACTTTGACAATTTTCCCCGCCAGTCGGTACCAGCACTGGCCGATTTTGTTATGCTGACGCAATACGCCGCCGACATCCCAGCCCATTGCGCCTATCCGCCTGATAAACTGACCAACGTTCTCGGTGACTACCTTTCTAAACTGGGTAAAACCCAATTGCGTATCGCTGAAACCGAAAAGTACGCTCATGTCACGTTCTTCTTCAGTGGAGGTCGTGAAGAGCCTTACGCCGGCGAGGATCGAATTCTAATTAAATCGCCCAACGTGGCCACTTATGATCTGCAGCCCGAAATGAGCGCGCCAGAAGTGACTGACAAATTAGTGGCCGCCATCAAAAGCGGTAAATATGACGCACTGATTTGCAATTATGCCAACGGCGACATGGTGGGCCACACCGGAAAGTTCGACGCTGCAGTGAAAGCCGTAGAAGCTCTTGATCGAAGCCTCGGTCGCCTGGTGGAGGCCGTAGAATCGGTGCAGGGTGAAATGTTAATTACCGCCGACCATGGCAACTGCGAACAAATGGAAGACCTTGCCAGCGGCCAGCCCCACACAGCACACACCACCGAGTTAGTGCCGTTAATTTATGTGGGTACTAAAGACCTTTCCCTGCAATCTGATGGCAAGCTATCCGATATTGCGCCCACACTACTCGCTCTAATGACACTCCCTCAACCAGAGGAAATGTCGGGACAAAGCTTGGTCTGAATCTATTTGTGAACACTAATCTGCTTTTATTTGCTTGGTTATTGCTGGGCGCGCTGCTGATTGGCCCAGTCAGCGCCTTAGCTGCCGATAATGGTGATCCTGCCAGCACAAAAAAGCAGATTAAACAGGTCAAGCAACAAATCGATACTCTGCAAAGCCGTATCAAAAAAAATCGTGACAAATATAGTGCTGAAGAGAAAGCACTGAAGGAGGCCGAAAAGGCCGTTAGCGAAGTGGCTGCCCAATTACAAAAAACCACACAAGAACAGAAGCAAACGGAAATCAAGCTAGCAGAGCTTGAACAACAAAAGCTCGACATCAACTCCGAATTAGAACAACAGAAAGCCGCCCTACTCCAGGATATTCGTGCCGCCTACCGCAGCGGCCGCCAGGAATACCTGAAATTATTACTCAATCAGCAAGACCCACAAGAACTAGCACGCCAGCTCAAGTATTACGATTATTTCCATCAAGCCAGATTGGGACGAATTGATCAATTTAACGAAACACTCGCGCAGTTAGCCACGACAGAGCAGCAAATAGTGGATGAACAGGAGCGATTGGAAAGTTTAAGCGAGCAGCTGAACGAACAAAAACAAGAACTGGAAACAGCCTACGAAGAAAAGCAGGCGATCCTAACCAAACTGGCTAAAACCATTCAATCCAACGAGACTAAGGTCAAAAGCCTTAAAGACAATCAACGGGAATTAGAAAAAGTTCTGAAAGCGATTCAGGAAGCCCTTAACGATTTACCCGCCAATTTGGGTAACCACCCCTTCGACAAACTCCAGGGGAAACTGCCCTGGCCCTCGCCCGGCAAGCTCGCACACAGCTTTGGCTCACCTCGCGAAGAAGGTAAGCTGCATTGGAATGGAGTACTGATTCAAGCCCAGTCGGGTACCCCGGTAAAAGCCATTCACTACGGGCGGGTGGTATTTTCCGACTGGATGCGAGGCTTTGGCATGCTCACCATAATCGATCATGGTAATGGTTATTTGAGCCTCTACGGCCACAATGAAGCACTGTCAAAAGCGCCTGGAGACTGGGTGAGCCCTGGTGAAATTATCGCCTATTCTGGGAACAGCGGCGGCCAGACCAGTGCTGGGCTTTACTTTGAAATCCGTAAAAACGGCAAACCACTGGATCCAACCGCCTGGTGCCGTCGTTAAAAGGCTGTAGATTCAGTCCTCAACTGCTAATATTGAAGGAATTGATGCTCGTTCCCGCGGTCATAGCATAGATCTGCACACCAATCTGCCTACCAAGGAGTTAAGTTTTATGGGTTTTCCCTTAACGTTAAAATGGCGACCCCTAGCCGTCGCTGTCGCGCTAGCAGTAGCCTGGGCCCAACCCAGCTTCGGTGCCGACACCGAATCTTTGGTAGAAACGGAAGTCCAGGCACAGGAACCAATGGAAACAGCCAGCGGGCTACTGCCACTGAATGAATTAAGGACCTTCGCCGATGTGTTTGACCGCATCAAGCAAGCGTACGTAGAAGAAGTTGATGATAAAACCTTGCTGGAAAATGCCGTGTTGGGAATGCTCCAGGAACTCGACCCTCACTCTGCTTATCTAAAACCAGAGGCTTATCAAGACCTTCAGGTTAACACTATGGGTGAGTTTGGTGGTTTGGGTATAGAAGTAGGCATGGAGGAAGGCTTCGTCAAAGTTATCACCCCCATCGATGATACCCCTGCGCAAAAGGCTGGCGTCATGGCCGGTGACCTCATCATCAAGCTCGACTCAACACCGGTAAAAGGACTCTCACTGGGTGAAGCCGTTAAACTAATGCGCGGTAAAGCGGGTTCTAATATCGTTCTCACCATTCTTCGTAAAGGAACTGATAAGCCCTTGGAAATCACGGTAAAGCGCGCCATCATCCAAGTACAAAGCGTAAAAGGACGGTTACTGGAACCGGGGTTTGCCTATATTCGCTTATCACAATTTCAGATCAATACCGGCAAAGATATGAATGATCTTCTGGACAAGTTAGCTAAGGAAAGCAAAGCCAGTTTAAAAGGTGTCATATTGGATTTGCGGAACAATCCTGGTGGTGTCCTGCAGGCAGCGGTAGAAGTCAGTGACAGTTTTATCGATGAGGGCTTAGTGGTTTACACCCAAGGACGACTACCCGATTCTGATATGAAGTTTCATGCAACACCCGGTGACAGAATCCGCGGCCTCCCCTTAGTTGTGCTGGTAAATGGTGGCTCTGCTTCTGCTTCAGAAATCGTGGCTGGAGCGCTGCAGGACCATAATCGAGCCGTAATCATGGGAACCACTACGTTTGGCAAGGGTTCGGTGCAAACCGTGCTACCGCTACACAATGATCGGGCGCTGAAATTAACTACAGCCCGATACTACACGCCCAGTGGTCGCTCCATCCAGGCCACCGGTATTGCACCTGATATCGTGGTAGAAAACGCCAAGCTAACTCATGTGGACGAATTAGCCGGAGTAAAAGAGCGTGATCTGAGTGGTCATCTGGAAAACCCGGAAGAAGCGCTTTCCGCTGCTGAAGAAAAAAATTCAAACCTGGATCTATCAGAAAAAGATTATCAGCTTTATGAAGCCTTGAATCTATTGAAAGCACTTAATGTGCTCAACAAGTCCACAGCGATGGTGGGCATCCCAGAGCCTGACCAAGAGGCTCCCGTCACCTTAGAGTGATAAGAGCTCCATGGACTGGATCAAAAAAGTCTCAACCGGTATTGGGTCACTGCTGTTTGCTTGCGCCTCGCTTTCAGCGCAACAAACAGCGGTAGCGGCAGACCCTGCCGTCCCTCAAATCGCCATTATTGTGGATGACATCGGTTACAACCGAGCCAGTGGTGAAAGAGCACTGGCATTACCCGCACCCTTAACCTTTGCCATCATTCCTTTCACTCCTTACGGTATCCAGCTTGCACACCAGGCTCACCAGCTCAAGCAAGAAGTAATGGTTCATGTGCCGATGCAAAGTAGTGACCCAAACCGAGTCAATGAAACCGGCATTATCAGTAAAGGGTTAAGTGAACTAGAAACACGCGAGCGAATAGATCAGGCGTTAAATGCCATTCCATTTAAGGTAGGCTTTAACAACCACATGGGCAGCAATGTCACCGATAACCCGAGAATAATGCACTGGGTCATGCAACAAGCCCAAACCCATCCCGTTTATTTTATCGATAGCCGAACCACGCCTCAAACTGTGGCCCAGTCCAGCGCCCAACTGTACGGCATTCCAACCTTGAAACGGGACGTCTTTCTGGACAATCAACAAACTGAAGCGGCAATCACTGCACAATTTCAGAAGTTAGTAGCCCTGGCAAAAAGGCAAGGGTACGCCATTGGAATTGGCCACCCCTATCCCGCAACTCTGCAGTTTTTGGAGAAAACCCTGAATAACCTCGACCAGTATTCTGTTCAACTGGCTCACGTTTCCGAATTGGTAGCCCAATATGGCCAGAGCCGACTTCATGCAAATAAGAATAACTCTACTAACTATTTACAATGGCTGGTGTCCTTACCTCCACCTTTGAGTCATCGGCTCGATTTTTCGAGTTTTATCCGAGCCCCCAACGATTAGCATAGTGTGAACCCAGGCTTTTACGTTAATATAGAATATTATTGTGTAATTCGAGAGACTCATGGCCTTAACACCTCAGGAAAAAGCCCAAAGCTTGTTAGACGCGCAAGTTAAATTCTTTTTGCAGGATCTAACACCAGAACGCTTAAAGCCAATCCTGGAACAAGAAATGGAATATCTGTACGAGAAGCTTTCTGACATAAGCTTAAACCAAGCCGTTCAGCGGGAGAAAGTCTCGGCCACGGCTCATCGCTATGCCATAGAAATGGAAATAGGCGGCGCCATTCCCGAACTGTTTGGCGAAGTTGCTCGTATTATTTATGAATTACCCAGCAATGATGATCACACTTTGGGTGACATTATCAATGACGATATCGTTGAAGATTTTTTGGAAAAAATCTTTGAAACAGACAGCTTACTGGATCAGGCCGTCAATAGTTTTCGCCAAAGTGAACCCTTCCGCTCATTTCTGTCTGATGTCGCTTTCACAGTTATTAAAAGTTATCTCATGGAAGAAAACAAAATTGTAAAAAGCTCACCTACGGTTGCTCGTGGCTTGAGAGCGTTCACCAATTTAATCAGTAACCGCACACCAGCCCTGAGAGATCTCATTGAGGATCAGTCCCGCTCGGCGTTGCAAGGCACGATTAATACCAGTTTGGAAATGGTGCAAAACTTACTGGATAACGATCTATACCGCGATAATTATCTAAACAGCACTATTTTGCTGTGGGATGACGTAAAAGAATGGCCCGTCGGCTATTTCAAAAACTATTTTACCGAATTAGATTTACAGGAACTATTGGTGTTGGGCTATGAATTTTGGCTCGACTTCAGACACACCGATTATCTTCAATCCTGCATTGATGCAGGAGTCAATTTCTTCTTTGATAAATACGGTGACGAAAGCTTACAAACGGTCATTTCGGACATGGGAGTTACCAAAGAAATGATTTTTTCAGAACATCTGCGCTATGTGCCTGATCTAGCTGAACTTCTAATAAAAGAAGATATTGCAGAAACGATATTGCGGCGCCATTTGCATCGGTTTTATTTTGATGAAACCACCCTCAAACTGCTGGCTTAGTAATTTTTCATGGCACGATGCAGAATGCCGGCATCCAGGTAGGTTTCACCGAAAGCAACAAAGCCCAGTTTCTCGTAAAATCCGACACGATCGACTTGGGCTTCCAGAAAAAAACATTCGTGTCCTCGATTTTTAAATTCAGCCATTACATGACGAATTAGCTCTGTACCTACCCCCTGATTCCGACGGCTAATATTCACTGCAAAACGACCTATTTTAACCTGATCGTGTTGTAGTAGCGCCCGTAGAACTCCGATTACATTTCCCCGCTGCAGGGCAACCCAATGCAATGCTTGGGAATCTTTGCCGTCCAACTCTTCTGCCAGAGAAACCCCCTGTTCCTGAACAAATACTTCACAGCGTAACTGACAACCCAACTTGAATAAGTGGCTGTCAAAGGGCACTTCCAGAATGACCAACTCGTCGCTCTTCATGGCAGCCTAATCCAATCTCATTTCAATCCCTTGAGCCACCATAAACTGTTTTGCCTCTTGAATACTGTATTCACCAAAGTGGAATATGCTGGCCGCCAGAACAGCATCAGCTTTACCCTGAGTGACGCCATCGGCCAAATGCTGCAAATTACCAACACCACCAGACGCAATCACCGGAACCGACACGGCATCACTAATAGACCGAGTTAAAGCCAGATCAAACCCATTTTTGGTACCATCGCGATCCATGCTGGTGAGCAACACTTCTCCAGCACCCAAACTGACCATGCGACGAGCCCAGTCTATGGCGTCCAAACCCGTGGGCTTTCTTCCACCATGGGTAAAAATCTCCCATCGTTCCGGTTCACCAGGAGCCGATACTTTTTTCGCATCAATAGCCACCACAATACATTGAGAGCCAAACTTTGCCGCCGCTTCCCCGACAAAATCCGGATCGAACACTGCGGCGGTATTAATACTGACTTTGTCGGCACCGGCGTTTAGCAAAGTTCGAATATCCGAAATTTTGCGAATTCCACCACCCACTGTCAGCGGAATAAACACCTGGCTCGCCATTTTTTCCACGGTGTGAACCATGGTATCTCGTTCCTGATGACTGGCCGTAATATCCAGAAAGGTTATTTCGTCCGCACCCTGCTCATCGTAGCGGCGCGCCACTTCAACAGGGTCTCCGGCATCCCGAATATCCACAAACTGGACCCCTTTGACTACTCGACCATTATCCACGTCCAAACACGGAATAATTCGCTTGGCTAAACCCATAATTCATTCTCACTCTAACGAAATCTTTGCCCTAAAAATAACGACACACTGCGATCGCCTTCATTGGTGGCACCTATACTAAAATAAGCTGGCCCCAAGGGTGTCCGCGCACCAATAAACACGCTGCCCGCTGTCACCGCATTTGTCCAGCTAATATTGTCTCGTTCCAACCAGACATTACCTTTTTCTAATGACATACCCACATACACCGGCACCCCAAGTGGTAACGGTCCTTGCTTATTCAAACGATGATAAAACACACTTCGAACCAAGGCGCGATGCAGCCCAAATCTAGCTCTGGGCGGTAAACCCGATAACTCCAAGAAACCACCGATGAAAGGAATATCGGCAAAATTTGAATCGTCTTCTCCGATTTCTGCATCAGCCTCTAACAACAGTGTGTTTCTTGCGTGGCTAAAGGCCAAAGTAAACATGCCATCCATCCGATTAAAATTATTCTCGGCATTTAGATTGGTACGATGCTCCTCATGGGCAATAGACCAACGGCTACCCTGAGTAGGAAAACCCAAGTCGTCCAGCGTGTCCCAGCCAAAACGCATAAAATAATAACCATCTTCGTAATCAGCATCATTGCCTCCGGCATTGGCAAAATCCAAGCCGCTGTTTAAATCCAACTGACCACGTTGAAACACCACACCCAGCCTTAACTCCGCAGCCTCACCAAACAAGGTTCTACCTACGGACAACGTCGAAATGAGATCCTCTTTTTGGTAGGAGGCAATCGGCACATCTTGGATATCATCCAAATACAAATCAAAATTTCCTGCCGTATAAAGAAAGGCAGGCTCAATAAAATAGTGCTGCCGAGTATCAACGGGCTGTAAAAACCGGGTTTCAAATTCCGGATAGGTGCCCAACTTGAGACGCCCAAACAAAGTACCACCAAGCCGGTTTAAACCAGCCGCTCGCACACTGGCGGACAAGCCAAAATCGCTATTACCACGCAAATCATCCGCTAGCTCTAACCCCAATTTCAACCACACATTACCGGTCTCACGAGCAATACAGGTGATATCCAGCCCCTTCTGCTTGCCCTTATTGACTACCCGGTAACGCACCACACTAAAATAATCCAACCCGTAGAGGCGTGAAATATCTTCCTGTAGCCGAGCGACATCCAATGGCTCGCCAAGGCGCTGTCGAATGTAACTTCGAACCACAGCATCACTCACCGGGCTATCATTAGTCACCTGAATAAATTCAATGCGGGCATTAAGCTGTGGCTCAAGATTGTCTGCCAATTCGGACTCTAACTCGGCAATTTCATTTCCTGAGATCCCTAAAGCCTGTTCCGCAGCATCACGCCCCGCTTGAATAATTGCAGCGCTCTGATCGAAAGCCGCCGAACTAAAGCCATTCAATTCCGGCAGGATAAGCGTTTCATCCGGACGTAAATGGGCCCGTTGCTCTACCGTGTTTAAACGCACGAGAAAAGCCGTGGTTTGACCCGCTACCGCAAATATCGACGTCAATTCATCCTGCTTGCGTAATGGGGCAGTCACATCAACGGCAATAATGTAATCAGCCCCCATCTCTCGCGCCAAATTTATGGGCATGTTGTTGGCAATACCGCCGTCCACTAACAATTTGCCATCCCGCACTATCGGCGCAATAGCTCCCGGAATCGACATACTGGCGCGAACGGCTGAGGCCACATCACCATGCGACATAACCACTTGCTGTCCCGTCTCCAAGTCCGCCGCCACAGCGGCAAACTTTATGGGTAACTGTTCAAAAGTGAGCCCCACCCCTTCACTGGAGAATAAGTTATTCAACTGTTGCTCTAGATGCTGTCCTTCTATGGCACCGCGGGGAAAAGCAATCCCCGACGCGGTTACCGACATGCGCAGATCCGCCGTCATCCCTGCCTCTAACTGCCGAAAGGGATAAGGCTGATGCATCCGTGGTGAGGAATCTTTTAAGGCCCGGGTCCAGTTGATGGTGCTGGCAATTCGTTCTATGGAATCCGCTGATCGACCGGACGCATAAAGCGCGCCAACGATGGACCCCATACTGGTTCCGGTGATGATATCCGGCTTAATGCCCTGGGCTTCCAACACCTGGATAACACCGACGTGAGCCAAGCCCCGAGCGCCACCGCCACTGAGTACCAGCCCTACTTTGGCACCCGCAGGAATCGCAAGTTCAGCAACGCAGATATTAACCGGCCCAAAAGCCAACACTAATAACGCCAGCCATCCACCCGCTGCAGCGATTCGCACGGTTAGCCCCTCTGTGCAATTTAAATCAATTTGCCAACGCCTGATCAGCCAGTGCTTGAGCAGCGGCCAAATCAAGGCTGCCTTCATAAATTGCGCGCCCGGTGATGGCCCCGGCTATACCCTGATCGGCCACCGTTAGCAGCGCCTTTACATCATCGATATTGGTGACCCCGCCTGAGGCAATAACCGGAATCTTCACCGCTTGCGCAAGAGCCACCGTCGCCTCGATATTGACGCCTTGCATCATGCCATCGCGGCTAATATCGGTATAAACGATTGCGCAAACACCGTCGTCCTCGAATTGGCGAGCACAATCCACCGCTTTTACTTGGGACACTTCGGCCCATCCATCGGTGGCTACCCAACCCTCTTTAGCATCGATTCCGACAATAATATGGCCCGGGAAAGCTTTACAGGCAGCCGTGACAAACGCCGGCTCTTTTACCGCCTTTGTGCCGATAATGACATATTGAACACCCGCATCAAGATACGCCTGGATGGTTTCCAAAGACCGAATACCGCCACCGATCTGAATCGGCAAGTCTGGATATTTGGTGGCAATAGACTGCACAGCCTGAGCATTAACCGGTTTACCTTCAAAAGCCCCATTCAGATCAACCAAATGCAGGCGCCGGGCACCGGCTGCAACCCATTGATCAGCCATGGCCAATGGATCATCGGAGAACACCGTGGCATCATCCATTTTACCTTGCCGCAGGCGTACGCATTTTCCATCTTTTAAATCGATAGCGGGAATAATTAACATAGTTTTAAATCACTCAATTATTGGCAGATGGCAAGAAACTAACTCCCTGAACCATCCCACTCCATAAAGTTTTTCAATAAGGCGAGGCCATTTTTTTGGCTTTTCTCTGGGTGAAACTGGGTAGCAAACACATTATCACGGCCTAAGGTGGCCGCGAAGGAAACCCCGTACTCACTTACCCCAGTGAGTAATGCAGGATCAGCTGGCGTCACATAATAACTGTGCACAAAGTAAAAACGCGCCTGGTCCGGAATATCACGCCACAGGGGATGGGAGCGAACCTGGTGCACCTGATTCCACCCCATATGAGGCACTTTCAGAACCGTACCGTCTTGACTGTGCAAAGGCTCGCCGAAGAATTTGACTTCTCCGGGGAACAAATTCAGACACTCTACTCCGTCGTTCTCCTCACTGTGGCTCATGATACTTTGCATACCAACACAGACACAGAGCAAAGGTTTACTTCGCGCAGCCTCTGCTACCACCTGATCGAGCCCCAAACGTAGAATTTCGCCCATACAATCGCGAATAGCACCCACTCCAGGAAACACCACGCGATCAGCGGCTAATATTTTCTCAGCTTCATGGGTGACTACCACCTTCGCCCCTGGTGCCACATGCTCCAGTGCTTTGGCTGCACTGTGTAAATTACCCATGCCGTAGTCAATCACTGCAACGGTTGAATTGGTCATTACAGATTTCCAAAACCTTTAATTAGCAATAACTTTAAATTAACTTACTTAACTTTTTACTTGTCGGGTTATTTGTCGGGTGAAAGAGGCTAAAGAACGCCCTTGGTAGAAGGCATAGTGCCCGCCATGCGATCATCTAACTCCATAGCCATACGCAATGCGCGACCAAAGGCTTTAAACACCGTTTCCGCCTGATGGTGGGCATTGCTGCCTTTGAGGTTATCAATATGCAGTGTCATTAAACTGTGATTGACCAAACCCTGAAAAAATTCATGAAACAGGTCCACATCAAAGCCACCAATCATGCCCCGAGTAAAGGGCACGTTCATTTCCAGACCTGGTCGGCCTGAGAGATCCAGCACCACACGGGACAAAGCTTCATCCAAAGGCACGTAGGCGTGGCCATAACGACGCAGGCCTCTTTTGTCACCCCAGGCCTTAGCGAGCGCCTGACCGAGAGTAATTCCGGTATCTTCTACGGTGTGGTGCGCATCAATATGTAAATCGCCTTTAGCAACGATAGTTATATCAATAAGACCATGGCGAGCCACCTGATCCAACATATGCTCCAGAAAGGGCAAACCCGTGTCTAATTGGCACTTTCCAGTTCCATCCAGATTGACGGTTACCGTGATTTGGGTCTCCAACGTATTACGTTCTACGCTGGCTATTCGTTGTGACATGTGCGCTCCGAGAATAATGGGACTTCAACTCACAGGATTATAACGTGAAGGGGCCAAAAATCCTAAGCCTTGGGCTGTTGGTAGGAATTAAGTGACGTAATCTGAGGCAACCAGTGCGACACCACCTGCTGAAGAGTATCCATTTTCAAAGGTTTGGCAATATAGTCGTCCATTCCCGCGTCCAGGCACTTTTCACGATCCCCAAGCATCGCGTTGGCGGTAATGGCAATAATAGGCAACGGTTTCTCCCCTAAATACTGACGGATCGCCTGAGTTGCCTGATAACCATCCATTACGGGCATTTGGCAGTCCATAAAAATAGCATGGTAATCAGTGACCTTGATGGCTTCCAAAGCTTGTAAGCCATCCTCAGCAATATCACAACTAAACCCCAACTTCCGCAGATACCCACAGGCAACCCGGCGGTTAACCTCGTTATCGTCCACTACCAGCACGCGGGGCAAACTGGTTTGATCCACGGCCGGAGCCGCCACGCTGGGCCTGGGTTCTCCCTGCAGCGCCAGCATAGCCTGAGCCAGCTGTAACTGTGAGAAAGGCGCATACAGATGCGGCATAGGCCGCTGCCCGTAGCGCTCAGTAGGAACTCGAATCTGAATGATCTTCAAATCTGGATGATCACGCAGATAAGGCAATAGGCGATCCCAAAATCGATCACTGACATCTTGGGCCACCAAAATCCAGCACAACTTAAGCCCTGCCAAGAATCCCTGCAGGTCGTTAATAATTTGATTCTCTTTAGCCACCCAGTGAAACCCTAACCCCCATTGCTCACAGGCCATTTTGATTACAACTTGAGTAGCCGGCATATCACCTACCAAAAGGGCGTCACCTTTTTTCTCCAAGCGATTAAATTGCTGCTTCCAGTGTGCGGACTGCACATCGGCCTCGGCATTAACCTCGAGAGGAATACTAAAACAAAAGGACGACCCCACATTCTCAATGGAACGTACCCCGATATTGCCACCCATCAATTCCAGCAAGCCACGACACACAGCCAAGCCTAATCCGGTGCCGCTATAACGTCGGGTAGTGGACAGATCCGCCTGGGTAAAGGGGGCGAACAACTCGATCTGACGCTCAGGCTGAATGCCCACCCCGGTATCTTTAATCTCTACATACAACAGTTTGTTATCCAGCACTTCTGCCCACAAGACCACCGAACCATGATGGGTGAATTTCACAGCATTAACCAGTAAATGTACAAGTATGCGCCGCAACTTGCCGCTATCAAGCCATACTCGACTGGGCATATTCACTTCGATCACCAGCCCCAAATCAAGCCCCTTGGCATAAGCATCCGTCGCTACCAGGCGCATTATGGAACTTAACAGCTCGGGTAAATCCGTTTCATCATAACGAACCTCCAGCTCCCCACTCACCAGACGGGTGTAATCCACTACATCCCCCACCAACGACAGCAAGTTACGCCCCGACTCCAAGGCTAAATCCAGTGTTTGTTTCTGTTCCAGGTTCAGGTTCTGATCCTGCAACAACTCCAGCATGCCTAACATACCGTTCATTGGCGTTCTAATCTCGTGACTTACCAGCGCCATAAACCGATTTTTATCTTCGGCATTTTTCAAGGCCATATCCCGCGCTTCGGCCATATTTTCGGCGGCCTGAACGATATTGCTAATATCGAAGGCAATGCCACGCAAACCCACCGCCTGATTGTCTTTTACAATCACCGAGAGCAATACTTTTACCCACACCCAGCTACCAAGGTCATGACGAATTTTAAACTCTACAAAAGTATTGCGCTGGGTGGTAAGCGCTTCTTGAATTGCAGACTGAACCCGCTCCTGATGAGACACTTCCACATAGTCTTTCCAATGCTCAACCCGAGTTCGCACTTGATCTGTAGAACAACCCAACACGGCTTCGACATTGCCCCGGAACAGTACTATCTCAAAGGGGTGTAGTGACACCTCCCAAGCCAAACAATCGATGGAATCAATAATATTCTGGTACAGCTCTTTGGCTTCAACCAGCTCATTGAAATAGGATCTAAGGTTGCAACGCATGTGATCCAGCGCTCCCGCCAAGTCGGCTAACTCGTCTTTAGATCGCACACTTATTTTGTTATCAAGCCGGCCTTTGGAAAGCTCTTCCGCCCATGCGGATAAACGCGCAATGGGCTTTGCAAACTGACGAGAAAACAGATAGGACACGAGCCCAACAATCAAAATAGCCAGTGCTCCAACCCCATACGCTTGCTGCCTCATTAAATAGACATCCCGCAACTCGGTATAGGCGTCATGAACCACCACCAAAGTCCAACCGGTATCCTTTAAATGAGAAAATCCCGTCGCTGCCTGATTGGATAACATCAAAAGCCGTGAGCCATCTTTAACTTCAAAAACACCCGGCGCCCCGGTCAATTGCTGCAATAATTCTGGCCGCTTTTCCAACCATTTAAGTTTACCGAAGTAGCGCTCTGTACCTTCACCTAAATTCGTCACCTTTGAATTCGTCACCTTCTTTGAATTCGTCGCCTTAAGGGTGTCTAAAATAAAACGAGGCGCGGCTATCACATAACCTTCACGGTTAATCAACACCGCATAATTTGCCGCTTGATCTTGTCCACTCAACTGATCCATTATGGTTATGTGATGGACTAGTTGCTGCCAGTCAAAACTGACGTTTATTGCACCTATAAACTCTTTCCCCGAATTCAGAGAAAATATCGGCACCGCAAAATGAATACCCTGCCCATTCACCAAAGAATTGCCATTTAAGCGGCCAACACCCAAGAGTGAACGATACTGCCTGCCCGTAGTACGGACCTGGGTAAACCATTCGGTTTGAGCGACGGAAGCACCGATTAACCTCTTATCCCCCGCAGCGACAATAAGCCCTGAGCTATCAACAGCCACCACACTGTTAACAAAATTAAAGGTATGCTGGTAATCTCGAAACATGCCGGAAATTAGCTGATCAGGATCCGCTTCAGCCACCGCCTGCATCACTCCTAACCGAGCCCAGGAAGCCACGGTTTCTTCCGCCAACCCGAAGGTATGATTGATTTGGGACATCGTCTGCTTAGAGGTAGCCTGCATACGGCTCGCAACCTGGCTTAGTATCGAATCATATAGCCGAACAAAAGCGATGGAACCAAAGACAAAAAAGGGTATAAGAGCGACTGCCAGTAGGATTAACAGCAACTTTTTTTGAATAGTAAGCGCAAACAATCGGCGCGAGTTTATTCTTTCCATATAATAAATTGCACCCCAGAATAGAGTTGCAGCTCGCTATATCTCTGAATTAGTACATCCAAGTGTATTCCAGTATAGTCGATGATTTTGTATTAAACCCAATCTCGCCACTCAACCCAATGGAAGCCTTTAGTTTTTGAATTCAATGACTTTTACCCTTATTTCACCTGACGAATTCCAAAATCGAGTGCTGGACTGGTACGATATCCATGGCCGCAAAGATCTGCCCTGGCAGCAAAAAATCTCGCCCTACCGAGTATGGATTTCGGAGATCATGCTCCAGCAAACTCAGGTGGCCACAGTTATTCCCTATTTTGAGCGCTTTATGGCGGATTTCCCCACTGTAGAAGCTCTGGCCAAGAGCCCTTTGGATGAGGTGCTCAAACATTGGGCTGGCCTCGGTTACTATGCTCGAGCCCGCAATCTGCACAAAGCAGCGCAAGAAATAACAGAAGTCTGGGGTGGGCAATTCCCGCGCGAGGTTGAGCTTATAAGCCAGCTACCCGGCATTGGCCGCTCTACAGCGGGGGCCATAGCGGCCATCAGCATGAATATTCCTGCTCCTATCCTTGATGGCAATGTAAAACGAGTCTTAAGCCGCGTGCACCAAGTGGCTGGCTGGCCCGGACAAACCAAGGTGGCCAATCACCTCTGGGAAATCGCCGGATATTATGCGGAACCGGTTAATGCGTCCTTTCGTACTCAGGCCTATACCCAAGCCATGATGGACCTAGGAGCCACAGTTTGCACAAGAAGTAAACCGAAATGCCTAGTGTGTCCCTTGATGGAAGTTTGTAGCGCACAAAAAGCAGGCGATCCCGAGCTTTACCCCGGACGCAAACCGAAGACGGATAAACCCACTAAGCACACCTGGATGCTGGGCTTAAATGACGGACAGCACATCTATCTCTATCGACGAGCGGAACAGGGCATATGGGGTGGCCTGTGGAGTTTACCGGAATTCAGCAGCAAACAGGCTTTGGAAGAAAATCTTGCCTTAAATCAGCTATTAGACTCATCTGAAACCTGCGAACTGGCCCTCTATCGCCACACTTTTTCTCACTACCATTTGGAAATCCACCCTATTCTGGTGACCTTACCCAAGCTTCCCAATAGGATCATGGAAGCTGGTGATGGGATCTGGTATAAACGGCAACAACTCTCAACACTGGGGGTTTCGGCCCCGGTTAAAAAGCTGATTGACCAATTTTTTGATGAAGGAACCCCACCATGAGCCGAACCGTATTCTGCCGCAAATATCAGCAAGAGATGGAAGGACTCGACCAACCGCCCTACCCCGGCCCCAAAGGCGCGGATATCTTCGAACATATCTCGAAACAAGCCTGGCAAGAGTGGCTGCAGCATCAAACCATGATGATCAATGAGAAACGCCTGAATTTGATGGACGCAGATGCTCAAGCCTTTTTACAGTCGGAGATGGAGAAGTTTTTCAGCGGTGCCGACTACGAAAAACCTGAAGGCTATGTGCCCCCAAGCAACTGATTTCAAAAAAAATTATTCAAGTTAAAAGCTGGCTATTGACTCCGAGCCCAGCAACAGGTTTAATAGCGCGCTCTTGTAGCCCGGATAGCTCAGTCGGTAGAGCAGGGGATTGAAAATCCCCGTGTCGGTGGTTCGATTCCGCCTCCGGGCACCATTATTTGGTTCCAACACTTCCTAAAAATTCCGGCTCTACCCCATTAAGCCTCTACCCCATTAACGGGAGATAGGCAAAGATATTTGATTAATCTTAGATGCAATCTATGGGCTTGTTTGCCCGGTTAAAGTGTTTCATGTATTTTCTGTCAAATAGCATCAATGCCCTCCATTAACTCCTTAAAATGTGAAATAGGACGCGGCTTAAATTCATCGCCAATCGTATGAATTTTCAAAATCCTGTCACAACGGAATGTGCGACAATCGCTCCGAAGTCCGTCCCACGCAAGAACGTACCATACAGGATAAGAGAGTAGTAAAAGATGCGGCTCTATCTGCCTCTTCGTTACTTCGCCACTTTTTGCCTTGTAGCTTATCGTGATGTTTTGCTGCATTAAAAAGGCTTGATGGAGTTTCTCGGCAATATCCTTAGCTGGAACGGAAAAGCCAGACAACACATCCAGAGATGCCGAAGGTGCAATTAAAATTCGATGTTTGAGAGCTTTCACTTTGGATTTCATCAACGGTGGAAATGATTTGTCGATCTTGCGCCTGATGCTATCCAGACTTGCCATAAATAAAGGGGATTTCATCTGCTGGGCGATGGCTAGTGTGATCATTAGATCAACGGCCTCTGCATAATTGAAATTGATTCTACCTATACCCCAATCAATCCGTAATCGCACTCCACCGCCACGGCCCCGGTCTGCTTCAACAGGAATGCCCTGTTCTCTTAATATCTCAATATCTCTGCTGACCGTCCTGATACTCACCCCAATATCGCTAGCGATGCCTGATACGGTCAATACATCTCCTGACTTCAAACGAGATGTCAATATATCCAGCCTTTCCAAGCGATTTAGAGTCGATGCGCGCTTCATAAAACAAATATGTCACTAAATGGCATATTTGTACATAAAGTTATTTCAAGTAATTCAAGCAACCTAAAGGAGACACTATGAACACTCCAATAACAGTATTAGCCCCATTTAAACTTTCAGAAGATAAGTCCGAAACAGATCTGCTTGCTGCATCGGACCAGTTTCAGAATGCTTTTGTTTCACACTATAGCGGCGTTCTGCGGCGCGAACTTATAAAAACAGGTGATAAAACATATATGGACATTGTTCAGTTCAGCAGTCGGAAAGTTGCCGAAGAGATCATTGCGGCTGAAGCAGAGTCAGAGGCATGTCATGCCTTCTTCTCCGTTATGGATATGGCCGACATGGATGGGAATGTAGCATTTCACCTGTCATTGGCTACTTACAATCAAAATAGTTAATCTCAATGGAGCCTTTTAAAAATAATCTATCCAAAGAACTGGTATGCGCTATAGCAAACCAACTGGAGAAACATCTGGGTAGCTTTGATAAAGTCGAGTTTATTAATTCAATCGTGCCAGAGCTTGACGCACTTGAATTAAAAGAGCGATCCCAGCTTATCGCCGACCAACTTCACAGGGTATTACCTTCAGACCTAAAAGAACGATACCGTATTTTATTGGCCATCCTCCATCCGGCCGAAGACGCTGACAACACACAGCAAAGCAATAGACTGGGTATTCGAGGATGGGGCATGATGCCGCTTTGTACCGTAGTAGGACAACATGGCTTGCAAGATTTCGACGCTTCACTTGCCGTGCTGAAAGAGATGACCAAACGCTTTTCTTCCGAATTCGATATACGGTACTTTTTGCTCGCGGATCAGGAGCGTGCGCTGGCAATTATGACTGGATGGCTAAATGACCCAAATCGTCATGTACGTCGACTAATTTCCGAAGGAACAAGGCCACGCTTACCTTGGGGTATGCAACTGCCTCAACTCATTGCCAACCCAAACCCGGTATTACCCTTGCTGGAGATACTACGTGATGACGAAGAGGAATATGTAAGACGGTCGGTTGCCAATCACCTGAATGACATTTCCAAGGATCATCCTGACTTAATCGCTCGATTGGCAAAACAGTGGAGGCAGCCGAACAACCAAAAGCGGGAAAAGCTGTTACGCCATGCCTGCCGTAGCCTAATCAAACAGGGGCATCCGTTAACATTGGAAATTTTTGGGTACAAGTCGCCGAATATATCACTTGAGCAACTGGTGCTGAAAACACCTGTTTTGGAGCTCGGCAATTCCCTTAATTTTTTTGTTCATATTAAATCTCTCTCCAGCCGAAAACAGCTATTAGTAATGGATTATGTTGTACATCATCAAAAAAGTAACGGCAGCCTCTCTGCCAAAGTCTTCAAATGGAAGACCCTCACTCTTGCACCACATAGTGAACTCAGCCTTGAGCGTTCCCATAAAATCCGTCTGGTCACAACACGACGTTATTATGCCGGGAAGCATGCCTTATCACTACGTATCAATGGGAGGGATTTTGGCTATGAGGAATTCAATCTCGTGTGCTGACACTATAGCACTCCAATAACGGGCTCAATTCCTACATCAGGAATCGAGCAGGGTGCGCTATCCGTTCCTTGCGTTCGGCGCTTATTTTGACAAAAATCAAATCCCCATCCCCAGATTGTCAGCGCTCAACATCATATCGAATGGTTTGTTCAAGGAATCTATTTTCCCCAGCTTTTCGCGGATTGTAGAGGGGAGTTCATTGTATTGCTGTCCAAGTTCAAATGCCTTAATCGCGTCGTAAGTTACTAAAGTATTTCCCTTGGTAAGATCTTCTGCTTTTTCAGGATTATAGTGTGCGAAAATAGATGCGCTGATTAAATATTGATTCAGTGCCGGCTTAGCACACTCATAGTTCGCTTTAGCGGCATGATACATAATGACCAGCTTTTTCTGATCCATGCTCAGTGAAAGCCCTGAAAAAACATCTTTGGGCAAGATAGATTCAGACTCTTTGCATGAACCCAAAACCTCTGAAAAGGCGCTCAAATCTGCTTGGACTTGCTCTAGAGCCAGTTGAGCTAATTGCTCTTCATCGGCTGCCAAACAGACAGAAGCCAGAATCGAGGCAATGTAAAAAATTACAATTTTCTTCATTTTCCTGTCGTCTCCCTAATGCACAGAACAGCCTTCATAGATTGCGCGCCAGAATTGCTTTTCTTGATAATTCCTCACATCTAAGAATGTCCTCATGGCTTCTTGCTCAACTCTCCTGCGGGCAATTGCTGGTACCCCTTTCATCGTCTTTGCAAACTCTTCAAAATCATAAGTTGTGACATTGACCGAAGCCTCAATAAATTGACTCCCAGCAAACATCTCGTACATAGCGCCAGCCGACAAGGCAGTAGCCAAGACGTTTGCCGCTTCCCTTATGCTGCGAATGGTTTCAATCGTATCCTTACTTCTTTCCGACAATGAGAGATTATCAATATTTGGGCAATCCATGTCTGCTCCTGACTTTAATGATGAATGATACATTTTTATAGACAGGCAACGCATTAAAGAAAAAGGTCGTATCCGGCTGGATAAACCTATTTTTATCTCATGCATTGCCCAGCCTCGCAAACTTGTGCTGGTAATTTAATAAAACCGAGCAACAAAAAAACCTTCGCTCCCAATGAATAGTGTCGACACAAAAGAGTGCATCCATTGAAAATAACTAGTGTAAACCCATTAAACACACCCCAAATTAGTGCGCTCCCGAACCCCATCACAATTTGTTACTAAAACCTGGGCAATTCCGCGGCTGATCCATTATTAATCTTGATTCTTAATGCAACAGTGCCGTACCATTTTTGGCAATAAAAAAATTTTGCGCTTTTACCTAAATTTACTAGTTACTGTTGTTGGGTAGTTAACTATGTTGGGGCCTAAAAGAAAACCGTCGTTAAGACGTCTCGCTTCACTTTTCATACTGTTCTTTGGTGCAATATCTGCAACAGCAAATGCTAGTGTAGAGACCCACGCAAGTGGACGTTATTATCAGTTCCAGGAACAGCCCATTTTTATTTTGGGCCACTATGCCTGGGCTTCGGTAGACCCAAACACTTTTATTGACCACCCCTCCACTTATCGAAAAATGATTGATGACGCTGCGGAATATGGCTTGAACTATATTCGTCTGTCTCTCTCTATCAATCGATTTACCGCCACCACTGACCCTGCATCATACGACGGTCAGCCCACCCCCATTGCTTTTGGTGTTATTAACGGTAAAGCCGATCTGGACCAGTGGGATGAAATCTTTTGGAACGGCCTGGACGAAACCATTGCCTATGCTCAATCCCGAAACATTTTGGTTCACGTCGCCGTTTTTGATGGTGTAGACATTAGACGTGGCAACAAAGCTTATCGCTGGCCCAATTCGCACTGGAACGAAAACAATCAAACCAAAAGTTTTTTTGGCTATCTCGACTACGATGGCAATGGCACTATCGATAAACTTGGTGAATTTTATCAACTCGACGGTTTCATCAATCCTGATGCCAATGGCACCAATGATCAACGGCTTGGATATTATCAAAAGCGTCTCATAGAAAAAGCTATCGCTGTCGCTGACAAATATGACAACGTATTTTTTCAGGTGGGAAATGAATTAATTGGCGCAGATACACCCTGGAATGAGGCGGCCGTTGACTTCTTCAAAAGCTTATCAAGTAGGCTGGTGACGGTTAATGATGTTAAAAGTGACTCGCCCATGTCAAGTAATGCGGATGGATTCAGCCAACACAACCCGTCTGACACACCCGCTGACATAAAATCATCGGTTACGGCGATTGTTGGCAAAGGCTACCCCGCGTGGATGGACCCTGATGGGGGCCAGCTCATGTATGACAGCCCTGAAGAAAACCGAATTTCAGCTTGGTATTCACTCACCGGTGGTGCAGCAGGTTGGGGTGGGTTCAACCGAACTTACCTGGAAAACAACAACCAGGGCGTTGCTGCTCTACTGACCTATTACAAAAATTTATCCACCTTCCTTAGCCGAACGGAAGTACCTTTCTGGCAGATGCTGCCAACCCAAACATCTATCTCAAACCCTGAAATGAATAATTTGCTGACCCAATCCGGCGAACATTATCTCGCCTACATACGTCAGGATAGTCTGGTGGAAATTGATCTGGAACCAGCAACCTACGACGTTATCAGTTATGACCCGGTGTCAGGCGCCTTCTCCAATAATGCTCTAGTAGCGGCGGAAGGGATCACAACGTTTACCCGTCCAACCTTCGCCAAGGAGGATTGGGTTCTATATTTGCAACGGGCTACAGAAATTCCGAATATCTTGCCAGAGGTCACCCTCACCAGCCCTCTTGCCAATAGCATTCACCGGCAGAATTCTGCCATAGAGCTAGCGGCAAATGCCAGCGACAGTGACGGAACCATAACCGCCGTTGAGTTCTACAAAGAAGACGGGCTAATCGCTTCCGTCACAGCTCCGCCCTTTATTTATTCCTGGAACAACGCCAGTATTGGCAATCATACATTGCGCGCTATCGCCTATGACGATCGTGACGCCAGTGCGGAAAGTGGTTTGGTGAGCATTACGGTGGAAGCACCCAACATTCCACCCACAGCAACCATCGATACCCCATTAAACAATAGCATTTACCCAACGGGTGCAACCGTTGAATTCAAAGCAACCGCCAGTGACAGCGATGGCAGCATTAGCAAAGTCGAATACTACAGCAACGACAAATTAATCGTCAGCCTGACAGAAGCACCCTACAATTTCACTGCTGTGGACGCACCGGAAGGAATCTATGACGTCACTCTTATCGCCTATGACAACGCTGGAGCCTCCACAAAAAGTGACGTGATAACAGTCACAGTAAAATCTGAAACTATCAACATGCCACCTTCAGTGAACATCACAGCTCCGCAAGACAACGAAGTTTACACTGTTGGCACGGAGGTGTTTATTCAAGCAACCGCAACGGACAGTGATGGCACCATTACCAAAGTGGAATTTTATGCTGAAGACACTTTGTTAACTGCCGACACCACCGCGCCTTACAATTACCAGTGGACTCCAAAAATTACCGGCAACTATCGCCTTAAGGCAATTGCCTATGATGACAGCAATGCTGCCAGCATCAGTAGCAGCCTAATGATCACCATTGAAGATGCAGTCACCACTCCTGTCGACACCACGCCACCTACAGTGCCTGATAATTTACAAACCACGCTGGTAAATGCTTCGACCATTAGTCTAACTTGGGGCAGCGCCACGGATACCGAAAGTGGTCTTCTCGGCTATCGCATTTATCGTGACGATAGATTAATTAGCACCACGAGCGACACCAATTACAAAGATTCCAATCTGGATGCCAATACGCTCTATGAATATTCCATCACGGCGGTAGACGGCTCTCCTGCAGAGAATGAATCCGACCCTGCAACGCTCAGCGTACGCACAGACACGAAACGTGTATGCTTCTTTTTCATCTGTTGGTAAGTTGTGGCGAGCTAGCGACACCTGTTGGTAGCTCGTCCTGCACAGGCAAGACCTGAGACTGAAAACCCGATGACAGGCAATTGAGGGATTGACCTAAACCATAGATAAACCCGAAAAGAAGTCCACCGATCAGAATAATTGGTGACAGCGCAACCAATACGATAATCCTTGCAATATACATAATGCCTACCCATTTTGTTTGAATGTGGTGCCATTATGTCGCAACCAGATTAATCTAAGCTTAAATTACCAGAAGAAAGTGAAACCTGCACATTGAGACCACCTAAAGCAGATTTTCCAAAGCGGATATTACCACCGTAACTGGCAGCAATATCTTCGCATAACGCAAGCCCTATGCCATGCCCTGCACCATGAACTCCCTCGTCCAACCGTGCTCCGCGCTGAAGCATTTCATTGAATTGGCTTTCATCAACTCCGTCACCATCATCATCAATTAAAATAATCCATTGTTGATTGGGCTTTTCTTCGAAGACTAAACTCACTTTCCCATGAGCATGGCGCCAAGCATTATCCATCAGATTACCGACTAGCTCTAACATATCATCGCGATCAAAAGGTAAGTTAACTTTCGGTATACTGGATGAAAAACTACATTTCTTATCGTGAATATTTTCCAGCAAAGACACCAGCGCTGGAATTTCTTCTTGTGGTGAAAAGCAGCGGCCAGGACTAGGAGCCCCCGCTATCCTGGCCCGCCGTAATTGGGTTTCCACCAAATGCAACATCGATTGATGAATGTCCAGCAATATTTTTTTTTGAACGGGGTCGACAGTACGCTCCACATAAAGATTCAATTGCTGTAGAGGTCGCTTCAACTCGTGCGCCAAATTACCCAATGCAGTGCGGGAACGATTAATCCGAGTTAACGATTGTTGTAAAAGATTATGAATCGAATCCACCAGAGGTTTTATTTCCAGGGGAATTAGTGCCGGCAATGGAACGTCATTCCCATTTTGCTGTTGCTCCAATGAATCGCGCACCAAGCGCAACGAATCAAATCCACGCTTTATAAGTATTCGTTGCAGGACATAAATAATGGTGACTAATATAAGCCCCGCTAATAGCAACAACGCCTCGAACCGGTAGAGTCGATAACGCAATGGAGCTATATCTTCAGCGATCCACAAAGAAAATATTTGATTCTGCTTACTAAAACCCTGTTGCCAAATTAGCCAGTTTTGAGAATCAGAAAACGGGTACTCACGGACTGCAACCGAACCCTGGGGTGTCAACTGCAAAGTCGGCACATTAAGGTCCCACAAAGAACGTGAGCGAGCTACAATGTCTCCACTATCGAACAATGCAACTTGAAAGTAATGTCCAGATAAAGCGCGATCATAGAATCCTGGCAGCCCATCACCTATTAACTGCCAACGATTATTTTGGTCTTTTTCCAAGCTTGATATCAAATCATCAGCATCATGCTGAAGCCTAGATAGGACAAACTCTCGCATCACGCTATTCATTCCCAGGTGAATCAATAACAACATCACCGCAAGCATTGGCAGCACAATCAACAATAAATGTTTGACTAGCCGACGTTCCAGTGAATAGGTAATCTGAGATTCTGGCATCACACAATTATCGATTCGACGGATTCGACAACGAGCCAAGCCGATAACCTTGCCCACGATGGGTATGTATGCAATCCCTACCCAGCAATTGACGCAATCGATTGATGTAGACTTCAATCACATTACTGTCTTTCAGTTGCTCCTCCTCATAGACGTGCTCGCTAAGACGGGTCTTTGAAATCACTTGCCCTTGATTGAGCATAAGGTAACGCAAGAGACGAAATTCTATGCCCGTCAAACTGTGTTCTCGGCCACTCTGATCTACAACCACCAGGGTATCAGGATCTAGTTCTAACCCTGCCGCCATGAGTCGGTTGTCCGCTTTGCCATAATGACGACGTAAAACAGCCTGCAACCGAGCCAATAACTCTTCGGTATGAAACGGTTTTCCAAGATAATCATCCGCTCCCGCTTTTAGACCGTCCACCCGCTCATGCCAACTGTCACGTGCGGTAAGGATCAATACCGGCGTTGAGTTCCCATGACTACGCCAGCTTTTCAGCACATCTAAGCCAGGTTTTCCCGGTAAACCTAGATCGAGGACAACCGCATCGAATGCCTCTTCATTACCAAGAAATTCCGCATCGATACCATTACTGGCAAGCTCCACTGCATACCCAGCCTGCTGTAAACTGGGTTTCAATTTAGAAGTTAGTGCCATATCGTCTTCAACAAGCAGTATGCGCAAACCTATTCTTCCCGTTCCACTTCAAGAATCTGACCGTTGGTCGCATCAATCTCAAATTCATAGACTCGACCGCTTTCCTGCAATATCTCTAACTCGTAAATGAGTCGATTGTGCTCTGTTTCGAGTTCGACATCCAGCAGTCGACCATTAACAGAACTGTGGTTCATTTCAAGAATTTTAGTCAAGTCCAGAATCTTCCCCTCTGCAACGAGTGATTGCACTTGATGCTGGCTAAGACGGTCACTTGCTAAAGCATTAACACTAATCATCCCAAGGACCATGACCAGGTATATCCACTGTATGCTCATTGAATACTCCATTAATTGCTTTATCACCGTGACAAGCCTCACACTTACCTAAGCTGCCCACTTGAGGGTTGCCAGCCACTAATCTAGAGGGAATCTCGTGGTGCTTGTGCTTTACATATTTAAGCTCTGTAATTCGAAGCGGTGTATCATTCGCTGAAATATATTTAAGGATACGTGCTTCCCGACGCCCGCCTTTCACATCAGCGCTATTAGCGGTTAAAAACACCATGATTCTTTTATATGACGCTTCATCCAACTCAGCGTTCTCGCCAAAATGATTATCCAGGCTATCCATAATCACTCGCCAACTTCGTGCAGGAAAAAAATTCGCCGGATAAGCTAAATGACAGCTGCCACATTCGTCTTTATATTCGCTATCTACCTGATATTTAGCCGTATTGTTGTTAGCAAATGCCACGACCTCCGACTGTTGTTTGACATCAATTTTATATTCTTGATTGGCATCAAGATTACCATTTGCCAACCCAATAAAGCCAACGCCAAAAGCAGCAACCAGCAAACCAATCCCAATAAACCACCGAAGCTTCTCTATAAATTTATTCATGAGTAGTATCCGCCTCACAAGGTTCTTTTTTGTAGCCGGTCCACATCGCCTTGACCAAGTTCTCTCGGTGCAGCAGGCTGCTAACAAGCACGCCAACCACATGTACAAAAACGAGAGCCAGCGTCAAATTGGCTGCCAGTTCATGGAATTCTTCAACGTTGTGTTTATTCAATGATGCCCAGAAAGTAGCAGCCAATAAGCCCTCGCCTTCGGTGGCCTGTAGCGCCAAACCGGAACCAACCAGACAACACAGGGTTAGCAGTAAAACCACCACCATTGCACCGCCGGCAGGATTGTGGCCAAGATAATGCCTAGGTTTTGCACGTAGCAGGCTCTTAAGGTATGCCATTATCTCGGCTGGAGAGAACACAAAGCTACTGAAACGGGCATAGCGAGTACCAATAAGCCCCCACACCACGCGAAAAACAAGTAGTCCGGCTATTGTGTAACCAAGCCATATATGGAGCGTTTCCAGCTCGTCGCCTGATAAATAGGCCAATGTGAAACACCCCACCAAGGACCAATGGAAAATCCGTACCAAAGGATCCCACACTTTAACGTCAGAATAATTCAATGCCATCACAACCCCTCCTCATTTGGAAAGTAACATTGTGACTGAGTTAACTTAAACCAACCTTAAAACCAAAACTACGTATTTTATCAGCTCGCAAATTCCTATAAGACATAACAGTATTACCTACCCCAGTGACAGCATGCTGGTAACCTTTGGAAATTAAACCTGATTACGCTACCGACCATTGAAAAGCCTAGGATGAGCTCTAGACTAAGTTATAAACAAGGAATAGCGGAATGGAGGGATACATGAAAGGTCTAATGAGCTTATTCTTCGGCAATAATGGCGGCCGCAAGAGTAGAAATTCGCACAAGGATTTACAATCCATCTTCCACGCAGTAGACAATAACCAACTAAGGGTTGAGTTCGACACGCAAGGCTATGTTACTGATGCCAATGACAACTTCCTACAAGCCATGGGTTATCAGTGGGACGAGATTGCCGGTAAACACCATTCTATTTTCGTGCAAAGTGATGAGGCCACAAGCCAAGCCTATCAAAATTTCTGGTCTGACTTGCGCCAGGGCATCGAAAAAACAGCAGACTTCAAGAGAACAACCAAAGCCAACCATCTCGTTTGGTTAAAGGCTAGCTATACCCCCATTCTGGACCACCATGGTAACGTAAAAAAAGTTATTAAGCTGGCCAGAGACATAACCGACGAAATGCAATCAAACTTGGAAATCAAAAGCCAGATCAATGCCATACAGCGTTCTTTGGCCGTAATCGAATTCGATCTTACGGGTAAGATTCTCCACGCCAATACCAATTTTCTAAATGCTTTGGGCTATCAAGACGCCGCAGAGATTATTGGCAAACACCACAGCATGTTTGTTGATCCAAACGAAGTAACACAGCAGTCCTACAAGGACTTTTGGCACCAATTAAAGCAGGGAAAATACTTTACCGGTGAATTCAAACGACTAGGGAAAAACAACAAAGAAGTCTGGATTCAAGCCTCCTACAACCCCATTTTGGACCAATCAGGCAAGCCCATTAAAGTCATTAAATACGCATCGGACATCACCGAAGATAAACTTAGGAACACGGATTATCGGGGGCAAATCGAAGCCATATCTCGATCTCAAGCGGTCATAGAATTTGACATGAATGGCAAAATACTAAAAGCCAACGACAACTTTCTCAGTGTCATGGGATACAAAAAGGAAGAGGTAGTGGGCAAGCATCATCAAATATTCGTTGATCCAAACTATTCACAAACTAACGAATACAATACCTTCTGGGAGTCTCTGCGAAAGGGAGAGTATTTTAGTGAAGAATTCAAGCGGCTAGGGAAAAACAACAAAGAAGTCTGGATCCAGGCAACATATAACCCCATCCTAAACAGCGATGAAAAACCCTACAAAGTGGTAAAGTTCGCAACCGATATTACCGAACGAAAGCTAGCCGTCAACGAATTTAGCCAATGTATGATTGACCTCTCAAAGGGAAACATAAGCCAAAGGATAACTGGAGACTATCAAGGAGAATTTGGCACTTTAAAAGTAGCCGTCAATTCAACTTTAGAACGGCTCCACAGCATGATTAGCAACATCCAACAAGCTGCAAACGATGTGCAGACTGGAGCCAATGAAATTCAAAGTAGCAACCTGGATCTCAGTAGCAGAACCGAAAATCAAGCGGCTTCTTTAGAAGAAACCGCTTCAAGCATGGAGCAAATGACATCGCAACTGAACAACAATCTTAATTCCGCAAAAGATGCCGATAAGCTTTCAAAGGAAGCTGAACAAGCGGCAATATCAGGCAAAACGGTGGTGAACTCTACTATTGAAGCAATGACAAAAATTCAAACCTCCAGTAGTAAAATAGCGGAAATAATTGGCACCATAGATGAAATCGCGTTTCAAACCAACTTACTGGCATTAAACGCTGCGGTAGAAGCGGCAAGAGCAGGAGATCATGGCAGAGGCTTCTCAGTGGTTGCCGCCGAAGTGCGATCATTAGCGCAACGTTCGGCCAATTCTGCAAAACAGATCAGAGAGCTGATTAAAGACAGCGTGGAGAAAGTCACTGGTGGGGTTGGCATGGTAACCAAATCTGGACAGACCTTAGAGGAAATTATCGAACATGCTATTAATCTCAGTAAACAGGTAACACAGATTGTACAGGCGGCGGAAGAACAGCAATCTGGAATCGAACAAGTGAATACCGCGATTGCAAGCATTGATGACTCTACCCAGCAAAACTCGGCGCTAATGGAGGAACTATCAGCAGCGACAGGCTCAATGGTGCAACAGGTGAAGAAAATGCGAACCGAGCTCGCATTCTTTAAAATGTAATAGTTGCTAACAAAAGAATAATGCCTATCAGAATAAAACGTTTTTCAGTTATCCTAGACAACAACAAAAAACATTTGCAGTTATTGCTTCATTGATTAAATAATCGGAAAACAGCTATTTAAGAACTATTTAAAAGGAGCCTACAACATGCCGACACCACAGCAAATGATTATCAGCGCCGCTGCACAGTCTTTAGGTCAGAGCTTACCGGAAAGTTGGTCAGATATGGAGCGCCCAGAAAAGTTAACATGGCTGACAAGTAATAAATCTGTATCGCTGGGTGCCACTGATCCCGAAGAATTTCTCCAGCAAATCGAAGCACGAGCTCAATCCCTGGAACAATCCATGAAGGAGGCTTTCCAAGTGTTGCGTGAAGGCCTTGGCAACAACACAAAAGATTCCGCTGACTGGCTTGAAATAGCAGGGCTGATATAACAGGTTTGATAAAACCTTGTTATATCAAAGTCATCTTAACTCTGCCCGCCTTAATTAATCTTGACCGTAAACTTACTACTAAGACTACTTTCGGCACCACCTGTATCCACAGTGGCTAATGCAAAATAGTGGTAACCCGAAGATAAATTATTTATTTCAACTCTAGTTGTGCTGGCACCAATAGTACTATGCAACGATTTGACATTATTAATGTAACGATAGAGTCTATATTTTGATATTTCCCCGCTGGCCAACGCTGATCCATCCGAACGTCTAGTAGGTGCTTTCCATGAGACTAAAGCGGAGCCAGAAGCTTGTCCATACACCGTTAGCTGAGCGGCATTGGACCTCTGGGCATAATCTTTATTCATAACAATAACTTTGTATTCACCCGCATTGGCGGAACTGGCTTTGCTTAGGGTTAACACATTACTATTCTCTCCGCTAATCACTTCACCTTCATAGCGCCATTGATAGTAAATCGGTGGAGCACCGTCTGCAATCACCTCAAAACTCACTCGCTGCCCGGCAGTTGCCGCCACACTTGAGGGCTGCTTTAGTATTTTCAAGCTACCGCTACCCGTTAAAGTATAAGAACCGTAGCTGCTACTGGCAGAAGAGCTTGTGCTGGAATCGCTACCTTTGCTAACGGAAACCGTAAACCTATCGCACATTTCTTGGTACTTTTCATAACGCAACATGCAACGATACGTACCCGCGCTTGCAAGTTTGGCATTGGCAATGGATAACGTTAAAGCATCCTTTCCGGTGGCAGATGGAACCACTTCGACTTTGTCTTTGTCGTTGTACCAGTAAACTCTTAGTTTATCGATTGAGTAACCAGAAGCCATTCTCACAAAGGCTTGTGCTTTGATGGTCCCACCTTCACTGACAGAGACATTCTCAGGATGCTGAGTAATCTGGAAAGGAGTTGCGGCATTCACCCCAGTACTCAACACTAATATCACACAACAAAAGATTAAAATTCCAAATTCACTGAAACCAAAGTTGCGGTGAATTTTTTGACAGCTTACATCGCTCATTTATTAGCCAGCCTTTTTATTAATATCGGAGACGCTGATTAGCTCTATCTCCTCCCCTGAGATAGATGAGACAAAATCATAGTAAAATTTAACAAACTAGACGGGGAATACGTCACGAAACAAAGCGATATGAGCTGTGAAATTAAATGAATTGTGATGAGCATCACAAAGCTGAGAAGTTCATAAGGGCACAGACCCTCGTGCCCTGTGAAAAGAGAGCTGCTTGACCAGCTAAACAGTGATCAATGGATAGAAATCAACCAACTCAACAACAGCTAGCTCCGAACAAAAGTCCCAATTAACCGGTTGATACCAAGGATATTAGGCTCCACCCGTTCGAGAAGCTCCCACAGACTTAGCCCTTGGGGCAATTCAGGAAGGCAGTCTAACGCCAAAATCATAAAGTAATAGTGATGCTTACCGTGGCCTTCCGGCGGCATTGGTCCGCCGTAGCCTACTCGGCCAAAATCATTGCTACCAACGGTGAAATCACTCACTCCTTCAGGTAATTCAGTTACGTCTCCCGGAATATTGTAAAGCACCCAGTGCACAAAACCGTACTGACCCTGGGGGGAGATTTTTGGAGCATCGGGATCATGACATAACACAGCAAAAGATTTCGTGCCATCAGGATAGTCGCTCCAACTCAAAGCGGGAGAAACATCTTCACCAACACCGGTGAACTTGGCAGGAATACCACCACCACTCGCAAAACTTGAACTACTTAACTGCATCTTGGAAAGCGCAAAACCCATACCTTCGCTCCTTTAATGTAATTATTGATTATTACCGACACCAGCCGCACAAAACTGGCTCACCAGATAGGATTTCATTCCGGCACCGAAATCAGAGTGCCACAACCACTCGTAATAGTCGCGGCCAATCATTGCTGGAGCAGCAGGTTTATCCAACCAGTTAGCCCGCACTTTGTGGTCACGGAGATAATTATCCATAGCATCCTGCACCTCTTGGACTCGCCACCCGTCTTTGACAAAATCCGCTTTCTCAGCACACACTTGATCTTCACCCAAAACCGAAGTGGAGACCAGTCCCCATAAAAACCCCAATAATAGAGAACGCAAAAGCCCCGGTGATATCGAATAATCCATTGCCGCCCTCCCAAGCTAGCCATCATGGACTTAGACGTACTAAAACCCAACTGAGTTCAAATTTTTAGCCCACCTGCTCCGAATTGCCCATGGCCTGTTCAATATAGGGTTCAGCCTCCTGTTTCAGCCTCATATACGCAGGCCTTTTACTTATTTCCCCCCAGTAGCGAGACAGTGCCTCGAAATCACCAAAGGGAGCAAAAGATTTTGCGTAAAACAAACTGGGAATCGCAGCACAATCTGCCAGACAAAAAGTTTCGCCTCCGAGCAAAGGCTGGTCTAACAGCTGATCATTTAACAATCTATACATAATGCCAATTTTTTCACTGGCTTTAACCATCATTTCCATATTACGTTCAGGCTCAGGTTTCCAGCTCTCAAAAATCAAACTCACCACCGGATCATTGAGATAAAGGTCGCACATGCGATCTAAAAACCGAACCCGCCGCGCTGCCTCTGCTTCAGCGGGTATCAAGGTGAGCGAGTTAGGAAACGTCGTATCGAGATATTCCAAAATGATGCTGCTTTCCGGAATCATTCTAGCGTCATCACAGATGAGCAAAGGCACTTTACCGAAGGGGTACAGTTCACGATATTTATCGTGAACTTCTGGATCACCTAAATCGATATGATGACCATTGAAAGGAATCCCTTTTTCGTAGAATCCTAAGAGGACTTTCTGGGAATAGGTCGATAAATATGAAAAGTAGAGTTCCATGAATCCACTCCTATTGAGGGGGCAGTTTTATTAATTACCGCACCTAATACTATACCTAGACTGCGGATCTCGCTAACTTAGCCCCCTTTTTTCAAGGGATTCAGCGGCTTTGCCGAATGTACAGAGTTAATAGATTACTAAACCCGCAATAACGACAACCAATCCGTATCAGGATCACCTAACGCGTAGAACTCTGGATTCAAAATATTTTCTTTACGATTATAAGTGAGTGGCTGAAAATCGATATCAAGCACTTTACCACCGGCTTGCATCAGAACAGCTTGGGCAGCCGCAGTGTCCCATTCACTGGTGAGTGCGAAGCGCGGGTATAAATCCGCTTGGCCTTCTGCAATTAAGCAAAACTTTAATGAGCTGCCCATGCTAGTCATATCAATGGCAAAACCGTCAGCTTCCAACTTTGCCAATAGTGGGTTTAATTTCTCCGCACCATGACGCCGACTGCCCACCACAGTGAGCGCATTAGGTTGCAGTGGTCGCACACTGATAGCCCGCCATTGCCCACTTTCAACTTTAAATGCCCCAACACCTTTGGCCCCAACGTAGGCTTGCGCCTTTAAGGGTACGGTTACCACACCCATCACCGGCTCGTTACTCTCGATTAAGGCGATGTTAACGGTAAACTCGCCAGTTCGATTGATGAATTCTTTGGTACCATCCAACGGATCCACTAACCAATAGCGCTGCCACTGGGAACGTTCACTGAAAGGAATTTTATCGGACTCTTCGGAAAATACGGGAATCTCAGGAGTCAAAGCCTCGAGTTTTGCCACTATCACTTGGTGGGCTGCATGATCCGCTGCCGTTACCGGACTGTCATCGGACTTGGTTTCTACGGCCACCGGTGCGGCTTGCTCGTAGATTGTTAAAATCGCATCACCCGCCAATTCAGCGATCGCTAATACCTGCTCCAATAACCCTCGATTGATTACATCGCTCACTATTCATTCCTCACTCTTAGTATGTCTCTGACTGTATAAGCACCGCTAGAAAGCGCGCCTCAAGTAAATGTATCCATCGCTAAGGTTTCGCCATGGACGCAAAAGAATGGAACATCAGGTCAACAGGCTTAGCTCAGCCCCTTAAACAGGCGTCCTCTATATTTCCAATGTTTAAAATCATAGCTCAAACGGACCATTTCCAAACAAGCGGTGTTTACTACTCTGAGATTGCCGCAAAAAGCTGGGGATTTCTGGCATAATGCACGAACACTCTCTGAGGATGCACCGTTTCTATGATTGCCTGGCACAGCATTGATACCGTTTTATTGGATATGGATGGTACCTTACTGGATCTTTATTTCGACAATTACTTTTGGATGGAATATCTACCGCAGCGCTTTGCCGAAGTCCGTAATATTAGCCTTGCTGATGCCAAAACCCAACTTTTTGCCCAATTTATGTCACATCGTGGCACACTGAATTGGTACTGCCTGGATTTCTGGAGCCAGCAAACAGGATTGGATATTCAGGAACTCAAACTGAATGTCAAGCACCTTATCGGTTTGCGTCCCAATGCCATCAGCTTTCTGGAAAAGGTCAAACAATCTGGCAGAAAAACTGTACTCGCCACCAACGCCCATCGAGGCAGCCTTGAGCTAAAGCTGCAGGAAATCCCACTGGCGGTTCATTTCGATGCCATTATTAGCTCTCATGATCTGGGACTACCCAAAGAAGACCTGCGTTTTTGGCGACGGTTACAAGAGGTGACCCATTTCGAGCCAGAAAGAACGCTGCTGATCGATGACAGCTTAGCGGTGCTACGATCGGCCAAAGAAGCCGGCATTGGCCACACCCTGGCGGTACTTTATCCTGACAGCCGAATTGAGAAGCCAGTGGACACCCAGGAATTTGTCGGCATTGATTGCTTCAGTACAATCTACCCTCCTTGAAAAAGCGCCTTTTCCATACCGTCACTTTTGTTAGAATAGCGCCATGGAGCCAACAATATGACTGCGGACAACTCAGATAATAGCGCTAGCAAAGTTAGACTCGACAAATGGTTATGGGCAGCACGCTTTTACAAGACTCGCTCCCTGGCCAAAACCATGATTGAAGGTGGTAAGGTTCATGTGGAAGGGCAACGGGTTAAAGCCAGCAAAGAAGTTTCTGTGGGTGCCACCATTCGTTTACGCCAGGGTTTTGACGAAAAAACCGTGATTATTCAAAATCTCAGTGAAAAGCGCGGCAATGCAACTCAGGCCGCCACGCTCTATACCGAGACAGCTGAAAGCATTGAAAAACGAGCACTAACCTTGGCCGGCAGGCAATCCATGGGTACCATGAATTCACTGGATAATCGCCCCAACAAAAAGCAGCGACGCCAAATTATGAAATTCAAACAACACCAGGATGCCCCTGAATGACGCCAGACTATAGCCAACGCTTTGTAATAAATGATAGCGGTGTTCGAGGCCAATGGGTGCTGTTGGAATCAAGCGTCCAGAACATATTAGCCAAACATGACTATCCTCTTGAAATTCAAGCTATTTTAGGTGAATTGCTCGCCGCCGCCACGTTACTCACCGCAACTTTGAAATTTGAAGGTGCGCTGACAATCCAGGCCCGGGGCAACGGTCCTGTTAGCCTAATAACGGTGGAATGCACTCACCAAAACCAGCTTCGAGGGATTGCTCACTGGCAGGGAGACCTCAGCGGGAAAAGCCTGCAAGCATTGTTGGCTGATGCCACTCTTGCCATCACTATTACCCCCTTAAAGGGACAACGCTACCAAGGTATTGTCCCTCTGTTAGGTGAAAACCTGTCTCAATGCCTGGAGCATTACTTTCAATCGTCAGAACAATTAAAGACCCAGATCCAATTGTTCCAAGGCAACAATCGGGCTGGCGGGCTATTGATTCAGGTACTGCCAGAAACCTCAGCAGGGATCAAAAGCCCAGAGCAGTTAACAGAAGAATGGGACCGAATTACGGCGCTGGCAAAAACGCTGACCGCCGAGGAACTACTCACTCTTGATTGTCCCGCTATACTGCACCGCCTTTTTCATGAGGAGAACGTCAGCATCTTTGAAGAGGTACCTGTAAGATTTGAGTGCTCCTGCTCCAGCCAAAGAACTGCGGAAGCCCTTATCCAGTTAGGTGAAGACGAATTGAAGCGAATTCTTACAGAAAGAGGGCAAATTGACGTCACGTGTCAGTTTTGTAACCAACATTATCGCTTCGATAGTGTAGATGTAGCGGTTCTGTTTCAAGACCAACCTCCGTCGATAACGCCGAGCAAGACGCATTAACTAATAACTATCAAATAGTTATATAATTTGGCAACGCCAAAACAACCGCTAATTATGAGCTCCTGTTACCATAATAAATGGACTTTTTATTGACATTCATTGTATACATCCAGCTTACCCATTAATCCTTGCGGGGAAAGGCTTAGCGTTTTTTTGGGAAATTTGCCATAATGCGCGCCTCGATTTTAGGCTCGCGTAATGTGGAGCAAAATTTGCTTCCGCTGTAGCTGTATAGATGTCGACTTAAGCTGTCGACCTGGTCATGAGCCAACAGATAGCCATACCGGCCATACCGAGAGCCAAACTGTTTTTTACTAAATCGTTTACGCTTTGGTTACATTTAAACTTTATTTATTTATTTAAAAAGTCACGTAAGTTTTAAAATACGGCCATAAGCCGATGAAGTGAGGTCTTTACTACTATGTCAAACGCTCCTGAGATTTACACTGATCCGAGCAGCACCTTCCTGGTGGAAGAAGCCATCAAACGCGGCGAAGGTCAACTCGCCCATAACGGTGCGTTCGTAGCAACAACGGGTGCTCGAACCGGTCGTTCACCCATGGATCGATTTATTGTTGAAGAGCCCAGCACCAGTGAATCTATCCACTGGGGTCCAGTGAATCGTCCCTTTCCAGCTGATAAATTCGATACTCTCTGGAGCCGTGTTGAAGATCATGTATCCGAATCAGACCAGTTTATATCTCACTTACATGTGGGTGCAGACCCCGATCACTACATCGCGGTAAAAGTAACCACCCAAACCGCTTGGCACAATCTGTTCGGACGTTGCTTGTTTATCAGCCCAGAAAAATGGAATCCAAAGACCAAAGAGCCTTGGGAAATTCTCCATGCACCCACCTTCACGTGCGAGCCAGAGCGAGACGGCACCAATAGTGATGGTTGCGTTATCTTAAACTTTGCTGCACGCCGTGTTTTGATTGCAGGCATGCGCTACGCGGGTGAAATGAAGAAAGCCATGTTCTCGGTACAGAACTTCTTATTGCCTGAGAAATCCGTACTGCCCATGCACTGCTCCTCTAACGTTGGTGAAGATGGCGGTGTAGCCTTATTCTTCGGCTTATCCGGTACAGGTAAAACCACTCTATCGGCTGACCCTGATCGTTACCTGATTGGCGATGACGAACACGGCTGGGCTAAAGACACCGTATTCAACCTGGAAGGCGGTTGCTACGCTAAATGTATCGATTTGAGCAAGAAAAACGAACCTGTTATTTGGGATGCGATTCGTTTCGGTGCCGTATTAGAAAACGTGGTTTTGGACGATGACCGCATTCCGGATTACACCGATGCTTCTCTGACCCAAAACACCCGTGCAGCCTACCCGCTGGAGAACATTGAAAAACGTGTTCTTGAGAATCGGGCCGGTGAACCCAAGCACGTTATCTTTTTGACCTGTGACCTTAATGGCGTTATCCCGCCAGTATCTCGCTTAAACAACAAAGCGGCGGCTTACCATTTTCTGAGTGGTTATACCGCGCTAGTGGGTTCTACGGAAATGGGTTCCGATGCTGGTATCAAAACCACATTCTCTACCTGCTTTGGCGCTCCCTTCTTCCCACGGCCTGCAGGCGAGTACGCTGAATTGTTGATAAAGCGTATCGAAGAATTTGATTCCAAAGTATTCCTGGTCAATACCGGCTGGACCGGTGGCCCCTATGGTACCGGCAGCCGTTTCGACATTCCAACTACACGTGGGGTAATCAGCGCTATCCTGAGCGGTGAATTGGACAATATCGCCACCCAACATATCGATATTCTTAACCTGGATGTTCCAGTGGAAGTATCTGGTGTTGACCCCAACCTGTTGGTACCGCAAAACACCTGGGAAGACAAAGACGCCTATGTTGAACGTGCCAAGCATTTGGCAGAACTATTCAACAAAAACTTTGAAAAATACAGTGAAGTATCCGATGAAATTCGCAACGCAGGCCCACAGCTGTAAGTAGCTTTTTTCATCATCACTTATAGCAGTTAGCCGCTCCCTGGAGCGGCTAACTGCGTTATGGAGAACCAATAACCATCATGGCTCTATTTGCGTCACCCTTTGGCTCTTTCGATCTGGAACCGCTCCACACCCACAACAGCTCGCCGATTCAGGCTTGGAACGCAGCCGATGAATTGGCTTTGAAACATTTGGCCGCGTTAGACCTGAAACCAGCCAGCACACTGGTAGTCAATGATCAGCATGGCGCCCTGGCCATTGCACTTAATCAATGGCAACCCCACAGCTGGTCCGATAGTTACTGCAGTTTGCTTGCCTGGCGCAAAAACCAACTCAAGAATCAAGTCAAATTCCCACCACAGGCTTTTATACCAAGCAACCAACCTCTTACTGGCACCTTTGATTGCGTCATTTTCAAGCTACCGAAAACATTATCTTTACTGCAACATCAACTCGTGCAATTACGCCCACACATCGGTGAAAGCACAACAATAATTGCAGCGGGAATGATTAAGCACATGAGCGCCACCATGACTCACTGCTTTGAGGAGTTGATTGGCCCCACAACCACATCACTCGCTGAGAAGAAAGCGCGCTTGATACTGCCTACTTTCAATTCAGAATTAGCACCCAACGCACCCGTCCTAACAATGGAATACCCTATACCGGAAACACCTTTAACCCTTTATTCAGGGCCTAATGTATTCTCCCAACAACGGCTGGATATGGGCACTCGATTTTTGATCGAACAGCTGGATCAACTGCCTGCTCCAACCCGGATTGTGGACTTGGGTTGCGGTAATGGCGCTCTTGGTTGTTATATGGGCTGGCGTCATCCAACAACAGAAATACTGTTTTGTGATGAATCCTATTTGGCCGTGTCCAGTGCAGAGCAATCCTGGCAGCAAAATGGCTTAACTAACCCCGCAGAATTCAAAGTCTGTGACGGCTTAGCCAAAGCCAGTGTGGAAGCCGACTTGATACTCTGCAATCCGCCCTTCCATCAAGGTAATCGACTGGATCACCAAACCGCGATGCGACTGTTTCGAAGCGCCAGTCATAATCTGGCTATCGGCGGCAAATTAATGGTAGTGGGTAACCGCCACCTCAACTACCATCAAAGCCTAAAACGGATCTTTGGTTCTGCGGACCTAGTGGCCAGTAACGCCAAGTTCGTTATTCTGTCTGCCATCAAAAACTAACCACTAAAAGTTTTTTCAGACAAATCCTTCTCATCCAAATAAGTGATTGTTGTGGTATTAAAATTCAAATCCACAAACAGGTGGCAATAATGCTCGCCGTGACGCCAAGCCATGGCAACACTGGAGCTGTTGGAATAATTCAATTCGAAGTGGCCATCGAACGCCGGATAATGGGAACGGAAACGCATCAGTTTCAGTAACCGCTGCACTACTGGTTGCTCCACCGCTTCATCAATTTCTTCAAGGCTGTAATAATGACGATTGATATCTCGCAATTCTCCGGTTGAATCCATAAGTTCGCTATCGTTACAACCCGCTAACAGGCCTACGTAATATACTTGTGGTATACCGGGGGTAAAAAACTGGATAGCGCGAGCAGCGATGTAGGCATCGTCGTTTTGCATCAGGGCGTCGTAAAAAGTACAGGTAAGCTGGTATATAGCTCCCACACTGTGAATGTTCGCCGCTGAACGTCGCATGATAGGATCAGCACTTCGTGCATCAATATTATCAATTAGAATTTTGATTTTTTCATCGGGCAAAACACCTTCAACATCAGGAATGCAAATACCGTCATGGGTATCCAGCACCGTAACCATATTGCGAGGACACATACGCAACCAGTTTTTCAGATAAACACTGTTCGCATCGAGTAAGGAATAGAGTAATAGTGGCGGCAGAGCAAAACCGTAAGGATGCATATTGCGACGACTAATGGCGTATTGATAACTGGTATGATCATGCACTTCAGGCAAACATTCTGCTCCATGCATTAATGCGACTTCGTTTATCCAATCGAGAATTCGATACACGTCGGGTTCCACCAAGAAACAACTGGTACCAATGCGCTTCGTGGTATAACCGAAAGCATCCAACCGTAACAGCTTAACGCCGCGCTGAGCTAGAAAGCTTATATAGTCTTCCATTAAGCGATAGGTTTTGTCCGACTCGTAATTCAGATCCACTTGCCGCTCGGTAAAGGTGCACCACACGCGCCCTTTACCGCCGTTCGCAAACTGCACTTCGCGAAACGGTTCTTTTTCTTTTCTTATATGAATTTTTGCCATATCGTCTGGCGTGATATCGCCAAACTTATCCACGTGAACAAACAGGTCGGCATATTCTGAATCGTAACCCTTGGCAATAAAGTCTTTAAATTCAGCTGACTCATCAGACACATGATTAACCGTTAGATCTACACATAAATCGTATTTCGCGGATATTTTTTCAATATCCGCCCACTCACCAAAGTCAGGATCTACTTCTTTATGGGTCAACGGGGAAAACCCGCCATCCGCATTGGATGGGAAAAACGGCAGAATATGGACACCTCCAATCGCATCACTGAAATGACGATCGATGACAGTATGGAGGTCTTTTAGGTCTTTACCCATGCGATTTGGGTAACAAATTAGTTGAACCGCATTACGTAACAGCATTTCCCACTACTCCCCGAGCCAATGTTATCTAAATACCATACCCATAAATTTAAACGGTATCAAACTTAGGCAAGATACTGCACAAATTAAATAGATTGAGGTACAATCGCCCTCTTTTAGATTGACCACCCATTACCGCTCTGGATTTACGCTCCAGCCCGCGAGGAAACTATGACAAGCACTGCGTCTGAGGCGCCGATTATCGTCTGCGCCCTTTATAAATTCGTCACCCTGAAAAACTTTGCCGAGCTGCGCCAGCCACTACTGGATTTAATGTTAAAACAAGAAGTTAAAGGTACCTTATTGCTGGCAGATGAAGGCATTAATGGCACCATTGCTGGAACCCGCGAGGGGATTGATGCGGTGCTTAGCCATCTGCGTCAGGATGAGCGGCTAGCCTGCCTTGATACCAAAGAATCCTACGATAATGAGCAGCCATTTTATCGCACCAAGGTGAAGCTCAAGCGGGAAATAGTTACTATGGGTGTTGAGGGCATTGATCCCAAGCGAACCGTAGGCACTTATGTGAAACCCCACCAGTGGAATCAATTGATTAGCGATCCCGAAGTTATCTTGATCGATACCCGCAATGACTATGAAGTGGAAATTGGCACTTTTCAAAATGCCCTAGACCCGAAAACCAAATCATTTCGCGAATTCCCCGCTTATGTAAAAGAGCACCTCAACCCGCAAAAGCACAAGAAAGTTGCCATGTTTTGTACTGGTGGAATTCGCTGCGAAAAATCCACGGCCTATTTAAAAGAACAAGGATTTGATGAGGTCTATCACCTTGAGGGAGGCATATTAAAATATCTGGAAGAAGTGCCACCGGAAGAATCGCTGTGGCAAGGTGAGTGTTTTGTTTTCGATAATCGCGTTACCGTAAACCATCATTTGGAAAAAGGCGACTATGACCAATGTCACGCCTGTCGACGTCCGATTACAGAAGCCGATAAAAAATCTCCACATTATCTGGCTGGCGTCAGCTGCCACCATTGTTATGATGAAGTGAGCGAAGAGCAGCGCCAGCGTTTTGCGCAGAGGGAAAAGCAAATGCGCCTGGCTCGGGAGCGGGGCGAAGAACATCTCGGCGGCGATCAGCAACGCTTAATTGCGCAAAGAAGACAGGCCAAGCTCGCGCAAAAAAACCACCAACGTCAAATCGATCGGCAGGACTAAGGTCCTGCCGTTAGACGCTAGGGTAGCTGAAAGATTTCAATGGCCGAGATCGTTGGGTAATTTTTATCTTCAATTTCAGGTTTTGCAGACAAAACAATATTTAAAGTGCCGTCATTAACAGAGATGTTGGTGAACTCTTCCACAACCTTATGCAGCCCCGCTCCTGCTGCGGCAAAAATATCATAATCAAGCACTGGATTGCCTTCCACATTGATATCAAATACACGCTGATTCACTGCGAAATTTGACGGCACTACCGGCGTAGCTCCAGCAGGTGAGCCATCAAAATCTTCTGAAAAGTGTAATCTAACGGTATAGTTCCCTGAAGCTAGGCCCGGGAACGAGTAACGAACCGGAGTGGTATAGGATTGGATCCAGCGTTGTGTTTGATAAAGCAGGTCATCACCAGTGCCAGCAGTATCTTGTCCGAACCCATCACTGGACACTCTAGACGCATTATTAAAATTCTTATCGGCGGACCAAACATTGCCAAGGGTATCGGTGTATGCCGGCCCTCCGGAGTTGACTCGTTCTACCACAACCGTACCAGAGGGCAACGTCGTTACCGTTAAGGTGGCCGATGGTAACGAGGGATTACCGTTGTAGTCCAGCGCTATGACTTCGTAGTCGTAGCTGGTATTAGGGGTGAGGCCCGTATCAACGAAATAACTATCGGCAACGGAGCCCTGAATACTGCCATCGCGAATAATACTGTAACCCACCACATCCCCTTGAGTATCAGTGGAATCGAGCCAACTCAAATAGATCTCTTGCTGCAGCGCTTCAGCCCGAAGATTTTGCGGTGTGGTCGGTCCAGTTGTGTCAGGATTATTGGTCGTCGTTGCCACAACCGACGCGGGAGCAGACTCATTGGAGGGAATAGCGTTATCCACTGCTGTCACCTCATAAGTGTAAGAGGTTCCTGGCGTACGCAGGTTATCAGTAAATGTGGTATCCCGAACGACGGCTATCTGAACTGAGTCACGAGAAACCCTGTAGTAGGCCACAGAGCCAGTAGTATCTGATGAGGCATTCCAAGTTAAAGTAACCCTAGAATTGCCCGCCACCACTGCCAGGTTGGTAGGCACAGTGGGCGCAACCGTGTCCGCAAAGTTAGACAACCCGACAATCTCGATGGCTGCCAGCATCGGCCTGTCCGTAATACCCGTAAAGTCCATATTCAAGGAGCCATCGTTAACGGGTATATTATAAAAGGTTTCAACCAACGCTCGATTTTCACCACCGGCTTCCTGGTATACATCAAACCCGTTGAGCACCGTATTTCCCTCCAGCTGCACTTCAAACACCCGTTGCCCGGTAGCGAATTTGGTACTGACAATCTCCGCAAAATGGAGCCGAACATCGTAGTCACCCGGCGCCAGATTAAAGGCACAAGACATAACGGCTGGAGATACTCTGCTCTCCCGCTGCGTTTGGTACAATCGGTCCAGCTCCGTATTATCGATTTCCTTACCCACACCATCTGCAACCACATTACCCTGATTGCAATAGCCGTAATCAATAATCCAGAGGTTACCATCAGCATCCGTGTAATCCGCCCCCCCCACATTAACCCGGAATGCGGACGCCGTAGCCGGAGTAAACACCGCCAAAGGCGCGGTTAAAGCCGATTCGTTAGATGGAGTATCATCATCCAGAGCAGACACTTGATAGCTGTAATTCACCCCTGGACTTACACCACTGTCGGTGAATGAGGTCGTAAGAGTAATGCCAATGGGTATGCTGTCGCGATAGACACGATAACCAGCGACCACCCCATCTGAGTCCGAAGAAGCTAACCAGCCAAGTTCAACAAAATCACTGGTGACTTCAACTGCCGTGAGATTGGCGGGAGTCGTGGGTACTGCACCACCGGAGGCTGTCAAGGCAATCACTTCTATAGCGGCCACCGTGGGATTCTCGACACCGGGCATGAACTCAATATTCATTACGCCATCACTGATGGTCACTGTACCCGTAGTTTCCTCATAGGCACTAAAACCGCCGACCGCCTGAAATATATCAATGTCACTCAGTACAGTTACACCCTCAATCCGGACATCAAACACCCGCGCACCTACCGCAAAATTTCCGGAAAAGGTCTCCGCCAATAAAAAACGCACCGCATATTCACCATTGGGTACAGCAAAACTATAAGTCAATCTCGGGTTACCGGGCCGATCCCAGCGTTGAGTCTGATACAGGCGATCATCTACGGTACCCAGAATATCATCGCTGACATCAGAGGTATCCGTGGAGTCAGAATTAAAGCCTGAATCAGCCTGCCAGACTTGTCCTTCACTATCCACCAACTGATCACCACCGGCGTTTATCCGCACTACGGCTGACGCTGTCGCTTCCAGTGTCTGGACAGCAATCAGGGCCCTGCCCGATTCATTGGCGGGCAAGGCATTATCAATGGCAGAGACACCGTAACTATAGACAGTCTCTGGGTCCAACCCTGTATCGGTATAGGTAACTGCATTGGTAGTGGCAACTTTAACGCCATCCCGGTAAACGTTATAGGCAATCACCTGCCCTTCATCATCAAAAGAGGGACTCCAATTCAATGTCACCTGCGACTTACCGGCATAGGCTGTCAGATTAGTCGGCACTGTGGGTGGGTTAGTATCTTGCGCTGGCGCCGAGAACAGAACTTCAATCGCCGCAATAGTGGGGTTATCCACCACATGACCAAATTGCAGGGTAAGGTTTCCATCAGAGACACTGATGCCGGGAATTTGCCGTACTAAGGCTCGATTCTGGGCACCTACCTGTTCGATGATGTCCAGATTGTCCAACACCAAATTGTCCTCGACAAATACGTCAAAAACCCGATCGCCAATAGCGGTGTTCGCCGGGAAGGTTTCGGCAAAGTGCAAACGCAGAGTGTAAGTTCCATTCGGCACAGCAATGGAATAAATCAGGTCGTCACCGCTACTGGGATCCCAACGTTGCACCTGATAGAGCAAATCATCGGTGGTGGCTGTAATATCAACCCCAAGACCATCGGCAGAGGTTCTCCCGGTGTTGAAGCCCGTATCCGCCAACCAGGTCCGACCTGCAGTATCGGTGTAGCTATCACCACCCGCATTAATGCGAATGGCAACGCTTTGCGGGTTAGAACCTCCGTCTGCCTGGCGACCGACATTGACGCTATCACAGCCAGCCAAAATCATCGTCAGAGTGACGAGCACCCCGCAAAACCAAGGGAAATGCCGAAAAATCAATTTAGAAAATAACAAGTCGATTGACCACCCTCGTAGCTACTATTATTCATTTACTTTTTGTTTTTATCCGACTTAATTTCACCAACCAAAAACCGAACAAAATCGGCAACTTACCATTTGTTTGAAAAAAAGGTAGCTGGGGCTCAGTACTCAGAACAGTACTCCGTGAGTTAAGCTCGGTTACTTTTTAAGACTATGCCTGCTTATTATAAGTTCACAACACGCCTTACACTAGCAGAGTCACTAGCTTTATCGCTTTATCTGCGGTTCGGCCTTCTTGTCGTAGCGGCAAATGCCCTAGCCTAACAGATTTAATTCGGGCTATAAACAAAGGGTTGCATAGTAGTCAATCAGTGCTGATATATTTATTGCATTGAAATCAATGAATTCTGGCGAGCATAGAATCCGGCGGTATCAGGTTACCAGTTACCGGCAAATAGACCACAACTTCGAGCCCACCCGCCTCCCTGTTACGCATAATTACGCGACCATGATGCATATCGACTATGCGCTTCACTATTGCCAACCCCAGACCGGAGCCCTTACTGGTGCGACTTTGATCCCCCCGTGCAAAAGGTTGAAACAGATCATATTGCTGCTGCGGGGTCAAACCAGGCCCACGATCGCCAATAATCACGCAAATTTCTCCGTCTTCAATGGCGCTATAAACGGTAACCTCACCCCCCCCATGACCAATGGCATTGGCGATTAAATTGGAAAACAACCGTTTGATGGAGAGTCGCTTTAAGGATATTTCTGACAGCGGGTGCAATTCGGTTTGAATGGTTACTCCCTCTGACTCAAACTGACTAATTACCTCTAAAATCACTTCATTGAGATCACCCAATTCTGCCCGTTCGTCGCTACCATCGCGCACAAACAAAATAAACTGATCCAATATGGCATTCATATCCTCGATATCCCGAATCATGCCTTCGGCAAATTCTGATTCACCCAATAATTCGGCAGTGAGCCTGAGTCGTGTGAGAGGAGTACGTAAATCATGGGATATCCCCGCTAACAGCAAAGCTCGCTCGCGATCCATTCGCTTTAAGTTGTCATGCATTTGCAGAAACGCCTCGTTGACCGCTTGTATCTCACGCGGCGTATTACCTGACAATAAACCCCTAATGTTTTCTCCACGACCCAATTTCCGGGCGGCAGTTTCCAGGCGCTGCAATGGCCGGTTCAACTGCCCCACAAACCAATAAGCCAAAATAAACGCCGCCACAGGGGTGCCGATAATCCAGGTTAGAACGATAAATACTTCATAGCGCCCCACACTCTCCAACGGAAAACGCACCCATAACGCACCTAACCGATCGGTATTTACCCACAGACTGGGTGCTGGAAGAAAACTCAATCGCACCTTCGCATTTGCACCAATCCGAGCCTGCAAGGGCTCCAGAAAAAAATCTCTCAACAAACCATCGTCGAGAGGAGGAACCAGCGCCATGTTCTCAGTGATTTCAAGTTCGTGCTGTTGCTTCAAGCGGTTTAAAAGTTCATTTTTTTGCTGGCTATCCACCAGTACATGAAGTGTATCTACCTCTAACGCCACCAATTTTGCGCTTTGTTTTATGCCCGGTAGATACAAAAATACAATGGCGAACCACAACAAGGAAATCTGGCTTAAAATCAACACCAGCCAGATCAGTCCGGTGGTTCGCCAAAAGGAAGACTTAGGAATAAAAGAAAACGGCATCAGCGCAATCTGTTACGCTTTTCCATCAGGCACAAAGACATAGCCAACGCCCCACACCGTCTGAATATATCGGGAATTGGACGGATCATCTTCAATCATGCGTCGCAACCTGGAGACCTGCACATCAATGCTACGCTCCATGGCGCTCCACTCTCTGCCACGGGCTAGATTCATCAGTTTATCCCGAGTCAATGGCTCTCTTGGATGCTGTACCAAAGCCTTCATAACCGCAAACTCACCGGTGGTTAAACTTAACTCTTCACCATTTTTGGTCAACATGCGCGTGGCAAGATTCAAAGTATAAGGCCCAAAGGAAACCACCGTCTCCTGCTGAGAGGGGGCACCCGGCAGTTCTTTAGTTTGCCGCCGCAACACAGCTTTGATGCGGGCGGAAAGCTCACGGGGATTAAACGGCTTGGCCAGATAATCATCCGCTCCGGCCTCCAAACCACTAATACGGTCATTATCATCACCTTTAGCCGTTAGCATGATGATGGGAATGGCATTACCGGCCTTGCGCAAACGCTGACAAATAGACATGCCATCTTCGCCCGGTAACATTAAATCCAAAACCATCAGTGAGTAGAGTTCTCTGGCTAACACCCGCTCCATCTGTTCACCATCCGCCACTGCTTTTACGGTAAAACCCTGTTCTTCCAAGAAGCGCTGCAACAGAGACCGTAAACGGGCATCATCATCCACCACCAGTATTTTAACCACTTGTTCCTGCTCACGGGCTGCATCCCCCATGTTTCACACCTATATTTGTTACTGAAGTTCATTAGTTTGCATAAAACCTGGGTTATAACTTGAGATCCAATCACGACCCAAACGGAACCTTGGCGACATTTTACCCTCAAACTGTCTTTGTCAGAGCACCTCATCCAGTAGAAATTGTTACAAGAGTTGATTGGGTAATATATGCTGTACCCAGATTAATCTAAACCCAGTACCAGGAAACCAGCTACACCATGAACAAATCGCGGGCAGGATTTCAGCAAGTTATTCATTCAGTTCCTATACCCGTGCTTATCCTTGGCATCTGCGTGTTGATAATCACCCTGTTTTTCGTCTTTAAGCCAACCCCTGCACAATCACCCCAAGCCAACAACCTACCGCTGGTTGAAACCATGAGCATTACTCCTGGCCCCCATCAACCCGTGGTCACCTTGTTTGGCCAAGTTGAATCACCGCAAGAATCGAATTTATCCGCCACGGTGAACGCCTTGGTGGCACAGGTTCCCGCCCAGGAAGGGGAGCGGGTCAGCTTGGGCCAAACACTTGTGCAGCTGGATGACCGTGATGCCCGCCTGGCACTCCAGGAACGAGAGGCTGAGGTGAAAGATATCGAGGCCCAAATCGACTCAGAACTCAACCGGCATAACAGTAACACTCAGGCATTAACGGTAGAAAAAGACCTCAGCAGGCTTGCCCAAAAATCCGTTGAGCGTTATGAAAAGCTCTCAGCGAACAATCTAGGCTCAGCAATGAATCGAGACGAAGCATTGCAACAAGCCCAATCCCAACAACTTAGCCTACTGAATCGACAACTGGAAGTGGACGACCACGAAAACCGTTTAGCCCGCTTGAACGCCCAGCTATTGCGGGCTCAAGCACTACGTGACCAGGCGCAACTGGATCTTGAACGCTCAAAAATCGTCTCGCCCTTTAAGCTCGCCCGTATTACTGCGGTAAAGGTGTCGCCCGGCAATCTGGTTCGGCCGGGCGAACCCCTGGTTTCCCTGTTCAACTTGGACCAGGTTGAAATCCGCGCCCAACTGCCTTCCCGCCATTTAAACGCCATCCAAGATGCCCTTAATAACAACAAGCCACTTAGCGGCACTCTAAACGTGGGCAACCGATCCTTCCCCGTCACGCTTAAACGCTTGGCAGGAACCGTCGGCTCCAATCGAGGAGGGATTGATGGCTTGTTTTCTTTTCAAGAGGCTACCGACAATATCATACTTGGTCGCACCGGCGAGCTGCACCTTTTGTTGCCGGAAATCAGCAACAGTATTTTGGTACCACCCAACGCAGTTTACGGTCAAGAACGAATCTACCAGATAATCGACGGGGTTTTGCATACCGTTTTAGTTGAACGGTTGGGCGAAGCGCGCCACCAATCTGGCGAGCTATGGCCATTATTGCGGGCAGAGCTACCACAAGGCACTGAGATTTTGGTTACCCAGTTGACCAATGCCGTGGGCGGTCTACCTATTAAAGTGGCTACCGATAGGGACCAGCAACAGGCAGTCATCGCCCCATGAGTAATAATCCCGGTCTCATTGCCAGTTTCGCCAGCCACCGTGTCGCTGCAAACTTAATGATGTTTTTGTTCATTCTGGCAGGGCTCTGGTCATTAAAAAAGATTAACACCCAGTTCTTTCCCAACTTCGATCTTGATTACATATCAATCTCAGTGCCCTGGAGCGGGGCTACGGCGGAAGACGTAGAACGCTCAATCATATTACCCATGGAACAGGAGCTGAAAACCCTTACTGAAGTCAAAAAGATGACTTCAAAAAGCAGCTATGGCAGTGGTTCTATAACCCTGGAAATAGAAGAAGGTGCCGACGTAGGAATAACACTGGATCAAGTTAAGCAGCGTTTGGATTCCATTCGGAATTTACCGGAACAAGCTGAACGACCCATTATTCAGCAGTTGGAAAGCTTTCACCCTATAGCCAACATCATCATCACCGGTTCAGAATCCAGAGCTGAGTTAGCGCAACTGGCGCGCCAGTTTGAGCAACAATTGCTGGCCCGAGGTATTCGCAAGGTTAACTTTGTCGGTCTGCCACAAGAAGAAATCGCCATTCAGGTACCCGCCACGACACTCCACGACACCGGATTATCCTTAGTTCAGGTGGCCCACTTAATCGCTCAAAACAGCATTGATTTACCCGCCGGAACCGCCGCAAAAAACCAGGTCGCTAAACAAGTCCGCTCGCTGAGCCAAAACCGAACTGTGGCCGAATTCGAACAAATGCCACTAGTGACGGATGCCAAGGGTCGTTTATTGCGGGTGGGAGATATTGCCCAAGTGGTGCGCAGGCCACAAGAAGACGAACCCTACATTACATGGCAAGGCCAACCGGCCATTGAACTGTTGATGATGAGAACCACCTCTGAGGATACCTTGCGTACCGCAGAAATTTTTACTCAATGGGTGGAGGATGTGCGTCCACAGCTACCTCAGGGAGTAGAAATTCACGTTTACAATGAACGCTGGAAACACCTGCGTGATCGTATTAAGCTCTTGCTAACCAACGGACTCGGTGGCTTAGTGCTGGTTATTGTCACGCTGTTTTTGTTCCTGAATGTACGTGTTGCTTTTTGGGTAACCGTAGGAATCCCTGTGTCTTTTCTCGCCACCATCGCGGTGCTTCACTTTACCGGTGGCAGTATCAATATGATTAGCTTATTTGCCCTAATCATGGCATTGGGCATCATTGTTGATGACGCTATTGTGGTGGGAGAAGATACCCTGACCCACAAAGAAATGGGTGAATCCGCGGAAGCCGCCGCTATTGGCGGAGCCCGACGTATGTTTGCGCCGGTTATGGCGTCATCACTCACCACCATCGCCGCGTTTCTCCCCCTCGCTTTAATCGGCGGTGTAATGGGGAAAATAGCTTTTGATATGCCCATGGTGATTATTTGCGTCATTATAGCCTCAATAGTGGAGTGCTTTTTCATATTGCCTGGGCATTTGAACCACAGTTTGAAACGACAAAAATCGCAGGCGATGCAGGCCGATAATTTCAAAGCGCGCTTCGACCGCGCCTTCCAGCAATTTCGGGATACGCGCCTTAGACGCTGGGTAACTAAGGCTATAGAGTATCGTGGCACGGTAATAATGGGGGGTGTTGCGACCTTTGCTATTGCCCTGAGCTTGATTGCCAGCGGCCTACTGAAATTCACCTTTTTTCCCAGTGTGGACGGTAACGAAATCCGCGCCAATGTGGAGTTCTATCCCGGCACTGCAAAAGCAGAAGTCAACCAGTTTCTCGCCCATCTGGAACATAGCCTGGAGACAACTCAACAACAGCTGCAGGACAGCTTTGGCAACGACCTTGTTAATATTGCCATCACCTACCACGGCCGGTCATTCTTTGGCGACACAGGCCGTGAAGTAGCCGCAGAACTGGGCGCCGTAGTGGTGGATTTGGACAACGGAAAACGGCCCATCAGTAATGCCGAATTTATTCAGCGCTGGCGCGATAATATAACCGAACCCCCAGGGATTAAGCGCTTTGCCATACTACAACGAGAAGGTGGCCCAGGCGGCAAACCCATTGCCATTCGTCTGGTAGGTGGTGACGTCCAGCAATTGAAAGCCGCCAGCCAGGAATTACAGGATTCACTAATTAAATATCAAGGCGTCAGCAATGTGGATGATGATCTGCCTTGGGGAAAAGAGCAGTTAATTTACGAGTTAACGCCTACAGGCCGGCGCCTGGGATTGGACACGATAACCATTGGTCAACAGCTAAGAGCCGCCTTTGATGGTGCCATAGCCCAGATATTTCATCTGGGAGAGGACGAGCTGGAGGTTCGCGTAACCTTACCAGACCAGGAACGCCACTCCATGGACATCCTGGAGAATCTTCCCGTGGTTGCCAATGACGGAGAGACTGTGCCACTGGGAGAAGTGGTAAGCTTTCAATCCCGCAAAGGCATCGAAAAACTTAACCACACCGACGGCCGCTTGGCGGTAACTGTATTCGCAGACCTCGATGATAACATCGCTAACGCCAATGAAATTTACGCCGATTTAAACAGCAAGCTATTACCTGACCTCAAACAGCGTTACCACTTAAGCTTAGGGCTAGAGGGAAAAGCTAAAGACCAGGAAGAAACCATCAGTGATATGAAAATGGGCATGATCATCGGCTTGGCGCTGATATACATTGTGCTTGCCTGGGTGTTCTCATCCTACTCTTGGCCCCTGGCGGTGATGGCCGCCATACCCCTGGGCCTCACTGGCTCATTATTTGGACACCTTATAATGGGTAAAGATCTGTCGATGTTTTCTTTAATGGGGCTGTTTGGGCTCTCTGGAATCGTCGTTAACGACTCTATTGTTTTGATCACTTTTTATTCACAATTAAGACGGCGCGGCATGGACGCCCACAGTGCGATAGTAGAAGCCATTTGTGCTCGATTCAGGGCGGTTGTTCTCACCTCATTAACCACCATTGCTGGCCTCTTGCCAATTCTATTTGAGACCTCGTTGCAGGCGCAGTTCTTGATACCCATGGCTATCTCCATTGTGTTTGGACTGGCCTACGGCACCTTTTTGATTTTGTTTTTTGTGCCATCTTTATTGGTCTTTATAGAAACGTTAAAGGGGCGTATTTTCTCCAGCCTAGCTCCCCAACCCTCCAAAGGAGCTGACCAAATTAACAACTAAATCATTTAACAGCATTATTATGACAAGCCAGAATGTGAGAATTACATAGAAAATACTGTAAAAGTTTGGAACAATGGAGACGCTTAACCTGGGCTGTGGGGCTACTGCATAAATTGAGGCTACTCACTAAATAAAGGGGCACATCAAGCGTTCAAACTTTGAAGCTAATGGCTATTAGCTATGAACTATGCAAATAGCGTTTCGATATTTTTGATCAAACCTTAATTAAACGGAATCATTGTGAGAGATCAACGCAAATATCACATCGACGGATCTTTGCTGATTAATTTACAGCATCAGGTGCTGACACAGCTGTCAGAACTGTTGAATGCTATGTTCAATTCCCTTGATGATGCGTTATTTGAACTGGCTGAAAATGCCAAAGAAACCAGCAAGCAAAATCAATATTTCGATGTCATGCACTCCATGCGGCTGCAAAAAGACAACTTTTGCAGCCAATTTAAATCAGGTTTCACTCAGCAATTTCGCTACATCTATAATCATCGGGAACCTGCACCGCAACAAGCTGATGGCTTGTTCGACTTAAACTCACAAGCCCCATCCACCCTGCAAGAAGCTATGCTGGAACTGAGCCAAACTCTGGAAAACAACGAAGCCGAATTATTGAATCAGTTAACAGAGAGACTGAATCACTACTTTAATATCGATAGCCTAACGCCGCAGAATATGCCTCTTGGCTCCCGCTCGTTCATTGCCCTGTTTTGCCACACGTTGAACAAACTAGACGCCACCCAATCATTACGTCTGGTACTGTGCGAGTACTTCAAACGCTTTGTGGTCAACAAAATGCGCCCACTGTTAATTGAAGCCAATCAGGTTTTGATTCGACAGGGGATACTTCCTAAGGTGAATATTCCCAGAAAACCGAGCCCTTCTAAAGGTCATAGCGAAACTGTCACTCCCTCGTTCCAGGAGCAGGATGTACCCTTGTCTGAAGCCAGCTTTTCGCAACTGCAAAAAATACTTTCAAGACGCCATGAGCTCAGCCTTAATAGTCGACTGTTTGCAGTAAAACAGAACCACCAAGGCCCAGCCCTCGACACCAAACTCATTTTATCCTTGCTGAGCAGGCTTCGGGATGCGCATGTACAAACAATGGTGGAAGAGCCCTCACACGAACATCAAAGCCATTATGAGCCACGGGATTTACGCTTGCTTCTTGAGCATCAGCTGGGGCTACTGGTACGCCAAAGGGGTAATCGAATGCTGCATCAAGCCGACGATAATGTGATTACCTTAGTAGCATCGGCCTTTGAGATGATGCACGACGATCCGAATTACCCGCAGGAAATGGCTCAGCTGTTAAGCCAGTTTCAATTACCGGTTATGCAGACAGCCCTTACGGATAAATCTTTTTTTAGTGACCCCAAGCACCCGATGCGACGCTTGATAAAAATAATATCCTTGGCGGCTATCGGCTGGGAAAGACAAAACGCTGAAGTGCGTGATTTGTTACACGAGGAGTTCACCAGCATTCTGGTTCAACTCTTGCAAAATTATCATCCTGGCGTCTATGAGTTGATTGAAAATCTTGAAAAAGACTTTCAAAAATTCATTATCATGGAAACCAAACGAGCCCGCCAGGTAGAACAGAAAACACTGACTAATGATTCAGTTACCACTAGACATGCAAACAATACGTCACTGGTTAATCAATTAATACAGGATCGAACCCAAGGCAAAATACTTCCCATATCTATTCTGTATATGATCAAAGGCCCCTTTGCGACCTTGCTAAAGAACCAATTGAGCGATCACGATGAAACCTCATCGCAATGGCAGCAAAGCCTCAAGTTGCTCGATGATATATTGTGGAGTATTCAACCACAAAGCTACGCAGCAGATCAGCAATATTGGGTGACAGTGACACAGGATGTTATCAGCTCCCTGGAAAGCGCCCTAACAAAAAGCCGATTGAGTCAGGAAAAAGCTCAACAACTGACCTCAACCTATGCCGAAATTATTGCCCACATAAAAGAAACCAAGGGTTTGGTAACACCCGCTAATAGCATAAAAATCGATCACACGATGACAATACCGGGAGCGACCCGTAAATCCAATTATCCGCCGGGATCGGCGGCAGACCAACAAATTCATCGATTAGAACGATTTCATCTCCGTATCTCCGAATTGGGACACTCACAATCGCTGGAACAGCAGAGTGAAGCTTTACGCAATTTAAAATTTGGTCAATGGCTCGAACTTCTGCGGCACGACGGTACAATCAGACGCTGTCGCTTATCTGAACAAGACACCAAATCTAAAATGCTTTTGTTTGTTGCCCGTGACGGACACCAGGTTTTATCCGCAACTATCGACGAGTTGCTGCAAAAACTGCAAAATGGTGAAATTAATCTACTGGAATCCACCTCTTTCTGGGATCGTTCCTTAAAACTTTCATTCAATTGCTTTACGACACCATCGCAACTTGAAACCGTCGTTTAAAGAGCTGCTACCCTCCTGACCTAACAAAGGTTTATAATTCGAGCACGCATCGCTAGAAACCCTATGAACATGACTATGACAGATATTCCAACAATTATTGCGAACGAACTGGGTGTAAGAACCGCTCAAGTTTTAGCCACAATTAACTTACTTGATGAGGGTGCTACTGTACCTTTTATTGCCCGCTACCGGAAAGAAGCTACCGGAGGCCTGGATGATACGCAGCTAAGAAACCTGGAAGAAAGGCTGCGCTATTTAAGGGAACTGGAAGAACGACGGGAAACCATTTTAAATAGCATCAGAGAACAAGAGAAGCTAACACCAGAATTAGAACAGGCGATTAACGCCGCTGACACAAAAACCCGCCTTGAAGACCTGTATCTTCCCTACAAACCCAAACGTCGTACCAAAGGTCAAGTAGCGCGAGAAGCCGGCCTGGAACCCTTAGCCAACCAACTTTATGAAGATCCGAGCCAAGATCCCGACACAGCGGCTCAGGCGTTCATCAATGCCGAACTTGGCGTTGCCGACGCTAAAGCCGCGCTTGATGGGGCAAAATACATTCTTATGGAGCGCTTCAGTGAAGACGCAGAACTGTTGGGTCAGTTGCGTCAGTTTATGCTCAATGAGGGAATACTCACAGCCAAGGTAATCGAAGGCAAAGAAGAAGCTGGTGCCAAATTTCAGGATTATTTCGACCATAGAGAAGCCTTAAAAAGCACCCCATCCCACCGTGCTCTCGCCATATTTCGTGGCCGTAACGAAGGCATTCTGCAATCCAGCATTACCATTGTCCAAGAAACTGAGGCCGATCTACACCCCTGCGAGTTGATGATTGCCCGACATTTCGAGATTGCCGACCAAGGTCGAGCAGCGGATAAATGGCTACAGGAAGTAGTACGCTGGACCTGGCGCATCAAACTGCTTACTCACATTGAAACAGAGTTGCTGGGCGACCTTAGAGAACGGGCTGAAGATGAAGCCATAAAGGTTTTTTCCCACAACCTAAAAGACCTTTTAATGGCCGCTCCGGCAGGCCCCAAGACAACCATGGGGCTCGATCCTGGCCTGCGCACCGGCGTCAAAGTTGCTGTTGTTGATGCCACTGGGCAGCTGTTGGAACACGGAACCATATTCCCCCATGCGCCGCGCAATCAATGGGATGAATCCATCGCCGTTTTAGCCGCTTTGGTAAAAAAACACGGTGTCGAGTTAATCAGCATTGGCAACGGCACCGCTTCGCGCGAAACCGACAAGCTGGCGGCTGAGTTACTGAGTAAGCATCCCGACTTTCCCACCAAGAAAATCATGGTGAGTGAAGCCGGTGCCTCAGTTTATTCTGCCTCAGAATTTGCTGCGCGAGAGTTCCCAAAACTCGACGTCTCCTACCGTGGTGCAGTTTCCATTGCCCGACGTCTGCAAGACCCTCTTGCCGAACTGGTAAAAATCGAACCTAAAGCCATTGGTGTGGGTCAATATCAGCACGATGTGGGTCAAGTTAAAATGGCCCGCAGCCTCGACGCCGTGGTTGAAGATTGCGTAAACGCTGTAGGGGTAGATGTGAACACGGCCTCCGAGCCCTTACTGGCCCGGATATCAGGTCTCAACAAAACAATTGCTGGCAATATCGTTAATTTTCGCAATCAGAACGGTGCCTTTAAAAGCCGCGATGAATTAAAACAAGTGCCTCGGTTAGGCGATAAGACCTTCCAACAATCTGCCGGTTTTTTGCGAATTATGGACGGCACCAATCCACTGGATCGTTCCGCTGTGCATCCGGAAGCCTACCCGGTGGTTGAGCGCATAGCGCAACGCAACAGTCGCGGCATACAGCAAGTTGTAGGAGATACCGGATTCCTTAAAACCCTCGCCGCCAATGATTACGTGGATGATGCCTTTGGCTTGCCCACCGTAACAGACATTATCAGTGAGCTGGAAAAACCGGGCCGCGACCCTCGCCCGGAGTTCAAAACCGCGGAATTCAAGGAAGGCGTGGAAACTCTCGACGATTTAAAGCCAGGCATGATCCTGGAAGGGGTCGTCACCAATGTAACCAACTTTGGTGCCTTTGTTGATATCGGTGTTCATCAAGATGGTCTGGTACACATCTCCGTTTTATCGACCTCATTTGTGTCCGATCCTAGGGAAGTGGTAAAGGCGGGCGATATCGTGAAAGTCAAAGTGGTTGAAATCGATTTACCACGCAAACGAATTAGTCTCAGCATGCGACTGGATGAAGCTGCTGGCGCCAAAATTGATGGCCCCCGACCACCGCGTCAACCACGAGGCCAGAAAGGCAAAGCGACTAAAACCAACAGCAAACCCGCCAACAACAGGCCCAGCAAAGAAAAGCAACAACCCGACAGCAAAATGGGAACCTTTGCGGATCTTTTCGCTAATGCCAAAAAGCTGCGCAAATAACCTCAGTTGCAGCTCGCTGGGTCTCAACCTTTGGAAATTTGTGTTGAGCCCGGCTAGCTGGCTAGCCAATACCTCAGCACCCTGCATAGGAAAGTTGCGTGACAAAATCTTTCGCTAATCGGATTCAAGCGCTTCGCGCTGGCAATCTACACAGTCAATTAACTCAAATGCAACGAGGGCTAGAAAAAGAGAGCCTGCGCGTAGTGCCGAATGGTCACCTTGCCCAAAGCCCTCACCCCAAAGCGCTAGGCTCTGCATTGACCCATAACTGGATTACCACTGATTATTCTGAAGCCCTTTTAGAATTCATCACTCCGGTATACCAAACAATTGATGCTCCTCTGCAATTCTTGGACAACCTGCACCGTTTCACCTACCAAAATCTGGGCCAAGAGTTGTTATGGGTTAACAGCATGCCCTGTATTTTAGAAGACGAACTCAGTATTCCCATCGCTCACTACGGTACTTCCAATGTGGGCCGCATGAAACACGTCTATCGCCACGGACTGTGGCACCGCTATGGGCGCTCCATGCAAACCATTGCTGGCATTCATTACAACTTATCATTTCCCGACACTTTCTGGTCCGAGTATCAGGAACAGCTCGGAGATAAAGCGCCTCTGCGGGACTTTATCTCCGAACAATACCTAGGCCTGATCCGCAATTTTTTACGCCACGTAGGGTTGTTTGTTTATCTTTTTGGCGCATCACCTGCGGTTTGTGCGTCTTTTTTACAAGGTCGATCTCATCACCTCAAAACCCTGGACGAACATACCTGCTTTATGCCTTACGGCACTTCATTAAGAATGAGTGATCTGGGCTACCACAATGATGCTCAAGCGGGGTTAGAAGTTTCCTACAATTCTCTCGTGGAATATGTGCAATCTTTACAGCATGCCATACGAACACCCTATGGGCCTTATGAAGCCATTGGCGTTAAAACCAATGGGCAATACAACCAGCTCAACACTAATATTCTACAAATCGAAAATGAGTTCTACAGTTCCATCAGACCAAAACGAGTTACGAAAAGTGGCGAGCGTCCCACTTGCGCATTGGCGAGCCGGGGTATTGAGTACATAGAAATGCGCTGTATTGACCTTGACCCATTTACGCCTGGCGGTATAACCCCAGAAGAAATTATGTTTTTGGACATGTTTGCCGTTTACTGTTTACTCGCTGACAGCCCCCCCATTAATAAAAAAGAACATCAATGTAATTTGAAAAATCTGCAGACTATAGTCAGCGAAGGTCGCAATCCCCATTTGGTATTAGTCACCGAATGCGATAAACCCCTCGCCTTCCGCCAATGGGGCATCAATCATCTCAACAGCATGCTGGAGATCGCCGCCTTATTTGATATCGCTCACGACACCGGGACATACAGTGCAGTAATCAAGGCCCAGCTGGAAAAAATGGAAGATGCGTCACTAACCCCTTCAGCCAAAATAATGAGTCAGCTACAACAAGAGAAGCAATCATTTTTCGAATTTGCGATGGGCTGCGCTCAACAGCAGGGTCGTCATTACTTGTCAGAATCATTGCCAGAAAAGGATTTGGCACAGCTTACTGCAGCCGCTTCCGAATCCCTGTTGCTGCAACAAGAAATGGAAGCTGAATCCGAAATTCCCTTTGAGGAATACTTAGCCAACTTCTTTGGTCAGGACGCTCGTCTTTGCTCGTAGCTAACCACGATATCCGCTAATGCCGCTGGGAGTTTTTGGAAATCAAATGCAAACCCCTGAGCCACCAGGGCGGCGGGCTCGACAGTTTGACCTTTCAACAATAGAGACGACATTTCGCCCAGTAAGACACGCAACCCAAAGGCCGGTACGGAAAACAAAGCAGGGCGTGAAAGAGCATGGGCCAGTTCCTTGGTAAAAGCCCTGTTTGTTACCGGAAAGGGGGCCACCATATTAATCGGCCCCTTCAGGCGAGCCTGGATAATAAAGTCGATGGCCTGGCAATAATCTGCAATATGAATCCAGGAAAGCACTTGCTGACCACTCCCCAGGACACTACCCAAACCCAGACTGAAAGGCAGCCACAACTTTGCCAACATGCCCCCTTCTGCACCCAGCACAATCCCGGTTCGCAGTAGCACTAAGTGCGACGTACAGTGCTCAAAACCACTACTCGCGCGCTCCCAATCCTGACACAGTTGAGCGGCAAAGTCCTGACCGGCAGGACTTTGCTCTGTGTACACAGCACTAGATTGCATTGCGCGGTTATAGGAACCGTAATAACCCACTGCTGAGCCACTTAAAACCCAATCAAAATTTTGCTGAGTGCCTTGAGCCCAGGCCACCAACTCTTCTGTAAGAATCACCCGGCTCCGCCTGAGCTCTTTTTTTCTCTGCTCGGACCACCGCTTATCCGTAATGCCTGCTCCGGCCAAATTTACCAAGCCATCAAAGCGACCTTTTAATTTGCTAATAGCATCGACAAAAGTCACTTCGGGCCAGCGTTGTTGTGCCGCTAGTGGATTCCGAGTTAATACCACCAGTTGATAACCCGCCGCTAACCAGCGCTCAACCAAATGAGACCCAATAAAGCCAGTGCCACCGGTAATTAATATCCGCATAAAACCTCTCCAACACTCTGCCCAACGTTCTGCAGTGAGCTTAAGTTAACGCGGTATGAGTGATTATCCCGTGAAGAGCAAATTTTTTTATCAAGTAGTTAGAGTGACTTTCTAGATTTCACTGCTACTCTAGGTTATAGGTGCTGAATTAAGCACCAGATTATGCAGTAATCGAGGCAAGACTTAGAGGCTAGAGGCCAATGAGCATCAACGAAGCAGATCATCAAAATTGGAATATAGAAGCGCTTAATAAAGCGTATCGACAAGGTTACTTGTTTGGATTAAGCGGCGAACCCTTAACCGCGTGCCCTTTTCACAGCGAAGTCATCGCCGCTGCATGGGAAGCTGGTTGGACAGATGGGAGCGCGCAAACTCAATTTTCAACGGATAATCACCACCAGGCCATCGCCTAAGAGATCACACCACCACTAAAAAGTTTCATTTTATTTTTAACTTATTAGTGGTCTCTGGCGCATTACAGGCCTCCCAACCCCATGTTTTTGTGGGTATAATCTCCGTCACCCTAATAAAACAGATCGGACATAAAATGCTTTCTTTTTCCAGCCGACAAATAAACGCCGCCGGGCTTTTACTCTGTATTTCTAGCCTCTGTTTTGCCTATTTTTACTTACAACTTCACGTAGGCCTTGAAGCCTGCCCCTTATGCCTGATCGATCGCGGCTTGGTGGTAATCATTGGCTCTTTCTTTCTATTGGGCGCTGTTTTTGACCCCGCCAGACTAGGACGTCGCATCTTAGCCAGCGGAGCCCTACTCTTCAGTGTGCTGGGGATAATCGTTTGCTGGCGTCACCTATGGCTGCAGAATCTTCCAAAAGACCAAGTACCTGAGTGCACCCCAGGACTCGAATATATGCTGGAGACATTCCCCATAGGCGAAACATTAAGGACTATTTTCACCAGTGCAGGAGAATGTGCCGATATTCAGTGGGACCTGATGGGCTTATCCATTCCAGCGCAAACACTCCTTGTTTTCATCGCTCTTGCTGCACTTGCGATTACCTTACTAGCCCGAAAAAGCTAACACACGCGGCTGTCAATCAACTATGAAACAGCCGCTATTTTTAGACTAAGATCTCATAAGATTGGCCTTATCGATACCTTGATGGCACAAAAGGTATCTAGAAAAGCCAACCAGTCAACAATGGCATTTTTGTCAACTCAAGATTCGTAATTTTATCACTTTTTAAACGCTTGCCCCCTCTTAGCAATTTGAATATTCTCGAAACTAGCTTCTAAAAATAAATTCAATTAGCCAAGTGGAGGGTTGGCAGACCACAAAATAAAAACATCGCTTTTTAGCAACGGCACTAAAACAATCAAATGGTACAAACCATTTTTGAAGTTGACACCCAGGGTAAGTGTGTAGATTCCACACACCCGTGAAACAGCTTTATTTTTACCAAAAAGGAAAACATCATGTTGACTGAAGTGAAATATAATACGAGAAATTGGGGTGAGGTGGATCGGCTCATTTCTGGCTGGCTCAAAGATCGGCAAAAACTTATAGTCCTTTACTGCAAAGTTGATGGTATCAAGCAATTTACTGAACATAACACCCCCATCTCAGTAAGAGTTCACGCACTGTGCGATGTACTCATCGATTATGTCTCCGCCGGACATTTCGAAATATACAAACACCTGATGCAAGAAGCCGCCGAATTTCAAGAAGACTATCAGTCAACCATCACCAGAACCCTACCACTGATTCAACAGTCCACCGAGCTAGCCCTAGACTTTAATGATCGTTACTGCAATGAAGAAATCAGCGAAAAGGACCTGACTGATCTTTCCAAAGACCTGAATGAACTAGGCCTGAAGATGGTCGAACGTTTTGATTTGGAAGACCGGCTCATCGACAAACTGCATAATTGCCATCGCGATATGGTTGCCTAAATTCCCCGCCAAGCCACGAAGATACTACAAATATCCCGTGGCTTACATTTATTGTCTACACTGTCAAAAACAAAGCCATATTCCTTCAACACAACTAAAAGCGAAGCTAATGATACGGACTGCAATTCTGATGAGCGCAGTTTGCTCGCTCTGCGCCTGCGGTGATCAACCAAGACAACAATGGGAAACCACCGTTCAAGGTGCTTACAGTGCCAGCCTGAGTAACAATGGTGATTATGCTTTAATTGGTTCCATCCAACATGGTGGCAGCCTCTGGCGGCTCAGCGATGGAGAACGCCTTTACAACTGGAACCACGTCAGTGGACAACCTTCAGAAATTATCGCCAGCACCTTTTCTACCGATAATCTCTTTGCTCTTACGGCAGAAAGAAAGCGCTTTGTGTTGTGGGACCTAGGCTCCGGTCGACCCGGAGGTTTCTGGCCTCTTGATGGTGGCATTCTTGCGCTCGCATTATCCAATCAAGGCCGTTACGCCATTATCGGCCAAGAGAACTACTCAGCAGCATATATCGACTTAGCTACCGGCTCATTATTGGCAACCCTGTCACACTCAGGTGACGTTAACACCGTTGCCATCAGTGCTGATGGCAAAATTGGGGCAACAGGCTCGGAAGATGGACTGGTTAAAGTATGGGATCTACCGGCAGCCAAAGAAATATTCGCTTACCAACTCGGGGATGATGTCAGCAGCGTTGCGCTCAGCCTTGATGGCAGCTTGGTGTTCGCCGCCAAATATTTTGGCAAAGGTCATATTTGGGAAGTCCGAACCGGAAAAGAAATCGCGGAGGTAGGGCACTCCAGAACCACTATAACAGCCGCCCGCTTCGCCCAAGACAACAGCGGCCTTCTCACTGGCTTTACCGCACGCAGAATGGTGCTTTGGGAAGTAAAATCGGGCAAGGCATTACAAAACTGGAGGGCAGATGCCCCGTTATTCTGGCGTCCATCAGGACTGGTTGTTACCGATGTAGCCTTCGGCAAAAGACAGAATCAATACCTGACAATGTTCTCTAATGGCGAGGTATACGACTGGTGATAGGCCTTTTGAAATAGCCTCGCAATAAAAAAGGCACCTCAAAGGTGCCTTTTTTATAAAACGCTAACGTGCCGACTATTCTGCAGCTTTTTCTTCCTCAGCGGCTGCTTCAGCTTCGGGCTTGATAACTTCTAACAATTCAACTTCAAACATTAGTACTTGGTTAGGACCAATTTTGGGACCTGCACCACGCTCACCATAAGCGAGCTCAGAGGGGATATACAGTTTCCACTTGTCCCCTACCTGCATCAATTGCAGCGCCTCCGTCCAACCCTTGATAACACCACCCACAGCAAAAGTTATGGGTTCGCCGCGTTCAACAGAACTATCAAATACAGTGCCATCAGGCAACGTACCGTGATAATGAACTTTCACTTGATCTTCAGCTGTGGGTGAAGCGCCATCACCTTCGGTAATCACCTCATACTGTAAACCACTTTCCGTTACCACAACCCCTTCACGCTTTTTGTTCTCTTCCAGGAAGGCTACGCCTTTGTCCTTGTTCTCTTCCAGAGCCTTTTCCTGCTTATCTTTCTGTTCCTGCATTTTTCTGGCTTGTAGCGCCTGCAGGGTCGCCACCAACTCTTCTTGAGTCAGCATAGGATCATTACCCTTAAAGCCATCTTCCATCCCTTTCTGGAAAGCTTCCATATCCAGCTCAGCCAGATCTCGCTTAAAACCCTCGCCGTAACGCAGGCCAATGGCATAACTGGCTTTCTGATCCTCATTATCCAGAGTAAACGCTTTCTGTTCTGCCTCGTTACCTGCCTCACCCTTACACGCCACCAAAGCGACACACATGGCAAGTCCCGTTATATATTTTTTCATGATTTCTCCTGATCTAATTGTTTGAACCCGGGAATCAATTAAGCTATTTCTTTGTCATTGCAGTGACGTTAAAACGTCAATTGATTCAGTAAACAAACAAAACTTCTTCTCCGGGTGGTGGTGCTAAGAAATAGGTTCGCACCAAATGGTAACAGAATCCCAGTACATCTCTAGCCTATAGACACTATTTTGCAGAGAAATACTTGCTCAATCTCACAAGAATGGTAGATATTGTTTTAGCAAACCGTATAATTGCAAACGTCCGCGACACCAAAATCAAAGCTGAGGAACTATGATTATGGCAGCAAAAAAAACCACGGCCAAAAAAGCCGCAAACAAAGATCCGGTGGTTGAGCTGTCAACCCAGATCGAAAAACTACAAATCCAACTTGATAAGGCCAGAGAAAAGGCTCTAGCTACTACGACTAAAAACGCTGCAAAAGCCAAAACGGCTCTAGCAAAAGCTCAAGCAGCAGCGAAAAAGGCTGCTGGTAAAAAAACAGCCGATACCGCTAAGGCAAAACTTGCAGAGGCAAAAGCACAATATGCTGATGCCAGCGCCGCCGAAGCTATTGCCAAGAAAACCTTTGCTGATGCCAAGAAAATTAGTCAAGCAGTAGCAAAAGTTGAGAAAGAGTTGGCAGCAGAAGCAAAAGTTGCAGCTAAAAAGGCTGCTGATAAAGCTAAAGCCGCAGAGAAAAAGCAGGCCGCTGCTGCTAAAAAAGCTGCTGCATCAGCCGCAGCTCGAGCAAAAAAGGTCGCCAAAGCCGCCGCTAAGAAAGCAGCCGCCAAAAAGGTAACGGCAAAAAAAGCCACACCTAAAAAGGCTGCTGCCAAAAAAGCACCGGTTAAAAAGACCAGCCCAAAGAAAGCAGCCGTTAAAAAGGCAGCCCCAAAAAAGGCCGGTCCTGAAAAAGCTGCCGTTAAAAAGTCTGCTCCAAAAAAAGTAGCCGTTAAAAAGGCCCCAGCCGCCAAAAAGGTAGCCGCAAAGACTCCTGCGCCCGCTAAAAAGGCAGCTCCCAAAAAGGCCCCAGTAAAGAAAGCCGTCGTTAAAAAGTCTGAGCCCAAGGCTGTACCTGCCAGTGCCAAACCTGCACCTGTAGCGCCAGCACCAAAGCCAGCACCCAGCGAGGCACCAGCACTGAAAGCGGTACCTAAACCAGCACCCAAACCTGCGCCAAAGCCAGCCGCCCCGAAAGCGGAGCCAAAGCCTAGTGCTGCAAAACCCGTAGAACCGGAAAAGCCAAAAGCGGAAGACAAACCGTTTGAGTTGAAACCGGTGAAAGCTCCTACTTCACCTGAGCGCAGCATTTTCGATCCTGAAAGTGATGCGTAATGTAGGCTAATACGGTAAATCGCAGTCCCAATAAAGGGTCATACTTTGGTATGGCCCTTTATCGTTTCTATGGTAATGACAATTTATGATTCAACTGCAAAACATCACCCTTTATCGCGGCAGCAAATGCCTCCTTAAGGACGTGGATTTTATGGCTCACTCAGGCTGGCATATTGCCTTGATCGGCCAAAACGGTAGTGGCAAATCGTCATTGTTTGCGCTCCTACGCAATGCTCTCAGCCCTGATTCAGGCTCGATTCAACTACCCAATCAATCCGCTATTGCCCATATGGCACAGGAAGTTGAAGCCCTGGACCGGATTGCTTTGGACTACGTATTAGACGGTGACACACAGTTAAGAGGGCTGCAGAGTCGATTAGCCCAAGCAGAAGATCAGCACGATAGCCTAGCCATTGCCAAACTCCACCAGGATCTGGCAGACGTTGATGCCTATACCGCCGAATCACGAGCCGCAAAATTATTGGCCGGACTCGGCTTCCAGCAAAGCGATTTTCAAAAAACCGTAAAGGAATTTTCTGGGGGCTGGCGAATGCGCTTAAACCTGGCTCAGACACTGATGAAGCCCTCCCAAATCATGTTGCTGGATGAACCCACCAACCATTTGGACCTTGATGCTATTCTTTGGCTGGAACAATGGCTAAGAGGTTACCCCGGCATGCTGATCCTTATTTCTCATGACCGTGAGTTTATCGATGCCACTGTAGATCATGTCATTCAAATTGAACACCAGTCTCTGAACTACTACAGCGGCAATTACAGCAGCTACGAGAAGCAAAAAGCTGCCCGCCTCGCGAATCAGCAGTCAGCGTTTGAGAAACAACAGCGGGAAATTACTCATTTACAGTCTTTTATTGACCGCTTTAAGGCGAAAGCCAGCAAAGCAAAACAGGCGCAAAGCCGAGTCAAAGCACTGGAAAAAATGGAGCAAATCGCGCCGGCCCATATCGACTCGCCCTTTTCTTTTACGATTCAAGCGAGCGACAAAATTTCTACACCACTACTCGATCTTAACAAAGCCGACCTGGGATATGCTGAAAGCGCTGTCCTTAAATCGGTGTCATTACAACTGATGCCTGCCATGCGCATTGGATTAATTGGCCCCAATGGTGCAGGTAAGTCTACCCTGATTAAAACCTTAGCCAATGAGATTGCACCACTGAAAGGCACCAGGCAATATGGCGAACACTGTTATATTGGCTACTTTGCCCAGCATCAGCTGGATCAATTAGATGCTCAATCAACGCCGCTGGTAACACTGCAAAGACTGGCTCCTTCCACCGACGAACAAACCTTACGTAAATACCTAGGTAGCTTTGGTTTTCATGGCGATGCCGTTCATGACAATATCGGCCGCTTTTCCGGTGGCGAAAAGGCTCGACTGTCATTAGCCTTGATTATCTGGCGTAAACCTAACCTATTATTACTGGATGAACCCACCAACCACTTGGATCTGGAAATGCGACTGGCATTAACGCTTGCACTGCAGGAATACTCTGGCGCCCTTGTGGTGGTATCCCATGATCGTCACCTTCTGCGTTCAACCACCGACGAGTTCTATTTGGTGGCCAATGGTCAAGTGGCTGTGTTTGATGGTGATCTGGATGATTACAGCGCGTGGCTAAAAGACTATCGGCAAAACCAAAACGGTGACGACAACAATAACAATTCGGAACTAGCCAAAAAAGATAAAAAGCTGGAGCGCCAGTACGCCGCCGAACGCCGAGCAAAAATTGCCCCGCTAAAGAACAAGATCAAAAAGCTGGAAGCGAAGCTTGAAACCCTGGAGACCACCAAACAAACTTTAGCGGCACAGCTCAGTGACCCATCAGCTTATGAAGAAGAAAACAAACACCGCCTCAAACAATGGCTCAGTGAACAACAACTCAATAGCCAACAGATCGATGAAGTTGAAGCCGAATGGCTAGAGGCATCAGAACAATTGCAGGAATGGGAGGGCTAAATCATCCCTCTATCTAAATCCTGGATACAGTGGTTCATCATGTCGGCGATTGTGAGCACCGCCATGGGCCAGTTCATTGTCTTTGCCGTACTGGCTCCGCTCATTAGAAGCGTGGAATTAGAAGAGTATCAAGGCGGCCTTATCCTTTCCTGTTCTTCTGTAGTGTATGCTCTGAGCAGCGGTGTTTGGGGAAGACTCAGTAGCCTATTAGGGCGCCGGCGAGTCATGCTAATTGGTCTATTGGGATATAGCTTGGGCACCCTGCTATTTGCTTTAACTTTTTATCTGGGCCAGCTGGGCTTGATCGGAGGGACAGCCCTTTTTATCACCCTGGTGATAAGTCGCATGCTGCAGTCAACCCTAATGGGCGCCACCATTCCAGCAGCTATCGCTTATATGTCCGACATTACCGAAACTCAGCAACGGGTGAAAGGGATGGGCCTGGTGGCTTCGGCCAATAGTATAGGCTCACTCCTAGGACCCGCTGTAGCCGCACCTCTTTTGGCATTCAATCTGTTGGCGCCACTGCTGGCCGGAGCCATTACCACAGCTATCACCGCGCTACTGATATGGTTGTTTCTCCCCCTATCACAGCAACTCCTTGAAGTCCGCCCTGTCGCCATTTTTCAGGAAATAAAAAACACTTTAGCGAGTTTTTTTGATGCCCGTTACGCCAGCCTTCTTCTAGTAGGCGTGTTAATTTTTATGGGGTATGCCATCAGCCAGCAAACCATGGGCTACCTAATTCAAGACCGGCTCTTGCTGACGCCCCAGGGTGCGGCCCAGATATTGGCACAAAGCTTTGTCTACTCGGCCGCAGCTGCCTTATTCACGCAATTGATCATCGTAAGCCGCTGCAAGTTATCGCCATTCACCTTGCTGTTTTGCGGGTTACCGCTCATGGCTCTGGGCTACGCCTGGATTATTCACTTGAGTGCCCCCATTCATTCCCACGTTGCCTTTGCCTTAATTGGCATGGGGATGGGCATGGCATTACCTGGTTTCTCTGCGTCAGCCTCACTGGCTGTGGACGCTCGTGAACAGGGCGCCGTCGCGGGAGTCATTGCCGGTGCACCGGCACTAGGTTTCGTTATGGGCCCAACCGTGGGTGCCTTTTTATACCAATACTCGATTACTCTGCCCTACTGGTTTTCCAGCCTATTGGCGTTATTTTTGATTGGGTTGGTGTTCCGCCTTTACCATCTGACTCACAGACCATAACAAGGTATCATTAAGGTATTCATTCTCCATTATTTACCAGGTAACTCTATGGCCAATTTTTCTATGCAGCGAGCGCCGTTCCCCGCAACCCGTATGCGCCGTTTGCGCGCCTCAGAATCCTCACGCCGCTTAGTCCGGCAAACCAGCCTCACTCCTGCCGACCTGATCTATCCGGTGTTTGTGCTGGAAGGCCAGTCGCAGCGGGAACCCATAGCTTCTATGCCGGGTATTGAGCGCTTATCGCTGGATCTATTGCAAGAGGAAGCCAAATATCTGGCGAGCTTGGGTGTACCAGCCATCGCCCTGTTCCCGGTTACCCCGGCGGGCAAAAAAACTGAAGACGCACGGGAAGCCTACAATCCCAATGGGCTGGCCCAGCAGGCGATAAAAGCCATCAAAGATGTGGCTCCGGAACTGGGCGTTATCACCGATGTAGCCCTTGATCCTTTTACCATCCATGGCCAGGATGGGTTAATAAACGAACAAGGTTATGTGATGAACGACCGCACAGTAGAAACCCTGGTAAAGCAGGCTCAATCTCACGCAGAAGCCGGTGCCGACATCGTGGCGCCGTCCGACATGATGGATGGCCGTATCGGTGCCATTCGGCAACAGCTGGAAGCCAACAACCACCACAATGTATGTATTTTGTCCTATGCTGCAAAATATGCCTCCAGTTACTACGGGCCTTTTCGTGACGCTGTGGGTTCAGCCGGCAATCTCAAGGGTGGCAATAAATTCAGCTATCAAATGGATCCGGCCAATAGCGACGAAGCCCTTCATGAAGTAGCGCTCGATCTACAGGAAGGAGCCGATATGGTAATGGTAAAGCCCGGCATGCCGTACTTGGACATTGTACGCCGAGTTAAAGACGAATTTGCCGTACCTACCCTGGTGTATCAAGTCAGTGGAGAGTACGCCATGCACATGGCCGCCTTTGAAAATGGCTGGCTCAGCAAGGAAAGTGTAACATTAGAGTCACTAACGTGTATTAAAAGGGCAGGTGCAGACGGCATTCTTACCTATTTTGCTAAATATGCTGCTGAATTACTTAACTAACTCATTGAAGTAGACCCGCTATGACCACAACACCAAAAATTGAGCAGTCAGAATCTACCCAGGCTGAAGTAGAAACAGCCATCGATCTCAGCGATAGCGCCTACTACGTCAATCGCTACATCAGCCTATTGGAATTTAATCTGCGGGTGTTGGCACAGGCAGAAGACACCAGCCTGCCGCTGATGGAGCGGCTCAAGTTCCTGCTGATTTTCAGCAGTAATATGGACGAGTTTTTTGAAGTGCGCCTGGCGGGACTACAGCGGGACATTTCCTTTAACCAAGCCCGTCCAGAAGCTGATGGTATGCATCCCAAAGAAGTATTGCGGGTCATTTCAGATAAATGTCATGCCGCCATTCAGCGTCAATACAGCCTGTTAAATGACGATCTCTTGCCCCTGTTGGCTCTGGAAAACATTCATTTTATTGCTCGCGATAGCTGGACCGCGCGCCAGGTGCAATGGATCAAACATTACTTTCGTCAACAGGTGGCCCCAGTACTAACGCCAATCGGACTCGATTTGGCACATCCGTTTCCCCGCTTGGTGAATAAAAGCCTTAACTTCCTGGTGACCTTAGAGGGGAAAGATGCCTTCGGTCGCCAACTGGGCTTGGCCGTGGTGCCCGCACCCAAATCCCTACCGCGGATTATCCGCATGCCCGACGATGTTTGTGACGATGGCGATAATTTCGTTTTCTTATCCTCCATTATTCACTACCACGCCGGTTATTTGTTTCCCGGCATGAAATCCACTGGCTGTTATCAGTTCCGGCTTACTCGCAATTCCGACCTCTTTCTGGATGAAGAAAAAGTCGACGATCTCTCCACGGCGCTGAGAGGCGAGCTGGCATCACGTCGTTACGGGGAAGAAGTTCGACTCGAAGTGGCGGACAATATGCCCGATAACTTAATCGAATTTTTGCTTAACAAATTTGGCCTCAACGAAACCCAATTATTCAAAGTGACTGGCCCGGTTAATCTAACTCGAATGATGTCGGTGCTTGATGTGGCAAAACCCCATCATGAATTCACACCATTCAAACCAAAAATTCCCACTGAATTGCAACGCAGCTCCAGCATGTTTGACACCATGTCCGCTGGAGATATTTTACTGAATCACCCCTATGAGTCATTCCAACCGGTGATTAACTTTCTACGCCATGCCGCGCGCGATAATAGCGTGGTGGCCATAAAACAAACCCTGTATCGAACGGGCGCCAACTCCGAAATATTGGATCTGTTGGTGGAAGCCGCCAAAAACGGCAAAGAAGTCACGGCGGTGGTGGAACTCAGAGCCCGTTTTGATGAAGAAAGTAACCTGGAAATTGCCAGCCGACTACAAGAAGCCGGTGCGGTTGTGGTCTATGGCATTGTCGGCCACAAAACCCACGCCAAAATGCTCCTGGTCGTCAGAAGAGAAGGCGCCAAGCTAAAACGCTACATTCATTTAGGCACGGGGAATTACCATGCGGGAAATGCCCGCCTGTATTCCGACTACAGCCTGTTATCCAGTAATGATGAGCTGGCGGAGGACTGTCATAAAATCTTCCAGGAACTGACCGGAATGGGCCGCCCAGCCCAACTCAAACATTTTTATCACTCACCTTTTACGTTGCAACAAGAATTGCTTGCTCAACACATTGAGGCAGAAAGGAGCAACGCGGCACAAGGCCTACCGGCAAAAATTATTCTTAAGTGCAATTCGTTGACGGAAGAAAAAATCATTCAAGAACTCTACCGCGCATCCCAAGCCGGGGTTGAAGTAAAGCTGATTGTACGGGGTATCTGCTGTTTACGACCAGGAATTCCCGGTGTCTCTGACAATATCGAAGTTCGCTCTATTGTCGGCCGTTTTCTGGAACACACTCGGGTTTATTATTTTCATCAAAACGGCGATTACGATATTTACTTTGCCAGTGCTGACCTTATGGAGCGCAATCTCTATCGTCGGGTAGAAATCAGCTTCCCTATTCTCGATGAGAAATTACGTGAACGCGCCTATAAAGAAGGCCTGGAAATTTACCTCAAAGACAACAGCCACGCCTGGATCATGGACTCTGAAGGTAACTACCATAGGCAAACTCCGGCCGAAGGAGAAGAACGAATTTCGGCACAATCTTACCTCATAGAGAAGCTCGGCTAACTCTATAATGGATTAACTACGTCGCAAGGAAACGGTTCTAAACCACTTATGAAAACGGTTATCAGTGTCAGCCTGGGTTCTTCTGACCAGGATTTCGAGTTTGAAGCACAATTTCTTGACCAGAGATTCAAAATAAAACGAATTGGCGTAGATCAAGACACTAAACAAGCCGAATTACTCATTAATCAGTGGCAATACCAAGCCGACGCTATCGCTTTAGAAGGAATGCGCGACCATCAACGGGTTGGCACTTTTGAACTCCAGCAAAAGCTTATTAAACGGCTAGAAAATTTAAGTCAAAAGATACCCGTAATGAGCGGAACCCGCTTACGGGAAATTTTACAGGAATGGGCTGTTCATCATACTCAAGAAGAACTAAAAAGCTTTTTCTCCAATTCGAAAGTACTAGTACTCAGCGGCATGAATCACTTCAAAACGGCGCAAGCCTTGAGTTTGTATACAGATAATCTCAGCTTCGCTGATCCTGTTGTCCAACTGGGGGTACCAAAATTTCTAACATCATTAGATGCCTTGGCTATGTTTGCCAAGGGCACCCATCAACTATTCCGCTGGTCACCTCCCCATGTTCTTTCGCCCTCCATCAATCCCATCAAAGAATGGAATCACTTCATTCTGCGAAAAGCCATTGAAAAAGCAGACGTAGTAGTGGGTTTTTTTGAAGAGATTGAACGTTACGGCCTTGAAGAGCTGGCTGGAAAAACCGTTATCAGTGGCGCTATTTCTGCAGAACGACTGCAAATTTTGCAGGATAAAGGTGTCTATACTGTACTTGATTACACCCCCCAACCCTTCAGCGATCAAACCATCAGCCTGGTACTGTTGGAAGCCTTGATTATCGCCTCACTGGATCATCCGGCAGAATCCATTACCGACGATGATTTTCTTGAAATAATTTCTCAACTTGGCCTCAAGCCCCGCATTTTATACCCCGATGGTTTCAAACGCATGAGCCGCTTTGCCTTTGTCATTCACCCTCTATCGCAGCAATATTTTCGTAATGCGAAGCCGTTAGGTTTGGTAACCAAAATATCACCGCCGATGGTGATGAATACCCTCGAAAAAATCATCGCCCACGCGCCGCCAATGTTGTACTCCAAAGTAACCGGAATTCGCTCTCCTACAGGAGCTGAGGCAGAAGGCTGGCTCATTACGGTGGGTGGTACACCGCGGGAAATTATGGCTCACAGCCCTGAGTTCACCTATCGACGCCTGCTGGCGGCCGGACGTATGGCGAAAAAACTTGGCGCCCAGATTATGGGGTTGGGGGCCTTCACAAAAGTAGTAGGCGATGCTGGTATTACCGTTGCCAAACGAGCGCCGCTTCCCATTACCACCGGCAATAGCTATAGCGCTTCTGGCGCCTTATGGGCGGCCCATGACGCCATTAAGAAATTAGGGCTGGCGAAGCTGAATAACGCAGGCAAACTCGACGGTAAAGCCATGGTGGTGGGAGCTACAGGCTCCATCGGCTCGGTTTGCGCCCGACTGCTGGCAAAAGGCGTGCGCGAAGTCTATTTGGCGGCTCCAGACCCAGCCCGGCTGCTAACCCTAAAAGAAAGCATCGAACACGAAACTCCCGATGCGGTGATCCACGTATTAGCGCACGCCGATAAAATGCTACACCAGATGGATATGATCGTCACTGCCACCTCAGGAGCCGGAAAAAAGATCCTCGATATAATGAAAGTGAAACCTGGCTGCGTGATTACAGACGTAGCCCGCCCATTAGACATCCCCGCAGAGGATGTGGCTAAGCGCCCCGACGTTCTGGTTATCGAATCCGGGGAAATAAGACTGCCCGGTGACGTTCAAATGAAATCTATTGGTTTGCCAAAGAATGTGGTGTATGCCTGCCTCGCGGAAACCATCGTTTTAACCTTGGAGGGTCGTTTTGAAAACTTCACAGTTGGACGGGAAATAGAATGGCAAAAAGTGCGAGAGATCTATAAATTAGGCCTCAAACATGGAATGCAATTAGCTTCAATATCTGGGGTCAACGGCATCTTTACCGATGCAGACATTGCGCAAGTTCGCGAACGAGTATTAAACCGTTAGCAACACTGAGTCAGTCAAACTACTCAAAATCCAACTGATAACCCACTTTTTTCATCGCCTCTTGCTCTTGCTGCAGTTCAGCATATAACAAGGGTTGCTGCGCAATCCAATCCGCCGGAAACTTCAGTGTGAGCTGGTTTTTTTCCACTTTCAGGGCAAAATCAAGTTCAATATCTTCGCGTCGAGAGCGATGTAAAGCAGTACTTAAACGTAATAATAAAATCAGTTTAAACACCTTATCCTGCAGATGCACTGGCACTTGTTGTACGCTATTTTCCCGTATTCTTCGACGATGGCTGGCCACCAACGCAGCCATGATTTGTTGATCTTGACGCGTGAATCCAGGCAAATCAGACTGACTCAACAAATAACTGCTGTGTTTATGAAAACCGCTGTGGGAAACCATCAGCCCCACCTCGTGAGACAACGCCGCCCATCGTAACCAATCATGGCAAAAATCACCTAAGTCCCAGCTCATTTTAACCTGATCGAACATGGTTAACGCTGTTGCTTCAACCCGTTCAGCCTGCTTGATGTCAACCGCGCACCGATTCATCAAGCCGCGAATCGTTCTCTCACGAACATCCTCAGGAGCATGTCGACCCAGCAGGTCATATAAGATGCCTTCGCGCATAGCCCCTTCCGAAAAACGCGCCTTATCAACACCCAGCTGCTCGAAGATGGCGATCATAATTGCCAGACCACTGGGGAATACCGAACGCCGATCCGGCTTGACTCCACTAATATTCAAGTCATCCAAAAGCTTAAATTGCAGCACTTTTTTTCGCAGTTCGTATAAACCTTGCAGAGTAATGCCATCCTCGTAAAGACCGTTCTCAATTAATGCATTCTTGACCGCCTTCACAGTTCCGGAAGAACCCACTGCACTCTCCCAACCCAGTTTTTTGTATTCTAAATCAATGGTAGACAATTCTATGCGGGCTTTAATCACCGCTTTTCGAAAACCGGCTTCGGTAATTTTCCCATCAGAAAAAAATAATTGACGATAGGATACACACCCCATATGCAAACTTTCAGTAAGCAATGGTTCAAAATCTTTACCGACGATGAATTCAGTTGAACCACCACCGATATCAAACACCAGACGATGACCTTCGCGAGCGGCCAAAAAATGGGACACGCCTAAATAAATCAAACGCGCTTCCTCCCTGCCCGCCACCACCTCCACTGGACAATTCAGGATTTTGCGGGCTTCCCGTAAAAACTGGTAACCATTTTGGGCTTTACGCAACGTATTAGTCCCAACGCAGCGCACCATTTTAGGGTCAATGCCCTCCAGACACTGAGCGAAACGCCGCAGGCAATCGGTACCCCTAGAAAAAGCCGCCTCATCCAACTGATTATCACTGGTCAATCCCGTGGCCAGCATAACTTTCTCCGCGAGCTTCTGGATCGGTCTCACCTCACCGGATTCGGAACGCGCAATGACCATGTGAAAACTATTCGAGCCCATATCAATTGCCGCCATCACGGGAGCGTCTTGTCTGTCGGGAATTTGTGTATCGGTCAAAATAAGGATCCAATGGCATATTTGATTGAGATAAAATCATAACATTATGAATCCATTACGCCACCGCGATTCATTATCCTGTGCCACTCAATGCGGAATTAATGCTAAAATGACCAAAACCCGCAAACAACCGATCGCTTAGCGTTGAATGAATGGCCATGCTGATTGTACAATCGGCCCGTCACCCGTATTTCACTAGGCTGGTACCCTACTGAACCTTAGAGCCAGCAAAACTGGAGAGTAAGATGAGCGATATAGTAAACGTCACTGACGACACGTTCAATACAGAAGTACTGCAGTCTACAAGCCCTGTACTAGTAGACTATTGGGCAGAATGGTGCGGCCCATGCAAAATGATTGCGCCAATCTTGAAAGAGATCTCCAGCGAGTATGAGGGTAAGTTAAAAATCGCCAAGCTCAATATCGACGAGAACCCTGATACCCCACCAAAATACGGTATTCGTGGCATTCCTACCCTAATGTTGTTCAAAAATGGCAATGTTGAGGCAACAAAAGTGGGGGCTTTGTCAAAATCCCAATTGACAGCCTTCCTAGACAGTAATATATAATAAACTTGCCTTGCTCAAAGGTGGGCAAGGCATCTATACTTGTTAATCGTTAATAATCACTGTTGCGCTAGCCACCTAAGCGCAACACGAAGAGCATCTCAAACCTTCTCATTGATTCTCAAGCCCTTCAAAATTGAACAACTAGAAAAAGCTGTGAATCCGTTATTTGAGTCGTTTGATGATAGCAACCTGGACGCTTTGGCAAGCGAGTGCTAGATTGATTTTGTTGCCTCAGTTTTATGCAACGTTTCCCAATAAACAGAACCACCATTGGTTTTAATTAACTAACTGCCAACAGTCTTGTTGCTCTTCATATCCTAAACCTTCAAATATGATCTCCACAAACATGAATCTCACCGAACTAAAAACAAAACGAATTGCTGAACTTATCGACGTGGCTGCTGAAATGGGCCTCGAGAATATGGCTCGGACGCGTAAACAAGACGTAATATTCAGCATCTTGAAACGGCACGCCAAAAGTGGTGAAGACATTTTTGGCGATGGAGTTTTAGAAATTTTACAAGATGGCTTCGGCTTTTTGCGCTCTTCCGAGGGTTCATATTTGGCTGGACCGGATGATATTTACGTATCGCCAAGCCAAATCCGTCGCTTCAACCTGCGCACCGGAGACACCGTTTCCGGAAAAATTCGCCCTCCCAAAGAAGGTGAACGCTATTTCGCGCTGCTCAAGGTCAATGAAATTAATTTTGACCGGCCAGAAAATGCCAAGAACAAAATCCTGTTTGAAAACCTGACGCCACTGTTCCCCCAAGAACGGTTGATCATGGAAATTGGCAATGGCAGCACCGAAGACATTACGGCACGCACCATTGACTTGGTAGCACCTATTGGCAAGGGCCAACGGGGGCTGATTGTATCTCCGCCGAAGGCGGGTAAGACGCTGATGTTGCAGAACATCGCCCAATCTATTACCCGAAACAGCCCTGACTGCAGGCTTATCGTTTTATTAATTGATGAGCGCCCAGAAGAAGTTACCGAGATGCGGCGCACCGTGCGCGGGGAAGTTGTCGCCAGCACCTTCGATGAACCACCCGCTCGCCACGTTCAAGTCGCCGAAATGGTATTGGAAAAAGCCAAACGACTGGTTGAACATAAGCAAGACGTAGTGATCTTACTGGATTCTATAACCCGCCTAGCCCGTGCCTACAACACCGTTATCCCGTCATCGGGTAAAGTGTTAACCGGTGGTGTGGATGCCCACGCACTGGAACGCCCCAAGCGTTTCTTTGGTGCGGCTCGAAACATCGAAGAGGGTGGCAGCCTGACTATACTCGCCACTGCGCTGGTGGATACAGGCTCAAAAATGGACGAAGTTATCTTCGAAGAGTTCAAAGGTACGGGTAATCAGGAACTTCACCTGGATCGACGCATCGCCGAAAAACGTGTCTTTCCGGCCATTAATATCAACAAATCCGGTACCCGCCGTGAAGACCTTCTAACGTCAGAAGACGAACTCAAGAAAATGTGGATCTTACGTAAAATCCTTCACCCTATGGATGAAACCGCAGCAATGGAATTTCTCATTGATAAAATGCGGGGCACCAAAACGAATGAAGAGTTTTTCGATTCCATGAAACGCAAATAGCGATAGCTGAAACAGGCGTGGACTCAACCCCCACGCCTGGTTTCCCAAACTCTATCGTGACTCACCCTTTTACCGTTAACTTTCAACCCAGCGGATTGTCGCTCTTTGTGATGGATGGTGAAACCATTCTGCAAGGGGCAAAGCGCCAAGGATTTACTTTACCCAATGCTTGCCGATCTGGCACCTGCCAAATTTGCGAAGCTACCTTGGTGTCGGGCAGTGTTCGCTTGCAAAACAGCAACCGGATTTTACGTGCAACCAGCGCGGAAAATCCTCACAATATCTATTGCTGCCAAGCTTACCCGATGGAAAACCTTCAGTTAGAGGTCAAGACAGTGTTAGCACCGGGACAATTACCTATTCACGACATTAGTGCTCAGATAGTATCTGTGTCTGACGCTAACCATTCGGTGAAAATCATCAAAATACGTTTACCTGCCGGTAAGCCTATTGATTTCTACCCAGGCCAATATCTGTTAGTACACTTACCCGAGAACGAGCAAGCGGCATTTTCTATCGCCAGCGCACCCAACAAAGACCGCACCCTGGAACTCCATGTAGGAGCCGCACCCAGTAGCCGTTCCTACGGTTTATTGGCCCCCAAATTAGTACTCGGTGAATTACTTAAACTTTCGTTGCCCTACGGCGAAACTACGTTGCTTGGCTTGGCTAAAGCGCAACAACTCATATTCATTGCGGCGGGCACCGGCTTTTCTCAAATTAAAGCCATGGTAGAAGGGCTCATTAAAGCACAGGATACTCGGCCCACATGGATTTATTGGGGCGTAAAATCGAGCAGGGATCTTTATTTACATGACGCTATGATTGATCTTGCCACGCAGAATCCACACATTAAGTACATTCCAGTGGTTTCCGAAGATCCATCATGGGGTGGCCGCCTTGGCTTGGTTCACAAAGCCGTACTCGAAGACGGACATTCATTTGAAAATCTCGCCATAGTCTGCGGTGGCTCACCCACCATGGTATACAGCGCCTTCGATGATTTTATCGATGCAGGTATGGACCCGACCCAGATGCATTCAGACGTTTTTGCCTACGCCCCCCGCTAACACTATTGATCACTCGTAGGATAAGGCATTGGTAAATCCGGTAGGCGTTCTGCAATCATCGCCAGGCCCATCTGAAAATTCTCGTTACTGGCCTGATGATTTCCCAAATGACTGAGCAAACGCCCCAGCTCACCATAAGCTTGGGCACTTTTTCGCGAACGAAGACTGGCCTCAAAGTAATCACGAGCCTGCTGCCATTGTTGCAATTGCAGACTTAGACGGCCCATGGCGAGCAACAACTGTGGATTGTTTGGCCGTTCTTTCAGCCAATTTTCACACCAGAGCAATTGCTTCTCCGCATCACCACCGAGAATATTGCCATACAACTGCACCAAGCTATCATCCCAATTCTTGCGTAAGAGGTCTGTTACGACTCGTTCAGCTTCTTCACCTGCACCAATCGTCATCAAAGAGTGCGCATAAACTTTAACCAATGATGGCTCATTATGGAATTTCTTTGGCACCTGTTGCCAAGCTTCTTCTAAACTGGCCCGTTTCTCTTCGTCAGTCTCACCCTTACAAGCACGCCGCAACTTACCCTCATAACAGAGTCGGGCTAAGCGGCCAAACTCCTCCTCGTTAACCACCGCATGTTTTTTTAGGCTGCCCAACAACTCCCTAAGGCTATCCCAATCTTCCAGCTCTTGATAAACCTGGGCCAGCATTTTAATAACGTAGGGGTAGCTGGGAGAATTAGATTCTTTCGACAGTTTCATCAAGGTAGCCAGACACTCTTCCCACTCCGAGCTTTGAAACTGCAACCTGGCCTTGGTTAAACTGACGGCGTCATCCACGCCTTTGGTTTCTTTGTTGGCAAGCTTCAGATAGTGATCCCGAGCATCAATGCGACCTTGCTCATGAGCTGCCTGTGCCGCAGAAAGATAATTAATTAGAGACACTTCGTTCCCGGAGGCCGCTTTTGCCAATAATTTCTCAGCATTGCTCCAGTCACCATGAGCTAGGGCAATCAGTCCTTTGGTGGTGCGACGATTGGCTTGACGCTGGCCTCGCTGTGGATCAAGTAACCAACGCAGGAATGACCACACCCAATAAATCAGGCACCCAAATAGGATAAAAAACAAAATACCCACCAATAAACTGGTCTCTATGGTGTGACGACCATGAGCCAGAAGTACGTAACCAGGATCCCGAGCAACCGCCTTAAAGAACAAGGCCCCCACCAAGCTGCCCATCACCAAAAACATAATGGTAGAAGGCTTGAGTTTGATGATTTTCAAAAATCTGATCACTGCGCATTCTCCTGCTGCAGCTTAATCACCTGCTGTTCTCGGATGAGTTTTTCTTTGTTCCAGAATTCTCGAAAGACACGGACCGCTCGATTTGAGGCTTCAATGGTAGGGACTTGAGGACGAATCTGCACCGCCGACAAGGCACCAATCTCAGCCACAAAAAACTTGGCCTCCTCGTTCTGTTGTGCGACATACAAATCTACACGATTGCGGGCCTCATTGAGGCTTAATTGATAAGCTCTATTATCCCCTTTCAAAAGGGCCAATTGCGCCTGATTGAGAAGCAGCTCAACGCTTTGCACCAAATAATCCCGCTGCGAGGACAGCAATATGGACTTGGACTTTTCATGTTTCTGGTAGCGCACCAAAGAATCTAAAAAGCTTTTAAATCGAACCAGGAAAAAATCCACTTCATCACCTGGATCGACATTCCCGCCCCGCGCGGAGAGCGGTTCCTGAAACAATTCATAAGAGGGAATACCGAGCTTCTCCACGCGCGATATCAAATCACTAATACGTGCAAACAAACCATCCACATCCACTTGAGTCTCTGATGCAAGTTTGAGGGCATTAATATCTTTTACCAGAGCTTCCCTGAGAGGTCTGGCGGTCGGTTCATGCATCGCACGGGCAATATCTTCCGCTTCTATGAGCAATGCCAAAGCGCCACGGGCATCACCCAACAACGACAAGCGCTGCTCTGCCACCGTGATAAAGTGCTCCACCTCTCTGAGCATCCAGTCGATACGATGGCTCCCAGTGATCTGACTGATTTCCTGCTCTAACGTAGCCATGCGTGATTGCAACAAGGTGCGATTCTCGTTCGCGCTTTGAATGGCTTTACGATCTTGCATTAACATCTGAGACATCTCACCCAGCTCGGATTTCAGTGAGGTCAGTTGATTCGTACTGGCCTGCAACTGCGACAAAAGAGTCTGCCGCTCTTCTAGCGAAGCAATCTGTTTCTGCTGCTGCAAATAAAACACATAACCGGCAATACCGGCAGCAACAAGCGCCACCAGCAAGCTTAAGCTCAGTATGGCTTTAGCCCCCCACCCCAAACGGCGGGACCCAGCATCGGTTTTGCCCACGGAAGTAGCGACCTCCACATAATTTTTGGGTTTATTGTCGGTACTATTTTCCGAACCACTTTCCGAACTATTGTCTGGTTTAATTATCTCGGTCATTAGCCGTCCTTTGGGCATTTACTTGCTCAAGGGTAATGATCACATCATCTATGGCGGGACTTACTGCTTGCCAAACGTCAGTAAAACCCAACTGGCGCGCAAACTCAGCCAACCGACCACTAACCACCACTAACGGCAAGCGCATCAACGCTGCCTTGTGGAGATCACCCACTAAAGTAATGAGATTACGTAATCCGTCACCACTTGTCACGGTTAGAATTATAGAATCCCCAGCGACAATATGGTTGATAAGTGGAGCAATATCCACCTGCGGTACACTACGGCGATACCATTCTATGTAATCAACTTCGGCTCCACGCTGTCGCAATTCATTGGCCAGCGCTTCTCGGCCACCTGCACCGCGCATAATCAAAACTCTCTTTCCTACCACCCTTGAGGCTTGCAGCTCCGGCCAATCCAGCAGAGATTCACTGGTATCTCCTTGTTGCGCCACCTTCAATTGAGGCAGCCCCCAACGTTGCATCTCAGCCCCCGTAGCCGGACCCACCGCTATCCATTGCTGTTGCACAGGCCATTGCGGCCAATAATCCGCCAAGCCCGCCAGACCAATTTTCACTGCATTGGGCGATACACAAATCACCGTATCGTAGCGATCTAAATCTAATACATAGCCACGCTGCGGGTGTTCGATAGGCAATATTTCTATAGCCAGAGTCGGAATGGTGAGTACTTCTGCACCACAATCAGTTAAAGCAGAGACCCATGGCTCAGCCTGTTCTTGCGGTCGGGTCACCACCACAGAAACTCCGGTAAGCGTTGCCGGCATTGTTAGGGGTTCTCTTCATAAAGTTGTTTAAGAATCTCGTCAGCGCCATCCGCCAACAGACGTTCCGCCAGCGTTATTCCTAACTGCTGCGCCTGATCCCGGTGCCCGCGCACCTCACCACTCACAATTCGCTGCCCGTCCGGCTGTGCCACTAAGCCACGCAGCCAAATTTCTTCATCGATTAATTCGGCATAGCCGGCAATGGGCACCTGACAACCACCCTGGAGGCGCGCATTCAAAGCACGCTCAGCGGTCAATCGCCAAGTGGTTACCGGGTCGCTTAGGGTTTGCAATAATGCCTTGGTCTTGGTGTCGTCGGTTCGACATTCAATTCCCAGTGCGCCTTGACCAACCGCCGGTAAACTTTCCTCTGGCGTCATAGCTCGCTTAATACGAGCGTCGAACCCAAGTCGTTTGAGCCCTGAAGCCGCCAGAATAATGGCATCAAACTGACCCGCGTCCAACTTCGCTAAACGGGAATTCACGTTACCACGCAGGTCTACAATCTTTAGATCAGGCCGCCGCGCCCGAATCTGCGCCTGGCGCCGCAAACTACAGGTTCCCAACACTCCACCTTGAGGCAAATCATCCACACACGCAAAATGATTGGACACAAAGGCATCCCGTGGGTCTTCTCGCTCGCATATTACATTCAGTTCAAGACCCTCAGGAAACTCAACTGGCACATCCTTCATAGAATGAACCGCAATATCTGCTCGATTTTCCAACATGGCAACTTCAAGCTCTTTGACAAACAAACCTTTGCCCCCCACTTTCGCTAAGGGGGTATCCAAAATAACGTCGCCACGAGTTTTCATCCCCAGCAGCTCGACCTCAAGCCCTGGGTGTGCCTGTTCCAGCTGAGATTTAATGAATTCCGCCTGCCATAGGGCAAGGGGGCTTTTACGGGTGGCAATTCGTAGAATGGATGCTGACATGAGACTCACTTTTAAACGTAATTATGGCCGCAACGTTACCACAAAGACGCCCAATATTCATGACCTGCCTGGACAGCTGGCTCTACTATCAGGCTTGTAAAAGGCTATAAGGTCTGCAAAAGCTTTTTGATTTCGGTGGCATGGCGGCGGCTAACATTCAAACGCTCTTTGACCCCTTGTAAACGTACAGAGTAGTTGCTGCCTTGATGCTCCATCGCTTCCACATAAGCCAGAGCCACCAGCGCATTACGATGAATGCGAACAAAACGACCGGCAAACTCCTGCTCTAAATCTTTCAAGGTTTCATCGAGCAGAGTTTCACCCTGACTATGACGAACTGTCACGTATTTTTGATCCGCCAGAAAGTAGCGCACATCCGCTACAGGAATCAACTCTATACCGCGCCGACTTTTGGCGCTGATGTATTCTCTATCCGTGGCAGAAGAATCAGCACCACCCTCGACACCAGCGGCCGAACCCGTGCCTCCAAGCTCCCGTCTCACCGCTTGCATCTGGGTTTTGTTTAAGCGGCGGGCTTTATTCAGAGCAGACTGTAAATCATCCTGGCGGACGGGTTTCAGCAAATAATCCACCGCATTCACTTTAAATGCCTGTATAGCATGCTCGTCATAAGCGGTACAAAACACAACGGCTGGCGGATTATCACTATCACTTAGACGGCTGGCGGCCTGTAAACCATCCATCCCGGGCATACGAATATCAAGGAGAATCAAATCCGGCCGGTGAAGCGGCACCAAACGTAATAAATCCTGTCCATTTTCAGCCTCTCCCACACAAAGTGTGGCCGGTATTTTTTCCAGCATCCGCCGAATTCGGTCGCGCGCTAAAGGCTCATCGTCACATATCAGCACTCGAATCATCTTGCTACACCAAATACTTCATCCTTTGTTCTTATACAGTCTATTTACCTTCCTTGCCCGTGGCAACTGGATACGGATAGGATAAACGTGTGATATAACGGTTATCCTCCCGATAGCCAGTCAGCCTAGCACGCTCCCCATAAAGCGCCTGCAATCGGTGGCGAATATTATCTAACGCCATTTGGTTACTCTGATCGCTCACCACCGAAGGCAGCAGCACGCAAGGGTTGTGAACACTGAGCTCAAATACCCCGTGAGCATATCGTGCAACGATCTCAATACTACCGCCTTCCGGCAGGGGCTGCACACCATGCAATACCGCATTCTCCAAGATTGGCTGCAACGTGAGAAGCGGTATTTTAATGGCTTCCGGCACCGATCGAACCTCCCATTGCACGTCCAACCGTTTACCCAAACGTAATTGTTCAATATGGAGAAACTTTTTACACAGTGCAATTTCTTCTTCTAACGATACTTGATTTCCCACATGATTTAAGCTGGCACGAAACAGGGACGACAGGTCTTCCACCACGACTTCGGCTGTTTTGGGGTCTGTTTCGATTAGGCTAGCAATTATATTCATACTATTAAACAGAAAATGCGGTCGAATCCGTGATTGCAACGCCTGAATTCGATGCAGCAACTCTGATTGGCGCCGCGCCAGCAACTGGGCATGCAAATAGAAGTATCGAATCACCAAGCCGCCCACAATGGCACTGATAGCCACTTGATTTAATACCGGCCTAGAGAAAACCAGGCTGAGAACCTCCTGCGCCTCATAGGGCGAAATCAACCAACGACTCATACTCGCCGCCACCCAGGTATTCACAGGAATCACTAAATAGCCCAATACTACGGCTCGCTTTTGGGGTATCCGGCGCAAAAAATCCCGCAGTCCACAGAGGATTAATGCGCTGGAAAGAGCGACCCATTGTACAAATAATGAGATCAAGCCTAAGGCCGCCCAATCAAAAATGAGAATGTCTTCCTGAGCAAGAACAATAACCAAAGCAAACAGCTCGGCAATGAGTACCAGAAAAAACACCGATTCACGGGCACACAAATTAGGTAAAAAGAAAGTTTCTTCCTGCTCCAAGGTATTATTTGGTAGCTGCTTGCCCATGTTTACTCTCAATGAAGAACCGTCCCCTGAAAAATTGGGACATGGGCTGATAGCGATAGCAATGCTATAATCCGCCCGCCTATTTCAGTATATGCCAAAGTTTCTTTGGTTAATTTAGAATTTTAGCGGTTACCAGGATTATGTCAGACCAAAGCAACGATAAAACCTCACAAAACACCCTTTGGGGTGGACGCTTTAGTGAAGCTACCGATCAATTTGTGCAAGCCTTTACAGCTTCGGTGAATTTCGATCAAAAAATGGCCGACCAAGATATTAACGGCTCCATTGCCCATGCCACCATGCTGGCTGCTGTGGGTGTCTTAACGGACGCCGAAAAGAATCAGATCATTGAGGGACTGGAAGCGATTCGCAAGGAGATCCATGCCGGCGAATTTCCCTGGTCAGTTGCTCTCGAAGACGTGCACATGAATATCGAAGCCCGTTTAACCGATCGAATCGGAATTACCGGTAAGAAATTACACACGGGCCGCTCTCGAAATGATCAAGTGGCGACGGATATTCGCCTTTACTTACGGGATGCGGTGGACGTCATTCTGGCTGAAATCAGTCGCCTGCAGCGGGGGGTAATTGGCTTGGCTGAAGCAGAAGCCGATACCATTATGCCAGGCTTCACCCATCTGCAAACGGCTCAACCGGTGACCTTTGGTCATCATTTACTGGCCTGGAATGCGATGCTGTCACGCGACTACGAGCGCCTCGTGGACTGTCGAAAACGCATTAACTCCATGCCCCTAGGATCCGCAGCGCTCGCTGGCACCACCTACCCCATCGACAGGACGATAACGGCCAAATTATTGGGTTTTGAAACCATTAGTGAGAATTCGCTGGATGGCGTCAGTGACCGCGACTTCGCTATTGAATTTTGTGCCGCCGCCGCTTTGGCAATGACCCACTTGTCACGGTTTTCGGAAGAGTTGGTACTTTGGGCCTCCGCCCAATTCAATTTTATCGATTTGCCTGATCGGTTTTGCACGGGCTCCTCCATCATGCCCCAAAAGAAAAATCCTGATGTCCCAGAATTGGTGCGGGGTAAAACGGGGCGCGTGAATGGTCATTTAGTCTCCCTTTTGACTCTAATGAAATCCCAGTGCCTGGCATACAACAAGGACAACCAGGAGGACAAAGAACCGCTGTTCGATACCGTTGAAACGCTACTTAACTGCATGCGCGCCTATGCCGATATGGTCCCTGCTATCAAAGTGAAAAAGGACAATATGCGTGAAGCCGCTCGCCGTGGATTTTCCACTGCAACAGACCTTGCAGACTATCTGGTAAAGAAAGGAGTCGCTTTTAGGGATTCCCACGAGATAGTGGGTAAAGCGGTTGCCTACGGCGTCGCCGAACAAAAAGATCTGGCCGATATGAGTCTGCAAGAACTACAGACATTCAGCGCCATTATCAGTGCCGATGTATATGAGGTCTTAACCTTGGAGGGCTCTGTTAATGCTCGTAATCATCTGGGAGGAACAGCACCGGATCAAGTGCGAGCAGCGGCCCGTCGAGCCCTAGCAGCCATCGAGGCCCGCTAGAGCTGATCCGTTTTAACGACATTTTCCTGCGGTGGTGGAAAACGGCTTAATATAGCCGCCACCGCCGCATTAACCCGCTCTATTCTCTCAGTAACGGACAAGTTATCCTCCGCTTGCTGGGCAATTCTAGTACGAGTTTTACCCCGCCATTTTAAGGTATTGGTTTGCGGATCAACAAAATCAATCACCAAAGTCTTCTCGGCATAATCCACCACATAGGTGTCAGTGGCTAATAGAGGTGTCATAGTATGTGCGCACAGATAACAACGAGAGTAGCCATAATAGCTATTGTAGGTTTGATAAGTTCGGACGTCCTGCTTGCTCTGATTGGTTACAAAAAAACTGATCCAAATGCTCGCTGAGCCTTGCGCCACAGACTGCCAACCTTTCGCTTCCATTTGTTGCTGGATGGCCTCTTTCACTCGTCCTTTCAGCAAGTCATCGCGAGTGGTTTTAATGCCATCGGGTTCGATAAGTGCATAACTACCCAACTCGGCAAAAGGATATTGATTATCATAATCCACAGACACCGGATAATGAGTGGCACAAGCAACAAGCAACCCCGTCAACGCGACGATGAATAGCCATCGATAATCACCCGCAGCCCTTACTTTAATTTCCATAGACCGTCAACTTATAGTGGCCAATGATACCGAGAATGCTTTCCGTGCTCCAATCCATGTGAGTCACTTCAGTAATCTCACCATTTTTTTTGGCCGCTGCCACAGAGCAGTCTCCGGTAGCCACTAAAGCCAAGTAACTCTGGCAGGTGGCCACCCCCACTTTTGTGTTAACCCCATTGGCCGTGGTTTCCATCGGCAAGTCAATATTGGTGTACAAAATACCCACGGGTACCACTGAAGCGCATCCAGATAACAATCCTGACGAAAACCCAGACAACAAAACCACAGCCAGCAGCGATCCCGAGGTAAGTCGTTTAAATTTCATAATCCACCCATCCTTCTTTTTATAAACACCTTTTTATACACCTTTTATAACGCTAGTTTAAAGCGTATCTGTCAGCATAATACCAATCCCTATGCGATCCACGTGATGATCGTAATCAATTAAACTCTCCCCATAGCCACTGAAAAACTGGGCCATGCCACGAATACGGCCCCAAAGGGGAAATCCCACCTCCACTTGAATGGCGCCATAGTTTGGTGAATTCAAATTATTGCGTAGCATGAGCGAGTAATCTATCTGATCCCGTTTCCAGATACCATGCAGCTCAAAGTACCCCATGTATCGATAGATATCCGGATTATCATCTCCCTTTGGATCCTCTGGCGAATCTTTTGGATCTTCCGGAATTCTATACCAAGGCCGAAACTCAATTAAATAATCCTCTTTTGCAAAGGCAAAGTTGAGATACAAGCGATTCCAACTGCGGCTTAGGAGCTGGGAACGACCATTCGACTCATGCTCAATACCCAGCGCAATAGAGGTATCGGCTTCTAGCCAGTTTTGCTCTATAGGGAACTCATAAAATAGCTCTGGCCGATAATTGGTTTCTCTAAATGGGGAGGAGTAATCCTTATTGTAAACCTGCCAAAAGGCCTTTAGGGTAAAGGCAAAATGCAGGGAATCTCCCACCACGAAAATATCCGCGCTGGTCAGTGGTACTTTCAAACTAATCTGCAATTTTGCTTCCGTGCGATCCAGATTATCTATTCCTAAAGTCTCGTTATAGACATCCTTATTAGGGTCTTTGGCGTAAGTTAAAGGTAATAGGTAATTCTTACGATGAGCCGTAACGACAAATGGATTCCACTGAGAACGACGTTCCATAATTTCTCGAGATGCCGCCTTGGAGTAGGTTTTGTCGACTACCTGTCTATCAATAATTCGGCATTCTTCCTGGAGCTCTCCCAAGGTCATTGTTGGGCTTGCATTAACCATCAATTCCCGCAAACAATCTTCATTTCGCTTTGCCTGCTCGATATCCGGCAACGCCTCTTCTGCCTGGGCGGCGCTGGCCATCAAGGCGACCAAGGCCCAGACTGGACGCCACCTGCATTTCTTCACTGAAGTGCTACCTAACATTTTGATCTTCCGAGTAATATTTAATAATGATGGTAACGGCTAACAAAGCGGCAAGCAAAGGCTTCGCGGCCAATCCAAGGCAGTCTAGCGCCCCCTAACTAAAATCGGTATCCATTTAGGTCCCAAGCCCATTCTAAACAGGCAAATTTTGAAACCGTTCCTATACTGTGATTTATGTCGCAGTTAAAAATCATAGCGCCTGACCTGCAGGAAGGTGTTGATCGCAAGCTATTGAAACAATTGAGAGCTCGGTTCTTGGAGGTTAATAGTGGCCGCCTTGATAGAATGCTCTCAACTCTCAGTAGCCGGCATCGCCAGTTCCTCGAGTCCTTGCCGCTACTACTCCATCTAAATCACCCATCTTTACCGGGTTATATATCAAGCACCACACCTTGTGGTGTTAGCGGCTTTACGCCAGACAAAAATAGTATAATGGCGGCCCAATCTATATCTCGTAGCTTTTCATACCGTAAAAAGTCGGTGCAAAAAGATAAAATTTTCAGCATCTTTTTAATGGGTAGCACCGGCACGGTAGCACATTCAGATAGTAGCGATATGGACATTTGGGTCTGTTACGACCCCACCACTAGTCAACAAGGCATTGATGAATTACAAGATAAGCTCACTGACATTGAGCAGTGGGCAGAACAAATTGGTTTGGAAGTACATTTTTTTCTGATGAACCCAATCAAATTTCGTAACGGAGTCCGTAGTAATTTATCCGGCGAAGACTGTGGCAGCACCCAACATTATCTGTTACTGGATGAGTTTTATCGAACCAGCATCATCATTTCAGGTCGCACCCCCTTATGGTGGATGATACCCAGTTACAACGAAAAGGATTACGACAAGTTCGCCGCCCATCTGATCGAAAAGCGTTTTATTCGTACTGAAGAATGTGTTGATTTTGGCGGTATTTCCGATTTCCCTGCGGGTGAGTTTATCGGTGCTGGGCTATGGCAACTTTATAAAGGTATCGACTCTCCCTACAAGTCTGTCATTAAAATTGTATTAACAGAAGTCTATGCCAGCGAACATCCCGAGGTGGAATGCCTAAGCTTGGCCTACAAAAAAGCTATCTACTCCGACCAATTAAATCTTGATGAGTTAGATCCTTATGTAATGCTGTATCGAAAAATTGAGCATTACCTTTTGGCACGCCAGGAACACCAGCGCCTAGAGCTAATTCGACACTGTTTTTATTTCAAGGTTCAGGAAAATCTGAGCCGCACCACAAAACAGAAAAGTGGCAATTGGCGCCGCCAATTAATGAGCCACTTGGTTCGAGAATGGGGCTGGCAAGAAAAGTATCTGCGTGAACTGGATAACCGCAAACAGTGGAAAATTCAACGGGTCGGACTGGAACGTCAAGAGCTCGTGAGAGAACTAAACCATAGCTATCGATTTCTCTCCAGTTTTGCCAGAGAAAACAATATTGCGGCATCCATTAGCCAAGATGATTTAAATGTTTTAGGACGCAAACTGTACGCTGCTTTTGAACGTAAAGGTGGCAAAATTGATTTACTAAATCCAGGCATTACCACCAGCTTAGTAGAGTTCAACCTCTCATTTCATCATATAGTAGACAAAGAGCACAGAATTAATCACCGATGGGTGGCTTATCAAGGCTATCTCAAGCCAAAAGATATTTCTGAACAGACGCCTATTAAAACAACTCGCAGCATTATAGAGCTACTGGCTTGGTGCTACTTCAATCAAATCATTGATCAAAACACTCGCCTGTCTGTAGAAGCTGAAGGTACAGACATGAGTGAAAATGAGCTGAATCAAACGGCTCAATCATTATTAGCTATTTTTCCCAACCGAACGTTCTCGCCGCCGCAGAAAAACTTTGAAACACCGCCTATACCTAGCCACATAACGCTATTTATAAATGCGGGCATCGACCCTATGCGCCCCATGACTCAAAAAGGTATACACCGCCTTTCTGATCAGAGTGATGCCTTAAGTTACAGCGCATTTCACCATAACCTGGTATCTACTGTGGATCAAATTATGGTAAACAGTTGGGGGGAAATCATTTGCCAGCAATATTTTGGTGACAACGCACTAATCGATTGCCTGGTAAATTACATGCGACAAATTCCACCAGACGGCACCATTCCACTGCCTAAATTGGAAATTCGCTGCCACTGTGCGACCCGCGCAATTTCTATTGAAAACCGAGTCACAGAATTGTTCCGAGACATTATTTCCTGCTATTACAGCGGTATGGCGCAGCCGAATATTCGTTATATCTTAGAAGTCGAGCAATTCACTTACATTCTACAGTTCAAAGGTGAAACTCCAGTTGTACGCGGCATGCGCACTCATCGGGAGCTTATTGAAACACTGAGCGAACCGCTGCGAGCATTCAGCCCTATTCTAGTTGATCGCAATGCGCTACTAAAACATCCTCTGCGAATAGTCTCGAAGATGAATACAGCGAATCGTATACAGGTATTCTACCAGCGTAATGGCGACAAGGCTGATATTATAGTGGCCGATGAAATGGGCTCCATTTTCTTTACCCAAAAGAACTTTTTCAATGAAAATACCGTTCTTAACCCTATTCGTCATTTCCTGGAGAATATTCAGCGTCGCAAATACACACTATCAGCCACTGAGCAAGGCCATAAAGTGGTTTACTACGAAATAGGACGGCTACAACAGGGTGACATGGTAGCGCACCGAAAACACTTTACGCCACTTCAACAAATGGACAACTATCACAACGTTCAGGCTATCGCTCAAACAGGCTCGTTAGGCGATATTTTTTACACTATTTATTGTGACAACAAAGAGTTCTCTCAACTAGAGTATGGTGATGCTCTATTTGCTGCAGTAGCGGCCCATATTGCTTCCTTACGCCGAAATAATGAGCATTATCCTTGCTACATCACCGATTTGGACTTGAGCCAACTTACGCTGGCAGAAAATGAAGCGCTGCAAACCATTCAATATTTACAACACAAAGAAAAACTGGAAATCGCTATCAACCAAGCCTTAAAAGAGTCCTAACCCGCCAACGCAATTTTCACCGCCGCTACGCTAGGCCGCTGATTAAACGAATCATACCAAGCGGTTATTTTTGGATACGAATCCAGTGTCACAGACGTTATTTCCTGAATTTGAAAATAAGCAAAACTGAAAGTATCCGCAATCGTCAGTTGCGGCCCACAGAGATAGGTATTTTCTCTTAACAGTCGCTCTATTGCCGGCAACGTTTTTTCCAGCATCTGTTTCGCATTGGTAATTTCATCAACGTTAGGCTCCCGACCAAAAAAATTTTTTAAGATCACTTCTTGCCAAAACACCATCGCTAACCAATGGCCTGCGTGGTAACCCATTAAATCCATTGTTTGATCGATTTTAGCCGCAGTATAAGGGTCACTGGAATACAGTTTATGATTCTGGGTATTGGCGAGATAACGGCAAATAGAAGCGCTTTCAATTAAGTGATGCCCCTCATGCTCTAACACTGGGGCCTTTGCCAACGGGTGCCGCGCCTTATGCTCAGGCTGCCGTAAATCGCCCTTGGTGGGATCAAGGAGTTTCAGCCGATAATCCAACCCTAGCTCCTCAGCCGTTAACAATACTTTGATGGTATTGAAGGTGTTAAAACCATAAAAAGTATACATTTTACCAGCGCTCCTTGTTTTCCTGACACCCAAATCACTATAATTGCATTATGCAATTACGCAAGGCTATCCAATTTACTTGCATAATGCAAGTAACCTTCCGGTAGATATTGGAATCGAGGAAACAATGGTTGCAAAAAAAGAACACAGCCTCAAATCCAGCTGCCCTATTGCCTGCGGGTTAGATCTTGTGGGCGACCACTGGACTCTCTTGATCGTGCGCGATCTGATGCTTTTTGGGCGCCACGAATATCGAGAACTCCTTAGTAGTAGCGAGGGTATTTCCAGCAATATTCTAAGCGATCGTCTGCTTAAATTGCAGCAAGCCGAACTGATTCGCTACACTATTCCTGCGGACAACAAGCGGCGTAAGCTTTACTATTTAACCCGCAAGGGTAAAGATCTAGTCCACGTCATCATAGGGCTGGCACGCTGGTCGCTTAAATACCGGCTCGACCTTGAAGAATTACCTAAATCGCTTCAATCGTTGACCCATTTGAGCACTTCGGAGTTCGTCACTCAGGTGTTCGCGGAGTTGAAACAATGGGAGCAAAGCCAAGGTATTGCGGATTCCTAGGCCATCTCGACATTCGCACCGGCGTCATTAGCCGGGTATAATGGTGGGCTATTTTTAGGATCCAAAGCTGGGAGCACCGAACGTCATTGTGAAATCACTTATTTTGTTAATTGGTCTTGGGCTGCTAACCGGTTGCGGTCAAAAAGGCAGCTTATATTTACCGGATCAATTGCCACCAGAAGACAGCACCAAACCCTGCAGTGTCTGTCAGCCCGCCACTGTGACTGAAACTGAAACCAAGAAAAAAGACACCGAATCACAAGAGATCAAGACCGAATGACCCCATTTTATTACCAAAACGGCGAACTGTTTGTGGAAGACTTAGCCGTATCTCAAATCGCCACAACAGTGGGAACTCCCTGTTATATCTATTCACGGCGCAGCCTCGAACAGAACTGGAAAGCATTTGATGAAGCCTTTGGCAGTCATCCACACTTAGTTTGCTATGCCGTCAAAGCCAATTCTAACCTGGCTGTACTCAGCGTCTTGGCAAAATTGGGCGCGGGTTTTGATATTGTGTCAGTGGGTGAGCTGGAACGGGTCCTGCTCGCAGGAGGTGATCCCGCCAAAGTAGTTTTCTCCGGTGTAGGTAAATTGCCCGCTGAAATGCGCCGCGCACTCGAGGTCGGCGTTCACTGCTTCAACGTGGAATCTGAAGCCGAACTGGAAATACTGAACCAGGTGGCCGCTGAGCTAAACCAGGTTGCGGCCATTTCCCTACGCGTTAATCCTGACGTAGATGCACAAACTCACCCCTATATTTCCACCGGTCTAAAGCAAAATAAATTTGGCATCGAGATCGACCGGGCCGCAGAGGTATTTGCCAGAGCCGCTGCCCTGCCCCATATTAAAGTAAGCGGCATAGACTGTCATATCGGATCGCAGCTAACTAGCGTTGCTCCCTTTATGGATGCACTGGATCGCTTGTTGAGCCACATTGATCAATTGTCAGAGCAAGGAATTCATTTGGAACATCTGGATATCGGTGGTGGCTTGGGCGTTCGCTACCGTGACGAAGTGCCGCCAACCCCCGGAGAGTATGTGCAGGCACTATTGAATAAGCTGGGCAACAGACCCCTAAAAATAGTGATGGAGCCCGGACGTGCTATCGCCGCCAATGCCGGTATCATGGTGACAGAAGTACAATTGCTTAAGTCTACATCGGTGAAGAATTTCGCAGTGGTGGATGGGGCCATGAACGATCTTATTCGGCCTTCATTGTATAGTGCCTGGCAGGCCATTATTCCGCTAAAAGAATTCTCCAAGGCACCAGAAGAAATGTATGATGTGGTTGGGCCCGTGTGTGAAACGGGGGATTTTCTCGGACAAGACCGGCTACTGAGTTTACAGCCCGGAGACTTGCTGGCTATTTGTTCTGCCGGCGCTTACGGATTTGTGATGAGCTCTAATTACAATACTCGCAACCGAGCACCTGAAATCATGGTAGACAAAGATCAGTTCTACACTATTCGTCGGAGGGAAACCTTCGCCGATCAATTCGCTTTAGAATCCTTGGTACCCTGACTCTTATGATCGTTGAATTTACAAAAATGCATGGGCTTGGCAATGATTTCATGGTGATCAATCAGGTCACCCAAAATGTCAGTCTGAGCACCGATCAGATTCAACAGCTTGCCGACCGAAAAACTGGGGTCGGGTTTGACCAGTTGTTACTGGTTAGCCCCCCCATGTCTCCTGATGTGGATTTTCGCTATCGAATATTTAATGCCGATGGCAATGAAGTGGAACAATGCGGCAATGGAGCCCGCTGTTTTGCCCGCTTTGTCCACGAAAAAGGCCTTACCCACAAACACATTATCCCAGTAGAAACCCACGGTGGCATCATCAAACTCCAACTGCGGGATGATGGCCAAGTCACCGTTGATATGGGACAGCCAGAATTTGAGCCAAACCTTATTCCTCTGCAGGCAAAGCAACGCCAGCCCAAGTATCAATTTTGCGTGGGAGCGGATATTGTGGAATTGGGTTGCGTATCCATGGGCAACCCCCACGGGGTTCTATTCGTTGACAATGTGGCAACCGCCCCCGTAGCAACACTTGGGCCTTTATTGGAAAGGCATTCCCGCTTCCCAAACCGGGCTAATATCGGGTTTTGTCAGGTGGTAAACCGAAACACTATTCGCTTACGCGTATTTGAACGTGGCGTTGGGGAAACAAAAGCCTGCGGCACGGGTGCTTGTGCTGCTGCAGTTATAGCAAATGCTGCTAATCTTGTAGATGATAGAGTTAACGTTGAACTGCCTGGGGGAGTACTGCAAATCGAATGGCCTGGTGAAGGGCATTCGGTTTTGATGACTGGCCCCGCGACCACAGTGTACGATGGAAGCCTTACTTTATGACTGAACTCACCGTTGAACGAAAAAAACAAGATAAAGACACACTGACAACCGCTGATATCGCCAATTATTTACGGGAACACCCAGATTTTTTCCAAAATCGTCCCGACATTCTCTACGAAATGGTACTGCCCCACGGCCAAGGTAATACCGCGTCCCTATTGGAGCGGCAAGCAAGTGTACTGCGTAATCGCAACACGGAATTACGCCATAAGCTTAATGAGCTAATGGCGATAGCAAGGGACAATGACACGCTATTTAATCAAATCAAAAAACTGGGACTCGGCCTGCTGGAAGCCGGCGATCTTGCCAGTGTCCACGCTGTTTTGGAACAAACATTAATGGCCGAGTTGAAGCTGGACCACCTCAATCTATTTGTTTACCGGGGAGCAAAGGCTGGCAAAGCCAATCGCTCTGAAACTGAAGTACAAAAAGCCGTCGGTGGCCTGTTACGCGGCGAGCGTATAATCTGCACAACTTTACGCAAAAAAGAGTTGCAATTCCTCTTTCCTGAATTTGAAAGCGATGAGGGTTCCGCCGCACTTATTCCATTGCAATTTCAAGGCGAGATAGGCCTGTTAGCCATTGGTAGTAACAATGCCAGTCATTTTACCTCGAACATGGACACTACTTTTGCCAAGTACGTGGGTGACATTTTAAGTCGGCGTCTTTTCCATTTGATAGACTAACCATACTATGAGCGATGTTAGCGCTGAAATAACAAGTTATTTAGAACATTTATGCCACCAGCGCCAACTCTCCAGCCACACTCTGGATGGCTACCGGCAAGATTTACGGCATTTGCATGCGCTCTGCGAACAGGAAAATCTCGCACTCAATCAAGTGATGCCCAATCACATACGGGTGCTGATTTCACAACGGCACCGGCAAGGGCTCAGCAGCAAATCCCTGCAACGACTATTATCAAGCGTGCGTGGCCTGTTTCACTTTCTGGCTCAGCGCGGCCAAGTCAGCCTCAACCCGGCTCAAGGAATCCGCCCTCCCAAAGGTGAAAAAAAATTACCCCACACCATGGATACGGATCAGATCGGGCAGCTACTGAATTTCAACCCCAGCTCAACCCATGAGATACGTGATCTCGCGATTCTGGAGTTATTCTATTCCTCAGGTTTACGCTTGAGTGAACTGCTGGGTGTAACACTGGAAGATCTCGATTTAGAACAGTGCTGGGTTAAAGTTTTAGGCAAAGGCAAGAAAGAGCGGCTGGCACCTATTGGCCGCTATGCGTTGCAAGCTTTGCAGGGCTGGCTTGCCGTAAGGGATCAATTCAATCCTGCAGACAGCGCACTTTTTATTAGTCAAAATGGCAATCGACTACACCCTTCAACGATCCAAAAAAGATTAAAACAGTGGGGTATAAAGCAGGGGCTTGATGGGCACCTTCATCCGCACCTGTTACGCCATTCCTTTGCTAGCCACTTACTGGAATCCAGTGGTGACCTGCGGGCTGTTCAGGAATTATTAGGCCATGCTGATATATCCACCACACAGATTTACACTCACCTGGATTTTCAGCACTTAGCTGATGTCTATGACAAAGCCCACCCTAGGGCAAAAAAGCGCAATGATTAAACTCATCACTTTTGATCTGGACAATACATTATGGGACATCAATCCCATCATTGTGAAAGCGGAGCAGCAACTGAAACAATGGGTGGCAGAGCATGTTCCTGAAGCTGTAGCGAAACTGGAAAGAGATCGCCTGCTGGGAACCTATCAACGTATCCGCGAGCAATATCCTGAGATCGCTCACCACCCTTCTGAGTTACGAAAAAAAATTCTCTATACGATTTTCTCAGAGACCAACCTGATTCATGAGCACGCCAGCGTTCTGGCTGAAGAGGCCTTTGCGGTATTTTATCGGTTTAGAAATGACATTGAGTTATGCCATGAAGCACAAGAGGTGCTTGCAACCCTGCAACAGCGTTATCAGCTTATCGCTTTAACCAACGGCAATGCGAATTTGGAAATGATTGGTATAGATAGTTTTTTCTCAGCTCACTTTTCCGCTGAATCAGAAGGCCATCCTAAACCCCATGCTGCCATGTTCATCAAGGCACTGAGCTATACCGGCTTGAATGCAGAACAAACCATTCACGTGGGTGACCACCCGTTAGAGGACATCGAAGCGGCCCGTAAACTGGGATTTAACACTATATGGTTCAACGAGAATAAACGCCAAGACAGCCAACGCTGTAACCCGGATAAGGAAGTACATCGGCTTACCGAACTCCCTGCAGCGGTAACCGCTATTGCGGAACATTTAGAAAAGTCACGATAAAAAATTCGCGGTAAAAAAACCCCGGCATTGGCCGGGGTAATAAATATCGTTTACTGCAATCAAACTGCCAATATCAAATAGGCCGGCTGCCATAATTGGAGGTCGGTTTGCGTGGTGGATCCATCCGCACATTACGATCAATTTGATGAATCTCGCCACCGCCACCCAGAAACTGTTTCATGTCTTCTTCCAGTTTGCGACGCTCTGCTTCACGTGAACTTAAGGTCCTATCACGGCCATCATCATATGTGATAAACCCAGACTCCGCAGACTGATCGTAAAAACTAGCTTTACTATTCTCTTCATAACCTGACATCTTTAAATCCTCAGTAAAATCACCAACATCGAGAGGTAAAGATATTTATAGTCTAGAGAACAGACTTTGCTAATTAATTTTGTGTAACTATCCAGTGTATTTTTTTCTATGTAATGAGCAATCTATACTCAAATTTTCTAACACCCCATTTATCTAAACCTATGGCTATGAAAACCGGTTTGTTTATTCCTTAGCCTATTATTTTGGTTAATTATCATGCTTATATATCTATAAGCTCACCTTGTAGAGTAACAATCAAGCGCCGGCTGCCACCATGATTTCGATGCTCACAAAGATAAATTCCCTGCCAAGTACCCAGGTTCAAATGGCCATTAGTTACCGGAATGGTGAGCGCACTGCCGAGCAGACTGCTTTTGAGATGGGCAGGAAGGTCGTCCTCACCTTCATCGAGATGCTGATAATAGGGCTCCCCTTCAGGCACAGCCCGATTAAAAAAGCGCTCAAAGTCTTCTCGAACCGTGTAGTCTGCGTTCTCGTTGATGGTCAATGAGGCCGACGTATGTTGAATAAACACATTCATCAAACCAATCCTCACATCGGCTAACTCGGGAATCTGGGCCAGCACCTCATCTGTCACCAAATGGAAGCCTCTCGGTTGCGCCCGCAAACGGATTTCTTTCTGGATCCACATTTTCTACCCACCTGAAGTTGCTGATATATTTACCCGATCGCCAGACTCAGTGCGGCCTACAGCTAATCACTGTCAACCCGGTAATGGAATGAATTCGTCTTCATCTCCCGTCACCAAAGGGAATCGACGCTCACGCCAATCGCGCTTCGCCTGCTCAATACGTTCCTTACGGCTGGAAACAAAATTCCACTCGATAAAGCGCGGCCCCACGTTCTCACCGCCTATCAAGGCGATACGAGCATCCTCTACCGCCTCCAAAACAATTCCTGGCTTGGAAGAGAGCACTGCCATGGACAATTCAGAGGCTTCTGAAGCGTCGATTTTCACTTGCCCCTGCGCCACATAAACCGCTCTTTCAGCGGCTTCTGGCAAAGTAATGCGCTGACCCGCTCGTAAATGGGCCTCCACATAGAGGGTGTCAGCAAAGGTTTTCACCGGCGAGGTAACGCCATAAGCACTACCCATCATCACGCGCACAGAAACACCGTCAATCATCAGCCTGGGGATTTGTGCCTCTGGATAATGATAAAATGCCGGCGCAACCTCCTCCTCAGCTGTTGGCAAAGCCAACCACAGCTGCAGGCCATGCAAACTATGGTCAACCTCAGTGACTTCCGGTCGCTCTCGCTCTGAATGGGTAATCCCGCTCCCTGCTACCATGAGATTGATATCCCCAGGGCGAATAGCCTGGATACTGCCCAAGGAATCCCGATGCAGTATTTCGCCATCAAACAGATAGGTAACAGTGGCCAGATTAATGTGTGGATGCGGCCTCACGCTGATACCTTCACCGGCCGGGAAGTTCGCCGGCCCCATGTGATCGAAGAAAACCCAAGGCCCAACCCTTTTCTTACCTAAGGAGGGCAATACACGCCGTACGGAGAACCCTCCCAAATCTTTCTCTTTGGGATTGATTATTAGCTCAACGGCATCACACAGCCCATCAGATATCGTGCAATCCTGCTCAGTTTGCTCATCGAGATTACTCATTGATGATCGCTCCTCACCTTACCTAATGCCCATAAACCGCTTATGATATACCAACAACAGAGCCAATGGACAGAAAGCGAAACACATTACATCTCTATGAGCTGGAAAGAAATTTATGACAAAAGCTATAAAGCAACGACCGCTTGTAGGCATTAGCAGTTGCTTGGCAGGGCAAAAGGTACGTTATGATGGGCAGGACAAATTCAATGATTTCATCCACCAATTCATCTCACCTTATGTTCAACTCTTACCCTTTTGCCCAGAGAGTGCGGCTGGTCTCGGAATCCCAAGACCGCCGGTCTACCTGGTCCAACAAAACGCAACAACACGGGCCATTGGACGCGATGATCCAAACCTTGATGTAACCGAAAAGCTGGTTACGATGGGTAAGATAATAACCCGCGTTTACCCCAACCTAAGTGGTTATGTGGTACAAAGCCGATCACCAAGCTGTGGCTTTAATACAACACCACTCTATCGACAAAATTCAACAAGCACGAATTCATCCGCGTTCGCTAATGGTTTGTTTATCCAACAAATTCATCAGGCTTACCCAGAACTGCCGATAATCAACGAAGCGGAGCTTGATTCAAGCACAGCCCATGATTTTCTAATTGCAGTGCAAAATTACCAAGCGAGAAAGAAGCTATAACCAAGCACCAACCCCCTGCCTCTAGTTATAACTATTCGTATTAACCACAACCTACAATGCACTCAAAAATATTCCTATACTGAAAGTTGGCCACACAACAAAAAGGATTTTTGGTATGGCAAAAACGATTTTAATGGTTGAAAGTAGTCCCTCACTTATCTCGCTATACCAATCGCAATTAACCGAAGCTGGGTTCAGGGTTCATGTGGAAAACACCTTGAGCACTGGCTTAGCTTATGCTGAGGAACAACAACCCAATTTAATAATCTGCTCGTTACAACTGTTCGATGGCACCGGCATACAGCTCTGCGAACTCATCAAACGCAATCCAAAAACCGTCTTAATTCCTTTTATAATTTTATCGTCAGACGACTCACAAGCCAATTTAGATCGTTGTTTCGCTAGCGGTGCCAGCGATGTAATTAAAAAATCAGGCAGTTTAAACTTCGTTATTGAACGGGTTAAGTCTGCCATATTCCATCACTCCACTCTCCCTTTTGAAGCCCGCTATGAAGACAGAAGCTTTAATCTTCTTATTGCCGAAGACAGTGAATCTCAGATGCTATTGTATCGGGAATATCTAACCCCCCTCGGTTATACATTAACCGAATGCGCCTCTGGTGAAGAGGCCTGGAAAAAAATGCTCAAGGACGGGGAAAATATTGACTTGGTCATAACAGACTTAAGAATGCCCGGAATAAGCGGCTATGAACTGTGCCACTTAATTAGAGCGGACTCCAACTTCGACCAAACTCCTATTATTGTGATCACCGCAACGGCTGACAAAGAAGCTTTAATCAAACTATTACAACGCGGCGTTACTGACTATTTGTGCAAGCCGTTTCACTGCGAAGAATTTATCAGCCGAATTCGAGTACATCTACGTAATAGAGTATTATTCAAGGAACAAAGAGCACTACACAACGAATTACAAACATTAAATAGAAACCTGGAGCTCCAAGTCAGAAAACGTACTCAAGAACTCCAAGAGGCAAATATCAGCGCTATTTTCAAGCTTGCTGTGGCCTGCGACTACAAAGATAAAAACACTTCATTTCATATTAAACGCGTTAGCCACTATGTGAAAGAACTGGCTCTGGCCGCAGGGTTATCAGAAGACAGTGCACGAGAAATCAGCTATTCCAGCATGATGCACGACGTGGGTAAAATTGCTATCCCTGATCAAATACTGAATAAGCCTACCTTGCTCGACAGCAACGAATGGCAGATCATGAAATCACATACGACAAAAGGCGCCGAAATTTTAGGAGACAAGCCTTTTTTTAAAACCGCCCGGGATATCGCACTCTTTCACCATGAAAAATACGACGGTACAGGTTACCCCGCAGGACTTCAAGGCGAACAAATACCTTTAGCTGCTCGCATTATTGCTATCGTGGATATCTTTGATGCCCTCACCACCAGGCGTTGCTACAAAGATGCTTGGAATACCGACTCTGCTATCGAAGAGTTACAGGCCATAGCAGGTTCCCACCTTGACCCAAAGTTGACTCATTTATTTATTGAATTAATCCAGTCAGGAAAAATGGACCCGATACGAGCAAAATATCCCGGTGACGCCGAAGTAGAAGCCATTAATGCAATGGGAGAAGCATAAGCAGTTAACCTTGATCTGCCGAATCAAAAGGTCCCGCTATTTCCAATTGAGGAGGCATAGCTACTACGGGCTTAAACTGTCCGGCTTGCCAATCCCAATACAGCACCACCCAATGGGGGTCAGTTAATGGTACATTTAACAACACTTTTATTCTTGTTGGATCCTGTTCAGCGTTAACCTCTTCAATAACGATGGTTGCCAAACTGGTTGTAAAAGATGTATTAACCGTCATTGCGGCACTACCGAAGAAACTATCTGCTCGCCGATATAAAAAGGCTCTATGTAGCGGCGCTTGATGGGTTTGATACCAAGGAGCAGTACTATTTACTAACAACCCGCTGGCATTGCTGACTAGAAGCGTACTATCTCCCACGACTTGGATCTGAAACGAGGTTCTTCCAGGAACCAAGCTAAGAATTTTTTCGGGTTGCGAAAGCCCAAAATAGTCAGCCATCAAGGGCAAATACATCAAATCGAAAAAGACTGGCGGATTGATTAACAACAAATTCTTATGTGCCCTATCATCCGACAGTATATTAATATGGGGCGGCAATGATCCATAGCTACGAACCAGGCTAGCCTCTGCTTTATAATACCATCCTAAAACCGTCGTCAAAGCCACCACACCCACGCTAATAAATGTCACCGCTTTCAACAAAAATAAATGCATTTTGTGTTTGGCGAAGACACCAGTCCCAGACAGCACTGCACCATACCAGACCGCCATAAAAAGACTTAAACCAACGCCTGGAATAATCAGCAATCGGCCGCCAGTAATGGCAGAAGCACACATGGGAATGACCGCGATGGTACCTCCCAGTAAACCAAACAAGGCTAACTTTTGTCGTTTTAACAGAGGCAACAGTAAAAGCACTAACAGCATCAAAACCGTTATATTTATCCACACCTGAACGGTTAGAACCGATGGAGATAATGACATTGCATAGGTGGGTACTCGAGAGATCTGTTCAAACAATAACGTAGAACCATTCACCCACAGCTGCGCCAGAAACTCTGGAAATTGGCCGATAGGGTCTAAATACATGGCTGTGCTTTTGGCACCATAATCCAGTGTTTCATAAACAACACGCCAAACAACCGTAACACCCATCAATATGGCCAAAACGGCAAATCGAGCGCTTATTGGTTGCGTTTGAAAAACCAATAGAAACACCATTAACAAACCCAAAGTGGCAACTCCACCTTCAGCGGCTAACAACGCGCAAGCATAGAGCAGTGCGGTTAGCAGCAAAAAGAACAAGCGTGACGATTGATTCCAGCGCTGCAGCGCCAGCAAAGCCGCCAATCCGAAACAGGTGGCGATGAGGATATTCCGATTGGCAATCCAGCCAATGGCAACAAAGTGATTGGGATCAAATGCATAGATTAACATGGCCAACCAAAGCACCAGACCTCGGCCGCCTAATTGGTCCACAAGCAAGCCAAACAACAGGCATGAAACCATAAACCAGAAAATATTCTGCAAATGCATCGCGACCCAACTATCAGGCCACAACTGATAATCTATCCAATGAGTTAAAGCCGCTAGGGGTCGCCAAAAATTGAGTTGCAGTTGATCCGATACCCACCAAGGAACATAACCATCTCTTTTTAAGGTAGCGAAATCGTCCAGGGATCGACTGAAGCTAAATAAGCTTTGAGCAGCGTGCGGAGCCGACATATCTGCGGTCAGTAGTTGTCGATGAAAATAATCGTCCCGGACTGGCTCAAACACTGCGGTGGCTACTAACAATAAACCCACCGCAACCACAGGTAGCACAATAGCCCAGAGTCGGGACTCCATAAGTTTGAACAACATCAGTGCATTAAATTTCCATGTAAACCGCCGTATCCAGAATCTTACCGGTTTCAAGGAACTCAATACAGTTAAGAATGACCGCAGTCTTGCCGATATCGCGCCTTCATCTCGGCTCTATAACGATCACCTTCTTCATCAGATAAATAGACTCGCGTACCATCATCGTTTTCGTCATAAATCAAGCCAGCCGAATCGAGGTACGCTAATCGATTCTTAAAGCGCTCACAATAGCGGTCCTGCTGCAGGGCCTTGGCTGCTTTATCTTTTCGCTGCGCATCCTTAGCTAGTCGTTCTTCTTCCAGTACCTGACTTAAATGTTTTTGTCGTTGCAATTGATCTGCAATTGTACCTGCCTGCGCACCCAGCGTACTTTCAGATCCATCATTCGATAATTGGACGACTTCAGCAGCCTGAGACTGAGGTGCGTTGTCCGAAAAATGAACGCGCCCATTACCGTCCACCCAACGATAAACTTCACTTAAGCAAAAGCTCGGAATAACGCACAATAAAACTATGATCCACTTTTTCATACTGCCACTACTTATTAGTTTCTAAAAAAAGGAACTCGCTCTAATGTAGCGAGTTCCTCCGATTTCTGAAAAACTTCAAATTGAACACTTACATACTTAAACAAACGCTACCGCTAAGAAGCGCCACTCTTGAAAAGCAAGCCACATGCCAATGCATTTTTCACAATAAAAACAAGCGGATACCCGGCCATAAATCAACAAGCTGTAAAGTCTTCCGACACCCGTTTCACGAGGCCCTGCGGGAAAACCTTAAGTACATTGAGAAATGAAAAGAGCCAACCCGAATCTTCGGAACGACAGGCAAAAAAAATGGCGCCTTAAAGGCGCCATTTTTTGAGAGTTAAGTAAGCTGCAACTTATTTGCTCGCCACAAACTCTGGATAGGCTTCCATACCACACTCGGCGATATCCACCCCTTCGTACTCTTCTTCTTCGCTGACGCGTAGTCCCAGAACAGCTTTGAGAATACCCCAGACCACCATTGAAGCGATGAACACCCAACCAAAGATGGTCAAGGCACCAATGATTTGGCCAGAGAAGCTTACGCCATCATTAGTCACAGGCACCAACAACAGACCCAACAAGCCACAAGTACCGTGAACAGATATAGCACCGACAGGATCGTCAATTTTCAGCTTATCCAAAGTCAGGATACTAAACACTACCAAAACGCCGCCAGCAGCACCAAACAGAGTCGCCTGCAAAGCGGTAGGAGTGGAAGGCTCAGCGGTAATCGCAACCAATCCGGCCAGCGCACCGTTCAACAGCATGGTTAAGTCAGCTTTACCAAACAATAGTCGAGCGGTGATCAAGGCTGCCACTGCACCACCTGCGGCCGCAGTATTAGTATTCAGGAACACCATGGCAACAGCGTTGGCGTTGCCAATATCGCCCAGCTTCAATACTGAACCACCATTGAACCCGAACCAACCCATCCACAGTATGAAAGTACCCAACGTCGCTAGTGGCAAGTTGGCACCAGGGAACGCATTGACTTGACCGTTAGGTCCGTATTTGCCTTTACGTGCACCCAGAAGGATTACACCAGCCAAAGCCGCTGCTGCACCTGCCATGTGTACGATACCTGAACCTGCAAAGTCAGAGAAACCCAAATCACCCAGGTTGTAGAAACCAAAGACATCACCGCCACCCCAGGTCCAATTGCCTTCCAAAGGATAGATAACACCAGTCATTACTACTGCAAATGCCAGGAATGCCCAGAGTTTCATACGCTCAGCAACAGCACCGGATACGATGGACATTGCAGTTGCCACGAATACCACCTGGAAGAAGAAATCAGAGGCTCCAGAGTAAATAGAACCACCAGTAAAACCGTCCTCACGGGCTGCAAAATCTCCCAACACGGCATCCACATCGACATCCTGAATGCCTGACAAGAAGATTGAACCGTCGTACATGATGTAGTAACCGCAAACCAGATACATGATGCAAGAAATCGCAAACAAGGCGACGTTCTTCGTCAGAATCTCTGTGGTGTTCTTAGATCGAACCAAACCTGCTTCCAGCATGGCGAATCCTGCCGCCATCCACATAACCAGAGCGCCGCACACCAAAAAGTAAAAGGTGTCCATCGCATATTGAAGATGATAAACGTTATTTTCCACGGTCTTGCCTCCGCAAAATCAAAAGTAAAAAAATAAAATTATAAGAATTGGTTAAATTGCATCAGTACCGGTTTCACCCGTACGAATGCGAATAGCCTGCTCCAATGGCGTCACAAAAATTTTGCCGTCACCAATCTTTCCGGTGTTGGCAGCTTTTGTGATTGACTCGATAACTTGATCCAACAAATCATCAGATGCAGCTACCTCGATTTTTACTTTGGGCAAGAAATCCACCACATACTCCGCGCCACGATACAGCTCGGTATGCCCCTTTTGACGACCGAAACCTTTCACCTCAGTCACGGTAATCCCCTGTACCCCTATTTCAGACAAGGCTTCCCGCACATCGTCTAGCTTGAATGGTTTGATTACGGCAGTAACCAGTTTCATAAGAACATCTCCTGTTTATTCGCTCGAAGGCTTTTAATTTGAGTCCCGCTTTTTAATTTGCACATTCAGTGCAATTTATCGTCATGTCGCCCAAGGTCGGAACATGGCAAACACTTAGCACAATCTGTGCCTATTAACCTTTATCCTAATTAAACAACCACTTAACCTGTAGCTTTAAAAACCTAACTGACGAATTTGCACCACAATAGCGCACCAAAAGCAGGCACACCAGCAACCTGTTTAGCATCATTATGGTGCGCATGCACACTTTTTTACGCTTTAGTACAGCGTCGGCGCTTCATGATAGACTTTGCCAAACCCCATTTGAGGAGGTTCCATGAACCGTCAGGATAACTTAGCAAACCGCATATTGGAGATGGTGAGTGAAAGACTACCGGAAGGTATGGGCGATTTGGGCCATGACCTGCGCACAAATTTGAGCACGATGCTCAAAGATTCTTTTGCCAGAATGGACCTGGTAACCCGAGAAGAATTCGAAATTCAGCAGAAAGTCCTCAATCGCACCCGCCTGCGCCTGGAAACCCTGGAAGCTGAAGTAAAGAAGTTGGAACAACAGCTATCAGAAGACTCAGTCAACGGCTAAGCACACAACAATTATTGAACTTTTCACGGCAAACGGCTTTCTCACTACTAAGGCGTAACAATAATTCTAGGAGATCAAAATGGCTCGCCAACGTTTACTATCAAGATTTGGTACTTATGTTTTAGCTCTCACCTTGCTATTTACCAGCTTTCAAAGCAGCCTTGTCAGTGCAGCAATGGTATCCAGTGCTGATTTGGTGAACCAGGAACTACAGCTGCAAAAACGCGCCGACATCAAAGCCTATTTAACGCGAGATGATGCCCAAAATGCTCTACTAACACTAGGCGTCAGTCCGGATCAGGTTCACGATCGCGTACAAAACATGACAGACTCTGAACTACAAGCGTTTCAACAGCAGCTGGAGTCTCAGCAAGCCGGTGGTAGTAGCGTACTCGGTGTGATTGTTGTCGTGTTCTTTTTACTCATAGTGCTGGACTTATTGGGAACCACCGATATTTTTCCTGCGGTCAAACCTATTAATTGATTAACCTTGAAGCGTTTACTCGCACTGGTTTTGGGGTGCAGCCTATTGCTTTCAGGCTGCGCCATCAAACCACCCATCACGCTAGACCCGGAAATTACTTCTGCACTCCTTTCACGACAAGAATTAACGGAAACGCCATTTATCATTCAGGAAGACTACCAATGTGGCCCCGCTTCACTGGCCATGATATTCCAATACTATGGCGACTCAACCAGCGCAGAGGCATTGAGTGCTAAAGTTTTCACGCCCGACGCCAAGGGCAGCTTCCCCACAGAAATGGATGCTATCAGTCGCCAGCAGGGATACCTCAGCTATCCGATCAATTCATTAGAAACCATTATTCAGGAAATAGCGGCTGGTCATCCTGTTCTGGTGCTGCAAAATCTAGGCATTTCGTGGCTTCCAAAATGGCATTTTGCCGTGATCGTCGGTTATGACCTCAAGGAAAAAATACTCATTCTGCGTTCAGGTGAGCTTAAAAGGCGAATAACTTCTTTCCGGTTATTCGAAACTACCTGGGCTCGCAGTGGCCACTGGGCACGAGTGCTTTTACCTCCCACTCAATTGCCCGTCACCGCCGAACCCTTAAAGTATCTACGCGCCGCATTGGATCTAAAAGAAACAGCGGACCAGGAACAGACATTAACAGCATTGCAAACTGCGGCGCTGGCATGGCCTGATCAAGCTTTAGTGCTGCTCACTCTCGCCAATCATCAATATGACTTAGCGCATTTCAAAGACGCTAATAATTCCTTCTTGAATCTATTGTCACACTTTCCAGACTACAGTGTTGGCTGGAACAATTTTGCCTACAACCTGAAAGCTCAAGGATGTGACTCAGAAGCCTACGAAGCTGCACGTTGCGCGTTTCGTTTAGAGCCTGAAGCCCCCAACTCAAAAGCCACACTTCGTGAAATGGAAAGCGATACGGTAAGTGAAAAGCCACATTGCCAACGCCTCGTTCAATGCCCGCGAAATTTCTAAAGCTATCGTAGTCAACGTAATAAATATTTACTCCTGGTTTGTCTCTGTAAAAATCGTAGCGGAGAAATGCTCTTGTCATTGGCCATCATATTAACTCGGGCTCGCGTTGGCCTGGATGCCCCCCTGGTCACAGTTGAAGTCCATATATCCAACGGACTGCCCGCCTTTTCCATCGTGGGGTTGCCCGATACCGCGGTTCGTGAAAGCAAAGAGAGAGTGCGTAGCGCCATACTAAATTCAGATTTGGATTTCCCCCAACGCCGCATCACCATCAATTTGGCACCGGCCGACCTACCAAAAGATGGAGGCCGTTTCGATCTCGCCATTGCCGTTGGTATATTATTGGCGTCCAGCCAGATACCCGAGGGCGCTACCAGAGACTTAGAGTTCTTTGGGGAGCTCGCATTATCTGGCGAGCTGAGGCCAGTGGATGCAGTGCTGACTGCGGCTATTGCCGCCAGCGCCATGCAACATCCATTGATCGTCGCCCATGAAAATGGCGCAGAGGCAAATTTACCAGACCGCAGTATCGTGTACCCCTTTCAAAGCTTAGGGAGTGTTGTTAACGCCATTAAGCAACCTAAGCGCTTTACGGCCCTGCCTAAATGCGAAAACAAACCTGACCCTCAAGCAGATGCAGCGCTTTACCCTGACCTCGCCGAGGTTAAGGGACAACATCATGCCAAGAGAGCGCTGGAAGCGGCCGCTGCCGGCAAACACAATTTGTTGATGATGGGGCCACCTGGCGCGGGGAAGTCTATGCTAGCGGCGCGTTTACCCAGTATTTTACCGCCTATGACCGATGCCGAGGCTATGGAAACCGCAGCGATTAATTCCATTACGCGGGCACTGGACAACAGCGGAACACTGTGGCGCAGGCCCATAAGATCACCGCATCACACTGCTTCCAGCACCGCCATAGCAGGTGGCGGTAGCAACCCCAAACCAGGGGAAATCTCCCTGGCCCACAATGGAGTTCTGTTTCTCGATGAGTTGCCTGAATTTCCCCGTCGCGTTTTGGAAGTTCTTCGTGAACCACTGGAAACCGGCGTAATTGCCATTTCTCGAGCGGCACAACAGGTGGTGTATCCCGCGAATTTTCAACTGATTGCAGCATTGAATCCTTGTCCTTGCGGACGCCCTGAGTCCCCGCCCGAGCACTGCCATAACCCTCAAGCCTGTTGCAACAAATACCAAAGCAAATTATCGGGGCCGTTAATCGATCGAATCGATTTGCATATCCATGTAGAAGCACTCCCAATTGCCGAGTTACAGCAAATCAAACCTGGTGAATCCAGCAGCGCCATCAAAGAACGTGTCTGTGCGGCTCGATCGATTCAACTGGATCGTCAAGGTTGTGCTAATCATGATCTGAGTGCGCAGCAAGTGGATCAATTCTGCCCGCTTTCCACTAGAGATATTCAGTTCTTGCAGGTAGCGACTGAACGCCTGGGATTGTCGGCTCGGGGCTATCACCGCCTGCTAAAAGTGGCACGAACCTTGGCTGATTTAGAACAAACCCGAGAAATTAGTAAACGCCACCTGACGGAAGCGCTGTCTTACCGCGCACTTTTCTAAGGGCCTTTTTTGAGAACTTTTTTTGAGAGAGCTTTTTAAGCGCTAAGCTTTTGAAGCACTGAATACTTAGACCCTCAGGTTTCCGCAATTATAATGGCACGTCTGGGAGCAGGATAACCTTCTAAGGTTTTGGTGTGATCCAAGGGGTCGAGAAAATCCGCAAGGGATTGAAAAGTCATCCACTCTGTAGCCCGCTGCTCCTCAGTGGTAGTGTTGGTGACATCAACACAGCGCGCATTCTTGAAGCGGACTTTTTTGAGCCATTGCAGCAACGTGGAAACACTGGGCAGAAACCACACGTTTCCCATGCGAGCGTAGCGCCCATCCGGCACCAGAACTTGCCCCAGCTCACCCTCGACAACAAGGGTTTCCAGAACCAGTTCACCACCCGGCCTCAACAAATTTCTTAATTCTATGAGATGATCAAACGGAGAACGGCGATGATAAAGCACACCCATGGAAAAAACCGTATCAAATACCCGCATTTCTGCTGGGAGGTGCTCAATCCCCAATGGCAAATGATATACCGGGCCGGGCCCAACATAGCGCTCAATGGCTTTGAACTGCAGATGGAACAGAAGAGACGGATCTACACCCACCACCATACTGGCCTGCTCGCCCTTCATGCGCCAGAGGTGATAACCACTGCCACAACCTATATCCAATACCTTACGGTTCCTTAAAGACTGGATATGGGGGGCTAACCGTTGCCACTTCCAGTCCGAGCGCCATTCAGTATCTATTTTTACACCGAAGAGATTAAAAGGCCCCTTACGCCACGGGTGCAGCCCCAACAAAGCTTGTTTCAACTGATCACGAACAATGGGCTCAATGTCAGTGGCACTGTCGAGTCGAATGCAGTCAATGTTTAAATCCACAGCGGCCACATCAATGGTCGGTAATGCTGCTACAGCGGCTTGCCAACGGTCAAAATCACCGTGCTGATCGGGCGCTATGGCCGCCAGTGCCTGTTCAAAATGCGTATGCCAAGGTGCCAATTCGCTGCGAGACACATGATCTAGAAAGTGAGTGAAGTCGATCATTTTAGGGCAATAAAAGAAGCGAAATTAAAACACTGGAACCAACAGGACACCTGGCTAAACCCATTATTTTTTAAGCGCTGAATGTGAGTATTAATTGATTCAGGAATCAACACATTCTCAATTGCTTGGCGTTTTTGGCTTATTTCCAGCTCTGAATAACCATTCAAACGCTTAAAGTCATGATGCCAGTGAGTCATTAGCTGCTGTTCTTGATCCGCTTCAAATTGTATTTTTTCTGAGATTACCAGCGCACCGCCGGCCCTCATGCCGAGGAATATTTTTGCCAACAGGGCTTCTCTCGCCTCCTTCGGCACGAACTGGAGAGTGTAATTCAAGACCACTAAGGAGCCATCAACTATGGCGGTGTCCTGGATATTCTCACAACGTAAATCCAATGCACTCGGTGCCAAATCTGCGGCTAAATTGGTTCGACAACGCTCGATCATCGCGCTGGCATTATCAACCGCCACCAAGGTGACACCCGGTTGTCGGATATGATGGCGCATGGCTAAACTAGCCGCTCCTTGAGAACAGCCAAGATCATAAACATTGGAGTTCGGCTGCACATAGCGACTGGCAAAAACACCAAGCATAGCAATGACGGTTTCATAACCAGGCACGGAGCGACGAATCATATCAGGAAAAACGCTGGCCACCTGCTCATCGAACACGAAGTCCACTAAGTGGGTATGAGGTTTGGCGTAGAGGCTATCTTTAGAGGGTTGGTCGGTCATGGTTGTTCACTGCAAAGCAATACCAATCACTCTGTCACATAAACTAAGCGCGAGCGCAAAAAATCAGCCACAATGGGATATTGATCAAAGGTTAAATCCTTAAACACTTTGTTCACCACACCATGCCCTGCAGCTCGGCAGGTAGCGATAGCACCATCAGCTAATTTTCGCGTGACAAAACTTCGCTCTACAGTATTGATGGAACGCTTCATAAAACCATCAACCAGTGTATCAACAATCAAAGGCATGGCATCAATCAGATCTTGCTGGACCTCTTGGGTTTTACCAGCATCTATATCCCGCATGATACGTTCAAACCGAGCAAAGGTTGCCGCGTCAATTTCACTGCCTGCATAAGAACTTTCATGATTATTCACCGAGCCCGGCAAATAAATATCCCGAGTAAATTCCACCGCTGACTGAAGCTCTTCGTTTGATCTTTTTTTCAACAACTTTGGTATCAGCATCAATGATGTTTTTCTAATAACGTCGGCGGTTGAATGCACCATTTTCCTTGCCCAGGAGCTAAGTTGCAACATATCAGCGGTATCCACTAAAAACGACTGCAGTAACTCAGGGACGAACAGTTCTAAACTGCTTTCTATTGGCGACAACAAACTGGAGGAGCCCGCTTGCGCAGAATGCTCCAGTACAGACTGAAAGCGACCTTCCAAGTCTGTTGACGTAGCAAAACCCAGATAATACTTCTTTCCTGACATCTACTCTTAATCCTTATGCCAGAATTATTGTTTAATCGGTGTCGAAATGAAGTTCATAGAAATATCACCGGGATTGATTTTGAGGAAAATCGAGGGAAAGTATCTGAGAGGATCCCCTACAAAGATATTACAAGAACCTGCAGGGTCATCATCTACATCAGTGAAGCAGGCTTCTGCTAATATATCAGCGACAATCTCCACCGTATTGGTATTTTGAAGCTGAGCATTCAACCGGCCATCGGGTAACAAACTGAGCTTACCATTCAATATGACAGTAATTGGAATACTTCTGACGTACTGAGTAATTCTAGGTACATGTGGTTCTGCAGTTAAACGGAGAATCGCCACCGGATCCAGGGCTGGAGCATCTACATAAATATCAAGCTTGGCCCAAAAATTGGCTTCACCGTCATCCCCTTCATAAATCCATCCCTTGCTGCGACCGTAGTCAGGCGCTCCGCAATCGGACTCCGATGGAAGGCAATTGTATCTAATCCGCAAGACTAAAGGCCCTGTGTCTATAGATTCAAAATTGATAAGTGAACTCGATGAGATAATTTCTAGAGAGCTTGAGGTTGCCAAAATTTGTGCCGGATTCACATAAGCCAAAACGGCACCATTTTGTCCTATGGCGGCAGGCGCATCCACGTCCGCCGGTAGTGCCGGATCACCTGGCTCTAGAAACCCTTGTACTTCTGAAAACAAGGTAGAATTTGTATAGGAATATTGGCCATCGCCACAATCTTCTATCGGGAACTTAGGGGGTATTCCAGTCCCAGGGCCTACAAACCCGCAACCTACGTTCACATCCAGCACAACCTGTAGAACAGGCGAAACCGGCGTACCCGTAGCGCTAAAAGTGCTTGCAGAAGTAGTTGCGAGGGCAGGGAATCCAGCCGTGTAGGCCTCAGGATTGCGCGACAACTTCACGCTGTTAGCAAAACTTGAACTTAAATCCAGCAAATCCAATTCGAAGTTCGTCAAAATATCCGATGGCACAGGTTCATTAAGCTCTGCTTTAAAGTTTCCGTTCACATCCGCCGTAGGCATCGCCAACAAGGCAGCGAATACGGCGTCGGTGGCTGGCCCACCTTTAAAGAAGATCGCCAGATCAGGACCACCCTCTGTTGGCCCGATCAAGGCATCTACGGTGCCTGCCAGGTTCTGCGTATGCAACGGCAAGCCATCATTATCACAAATTGCATCAATACCACATTGGGCGCCGGTGATTTCTGATTTGAGCGTATATTTGTAATAAGCACCTTCAATCCAGGCTGTGGCCGGAGTGAATTTCAACAGCCGGTTTTCATAGCGCCAGGAGCCTGCCACTGTACTTTGCACCACGCCGGCCGCATTAACACGCTCTACCACCAGGGTTTGAGCATTCAAAGAAGACTCATCCATATCCCGGGAGAAGGCCACATTGATGGATCGGTTGCTGGGCAATACGGCCAATGGCATATGATCATCGGCCGGAATTTCCCAACCCGTCAGCCCTGAGTCAATGGGTATTTCGTTACGGCGGCCACCAACTCTTGAACTTGCGGTGATTACCCCTCCCGAACAGGGCCCCACATCATCATTGGCTAAATCATACATTCCGTCTACTGGGGTGCAGGGAAAGCCGGGATAAGTGGCCAGTACTACCGGGGCGTATTGGTTTTCGTCAATAGCGGTCATAGCTACGGATAGCGGGGTGGTGAACGTCAACTGGGTGGCCGCAACCGCATTACCGCTGACATCAGTAATAGCATCTGCCGGAATATCAATGGTGTATTCCTCGTCAGAAGCCAGCGGCGCTGTGGGTTGAATCACCAAGGCGGCGCCATCAAACTCATAACTCATTGCTACCGCACCGGAACCAGCGCTGGTGAACGTAAAGGGAATTTCCGCAGCCGCGCGTATGGGCTCGTCAAAAATCACCATAATCGGGTCGGATGGGCGATGCTTATAATCAATTTCAGAATTAGAATCACCGGGCACCCAGGTTTGCAGGGTCGGCGCCAAGATATCCACTGGAGGCAAAGGTGCTGTACTCTGGTTGGGGAACGAAGCAGTATAAAAACTTAACACACTGGTGGCTTTTTCCAGACCCAGAATATCAAGCTCCACCACACTGACTGCATTTAGCACTAAACCATCAAGACGCGTATCCAGCTCAGCGGTACCTGTCATCTGCAAATGCAAAATATTTTGAGTCACTGCACCATTGGCACGGGGGTCTGAGGTACTGACCGCCACGTCCAGATACAACACCACTTGGCGAAATGCGCTGGACACTTGCGAATACGGATTAGGTACCAAATACCCCACTGCATCGGAGATGATTTCAATATTCACATCGCCGGTATTAAAACCCAAGGGCACACTCCCGCCCACCAGCAGCTCTATTTCTGACCCCTGCAACAAAGAACCCTTCGTTACCCGCACAGGAATAGGTTTGCCGCGACTTTCAAAATCCTGAACAGCCGCTAAGTTTGCAAGCAGGCGGCCCTTTTCTCCACTTGCCCCAATGTCACCTAACTGCGTTTGTGAATTGTTCCCTAGCAATACCGAACTGATGGGAACAACATTCACGGCTTGCCCAGTCAGCACCGAGTTGAATACATTACCAACGCCACTAGGATTGGAATCCACTACTTCCAGGATCAAGTTAGCTTGTGAGCCCGCACTCAGCGGAGTCAGAGGATAGGATTGCGCCGAAAAGCTATTTCCATAGACACTTTCCAATCCACCGCTGATAGACAACGTATAGTTTGCGCCGGGGGTTAAGTCCTCATTGGGATCCACCGTAACATAAAAGCCGTCGGTCAATAGGGTGGCCGGTACGAGATCATTATTAGAGGCTCTAAGCGCTATGCTGCTGCCGTAAACCACCGTAGTAGCATCCAAAGGCTGAGAAAATTGCAGCCGAAAACTGGAAAATTCGATGACTTCATAATTGGTTCCATCAGGAACTAAACGACTTAGTTCGAAAGTGGCATTTTCTGCCACTTCACTATCCACCGTACCCTGAGTGGTGAAGGAAATCGTTTGGTTGGCAATGGTGCCACTGGCTAATTCCAGATCGTCCATTACTACCGTATATTCGGTGAAAGGAGCTAGGCGTTCGCTGGGTATTAACACCAATCCCCGGCCATTATCTGCAAGGGTGCTGGTATAATTCAGCGTTTGATCGCCACTACCTGCCTGATAGCGTATTTCAATCGCATCACTGATTGTAGCTTCGGTAACCGCACTGGTAAAACGTAACACTACCGGTGCCGACACCGGCACCTCGAACTGATTCGCCATTGGATAGGCATAAATCAGGCTCTGGTTTTTAGCTATTGTACCTGTGCCAGGACGTGTAACACTTTCTTGGGCATTATTGGTAGCACCACAACCCGCAAGCAACGCTGCTAAGGCAAATAAAGCCGTCTTCTTATAATTATTCACAGCAACACCTCTCTCAAATTCCTAAAACCGCAATGTCCAGCTAGCTGTTAACACATGAACATCTCCCGATGATTCAACCGTCTCATAAGACGCTGGAGCGCTAGGATTCAAATTAACATCATCATAATACAGGTCGAAAGTTCGATCTTGTAGCATGTGATATTGATAAGCGAACTCAAACTGCATTGGATAAGCAAACCAAGGCAATAATGGCTCATTCATACGAATACCAAGCCCGAACACCACCTTATCATTATCGAGGTAATTAACATTTAACGTACCGCTGGCATCCAACGGTGATTCTTCAAACGAAACTCCGGCCATTAATGTAGCCCGAGGCTGACCCCAGCGATAATCAAAATCATATTCCACTCCAATGCGGGGAATAATAATGTCTTTAAATCCCGCATCGGCTTGATCGCGAACGGTATCACCGTCAAATTCATCTTCGAGACGACTCCAAGCCTGATGCTCCGCATTAAAAGCTACACGAGTATTTGCGCCTACTTTTGCTTGGATACCAAACGAAGTCGTCGCTGGCTGGAACGAATCAATTGTTCGCAGACCGAGGACAATCGGCTCCGCGGTTAAATTTGTGATCATGGCATTGGCTTGGATGCGAGCTTCTGCTTTGGAGTAATTACGATAACCCACAGCAACATCAAAGTTATCAGCAAAGCACGCTTTATCAGGGCAGAATGTTTTGCCGAGATCAACACTCAACCCAAAGGTCGGACGCATAACTGGCTCTGCAGAAACCGATACTGTTTCGTAACTGGTCTCACCAGCTACAGTAGTGGTCAAATCAAGTGAAGCATCAGCTCGTAAGTTAATTTGTACACCAACCCCTAAACTCACTCCGCGCCATACGGTGGTACCCAGGCCAAAGGTTAAGAACAGTGGCTGACGACCGTATTCTAGAAACTGTCCCTCCGCCGAAGTATCGGCTTCGAAGGACAGTACTTCTTTTATCACCCGCTCCAAGCCCACGGAAATACCGAAATACAAGGGATTTTCAAAGGTGGTCAAGCCGGACAAGTTGGTTTTCAACCCCATCATCAATAACTGGGAAGGCTCACCATCAAGCACTGTTCCGTCACGGACCAGAGGGTCAGAGCCCCCGAGGCTATCAACTTCCAAGGTATGTTTCGCATGGGTGTAGCTGAACGTCAGCTCGCCCCGCGGATCATTTACCAATGCCGCAGGATTGTAATAAACAGCAGAAGATTGAGCGTTGAACAATGAAAAGGCTTGGGCCGTCGCTATATCGTGGGGAAATATCCCATAACTGGACGGTGAATTACCCATAGCAGCCAGGGCAATCGATGAATCCAAAGAGAGTAAGAATACAGATAGTAAAGATCCGGTCTTGAGTAATTTCATCTTCTACATCTCAGTTTTTGTTATAATTTGAGGCTCCCAAGCATAACGTTGACTATACTTAAAAGCTACTGTGACTTTTTTATCAAGTTGTAACACTGTGGACTGTATCATTTTGAATGGCAATATGACGAATCGTATTTGGCTAACTGACTTAACTTTACTAATAATAAGGTTAAAACCAGAGACACTCGATACACGATTTACTAGTCTATTTGTGTTATCTCCTGTCACATTCTTACCGGAAACCACCGCAAAACACCAGTATTTCTAAACATTCCTGTGCTATCAGCCAAGCTAAGCAACGTGTAAAATAACTCTAAATCAATTGCTTCGCTAAATCTGTATATTTATTGTACTAAAACCTTTGGAAGTCGCTGTCGTGAGTAACTCGTTAAACCCCCGCCAGTCAGAAGCTGTGCGCTACATCGATGGCCCATTACTGGTTTTAGCAGGCGCAGGCTCCGGCAAAACCAGCGTTATTACCCGTAAAATTGCTTACCTTATTGAAGAATGCACCATTCCTGCCCACCGCATTGTAGCGGTCACTTTTACCAATAAAGCTGCCCGCGAAATGAAGGAACGGGTGGGACAACTGGTCAAAGGTAAACAAGCCAGAGGGCTTACTGTATCCACCTTTCACAACCTTGGATTAAACATTATTCGCCGGGAGCTAACCGCCCTAGGGCTAAAAAATGGCTTCTCTATCTTTGATGACCAGGATAGTCGCACGCTCCTTACGGAATTACTCCATAAAGAGAAGGATGTTGGCGCTGACGACCTGGATTATGTCCGCCACCAAATCAGCCAATGGAAGAATGACCTGGTACTACCGGGCATCGCCATTTCTCGAGCAGAAGATGAAGCACAATTGCGTGCCGCCCACCTGTATGCCCTCTATGACCGCATGTTGCGAGCCTATAACGCGGTGGATTTTGATGACCTGATTCTGCTGCCCACAGTACTATTGCGCGATGACCCTGACACCTTGGAGCGATGGCGTAATAAAATCCATTATTTATTAGTGGATGAGTACCAGGACACCAACATCTCCCAGTACCTGCTGGTGAAACTATTGGTGGGCACTCGCGCCCGCTTCACCGTGGTAGGCGATGATGACCAGTCTATATATGCCTGGCGCGGTGCCCGCCCCGAAAACCTGGAACAGTTGGCTACGGATTACCCAAGCCTTAAGGTAATCAAACTGGAGCAAAACTATCGCTCCACCGGGCGCATCTTAAAATGTGCAAACCATGTTATCGCCAACAACCCCCACACCTTTGAAAAGCAACTATGGAGCGAACACGGCTTTGGCGACCCTATCCGCGTACTGCGGTGTCGCTCAGAAGATCATGAAGCGGAAAAAATTGCCGGTGATATTTTAAATCAACATATACAGCGCAAGCGCCCCTTTAAGGAGTTTGCGGTGCTTTATCGAGGCAACCATCAATCCCGCATGATTGAAATGAAACTACAACAGTTTCAAATACCTTATAAAGTCAGCGGCGGCACCTCTTTCTTTTCCCGTAGCGAAATTAAAGATGTGATGGCCTACTTGCGCCTGATTATTAACAGTGACGATGACAATGCTTTTCTGCGTATCGTCAATACGCCAAGGCGCGAACTCGGCCCCACCACCTTGGAAAAACTGGGCCATTATGCGCAAACTCGCGAGCGCAGTTTATTCTCTGTGTGCAACGAAATGGGGCTCGCAGAGCGTTTAAAATCCAAGCAGTACGAAATGCTGCAACGCTTTCATCACTGGATCGATGAAACCCGCCAAAATATGTACCAAGGCAATGCCGTGGGTGCTATCAAGCAAATGATTCGCGATATCGATTACGAAAGCTGGCTACAGGAGCAATCTTCCAGCAGCAAAATGGCGGAACGCCGCATGGAAAACGTGTGGCAGTTGCTTCAATCCATTGAGCGGATGCTGGAAAAATCCGACGACGACAATGACGTGGAATCGGTAATTGGAAAACTGGTACTGCTGGATATTCTGGAACAACAAAAAGAGGAAGATGATTCTGACCGTGTGCAGCTAATGACTCTGCATGCCTCCAAAGGATTGGAGTTTCCCTATGTATTTTTAATGGGTATGGAAGAAGACCTATTGCCCCACCGCTCCGCTATTGAGGCTGACAGCGTTGAAGAAGAACGGCGCTTAACCTACGTGGGCATTACTCGCGCCAGAAAAGAACTCACCATGACCTATACCGCCAAGCGCAAACAGTATGGCGAGGAATTTGAACCGACACCCAGCCGCTTCCTGGATGAAATGCCCATGGAAGATTTACACTGGGAGGGACGGGGCGCGGAAAAATCCCAACAGGAAAAGCAGGAGATAGGGAGCGCGCATTTAAATCATTTGAAGAATTTGTTTGAATGAAAATAGCCACTCAAAAAAATTGGGAGCAAACCTTAGAAGAAGTGCGGGGCTGCATCCATTGCGCTACAAGCTTACCACTGCCACCCCGCCCAATTATCCAGCTTCACCCAAATGCAAAAATTCTTATTGCGGCCCAAGCACCAGGACAGCGCACACATCATAAAGGCATTCCCTTCGATGACCCAAGCGGAGACCGGCTAAGACAGTGGCTTAATGTAAGTCGCGAAAAGTTTTACAACCCGGAACTGTTTGCCATTATTCCCATGGGATTTTGTTTTCCCGGCACCGGTAAGAGTGGCGATTTACCACCTAGAAAAGAATGTGCGCCGCTTTGGCGCGAGCAATTATTGGCTCAGCTCCCTAACGTTGAACTTACATTGGTGATTGGTCAGTACGCCCAGGCCTGGCATTTGAAAGGACAACAAAAGAAAAATTTGACGGAAACGGTTAAGCACTGGCGAGACTATTGGCCTCATGCTTTACCCTTACCTCACCCTAGCCCAAGAAACCAGTTATGGCTGAAGAAGAACCCGTGGTTTGATTTGGAAATTTTGCCCGAATTGAAGCATCGAGTTCATACATTAACTTCGAAATAAAAAAGGCCGGTGCAAAGACCGGCCTTTTCGTACAGCAGTAACTTCTATCGCTTACATATCGATAGGCAAGCTGTAAGAAACTACAACTTTTGGATCGTCGTCTTTTTCTTCATCAACCTGTTGGCTAACTGTAAACGTTAAGTTGTCGTTATAAGAATAGGACAGATCGATATGGGCCATGCTGCTGCCAGTTGGCTCTCCCCCGTCTTCCTCGGGGCCACGTATATCATGTTTTCCAACTAATACTGAAAACGCGTCATAACCGTAGCTCAGCGTATAATATGCATTGCCTGAACCGCCTGCAATATTGTCGTATACGGTTGCAGTCAAGCCAGCGAAACCAATAGATAAAACCGCATCGCTTAAACCACCAAAGTCGTCAGCTATACAGAAGCTGCCGGTAACAGGATCACTACAATCAGCAGTAGAAGCACCTAGAGATGGGTACATATAGTTCCAGATACTTAGATCAAAACTTACGCCGCCGAACTCAGCACCGTATCCAACATACAGGTCATACTCTGATCCGTAAGTGGAATCACCTGATGCTGCCCAAACACCCGTGTAAAAACCGCTAACCGAGTAGCTTAAATCACCCGACACTTGAGCAGCGCCATTTCCAAGATCATAACCGCGCCACAAATACATATTGGCAACGCCAACAGAAGCAGACACTTCTGCATTGGCTACTGGCGCTACACTCATGGCGCCGGCCACGGCCATAGACAGAGCGCTTAGACGAATAATTTTTGTTTGTTTACTCAACATAATTTCCTAACCCCCAGAGGTTAAACGATATAAGGTGCAATCACCTTGGTTAACGAACTCCCGATGTTATTAGCAACGAGTGTGCCAGCCCTTAATTGAGCCGTTATGTAGCGAAAAACTGCGACTCTACAATAGACGAAATATCATAATTCTGCCATCTTTGCACCAGATTAAGGCGCGCACCAAAAGCGGGCGCACAACCACTGTGCGCATTTATTAGGGTTTCGTTAGCTTTTGGACCGTAATTTCCAGCTGCTGAATTCTTTGCTGGAGTCGCTGTAGTTGTTCTTCTTGACGTTCAACTCGTTGCAGTAAACGATCCTCATCACCTGAATTAGTGGTGGCTTGCTGGATGCTGGCGCTGCCAAATTTCGGTGCACGACCAGAGTCCAATGCCTGCTCCAATACCACTGACGCATTTACCCCATCATTACCCGAGGTTCCTGGAACACCAGGCTTGCCCGCATCACCGCCAGCTTCCCACTTTCTATTGCCACCCAGCGTACGTTTGGTTATGTATTTACCTTCCGATCCGGCGCCTGCCAGTCCTGCTTTTCCTGCTGCGCCTGCCTCACCCCCTTTGCTGATAATAGTGATGCTTTTTCGTATGGACGCTTGGTCCAGATCCGACGCTGTAGTGTAAAACAATCGCACCTGCCCTCCGTCACCACCATCAGCACCATTACCGCCCGCTCCGCCATCACCGCCTTCCGGTGCGGTACAATAATCAAATTCACCGGCATTCTGACCATTGCCGCCATCGCCACCATTACCACCGGCTCCGCCACTGGTATCTATCACCAGACTGCCCAATTTTATAAAATTGAATCTTAATGAAAGATCAACACCGCGCTGGCCAGGCTCACCACTAGCGCCTGTACCGCCATCTTTGCCTGATTCACAGTCTTGTGCTGGCGTGCTGTACCCGGTTCCAGGCGCACCATCTTTACCTGGCATTCCTTGTGCCTGTATTTTTACGCCCCGACCAATTTGCACTTCTGATGCGGACAGTTGCAAGGACACTGTACCCGCAGGCACTACCAGCATAGAATTGTCTTCCAGAATCAAGGTATCCAACTCCAACACCGACTGCTCAGGGTTTAGGGTGAGGGTTTTACCTGACTTTACATGGATTATATCTCCGCCATAAACCGTGTTCGTTATTAAGCACAGCATCAAAAATAGCCGTTGTATCATTTGTTCTTTCCTTTTGTAGAAGCAGATCATCTCTTTCAAACTGAATTGTCATTAGAACGTAATTCCTTGGAAAACGAAATCTTTGCCTAAAAAAACCCGGATACCCTGAGACTGCATCGTCACTCAGGGTATCCGGGTTTCCCGCCTCCCAAACTGGTGGCCAGGCATGACAGCCTTGTGCCAAAACTCTATAGATCTACACTACACCGCTATAAATCGACGGACGGTGTCCTCCTCCATTTCCGCACCTAAGCCTGACAGAACCACTTCTCCACGATCCATTACGGCATAATTGTCCGCCAGTTCGCGGGCGAAATCGAAATACTGTTCAACCAGTAATATGGCCATCTCGCCGCGGTCCCGTAATAACGAAATAACGTTTTGAATGTCTTTAATAATCGAAGGCTGAATACCTTCCGTGGGCTCATCCAGAATTAACAACTTTGGCTTTGTAACCAGTGCCCGAGCAATGGCCAGTTGCTGTTGTTGACCACCAGAAAGATCGCCCCCTCGACGCTTCAGCATTTTGTGCAAAACGGGAAACAGATCATAAATCTCATCGGATATTTTACGTTCTGCACGGGGCAGTACGGAAAACCCCGTTTTTAGATTTTCGTACACCGTGAGCTGGGAGAAAACATCTCGCCCCTGGGGCACATAGGCGATTCCATTTTTTGCCCGTTCGTGAGGTGCTTGCTTGCTGATATCGAAGCCTTCCCACAATATCTGGCCGCTTTTAATGGCGTGTTGTCCCGCCACGGCGCGCATTAATGAGGTTTTGCCCACGCCGTTGCGACCCATAACACAGGCCACTTTGCCAATTTGCGCTTCGAAACTGACTTTTTTCAACGCTTGACTGGCGCCGTAATACAAATCGATCTCTTGAATTTCCAACATAGTCTTTAGCGCCCCAAGTAGACTTCAATGACGAGTTCATTGGCTTGGACTTCTTCCAAGGTTCCTTCCGCCAACACACTACCTTCGTGAAGCACAGTCACCGGACAGTCCAAGGCTTTGATGAATTCCATATCATGCTCAACCACCACCACGGAATGCTCACCGCTAATATCTTTAAGCAAAGCGGCGGTTAACTCGGTTTCGTGATCCGTCATACCGGCTGCGGGCTCATCCACCAATAACAGATCCGGACTCTGATTTAACAGCATGCCAATTTCCAACCACTGCTTTTGGCCATGGGATAAAGCGCCACCAAGCTCAAAACGCTTTTCTGCCAACCCCACTAGCTCAATAGTCTCATCGATTTGACGCATTTGATCGGCATTCAATTTATGCCACAAAGCTTTAAAGACGCCACGACTGCCACTCAAAGCCAATTCGAGGTTTTCAAACACGGTCAGGCTTTCAATCACCGTGGGCTTTTGAAACTTGCGGCCAATACCCATATTGGCAATATCAGCTTCATCGAACTTAGTTAAATCCACCGTATCGCGAAAAAACACATCACCTACGTCCGGTTTCAGCTTGCCTGTAATCACATCCATCATGGTGGTTTTTCCCGCACCATTGGGACCAATGATAGCCCGCAGCTCTCCCGGCTTTACGGTGAAGGACAAGTTGTTGAGTGCTTTAAAACCATCGAAGGATTTAGACACGCCATTAACGTATAAAATATGCTGCGGGATATGTTTCGTTTTGATACTCATGACATACCCTCTTCGGCTGCTGCACCATCTTTCGCCATGGCTTTTGATTCTGCTCGCTTGTTCTTATATTGTTGCACGACACCAACCACCCCTTGAGGCAAGAACAGTGTTGAAACCACAAATAGCCCACCCAGCATAAACAGCCACACTTCTGGAAATGCTCCAGTAAAGTAAGTCTTGCCGTAGTTCACCAAAATGCCGCCAATAACCGCGCCATAGAGACATCCGCGACCACCGACAGCCACCCAGATAATAATTTCAATAGAGTTAATAGGAGAAAACTCGCCGGGGTTAATGATGCCCACTTGCGGCACGTACAACGCACCGGCCACACCCGCAAGCATGGCACTAAGCACAAACACAAAGGATTTATAATGCTCTACTCTATAACCTACAAAGCGGGTGCGACTTTCCGCATCCCGAATAGACACTAACACCCGCCCCAGCTTTGAGGACACCACAAAACGGCAGAGCAGATAGGCAAGAATAAGGGCAATACCGGAACAGACAAAGAGAGCAATTTTGGTACTGTTCTCCTGCAGGCTGAATCCCAAAATATCCTTGAAGTCCGTCAATCCGTTATTGCCACCAAAACCCATATCGTTGCGGAAAAAAGCCAACAGCAAGGCATAGGTCATGGCTTGCGTAATAATGGAAAGATATACCCCGGTCACCCTGGAGCGAAAAGCCAGCCAACCAAACACAAAGGCGAGAATAGCCGGAGCCACCAAGACCATAAGCATGGCAAAACCGAAATTGTCAAAACCATACCAATACCATGGCAGTTCTTTCCAATCTAAAAACACCATAAAGTCCGGGAGTTCAGGGTTACCATAAACACCCCGATCACCGATCTGGCGCATCAGATACATACCCATGGCATAACCGCCCAAGGCAAAAAAAGCGCCGTGCCCCAAACTCAGAATGCCACAGTAGCCCCAGATTAAATCCACTGCCAAGGCCAGCAAGGCAAAGCATAAATACTTACCCAGCAAACCCACGGTAAAAGAGGACACATGAAAAATAGAATCTTCGGGAACCGCCATATTTAAAATTGGCACCATAATGGTAACCACCGCCAACACGGCTATTAGACGCTGGCCCGCCTTATCATTCAGTAACCAGGCTAATCTTGACTGACTCTGCATTGTTTAGCCCTCCACAAACCGGCCCTTTAACGCGAAAAGTCCGCGGGGCCGTCGTTGAATGAATAGAATAATAAAAATAAGAATTAAAATTTTCGCTAACACTGCACCGGCTACAGGTTCGATGAACTTATTCGCTACGCCTAAGCCCATGGCCGCCACCAAGGTGCCCCAGAGATTACCTACGCCACCAAATACCACCACCAAAAACGAATCGATAATGTAAGATTGGCCGAGATTGGGTCCAACATTAGTTAACTGGCTCAGTGCCACACCGGCAATACCAGCAATACCAGAGCCCAGACCAAAGGTTAAGGCATCAACCCAACCAGTCCGAATGCCCATGGAACTGGCCATGGCCCGATTTTGAGTCACGGCACGCATCTGCAAGCCAAAGAAGCTTTTTTTCAACAGCAACATCAAGCCGAACAACACCAGCAACGAAAATAAAATGATATAAAGGCGGTTATAGGTCAGGGATAGGAACCCATTAACTACCAGAGAATTACTGAGCCAGTCCGGTGTAATAACAGAACGATTCAAGGGCGAAAACACCGAACGAACCAACTGCTGCAATATAAGACTAATACCAAAGGTGGCTAGCAGGGTTTCCAAAGGACGTCCGTACAAATGCCGAATCACGGTTCGCTCAATAAGGATTCCCATTAAACCAGACACCAAAAATGCGGCCGGGATAGCAACGAGAATTGATGCGCCAATGGAATTGGGCATTATTAGCTGGATCACGTAGGTGGTATAAGCCCCCAACATAATCATTTCACCATGGGCCATATTGATGACACCCATAACACCAAAGGTGATGGCAAGCCCTATGGCTGCCAGCAATAAGACAGACCCCAAACTCAAACCGAAAAAAAGATCTTCGATAAATTTGTACCAGGCGGCCTGGGATCTCAGCCCTTTAAGTGCGGCTTCCAATTCTTCACGCACTAGCGCGTTGGGTTCTGAGTAGGTTCCTTCTTCAATTTGATTGAAGCGATTTTGTAAGGTGGCGAGAATATATTTGTTGGGGAAACCTTCCATATCGCTTACCGCTTGCAAACGATCGGCTGGATCTTCGCTATCAAACAGGATAACGGCTCTGGCCGCTTGCAAGGCTTCTTTAACACTGGCTTCCGATTCTTTTTCAATCGACTTATTCAGTACTTCTAAAAATTCTGGGCTGGGGGTTTTTATCAGATCATCAGCCGCGGCTAATCGAATATCTTTTTTCTTACTCAGTAACTTATAGCCCGCAATTTGCGTTCTTAACTGTTTTCTCAATCCGTTATTGGTGACGACCTTTTTTACGTCACGCTTACTTACTACCCCTAGATCCTCACCGCTGTCCGCTGACGTTAATTGGTAGCCTTCTTCCACTTCAGTCACAAAAACAATGCGCTTATCTGACTTCTGGTAGTAAAGATCACCCGCTAACAGGGTTTCCAGAATTGGCAACACTCGGTCATCTTCCAGAGCGGTAATATTTTCGATAACCTTGGCCTTTTTACTAAAGCTAGAACTGCTAAAACCTTCTATGGCTGTTCTAAAACTGCTGGTTTCTTCTTCCGCGAAAGCGGGATTATTACCCACCAACACCAGTAGACTTATAACGACCAGCCACACTCCCCGATTTATGTTCATAACAAATGGTAGCCTTATAAACTTTTTGGTTAAAAAAACCCTGCCCAAACGGCAGGGTTTTTTCGGTTATGTACTCACTCAACATCGAGCCATTAGTAGTTTTGGCCTGAACACTTCTTGGTTTCGGTGTTGTAGTTACCACACATAATTTTTGGATCCTGCCAGTCTGCTTCGATCTTGGCGCTTTCAGTCAAGAAATCAGTCCATGCATCTCCGGGCACTTCTTTTTCTGTTTCCCAGACTACGGCGAACTGACCATCTTCCTGGATTTCACCGATCAAGACAGGCTTGGTTAGATGATGGTTTGGCAACATTTCTGCTGTGCCACCAGTAAGGTTAGGAACTTTGATGCCATACATGGCTGATCGCACCTTGTCCACATCGGTAGTTTTCGCTTTCTCAACCGCTTTAGCCCACATGTTAAAGCCAATATAAGTGGCTTCCATCGGGTCGTTGGTTACACGCTTTTCATTTTTAATGTAAGCATGCCATTTCTTGATAAACTCCTCGTTTTCTTTGCTGTCGACACTCATAAAATAGTTCCAGGCCGCCAAATGCCCAACCAAAGGCTTGGTGTCAAAACCCGACAGCTCTTCTTCACCAACAGAGAAAGCAACAACCGGAATATCTTCAGCCGACACCCCTTGGTTGGCTAACTCTTTGTAGAAGGGAACGTTGGCATCACCGTTGATTGTGGAAACAACCGCGGTTTTCTTACCAGCAGAGCCAAATTTCTTGAGGTCAGAAACGATGGTTTGCCAATCAGAATGACCGAAAGGTGTGTAATTAATCATGATATCTTTTTCGGCTACCCCTTTTTTCTTGAGGTACGCTTCTAAGATCTTGTTGGTAGTACGTGGATAAACATAATCGGTTCCCGCTAATACCCAGCGTTTTACACCGACTTCATTCATTAAATAATCAACGGCAGGAATCGCTTGCTGATTGGGCGCCGCACCGGTGTAGAATACGTTTTTAGAGGATTCTTCACCTTCGTACTGCACCGGGTAGAACAACATGCCATTAAGTTCTTCGATTACGGGCAATACTGACTTACGGGAAACGGAAGTCCAGCAACCAAAGATAACGTCGACTTTCTCTTTTTCCAAAAGATCTCGGGTTTTCTCCGCAAACAATGGCCAGTTCGATGCAGGGTCAACCACGACGGCTTCAAGCTTCTTGCCAAGCAAACCGCCTTTTTTGTTTTGATCTTCAACCAACATTAAAACCGTGTCTTTCAATGTGGTTTCACTGATTGCCATGGTGCCAGACAATGAGTGCAACACCCCAACTTTAATGGTGTCTGCCGCTAACGTGATGCCAGACACAAGTGACAAAGAGGCAGCAACGGCCGCTCCCGTCATTGATTTCATCCATTTGGACTGTGTTTTGTTCATGGGACTCCCCCAGTGAGTGAATAGGATTTTCAACTTGCCAACTCGGGGAAGCATTTTTTATGCCACTGTTTTTTTAGCCGTTCAGGCGTAAAACATGCGCTTTTTTAAGAATGTGCACCAATCACGTGCTAGCCATGGTGCAGAGCCACGTTGAGCGCACCATAAAAGGTCCCACAAACACAATGTGTTTCACATAAGTCCAATTAGAGTGCAAATAGAGTGCAAATATAACGAGCCAATGGAATGATTGTTTAAAAATTCGTGGTTTTAACGAGAATACTCCTTATTAATAAATAAGGTTGACGCCCCAAATCAATGCAAGTCTAAAAAATTAGGCCGGCTTCTAACGACTCAACATACCTTTATCCGTAATAAATTCGATTATTTCGGCCAGGCCCGTCTTGTCTTTCATGTTGGCAAAGATAAAGGGTTTATCGCCACGCATCTTCTTCGCATCCCGGTCCATCACCTCTAAGGAGGCACCTACCATAGGAGCAAGATCAATTTTATTAATCACTAATAAGTCTGATTTGGTGATACCTGGACCACCTTTGCGGGGAATCTTGTCACCCGCTGACACATCAATTACGTAGAGGGTGAGGTCTGATAGCTCAGGACTAAAGGTAGCCGCTAAATTATCGCCACCACTCTCAATGATCACCATATCCAACCCAGGATGGCGTTGATTCAATTCCGCCACGGCTGCCAAGTTCATCGAAGCGTCTTCACGAATCGCAGTGTGGGGACAGCCCCCCGTTTCCACTCCGATAATTCTATCAGTGGTCAGCGCTTCATTACGGGCCAGAAACTCTGCATCTTCACGGGTATAAATATCATTAGTGACAACCGCGATATTAAAATCATTGCGCATGGTTTCACACAGCCGCAGAGTTAACGCAGTTTTACCGGAGCCCACCGGCCCACCTATACCGATTCGCAATGTGCTTTTACTCATGACTACCTCATCACATTTTCAATTTAAAGGTTGATTAGCCCTACTTTTATTGGAGAATTTGGCCAACATAGCGTATACCCCTTGACAGTATGTCCTAGTAGCAAAAAAAAACCCGTTGCTATACTCGGCAATCACTGAATTTCAGTGATTAGTACCGTTAAGAGTATCTTATTTAATTGACCACTTGGAGGGTTTAAAAATGAAAACTTTATCAAAAGTTGCTATCGCATTAGTAATTGCCGCTGGTTTGACTGCGTGTGGCGGGGAAAGTGGAATTTCCGGCGCTACTGGCGACATCGTTATCAAGCCAGGCTGCATGATTCTTTGTGGCGAGTAATTGCTTTTTAGTATAGAAAAAGCGGGAATCGCTCAATGTTAACATTGAGCGATTCCAAAACTTAATTCTTCAGCGCTGTTCCCACCATCGATCTCGGCACACCATAAGCCCATACGCTTTTAACTGAGCTATCAGCGAATTTGTATCCTCTTCATTCAAGAAAAATCCAATCTGCAACTTATCTTTACCACTTGTGAGCCAAAGCTGACGCGAAGCACCATTCGTAGGCGCTTCCACAATATCAAGATACACTTCAGTGCTTGGAAAAATGTTTTCTTGCTCCGGATAATGTGAACCTGACTCAATTTTAATTTCAGTATCCGTCAAGGTTATCACTTGCTGGAACCTCGCCTCTAGAGCCACTTTGCGTGTAGCCCAAACCAATACCAGTATTTCCAAACCAGCAAAGGGTAAAATGAACCAAACACCCACAACGGCCCATCCAATAGCAACCAATAATGTAGTACCGCCCACTACGATTAGAAACAGCAGCCTCGAAATGCCACTTGACGAGCTATTGGGCTGTAACCGAATAACGACGGATTGAGGTGTGTCCATTCGAGTGATCATGCTTGTCCTTAAGAACGGAATAAGCGGCTGTATTGTACCTCATGCAACATACTACTCATGACGACTCCGGGCAGCGAAAACCCCAACTCATCATCGTCGATTAATTTAGCTTGTTCCAGCCACTGGGGTATTTGATCCGCAAGCTGATAAAACACGCGCTGCCCACTGGTTTGCCCCATAGGCATCGCCTTTATGGCGGCAGCGATTTGATTTTCCAACCAGCTCCAAATCAAGGCTGTACATGCAGATACGGGGTCGATCTGCTTTTCCCATGCCGCCAAAGCGAATGCACTTACAAAACTGGTATTTTCCTCACGCCATGATTTAGCACCCTGAAAATCCAGGTCAACCATTAACTTTAACAAGGCGGCACCCATGCGAACATCTTGTTGATACAGCTCGTCGGTTTCCCGCAAGGCCAAGCTCACAGCATTCCAATGTCTTAGGTTCGATTCTGACGCTAACTCCAAGCCATTAAACAAGCGCAATAAAAGCGGCCACTCTTGATAGATAAAGGAACGGGACGCAACAGACGCCAGCCATTCCATCAGCGCTGATTCTGAGCCAACCCAACCTCGATCGAGTGCCGTTTCCAGACCTTGTGACCAGGCAAAACCGCCTATAGGTAAAGTCGGGCTGCTCAACTGTAACAGGTGAAGAAGTTTTAACACCTCCGCAGGTGAGGGCCGTTTTGTCGTATTAAACGGATCAGTGCTCATGATGGTGGTCTTCATGATTTGAGTGATGACCAGTACTCTGGCTATAGGCTCCATCTTCAGGTTCAAAGGGTTGCTGCTCGACATTAACCACCAACCCTAACCCTTCTACCATAGCATCCAATACATGATCATGCTGATAACGCAGCCAGCCGTGCCCCACTTGCAGCGCCACGTGACGGTTACCCAAATGATAAGCCGCACGCATCAGCTGATGCGGATCTTCGCTAACCACGGTACTCACAGTTTCCGGTGCCGCTTTAATTTGAATAACGCGACCAGACTCATCTTGCAATAGGGTACCGTCACGCAGGATACGGCCTCTGGGCAACATAACCCCTAACTCTTCCCCTGAATCTGCTACTGTTTTGAAGCGACTCTTTTTACGCTCGTCCAAAGGCAATGAAATCACTAATGAAACGGGCCCCGGCTGCTCGGCAAACTCATAGACTTTTATCATCTTAAAATAAAAAGTAGCGTTGGGCTAAAGGTAAAACTTTAGCGGGTTCACAGGTCAACAACACCCCATCAGCTCGCACCTCGTAAGTTTGTGCATCCACTGTAATATTGGGTTGGTAGTCGTTCAATAACAGATCTTTTTTCTGCACACTGCGACAATTTTTAACCGCCACCAAGGGACGTTGCAGGCCCAACTCTTTCCCAATACCCATATCCAGAGCGGCCTGCGAAACAAACGTTAGATTCGAGTCCAGCACCGCTTTACCATAAGCACCAAACATCATGCGGTAATGCACTGGCTGCGGTGTTGGAATCGAGGCGTTAGGATCACCCATGGGTGCAGCAGCTATGACTCCACCTTTGACAATCAGCGATGGCTTGGCACCAAAGAAAGCGGGTTTCCATAATACCAAATCGGCCCACTTACCCACTTCCACGGAACCCACTTCATGGGAGATACCGTGGGCAATAGCTGGATTTATGGTGTATTTCGCTATATAGCGCTTGGCCCGAAAGTTGTCATTACGATCACTGTCTTCGGATAAAGGCCCACGCTGTACTTTCATTTTATGAGCGGTTTGCCAGGTTCGACACACCACTTCTCCCACCCGCCCCATGGCTTGAGAATCGGACGAAATCATGGAGAACGCTCCCAAGTCATGGAGTATATCCTCGGCAGCTATGGTTTCTCGACGAATCCGCGAGTCGGCAAAAGCAACATCTTCTGGAATACCGGAGTCTAGATGGTGACACACCATCAGCATATCCAAATGCTCGTCCACGGTGTTGATGGTATAGGGCCGGGTAGGATTCGTAGAGGATGGTAGGACATTACTTTCGGCGCAGACTTTTATAATGTCTGGCGCATGGCCGCCACCGGCACCTTCAGTATGATAGGTATGAATAGTGCGGCCTTTAAACGCGGCTACGGTGTCTTCCACAAAACCGGATTCATTTAACGTATCCGTATGAATAGCCACTTGCACATCGTACTTTTCCGCTACCGACAGACAGTTATCTATAGCCGCCGGGGTAGTACCCCAATCTTCGTGGAGCTTTAGGCCCATGGCGCCCGCCACTACCTGCTCTTCAATGGCTTCTGGCAGGCTGCCGTTACCTTTACCCAAGAATCCCAAATTCATGGGTAAGCCTTCGGCGGCTTTCAACATTTTCGCAAGATGAAAAGCGCCTGGCGTGCAGGTGGTGGCATTGGTGCCAGTGGCTGGCCCGGTACCACCACCCAACATAGTGGTAACACCGGACATCAGTGCTTCTTCAATTTGTTGCGGGCAGATAAAATGAATATGGGCATCGATGCCGCCCGCCGTAACAATCTGTCCTTCCCCGGCAATCACCTCAGTGCCCGGGCCAATAACGATGGTAACATCACTTTGAATATCGGGATTTCCGGCTTTTCCGATACCAACAATCCGACCGTCTTTAATGCCGATATCGGCCTTAACGATACCCCAATAATCCAAAATCAAGGCGTTGGTAATAACAGTATCCACTGTTTTTGCGCGCGGGTGTTGGCTCTGCCCCATACCGTCACGGATAACTTTGCCACCACCAAACTTTACTTCGTCTCCGTAGCGGGCAAAGTCTTTTTCAACTTCAATCAATAACTCGGTATCCCCCAGCCTGACACGATCACCTACCGTTGGACCAAACATCTCGCCATAAGCGCGTCGATCTATTTTTGCCATGGGTAAAATTCCTTCATGTATTTTATAACTCGCCCATTACCAGGCCCCTAAAGCCATAGACTTTTTTATCGCCGCCGAATTGAACTAATGTAATCTCTCGACTCTGTCCTGGCTCAAATCTAACCGCTGTTCCTGCGGCAATATCCAACCGAAAACCTTTGGTTTTTTCCCGCTCAAAATCCAAGGCCGCGTTGGTTTCATAAAAATGGTAATGGGATCCCACTTGTATTGGACGATCGCCACGATTCGCCACGGTTACAGTGACTTTGGGCATTCCGACATTCAGCTCCAACTCGCCCGGTTCGGTAATTAATTCTCCAGGTATCATAGCTTCACCTCTCTATAAAGAATCCTAAACAATAGGGTCATGTACCGTTACCAGCTTGGTTCCATCCGGAAAGGTCGCCTCTACCTGAACGTCATGGATCATTTCTGGAATACCTTCCATAACATCATCCCGACTCAGCAAGGTACGCCCGAAATCCATTAATTCTGCAACTGTCTTTCCATCTCTGGCCCCTTCGATAATTTCAAAGGAGATAAGCGCAACCGCTTCTGGATAATTCAGTTTAAGGCCTCGGGCCTTACGTCGCTCAGCCAACTGAGCCGCGCTGAATAACAGGAGTTTATCTTTTTCTCGTGGTGTAAGTTCCATAACACGCTCTCAAAGTTTTTAGATCTAAGTCGTCTATATTTACATGAACCAAATTACGTGAACCAAATTCTCGGAGCAACCGGCGCAATACCCAATTGTGCCCGCCGCACCAATCGCCAGGCCTCAATAAATAGCTGTTTCACCGCCCCCCCTTGAGAAGCGAGTGCCCTGACAACCAGTAGCTCAGGTAATACCGTAACCGCCGCCAGAGATTCACCCGTTTGCCCGCAAAACCGCGCACAAAGCTCGCGCAGCAGCCTTACTGACTCTTCATCTCGGCAACTACTTACAAAGGTGCCAAAGGCCGTGGCACCATTAAGACCCCAGGTTTTTTTTAACAGTGCATCCCCCCCCTGAAACCGGTTGCGTTCCAACAGCAATGGTATGTCTTCGCGGTAGACTTCCAGCCGCTGAAGCAGTTTGCCTTGCAAGAAATCGTCCTGAGACGCAGGCCGCCCCAAACAGGTGATTTCCCAACTATTAAACTGAGCGTTTTCAGCCAGGTTTAGTCGAGTCCGATTCACTGCATGAGCACGATCGAACACGATGTTTTCTTGAGGCAACCACTCGCCAAAACCACCGTTTTCAATGGTGATATTCACAGACTGCGTCTGGGTGAGCTGTTGTTCATTAGTGCGATAGACTCGGCCCGCGGAAGGAGTAGTCATCAACCCATGGGCTTCAGACGCTACATTGACCTGAATAGCCAGGCTATCCCCCGCCACCACCCCACCGGGAGGATGCAGGATATAAACATGACACTGGCCAGCGGACTCAGGGTAAAATGGTCGCTGCACTCGTAACGGCCCAACGTGACGATTGCGAGCCAAAACAGTGCGATCCTGTCGACGTTCGAACGATAGTTGTAGCGAGGCTGACCAGCCTAATGTAATAGGCTCCAATCTTGCGTTCATTATTTACCCTCGTATTCTAAGGGCTCTAACAATGACGCAATTTCCCAAGACTCTCAAGCACTCCCATAAAAAAACCCTGCTGGTTTTACCCTGCAGGGTTTGAATTGTGTCTTGAGACTTTAGCTGGTATCAGCCAGCCAGACAAAACTACTGGACCGATTTAACCATATAATCGACGATCGCTTTAATATCATCCTCAGAACAGGCACCGCAGGTTCCCATCGGCGGCATCATATTGAAGCCCTTGATCGCATGAGTATATAAAGTATCTTTACCCTGTGCGATGCGGGAAGCCCAAGCGCCGCTATCACCCAGCTTTGGCGCACCAGCAGCACCCGTACCATGACAGGCTACACAGGCGCCATTGTATAATTCTTCTGGTGTTTTCGGTGCAGAAGCTTCGGCGACTACCGGCGCTGCTGACCCACAGCCGTCTTCTCCTTCCAAGCAAACGTTGGCGGCGGGCTGAGTACGCGCATCAATCTTCGCTGGGCTCATTATGGAGCGCGTACCAATAGCTTCGCTACTGCCCGATTGATCAACCAGTTTGGATGCCATGGCCTGGCCAGACATACCTAAACCTATAAAAATAACTGCCGAAACAATCAATTGCTTCACATTGCTCATGGTTGCTAGTCCTCTCTTTAACTCTTTAATGGCCTTAGAAATCACAATGGGGCGGAAGTATAACGTTAGTTGCTACAAAACGGTATGTCTTACGCCATCAAGGAGGAAAGCTTCCCAGCATTTCAGTGACCAACTGCTCGATTAGCGCTTGTCTTTGCTCCGGTTTCATGGAGTCCCGTAAGTTCTTGCGCGCCTTAGCAGACCAGATCACCTGCTCGGTAGCCGTACTTATCACGTCCAGTACCAAGCGCCCCTCAGTTTTTACCTCAGCCTCTGGCGCTGTGTTCGCACCAATGGCTATATTACTGCTGGCCACCCCAAAGCCGAAACTAAAGCCGGACTGGTCAACTTTGCGGTCCGCCTCTAAAAGATAAGATATCTGGAAGTCAGCGCTGCTTTCATCAACCAGTTCATAACGTCCGGCTAGAACCTTTTTTATAGCCGCTTCAATGCGAGCATCATCCAGCGATTGGTAGCTGTTACGCTCGCTTTTTTTAATGAAGTACTTGGTTAAGGATTGGTAATCCTGTTTCGGATCAAAATCGTAACTGGCCAGCTTTTGCGAGCACCCAGTCAACGCCCAGCAAGTGATTAGCGCGATGCACAATCTCAACATAGTATTCCCCTTAAATTCAAGCTCTTGACAATAGTATGAAGCGCATTGCCACGAAGGTAAATGCGATTGCTTAGAAGTCTACATTGAATCAGATTTTGGCATTGTATTTATGCAATGGGCGCCTGTATAATGGCCCCTCTCTGATCTCAGAGAAATCAAGAACCTATACAATATTGCTAATGTATGAATGGTTCTGCTACGCGCCCGTAGCTCAGCTGGATAGAGTAGGTGGCTTCGAACCACTTGGTCGGGAGTTCGAATCTCTCCGGGCGCGCCATTTCAAAGACTTAGCAGGCTTTCGCCAATTCGCATTTCTTGAGCCACTCACTTCGAAATTTTAGCTGCGCAGTTTTAGCTAGTAGCTTTTTGTTCCTGGTTTGGAGCTTTTTATTTTCGGCACGCAGCCTTTTATTGTCCTGGGCTAGACTATGGTCAAGAAAACCATCCATAGACAGAGCCTCCAGAACACCTGCCGCTAAAGAAAGATATTGCTTGCTGGTAATCAAGAGTACGTTACTTAGAACCAGAGCAATCACCAATGCGACGATCGTAGAGTTCTTTACACTGCCCAAAGTCGCTTTAATCGGACCTGAGAAAAACTTCATGAATAAACACACCCAATAAAATGAATCTACGGCCTTCCTGGTCCGCAAATTCACTGCTTAACAAATCCTGAATGACCGATAATAGAACAGCCATACTATAGACTAACAGGCCCAGCATTAACGGCCATTCTGCAGTTCGTTGGATGTAGTTTGACTAATTTGCTTCGTTACAACTACGCTGCTTTGGAAAACTTAGCCAGTTTTAGCAACAAACTCTTGCCCACAGCATGCGAACTAAAGCAAGCCTTGATCAAATTAGTAAACGGCTGGTCAGGAGACAAATATGATTGCAAACTATTCAATAACTGTTCGGCTTTACCCCGACTAACCAAACAATTTTGGCTTTTCGCGGTCTTCGCAACATGCACATACTCTTCAAACTGTGCTGTAATAGACACCCATAGCTCCTTTCGCTCATCACAGAGTTTTACATCATCGAGCCCGTAGCGTTTGATAGAAAACTCTATCCTTTTGTGATCCCATTCATCCAGATCAACCACTGGCTCGGGACAAGGCTCAGGTTGACCAAGTGCATTAAAACTGAGTAATTCGGCATCGCCTTCCACCGTTGGATCAAGAAACAGAGGGCTTTCACGCGTTAACGCAGTTCCCGGTTCACACACGGCCAAGGCACGTTCACGTATTGGAAAATAGGTGCCTTTACAGGTATTGGGTAGAGGTTTGGAAAGTCGGTAATTATCAATATCAAATGCCAACCACCAATATCCTTCGTGACACTTATCACCATCTTCGTTACGGGCGTAACTTTTTGGGCGGAAATGTTCCAGATGGGGGTACTCGGCTATAAGCTTTGTTTCGGTGTACCAGCACTTTCCATCCGACAATTTAAGCAAAAAATCGATCAGACCTTGCTCGCGCCAGTGTTTTTGGTGCTTTTTTATAATTGCCTTGCGCTTTCTCGCATCGGGTTCTGCTTTCAGCTCTTTCAAAATTTCATTGGATTTCTCAATCCATTTTTCCAGGCATTTCTTATCGGCGCCTATTAAAGGGATGTACCTCATTCATCACCCTCTACATTTTTTCCATCCATAATATTCTGGAGTAATTCATCAGTGAGTTGGTCCAGTTCATCCATATCAGCAGAGGTAAACTGCTTTTTCTGCATTATGGGATTGCGGGCCAGTGCTTGAGAAAACTGATTGAAATAAGGATGCGGGAAGCTGTGGGCGATGCCCAGCTCATCCAATTCACTGGTTAAGCGCTCTAAATCAGCTGCCATCTCAGCGGTCTTATTCCGAATACCCAGTAATTTGTAGCGTTTGGTTAGATTATCCACCACCGAGGGCGGCAATACGGATTTTAAGCCGAAGATGTCTGATTGCAGCAACCCATCTACCCCCATTCCGATTGGGTCTTCATCGGGCATGTCGGCCGTCACGGTAAGCTTGCCTTCATTGAAATGGCGATTGAGCAGGCGGACTTGTTCGCGCTTGAGACCACCGATCATTAGGGGGTTGTGGCTGGCGATCAGCATTTGGGAGGATTGATCGTTAACCTGGTTTTCCAACAGGTTGAAATAATCGTAAGTCCAGGCTGGATTCAGGTGGGTATCGGGTTCATCCAATAGGAATAGAGATTCCTCGCCCTTGGTAAAGTGCAGTAGGCCTAATACCGTGAGCAGTTGTTGTTCCCCCTCGGATAGCTGGTCAAAACGAATCAAACCGGCATTGCTGTGGCTCACTGTCACACGCACTTCATCCAACAGATCACATAGGTAGAGGCCTTCTAGATGTGCGAAAAAGTGGGTTTCATCTTCTCCGGGGTACATCAGCTCCTTGAGAGTGTCTTTATCCTTTATGTACAGATACAGGCGTTCCTGATCTTCTGTACGGTCACGAAAATCCTGGGTAATGGTTTCCTCATTTCGGATGGGAGCAATGGCATGGCGCCATAGGCGATCGGTAAAGGTTTGGAAGGCGCCTCTGGCGTACCAGAACAGAGGGTCACCGTATTTGAGGTCGTTTTCTGATGGCTTTTTCGTGGGGCGCCAGTAGGGTTTGTGCATAACGAACAAAGCGGATTCGAAATCCACAATATTAAGATAGTTATGCAAGAACTCCTGAATCTTGGGGTTCTCATCCATGAGAAAGAACGCCAGCAGCACCAGCTGGCTATAGTCTTTGCGGCAATAGAACATTCGCCGGAGCGGAATATTGTCATTGGAACCGCCGCCTTTCCATTTTTTGTATAGTTCCTTAGTCGAGCGATCGAATAGCTTTTCCAAGCGTCGATTCCAACCGGAATAATAGGAGAAGACGTACTTGGGCAAATAGGTATCCAGGTTCTGCTCAAACTGCTGCTTAGTCAGCTTGTCACCATGTAGCAACACTTGCTGTTTAGGCCTGCCTTCTGGGTTGTTTGCGATCTGCAATTGATGGCCGCGAATCTCATATTCCAGTTCATAGTAAAAGGAAGAGGCTTGCTTTGATTCCAAATCGCGAAAAATCTCTACCAGCACCTCAATCAAATTGGATTTGCCTGCGCCATTACGGCCCAGAATTACCGTGGTGGGCTCACTTTGATCCGGCTTGAACTCAAAGTTCTGTAAATTGCCATAATCCTGAACGTAGAGTCGTTGAATTCGCATTATTGGAAGCTCCTTGCTCGCTTTATGGCTTGGCCGTTCTTAGCTTGCGCAAGCTGGGGTCACTTGTGTTTCGGTCTTCGATGATGGTTTTGCCTTTCATCTCTTGCTTTAACTTGGCATAAAAGTCATCGATCGAAAGCTCAGATTGTTTCCATAAGTGTTCCGCGTGGGCTTCGCCGCCCAGCGTGTTTAGCAAGTTATACAAGTACGATTCTGGGGCATCTGATAGTTTCATTACTCTGACCTTTCTTGAAATAATTACTGTTGCAGCTGCTGATTGGTGGACCGAATCCTGTTCTAAAGAAAGATCAGCCATTTTTCTCTTTTTTTTCGGCTGTATGGCACCTTGCGTGGCTCGCTCAGTCTGAATACGCTCTAAAAGTTTGGACGCTGGTTCATCACTAGGATCTTGGGGAACGAGTTCGCCGCGAAATGCTTTGGCGAGAATGGATTGAGTTAGGCGGTCCACTCTCTTCTTGGCTGATTGATATTGCTTTTCTACTGCGTCGGCCAGTGCGAACAGGGAATCAACTCGACGCACAATTTCTTTTTGTTCCGTTACAGATGGCAGGTTAATAGGGATACGCCTGACTTTCGAAAGATTAAGATTTGGTTGATTCCCTCCCTCCGCCATCATTCTTGTTCTTTCGTAGTTACTTTCTATACATAACTTTACGTATTGTCTTACAGCCTTCTCTTCATACACAACTACAGCTGCACAAGCTTGGTTTATCGTAGCTTCGATTGCAATTTCAGTTACTTGTCCACGAGTTTTCCCCTCTCCATACATTGCAACCAACAATGTGCCGGGCTTAAACAGTTTTAGTCTACATTGTTTCAATGCCTTTTCAGTTATGAAATACTCAGAACGAGTAACCAAATCCATGCCTGTTACCGCACTCGTCAACCAAGGAATTGAGCCCCCATCATAGTAAGCAGATTCCTTTTTTAGTGGTGTCACACCAGTGAACACTTCCGCAATGTCGCCGAGCAAAATCTCACTCCATTGCGAGCACCCCAACTCGTATTCTCTCCACTCCTTAGTCAACTCACCCGAGGTAGCGGCGGCGAGGACGGATTGGCGGAAGCGTTTTAGTAGGGTGGGTATTTTTTCCAGGCGAGCCTGGGCTTGGTCGACTTTTGCGAGTAGGCTGTCGAGTTTATTTGCTATGCGGATTTGTTCGTTTAGCGGCGCTATTGGTAGAAAATACTGTTGCAAATAATCTTTTGGAACCCTTTTATGCCCAACTGAACCTGACATCCGAACTGTACAATCATCAACAAACTCTTTTGTCTTCAAAAATGCATGAAGATATCTAGGCTCAATCCCGAGGCTCCTTAGCACGAAATATTCCGTGCTCCCTGCACCAACGCCATTGGGAAGATCTGTTACTAAAGCACTTTTTCCGTTTTCGAAACATGGGGTTATTTTCGCTAAAATGACATCCCCATTCTGAAAGTGAGTATATCCTTTTTTACATTCAGCCCACTTTCTAGGGTTATGCTCAAGTCTTCCGAGATAACTTGTTGGCACTAGATTCATAGGAACAAAACCACAGATGGTTTCGTCATCAATATCTTTAAACTTTTCATTAAGAATCACTAACTCTTGAAGCGGCTTTTTAACCCACCCATGCGGCAGAATATTCATATCAGCGTTTCTTTACCCTCTTCTACCGTCCCCAGCTCCACTAGTATCGCCTGCAGCTCATTCATCGCCCCAGCCATTTCTTCCAGCGCTTCGGTAATCAACACATCGGGTTCCGGCAAACTGGCGCTATCTTCTGTACTGGCATCACGAATCCAGGCCAGGTCAAGTGAATCGTCTTTGGCCCGAATTTCTTCACGACTGAAGCAGCGCAGGCGGCAGGTGTCGATATCACCGACTTCGCTGCCGTCTTTATATTCTGCAATAAATTTCTGGCGCGCTTTTTCGTTAACCTTAGTTAAGTCACCGCCTACCGCTTTGAAAAATTCCTCAAAGTGCTTTTCCGTAAATAGAGTGCGTTTACCAAACTGGGGCATGTTGGCACGCAGGTCATAGACCCAAACATTTTTGGTGTTGCCTTTGTCCTTTTTCGGGTCTTTGGGCTTGGAGAAAAACAGCACGTTGGTTTTTACACCTACGGCATAAAAAATACCGGTAGGTAATCGCAGGATGGTGTGCAGATTGCATTTTTCCATCAGGTCCTGACGGATGGTTTTGCCGGTACTGCCTTCAAACAACACGTTATCGGGCAATACGACGGCAGCGCGGCCACCGGGTTTGAGCAGGCGGTGATACATCAAATGCAAAAAGGCCAGTTGTTTGTTGCTGGTGTAATACAACAGATCGTCGCGGGTGGGCACACCCCCGCCCTGTTTGGTACCAAAGGGTGGGTTGGCCAATATCAGGCTGCCCGCTGGCAGGGCTTTACCCTCGTTACTTAGGGTGTCGCCAAACAGAATGCCGGTGTTTTCTTCGTCGATGGCCAGATCGTGGAGCATCAGGTTCATCAGTGCCAGGCGGTGGGTATCGGGCACCAGCTCCATGCCGTAAAAGGTTTTGTGTTGGTAGCGGTCGTAGGCCTGCTCGTCGAGGCTTTCAACGTCGTTGTGCTGATTAATGTAATGGTGGGCGCTGATAAGGAAACCGCCGGTGCCTGCGGTGGGATCAACGATGACGTCGTCGAGGCTGGGCTTCATCAGTTGCACCATGGCGTTGATCAGTACCCGTGGGGTGAAGTATTGGCCGGCACCGGATTTTTTCTCGGTGGCGTTGATTTCCAGCAGTCCTTCATACATGTCCCCCAGGCCTTCGGTTTTGGCGCTGTACCAATCCAGCTTGTCGATTTCCACAATGAGTTTGTTCAAGGTGGCGGGTTTGCGGATTACGGTGCTGGCGTTGTTGTAGATGGCCTGGGTAATGCGGGAGCCATGGGCGCCCAAGTCTATGAGGATCTTTTTGTAGTTTTCCAGGCGATCGGCCGCGTTGAATGTCTCTAAGTCGGCCCAACGGCAACCTTGGGGAATCAGTTTATCCTGGCCGGTTTCTTCCACCATTTTCAGGAACACCAAAAAGGTGAGTTCGGTGATGTATTCGTGGTAGGTGACGCCGTCATCCCGTAACAGGTTACAGAGGTTCCAGAGTTTGGCGACCAGATCTTGTGTGCTCATGGTTTGCTCTTTTAATGTGCGCTTAATGATGGGTTGTGGCGATGGCGTAACGGGTGCTACGGCCACCACCGGGTAATTTGTATAGGCATTGCTTGTTTAACAGGTCCGCCAGCTCGCGGGTGGCGGTGGCTTTACTCACTTGGGCCAGGCTCATGTATTTGCGGGCATTGATACCCTGGCTGAATTCTTCGCCCTGGCCATCCAGTAGTCGGTTAAGCACTTTGATTTGGCGTTCACTCAGCACGGTTTGTGCGTGCTGCTGCCAAAAGCGGGCTTTTTCGATGACCCGCTGAAAGCGCAGCTGCCCCTGTTGGATGGCGTCGACCAGTACCGAAAGGAACCAGCTTAACCACGGGGTTATGTCGATGCTGTCTGTGTTGCTACCGTCGAGCCTTTGGGCTTGTTCCAACTGTTGGTAGTACTCCTTGCGGCGCGCCATGATGGCTGCACTTAAGGAGTAGAAGCGAATACTGTTTTGCTCCACCTGAGCCAGGGCGCGATCGGTTACGGCACGGGTAACCCGGCCATTGCCATCATCGAAGGGGTGCAAGGTGATCAACCACAGGTGGGCTAGGCCTGCGCGGAGTATGCCATCCAAGTTTTCAGGTGGTTGGTTAAACCAGCGGATAAAGCGTTCAACCTGTTGCTCTAATCCATCCCTTGGTGGTGCTTCAAAATGCACTGTGGGTTGGTCAATGCGCCCGGAGATTACCTGCATGATGGCTTGGCTGCGTAGTTCACCAATCTTGAGTTGGGTGAGCAGTGGTGGTTCGGGAAACAAGGCGGCTTGCCACTGGCAAAGAGTATTAAGGGCGAGAGGTTGATTGGGCTGGCTGGTAGCCTCAATCAGCAGCTTTACCAGGGATTCAGTTTGCGGCGTGCCACTGGCTTTGCTATCCACAAATCCGGCCCGCTCCAATCCTAAATGGCGGACTACAGAGGATCGCACGGAGGCCACATTAAGTACCTCCCCTTCTATTTCGCTGGTGCGCAGGGCGGTTTGTACCAAGGCATCCAGCTGGGCCGGGGCTTGAGTATCATCGGGTAGTGAATCCACATAACCCAGCAGGCGACCCTGTTGCAGGCGTACGTTTTCCAGCTGTGCACACAAGGTATCTTCCAGCCAGGTAAAAGGCGGTGCTGTTCCTTGGTGCCAATGGAGATGCTGCCAAATATACTTGGGCATAGGGTGTGGAGGGTCCTATTTGCCTTATTTATTGTAATTGTTGAGGGTTGTGAGCCGATTAGATGCAGCCAAACGGCTCAACATATGAGCCGAATAATAGTGGTTATTCGGCTCATTGGCCAGCTTCTTCTGCAAACAGGGCCTTTTTAAAGTCTCCTAAGACCTGCTCAATTTTATTATCAAATAGCTTGTTGGCCCGGCGAATTCCCCCTTGGTGCCTGAAAATACCGTCGTTAAGCGCGGCGGTGTCGACGATAGTGGTGGCTTTCATCTGTTTGGCAATAAGCTCAAGCCACTGTTTTTGCGGGGTTTTCCAGGTTTTGCTTTGAAGTATGGTTTGCAGGGCCTGATCGACTCTTTGGTCCCAGGGTACCAGGGCTTCCCCCAGGGCTGCCTGGCGGATAAAGCCGATAATGCGGGCAGCGATGTCTTCCTGTTTGACTTCGTTCCAGGCGGTCTGCAGATCCTGTTCCCTAAAGTGGTTTTGGTCCAATTCCACTGCCAGCTCTTTCAAGCTTTGCCGGGTGAGCTCCCAGGGCTTTTTAACGATGGTTTGGATCGCTGCCATGCGGTTGCTATTAGCGTTGATAAAGGTGTTGAAGGCGTTGAGGTAATCCTCGGGCTTTTGCCCATCACCGTATCCAGTGGTGACTTGGGTGACTTCATCTTCGCCGTCATGAAACACCACTGGCTTGGTGAAGGGGCTACGACCCCCTACTTTGGCATCCAGCAGTTCTCCTAGACCGGGGTGCTGAGTAAACCAGGCAGCAACCGATTCAAGGGGCATGGATTTTAGTTCTTTAGCGAATTCTTTGGGGGATTTGCCCACAATGATTTCGAACTTGGCCGCTTGATCATCGGTGAGGTGGTTCTTTTTCACTTGCAGCTTGGCGATGAATTGCTTTTTGGCGAGATCTTGCAGATCCGGAGCGGCGGTGTGTTTCATCTCCTGCTCCAGCTCGCTAAAGGTGATATCCACCTTGGTCACCACGGGTTTCATGGTGTTTACTTTTTCCAGTTGCTGGTAGATATCCACGGCATCAAAAATGCGGAACGGGCCTTTACCAATTTCTGGACAAAGCCGAGTAGCACGACCGAGCATTTGTTCAAACAGAATGCGGCTGTTTACCCGGCGTAGAAAGACCAAATTGCAGATTTCAGGTACGTCGATACCGGTGGTGAGCAGGTCCACAGTAACCGCGATATTGGGCAGGCGATCGTTTTTGTAACTGCGGATTTTGTCTAAGGGCTTGTCGCTGGCGCCGGTGATTTTCTGGACCGCATCGTCTTCCACTTCACCATGGTAGTTTTCGATGGCGGTTTTTAGGGCTTCGACGACCTCATCTGCGTGTTTGTCAGTGACGCAGAAAATCAAGGTTTTGGCGGGTAGATACGGGTCGATGGAATCGCTTTCAATTAACCATTTTGTGATCTGCCTGGTGAACTCAGGGGCAATGACTTTGCGGTTGAAGTCCGCAACATCGAAATCGAGTTCATCGGGCGTATTGAACATTTCGATGGTGTTGTTTTCGGGGTTGTATACCTTTACCTCCTCGTTCACCGCATATTTAATGCCCTGCTCGGCCAGTTTGGTGTGAATGCGAATGGGGGGCAGATGATCATTCAGATAGCCATCCAAGACTGCTTCGGGATAGCTGTAGCTGTATATGGGTTTACCAAAAATATCCGTGGTGTGAAGGGCTGGTGTTGCTGTTAAACCGATCTTGAAAGCGTCGAAGTATTCGATAACAGCGCGATACTTGGATTGGTAATCTTTTTGATCGCGAAACAGGATCTCGGTGTCACTTAATTCGCGATCCAGCAGGTAGCCGCGATGGCATTCATCCACCACTATGCAGTCGTATTGACCAACCCCCGGTTTATTGTCGTTATCACCAGGATATAGGATGCGCTTCACTAATCCTTGGACAGTGGCGACATGTACTTTCGTGTCGTCGTTTGGATTCGGTTTAGGTGGTTTGTTCTGCTCCATTCCCAACACTTCAAACGTGTCGGCGAAGGTATTGAGATTTTCCAAACGCACATCGCAGAAATCATCGGTGGCTTGAACCCCCAAGGCGGAGCGATCCACCAGGAACAATATGCGGCGAAAACGCTCGGACTTCAGCAAGCGATACACCATGGCGATAGCCGTTTTGGTTTTACCAGTACCGGTTGCCATGGCAATCAATGCCGTGCTGGCACCGGATTTAATGGTGTTTTCAACTGCTCTGATGGCATCTATTTGGTAATCGCGGAGTTTGAGGTCGTAATCAAACTCCATCTGCTCTAACACTGTTTGGGCTTGAATCGGAGTTTGGCGCAGATAAGCCTTAATTTCCTGTGGCGTGAACCAACCCTGTAATGCGCGGCGGCGGTGACTGCTATCGCGCACATCCAAAAACCAGATGCCACTTTCCTGTTCCAGTTGTTTTAAATAGGGCCGCCCGTTGGTGGAAAAGATCAAGGGGACTTTGAATTCACCGTATTGACTATCAGTAGAGAAAGCACCTTTTTCCTGGAGACCTTTTGCGTAGCGCTTAGCTTGATCAATTGCGCCATAGACATTCTTGGCACTCTTTTTGGCTTCGATTACGGCAACAGGTGTTAGCCCCATAAACAGTACGTAATCAGCAGGGCCAGAATCGGTGGGCCATTCGGCAATAGCACGATTTTCATTAGCAACCGGCCTAGCACCTTTGGCATAGGTTAGATTCTCGGTGTCAGTTTCCCAGCCCCTTTCAATCAACTGTTGATCTATTAAAACTCGGGTTTCGGCTTCGTTAAGTTCTAAGGTGGATTTCTCGACCTCGCGGATTTGTTTGGCCTGCTCGGGTTGCTGCAATTGGACAAATTGCTGGCGGTACTGCATATTCGCCGCTTCCATTTGGGCCCGGTATTCCGCCAGCTTGGCTTCATGCTCTGTAGCAAGCTCTTCCCAAATTTTACTTTCCGAGGCCATTTCTTCAGCACGGACGCGCTCGGCTTCAGCCTTGTCCGCTTCGATCTGTTGTAGTTGTTCCAGGTGAGCAAGGCGATCTTCTGCAGACTTACTCTGCTTTTGCAGTTCGAAGAAGGCTTCTTCAAGCTCACGAACACGTTCTGATGGATCTTTTGGTTTTACAAAGGGTTTAAGTTTACTGCTTTTGGCTTTATCGCCACCGAAGGTTTTGTGAAACCAAAAAGCCAAGGCATGCCCCATCTGGAGAGCCTTTAACGCATCGCGGTGGGTGGATGAGGTGATATCGTGGGCTGCCGGGTTTCCCAGTTTTCTGAGGGTATGAAATGCGTCCTTTACTTGCTTATCGAGCTGCAGGGTAAAATCCAGCTCTCGCAACAAATCTATTTGCTTTACAGATGCGCCGCTTTCAACACCGACACGGGATGCGATGGTTTTTGCCAGCTCCTCACCCAGTTGTCGCATTTTTATCAGGGTGGTATTGGGATCAGCCACGAAACAGGCTTCAGCAGTTGTGGCCAAGCGCACCAGCAGCTCATCGTGATGCTTTAGGAACTCGAAATTACTGATTTCACTCATTTTTTGTGCAAATAGCCTTAAAATTCATGCCCACCAAGAAATTCTTTGCTGGGTTGCTAATGATTCAAATAAATGGTTAACCCTGGAATTAGCCTGTGAGATCTACTATCCGTAAATCACATTCTAACCAATATAGCATGCCTCAACTGTGAGTAACGTAAGCCCCCACATTGATCCTTGGCATAAATTCTGTCAACAAGCAGTTAGCTGAAAGCGCCTCTCCATATCAGATGCTTGTCTGGGAGCAACCCCAAGCAAGGCCTTTAAAGATGCCTCAAGATGAAACTCTATACTGTTCTTCCAACTGATCTCATCGCCAAACAAATCTCAGTTCATGGAGGTTTTCTTTGCGTGGGGTTTTGCGAAAAGGCGTATCAAAATACGCAAAAAAGAACGGAAAGAACTGATGTAGCAGTTTTAACTTAAATCATTGAATTGCAATAATTTTACTGATCATTATTGCTGTGTGATCCGGAGTTCAAATATCTCCGGGCGCGCCATTTCTTGTTCCTGTAGTGGGACCGGAATTCAATGACTAGAGAGGCGTTTGTCTCTGGGCTCTTTCCGAAATAAGCCGCATTTTCCGAAACGTCGCCGGAAAGGCGGCGAATATCAAATTCGCTTTCGACTCAGAAGCATCAGTTATTTCAACGGTTGAGTTTGCCCAGATTCTGTGAGTTTTGTAAGTGCTTAAGGGCAGAGATCTTTTCCAAACCCTTCCACTAATGTTTCTTTGTGACATTGACATCTTTGAGCCATTAAACCTGCCATTCTGACAGATTCCCCAAAAAATAGGTTTTCACCTTCTTATACCCAGACAACCAAGCGACACCACCAATCACTCACCCCCCAACCGCTCACTCACCACAAACACCTCCACCGGGCTTTCCGAACACTCCTGGCTCGAAGCTTTGTTCACGGTAATCACCTGCACCACAGAACCATCTCGCTTTTGAAACTTAACTTGATGCACCTGAGTGTACAAACCAGCCTTCTCCGGCTGAGACGCGACCAAGCTAACCTGTGTTTTATCGAAGTCTGTATCTTCACTGGTCAGCATCCCGGCATTTTTAAGGTGAACAAAAGCCATGCTGGCAGGCCATGAATTTACACCTGCGCAATTGGGTACCGCAGCACAGGCGGTGGTGCCCAGTACCGAGAACGCTAGAACACACAATAGTCGTTTCATTAAAGCTCCTATTCCACTACTTCAAGGGTTCGATCTGCGCTGGTTGCTACCTTTTCTCTGGCGTTCCTGGGCATAATAATGCAGCCCTCCGAAGCCGTGCCGGTGGCATTGTCGCCGTGAATTCTGAATAACGTTCGCCCCAACGCATTATGCCCCACCGGATCAAGATCCATAACCAATGGTCCAAGCCCCGTGGAGCTCTTATAAGCTGGGCCAATATGATATTCACCTTTCGGGATAGGCCCAACATCCATCATGTGCTCCATCTCGGGGTTGTTCTTGCCAATGCCAAAGCCAGCATACCCAACTCCAATCACTTGGCCGTTATAGCTTAATTCGCCGCTACTTTGATCGTATTTCCATGGCATAATCAGGTTCCATCACTTTTGTTTTGTAGGTTTATGATGAAGACTTCTATTTGACAAAACAGTAAAGGAAATCTGCTCAATTACTCAATGCAGTAATCAATCAATTTGGTTATTAATCATTACCGTTAAAGCTTAAACCCCTCGCGGGCTTGCTCGAAAGCCATGCTTCGAGCTTCCCTTCAGTGATACCCAAGCCCATGCAGGCCGTTGTTGACGACCAACCCCATGACTTCTTTTCTTTGTTGTCTGTACTGAATGCGGAACGCATCAATCTCGCCCAAGGATTTTTTGACGACACCATATTGCTCGCACGAGCGCAGATAGGCCCAGGCATAGAGTTCCAGCATGGGTTCGACTTTATTTTTTTCATACAGAGCAAGCAAGGCGGCGGTGTAATCATCCCGTGAAACATCGGTAAAACTGAGCGGGCATAAATTTTCCTTGATAAAGGGGATATTGCAGCTCAGGCGTGAAGTGCGCTTGTTGACATCTTCAAACGTAGGTTGATTGCCCAACATTTACTTCAATAGACCGGATATTGCCGCAAGCCTCAGGGTTTGCCAGCAAATCTTGCGACAACAAATGGTGTAGGTTGCGGATCGACAGGCTGTTTAGCTCAATATCTTGCGCGCTTTCCACCAGGAACAGAATGGCCTCCTTGTGGTTCATTACCATGACGGTTTCTTCATGAACCTTTCCTTCTGCTGTAATGCCTTCTTCAACGAACTTTTGCGTATCCAGCCGTGAGTAGGTGTACCTTCCAGGCGGCTAGAGTTATAGGCCAGGTCTATGAGCAGTCGCTGACAAATTTCCCGTGCGTAGGTGCCTGCCGCTAGCGCCTTGTCGAAGCGTTTACCTTCCTTATATAGCTGTTTTCTGACCTGTTCCGGAACATACGCTGTTTTATTTGGGACATAGCTGTCCAAAAAATCACGGTTATAGGACATTTTTGTGCGGTTACGGGGAGGCGTGTGTCCAAAAACTTAAGGTTATTTTGGCTTTCAGGACTAAAAATCGCGCTTGGATTGTCCATTAAATGCCTATTATTCTCTTTTTTGGACACATTGACGGGGTAATACTTTCTGGCCTTTTTCTCACCCACTTTTAGTATGAGCCTGTCGTCTGACAGGCCGACAAGGCAGCGCTTTAGAGTCGCCAAACCGCTCTTTTACGACTTTGGTGAGAACGCCTGTATATTTACTTGAATTTTTAGAAGGCGGCTCGAAGTAAACCCCTCGAAGTGCGCCATTTTTCAGTATTAGGCTTCTGAAATAAGTCGCTAAAAAAGCCCCCCTAAATATTCTCTTAAATACTCAATATCCGCCGTTACCTTCATCTATGATTTTCTCTCTAGTGATATTCACAATCGAGCGAGCTTATGGAGAAGCGCATATATTCTGAACTCTTGGTTGCTCCCTATCTAGAGAAACTACTACTCCTCCATCATTGGTAATGGCGATTGGGCGATTCGACGGGCTTTGGCTGGCGTCAAACCCAGCCCCAGCAATAACATCTCGGCAACAACTGTGTCGTAGTTCGGCTGATCAACGCCATCCAAAATACCAGTAATGGCCCCAGTGGTGACCGATGCCACAAACCCCATGGCGATTGCTTCATCTTGATAGCGGAAGGCGCCCTGGCGCAAACCTAATTGCAAATCAAAGCGCAAATTCTCCGCGACGATGGAGCGAATATTTCTGTCATACTGAAACACGCGCACCACAGCAGCGGCCCAAACCGGATCTAGCCGAGCTTGCCGGATGAAAGTACGCACACCGACCGCGACCCGAGCGGCACCATTTTCAATGCCCTGACTAATGACAGTAACCCGCTGGGAAAGCTGGTTTGCCAGCTCAATGCCAACGGCCTGCAATACCTCGTCCCGAGTTTTGAAGTAGTTGTATACCGTGCCGTTGGAAACTCCCGCCTGTTCTGCCAGCTCATTCAGAAGCAGTTCGCCCACACCTTTTTCTGCATAAAGCCGAATGGCGGCTTCCAGCAGCGCTTGGCGAGTGCGTGCTTTCTTTTTAAATCCTCGCGTGAGAGGCGGGATGGATTTTGAAGTCTTTTGCTGATCTTTAGTCATGATAAAACACTGAGATTCATTCAATATTGAAACACTTTCCAATATTGAATGAATCTAATTAACAAAGCAACGTCGAGGCTTGTTTTAAAAGTTTTTCAGCCTTATCTGGCTTACTATCCAGCATGATAACTCGATCCGGTCTAACCACTACCAACCATCCAGTCGAAGCCCCCATTGTTAGGTTGTTACCCATGATTTCGGCGAATGGCGTATCGCTTTGCGGAAGCTGGCCGCGCCAACCCAGATGCAGGAATTGCCCACCTATTGCCTGCCAGCGTTTGCAACTCTCTTCATTCAGGTAGGTGGTGGGGTCTATACCCAAACCCACCAGCATAAGATGGTCACCAAGAACATCATCACTCAAACGCAGACCGGCTTCGGTGCGCAACCATTCTTGCGGCAATTGGGCTCCCCGTGTCAATCCTGCCCGGCTTTTCCCTCGTATAAAAAGCCCTTTACTGAATTGGTTGGGCGGCTTAATTTTTAATTCTTCAAAGTATGTGCGCATCGGTGGAACCAGTCTCAATCCTCTCATCACACCGTGTATGGCAATAGCACGAGGCGCAGATACGGGCATCACCAACTTGCCCATGAACTTGGCCAGTTGAATCATTTTGCGGGCGTGAGGCCGTCGCTCTGTATCATAGCTGTCGAGAATCGCAGGCTTAGCCTTACCCTGAACAACCCAGGCCAATTTCCAAGCGAGATTAGCCACATCTCGCAAACCTGCAACCAATCCCTGCCCTACAAATGGTGGCGTCACATGGGCGGCGTCACCCACCAGGAACACGCGGTCTTTTTGAAAGGATTTGCAGCAGCGGGCATGAAAGCGGTACACAGCTTGGCGTTCCACCGTTAAGTCTTGCGGCGCGGCCCATGGCGCCAGAAGTTTTTCAATCTGCTCGGGCCGCTCCATTTCCTCTACGGTTTCGTTTGGTTGCAGCATGAACTCCCAACGTTCACGACCTCCCGGCGCCGGCATGTGAGGCGTTGGGCGGCGCGGATCACAAATAAATTCAACATGATCGACGGTGGGCTTTTCGCGGTGATGGGCATCCACAATCAACCAGTCTTCGGCATAGGTTTCACCTTCAAATGATTGTCCGATCAAACCTCGAACGACGGAACGGGCGCCGTCGGCACCCACCAGATAGCGAGCCAGCAATGTCTGCTGCTGGCCGCGCGAATCTCGTACTGTGGCCGCCACACCTTGAGCATATTGTTGCAAGTCCAGTAGTTCGATCTCCGTGGTTACACGAACAGTCTCTGCAGCAGCCACCTGTTGGCGCAACGCATGTTCCAGATCTGGCTGGTAGAAAGTAACCAATTTGGGGTGGCCATCGATGGTGCCACGGGTATTCACTCGGCCAAACTCACCCAGATAGGGGCAGCGCATGCGTACCTCTTGAATTCCCACACGATCGAAACTCTGGTCATCCAGCCCGGCCATCTGCAGGATCCGCAACGCTTCGTTATCCAGGGCAATAGCCCGCGGCAGCAGCACCACGTCATTCAGTTTATCGATCACCTGCGCACGAACACCATAACGACCCAACAATGCCGCTAAAGCCGCCCCTACGGGACCATAACCCACAATCAACACATCGATGACATGCTCGGAAGACCAATCAATATTATTTTTCATATCAATCCTTTACGGATAATTTTTGGAAACTCGGCTAGATCGCACAGACCCAGAATGCCGGCAGCGCTAAATTATTATGCGCCATATTTGACACATGTTTCAATATTGGGATATTTTATATTAGCCGATTCGCCTAGGATGCTACCCATGATTCAACTCGCAACACCACAACCCAAACGTCATCCTGCTCCAACAGTGAAAGCACAAAAACTGGCTTATCTGTTGTTTGAATTGCCGGATCTCGACAAGGCCGAACAGTTCCTGAGGGATTTTGGTCTGGTGGTTGCACAAAAGGATGCAAATGCATTGTATTTACGCGGAACGGGGACAGAGCCCTTCTGCTATTGCGCTCGCCGAGGTGAAAAAGCCCACTTCGTCGGGTTTGGGCTGGAAGTATCGGATGCCAGCGAATTGCAGAAACTGACACAGTTACCTGGAGCCTCCGGCATTCAGCCCACACCCTATCCCGGTGGCGGTCAATACGTTCGACTGCAAGACCCTTCCGGATTTATGGTGGAAGCCGTGAGTGGCCAAACGCCGGTTACGCCATTGCCCCATCGCGCCGCACTGGATCTCAATTACGAGCTAAAGACACCCAGAGTCAATGGTACTCAGCGTCCACCAATTGCGGCACCGGATGTGTTGAAGCTGGGCCACATCGTGCTGGAGGTTGCGGATTTTCAGGCAACCTGCGGCTGGTACACCCAACATTTCGGCTTTGTTCCCAGTGATGTGCAGGTATTCTCCGATGGCGAACCCGGCGTAGTCTTCTTACGTTTGGATTTGGGAGACACTCCATCCGATCACCATACCCTGGCAATGGCCCAGGGAATCATGCCCACTTACAGTCACAGCGCCTATGAACTGGTGGATGCCGATGCCGTAGGCATGGGCCAACGCGTTCTGCAGGAAAAAGGCTGGAAACACGCGTGGGGAATTGGCCGCCATATTCTCGGCAGCCAAATTTTTGATTACTGGCAGGATCCTTGGGGATTCAAATTGGAACACTACTGTGATGGCGATGTTTTCACCTCGGAAACGCCAATGGGCATTCACCCAATAAGCCGCCAAGCGATGTCTCAGTGGGGCCAGAAAATGCCGGCGAGTTTTACCAAACCCAAATTGACACCTAAAACACTCCGGGCAACATTGCATAATTTGCGACACAGCCCGGACCTTACACTTAAAAAATTGATAACACTCGCAAAACTGTTTGCCTGATACCCGGAGGCCAAAGTGGCACTAAATATTGTACGATTTTCAGACGCCGACACTCATTGCTGGGGTGTGCTTGAAAAGCAACAGGTATTTCCCCTCGACATCGCTTACGCAACAACCCAGGCACTACTGGAAAACGGCCGAGAAACCATCCTGGCCACTGCATCCAAGCGCACAAACCCCATAGCCTTGGATAGCGTCCAGTTGCTTTCGCCAATTACCGCGCCGGCAAAAGTACTGTGCCAAGGCGCGAATTACCGCCAGCACATGATCGATTCCGGGGTGAACCCAGATGAGAAAAGCTTCAACATGTTCTTCACCAAGTCCACCGCCTCCATCACTGGACCGAATGGCAATATTGTGAAACCCTCCCACGTACAATTGCTGGATTACGAGATTGAGCTAACGCTGGTCCTAGGTAAAAGAACTCATGGCCCAGTAGATATCACGAATAAAAATTTGCATGAATATGTGGCGGGAATCTGTATCGGCAACGACGTGTCAGCCCGTGACATTCAGATTCCACAAATGCAGTTTCACAAAGGCAAGAGCTACCGAACCTTTTGTCCACTAGGGCCAGTACTTTGTTTGTTGGAAAAAGACGAGTTACACTATCTGCAAAAATTGCAGTTGACCTTAACAGTGAACGATAAAAAACGTCAGCAAGACAGCACCGAGAATCTGGTTTATAAACCGGCGGAATCTCTCTCTGAATTTTCCCAAATTCACGACTTCCAGCCTGGTGATGTGGTAATGACGGGCACGCCTGCGGGTTGCGCACTTGGCTTACCTTCACCAGCGCTGGTGAAACTATCCAGCTTGATACCTGAGACAAAAAAGTGGGAGCTATTTATCAAAGGCCAGAAAAAGCGGCCACAGTACCTCAAGGTGGGTGACCGGGTAAAATCCACGATCAAAAGCCACGATGGAATCATTGACTTAGGCGAACAAAATCATGTCATCTCCTGAAACGGTTGAATCACTGCAACAACTGATTCCGCCAGGTGGCTGGCGCACCACCCCGCGCCCTCGAATTCCACCACTGCAGCAAAAGCAAGCTGCGTGGCCCAGTCGTCTGGTGATACGTGCTGTCGGACGTTTCGGTAGGCTGGATGCCAGTAACTTGTGGCTGATGATGATGCGCAATACCCGCTTGTTGGTGGGCTTTCTTGCTTACGCACATCGTTTGATGCCCTTCGGTGAACTGCCGCGTCGTGATACTGAACTCATCATTCTACGGGTAGCCTGGAATTGCCGTTCGCGCTACGAATGGGGACAGCATGTGGATATAGGGCTGCGGGCTGGGCTGCGGCCGGAAGATATTACCCGAGTCACACGGGGAGCCGATGCAGCGGGTTGGTCGAACCGTCAGGCGACACTATTGAGAGCCGTGGATGAGTTTCACAATGATCGCATGATTTCAGAGCCAACCTGGAATTCACTGGCGGAATTTCTGGATCAGCGTTTACTCCTCGAACTGCTGCTGCTCATAGGGTTTTATGAAGGGCTGGCCGGGGTGCTCAACAGCACCGGGCTGCCCCTCGATTCTGATATTGAGCAAAATCTGACGACGAAACTAAAGTAGACCGGAATATTCGTAAGCCTTTACCCGTCCTGGAGAAATTAATGCGGGCATTTGTTATTGATGACTATGCTGGTTCGTTAAATAAGAGACCGGTTCCTACACCACCACCGCCCACCAAAGATGAAGTCCAACTTCAATTGATTGGCACCTCGATCAACCCAATAGACCGATTGCTTGCGGGTGGTTATGGTGGACCGCTGTTCAACCCTAAACAAGAATTCCCAGTAAAGCTCGGGCGCGATGGGGTGGCAAAGGTTATGGCAATCGGTCCCAAGGTCCGCGATCTGCATGAAGGGCAACGGGTCTTAGTCGCTTCTTCGCCACGCTCAGGAGGCACCTATTCCGACCTGTTTAACCTGCCCCGAAAATGCCTTGCCCCCATTGACGACCGCCTGTCAGATACCACAGCCGCCGGTTTAGGTTACGCTGGACTAACTGCCCTACTGTCTCTTGCCAGCGTGGGCCTCTCTCCAGAAAGTGCCAAGGGCAAACGACTATGTATCAACGGCTCCAGTGGCGGAGTCGGCAGTATCGCACTGGTACTGGCATCACATTGGGGAGCGAATGTTACGGCGGTAGCCTCTTTAAAGCATCACCAGTGGATGCAATCACTGGGAGCCTGCACAACAGTGGACTACCAAAATCCTGCCGAAATGGCAGCTATCCGGGCCGACATCGTGCTTAACTGCGCCACCCCCTCACCCCAAAATCACCCGGCCATTGATCCGTTGCTGGACGTCGTGAAATCCAGTAATGCACGTTACCGTGCCTACGCAACAACCATAACGCCGATTCTAACCAATATCACTCAAAACGGCGTGGTACCCGGTCTCGCCGCGAGCGGCGCCACATTTCTAAAACGGCGGTTGGCACTGCGACTTAGAGGTATTCGATATCACTGGGTTATGTTTAAGGAATCGCCACAGCAATTGGCCCAATTGGTAGAACTCTTTTCACAACCCAGCCTGCCTGCTATTACTGGTGCGCTTTATTCTTTAGACACCCTACCAGAGCATTTCAATTACCCAGCCACCACTCAAGGGCCAGGAAAGGCTGTTTTTATGGTGAAGGCCCCCTAAGGCTCCCTAAGTAATGTGGCGTTCCGGCCACTAGAACGGAACGCCACAAAACTAGCTAAAGCCTTCATCCAGTTTTTTTAAAAGCCAGCGGAATCTGGATTTGAAGAACGAGTCAATACCTGTAACGTTACCTTGGTCAACTACGTCAGGCTCTTAAAGCTCGGCTAAGCCTTAACAACAATGTCTGGAAGAAAACTGAAAGTACTATCGAAAGGTCAAATAAAAATTAATCCGACCAAGAGAAAAAAGTCATAAAACTTGGAGAATCGAAGGATAACGTTAAGAGCCGCCCTTTAAAAACATCTTTAAAAAGTAGCGCGTTAACAGCGACCAATACGGATTACAAATCATGAATATACTGGAGAAAAACTCGTCTCTCGTCGACATACAATGCATCACTTGTTGAGAAATCAGCAAAAGTAAGCAGCAACGTATTTTTAGTGTCAAATTTTATTGAGCACCCAACATCAAGCTCCTTACCAATGGTCGAGCTACTGTCAGCTTCGTAAAAAAGGTGATACCGAGCATCGATCTTCAACAGATTCTTACGCCAGATATACTGAGCAAAGTAATCCCGTAGACCTGTTTCTGGCGTCACTAAAAACTTGTCAGCCCAACCATTGAAGTCATGGAGTGACGATAACGGTGTCATAAAACTATTATTATCATTTTCGCCAAGCAACTCTAGATTAATCGAGACTTCACTCGATCCGTACCCTAAACCAACACCAAAATTGTAATAGGGTATAATAGCACCTTCATTTACTTCTGGACGTTCCTGAAGCGCTACCTCAGCATGAGCCTGGGTGCGCACGGCATCCATTCGCTGCCTAAATTCATAGCGAACACCCAGCGTTTTATTGGACATAGCGCGTGCATCTTTGATGTTCATATCAAAATAATAAGCTTGCACCTGCGAGTAATCCCATTCTTTGAATTCAGCAAACAGTAAATGGGATTGGTGTTCATGATCACCCAGAAAACGCGCAGGACGTTGACCACTATCTAGATAGTGGCCAGCATCATCACCAAAAATTCTGTTGGCATTATCAAGATAACGATAGCTCATGAATGAGGCGTCGCCGAAACCGTAGCGAAAACCGGCTATATCCAGCGTCTGCTCATTTTGCCAAAAACTGTTAGTTCCAACGAAACGTTCATTACCTAGATTTAACGCTTCACGACCCAAGGCAAGCTGAAATGAATTGGTTAGAGAATAGCGTAACAGCGCCTGATTAAGATCAGTACCCGCCACATCCGGGATAACAGGCTTTCCGTTTAAGTTTTCTCCGTTACTGAACTCATCTTCCCATCCCAACTCAACGTGGTCCACCTCCACTAGAGTAGAAAGCTTATCAGTCCAACCGCTGAGCACACGCAAACGCACAAGTGCCGATAACTCACGGGCATCTTGATCGCTCTCGACGTAACCGATACGGGGCCGAAAGCCCAGATTAAACTGGTGCTTATCAAAGTGGTATTCAAGTGCTGAAGCAGGTTGAATCGAGGCTAACAAAAGGGTGATACCACCCAGCGCTTTACCAGTCCTCGGCATTACCATCATGGAGGAAGGTGGTGCCTTGCATTCTATCCATTTCATCATACAACTCGTTAGGCATTGGATTTTGGCGGCAGTCCATATATTCTAAATTGGGCAAATTATGGATGTCGATCGTTTTTAATTTATTATTGAAGATGTAAATTTTTTTAAGCTTCGGTGCGTTGGAGTAGTGAAAGCTTTCAATTTTATTATTGTGGGTTTTTATTTCCCGGAGTTCAGCTAAATTGGCCAATTGCAATGTGTCAATTCGATTAGAAAACAGATAGACTGTTTCTAAAATAGGCGCGTCAGCAATGCCCACGCTGATCAAATTATTTCGTGCCAGATTTAGTGTTTTTAGAGATTGAAACTGGCTAAGGTCAATATCAAACCGATCCAGTTTGTTATTATAAAGCGATAGTTCTTCTATCTGACTAAACTGCACGAGGCCTTGCGCTGACTCTATCCCCAAACCATGACAGTCTATTTTCTTAAAATCACTGGGTTGCGACCAATGGTTAGTGTGGGCTAACTCCTGCAGGCATTGCTGCAGTGCGGCATCCGGCACTTGGAAATCCGCAGCTATGGCCTGATGCGATACTAGAGCCACCCAAAACGCTAGGGCAACCTTTAATATTCTAAGTTGAGCCGTATTTGGATAAGTCATCTTTTTCATTCTGGTGTTAAGTATTCCCACTGGCTTTCACGAGGCGAATACAAACCCCTTTAGCAACCACCTGATCGCTAGGTTCATCAATGGGTGAACCGCCCCTCTCCTCTTGTGTGATGATTAAATGGGATGAATCTTTAATTAAACGCAAAGTTGCTTCATCTAGATTCACCACCTGCTGTTCGTTACCTTCAAAAACTAACAATGGGCGTATCTCGCCATCGCGGCGCGATTTTGACCATAACTGAAGACTGTGACCTTTTGGCGTCTGCCAGTCTTCCCACTTTAACCAAAGCTTGCTGCCTTCACTGGAAGTGAGCGCGGTAAGCACTGGCTCGTCGGCAGCATTGACTAAAACGGCGACATAATCCGCCGGAACCCCTTGCTGTGTAACATTTTTAACGAGAAAACCACTGACCACTAGCAGCATGGAAAACGCGACAGCCGTGGTCATTTTCCACGATAATAATTTTTCCCAAAAGCTTTCCTGTTTCTGCTGCGTTGAACGTGGATTATGGCGATTTTCTATTTCTGCTTTTATGTTTTTAAATGTATTGGGCTTGGGCTCTAATTCAGGCATGCTTTCAACCGCAGGCATCATGGCAGACTCCCAATAGAAAATAGCATCAGCAATCTCCTGATCACTTTGCATTAGAGCAATAACGGCTTCCCGCTCCTCTCCTGTCAAAGTGCCCATTACGTATTCGAACGCTAAGGCTTGTTTGTCATCCAATTCCATCATGGCTCTCGTTTCCACTGTTACTCTCTAGACAGGCTTTTAGACTCGCGGTGCCGCGCCGTAGCCAGGATTTTACGGTGTTTACATTGGTACCTAATACTTCTGCAAGCTCCTCTCGCGAATAACCATAGATATAGGCCAGTTCAACACTTTTCTTAAACTTATCATTCATCGCACCAAGGCATTTCTTAATTTGATCATTTAAACGGGATCGTTCGTGAAACGCTTCCTGTGACTCACCGCTTGGAATGCTCTCCAGTATATTGGTTTCTTCCTCTGCGGTTGGCCGATTTTGATGGCGCTTCTCACTCCGGAGCCTATCTATAGCTCGATACCGTACAATACTGGTCATCCAGGTTAATGGGTTCGCTTGGCTGGGCGCATAACCCGCCGCATTTTCCCATATCTGTACAAAGGCTTCCTGCAGAACATCATTACTACTGTCTTCACTACCCAAAAGGCGATAAGCAATCGCATTGAGGTATGGAGCTGTATGTTTATATAGATCTTCAAGAGCTTTTTGATCTCGCAACGAGCAACGAGCCAAAAGGTTCTCCAACATTTCGTTATCCAAAGGGCACACCCTCAACTACTTATACGCAGGTCTTATCAATAAAGTTGCAAAAGTAAGTTGATTATATACTAATTTCATTAGTCATATTACCAAGCGTAAAACTAATATTTATTTCATAGATTCAGATAGTTAAGCGTCCTTTCTTGTTATCTGAAGCAATAACCAATTGCACACACCTCTTCATCGTGTATACGGCACACAAAATCAGTGCAGCTACTATTGCCGGTGTGCAAACTACAATAATTAAAGTACCGGAAAATATATCATGGCTTAGTTGAGTTAGTTTTTTCATTGCTGCCTCGCCGTCTAACTAAAGTCGAATGGGTTTTACTTTGCTCCTAATTGGGTATACGGAAGCCAGCATCAAAGAGTTGCAGTTAGAATGACAAACTTTAGATTTGAGGGGCTGGGTGAGAGATATCTAGGGCACAGATACTTGATCCGATCGCCATTGCCCATGATTAGGCGACGATAGAAAATGTAGCCTTTTAATCAATCTTTAATTAGGGATAGACGTAGCTGAAGGGGGAACCATGTTTATGCTGACATATTTGGGCTTTACCTGTCCGAGCACAAATATGTCAGCTACTTCAAATATGCAAGATGATTCTACTAAGGCTGTTTAGTTACATATTCAGCGGTAAACAACTCAGGTAAAAAATATTGCAGAAACTGCATTTCTTGTTGCGCATGCTTGCCTAGCTCACGAGTAAAGCCTGGCATAACAATATCCAAAAAGCTCGGTATAGTGAACGTAGAACGCATTAGAATCCCGTCGCCTTCACTATTGAGCGTATACTCATGGATCATACGTTGCGGAAATATTCCGCGCACAGCGCTCAAATCCGTTTTCGCGTAGAGCCAATGATCATATTGAACTTTATCTTTTGCTTTTGCCGGATCAAGCCAGGTTATTAACAGGTTGGATTTATATTTACCAAGATATTCCGAGACAAACTGTACCGCGCCAACCGAATACTGCAATTGATCTGGATTTTCTGGTGGTTTTCGCCATTTAAATTTAACGTGCGCTGTGGGATGCCACTGCTTATAGCGCTGAGTAGTATTGATATTATCCCACCACCAATCCAACATATCTGGCGTAATCCCTTTTATTTCCTGGTTAACCACTACTTTTTTCTGCAGTAAGTTAATGAGCGTAACCTTATACTCACCACGGGTCAGAAGCTCGCCTTCAACAAACTCTGATTGAAAAAGATCTGGCAGAAACCTCGTTAGATTAAACATCGCCTGCTGAAGATACTGGGCATACCACTCAGCGAGTCCAGAATACTTGTAAGTTATTTCTGGAGGAAAACAAAATGTACTTCGAAGCAAAAGATTATCACCACTCTCGTCGGCAGTGTATTGGTGCACAAGATACCCAGAATTCGACCCGCTCTCATAGCCTTCAAATTCCAATCTCGATAGGATCGAGTGATCGTACTCGGACGTTGTATTAATAAACCCTGGTTCCAAACGGGTAACCAGTAGCGACATATCAACATTTGCAATTTGATTAATAGCGCGATAAGAGGCTCCAACGGAATAATCCAAGTGATTAGGCTGCGTCGGTTGTTGCACCCACTCAAAAAATTGGTGGGTGTTCGGTGACCATGCGCTGTATCGCTCAGTAGTGTCTATATTATCCCACCACCAATCCAGCATTGCTGGTTTGATCCCGGCCAATGTCATATCGACGCTATGGACCTCCACCCCTTCACAGATGGGTGAATCGGAAGCACTCGCGATCTGCGAAAGGGTTAAACAGATGGCAAGACAAAAGCTGATTAATAAGCGTCCCATGCTAAATCCTTTATTATTGTAGGAATGGAATGCATTATATTATCCATACGTATTGCATAATTCAAGCCAGTCTACTCCAACTTGACATAACAATCTTTGACTAGCCTCTAAGGCGTTGATATAACGTTAAAAAATCATCGTAATCACGCTACATAAGCCGTTCAGCCTATGGAACACTACCAGCAAATGGAACAACCCAAGAAACGCCGCGGTAAACAAAGCGCGGCCGAAGCAGAGCAAACAAAAGCCTCCATTATTAGGGCTGCAGCCGTCTGTTTTTCTGATCAGGGTTTTGATGCAACAACATTAAGGGCAATCGCCGATAAGGCCAATGTAGCGCACGGTACCCTACGTCACCATTTTGGGAGTAAATTGAATATCTGGAAGGCCGTATTCGACAACGTTCTCCAACACTATCAAAAGCGTATGCTGCCGATAATTTCACAAGCAGCGCAAGATCCAGAGCCACTAAAGGCATTCCAAAAAGTAGTCCGCGCTTTCATTGAAGTTTCGATAAATAGCCCGAAGATAGCTCGCTTACTTATGATGGAAGGCGCGCAATACAACGAACGCTTCGATTATCTCAGCAGCCATTTTAAACAACTCCACACTTTGATAGAGGGCTTATTCATCAAAGCTCAGCAAACATCTAAACAACTGTACCACTACAGCAACGATTCATTTTTCTTATCGTTGCTAAGCCTCACATTTTTTCCCTTGATTTTCCCCGACTACAATAGGGCCTTGCCTAATGCAGTCTTTGATGACACCTCCGCTAAAGTTGACTTTATAATGAAAGTTTTATTTCCAATGGCTAACGATGACTAGCCTATCTTTTTCAGGCCTGCAACAAGGATCGCCTTACGCACCGAATCCCATCACTTAGCACCAGAACCGAGCAACAACCCATTGCCAGATCACCTAAATACGCAAATTCACTACCACAACCTCGTGGCACACAACTTGCTCGGCTAAACCTTGCTAATTAAAAAGCAGTGAATTAACAATCGCCATATCTCTCAGAGGAGGCGTGAAGCATCGTGCCGCCTATTATCGTTGGTTACGTTAAAACTGTTGATGCATGCAACCGTCGTATTGGCCGCCTGATGATGTACGGAATATTCGTCATGGTGGGCATATTGATGTGGTCTTCCATTTCAAAAGCCTTTTTCTTTCCCTCTCTTTGGACTTTAGAGTCAGCTCAGTTTGCCATGGTTGCCTATTATATCCTGGGCGGAGCTTACTCCATCCAATTGAACGCTAATGTGCGTATGGATCTTTTTTACGGCCAATGGTCCTTACGTAAAAAAGCTTGGTTTGACGTGTTCACTATATTCTTCTTGATTTTCTATCTTGGCGTGCTGCTTTACGGGGGATACGAAAGCACGAGCTACTCATGGGAATACGATCAACGCAGCCGCACCGCTTGGCGACCTTATTTATGGCCCATCAAATTGGTGATGTGTATTGGCTTTATACTCATGCTACTGCAGGCGTTTTCTGAATTATTCAAAGATATTGGAAGGCTGCGGGGAGAAGAGATCTAGTGTCCCACGAATTAATTGCCACCATGATGTTTGCGTTAATGATGCTGCTGATGGTCACAGGGCAACGCGTGTTTGCCGCCATCGGAGCCGTAGCCGCCGTCGCAGCTGTGGCATTATGGGGAACCGGTGGTGCGGATATTCCCTTTACCGCTGCGATGAAGCTTATGGCCTGGTACCCACTGCTGACTTTACCCATGTTTATTTTTATGGGTTACATCCTGTCTGAATCAAAAATTGCCGATGATCTGTATCAAATGTTCCATGTCTGGATGGGGCCCATTCACGGTGGCTTGGCCATCGGCACCATTGGCTTAATGGTGTTGGTTTCGGCTATGAATGGATTATCCGTCGCTGGCATGGCCATCGGTGCCACCATCGCTCTACCCGAATTACTACGCCGGGGATACGATAAAAAAATGGTAACCGGCGTGGTTCAAGCGGGATCGTCATTGGGCATACTGGTGCCACCCTCCGTGGTGTTAGTACTGTATGCAATGATCGCCCGTCAACCCGTTGGGCAACTTTGGCTGGCCGGTGTAGTACCAGGCTTGATCATGGCCGCCCTTTTTGTCTTGTATATTGCCATTCGTTGCAAAATCCAACCCGAACTCGGCCCAGTGCTGCCTGCCAGTGAGCGCAAAGTAAGTACTAAGGAAAAATTTCGGTTGCTGTTGGCAGGTCTGCTTCCATTAGCAATCTTTGCTGCGATGATGATTCCGTTTATCAATGGCTGGACCAGTTTGGTAGAAAGCTCTGCCATTGGTGCAATGGCAGCATTAGTAGCAGCGCTAATAAAAGGCCGAATGACTCAACAGGTATTAGAAGATTCGTTGCGCCAAACCCTGGGAATTTCTTGCATGTTCATGTGGATTATTCTCGCCGCACTGGGATTCGGCGCCGTATTTGATGGTCTTGGAGCCGTTAAAGCTATCGAAAATTTATTTACTGAGCAGCTCGGCCTGAGCCCGTGGACCATTTTAATATTGATGCAGTTGTCTTTTTTAATTATGGGCACTTTTCTGGACGACACTGCCATGCTCGTAATCGTAGCCCCGTTATACGTACCACTGGTACAAGCGCTTGGCTTCGATTTAATTTGGTATGGCGTGCTCTACACAATCACGACCCAGATTGCCTATATGACACCTCCTTTCGGTTACAACCTTTTTCTCATGCGGGCCATGGCGCCGCCGGAAATCAGTTTGCGGGATATTTACGGTTCAATCTTGCCCTTTGTAATAGTGATGGTGATCACCCTGAGTGTCATTATGTTGTTCCCCAGCCTGGCCTTGTGGTTGCCCAGTTATATATACCCCTGATGACGATACGAATGAGGATAAACCCATGAAAGACAGACGCAGCTTTATCAAAACCGCCGCTTTGGTAGCGGGAAGCGCAGCAACCTTAACACCACCAAGACTCTACGCCGCCAAGCCAAAAATTACTTGGCGCATGCAAACCTACGCTGGCCCTGCATTGGCAGAGCACGTTATTAAACCGGCCATTGAAAGCTTTAATAAAATTGCCGGCGATGAAATGCAAATCGAATTGTATTTTGCCGATCAACTAGTACCAACCGGTGAGTTATTCCGGGCCCTGCAAAAAGGCACTCTGGATGCGGTTCAATCCGATGATGACTCTATGGCCTCGCCCACCGACGTCACCGTATTTGGTGGTTATTTTCCATTTGCCAGTCGTTACTCTTTGGATGTCCCTGTGCTATTTAATCAGTATGGCCTGGGTGAAATCTGGGATGAAGAGTATGCCAAAGTTGGGGTCAAACATTTGTCGGCTGGGGCCTGGGACCCCTGCCATTTTGCCACTAAAAAGCCAATAAACAGTTTGAAAGACTTGAAAGGCTTACGTATCTTCACTTTCCCCACAGCGGGTCGTTTTATGGCGCAATTCGGTATAGTGCCCGTTTCTATCCCGTGGGAGGATGTGGAAGTGGCCGTACAAACCGGAGAACTGGATGGCATAGCCTGGTCGGGGATCACCGAAGATTATACTGTGGGCTGGGCCAATGTGACGGATTATTTTTTAACAAATAATATTTCGGGTGCCTGGATCGGATCCTTCTTTGCCAACATGGAAAGCTATAAAAAAATTCCCGATAAAATGAAGGAGTTGCTAAAACTCACTATGGATAGCTCACACTACTATCGCCAGTGGTGGTATTGGGGTGGCGAGGCAAAACTGCGGGTTAACGGCGACAAAATGAAGCTAACCACTATCCCCGATGCTGAATGGGATCAGGTAGAACAAGCCGCCCACAAATTTTGGGATGAAATAGCCAAGGAATCAAAAACCAAGGCGAAAGTGGTAAAAATATTTAAACAGTACAATGAGGACATGGGAAAAGCTGGCCGTCCTTATCGCTACTCTTAAATCCCCGTTGTCAGATTCAAACAGCTGTCACAAAAACTTCATGGACTTACCATAGCCTTAGCGCTTATTTACAAAACATTTAGAGTCCATGATGAAAACGCCTTCTTTCCATCTATTGTGGCTGTTAGCGTTAAGTGGTATCAGCGCTTGCAGTCATCAATCAACACGAACCAACGAAGAGCCCGTGTTCCCAGACCAAAAGAGCACAGCGATTCACTTCATTCAACCCTTATTCACCGTATTGGATTGTGAGAGAAAAGGTGAAATTGAGTCAGGAGAGGTAGATGAGCATTTCTTCGAACTCTACTTTTTCACCGATCGGGATCGATCCCGGAGTATATCTCTGCAGGAATACATAAACTCGGTGGCAAAATCCAGCTCAGAACAAAGCACCTATATATTTAATCAAATGGATACAGACAAGGACGCCTTAATCAGCACCAGGGAGTTTCGCGATTACTTAATAACGTCTATTGAAATTGCAGACGCCAATCAGGATGGTAGCGTCACAGAGCAAGAAGCCAGACTTGAAGAATTCAGAACACCGGTCACGCAGCCATGAGTAAAATCCACCTACACAATCTATTCCCCCTACCGGTAATGCGAGTGGAAAACTTTATTGATAACGAATCGGCTAACGCTTTACTGGAAAGTATAACGACTACTACCCAATTTGCGAACGCCCAAACTGACTTGCTTTCTCACACCGAAGTCATCAATCCTAAACACAGCAACCTCTTTAGGTCCATAGAAGATAAGACTCAGGAATATTTAAGGGATTTTGGGTTCTTATTGTTTGGTGAAAATTTAGAATGGAACATAAAGGAAATGTGGATGAACCGTTTATCCACGGGAGGCCATCAGGTTATGCACTCCCACGCCAATAGTTTTGTATCCGGGGTTATTTATTTGACGAACTCAGACGACAGCGCCAAAACCGTATTCCACAATACTATGGGGGCTCGTCAATTTATCTTTTCAAACAATCATAGCGAGTCAACAACGACCCCTTACAACGCTGATCGCTGGTCAGCCAGTGATATGCAAAAAGGGGATCTAATGTTATTCCCTAGTTATGTTCTTCATGCAGTGCCACGTAACGAAGGCGAAGAACGAATCACCTTGGCGTTTAATGCCTTACCGCAACGCTTAAAAAGCTGGGATTACGAAATTCAGTTTACCTCCTGATAATTCCTAATTACCGAATAACCGTTTCTGCAGTTGCAACGCCTCTCTCTGTTCTGGACTCGCTTTGGCGAGATCACCTAATAAGTCATAGGCCGCCTTCGGATTAGTTTGAGCGAGCGCTTGTGCGCCATATAAAAGGGTTCTATACGCTGGCTCAAAGTCCTGGCTTTGCTTAACAATGGAGAGCAAGCTGTCCCGACTAAAAGCTAGCATTTGCTCAACATTAGTACGGTCAAAAGCCGCCACGCCCGTTTTAATAAACTCATCCCGCGCCTGCCAGTAAGCCTCAAACCTTTGCGCGTATTCAACCTGCTCAGTGGTCAGTTTGTCTCCCCAAAAAGGCTCTCTAAGCGGTGCTAGCGCCGTTAACAAACTGAGCAAACGATTACCAGGAAGCTGCTGCTGTTGATACACAAAGCCGGGAGCCTGATAGTTAACAACAGGGTGGTTATCGGTATTGAGGGGAGCATTAGCCGCCCACTGTCGCAACGCATGAGTGCCTGCCAGATAACCTCCAAACAATGCGAAATCGGAATTAAGCCGGGATTGCACAAGCTCCTGCTGCAATTTCGGCGCTGTGACGCGGTGTAACAGCCAGTCAGGTTCGAACTGCGGCGAACCGTTAAATCCAGCCAAACACAAGATAGGTTGCTGCAAACTATAATGGCCCAGATAAAGCTGGGCATTGTCAAACACCGAAACAAAAGTATGAACTATTGTTTGCAAGGTTTGCAAATCAAGCTGAAACAGGGGTAACCACTGACAAAACACCCCCGATGGTAGCAGCCGCTGCTTAATCGCCGCAAAATGTTCCTGAGTATACAGCGATCCCGCTCCGTCTCTGGACGGGTGAAATATTTCAGCGATGATAACGTCGAAGCGATTGTTGCTGGACAACACAAAACGGCGAGCATCTGCCGCAATAATCTGCGAGCGGGAAAATTTCTGGTCATTTTGAATATCAACACCAAAACTTGGCATGACTTCAATGGCTTCGGGAATCAGCTCCACACCCACTGCGGTTAGTTCAGGATAGTAGGTGGATGCCTCAAAGGTAATTCCGGTACCTAAGCCGAGGTACAGCGCACTACGCGGATTACCATGGAGTAACATCGGAATATGAGTTTGCCGATGATCTGACAACCGGGAGGCTGTTCCCCCCATAGTAAAGTGGTTATTAACCTTTAGATGACGTGCACCCGCATCATCTTCAACTACCGCGACGGCTGCCATTACGCCCTCTCGATAATCAACAATTCGCGAATTCTCGGACACGGAAACAAAACGTAAAGACAAGGGTAAAATCATTAGCATCACCAGCACTGCAACAGCGCCGGTAAGTGCCTTTTTAATTCCTGACCCCACCTCATTCCAGACAGTAATCAGGCTTAGTAAATAGCCCAAAACGGTAATCAACAATGCATTTTTTGCCCCTAACGCTGGCAGCAAAATAATGCCAAATAGAAAAGGTGCAAATGCACAACCCAAGGTGTTCCAGCCTAGTACCTTACCTAATCCAACACTCATCATGGCGCGCTGCACTAGATGACTGAACAAGGCACCCATACAAATAGTCGGGAGCAAGAAAACCATAATCGCTACCACAACTTCCGTAACAACGGCAGAAACCATCGAGCGTTCAATATGCCCTAGAATCCACAAGTAAGAATCGTTAGCTATCCATAAAACGCCTATTCCCATTAAACAAGCGACAGCCGTCAGCAACCCAAGGCGAACATACCAGAAATACCAGCCACCGAGTCTGTCAGCTTGACCTGATATTCGCTTTTGGTAGACCCAGGCGCCGATGGATACACCCATCAAATAGACCGCCAGCAAGGCCGCGAAACTATAAACCGTATTCTCCAGAATTTGACTAAGAACTCTAACAACCAACACTTCATAACCAATGCCCAGGCAACCCGTCGCGAATAATAGACCTAACAGTTTCCTGTTAAAAGCCACCGGCTCACTGGTGTAGGCATTGGCTACGGAGTTTGCTTTCTGTCGCCCAATAAACAATGAAACAATCAATACGGCACAGCATATATTGACCAATGCTATTGTGACTTGGGTTGCATTGAGCCCAACATTTGGAATTAACCAAAATGTTGCCACTAGGGTACCAACGACGGCCCCGAGAGTATTAATAGAATATATTGCCACAACGTGCTTCTGCTGCTGCCAAAGCAAGGATGCGGTGCGCTCCAAGGCTGGTAAGGTCGCGCCCATGGCAAGGGTTGCCGGCAACAACAAAACCCAGGAAGCCAAAAAAGCTAAGGCCCAATGCCTAAACTCCGATGGCGTCGGGCCAATAAGTGTAGCAATCCAGGTATTGTACCAAGGGATAATGTATAGCAGGGCCAAAGCCCATAACCCAATAGACAACTCCAATCCCACATACCAATAGTAAGGGACTTGAGAACGCCGAATCACATTATTCAGCAGCAAGGCTCCGGCAGCCAAACCAATAAAAAAAGCGGCGATTACGGCCAGTACCGCGACTATTTCGTGACCCAAAGAGACGGCCAACAGCTGACACCACACCATTTGATAACCGAGTCCCGCCAGCCCGGAAAGTAAAACAGCAACATAAAATATCCGGTGCTTTAACCAATAGACCGAGGAGTCATCAACCGATGAAGAGATAGTGGATGTCATTAGTTAGACACCCTGCTAAACCGCAGCAGCGAAGTAAGTGAAACCTGCATAGATAAGCCCCACGGCGGCGATCCAACTACCCAAGGCCCGCACCGCTACGGCACCCCATAATTGCTGCTGGATTAATTGATGGCTGGCCGCTACCAGTAGCGTCATCATCAAATAAGCGGCAGTTACAACTCCTGCCACGTAGAGCATAAACTGATTACCCACGAGATCGCTGGCACTATTACCGATACCATGAGTAATTCCAAATAGAGTAATCAACCCTATAAATAGCACTTCATTAAGTGGTTTTGCCATCAAGACCAAGACGCCAAAAATCAAAAATGAAAGTAGGTTGAGCGTTTTCACCCAACCTATTTCACCACCCCAATCAGCGCCGAACCATACCCCAATCAAAACCGTCAATGGAAACAGAATTAACGCTAACCGTCCTAATTTCAGGCTTTGTAAACCACCCAAAAGGCCGATAGCCAACCATGGAACCATATGTTCTAACGTGGTGACAGGATGCAGAATACCCGCATAAAATTCACCAAAGCGCGTGGAAACCAAGTGAGCATCAGCCCACTGTGGCAACAACAGACCAAACCACAGCAACCCTTTGTACTTCATTGAAATATCCTGTTCTTAGCCATCGCTCGTTTTAGTCATTGCTAGGCAATAAATCCAAGACTGGCGGCGGAAAAATACAAACCTAGTGCCGCAATCAGACCACCCATGCCTTGTACTGCCTGACGCCCGATAGGCCATCGGGTAAGCACACCTAATAAAATCCCCAGCAGATGCAGCATTCCGGTACTCACAACAAAGCCGACACCATAGGCCAATGGATTTGCGGCTTCCGGTAGCTCAGCACCATGGGCATAGCCATGGAAAACAGCAAAGGTTCCAACCATGATTACGGCCAACCAAAGCGGTGGGCGAACACTCAGCAAAACCATCGCTCCTAATACTAAAGCAGATAGCCCAATACCAATTTCAATACCGCTCAGTTTCACTCCAGCAATACCGGCTAAGGCACCTAGCGCCATTACCACTGGAAAAGTTATCGGTAACAACCATAGGGCGGGTTTATTCAATTGAGCTCCCCATAGCCCAACGGCCACCATGGCAATCAGATGATCCAAGCCAAAGATAGGGTGAAGAAACCCACTGATTAATCCGCCAGCAACGCCTGTTTCAGTGTGGGCAAATACTGAATTGGAAACGCTAACAAATAGCAACGGAACGGCGATCACTCGATAAATGTTTGTCTTTACTATTTTCATAACCACCTCTCAGGCTCCACTAATCATCATGCTGAATCTACTCAGGAACCAAAAACAACCAATGGTTCCTATGCCATAAATTGCTGCTGTTTCACTCCAACGCGGAAAGGAGGTTTGCACTACTCGATGACTCCACATCAACGCCAACACCAGAAGCACAAAGCATACTTGGCCAAGCTCTACGCCCACATTGAAAAACAATAAAGCAGCAGGCAAATTTTCAGGCGATAGACCAATGCTGGTTAACGCCCCCGCAAAACCAAAGCCATGAAGCAAGCCAAAACCGAATGCAATAGCCCATGGTTTACTGGAACTAAAACTCTTTTCCCCCCGCTTATGCTTTAATACTTCAACCGCTACGATAGCGATACTTAGGGCAATGGCCGCATTAACGGGTTTGTCTGGCACACCAACGTAACCCAAAGTCACCGCCCCGAGCGTAATGCTATGTGCAATGGTGAATGATGTTATGGTCTTTAATAGCATCCACTGACTGCTAACCAACCACATTAACCCAAGCACAAATAAAAGATGATCCACACCCAGCATAATGTGCTCAAAACCCAACGGAATATAAGACGCCATTATTTGAGTCAGCGGCAACGAGCCGCTAGGTGTGATTGCGACAGATGGGTTAGCACCAGTCAACGTGTAAGAATGAGTTTTACCATTAACATAGGATATTTGTACGACAGCAGCAGAATAGCGTTCACCTAGTTTTTCCAAGGCTAGGCGACCGAATAGCCCAGATTCCCCACAGCGAAGAATCGGTGGCTCATACAGACAATGCTTGGGGAAAACAGGAGTAGGCGGCATTAGATTCACCGGCGAAGAATAGGTCCACTCCACATTAAACAAGCCTGCTTGACGCTCACTCAGGGTAAGCAATGCAATAGGTGTATCGTGGGCAAAGGCATTCTGACAGAACATCCAACCCAATAAAACAAATGCTAACCACGCTCGCATAATGAGAATCCTCGGCCTATCAATGTGCTACTAATTTAGCTGGACTTTTAGTTAGGCTTTCGACTTTAGGTACATTTAGCAACTGTTGTTTATCTGGACTGAGCAGCAGCTCTATCCTGTAGGTGTCAGCGATAGCCTTCGTTTGATCCGCCAACTGAATATCACTGCGAAATTTCATCCAATCACGCACAACCTCGCTTTTAATATCCGCCAGGATTGCCGGTTCCGCCGGATAGTGTTCTAACACTCTAACTATATAAGTAGTCCCATCTGCAGGCACTGCAATCCAGTGCTTTACAGGTTGCTCTGTTAACTTAAGGCTTGCTTGATCACCAAACAGTGATTGAAGATTACTAAGTGGACGTTGACGATACTCGCGCACTTTATTCTCATAGGGTGGCGGAATATTTTTACGCTCATCTACCGGCGGCTCATTCAGCAAGGCAAGCAAACCTTCCACGGCAGATTCACTACTATCAGGAGCCACCGCAAACAACTCAAAATCATAACGAGGTGGAGTATCATATTGGGCATGATTAAACTCAAAGAATTCCTGCAGCTCAGCGTCGCTCGGATCGTCCACAATCACTCGATTAAACAGCACGTTTCTCATCTTTAGGACCATTCGGTTACGAACCATTTCATCACCTTGATCCATCTCTAATTCCAACGCTTCTCGGTACAGAATTTCGTTCTGCGACCATTTAACAATAAGATTATTTAATTCACTGGCAGACGGGTCCCTACCCTGACCTTCACGGAAGATGTCCATCAACTCGTCCAAGCGGCTATCATCCACCACAATACGCCGGGTATTATTCGCATTCTTAGTGAGCGCCTGATCTACCCCAAACAAAAAAATGGCTAGTAGAAAGAATTGAACAAGGGGTTCTCGACAAAACCCGCTAATGGATTGCAAAATCATAAGTAGAGGCACTTTCTATTGTAATAGGCAGGACGCAACCGAATCCTTGTCGGCGACCACTTCTAGATCAAAAGAGCAGAACTCCAAGCGATCCGGCTTCAATAAATAAAACATTTTTGCTACAGAAATATGAAACCTCCGATAAAAACATGGAAACATCCTGAACTGCAGACGAATCGACAATATTCAAAAAAGAATAATCTAAGTGACATTTTTCACCTGTACAACAGTGAGGGCTGGTATTTTTCGACCAGTAGCTATCCAAAATCACGATTAAATATGGAAACCGTCAAATACAGAACTACTTACCTAAGGATTAGGGGATAGCTTCATTCATGTGTCACTCGACAGATTTAACACAACAATTCTGAGTAAGAACTCGGGGGTTCTTCAATGAAAAATAACGTAATGTCCGCTGCCTTGGCGGCTGCCGTGGTGAGTGCGGCAGGTAATGTTAGTGCTGGACAATATCTAGCTGGCGATTTCCATAACCATACAACTTGTTCTGATGGGTCAACGTCTGTTAAAACATTAACTCGCAAATCCTTAGAATACTTAGATTGGTTTATCCATGTAGGGCACAGCGGGCGTGGTTCAAGAGACTGCCGCGTCAGTGACTTTCTCTACCTGAACCGAGACAGTGAATTCAACCGTGGCCTGTGGGTTAATTCATTGCCTGGCGGGGCTGCCGACATCAAAGGCGATATAAGCTACGAAACCATGCGCAACGGCGCTCAGGTTCAGGCCATGTGGCGCTGGCAGAGTCTGCAGGAATACAACCTGGGTGATATTGTGGAAGAACGCGATGCACCTGGCAATGAAGACAAAGCGGCCTTTCTAGGTATTGAGTGGGTGGTACCAGGTCATGAACACTCCAGCAACTCTATCGCTGCAGGCCAATATGCAAAGGCTCCTAACTCTGATGCTCTGGCGCAGTTTGAATATTGCTTTGCTGCCAACTCTGAAGACACCAGCCAAGGTGAAGGCCAAGGTTGGACCTGCGAACTCAGCGAACAAGGTAACAATACACTAAAAGCCCTATTTGCTGGCCGTCCCGAAGAAGGTATTGCAGATTACAACTCAACTTTGGTGGGTGGTATCAATATCGACGATGAGGGGGAACACGTAAAGTCCACCGCCGCCGTACTCTGGATGCAGGAGAACTTCCCTGGTGAATCCTTCGCGGTGCAATCCCACGTAGAGCGCCAAGGAGCCTTTATCACTAAAGATAACGAAGGTTACAACGTCGAACACATGCGCGACTGGAACTCCGTAGCGCCTGACGTTGCCTTTGGGTTTGAGACCCAGCCGGGTCACCAAGCTGTCCCGGATCGTGGCAGTTATAACGCGGGCCGACCTACTTCTGGTTTATTCACTTATGGCGGTACTGGCTGTTATGGTGCGGCAGAAGCGGCTAAGCCTGGCCTGGATTTCAATGGTAAACCACTCACCCAGGCTGATTTTCTTGATGGTGCCGCCTACCCGGAAATCCCCGACAATATGGATCCAGCAAAAGTCACACTGTGTCGACCGGGAGTACGCACAATGTGGGACGCCATGTTGAGTGAAGGTCGTCGCTTTTGGTTTTTCGCGAGTTCAGATTGGCACAATCGTGGCAGCTTCGGCCCCTTGGACTTTGAATCCACCAGCGATTTTTGGCCTGGTGAATACCAGCAAAACTACGTTTGGATTGAAGATCCTGAAACTGAGAATAAAGCCCAGGCAATTGTCGACGGTTTACGCAGCGGTAATTCTTTCACCATTCAAGGACAATTGATTACTGGTGATCTTGTCTTTAGAGCTTGCAGTCAAGGCCAGTGTGCGACCATGGGTGAAACACTACATGTAAAACGTGGCGCCAAAGTTCGAGTTGAATTGCAGGTCACTGATCCAGCGGGTAAAAACAATAGCCATTATAGTTTCAACAACCCATCGTTACTGCAAATTGGGGTAAAGATTCCGGTTAATGAACCTCGATTGGCGCAAGTGGATCTGATTGCCGGCTTGGTTACTGGTCCATTAGATCCGAAAGATCCTGAATATTTCAATCCGTTGGCACCTGAAACCACCCAGATCATTAAAACCTGGGATAATTTGATTAATTATGGCAACGTTAAGCGTGATCGTACCCTGAAAGATTCCATTAGTTTCACTGCAAAGGTTGATGGTTATGTGCGGGCAAGAGGCTCTAACATTCCAGCGGGGACACCCAATGAACGTGACGCTTACGGTAACCCTTTGGCTGATAACCTGAGTGATAATATTGCCTGTATTGATGCGGCTTGCCCTCCCCACGTAGGAGGTATACTAACCGCTGACCTGGAAGCCTGGGCAGATATCTGGTTCCATACAAACCCAATTTTCATCGACGTAGAATAACTTTAAAGGAACTATAACAATTTTAATGCCTCAGCTTTAGGGCCCGCAATGGGCCCTTTTTTTATAACAATGACATTAAAATGCTAACTCACTCGTTTCAAGGTTATTTTTTCCTGATTAAATATGTCATCTGTTTTTTGCGTTGCCAGGGTTTTAATCGAAGAAATCGTGTCAATCAACTCGAAAAAATGCGTTTCTAGCAATGCATCATTTTCCTGTAGGCACTCCAGCGTTTCAGCTGCATTATTGGCAATTTGTAATAGCTTCACTTCCTCTTCATGATTCATGTCAAAGGTCGTTGCAGCCAATTCGAGCTCCTGTGACAAATGCAGCATGGTATTACCGGTGTGAAGTTTTGCCTCACGAGTAGACGCACGGATCAAATCCATGATCTGCATTACGTTTGAGTGCTGCCTAACAATATGTTCCTTGATCAAAATGTTTTTTACTCGAGATTCAACAATAGTACAGAAGTGCGCTAATGAATCTTTCAACAAGCCGCATCTTTCAGGTTCATTTACGGGGTAATTCAATACCAACAAGTTGAAGTGTTCAAAGCTGAACCCTAAGATCTTTTCAATTTGTACCATCCGTTTATTGGATTGCGCCAATTCAGCCAACATAAACTGACGGGCAGAAGAAAGGTTCCCACCCGGCCGGAAGATAACCTGAGTATCCGTATTAATACTAAACACGACATTCAAATCACGTTCAGACAAAAAGCTATAAACTGATTCAGAAAATTCTTCGATAGTAAGGCAGTTATCACTCGACTCTGAAAAATGCACTAACGCGCTATAATCCGACATGCAATTCAATGCTGAGCTAGCGGTTCTTGATGCCACCACAAAACGTTCTCTTAGACGGCGGGTACGCTCTAACCTGGACATCGCCAGTGATACCATTTCATCGGTAATACCTGATTCAGAAACACGAATAAAATCATCAACATCCAGGTTTAGATCGATATCGGCAACGCTATCGTGGGGAGTAACAACCGTAAGATAAAGCTCTTTCCCCCAAGCGGTGGAGCGCAACTGAGACACCAAATCCCCTGGATTCACGGGGAAACGGTTTACAATCAATACTACATTAATTTGATTGTCTTCAATGGTCTCACTTAACCTGAGCAAAGCGTCCGGTTGCTGTCGAAAGTCGTTAAAATCCACCACAGTGGCGTTGGGAATCAAATGCTTATATGCCTGTAACTTGCGAGTATCCGCTACGACAATCATCAAGCGCTCGGATATTTGGTGAAGCTTTGCTGTCATTGAGTACTACCATTGAGTAATTGGCTGCCATTTCCAGAAACAAGGATAGATCATTATTTAACCTATAGTGGTTAGTTCATGCAATCAGAGCGATTTTTTTGTGCAAAAGCCATACGCAGATAAAGGACATTTGAACTAAACTGCAAGTATCCAAGGACTGGGTTAGCTTTATATTGTGATTTTATTCGCTCGCATATGCAGTATCATTTTATGGGGTCAGTCACTTGCTGTTATGGCAGACAGTTTTTACTCCCCACCGAGGCTCTTTGCTTTTTACCATGAAGATGCACTCTTTAACGAATTATCTCGTGTGCTCACTGAAATACACACGAGCACAGGTCTCTCAGCCAATACCTTAAGCATAATCAATCATTCCACAATTGATATCCTAACCTGGATTGCGCTCTCAATATTTGTATTCGCACTCTTGAAAATGCATATCAAACAAATCGAACAAGACCAAATAATTAAATCCAATCAAGCCTTGGAAGCCATGGTGGCCGAACAAACTCAAGCGCTATTAACCGCGCAGAAGGAAACGGAAAGTATTTTGAGATTTCGTAATGGCCTGCTAAACAACAGTCTAATTTGTATAGTTTTTGTCAAAGGAAAAAAGATAGAGTGGATTAATGACTATGCCGAAGTCATGTTTGGTTTATCTAAAGATAACTACCAAGGCAAAGAAGCCGATCTAATCTTTCATAACAAATCCGATTATCTTCGTTTATTAAGAAGCGCGCCATCGGTTCTATCTAAAGGAGCGAACTACCAAACTGAATTACCTTTTCGCCACCAGGACGGAACTCAACTGTGGTGCTTGGTCAATGGCAAAGCCTTAAACCCTAGCAACTTAGCCGAAGGTGTTGTTTACATCATTGTGGATATTACTGATCGCAAGCGAATGGAAGATCAATTAAAACATTTAAATTCGCAACTTGAAAATCAAGCGATTACTGATGACCTTACGGGGATTAGTAATCGCAGACGTATACGCCAATTACTGGAAAAAGAATGTCAACGAGCGAATCGATACCTATACAGCTTTTCTATTATTTTATTAGACCTTGATCACTTTAAATATGTGAACGATAACTTTGGTCATGATGCGGGAGATAAAGTGCTAAAAAGCGTTGCCCGATTGCTGCAAAGCACTATCAGACAAGTGGACACCTGCGCTCGTTGGGGAGGTGAAGAATTCCTAATACTCTGCCCGCACACAGAACTAAGTGATGCAGTCACCATGGCTGAGCTATTACGCAAGCGCTTGCAAGATATGAAACAGCCCCCCGCGCCGAATATAACAGCTTCTTTTGGGGTGGCCTGTTTTCAACCAGGAGATTCATTAGTAGAAATTCTAAAAGCCTCTGACATCGCATTGTATGAAGCTAAATCAAACCGCAATGAGGTTCGTTATCATACTCCCTCAAAAATTGGCAGAGTGAGCGATCTTCCTAAAAAATCCTCAGACCCTCAATCTATATACTTAAACTCAACAGACACAAAATAAAGGGCCCTACCCCAACCGCCCATGTTCACTTAATAAACGTATTGACACTGATGCAGCCGCCGTACGATTTTCAACACCGATTTTTTTAAACACCTGCTCGAGATGCTTATTGACGGTCCTAGGACTCATATCCAGTATTTGAGCGATTTCTCTATTGGTTTTCCCATTGGCAATCCATAACAACACTTCTGCTTCACGTCCGGTTAGCTTGAAAGCACTCTTTAATATGTCTGAATCACTCGCACCTTCAGAATCAAACAGTTTAAACAAATGTTCGTTATTACCCACTTCCCCCATATATTTACACTCCAGCTTGCGGAGCGGAGTGTCGAGTTCAAGCTTGCGTCCTTGATCAGGATTATGACTCAACCAACTCTTCAATTTTGGCGCTAAAATTGTTGTTAGCCATTGGGAATCTGCCAAACCTGATTCAAATAACGCAAATACCTGAGGTGTACCCCACAACATGGAACCATCACCATCGGTAGTAAAAATCGTTTGTCCGGCATTATCCAGTGCCGCTCGGGCACTTTGAGTCATGCGTGCGTTCGCCAAATGAACTCGAATACGAGCCACCAGTTCTTGCGGATTAATCGGTTTTGTCACGTAGTCAACACCACCGGCTTCCAACCCTTTGACGATGTGTTCTGTGTCACTGAGTCCGGTCATGAATATAATGGGTATATTTTTTAAATGGGCTTCTTGCTTGATGAGTTTGCAGGTTTCAAATCCATCCCGATTGGGCATGATGGCGTCTAATAAAATAATATCGGGAGTCATTTTTTCGGCAATATTGATCGCCTGGTCTCCATCCAAAGCGATCAATACTGTGAGTCCGGCTTGATCAAGCACTTGACTGAGCATCGCCAGAGTTTCTGGCGAATCATCCACCACCAGGGCAACATCCACATCAGGAGCCACTTTTGAACTCAACATTTATTAGCCTCTGCTAACTCAATAATTTTATCCAAACGCACTTGTTGAATCGCTGAAGTTAAATACTGAATAAATTCACTATCTACTTGAGCTTCCTCTTTTAAACCTGCCAACCGCTTTTTCAGGCCTTGCAAATGTCCAATCTCCGCCATAAATTTTAATTCTTGCAGAACTTCCGCTGCTGGAAGCTTCGCGCTAGCGGGAAGTACGCCCCTCACTTGCTCGGGAGTCACTCGCACCCCTTCGTAAAACCACTGAATATCCAACAGTGCCGCCATCTTTTCTAACAAATCAGTCAATCGAACCGGCTTAATTAAATAAGCATCATACAATGAGTCTGCCACATGTTCTGGGCCATCACTGATACGCCCTTCATTAGCATCGGCAGAAATCATTATAATCGGCTGGTTTCGTTTCTGCTTTCTTAGAATACCCACTAATTCCAAACCGCTGATCCCAGGCATTGACACATCCAGCAAAAACAAATCAGGCTGCCAGGAGTCTAGCAGTCTTAAACATTCTTCTGCGTTTATCGCTTCAGCCACCTCAAACCCCAAAGGCTCCAGCAGATGCTGAATTAGAATCCGATGGGATGATTCATCGTCCACCACCAAAACTTTTTTGCGTGCCCCCTTATAGCCTTTAATTCTCTGGGCCGGAGTTGGATCAACGCTAGGATTAGTAATACAGGACAACATTAAACTAACGGTGAAAACACTGCCAACACCTGGTGTGCTTTGTACCGCAATTTCCCCACCCATAATTTCAGTGAGCAACCGAGTGATGGTTAATCCCAAACCGGTTCCAGGTGTTGGGATCTGACCAGGCTCACGCACCCGCTCAAAGGGCTTAAAGATCATATCAATATTTTTGCGATCTATGCCAACCCCTGAGTCCGTTACCGAAAACTCGGCCACTTGATTACGATAGCGCAGATGCAAGGAGACATTTCCACGCTCAGTAAACTTAATCGCGTTGGATAATAGATTAATTAAAATTTGTCGCAGCCGCTTTTCATCCGTAGCCACAAACTCTGGCAAACGGCCAGATTTTGTATAGTTAAATTCGATTCCCTTAGCCCGAGCTTGCAATTGGAACATATCCACCAATTGATCCATCAACTTCGGCAAACGCACCTCATTGCGATGCAAATCCAGGCGCCCTGCTTCAATCTTTGATATATCCAGCAAGCCTTCGATCAGATCTGACAAATGTTCACTGCTTCGCAGTATTACGTTGATGGCTTCTCGGTGACCAGCGCCTATGCTGGCATCTGTTTCTAACAACTGCGCATAGCCCATTACCGAGTTCAACGGTGAACGTAATTCATGACTGATACCTGTTAGATAGCGGCTTTTTGCATTATTAGCCGCTTCAGCGGTTTCTTTTGCCTTTTGCAATTCCCTATCTGTTCGGTCATGGGCTTCAATTTCCTGATGTAACAACTCTGTTTGCCTTTGCGTTTCTTCCTGAGCCACCAAACGGCTTTCATGGGCCAATACAAACAACCAAGCCGCAACGCCTGCAACAATTAATAAAATAAAAAATTCTTTCCAAAGCAAATCACCGACTAGTAGACGCACAGATTCATTGGGCACCGAAACTTCGTAATACACCAGCATCAGGATTAAGGCGATCGCCATGGCAGCTAGCGTCATCAAACTGAGGAAATGACCCATCTTGGAATTCAGATACTGAATGGTTCGTGCAGGCAAAAAAGCACCTAGGAAACTCAGTAGCTGCTCAGACACTCGAGCCTGAGTTTTACAACTATCGTGGCAACGGGCATCCAGCGAACAGCATAGTGAACAAATGAAACCACCGTACACTGGACAATGAGCAATATCTTCGCGCTCGAATCGATGTTCGCAAATACAGCATATCGCTTCATCTCCTGCAATAACATCGGGCTGCCTGGCAATGTAATAGCGTCCTTGAGTGAACCAGGCTATTAATGGTGATATCACCATGGCAGATAACAGGGTTAAATAAGGGGCCAATGCTTTTGCCGTTGTGTCAAAAACCCCAAGGTGGGCACTAATCCCAAGCAACGAGGCTAAGATCATTGCCCCAAATCCAACCGGGTTGATATCGTAAAGATAAGCACGTTTGAACTCTATCATCGGCGGGCTAAATCCCAGCGGTTTATTGATCACCAGATCGGCCACCAATGCCCCCACCCAAGCCACCGCAACAATCGCGTACACCCCGAGGATGGATTCCAAGGCACGATAGATCCCCAATTCCATCAAAAGCACGGCAATAACCACATTGAATACCAACCATACTACACGCCCTGGATGATTGTGGGTTAACCGCGAGAAAAAATTAGACCAGGCAATGGATCCGGCATACGCATTGGTTACATTGATTTTCAGTTGGCAGATAATGACAAAAATTCCAGCCAACCCTAACGCCACACCGGGAGACGTTGTCAAATAACCAAAGGCGACCTGATACATTTGGGTGGGATCGGAGGCTTCAGCAAACGGCACACCATGATGAAAAGCCAATACAGCTAAAAACGAACCAGCTAGTATTTTTAATCCACCAACAATAATCCAGCCAGGCCCAGCCATTAATAAAGCAGTCCACCAACGGACATTATTCTTGTGGTCTTTAGGCGGCAAAAACCGCAAGAAGTCAACCTGCTCTCCAATCTGCGCAATTAACGAAAACAAAACTGAAGAGGCCGCACCAAATAATAAAATGTTAAAACCTGTGCTGTCTCCTTCTTCATTGCCGCGAAATTGCGTCCAATCCTCAATTCGAACCACATCTGCTGCGGCGATATAAATAAAAGGCAGGGTTTGCAACACTATCCAAATGGGTTGGGTCCATTGCTGAAACCGACTAATAAATGTAATCCCGAAGGTCACAAGGGGAATAACCAGCAAGGCATTCAGCACATAACCGATAGATAAAGGAATCCCCGCCATATGTTCCAAGGCCATGGCCATAACGGCCGCTTCCAAGGCGAAGAAAATAAAAGTAAAAGACGCGTAGATTAGTGAAGTAACTGTAGATCCGATATAACCAAAGCCTGCGCCACGGGTCAGAAGATCGATATCAATGCCATACTTTGCCGCATAATAGCTAATAGGCAAGCTAGTGCAGAAGATTATTAAGGATACTGCGAGAATGGCTAAACCCGCGTTAGTAAAACCATAGTTGAGCGTTATAGCTCCACCAATCGCTTCTAATACAAGAAACGAAATAGCCCCTAAAGCCGTATTGCTTACCCTGGAAAGTGACCAACGACGCGCGCGCTTTGCGGTAAAACGTAAGGCATAATCCTCTAAGGTTTGGTTCGCTACCCATTGATTGTAATTTCGCCGAACACGAAAAATATTTTGTCTTGCAGTCATTTTGAACATCCACCGCTTTAATCAGACTGCGTCAACATAACAGAGCTGCATTAGTAAAATTGAATCGTCTAGTTGATCAGCAATAGCTATGCCAAACAAAATCGCTAAGTAATTTTGATTAGCCAGTTCCCCGACGACGACACTAAACCAGCGAAAATAATACAGCTATACGTCAATTAACGTAGCTAACCCCGCTGACCCACTCTAAAGCGCTCCAAAATAGATCGTCACGCCCTCAAAGTTATCATAAAAAAAGCCGTAGGCTTAAGTGTCTTTCAACTTTATGCGTCAAATGACGTAGCCTGTTGGGCCATCCTGCCCATTGGCCCTCACCGGTAATCAAGCAATACTCTCGCCACGACACTGAACCAACACTATCCAGTGTCCACTGCGATCGATACCAGACGTTACCAAAGAGGTCGAATCATGCTGTCTAAACTTATTAGCTCAAAATTAAAAACGGCGCTCGCGCTTTCTTCAACACTTTTATTTACTCCTCTCGCCCACGCAGCAGCCGCAAACACCACGGGTCTTGCTGTTACCGATGACACAGTAAAAGTAGGGATACTTCATTCTGTTACCGGCACTATGGCCATCAGTGAAACCGGATCAGTACAAGCCGAAAAGCTGGCTATCGAACAAATCAACGCAATGGGAGGCGTACTCGGTAGAAAAATCGAATACATCCAGGAGGACGGCGCCAGTGACTGGCCAACCTTTGCGGAGAAGTCCAAGAAACTACTTGTGAACGATAAGGTTGCGGCAGTTTTTGGGTGCTGGACCTCGGCTTCACGAAAAGCGGTTCTGCCCGTATTTGAACAGTATAATGGCATGCTCTACTACCCAACTTTCTACGAAGGGCTGGAAGAATCGCCAAACGTTATCTACACCGGACAGGAAGCTACTCAGCAGATTATCGCTGGTATTGATTGGGTCGCCCGAGAAAAAGGCGCAAAGAAATTCTTCTTGTTAGGGTCTGACTACATCTGGCCTAGAACCTCAAACAAAATCGCCCGCAAGCACATTGAAAAACTGGGCTTGAGCGTGGTGGGAGAAGAGTACTATCCACTGGGTCACACTCAATTCAACTCAGTAATCAACAAAATCAAACTGAAGAAGCCTGATGTTATCTACGCGGCCGTTGTGGGTGGTTCAAACGTTGCCTTTTACAAGCAATTAAAAGCAGCGGGCATTGATCTTACGAAAGAAAAGCCATTAATGTTAACTATTTCAGTTACCGAAGATGAAATTTTGGGCATTGGCGGGGAAAACATCGAAGGCGCTTATGCGTCTATGAAATACTTCCAAAGCCTGGAAAATGACAACAACAAAGATTTTGTTGCTGCCTTTAAAAAGCGTTGGGGTAAAGACATCGTTATTGGTGACGTAACTCAAGCCGCTTATCTTGGCCCTTGGTTATGGAAAGCCGCCGTGGAAAAAGCCGGATCTTTTGATATTGACAAAGTTCGGGAAGCATCACCTGGCATCGAATTAAAAACCGCGCCTGAAGGTTACGTAAAAGTCCATGAAAACCACCATCTTTGGTCAAAAACTCGCGTAGGACGAGCAGGTGCTGATGGTCAATACGATGTAGTTTTCGAAACCAAAGAGTTAATGGAACCCGATCCATTCCCCGAAGGTTATCAATAAAGGCAACTAGCGGTGGTGCTTCGGCACCACCTGTTTTCACTCCACTTTATTCGTAGTATTTTTTGGAGAAAATTATGTTTGCCGACTACACAGCAGCGGAACTAACATCCATATTTGCCATGCAGGGCTTTGCCGGGCTAATTCTATTCTCAGTATTTGTTTTGATGGCATTGGGACTTGCCATTATTTTTGGTCAAATGGGGGTCATCAATATGGCCCATGGCGAATTTATGATTTTAGGTGCTTATGTCACCTACCTCACTTCGAATCTTTTTTCCGAGTACGCGGCGAGTCTTTTCTCAGGTTATTTCTTTGTCGCCATGATACTCGCATTTATTGTTACCTTTGCGCTCGGGGCCTTAGTGGAATGGAGTATGATCAGACACCTCTACAAACGCCCTCTGGATACGCTGTTGGCCACCTGGGGACTCAGTTTGATCATGCAGCAACTCTTTCGCACAATATTCGGAGCCCGCGAAGTAGGTGTTACTTTGCCAGACTGGGTAATGGGTTCCTACCCTCTTACCGACACCATAGAAGTCCCCATCAATGGCATCTTCGTAATGGCAATTACCCTGGTGATATCCTTCGGTGTTTACTTCTTGATGTATAAATCACGCTGGGGCTGCCAGGTCCGCGCCGTTGTACAAAACCGCGAAATGGCAGGCGCTGTGGGCATCAATACGGAAAAAGTAGACCGCATCACTTTCGCCTTAGGATGCGGGATTGCTGGGGTTGCCGGCAGCGCATTTACTATGGTGGGCTCCACCGGACCGACCTCTGGCCAGCTTTACATCGTAGATACTTTCCTCGTCGTTGTATTCGGTGGCGCGCAAAGTTTGCTGGGAACCATAGCATCAGCCTTTACGATTTCACAAGCACAATCCACGATGGAATTTTTCCTCAGTGGATCTATGGCAAAAGTTCTTACCTTGTTAGTAGTTGTTGGCATCCTGATGCTACGCCCTCAAGGTCTCTTTGCCCTTAAGATTCGACGTTAAGAGGATTTCATATGTCTACTGGATTTCGATCTTTTTTACCTAAATCCGATGCGTTGAATATGGTGTTATTGGCCATTCTTCTCATTGTTATCCTGCCATTATCAATGGACATTTTCCGCCTTAATCTCGTGGGCAAGTATTTAACCTACGCGTTTGTAGCACTGGGGCTTGTCATGTGCTGGGGCTACGGTGGCATTCTGAGCCTGGGTCAAGGCGTATTTTTTGGCTTAGGTGGCTATTGCATGGCAATGTTCCTAAAACTGGAGGCCTCATCCCCGGAGGCAACGGCTATTCAATCAACGCCGGGGATTCCCGATTTTATGGATTGGAACCAAATCACGGCTCTGCCTTGGTTTTGGGAACCGTTCCATAGTTTAGGTTTCACCTTTCTAGCCATCATCATGGTACCGGTATTATTCGCATTTATAATTAGCGTTGCCATGTTCAAACGACGAGTTGGCGGCGTCTATTTCGCGATTATTACCCAGGCAATAGCCGCTATACTTACCATCCTGATTATTGGCCAGCAAGGCTATACGGGCGGTGTCAACGGCATTACAGATTTAAGGACACTCAACGGCTGGGATATTCGCTCCGACAGCGCCAAGTATATTTTATATTTTGTTTGTGTCGCTCTCCTATTCGCCTGCTTGTTTATGGCTCAGTTTATTCGTAAAAGTAAGCTGGGACGCTTGCTGGTGGCCATGCGAGATAAAGAAGATCGGGTACGTTTTTCTGGCTACGATGTATCTAACTTCAAAATATTTATCTTCTGTGCAGCCGCTGCGTTTTCCGCCATCGGTGGCGCTATGTTCACCCTGCAAGTGGGTTTTATGTCGCCATCTTTTGTCGGCATTGTTCCCTCCATTGAAATGGTAATCTTCTGTGCAGTGGGTGGACGCTTATCACTTTTAGGTGCAGTTTATGGCACCCTGATCGTGAACTGGGCGAAAACTTCTTTTTCAGAATCATTCCCTGAACTCTGGCTTTTTGCTATGGGTGGATTATTCATTGGCGTGGTACTGGCATTTCCTAATGGTTTGGCCGGCGTGTACAAAACCTGGCTTGAACCTCGTCTCGCTAGGTGGCTTAGCAACATCAGAGCGAACCGATCGTCTTCCAGCATAACTTCAAGCAATGCCTTGGAATCCAGGAGTTAAATCTATGAACGCAGAAGCTAAAAACTTTGTGCTTGCAGTGGAAGGCCTAACAGTTTCATTTGATGGATTTAAAGCCGTTAATGATTTGTCTTTTTACGTCGATGAAAACGAAATACGCGTCATCATTGGCCCAAATGGAGCAGGCAAGACCACGGTGCTTGATTTGATCTGTGGTCGCACCAAAGCGACAGAAGGCTCCATTAAATTCCGGGGCAAAGAACTCACCAAAATGAAGGAACACCAAATTGTTCATGCTGGCGTGGGACGCAAATTTCAAACACCTTCTATTTATGACGACTTAACTGTATTTGAGAATTTAGAAATCTCTTATCCGAAAGGTCGTAACGTTTGGGGCGCCCTGGTATTCAAGCGTGATGCCAAAGTAGTGGCCAAGGTGGAGGAAGTGGCTGAAATGATCTTTCTCCAAGATCTTCTTAACAAAGAAGCCGCTTTGCTTTCTCATGGCCAGAAACAATGGTTAGAAATTGGCATGTTACTGATACAAGACCCAGAGCTGCTAATGCTTGATGAACCAGTAGCGGGAATGTCGGTGGCTGAACGCAAGAAAACCGCTGAACTGCTCAATAAAATCACTCAGAATCGATCGGTGATTGTGATTGAGCATGATATGCAGTTTGTAGCGGATATTGCGAAACGAGTCACTGTTCTTCACCAAGGTAAAGTTTTATCCGAAGGCTCAATGGAGCGCGTCCAAAGCGACCCAAAGGTCAAAGAAGTGTACTTAGGCCACTAAGGGAGTCAGTTTATGTTAAACGTATCCAACTACAGCGTCGCCTACGGTCAAAGTGAAGTTATTCATAACCTTAACTTTGACGTAAAGCCCAATGAAATAGTGGCAGTCATGGGGCGCAATGGAATGGGAAAAACAACCCTAATGAAATCGCTTATTGGCGTTATTCCGAGTTGCGGAGGAAGCGTTAAGTTAAACGATGTCAGTATTGAGACAATGAAAAGCCATCAACGTGTCGCCTCTGGCGTCAGCTTTGTCCCCCAGGGTCGAATGATTTTCTCTACCATGACGGTGAAGGAAAACATTGAAACAGGCCTAACAGTAACCGGCGAGAAAAAAGTTCCAGAAGACTTGTATGATTTGTTTCCGGTGCTTTTGGAAATGAAATCACGACGGGGTGGCAATCTGTCGGGAGGCCAACAACAGCAGCTGGCGATTGCCCGAGCCTTAGCCAGTAAACCAAAACTCTTACTCTTGGATGAACCTACCGAAGGCATTCAACCTTCCATAATTAAAGAGATGGCAAGAACTTTGAAACGCATTAGAGACGAAAAAGGTTTATCTATCGTTGTATCAGAACAAGTTCTCAGCTTCGCATTGGATATTGCTGATCGAATTCTAGTAATTGAAAAGGGCGAAATTGTGGCAGAGGAAAACCGAGCAAATGTAAATGAAGAAAAAATTGCCGCTTACCTGGCAGTTTAGCAACCAACCGGCTGGAGACCTTTAATTATGGCTGAAAAAATTATTAAAATTGACTTAAACAAATCTCCTTACGATCAAGACAATGTCCACAATCGTTGGCACCCGGATATTCCCATGGTCGCCATGGTAAAGCCTGGTGATGATTTCATTGTTGAGTGTTACGACTGGACTGGGGGACAAATCAAAGATGATGATTCAGCGAAAGACGTACGGGATGTTGATTTGTCGCAAGTCCACTTTTTGTCCGGCCCAGTTGGGGTAGAAGGCGCAGAACCTGGCGATCTGCTGGTAGTAGACATACTCGACATAGGTACCTTTGAAGAAAGCCAATGGGGTTTCAATGGTTTTTTCTCAAAGCAGAACGGCGGCGGCTTTCTAACAGAGCATTTTCCCGAAGCTCAGAAATCCATTTGGGATTTTAATGGCATGTTTACCAAGTCTCGTCATGTTCCCGGCGTGGAGTTCGCTGGTTTAATCCATCCAGGATTGATCGGCTGTCTACCTTCAAAAGAAATGCTGAAAGAATGGAACACGCGTGAGAAAGCGCTTTATGACACTGAACCCGATCGCACACCAGCCCTAGCCACGTTACCTTATGCAGAAACCGCACATATGGGACGTATGACTGGTGACGCCAAAGATGCAGCCGCAGCCGAAGGTGCCCGCACAGTTCCCCCAAGGGAACATGGTGGTAACTGTGACATCAAAGATTTATCACGCGGCTCCAAAATATATTTCCCCGTTTACGTTAAAGACGGTGGCCTATCAGTGGGCGATTTGCATTTTAGCCAGGGCGATGGCGAAATTACATTTTGCGGTGCCATAGAAATGGCTGGCTGGATTCACATGCGGGTTAACTTGATCAAAGACGGCATGGCTAAATATGCCATCAAAAATCCAATATTCAAACCCAGCCCCATTACACCAAAATACGATGATTACCTGATTTTTGAAGGTATATCCGTTGATGAACAAGGTACGCAACATTACCTGGATGTTCATATTGCTTATCGACAAGCCTGCCTTAACGCCATCGAGTATCTGAAAAAGTTTGGTTATACCGGCGCCCAAGCCTACGCCATACTGGGAACAGCACCGGTACAAGGCCATATCAGCGGTGTGGTGGATATACCCAACGCTTGCGCCACTCTGTGGCTCCCCACGGACATCTTTGAGTTCGATATAAAACCCAACGCCGATGGCCCCACCAAATATCTGGATGGCTCCATTGATGTTCCTTTATGTCCTGATGAATAAGAGCCCTGACGACAAAGGAGAGTAAAAATGCCTGTTTATGATTACAAATGTAAAACTCACGGGCTGTTTCACGAGTTGGCGACCATGGCGGAACACGACAAGCCCTGTGCGTGCCCCCAGTGCGGTGAGTTATCTGCGCGAGTGGTTATGATTCCTCCCCAGTTTCTCAATATGAACAGCAAGAAGCGTAAGGCTCATGAAACCAATGAAGCAGCTCGCCATGAGCCGGTTATTTCCACCACCGCTTCGCGCCAGTTTTCAAAAGCCGATGGTGGCTGTGGTTGCAAAGATCACCGTAAACGACCTTCAAAGCTGATGTATACCGCCCAGGGAGAGAAATTCTTTCCTTCCATGCGACCTTGGATGATCAGCCATTAAGGCCAAATAGGATTATCTTCTACGTCCTGACGTCCCTTTCCACGAACTCAGGAGACGTCAGGACGAGAAGATAATCTACCCATAAGCCCCTACCTCCATCGAATTAATCACGGCCTTTCCGTAACTGTGAGCCTCACGACCACAAATACCATTGTGGGAATGGCCATAATTTTGCTTACCACAACCAAGACTCCGCAGATGGTAAAAGGCCTGGACATCTTCATAAGCTTCCCTTGAAAACCGCTTATAAGGAGCTGCCCGGGAATGATCAGCCAGTTAGCACAAGAACCTGTTTTGACTTACAATTTCGGCGCAATAAATCACTCAGGAGGCCCCGTGGTCACGAAAGGGAAAATTTGGATTATCAGCATTGCAGCCTTGACCGTAGTTTTGGCGGCGGCTTGTATCGCTTATGCATTTCTGGTGAACGAGTACAAAAAATCGAAATTCGACCGCTATTCCACCCGCAAGGCAGTTACTGAGAGTCGCCAACTACCCCCTGGAACGCAATTTATTCTTTTTGGCGACTCCAGAGCCGAACGCTGGCCCCAGTCGCTGCAACCTTTCCCTGGGGATACTTTCAACGCCGGGATTGGCGGCGACGTAACGCCTAACATGCTCTGGCGCCTTCCCCAGGACGTGCTTGCAGTTAAGCCAAAAGTGGTGGTTATGCTGGCCGGTATTAACGATATCGTTACCGCCTCACTGTTAGACGATGATAAATCGAGAACGCTCCGTGTTGATTCGGCCATTACTCACTTGACGAAAATGATTCACTTGATGGAGAGCGCAAACATCAAGGTTATTGTTTTTACCGTTACGCCACCATTAAAACCAGATATTATGCGAAGCTTGATTTGGGGCAGCAGCATTCCCAAGGATGTGGAAAGGGTCAATACGGCTCTGCGAAAGCTGGCAAGCGATAATGTCATAATTATTGACGATATTGCTGCCTTTAAGACTCTGGGTGACCATTGGGAGCAAGCCGCGAGAGTTGATGCGCTCCACTTTTCCAAGCAGGGATATGGCGCCTTGAAAACTGCCGTAGAAAATGTCGCTTCAGGGAATTGATAGCACCACGGCAGAGCAACACATTATAAACCGTAGTAGTAATATTTAAACAAAGAGGCCGACTTAAGTGCTTTTCCAGACCCCTACATTTTTTATGTTCTTTTTGGTCTTTATACTGTGCTACCTTGCCACACGAAAGCACTTATCTATTCAAAATGCTGTTGTGCTCGTAGCCAGCTACATTTTTTATGGTGCCTGGGATGAACGTTTTCTAACGTTGATCATTGCTTCAACTGCCACCGATTATCTAGCGGGTATCGGAGCCTCTGGCACAAAAATTTCTCGCCACGACCTTATTAAGTCCACGGTATTTTTAATCGGCGGCAGTCTCATCTCGCTGTCATTTACCCTTAAAGATTCGGCACACTTTCTCCTGGCTGTGGTGGCCTTGGCCGCACTGTACTGGATAGTCGGCTGGTATCAACTTCGCCTGGATGAGCAAAAACGTCGTAAATTCTTTATTTTGTTCAGTCTGGTATTAAATTTGGGCATTCTAGCGGTATTTAAGTACTTTAACTTTTTTGCTGAATCGCTCCAAGATCTAGCCCAAGGTATGGGGTTTGAACTAAATTACGTAACATTAAACATTGTACTACCTGTGGGCATTTCCTTTTACACCTTTCAAACCATCAGCTACTCCGTTGATATCTATCGTGGGCAACTCAAACCAACCACCAGCATGATGCGATTTGCAGCGTTTGTGTCTTTTTTCCCTCAGCTGGTGGCCGGCCCAATTGAGCGCGCTGCTCAGTTGTTGCCGCAATTCTATACTGCCCGGGTTATGACCTTCGAAAAATTCAAATCTGGCTCAGCGCTTTTCGCATGGGGAATGTTTAAGAAGGTATTTATTGCTGACAATATTGCACCCATCGCTGATCGGGTATTTGCCGATCCCAGCGCCTTTAGTTCCGGCGAGCTTACTATTGGATTGCTTGCGTTTACCTTTCAAATCTATTGTGACTTTTCCGGCTACAGCGATATGGCTCGCGGTCTGGCACGTATCCTCGGCTTTGAGTTAATGCTTAACTTCAATTTGCCCTACGTTTCAAGAACGCCATCCGAATTCTGGCAGCGCTGGCATATCAGCTTGTCGTCCTGGTTACGGGATTACCTTTACATACCCCTGGGTGGAAATCGTGGATCTGTTGTGGGTACCTACCGCAACTTAACCCTCACCATGTTGTTAGGTGGGCTGTGGCATGGTGCCAGCTGGACATTTGTTCTGTGGGGTCTGTTTCACGGTATTATTCTGGTAATCTATCGAATACTCAATGTGGATGCCATTTTATATGGCTTCAAAAATAGACCAGGCAGCCACTACACCTTTAGTATTTTAGCTGCCTGTATCATGTTTATATTTACCTTGTACGGCTGGCTAATCTTCCGAGCGAACACCATGGATGTATTGGTCAGCTACACGATGGGACTATTCAGTTTTCATAATATGGGGGATGCGCTAAACCAGTTGGGGCAGCTCTTCTACTATATCGGCCCACTTTTATTATTCCAATGTTTGCAACTTGCCAAAGGCAAAACGGAAATTTTCTGGGAACTTCCGAAAGTCCTGCAAATCAATATCGCTCTTTTTGTGTTGTACTGCATTGTATTTTTACAACCCAAAACCGCCGCCGCATTTATATACTTTGATTTTTAGGAGAGACGGGAATGTTCAGTAAAGGTATAAAAGCTGCGCTATTCATTGTCTACGCGTTAGTATTTGGTGAGTTTTTTATGCGCATTATGGACCCACAACCCATGATGCCACGCTATGTCCAGGGTTCCAGTGATGGTATCCGCATGAATATACCCAATTCAACCTATTGGCAGCACACCCCAGAAGTTGACGTAGAATTTAGAATCAATAGCCAAGGCATCCGCAGCAATCGCGAAATTCCACTAGCCAAACCGGAAGGAGTTTGTCGTATAGTCACCATGGGTGACTCCTTTATGATGGGTTACGAGGTTTCACTGGAAAACAGTTTTGCCTATTTAGTTGAACATAATCTGCAAGCAGCAGGCATCCCTGCAGAAACTGTCAATCTGGCAGTATCAGGTTTTGGTACTGCAGAACACTTGATAACGCTACAAAGCAGAGGAGCGCCCTTCAACCCCGACTTAGTGATCATGGAATGGCATTCAACGGACCCTAAAGATAATAAACGCTCAAACCTTTTCAAAGTCAGTGACGGTAAGCTGGCAAGAAAGAACCAAACTTACTTACCGGCAATAAAAGTCCGTGAACGACTAATGAAAATACCAGGCTATGAATGGTTAATAGGCAATAGCCATTTATATAGTGTAATAAGAGAAAGTGCCGCTGTGTTTTCGAAAAAACTGCTCTTAAGCCTTCGTTCCAAAGGTGACTCTAAGAACCTGGAAGCAGAAGAAGATCTGTCAGAGGATACGATGGAAGTTGCGCAAAACGATAACAAACTGCCTCCGGATTTTGCTAATGAATACCCAGATCCACTAGACGAACTCTTAATTAACGAAGTAGATTCCGTTACCCGGAGCATTGGGGCAAAACTGGTACTCATGGATGTGCCTATGGATTGGAAAAAGAAGGCAGCCATTTACTCCGCCTTCGAATACCTTGATCTAGACGCCATTGCCAATGTCGACCGGGTATCGCCTTACCTCCAATTCAAAGAGTACTCTGATAAGGGGCAGCGAATGTATTATGACTTAGGCCAGGGGCATTGGAATATTAAAGGTAACCAGGTGGCGGCAAAAGTAATGACACAGGCAATTATTGAAAACGGCTGGTGCAAAAAGTAAAGAGTTGCACATATTAAGAAAACAATAAAAAAGGCGGGTGTCCCGCCTTTTTTATTGTTTTCTTAATATGCTTTGATTTCAATATTAGAGGGAGGATTAGGCGGACTTGCCACAACAGGAGCAGCGCTCCCCCCCGTCACATAATTATAATACTCTGAGATAGTCATAAATTTAAGTTTGGGATACTTTGCCAATAAAGCACTCATAGCACTTTTAAAATTATTTAATTGCGTATTATTCCACTTTCCAGGGTGTCCCTGATAAACCATAAAAGGATTACCCTTAACCTTTTCAAAATTGGAAAGAAACACAGAAGTCGACGTAATGTCGTCAATATCAGAGTAGAGATATTCACGAGACAGGTTGAGCACCTTAGACGTATCTAATTCGATACCGTTCATTTCCGGACGGCCAAAGAACCAAACCTTCATGTCTGGGTGACTATTCATCACTTTGACCGTATCTGATGTCTTTCTATTGCCACCAGAACCGAAACCAATCATGGTGACACCAATGGCTTTTTTCACCGCAGCTTGCGTATTGTTCAAAACTGAATATTGCGAACTGTAACTAGAGCCGCTATCGAAGGCCTCTGGGCAAAAGCAAAAACTATGGTTAAACAGTTCCATCACCCCTGATCCCAGGAAATCCCTTTTCAAATCTTCATAAAATTCCACATCTACCGCATTATAGGTATCGAATTGATCACCAAGAGCACCCGCATTCGCTTTCATCTTATTTGCCTTAACAAAACTGATGAAGCGATCCCAAGCGACCTCTTGTTGCGTCAAAACATCTAACTTATAGTTCTTTAAATCATCAACCTTCAAGATGATCACTGGCAAGTTATTATAATTTTTCGGAACTATCTCAGCGGCATTAAGCCAGGAACTAGAGCATAATGCGAAAAATATAAACATCGAGCTAAGCGCCTTGGCGCGGAAAGACAGCATTTCTTCGCTCCTCATCTTGACATTCCCACTACTTCGTTTTGGGTGTATTTTGAGTCCATCGTGGTCTCCTAGCAAGGGAAATTACGGCATGGACTCAAGAATTCAGCAATCACTGATTATTATCTCGACTTTAGCCTTGTTTGGCCTGATGTTCAAACTCAAGTCACTAAAGTGTGAACCATTTGGGTAATAGGACTGGATGGAATATACAACGCTGCACGTTAGCAACTGCTAACATTTTTCATCCAGCAGCAAACGTGTTAGTTTGGAGTTCTGTTTGCTGCACAGTAAGGTTGGACAATAGCGATGAAAAACCTGCTCATTGTGGCCCATGCGCCCTCAGAAAATACGAAAGCTTTGGTAGATGCCCTATTGGCGGGCTGCCGTGAAGCGGCTGACACGAACAACGTGGTTAGCAAGTACGTGCCACCTCTTGAAGCGGTGGTTGACGACGTGTTTCGAGCCGATGCTATCATTTTAGGGACAACGGAAAATCTCGGCTACATGAGCGGCGCGCTAAAAGATTTTTTTGATCGCATTTACTATCCGTGTTTAGAGATAAAACAAGGACTTCCCTACGCCTTGTACGTTCGAGCCGGTCATGATGGCACCGGTACCTGTCGGGCTGTTGAGAGCATATGCACAGGATTACGCTGGAAGCCGGTCCAAAACCCTTTAGTTTGCCAGGGCCATTGGAATGAGAAATTTATCGTTCAGTGTCAGGAGCTTGGCGCAACTATCGCCGCCAGCTTGGATGCTGGTATTATCTGAGTTGGTGATCAGTAACAGTTTCCGCTAAAATCGCCTCGATTTTCACTACAATGGATTCATCCATGTCAGCCGCAAAGCCGCTATTTTCCTACCACCGCTATTGGGCCGAGTGCTACGGTACAGCACCGTTTTTGCCCATGTCTAGAGCCGAAATGGATACTCTGGGCTGGGACAGTTGCGACATTATAATCATTAGTGGCGATGCTTACGTCGATCACCCCAGTTTTGGCATGGCTGTTATTGGTCGCCTGCTGGAATCACAAGGTTTTCGTGTGGGTATTATTGCACAGCCGGACTGGCAAAATGCTGAAGCTTTTAGAGTTCTCGGCAAACCCAATCTTTTCTTCGCCGTCTCAGCTGGCAATATGGATTCAATGATAAATCGGTATACCGCTGATTTAAAAATTCGCCATGATGATGCTTATACCCCCAATAATGAAGGGGGTAAAAGACCGGATCGAGCCGTCTTAATCTATTCGCAACGCTGCCGCGAAGCATTCAAGGACACGCCGGTTTTAATTGGAGGTATTGAAGCCAGCCTAAGACGTATTGCCCATTATGATTATTGGTCAAATAAAGTAAGACGCTCGGTATTGGTGGACTCAAAAGCCGACTTGCTCGTTTATGGCAACGCGGAACGAGCCGTGGTTGAAATTGCTCACCGGGTAGCGGCAGGCGAAGTCATGAAAGACATTCTGGATATTCGCGGTACCGCCTGTGCTGTCAATGAATTACCATCAACCTGGGAAGTAAAAGATTCCACTCGTATTGATCGTCCTGGTCCCGTAGATCCACACTACAACCCTTATCATTGGGAAACCACTAACGAGGCATTGGAAGCTCCCTGTGCCACCGGTGAAAACAACGTTAAAGATGCGCCGCAAGTTATTCACATTCGCCCAGCGGCTGGTGTCAAACAACAATATGTTCTCTTACCTTCGTTCGAGAAAGTCAGCAAAGATCCGGTTTTGTACGCCCATACATCACGGGTTCTCCATTTGGAAACCAATCCCTCCAATGCCAGAACCTTGGTGCAGAAGCACGGCAATCGTTATCTGTGGGTTAATCCACCGCCGCACCCTTTGTCCACTCAAGAGTTGGATGAAGTGTTTGAACTACCTTACCAACGCATCCCTCACCCCGCTTACGGGGATGCACGCATCCCCGCTTATGAAATGATTCGTTTTTCGGTGAATATTATGCGCGGTTGCTTTGGTGGCTGTTCTTTTTGCTCTATCACAGAGCATGAAGGGCGTGTAATTCAAAGCCGCTCCGAAGACTCGGTTATTCGGGAAATTGAAAAAATCCGTGATGTCACACCAGGGTTCACTGGCACCATTTCTGATTTAGGCGGCCCCACCGCCAACATGTACCAACTGAATTGTGTCAGTGAAGAGATTCATGCGAATTGTCGGCGTTTGTCCTGTGTTTTCCCCACCATTTGCAAAAACCTGGTGACAGATCAAAGCCCAACAACTCAACTTTATCGTAGAGCCCGTAATCTTCCCGGCATTAAACGCATTATGATCGCCTCCGGCCTACGCTATGACCTAGCAATTTTAGACCCGGAATATGTAAAAGAACTGGTCACCCATCATGTGGGCGGCTACTTGAAAATTGCGCCAGAACACACAGAAAGCGGCCCCTTATCGAAGATGATGAAACCCGGCATGGGTGCCTACGATCAATTTAAGGAAATGTTTGACCGTTACTCCAAAGAAGCGGGCAAGGAACAGTATCTTATACCTTATTTCATCGCTGCCCATCCTGGCACTACAGATGAAGACATGTTGAGTCTGGCTTTCTGGTTAAAGAGCAACGGATTTAGAGCTGATCAGGTACAAAACTTTTATCCTTCCCCTATGGCTATGGCAACCACCATGTACCACACGGAAAAGGACCCGATCCATCGAGTGAATTACAAAACCGATAAAGTGTTTATTCCCAAAGGCGAACGACAACGCCGCCTGCACAAAGCCTTTCTGCGTTATCATGATCCGGATAATTGGCCATTGCTACGAGAAGCACTTAAGCGCATGGGCAAAGCCCATTTGATTGGTTTTGGTAAAAAACATCTGGTGCCCCCTACTCAACCAGCCAATCACAAATCCGCCAAACAAAACAATAACGGTGTGCGTCGTGGTAAAGTGTTAACCCAGCATACCGGCTTACCACCGCGCTCAGGCAACCCTAAAAGAAGCCGCAATGCAGGCAAGAGCTCGGCCAAGAAAGTCAAGCCCCGAAGTTAGGCATAAAATTCCCCATATTGCGATCGCAAATAGCTTTGCAGCATGGGGATATCCTCTGTAATTTCTAAACCTACAGTAAAGCCTCCCATCCAGGTACGCTTGCTCCAGCGCACCACCGCGTCAAACTCCCCTAATGCGCGGGAAGTTAGCGGAATCACTTGATTGGGTTGCAAGCGATGTCGAGTTTGCAGTTTTAAACCATACTTTGAAATATCTTTGGTACTGGCAATATAGTCACGACTTTGCAGATTCATTGTTACTAACAGATTCATTTCTGCACGCGGATTTTTCCGCAACGTAGACAATAATTGACGACGATACACTTCTTGAATAGCAAAGCTCACGACAAAAGCCAAGAAGAAACCTTTCCAAAAGCCTACAAATCCCACTTTTAATAAATAGCCGTTACTTCCAGACAGCCATTCCCCAAGCGTTAACGGCGCGTAGACGTCCCACCGAAAACTCAAGGATATGGCAATTTGCAACAGCAACATAATTACACCCAACACTACGCCTTGAATCATGGAAAACTGAACCACATCTCGGACATCGTGACTGACTCTCTGCAGGGCACTGAGCACAACCAACGACAAGCTGGCAAAGGACAAAGATAAAGCGATCCGCGCCCAAGGCTTACCCATACTTGACTGCCCAAGATCCTGAGCAATCCGAAAATAAATATAGGACCCAAGCATTGACACCAGTAGTGTAGAAAAATACAACAAAACCGATGACGTGCCTGTTCCTTTGGGTACGCTCTTCATAAAAAAACCCACCAGGATCGCGATAGAAAAGCACACAAAGCTCGCACTTTCCCACTGCACAAAGCGCGCAAAAGTGAAATAATCAACTGGCCGTACCTGATCAATTACATAAAGCAGAGAAGACACATAAGAGCATGAAATAGCAAATACAGCGATCAGGCACCACACCACAGCTTCCTTGATTTTAGGATCCACAATATCCACTCGATCAACTTTAAAACCCATGTTGCGCAAGGCGCTGAATTGATCTTCACGATCGCTGTATTTTCGTACCAAGTGTTTGCAGAGACCTTCAACAAAGTAAGCAGACATGCTTTCGAGTTCAGCACTGTAAGCTTTGACTTCTGGAGCATCGGCTGCTTTGAATGGCAAAATAGCACCCAGCTCTTGTAAACGGTCCTCCTGATTTCCGATGTCCTTCAAGCGTAATTCGCTACAGACATTACGTACCAAAATCGCCAGACAAACGGCCTTTAAATACAGCCAGTTCACACTATTGTCCGATCGAAGGGATTCCATCTCATCATATTGAGACAACCAAAACTGGTGTAAGGTTTGGCCCCCTAACTGAGTACCATTTTGGGTTACTAACTTCGCTTCCAGCTGAGGCTTAAAGCCAGCGACAGGAAAGAAACTGGTGTAGGTGGAAACGCTCAAGATAAGTTCTTCCACATCCCGAGGGATTCGGGCCCAGTCGTGTAATATTGCACGCCAGCGTTCATCATGACCTCTGATCGGCTTCCAATTGGTCACAGCAATCGCACAGATAAGCACGTAAGGAAAATAAAACGCCAACATGGATCCCATGGTTGATGCATTGGCAGAATCTGCTGTTGAAACCAAACCTAAAGGTTCTAATACCGAATCGGGAAGCAGAGCCAGTAATTGAGGGAAATTCTTTAACACGAGCGCCGCCACAGCATAGGTGGCCATGTACACCAGGCAAAAACAGTAATAACGAAACCTGGAGATATAATCTCTGGGACTACCACTAAGCGCAGCAGCTTCAGTTTCAGGCCAGTGATTAAAACGAGAACCAAAGATATAAAACAGAACAAATACACTAACCAGCCAGTCCAACAACACTTTTACCAGTGCGCTATCTTCGAAGAACCCCATTCGCAAAATGCTCCATGCCATTTAGCCAGGGCCATACTCCATAGGCAACCCACTTCGGCATAAGTAAATTGTTTAAGTTTTAAGCCAGACTAGCGAAGTTTGCAAGGTAAATAAGTCACAATAACCCACTGATGCTCAGCGTGACTGCTTTAAGTCCGTAACGAATGCTTGTGACTCAGCAATGGATTTCTCCATTTGATCAATCAGTTGAGCAACATTGCTTTCAATGCTTACCAACTCTCCTTTAAGGGAGTCTATCGCTTGTGCGTTCAAGTTATGTTTTAAATACAGCACTTGATCTTGCATGGTGGCCAATACCGGTTGCATACTGGCTTCTGCCTTTTTCATGGATTGGATAAGGTATTTATATTTCTGCTTTGTGTCTTTCAGTTTCACCGCGCTTTGTTGCTTCAGCTTGGGATCACTATATAAAGACAATTCTTCGTTCCATTCTTCAAATAACGCCTCTGATACCGACTCTACCGCCGCAATACGATTTGACACCGTTTCGGCTGCAGATTTACTGTCTTCAAATTCGTCGTTTAACTTCTCATACTGGTCGACAAGATCCTGATCCTCGACTTTCACCAGCGCGCGATATTGGTCCAACGCCGATGCAAATTGCTCTTTCGCATCTGATTGAGAATCTTGCACCGACTCGATTCTATCAATCATGATATCCCGCTTATGATAACCTACTTTTTCCATTGCACCATAATATGCACTTTGACATGCGCTTAATGTGAAACTCAAAAACACCAATATAAAAGTGCGTGATAGCATAATTCTAGAATCCCACATTCGAATACCTTTGAGTAAAGTGACGTTTGAGTATAGTGACGTTGTATAACTATTGTAGCGAGTACTTCTGGTGCGAGCGCTGCGAGTGGCAATATTTGCCTTAAAATTCTACTTCCCAGCGCCCCCCGAATGTCAACTGACTGGCGTCGTAATTTTTATACGCGAAAAGCTGTTGATAATCAATAAATAAGGAAATACCCAAAGGTAGTACGGCAGAAGCTCCCACATTTGCCTCAAAATATGAGGTATCAGCATCATCTAGACTTATATCAAACACCAGGGAATCTGGATCGAACAGAAAGCTCGACACCGCGGGTTTACGTTCATCTTTGGACTCCTGCTCGAAGGTTAATGCGCAATGCGGCATCAACACTCCCCAAGCAAAGCTGAAAGCATAACTCGCTCGTGCGCCAATGGAAAACACCATAGACTCCACACTGCGATCACGTATGGTTTGCTCAAGCCCAGCCGCGTTGGACTCGCTATAGCCATCAATTTGGCTGTCAAGAAAATCAAAGGCAACAAAGGGTGTTACACCCAGCGCACCAAAAGCCATCTCGTAATAAGCGGTCGCGCTGGCAAACCATTGATCTCCCGTTGTATCGCCGCGAGCCAAGGTATCTAGCGTGGTACCTGCCGCTGTATAGCGAATTCTACGATCCGTATTTATAGTTGAAGTCCCCAGCCCGACCATGGTGTCTATGGAAAACTTTTGTTTATAGAAGGTGCTGTAAAAAATGTAGTTGGTGCTTTCGGTTTCAGTGGATCCCAAGCCGTTCTCATAGTCAACGTCAACACTATTCAAACCCAGAGCAACCCCCGTTACCCAATGGTTAGTGATTCGATAATCCGCCCCGAAAGTCAGACTCAAGCCGTCTATATCATACCCCGTCTCCAAATCAGAGGTACCCTTATTGCCTTGATTAAGGCTACCGTTGATAAACAGACTCCAACGTTGCCGGGGGAAATAGACCGGGACTTCTCCCGCATTGCCGCCAACCCACTCGCTCATTAGCTGTTGTAATTGATGACCCTCCATTCGCTCGCCATCAACTTCCAGGCTCAACCCTAAGAGACTAAATCCTTCGACACCAGCGCGAACGTCATGCATCCTAGATTCAACACTATTCGTTTGAGTGCGGGTAAATTCACGTATGGTTTGGGCTTGCGCAGGTATCTCTTCATTGGCAATAGCATTTAAGGCACCCGCCACATCACCACCGAGTGCAGCCAATAAAAATAAATTATTGCATTGATCTTTTAATAGAATCTGGCCTGCCGATAATTCGAAGTCAGGTATATCAAATAAGCGCGGACACATAATATCGATAACCGCAGCCATAGACCGGCTATTTTCCCGCTTCGCAAAGAACTCTATTGTCACCACATTAATCGTAACCGTGGCATTCTCTGAAGTACCAGTTGAATCCGTTAAGGTGTAAGTAAAAGTATCTATACCCCGAAAATTATTGTTTGGCGTATAACGAATACTGCCATCGGCGGTATTCACCTGAACACTACCATTGGCTGGCGCAGTGGCCACTACCGTAACCGGTGAGGTATCATCATACTCATCATTACTCAGTACATTAATAGTGTTGGGAAACCCCTGAGGTGACTGCCGCTCATCATTGTTCGCAACTGGTGCTGAAAGTGCGCTGAAACTCACCAGTGAAAGCAGCAATACAGAGTAAAAATACTTTAAGCGTTTACACCACCACATCATGACTTAAGGTGCCCCATTGCGATGGAAAGGAACGGTTTGCACCGGAGCGTTAAAGATATACACACCATTATCATCGGCGGCATAAATAAACCCATCATCCGCTTCCAAATATTTAAATTTATTATCCACATCGATAATGTGCCGTAAAACCGGATTCACAGGATCGATGACTTGATAGACATAGATCCCATTGGTACGGGCAATATAAAGAAACGATCCAAATTCAACGTTGGATGCCTGCTGCCCCATATTCATGCCCACTACCGGCGCACTGGCATTATCAGAAATACTGGCAACTGTACGGGGTAAATCGGTACAACAAACCCAGCCCCCTATATCAAAACCATTGACTGTGCCTTTGCCCATCGCCTGATACAGGATTTGCTGGGTTCTTGTCACCAGCTCAACGGGCTTTATGGGAGCCAAGCTCAAATCAATGTCCAGCTCCTGATTCAGACCCGCTGAATCAAAAACATGAATCCTGAGAAAACCATCGTTGTAAACACTCCAAGCCATAGGATACTTGCGGCCCTGCAGGGACTTTAAGGTCGCCAGCCGATTTCCTTTTGGCTCCAGCGGAATGACCTTGGGCCCTTGATTCTGGCGAGCACCAGCCAATTGCAGGCTCAATGCTTCAGGCTGATCTATGGTTGGATCATCAAATAAGTAAATATCTGACTTAGGATTAAAGGTTACAGGCCAGAGATATTCATTACCTCTAGCTCCAGGGGCACTGGATTCACTGACGAAACCATTCCCATTAGGCGCCATATCCATCAAGGCGACGACATTACTGATGCCTAGAGGACTATCCATACCCAACGGGAGGAAATCAATGGCAAAATTTTTGCCCGAATCACTGTTGTAAACCCAGGCATTAATTTGATTGACACCACCCGAGTCTGCAGCACTCAAAGTAAAATAATAACCCGCCACGTTCATGGCGTAGTTAGATCTATCTTTTGAATTATCTAGATCGATAATGGTTGGATTAAGCGGATCTTCAACATCAATCACCCGGCTATTTGAGAAAGCATCAACGCTCCGTGAAAGGAACAATGAACCTCGCTTCGGATTTCCCCCACTATTTTTGGGCTGATAACCCATGGCCGTTACCGTGGGGCTAGAAATATAACTCACTAAATATTCTTCTATACCAACCACCGGTTTAGCAAACAGCGCATCAATAACCGGTAAGCGATCTGATCCGCCGCGTATAGCTTTGGCCACCCGGAGTCGGGCAGTATCATCTAATCCGCCACTCGCACTTTGCAAATAATCAAATTGAACCAGAAGATCATAGGTGATTGGCAGCCCATCCAGATAATCCGCTAACAATACCGAACTTAGGGTATTGAGGCGCGAAATTAATCTTTTTTCATCCCAGTTTTGCCATGACAACATGTAACGGGCTTTTTGATAGACTGCTTCAGTAAATACATTCAGCTGCCAACCGCCCAGTTCCAGTTGATCTTGACTAAGAAGCGCATGAAACACGCCACTGGTTTCTGAATCAGTATTGGGTTTACCGTCGCCATCAGGATCTATATCCTCGCCGCGCTGACTGGTGACCAGATACCAGCCCGGATTTTTATAGCAGGAGGGATTGATATTGACATAGCCTGACTTATCCATAGTATCTGGATTGCCCCCCGACTTAATGCCTGAACAGGTATCAGCATCGGTGAAATCCGGACCCTGATTAATCGAAATAACGGCTTCGGCAACCGGGCCACTTAAACTCACACGACCCATGGTCTGGCATTTTACAATCACATTCTCGACGGCTGCACCATCAATGGTGCCCTGACCATTGCTAACCGCACAAACTCGATCCGGCCTATCTTCGAGTACTGACACGCTATAGGTCGCTTGATCTCCCACTCCATCAAAAGTGAATACGTTATCAGTAAACTCTTGAGTTACCGTCACTTCACCACCCCAGACTAACTGTAATGTTATGGGGTATTGAGTGCCGGTTATCGAACCATTTACAGAATAGCTGGCATCGGCCCCGCATACTATGGATATATCCTGGACCCCATTTGCCGTAACTGTACCTGTTGGGTTCTTTATAGTGCAGGTCTGGCCTTGCGGCTGGTTAAGAATTTCCACAAAGTACTGATCGCCTGTCACGTAAAAGTTAGCGATACTAAAGGGTTGGCGAGCAACGACACTCAGAGTGCCTTCCGTGCTTTTTGGCGTTGACGCAAAACCGTAGCCTAACTCAAGTGTGCTCGATAACCCATCCACTGTACCGCTAACACTAACAAAAGGGACACATTGAATCAGCAGGTTTGAAATATCCTGATCCACGATGTCTATGCTAGCCGGAGTAATCTGACAAAATGAGGTTTCGGGACCAACAACACTGAGATCAAGGCTATCTCCGTGCACATAGGTTGCAGGCAAAGTAAACGAAACATCACCCGTAATTTCTGCCAAAAGCTGATCGTTATTAAAAATGGTAATACTTGCATCACGAGCACCGCGCACTTCTCCACTAACCCTGTATTTTTTCAATCCACAGTTAGCTGAAACCACAACATCCTGATTCACAATAGCACCGTTATTACCCTCATAGGTGCACTCTTCGTAGCTAGCCAGGGAAGTTGCCGAAACTTGATAGACTTCTGTGCTAACTAACTCTGAAGTCAATAGTTCCGTTGCATTATTGACAACAATAACAGAATCACTTCCGCCGTTTATATTAAAAGCGACTTCGCTCAGATCTCCCATTAATGCAACTGAAACTGAGTAGGTCAATGGCCTGCAAGTTATAGTGACCGTGATATCTGCATTATCAAAAACCACCGTGTTATCCACTACCGGCTGATCGGCTTGAGTTAGCGTACAAGATTGTGTCGCTGGGTGCTCAAAGCTAATAGTAGCTTGATCATTGGGTTTAAACTCCAATACCGATATCAAATTTCCATTGTTAGCATCGGTGGTAAACTTGACGCTGCCATTAACAGTAAGCAGGTAATCGAAATCTCCTTGTGGATAATCCTGCTGGAAGCGCAGACGATAAATAATATCTGTACAGCTAATCTCCAGCGCCACACCGGCGGCTACTACTTTGCCCGTGCCATTACTCAAGGTACATTCTTGACCGGGCGGAGAACTACTGATGCTATAACGGTAGTCAGCGCCGATGGGCAAAGACTCTAACGTCCAAGGGGCTGTGGTATTGGTAGTAAAATTATTACCGGCACCATCAACAAGTGTCAGCTCACCTTGCAAGCCAGTAACAGTGGCGGTAACCGGTGCCGTATTCAGTTTACAATTCACCTGCAGATTATTTACACCGGTATCCCCTACTGTGCCTTCGGCGTTGCCCAGAGTACAAGTCAGTGCATCGCTGGGGGATTGCACAACGAGATAGCCTTGACCAGGTAGTACATTCTGGTTAAAAACAAAGGACCCGTCTTTTGTTATATTGAGGTTCGCTTCCACTGTTGGCGTAGTGAGGGTTAATACTATGGGTTCACTAATACCCGCTGCGGTACCACCAACGGTCACTGGATTTAGTCGACAGGCAATATCAACATTACTGACACTGCGACCGTCGATCACACCCTCGCCATTACTAACGCTACAGGTTTGCACTGCGGGTGAAGTGACCGTAACGATGTAGCGTTCTCCTTGAGTTAACTCACTAAAGCTGTAATCAGTAACGCCATCCAACGGTTGGGTTTCTGACTCTTTAGTGTCAGGTTTAGTCAAAGCAACTTCGATTGGTCGTTGCAAACCTGTCACGACACCACCGACTTCATAGGAAAGATTTCGACAGGCGATGCCCAATACCACACCGGCGGCGACTACTTTGCCCGTGCCATTACTCAAGGTACATTCTTGACCGGGCGGAGAACTACTGATGCTATAACGGTAGTCAGCGCCGATGGGCAAAGACTCTAACGTCCAAGGGGCTGTGGTATTGGTAGTAAAATTATTACCGGCACCATCAACAAGTGTCAGCTCACCTTGCAAGCCAGTAACAGTGGCGGTAACCGGTGCCGTATTCAGTTTACAATTCACCTGCAGATTATTTACACCGGTATCCCCTACTGTGCCTTCGGCGTTGCCCAGAGTACAAGTCAGTGCATCGCTGGGGGATTGCACAACGAGATAGCCTTGACCAGGTAGTACATTCTGGTTAAAAACAAAGGACCCGTCTTTTGTTATATTGAGGTTCGTTTCCACTGTCTGTGTGGTGAGAGTTAATACTATGGGTTCACTAATACCCGCTGCGGTACCGCCAACGGTTACAGTATTTGGATAGCGGCAAACAACCAGCAAAGTGGCGCCATCGAACCCTACTGAACCAGAGCCGTTCGTTAACAAACATTCCTGAAAATCCGGTGCACTTATGATTTCATATTGATAACTTGTACCAAAAGCAAGCGTTGCAAGCGTCACCAATCCATTATTAGAAATCAAACGGGGCTCGCCACCCACTGCACTTATCTGCAATTCACCCTCTAAACCTGAAACATCGACATTAATATCAAAAAGGAGTAAATCACATGATAGTTGAATATTATCCACGCCATTTTCACCCACCACACCAACGTCGTTAACCAGCGAGCACTCCAAACCATCAGGCGCAAACAAAACAATCTCATAATTTTGCCCTGGCACTACTTCGGTTCCGAAAGCAAAGGCGCCATCTCTATTAACGTTAATGGTTTCCTTAATCTGTCCCTCAACCACTAATTGCAGATCCACCAGAGAGCTAATACCAGTTGCATTACCAGACACTAAATTATTGGCACTCTCACAAGCTATTTGAATATTATTGACCGGATCTATTCCAACCCGGCCTGAACCATTATTGATGATACAAGTTTGGCCTTTAGGCGTTAGCACTGACACCGAGTAAAGCTGCCCTTGATTCAGTTTTTCAGGAAACTGGAACGCTCCATTTTTGGTAATGGATAACGGATTAAATTGGTTCAAAACCACTTGGATGGGATTCTTCAAGCCTAAAACTTCACCGCTTATAGCAACAGTTGCCCCTTCACATTCAATTCTGACAGAAGAGGAACTTACCCCCGCCACGCCTTGACCATTAAACAGCGTACATAATTGATCCGACGTCACCCTATAGATTTGGAAATCGTAGGGAGAACCTAAGACCAAATCGGACAATAATGCGATGGGGCCATTTCGGGTGACGGAAATTAACGGGCCAATGCCATTAGTGAGTTGAATCTCGCCCGCAAGACCAGTGACTTCGGCAACTATGTCAAAGAATTCGCCTTGATCGGTTATTACCACTGGGTAGCGGTCGTAATTTACATTAGGGTCAACGGCATCTTTCAATTGGATGTAGAACTCTTCATTCGGCTCAGCATCCGAATCACCCAAAATGGTTATTGAAATAACCGCTGTAGTGACCCCCGCAGGAAAATCAACAACGCCGTTAGCGCTGACATAATCCAAACCTGCTTTTGCTTTACCGTCCATAGTGGAATAAGCGATGCTGACCGGGTTCGCCTGTGGCTCTGTCAGCGTTATTTCGAGTTGAATAGTCTGATCGCTATCCGTTTCTGCAATTGATTGAGAGGTTACCCTAGCGAACCCATTAAGGGGCGATACCACCACAGAAACCTTATCAGTTACAACTCGCGACTGGTCGTCAGTCACCTGTATCTGAAAGGACAAACGGGTTTCCGATAGCAGCTTGGGGACTTTTATATAAGTAAACTGCGCCTGAGGGGAAAGAATAAGGGCCGTTGGCCCATCAATTTGGCTCCATTGGATAGCCGCCACGCTGACGCCCGTTTCGGTGGCTATTGCTGAACTTAATTGAACCAGAGTATCGGCATCAGCAATAGAATCATTTCCTGCATCAACCCTTAATAAAATTTTGCCTTCGCTATCCAGCAATAAACCCCGAGCCCCATTGTCGCTCAAGGAACGGCTATAGGAGGCATCGGAAGTGGAAGCGCTATCACTGCCACAACCAAACAACCCAGACAATAACAAAGAAATACAAAGACATTGCCAGATCCCTGATTTTACATTCACGAAAAACCCCCAGCGCACCCTTGCACTTAAACAGTGATCTAACTTCCCCATAAATCACTGTTTTTATCGAGTAAATTTCCAGTCGAGCGACGGATTCTAAAGACAGCTCTTCCATAAAACCAGTAAATAACCAACAAGAAAGGGCTTACTTAATTCACAAAAGTATAACCAGGGAGAGTTAGGTGATTTTTAGACCAATTTAGAGGACGTCAGGAACCACACTGATGGCTTAATAAAATCCGAATCACTCAAAACAAACCCGCACATGACTATTTCAAGACCTTCAAAACCCGAAAAACAGGACTTGAATCCCCGCTTGAGTCTGCAGACTTATTTGGCTTTTCAAACCTAAAGATTCAGCTAATCTTAAATTAATTGGAAAAGAGAAAGAAGGACCTAACTCTATGAATTGGCTCAATAAAACCCCCATCAAATACAAGTTAGCAATAATACCCTTGGTGGGTATTCTAGGTTTTGTAGCCAGCTTAGGATTTAATATTCAGGTAAACAGAACCACCAACGCAGAATTAAGCGGCGTTAAAGACCTCTACTACCCCATTCTGGCCACCTCAAATGAACTTATAGATCACATCGAAGCCATTGGTAAAGACCTAACAGCCGCCGCCAGTTTTGGTGACAGCGCAATGATCGATCAAGCACAAAGCAATGTTGGCCAGGTAAAATCACTGTCTTCACAAATACTCAAGTTAGAACCCAAGAGAAAAGACCAAGTAAAAGTAATTATTGAAAACTTTGAAACTTACTATAACTATGCCAGTGAGCTCGCTTCAAATACCATTAGCGGTTCTGTAGACTTTTCCAAACTAAATGAATACCAGGAAGAAGAAAAAAAGCGTTTAGCAGAGCTTACAAACTTGGTTACCCAATTTCGAGATGAAAGCCTACAGATCTTTAACCAAAGCATTTCAAACTCAATCAAAGAGACAAACAATACGATTACCGTAGGCATTATTATTGCCATCATCATTTCTATTATTCTTGTTATCGCAGCCGCATCCGTAACCCTGGTTATTTCTCATAATCTGGCTAGCCTCTCCCTCTCTCTTAAGGACATAGCACAAGGAGAGGGTGACCTGACCAAGCGAATCAAACAAAATTCCACAGACGAAATTGGTGATTTAGTTTACTGGTTTAATTGTTTCATAGAGAAATTACAAATCACTATTGGAGATATCATAAGCACCAGCAAGCCACTGAATGAAACCAGTAACCTGCTCATGAGATTAGCACAAGCCAGTAAGTCCGCTTCCCATTCTCAATTAACAGCTTCTTCCAACGTAAGCCGCTCCATGGGCGAAATGTTTCAAAGCCTTAACGAGAATGCGCTCAATACTTCAAACGCTGCGGAAGCTGCAGCCTTTGCCGATAATCAGGCTAAAACTGGTTTCAACGTAGTTAAAACCACCATCAAAACCATTAATGATTTAGTGGCCGAAGTGGAAAAAGCAGGACTATCAATCCAGCAACTTGAAACAGACACCGCCAATGTAGGCGCCATTCTGGATGTTATACAAAGCATTGCCTCTCAAACAAATTTACTAGCGCTCAACGCAGCCATAGAAGCGGCACGTGCAGGTGAACACGGCCGCGGTTTTGCGGTAGTGGCCGACGAAGTCAGAACCTTGGCTTCCCGAACTCAGGAATCAACAGAAGAGATTCACGCTGTTATAGAACAGCTGCAAAAAACCGCTCACATTGTTTCGGAAGTCATGGTGAACGGGCAGACTAAGGCGCAAGTAAGCATGGATCAAGCCAATGAAGCGGGCAATGCATTGGAGGCCATTACCCATCGTGTCGGTGAAATTAATCTGATGAATTCACAAATTGCTGCGGCCACTGAAGAGCAACAGCAAACATCTCGCTCCATACAGGCTGCGACCAGTGAAATTAATCAGTCAGCACAGCAAGCCGCGAAGGATTCAGAAACCGTGGCACGCTCTACGGAAAACCTGCAACAAGTCTCCAATCGGCTGAACGCCATTACGCAGCAATTTAAAGTTTAATCGGTAAACGGTCTTGCAATGGCAAGGGCGTAACGAATCCTGCTGCATTTTTATGGCCACCACCCCCAAAAAGCTCGGCTATCTTTGCCACATCTATCCCACCAGCACCAGACCGCAATGACCAGGAACGTTGCTCCTGCTTGTCAGTATACCCTGCGGCAAAAGGGTGTCCCTCTGCCAGTTCGCCAATCAACTCACTGGCAATCGCCCGCGGGCAGTTAACCACCGGAACCAAATAGCCCGCTATTTCTGCCATTACTGCCCCCGGCCGGTTTTGCTCTATCATTTGGCGTCGATAGCGGTTGATCGCCACACCTTCTGCCACCAATTGACTAAAGGCGGCAGAATCAGTAGCCCATCGATGCCACTGATCAAAATCAAAGGAGTAGGACATCAACCCTGTATTGAGATCGTAACTTTCTGGTAGTTGCCATCGCCACATATCACGGTCCTGCACACACTCAATTAGTCGCGGTGCTGGGGTACTATGAAAATAGCGCCAAGCCAACATGGCCCCAGACTGATTCATGTCTAAATGTAATGTTAGGTTAGCCAGCTCCTGATCGAGACCGGCCAAATTGTTTAAAGCCGTAATATGGTGATCCAGCACAATCACTTCGCGGGCAGCAGCGCAGAGCATTTCCATTTTGTCTCTGGGATACGCATAATCGAGCAAGTATACTGTTTTGCCGGTAGCGAGCGGAGGACTATCGCCGTGTGCCGCTGCCAAAAACTCTACAGACTGTTTACACTCTAGCTCAAAATGAGCATAGGCCGCATAAGCACTGCCAAACCCGTCCAAACAACTGCTGTGATAAATGATTAAATTGGATGTTCCCATAACTGCCTTTTAAACCTTCATACCATAGATTTCCGCCAAGCCACGCTCAACCAGAGCCACCAAATTGGTCTGTTTTAAAAGAAGATCCTGCATTGGGCTATGAATTGGTGGAAACATTATATTCGCTAGATGGCTCACCGCCACCACATCCAATTTAGCGGGTTCTTCACCGCCAAACCATAGATTATCACCCAAAAATGCGGCCATATGCTCTATATGGTGGCTGCCTATAGAGTAAATTTCCGTGGCTTTATGACGCCCCATACCCTGGCCTTTTAGGTCATCTCGGACTTTCTTTCTAATCTGCGTGGAAATAGGCCCCCGCACCAGCTTTGGAATCCCGCCCAGCAACGTATCACGCAAACTTGGCCAATTTGTCTCATCCACCCATCGACTATAAATCATTGTAAAATATAAACTTTCATCACACATGACCTGCATAGCACGGTGCGACGGCAACAGTTCGGCGGGTAACTTTGAATCCAGATCAAGGCGTTGATTAGACTTAAGAAAATCATAAATCAGCTCAGAATCAGCCATTGTCTGCTTGCCAATGCTGACATAAGGCAGTTTGCCTTTCGGTCCCTTGCGTGGGTCGTTCACACTTTTAACCTGATAATCAATGCCTCCTAACTTAAGATAGCCTTCGAGTTTCATACAAAAAGGACTGGGATTGGGTAACCCCCACGCTCGACTGAACTGATACAAAGTAATATCCGACATTCGTTATTCCCCAATCATTGACTACAATTCGTTTTGATTAATCAATTATTTGACGGTTCACACAAAACCAAAGTAACGTAGTTTACATTTTGTCAATTGAACTCGACACACCCACTGGTTTATTGTTTGAGTGCCTGAGCGTAAACGCGCTTTATCACAAAAATAATAACAGCTTCTGCAAAACAGAAGCCAAAAATAGAGTACTACCGATCCAATGAGCGAATTTTCTCTAAAACGCATGGCAAGTTTGGCTGACCCATTAGCTGATGCAGTAGCACTGCGTATTGATCGTCGACGTCCTTCGGTAATGATGGCTGAGGTTCATTACCTAGCGAAAACCGAAATTGGACCCTATCAAGAGCTTATGGATCATCTCTATGACGTACCAAGATGGGTAGATTGGGCGCTTATTGAACAAGGACAAAAGTTACAAGCCGCTTTCCTCCATACCCGATTACTGGCCATGTTAAGTGGCGGTCTGATAGAAATTTTCTGTGTCAGTCAGGTTTCAAAACGGCTGGTTGAAAGAAACCACTGTCATCTAGAAGTGGTTCGAAGGCTCCATGAAACGCAGCAACTGTTACGCAGTATCAACGAGCCCAACTGCCTGCGACCGGGCAATAGTATGCACCGCATACTCTCTGAAATAAGGCTCTCAAACGCCATGTTGCGGAAAAGCTTGGTGGCTAAAGATTGGCATAAACAACACCATCAACCCCCCTTTAATCAAAGAGACATGATTTTCGATATACTTAATTTTGGCCAAGGTACCACAGACAACCTCACCAAACTCGGCCTTACTCTAAACACTGAAGATCAACTGGCATTACATCATTTCTGGCGTTATGCAGGCTACCTCTACGGCATTGAAGAAAACTTTCTCGGTCGCTCGGTGGATGCGGACAAACGCATGATACTGCAATGCAAGAAAGTAGCCGTAGAACCTAATTCTCCGGAAAAAAGACAGCTCGCCCAAACTACACTGAGATTGATTTCGGAACAAACAGCCATTAATTTCCCCCTTGGCCTGTTGCAGGCTATTAGCCGAATTTGTCTCGGAAGCAATAAAGCTAATGCCCTTAACATTCCTAATCAGCCTAGCTGGCAACGTGCCGTATCCCTCTTTAGCACCACCAATCGCGGGTCTTATTTTGCTTATCAACATATACCCGGTTTTACCAGCGTCAACATAAAACTTAACGAATTATTCGTAACCTTCCTGCAAAACACTCAAACGGAGCGCTCGCGCCCCGCCCAAAATATTGCTTAATCCAAGCATTATTCTAACGGTTCCCTAACGTCTTCAAGACTGGCACACTGACCAGGTAAATCCTGTTAAGTCACCAGAGGATGTCCAAACAATCTATGAGCGATCCAATTTTATATACCATTACTCCTGCCGACCCCCACGGCCACCAGTTCAAAGTTGAACTCACCATTCCAATTGTCTGCAAAGAAGGCATTCAACTTAGATTACCGAGCTGGATTCCCGGCAGCTATATGATTCGCGATTTTGCTAAAAATGTCGTGACTATAAAGGCAGTACAAAAAGCAGCACAAGGGAATCTGGAACTCCCCATAACCAAGCGCGATAAGCAAACATGGCTGTTAGCGCCCAATACGGACACTATAACCGTGGAGTATTGGATCTATGCCTGGGACATGTCTGTACGCACGGCTCATCTGGACCAAACCCATGCCTACTTCAACGGCACCAGTGTGTTTATGGAAGTAGTGGGGCACAGTGAAAGCCCTTGCCATGTTGCTATAAACAACAGCCCACTGGAGTCCCATTCCGAGTGGCGGGTAGCAACTTCATTACCCAGCGCTGGCGCCGAGTCCTACGGGTTTGGTTTGTACCAAGCCAAAAGTTACCAGGATCTCATTGATCACCCGGTAGAAATCGGCTCATTTGATCTTATACAATTCAACGCCTGTGGTGTGCCCCACGATTTTGTTCTAACGGGGTTACACAACGCGGATTTAGACCGGTTGGCGGAAGATCTTACCAAAATTTGCGAGCACCAAATTCGCTTTTTTGGCGAGCCTGCACCCTTCGATCGTTATGTTTTCATGACCTGGGCGGTTGGAAACGGTTATGGCGGATTAGAGCATCAAGCTTCCACCAGTTTGATATGTAACCGAGATGACTTGCCCAGTCCCAAGCAACGGGGCACGATGACTGATGGCTATAAGACCTTTCTTGGCTTGTGCAGTCATGAGTATTTTCATAGTTGGAACGTCAAACGAATTAAACCCAATATTCCCTACGATTTAAGCCAGGAGAACCACACACCTTTACTGTGGGCCTTTGAAGGCATCACTTCTTACTATGATAATCTAACCTTGGTTCGAACCGGCTTAATTAGCCCCCAGGATTACTTGAACCTTTTAGCCCAGGATTTAACGCGGTATGTACGCAACCCTGGTCGCTTCAAACAGTCTGCCGCAGAATCCAGTTTTGACGCCTGGACAAAGTTCTATAAGCAAGATGAAAATTCCATTAATGCCATTGTTAGCTATTACACCAAAGGCAGTTTGATTGCATTATTTTTGGATTTGACGTTACGGCGCCTGAGCCAGAATCAAGTGAACCTGGATACGGTAATGAACGCCCTGTGGCAGCAGCATGGGTTAACTGAAAAAGCAGTGGCGGAGCAGGACATTCAAAACCTATGCAGAACACAGCTAGCCACCTGCAATGTCGAAAACAGCAAACTGGCGGAACTAGACTACTTTTTAGATACCAGCATCTATGCTACCGAAGACTGGAACATGTCCGCAGGACTGGAGTACTTCGGCGTAACGTTCACCCAACGCACAGCGGCTTCCAGTAACGACAATGGAGGCTCTCTGAAGCCAGGCAATCAACAACGCTTGGATCTGGGGATGATAACCACCAGTGACGCTATGGGCGCAAAGATCGCCCGAGTTTACAACCCAGGCAGTGCTCATAGTGCTGGTCTCTCTGCGAATGATGTGATTATTGCTGTAAATAACATCAAAGCAGACAATGCCAATTTAGAAAAATTAGTGGATCGTTACCAGCCCGGAGAGTGGATATCCGTCACTGCCTTTCGGCGTGACGAATTAATGGAATTCAAACTGCAACTGAATACCGCAAGCGCTGACACTATCGATCTAAGCATTGCTGATTCAGTACGTTTAAATAATTGGTTAATGGTGACCACAGATCACTGATAAATCACTGCGCTTCTGGCACCAGTAATTGCGGGTCCAGGCGAGTTTGATACCAATTTAAGCGCCAGCATAAATGGGGGCCGGTGGCTCGCCCAGAAGCCCCCACCAAACCAATGACCTGACCTTGCTTCACCTGATCGCCCTCCTGCACCAGCATTTTGCTCATATGCAAATAGCTGGTGTTAACCCCAAATCCATGATCGATAATCATGGTGTCGCCGGAAAAAAACATGTCGTGATACGCCATAGTTACTACGCCATCGGCTGGTGCTTTAATTTCCTCGCCTTTCGGCGCAGCAATATCGAGGCCAAAGTGAGGGCGCCTCGGCTCTCCATTAAAATAACGCTGACTGCCATAGACACCCGTTATCGGGCCTTTTACTGGCCAAATGAAAGTTTGTAGAAAACCCTGTAATTGACTATCGGTATTACGAGCGGACACTACCGCGCCTGACTCTTTGCCAATTCTCGCCATATGCTTAGGATCGGGATTTACCGTGCGTGCCGGCACACCCTCAATACGCTGAATTTCATAGGACCGTTTTTCAATGACTATAGGCACGGAGTGCTCTTCACCACTCACCAGTTGCAAAATAAGCTGTTGGCTTGGTTTTTCATCCCGCCCGAACCCCAACACAATGCGGTGTTCCGCGCTCACTGGTAACACTTTTTTCTGCCATAGAACACGCTTCACTGAGGGCGAAAGCTGACCGATAACCAATCCACCCTGAATAAATTTTCCGTTCAATATTACCCCATCAAAGATACGCTCTTCCGCTTGAGCAGAGGTAACACTTAGAACAAAAATCCAAAACATGGCAACTAACATCGCCCCGTTGTAAACCACCCTTCGTTTCATCATTAATCCTTTGCAGAACTCTTTTGTTTGCTGGCCAGATCGCTAATAGTCTGCCGCACGGATTCACTGGGATAGCCGTCGGCTACTAATCCGCGTTCCTGCTGAAATTGGCGAATGGCTCTTTTGGTACGACTGCCGAGAATGCCATCAGGCTCACCGCTGGGGTAACCCAAAGCCATCAGTTGCTCCTGCAATGTTTTGACCGTCTCTATAGTTAAGCGTTCGGCATTGGGAGGCGGCTGCTTTAACGGCTTGCCTCCTTGGATGCGGTCAGCCAGATGGCCTACGGCCAGGGCATAAAACTCTGAGCGATTCCACTTCATGATCACATCAAAATTCTCGTAAGCGACAAAAGCAGGCCCGGTATGACCGGCAGGAATTATGACTGAGGCGGGAAGATCCAAGGCGGGTAACAGATTGCCGTTCACATCGGTCAATCCCAGCTTACGCCAGCTCGATAAAGGCTGCTCATGATCGCCACCAGCAAGTCCATAGTCAAAATTCGCGGGCAACAAAATTTCCCGCCCCCAACGTAACTCACGCTGCCATCCCAATTGCTGGAGAAAATAAGCTGCCGAGGTAAAAGCATCTTCAAGACTGCCCCACAAATCGGCACGACCATCGCCATCAGCGTCCACGGCATAACGCCGGTAGGCACTGGGCATAAACTGCATATTACCCATAGCACCGGCCCAGGAACCCAACATCTGTTCACGGGTCACCACTTTGCTTTGCAGGATACGCAACGCTTCCATCAGCTCTTGGGTAAAAAACTCTGAACGGCGGGGATCACAGGCCAAAGTTGCCAGGGAATCCAAGACATTCATTTTACCGAGATAAGCCCCAAAATTGGTTTCCAAACCCCAGAAAGCCACGATGTACTGAGGTGGCACACCATATTCTCGAGTCAGCTGGAGCAGAAAAGGCCGATGCTCCTGCAGCAGCAAACGCCCCTTATCCACCCGAAAATCATTAACCCGACGGTATAAATAGTTATAAAAGGTTTCACTAAACTCAGGCTGCTTGCGATCCAGTTCGATAACCCTTGGCACATACTGAACGGCTGCCAACTCTTTCTCCACGACCCAATCAGCGATATTGTTGGTCCGCGCTTGTTGCTGTAAATCCACCACGCATTCAGCAAAACTGCGTTCCTGGGTGACCACTGACTCCGAACTTGCAAACGCTGGACTTGCCAATAAAGCACCGGCAACATTACCTAGAATAAACCCGAGTAGCCCAGTCTTTTCCCAACCTAATGCCTTCATTAAAGACTCACATAGTCAAAGTTTTATCAATATAAAACAACCGCTTACCCAAAACAAAATTAAATCCTTCGATCTTGAAAAGGAACGGCTTCTTTCTGTTTTTGCTGTTGCATTGCGATTCTGTGATTTTTCATTCCAAACACCCGCCGCTGCCACAGGCGTTCTGCGCGCAATGCGGTTAAATCCCCTTGGCGCCAGGCATCCTGCAGCAAAAACTTATCGGCGCCAACGGCATCTGGCGAGCGGGTAACCAGCTCATCCACCAGCGCCAATGCCTGTACCAACGGGTCGTTACCCACATGAGTCACCAATCCAGCCAACAAGGCCTGCTCACCGGATAGGACACGGCCAGTCATGGTGAGTTCCTTGGCACGATCCATCGGCATTAACTCTCGCATCAATACCACACCACCCATATCCGGTACCAAACCCCACTTCGCTTCCATGAGTGATAAACGGGCATCCGCCGCACAGATACGAATATCAGCCCCTAACGCCAGCTGTAAACCAGCACCGAAACAATTACCGTGAATCAAGGCAATCACTGGCACCGGAATATCGCGCCAACCCATGCTCCAGGTTTGAAACTCATTCTGAAAGGGAAGCCACAGCTGCAAATAACTGGCCACAGCAGTAACGGGTTTGCTAAGAAAGCTATTGAAATCCAACCCGGAACAAAATGACGGACCGTCCCCCTGCAGAATAATCGCGCGTAAGGACTTTATTTTCGCCAGTCGCTTTTGCGCCTTAATTACGGCTTTCAACATCGCCATATCCACCGCATTGTGCTTCTGCGACCGCACCAATGTCACATAGGCCAACGCCCCGTCTATATCGATCCGAACCCGATCGTTGATAACCATAACTTTAACTCCCTATTTCCAGTGAGATCATAGCAGAGAATACCGTTAATCCCCGAAAGCTAACAACTTTACCCACACTGTCCATCAACATGACAATTCTGCCGACAAAATTACAAAAAAAAAGGGTTTCCTGTTTCACGGACTTGCTGCTTTCGATTAATCTTCTTGTTTGGTGCGGTTTACTAGGATTATTAAAGTGGAATGGCAAGGTTGGCTTTCTCTATTTCTCACTGTTTCAGCCCTGTGCGTACTCATCTTAACCAGAATTGGCCCCCACATTGTGATGATGGGGGTTTTAACGGTGTTGAGTCTATCGGGTGTGTTGACCGCCTCGGAAGCCCTTTCGGGTTTTAGCAACAGTGGTCTCATCACGGTGGCGGCCATGTTTATCGTTGCCACTGGCATCCATGCTTCCGGTGGCGTGGATTTATTGGTCGAGCATGTCTTGGGAAACCCCAAGAATATTCGCTCGGCCATGAGTCGAATATTCTTGCCCGTGGTAATTTTGAGTGGATTTTTGAATAACACACCCGTCGTAGCGACAATGATTCCCGCTATCCATGCGTGGAGCCGACGAATTAATATTGCGCCTTCGAAGCTAATGATACCCCTGAGTTATTCCGCGATACTGGGAGGCATGCTGACATTAATTGGCACCAGCACCAACCTGGTAGTCAATGGGCAATACCAAACCTTGACGGGCAACGAAGGTTTTTCGCTGTTTTCTATCGGTGCCGTGGGCCTGCCTGTTGCGATTGCAGGCGTCGCTTTTATGCTCTTGTTCTTTCCCCGCTGGCTGCCCGATCGCAGCGATAAAAAGGCCTTTGGCAATCTACGGGAATTCACCCTTGAGGTGACCGTGGCTTATAACGGCAATCTAGTAGGCAAAACCGTACAAGAAGCGGGATTACGCCATCTGAAACGGATTTACTTAGTGCAGGTAGTACGTGGTGATACCATAATCACCGCAGTCACCCCGGAAGAACGCTTGGCAGGAGGCGACCGCTTAGTGTTTGCCGGTGACACTGAGGCCATCTCCGATCTATTGCGCATTAATGGCATCGAACCTTCCGCCGAAAACGGCAATCCAGAAACATTTTCCAAAGATCGCGCAGAAAGACGCTTGGTTGAAGCTGTGGTATCCCCTCACTGTGACGCTATTGGTGAGGCGATCCGTGATGCTCAGTTTCGAGATCGCTACGGCGCGGTAGTACTGGCTGTAGCTCGTCACGGTGAACGCGTACAAGGCAACCTCGGTACTATAAAACTGCAAGCCGGTGATACCCTGCTGCTAGAAGCTCGACCGGCATTCGTGAGTCGACAACGCTATAACAAAGATTTCCTGCTCATTAATGACCTGGATACCGAAACACCACGCCATGAAAGAGCCTATCTGGCCTGGGGCATACTGGTTACGGTGGTGGTTGCCGCGGGTTTCGGGCTAATCAGCATGTTGAATGCCTCACTCATCGGCGCAGGGCTGATGATAGTCACTCGCTGCTGCTCTGTGAGCCAAGCAGAAAAAAGCCTGGATTTAACCGTTCTCGTAACCATAGCCGCCTCCTTCGCCCTTGGCGCCGCACTGGAAAAAACCGGGGTCGCCGGCTTTCTGGCTGAAGGTCTTATTTATTTCAGCGGTGGCTACCCTTGGTTACTGTTGATCCTGACTTATTTCGCAGTATCGCTACTTACAGAAACCATCACTAATAATGCGGCAGCAGTGTTAATGCTGCCGGTGGTATTGAAGGTGACCGAACAGGCGGGCTTGGCCAATGAGCCCTTCGTTTTTGCCATCATGATGGCGGCCTCAGCCAGCTTTGCCACACCCTTGGGTTATCAAACCAATTTAATGGTGTATGGTCCAGGCGGTTATCACTTTCGTGATTTCTTAAAAGTTGGTGTGCCCATGAATATTTTTATTGGAATCGCCACCCTGGCCGTGCTGCTGTTAGGCTGGGACCTGACGGCCAGTTAAAAGAGTCTACTAGAGTGTAAATAATGGCTAAACCCGCCAAACAAAGTAATAAAATCATTAAACTTTCATTACCTGGCAGGCCGGGCGAGAAGCGCTTAACCGCTGCTGAAGCCGTCACCTTTGGCCGCCAACTTCATGCCCAGAAAAATTTCCCGGCGGCCATTGCTGTATTACAACAGGTAACCAAACAACTGCCTCACTATACCCTCGCCTGGGAGGCTCAATTTGACGCCCTTAACAGTCTCGGTAATTTTCCGTTGATGGCGAAAGTAGCACAGCAATGTTTAGCTAAGACACCACGCTCAATTCCCGCAAGATTGGCCTTAGCAATAACTTTGCGTATGGAACAACGCCACCAGGAAGCGCTGGAACTGGTTAGCCAGGCGGCAAAACTCTCTCCAGGAAATGCCAAAGTATTAAATCATTTGGGCATTATTCAAAAAGAAATGGGCGCAAACGACGCCGCGTTATTAAGTTTTAATCGCTGCATTACCATCAACCCAAATTACTGTGCACCGTACTGGAACCGATCTGATTTATTGAAGTCGCCAACCGAGGCAGACATTAACCATCAGCTGCGGTTACTCAATAATTCAACCTTATCTTTATCCGACCAGGCAAGAATTCACTACAGTTTATCGCGCGCCTTTGAATACAGTGGCAACCCAACTCAACAATTCTTCCACATTGAACAAGGAGCCAGAAAAAAACGCGAATCGATTCAATACGATCACACCAATGCTATTCAACAGATAAACAGGATCCCTGAATGTTTTACTCCAGCACTGCTTGATCAGGCCCAGGTGGCGCCAGATACAAGCACAGGAGCGATACCAGTCTTTATCTGTGGGCTTCCCCGTAGCGGCACCACGTTGGTGGAACAGATCCTATCAAGTCATTCCCTGGTAAGTGCTGGAGATGAGTTAACGCAACTTCCCATGGCCTGCGAGAAACTTTTACAGGCGAAGGGAATTCAACAGCCTTACCCGGAATGGGCAGACGCCTTAACCCGTAACGACTGGCAAAGCATTGGCAATAGCTATCGAGACACTACCAAGCATCTACAGTCAACACCTTATTTTACGGATAAGAATTTACTAAACTACCAAGCCATCGGATTGATTCATATGGTCCTTCCTGAAGCTAAAATTATTTTTTGTGAGCGTGACCCTATGGACAATCTGTGGAGCTGCTATCGGCAGCTGTTCGGCAGTGGATTGTCATTTACCTATTCGCAAACAGAATTGGCTGATACCTGGTTCGCGGTAGAGCAACTTAAATCCTACTGGAAACAGCGGCTGGGGCACAAAATACTCTTTTTAAAACATGAAAACCTGCTGGCAGAACAGCGATCGATGACCGAACAATTGTTGGAATTTGTGGGACTACCCTGGGAAGACCAATGTTTGCAATTTTACAACAACAACAGGGCTGTTCGTACCACAAGCACACTGCAAGTTCGACAACCGCTAGACCCTAGTCGGAGCGGCAACTGGCAGGCCTTTGAGCAACACCTGGAGCCCATGTTAAAACGATTACAAGCCCTCAAAGAAAGAACTCAAGCCCTTTAACCAGCAATGACTACCCAGTTAGTGACTAATGCTGTTCTCCTCCTGCTTCCAGCGCTGTACCCTTACCGCATCAATAAGAATATCGATGGTGTCCGTTAATACTTGCTTACTCACATTACTGAAGTGATCATTGGGTTCGAGCATGCGCAATAATACATTTTCCAGGACTTCATCCACTACGGTATCTGTGTCGCGCCTTCCCAGGTCCAAAAGCAACTGATCAACTACGCCATACACCACATCACTCACGGTTTGATGGATAGCCTCTACCATTTTAGGACCAATTACCGGCACCGAATCCAAAGCTGCGGCCTTACGTTCATGCTCAATGGCATAGGCAATTTTCCCATCCAGGTACTGTTTAAAATCCACTTGATTGGGCAAATAAACTTCATCCAAGAGCTGGTTAACTTTCAGTACAAACCAATCTGAAATCTCATCACGACGACTTAACACCGCCTCTTCTAATATCTTATCTATCACAGGGCCACCTTCCATCACTTCTGCCCGAGCCCCCTGCAATACATTTTCCACGACTCGGTCGGATACTTCCTCCACCAGAACACCGTAATATTTTTTGACAAAGAGGCCTATTTTAGTGCTACCAAAATCAATAATGCCGTAACGCTGCAATCGATACATCATTGAAAAAATTCGTAACAATCGTAACCATCGAAAAGCCCCTAAGGGAATGCAGCCTAACAGGTCATACCAGTGAACAAAGGGGTAGAAAAACCACCGGTGATAAGTCTTCTCCTTGATAGAGAACATCCATCGAATCAAAAACTCAAATAAAAATATGGACACAAACACCAAATCAATCATCACATAATTCGGATGTATTTGAGCCATATAAGATTCAGTAAGAGAAGGAGATAGCTGAGCAAACAGTGCTTCAACCCAATCCAGCGCCATCGCAGAATCAAAAACCAACCAGGTTAGATTAATAAGGATAAGCAGCAACATAACCATATCAACAACAAAAAACGGAGTTTGTTGACTGGCTTTTAAATTACTGAGATTAATTGCTAGCATGATAAACAACAAGGCAACCTAAGATGGTTGCCTAGGTTACCAAGCTTAGAGATCAGAAGCCAAATTTGATTCTAACTTAACAAAAAGTATTAGCCGCTGTTTAACCTAAAAGCCCTAATACTTGACTGGGTAAAGCATTAGCCTGGGACAGCACCGAAATACCCGCTTGTTGCAACACCTGGGACTTGCTCAATGAAGCCGTCTCCGTTGCATAATCTGCATCAACAATCCTTGAACGGCTACTCGCGAGACTCTCACTCACGGCGCTCAAATTGGATACTGTAGATTCAAGACGATTAATTACTGCTCCGATATTGGCCCGTTGTGAATCAATATAATTTAGTGCAGAGTCTGCCAAGCGTATCGCATCACCTGGATTCTTGGTGATATCAAGTTCGTAAAGCCCTAGCTCCCAGGTACCAAACCCACCCAGCTCTAGCGCTAAATTTTGCGACGATCCAGCGCCTATATGTAACGAAAACTCCTTTCCATCGAAAACTTCAAAGGCATCTTCCACTACAAGTTTAAAGTTCTTTAGCGGCTCCCCTACACCACTGTCACTGTTTGGCATAATCGTTTCAGCCGTATAGACCTCACCCCCATCGGCATCGAAACCTCCAATAGCGCCGGTATCTTCATTGGTTAAGTCCATATTGCCAATAAAGGTTGCTCCGGCGCCGCCCGTAAAATCGGCAGTAAAGGCGGCAAGGTTAGCATAAGCACCACTACTGGCATTAGTAATGGCGTCATCCAGGTCCGCTGTATCATTCAACGCAAGATACGTCATAATGTCCTTAATACCATCACCACCAGCCGCTTTTATTTGGTCATGGAGATAGCGTGTGGCAGCGTAAGCAGCCGAATAACCTGCGCTCGTAGCAACAGAGCCAAATGCTCCCACCACCGTGGCAATATCCGAGGCTGCGATATCAGTCGCCAAACGCTCATCAGCGCCTTGAATAAACTCCGCCGCGCCCTCTTTAAACCAGTCCGGTAATGCATCGAAGTTAGTCGCGCGCCCCATCACCGCGTGAACCATCTCGTGAGCGATAATACGGTCGTTATAATAGGGATCAGTGCCACCATCCGGCAAATTTGCTGGAGTAAAATCAGCCATATCGACATTGAGTTTCATACCTATGGTTTTACCATCGATATCAACGAAGCCAGAGACTGAGGCGGCCACGCCACCGGCACCGTCGCTGGTATCAAGATCCACTGTAAGCGTCTGGTTATCGCCTTTTATTCCATAATACTGCTCGATCCGGGCTTCAGATTCTGATAACCAATAGTACTGCAAGCCTTTAATGGTTGCGCTGCGATTTTGATCCGCGTACTCCGAACTGCCGGCTCGCTGAAACAGGCTACGACCGCCAAAGGTCGTGGTATCGTTTACCCGATTAATTTCATTTAATAGCTGTTTCACTTCAAGCTGAAGTGACGCTTTATCATCCTCTGATAAAGAATCTGAAGAAGCTTGTAATGCTAGATCACGGATTCTCTGTATGTTACCGGTAGTTTCATCTAAGGCGCTTTCTGCGGTCTGCATTAATGACACCCCATCATTGGCATTACGCACTGCCTGATTGTAGCCATTAATTTGAGTTGTCATGCGATTACTAACGGCCAAACCTGCCGCATCGTCACGAGCACTGTTAATTCGTAAGCCACTCGACAGACGTTGTAATGCCTTGCCAAGAGAACTCTGCTGGGTCTCTAAATTTCGCTGGGCGTTTAAAGAAGAAATATTCGTATTGATATTCAGCATTGCCTAATCCATTTAACAGCCAATGACTACAAAGGGGTTGTAAATGAATTTCGGCCGTGCTGAAGAAAACTAAAGCCCTTTTTTAGATCAAATGTGAAAGTTGTGCGATTTCTTAAGCAGTTTTTCGTCTATATAATTCTGTTATGCAAACAAGCTACTCCTTAGCACAAGTGTCAGGCTCAAATGTCCACGTCTTAACTGATTAGATTTGACCCAGCTGCCAATCTTCGGATGTTCCTCCGGGAGGAGACCAGGTAACCTCCTTATGTTCATCCACGGACAAACTGCTCAACCAATGATCGAGCTGAGCTTGGGACAACGGATGACTAATAAAGAATCCCTGCGCCTGATCACACCGAAGCTTCTTTAAAAATTCCAGCTGATCCAAGGTTTCCACACCTTCGGCCACCACGGTAATCCCCAACTGATGGGATAAAGCGACGATAGCGGAAGTTACCGCATCATCATCACGATCTTTATTGATATCCTGAATAAAGGATTTATCAATCTTCAACACATCAATAGAATATTGCTTTAAATAACTCAGAGAAGAGTAACCTGTACCAAAGTCATCGATGGCTATTCTTACACCCAAGGCCTCTAAATCTCGCAAATTCTTTTGCCCAATATCCACATCAAGCAGGGTAGACTCAGTGAGTTCTACTTCAAGGCACTCGGGTCTGAGATCATGAGCAATTAAAGCGCGCTCAACATGCTCCACAATATCAGCCTGTTTAAATTGCCGAGCGGAAAAATTTACCGCAATTCGAAATCCTGAATAACCTTTTTCCTGCCATTGTTTTGCGCTTTTACAGGCTTGCTCCAGCACCCAATAACCAACCGGAATAATTAGTCCGGTATCTTCCAATACAGGAATGAATCGATTTGGCCCAATTAATGTTTGGTCTGGCTTCCAACGTATCAAAGCCTCCGCGCCAATCACGTTCCCGGTACTTAGATCAATCTGCGGCTGATAGTACAATTCGAATTCATCGCGAGCCAAAGCATTACGCAGCTTATTCTCCAATAGCAGTCGCTCACTGGCCTTTTCATTAAGTGTTTCAGTAAAGAAATGGTAGGTGCTTCTACCAGCCTCTTTTGCTGAATACATAGCCGTTTCCGCATTTTTTATTAATGCGCCGACATCGTCTCCATCAACTGGAAAAAAGGTAATGCCTATGCTGGTGCTAATAAACACTTCGTTATTCTGCAATTTATAACTTTTACTCAAAGCTGAAATTACACTCTCGGCCATTTGTGCCACTTGCGGATGACGACTAAAATCCTCCAGCAAAATGGCAAACTCATCACCACCCATCCGTGCCACAGTATCACTCTTTCTCAAGCAGGAAGAGATTCTCTGCGCAGCTTGCACCAGAAGACTATCACCCACTGGATGGCCTAGAGCGTCATTTACTGCTTTAAAGCGATCAAGATCCAAATAACAGATAGCGAGCTGTGTTTGCTTACGAGTGGCCCTCTCCAATGCCTGCTCAACCCGCTCCTTGAACAAGGTTCGATTCGGAAGCTCGGTTAACGAATCGTAATTCGCCATAAAGGTTAGTCGTTTATTCGTCTCTGTTTGTTCAGTAATGTCATAAACAATACTGCTCATACGCACATTATTAGAACGCAGGTCGCGGCTAAACTGACCTCGGAACTGAGCCACTCTGGCCTCGCCATGAGCAAGCTTGAACTGCAACTCCAAGTCGAAAGTCGAGCATGAAGAACGAGCATATTCAATATTCAGCATCGCCGACTCTCGATCGCTATCGTTGAGTAACAACAAAAAACGATCGAAGGATGGTTTCAAATTATCCGCATCCAGATTTAATATACGACACAACCCATTAGACCAATAGTGAGAATCAGTTTCCGAGTCCCAGTCCCAGGTACCAAAATTTGCCACTCGCTCAGCATTATTCATTACGTCGGCTAAAAATTTTGCTTTCATGGTTGGATTTAGAATACTTTTATCAACAAACCACAAATATAAAACAAGCGCCGCAAGCAACACTGCCACCACCAAGATTGAAATTATCTCTTCTTTATGCTCGCGCTGTTCCGTAATTAAATTCTGTTGTAACTCTCTTTGTGCATTAAGTACCGTTATGATTTCTTTAAAGTAGTTTACCGCATTATCTTCTACATCAAAGGTATAGCGATCGGTCAACGCACCTGGGCTTTCTATGGTTTCGTTATACTTGCGCATTGATTCACGCAACTTCCGCCCCATATAAATATGAGCGTTAAGTGTTTTATCCAGCAGCTTGGACAGGTCGTTATTTTCCTTAACCAGCTCCTTAAGCTCCAATATGTATTGCTTTGCCAAACGTTCATTTTGGTAGAAATTACGCAGATAATAATGATAATTCTTCGCTTCGTCGCCGCGCAACAAAACGTTCTTCCACGAATTTATTTGCGATTGAATTGAAGAGGCACCTTGGTGGGCAATTTCAATCGTGTGATTAATGCGGTCAGAAAGGTCACGCTCCGAACTTAAGGTCACGCGATAAAAACTGACTAAATAGACGGCCGCTAACGTTAATGAAAGGAAGGTCACGGAAAATAGCAGGAGCAGCTTAATCCTAATCGTCATCATATAGAAACATTTGCTCAGGCTGAAATAATTGATGACCAGAGTCTTGGTAGCTCGCTATCACTTTTTGACCACGACTGGAAATCAACCACTGAATAAAGGTATGCATACCGCGATAATTGACATCGGCAAAATGTTTAGGATTTACCGCAATTATGCTGTAGTAGTTATATAGATGATCAGAGTCTTCCAACAGTAGACTCAGGCCTTTGGGTTTAAGGTAAAGAAAAGTCGCCCGATCTGAGATGATGTAAGCATCCTTATCCTCTGCAATCGCGATCGCCTCTCTCATTCCCACGCCAACTTCCAGGTACCAAGGAGCACCATAAGGGTCTAGCCCAGCGTCGCCCCATAAACTGAGCTCTCGCTGATGAGTGCCAGAATCATCCCCCAATTGATTCCTTGGTGAAGAGCTTAGCCAGTGCATCAAGGGCGTTTTTGCTGGTGGCAACTCCTGCCGGATCAGCAACTGGTCCCAGAATGACAAAATCAGTTCGCATTACTGGGTAGCGCTCAATACCATACCCTTGCTCAACAAATAAGTTTTCAGCACTGGGAGAGTTTACCCAGACACCATCTACCTCACCCCTGCGTCCCAGACGCAGCGCCTTGCCACTACCCACTGGCTGCCTAATGAAGCTATACCCATACTCTCTGGTAAATACGGGTAGCAGGTAATCCAATAAGCCAGAGTCTTGTAGGCCGGTGGTAACGCCCAGGCGAATAGGATCAAGGGATTCACCGGCTTCTGCTGCAACAACCCGGTGAGCACAAAGCAACCCCATAATCAGCCAAACAATGACTTTTAAGTGATATTTCATAGTTCCAGTTAAAAATTTTATTCCGATATCGTTTTTTATTTTTAAAGTCTAGCCCATGTTTTCGATCTATCGAGCGAAACCATTGAGAAATTCAATTACTTGCGATCATTAAAAGCGCTTGGCACAATGGCTACACCGCCCCTGAGACATCCACCCTCAGCTCCATTAACCTATTGAATTTATTGTTTATTTATGCCGGAACTAATACTTCACCACTATCCGCTATCACCATTCTCGGAAAAAATACGCGCCATGCTCGGTTACAGCAACCTAAGCTGGTACTCGGTCCTAACTCAGGAAATGCCACCGCGACCACAATTAGCCAGGTTAGCAGGAGGCTACCGCAAGATACCCGTCGCCCAGATTGGCGCTGACATCTTCTGTGACACCCGTACCATTACCCGTGAAATAGCCCGGCTAAGCGGTAACCCGGCACTCTGCATGGATAACTGCAGCCAGGAAATCAAGGAATACATTAGCGAAGTGGATCTTGAAATATTCCTGGCTTGCGTCGTCTCCTCCGGCAGCTGGAGCCTGGTACAAAAAGCCATCGCCAGCACCTCCTTGGCTGGAGCACTCAAGATCCTGGGTGATCGCATTGGCTTGGCGCGCAAGTCAAAAGTCAGCTTTGTCAGCCCCAGGCAAGCCAAAAAAAGGGTGCAACAACATTTGAATGATCTGGAAGATCGCCTCAGTAAAGACTTTATCTTTGGTAACGAACCCTCCATCGCAGATTTCAGCACCTATCACGGGCTCTGGATGATTCGAGAAGTCGGCGAACTTAAACTGGTGAATCGCCATCCAAAAACCATCGCCTGGATGGAAAGAATCAAAGCCATGGGGCATGGAACACCCACCGAAATCAGTGCAGACGAGGCTATATCAATAGCAAAGAATGCCGTGCCCCGACCTATCACCGATATTGGAAAGCATGCAGAACTGGGTTGTGAAATTCGGGTAGCGCCCAGCGATTATGGACGCAATTACACAGAAGGGAAATTGATAGCATTTACCCAAGCGGAATGGGTGCTGGAACGCAGATCACCAGAAACCAAGACATTGCACTTGCATTTTCCACGCGAAGGATTCGAGCAAAAATAACTTTCGCTCGAATCGAAGCTTGACCCACCATCAGCCAGGGGCTATGCGACGCCAACCAAACAGCCCAAGCAACATCACACAAGTCAGCCATTGCAGTGATCCCGCATATATCGCAGCCAGTTTGTTGTCCGCAGGATTAGCATCTGCCTGTTGTGCCGTCACTTCACCAGAGAAATTGTAGAGTTGTAGGCTATTTCTCGGCGAAGCTACAAAGGCAATAACCACGTGATCATTCGCTGGCAGGTTTTTCAATGAACATACTGCCTGGGTTTCAGTCTTCTCGCACTGAACTCCAGAGTCTGGGTCAATTACTATTTTTAATGAGCCTAACAGCCTGACTGGCAACTCATGAACCAATGTCACGTCGTGTGCATCGACGATACCCTCATTGGATAAAATCACCTCGTAATAAATTTTGAAAAGGTTGATTTCCATTACTTTGAGAAATCTCAAAGACAGATCAATGTTGGCTTCATTCGGATCTGTTCCTTGCATGAATTCTTCAAGATTACTGTAACCGTCTTGATCTTGATCCAGCTCAGCATCTTCGCTGCTATAGGGGTCCAAGCCATTGGCAAGTTCCCATTCGCTAGGCATGCCATCACCATCTACATCGGGCCCTTCTGGAACAAACTCAAACCGATCCACCCAAACCGCATCGTCATTCGCGCTATCACTACGATCTTTCACATACAGGAGCTTAATCACATGGACCCCGGAACTAAGGCTCAACTCAAAAGTACTTTCTATAACACCCGACTGCTCCAAAACCAGCTCATTATCCAAATAAACCCGAAAGAAATCATATTCGGCTTCCGTTGATACTTTGTAGCCAAATGAAAGACTACCTAATGGATAAAATCGTTTAAACTCAACCGCAGCCGCTTGACCATCATCTAGTCCTGCAGCCATCAGGCTTAGTGCGCCATCGCTAAACCACAAACCGCTTTCCACCCAGCTAACATCTGCACCAGTGTTAAACCAGTCAGAAGGAAGCCCTTGCTCAAAAGATTCAAGAAAATATTTCTGCAACACGGGGAACGACTGAGCATCCCTTGGATCCGTACCCATTTGATATTCGGCATCGTTAGTCACACCATCTTTATCGGCATCCAAGCTGGCATCCCCTGGATCTTTTGGATCAAGGTCATTGTAAAATTCAAAGCCATCAGGCAGCCCATCAAGATCAGTATCCTCACTGGTTGCCGATGTACCCAGGTCATTCACCTCAACGCCATCAGTTAAGCCATCAGCGTCAGAATCATTGTTACCAGGATCAGTATTCATTTCATACTCTTGGCGATTACTTAAACCATCTGAATCCAAGTCCAGCTCAGCGTCCGCTGGATCTTGCGGATCAAGCCCGTATTGATCTTCCCAGCCATTCGGCATGCCATCGTCGTCCAGATCCTTATTTATGGCTTGAAAACGAATATTATCAATCCATACTCTATCCTCGTTATCTGCCTCGCTGGCATCTTTACGATAGACAAACTGAAGACTGTGAACGCCTGCTTCCAATATATGAGAATATGAACCCTGCTTGGCCCCCGAAAACTCCTCGACCACTACACCATCCACTCTAAACTCGAGAAAGTCATAACCGGTTTCAGTGGAAACCTGGTAATCAAAACTAATCTCACCAAATGTTACTATTCGCTTTAATTCAGCGGTAGAGCTTTCACCATCACCGATCGGCCCCACACTTAAACTAAGCGAACCATTACTGAACCAAACATCACTTATCTGCCACAGGGGTGTTGTTTTTGCATCCCCATAGAGTCGCAAATCCGCAGGCACATCAGACTCAAAGGATTCTATAAAAGCCTCATAAACGACTGGCTTTGAATTTGCATCTCGGGGATTGCTGCGCAGCTCGAATTCCTGCAGGTTGGAAAAGCCATCATTATCCGCATCCATTGCAGCATCATCTGCAGCTAAGGGATCTAATTCGTATTCAACTTCAAAGCCATCAGTCATAACGTCTTGATCAGAATCAGCCGACAAGGGATTTGTTCCGTACTGATTCACCTCCGCGCCATCCAGCAAACCATCGAAATCGGTATCCGGTTGATTGGGAGAACTGCCATTCAGGTATTCGTCAATATTGCTCAATTGATCTTGGTCGGGGTCTTGCCCGGCATCTGCTGCTGAGGCGTAATCAAATCCCCAGATTATTTCCCAACCGTCAGGCATGCCGTCATTATCAGTGTCCGTAGTATCACTAGGACAGACCACACCAACCTGCGCAAAACTGATTACAACTTGTTGATGGGCATACCCAAGGTCGCGGGCCGCTTCAATCACGCCACAGGCACCATCAGAAAATGTTGTACTGGGCGTCCAATAATTTTGGTTTGCGTGTAAAAAAGTTAAGAAACCTTGCTTCACACCCCAGCCAGGAGCAGTGGCCAAGGTATAAAATGCCTGGTTGTAAACACCACTGCTGTAATGGACGTTCATTCCATCAAAATAATCACGGGCATCTTTTATAGACAGCCCGTCTTGAGTGGGGTCATTAAAATAACGTAATGCCTGCTTGTTTTTTATGATAGCCGTACCGATCAACCAATCGACATTGCCATTGACAAACAATTCTAGCGCTTCACCCGCAATGTCAGAAAACGCTTCGTTGATACCACCAGATTGATCGCTGTAAATTAAATTTGAATTTCGCTCAGTGAAACCATGACTAATTTCATGGGCGACAATATTATTGTCAGTAAAAGGATAAAACTCATCATTGCCATTGCCGAAATTAGCACTGCTACCATCCCAGAAGGCGTCCGCTTCATTAAAACCATAATGCACATTTAAGCGGATAGGTTGCGGGAACATTTCTATGCCAGCCCATTCTGAATACATTCTCACCGTTGCATCACCAAAGTAATGAACATCGTTCAATGGAGAGTAAGCGCCATTAATGGCTCGCTGAATATTTTCATAACATGGAAACTGAAAAACCTCTTTATCCTGAGGATCAAAGGTATCTTCCATATCGATAGTAATGACTCGCTCATTTTGCAATGCGCAACCGGCTTCTGTTTCCGTTACTGTCAGAGAGCCGTAATCAACACCAAAATAATACGATCCCGTTTTCTCATTACCACCTGGGCCTGTTGCCTGAGCCCGAGATATGCCATCCCATGCTTTTAGGATTACACCAGACTGCTCATCGACCAACACATTAAAAATCTTGGGAGTGGTCCGCGGCGCCGTAACCAGTAGAGTTAATCGCTGCACTACTACCGCCAGATTATCTGGCTTCACAAAGATAGAACGTTCAGTATCACGAAACGTGACTTGCCATTCATTCACAGGTTGAGACATTAAAGTTTGCAAGTATTTTGCTCTTACCCAACGCTCGGCTACCTTTTCAACATCTACAGAAGCACTAGTGGAAGCAGAAGGGAACACACGCAAATAACGGCTTAAATCTTGACTCAAGTTACGCGCAATTCGACCCGTAATTTTTGCGGATTTGTTGCCTCTATCATGGACAATTATGTGCTGCCCCCATATTGGCAAATCTTTATACATTTGTTGATAGCGCGTATGCTGCCACCCTTTTGAATCAACCCTGCTAACGATTTTTATTAATCGCTCATCTTCTGACATCTGTAGTTTTTGGGGTAGCGTCTGTTGCAGACTAGTTGCTGAAGAAGTTCTCGCTTTGCCGCTATTAACCGAAACATCTAATGTTAAGTTGAGTGTTTCCAGCTCCGCACCCTGGCTGTTTGTCGTTATCATCCATAATATCCATACAAAATACCAAGCAGAACGTAAGCGCCCCATTTTTTCTTTCATAATGTTTATCCGTAATATGCTTCTTAATAAGACAATTAATTTTATCCACCGCATTTCCTGCTGCAGCGGGCCGTCATATTATCACAGCCATTGGGTTAATTCGGCAGGAATTACTACAGGAATTACTGATGATAAAACCCAACGGCCGCTGCCCATATGATCGATTTTAAACGCGACTTCTTTCAGTAGACTATAATGCTGTTATACTGTTTGCTTTTTATGACTTAATAAGCATTAATTCATGCGCTATAACGAAGAACGCCCGCCATCAATAATGGATATTGAAGCATCAGGTTTCGGCTCTGGAAGCTTCCCCATAGAAGTAGGATATGTGGATGGGCGCGGTGAACGCTTTTGCACTCTAATCCAACCCCTTCCCCACTGGATTCACTGGAGCGATGAGGCAGAACAAACCCACAAGATCAGCCGCTGCCAACTTGAGAAAGCAGGGATCGATGCAAAGCATGTTGCGCTACAACTTAACCAAGCCTTAGCGGGACAAACTTTCTACAGCGATGGCTGGGTATCTGACTACGAGTGGCTGCGTAAACTGTTCTTTGATACGCACACCACCATGAGTTTTACGTTATCCCCCCTGGAGCTGACGCTCACCGAACCACAAATGGAAATTTGGCACACAATTTATGACCAGCTGCTGGCTGTCCATAACAAGGCTCGCCACCGAGCCAGTAACGACGCCATGCTGATCCAGGAAACCTGGAAAATGACCTACCAACTCGGTCAGCAGTGACTCATCCGAGCGCAGTTTTAAACCGTTTCCGATTCATAGCTCGATGACTGCCACATACAGGCGCACAGAGTTTTTCAGGAAATTAGATCTTTGAGGTGTAAATCAAAGGCTTGCCAATTCTGGCCAGTCTTTTGCTATTTCAAACATAACAAGATTTATTGCCGCTCTTGTTGTTCTCTTTCCTTGGGAACCTCATACCGGAGGCATGGAAGCCGACGGTATGCATTGTTATTAACCCTGCAGTTGAAGATTCACCCCACCTAAGTGTATTATCCGGTTGCTCTCTCTACCACCATCCAGCTGCTGAGAAATCGATGACTGTCGTCCCAAGAGAAATCAATCTGGACAGGTTACAACGTCAGGAACACGCAGAATTTGAACAACTGGTTAAGACCTATCACGCCCCTCTCATTACGGTCGCAAGAGCCATCATTGGTGACAGTCTGGCAGAAGAAGTGGTACAAGAGGCCTGGGTATCCATTTTCAACGGGTTACCCAGCTTTGAGAGCCGCTCGTCACTGAAAACCTGGCTTTATACGATTGTGGCTAACCAAGCAAAAACACGACTTCGCAAAGAAAAAAGAACCGTCGCATTGGAGGATTTGAGCCCACAGGGCGATGCAGACCCATGGTTGAGCCAAGCCTTTGATGACACAGGTCATTGGCGTAATCCTGTGACCAGCTGGCACCTTGACACCCCCGAACAGTTACTGGAAGAAAGTCACTTGCAGAAATGCATTGATCACACACTTTCGTTGCTCCCAATACAACAGAAAGCCGTTTTCATGTTGCGCGACATTGAACAAGAATCATTAGCCAATATCTGTAACATTTTAAAAGTCAGCGACTCTTATGTAAGAGTACTGCTCCACAGAGCACGGCTTAAGTTATTACAAGTCATTAATCATTATCAGGAAACCGGTGAATGTTAAAGTGTCGAGATGTAGCCCATCAGGCCAGTGATTATCTGGATCACAACCTGTCATTGTGGCAGCGCCTGGGCATACTTTTTCACTTACTTATCTGTCACCATTGCAGACGCTTTATTCGTCAATTAAAGCTTGTTAGTCGTTTTATTAAGATTAGACCCAAACCAGAAGCAAACAAGGAAGCGGTGGAAGAGGTAATGGATCGGATAAAACAACCTAACAACACTTAACATCAACCGCAGCCGTCTGCTCGCGGGTTAGCTGTCAGAGGGTAGCTTGGGCTTACGGTTGGAGCGCTTATCGTCCCATTCCAGCTCTTTTGGATCATACCAAGACATGAGTTCTAATACTCGCTGCTGAGTAGCTTTTGATAGCGTTATCCACAAATCATTAAACTCTTCTACGCCTTGCTGGCGGCGCTTAACCACTTTACTTCCCAGCTTTGATAAAATACTCGGTAATCTCAGCGCTTCACCCAGTTTGCCTGGCACCTCGTAGTACTGTCCCAAATATTTGCGCTTGTGGGTACGCATTTGCAGCACTTTCTGTAATCCGAGTGCGGCTTCCAGCGCCGAAGCTTCATCAAATTCGCTGTTATCGATCATTGCCACTAACCAAATACGTCATACCTCAGTGTAACACCCTCACCACTAGAGCAGCCCTAAACAGTGAATGCTCCACAAAACCCACTGAACGCACCATATATAAACTAAAATCTATCAAGTATTGCCCATATTGGTGCACCCATTTAGAGGGATACTCTACAAATACCAGTTTAATTGCGCAAAACAGGGGGTTCATGACCAACATTAGTGCCAGATTCCCTTTAAACTGTAATGGCATTCTTTTTGCCTTTGAACATCTCAGGCCATTGACCATAAAAACACAACACTTGTTCTAAAGGAGCAAACCCATGACTACATTGTATGAAAAAATCGGCGGTGAACCAGCCGTGGACGCAGCAGTTGATTTGTTTTACAAAAAGATTTTAGCCAATGATAGCGTCAATTCTTTCTTCGAAGGCGTTGATATGGACAAGCAACAACGGATGATGAAAGGCTTTCTGACTTTTGCCTTTGGCGGACCCAATAACTATTCCGGCAAAGGAATGAAAGTAGCCCATCGCCGCCTGGTGGAAGAAAAAGGTTTAAACGACAGCCATTTTGATGCGGTTATGGGAGATCTCGGAGCTACCTTAGTGGAACTGGGTGTTCCCGACGAATTGATCAGCGAAGCCGCGGCCATCGCCGAGAGCGTCCGCGACGATGTACTGGGCCGAGGAGAATAATCTAGAGGCGGAAAATCAACTAGTAGACTCGTAAGGCACGTTTGGGGTAGAGCTTTCTGGCCTCCCCAAGCAATGCTTGATCGCCAAAACTTTCCAACGCATCCAACTGGCTATCGAATAACGCCCATTCTTTGCGAAATGCATATATTTTTATGATGCAGAATCGCAAATCGTTCCGCTTCGAATCAAGGGCTAATTCACTTAACAGAAACTCAAGGGCCTTTTGGTATTTGTGCTCAGCCAGTAACCGATGGGCAATGGCCAAGGGATCATCCAAATCAATCAATTGTTGAAGACTGCTTTGCGCCATCGCTGGTGAGGACTTCGCCACAATTTTACCTCGCCGAGACCCGAAGACTACCGCAAATTGATCCTTATCACGAAACACTCTGGCTCCCTTCATTGAGTTAACCCGATGAATTCGTAAACTCAACAACCCAATAATTGTGGCCAACATCATATTTATCATCATCAACCACCCAGCAGAGGGCTGCGATGATTCTGTGGCACTGGCTCTAGCATGCTGCAATATTTCAAAGGCTGGCAGCTCAGAAACCAGAATCCTACTATTACTGCTTTGGTTATCCGCCGCACCAAGACAAACACTAAACAATGCAAAATACGTTAAAACGACTACCCGCAACAACATTACACTTCTCAATCAGATTCAACAAACTTCACGACTGATTAAATTCTAGACAATATTGCCGCTAATTTCCGAATAATTTTGCAAACCGTTTTAGATCATTAATTGTGAATCTAACAGATCCGAAGGCAAGCCCATCAACTCGTAAAGGGTTAGCACCGTCTCATTGAGGTGTCGGCAAAATCCCCAATCCGTTAGATCTTTGAGCTGAAAGCGGTCGGGGTAACCCGCTGATATCACAGCTTTAAGCTGTTCATAAAGCGTTTCATCAAGCATTACCCGCCCTTGAACTGCCGCCAACTGAGCTTTATTCATAGGCACTCGAAGCCGCAAACAGGCTGGACCACCACCATTTTTCATGCTTTGCTGAAGATCAAAATAGGCAATGGAATCTAAGGTCAGCTGGTTTTTGAGCTCCTGCTCCACATATTCTCTTACCTGAACATTGGTATGACACTGTTGCGGCAACAACATTACCCTTTCACCCTGCGCTGAGTGAACCAGTTGACTGTTATACAAGTACGTCTCCACGGCCAGTGCTAGCGGTATTTGTTCAGATCGCGTTTGAATGACCTCCACTTCACCACCACTATCCGTATCGAGTTGATTCAGAAAAACATCCTGATTGAGGAACGCTTTTTCATGGCAAAGCAATTGATTTTTATGAGAAATAGCAATTACGTCGTTATGAAAAACACCATGATCTATGGCTTCTGGCGTTTGCCTTACGAAAATTGTCTGGCGCTGGCTTAAACCGTTTAGCCTTGCAACGGCTCGGCTGGCACTCAATGTCTGACGGGCCGGATAACGACTGGCCTGATAATCGCCTACCCGGCTCGACATACCATAAACAAATATATGCAATCCGCGTTTTGCAGCAGGCAGAAACAACCGCATATGATTCGCAGCCCCTTCATCGGAAAACTCACTAACCCCAGGAAGTGGCTGGTTCACTCTGAAATAGTGGGTATTGGCGAACAAAAAACGTAACACCCGATAGTTAAACCATGATTCCATATGGCGATGTAATTGGCTCACCAGGTTAGCAGGGGTAATACACAAAGTACCGAACTCTGAATCCGAGCTCGGAGCCACTGTGGCCGCATTCGCCGCCCACATTGAGGAGGCCGAGCAACACATGGCAAAGAGATCCGGTGCGGACTTCCAGGCTTTTTCCAGAATTATGGGCGGCGTACCTGCGAAACCTAATTGCCGCAGTAATCGCAGATCAGGCCTAACCTGAGGTGGCAACACCGCTTGAGGCACCCCCAAATCCATCAGCCGCTTCATTTTCGCCAACCCCTGGAGCGCGGCTAATCTTGGATTGGAGACACTATTTCGATTTTTTAATGAGGCAATATTGCCGTAGGCGAGACCTGCAAAATTGTGAGTAGGTCCTACCAGACCATCGAAATTCACCTCTAAGTCCGACACTCAGCACTCCAGAGCCAACTAAAAAACAGGGGTAGGATTCAGGGTAACACATCGAACTTTATCGTGTTCATCAACTTTAAGAACCCTCATAAGCTCACCAATATCCTGGGGATGCTTTCCACTCTGATCTGGCCAGAGTAACGAGCTGCGGAATTGCTCCATTTCAAGAGTGGCCACTAACAACGGAAACCCTTCCAAGGTTTGCAGTTGCAAAGGGTAAGCCAAGTGGCTGTCTCGCACAGCCCTGATCTGATCCACATAACACTCCAGTGTAGGCCCCGCATCGAAAATATCGATACAACCTTCATATCGAAACCCTTCGCTTTCCAACAAGCGTTTTGCTGGCAAAGTTTCTGGGTGCACCTCGCCAATCACCTCCTGGGCCGCCACCGGCAAAAACTGCGTGTAAAAAGGGTATCTGGGCATCAACTCAGCAATAAAGCGCTTATTATTCACAGCACTTAAATAATCCGCCTGCCCAAAATCCATGGCAAAGAAGTGGCGACCTAATCCTTCCCAAAAGGGTGACAGCCCTTCAGGGTCGACATAGCCTCGAAGCTCAGCAATAAGTTTATCCGCAAACAATGCTCGAAATTGTGCCACGAATAAGAACCGTGCTTTGGATAACAGAGTTCCCACTTTGCTGTTGCGATAATCCGGATCCAGATACAGAGAACACAGTTCGCTACAACCGCTATGATCGTTGGTGAGAAATAAGGTAGGAAACTGGTGATAAACGCCTAATTCCGCAGAGGCATGAACGATAGTATCAACGCGATAAGTATAATGGGTTTCATGAAGGCCAATGGCGGTTTCGATTCCGGACAAGCCCACTACTTGCCCAGATTCCGTATCTTCCAACACAAACCAAAACAAACGATCTGGACTGGAGGTTTCAAGATTGGTTGAAGCCACAGCCCAGGCAAGTTTTTGCGCCAAGATAGATGGATCAGCAATCAAAGAAGTTAAGCCAACACTGCACTTTTGCGCTAAGGCTGTAATATTCTCTAAATCACTTAATCGGGCCAAGCGAACACACAACATATTCCGCCCCTGGAAGCAGTAGTTTCAACTACATTTCTAGAGTAGCACCGATAATGTTATGGCTTAAACTCTTACTTCACCACTCATGATTTTTTGATAAAGCAAATTGTCCACCGGCACATAGTTTTTCTCGTCAGGTTTGAGGAAGAACAAAGGTTCTTGTACTTTGCTGAGATCAAAACCTTCTTGTTTCAATTCCACTTTGCGGTTCTTGAAGGTACCAGTGATTTCATGCTCTTCTCGCACCCGGATAAACAAAGGCACGGCATAACCCGGCAAAGTATCTGTCAAGGTTTTCGCCAACGCGGCCATATCAAATTCACTAACATGGCCATGCAAAGTGATAGCGGCCATGCCTGCACGCCCATCGGTGTTCGGAATTTCAACTCCGTATACAACCGCCTGCTCTATATCAGAAACATGCTTAAAGGCTGCCTCTACTTCGGTGGTTGCCACATTCTCCCCTTTCCAACGGAAAGTGTCCCCCAACCGATCGACAAACTGGATATGCCAGAAACCTTGATCACGCACCAGATCGCCCGTATTAAACCAACTGTCACCGCTCTTAAACACATCCCGCAGAATTTTCTTTTCGCTGGCTTTGGTATCGGTATAGCCATCGAAGGGTGCCATTTTGTTGATCTTCGTAATCAACAAGCCAACTCCACCCGCAGCCACCCTTTCCATTGAGCCTTCGGCGTTTCTGATGGGAGCTTCGGTCTCTGGATCAAATTTCACTACAGCGAAGGGATAGGGACAAAATCCAGCGGTACAATCCACATCAAAGCTATTCACGAACGCCACATTACATTCACTGGCACCATAAAATTCGCAGATACGGTCGATACCAAAACGTTCCTTAAATTCCATCCAGATTTCGGCGCGCAACCCATTGCCAATGACAACACGCACCTTGTTGTCTCTATCGCGGGGATCTGGTGCCGAATTCAATAAGTAGCGACACAATTCACCAATATAACAAAATGCCGTAGCATCGTATTGGCGCACTTCGTCCCAGAAACGGGACACACTGAATTTTTTGGTTAATGCAGTGCAAGCGCCCGCGACTAACGCCGAACCCCAACTAACAGTCAATGCGTTATTGTGATAAAGCGGCAGAGGCACATACATAACGTCACTGGAGTTGAGGCGAGCCGTCAACAAACCCATGCCTGCCCCGCCTTTTAACCAGCGCATATGGGACATCACCGAGGCTTTAGGCATACCGGTGGTGCCAGAAGTGAAAATATAGAAACAGGGTTGCTTTGCTTTAACTTTCGCCGTAGTCGCAGGGTTAACACTGGGTAACATTTCTGATTCAGCTTCCAGGCATTTGTAACCCGCAGGACACTCATTCTCTGCGTCTCCAACCCAGAAGAACTGAATGTCTTTGTTTTTTTCCGGACAGTATGGCGTTGTAGCGAGGGCCTCCACGGACTCCTGCCCCACAACCATCAACTTGGGGCTGATCAAGCCAAGACTGTGGGTGAGGACTTCGTCACGCTGATTGTAATTCAGCATTCCGGCAACAGCGCCAATTTTGGCAGCTGCCGCAGCACAAACCAATGTCTCCGCTCTATTCTCTGACATAATGGCAATGACATCACCATTAGCAATTCCCGCTTGCTGAAACAACGCAACCACACGATTTACCCAGCCATTGAAACTGGCATAAGTCCACATTTTATCGCCGAATTTAACCGCTGGGTTGGCTGGATAGCGAACGGCTTGTCGCTCCAAAACTGTTCCGATGGACTGTTTGCGCTCAGGCTTAGTTCTCAATAAGGTGCCAGCACCTCGAGCAATGGCCGGTAACTCAGTGACGGCGCCAATAATGCCTGATGATATATCAGCAAAAGATACTTGGTTGTTGGTATTCATATGGCTCGCTGGGGAATCTGTCAATAAATGTGGGCGAATGATCGCAGAAATAAGCCCAGCAATCCAGACCTGAACACGCCAAACCATTCGCCGAAATAGGTTGACAATCACAGTTCGTCATTACCCTCATGTAAATCTTGTTGACTCAACAAAGAGATTTACACTCTTTACTACTCGTTTTTTACCCCAAAAGGTTAAGGCAATTTTATTTGGGGAGCCCACTTCAGCCACTCATCCTTCACTTCATTGTGTAAGCGGAACAGGCTATTTTGTTGCGCCAGCGGCAACGAGTCACCGGCCTCCGGCGTCGCAAAGGATATGCCGCCCTGGATAATATACTCCAAGGATTCGGTCCGGATCTCCGCGCCTTTAAACAAGCCAAAATCCACATTCACCCCGCTGGCATTCCAAAACTGGGTGCCCTCACGAACCAAACGGTTATAGGGTTCATAAATGGTGGCGTTGATTAGCACAGCCTGAGCATCTTCAGCCAGTCTGAATCCGGTCACTTCCCCCACAACCACGTCACGGTAATGAATTTTCACACCTTCGCGAATGGAATTCAACCGCGCAGCTTTCAACACAATATTGACGCCAGGATTCCCTTTCGTGGGCGCTTTATTCAACACAGCAAACTCATATTGAGCTGGACCTGAGCCGGGGCTAACCTCAAAATGCGGCCCCTTTACCAAGGTGTCCAAATTCTCGGTTCCTGTGAGACCAAAACTCGGTTTCACTAACCAAAACCGGGAGCCCTGGGTTGCGAATTTACGACCCCGTTCACGTAGTACCGCTTGTATCAAGACGCCGGACAAATCCGGTATCAACTCTATTGACTTGACCTCACCGATAGGGAAACCCTGGAACTTGATGAGCGTTCCTGGCTGAATACCGTCGGCACTTTGAGCCAGCAGACGAACCATGATCCCATGCTCTTGCGCCAATTCGCGACTATCGTACAAGGGAAAATGAGCGCCCTCTGTCACTGGTTTGGCCTGGGCCTCATTCGCCGGGTTATAGAAGGCTACTCCGCCTTTAATAACGCTTAGCAGGGATTGTATATCTACTTTTAAACCACTGAATGAACCCGCTAGTGAGATGCCACTGGCATTCCAGAAACGAGAAGACTCCGTAACCAGCTCCCGGTATGGCTCATCGATGGTAATGGTAGCATCCACGCCATCGCGCTGTGACCGCAGGCGCACGTCGTTGACCCGCCCCACAGCTACTTGACGATAAAAAACCGGTGAACCACGACGCACTGAGTCCATGCTTTCCGCAGTCAATGTCAGTTGTAGACCAGGATCTCGGGTGGTGACCGCTGGCGGCTGCGTTAGAGCTACAAATTCTGGATACCCATCACCATAAGCCTCTCCTGGTTGATAATCCAGCTCCACATAGGGGCCCGAGAGCAGAAGATCCAGGCCTTTCACACCTTCCAGCGATACTTGCGGTTTTACCACCCAAAATTGTGTATTGGTAGTGAGTAAAGGCTCGGCCTCTGGATTGATATTGGCTTGGGCAACGACAAATTGGTTATCCTTATCAAGCTCGACATTAGTAATGGAGCCCACCTCAAAACCTTTGAATAATATCTTGGTGTCTTTGCTACCAAACTCCAGTGGTGCCGGAAAACGGATGACAATAGGAACACTGCGCTGCGCCGCCTTCGCATCAGCAAATAACAAAAACTCAGCACCATTGACCACTGGATTATTGGTCGCTTCCTGATTGTTTAGACTGGGTGAATCAAAGGTAATGCCTCCCTGAATCAAGGCTACCAGGGAGTCGGTACTGACTTCCACACCATCGAAGCCTGCCTTGGCTCTTAGCCCGCTAATATTCCAGAAACGGGTATCGGCCCTCACTAGCGCAGCGTACTCGGGCTTGATATTAATTCTAATCAGAACTTCATCGCTGTTTTTGGTCAGGCTGTAACCTACAACAGTCCCCACCTGCAGCTGCTTAAAAAGAACCGACGAATTTTTTCTGATGGAGCCAAGATTCTGAGCCCGCAGTGTAATATTCAACCCTGGTTGGCCAACATCGTAGCTGGGTGGCTCCGCCAGCGCTTGAAAAACGGTGGCTCGCTTGCCCTCCTGACCGGGTTTAATGGCAATATAATTTCCCGTTACAATGGTTTCGAGTCCAGTAACGCCTTTTAAACTGATCTCAGGCTTCACTAACCAAAATTCCGTACTCTCGCGCAGCAGAGCTTCCATTCGATGATCGATGGACACCTTTACTTGCACACCTTTCAAATCTCTCATGTCTAACTGCATGTCAGCAACAACACCTGCCACTATGCCTTCATACAATACTTTGGTTTTGCCGACTTCAATGCCGCTACCGGAAGGGAAGTCAACGCGAATATCAATGGGGGACTCCATCAGCGATTGCCAAAACAACCAGCCGGCAATGGACAAGGCAATTATGGGCAGAATCCAAATGGCAGAAGTTCGACTGGAAACTCTGACCTCGGCCTCTGGAAGATCAGTATCATTAATCATGACGCTGCTCACCCTGCAAGTCCCAAATTAATCGCGGATCAAAACTCATGGCCGCAAACAATGTGATCACCACTACAAGGGCGAATGCAGACGCTGCAGGCCCGGCGCTAACCGTAGCTACGGCCCCTAGATCCACTAACGCCGCCAAAATCGAAATCATAAACAAATCCAGCATTGACCATGCACCAATAAACTCAATAAACCGATAAAGCCGAGTACAGACTGTTAAATTCAGTTGCCATTTTCTTTGCACAACAATCAGCAAAAGCATGATACTGATGAGCTTTAACACTGGCACTACAATACTGGCAATAAAAACAATGATGGCAATCGGCAGCATACCTTCCTGAGCCAATTGCACTACTCCGGAAAAAATAGTATCAGGTTCGCCATCACCAAAATAGACTACTGTCATTATGGGGTAGACATTGGCAGGCACTATAAATATCCAGGCCGTAACCACTAAGGCCCAGGTCCGACTGATACTCTTTGGCAACCTCGATGCCAAGCGCACGCCACAGCGAGGACACCGTTGGCGATTTGCATTGGCGTTTTCAATAACCAAATCACAAGTATCGCAACGGACCCAGCCTAACTGCTTAGCGGTGATGCATTGAGTGTTCAAGCTGACGCCCCACCATTTCCCAAACCATTCTCGAATCAAACAACAAAGTGTTTAACGTTGCCATGAGAAACATACCCACAAAACAAACCATCCCCAAACCGAAGTATATTTGACCTGAACCGATCATTTTGACGTAGGCCACTAAAATGCCCAGAAGATACACTTCCAACATAGCCCAGCGACGCACCCGACTATGGGTAATTAAAGCCATGACCAGCGGCCGTCCCAACAGTTGACGTTTGACCATTAGGCAAATAACGCAAATTAACAAGCTTTCAAGAACAGGTGCCAGCATACTGCAAAAGAAAACCAGCAGCGCCATACCCAAAAAGCCTTGGTCTATCAGTGCTATGACATTACGAACCAAGGTATCAGCACTATCTATTCCCAATTTACTGAAAGTCATAATCGGTAAAAGATTGGCAGGCACGGCAAGAATCAAGGCACTTAGACTCAGAGCCAAGCCTCGATTAATCGGATTTTTCCTGGCAACTACGAGCACATATTGACACCGGGGGCAAACTAACTTTTTACCCACTGTCAACGGCTTTGGTTTTACAACCAAATCGCAATCGGGGCATACAAGATAAGGTTGATTGTAATACCCTGTCTTCAAGGCCAGCATTCCAGATTCCACAAGTAGTGGTAAAAGCATAACACTATTTACAATTTTCCTAAAAAGGCATTCATACTACATCCGATTTTTATCAGCCGCCTAAACAACGCTATACTGGTAGTTCGGTGAATTTTTCCCACTTTAGTTTGGCAAGAGGTGGAAGCATGGTCATAACCGCCACGCATTGGTCCTTTGGATTTTATCTGGCGATTGTCTTTTGGCTCGGCTGGCTTGGCTGGAAACAGACCCAGACCCATAGCGACTACCTGCTGGGTGGCAGGCGACTCACCGCTGTATCCGGTGCATTAAGCGCGAACGCCTCAGACATGAGCGGTTGGCTACTGCTGGGGCTACCCGGCTTAGCCTATAATGTTGGCTTTGGTGCTTGCTGGTTGGCTCTTGGTTTATTTATTGGCAGCTGGCTAAACTGGCAATGGGTGGCCCCCCGTTTACGAGCAACCTCGGCCACCCATGATTGCCTGACCTTACCCACATGGTTTGCAAAACATTACCCTGAAAAGGGCACTTGGTTACGGGGGATCAGTGCCGTTTTTATACTTATTTTTTTCCTCTTTTACACCAGCGCCGGATTCGTAGCTGGTGCCAAACTATTTCAACAGATCATGGACATCCCTTACCTGTACGCAGTTCAATGCTGCGCACTAACCATCGTCATTTACACTCTGTTTGGTGGCTTTTTAGCGGTGTGCTGGAGTGACGTTTTCCAGGGAATATTGATGCTATTAGCGCTTATTGCTGTCCCCATCTGGGTGTTTGATATTATTCAGTCCTCTTCTACCCTTACCCATCAAGCCCTGAACCGCGGCGATCTATTCTATTTTTCCTACGATGAACAGGGTAAACCTTTTTCATCAATCGCCATTATCAGCTTATTGGCGTGGGGCCTTGGTTATTTTGGACAGCCGCACATTTTAGCTCGTTTTCAAGCACTGAAAGACGGGAACGCGGTAACTCAGGGCAAATACATTGCTCTAATTTGGACGGGGCTCGCATTGACCGGGGCAATTTTTGCCGGGGTCGCTGGAGCGATGTATTTTGATACCCCGCTGGAAGACCCAGAAACCGTCTTTATTGCCCTGGCCGAAACCCTCTTTAACCCATGGGTAAGCGGTATATTGCTGGCCGCCGTGCTGGCCGCCATTATGAGCACCGCCGATTCGCAGCTTTTGGTGTGCACCTCGGCAATTAGTGAAGATATATTACCGTTAGTTCGGGGAAAAGCCACTAAAACTCTCTGGGTCTCCCGTTTTACAGTGGTGATTATTGCCATATTAGCCACCTTACTGGCACTAAAACCAGACAGCGGAGTACTCGACTTGGTGGCCTATGCCTGGGCCGGATTTGGCGCTACTTTTGGACCTGCTATATTGTGCATCCTTTACTGGCGCGGCACTTCCGCTGCGGGCGTACTTGGCGGCCTGTTTGCTGGCGGAATTACCGTAATTATATGGCGTCAAATGGAGGGTGGCATTTTTGGCCTCTATGAGATCGTCCCCGGATTTATTCTATCCACCATCACCATATTTGGGTTAAGCTATGTGACTTTATTGAGCAGAAAACAAGCCGTTTAGACCTATGAAGGCATCACATTTAATCAAGCAATCTAGCCAGTTTATTGGCCATGCCATTGAGCGCCGCACCCATCCAGAGCGCTTCATTGTTTCAGATACTACTGCTTACGAAGCTATCTACACTGACGGCATGATGGAGCTTCGTTATTACCCACCGCAGGATAACCAAACCTTTGTGCTGGACGGCGACCCAGTAACCCCTCAGGTAGCCCAACACCGGGTTCCTGTTTTATTGGTGCCTCCTCTGGGTGTTTATCATTGGATTTATGATCTGATGGCAGAACGCAGCTGGGTACGCTTTCTAAATGCCAAAGGCTTTCAGGTCTATTTAGTCAATTGGGGCGCCCCCACTCATGATGATGCTCATTTAGGAATTGAAACCTACGTTAACCAATGGCTGAATGAAGCCGTGAAAGCAGTGCAGCAACACAGCCAACAAGCGGAGATTTCGCTGGTGGGTTATTGTATGGGCGGGCTTTTGGGCCTGCTCTATGCAGGGGCTTACGACCACGGCCAGATTCGCAATATCGTCACCATTGCCAGCCCTATTGATTTTCATGTTGGTTCACTACGCAATCGCATGGTCAAGCGAATCAGCCAGCTAACCCGGCGTTTACCACTACCAGAAACCCTGAAGGATGCAGAAAACTTCCACGTTCCCGGCCATATACTGGCGCGAGTCTTCAAACTCACGAACCCGTTGGCCGGTGTGGTTAGTTATATTGATTTAGTACGCAACCTCAACGATCGTGATTACGTAACGGCGCACCTGACGACTCGGGAGTGGTTTAACAATATGCCTGACTATCCGGGGGCGACAGTACAACAAATCCTGTGGGATTTTTGGCTGAAAAATCGTCTTGCCCAAGGCCAAATAACCCTGGGTGAAACGGTGTCTGATTTAGGCACTATAAAAAGCAACTTGCTCTCCTTTGCGGGCAAAAGCGATAAAATTGTAAGCATTGAAGCCGCCCGAAAGCTGATGGATATCGTCGCATCCAAGGACAAACAGTTTAGAATCGTGCCTGGTGGCCACGCCGGAGTATTTGCAGGTGGCAAGGCACAAGAACACACCTGGAGCATTACCGCCAACTGGCTTGCTGAGCGCTCAGACTGAAGCCCATCGGTTAGAATTCTTGCCAGGCTAGATGGAGAAAATCATGCAATATTCTGATGTCATGCAATCACTGACGCACAATAATGGACTCTGGCACGCCGAGGTCAGCGAAGACTGGTTGCAGGGTCGCAGTGTGTTTGGTGGGCTGCAAGTGGCTTTAGCCATTAAAGCCATGGAGCAAACGCTGACTACAGCCATGCCATTACGCACCCTTCAAACCAGCTTTCTGGCACCCGTTAACGCTGGCACGCTAACCTTTAAGGTCACACCTATCAGGCAAGGCAAGAACACTCAGCACATGGAGGCACGCATCCTAAACGGCGAGGAAACGCTGTGTCTTATCATTGGTATTTTTGGCCAAGCGCGAGAATCGATTGTTTCGCTAACACCGAAGGTACCGCCGCTACCGGACAGAAAGCCTTTCCCGTTCCCCTATATACCCAATATGACACCAGCCTTCACCCAACATTTCACAGTGAACTGGTTGGAAGGTTTTTTGCCTTTTAGCGGCCGTGAAAGAAATACTATTCAAGTGGAAATCCAACTAGAATCCAAGGGTGACGCCGACGCCTCTTTCATAGCCGCCGTGGCAGACTTTATGCCGCCTGTTGCACTGTCTTACTTAAAACAGCCCGCCGCTGCCAGTTCTTTAACCTGGATGCTGGAATTTTTTAATGATCAACCGGAATCCACCCACCAACCCTGGCGAGTTGCAGCGCAGATGGATGCGGCCGCCCACGGCTATACCAGCCAATCGATGCTGATAATCGGGCCATCGGGAAACCCGGTGGCTCTCAGTCGGCAAAGCATGGTGATTTTTGGTTAATAGCAACGAAATGAATAGTCACGTTGAACAGCGGTAAAGGATTGAACAGTAGTGAGTCGCAAAAAAGCACCCAGTAGAAAAGTGTATCAATTAAAACACTTCCTCCCCAGGTATTGGCCAGTTTGGCTCAGCTTTGGCTTTGGCTGGTGTATTGCAAAACTACCCTTTCCCCTTGCCATACGCTTGGGAAAACTGCTGGGAAGAATTATGCAGCGCATTGGAAAACAACGCCGCTACATAACTCAGCGCAATATCGCTGCATGCTTTCCAGAGCTGGACAAAAAACACCAGCAGCGCATAGTAAATGAAAGCTTTGAATCGCTCGGCATCGCGGTAATAGAGATCTCACTGGCTTACTGGGGGTCAAACAAAAAACTCGCTTCACTGACTCATATCAGCGGCCTTGAACACCTTGAAACCGCTCGAGCCAAAGGCCAGGGCGCCTTTATTATGACCTCTCATATGACCCCGTTGGAAATCTGCTTACGTCTGTTTACCCAGGCCCAACTCTGCGCCGCGATGTATAAGCCCGCCCACAATGATCTGTTTGAAGCTTACAGCTTCGCGAAAAGATCGCGTCATTGCATCCCAATCCCCAATCGCGATTTACGACCCTTTCTAGAGCATGTCAAAAATGGCGGTTTCGCCATTTATTTACCTGATCAACATTATGGCTCTCGCAATAGCGTGTTCGCGCCGTTTTTTAATATTCAGTGCGCCACTATTTCTCGTACACCGCAATTCGTAACCGACACCAATGCCATGGTTTTCCCCTCACGAATTGGCCGGCGTGAGGACGGTTATCATATTGAAGTACTACCCGCGATTGACTATCCATCGGGTGATCCAGTGGCCGATGCAACCCAGCTTAATCAGCTTACCGAGGACAATATCAGGATGTACCCTACCCAATATCTCTGGCAACACCGCCGCTTTAAGCACGTGCCCGACGGGCAGCCTCCTATTTATTAATCGCAGAATAGTGAGTATCAGGCAAGCTAAGTTGGACTTTTAACTTGCGGTTTGAAGTTCGTAAGGAATTCATGCATTTTTTCTGCGGCTAACGGCCGACAGATCAGAAAGCCTTGAATGGCATCACACTCCATGTTGCGAAGCTTTTCAAACTCCAATTCACTTTCAACACCTTCCGCCATGACTTTCTTGTTTAACGACTTGGCCAAACTAATAATAGTCCGGGTGATTTCCTCGCTACTTTGATTGGAGGCCAAACCCGTAACAAAACTCTGATCAATCTTGACCAAATCAAAAGGCAAACTGTGGAGATAGCTTAGGGATGAATACCCGGTACCAAAATCGTCAATAGCAATGGACACTCCCAACTCACTGAGGGCACGTAACTTCTTAATGACACTGTCTGCATCATTGATGAGGATAGATTCGGTAACTTCCAGCTCAAGATCCTGATAACCAAGCCCATACTCCGCCAATGCTGACTCCACCACCTTGACGAAATCCGTACGCGCCAACTGGTAACCGGAAACATTGACAGATACCCGCTTCACCGGCACCCCATTGCTATGCCAAAGAGCCATTTGCTCACAGGCTTTTCGAATTACCCATTCTCCCACATCGATAATAAGCCCGGTATCTTCAGCAACATCAATGAATTCGCCGGGAGTCATTAGGCCTAACTCTTGATCGTGCAGCCTGACCAAAGCCTCTACATTGAAAAAACCTTCACTCACATACCATTGCGGTTGATAGTGCAGTTCTATTTTCGATTGATCTAGAGCCTCACGAATACGCCTCTCCGCCATCATCCGCCGCTGTGACGCCCGGTTCATTTCTTCTTCGTAGTAACGATAGTGACCACCACCTTCGGCTTTAACTCGATGCAAACTGGTATCCGCTTTACGCAGCAGACTTTCCACATCCATGCCATCACTGGGGAATACCGCAATACCAATACTACAGTTTAAAAAATAACGCTTGTTATCAATATTGTAGGGCGAAGACAACATAGTGAGAATTTTATTGGCTACGCGAGTAGCCCGCATAGGACTATCTATATCATTCACCACCACAATAAACTCATCACTGCCCTGCCGTGCCACGGTGTCTTCACCAGTAACACACACCTGCAGGCGCTCGGCAGTTCGAATCAGAATCTCATCACCCAAAGAATGACCTTCGGTTTCGTTGACGCTCTTAAAATTATCCAGATCCACAAACAAAACAGCACCAGAACCTTGATTCCTTAAGGCATGTTTTAACGCTTGATGTAAACGATCCTTTAGCAGCTGCCGGTTGGGTAATTGGGTCAAAGTATCGAAATGCGCTTGTTGATAGAGCTTTTTTTCACGTCGAACGGCCGTAATAGCAACCGCTAATCGGTCTGCAAAATCACGTAATAAGCTCCGATCCTGCTCTGACAAGTCAAAATCACGATCCCAGCCCAGTGCCAGCACACCACGATTCTTACTGTTTGCTGTAATTGGAAAAACAAAACCACCGCCCTGATGATTGTTTTTGTGATCTGGCCACAGCCAACTCAAATAACGGCCATCTTCCGGTGTCACGCGATGCATGGGGTCAATCGCACCAAGCCAATGTTGCTCATCCTCGCTTAGTGTTCGTTGCATAAAGTTCGTTAGGCCTTCACTGCGAGAAAAATCAAACAGCCACAATTCATTCACCTGTTCAGGGTTTCTTAACGCCACTGAAGCCCAGTCACTGGCCACCAGGCTCTGCAAGGTAGAAAGCGCAGAATGAGCCACTTGATCGAGATCAGGAACATTTAAAATGAGCTGGTCAATATTAGAAAAGCCCGTCAACAGACGAAATTGTTTGCCTATCTGTTGTGCCATCTGATTAAAGGCATCAGCAAGATCACGTAACTCGTCACCGCTATCCACCTCGATGACCGATTCAAAGTGCCCTTCACTGATGGCGCGGGTGGCATCAGTGAATTTTCGCAGTGGCTGTAAAATTCGCTTAATCTGCCAGGCGCCACCCAAGACAGCCAGTAAAATTGTGATAGCTGCCACCAGTGAAAATAAACGTTGCAACACATCTAAGGCGCGATAGACGCGCTCAGTGGGCTCACTAACCCAGACTTTCCAGCTGGGGGCCCCAAAGCGGCTGCTTAGAAACACCGATCGAACCTGCACTATATGATCTTCACCAGCCGAGGTCCATTGCGTTGAAAAACTGGGACGCATGCCATTTTCTAGCTGTAGTTGGCCAAACTGGTCATCGGCGATCAGATAGCCTTTGCTGCAATACAACCGCTCATTATAACTACCAAAAATACAGTAATTCATATCGATATCCTGTATTTCATACTTGCCAACCAGGCGTGCCACATTGATTTCAGCACTGAAAAAAAGCGGTTCCGCTTGCTCCTCAGCCGACATTTTTTGCGCCAACAAGGCAGTCCCATTATTTTGGCTGACCAGGACAAGGGCTCCACTTTGCAAGCGCTCCCAGGTAGCCCTATGGTCCGATGCAGGCAAATGAAGCAATTTTCCGTCTAAACCAATACTGTTTAGCTGCCCGACCTGACTGAAAGACTCCCCTTGCACTGGCCAGCCATCAGAATTTGCCGCAACGCTAAACTCACTCGCCATTAATAACAGTCGTTCATACATTAAAGCGCTATAGAATCGCGCCTCATCTTGTAAATCTTTTTGACTTTGCTGATAGAGGTAAACGCCTACATAATTATAGGAAAAGGAGGCCAATAGAATCATTGGCAGAAAAGCGACCAGGAATAGTAGCAATAAAAACTTGCGGCCTAGCTTACTGCGAAAATCACTTAATTTTAATTGCATGCCGATTGCTATAGGCCAAGGCCTGAAAATTATTATTAATGAGTCAAAGCAAAGCGAAAGCAGGCTTGGGCCAACCGTCCAGTACCTTTAGAACCCCTGATAGGCGTCGAACATATTCTTGAATAAAGTAGCACAACACCAGCAACGGGCGAAATAGCTCTAATTTTAATCAGTTTTGCGTTCGACAACATTGGTTAATGTGGCTAACCAAACCAAACTCGCCATATTCTAACTTTTTTTACGGCAAACTGCAGTAACGGCTGAGGTATGGCTAATTAGTTTTGTAAAACCACTGGCATTAATTGGTGGGGAAACTGCCCCTGTTTTACCAGAGAAACAATATCCATGGAAACGGCTACCCCTGCGTGAACCAAAACTCCCCCCCATATAGAACAGGAACGCAATGCTAGAATACCTAAAAAAAGACCAAACAAAATCGCTCCGGTAGCCTCCAGCCAAAGTTTTGGCAGATGAATCATCATGTATGGTACACACATTACCCAAATCGCATTTGCCCCAATGGCTGGACGCAACGCATTTAATAGATAACCCCGAAAAAAGAACTCAAGACAAACAAACTGAAGCAGATACAGGGCTTCCCAGATAAAAAAATCAAAAAGACTGCGCTTGGCTTGAGAGTAAAACGGGTAATGTTGCAGAAAATCCTGCCGAAAACTTACCAGGACTATGAAAAAAGCAATCGGGGTAAAGAGTAATAAATAGCCTCGCCAGTGCCGGCCCGTATTATTCCAACGCCAACCAAAATCCATGACAGATTGTTTGAATACCTGTCGAACAATAATCCAGGGTATAACTACATAGCCAATAACATGCCAAATTGTCCACCATATGTAGCCCACAAGCTCAGCAAAACCTGTCTGCTTTAACAGCAATAACCAGTGATTTTTATCCAACCCTTGCCATTGCGCTAACCACTGGAGCCCAGCCACCAGTGTGGCGGAATATTTCATATAGTGGATCATTAATAAGGCAAAAGAAACACTCGCCAGCACCCAGAAACATCGCCGTAAAGTAGCGCGCCGATTCAAAGTATAGCTGGCAGCATCATCATCTAGTTGGTCCAACATTGTGAGTATCTGTCGTGGATGCCAAACTGGGTCCATATGTCCTGGGTCCATATTGTAAGTGTCCAAACCAATCAAATCAGAGGCAATCTAACACAAGTCACCGGAGTTCTCTCCCTCACTACAACAGGTAACCATAGCGCTATCCGTACATTTTCGAGATAATAACCAAACTGGCATTTAAAAAATATCTCCACTAATAATAACTAAAGCGAGCCAAAATGAGTCAGTCGTTGTCCAAACCCCTAATAATTGTCGGAAGCCTAGCCATAATCCTCGGCGGTGTCTTCATAGCCTACATGACTGAGTCCAAGCAAGAACTCGAACAGCGTGTGAAACAAAGCCATCCGTTGCCGTCACCCAATCCAGAATCCAGTGACACGCCCACAACCAATGCAAACCGCACTATCGGTGATCTTTGGGAATTAAAAAAAGAAGATAATGTGGAATTTGATGTTCAACGCATTCACGACGCGCTGGCGCAAATTCGCCTGGATGAGAATAACCGTATTGTATTCAACACCCAAGTTCTCGGTTCACTGCGAGAAGCTCTTGAATACTCTGATTTGGACTGGACAGAGGCTAGATTGAACGAGTTCATTGACATTGTTAGCAAGGGATTACCCGGCGAAACAGGTGAGCAAGCGGCCACGGTTATTAGAAATTTCTATGACTATTTGCAAGCTAAAGAACAAACCTTGAAACTACAACCTGAAGATCAAAGCATGGAAGCACAACGCAAACTATACGACGAACTTTCTTCACTACGAGAACTCTATCTGGGTCCAGAGGTAGCCGCCGCTCTTTATGCCGAAGAAGATGCAATAACCGAATACTTTTTTACGACCATAGCCTTGGCCGAAGATCCAGCCCTGAGCATGGAAGAAAAATTACGAAAACAGGCCATAGCCTCCGACACTTTGCAAAACCGAAAGCCCAACATTACCAACTGGGATGCTCGCTATCAATCCTTTGCCCAGGAGAAACAAGCTATACTCAATGCAGCAATAAGCCCAACAGAAAAGCAAAAGCAAATTAATCAATTGATACAGCAGCATTTCAACGCACAAGAACAAGCTCAGGCAGAGCACCTCAATTTAAATGGTATGTAGCATTCATGGGAATGATACGCTTCGGTCGGGCAACCACTTTAGTAGCCTTCCTGATTGTCACTTTCAGTTTTAGCATTGCTTGGTATCAGGCAGCACACTCTGGTTACGAAAGTATTCGGACCATCGACCAATGGCAACCCAACGAGGCCAAAACTCGCTATTCGTTTAATTTTACCGTTATCGACACCTGGCTAATGAATCTGCCGGAAAACTGGCGGCAACAATGGCAGCACCCATCCAATCAACTGGCCATAATCCAAGGCTTGGTCACCAAGTTCCCAGCCCAACTCAATCAGCAGGAGTTAAAACGAATAGGTTTTCTGATTGCAAAAACGTTTCCAGACGAGGCTGGTCAACAATTAAGTCAATTAAGCACCCGCTACTTTCAGTACCAGCAAGCAGAGAAAAGCAATTCAACTGACGCCAACGCCGAAACCCAGTTTCAACAAACAATGGCAAGACAGCGCGAGTACTTTGGACCGGTGATTGCCGATCAATTGTTTGGTAAAACGAACGCCTTGACGCGCTACTTGCTGGAGCGCAAAAAAATCAACGACAACAGGCAACTTGAGGCCGCTGAAAAACAACAAAAACTGCACCAGCTTCATCAGCATTTTTATCCTGCTGGGAAGGCGCAATGAAGGCATTTCTGGCACCGCTGCTGGCCTGTTTGTCGGGCTTTATGTTTGCACTGCCGTATTTATTCCCCCAATTATTTATCACAACCTGGCTGGCATTTATTCCATTGCTTTATGCACTGGAAGGGCGCACCGCGAAGCAGGCTTATTGCCTCGGTTTGATATTTGGCCTCAGCTGTTATGCCACAGCCTGTTACTGGATTGTGGATTTCTTGCAAATATTTAAAGATTATCCAGCGTTTCAAAGCAGCTTGATTGGTACTGCCTTTTGGTTTTACAGCGCGCAACTGACGGCTTTTGCATGCCTTATTTACCAATGGATTCAACGCCACACCCAGTTGTCGGAGATGATCACTTTCCCCATCATAATGATGAGTTTCTATAGCTATTTTCCGATGCTGTTTTCAGCTCAAATAGGTGAAAGCCAAAGCCAGTTTTTGTGGGCAATCCAAGCCACTGACATCACCGGAGTTGCTGGACTCGATATCCTTATTTGCCTGGTCAACATAAGCTTATTTCAACTGGCACGGCCGTCACAACCCTGTGCCAATTTACACAGCCGTTACTTCGCGCTGTTCATCGTTATCAGTTGGTTTACTTATGGCGCTGTTAGCCTCAATTACTGGCAACAACAGCAATTGAACTGGCCTCTTAGAAAAATCGGTGTAGTGCAACCCAATGAAGCCCCTGTCCTGGGTGAACCACAAAGAATGCCTGGCTACAGTTTGGCGTATCCACCAGAGATGGCGGCAACCGAGCAATTAGCCCAAACAAACGTTGAACTGGTGGTGTGGCCAGAAAGCCGTTACAACGGCTTTTTTGATTACCCAGCCGTTCAAAACGCGTTTCAGCACCAAATAGCTCAGCTGGGCATACCCTTACTGTTTCAAGATTTAAATAATCAGGAACAGACATTCAACACGACAATATTATTAGATAGTAAGGGACACAAAATCGGCGAGTACAAAAAAATCAAACGGGTGGCTTTTGGCGAATACCTGCCGCTAATTGAAGACTTACCCTGGTTAAACAATTTAATGAAACGTCACCTCGGCAATTTTCTGGATGAGGTTGCCAAGGGTGATGCGTCAGTGACTTTTCAGCTCCCAAACTTACAGTTAGTGCCTTTGATTTGCTACGAAGTAATGTTCCCCGCTTTTGTGGCCCGTGCCGTTCCCGAGACTACCAGCAACACGCTACTTGTGGTTCAATCCAGCAATGGCTGGTTTGGCAATACTCGGCAACCTTTCCAACATATATATGCGGCTGCCTTGCGCTCTGTAGAAAACCGGTTGCCCATGATTCATGCGATCAATAATGGGCCCTCCACTGTAACCGGAATCACCGGTGAAATCAGTATTATTGGGGGCTTTCATGAAGCAGGTTCTTACTTGGTTGAATTACCAATAGCAACAACAAGTCACAAAACATTTTATTCCCGACACCCTGATTTGCTGCGATTGGGTGCGCCTTTGTTACTAACGCTGATGCTGCTCTTTAACTGGCTTCGATCAAAGAAAACACCAGCCGTAGCCTAGAAAGCCGTAAAAGCTTGTTCAAATCCAAAGGGGGGAATCCCTCTCTTGTAGAGCCCATTGGCTTCGGGTAACCTTCTTCTTTATTCTTTAATTCTTGCTCAGGACTTTTTCCTATGACTCGACATACCCGAGTTGTTTATCCCGGAACCTTCGATCCAATCACTAACGGCCACCTGGATTTGGTGGAGAGAGCTTCGAGCTTGTTTGATGAAGTGGTGGTGGCCATTGCCGCCAGCGAAAAGAAAAAGCCGATGTTTGATTTAGAGAAGCGGATCGAACTGGCCACAGAAGCCGTGGCCCATCTCCCCAATGTCGAAGTGCTGGGTTTCAGCAAACTCCTGATCTTTTTTTGCCAGGAACAGAAGGCCAATGTGTTATTACGCGGCCTCCGTGCGGTGTCTGATTTCGAATACGAATTTCAATTGGCCAATATGAATCGAGCCTTAGATGCGGAGATCGAAACAGTATTTTTAACCCCTTCTGAGCACTTATCTTACATTAGCTCATCCCTGGTACGGGAAATCTCTACCCTGGGCGGCGATGTAACGCCTTTTGTCCCTTCCAATGTGCTGGTGGCACTACGGCAAGTTATAGCCGAATAGACATTAGAAATAGCCAAGTAAATTGCTATTTTCCCAGCGCTTCACAGTGAGAACAAAAATTTCGTAGGAAAATGGAGTATCCGGCGTCGCGACTTCGTGGCTAGAAGAAAGCGCATTTCATGGATACCTAGAACCGTCGGCCTACCCGCAAAAGCCCTAGAAAATTATTACTAACCCCCCTATTACTAACTCCCCGATGAAGTTACCGAATTTCTCCACTCTGTGGAGAAACACCAAGTTGGCGCCGATGCCGATTTAGCACAGCCACTTTTTGCCTTCTCCCTGTCTGTGTATTCAAGAAAAAGTCGCGTTCGGCAACCAGATCGGATTCCATCATGTCAATAACTCACACCGTTCAACAGGGCGAGAACTTATTCAGTATCGCCCAAAAATACAAGATAGCTGATTGGCGCTCAATTTACACCCACCCCTACAACAGCGAGTTCGCCCGCCTGCGCCCGGATCCAGATGTGATCATGCCTGGTGATAAAATTAAAATACCCGACATCAAGCCGAAAGCTGCCAAGGTCTGTACCGGCCAGATTCACGTATTTGTCGTTAAACGCAACGTACAGCAGCTTAAAGTCCGACTGCTCGACGACAACCAACAACCCTTGCGGAACGTTCGGGCCCAATTCCTCGTGGCTGGCGCTAGAAAAGAACTTATTGTGGATGGCAGCGGTATCTGTGAAGTAGACATTGAAGACCCAGCAACAGCGGAAGTAGCCATGGACATTTTCCTTGACTCGGAAGCACCCGAGCCCAGTCATCGTTACACTTTGGCACTATCCAGTCTGGATCCTATCGACTGTATTTCTGGCGTTCAAGCCCGACTCAACGGTCTGGGTTATCCCTGCGGCGCGGTGGACAACCTTTACGGCGACATGACCAAGGCCGGTATTCAATCCTTCGAAGCCACGAACGCTATGCCGCTTACCGGTAAAATCACCGACGCACTTCGAGAAAAAATCCAGCAGCAGTATGGCTGCTAACCCCTTCAAGGACGAACACCCATGAGCAACCCCGAAATTCGCCAAGTAGCGCTGAATAAGACCAACACGCTAGTGGTTAATCCGATTATTACGCCCATTTATCCCGTTCGGTACGCCTACGTCAACCTGTTTGGCGACCACATTGAAGTAGCGGACGCGCCGCCGCCCTTGGCATCCATGCTCAACCAAAGTGAAGCCAAAGCCACGCAGGGTTACGCTGCCCGCCTGCTGCGCCCCGGCTGGATCTACATTCGCGAGGAAAACGGTCCCGGCGGGGGACACTTTCAGATATTCAAGTACGTTCGCGAAGTGCACAACAACCAGCTTGTAGAGCGCTTTCCCAAATACCAGTTTGCCAATGGTCACAATGCCCAAGGCGGGCTGCGCGAAGACACCTCCGGGAAACCTGGGGGCTACCCTTTTGTGTTCGTACGTAAGGAAGTCACCCAGATCAGTATTGCCTACAGTGAACACGAATGGCACCCCGATGTGATCGACCGAATGCATCAAGACGCTGCTGAGCGAGCCGAGGCGATGCAACGGATAAACTTGCAGGCAGAGGGTGATGCCACTGCCCTAGCCACAGCAGAGAACTTTACTCAACTGGTGGAGGACTATCGCGAACAGCAGCAGCGCCTGCTGTATCTGAAAACATCGGAGACCGACGCCAGCATCAAAGACGTGGCACTGGACCTGCTCACCACCCAAGCCAGCTACGAAATGAACGCCGACTACATCGCCGCTGAACTGCGCCAGCGGGCGCCCTATCAGAAAGTGGCTAAAATTGTCGCGCTGCATGATCCCGTCGGCCGCCAACGGGACATCGCGGAAATCCACGCCAAACTGGCCCTATGGGAGAAAGGCGAAGCCTCGCAGCAGTTGTACCCGCTCACCATCGGCCAGTTCATTGAGCAGTTCAAACAGTCCACGGATGAGTCTTTTCAGAAAGTCCTCAAAGAATCCATCAATTGGGAGGAGTACAACCAATACTGGCAAAAAACCAACGCCGAGTTTGCCCTGTTCAGAGACCGCCAACAGCACCTGGTTCAGCTTTACCAATCCTTTATGCACGGTAGTGACTTTAGCGGCCAAGTGGGCTCACTGGACACCTATTTCCGTAAATTCTTCTGCACGGAACCGGCTAATCAGCAGGAAGCCGAGGCCGAGCTTATCAAGTTATGCGATATTGCCAGCGGAATATTCAGCGGTATTCTCTCCACCGAACCCGGCACCGAGGCAATTGAAGCGCTGATCAACGATTATGAAAATGATAACAACACCTACAACAGCTTGTTTGAAGTGTTGACTAAAATCGTTACCAGCCCACAGCAGAACCTGGACTGGTCGCTCGCCACTAGCCACGCAGTAGACGGGATTCTATCGTCGCTGGGGGGCGTTTGGGGGAAACTGGTATCGTTTTCCATTTACGAACACGAGCTGGCAACACGGCAAAGCCATCGTATTACGGCGAACGCCCTTAAGCACACCGTTAACAAATTCATCCCCGCCATACACCAAGTTCTGGGCATTAGCATTGACTCCCAAAATCGAGCCCGCTACACCACGGATGAATTGGGGAAAATCCTGGCACGCCACCTTAAACGCGCCACTGCAGCCTACCCTGGCACAGCAAGTACGGCCGATTTTAAAAGGGCTGAAGGCTTTTTGGAGCTTGGACAAAAGCTGTTTAACTGGGGCGAAACCACTAAAGCCTCCACCATTCCCCACTATGTAGAATTGTCGAACGTCAAGGTCAGCCGCATTGCGAACAGTCGTTATTCTTTCGTTGTACCAAAATCTGTCGGTGAAGGCGTTGGTATTATTACTGAGGGAGGCTTCGCTGGTATTTCCGCCTACCTCAACCTGATCACACTCTACGAATTACTCAACCAGTCAAAAATCGAGCGGAAAAATCCACTGGACAATGGCAACCTTTTACACGACCTGTTGCAACTGTGCTCAGCCGCGACCGCCCTGATTGTGGACGGCCTGGCCATCGGCCGGGCCGGAGTGGGAACCACCGCCTTGGTTAGCAGCAGAGTTTCCAACCAGGCTATTGCGGCACTAGCACCCAAACTGGCACACCGGGCCAGCGCCTTGCATAATCTATTAAATACCACCACAGTCTCCCGCTTGATCGTGGCGGCCAACCTGGCGGCCGCGCTTTCCTCCCTGTGGGATGGGGTTAATAGCTGGCAGCACCATAATAAAGGCGAAGCGGCCGGTCATTTCGCATTGGCTACGGGTTCCTTGGTTTTTGCGGCAGGAGTTTTAGTGGCCTCAGGCAGTGCCGCCCTAACCGTTGGCGGTGGAGCGGTAAGTTCTATTGTGGCTGCCATTCCCGGTCTAATTGTGGCAGGGGTGGGCTTTCTGTTTGTCGGCACAGGGGCGACGCTGCTGTGGATTTATGGGAAACCTGGGATTCAGTTGTTGTTGGAGAATTGTTTTTGGGGGAATGGTAAGGTTTATGCGTTTTTAAGAAGCGACAGAAAAAGAGATCCGCTGGAGCGTAGATTGAATGACGCGCTAAGAATTCATCAAAATGAAAACATTGCCACTGCCTTTAAAATTGAAACTCAGGAATTTATCAACTATCTCCATCAGCCATCGCTGTCGATGGACAGCACTGAAGGTCTTCTGGATTTTTCCGGAGATGAACGAATGTATCATTTCGAATTCAAACTACCCAATTTCCAGCCAGGAGTATCGGACATCCATTACAGCGTTTACACACGGCATATTGATCAAAACATAATTCAACAGGGGTTATGGCGCGCAAACCCCCAGCTCACTGAACAGTTTCGAAAAGCCCTGCCCCAGGCACAACTTACCGAAGCGGACGGAATAAGCCAGTTGACAATGAAATTTCCCGTTCAAGAGGACATCGAACTGCATTGGTACTACGAGCCCAAACCCGGCACGATTGCGCCGCTGCGCTATCTGACCTCCGATGGACTCATTAAACAACCTCTAATGGGCATGATTAATGAGGATCTCGCTTAATGGAAAAAACAACTCGCCGCCGTTGGCTACACTACTACCCCGAACCATTGCTGGGTTATAAAGAACGGTTGCTCGATAGTGAGCTGCCACAAATCAAAAAGCCCGCGCCACCCATCATTGCCATTAACTCAAAAGAATTACGGCTGCAGGAAGACTTTTCCGCTTCTTTTCGCAATCTTTTTATTTTGCCGTGGTTGGTGGGTATGCTGATCGTCTTATATATGCAGGGGGAGGAAATTTATATCAATTGGAAAGCAACTGAGAGAGATAGCAGCCAATTTTTACAATGGGAACTTGAGACGCATGGCAAAGACTATTTGCAGAACACAGCTGATGAACTCGTTCAAATGTACTATTCAGTCATAGGAGACGATGGCAAGCTCCCCTTCAAAACCTACTTTTTTGACATGCGCTACAGCCCCAAATTTACCGCTTACCCCAAAGAAATCCTGCAAACTGACATTGCCCGAACCGCTATCTGCGCCGTATTTATCCTCACCCTCGGCCCCTGGGCTTTCTTTATGCGCCGTCGTGCACCCTTAATTATCGACCGGGAACGTGGCCTGGCCTATAGCTGGTGGAAAGGCGCGGTGGCCGCCGAGCGGCTGGAGCGCCTGGAGGTGGTGAACGCGCCTCACATGATTCGGGTCCATCTGTATTTTATTAATCCCAAGCGTCCAGAAGACCCACTCTGGTGGAGCTTTCACCGACTGCAGCCCTCAGGCAATCCTTGTTTTACCTCAGCCAAACAACGGGATGAAACCCTGGCCGCAATGGTCAAATTTATTGAGTACGGTCAATCCGCCGTATGGCCGGAGAATTGGCAGGGGCGCAGGCCGTTCTATATTTTTGACGACAAGAAACCCGATAATTTCGAGGAACAATTAGCCGCCATATTAAAAGTAACGGATCAGCGCTATGCGGCAAAAATGGCGCAAGAGACAGACGAGATCGAGGAACTCGCCTAATGAACAATAAACCGCAACGCCGCTGGCTATTATCCTATTACCCCGAACGATTGCTGGGGAACAGCGACCGGTTACTCGATATCGAGCTGCCACAATACAAAAAGCCCAAGACCCCCATCATTGCCATTAATTCAAAAGAGCTAATGCTACAGGAAGACTTTACCGCAACTTTTCGCAATCATTTTCTTTTGCCGTTCCTGGTGGTTGTTTTGTTTGTCGTATATATGCAGGGGGAGGACATTTATCTCGCTTGGAAAGAAACTGAAGCCTCAGATTCTAAGTTTCTTGAAATTACAGAAAAACAATATGGAAAGGATTACCTATTAAATACTGAAAATGAGACAGTTAGAAATTCCTATGCCGTCATTGGCGATGATGGCAAGCTCCCCTTCAAAACCTACTTTTTTGAAATGCGCTACAGTCCAAAGTTTACCGCTTATCCCAAAGAAACCCTGCAAGACGATATAACCCTGACTGCTATCTGCGCCGTATTTATCCTCACCCTCGGCCCCTGGGCCTTTTTTATGCGCCGCCGTGCACCCTTAATCATCGACCGGGAGCATGGCTTGGCCTATAGCTGGTGGAAAGGTGCGGTCTGTGCCGAACGGCTGGAGCGCCTGAAAGTGGTAAACACACCCAAAATGATTCGGGTCCATCTGTACTTTATTAACCCCAAACGTCCAGATGCCCCCATCTGGTGGCGCTTTTACAAGTTACAGCCCTCCTGCAACCCTTATTTTCCCTCTGCTGAACAAAGAGATGAAACGCTGGCCGCAATGGTCAAATTTATTGAGTACGGTCAATCCGCCGTATGGCCGGAGAATTGGCAGGGGCGCAGGCCGTTCTATATTTTTGACGACAAGAAACCCGATAATTTCGAGGAACAATTAGCCGCCATATTAAAAGTAACGGATCAGCGATATGCGGAAAAAATAGCGCAAGAGACAGACGAGATCGAGGATCTCGCTTAATGGAAAAGACAACTCGCCGCCGCTGGCTACACTACTACCCCGAACGATTGCTGGGGTATAAAGAACGGTTGCTCGATAGTGAGCTGCCACAAAATAAAAGGCCCGCGCCACCCATCAGTGCCATCAACTCAAAAGAATTACGGCTGCAGGAAGACTTTTCTGCTTCTTTTCGCAATCTTTTTATTTTGCCCTGGTTGGTGGGTATGTTAATCGTCTTGTATATGCAGGGGGAGGAAATTTATCTCGCTTGGAAAGCATCTGAAGCCTCAGATTCAAGATTTCTTGAAATTACAGAAAAACAATATGGAAAAGAATACCTATTAAATACTGACAATGAGACGGTTAGAAATTTCTATGCCGTCATTGGTGATGATGGCAAGCTACCCTTCAAAACCTACTTTTTTGAAATGCGCTACAGTCCAAAATTTAACGCTTACCCCAAAGAAACTCTGCAAACTGACATTGCCCGAACCGCTATCTGCGCCGTATTTATCCTCACCCTCG
>CAWUJH010000004.1:0-507294 GCA_963922875.1 uncultured Ketobacter sp. | reverse complement strand
TCATGCCCACAATTTGAGCAAATATGAACCGCCATGTTTTCTACAATGCCAAACACAGGCGCATGAACCTTGCGGAACATCTCGATACCTTTCACCGCATCTAACAGCGCTATATCCTGAGGTGTAGTCACCACAACGGCCCCGGCTAATGGTACTTGCTGAGACAGTGTCAACTGAATATCCCCAGTGCCCGGCGGCATATCCACCACCAAATAATCCAGGTTATTCCATACTGTCTGCTTTAACAGCTGTTGCAATGCTCCACTCGCCATCGGCCCACGCCATACCATTGGCGTTTCTTCGGTGGCTAAAAATCCCATGGACATGGCCTGCAAACCCAAAGCTTCAATAGGTAGAAAGAAATTCTGCTGATGGACTTCGGGACGAGTACCTTTGGGTACCCCAAGCATTAAACTCTGACTAGGGCCGTAAATATCAGCATCCAGAATCCCTACCCGAGCCCCGTCTTTAGCTAGCGCCAGAGCCAGATTTACAGCGGTGGTGGATTTGCCGACCCCCCCCTTACCAGAAGCCACCGCAATAATATTTTTAACCTTGCCTGCGGCTTCGAATGGCTGCGCCGCCGCTTTGACCTGCCAATCAAAGGCTATTGTGATGGTTGCCGCCAAATCGGCCAAAGCTGCCTGCACAGCTGCGGTCAAAGGCTCCTTTACGGTATCGATGGGGTAACCAAACAGCAGGGTTAAGGACAAAACGCCTCCCTTCTCCTCAGCTTGCTTGACTATAGCCACCTTACCAAAAGGCTGCAGGGAAACGGGATCTGTGGTGACGGCGAGAATCTTTTGCACCTGATCCATTAATGCTTGTGTCATAACCAATACTCCGGGGGTTGACCATTAGGAGGTTATGGTATCTGGTAAGTTAGTGCCAATAAAGCTATAGTTACGCGCTTTTAAATTTAGAGTTAAGTGCTTTTATCGTTAAAGTTACGTGCTTTATTTTTCAGACCAAACGCCACTTTTTCAACTCAATTTACATTCAACTCAATTTACAAAAGATTCGAAATGACGAAAAGCTCTGATTCCGTGCAACGGCAAATACTGGTGACCAGCGCCTTACCCTATGCCAATGGGGCCATCCATTTAGGGCATATGCTGGAGCATATTCAAACCGATATTTGGGTTCGCTTCCAAAAGATGCGCGGCCACAAATGTACTTATGTATGCGCCGATGATGCGCACGGCACGGCCATCATGCTAAAAGCCCAGCAGCTGGGAATAACCCCCGAAGCACTGATTGCCCAAATGCAGCAAGAGCATGAACGGGATTTTGCTGGCTTCTTAGTAGAATATGACAACTACTACAGCACTCACTCCAGCGAAAACAGAGAGTTGGCCAGCCTTATCTATCAGCGTAACAAGGATCAAGGCAATATTGTCAGCCGTGAAATAACCCAACTGTATGACCCGGAAAAGAATCTTTTCCTGGCTGATCGCTTCGTCAAAGGCACCTGCCCCAAATGCGGCGAGCCCGATCAATACGGCGATAATTGCGAAAAATGCGGTGCCACTTATGCCGCCACTGAACTTAAAGACCCCTACTCCACAATTTCCGGCGCCAAGCCGGTGTTAAAGCCCACCACACAATTGTTTTTTGATTTACCCAAGTACCAGCAAATGCTGGCCGAGTGGACTCGCTCAGGGACTTTGCAAGAAGGCATCGCCAATAAATTGGGGGAATGGCTGGATTCCGGTTTACAGCAGTGGGATATTTCCCGAGCGGCACCCTATTTCGGCTTTGAAATCCCCGGTGAAACCGACAAGTATTTTTATGTATGGATGGACGCACCCATCGGCTACATGGCAAGCTTCAAAAATCTATGTGACCAACGCGCTGACCTGGAGTTTGACGATTACTGGAACCCCCAAGGTTCAACTGAACTTTTCCATTTTATCGGCAAAGATATCATCAACTTTCACGGTTTGTTTTGGCCCGCCATGTTGACTGGCGCCAACTTTCGCACCCCCAACGCGGTTTTTTGCCATGGCTTTGTTACCATCAACGGCGCAAAAATGTCGAAATCCCGCGGTACATTTATTACCGCGCAAACTTACCTGAAGCATTTAAATCCAGAGTATCTACGCTATTATTTTGCTGCCAAACTCAGTGCTCGAATTGATGATATTGATCTCAATCTGGAAGATTTCACCCAGCGTGTGAACGCGGACTTGGTGAACAAAGTGGTCAATATTGCCAGTCGTACCGCCAACTTTATTCATAAACTCGGCGGTAAACTAGGGCCAGCTTCTGCCAATGCGCCATTGATTCAGGACTTTCAGCAACAGGCCCAAAGCATCGCTGAGGCTTATGAAAACCGCGAATTCGGCCGTGCCATGAGAGATATTATGGCGTTGGCAGACAAGGCCAATCAATATATTGATGAACAGGCTCCCTGGACTGCCATCAAAGAACCGGAAAGAGCTCAGGAAGTTCTGGAATGTTGTAGCCTGGGTATTAATTTATTCCGGTTGTTAGTGATTTACTTGAAACCCGTGCTACCTAATCTGGCAACGCAGGCCGAAGCTTTCTTACAGGTAGAGCCCCTGAGATGGCAGGATTCGCAACAGATCCTGGGCAACCATGAAATCACCAAATTTAAGGCGCTGATGCAGCGGGTAGATCCTAAAAACGTCGCATCCATGCTGGATGATTCTCAGCAAGAAGCTCAAGCCAGCCTGGCTTCAGCAAAAGTGCCTCCGTCTGTAGCCACAAAGGCTGCGGCAGATACACCAAAAAGCACTATCAATTTTGATGATTTTGCCAAAATCGACTTGCGCATTGCCCGCATTAGCAAGGCCCAGGCCGTTGAAGGGGCCGATAAGTTGCTACAGCTAACTCTCGATTTAGGCGCCGAAACCCGTACGGTGTTTGCAGGCATCAAATCGGCCTACCAACCGGAACAGCTGGAAGGTCGGTTGACGGTGATGGTGGCTAACCTCGCGCCCAGAAAAATGAAGTTTGGAGTATCAGAAGGCATGGTGCTCGCTGCTGGCCCAGGTGGTGAGGATATTTACCTGCTGTCTCCAGATAGCGGTGCCGAACCGGGTATGGCGGTAAAATAAACCCCTTGGCCGTTAGTTAAACCACATTTCTTGGAGCCGGGGGTTCGTGTTAGAATCCCCATCCCCGACACAATCCATAGTAGTAGCAAGGTTATGCCAGAATTTCTGTTAGTTCTGATCAGCACCATATTGGTGAATAATTTTGTTTTAGTACAGTTCTTAGGGCTGTGCCCCTTTATGGGTGTTTCCAACAAACTGGAAACGGCTATGGGTATGTCGTTAGCCACCACTTTTGTACTTACTTTATCCTCCGTATTGAGCTATCTGACCTATACCTATATCTTGCTACCCTTGGATGTTGGCTATCTAAAGACTCTGTCGTTTATCCTGGTCATTGCCGTCACCGTGCAATTCACTGAAATGGTGGTTCGGAAAACCAGCCCCCTTTTATATCGGGTTCTGGGAATATTTCTGCCGCTGATAACCAGTAATTGCGCTGTACTAGGCGTTGCACTGCTCACAGTCAAAAAAGATATTGATAGCTTTGTAGGCGCATTTTTATATGGCTTTGGCGCGGCTCTTGGGTTTTCCCTGGTTTTAGTTTTATTTGCGGCATTGCGCGAGCGTATCGCGGTGTCTGATGTGCCTACTCCCTTTAAAGGTGCGTCCATTGGCATGATAACCGCTGGCTTAATGTCCCTAGCATTCATGGGCTTTTCCGGCCTAATAAAGATCTAAGGGGGGCGCTATGGAGTGGATTGCTGACAGCTTAACTGCGCTCACGGCTTTAATGTTTATGGCTTTGGTTTTCGGTGCCCTACTAGGCTTTGCAGCCATCAAATTCAAAGTGGAAGGCAACCCGGTAGTTGATCAAATTGATGCCATTCTACCGCAAACCCAATGTGGGCAGTGTGGCCATCCCGGTTGCCGACCCTATGCAGAAGGCATCGCTGCCGGCGAGGAAATCAATAAATGTCCACCGGGAGGTGAAGACACCATACGCGCGCTAGCCGACTTACTGGGGCGTGATTTTGTACCTCTTGACGAAGAGCATGGCGAAAGCAAAGACACTAAAATGGTGGCTTTTATTCGGGAAGCTGAATGTATCGGCTGCACCAAATGCATCCAAGCCTGTCCTGTCGACGCCATTTTGGGCGCGGCCAAACAAATGCATACTGTGATTAGCGCCGAATGCACGGGCTGCGACCTGTGCGTGGAACCCTGCCCCGTGGACTGCATTGATATGGTACCCGTTTTAGCAACCCCCCAATCCTGGCATTGGAGTGCCCCCCCAGGCATTGGCAAAAAGCCCCTAGAGCTAATCCCCGTGAGGACACTGTCATGAGTCGGCAACTGTGGGATTTGCCCGGTGGCATACATCCTCCCGGCAATAAGGATCAATCCTCAGAAACCAGTATCAAAGTACTGCCGATACCGCCTGAACTGGTGGTGCCACTACAACAGCATATTGGCACAGCACCTAAGTTAATTGTGGCGGTGGGCCAAACCGTTTTAAAAGGGGAACCCATTGCCCAAGCCAGTGGCTTTGTGAGCGTCCCGGTTCATGCCCCCACGTCAGGTGTTATCACCGCCATTGAACCAAGGCCGGTACAACACCCTTCCCAAATGGATGCCTTGAGTGTGGTGATTGCCAGCGACAGCCGTGATCAATGGGTAGAGCACGCGGGCCTAGATGACTACCAACAACACAGTAAAGCCGATGTGCTGGAAAAAATTCGCGCGGCAGGCATCACTGGAATGGGCGGCGCCGGGTTTCCCACTGTGGTAAAGCTCAGCATCCATACTGACCAGAAAATCCAGCAGTTGATCATCAACGCCGTGGAGTGCGAACCCTACATTACCGCTGATGACCGCCTCATGCGGGAACGAGCGGCACAGATAATAGCAGGCATTGAAATTCTCGCCTGGCTCACTGAACCTGAAGAAGTATTAATCGGTATTGAAGATAACAAACCGCAAGCCATTAAGGCGATGCAGGCAGCCATTGGCAGCAAAAAGATGTCATTGGTAGTGGTACCCACCAAATATCCCTCAGGTGGTGAAAAGCAATTGATCTATATGCTCACCGGCAAAGAAGTGCGCAGTGGTGGCATTCCAGCGGATGTGGGTGTTGTGTGCCAGAACGTGGGCACCGCTTACGCCGTGCAACGGGCCATTCACCATGGAGAGCCATTAATTTCGCGCATTACCACCGTAACCGGTGACTGCGTGCGTCGCAAAGGCAATTATGAAGTGTTGGTGGGCACCCCAGTTGATTGGTTGTTAGCCCAGGCGGAAGCAACACCCGACAAAGTCGAGCGCCTGATTTTAGGCGGTCCCATGATGGGCTTTGCCGCGCATTCGCTAAAAATTCCGGTGGTGAAAACCACTAACTGCCTGTTGGTACCCAGTCACGCTGAATTTCCCGAACCGGCACCGGAACAACCCTGTATCCGATGTGGCAGTTGTGCCCAGGTGTGCCCAGTCAATTTGCTACCCCAACAACTCTATTGGTTTAGCAAAGCCAAAGAGTTCGACAAAGCCAGTCATTACAACTTAGCGGATTGTATCGAATGCGGAGCCTGTGCCTACGTGTGCCCTAGCCAGATCCCGCTGGTGCAATATTATCGTTTCGCCAAAGGCGAAATTCGCACTCAGGAACAGGAAAATCAGAAATCAGATCATGCCCGTATCCGCTTCGAAGCCCGAAAAGCGCGCTTGGAACGAGAAGAGCAGGAAAAAGAACGCAAACGTCAGGAAAGAGCACAGGCTGCGGCCGCAAAGCAAGCTCAGAAAAAGGCCGAACCCATCTCAACTCAGGAAGCCACGATAACTGACACCGCTAAATTACAAACCGCTGCGGCCTCAGCGATGAAGCGCTATAAAGAAGCTCAAAAAGCTCTTGCTCAGGCGGAAAAAAACGGTGCTGAAAACATTGCGGCATTGCAGCAAAAAGTTGAACAGCTTAAAACCAAAGCGGAAACCGCAAAGCAAGCGCTAAAAGAAACTCAGCAAAATAGCAAAGCGGAGTCCAATACAACCACCAGTGCTGGTTCTATAGCGACACCCGTTGATCCTATAGCAGCACTCAAAATTGCGTCAGCAACAGATTTTGCTGCTTACCAGGCGGCTAAAGCCGAACTTGATACGGCGGAAAATTGTGACCCGGCACAACGAGAGGCTTTACAGTTAAAGGTCGCTGAACTGAAAGCCAAATCAGACGCCAGCAAACTTGCCATGAAAGAAGCGAGGGCCCAGGAAAAGGCTGACATTCAAGCCCGCAACGCCGCCGCAGAGGACCCCATCAAAACCCTAAAAATGGAAGTAGCCAAACAACAAGTCATGGTTAAAAAAGCCCACAAGGCACTGGCAGCAGCAGCCCCTGACAGCGGACAAAAAGAAGCCTTATCAACGGCTGTAAACTCAGCAGAAACCGCTCTCAAGGCGGCAGAAGATGCTTTAGCCAAGGCCCAAGGGGATACGCAATAATGGCGCTCATCACAATTACATCGCCCCATGTGCATAAGCCGGTGGACACCGGCTCTATTATGCGGCAGGTGCTCTACGCGGCGCTCCCGGGCCTGCTGATTATGACCTACGTTTTTGGCTACGGCACTCTCATTAATTGTACCTTGGCCATTGCCATTGCATTAGCCTGCGAAGCGCTAATGCTCAGCTTACGTCATAAGCCGCTGGGGTTTTATTTGCGGGACTATAGCGCGGTGGTTACTGCCGTTTTGCTGGCCTTGGCGATTCCACCCACTGCACCTTGGTGGCTTACCTTAATCGGTACCAGTTTTGCGATCGTCGTCGCCAAGCATTTATATGGCGGCTTGGGCATGAACCCGTTTAATCCCGCGATGATCGGCTACGTATTACTGTTGATTTCCTTCCCTAAAGAAATGACAACCTGGCTGGCTCCGGCGGGCATTACCGACACGGCAACAATTCCGTCAATTGCGGATAGTCTAAGGTTTACCTTTTTATCGACAAACGTGGATTCTTTTAGTGGCGCCACCCCACTGGACACGTTCAAAACCTATGCTGGCCAGCCTGAAATTTTATCCACCCATCCTATATTGCAGGGAGTACTGGCCAATCAAGGCTGGGAATGGGTCAATCTCGGCTTTCTGCTGGGTGGGCTTTACCTGCTGTGGCGCAGAATCATTACCTGGCATATCCCCGTTGGCGTTTTGGCCGGGATATTTTTCTTATCCGGATTTTTTAATACGGCAATTGATTCCGATAACTACGGCAGTATTCTGTTTCATTTTCTGGGAGGAGGCACCATGCTCGGTGCCTTCTTCATTGCTACCGATCCGGTGAGTGCGGCCACCAGCAATAAAGGTAAAATTATCTACGGGCTTTGTATCGGTGTTCTCACCTACATTATCCGTACCTGGGGTGGCTATCCAGACGCCATTGCTTTTAGCGTATTGCTGATGAATCTGGCGGCACCCACCCTGGACTACTACACCCAGCCTCGCACCTATGGCCATCGCAAGCCCAATAAAGGGCTGGCCAAATCGGATTAAGGGGAGGCCCATTATGTTTAAACAATCTATTTCCAAAAACAGCCTCATACTGGCGGCGTTCGCCTTGTTTACCACCGGTATGATTGTGCTAACGGCCACCTTAACCAAGCCAAAGATAGAGCGGGACGAGGCCCTGCATCTCGAACAACGCTTGCTGGAAGTATTACCGCAAATATCATTAGACCAAAGCCTGTTAGACCATGTGCGATTGTTAGGGACTGATCCGTTACTGGGCACCAAGAAACCCACCACGGCATACTTGGGAATTACCTCAGGAGAAGCCAGCGGTTTGGTTATGAAAGTCGTAGCACCGGAGGGTTATGGCGGATCAATTAACCTGCTGGTGGGAATTGACCCCACAGGAACCATTACAGGAGTCCGCGTTGTACCACCCCATTTCGAAACACCGGGTTTGGGTGATGCGATTGATATCAAAAAGTCTAACTGGATAACCCAATTCAAGGGTAAATCCTTAACTAATCTCAGTGCCGCTGACTGGGCTGTGAAAAAAGACGGCGGTACATTTGATGCCTTCACTGGTGCCACCATAACTCCACGCGCCGTGGTAAATGCCGTTCACAATGCATTGTTGTATTTTAAGCAACACCAACAACAACTTTTGACGCCGGAGCAAACAATGCCTGCCAGGCAAGGGGACTCCCATGACAGCTGAAGATTATAAGAAAATCACTATTGATGGTCTCTGGAACAATAATCCGGCACTGGTGCAAATTCTGGGCTTGTGTCCCTTGCTGGCGGTATCCGCCAGCGTGGTCAATGCCTTGGCCCTTGGCCTAGCCACCACCGCTGTTCTAACCCTGTCTAATTTAGCCGTATCCTTAATCCGCAATGCCACCACCGATGCCATTCGCCTGCCAACCTTCGTAATGATTATCGCCGCGTTCACCACCTGCATTGAATTTCTGATGAACGCTTTCACTTATGAATTGTATTTAATTCTAGGCATTTTTATTCCCTTGATCGTTACCAATTGTATTGTGCTTGGGCGTGCGGACGCCTTCGCCAGCAAAAACCCGGTGCCCGCTGCCATGTGGGACGGCTTAATGATGGGTACCGGTTTCAGTTTAGTGTTGGTTACCCTAGGTGGCCTTAGGGAACTTATTGGTACCGGAGCTTTGTTTGCGAATATGCAGCTGCTGTTTGGCCCTGTAGCAGAGTCCTGGAGATTGGAAATCATTAATGACTACCGCGGCTTTCTAGTCGCCATATTACCACCGGGTGCCTTTATGATGCTGGGACTAATGTTAGCCATTAAAAACATCATTGATGCCAAAGTGAGTGCAGCCAAAGCTAAACAAGCGGTGGTAGTTAAAGGTAGCAAGCGAGTTCGGACAACAGGCAATATTGCCTGAACACTTATTATGAATAACACCAAAAGACTGCAAATCTTTCAACGCCTGAGTGAGGAAAACCCCAATCCCACCACTGAATTAATCTACAGCAACGCCTTCGAGTTATTGATTGCAGTAATGCTGTCGGCGCAGGCAACAGATGTTAGTGTTAATAAAGCCACCGCTAAATTATACCCCATAGCGAATACTCCAGAAGCTATTGCGGCCTTAGGGGTGAATGGCCTAAAACCCTATATAAAAACCATCGGCCTGTTTAATACCAAAGCCGAAAATGTTATCAAAACCTGTCAACTGCTAATGGAAAAACACCAAGGAATAGTGCCCTCGGATCGGGCGTCTTTGGAAGCTCTGCCCGGAGTAGGCCGCAAAACGGCTAACGTGGTATTGAACACGGCATTTCGCCAGCCTGCCATGGCGGTGGATACCCATATTTTCAGAGTATCTAACCGGACTAAAATTGCACCGGGGAAAAACGTTCTGGAGGTGGAAAAGAAATTGATGCGGATGGTGCCGAAAGACTATTTACTGGATGCACATCACTGGCTGATTCTTCATGGTCGCTACGTGTGCACTGCACGCAAACCCCGTTGCGGTGCCTGCACTATCGAAGATCTGTGTGAATTTAAAGACAAAACCGAGTACGATTAAATATTGCCGCTCAAAGGATACCCCAACATGTTCGACACCAAGCTACTCGAAATTTTGGTTTGCCCAGTCAGTAAGGCCAAACTCAATTACGATGCCGATAAACAGGAGCTGATTTGCCTGGCTTCTAATTTGGCCTACCCTGTGCGTGATGGTATTCCAGTGATGCTGGAAGACGAAGCCCGCCAAATCAGTTTGAACGAAAAAGAGTTCTACAAACGAAAATGGCGTTAGAATACGAGTTAATCGAACCCACAAAAGACGCGGACGCCTGTGTTATATGGCTCCACGGTTTAGGTGCCAATGGTAACGACTTTGTACCTGTGGTGCCTCATCTTGGTTTATCAGCAGACCTCAATATCCGCTTCATTTTCCCTCATGCTCCAGCCATTCCTGTTACCTGTAACGGTGGCTTCGTGATGCCTGCTTGGTATGACATTTTGGCATTAACTGAACCCCGCCAGATTAACCGCCAGCATTTACAGGCTATGCAATTGGAAATTAATAGCCTCATTGAGCAACAGATTGAGCACGGGATAGAGGCTCAAAGAATTGTCGTCATTGGTTTTTCCCAAGGCGGTGCCCTCGCCTACCACACTGCACTCACATTCCCTCAACGTCTCGGCGGACTTATTGCACTTTCCACCTACTTGCCGCAACCGGAGCTACTAACCCCCGCCAAACGCCTTCCTAACCAGGCGCTGGAGATTCATATCGCCCATGGTGAATGGGATGAAATGGTTACGGAGCAAGCTGCAAGAACAGCCTTGGAATGGCTGCAAGAAAATCAGTACGCGGTGGATTGGAGTAACTACAAAATGGCTCATGAAGTCTGTATGGCTGAAATTAAACAAATTGGCCGCTGGCTCACGGCCTGGCTTTAATAGCGCTTCCTGCGCCTTTCCCTGTGGCCTTTATCCGGGAAACACAAACATTCCCATAGCATCCAGTTTCTGCGGCGTTTGTTGAAGCTCTTTCATGATGGTATCACCGCTAAGCCAATCACACCCTGACAGCGATAAAAAGGCCAATTGCTTATCTGAATCAATCGAAGTTGCCATTACCTGAATACCAAGTTGATGCACCAGATGAACGACACCTTTGATAATGGCTTGATCCGTTTTAGACACCTCACAGACATTAACAAAGTTCTCACTCAGTTTGACCAAAGAATAAGGGACTTCTTTGAGTAAAGTTAGCGGTGCGAATCCGGTACCAAAACTATCAAGAATCAAATGAAAACCACTGCGACAGAGTTCATTCAAAGCCTGACTAATTTGCCCGTCCCGATTATTTAATTGCCCTTCAGGCAATTCTAAGTAAACCTGATCGGGAGACAAGCCCGCTTCTTCGATCACATTATTAACCCAATCAATTCCCCCTTCCCGCAAAATGGTAGAAGAAGAGACCGGCAGTATGAGCCGCGCAACGCTCTTCGCCTCATCTTCCAGCTTTTCAAAACGCTGCAAAGCCTGCTGCCAAAGCCAGATAAAAATTTCCGGCGCTAAACCAGACTCTTCTGCTACCGACAAAAATTGATCTAAGGATAATTCGCCGCGCAGAGGATGAACCCAACTCAGTTTCACATCACAGGCCACCACGTTGCCACTACTGGCATCTATCACAGGCATATATTGGATTCGCCATTGTTTGTTTTCCACGGCTTGACGCAGTTCAAAAACAAAACTCACTTCTTGGCTGCGAAACTTATTCATTTCCACCGTAAAATACTGATAGTTGTTGCGCCCAACTTGTTTCGCACGAGCTAACGCAGTTTGAGCGTTCTTCATCAGCGCCGTTGCATTGTCGCCACAGGAAGGGAAAACGCTAACCCCAATGGAGCAACCTGTGAAGACCTCATGCCCATCCAATAAAAATGGCTCTCTGATTTGGTCAACAATCTTTTTTGCTACAATGCCAGCATTTTCAGGGGCATCAATATGACTTAGCAACACAACAAACTCATCGCCCTCCATTCGCCCTACTAAATCGTCGCGACGAATCAGCTGCTCCACCCGTTCTGCAACTTGCTTAATTAAAGCATCACCCCGATCATGACCCAGGCTTTCATTGATATAACGAAAGTGATCCAAATCCACAAAAAGCAACGCGCAATAGTGTCCGGTAAGCCCGGCTTTTAGAATATTGCGCTCCAGATGTTCCTGAAACGCCAACCGCGTGGGAAGTCCAGTTAAATGGTCTAATTGCGCCAACCGGGCGATCTTGTCCTTGGATTCCCTGGTACCTTTGAGCTGTCTGAAAGCAAACAGCAAACTAATGCCGGTGTCTGAATGAAAGGGTGCAGCGACAAATTTGGCTTGAATAGCCTCACCATCAGCTCGCCATAGGGTGGCATTTTCAACCTGTAGAATTTGATCGCTTAAGGTCACTTTGTAGATAGGATGTTGCATCCATTGGGACACTGTGCGTTTACAGGCATCTTCAAATAGCGATTCCAGATAGCAGCCCTCCAAATCGCGAAAGCGCTGCTTTAAAAGACGTTCGGCCGCATAGTTCGCATAAATAATCTGACCATCACTATCGATACCCAAAATCCCCTCTTCTACCGCGTCAACCAACTCCGGCTCATCTTTATTAGCCAAAGACTCAATCACCGTGCGCAGCAAAAACTGCTTTTTATAGTCTGTAATTAGCTGGGCAAAACGATGATGGTTAATGGGTTTTGGTAATACATCGACAAACTGCATCAATTCCTGATGCAAAGACATTTTCTTTTCCGACAGATTGCCAACAGTAAAAAGAATGGGTAATCGGACATTGCTATCATCGGACAACAAATGGTTCAGCAATTGATAGCCATCGGGGTCTTGCAAGGAAGAATCAATCAGCAAAAAATTGGGGGATTTGTCCTTAATGAGCTGTACAACATTAGCGCTCTGGGAAGTGGTGATACAGCTCAAGCCTAGCTCACTGAGCCGCTCCCGATAAAAAGTGAGATTTGACTGTTCTGGGTCGGCGACAAGAATCTTTGGTTGCTGCTGCGTCATAAGTCGAAGCGTGCTCCATTTCGATTATTCCAATAATTACCCCCACAGTATAGTGCAGTGGCTCACGAGGCGAGCACAATCTGCGCTCGCCTCGTGAATTTGCCTGCTATTTAAGAATTCGCCCTTTATTGGCGGCAATGCGCAAACGTAAAGCATTCAAACGAATAAAGCCTTCAGCGTCCTTCTGATTGTAGGCACCAGCATCGTCTTCAAAGGTGGCAATATTGACATCAAATAAGGTTTCCTCTGACTGGCGACCCACCACCGTAACATTACCCTTGTAGAGCTTTAAGCGAACCACACCGTTGACCACTGATTGCGACTCATCAATCATACGTTGCATCATGAGCCGCTCCGGGCTCCACCAATAGCCGTTATAGATCATCTCGGCATATTTCGGCATCATACTGTCTTTCAAGTGAGCCACTTCACGATCAAGCGTAATGGACTCTATAGCTCGGTGGGCTCGCAAGATAATGGTACCGCCGGGGGTTTCGTAAGCACCGCGGGATTTCATGCCCACATAACGGTTTTCCACGATATCCAGCCGACCGATGCCATTTTCGCCGCCGATTTTGTTAAGTAATGCCAGTACCTCATGAGCCTTCATGGGAGTGCCATCCACAGCAACAATATCGCCCTTCTCGAAAGTCAATTCCACATAGGTGGCCTTATCCGGTGCCTGTTCCGGGCTTACAGACCAGCGCCACATATCTTCTTCCGGCTCTTGCCAGGGGTCTTCGAGAATTCCACCCTCATAGGAAATATGCAGCAAATTGGCATCCATGGAATAGGGTGATTTTTTCCCCGCCTTCGAAAAGTCCACAGGAATATCATGGTCTTTAGCATAGGCCATCAAGGTTTCACGGGAAGTGAGACTCCACTCGCGCCAAGGAGCGATCACCTTGATGCCGGGCTTTAGGGCATAAGCGCCCAGTTCAAATCTGACTTGGTCATTACCTTTGCCGGTGGCGCCATGAGAAATGGCATCAGCACCGGTTTCGTCGGCAATTTCAACCAATCGCTTGGCAATCAAGGGTCTGGCAATGGAGGTACCGAGCAGATAATCGCCTTCGTACACAGTATTGGCGCGAAACATGGGAAACACATAATCCCGCACAAACTCTTCACGCAGATCTTCAATATAAATTTCTTTAATCCCCATCGCCTTGGCTTTTGCCCGGGCGGGTTCCACCTCTTCGCCCTGGCCTAAATCAGCGGTAAAGGTAACGACTTCACAGCCATACTCTTGCTGAAGCCACTTTACAATAACAGAAGTATCCAACCCACCGGAGTAAGCTAAAACCACTTTTTTGATATCAGTCATGTACGCAACCCTTGAATGAAGGTTCTGGTCGTTGAAAAAACGGCGTATTGTAACTGATCGGAGAGCGAAGTCCTACTAAGGAGCGCCGGTTAACGCTCCAATCGAACCAGGACCCGACGATTAACGGCCTTATTGGCTTTTGAGTTATTTTTACGGACTGGATGGCCCTCACCGTAGTAATTCATCACCACTGTATCCGCTGGTACACCCTGCTGCTCCAGATACTCTTTAACGGCAAGGGCTCGCAAACGGGACAGTTCCCAGTTGTGGCCCCGACGACCATCGCTGTCTGTGTGGCCATCCACCGATATTTTGCGCACACTGGAATCTATTGCCACATAGCCGGCAATCAAATCCAGGCGCTTCTTTAAGGCGCCTTTAATACCGTATTTATTAGTCTCGAAGTGAAGAAAGGATTGCCGCAATTCATCGAAACCGGCCGGGTAAAGACCAGAAACGCAACTCATATAATCACGAAAAGCTGTTTGAAAGCTGACCGCCGATACGCCAACCGTCACTGGATGTTTGTCAAACCAGCCGGGGTGGCTAATGGCTGGTGTCATCCCCACTTGCAACTCGGCCAATAACTCACTGGCCAAGATCTCAGGCAGTTCTATAGGGCGTCGACCCTTGTGCCAGGGAGCACGACCGATCGCTTTTGGCGCCAAGTCTTCGCGCCACTCTGGAGCAGTGATCATCAACTCCGCTTCGCCAGCATTCACCACCGGTCGATAGGCGTTAACGTAAAACTTTAAAGGTTTACCAGCATCCACTTCAAACACCGCTTCTCCGTAATTCGGAACCGCCTGCCACAAACGGCAGCTCAAGGGAGATGGATCCAATTGCCATACAGCTTCATCCAAGCGGGCGATATAATTATGCGCCTGCGCTTCTGTTGCACAGAATAAAACCATAAATATTAATATTTTATGCCGCATAGACCGCCTTATCCGTTCAACACTTACCGGGGGTATCCTTATATATCGGTCATTAATCTGAACTCTTGAGGCTGTTTCCATGCAAAATATTTGTGCCAAAGGAAGCGGTACGTTAGCATTTCCTGCATTACCCTAGAAGTTGACCCCTAATGAGTGAGCAAAATCATATTCTCGCGAACCGGTTTCGTGGTTATCTACCGGTTGTTATCGACGTGGAAACCGGTGGTTTTAATCCTAAAACAGACGCCTTGCTGGAAATTGCAGCCGTCATCATCGATATGGATGACAACGGCATAGTGACCCCAGGACAGGAAATTCATCGCCATGTCGTCCCCTTCCCCGGTTCCAACATTGAACAGGCCGCATTGGACTTTACGGGCATTGATCCTTATCACCCATTTCGGGGCGCAATTGATGAAACTACCGCAATTAAAGAAGTATTCCGGGCCATTCGTAGCGCCATGAAAGAAGAAAGCTGCAATCGTGCTATCTTAGTGGGTCATAATGCATTTTTTGATCGGGATTTTGTCAATGCTGCGGTGGATCGCAACAATATCAAGCGCAATCCATTTCACCCATTTTCCTGTTTTGATACAGTAACAATCGGCGGCCTAACCGTAGGCCAAACCGTATTAGCTAAAGTCTGTCGCTCTGTACACATTCCGTTTGACAACTCTGAGGCTCACTCTGCCATCTACGATGCCATGAAAACCGCAGAGTTTTTTTGTTGGGCCGTTAATCGCTGGCAACACCTTGGAGGCTGGCCACCAGGTTAGCAGCCAGCCACACAAATACGCTCAAAAATTAAGCAGCTGATAATAATTCTTCAATATCATCTTCTGCCGATAAGGCCAGAGCCAGTTGATCAAACAGATTCAGTGAATCCATATTTAATGGGCCCGTCAGTTCTACGGGCAAATTAATCACTATCTCTTCGCGATCGATACCCTGCTCCATATTTTCATGGATCTGCTCCGCCAACTTGATAATTGCGGCATACACTGAAAAAGGTTCATTGGCTAGGGGATCGCCTTGGTTGGCCAAGGCCGAAACAACCACCTCCGGAAATTTCCAGATTCGAGCCAATGCCGCCCCGACCTGATTGTTATCATAACCAAAATGCTGTTTTTCCCGCTCAGTTCTCAGGCCATTGGAATCCTGATCCAATTTTTCCATTTCGTCCGGGTGACCAAAATACATTAATGCAATGCCAATGTTATGAAGCATGCCACAGGTAAAAGCCACTTCAGGATCACAGCCCTTTGAGTTCTTGGCAATTAACTTGGAAATATTGGCTACCATAAAACTATTCCGCCAAAATTCTTTGGCATCCAGTTTCGGGATGGATTTGAATGAGCCGGTAATACCGGAGGCAACCACTAAAGTTTTTAAGGTACTGGTGCCCAACAACACGACGGCGGAATCCAGTGAAGCTACTTTCCGTCCGGCACCATAACGAACCGAATTTGCTAATCGCAATACTTTCGCGGAAATAACCGGATCACTCTGTATATTCTTTGAAATGACATCAGCACTGGCCGTATCACTGTTAAAGTTTTCAATAAGATCTTGTACTACTTTAGGAATACTGGGTAGTTCATAAACTTTTTTTAGCAATCTTTCCAACGACATCCCGAGGACTCTCCGTAGACTGTTAATTTCTAGTTCTCTTGGTAGTTTTGAGTATAGCCAAGGACACCGAAAATGGTTTTTCAGTGGACAAAAATTATTGATCCAGAAAAGCTTAACAGAACACTCGTTCGAGAGCAGATTTGAGGGGCTAAATAAGAATGCTTGGGAACGGACACCCAGAAGGCCCGAAGAAAAAACCAGCAGGTTTAAGAGCCTACAGAATCCGTCACAGACGGATTCTGTAGTTTCAACAGGAAAAGCTTACAGTTTGTCGGAGTTTTCCGCCAGGTAAGACGCAACACCTGCTGGTGACGCATCCATACCCTTGTCGCCTTTTTTCCAGCCAGCTGGGCATACTTCGCCGTGCTCTTCGTGAAATTGCAGGGCATCAACCAGGCGCAGCAACTCATCGATGTTACGGCCCAAAGGTAGGTCATTAACGATCTGAGATCGGACATTACCTTCTTTATCGATCAAAAAGGCTCCACGGAAAGCCACACCTGGCGCAGCTTCTACATCGTAGGCTTGGCAAATTTCATGCTTAACATCTGCCGCCAGCGTGTATTGAACAGGGCCAATACCACCGTCATTGACTGAAGTGTTACGCCATGCATTGTGTGAGAACTGAGAATCGATGGAGACGCCAATAACTTCTACGCCTCGCTCTTTGAACTGAGGAATGCGGTGATCCAATGCAATCAGCTCAGAGGGACACACGAAGGTAAAATCAAGCGGATAGAAAAACAAGATGCCATATTTGCCTTTGATGGCATCAGACAATTTAAAAGAATCAACAATTGAACCGTCAGCCAATACGGCGGCAACGTCGAAATCGGGAGCCGGTTTGCCTACTAGTACGCCCATGGGGTATCTCCTTATGTTAATTGGGGTTGTTTAAAATAGCTACGCAGATCATACACTTAACCAGTGCACATTCTCACCCTAAAAAAAGCTATCAGTGCAATAGAGTAAATCAATCATAACCCTGTAAAATGATCGCTATTCACTCTTCGTTATGGATAAAACCACAGAATTCGATACTCTTGAAGCCTACTCCATCTTAAAGGCGATTTCATGAAAACCTTCAAAGATCATTTTTCCACAGCCTCTGACCACTATCGCAAGTTTCGTCCGGATTACCCCGAAGCTCTATTTCAATATCTGGCGTCCATCAGCCCAAAACAGCAACAGGCGCTTGATGTAGGTTGCGGCAATGGCCAGGCTTCGCTGGCATTGAGCCAGTTTTTCTCTCAAGTAGATGCCTGCGATGCCAGCGCAGAACAGATCAAAAATGCCGCGACAACGAGTAACCTTCAATATCATGTAAACCCGGCAGAAGCGCTTCCAGCCGCCGATAATTCCGTCGACTTGGTCACCGTAGCCCAGGCCATCCATTGGTTTGAACATCACGCCTTTTTCAATGAAGTGGAGCGAGTGCTTAAACCGGGTGGAGTGTTCGCTTGCTGGGGTTATGAATTACTCCACACGAATACTGAACTGGACGCGGTCATTCGCTATATTCATTCCACCGTGCTTGCCGATTACTGGCCACCAGAAAGAGCGTTACTGGAACAACGCTATGGTCCAATTCCATTCCCTTATCCCGCCGTTGCAACACCCTCCTTTAATATGCAGGCTCTATGGTCTCTCGATCATTTAATGGGGTACCTCAATACCTGGTCTGCAGTAAAGGCCTACCAAAAACAGCGGGATATCAACCCCATTGAAGAACATCGAGCAGCGATCGTTAAAGCTTGGGGAGCACCCCAAAAAACGTTAACTATTATTTGGCCCTTAATTCTTTTTGTTGGCAAAAAATCATTACAAGCATCAACAGCCTAAAACTGGGCTGATCCGGGCACCCGGGGAAACGGAATAACGTCTCGAATATTTTCCATGCCCGTGAGGTAATTTAACAAGCGTTCAAAACCCAAACCAAATCCAGCGTGGGGAATTGTTCCATAGCGGCGCAAATCACGATACCACCAGAGATCCTCCTGCAAACCATGAGCATTCATCTTTTCTGTAAGAACATCCAGCCGCTCTTCGCGCTGACTACCGCCAATAATCTCGCCGATTCCTGGTGCCAGCACGTCCATCGCCGCACAGGTTTTACCATCATCATTTGCCCGCATATAAAAAGCCTTAATCTGTTGCGGGTAGTTCATGACGATAACCGGCTTTTTAACGTGCTCCTCAGCAATATAGCGCTCATGTTCAGATTGCAAATCAGCACCCCATTTTGGTTCATATTCAAAACTGCGCTTACAATTTTGCAAAATTTTTATGGCTTCTGAATAATCCATTCGCACAAATTCAGAGGTTGCCACTTGCTCCAGACGCGTCAGCAAACCTTTGCTGATATGTTGATCGAAGAAAGCCATATCAGCGGCACGCTCATCGAGGACCGCACTCAGGATGTACTGCAAAAATTCCTCTGCCATACTGGCGTTCATAGCCAAATCGGCAAAAGCCAGCTCCGGTTCCACCATCCAAAATTCTGCCAAATGACGACTGGTGTGAGAGTTCTCGGCTCTAAAGGTGGGGCCGAAGGTATAAACCCGAGATAATGCCGTGCAATAGGCTTCACCGTTCAACTGCCCAGAGACCGTGAGAAAGGTTTGCTTGCCGAAAAAATCCTGCGAGTAATCAATGGCACCTGTTTTGGCATCAGCTCCCTGATGCAAGGCGTCCAAAGTACTGACTCGAAACAGTTCACCGGCACCCTCACAGTCGCTGGCCGTTATGATTGGAGTATTTACCCAATAGAAATTACGCTCGTGAAAATAACGATGAATGGCTTGAGAAGCAGAGTTTCTAACTCTGGCAATGGCACCAAAGGTATTGGTTCTGGGGCGTAAGTGAGCTACGCTGCGCAGATATTCAAAACTGTGACGTTTTTTTGCCACTGGATAGGTCTCAGGGTCGTCTACCCAGCCCAAAACTTTTATTGCCTTCGCCTGAATTTCTAGCGCCTGCTCCTTCCCCTGAGAAGCCACCAACTTACCGGTTACAGAAATACTACAACCTGCACTGAGGCTTAGAATCTCGGATTCGTAATTAGTTAGCTCATTCGCTGCCAAAACCTGGATACCGTCAAATTCAGAGCCATCATGCAGAGCCAAAAAAGAAAATCCCGCTTTTGAATCACGCCGGGAACGAACCCAACCATTGACAGTTACCTCTGTATCAACCTCGACATGACCTTGAATAAGCGTTTTGATCTGAATCGGCCATTCCATGAAACTTCCTCAGCGTAAATTTATGATAGCGAAAGTATAACTATAGATTGCGAGAAAATTAAACCGTGAGTTTTATTCGCTTCAAAGCCTGCACCAAACCACCCCGCGTTAAAGCCCAATACAAATATAGAATAAAGCCAATAATCAACAGATGGTACCAATCATTATAATGCAAAGGTCCCGTAGGCAATAACTGACTGGCCATCAAAGCCCAGATTCCGCCAGCCGCCAGATTAAACAACACCAGAAACAACAGGTGGTAAAAAACTTTGAGTCCTTTACCCAGTATGAGATAGAGGGAAAAACCTGCCACCAGGGAGTGAGTAACTAAGTGATAGGTAATTACCAACGAATACTCTATAAGAAAAAAAGCACTGACACAGAAGCCAAACAGAGAGAGCTTTAACAGCTTTTTTACCCAGCCCAATCCCAGTTGCTCTGCCACAGGATGCAAAAACACTCGCATAAAGTAATATTCTGTAAGCCCTATAGTAATATAGGTTGCAAACCAAATGCGCAAATAAATATGCGCTAAAGGGCTGACTTGAAAATGCGGAGGCAAACCAGGATTAATGTGCTCCACTACCATCTTCAACAGTGCTTGTTGTTCAACAATATGATGAGCCAAGCCACCCAGCAACGCCGCCACCGAAAACAATAACAGATGAGTGGCAGCATCACGATAAATCAGGTTCGAGCGAAAAAGTCGCAAGCTAAAAAACAACGCCACAGCAAAAATTGCGTAATTGATTGAGATAATCATGGGCCGAAGAATCTATTATTTTTATTCGTTAATCGGATCACACTTACAGTAGCAGGCTGAACAATCAGCGCAATAAAAAACTAAATCCTTTGATAAATAAAAATATAAAAAAAAGGCGCCCAAACAGGCGCCTTATGGACCACTTGCTTAATCGTTACTCGGTAACAGCCGCTTCTTCAACCAAAGTTTTCAGCTCACCCTGTTGGGCCATCTCCATGATAATATCGCTACCGCCTATCAGTTCCCCTTTGATCCATAACTGCGGGAAGGTTGGCCAATTTGCGTATTTAGGCAACTCAGTTCTAATATCTGGGTGCTCAAGTATATTTACGTAGGCGAAGGGTTTGCCTACAGTCATCAGCGCTTCCACCGCTCTGGAGGAAAAACCACACTGAGGGAATTGAGGCGTCCCTTTCATGTAGAGAAGCACGCTATTTGAGGTAATTTGATCTTTTATAACATCTAACGTATCCATAATATACCTTTCGCCAAATATGATTCGCTAAAAATTGACAGACTTGATTAAAGTCAATTCTATCAGAGAATATATCTAATTTCTCTATTGTTTACCCCAACCACCGCCGCCGGGAGTAGCGATGGTTAAGCGGTCTCCTGCTTGGGCTTTGAAGCTGGTTTTAGCGGGCAATTCCCTATCATTCAAAAGGTTAAGGCCCGGGCTGCCTGCCATTCCACCGTCCAACCCCCATGGTCCCAGACGTCGCCTTTCCGTCAATAGTGTCACCGAAGTATGCGCTAAAAACTGCAGTGTGCGCCGAATGCCATTACCGCCCCTATGCCGTCCTGCACCTCCGGAACCGCGCCGTATGCTGTATTCAATGACTCTTAAAGGATAGTGACTCTCAAGACTTTCAATCGGTGTATTCAAGGTATTGGTCATATGAGTATGCACCGCATCACTACCCGCCCCCACGATTGAAGCACCCATTCCACCGCCAATGGTCTCGTAGTAATCCCAGGGTGAACCATCAGTCCGCCCAACCCCCAATGCTACATTGTTCATACTGCCATTACTGGCGGCAGGAATCGCCTCAGGAATCGCTTGCGCCAAAGCCCCTAAAATAACATCCACAATCCGCGTGCTGGTTTCCACATTACCGGCCGCCACCGCGGCCGGATAGCGGGCATTGAGCAAGCTTCCATAGGGTGCGCTAATCGCTATTGATTTAAAAACACCGGCGCAAACCGGCACCTGGGGCGGCATAAGGCACCGAAACACATAGAAAACAGCGGCAGCAACCACCGCCAAAGGGCAATTAAGATTACCGCGAACCTGGGGGGAAGTACCGTTAAAATTCACAGCGACGGTACCATCAAGCACCGTTACTTGTGCCTGGATTATAATATCCTCAGTACCCAAGCCATCGTCCTCAAGGATGTCATGAAAAGAGTAGCTTCCGTTCGGGATCCGCTGCAGACTTTGCTTTGCCAGCCTAAAACTATAGTCATTTAAGGCATTAACCAGATGCTTGAACTGAGTGACCCCGGAACCGGCCACCAACTCCACCATACGCTGAACTCCCACTCGGTTAGCACTTACCTGAGCGGTGAAATCGCCTAATTCCACAGCATTTTCAGAACCAAGGCCATCGGCACACAGACTTGCCAATACCCTGGATTGCCACTGGCCAGCTTTAATCAAATGGCTGGGTTCAATTAGCAGGCCCTCTTCTCTAATGTGCTCAGACAGCGGCATTGAGCCTGGTACGTCGGCACCAATATTGGCATGGTGAGCCCGATTCACCACAAACGCCACCAATTCATGCTCCACAAAAACCGGTGCCACCAAGGTCACATCGGGCAGGTGTGTGCCACCTTGATAGGGATCATTCAACACCACCATATCACCCTTTTGCCAGCTCATGGTGGCAACAATTTCCGCCATGGCATAGGCCATACTACCCAGATGAACGGGGATGTGGGCTGCCTGTGCAATCAACCCACCACTCTGATCAAATATTGCACAAGAAAAATCCAAACGGTCCTTAATATTGGGAGATAAAGCGGCTCGCTTCAGCATGGCGCCCATTTCATCGCAAATCGATGCCACTCGGCTGGAAAAAATACTAAATTCAACGGGATTCATTACACACTCCGCCCCCAGATTGCACTGATTTTGGAATCAGTCTATGATTACGGGTTTCGCAGGCAGCTAACGCTGCCTTTTTTCGTTGGTCACCTTTATTAAACCTCATCAAGTTGTCGATTAATACTGGAAGTAATATAGGAAGCTAAAATGCCGCAGCATGGTTTGATGTCAACCTATAGTCCATTGCCCGTCAGTTTCGTGCGCGGAGAAGGCGTATGGCTGTATGACAATAATGATAAGCAATATTACGACGCTATTGGCGGTATCGCTGTGTGCGGACTCGGCCATTGCCACCCCGAAGTCACCAAAACCATCCAGCAACAAGCCGCTACGTTGGTGCACACCTCTAACTTGTATCAGATTGGCTATCAACAGGCGCTCGGCGAAAAACTCTCTGCAGTAAGTGGTATGGACGCTTGCTTCTTTTCCAACTCAGGCGCTGAAGCCAATGAATGCGCCATCAAACTCGCGCGTCTTTGGGGTCATGAAAAAGGCATCGAAATACCCGAAATCATCGTCGCTGATGGAGCCTTCCACGGTCGCACCATGGCCACCTTAAGCGCCACGGGAAACCACAAAGTACAAGCAGGTTTTGCCCCCCTAGTACAAGGTTTTGTGCGCGCACCGTTCAATGACATTCAAGCATTGGAATCACTAGCCAAAGCCCATCCTAATGTGGTTGCGGTAATGATCGAACCCGTGCAAGGCGAAGGCGGTATCCACATTGCTTCCGACGATTATTTAGCGGCCGTTAGAGCCTTGTGTGACGCCCAGGGATGGTTGCTGATATTTGACGAAATTCAAACCGGGAATGGCCGCACAGGAAAATATTTCGCCTATCAACACCTTAATTTGATGCCCGATGTGGTCACTACGGCTAAGGGGTTAGGCAATGGACTACCCATTGGAGCCTGTCTTGCCCGCGGTCAAGCCGCTGAGCTGTTCAAGCCTGGTAACCACGGTTCAACCTATGGCGGCAACCCCCTTTGCTGCGCCACAGCACTGACGGTTGTGAACACCATAGTCGATAACAAACTACCCGATCGTGCCCAATGGCTTGGACAGCGATTACTGGAACGGTTTAAGTCTGAATTGGCTGGCTTGGACAAGGTGAAAGAAATTCGTGGCAAAGGACTCATGATCGGCATTGAAATGACGGAATCATGCACCGATTTGGTCAAAATTGCCTTAGCCGAAGGTTTATTGATTAATGTTACCGCCGATCGAGTGATCCGGCTGCTTCCCGCACTAACCACTACTGACGAAGAAGCCGAAACGCTGGTAACCAAAGTGGCAACACTGATTCGAAGCTGGGCAGTATAAATTCGGTTCTGCCCAGGCCTTCAACATATAAAGACCGAATGAGAGAAGTAACCTTATGGATCCCAAACATTTCCTGACCCTGCTAGATGTGCAACCGGAAGTACTTGAAAAACTCCTGATGCGCGCCACAGAGTTAAAGCGCATGCATAAGAAAGGGTTAATTTATGAACCCTTTCGCAATAAAGTGCTGGGAATGATCTTTGAAAAATCCTCCACCAGAACACGGGTTTCCTTCGAGAGCGCAATGATTCAGTGTGGCGGTGGAGCCATTTTTCTGTCACCCAGGGACACCCAGTTAGGCCGCGGCGAACCCGTTGCAGATACCGCTAAAGTGCTGTCGGGAATGGTGGACATCATTATGATTCGCACCTTTGAGCACGCCAAGATAGAAACCTTTTCCCGTAATTCATCGGTGCCTGTTATCAACGCACTGACAGACTCTTTTCATCCTTGCCAATTATTGGCAGATATTCAAACGTACATGGAACACCGTGGCTCGATCCGCGGTAAAACTGTGGCCTGGATCGGCGACGGCAACAACATGTGCCACTCCTATATCAATGCTGCTCGCCAATTTGGTTTTCAACTGCGGGTGGCTTGCCCTCCAGGATTTGAACCAGACGCGACCTTAACCACCAATAACAGTGACCGGGTTACCGTATGCAATGATCCTCAGCAAGCTGTGGCAGATTGTCACTTGGTGGTTACTGATGTCTGGGCCAGCATGGGCCAAGAGGAAGAACAAAACCAAAGAGCCAATGCTTTTGCCAACTTCCAGGTATCACCCAAGTTAATGGATACCGCCGCAAAAGACGCATTATTTATGCACTGTCTACCTGCTCACCGCGGTGAAGAAGTGAGCCAGGACATGCTGGATGATCCAAGATCAGTGGTTTGGGATGAAGCGGAAAATCGGCTTCATGCACAAAAAGCACTGATGGAATATTTACTGGGAACCTGGTCGGCCTAAATTACAGATGACGAATCCACTACTGCAGTTAGAAAACGTAGGCTGTCAATATGACACGACACAGGTTACTCAGGATGTAAACTTTCATATCAACAGCGGTGACATCGCCTGTTTGCTGGGGCCAAGCGGTTGCGGAAAAACCACAACGCTGCGTGCCATTGCAGGACTCGAGCCCATCAGCCAGGGCAGCATACGGTTAAAAGACAAAGTAGTTTCCACCGCCACCAAAATTGTACCACCAGAGAAACGCCATTTAGGTATGGTGTTTCAGGATTATGCTTTATTCCCGCATTTAAGTATCTGGGACAACGTGGGGTTTGGGTTACAGGGCAAAACCGCCATGCAACGCAGAACCATCATCACTGAAGTATTAGAATTGGTCGGCTTGAAAGATTACAGCAAGCGCTATCCTCATGAATTATCTGGCGGCCAACAACAGAGAGTGGCTCTCGCCCGCGCCCTCGCCCCCAAACCCAGCTTAATATTACTGGATGAGCCCTTTTCCAATTTGGATGTGGATTTACGTCGCCGCTTAAGCCTGGAAGTACGTGAAATCATCAAAACCCAAGGCACTACGGCTTTAATGGTGACCCACGACCAGGAAGAAGCCTTCGCTATTGCTGATCGAGTGGGTGTCATGTCAGAAGGCTTCTTACAACAGTGGGACACGCCCTATACTATTTATCATGAGCCCGCCAATCGGTTTGTGGCTAACTTTATTGGTCAGGGGCATTTTATCCGTGGCAAAGCACTCTCTCCCGAATTGGTGGACACTGAAATGGGGGTAATTCATGGCAACCGGGCCTACAAATGGATTAAGGACACCCCGGTAGACATCCTCTTGCGTCCCGACGACATCCTCCCCGATGCTGAAAGCCCGTTGAAGGCAAAAATACTGCAAAAAACCTTTGTCGGTGCCGCGATGCTATTCAAGCTACAGCTCCCCACTGGCAGTATCGTAGGCGCGTTGTTTCCCAGCCATAACGACTACGAAGTAGGACAGTCGGTGGGTATCCGCTTGAAAGCAGACCATTTGGTTGCGTTTAAGTCAGCCAACTCGGAGACGGTTAGCCCAAGTGGAGAGTAAGCCTGTGTTGTCTTATTTCACTAGCAGGACTTAACCCGAGCTACAGCAGCCAGCCAACCCTGATAGAGGGACTCTCGGGTAGCGGAATCCATCTGTGGCTCGAAGTGTCGCTCACAACGCCACATCTGGCTGATACTTTCTATGGAATCATACAAACCCACATGCAATCCAGCCAAATAGGCTGCGCCTAATGCCGTGGTTTCCACAATTTGCGGTCGATCCACGGGTATATCCAAAATGTCACTGAGGAATTGCACCACCCAGTTGTTCACCACCATGCCGCCATCAACCCGCAGCTCTCTAAGCTCACTCGCACCATCCGCTATCATGGCTTCCACCAAATCCCGGGTTTGATAGCCTACGGATTGTAACCCCGCACTGACGATATTTTTAATACCGGTATCACGAGTTAATCCCAACAACGCTCCGCGCGCATCAGGATCCCAGTACGGCGCACCCAAACCAGTAAACGCTGGCACCATATACACACCGTGGTCTACCGCCACCTCATCTGCCATGGCTTCAGTTTCTCCGGCATTGGATATTAACGCCAAGCCGTCACGCAGCCACTGTACCGCAGCACCGGCTATAAAAATGCTCCCTTCAAGACCATAAGTTACCTTACCATTGAAGCGATAAGCCACAGTGGATAACAAACGATTAGTAGAGGTAACACATTCATCACCGGTATTTAAAATCATAAAGCAACCGGTACCATAGGTGCTTTTCAACATCCCTTTGTGAAAACCAGCCTGCCCGATAAGCGCAGCCTGCTGATCACCTGCGATTCCGGTGATAGGAATTTGCACACCAAATAAACTAGGCACTGTGTGCCCAAAATCGGCGGCACAATCCTCAACCTTGGGCAATAACGCTTTTGGCACTCGAAATAATGCCAGCATGTCATCATCCCATTGCTGAGAGTGGATATTAAACAATAAGGTACGGGATGCATTGGTAGCATCGGTTTTATGCTCCTTGCCTCCGGTTAAACGCCACAACAAAAAACTATCGATAGTGCCGAAGGCAAGCTCTCCCTGCTCCGCCCGTAGTCGAGCGCCGTCCACATGATCCAGAATCCAGGCAATTTTAGTGGCCGAAAAGTAAGGATCGATCAATAAACCCGTTGCTGCCTGAACCCTGGTTTCCGCTACTTGTTTTTTCAACTCAAGGCATTGCTTTGCCGTGCGCCGATCCTGCCAAACAATAGCGGGATAAATAGGCTTACCCGTATTTCGGTCCCAGACAACTGTGGTTTCCCGTTGATTGGTAATACCAATAGCGGCAATGGCGTCAGCATTGAACTCACCTTGCGATAAAAGCTGCTGACTCACAGCAACCGTGGATTGCCAGATTTCTTCTGGATCATGTTCAACCCAGCCATCCGCAGGGAAATACTGTTTAAATTCTTGTTGACTGGTGTCAACGATCTCTCCTTTTGCATTAAACAATATGGCCCGTGTACTGGTGGTTCCCTGATCGATGGCTAAAACAAAGCGTTCAGACATGGTGGCATCCCTATTTGTTCTTTGTGCCTGGAAAATTAACCCTAACCATAGCAACAACTTAACCATGGCGTCCAACCTCGTAGCCATTGAATTCACTAGCTATTGCAAAACAGTATTTATTTAGTTAGTCTAACTATTATTATCAAAGGAAACAGAGCATGCCGGGCAAACAACATTCCATCAACACTGAGTCTCTGGTTTCACTGATATCCAGACTCAACCGACTATTTAATCACGCCTTGGAAGCCAGCATCGCAACGCTGGACCTTTCTATTCAGGAGTTTCGTATAACCGGCTTGCTGATTGGAGAAACCGGTATCAGTCAAAAGCAATTAGCACAAAAGCTTTCGGTGAAGCCATCAACCCTATCAGTGGCGCTCGATCGACTGGAAGCAAAAGGTGTTATTCATCGAGTCACCCACTCTAGTGATCAACGGATTAAGTTATTACAACTGAATAGCGATTTTGATCTACGTCCAGCACAACAACTACTGGAAAACTTCGAACAGCAAATTACCCAGGGAATATCCAAAACTGACCTAACCACAACGGTTAACGTGTTAGTAAAAATCTCACAGAGTCTGCAATCAGAAAGGAGATCATCATGATAGGCGCACTCATAGCTAAAGCAGCGGTAAAGAAAACCTTCTCTTCCCTTAATCAGAAAGACCTCAACAACTTTATTAAAGGCTGGCATGACGATGCTGTATTCCACTACCCGGGAGACCTTTCGGTAAGCGGGACTTATGCAGGCAAAGCCATCATTAAGGCCTGGTTCGAAAAAATGTTTAATCAATTTTCAAGCATTAAGTTCACACCTACACATATTTGTGTTGAGAATCTATTTGATGTGCTTGGCAACAATACCCTAATCGTTCAGGTAGATATTCGACTGACCAACAAATATGGCGTACTCGTTGAAAACTCTGGCGCCATATTTTTACGTATAAAACATGGAAAGGTTATGGCCGTTAGAGATTACTTTTTCTATCCTGAGCGTCTGGCAATTGGTTGGGCTGAATCGATTTAGTGGCCTAAAAGCCCCCTATCAATCGTGACTGGACAATAACTGGCGATTATTGAGCTGCTCTATTAATTCTTTGCGGTAAATGCTGTAAATTAGGGCTCTCTGAAATTTAATCGCCAAGCGAACCCGAATTTATGCCTTCTGAAGAAATGTTTGACCTTTTTATCGTTGGTGGGGGCATCAACGGTACCGGTATTGCGGCCGATGCAGCTACCCGCGGTTTAAAGGTAGCTCTTTGTGAAAAAAACGACTTAGCCAGCGCAACTTCATCCGCTAGTAGTAAACTCATTCATGGTGGATTACGGTATCTGGAACAGTATCAGTTTCGCCTGGTGAAAGAGGCCTTGGCAGAGCGTGAGGTGTTACTTAACAAAGCGCCACACTTGATTAAGCCGCTCCGTTTTATTCTGCCCCACCAGCCTCACTTAAGGCCGGCCTGGATGATACGGATTGGTCTATTTATGTATGACCATCTCACTAAGCGCAATCAGTTGCCGGGGTCTGAACTACTGAGTCTGGATGCAGCAAGCCCAGATAACCCCTTGGTGGCGACTATCAAAAAAGCCTTTGCCTACTCAGACTGTCAAGCCGACGATTCACGCCTGGTCATTGCCAATGCTTTACAGGCCAAGGAAAATAACGCAGAAATCTGGGTTAGAACCGAATGTATTAGCGCAACTCGGGAAGGCAGTTATTGGCACATCACCGTGCGCGATTTAGCGACTCAGAACGAGCGACACATCAAGGCTAAAGCGCTGGTTAATGCGGCTGGCCCGTGGGCTAAATCCTTCATAGAATCCGTGCTAACAGCCAAATCACCGCGCAATATCCGCTTGATTAAGGGCAGCCATTTTGTGGTTCGCAAGCTCTATCCTGGTAATCAGGCCTATATATTACAAAACAAAGATCATAGAATCGTGTTTGTTATCCCTTATGAGAAGGATTTTACTCTCATAGGAACCACTGACAGCGTTTATGACGGCGATCCTAAAGACGCCGCCATGGATACGAATGAAGAGAATTATTTGCTGACCATTGTCAACGAGCACTTTAAACAGCAGCTGAAGAAGAAACATATTCTATGGCGCTATTCAGGGGTGCGGCCACTGTGCGATGATGAATCCGACTCACCTTCAGCCATTACCCGGGATTACACCCTGGAACTCGAAACCGACGCCGCTAATCAAGCCCCTCTGCTCTCGGTGTTCGGCGGCAAACTTACCACCTTTAGAAAACTGGCGGAAAGTGCGTTGAATCGACTTAACCCATTCTTTCCTGCCATGGCACCTTGTGTTACCGCCGTCAATCGATTACCCGGTGGCGATATTGGCGCGCGGGAATATCCGGCCTGGCACCGCGTGGTGTTGCAACAATATCAATGGTTACCACCGGAATTATTCGATCGTTTGTGCCATGCCTATGGCTCTCGGATACACACCCTGCTCTTGGGCTGTAAACATGTGAATGATCTTGGCCACCACTTCGGCGAAGGACTTTACCAAAAAGAAGTGGAGTTTTTAGTACGCACTGAATGGGCCCGCAACGCCGACGATATTGTTTGGCGTAGATCCAAGCTAGGCTTGAGGCTAGCCAACTATCAAATCGCGGCGCTGGATAAATTCGTCACTGAGTTGCTGGCACGAGTCGCACCCAACAGCAGCCAAGAGAGTGCCTAACATGGCCCGAATAGAAGTAAAACATTTGCGTAGTTTATTGGCACTCAAGCAATCCACCAGTCTGGTGGAGGCCGCACAAAAAGTGCACCTTACTCAATCAGCATTATCTCATCAACTGAAAGAACTGGAAGACAGGCTGGGTCAAACCTTAGTCATACGGAAATCTAAACCCATTAAATTCACTAAAGGTGGCGAACGCTTATTAGTGCTTGCCAATCAGGTCATTCCCTCGATTGATCAAGCAGAATATGACATTCTGCAAATGCTGGAAGGCAAGCAAGGCAGGCTGAGCATAGCGATTGAATGCCATAGCTGCTTTGAGTGGCTGATGCCAACCCTAGATGAGTATCGTGAAGCCTGGCCGAGAGTGGAAATCGACTTTATCAGTGGTTTTAACTTTGAACCGCTACCGGCATTGTCGCGCTCAGAACTGGATTTGGTCATTACCTCTGACCCGCAGGATTTACCCGGTTTGGAGTATATTCCTCTGTTTCGCTATGAAGCTTTATTATGCTTAAGCAAAGATCATCCGCTCAATGCCAAACCGGTTATTTTGCCTGCTGACCTGTCCCAACAGACCTTAATCACTTATCCCGTTGAACGATCACGGCTGGATATCTTTAAGTACTTTCTGACACCCGCTCACGTTACACCCAAACAGATTCGGAGCGCGGAATTGACCATCATGATTATTCAATTGGTGGCATCAGGCAGAGGCTTATGCGTACTACCCAACTGGGGGGTCGCGGAATATGTCCAGAAAGGCTATGTAACTGCCCGTTCCTTGGGAGAAAAAGGTATCTGGGCAAACCTGTACGCTGCAGTAAGAAAGGAGCACGCCCAGGCTGACTATATAAAAGCGTTTATCGAAACCGCGCGGGAATGCAGCCAGACCCATCTTAATGGCATTCAACCCATTTAATTAGATTCACGCAAACTTTGTAATCGTGGCCACAAAAAGCTGAATTTGGCACCCCCGAGCTCACTTTCTCCCACTCTAACCCGTCCGCCATGCCAATAGGCAATTCGATTCACAATGGACAACCCTAACCCATAACCTCCTGAAGCCCTGGTGCGACTGTCATCCAATCGAGTAAAAGGCTGAAATACTCGCTTACGATCTGATTCCGGAATACCAGGACCGTCATCGTGAACATCGATTCGGAAAACATCACCCATAGCAGAAAACGTTATTTCTACTCGATGGTGAGCATAGCGCAGTGCATTACCCACCAGGTTTTGTGCGACCCGATGAATGTAACGTTCTTCCCCTTCAGCAAAACAGCGCTCTTTGGGTAATTCAGGCGGCACATAGATCACCTGTTTTTCACCGGATAAAGCCTGACTTTCATGCTCTATTCGCTGCATTAGTGCATCTAGATCTATCATGACAAAGTCCAGGACCGGGGTTCCCTCCTCCAGCTTGGAGTAGGTCAGTATCTCGTCGATCAGTTTATCCAACTGCTCGATATCCTGGTCAATCAATTCCACATTGCGCAAACGCTGTTCATCGTTTTCCGCATCCATCAGCATTTCCAAACCAAATCGGATACGAGCGACCGGTGTCCGCAATTCATGGGACACAGCACGGGTGAGTTCTTTCTGAGAATTTAACAAGCGCTGAATATGCTCAGTCATACCGTTCAAAGTACCCGCCAACTGACCGATGGCGTCAGCACCCTCTACCGGCGCCCGAGCATTAAGATCCCCACCCCGAATACGCAGTACAGCCTTCTCTAAATTGGACAGCCGGTTTTCCAAAGGCTTGACCAGTAAATACACCGCTAGCCCCACCAAACCAAAAGCGATAATAGCCATCGCCGCCAGCAGCTCAAAAGGATACCAAACAAACAACTCCTGAGGACCAAGACGCAACACCTCCCCAGTTTGCGGGAGCAGCTTGAAGGCCGTAATTTGCGTATGCTTGCTGCCGCTACCTGTGAAGCTAGCTACTGCTTCATTTTCGGTGAATAACCGATTCTTTTTGTCGCTGTCTAAATTCACCTCAAACGGTGGGATACGCTCCACGCTAAAGCTAAAGCGATCGTTTAAAGCTTCCAGTTTTTTATTCCAATCAGTGGTAGGAAATTGAGCGAGATAGGTTGCCACAAGCTCCACCATTCCACGCCCGACCTGTTCAGAAAAATAATTACCACGAGCAACCAGATAACGGGTTTGTTCAGGCTCCTGAAGAGCGACTATGGCCTGCCCTAAGGTTACTGGGTCGCTTTCTGGAAGATTAAGAACCACCTCTCCTTGCTGAAGACGGCTCAATTCCCGGTCACTGACATTAAGTTTGGAAAGATCTCGCAGCTGAATATGGGCATCCAGCATTTTTCCAGCAGAGACCACCCAAACGGCACGCTGAGCAACCGGCTGAAGTAACGCCATTTCAGCCAAAAACTTAACCGGCTCTGCCACTAGACTGGTTCTATAATATTGCAGTCGTACTAAATTGATGCCTTCTAACGCAAGATAAAACACAGCCCCAATTATCAGACAGACTAACGTCATTCCACCATAAATGCGCAAGAATATACTATTCAAAAATCACACAACCCTAATGGCTTAACCGTTGCTGCTAACTAAGATCGCGAACGAACAAATAGCCTTTACTACGTACTGTTTTGATTCGCCGGGGATTCATAGGATCATCCCCCACTTTGGGCCTGATACGAGAAACACGCACATCAATTGATCGATCCTGTCCATCGTACTGAATTCCCCGCAGACGCTCAAAGATTTCCTCTCTCGATAAAATAGTGCCCGCATTAGAGGCTAGCAGCCACAACAAATCATATTCTGCGCTGGTAAGATCCACTGCCGTCCCTGTTAGCCAGACTTCACGAGCACTGTTGTCAATTACCAGTTCTCCAAACTCCAAACGATTAGGCGCATTATCCAGGTTAGATTTATCATTATGACTGTCGACATTATCAGAGCGCCGCAATAGAGCCCTTATTCGAGCCAGTAACACGCGAGGTTTGACCGGTTTGGCGACATAATCATCCGCACCCATTTCTAACCCCAGCACCTGATCCACATCGTCAGTTCGCGCCGTAAGCATTAATATGGGCTTTTTGTACTTATCCCTAACACTTTTACAAACTTCTAACCCATCAGCACCCGGTAACATCAAATCCAGAACAACCATATCCGGCTGCTTATCGACGATGGCGTCAATAGCAACATTACCGTCGCCGATAACATCAATTCTTATGCCATTGTTGCGAAGATATTCAGCTGTCAGTTCAGCTAAACGCTCATCATCCTCCACAATAATTACATATGGCTGAGTGTTTTCTGTAGCATCTGTACGCATCGGAGCGACCTCATAAACCCATGGGGATCATAAATCTATAGTTTTTTGAACAACTTACACTAAAAGATAGGCTGTATACGTTAACAATGCCAGTTTTATCCATTGCCAACTTTGGTTTTACCCTGGAAAAGAATTGGGCTTTGTATAAAACTAACCACATATTGACTAACTTTTGTCAAAAAATACTTAAAATTCAGCAGGTTTGATCACTACATTTTGCCAACTAAATTCGCAAATTTTTATCAACCCCAGTAAAGAACCAAGGTATAATGCCACACGGTTACTGAGCAATCAGGCTAATGTGTTGTCAATTTGACCTCCTTAGACCTCTGCCTAGCGTTTTTGGCGTTTTTTTTAAAATAGGAGCATGGAAAGATTGGCTAAACCCCGTCCAAAAATTTCCACCCGAAAAATTCTGCCGGCTCTGCTTCTTTGCCTTATATTTGGCGTATTTGGCACTCACCGATTCTACGTTGGCAAGGTGGGTACTGGCATGCTGCAGATGCTAACCTTAGGGGGCTTGGGCGTGTGGGTACTCTACGACACCGTGATGATAATAATGCGTCGATTCAGCGATAACACAGGTGCCAAATTAATTGTGTGGTCTTAGATCCTATAGCAATTTTCTATGATAACCGAAGCAGTACAACAACGTTTCGCAGGTATTGAACGCCTGTACGGACAAGGGTCTCTCGCCGTTTTACAAAGCCGCCATGTGGCGATTGTTGGAATTGGCGGTGTGGGTTCGTGGGCCGCTGAAGCGCTCGTGCGGTCCGGTGTCGGAACCGTCTCGCTATTTGATCTAGATGATATATGTATTTCTAATACCAATCGGCAGATACATACCACCACTCAAACCCTCGGCCAAGCTAAAGTAGACGTGATGGCTCAACGTCTCCTGGCAATCAATCCAGAGCTTATCTGCCACCCCGTTAGTGATTTTATTACCGCTAACAATGTCGCTGAGAGGCTAACTCAGGAATACCATTTTGTACTGGATGCCACTGATAGCGTGAAAAACAAGGTTGCCATGATCGTACACTGCAAACGCAATAAAATTCCGATTTACGTAGTAGGAAGTGCCGGCGGACAAAGCGACCCAACCTGCATCCAATACAGTGACTTAACTCGCGCAGAACAAGATCCTCTGCTCGCACTAACGCGCAAAAAACTACGCCAGGAACATGGTTATTCCAGTAATCTTAAACGCCGCTTTAGCATTGAGTGTGTCTACTCGAATGAACCAGTCAAATTTCCTCAACCTGATGGCAGCGTTTGCTCTACCCGTCCGGCTCTGGGGGCGAACGACAGCACCCGGCTTGACTGTTCCGGCGGGATTGGTGCCTCAGTTTGTGTTACCGCCAGTTTCGGATTGATAGCGAGCTCACGAATACTCAAAAAATTATTGGATAAATCATCGAATACGTCTAAAGATTAAAGACTGTACAATAAAGAACCTGGACCTTTGTTATGGTTAACTCCACCAGCAGTGCATTAGCCTATGCTGCGCGCCACCTAGCTCCTAGCCTGAAACCCTTTCTGGGCTTCTGCCTGTTGATGTTGACAGGGCTGAGTCATGGGGCTGAGCAAAAATACATTATGCTGGAGGGCAGTCCAGCGCAAATCATTCTTCAACAAAAGTCTGTTTCGCGTTACGGAGCGGACTCCGGCAACGACGAGTTCTTTGACATCCGTCTAGCCAGCTCTGCCGCCAGCTCTGGCCGACTTGCCAAAATCAATGGTCATTGGCAAGGTGTATTGATTCATAAAGAAACTCTGTACTTTATAGATGCTGTAGCCAATTCAGAAAATGAACTTAGCCACAATCGAGCTACCGCCAGAAGTTATTCCAGTAGTCTGGAACTCGGCAGCTGCGGGGCTCAACCTGCAAATATTACCCAAGGCAGCGCCGCTAGAGCAGCGCAACAACCTCTGACGTTGGGTAATGTACTGAATAAAAAGACGCAGATTGATTACAACCAACATTGCCAAACGACTATAAATGGCATTTGTCTGGTAGCGGAGCTAAATGTCATTTTCGATATTGAGTTCGAAGCGGCTTTTGGCAGTAGTTATCAATCGCAGGCCATCGCAATTCTAGAAGCAGTCAATGTGTTATACGATCAATTTTTCGACATTCGGTTTAACACTATTCGCCTGGGATTTCAGGATGATGGCTTAATCACTCAATCGGAAAACATTGAAGACGTATACAATGACATTGAGTTCAAGCGACTAAACGGGCAATTAGCCAGTATAGACCCCAACCCTTTTGCTATTTTTCACTTTATCAGTGGCCGTGATTATCTCAACAACAGCAGTGGCACCATAGGAATCGCCGCCTTCCCCAATTACACAAGTTATCCCAATGAGGTTACGCCATTAATTTGTACTCCTGTGGCCTTTGGAACATCGCAGGTCTTTGGCTCCGGCAGCGACCGAGCCGCGTTGACTGCCTTGGTGGTAGCCCACGAAATTGGTCATAATTTCGGATTTGACCATGATGGACAAAGCGGCTCTTTCTCCGCGAACTGCAATGACTCCAGCTCGATAATGGAAGCCTTCATTGACGGCAACGAGTCCACATTCACTACTTGCTCTGCCGCGGCTCTGGTGGGTAACATCAACCAAATCAGCCAGATAGAACGATGCTTTTACTTTCCCGTCGATGGCTCCATAAACGCGCTAAACAACCCCTCTATCATGCCTTTTCCAGGTACTTTTACGCTGAATTACCAAGTAGCTATGGAAGCCCTACCGACCAACTCACCAACCATGTCCATCACCGGCAACATCGATCAGGGAAACGCGACATTTACTTCGGTCACCTTGGACGGAACAGACTGCGCTTTAGCCAACAATGACACCCGATATTTATGCAGTCTGGTAGCCACTGGTACAACAGTGAGTCTAACAGCGAACGTGAATTCCTCCGGCGACGATGTAGGTGTAACAACGACCGCCACCTTTAACGCCAAATTTTACGATACCAATGAAGATGACAATGAAATCGCTGAAACCATTGCCTTTCAAGGGCCTGGACTTGCCGCTGGCAATTTAACGGCTTTAGCCTCATACAATAAAGTCACCTTGAACTGGCAAGACAGGGCTACAGACGAGACAAGTTACAGCGTTGAGCGCAGCGACGATGGCAGTAGTTGGTCAACTCTAACAAGTGGCCTTGCAGTAAATTCCACCTCCTATAGCGATGATACCGTAACCAGCAACATGGCGTATTTCTACCGGGTAGGAGCAAAATTTGCCGACAACTCAACACTTTATACCGACGCTGTTCCTGTCACCACTGGCGTGCAACCCAAAGTAACCAGTGCGGCACGTACCGCTGGTGCGCTAGATGCATTCAGCCTAATTTACCTCGCTACTCTCATCCTGACGACCTCCCTCAGTCTTCGCAAGCGACAGCCTTTTTAGGTCTGTTTAGCCACAGCTGTGATCTGTATAGCATTTTGAATAACCAAACCCGCTGGCCAACCCCTATTATTCGAATAGCAGCTAAACTGAAGAAGTCACGTTACTCCGTTATTTGAAGAACCATACCATGTCGCTATTTCACCAAGATGTTTTCTTTTGGCGCTTAATCAACCTGCTGAAGTCTTTATCAACTGAGCAGGATCATTGGAGTCTTTTGCAAGCCATTATGTCCGAATGTCAGGGAGTCACTCACTGTGACGGGTCAACACTCTATCTAGTCAACCGCGACGCCAAGGGATCACCCCAACTGGTATGCTCGATTATTCACAACGAAACCCTGGGAATACACCAAAACTACGCCGTTTTGGGACACTCAGCGCTACCACCCATCAAAATATCGGCGGATGATAGCGATCATAAAAAAACCCATAGTTTGGCGGCTTACTCTGCAATTAACGGAATGACAACCTGCGTCGAAGATATCTATAAGTCGGCGGAATTCAATACTCAAGGTGTTCAATCTTTTGACGAGTTATTTGGCTATCGCACACGATCTTTACTCAGTGTGCCGATCATGAATCAAGACCAATCAGCCTTGGGTGTCATTCAATTCATTAATCCCCTAAATCCCCTATCCGGGACTGTTGCCCACTATAGTGGTCGCCAAATTTCCATCGTTGAAGGACTGGCGGCTTTAATGGCTACTATCCTTGCCAAGCTGGAATTCGGCTACAAAACACTCAACTAGCACCACGTCAACCTCGAAATCTTGGTAATTTTTCACATTTTTAAAGCGACCTATTGCTATCTTTTTTTCGAGAGAATGGCGTTACTATCTGATTCGAGGTGCTTTTGAGTATACAGACTACTGATATTGACTAGCATCGCCTTTACGCTTCGGTGTAGAGGTTCTCAAAACTACGCGAGCACCATCAGACCCGCAAGGAATGCCTAAATAGGTCTGGTATCGTGCTGGCAAGGGTTGCGAGCCCCTTGCCAGCACACCTTTAAGCGGGGCAGATCATAATGAATGTGGCGAATAGCCCAGCTATCGCTCTGCCAGCTTAGTACCAAGTGATTCTAATGCTTACATAAGGAGCCGAAATGAGCTCACGACCATCAGATTTCGAGACCGCTCTGCGCTACGCCAAATTATGGACAAGCTACGAAGGTGTCGCTGACGTTATCTCCTCCGGGGAGGTCATTATCGTAATGACAACCTGCAATCCAGCCGCCATTACCGCACCCATTCCCTCTTCATTTCGTGGTTACCCCGTAAGCTATTGCCAGCAAACGAACATTTAAACAACGGTTTGAAGATTGGACTTTGACGTTTATACTATTCAGAGTTTTCTTGCTAACTACTCTCTTTGCTCGCTAAGCAAGATTTTCCGGATCGGGAACTCGCACCCCCGGAAACCGTAGTTTCACTGAATTAGTTTTGAGAGCCTTTCATGTTGTGCCAAGGATGCGGGAAAGAAAACCCTTCTTTCCACCAGTACTGTTATCAATGTGGCGGAGCCCTAACGCCCACACATTCTTCCACGAATCAGTTTCGACCTCAGGTTTCGGCTGCCGAGCTGCAGCCGGAACTTAAAATGCTCACCGTTTTATTTGTAGACATCACTAATTCTGTACACCTTATTCACAAACTGAAACCCGAAGATAGCACTGCGTATTTAGCACCGACTATCGATGCTCTAAGAGCCTGCGCCCATCGCTATGGAGGCTTGATTAACCGCGTTGACGGTGATGGCATGATGGTTATCTTTGGTGCACCTATCGCTTTTGAAGATCATGCTATCCGGGCTTGCTATGCCGCATTGGATATGCTGCAGCAGGTTCGGAGCCAATTTAAAAATACTAAAATTGGCATCCGTATCGGCATTCATTCTGGCGAAGTATTGATGAAGCCGTTTCAAAACGACTTCTCTGTAGATTACGAAGCTCTCGGGCCCGCAGTTTACTTAGCTCATCGCATGGAAGTCATGGCGTCACCCAACACGGCTATTCTGTCAAAAGAAACCTATCGCTTGGCTCAAAAGGCGGTTAAAGCCATTGATGCCGGCCCTACTGAGGTAAAAGGACTGGAACAGGCGGTTAACATTTATCAGCTCCAGTCCAGACTTCAATCCAGTGAAATTGCCACCACAGATTCGACTCCTTTCATCGGCAGACACGAAGAAGTCACTCGCTTTCAGCAACTATTAATCGACACTGTTAAGCAACGTAGAGGATGTTGCTTTGGTATTTCAGCCGACCCGGGAGTTGGCAAAACACGGCTAACTCAACACCTATTAAGCATGGTGGATATCAATAGCTTTCAGACCATTGAGACTCATTGTGATTCGCACAATCAAACCACGGCTTACCTGACATTTTCTAATTTACTTCGCTACTGGCTCAATGTTGCAGAATCAGACAACCAATTAAATATCGCACAAAAGCTTCGGGATAGAATTGCGCGCCTGAGTGACTCCTTGAGTGAATACCTGTCTGCCTTTCACTTTCTCCTGGACCTGCCCATTCAAAACCAAACCTGGAACGCTTTGGAGCCCATTCAAAAACAACAACAAAGCAGTCAAGCTATATTCAAACTTTTAGATCAGCTTGCCCAACATAAGCCCATCGTCATAGTTATTGAAGATCTACATTGGATTGATCCAGAAAGTAATGGAATGTTGCGGCAACTGGCTGATTTTATACAACAGCATCCTATCGTACTAGTGGTCACATTTAGACCCGAGTACAATATTCAATGGCCCACTGAAGATATGATCAAAACCGACCTGAAAGTATTTTCCGAGGTGGAATCGAATCATTACTTGGAATATGTTCTCAGTCGGCAAAATTCCCTCAAACTGTTGCGGGAGGAAATAAGCCACCGATGTGAAGGCAATCCTCTCTATATAGAGGAAATGATTCAGCACTTAGCCGACAGTAAGCTTATCGAAGGTGATAAAGGCGACTACTCAACAAACTTAACTTCACTACCGAAATCCTTACCACTTACCATTCATTCTGTAATTGCAACCAGGATTGATAATCGCTCAGCACTGGCCAAGAATATTCTACAAATTGCCTCTGTGATAGGGCACAACTTTTCCAAAAAGCTTTTAGATTATGTTGCTGATACCCCCAGTGAGTACACCACTGAATCCATGCAGGAATTATTGCACTCCAATTTAATTCTGCTGAACAACGCTAACTCGAAAGAAGAAATCAAATTTAAGCATGCTCTAGTACATCAAGTTACTTACGAAGGTATCCCCAGAGAACGCAAACAAAAAATTCACTCAGATCTAGTCAGCGCCATGGAGCTGCTCTATGAAGAGCGCTTGGAAGAACATATCTATCGTCTTGCCGAACATGCGTACCTGGGTAACAACTGGCCCAAAGCGAGCCAATATTGCTTGCAAGCTTGCAGTCATGCCATTGGCCGCTCATCGCACCCTCAAGCAGTCACCCTGCTAGACCGAGGTTTAGAGGCTTTGCGCCACCTTCCGCTGAACAAGGATACCTTAGGACGCCGGATTGATTTCCTGGCGGTAGGCATGAATGCGTTAATCCCATTGGGCGAGCAAGATCGCTTGGTACGAGATTTACGGGAAGCAGAAAAGCTTTGCGCCGCTGTTGCTGAGCCTAAAAGGACCTGTTCAATTCTATGTCAACTAAGCAACGCACTATGGATGGTGGGTAATCACAAGGAAGCCTTCAAAGCCGCCAGTGAAGCCGTAACCATCGCCGATGATTTAGCGCATGTCCCCCTGAAAATTGCAGCAAATTACAATTTGGCCATGATCTACCATGCCATGGGCGATTTTGAAGACTGTATCGAGCTGGAACAACGTTTACTGGGTATGCTCTCTGGTGATATGGAAATTAAACGTATGGGTTGGACAGGCTATCCGAGCGTATTTGCCAGAACCTTTTACGGCAATAGTTTGGTTGAGCTAGGACGCTGCGTAGAGGCCTATGACATAATTTGCCGAGGCGTAGAACTCGCAAAAGGTGCCCGCCACCCTTACTCACAAGTAATGATTAATGATACCTTCGGCTACTACCTTAATAGCATCGGCCAATACAAAAAAGCTGCCTCTGTTTTAAAGGAGTCCTTACAACTTTGCCATGACTACGCAATTCCCACCATGATTCCCGCCGTGTCCGCCAAGCTAGCAGAGGCCTTATTACTCTCCAATCAGGTAGAAGAAGCGCATCAAGTCGTCCAGACAGCGCTTGAACCGAAGTGTTATCGACGCGGCGGGCGCTATACGTGGTTTTACGTCTATAAAATTGCCGCCGAACTGTATCTAACCATGGGCGAATGGGACAAGGCGCTAAAATTCGCCCAAAATGCGTACCATGTAACTCAGGAATCCAGCGAAGTAGCTCATCATGGCTGGGCCTGCTTAACATTGGCACAAGTTTATTGCGCTCAAAGCACGCGTCTAACTGGAGAGATTTCTCCCCTAATTGACCGAGCTATCTATATCGCCAGACAGAAGAGCATGCAACTCCTGCAATTCCACGCACATTTATTTGCCAGTGACTATCAATTTTCACTTAACGATATTGAAGGTGGCATGGTGTATTTAGATGGCGCAACCAAAATCAATCGCCTGCTGAACCACGAACATTTCGATCAGCTACTCGCTGCCACCACAAAAAAAAACCAATCCTCTATACAGAAAGCAGAAATCGCAAGCCATTCTAAACACCCCTCTCATTAAACTGTTTTTCTGCTCAAGTACCACAACGCAAAATCATCCGCTCCGGTAAACGATATTTTTCACGATATTGCCCACTCGGCCCGGCTGCCGGTCTTACGGCTTTAAATTTGAGCAACACTTTGATCGCTGCCCGTATTTCAAACATCGCTATTTGTCGCCCCATGCACGCGTGAGGGGAATTCTCCGTAAATAGAAAGCGCTCTTGCTCAACCGGTAACTTATACATCAAAGAAGCTCCAAGAGTCACTTTAGTGACTAATATGACCACAGCTCCAGGCTCAATATCCAACACTTCATGCCCAGAGGTGACAAAACGTCCGCCATGGGTACAATACCTGGGAATCAAGGGAGCCACCGGATTGATACGCAAACAGGTAATAATGATGCCATTTAGCACAGCATCTACCATAGCCTGACTTTCGGGCGAGTCATCACCCTCCAGCCATTTTTTCAGTACATATTTGCTAGGCTCATCGTCTTTCAGAAGGTTAAACAAACCGGATTGCATATCAATACCAAAGGTCAGAATAGTCCGTATTACCTCGGCGATACCTTTCGCTGCGGTGTCCGTGCTACCCACCATAAACTCCAGCAAACTTTGTCTAACTGCTTTAACCAGCGCTTCACCCTGATAGCCATATTCCGTTTGAAATAGGGCCAATAGTTGCGTCAAAAGTGAGGGACTGGTGGCGGCCTCCTGCATCTTGCCTGCGATAAATTGATCCATTTTCTGAATCAGTTCACGAGAGGCATTTGCTGCCAACTCCTGGATAAACTTGATCTTATATTGATTGGAAAAAACTTCTAAAAATAAAGCTCGAATCCAAAACAGCAGGGTTTTATCTTGATCACTGACAAATCCAAATGCCTTGGGGTTATGTTTCCAACGACTAGGCAAGCGAGCAAAATCAGTACAACCAAAATGAAAAGCCACTTCTGTAGGTGAATAAGGCTCACCAGAAAAACCTAGATTATCAACACCAAAGAAATTTTTAATCACTGCCAAAGGCAAGCGCCGCGCGATGCCTTCGACTAAATCGATGGACTGATTTTCCTGTAACTGTCTGCTGATTTCCGTTAATTCCGATTCAAGTGTTGCCTGCATCAGATCGCTAAAACCCGCAGGATTCATTAGAACGCCCAAATGTTTTTTTAAGGCCTCCCGTTCCTTGGTGACAGGTCGGGACAACAGCATATCCCTCCCGGTTAATGCCATTATACTGCTTCGATAATGATCGTTAGTAAACAGATCAGGAGCGTTTAAAATGGCATCCAGATCTTCCGGTTTTGCAAAGTAGTAATAGGGACGAGAGTGCCCCCTATCGTCTTCGATCTCAAATTTTACATAGCCCTTACCCGTTAGTAGTTGTGCAGGATCTATATGCTTTTCGATTTGTAAAGGATCAGAGTTAAGGGAATCAAAAAGCTCAATATTGTTCCTGTCTCTTAACAGCGGATCTATGGCATTCGTCAAGCGAGCGATTAAAGCCACACCATGCAGCCCTGGGGTGAAAAAATATTCTCCCCCTTTCACATGCACATACTGCTGCAAGCCGAACACCGGTTCCTCATCAGCTCGAGCAGCAAACATTCCCAGCGGATCCTGGTGCCGATTACCACAAATAGGATCCACCACCGGGGAAGCGGAAGCCATAAAATCACTACTATTAAGCCAATGCTTCTGAATAAACTCAAATTGCGAATCAATTCGAGCGTTGTAACAAATAAAGTGAATCCCACGACTCGATTCATTCATATTTTGGTGAGAATCAGTATTCGAGTTCATCGGAATATAATTGCCATAAGAAATTCCGCGCCGAATAATTCGATGTTGATCCACCAGCTGGGTTCCATCCTCGGGACCTTCTGCAAGTGAAAGCCTGGGGTTCGCCCGCCTTACATGAGAAGTGAAAGGACAACGGCTTTTCTGTTCTTCATCACCGTAGTCAAATTCGTTGTACTTGTCACCATATTCAGGAAAAGAAAGGGGCGTTCCATCATAACGGCGCCCAACCATCTTTTCTGCCAAACTTCCGTGCTCACCATCGCCGCATGCCTTACGAAACCCTGCAACATCCTGTTCAAGTTTGCGATACACCATATACGAACCATTCAAGGTCAATTCGAAAAAGGCTGCATCCAATGGATTTTCCATGTCTCTGGGGATAAGTGTATCCGGCACAATTTCGTTGTTTGCAGTACGCTTATGATTCAGCTGTAATTCGTCACAATAACCTAATAAAAATTCACCCGCTGCTAATGGCTGCCATTCGCCATTTCTTTCCGTTTTTTTGCCGCCACCGGATCTACAAGTGACTCCATCATTTACATAGGGTTGCGAGATACCATCGGTAAAGCCAAAGTGTTCTTTAATTTTACCGCCTTCCCGAATCACATGAGCCTGCTCCATGGCCAGACAGTGACTGCCGGCAGGTGCACCGCTGATTGGGTCCACCAGAAATCGCCACACATCATCGATTGCGTGCCAATGCTGCTGACACTGCTCCTCACTCCAACAATCGCTTCGCGAATCGGGAATCCAGTGGACTGCAATCATCGCGTGAATGTAAGCAGTACCGAAATAGCCCTGCCAATTCGTCGGCCCATCGCTACCAAAATCACCGATGAACTCACTTCGATTTGCCATACCTTCACGAAACGCTGGCGGGAATTGCCCTAAAAGTTTTCCAGGTAACCCCAAAGCTTCCAGGCCAGAAAAAGAAAAGGCAATATTGAGGAAGGCTCCCGAACGTTCTCTGATTTTCTGTTCCGATGCCAAATATTTTAGAAATCCTTCACTTTTCAAAAAATCTGCAAAGGCTTTTGGTTCGGTAATGACAAGAAAATAAAACTTGGAGGCAGCCACTTTGGCACCACGAATAACGTGGCCTTGGATATCATTCAGCTGAATTTCACATTTTGGTATATCCACAATACGTTCCTTTGTGTGGTGAACAGAGTCTAATAGAACTGGTTCTGCTTCAAAAATAAGCAAAACTGCCGATAGAAATTATCGGTATCCTGCCCCCCAACCGCCAACTGTTGGGCAACGAACCGGTCAAAAGCTCGTTTAAACTCAATCAGAGCTTCTCGCTGCCGCAAAGACTCTCCCGGCAACGCCGCAAAAAAACAGTCAGTTTCCACTTGATGCTGCTTCACATAATCCCAGAAAGCATCAAAATCTCGACATCCACCCTCCGGATAGCCTACACAATTACCCCAGACTCTATCCATATCCTCCGCGATCAAGCTGGAAAAATCCCGCAAATATTGCCACATGCTGCCATCATAGTTGGAAGTAAAGATGAGCTTATTGGTGTCTCCATCGTTCCATAAAATCCAACGGGCAAAATGAATCGTGGAAACAAGGCGAATGGGGGTTGGCACACCACTGGTTTCCCGATCGCGGACTGAATCCAAAACAGTTTGTAGCTGCTGCAAGTAGGTAAAGACGGCACCTGGCGGGCGTCCTGGTTTCACGGTGGTAATGATTGTCAATTCATTCACACCTCCGGAAAATCGTGCATCTTGTGCTGAAAACATAGCCTTAGCCCCTTTTCTATAGCCCCGTTTAGCCCCTGTTTATTATAACCCCTATGCAATTTTTACGATTTACTCTAGCTCCGCGCATCAGTGGTATGCAATTAATACAATCTATGTAGAATTTGTAACGATCACGACTTAGATGTTAAAAATCAATGCATCCTTCTAGCCCAAGATTGTGGATAGATGCTACTTTATAGCGCTTTGGCAAACTCTAATAGATAAAAATTCCCCTGAAATTTCTGACTTTTTTACATTGGCCCATAACTTGCGTTAAAGCACTGGTGAACAACTTCGGTTGCACCGCCGAAAGTTCACTGAATACATCAACGAATAAATGGAGAGTGAACATGGACATTATTGATTCCGCAAAAATAATCTACGATCTCACCCACCCAGAAAACGCTGACAGTTTTAACGAACTAAGCGAATACCTAAACAACATGTACTTCGCCTAGATATTTTTAACCTGCCTCTTCAAAAAAGCCAGCATAACGCTGGCTTTTTTTATTCTAAACACGATTTTCTACCCCCCCGTATCCCCGCTGTTCGAAACACATAGTTAGACATGTCCTAGACAGTAGCTGTACAGGTTAATACTTCAATTATACTTGACCTCAAGGATGACAATTAAAAGCGAGAGTACCGCCATGTCCACTAATGATAAGATCCCCGTTGGGATCAGCCAATGTTTACTGGGTGAGCCGGTTCGTTTTAATGGCGGTCACAAACACTTAAAATTCTGCACCGAGGTGCTCGCTAACCACTTCACTTTCGTCGATACCTGCCCGGAAATGAATGCCGGTTTGGGCGTTCCCAGAAAACCGATACGGTTAGTGGGGTTCCAGCATGGCGAACGTGCGGTGGAAACTGATGATTACAGCAAAGATGTTACAGAAAGCCTTGTAAGTGAAGGCCTAAGATTCGCAGCTGATCACTCAGAAATCTGCGGCTTTATCGGTGCAGGCGGCTCTCCCAGCTGCAGCGCCTATAGCGCCAAACTCTACGGCACTAACGGTGTCCCTAAGGGGAAACAAGGCGGCCTATTCACACAAGCATTACTGGAACAGCATCCGTTGCTGCCGGTTGAAGACTCCGGACGACTCAACGACCCCGGCCTCAGAGAAAACTTTATTATGCGGGTCTTCACCTATCACCGCTGGTTAGCGTTAATCCGGTCCGGCATCACGGCAAACAAGCTTATTGAATTTCATAGCAAACACAAGTACTTGCTAATGTCTCACAGTTCTGTCGCCTACAAAAAACTCGGCAAACTTTTAGCCGATGCGGGCAACCAGCCACTGCCACTACTACAGCAAGAATATATCACCATTTTGATGACAGCCATCGCCAAACCACCCCACCGAGGTCAGCACTGCAATGTGCTGCACCACATCATGGGCTATTTAAAAAAACTAATAACGCCACAGGATAAACGGGAACTTAGCCAAACCATTGAAGATTACCGCCGAGGCATCGTGCCCCTGGTGGTACCGCTTGCATTATTAAAGCATCACCTGGGCCACTTCCCGGACCGCCAACAATATGCCTTAAGCCAGTTTTACCTTTCTCCTTACCCTTATGAACTTGGCTTAAGAAGCCAGATTTTTTGATTATGAATGCAATTTGGTTTCGAAATGATTTGCGAGTACGCGCCAATCCCGCCATAAACAAAGCCCTGAGCAATAGCAACAATTGCGTAGGGTTCTATGTTTACACACCGGATCAACATCGACTGCACAATGTCGGCGCGGCAAAATTACGCTTTCTCCTGGAGTCCGTAGCGGCCCTGTCAACAGAGCTGGCGAAATCTGGAATTTCCTTGATTGTTGTCAACGGCTCAACCTTTAAAGAGAGCGTGACTCAAATAATCAAGCTTTGTCACCAACATAAAGTAACTCACCTGTTTGCCAATGAAGAAACCGAACTGAACGAACGTGCACGTGATGAGCAGGCTAAAGAGCAGTTAGTTAAGCACAACATTCAGTTTTGCTTAAGCCAGGATCAAACAATTTGCGCACCCGGCTCAATACTAACCGGGGCAAATTCACCCTACCGGGTCTTTACACCGTTCAAAAGAGCATGGATCAAAACAGTAAGCCAGCACGATATTAAACCGACCTCCTCCCGCTCACACAACAAAAAGGCTTTGGCAACTTCTACTCCCAAAGAAGAAATACTGACTTGGGAGCTTGCCCAGGCGAGCAATCACCATTGGCCAGCCGGTAGTAATGTTGCCCTAAAATTGCTGGATAATTTTATCCAGCACAAAGCCTCGGCTTACAAGGAGCAAAGAGACTTTCCCGGCATTGACGCAACCAGCAAACTATCGCCCTATCTGGCGGTTGGCGCCATATCTATTAAGCAGTGCTTATTTGCGGCGCTGGAGGCGAACCGATTCGAATGGGATTCTGGCAATCAAGGATTACTATGTTGGATAAACGAGCTCATATGGCGGGAGTTTTATAAACACCTCAGCGTGTTACACCCAGAACTCAGTAAAGGCGAGCCTTTTCAGGAGAATACTAAGCAAATCCCCTGGAACGAAGATGCTGCAGCCTTTCAACAATGGTGCGAGGGAAACACAGGATATCCTTTGGTCGATGCTGCTATGCGCCAACTTAATACCCTAGGCTGGATGCACAACCGTTTGCGTATGGTTGTGGCCATGTTTTTAACCAAACATCTTTTTATTCATTGGCGATGGGGTGAACGCTACTTTATGGAACAGTTGATCGATAGTGACTATGCCGCCAACAATGGCGGCTGGCAATGGTCGGCGTCTACCGGCGCCGATGCCGCACCCTACTTTCGCATTTTCAACCCCACTCGCCAGTCTGAACGGTTCGACCCCCAGGGAGACTTTATCAGAACCTGGGTTCCCGAACTTGCAACCGTAAGCAATAAAGAAATACACAATCCAAACCACCAGATTAGACAGGCATCAGGCTATCCTCTTCCTATGGTGGATCACAGCCAAGCAGTAGCCTACGCCAAAGAGCAGTTCAAACTAAATCAAGGTCAACCCTGACCATGTATAGCATTCAGTATACTGCAGAAAAAACTGGTCTTTCCTCCGATGTTATTCGCATTTGGGAACGCCGCTACAATGCAGTTACTCCACGGCGAAGCGCTGGTAATCAAAGACTCTATGACGACGGAGAACTACTTCGATTGCGGCTGTTAAAACTCATCACTCGGCAGGGGCACCGCATTAGCGCAGTGGCTCACCTGAGCACTGCAGAATTAGAGTCACTATTAATACCAACAGTCACACGGGCATCCAATTCATCATCTTACAACACTGACCGAATGCAAAGTTTTCAAGCAGCGGCTTTGAACTGCATTCTGGAGTTTGATTCTATCAGACTGCAGCGACTGATAACCCGAACACTAAATGACGTTGGCAGAATCGCTCTACTTCAGAATCACCTCGAATCCTTGGTAACTGCTGTAGATCTAGCATGGCAACGCGATGAATTACGCACGAGTCAAAAGAATTTCGCAACAGCCTTTATAAAAACTTATTTGAGACATGCCATAGTAGAAATTAATACGCCCCCCTGTAGCCCCACCATAGTAATCAGTACCCCACCCGATCAACACCATACTCTAGGTGGTTTAATGTCGGCGGTATGCGCGGCCCAATATGGTTGGCGATCAATCTACTTGGACACCGCTACGCCGCCAGAAGAACTTGTATTTTGTGCGCAAACTACTCAGGCAAAACTCATAACCATCAGCCTAGGGGTTGCCGTAGACAACCCAGCCGTGCCCAACTTCATTACCACACTTGCCAACCATTGCCCAACAAGCTGCAATCTCGCAGTGGGTGGCATAACCAGCAACGAACTTCGAGCAGTATTGGTTAACCACTCGATTCCCAACCATACAGATCTGGCCTCATTCGCCACATACCTACTGCAAATACGTTAACAACCTGCCAGAAATGGCAACCTCTTTGACAGACCTACATTTTAATTTCAGATCCAACACCTTCAACGGTTGAATTCCGCAAAAGAGCACCGATATATATACTTATTTTGTACGCATGACCAAAACGGATGTAGATTCAGTGGATAAAGACGATCACGATCAATTTGAGACTATAGAAGTTAGCGAGGAACAGCTCGAAACGGGCCTAAGCTTACCGGATTCTTCATTACCGGAACGTTTGTTTGTCATTCCAATTTCTAACAAGCCATTCTTTCCAGCCCAAGTTCAACCTATCGTGGTTGATGAAGAGCCCTGGGCCAGCACCCTGGATCAAGTAACTAAAACCGCTCATCGCTGCATTGCCCTGTGCTATGCGCCAGAGCCCGATGATCAACTGCTTCTCACCGATCGCTTCGAGCGAATGGGTTGCGTGGTGCGAGTTCACAACGTGGTACGTGCTGAAGGAAAAATACAGTTTATTGCCCAGGGCATTCGACGCACCTGGGTTCACCAATGGATAAAGAAGCAACCTCCCCTTCTGGCTTCCGTCACTTATCCGCAACCTCGAGAAGAAGACGCCCAGGAAGTTAAGGCCTATGCCATTGCTATTATCGATTCCATCAAGGAACTGGTATCAATCAACCCACTTTATACCGAAGAACTCCGCGATTACCTGGAGCGTTTCAGTCCCAACGATGCCTCGCCATTAACTGATTTTGCCGCTGGGCTGACAACAGCAGACGCCGATGATTTACAAGACGTTTTAGAAGCCGTCCCGCTTTTAAAACGCATGGAAAAAGTACTTATACTGCTGAAAAAAGAACTCGAAGTTGCGCGTCTGCATTTACAAATCAACCGTCAAGTGAACGCCAAGCTGGAACAACATCAACGAGAGTTCTTTTTGCGTGAGCAGCTTAAAATCATTCAAAAGGAACTGGGTATCGCCAAAGACGACAAGGAAAGCGATGTCGACGAATTTCGCGCACGCCTTAAGGATCTTGATGTTCCCAAGGTGGCCACCAAACGAATCGACGAAGAGCTGCATAAATTATCCATGTTAGAAACTGGGTCACCAGAATATGCCGTTACGCGCAACTATCTGGATTGGGCAACCGCCATTCCTTGGGGGGTTTACTCAGATGACTTATTAGATATTGACCACGCTCGTCTAATCCTAGACAAACATCACTCTGGCTTGATGGACGTAAAAGATAGGATTATCGAGTTTCTCGCCGTCGGCACCTTTAAAGGACAGATCAGCGGTTCTATCATCCTTTTAGTGGGCCCACCGGGGGTGGGTAAAACCTCCATAGGCCGCTCAATCGCTGAAGCTCTGGGTCGAAAGTTCTATCGTTTTAGCTTGGGCGGCATGCGTGACGAAGCAGAAATCAAGGGTCACCGCCGCACCTATATCGGGGCCATGCCTGGCAAGATTGTACAAGCGTTAAAAGACGTAGAAGTTAGTAACCCAGTAATAATGCTCGATGAAATTGACAAGGTAGGCGCATCCTATCAAGGTGACCCGGCGTCAGCGCTGCTGGAAGTACTGGACCCCGAGCAAAATAGAGAATTTCTGGATCACTATCTGGATTTACGCCTCGATCTATCCAACGTTTTATTTGTCTGTACCGCGAATCAACTGGATAGCATTCCCAGCCCCTTGCTGGATCGGATGGATGTTATTCGCTTGTCGGGTTATATCACCGAAGAAAAAGTGGCCATTGCTAAAAATCACTTGTGGCCCAAATGCCTTGAACGCGCAGGGGTCAAAAAATCCCAGCTTAAAATATCCTTACCCGCGTTACGAGCAATTATAGAGGGTTACGCCCGTGAATCAGGCGTCCGCAATCTCGAAAAAACACTCAATAAAATTGTCCGTAAATCCGTTGTAGAGTTTCTAAAGCAGCCGAACAAAAAAATCAGCGTGACCCCTGCCAATCTAGAAAACTACCTGGGTAAAGTACTCTTCCCTGATGAAAAAACCATTCGCGGTGTGGGAGTGGTTACCGGGCTGGCTTGGACCTCATTAGGAGGGGCCACATTACCAGTAGAAGCTACCGTCATTCACCACCGAACGGCCGGGTTTAAAATGAGTGGCCAATTGGGTGATGTGATGAAAGAATCCGCTGAGCTGGCCTATAGCTACGTGGCAGCCCATTCTGCAGCCTATCACAGCAAACCGGAGTTCTTTGAGAAGGCTTATATCCATTTACACGTACCCGAGGGAGCTACCCCAAAAGATGGCCCTAGCGCTGGTATCACTATGGCTACGGCCCTCATTTCAGTGGCGCAAAATCGTAAACTACCGCGACATTTGGCAATGACCGGAGAACTGACCCTAACTGGACAAGTACTGGCCGTTGGCGGTATTCGGGAGAAAGTCATTGCTGCCAGGCGCCAAAAAATTAAGGAGTTGATACTTCCGGAAGCCAATCAGGGCGATTACGACGAACTGCCCGACTATATTCGAAAAGGTATTACCGTACATTTCGCCAAGCATTATCAGGATGTTTATGACATTGTCTTTGGGGCATGAGACCCTTATCATTGCTCATTACCCCCCATCCCATGCGCCAGGTGAATTATGCATAAACTAAGGAAGTTGCTTGCCAATAATACTCAATGGGCTGAGGAAATAACTCGCCAGGATCCCACTTTTTTCGATCGTTTATCTCACGCTCAGTCTCCAGAGTATCTCTGGATTGGCTGTTCCGACAGCAGGGTGCCTGCCAACGAAATCGTTGGTTTGCTACCGGGGGAAATTTTTGTCCACCGCAATATTGCCAATTTAGTGGTGCATACAGATTTCAACTGCATGTCTGTTATTGAATACGCGGTAGAGGTATTAAAAGTAAAACACATTATTGTGTGCGGGCATTATGGCTGTGGCGGCGTCAAAGCGGCCATTGAAAATACCTCCCATGGACTCATCGACAACTGGCTCTACAATATCAAAAACCTATATTACCGTAACAAATACCGTATAGAGTCCATCCCCGAAGAAGAAGATCGACATAATTATTTATGTGAGCTTAATGTCACTCAGCAAGTAAAGAATGTAGCCCACTCCCATGTGGTACAACGCGCTTGGCAACGGGGACAGGATCTTACCGTTCACGGCTGGATTTATAGTTTAAAAAATGGTTTGGTGAATGATCTTGGCATAGATATCCATAGCCCAGAAGATTTGCCCGACGAATACCGGGTGTCCCCGGCGAGCACTGAACAATAAAATTCAATCTGCCTCCCTAACAATCTTTATAGTAAACTCTCAAAAAAAAGGCGTCCCGAAGGACGCCCAACTCAGTAACCCTAGCGGGTTAAATTGCATATGTGGCCATCAACCAGAATTTCTCAACATCTTTATCGTAGTCTCCACTACCTTCCTCGCCACTAAAATCAGCATATTTCAATAGAACCGTGACGCCATTGCTGAATTTTTTATCCAGAGCAACGTCAATTTCAGTACCAAAATCGTTGGTAGTTGCAGTGGTGTCTTCATCGCTCTCAAACATATGGTACATGGCGGTTAACCCCATTCCCCAAGGCAAGCCTGCTTTAAAAGTCAGGTAAGTATCTTTGATACCTTGAGCCGGAGTAATTAGGAAAACATCCGCCCACCCCTGGAACTTATGCAGCGTTGCTAGCGGAGTAATGAATTTACCATCGGTGCCGTCTGCACCTAATAACTCCTGGGCAATGCCCAAAGTAAAACCGCTCATGGTACCACTCACACCCACATGATAATAATCGGCGCTATAATCCAAAGTGCTGTCACCGGATTCGGACTGTTGCGCAAACTCTAGCTCATAACCCAGCTTGACTTCGCTTAGAGCAGTTGCACCGCTGAAACGTAAACCCATGGTTTTATTAGACAGGTTTTCAGAACCCGCAGTCAGGCTATCAATATCGTAATAGTAATAAACCAGGGAGCCCACTTCGCCAACTTTGTAGCCTAGATTCAGCAAGTAGGTTTCTTGCGAAAGGTCACCAGGATTTGCCGTAGAATTTTCGCCAAAAATTCTGTTCACATTGGAAATTCGCGCTAAAAAAACCGATAAATTACTAATGGATTTATTGCCCACAGAAAAGGCATCGTAGGTTTGTTCATTTTGACGCCAGCCCACCCCTCCAACAAACCGTTGATTGTCTAAAAGTATGCGCTGCCGCCCCCAGCGAAAATCCGTGCTCTCAAGCCCGGTGTATGACAAATACGCCTGATTGACTTCAGTTCCTTCAGGATCGGCGATTACCGGTCCTGGTTCCCCACTCCCGGCACCGTCATTGTAACTCACGGGCATTAACGCGGTCACATCATCGAATTCCAGAACGGCTGAAACATCGTAGAAATTACCCGTGGTGAAAGTAAGCCGGGTTTGTAAAGTCAGGGCCTCAGAGACATTGTCCACCGTTGCACTGTCTTCATCGACTCTTTCATAACGGGGTCTTAAACTGAGTTTGGTCGTACTCTCTTTTAACGCTTCTGCTAAAGTCTCCGCCGCCATCGCGTTGTAAGGTACAGCCAATCCTAGGCTGCTCAACAACGACGTTAAAGCGATGGTTTTCCCCATTCGATATGTGTTAGCCATGGTGGTACTCCTCAAAAATAATCAGTCTCAAAGTGATCTTTATTAACAGCAAACCCAGATGCCCCTTCACTTCACCTGGCTTCTCACCACGCTAGAACTTGGTCCTATTGGCCTACATGGCATATAAAAAATCGCCTGTTGCAGCCTGTGTCATCTTTCTGCAACAAAACTAACTCCGAGATAGCAAATCCCAGGCCAGAATAATTCAAAGAGTCTGCACCACGCTAACGCACCATTTGGTAGCAAGGTCAGTTTGAGGCGGGAACAACGGTGGATATTGGAAGCATATTGCCATTATTCAGAATAAGTGAAAGTTTCCAAGGAACACACCAAATTCGACTTTTTAGTCATTTTACAGCCAAATATACCGTTATTTCGCGCTGAAAGTAGTACGCCACAGATCTGCCATTATTCCGTAGCAATTTCGTGATTTCGTTTTTTTATGACTTCAGTTTTTGAAAAAAGCCACCTTATGAGAGATCGACCATGACCCAAATGCGCACTATTATGAATCGTTTTTTTTGATATCAAGCACCCCAAAAGACTTAAACATAAAACTTCACTTAATCATCAAGCACCATTTTGAACTAGGTTTAAAAATAAAAGCATTAATATCGCGCATTAATATAAAGCTAGCCACAATGTGCCGCTATCCAAATGAAAGTGACAGTGTAAGTTGGAAAAGATGGATTAATATTGAAAGCTATTCGTACAGACTCAATAACAGCAGGGATCGAAGGCCTCTTTAACCTCCTCCATCCGCCGGCGATTCTTACCAAAATCACTATAGCCGACCCGAGAAGCAGACCGAACCTGAATCATGCCATCTTGAATTAGAAATTCTGCATCATCGGTAAACCGCAGAAGCGCTGTAGTAAATTCGGCGCGGATATATGTACCGTCATTTTGGGTAATAGTGCAACGAGGATAATCATTCAAGACTTGCAGCAGCTTGGCACTTGCTTGCTCTTCCGTGCCTTCATAGGAAAATGACGTGTAAATGCAATTTGGTGAGCTCGGGCAGTCCGCCAAATGGTTATCCTTAACCCCAAGAGCAACCGGAACAGCGCCACACCCTGCTAAAAGCATGATCATCCCTAGAACGAACATCACTGCAATCTTCACTAAAAAGTTTTGAGTCATCGGGGTGCGCTCTTGAGCAGTCAATTCCATGGGAGTCTCTCGCATATGTCGCCATTCTACCGTTACCAAGGATATATAACGCCTGGCATTGCTCGAGGGGGGGGGCCAGGTCATAACGTCACCCTCTATCGTCCGATAGAGTCTCCCATAAAGCTCTCTTTTTTACTTCAGTTTTTTACTTCAGCAATAAGTCAACTGGGCTGTTAAGACAGCCCTAGCTGGCGATCAGGGCCTCCTAGCCTTTGCCATGCGGCCAATATGTTGGGGCCATCAATCCCTTGCCTGTGAACTAGGCAGTGCGTTAAAAAGCAACTAAACACACTGCCCCAATAATTCATCCACTTCTCTCATCCGATAAAACCCTGGAAAGTGCTGCTTAATGTATTTTAAATATTGAGCCGCTTTTTGTTTGCCGCCAAATCCCACGAGCAATGAGTCAGCTACCAAAAGATAGGCATCGGCTATTTTCGAAAAATCCGGTGATCGTTCATGCAGCTTGACCAATAAGCGACAAACATCTTTATACTGCCCTTTCTTATATTGCTGTTCAGCAAGACTAAGACAAACTCCCGGATCTTGCGGAATAAAATTTTGATCCAGCATCTGATATTGACGATACTGAAAAGACAAGCGGGCACTGTCCCCCAGTTCATTCAACAACACTAAATAATGTTGACCATGGGCAAGAGCTTCAATCACATTACCGTTAATTACTAACAATCGCCCCAACCGCTCATGAACCAAAAGGTTGCTGGGTTGTTCACGAGCATTACGAACTAAGCTATTCAATAACTCTGCGTGACGCCCTTCCACAAACTGCATACGACATTGAATATCACTGTTATGGTGTTTACTAAAGTTACTCCCGCCATAACTTTCTGCCCTTTTATTGCCCTTTAAATAATCGTGTATATTGAGTAGGTACCCAAAACTGTAGCTAGCCACCAGCAATCCATAAAATAGGAGCGACAGGGCAATAGGCAATCCAATCTCACGGGGCAATTCTTCCCAAAATACGGCCACCAGCACTCTTGCGAGCAAAAACAATAGCACTATAAAACTCACGACTAAGGCATAATTCCAACCCATGCGGCGCATCCACAACATAACTTCCCGCGGGCTTAAGGCCGCTTTCACGTCGTTTTCCGCAGCAACCATAAGACATGAAGCGGGCCAAGCCACCATAGAAATCACCACCGCCCAGAACGCCACCCAGTGAATTCCAGACCAAAAGGCTCCAAATAAAAGCACCCCGTACCAAACATTTATCGGCAATAGGGAATAGCCTAGAGACCAACTAGCATGTTGAGTCAAAACACTTAATGACAAAGTACTAAGCGCCCGCTCTCGCTGCTGATTTATCACCATGCCAGCTATCAGGCTCATTGCCAAGATCACCAATAACAGACCGAGAAACTGCCCTACCTCCCCCAAATCCAAAATCCACTGACTGGCCATCACGCACACTGCGATACCGATAAAAAACGCTAAAAGATTAAAGCCTTTTAGAGGTGCTATCAGAAATGCACCGACACAATCGACAAAGGGTGCCAAACGATGCCCTTTACCCAGGTGCTCAAGCGGCTCTTCGTCAAGTAAGCTAACCGTGACGAAATCCTCTTTCGCAGCCGCCCCCGGTAACACACAACGATCACAGAAACCAACATCTCGGGTAACACTAAGCCAGCTGGCCGCTTCAAGGGGGTGATATTTACAGCGATACAAGCTCATTTAACAACCAATTATCCCTCGGAACCTGTTGATTTACTCAGTATAGCTGCAAAAACAAGCAAAATTCGGTTGTTTTTCATACAAATAAAAGTGTTACCTAAAGAAACGAATATTTTTTTAATTTGTTACTAGACTTCCCAAAAAAGTGGTGTACACTTGTAAACAATGAAGGCTGAGAAGGTTTCTCCGCCTTAGAGAAACAACCTAAAGAACCCTGTTTGGAGGAGTTCAATATGAAAATAGCACCTGCAATAATTCGACAAACCGCTGTTGATGGACTTTTATTTATCATGGCTCTAGCCGTTGCTGCTGGTGGGTTGTGGGGTTTAAGCACTATCGACGCACCGCTTTACAGCATGACAATTTTTGGTGCTTTGATGGTCCCAGTACTAATGAGCACTGCCGTGTACTTTGGTCGGGACATTAACGAAGCCACCCACAAGTTGATTGCGTAACAAAACCAGTTACACCGGTAACACTTTTAGATGATTGAAGAACTGTAATTGAAAAATGTAGAGGGAGAGCGATATGAAACTTTCAAACACTATCGTTAGGCAAATTGCTGTAGACGGGCTGTCATTTATGATGGTACTTGCTCTGCTGGTAGGTGGTCTTTGGGGACTCTCCTTGGTGGATGCCTCCGTCTATCTTATGACTATCTTCGGCGCGATCATGGTGCCAGCCCTGATTAGCACGGGCACCAGCTTAGGTAAAGATATTAACAAAGCCGCTCACAAGCTAATCGCCTAATCAAGCAAAAAGCCGCATCCTATCGAGGCGGCTTTTTAATTTACCGTCAATCTACCGGATCGACAGTAAGCAGAACGTCATCGGGTTGGGATTGCCAATCATTAAAGTTAAATCGCACCCGAACCCAATACTGTATCGGGGAAGAGTCATTGGCTGAAGGCAAAGGCAATAACTCTTCACCTTGACACAAAACCCGTTCATAAGGTGATGTCCCTGAATCCGTCTCAATGGCCGCCCAGTCGCACAAAGGGTCTCCCCCACCATCAGTGGGACGCACAAATAAGCCATCGACACTATAGGCCGCATCAGCGTAACCATCTTTGATATTTCCCCGTCCAACGAAAGTCACCACTTGAGCACCCGCTGCCTGGGAAGGGAAGGACTCTGCAGCGCCCAGCTCAATAAAGTGCTCTTCACTGGGGTCAAAATCACCTAGATCATTGCCTCCTGCCCTCAGCACTTCGCGCCGCTGCTGTTCCGCATAATTGGAGTTCCAGACTTCGACGCCAACACTATCAGTAGCCGTAGCGTCGTATTCGAAAATCTGTACACTGTAGCCCAAGCCCTGATACTGTAACCCTAAGGGAACCAGAGAGTTATTGACAAACTGTACCGAAAACACAACATTCGCCGTAGTGGTTTCAGTTACACAAAAATCAGGAGCTGCAATTTCCACTGCACCGGCATTGGCAAACAGGTCCGGGTTGCAAGGGTAGTAAAGCGGTTTACTATTACTGTCCACACCATCGATGTAAACGCGTTTCACAGTGATGGACTGCGGGCTTATTACTCCATTAACCGAAAAGATGATAAAAGGGTCACGTACAATCGGATCATTGGACTCAGAACCACAGCCCGCCAGCATTGGAAGAGCCGCAACCACCGGAATACCCAATAATGCCGGTAAAATCATCGATCTCAATTTCATGCAACGCTCCTCGAACAGTTAGGCGAAGCATTTAATCAGTGTAGCCCCACCAAATCAACCGGTGTTACGCATCCCCGCTGCAATTCCAGCCACCGTAATCATCAATGCCCGAGTCTGCTCCGGGAGTTCATGCCCCTTTTCTCTCATCGCCCGCATTAACTCCACTTGTAACACGTGAAGCGGGTCTAAATAAGGGTTTCGCACTTCAATGGACCGCCGAATCACTGAGTTGTCCTGCAGCAACAGCGTATGACCCGTAATAGCGTTTACCAAATCAATCATTTCAGATAGGCGATGCCGTAGCTCTTTTCCCAGATCGCAATCATCCTCCATGGCCAAGCGACGCTCATAATAGGCGGCTATTTGAGCATCAGACTTGGCCAACACCATTTCCAGCATGCCCAGTATCATTCGAAAAAAAGGCCAGCTTTCATACATCTCATGCAATACCGCCCCGTGGCCATTATCCAGAGCCTCTTTGAAAGCACTATCGGCGCCTAACCAACCCGGCAACATCAACCGCATTTGAGTCCAGGCGAACACCCAGGGTATGGCTCTTAGAGTCTCGATCCCCCCGCCTTGTCGTCGCTTTGCCGGACGACTACCCAAGGGCAGGCGCTGCAGCTCCTGCTCAGGGGTTGCATTATGAAAGTAGTTGAGAAATCGTGGGTCTTCTCGCAATAGACTCCGATAGGAAACCATGCTGGTTTTTGCTAGTTGGTCCATTACTGCGCGCCATTGGGTATCCGGCTCTTTTTGCTTCAATAGAGTTGCTTCAAGAGTCGCCGCCACATAACGCTGCAGGGTTCTTATGGCGACACCGAAAGGACTGAACTTAGCTCGTATCACCTCACCCTGCTCAGTGATACGTATTCTGCCGTTCACCGCTCCCGGTGGTTGCGAGAGCACGGCTTCGTGAGACGGCGCGCCACCTCTACTGGTGGAACCGCCACGCCCATGAAACAGGGTCAATTGAATCTCTTGTTGAGCACAAAGTGCGGTTAATTGCTCTTGAGCTTGATACTGCATCCAGGCGGCGGCAAGAAAACCGCCGTCTTTGGCGGAATCTGAATAACCGATCATCACCTCTTGCTGGCCATTAATCTGATTTTTGTACCACTCCACCTCAAATAGGCGCGCCATGGTATCTTGGGCGTTTTCCAGATCATCCAGCGTTTCAAACAGTGGCACCACTCGCATGAATGTTTTCATGCCCGACTCTTTTTGCAGCAGCAAGACAGCCAACACATCCGAGGGTTTCCGTGCCATCGAAATAACATAGGCTCCCAAGGCGTCTATGCTCTGCTCCGCCAGCATTGAAAAAGTATCCAATACTTCTCGCACTTCCTCGTTACAGGCAAGCTGCTTGGGAATTAATGGTCTGGCGCTCTGTAATTCCTCAATAAGAAAAGCCTGCTTTTCCGCTTCGCCCCAGGCATTGTAATCACCTAAGCCAATGGCTTGGGTTATAGCCGCAATCGCGTCGGCATGACGATTAGATTCCTGGCGCACATCCAACCGAAGCAAGGTAACGCCGAAAGTATTCACCCGTCGAATGGTATCCAGCAAATCACCTTCCGCAAGTTCTTTCATTCCACAATCAACTAACGACTGGTAACAGGTATGCAGAACCTGGCTCAGTTCAGCACGCTCGAATATGGGGTCTTCTCCTTGCCACTCGCGATTCTTAAGGCGTGCGGTCAAATAATCTTTGGTGGCAAACAGACGATCCCGTATCGGTTTTAGCAAAGCTCTGTAGGGTTCCTTTTTCGACCCGACCTGCTGGCGCAGCTCCTCATTGCAATCCACCATGGAAAGTACCATGTGAAGATTTTCAAAATCCCGACTCAACAAATCTGCAGCCATCCAACGGGCCAGCAATAAAACTTCTGCCGTTACTGTGGCGGTGACATTGGGGTTACCGTCACGATCACCACCCATCCAGGAAGAAAAGGTAAAAGGCGTAATATCCAACGGTAGGGCACAACCTAGTGAGCGCTGGCACCAGTCATCAAGTTCCCGAAAATAGGCGGGCAAGGCGTACCATAAGGTTTGCTCGATGGTAACAAAGCCCCAACGAGCTTCATCTACTGGCGTGGGCCGATCTTCGCGAATTTCGTCAGATTTCCAGGCCGCAACAATACAACGTTTTAACAGTGACAACTCCTGGCTCTTCTCTATGGGTGTCATGTCCACCGTATCCAGCCTCTGCAAACAATCGGTCATTTCATCGTATTTACGAATCATAGTGCGACGAGTGACTTCCGTTGGATGGGCAGTGAGCACTAAATCAATGGACAGAGTTTTCAAGGTGGCGAATATTTCTTCTTTACTGATGTTGGCTGCTTGCAAACGCGGCAATAATTCCGCCAACGTTGCTCGTTGGTTCTGGCGATTGGCCTGCTGATACGAACGCCTTCTCCGTACCCGGTGATATTGTTCGGCCAGGTTCGACAAATTCAAAAAATGACTAAAAGCCCGGGCGACAGGGATTAATTTCTCCGGTTCGAGATTCGATAAGGTATCAAACAACTGCTGTGCTTGGTCGACTTTGCCTGAGCGTGCCACCTTGGCCGTTTTACGGATCTGTTCGACCAGCTCTAATAGAACCGGGCTTTCCTGCTCTTCAAGGGTGTCCCCCAGCAAAGAGCCTAACAGTCGAATATCGTTTCTCAGGGGGGCGTGCGCATCAACATCATTCATAAACCACTACCTTTTTCTGTTGGTTTACCGTCGTGTAGGATTATTAGCCTTTGAATAATGAAGTATGAGCAGTATCAGAATCAAGCGTTTAACGGCAATAGCCTCGCTCGCCTATTTACAGTATTCTATTGGCCTGTATGGCACGGCATTTGCGTGGCACTGAGTAAAAGCTATTAGAAATCGACAGGAACACTGTTCGGAGTAAATCATGGGTCACGTCGAACACTACTTACAAATGGACGAGTCCGAGGCAAACAGCCAACCTGAGTGCGTTCAAGCGAAAAACTTGTTCAAAATGCACAGTTTGAGGGTGCAACAGCAGGACATACTAGTCACTATTTTGCACCTTAGTAGATTCATCCAGCGCCATCGTGGTGCAACTTTGGCATTATTAGGCGGTGATAAAAGTTTCCATAGCCAAGTGGAAACTTTACAAAAACAGACCTCCTTTCAGTTTGAATATTTACAATGCCTGAACAAAAGCGCACAACATGCATTGGATGAGAACGACTATCAACAGCTTGTGTTGAGCTGGTTAACCATTATCAAAGATTGGGAAAACGACGATATTCACCACAGTTTTGAGTTTCATTCACACCTTTTAGAACTCATATTACGTCTGTGCCGACAACTCGCTGATGCCGTGCTGGGAGCGCCGCCCCAGATATCCGACCAAGCGGCACTAACTGCCCGTGTCCATAATCTTTATCTGCAGCCGCTATCCACCCTTAGCCAGACCTGCGTGATCGAGCTTTACGAGCTGACCGAATATCTGGCTCGCATTCGGGGGCTCGGTACCCACATGGCAGCCATGGGCCAAGCCAATGAGGAATGGGAAAGCCGAGTTGGGTTCTGGTTACAGGAGTTTAGTTATCGGAAGGAGCGTTTTGACCAAAACCTGAAGGTGCTTCCATCGCATTATTTGCCCTATATCACGGGGTTGAAACAACTCCCTAACTTGAATATGAAATTAAATTATTTCATCAATTTGTTGAGTCATGAGATGACGGCGCAACGAACATTTCAGGTACCAAGCCACAAACTCTTTTTAATGGGTACAGAAATTATCGACGGTTTCCTTACGGTAATGGACCAAGCCAATGCGGTTATCCGCGATCAGCTTTATCATATGAATCAAATGCTCATAGAACGACTATCAGCTGATTTAACGGAGATAAGTGAGCATTAGTGGTATCCAGACAAAGGATAATACAGTAGACAACATCACCGCACCCGCGACCACCTCCGGATTGCGGTGGTAACGCACTGCAAACAAATAGTTAAACACGGCAATGGGCATAGCCGCTTGAACCATTAACACGGCTCTCGCCATGCCCTGCAATTCAAACATCTCTGCCACCACCCAACCGATGCCTGCGCCAAGTGCAAATCTTGCTACAGCCAGAAACAAACTCAGACTCATGTGTTGGATTCGCAAACCGGATAGACTTACACCTAAGGTAATTAACATCAAAGGAATGGTCATATTACCCAGTAAATCCGTGGATCGCTCGAGCCAAAGCGGTAAACGCAAACCCGTATACATCATGGCAGCCGCGACAATCAGCGAGTAGACAATGGGATTCGACACCATTTCTTTTACCAGAGATCGCCCACTCACCATCGCTAAACCAAGCGTAAAATGAGCGAACGACAACACCATAAAGACCGCCAGACCCAGCACCAACCCCCGCTCGCCAAAAGCAAACAAACAAATAGGCAAGCCCATATTGCCAGAGTTAGGAAACACCAACGGCCCTAAATAGCTGCGCAATGGCTGCTTGGCCAACAGTAAAACCAACCCGGAAATTAACAGCCCTAATCCAACATACGCCACCGTTGCCCAAATCATGGACTCCAATCCGGCGCGGGAAACCGGTGATTTCCCCAAGGCGGAAATAATCAGGCAAGGCGCCCCCACAACCATGATCAAGCGGGTTACCATTTCTGTATCAAAGTGCCAACCGAAGGATTTCCACAGATAGCCTATGGCCACACAAACGGCTACCGGCCCCATTACTGGCAACATGATCTCAAACATCATTTCTCTTCTGTCACTGTGTTAGAATGCCCACAGTATAACGAATCTTGTTGAGTCTAACGTGTCTAATTCCCCCTCCCGCTTAACCCATGCCCAGATTCTTTGGCATGACCAAACACCTACATCTTCCCTCTTCGGTGACGTGTATTTCAGTGATGAAGATGGTATTGCAGAAACCCAGCATGTGTTCATTAATAACAATCGATTAATGGAACGCTGGCAGCAACTCAGCACCAATCGATTCACCATTGGCGAAACTGGCTTTGGCACCGGGTTAAATTTTATGTGCGCGCTTCAACTGTGGTGCTCGATGAATCGCGGTAACCGCCATCTTCATTACGTGAGCGTAGAAAAATTTCCGTTACGCAGCGAGGATCTGCTGTCGGTTGCGACCCGTTACCCCCAGTTTGATGCTTTGTATCAACGCTTAATACTGCAATACCCAGCTAATGTCAGAGGTTTTCATCGTCTTTTTTTTCCAGACTTGAATGTAACTTTAAACCTGCTTTTCGGCGATGCCAGTGAATACTTTCAAACCCTGGATGGTCAGGTAGACGCTTGGTTTTTGGATGGCTTTGCACCGTCGGTTAACCCCGACATGTGGCAACCAGCCTTGTTTTCAGCCATTGCTCGACTGTCTAAGCCGGGAGCCACATTGGCCACCTTCACCTGTGCTGGCGTTGTAAAACGAGGGTTAATGGAGGCGGGGTTCAACGTTAAAAAAGTTCCGGGCCACGGTCGTAAACGTGAAATATTAACAGCTGACTATACCCCCGAGGCATTGCCGACTCGCTCCTTTAAACCACAACAAAAGCCCTGGTTTCACTTTCCCTATGAAACCATAACGGCGGCCACAACGCCTACAAACGTGGCGATTATAGGTGCAGGACTAGCAGGATGCGCGGTTGCCCGCTGCCTGGCTCAAAGGGGTTTTGAGGTAACCGTTTACGATACGGAAGTTGAACCGGCCACCCAGGCATCAGGTAACCCAACGGGAATGACGTTTACAAAACTAAGCGTGCATGACATTCCCCAGAATCGTTATTACCAAAGTGCTTTTCTCTACAGCTGCCGCTGGATTCGAAAAGTTTTAGAATTCGCCAACATGGCCGAAGGTGAAGACTGGAATTTCAATGGTATTATTCAACTGGCTTTCAATGAACAGGAAGCCAACGATCAACAGTTGTTACTGGATACTGATTATTGGCCAACAGACTGGCTACAACCGCTGACGGTGAAAGCACTAAAAACCCGCTATAACGTTGACAGCCAATGGCCCGGCATTTTGCTCACTCAGGGGGGCTGGCTAAACCCTAGAATGCTGTGTGATGTGTTGTTGAAGCACCGCAATATCAAGACCCAATTAGGCGTTGGCATTAATAATATGCAACGTCTATCTCATGGTTGGCAACTCAACACCAACGGCGAAAGCTATAGCGCGGTAGTCTTAGCCTCTGCGTTTTCCTGCAATCAGTTCAGCTTTACTGATTATTTGCCACTGCGTTCAGTGCGGGGTCAGGTGACCTATTTGCCCGCCAACCCCGCCACTGAGCACTTCCAACACGCCATTAATTATGATGGCTACATCAACCCGGCCTGGCACGGATTTCATTGTGTTGGTGCCACATTTAACCCGAAAATCACCACGCCTCAACTACGCTCACAAGATCATGAATGGAATTATGAGCAGTTGCGCAGCAGCCTGCCTCAGCTGGCGCAAGACTTGGCGGCTGAACCATCCTCTATAGCGGCGGGCCGGGTGGGATTTCGCTGCCAAACACCGGACTATTTGCCTATTGTGGGGCCATTGCCTGACCCCGACTACTACAAGGTCCAGTATGCCGATCTGGCCAAAGGGTTTCTAAAACGTGAATTTCCGGTAGGTGAATATCTGCCGGGACTGTTCATCAGTACCGGTCACGGTTCCAGAGGCATTACCTCCGCCCCTTTCGCGGCAGAAATTGTCAGCAGCTATATCACGGGAGAACCTCAGGCGGTTGACCGAGAAGTGCTTAGAGCTATCCATCCTGCGCGGTTTTTGGTACGTAATATTGTGCGAAGAGTTTACGATTAGCTACGTTATGTAACTAAAATCACCTCAATTACGCCTTACTTTCAATGAATAATCAGTGCTATCTTTTATTCAGAATCAATTACTTATAAAACAATAAAAAACGAGAAGAAAGCTATGCCCACAGTACCGCTTAGAGATGGGGAACAGTTAAATGTGTTGCGTATGGGGCGCGGAAAGCCCGTGTTGTTGCTCCATGGTTTTGGTACCCGAGCCTGGCAATGGCTACCGAATATTCTACCCCATACTCGCAAGTTTGAATTCTTTTTGCCGGACTTGAGAGGTTTTGGTGCTTCCCACCAAGCCAATTTAGATGGGCTTAGTGTGTTTGAGACCTATGCCCACGACATAGAAGACATCCTCAACTATTTTGAATTGGATGAGGTGATTCTGGGCGGTTTTTCCACGGGAGCCTATTCTTGCTTAACCTACAATAAACTTTACGGCTTTTCCCGAATCAACCGCTATTTGAATATTGAACATGGCCCCAACAGCAATCACTGCCCAGGAAAACAAAACGGATTATTCCGCGACCAGCAATCAGCGCTTTTTACCGAATTTCAAAAACTGGTTGAAGTTGCTGAACGGGTAGGAACTGAGGCCCGTTACTGGGATCTTTCACCTGCTGAAAGAATTCAATTTCGCGAGACCTTTCTCAATGTCATCGTAAAAGCAGTAGACCGCCGAGTGTCGCGCCTGGTGGTTAGCTCTGCCATTCGCCGCGCGGAACGCCTCTGCACCCAATTGTGGATGCCCATTGATCGCTGGCAGACCTATCTCAGAGTCATGCAAGCTTTTATGGAGGGTGGCGACACTCGTTGCGCATTAGCGAATATACAGGTCCCAACCACTGTAATGATCGGCAGAAATTCCGAGTTTTTCGACTGCGAATCGCAACAGGAAATCGCCACTCATGTGCCCAACTCAAAAGTTATTGTATTTGAAAATTCTGGTCACACCGTTATGGCGGATCAACCCATCAAGTTCCAGCGGGAGTTTGGTGCTTTTTTAAATGCCTGATCTGACAAGTTAGTTAGCTTTTTCCGACTAGAGTTCTAATGACCAGTTCTGCCATTGTTGCTTGGTAATTAAATGCACGCCTTGGCTGGATTGGTCAAAAATAATCAGATAGTCTCCCGCTTCAATTCCTTTAAGCACCTGACTGACTTTGCGTTCCAAGGTAATTTCCTGGGAACCATAATCAGTACCTTCGCGGGTTATAAACTCTTCGAGAATAGCCTGCAAAGTGGCGGGGGCTAATTCTTTATGGGGAATAACCAAGGGCTTCTCTTCCACGAAATTAATGAACCTCTAGTTTGATATCGCTGGGATCAAAATACTGCTTTAGCACCGACTTGACTCGGGGGTCCAGCAACCTGATTTTGTCCAGGTCAACATGTTTCACCAACTCTTGATAAATGGTGGTTAGTGCATTGACCCGAGCGTAGTGCTTGTCATCCGCTGGTACTACAAACCAGGGCGCATAGTCACTGGCAGTTTGGTTCAACATATCGTTATAGGCTTGCTGGTAATTATCCCAGTATTGTCTGCTCTCTAAATCCGCCAGGGTGATTTTCCAACGCTTGGTAGGCTCGTTGAGGCGGGCAACAAATCGTTGATACTGTTCTTTACGAGATAGATGTAAAAACAATTTAATGATTACCACGCCATCGTCAGAGAGTTGTTTTTCAAATTCCCGCAATTCACCATAGGCCCGTTTCCATTCGGCTTCAGCGGCATGTCCTTCCACTCGCTCCACCAATACTCGACCATACCAGGAACGATCAAAAACTGCGATTTCCCCAGGTTCCGGTAACCGCTGCCAGAAGCGATACAAATAGTGGCGGGATTGCTCCCATTCGGCCGGTGGCCCAATTGGCCAGACCCGAATCCCCCGCGGATCCATATGCCGAGTCAGGCGCCGAATAACGCCACCTTTTCCAGCCGTATCTGTGCCTTCTAAAACGATAATTGCTCTTTTCTTTTCCAGTAAAAACCCCCGCTGCACCTTTAGTAAGTCCAACTGTAACTGATCGATTTTTTCACCTGGATTGGAAATAGATTTTTTAGGTCGCGTTTTCAGATCATTAATCGCAACATTTTCATCCACCAGCTTGTTCAGTTTCATTCGCTGCACCTCGCTTGGATTCAAACAGTAAGGGGTACAAATACTGCTGAAAGTCTTCAATCATAGCGTCAACCGAGGATTTATCATCCAAACTCAACGCCGGTGAATATTCGGGATCCGCGAAATGCTGGGTAGCCTCATGAAACTGCGCCAGACGCTTCTGCAGGTAGTGTCGCCCAGAAGGGTTGAGGAATGGCTCCAGCCCATAATAGGCTTTTGCCACTTGTTGCAAGGATTCACTCAATTCCACGTCCTGTTTGCGGTTCATATGGAACCAGGCATCTTGCAATCCACTCATAAACTCCGTGTAGTATTTTTGCCGAACTTCGAAACTCTTTTCGTAGCGAGCCAAGGTAAATTGCTCACTGATAAATTTCGAATATTCATCCAGCAACACTACTTGAGTCTGCTCGCGAAGCTGGGCGTTTAGGTAGGCCATGTAGCCAATTAAGGCAAATGCCAGCACCAGCAACACCAAACTGAATTGCAAAACTCGATGTTCACTGAGCATTTGTAATTTAGTGTTCTTTTCCACTGTCAAAACGACTTCCTTTTTCGTGGTTATTGGTTCGTGGTTGTTATTGGTTATAGGGCCCTTAAGTTTGGGCCACATCAATATCATATTCCGCCAGGAAGCGAATAAACGCTTCCTCCGTTAGCACGGGCACGCCCAAGGATTCGGCTTTCTGCAGTTTCGAACCCGCTTTTTCACCTGCAATAACACCATTGGTTTTCTTGGACACGCTGCCACTCACTTTTGCTCCCAGCTGTTGTAAATAAGCCTTCGCCTGATCCCGGGTCATGGTTTCCAGCGTACCTGTTAATACATAGGTATGGCCGCTTAGCGGCTGCTCGCCAAGGGCTTGTGTTTTTTGTTCTGGCCAAAGCACGCCAGCGTTTCGTAAGGCCGTTATTATTTCCAGGTTGTGCTCCTGTTTGAAAAAAACCGCGATATGATTGGCCACTATCGGGCCAATATCTGTCACCGTTTCGAGATCTGCTTCAGAGGCCTCCTTTATCGCATCCAGGCCGCCGAAATAATTGGCCAGGTTCAAAGCGGTAGCCTCGCCCACCTCACGAATCCCCAAAGCATACAGGAACCGGGCTAAGGTGGTGGCTTTACTGGCCTCAATGGCGTTGACTAAATTCTGCGCGGACTTTTGCCCCATGCGCTCCAGCTCCGCGATTTGTTCTACTTTTAAGGCAAACAGGTCCGGAACATGTTGAATCAACTGCTGATCCACCAATAATTCCACCAGCTTATCACCCAGGCCATCAATATCCATGGCTTTACGGGATGCAAAGTGCTTGATGGCCTCTTTCACCTGGGCCTGACAAAACAGACCACCACTACAGCGGGCTATCGCCTCACCTTCGAGTTTAATGATCTCTGACTGGCACACCGGACAATGACTGGGTAAAACCACAGGTTGCGCATCTGCAGGACGCCGCTCCGGCACCACACTGACGACTTTCGGAATAACATCACCGGCACGATGGACAATCACCGTATCTCCAATACGCACGTCCATACGGGTAACTTCATCCATATTATGCAGCGTGGCGTTGCTAACGGTGACCCCGCCAACAAACACCGGTTCTAAGCGAGCCACCGGAGTTATTGCGCCGGTGCGTCCCACTTGAAACTCTACATCCAGGAGCCGGGTTAATTCCTCTTGGGCAGGAAACTTATGGGCAGTTGCCCAGCGCGGCGCGCGCGCCACAAAGCCTAATTCCTGTTGCAATTTAATTTGGTTGACTTTGTATACAATGCCGTCAATTTCATAGGCGAGCTCATCCCGCCGCGCCAGCAGTCGGTCATGGTACGCCTGCAATGCTTCGACACCCGTCACTTTCTCGGTTTCCGGGCTTACCCGTAAGCCCCATTCTTTAAGTTGCTGCAAAATGGCATAGTGCGTTGCAGGTAAAGAGCCACCCTCGACGTACCCTACGCTGTAACAGAATATCTCCAGTGGACGCTGTGCCGTAATGCGAGAATCCAGTTGGCGCAGGCTTCCAGCCGCCGCATTGCGGGGATTCACAAAGGTTTTTTCCCCCTGTGACTTAGCTCGTTCATTCAGCTGCTGAAAACCGGCCTTTGGCATAAAGACTTCGCCCCGCACTTCCAATAGGTCAGGATAGTTTTCGCCGCGCAGGGACAACGGCACTGAGTCGATGGTGCGAATGTTGTGGGTAATATCTTCCCCGGTTTGACCGTCGCCACGGGTGGCGGCTTGAATGAAAATACCTCGCTCATACACCAGACTTACCGCCAAGCCATCTAACTTGGGTTCACAGACATACTCTATGCTACCTTCGATATCTAGTCGCTCCCGCACTCTGCGATCGAACGCAACTAGCTCATCTGAATTGAACACATTGTCTAAAGATAACATGGGAATTCGATGTTTAACCTGGGAGAAGGCAACCAGGGGCTGATCTCCCACTCGCTGGGTTGGAGAATCAGGAGTAACAAGTTCTGGGTGTTGCTGTTCCAGAGTTTTCAGCTGCTGGAATAATCGATCATATTCCACATCAGGAATGCTGGGGGCATCAAGAACATAATACTTATAATTATGATCCCGCAATTGCTCTCGCAATGCGGCAATGGTTTCCGCTACCGGGTTCATGGGTCATCTCGCCAATAAAAACATGGCCTTAGGATAACATGTTGACCCTAGGAAGAAATACTGATTAGGCTGGCATTGCTGCCACACCCCAGGAGTGCAACAGCAACTAAGGAGTGCTTACTAGACTTGCTGTTGGCTGGCTTTATAAGACAAAAACTTGCGCTCAAAATCCAAAACCCGCTGCCGATAATGCTCTGCGGTTTGCTGACGCATAACATTATGATGTTCGTCTTTGATATCGGCGTTTAACAGGTTAGCCACTTTACGGGAAGTATCCATTAACAAATCGAAGGCATGGATGGGGCGTTTAGGGCCAGGCAATTTCATAAATATACAGATACCGGGGGATTTCAATTGATCCATGCGTTCAGGATCAAAGATTCCCGGCTCCACTACGTTAGCGGCACTAAACAAAAGCCCGCCCCGGCCCGTATGCTGCTCGTAGCGATGATAAATATTCATATCACCAAACCGGAAACCACAGGATTCCAAAACCTTCGCCAATTCAGGCCCATTCAACTCACCGGATCGTGCCATAATATTGATAATAATGACCTCTTGCAGACCGGGATCTAAATCTAATTCTGGCTGCCGATCTTTTTCCTGGTGTCTTTCTTTTTCCTGGTGTCTTTCTTTTTCCTGGTGCCGATCTTTTTCGTAGCTGCTATGTTTTTCGGCACGGGGAGCTGGGGCAGACTGCTCTGATTTTTCCACTTTGCGCTCTGATCGCTGCCGCTCGATGGCCGTTACCATAGGCCCATCTTCGGCAAACAAGTCACAATCCTCTCTCTTTTCACTTGCCTTATTGCTTGACTCAAACTGGTGTGGCTCAACGTCGGCAGTTGCGCGCCGGGATCGCCGTTCGGCGACGACTTCCTGCTCGGAAAAATCCGGCTCCAATTCATCATCCAAAGCCGAGCCAAAACCCATTTCCGTTTCTGGCTCATTCAAATTATCACTAAACGACATTTTACGAGCACCGCCGTTGGGCAGCTCTCCTTTAAAGAATTCCCACTCATCATCGCACCGCCCTCCCATTTGTTCGGGCAGCTCAAGCTCTCCGAGCCTGGATTTACGCATCCGGCGATAGCCGTCAAATAATATCCCTGCAATTACCACTAGACCTACTAGAATAAGCACTTCTCTAAGGCCGAAATCCATCAGTTGAACCCTCGTCTATTTCTCTGTGATTTCTGCGTCATAACTACTCAATATACAGTTCTTCACTACTATCAGAAACATAGAGCATTACTGCTAAAAATAAAGTCGTCTACGTCAAAAAATTGAAAATTAAGCGATCGCCATTGCGGCCGCTTCTTCCACATCAACGGTCACCAAACGGGAAACACCAGGTTCGTGCATGGTGACCCCCATTAATTGATGAGCCATTTCCATGGCAATTTTGTTATGGGTGATGTAAATAAACTGCACTTTTGACGACATTTCCTCCACCATCCGCGAATAACGACCCACATTCGCGTCATCCAAGGGGGCATCCACTTCGTCCAGCATACAAAAGGGTGCTGGATTGAGTTGGAATATAGAAAATACCAAAGCGATTGCTGTAAGTGCTTTTTCACCACCGCTGAGCAAATGTATCGTGCTGTTTTTCTTACCCGGAGGTCGAGCCATAATGGCCACTCCTGTGTCCAGCAGATCCTCCCCGGTTAACTCGAGATAGGCATGACCTCCGCCAAATACTTTGGGGAATAGATCGGATAGCCCTTTTGACACTTTATCAAAGGTTTCTTTAAAGCGAGTCCGGGTTTCTCGGTCAATTTTTCGAATGGCATTTTCCAGAGTTTCCAGAGCTTCATTCAAATCACTATTCTGTGAATCCAGATAATTTTTGCGCTCCGACTGTGATTTGAATTCATCAATGGCTGCCAGGTTAATTGCACCCAGACGGGAAATTCGAGCACCAATGCGTTCCAAATCCTGCGCCCATTCGGTTTCGTTGGCCTCTTCTGGCAACTCACTAACCACGGTTTGCAGATCAAACTGGGCTTCTGTTAACTGGGCTTGCAGGTTTTCCCGTTGCACCCGCATTCCCTGCCAGTCCATACGGCTGCGCTCCAGTTCACTACGAACACTTTGGGCAGACTGATCCGCTTCATTACGTTTCTGCTCCGCAGCACGCAGTTGATGTTCGCAGTCTTCGAGAGCCCGCCGCGCAGTGGCCAGTTCTTCTTCTACACTGCTTCGTGCCGCCAGTTTTTCCTCTAATTCTGCTTGCAGCTCAACAAAGGGATCATCCCCTAACGCCAGTTGCTCTTCCAGTGTTTCACGCCGTTCCTGGAAAGTGCGCAGTTGCTGCCGTAAGCGCTCCAAACCCTGCAGGGTGGAATCACTTTGGGAGCGTAGCTGTTGCACCTGTAATGCCAAATGATGGGATTTATCTTTGTTATCACGGGCACCCAATTTGCTCTGATCCAGGGTCGCTTTATATTCATCGCGCAGCAGTAACAAACGCTCCCGTTGTTCCGTGTCCTGCGCCATCAAGTCCATGGCTTCCTGCAATACCAGGCGCGATTCTCCCAGGCTTTCCTGTTCCAATACCTGCTGTTCACGACACTCATCCAGTTCTTTACCAATCCGTTCGCGACGCATGGTGAACTGCTCCAACCGCACTTGCTTGGCGCTGAGTTGCGCTTTGAGTTCAGCGATTTGGCGATTAAAGCCGGTAACTTCACGCTGCGATTCTTCTCGCTGCTCTTCCAGTTCACGCAGTTTCTCGCGCCCTTCCGTAAGAGTGTCAGTCAAGACTTCCACTTTCGCTTCGACTTCGGCGAGCTGGCGCTGGGTTTGTTCCAACACTTGCTGACGTTTGAGTACGCTGTCTTCTTGCTGGGTGTCGCGCGCTACCCGCAACCAGTTTACCCCCACCCATAAACCGTCTTGGGTAATCAGGGATTGGCCTGCTTGCAGCGATTTTCTCAACTGCAACGCATGGCCTAAATCTTCGGCCACGAACACTCCAGCCAATAAGGCTTGGGCGGGAGCGGAACCTTGAATCTTATCCGTAAGCGGAATCATATTTGCCGGCTTCGGCAGTAATGCGGCTTCTGTCGCTTCCAGAAAAGACACGGTGCCTTTGTTGAGATCGGTCACGAAGGCACTAACCGCATCCAACTCGGGCACGCAAACGGCCTGCAGATAATCACCCAGCACAGTTTCTACTGCTTTTTCCCAACCGGCTTCGGCAATAACCTGTTGCGCCAAACGGGGATTATTATTAAGACTCTTGTTGGCCAACCAGTCCACCAGGTCGGATTCGCCTAATGCTGCCTGTTGCAAAGCTTCCAGTGAGGCATGGCGCCCTTTCAAGGTTTGCATTTCATTTTTAGCCTGATCCAATTCCAGGCTAAGATTGTTGTTGGACTCCCGTTGTGCTTTCATGGTTTCTTGCACTTGGGTAACGCTGTCTTGCAACTGCTCCATTTGCAGGTCAGCCTCAGCCATTCGTTCTTCAAGCAAGGCCACTTCTTCTTCCAATGGGCCTGCAAACAGGGTTTCCTGTTCGCTCTTCAAACGCCCGATTCGGTCTCGCAAACGTTCTATGGACTGTTCCAAATGCTGAATTCGAGATTGTTCCACTTGCACCCGCTGGCGAGGCTCACTGGACTTGTGATTGAACTCGTCCCATTCCTGCTGCCACCCCTGCATCCGTTCTTCGGCAGCCAACAAGGCTTCGGCGGCGGCTTCGGCCTCGGCTTTGATTAATTCATACTGGGGTTCCAGCTCGGCCAGTTCCGCCAGTACTTCTTCCCGCTCTTGCTCATCACTTTTAATCTGTTCTTCACCTTGACGGCAAGCTTCCAGGGTCTGCTGCAGATCCTGGCGTAACTGATGACCGCGTTCTTTGGTATGCTGGATAGTCTGTTCAATCCGGGCAATATCAGCACCAAGACCGTAATAACGACCTTGAACTTCGTCTCGTTTATCACTCAGCTCGTGTTGGTGTTCGCGCTGTTGTTCGATGGCGGCATCCGCGCCGCGCTGATCCGCCATACAGGCTTCGAATTTTACTTCCAAATCCCGTATTGACGCTTCGCGATTCTCCACCTGATCGTTGATGGTCTTCCACTTCAACGCTTGCAGTTGCGCCCGCACTAAACGCTCTTCTTCTTTAAACTGTTTGTATTTTTCGGCCGCCGCAGCCTGGCGTTCCAGATGTTGCAATTGGCGGCCGAGCTCTTCCCGTAGATCCTCGAGACGATCCAGGTTTTCCCGCGTACGCCGCATCCGGTGCTCGGTCTCTTTACGTCGCTCTTTGTACTTTGAAATGCCCGCTGCTTCTTCAATATAAACGCGCAGTTCTTCGGGCTTGGACTCAATCAAGCGCGATATCATGCCTTGTTCGATAATGGCATAACTGCGGGGACCTAAGCCGGTACCCAAAAATATGTCGGTTATATCTTTACGTCGGCATTTGGTGCTGTTCAAAAAATAATTAGATTGGCCGTCGCGAGTCACTTGGCGCTTGATGGCAATTTCGTTGTAGGTAGCATACTCGCCGCCGAGGCCACCCTGAGTATTGTCGAACACCAGTTCTACCGACGCCTGGGTGGTGGGCTTGCGGGAGTTGGAACCGTTGAAAATAACATCCGCCATGGACTCGCCACGCAGATGTTTGGCAGATGATTCACCCATAACCCAGCGCACAGCATCTATAACATTTGATTTTCCGCAACCATTCGGGCCAACAATGGCACTGAGATTATCGGGAAACGAGACGTTGGTGGGATCGACAAACGATTTAAAACCTGCCAGTTTGATGGATTTTAAGCGCATGAATCGGTCTATATCCTTAAGTAACGGGCTTGAAGCAGTGGGCATTCGCGCCGTATGATTTTCAACAAGTTATTGTAACCTGTTTTAGAGTAAGCACCAGCCTGGGTCGCCAGTAATTAGCACCAAATTTACTAAGGTAAAGGCAGCGAACCATAGAATATGGTAACGTTGCCGCCAATTATGTCATGGAGTGAGTTGTAAACCATGTTTAACGAATTAAAAGTCGGTATTGATTGCATCACTGAAGGATTTGCTCTGGCTCGCAGACCCGTATTAAGGCCCTATATGGTGGTGCCGGTTCTGGTCAATATTATTCTATTTGGCGTTAGCGGTTATTTAGTAATCAGCTATTTCTATGAATGGCTCTCCGGCTGGAGCGGAACCATTGATCTCTGGAGCTGGCTGGACTGGCTTGAGTCTTTCGTTAATAGCCTTATCGGGGCACTGAAGTGGGTGATTTTCCTGGCGGTGATCTCACTACTTTTATTTTTTATGGGCTCAACGTTCACTATGATCACCCACCTGTTAATCAGTCCTTTTATCGGAATACTCGGTGAAAAAGCAGAACTCCAGCTGCACACTCCCAGCTATCCGCAGCACTCTTTAGGCCAAATTGCTCTGCGCACAGTGGGGCGAGAAATTCGCAAACTGGTTTACTGGCTTTGGCGCACGCTGGGTTTGGCGGTGCTAAGTTTGGTATTGTATTTCGTACCTGGATTCAATTTATTAGTGCCGGTTATCTGGTTTATGTTCGGCGCCTGGATTCTCGCCATGCAATATATCGATGTAGCAGCCGACAACAACGGCCGCAGTTTTGATGAACTACTGCTGCTGATGGCCAAAAACCGGGTAGCAGTTATGGCTTTCGGTTCAGTGGTGATGCTATTAACGTCCATCCCTATCGTTAATCTGATTATCGTTCCGGTGGCCGTGTGCAGTGGGGTGGTTTTTTGGGTGAAAAAAATTAACCCTGACGGTACTGTCACCGTTCGCTAACGGGATGACCGGCTTTCTCAATGGCATCTTTAACTTCTGGCGGCACATATTTTTCATCGTGCTTGGCCAGCACCTCGTCGGCAGTTACCCAGCGGTCTGCCGTTAAGCGCCCGTTGGCAATAATACCTTGGCCCTCGCGGAATAAGTCAGGCAATATGCCGTGATAGCTTACCGTAATCGTTTCTGCTGTATCGGTAATATCAAAGGATACATTGAGGTCATCACCGCGCTTAACGGAACCCTCAACCACCATTCCACCAACGCGAATCCGCCGCTCGCTGGGTGCTTTGCCGGCCACTACTTCAGAAGGCGAGAAAAACAAATTAATATTTTCCCGGAGGGCGAAGGTAATCAATCCGGTGGCCAAACCAAAGGCTACCACTACACCAATAACTATCATTAATCGTTGTTTACGAATGGGATTCATAATTCAGACTGCTCTCTTTTTGCTTTGCGGGCGATAGCCTGCAAAATTTGCTTTTTGCGCCGAAGTGGCACCATCAAGTTAACCATCAGCACCAACAAAGTAATACCGTAGGAAGACCACACATAGGCCCCATGTTTACCCATGGCCAGGAAGGCTGAAAAACTCTCAAATTCCATCGTTGACCTATGCCCCCACCAGTTTACGAACCCATTGGGTACGCTGTTCTCGCTGCAGAATTTCATTACGGATGGAGATCAGCAATAGGCTAAAAAAAAGCGCATAAAAACCACCAATACAGGTCAATAACGTCAGCAGCATTTCCGGATCTATGGCCGAACTGTTCATTTTAATTGAAGCGGGTTGGTGTAGCGTGTTCCACCAGTTCACTGAATATTTGATAATGGGAAGGTTGATAGCACCGACGATACTCAATACGGCTGTGGCACGGGCTGCCGATTGAGCATTACTGATGGCATTATTCAGCGCGATAATCCCGAGATACAGGAATAACAGAATTAACATGGAGGTCAGGCGAGCATCCCATACCCACCAAGTACCCCAGGTAGGCTTACCCCAAATAGACCCAGTAACCAAGCAAATAAAGGCAAAGGACGCACCTATAGGTGCAATAGCTTTGGCCAGCATCTCCGCCATTTTCATCCGCCAGACTAAAACCACAACGCCAGCCACCGCCATCATAAAGTACCCAGTCATCGCGATACTGGCGGCAGGAACATGGATATAAATGATCCTATAACTATCGCCCTGATAGCGTTCCGGTGGTGCGAAGGCCAAACCATAGATAATTCCCGGAATAATCAGCAACACACTAAGCGCCAATAACCAGGGTAACAAAGTGCCAGAGATGCCATAGAAGTACTTAGGAGACCCCATTTTGTGATAAAACCTGACTAATGGATCGACTACACTTTTGTACCACACAATTGTTATACCTGTTTTGTTCTAGGTTTAATTCGTAACGCTAATACGAACGCCTGCCGCAATGGCGAATGGGGCCAATGCCAATGCCAGTAATAAAAAGGCACCAAGGTAGGCAAGCTGGGCCGCAAAAGGCAAGGTCATTGCGGCGGCTTGCACCGCGCTGGTCCCGAAAATCAGTACCGGAATATACAAGGGCAAAGCGATAACAGCCACCAATATTCCCCCTTTACCCAAACCTACAGTTAACGCAGCACCGATTGCGCTAATCAATATCAAAACGGGGGTCCCGAGCAGTAGACTTAACACGGTCACCCAAGTCGCCGCAGCGTCAAGATAGAGCATAGCGCACAGCACCGGCGTTAATATTATGAGAGGAACTGCGGTCACCAACCAATGGGCAATCACCTTTCCCAACACCATCAATACCAGAGGCTGCGGGCTTAACAAGGCCAATTCCAGAGAACCATCGTCATAGTCCTTCCGAAACAAACTATCCACCGAAACTAAAGTTGCCAGCAACGCGGCGATCCATAACACTCCCGGGGCAATCATTTGCAAGGTATTGGGTTCAGGCCCGATACCCAATGGAAACATAGCAATCACCATAATGAAAAAAAACACCGGGTTTACAATATCGCTGGGTTGGCGCACCGCAAGCAATAGATCGCGCTTAAGCGTAGCCACTAGGATATTTGCCATTCTCCCCTCCCCAGCCCTAATTGAAGCTTACGTATGGAGGGCACCTGCAAGGCATGGTGTGTAGTAATTAAGACCGTGCCGCCACGGGCGGCATGAGCCATAATGAGCTGTTCCAACACGACTACACCTTGCTTGTCGATGGCCGTAAAGGGCTCGTCTAATACCCAAAGCAATGCCGAATCCAAATACAATCGGGCCAATGCTACGCGCCGTTTCTGACCGGCCGACAAGGTCGCCACAGCAACATCTTCAAAACCTGCCAACCCCACCGCTGCCAAAGCTTTATCAAGCTCTGAATCAGACTGCACTGAGGGACTGTGAGTTCCCTTTAAACCGATAATCCAAGCTAGATTCTCCCGTGGTGTGAGCGCTGACTTAACCCCGGTATTATGGCCAAAATAAAGCGTTTGCTGACGAAATAACGGACCAGGATAACGGCTTTGGCCGGACCAGAATATTTCGCCCTCGTAATCTTCTGAGAGTCCACACAAAATCCGCAGCAAGGTAGTCTTACCACTGCCATTAGGACCTTCTATCTGCAGCACCTGGCCTTTCGCCAGAGACAAATCCAGCCCTTCAATCAGCAAACGGTCGTCCCGCTCACAGGATAACTTATTAATATTTATCAGTATTTTAGTCAAAAACGCTGCCTAGTGACGTCATTTTTAGTGCGCCATTATAGCGAATCTTTGTCCATATAGTGGCATCTGCCGGCTTTTTTTCGCAGAAACCTACCTGCCCTTAACTGGCGACTTGTCTATTTTGGAAAATATCCCAAAAAAGTTATTGGAACTTAATGATTGAAACTTAATGACTGGAACTTTATGAGCGACACCACTGCACCTTCTGTTTGTGAACGACATTTTACCTTTTGCCTTTCCGGGCTTGATGTTGAGTTAGATGTTGCTACCGAATGGAACGTGATTCGCTTTGAGGTAACCGAAGCTGTGTCACAAACCTACCATTGTGAGGTAACAGTTTGCTGCCCCCATACTGGCAACATTCCCAGCGACTTAATGCAATGTCCCGCTCAGTTGTGTATTGAACATGTCTCCCACCGCCGCTTCATCCACGGCATGGTCAGCGCCATCGCGCTGGAAGATGTAACACCAAAGCACAAAGTGTTTCGGTTTACCTTGTCACCCAGACTATATTTCCTGGGTTTGCGCAGTGGCTTACGAATCTTTCAGCACCTAACGATTCCTGAAATCGTCACTCAAGTACTAACCGACGCGGGCTTTAAGGGCGACGATTTTCGCCTTGAGCTAACGGAACACTACCCTAAACAGGATTACTGTACCCAATATCACGAAACAGATCTTGAGTTTCTCCAGCGGATAATAATCGAAGCCGGATTGAGTTATTGGACTGAGCACCAGGCCGATCACCACCGCTTAATCATTACCGATAATATCGATATGCTGCCTGATATAAGCGGTAACACCGAGCTACCCTGGATTGCCCGCTCTGGGGCTAACCCTGACCAAGATTCCATTTTTTCATTTACACCAATAAAGTCTATTGCAACATCGGGAATCCGATCACGGGCGTTTAATTTTAAAAAACCTACCCAAAATCTGGAAATCAAGTTTGGCGAATCACTTACTGAACATTACACCTATCCAGGCGATTATACTGACACCGCCACTGGGCAAAGACAGGCTAAACTCACTTTGGCACAAATAAACCAGTATCGTATGGCTGCTCGGGGGCTAAGCAGCTGCCACCGACTTGCGGCCGGACACCGCTTTACACTCTATTCGTATCCGCAGCAAAACTGGAATCAAGCCTACATTCTTACCCGAGTTACCTTAAGAGGAGAGCAACCGCAAGCACTGGGAAGCGAAACCAACGATCAAAAGCATCACTTTAACGTAGCATTTGACGTGGCTCCAGCCAGCCAACCATTAGTTCCTCCACGGATCTATAGACGCCCGAACATTGCGGGCGTGCAATCGGCTGTGGTAACCGGACCCAACCAGCAAGAATTGTACTGCGATAAATACGGTCGAATAAAAGTCCAGTTTCATTGGGATAGAAGCCGAACAAACAACGAACATAGCAGTTGCTGGATCAGAGTCAGTCAAGCGTGGGCAGGCAATCAATGGGGCTCTTTGGCTTTGCCTAGGGTGGGGCAGGAAGTTTTGGTGGCTTTTCTACACGGTGACCCCAATCAACCTATCGTCGTTGGGTCTCTTTACAACGGCACCAACACCTGCCCTGACCCACTGCCACAAAACCAAAACCGTACCAGCTTTCGGTCTAATTCGACGCCCGGTAGTGGCGGCCAAAATGAGTTCTCATTCGACGACACAAAAGACCAAGAAAGTATTTATATTCATGGCCAAAAAGATCTTGATATTTATGTAAACAATGATTGGAAGCAAACCATAAAAGGTGATTGCCACTCCATCGTAAAGTCACAAGATTACCTGAAAGTTGGTAACGATTGGCAACGCTCGATACAGGGAAACCTCACAGAATGCGTGGAGGGAAGCCTCTCAAGTACCGTCGGGGGTAATTGGACGCAGTGGGTAAACGAAAAATTTATCACTACCGTTGCCGGTGCCCTGCATGCCTCCGCCTCTGGCAATATCGTACTGGACGCAGGCTCCCATCTAACGTTGCGGGGCGGCGGCGGTAGCGTAGTCCTGGATGCCTCTGGCGTTGCCATTCAAGGTTTGCAGGTACGAATTAATAGCGGTGGTGCCGCCGCTAGTACACTTCCAGCAAGCTGTCAGCCCCCAAAAATACCGCGTTCTGTGGCACCAGGAGCCGGAGGTTTGCCGCTGCAGGCCATCACCCAGTTACTCAACAACCAGCAAGCTCAGATAGTTCATGACCAGCGCCAGGCACAAAAGCAAAAAAGACTGATGCAGCAAACCGAATTGACCCAGGATCAACAAGCCCAACAAATTGCTAATATCGAAAATGTCACCATCGCCAGTGAACCTTCGTGGATTACCATCGAATTGCATGACGATTTGGGCGAGCCCCTTAAGCAAACGGCCTATCGGATTGTCGATAGTAACGGGCAGGAGTTTTTTGGGGTTACCAATGAACAGGGGCAGGCAACCCTGGCTGGAATACCACAGGGACATTGCAGTGTTAGCTTTCCCCAAAGCGAAAGTTGGAAGCAGTCTTAAAATTACCCTTCACGGCCTAAACTATTCAGGCGGAAAGGTTACAAACGGCCGTTTTAGCCAAACTTTCAGCTGTGTCTGTCTATACTTAGGCAATGATTCAGCTGCCTCCAACTCCAGGCAATAGCCTAGATAAAACGGTCTCCGAGACCAAAGCAACGACGTTAGAGCGTCCTCAGGTGGCTGCTACCGAAGCCATCAAAGCGCTTGTGCTCGAAGTTAAAGCAACCGCTAAACAAAACTATGAGATTCTGTTAAGTGTCAGTGCGCGCAATAACGCCCAGCCGACAGCGTTACTGAACAGTTCACCCAAGCTGGACACCATAACGGCTGATGTTATAAAGCAGCTAAACCAAGGCCAGACTTTACTGATTAAAACTCAGAGTCAGTTTCCCTTGCCGCTGGCTTCTCAATTACTGGCGAGCGTTTCTATCAATAAAGGCATTGTCATCCAAGCTGTTCAGCCTCCGCAGTCGGCTGAGACAGTAAATGCTTCTTTGCAAAGACTCTTACCCCAACAAAAGGGCTATAGCGAGTTGCTGAGCAATTTACTTTTATTGCAAAAGGATAGCCGCATCTTATCCTCACTACCAAAGCCTGTGCAATCAGCAATGGCCCAATTAGTTGCTGCACTGCCCTCAGAAAAAGATCTACAGTCCAGCCAAAACCTTAGGCAAGTAATTCAACAAAGCGGCCTGTTTAGAGAAGCCAATCTGAAACAGCAGCTTGTGAATAATCCACCCAGTGAGCAACCAAGCTCAAAAGATACAATCGCCATGGGCCCACAGAATATTACCCATAGACTACGGAACATTGCCCAAAAACTCTGGTCACCCAGCGAAGCACTGACTAATAGCACTAGGCGGCCGGAAACAGCTCAACAACATACAGCTGTAGTCAATAGCTCGCAACCGCATATCCAAGCCGCAACAAAAGATGAAAACCCACCCAAAGACCTAAAACAATTATTACAGAATCTGCAGAAGGCGTTGGAAAGCTCTCCCTCCCAAGCAGCAATCAAGACCAGCCAGGAAGCGGGAGTGAAATCAGAAAAAAACGGCAACGCTGACGTAAATCTCTATCGCAATACCCGAAGTACATACAACACCGAAAACGAGGGCAAAGATAGATTGGCCAGAGAGGCGAACCGTCAACTCGTTATCACTGAGTCTACGGAGCGTAAACCTATTAACAGGGCCCAAGTGTACTCATCTGTCATTGAACCTAAGTCAAAACTGACTGAACAAACCGCCACCTATTCATCAGGCCGTAAGGAGGTGCCTCAGTATCTATTACCGCCGCTGCCAGGTTTCACTCAAGTTCAAATACAGCCTAGAGCAAACCCAAGCTTAAAAGGCAATGAGATGGCCGATGCGTTGGTGTCTATTTTGTTGAAACAGGTTAAGAGCACTGTGGCACGAGTAACCCTGAATCAACTCGCCTCTACCAGTTCGCGCCAGGAAACAGGATCTAACCCACTTCAGTTAAACCTTGATATTCCTGTTCTCCACGGCAACCACACAACCGTATTTCAATTCCGTATTGAAGAAGAACCAAACGCTTCAGCAGAACAGGCGAAAATCACAGAAAAACGTTGGATGGTACAGATTGGGTTTGATATTGAGGGGCTGGGCCCTATGTTATGTCAAATTTATTTGTGGGGTGCCAAAACGTCGGTTTCATTTTGGGCTGAATGGGAACAGACATTAGAACAGGCTAGAAGCCACTTTGAGTATCTAGAAGAGGTATTGCAGGACATGGGCTTACAGGTCAATAAAATAGAGGCTCATTTGGGAATACCTGAAGTAGATAAGACCTTGCTACAGCAACAACTGGTGGATATAAAAACATGAACACTCCAACCCAAGCCGTTGCGCTATCCTACGATGGCAAAAAAGCTCCCATTGTAAGTGCTAGTGGCCACTCGGAATTAGCCGAAGAAATACTAAAATTGGCTCGGGAGCATGAAGTTCCCATTTATGAAAATGCCGACTTAGTGGATATTTTAGCGCGCCTTGAAGTCGGTGACGAAATACCAGAGCTATTATATCGAACCATCGCGGAAATCATTGCGTTCGTATATATGCTGAAGGGAAAAACTCCCGCAGGATATAATGAAAGCCCGTTACCAAAATTACCGGACAACCGGAAAAGATAAAGGGCTGCGACCGGCCATTTTCAACTCCACTGGCAAGTCCGCTGCCATCCATGAATAAAAACCTTCTCGGAAATAAAAGACATTTTTATAACCCCAATTTGTGGCAAAAAAGCTGGCAATGGCACTAGTGGAATTTAGTGAACTACTGGTATAAAAAACCAGGGGTGTTTCTCTATCGAGGCTTTCAGCCGAGTACAACACGGCGAATTCATAGGCATTGAAGTCGAGATTGATAGCGCCTTCTATATGACCGAGACTCCAACTTTGGGGGTCCCTTACATCAATGAATACAGCGCCATCATCGTACAATAATTTCGCCTCACCCAGGGTCACCGTGTCGACCCCATCGATAATTACCGGGGCTTCCTCATTAGCAAAAAGAGGCGAAGTGAAAATTAATACAGCCATCACAAACAATGTTTTTATTCCGGTCATAATGTTATCCCCACAACAGCGAGCCCGAATGACAATATCTTGAGTATAGAAACACTTCACGAAAGCGGTGGAACAAATTGCTCTAAAAATAATTAAACTTAGCAACAGGTCACATGGATTAACGACTAATCAGTAGTTTTTTTGTTACCAACTAAAGCCATTAGCTTAGCTTCGGATCGACTGACACCACCAGCAGGTGTACTGGGTAATTGACGGCCTTTTAATAAGCGGTCTGCTTGTTGCCGATACAATTGTTCTTCACTGGGCTGGGCCACAAACTGGCTATTGTGAGCGACCTGTTCCTGGAGTTCGTGCTGGACTTTTTTTTCTACACCAATTAATCGGTCCCCCACCCCTAGCGCACTATTTCGGAGAAATTCAGACCTTTGTTCTAAGCCATCCAGACGCTCCTGCATTGCGAGCGTCTCCCGCTGCTGATGCTCTAAAAGCTTTTGCAGCTTACGCTCACGAATCTGGCCCTGGATATAAACCAGCATCGAAAGCATCATCAAGCCAATAACGAGAATAAAATTCATAGCCCGCCTAAAAGCCCACAGCCATAGAGGATTCAGGAGTACTTAATTCAATCATCTTTTCCAGATCGATTAATATAAGTAACTCATTATTTTTATTACACACGCCGCTAATAAATTTTGAGGTCTCTTCGTTACCAACATGAGGCGTTTTTTCTATATCAGTTTGCTTTAGGTAAGTCACTTCATCGACGCTATCCACCAACATTCCTACCACCTGTTTGTGAACTTCAACCACAACGATACGGGAATTATTATCTACAGTTCCCGGCGCCAAATTAAACCGGGTACGGGTATCAATAACTGTCACCACATTACCCCGCAAGTTTATTATTCCCAACACATAAAATGGCGCACCTGGCACTGGAGTTATATCGGTATAACGCAACACTTCACGAATCTGCATGACATTCACGCCATAAATTTCTTCACCCAACCGAAAAGTTCCCCACTGGGTTATATCTATATCCTTATCCGCGTCATCTTCTGCCATAGTGTTTCTCCAACATATAGATGCCTCCGTCAATTAACTGGCGTTTGGGCATTTGCAGATACCATTTCTTGTTCCAAAGCAGATACCATGCCACCTATCAATTTAGAGCGAGTCCAATTCCGCCCATTCATCATCTGTCAGCATTTTTTCTAATTCGATCAGGATCAGAAGCTCTCCATCCTTATGACACACCCCTTGTATATAGCGAGCACTTTCATCCTGACCAACGTTGGGTGAACTCTCGATTTCGGACTGTCGTAGATAAACCACTTCTGCCACACTATCCACCAGAATTCCAACCACATGGGAGCTGGCTTCAATAATGACAATCCGGGTATTATCATTCAGCTCGCCCTGGGGCAATCCAAAACGCAACCGCGTATCAATAACGGTGACAACATTGCCCCGCAAATTTATTATCCCAAGCACATGAGGTGATGCACCTGGCACTGGAGCAATTTCGGTGTAACGCAGTACTTCCTGTACTTGCATTACGTTAATCCCATAGGTTTCACCAGCTAACCGAAAAGTTACCCACTGAATAACCGGATCATCGCTGGTACGAGTTTGAGCAATCTTGGACATAAGGTGGCTTCCACTAAAATGGGCCTTGCTAAATTAAAGAGGCCGTTATTAGTAAACTATAGATCATTTCAATGGAGTTGAAGGTGATATCTGCCGTTCACTCTGTTCGATTATTTGTTGAAATCCGTCAGTGTCTATTAACGAACACATGTGCTCCACAATAGTTCCAGCCAGCCAGGGTCTTTTACCCCGAGTGCTACGCCACTTAACTTGTTCAGGGCGCAAAGTCAGTGACTGCTCTACACTGTGACAAGCCAATCCCCAAGAGCGGCCATATATAGAAACGACAAACTTAATGTTATCACGAAATGTTTTTTGATAACGTTCAGGCATAATATGCTTGGCAGTATCCAGTACTTTAATATTTCCAGCATTCGTCGTTTGCAAGATACCCACAAACCAATCTTGCTGACCAGGTAGTGAATGAAATTTTCGGTCCACATCAAACACTGCGCCTAACATAATAAGCGGTACGGCCAACTTCAAACCGGCCACATTGAAAATAAGGCATTCAAACGACTGTTGAGCCCACTCCGGAATGGGTACGGTTTGCAAAGGCTTGTCTATTGAAGTGTCAATTTTTTGTGTACTATCAACAGAGGGCTCTTTGACAATAACGACCTCTGAAGCAACCCTGGGCTCCACTTCGATGTTAGAGTCCTCTTTCCTCAAAAGCGCCGAGCGAGCCAGCAACTGTGCAAGAGCGTCTTTATTAACACTGTCGGTTTCCGGGTCGCATAGAACTTCATCCAGATAATCAAAAATCACCCGGTCTACCTGATCGCTGTTTGAATTCTGCGGAATATCTCTTTTCATAGTAATGAGTTTAGCAAAGATCCATAGGCCAGATTGCCTCTCGATTGCGGCTCGTACTGTTGTAGCGGCTTGCCTGCGTAACTCGCATCACGAAACTTAGTGTCTATGGGTATGGCGGATGGCCAAATCTTTCCGTCGTACTTTTTCCGCAAGGCTAATAAACTGGTATTGGACGCTTGCGTACGTCGATCGAACATTGTAGGCACCACTAAAAAAGGTGTTTGCCGCTTACGCGATTGCATCACCATCTCCAAAGTGTGCAACATACGCTCCAATCCCTTGATGGCAAGAAACTCGGTTTGTACGGGTAATAGGATAAATTCACAAGCGGCCAAAGCGTTAACCAGCAACACCCCTAGCACTGGTGGCGTATCCATAATGACATAGTCATAATCATCCCACAGCATGGCCAATGCCTTTGAGATAACAAGCCCGGCACCTTCTTGACTGACCGCTTTGCGCTCTAACATAGCAAGGGATGTTGAGGCAGGAATAAAATCCAAATGATTAAACCCGGTGTTAATGATCATTTGCGGCAACAGACGCTCCATATCATGAGACGTCTGATTAAACAATTGATAGATGGACAAATTCATCTCATCGGGATTGTGTTTGAAATAACTGGTAAGCGAACCATGGGGATCTAGGTCCAGGAGTAACACACGCTTATCTTTCGCTGCTAATAGACCACCGAGACTAACCACCGAAGTCGTCTTACCAACACCACCTTTTTGATTCGCGACTGCCCAGACTTTCATTTACTTACGCGGCTCCCCATCCGCAGAGAAAAGTAAACCACCATCCGACAGTTTGAGGATACGTAACGGCGTTTCCACGGGTGAACGATTAGCACGTCGATCTATTGGCTGTTGCTTCTTGGATTGGTCGGGGTCTCCTAATTTATAGTCAGGATTGATTTGCTGTTGCTGCGGTTCTGGTTTTGGTTCAGCCCTGGATATTACCAGCGCCATACGCCTATTCTTGGCTCTCCCTTCCTCCGTTTCATTATCTGCAACAGGATGAAATTCCCCATAACCCACTGCGGCCAGCCGCTCTGGGTTAAGCTCTGACTGTTGAAAATAGCGTACAACGCTAGCCGCTCTCGCCGCTGACAGTTCCCAGTTAGATGGGTAGCGAACAGTTTCAATGGGGATATTATCAGTGTAACCTTCCACATGCACCGGGTTAGGCTTATCTTTTAATAAAACAGCAACCTTTTGCAAAACTTCTTTGGCGCTTTCTGATAACTCGGAGCTTCCACTCGAATACAGTACGCTGGCTTTTATGTTAATTTCAATCCAGTCATCAGAGCTACGAATTTCTACTTCCCCTGCATCTAACTGCTGCTGCAGGGAAAACGCCAGTTGATCCGATAATTTAGATAATCGATCCACTTCGTTGTCTTTTAATTCACCCTGTTGAACCGCTTTAGTTTCCACATCATCAAAGACTCCTTCGACACTGTATTTATAATCATCTCGACTGGAGTAATCTCCTGGTACCGGCAACTTTATGAGTTGGTCATTGCTCTTACGGACGTCTTTATCACCGACGGTGGTTGGTTCTAGGGTTTTTGGTTGGGCATTAAAAACACTGACTAAAGAATCAGAAAGCACCTTGTATTTCCCCTCATTAACCGAGGAAATAGAATACATAACCACAAAAAAGGCAAATAACAGCGTGATAAAATCAGCATAAGAGATAACCCAGCGTTCGTGGTTTTCCTCGACTTCCTGTGCTCTACGTCGAACCATAATGCAACCTTGATGGATATCCCGGATCACCGCTAACGATCCAGGTAACCTTCCAACTTCATTTCAATGGTACGGGGATTTTCACCGTCAGCGATAGCAATCAAGCCTTCTATAATCATTTCCCTCTGGGCACTTTGAGCCTTAATTGCTGCTTTTAACTTCCCGGCCATAGGTAGAAATAGTAAGTTGGCTACACCAACACCATAGATAGTCGCCACAAAAGCGGTGGCAATACCTGCACCTAGTTTACTGGGGTCTGCTAAATTCCCCATAACATGAATAAGTCCCATCACCGCCCCTATTATCCCGATAGTCGGAGAATATCCCCCCATCGCGTCAAAAACTTTTGCTGCTTGGAGGTCTTTCTCTTCCTGAGTTAACAGTTCAACTTCTAACACACTGCGAATGGTTTCTGGCTCACCGCCATCCACCAAAAGTTGCAAACCTTTTTTGGCAAAAGAGTCAGTCTCATTCTCAGTCACCGCTTCCAGCCCAAGTAAGCCTTCCTTCCTAGCGGTCATGCTCCAGCCGATAACTTTTTCTATTTTCTGGTCAATATCTGCTGTAGGTGGAAAAAAAATCCACCGCGCGATGGTAAAGGCATGAAAAAAAATCGATCGTGGAGTTTGCAAAATGGCGGCACCAAAAGTACCCCCCAGTACAATGACGGCTGCTGGCCCGTTTGCCAGACCGGACAAATGCCCTCCTTCCATTGCATTACCACCCAAGATGGCACCCAATCCTATTAATATTCCGACGATGCTTAGTATGTCCATTAAATCTCGCTCAAACAGCGCCCAATTTCATCGACTGTCATTGCGCGGTCAGACAATCCAGCAGTAACGACAGCCATGGGCATTCCATAGACAACACAACTATTTTCATCTTGGGTCCATATGACCGCACCTTTCTGTTTTAGCAACCGGCTACCCTCGCGACCATCGTGGCCCATACCAGTGAGCACTATTGCAAGAACCTTGCCTGAAACAGATCGCGCAGCCGAACCAAAGGTGACATCCACGCTTGGTCGATACTGAACCCGGTCATTACCTTCAATAATTGATACTTTCCGGCCGCCAGCATCCACTAACATCTGCAATCCACCAGGTGCCAGCAAAGCTGTTCCGGGTTTTAAGACATCCTGATCTGCCGCCTCTTTGACAGATATTCGGCAAAGGCGGTCTAAACGTTCCGCAAAAGCGGCAGTAAATGTCCTGGGCATATGCTGAACAAGCAGGATAGGTGCAGGAAAATCCACAGGTAATTGGGTTAACAGTTGCTGTAAGACTACTGGCCCACCAGTAGAGGCACCAATAATAACCAACGCGGGATGTTCGCCTTGCCAGATTTTTTTGGATCGGCTTGAAGCTAGGGAATTGGTTACATTTACTTTTGGCGAAATGGCTTTCGCATCAGTACTGTATGGTGATGGCGCCGTGTTAGAGGGCACCGCTTTTGCGGTGGTTTGACTGGATGGTTTTCCGGAAAACTTAGCAGCGGTGACGAATCGTTTTCGCCGCGCCAAAGCGATGACTCGTTCTTGTAATATCTGTGCGCTTTGATCAGCGCTAGTCGACATCGCCTCAAAACTTTTTGGCAGATAATCCAAAGCACCCGCTTCAAGTGCATCTAATGTCACTCTCGCCCCGTCATAACTTAATGACGAAAACATCAGTATCGGTGTAGGACATTCTTCCATGATTGCTTTAACGGCACTAATACCATCAAGCATCGGCATTTCATAATCCATAGTGATAACATCAGGAGCCAACCGTTTTGCCTCGGTTATGGCTTGGCGGCCATTATCCGCAAAGCCCACCACCTTAAGGTCTACATGTTGCTCAAGAATTTCCTTTATCCGACGCCGAAAAAAAGCAGAATCATCTACCACAAGCACTTGGGTTGGCATCGATTGTCCCCCCATCGGCTAGTTTTCATCTTGAACTCTTTTAAACCCGTTGCGCATAAGCTTTCAACATACTTGGAATATCTAAAATAAGTGCAATTCGTCCGTCACCGGTAATTGTGGCTCCTGCCATTCCAGGTGTGCCATGGAGCATCTTCCCTAAAGGCTTAATAACTACTTCTTCCTGACCAATTAGTTGATCCACAACAAAACCCACTTTTTGGGTACCAACACTCACAATGACTACATGAGCTTGGGTTTCTTCAGTCTCATAACCGTGAATTAACCAGCGTTTGAGATGAAATAGCGGCAATGCTTTCTCTCTAACGACTACAACTTCCTGCCCATCCACGACATTAGTGTGAGAAAGGTCTAAGTGAAAAATTTCATTAACGTTGACTAAGGGTAAAGCAAAAGCCTGCTGTCCCAACATAACCATAAGGGTTGGCATAATGGCTAAAGTCAAAGGTACTTTAATCGCGATCCGGGTACCAACACCAGGCTCCGATTCAACATCGATAGTTCCGTTCAACTGGGTAATTTTAGTCTTGACGACGTCCATACCAACACCGCGACCGGAAACATCTGATATTTTATCCTTGGTGGAAAATCCAGGGTGAAATATTAATGCAAAGGCTTCAGCATCACCCAAACGATCCGCGGTCTCAGCGTCCAACACCCCTTTCTCAACAGCTTTTCGGCGTAACATTTTGGGGTCCATGCCACCGCCATCATCAGAAATAGACAACACAATATGGTCGCCTTCCTGTTCCGCGCTGAGAAAAACCTTACCCATTCTAGGCTTGCCCCGTTGTTCTCTTACATCGGGGTCTTCAATGCCATGGTCAACGCTATTTCTAACCAAATGCACCAACGGATCAGCTAAGGCTTCCACTAAGTTTTTATCCAGATCTGTCTCTTCGCCTTCCAGCTCCAAGGAAATTTCTTTTTTCAGATTTCTGGCGAGGTCACGCACTACACGGGGAAAGCGCCCAAAAACTTTTTTAATCGGCTGCATCCTGGTTTTCATAACCGCTGTTTGCAAGTCACCAGTTACCACATCCAAATTAGCCACAGCTTTGGCGAGATTTTCATCTGACGTCCGCAGCCCCAAGCGAACCAAGCGGTTTCGCACCAGCACCAACTCCCCCACCATATTCATAATATCGTCCAATCGCTTGGTATCGACCCGTACGGTGTTTTCTCCAGCTGCTGCTTCTCGATTGGCTGGCGGCGTCCTCGCAGCAGCCACCGCAGGTTTTTCCGCCGCTTGTTTCGGCGTAGATGATTGCGGTGCAACAGAGGTTGGCTTGGCCACATTGGCAGCTTGGGCCACCGGCTCGCCTTTCGCCGTGGCATTTTTGGTAGGGCCTTGTCCTTTGCCATGCAGCTCGTCTAGTAACGATTCAAATTCGTCATCAGAAATAAATTCATCATTGCCACCGGAAGACGCTAGTTCAGTCTCATTTTCTGACTCCGAAGGTTTGGCCTTTTGAGTGCTCTCCGTCGTGGAAATATTTTCTACTGCACTAGGCATACCACCATGCCGACCCTTACCGTGCAGTTCATCGAGCAAGGCTTCAAATTCATCATCGGTAATTTCATTATCACCACTCGATGTTGATTTCGCTGAGGATTCTTGACTACTTACATCCGCAACTGAGGTCTTGGTTTCGGAGTCGTCACCCAAAGCTCCAATAAAATGTTCGAACTCTTCGTCGGTAATATCGCCGTTGTCAGCCGTGCTATTTTTTTCTATGGGGGTTTCAGTATCGACACGTTCAATGGCTGGAGAGCTTATCTCTGGTGGCGCTTCGCTGACTTGAGCATCACCTTGTAAGATTGTGTGTAATGCATGCATTAATTCGGGCGATGCGGGATCAGGCGCTTCACGGGCATGGACTTGAGCAAACATGGCGTTAACAGCATCCAGAGCCTGGAGCACAACATCCATTAACTCAGAATTGACTTTCAGCTTTCCGTTACGAAGTAAATCAAAGGTATTCTCAGCCGCATGACACAACTCCACCAACGTATCGAGCTGTAAGAAACCCGCCCCACCTTTAACCGTATGAAAGCCTCTAAAAATCGCATTTAACAAATTACTATCATCTGGCTGATTTTCCAGATCAACCAGTTGTTCTGATAACAGCTCAAGAATTTCCCCGGCTTCTACTAAAAAGTCTTGAAGAATTTCTTCATCCGCATCAAAGCTCATACCTTATTTCCTTTAAAACCCTAAACTCGATAACAGTGCGTCCACATCATCCTGGCCCGACACAACATCTTCTCGTTTTTCGGGACTAATAATTGGCCCTTCGGCTTCACAACCATGATTGGCTTTTTGCTCAAGATCCGGTAGATCTTCGTGGCGAATACCGGTAATACGATCCACTGCTCCAGCCATGGCAACCATCGCCACCAAACTCTCTTCGACTTCTTTCACTAATTGGATAACCCGTTTTATCACTTGCCCGGTGATATCCTGAAAGTCTTGGGCCATTAGAATATCTGACAAGTTGCTCTCAATAACTTGAGTATCCTTGGCCGCCATAGTCAAGAATGTATCAACTTGCTTTGATAGCTTACGAAATTCATCGGCTGTCATTTCCCGCCGCATCAATTTATCCCATTCGGCTTTTATTGTGCGGGCATTATCGCCAAGAAGAGAAGAAACCGGCATAATACTTTCTACTTTATCCAGGGTGGTATGAGCCGCATACTCAGTTTTTTCAATGACAAAGCTGAGTCGCTGCGAAGCATCCTCCATCCTCGACATTTCTTCCTGTACTCTTGAATTCCCGGTATCAATAGCAAAGTTTTTGATAGACTCATGCAGGCTTCGAGTTAGTCTACCCACTTCTTGAAATAACATATGATCACGCTTGTTGTGCAAATTGGCGATCGTTTGCATTGCATTATGGGACTCGCCGCTTTCTAATTCAGCCACCAACTGCTTGGCATAAGAAACGAGGCTTTCGTGATGCGCATCCTTGGTCATGCTAATCTCACAACGTTTAATAGTGCAATTTGGTTGGTACTAAGCATCAACCCGCTCAAAGATCTTCTCGATCTTTTCTTTCAATGCTTGCGCGGTAAAGGGCTTCACCACATAACCATTAACGCCTGCTTGCGCAGCTTCGATTATTTGTTCACGTTTGGCCTCTGCTGTTACCATTAATACCGGTAAGCTTTTAAGTTTTTCATCAGCGCGAACCGCCTTCAGCAACTCAATGCCCGTCATTCCCGGCATATTCCAGTCAGTTACCAGAAAATCGAAATCTGAACTCTTGAGCAACGGTAGCGCGGTACTACCATCGTCAGCTTCCTGCGTGTTGGTAAATCCCAGATCTCGTAAAAGATTTTTAATAATCCTTCGCATTGTAGAGAAATCATCCACAATAAGGATTTTCATATTTTTGTCCAAGGCTGCCTCCAATGAACCCAGTCCACTACGTTCGCTGGCAAAACTACTAAGATAACTAACTACTCAACCCATGGGGCTGAACTGCATATTTGAGAGAAACTCACTGAAATACCAGAACAATAGTCTGCTTCATTCAGAATAACTCTCATTGCTAATTCTAGACCTTGAATCAGACCTAGCCAGTTTTTGTATGAGCTTAAAGCCAGTCTTCAAGCCTTGCCCTAAGCCGATGCGCAGCTTGACTATGGATTTGGCTCACTCTGGACTCGCTAACGCCCAAAACCTCACCAATTTCCTTGAGGTTTAACTCTTCGTCATAATAAAGAGATATAACTAAGCGCTCGCGTTCAGAAAGATGTTCTATGGCATTCGCTAAATGCGCTTGAAAAACCCCCGCCTGCAGATGATCCAAGGGGGATGGGTCGGGATGACTGGGCTGGCTGCCGAAGTCCGATGAATCCTCTGTAGATTCTAATTCGTTTAGGCTATACAGGCGAGTGGCCATACTGTCTTGCAACATGGCGTAGTAATCTTGCAGGTCAATACCAAGCTCTTGCGCAACTTCGCGGTCATTAGCATCCTTACCTGTACGATGCTCTAGGGTGCGTATAGCTTCTTGAATTTTACGCCCATTACGATGAACCGAGCGTGGCGCCCATTCACCCTTGCGAACTTCATCAACCATGGCACCGCGAATACGAATACTGGCATAGGTTTCAAAGCTGGCACCTTTGCTACCATCGTAACGTTTGATGGCGTCCAGCAATCCGATCATGCCGGACTGATACAAATCGTCTACAGTCACATGGGACGGCAAACGCGCCAACAAATGGTGTGCTATGCGTTTCACCAATGGTGCATGATGTTCAACCAGCTTATCAAGCTGTGTGTTGGATGTTTCGTTGTACATAACCTGCCGCTTTGACCCCAGCATACGCTGATTTCCCTTTCATCCTAGCGGGCGACCGCACCTTGCACCAAGCGGTCGACAAAAAATTCCAAGTGCCCCCTTGGCGTTGTGGGGAGTGGCCAATTATCTACTTTGTTGGCTAATGTTCGAAACGCTAACGCTGACTTGCTGCGGGGATAAGCTTTTACCACAGGTGCTTGGCGCATTACCGCCTTCCTCAAATACTCGTCAAAGGGGATACAGCCACTAAATTGTAGTGCGACATCCAGAAAACGATCAGTAACCTTCGACAGCTTGGAATAAATATCCCGCCCTTCTTGCTGGGAATGCACCATATTAGCCACCACGTTAAAGCGATAAATACCATGCTTTTGATTAAGTATTTTAATCAAAGCATAGGCGTCGGTGATTGAAGTGGGTTCATTGGTGACGACAAACAAACTTTCTTGCGCTGCAGTGACGAAACTCAATACCATGTCTGATATACCTGCTGCAGTGTCAATAATCAACACATCCACATCTTCACTCAGCTCACTGAAGGCGTGAATCAGCCCCGCATGCTCACGCGGGCCCATATTAACGAGTTCCTGGGTTCCTGAAGATGCGGGTACAATTTGTATGCCCCCAGGACCCGGCACTAAAATATCTTTTAGCTCACACTCACCACTTAAGACATGAGAAAGATCTTCACGAGCTCTGATTCCTAGCAGTATATCCAGATTCGCCAGACCAAGATCGGCGTCCATAAGCACCACTTTACGTCCCATTTCGGCTAGACAGACACCTAGATTAATTGAGACATTGCTCTTGCCAACCCCGCCTTTGCCACCGGTAACGGCAATGACCTGTACAGGATGATTACTCATAAATTTATTGTTCAACCCTAATTACTGTTATCCGTATGCCAATTCCATATCGCTCGTTGATATGGCCTCTCTGTACAAATCAGCCACCATTACATCATCCAGGTGATTCTCCTTCGCCAAGGCAATGGTATGGTTAACCAGGCGGCTGGCATGCGGTCGAGCAATGTCGTCTGGAATATTTTGCCCATCGGTAACATACCCAATCGGCAGTTGAGCTTCTACTGCAACACTTAAAGCCTCGCCCAAACTGGCTGATTCGTCCAGTTTTGTCAGCACACAACCTGCTAAATTCAAATGTTTATACTCAGCAATCGCTTTATCTAGAATTCGGCGCTGACTGGTGGCCGATAAAACTAACCAACGTTGCACTTCAGAGCCTAAAGTATTTAACAATTCCATTTGTTCGTGGTGGGTCTGATCCTTATGACTCAGCCCCGCCGTATCGATTAAAATCAGCTGCTTACGGGATAGATTAGCCAGAATTTGTGGCAACGACTGTTGCTCTGTCACTACCCGAACCGGAACATCCAGGATGCGCCCTAAAGTACATAATTGCTCATGACCGGCGATTCGATAGCTATCAGTAGTGACTAACGCCAGATTCTCGGCACCATGTTCCAATACATAACGGGTAGCAATCTTGGCAATAGTCGTTGTTTTACCGACCCCAGCAGTGCCAACAAACGCAAAAATTCCACCATTGGCCACCACATCCGTGGGCAACAGTGGCAGATCTTCGCTAAGTTCGCGGAGACAAGCGGCCCAAGCGAGTTTTAAATCCGCATTTGGCTGAATATTCCGAATAAGTTTACGAGAAAATTCCGGCGATAACCCCAACCGTGACAAGCGCTTAAACATAAGCGCCTCTAAGGGATGACCTTGAGAATAACTCCCCCAGGCGGCATTGATCATTTGCACATTGAGCAGCTGTCTTAATTGACTAAGCTCTCCTCTCATCGCCGCCAATTCCTGTTGCGAAGAATCATCCTCTACCCTACGTTTAGTCTGAATTGACTCAACCACTGGTTCCAATTCTGTAGTTGCTGCGGCACTGCGGGCGCGCGCCGATAATTCAACGGTAGGCTCTTCATGGATTGACATAGATTCACTGTCAATTGCCTTCAACTCAGCGCTAGCCAAAGTATCACTATTAATTTTTTGTTGCTCTAATTGCTGTAACCAAGCTTCATTAAATTTCTGGTTAGCTTGTTCCCGACGCTTGAGAGCGTCTGCATGATCAGGTTTCTCAGCAATCATTCGGGCGGCATCCCCCGGTTGCGGTGAGACAGCAGAATCATCCATACAGTCCGCCAGTTGGCGCTTTTTACGGGCCTGATTTCTTTGCTGTTCGAGGTAACTGTCATAGTCCGTTGCCGCAACTATTTCTACACCTTCGGGTAGTTTGCGATTGGCAAGTATAACCGCATCAGCACCCAGTTCATCCCGTACCTGTTTTAAGGCCTGACGCATATCAACTGCAATAAATTTCTTCGTATTCATAAAGCCTTAGAACCTCGTTGCTTTTTCGTCTTGCCTTACTGGCCGACAGTGGCCGTAACCGTAATCTGTTTGTTATCTGGAATCTCGTTGTACGATAAAACATTAAGCCCTTGAACACTGAACCGCAAAAAGCGGGATAACATGGGCCTGATTCCAGCGGAAACCAAGAGCACAGCAGGATTACCCGCCACTTCCATAGTCTGAACCGCTTCCGCAACGGAGCGTTGCATTTTATCCGCCAGCCCTGGCTCTACTACTGCATCACTGGCGTTACCGCCAGAATTTATGGCTTGCTGTACTGCTTGTAGCAACAACTGTTCCAGTTCAGGCTGTAACGTAATAACCGGTAGCTCACGCCCTACACCGTAGATGGTCTGGACAATTAAACGGGAGAGCGCGATTCTAGCCGCAGACGTTAAAGCGTCAGCGTCTTGACTCTTAGGGGCTGCTTCCGCCAAAGCTTCGGCGATTGTGCGGATATCGCGGATAGGAACCCCTTCCTGCAACAAGTTCTGTAACACTTTATGCAATTTACTCAAGGGCAGCGGATTGGGAACCAGATTTTCCACCAATTTCGGTGATAATTTCTGTAGGTTTTCCAGTAATTTCTGCACTTCTTCAAATCCGAGTAATTCGTGTGAATGACGTAACATAACTTGATTTATATGAGTCGCCACTACGGTGCTGGCATCCACGACGGTGTAACCCATAGTCTGAGCTTGATCTCGTTGCGTCGGCTCAACCCAAACTGCATCCAGACCAAACGCTGGGTCCTTGCACTCAATACCATTGATTTTGCCAAACACTTGTCCAGGGTTGATCGCTAATTCTCGATCAGCATGGATCTCCCCTTCGTCAATCGCCACACCCATAAGCGTAATGCGATAGGCGTTCGGTAAAAGATCTAAATTGTCTCTGATATGCACAGAGGGCACCAAAAACCCCAACTCCTGAGACATTTTTTTACGTACACCTTTGATGCGACCCAGGAGTTGGCCACCCTGACTTTTATCCACCAGAGGAATCAACCGATAGCCCACCTCCAAGCCAAGGGAATCTACCGGCTGCACGTCATCCCAGCCAATCTCTTTAAACTCGGCTTCACGCTGAGCCACGACATCCTTGCTCTGCGCGTCGCCGGCATCGGCGCTGGTCGTTGCAGCAACAGTGGCTTGTTGTTTAAGGTAAATCCAATAGGCACCGCAACCGCTTAAGGTAGCCAATGACAAAAATGCGATATGGGGCATACCGGGGATGATACCCATAATGCCAAGAATAATAGCGGCAATCGCCAAGGCCTGGGGCGAGCCAAACATTTGACTCATGACTTGCTTCCCCAAGTCTTGGGAACTGTTGACCCTGGTGACAATAATGGCAGCTGCAGTGGACAAAAGTAATGACGGGATCTGGGCTACCAGTCCATCACCGATGGTCAGCAATGCGTAGACTTTTAACGCATCCGTAAAGCCAAGATTATATTGCGCCATACCAATGGCCAAACCACCAATGATATTAATGAGCAGAATGAGTATGCCTGCCACCGCGTCCCCACGAACAAACTTACTGGCTCCGTCCATGGCACCATAGAAATCTGCTTCTTGAGAAACATCTGAGCGCCGTTGTTTCGCTTCTTCTTGGTCAATAACACCGGCATTCAAATCCGCATCAATCGCCATTTGTTTTCCGGGCATGGCATCCAAGGTAAAGCGCGCACTCACTTCGGAGATTCTACCAGCACCCTTAGTAACCACCGCAAAGTTAATAATCATCAGGATCATGAATACCACAAGACCAACGGCGTAATTACCGCCAATAACCACTTCACCGAAAGCCTGAATTACTTTACCCGCCGCATCTCCACCTTCATGCCCGCGCAGTAATACCACACGAGTTGAAGCCACATTGAGTGCCAGACGCAGTAAGGTGGCCACCAAAAGAATGGTGGGGAAAATAGCGAAATCCAAGGGCCGGAGGGTATAAACTGAGACCAGCAAAACAACGAGAGACAATGCAATATTGAAGGTAAAAAATACGTCTAACAGAAATGATGGCATGGGCAACGTCATCATACCCATAACAATCAGCAAGAATATCGGCGCTCCCCAATTACCCTGCCGTAACATATTACCTGACTGAACTGCAAAATTTGACGCCATAAATACCCGCAAACCCTGACTGCTAATTTTTCAAAATTTTGACGCTTTTAGTGTCTCATGGGGTTACGTGGCAAGTTCCATGCCTAGTTAATCAACTCTCTAATTCTATTCATCTTTTCTTAAATCATCGGGTACAGGAAATGGTGGAGTGGAGCCAGGATTCGGACCTTTGCCATCTTGGAACTGCTTGAGTTGATAAACGTAAGCGAGCACTTGGGCTACGGCTATATAGAGCCCTTGAGGAATTTCCCGTTCTAGTTCAGTGTGATAATAGATGGATCGCGCTAACGGTGGCGAATTTAAGATCATTACATCATTGGCCAATGCCACTTTCTTAATTTGCTGCGCCACAAAATCAGCGCCTTTCGCCACTAAAATTGGTGCCAGCATTTTTTTCGGATCATACTTTAACGCTACTGCATAATGCGACGGGTTGGTAATAACCACGTCCGCATCAGGCACTGCGGACATCATTCGGCTCTGGGCAATCTCCCGTTGTTTAGCACGGATTTTGCCTTTGACTTCCGGCTTACCTTCGATATCTTTATATTCATCTTTGACCTCCTGCTTGGTCATTTTTAGCTGTTTCTTGTGTTGATATAACTGAAAGGGTACATCGATAGCGGCAACCACCAGCAACGTACAACTCAGCCAAAAAAAAGACCAAGCAACAATGGAAATACCCTTGGCCATAGCCTCTTCCACAGGCAAAAACCCGAGTGCCAGTAATTCACGCCGATTGGCATCAAGGATAAATATACCCGTTGACGCTACTAGCCCAAACTTTGCAATAGATTTCAACACCTCCATCAAGGACTGCGCGGAAAACATCCGCTTAAGACCTTTCATTGGATTTAACTTGGATAATTTCGGTGTCAGAGATTCTGCGGAAAAGTTATATCCACCGACCAAAGGCGGAACAAAAAGCGCCGCTATCAATAAAGCAATATAAAAAGGGGTTAATGCAAGAAAAGCCGTTTTCATAGAAGCCACCAGGCTGTTTAGCATTACGTCCTCATTAAGCAAGCTCTCCCGTGGCAAATCATAATTAATCTGAAATACTGTTTGCGCCGCGCTATAAAGAGTACCCCCCGAGATCAACAAACCCGCTGCGCCGAATATCATCACCGCAGCGCCACCCAATTCGCGGGAACGGGGAACCTGGCCTTTCTTTCTGGCCTCTTCCAGCTTTTTGGAGGTGGGTTCCTCGGACTTTTCTTGTCCGTCTTCGCTCTCAGCCATCTTACCGCACTATCGCCCGAACATATTCGAACGCTTCAGCGCTCAAACGCTCATACTGAGGTAACACATTGCTCAAGGTTAACCAGATAATGACTAGGCCCAACACCATGGTGAAGGGAAAGCCCACGGCGATGATATTCATTTGTGGTGCCACTCGACTAATGACGCCAAAGGAAATATTCACAACCAATAATGAAATAATGGAGGGTAGCGCCACTAAAACCGCACCAGAAAACATCCAACTTGCCAAATCTACCAGTTCCAAATAATTGGCTGGCGATAACCAGCGCTCCCCGATGGGCAAGATATCGAAACTGCTACCGATTAAATACAGCACGGCTAAATGGCCATTGAAGGCAAAGAATAGCAAATTCACCGTCATCAAATACAGTTGGCTAATTGAGGCCACGTTAATACCGTTTACAGGATCCACCAGAGTGGCAAAGCCAAGGCCGTTTTGCATTGCCACAACCTGCCCTCCAACCACGAACACCTGAAACATTAATTGCATAATAAAGCCCATGGCCAGCCCAATTAACAATTGTTGCACAATGATAATAAATGACTGCAGCGACACCAGTTCAATCATGGGCACAGGTTCGATAACGGGAGCAAGGACAACGGTAATGGTCAAGGCCAACATCAAACGTATTCGGGTTGATACCAGCTGGGTACTAAAAATAGGTAACATCGTCAAAAAGGCACCAATACGACAAAAGGGCCAAAAATATTGACCAATCCATTGATAAATTTGCGTCATTGAGACTTCAAACATCAATTAGCCCAACATAATGGGAATATCCAGAAGCAACCTTTCGGCAAAATCCTGCACCAAACCACCCAACCACGGCCCCAACACCACTAACGTTGTTAAGGTAATAAGAAGTCGCGGCAAAAAACTCAGGGTTTGTTCGTTGATTTGAGTGGCCGCCTGAAACACTGATACCACCAAGCCTACGCATAAACTGGGTATAATAATAACGGACACTAAAATCATGGCGATAAACAAACCTTCACGCATCAAATCAGAAACGACTTCAGGTGACATATAACCTCCGTATACTCACTAGAGTCCAAAACTGGCAGCCACAGTTCCGACCACCATGGCCCACCCATCGATGAAAACGAACAACATTATTTTAAAGGGCAAGGATACAATCATCGGCGACAGCATCATCATTCCCATGGCCATCAGGACGCTGGCAACCACCAAATCAATGATTAGAAAAGGGATGAAGAGTAGAAAACCAATTTGAAATGCTGTTTTTAGTTCACTAGTCACAAAGGCCGGAATTACAATAGTAATGGGTACTTCAGCAAGATCGGCATATTGCTGATCGTCACCGGCCAACTCCACAAACAGATTTAGATCGGCCTCTCGAGTTTGTGCCAACATAAATTGGCGCATGGGAATGCTTGCCGCTCTAATAGCATCGAGTGCTTCAATTTCCTCATTAATGTAGGGTTGGATCGCCTTTTCGTTGACTTCTTTTAACACTGGCGTCATGACAAAAACCGTCAAAAACAACGCTAAACCTATCAGTATCTGATTAGATGGTGCCTGCTGCAGACCTAATGCCTGACGTAGGATACCGAATACGATAATAATGCGAGTAAACGCGGTCATCATAATAAGTATTGCCGGAATAAACGACAACATGGTCATTAAGACCAGTATCTGCAATGTTACTGAATAACTTTGGGAACCGTCGGCATTATTAACAACGCTCAATGCGGGCATTGATAACGGATTTTCAGCAAAGGTTGTACCGCTTAGCAACAGTAGACTTAAGCCCAAGAAAATACGCCATCCTTTCGCCATTCGATTTCTAGCCATTGTCAGAAACCTTGGTGTTGAGTAACGATTTTATTTTGCTGGAGAAGTCACTAGACAGATTCACATTTGTCGCTTCTGTGGCAGCTAAGTCCTTCAATAGATTAATTTGACCAGCCGTCACGCCCAACAGTAAGCGCTGGTTTTCTACCTCAACAATGACCAATCGCTCCTTGGTTCCAACACTGGCGGCGGCCGTTATCTTTATACCCTGTGAATTACCACCAAAATTCATATTCATACGCCGACTAAACCAAGCCATACCCAGAATCAGGGCAATTACGCCACCTAATCCAGCCAACATTTTGAGCGCGTCGCCCGTAGTTGATACCTGGGCATTGCCTGCGCCATCTTCTTTCAAGCGAAATTGGACATCAGAAACCTTAGATGCTTCGATTGGTTTGGTGATCTGTTCTTCAGCACTAACCCCTGTCGGCGCTACGCACAGTATTACGAACATTAGGGCCAGTTTCACGAAAGCGTCGAATACCATAGTTAAGCCAATTTCTTAATTCGTTCTGCAGGGCTGATAACATCTGTTAACCGAATGCCAAATTTTTCGTTTACCACGACCACTTCACCATGAGCAATTAGAGTACCGTTAACCAACACATCCAGTGGCTCTCCCGCCAATCGATCAAGTTCTATCACTGAGCCCTGATTTAATTGGAGTAGGTTCCGAATGCTTATTTGAGTAGAGCCCACTTCCATCGCCAAGGTTACCGGGATGTCCAAAATGACATCCATATTCGGGCTATTTTCTACCGATAGAGGGGTCCCACTGGGGTGCAAACTTTCCAAGGGTGCTGCTTTTACCTTGTCGTCCTCAACGTCTTGCTCTTCTAATGCGGCCGCCCATTCATCAGCAAGCGCATCGTCATCTACTGGTTTGTCATCTTCGCTCATCACTTACACCCAATAATAGTTATTTGGTTTTTCCCTTTGCTGCTTTAGATTCTTCCTCAATCTCCTGTTTCAATCGAGAAAGCTGCGAACCTTTGCCAAGATCGCTATCAGGACGTTCCACTTTATTAACCACTTTTAGCGCCACGTTTTCGCCACTGGTACCCAACTTCCCTCTGAAAGCAGGTATCCCGTTAGCGAGCATTAATACTGTCTCCGGCATATCTATGGGAATGATGTCGCCCTTTTTCAAATTAGCCAGGTCAGTCAATCGAATCTTTTTCTCCAGCAGCTTGCCTTTTAACTCTACTTTGGCACCCAGGATTTCTTCCCGGAGAGAACGCATCCAACGTTCATCCTGATCACCTGCTTCGCTCTGTACACCAGCATCCAAAATCTCGCGTAAAGGCTCAACCATGGAGTAAGGGAGAGTCAGATGCATCTCTCCACCGCCGCCATCCAGTTCCACATGAAATGAGTTAACCACCACAACTTCACTTGGGCTAACTATATTGGCTAAAGAAGGATTAACCTCAGCGCTTAAAAATTCAAACTTAACGGGCAATACTGCTTTCCAGGCTTGCTCCATATCAGCGAATGCCTGCTCTAGCACCATCTGCACAACACGGTTTTCAGTGGGCGTAAATTCACGCCCTTCAATTTTTACATGGCGGCCATCGCCACCAAAAAAGTTATCCACCAACTTGAAAACCAGCTTTGCATCCAGGATAAAAAGAGCTGTTCCCTTTAATGGTCTTATTCGCACCATATTCAATGAAGTCGGTACATAAAGGCTATGCACGTATTCACCAAACTTTAAAACCTGCACGCCACCCACTGATACGTCTGCCGTACGTCGTAACAAATTAAACAAACTTATTCTGGTATAACGGGCAAATCGTTCATTGATCATTTCCAGGGTCGGCATGCGACCCCGGACAATACGATCCTGAGTGCTTAGATCGTAAGATACAATGCCGTTTTCTGGTTCATCACCGCCGGTTTCTATATCTCCGTCGTCGACACCATGAAGTAAGGCATCTATCTCATCTTGTGATAATAAATCTTGCACTGCCATACCGGTTACTGCATCACAAAATTAGTGAAGAGGACCTGTTCCACACCGGGCTCGCCAGTTTGTTCGATCAGAATGTTTTGCAATTCTTCAAGCACCCGTTGCCGCAACATATCTTTTCCTTCAGACGTTCTTAAAATATCGAAATCTTGCGAACTAAATAGCATTACCAGATTATTACGCACCAACGGCATATGGGTTTGCAATGTTTCGATTGCGGTTTCGGTTCGGGTCATAATGGAAACGCTAATTTGCACATAGCGTTGCCGACCTTTCCATTGATAATTAACCACAAAGGGCGGTTTAAAATCGAAATAGATCGCAACTTTTTGAACGGGTTCTGCGTCTGCGTCTACCGCCTCACTATCATCGCCGGATAATAAAAGAAACGCGCCAACACCTCCGCCAATCAGCAACACCACCAGCACCACGATGATGATAAGTAACATCTTGGATTTCGGTTTCTCTTCTTCTGCGGGTTTGTTGTCATCATCTGCCATGGAGAATTTTCCCACTTGTCATTCAATCATTACTTTGGAGTTTCTTAGCAAGGCCTATACCAAAAAAAATGCTCCTTTATAATCAGCCACTTAAAGTAGCCAATCGAGTTATTCTTAGGTAGATGTCAAATTTCCGACCTGCATTGAGAAGTGTAGACAAAAAACAATATTACGCCTGTCAATTTTTCGCCAAGTGTAAGAATTGCTTGGAAAAAAATTGACAGGGTTTAAAGAGAGGAATTAAGCGTAGTAATCCACCAGACCTACAGGAACCGGAGTCGAATTGCTATCCAACCCCCCTTCCATTTCCGACTCGCCATCAACCAATCCTGTTGCAGAGGATTGCTGTCGATGTCCTTCACTGCCGGATTGGGATGTTCCTTGGTCCCGAACATCCACGTTACCCAAGCCAACACCATTTTGATCAAACATTTCTCTTAATCTTGGTAACGCTTGTTCCAGTGCTTCCCGAGTCTGCGCCACGTGGCTGGTGAATACCACTTGAGCTTGATCCTGCTGCATCGTCACCTTGACCTCCATTGGCCCCAGGTTTTTGGGGTTCAAATGGATCTGAGCCGACTGTATTTTAGAGGCCACCATCATCATCAAGCGCTGGCCAACCTCAGAGGGCCATTCACGACTTTGCATCGGCACCCCCACTTGGGTAGTTACTGGTTTAATCGGGTCGGAAGCCGGTCGATTAATACTGTCGGCCCCCCGCTGAGTAACGATTGATTTGAGGCTTTCTATGGCCGCTTTCGTATTTTCTTTACGCCCTAAGGCCTCTGGTGCCTGAGCCGACTTATCCAGGGATTTAGCCAACGCTGCCAAGCGTTCCTGAACCGGTGTCAATGGAGCCATTTCAGCAGCCATGGCTTTATTGGCGCTGAGTTTGTCCAATCCAGGGGCTTTGGCTACCTCGAGTTGCGCGCTATCGAGTGCATCCAGCTCAGCATCAGCCAAGGTTTCACTGGTCGCAGATGGTTTTTGATCACTAGCTGCCGTATTTTGTTGTAGGGATTTAGCGAACCCAGCAAGCTCGGGGTTGACCGCCGTCTTAGCGGTGGGTTCTGCAGCGGCCTGGGCCGGTGACTCTCCTGTGAACGCCTTCGCAGCCACATCAGACACTAAGGTAGCCGCCGTATTTGATCCCACAGACTGTGCAACTGCGGCTGAATTGGCTAACTGTGCTTCGCTCACCGCGCCCTGCACATTTTGTTGCGGCTCGCCGCTGGCTTCTGCCTTAAGCCCATTCCCCGGTTTGGACACTAATGGATCTGTGGCTTCAGCCTTTGTACTGCCTGCCTTGAGTATTGCCTGGTCTGAATCATCGCCGGTGGCTGCAGAAACTACTTCCTTGTCTGGTTCACCGATCGACTCAGTATTTGGTACTTCGCTATCGCCACCCTCACTAAATGTCTGAGGTAAAGGAAACGCCTGAGTGCTCTGCACCGACTCTGCTTCGGCGACCGGCTGCCCCGTTACGACAGCGCTAGCCTCAACCTGTTCAGAACCGGCTTCATCGGATTGATCGGAGACGGCCACTTTATCTGCTGACTCTTCAGGGTGAGATTCGTCTCCTGCATTTTTGGCGTTGGCCTTATGATCTGTAGCTTTCGCCTCCGCTTTTTGCGCCTGATTTGTGGTTTCAGTGGCGTTCTTAGGCGAATCTTTCTCTGCCTGTTGCCGGGCTCGCTGATCCACTCGGTCCGCCTCTCGGTCCTTATACTGGCTGGATTTAGCCGCAGATTCTTCGCGGCGCGGCAAATCCTTTCCGCTATTGGAGGGTTGGGTACCGGTGTTACGCTCCTGAGCTGCATCCCTTTCAACCCGCGCAACAGACTCGGCTTTTACGTGCAACCCAAGTATGTCGCTGAATAGATCACCAGAATCTGAGCGGTTAACTTGCTGATTGGCAAACCTAAATCCTGTGCCATCCGATGCTCCCACCGCCTTGCCGCGAGCATTGATTGATTCTGTTGTCATAGCCTTCTCCTGTTACTGCTGACCCTTTCTAGTCAACTTAATCAGTAGAAACAGAGCAAAGGCTATGCCATGGCCAGGGGGTTACCTCAGCAACGACCTAGAGCCCCATAGAATTCAATGTCAAAATCAACTGGTTAAAGATTCTCGCTACCACAGGATGTGATTCCTCATAGAGGATAACCTGACGTTCAAGCTCATCTACCAGATTTTCCTCCCAATTTTCGGTGGCACCGCTCAACATCATGTGTAAACGATCCGAAATCTGATTTAGGGACTCTTTGTTTTCCGCAGATAATGAAGGATCCTGATCCACAGTAGAGTTAAGTTCATTGATAACATTCTTTATCGTTTCTTTTGGCATCCCATTCTCGCTTCCAAGGAAATAGTTTGTGATTAGGTTGTCTCTTTATTTAATTGTACCAAGAATGGAGGACTAATGCCGCCAGCCGCTAGAATCAGTGATTTTCATGAATGCCCGCTTCACTATCCAGGACCGATACCTCATGTTGGAGGACCCATTGTTAGCGGTGACCCCAGTGTTATCATTTCAGGTTCACCAGCAGCCCGGGTTGGAGACAGCTGCCCCTGCAACACACCACCACCACCCCCAGTAGTAATACCGCCAGTAGTTGTGCCACCCTCCGCAGCAGCCCCTCCTGAACCTGTTGATTCAGCTGCAACCAATGAACCGGCGGCCCCCTCCGAAACGTTAGACAACACAAATACACTTGCGGCTGCAGACTCTGCGGAGACATTAGAATCGGCCGAATCTGATGTGTCCGCGGACAGCCCTACCGAGCAAGCAGTGGCTACGCCTGCTCAACAATCGACCAACGACATGATAGTCCGTGGTAGTAGTTCTGTACTAATCGGAGGGATGCCTGCTGCTCGCCTTGGTGACACCACTTCCCACGACGGCATGATTACTAATGGTGCCGCTACCGTTTTAATCGGTGGCTAATTTGACCTCTATCTATCTGGTGCTTACCTATTTTCTAGCCACGATTTTCATAGCGAGGCAAACTTATATTGAGCCGGTTCATTTTATCAATCAACGTTCTTCTCGGTATTCGAAGAACACTGGCTGTCTTTGTTTGATTCCAATTGTTGGCTCGCAAGAATTTAATGATCACACTGGCTTCGTATTCACTGACTGCGCTTTTAAGTGAATAATTTGAATTAATCGAAAGAACTTTGTCAATGACGGATACCCGGTTGTCTGTATCGTGCTTTCGTTGAGCTGCCACTATACCAGACAGATGTTCTGGCATCAGATACCCATTACTGTCACAAAGCAAAACGGCTCGTTCTACGATGTTTTGTAGCTCTCGAATATTTCCCGGGTAAGCGTAATCAAACAGCAATTCCAGGGCCGAGGGTGATATACCTTTGATGTCACGCTGATAACGTTTACTAAACAGGTTTACAAAATGGTGAACCAGCAAACCAATATCATTTCCCCGCTCGCGCAATGGTGGAAGATGAATTGGGAAAACATTTAAACGAAAGTAGAGATCTTCGCGAAATGAACCCTGTGCAATACACTCTTGTAGATCACAGTGGGTTGCTGCAAGTATACGAACATCTACCTTGATCATACGAGTAGATCCCAATGGCCTGATTTCGCCTTCTTGTAAAACCCGCAGTAATTTACTCTGTAAACCAATGGGCATATCGCCAATTTCATCCAGAAACAAGGTACCGCCATCCGCTAACTCAAACAGACCTTTTTTGTCATTTACCGCTCCGGTAAAGGCCCCCTTACAATAACCAAATAATTCGCTTTCCAACAATTGCTCGGGCAGCGCCGCGCAATTTTGACTGATGAATTGGCCATTTCTTCGACTGCTGTTATTATGGATAGCCCTGGCAATCACTTCCTTGCCCGTACCGGTTTCACCGGTAATTAGTATACTCACACGGGTGTCCACTGCTTTATCAAGCAACTTTAATACGCTATCGATAGCCGGGCTTTCCCCAATGATTTGATATTCCCTCACTGGAGGCGAATTCAAACGCAAGTGCTTATTCTCCCGCGCCAGTTTTTTGTTTGTTTGATTTAATATCGCGATTAGCGATTTATTGGCTTCGATCAATAATAGATTATTAATACAAACCGCCAATTGAGAAGCAAACGCGTTGACAATACCCACGATTGGTTGAAACTGAGCCCACTGCTTGCTGTTAGAATGGCGAGCGTTAATCAATTCTAAAACGCCAATGGTATTTCTTTCATGATCCATTAATGGTACAAGCAGCATATTATAAGAATAAACTTGATTGACACTGTCGTGATCCAAGATGTAATCCAGGTCAAAACTGCCGCTCTGATAAATGTTCCTGATGTCAACTATGGTTCCAGATCGACAACAATACTTTAGAGGATCCCTGCAGAGAGACTCTTCATAATACTGTAGATCACGTGGCTTATACCAATCGGCCACTAACTCCGGATTTCCCAACCATTGAGCCAGCCGCAATTGAAGGTACTTTTTTGAAGTATCCAGCAGATAGACCCTGCCCCCATCACAATTGGTAAATTGCCGTAAAACACTCAGGTTTTTTTGCAGCAATTGATCAATATCCGTCTCAGAGACCAAGCCAGAAAATGATTGGACAAACTCTTCAACAAAACTTAAAGACTGTAGTATATCGTTTACATTATTCATGCTTAGATAGACATGTATCCAACAAATACTTAAACGTAATTTTGAACTGAAGGAAGAAAATCGTTTACAAAGATCAGGGTTTCCAAGGCGTCCGATTCAGATTCGCCTAACACAAAATCCCAGCCCATTAATTGATTTTGTTGTGATTTATATTCAGAATCGCTTAGTTCGTTTGGAGGCCTTACCACTGACACAGTGAATTCTAGAGGATCTTTCAAGAGTAGTTTCACAAGCGCAACAAGCTCAGCAAATCGAGCACCAAGAGGTAGGAAATCATAATATTCCGGATAGGTTTCAACAAACAAGCGTAAAGAAAACTTGCCACCAACATCGAGTATAGTGTCCCCTACAACAAGGTCTTCACCTAGACTAGAATTCACACTGCCAAGCTTACATTGCTGATCATCTGGCACCTGAACTGTTCTTACTTGAAATGCATCAATTTCTACATTCGCCAGACAAAAATAGCTCTTTATTACCTTGATTAAGAGCGCATAACTGCAAATGCCATTTGCCAACAGACCAACGAATGGCAGTAGTTTATTCCATTGAATAGCTTTATTTTCTTGTAAACTACTCAATGAATGCCCGGAAAGTCCACCCAGCCATTGACTAATAGAATCTTGACCCTGTGGTTGATAGCGATCGTAATACCGATATTTCGACCAACTTTTCTGCATCAGAGCCATATACTGATGAGTAAACATGTCCATTAAATGACGACTAGGGAGTTCAATATCGTCATTTTGAATCACCCGTTCGGAATAAAAGGCTGGCAGGGGTGACTCAGGCCCGTAGAGCCCAAAGAATGACTGAGTTAGCTCAATTAGCGTTTCATTATGGAGAGTTTTAAGCTGGCAATCGATTATATCAGAAGCAGCAAATCCTAGACTGGCATGAGCCATGTAACGAATCGAGATGGGATTCTCTGACTCCGAACGATTTAATCTTTCTACCACTCGTTCAAGGATACGATTAAGCTGAAAAAAACAATAAGCCGTCGGATCGCCAAGATTTTTCTCTAAATCAAGGGGTGGTAGCCTGAACGTGCCGTCCATTGGTAAACTTCTCCTTTCTCCACGCCATGCACTTCTAATTGATGGAAAGCATTAATGGTGCTGTGCAGAGCAAATAACTCATTTAATACCGAACCAAATATATATAGGTCACCATCTGAAGAAAAATGGCTTTCCTTCAATCGAATTATTGTCTTTTGACCACGTACTACTAACCCTGCGAAAAGCCGTTCACTGGGTCTTGAATGAATACCATCAAAGGCAGTCAAGCGATACTGATTAGCCAGTGCTTGCTGGCGGTCGGTAAAACTCTTGTAGTCAAAGGTGGTCAGCACATTAGACAATGCAGTCAAATTCGTTAGCGATTGGTAGTTCAATGACATATGGCTAATCAATCGCCAATAGAACCCTTGATCTATGGGTGGTGCAAGTGACGGGGTCACCTGAGTAATATTCCTAAAACTCGCATACTCGGGGCTACTACTGGTATCTAAACAAATATCGCCGATTTCCAGTTGTGTCGGTAGTTGTCGATTAGTGCAGGTTAGTTCTATTGTAATAATCTCTTCTTGGGGAAATAAATGTTCTTCGTTTTGATCCACAAATGCCATGTAGCTATCAGAGCCAAAGCCAGAGACCGAGGGTTTTAAGCGCTCCCTGAAGTAACGCAACTGCGTTGAATCAAAAGCGGTATCCGTATGCTTAAAAGACTCAAATCGCTCGTATTGTTGACTTTTTTTTTGTTGATGGTTCCAACCATCCACCCGCGTAATGTCATACACTTCGTAATGTGTATAATCGTCACCGCTGGGAATAAGCCTATATTCGGATTTTTTATGATCTACTCTAACTGGCACGGCATCATGGGGAAACAAATTAACTATAGGTACACAAAACAACTGGAAATTATGTTTAGAAATTGAGACATGCGATTCAAATGGTCGGTTGAACTCAAATCTCAACTCAATGGTTTTAGCATTAGCTACAACTGTGTCATTTACTGCTCTATTCTTTATACATTGTAGATTTAACAAATCAAAAAACTGAAACTTTTCGGGAAAGCAGTAGTACTCCTGCACAAATCGGTAACCATCCAAGAGGTGGTCCGAGGTAGGTAGCAGAGATTCGCTTTTATCAAAGCCTGCAGCTCTAATACAGGATTTATCTAATCTGTTAATTAAGATTTCTTCACTATTTTTTCCATTTGCTACTACATCCACCTGTACAAGATCACGAAACAAACTCAGAAAAAGTAACTGAGCCGTGTGCACAGCCCCATGTAAATAGATTCGAAGTTTATCTAATGCCAAATCAGCCCAACTTACGTTGGTGGTTGTCTTTAGATGGATAGAAACCATCGTTGACATCGGCTTTTTATAATGCTCTACCGCCTTAATTTCGAGTGGCAAGATGTCCATATCATAGCAAGTTTGAAAACGGCAAGAAGTGCCGTCAACTTTTTGTGATTGGAGCTCGGTACCTTTCACTATAACTTGATTTCCCGACAATGATGGCAATGGTTCAAACTGTAAAATTGCCATTGAAGGTATAGGCCGTAGAAAATGAGGCCACATCAGCGACATTAGCGAGTGAGTTAACTCAGGTAGCTCATCATCTAGCTTTTGCTTTAATCGCCCCGTCAGAAAGGCGAAACCTTCCATTAAGCGCTCTACATCTGGATCCTGCCCTTCCACCGCGAGAAAGGGCGCCAGTCGCGGATTACGTTCCGCGAAAACCTTGCCAAGCTCATGGATGGCCGTTAATTCATCTTTAAAATATTTGTTAAATGACATGGTAACTCTCGCTCATAATCACAATCAGCCACAGCATTTGTTAGATCATTCACACTCGGATAGTCACTTGCCCAGAGCCTGTAAGAATGGTGTCAAATGAAACTTTCGAACGCTTAGTTTTATAGGTTAAATAGCCTTCAATGACGTATTTAAGTTTCAGCGGATCTAAGGGGTCCGCAAGGTAAGTGATGGACAGCTGCGAAAGTCGGGGTTCATAGCGTCTGATAAAAGTAGCGATTTCTTGTTTGACATAATCTATAGCATCAGGAAACTGCTCAACAACATCATTAAAATCTGGCATGCCATAGTCCGGCAGCGCTTTAACGCTGCCTTTGCGTACATTTAACATGGCTTGCAGGTTTTTACTGACATTATCGAGCCGCTTTGCCCAGTTAACCTCCAGGGAATAGCTACTGGATTCAGAAGCGTTATCCATGCGGTCGAGTAAACTTAATTCGTTTCTCATATATAGACCGACTTAGGCACCTTCCAGCTTACCAACTAAAGATAATTCAAAATCGGCACCCATATATTTGAAATGTGGCTGCACCTTCAAATCTACTCGATAAACACCGGCATGACCTTCCACATCGGAAACTGTGATCTTTGCCCTACGTAGCGGCCTGCGACTGCGAATCATTGGTGGGGGATCAGCTTGATCAGAGATATAGGAGCTTATCCAGTGATTTAGTTCTCGTGTCAGGTCATTTTTCTCCTTCCATGAACCAATATTCTCTCGCTGTAGCACCTTTATATAATGGGCCAAGCGACTGACGATAAACATATAGGGCAACTGAGTGCTTAACCGGTAATTTAGTTCTACGTCTTTATCCTCAGCATTTTCACCGAAATATTTTGGTTTTTGGACTGAATTAGCGGAGAAAAACACAGCATTATCGCTACCTTTACGCATCGTTAGAGGTATAAATCCTTCTTCAGACAATTCGTATTCACGACGATCTGATATCAGTATTTCTGTCGGTATTTTAGCCTCAATCTCACCCATGGACTCATAGAAATGGACCGGCAAATTTTCCACTGAGCCGCCGCTTTGCGGCCCAATGATATTTGGACACCAGCGAAATCTGGCAAAGGAATCGGTTAATCTAGAGGCAAAGGCAAAGGCGGTATTACCCCATAAATAGTTGTGGGTATCACCACCGACATTTTCCTGATAATTAAAATTTCGTACCGGATTTTCTAGTGGATCGTAAGGCGCACGCAGCAAAAATCGTGGCAGGGTCAGCCCGACATATTTAGCATCTTCTGTCTCTCTAAAACTTCGCCATTTAGCATACTGTGGCCCTTCAAATACGGAACTCAACTCCTTTAAGTTAGGTAAGCTTTCAAAAGAGTCCAGACCAAAAAATTGTGGTCCCGCAGCGGCAATGAACGGCGCATGAGAAACCGCTGACACTGCAGCGACATTTTGCAGTAGCTTAATATCAGCAGAATTGGGGCCAAAATCATAGTTGGCTATAATCGCACCTATAGGCTCTCCACCAAATTGGCCATACTCTGTGGTGTAGGCTAATTTGTATAATCCCGATTTAGTAATGTCTGGTGCATCCTCAAAATCATCATACAGATCTTCTTTTTTCGCATTAAGAATCTGAATCTTGATGTTCTGGCCGAAATCAGTCCGATCAATCAGAAGCTTCAAGCCCCGCCAGGCGGATTCCACGGCCTGCAACTCTTGGTGATGAAGAATCTCATCAAGCTGCCTGCCGAGCTGAGCATCTAGCGCTTCGATCATACGATCAACCAGGCTCTTATTGACTCGCTCCAATTGGTTCTCAGGTCGCAACAGCTCTGCCAAAAAGGCCCCTACTCCACGCTTTGCGACTTCGTAGCCTTCATCGTTTGGACCTATTCGTGTCTGAGAAACCACTTGATCTAAGAGCGATCCTGCGGAGATCTCTACGTCATTATCTTTGCTGTTCACCATTGTTTCGGAACTTATCATGTTATTCTCCTGTCTCAGCGCCGTGTTCAGCATCAAGTTTGAGTTCGTTTAATACCTGTGCTCGCTGAGCTTCGTCCTTCAAAATAGCTTCAATGGCTTTTCTGAAGGCTGGAACGTTGCCCAAGGGTCCTTTTAAAGCCACCAAGGCCTCCCGCAATTCCAGCAGTTTTCGTAATTCTGGCACCTGCTTAGCGATATGATCCGGCGTAAAGTCCGCCATAGTTTCGAACTTCAAACTTACCGCCAGATCTTCATTTTCTGACAAGTGATTAGGCACACAGATCTGCACCCCAGTGTTATGATTCTTGAGAACCTCATCGAAATTATCTTTATCAATCTGAATTGGCTTGCGGTCTTCAATGACTCGATCATCAGGCTGTTGGGTAAAATCTCCCACAACCAGCATTTTTAAAGGCAATTCAATGGATTCTTTAGCGTCTCCCTGCGCTGATCGATAACGAATATTTATTCTTTCTTTAGGTGCAACGGTTCCTTGTTTAGACATATCAATTCCTGCTGTTTCGGTTAATGAGTTCAAAGGCTTTTGCGGGGTTAAAATGGCACAACCGATCTTTTAGCTTCTGTAATTCTGATTGCGAGGCCTCATCATCTTGCTGTTTAAAACACTCTATCAATAAGAGAATAACTCGCTCCATGATCTGTGGCTCCCACTGAACTATGTCTCTGGCGACCAAATCCTTATCCAACTGGAAGAGTAATGGCTTTGCCAATTCATATAATTTGTTGTCCGTACAAAACTGGGCCTGAGATAATCGCCATAGACTTTGTTCTCGGCATGAAAGGGATCGGGCCACCCCACTCTGGAACAAATCCAACGCTTGGCTAAATAGACCTTCGTGGGCCAAAGATTGGGCTGAATTTAATGATTCTTCCCAATCGAAGGCTAAATTAGCCGAATCTAAGTTCAAAGCAGGCAACGCTTGCATCGATTGCTCCGTCAAGGCAGAGCCAGTCCGGGCCACAATAGACTGAATCCAGTCTCGTGTTTGCTCGTCTGCAAAGGGCTTACCGTCGGAAAAAGACAACTCTAGAAGCTGAGGTTTTTCGGAGAGAAGAGTCCTCACACCTAATTCAACGTGGCTTAAGCACTCTGTTTCCCCCAATGCCTTCAGTGCTTCGGCAACCATCCGCTGCCCGTCCAGCCAAAATGGCGCGGCCAAAAGAAATCTTTCTATGGTGGGAAACAGCTGCTCCCAGTTTTGTTGCTGGTAATAGTTTTGAAACTCACGCAGCTGAGCTTCATCCGGCGGCATAATGTAGGTTCTACTTGCCACTGAATCGGGTACAACCAATTCAAATCCAGTGATAAATCTCCCTATACGAAAGGCTCTTGGGTCACGCCAGTTTTGCTGATAAACATACTCAAGCATAATGACCAATTGTTGTCGGCAATGGCCAAACGCTTTATCCAGGTCACTTTCATTACTAACTTCCGCTATGAGTATCGCAGCTGAGTTACTCTCACTGTTAGCATTCTTAAGGTTGCTTTTTGGAGTGGCTAGACTGCGGGAACTTTCAGTGGAACGTGCTGTTTTCTGTTGTTTTAATTCAAATATTTCGAGCTTATTGCGCAGGGGTTTCCGCAGCTCCAAGAAGTTCGGTGCATCAGCTTCAAGTTTAACTTGCAACAGTTCATTTAGATGTTCCAAATGCTGAATGCAGTCTTTCAGATCCTGTTGCTCAGACGCCGTAATTTTCAAACCATCAATGGCTATTGCCAACTTCTCTTTCAACCATTGGAACGCCTGTATCCGACCGCGCAGACGCCTTTTTTCGGGAAAAGCATACTCCCAAAACTCAGTCAGAATACCGCTACAAATCTGAAACCCCTGACTCAAACCAGAGAGCGACGCGGTTTCATATAGGGCCAGAGTCAAATAACAAGCCACCAATAAGTCTTTTGACGCTTCACTAAGTATGATTAATCCTTGAGCTTTTATTAATTCCCAGTTGACTGGCTCAACAGAGTGTAACGCCTCAAGCTTAAGGATCTCCTGCTCTATGGATTCGTATTCAGGTGTGAGGCGAATGTTTTTTCCAGCCAGATGATCCGGCGCGATAGCTGTTCTTGCTAGCTTATCCATTTGCTCAGCAGTGAATAGGTTCATTCAATCTCCAATAGTTTCCATAGGTTAGACCAAGAGTTTCCACCCGGTAGAAGAATTATCAGAAAGACCAAAGCAGATTAAATAAAGTGCGAAAAAGGACGTTCAGTCGAATTTATGTTAACTCGCTATCATTCAGATGTTTTACTGGTTGAGTGGTCATTTACTCTACTGAATCTCGACTAGACTTTGATTGACGAGGTAAAAAAGAATGGCAGCAGAAATAAAATCAATTGGATACAAGATCTTTTTTAAACAATCTCAGGAAATGTTTGAAAAGGTAGTGGAAATCAATGAGGAAAATTTCGAGCATCCAGCCCCAGAACTGGAAGAGCTGCCCAAGTGGAGTGAGCTGGATTACAAGAAATGCCCAAACTGTACCCTTAATCCTATCTGGCACACCCACTGCCCTCTCGCTGTCAGGCTAATTCCTTTAGTTAACATGCCTCCGTGCAATTCCTACGATGAGGTAACCGCCGAAGTTACCATGGAAGGCAAAAAGATCTCAGTGGATACCTCTGCTCAAGAAGTCCTAAGCTCCCTTTTGGGATTGGTGATGGCTACCAGTGGCTGCCCCCACACTCAATTCTTTAAGCCCTTAGCCTGGTATCATCAGCCTTTCGCCACACCTGAAGAAACCGTCTATCGAGCCTGTACTGCCTACCTGTCATCTTATGCACTACATAATGATTCCAGCAATAAAGTATCGTTTGAAGCGCTTAAGAAAATTTACACCAATATCCACATTATAAATGTCAACGTGGCGTCAAGAATCCATAACTACGCCGAAACCGACTCTGCCATCAATGCCATCGTCCTACTGGACCTTATTACCCAAGATCTTCCTATCGCTGTAGATGAGGATTTATCGGAACTAAAGCGCCTGTTCAAGCATCATCGCTCATTGTTTGGCGCAAATTTTAGTATCTAAGCTTGTAATCTTACCCAACAATGCATTGCTGGTTGGAAATACTTATCTAAACTTAATACTTGAAGCACTAACTTAATGAGATTGGACTCAATCGGGATTCAGAGCGCCATGGATAAGGTACCAAAAGTACTCGTCGTTGATGATGATCGCCTGGTGAGAAACGTCGTCAGCCGCTTTTTAGGAGTTCAATTTGAGGTTGAAACCGCGGTTGACGGTGAAGAAGGCCTCGAGAAAGCTCATAATTTTAAACCTGATTTCATATTACTTGATGTGGAAATGCCCGGAATCAACGGGTTTGAGGTGTGTGATCGACTGAAACAGGACCCTGCCAGCAAAGAAATTCCGGTCCTTATTATTTCTGGTAGAACCCAGCTACGCGAGAGAATGCAGGGCTATGAAGCGGGAGCGGCAGACTTTATCACCAAGCCTTTCGAACCCGAAGTGTTACTGGCCAAGCTGAATGTGCTTACGCAATACAAAAGAGACAGGAACCTTCTTAGTGCAAAGGTTGATATGGCCTCTAAAACAGCCTTTGCTGCAATGCGAGGGTCCAGTGAGCTGGGTTTAGCCATTCAGTTTATAGAAGCCACCTACGGGGCTAAATCCTTCGATGGTATCGCCAAAAAATTCTTTAATGTAACCGCTCAATTGTCACTAAATTGCTGCTTAATGTTTTTAACGAAGCAGGGAAAACTATATTTCAGCTCCCAAGGATCAACATCACCTCTTGAAAAAGAAGTTATTACCACCATCTACGAATCTGGGAAACGATTTTGTGATTTCGGCTCCAGAACCCAAATCAACTACCCTCGTGTGGCGCTCTTAGTAAAGAATATGCCGCTAGATGATCAATTAGCCTATGGTAGATACAAAGACTTTTTACCAACGATGCTGGGGTCTACTGACGCCAATATCAAAGCCCTTGATACCGAAAATGCCCTTCTAGAGCAAACCAGAAATTTGGCTCAATCTTTTGATCTGGTTAAAACTACACTACAAGAAGTGGGTGCTAATTTACAAATGACACAACAGGAAGTGCTGCAGCTACTTCGCAATACCACCAATGAAATGGAGCGAAAAATCCCTACTTTGGGCTTGGAAGACGACCAGGAAAGATATTTGATCAACACCCTCGACGCCGCCATTCATGATTCTCATCACATTATCGAAAGCGGTGAGAGCGCTGCAGCAGCCTTTAGCCATGTGTGCCGTTTGCTTGATCATCTCGCACATAAACAGCAGCAGATGACCACTGAAATAACAACCGTCAATGAGAACCCTAAACTCGCGGGAGGAGCCTCTTTTGAAAGTGATCTAACCAGTGATATTGAACTGTTCTAAATCTAGCCACCAATTCTCTATACTTTATTTAGACACTCGATCTCACTCTTGCCCATCAGGTTGCTGTACCTTTACTGTGCCTCTATGAAACTGAAAATCGCAATTATCGGCGCTGGTATATCCGGCCTGACACTGGCTAATGACCTCCTTAGCGCCCACGACATCAAAGTATTTGAAAAATCCCGAGGGCCCGGTGGTCGGCTAGCATCAAAAAGAGTTGCAACAGACGACAGCAAAGAAAGTGTTGATATGGGCGCTCAATACTTCACATGTCGAGGTTCAGCGTTTGCAACCTTTCTGGATCAACATATTCGTCCAAATAAAGCTGTATCAGCATGGCACTGCAATTTAAAACAGGAAATATCCGGGGGTCAGTGGCGCAGCTTCGAAGCAGAAACTCGGTATGTAGGTTACCCTCGAATGTCTGCACTGACTCGGCAGCTGGCCATGGACATCGATATCCTTACAAACAGTCGCATTACAGCTATCAGCGGGACACCGGGAAAGTGGTGGCTTACGGATGAGAATAACGCTCTTCACGGTTACTTCGATTGCGTGTTGATAACCACCCCAGCTGAGCAATTGATGGATCTTCTGCAGGCCAGCAAGTTGGAAAATCTAGTGGATTACTTTGATGTAGCAATGCACAAAATGCAGCCCTGCTGGGCCATTGCACTGAATTTCGATACTTCCATAGGATCAGCTTGGACCGGCATGGAACCTTGTCATTCCGCAATTGCCTGGATGGCCAATGATTCAAGCAAACCAGGCCGCCAGCACATGGGAGAATGGTGGACTATACACAGCACGCCTCAGTGGGCACAGCAACATGTAGACGCGCCCGCCGATTGGGTAGTAGAACAGCTGTCGCAGTACTTCCGCGACCTCACCCTCTGCGAACTTCCCGTCCAACGACATTTGGTTCATCGTTGGCGCTACGCCAGACCCCAATGCAACAGCCCACAAACCCGCATCTGGCATCCCCAGTTCAAAATAGGCATCGCCGGTGATTGGCTCAGTGGCGGCAGGGTTGAAGGTGCCTTCGATAGCGCAAGACGCCTTATGAATGCTATTATCAGCGTTTAAATCGTTCTCACCAACAAAGACACCGTGCCACGAGAATTAGCCACCGGTTACCATGTTACCAACTTCCAACGCTTATTGGATTCGGTGTATTGCCAATTCAGTGATTTACTGTTGCCTGAGGAATTAGCGCTCTACCATTCTTTTCATAACCTCAGCTATCCAGCCCAAAGCCTATATGTACGACTGCTGTGTCGAACTCGCGATCTTTTCCGCATGACCCAGCTCAACTACCCAGATATTCCATCACTAGAGCAAAGCATTGAAGAACTGCAACAAGCCAGATTAATCAATGTCAATCCATCTACGGCGCTAGAATGTCTATTGCCCTTATTCACCAAAACTGAGTTAAGCAAGGCTTTTAATCTTGAGCGCGCCAGCAGACAACTGACCGCACCAGCGCTTCGCCAGCTCATTACTGAGCAGTTTTCAGAAAACATCTTTGAAACACTACTTGCCAACGAAACAATCCTGCAACCCTGTTTTAATCTGGAATTTGAAACTTACAAAGTATGCTTTTTTGGCAACAGTTATCAGGATTTAAGCGAGTTTGTTATAACCGAACTAGGCCATGTAACCTATGAGTCATACCCTCTAACTCAAGCAACGCGATACTTTTCTAGTCGCCAGCAAATAGACGCCCAGTTGTCCTATGCTGACGCTCACAGATTACTCGCATCGCAAGAGTGCATGAGCGACAAAGAACAACTAGTCGCCATAGCAAATCAGCTTCCGAATCCAGGAGACCATCAAGGTCTTAAGCGCCGATACCAAAGAATCATCACCAGCATCGGGCGCCAACTTGAGCGTTTGCAAGCATGGGCAGATGCATTGTTGGTATATCAGTTAAGCGACTATCACAGCAGCCTGGAACGCCAAGTCAGAGTGTTAAAAAAAACCGGGGCCCTGGAGCAAGCCTGGGATTTATGCCGTAAGATGGCCGCAAGCTGCGAACATCCTGAAGCCTTGGAGTTTACCTACACTATGGGGTACCAACTCACTCGTTTACTAAAACGTCCAGCGCAGGTTATGGGAAATGCACCACTCTCTGTCAAATCCATCGAACAAAGCACCTTAACTCTGGCTCCAGGAACGCAGTCCGTGGAATACTTGGCAGCGTCAGCATTAAACACCCCAAAGCAAGCCTGCTTTTACGTGGAAAACCACCTATTCACCAGCTTACTTGGCCTCCTTTTCTGGGACATAATATTCAGCCCCATTCGCGGCGCTTTTATAAACCCTTTTCAACGCGCCCCACTGGATATCCACAGCTCTGATTTTTACCAACAACGCCAACTTGCCATTGAATCCAGATTGGAAACGCTGAAAAGTGAAGATTGGAAGCCCATAATCAACCGGCATTTCGCAGAAAAAGCCGGGATCGCCAATCCCTATGTGCATTGGGGATTAATAACGAAGCCTTTATTGACATTAAGTTGCGAAAAAATTCCCGCGAATCACCTGACGATAATTTTTCGCCAAATACTGTCTTTTCCAAAGCTGTTCAGAAGCGGCTTGCCTGACTTGATTTATTTTCATGAAACTGGATATCAGCTGGTAGAAGTCAAAGGCCCTGGCGATCGCTTGCAGTCAAACCAGGCTCGCTGGTTTAAAGTATTCCAAGACAATTCAATTCCGGCCTCTCTGCTGTGGGTTGAGTGGCAACAGGACACAGAATGAAAGAGTTTGCCGTATCCATAAAGGCCCTCGCCGAATTCCTGTTTCGACGCGGCGACATTATACTGAAGGCCAGCAAATCACCTACCGCTCAGGAAGGGCAAGAAGGACAAAAGCGTGTCCAAAGCAATCGCCCCGCAAACTACCAAACCGAGGTAGCCGTAGAGCAGAGTTTTTGCGGTAATTTGTGCCAATGGCGCCTAGCAGGGAGAGCGGATGGGTTTACCCCCGGCACGGACCAATGCACAAGCGAAATAGAAGAAATTAAGACCACCTACTATTCACGGCAGACGCTCCCTGCAACTCAGCAACAACTCCACTTCGCTCAGGCAAAACTATACGCAGCCCTGCTCGTGGAACAATTAAACTTAGCCAACATCCGTATCAAATTATCCTATTGGCAACCAGACGCAGAAAGCGAGTATTCATTTTCAGTCACGGAATCAAACACCGTTATCACCCATTGGTTTAGCAACGTGGTTGAAGCCTATACCCAATGGTTAGACTGCTACTGTAAACATCTGAATAAAAGGGATCAATCCATAAGAACCCTCCAATTCCCGTTTACTAAATTTCGCGCTGGTCAACGTCAACTTGCCACTAGCCTGTTTCGCCACATAAGAGATGAAAGCAACGGCTTTTATCACGCTCCTACTGGTATTGGGAAAACCACAGCCACCCTGTTCCCGGCGCTAAAAGCTTTATCGGAATCCCATTGCCAACAAATTTGGTATCTTACCGCTAAAACCAGCGGTTCACGCAGTGTCAACCAAACGCTGGACTTGCTAAAAATGCAGACACTGAACCTAAAGACCATTCACTTACAGTCGAGAACACGAACCTGTTTTTGCAAACCTGGTAATTCAATTGAACGCTCGGAGTGCCATTTTCAACAAGGATTTTACGATCGCCTGGAACAAGCTCGTAAAGAATTCAATGAGCTTCCCTACTGTTCACAGGAAGAGGTCATAGCTTTAGCCAAGAAGTATGAATTGTGTCCGCATCAGTTCACTCATGAATTAATTCAATGGAGCGATCTGGTGGTGGCGGATTTCAACTACGTCTTTGACCCCTACGTTAGAGATATGGACAACTTAAAATCGATCAGGCAAAAGACTCTGCTTGTGGATGAAGCCCACAACCTTCCTGATCGAGCTCGTGAAATGTACAGCGAGAGTCTCAGCGTGGAAACACTGAAACAATTGCACCGTTTAATTGAAGATAAAGCCCTAAACCGACAATTAAAAAAACTTATTAAACTGCATAAAGCCATAATCCGAGACGACAATAGTGCTATAGCGACCATAGAGAAAGAAAAATTTATTTATCAACGAATCGCTCTAACCACCGTCGAACGATTAGCTGAATACGAGTGGTTACTTTATCCTGAAGAGCTATTCGAAGCTGTTCAACAATTGCTGCGTTTTGCAAAGCGCTTAGATACCATTGATAACGCAGACAGATTACTCAAAGATTCATTTGCAGAGGCCTTAAAAATATTTTGCACCAACCCTGCTCAGCGAATCAAAACCATGGCTGACATTTTTTCATCAACACATTTTTTTTCAGGTAGTCTGTTGCCCTCTGAGTATTTTACTCATCTTCTTAGCACCAGAATTGACACGCCTTTTCTGCAATTGCAATCACCGTTTCTACCCAATCAGCAAACCATGATAGGATTTCCGCTAAATACTCGTTACCATCAACGGGCAACAAGCTTACCTTTATTACTTGATATTTTACAGCAAGTGAACACCCAGAAACCGGGCAGATACCTGGTGGCTTTTCCATCCTTTGAGTATATGGATAATGTGGTTAATTTTTCTAAAAATCAAAAAGCGGGACTACCCATAAGCCGACAACCCAGAACCAATAATGAAGAAGAAAAAATATTTTTCCTACAAGGTTTTAGCCGGAACCCACAATTCAATTTTGTTGTCAGTGGGGGTAGCTTTGCCGAAGGCATAGATCTACCACCGACGGCAAAATTATCCGGTGTTATTGTAATTGGTACCAGTTTAGCGCCACCCTCACCAGAGAAAAACGCGATCTCGGATTATTTTCGCAGCGTTAGGCTAAACGAATTTGACTACACCTTTCGATTTCCAGGCATTAATAAAGTTATTCAAACCGTTGGTCGCCTCATAAGATCCGAACATGACAAAGGGATGGTTCTACTGCTGGATGACCGATTTCTACAAAAAAATTATCAAGCATACTTTCCCCGCCACTGGCACATTCAAGCTACACATTCTTTAGAACAACTAAGCGCGCTTCTAAAGAGTTAGACAATCTTTTTTTATTCACGCCTTATTCACGCCACCCCAAATAATCTCTCCTGCGAAAGCAACAACAAATCCATAAGAAGTAACTTTTTTGAGAAACCAAGGAGAGACCTAATGAATAGCGCGATAAGACTGTGTCTAGTTGCCGTTGCTCTAATTTTAGGGGGCTGTAACTATTCTCAAGTGAGAGTACTGCATGCATCACCAGACGCACCGGCCGTCGATGTAACATTTACCAAAGGAAAACCTATACGTTCGCTGGACTACGGCGAAGCTTCACGTTTTGTTCACGTCACCTCTGGTGAGCAAAACATTAAAGTTAGTGCTAGTGGTACCGATTTCGTAGCCATTGACGTAACCACTAGCCTTGAAAAAATGACTGCGTATACGGTTATCGCGGTAGATAACCTTGATCAAATCGAACCCTTGGTGCTAATTGATGATTTAACGGATCCCACTAAAGGTTTTGTAAAATTACGCGTGCTTCACGCATCCCCATCCGCACCCGCAGTTGATATCTTTGTGTCTGCTCCGGGCGATGAACTGCCACCAGAGCCCGCCATAGACGCGCTAGAGTTCAAAAGTTACACCGGCTATCTTGAGGTACCGGCCGGAAACTACAGAATTCGTGTCACTGCCGATAATAGTAGCGATATCCTCTACGACTCGGGTACAGTATCTTTACCCAGTGGGGCAAACCTAACACTTGCTGCATTGGAAACGGCACAAGGGTTGTCACCTATCAAATTAGTTGCCCTCACTCAAGATCCCAAACAGCCTAGCTTTGATCTTGTCGACCAACGATCGAGAGTTAAAGTTATTCATGCATCACCAGATGCACCCGCCGTTGACGTTCTGCTTAACGGAGCAGTAGTGCTATCTGACGTACCTTTTTCAGCAGCCTCTGATTACCTCACTATTCCTAGCGGCAACCAAAATATCAAAGTTAACGTAGCAGGAACTGACACTTCGGTTATCGACGTAACACCTGAATTTTTACCAGGCAGTGACTACACTGTGTTAGCCACAAATTTTGTCGCCAATATTGCCCCGTTGCTAGTCAATGACACAAATGAAGAGCCGACATTAGGTAATACAGGTATACGGGTTATTCACGCCTCCCCCGATGCCCCTGCAGTAGACATACTGGTAAACGATACCGTTGCAATCCCCAGCTTGGAATATCAGGTGGCGACTGATTTTGTCTCGCTACCCGCTGCGACCTACAACATTAAGGTTAATGTCGCGGGTACAGCCACTACGGTAATCGAAGCGAATTTGCCGCTTGAGGAAGGCACTTTATACACTGTTATCGCCATCGGCTCCGTTTCCGCAGGAACCCTTACTCCTCTGGTACTAACGGAATAAGCGGAATCTTATAGCAAAAAGCCAGCCCTTTGGTTCAACTAGGCCGGGGCTGGCTTCGTTATAAAAAGAACACAAACTCGACATAATCACATTTTGTCTAATTTTAAACTTTACTATATATAGACTTTATCCGATAATCAGGACTACAAACTGAGACATTTATTTTAAAAGCCGAGAAAAAGGTGAACAAAGATGAACGAGTATAGAATTGGAGCCATCGCCAAACTCACTGGATTATCCGTTCACAACCTGAGAGCCTGGGAGAAACGCCATCAAGCCTTCACTACAGAACGTACCGATAGTGGCCGCAGAATCTATACAGAGAAGACCCTTCAGCGCTTAAAACTACTAAAAGCCTGCGTTGATAACGGCATGGCTATCAGCACTATCGCCAAGCTAAAAGACGAGGATCTACACTCAACACTTGCTCAATACTCGAACAGAGAGCCTCTACCTCAATCCAACCCGGCATTGCGGGTCATCACAGCCGGTGTGAACCTGCCGTCATATCTAACCAACAACATTGCCGAGGAGGTGAGCATAAACTTAATTCGCAGCTGCACCAATCTGGAAGACGTTACCAACCAATATAACCAGGAAAAATTGGATGTCCTGCTGTTAGAAATTCCGGCGATCAGCGCCCAAGAAGCGCGCCAACTTGGCAGCAGCATCAAGGCTATCCACTCCCGTCAAAAAATCCTAATTTATCGTTACGCCCGGCAGCAAGACATCGCCTTCCTACGTACTTTGGGAGTTACCACACTCAAAGCGCCGATCGACAAAGCAGAACTCATCAGCCTGTTTAAACGGCTCAGTAAACCAACCCTGGTTCAGCGCTCATTCACACCCGATATCAACAAAATTCCACAGCGTCTGTACAACGATTCTGAAATAAACAAAGCGGCCAACCTTTCATCCAGCATTGACTGTGAATGCCCCCAGCATATGGCGGAAATAATAAAGGGTTTATTGGCCTTTGAGAGCTACAGTAGTCAATGCGAATCAAAAGACAAAGCCGGCGCTGATTTGCATCGCTTTATCCATCAGCGCACCGCTCATGCCAGAGCCATTATGGAAGATCTTTTGCAGTCGGTACTTCAGCAAGAGGGCATCGATCTTCAACTGATTGCCGTTTGAATTGGGTAAAAGCCTCTTGGATAATTTGCCTAACTCGCTCCCGGCTGACCCCCACCTGAGGCGCAATGTCATTGAGCGAGTACGCTTTACGATGCCCAATCCCATATTTCATCGCTATAATTTTTGCCGACCGCGGGGGTAACCTATCCAACCACGCTCGCACACTGGCAACTTGTTCAGCCAACTCAACATTGGCATCCGGTTTAGTTCCAACTTCACCACTCGGCAACAAATCCTGCAATGTGGCGTCTCCGTCCTCATACACTGGCGTATTCGCTGACAAACACAAATTAGTCAATGAATACAGATCTTGTATTTTTGCTTCACTGAAGCCCGTGGCTTCCGCCAATTCCGGTGCGGATACTTTCGTTACCCCCCTCTTCTTTATCTCCTGCACTGCACCATAGAGCCTATTAACCTGGGTGGCCACATGATTAGGATAGCGGATCAGAGATCGTTGATTAACAATAGCTAACCGAATCGCCTGCTGTATCCACCAATAAGCATAAGTAGAAAATCTAACACCCACAGTAACGTCGTACTTAACGGCCGCTCGCAGCAATCCAAGTACTCCCTCCTGGACCATATCGTCAAATTCAAGGCCCTTGTCTTTGTGTTTAGATGCAATGTGATAAACTAAGCGCACGTTCGACGTGGTGAGCATATTGCGGATTTGTTGTACCCGATCATAGCAATATTGGAGCTTTCCTAGTCGCTCATTAGCGTAAGGGTCATTCTGCTTCAATACTTTTGTCACTATATCCAATATCAACCCACGATCCAGGTCAATAGCGGCCAACGCCTGAACCAAGTCTTTTTGACTTGATTCGTAATCTTCCTTAGCTCCCTGTGAACCATCCTTAGCGATTAACAATTGCTGTACTTTAATCGCATCTATATTGGTAATCACAGCATCGAGTTTCACCAATAGCTCAATGTCCATTGAGCCTTCTCTCTCGAGTTTATGAACAATTAATCCATCGGCAATATATTCTGATAAAGCCTCAATAGCGGGATCAAATTGTGCTAATTTTTGTTGTAACCGGCGGAATGCGGATTGCAAAGAAGTAGCGAGTTCCAGCTCTTGTTCACGAGACAATAATTTGTGATCGGCGATATTTAGATTATTGTTTTCAAGCTCGAGGGATAAGGAATCCTCATCTATCACCTCATCGTCCATATCTGACCATAGCTCAGAGACATCACTTACATTTTGAAAAAAACTGTCAGAGCCAATATCTAAATCAGCATCTTCCACTTCAAGCAATAAAGTTCGGTCAGCGGTTTGCCAATGATTCATTATTTCTATCCTCGGTTTTTTGCTACGTCACATTTGAAAAGTAAAGCGGATATAAGTTCTATCTGCCCGAGTGTGTCTAGCTTAAATCGAAGAAGTTAGCCTGTCGTGATTCCTTGTTCTTTGGCACTTAAGATGAATGCCCTCTAAATTATGATCGTCCATAACCATCCTTGGATTGAAACTGATTGTTTGGAGTGACATTAAAGAATATCACAATTAACTAGCGCCAGAGTCAGCACTTAAAAGCACTGCTCGTCTTCTAGACAGTGTAGACAAAATGCCAAATATAGCTTAGCCAAGTATAGCTTAGGATGTTGAATGAATTTTTTCAGAAAAATGACTCAGAACAAGGATTGATCAACTGAATCTGCCTCACAATCTGCCACTAGACTGGCGCCACCACCGTGATGCAACACACCATCTTGGATTCGCGAGAACCTAACATTTAAACAGTTATTCTAATTATTCTAATTGTCATGAATATTGGGTATGGTTGCCTGGTTTAGACGTTTGTTAAACGCTAATGTACTGCCTCTCTACAGTAACTTCAGGCCGCTGTATTGCTGGAGAGATGATTTTAGTTGCTACACTTTCTTAATTTTTTAAATGCTTAGCTGGCTTTTAGCAGCAGAGTTCATTGGGGAATCTGCTCTTGAATCAAGGATCTATTCATGAATAATTTCTTAACAAAACTTTTTCAAACACGAAAAACTGCGGCAATAGCGCTGCTATCTTCCACTCTTTCGCTAACCGGCTGCCCGCTCGACAAACTAGCAGGCAAAGGTGAGGTTCATTTTCTACTGGGGCCGGTGACTAATGGCGAATGTTCAATACTGGACAAAGATGCCAACGAGATCGTCCTCGCCGGACCGGTAATAACAAAGTCAAATGGTGCGGCCAAGTTCAAAGAAGTCCCCGAAGATTTAACCTGGGTATTGGTCAAATGCTCAGGCGGCACCTATATTGATGAAGCCACAGGAGAACAACGGGATGCTATCCCATTGCGAACCTTCGCGAATATTTCTACTGATAAGAAATTTTCTGTTACCGTTACACCATTAACCGAAATTGCCGTTAAGATCATTGAAACCTATGATTTTTTAACCGTAGAGAATGATTTTTCCACTATAACCTCCAATCTTGCCACAGCTTTTGGTTTGACTTCCACCGATCTCGTGACTACCGTCCCAGCGGATATGAATCTGTTTAAGAATACGGGTACCCCAGCTGGTCGCTATGGCGCTATATTGGCAGCCCTATCACAGCTACAGGCTGATCTGGCTGCGTCATCCGTCAACGAAGTTATTGATTTACTGCACGAAGCCATTGCTGACAACGGCTACTTTGATGATCAAACCATACGCAGCCTAGTGTTAGATGCCTTGGAGAACGCCCATCTAAACGATCGACTTGCCGATAACATGGGTGAGAATGAAGAATTTGACACATTGTTTCATAACATCGCGATGGCCCCATTGGTGTCTCAAGTTGAGTACGTGCATGCCGACCACCCGGACATGAACATTGGTGAAGCCTTTACTAAAGTCCAGGCCAATGAAAAATCAACTTTTGAAATTGTCGGCAAGCATTTAAATTTGCGGCTAACGGTCACCTTGGCAGGAGAACGCTGCAGGCTGAGAGACTTGCAACACACCCATACCAGCCATACTACCTCAGAGCTAGACTTGGTTTTCGCTGAATGCCCTTCGCAACCGGTAGGTGTTAGTGAACTAGTAGTGTTCGATGGCGAGCGCGAGGAATTCGTTGAGGAGATTGAGGTTGTCGACTTTGTTGCGGCTTCGGCAGCTACAGCCAGAGCCTCTGCCAGTGCGGTAGCCAGCGCTGCCTCAGCTGTTGGAACCAGCTTCGTATATGGAATTATTACTGCTGAAGCTCCCGGCATCATCAGCGAAGAGACGGGAGAACATAGTTATGCCAGCGCTGATTTGGAAATTTTCAATGTCGCGGGTGTAGAAGTCGTCTTACTTGATAGCAACGGTAATACATTACAAACCACCACGACTTATGATGACGGGTACTACGAATTCGAAAATGTAGCGGAATCTGCCCAAGTGGCGATTGAAGTCAAAGCCCATATTCAAAAAGTACGCTCAACCCCAAATGTCGGCCCAAAATATAATTTTTGGGTACGAGATAACACCAGTAAAACTCAGCCAAGAAAACCTTATACCATCAAATCAGCATTGATTACGACCGACGCCAGTCCAGCCGGTGAAAATGAAATCAACTTGCGGGCTAAAATAGGCTTTGATGCACAGGGCAATGTCATCAGCGAAGAAATGAGACAATCAGCCGCTTTTTCTATAATGCGCATGGTAAAAAGCTCCGTGGACGCGCTGGAAAAAGTTTACCCAAATCTGGAAATGCCAGATCTAAACCTCTATTGGTCTGGGAAAAATATAGCCGTATCGGGTGATCAAAGCCTTGGTCAGATAGGTACATCTCACTATCAAAGCCAGGGTTTGGCTCCCGGAGTTTATATCCTCGGCAAAGCAAACTCCGACACCGATGAGTTTGATCGCGGGGTTATAGGGCATGAGTTCGGTCACTTTTTGCAGGCCAAATTATCCGTATCGGATAATCCAGGAGGGAACCACGGCTTTCGCGAATTCAAAGATCCAAGCTTAGCCTTTGGAGAAGGTTATGGTACAGCCATCGGCGGCCTTTTAGCGGGAACCAATATATATTGCGACGTATCAGGTCTAAAACAGGCCGACGGTTTTTGCAATGACTTGAGTCAACCCGTACCGGTAGGCGAGCCCAACGGCTTTTATTCTGAAAGCACGGTTTATCACTTGCTCTATTTAATTGGGAACCTTCCTGGCAAAGGAATTCCGGAGTTTTTTGAATCCGTATCCAATCTGAAGGACAATCATTACTCAGCCACTGTCTTTGCGTTTTTAAATAACTATTTGACCGCAAACCCAGAAGTCGCCAGCGAAGTGGAATCTCTGATGGCCGCGAACAATATTAAAACCTCTAATCCCTATGGCATCCTGCCCACTGGAGCCACTGCCGATCCGGCGATTAGTGCAACGGCTAGTAAAGGGCTTGCCAATGAAGGCGCTAACGACTTGGAACAGTTGTATCTAAACGCCGATTTAGACACTGTACCGGCACCAGATTACGGAGAGCCAAGCAACATTTTAACGAGTACACCACCTGCTTTCTGCCTAAACCATAACTTGAAAGGCGCGGATAGTCACAACGGCCTGGGTATGAGTCGACGTTTTAGTTTTACTGCCAATTTTACCGGCGGCATCGCACTGCGTGCTGAAAACGAACTCGGACAGGAAGTTAACATTCAGTCGACTAAATTCACCGTACGAGACGATTCCGGTGCATCCGTTACCATGTGGGGTTACGGCGGTCCAGAACCAGACGCCTACTGGGGAGAGATTGATGTAAGTGCCAATACAGATTATTCGATCTTATTGAATATTGACGAACCTGACATTGTCCCCAAAGGTAGTCACTGCGGCTATAAGTTGATATTAGCCAGAACCTACTAAGCATTTACTACAGAAAAAAAGGAAGATGATTTTCATGCTCTTAGTGCAATCAAGAAGTAGGCGACAGCGTTGGCGTGCGCCTCTCTTGATCGCGCCACTGGTATTAGCGCTGGCCTCTGAAGTGTTGGGCTCTGAAGTGTTGGGCTCTGAGATTTTAGCGGAAGCCGAAATCAAGGAGCCCCCTTTTGCGGCTTCCGCTACAGAGAAACATGGACACTGGTTGGGTGGCGAGCCCCCAATTAATAAAAACCAGTCACGAATCAACACCTACTATCGAATCACACCATTAGCAACACCAAATCAGCTGTCAGTAGTACTGCGCTTTGAAAATATAGTCTCAGATGATGCCGAAGTTGAAATTTTGGCAATCGATGGTGCGAAAATAATCTCGCCAGGTAAATTTACGCGGTGGCGTCTACCAAAATCCACCGCTTCAGAGTTAACACTCATCGTAAGCGTACCTGATGACAAAGCCAGTTATTTGAGTTTAACCACTCGACAATGGGGCAAAGGTGCAGCCCGAGCTATATTGCTTGAATCAATTATGGATCACTATAAAAAATCCAGTCAGTAACTAGTTCAGCTGACTGGCCAAATACTCGGTATAAGTACCCTTAAAGCTCACTAGTTTATGCTGTTTTATTTCTACTACTTCAGTAGCCAAGGAAGACACAAAGGTCCGATCGTGGCTAACAATTATCAAAGTACCATCAAACTTTAGCAGTGCGGTATTGAGGGCTTCGATGGCCTCCATATCCAAATGGTTCGTAGGCTCATCCATGACCAGGACATTAATGTCCTGCATCATCAATTTACCAAACATCAGTCTATTTTTTTCCCCACCAGAACAGACACTAACCTTTTTATTGACTTCATCAGCGCTGAAAAGCAGACGTCCCAACATGCCCCGTACCATTAGGTCATCGTGTTTTGGCGTGCGCCACAGAGACATCCATTCAAACAGCGTCATATCACGATCAAACACATCGCTGTTGTCTTGCGGACAATACCCGATACTAACGTTCTCTGACCACTTAATACGACCCTCTGTTGCGGCCAATTCATTCATCAAGCAACGTAAAAAAGTGGTTTTACCAACACCATTTTCACCAATAACCGCCAACTTGGCACCCGCATCGAGGATCAGGTTACCTCCCGAGAACAGTGGCTCTTGTCCATATCCAAAACCAACATCCTCCAATACCAGCGCCTGTCGGTGGAGCTTTTTCTCTTGTTTAAAGCTAATGAATGGAGAAACACGACTTGAGGGCTTGATTTCATCGAGTTTTATTTTCTCCATTTTCTTGGCCCGTGAACTGGCTTGCTTGGCCTTGGAGGCGTTGGCTGAAAAGCGATTAACAAACTGCTGCAATTCTTCCAGCTCAGCGCTTTTCTTGGCATTAGATGATTCCAACTGCTCCTGAATAAGAGTCGAAGCCGCCACAAAATCATCGTAGTTCCCCGGATAAATACGTAGCTCGCCGTAGTCGATATCCGCCATATGAGTACACACAGCATTTAGAAAATGGCGATCATGGGAAATTATGATCATGGTAGATTTACGCTGATTAAGCACCCCCTCCAACCAACTGATAGAGTGAATATCCAGGTTGTTCGTCGGTTCATCCAGTAAAAGGATATCGGGATCAGCGAACAATGCCTGCGCCAACAGTACTCGCAATTTCCAGCCTGGTGCCACTTGCTTCATCAAGCCAAAATGCAGCTCTTCGGCAATACCCGCCTCCAACAAAACATCTTGAGCGCGACTTTCCGCCGTATAGCCATCCATCTCGGCAAACTTGGTTTCCAGTTCAGCCACCAGCATGCCATCTTCTTCGGTCATATCCGGCTTGGCGTAAATACGCTCTCGCTCCAGTTTCACTTGCCACAACGCGGTATCGCCCATAATAACGGCGTCCACCACTGTGTAGTCTTCGAAGGCAAACTGATCCTGACTCAGCACCCCCACCGAACAGCCTGGAGTAACCGACACATTACCGGACGTTGGCGTTAATGCACCGCTGAGGATTTTCATGAAAGTTGATTTACCACAACCGTTGGCACCGATTAATCCATAACGATTACCGTGGCCAAATTTTGCGGAAATATTTTCAAACAAAGGCTCAGCGCCAAACTGCATGGTAATGTTTGCTGTGGTAATCAAGGTAGTATCCTGAGAGCTTGCCAACCTACTAGATGAACATCATGTCTGCGCCTAGAGTGATGCTTGTTTAGCGTCGCTTTAGGTTCACAATCAAAAAAACGAGGTTGTCGGAACAATAAAAAAGGCTGCATTTCTGCAGCCTTTGGAATATGGCGCGCCCGGCACGATTCGAACGTGCGACCGCCTGGTTCGTAGCCAGGTACTCTATCCAGCTGAGCTACGGGCGCGTGGGTGGTGCATTTTACGTAATACCGATATCAAGTCAATGGATTAATGGTAATTTATTGACTGCTATACAACCAATTGTCAGTTAAACAAATGGCGGAGAGGGAGGGATTCGAACCCTCGATACGGGTATAAGCCGTATACTCCCTTAGCAGGGGAGCGCCTTCAGCCTCTCGGCCACCTCTCCAATAGAGCGCGGAATGATACCTATCTTTTTCCTAAATTCCTAGATCAAATTGCTGATTTTGATAGATTTAATGAAATTTTTAGCGGCAGGCCCCTAGCTAACAAAATCACATTAAATCATCAGAGCCGGGGGACTTTTCTCGTTGAATTCGTTGGTAAATTTCTTCTCGGTGCACCGCGACTTCCTTGGGAGCGTTGACTCCGATACGAACCTGATTTCCCTTGACGCCTAATACCGTCACCGTCACTTCATCGCCAATCATCAGAGTTTCGCCAATACGACGGGTTAAAATTAACATATCCTTCTCCTATAACATACTGCTCCCAAGAGCGTTTTGATTACGTAAAGCTGTTCGCTAAACGCTCTACCCTTTTGGCAAGCTTATAACTTGTAGTATTGCTCAGCTTTGCCATTTTGGTAGTTTGGGAGCCTTATAAATTAAATTCTGGGTTAATTCGTTGGTTTTACTTGCTCTTCCAATTCGAATCCTGAATGTAGTGCACGTACCGCGAGCTCCAAATATTTTTCGTCAATAACGACTGATATTTTGATTTCGGAAGTAGAAATCATTTGAATATTGATGGACTCTTTCGCCAATATTCCAAACATTTTGCTGGCCACACCCGCATGAGAACGCATACCTACTCCCACCATGGACACTTTTGCCACTGAGGAGTCAGATTCAACTGACTTGGCACCAATTTCACTAGCAAGACCCTTTAACAACGCCGTGGCCTTATCCATCTCGTTTTTGTGGACAGTAAAAGTGAAGTCAGTTGTTTTATCGGCACCCACGTTTTGGACAATCATATCAACTTCAATATTGGCATCGCCCACTGGACCTAGAATTCGATAGGCTGCCCCTGGAATATCAGGCACACCGCGTACAATTATCTTCGCTTCATCTCGATTAAATGCGATGCCAGAGATAACAGGTTGTTCCATGGGATCCTCTTGATCGGTTGTGATTAACGTACCCGGCCCATCTTGAAAGCTGGAAAGTACCCTTAGCGGTACATTGTACTTACCGGCAAACTCAACAGAACGTATTTGTAAAACTTTTGAGCCCAAACTGGCCATTTCAAGCATTTCTTCAAAGGTGATCTGGCTCAACCGACGGGCTTCTGGAACCACTCGTGGGTCAGTGGTGTAAACACCATCCACATCCGTATAAATCTGACACTCATCGGCCTTGAGAGCCGCTGCCAGCGCAACACCGGTGGTGTCTGAACCACCGCGCCCCAGGGTGGTAATATTGCCATCATCATCGACTCCTTGGAAACCCGCCACAACCACCACACGGCCGGCCTGGAGGTCCCCTCGAATGCGCTCGGAATCAATACCTTGAATGCGGGCTTTGCCGAAAGCACTATCGGTCAGTATCTTAACCTGACTACCCGTGTAGGATTGCGCAGGATAACCGTCATGTTGCAATGCCATGCTCAACAGGGCAATGGTTACCTGTTCACCCGTAGTAACGAGCACGTCCAGTTCTCGCAGTGATGGCTTGTCACATACCTCTTGCGCTAAAGCGAGCAATCGGTTGGTTTCACCGCTCATGGCGGACACCACAACGACAACATCATGGCCGTCATCACGATAACTTTCTATTTTTTTTGCGACATTTTTTATTCTGTCCACGGTACCCACAGAGGTACCGCCATATTTTTGTACGATCAATGCCATTGCTGTAAATCACACACCCTAAGGAAAGGCACGTATTGTATAACTTTTGCGATCATACGTGCGGTTTTTATGTCAATTAATCCGTTCTTTAACCCACTCTGGAACACTACTTAGCGCTGGCTCCAACTGGCTGACATCAGGCCCACCGGCCATCGCCAAATCAGGCCTGCCGCCACCGCGCCCACCCAGCTGCTGCGCAACAAAATTTACCAGATCTCCGGCTTTGACTTGTGCTGTCAGGTCTTTAGTCACCCCGACCACTAAACTCGCCTTGTCACCGCCGCAACCCAGGACAATAACGCCTGAACCCAGTTTATCTTTCAGCTTGTCAACCATCTCACGTAATGCCTTGCCTTCCACTCCAGCTACGGCCGCTGCCAGCACTTTTACTCCGTTGACGATCTGGACCTGATCAACCAATTCATCGCCTGCTTGACTGGCTGCTTTAGATTTTTGCTTCTCCAGCTCCTTCTCGAGCTGTTTAACTCGCTCAATCGCCTGTTGAGCTTTCTCTAGGACATTGTCAGCATTGGTTTTCAACACCTCAGCTAACTTATCTAAAGTAGCCTCACTGTTGTGCAACCAATCTAGTGCTGCTTCGCCAGTAACCGCTTCAATACGTCTTACTCCAGCCGCAACACCGGCTTCCGACACGATGTGGAACAATCCAATATCCCCGGTGGCAGCTACATGTGTACCGCCACAAAGCTCAATGGAGAAATTATCGGTACCCATACTCAAAACGCGAACATCATCGGCGTACTTTTCACCAAAGAGCGCCATGGCACCCTTGGCTTTTGCAGCCTCTAGATTCATCAGCTGAGTGTTTACTGCTGAGTTAGCGCGAATTTGTTCATTCACCAAGCGCTCCACAGCCTTAAGCTGTTGCTTGCTCATGGCTTCGGAATGGGCAAAATCAAAGCGCAGACGACCCGCAGTTACCAAAGAGCCTTTTTGCATAACATGGTCACCCAGGACCCTACGTAAGGCAGCGTGCATTAAGTGAGTAGCTGAATGATTTAAGCGAATAGACTGGCGTTTCTCATTGTCGATGCTGGCACTGATTTTATCGCCAATGGTAAACCCACCCTTAGCCACCAAACCATGATGCAAGTAAGCCCCTCGTTCCAGAGTGGTATTGACCACTTCAAACAGGCTATCGGAGGCTGTTATTTCACCGACATCACCCACTTGACCGCCGGATTCACCGTAGAACGGAGTTTGATCAAGGACTACGATGGCTTCCTGCCCAGCCTGTACTGAGGTTACTGGTTGGCCATCAACAAACAGCCCTGTAACCACTGCTTCCAATTGGCTGGCATCATAACCCAAAAATTCAGTGCTCGTGGCTACATCCAAACCGTCATGATAATTGGACTTAAACTTCCCGGCTTCTTTGGAACGCTCTTTCTGGGCGGCCATCTCCCTTTGAAAACCCTCTTCATCGATGGTTAGTTCTCGCTCACGAGCAATATCCGCCGTCAGATCAGCAGGAAAACCATAGGTATCATAGAGCTTAAACACTAACTCCCCAGGCAGCACTGTACCGTTCAAACCTTGAATATCCTGTTCTAATATTTTCAGACCTTGCTCAAGGGTCTTGGCAAATTGTTCTTCTTCCTGCTTTATAATTCTTTCCACTTGATTTTGCGCAGCTGCTAACTCAGGAAAAGCTTCACCCATTAAGGCCGTTAGCGGCGCCATCAAACGGTGGAAAAACACCCCTTCTGCACCGACTTTATGGCCATGACGAATAGCTCGGCGCAATATTCTCCGCAACACATAGCCGCGACCTTCGTTAGAAGGCAGCACGCCATCGGTTATCAAGAAGGCACAAGATCTGATATGGTCCGCAATGACCCGCAGCGATTTATTTTCCAGATCAGTAGCTCCGGTAACTTCTGCCGCCGCTTGCAACAGACTCTGGAACAAATCGATCTCATAATTGCTGTGTACCCCTTGCAGAACCGCAGCAATACGTTCCAACCCCATGCCCGTATCCACTGACGGCTTGGGTAGTGACCGGAGCGAACCATCCGTCTGGCGGTCGTATTGCATGAACACCAGATTCCAGATTTCGATGTAGCGATCACCGTCTTCTTCAGGACTTCCTGGGGGGCCACCCCAAACATCGGGCCCATGATCATAAAATATTTCGGTGCAAGGTCCACAAGGGCCAGTATCACCCATTTGCCAGAAATTACTATCCTCCCCTAGTCGAGACAAGCGACTCGGATCCACACCAATTTGTTCCAGCCAGATAGCTTCAGCTTCATGGTCTTCATGGTAAACAGTCACCCACAACTTTTCTTTTGGTAACTGCAGGACTTTGGTTAAAAACTCCCAGGCAAAATGGATCGCTTCTGTTTTAAAGTAATCCCCGAAACTGAAATTGCCCAGCATTTCAAAAAATGTGTGGTGGCGAGCGGTGTAACCTACATTATCCAGGTCATTGTGTTTACCCCCGGCACGAACACAACGCTGTGAGGATGTGGCCCGTTGGTAAGGTCGCTGCTCTCTTCCCAGGAAACAATCCTTAAACTGAACCATTCCCGCATTGGTAAATAATAACGTGGGGTCATTCGCTGGAATCAAAGGGCTACTGGGTACCACTTGATGACCTTGGGATTCAAAGTAAGAAAGGAATGCCTGTCGAATTTGAGATGTTTTCATAGTTTCGCTGAGTGCCCACTAAGCCTTGACTAAATTTACAAGCCTCGCATTCTACCATCTATTACGCAACTTGCTATAAATCCTGACTAATTAAGGAACGATCTGGGCTGTGGAGCCGAACTATTCGGGTGTGTGCGGGGTGAGTGCTGCCTATTGTGAAGTATCTGAAGTGATTAACGCGTTTTGGATGTGATCATGTTCAAAACCACGGTATTGCAAAAACCGTGTCTTTTTGGCACGAAGTTTAAAGTCATCTTCAGCGCTATTGGCACCGAAGCGTCGCCAAAGTGCCGCCTGCGCCAATTCATACCAATCCTGGGGACTCTCCTGCAGCGCTTGCTGAACCAGATCAGCGGTAACTCCTTTGAGTTTTAGTTCAGCATATATACGAGCTGGCCCATAACCTTGTCGCACCCGACTGCGGATCAACATTTCGGCATATCTAAGATCACTTTGCAGCCCTTGTCGAACCAAATCGGCAAGGGCTTGATCCAGGCTTTGCGGATCAAACTCCGCTTGAAATTTAGTTTGTAACTCCCTTACGCTGTACTCTCGCCGCGCCAAACAGCGGATCAACTTCGCTTTGATGTCGTTTTCGGAGCTCGCTGCCGCCATTACACTTCAGGAATTCGACTCAATTCTTCGACAATCGCTTCAAACCGAAGCACCGCTTCTTCTGCTATCATCCCTTTTAGAGATTTACGGATATCGTAGACTCTACAAGCATTGACTTTGCTTTGTGCTGGCCGACGTCCTTTTACGTCGCCCTCTAAAGCCTGCAACATCAGCGCCTCTAAGGTGAATTTATCCTCTTGCTCAACGGTACTAAACTCGGCCATGCGTCGTTGCGCTTGCTTTAGTCGGACCTGTAAGGTCGGTGGCAAGCTGGAATTTTCAAGCGTCATAGTCACTACATTTTTACGTTTAGCTACAACAGCAGGTGCCGCTCTGGATTTAGCCACCGGTCGACTTTGCACTATTTTTTCGGCTCCCTGCATCACCGGCGATTTGTCCTTGGATAAAGCCGCTTCGCCCTCCGCCACTAGCTCATCGAATAGCTTTTGCGATTCTTCTCGCAACAAATTAAAGGTGCCGGTCCCCACGAGCGTTATCTGTCCAACCCAGGTATCCGGACCACCATAGCTCTCCCCCATATTAATGGCCTGCTTATATAAACGGGTTCGCTCAGCTTCCACGATACTCACCAAGCCGATGCCGGCGAGCCTTAATTTTTCTGCATTGATCTTAAGCTTTTCCGCAAGGGATATGGGCTCCCCTGCCACTTGTTTTAATGAAGCCATAGGGTATTTACTCTAATATTCCATTTATTCACTAGCTAATAGTGGTTCGAAAACTGCAGAAACCCATCTTCGATGGGACCCACTCGCAACATAGCGTAGTCCATTGCGTAGTTTTGATAAAGTTTCCAGGGATAACTGCTCCCCTGATTTGGCAGCCGCTCAAGCGCCCGCTGTACGTACCCCGAGGTCATATCTAAAAACGGAGCCTTATGGACCTTATTGCGATCAAGAATTGGCGCGCATTGCCGCACCCGTTTTTTATCCATCAATTTTATCAATCGACAAATATATTCACTGGTAATATCTGCCTTGAGCGTCCAGGACGCATTGGTGTAACCGAAAATCATAGCAAAATTAGGCAAATCGCTAAACATCACACCTTTGTAGTTAAAATTCTGGGGGAATTTGTACGGTCGAGAATCAATCGAGACTTCTATACCACCAAACAACTTTAAATCCAGCCCAGTGGCCGTAACAATAATATCAGCGTCCAATTGTTGGCCACTTTTTAGCTGAATGCCTGTCGGCGTAAAACGTTCAATGTGATCCGTCACCACCGACGCTTTTCCCTTACGAATTGTACGGAACAAATCACTGCCAGGCACCGCACACAAGCGCTGATCCCAAGGATTATAACTAGGCGTGAAGTGGCGCATGTCAGAGGCACCGCCCAATTTCTGTTTTACATGAGTCAATAATAAACGTCGCACAGCTTTTGGCTTGGATCGACTAAATTGATAAAATCCAAGTTGGAAGGCGACATTTTTGGCCCGCACGATTCGATAAGCCGCTTTAACTGGCAAATAACGACTCAAGGTTTTGAAGGATTTATCTTCTTGCGGTACAGCCGCAATATAGGTAGGTGATCGTTGCAACATAGTGATATGTTCAACATCAGCAGCCATAGCCGGCAACAAGGTAACAGCCGTTGCACCGCTACCGATCACCACGACCTTTTTACCTTTGTAATCCAAATCTTCTGGCCAGAATTGCGGGTGAATAACCTTTCCTCTGAATTCTTCCTCACCTTTAAATTCAGGCTTATATCCCTGCTCATAATTATAATAGCCCGTACAGCCAATGAGAAAACGACAACTCATTTGGAGTTGTTTACCACCTTCCAGCTCCACGTCAACAACCCAACGAGACTGGGCTGTAACCCAATTTGCTTTTGTAACTTTATGGCCATACCGGATGTGTTTTACAACATCATTTTCGACCGCCGCTTCTTGAATATATTCCCGAATAGAGGGCCCATCAGCAATGGCCTTACGTCCTGTCCAGGGTTTAAACTCATACCCGAGCGTGTACATGTCTGAATCAGAACGTATACCTGGATACCGGAACAAATCCCAGGTTCCGCCCAGCGCATGGCGAGACTCCAGAATCACATAGCTTTTATCGGGACAACGCTTATTAAGATGGCAAGCAGCGCCGATGCCAGAAAGTCCGGCACCGAGTATTAACACATCAAAATGTTCAATGGACATAATATTCCCTATAAACCAGGGGGCGAATGCTGACGCCGTTATGGATATTATTTTATTAGTTTTATTAGAGTTATCACACTTCTTGGCCGTTGGCCATATGACAAAGAGCCTGCATGTCCCTCACCAGAACATCTCGGCTCTCCACTTCAATTACTTCCATTTTCTGCAAGCGAGTAAACACCCTGGAAACAGTCTCAACGGCCAAACCGAGAAAATTACCAATATCATTTCGGGGCATCGGCAAACGAAAACTGGAGGGCGATAAACCTCTAATCTTGTGGCGAGTGGAAAGACTCAACAGCAACGACGCGATACGCGCTTCAGCGCTTTTCTTACTAAGAAGTAAGATAAGTTGTTGGTCTGCCTGGATTTCCTTACTCATCAACTGGAAGAAGTGACGTTGCAAAGACGGAATCTGGCTGGACAGCGATTCCATTTTATCGAAGGGGATTTCACAGACGGCTGCCGACTCTAGCGCTTTGGCAGAATTGGAGTGTACATTCGTACAGATACCATCAACACCCAGCACTTCCCCGGGCAAATAGAACCCGGTTACTTGTTCTTCACCATTTTCGGTTACAGAATAGGTTTTGATAGTACCGCTGCGCACCGCATAGATGGCATGAAATGGGTCGCTTGCGCGGAACAGGTGCTCTCCCTTTTTCAAGGGACGCCCGCGCTTGATAATAGTATCCAGTTTATCCAAATCCCCTATAGTTACCGCAACCGGCAAGCATATGGGGTTAAGGCTACAGTCTTTACAGGTGACCGAAACATTACGTCCAGAACCACGATTGTGGCAAATAGGCTCCCCAGTCATCACAACCCTTCTCTAACACAGTGACACAACAATGCCGATTCAGCCTATCAGCTAATTTTCGGCGCGACGCTGCTGATTATATCACCTTAGAGTAGGAATGGCCTCGTTTTAAGTGATTCGGCAGATAGCCGTCGAAGACCATGCATATTTTACGAACGACTAGCCTTCCCTTTGGAGTAACCTGATAAACCCCTCGCTCAAAATCCAACAACTTCTCATCCACCAAAGACTGCAATTCAACAATCTCAGGCATAAAATACTGCCCAAAATCGATACCAAAATCATGGCTCACGGCGATCGGGTCCAACTGATTCTGACACAATAATGACATGATCACTGAGCGCCGGATTTCATCGTCAAGGGTTAATTTTACCCCACAGTTAATAGGGCTTTCGCCCCCCTGCAACCGTTCCTGGTATTCCGTTATTGATTTTGAATTCTGGCAATAGGTGTCATTGACTAAACTGATAGCGGACACACCTAAACCAATCAGGTCAGCTTCTTTATAGGTGGTGTAACCCTGAAAGTTACGATGCAACTGTCTTTTTGCCTGGGCAATAGCTAACTCGTCTGACGGCTTCGCAAAATGATCCATGCCAATATAGACATAACCGGCTTCGAGCAACAGGTTCGATGCTGAACACAAAATTCTTAGTTTTTCATCCGCCGATGGCATTTCCTCTTCTGGCAGCAAACGTTGCGCTTTAAAGCGCTCTGGCAAGTGAGCGTAATTAAACAACGAAATGCGATCTGGGGCTAACTGGACTACCTGATGTATAGTGGCAGCCACGGATTCTTCGGTCTGATGAGGCAACCCATAAATTAAGTCAAAATTTACTGAGCGAAATTTTAACTCTCGTGCCGAAACCATCAGCTCAGCAATTTGATCCAGAGACTGTTCGCGATGAATTGCCCGCTGCACCTTAAGATCGAAATCCTGAATCCCCAAACTAATCCGATTAAAGCCTAACCCTCTGAGGAAGCTTAGTCTTCCTGGCGATACAGTCCTGGGATCTATTTCAATGGAATACTCACCTCTCTCTGAGTCAACCAGATGAAAGCATCGTCCAATTTCGAACCATAGTTCAGTTAACTCAGCATCATTGTAATAGGTGGGAGTCCCCCCACCCCAATGCATCTGATAAATAGGTCGATTTAACTTAATTTCTGCAGCCTTTGACCTTATTTCTAACTTAAGCGCATCTAAATAGGCCCTTTTTTTATCTTCGGAGCTCGTTACTACCTTATTGCAGGCGCAGTAATAGCAAAGGGACTCACAAAAGGGCAAATGAACATAGAGGGATAAGGGTTTGTGCGAGTTATTACTTCTCACCACTGCAGCACTGTAATCTTCCGCTGTGAATTCCTCGTGGAACTGCAATGCTGTTGGATATGATGTATACCGCGGTCCGGCAACATTGTGACGCCCCACAAACTCCATATCCCATTCAGGTTTTTTGTTTTGCTTTTTTTCAGCCACACAAACACCCTTCACCACATCTAATCCGTTTAATGTCGCTATTATGGGGGATTGACTCAACCTGAACCTTGATACAGGTCAAATGAGATAATGCCTTTAATCTCGGAAAGTGACGACGCTCTATGTACGACTAAATTAAAGGGGAATGTGGTACAGATAAACAAAAAAATGGCAGCATCGGCTAACTCGCTCGACAACTGCCATTCTGTTCAAATCATTTTGCCAGACAGATTATTCGGCGGTAACGACTTCTTCAATTTCCTTTTCTTTGGCAACCACTGGTCCGGGCAACAACTGACTACGTATTTGGCTCTCAATAACCTGAGAGACTTCCATATTCTCTTCCAGATACTTGGTAGCATTGACTTTGCCCTGACCAATTTTATCCCCTTTATAGGAATACCAGGCACCAGACTTGTCGATTAAACCACAGGCGACACCCAAGTCGAGCACCTCACCCATGTGATTAATACCGTGACCATAAATAATCTGGAATTCGGCTTGCTTAAAGGGAGGTGCGACTTTGTTCTTGACCACTTTGACGCGGGTTTCATTACCCACGACTTCCTCGCCCTGCTTAACGGCGCCAGTACGACGAATATCCAACCGTACCGAGGAATAAAACTTCAGTGCATTACCACCGGTTGTGGTCTCTGGACTACCAAACATAACCCCGATTTTCATCCGGATCTGGTTAATGAAGATCACCAGACAATTTGCGTTTTTAACATTGCCGGTGATTTTTCTTAGAGCCTGAGACATAAGCCTCGCTTGCAAACCCACATGGCTATCGCCCATCTCGCCTTCAATTTCTGCCTTGGGTACCAACGCTGCTACCGAGTCAATAATAATGACATCCACCGCATTGGAACGTACGAGCATATCGGTTATTTCCAACGCTTGTTCACCGGTATCAGGCTGGGATACCAGCAAATCGTCGATATTAACCCCCAATTTTTCGGCATAAATTGGGTCTAACGCATGCTCAGCGTCCACAAAAGCACAGGTTAACTTTTGCTGCTGAGCCTGGGCTATCACGCTGAGTGTCAGAGTGGTTTTACCGGAAGACTCTGGCCCATAAATCTCTACAATCCTACCTTTAGGCAAACCACCAATACCCAGGGCCACATCCAAACCCAAAGACCCTGTTGAGATGGCCGGGATTGCCTGTTGCTGCTGATCTCCCATGCGCATCACCGCGCCTTTACCAAATTGACGCTCGATTTGAGATAGTGCAGCGCTTAACGCTTTTTGCTTGTTGCCTTCCATTAATGAAGCCCTCTATGCTTGGGTCAAGTGTTGCTCGGATCACCTTTGACTTCGACAGTTCTATACATCAGCGCACTCAGAACCACCGAACCAGTTACTGTACATTTAAACAGTATTATTGAGATTCATCAAGTATTGCGGGTAATTCTTTCTGCGGTAACGCAGCTTGTTCCAGCGAGCGCTTAATACGAACCAGTAATCCTTGCAGTGATAAAGTCACCGCCGCCGCGCGAACATCGCGGCGTTCACCTGGTAATACACAGAGCGAAGAATCCACCACTCCGTCGACACACCAGGCGAACCAAACGGTTCCTACGGGTTTGCTTTCATCGCCACCACCAGGACCGGCGATTCCGCTCACGGCGATAGAATAGTTGGTTTTCGCCTTTTTGGCGGATCCGCGAGCCATTTCTTCCACCACTTCCCGGCTCACAGCCCCAAATTTATTTAGGGTTCCTACCTTGACTCCCAGCATCTCTTTTTTTGCCTGATTACTGTAGGTAATGAATCCGCGATCAAACCACGCAGAACTTCCCGGAACCTGGGTGATTGCTTGAGCTACCCAGCCTCCCGTACAGGATTCCGCAGTAGCGATTGTCTTGTTTTTATCCACCATCAAAGCACCCAGCTGCTTGGCTAAGGCTTCAATCAGTAAAATTTGATCTGAGTACAGCAACATATTGTTATTCGTAGTGGCTTGAAAGCGCCCGATTGTAACCCTTTGTCCCGTTCTTCACTACGCCCGACAGGCATTTTGTCTCTCAGCCGGGAATATTTTATGGGTCAAAGTCAGGCTGTTTTTTAACCAAACCTCGATTACATTCACTAGAACAGCAGCGTTGCGCCTATTCCTATATGCGACCCGTCGAGCTTTTCTCCTGAATTTACGGTGAAATTCCCAACAGATTTCAACTCGTAATCTATGCTAACCAACCTTAAGCCAAGCTCCACTTTCGGAGCCACTCGATAATCCGCCGTAAAAATCACGCCAATCGCATCATCGAATTCCTTATCAAATCCGGTGCCTGTGGAATCATCAAACTCCACGTTCTGATGTCTCACCAGACCGAGGCCAAGCCGAATTTTTTCCAAACGTACATAAGGTATAAATTCAAGGGACACGCGACTGAACGTTGCATCACCGTTTTCGGCATTAATTTCATCAAACTGATAACCCAGATTCACTTGTACCCCGATATCCTGGTTTTCCTGCTCGATGAAATCGTAATAGCCACCTGCATAAAATAACAACAGGCCACCGGCTTTCAGTGATTTTCTGTCTCCGCCACCACCTCGATACTGAACATCATAGGATGCAACATCATCGCCTCCCGCCGTTAATGCGGTTCCTATCAATATGCCGCTATCGGCCCAGGCAATACTCGACAATGCCAGCAAGAAAAGGCCAGCTAAGCTTTTACGATACATAAATACTTCCTTTATTTTTTGAACTATACAATTACGAGCCCTTAGGAATAGCAGTGGCCCCTAGTTTTGTGCTTTAAACCAAATGCCTTGGTTAAAGATCATCAGAGATCTCAGGGAAGATAGCATTTCTTGCCCGATGAAAAATCTCCAGCTCTGACACATTGACACCATCAACGCAAATAAGCTGATTAAGTTTATCCATGAATTGTAATCGTTGCATTGAATTATGTTTTAAATGTTCATTGATGATGGATAGATCTTCATCCAATGTGGAATTCAACGATTCCGCCTGCAGCCACAGGTGGTGAATCTGCTCAGGGCTTAAGTTAAAGACATCCCGCATAATTTCGGCGAATTTGTGTTTTTCACCAGTACTTTGTTGGTGATCGGCTTGAATAACATGGTACAGCAAGCTCGCCAAGGCGCTATGGACTGCTTCGTCATCTTTATGATCAAACAAATCGCCGCTTTGGCTACCAGTGGAGAACCAGTGCTTTAAGGATTCAAACACGCTTTACCACTCCTTTATATTCCGCAACATAAACATAACCACCAACCTATCACTATTAAATGCCATTTTATTGATCCAGCTCAATATTCTACATTTAAGCTTCTGGCCTGGATTTGGTAAAGTTCCTGCCCCCTATCTTACGCCATGAGCCATGATGAACAAACCCGAATTATTGTCCCCCGCTGGTTCTAGAAAAGCCATGGAATACGCCTTTGCCTATGGTGCCGATGCGGTCTACGCAGGTCAACCGCGCTATAGCCTGCGGGTAAGAGAAAATGAATTTAATCGTTTAGACGTCCTGGCTGATGCTGTGAAGCAGGCTCACCAGTTGGGTAAAAAGTTTTTTATCGCCTCCAACCTCTCGCCTCACAATGATAAGGTGAGGAGCTATCTCAAGGATATGGAGCCAGTGATTGCCATGGCTCCAGATGCACTGATCATGTCTGATCCGGGGCTGATTATGATGGTGCGAGAACGCTGGCCGGACATGCCCATTCATTTATCCGTGCAGGCCAACGCGGTGAATTATGCCACTGTGCAATTCTGGCAATCAGTCGGCTTGGCACGGGTTATTTTGTCCCGAGAACTGGGATTGAATGAGATCCAGGAAATAAGAGAACGCTGCCCCGATATTGAGTTGGAAGTGTTTGTTCACGGTGCACTTTGTATTGCCTATTCAGGTCGCTGCCTTTTATCTGGGTACATGACTCACCGCGACGCTAATCAGGGTGCCTGCACCAACGCCTGCCGCTGGCAATATAGTGTTCAGGAAGCACAGTCCACGCCCGAAGGCGATGTCACACCGGTACAGTCGTTCAACCCTGCGCAGGATAAAATCTTTCTGTTAGAAGAAAAAGGTCGCCCAGGTGAAACCATGCCAGCCTTTGAAGATGAGCATGGCACTTACATCATGAATTCTCGCGATCTGAGAGCCGTGCAACACGTTCAGCGCTTAATGGAAATCGGGGTTGATTCCCTGAAGATTGAAGGTCGCACCAAGACCCATTTTTATGCTGCACGAACAGCTCAGGTATATCGTCAGGCCATCGACGATGCGGCTGCGGGAAAAACTTTTAACCTGGCCTTAATGGATCAACTGGAAGCCTTATCTAATCGTGGCTATACCGAAGGATTTTATCGCCGCCATATTCCCGCCGCCATGCAAAACTATGAAACCGGCAACTCCACATCTGACAAGCAGCAATTTGTAGGAGAAGTTATAGATTGCATGGGGAATACCCTATTGCTGGATGTAAAAAATAAATTTTCCCTGGGCGATACACTGGAGTTAATGACCCCATTGGGTAACTACGCTTTTTGCTTGGAGCATATGACTGACTGTCACAACAATCCAATGGTTGTAGCAAAAGGGTCAGGGTACAAGGTAAAAATACCAGTCCCTGGAATTCAGCAGATGATAGCATCAAGCGGAAGCTTCCAACACGCACTGTTGATGAGAACCTTACCTTGAACTACCCCCACTAACAGACATAGGTTATCTCGCACTTGCAAACCCGTATATTATTTCGAACAAAGGCAGAAACATATACGGGGGAAAATTATCGAGCTTCTTTATAGTCGGCTCGAATCAACGTCAAATGATGTTTCCAATATCGTTTTGAACAATTTCATCAAGGGCTCGCTCCACCACCGCAGCAATGGTCATGGAAGGATTGCAGGCCGCAGTGGTTCCCGGCATCAATGCGCCATCCAATACATACAACCCCTGCTGGCCCTTCACGCGCCCTTCCAAATCACACACCACATCAATGCATGCACCACCCAAGGGATGCCACGTGCTGTTGGCAATATTATTGGTATTGATCAACTGACTTTCTGCGCCTGCCACAGCGGAAACCCGCTCGAAAATTCGTTTGGCAAGTTCAGCGTCGCCGTCTTTAGGCCAATGCAATTCCACTCGCCCCGTCTTAGAGTTATAAACAAACCGACCTCGGGTATCACTGATGCCAAAACCAACGAGCATGGTAGCGTTCACTGCTACACTTTTATTTCTAAGGTCTTTAACGCCGGGCACAATTGAACCAGGAATTACAGTTTCTGCCTCCGCGGAATACTTGCGATAAAGCGGGGGAATTGAGGCTTGAATTATGGTGTTGGCAAGCTTGGAAGGATCGTTCCATTCGAAACTGCCATAGATAACAGGTCCACCTTGGGTTGGGCCAGGGCTTTCTGGCATTTTGTTCCACACATAGATTTGGTCACCATTGGAACCGTACCCTTCACCGAGACCGTCGGGCAGATCCAGAATTTTACCTCGAGCGGCGGCTTGCATTAATAACTTTGTGGTATTCATGGTGCCCGCGCTAAGTATTAGCGTTTTGGCCGTTATTAATTTATGTTCCAACACCGTGCCAACTTCGTTAGTGCGATCCACCCGGATTTGCCAACGGCCATCAGGGTTACGGGCAATGTCTTTCACATTGTGTAGCGCATCGACTCTAACATTACCGGTTGCCATTGCCTGTTCAATATAGGTGACATCCACAGAATGTTTACCGCCGTTATTAACACCCAAGCCACAATCACCATTGGTGTAGGACGGCTTCATCAGTCCCTCTAACTCATCAAGGGCGTACTGCCAGTCAATGGGCATGGGAATTTTGGTCAGATGGTAGCCTACAGCCTGAACCCTGGAGGCAAAAATGCGGGCAACTTTATAGGCGGGGCTATTTATCAAGGCATCGGGAGCCGTAGCGACCTTTAGCATTTGCGCTACGCGGGGATAGTAAACGGCATCCATCTTGGCGTAGTCGAGGGCTTGAGGGAAGCAGGCGTTAAAATTATCTTCAGTGGGCTGCAAAGTCATGCCCTGATACACCAAAGAGCCACCACCAACGCCACAAGCCACCAGTGATGTCATGTTGCGGCCCACCACCGGTTCGAGCAAGCCAGCGTAGGGATTGAGCCCAATGCGCCGGCCAAAGAATTCGGGCCAGATTGTATAGAATAAATCGCGCCGGCTGGGAATAGCCGCATGAGGAAAGGTTTCGGCGTTGGGGCCGGTTTTCCACCAACGGCCGCGTTCCAAAACTAAAACTTTCACCCCGGCTTGGCCCAACCTTAATGCTGAAATGCCGCCCCCAAAACCGGACCCTATGACTACCACACGCTCTTCGGAACGGGTCAATGGAATGCGTAATCCAGCGTGGGACGTGCTCGGTAGTGATGCGCCAGCAGCGGCCGCCGCCGCGCCACCCAGAAACTTTCGTCGGTTTAACTTTGCCATGGGGTAAGTCCTAATACTTTTTGTTATTGTTATTGTTTGAGGATCGCGGCTTATCGCCTTAAACATTTGATCAAACAGCAATCACCTACTGTTAGGAACTGAATCTAACAATTTCAACAGTTTCAGGGCAACCCGTCTTTGGCTAAAGTTTGTAATTCGAATTGTCTCATTAACACAAGAAAGCTGCCTATTGGGAGTTTTTTTCTACCCAAACAACAATTCGAGAACTGGCTTTAACTCTTTATGAGTACCCTATCTTCCTCTGTGCCAGGCCTTAAGGGTTTGTTACTATTAGCCGTTTGAAGGTCCGTGCCATTTTGGAACCATCACCACCCTACTCATACACAAGCAAAGCCACTCAAAATATGACTGATAACAATAGCTTAGCTGCCGACCATACATCCCAGCACACCCCCATGATGCAGCAATATCTGAAGATCAAGGCAGAGCACCCCACTGAAATGGTGTTTTACCGGATGGGGGATTTTTACGAGCTGTTCTTCGGGGATGCACAGAAAGCCGCGGAACTGCTGGATATCACCTTAACTCAGCGCGGGCAATCTGCGGGCAAACCTATCCCTATGGCTGGCGTACCCTATCATGCGGCGGAAGGTTATTTGGCACGCTTGGTTAAGCTAGGGGTATCTGTTGCGGTGGCGGAACAAATTGGTGACCCGGCCACCAGTAAAGGACCCGTAGAGCGCAAAGTAATGCGCATCGTAACCCCAGGCACCATTAGCGACGAAGCACTCCTAGACGAGCATCAGGACAATCTACTGTGCGCCGTAGCGCAACAAGGCGACCTGTTTGGCTTTGCCCATCTGGACATCAGCAGCGGGCGCTTTTTTGTCAGCGAAGTGCAAGGCGAAGCCAGTTTGCTGTCCGAGATGGCACGGATCAACCCTGCTGAACTGCTGGTAACCGAAGACTCTCATGTGGCTGCCCTCCTCAAGGACCGCCAGGGTGTGCGCCAACGACCGGTTTGGGATTTCGACCAGGAATCAGCCCTGCGCGCCTTGACCCAACAGTTTAACACCCAGGATTTGGCCGGCTTTGGCTGTGAAAACCACACTGTGGCGGTAGCGGCTGCCGGCTGTTTGTTGCAATACGCCAAGGAAACCCAAAAGACCGCCCTGCCCCATATTCGCGGTATGGCGGTGGAATCATTAACCGACTGCGTCGCCCTTGATGGCGCCACCCGGCGTAATCTGGAATTAACCGTCAACCTCCAAGGCAATGAAAAATTCACCCTGGCTTGGGTGCTGGATAAAACCAAAACTGCCATGGGAGGAAGAATGTTGCGGCGCTGGCTGCATCGTCCCATTCGCGACATTGCCACCCTGACCCAACGTCAGGATGCTATTGCCGCGCTATTGCAAAACTATCAATACGAACCGGTGCAAGGCGTGCTGAAACAAATCGGTGACATTGAACGTATTTTAACGCGAGTGGCATTGCGCTCAGCCCGCCCCAGAGACCTATCTCGCTTACGAGACGGATTAAACGCCCTGCCTGCCTTACAGGATACTCTGGCGAGTCTTTCAAGCCCCATAATACGTAGTATGGCCAACAGCATCAGCGATTATCCAGAGCTGGCGTCGATTCTCACCATGGCGTTGGTGGAAACGCCGCCTGTAGTGCTGAGGGATGGTGGTGTTATTGCCGATGGCTATGATCCTGATCTGGATGAACTGCGCGCCATTAGTGAAAATGCGGGACAGTTTCTGGTGGATTTAGAAGAACGGGAACGACAACGCACGGGAATCAGCACGCTTAAAGTGGGTTACAATCGAGTTCACGGCTACTTTATTGAAATCAGTAAAGCACTATCCGCCAAAGCACCCACTGAATATATTCGCCGTCAAACTTTAAAAAATGCTGAGCGTTATATCACCCCCGAATTAAAAACATTCGAAGACAAAGCTTTAAGCGCCAAAAGCCGAGCGCTGGCGCGGGAAAAAGCACTATTTGAAGACCTGCTGAACCACATAGCAGACAGTTTACCCGAATTACAAAAAAGCTTTGCCAGTGTGGCTGAGTTGGATGTATTGAGTTGTCTTACGGAACGGGCTGACACCTTGGCATTGTCACGACCAGAACTAACCAAACAAGCTGGCATCCACATTATTGCCGGACGCCATCCAGTGGTGGAACAGGTGCTGAGTGAAGCGTTTATTCCCAATGATCTCAAACTGGATACACACCGCCGCATGCTGGTGATCACCGGTCCCAACATGGGGGGTAAATCGACCTTTATGCGGCAAACGGCATTGATTGCCCTACTCGCCCATATCGGTAGTTTCGTTCCTGCCGAGCATGCAACCATAGGATCTATTGATCGTATTTTCACCCGCATAGGTTCGTCCGATGACCTAGCAAGCGGCCGTTCAACCTTTATGGTGGAGATGACGGAAACCTCAAACATTCTCCACAATGCCACCCGCAACAGCTTAGTGTTGATGGACGAAATTGGTCGCGGCACCAGTACCTTTGATGGTTTATCCCTGGCTTGGGCCTGCGCTAATTATTTGGCGGTAAAAATACAAGCCCTCACCCTGTTTGCTACCCACTATTTTGAGCTTACCCAATTGCCGGATCAGATCCCGAACGTGGTGAATGTTCATCTGACCGCACAAGAGCAAGGCGACAATATACTGTTTCTGCACAAGGTAATGGAAGGTCCCGCCAATCAAAGTTACGGTTTGCAAGTGGCTAAGCTGGCGGGCGTACCACCCAGCGTCATCCAGAATGCAAAGAAAAAGCTTGGCCAGCTGGAGAAGCAGGATTTGAACAACCAGGTGTTGGCTCAAGCAAACAAACCATTGCAGTCGGACTTGTTCGCAGAGCCACCACCGCCCCATCCGGTTATCGAAATGCTGAACCGATTGGACCCTGATTGTCTAAACGCAAGACAAGCCTTGGAACTGGTGTACAAGCTGAAAGAAATGAGTGAAAAAAATCTATAAAAAAAGGCCGGGGTACGAAACCCCAGCCTTCATTTGTTGCCTCCCGTTACTTATCGAGTGATGATAGAGCGAGCTGCCTCATTGCAGAGAACCTCAACAGCTTGGTCTTTTGAGCTGATATCTGCATTCAATGCTCCTGTACTATCCACCCAAACGAACCAGCTACCATCTTTATTTGGGCTTACATATCCTAAGTATTTATCTGGTGACGAGTACACTCTGAAGTCGCCACTAAGTTCTTTTTGCTCCGAAAAACAAACATCTTCTTGTGCCATTAGATTGTTCGAAAGAAACAAAAAAACCGCCAACATTACTTTATTACTTTTCATTTTCTTCCCCTTAGTCAATAGTTAATACAACTGGAATTTCTTGAATAATGGCTACATCGTCTGCGTTCACTAGCAAACGAAAAGTCAACGTTTTAGTCCCAGTGGAAATTTCGTCTCCCTTTTCAAACACCACATCAAAGCTTATCGAATCACCAGGTCTCACGTTATCTATTGAAGCTCCGTCTAAAGCATCAGGGAAACCAGCTGGTTTAATGCTCTTAACCACTCTGGTGAAATCACCGTTCGGAACTAACTTGATGGAAAGATCAGAACTCACTTCATCAAGTGCATCTATAACACTCGTCACAATCTCTTCACTGTCTCTTGAAAGTTCGAATGCGCCACCACCAGTACTCTCGGTGATCCTTATTACATCAGGAATACTGCCACCCGCTTGCAGACCATAAACTCGCATTTTCTTGTTAATAAGCATCTGCTCTGTTTCTGAAAAACCGGTCCCTGGATAATTCGGGTCAACATCCGAATCGTGAAAACTAGCGTCTGTTGCGAGAAACAGGATAGGCAAGGCACCATCTCGCCAACCGCTATCGCGCAAGGACGTTTTTGCCAATGCTTCCAGTTGACTTTCAGGGCTATCAGCTCCTGACAGAAGAGACAAGCCGTTCAGCGCGCCGGTAATCAAGCCTTCGTCATTAGTTAGGGGTTGATTTAAAGAAAAAGCATAATCTCTTCTTACACTACCGTAAGGGCTTAGTGGGAAATCACTGAAAGTCGAAATACCAATATGCACATCGTTACCACTATCTCTAAATGCCTCAATCAATTCTCCCGCTTTAGCTCGGAAGGTATTAATATCGTCACTGTAGCTGGATGACACATCAACCACAAACATGATATCAACTTTATCAAAGACAGCACCTTCACCAGGAACTGTAACTGTTATCGTTTTGGTAATTTCACTTGCTTCCTTAGGAATAGAAACCTTGACCAAATCACCTTTAGAAACAGTTTCTGACTCTAAACTAGATACCGCCGATTCCAAAGCGCCTTTAACATTCAACCTCGCACCCTTACCTTCAAAAGGTTCAGATTCAGAGGAGTTTAACGGCCTGGTAAAGACAGTCTCGCCGCTACTCAACATTACTTTGTTTTCGACTGGCAATGCAGAAGCACGCAGGATATTTTTTATCTCAAGCGCAGATAAATTAGGATTGATTGACTGCATCAGAGCAACAGTAGCCGTAACAAGTGGAGCCGCATATGATGTACCTGAGACTGTTGCTAATGATTGATTCTGAAAGCCAACAATAGTACCACTAGCGCTGACATCTACTCTTTCACCAAAATTTGAATAATTGGCTCGTTTTATGTCAGCTGCAATACTCTTGTCAAAGCATATCTCCGCAGCGAAATCGTCTTCGCTTATCTCATCATCATACATGCCTCCGGAGGTGTGGGCGCCAACGACTATCATTTGGTTGGATTCCAGCGCACTTGGCAACCTATTTGTGGCATCGCCTGCATCACTGAGCCCATTGCCCGCTGACGCAACGATTACCATCTTTGGATAGGTAGCTTCAATTTTATCAAACAAGTCACCTATTAATTCTTTATAAGATTTGAAAGCCTTATCATTTATCGCATTATCCAGAACATATTCACCTTTACAGTTCAGCGCTCCGTCAGTTGCTTCATCAGAGCTGATAGAACCATCATTATTGATATCCGTCGCAACAACCCTATGTACACCCCAACTCCAATTAACAACGCTGGCACCCCGCTCTGCCATTTCCAGTGTGGCAAATATTTTTTGCATTAAGCTTTTACCCGAGACAGAAATATTCGCGCCAGCATGAGTCGCTGACAAAGCTTCAATCAACCCAGCATTTCCACCGTCACCCAGCTCTGCAGAAACAATTCCAAGGACATTGCTCCCATGCGCTGAGATGGAATCATTCGAACTCGGTAAATTCTTGCCAAAAATTGAAACCTTATTAGTCGCAGAAGTTAGCTGATTCGAAAAATCAGGCAGTCCAAAATCCAAGCCTGCTTCCGTAACGCCAATAGCCATAAAATAGGGTAGAACTTTTGATGAATCTGAAAGACTAATTTTCGACTCGTAAAAAGCGGCACCTTGCTCGACATTGTTTCTGTCTCTTTGCTGGCCTAACCCTGGGTCTTTCGACCAATCAACGCTCTCTTCTTCAACCAAAAAGTCGATAATGACATTCTCAACACTTGGATCTGCCAAAAGAAGATCTCTAAGCCCTTCCAGCTCACCCAAACTATCAACATCTATGGCTATTTGCCAAAGCGACAACTCACTAACTTGACCTATAACCTCACCAGATACGATTTGCGCCAAACGCTGGGCTGTGTCCGGAGAACTATCACTGGACAGGACTTGAACTATCAAATAATCGGAAACCACATCATTACCAAGTGGATCTTCAATGACTTTTGTAGGGTCTGGTGCGGATAAACCATTTTCAGACACAGAAAACCATAAAGTGTTCGAAAACACCTTGTCGCCTTTTAATAAGAGTGGACCGGAAGCGACACCAGAAGGAATTGTAAAAGTGACAGAACCTCCACTTACGGCATCCGGTACGATTTCAGTACCATTCAAAACTATTCTTAGATTCGAGGGTATCACTCCCTCTGCATTAATTTTAACCACATCCCCTGGCAGCCCAAATTGAGGCTGTATATCAGCGATTGCGATTTTGGCGGTGATGATTTCCGGCTGTTCTTTTACTGGATCACGATCAGAAACATCTCCGCCCCCGCCACTACCGCCTCCGCCACAGGCTACTAGTACAGAAACTGCACTCGCCAATAGTGTCATTCTAAAACTGCTTTTCTGACTAAATACTGTGCTCATTGCCCCAAACTCCTTGGATATAACCGTTCAAATAGTTAGATTCGGACTGCTCGCCACTGTGGCGAACAGCTCATGTGTTTATGACGGACATACTTGGAACAGAGGAAAATAAAATTTGAGCCGGGGAAATTACGCCAATCTCGACAATAAAGTTGCTTGCGGGCGCTGAACGCATTAGACTCCCCGCGTTTAACGTTGTGAGAGTAGAGGACGCACTTAAAATGACCTTTGTTGTTACCGATAACTGCATCAAGTGTAAGTACACAGATTGTGTAGAAGTTTGTCCTGTAGATTGTTTCTATGAAGGACCCAACTTCCTGGTTATCCATCCTGACGAGTGTATTGATTGTGCCTTGTGTGAGCCCGAGTGCCCGGCCAATGCCATCTACTCCGAAGACGAAGTACCTGCAGATCAGCAGAATTTCATTGAGATCAATGCTGAGTTAGCAGAAACCTGGACTAACATCACCGAGAAGAAAGACCCCCTGGCAGATGCGGAAGAATGGGATGGCGTCGAAGGGAAAATTCAGTACCTGGAGCGTTAATCGTTATTTATCAGCGCGATATACTGATATAGCTTGGCTTTTCTACGTTTTTAGTGGACGTTGACAAAAAATTTGCACAAAAAGAAGGGCGGCTTACGCCGCCCCACCTCGCTTGGATATCCTATCCTAAGGCATCCTGCCTTCTTCCCTGAGAAACAATCCTTGTTCCTATTTCCATAAAAGCGTCCTGCCACAAGACAAATGATATCTAAACCCTAAATAAAATTCACTAGAGCTAATTGACAATCAAAATAGTTATTACGTTATTACTAATTTATTACTTGTTAATTATCAACAACTTATGAAATTTTCGACCGTTTTTGTAAGCTTAAAACGCAACACGTGTTACAACTCTCTCACAAAAAATGTAAGCGATTTCCTACACAAGTAACGGTTTTTGTCTTACTATTCTCTTACAGGATCTTTGGATCGAACAGAATTCTTTGAAAAAAGAAGGGCGGTTTACCGCCCACCTCGCTTATTAAGACAGTAAAAAAAATCCCCGCTTATGTTCTGAGATTTTAACTCAAACCATAAGCGGGGATTTTTTTGCCCATCCATGGGCATTCATATATCCCTAATCTATCAAGATTATATCAACCGCCAAAAATAGCATCGCCGGTAAGGCCTTGTTTTTCCAATAGATCTCTTAAACGCTTTAAAGCCTCAACCTGGATTTGACGCACTCGCTCACGAGTCAGGCCGATTTCCAAACCCACTTCTTCCAAGGTACTCATTTCGTACCCGCGCAAGCCGAATCTTCGGGCGATCACTTCTTTTTGTTTGGTGGGCAATTGATCTAACCAATAATCGATGCTGTACCGTAGATCCGCGTCTTGCAGCAGTTCAGCCGGATCGGACACTTTTACATCCGCTATCGTGTCGAGTAAAGATTTGTCCGAATCATGGGCCATGGGCGTATCCACCGATGAGACCCGCTCATTTAGCCCAAGCATCCGTTTTACATCGTCCAGAGGCTTGTCTAGCAACTCAGCAATTTCTTCCGCACTGGGCTCGTGATCCAGCTTCTGGGTTAATTCCCGTGCCGCTCGCAAATAAATATTCAATTCTTTAACTACATGGATGGGCAGACGGATGGTTCGAGTTTGATTCATGATGGCGCGCTCAATGGTTTGGCGTATCCACCAAGTGGCGTAGGTCGAAAAACGAAATCCCCGCTCTGGGTCGAATTTCTCAACCGCCCGAATAAGGCCCAGATTGCCCTCTTCAATGAGATCAAGCAGCGATAATCCCCGGTTCACATAGCGCCGGGCAATTTTCACCACTAACCGCAGGTTACTTTCAATCATCCGTTTACGAGCGTCTTCATGTCCGCGAAGCGCTCGCCGCGCGTAATAAACCTCTTCCTCTGGCGTCAGCAGTGGAGAAAAACCAATCTCATTTAAATAAATTTGGGTAGCATCTAGGGTTTTTTGAGTGCCGGCTTGCACAGAAAATACATCTTCTTCCGCATCTTCCATGCCATTACGTCGATCCCGCAGTTCCGCTGCTCGTTCCTCGAACGCATCTTCCAGATCCGTATCTTCGCTGAACTCAATATCCAGATTTTCTTCTCGCTCTGCCTGAATCATCGTATTACCCCGCACAAATTTATGTAGTTGTTATATCTCATTCTTGCTGCTGCCCAGCTCAACGTGCTGGAAGGTACTGCAGTGGGTTTACCGGCTTACCATCCTTTCGTATTTCAAAATGGAGTTGGTTGCGATTCGCCCCAGTAGAACCTATTTCGGCAATTTTCTGCCCAGCTTTAGCGGATTGTCCCTCTTTGATCAACAATCGACTGTTATGGGCATACGCACTTAAAAATTGCTCGTTATGCTTCAGAATGATCAAGTTGCCGTACCCCACTAAACCGGTACCACTGTAAACGACTTCACCATCTGCTGTTGCATAAACAGGTTCACCACGAGATCCTGCGAGATCGATGCCTTTGTTAATTTTGCTTCCCGTCAATGAATAAGTCCTGATAATCGATCCGGATGCTGGCCATCTCCATGACATAATTACCTTGTTATCTCTTTGATTTGCAACTTTTTCTTGGACCGGTTTGGCATGAGTTTCCGGTTTCTTATAACGAGTTGGCTGTTTTTTGTCTGGACGTGTTTCAATCGGTGTTGGCTTGGGAGCTGGTTTCTCTACCACTTTTCCCAAGTAAATTATTTGGCCTGGGGTTATTTTGTAAGGTGGATTGATATTGTTGGCAGCAGCTAATTCCTCGTATTTTCGGTTGTAGCGAAAGGCAATAGTATACAGAGTGTCCCCTTCTCGAACCTTGTGAACCCCTTGTGTTATGGGGGCTTCAGGACGATAGACATTTCTTATATGCCCATAACGGGAGGGTCCGCAAGCACTTACACTGCCCAGTAGCGCCAGCAGGAAGGCTGCTTTAATGTATGAAAAGCGAGTTAATCGCACTAAGATGCTCCATCAACCATGTGGTTTTAGATCATCAATTCACCTAAATCAATTTAGAACTATTTATCATAAATAGCTTAGGCTTATTGCTAGAAAATCTATTGGAAATTTGGCGAAATTCACAAAAATTGACCATTATTTATACTTCTATAAATAATTCTCAACTCACGAGTCTCTTTGAGCCGTCAGTTTTTCCACCCCTAAAACCACGATTATTGCCACTATCATAAGCAAAACACCGCCTACTATGTGCGGATCACTTCCCGTTATGGAGGCATAATCGGTCGGTAATACGTTGGCTTGCTGGAAAGCAACCTCCTCTCCATGGCTATTGATACGGTAGGAAAGTGTTTGCTTCCAGGGCCAGACTTTATTCAGTGAGCCAATCATAAATCCCGTCAATACGGCTAAAGTCATGGTCTGAAAACGGTGCAGTAACCAGGATAGCAAACGGGTAAACAATAACAGTCCGGTAATGCAACCCGCGCCGAAGACAGCCAGCACCATCAGATCAAAAGATTTAATAGCGCCGATAATATGAGCGTACATTCCCATCAACAACAATATGAAGCTACCGGAAATCCCAGGCAATATCATGGCACAAATGGCAACAGACCCAGCGGCAAAAATCGTCAGCGTGTTGGCAGGTATTTGCGCTGGTGCCATGGCTGTGATGGCGTAGGCTATGGCGACCCCCGCCAGCAACGCCAACAGGATACCAAAGGACCATTGTTTAATCTGCTTACCTATGTGAACGGCTGAAATCAGAATCAGGCCAAAGAAAAAAGACCACAACAACTCCGGCTGAGTCTCTAACAGCCCGGAAATCAATTTGGCTAAGCTGACCGCGCTGGTGAGTATTCCCAGCATCAAAACCAGCAAAAAATTGCCATTAAACGAATGCCAGGCACGGATTGGACCGTCTTTAAACAAAATACGTAAGGTGTCGGGGCCTATGGCGCCAATACTATCGATGAGCTGCTGGTAGATTCCGGTGATGAAGGCAATAGTGCCTCCTGATACACCCGGAACAATATCGGCGGCCCCCATTGCCACACCTTTCAGGTAGAGCAGGAATGCTTGTTTCGGTGTCTGCTTTTGCATACGTCATCCTAACTACATCTTAAAAAGAGCGAGGATATTAACGTACTCCAGAGCGGAAGGGTACAAATCGAACATTCTCAATAAATTCGTGATCAAACCCGTTATCCGTTCGGGTAATTCGATACAGCTTTTGCTCGTCCTCTCCGATAGGAATAATCATTCGCCCCCCTACCGCGAGTTGCTGCAGTAAACTATCGGGCACTTTACTCGGTGCGGCGGCGGCAATAATACCGTCATAGGGAGCTTTCTCCTCCCATCCCATGGAGCCGTCAGCATAGCGAAACAGCACATTATGAATTTTAAGAGTACGCAGCCTTTTGCGGGTTTTTTCCTGTAGCACTTTTATTCGTTCCAGCGAATAAATTTCGCTGGCGAAGGCGGCCAATACTGCCGTTTGATAACCGGAACCGGTGCCTATCTCCAACACTTTATTCACTGGACCGCTTTCTACCAGCAATTCAGTCATGCGGGCTACAATGTAGGGTTGGGAGATTGTCTGGTTATGGCCGATAGGCAAAGCGGTATCTTCATACGCCCGATGAGCCAAGGCTTCATCAACGAACAAATGTCGAGGCACGTTACGGATGGCTTCCAGCACACCGGTATTCTCTATCCCCTGTTCCTGCAAACGCCTGATCAAACGATCCCGCGTGCGCTGCGAAGTCATACCTATTCCCGCCAATAGAGACTCGTTCACTCAATTTTTCCTCTGACAATTATTTGTTGTTGTGGGCCCCAATCATTGTAAGTTATGGTTGGGAAATCGGCGAGTATGATTCATTAAATTTATTATTTAAAATGAAACATTCGCGCAATACAGCGGTTGCATAGGTTCCTGTGGGTAATTCGAAACGCAACACTAAATCATCCTTCTGCCATTGCATCGCCAATGCTGTTGGCATTAAGCGGATGGCTCTAGGCATAGGCTTCATCTCTGCAATGGTTAAAAGCCCTGACAAATTGGGTTCCAGATTTTTTTCATCCTTACCCGGCAACCAGTCGCCCACCTGTATATCGGCAGACTGAAGGCGAGCCGTCAAATCACTATCCCATGTATCAGGCTGAAAGAAACTGTGGGTTCCCGCCAGCATCACAATGTCCTTTGGCTGCCAAAGGGGCCAGGTGCCTGCTTGCAAGCGACGGCCAAGATTTCCATTGAACACCCAGGCCCGCAGAGTTGATAATAAAATGCTGCGCAATTCTCGATCGCCGGGTAACGCCTGCTGACTTGCCCACTGCACTAATTCTCGCAAGTTATTGGCATCCCGCCCGAATCGTTGCGGGCCAAAATAATTAGGGACGCCGTTGCTTTCCAGCGAACAAATTCTTTGTTCAATGGCTGCATGGTCACCCGCCACTTGGCGTAATCTGATCTGGAATAAATTGGCTTTGTGAGTACCTAGTCGCAATTTTCTGTGATGGCGTTCCTGGCGTAGTACGGTAATACCCTGCTCCGCTAAAAACCCTTTATCGACCCAGAAATTTTGTCCTGGAAGATGGACGGAAAACCATTGCTCCGTAACGCCATGGCGATCTTTCATCCCAGAAAAGCTCACCAGTCTATTTTTAATTCTCAGTTGGCTGGCGATGCATTTGGCCGTATAGCGTGTATTTTGATTAGCGGTCTGAATCAATAAAAAGAGATGTTCGCCTGCGCCGCTGGGCTCAAAGCCAAGCACTTCGCTGACAATAAAGTCGCTCCATTCTTGCTTGAATGTAGCGCTGGCAATAGGACCTCCCAGCCTATAGGGTGCCTGCTCGAAACCCATGGCTGGCAATCGATCACCGGAATTCATTGCGAAGCATGCAGCAGCACCACGGCGTGCGCGGCAATGCCTTCTTTACGACCGGCAAAACCCAGGCCCTCGGTGGTGGTGGCTTTTACATTCACCGCACTTGCAGGCAGTGCCAGATCCTGGGCAAGGGTGGCGCACATAGTGTCGATAAAGGGTGCTAACTTGGGTGCTTGCGCCACAATGGTAAGATCCACATTCATCGGAGAGAAACCGGCTTCATTTACTTTTTGTAATACACTTTTGAGTAGCTGGCGGCTATCGATTCCTCGATACTGCGCATCGGTATCGGGGAAATGACGGCCTATATCTCCCAAAGCGGCAGCACCTAACAAGGCATCACAGAGTGCATGCAAGGCCACATCGCCATCAGAGTGCGCAACAAAACCTTGGGAGTAAGGAATCTTCACTCCAGCCAACTTAATGTGGTCGCCTACTCCAAACCGATGCACGTCGTAACCATGGCCAATTCTAAACATTAATCTTCCTCTTGCTGACTGATAAAAAGCTCTGCCAGCTTTAAGTCTTGGGGATGAGTAATTTTGATATTATCACTGTGACCCTGTACGAGTTGTGGTTGATGTCCCAGCAGCTCCATCGCTGAGGCTTCATCAGTCACCAAAGCCTGCTGTTCAATGGCCCGCTCCAAAGCCGCCAACAACATCGTAAAAGGAAACATCTGGGGGGTGAGTGCATGCCAAAGCTGTTCTCGATTCACAGTTTCGGTCACTTTGCCATGATGATCGCTCCGCTTCATGGTGTCGCGCACAGGCGTCGCCAGCAGCCCGCCTTGGGCAGAGCCAGCCAACAGTGTATCAATTAGCTGCTGAATATCGTCGCAACGAACACAGGGCCTTGCAACATCGTGCACCAAAACCCAATCATCAGCGCTCGCACAATGCTGCAAGGCGCGCAAACCATTCAACACCGAATGACAACGTTCAGCGCCGCCTTCGACGATGGTCACTTTCGGGTGCTGGCTAATATCAAACTGACGAATGCGGGTATCCTGGACATCAACCGCGAGAACAATGCGTTCGATAGCATTAACGGAGAGCAAGCGTGATAGGGTATGTTCAAATACCGTCTTGGTACCCAAAGCAAGATACTGTTTGGGAATGCTGGAACCAAACCGCTTGCCTATTCCAGCGGCAGGAACAACACACCATACGCGCGGTGATGGAGTCATGGATTTCAAGAATAGCGTTACGGTTGATCTTCGATGATCAGAAAAAAGGTTTCGTCTTCTTTAATCATCCCAAGTCGGGTACGAGCCCGTTCTTCTACGGCGGTTAAACCATTTTTCAAGCTATCCACTTCTGCCCGGAGGCGTAAATTGCGCTGCTCAATCAAATGATTTTCCCGTTCCTGCCTTTCAATAGCTTCCCTTAAGGCCCATATATCGGAAATGCCACCTTCACCAACCCACAAGCGAAACTGCAATGTAATAAAGATCGCTAACAGCAGCCAAAATGCTATTCGGGGCAAGGAAAACCAATTTGTGGGCGTAGTTTGAGACATTGCAAGACCGCTAAACTCATGGACATCCCTATAAACCTAGCAAATGCCCGCTATTATGGCTAAGAACTTTTCAACAACGCTCTTTGTTTTTCAATGTATTCACAACTTTCTGGTCGCGCAACGTTTGATGTCTCTATATATTGAACGAACCACCAAACGTTACGGAACAAATTGGCCTAGGCTCGGGTAAACTCTGCTTTGCCTTTGTAGGGCGCCTGATCACCAATGATCTCTTCAATCCGCAGCAGTTGATTGTACTTCGCGACTCGATCAGATCGGCATAAAGAACCAGTTTTAATTTGCCCGGCGGCTGTTGCCACCGCCAAATCAGCAATTGTAGAGTCTTCAGTTTCTCCGGAGCGATGAGAAATCACAGCGCTATAACCCGCCGCTTTCGCCATGGCAATTGCGTCCAGGGTTTCCGTCAGGCTGCCAATTTGATTGAATTTAATCAGAATACTGTTGGCAATATTCTTTTCGATACCTTCTTTTAAAATTTTGGTGTTGGTGACGAATAGGTCATCACCCACCAACTGAATTTTGTCGCCCAGCTTTTCGGTAAGAATTTTCCAACCATCCCAATCGCCTTCGTCAAGACCGTCTTCAATGGAGATAATGGGGTATCGGCTGCATAGGTCCGCCAGATAATCGGCAAATCCTGCGGAGTCCAAAATCTTATTGTCTCCCGCCAAAACGTACTTACCATCTTTATAAAATTCCGATGCGGCACAATCCAGAGCCAAGGTAATGTCCTCACCGAGTTTATAACCGGCTTTTTCCACCGCTTCCACGATGACTTCCAAGGCTTCTTCATTGGAAGACAGGTTGGGAGCAAACCCGCCCTCATCACCCACAGAGGTACTTAAGCCGCGGGCGCTTAACACACTTTTCAAGGCATGAAATATTTCAGCGCCGTAGCGCAATGCTTCAGCAAATGTGGGGGCACCAACGGGCTGGATCATAAATTCCTGGATGTCCACGTTGTTGTCAGCATGAGAGCCGCCATTCAATATATTCATCATCGGCACCGGCATGGTATAAGGTCCCGCTTTGCCATCCACCAGTTCACTTACATGCTGGAACAAAGGCACCTGCTTATACACAGCCGCTGCTTTCGCCGTCGCCAGAGACACGGCGAGAATTGCATTGGCACCAAACTTCGATTTATTTTCTGTGCCATCGGCATCCAGCATGATTTTATCAATGGCGCGCTGGTCTAACGCATTCTTACCTTTGAGCAATGCGTTAATATCGTTATTAATCGCCGCAACGGCTTTAAGCACGCCTTTACCGCCATAACGAGACTTATCACCATCACGGAGTTCAAGCGCTTCTCGCGAACCGGTTGAAGCTCCGGAAGGCGCGCAGGCCGTGCCAGCAGCACCGGATTCCAGAATCACATCGGCTTCAACGGTTGGATTGCCTCGTGAATCTAGCACTTCACGTGCGCGAATCTGAATTATCTTAGGCATGGTGGTGAACACTCCTGTCTTTTTAAAAACTAATGGGTATCTAATGTGGTGAAACTTTTTACTAAGTCGTCCACCGCTTTAACTTGTGCTAAAAAGGCTTCCAGCATCGATAATCGCAATGCACAGGGGCCATCACATTTCGCTTTTTCTGGCTCTGGATGGGCTTCTAGAAACAGCCCGGCTAATCGCTGTGTCATACCGGCCAGGGCTAACTCCGTTACTTGAGCGCGACGACCACCCGCTGCTTCTGCCAAGCCGCCTGGCATTTGCAATGAATGGGTCACGTCAAAAAAGAGAGGATTGCCAAAAGCTCTCATAATGCCAAAGCCCAACATATCCACCACTAGATTGTTATAACCGAAGCTGGAACCTCGCTCACACAAAATGACCTGGTCGTTCCCCGCCTCTTCACATTTGCGAATGATGTGCTGCATTTCTTTCGGTGCCAAAAACTGAGCTTTTTTAACATTAATAATAGCCCCCGTCTTTGCCATGGCGACCACTAGATCGGTTTGCCGTGACAGGAAGGCTGGCAATTGAATAATGTCACACACTTCCGCCACAGGTCGCGCCTGAGAAGGTTCGTGAACATCGGTAATTATGGGCACTTTAAACGTGGTCTTAATTTCTTCGAATATTTTCAGCCCTTCGTCTAACCCTGGCCCTCGATAGGAGTTAACAGAGGATCGGTTGGCTTTGTCAAAAGACGCTTTAAATACGTAGGGAATGGCGAGTTTCTCACACACTGTCACATAGTGTTCAGCCACCTCCATGGCCATGTCCCTAGATTCCAGAACGTTCATGCCACCAAAGAGCACAAAGGGTTGATCATTGTTCATGCTAATGACCTTGCCATCTGGTGTTTTGAGATTTATCGTCTTTTGTGCTTCCGCTGTCATTCTCGTTATTCCTTATGCTTAATCCTGAACGATCAGTTTCTGATCCTTGTATGCTTTTGCCGCTTTTACATAGCCGGTAAACAGCGGGTGTCCATCACGAGGCGTAGAGGTAAACTCCGGATGAAACTGACAGGCAACAAACCAAGGATGTTCAGGCACTTCAACCATTTCCACCAGGCTGCCATCAATGGAACGCCCACCCACGCGCAAACCCGCTTTTTCCAGCACTGGAACAAACTTGTTATTCACTTCGTAGCGATGGCGATGGCGCTCAAATACGGTTTCGACCCCATAGGTTGATTTACACAGCGAGCCATCTACTAAGCGGCACTCTTGAGCCCCTAAGCGCATAGTGCCACCCAGATCAGACTCTTCATTCCGTTGTTGCAGCGAGCCGTCTTCATCAAGCCACTCGGTAATTAGGCCAACCACTGGTGTTTTAGTGTCTTCCACAAATTCCGAGCTGTGAGCATCGCTTAAGCCGGCTTTATTACGAGCAAATTCAATAACCGCCACTTGCATACCTAAACAGATACCGAGATAGGGCACGTTATTTTCTCTGGCATAACGCACAGCGGCAATTTTGCCTTCAGTGCCACGCTTACCGAATCCACCAGGTACCAGAATGCCGTCGTACTGGGCCAAGACATCAATACCGTCCCGTTCAAGGTCTTCTGAATCCACATAATCAATATTTACTTTCGTACGGGTATGAATTCCGGCGTGGAGTAACGCTTCATTAAGGGATTTATAGGCGTCAGCCAAATCAGTATATTTACCCACCATGGCAATGGTGATGTCATGTTGCGGGTTGAGCTGGGCATCTACCACAGCAGTCCATTCACTAAGATCGGCCGGACTGCATTCCAGACCTAGTTTTTCCAGCACAAAATCATCCAGCCCTTGAGAATGCAAGGCAGCCGGAATCTTGTAAATGGTGTTGACGTCTTGCAGGCCAATAACTGCACGACGCTCCACATTGGTGAACAAGGCTATCTTGGCTAAGGAGGAATCAGGAATTCTATGGTCCGAGCGACACAGCAATACATCCGGCTGCAAACCAATAGAGCGTAGCTCTTTAACCGAGTGCTGCGTCGGTTTGGTTTTGGTTTCACCGGCAGTTTCTATATAGGGAACCAACGTAAGGTGAATAAACACGGAATTGTTGGGTTTGAGTTCTACCCTTAGTTGACGGACGGCTTCCAGAAAAGGTTGTGATTCGATGTCACCCACAGTGCCGCCGATTTCCACCAGCAGAACGTCCACGTCCAGGTCATTGTTCACAATACGATTTTTTATCTCATCGGTAATATGGGGGATAACCTGAACGGTGGCACCCAGATAATCACCACGACGCTCTTTCTCAATCACGTCCAGGTAGATTCGACCAGAGGTAAAGTTATTCTTGCGGGTCATGGTGTTGCGAATAAAACGCTCGTAATGACCCAAATCCAAGTCGGTTTCTGCGCCGTCTTCCGTTACAAACACTTCGCCGTGCTGATAGGGACTCATGGTTCCTGGGTCCACGTTAATGTAGGGATCCAGTTTCATCATGGAGACTTTGAGGCCTCGGGCCTCCAATATAGACGCCAAGGAAGCTGCTGCAATTCCCTTACCCAGGGAAGACACAACCCCTCCCGTTACAAAAATATATTTTGTTGTCATTGACCTACCAGTGAACGGAGAATTGAAAAAGTCGCAGTGAGATGGCGATAACAGCATCGCTAACAACACTCAGAATGGGCGTAAATTCTACCCGATTAACCCCGCCGACTCAATTACCCTGAATGCCCAACCGTCTGTCCACCCTGCTCCAGTAAAGAGGCAACGAATCAGTTGGTGAATCCGGCTCGAAGCCCTCACACACCAAGAGTCCAGGGACCCCCGCTATGTCATCTCCGCAGTACAGGATTGGCCAATGGGGACGTAACCAGGGGGGGATTGCAAACTTTTGAAACCAATCTTTGAGGTCCTTAGACTGGCCACCACTGAGTTTTAATCGCTCACCGCCTTGGCGGCAGCGCAATTGCAACGGTGCAGACGCCAGACGTCGGCGCGAAAAATGGGTGATATTTGGTAAGGGACCCTTAGCATTGACAAGGTCTAGTTGCTGCAATTCCGTTAAGGTTATATCCATAACAGGCGCTGCTTCAGCATCTAATGAAGACGGCACCACATACAGCACCCCCTGAAAACGACGCACTGAAACCATACCCCAATCCACTCTGGGCTGAGCATCGGCTGGCGCCGGGATCGCCTCATCAATAATGCGATCAAGAACCACTTCACTGGGCATTGCCATGGCTTGACCCTGCAGCCAATAACGCAACAGATTGCGCTGCCGGGATCGGCTTAACCCTAGAAGCCTGTTGATCTCCAGACCCTGGTCCTGACGCTCCGCGCCCGCATCGATTGCCGCCAAGTCCGTCAACAGTTGTGATGTTTCGTTGCAAAGCCGCGCTGCGCGACTCAAGGTTTGGTTCAGGTTGGGCTTAAATTTGCGCCAGAGGGGAAGCACTTCGTGACGTAGAAAATTGCGTTCCATACGTCGATCTAAGTTGCTGGGATCATCAATCCACTTAACGCCACACTGATTTGCCAAGCCTTCCAACTGTTCGCGATCAAGGGACAATAGAGGCCGTAAAATTGTGATCCCCTTCACTGTAACCGAGGGGCTCATGGCCGCGAGCCCCAAGGGTCCACTACCACGGGCCGCCCGCTGCAAAAAGGTTTCTACCTGATCATCACGATGATGCGCCAACATTAGCACTTCGCTGGCACTCACTACCTTGGCAAAGGCCCCATAGCGGGCATCACGAGCAGCCCGCTCCAGGCTCGACGAGCACGAATCAACCGTCACCCGCTCTACCAATAGCGGCACCCCCAACGCCAGACATTCTCTCTGACAATGTTGCTGCCAGTGGCTGGCATCAGCTTGCAACTGATGATTGACATGAATAGCTTGCACCTCAGTGGCCGGAAACTGTTGCCGCCACTTCACCAACCCGTGGAGCAGCACCATAGAGTCCAGCCCTCCGCTCAGCCCAAGGACAATTCGCGTTGGGGGAGGCCCTGGCATTAGAGTCAGGGCTTGGTTGATTTGATCGGAGATTTCATTCACATGAGCAGTATCCACTAGCCAGCTTTACGTCGACGCAGCCACCAAATCACCAAAACCACCAGCGTTATGAGGAAAGGCACCAAAGCTATGTTAATGAGTTTCAGCACAAGATCCAAACGTTCTATGTCTTTGTTTAGTTGGTGCTGCACTTCTCGCAATTGTTTGCGAACTTCCAATTTCTCCTGCTGGAACTGCATCAATTTGGCTTCCACTTCCGGAGTCAACGTAATCGTGTTACCCCCATCGCCCTGTTGATTCTGCAATTCAGCCAGTTGTGCTTCAATTTGCTGCAAGCGTTGCCGCAGTTGTTGTTCCACCGCCTGAAATTTAGATTCAGCTTCTCGCTGCATTTCTTTCACCAGAGTGAACGGTCGGAAGTACTGCCCTTGCCCGCGGATATTGATCAGATCAGCACTTCCGGACAAAAGGTCGACGGTGTTACTGAAGAAATCGCCATTATCCGCAAAGGGTTGCATGATTGACTGACCAAAAAACTGCTGCACCCGAACCCATAAGCGATCACTGAGAATATCGGTGTCTGCCACCAAAACCACCTGAATGGGTTGCTGGGAAGCGGTTAGATACTCTTGCTCAGAGGCGGCAGAGTCAGCCTCTGCCTCGGCGTCACCGCTAGAGTCAGCAGACGTCTCATCAGAATTAGACTCCACTGGCACTCCGTTAGGGAAGGCCGAGGCAACATTTCCGGATAACTTAACCGCGGTAACGTATTGTTCTCCAGTGGGCTGAAAACCGATGGCCAAGTCCTCAGGGTTGGGAGTATTTATCAGTTTCTCCGTTGCCATCGGCATAGCAAATTCAGTGCTGTGAATCAGTGGTTCAAACTCAGTTTCCGAATCAGCCTTGGGTTTGAAATAGCCAGCACTGGACATATGCAGGGTTTCCAGTTGACTGGTCACCGCATTGTCTCTGGACATGGTGTCTTTACCAAATTGGAGAATGCCTAAATGTCGCACCGGCTGCCGACCTTGCCCGCCGACATTCAATGCTAATTGCGCGTCAGCCACAAATTGGGTGGGATCGTATTCCACACCCCAGGCACTGAATAATGGTTCCAGACTGTCAGAAGCTCGACTGTCTTCCGGTGTCGCAGGCTGGCTTAGCTCCGCCAACGGATCCACAAAGATTAGGGTATGGCCACCACGCAGAACGAACTGGTCAATTGCAAACAAGGTGGCATCGGATAAACCTGTGGGATGAATAAGCACCAACAAATCGTAGTTTTCAGGATTAATTTCATCCACGTCGTTCCCCAGGCTTTCCACCTTGAATAATTGCTTCAACTGGGTAACCGTGGCCCATGGCTGGGTTGGCTGACGGGTCATCATATTAAAGCCACCCTCAACATCCAAACCACTAATCAAACCGATCACTGGCTTTTTGGGCTGGCTTACCTGATAAATCATTTTTGCCACATCATATTCCAGGAAGGCCTGACGTTCGGGCTGAAAAAATGGAATCTCTAATGTGGAGCGCTCGTTTTCTTGCGGTGTTGCACCTTCTTTTACCGCACCGTATTGCGCCACCAAGCCGAAATACAGGGAATCACCGGCCTTATTAACTGGCACCGCTTGCAACCCAAATGCGGCGGCTCGATCTTCGTCCTCGGAGAAAGGTTCTGGATCAATAACCGTTAGCTTAAGGTTGCCATTGGAGGCCAATTCAAACTCTTGCAGTAACTCTTTTACCTGCTTGGCATAATTGCGCCATGCCAGAGCATCTCGAGTAGCGCTTTGCGAGAAAAAGAAATAAAGATCCAGCGGTTGATCCAAATCCTGAACAATCCGCTTGCTGCCTTCAGACAAGGTGTACAGCCCACTTTCTGTAAGATCAATACGGGCGGATTTAAAGAGCCAATCCGTAAACAAGGTTGAAAACAAAACTACCAACGCCAGAAGCACAAGACCGGCACCGGAAAACCATCGGGTAACTCGCATTCTATAGGCTCCTTATTTTAATTCGCTTTTTTCATATCAATAACAATCCCTGTGGCCATAAGCCAACCGGTGATCATAATTAAAAAGTAAACTAGGTCACGCAAATCCAATACACCTTTGGCTATGGCATTAAAGTGAGAGACAAAACTTAAGGCCGCAACAGAATTAATCACCCAGTCAGAAAACCAGCCCGGCATCCATTCCATGACGATATCCATCCCGCTCACCATTAACAGAAAGCACACAACCACCGTAAGAATGAAGGCGATCACCTGGTTCTTGGTGCATGCAGAAAGACAGGATCCAACGGCAAGCAAGGCGCCCGCCATTAGCCAGCTACCAAAATAACCCGCCAGGATGACGCCATTATCAGGATCGCCCAAATAGTTCACCGTCAGCCAAATAGGAAAGGTCAACATCAGCGCAAGCCCCAAAAACAACCAAGCCGCGAGAAATTTCCCCAACACCATATCGCGTAGACTAATGGGCAAGGTCATAAGCATCTCCAAAGTACCGCTCTTACGTTCTTCCGCCCACAACCGCATCGATAAGGCTGGCACCAGAAATAAATACAGCCACGGGTGATAGTTGAAGAACACCCGCAAATCCGCCTGACCATTATCAAAAAAACCGCCAAAGAAAAAGGTGAATGACCCCGCCAACATGAGAAATATCACGATGAACACATAGGCCAGAGGCGTGGCAAAATAACTCGCCATCTCACGTTTTAAAATCACTGTAAGCTGTCGCATTATGCAACCTCCTGGGTGATGGTTTGGAACACTTCATCCAGGCGGCCACGCTCAACGTGTAGCTCGTTCACCTGCCAGCCTTTTTCCTGTACCTTGTTGATTACCACGTCATATATGCTGCAGCCTCGCGCCGGAAAAACCACCAGGCGATTTGCATCCAATTCCACTGCATCCACTCCCGGAAGTGCAGCTAATATGGATGCTGCATCTGGTGCACCTTCGATATCGAGAGTCACTGCGCCCTGATAACGGGAACGAGCTTCAAGCTCCTGAGGCGTGCCATCCGCCAATATTTGGCCACCGGCAATGATAATGGCACGAGTGCAAACTGCCGTTACTTCTTCGAGGATGTGGGTGGATATCACCACGATTTTATCTTTTGATAGATTCGATATTAACTTGCGTACTTCATGCTTTTGATTCGGATCCAAACCATCGGTAGGTTCATCGAGTATCAATACTTGAGGATCATGCAAAATGGCTTGCGCCAACCCCACTCGCCGCTTAAATCCCTTTGATAAATTTTCGATCGGTTTGTCCAACACCGATTCTAATTGCAATTTTGCAGTCACGCTTGCTACTTTGGCGGTAAGTTCGGCATCACTATACCCTCGAATCTGCCCGATAAAACGTAAATATTGCCGGGGCGTCATATCTCCATAACAAGGAGCGCCTTCTGGCAAATAACCAATCAGGGCTTTTGCTGCTAGGGGATCTTCGAGCACATTATGGCCAAATAAGGTAATCTGGCCGGAAGTGGGAGCAAAAAAGCCAGTAATCATTTTCATGGTGGTGGACTTGCCCGCACCATTTGGGCCTAAGAACCCCAAAACTTCTCCAGGACCGACATTAAAGGAAAGCCCTTTGACAGCTTTATAGTTGCCGAACGTTTTTGTGAGATTGTCGATTTTTATCATGTTAATCCCTGTTTAGTCACAACAGTTAATCACAACAGCACATTACCTCGTTGCCAGTTTGCAACGAACACAGATAAAGTAAGATTGATTGAGCGCCGATTTTGACTATGAGACCCCTAAAAAGTTTCACATAGCCTGACCCCTCGACCGCTTCCAATATTGGGGAGTTTGTGATTTTTTCAACCCAGTACAAAAATTGGCCAGAATCAGTCATTTGAGCGCAAGAGTTTTTGCCTACACTTACTATTGGGATTAGACTGCTGCCCAAAACACTCCGTTAAAAGGTTACCCATGACAGGTTGGTTAGGATTAGATCTCTTGGTAGTTTGGTTAGTGCGACGTTTTTTGAACCTGGTAGTGAAAACCCAGGTTCAACCTGAGTCCCGCGACAGCCTCGCGATAAATCCTGAAAAACCCATTTGTTACGTCTTAAAAACCGACTCCATCGCTGACTACTTGGTGATGGATCGCGAATGCAAGCAGCTGGGACTTCCTGCGCCTTCAAAAGGCTTGACGGTGGGCCGCTGCCATCTTAAACATGGGGTATTTTTTCTAAGCCGGAAAGGCTGGATATGGGAACGGAAAAAGCTCATTCAAACACCACCCACTGCACTGGTTTTGTTTCTGGATGAGCTTGAACAAGACACTAAGCTGGATGTACAGCTGGTGCCGGTTTCATTATTTTGGGGGCGGGCTCCCATGCGGGAAAACTCCGTTTTCAAGATTCTGTTTTCGGACAATTGGCGGGTACCCGGCTTATTCGGCAAATTGCTCTTGATCTTGATTCAGGGGCGACAAACAGTCGTACATTTTGATCAGCCCGTATCCCTGCGCTCGGTATTAAATGAAGGCCTCGCCAAAGAGCGCACAATCCGTAAAGTCGGTCGCGTTTTTCGTACGCATTTCCGACGCCTGCGGGAGGCGATTATTGGCCCTGACCTTTCCCACCGGCGTACCATGTTAAATACCTTATTACGGCAACCAACAGTAGTGGCTGCGATCAATGAGGAAATTCAACAATCAGCCAAACCGAAACCTAAAAAAGTTCTAAAAAAAGCCCACAGCTACGCCGAAGAAATTGCGGCCGACTACTCCCATTCGGTGATTCGGCTTTACTCCCTGGTTTTAACCTGGCTCTGGAACAGACTTTACAATGGTGTTGTCATTACAGGATATGACCGCTTAACGAAAGTGGTCACAGACAATGAAGTGATTTATGTGCCCTGCCATCGCAGCCATATTGATTATTTGCTAATGTCTTACACACTGTTTCGACGGGGCATGGTGCCCCCCCATATTGCCGCCGGTGTTAACCTCAATATGCCCATCGTTGGCCCTATTTTACGCCGAGGAGGGGCATTTTTTCTGCGCCGGAGCTTTAAAGGAAACAACCTTTATTCAGCGGTTTTCAATGAATACCTGAATATGACCTTTGACCGAGGCTTTCCCGTTGAGTATTTTATCGAAGGTGGACGCAGCCGAACTGGCCGCTTGCTGTCACCACGCCCCGGTATGTTAGCCATGACAGTACGCAGTTTTCTGCGCACTCGGCGCCGCAATTTCGTCTTCGTTCCAGTCCACGTAAGCTATGAAAAAGTACTGGAAGGTGGCACTTATTTAGGCGAATTGTACGGCAAGGAAAAGAAGCAGGAATCTATTTTTGATATCTTCCGTACCTTACGCAAGATCAGCAAAACTTTTGGCCAGGTTTATGTGAATTTTGGTGAACCAATTCACTTAAATGACATGCTCAACAAGATGGAACCGGAATGGCGTTCTGAAAAGTATAATGACGAATCTCCGCCTCCCTGGACGGGTCAAGTGGTTAATGCTCTCGGCGATGAAATCATTACTCGCATTAACAGTGCGGCTGTCGTCAATCCTGTCAACCTAATTAGTCTGGTATTACTGTCTACCCCCAAGCACGCAATGGATGAGCGGACGCTGATAACACATCTCGATTTCTGTCTGCATTTTTTACGGGCCATCCCCTATTCTGCCGTTGTGGAAATCCCAGACATGAGCGGTAGCGAAATCCTTGAGTACTGTGAAGAGCTTGATTTTCTGGATAGACAGGTGCACCCCCTGGGTGATGTTATTCGCTTGACCGAACAAAAAGCATTGCTGATGACTTATTACCGTAACAATATTATTCATATTTTTTCGTTGCTATCATTAGTTGCTTGCCTTGTATTACATAATCGCCGGGTAGCACGAAGTAAATTGATCGAGCAAATTGAACACCTTTATTCATTTTTCAAATTCGAGTTATTTTTGCATTGGGAAACCGAAGAAATTGGCGGTATAACCCGACAAATTCTTGATATCCTCGTCGCCTCCCATTATTTAAAAGCTGATCACCAGGAAGTGTGGGCACCAGACACCCGAGCGGCTGAATTTATTCATCTGAACACCTTAGCCAATACCACCAAGCACTCCCTGGAACGCTTCTTTTTTACAGTGGAGATACTGATAAAAGCAGGCTCAGGCAAACTCCAAAGTCAGCAGCTGGAAACAGCCTGTACCATGCTGGCGCAGCGTATGTCACTCATTCATGAGTTAAGTGGACCCGAATTTTCTGACAAGGCTTTGTTCCGCAGCTACATTCAGGCACTCAAAGCCAATGGCATTCTTGAAGAAAATGGCGAAGGTTATCTGATCTTCGGTGAAGCACTGTTACGCTCTTACGAAGACACCCACTCACTGCTCAATGCTGATACGCGGCAAAGTATTCAACAAATTACCGAAATTGACTTGGAAAAAGACTTGCCAGAAAATTAAACTGCGTAAACATCAAAGCGATTACTTTTACCCAACAATTGCGAACTCGGCTTGGGGCCTTTTATGGGGTCCGATTTACGTGGGCGTTTTACCACCACGCGAATCTGGGCACAGTGTAACGCGGTAGCCAACAGGCTTTCCGTATCTTCATCATGACCAATAATATCGCGAAACAAACGCATATCTTTTTTTACTTGAGCGGAACCTCGAGCGCTGTCAGGAAACATGGGGTCAAGATATACCACGTCTGGTTTTTCCTGCGTACTGATTGCAAGCAATTCTGTCTGGGCATCACCCTGTACAATGTCGAGTCGGCTTAAGATGTCCCGCGCCTCCAGATGGGTTTGGGCACGATCCCAACCGTCCTTCAACAAGGTGAATACCAAGGGATGTCTTTCCAACGCAGTCACTTGCAGACCGGCTGCAGCCAGGATGACACTATCGCGCCCCAAGCCAGCCGTAGCATCCACAATCTTAAGTGTTGCCTTACTCCTGCCAATCACCGCTTTCACCACCGCTTCGTGATTAGCGCGCTGCATTCTGAAACCTATTTTACCCGCCCCCCACTCCACCACCAAAGGGAGACCAAGATTTTTGTCTAAGGGACGCAACTGGATCTTGCCATCACGATACTCCAATACCGCGGTCAAATGCCGATGAGCCTGTGGATCTTCCAGCCAGAATGAGTCAAACAGTTGAATGGGAATTTTGAGTTGTTTTAAGCGGTCACGCAAAATGGGCTGATCAAGCACGGCCCAAGGGCTGCTTTGGGACAGGATTGCCATACTTAAACGAACAGATCGATGCTACCCAGATACTCAACGTTGGCATCGGCCGTACGCCCGAGTGATTGAGTGTCTGTGTAGGTTGTTACCGCCCGTTGCTGAGTCACTGGAAGCTGATCCACTGTCGGCGTCGCATAATACTGATAACGGTTTTGGGCTGCTACGGCATTACCGGAGGGCACGTACTGGGATTGAGTGATATCGTCACTGGCACCAACAGCCGCCGAAGGTTGCACCGGGTTACCACGCGCGTTATCGCTTTTCGGCTCGTTTCTGAGTGGCACCTGCTCTGGCGCAGACGCAGCCTGGCGCGAAGTGCCCACGCTTCGCGGAGTACTGGTAACCAAACTTTGTGGGTTAATTAATCCATTAATCTGCATTGGAACGAACAAACTCGTCTGTTGATTACGTTAAAGTATAGCCAGCAAATGGCAAACATCCCTAAGAGGCAATAATAGTAAACAGCGCCGCGCTTAATAGTACCCGATAGACAACAAAGGGCAACATCCCTATGCGTTCAATGAGCTTTAAAAACAGATGGATGCAGAGAAAAGCACTGAGCGCAGAAACCGCAAAACCCAGCCCCATAATGGTAATTGGCACTGGTGCTTGTTCTCCTAATAAGGTTAGCGTTTCCAGCAAACCCGCCGCCAGTATTATGGGAATGGATAACAACATCGAGAACCGTGCGGAAGTCACTCGGTTGAAGCCTAAAAACAGTGCAGCCGTCATCGTAATTCCGCTGCGGGAAGTACCCGGTATCAACGCCACAGCCTGGGCCAGACCAATTACCAGGGCAAACATTAAGGTCATATGCGTTTCATTCATTTGTCGCTTGCCACTCTGGTCAGCCCACCACAGTAATAGACCAAAAATTAATGTGGAAGTGGCAATAACAGCGCTGGAACGCAAATGCTCTGCAATAAAGTCATGTAACAAGCCGCCAATTATCACCGCTGGGATCGTGGCGACAACCACAGCTACCGCCAGATTTGAATGAGTGTTCGCCTGACGCTGCCCCAAAGCGCTAAAGGTACCCACCACCATGCTCTGAATATCTTTAAAAAAATAGCTAACCACCGCCACCAAAGTACCTAAATGCACCGCCACATCAAACGCCTGACCTTGATCGGGCCAACCGAGAACCTGGGATGGCAAAATCAAATGTGCCGAGCTTGAAATCGGCAAAAATTCAGTCAGACCTTGGATCACAGCCAAAATTACGGCGTGTACAATCGATTCCATCAGTTATTTCCCAATGCTTGAAAATATTTTCGGCTTAGCCGCGACATTATCTCTCAAATACACAGGTGCCACCGTCAGGGCATTGCTCGCTTTTCCCTGTTGCCAGTGACGCTTGCCAAGTGCCAGCACATCAAGGCCGTGAGGCAATAAACCTTCATCAATCTCAACTATTGCGCCTAATTGAGGCGCGAACTCTGACTGATAACACCAGCCACTACCGACGCCATACCAGGGCTCAGCCCCCATCGCGGGGAGTTCACGTAACTGGTTGGGCGGCGCTAGCTGCTCTACGCCGAGTAGCCGCATATCTTTACTGGCATCATCCCAACAATAACTGCCCCAATACACTTCACCCATTCGGGCGTCAAAGGCCACATGACAGCGACTCCAACCCTTTTCCCGCCATGCCCGGTGGGCCAGCACCGCCAGCGACGACACCGAAACCACCGGCAAGTCAGCGCCAAAGGCAAGCCCTTGCACAACACCTGCCGCGATACGCAAGCCGGTGAAAGAGCCCGGTCCGCAACCATAAGCCAGGGCATCAAGAGACTGTAACGACACTCCGCTAGATGCCAGTAGTTCATCCACCATCGACAGTATACACTCCCCATGTTTCCGGGGAATTTCAGTATGTCTAACCCAAACTTCATCACCAATGCCCAGCGCCACGGTACACGCATCGGAGGAAGTATCAAGTGCTAACAACTTTGTGCTCATGATTGACCCGTTATTCCAATTCAGGTGACATAGGATACCTTGAAATGCCTTTTTGCACTAAAATTTCCTCTAGCTGATGGAATTCAGAAATCACCGGCATCTTAGGCAAACTGGAGAGAACGCGATGACCATAGGGTCTCTTTTTGACTCGGACATCACCCAGAATCACCAGACCTTTATCCTGCGGATTTCTCAGCAAGCGACCTATGCCCTGCCTTAACCGGGTCACCGCCTGAGGTAACATGTAATCATTAAACCAGTGATCCTGGTTCTCCGCAGCCATGGATTTCCATACTTGAGCTAATAGGTCGTTCGGTGCTGCAAAGGGCAATTTATCGATAGCGACACAGCTTAATGCGGCCCCGGGAATATCCACACCTTCCCAGAAACTGCCGGTAGCCAATAATAAGGCATCTCTCTCTTGCCGAAACCGTTGCAGAATTTCTTGGCGATCGTCTCCGGGGTGAAATACCAATACCGTTCTTGGCAAGGTTTCCGGCAATTCCTTGGCAACCTGTTGCAAAGCCTGGTGACTTGAAAATAAGGCCAACAACCCTCCGTCCAAACGCTCCCAAACTTTAAGTAACAATACAGTCCAAGCCCGATAAAACAATTCATCATCTGGCTCGGGTAAATCCTGGGGCAACCAAAGCAAGGCATTACGCTCATAATCCATTGCCGCTTGATAGGTTTTAAATTCAAGCTCTGGCAAAGATAATGCGCGCTTAAAATAGCGAATGTCTCCATCGACTACCAAGGTGGCAGATAGAAATACCCAGGTAACGCCCTGCTGCTGCAAACGCGCAAAAGGTTTGGATAAGGTGGGGGATATTAAGCGTATATTTTCACTATTGAGGTCACAGTGAATGGCTCGTTGACTAGTGATTGCCTGCTCTAGTAGCCGCTGCCATTCCCGCAATTTTTGCAAGTCTGCATTGATATCCTGCACGGCCAGGTGAATATGCTGCAACTGTACCGCAAACTCTTGGAATAAGCTTAACAACGGTTTAAAACTGGCTGGGGCAACAATAATTACGCCTGAGTGATGCTCTTGATCGGCCAGCTGGCTCCGTATAGAACTCCAGACAGCATGCAGTCGCTTCAACAATTCACGGCCATAGGTGTAGGATGCCGCTCCATGTGCAAACACACGCTTCATTCTATTGAGCCACCCATTGAATTGATGGCCGTCGATCATTTCCGTGTTACTACGACACAGCATGTCAGGCAATTGATGCGCCTCGTCCACAATCACCACATCAGCTGCTGGAAGTAGCGCCAGCATGCCCTTTTCAAATAACCGATTGTCACTCAACAACAAGCTGTGATTAATCAGTAACAATTTGGCTTCCAACGCCTGGACTCGGGCGCGCTGAAAATAACAGCGATGGAATTCAGTACATTGTTGGCCTAAACACTGAGCAGATGTTACTGTCGCGGTTTCGCTAAGCACATGCTTGGTCTGTTGATTAAGTGGAACCGATTCCACTTCTCCAGACTCAGTGACAGCCAACCATTGCAATAATACATTCCAATGTTCTGCAATAGTGCTATTACCTATTTCGAATTGCTCTACCAAGCGTGAGCGACACACATAGTTTTCACAGCCTTTCAGTATTTTCAAATCTCTTACATCATCCAAAACCATCTTGAGCTTATGAAACTCACCCAGCCATAAATGGTCTTGCAAGGTTCGATTACCTACGGAAATGATGATTTTTTTATCGCTCAGCAGTGCTGGCAGCAGGTACGCTAAGGTTTTCCCCAGACCTGTAGGCGCTTCCATGGCAATAGACTGATTATCGGCAATCGCGGAGACCACGGTTTCAGCAATATCCAGTTGGTCACTGCGAAACTGAAAGCCAGGCCACTGTTTGACAAAGATTCCCTCTGATGAAAGATAATCGTTAACCTGCAATTGTTTGGTGGCCATACTCACTCAAGGTTAGAATGTATAAATACCGGTAGCGCTAAGAGCAGGCAATTTACCATATCCGAGGTAGGAAATGATCAATCCGAAAGACGTCAGCGGGATAATTTTAGCCGGCGGCCAGAGTAACCGTATGGGAGGGCACGATAAAGGCTGGGTGCAGTTAAACGGTAAACCACTTATTTATCACGTACTGGAACGCCTCACCCCGCAAGTGAGCGATATTGTAATCAGCGCTAACCGAAATCTGCTGGATTACAAAAGCCTGGGTTACCCCGTCATTGAGGATGAAAATTCATTATTGGGGCCTCTGGAAGGCATGGCGACTTGCTTAAACCAAATTACTACTCGTTATGCCCTGGTTGTTCCCGTAGATGCGCCTTATATTCCCTCAGATCTCGTTGCACAGCTTAGCGTTAAATTACCTGCCCCACTCATCCTCTGTCGCGACAACGACAGACTGCAGCCCTTGTGCGGGCTTTATCAACGGGAGCTTTGGCGTTCCATGCGGGATTTTTTGGATCAAGGGGACCGTAAATTAATGCTGTGGTGCCAACAGCAGTCACCTCGTGTGGTGAATTTATCTCAAAAACAAGCGCTTAATAATATAAATACCCCGGAAGACCTGGCCAAACTGGAACAACACTCATAAAAAAAGCCCCTTGAAGGGGCTTTTTAAAAAGCTAATGAACTTAAAAACCATCGTTTTTAAGTTTTAAGCCTTCTTAGGACGACCACGGCTGGTTTTTTTCTTAGCCGTTACTGCCTTCTTTACAGGAGCTTTCTTAGCAGGCGCCTTTTTCACTGCTTTTTTCTTAGCAGGTGCCTTTTTAGCAACGACTTTTTTCTTAGCCGCAACTTTTTTCTTGGCTGGTGCCTTTTTCGCTGCCTTTTTCTTAGCAGGTGCTTTAGTTGCTGCTGCTGGAGCCGCCGCTGTCGGTGCCGTCTTAGCCGCTACGCGTTTTTTCGCTACACGCTTTTTAGGCTTAGCGGTTGCTTTTTTGGCAATCGCCTTCTTCTTGGCGGACGCTTTCTTAGCAACAGATTTGGCCTTAGCCACTTCTTTCTTCTCTTTGGCTTTGACCTTTTTAGAGTCAGCCGCTGCTCGAGACTTCTTCCAACGAGCTTCGAATGCTGCAACAGCTTTCTTCAGGTCTGCTTCAGCGGCCGCGGCCAATGATGAAGCAAAGTCTTTTGCAGCAGACATTGCCTTTTCTTCGGCTTCCAGAATCGAGGCTTCAACCTTAGATACGGCATGAGAAACCTTAGCAGCGCGTACTGCTTCACGCTTAGCTTTAGCTTGCTCTGAAGCCTTGGCAACGGCTTTTTTTGCCGCTTCCGCAGACCGGGTGGCTGTCTTGGTCCCTGCTTTTTTGGCGTCCGCAGCTTTTTTCTGGGCATCCTTTTTAGCAGTGGTCAATTTAGCCGTTACATCTTTTAGTTCAGCTTCTGCTTTGGCTAATGCAGCCTCGGCTTTCGCTAACATCGGGTTTGTTGAACTTGTCTTTGGTGCTGCTTTACGCACTGGGCGTTTTTTTGCAGCTGCTTTTTTTACTTTCGCCATTTTTCTGTCTCCTCAGCTATGGCAACTTTCTTTTCTTGCACAGTTGAAAAATCTCTTCAATGTGCTTTAGAAAAAGTAGCACAAAAAAAATGCATGTGATACATACACATGGCAATATTATTTAATAATTAGTTTATTTCCAGCTTAAAAGCTCAGTTTTTTTAAAAAAAAATGGGTTTTTTTAATTAATTTAAGAAATTCACAACGTTTTTTTTCAATTTTAAGTCCACGGCTTATTTCACTGGTTATGCACTTAATAATTCTTTTTTGGTTTTTTTTGTAGAAAGGAACATAACGAGAGGAGCCTTTATCCCAGAAATTTGAAATAAATTACTGTTTTCGAGTGCCCAAATTGGGTATTAGCTGACAATAATTGTGATGTTTTTAACGAGGGTTCAGAGGGTAAAACACTTGAGATCTGGACAGCGAAATCGATAAAGTGGAGCCAATAAAAAAGCACTCGATGAGTGCTTTTTTATTGGAATGCGTTGGTAGTTGTTATTTTATGACATTTTTCATGATTTCAGTGCGGCAAGTACGGCATTGGTAATCTGTTCAACGCTACCAACCCCTTCAATGCGGCTGTACTTTGTTTTACTGTCAGCACGCTTGGATAAATCCCCATAAAAACCCACCAGTGGAGCTGTTTGATCATAATAAACTTTTAAACGTTGGCGTACTGTTTCTTCGGTATCATCATCCCGTTGCACTAAAGCTTCACCGGTTTCATCATCCAATCCTTCCTGTTTGGGCGGATTGTAATTGACGTGATAAACACGGCCGGAACCTGGATGTACCCGACGCCCACTCAAGCGCTTAACAATTTCCTCGTCTTCCACCGCGATCTCAAGTACATGATCGATTTCTACGCCTTGCTTTAATAAGGCTTCTGCCTGAGGAATCGTGCGCGGGAAACCATCGAAAAGATAACCAGTGGCACAATCACTTTCTTTAATTCGTTCTTTCACCAAGCCAATAATGATATCGTCAGACACCAACTCCCCTGCATCCATTACTTTTTTAGCTTCTATACCTAAAGGTGTTCCGGCTTTTACCGCAGCTCTTAACATATCACCGGTGGAAATCTGGGGAATATTAAATGTTTTCGTAATGAACTGTGCTTGAGTTCCTTTTCCAGCACCTGGTGCACCGAGTAAAATTATTCGCATCTGGGAAAACTCCGTATATATAAAAAGCAATTTTAAAAGCTGGCCTAAGTTGAACAAAGGACACTTCGCACACAATATATTCAGCGGCTCTACGTCCGTAATATTATGCGCCTAAAAGAATGTTACGCAGAGGGAAAAAGCGCTGCCAACAGCCCCCTCGATCGCAAGGAAAAGAACGGCCAAACATACACAGGAACGACAAATGATACAAGCCCAGGCTGGCAACAGCCATAACTTATTGTTTTTAAAGAGACAGAAACAGAGGGTTGTAGGTGAAGTATTCCGATCAGGCCGCTATACACTCAGCAAGACTGTCAATTTCCACACCCATTTGCATGACTTCTTCAAACACCGACTGGGCTTCTTCGGAACTGATTAGGCCTGCGCAGCAAGCTGCGAGGTCTGAAGTGTCATAGCCCAGATCCCCAATATCCTCACGCGCCAACAAGTGATTACTGAGACGCACCAAGCGCACGTACGGTGCATTGTCACCATCATAATTCTCATCATGATGGAAATAAGCCGAATTCACTACTTGCGCCGGTAAACGCCACTTTTCCAAAATGTACCCGCCAATGTGATCGTGGCCGATATTCATGAATTCCTGCTCTGCCTCTGTCAACGCCAGACCTGGCTGGTCTGCTAAAGTTCGATTAAGGCGATTAAATTCAGCCGGGTAAATATGAGCGATCATCAACACCCCAATATTGTGTAGCAGGCCACAGAGATACGCTTGGGCTGGATTAACTTGTTGTGGTTGATTTATCTTACGGGCCAGGGCTTGCGTCAACAATGCTGAATACAAAGAATGCTTCCAATATTCCTTTAACCCCAAGGGGCCGGTGTGAGGAGCATTAAATACCTTACCCGAAGCAATTCCCAACGCAATATTACCCACCAATTCAAATCCCAAAACCCGTGTAATGGCATCCTGTACGCTATCCATGCGCCCACGATAACCAAAATAGGGCGAACTGGCGTAGCGTATTACCTGAGCGGCCACACTGGGGTCCAATTCAATAGTTTCAGCCAACTCGCTGGCTGAAGTATTTACATCCGACACCTGCTGGATGATTTTAAAGGCCATAGCAGGAATTGCTGGCAGACGTTGCAATTTATCCAATTTATTATGAATTTGATGAATAAATTGAGGGTAATTACCTAACTCTATATGAGGAATTTGCTCGCTTTCTGGCAACGCCATTGGATTCGATATAATCGCTTTCGGATAACGTGCATACAGTGACTCTGCGCTAGCGTTATCCATACTAATCAAACCATTATTACTGCCACCACGCATAAAGATCCGTGGTTGATTTAGTAACGAACGCTCCACAATACAAGGCACGCCAAAAGGACCAGGAATGGGTGGCAATGCAGCCAACACCAAACCATTAAACCAGCTCTCTATTTCGCTCTCTTGAGCGTAATTAAAATCACGCTGTAATAAGGCTCGCAAACGATTCAAATCCAATGCCGCAGACAAAGGAATAACCGCCATTAGGGTCGCTTTTTTGCTGGTTTGCAACACGATGGGCACTGCAAATTGATCAGGTTCGATTCCCATTTCCTGACACAAGACAGAAGCACTGGTTTCGAAATTGTGGGGATGAACTTTATAATTTAAATTGCGCTGTTCCAAATACGTCTGCAGGGAATGGGCAACAATCATTGGCAAGCCTCAAGGAAACCGAATACTTATTACCCAAGTTTAGTCCCTGTTTGCCAATGCAACCAGAAATCGGGATTGAAATTCACAAACTTATAGGCTACTCCAAATAGCCTTAGGGAATTTGCTTTTGTATGATCATTTCAACTTGCGGAGGAATTTCTTTTAAAGCAACAGTTTGCGCTTGAGCAACCCAATCACCGGTCTGAGGTATAGCATTTCCAGTTCTCGATATTCGCGCATGAATAGTTACCTGTTCAAACTTGGACAGCGTCATTTGCGGAGTCATTGCCTGCGCATCAGACAAGGTCACGGCTACCGGCCAAGTATTGATAGGTTGCCTTACCACGGCCAACGGCATCGGCGTACCACTCACCGCTTTGGCATAAACAAACAAGGTATCGCCCTTATTTAATTGGCGTTTAATGTCGTCAGCAACATTCACCGCCACCCTTACTTCTTTTGATGTTCCTGGCTTCACTTTACTTGCTGCTTGCGGTGCCGCCGTGAGTGATTTTTCCGCTGCAGCAATACTGCGTTGCAAAAGATCCAGCGCCTGAGGATCGGGTTTTTCCACCTGCAAATAGCTGCGCCATACGTCAATTGCTGCCCGCATATTGCCGGATTGATAAAATGCCATACCCAAGGTCATGTAAGATTTTGGATTGTTTGGGTCCCGACGGATCATTTGCTCCAAAAATCGCGCAATATCCGGAGCCAACTCACCGTTGTTCATACTAATGGAGACTTGCGCCATACCCAGTAGATAATCGGTATTATTGGGATCAAAATGTAAAGCCCGCTCAAATGCCAACTGACTGCGTTCCGGCATTTGTACCTGCAAATAAGCCACACCCAACAAATACCAGGCTTCAGCATTGTCAGAGTCAGTCTGCAGGAAGCGCTGTAAGCCACGGATAAACTCGTCCAACTGGACCTGATTTTGTTCCAGTAGCTCCACATTGCCAGCCAATACCCGGGGTAGTATTTGGCGTAATTTTTCCTGTTGCGCCTGAAACTGTGAGAGACTGGGCGAATAGCCTTCGGCCCAATACAAAATGCTCGCAGCAAGCGGCACCGTGATCACCATAAGAATGATCAACCAACGTGCCGTCGGTACCGATTTTTGATCCTGATCCGAATCGGCAATGTCATTCAATAAGGTCAGTTCCAACTCTTTATGTAACTGTTCAAATTGTTCCTGACTGATCCTATCTTGCTCCAGGTCTTGCTCTAATTCTGTCAATCGGTCGCGATAGACCAGTGAGTTTAAAACCGAACTCGGCAGCTCAGACTGGGGTTGCCCTCGCAATAAAGGCACTACCACCAAAGCGACACCCACCAACGCCATCAACACAAATACCGCCCATAACAGGGTCATAACATAAATTCCTTACACCAATTTCAACGCTTGTGTTCGAGATCTTCGAGCTTCTTTAGTAACTGCGAAACTTGCTGATGCTGCTCCTGCTTTAGTTCAGCCGGAGGATTGTTTTGCTGTCTGATTTTAACAACGACAAAAATAATCAGAGCCAACAACGCCAATACGAATGGTCCAAACCACAATACATAGGTGGAGGCGGTGAGAGGTGGCCGATAAGTAATGAAATTGCCGTAGCGGTCCACCATGTAGTCCGTTATTTCAGCATTAGATTTGCCCGCCAGTATTAATTCATAGGCCCGATCTTTGATATCTTTCGCGAGACCAGCATTAGAATCTGAAATATTCTGGTTTTGGCATTTAGGGCAACGCAATTCAGTAATAATTTGGCGAAACTGTTGTTCTTTTTCGAGGCTCTGAAATTCATAAGCATCAATGCTTGCCCAGTTGATGCTCGAAACAAGCAGCAGGCCAACGATCATGACTATTTTCATGGTTTGTCTCCTGCTGCGGTGGATTGTGGGTCAAAACCACCCATTGCCTGCCAGCGAGGCCATAAAACCTGAGTCCAGACTTTAGGATCAACAACGCCTACGTGGCGATAGCGAATCACTCCTTCAGCATCCACGAGATAGGTTTCGGGGGCACCATAAACACCAAGATCCAAACCCAGGCTCCCTTTCTGATCGAAAATATTGTATTGAAAGGGATTGCCATGAAGTTCCAGATACTTCAGTGCTGCAGCGCGTTCATCTTTATAATTTAAACCCACGATGGGTATTCCCGCTTTGGCCAGCTCCAATAACATGGGATGTTCCAGTTGACAGGATGGACACCAGGTGGCCCAGACATTCAACAGTAATGGCCCTTTCACAGTTGCGGTGCTCACCATAGCCCCAGGTTGCGCCAAGGTTTCCAATTCGAAGGCCGGGATTTTTTGATCAAGACGCGCCGATGGCAGCAGACTTGGATCGGAGCCTAGAGCATTAAAAAACAAAAAAGCCATGGCAATAAAGCCCAGCAAAGGTAAACCAAACAACAGCCATTTCAATGACTTCATGCCTACCCTCCTGTGACGGCCGAATTAGAATCCAAACCCAGTTTCGCCGTTAATTTCACTCGATAACGACGATCTGTTAAAGCGACAAAACCACCCAGAGCCATAATGATTGCACCACCCCAGACCCAGCGCATAAAAGGTTTGTAGTAGATTCTTACGGCCCAGCTGCCATCTTCGAGGGGTTCGCCCAATGCGACATACAGATCACGTGTAAAGCCAGCATCAATAGCCGCTTCAGTCATCACTGATTGGCGCACAAAGTAATGCCGTTTTTCCGGCTCCAAAAACGCGATCGGCTCGCCCTCTTCCGTCACTCTAACCTGCCCTCGTGTCGCGGTATAATTGGCACCTCTGACATCTAAAACCCCTTCAAACAGGAATAAATACGGGCCAATATTCACGCTATCGCCCGCATGCATTCTTACATCCCGTTCCACATCGTAATTAGAGGTCATGGTTACCCCAGCGATAGTAATCGCCAAGCCAAAGTGGGCAATGACCATCCCCCAGTGACTGCGCGAGAGTCTTTTCATCCCGGCAAAAAAACCGGCTTTCGCAGTTCTGATTTTTTTCCAGCTTTCGAACAAACCATGGAATACAATCCAGATGCAGAGCAATAGCGTGGCAAACACCAGCCAATTCCAGCCTTCATTGAAGGTCCATAAGGCGGTGGCCGCCAAACCAGCGGATATAGCGAAGGCTTGCACCAAGCTTTTACGGAGGAGATCAAAACGTTGCCGCTTCCAGTTAACCAAAGGCCCAATGCCGGTAAAGACCATCAGTACCAACACAATGGGCGTGAAGGCCGTATTAAAAAAAGGTTCACCAACGGATAGCTGGCCCCAATCCAGAGCCACAAAAATAATTGGATACAAGGTTCCCACCAGCACAACGCCGGTAGCGCAAACCAGCACAATATTATTCACCAGCAATAAGACTTCGCGGGAAAACAACTGATATTGGCTTTCGCTACGAAAAGTTTGCGCACGAAAAGCGAATAATGTCAGAGAACCACCCACTACCAGCAGCAGGAAAATAAGAATGAATAATCCCCGTGTGGGATCGGAGGCAAAAGCATGCACTGAAGTTAAGACGCCGGACCGCACCAGGAAAGTGCCTAACAAACTTAATGAAAAAGCGAGTATGGCGAGCAATACCGTCCAGGCTTTGAACACACCCCGCTTTTCTGTTACTGCTAACGAGTGCATTAATGCGGTTCCAGCCAACCACGGCATCAACGAAGCATTCTCTACCGGATCCCAAAACCACCAGCCACCCCAACCCAGTTCGTAATAAGCCCACCAACTTCCCAGGGCAATACCGACAGTTAGAAAACACCAGGCCACCGTGGTCCAAGGACGGGACCAACGCGCCCAGGCGCTATCCAAGCGGCCACCCAATAAACCAGCTATGGCAAAGGCAAAGGCCACGGAGAAACCCACGTAACCCATATACAGCATCGGCGGATGGACGATTAAGCCAGGGTCTTGCAACAGTGGATTCAAATCGCCACCATCGGCCGGAAAATCCGGTAACAACCGATCAAAAGGATTAGAAGTAAACAGGAGAAAGGAATTGAAACCCACCGCTATCAATCCCATAACACCCAGCACCCGCGCAGACACAAGCCTGGGCAAATGGTGACTCCAAAGTGCTACGGCTGCGGTCCAACCCGCCAATACTAATGCCCACAGCAATAAAGACCCTTCATGACCTCCCCAAACAGCGGATATCTTATACTGCACCGGCAGCAAGGTATTGGAGTGATTCGCCACGTAAGATACGGTAAAGTCATTGTTTACAAAACAATAAGCCAGGGTCACAAAAGCCATGAAAAGAAAGGAAAATTGGCCGTAGGCCGCCGGTCTGGCAACAGCCATCCAACGCCCATTGCCACGGGCCGCTCCGGTTAAAGGAATAGCAGCCTGAATGGCAGCTAAAACTAAAGCCATAATAATGGCGAAATGACCGATCTCTGGAATCACTCGACTTACCCCGCTAACGATTTGCCGAACTCGGCTCGATTGCTGCGAAAAACGGCGCTAACCATACCACAAGCGCCACTTATGAGCAGCTAAGAGTCACATTTACATACACATTTACCCAGGCTTTGCGGTCGATTCTTAAAGCCATAAGGAGTAAAATCTCTTCGTAACGCAAAAGACACGAATCATTTTGCTCTAAAAAGTATTAATTGAAACTTAACAATAACAATTATAGGTTCCAACCAGACTGTGTTTTCTGCACCCACTCACTTATTCCAACGAATTAATTCATGAATCAAAAAAGCGCTTATACCCTCGAAGAACTCTTGGACTGCGGACATGGCAAAATGTTCGGTCCCGGCAATGCTCGTTTACCTTTACCCAACATGCTTATGATGGATCGCGTCACCCAGATAAATGCTGACGGTGGTCTCCATGGTAAAGGTGAAATCATCGCTGAACTCGATATTAAACCGGATCTGTGGTTTTTTGACTGCCATTTTGAAGAAGACCCTGTGATGCCTGGCTGCTTAGGCCTGGATGCCATGTGGCAGTTAATTGGATTTTTTCTGGGCTGGAAAGGTAATAAAGGACGAGGTCGCGCATTAGGCGCTGGCGAAGTCAAGTTTTTCGGCCAAGTGTTACCCACTGCAAAACTGGTACGTTATGAGATTCAAATGAAGCGTGTGATCGAACGGAAACTGGTGATGGGGATTGGTGATGCATCCCTGCAGGTTGATGGTCGTGAAATCTATACCGCCAAAGATCTACGGGTTGGATTGTTTACCTCAACCGACGGTTTTTAACTCACACCAACAGAGATACAGACCAACAGATAGGATTTTATTATGAAACGGGTAGTGGTTACAGGAATGGGTATCGTATCCTGTCTTGGTAATGACACGGACACAGTGACAGCAGCCCTCAAAGCGGGTCGTTCCGGGATACGCTTTAAGGAAGATTACAAGGAAATGGGGTTGCGTAGCCATGTTGCGGGTCAAATTGATATCGACATAAAAGAACATATTGACCGCAAGCCACTGCGTTTTATGGGTGATGCGGCCGCCTTTGCCTACATTGCCATGGCACAGGCCATTGCCGACTCCGGCCTTGAAGCCAGTGAAGTTTCCAATATTCGCACCGGTATTGTAGCGGGTTCCGGCGGTGGCAGCTCCCACAACCAGGTTTTGGCGGCTGACATTCTCCGTGAAAAAGGCGTTAAGCGCATTGGGCCTTATATGGTGCCCAAAACCATGACCAGCACCATTTCCGCTTGCCTTGCCACCCCGTATCAGATCAAAGGGGTTAATTACTCCATTACCTCAGCCTGCGCTACATCATCCCACTGCATTGGTCACGCCATGGAATTAATTCAGCTCGGCAAACAAGATGTGGTGTTTGCTGGTGGTGGCGAAGAAGAAACCTACGAATTAACCATGCTGTTTGATGCCATGGGTGCGCTCTCCACGAAATACAATGACACCCCTGAAAAAGCATCCAGAGCGTTTGATGCAGCGCGTGACGGCTTTGTTATTGCCGGTGGTGGCGGCATGGTGGTGCTGGAAGAATACGAACACGCCAAAGCCCGTGGCGCGAAGATTTATGGCGAACTGGTAGGCTATGGCGCGACCTCTGATGGCTACGACATGGTAGCTCCTTCAGGCGAAGGTGCCACTCGCTGCATGCAGATGGCTCTAGCTACTGTAGATGGCCCGGTGGATTATATCAATGCCCATGGCACCAGTACCCCCGTCGGTGATCGCGCGGAGATTAAAGGCGTCAAAAATGTATTCGGTGATAAGACGCCAATTATAGGTTCAACAAAATCACTTACCGGCCATTCTCTCGGTGCAGCCGGTGTGCAAGAAGCTATTTACAGTTTGTTGATGCTGCAACATGATTTTATTGCCGAGTCCATTAACATTGAAACATTGGATGAAGAACTAGTCGGTGCCAATATTGCTCGCCAACGCATAGACAACGCGAATTTGCAGCGGGTTATGTCGAACAGTTTTGGTTTTGGTGGGACCAACGCGACGTTGATTTTTCAGAAGGTTTAAATATAGAGTCGTCAGATTCAATACTAAGGTAACAACACACAAAACCAGTTGACTGATGTCAACGAAACAGCCAACTGGTTTTTTATTCTTAAGCAGCAATCGGTTTAGCTCTATCGATACGTGCGCGCCGCTTTGGTGTGTTAAGCGCTTTCCACAACTCGTTACGCTGCTGCAGATTCAACCAAAAATCAGGAGTATTCCTAAATACGGTGGCCAGCATCAGTGCCGTATCGGCAGTGATTGCACGACGATTGGTACATAATTCATTAACGGTTTTTCGACTGACACCCATCGCTTCAGCCAATTGTCCTTGAGTTAGCGCCATGGGCACGAGAAATTCCTCGGTAATCATTTCACCAACGCTAACGGGTTGTCGTTTTGTGATATTCATAGACTGCCTCACCGATAATCGTGATTATCCAAATAGATATCCTGGGCCTCACCACGTTCGCCTGACCAGGTAAACACTAGCCGCCATTGCTTGTTAACAGGGATCGAATGCTTCCCTGCCAAATTTCCTCTCAACTTTTCAAAATGATTGCTCGGAGGCGACCGTAAGTCGAGATCACAGGTCGCATCATCGATTAACTGCAGCTTCCGGAACAGTCTATCCGCGACTTCAGAGGGTATCTTCTTGCTGTTTTTATCTTCGAGATAAAACGCTCTTAGCCAGCGGTCCCGAAAACTTTGAATCAATGGCAATCACCTTCCCTAGTGAGATACTGTAACGTACCTGGTTACTTTTAGCAAGTTACGGTTGGATAGTGTCGGCACTAAAGCCATTGCAAGCTTAATCTCGTTAAATTGAATCTCCTTTTCACCTTATCAGTCCCCTATGTTAAACACATTGAAAAACCGAACAATATAGACATATTGATGAAAAGGAAAAGCCGCACTTTAAATAATATTCGATAGTGATTATCGCTTGTTCCACAATAGAAATTGCCTGGAATAACCATACAAAATCAAGTACTGGAGCCACTTCAATTATCAAGGTACAGCGGGGTATGCCTAATAGTTTTGGTTTTGGTGGAACTAAGACGGCGTTGATTTTTCAGAAGGTTTAGAACAAGCTTTTCCCAAAACAAAAACGCCGGCATCAGCCGGCGTTTTATATTCTAGGCAATATTAAAAGCTTAGAATTTGTGGTCAATACCGAATTGAACGCGAGTGAAATCGGTATCTTCAGCAGAGTTTGGCGAATCGTCCTCAAACTCTTCACTCAGAGCAATATAATTCACAAACAGTTTAGTTTGTTTGCTTAACTTATAATCGTACCCTAAACCGTACTGACTGGTATCTGTGGTACCATTGAACGTATCATTGTCATCAGTCTCTGAATAACCAATCTGAGCACGCAGTTTACCCATTTCACCCAATTTAAAACCGGCACTTAGAATATAGCCATCTTGCTCGTCAGCTTTATCTGCCGCGCTCGTATCATCAGACTCTTCAGCCATTTGATACAAGAATCCAAGTTCAACAGGTCCGAGATTTCCAGCAACAGTTAAACGAGTCACGTCATCCCCATTGATTCCATCATCCATAGCCAGCGCAGCGTAAATTACATCGTTCTCAAATACCGCTGACACAGAGAAGCCATCCGCTGCGCCGTCATCACAATCAACACCTGGCGTTACATTGTTAAGAGAACAATCTTCTTCACCTGGCTGAATTGCCACATTTAATGATACTACGTCAGCTAACTTTGGAGAACTATACTGAAGTATGTTTGAAATACGATTTTCACCGACGATAACATTGGAAATATCTCCATCAGACATATCATTAAACTGGTCGATTTTTCCTTGCGATTTTTTAAGCGGTGTATCGAATTTACCAGCTTGAAAAGTACCCCAACCACCCTTCAAACCAATAAAAATGTCACGCTGGCTGAACGGATGATCAACACCACCACCTTGTTTGGCACCATCATCCACTAAAATTTCATATTCAGCCTGATAGATAACGCTTAGATTATCACTGATATCTTCAGATCCTTTAAAGCCTAGACGTGAAGCATTGCTGTTTAACTCCCAACGATCAAAATCATCATCGTTGTCTTCATAATCATAGTCGGCCATTTCATAAGTAACATTCATTTTACCGTAAACGGTAGGTCCGTCTGCCAAGGCAACGCCAGGCAAAGCGATAGCAGTACTGATAGCTAAAGGAAGCAATTTTAATTTCATTTTTCTCTCCTAGAGGGTCCGATTTTTTTCGCAGTTGTCGGCTTACGAACGGTCGGCAGTATGAATGGGATATATTGCACTTTCGTGACAAATACATGATTTGAAATAGACATAAGATAATTTTGAATGATCATAATCCCAGAATCCTGCCTGGATCTTTATTGCACTGTATTCCTGCCAGCCGCCACTCAAAATTCCCATGTATTTCAGAATCTTATCCTGCCTACCTGTCAACTTGCCTTCAAAACAGCAACTAATCATATGAAAGCAATATGGCAATTATAAGACAGAAACATGAAATTCAAAGCACATTCGCACCACAAATGTGCTCAATAAACCCGCTCACGCACAAAAAAGCGTCATTTTGAGCTATTTTTGTCCAGCAACCCACTCCATAAAGCTCTCGCGCTCTGCCTCAGAGGCCTCCTGCCAAAGTGTTTGCATGGCTTCCAACGCGGAAGGTAGGGGTGGTGATTTATCGGCAGGTTGAATTTGATCGCTGGGAAATTCATACACTGGGGCCACAGCCGACTTGAGTGTTGTCATAAAGGTACGGGGACGGCTGAGTTCAACGGTACTTTCCACTTCGGTACCACTACTAACTTCCGTAACGAAAAATTGCGGCTTTTCAGTAAATTCACGGGCTTGTTCGAGGTCTTTTTGGGGCGGATTTTTGATTTGGTAGGTCTTACCGGCCGCCACAGTGAAAGTCACTTTTGCAGGCCGGGACACCACTTTTTCATGCTGATCTGCATTAATTTGGTAGAGATCAGAATATTCCACTAATACGGTGTGGGTGCCAGGATTCACTTGAAAGGTTTGCACCTGTCCAATAAAACCTGATTTGACTTCGTTGTTATCGACATAATTCACCAACACGGTGGGTGATGATTTAATAAAGCCTGATTGTGCTTTGGGAAGTTCATTTAACTGCTGTACTCCTTGCACAGCACAACTTGCCTGAATGCCACAGATCAGCACGACCAACAAGGTTTTGAATGGGTTCATAGTGTTATCCTATTATTAGTTTTATACCGATGGTTACCGACAAGATGGCAAAAATCTTTTTTAAAGTAGCTGGGTGAAGTCGGTGGGCCCAGTGGGCCCCGACTCGGGCAAAAATAATACTGGTCACCGCAATCCCGGCTAACGCAGGCAAATACACGTAGCCCAGACTATAACTGGGTAATGTTTCATTTTGCCAACCGGTAATAACAAAACCTAAAGCACCGGCAAAGGCTATGGGAAACCCTCCTGCGGCGGATGTACCCACGGCTTTTTTCATTTCCTGATTACACCACACCAAAAACGGAACGCTGAAGGACCCACCACCGATACCAAAGATTGCGGAAGCGGAACCTATACCAACACCCGCACTGACTAAACCCAATTTACCCGGTATGCCACGAGATGGCTTTGGCCGCAAACCGAAGACCATTTGAATGGCCACCACTATCGCAAACACCCCAAACATAATCTGCAGAACACGGCCATTTATTAAATCGGCAATTTTAGCACCCAGCAAAGCGCCAATGATTAGCCCGAATGCAAACCAACGTAGCACCGGCCACAATACATTGCCTTGTTTATTGTGCTGATAGATAGAACCTGAAGAGGTTAGAATAATAGTGGCCAAAGATGTCCCTACGGCCATATGGGTCAAGCTTTCCGGTGCGAAGCCTAAGCCGGTAAAACCGTAAATCAGTACCGGAACAATTATTAAGCCACCACCGACACCCAGAAGCCCGGCAGCAAGACCGGCCACCACTCCCAGGGCGGGGTATAAGAGAAACTCCAACCGTAAATCACCTTATGCTGTAGCACCATAACTCATTAAGCGATCATAACGCTCACTGAGCAATGTGTCTAAATCCTTGTTGATCAATCTCTCGACATTTTCTACCAACGCGGATTTTAAGGCGTTTGCCGTTACTTTGTAATCACGGTGTGCCCCACCCAAAGGCTCTGGTACCAGCTGATCCACCAAGCCCAATTCTTTAAGGCGGGGCGCTGTTAAGCCCATGGCTTCAGCGGCGTTAGAAGCATATTCGGCACTCTTCCACAAAATGGAGGCGCAGCCTTCGGGTGATATTACAGAGTAAGTGCTGTATTGCAGCATTTGCAAATGATCGCATACACCAATGGCTAAGGCTCCGCCGGAACCGCCCTCGCCTATTACCGTGGCAATAATTGGAGTTTTTAAACTGGCCATAACCGCCAGGTTGCGAGCGATAGCTTCACTTTGCCCCCGCTCTTCGGCTTCTATTCCAGGGTAGGCTCCCGGCGTATCAATAAACGTAAGCACGGGCATCTTAAACCGTTCCGCCATCTGCATTAAACGCATGGCCTTACGATAGCCCTCAGGTTGCGGCATGCCAAAATTACGCCGCACTTTTTCTTTAACGTCACGGCCTTTTTGATGGCCAATCACCATCACTGGGCGACCGTTCAGGCGCGCAATGCCGCCAACAATCGCTTTGTCATCGGCGAAGGTTCGGTCACCGTGTAATTCGTCAAATTCAGTAAAAATATGGCTGATATAATCGAGGGTATAGGGTCGTTTAGGGTGACGCGCCAGTTGAGCGATTTGCCAGGAACTCAGATTGGAAAAAATAGACTCGGTGAGCCCTACGCCTTTTTCTTCCAGACGTTGAATTTCCTCGTTTATATTTAACCCTTCGCCTGAGCCCATTTTGCGTAACTCACCGATTTTTGATTCCAGTTCCGCAATGGGTTGCTCAAAATCCAAATAATTCGGATTCATAATACTCAGCTGTCCTATCAATTATTATTGTTTAATTAAAACCACCGGCCTGCCACCTTACTCCAAAGTCCCAACTCTGTCGACTATGAGCTGTTGGCGGTTTCGCTGACATTTAGCGATAAAGCACCTTGAGTGAGTGATCGCCACACAGGTCTGCCAATGATTGCATCAGTTCAGGTTTCGGTGCCACCAGCCAATTATCACCCAAATAAACACGGCCACGGGCACCCGGCCGCTCATATTGTATCCTGACTTTACATGTTCCTTCCCGATAAGGGGAAAGAACATCCAATAGTTGTTGGGTAAAAGCTTCGCTAACCTGTTCCTGCTTCACTTCTAAGCTCACTACCCTGGCATAATTTTCTCGGGCCTGGGCAATACTGAAAATTCTTCGGGTCACTAACTTCAAACCACCGGAAAAATCGTCCAGGCTCACCTCGCCTTCCACCACCAGTACGGCATCTTTGACCAGCTGATCCTTGTAGGTTTCATAGGTTTCTGAAAATACGGAGACTTCCAAGCGGCCGCTTTTGTCATCGAGGGTAAGAAATGCCATTTTATCGCCCCGTTTACTCTTCATCACGCGCATAGCGATAACCATGCCGGCCACCACGGAACGAGAGTCCTTACCATTCCCTGGTTTAACATCAGCAATGCGGCAACTGGTAAAATGCGCAATTTCGTCCAGGTATTGGTCGATGGGATGGCCAGTGAGATAGAGGCCCAGGGTTTCTTTCTCACCATTCAAGCGTTCATCATCGTTCCAGGGTTTTACTTTAATCCACTCAGGTTCAGGACGGGCTTCCTGCTCCATAGCACCAAACATATCGACAATGCCAATATCCTCGTTCAAATTTTCCTGCTCCGCATAACGCATGGCATCAGACAAACTGGCCATTAGTGTCGCGCGATCAGGGCCCTGTTTGTCCAGTGCACCAGCACGGATTAAGGCTTCCATGGCCCGTCGGTTCAGTTTCTTAAGATCTACGCGGCGGCAGAATTCGAATAAATTGGCAAAATTTTCCCCATTTTTACGTGCTTCAAGAATCGCTTCGATGGGTCCCTCACCTAACCCCTTTATAGCACCCAGTCCATACACTATTTCACCGGCATCATTTAAGGTGAACTTGTACTGGCTGACATTCACATCGGGGGACACAAGGGTTAATTTCATGCGGCGACACTCATCAATGAGGGTCACCACTTTATCGGTGTTGTGCATATCGGCAGAGAGCACCGCTGCCATAAAGCCGGAAGGATAATGGGCTTTCAACCAGGCGGTTTGGTAGGACACCAGGGCATAGGCGGCGGAGTGGGATTTGTTAAAACCGTATTTGGCGAATTCTTCCATGGTATCAAAGATTTCACCGGAGAGTTTCGGATCAATCCCGTTTTTAGCGGCACCATCCACAAACAAGCCCCGCTGCTGAGCCATAACGTCGGCTTTTTTCTTACCCATAGCACGGCGCAGTAAATCGGCACCACCCAAGGTAAAGTCAGCCAACACCTGGGGAATCAGCATAACCTGTTCCTGATACAGAATCGTCCCGTAAGTGGTGTCCAATACAGATTCCAGATCAGGATGGGGATAGGCCACCCGCTGCTTGCCGTGTTTACGGGCGATAAAGTCATCCACCATACCGGAGCCCAACGGCCCCGGCCGGAACAAGGCCACCAATGCCACAATATCTTCAAAGGAACTGGGCTTGAGCCGCTTGATCAAATCCTTCATGCCACGGGATTCCAACTGGAACACCGCAGTAGTTTCCGCCCTTTGCAATAGGTCAAAGGTGGCTTTGTCATCCAATGGAATGCGATCAATATCAATGGCGGGTTGTTGTTGTGCTGCCAACACGGGATTGATGGTTTTTAAGGCCCAGTCCACGATGGTTAAGGTACGTAAACCGAGGAAGTCGAATTTAACGAGTCCAGCCGCTTCCACGTCGTCCTTGTCGAATTGGGTAACAAGGTTTTTACCTTCTTCATCACAGTACAGAGGCACATAATTGGTCAGTGCCGAAGGCGCGATCACCACCCCACCCGCATGTTTACCCACGTTGCGAATCAGACCTTCCAGCTTTAAGGCCATGTCGAGCAGTTCACGCACATCTTCATCGCGGTCATACAGCTCTTGTAATTGTGGCTCCTGCTCCAGGGCTTTGGTTAACGTCATGCCTAGTTCAAACGGAATTAACTTTGCAATGCGATCCACAAAACCATAAGAACGACCTTGCACCCGACCAACATCCCGCACCACCGCTTTGGCGGCCATGGTACCAAAGGTAATAATCTGACTAACGGCATCACGACCGTATTTTTCCGCTACATAATCGATGACTCGATCACGACCATCCATGCAGAAATCCACATCGAAATCAGGCATGGATACCCGTTCGGGATTGAGGAAACGTTCGAACAGCAGATCGTATTCAAGAGGGTCCAGATCAGTAATTTTTAATACGTAAGCCACCAAGGACCCCGCACCAGAGCCTCGCCCTGGCCCCACCGGTACACCATTATTTTTGGCCCACTGGATAAAGTCAGCAACAATCAGAAAGTAACCGGGAAAGCCCATTTGAATAATAACATTCAGTTCAATCTCTAAACGTTCATCATAGGGTTTACGGATTTCCGCAAACTTGGGATCATTGACATCGAATAAGAAGGCCAGCCGTTGTTCCAAGCCCTTTTTTGATTCCGCAATAATGAAGTCATCCAGAGTCATGCCTGCCGGCACAGGATAATCTGGCAAATAATAGGTGCCTAAGGGAATCTCAAAACTGCAGCGTTTGGCTATCTCAACAGTATTGATTAGAGCTTCCGGAATATCGCTGAACAGTTCCTGCATTTCTTCCGGGGACTTAAGGTATTGTTCTTCACTGTAACGCTGCTCACGACTGGTATCTTCCAAAGTCCAACCTTCGTGAATGCAGACGCGAACCTCATGGGCTTCAAAATCATCGCGTTTTAAAAAACGCACATCATTGGTTGCCACCACAGGGCAATCAATTTCGCCAGCAAGCTCTACAGCTGCGTGCAAATAGGTTTCATCATCCTGGCGTTGCGTACGTTGCAGTTCCAGGTAAAAACTATCGGGGAACCATTCCATGTATTCACCCGCCAGCGCTATGGCTTTGTCACGTTTACCCGACAGTAACGCTCGGCCTATTTCAGCACTTTTGCCACCCGACAGACAGATTAACCCAGCGGACCTTTCAGCCAGAACGGCTCTGGAAACCACAGCACGATCCTGGGACTGGCCATGTAGAAAAGCATCAGAAACCAATACGGTCAGATTACGATAGCCTTCCAGGCTTTTTGCCAGCAGTACGATCTGACTGGGCGGCTCATCCGCCTGCGCGGATTCCAAATAAATATCAGCACCAAAAATAGGTTTCAAACCAGCGCCTGTTGCTGCACGCTGGAATTTAACCATAGCGAACATGTTGCTGTGGTCCGTTATGGCCAGCGCTGGCATTTGCATGGCGGCCGTTTGGCTCACCAAAGGTTTAATGCGCACCAAGCCATCCACTAATGAATATTCGGAATGAATGCGCAAATGGACAAAGGAATGGGACATGACTTTACCGCACTAATTTTGCAACTGGGCCGAAAGAGCGCCGGTGAATTTCACTGGGTCCTAATTTCAACAAAGCTTCCATATGGCTTTTGGTGGGATAGCCTTTGTGCTTTGCCAAGCCATAGCCCGGGAATCGACCATCTAACAGGGTCATTTCTCGATCCCGAGTCACTTTTGCCACAATAGAAGCAGCGCTAATACAGGGCTCCGTTAAGTCGCCTTTTATAATGGCATCTGCAGAGCAAGGTAATACCGGACAACGATTACCGTCAATCAAGGCATGTTCCGGCGCGATGGCAAGTGCCACTACGGCCCGCTGCATCGCTAGGAGACTCGCATGTAGTATGTTGATATCGTCAATTTCTTCCACTTCAGCCCGCCCTACCGCCCAGGCCAGTGCATCTCGACAGATAATGTCATAAAGAAATTCACGTTTTTTCTCTGATATTTTTTTTGAATCTGTGAGTCCAGCAATGGGTTTATTGGGATCTAAGATAACAGCGGCCGCTATCACCGCACCAGCTAGAGGCCCACGACCCACTTCATCCACACCCGCTATCAATTGGGTTTGGCGAAAATCTAAATTTCCTTGCATAGCTCTTTTACCTTAGCTGGAGCATCGGCTTGTGCAATGCCTAAAAGATCGAAAATTGCATCCGCTGCTACTTCGCTTGCATTGCAATTTAACAAATTATGCAGTTGCTTAAAGCTAGCCTGAATTTCGCCGCATTTTCTCCGATCATTCATTAACTGATAGAGCGCAGAAGTAATATTATAAACCGTTGCCTCCTCTTGCAGAAACTCAGGAACAAGTTCTTTATCCGCTAACAAATTCGGTAATGCAATGTATTTAATTTTAACCAAAGGAGCCAGTATGGCGTGGGTCAACCGTCCCCAACGATAAGCCACCACCATGGGCCGCTTCAACAGCATGGCTTCCAGCGTGATCGTTCCCGAAGTAGCTAATACAAAATCTGATCCAGCCATGACTTCACGAGCACAACCGTCCACCAGCTGGATGGGGAAATCAGTGCCTAAATCTCCCATGTAGGATTCGAATTGCTGCCGTCGTTCAGGATTTGCCAAAGGTACAATAAATTTTGTGGATGGATCTCGATTATAGATACTGACAATCACCTCTAAAAACAGCGGTGCCATATGCTTAAGTTCACCGCCTCGGCTGCCGGGTAAAACGGCAATGACTGTGTCAGTGGATGAAAACCCCCAGTGGCGCTTGGCTCTCATGTTATCAAGATCCACGTCGATAACCGACGCAAAAGGATGACCCACGTACTGCACTGGTACCTGGTGTCGATGATAGAAGTCAGCCTCAAAGGGCAGCAGTGTCAGCATCAGATCAACGGACTGACGTATTTTGCGAATTCGCCCCTGCCGCCATGCCCAAACACTAGGGCTCACATAATGAACCGTGGGGATATTGTGTCGTTTTAAGAAGCCTTCTAAAGGCAAATTAAAATCGGGAGAATCAATGCCAATGAATAAATCGATAGGCTGTTCTAGAAAAACTTTCTTCAGCGTGCTTCTAATATGCAGCAATTCTTTTAAGCGCCCAAGAACCGCAAAAATGCCCATAACACTCAATCGATCGAGAGGAAATTGGCTGGAGCAACCTTGGGCTATCATAGCTGGCCCACCGATACCGACAAAGCGTGCCTGAGGATACCGGGCTTTAATCGCTTTGATGAGATCCGCCCCCAACTGATCTCCGGACATTTCGCCCGCCACTATGCCTATTACCAAGGATTTCTGTTTATTTCGTCCTGTCAACACTAGCGGGCAATACCACGTTCTGAGCGTTTAATGGAATCAATAAATATCTGTAACTGTGGTTCTGGGGTCATTGCTTCAAGCTGACTCAAGGCCTCTTCTAACCTGAGACCTCTTCGATAAACCACTTTATAGGCTTCCTTGAGCTGCGCCAATAATTCCTTTGAGTAGCCTCGGCGACGCATACCCTCGAAGTTCATGCCAGTAGGTTTAGCAGGGTTACCCATGACCATTAAAAACGCGGGCACATCTTTGTTTGTGAGCGCACCCATTCCCAGCATACTGTAGGCCCCGATTCGACAAAATTGATGAGCACCGGAAAAGCCGGCAAAAATCACGTCGTGATCCACCTGTACGTGTCCAGCCAAGGTAGCATGTTGAGCAAAAATATTGTTATCACCAACTATGCAATCATGGGCCACATGAACGTAGCCCATTATCAAGTTGTTGTTACCAATTCGAGTGACCCCTTCATCCTGTATGGTACCCCGGTGAAGAGTGCAACCTTCACGAATCTGGTTGTCATCACCTATTACCAGAGAGGTAGGTTCGCCATTGTATTTTTTATCCTGGCAATCTTCGCCAACGGAGGAAAATTGAAAGATGTGGTTGCGTTTGCCAATGGTGGTTGGACCTTTGATACACACATGAGAGTTCACCACGGTACCAGAATCAATGGTCACATTAGGTCCGATATAAGTAAACGGGCCCACACTGACATCACTGGCGAGTTCTGCTTTTGGGTCAATTACCGCTTGTGGATGGATCAATTTATAAATCCCTTTCTGCACAGGTTATTACTGCACTCGCTACTTCTTGACCATCTACTGTAGCGGTGGTTTGAAATTTCCAAATGGTTCGCTTGCGCGACATGATAGTCGCTCTTAACTCTAGCTGATCGCCGGGAACAACGGTGCGCCGAAACCTAGTTCTATCCACCGCAGCTACCACATAAGCCTTGTTCTCATGAGCCGCTCGCCCCATGGTTTTGAAGGCGAGCAATCCCGACGCCTGAGCCATGGCTTCAATAATCAAGACACCCGGCAATATGGGGTTTCCTGGAAAGTGACCAGCAAACACATCTTCACTATTGGAGACGCCCCGCACAGCCAAAATATACTCTCCTTCTACCAGTTCCAGAACTTTATCCACCTGGAGGAAGGGCGCCCGATGGGGCAGTATTGCTTTTATTTCATTAATATTCATCATAGCCCATGTAGACAACGCAGCTGCGCTCAGCTTACTCGTCTTTACTCCCCAATCTACGCAATTTTTTCTCAAGTTCAATGATTCTTCTGGCCATCTCATCCAGCTTGCGGAAACGCGCTGCGTTTTTACGCCAATACTTGGTTTCCGACATAGCAGTGCCAGAGGAGTATGAACCCGGTGCGGTTATACTATGCGTAATGGCACTGCGCATTGTGATATGTACGCGATCGGTAATGGTTAGATGACCGGCAATACCCACAGCCCCTGCGATCGTACAATATTTACCTATTTTAGTACTACCCGCAATACCCGTACATCCAGCAATCGCGGTGCCTTCACCAATTTCCACGTTATGAGCGATCTGAATTTGATTGTCTAATATCACGCCACTTCCAATACGAGTGTCCTGCAACGCACCTCTGTCTATGGTTGTATTAGCCCCAACATCTACGTCATCACCAATGGTCACACCGCCTAGTTGGGCAATTTTCACCCAGGCTCCTTGTTCATTAGCAAAACCAAAACCATCGGCACCTAACACCACACCACTGTGCAAAGTACATCGCTGTCCAACAGTGACACTATGGTAAAGCGTAACATTAGCATAGATCACACAATCATCGCCGATTCGACAGTTCACCCCAATGACCGTACCTGGACCGATTTCTACCCCACTCCCAAGGGAAACACCGGATTCCAAGACAACATTCGGGCCTATTTTACAGCCGTCACCAATAACAGCATCCGCTGCCACCACTGCACTGGGATGGATACCCGTCGCCTGGCGCTTACGGCGATCAAAATAATGAGATAACTTTGCGTACAGTAGGTACGGATGCTCGGCAATGAGCGCTGGTAAACCGCAGCTATCGGCCTCTTGCTGCTCCACGATCACGGCCGAAGCCTGAGTGGTTTGTAACTGTGCGCGATACAGAGGGTTGGCAAGGAAGCTTATTTGGCCCGGTTTGGCATTCGCTAACGTAGCTAAACCTGAAATCTCAAGGCTTGAATCACCTTGAAACTTTACGCCTAACGCTTGCGCTAATTCGCCTAGCGTCCAGGATGTCTTGTTGTGCTTGCCTGTCATGATCTACTTTTGAGCGTCCATTTTCTTTCGTACCAGATCAGTAATCTCATATTCTGGCCGTACAATCAGTGCCGCTTCACGGTGCAACACAAGCTCAATATTGTTTTCTTCCACTACTGCTTTCAATGCCTTTTCAAACTGCGGCATTAAAGATTTAAACACTTCTTGAGCCTCAGCCTGGGTACGCTGCTGGAACTGTTGACCTTTGAATTTAAATTCATTGCCTTTCTCAGACAGATCTTTTTCCAGCTTACGTTTTTCATCGGCTGACATTATGGCGCCATCTTTCTGGAGCTTTTCGTCCATGGCTTTCACTTCATTGCGCAAGGCCATTATTTCAGCTTCATCTTTAGCGAAATCTTGTTTTAGCTGTTCCATTTTCAATTGCGCCGCTTCCGATTGCATCACGCCTGCTCGCAAATCTACAGTAACAATTTTCGGCATATCGGCCGCCCAAACCAGGGGAGAAACCAAAGCCCCCAAAAGTACCAAAACCCTCATTATAGTCATAATATAAAAACCTCTGTTTACTAATTGCAGTTGTTAAAACGGCTGCCCTAAGGAGAACTGGAAGGTTTGCACCTCATCGCCATCTTCATCGTTAAGTGCTTTTGATAGGCTGAAGGATAATGGTCCGATACCGGTTATCCAGGATAGCGCTATACCAGCAGACATACGCATGTCACCTACCTTAAAACCAAATTCGGCATCTCGGTAAGTATCAAAAACGTTTCCAGCATCAAGGAAGAACAAGGTACGAAATGATCGCGAATCCTTCACAAACGGCATGGGGAAAATCAATTCTGCACTACCTTCCACCAACAAGTTACCACCGATTGCTCGCAACCTTCCACTGTCATAGGGCGATTGCGTTTCACGGGGCCCTAAAGAACGATCTTCATAGCCACGCACGGAACCAAAGCCACCTGAGTAGTAATTTTCATAAAAGGGAAGCTCTTGATTGTTGCCATATCCATCACCGTAGCCGATATCCGAACGCAACCGTAAAGTCCAGGTATCCGTCATTGGGAAATAGCGTTGCACTTCGTATTTCAGCTTATAGTACTCAAGCTCACTGCCGGGAACTGCCACTTCAGCAGAAACTGAATGGGAAGAGCCCTGGGTGGCGAACACTCCACGGTTCAACGTACTGATACGCCAGGAAATGGAGAAAGGGAAATTTAAAAAATTCTCATCTTGAGTGTTGATGCCATACAACAAGTAATCTTGCTGGTTGTAATCAATTAACTTCCAGACTTCCAACGGCGAAGGAGCGCTACCGTAAATTGTTACGTTTTCAAACCCTATACCGAAGTTTAAACGAGAAATCTCACTGGTTGGGTAACCAAAAGTCACCCGACCACCCAGCCGATCCGAGGCCCAATTCGCCAGGTTATCGTCTTCGCTGATATCGGTTTCTTTATAGAATAACGAATACCCTCGGGATACACCGTCGATCGTATAATAAGGGTCAACCTGAGTAAAACTGATGCTATCTTGGAGATCATCTCTGCGTGCTGATATAGAGACTTGCTTACCAGTACCCAGGAAGTTCTTTTGCGATAGGTTGGCACCTAACACCAAGCCGGTTCCCTGCTGATAACCAACACTGGCGCCAATTGAGCCCGAAGGCTGCTCCTCCACGGAATAATTAACATCAATTTGATCTTCCTCACCGGCAACTCGCGGAGTCTCGACGGTTACGCCTTTAAAATAACCCAAACGTTCGAGTCTCACTTTGGATGACTCGATAAGTTGACCGGAAGCCCACGCACCTTCCATTTGTCGCATTTCCCGCCGCAATACTTCATCCCGGGTTTTTTGGTTGCCGAAAAAATTGATTCGTCGAACATAGACTCGGGTACCGGCGTCTACGTAGAAAGTAACGTCCACCGTGTTGTCGCCATTTTCAGTAATGACTGGTACGCCATTGACATTTGCAAAGGTATAGCCTTCGTTGCCTAAACGGCGGGAGATTAATTCATTGGACGTTGTGACCAAACGGCGCGAGAAAGTCTGACCAGAACGCAACAATATCAGTCGTCGCAGCTCCGCTTCAGGCACTTTCAAATCACCTACAAGTTTCACTTCATTTACAGTGTGGCGCTCACCTTCACTGACATTGACAACGATATAAACTTCTGACTTTTCGGGAGTGACGGACACCTGGGTAGATTCTACCCGAAAGTTTACATAGCCACGATCCTGGTAATAGGAAGTCAGGCGTTCGATGTCACCCCCTAACTTTTCTTTTGAATACTTATCGTCACCTTTGAAAAACGAAAAAAAGTGGCTCTTTTGCAGTTCAAATTCTGCCGTGAGAGTGGCGTCATCAAACACCGTGTTACCCACGATATTGACGCCCGAGATGGTCGCCACATCGCCCTCTCGAATGTTAATCAAAATGGCTACCCGGTTGCGAGGCAGAGGCTTCACCTCAGGTTCGACGCGAGCGCCGTAGCGACCTTGGGCAATATACTGGCGTTCCAATTCCAGTTTTAATCGGTCTAGAGTCACTCGTTGGAATACGCTGCCACTACTCAACCCCGCCTGATCCAGACCTTCCAACAAGTTTTCGGTGGGGATTGACTTGTTACCTTCCAGCTCGATATTACTGATTGAGGGACGCTCACTGACTCGGATAATTAGGACGTTGCCTTCTCTAAAAAGGCTGACATCTTGAAAATTTCCCGTTTTAAACAGCAGGCGAGCGGATTCAGCCAAGTTCTCGGACTCCACTGTATCACCCACTTGTAACGGTAGTGCGTTGAACACCGCACCGGCAGCAATACGCTGCAAACCTTCAATCCTGATATCCCCGATAACAAACTCTTCAGCGATTGCAAGATTGGCCAATGCCATCGACCAGACCAACAGCATAACGGCAACTATTCGACTCATGAATTACTCAAATCCGCAGGAATTTAAAACAGATACCTAAGGGTCATAGACCCATGAAATCATTGTAAAATGCTAATCCCATAAACATTATTAGCAGGGTCAGTCCAACACTGTTGCCGAACGCCTGCGCTTTTTCTGACACCGGACTTCCTTTGATCATTTCAGCCAGATAGTACATTAAATGGCCACCATCCAGAACCGGGATCGGCAGCAAATTTAACACGCCCAGGCTAATGCTCAAATAGGCTAGGAAATTAAAAAAGGATTCCATGCCGTATTGGGCACTATCGCCGGCAATTTTGGCGATAGTGATGGGACCACTCAGGTTTTCCACTGAGATCTTGCCAGTGACCATTTTGCCAATGGATGTGATGGTTAAGTGGATTCTTGACCAGGCGTGAGTCAGCGCTTTACCAATGGCTGCAATGGGTCCGTATTGCTGTTCTCGCACCATAAAATCGGGGAACTCAGCCAAACCGGCTTGCAGATGCGCGCCAATTTGACCCACCACGCTGCCGTCCTGCTGGGTGAAGGGTTCTGGAGTAATGCTCATGCCCAGTGTTTGACCGTCGCGCAACACACCCACCTGCATTTGGGTACCCGGATTCTGTCGGATTAGCATTACCCACTCATCCCAGGTTTCAATGGTAACGCCATTCACAGCAACCACTTGATCTCCTGTTTGTAAGCCCTGAGTTACCGCTGCTTTTCCGGGTACCAACTCCCCCAGAATGGCCGGAACCTTGGGAAAATAAGGCGCCATCCCCAGCAACTCCATAGGGTGAACCTTTTCACTTCCGGTCATCCACTGGCTAACTTTGACTTTACGCTCAACAGGCTGGCTGCCGCCTTCTGGAACCACTTTAAAGGTGAATGTTGAATCCTCACCAATAAGTGCCACTAGCACCATGGTGACATCATCCCAGCTTTCCACGGGCTGATCATTCACAGCAATAATTTCATCCAAAGGCTGAAATCCTGCGGACTGAGCCATTGAATCAGGCTTAACATCGCCAACAAACGGCGCCAATGCAGTTACACCGCTTACAAACAAAACCCAGTAAAGGAATATGGCGAACACCAGATTGATCAACGGTCCCGCAGATACAATCGCAAAACGTTGATAAACAGATTTGTGAGCGAAAGACTCTTTTATCTCATCGCTGCCGACGTCGCTACCGGCTTCGCCCAGCATTTTTACGAACCCACCAAGAGGTAGCGCTGCCACACAAAACTCTGTACCCCGGCGATCATGCCAGCTAAAGAGTGGCTTACCAAAACCTATAGAGAACTTGAGAACCCGCACTCCGCAACGTCGAGCCACCCAAAAGTGCCCATATTCATGAACAAAAATAAGTAGTCCCAAGGCCACGATGAAAGCTATTAAGGTTTGCAAAAATTCCAGCAAATTGACCTCTTCGTCATTTAGAACGCAGTAATGGGTTATTGATCCAGTAACTGGCTAGCCACTTGTCGCGATTCCTGGTCTACTGCCAAAATCCGCTCAATGGAATCTGCCGCTTGTACACTTAACTGTTCCAAAGTCCGTTCGATGATAACCGGTATGTCCGTAAATTTTGCGCGCCCAGCCAAAAACCCTGCCACAGCCACTTCATTCGCTGCATTCAAAGTCACTGGCGCTGTCCCCCCTTGCAACATGGCTTCTCGCGCCAATCTGAGACAAGGAAAGCGTTGTTCGTCGGGAGCCTCAAATTCAAGTTTAGCGACTTTAACCAAGTCCAACAAAGTCACTCCAGAATTTATTCGCTGAGGCCAACCCAAACCATAGGCAATGGGAGTGCGCATGTCCGGATTACCCATTTGAGCGATCACACTCCCATCCATATATTGCACCATGGAATGGATCACACTTTGCGGGTGAATCACCACCTCAACCTGATCTGGCTTGGCATTAAACAACCAGCACGCTTCAATGAGTTCCAGCCCTTTGTTCATCATGGTGGCTGAATCTACGGATATTTTGCGCCCCATGGACCAATTAGGATGGGCGCACGCCTGTTCAGGAGATACTTTACTTAACTGATCCAAAGGACAGTCCCTAAAGGGTCCACCGGAAGCTGTCAGCAATAAATGCGCAATACCATTTTCAACTAGGTCGCCATTAAACTCTGGCGGCATGCACTGAAAGATCGCGTTATGTTCACTGTCAATCGGAAGCAACTCCACAGAGTTACGCTTCACCTCTTCCATAAACAAGGCGCCACTCATTACCAGTGTTTCTTTGTTGGCTAACAAAATTCGCTTACCTGCTTTCACCGCCGCCAACGTGGGCAACAGGCCAGCAGCACCAACGATTGCCGCCATTACCTGATCCACCTCAGGGTGCTCAGCAACTGCGGCCAAACCTTCCTCATCGTCAAGAACTTGAGTATCAGACCCTATGGATCGCAATCGGTTCCGCAACCGGACGGCGGCAGGCACATCTCGCATGACGGCGTATCTAGGCTTGAATTCAATCACTTGTGCCGCCAGCAATTCGTCATTGGTGTTGGCCGTTAAGGCAAACACCGCAAAACGATCGCTCTGCAGCCGAATGACATCCAGGGTGCTCAAGCCAATGGACCCTGTACTGCCCAGAATTGTGATGAATTGTTGTCTCACGTCACTCAACCCATTCCAACAAAGCCGTTTAGCCACAACATACCAAAAACAAAAATTGGCACCGCAGCAGTAATACTGTCGATTCGATCGAGAACACCGCCATGACCGGGCAAAATATGACTGCTGTCCTTGATTCCACGCTGGCGTTTAAACATGCTTTCCACTAAATCACCGTAAACAGAGCCCACTACTGCCGCTAAACTAATCATCAAAAAAGGAATCACTTTACCCGTTAAAATCTCGTCCAACTGAAAAGCCACTACCAGCGCCAACGTACCGGTGACAATCATTCCCCCTAACAGTCCCTCTATTGTTTTACCAGGACTAACAGCGGGAGCCAGTTTACGTCGCCCCCATTTGCGACCGGCAAAGTAGGCGCCTGTATCTGCGCCCCAAACCAATAAAAAGGCATAGAGCAGCCAATAAGGCCCATAGGATTGTTGATGTATTACCACCATGCCCCACCAAGCGGGCAACAGCAACAACCAGCCAATAAGCCCCTGGATAAGTGGTGAGCTCCACCATTTCACTTTATCCGGGTAGGATCTAACGAGGAAAATAGCCATGGCCCACCAAGCTAGGCTCAGGTAAAAAACACCATTCCATTGCCATTGGGTTTGCAACCAAAGTCCACCCCCTAAACCCAACGCATACAGCCAGCGCAAGCCGGACCGTTTAATCCCCATAATATTGGCCCACTCCCAACCGCCGAGTACCACAGGGATCATCATAACCAAAGCAAAGTAAGGCGTGTCCAGATAAAAAATTGCCCCAAGAACCAGGGGCAACAGACATACGGCAGTAATTATTCTGGTTTTAAGCATATCAGTTTTGGTTGGCCTCTATTTGCTCACTGGTACGACCAAAGCGCCGCTGCCGACCCTGATACAGGGTGAACGCCTTCTCCAATTCTTGTTTGTCGAAATCAGGCCAAAAAATTGGCGTAAAATAGAACTCAGCGTAAGCAATTTGCCATAGCAGGAAGTTACTGACTCTCTCCTCTCCACCGGTTCTAATCAACAAATCCGGCAATGGAAGATCACCCAGGGCAATATACTGCTGAACCTTTTCTGGAGTAATTTCCGCGGGTTGCAAGGCACCAACTTGCACTTGCTCTGCCAGTTGCTGACAAGCATTCGCAATATCCCAGTGACCACCGTAATTCACCGCCACGGCAAAAATCATGCCCTTGTTAGCGGCGGTCATCGCCATTGATTCCCGCATCTGGCTTTGCAGCTCAGCGTTAAAAGCGTTCAAATCACCTATAAACTGCAGCCGAATACCATTTTCATTCAGCTGCGGAACTTCTTGTGCCAGGGATTCCAGAAACAGCGTCATCAATCCTTCTACTTCGGCTTTGGGACGACGCCAATTTTCACTGCTAAAGGCATAAACGGTTAATACTTCGACGCCTGCACGAGCGCAGTTTTCGACCGTAGCTTTTACGGCTTTGGCGCCGGCTCTATGTCCCTCAACACCCCCGAGGCCGCGCTGTTTGGCCCAACGATTATTCCCATCCATGATAATGGCTAGATGGCGCGGCACCGGAGATTGGTTGGAATCAGTATCTGGGGCAGATGATTGTACAGTCACATTTACTCTCGAGCCGGGAGTGCGGATTTAGCGAGATCAGAGATCTCGCTGCATGAACTAGACTTCCAGCAAATCAGCTTCTTTTTGCTTAGTCATTTCTTCAACGATCGCGACATACTTGTCGGTCAATTTTTGGATATCATCCTGACCTTTGCGCTCTTCGTCTTCACTGATTTCTTTTTCTTTCAGCAGATCTTTCAAATCACTATTAGCATCACGCCGGATATTACGTATTGCAACTCTACCCTGCTCCGCTTCAGAGCGACACACCTTGATCATTTCCTTGCGGGTTTGCTCAGTTAACGCCGGCATGGGTACTCTGATCATGTCACCGTTACTGCTCGGATTTAAACCCAAATCAGCCTTCATGATGGCTTTTTCTATGTCTGGAATTAAGTGCCGTTCCCAGGCCGTTATAGACAATGTACGACCATCCTCAATTCCCACGTTCGCCACTTGTTTTAAGGGCGTATCTGTTCCGTAGTACGGAACCATAACACTATCTAGAATGCTGGGATGAGCTCTTCCAGTACGAATTTTCTTGAAGGCCACTTCAAGTGCATCCAGGGATTTCTTCATCCGCGTTTCAGCATCTTTTTTAATATCGTTTATCACGGTACGGTACCCTTATCCAATCAATGTTCCGTCACTACCACCCAAGGTGACAGCCAACAGTGAACCTGCCTGATTCATGTTAAAAACACGAACCGGCATATCATGATCCCGACACAGACAAATAGCCGTTAAATCCATCACACCCAGTTTCTTTTCGAGGACTTCGTCGTAACTTAAATGACTGTACTTCACCGCATCTGGATTGGCCACGGGGTCGGAATCGTAAACGCCATCAACTTTTGTCGCTTTAAATACCACGTCTGCTTCAACTTCTATGCCCCGTAAACAAGCGGCTGAGTCGGTGGTAAAAAACGGGTTACCCGTCCCTGCGGCAAAAATAACCACGGTGCCTTCGCCAAGCAAACGCATGGAGCGACGACGATCATAATGTTCTACAACACCACTCATTTGAATGGCAGACATCAGGCAAGTAGGTATATTGGCGCGTTCGAGGGAATCACGCATGGCGATTCCATTCATTAGTGTTGCCAACATCCCCATGTGATCGCCACTAACGCGATCCAGCCCTGCTTTTTGGAGAGCAGCGCCACGAAAAAGATTGCCACCACCTATTACTAAGGCAACCTGAACACCAATGCCTCGCAATTGACCTATTTCCAACGCCATACGATCCAGCACGGCCGGGTCAATTCCAAATTCTAATTTACCCATTAGCGCTTCACCACTGAGTTTCAGCAGTACACGTTTATATCTTGGGGCTCGATCAGCTGCCGGCATCATAGTACTCCAACAAATTCACATTCTAAAAAGGCACTCACGGGCTGGCATAATAACCAAGTCTATCTGGTTCAGTCCATGGGTGCCTTTGATTTTTATGGGAATTTATTCGCCGCGAACTTGCGCCATTACTTCCGAAGCGAAATCAACTACTTCTTTTTCAATTCCTTCACCTACCTCTATACGGATAAAGGCCACAACTTCTGCGCCAGCACTCTTGACCAACTTGCCAACCGATGTATCTGGATCCTTGACAAATGGCTGGTCAATCAAGCTGACTTCTTTGAGGAACTTGGAAATTCGACCTTTAACCATTTTTTCCACGATATCGGCGGGTTTGCCGCTTTCAGCAGCCTGGGCCGTATAGATCTCTTCTTCTTTATCCAGAGTCGCCTGATCCACCTGATCAGAGCTTACCACTAATGGATTCGATGCCGCCACGTGCATGGCTACATCTTTAGCAAGGTTAGCATCACCAGCTTTCAAACCTACCAACACACCTATCTTGCCGCTGTGTACGTAATCAGACACGACACCTTCAGCACTTTCCAGGATGTAAGCCCGTCTAACTTGGATGTTTTCGCCAATCTTTTGTACCAATGCGGAGCGAGCGACTTCAATACTATCTTCGCCCCCCTCGATATAGGACAACTCGAGTAACTTAGCTGGATCGATTTCTTGAGTATCCAGAACACGCTGAGCCACTTGATTCGCAAAATTCAAGAAGTTGTCATCACGGGCAACAAAGTCCGTTTCACTATTAACCTCTAACAAGATGCCTTGAGTACCTGATTCAGATACCTTAGCAATAACAATGCCTTCTGCTGCAGTACGGCCTGCCTTTTTGGCGGCTTTTGCTTGACCGGATTTGCGCAGATTATCAATTGCAGTCTCGATATCGCCTGCTGTTTCAACGAGTGCATTTTTGCACTCCATCATACCTAAACCCGTGCGCTCACGAAGTTCTTTTACCAATGCGGCAGTCACAGCCATGAGAATTTCCTCTTGCCTTAGTGAATGTTCATATAAGAATTTGTTTAAAAAAGGGGGCATCGCCCCCTTTTAGAATTGCACGCCAATGTGCATTACTGCTGTCGGACAAAGCAGAGGCTTAGTTAGCCGCTGCTGCTGCGCCGTTATCATCTGCCACTTCAACAAAACCGTCGGCTTCGACACTGCTAGCCGCCCCACCCGCAGTTTTAGCGTATTCAGCACCTTCTATACAGGCTGTAGCAATAGACTCAACATATAGTTGAATCGCCTTTATGGCGTCGTCATTACCGGGGATTACGTAATCAACACCGTCAGGATTACTGTTAGTGTCAACGATTCCGATAACAGGAATACCCAGTTTATTCGCTTCGGTTACGGCAATACGCTCGTGATCTACATCGATTACAAACATTGCGTCTGGCAAACCGCCCATATCCTTGATACCACCCAAGCTACGCTCAAGCTTTTCCATTTCACGGGCGCGCATCAATGCTTCTTTTTTAGTCAACTTATCAAAAGTTCCATCCTGACTTTGGGTCTCAAGATCCTTCAAGCGTCGGATTGATTGACGAATGGTTTTCCAGTTCGTCAACATACCACCCAACCACCGGTGATTTACATAAGGCATTCCGGCACGCTTGGCTTGCTCTTGCACGATTTTGCTGGCAGCACGCTTGGTGCCAACAAACAGGATTTTATTCTTGTGTGAAGTCAGCTTGTTTACAAACGTCAAAGCATCATTGAACGCAGGTACCGTTTGCTCCAAGTTGATAATATGAATTTTATTACGGGCGCCGAATATAAATTCGCCCATTTTGGGGTTCCAAAAGCGTGTTTGGTGACCAAAGTGGACACCAGCTTTCAGCATATCTCGCATACTGACTTGAGTGGTCATAATAGACTCCTGAATTGTCTGGGTTAGGCCTCCACGTCCCCCATAAACCAACCCTGGGCAAAAAAATGCCACTGGCACCCTGGTCTATGTGACGGAACGTGTGCGGATTTCACGTTTAGTTTAATTGCGCGGCGCTTTATACCACAAACCGCACTTACCCACAAGGCGCAGAGGGATGTCAAAGCCGTAACTGACCTATAACCTTACGGCACTAGGGGTATATCCAAACTCAGAGCCCATGTACAATAGACCGTTTAGTTTGCCCCTAATACTCTGGCACTGCGCCACCACACAGTCTAATTGAACTAGGTTTCATGAGCATTATCATTAAAACACCGGAACAAATCGCCAAAATGCGCACCGCTGGTCGTTTAGCTGCGGAAGTGCTTGAAATGATTGAAGAGCATGTACAGCCAGGCATCACCACTGACGCCTTGGACCGCATCTGCCACGACTACATTGTGAATGAGCAAAAAGCGATCCCTGCCCCTCTGAATTATCGGGGATTCCCCAAGTCTATTTGCACGTCAGTAAACCACGTAATTTGTCACGGCATTCCCAGCGATAAAAAAGTTCTCAAAAAAGGTGACATCATAAATATTGATATCACTGTTATTAAAGATGGCTTTCATGGTGACACCAGTAAAATGTTTGTGGTTGGCGAGGCTTCCATCCAAGCCGAGCGCTTAATACGCATCACTCAAGAGTGTCTTTACCTGGGAATCAAGATGGTTCGCCCCGGCATCAGGCTCGGTGATATCGGTGCCGCGATCCAAGCTCATGCTGAATCACACCACTATTCCGTGGTGCGAGAATACTGTGGCCATGGTATCGGGGAAGGCTTTCATGAGGACCCTCAAGTACTGCACTACGGGAAACCCGATACCGGAGTATTGTTGCAACCGGGCATGACTTTTACTATCGAACCGATGATCAATGCTGGCAAGCGTTTCACCAAGTTATTGCCCGACAAATGGACAGTTGTCACCAAAGATCATAAGTTATCTGCCCAATGGGAACATACACTCCTGGTGACCGATACGGGCTACGAAGTGCTTACTAGGCGCAGTGAAGAAACCGATTTTTCTTAAATTATGAAAACACCCCTGATAGCTGACCTTGAAGCAGATTCTGAGTTATATTGTGCCGCTGAATTTCTAGATTTAGTGGCACAACTTGGCTCCATGCCTTTGGCGGTCAAAAAAACCATAAAGCGCTGCGATAAAGTGCTGACAGAACGTTTCATGGCACGCCACAACATAAAGCTTATCATTCGGCGCAGAGCCTGGGTAATGGATCAGTTACTGCGCCAACTTTGGCAACAACATGCTTTTAAAGATGCTGACAACATCGCACTTATGGCAGTGGGTGGATACGGACGGGCGGAACTTCACCCCCATTCGGACATAGACTTGTTAATATTGTTGGACGACGCTGCGTCCATTGCCCAACACCAGCAATCCATTGAACAATTCATTACCGAGCTGTGGGATACCGGACTGGAAATTGGCCATAGCGTCAGAACTATTCAGGAGTGCGCAGAACTCTCAAGCTCTGACATTACCATCGCCACCACCATGATGGAAGCTCGCACCATCGCTGGAACTCCAAGCCTGGGTAAGCAGATGGAAAACGCAACGGCTAGCGATAAAATCTGGAACCCAAAGGATTTCTTTCGCGCCAAGTACCAAGAACAAAAAAACCGCCATGAAAAATTCAGCAACACTGAGTATAACCTTGAGCCGGATATTAAAAGTGCCCCCGGCGGATTGAGAGATATTCAAACTATTGGCTGGGTCACAAAACGCTACTTTGACGCCAACCGCTTGAGCGAACTGGTTGATTTTGGTTTTCTCACCGATGAAGAATATCGGATCTTAAACTCGGGACAGCGCTTTTTGTGGCGGCTTCGCTACGCACTCCACATCATAACCGGGCGCAGCGAAAACCGCCTCTTATTTGATTTTCAAAAATCCGTTGCCGACCTGTTGGGGTATCGGGATTCCAACGTCAATCTTGCCGTAGAAACCATGATGCAACGCTACTATCGCGTGGCTCTCACCATCTCACAGCTCAACGATATGCTGCTGCAGGATTTTGATGAGGTTATCCTTAGGGCCGATGAGCCGGTTGAGATAGTAAGCATCAACGAGCGCTTTCAGTCGCGCAATAATTATATAGAAACGACCCACAAAGACGTATTCGAAAAAACGCCTTCCGCGCTAATGGAAATATTCGTTATTCTAGCGCAGAACGATGAATTACTGGGGATTCGCGCGGCGACGATTCGATTGATCCGGGACAACCGCCATCTTGTTGATCAAGAATTCCGTGACGATGAACGCAACATTAGCTATTTCATGGAATTGTTACGTTCGCCCAACAAAATTTACACCCAACTCTACCGCATGAAGCGTTACGGAATTCTGGGCAATTATATCCCTGAATTTGGGCGAGTTATCGGCCAAATGCAGTTTGATTTATTTCACATTTACACCGTGGACGCACACGCACTGCATGTCTTGCGACACCTGAGAATGTATCGTCATCCGGAACTAAAACATGATTTCCCCATTACCCACGCTATTGTCCGCAGGTTGCAAAGAGTTGAGCTTTTATATATCGCAGGATTGTTTCACGATCTTGCTAAGGGTCGTGAAGGCGACCACTCGGAGTTGGGTTCCGTTGACGCCTATAATTTTTGCATCCACCACAAACTAAGCCGCTGGGATGCCAGCCTGGTTTCATGGTTGGTAGAGCACCACTTACTAATGTCCATGACCGCCCAGAAAAAAGACGTCTCTGATCCTGATGTAATTCATGAGTTTGCTTGCATTGTGGGCGACCAGACTAGGCTTGACTACCTGCATGCCTTAACAGTTGCCGACATATGCTCAACCAATCCCAATCTTTGGAATGGATGGCGTTCGACACTGTTGCGGCAACTATACACCGAAGCCCGACGCGCCTTACGAAGAGGCTTGGAAAACCCCGCCAATCGCCAAGACTGGATCGAAGAAACCCGAGAGCATGCCATGGCATTGCTACTCAACCGGGGCTACTCAGAAGCTGAGGTTAGCCATATTTGGGATCACCTAGGCGAAGAATACTTTCTGCGGGAAACCTTCAATGATGTAGCCCGGCACACTGAAGCGATTTTACAGCATGGTCAAAATAGTGAGCCGCTGGTTACGATTGGAAAAACCGATGACCGCAGCTACCAAGGCGCCGCTGAAGTCTTTATTTACACCCAGGATACGCCAAATCTGTTTGCCGCAACGGTGGCGGCACTCAACCAGTTAAGTTTGACCATCGCAGATGCGAAAATTATCACCTCGTCCCTAGGGTTTAGTTTAGACACTTACATCATCCTGGAAGAGAACGGTAGCGATATCGGCGACGACGTCGCCAGAGTGCAGCAGATCAAGGACAAACTAAAGGAAGCGCTACAAGACCCAAGTCGCTTTCCCGATATTGTCCACCGTCGAATGCCGCGGGCACTCAAACATTTTTATATACCTACCAATGTCGTCATCAGTAATAATATTGAACACCAATACACGGTTCTTGAACTTACCGCCTTGGACAGACCTGGCCTGCTGGCCGAAATCGGCTGTATTTTCCTGATTAATAACGTGCTCGTTCAAAACGCACGCATCGCTACTTTAGGCGAGCGGGTGGAAGACGTATTTTATATAACAGACGCTAATGGTGAAATGATTCAGGATCCCGCTGTTTGCAATAGCCTGAAAGATTCCATTAAAGAGAAACTCGATCGCCCGGTCCCCAAAATATGAATCCAGATTTAGCGCTATTGCAACCCTACCCATTCGCCAAACTAGCGACGTTATTTGAAGGCACTAGTCCTAGTTCAGCACAAAGCCATATCGCATTGTCCATTGGCGAGCCGAAGCACACCAGTCCTGCTTTCGTGGGTGCGGCATTAACAGCACATATGGGCGGACTATCGCAATACCCGCTGACCAAAGGCATACTCGAATTACGCACCAGTATCAGTGCCTGGGCAACCAAGCGCTTTCACCTGGCAAGTTCGGGGCTATGCCCTGAAACCCAAATTTTACCGGTGAACGGAACCCGCGAAGCATTATTCTCATTTACCCAGGTAATTGTGGATCGCACTAAGTCTAACCCACTGGTAGTTTGCCCTAATCCTTTCTACCAGATTTACGAAGGGGCAACCTATTTAGCTGGAGCCAAACCCTATTTTTTACCCTGTGAATCCAGTAACGGCTACCTACCGAATTACGAGAGTGTGCCAACTCAGGTATGGCAGGATTGTCAGATGTTATTTGTGTGTAGCCCCGGTAATCCTACTGGCGCAGTTACTGATATTTCCACTTGGAAAAAGTTAATTGCACTAGCAGACGAGCATGATTTTATAATTGCTTCCGACGAGTGCTACTCAGAATTATATTTTGATGAAGCTAACCCACCGGTAGGTTTATTGCAGGCTTGTGCGGCTATGGGACGCCATGATTATAAGCATTGCATGGTATTTCATAGTCTATCGAAGCGTTCTAATCTACCCGGTTTGCGCTCGGGCTTTGTGGCAGGTGATGCAGAGTTAATCGAGAGCTATTTGCAGTACCGCACCTATCACGGTTGCGCAATGCCAGTTCAACACCAATTCGCCAGCATCGCTGCTTGGAATGATGAAGGCCATGTTTTTGCTAACCGCCAGTTATACCGAGAGAAATTTGCGCGAGTTCTGGAAATCCTTGCTGGTCAACTAAAAGTAAGTCAGCCCGATGCCAGTTTTTACCTATGGCCGGAAACCCCCATAGACGATACCCAGTTCGCTCGAGAATTATTCCAACATGAGCACGTCACCGTGTTACCAGGACAGTTTCTGTCCCGCGAAATTGACGGCCTTAATCCAGGCGCAGGCCATGTCCGGATGGCTTTAGTTGCTCCCATAGAGCAATGCATAGAAGCCGCCGAACGAATTAAACATTTCATCCAGCATTTTTGATTTTATGGGCGTTGTCCCATTTGTTTTTTAAGGAGACCAGGAATGACCGATCTACAGAAAATTATTGAAACGGCATTTGAAAACCGTGCCAATATATCGCCCTCCTCTGTTGATGCCAGCGTAAAGTCTGCCGTCAAGGAAGCACTCGCCATGCTCGACAACGGCAGCGCACGCGTGGCAGAGAAAATTGATGGGGAATGGCAGGTTAACCAATGGCTGAAGAAAGCCGTTCTGTTAAGTTTTCGGATTAATGATAACGCCCCAATTGATGGCCAGTTCACACAGTATTTCGACAAAGTACCCAGTAAGTTTGGTCAAATGTCCGCAGAAGAGATCAAAGCTTCTGGAGTAAGAGTCGTGCCTCCAGCTGTGGCGCGGGCGGGTAGCTATATTGCTCCGAATGTGGTGCTCATGCCGTCCTACGTTAATATCGGCGCTTATGTGGATAGCGGCGCTATGGTAGACACCTGGGCAACCGTAGGCTCCTGTGCTCAAATCGGCAAAAACGTTCACCTATCTGGCGGTGTTGGCATTGGTGGTGTATTGGAACCCTTACAAGCGGGCCCAACCATTATTGAAGACAACTGTTTTATTGGTGCCCGCTCTGAAATCGTGGAAGGGGTAATCGTTGGCGAAGGTTCCGTGATTTCCATGGGTGTCTATATTGGGCAAAGTACTCGCATTTATGACCGGGAAACAGGTGAAGTTCACTATGGATCAGTGCCGCCTGGCTCGGTCGTGGTCTCTGGCAACCTGCCCTCTCAATGTGGGAAATACAGCTTGTATGCTGCCATTATAGTGAAAAAAGTTGATGAAAAAACTCGTGGCAAAGTAGGCATCAACGAATTGCTCAGAATTACTGACTAAAACCTGCGTTTAGCCATGGTAACAAAAAAGCCTTGATTCACTCGCGTAAATCAAGGCTTTTTCTTAACTCAACCGTAAATCTGCGTTTAGCTTATTGATCCAAAATAAATCGCTTGATCCACTGGCGCTGCTCTTGACGCATTGCTGGCCAGAAGAAGCTGAGATGGGAAGAAAACCGAGTAACTAAATCGCCCACTATCGGTTTTACTAAATAAGCCAAGGGGCGAAACTGAGTAACCCCATATCCCTCAGGATCATAGTCATCAGCAAGCCGGACCCCTGGCATTTCGTAACGTTGCGTACCCACCAATGGTAAATCTGCGATGACCGCCATAGCGGTGGAACCTGTATTAGGTACAATACCGTCCCTCGCCCCGGTCATAATCATCAATGGACGTGGTCCTTGTCCATTTGTGGGGTTGCGGAATAATTCCAAATAGTTAATGGAATCACCTGGATCCATGGCATGCTGAATAGCTCCACGCATCATCAACGCTTCAGCGCCATTAGCCGCAGAGGGCTCCAATCGGGAAAAGACGGTATCCCACAACACAGAGTCGGATAGAATTCCAGTGATGCCGACACCGGCCACATGGTAACTTGCACCCATTAACTCTGGTGACAATGCCCCATAGGCCGAACCTAAAACACCGCCTAAAGAAGTACCTTCCATAAAGACTCGCGAAGTATCTATATCAGGAATCCGATCACCACACTGCCAGCAGGAAAACAAACCAACTCTAGTTCGCACCACATCCAAATTCGCCAAACTTAGCAGCGCTTTATGCGCTGAAGTAAAATCAAAAATATGTTGCACCAACATACCCAGCACTGTCGGCAAATGCTTAACATGAATATTATTCAGCAAATCACCACCATCGTCTTTTGCCCGTAACCCGTGATTGGGAAAATTGACGCTGAACGTGGCAATACCCAGGTCGGCATTCATGCCACTCATCAAGGCATCGGTTTCTTTGTTAGTGGCTAGTCCATGGGCGTAAAATGCCACTGGCACCCGCCCTTCAGTACGGGAAGCTTTGGGCAAAGTCAGGCGAAAACGAATCCATTGATCCACTGGCGCCTTATTGAAATCCACCATCCCACCGTCGAGTCCATTGGTTCGGTAGTTATCCGTGCGCAGACGGCCGGTAATGATGGCAATTTTATTGTCGTTATAACCCAAGTAATCAACTTTAAGATCTTCGATGGGGTGATCTCGCTCCCAAGTGTCAGCCACCATTTTCTGCACCGGTGCTAATACTTCTGCCTGATCACGCACGGTAAACATGGTAGCCGTTCGAATCTCGTCTGGGTTAAGCCCAGCCTTCACAATCGCGCTTTGCAATTGGCCCATGTAAGCTACTTGCTTGGCAGAAGCTCCTGGATCTCTTGCGAAATAGTTTAAATCTTTAGTTTCGCCGTTCAGCGGTAATTCCTCAGTTACGGCTACCACTATTTGATGCCTGAAAGGCCAGCGCGAAATAGGATAGACTTCTACAATTTCGGATTTGCCGTTTACTGCAGAGCTGCGAGCATAAGTGCTCACCTGTGAGCGGATCGCCACAAACTCGTTGGTCGTCAAATCATACGCCACCACTTGGCTACCACCGGTTGCATCTATCTGTTTCTTTACCGGTCGAGTTTCAAATTCAAACACCACAGCCGATGCCGCTGAGAAGCCTGATGAACCATTGAACAAGGCGGCCGGGCTGATACCTTCAGCAATAGGTAATTGATCAAGAATCTCCGGTCGCAGAACTTCATTTTCAATGAATAGCTCAACTCCCGTTGGTGACTGGCTACTGGCTTGAGCCCAATAATCAGAAGGAAAAGGAATAGCGCACGTACCTACATTAAGGGGGTTACATAAATCGTTCGCCTGCAGGGTAGCTGAAAAAGCCATCCCACAAAGACCTATTAGGGCGGTGAAATTTCTTAACATGGTTGCTCCAATTGATATTTGTTAAATTTATTATTTTTGTCTCTTTTGGCGGCAAACGCGTGACGGGAAGCCAGCAACACCATGATGTTTATGGTACATTAAACACTTTGTAAACCGGCCAGAGATTTGTATCTAAACTGTTAGCAGTAGTATAATCCGGCCACTTTTATGCGTTTATAAACCCGATATCACACAATGTTTGGGTTAGACAACGGAGGGCTAACTTTGCAAACACCCTACACAACTCTTTATGGAATTTCCAATTGCGATACCGTTAAAAAGGCGCGCAAGTGGCTGGACGAGCACAACATTGATTTTCAATTTCACGACTTTCGAAAATCAGGATTAACACAAGATCAAGTGGAACTATGGCTGACAAAAATCAACTGGGAAAGCTTACTCAATAAGCGGGGAACCACCTGGCGTCAGCTTCCAGAGCACATAAAAAACGACGTTAGCGCCGCGACAATTGCACCACTGATGGTGGCACATCCCACCCTGATAAAACGACCAGTATTAACCGTACAATCATCGCTTCATATAGGGTTTAAGGCTCAAGAATACGAAAAATTATTTTCTGCCTCGAACTAAGCTCCAGCATAAGTCCCTTTCACCGTTCATCCTTTGTCTATACTGACTAAGAATCGGCTCGCAACTTACATGGGATGAATTGTGGATACATTACCCTATCTTTTACCTTGGATACTGGTCATTTTTGCGGTAGCGACAACTATCGCGGTCAAACTGACGGACATCAAATCCGTCACCGGAATCGCCATCACCAGCGTATTAAGTTTACTGATGATACTAGTGGCCGTTTATGCCAACGTAATAAGTCACCAGAAAAGCACGATTCTTGCCGAAAAAGATACCGCTCTCGCGGAAATAGAAGCGTGGAAATACAAGCATTTAGATGAACTAACTTTACTCATCGCCCAATTGCGCCCCCCCGAGGACGAGGATCTGGCACTACTCGACCAGCTGGCAGACTATGGGTGGCGCAAGAATAATCCAACCATTCAACGAATGAGACTGGCCCACCAAGCGAGAGAGCGGATTCGCTCACACTACAAAGCCGAAGAACCCATGCTAATTAAAGGCATTCCTTTGAGTGTTGACCACGAAATAGTTGAGCTTGCCTTACGCCAGGTGGGTTTCACCGTAATTCCTTATCGAGATGATGAGACCCCAGAAGAACAAGCCAACATTTTGTATTATGGACGGGATATGAAGCTTGATGAAATCAAACTTGCAGCCCTGACCTTAGTCCAAGCGGGAATTTTGCTGAAAGCGATCAAACCGTTTCCAAAAGTCACCCAGGGCAACTTGAGGGCAATCAAAATTGAATGGAATAAATATTACGTGAACCGAGCGCCTATGGAGCCGGAAGAACTCGAAGCCAGCGAACAATTCAAGTAGCCGAATTTGATATCACAAACGAACCATGAAAATACTATAGGGACGCACTGCAGGATTTGGTATCATCACCGACTGTTTTGTCACCCTAAAATTTGAGCTTTTCTTATGGCCTACACCCCCACCATCGAGCTTGCGATGCAGCTAATCGCGAAACCTTCGGTTACTCCTGAAGATTATGACTGTCAAAAAATCATTCAAGACCGCTTGGCGGCTATAGGCTTTAACATCGAGCCTCTCCGATTTGAAGAGGTGGATAATTTTTGGGGGCGTCGGGGGAATGCGGAACCCGTTCTGACCTTTGCAGGGCATACTGATGTGGTACCCACTGGCCCTGCTGACGCCTGGGAATACCCTCCCTTTGAACCGACCATACAGAATGGCATGCTTTGCGGACGCGGCGCGGCAGATATGAAAGGCAGCTTGGCAGCGATGGTTACTGCCTGCGAGCGCTTTGTCGCCAAACACCCCAATCACCGCGGATCAATTGCCTTCTTAATTACCAGCGATGAAGAAGGGCCGTCGGTAAATGGTACGGTAAAAGTTGTGGAATACCTGGAACAACGTCAGGAAAAGATAACTTGGTGCATTGTGGGAGAACCCTCGAGCAGTGAACAAGTAGGCGATGTTGTGAAAAATGGTCGCCGTGGCTCCCTGGGTGCCCGCCTCACCGTAAAAGGCGTGCAAGGCCATGTAGCCTATCCCCACCTAGCCAAAAACCCGATTCATCTGGCGGCTCCAGCCCTAGCTGAACTCGCACAGCAACACTGGGACGACGGCAACGAATTCTTCCCTCCCACATCGTTTCAAATCTCCAACATTAATGGCGGCACCGGTGCAACCAATGTGATTCCTGGTACTGTAGAGATAGTATTCAATTTTCGTTTTTCCACGGAAAACAGTCCTGAATCCCTGCGCTTAAAAACCCAGGAAATTCTTGCGCAACATGGCTTGGAATATGATATCGAGTGGACACTTTTCGGTGCGCCGTTTTTAACGGGCGGAGGTAATCTGGTGAATGCCACTATTGCCGCCATCGAAGATATCAGCGGTTATACACCGCAACTATCCACCTCAGGGGGAACCTCTGATGGCCGCTTTATTGCGCCCACCGGGGCTCAAGTCATAGAGCTTGGACCCTGTAACGCTACCATTCACAAACTGGATGAACGAATTCGCGCTGATGACCTCGACCTGCTCTCTCAGATTTACGAATCCATACTTGTCAGACTGCTGGTGGAATAACTATGGATGATACCAGTCTTGATTATTTAGACGATCTGGAAATTTACGTTGCTTCAAAAGATCTGGCCGCCATACAGCAATGGCTGGAACAATCTTTTGATCAATTTGACCCGGCAAAACCCAGTAAAAAAGGCTTCAAGTTTCGCTGTGAATTCAACCACCAGGAAAGCCAAGGCTTAGTTCATTTAAACGCGGGGAATACTGGCTTCACTTCAATTTGGATTGCTAGTAAACACACACCCTGGACGAACGACGTGGAAATGGCAAGGTCTGCCCACCAGGCTTTGGGTGTTGCCGTTCGGAGTATCGAAAGCGCCTGGAGTAACGGCGACGATCCTGATCAATGGCTCGAAATTAATGACCAGGGAGAACACATCATTCAATGGGTGACCAACGACCATGGCTAGCGAATTTACCTTAGATCACGCTGCACTATATCCTTATTTATTAGACAATTCGTTGCGTGACGACGACTTGCTGCGAGCACTGCGGGAAGAAACCGCGCAGGACGAAATGGCACGTATGCAAATCGCACCGGAACAAGGTCAGCTAATGGCGCTGCTGGTAAAGCTCACCCAGGCAAAGCATATTATTGAGATTGGAACCTTTACCGGGTACAGCAGTATATGTATGGCCAGGGCATTACCAGAGGATGGAGAAATTATTTGTTGTGACATGAGCGAAAGCTGGACCGCTATCGCCAAAAAATACTGGCACCAGGCAAAACTTGAACACAAAATTAAACTGCATTTGGCACCCGCTCAAGAGACTCTGGAAGATCTACTGCAACAGGGACGAGAGGGGCAATTCCAAATTGTTTTTCTTGATGCCGACAAATCCAACTACGACACCTACTACGAGCTCGGTCTAAAACTGCTTGCCTGCAACGGCTTAATGATCATCGACAACGTACTTTGGAGTGGCCGAGTTGCAGACCCATCCGTTAACGACAAAGACACTCAAGCATTACGAAAATTGAATCAAAAGCTACTGGGAGACGAGCGGATTGACCTTAGTATGATACCTATGGCTGACGGTATTACATTAGCAAGAAAACGTTAATTTTCATTGAGTTAGATTAAAGTCGATCTGCCCGACCGCGAAAAAGGGCCTGCTTCACCATAGCTGAGGAGGTAGAATCGGAAGGCAAGTCAATTTGTGCGATCGGGCAGTCGAGATCCTGATAATAGACCGCAAAAAGTCTCAGAAGCAAGCCTTGAGTTCGAGAAATTGTGCACTATCTTTTAAGAGCATCCTAGGGTTAGTAGGTGCTAACACATAATGACTTGAGTTGTATTGGATTAATGACAAACGCTACTGAATTGGTACACCAGCAGGAATGGTAAATCTCACTTACATAAAAAGTTAGTTTTCACTGTTGAAATGACACACACTGGAAATTAAGGTCGCAAGCCAAGCATTAGACACTAGAGCATTTATTAACCGTTCCGTAGGCCAATGGCATTTGTAAGCACATTTGCTAAAGTTCCGAAATGAAGCATGGATCGCTTTCTTGTACAGCAGACAACGAGTACCATTGAGCTTGGCTTAAAAAGACGTAAGACAAGGAAAACTGATGCCTAAATCGCAAAAACACCTTCGTACCTGCAACTTATGCGAAGCGATGTGCGGGATTGAAATCAATCACCGCCAAGGCCAGATCGAGTCAATTAAGGGCGATGCCTACGACCCACTCAGTGCCGGGCACATCTGCCCCAAAGCTGTCGCTTTGCAAGATATTCATAACGACCCTGACCGATTACGTTATCCCCTACTAAAAACAGCCGCAGGCTGGGAACAAATCAGTTGGGACAATGCCTTCAACGAAGTAGCCAGCCGTCTGCGTAACATCCAAGCCAAACACGGCAAAAATGCTGTTGGCGTTTATGCGGGGAATCCCACGATTCACAACCTGGGCAGCATGCTCACTTACATGCCGTTTTTGCAGGCTTTGGGTACCCAAAATTGCTTTAGTGCCACCTCAGTAGACCAGTTAGCACCCATGCTAGTAGCACTTAAAATGTTCGGCAATCAGCTACTGCTACCCGTGCCAGATATCGACCGCACCCATTTGATGGTGTGCTTGGGTGCCAACCCCATGGCCAGCAATGGTAGCCTGATGACCGCTCCAGGCTTTAAACGACGCATTAAGGCCCTGCAGGACCGAGGCGGCAAGCTTATAGTGATTGATCCTCGAAAAACTGAAACCGCCAAGATCGCGGATCAACACCACTTTATCAAACCTGGCTCAGACGCACTGCTGTTAATGGCCGTGCTGCATACCCTGTTTCAGCAGGATTTAACGAACTCTGGACGCCTGCGCAATCATATTCAAGGCTATAACATCGTCAAAAACATGGTGGCAGGGTTTTCACCGCAACGAGTCTCCAGTCATGTAGGAATGACAGCTAAAGCCATCGAACGTCTCGCAGTGGAGTTTGCAAAGGCGCCTTCGGCCTGTTTTTACGGCCGCTTGGGAACCTCGACCCAGGAATTTGGTACGCTTACCAACTGGCTGATGACACTTATCAATACCCTCACTGCGAACTTAGACGAGCCTGGTGGTGTTATGTTTACCCGGCCAGCCGTTGATTTAGCCGGAATTGCCAACGTAGCGGGCTACACAGGCAGTTTTGCCAGTCGCAGAAGCCGGGTCCGCAAGTATCCGGAATTTAATGGTGAATTTCCCGCGGCGACGCTGGCAGATGAAATACTCACACCCGGCAAAGGCCAGATAAAAGCTATGGTCACCATTGCGGGTAATCCGGTCCTCTCGTTACCCAATGGCGGCAAAGTTAGTCAGGCCCTTAAAAGCCTCGATTTTATGGTGGCTATCGACTTTTATATTAACGAAACCACTCAGCATGCCGACATTATTTTGCCGCCAACCGGGCCCCTTGAGCATGATCACTATGATGTTATTCTCAACCTGTTAACGGTCAGGAACACCGCAAAATACTCTACAGCCTTATACAAACCCATGCCCGATAGCCGTCACGATTGGCAGATCCTGATTGAACTGACGCGTAAGTTGCATTCTCACTCCCCCATCAAGTGGCTCGGCGGTGAATTACAGTATCAATTTTTAAATCGCTTAAAAGTAAAAGGCCTGCTGGATTTATTGTTGCGCACCGGCCCTTATGGCACCCCACCTGAACAGCTACCTGAGCTACAAAAGACTTTCAGCTCAATGATTTATAAGCGTTTTTCTGGAAATATCCTGGGGAAACTGCTCGATGTAAGCCCCTTGAGTCGACATACCCGTCAACGAGGCCACAACCTTAGCCTTGCCAAATTAAAAGCCAATCCTCATGGCATTGATTTAGGCCCGCTGATGCCGAGTTTACCCGAGCGTTTAGCCCACAAAAGCAGTGCTATCAATCTGGTTCCCAATGTCTTCATGAAAGATATTACCCGGCTGCAAGAGCGCCTTAACAAAGGCTCAAAGCTGGCTCCGGATGCTTTCCTTCTAATCGGTCGCAGAGATGTCAGGAGCAACAATTCCTGGATGCACAACAGCAACCGCCTAACCAAAGGCAGCAACCGTTGTACCGCGCTTATTAATCCGAAAGATGCCAAGCGCCTGAAACTGGCAGACGGCGATTCAATCACCATTAGCACCCTAAGTGGTGAAATTGAAATCCCGGTTGAACTGAGCGATGACATCATGCCTTCGGTAATTTGTGCACCTCACGGCTGGGGGCACAACCAACCCGACACTCAACTCAGTGTCGCCAAACAGCATCCAGGTGTCAGTATTAATGACGTCACGGATGACCGTTTTGTGGATGCTTTAACCGGGGTAGCGGCCTTTAGCGGCCAAGCGGTTACCGTCAGCACCATTAAGAAAGAGCTCAATGTCGTGAGAATTAACGATAAACGGGTAGCCACTACGGCTACCTCGTAACCAATAGCCAGTATTATAGATTTTTAGCCACCTATGAAATTACCCCACAAGACGTTGTCTTTTATTGCCGAGCACTTGCCGGGATTTGCGAGCACCGAAACATCCCCAGCGATCATGCCTCAGGGCAAAGAGTATACTATTGACGAGTTAGCTCGCGCAGCCGATACCACCGCCCGCAATATCCGCGCTTATCAGGACAGAGGGCTCTTGCAACCGCCAGAATTAAGAGGCCGTAAAGGATTCTATTTCAACACTCACTTGTCTCGCTTGAGAGTCATTGCCGGGCTGCTGGATCGCGGCTACTCACTATCCAGCATTAAAGATCTGATTAGCGCCTTAGAAAACGGCATTGATTTACGCCACCTAATGGGCCTGGAGTCAGCGCTTAACAGCCCCTGGACAGATGAAGAACAACGCACTGTTCCCATGAGCAAACTGATGAAAATGTTTCATGGCCAATTGACACCAGAAGTCCTATTGCAGGCCTCTGACTTGGATTTAATCAAGCCAGAAGGGGCCATGGCACGGGTAAGAAGCATGCGCACTCTACGAGCAGGCTCAGAACTGATAAAAATGGGCATACCCGCTTCTGAGCTTATGGATATCGTGCGCATGTTGAGGGGTAATGTAGAGCGCGTGGCCAATGAATTGGTTAAATTGGTGGGGGAACACGTACTATCTAATTACGAAACCGAAGAACTTCCACCAGAAAACGACTTCCCCAAGCTCGCAGATTTAGTCTGGCGCTTGCGCCCCTTGGCTGAAATGGCGGTCCATGCCGAATTGGCGCGGGCAATGGAAAACGCCGCATCACGCTTACTATCAGATCGCCTGGAAAATATTATCGAACGCATGGAGCGGGAACGCAACGACCCATCTTAATGTTCCCCGCTCCGCGCCTAGATCGCAACTCCTTCGGTTAAGGCGCTCTTTCTTGTTAAGAAGCTATAGATAGCTGAGCTTTGCGGGCGAACTGATCAACTTGCTCCATCAGCGATTCTGCCTCATCCAACACATACAGATTATTATGCTGCCAAGGATGAAAATCAGGTCTGAAAAAGCTGAGCCATTCGCCAAACATGGAAGGAAAAACGCCCCCTTTACCAAATTGATTACGCAGTGACGTCATCCATCCTCTAAGGTTTTTATGTTCACCACGACTTTTCATGACTTTAAAATAATAGCGATAGAATAAACTCCAGAAAATAAGATTCGCCACCAGAAACGCAAAACAACGCAATGAATAAGCATAGGAGTCAGTGCCTACTACTTCATTGTAAACATCAAATACGACACCTTTATGCTCCGTCTCTTCCATAGCATGCCATTTCCAAATGGCCAAAAAGTGAGGGTCCGAATCTTTAATAAACCGATCGTCCTCCAGCAACAGATTCGCCAACATAGCCGTTAAATGTTCTAACGCCACCGTTGCGGCCAGCTGCATTGAGTTGGGTAAACTATCTTGTACCCAGCCCAATAACTTCACCACTGTTGCTTCCATTTCAGCCACGGGAATGCCAGCATCCATCATGGCTTGGTTGTACTCCACGTGCTCACGGGAATGAAAAGCTTCCTGGCCGATAAATGCGGACACCGTCTTTTGCAATTCCTTATCAATAATATCATTGCGATAGTTACGCACAGATTTAATAAAGAAGTTCTCACCCACTGGGAAGAAGATAGACAACGTATTAAAAAACTGAGTCCAATGAGCACCCTGAGGGTTCCAGCTATCTATTTTTTCAGCTGGCAAATAGAACTTTAAATTTCGACGCACTGGAAGAACGCTGATACTCATAACAATACCTCTACGGCTTTTTTATATTACATCATTTAATGTAATATAAAGCTGAAGTATTGAAAAGCCATTTATCCATTCTTTTATGTAACATTATGTGGTGTTACTGTTGGTTGCATTTTAACCTGATCTTGATGACAACCAATCAACCACTTGGGGCCAAACTGTGTTTGGCGCATTTCGGCCACTGACGATACCGGTATGACCGTCATCAAACAGCAGATACCGTTTATCCTCACTAGCCACCAGGTTAATTAAGGCTTTCGTGCATTCCGGGTTGGACATATAGTCCTTCTTACCGGCTATACAGAGTAGATTGGCTTTAACATCTTTAAGATGAAGCTTATCTTTACCCATGCGAAAAAAGCCGCGCTTGGTCGGGTCGTTATTCAGCCACAACGTAACTATCCAATCTCTCAACACAGCTCCTGGATAGGCCTCCAGATTATCCAGGAAAGCGCTCATTGTGGCGTGCTGGGTAACAAAATCTCGGTCATCCAAATTTTTGAACAGATCAACGTAACTTTGAACACTGGACACTGGGTCCATGATTTTAAAAGCGACGGCGTTCACCCATGGAGTCGTATGAAAAACGTGAGCAGGAATCAGCTGGGGGGCAATGCCAAGCTGCTGAAAACCTTGCGCTAAGGTCCCGTAAAAACGACTCATTTCTCCATTTGCCTGGCCGTCTATAGCCGTGCCCAGGCAAATAATATTTTTTATATCTGGATCGCCGGAATGGGCGCAGTAACAAAGACTGAAGCCACCCCCCATACTCCAACCATGCAGCGAGAGCGAACGCTGCCCGCTATGTTGACGCACAGCAGCCAGCGCTTTTGGCATAAAGTCATCGATGTATTTAGCTAAATTATAGGTGGCATGCTTGCGTGATGGGCTTCCCCAGTCGATCAGATATACATCAAAGCCCTCTTCCACCAGGTAAGCCACCAGACTACGCTCGGGAAACCAGTCATAAATCAGAGTATTTACGGCCAAAGGCGGAACAATCACCAAGGGCACAGCATAGCGTTTTTTAGTCGCTTGCAACCCATAGTGACGGACTTTAATCAGAGAATCCTGAAACACAACGTCGAACGGTGTTTTTCCCGCCACAACTAATTTTTCTGGATTCACCAAACGATCATAGGTATTTTTAAGGACGGTCAACATCTGAGCACTTCGACTTGGTTTTTTAGAATACTACTATGGCGGTAGCCACAATCCATGGCTAATTATTAATGCAAATTAAAGCAAAAATAAACCACTAATACCGCCAATATACTCTGAGTACCATTAGAAAGCGGATAAAACCTCTTTAACACCCGTCAGTTGATCAGGTTCTACTTGTTGATGAATATTGTCTGCCCCGCCTAAAATTACTTGGCGCCCTTTGCTAAAGCTTTGCGCCATAACCAAGACCCGGTAAGCCTTATTTAACGCCAGCGCCCGTTGCGGGCTCGGCATTAACAACAGACTCACATCCTGATTCATAGCCGCAAGCGTATCAGCCTTTAACTGGCCATCAGCAGTAAAAAAAAGCTGTTGTATCTCCTGGTTGGAGCGAAACTCATCCCCAGCGCCGTTATGGCGCAGATAGTAGGCATACTCAGGCTCACCATCTTCCCGCAGCGGTTCCTTAAGATTCTTCAAACTTTTTTGACTCCAGTGGTACCAGCCCCGCTGGAATTCGTCGCTTTCCAGTTTACGACGGAAGGCAAACGTACTGTCTGTAATAGCGCCGATGGTGGAATGACAGGCCACACAACTCCCCAGCTCCTCAAAGGACTGAGGTCGTAGTTCACCCAAACCGTTTTCGATGAAGCCTTGATAGTTCCATCCACTGCCGTTACGCATACCCACTTCAATATCCCCCAGCAACTGGCGCGAACGATCGGGAAAATCATGGCGTTCTTTTATTTCACCATTGGCAAAAACTTGATGGTCGTTATAGGTAAGCCAAGTAAACTTGCGCGCATAACGTAGCTCCTTCATCCTTGGCGCCATGGTCACCTGCCCCTGGGAATCCAAATTCAAGTAACGCAGACTATGGAGAAATTCCGTACCCAAAGGATATAAACCAGCAGCCATTTTAAGTTGTCTTTGCTCAAATGCAGTTTTCGCTGCTCCCACATAACTCATATAAATTTGTTGCTTGGGTGCCCACTGATAAGCCACTTTATCGGTTTGCCCCAGTTGACCGTCTTGATTTAAATCCACCCCATAGGCGCGTTCATCCACCCCCTCGATATCGATATCCTGTTCCTTGATCATGCTTTCCACCACGGCCAGGTTAATGCGGTAGATTGTGCGATCTTCCTTACCGGCATCATTTTGGCGAAAAACAAAGGGCAAACGAATGAGCACATCATCCATAGAACCGTTGGTAGGCCAGAATGATCCCGGCACTGGTGCATAGGCAAACGCACGCCAGCCGCTAAGGGTTCCATCGGGGCGAATATCAAAGCCTTGTGAGTCGAAATTAAAGTGCAGGTCAGGTATATAACCATCCCATTGTCCATTGCGATTGCCATCCCATTGCGGTGGCACAGATGCCAGCTTCTGTTTTAAAAGGATACCGCCTTCATCATCAAAATAATTGTCCTTGCGAACGTATTCTAAAATTTCTTCATCGGTTTGCGCCGCGATATCCCTGCTGTGGTCTTTAAATAGATTTTCCCATTGATTCCTGGTTAAGTAATCCTGGAATCCATAAGTCAGTTGTAACTCCTGATCGTTCATCATATTGGGTCTTTTACTTTCCGTATGGCAAACATAACAGGGGTTATGGACTTGACCTTTCGCGTCCTCTGTTTTGGTATAACATTGCGGGGGTAAGTAAGGCGCCTCATTGTGAATATCAATAGCAGCCAATTTTGGTGTCTGCACCGAGGCAGGAAGAGTCTTTTCACCAGAATCAATTTGGTTTGAATTCGGCCCACATGCTGCCAAAAGCAAGCATAAAAGTACCACCAACCTGTTCTTTTTCATTGCAACCACCTTGCTCTTCCAACAATGCTTTTTAAAAAAAAGCCCACCGGCAAGGTGGGCTTGAATTGTACCTTTAAAACGAGACTAAGCTGCCCCACAAGGTACTAGTTTCATTTAATCATTGTTATTAAAATTTAGGCTTTTTTCCCATGGCTGGGAACGGACCAATATAACCAGTGTACCCACGTAAATCATCGCTATTCATTGCCTGGTCAGAATCAGATTCACCATAAGGATGTTGAACCACACTCATCAAGTACGCAAAGCCATTGATATTAGGATACCAATACAAACCGGTAGACTCCGAACCATAAGGAGTGGTTTGAACTCTGGTGAGCTGCTGGCTTTTCATATTGTAGGACCACACCACATCGTTCTGATGGCCGTCGCCTGTATCTTCCCCGATCATTAAGGTATCGTATCCATCGATGAAGGTCAGGTTGTCCGGGTTGGCTATACCATCAATATGACACTTATTTTGACTGTTGTTAAAGGGTTCAGGATTAACTTCCGTGCCACCATTATCAACGGTTGGGCGACCTGCCACTATGCCATACATAATCTTCGCAACGTATTCACTACCGATGGCTTCGTCCATATCTAAATCCAAAGCGAATACAGCACCACACGGGTTAGCTTGTAGACGGATGTCGTTGTTACCACCTTTATCATAACTGACATTATCGGAGCCGTTCTTTTTGAAATCTTCCATACCATATTGTATTTCCGACATGGCAACAAACAGGCGCTTACTCTTACCGTCAAAGGCAATCCCTTCTTCCTTACGCAATTCAGTAGTAGCGCCTAAAATGGCTGCATAGCGACGAGTTTCCAAACGGGAAGCGGCTATTTCCATACCTGGTTTAAGTTTCAAACACTCCTGCCCTGGCGTAGTATTAATGGAGGTGAAGCCTTCAGGACAGGTATAATCTTCTGCAGGATCCACGGCCTCGAAAATGTCGGCAAACTTGATATTAGCTTCAAGCAGCGGGAGAACCTGGGCATTGGTAGCGTGGCCCAAAGAAATCCAGCTTAGGTAAGCGGCTCCAGCACCTTCACCGCTTGTCTGATGCCACTTAGCGGCATAAAGAGTACCAGCGCTTAGGTCCCGCTTGTTATCGGCCACAAACATATAGAACCCAACGTTGGTGCCATCATCGGTGGAGTAAGCCGTTTTCTCATCGGGCATAACTTTCGAAAGTTCGAAGGCTAGACGGCCCATGGTGTAATGTTTAACAACTTCCGTATTACCGGTTTCGTTAAGCACTTTTAACTCGATGTTAAAGCCATAGTCATAGGGATTAAGCGCTAACAGGTCACCGCCATAGTAATCGGCCATAGCATTGTAATAGCTGCCGCCATCACCGGTTACAGGATCAATTGAGCGAGCATCAGGCTCATACTCTTCAGATGCTAAATGGGTATTCCACGGCGTGACACTGGCCGCACAATGGGTCCAGCCACCACGAACCCCGGACAAGTCAATATTGCGTACATCCGCCACCGTGAGCTCACCACTCATTTTATCCTGATCAAGTTCCATCAGGTTTATAACACCGGGACGGGTCTCATGCTGAGAAATAGAAAACAGTTTCTTGCCCACAGGTAATAGTGACGTGTGCTCGTTAGACGCTGATATCAAAGGTTCACCGTCTTCGCCCACCACCGGATTTCCCTCGGCATCGTATACCATTCCAAAAGTGCCACTGGGAAAAGTGTCGCCAGAGCGCACCAATGTGTGATACTCAAGCGGAAAAGTCCCGTGTTTTTTATATTTGAAATTAACGTAGGCTGAAGGTGAGGAGATAATGTCGCGTTTCTCTGCATCGGTTGCCGGAGCATCGACACCCGCGAAAGAAATAGTATCAAAACCACAACCGCTCAACGACAGCATGCTAAAACCAGTGGCGGAAATAGCAACGAGTTTGGCAAGTTGTCGCAGGGTGAAATTGGGACGCATCAGATTACTCCTAATGGGACTAAATTCAGTATAAAAGAACAAAGATATAGATGGTTGCGCATTTGACGACGGTATAATAACGACAGAAAATGACCAAAAAATGACGGCGTTAAGTAAACATCCCGTTGCCCAGAAGCCTCGCTTGGAGTAAGTCGAGTCCATCCAGAACCTCATTCTGACCATTACATTGTTGTAGGTTAATCCCGAAGGCTTACAAAGTGTTTTTGTTGACTGGCGCCGACAATCATCGAACTGGATAACCCCAGGTTGACGGCCCTATCAAAGTGTAGTTTTATACCGCCTATTGTGAACTCCATCACAGGAAAGGAATCCAAGGCTATGACGAATTTTAGTAAATTGCTGCTTACCCAGGGCTGTTTTATTGCAATAATTCTAACTTTGACAGCCTGTACTGGAGAAGAAAAAGTTGTTTGGTGCAGCAATTCAATTGACAACCAGTCCCCCATCTTAAGCTCTGGATTTGGTGCGAATACCGCCAATACCCGAAATAATATTTCTGAAATCACATCGCAAACAGTGGCTAACTTAAAACTCCGCTACACCCTGTCTCAACCGGAACAGGAAGAGCGGCGAGGTGCAGTGGCCGTTACTGAACAAGCCTTATTTTTTCATGAGGAGCACGCAGTTCGGGCGATTAATAGAGAAACCGGTTGTCAGTATTGGGCTACCGCCATTGCGCCTAAGCTTCGCAGCGCTGCCACCCTAGTTTACGACGATCCAACATTGGGAAAACGCATGGTGGCTGTTGGCACCGTTGGCGCTGAGATCATTGCAATGGATGCAAGAACTGGTAAACGAATGTGGCAAAAAGATATAGGCGAATTTGATGAAAATGCTGTAACGGGTGGCTTGCAATACTACGACGGCAAGCTATTGGTGCCGCTATCTTCACTGGAAGTAAGTTTAGCCGTGGTGCAAACCACCTGTTGCAAAACCCATGGCTCAGTTGTAGCCCTTGACTCAGCCAACGGCGAAACCCTTTGGCGTTTCCACACAACGGAAAAAGCGCGGAGACTGTCGAGCAGAAAATGGGGTCCCAGCGGTGTGTCCGTGTGGTCTTCACCACTCATTGATACTGAACGCAATCAGGTATTGGTGGGGACATCACAGAACTTTACATCACCAGCGACCCAATATTCCGACTCTGTGGTCGCACTAGACCTCAACACTGGACAAGTAAAATGGTGGCACCAGGTCACACCCCTCGACATTTATAATATGTCTTGCGACGTAGCATTCACACTATTTCCCAATTGCACTGATTTGGAGTCGGCATTGGACTGGGACGTGACCACCCCGGTACTCACTGAGGACAGTCAAGGCAGAGACCTGATCATCGGCGCCGATAAGGGCGGAAATGTATTCGGTATAGACCCCGATGACGGAACCTTACGCTGGCGCACTCATATTGGCGCAGGCACCACTCTAGGAGGTATTCACTGGGGCATGGCGGTGGATGACCACGCAGTTTATTTCGGAATCAATGATCTGAAAGCATCGAAGCTATTTTCAGTGGCGCTACTCCTCGGAGTCGCAGATTTAATACCACTGGAGGTGAATTACGTAGTAGCGAAAGGCGGTATGCCCGGCGTCTTCGCTCTGGACAAGGACACTGGAAACTTGCTTTGGTCCCATACTGAGCAGCGTCGACTCCGTGGTAAAGATTACCCGCTGGCGTTTTCCGCCGCCGTATCGGTAACCAACGATGTGGTTTTTGCTGGCTCATTGAGTGGGGAGTTAATTGCATTACACAGTAAATCAGGAGAACTGTTGTGGCGTTATAATTCCGCGGTAAAAATTAAAGATGTGTACGGCCGCAAAGGCCAGGGAGGAACCATCGATTCCGTTGGCCCCGTGGTGGTCGGCCAGCAGGTGTTTTTGAATTCAGGTTATGGCACCTTTGGCGAATCCAATGAGTTTCACGGAGGCCCTGGAAATACCTTGTTTGTGTTTTCCCTGGAAAAATAAAATCGAAGCTTGAAGCTAGTTCCCACGCTGGTACAGTGGCTATCCCCAAATATGAGAAGCTACCCCACCTATTTCAGATTTTACTGCGCATCAAGTTGACCGAGCAATGCCGAACCACCCTGACAACATCAAGCTTCATGACGAAAGAGAGAGAAAAGCACTTTCAACGGAATTGTCATTTATTGTCAGGGCATGTTCCAAAGCAATTTTGAGTCATTTCAATTTTTCTAAACTATCGTCCTGATACCGGGCGACAGTATGCGCCGATAGAAACTTCTCCAGATCGGCGGCCACTTCGCTCCACGCCTGAAGGAACAATTTGCCTGCCTCTTCAAGCTTGCCTTTTTCTTCCATGCCCATCCCCTGAAGGCAGAGCTTGACCACAGTGTTTTCAGGGTTGAATTCCATGATTATACTTGCCACTCAATCGCTTCAACATCAATCTTTTTCATCGATTTCAGCGCGTATCATTACCCCTTCCGGGGTTTTAAATAAGAACTTTTTTACTTTGTTCGGATCAAGCCAGGCATCGAAAACCTACTCTGCCGGAAAATCAAAATGGCGGGATATATGCAGGGACATACTCGCACCTGTCTTGTCCTGCTTTGGCATTTGTTACCCCTCTTTTTGCTTCAGCAATTCTTCCAGTTGCGTAACGGTTGTCCCCCATCCGTCATGGAAGCCCATATCTTCATGCGCTTTTCGTTGCTCAGGCGCATTGTGCATTGCATGGGCGGTATATCCGGTTCCCGATGGCCGTGTTTCAAGCTCTATAACAGCAGTCATAGCAATACGAGCACATTCTTTATCACCAGTATCAGGAGAAGGTGCAGGCCGGAAATCCGCGTGTAAAACATTGGTCCAAACCAAGCGCTTTTCTGGAACAATCTCTAGAAAACACCCCACGCTGGGAAATTTATTACCCTCCGGGTCTTGCATGACGGTATAAAACTCCCCACCTGGGCGAAGATCAACGCGGCAATCTGCAATGCTCCACGGTTTTGGAACAAACCATTGCTTTAAAAGTTCCGGCTCGGTCAGACCGCGCCAGACTAAGCTTACCGGCACCGCCAATTCTCGTTTCAGAACTAGGTCCAGCTTCGTATCCACAGGTGTTGTGTTCATTACTTTCATCCTTTCGTTTTGTTATGTTCATTTAGAAGCAGCGCATCCAGCGCGTCAAAACGCTCATTCCAATAACGCCGCATCTTGCTCAACCATTCCCAGAGTTCATCAACGCCTTGCGGGTTAAGAGAACGGATCGTCATAGCCGGTTCAGGGACCAATTCGATGTCATTCTTTGGGTCGAGCCTAGGAAGGTGTTGTGTGGGCTCCACTCGAGCTGATGCCCACAGAAGCTATGTAATAACCGTTTCAATAAATTGGGATTTGATGCACCGGTATTCGTCTTCCGATAAATCCGCACAGTCACGTTTTAGTTGATTATAGCGCGCAAGTAGCGCAGCATCCCTTCTCATAAGGTCTCTGAAGCGAAGGAAAAATTCATATTTAGAGCCTTTTTCAATGACCTGAAAAGCCAAATCGACATCCGTCTGGGAGGTAAGCATACACAATTCGGAATCTCTGTGATTCTCAGCTTTTTCTACCCACTGAAAGGCTGCTATTAATTTTTTGACAACGTCTTCCAGTGTTCCTTTCGGTACTCTAATCAGCAGGTCAATATCCCCTTTTGTCAGGGCACCTGGAATTGCCGTCGAGCCTATATGTTCAACCTCAGCGAATGGCAACAGGCTTTCGATTTTATTTTTCCAGGTATAAAACGTTTTATTCGCGTGTTGTGCAACAAGCGTATTTTCAAAAAAGATCATATAATTCAGATTCCATTGGTAAAGCCATGCTTTTTGTATTGATTTTGATTCGATAAACTGACCCTAATGGCTTCAGGTATACAAAGCGTCTATTGAAGACGCGCAATGGAAGCAAGGCTTTCTAGTCGTTTTTCAGATTAATTATCTTTTCATAAATATAAATAACCACAGTTTCTTTTCCATAGTTTTTGTGGAGAGCTAAAATTAAGTATGGTTATAATTTAATCCTGAAAGTCGGAGAAGTACTTTCAAGGGGTATAGGAGCCTCTTTGATCAAGCCACATTAAATTATTTCTACGATAAATTGAAAATGATTTCAACGGAATGAGATTATAGCAATGTCTTCTATCCTGAGAGCACACAAAGGCACGATCGACATTCAAATCAGTCATGATGAATGGCGATTTATTCGCCGGTTATTGCGCTTTCATTTTAGACGCCGATCAAGAGATGATTTAGCAAGTGAGGGGCTAACCAAAGAGCAAATTATTGAGCTAAAATCCGTTTTTCGCAAAGATTTAAAAAATTATGCGCTTTCACAAGAAGCCTTCTGTTATCTCGGTATTGTCCTATTCATTTCTCACGAGATGGCTGAATTGTCGTATGATCAGCACAGAGTACTGACCCAATTACTGCATGAACTGTATGATGAGATATCATTAGCGCCGCAAGTGAATTAACCGGATTACTTATTGCGCTCCGAGGTCAATGACGGTTTTGGAAACATTTTCCGCCCCGCGCTGAATTTCATCCATGATTTGCGAAACTTCACTGATCATATTCAGTCCTTGGGTTGAAACATTAGATACTTCTTGAACACCGTCGGTGATTTCCAGCATTTTATCGCGATTATCAATAATGACCCGCGCAATTTCAGACGTAGATTCCCCGGTTCTGGCGGCAAGCTGGCGCACTTCATCAGCCACGACAGCAAAGCCTCGACCTTGTTCTCCGGCTCTGGCGGCTTCAATGGCGGCATTTAACGCCAGTAAATTCGTTTGTTCTGATATGCTCTTTATCGTATCAACGATACTTTCAATATTTTTGAACTTGTCGTTAAGTTGTTCCAAGGCCGTGACGGAATTTGATACAACATTAGTAATGGTTTGCGAAGTCGCCACAGCCGCTTTAAGGCTATCGATGCCTCTGCGGGCAATTTGATCCGTTTCTTCAGCTGTCGCACTGGCGATTTCTGCAGCATGTTGTATGGCCATATTTCGTTTAATACGGTCAGTAATATCGGTTCCGAATTTTACGACGCGAACCACTTTTCCATCCTGGTCAAAAACCGGGTTGTAGGTTGCTTCAAGCCAAACGGTTTCGCCATTTGAGCGCCGCCTTTCGAAAAGCCCTGATTTAAAACGGCCATTTGAAAGCTCGTCCCAAAAATTTGGGTTTTCGGAATAGAATTGATTGTCGCAAAAGATTTTATGGTGCTTACCGGTTACTTCATCCAAGCGATAACCCATGATGCGCAGAAAATTGTTGTTGGCTGTGATGATTTTTCCGGCGGGGTCAAATTCGATGGTCGCTAAAGATCGATCTAACGCATTGGTAAGAGCCGATTGACTGGCGGCTTTCTGATGGTCTTTGGTTACATCAGCCGCCATTTTTATGATCTTATACACATGGCCGGATTCATCTTTAACCGGGAAGTACGTGGCTTCCAGCCAGACAGCTCGGCCATCCTTGGCCACACGGGCAAAAGTGCCCGTCATTTTCGATCCGTTTCTAAGTCTATCCCAGAATTGAGCATATTCAGGGCTGGACTTGAGTTCTTCGGCACAGAAAAGGCTATGATGTTTGCCTTTTATTTCATCCAGCGAATACCCTACAACGTCTAGAAAGATAGAATTTGCCGTTAAGATATGACCATCGGGGGTAAACTCAATGCTCCCTACATTAGTCTTGATGGCTCTTAACTCGGCGGCGAGTTCCGCACACAGTTTTTGTGCACTTTCCAATGCATTTTTCCTGGACTTAAAAAACATAGAATGTCACCTGACTGAGCATAACTATCAAAACTATGGCCAAAACAACGCCTGTAAACCATGAAATTATAGCCTTAAATGCCACAAATCAATTTAGGCTAGGAATTGCCCTTATCTGTAGATGATTTTTTTCGTCGTGTAATCAGGTGGTTGTAACTCGTTATCAGCAACAGACATTAAAACTAAAACAATTTGTAACATTTCATAGTGTGATGGCGATACGGTCAGCCGTCAGGGCAACCCTTGAGTTTCACCAGTGCCACTTCTCCATACAAAAGCCCTGTGATATAGAAAGGCTGAACTGTTTTTTGCTTCGCCTTTTGGCTGTTGAATGGCTTTAAACTCCAGAATGAGTCCTATTTCTCCGCCTGTGTAAGATCGACACAGAAACATGCATTTTCCAATATGATTAGTTTAATTTCAGTGGGCAATATTTTCCGACTTGGGTATAAGGTTATGTTGGTGCACAAACCACCTGTTATCGACTGCCAATAAAATAATTTGCTCGATGTTTGGGGAGCCCTGTTCAAACTTAGTACCATATGAAACAATCCTAACCTTTCCCTTTTGCCCAGTCGGTAATGTTTCAGCTGGGCTCGCACCAATTAATTTTCGCACGTCGGGTTTACCCATTGGCGCGCGATAAGTCTCAAATAGAGACAAAAATAATGATGTCGAGGCGCGCTTATGGCTTTAGAAACTTTGAAAATTATTGCTTGAGAGTGCTAGCTCACTGCGGGTGGGATGGTATTATCAATCGAGTAAGGAGAATGCCCATCCCCGTTAATGGGGTAGAGCCGTTTTTTTATGCTTCAAAACAAAATGGTGCCCGATAAGGGATCACCCTCGAACCCAGACAGCCCACTTTTAAAGGAATGGAAAGCCAATAGCAAGGGGGTAGATCCTGGTCTTGAAAGCTACTTGGGCAGCATAGAATCCGATCAATTATTCGACACACTTGCGGAGTGGAATCACTACCTCGAAAACGATGTTCCATTCTTCAAGACAAGCCGAGAGTCTGAGGAGCGTGAGCCATGAGTGCGGAGCGATCCAGAGTCTTTGATGCTTTCCAGCATGCGGTGGGCAAACCACAGAAATCCTGCGCCAAGAAGCCCAAGCCGTTCTCTCTCAGGCTAAGTGCGGAAGAACGGGCCTGGTTGGAAGAGCAAGCGGGAAGCCGCGCCTTGGGAGCGTATATCCGCGAAAAGCTCTTTGGCGAAAATTCGACCAAACGCCGTACCTCACGAAGACCGCCTTTGTCCGATGGTCAATACGCGGCCCTGCTTGCGGCTCTGGGTGAATCCCGATTGTCTTCCAATCTCAACCAACTGGCTAAACATGCCAATATGGGCACGCTGGATATCTCTGACGATGCCGAAAAGCAGCTTGAGGAAGCCTACCAAGCGATATTGGAGATGCGCAAAGCCCTGATTATGGCGCTGAACCTGAAAATCAGGGGGTAAGCCGTGATCTTGCAGGGCAATCAACGCGGCGGAGCCAGCGAGCTGGCCATGCACCTCCTCAAGGATGAAAATGACCATGTGGAGGTGCATGAGCTGCGCGGTTTTGTGTCCGATGATCTGAAATCGGCGCTTCAAGAAGCCCAGGCCGTCAGTCGTGGCACCCGCGCCAAACAGTTTCTCTACTCATTGAGCCTCAATCCGCCAGCAAATGAGAATGTCTCAACGGCTGATTTCGAAGCAGCAGTAAACCGGGTAGAAAAAAAGCTAGGGCTCAAAGGCCAGCCCCGCGCTATCGTCTTTCATGAAAAGCTGGGGAGTGATGGTCAGCCCCGCCGTCATTGTCATGCCGTGTGGTCGAGAATTGACGCGAAAAAGATGAAAGCCATCCCGTTGCCTCACACCAAATACAAGCTGCGTGAACTCTCGAAGGACTTATATCTTGAGCACGGCTGGGACACGCCACGCGGCTTCTTGGAGCCGAGTGAGCGCTACACAAAAAACTTTACTCTGGCGCAATGGCAGCAAGCCAAGCGCCAAGGCAAAGACCCCCGCTCTATCAAGGCTGCTTTACAAGATAGCTGGGCGATCAGTGATACTCAGGGTGCTTTTCAAAAAGCGCTGCAAGAACGGGATTTCACCTTGGCTAGAGGTGATCGGCGTGGTTTTGTGGTGCTGGATAAAGCCTGTGAGGTCTATTCCGTTCCCAAATGGACCGGTATCAAAACCAAAGATGTGCGCACCAAATTGACGGATCAAGACGCATTGCCTTCAGTGGATGACGCCAGATTGCGGATAGCCGCTGATATGACCTCACGCCTCGAAGAGCTTCGGCAAAAAAACGCAGGCAAAATAGACCAACGATTGCGCCAAATTGATGGTAAGAAAGCGGACTGGAAAGCCAAGCACACCCAAGAGCGGCAAGACCTTAAAGATACTCAGCAGCAGCGATGGTTTGAAGAGGTCAAGCAGCGTCAGATGCGCTACAATAAAGGCATTCACGGGCTGTTTGACCGTATGACAGGCCGTCATAGGCGGGTCAAAGAACAAAATGAACGGGAAGCCTTGCTCGCGCTGCAACGAGATCAAAAAGAGCGCGATGCGATGGTATTCAGGCAAATGGAACAAACCCGCTTACTGCAATCACGTATGCAGCGGCTGGAAAATTTAAGAGAAAATCGGCAACAAACCCTGTCGCGGGACATTGAGCAGTACCAAGAAATAAGCCAGCGCCAGCGCGAGGTATTTGAGCTTAGGGAGCGGGTAAACCGTCACGCTGAAAACAAAGGGCCAAAGCATGAAATGTGAGTTGTGGCAGTTTTTGCATTTACATTATGCATTGTATCGCTAGTCTAGGTGTAGGGTCTGACGACCACATATTAAGATATGACGGTCGTCAGGCTAATTGGCATATAGTTGGTCGGGAGACCGAGATACAAATGTTATGCCCTGAAAGGAGTAAGTAAGTTTGCAATTCATTCATAATGATTTAGGTCAAAGGAAACGAGGCGAAATCGTTGAGGTTACTTTAACGAGTGGCGCTAATGTTCGTTTAATGGACAGCTCTAATTTTAATAGCTACAAAAATCGCAGACGCCACCGTTATACTGGAGGTTTAGCAAAGAAGTCACCGTTAAGGCTTCAAATACCCAGTTCGGGCCACTGGCATGTGGCAATTGATATGCAAGGGCTTCGAGGCAGCACTAAAGCATCAGTACGAGTTTTACCGGGAGCACTTCCGGCGATTCAAGATCGACCACTATCGGAAGTTCCAAGTTTGGTACGCAATAATATTCCGCCACCAGCGGAATCCGGTGGAGAAACCCATGATGTTTTTATATCTCACGCGTCTGAAGATAAAGATGATTTTGTCCGGCCGTTAGCGAATGCTCTTATAGCTGAAGGGCTAAATGTGTGGTACGACGAAATGACTTTAAGAATCGGAGATAGCCTAAGACAGAAAATTGATAAAGGGCTAGCAAATAGCAAAGTTGGGTTAGTTGTTCTGTCGCCTTCCTTTATAAAGAAAGGCTGGACTAACTACGAGCTTGATGGAATTGTTACGAGAGCAGTATCGGGAGAGCAAGTTCTACTACCAATTTGGCATGAAATAACAAAACAACAAGTGGTTGATTTCAGCCCATCAATTGCAGACAAGGTTGCACGTAGTACGGCTACATATACAATCGAAGAGATTGCTAAAGAAATAGCTGAACTTATTGAGTCAAAGGCATAACAAGGCAATGGTTCGGAGTTTTAAGCCTCCGGCTTTGCCTCTACTTTTAAAAACCGCACATTGCGGCGCTATATGGTGGTCGTACTGAATACTCTTAAGAGCGAGGAAAATGAGTGGAAAATGCGTGAAATCAAGCGAAGAATATTTCCTGAAGGAAGATGAGCGTGGCTGGAGAAAATAGCAGTGGCCCAAAGCTGCATGAAGTTGAGCCACGGGAGAGCGTTGGAAGGGAAACCATTGCCCGTTATCAGGCTCAGTTTCGCGGAGCGGCTTTCGAGTGCTTGTCTTTGTTGGAGGATGAGGCGCTAGACCGGGTATATTGTGATTACCAGGACGATTTCGTGTCTCGCCTCAATGTCGACGGGAACTATATTTATAATTTCTTTCAGGTCAAAACCAAGGGTAAGTTGAATTATCAATGGTCTGTAAATGATGTCTTAGGGATAAGGAAAGGCGCTAAGACATGCGAACCAGCCAAAATTACTGATAGCTACGTTGGAAAGCTCCTTATCCACACCATCAGATTTGAGAACTCCTGTGGGAACGTCGTCTTTCTCACTAACGTCCATCTGAATGACGATTTGGAGGGGTTGCGTGATGCAATGCAGGACGATAGCGATAACAACTATTACAAATTATTGCTTGAAAATTTTAATGACGCCTTAAGTCCAGAAGCGCGAATAGAAGATCAGGATATTATAGATCGCATTAAGAAGCTTCAGCTTAAATCGAATATTTCCTATTTGAACCCACACGATGATAAATTCTTCTCTGAGGCGAGAGAGACTATTTATCAATACAGTGAAATAGATTTGCAGCGTTCAGAGTGTGAGGAAATCCTTAACAGTCTTATCTCTCTTGTTGAACGAAAGTCGTTTGGGAAACTATTAGAGGAAATCGGAGAAGAGGACCTCGATGATATAGCAGGTGTTAGTCTTTCCGAAATGCTCGATATTTTGAGTATCTCAAAAACCGCATATCAGAGCTTAAGAGATAGCGGCGACTCACAAGCCATCAAGAATGCTTCGATTATTCACAGGTTGATGAGTAAGGCGGGTGCGTCAGAGCGAATGATAGAGTTCGTATCTGACTGTAAGGTTCGATGGGATATATGGTTTAGGGATAAACGCCATTCTATTCCAGAATTCGAGCTAAATTTTATTCTCGAAGAAATAGAGAATAATGCTGCTGAGTGGGTTAAATCTGGTGAAGACCTTCGAATTCTTCGAAGTCGAATTGATAAGGTATTATCAGCTTTGGATGACGAAGACTTGTCTGCCACTCTTGATCGTGAACTCCTTCTCGGCGCTGTTTTCTCATTTTTAGTTAGAGGAAATGCGTGATGAATTACGAAGAATTCTTTCAAGAAGCATCTGAAAAAGAAATTTTCTTGTCTCTAGATCAATTCAGTAGCTCAGCAAATCATCGGCTTAGTAATGAGGCGCTTTTTCATCTTCCCTTGCTTGCTATGACTATTCTCTTGTTGTCCAAAACACGCCGTAAACCGAAGTCAGATGAACTAGGACAGTTGATTGGCGAGTGTTTTGAGCGAACGTTTTCAGGCTTTAAAGGTTCATCCCAACATTTGGGATGGTCGGCAAACCTTAGGATGCGGACAGTCAAGGCGCTAACCTTTCTTGAGACAGTGAGCCTTGTTGAGGTTGACCGCCATGATTCCCGCATTAAAGCTACTGAGTTTGGAAAAAAGGTTGTATCAAAAGCAATAGATGTTCAATCAGACCTCGGTTATACGCTCCAGGTAATTGAACGAAATTATTTTGACTTGCAAATAGAAAAGCAAATTGCAATGGATTTGGAATGAAACTAGTTGAATTAAAAATTAATCCTTCAGGGAAGGACGGTTGGGGTTCGAAGGAGCTCGTGTTTGCTAGTGATATTACCCAACTATATGGGCCGAACGGCGCAGGTAAAACGCCTGTCATTCATTCTATTGCCTTCGCGCTTGGATACCCTGTTCGATTCAGGGACGATATTATGGCGAAATGCTCGTCAGCCAGCCTAACTGTAGAGCATGAAGAGGATTTCTTTACTTTTGAGAGATCATTTTCTGATAGGTTTCACATAGAAGTGTCTGAGGAAGGCTCCAACGAAACGTGTATATTTTACAACGAACAAGAGATTTCCGAGTACCTTTTTTCGAGACTTGGACTCTCACCGCTCGCGCTGACAAACAATAAGAACGAGCCTACTTATCCGTATATATCGACATTTTTGCCTCTCTTTTATATAGACCAAGACGCTGGTTACACTAGTGCTTACAAGTCCCCAGGTAGTTTCATAAAAGATCAATACGCCGAGATGATCAGATTGGGTATTGGCATAGCACCAAAGCATTCGTTCGAGGCAAAGCGCTTTTTCATAGAAAAGAAAAGAGAGCTTGATTTAGTAAATATTAAAATCGTCAACACTGAAGAGTTTATCCGAAAACTAGAAGAACAGTCCGATGTTGATAGCATTTCCGTTGCAGGGCTCGAAGATGAGTTGGAGCAATTGAGAGATGAATTGGAAGAGCTCCGTAATAGTTTTGATGCGACGAACGATGCAGATTATGTTCTACAAAGACTAATTCGCGAGAAGCAGAATGAACGGCTTAATCGTTCTTCTTCAATAAAGGACCTAAAAAGCCGGATATCAGGGTTCAATAAGATAAAGGGAGAAATCGAGATCGAAATCAACACCTTATCTCTTAACGAAGAGTCTCGGCGACTTTTTAGTTCTTTTAAGGATATTTGTGCCACGCCAGGGTGTGGTCTTTTTACCTCCAGCTCCGATTCCTACGGGAAAAATTTGCTTTATCTTCGCGATCAAATCAAAGACTTAGATAGAAACACCAGATTTCAAGAAATCAGAGTGGATGAATATTCATCTAGCTTAAGAAAGCTTGATGAAGAAATTGCCTCGCTAGAATCGAATTTGACGAAAGAAGAGAAGGATTCCCAAACAACGTCTTTGATAGCGGCAATAAGTGCCTTAACGCGCTCGATTATTGATCGACAAAGCAAAAAAGAAGTAATGGAAAGGATTGAGTCCGAGAAACAGGTTTACGTTCAGCTATTGAACAGGCGCAGGGGCCTTCAAGGCGACATCTCCTCGTTTGAAGGCGGTACGAGTTCGAATGATATCAGAATTCTCGAGTTCAGAAATTCCTATCGTAAGAAGATTGTTGAATGGCTTGATGTTCTCAGTACAAAGAACGTTTCGAGGGACATTGCTGTTGACTCTGATTTTAATGTTCTGTTTGGAACGGAAAAATTATCCCAATTCAGTGGTAGTACACTTTTGCGAACAGTTCTTGCGCTCAGAGCTGCCTTCTTTGAACTTTTCATTTCCATGGGGTGCACCTCCATAGAATTCCTGATATTTGATACGCCACGGCAGCATGATATTGAAACCAAGGATTTTGCAGCATTTATCGCTAGGTTAAAAAACATCTGCAAAGATAATCGAGCTCAGATTGTCTTCTCTACCACAGAGTATCACTACAACTCAGCAGAGGATGACATAGAGTGGCAGCCGGAATTTTCTGGCTTTGAACAGCCAATGTACTTAGGGATAATTGATAATAATCAGGTATTTAGTCAGACGGAATGACGGAAAAGCATGAAATATTGAAGGTGGGAATACCATAAAAGTCGAATAAATCTCTGTAAACTCCTGGCCGACGTCGGGAACAATAGTTATTTATATGTAAATTTTTCATCAAAGCTCACAATGCAAGCCTGCATTGCTTACTCATATTTTTGCGAGTCTTCAATGCGATCACGAAGGGCGGACATCAGGTCTCCGGGATTCTCGTCATTGATAAGGCACAGTATTTCTTCGTCACAATCTGCCAACTCCATGATCAAATGGCCATATATTTTCAAGGAAGTGCGGTAGTGGTCGAGGTGTTTATTATGCATGACTGGCCTTTTTCGGTCTGCCGAGTTTTACGCCACGCGCTTTGGCGGCTTCTAACCCTTCTTTGGTGCGGCGGCTGAGGATGCGGCGCTCCCATCGGGCCAGTGCGATTGCAACGGTGTATAAAAACTCTCCCTCTTCCGTGCGGGTGTCGAAATGCTGGGTGATGGAGACAAACTGAACGCCCATGGATTTTAGTTTTTCGAGTTCGGTGAGCGCGTCAATGACAGAGCGAAATGCCCGGTCGAATGAGGACACCATTAAAGTGTCTCCAGGCTTAAGCTGTGAAAATAGTTCATCATAAACGGGCCGGTTTTTCTTAGCGGCAGAGACGCCGCTTTCGATGAAGACCGCGTCACAATCGGCTTCCAGTGCCATAAGTTGACGATCACAAAGCTGCTTACCGGTCGATGTCCTTATATAGCCGTACCGCATGCCTAACACTCACTCCAATCACTCAAAAAACCAAGTGATTCCAATCTATTAGTCGTAAGTGGCAGTGTAGACAAAAACGTTCGTTTTTCGGGCGTCCAAAATCTAATCATGTCTCAAAATCCTCGCATTCAAAATCAATGGGTTACGTCTTCGCTGGAATGGCTCGGTTGGATGAGTCCAAGGTTAGCGAAAACGAACGTTTTTTATGTGCCTGATTCTCTGCGGGGTGGCAAGTGTGTTTTTTACCTCAGAAGGATTTGCGGAAACCCCAATGGGTGAAAAAGCAGCCTCATCGTTGGAGGCACTTGAAAAAGCCAATAAGTATTCTTCTGATACCGGTGGTGTCGGCATTCTAATTAGCTATGGCAATAAAAATGGATCGCCAGTGACTGAATTGGGAGATGCCTTTGTAAACGCATTAAAATCCAAACAAATAGAGTCGAGATATTACTACTACAATACAGACAGAGATGGTGCGGCAATGGAGTTTTACGTGGGGCACTCTGCATTTGGCCCTTGGAGTGTACAAGATGCCGCCAAGCGCTTGAAGGAGGTTGTTGCTCGCTCAGAAGCCTTGAAAAACATACAGAAATTAAGTGACAATTAACGGAATGGCCTGGAATGATTTTTCCTGCGATACACGCTCATTATCAAGAGATTTGTCCACCGTTGATTTGAATTCCTCATTAGTTGAAAGCGCAATCATATTTTTACTAGCGGCTAGCGATGAGGTTTGGGCGGCCCTATAGACTTCCTGTTCCTCTTCAGCGGTTAGCTGATTTCGCCCTTCATATTTCTGAATAATCGGGCGCAGCGTTTGGGCTTCCTGCCAATCTCTTACATATTTTGCCTCTTCGCTGTCTTTATATGGGGCTTTGATCGTTCTGTCCGGGTTCAGCATCTTGCTGGCCAACGCTCTCATTTTGTCGTCTTCGGTTTTCAACGCTGATTTTTCCTCGTCTGTAAGCAAGGTATCGACCATGCCGCCCACGTAATCATCACCGTATTTGGCAACCAGCTTGAAGCGGGATTCTTCCATGGCTGCATCAAGGTCTTTCAGGCGCTGATGCATTTCGTCCAGAACCACGAGCATGAGATAATCATTCCATTCTTGCTCCGCTTTACGCTTGGCTTCCGGATCACTACCCGCCGAGCAGCCCACCGCCAGAGCAAACACGCCTTGTAAACAAATTTGGTCTGCTGAGAGTGAGCCCTGTTTCAGAGCCATCGCTTGATTGGTTTCAAGAAATTGCAGTTCGTCGCGCACGTTTTTTAGCGCGGCGTCGCGGTCCTCTACAGACGACCTTGCAGTAAGATCGGAGTTGATCTTACTGCGATCATTATTTCCATCTGTGAACTCTTCATTCATTTATACACATTGCCCCAATGTCCCGACCGCCCAAAATCTCGACAACCGGTGATCATCTATAGTTTCACCCTATCAACTTACCGGAGAATGTTTAAAACATCCTTAATAGGCGTCGATATCAGCGCTTTCAAGGTTGTGAGGGCTGATCAATTTATTGTCAATTTCCTGTGCAAGTGATATATTCAAATAGAGTATTTATGAATATAGGAAAGGTGCAAATATGGCCTCTACAAGCCTTACCCTAGGCGAACACTGGGAAGTTTTTATCAAAAACGAAATCGCCAGCGGGCGTTACGGGTCTGCCAGTGAAGTAGTGCGCGATGCGCTTCGCTCGCTGGAAGAACGCAAAGCTAAGCTGGACGCCTTGCGCACCCACTTGGGCGAAGGCGCGAGACAAGCAGAATCCGGTGAATTCGTCACGCAATCAGTCGATGATATGCTGAGCGAATTCAAAGGCGGCGAAAGCAACGGCTAATGACGGCAAATTATAGGATCACGCCCCGCGCCAAAGCGGATTTGCGCAATATCTGGCACTTTACGCTGGAAAGCTGGAGCGAAGATCAAGCCGACCGCTATATCAGAGCGCTTTTTACACGGTTTGAGTGGTTGGCATCACGTCCCCGCGCCGGTCGTCACCGGCCTGATATCGATCCGCTTTATTACTGTTTTCCGCAGGGGCGGCACTTGGTATTTTACCTTGTCCGTGAGGGCGGCATCGACATTATCGGCGTGCCCCATAAGGCCATGGATATTATCGAGTATTTTGACGGTGAAGAGTAAAGCCTGCTCTTGGCCTTAACCTTCACCGCTTCTGAAAATTACCGGTTCCAAAACACATGCACCTCATCATGCGCGGTCTGGATCGTGTAGACATCACCGCTCATTTCTATATCCCGCGCCATGCGTTCATAGTCGATGTAATATTGAAGGCTCTCCGGAATAGCGGTCGTGTCTTCGGTAATCTCCTGTGCAAAATCTGACAGGCTGGTATAGCGACCACAATAATCCTCATCCATGGCCTTTTGCGCGGCGTCCAGATCCCCGCACCACTGGCACAACACTGCGCCGCCCACCTCGCCGTGCTGCTCGATAAAGCAGGCGATTTCATGCGCCTGATTGATACCGGTATACTCACACAGACGAAAACCGCCAAAGCCTTCATAATCATGAAGGGCAAATTCTTCTGCATCTTCCACGGGGCTTGCTGCCAGCATAGTGTTGATTTGCTCGAACATGTCGTCCGGCTCGTCTGTCGCATCTATCCAAACGCCGTGCAGAAATCCGCTATTATAGGCCGCCAGATCGGCCACATAGATTTTGGGTTCACACATGATTTTGTCCTTTCAAGTTGGCTGTAGGGTTATGCAGGCCTTAAGGGCCGCGCATTAACCCCTGCCACGTGGCGAACGGCGGGGGTGAAAAAATCAAGAAAAATTGCGGAAGGTTCGGGCGCAGCCTGAAAGCCGTCATTTTCCTTGATTTTGAGGGGTGGCAAGCCCCTATTTCTTTTGCGTTAAGGATTAAGAGCCCGGCAGTCCCGTGCTCACGGGATGAGCGAACAGCGAAGGCGGCCAAGCCTGACCCCGCCAACGGTGGGGGAACGCCCAACAAAAACCGGCTATTTCCCGAAATTCTGAGAATGGTGATTTATAACGACGTCAATCAGGCGCAATGTTGCGCCTGTAGATCAAGGAAAGGACATCCTATGAGAAACGACCATCAATCCAATCAGACCCAAACCCCGCAGGCTCAAACCAATGGCGGAAAAGAGCGCAGCGGACCGGACTACATCGCCATGCAATACCGCCAAGTGCGTGTCGATAACGGCTGGAGAACCCGCAAAGAGCGAATTGGCTCAGCCTTCAATAATGTCAACGGCTCAATATGTTTCCGCCCCGCAGGCCAGCAGATCATTGAAAGTGATATTTACCTGTTTCCCAGTAACGGTGAGCCGGATTAACAGCAAAAATATAGATTGACACAACGAGTAGGGTGAGGCTTACCGCCTCATCCCTCTCACAGAACCGTACATACGGGCCTCGTATACGGCTCATGCACATTCCACATTCCTATTCCGCACCAATACAGATGCAGAGGGAGCAAGCCATCCCGTTTCAACCGCTTCGATCTGATACAGCCCCTTCTCCTCAAACCACTGATTTGGCATGGCAAAGCTCGACAATGGGCTTCTAGCGTTCCGCCACGATTTCATTTTAATGTATCTGAAAGGGGGCTTGTAACCAAGCTGCTTCAGTCGTCGATGTAGCTTCGCCGGCTTCTTCCACTGCTTGAGCTGAATCGCCCTGAGCCTTCGCCTTATCCAGCCGGCCAGTGCTTTGAGGTCTCGACTGCAATTGGCAATACTGAAGTAGTTCACAAACCCTCGCAGCACAGGATTCAGTTTGGTTATGACCACATCCAAATTCCCGCCTGCATTGCGTCTTGTGAGCGTTTTGACTTTCTGCTTAAAGGCCATGAGCTTCTTATCTTGTATCCGGGTGTATCGGCTATAGATTTCCACTCCCAGGAACTTAACACCCTCATCGCTGTGGGCGATGTGAGTCTTTGTTCTGTTGACTTCCAACTTCAGGTCTTTCTCCAGTATCTGGGTCGCTTTGGCCAGCGCGTTCTTTGCCGCCGACTCGCTTCGGCATAAGATCAGTATATCGTCGGCGTAGCGCACTATTCTGTGCTTGCGCCGTTTCATTTCCTGATCAAAGGCGTCCAGATAGATGTTGGCTAGCAAAGGGCTGATTACCCCACCTTGCGGACTACCTATCTCGCTCGCTTCCCAGTGATCACCCAACATCACTCCACTTTTCAGAAACTGATTGATCAGTCCCAGAATGCTGCCATCTGTTACCCTGCGCCTGACTGACTGGAGAATCACATGATGATCCAGTCGGTCAAAGCATTTCGACAGATCCATGTCCACGACCCAACGCCGATCGTAGTCTCTAATGAATACGGTCGCTTTGCTGATCGCATCGTGGCAACTTCGTTTCGGTCTGTACCCATAGCTGGATGGATGAAAGTCCGGATCAAAGATGGGCTGGAGGATGTCCAGCAACGCCTGCTGTACTATTCGGTCACGGACTGCGGGTATGCCCAGCAATCTCACGCCACCCTCGGCTTTGGGTATTTCTACCCGTTTTACCGGCAGCGCTTGATATTGGCGGGTTTGCAGTTCGTTCAGTAGCTGATGAAGATTTTCATTTAGGTTTTCAGCATAATCACTCAGGCTCTGCCCATCAATTCCGGCCGCGCCTTTGGCTCTCCATACCTTTTTAAACCCTTTATACAGCGCGTCTGCACTCAGCAAGCGACCGTACAAGCTGTAGTAAACCTTCATATCACTCCTGTGGCTTGCGGCATGTCCGTTCGTTTCCGTTTCCGTGGTGCTGGGCTATTCAAGAGGTCGTTCAGGGGTGCTAGCCGTTTCGACAATCTGCCTGCCCGCTTCCTCACTACTCCCTTGTTCGGCCCCGGCCCCTCAGCGTCCACATTCCTGCTTGGCCGTTGGCGGGTGCCCGTTTTCGTCAAAACGCTTGTGAACTCACCGCTTCGCTTTCACGCCTTTCATGCACTTAAATGTACTTCACCCCTTCGCAATACTCTTGGCTTTTGACCTAAGAGCACCACACAGAACCTTATCTGTATTCCACCCGGTTTTATCCTCCACACCATTACTGGCTTTCATCGGCCGGATGTTCTTCACTACTACGGGTTCATCTGCCACCTCACACTCATGATATTCTTGAGCTTCCTCTTGAATATCATGTCCAAAAAAAAATTCTGGTTTCAGTGCCAGGCTTCCCCAGTTATTACTCTGACTCCCTGCAAGGTATTCCACCCTCAAACACACTGCATGATTAACCGAGTATCGGGCTTTGCGCTATTTCGCACGCTTACCCTCATGCAGTGCCGAATCAGGTTCACTTTCGTTGTGTACACCTTACTTCCTATGGCTTCCTTCAGACTCTGTCGTTGGCCAACAACGCCCTTGCCATTCGGATTATCTTCCCCTCGGTCGGGGTGATGCCTTCTTCTTGCAGAAGGCCGGGTTTGCCAGCTTTGCTGGGCAAACGAAAAAGGCGCTTTTCTGAGAAGCGCCTTTTTCTATACCGGCAAAATCCGCACCCTTGGCTATACCATGGTGTGTTTTCCACAGGAATAACCCGTTTTTCCCGCACTGCACAAAAGTCTTCCGTAAATTGCATCGATCAATATCCACGCGTTCAAAAGGAGTTTGAAACATGTATATGAGAACGAAACCCACCATTGCGTTAACCCACCCTTCAATATTGTTGTCTGAACATTACTACCGGCGTTTATGGCTGGCGGTGCGAAACATAAAAATCACCCGGCGCGACTGGTTGGATGAAATGGCCGATATGATCAGAGATTTCGACGGTAAAATCGTAACGCCGGATGGCCATCAGTACGAACTGCCACTGGTGGATGACGTCTTCGGCAATGATTTCGACATGCGCTGGCTGGGCTATTATTTGATACCGAATGAAGCCGGCGATCACCCCCGAAGCCGCAGCCGAAAAATCGAAAGACTGCAACTGCTTGACCTGTATTTCCGCATTAAGCACCCGGAGGTGGCGGAGAATTTTAGAGCGTGAGCGATAATAAAGAGGGCGCTGACGCGCCCTATTTATCACTTATGAATGCCGTCACAAAGAATATTGCTTTAATGGCTCTATTCCCACATAATTTCCATATTGTTGAATCATAGATTCACTAACGTAGTAAAATAAAATCCACGGAGGACATATAAATGCCCCGTTTCATTTGTTTGATTATTGCCCTATTGTCTGTGCCAGCGCTCGCCAATCAATACACTATGGATTTGTACGAACCATCTGATAATAGAGATGGTTCGTTTGATTTTTTTACTGACACAACTTTTTTAACAACGTGCATTATTGAAGTCGGTGACGAAGATACCACTTTCCCTCCTAATACCTATATAAGCATTCAATCTCCTGATTTTAAACGGCTAGATTGTGATATCCAGGGGGCGGATAAGACTTATTCCTTTACTTATGGAAGTGCCGTAGCGCGGCCAGATTTCTGGAATGGAGTGCGATATCCTACTTACGATTTAGGTTTATTGTTTGATGGAAGCGGTAAGCCGCTACGCTTTGACTCACCCCAAATAGCAACAGATATAAGTACGTTAGGCTGGTACGATTCGCCTGAAGAGGGTTACACGGGTTTTTCGTATGATTCATATTGGGGGCTTCAAATCGATGATGACTACCAAGTTCCGGCTGCGGTTCTGCTAGAAGACACAACGATTGGCAGTGCGACTTATCAAAAAGGGCGAATTGTTAGTTCGGATTTATTGCCGATAGGTGCAAAGGCCTTTCTTATCAATGGCAGGTTTTATTTTGACGAGCAATATTACCAAGACGATACGGGAGACATGATTGTCGGGGCTTACCAGTATAATACGGGCTATTATACTTTTGACGACAAGCTCTCGATTCCAGAAGTTAAAATAACCCAGGCTGTATTTCAGGAAGGCGATGGCCCAATTACGTTAGTAGATAAACGCACTACAGCCATTCTGGTAAAAGAAACACCCCTTGGGTCTGTGGGCTCCTTAGCTCCCATAATTACACAACGATCAGGTAATGATACGATTACTATTTTCCCCAAAGATGGGGTCGGCTTCGAAGTAGAGGAAATTGATGGGTACAGTGTTTTTTATTGCAACAAGAATAACAGCTATTGTAACTTGAATAAAAATAGTGATTATGAGGTGGGTGTTGACTCAGAAGATTCACCATCCAACAAAAAACAGAAAGTCTCTGTAAAAGAATCAGGAATGCTCGAACTTTTTTATTTTCATCTATTAAGCTTTTCTTGTGAAGCACAAGGTACGTGTTCTCCCGAAGCTATAATTGAAGATGAAATCAGAAAATCTAATATATTTATATCGAAAACTTTCCCCGTTGCAGATGCTGCCCTACTTTCTACGCCAGATCCATATAGTGACTCACTGGGTACCTCCTATAAGGGAAAAAAGAATCAGAATAAGAGAAATGAAGTAACATTTGACCTAAAGCTTTTGAATTCAGTTCATGATCAGATTCGCGCTGACATACGAATGATAGACGAATACAGGACCAAAAAATCAAAAATATTTCAGCGTAGTGTTGGAATTGTCGAAAGCAACTATTTCAAAGAGAAATTAGAAGAGTGGCCCAGTGTAGAGAATTCAAATCTCGCTTATGTAGAGGGCGTCACTTACCCAGGAATGAAATCCACCCTTGTGACAGTTACAGCTGGGGCGAACGCAACTGCACACGAAATTGGTCATACTTTTGGCCTTGGGCTTCAGCCACCAGCTGGGCCAGGAGAGGAGTATGAATTGGCTGAGAATGGAATTGGGTTCAATACCGAAGGTTTCGATATTTATCCTAGTCAAAACTACAAGTTTAAGCCAATTGAATCAACTTTCAACTTTATGAGTAAATCTGGGTTATCTGAAGACGAGTACCAATATTGGGTAGATGCAAAAACGTGGAATAATATCTTCAACAAATTATCAGTGAACACTGATGATCCTAGAATCATTTATTTATCCTTCGATCTGTCTAAAGATGATCGCGTAGATACGTTTAATTGGTTTGAAGCAAATGGATACCCTGACCAATCGGATATCGGCTCTTACGCAATGCAAATCCTGGCTTATGATGGGTCAATTAATTATGAATACAGATTTGATCCAACCTTCTATGCATTGGCTGAACCAATTGGGGCAATTGATATTGGTTCTTTCCAAACATCAATACTCGCTGACTATCCTCTCGACTCGGACACTGTTGTTATAATGAACAACAATGAAGAGATTATCTATTCAGAAGTCATATTAGCCAAAATAGTTAGCACCTTAAAAGGTAATTTACTTATTGGATGCGATCTTCCCCAAGACGTCATGAATGATTTGGAAAAGAATCTGACTAAGCTAGAAAACGAAATCAAGTTAAAAAATTACTTTAAATCAAAACAATTCATTGAGTATGTTCAAGCCTCATTCACAGAAGTTACTAATGTTAGTTGTAACCCGCGCTATTTATTTGATTCCTTGTCTGAGGCGAAAGATAGTATTGACAGAATTAGTGATCGAATAAATTTTCGTTTAGCTAATTCTGAAACCATGCTCGGCGACCTTGATTTTGACGGAGATATTGACCGTGTTGATCTTTATATGCTGTTTGGACAGCGTGGAGAGCTGGTTACGGGCGAAGATGATCCGAGGGATATAGATGGAAATGGAAAAATTAATTGCATTGATGTGATACGCCTCCTTTTTATGTGTACAAGAAGTCTATGTGCAATTAGGTAATGCGAATTTGTCACATTTCCCAGAGAACTTTGCTGCGCAAGATCAACTTATAGACACTGTAGGTTAAGCTCTATAGCCAAGAACAAAAATAAGTATTTTTTGTTTGGTGTGTACCCACTATAAAAAAGGATGCTATATCAAAATAGGCATTTTTTATAAACTATTTTTCGGAGGGATAGATCTTCGCGGGAAACGCTTTCTTAATGATTGTGCAAGCTCTCCAAGCTTGTCTTCACGCTTCAGATTTTGCTCAATGAGAAATGCAACTGTCTTGGCTGCGCCTCCTCCTTTTGTCAAGGAATTAGCCCATCCTACCGAAGCTCCGGAAGCGTCCACACCATCCAAAATTCGCTCCATACTCTGTGTCGCTACCTTATTCAAGGTATTGATGTACTCATACGCGTATTCATACCAGCTATGATGTTTTTGCGAAAAAACCCTGCTTGTAGTAGCTTCCGCACTTTGTACCACTGGCTCTATTAGCGTAGGCTTTCTTTCAAAAAACAAAGAGAGGTGTCAAAATTCTTTGCTTATTTGTTGGTGTCGGGCGCGTTCAAGTTTAGAACACAATTATACGGTGATGGGAATAATATTCGACTGTGATTAATTTTTATACACAGCTTCGCATCCAACCGGCGGCGGTTGGTCGAGTGTTCCAAGGGGCTATGAAATGCCCCTTGGTCTTGGGGGTATCGGGGGTAGCAGGAACGCTCCCCCGATTGGTGATTAAACGGCCAGTCGTTTATGCATGGTTAAGGTGCAGGATGGAGAGGCACTTCTCCAATATCCTGCAAGGGATCAAAACGGCGATACGTTTTGGTGGCACATACAGGCTCGATGCCAAAATGTGCCACAGGCCGGGGGTATCCAACAGGGGCGCGCAGCGGGCCCCTTTGGCAAGCGCTTTGTACTACGCTGACGCAGGTCGGTGTAGTACAAAGCACAGCTTGCATATGTTCCATATGTTTAAAGTATTTTGTAGTACTTAAACTGTTAGAGAAGATTCTCTGACGCATGATTTGGATCGGGCACAGCTTTGGTAATCTAAGAACCGTGCGCAAGCAGGATCGGGTCATGCATTGTTAATTGATCTGAACAGATGAAAGGGAGTTCAACAATGTCCCGTATGCAAGCAAAGATAAAACAACAAACACAATCTTACGTCGGAATTGACGTCGGCAAATCGAATTTGGATATATTCATCCATCCGGTTGGCCAATATCTGCGTATACAAAATGATCAAAAATCCATCCGGAATGCAATTAAAAAATTACATCTTCACGGTGTAGACTTGATTGCTTTGGAAGCAACCGGCACCTATCACAGGCTTGCTCATACCCTTTTGCATGAAGCGGGGTTCGCCGTTGCTGTGGTCAATCCGTTTAGGGCGCGTCAATTTGCTGATAGTCTTGGCCGTCTCGCCAAGACAGATATGATTGACGCAAAATCTCTGGCCGTTTTTGCTGAGCGAATGAAGCCGGATATAACGCCTCCACCTGATGAGCATGCCAGACAGCTGCGTGATCTCCAAACTGCCAGGCGACAAATTGTGAGCGAAACCTCTGATCTTAAACGTCGTCTGCAAGCTGCCGATCACCCGGTCGTCGTCAAGCAAATCAACGCGCGCATCAAAATGAGTACGCGGCATAAGGAGGCGATAGAACAGGAAATTCAGGCTTTGATTAATGCCTCTCCCGCAGCCAAGAAAAAATGCGATATTCTGATGTCAATTCCTGGTATCGGGCGCACGACAGCGGCAATCCTGATCTCGGAGTTACCGGAACTTGGTCTTTTAAACGCCAAACAAATATCGGCTTTGGCTGGTGTTGCCCCCATGAGCCGAGATAGTGGCACAAAGAAAGGTCTGCGTATCATTCGAGGTGGCCGCCAAAATATCCGCAATGCCCTGTATATGTGTGCCGTTTCATGCATCCGGCGCTCGAACAGTTTTGCACGAACCTATCACAGTCTGGTTAGCAAAGGAAAAAATGCCAAAGTCGCGCTAACGGCTGTTATGCGAAAAATGGTCATTGTTGCCAACACGTTAATTGCGGAAAACCGAACATGGCAACCCGACAATCCACAATGAGCGCAGGCCACGTCTCGCTTGGAATATGTGGGGTTCCCACTCAACGTGGCCTGCTCGCGTCAAAATCAGTGTCAAAAACTTATTTTTTACTTGACCTGACAACACAGATGCTTGCGTGTAGCGGGGATTGTCATTCTCTTGTGGTATTACAATAGCAAATATTGATTTTAGGCCAGCCTCAAAATAACACGTTTGTTCCAACTTCTGCGGATTTGAACATGTCAGTTAAAACCATTCGAAAGGATTTTCCTCCATCCGAAATGAAAACCATATCAATATCTTGGCATTGGTGCATTAATATAGATAATCAATCCAATTGTCAGTAAAGAAGACGGTGAGTGTGGCCTGTACCATATGTATGGCTTTTGAGTAGCAAAATGTTTTGCGGTGGAAGCGTGCAAGGTAATGTCTGATGCGGCTGTTCAATCCTTCGATTGCAGCGGTTTCAGATTTTGTTTCAACATGCATATGCTGTGGTACAACCTGTCGGTATGCGGGGTAATAATCGGTGCAGACATGTTTAAGATCAAACATTTCAAGCTGTTGCCACAGTCCTTTTGCTGTTTGCGCGTCTCTTTGCCCAAGCTGAACAGCACATACACGCTGACCATCGCGATCATAGGCTAACCAGATCCAGCATTTGTTTTTTTTTGAACAAAATGCCACATTTCATCAAGCTCCATCACGCTAACCGGCTCAACCTCGCCGGTCTCTTCACGGAACTTTTCAATATCGCTGCCCAGCTTCTTCACCCAACGCATCACCGTGGTATGCGTCACGCCTGTTAAGCGCGAAATGCCTCGAAACCCAACGCCCTCCAGATAAAGACTGATGCACTTAACACGAATATCAATGGGAGTGCGGCTCAGCGTGTTGTGGGTATAATTGCAACCACAGTCTTTGCATTTATAACGCTGAAGACCACGAACAATGCCGTTTTTGGTGCGGACGGCGCTCCGACATTTGGGACAAGTCATAAAATATCATAACAGCTCTATCTCTAAGCACCAACGCCAATATCTTTAATCGGCTTGACATCGGTTGTGGTAGTTGAGAACAATTAAGGAACAGGCGTGGTAACCACACATTCATATGTGGTCATTAGAGTTGGGGCTTAAGATTGAGTGCGTAGGCTTTTTGCACGGGACTGGTTCGTTTCAATTTCTGAAACGCCCCGGCAAACGTATTTCGCATATTGATAGCTGGCCATCGCTCAATAATACAGAAATCCAGGCTTTTGCGGCAAAGGCGTTTTGAAGGCTCTAGAAGGAACTTGATCCGGATAATCGGGTTGCGCAAGAGTAATAAATTTTTCTGCCGATAGAGGGTGCAGGGATATGGGGCGACTTTGGGGTGGCTTTACCGTCACCGCTGTGGACGAATCCGGCGCTGAAGTCACGTACCTCATCGAAGAACTGATCGTACCCGATCCACCGGTCATTGTGAGTTTTGTGGCGACGCGAACATTTTTATTAGTCGGAGAATCCACCGAACTCAGTTGGACCACGCAAAATACCCAATCTGTCACGCTAGAACCTGATAACCAGCCCCTAGAACCGCAAGGGCAGCTAGCAGTCATGCCTGAAATCACAACCGAGTATGCACTCGTAGTAACCAGCCCAGAAGGTCATGTGATCCGGCAACCCATCACTATCGTCGTTGAACCTCTTGTTTCTGCCCAAATCGAAGTCAGGGCAACATCGGGCAGCGCCCCTTTTGAGGTGGCATTAACACCCATCGTGCGCTCTCAAAATGCGATCAATCGATTTTACTGGGATTTCGAGGGCGATGGCGGTGAAGTGGATGGCGGTCTCGGCGCAGGCCCAAATATAGGGTTTGATTATGTGATATCTATACTTAATAACAGGTTGATCGAATACGATTCAACGGGGCGGTCTCAAGTATTTACTTATGAAACGCCTGGCACCTTTACACCTCGGCTGCGTGTATGGGACGCCGAGGGTAACCAAACAGATGCGCAAGTAACGATCACAGTCAGCAACGACTCACCCAATGTCAGTGTGACGATCAGCCAATCAAATGGGGAAGTGCCGCTCAGCGTCACGTTTTCTGCTGTCGCTTCAGATAATGAAGGAATCACCGTACTACGCTGGGATTTTAATGGTGACGGGACCATCGACAAAGAAGGTCCAGATCTTCAAGTCACAAACATATACTCGCAGGTCGGTGATTTTCAGCCAAGACTCTTTGTTGAGGACACTCTTGCTGCGGTCACCGAGGTCGCGCTACCCCATATTTCCATTCGTGCAAGACCGGTCGGATCTAGCAGCGTTTTGGTCAGCGCCGTTCCTGCCACTGGGAAAGCCCCGCTCTCCGTTCGTTTTAGTGGAAGCAGCACCGTGCCGAACGGGAGTCCTGTGAGCGCCTGGCAGTGGGATGTCGATGGTGACGGCATTATTGATCAAGAGACAGCAAGCGGCAGCTTGACTCATATCTACAATTCGCCAGGGACGTTCTACCCCAGCATTCAAGTCGTCACCGAAGATGGTCAAGTCGCGAGGGATATAAAGGAAATTACAGTACAGCCCAATCTTTTACTCTCGATCCAAAGCGCGACATTCAATCCGGAAGTCGGCGAAGCTACGACTATCGTCACAGAACTCGGCGGAACGTATCAGGTCCAGCTTGATATCGTAGACCCGCAAAACATTGTTGTTAAAACTGTGATCCCGAGTGTTGTACGAGAGAGTGGTAGTTATTCGGATATTTGGGATGGCAAAGACAATGATGGAAACATCCTGAAGCCCGGACCCTATTTTGCGCTGTTGCGCTATCAAAACGGCGACAAGTCTGAGGTGCTGGACCTTCGCGATACGTCTACGGGTTTTTTGTTATATCCAGGAGGATGTTCAAGGGGGCTTCGCAATTGCGGGTCACTAACAATCCCGAATTACCCACTTGAGCCCTTCAATGCTAGCCCTTGGGTCTTCGAGTTCACATCGAACTACATTGCAGACTATTCAGCTTATATGAATATCTATACGACTAATGAGCTGGTGATGACTTTTTTCGTGCGCCGACCTTTCGGCAGCTTGACGCCCAATGAGATCGTGTGGAACGGAGAAAACACAGATGGCGCACTCCTACCAAGAGCGCGCACGAGCTACCTGATAAACCTCGTCGGCGAAACTTTGGGTGACAACGCATTATTCTTAAGTCACGGGGTCCAGCTTTCCTCTTTTACAGCAACGCCGTCAATACTGTATCCGAACATAGGCACCGGAATTTTGAGCTTTAGCCTGTCACGGCCCGCATCTATTGAAATGTGGGTCAGTAATGCGGAAGTGGGTGGAGAGATTTTTCGCGCATCGCTAGGAGCGTTTCCTGCAGGAGATAACCTGGAGGCAAGCTGGGAGGGAAGAGATTTCAACGGGGTGCTCCTTGCCCCTGGCCCGTACCGAATAAGCCTCAGAGCCACGGATAACTATGGCTACGTCTCGCAGGATATCCCACACGTTCACTCGTGAGGTTTTCTTGGACAATTGCCGTTGACAACAATTTTCCGTACAACAGGAACAATGACTAATTTAGATTGCCAAGATAAAGCAGCGAATGTAAGCAATGTCTTCCTTAAGTACCCACGACCACTTGAAGAAGAAATCCTGACTCTAAAACCTTAAAAGCGTTGCTCCCCATGTCATACCTCCTCCGACAGCCAGCAACATAATCAGATCACCTTTCTTGATCCGTCCATCGCGGTACCCAATGTCCAACGCGATAGGGATTGATGCTGCAGATGTGTTACCACAATTTTCCAAGGTAACAATGAAACGCTGCTTCTGGATGCAAAGCTTGTCAGCAAGCGCATCGATAATACGTACATTCGCTTGATGAGGTATAAACCAATCGACGGACTGAATTGATAATTCCGCAATATCGAGGACTTTGTTTGCAGCTTCGTAAAGAGAATTCACCGCAAACTTGAAAACGGACTTACCATCCATTTCAACCATACCTGAACCATTGATAAGTGTACCGTTTCTAATAGATCCTGGGACATGTAATATGTCATGATATCGACCGTCCGAGTATAGGCAATCGGTGAGAATCCCACTATAGTCACTGTATTTCAATACCACAGCACCGGCACCGTCGCCAAATAGTACACAAGTAGATCTGTCATTCCAGTCCAACAAATTGGTAAACACATCAGCCCCCACAACTAATACGGTTCTGGCCTTACCCGTCAAAATATATTTTTCTGCTATCGATAGGGCATAAATGAAGCCGGAACAGACAGCTTGCACGTCGAAAGCAAAGGCATTGTCTGCTCCCAATTTTGACTGTAGGAGGCAAGCTGTTGCCGGAAATAGTTTTTCTGGAGTGGTCGTTCCCAGTATAATTAAATCAATCTCACCTGGTGAAACACCTGAATCGTCCAGGGCGTTCAATGACGCTTTCTCGGCTAGCGCAGATGTAGTTTCATGTGAACTTGCTATATGCCGGTGTTTTATACCAGTCCTTCCCTCAATCCACTGACTTGTTGTATTACATGTCTGTTCAAGATCCTGATTCGATACGCTCTGTTTAGGAAGGCAATGCCCTGTACCGATAATTTCAGCGAACATGATGTTATGCCCTCGTAGAAATGAATAGAGTTCGATATCATTCTTGGTTCCTTTAAATGGTTAGCTGCGAATTCGAACAATACAGATGTAACGTCGAAATGAACTCTCGCGTCACCCATTTGTAATCCCCCCATTCCCTGCGCCACACGCGGATAACCCACCTAGTGGAACACGGCAAGGAATTGCTGTGGATTAAGCAATTTACGGGGCATGAAAACCTGAATACTACGGCGCGGTATATTTGAACTCTTGGTACAAAAAAACCTAATTACCCACGCCCCCTTTATAAGAGATTTTGTTGCTTGTTCTTTAGACACCAGTTTTTCAGAAACAGATTCCTTAAACATTGTCTCACCAATAGGGCACCTGAGTAACTATGCAATCGCCAGAGATGACATAGTAAGCTATCATTTTTGTATTGACGTCTATCGTCTCCGATAGGCTAGTAGTTAATCTGAACTCAACAATTTGTTTGGCAGGATCAATATTAATTGTTCTAGCTGCGGAAAAATCGAAGTATTTCCGTACATGCGGATAGAGAGCCTTAAAAATACTTTCCTTAGCTGAAAATACAATAGTGGCGGCAACTGTCAAATCCAATCCTGAGTTTTCCAACCAACCAATCTCTTCACTCTCAAATAATTGTGCCTTGATCTGCCTATAAAGCTGCAGTTGAAAAACTCGTTCTATGTCAATGCCAAGTCCAAGTAATTTCGTCGATGACCCTACTGTACATACAGCCAGTCCATGCGAATGGGAAATGGAACCAACAAGATGTTCCGGCCAGAGAGGGCAGCGGTAACGATCAGATACTAGTTGGAAGCCTTGAGCGCCATGCTCGCGTAGAAATCGTTTTGCCAATACACGGGCCGCCAGAAACTCAGCTTTTCTTTTCTCAACTGCATTTAGTAAGACTTCTGGAAAAGGGATGTTAAAGTGTTGGAAAAGCTTGTCATGATAATGCCCTACCGAGAAACGACATAGCTTTACATCAATCGGCAGGGAGTGAAGTCCGATTTCCGGCACATCGGTTAGAAATGTTCCATTGTCACCGCCCACCGCATCCGCCAGTGTAGAAGCACGGTTGTTCGCAAGCCTTGAGGGAAAAACGAATTCCATAGGTATACTAGGCCTGCAGAATCTTTGCGATCATCGGTGTCAGAATTTTCTCCGGCCCGTACTCATCAACCGTGAGTTGCCTATCGCAGGCCAGCTTTTCAACCAATGACTGCCACAATACCGGTTTGTAAAGTTGTTGCACCAGCAAGTCAACTAAAATTTCACGATCATCAGGCTCATGAAATCCGGCTGTAACATTTGAAAGCACCGGCAATTGCAGTGGAAAAAACATACAGGTGGAAAGAAAAATGCGGAACTGTTCAGCGATGTCATGCATATAGCTTGAATGAAAAGCCCCACTAACCTTCAGCGGATGAAAGCTGCCGCTAGCATTCTCTACGCTTCCCGCAAGCGAAGCCAGCTGATCCGGATCACCGGACAGCACAACCTGACTGGGTGAATTTATATTCGCCATAACAACCTTATCAACGTCTGCCTCCTCGATCAATGCCGCGACCGCTTGGTGAGACATGCCCAAAACAGCGGCCATTGCGCCCTGTCGACATGAGGCCATCAGACTGCCCCGCTTAGCCACGATTCTTAGCCCGGTTTCAAAACTAAACGCACCTGCAGCAAACAGAGCACAGTATTCGCCAAGGCTATGTCCAGCAAGACACTGAGGCGCCTGCTGTTGATTTTGCATGGCTTCAAGATATGACAGAACATTTACAACATATAGGGCAGGCTGTGTATATTCCGTGTAACTAAGCACATCGGCGGAACCACAACACAGTTCTTCAATAGAATACCCCAACACCTTGTTGGCAAGGCGGGTATGGGTTTCGAATTTCTCAAACAACTCTTTTCCCATACCCGAAAACTGTGCTCCCTGCCCGGGGAATACGGCGAGACGATAGCTATTCATACTATTCCCTAATAAGAAAATCATTTAAAAAGGTATCGACCGATACTCAAGCCGATACATTGCTGACACTTCACGAAGGCAAATCCGCGCCAAGTACAATCAATAAGCCGCTTACTTATTTTTGTGATAAGTGAGCGCCATTTCAACACACATCTTAAGCTCCTTCTCTGGCCAGGGCCCTGAGGGATCGAGCACGATGGCCCTGTTTTTCGAAAACACAAACTTATCGGGAAAAATGGTTCTGAACGTATCCACTAGGGTGGTTTTACAATGGAAGAATATTGCGATTTTGTCCTTACCAAACCGATCAATTCGAACTGTGCTACCTGACTTGCTTTGCTTCGTCACATAGCTGGGCTGTCCCCATTTTAGCGTTTCCTCCAGTTCACCAACGCCCGGGGTCTTATTCGCCGTATCCAAGATAAGGCCCCGCAACTGCATGAGCGGCTTACGATATCTTTCTGGATAGGACTGGAAGATGCTATCGACTTCTGGATCCATGACTTTTGACATAGATCTTTCCTCTTTTGATTATTGTCACGATCAGTTCCACTGCTTCACCATACCACTGGTTTGACAAAGCGGAACGGCTCTCTCTTCAACATACTGGATAATACCAGCAACTTCATTAGCTTGGTCACCAATGAAATAGTGATTACCCGCTTCCAGTATACATATATGTACCTTGTCGGAAAATCGGGTCCAACGCCAGTAACTATTTTTGTAGTTCTTAGTCAATGGATCCTCAGGACTGACGACACAAACTATCGGGCATTCAAGCTTATCACCGACGGAACACTGTTTTTGATGAACAAATGCGGCCCTGGCATCCTTGCGGAAATTTCTAACTAAAAAGCGACGCGCTTCTTCAGTCAATTCTTTAGTATTGGCACCCCATTTTTCCAGCAGCTTTAGAATTCGCTTATCACTGGCTAGCTTCCATGGATCAGCAATTGGCAGGGCTGTAAAGACTTTAGGGAATGGAAAGGCAGCGCCTACGATGAGCATCGTTACGGTTATATCTCTGGCAATAAGTGCTTTAACAAGCTCATAAGCCAGAAAGCTTCCGACACAATGGCCATAAACACTGACCTGGGTAAATCCGGCCTGTTTGGCTTCACGGGCGACCTGAGCAGCCAGCTCAATAAACGATACCTCGCTAAATTCTGGGTCACCAACATTGTTGCCCGGGATGGCTATCGAATAAACCGCCTTCTTGCCCCCTATCCTATTAAGACTTTTCGCCAAATTGGCAAAAACATTGGGTCCTGCCCCAGCATAGGGGCAGCAAATTAGAACTGAATCCGCCTCTTGCTGATTCAATGCAGACAGTAGAACCAGTTGGTTCTGTTGCGCCTGCGCCTGATTTTGCTTTGCATGGTTCAGCTGATTTGCCAGCCCAGCAATGGTTGGATCCTGATAAAAAGCCACCTGTGACAGATGTTTGCCTGAGAACATCTTCTGCGCCTCCAGCAACATAGTGACGGCTGAAAGAGAAGAACCTCCCAGATCAAAGAAACTTTGCTGCTTGCTAAGCGAAGTCAAAGACAGCGACTGTTTCCACAGCTCAGCAAGCTTTGCTTCCGTTTCATTCATCGACTTATCCTGAGCAGGAAAAGTATCTATGCCGCTGCGCGGATCAGGTAGTTTTTCCCGATTAGCCTTACCGGAATTGTTGAGAGGGATCGCATCCATTTGCACGAAAAATGAAGGAATCATGTATTCCGGTAACGAATCTTTAAGAAACACACGTATTTCATTGGCTGACAACTGCACATTAGCACTTACAGTGTAATAGGCCGCCAGAGCCGCCTCGCCTGATAGATCAACTGTGGTAACAACAGCATCGACAACCATATCATGCGCCGAGATTTGATACTCTATTTCACCCAACTCAATGCGGAAGCCCCTGACTTTTACCTGAGAATCGAGGCGCCCAAGATACTCTATCTCGCCGTCAGGCAACCAACGAACAAGGTCGCCCGTACGATAAAGACGCCCTGTCACCTTTATATCCGCAGGAGGCTGGATAAACTTTTCTGCGCTCAACTCGGGGCGATTTATATACTCTTCGGCCAGACAAACCCCACCGATAAACAGCTCAGCAGGAACTCCGATAGGTACGGGACTAAGCGTACCATCCAGCACATGCAGCTGAACATTGGCAATCGGCTTACCAATAGGAATACGTCTATCCCGACGTTCTTCAAACCACCAATAGGAGACATCGATGGCGGCTTCAGTTGGGCCATAGAGATTCACAACATTCCCTTGGATAATCCCCTGTGCCTTAGTGGCCTGAGGATAGGTTAACGCTTCCCCACTGGTGAACAGATACCTCAGGGGGAGGGCCTGATCACTTTGATATGATTCAACAAAGGCATTGAGCATTGACGGTACAAAATGGCAAACGCTAATATTTTCGTCATGGATTGTAGTTGCCAGGTACTGAGGCAGCCTATGCCCGCCGGGTTTTGCCAGCACCATTCTGGCACCAACGATCAATGGCCAGAAAAACTCCCATACAGATACATCAAAACTATAAGGAGTTTTTTGCAACACACTATCATTCTCGCCAATATCAAACTCCTTCTGCATCCACAAGATACGATTAACAACCGCTCTATGTGGCAATACACAGCCTTTGGGTTTACCGGTAGAACCCGATGTATAGATCACATAAGCAGCGTCATCCTCAGCAACAGCGACGTCAATAAAACTATTTGCTGCATCTAGGATAGACGACTGGATCAGAGACCCGGTGACTAGTATAGTCTTGCTAGCAGCACACAAAGTGATAGTGTGCTCCTGACACAGAACCAGTCGGACAGCGCTGTCTCGAGCAATAAAGTTAATACGGTCCTGAGGGAAGTCTGGATCGATCGGTACATAGGCGGCACCGGCCTTAAGAATCGCCAATATACTCAGCACCATCTCAATAGAACGATACATACAAACACCGACTAGCTGGCCTTTTATGACCCCCTGTTTCTGCAGCAACGCGGCCAGCGTTGTCACCTGATCCTGCAATTCTGAATAACTGAGCGTACTGCCCTCAAAACTCAGAGCCGGATTAGAAGAGAAGTGCTTACACTGGGCTTCGATCAGACTGCTTAATACCAACGGTTTAGCAAAGTTAAAATCTGTTTGATTCCACCTGTCCAGTTTCACCTGATCAGTGCTGGATGCATGCAGATAGTTGTCAATTGCCTGATTATCACTGATAACGACACGGGATAGAATTTCAACATAGTAAATTGAAAAGCGCTCTATTGTTTCTGCTAGGTACAAATCTGGATTATATTTAAAGTTAAGATCAAAGCTATCTTGCCGTTGCACCACCTCAAGCACAAGTTCATACTCGCCTTCCTGAGCAACCCCCGGCACAATGTTCACCTTAAGCTCTGGAGACAGAGCTTCCAATATCTTGGTGCTGGTGCCATAGGCGACAAAGTCCTGAAATACAAAGCTGTGACAAAATACCGGATAGCTGGACACCGAAGGTTGAATTTTCAATGCTTTTACTAACCAGGCAAAAGGCACAGACATACCCAGGCTGGTTAACATTTCCCTTTGTACCTGTAGTAAAAAATCATCACGCTGCGTTTTCGCATCCACCTGGACTAGCAACGGAACCATATTAGAGAAGTAACCGACATGATCGGCGTTGGAGGAAGTGCGTCCAGCTGTAGGGAAGCCCAAAATGACATCCTCTTTGCCAGAAAGCGACCGCAAGAGCAAAGTATAACTCGCCAGAAACAAGCTGGCCTGGGTCACGCGGTTCTGTTTAACAAAGCTGTTAACAGCTTCAGTCAATGACTTTTCGATAGTTCTGGAAATTGTAGCACCGGCATAAGACAGCACTGAAGAACGCGTAAAGTCCGTAGCGAGCCCTTCGGCATATTCAATGTCGCTGAGTTTGTGCTTCCAGTAGGCGAGCCGCTTTTGCGCGTCCCTACCAGACAAAAAGGTATTCTCTGCCTCGACAAATTCGCGATAAACCTGATCGTCTCCTGGAGTTTCACTAGTACCTGATAGTGCAGGAGCCTGGTAACAATTGAAAAAGTCCCTTAGCAATACTGACAAAGAGTTACCATCACAGACCAGGTGATGAGTAGCCAATAGCAGATAGTGATCAGAGCCTGACACTGAATACAGACGTATCCTAAGCAGATTTCCGGAATCCAGACCAAAGGGTTGTTTGGCGAACGCTTTGGCTAGTCCAATCACTTCCGACTCTGACAGGCCGGCAGCTTCCTGAAAACTAACATCTATTGTATCCCCAGCCTCATAACGTTGAACGATCGAGCCGCCATGCTCGATGAAACATGTCTTAAACGCCGGGTGTTTATTGACAAATTTCTTCGCTGCCAGCGCCAGGCGTTCTTTGCTGACAACAGACTGCACATGCAGCAACGCCGGACAATTATAGGCTGCAGCCTCTGGAAAAGTAGTACACAGTGCCCATAAACCAAGCTGATTTTGTGACAATGGGAAATATTCTTCGCTAGTATCACTGGCGCTAGCGACTACTTCTTTCTTAACTGGCTCATCGGTCTCGCCAGCAGCACCGCACACTAGGGAGATTAACAACTGACCGGAAGGTTGATGCCCCACCTTTTCCCGTATCTCTGACTCATTGACACCACTCATTATGCAGCTACCAATACCAAACTCACTTTGATTGCCTGTTAACAACTGCAACATACAGCCGACTTCAATCTGTGTAAAAGATTCGCTAAGATTGCCGTAAAGTGGTTCTATCGCACTATTCTCAGCAAAGAAATAGAGGCAAAACTGAGCTGAATCATAGGTATCTCGATTATAAAAGAAAAAATCATCTCTTCTGGATTGCCGATCAGAAAGGAAGATCAGCTCATGATTGACCGGATGGTAGTAATAAAAACCATTACCTATCGTATCAATACCATTCATTCTAACCTCGAGAAATACCTGCACTGAATAGGTACTACCCGCAGATGGGTACAAGTAACGCCGGATGCCATCAAGCTCAACACACCGAAGATTCGCTAGCCATCCTAATAGCGATTCCGCGGCGACAATATTTGGCGAAAATTGACGTAGACTTTTTCGGGAATTGTAGGCTGCTGCAAAGGCTTGCTCAGCAGGCATCTGCCCCTGAACCCGATTTTGTATTGAGGACAAGTGCAACAAATTGTGCTCTTCACTTAAAAAGTTGCGCTTTTCTTCTTCCGACGCGGTAAATGCCGTTGGCACTCTGTTTTCGGATGAGCCTCCCATTTGATCGATAGCATTAACCGCCTTAGGCGATCTGATGGCTGAAAGATTGTCGGATCCATCGGCGAATTGAAGTATGTCAAAAAGTCTGGGACGTTTAAAGAAGGCCTCCAAATCAATGGTAATGTCAAACTCTGCTTCAACCTCATCTCGCAAACGAATCAGATTCAGGGAAGTCAGGCCCTGTTCAAATAAGTCCCTCTCAATACTCAAGTCTTTGTAAAGTTCATGCTGGCGCAGCCAACTCGTCATCTCACTGCGTTTAGTGCCCGGCTCTCCTGTTTTTTCCACTGATACCACAGTCTCTTGATCGATCACATCATCATGGCCCTGTGTTCTGATCAGGAACTCCAAGTTTTTAGCTGTTGGATTAGCTAAAAATACTTCAAAATCCACATCGATATCATATTTCTGGCGTATCGTCTCTAGTACTTTAAGCAAGCCTAATGACGTTAGCCCCTGCTCAAATAGATCGCCATCATGCTGCAGTGGCCTCCCAACACTCTCTTTCAATAGCAACTCTAAATCGATCACAAAAATTTCCTCTTATTCAACTATTTTTGAGCTTTTTTGATCAGATAAACAGGCTGTTTCCAGACGCTCACGAATTCGCTCAGGCATATCTATTATTCGCTTTACAAAGTCGTCAAACGCACTTTGGACAGCATCAACATTGGCAATCTTGGAATCCCATTGCAGTATCAGTTGATGTTCCGAGATACGTTTACAGACACAATCCAATACCACATTTGCTGTATTCGATGTCGCATTGACGATATGAATGTCGGCCGCTTCAAAGGCAGTCAGTTGCTTACCAAGTAGAAGTTCGGGGGCATCTAGAATAGAGGTATAGACTACCGGGAAAGCCCGGTTACGAATTCCCCGAAGCACCTGAGTGCCGGATAAATACTGGCCATAGTAGAGATCAAGCGAGATACATGCATCAAGTGCACGAATCTCTTCAAACATATTGCCGTTCAGGCAGTTAAAGTCCACCCAGGCTAGACGTGTGAAGTCGCCAATCACTGCATCAATTTTTTCAACAAGAGGCAAGCGGTCCCAGCACGGCACGACCAAGGAAAACGACTCCGACTGTGACAAGCTTCTTAATGATAATCCATATGCAAATAGCAACAATGCATCCAGCTTGACATCCAATGCCTGGGCTACCTGCTCCAATTCCTGGAGACAGCTTATTCGAGTCGACATCGGGTGGCTACTTGATAGCAATTCATGGTTTTCTTCAATATCGACTGGCCCATTGGAAATGGACTGAAACTTCTGCTTCCAGTACGTCCGTGATACCACGGTAATCGGTGATTCAGGCAAAGCGTTTTTGCGCGCTAGATAATGCCAATAACTATTCGCTGATGGTCTAAGCACTGGATGTATGCCCAGATATCTACACAGTAATTCCGCGACAAAGTTGTTAATACTTCTGCCATCAGCCACCAAAAAGTCAATTTTTAACCATACTGAAGACTTGTTCCTAAATCGTATCAAATGCGCCTCAACATAGCTTGATGCTCCCAGTGCAATCACTTCATTATGCAGGCGAATACTCAAGTCTGCTCGTAGTTCATCATATGCCAACATACTGTCAGCAACTACCTGACTGGAAAAACCTAACGGCTTCGCTTCACCCTGAGATTGCCGACCATCCCTACTAAACTTCGCAAACAAAATATCGTGGTTTTTCGCCAGCTCAGTCAGAGCGTTCTCAAACTGACGCGTGTCCAGATCACAAAAAGTGATCTCAAACAGTACATGACTTGATATCGGTTTGCCTAACAAGCCTGATTTTGCGATGGCATAAGATGTTTGCAAGTCTGTCAGTGGATAACTGCTGTCTGGCGCTACGGCCTGAACAACTGTATCAACATCACTCACTCTGGACTCAAACGGCTGCGTCAACGCACTCAACGAGTTGACATAAGCCTTCATAAGTGTCTCAGCCTGTCCACTTTGCACCAGACTGTCACTAACGTACCAACGCAACTCCAAACCACCACGTATTTCAGCGACATGAAAATCCAGACAAACCTGCGGAGTTGTATTATGAGTGTCCGTCAGCTGCCAGCTGGGGCATGCCACTGCCGATTGAAAAACCGGGCTCAACATACTGGTAAATACAACCGGCAAAACCAAGCTGCCACTAGGGTTTGACTGAGCTCTCAGTGCCCGCATCGCGACAACAGAATCACATAGAGAGTGTTTGGAATCCAAATCAAGTTGGGCTTGTGCGTTGTGCAGGTCGCCTACTAGGTCATCAGATGGTTTAGCGACAAATACGCTACTGCTGGCAAACATACCAACAACATTCATGATATCTGGATGAACCGCGAGACGATTCAAATTAGTTAGACGCAGACTAACCGCCGCCTGCCCGCTGGCCTCGCAAATGACCTGACCAAATACCTGTAACAACAAAGTGCTAGGATAAACATCATACCTCTCAGCAAGCTGCTTTAACTTTCGCCAGAGATGTAGGTCGACCGCACGTGTCAGGCAATGCACGGGAGTATCAGATAGCTTGTCCTGACTGTGATTGAGTTTAGGTCCTGCCGGCATGTCACTGAGTTTATTAACCCAGTATTGCTTGCTCTGTTGAAAAGCAGCCTGGTGCTCCAGATCATCTAGTAGGCATTTATACTGGTAATACGAGCATGCCAGCGGCGGCAGCGCCGCTTCCGGCTCAGAGTAAAGCGTATTCCACTCTCTCACCACGGTAAGCACACTTAACGCATCCGCAAAAACCTCATCGATTAACAGGTGGATAAGCTGCGACTCGGCCGTCTGAGACACCACGATTTGATACGGTGGCCAGGAAAATGCGTCCAGCATGGCTTTCTTCATTGCCACTCGGACGCGGCTACGCTCTCCCATATCAGCATCGACAACACGAATATTCACTGCCGCTTCATCAACCGTTTCCAATTGATAGCTTGCAGAGATCTTCGAGCGCAATAGAGTGTGTCGTTTGGCAAGCTGATCCCATGAGGCGCATAGTCGCGAAATGTCGAGAGGCTCTGCCCCCATATCAATTTCCACATAGATACTACTGCTAACTTGATGCCCAAAACTACGGATGTTGCGCCCAACAACAAAAGCCTCCTGTAAACTGGACAATGTGCTGCTGACAGGGTCTGTCGAAACGCTTTGTAGTTCTGGCAATGAGTCGACAAAACTGGCCTCATCCACATGCTCTTTAATCACCATTATCAAGTTCTGAACGGTTCTAGCTTCAAAGAACCACTCACGTTCCAGCGTTGTTCCGGTGCGCAGTTGCCATACTTCTGCCAAACGCACTATCTGCAACGAGTCCAGTGCCAGTTCAGAAATTCTGCTGGAAATACTCAGCTGATCTAGCGCAATATCCTGACTAACAATGGCAATACAGGAAATAAAAGTCGAGGTTATTCGATCATTGGCCTCCAGCGCTGACTGCCCAATAACCTCGGAACAAGGCTCCCAAGCTGCTATCAAAGTCTGTTTTTTTTCACTGATCAATTGCTGCGGATCTAACCGGTCCCACCAATGTTCGGACTTAGAAAAAGGATAGGTTGGCAAACTGACGCGGTATGGCTGTTCATCATACAGCTCCTGCCAGCTGAGTGCTGCCCCCTTTAGCCAGCCCTCCACCAATTCAACTAGGGTTTCCTGTCCGCTAATAGGCTGTCCATATAGCGTAGCCTGATGTACACCGCCTGGATTACACCGAATATCGTCCAGCCGTCGCTGCAACTCAGACATACTGCTTGCCGCTATGACACAGCGACAGGCCAACCCCACTCTGCCTTGCCAAAGTGTGAAGGCAATATCCTCTAGCGAGGGGTAGCTTTCGGTTTGCTCACAGTCTTGTAAATAATCAACGAGATTAGCCACAAGCAAGTGTAACTGCTCCCAGCTCATCGCTGACAGAGGGATAAAATAAGATTGCGTTGTCGATACATCGTTACACTGCCGTGCCGGCTGATAGTCCCTGAGCACCACATGATGATTCGTCCCGCCAGCACCAAACGACGATATGCCGGCGACACGGGCCCTGCCTGAAACCAAAGGCCAGGCACATGCTGTCCTAGGCACTTCAAAATCGTACTGGGATAACAGCTGCCGATCGAAATAGGGCTGCGGCGGCACTGTATTATATCGATACTGCAATAGTACCTTGGCTATTGCCGCTATAGATGCGGTGGATTCACAATGACCAATATTCGCCTTGGCCGAGCCGATCAATAGCGCTTGCTGTCGGCATGTGTCGCTGCTAAATACCCGGGACAATGCCGACAATTCAATGCGATCGCCCAAGGCTGTTCCAGTACTATGTGCTTCAATATATGCGACATCATCAGCCTGGAGCTGAGCTTCACGCAATGCACTTACTATGACCTCCGCTTCCGACTTGGGGTTCGGCGCGCGATAGCCATTGCTTTTTCCGGTATGAGCAATCGAAGATCCAAGAATTACGGCTTGAATATTATCATGGTCGCCCTTAGCCTGTTCCAACCGCTTCAGGATCAGTACACCAACGCCCTCACCTGGCACATAGCCACTACTGCCGGAACCAAGGCTCTGCGACTTACCTGTGCTAGCAAGCAAGCCATATTGCTGTAACATCGTAAATTTATTTGGGTGTGACGCAATATTGACACCGCCAACAACAGCTACATCTGTCTGCCCGGATCGGAGTGCTCGGCAGGCCAATTCCAAGGCAGAACCGCTGGATGAACACATCGAATCAACAACCATGCTGGAACCTTTAAAGTCGAAACTATATGAGACACGGTTGGCGATACTGGCTTGGCTGCTTGCGAATCCTTGGTCGCTGTTTACCCCATATAGCTGGTACTGGCCATACATTGCACCAACAAATACCGACACCTTGCTCTCAACTGCTTGAAGACTGTCTGGCGCGTATCCAGCATCCTCGATGGCCATCCAGACATGTTCAAGGATCTTCCTTTCTTGTGGGTCCATTTTTCTGGCTTCTTCAGCATCAATACCAAAGAAGGCGTTGTCAAAATATTCAATCCCGTCAAGATAGCCCCCTAAAACTGCCGAGCAAGGGTGTTCCTGCTGCTGCCAGAGTGCAAGCCGCCGTTCGCTGGGTAGAGAGGTTGCATCTGTGCCTGATCGCAGCATTGCCCAGTATTCCTGTAGGTTTTGAGCACCAGCAAATTCTGCACTGATACCCACGATAGCTATATCCAATGCCTTGGACTGGCGCTGTCCGGAACCGCTGCTTGATCGTTGCGATGATAGAGATTGTTTAAACCAACCAAGCGAATGCCCAGCCTCGCTGTCGTCGGTGTTGTGCTGCAAATCGTTCTCATCATTATCGCTAACTTGATCGACCGCTTCTGATTGGCCTGATTTGTTCTCGGCTATCAGAGTAGATACCTCAGAGGGAAAGCGTTCTACAATACTCTGCGCCAGCGCATTGATACTGGGAAATTCATAAAAATCTGCTGGCGCAACTGGCACACAGTGTTGATTAAGGTAAGTACTGATCGCGGTGACAGATACTGAGTCGATACCGAGTTTCTCAGTGGACATATCTGGCAAGATACGTTTTTCGGGGATCTCGAGCACAGTGGCTAAAGTATTTATCAAGAGCTGATTTACCGCAGATAGTGCCACTTGCCTATCCAAATCTGAGGGCTCTACGTTTTTTTTGTTACTACCCGATTCTTCAAGCCATGCCTGCAATTTTTCCATCCTGCCATAGGCAAGAATTAGCTCGTTCTCTCGCCCAGCCAAATGACGGAAGAAATTATCAATGGCAACTTCAACTGGCATTGGCCACATACCGATTTTATTTTGCAAAAAAGTTAGTTGCTGAGCAGAGACCCCCATGCCGTCAACCTCTAATAGCGGCCAGCATATGCTCGTTGATATACCTTGGCGCTGCCCCTCAGCCCGCAGTGTTTCTCTATATGCCATATAGTGCAGCAAGAAAGCATTGGCAGTAGCATAGTCAGATTGCCCCGGATTGCCCAGCACAGCAGCAACGGATGAAAAACTGACAAAAAAGTCAAGCATGTCTGCCTGTGTGGCAAGATCCAGATTAACCGTACCATTAACTTTCGGTTGCATAACAGCCTGCAGATCAGCCATGGACTTATTAACAAACAGTGAATCGCGCGTACAGCCTGCCAAATGAATCACGCCAAAGATAGGGCCGATGTCACAACGTATTTGGCTTAGCGCAAGCTCTAGTTCTTCCAGCTGCGTAATATCAACAGTTCGATAATGCAATCTGCTACTGGTTAGGCGCGATAGACATTCCGCAGCAGTGCTTCTCCCAAACAGAACAAACTGAGCCTGTTCAGTTCGCTCAAGCCATGTTTTCACTAGCTGCTGACCAAAGCCTCCAGCACCGCCAGCCAGAATATACACGCCAGCATCCCTTGCCATATCTTCAACGCTTGTCTCAACATCTGACTCGGCATCGTCTCTAAGTCCGAGGCGTTGAACATTAAGTACCTGATCCAAACGTTGATAAATGGAAGCGCTGCCATGTAGCGCCATTGTCGCCAAGCTTGCAGAAATCTGAGCAACTGATTCCAACGGCGTAACGGCCAAAATTTGTGTGATAACGTAGTTTTGTTCTTTATTAAAACTTTTACATAGGCCAATCAGCGATAACAGAAATGAATTTTCTAGCTCTTGGGGTACGACTAACTGAAGTACGCGAGATACTTTGTCGGTATCCGCTTGAGCCTCCTCTAGGATCCTGCTTACTTTGTCCTGAATGGCTTTAAACGCCTGCACCAATGATTGGTCTAGGCTCGCGCCTGAAAGCCTTGAGGTTTCAGGCACCTCGATCTCGGCAATAGCAAGTTTCTCCCCAATACCTGTCTCAATGCCAGGAAAAGAGAATACCTTTGCGGCTTTCGCTGAACGGCCATCTTGTGATTTCTGCTCAGGTACGGGTTGCCAAAACCTCTTTGCATAGATAGTGGTAAGAGCGTCTGCATCCGCACTGATAGCTTTCTGGCTACGACGCACGAACCCGATGAGCTTCATCAGAAGCTCGCCGGAATGTGAATAGCAGAAGATATCATAGCGCTTAGCATCTAGGTCTCTTTCTTGCAATGTGGGTTCAGCTATCTGCTCACCTAATGCTGTTGCCACGATTTTGCAGTGGGAAAACGCTAGTGTTTTCGAAAAAATCTGAATTTCCTGCACCTGTGCTGGTAACGACAATGAATCAAGCTGAAGTTTTTCACCCTGGCTGCTAGCACAAATGGTTGCCTGAAAAGCAGCGTCAACAGCCAGGTCAGGGAACGAGCCATCGTGGCAAGTACTTAGCGGAACTCCCTCAGCAACAAACTTCAGCGTACACGACGCTTCTAACAAAGATACATAGTCTATATTTTGAAATGTCTTGCCCAACTTCATACCGCAAGCCTGCAAGGCGGAATTTATCTCCTGACCAGACACACGTGCTAGCGGCTCGGCACACAGCGATGTATCTCCTTGCTCACTATCGTGATTTTCTACAATTCGCTGATGCAACACTCTGAGACCGGTTTCTGCGACTTTTTCCCGTATATCGTCTACCACGCGATACAGCATCATATGAAGCTTGGCAAGCTCGTGCTCCATGACATCGTCAACACTTTCTAGCTGCACATCCAGCTCTAGCGTCAACCCGGCATCAGGTACGTAGGCCGGTCTTAACCAACGCAGATCAAAAAGCGTGAAATGAGTATATTGCAAGGATTCAGAACCTGTTGCAAACCCGGCAGCAACTAGAAACATATTTATCACAACTGCACCAGGCAAGACCGCCTGCCCCTGGATGATATGCTCTGCAAGAAACTTTTCTGAATTACTAAAGTGTGAGCGATAGCGGTGGACCATAAGGTTGGAACAGTTTTCATGTATAAGCGGATGCAATTGAACCAGCTTTGCTTTTCTTAGCGGCTTGTGTTCCAGGCTATCACTAATCCAATATCGCTCGCGGGCAAACGGATAGGTAGGAAACGACATCCGCTTCACCGGCCGATCATGCCAAACATCGACTAAGTTAATACCGGCGCCTTCACACCAGAGTTTAAATATATCTGTCCAACGCTGCGTTGCGATCCAATGCTTAACAAGATGATCGACATCGTTCTTGTTATCCACCAACCCATGAAGATTGGAATCTGAGGTGTTTTTCACCAAAATCACTTGTTGCTTATCTGCTATATCGTCAGCAAGCAGTGTGCGGAGCCTTTGTTCCAGCTCGGCCTTTGACGTGGCAACAATCACCGCACGCTTTGTCAGCGCTTCCCTCCCCAAATGCAGCGTACATGACAAACGCCATAGAAATTCTTTTTCTTCGTCGGCACTTGCTAGGTCTGACTGTTCAACAAAGCTGGCAAGGTTTTCGGCCAGTTTAATCAATGCTTCCGAAGAAGCTGCAGAGATCGGGTAATAGAGCTGATGACATTCGCTATTGGTGCAATCCACAGGACGATAGTCACCCAAGACCAGATGCGCATTAGCTCCACCTGCGCCAAACGAAGACAATCCAGCGATACGTTCAGAAACCAACCTATCTGCATCCTGATGCCTACTATTGCTGGCCTCCCAGAAAGTACCCTGCTGATTGACAGTAAACTGGGTCTGCGTAAAATCGATATTGGGATTTAGGGTTTGAGAGTGTAGCGAAGGGACAATCCAACGATGCTTCATTTGCAACAGCACTTTCGTCAATCCCGCAATACCTGCAGCCGATTCACAATGACCGATATTGGACTTGACTGAGCCTATCAGGCAATCATTGTCACGGGAATCCGAGACATCCTGGAATGCCTGTGAAAGTGCGGATACTTCAATCGGGTCTCCCAGCACTGTTCCGGTACCATGCGCTTCGACATAGCTAATATGATCGGAAGTCAGGCCAGCAGAGTTTAGTGCAGTCTGAATAAGCTGGGTTTGCGCCTTTGGATTCGGCACAGTGAACCCACTGGTTCTGCCCCCATGGTTTAGGGCTGAACCCAGAATTAAGCCATAGATGTGGTCGCCATCTGCCTCTGCATCGGCAAGGCGCTTTAACACCGCAACACCCACCCCTTCTGAAGGCACGTAGCCATCGCCGCCTTCTCCAAAACTTTCGCAGCGACCTTTGGAAGAGACAAACTGGCGACGGCTTAATTCCAGATACTTATTCGGATGGATGGTCAGGTTGACACCACCAGCAAGCGCCATATCGGTATCGCCGTAAAGCAAATCCTTGCGAGCCAGATGCAGCGCAGTCAGGCTGCTTGAACACTGGGTGTCGATGGTGATACTGGGCCCATGAAAACCCATCACATAGGAAACACGATTAGCAATGCTACCTAGTGTTGAAGCAAAACCCAGCGGGCTGTCTGACCGAGCATTAATATCCGCTGCCATCAGCTGATACTCGCCATACATGACACCAGCATAGACCCCTGTCTTCGCAGCATATTGCTTCTGCAAAAGCGCCCTCGAATACCCTGCGTCCTCAAGTGCCGCCCAGGCCTGCTCCAGGAATAAACGTTCCTGGGGATCGATAAAAACAGCTTCTTTGGGGGCAATATTAAAGAACATAGGATCAAACTTATCTACATCGTTTAGAAATCCGCCCCATTTACTAAAATGTTTGCCAGGTTCCGTACGGTTTTCGGAATAGTAGGTCTGCCAGTCCCATCGACTATCTGGTACTTCTTCAATCGCATCCACGCCGTTTTTCAGCAGTGCCCAGAACTCATCAATGGTATCGGCGTGAGGATAGCGGCCTGCTAGACCTACAACCGCAATTTCTCCACCATATGGATTAGCAGGTTTTGTGAATCGTACGACAGGCCGACTCGCAAGCTGATGAACGGGTTTTCCAAAATGATTGGCGATGTCTTCAGGGTAGTTATTCGTCAGATAAGCACTGAGCTCAGACACCGTTTGATTCTCAAAAAATACAGTTTTTGGCAGGCGTGGAAAAAAGCTTGCCAGCTCCTCAGTTATGCGTATAACCAGTATCGAGTCCAACCCCATCTGATCAAAACTGTCATGCCTGAGAATATCCTCGACGTCCAACGACGAATGTTTTGCCATGCATCGACGAACAAACGCTTCAACATCGCCATCGCCATCCCCCCAAATGATTCCAGGTTTTGCACCGGCCTGATCAACAGCAGTATTTGTGTCGTCTTGGAACTTGCCCAGCGCATCTAGCTTGCGAAATGAAAACCCTCGCATAGTCAGACAAATACTGCCTTTTTGATCTAGGAGATCAACATCCAGTTTTTCCACCCGATCTCTGGGGCTGCTGCCGGGAGCATAGCGAATCCAGGCCCACATATGTTTAGTGGTAGCAGTAAATACCCTGCACTCATCAAGGTAAAAGGGAATGGTTAGTGGAATCCCCGGAGACAGGCGCATACTCAGGCCAAGATAAGCCACCTGTAAAATCGGGTCCATTATCGAAGGATGTAATACATAGGATTCTTCTGATACGCATTCAGGAAGCTTTATTTCTGCCAGTATCTGCTGTTCACCAACAAGCACATTTTCAATACCCTGAATGCTCGGCCCAAGATAAAGACGCAGGTAGCCGGGGATATCGTAGATTTCGCTTTTGCTTATGCTGCCTGTTGCGAAACTGGCCTTAATCACCTCAAGATCCTTTGATTCCATTGCAGGCCTTGTCAGATAACGGTAGCTACCAGAACCATGCAGCGTCTCGACACCTTCCATACCTCCTGACTCTGAAAGTATTTTGAATCCAAAGGTAGAATCCTGTTTTGAGCCAAGCTGCAAAGAGACCTGTTTTGTTTCCTTCTCCACCACCAGCGGTCTTTCCCACACCATGCCGGAGATTTCAACTACCTGATCTTCGTTTGGCAATTCCACGGCAGCTATTAGCATATCCAAGTAAACGACTGCCGGTAGAATGCATTGTCCCTGAATCACATGTTCCCGTAGATAAAACTCACTGCCATCTAACAGGCGCACATATTTTCCAGACAAATACCCAGCATGCTTTACGGTATTTTTATCGAGGGAGGAGAACTTCTCGGGTATCCAGTACTTTTTCCTGGCAAACGGATATTCTGGAATACGACATACAATAGCCTCATTGACCTCAAAGTGGTCCCGCCAATCAACAAAGTTGCCATAGAGCCAACTTTGTATCAATTCATTGGTACTCTCACTGCCTCTCGGCGGTACATGTGAAAGTTTTTCAACGCCACACTGTTCTTTGCGGTGTTTTTTGGTATCGACAATTTGGTATTCATCCTTTTGACAGTGTCCATCTTCTAGTACTACGTCATCGTTGGTGAATTTAATAAGCAACGCTTCTGCAGTCTGCCAAGATGTAGCAGTTGCTACAAACCGCACCGCCATCGAAGGTCGAGAAATCAGAAGGGAGTATGCGAATTCTTTAAAGCAGTGCCGTTGCTCACTTAGATTCTGCGATGTTTGAGTACGAACATATTGCAACAGGTTTTCAGCATAACATTTTAGCTGGCCCAACCCCGTTGCTGACAAACAAAAAGGGAAAGTTGTCTCTTTTTCTCGTATACAATCACTGATTTGACGAGCACTCTCTCCTTTATATTCAGCTACCAGCACTGCTGCATTGACATTGGACAAACCGTAGCCACTGATCATAGCAATACGTCGGCCATCTTGTTGCCATGGCTGCAACTCAGCAACAAACTGAACGGCAACCGACTGTACAATCTCTAGATTTATCTGCGTTGGAGAGAAACCACGTATCGGCGCCAATTCCCGGTTCCTGATTGAGAGAAAAACCTTAAGTAGACCATAAATGCCGGAAGCGGCATGCGTGTGACCAAGATTAGGCTTGAGGCAACTAACCCACAACGGCATGCTTCGATCATTACTCGAAAAGGTCTGAACAATAGCATTGCCCTCTATCGCATCACCAATTGCAGTGGAAACCCCATGAGCTTCAACATAGCTAACATCATTGGCTTCAATACTGGCCTTAGCTAAAACCCGCCGAAAAAGTTCTATCTGCTGCGCTTCATTTGGCTTAGCAAAAGATGCCGTTTTCCCTCCAGAGTTATAAGCTGTGGCTAGAATGTTGGCATAGGGGCTGGTATGACAACCTGCCTGGATATGCGGCGACTTAAGCAACAATGCCCCACAACCCTCCGATGTAATATAGCCATCAGCAGACTGTTGAAAACTTTTCATCTGTTTGTCGTTACTTTCAAAGGGGGTAGCCGTGTGACTACCATCTCCCCAGGGTTGCAGGAAGAGCGTCACTGCAGCAACGACCGCAAAGTCACAATCACCCTCCAGCAACGTCTGTTGAGCATGATGCAGCGCCACTAGTGCACCGGAGCAGGTCGTATCAAGTGCTATTGAGGGGCCGGTAAAATTAAATGTTGACGATATCCTGTTGGCTAGAAAACAGGGATCATTTCCCGGCACAAAGAATTCCTGGCTATCCCGGTCTACAACCATGCCTTTGGCATACTGACCAAGATACCAGCCATCATGCGCGACAAAAACACCAACAGATTTGCCACTAAGCTGCTCTGGAGAAATACCAGCATCCTCGATCGCCCGATAGACGGCCTCCAGCAACATACGCTGTCTTGGGTCCGCAAATACTAGTGACGCAGGTGCCATCGAAAAGAGTTGACGATCAAAGGCATCAACGTCCTCGAAAAACATGCCCGGCGGTGGCGCCCCCCAATTAGGCGAAGGCAGGCTCGATTGAAGTGCCATTCTTGCCTCGCTCATACCAAGCGCGCAAGATCCCCCTTCTATAAGAACTCTCCAAAACGCCTCTTGAGAAGTAGGTTGGGAAAATCGCGCATAAATACCGAGGACTGTTGATTCCATACTCATATATTCCTAACTGCCCACCCAGCCCATTTCCTTGTACGACACATACTTTTTACGCAGTTCCGCATCAGGAACAACGACATCATGTTTCGACATTTTCTTACCTTCGAGGGTGAGCCGCTCTTCTCTGAGTGATTGAACAAAGTCGTAAAGCGGGTTCTGTTTCTGGTAAGGCGTTTCGATTTTCCAGCGCGATGCGATGGCTATTGAAACCGGCGGCTTGTTGTTAATCGCATGCCACCACCATGGCGGATTAATCAGCATATCGCCCGGCTCTAACACTATGCGTAGTTTCGGGATGCGATTATAAAGCGGTTGATTGGCCTCAAGGAATTTAAAGGGAGCGTTGTGTTTCACCAGTGAACCAACAAAAATACCTTTGTTGAAAATTGAGCTATACATAGCGGCTGAATATTTGGGGTGGACAAAAGTCCACTCCTTCTGTCCGTAGATATTGATAAAGCAGTTCAGCTCATTCGCACAATGAAATACCGCTCCAGTACCAGCACCACCAATAAACAGCTGCGCGATTTTGTGGTAGGAGGCAAACCCGTCGACAAACTGTGCTACTTTATCAAGGCCAATTTGATCATGTAATTCAGGATGAGAATTAAAAATGTCCGACAGGTTTTCAAGATACGCTCGACCAATGTCCCCTGACAGGATACGATCAACATACTCGCGAAGTGTAGTACCCTCTTCTTCGATCAGGTTTTCCGTTGAAGAATACCACAAATTGAAATCACCATAATTCTCGCGGAAATATTCTGGCTTCCACTGCTTTACACAAGGATGCTCACTAGCAAACCCCTTGATCACTATCGGGCGAATGTTCGTCGCATAGATATGCTGCAACTCAGTGCTAGTCAACGCACTAGCTTGATAACATTCTATTTCTCCTAGGCCCTCATCGAGGGAAGGTAACAACGCAACCATTTGCTCTTCTATCTGGAGCAGTTTGTCCGCAAACAGATCCGGTTTTTGAAAAAAATTTCTTAGGAAAAAGGTTTGATTGTAAGTTTCTACCTGTTCCAGTGGTAGTTGCACTGATTCATAAAACGTGTCACTCGTGCTCATACGATCTCTCCTGCAAGCTGCTTATGAATAACCTGGCTCATCCCAATCAGGTTTTGGTGCGGCAACACTTCTCGAATATCGACTTTAAGACCCAGCTCCTCATTGACTTTATTAAGTATTTTTACAAGTGTTGTAGATTCCAAGCCGAAGCTAGAAAACAACAAATTGTCCTGGATTTCATCTACTTCCATGTACATTGCTTCGGCAATACAGCGGGCAATCAATTGTTTAACGTCCTCTAATCCTTGCATTGAATGGCTCCTTTCTCCTCACCTTGCCTAAAGATTTCGTGTGACAGCGGGAGAACCTGCTGCTCAGCGACATCAACATCTAGGAGTGCAATATGAGACTTGACTTTTTCACTGAGTGCGCCAATGGACTCCAATAAGTTCTGATTGTCCTCGTCGAAAAGATTCCCGCTGAGTGAATTAGATGACAGCCGCATACCAAAGAGTGTTGCCTCAGCAAGTAACTCCTTTAATGAGGTTGCAACAACTTGGTTTTCATTATCTAACATATTTCTCTCCTATGTGATCGCTGGTTTAGTGCTCTTTGTTGCTATCCAATGTAGCGTTTTGTTTTCGAAAGGATAACCTGGCCAAGTCATCATTGGGGTGTAGTTGGTCAGATCATCAAGATCTGAACCGGCCAACCAATTCACGACATAACCGGGAACAGTTCGATCCGGGACTGACACGTCTGTTGTTTGCGGAACAAGAATGTCAGTACCATCAAATCCTGTTTTCGTAAGTGTTAGGAACCTCCTGAGATTTGCAACTAGTTCTCCAATAGATTGGGCTTTGAATGCCGCCCTTTTTGCTAGCCGATCACGGCTAAATCGAAATGTTTGCAATAGATCGTTCAGCGTTCGTTCATCATTAACATGATCTATTTTCTCAACAATTCTACAGGCGTACCTCTGTAGAGCTTCGTCATTTGCGGCAGACAATAACAGCCATTCAGTTTTTTGCCCCGCACACTGCTCTTCAATCTCGCTATGAGCACTCTGCATATCGCGGTCAGGCTGCAACATCACACAGGAAGATACACCTCCCAGACCATAGGCTAGCAATCCAACCAGATAGTCCGTGTTTTCAGGCAGACTTTGGCTGCGATTACTTATTTTAATTGTTTCACAGTCGAGCTCTGGAAGCGGCTCGCTAAATTCAGCAATGCCTGGAACCAGCTTATTTCTCATGGCTAAGATAGCTTTAGCGATACTGGCGATACCGGAGCAAACTTCGAGATGTCCAATATTGGACTTCAGGCTACTAACAATACAGGTATGTTGTTTATCTGATTGCCGGATCAATTGAGTCAATGCATCGAGCTCGCTAGCATCACCAACTTGAGAAGCTGTTCCGTGAGCTTCCACGTATGCAATCTGATCTGGTCCGGCACTGGCTTTATCAAGGGCCTGATGTAGCGCCTTCAAATGCGTAGCAGCGTTGGGCGTTGTCAACGAACAGCCTTTACCAGAATGCCAGCTGGCTGCAGATACTACCTTTGCAAGTATTTGATTTCCCGAGGCTCTGGCCAAATCCATGCGTTTCAAAATTACACAGCCTACACCCTCACTACGCAGAAACCCATTTGCATCCTTATCAAAAGGCGCGACCCTGCCATTTCTGGATATCAGTTGCTTTTGCACCAGAACTTCAAACCGCGCAGGCAACAGGTTCAATTGACTAGCGCACACCACGGCCTGATCTACTATCCCTCTTTGAATCAAGTCACTCGCCTTTTCAATCGCTACATAGACACTTGAGCAGGCAGTATTCAGGGTTTCACTGGGCCCTTCCAGATTAAAGTAGTGAGAAATGCGATTAGAGGCCAAATAAGGTGTGGACGCGCCAGCAGTAAACTCATCGATATTGGAATCATGGCTAACCACTTCTGCATAGTCATTTGCGTCAAGGCATACATAGACAGCTGTGTTTCTCTGCGCAAAGCTGGCAGTGGATTGCCCAGAACCTTCAATCGCCTTCCAAACGCTCTGCATCAACAATCGGTGCTGCGGGTCGATAAGCATCGCTTCTCGCTTTGAGATACCAAAGAAACGATTATCAAAAGTGAGACAATCCTCGATAAAGTAGCCTTTTATAGACTCTTTGAGACCCTCTTCTTTCAGCGAATCCGGCAGTAGCTCCCAACGTTCGTCAGGGTAACCAGTAGCCTTCACCGTATTGTCAGCAAAAATCGGCCAGGCAAGATGCCAGTCATCACAATCACTGATTTTTAAATCCAGACCAATGATAGCGACTTCAGCAGTGCGCGCTAACGAAGGTTTATTTGCTTCGGTCAGCCTAGATACCTTTGCCATCCTGCGCGAACTATCGTCTGAGCTTGGCTGCGTCATCTGAATATTGTTTATTTGGCCCTTACTGCTATGTTCCCTGGCCAATTCTAAACCAATATAGGCAACCAACTCATTAATCGTAGGATGGTTGGACAAGATCAAAGCCGTGATTCGAATGCCCAGCGCATCGCTAAGATCACGAGAAATCGCTTGCATGTTTATCGAATCGATACCCAAACTGGTAAACGTCGCATCCTCCCGCAAAGTATTACCAGGGAAACCGGTAGCCTCTGAAATCACCTTACATATGAGGCCTGTAACACCAGGCTCATCTAGTATTTTTACCGGGGCAGTTTGTGCTTCAAAGTCTTTATTTAGACAGGCCTCAATATTCGCCAACTGCCCAGGTACAATACAGATCTGGGAGGCCTGAGCATTCAGAACATAATTCAATACCGAGATGCCCTGATCGTTAGACATAGGCTTCATCCCCATGCTGTCTTCGATCATATCTACCAACTTCTGCTCTATTTGCATCCCCCCCTGCCGCCAGTATGGCCAATGAATCGCACTAGACAGGCCGCTACGCAGGTTGTCAGCCACCCATCTATTACGTTGTTCGACAAACTCACTAATGTAGGCGTTGGCTGCAGCATAGTCAGACTGGCCAGGGTTTCCATACAAGCCAGTTACGGATGATAGTACGATAAAACGTTGTATATCGAGATGGGCGGTCACTTTATCAAGAACATCACACCCAATAACCTTACCAGCAACAACTTGATGAACATCATCAAAGGTTTTGCTAAATACACTCTTGTCATGAATCGTACCGGCACCATGTAGAACAATATCGATTCGTCCATATTCTTCGACTACTTTGTCAATCACCGCCTGCATAGACGCTGTTGACCCGCAATCTGCCGCATAGTAGCTGAAACGATTTTTATCACCAAACAGGGTTTTTAATTCACCGTCTGAGCGCTCTGTCCGGCCAACCAGAATAATATGCGCATTACATGATGTACTCAGATATTCGGCAAATACTCTTCCAATGCCACCAGCACCGCCAGTAATCAATACAACGGGATCAGACATCAGCTGTGAGTGCGCAGGTATTTGGAAGCTTTCACCAATATTTCTCTCCTGCTCAACAATGATTTGCTCGCTGTGAACATCAAACCTAACACGTCTTGCATGAGACTGCTCACACGAACAATCAATATATCGATAGAGCTCAATGTCAATTTTTTCAAAACCTCTCGGTTCAACCTGATACCAACAACAAGGCAGTTGAAATTCCTTATCGATAGAAAGCAATGCTGAATAGAGTGTACGATATAATGGTGCGCGATCGGTGGATATCATCACACAGCGCTTGGGGTTATAGATTCGCACTCCTTGACGGATCAGTTCAATTGATTTCCAAAACCACTCCACCCATTGTTTAGCATTGTAAACATCTGCCATGTCGGGAATGATTGAATACGCTTGACGTCCAACGGGTAGCACATCCAACAAGCTCTCGCTCGCAAGCAATATCAGAGTATCTTCTGGTGCTACTGAATCACCGGCTATTTGAGATACCTCCATTGGCAGCCAGTCTTTTCTCAATGAAATCAGACCATCATTTCCTTCTGCCTCCCTCTCCTTGCACCTCTTGAGCGAATTATTCGCTTGTGTCTTGTCACGGATTTCTGAAGGAATATAGCTCTTATGATTAAACTGGTATGGCGGCAGCCAAAGCAGTCGATATTGATCCGGTGGAAAAAAAGCTTTCCAGTCTATCCTGTTTCCAGTTGTCCAATATTGTGCTACTGCAGCCAGGTCTGCACCAACATCATTCCTTAAAACGGCTTCGTGATAATCATCACTATGATAAATACCTGTAGCAGCAATTCGACCAGCACAGAAGTAGCTCAGATTTCGCAGGAGTTCATATCGATCCGAGAACAGAATAGCAAGCCGACAAGCATGCTCAGTTCGCCGTGATAGGCTGTATTGCATATCATCAAGTGACAAATCGTCACAAGTCTCGATATGCTCAAGCAAACGTTGGGCATAGGCTAGCAAACTATTCTGATTCTTTGCCGATAGCAGTAGTAAGCGTGTTCTCTTTTCAATTGCAAGCGTGGTCTTCTGCCGATGATCGCTGTACTCAGAGACAATGGCATGTGCATTAACTCCACCAAAACCAAAACTACTAACTGCAGCTTTGCGGTCACCGTTAGCCGGCCAATCGATGGTGTTAGTCGCCAGATTGAAAGGAGTCTCTTCCAAATTAATACGAGGATTTAGTCGCTCAAAATTAGCCAATGCAGGAATGCGTTCATGCTTCATGGATAGCAGAACCTTGATCAATCCGGCAATACCTGAAGCAGCTTCAAGATGGCCGATATTAGTCTTTACGCTACTTAAGGTGCAGTAATGTTTTTCTAGCTTTTCTCCTCGCTCCCTGGCATAGCTAGAGAAGGCTCGTTTGAGCGCGTTCACTTCAATCGGATCTCCTTTTGGCGTACCGGTACCATGGACTTCAACAAAGGAAATTTGATTTGGTGACAGCTGAGCTTTTTTCATCGCAGCAACGATAACTCTTGCCTGCGCATAGGCACTAGGCGAGGTAATTGTTTGAACTTTTCCACCGTGATTTACGGCTATGCTGTCAATCACTCCATAAATATGATCATTATCTTCCAGTGCGGCTGCGAGTGGTTTGAGTAAAACCATGCCAGCCCCCTCACCACGCACATAACCATCTGCACCTGCATCAAAGGCCTTGCAGTGACCGCTGGGAGATAACATACCCGCTTGAGAAAACGCGACAAAATAAGTATGACTGAAGAGGTAGCTAACACCTCCGACTAAAGCTTGTTCACATTCACCGAGCTTGAGGGCATTAACAGCCTGGTTGATCGACACCAGGGAGCTTGAACAAGCAGTATCTATTGGAATACTGGGACCTTTCAGGTCTAAAAAGAATGAAATTCGATTAGGTATCAGCGCTGCATAAGTTCCTGTGGACAGGTGCCCCTCAATATCCACCAGATGTTTTTCCAGCTCTTCCTTGTAGTCGTAGTTGCAGGCACCAATATAGACTCCGGTACTAGATCCTCGAAAATCATCAGTACTGTAACCGGCATCTTCAATACATTGAACAGCGAGTTCCATCACAATTCGTTGTTGCGGATCCATCAGTTCCGCTTCTTTTGGAGAAATGCCGAAATAAGCTGGATCAAATCCCTCAAACTGCTCTACCAAACCAGCCCAGCGACTAACGCTTTTGTTTTTCTCAAAGTTAGTCGAATAGTATTGCTCTGTTGGCCAGCGAAAGTCAGGTATACCGCGAATCTCGCTCTTCGACCCTGCCAGCGTTCCCCAATACTCAAATGCATCGGTGGAACCAGGAAATCTGCATGACAGCCCTACGATCGCAATCTTGCTTCTACTCATATCAATGCCCGCTCAATTAAGCAGCTAACGGCTGGAATCGTCAAAGCTCAGGGCGAGCTTTAGGCTCAAGCCTTTGCTCACGGTCAAGGCAGAGTTAAATAACCCGCTTTGACTGGGAATCGCTTAAGGTGTTATGACGACACCAGATGAATTACCTAGAAAGCGTCACTCAACATCTGATAACCGGTTCCAGGAACAACACATGTGAAGGTAAATATCTTATTTTTGTTCCAGACCTTTCTTAGCAGGTCTGACATCGATACCACCCTACCCGACTTGGTCCGAACAAACTTGGAATTACCCACATAGCTGAAGGATTTATTGCTGGAAGAAAATACCAGTAAATCACACTCACCAGCATTTGCCCGACTCATTAGTAGTTCGGCACGCACCTTACTTGACGAAACATTCTTCCTAGTCAACGTCACTTGTTGTCCGACAACCGGCGCTAAGTTACTGGGAAAAGCCAGTAAGAAACTTTCAACTTCGCGCCGTTCGACCATACCTATTTCCGGATCATCGGAGAACCCCCCCGGATTACCTGGGACAAAAGGAGGATTCGGCTCAACAAAACGAAATAAGGTGGAGGAGATAAAGCGTTCCAGTGTATCGACAGCCCCATCATGCTGGAAACCAAAACCTCGAACCTGTTCACCTTGATGGGTATTAGTGCCATCTGAATTATCTGTGAGCAACTTAGAAATGGGGGCCATCCCGAACATACCGACCTTTTGATACATATTTCTAAAGTGAGGTATTTTCATAAGTTGCGGCTCAAATTCAAAGCCGTAGCTACCATCAGTTCCAAAGAAACCTGGGTGGGCAACATCAAACTCAGCATTGCCGTTGGGATCCAGCACATGACATCCATTACAGGAAAACAGCTGATCAGAAATCCTATCAAAGTAAAAATCCTTCCCTGCCTGTTGTTGATCTGTTAAAGAATTGTCTAAGTTGCGGATTGGATTCGGCGGATAAACAATGTCCAGCACAAAATCAGTAAACATCTCCATCTCATGTGCTGATAAAACCGAATCCCGGCCGTTTAGACCAACAAAAGCCTCATTAAACTGTTCAAAAGCAGTACGTTCATTAAACGTGCCGCTGTTCGGCTGTATTGACGGTTCATCATTGCCGCCAGTACGATCACCTCGCCAGTGCATTGGGCCATGGTTAGCCATACCACGGAGGCTCTGGGTAGTCATTGGCCCCTTTAGTGGACGGAAGTTCACTGACACATCAGAGCCCACTAATTCTGGATGCAGTTTAAACGGCCCCTGATTAATAATCTCTGAGCTATCAGGCGCCCCCAAGTCCCAGGCCAAGGCATCATTGTCGCCAAATATATGGCAACTGGCACAGGCTGTATCACCAAAGCTCGAAGTTAACGATGCATCATATAGGAACCTACGACCATCAACGACATGGATAGGCTCCGGGTTAAACAGGGGAATGGATTCAAGTTCGGTTTTGTGAATTGGATCTACAATAGCAATCGAATTGTTAAAACGCGTCAACACATAAAGACGCTTCCCCGCTCGATCCAGTACCAAGCCTGTAGGACCACCACCACTGAGTGAAATTTGATTTTTGGTACTTGGTTTAAATCGATCACTTATCAACTTCTTGGTACGATAAACACCAATTTTACTAGAGCCTAAAGCAGCGACATATAGCTTTTTACCGTCATGGGAAAAAGTCATGCCTGTTGGTATAGCCATGCTCTTTGCATTGGTATCATTTGGAATTGACTCGCAGCACTTGCTGCGATCGATATGCTTGTTCAAGTGGCGATGCGTCACGGATGCATCGGGATTCAGGATGGAAATTCTGCTTTCGCTCACATGGCCACGCAAAGTATGGCCGGCAAAGTCGCCAGACCCCTCAAATCGTTCGTGATTGCGTGCATTGGTATTTGATACAAAAACCTTACCCGTCTTAGGGTGCACAGCCATATTATACAGCACCGTACCGACTCCGCTATAACTCGGTAAACTGGCATCTATCAAAGGTGTATCTGTAGAAGTGTCAATCACAAAAACATCTTTATCTGGCAGCGAAAAGTAAACATGCTCATCCCACTGACGACCAAGCTCATCAACCCAATTAGATCCATCATACTTAACGATAAGACTGGTTGGAGGCTGGAATATTCCTTCAAAGTTAGTCACGGGTCCCGGCAAACCCAGCGTGTTAGTTACCACCTCTTCGGGAATAACCGTCGTTTGGTTTCCGGTTAAAAAACCCGCAGCATAGACTTTTGTACCATCGTTTGATACTGCCAAGGCACGAGGAACATCAGTAAATAGATTTATGATTTTCAGCGGCTTACCACCCAGCGCAGGAGACTTTCTTGCGGTCGCGGCGTTAAACACCCAGACATCGGCACGACCAATACCTGGTTCAGCTATTTGAGGGTCGTAGGGTACATTTTGTCCGCGATGGGCAGTGCTAATATAGGCTTTCTTAAACACACCATCTGCAGAAGCAAATACAATATCTCTTGGCTCATCACCAACCAGCAAGGTATTTTCGACCCCCCATTTCAAACCGTTTAAGCGAATGATACTGACACTATCAGACAAATGGTTAACTACCCAAACTTCCCGATTATTTCTTGCCGCTACGGCTACCGGTTCCAAGCCGGTGGAAACAGATGAGTGATACTCAAGCCCAAAAGGTGTCACCGCAAAAACTTCCAGGCGGGCCGCCGGTGTATTGGTCGCAAACAACCACTTACCATTTGGTGACATTGCCAGAGGTCTTACTTGCCCCGACTCGAAATTTGAATAACCGGTAGCATCTTTCGATGCCTCCGCCGACGTGGCCATTGCAAGTAAAACTGCAAAGGCGGCCCCGAACACCAAGCCAGTGTTTTCTTTCAGCTTATTGGTGAGCGCATACATCAGGATTTTCAATAATTCCATACGTTCCATATAGCTACCCTGCCCTGAATACCCAGCAAACGAACGACCTTTTTTTTCACCATCTATCACTATCTAGATGTTAATCAAGGTCTATTTCTTACCAACGTTAATACAAATATCACCTTCGGGTGAATACTTTTCAAAGTCACAAACATAGGCCTTATCAAAGTCGTCAACGCCCCAGATTTCTATCCATTTTTCAAAGACCTTCTCCGGCTTTCCTTTTTCAACATCAAATACCCGATAGTCTCCGGTAGGAATAGATATAGAAACCATTCCGTTAGGAACTTCGGTCTCCGTGCCAACATTTACACCAATAATAAAGGTATATTGCCCATCATTAGAGAACCCTTCATTCTCAAACCCTGTATACACCGCGTAAATATCGTCACTCAGCTTGCCATCAATTTGAGCAGCTATACCCTCACTAAAAAACTTATTCCAATGCTCGGGAATTGTTTTCGCCGCCTCCTGATTACTTGTGTGAATAGCAATTCCAGTAACTTGTATCGTATTTTCTACGTGTGTAATGTTCATATGAAATCTCCTCTCAATCTCTCGTTAGTTATTTTTAAGAAAAAATAACATTTCAGACTAACACTAACGTGTTAACGGTATTATCTTTAACGTAACTATGCGGAACTAAAATCACAAAGTTCTTAGACGTTAAGAACTTATTCTATATTTTAAGGGAAGTGATACATTGAAAATAAAAAGCGACTCTCTCAAGCAAATCACCACTTAAGTCGCAGATTGGCATTAGTATGTCCATATCAACTCCATGATTGTTCAAACACTATCCACGTGCAATGCTGCTAGTTTTTTCCACATTCCTGAACTTCAATCTGCAGCACGAATTGAAATTAATATATACCAAGTCACCATTAATTAACAATGGTATTTCACACTTTAGTGGAATAATAAATCTTTTTTTACTTGTGGTGTTTACGAGACGGAAAGCGTAAAAAAAGCTTCATAATTATTCAGCTGCAGATAGTTATTGCGAGAATAAGTTTTTCGGACGGTTCGCCGGATTGAATACTCAGCGATCATGTCAAGCACCACGTGGATTTTACCGGTCGCGGTAGGAACACCAGTCACCTAGCGCCCCCCTCACAGATCCGCACGTGCGCTACGAACGCGTACGGCTCCTACTTCGAGAATTTAATGCTACATCGCATTTATGGATAGGGATGAACAACACGTACTGCCGGCAGCAAACGCCTGCCCACGGACCAGACCGCACCCAGATAAGCGTGAAGCGTCGACTGCGGCGACGGAGCAGTTTGAACCAGCGCGTCACTACCTCATAATGAAACAATGAGATACTCTTACTATTGCCGAGCACACTGTAATAGTTCAAATGCCCATTCAGCACTGCACTTAACCACTTGAGAGTAATGCCAACAGGATCATGCATTCGTTGCCGTAGTTCACGCTACAATACATCCATCTGGCTTACCAGTCGTTTTATGATGACGGTATTTTTCAAGATAGTTATCGCCCCTTTCTCTTTTAGGCTACCGATTTACTCGACTCTTGTTTTTCAGGATTCAATGCAACTGCACACACCGGACTCTAATTTCTGGTTTCACCAGACCAGCGCCTTGGGTTTCGTTGCTTCGCCAGTTCAGATATCCGCTTGCGATTCATTAACACGGCTTCATCTTCACCAGCATGACGCTGCGAAAGTGTCACGAATTGTATCGCACTATGACGATGCTGATTGTTGTACCATTGCATAAATGACCCAACCCGGTTCTTGCATGATTCAACGACACAAAACCCTCAGAGGGCCACGAAGGGAACTAATGTTGGCGAATGTTCACTTTCAGTTTTTTCTCGACCATCGATGCGCTCAAAGCTTTTCTGAACATAAAACAATCACGTGCTGGTTGTGGGGCCCAGGTCACTGAACTGCGATCATCACGCAGCCAACAAACTATTCCCTTCTGATAAGCTACTACGTATAGTTGCCCAGGAAACAATCTCGCTCTGTTTTAAAAGATGTGTAATTTTGATTCAAAAGATATGCTGTATCTGAATTAAGGATAATGACAAGGTACCCACTTTTATGAGCATTTGAAAAAAATCTTTCAAAAATGCTTGGGTGCCGAATATAAACATCTCCTCCAATCATAAAGTTTAAGTTAGGAGGAAATACCTTGCTATTCCCAACAAGATCCATTGGGAATAGAAACCCATCGATTTTGTGTTTCTTAAATTCAGAGAAATCTGAAGAGTCCTCTATCGCATTTGTTTCAATCAAGTATAACTTCTCAATGGATGTTAGAATAATATTATCAAGCGTAGTGCTATAGCTTTTCTGACAATTGGTTTTTTTTCAAAAACAGGATTAATCTTAATGGAATAATAAAAAAATGCTCCTACAGATAAGATGACAGCAAGCGCGAACGGTATCTTTTGTGTAGGAGCAATCATATTTATGCTGGTTATTCAATCTTGGTGAACGTATAGTTATTTCTAATATTAGAATTAAAGTAAGTGCCCTGGGAAGATGCGCCTTTTAAACCACTGAATATAGAGGGCGCTACTCCCCCCTCATATCTATAAACTCCTCCGCTGTTGAAGTCTACATCAAGGAACGAGTTGATAGAGGAGTACCCAAAGCCTGACAGAGCAGATGACGATGCATTTACCTGGCCATGCATTGGATAAGGTGTTAGCGAAGTTGAAATGTTACGCATTTCATTTGCAATATTATTCGCCTGTGGTGGAGATTTAAGATATGCCACTTTAAGGCCGTGTCCAGTATAGTCCTCGCTATTAAAATCAGCCGTAAAATTAGCATCGATTGAACCAATGACTTGACGGACCATGGCCATAATTAAATCTGTGTCATTCGTTAAATGCCCCACGATTTCAGGGTGAATAGTGCCTGTAGCACCGCCTGGAGTGAACGTCGGCGAAGCTATTTGCATGGTAAGCGCTCAAATTGAAACGCTATAAAAATCCGCCGAACCACAGGCCATAATAGTCTCCTCAATTCATCAGGAGACTATTATGGAAACGCCCCAAAGATATCAACGTCGTACCCGTCAACAATGGCAAGCCATTATCAACCAGTTCGCAGAATCAGGTCTGTCAGCGCCCAAGTTTTGTGAGATGAATAATCTATCCTATGGTTCGTTCTCAAAATGGCGTTCAACGCTTAAGTTAGAAAACCAAGATTTGGTTTCTTCATTCGTTGAAATTGCACCAGCTGGTTTGGCTCAAGATCCGGTAAGCCATGACTGGGCTATAGAGCTCGCTATTGGCAATCATCTGGTATTACGGATTCGACAACCGGTATGATTCTCTCCGATCAAGCTATACGGATATGGCTCTACCAGCGCGCTACTGATATGCGCAAGTCATTCAAAGGCCTTATTGCGCTCGTAAAGAATCAATTGCGAGAAGATCCATTGAGTGGGCATCTATTCGTATTCATCAACAAACGCAAAACCTACATGAAAGTCTTGTACTACGCAGAAGGTGGATTTTGTATTTGGTCGAAGAAACTAACACAAGGTCAGTTCGCCTTGAATGAACGTGCCGACCACAAACAAACACTCAATTGGCGAGAGCTACAATGCTTGATTGAAGGCATTGAAATTCAAGTGCTTCGACAACGAAAACGCTTTAAATTATAGGGTCAAGATGCCGATAATCGAGTATAATGCGCGACATGTTAGAGACCGAAAAATTACAACGTTTTGATCAACTGCTGGTGCTTGTACAAGAACAAGCAGCAATGGTTCAAGCGCAGCAAAAACACAACGAAGAACTGGTGCTGGAGAATAAAAAACTTCAGCGCCAGATTGCGTGGTTTCAACGTCAATTGTTTGGTCGCAAGTCTGAAAAGCGTGAGTTTGACCTGCCGTTGCAAGAAGACTTAAAAGGGCTGTTTGATCCGTTAGAGGAACTCCCTGAGCCTAAAGCCGATCGCGTTGAGGTGCCCGCTCATACGCGCAAGAAAAAACTTCACCCCGGCACACCCGCAGACAGCGGTTTACGTTTTGATGCCAGCCAAGTACCAATGAAAGACATCCTGTTGTCGTGCCCTGAGCTCGATGGGCCGGACTCAGGACAGTATGAAATTATCCGCTATGAACACACCTATCGATTGGCCATGCACCGCAGCAGCTATGAAGTGTTGCGCTTTATGCGTCCGGTACTGAAACGCAAAGGCAGTGACACACTCATCACGCCACCGGCACCCGATAACGTGTTCGGTAAAAGCTTTGCGGATGTTAGCTTTGTAGCTGGCATGTTGGTGGACAAATTTATCTATCACCAACCCCTCTATCGTCAGCACCAAAAACTCAAAGCGTCCTACATCGAAATCAGCCGGGCCACACTGACTCACCTTACCGAGAAAGCCGCGCTGTTACTGGAGCCGGTGGCCAAAGCGGTGCTCGATTCTATCTTGCAGAGCGCCTTGATTGCCATGGATGAGACGCCCAGCAAAGCGGGTCGCACCAAGAAAGCCGGTGCCAAACATGGCAAGATGCGTCAGGGTTGGTTCTGGCCCTTATACGGTGACAAGGGCGAGATTTATTTCCATTTTTCACCGTCACGAGGGACTGAGGTTGTTCGTTGTTTGCTCGAGAATTTTAGCGGCACACTACTCAGTGATGGCTACAGTGCCTATGCCAGCTACACCGAGCAAAACGAGTCCGTTACCCACGCTTTATTCCGAGTAGAAGAGGACGTTACCGCCCTCAACCCTCACAGACCCGGACGAGCGCAATTAACGCATCCGGTTCCTCATAACTATTGTTTTGCTGCTTGATGGTGCGCGTAATATTGATGATAAATTTTCGGCGCTGCCAACGGAAGGCGTTTAAGTAGTAGAGCAAAGCGCTTCCAGGGTATGTAGCTTTTCCTAGACCGACGACCCAGCCATTTATGCCACAATCGCTGTGCCCTGTAGTGCAGGTTACGAAGTGACTTGCTGTTGCCCGTAATACCAAAATAGGCATAGTGACCCACTAAGCGCCGATTCAAACGCGCCTGCTGCTCATCCAACGGCCTATGGCGATTGTTTTTGCAGAACAGGCTTATTGCTTTTAACGCTTTAGCTAAACGATCCTTTGCTGTTTTCTGATAGACAACAAACTTCCCACGCCTGGATTTTCCCCAATAGTGAGTGAAACCCAAGAAGTCGAAGTTAACGGCCTTCCCCCTCTGAATATTCGCTTTTCGATAACGGAATCTAAAGTCTATTCGTCGGGTTTTGTCAGGGTGCAAAGTGAGACTGTACTTTTCAAACCGCTTCCCCAGCACTTCTTGTGCCCGGTAGCAATCTTGATAGTCCTCAAATACCATGACAAAATCATCGGCAAATCGAGTCAAGCTACAACGCCCTTTCATTCGGGGGCGTACCGCGCTTTCAAACCATTCATCCAACACATAGTGAAGGTAGATATTGGCTAGCAAAGGCGAAATAACCCCGCCTTGCGGTGTCCCTTGTGAAGGTTTGCTTAACTGACCAGCCTCCATAATTCCGGCTTTCAGCCATTTATCGATCAATTTACGTATAACACCGTCACGCACTCGCTTGTCTAGAAATTCTCGCAACTGACCATGATTGATGGTATCGAAATATTTCTGTATATCGACGTCTAAAATCCAACGACCATGGTCATCCATTATACGGTTACGTAGGTATTGCAGCGCATGATGCGCGGATCGCCCTTTCCGAAAGCCAAATGAAGCATGATGAAAATCCTGCTCGTATATTGGTTCCAGCAACATCACCACCGCTCTTTGAACTATTTTGTCCTCAAACGTAGGTATGCCCAATGGGCGCTGTTTTCCATCGCCTTTCGGTATATAGGCTCGGCGAATAGCTGGTGCACGATAGCGCCCGGATTTTATCCGAGCGAGCAAACCTTCAAGATTTCTCTTTAGGTTTTGTTCGTACTCACGTGCCGATACTCTATCTACCCCAACAGCCCCATCTTTCCGGGTCTGCTGGTAAGCGAGATGCAGCCAAGCATAATCAATATAATGGTGCAAAGAGGTAAAACTTACCTCTGAGTTATTTCTAGCCAAATTGGCTATCTGTTCTTGTTTCGTTGACACAAATGCAGGTTTCTGAGCACCCATTATGTTTCCCAATCACAGTTCAATAATTATGATGCTCCCTTTCCTCGTCAGGGTCCTCCTGAGCAGAGTTCCCCTGAGTCAACGGTACTATGGAGCACTAAGACTTCCAGCATCGACTATTTGGTCGCTTATGGATTCGCTCCCAAACTCCTGAATGCGCTTCCTGTTCGCTCCACCAAAGCAGAAGCAAACTTTGGTAGCCTGGCTCTTTTCAACCATAGAGCCAATGGTTGTTGGTTCAGGTCAATACTGGATCTCACAGGTTCCTGAGAAATCCATCCTGTACCTTTGCCCTGGTCATAGATCCCGGCCGGACTTTTGCACCTTACCAAATCGGTGCAAGCAGTGCTGACCCCACACCCAACAGAATGAAGTCTCCAGCAGGAGTATGATATCGAGACTCCATCCCACGGCTTCAGTACCCGCTGTCTACGCTTCACGAATGGCGTTGCCGCCACCCATGCAAGACTCGCTTCTGGCTGATGGTTAGTCTTTACCAGGAGGGGGTTGAACCCTCTGGATTTCAATGAATAATTTCAGATTACATCAGTATTCCTCCTTTATTCTCAGGCTTAGCCTGTCGCAAGCTGGGTTCATACTCGCCGTTACTTTGAGCGTGCGCTAGAGGATGAGCCTGAGCTGGCCAACCAGGCACTCGACCTAATTGGCTTCTTATACGCCTATGAGCAGACGATCAAAGATAAAAAGCTCGCCGATGCCAGTAAACTGGCCTATCGCGGTGAACACAGCAAGGTGGTTGTCGATAAATTCTTCTTATGGTGTACACAACTCGTCGATAAACCGGACTTAGTGGCCACCGAAAGCCCAATACTGGATGCGATCAATTATGCGCTGAGGCGCGAAGCTGGATTGCGTGCATTCTTGGCAGATGCCGATATTCCTCTGGATACCAATCATGTAGAGCGGGCGCTTCGGGTGATTCCTTGTGGGAAAAAGAACTGGCTCTTTAATTGGTCTGAACTAGGCGCGCACTACGCGGGCATCATTCAAACACTGGTGTGCTCTTGCCGCTTACAGGGCGTTGATCCGTATACTTATCTGATTGATGTGATGCAGCGGGTGGGACAACACCCTGCCAGCAAAGTACATGAGCTTACGCCAAGGAACTGGAAGGTGTGTTTTGAGCAACGGGCACTACAGTCTGACTTGAAGCGGTAGAAGGTTCAATACGTTCTTGTTTGAACGCTTTCTTTGCATGGTGCCTAGCATTGGATATTTGGCGATGGGATAACCAAGGCATTGGATAAAGTATTGCATGACCCACGCAATCCGGATCTGATCATTCACAGCCAGCAAACATTACTGCGCCAGCGTATATACGGCTTGGCGGCAGGCTATGAAGACCTGAACGACCACACCGTTTTGAGACAGGATACCGCGTTTCAAACCAGCACTGGACAAGACGATGTACTGGCCAGCGCATCGACGCTGTGTCGATTGGAAAATCGGGCGGGTCAGGATGCTGCGTTGCGCATGCACGAGGTTTTGCTTGATCAGTTCATAGCCAGCCATAGGCAGCCGCCTCGCCGGCTTATCCTGGATTTTGATGCCACCGATGACCCCGTTCATGGAGAACAGGTCGGTCGCCACTTCAATGCTTTCTACGATCATTATTGTTTCCTGCCATTGTATGTGTTTTGTGGCAAGCAATTACTGGCCAGTTACTTGAGGCCGGCGTCACGCGGAGCCGCGTTTCATGCCGCAGCCGTTCTGAAATTACTGGTGTCGAAGCTGCGTACAGCATGGCCTAAAGTACACATTCTATTTCGGGGTGATTCGGGGTTTGCCGTTCCGCGGATTCTGAACTGGTGTGACAGAAACCGGGTGGATTATGTCGTTGGCATCGCCAAAAACAGCGTTTTACAGCAACAAAGTGCCGCTCTGATTCACCTGGCGGAAACCTTGTATTGCATAGAAAACCAGAAACAAACGTTATTCTCTGAGTTTATGTACGCCGCCAAAAGCTGGCCCGACGCACGACGGATCATCGTCAAGGCAGAACACGGCGACAAGGGAAGTAACCCACGCTTTGTGGTCACGAGCCTGACGCATAGCCCCAAACATCTGTATCAGAAAATGTACTGTGCCCGGGGCGAAATGAAAAACCGGATCAAGGAACAACAGTACCTGTTCTCTGATCGCACCTCATGTCATGACTGGTGGCCCAATCAGTTTCGATTACTCTTGTCGGCCATGGCGTATACGCTGATGGAGACCTTGCGTCGTCTGCTGTTGCAGGGGACTGAACTATCGAATGCTCAGGTTGATACGATTCGTTTAAAGTTGATCAAAATTGGCGGGGTAGTGATACGAAACACACGCCGCGTAAATTAATGTTGAGCAGTACCTATCCTTACCAGTTACTTTTTCATAATACGGTTACCAGGCTGAATTCGGGATAGCCATTGAGGAGTGCTGCCCCGGCACGATGATCAATAACGGAGGGTAAGGGAAATTGCGCCCAAAATTTCGAATTTGACCGTTGATTGATCGACCTGAAGGCTCAAATGAACTTTGACATTTGAATCTCTCCAGAAAATTTATTTTGAGTCAGATTTCCGCTATTGCATGAAATATTCGGGCTAGGCATTGAATTCCGCAGCGAAAAAAGTCACTGTAGGACTAGCTGAGCGCATGGCAAAATAGCGCCCAGTTTGTACAATTTATTCCAGTGGGCATTCAAGATATGTGTGCTTTGCTCTTGAGACTGCCATGAAATGGTGATCATTCCGGGCTCGCTGAAAATTTCTTCGTTGCTCTAGCGTAAGTGAGCAATTTGGACGCTCATTCGGCCCTCGCAGGTAGATTAAAACATCAGCCTCAAGCCCAATAAAAAGCGGAGTACTGTAGATGCAGATGGCGTGTACAGATTGGAGTGGGTCGAGAAGAGCGTTTTCGTCTAGGATTTCTTTCGCGTCTACATGTGGTGTGGTCCAGTTACTGAATCCGGTTTCAATTCTATGGTCGGCCTTGGAGGCATCTAGATCTTCAACCTTAATACCGCCGATTTCCTCGCCATCGGTGTAAATAAAATATGTATCTCCGCCATCATACTCTTCCATAACGGCTGCCAAATCTTCCTCGTCGCATTCAAAGGTCGAGTGCAGAAAATGACCATCCTGCGCGGCAATCAGGACCGCTTTTGTCAACGGCGGTAATGTTGCCAGTATCTCATCGCGCTGCTCACAATATTCTTCGTTCGATAGCTCAGAAAACCCTGGAAACTCCAAAAATGGGTCAACCAGTATTTTGATACGATGAGGCGGGAAGCTTTTTAAGGCTTCGCTGCATAGTTTGAGCAATGTATCGTGCAATTCATCCCATTGCACCGAGAGTGTTTGCACCAAACCACTCTCTCGGATACCGGCTTCACATTCAATACCTAGCTGAGTGTTCGCGTGGCGCACGATAGCTCCGGCATTACGCATATTCTTGGTGAGCGAGACACAGTGATATCCGTCTGGTGCGACGAGTTTTTGCGGTAACACGCTGTGAATGGTGGCGGGTTTCACATGCAGCAGCTCACTGGCACTGTAAGGGGCATCGATCATGATATGCCCCAATATCTGATCGGGCGCTGCGAGAAAGATTTTGCGGTATGCCAGCTCGGAGGCATGTTTCATAAGGCTGGGCATTTGAATCTCAAAGGTGCCGCAATCATCAATAATCATAAGATCAAATAGCGGACTGCGCCCCCGAATATCACCCAGCGCAAGCAGCTCCTGCGCTGGGATAGTAAATTCTGAGCTATCAATGCCATGCGTTTCGATCTGGCGGAGCAGATACATAAAATCCAGATGGAGTAACAGCCTTAACTCTTTGCCAACATCAGCTAAAAGTCTGAAAAATACCTGCTCAAATTGTCTCGAGCGGTAAACAATAAGCACGGAAAGCCCTGCGCGGAGCGCTCGATAGGCAGCTTCGACCGCAAAAATCGTTTTCCCTGTTCCCGCAGGGCCTTGTATCCACAAATGGCGGTGCTTATGGGCTTCTTCCAAAGCCTTGACCTGCTCGATGGTCAAATACCGCAGCTCGTCATTATACCGCCTAAGCGATTCACGCAGCCCTTCCGAAAACTTTTCATTACTCAGCGTGTTCTCGGTGTAGCTGCGGTCTGGCGAGGTGAATTGCCCTGACCGGTTTAACCCGTCGTCCACGCGAGGCGCATGCTTCTCTATAAATTGCTTTAGACCGTAATAGATAAGGCCATAGTCAAACCCTTCGATTGTACCGGATCGTATCTTACGAAACGTCCGGCTCCTCATTGCCCAAAACTCGTCCCATTCCTGATATTCGGCCCGAAGCTCTTTGCAGAGGCGCCACATTTCCTTCGCCATGCGCTTTGGCGTCCAACGCTTACTGAAGGTGTCGTCCCTCAGCAATAACCGCAAGGCTTCGCGCGTTTCTTCCCGCTCACTGACGGGTGAATCGTGGTGTTCTTCAAATTCTTTATCAGGGCCAATCATACAAATTTGAATTATTTTCCCTTGGGGTCATTTGCAGGTCAGGTCGAGGACATTGAGAGGTCATTTCGTCTGATTCAATGGCCGCAGCTCAACAACGTTTTTATAGATTGAGGTGCTGACCTGATGACCCCACTCGACATTTTCAACACCCCAGGCGAATACGCGCTAAAGCTGCTGCTGATGTTCTTCCAGGTGCCTGCCTGGAAGCTCGATCCTGGTCTGGCGCTGGTATTCGAGTTTTTGCTGTCCTTTATTTTTTGGTCGCAGCTCTTGCGCATCTTCGTTGCCATCGTCAAGCGGCAATGGGGTTTTGGGCCTCGGGGGCGAGGATGAACTTGCCACGGCTCCCCCTAGAGTTTGCCCAATTTCTGGAGGTTGTGGAAGGGCTGAGCCTGGAAGGTTGGGCGTTTATCATCTTGTGCGGCTGCGCCTTGGCTGCAGCGCTGACGGTGGTGCGGGGCTGCCTCGTTCTATTGCTGCGACGGTTGGGGCTCTCCCATCCGGCGCAATACAGACTGTTTCCCCGCATTCCATGGCGCTCGGTGCTTAAGCTCTGGCTGTCTTTCTATGGCTGGCGGGAGCGGGTTTTTCGGCTGAGTAAGCAATCTTCGGGAGGCTTTAGTGGCGCGCTGGCGAGCCTCACCAATCTCCACACGCCCAAAAAACTCATGCTGGGCCGCGCCTATGCTTTCGGGCTGCCGCTGCTGCAGCCTATCGGGCTCAAAGTTTCCCGCCACATCAAAATGTTCGCGATGACCGGCGCGGGTAAAACGACGCTGCTGATTACCATGCTGGCTTGCTGGCTGGGTTCGGCGCTGGTGATCGATCCCAAGGGGCAAATCACGCTGGCACTGGCGCGTAAGGACAAGAAACGTATTTGGCATGTATTTGACCCGTACGGCGTGACCGGCCTGCCGAGCATTAACTTCAATGTTGTTGATGTGATTAAAGAGGCGGTCGAGCGAGACGGCCCGCTGGCGGCGGTGCTGTGGGCGCAGCGGATTGCCCAGTGCCTTATTCGCACGCCCGAAGGCGCGAAATCCCCTTACTTTTACGATATCGCGCGAGGCTTTGTCACCGGATTGATCCTCCATATTCTCACCGCGCATCCGCAAGATGAACACCACTTGCCCTATATGCGCACGCTGATTATCGAAGGCTACCGCGTCTTTGATACGAATACCGGCGCAGAAGAAACCAAAGGCAATGAAGCGTTTCTGCTGCTCATCGACACGATGCAGCGCAATCGGGCCTTTGAGGGCGTTGTTGCAGGCGCTGCCGCTGCGGTGATGAATGCAGGCACCGAAACCCTTGGCAATATTCTTTCCACCCTGCAGGAACAAACCAAGTGGCTGGATGTTCCGGCGCTGCGGGCGCGCCTTAAAACATCCGATATCTCGCTCGGCGCATTGAAATACCGAGATGACATCGTGCTGTCACTGGTCGCGCCGGTGCTCTCTGTGCGCGAAGAGCTGCGCGAGTGCTTCACACTCTTTATCAATATAAGCGCGTATACGTTTGAGTCCGTAAAACAAAAGAAAGGCCAGTGCCTGTTTGTGGTGGATGAGCTGCCCAGCCTCGGCCATAACCCGATCTTTGAAGTGCTGCTACCGGTCGCGCGCAGCCAGGGGATCACGTTCGTCGGGATTTCACAAGACATAGAAATTCTCAAAAAAGCCTATCCCAAAAGCTGGGAAAGCTTTATCGGCAACGCCGATGTGGTGACTTGGATGGGCAGCAACCACGAAGCCACCCTCAAATATCTCTCCGAAGTGCTGGGCTTTAAAACCATTACCGAAACCGACCGCTACTCAGGCCGCACCTCCTACCGCCAAGTACGAGTCGCCGAAAGCGATCAACTGCGCCGGTTTTTAGACCCGAACGCGGGCCGCATGATTGCCACTCGCGCCGGTAAACGCGCTCTGAAGCTGGTGAATGAGCCTTATTTTAAAGGTCTGCCGGTGTGGGCCTATGACCCTGATCCGGACCACCGTGAACCGTTTTTGCGCCGCGTCATGCGCCTTCTGCTAGGTCAACGGCCCAAAGCGCTGCACAAACCATCCGCTCCCATTACTGACGATTTACCCCCTCAATCCTCTGAACAGGAGAACACCGATGAATAAACCCTATGCCCCGAAACTCAATCCCGACATCGTCCGGCGTATTACTGAACGCGTGAATGCGCTGGATATGCCGGGCGAAGCCCTGCTGGTCGAGGCCTGCGCCGATCTGATCGCGCAGGTTGATGCGCAGCGCAGCGCTGTGCAGCTCGATATGGAGCATACGCGGCTTGAGGGCGTCATGGCGCTCTCGCGCATTTTGCTCTCCGCCGAGGAGGTGCAGCGCCAACCGGGAAATGACTATCTGAACCGTTCTTAAAACAAAACCGGAGTCATCATCATGATCGAACATGAATTGTTATTGCGTATGGAAACCCTGGTCAGGGAGGCCGCTAAAAAAGCGGCCTGGCTGTGGGTGACGTATTTTTCCGTAGCGTTTCAGGGGCTGCTCTTTGCCCTGGTCGCCACCATCGAGTTTGAGCTGCTGTATCGCACCTTCCAGGCGATTTCCGGCAGAGATAACGAATATTGGTCGCCAGTGCTCATGGCCTGTACGGGGCTGATTATGCTGATCGCCTTTCACCTGCTGGCGAAAGCTTCAGAAAGCAATCCTGCTGTCAGTCTGGTCAAACGCCTGACGCCTTATCAGATTGGCCTTTATCTCGTCGGCCTCGGCCTTTTGGTGGCGGGCGTCATCTATCTCGATGCGGGCAGCATCTTGCTGGAAAGCACTTCCAATATCGTTATCGGCGCGCTGCCGAGCGCAGAGCCCGAGACCCACTGGCTCACGGCGCTGTTTGAGGACATTACCAATCCGCTGGCTCTGGTGATTTTCTCTTTCGGCATTGGCGGTCTGGCGATGGTTAATCTGTTTGTCGCCCACGGCTTACTGCAGGGCATCAAGGCCGGTTTTGCCAAGATCAAAGACGTCAAGCCGGAAGCAGACCGGCTCAGCGCCGAGCGTAAAACGGTCGAGACCAGTTGCACCCGCCACCGCGAACTGCAGCATGACCTCAACGCCATCAATCTCTGGTCGCACCCGCGCCTTCTGCAGGAAGCCTCGGTGCAGCTCGCGGGCCTTATTCAAGACGCCGCTGCCAAACATCGCCGCTATATCAAGCACCGCGACCTCCAGCCGCCGCCTGGCTTGATATCGCTGCCTGATCCCGTCGATCCCAAGCTGGTTGAGCGTGAGCTTAAAAAGCTCGAAGCGCTTGATCTCAAATCCATCCTCAAAACCCTGCAATCCCATTTTCCCGATGAGAAGGAGTAAGACGATGAAACATGTAATTCGCGCTGCACTGGCTGTAGCGATTTTAAGCGCGGCGCTGGCGACACCCGCCGCCGCCAAAACCCTGACCGTGACGCTCGATAAAAGCGGCAGCAACCCGCTGCTGGCCGACCCGCATTTTGCAGCTTCGGCGGCAGCGTATGTGGCGAGCAAGGTGCAAGCCCTTGAAGAGGACGATGTGGTGCGCCTGCGCAGCTTTGGCGCGCGCAGCGCCGCCAGCAACCTGCTCGATCAGGATTTTGTGATCTCGCGGAGGCTGAAAGCCAAGGCGCTGGCCAAATCCCTTAAAGCCTACATCCAAAGCCTGCCCGACCACAAAGCAGAGGCGCAAGGCTCAACCAATATCGTCGCCGCGCTGGAGTTTGACAGCGGCCTGGATTGCGCGGGCGGCGGCAGCGTTTTGCTGCTCACTGACGGGCTGGAAGCCTCGTCTTATATGAACCCCGATGATTTTCTGGCGGGCAAAAGGCACCTCCCGAAACCCGATGCCGATCTCAAAGGCTGCGAAGTGATTTTTTACGGTCTGGGCGCAGGCCTTCCGGCCCCGTCCGCCAAATTCATCCGCCAGGAATGGCGCGCGTTTGTCAGCGCCGCTGGCGGTAAATTCAGAGCTGAAATGAAGTAAATGAAACCACAGGAGAACGACCATGAGTGATGACAACTTCTCAGAAAAAACCAACCAACCCAGCCACATCGCCTACACCGTTAAAAACGGCAAAGGCGAGCAAAACCACTGGACCAAAATCGGCGCGGCCTGGCCGTCCAAGGATGACGGCCTGACCCTGCAGCTCGACGCCATCCCCCGCGGCGGCACAGTGCAGCTACGCTCCCGCGAACAATTGGAGCGCATGCGCGAACAGCGGGCTGAAAAAACGCAAACCCAAGAGCACAGCAAAAAACAGGGGCCTTGAGGAAAAAGCGGGAAAGTCGTCCAGCCTTTCCCGCTTTTCTCAATAGGGTCGTGTAAAAAGAAACCCATAACGATCCAATGAACCTCAAAAGAACAAAAGGTGAACCGACATGGCCCGATATTGCGCCAATAATGACCCGCCTACTGAAGTACCCAATAAAGCGCCCGCGCCAGCCAACGATAACGGCTTCAATCCAGACGACTATCTTGCGGATTTAGAGGCGTTTGACCTCAGCGAAGCGCAGAAGCGTGAACTGCTGCAAACGCTATGGAATATCATGTGCGCCTTCGTCGATATCGGCTGGGGCGTCGATACCGTCCAGCATATTTTTCCTGAGCTTTTTGCTGTGGATAACTTCAATAAGGCGGGTTCCCAGCCGATTCAGCCGCATGGTAGCGTAGGGGAACAAAATAAGAACAAAGATGTGTGAAGTAAGAAAGGATATCGTCATGAATGAACCGAATAAATCCCTGGTCTATTGCCGCGTCTCCGACCCGAAGCAAAAATCGCAAGGCCACGGCCTGGAAAGCCAGGAACACCGCTGCCGTGAATTTGCGGCCTTACACGGTTTGGAGGTCGAGCGCGTCTTTCATGATGACGTCTCCGGCGGCGGTAATTTCAGCAAGCGCCCCGCCATGACCGCGCTGCTCGATCATCTGCGCCGGAACAAAAACACGCACTATGTCGTCGTCTTCGATGATATCAAGCGTTTCTCGCGCGATGTGTATTTTTACTGGGGCCTGATCCACAAGCTCGATGAATTTAACGCGCGCCCCATGTCACCGAACTTCGTGTTTGATAAAACGCCGGAGGGCCGTTTCCAGCAATCCATCACGGTGGCCGCCGGAGAGTTTGAGCGTGAATCCAACGCCCGCCAGACCCGCCAGAAAACCAAGGCGCGCCTGCAAGCGGGCTACTATACCTTCCAAGCGCCGGTAGGTTATCGCTACGAAAAAGCCAAGCCGCACGGCAAGATATTAGTGAAACACCCCGAGACCGCGCCTATTGTGAAAGAAGCGCTGGAAGGCTTCGCCTCAGGGCGCTTTCAAACGCCGCAGGAGGTGCGGACGTTCCTCGAAAACAGCCCCGAATACCCCAAGCAAGCCAGTGGCAAGCTCGGCAACAGTAAAGCCAAGCAAATGCTCTCCAATCCGCTCTATGCGGGCTACGTTGAATACAAACCCTGGGGCGTGACCTTGCGTCAGGGGCACCACGAAGGGATTATCACTTATGAGACCTTCTGCAAGATTAAAGAGCGTTTGGAAGGCCGCGCTCACGCGCCCAACCGTAAAGACCTCAATCAGGATTTCCCGCTGAGGGGCAGCGTTGCCTGTGAATGCGGCAATTCTTTAACCTCCGGCTGGTCGAAGAGCAAGACCGGCAAGCTCCACCCGTATTATCTCTGCCAAAACCGCAAGTGCGAATACAAAGGCAAGTCCATCCGCCGCGATGTGTTAGAGGGGCAATTCGAAGAGCTTCTTAAAAACATCACACCCGCCACCGCGCTTATCACCATAGCCGAAAAGATGTTCAGAAAAGCCTGGGACGCCCGCGCACATTCGCAGCAAGCCCGCAAGAAAATGCTGGAGAAGGAGCGCACCACTATCGACAGTGAAATCGAAAAACTGGTCGATCACATCGTCGAAGCCAAGTCCGCAATCGTCGCACAGCGCCTCGAAGAACGCGTATGCAAACTGGAAGACAAAAAGCGCGTGTTAGACGAGAAACTGGCGAATATCGGCCAACCGGTAAAGCCGTTCGATCAAATGTATCGAACCTCAATGGAGTTTCTAAAAAACCCTTTTGAAATCTGGAAGTTAGGAGGCTTTACCCAAAAGAAAGCCGTGACACGTTTACTGATAACTGACAGACTCATCTGGGATCGAAAAGGCATGTATAGAACCCCGGAATTATCGTTACCATTCAAGGTATTAGGAGATTTTTTTATGCCTGAAAAGCAGTTGGTGCGCCAGGAGGGACTTGAACCCCCACGCCTCTCGGCACCAGAACCTAAATCTGGCGTGTCTACCAATTTCACCACTAGCGCATGATGTGAGAGGCGCGCATTCTAACAACTTTCCTCTCAATGTAAAACGGTTTTTTATGCCTTCAAGAGTCAAGTAGTTGATTTCTCAACTGCGATTTCTGCTCATGAGTAAGGGCATTAAACAGCGGGGCTAGCTGCTGCAGCACCGCCGGCACTTTTTGGAGCACCGCGCCCTGCCCTTCACTGGCCAACTGTCGAAGAAACTCATCCACTGACAAGCGCATCATATCTGTATCGCTGGATACGCCGGGCACTGACTCCACTGCAGGCATCTGGCTTCGATTCACTACCTGGTTGCCGCCCTGGCTTTTGGCAACCTCAAGACACTTTTCTGCGCCCTCCACTATATCGCCAATCCGCTTCACCGAGTGCGCCACGGGAATATAAACGCCGACAGAGACACTGATCGGTAATACTTCACCTTTGAGGCGGGCTTTAAAACCTGAAATGGTCTTACAAATTCGCTGCGCCAACACCCCCGCTCCCGCCGCATCAGAAGCAGGTAAAGACACTGCAAAACGGGCCAGCCCTACTCGGCCCAAAGCGTCTTCCTTACGCACGTTTTTCAGCATTACTCGAGCAACTTGCTGCACAAGGCTATCCGCAGCCTTGCGCCCAATTTTTAAAAACAGATCGTTAAAATCGTCCACTTCAATAAGGACTAACGCGAGTTCTGAGCCATGACGAGCAATAAAAGAAAAATCACGCTCCAACTGCTCGAGGAACATCTTTTCGTTATTTAACCCCGTCACCGCATCCTTAGCAGCAAACTTTTGCAGATTTTTGGTGGTACGCTGATAACTGGCGTGGGATTGAGCTCGAGCCTTAAGGTCGGTGGAGTTAAAGGGCTTGGTAATGAAATCCGTTGCCCCTGTGGTTAGGGCTCTTTCTTTGGCTTCGTCATCATTTTCGGCACCGGTAACTACGATGATGGGCAGATTACGAATACCTTCATCGGTGGAAGAGCGAACGGTCTGTATTAATTGAAAGCCGTTCATTTTCGGCATATTCAGATCAGTAAAAACCACCTCAATGGTTTTGTCCTGCTGAATCATTGCCCATCCACTTTCGCCATCTTCGGCGACCACAACATCGAAATCTTTGCCCAGCATTTTAAGGGCAGATTTGCGCATCACTTTGGAGTCATCAATCAGTAAGATGCGGGTTAAGGGCTCATCCTGAGGCTGACTCAAATCAGGGCTTGATTCGGACATGGATTATGAGCTCCTGTCACGTCTATAAAGAAGCATCCTTTTACTATAGACAGTAAAATCCCGACTAGGAAACCGAAAGATATTAGGCCATTGCTACTCCACAGCTGCATATGGCCTAAATTGACCAAAGTTTTCCTGTTTACAGACTTAGGGCGCTGGAGCTGGCGTCGAACTGGCTGTTGATTTCTGTAATTCCCAGACTTCTTTATTAAGCTTATCCAAACGGCCATTAATTTGGCGACGGTGAGTATCGATCGCTTTAATCGCAACTTCCACCGTTGTAATACGATCTTCAAAAGACCCCGAATTTTCGGCTAATGTCCGAAGTTTCTCTAGCTCTTGCTGGTGACTGCTCACCAAATTTCTCAAGGTGTCAGAGCTTTCTTTAACCTCCCGCAATTCTTTTTTGGCCACCGTTAGATCAGTCTCGAGCGTGGCTAGCTTACCTTTAGGTCCACCCACTTGAGCCTCTAATTGAGTCACTTTTTTGTCCAAATTGGCGATATTCACTTTGTTACGCTTGTTGGATAAATCCCATAACTTACGGACTTCAGCATCCAGCAGCTTAATATCGGCGGCGATTTCATCGCCGGATTTTGATAAGGTCTTATCACGGTTTTCCAGTGATTGCTGCAAGTTAGATAGTGCCGTTTCTGCCTGTGACAGAGACTGGAGTGAGGATTCCAAACGGGACTGCATGGCATCAATTTGCCCCCATAAATAAATACCGCCACCCACTCCACACACAATGACCACAATCAGCACCGACCACAGGCCACTTTGTGAGGCAGACATCGGCGCCGGTGGCCTGGACCCTGGAGGCTGACTCGCTGATTTTCCCGGTCGAATCGGTTTTCTTTGCCCTTGCCTTTGTGCCAATTCATCTCGTGTTGGCTTTATACTTAAATCACCCATAGGATCTCGTGTCATAATCTCTTCCAAATTTTTGCTTAATCGACCACCATTTTAAAACCCGGCCCAGTATAACTCAAACCATTAGCAATAGGCCTAATAGACTGATTTTAAAGATTCAGAATTCAATTCTTCATAAATCTCTTGGGCAAAGCTCTGTAAGCTGTGTTCAACGCTTTGTTTGGGATGATAACCGAGCTTACGCCGGGCCTTTTCTATATTCAGAGTGAATGAACGAACTAACAAGCTTATATTCTTGCGTGATATATGAGGGGCAGAGCTGCGAAAATAAAGGCGCTGCATTAGATCTCGCAGTCCGTAGTACAAAGCGGCGGTGGGATAGGTTACTTTTCGAGTGATGGGCGGCTGCCCTAGAGTGGACAACAGGGACTCAATCGCCTGCCAAAAATTTACCGGGCGAGGATCCGCTATATTGTAAGTATCTCCGGTTACATCATCAGTGCCAAACACGGCACAATCCATAGCATGCATTAGGTTCTCAATGCTCGTCATGCTGATAATGTTGCGGCCTTCACCTACCTGGTATAATTGTTCATTGGCATGAGCCATCAGTAAAGCGCCAATCAATCCTGCATCTTCCGAACCGATTACCCAGTGTGGACGCAAACATAGGGTTTTCAATTGATCAGAGTGCGCTCTAAGCACCCGGCATTCGGCCTGATACTGGGTGCGAGCATAATTGTCGGCAAAGCGTACCGGCAGAAACTCTTCGGTTACGTTCAAGTGATCATTATAATCCAGATATACACTGGAACTACCCACATAAACAAAACGCCGGACACCGGCGTCGCGGCAACATTTAATCAGTCTTTCCGTAACCGCCACATTAGCCTGATAGCATTCTTCATACCCTAAATCGGGGTCTAACTTGGCCGTACAATGTACAATAATATCAATATCCGAAGTAATTTGCCGGGTAAAACTATCATCTAAAAGATCGCCGAAGAATATCTCGACATTGTCAGAATCCGCTAATTCAGTGGTTTTGGACAAATTAGCCATACTGGCGACAACTTTGGCATCGGGTCTAATTTGAGCGAAATGACGCACATAGTGCCACCCCACATAGCTATCCGCCCCGGTTATCAATAATTTCATGAACCCCCCAATAGGCCCTGTTTACTCTTGTGTCGTTTTCAATCCTTTGACTCCCGTAGTTCCAGCCGTTGTAAAAACGATATTTTTGCCTCTAGAGTACTGCGTAGTTAGTAACTGTAATTTTCCGTCAGCGGCGTGCCGGTAGGGAACAAAAACCGATAATGCTTCTGACAACTGATGATTCAGCTCTATGCGAATACCCGGCTGTTTTAACCCAGTATCCTCTCGAAGAGCAACATAATCCATGAAAAACGCCACCGCTTTTATGCGCCTGCTTTTTGCTAACTGTTTAGCCTCTGCAACCAAATCAGTAACGACATTTGTCACCAGTGGCTGCCGATTTTCTACTGTTGCACCCATAATTCGCATGATTCCATCATGACCCAGTATGATCGCAAAAGGATAAAACGTATTCGATTCAGCCAGCTCAGGAACCAGTTGCTCTAAGCCTTCATTCACCAGTCCTTGCATTTCCTGTCGAACTATCTCACTGGAATAAGGCAATTCTGTGGGCTCAGCGGCAACATTAGCAGTGGTTGCTGAGATTCCTAGCCAGCAGATGATCATAAATACTGAAAACAGAGTTGTCTTGGAGATTTTCAATGGGATTCCGGCTTTCTTTGACATTAATGACGTTATATTTGATACTTTGACTATAACAATAGAACAAAAACAAAAGAAAAGGCTGTCCTTTTTAGGAACAAAACATGGCTCATTTCTTTAATAGCCGCCTTTCAAATAAACTCTTTTTTGCCGCTATGGGCACGGCGCTGTTAATCGGGTTGTTGCTGAGCCTGGTGCAAATTGCGCTAGACGCCAGGCAGGCACGCCTGCAATTAGCTATAGAAGCCCATCAAGTCGTTGCCATTGTCCAAGAATCTGCCACTCAAGCCGCCTTGCAGCTAGATCACTCGTTGGCAGAGCAAGTGGTTGAGGGATTATTTCGGCATAACTCCATTTTTTATGCCGCGATATCGGTGCCGGGACAACCACCCCTTGCCTCCGCTTTTCGGAACAAACACGAAATTCCCTATCGCGCCGTTATCAGTCGTGTGCTCGGTTTGGAGTACAGCTTAACTGAAGCGCTAATGACAAAGACGAGCAAAACTGCAGGTTCTACCAAAGTCCGCCATATCGGCAATATTGAAGTCAGCCTGGACCCAAGCAATGCCGCCAACGCTTTTATTCAACGCTGTAAGACCACGCTGGCTAGTGGATTAGCCCAAGCCATCGTGTTCGGTTTTGTTTTGTACCTTATATTTCGTCATTTAGTTGCTCGCCCCATGACGTCACTGCTCACTGAACTCGGCGAGATCGACCCGCTGCAACCATCGAAACGCATGTTATCGGCCCCCAAAGGCCACGAGGAAGACGAGTTGGGGGCATGGGTCCATAAAATAAACGGCTTGTTTAAGGCCATAGCACGCTTTAATAGCCGACGCCGATTAGCCGAAGCTCATGTGGAGAGGCTCAGTAACTATGACATGCTGACAGAACTTCCTAACCGTAGCCTGTTGATACGTCGAATCGAACAAACCATTCAAGAAAGTAGCGAACGCAATACCTTATTTGCCGTTATATTTTGTGCGTTAGATGATTTTAAATCCGTAAACCTTTTACATTCCTACCATACCGGCGATCAGTTATTACTCAATCTTACCGAGCGCTTTCGCTCCGAATTGCACCCGGATTACACTATTGCCCGAGTGGGTGGCGATGTATTCGCAATGATTATCCCTAACCTCAGAAATGATCTGGAAGCAGCTGATGTAGCGCAACGAATCCTCGACACCATCAGAAACCCTTTTTGGGTCGAAAATCACAATTTAAGTTTATCCGCCACTATCGGGATAACTCTTTACCCAAATGACGGTAATCAAGCTGAACAGCTATTAAAGAATGCAGAAAATGTCATGCAATTAGCTAAATCCCAAGGCGGCAATAACTATCAATTCTATGTCGCCAATATTGACCAGAAAATTCGCGAAGCAAAAGCTTTAGAAAAACAACTCTACGATGCGGTGGAAAAAAATCAACTAGAGCTGGTGTTTCAGCCTCAAATCAACTTGGTCAGCGGCGAGGTCAAAGGTGCAGAAGCTTTAGTGCGTTGGCATCACCCAGAGCTAGGTTTGATTTATCCGGACAAATTCATTCCCTTAGCTGAACGCACAGGCGCAATTGTTGGCATCGGCCAATGGGTCTTCATAGAAGCCTGCAACACCCTAAAAAAATGGCATCAAGCTGGCTACCAGCACCTCACAATGTCAATTAATGTCAGCGCTGTGCAACTCCACCAAGCGACACTAGTGGAAAATATAATGGCAACATTGAATGAGTCCCGAGTCCCCCCCCGACAAATAATCCTGGAAATTACAGAAACTGTAGTCATGGGTAACGTGGATTTAGCGATTCGTCTACTCAATCAAATCAAAAAAGTCGGCGTTCAGTTAGCCATTGATGATTTCGGTACAGGGTACTCCTCTCTGAGTTATCTAAAGAAATTACCGATGGATGAACTTAAGATCGATCAAGCTTTCGTCCATGACATGCTAGAGGATTCCGATAACGGCACCATCGTCGACGCCATCATCCAACTTGGACACAGTCTGGGGCTTACCGTAGTGGCGGAGGGAACTCAAAGTCCAAATCAAGTGACCTATCTTCAAAAATGCCATTGCGATATAGCCCAAGGTTACCTCTACTCACACCCCATATCTTCCAACAAGTTCCTTAAGCTATTAAAAAGGGAGCGCCGATCGTCGCCCAAGCTACAGAGTTCTACCTGATTCGTTTCTCGATTTCGAAAACATTACCCCTATCGCCAGCCATTAGCTTTGACGGTACAATAGCCTTCCTAAGTTAACCGATTTAATTAACCACAAAAAAGGTGTAGTCATGACTCAAGACGCGGTTGTTATCGTCAACGGTGCCCGAACCCCAATGGGTGGATTCCAAGGGTGTTTAGCCCCTCTGAGTGCGGTAGATTTGGGCGCTATAACAATTAAAGAGGCCATTAAGCGCGCAGGCATCGACACCAATGCTGTGGAAGAAGTTATTTTAGGCTGTGTGCTACCCGCAGGTTTAAAACAAGGCCCGGCACGCCAAGCAGCACTCAACGCTGGACTACCCGCCGCCACAGGCTGTACCACCATTAATAAATTATGCGGTTCAGGTATGAAAGCCACCATGCTGGCCCATGACTTAATCAAAGCCGGAACCAATACCATTATGGTGAGCGGCGGCATGGAAAGCATGACCAATGCGCCCTATTTATTGGAAAAAGCCCGTAGCGGCTTGCGCATGGGCCATGGAGAAATTAAAGACCATATGTTTCTAGACGGTTTGGAAGATGCCGCTAGCGGTCGCCTCATGGGGTCATTTGCCCAAGAAATTGCTGATAAAGAGGGTCTCAGCCGATCCGCTATGGATGAGTTTGCCATGACGTCCCTGGAACGTGCTCGTAATGCGATTGCTGCAGGAAATTTTGCGGCTGAAATTGTGCCCGTCAGCTACTCTACTCGCAAAGGCGAAGTAACCATTGACACTGATGAGCAGCCGGGCAAAGCCGCGTTGGACAAAATACCCGGTTTGCGACCAGCATTTAAGAAAGACGGCACCATTACCGCAGCCAATGCCAGCTCAATCTCTGACGGGGCTTCAGCTCTGGTATTAATGCTGGAATCCGAAGCCAAACGCCGAGGTTTGACACCATTAGCGCGAATTGTCGCCCATTCAACGCAATCACAAGCACCTGCGGAATTCACTATGGCTCCTGTGGGCTCGCTGGAAAAACTCTTCGCTAAAACTGGATGGAAAGTGAGTGATATCGACCTCTTCGAGATCAATGAAGCCTTTGCCATGGTCACGATGTTAGCCATGCAGAAACATCAAATCCCTCATGAAAAAGTCAACATTTACGGCGGTGCCTGCGCCTTGGGTCACCCCGTGGGCTCCACCGGCTCTAGAATATTACTGACGTTAATTCATGGCCTTATACAAACCGGTGGCAAACGCGGAGTGGCCTCTCTTTGCATCGGCGGCGGCGAAGCCACGTCTATGGCTATTGAGCTTATTTAAGAGGATTGTTCGCACAACTAAAAACCACTAACAACTGAGGGTTAGTGGTTTTTAAAAATTATTGCATTGGCACCGGCTAACGGCTCAAATGCAACAAGCGCTGCTGAAACTCCACAATTCGTTGCGCATTTTTACCCAAATCACTTTTGCCCACCCGACTCACAGAGCGCACGTCAACCACAGACCCTTCTTTATGCTCTGAAACACGCACCACAATATCATCGACGAAACCAAACAACAGAGTGCTATCCGTGGCTTCCATATGACCGAATGACGGCTGGAACAGGACGACCTTCCATTTTAAATCTTGCGCCGCTTGCTGCGCCAACTCCAAGACTTTCACTGAGGGTAAGGGCAATACTAATGAATCAATCTCAGGATAAAATTCAGCCTGCAGTTGAGCAATCTCACTATTGTAATCCAATGCATTAGCGTCATCCGGCCTTAGCTCAGCTAGTGCCATAAAATGCGGTGGATTAGTCTTGTCTGTAGAAATATCGTGGATCATGGGAAGTTGAGAGGCTTTGATACCAAAAAAGGTTAAATACGCGATAGGTATTGCTAGTAAGATAACCGCCACCATCCCCCTTTTCATAGCCCACCCATTGGAATTTCGAATAGCAATAATCAGCGCTATCCCGGCACTGGCTAATAAGATAACGCCCGTTAATGCCACACCCGCCAGCAAAGAAAATCCCGTTTGGTAATCCCACCACTGCCAGCGAACACCTAACACCAGCAAGGGATAGGTTAGCAACAATCCCACGGCCAAACCCATAACAACCGGCAATAAACGATAAAGGGACAAAATTCTAGTTTCCTTTATTAAAAATAACGTTAGTTTGGCGCCTGAACCACTACATGAATGTAACGTCCTAAGGAACGATAAGGCTCCATTCGGGAATATCGCAACTCCAGCTCAGTAATATCGGCTTCACTCCGATTTTGACGTATATCAAAATGCATATAATCGTGGAAGACCCGGATACCGCTATGCACCAACACTTTAAAACCCATAGACTGAAGCCAACCCAGAACTTGATCGGGAAGCAAGGGATTCAGTGGTGTTAACCCCTTACCACTGCCTTCAAATTGATCATTTTTGGCTTTATCAAGATAGCCACGGACTAAACAACGAAACACCGTTGAGTGCCGATTAAAAAACATTAAAGATAAGTAGCCACCTGGGGTTAACCACGACTGCAAGGTCTGCAACAACGATCGTGGGTCGGAAACCCATTCCAGTACCGCATGACACATGATTAAATCATAGGCTTGAAGCGGCTTATCCAGTTGTTGAATGGGGCAATGAAAAAACCGAAAACGATCAGATAGACCAGCATTCACCGCTGCAGTTTGAGCATTCGATATCATCTGCTGGGACTGATCACACAAGGTAATATGATGTCCTTGATGTGCCAGAACTCTAGCGTAAACGCCCTCACCACCACCGGCGTCGAGTATTTGCCAGTCTCTATTCTGATACAGCGCGGGAATGGATTCTGCCAAATCCCGCGCCAAAATGGCTAGACGAATACGTCCTTTGCTGGTTTGATAAATTCTGCCGTTAAACTGGGCCACCAGGTCATCAAAATTCCTACCCGTATCACCCATGCACTACCAGGCTTTCTTCAAAACAGATAATGCTTCATCAAAATCCACCTCGACAGGATTCAAAATAATGGAACCATCATCCAAGGTCATTTCCGCAAGCTTCTGTAATTGATCCTGCGTTACTTTGCCCGTTTCCGATAGGGTTCGAGGCAACTTGCAACGCTCGTACAATACATCCCTCAACTCGCGTAGAACTGATATAACTTTTCTACCCCGATCGGTGGCTGGTGTACGTGCATACACTTCAGCTCCCGCCAGCGGCAGCAGCAGCTCACCAAACACTTCGCCCCGTTCTTGCAGATTGTAATCAAGGACATAGGGCAAAAATAGATTCATACACAAGCCATGAGGCAAGTGACACAAAGTCCCCAAGGAATGGCCTAGAGAATGTACCAGCCCTACCATTGAGTTGGAAAACGCTATTCCAGCCATCGTTGAAGCCTGCGCCAGTTCCAAGCGAGCGTCCACATCGCTGGGTTGATCTAATACTTTTAATAGGTTCTCACTGATCTTTTTAATAGCAGAAGTGGCGTAAGCATCGCTGATGGGATTTTTTGCCAGACCGGTAAAGGCTTCTATGGCATGGGTCATTGCATCCATTGCAGTCATCGCCGTGATATGAGGCGGCAAAGTTAGGGTCATTCTAGGATCGATAACGGCCGCATTTGGCAATAAAAAGTACGAGCTAAAATAGAGCTTCATACCTTTTTCGATATCCTTAATTACCGCAACTAGTGTCACTTCAGATCCGGTACCGGCGGTTGTGGGCACAACAAAGAATGGTTTTAATGGTCGAGTAAGCAACCCTATACCCGCATAATCGGCCAGCTTGTCACCTCCCTCCGACACTAAAATATTCACGGCCTTACTTGTATCGATCACCGAACCACCACCGACAGCAATAATGGAGTCACAGCCTTTCTCACGATATATTTTAGCCGCTCGCTCAACAACTTCAGTTGAAGAGTCAGGTGGTACATCGTCGAATATAGCTTCAATATCCATATCCGTTTCAACAAAGGCACCAAGGACATGATCGGTTAGCCCGACTGCGCGCACGCCTTTATCTGTGATAATCATAGGACGCGAGGCTGAGAGCATTTTTAGTTCATAGGGAATGTGTTCCAGCGCTGCGCTCCCAGCGATAATTTTAACTGGACAGAAAAATTCGTAATATGGTTTTGACATCGTTTAACCCCGAAAAACGTTCTTTACAAACTGAGCATAAATGCGACCACCGAGCGAGACCTTGCTAAACAACGGTATCTTTGGGTAACGTTTCACTGCTCGTTGTGCAATTAATTTTGGCAATATGATGGTTTCCATACGGTTGAGACAACGAATGAGCTTCATCACATCTGACACTTCGCCATCCACCAATATTCTATCGTTGGCATAAGCTCGTGCTGTGCCTTCTTGGAAAGAAAGCACGAGAAAGGCATGACTTACATGCTTGAATTTGAGAGACACATCATTGTCGTCACGAATCCCTGGCCCCACATATTTAAGCTGACAGTCGTCGACTTTCTTCATATTAAACGAGGGCCCATCCGGCAGAGCCCGCATATCGAAGGTAAAACCATCAGGCAGTCTTCGCACATCCTGCTGAATAGCTTTATCCACTTGACTGGCCGCCTCAAGTGAGCGCCCGATGATATCCATCATTAAAGTAACATAAGGTTTCTTTAAACCATCAACCCTCAATCGAGAAAGGTCTAACATTTTTCTCATTTCTAGTTCCATTCCGATACGCCTCTAGAGCTCAAAGATTTGGCTTTAATTATTTGAATAGCTCCACAATGCGGAAAGATAGCCGTTGCGTGGTGACATCCTATTAGTGTAGAAACTTGGCGTCCATGCAAATAACGACAAAATGATCATTCTAGCGTCATCCAGCCACACGACTATTGCTGAATTTACCACTGACACAGACAATAAAAAGCTTTCAAGCAAGACCTTTCACTATCCTCCACTCTGATTTAAAGCAGGTAGATTATGCGCTTTATTGATGCTTAGGGGAAGCGTGGGGGCTAACACCCCATGGCTAATAGCGCAGGCGAGCATCTAGCTGATCCACCGCCTCACACCACTCGGAGTCGCTGTCAAGAGCTTGAACGATAAACTGGGCCTGAGCATCATTCCAGAAAGGGGCTTGAGCAATGGTTACACCATCAGATAGGGCCTTGTGCTTTGCAACAAAATCATCGATCTCCTCTGGTTCTGAAGGTAATCCAAGTTGCTGGAACAGATTGGCCATAGAATAGTACACGGAGTTCATATTCATTATCTCCCTTTGCTTCACCTTCTAAGACTGCGACGTTTTTTGCCATCTATCCAGCCAAAATCTATACTATTTTGCTATATAAAACCGAGTCTTATGTTTTTATACAAATCGCCCTGGCGGAGTGCTAACATTACCACAAAAAGCTAAAGAGATTTTACTATGTCAGAATTAGATCAACAATTTAACGATGCCGTTGCCTTTGTGCGTGATAGCTCCGACAGCTCATTTAAACCCAGCACTGATGACAAGCTACAATTTTATGCGTTGTTCAAACAAGCTACAGAAGGTGACGTGAGCGGCAAAAAACCCGGTATCACCGATTTTGTCGGTCGGTCCAAATACAGTGCTTGGGCCAAACTTAAAGGACAATCCAAAGACCAGGCAAAACAGGGCTACATCGCGTTAGTCGCTAAAATTCGCTGATAATCCAGCTAATTGACACTTCTGCTTTTCAAGGCTACGATCTCGACAAAACAAGAACAAAAACAGGGAGATAAATAGAATGAACTGGAGTTTTTTGGCGCTACTGTTGAGTACACTGCTCTTGGCAGGATGCAAGCTGGGTGGGCAGGCTTCAGGTGTGGTAGGTGAGCTTATGCTTACGGAAACCTATTCGGGTAAAACGCTGGCAGTGAAGACCGATGGTCCCTTTATTTTCAACGAGGATTTTGCCCCGGGCACCCGATATAATGTTGTCGCGGAAGCCAAACAACCACCGCCTGACTATAGCTGCGACGTTAATAACGGCCAAGGTACTATTCGCGGCAACGTGTCGAATATCAAGGTAGAATGCGGTAACCGTTTCTGCACAACTCAATACGAGCCGGTGTGCGCAAAAGAACTCACCGACATTGTCTGCATTACCACTCCTTGCCCCAATTATCAGTACCGGACATTCAGCAATGCGTGTGAAGCCAGTAATGCTCAGATCAGCTTTGCCGGTGAATGCGGCAGCCTTGAAAACATGTTATCAACAGACGCTAAGCCGATAGTCATTACCGAATTTAACCCGGAAGTAAACCCTGAAACTTTAGCCAATATCATCGACACCAAGTTTGATGGCGATAATCTATTGCTGACTGTAGGGTTCAGTGGCTGTGATGATAAACATAGTGTCAAGGTGAGCGCCAAGCCTACCTTTCTGGAGTCTTTCCCGGTGCAGGTGGCTACATTGGTCCAACACTTCCCAGTGCAAGCCTGTGACGCCTACTTCACTAAAACAGTTAGTATTGACTTGTTACCCCTGAAACATCGATACATTGATCAATACCAACAGACCAGTGGCGCTATTGCTTTACAAGGAATAGGCACGTATCAATTTTAATTTTAACTGAGCATGCTGAAGCTAACGCTAGTCTTAAAATTTCACGTTAAAAACTGGTCAAACAAAAGAAAATCGATATCGTCCCCGTGATCAACCGTAGTACCGGGGGCGACTACCGCTAGGCCATTTCCCCAACAAGCTGAAGAAAGCATACCTGAACTTTGGTTCGGGTGAGGTTCAATCCATAGTTCACCATCAAGCCAATTTGCTCTGGCTCGAATGTATTCCTGGCGCGTGTTCTTCCTGGATTGGGAAAACCCTGCTTTGCCTTTCACAAACAGTGATGCCCAATTGCTAGCGCCCTGAGACTTTAGTAGCCATGGTCGGCACAGCAAACAAAAGGTAACTAACACCGCGGCAGGATTCCCCGGTAATCCCATATAGGGCGTGTCCAGCACGTGACCAAAAATAAACGGTTTACCCGGCTTTATGGCTAACTTCCACAATGTCACTTTGCCTAAAGCATTAATCGCAGATCGCACGTGATCTTCTTCGCCTACAGAAGCCCCGCCACTGCTGATGATAAGGTCAGCATTTGAAGCCTCCCGCAACACTTTGGTGGTGTCTTGCAAAGAATCCTTAACAGTGCCCAGATCAATGATGTCGAGCCCCATTGAAGTCAATAGCCCCATGAGTAAATAGCGATTAGAATTGTAAATTTGCCCTGGCAGCAATGCTTGACCAGGTTCGATGATTTCGTCTCCAGTGGAAAATATAGCGACTTTTAACGGGGAATAGACCTTAAGTTCCGCTAACCCCACTGAGGCTAACAAGCCTAATTCTTGAGGCCTGAGGCGACAACCCTGCCTTAGCAGAACAGAACCTGAAGCTACATCCTGACCTTTTGGCCGAATATTTTGGCCCTTTTTAGGCTTATCCTTAAAAATCACTCCATGCGAGCTAAGCTCGACTTCCTCCTGCATAACCACCGTATCGGCGCCATCCGGCAACTCCGCACCGGTAAAAATTTGAGCGCAAGAAGACGGAGCCAGTGGCTTGGGTATTGAGCCAGCCGCAATTCTCTGGCTCACAGGGAGCGGAATGTTACCATACCAATCATCAAACCGAAGACAATATCCGTCCATCGCGCTGTTGGCTTGCGGCGGGACATTGACCGGAGCGATGACGTCCTCGGCCAATACTCTACCGAGCGCCTTGGGCAGGCTGATAACTTGTGTTTCAGAGGGGTTCAGGGTTTGAGACAGCAATTGCCTCAGCGCTTGATCTATAGGTACCTGCTGCAATTTAGCAATGGCCTGACTCACTGCCTAGACTCACACTGAGCGGCTTTCTGGCTAATTAGCTTTACAAAATTGCAGGGCTTATGACAAGCATCAAGCTGCTCGCCTAAAATTTTATCCCAGGCCGTGGCACAAGCATTGGTGGACCCCGGCATACAAAAAATCAAGGTACCATTAACCAGCCCACCCAAGGCTCGAGATTGCACGGTGGAGCTTCCGATTTCCGTATAGGAAATGTGCCTGAATAGTTCACCGAAACCATCGATGGTTTTATCCAGCAAAGGCATGATCGCCTCTGGAGTGGAATCTCGCTGAGAAAACCCCGTACCTCCAGTAATCAGCACCACTTCAATATCGGCATCAGCGATCCACTTTGATACAACCGCTCTAATCTGATATAGATCATCGGATATCAGGGTGCGGTCTCTCAATTCATGACCCGCCGTTTGCAGCCTATCCACCAACAACTGACCAGAGGTATCGGTAGCTAAAGTTCGAGTATCGGAAACCGTAAGTACGGCAATATTTAAAGGAACAAATTGAGCCATAGCACCCATGGTGTCAGCCTCCAGTCATATTCATAAATCGGACGATTTGAGGTTCGTCTGTTACATCAAAATAGTGGCGTTCTGGTTTTATCTGCATAGCCGCAATAATCGCCTGATCAAGTTCATCATCATTATCAGTTGCCCGCACCACCGCTTTTAAATCTACAGAGTGTTCGTTACCTAAACACAGCAGTAAACGACCCTCCACCGTTAGGCGTACTCGATTACAATCACCACAAAAATTGTGACTGTGAGGTGAAATAAATCCGACGCGGCTGCAGCTATCGGTGAAACCATAATATTTCGCTGGCCCTCCTACCTCTGCGGCGGGCTGAGCTATTAGTGCGTAGTGTTGTGCCAACAATGCTTTTACCTGATCGGAAGAAATAAAACTTTCCGCCAGATTGTGCTCGGTAATATGACCCAAGGGCATTTCTTCGATAAAAACAATGTCTAAATTATGGTCTCGGGCAAATTCAACTAGAGAAATTATCTCATCATCGTTGCGACCCTTTAACAACACCGTATTGAGCTTAATGGCCTCAAACCCCTGCGCTCGAGCTGCTTCAATACCTTCTAAAACCTGCGCCAGATTTCCTGTGCGGGTTAACTGCTTAAATTTCTCTGGATTCAAACTATCGAGGCTAATGTTAATTCTACGCACACCATACTCCTTTAGGGCAGGTGCCATTTGTTTCAGGTGCGAGCCATTTGTAGTTAACACCAGTTGCTTGAGCCCATCAAGTTGACCCAGATTTTGCACTAACCCTAAAACCCCATTACGGACTAAGGGTTCACCACCAGTCAAACGGATTTTTGAAACCCCTAAGCGAACAAATGCTGCAGCAATGCGTAGTAGTTCTTCCAGGGAAAGGATTTGTCTTCGCGGCAAAAAAGTCATTTCTTCTGCCATGCAATAAACACAACGAAAATCACAACGATCGGTTACGGATAAACGCAGATATTCTACTTTACGACCAAATCCATCAATCAGTTGCGGTTTCACATCAGTCACTGACACCCTCTCTTTCGCGACGTTTTGCTTGTTGCCACTGTACTTCCATTTGTTCCAGACTGGCATCTTCAAGTGCAAAGCCTTGCTCGGCCAGCGCTTGCTCAAGGAAACGAAAACGCCGCTCGAACTTGCGATTTGCTTGCATCATTACCTGTTCAGCATCTAGGTTATAATGCCTCGCCAAATTGACACAACAAAACATCAAATCACCCAGTTCATCACTAATTTTGTCACGCTCATCCTGCTCAACTTCAAGGGTAAGCTCCGCAAGCTCTTCATGGAGTTTGGCCACCACAGTTTCCGGCTGTTCCCAATCAAACCCTTTTTTGGCAGCAGCCTTTTGTAGCTTCTGGGCTTTTTTGAGTGGCGACATACTGGCCGGGACTTCATCTAAAATCGAGGGTTGAGACGTTTTATCTTTACTTTGTTTTTCCTGAACTTTAATGGCTTCCCAGCTGGCATTAACCTCTGCTTCCACAATCGATTGGCTACCTTGCAAGCGACTCTCCAAGGTTCCATCAGGAAACACATGAGGATGACGCCGCACAAGCTTCAGTTCCAATTCATGGAAAATTTCCTCAAACTGAAAATGACCTTCTTCTTCCGCCATTTGGCAATAGAAAACCACCTGAAAAAAAAGATCTCCCAGCTCTTCTTTTAAATGTTGATAGTCTTCACGCAGAATGGCATCAGCCACTTCGTAGGCTTCTTCGATCGTATAGGGCACTATGGATTGAAAGGATTGTTTTACATCCCACGGGCAGCCTTGCTGCTTATCTCGCAAACGCGCCATTAGGTATCGAATACGTTCAATGGGTGCTAATGGAGCCGATTCATTCTTTTTTAATTGCATTATTTGGCTCCTGAATGGAACGTCGCACATCAATAACATTGGATAATTGATTTATACGGGCCAGTACGTCTCCCAATGAAGCTAGGCTGCTAATGTCCATATTGAGCGTCATTGTTGCCGTATTGTCGCTTTTATTCGACTTGGTATTGATCGCCGTAACATTCACCCGCTCGTTGGCCAACACAGAAGTGATATCCCGCAACAGCCCCTGACGATCGTAGGCCTTGATATAAACTTCTACCGGGTAGGTACTGGCCGTGTCGGCTGACCAGGATACATCGAGCACTCGCTCGCCATGAATTTCCATTAACCGGTTTAGCTCTTTACAGTGACGACGATGAACGGTAACACCACGCCCAACTGAAATATAACCTACCACATCGTCGCCCGGCACCGGTTTACAGCAACCGGCGATATTCGTCATTAAATTATCAACGCCGCTAATAGTAAACTCGGAGGTTATCGGACTAACTTTGGGTTTGCGCTTATCAAAAGGCAGCAACTCCTGCTGTTTACCCTCATTCTCCAGCGCTTGAATGCTGTTTAATATCTGACTGACGCGCAAGTCTCCAGAGCCTACCGCAGCATAAATATCTTCGGCTGCTTTTAGATTTAAGCCACTGGCAATCTTATTTAGATCGATTTTATCGACACCCAAGCGCCTAAATTCTTTTTCCAGAATGTCGCGACCATCTTCGATATTCTTGTCACGATCCTGCAACTTAAACCAATGCGCCACCTTGGCTCGGGCACGACTGGTACCGATAAACCCCAAAGACTGTTGCAACCAGTCGCGGCTGGGACGTGACTCATTACCTTTTAAAATTTCAACTTGCTCGCCAGTTCTTAATTGATAATTCAGCGGCACAATTCGGCCATTCACTTTTGCCCCGCGACAACGGTGCCCTACTTCGGTGTGAATGTGATAAGCGAAATCCAGAGGAGTCGCACCCTGGGCTAAATCCACCACATGCCCGTCAGGGGTAAACACATAAACCCGCTCGTCGGTAATATCTTCATTGAATTCAGATAACACACTACTGACTGCGTTATCACCCAACTCTTCCTGCCATTCAAGGACTTGGCGCAACCAGGCAATTTTATCATCGTAGCTATCTGACTTTCCGGTGCTGCCTTCCTTATAACGCCAGTGCGCACAGACACCAAGCTCCGCTTCGTCATGCATATCCTGAGTACGAATTTGAACTTCAAGAACTTTACCATCGGGACCCAACACTGCCGTGTGCAACGAGCGATAACCATTGTCTTTTGGCGTAGCGATATAGTCGTCGAATTCTCTGGGAATGTGTTGCCATATATTATGCACCACACCCAAAGCCGCGTAACAATCTCGAATATCCGGAACTAATACCCGCACCGCTCGGATATCGTAAACCTGGTAAAAATCGATATTCTTGCGTTTCATTTTACGCCAAATACTGTATATGTGCTTGGCGCGTCCAGAGATGTCAGAGTCTATGTCGACACGGGCTAAGGCATCATGTAGCTGCTGCACTACATTTTGAATGTAGTGATCCCTAGCCATGCGCTTTTCATCCAACAGTTTGGCGATTCGCATATAGGCATCAGGGTGTAAGTAGCGGAAGGACAGATCCTCCAGCTCCCATTTCAAATGGCCTATTCCCAATCGATGAGCCAAGGGCGCATAGATATCAAAAACTTCTTTCGCTACTTTTTGGCGTTTAACTTCGGGTGCTTGTTTCACTGCTCGAATCGCACAGGTACGCTCCGCCAGTTTAATCAGCGCCACACGCACGTCGTCCACCATGGCGACCAGCATTTTTCTGAGGTTATCGAGCTGATCGGTAGCCTGCCCTAAGACCACCCGATTTTCCTGATTCATCACGGCACTGATGGCCGCCATTCTAAGCACGCCTTCCACCAGCTTGGCAATATTGTTACCGGCTCGTTTACTCACATCACCTAAACTCACCTGACCTTCACGTACCGCTCGATAAATTACGGCGGCTTTTAACGCATCGGTATCCAGACGTAACTCTGCCAAAATGTCGGCAATTTCCAAGCCGGCCAAAAAAGTTGTACTGCCATCGGCCCAGGCTGAATCTTCTCGAATCGCTGTGCTTTCCAAATCACGGGCATACTCGGCCAATTCCAGTAGACCTTGTGGGTCAGAAATTTCAACCTTTTGGTTTAGCCGTTCAATCCAGGCTTCTAGATCAACACTGCCATCAGACCGAATAACTTGTTGGTTCCGAACAGTTACCATAGCGCTTATTTTTCCGGCTCAAAGACAGCAATGGATTCTACATGGGTGGTATGGGGAAACATATCCATTACTCCCGCTTGCAATAATCTATAACCCTGTCGTTTCAATTCGCCGGCATCTCTGGCCAGAGTTGCCGGATTGCACGATACATACACGATTCGTTTGGGTTTGAAATGAGTCATTTTCGTGACAATTTCAAGGGCTCCTGACCGCGGAGGGTCAATCAAAATCTTATCAAATCCTTGTTGTCCCCAAGGTTGCTCAGTAAAAGGTTTAGTGAGATCCGCGCCAAAAAATTCAACATTATTCAGTTGATTGTGAAGGGCATTTTCGCGCCCTCTCTGTACCATGGCTTCATCACCTTCAACACCGATTACCGCCTTAGCTTGGGTTGCTAATGGCAGAGTAAAGTTCCCTAAGCCACAAAATAAATCCAGCACCCGCTCCTGAGGTTCCACCGCCAAATACTTAAGCGCCAAACTGACCATTTGGCGATTTATCTCGGCGTTCACCTGAGTAAAATCAGTAGGATGGAACGCGAGCTGCAAACCAAAGTCCGGCAATTCATACCAAAGGCGATCATCACCTGACTCTGGCAAAACTTTATGGATACTGTCATGTCCCTTGGGTTGCAAATAAAGATGAAAGCCATATTCTTTACAAAAGTTGATCAGGCGCTGCTGGTCAGCTGCGCTTAACTCTGTAAGGTGGCGAACAATTAATGCCGTAGCATTATCACCTTTTGCCACTTCTATTTGCGGAACGGCACTGCGCGCTTCAAGTTCCGAGATCATTTGCTTAAACTCGGGAAAGCGTAATCCTACTTCTGCAGCCAACACATGACACTGATCTATTTCGGCAAGAAAGCTATTGCGCTTTTCACGAAAGCCCACCAGTACCGCCTCCTTTTTATCGACATACTTCACGCCCAACCGGGCTTTACGACGATAACCAAAAAGCGGGCCTCGCAAAGGCTCGGTAATATGCAATGCCTGTAAGTCGCCAAAATGCTTTAATTGCTCAATTAACACCGCCTGCTTCATAGCGACCTGGGCGTCGTCATTCATATGCTGCAGACTACAACCACCACAGATGGCTGCTTGGGCACATTGCGGTTCCACTCGGTCCGCACTGGGATCCATAATTTCAATGGCACGAGCTTCATCAAAGCTGCGTTTCTGATGAGTGTATTGGGCAATAACACGCTCTCCAGGCAACGCTCCGTCAACGAATACCGCTTTACCTTCAATCCGACCCACACCACGCCCATCGTGGCTTAAACTGTCTATTGTCAGGGTTACGGGGTCCGGAGAAATCTTCTTATTGCGTCTACGTCTTGCCATTTACTACTGTTCCCAATGCTGCAAAAATTCGAGAAAGTGAGGTTTAGCCTCACGTTTAAGATATTGTTTTACCAACTGTAGCTCGCCTTCATATTCCTTCGCTGTCAGATTTCCCCGAATAAGCTGAAACCTCAAATACACCAGCCAGGTATTCAAGACATCCGTCTCACAATAGTCTCGGATACCTTTTACATCACCATCCTTGAAAGCATCCCATACTTTGGCTCCACTCATTCCCATTTTTCCTGGGAACCCGAGCAATGCGGCCATTTGATCGAGGGGCACATAGGCCCTGTTGTTATACAGGGCCAACAAATCCATTAAATCAGTGTGGCGTTCATGATAGCGACTTAAATAGTTATTCCATTTGAAGTTTCGATCATCCCCACCCTGATCCCAGTAACGAGGGCAACTTACACCATGCAATAAGGCGCGATAGTGTAGTACCGGCAAATCAAAGCCACTGCCATTCCAGCTAATTAACGTCGGCGAGTAACGATCAATTAAATGAAAGAATTTTTCCAGGATTTCCGCTTCTGTGGCCGTTTCATCTCCCAGACTCCATACGGCCACATGCTCTCCTGATCGAAAAACCGCTGAAATGGCCACAATCTGATGAAGGTGGTGCCGGAGAAATTCGCCGCCGGATTCCTGGCGACGCAGATGGAACAAGGCGTCGGCTACTTCACTATCACTAAGCGCAGAAAATTCATAAAGACGTCGCGCACCCGTAACATCAGGTACCGTTTCCAAATCAAAAACTAGTTCATTCATAAGTGGAGTTATCAAACACGCCAGTGGATAAGTAGCGATCACCACGATCGCAAATGATAGCTACAATGACAGCATTTTCCAGTTCTTGGCTAATCTGTAATGCTCCGGCAACAGACCCACCTGAAGAAACACCGCAAAAGATACCCTCTTGGGTAGCCAGCGCGCGCATGGTTTTTTCTGCATCCTGCTGGTTAATATCAATAATTCTATCCACTCTGCTGGCATCAAAAATTTTCGGTAAATAAGCCTCTGGCCAGCGCCGGATACCCGGTATAGCACTGCCTTCTTGCGGCTGTAGACCAATGATTTGGATTTCAGGGTTCTGTTCTTTAAGGAACCGGGAGGTTCCCATTATGGTTCCAGTGGTGCCCATAGAACTGACAAAATGAGTAATTTGACCCTGAGTATCGCGCCAAATTTCCGGACCAGTCCCTTGATAGTGAGCCAAAGGATTATCCTGATTGGCAAATTGATCCAGAACGACACCTTTACCGGCTTTTTGCATGGTGTCAGCCAAATCTCTGGCACCTTCCATACCTTGAGCTTTGGTGACTAGTATCAACTCGGCACCATAAGCCGCCATAGAGGCTCTCCGCTCCGCACTCATATTATCAGGCATAATAAGAATCAGTTTATAACCCTTGATAGCAGCAGCCATGGCTAAGGCAATCCCGGTATTACCGCTCGTCGCCTCAATCAAGGTATCTCCCGGTTTAATATCACCCCGAGCTTCGGCCTCTTGAATCATGCACATGGCGGGTCGGTCTTTCACTGATCCCGCTGGATTATTGCCTTCTAGTTTTACCAGAATCACGTTGCTTGAATTCTGACCCAAGCGCTGCAGTCGAACTAATGGGGTATTACCCACAAAGTTTTCAATGGTTGGATAATTCATAGGGAGTCTTCACTAATTCAGATGGATCTATTGTACCCTTCTGTTACTAGGATTTCAGGTGTTTATACATCCGGTATATACTAAACTCAACCAGCTGAGGGATACAGTATTACAACTCATCACCCTCTGACTGCACAATTTGCGAGACTATGAGATTTCCTATTTTTTCTATTAAAAATATGGGGTTACGGGCACGGGCACTAACAATATGCACGCTCCCCATCCTTACTATTGGCTTGGTGCTTGCGGTTCTATTTGTGACCCAGCGATTTAAAGAGCTGGATTTAACGTTGGAAGTACAAGGCAGAATGATTACTTCGGCCTTCGCGCACAGCTTGTATGAGTCAGGACCTGAATTCTCCGACCAAAATTCGACCTATATCGCGCAACGGATTTTGGAAGAAGACAATGTACGCTCAGTTTCTGTTTACAATAATGAAGGTAAGCTCATTAGCCGAGCAGGGCCACAAATGCTCCCGCTATTGAACGATACCCCGCTCCTGCCCAGCTCTAACGTAAAAACAGCCATATCACGTTACACGGCTGAGACCTTGCGAGTAATCCATCCTATTTATCCCGCTTCCAGCTATCATCCCCTGGCAGAAAACAAGACCAATAAAGGTTGGCTGGAAGTTGAAATTGACCGATCAAATCTCGTCATCGCGCAGTATAAGAGCCTACTCCTTACTGGGTTGCTGCTCATGATTGCTCTTGCCACCAATGTCTTTATCGCTCTGCGCTTTGCCAATAATATCGGCGATGTCATGAAAAGCGTGAGAAAAGCATTGCAAAGCATGGGAAAAGGCAACTACTACTTACAGCTAGAAGCCAACGCCTTTGGTGAACTTAAAGAGCTTCAAATGGCGCTAAATTCGCTCAACACATCCATCTTGGAAGGCCAAAAAGAGTTACAGCAAAGCGTTGATCAAACCACTGAAGATTTGCGAGAAACCCTTGAAACCATCGAAATTCAGAATATTGAATTGGATTTGGCACGTAAAGAAGCCTTGGAAGCCAGTAGGATCAAGTCTGAATTCCTGGCTAATATGTCTCATGAAATCAGGACACCACTGAACGGAATTATTGGTTTTACTAATTTATTACTCCGTAGCGAAGTTACCACTACACAACGTGATTACCTGGATACCATTCAAAAGTCATCCCAAAGTTTGTTGTCCATCATTAATGATATTCTTGATTTCTCCAAGATCGAAGCAGGGAAATTAGTACTGGACAAAGTGCCACTGAATTTTCAGGAAACAGTGGAAGAAGTACTCACCATGCTGGCCCCCATGGCGTATGAGAAACGTTTGGAACAGGTCAGTCTTGTGTATTCAGATGTACCAACAGGCATCATTGGTGATCCACTTCGACTGAAGCAAATATTAACCAATCTGGTTAATAATGCCATTAAGTTTACCGACCAGGGTGAGGTTGTGGTGAGAGTAATGCTAGATGACACCAAAGGTGATATGGCGTCCATCAAGGTCACGGTAACGGATACAGGTATTGGTCTCACAGAACAACAACAACGTTCTTTATTTAATGCCTTTCGACAGGCAGATACCACCACCGCTCGTCGCTTCGGTGGTACTGGCTTGGGGTTGGTTATTTCCAAGCATCTTGTTGAACAAATGCGAGGCGATATTGGATTAAAAAGCGAACTAGGTATAGGCTCCACGTTCTGGTTCAGCTTTCGAGCCGAGATTCACAGTAAGGAATTAGTCTTACCGCCCCTTACCCCGAATCAGGATTGCACCATAGCCGTTTACGACTCCAACCCTACTGTTAGAGCCAATCTGCGCAATACCCTGAAAAAGCGAAAGGTAACAGTCAAGGAATTCAGTGACGTCCAAGATCTGATTCAAATATGTGATAGTGAAAAGCTCTCATTCTCAGCTATCATAATTGGCATAAACGCTAAAAATGCTGAGTATGCAGAAATAAAAAACCTGTGGGCAGAAATAAAGAGTCGGGTGCCAGTTTTAATTCATGGTAATCCCGCTGATCAAATGTACTTGTTTGAACATCTAAATAGCCGCAACATTCAATTGATACCAAAGCCCCTCTGTCAAAAAAGGATGTTTGACGAGATTGAAAAACTCCTATCCATCAAAGCAGAAAAATCTGAGAGCAAACAACCGCCCTTATTAATGAGTAGTGGTAAGAACAGTCATTCAGAGTCAGACAAACCAATGAACGTTATTGTCGCTGATGACAACCCAGCCAATTTAAAGCTACTACAAGTTATTCTGGAAGGACTGGGAATTAACGTTTTTCCTTGTGATAACGGGGAACGTGCGATCCAGGAATTTGAACAGACTCCTAACGTCGATTTGATTTTAATGGATATACAAATGCCGGTACTGGATGGCGTTGAAACTACTCGCCGCATTCGAACCATGGAAAGCTTCGGTAAACACACACCCATTATCGCGGTAACCGCCCATGCACTTGCCAGCGAAAAACTCAATTTACTGAATTCTGGTTTGGATGATTATTTAACAAAGCCTCTCAATGAAAATCAATTAATACATGTTATTCGTAAATGGACAAACTGGAACATTACTCCAGCAAAGATTGAAAATCAGCAATTTGAACGGCAAACAGCAACGAAAACGGAAGCCCAGCAAGAAAACAGTGAGCCCGTCGTAGACATGGAGCTCGGCTATAAACTGGCGAACAATAAAATTGACTTGGCGGAAGAGATGCTCAGCATGCTATATGACTCTCTACTAAATGATCTAAAAAGTATCAGCGAATCACTAATAGATAATGATTTCGAGCAGCTATACGATATTGTCCATAAACTTCATGGAGCCTCAAAATATACGGGGGTACCCCACCTTCAAAAAGCGGCCTTAGCGATGGAACGCGCCCTCAAAAAGCAGCAGCTAAAAGAGGCTGAACGATTGGCTGACAATTTGATTCAAGAAATTAACCGGGTAATTGACTGGTACAGAAAGAACCGCCTAACCGCTGCACCCAATTCCCTAAACGCTTAAAATCATCACCAAGCGCCCACTAATCAGACTCCAGAATAACAAAGGCGACGGCATGCTCCGCTTCATCGGACAGCGACAAATGCTGCCTGCTCGCGCCTAGTGTTTTAGCCTGAGCCGCCGCTTGTTCACGGAAGTTTAATTGTGGGGCCCCTAGAGAATTATGGCTAACAAACACCTGTCGCCAAGTAATTCCATTGCTGAACCCGGTACCAAGAGCCTTTACCGCCGCCTCTTTCGCAGCAAACCGCTTCGCCAGAAATGCCGCTTGCTGCTTGCAAGCCAAATATTCGTTCAACTCTTCCGGTGTCAACAAGCGCTGCGCTAGTTTATCACCCTGAGCACTAATCGAATCAGCCATTCTAGCGATACTGACGATGTCCGTGCCAATACCGACAATCACTGCAAACCCCGACCTTGCAGCATCAACGATTTCATCTCTTTTACGGCTTCTTTCAAGCCCACAAAAAGAGAGTGTGCCATAATACTATGCCCAATATTCAGCTCATTAATACCAGCAATGGCGGCCACGGGCACTACATTATGGTAATGCAAGCCGTGCCCCGCATTAACTATGAGCCCCTGTTGCAGCCCAAATTGGACACCGTCTCGAATACGTTGCAGTTCCTGCTGAGCTAAGGCCACTGAGTCAGCGTCCGCATAGGCACCAGTATGAATTTCAATGGCCGTAGCACCGGTTTTTTTCGCAGCGGCTATTTGCTCAGGAATAGCATCGATAAACAGAGATACTTCAATAGCGGCCAAATTAAGTCGCGCAACGGCTGCTTTTATTCGCTCAAAGTGACCCACAACATCAAGCCCGCCTTCAGTGGTCAACTCCTCGCGCTTTTCCGGCACTAGACAACAGTGCTCTGGCCGCACCTCTAATGCAACATCAACCATCTCATCAGTGACCGCCATTTCCAGGTTCATACGGGTATTTTGCATTTGCTTAAGTAAACGAACATCCCGCTCCTGGATATGGCGACGATCTTCCCGCAAATGTACTGTAATACCATCAGCACCGGCTTCTTCCGCCAATAACGCAGCGTAAACCGGATCCGGGAATCGAGTGCCACGCGCTTGACGCAAGGTAGCAATGTGATCAACGTTCACGCCCAATAAAATTGGATCCATAGATAACCTCTTTATCCCACTAATTATTGACTCAAGTTAAAGAACACGCTTACTGGAATAGCTCCCGGCTTTTTAGGGGTTTGTTGCCAAGATGAGGAGACAACGCCAGTCGACTTAAACGCTTGGCTGCTCTCAACACCTCGGCGTCATCATAACAGCCTTGAGCGATAGCCAACAATTCCTGGCCCCGAAAGCGGGCATTAGAAACGGTTTTAGCTGGGTGAATTAACGCTGAAATCAGGACAAAGCCTTCATCAGGAACGTACAAGTAGTGATCTTGAACTCGAATGGGTTCACCCAAGGAGTCCAGGGTGAAGTCTATTTGATAGCCTAATTCTGCGAGCAGGTGATATTCAAACTCTCGCAATACTGGTTCAAGAGAACCATTACTTAAGGCACCCAGGCTACATTCATACATGCCGAGCAATTGCGGACAGGGCTCCTGGTGGACGATGGTACGCGCTAAAAGCTCATTCATATATAGGCCACAAAACAGTTGCTTACCCTGCAACGATATGACCGCACCAGCAGCCTCTATCTGACGTCCCGTTTTTAGCTCATGATCTCCAGCAAAGGTGATATAGAGTGGGGTAAAAGGTTGCAAAAGTCGGCCTTTTTGCCCGGCTTTTCCCGCTTTTTTTATGCCCTTGAATAACAAGGTCATGCGGCCATGCTCACGCAATAAAAAGTCACCTAGCACACTACTGTCTTGGTACGGACGCAGATGCAGCAAATACCCAGTATCAGACTTTGCAGTTGCCACGCTACAGCGCTCCGCTGCAAATCCTAGGCATCAAATTGATCATAACCAAGACTGCGTAATGCACGCTCATCATCGGACCAACCACTTTTCACTTTTACCCATAACTTCAGCATTACTTTTGCCTCCATTAAAAGCTCAATATCGTGCCGGGCATCAGTGCCGACTTTGCGTAGCCGATCACCCTTATCCCCGATAACGATGCGTTTTTGGCTGCTTTTTTCCACCAAAATCAGCGCGCTGATATGCCAAACATGCCCCTGCAGTTCAAATTGCTCAATTTCTACGGAGCATTCATAGGGAACTTCTTTCCCCAACTGGCGCATTAATTTTTCTCGTACAATTTCAGCCACTAAAAACCGCGTACTACGATCCGTGATCTGGTCTTCTGGATAGAAAAATTCACTCTCAGGTAAACGTTGGTAAATCTCTTTTTCCAAGCTATCCAACTGCGTGTTCTTTAATGCCGATACAGGCACAATGGCTGCAAATTCTCGCTTAAGGGCTAGCGCTTGAAGATGAGGTAACAAAGCATTTTTGTCTTCCAAGGTATCGACCTTGTTTATGGCTAAAATGATTGGCACGTTAACGTGCGTCAATTTGCGCAAAACGTGTTCATCGCCTTCGTTCCATTTCAAGCCGTCAATAACGAATACAACCACATCCACATCTTTAACCGAAGACGTGGCGGATTTGTTCATTAAACGATTAATTGCTTTGGGCTCTTCTTGATGAATACCGGGCGTATCCACAAAAACAGCCTGCACGTTCGCTGATGTTTTTATACCGACAATTCGATGCCTGGTAGTTTGTGGCTTACGGGAAGTAATACTGATTTTCTGACCGAGCAGATGATTCATTAACGTGGACTTACCCACATTGGGCCGCCCCACAATTGCCACATACCCACAACGAGTGGATTCTTGATTGGACATTGGACTAACAGCCCTGCTCTATTTGAAGAATAAGTTTACCAGCAGCCACTTGTTCAGCCTGGCGTCGACTTTGACCCTCACCTTGTGAAGTCAAATTGAGATTAGAAATTTCACATTCCACCACAAAACTTTGAGAATGAGATTTACCTGAAACATCGACTATCCGATAGTCTGGTAAAGGTAATTTTTGTGATTGTAACCATTCCTGCAAGCGCGTTTTGTTGTCTTTCACTGTATCGTCAATATCCAATTTTTCCATCCTTGAAGCATACCAGGACAAAATCATGGACTGACAACGCTCCATTCCTGCATCCAGATACACAGCACCAATGATGGCCTCCACAGCATCGGCCAATATGGAGTTTCTGCGCGACCCACCCGACTTCATCTCACCGGGCCCTAGCAGCAAATGCTCGCCGAGGGCCAAGTCCTGAGCTAATTTGGTTAAAGTGCTGCCTTTGACCAAGCTTGCCCGAAGACGACTAAGCTGACCTTCTCTTGCCTCTGGAAATTTATCGAATAACGCATAACCGATGACAAAGTTGAGTATGGAATCACCCAAAAACTCCAGGCGCTCGTTATTCTGACTGCCACTATGGCTGCGATGACGCAGCGCTAATTCCAGCAGTGATTGATCCTTAAACTGATAGGTGAGACGTTTTTCTAATGAGGTAATTGTACTACCCATAACCAATTACTTATTTAATAGTCGCGCTGTGGCTGAATTTGACCACGGCATCTACATTAGCGTACATGGGTACCCGTCGCTCATAGGTGATATCTATTAATGTATCACCGCTTTCCCTTCGAATCAGGATTTCGTGATCTTTCAGTATCTCCACATTACTCACTTGGAGTCGCTTATTTATCGTGTTCTTGATTTCTTTGGGACTCATGGTCAACGTTTTAGTTTCTGACGCTATGTTTTCAAGAGCTGTTTTGACAGCCATATCATCAAAGTATGGAGACCATAGCTTCATCACTGTTACTGCGATAAAAATCAGCATTAACACCAGAATCAGCGTCCCAAAATTCATCTCACCGGTCTGTTTACTGCGTTCAAGCTGTATCATTCAGAGTACCTCAGTATAAAGTGAGACTAATCAACCAGTCGATTACGCTCAAAACTCGGTATCCAACCAGGCATGTGCATCCAAATTGCGAATGCTTTGCCCACAACAAGCTTATTTGGCACGAAATTCCAGTAACGGCTGTCTCGACTATTATCTCTATTGTCACCTAACACAAAATAGTGCCCCGCTGGCACTACCCAGGTTTTGGCGGGGGCAGAAGGCCGATCCAGTGTTAACATAATATCGTGCTCAACACCCCCTAAGTTCTCATTATAGATTTGAAATCGCGGCTGTCGCGGTGGAAGCTGGGCTTTAATTTCGGTTTCTACTGCGACATCATTAACAAACACCGTTTTGTCCGCATAGCGAACTTCATCGCCGGGCAAGCCAACCACTCGTTTGATGTAGTTAATACTGGGCTTTTCCGGATATTTGAATACCATTATGTCGCCACGCTGAGGCTCTCCAATAGGGACTATTTCCGTCCCCAATATGGGTAATCTCAGACCATAGGCGAATTTATTTACCAATATGTAGTCGCCCACTAAAAGTGTAGGAATCATTGAGCCTGTAGGAATCTTAAAAGGCTCAATCAAGAAAGATCTAAGCACAAGCACCACAACCAGCACCGGAAAAAAAGACTTGGGAAACTCCAGCCATTGGGGCACCGGCTCATCTGGTTGTCGACGTCGCTTAAATACCAACAAATCTAGAAAATAAAAAAAGCCTGTGAAAGCCACCAACGATACAAGAACAATTGCGAAATCAAAATCCATTATTTATCCACTTTTAGAACTGCGAGGAAAGCATCTTGTGGTATTTCTACCCGACCCACCTGCTTCATACGCTTTTTACCTTCTTTTTGTTTTTCCAGCAGCTTGCGTTTACGGGAAACATCGCCGCCATAACATTTTGCCAGTACATTCTTTCGTAATGCCTTGACCGTTTGTCGAGCAATTACCTTGCTTCCAATCGCTGACTGAATGGCCACATCAAACATTTGGCGGGGAATGAGTTCCTTCATTCGTTCGGTCAAAATACGCCCTCGGTACTCGGCCTGATCGCGATGACAGATTATAGCCAGAGCATCCACTTTTTCGCCATTGATGAGTATGTCGACCCGCACCAAACTACTGGCATCAAACCGTTTAAAGGAATAGTCAAGGGACGCATATCCACGACTTGTGGACTTCAACTTATCAAATAAATCGAGCACCACTTCACTCATGGGTATTTCATAGTGTATCGATACTTGCTTGCCCAAAAACTGCATGTTCTTTTGCACGCCACGTTTTTCCACACACAACGTAATCACGTTCCCAAGAAATTCCTGCGGCACCAAAATATTAACGTCAGCGATGGGCTCACGAAACTCCTCTACTTTCGAGGGATCGGGTAGATCAGATGGATTATCCACCATCACCACTTCGCCGTTTTTCAGCAGAATTTCATAGATAACCGTGGGTGCCGTCGTAATCAGATCCAGATCGTATTCACGCTCCAGGCGCTCCTGGATAATCTCCATATGGAGCATCCCGAGAAAACCACAGCGGAACCCAAAACCCAGCGCATCAGAACTCTCTGGCTCAAAATGGAGTGAGGCGTCGTTTAAACTAAGTTTATCCAGAGCGTCGCGAAAACGCTCAAAATCGTCGGAGGTTACAGGAAATAAAGCGGCATAAACTTGCGGCTTGACTCGCTTAAACCCTGCCAAACTTTCTACTGTTGGGGTTTTTGCATGGGTTAATGTATCTCCCACGGGAGCACCATGAATGTCTTTAATGCCTGCCACCACAAAGCCTACTTCACCTGCTTCAAGCAGACCCGTTTCAAGTCGTTTGGGGGTAAAGATACCTACATTATCCACCACATGCTCTTTGCCGGTGGATTTAACCAGGATCTTATCACCCTTACGAACACGACCATGAACCACCCGAATCAATGACACAACACCAAGATAATTATCGAACCAGGAATCAATAATCAAACATTGGAGACTGCCCTCACGGTCGCCTTTGGGCGCAGGAATAACATGCACCAATCGTGATAGCAACTCTTCAACACCTAATCCAGTCTTCGCACTAACCTGCGCCGCATCAGCGGCTTCGATACCAATAATATCTTCGATTTCCTGCGCCACACGGTCGGGCTCTGCCTGCGGCAAGTCAATTTTATTGAGCACCGGCATTACTTCAAGGCCTTGATCCAAAGCCGTATAACAATTAGCTACCGACTGGGCTTCAACTCCCTGTCCAGCATCCACCACCAACAATGCCCCTTCACAGGCACACAATGACCTTGATACCTCGTAAGAAAAATCCACGTGACCGGGCGTATCAATAAAGTTGAGCTGATACTTTTCTCCACTTTTATCCTGGTAATACAGCGTTACACTCTGGGCTTTAATGGTAATCCCACGTTCGCGCTCAATATCCATAGAATCAAGTACTTGATTGGCCATTTCACGTTGCGTTAGGCCACCACAATGCTGAATAAAACGATCAGCAAGTGTTGATTTGCCATGGTCGATATGGGCAATTATTGAGAAGTTTCTAATGTGGGTTATATCTGTCACGGATGCTTATAGCTCTATAAAATTCAGTCTGATGGAAAACAGCGGCAATTCTAACGGTTTTAACCAGGGGATGCATTACCGGATTGCTATTCGCCCATGACTGGCTTCAGCGTAAACCCTACGCAAAACCATAGGTTGGTAATACTGATCATGACGATGTTTTTGAAAATGCCAGCGCAGCAAAAGAAAACCAAACGCTAGTCCAAGCACTCCGGCCAAACCAGAAACAAGATCAGACTGCCACCAATGCTCAGATAACAACGCTGCTAACATCATGGTTACTAGCGGCATAATATAGGCTAACACCGAACTTCTGAGCAAAACCTGCTCAGGAACACCCACGACAACCTGATCTCCAACAGCTACGTCGAATTCACAAAGAGCCTGCATATGGACCGTTTTAGCCCCTAACTTTGCCAAGGCACCATGACCACAACCAGCCTTGGAAGCACAAGAATCGCAGGCTGACTGACGACAGGTTTCAACCCACACGAGATCCCCTTCAGTGGCAACGACTTTACCTTGCTCTTCAATCATTTCAAGCTACTCATTACAAGCTACTGATTCACAAACCAAACATTGGCAATTAATTCAAGGCGAATTGAGACTTTAAACCAATTAAGGCCCGACTGCCACGGCTTTAACGTTCACAGCGATTCGCTCCGCAGTGCTTTGGGGTACCTCTCCAACCACAGTAACCAGCGCATTACCCATAAACTTATCATAGGCGACGGTGGCTCCCAGAGTTTGAACATGCTCAAACTGCTGATCCTGTTGCGGTTGATGAAAAATTGTAATCGCGGCCAAACCGTCGGTAAACAATTGCGAGCTGACGCCTGACTTTGCTGATATAAAGCCTGCTTCTCGAACCTTGTAAAATCCAGGAGGTAGCCATGAGGGAGCCCAACCGGGTGGTGATAGGCTTCCGACCTGAGCCTGCTCTGGCATTGCTCCGGCTTTTCGTCTACTAGTGGACGAAGGTTCGAAATCACTTTTTTGCAAAGGCTTGTCAAACTCTATACTAACGTACTCAAAGGTTTCCAAGGCTGAGTTATCCGCCCCATAAGTCTCCATTTTAAGGAGCACGCCTTTTGCCTTATCAAGCCAAAGCCGATAGCCAAAACGGTAAGTATCCAGAGGTTTCGCTTCAAGAACCAGAGCATCACGATTTGCTACCCGCTCATGACTCACTTCATTGAATTCATAAAATTGAGCGATATTATCCAGACCCTGTTCCAATGTGCCTAATTTACTAAGCTGAGCTCTGGATGCAATACGGGTTGTTTGACTGGGGCTTAAACAAATCACTTCGTCGCCTTTGCGAATCACTTCGCCTCGGCCACCACTGAGACTTACCACACGCTCCCATACCTCGCCGTCAAAAATGCCATGAACAACAGAAAACGAGCTTAAACGGCCGTCCTTTAACACCACAGTATGCCCAGAATAATTTGTGTGACGGGATGCCTCAAGTAGTTTTTTTAACCATGCTTCATCAAGTCCTTGGGACCAACTGAAACTGGCGGGAACCCAGAACAGCAACATAACTGTCACCAGCTTCCTCAACTGCGCCATAAGTTACTGCTCCACCTTCACCTTCATTAGCGTACTGTCTGTCCCAGCTGGCACAGAATGCACATAAGGCGTGAGCCCCGTTGCCGTACTTAAAGCGGCATTTCCGGAATGTGACATCAAATAGTCGTTCAAGCGCTGCTGAGCTGCAGGATCTAAACGTATTATTTCCGCTGAAGGCACTTGCATAGAGTTAGAGGTGCCTTGCGAAACTCTCATCAATGGCTGCCCAGTCGTCGAGCCCGTCTGAGCAACAACAGGATTTGTGCTTACTGAAGTAGCCACAGCGCTTCCAGGCTGCACCGTTTGGTAGCTCTGCCAACCTAAAACCACCATAGCCGAAACCGAAGCTGCAACCGCAACACTGGCTACTGGCCTCAAATAGGTTTTTAGTCCAGAAGCCCTTGTCTGAGTCACGGCGGGTTCTTGGGCTATCTCTGCCCGGACTCGCTCCACAAGACTCGGCGACTGCCACTGAGCGCCTAACCCGACATTCTGACGTTTGATAATCGAGCTGACCGCTTGGTAACGGTTCCAGGTGGCACCCAAACCATCGTCGGACGCCACTTCGCTCAACACCCGTCGCAATTCAAACTCAGAAACCTCACCATCCATCAAAGCCGATAGACCTTCGGCACTTCTCTCAATATTTTTTTCACTCATAGCTATACCTTGTGTCCACCGCCAACCAACCCGAACTCACTTAAGAAACACTCTCAACAAAAACCACACGTCACAACAATCAGAGCCATCGATTACAAGCATTCCGATTATTTATGAATGCATTGCCTGAATACATTTATCGATGGCCTCTCTGCCACGAAAGATACGCGATCGGACTGTGCCTACGGGACAATCCATTACTTCCGCAATCTCCTCATAACTAAGACCATCAAATTCACGTAATGTCACCGCGGTTCGTAAATCATCCGGTAAATCTTTCAAAGCCTGAAACACCACGGCTTCAAGCTGGTCTCTAATGAGTTCTTGCTCAGGGTCAGACCCCTCTCGCAACGCTTCTCCGCCACTGAAGTACTCAGCGTCTTCGATTTCTACATCCGTATCCGGTGGCCTACGGCCACGAGACACTAAATGGTTCTTGGCCGTGTTCACGGCGATGCGATAGATCCAAGTATAGAAGGCGCTATCACCGCGGAATCTTCCCAACGCTTTATAGGCCTTAACAAAGGCATCCTGTGCTACATCCATCGCTTCGTCTGGGTCACGAATAAATCGACTTATTACTGCTAGCACCTTGTGCTGATACTTCATTACCAGAAGATCGAACGCGCGCTTATCGCCTTTTTGCACGCGCTCTACCAACAGCTGATCGGGATGACGCTCAGCCATCTAACATAAACTCCCCATACTTTCCCTCAATAATGCTGGAATCGAGGGCCACTGCTCTAACTGACCCCTCGAAACCTTGTAAGTTCCAATCCATTAAGTTCTAAGTAACAAAAATTAACAGCGAAATCTTCTACTGTCTTACTGCCGACTATTACCCAAGCTCGCCGGGCAAGGTTATGATACGCACTTAGCTCCAGACGCAGTATAATGCCAAACCCAACTGAAGTAACCTGATACCAACGGCCTAAATGACACGATTCACTCACGACATATTGATCATTGGCAGCGGAGCCGCCGGCCTGACCGCCGCGCTCCACCTTGCACCCTTTGCCAAAGTTGGCATCTTAAGCAAAGGCTCATTAACGGCGGCCAATACCTTTTACGCTCAGGGGGGAGTCGCCGCTGTGCTGGATGAAGGTGATTCAGTAGAAGCCCACATTAATGACACCTTGCAAGCAGGCGCAGGGCTATGCTCGGAACAAGCTGTGCGCTTCACCGTGGAAAACGGTCCCGCGGCTATACGTTGGCTCATTCAACAAGGCGTCGGTTTCACTCGTGACATAAATACCGATGGAAAAGAGGAATACCATCTCACACGCGAAGGCGGCCATAGCCACCGCCGCGTGATCCATGCTGCGGATGCTACGGGTTTTGCAATTTCCAGCACACTAATCGATAAGGTAAAGCAGCTAGAAAATGTCGCCTTATTCGAATCAAGAGTAGCCATTGACCTCATTACGAGCCAAAAGCTGGGCCTGCGGGGAAACCGAGTATTCGGAGCTTATGTCCTCAATAATGAAACCAGTGAAGTTGAGGTCCATGAAGCCCGCTTCGTGATGATGGCAACAGGAGGATCAAGTAAAGCTTATTTATATACTAGCAATCCTGACGTGGCTACCGGCGACGGAATTGCCATGGCGTGGCGGGCAGGTTGTCGCATAGGTAACCTGGAATTTAATCAATTTCATCCAACCTGTCTCTATCACCCAGACGACCGCTCATTTTTGATTACCGAGGCTATTCGGGGGGAAGGTGGTCATCTAAAACTCCCCGACGGCGAACGGTTTATGAAACGTTTCCACACCATGGGCGAACTGGCACCGCGGGATATTGTTGCCCGCGCTATTGACCATGAAATGAAACGTCTTGGTGTTGAATGCCTGTATCTCGACATCAGTCATAAGCCGAGGGACTTTCTGGTCACCCATTTCCCCACGGTGTACGAGCGCTGTAAAAGCCTGGGAATTGATATTGCTAAAGAACCGATTCCTGTGGTTCCAGCCGCCCACTACACCTGCGGCGGTGTCGTCAGCGACTTGAAAGGCCGCACCGATGTGGCGGGCCTCTATGTTATTGGAGAAACCGCTTTTACTGGTTTGCACGGTGCCAATCGAATGGCCAGTAACTCACTGCTGGAATGCATCGTTTTTGCTATTTCTGCGAGTGAAGATATCGGCAAACTTTTAGCCTCTACCAGCGGTTTGCCCACCATACCCGACTGGGATGAAAGTCAGGTTACTAATTCAGATGAAGCAGTGGTCATTTCCCATAACTGGGATGAACTACGGCGCTTTATGTGGGACTATGTCGGCATCGTACGCACCAATAAACGCTTACAACGAGCAACCCATCGAATCAATTTACTAAAACAAGAAATTCTGGAATATTACACCAACTTTAAAGTCAGCAACGATCTTATTGAATTAAGGAATTTGGTTCAGGTCTCTGAATTAATCATCCGTTGTGCCATGGCCCGTAAAGAAAGCCGTGGCCTTCACTTCACCCTGGACTACCCTGACTTGCTCCCCAACCCAAAAGACACCATACTAACACCGAGTAATTTTTCCGTAGGGGCGTGGTCAATTTAACTTGTTCAATATAAAAAGAAGTTTGGCCAATCCAAGCAAACTAACAGATTCAATGGGGCCACCAGCGTAAAAACACTTTTAAACGCCGTAGCTCTTCACGGGTTAACATAGAGCCTGTAATAAGTTGGTGACGCACCCTGCCCTTATTGCTACGCAAACTCAAACGCACAAATCCGTGTTCCAGCTGAGTTCGTGGGGTCAAGGTAAATGGGCCTAATACTGATTGATCTTTTAAGACCAAATACCAATGGTTAGAGCGCCATTCTATTTTAACTACAGAGCGATCCAGCATTAGAAGCCCAAATTTAGCTACATTAAACAGCATTATGAGCAATACCAAAGGAATAAGGCTAAACGCCCCCCCTCCTACTAGAGCCAAGCTCACAGATACCGCTGCATGAAGCAAACAAATAACCAGGCTCCAGCGCCAACTAGGGACAAGCCTTATCTGCCAGTCATTCGCTGCGGGCTTGACCAAGATTCATTACCCGTACCACCATGGCTGCCAACTCGGGATCATCCGGCTTGGAACGGTGGGTAAACCACTCAAACATATCAACATCATGTTGGGATAATAATTTCTCGAACAACAACTGATCGTGACCATTGAGCTGGCTAAATTGTTGCTCAAAAAAAGGAATTAATAAAACTTCCACCTCTTTGATGCCGCGGCGGCATTGCCAGCGCAAGCGTCGTATATTTTCGGCGATAGCTATAGTGTCATCAGCCATAGTCGCAAAAGACCCTCGTTTAGTTTATTGACCCAATTTGTCACCCGTAGTAGCTTCGATAATTACCTTTTGTCTATTATCATGAGTGAAGCAGTATGTGGTCACAATATTCCCAGTTAAAACAAGACCCAGTTTGGGGCTACCATCTCAACGCAGTATCTGAGGAAGCGCAAACCGTAATCAATGCCGAAGACTACTGCGCTTTAGCAAGTCAGTTAAGCGTCATTAAAGTCTACGGTGATGACGCGCTCAGCTTTCTCCAGGGGCAGCTCACCTGCGATTTCAAGTTGATTAAAAACGGACACCCCACACTCGGCGCGCATTGTAACGTCAAAGGCCGGGTACAGTCTTCATTTTTGGCCTGGCATGACAATGATTGCTTCTACCTCGCGCTAGCGGCTGACGTGCGCGCTCAAACTATGGCTGAACTAAATAAATTCGCCATCTTCTCGAAAGTAACCCTTGAGCCCTGCGATGACCTCATGATTGCAGTATTCGGGGGTAATTCTATTAACCGCTCGCTGCAAGCATTCTTGCCCGAACCGCCGACAACCAATGCTCAAGTGGCCACGGATCTCGGATTGTTTTTGCAGATTACACCGATTGGCATGCTAGCCGTTGTCCCCACCGCAAAAATAGAACCTTTTGTGGAAAAACTTACCCAAGAGAAACTTACTATATGTGGTAACAATGCCTGGAGCCTGCATCTGATCCAGTGCGGCGTTGCACTGGTGTCCGCTGCCACTTCCGAGCTTTGGTCACCTCACGAGCTAAATTATGACTTAATAGACGCTGTTAACTTTAAAAAAGGCTGCTATAAAGGCCAGGAAATCATTGCCAGGATCCAATATCGGGGGCGACCCAAAGTGCGCACTTACCCTCTGAGATTCGAACCAATACCACCCATAAAGCTGGGAGATAAACTAAACATTAACGAAACCACTGCAGGTGTAGTAGCCGTGGCGTTAGCGGGAACAAACTTTTTAGATTCTCTTGTTACCCTAAAAATTGAAACTTCTGCACAGGAACCACTTCGCATAGACGAGGAAACTAACCGGCAAATCCAGTTGCTGCCGCTGAATTATGCTATACCTAAATAGTATTATTCACGTCGGATTAGAGTCTGGAGCCCGTGCTTTATGTCAAGCATCGCTGAAACTGCGTTACAGGAAATTGTCGAGCTTATAGACAATGACCGGTTAGTATTACCCACATTGCCTGAAATTGCCTTGCAAGCAAGAGAAACCGCTGAAGATCCAGACGCCTCGGCGGCAGATCTCGCGAAAGTAATCAATAACGACGCCGCCATGACCGCTAGAATTATAAAAGTAGCCAACAGCCCCATCATGCGTGGCGCGCGGGAAATTCAGGATGTGCAAATGGCCATCGCACGTTTGGGGTTGACCTGTATTTCAAACCTGGTCACTGGACTTGCAATGGAACAAATGTTTCAGGCGACCTCGGATTTAATTGACTCTACCATGCGAAAGTCCTGGCACCATAGTACCGAAGTGGCGGGTATCGCCAATATTATATGTAAGCATTACACCCGCCTAAAACCCGACCAAGCCACCCTAGCTGGCCTGATTCACAACATCGGCATTTTGCCCATATTAACGTACGCTGAAGAATTCGACCGTTTTAATGACCCCATTACCCTGCAAAATGTCATCGCTGAAATTCACCCCCAGATAGGCGCTAGAATTCTAAAATCTTGGGATTTTCCTGAAGAACTTATGATCGTACCGGAAAATTACACTAACTTTACTAGGGATACAGGCTCAGACCGACCGGACTATGCCGACATTGTTTTGGTGGCAAATTTACAGACTTACGCAAACCAGCCAGATCATCCATTCTGCCAAATAGACTGGAACACCATATCGGCTTTCTCACGGGTAGGCCTCAGCCCTGATCCACAAAATAGTGAAGAAGAAGATCTGTCCGCCGAGATGGAAGCCGCTATGGCGCTTCTTCAAAGCTAGGATCTATTAAATCAAGCAAGGGATTCCTGCCCTCTGGCCAAGGGGACAAAAAATGCTCACTCACTATATGTTCCGGAACTTCAACAACGCTAGCGAACTGCCACTTCGGTTGGCGATCTTTATCTACCAGCAACGCTCGCACACCTTCCCTAAAATCTTGATGTAACGCGCACTGCAGTGACATGATAAGTTCAGTTTGAAAGGCTTGAGCAAGTTCCATTTTCTGACCACGCTGAAATTGCTCAAAAATTAGATGGGCACTCAACGGCGAGCCCATCCGCAGAGTAGCCAAGGCTTTAACGAGCCACGGATCATCTGGCTGCCAGTCCATTAGATCGTGATAAAGTTCAGCCATTGAGCTTGCCTGCATATGAGACTCTAAGCTTGCCGCGTGCCGCCTGAAATCACCGGTGACGAGGCTAATACCAGACTCCACAACTGCGCTAGAGATCAGCTGATTTAACAGCTCGTGATTAATGTGTCTATCCATAGACCAAGGCTGGGCTTGCAACGAAGAGAGTACGGTCTCTGCACTGGAAGCTGGCAAACAGTAATCCGCCAGTCCTAGAAATAACGCATCGTCAGTCCCAAAAACAGCCCCCGTTAAGCCGGCAAACAGACCCGTCTTCCCAGGCATTCGAGGTAAAAAGTAGGTTCCTCCCACATCGGGATACAACCCAATGGTAATCTCAGGCATCGCCAAGCGCGCATTCTCGGTCACGATTCGATGACTGCCACCCACCAATAGGCCAAGCCCTCCACCCATCACGACCCCATGCCCCCACACCAGCACCGGCTTCGGAAATTTGTGCAGCAAATAATCCAGGCGATATTCATTTTCGAAGAATCCCTGAACCTGACTTAGCGCCTGTTGGGGACCAAGCTGTACTATCAGTTGCTGCAACCCTTTCACATCCCCACCGGCACAAAAGGCTTTCTCCCCGGCCCCCTGCAACCATACAACAGCGATATCGGCATCGTCTCGCCAACTGCACAACTGGCTGTACATAGCCACCACCATAGACTCGTTCAGAGCATTCAAGCGAGCTTGGGCATCCAGTGTAACCACGCCAATTTTGAAACCATTACCACAGGGCAAGGTAGCAAAGCTAACTTCCGCCATATCCACGCTCCAAAGGTTTACTGCTCATTAGTCGGGGATTGCCCAATCTATCGGGGTTTGCCCTCGACTTAAAATATAGTTATTGGCCTGAGAAAAGTGCCTGCAACCGAGAAAACCGCGATGAGCGGATAAAGGCGAAGGGTGCGGTGCCTGCAAGACACAATGTTTCTTACGGTCAATAATTTGCCCTTTTTTCTGGGCGTAGCTACCCCACAACATAAAAACAATTCCCTCCCTTTTTTCATTGAGCTCCCGAATCACCGCATCGGTAAAACGCTCCCAGCCTTTGCCCTGGTGTGCGGCCGCTTTTGCCTGCTCAACGGTCAGTACGCTGTTCAACAACAACACCCCTTGATCAGCCCACGCCGTTAGACAACCATGAGCAGGAACTGGAAGCCCCAAATCCTGTTGAATTTCTTTAAAAATATTACGTAGGGAGGGAGGAAAGGCGACGCCTTTGCGTACCGAAAAACAGAGGCCATGCGCTTGATTCGGACCATGATAAGGATCTTGACCCAATATCACGACCTTCACCTGCTCAAACGGCGTCAAATTGAAAGCCTGAAAGTATTCTGCGCCTTGAGGATAAATTACCTTACCCAGTTTTTTTTGTTGCAACAGAAATGCCCGTAAGCTCTTCATGTAGGGCTCAGAGAATTCCGTTAGAAGGTGCTGCTTCCAACTTCCATCCAGCTGAATTTGCACTTGCCCCATAAGCACCCCAACATCTCGTTAACCTATTGATCGGGTTACTATACTTCAAGCAATATGGAATAGAAACCTGCCTTACGGCAGGTTTCTAAGCAACGCAATCAGTGAGGGTGCCCGTGGGAAATCTCTTCTTCGGTGGCCTCACGAATGGTTTCAATAGTAACGTCAAAATGGAGTTGTTGACCTGCCAATTCATGATTACCGTCAATAGTCACTTCTTCACCATTTATTTCGATAACTCGAATCGGGATAGGACCTTGCTCGGTTTGGGCTTGGAACTGCATGCCCACTTGTAGCTCATCGACACCTTCAAACGCACTCACAGGTACTTGTTGAATTAGCTGCTCATGACGAACTCCGTATCCGTCCTCCGGCTGCACAACCACCTTGACCTGCTCACCTAATTTCTTGCCATCAAGTTCAGCTTCAAGGCCCTTGATTATGTTGCCATACCCTTGAAGAAACTTCAGTGGATCACGACCCTCAGAGGAATCAATAACCTCACCTTCACTATTAGTAAGTGTGTAATGCATTCCGACAACTCGGCCTTTTTGTATCTCCATAGGAATTCCCCGTATTTTATCTAGTTTAATGACGCCTGAAAAAACTCGGAAAGCTCGATCAAACACCGCTGAGAACGCGCTTTTTTGCGCGCTTTGGCTAGCACAACCGGCCTGAATGATGCCTATTCAATACTCACCATGGCCACAGTTTAACAGGGTTACCCCTTGATTCACAAAACCGCAATAAATCAATGGACCAACCATGCTTATATCTGCCATAAATCAGTCGTTGACATTCTTCCTAATCGGTATATTCTGAAAGGAGCTAGAAAGTGTGGCTGCTATTTATGTACGATCATTACGAAGTCCCCTCGGTAGAACCTCGTCCTGTTAACCATAAGTAAACCTTCATTTCTCAGCTAAAGCCGCCCCTGTGGGCAATGTTCAAAGTATGTTTCAATAGGATAAGATTATGTCAACAACTACTGGCACCGTTAAATGGTTCAACGAAAGCAAAGGTTTTGGTTTCATCGAACAGGATAACGGCCCCGACGTTTTTGCTCACTTCAGCGCCATCCAGGGCACTGGTTTCAAAACCTTAGCTGAAGGTCAACGCGTGCAGTTTACCGTTACCCAAGGACAAAAAGGCCCACAAGCCGAAAACATCGTTGCCATCTAAGGTTTAAACCCCTATTAGATAGCTACAAAAAAGGCAGCTCTTAAGCTGCCTTTTTCTATTGTGCGTTACACTATATTGCTTAGGTGCGTTTGTATTTAGGCCTGAGGTCTCATGTGCGGAAACAAAATCACATCGCGGATTGAGGGTGAATTAGTAAACAGCATCACTAAGCGGTCGATGCCAATACCCTCACCGGCTGCTGGCGGCATGCCATATTCCAACGCTCGAATATAGTCCGCATCAAAGTGCATGGCTTCATCATCGCCTGCGTCTTTCTCATTCGCTTGCTGCTGAAAGCGCTCGGCCTGATCTTCAGGATCATTCAACTCTGAAAAACCGTTGGCAATTTCGCGGCCACCCACAAAGAACTCGAAACGATCAGTAACAAAGTCATTGTCATCATTCTTTCTTGCTAACGGCGAAACTTCCGCTGGGTACTGCGTAATAAACGTAGGATCCAATAAGCGATGCTCTACAGTCTTTTCAAAAATTTCGATTTGCAGTTTACCCAATCCGTAGCCTTCTTTGACGGGTATTCCGAGAGATTCACAAACCTTGCGAGCACTACTAATATCGCTCAAATCTGCCAGGGTGAGTTCTGGATTAAAAGTCAGAATAGACTCAACCACCGTCATTCGCGCAAACGGCTTGCCAAAATCAAACACTTCACCCTGATAATGGACTTCCGTAGATCCCAATACATTCTGCGCGATCTGTCGCAACATAGCTTCCGTCAGATCCATCAATTCCAAGTAGTCCATATAGGCGGCATAGAACTCCACCATGGTAAATTCTGGATTATGACGGGTGGAAAGACCCTCGTTGCGGAAATTCCGATTAATTTCAAAAACTCGCTCGAAACCACCCACCAACAAACGTTTCAAATACAATTCAGGAGCGATGCGGAGATACAAGTCCATTTCCAGTGAATTGTGGTAGGTAATAAAAGGTCGTGCCGTCGCCCCACCCGGTATTACTTGCATCATGGGGGTTTCTACTTCCATAAATTGACGGGATTTTAAAAACTCCCGAATCCCGTCAACCACGGCTGATCGAATACGAAAAGTATCTCTCACTTCTTCGTTTACTATCAAATCCACATAACGTTGGCGATAACGCAATTCTTGATCTGACAACCCTTTGTGTTTATCCGGCAGGGGACGCAGCGATTTTACTAAGTGCTCACAGGATTCAATGTTGACATACAAATCACCTTTACCGGATTTGTACAGCAAGCCTCGCGCTCCCACAATATCGCCAAGATCCCAGGTTTTAATATCATCCAAAACGTCTTGAGCAAGACCTTTGCGATCGATATAAAGCTGGATCTGCCCACTCATGTCCTGAATAACGATGAAAGCGCCCCGATTGCGCAACACCCGGCCAGCGACAGAAACAGAAACCGCACGCTCTTCAAGTTCTGGCTTGCTCAATTCACCGTATTGCACCTGTAAATCCGCTGCGTAATTCTCTCGACGAAAGCCATTGGGAAATGCGACCCCTTGCTTTCGCTTGGCCGCTAATTTGCCGCGACGTTCAGCGATCAGTTTATTTTCATCTTGCTCTGGGGGTGGATTCCCTTGCTTATCAGTCATAAATTGCCTTCTTTTACAGCCCAGCTTTCAAACTGGCTTCAATAAACGGATTTAAATCACCATCGAGCACCGCCGCAGGGTTTGAACTTTCCACACCGGTACGCAAATCTTTTATGCGGCTTTGATCCAATACATAGGAGCGAATCTGGCTACCCCACCCTATATCAGATTTAGCGTCTTCCATGGCCTGCTTTTCAACATTTTGTTTCAGAATTTCCATTTCATAGAGTTTTGCCCGTAACTGTTTCATGGCCTGATCTTTGTTTTTGTGTTGCGATCGATCATTTTGACACTGAGTCACTATACCTGAAGGTATGTGGGTTATTCTAACCGCTGACTCAGTTCGGTTTACGTGCTGACCACCCGCGCCACTAGCCCGGTACACATCAATTCGCAAATCTGCAGGGTTTATTTCAATTTCAATATTGTCATCAATTTCCGGCGCCACAAACACCGAGGCAAATGAGGTATGACGGCGATTTCCAGAATCGAAAGGTGACTTTCGCACCAGACGGTGGACGCCGGTTTCAGTCTTTAACCAACCGTACGCGTATTCTCCTTGAAAATGAATAGTTGCACTTTTGATACCCGCCACTTCGCCATCGGAAACTTCGATCAACTCTGTTTTAAACCCGGCCCGTTCCCCCCAACGCAAGAACATCCGCAACAACATATTGGCCCAATCCTGAGCCTCCGTACCACCCGAACCTGACTGGATATCCAGATAACAATTATTGGCATCCATAGCGCCAGAGAACATCCGTCGGAATTCAAGTTTTTCCACTTCTGCTTCCAGCTTGCCAAGGTCCGCTTCCACTTCATTTACGGTATCTTGATCATCTTCCTCAACAGCTAAATCGAGCAACTCCTGCACATCGAGCAAGCCAGACTTCAATTTCTGCAAGGTATTGACAACCGTTTCCAACGCTACTCGCTCACGCCCCAAATCTTGGGCCTTTTCTGGATTTGCCCAAATTTGAGGGTCTTCTAGCTCACGGGTTACCTCGTCCAGCCGTTCCAGTTGGATGTCGAAGTCAAAGATACCCCCTAAGGGCTTGTTCCCGAGCGTTCAAATCTTTAATTTTGTTTTGGATCGGGCTAATTTCCATAATCTATTACTCAGTCGCCTCTTGTTCAGATCTTAGTTACTGCAAGGGCGCGTATTTTAGCGATCTATTCCTTCAGGTACCAGCAATCCGACGCGAGAACTGGTATATTTATCCTTGCAAAACTCGTGTATTTACGATAACTACCGTTTCTGGCCACTGACACCAGAGAAAGATCCAGGACTACCGCAAAAATGACAACATTACTAAACTTGGAGGCCCTCAAACAAGCCTCCCCCAATGATGAACCCTTTCCTTACTTTTACCTTGATCAAGCCATCGATCCTGAGCGCGTGAACGGAGTAATCGATGATTTTCCCGCCATTAACCAAGGCGGCAGCTTTAATCTTGATGACGTTACCGGCGGAGACAATTTTAACCAGCTGGTGCAATCCCTCGATAGTGCTGAGTTTCGCTCGATTATTGGAGGGAAATTCAATGTGGATGTCTCTGACAACCCCATGATGGTGACGTTACGTGGCTTTTCAAGAAAGAAGGATGGTCGAATTCATACTGACTCCAAAACCAAACTGCTCACTATCCTCATTTACTTAAATAAGGAATGGGATGCCAGTAGCGGCCGCTTAAGAATTCTGCGCGATGGCGAAAACATGGAAAACTTCGTAGACGAAGTGGCCCCAGGACCCGGCACCCTGATAGCCTTCAAAGTCACCGACAACTGTTGGCATGGGTATCCTGCTTTTGAAGGCAAACGTCAGTCGATTCAGATTAACTTTCTAACCAGTGAGAGTGCCAATAAAAAGCATCAGTTCTTTCATGGGTTAAGCGCCAAACTCAAAAGACTAAAGGGTTGAACCGACTTAAACCGGTGTTATTTCTTCCACCAAAAGCTGTGGACTGCGAACACCCCGGTATTCGTTGACATCAAGTTTGTACGCCATATAGACGCGATTCGCTTTCTGATTAGGCCATTTTTGGGTATCAACATTGAAGGCAATGGCGTCAATAACTCGGCCACTTTGCGGTAAACCCAACACTAATTTAAGATGTTTTTCTCCAACAATACGCTGATTAAGTAGCTCAAACTCGCCATCAAAAATCGGTTCAGGAAACCCCTGCCCCCAGGGACCAGCATTCCGCAACTCCAAAGCCAGAGGCAAGTCGATGCTGAATTCTGCAATATCTCCATCGCTTTGAATCTCACCAGAAAGATCCTGCGGCTTCAATTTACGCCGCACTTCGACGTCAAACGCGGCTTGAAAATCAGCAAAATTCTCCGCATCAATACTCAGCCCAGCGGCCATGGCATGGCCACCAAACTTGCTAATTAGCCCTGGGTGTCGCGAGGCCACAGCATCCAGCGCATCACGAATATGCAGACCAGAAATGGATCGAGCCGACCCCTTAAGCTCGCCACTATCGGCCCTTGCGAAAGCAATACAGGGGCGATGAAATTTATCTTTGATACGCGAGGCGAGAATACCGATAACCCCTTGATGCCAATCCTTTTCAAACAGACTTAAACCCCAAGGTAAAGAATCGAAGTCTTTCCAGTTTAATTTTTCCATTGCCGCTAGGGCCTGGGATTGCATTTGTCCTTCAATTTTACGACGCTCAATATTCAACTGATCCAATAATTGAGCATGCTCTAATGCCTGGGCATAATCATCCACCAACAAACATTCGATCCCCTTGGACATATCCGTCAAACGACCGGCAGCATTCAAGCGAGGCCCTAAGGCGAAGCCAAGATCGGAGGCCACTAACTGCTGGATATTACGCTTTGCCACTTCTATAAGCGCTTGAATACCTGGACGACAACGGCCTGCCCTGATGCGAAGCAAACCCTGCTGCACCAGAATTCGATTGTTTCTATCCAAAGGCACCACATCCGCCACAGTTCCGAGCGCAACGATATCCAAATAGTCTGCCATATTGGGTGGCTCGCATTGTTGTTCTGCAAACCAGCCAGACTCGTTTAGATAGGTGCGTAACGCTGTCATCACATAGAATGCAACGCCAACTCCAGCCAGATTCTTACTGGGAAAATCACAACCTGCCTGATTGGGATTGATAATCGCGTCGGCCAGAGGAAGCTCTGCGCCAGGTAAATGATGATCGGTAATAATTACGGTAATACCGGCTGCGCGGGCAGTAGCAACCCCCTCGATGCTGGAAATTCCATTATCTACCGTGAAAATCAAATCCGGCTGTTTGGTCTTTGCCACGGCCACAATTTCTGGTGTTAACCCATAACCAAATTCGAACCGATTAGGCACCAGATAATCTACATGCCGAGCCCCCAGGCGCCGTAACGCCAGCACCGACAATGCACTGCTGGTTGCACCATCGGCATCGAAATCTCCCACTACCAGTATTTTTTTTTGTTTCCGTATTGCCTCTGCCAGCAGGGGTAATGCTTGCGCCAAACCCTTCAATTGTTGCGCAGGAATCAATCCTTTCAAACTCAACTCTAACTCCTCCCCTCGAGTTAATCCTCTGTGGGCCAGAACACGCTGCAATACGGGATGAATAGAATCAGGAAATTGGGTTTTATTATGGGAAGAGAGGTGGGTAATCTTTTTCATTAGAACCTATTCATCAATGGTGTTTCAGCTCTATTTGAATGGGAGGGAAAGATTTGAGCCTGCAGTGCAGGCCCAATATAAACAATTACATATTCTTTAAAATACCATCCTTAACCGCCGCCAAATTAGCGTCTATTGTTGTCATGATGGCATTTTTACATTGACCGATTGCAGTATCGGGATCCTTCAAACCATTGCCCGTCAAGGTACAGACTATTTTGCTGCCCTCAGGTATTTTACCGCTCTTAATATCCCGGATGGCACCGCCCAATGACGCCGCTGAAGCAGGTTCACAGAACACACCTTCATGCTGAGCTAGCATGCGCTGAGTTGCCAAAATTTCAGCATCTTCCAATTCATCAAACCAACCTTCCGAGTCACGCTGCACAACCCAAGCCTTATCCCAACTTTGTGGATGACCGATGCGAATTGCAGTGGCAATAGTCTCGGGATTATTAACCATTTCTCCGCGCATAAAAGGTGCAGCTCCTGCCGCTTGGTAACCAATCATTTTCGGCGTTCCATTGGCAATACCCGCTTTCTGAAACTCACAATAGCCCATCCAGTGGGCCGTAATATTGCCGGCGTTACCTACAGGTAAGCAATGATAATCCGGCGCAGCCCCGAGCTCTTCAATAATTTCAAACGCAGCGGTTTTCTGACCTTGCAACCGGAATGGATTGATGGAGTTAACAATGGTAACCGGTGCCTCGCTGGCCACTTCTTTTACCAACTGCATACCTTCATCAAAATTACCACGAATCTGTAAGGTGATAGCACCATACATCATGGCTTGAGCTAGTTTCCCCATGGCAATTTTACCTTCGGGAATCAACACAAATGCTTTAATACCGGCTCGCGCGGCATAGGCTGCCGCTGCCGCTGAGGTGTTGCCGGTAGACGCACAAATTATAGCGTGGCTACCTTCTTCCACCGCTTTGGTGACTGCCATAGTCATACCCCGGTCCTTAAAGGAACCAGTGGGGTTCAAACCCTCATACTTAACATATATATCCACTTCTTTGCCAATAAGGCGTGGGATATTATTGAGCCGAATGAGCGGTGTTTTGCCTTCACCTAAACTGATCAAACGGGTGTCGTCGTTTACCGGTAAATAGTCACGGTAATTTTCAATAAGTCCGGTATATCGTTTACTTGGCATGGTGTTACTTCCAACGTTATCTTTTATTAACTGTCTAGGTATTAACTATCTAGGGTTTCTACTCGAATTCTAACTATATCGTCTGTCAGAACATCCAGCGCGCGAATAGCGTCTAAAGCGCTGTCCATCTTCGACTCAACGACTTTTCGTGCCAACATAATCAATGGCACCGGGCTACTTTCATCGGCCTGATCCTTTTGAATGATCGCTTCGATGTTTATATCAGCTTCGCTCAATGCTGAAGCAATCTTGGCTAGGACACCGGGTTGATCTTTCACATGCATCCGCAAGTAGTAACCGGTTTCCACCTCGTTAATGGGCAAAATGGGCGTGTCCGTTAACGTATCAGACTGAAACGCCAAATGTGGCACACGATTATTGGGATCCGTGGTCAATGCACGGGCCAGATCTATCACATCAGCCACCACCGCAGATGCCGTGGGCTCAGAACCAGCCCCAGGGCCATAATACAGAGTCGGTCCAACAGCATCACTCTGCACCATTACGGCGTTCATTACACCGTTAACATTGGCCAACAATCGGCTCTCTGGAATCAGCGTGGGATGCACTCTTAATTCAACGCCACTTTCAGTTTTTCGAGTAATGCCTAAGTGTTTAATTCGATAGCCTAACTCATCAGCATAAATCAAATCTTCGCGGGTAATCTTGGAAATTCCCTCGGTATAGACTTTATCAAATTGCAGTGGAATACCAAATGCGATTGAACTCAAAATAGTCAACTTATGAGCAGCATCAATACCTTCCACATCAAAGGTTGGATCCGCTTCGGCATAACCCAAAGCCTGGGCTTCCTTCAATACGTCTGAAAACTCCCGACCTGCTTCGGCCATATCCGTGAGAATATAGTTTCCAGTACCGTTGATAATACCCGCCACCCATTCAATCCGATTGCCTGACAACCCTTCGCGAATGGCTTTTATAATAGGAATACCACCCGCCACACCCGCTTCGAAAGCAACATTCACTCCCGCTTTCTGTGCTGCCGCAAATATCTCATTGCCACGCTCGGCAATTAACGCCTTATTGGCCGTGACAACATGCTTGCCATTGGCGATGGCTGTTAACACTAGATCAAAGGCAACGGTGGTGCCACCAATGAGCTCTACAATAATATCGACGTCGGGGTCGTTAACCACCGCAAAAATATCTCTGGAAACCTTAACCCCGGAAGTGTCCACATCCGGCCGATCTCGACGGGCCGCGACGTGAGTGACAACTATATCCCGGCCAGCGCGGCGAGCTATATCCTCAGCGTTACGCTGTAGTACGTTGAATGTACCACTACCCACGGTCCCCAGCCCGATGATACCTATATTTACCGGTTTCAAAATTCACCTCTACTGTCTAAATGCACGCCGAATACCACGGATGGCCTGTCGGGTTCGTTGTTCATTTTCTATTAGTGCAAATCGTACCGAATCGTCACCATAGGCCCCAAATCCTACGCCGGGCGAGACAGCTACATTCGCTTCTTTTAGCAACCACTTGCTGAATTCCAAAGAACCCATGGCCAAATAGGGTTCCGGAATTTTCGCCCATACGAACATAGTCGCTTTCGGCGGTACTACCGGCCAACCCAGGCTATTGAGCCCCTCGCACAGCACGTCACGGCGCTGACGATAACGTTCACAAATTTCCGTTACACAACTCTGGTCACCTTCTAACGCGGCAATCGCCGCCACCTGAATCGGGGTGAAAGTACCATAGTCGAGGTAGGATTTAATACGCGCCAACGCCGCAATAAGCTCCGCGTTACCCACACAAAAACCTACTCGCCAACCGGGCATATTATAGCTTTTTGACAAACTAAAAAACTCGACAGCGATCTCTTTTGCGCCTGGCACCTGCATTATGGACGGTGCCTGATAACCATCAAAAACGATATCCGCGTAGGCCAAATCCTGTACAACCCAAATATTATGTTCCTTACAGATCGCGACAATCCTCTCAAAAAAAGTCAAGTCGACGCAGTGAGCCGTAGGATTACCGGGGAAATTCAACACTAACATTTTAGGCTTCGGCCAGCTCTCCCTTATGGCCTTCTCCAGTTCAGCAAAAAAATCCACGTCGTCGCGCAAGGGAACATGGCGGATATCGGCTCCTGCAATAACGAACCCATAGGGATGTATAGGATACGAAGGGTTAGGCACCAGCACAGTATCTCCGATCCCCATGGTGGCCAAAGCCAAATGCGCTAAACCTTCTTTGGAACCGATCGTCACTATGGCTTCTTGCTCAGGGTCCAAAGTCACCGAGTAACGATTTTGGTACCAGGAACATATAGCCTTGCGTAACCGCGGGATACCTTTGGACTGAGAATAACGGTGAGTATCCCCTCTACGCACCGTTTCCACGAGTTTCTCTACAATGTGGGGAGGCGTTGGTTGATCCGGATTGCCCATACCAAAATCGATGATATCCTCACCGCGGCTTCGGGCTTCCTGCTTTAGTTCACCAACAATGTTGAATACGTAGGGCGGAAGACGTTTTATTCTTTCGAATTCAGTCACTTAAAAAACCACGCATCATTTAACAGCCCTCTACCCAGCCATGTTAGTAAAAGCTAACATGGCTCTAGAATTAAAGACTGTGAACGATACTGTTATGTGCAAGGTTCGTCAATCGAGGATCAAAAAGATAGTTTACGACAGCGGCCAAAGTTTATTTCGCAACAAGCTGCTCCACTAACTTATTGGCGGGCACATAGCCGCCAAGTTGCTTACCATCCATGCTGAATACGGCAGGTGTACCTCTTATTCCCAGCGTCTGCCCTAAAGTTATTTGGTCTTCTACCACCTGCTGGTCACAGACTTTTCCAGCGGGAGCCGCTACTTCCTTACTATGTTTTGCCTCGTCCATAGCCGTTTCGCGATCTTTTGCACACCAGATATTTACCATCGTCTTCCCGGCAGCAGAGTTCAACCCGTAACGAGGCCAGGCGGCGTATTTCACCGTAATCCCTTGTGCATTCAATTGTGGAATTTCAGAGTGAAACTTGCGGCAATAGCCGCAACTAACATCGGTAAACACAATCACTTCACCCTTTGGGGAGCCTTTTGCGGGGTAAACCACTAGATCCTTGTCTTCCAAGCCTTTAAGCCCTTCAATTCTGCGTTCGCTACGCCATTCCTCACTGACATTAACAATGCCGGTGTTTTCAATGCGCATCAAATCGCCAGAAAATATATGACGCCCATCACTGGTCAAATAAAGCAGCTCCCCGGTCTTAAGCTCCACCTGGTACACGTTAGAAACCGAGGTAGAACTCACATCTTGCACACCGAACTGGGGAAACGCCTGCATCATGCGCTCTTTAAATGCGGCCAACGCTTCACTGGACTGAGTAGTAGAGTTGTTTGCAGCACTCTTAGCTGCATCTGCTGCTGTTGTGTTCGCCGCTGACAAAACAGCAACCAATAAAACAATCAAAAACTTATAATGATTCATCAATCTGTCTCTATTCATTCCAATGTAGCCTTAGACCTATTTTGAGGAACAAGTTCCCGTGATTCTGGCCAATCAACTATAGCCTTCAACCCCGCGGATGATGTTCCCGATGTAAACTTTGTAACCGCTGATTTGCCACATGGGTATAAATTTGTGTCGTGGACAGGTCGCTATGACCTAGTAGCAATTGAACAACCCGCAAATCGGCTCCATGATTGAGCAAATGTGTTGCAAATGCATGCCGCAAGGTGTGGGGAGAAATTTTCCCTCGTATCCCCGCCACCACTACATAGTGCTTAATCCTATGCCAAAAAGTTTGCCTGGTCATCATCTCACCGCGCAAGCTTGGAAACAACACATCGGAATCAGGGTTTTTCAACAATTGCGCCCGCCCGGCTTTCATGTACCTGGCTAACCACACCAAGGCTTCTTCGCCCAGTGGCACCAGCCGCTCTTTCGCCCCTTTTCCCATTAAACGCACTACACCCTGCCGCATATTAATATCGTGAACTTTGAGGCCTACGAGTTCACTCACTCTAAGACCGCAGGCATACAGCACTTCTAACATTACCCTATCCCGCAAGCCGATGTCCTCGCCACAATCGGGAGCAGCCAAGAGCTTTTCCACATCAGACTCACTTAGGGCAACGGGTAAGGACCGGCCGGTTTTCGGGCTTTCAATAATAAGAGTTGGATCCTTGCTAACAAGACTCTCGCGCAGACAGTACTGATAAAACCCTCGAATAGTAGACAAAAACCGCTGGGTGGAGCGCACACTATAAGCCATTTTAAAACGGTGGGCTAAATATTGATTCATGCTCAAGCTATCGACATCCAACAACGAGTTCACGCCAATTTCAGCTAACCAGTGAGAAAAACCTGTCAGATCCCGCCGGTAAGCCGCTAGGCTATTGGCACTCAAACCACGCTCCAGCCAACAGTTATCGATATACTGATCTACCACCATCAGAGATGGAGGTAGATCCAGGGTTAGCTTGCTTGACACTGAGACTTCCTATTGTTACTGGTTTTTCAATCTAAACAATAGTGTATGCCAATTTGATCCCTCTGACAGCCCAGAATGCAACATTCACTAGGCATGGGTTAGGCGTGGGTTTCATTGCTATCTCCAGCCTTCTGACCTGAGGATGCGACCGCTAGCCCATAAAAGCCACGTAAAACGATGAACGCCAACGCCAGAAACACTACTGTCAATTTTAACCACTTCATACGCTTACCTTTATTTTTATTGTTGTTAAGGCTTAGCTCGATAATAAAGGCACTTAAGACATCATTAACAGCGCTTCACACAGGATTAAACGGAAAACTAACTCATAGCGACTAATTCATTACATCAAGAACCACAGACTCTCATAAATTCGTTACAAATCTGTGATTTATCGAAAACCATCTGAAGTTGAGTGAAATCTCTCAAGATAGGCTAAGCTTTCATAAATATCGCGAAGTAAGAAAGCTATGTAAAGTTGTACCCACAAATGCCTCGTATTCTTATATTTTGCTTGTTTATCAGTTCTCAGCTAGCAGCAAGCCCAGTGACCCTGTCATCTGCCGATCCGTTGATGTCGCTCGCTGACAAATTAGTGTTTTTAGAAGACGCTGAGTACAACTACGACTTTGAAGACGTACAAAAACTCAACGTTTCTCAGTGGCAGCCTCACGACCGCCACACATTCAATCAGGGCTACAGCGATTCTCGCTGGTGGTTAAAGTTATCCCTAAATAATCCACAAAGCTCTCCTGCAGAGCGGCTCCTGGAAATCAGTTACCCTGTACTTGATTACGTCGAAATTTTTATCGTTAGCGACGATCAGAAAAAACATTTTCAGCTGGGTGACAAACAGCCTTTTAGGCTGCGCCCCGTCGATCATCGAAACTTTGTAGTCCCGTTAAGATGGCAGCCCCATGAAACTCTTGATATCTATATCAAGGTAAAAAGCTCTAGCTCAATTCAAGTCCCTATACAGTTATGGGAAGCGAACTACTTCTATGACATGGACCGCACCAACACTCTGATCCATGGAATGTATTTTGGAATTATGTTCGTAATGGCCCTGTACAACCTATTTGTCTATCTAGCTGTAGGTGAAAGAAACTACATCTACTACGTCATGTTTGTTATTTGCATGCCTACTTTTTTAGCCAGTTTAAACGGTTTTGCTTTTCAATATTTGTGGCCCAACGCCACTCAGTGGAATGACCGAGCCATCTTAGTGTTCCTTACTCTTGCCGTCTTTTTTGGCAGCATCTTCACGCAAAGCTTTTTGAACATTAATATGAGCAAAGGCATTACGGGCAAAATAACCTCCTTTATTTTGGTCGGCAGTATTCTATTAGTGGCAATGGCTTTCCTGCTACCTTACAGTTCAGTTATTCTTGTAGTCATAGGATTCGCCTGTACCGCGTGCATTTACGGGGTCTCAATGGGATTCTATCATTGGTACTCTGGCGGCCTTTCTGCAAAATATTATTCCATCGCATGGAGTGTTCTACTATTGGGCGGTTTAATATTGGCACTGAATAAGAATAATATTCTGCCAAAGAATCTCTGGACGGATTACGCCACACAGTTTGGCTCGGCCCTGGAAGTGATGCTGTTATCCTTTGCCCTGGCAGAAAGAATAAACCAGGAACGTCGCATGCGCTTTGAAGCTCAAGAAGAAGCACTGAAGAATGAGCGTGCGCTTCGATTTGCTCAAGAGCACGCCCTGGAAGTCCAGAAAAAGGCGACGGAATCCCTTGAACTTAGAGTCCAACAACGAACGCAAGATTTAGAATTACTCAATCAAAAGTTAGAACGCCTCAGCGATACAGACCAGCTAACTGGATTACGTAACCGCCGCTTTCTTGATAGAACGCTGACAGAACTACTGGCTCACCACAACAGCACTCCAAGCTACCTAACGGTAATGCTAATGGATATAGATCACTTCAAAATATTCAATGATACCTACGGACACCAAACAGGAGATCGCTGCTTAGTTAAAGTAGCGCGGACCATCAGAAGTACCGTAGCAGAATGCAATGCGAATGTTGCCCGATATGGCGGCGAGGAATTCTGTGTCTTAATACCTGACACTGAAGAACAGGAAGCAAAAAAATGGGCAGAGAAAATACGCAGCAATATCGAGAGTTTACATTTTATTGTAGGTGACCGTCAGATACCTGTGACCATAAGTATCGGTGTTGCAACCTGTCGACCAGAAGACTCTCCAACTTTGGAGGGGATCATATCCAATGCTGACAAGGCACTTTATCTTGCCAAAGCTCTGGGTAGAAACAGAGTGGAGCAATACGACAATGAAACCACCCAGGCGCTAAAGTCCAAAGTCAATATTACCATTAGCAAATAGCGACTATCTAAAAGGGAGCCCTGAAATTCGTTTTACTGCTTCGGTTTCCAAGCGATAGCACCAATAAATACCAGCTGCAACTGCTGGACTATTTGAGCCTCAAATTCGCTGCGAACCTGACTGCCATCCTCCATAGCATCTAAAAACCTGATGGTGGAATAAGCCATAATCGATATAGTCAGATCGGCCACATTTTCCATGGTTCTTTGGTCAAGATTCGTCAGTAAATTCATTCTCTGTAGATCAGCAACCAGCTCTTTGGCGAAAAACATGAGTTCGCTCCGAATCGCCTGACGAATAACCTTAGTACCCCCAGTTAATGACTGCGACATAAATAAGAACATTACTTTTTGTCGCATTACATAATCAAAATATTGGGATACTGACTCACGAATAATGTGCGTCGGAGACTCTCGATTGTTTCTAACCTCCCGCATCAACTGCCGTAAAACGAGGCTTAGCTGATCTACCAGATTCAACGCCAGTTCATCTAGATCTTTAAAATGCCTGTAGAATGCAGTAGGAACAACACCGGCCCGCTTGGCAACCTCTCTAATGCTCAAACTGGAAAAGTGTTGGCCCTCTTCTACCCATTCAAGTGCAGCATTCATTAAAGATTGACGGGTTTGTAATTTCCGTTCTTGACGGTTATTCATTTAATTTTATGACCATATCTTGATTGGCTTGCCATTGGCGATTGACCGCTTATGGCATCGACTGCCCAAAAACGAAACATTTTTGAGCTTTTTCAACGCAATTTTAGCATTTCACGTTAATCAGTGCTCAATTGTACTCCCAGCCCAGGGTATAAAGCCAGCATACTGTTTAAATAACCACCTTGCCACTTCATCGAACATCACTCCTCCGATAACTTTAGGTTTACATATGAACACTAACTAAATGTATATATCTTGTTGTTTTATAAATAGTTTTTAACGGACATTAAAATATAGAATAATTTAACGTTGACATCCGTTCCTGTCGTGGTGCACACTTGTTCACATAATATTAGCAGGAGCTACAGCTATGCACTCTAGCAACACCACATTAATCAACAAAGCAAAAACCTGGGTTAATAGCAGCTTGTTTAACTTCGATCGGGCCGGTGATTATTTCGAATACCTGGTGGAAGGCATAGACCCCATGTGGTCTACAACTCAGTGCAAAGCAAGAATACTGGAAGTTATCGACGAAACAGCAGATACCAAAACCTGGGTTATGAGTCCCAACAAGCGTTGGAAAGGATTTGTTGCCGGTCAGCACGTCCAAATCACCATGTCGGTTAATGGCGCTCTCCACACTCGCACCTTTACAATTTCTTCTTCACCCAGGCAATGGCAACAAGACGGCAGAATTTCTATCACGGTGAAAAAAGTGGGTGATGGCCGAATCACACCTTGGATGCATGAAAACCTGAAACAAGGTGACATCGTTGTTTTGTCACAAGCACAAGGAGAGTTTGTATTAGAGCCGTCTCTTCGCGAATCAGTGGCCTATATAGCTGCGGGATCGGGCATCACGCCCATCATGTCTCAGTTGCGCTGGCTAAATGGCAGAGGCATGCCGATCAAGGCCGATTTGTTGTATTTTTCGAACACCCAAAAAGATTTTATTTTTGGTGGTGAACTAGGCGCCATGGCCAAAAGTGAATCCAACCTGACCACTCACTTTATTGCCAGTTACGAAAAAAGTAAGACAAAGCAGGCGCTGCCGCAAAGCCCTATTTGCAAAGATCACATCGAAGCATTACTTAAGTCCAAACCAGCTGTGATCTATATTTGCGGGCCGCACCCATTTCGTGAAATTGCAAAATCCCTATTGGCTGAAGCCGGTTTTGATCTGGGCAATGTGCGTGAAGAAGCTTTTGGCTTACCGCCCATTAAAGTCATTGCGGGAGACCCTGTGACTATCAATTTCTCAAAAAGCGCTGTTGAAACCTCAACTGACAAGCCCGGCACCCTGCTCGACATGGCAGAAGCGGCCGGCCTAACACCTACAGCGGGATGTCGCATGGGTATTTGTTATACCTGTAAATGCAAAAAGAAATCTGGACAGGTTCGAAACGTCATTACGGGTGAAGTCTCATCTGCTGACGAAGAAGTCATTCAAATCTGTATTTCCGCCCCTGTTAGTAACGTTGAAATCGAAATCTAAGGAATAAAGGAGTTAAACAATGACAACTGCTACTCAACCAAAACTGGAAGAACTGCAACCGGCTCCTTTGGATATCCCCCAAAAGCCTGCAAGACGGCGCTTAACCAAAGAGCAATTTGAGGGACTGCAAAGGGATTTTGATAATTTACGAGATGAGATTCGTGCGGACCTCGGCGAGAGCGATGCCAATTACATTAAAAACGTTGTTCGAGTACAGCGTTATCTTGAGATAGCTGGCCGTACATTGATCCATTTCAGTTTCACTCCGGTACCTTTTGTACTGGGGGTTGCTGCTTTGTCTGTTTCCAAGATCCTCGATAATATGGAAATTGGTCATAATGTTATGCACGGTCAATTTGACTGGATGAATGATCCAAAACTTCACTCAACGAAGTTTGAATGGGATACCGCTAACGACAGCAAGTCTTGGCAACGTACCCATAATTTTGAACATCACACCTTTACCAATATTGTTGGTAAAGATCGCGACTATGGTTATGCCTTATTACGGCTTTCCGAGGACACTCCTTGGCACCCAGGGTATACCTTTCAAACTGCGTATTTCGCCTTACTCAGCATTTTCTTCCAGTGGGGTGTAGCACTGCACGAGTTAGGTTATGAGCAAATGCGCAACCGCACGTGGAAATACAGTGAAAAGAAACAGTACATCAAAGATCAAACGAAAAAAGCGGGCAAGCAAATATTTAAAGACTACATATTCTTCCCTGCACTGGCTGGCCCCTTTTTCTGGAAAGTAGCCTTAGGTAATGCCCTAGCCAACTTGGGACGTAATCTGTGGTCTTCAGCGGTTATTTATTGTGGCCACTTTACCGCCGACGCAGAAACTTTTACTGAGGAAGAATGCAAAAACGAAACCCGAGGTGAGTGGTACTATCGTCAACTGCTAGGTTCAAGTAACTTTACTGGTAGCCGCTTGGTTTATATTATGAGCGGACATTTGAGCCATCAGATTGAGCACCACATTTTCCCAGACATTCCCGCCAATCGTTATGAAGAAATGGCTCCACGCGTACAAGCGATCTGTGAAAAATATGGCCTACCCTATCACTCTGACACTTTCTGGAATCAGTATAAGACTGTTGTTAAGCGGGTCTGGAAATACTCATTTCCACAAGGTAAAAAAGCGTAAACGTTAAAGAGGCTGCTTATGGGATTACTGAACAAAGCCGAGTTGCTAAAGGATATGATTCAAACGGCGATCGACAATGGTGCAAAAAACGTGGAAGACATCCACAAAGCCATTGCCGATTTACCCTTTGAAACCTTGGAAAAATCTGGATTGCTGGATGAAAACAGCCAACAACTCAGAGACAAGAGCCAACAAACCATTGGTTTGGTTTACGAAAAAATTCGAGAAATCAACCAAAAAGTCGGAGAATTAGCCTCAGACTTCTTCGAAACCCTCGAAGACGGCCAGTATGTGTCTAAGGTTATGGATGAAGTTAGCAACAAGATTAAAAGATAGTTTGCAGATTAGTTCCGCATTTAACTCAGCCTGATTGCTTTCAATCAGGCTTTTTTTTTGCATGATTGTCATCTGTTTATGCTAATGTAAACCAGACAAGGTAGTAATAGCTGCTTAACAATGAATCAAAATCACAACATCCCTTCCTTGGAAGAACGCCTAGCGCCCGTAATGGAGTTGCTCCATAAGCAATTGATTGAAGGAGCAGTAACGCAAAGACAACAACAAGCGAATGCTGATGTCATCGAACAGTTAATGGCCCGCCAACACCAAGCCGCATTACAGCGTGAACTAAAAAAGCTTGATTGTGCAGATATTGCTCATCTACTAAATATACTTCCCTCCGACAATCGCCCCCTTATTTGGAATGAGCTGAATTACAGCCAGGCCGGTGAAGTACTGGTGGAATTACCAGAATCGGTGGCCGAATTCCTGGTTGAACAAACTGACCCAGAACGTTTAAACGAGATATTGAAAACTCTGGACACAGACGAACTCACCGACATAGCAGACTTCCTGCCCAGTCATGCTCTGGAAAAGGCCAAAGCAACCCTTGCCACCAGAGAACGGGATTGGCTGGAAAACAGTTTAGAGTATCCTGAAGATAGTGTTGGCGACATTATGAGTATGGACAGCTTAGTCATGCCTGAAACACTGTCCATTGATGAAGGCGTTAAGCTGGTGCGCTCAACCCAAGATCTGCCCCCACAAACCGATAAACTGTTTGTGGTGAATAATAGTGGGCGCCTGACTGGAGTTATACCACTGATCAACCTCATCCGAGAGAATGGTGAAAGCAAAATCAAAGACTGCATGTCCACTAATGTAGTGACATTCTCGCCTTACGATGACGCCGAAGATGCTGGCTTGGCCTTTGAACGCTACGACCTTATTTCAGCTCCCGTATTGAACGAAAAGCGTCACGTTATTGGGCGTTTAACCGTTGAATCCATCATGGACCATTTACGCATGCGCGCTGACTCGCAAGCACTGACAAAAGCGGGATTGAGTGCAGATACAGACTTGTTCGGCCCAATATTTCAAGGTGCCAAACAGCGTTGGCCCTGGCTGTGTATCAACTTAATGACAGCATTCATAGCAACTCGGTTTATCAGTATTTTTGAGAATACCATCGAACAACTGGTCGCCCTTGCCACTTTGATGCCTATAGTAGCCAGCGTTGGCGGCAACACGGGAAACCAAACGGCTGCGCTGCTGATCAGGGGCCTAGCAATGAGTCACATCAATCGCGAAAATCTTAGTTTTATTTATCGTAAAGAAGTTCTCATCAGCGCCATCAATGGCTTGATTTGGGGAAGCATTCTCGGGTTGTGTGCCTGGCTGCTTTATAGCAATATAGCCCTCGGGCTAATAATGGCCACGGCGATTACGCTCAATCTAGTGCTGGCCTCGATAATCGGTATTACAGTGCCTCTGGCGTTAAATCGAATGAAAAGAGATCCTGCCATGGGTTCATCTGTGGTATTGACCTTTGTTACCGATAGTATGGGCTTTTTTATCTTTTTGGGCTTAGCCAGTATAGTGTTCTAAATTGAGCAGCTTACTAAACTGGCACCAAAGCCTGCTATTCTTAAGACATCGAGGACTAGTCATTTTTTATCAACAGAAAAGGTGGTAAATGCCGCTGTTCAGGTTTGCTAAATATTCGAACCGTTTTGTCTATAGCCTTTTTATTTACACGCTTTTTTATAGTGGTTCAGTGCCGGCTGACGGCACCAAAGAAAACGCTGTTTACCATATACAGCAAAGTGTTGCATATTGTAATGATGCTCAACAAGCGGTGCTCGATGGCCACTTGGCTAGAGCCAGCGCGCTAATAAACCAATTTATTCGCATCAAACAGCAAGCCCAGGACCTAGACAACACCGTTCTGACTAATCCCGACCCACGGGTTCAGGATACCTTACGCTACTGCTCGCGAGTAGTAGCCGAAATTGAAGTGGCAAATGCACAGCCCCTACTAACTGAGGCTTTTCAAGCCTGTGAAAAAGCCGAGCAATCATTTAACCATGGCGATATAGCAGAGACTCAGGCCCTATTAGAAACTTTTCTCAACAAAAAAAGTCAGGCACTAGCCGTTGCACCCACACTGACAGACCAGTATCGAACCCGCCGTAAAATAAGCGACTGCGATAATTTGAACACGAAGGTAGTCAGGGTAGAAAAGGAAAGAACTCAGCTCAACCTTTCTTTTCAATATTTGCAGCAGCAATCAAAGGCTATCGTGGATGACTGTACGCAGTTAAGCAACCACTATGAACAACAAGTGAATGAATTAGTGAATTATGCTGAACTTCAAAAAAATGCCGATAATTTGATGGTGGCGCAACAAAAACTTAAACAGAATTTAATTGAGTTATCCAGTCGCAGCCCCTCTACCGAGGAGATTGAACACTCAGTCCGCGCCAACCTGACCTCCAGCCAACAATGCATCAGCCGCTTACAAGCCGATATCGTCGCCAAACAAAATGAGATAATCCTGATTCAGCAAGAACTGAAAGCCTATCAAAGTAGCTTAAATTTATCCCTTCATCATTGTGAAACTTTGCAGGACGCCGATTTACAAGAAGTGACCACCTCTGACTATATGACCGCCAAAGGAGACTATGAAAAAGCGATAAACAGTAGAAACTCAGTGCAATCCGCCCTCCTTGAAAATTGGCACTATAACCATAAAAAAAGCTGGACGCTTGTTAAAAAACTGCAAGATTCCATGAATGAATTAAACGCTTGCCTGGAAAACTCCAGGCTAAGTTTAGCCAAACTCTATGCAGCAACGCCAAAATCGGTACCCTCTCTGCCCAGAAAGCCAGCCAGCAAGGATGGTTTAATGGGAGTACCAGCTAAAACCATCAATGGCACCATTCGACTGCTAGAACCTTCTACGTCCTTTGCTATCGTGTATTTAATCGATGGTAGCAGACCCAATCCCGATGTAACCATCACCCTGGATAGTAATGGTTTTGAAAAAGTAGTGTACGCTGCAGGCAGCGGTGACACCTATAACCTGATTAATCGCGATCAAGCCTCTCATCAGCTAGGGGTAACAAACCCTTTAACCGATTGGCAATCAAGCCTCGGCTCAATTCGTCCAGGCCAAAAAACCACACAGAGAGTTTCATGGCCAGTAAACCATATGGCTACCTTAAAAACCGATGACGAAACAATAAACCCAACCTATCTTGCCAATATTCAATCCAATAATTACCAGGTGGTACTTTTTGATTTTTCATCTAATAGCCAGGCATTTCAACTCGAAAACAAGAATGAAGCCACCCATGGCTTTCTATTACTACCAGGGTTTGACCCATTAAAACTTGAGGTCACCCAAGGAAATATAAAAAGCCTAGTTATTACTCAGCAAGGACAACCCAAAGGCAACCTTCTTCTCAAGGGACTTTAATGACAGTGTAGCGGCTTCACTTCAAGCCAGCCGATTTTAACTAAAATTCAGCATCTGAAAAATCCGTCAACACCTCAGACTCCACTAATAGTGTCGTTTGTAGACTCTCAATACGTGGAAGAATTCGCCGAAAATAATAACGACCCACTTTCTGCTTTGAGCTAGTCGGAGCGCCCTGTGTCGATTCATGGCGATCAGACTCCATCATTTTTAGCCACATGTACCCATATGACAAATATCCTAATGCATGCAAATAATCACACGCGACTGAGCCCAACACTAACGGATCTTGCTCAGCCCGCTCCATTAACATGGCGGTTATCTGTTTAAATTCCTGAATTTTTGTAGTGAGTGATTGTGCATAGCGCTGCAGTTCATCGCCACATTCGAAACAACATGCGAGAATTTCATCCAAATAACAATTCAACCATTCACCACGATCCGCATACACTTTACGCTGCAACAGATCCTGCGCCTGAATACCGTTTGTACCTTCGTAAATTTGGGCAATCCTCACATCCCGCACCAATTGTTCCTGCCCCCACTCTCGGATATAGCCATGCCCACCAAACACCTGCTGACCCAGTATTGCACTATCTAACCCAAGATCCGTAAAAAATGCCTTGGCAACGGGTGTCAACAGAGCTGCAAAAGCTGTTGCTTTTACCCGTTGTTCTTGGTTATCAGAATACTTTGCCTGATCCAGTAACATAGCCAGGTAAACGGCAAAAGCCCGACCAGCTTCAGTGGTGGATTTCATATTCAGCAACATTCGCCGAACGTCGCCATGACCTAAAATCGAACTCCCTCGTCCCTGTACTCGATCTTTAGCATAGGCAAGCGCATTCTGGTAGGAAATTTCTGCAGTACCCAAACCTTGAATGCCGATAGATAAACGCTCACAGTTCATCATCGTAAACATGCACTGTAGACCTCGATTGACTTCACCCACCAGGTAACCCCGTGCGGAATCAAAGTTCATAACGCAGGTGGCGGAACCTTTGATCCCCATCTTGTGCTCAATAGAACCACAAGATACGCCATTGCTACTTCGTTCAGCATCATCGCCAACCCAGAATTTCGGCACCAGGAATAACGAGATCCCCTTTGATCCTGCCGGTGCATTAGGTAACTTTGCCAACACCAAGTGAACTATGTTTTCACTCAAATCATGATCACCTCCAGTGATAAAGATCTTGGTACCCGTCACTTTATACGACCCATCCCCCTGGGGCACGGCTTTGGTACGTATAAGACCTAAATCACTGCCCGCCTGAGGCTCCGTCAAACACATAGTGCCACTCCAGATTCCGGCATACATCTTTGGCAAATATTGTGCTTTCAGCACCTCACTGCCGTGAGCCTCGATCGCTAAGCACGCGCCGGCAGACAAAGCAGGGTACAAATAAAAACTACTGTTGGCAGCGTACATCATTTCATCGATCAACACGGCCAGGGATTTAGGCATGCCCAAACCTCCATATTCCGCGCTTCCGCACAATGCAGTAAAGCCATTTTCACAAAACTGCTCGTAAGCGGATTTAAATCCCTGGGGTGTGCTTACTTCTCCAGCATGCCACTGCGCACCCTCCTCATCTCCTGAGCGATTGATCGGTAGTAAACAGTTTTCAGCAAATTTTGCCGCCTCACCCAACATGGCATTGGCGACATCGGGCTCTATCAGAGTTTTCAAATCTGGAGATTGACTCCAAAGATGCTGTGCTTTGAACACGTCATACAGTAAAAACTGCATTTCATCCAAGGGCGCTTTATACGTGGGCATTTCAACTCCTCGACACATTTTGCAATATTTGCCAAATATTTATTAGATGGCAAGGACTCACCAATAATTGCTTGGCTTTAGCTTTTACTCAATGTTTACGGGCTTTTTTCGTGCGGGGCTGTTAAATTATTTGCTTTGAAACTATAATTTTTGCAAATCTTGCAAATTTGCAAACTTAACGACAAACGGCTAAACCAATGACCAAGAGAAAGCGAAAACTGTACTTAGGTAACAAGATCCGGCGCTTACGGGAGCAACACCAACTGACACAAGCATCACTCGCCCTACAACTGGAACTTTCCCCCAGTTACCTTAACCAAATCGAAAATGACCAGCGCCCTCTAACCGTTCAAGTGCTACTCAAATTAGGAGCAATCTTTGACGTCGACTTAAGCCATTTCTCTGAAGAGGAAGATGACCGCCTGGTGGCTGAATTGAAAGATTGTTTGGAAGATCCTTTATTTGAAAACGAAAAACTGGGCTTAGCTGAAATCAAGGATATGGTTACACGCACTCCCGCGATTGCACGCCACTTTCTCAGCCTTTATCAATCACACCTACAAACCAAACAAAACTATATTGGCTTGGCGCAGGAAATGACGGGGGACGAAGCTGTACGCTCAATAGAAGGCCAACAGTTCCCCTACGAAGAGGTACGTGACTTTTTCTACTACCAGAACAATTATTTTAATGAGCTTGATCATGCTGCAGAGCAATTGTTTGAAGAACAACAAATGACATTGGGAGGCGGTGAGACTCAGCTAATTCAATATTTAGCGAAAGCTCACAGCATTGAGGTATCAACCGAGGCCGAAGGCGACCGATTACGCCAATTTATACCGGAAAAAAAGCAGTTAGTTTTATCCAAACTGCTATCCCTACGACAGAGAGTTTTCCATATTGCCCATCAAATCTGCCTATTAGACCAAGTCAGTTTACTGGACGAAATTATTAGCAAGGCCCGCTTTACCAACACGGAATCGGAAGCCGTATGCAGGGTAGGTTTAGCCAACTATTTTGCCGGTGCACTGCTAATGCCATACACATTATTTTTATTAAAAGCGCAACAGGAACGCTACGACATAGAACGCCTGCAGATCATTTTTAACGTAAGCTTCGAACAACTTTGCCACCGCTTAAGCACATTACAAAGACCCGGTGCAAAAGGAATTCCTTTTTACTTTTTGCGGGTAGACGCCGCAGGCAATATCTCAAAACGACAAAGTGCCAGCAGCTTTCATTTCGCTCGCGTTGGAGGCGCCTGCCCCCTCTGGAATGTACACGAAGCTTTCGCGCAACCGGGGAAGATTCTGCGCCAAGTGGCGCAAATGCCAGACGGGAAGACTTACTTTTGCATTGCTCGCACAGTGACCCGCACTGAAGGCGGCTTTTTAATGCCTCAAAAAAACTTTGCTGTTGGATTAGGATGCGAAATCCAGCATGCCCCCAAATTGATCTATGTAGCCGGCATTGATTTAAACGACAAAGATGCTGTTGTACCCATAGGAGCCAGCTGCCGCGTGTGCGAGAGAACCAACTGCTCGCAGCGGGCGTTTCCGCCGATTGGCAAGAAAATTCAGGTTAACGAGCGCGAACGAGAGTTTTTGCCCTATCGATTTGAGCGGTAAAAACCTCCCGATATGTGGCGTCTCGGAAGTTCAAGAATGGCTTTTCAATTAATAGCCAGCACAACACCCCAGCAACCAAAGCAAGCAACAGAGACACGGAAAAGGAAACGCTGATTGTCACCGCCGCAAACTTCCATGCTGGCCAATTAAAGCTTTCATAGTATTGCTTGTACCCATGCAACGTCGAAAAAACAGCGAAGAAGTGAATCAGATACATAGAGTAAGTTAGTTGGCTGAACGGCATCCAGAATCGCCAACTCAAGAGGGCCTGCAGCCAGGGAAAACTGTGACGACCCAGCACCATCGACACTATCAACCACGCCACACCCACACTAAACAGCACACGGTGACACACAACATAAGCAATCAAACCTGGACTGGTCTCTTGAAATCGCAGATCCACAATTGGAAAGAACATGAAAAATAACACTGTGGTCAATGCCAAACTATCGAGCAGGAACCCTTTATTGGGGTGCTCCACTAACCAGACACCCAACCGAATGCGCTCATAAAAAAACAAGTAGGCCGCCAATATTCCTGCGACAAAAGGCCCATAACGGGTCAGCAAGCTATGATATAGCTGGTCATAGAACTGCGATGAGAAATCACTACTTAACAGCATATCCCGATAGTCCGCCTGCCACAGCACTTCATTAAAGTAGAGCACTAAAAATCGAGCTACCAATGAAAACAGTAGAAGCCCTATCATGAGCCTTAAAAAGGCGTGGCGGTTTATCCGCAACGTGATCAATATTAGCAACGGCAGCAACAAATAGAACTGCTCCTCCACCGCCAACGACCAGGTCCAAGGCATCGCCATCTCATCATCCGTGATGTAATTATTTACATATAACAAGTTGGCCCACAATGTTTCGTGATTGTTCAATCCCAACCACCAATAAAGAAAAATTAACAGAAAGTACAAGGGAGTTAAGCGCAGATAACGACGATAGTAGAAACGAGAAAGGCGGATGCTGCCGGTTTTCTCCAACTCTTTAAAAAGTATAATTGCGATCAAAAACCCACTTAATACAAAAAAAAGATCGACCGCTTTATCCCCATTCCAGATCCAATTAAAGAGAAACGGCGTCTGATTTAACAGTTCCTGCCCAAAAGCTTCACCAGCCTTGAAACCAAAAATTAGACTGGTATGGAAGGCCAAAACCAATAGATAACTAATAGAGCGCAAACCATCAATTACCGGATAAGCACCGGCACCGCGACTGAAAAGCGCGAGAAAATTGGGCTTTATTGCCCAGGGAGACAGGATCGATCGAAAGGTTTTTATTTCGCTCATTTTTAGTTGTTTTTTATTAGCTGGATACAGCCATCGATTATAGCCAGTAATGGCTAGGTTACCGACCCCTATCACAAAATAAAAAGGCGCCTACAAGAGGCGCCTTTTTATGGCTCATCAATAAAAACTATTGATGGCTAGTTTAACTTCTCGCGAATACGAGCGGCTTTACCCGTAAGCTCACGAAGATAGTAAAGCTTGGCACGACGTACAGCACCACGACGTTTAACTGTCAGGCTATCTACCAATGGACTGTGGGTCTGGAACGTCCTCTCAACACCAACGCCATTTGAGATCTTACGGACAGTAAAGCCCGAATTCAGACCACGATTACGCTTTGCGATCACCACACCTTCGTACGCCTGCAAACGAGTACGATCACCTTCCGTAACTTTTACGTTCACAACCACAGTATCACCCACGCTAAACTTGGGCACATCCTGCTTCAACTGCTCATTTTCAAGCTCTTGAATTATTTTGTTTCTACCACTCATTTGTGCTTCCTCACTGTTGGCGTCAGAGGTAGTTCTGAAACTACATTCACGTCGTTCATCAATCTTTTTGTGATGAGTTATGCTCATCCAAATACTGTTCCAGTAAAACCTCTTGCTCACGAGTTAAGGCTTTACGATTAAATAAATCTGGTCGTCGTTCATAGGTTCGACCCAGCGCCTGTTGCAACCGCCAACGCTTTATTTCACCATGATGACCACTTAGCAGAACTTTGGGTACATCTACGCCAGCAAACGTCTCTGGCCTCGTGTAGTGTGGGCAATCCAGCAAGCCATCCACAAAAGAATCTTCTACGGCTGAACTTTCATGACCTAACACACCTGGCACCAGGCGAATGGCCGCGTCCAGCATCAACATGGCAGGCAATTCACCGCCGCTGGCCACATAATCACCAATGGACCACTCTTCATCCACGGCCATTTCAATAAATCTCTCATCAACCCCTTCGTAACGACCACAAACCAAGACAATTCCAGGGGTTTCACTCAACTGCTGCGCTTTGTGCTGAGTAAATGTCTCTCCTTGAGGAGACACATAAATCACTTTCGGTGCGGTTACACCCTTACTCTGAAGCCTTGACTTGGCTTGAGTTACCGCAGCCAGCAATGGCTCAATCATCATCACCATGCCGGGGCCACCGCCATAGGGTCGATCATCTACCGTTCGGTGAACATCCTGAGCAAAGTCTCTGGGGTTATTGAATCCCAGATGTACTCGCCCTTTTTTTATAGCCCGACCGGTAACACCAAAGTCACTTAGCGTGACAAACATTTCAGGGAACAAACTTACCAACTCAACGGCCATCGCCGGTGCAGCTGTATCAGTGGTTCCCTTAAAAGTCACTTGCCCAGTCCACCGTTACCTGCTTCTGCTGCAGATCAACACCAAGCACCACTTGCTCCCACACATAGGGAATCAAGCGTTCTGTTTGATCGACACTACCATCACAAGGTACCACTACCAGCACATCGTTCGCGCCGGTTTCCAGCAAATGGTCGATAGCTCCCAAGCATTCATTGGCCTTGTTTACCACTTTCAAGCCAATCAACTGTGACCAATAAAACTCGTCATTCGCCAACTCAGGCAATTGCTCTCGCTTTATGGCCAGCTCCAAGCCGCTAAACTGCGGAACCTGCTCACGATCATTACAGCCTTCGATCTGAGCGATAACGCCTTTTCCATGCAGCTTTACCTGCAACAACTTAATCGGTTGCCAATCGCCGGCACGATTAACCCATAACGGGTTATAACTTCCTATATTTTCCATGGGGTGGGTGTGTGAATACACTTTGATCCACCCTTTGATGCCGTAAGGCCCCAGCAATTTGCCTACTACCACCCAATCAGACATCGTTTAACCACCTTGCCAGGACTTATAAGTGCAGCTTATGCGGCAACGGCAGTCTTCTTCGCTTCTTTCAACAACCCGCTCACACGGTCAGACAATTGAGCACCCAGATTGGTCCAGTGTTCAACACGCCCCAAATCCACACGTAAACGCTCTTCATTGCCTTTTGCCAAAGGATTGAAAAAGCCGACGCGCTCAATATAACGGCCGTCACGTGAATTGCGACTATCAGTCACGATCAAGTGGTAAAAAGGACGCTTTTTAGAGCCACCACGAGTTAATCGAATTGTTACCATAGTTCATTTTCCTTTAAACAAGCTTGCTGTTCAGCGAAATTAATCATAAAAACACCCTGCTACCATAGCCCTAAAGCAAGTAGCAAGGCATTGAAATTATTGTCTTTTTGGTCATCAACCCAGGGCCATTTCAGACCTTGTACACTACCCGAGCAGTAAGCCGTTTAGACCCAGCCTCAAGAGGCGCAGCATTGTACGGGAAATTACCGTTAATTAAAAGTCCCTTGTACTTCAAAAAGGTGGTGTGCCGCCGCCTGGAAATCCGCCGCCGCCCATCATGCCTTTCATGCCCCGCATCATATTCTTCATGCCACCTTTCGATGACATTTTCTTCATCATCTTTTGCATTTGCTTGTGCTGTTTCAAAACACGGTTAATATCCGGAATCTGGGTGCCAGATCCCGCTGCAATACGACGCTTGCGAGACCCGTTAATCACATCAGGAAAGCGACGTTCGTGCCGGGTCATGGAGTAAATAATGGCTTCCATCCGAGCGAGCTCTTTATCCGCAACTCCGCCCTGCTGCGCCATTTTCGCCATACCGCCCATGCCGGGCAACTTATCCAGCATACCAGCCATGCCACCTAACTGTTTCATCTGCTGGAACTGCTCCAACAAGTCTTCTAAATCAAAGCCCTTACCTTTTTTAAGCTTTTTAGCCAATTTATCGGCTTTGGTTTTATCAAGCTTGCGCTCAGCTTCTTCCACCAAGCTCAGCACATCACCCATACCAAGAATTCGAGAAGCAATACGATCCGGGTGAAATGGCTCCAAAGCATCGCTTTTCTCGCCCACGCCCAGGAATTTTATAGGTTTTCCAGTGACATGCCTTACCGATAACGCCGCCCCGCCGCGGGCATCGCCGTCAGTTTTGGTAAGCACTACACCTGTAAGGGGCAAAGCTTCGCCAAAGGCTTTGGCGGTGTTGGCCGCGTCCTGCCCGGTCATGGAATCCACCACGAACAACGTCTCAATGGGCTTAATAGCGCCATGGAGGGCTTTGATTTCTTCCATCATTGCCTGATCGATAGCTAATCGACCAGCGGTATCCACAATCACCACATCCACAAATTGCTTTTTGGCCTCGGCGATAGCGCCTTGGGCAATAGCCACAGGGTTGTCGTCCGTTGTGCTGGGAAAAAACTTGGCACCCACTTCGCCTGCAAGGGTTTCCAGCTGCTTGATCGCAGCCGGTCGATAGATATCCGCACTGGTTACCATCACGGATTTCTTTTCCCGCTCTTTAAGGTAACGGGCCAGCTTGCCTACGGTGGTGGTTTTACCAGCGCCCTGCAAACCTGCCATTAGAATCACGGCTGGAGGCTGGGTGTTGAACTGGAGGGCGTCATTGCCGTCCCCCATCATGTGCACCAGCTCCTGATTCACTATCTTGATGAACACTTGCCCCGGGCTGAGGCTTTTCATCACCTCCTGGCCCACCGCCCGTACTTTTATCCTTTCAATAAAGTCCTTAACGACTGGCAATGCTACATCAGCCTCTAACAAGGCCATGCGAACCTCGCGCAGAGTGTCTTTGATATTGTCTTCCGTAAGGCGGGCTTTGCCTGTGACGCTGCGCAGGCTGGTACTGAGTCGTTCGGTTAAAGTATCAAACATAGTCAATCATCGTTGTGGTTAATGCGTACTGTGACCCGCTAGTATAACGCAGCCAGTTTCATTATTGACAGCCTTGTGCGAAACTTAGGTTTTATTGGTAATCAAGGGGTTCCACTCGGCCGTGACCATGGCATTTACATCTGGCATTATCGCCTGTTTAGGGTTTGGTGTGGCCACCATCTTGATTGTACGCAGCCTCAAAACAGATAAGCCACTTAACAAACCTCTGTTCTTCGCTATCGCCGCCATGGCGCTAGCTTTTCATGCCATTCAATTACACTATGATTTGTTTCCCAGCGAGCACGGCATTCAGCTTGGTGTGACCACTATGGCTTCGCTATTTGGTTTTGTGCTGGCAGCCAGCGGGACACTCATTGCTATCTATCGTCATGTTGTATCGTTTTTAGCACCGGCATACCCTTCGGCCTGCCTCGGTATTATTATCGCTATTTTTTTCAAAGACGATTCCACCCCCATTAGCAATATGGAGGCAGGAGTCATCGCCCATATTCTACTGTCTATAGCGGCCTACTGTTTGATAGCCTTGGCCTTGTCTCAAGCAATACTTCTAGGGATTCAAAATTACCAACTAAAACATCGCCACCTGCATGAAGTCATCAATTCTCTGCCCCCCTTGCAAACCATGGAGAGCATGCTATTTGACTTAATTACCTTTGGCATGGTTTTTTTAAGTGCCGCAATTACCACCGGGTTTCTTTTTGTTGACGACCTGTTCGCTCAACACCTTATTCACAAGACAGTTTTTGCCTTGGGATCATGGGGCGTATTACTGGCGCTTTTACTGGGCCGCAAACTTCGGGGCTGGCGCGGCATGGTGGCGGTGCGCTGGACATTGAGCAGTTTTATTTTATTAACTCTTGGGTACTTCGGCTCCAAAGTAGTTCTTGAGCTGATTCTTCATCGGGCATAACGAGGCTAAGTAACAATTGAACGAAATTCCAATCTATACGCTGGGCATTATCCTGGGCGTGCTGATCCTAATGTCAGCTTTTTTTTCCAGCTCAGAAACCGGCATGATGTCGCTCAATCGCTACCGATTGCGTCACCTTGTGAAGAGCAAGCATAAAGGAGCTCGTCGGGTTGAGGAGTTGCTGGGCCGTCCCGACCGCTTGATCGGTGTAATTCTTATCGGCAATAACTTTGTCAACATACTGGCATCTTCTATTGCCACCATTATCGCTATACGCCTATGGGGAGACGGCGGTATTGCCGTAGCCACTGCCGTGTTAACCCTGGTTATATTGGTGTTTGCTGAAGTCACTCCAAAAACCCTGGCCGCCTTAGAACCTGAACGAATTGCCTTTCCCGCAAGTTTGATTTTGAAACCGCTGTTAACAGCGCTTTATCCCTTTGTCTGGCTAGTCAACACGATTAGTAACGGACTGCTGCGTATGGTTGGCGTCACAGCAGAGGATGCTGGCCCCAATCATTTAAGCCGGGAAGAACTGCGCACTGTGGTGACGGAATCCGGCGCCCTATTGCCGAGTCGCCATCAGCGAATGCTACTGAGTATTTTGGATCTGGAAGAAGTCACCGTGGACGACATAATGATACCGAAACACGAAGTGTCCGGTATCGACCTCGATGAAAGCGCTGATGATATTTTAAAATCATTGCGCTCTACCCAACACACCCGCTTACCGGTCTACAAATCCGATTTAAATTCACCTGTGGGTGTACTCCACTTACGGAAAATCAGCCGCCTGCTAATGGAGGATGATCTTAATAAAGCCAAAATATTGCAGCAAGCGGTAGAGCCTTATTTTGTACCTAAGGGCACCCCTCTCCATGTTCAGCTGGTTAACTTTCAGAAAGTTAAACGCCGAATGGGGTTTGTGGTTGATGAGTACGGTGATGTACAGGGCCTGGTTACTCTGGAAGATATACTGGAAGAAATAGTGGGCGAATTTACCACTGACTTTGCCTCCAGCAGTCAGGACATTCACCCTCAAGAAGATGGCTCGTATATTATCGACGGCCTAGCCACAATCCGCGACATTAATAAAGCGCTCAAGTGGCACCTACCTACCAAAGGGCCTAAAACCTTAAATGGATTAATTACTGAGCACTTGGAAACCCTTCCAGAACACAACCTGTGCCTGCGCATTGGTCGCTACAGGATCGAAACCATACAGATCAAAGACAGCATGATCCGAACGGCCCGCGTATTTTCCGTACCTCCGGCAAAGAAGAAACCTAGCCCATCATAATAACGCCGACACCTGCAACAAACGCCAATACAAGTACGACACCACTAATGACTAATGGTAACCAACTGGTGGGTTGCGATTTATTAATACTCGCCTCAGCTGCCTTACTTGCAGAGAGTGGCGAAGAAACTTCCACGGGCCGGCGAGGTTGAGTGGGCGCTCGAGGAATCGGTGCGGCCCGAAACAAAGTTTCTTCATCTTCGTCTTCTGCATCCTCTTCAGGTATTTCAGCGTTTAGAGGCCCTACGACCAAAAAACGAACATGATCAAACTGAATTTTATCCCCTGGGCGTAACACCCGTTCGCCAATTTTCTGATTATTGACGCTGGTTCCATTGGAAGACTGTAAATCTACCAACCTTAATATGCCGTTACTGAGACTAATTTCGGCGTGCCGCCGCGACATATGAGCGTCATTGATTACAATGTCGCAATTACTGGAACGACCAAAAACCATGGCACTCTGAATAGGAATACTCTTGCCCTTAAGATCGCCGGACAATCCCAAAATACTCCAATTGCTTTTCGCTAGCGCCGGCTTGGTTGCGGTAGATGTATCATCCTTGGCGTCAATAATTTCCAATTCCACGCCAGCAACAGTCACCAAATCACCGGGGCGCAACTGGAATTTTTGTCGAACCTGGGCGCCGTTAACATAGGTACCCGCAGAAGTACCCGCATCCTTTAAATATAGCGCTTCACCCTCTTTTAAAATCTCTGCATGCAATGGCTCGATACCCTGTTCAGTAATGGCTACATGACTTTTAGGATCAGAGCCAATAGTGGTAACAGTTTCCACCAACCACAACGCGGGTCTACGCTGATCCTTAAATTTCAGCTTTAACATTTCGAAACACCATAATTCATGACGCTATATCAACGGGACTGTCAGGTTTAAAGCGATCTTTGCTCTCGGATCTACGATAATTTCCTTACACTACTGGCAAGTATAGAACGCTGCTTAGGTTTGCAAAGCTTTCACGGCGCAATTGTACTTCACATTTCCACACGGATTGAATCGGCGACCTGCTTAGCTTTCTTAATGGCCTCATCAATAGTATCACCAAGGGCTAAGCCGACCCCAAGCCGACGGCTACCTGCAATTTCTGGCTTACCAAACAAGCGCAGCTGGGTATCAGGCTCAGCCAGGGCCTTTAAAAAGCCCGTGTATACCATTTTTTTCGAATGGCCTTCAGGCAAGATTACCGCTGATGCACTGGGGCCAAACTGACGTATGACTGGAATTGGCAGGCCTAATATAGCCCTTACATGGAGCGCAAATTCAGACAAATCCTGTGAAATCAGGGTCACCAATCCGGTATCGTGAGGACGCGGTGAAACTTCACTAAAAATAACTTGATCATCTTTTATGAACAGCTCAACGCCAAACAGCCCCCAACCACCCAAAGCCTGGGTTACTGATTGCGCGATTACCTGCGCTTTTCCCAAGGCTTCAGGACTCATCGGCTGTGGTTGTCAGGATTCTCGATAATCTCCGGCTTCCTGACGATGCCCAATCGGATCACAAAAGCTTACCCCACCTTGATGACAAACGGTCAACAGGGTAATTTCAAAATCGAAATCAACAAAACCTTCGACGATCACCTTGCCTGCACCGGCACGACCACCTTCTTGGGCATACTGCCACGCAGACTCCACATCAGCCGCATTTCGCACCAGACTTTGCCCCTTTCCAGAGGAGCTCATTATGGGTTTTACCACGCAAGGAAAACCCAAATCGGCAACCGCTTGCTGATATTCTTGAAAGTCACAGGCAAACGCGTAGGGCGAAGTGGGTAACTGCAAAGTCTCGGCCGCTAACCGTCGAATACCTTCTCTATTCATGGTGAGTTGAGCTGCCTTGGCTGAGGGTACTACCGTATAGCCTTCTTGCTCTAGCTCCACCAAGGTGTCAGTGGCAATAGCCTCTATCTCAGGCACTATATAATGAGGCTGCTCTAATTCGATACAACGTCGTAGTTCTGCGGCGTCGAGCATTGAAATAACATGACTGCGATGTGCCACCTGCATCGCCGGAGCATCAGGATAGCGATCCACTGCAATGACTTCACATCCCAATCGCTGCAACTCAATCACCACCTCTTTACCCAGCTCGCCACTACCACAGAGCAAAACTCGAAGGGCTGTACTACTAAGAGGAGTTCCAATACTTGTCATAAACTTGCCTTACGCCTGAGATTCACGGAAACGTTGCTCTACATTGGCAAGAATGGCGCGCTTGCCTTCGTTATCTAAATAGCCCCAGCGGCTGATTTCCTGACCGGAGCGCAAACACCCTATACACACGTCATCTTCATCCAGAGCGCAAACTCCAACACAGGGTGATAACACAATATCCTGGTTAACTTTGCTCATGCTCGCTCGTCCTCTTGCAAGGATCGTTTATAACGTTTGAAGTTCTCGATGTAATGCAATGCGCTGAGTTTAATCATATCCACTTGCTGTGGCGTTAAGGTCTTAACGACTTTACCTGGTGAGCCTAACACCATGGAATTATCCGGTATAACTTTACCTTCAGGAATGAGAGCATTAGCACCAATAATGCAGTTTTTCCCGATTTTAACCCGATTCAACACTACGGCGTTAATTCCGATGAGAGAATTGTCGCCTATTTCACATCCATGCAACATAACTTTGTGGCCCACTGTCACATGCTTGCCAATCACCAGCGGTATTCCAATATCAGTGTGCAAAACTGAACCATCTTGAACATTAGATCCTTCTCCAATCGTAATCGGTTCGTTATCACCACGAATAACACAGTTGAACCATACGCTGGCATTATGCTCGATAATTACCGAGCCAATAACCGTCGCATTGGGCGCGATGAAATAGTCGTCACTAAGAAAGTCCACTCGCCGGTTATCCAGTTGATATAACATATTCACTTCCTTAAGAGGGCTTGTTTGCGGGTCTGGGCACGGCTAAATCAAATCCAGTATCGAACACTCGATTACAGCAATCCCAGATTAGATAGGCGGTCAGGCCCCAAATTTCGTAGTCATTAAATCGATAACAGGGAACCTCATAATAGGTCCCTCGGAATTTTTTTATGGTGAAATCTTGCGGCGGCGCTTTGATAAAGTAACTTAATGGCACCTTAAAAATACTGTCTATTTCAGCTTCACTGGGAATAAATTCTGCCGCAGCAGGAATAATACCAATCACAGGCACCACCTTGAGCCCCATTTTCGAGATAGAAATGGACATTGGGCCGACCAATTCCACTAATTGGGGAGGCAAGTTGATTTCTTCATAGCTTTCCCGTAGCGCCGTCATCAGGACATCTGTGTCGGTTTGATCCCTTTTGCCACCAGGAAAGGCCACCTCTCCGGCATGGCTGCTCAATGTTTCCGAGCGTTTGGTCAACACGAGCTCTGGATCAGCCTGATCTGTAAAAGCCATCAGCACGGCGGCATCGGCGCTATCAAGCGCTTCCTGACCAGGATGAAGACCAGGAACGTTAGCTTTCAATGCGAACCGCCAATCAATTGCTGACACCCAATCCTCCCTACCAAACCACGATGAATAGGCGGAGTTTATCAAATCAATCCTCCAATAGTCGTATTTTGTGTGCAATCATGAAGTAAATTAGGCAATTTTTGCTCTTGGCAACAAAAAAAAACGGTTAGACACAGTGCCTAGTCAGGGAGGAATAAGCGCCTGATTTTACAGCCTTATCCTGTGAGGTTATAAAAGGATTTTTACTAATAACCCGGCTCAAATACAAACTTTACCAAATTAGCTATCTATACATTGAAAAATTTGGCGGTAGTATAAAAAGCTTGGGAGTGCAAGCTATCAACACCAGTAAATCATGCTGTACCGATGTTCCACTGAAAAAAGCTGCAAACCCTGTAGTTATAGTCTCCACCTCCAACAGGCTGCTGGCGACTGATTAATGTATTAGAGGTAAACCTTATGTCTGACAATCTGCCCGAATTCGAAAAGCTAAGGGAATTGGCACAAAACGACCCAGCACAACTGGAGCGCCTTCGCATCCAGCTCTGTGATCAGTTGATTCAGAGCGCCCCAGAGTCAATGCGTCGTCGTCTGCGAGGTTTGCAGTTCCAGATCGATATGGAAAGACGTCGAGCCAAGAGCCCCATGGCCGCCTGCATTGCTATTTCGGGAATGATGCATGAGTCTTTTGACAAACTGCGTCAGGCGGTAAATGAAGTCGCCGGAAACGCACACCCATCCGTTGGCCGCAACCTCAGCGAAGCTAACGGCAGCGTCGAAGCCAAAGTGCTTCCCTTCCAACGCGCCTAAGCCAACGCGCCTGAGTCGGTAGTAAGAGTCGTGCAATAAAATCGAGACCCGCCTACTTTTTAGGCGGGTTTTTGCTAACAGCCTCCACCAACGTTTGCGTCATCTTATAATTTCTAGGATCATACTGAGCTTACTATCCGTGATGGCGAAACTTATGAAATTTTGCAGTCAATGTGGCTCGCCCGTATCGTTACGTATCCCCTCTGGCGACAATCGAAATCGATTTGTATGCAATTCATGCGGCGAAATACATTATTCGAACCCTCGCATTATTGCCGGCGCTTTGGTTACTCATGAACAAAAAATCCTACTCTGTCGGCGCGCTATTGAGCCACGTCATGGTCTCTGGACCTTGCCCGCTGGATTTATGGAAAATGGCGAGACGGTAAGTGAAGCGGCGGCTCGAGAAACCTTTGAAGAAGCACAGGCTGAAGTTATTTTGCATGGACTATATACAGTGTTTAATTTACCGCATATCAACCAGGTGTATATGCTGTATCGTGGAGAGCTAGTGGGCGGTCGTCATGGCCCCGGAGAAGAGAGTCTGGAAACTGAGCTATTTGATATCGAGGACATTCCTTGGCAAGAATTGGCATTTACCACGATTCATCGCACGTTGCGCTTATTTATTGAAGATCGTAAAACAGATCATTATCCGCTTCACGTGGAAGACATTACTGCTCCCCACCCCCGCACATAAACCCACGGCTACAACACCAGGGGCCAGACGTCAAAGGCTGGCTCTTCGTAGGGGTGGGCCGCACGCAGCGCTTGAATGACCGCCCTCACCAAGTGGTCATCCACTACCATTTCCACGCGATATTCCGCCACTGTTTCCAAATCCCCTACATTTCCCAGATAAGGTTGAGCACCGCTCTGGGGGCGAAACTGTCCCTGACCTAGCACTTCCCAGCAACACTGATCATAACAGCCAATTTTCCCCGCACCCGCCGCAAACACTGCCTGCTTAACTGGTTCCTTGTGCGATTCAGGCACATAAAAAACTAATTTATGCACAGGTGATTTCGCTCGCTCATTTTAAGAAACCCATTTCCTGGCATTTTGGAACATTCTTAACCACGGGCCATCCTCCTCCCACTCTGACGGATGCCATGAATTCTGGATAGTACGGTACACTCGCTCCGGATGGGGCATCATTATAGTAACCCGACCATCGGCATTGGTAAGCCCGGTTATTCCCTGGGGTGAACCGTTGGGGTTGGCTGGATAGGTTTCCGTAACCTCCCCCCAATTGTTCACGTAACGCAAAGCGATACCGCGGGCCTGCTCCGCATCCATGATTTGGGAAAAGTTTTTAAATTCCGCGCGACCTTCACCGTGAGCAATGGCGATGGGTAAGCGCGACCCCACCATACTTTGCAAAAATATAGATTTGGAGGCTTCAACTTCCACTAACGCTACCCGAGCCTCAAACCTTTCCGATTGATTTGTCACAAAGTGTGGCCAGAAATCCGTACCTGGAATCAAGTTGTGGAGATTGCTCATCATTTGGCAACCGTTGCAGACACCCAGTGCAAAGGTATCTTGCCGTTGGAAAAATGCCGTGAATTGATCCCGAGCCAACGGGTTAAAAAGAATGGATTTCGCCCAGCCTTCACCAGCGCCCAGAACATCACCATAGGAGAAACCTCCACAGGCAACCAAACCTTTAAATTCTTGCAAATTAACAAAACCTGACAGGATTTCGCTCATATGAACATCCACGGCATCGAATCCCGCACGATGGAAAGCGGCGGCCATTTCCACATGACCATTAACGCCTTGTTCACGCAATATAGCCACCTTTGGACGCACGCCTGTTTGAATGTACTTGAGCGCGATATCAACACTGGGATCGAAAGACAATGAAGCATTCAGACCGGGATCATCCACTCGGGCGATCTGATCAAACTCTTGCTGCGCACAATGGCTGTTATCCCGCAAGGACTGAATCCTATAACTGGTTTCAGCCCAGGCTTGTTCGAGAGTCACTCTGGATTCAGACAATAACACCTTAGACCCCGATCTTACTTCCAACTTGTCAGTATCGGAAAGCTCGCCCAAATCGTGTACCAGCAATCCGCGCGCATCAGCCAAGTTTGTAATGTCTTCGACGTCAATGGCGCGCACCTGAATCACCGCGCCCAGCTCTTCATTGAACAATACGGGTATTACATCACCCAAACCACCAATATCAACCGTCATACCCACTTTGCTGGCAAAGGCCATTTCAGCCAAGGTGGCTAACAGACCGCCATCGGATCTATCATGATAGGCCAGAATCTTTCCGCCACTATTTAGGGTCTGAATAAACTCAAAAAAGTTTTTTAGCACTGCGGGCGAATCCAGATCTGCACAAACATCTCCGAGTTGACCATAGACCTGGGCCAGAGCGGAGGCGCCCAGGCGATTTTTTCCTGCCCCCAAATCAACTAACATCAACCGTGTTTCCGCGCCTTTTCTGTTCAATTCCGGTGTCAGGGTACGGCGCACATCCTGCACGGGAGCAAAAGCTGAAATTACTAAGGACAGAGGTGCAGTAACACTTTTATCAAGCCCGTCATCCTGCCATGCCGTCCGCATGGACATGGAGTCTTTACCTACAGGAATGGTTATCCCCAGCTCCGAGCACAGTTCCATCCCCACAGCTTGAACCGTTTCAAAAAGGGCTTGATCTTCCCCCGGATAACCAGCAGCACACATCCAATTGGCCGATAACCGAATCTTCTGTATATTACCGATAGCGGCGGCGGCAATGTTAGTGATGGCTTCCGCCACCGCCATGCGCCCTGAAGCCGCCGGTGTGATCAAGGCTGAAGGCGTCTTTTCCCCCATTGCCATAGCCTCACCGCTAAAGCTGTCCAAGGTACTTGAAGTTACCGCTAAATCCGCTACCGGAACTTGCCATGGACCAACCATCTGATCACGGGTAACGGTTCCCGTTACTGATCGATCACCAATGGTGATAAGGAATTTTTTACTCGCCACCGCTGGCAACTTCAAGACCCGGTATACCGCTTCCTTTAATTCAACCGCCGAAAGATCCAGCGCGATTTGAGGACTCTGTTTACGTTCAAAAGAACGCTGCATCTTGGGGGGCTTGCCGAACAAAACCGACATGGGCAGATCCACCGGCTTATTGTCAAAATGGGGGTCGGCCACTTGTAAGTGTTCTGCCTCAGTGGCTTCACCAATAATGGCGTAGGGACACCTCTCACGCTCACATATGGCTTCAAACATCTGCAGGGACTCAGCGGTCACGGCCAACACATAGCGCTCCTGGGCTTCATTGCACCATATCGCCAACGGGGACATGCCAGGTTCAGCATTAGGAATGGCTCTTAAATCAAACTGGCCACCGGTACCGCCGTCTTTCACCAATTCCGGCATGGCGTTGCTGAGGCCGCCGGCACCCACATCATGTATAAACGCAATAGGATTACGCCTGCCCAATTGCCAGCATTGATCAATCACTTCCTGGCAACGGCGCTCCATTTCCGGGTTTTCCCGCTGCACTGAGGCAAAGTCCAGATCTTCTGAACTGGCGCCCGTGCTCATGGAAGAAGCAGCTCCACCACCAAGCCCAATCAACATGGCAGGACCACCCAGCACCACCAATTTTGCACCTACTGGAATGTGGCCTTTTAGCACATGTTCATCTTTGATATTGCCAAAACCACCAGCAATCATTATGGGTTTGTGATAACCCCGGACTTCGGAGCCATTACTCGTGGTGACCCGCTGCTCAAAGGTGCGAAAATAACCATTGATATTGGGTCGACCAAATTCATTGTTGAAACTCGCCCCGCCCAAGGGACCCTGCAACATAATATCCAGCGCCGAAACGATACGATCAGGCTTGCCGTAAGGTTCTTCCCAGGGCTGTTCAAAACCCGGAATTCTTAAATTAGACACGGTAAAACCGGTCAAACCGGCCTTGGGTTTTGAGCCCCGCCCGGTGGCACCCTCATCTCTGATTTCACCACCGGCTCCAGTGGCTGCCCCAGGGTAAGGTGCAATGGCGGTGGGATGATTATGGGTTTCCACTTTCATCAGAATGTGCACAGGTTCTTGATTGAATTGGTAGCATTTGGTTTCCGGGTCCGGATAAAAACGGCCTGCCACAAAACCTTCCATAACGGCGGCATTATCGGCGTAAGCGGAGAGCACACCAACACTATTGGTTTCATAGGTGTGCTTGATCATGCCAAATAAAGAGTGCTGTTGCTCCTCACCGTCGATAGTCCATTTGGCGTTGAAAATTTTATGGCGACAGTGCTCTGAGTTGGCCTGGGCAAACATCATTAGCTCTACATCCGTAGGGTTACGACCCAAGCGGGAAAAGCTGTCGGTTAGATAATCTATTTCATCATCGGCCAACGCCAAACCAAGGATGGAATTGGCCTCTGCCAAGGCGGTTCTGCCACTGCCGATAACATCGATATAATTCACTGGTTGTGGTTGCGCCTGATCAAACAATGCAGTTAAGGCTTCCCAGCCATAAACTACGGATTCCACCATCCGATCATGGAGTAGTTGCGCCACTTGCTCTAGCCTGGCTTGATCAAAAGTTCGCGCTGATCGCAAATAGTAAGCAATCCCCCGCTCCACTCGTTTCACTTTTTGCAAACCGCAATTATGGAGAATATCCGTGGCTTTTGAGGACCATGGCGACTGCGTACCAATGCGGGGGATTACAATAATCAGTACACCAGCGGCCTCTTCTTGAGGTAAGTTGGCACCGTAATGCAGGACAGACTCTAAGTTATTAAGTTCTGAATCCGTTAACGCCTCGGTAATATCGGCAAGATGGACATACTCTGCGTAAAAATGTTCAATACTGGGATCATATTGCTGAAGCAGATTTAATAATTTTTCTTGACGAAAAGGCGATAGGGCTGGAGCACCACGTAGTTGTAACATCAGAATCTCGGCTAACCAATTATGGATAAGTAACGTGGCGCAATTATAAAGGAACTACGGCTCCATAACACCCGTAGATCAAGATCTTATCCACTCACATGGCGAATCAATACTCCTCCCGCTTAAATGCGATCAAGACCTCTCCCATAACATCAAGATCCGAAGCGGACCACCCTAAGTAGCCAATTTGAAGAAAACTGGTCCTGGCAATAATGGAAACATTTAGGATAACTGCGGTCATAACTGCCATCTGTTTTAGCGGGTTGTCCGTCTATCTCTATTAATTGTTTAAGCGTCGGCAAATATGTATCTTGGGAACTAGTTGGGACAGGCTTTGGTATACCCTGAAAACCCGTCATCAGAATTTACAGGTAAATAGTAAACATCTAGCCCTGATAGTGTTGTTAAAGCGTAACCATTTTGTATTTTGCACTACAAAATCAATGATAAACCATCGACCTTTAAAGCTAGCTGTTACACAATGAAATCGACTTACAGGGTTAGGATTGGTAAAATCAGCTTAAAATATGATCATAATTTGCACGCTTAATAACAAAAAAGAATTCATATTCTTTCAAAACAAAATAATTTAGGATTGAGAACGCCATAATTCTCGACTGTTAGGGGCTCTATGAAACTTGCTCGATGGCTGATAAAGACAACGGTATGTGTGACAGCAGCAGCTAGCCTGCTCATGGTGCCAGCGTGCCAGCCCACCAGGCCTATTGTGGAGCGGATCGAACAGCAAGGCGAACTTATTGTAGCAACTCAAATAGGCCCTACCACCTACTATAACGAACTCAGTAGGGAGACAGGATTTGAATACGAGCTTGCTCGCTCATTTGCCAACTACCTGGGTGTTGAACTTAAAGTCAAAACCTACACCGATCTTGGCGAACTCCTATCCGCAGTTAAAACCGGCAAAGTCCACTTTGCGGCAGCAGGCCTGACCGAAACCGCCGAACGCAGCCAACAATTTAGATTTTCTTCGCCTTATCAACAGATAACCCAGCAACTGATTTATCATACAGGCGCTGAAAAGCCCAAAAAACTGGAAGATTTGGTGGGGAAAAAGCTGGTGGTTATTGCCAATAGCAGCCACTCAGAAAATCTGTCCAACCTGCAACAGCAAATCCCTGAGTTAACTTGGGAAGAGAAGAAGAATACTACCGTATTAACGCTTCTGAATATGGTCAACGACCACCTGGCGGACTATGTTATTGTGGATTCCAATGTATTTCTTACTTACCGTGAAATCTTTCCGGAATTACGCAGTGCTTTCGACATTAAAGGGTCAGAACCCTTAGCCTGGGCGTTTAACCCTACAGAAGACGCCTCACTTTACACCATGTCAGAACTCTTCTTGGCTCAGGCCAACGAAAGTGGTGAACTCGAGGATCTCAGAATTCGCTTTTTTGGCCATCAGAAATTCGATTATGTAGGCGCTCGCACTTTCTTGTCCCACTATGAGACGCGCTTGTCCAAATACCAGGAAGAATTCAAACGAAACGCTAAGGATCTTAATCTGGATTGGCGTTTACTCGCCGCTATTGGTTATCAGGAGTCACTCTGGAACCCAAATGCAATATCACCTACAGGTGTGCGCGGATTAATGATGTTGACGCTACGTACTGCGAAAGAAATGGGCATCGATAATAGACGTGATGCCACGCAAAGTATTGTTGGCGGCTCAAAATATTTTAAGAAACTTTACCAACGATTACCCGAGAGCATTCAAGAACCTAACCGCACTTGGTATGCCTTAGCCGCGTACAATGTCGGTTATGGTCATCTTATGGATGCTAGGCGCCTGGCTCGTGCTGCAGGTGAAGATCCCAATGATTGGTTTGTGGTAAGGAAGCATTTACCCAACTTGATGCGACACGAATACTTTTCGAAAACCCGCTACGGCTATGCTCGCGCAGGTCGTGAAGCCGTGGGTTATGTGCGTAATATACGGCGTTATTATGAAGCGTTGGTTTGGGCCACCGAGCGGGAAAATCACCGTTATTCTCCCACCCCTCAAAACCTGGTGGCTATGCGAGATGCCTTAGTACATTAATTTAAAAGTACATTAATTCAATAGCGCATTAAACCTGAGCAATAAGCTCTATTCACCTTTTAGTTGTTTTTTCAGCAACCTGCGCTGGGCAAAAAAGTCCTGAATCAACGATCGACACTCTGTTTCCAGGCAACCCCCCTCCACCTTCACTCGGTGGTTCAAAAAATCCTGCGCAAAATAATCACTGGCACTACCACCCGCTCCCGCCTTTGGTTCCGGAGCACCAAAGACAACCCGCCCGACACGAGCGTGAACTATCGCTGCGGCACACATTGAGCATGGTTCGATGGACACATATAGGGTGGTACCAGGCAAGCGATAATTCCGCTCCACTTGACACGCTTTGCGTAATGCCTGAATTTCGGCATGAGCAGTAGGATCACAGGTTGAAATCGGAGCATTGAACCCTTTCCCCAAGATTTTACCATCACTGACAATAATCGCGCCTACTGGAACCTCTTGCTCCTGAGCCGCCATGGCCGCTAATTTAAGCGCTTCTCCCATCCAATACTTATCCTCATCAGAGAACGTATTCACCATAACTTTAAGCTCCAGATAAACACGGGGTCCTTCAACCTAAAACAATTATGCAAAAAGTTTTCTCACCTCTGTCGTTTTTCGTGTCGTTGATTCGTTGTATTAATGGAACATAACTGAAGAGTACCACTGGTCGCACTAAAAATAGGAGCAACAATGAATAACCACACTGATACTAGACCTTCTCCCATTCCAGAAGGCTGTCACAACCTGATCCCCTATCTAACCTGCAAGGATGCCGCCGCTGCCATCGACTTCTACGTCACTGCTTTCGGTGCCCAGGAGCAATCCCGTATTCTGACCAATTCAGGGCAAATATTACACGCAGCCTTAAAAATCGGCGATGCTATGTTAATGATGACTGAGGAGGAGCCGGAATGGGGTAATCTAGGCCCCATCACCATGGGTGGCAGCCCGGTGGGGATTCACCTTTACTGCGAAGATGTGAATGCGGCCTGGGAGCAAGCCGTGGCCGCTGGATGCGAAGTAATAATGACCTTGGATGATACCTTTTGGGGAGAACGATTCGGAATACTGAAAGATCCGTTTGGCCATAGGTGGTCGTTGTCCATGTGTATTAAAAAGTTAGACGCTGCGGAAATTCAAGCAGCTGCACTTAGCATTCCAATGGGTTGCGGCGGCGCCCAATAACTCACAATATTCGCAAGGAGATAAAGTATGCCAAATGAAATTAAGTTACATCGAGTTGTCCGAGCGCCTGCTGAACGCCTATACCGGGCATTTATTACTCCTGAGGCCATGGTGAAATGGAACCCACCCCATGGTTTTATAGGTAAAGTGCATCATATGGATGCCCGGATCGGTGGTACCTATAAAATGTCCTTTATTAATCTCGGCAATGGAGAAGAACATAGCTTCGGTGGCACCTATCGGGAGCTGATTCCCAATGAGAAACTGGTTTTTGATGACCAGTTCGATGATCCAGGGCTGCCAGGTCAAATGATCACCACGGTAGATCTAAAGCCAGTGATCAATGGCACCGAGATTACTATTGTTCAGAGCGGTATCCCCGATGCCATTCCAGTGGAGTTCTGTTACGTTGGCTGGCAGGAATCCCTGCAATTATTGGCTCAGCTTGTTGAACCGGAAATCCCTTCGCAGGGTATTGGAGAATAATATGTCTTGGATGCTTATTATCCACGAGCCAAGGGGCCAAAGACTCACCCGCAATGAGACCGAAGGGAAAGAGACCTACGACGCGATGCTTCAATTTGCCGATAGCCTATCAAAACGCGGAGTGTTGCTAGCCGCAGAATCATTGCGCACGGATGATTCAGCCATTCGTCTACAAATTCGCGACGGCAGCACCCGCTTAATGGACGGTCCGTTTGCCGAAACTCGTGAGATGGTCGGTGGTTTTTTCCTGCTGGACGTGAGTAGCAAGGAAGAAGCCCTGGAAATTGCTCAACAGTGTCCGGCAGCCCATTTCGCCACAATAGAAATTCGAGAGCTTGCCCCCTGCTATGAACACTAACCATACTCGGCGATGACCCATCCTACTGTAAACCAGAGACTGGAAGCAATCTGGCATCTGGAAAGCGCCCCCATTACCGGATATCTCACCCGGCTTTTGGGGGATCTTTCCGAAGCAGAAGATATAGCGCAGGATACATTGATGGCTGCGTTGGAACACTGGCAACAGACCGGTGTTCCAACAAACCCCGGTGGCTGGTTAATGACCACAGCGCGCAACAAAGCCATTGACCGGCTGCGACAATTGCAACGTCATGGAGTCAGCCAAACCGATTCGCTTCCTGAAGCGTCGGAGGAGTTTTTACCGGAAAGCCTGCGTGATAGTGAAGTAGGTGACGAAGTACTGCGCTTGATGTTTATCTGTTGCCACCCATTGCTGGCACCTGACGCCCGAGTTGCGTTGGTTCTGAAACTGGTATCTGGGTTGACCGTAGCGGATATCGCTCGTGCGTATCTGGTGCCGGAAGCAACACTGGCACAACGGATTACCCGCGCCAAACGGACGCTGAAAACGGCTCGTATTGCCTTTGAACTGCCGCCCGCAAAAGAACGTCAGGCGCGTATCCAGTCAGTGCTGGAAGCTATTTACTTACTTTTCAATGAAGGCTATGTGGCCACCCAAGGCACTGACTGGATGCAACCCGCTTTGTGCCACCAAGCCTTGCGCTTAGCTCGCAGCCTTGCTGCACTCGTTCCGGATGATACAGAAGTCCTTGGATTGGCGTCACTGCTGGAATTTCAGGCATCACGTTTAAACGCTAGAGTAGACCAGCAGGGACAGCCGATATTACTTATGGAGCAAAATCGCACGCACTGGGACAGCCTGTTGATGCGGCGTGGACATAACTACCTTGATCAAGCCTTCCGCCTGGAAAGTGCAATTGGCAGCTACTGTTTACAAGCAGGTATTGCAGCCTGCCATGCAGTAGCCTCCTCACCTGCTGAAACCAGTTGGGAGGATATTTTGGGCTTTTACGACGCTCTTGTTCAAATTCAGCCAACACCAGTGGTACGCCTAAACCGAGCACTGGCACTCGCCGAAGTAGAGGGACCTGAGCTAGCTCTAACCGAAGTTGAATACCTGATTAAAGAAGGAAGTCTTAGCCAATTCGCGCCCCTGCATGCAACCCTGGGTGACTTGCTGCAACGGTTAAAACATTTTGCGAAAGCGGAAGCCGCCTTTCTGCGTGCCGCTGAACTCAGCAGTAACCAAGCCGAGTCCCAGATACTTCGAAAACGGGGCTTGGCCTGCGCTACCCATTCGCCACAGGATCGAAACTCACCACAGCACTAGATATCATACCATTCATAGTGACCTATCGCATGGGAACGGAAGCACCTAAGCCACATGATAATGCTCTTTGCTAGGCTGGGACATAGGCCCCATTCTGCCACTTTGTAATAACAAAACACGATCAGCGCTGGCAATGGTTTCCGGTCGATGCGCAACAATGATCCGAGTTAAGGATAAGCTACGGACTGCCTGATTCACGTGTAGCTCACGAGCAACATCCAAATGACTGGTAGCCTCATCCAATATGAGCATTTTCGGCCTTTTGTACAACGCTCGCGCCAATAAAAGACGCTGACGCTGGCCACCTGATAATGAACCACCCATATCTCCAACTAGGGTATTATAACCCATAGGAAAGGATAGAATATCATCATGAATAGAGGCCATTTTTGCGCACTCAATAAGCCACTCTTTGTCGGGCTGAGGATCAAAAAAACAAATATTCTCCAATAAACTACCGGTAAATAATTGGTCATCTTGCAACACCGCTCCCATTAAGTCACGGTACTGCTCAACTGACATGTCTTCTTGTGCAATACCATCAACTTTTATTTTACCTGACGCTGGTTGCAGCAATCCGAGCAACAACTTCACTAAAGTTGTTTTACCACAACCTGACGCACCAGTGATCGCAACCGACTCACCGGGAGCTATATTGAAATGAATGTCCTGCAAAATGTTGGGGCCTGACACTGAGTAGGAAAAAGATAAACCGCTGACCTCAAGCGCCGGTGCGCGACGGATTTGGCTACACTCACCAACACCCCGAGATAACCGCTCTGTCGGTGTTAAAGCAATATCGGCCACGCGCTCCGAATGCAGCCCGAGCATTTTCAACTCAATATATTTTTCAACTAATCCAACGGCGCGCTGAGCGAATAATTCTTTATACGCCATAAACGCAAACAACATACCTACAGTGAAGGTTTGCTGCAAAATCAACAAGGCACCAAACCCCACCACTAAAATATTTTCGACACTAAAAATAAAGCTATTGGCAACACGATAAAGAATCTGTAATTTTTGCAGACTTATATCTGCATTGAAATGCCGTACCGCTAAATTACGAAACTGAGACTGACGTTGCGACTCACAATTAAAAAGTTTTAATGTCTGCACGCCTCGCACAGTTTCAAGCAAATGACTTTGTTGCAGTGCTGAACGGGAAATTTTGTCCTCAGTAGCTTGCCGCATGGGTACAAACAGCAGCACTCGAAGCACCAAATACCCTAAACAAGCAAAAACAACAATTAGAGTTAGCGCCCAACTGTATACAAACATCATGATTAGCGTAAAACAAGCCATCACACCATCAATAATGGCCTCTAGAAAGCTTGTCGTAAGCGTACGCTGAATAACATTAATGGAGTCAAACCGACTAACCACATCGCCAAGATGACGGCGCTCAAAAAAACCATAGGGCAGTGAAACCATATGACGAAACAGATTACTGATCAATTGTAACTTCGCACTGTTCCCCAAGACCACAAGCAGCCAACTACGCACCATTTCTGCCACGATACGAAAAATCACTAACAAAATGAAACCAAGCATTAACAAACTTAGCAAATGGGTATCACCAGTTACCACCACATCGTCCAATACCCACTGCGTCAACCAAGGCATAAGCAATAGCAGCAGCTCCAAAATCATGGCCAAACAAAGGATCTGGCCCGCAGTACGCTTCACCCCCGGCAGCCGCCCTAGTAAACGACGCAATTTAAGCCGTTGCGGTTTTTCCTGAGTAACAAAGCTTTCTGCGGGCGACAGTTCAAGCGCAACTCCGGTAAAATGCTTCGACACATCAGCAAAATTAATATGTCTTTTGCCAATTGCCGGATCAATTATTTCAACGTCATCGGCGCGAACACTAACCAAAACCACAAAATGATTAAATTCCCAATGCAGAACCGCCGGTAATTGTAATTGGCACAAACCTTCCAGCTCTGCGCGAATGGCGCGACAATGAAGGCCGACCCCATTGGCTATCTGCAAAAGCTGAGGCAATGTCGCCCCCTGGCCCGACAACTGAAACTTTTGTCGTAACGCGGTCAAGCTAGTGTTGTGATCATAGTAACCTGCCACCATCGCCAGGCAGGCCAATCCACATTCAGCAGCTTCCGCCTGTAATACCACGGGTACCCTTTTTTGATGCCAAAATCGTAGTTGCTCCATTTATTTTCTCGCTAAGCTATATAGAGGATCCAGCAACCATTGATAAATCCGCCGACGTTCAAGCAATATATCCGCCTCTAGCTTCATCCCTGCCTGTAATGGCAACTGGTCTCCATAGACTTTGATCGTTTGCTGGCTAAGAGACACAACCACCTGATAGGAAGACTCTGGTAGAGGGAAGGGAAAATGCGCATCCGTAGCGGTAGTCATGGCTTTCGATACGGCCAGAACTTTGCCTGAGTGATTCCCAAACCGCTGATAAGGGAACGCTTCGTAACGTAAGACAACAGATTGACCTGGCGCGATAAAACCGATAGCTCGGCTTGGCACGAACAAATGAGCTTCCATATTGCTATCACTGGGAATAATTGAAACCAAAGCCTGCATGGCCTCTACCTGCTGTCCGGGTTCCAGTAACACGGCGGTTGCCAAGCCACTGCTTGGCGCTCGAATAACGACTGTTCTCTGAGCCTTGTATTCTGTAATATCTTGCCTTAGTTCAGCTATTTCCCGATCCATTCGCTCAATTTTTTGCTGCATTTCTAATGGTTGTGATTGGATGGCTATTGTTAATCGGTTGAGTTCGTTTAAGCCCTTTAAACGTAACCCTTCATGCTCGGCTAACTCGCCTTTTAAAGTAAGCAATTGATCTAATTTTTCTTGGCGCTGAAAATCTGCTACATATTTCTTCTGACTCAGCTGTTGAAAACTCTGTAAGGTTTGCTCGGCACCAACTATGCGATCATGCCATACATCGATAATCTCTGAGCGCGAGACCAACTCAGCTTCCAAATTTGAACGTTGCACTTGCAACTCTTTAAACTTCAACTCATTCCAGGCTTGCAATTGAATTTTCTCTTGGCGCAAACTAGCTACGCGGTTGTGTAACTGATGAATAATTTCGGATTGCGCCGATTGCCTCTCCAGTGATGCTTGCTCCGCTGACAAAACAAAAAGCACCTCTCCAGAATTTACAACCTGACCTTCTATAATTCGCTTTTCAATAACAGTACCACGCCTCGGCGCCATGACTTTCACCATACCCCTCGAAGGCACCAAATAGCCCTGAACTTGCGCCTTTCGATGATAATCGCCCACTAACAAGTACCCGATCAAAAGCAGCGTCATCGTTAGCAAGACGGCTACGGGCAACAAACTAATTGTGCTGTAAGTAGCCAGAACATCGCCCATCGAACGATCCTGTTGATGGGCGATGGCCTCTTCCCTGAACAGAGGTGTATCCATATCAATGATTTTCCGGGTCGGACGCCAACGTTATTTCGGCACTGGGCAAATAATCATGAGTCACAACTTGAGGGCAACGAAAGCAGGCTTCACGCCCTTCTTGCCGCCACCACCGACACTCAGCTCGAATACTACAGACAGGTAAGCTTTCACTTACCAATGGCACCCAACGAACCGTCTTTTCCACCAACCGGCACTTGTCTTCCTCATCGCTGAAATGCTCGCACTGATTACAGGCACAAGGTGCGGCGATACGGAAGACTTCTGCAGGTTCAACGGGATTAGCCAATGATAACAATTCATCACTGACCGGTTCCGGATTAGTCAGATACGCCGTTTCCGGCGTATCTGCACTGCCACTGACGACACCAAACACCTTTGCCTCTGGCCAGTCAGATTGGGCACTGGGGCATAAGCTGGGTCGCTTCGATTTCATCCCATTAAACCTCCTTGCATAGTGGAATCAAATCCGCTCAATGCCCCATCCTGGGTGTTAATCGTATTGAATGCATCTTTCATTACTTGCATTCGCCCGCCGTTTACGATGGGACCTTTCAACACCGCTACGCTAAGTGCACCACCACTAACAATACTCATTTCATCAATACTGAGTTCTCTAATCGCTTCGTCGCGTACAGAAAGCGCTCTTTCCACGCCTGCTGCCGCTAATTCCGGTAGCTGAGTTCTCGATACACGAATTGGTTTTCTGAAATGTTTAGCCATGATATTTTCTCCATTTCTTCTGGATAAAAGAATTACACCGATCCATGGATACTGGCTTACTACATCGCGACTGGGTTCAGTGCAAATTCAGACTAAAGTCAAACTGGCTGCTAGTGTTAGCAACAATTGAAGTTTTAAAAAGCGGGATTACACAATAAGGAATTGTGAAATTTTTCGGTATTATATGGTTAAGAGCATTAGATGCTTAAGGTATAAGGTCGCAACCAGATTGATACCAAACCGTGCCAGCGTCATGGTTTGGTATCCGTCACCACTGGGGCTACTCTTTTTTAATACCATTACTTGCGCTATCTAGAATGCCCAGAAGTCATTGAAATTTGGCCAAGTGCCGCGCCTTTTCTGCGATGCTTCCCGCTGATAACCACCCTCTTCTGCATCAACGACCTCATCAAACTCGGTGGGTGCGTTGGGGTCCGCTGGCTGAACACTAGTGTTAGCCTTACCTGCCAGCAACGTATCTGCACTATTTAAAATACCATCTTCATCACGATCCAACGCAATTCGTACACCACTTCCTGGCGGAGCACAGAGCGCGGTAAGGCTATTACCTGGCTGCATCGCCAATTGATACAATGTCTCGCCGGTAAAGGTTTGTGCCGTATCCGAAATAAAACGGCCACTGCTATCCAGCATCCAACCTCTTTGAGCGCCAGCCACAACGCCCTGCACAACCAGGTCACACTGTTGCTTGTTAGGACCACCCGGTCGAGTGTGTAGCAATGCCTGTTCAATCATAAGGCCCAATAGTTTTTGATCACCTGGGTGCTTACTATTGAAGGTAACTTGCTGACCTACTATTGGAGCCAAACCGGTAGGTATTTCAACGACGAAGTCCAGTACGTCAGGAATATCTTGTTTGGGGACATGGAAAACTTTAATGCCAAGGAAAGTCTCTAACGTATCAACCGCACCATCGTGAGATAGGCCATAACCCGTCACTTGTGGCCCCATGAACTTGCTGGTGTTAGTCTTGGTGCGAAATTTTTGCCCGAACATGCCAATACGTGTATATACGTTACGTAAATGCGCTACTTTCATATCCTGAGTGGTTTCTGTACCCTCGAAACTCATTAAAGTACCCGTACCAAAACGCTCAATTTCCGAATTGACTTCATGACATTCATTACAGGTAATCATCGCAACAGTACTACCAGTTACCGCTTTAAAGCCCGTGGTCTTTTTATTCATAAACAAGTGTTCGCCGCGCTCAGCAGACGGGGATAAAGTGTCATCTAAATTGCGGTTTGGATTTGGTGGATATCGCAACTGAAGGGCAAAGTCCGCAAACTTGTTCATTTCCTCTTCCGTGGGCTGTTCGGCTTTGCCAAGCAAACCGGGAAATGCAACGCGAAACTCTTTGAATGCGGCTTTTTCAAGGGATTCACCATCGTGTCGCTCAGATCCCGTCCGGTCACCACGCCAGTGCTGTGGGCCTTGAAACTCCATACCACGGAAAGATTGGGTTAGCATCGGTCCTTTCATAGGATGATGAATCCGCAGTGCATTCATTCGCATAAAGTAAGTAACGTAACTGCGCGGATTGTAGGTCCACTCTTCATCAGGATTACCTAGCTCCCAAGCGATACCGTCCATATCGCCAAACAGATGGCAACTACCGCAGGCAGAGTCACCGCGACCAGAACTGAAGCGTGCATCGTACAGAAAGGGGCGCCCCTCAACGATAAAATCCGGCTCTGGATTATACATAGCGATATGACTCACTTCTTTTTGGCTACTGAGGTCAATCACTGACAAAGAATTATCAAACCGGGTTAGCACATACATCCGGTTTCTGCTTTCATCTAACAGAATACCACTGGGTCCACCACCAGTGACCTCAATATGACTGCTTTCAGATGGCGTAAAGGTATTCGCTTTCAGCTCGGCCACATCAAATACCCCTATTTTCGATGAACCATAAGCACTGACATAGAGTGTTTCGCCAAGGCTATCCACGGCCATAGCCAACGGCAAAGCTAAACTCCGTGCATTTTCTGTGGGCGATCCGTCCGGATTCGAATCACTTAAGTGAGTGTTAATATCACGGGGCATCACATTGCCGCCTTCATCCAGATCAGAAATGATGGTTATGCGATTTTCTATAAAGCGGCCACGCAAGGACTGGACGTCACTGCGGTCGCCAAAGCCTTCAAACTTTAGCTCATTGCGCGCTTCCAAGTTAGTGACATACAGGTCTCCGGACTTGGGGTTAACCACCATATTAAAGAGCGCATTACCAACGCCACTAATGCGCTGAGTGACTTCATGACCTGCGGACATGGCATCGATTTCAAACACATCATAATCGGGCAAATCAAAATAAATGGAATCATTCCAATTTTTACCATAAAAATCACGCCAAGCAGTACCATCGTGCTTGGCAATGATTCCGGTATTCGGTGCCCGAGTACCACCGGCATCTTCAAGCGGGCCTGGCTTTCCATTCCAGGTACTGTATTCACCTTTAGCCTTATAATTATGTGCAACTATGGTAGATTTGTTACCCGATTTGAAGATTGCGGCATAAACCTTCTTCCCGTCTGGACTTACCGCCAAACCGCGCGGAGCCATACCAAAAAGTGTCACGATTTTTTCTGGCTGGCCGCTGTCACTGGCGGCATTAAAGACCCAAACATCTGCCCTATCAATGCCTGGTGTGAAAGGTGCCATATCCGAAGGCGAGTGCTGGCCACGGTGTGCCGTGGTGATAAATGCTTTTTGGTCATTGGGACCGGCAAACACCACATCTTGTGGCTCATCACCAACCGGGATAGTGCGCTTAACAAAGGGAATTGCAGCGTTTAAATCTACCACGCTGACATTATCCGACAATGTGTTTACCACCCAGGCTTCAGCGTTATTGCGGAGTGAAATAGCCACCGGCTCCAAACCGACGGGAACCGATTGCTTTAACACTGGCGTTGCGCCACTGACATCGAAAATTTCCAGCTTGCCATCGGGGGTATTCAAGGCATAGAGTTTTTTACCATCTGAACTTAGTGCTAAAGGGCGAACCTGACCACTCTCGAACGCGGTGAAAGAACCTTGGACTTTAATATCAATAGTTCCTTCCGTACTGCCATGCTTGTTATCGTCGGCTTTAAATACAACCTTATCAAAACCTGTGTATCCGTCATTCGGTCTATAGGTCACATTAGGTGGAGTGCCTTCAAGTCGCCCGTGCAGTGGCTGCTTCACAATTGAATAACTTACCAGATCTGGACGCGGTTTACCTCGTGCCCCCAAGTGCTTAGCCTTAAGCTCAAAGCTTATGGGCTGATCGCGGAAGGTGGTTAATGGGTGAGATTTGGCTTGCGGAATCTGGAAAGGCTCAATATTTGCTTCGCCATTAATAAAGTTTGATGCGAGAGGATTGGATAGAACTAACTCCAACATTCCTTGCCAATTATCACCATTTTGCAAACCTGGGCCTTCAATATTGGCCCAAACATGATTAGTTGCACTAAAACCAACGCTCATCACTAATGCTAAAGCTGGCTGCTTCCAAAGATTTCGAGAACTCATATTTATTCGCCTTTTTATTTTTTATTTTTTATTTTTTATTTTTTACAAGATTGGCACATAACGACTCTTGGAAGCCCAATAACTATATCACCCCAAAAGGAACACTAAACAGACTATCTGTATCGAATCATTATCAAGCAACACTACAAAAATCACTAGGATCAATGAGTCATGTAAAGTGTCTAATTTGGTCAAAAATGTATACATATGTTTCGACTGAAGACCACCCTGATCAACCGATAAGACATGATTCACTCTTTTAGCGACTAGCCCCGCAGGCGTAGCCACAAAAAAGGCCAGGTAAGTGCCTAGCCTTTTTTACTATTTTTTCTAGTCTCTACTTATAATTTATCGCAATTATTACGCTCGGAGATAACCCCTTTCTCTTGCGATAAATCCGCACCGCATAAGAATTTCTCATAACGCATATCATCATCCATATGACGTTTAAACCACGCAACACCCAGTTTTCCGATTACGGTTTTGTTCATATTACCCAGTGATTTTCCACCATTACCGCACCAATGATTTTCTGCCGTGTTAAACAGAACAAATTGTTTCGGTGTAGTTCTGGGGATGACTTCCCATATGGGGGTTGAATGTAATGCATTGGGCGCAATGATGTCGAACTCACAAGCAATAATCATGGTGGGTGCTGTTAACTTTGAAAATACGCCTTGAAAGGTGTACCAAGGAGCCCAAGGAAATATCGCTTTCAAAGGGCGTCTTAAGCCTAGCTGCAGAGCACCACCCCCACCCATAGACCACCCGCCAGAACCCAGGCGATTTTCGTCCACTTTGTTATAGATTGGACTGTTCGAATCTTTAGAAAGTGCAATTACGTAATCTAGCGCCTTGCTATATTGGGCCGCTCTTTGGTCGGGTAAATCCAGAACCGTATTGAAGTTTATACTAACCACAACGAAACCATGAGACGCCAAGCGTGGACCCCACCAGCGAGAAGACCATTCATCCAAAAACAAAAAGCCAGGCCCCATAACCACTAGGCCCATTTTTTTATTAACTTCGGGCGGATAAAAGATTCGACCACCATTAAAACCTTTCACGGATCCAGGAATGTTGATATTTTCAACGTCGAAAGGACCGCGAGTTGCTTCTAAGAATTCGGTGGTTGGGTCTGGACCTAATTGACAGTTGCCGACACAAGGTCCTGCATCTAGAGACTTCCCTGGTGAAATAGCGAGTGCACTCACTGGACTAAGCAATGCCACTGCAAGCACTGTCTGAGCAATATTTTTTAATGTATTCTTATAGAAGGCACGCTGAACCATAATTATTCCTTTCTTATTAGTATAATTGTGAATATTTTTTATTTTTTTATGTGGCAGGAACACTAAACGTTAATCGTCAATGTTTTCTCGCTTCGGTATTATTAGCGCACACCTCTGTATAATATGTCCATTTCCAATTTGGCCAGATACGGCGCAATCCGGCCATCCTTGCCCCGAAAGCACATTTAATAGATCTATAACCCTCGAACTTTATAGATAGATTAGTAAATCCTGTACTACTCGCAAGTTCAAAATTTTTACCATAGGGCACGACCCGTCGTTGCACAGTGGGCAATCTTGACTGGCTCGATTGCCAGTAAAAATACTATTTGTTCTAAGATCTATGGTACCTCCTGGGGTTACGGTATCTATGAGCAATACTCTCAAGGATCATGCGTTGCCAATAATTCAGCAAAATCTTTCGCCGCAATCGGTCGGCTAAAGTGGAAACCTTGCATGCTGTCGCAACCAAAATTCCTCAGAAAAGACAGCTGGGCATCGGTTTCGACCCCTTCTGCGGTCACATGAAAACCTAGGCCGTGAGCTAAATTAATGATGGCTTTTGAGATTAAACCGCTTTCATTGTCAGCACTGATCTTGCTGATGAAAGACCGGTCAATCTTAAGTGTATTCAGTGGGAATCGTTCTAAATATCCGAGATTGGAATAACCGGTTCCAAAATCATCAATAGATAATTTCACCCCCAACTCTTTTAGCAAGCACAAGGTGCTGACAACATTTTCTGCCTTGTCCATTACCATGCTTTCGGTCAATTCCAATTCAAGATATCGGCTATCGAGACGGGATTCACCGAGCACCCTCGTTACCAACTCAACAACGTCAGCTTGCGACAACTGTCGAGCCGATAGATTAACGGCCATGGTGATAAAGGGCAAACCAGCGTCTTGCCAGGCTTGATTTTGCACGCAAGCAGAACGCAGTACCCATTCACCTATAGGCAAGATGAGACCGGTTTCCTCGGCCAAAGGAATAAAATCATCCGGAGAAACGACTCCCAGTATTGGATTTTTCCATCGTATCAGGGCTTCGACACCGATAATTTTTCCCGTCTGTAAATCGAGTTGCGGCTGATATTGAAGGAACATCTCGTCACGCTCCAACGCCCGCCGCAGGTTATCCGTCAGGTTTAACTTGCCCCACGCCCGCTCGTTCATTTCCGGAACGTAAAATTGGTAATTATTGCGCCCCAGCTCCTTCGCCCCATACATGGCGGTATCGGCATTCTGGATCAGAAGTTCTGGCTCCGCACCATCAACCGGATAGAGCGTAATACCGATACTCCCTGACACAAAGGTTTCCATTTCATCGATATAAACCGGGTCTTTAAAGATGCCCATGATTTTTTGTGCCACCAATGCTGCATCTTCAGCATGGGCAATTTTTGGTAGCACAATGGCAAACTCATCGCCCCCTAAGCGACCCACAGTATCGACACCACGGAGACACTGGGACAAGCGATCTGATACCTGTTGCAGCAAGCGATCTCCTGAGGCGTGACCATAGGTATCATTCACTAACTTGAAGTGATCAAGATCGAGAAACAAAACAGCAACAATCCAGCCGTTTCTTTCAGCATGGCTGATTGCCTGAACCAGTCGATCCCGCAGCAATACGCGGTTGGGCAGCCCTGTCAGGGCATCATAGTGAGCGAATTGCAGCAGCCGGTCTTCCGCCTGTTTTCGCTTGGTGATATTCTCATGGGTCACCACCGCGTGGGTCGGTCCGGCGCCAGAGAAACGGGTCATCCTAGCAACATACCAGCGTTGCTCCGACGGAGAATGGCAGGGGTATTCCAAGGCAAACTCGCTTTTTTCACCCGCCAGTACTTGACGAAGGCCGAAGGCTATCTCTTGTGCAACATCTTCCACAGCCAGGCTATTTTTCTTTACTACCACCAGACTCTTCTGAACCGCATCACATACTGCCAAATAATTCGCACCCTCAGACACTTCCGAAGGCTGAGTACCATTGGCCAAGGCAAAGTCACGCCAAGACTGGTTAACAGCCGTAATGGTCCCTTCTGCGTCCAACACACAAAGATTCATAGACAGCGCATCAATGGTGGACTTAGCGAAACGCGCTGAAGCACTCAACGCTTGGTTGGTTTGCGACAGTTCTAAACCCACCATTTTCAAATTATGAATATCAGTGCAGGTACCAAACCATTTGACAATATTCCCGCCACTATCCAGCAGCGGTACACCCCGTACTAATCACCAGCGATAAATACCATCTGCCCGCCGCAGACGGCTTTCAATGGAATAAACTCCACCCGTTGCAGTGGCATCCTGCCATGCTTGCCATGCGGTCTGGCGTTCATCAGGATGGAATGGACGGTGCCACCCATTCCCCAGGCTCTCTTTGAGGGTGAGCCCGGTATAATCCATCCAGTGCTGATTGAAATAAAGGTTATCGCCATCAGGTAGGGCAATCCAAACAATTTGCGGCATGGATTCGGCCAACGTGCGAAATTCATTTTCACTCGACAGCAACGCCTGCTCTGCCTGCTCGCGTAACAATTCTTTGGCAAAGATATCGAGAGCAAAACTGATATCCGTCGCCATTTCAAGCAACAATGCTCGGGTCGATTCGTCGAACCGATTCGCCACCAAAGAATAAACAGACAACGCACCCACGACTTCACCGCCCCGCCGCAAAGGCAGCGCGGCGGAAGCTCTCCAACTCGTTAGTCTTCGTCGCTTGCACGAGGAAAAGGTGACGGGGTCGTTCACAAACTTTTGACACCAAACCGGCCGATCCTCGCGAATCGCCGTACCCGTGGGACCATTCCCGAAGGGATTTTCTTCGTCATCATAAATATCATTCGTATTTAGGTAACCCGCATCATCACCCGCACTGGCGACCGACGTTACCCAACGAGATTCGGCACTTTTAACGCCTATCCAGGCCATTGCCATGCCACCGAACTGTACCGCGATTTGGCAGATTTTCGGGAACAGTTCCTGCTCTGTCTTACAGTGTGCGATGGCATGATTGGACTTGCTTAAGGCTGTATAAAACTGTGTAATTCGTTGTGCTTTTTCTTCTGCCGCCACCCGATCGGTGATATCTCGAATGTTGCATTGAATAACCTTGACACCATCACAGTCGTATGAATTACTAACGAATTGCACGTCAGTTCTAACGCCCGATTTTGATTTCAGCGGAAGATGTTCGTAGCGGACGTAGCCATCCTTTTGCAGCTTCGCGAACATTTCTTGGCTCTCGGTAATATTCGCGAACGGACCTACTTCCCACAGCTTTTTACCCAATAACTCCGCATGGGTATACCCCAACATTTCGATCAGATAGGGATTCACATCGTCGATCTGCGCCGTTTCCGCATTTAGAATCAGAATGCCGTCTTGCGCAGTTTCAAACAGGCGACGATAACGACTTTCGGGGCCCCGCTCGGCGAGTTCCTGCATCTCCGCTGGGGAGCGTTTCATCGAGTACACCGAACAATGAAAGCATTCGGAGCATTACACTTTATTAAGAACATTTAATTAATTGACTCTTTTGGCACGTAAACAACTGTCCAATTCTTGGGGAAGTTTGTCTGTTCGCTAACGTACTAAACGATAATTACGATTAAAGAGTATCCGCTCTGGTGAAGTATAATCGCCAGTATCGGTGCTTGGAGATATAAGATGAGTATTTATAATACTGTTATGGACTATGCAGTGAAATCTGTCATAAAAAAAAACTGGGTTATCAAGGTGAAATGCTGTCGAACCAGCCTGCCGGTGGCGACTCAGCCAGTGTCGTTGCCAAGCCCAATCAAGACGTAAATGAACGTATGGGTAAGATTGCTGCACGCAAAGTACCAAGTGTAAGCGGCCAACCTTCCGGGCCGCCCTTAGCTAATGTGAAGAAACAAGTGTCCGATTTACCAAAACACTAACATTGGACGACAGCTTGGCCATGACGCCGCAGTTTTCCCTGTCCAGCTTACTAGAAGCCATGATTATTGCGAGAACCTCAAACAGTGGCAACTCGCTTAAACAGGTAGGTGATAAAGTGCTCAACATGTACTTACGGTTAGACTATCTTTCCTTAAGTTTTAACAGATCACTCCAAGCAAAATAACCGTTATGATATGCCGTAAAGTTAATTTCCAATTCACCCTTTTTAGTTTTTATCTCATAAACATTTTCAACTAAAAGCGAAATATCCGCTGCATTTTTTCTGCGATACTTCTCTGAGAAAGTAACACTATTGTCATTTACAAAATTAAGAACGAAAATGTTTTTATCCCCCAACGTTGTAAACTTGTGGAGTGACGATTTTTTGCCTTCGATATAATCTGCATCATAGGTAACGGCTAAGACACCATTTCCATTATTTTTAACTTGCGAGGTTAATTCTGCTTCTTTAACCATTCTCACTGGATTTTTTACAGGGCCCTTACACTCTACGTGAACCAGTTTACCCACCCACTTTCCTGATATTTCAGTGAAATAAGAAGACAATTTTCTCTTCTCTTCTTCATCCAATTTTTTCGTCAGATCCAGGTCGTAATATTTTTCATCTCCCTCATTAAAGTATGGCGATGTTTTATTGCAATCATTGGCTTGAGCAATAGAGGGAAAGACGAATGCATTACACAAAACAACCCCCATAAAGACTATTTTAGATATTTGAACCATTTTCTTCACCTTGAACATTGACTCTTCGCGCTAAATTAAGGTTATCTCTTCGTTTTAATATAGCCTTTATCAGGGCAGATGTCCTCAATACCCAGGAAGTATCGAACCGCCGGCTTAATACCTAAGGTATACCATATTCTGGCTTATCTGCCTGACCGCGATTACTGTTGCCACCAAGCGCGCAATTCCGCCGTTACCCTTCCTGAAAGGATGAACCAAAATAAAGCCTTCTCAACAGGCTGTAGGTTTGCCCTAGGCTGACTTTATGCTCATGCGACCGCAGCTCCCAATGCGCTCATCGCTTAGCTGATAGGATTCCCGCAGTAGGCGCTCGATGGTGATGCGGCGATAGCCAAACTCATGTGGCCACTTCTAATTTTGGGTTGGCAGACTGGCGGTCAAGGTAAGTCCAGACATCAGGTCATTTGGAAAAATGGAAATAGTAGGAATAAGTAAACTGATCATAGCTAACCATGTCTGTCTAAGGCCAACTATGGCCAGTGCCTCATTGCTCCTGAGCTTGCGCTAACCCGCTGATTGGAGCTTGTCTCCCTGGTCGACAATAAGCTTTTTGGTGCCCACATGGCGCTGCTGTAACAATCGAGCGAAGCGACGCTTAACAGCACGTTTGATTCTCTGGGAGCAACCACTGATGGAATCATAGAGGTTTTCGGCGGTATATTCTGCAAATACAGCCGGTTGGCCATCCGCCTTGATATTGATTTTGCACTGCATGTCTTTGCCTCCTTTGGGGCCATTAACATCCGTCAAATACACATCAGCCCGTTGGATCTTGCCTCGATATAAGCCCAAGGCTAATCTGATTTTTTCATCTACATAGACGTTAATCGCATTCGACAGGGTAAAACCTTGCGTGTGTATTTTTATCAACATAACTCATCCTCTTTTTTCGGGTTGAATTGATCTGTCACTCGCTAGCAACGTCCCCTCAAGCTATCAGGCTGTAACAATAAGGAAAATTCGTTTATTGTTTAGATCAAACATCAATAAAACCGAAGTATTGCAAGGCGCAGGAGGCGCTCCAAATGGCGGATACCCTGAACTATAAGCACTTACATTATTTTTGGATGGTTGCCCACCAGGGCAGCATCGCCGAAGCCAGCAAATGTTTACATATCACTCCGCAAACCATCAGCGGCCAGCTGTCACTGCTTGAAGAGAGGATTGGCAGTGCGCTGTTCGATAAGGTCGGCAGGGGGTTGAAGCTGACGGAAACCGGCCGCTTGGTATTGCGCTATGCCGATGACATTTTCGAGTTAGGGCAAGAGTTGAATGATGTGCTGCGCGGTGCTCCTGCAGTGGGGCCAGCGGATTTTATTGTGGGTGCGGCCAGTGCCTTGCCGAAAACCATCGTCTATAAAATCATTGAGCCCGCCTTGAATCTGGCTCATGATATCAGCCTAACCAGTCGCGAAGGTCCCATCGAAGCCATGCTGGCGGATCTGGCCATTCACAAAGTTGATATCGTTTTAAGTGATACCCCAGTGACCGGTTCCGTGAGCATAAAGGCTTATAATCACTTATTGGGCGAAAGTTATGTCAGTTGCTTTGCTGCACCGAAACTGGCGAAAGCCTATAAAAGGAATTTTCCCCAATCCTTGCACAATGCTCCAGTACTATTGCCAACCCCGCAGTATGAGATCCGCAATCTTCTGGATCGATGGTTTCAGAAAAACAATATAAACCCGTTGATCTGTGGACAATTCGACGATAGCGCTCTTATGAAGTGCTTCGGTAAAACAGGCCTGGGGGTCTTTTTTATGTCATCTTCTATTGAGGAAGAAGTTTGTAGGAACTATAACCTGCGAGTGATTGGCAGGCTCGATGGCATCAAACAAAAGTACTATGCGATTTCGGCAGAACGTAAAGTCAGGCATCCCGCTGTGACGGCTATCTGCGACAGCGCACGTCGCGCACTCTTTGATGATTGAAAACATCGATAAAACCTGATGATTAAGACGTATCTTTCGATTTTTCTTTAACTAATGAGGGTATTACCCTTAAACCGATGATAAATGGAATATAAAGGAATACTTTATGGCTACTGAAACAATTCGCTCACAAGGCGATGTGGTAACTTCAGTTACTCGGACCAATAAGGTGCTGCGTAACACCTACATCCTGCTGTCGATGACCCTGATGTTCAGCGCGGTCACCGCCGGTATATCGATGGCGCTGAATTTACCCCATCCGGGGTTGATTATTACCCTGGTGGGCTACTTTGGTTTGTTGTTTCTGACCACTAAGTTCAGACATACCGACACCGGATTGTTGTGTGTGTTCGCCTTGACCGGTTTTATGGGTTACACCCTGGGGCCTATCCTCAACAGTTACCTTAGCTTACCCAACGGTGGTCAAGTGATTATGACGGCGATGGCCGGCACCGCGACTATTTTTCTCGGTCTTTCTTTCTATGCTCTAAACAGCAAGAAAGACTTCAGCTTCCTAAGAAATTTTCTTTTCGTCGGTATCATGGTGGGTTTTTTGGCGGGCTTGGCCGCAGTCTTTATGGAAATGCCCGCGCTGTCCCTGACTGTATCAGCCATGTTTGTGTTGCTGATGTCCGGTCTAATTCTGTATGAAACCAGCAACATAATAAACGGTGGTGAAACCAATTACGTGATGGCGACGGTGACCTTGTTTGTCTCTATTTTCAATTTGTTCACCAGCCTGCTGCACCTCTTGGGATTTATGAGTGGCGATGATTAGTATTAACTTCTCAAACATCGTTAATGCACTATGGAGTGCTATTGGCCAGGCTAGCAAGTAACCCAGCCACCCTCGGTAATTTATCCAGGGCGCTGACGTTGCCGGAAGGTTTGGCCCATCAACTGAGCCTGCAAGCGAATCAAGCGCTGCAGGCCTCGGCTTAAGACCTTTCCTCAGACAGCCGGGATTTAGCCGGATCAATGCCATACTAGCGCAGCTTAACCCTCTACTTTTAACTGCGGTTAATAATGGGGGTATTACACTTAACTATTTAATAGCAATGAACGAACCATAGACCTCGCTCGATGTAATCGGCTCTTAACCGCCGCGACGCTGATACCCATTTGGGTGGCTATTTCACGGTTAGCAAATTGCTGGAAATCCTTCAGTATAATTACCTCGCGATAGTCTGGAGCCAAGCGATCAACGGCATCCACCAACTCATATAACAATTCATCTTTGGACTTGGAGTGCAACCACGCTTCCAACTCAGTTTCATCGAAAGGGTCATAATTTAATGTTATTCTCCCCAAGCGCCGACATTCCCGTTGCACCGTTTTAAATAGCCAGCTGGAGAACGCCGCCAAAATTTTCAATGTCTCCAGCCGCCTGGCCAATATAATCAAAACTTCTTGTACGGCATCATCAACATCGCTGATCACACAATGCTGCTTAGCATACTGACGTATATCTGGTTGAGTTAACACCAACAGCTGTTCTAATGCGTCACGATCGCCAACCTGAGCCGCCAGAATCAAATTCTGATCTAAGTTCTTTAGGGACATATAAATTACACCTTAGATGTAGGAGTGATTAATTTATCAGCTCAAAGGCTTAACAAATTTTAATTTTATCTTGAATCCTTTTCGTGATCTTTTGCCTCTTATAGTAAAACCTCTCAGCAAAAGGAAAGTTTATGTTAATTTCGTACTGCAAGAAAATTCTACTATTAACAATCAGCATTTTACTAGTAGCCTGTTACGGCGATGTACAGGAAGTTAAAGGTCCCCGCTTGCCAGAATTCGCTACAATCGGCGAATCAAAAACAATTTTATTCATACACGGCATGTACTTAACGCCTAAATCCTGGGAGGATTGGGAACCTTATTTTCAAGCGCAGGGATTTACAACCTACAATCCCCCTTGGCCCTATCACGAAACTTCGGTGATCGAACAAAACGCGATCCACCCCAGCGCATCCCTCGGCACCTTAACCCTATCTGATTTGCTCCAATACTATCGAGATTATATTGCTACTCTGGACGAGCCACCCATTCTAATCGGTCATTCAATGGGAGGCCTGATCGCACAACTATTGTTAGGTGAAGGGATCGTCGCTGGTGCTGTAGCTATTGATTCTGCACCGCCTCAAGGCGTTATCTCTACGGCACCCGCCTTTTTAAAAGCCAACCTTCCCCACTTAAATCCATTATTAAAGGCAGAAAAACCGACAAAACTTACCTTTAAGCAGTTTCAATTTGGTTTTGTCAATGGGTGGCCACTGGAAGCCCAACAACAGGCTTACGCTGAGTTTGCTGTGCCGGAATCCCGCAGAGTAGGTCGCTCAACCCTAACGACTACCGCCAAAATAAAACCCAGAATCGCCAGACAACCATTGTTACTTATTGCTGGTGGCAACGATCACACCATACCTGCCGGGCTGACTTATTCGAATTTTTCCAAATATGAAAATAGCCCTGGGATTACAGACTACAAAAAATTTGCAGAAAGAACGCACTTTATTATCAAGCAAGAAGGTTGGACTGAAGTTGCAGATTATGTGATTGATTGGATAGAGGAAAACAAGAAAGTCATCGAAGTTAACTAATGAGAAGAACGTTATTCGCCCGGCGTAATGGTGAGGAGGACGAAACCAGAGTGAAGTTGAATACGGTAGACCACCATCTTTTAACATTGACACAATAAACAGCCAATCAATACAAGTATTTAGACCGTTTAAAGCGGAACTGTACCTTCACCGTTTCACTTTATTGTTCTTGGCACCGACTTAAAAACATCTTGCAGTATAAGCTCAGCCCCAGCATTACTTAAGTGATTATTGTCAACATATAAAGCCTCTCCCTTTAAATGGGCGACACAACGATTCGCAACATAAGTATCACATAAAATTTTATCTGGTCTTACGCGAATAAGACGCTGACTATCCTTGATGGAATCTAAGGCATCAATAGCGCTCTTGTTGCGATCAAGAAAATTCGAATAAGAAACAGATACAGCCCGTTCTGAAACGCTGTCTTCGAGAAGAAGATGTTTTGCTAAAACTCTTGAAACATCCCACCCCATCTCAGGGATAGGATAAATCAAAATAACAATCTTTCCAGCTTCAATGATTTTCTCAATCGAATCGACAATTTCTGAACGCATACTCACTGAGTAATCGTTGTCTATGGATGGCAAATTCCAAACCCAAGGCTCTCCAGATTCAATACCTCCCTCACCGTTATTGAACGTCGTCCTGTTCATAAGAAGAGCCCACCGAGCACTTACAATAATTGTGTCAGGTATCAAAGACGGATTACTATCTAAAGTCCTAAAAAAATCTTTACGTAATGCGGAGCAAGTCTTGTCACCACTCCCTTCGGTTACAGGTAATGCTGTTCTAAAAGGCGGGCAACTTCGGTAAGAATAATTTCGACCTTGCACATTAAATTTCTGTGCTTGTTCACTTAGAACATAAAGCAAGCTACCTGCGTGACTGTCACCCAAAAGCGCAAATGTTGTTGGGCCAGACTTGTCCCCTAACGAACAAGAATAATTGACAGACGGCGTTCTTTCCACAATCTGCCAGCAATCCTTAACTTGCTCCTCGAAAATTCTTTTATCAGGAATTTTTGCAAAGAAAGCCAAATCAAATCGCTCTTTGTATCCATCAGTATCATGGCCAATTTTACCAAAAGTGATAAATAAAAGGCTGCAAACAACAGAAGCAAAAAAGATAGACCGCCGCTTAAATCTACCCCTATTCCTGAACGGTCTTTCAATAAACTTCCAACTAAAAAAGGCCAATACCAGAGCGAGCGCAGACAGCAATAACAATTCAATCTGACTAGGCTCAACGAGACTTCGATGCCTAGCAAATGCGAACAACGGCTGATGCCAGAGATAGGCACTGTAACTTATTAAACCTACGCCCACAAATCCTTTGTTGCCTACAAACTTTCCCACTGTAGTCTGTTGAGTGGCAAACAAGATAACCAGAACCGCACCTACTGTCGGAACTAGAGCATAAAAGCCAGGGAAAGGCGTTGTTTTACTGTAGCCAAAAATTGCATAAAAAATAAAAGCGACACCGACCCATCCACCTGTCTCACTTAATCCTTTACTAAATTCTATGCGATTATCTTTGGACAAGTAAAATGCAGCAAATGCACCAATAAGTAATTCCCATCCACGTGTCGGCAAAAGGTAGAAGGCCATAATTGGCTTTGCGTAAGCTGCCCATTGTGCAACGGCAAGGCTAGTGACAAACACAGCCCCTAGCAATAGCAATATCCACCGAGCCCCTAATCTCCATAGCAGCATTAGAAAAAGCGGAAACAACACATAATACTGTTCCTCGACAGCCAAGCTCCAAGTATGCAATAGAGGTTTAAGTTCTGCTGCTGTATCAAAGTAACCACTCTCACTCCAAAATAGAATATTGGATAAAAACATGGAGACGGCCACTAGACTATCGGAGAAGTCTTCCATATCGCTTGGCAGAAGCCAAAACCAAGCAAACGGGATACAAACAAGCATTACGAGAAACAAAGCTGGGAGAATACGCCTCGCACGCCGTTCATAGAAATTAGCGATTGAAAACTTACCTTGCTCGAGCTCAGCCAAAATGATCGTCGTAATCAAATAGCCACTAATTACGAAGAACACATCCACGCCAACAAAGCCGCCGCTGAAGGTCTGAAAACCAGCATGAAAAAGTATAACTGGCAACACAGCTATTGCCCTAAGACCGTCTATCTCTCGCCTGTAATCCATAATGCTTGTTGCCTGCTTCCTATCCTCTACATGCTAAGTTCTAGCGGTTAGGTACTACGATTTTAATTCGGGCGATTATATATTGCCCCCGAAACCAATATCAATCTAAGAGGCACTCGCTTTGCACTTTATCGACGATAATCAATTGGCAGCTGGTTTTGCGTTAAGGGATAGTCATGTCACTAATGATACTGAGATCTATCTAAATAACTTGCCCGCTCCAAAAAGTTTTCAGGGTCGAGAGTGTGAGGATAGGTTTCTTCCAGGTACTCGCAAATCACTGCTGATTCAAACAACCGCTGCCCTCCCCCATCAAGGAATGGCTTTTTACCCAATGGTTAAATAGCCATAATCTATTGCGTCTTGGTAACTAGATTAACATCACTACGCCAATACGCTAAGTTCTTCTCCGCCCTCCGGCATGACTATCGCTACCCACTGGACATAGGGACAATGCGGGCTGCCCTCAAACCGGCCTTTGCAGTTATTAATCATTCCAAACCAGATCTTGATATCACCTGCCCATTGAGCCTGGCCTGCGGTTTTAAGGTCTTGCTCAATTTTTCGTACTGCTTTGACAATCACTGCACCATCGGGAAATTTGCCTGTTTTACGGTAGTGTTTCAGGGCTTCTACTTGCAGATAGACATCGTGAAATCCACGGCAGGGAACCGATATGTGTCCATCCACTCCGATAATTCTTTGGCAAACTGATACTACCGAATGGATCGACGATTGCCTGGTATGCAGTAAGCTCTGACTGAAAGGTTTGAGCAACCCTTAAAAAGGGCAGTTATAGTAACCGTATATAGCAAGTCACCGTATTAAATCTCTGGCCTGAAACTGCTGTTAACCGACTTGCCGGTTAACAGCGACTTTGGAATGTCTATCAGACAAATCATGCGTCAACCACAACTTCAACATCGGCGATAGGAAAATCGATCTCAGTATCCGCCAAGTGATTGATGTAGTTGGTAAACAGGTTCAGTGCCACATTGGCGACGACTTCTGTCATCAGCGTTGGAGTTAACCCCTGCCCAACATAGACGTTGAACGCATCATCCATAATAACACCTCGGGATTCAGTTACATCGCGCGCAAACGCGGCAATTGTGTGATTAAGTGCATCATTGGCACCGCCATTTCTGGCTTTGGCAATATCATCGCCTGTAAGTCCAGCCCCTTTACCCATCAGGCTATGAGCGCTCAAGCAATACTGACACTGATTATACTGGGCAACAGCCAAGGCAACGATCTCCCGCTGCTTGGCGGTTAACTCTCCTTTGCCAAGGTTTTCGCTAAAGCTCAGATAGCTATTCAATGCGGCAGGTGCATGAGCCAACGTGGAAAACAGATTAGGCACCATTCCCAGTTTCTTACCAATGGCGGTGAGCGTTGCTGCGGTTTCGGTGTCGACTTCGTGATTTACAAGGGCTTTTATACGTGACATGGGTAATCTCCTTTCAATTGTTCGTATATATTGCAAGGAAGATAATAGCCTTATAATTTATACCAAAAGAGTCTTTTTGTCGTATTTAATTATCATTTAGTATAACATCCAAATTTTACGAGTAGGTAGCCTATGGACAGATTAGCCAGCTTGTTTGAACGTTTCTCACTGCGAGCTCATGTATTCAATACCGGACCATTGTGTGTCACAACAAGCTATGATCACTCAAGTGGTCACGGGCATATTCATGTATTGAAACAGGGAGTAATACGGGTTGAATCCCCAGCCAAACCTTCATGGACTGTTCACGCTCCGCACCTGCTATTCTATATGAAACCAGTTACCCATCGGCTGGTTCCGCTTCTTAATGAAGGAGAAGTGATTACCGTCTGCGGAGAAATTGATTTTGGCAACGGACTGGAGAATCCTGTGGCTCAAGTGATGCCCGGATTAATTCCTGTAGCGCTCGACAGTAATCCACATCTGACTGCCATCCTCGATTTGCTGTTCGAAGAAGCCTTTAACGAGGACTGTGGTCGCCAAGCTGCATTAGACCGAATCTGTGAATTATTGGTCATACAGTTGTTACGCATCAGTATGGAAAATAATACAACCGCAATGGGTTTGCTAGCGGGTCTCGCGGATCAGCGCCTGGCAAAGGCTTTGACCTGCATTCATACAGCACCACAGCAAGCCTGGACGCTAGAGCAACTGGCCAGTGAAGCCGGTATGTCACGGGCCAGCTTTGCCGTAAAATTCCGCGAGACATTAGGCATGACTCCAGGGGATTACCTAAGTCACTGGCGCTTGGGTCTGGCTAAGTCATTACTAAAAAAGGGGAAGTCTGTCGCGCTGGTTTCTGATGAGGTGGGCTATAGCAGCGCCGCTGCCTTTACCCGAGCCTTTGCCGGGCGCTTCGGCCAAACACCGACTGCTTGGCTAAAAGCATCGTGAGAAGGAGCATAGACTTAGGCAAAAAACAGAGTTGCTCTTGCTGACACCGTCGGACTATTTAACAGTGAGTTGATAGCTTGTGAATTTGCTGCCGAACAGCTCAGTTTCAAACACATTACTCGCCATTTTGTGCAAGAATTTATAGCGAGGACGCGTATGAAGTAGATGTATAAAAATCTCTTTATGGCCCAGCTCTTTTGCCCAAGTCATCACCTGCTGAAAAACCTGCTTGCCCAGCCCCCAGAATTTGTCATCAAGCACAATGGCAATCTCGTATTTTCCCGCTTCACACTGCAAACCACACCAGCCTGCTAATTTGTTTTCACACATCACGACTCTGACTCTACAACCTTGAGTGGAATCAACCGCTATCTTGCTATTTATCCAATCTGTTGCCGATTCAATCGTAAACTGATCATGCTTAATTAGATGCTTTCTCGTTTTTTGGTTATTAAGGAAAGTCAGAAAATCACGAGGACTGGCGTCTTCAAAGCGTAAAAATTCCAGTGCTCTGGTATTATTCATAACATCCTCCTCTGGAATACCAAAAAAATCTGTTCGATCTCAACGCGGTTCTAACATGCGCAGGCTCAAGGCTGAATTTCTGTCCTTAAAAAACTGTCTCAGCCACTGGGGATACTGATAATCGACGGCACGCTGTACGGATTCTCTCTTAGCAATCTCCTCACGCCATGCAGATACTTTTGGTGTTGCATTGAAAATCCCAAAATCATCGATTTGTTCAATGACATCGAAATATCGGAATACAGGCCCAAATGCAGCATCCACCATGGAAAATCGGTCTCCATCGAAAAAAGGCGGCTGCCCTAGGGCTTCTTCCAATTGCAAAAACCTTCTGTGCAACTCCATGGCTTTGGTTTGTAGCAATGACTCGGAATTCGCGGAATAAAATCCAGCAATCAGGTTGAGTACAGTGGAACCAAACTCAATCCAGGAACGATGTACAGCTCTAGCCAAAGGGTCCAAAGGATGCATCGCAGGCCTATAGATCTCTTCCAAGTATTCGCAAATAACGGCAGATTCAAAAACCGGCGTGTCATCCACTAGTAACACCGGTGTTTTTCCCAGTGGTGAAACCTTAAGAAACCAGTCTGGCTTATTTGAAAGATCAATATTCCTGCGGGTGTAAGGCACCCTCTTCTCCTCCAGCAAAATTACCGCTCGCTGGACATAGGGGCAAAGCGTGTGACTAACTAACACCAGTGAATGCATAAGACGCCTCAGAAGCTTCTCTAAATACGTCTATTGTCCTCACCAAGCTCACTGGTAATTGTCTTAGCGTATAAAAATATTGCTCCAAGTGCCAAAGTTGCTATTAGTTTGAATGTAGCCAGTAATTCATACGATTTATCACTGAGCGGGCAAAATGCCCATACTCTTGCAGAGGCGTGGCACTGGCAAGTAATCACGCCATGATGGTATCGATCTCAGTGCAATTACGACATTGTGGTATCCGGTGTCCGGACTTAAAACGTTCGTTCCACTCTAATTATCACAACGATATCCGGCTTCCTATCAGCGCGCCTTAACTCCAATGGCAAGTCATTAAGTTTATGCTTCCAATGACCGACATAACGAACTTCTGCAAAAGTAGCATTAAAGTACTGCTTTAAAATATTAGCAAAGGAATCACCAACAACCCAAACAGACTTAGTTGAAAGTGGCTTTTCATTTGTCACAATTGAAGGTACGCCAAATACTGTCTCTTTCCCATCTGGTATTTTTTGTTCTGTCCATACAGGTTTATCCTTGAAAACCACGTCAAAGTTGTCCTCAGCGTATAGAGGAAAGTCTTTCAATTTAGATATTTCGATTAAATCACCACTGTGAGTAGAGCCGTGTTGAAATTCGACTTTCGGAACTGGCAAGTTAAGCAACTTAGAGAAACCTGTATAAGCTAGAAACGCACCTTTGCTATTCCAATGTGTGTCCGTCATCCAATAAAGAATTCCCTCTGATTCTTTTTGGATGAGTAAATCGTTTGTTGGATCGTAGACCGTAAGATTAGTGATTTCTTTAAGTCTATCCAAAAAGTAACCACTGTACTTTATAGCTGATGGTACCAACTCATCAGGTAAATATTCAGGGTAGACACTTGACTTATTTGGACCAACAATCAGAACAATTTTTGTGTTGTATTTAGAGCCAGCTACTGCAATTTTTGAAAAAGTCTCTGTCGTAGCTTGAATTTGGCTTTCGGTAGGAGTGTTGGTCAGCTTTAGTTTGGTAATTGTATTATCGTAGGCATCACCAAGAAATAGCCAGTCGTTTTTTCCTCTATACCAAGCTAATGAGGAGCCGACTGTATGCTCACCCTTCCTCTCAACGCTCAAATTATCAAAAGTACGCGATTCAGAAAAATCAGTTCTACTAGCAATAAAGCCAGTTATCCCAACAGCAAAAAGAATAGTAGTAAGTGCAGTGACCTTTAAACCAGTCCTTTCGTGGCCAAATCGAAACGGCTTTTCAATCAATTTAACCGTAAGCCACGCTAGAAGCACTGAAGCAACAATCGCAATTAATTTGAATTTTAATGGAGGTTCTTCGAAATAGATAATTCGACGAAAAGAAAGAATTGGCCAGTGCCACAAATAAAGAGGAAAACTGATTAAACCAAACCACACCACCACCTTATTAGACAGTATAGTGCGATTAATCCAAGCTTGTGGACCCGCCAAAATGACTAATGTAGTACCCAAAACAGGCAACAGAGCCCAATAACCAGGAAAACTCAGATCCTTGTTTATTTTCCAAAATCCAAACCCGAGTGCCAGCAAACCACAAATGGAGCAGAAACTGGCGAGCACTTTACCCGCTTCAGCTCGACTATCACCATGAAAAAATTGAGGCAGGAAGCCACCCATTACACCAATGGAAGAGTCACGTTTGTAGAGAAAAAACCAAGCCAACAAAGTTCCACTCAGCAACTCCCAAAAGCGCGTCAACGGTGAATAAAAAACTGCCACAGGATCTTGTTTAATTTCTGTAATATTAAGTGCAAAAGATGCCAAAGCGACAAGTCCAGCAAGTATAAAAAGATTAAATTTCCGCTTCCATGCGAACCATAGAACCAGAGGCCAAACAATATAGAATTGTTCCTCGATACCTAAGCTCCATAGGTGTAGCAACGGTTTGGTTTCGGCGGTTTTGTCGAAGTAACCCGCTTCGCTCCACAAAACAAGATTGGAAACGTAACCAGCACCTGCAGCAATATGCTTGCTTAGTTGATTAAATTCATCCGCAAGCAGAACAAACCAGCCATAAATAAAGCACGCAATTAAAACTACAATTAAAGCAGGAAATATACGCCTGACACGTCTTGCATAAAACTCAGAAAAGCTAAACGTCCCTCTGTTTAAGTTTTCAAAAATAATGGTTGAGATCAGAAAACCTGAAATAACAAAGAAGACATCGACGCCAATAAAACCACCCGTCATCCAATCTGGAAATGCGTGGTATGTGACAACTGAGAGGACAGCAATAGCTCTTAAGCCGTCAATATCGGGCCTATACTTAGGATGTGAGAGATGAGGATGTGGTGTTGTCATTGGGCCAAATCAGTACCGTTGCGCTTTTCAAGCCGTAGTAACAAGCAGCAACATTAAATCAGGCGCGAATTATATCTTTAGATAGCCGCGTCAAGCAACCCAAAGGATCGGCTATAAGTCGCACAAACCCACGCTATGAGCTCGTTAAAGCGATGATCATAGGCTTACTTGTAACTTTGCCGATTCACATTATTAGTGCCAAAAAAGGCATGTTGAGACCCAAGTTAAGCTCCTTTATTACTTAAGTCATTTTTGTATTACTAAAGTGATTTTTGTCGGCATGTAAAGCTTCTCCCTTCAAATGGGTAACACGACGATTCGTAACTCAAGTATCGCATAAAATTATATCTGGCCTTATACGAATAAGAACCAGATACCGCTCACTCTGAAACGCTGCCTCCCGGTAGGAGATGTTTGGCTACATTCCAAGACCCTCCTGCTTCAAGACCAAATTCACCACTTTTGAACATTGTCCTATTCATCATAAAAGCCTACCGAGCACTCACATTAATTGTGTCATGTACTGGAGGATTCCATTAATACAAAAATCTGCAGTTCCCTTCATTTGAGCGTGGGATACCCCTCAATAAACACCCAATCCTTTTCCTTTGCCGGGGTGTGACAGCCCTGACAGGAAGACGCAAATCCTTTTGAATTATTTTTCAGTGAGATTACATTCTCTGTGGTATTTTCATCGTCACTACTAGCTTCAAACAATGCCCAACCCCAGCCGTTTGCCCAATGTGGGTTTCCATTAAATCGGCCTTTGCTGTTTTTTACCATTACAAACCAGATATTGATATCACCTGCCCATTGAGCCTGACCTGTGGTTTTAGAACCTTGCTCTATTTTTCGCACTTCCTTCACAATCACTGCGCCATCGGCAAATTCGCCTGTTATGCGATAGTGTTTAACGGCTTCTGCTTGCATATAAACATCGTGAAACCCATGGCCGGGGGCTTTGGTATCAGCAATCGACCATGAACCGAGATGTGTCCATTCGCTACGGTAATTCTCAGGTAAGCTGATATTGCCGAATTTATCGACAATTGCCTGATATGCAGCGGGTTCTGGTTCATAGGCTTGAGCAACACTAAAAAAGGACAGTAATAGTAACGGGATGTAGCGAGCAACCATATTAAATCTCCAGTATGAAACAGCTGTTAAACGGGTTAAGCACCATATTCAACTCTCCCCCTAGGGCTATGGCGGATTCAACTTCGTGTATTTCAAGGGGGATAATACGTACCATTGGCTATATGCTTTCAAAGCGTCGCTTGGAATGAAGAAAGATAATAAGTACTTATTTTGCACTTAAAAAAACAGTTTGTTTTTTTAAATTACCATTTAGTCTACATAGAGATTCTCCATGACCACTTATGCGTTAGATCGCCTCGCTAGTATTTTTGAACGGTTCTCATTGCGCGCCCATCCTGCTGTTTTATATGAAGCCGGTAACCCACCGGCTGGTTTCCTTATCGAAAGAAGGCAAAGTACGCTAATCTCTCGCCGCATTAGTATTTTTACAACGAGCTTCAGCTAACAAGTCGTCTGTGAATAATTTTTGATGACAACACGCGGCCGACCCAACCCCGCACTAAATACATTGTCCTTCAACCCACTGCCAACAAAAAAGCCACCCAAGCGGGTGGCTTAAATTAGTCAGTGCATAACTCAGGCGGAAAAACCATTGAAGATGGCTTCCAGCTTGTTGCCAAAAGGGTCTCGCACAAAAGCCGCATAGATGTCTGCCTTGGGATAGGCCGGGCGATTACCAGGTTTGCCCTCACAACGGCCACCATGTTCACAGGCCTGTCGATGAAAGCTTTCTACGGCTTGCTCTGATGGCGCCGCAAAAGCGACATGTACACCATTGCCGGCACTGAACGACTTGCCATCGTAAGGTGTCATCAACAGAAACTGAGGAGCATCTTTGCCATAAGCAGCAAAGCCATCCGTAGCAACAATCAGGTCATAGCCCAACACCGCCATAACCTTGTTGTAGAAAGCGGTTCCTTCAGCAATAGATGGCACGCCAACACTTAAATGGTCGATAATATTCATCGTTGAATTCCTTAAATTCTGAAAGAATGCGACGGCAGTTAAAGTTTAGCCGCTGCGGTATGGTGAATCTTTTTCCAATTTTTCTCGGCCTTGCTAATGGTTCCTTTGCGATCTTTCAGATACTCCTTGTAAATATCCTCATTCAGGAACACATACAGCTTGCCATCAACGATATCGGCATACTGGGGATTGCCATCAAACTTCTTGCCTACTGAAACTCCGAAGGTACAGAACCCCCCGTTTTGAGGTTGATAACGAGCAGGGTTTTTTCCAAATTTATCGGCGTTTTCTTGTGAAGAAAAATAGTAGGCAACGCCATCATGGACAACGGTATATCTTGCGCTGCCTGTAAGCCGGTTTTGGATATCGATAAATGCAACTGGGTCAACGCCGTGAAAAGCCAGTGGCGCACCGGCCGCTGTCAGCCCTGTTGCAGTGTTGTATTCATCTACGGCGAAAGCTGCCTGGGAGACACCGAAAGCAATCAATGATGCTGAAACAACAGCCGCTATTCTGGTTTGCTTTAACATATAAAAAATCCTCGCAAATTGAGTTTAATTAAGGACCAGCACAAGTAAGCTGGCGTAGAGGATTGTTGTGCATAAGCATTACATCAACAACAGATAGCCATGATATTGGAACTCTGTGCAAACACTTCAGTACGTGCTGCATAATCACAGCATTTGCCGACTGAAAAAATTTACTTCAAGCCAACATTTGCACCCGGTATGCTCTGGGTGATACACCGAATTTTCCTTGAAAGGCACGAGCAAATGCTGCGGGTGATTGATAGCCGGTTTCATTGGCGACCTGCTGAATAGGCTTCTGAGTATCACCCAGTAATTCCAGTGATTTTTGTAATCGCCACTCGGACAGATAAGTCATCGGTGTTTCCCCAACCAAATTCTTGAACCGTTCGGAAAATCGACTTCGCGACATCGCCACTTCACTTGCCAGGGAATCTACTGTCCAGGGTTTGTTCGGATTGCGGTGAATCAATTGCAGAGATTTGGCAATTCTGGCGTCCCTTAGGGCTTCCAGCATAAACGTATGTTTATCACCAGTGCTCATGACCGACTGCAGGATTTCCATGAAAACAATTTCTGAGAGTCGAGTTACGGCTGCAGTGGAACCCAAACTTTCAGTAAAAGCCCGTTCTGCGATCAATCGTAAAGACTCATCAAGTAGAGGGAGTTTTTTTCTGCCAGCTGCAGTCATTGTAATAAAATCTGGAAGATGTCGCAGGATGGGGTGGTCCGCACCAGGCCGAAAAGAAAAATGCCCACATACCATTTGGGTTTGCAGACCAGCAGACTTGCAACCATAAACTAGTAAGCCATCGTCTTTATAACCTGACTGGCTGATAATTTTTTCAAGGGGTGGAGCAGCTTTTTGTGGCGCGTCAGAGATAATATGGGATCGACCCTTGGGTATCAGGATAATATCCCCCGGAGACAAAACCTGGCATTGATCTTCACCAATTCTAACGTGACAGCAACCTTTTACCACCAAATGAAATCTAGCGGCTGCAGCTAAAGTGGGTACAGTAACGGCCCATTTACCACTAAACTCGGTACGAAAATACAGCATCCCTTTAAGATTAAGGGTACTGAGAATGTCGTTGAGTAAATCCATTTTCAAGAACCTGTCAAAATAACTGAGATTACAACCTATCCTCGCGCCTCAATTGATTTGGCGTCTTTCGCTTTTATCTTTTCGTATAAAGTCTATTTCACCACTTGATGTAAGCAGGCTCTAATTCAATTCGGAATATCTAAATCATGGAATTTATCTGCTGGCCTGATGGTCTATTCAAGGGATGCCGTCATAAAACCCCACTAAACAGGGCTGAACTTAAAAATCACGACTGGGTTATAGGCGTAGTCCTGAATCACAAGCATGTAAGGCGATATAGAAAAACACTTGACATAGACAGATCTGTTCACACATCCTACGTATCGACATAAACAGATCCATATACCGGGCGAAGATATTCGTTATAGAAGGACAAACCCATGCGCCAAAGTACCCACGGCATTCATCATCTAGGATTAACAGTAAAAGACATCAAGGAGACATCTACTTTTTTTTGCACGCAACTTGGCTTTAAGGTCGTCGGCGAAAAGCCGGACTACCCGGCGATCTTTGTCAGTGACGGCGCAATCATGCTGACTCTCTGGCAGGCCAAGAGCGATAGTCCGACAGTCCCGTTCAATCGCCACTACAATATTGGACTGCATCACTTCGCACTCAAGGTCGCAGATCATAGATCCCTTGAATCACTGTACGAGCAACTCAAAAACCTCCATGACGTCAATATTGAATTCAAACCGGAGTCCCTGGGAAAAACGAATATTATGCATATGATGTGTACCGTACCGGGGGGTATCAGAGTCGAGTTTATTACCGCCAGTTGAGGGCAGCATAATGAATTGCGATGTCCAGGATACCTGGCACCCAGGCGAACTGATCGCGCAAACACGTGCCGGGGTAAAGGAAAAAATGGCCAGACTCGGGCCGCGGCTGATTCGGAATTATATGCCGGATCAACACCGGGATTTCTTCGCCAACCTGCCCATGATGATTATGGGTAGTGAAGATAACAACAATGAATTGTGGGCAAACCCTATGTTCGGCCATCCTGGATTTATCCAGTCGCCAACCCCCAAGCTACTCAGTATTGATACAGCAAGCGGCTTCTCAAATTCTGCTCTTTCTCACCTGAACGTCGGTAATCGAATAGGGTTGCTCGGCATTGATCTTGAAACTCGCCGTCGCAATCGGGTCAACGGTAGTATCATTGAAAAAAAACAGCACCAGGTCACCATCAACGTAGAACAGAGCTTCGGCAATTGCCCTAAATATATTCAGCAACGCCTGATCCATCTTGAATCACCGCAAGGCAAAATAACCACAGAATTCTTTAACAACTGGAGTAGTCCGTTGCGGAAATTTATTATCAGCGCTGACACCTGCTTTATTGCCAGCGCCTATTCCAACCAATGTACAAATAGAATTTTGGGTATGGATGTTTCACATCGCGGAGGGCTACCAGGATTCATTGGTTTTGACGAGCATCATCGACTACTCATTCCTGACTACCCTGGCAACTCGTTTTTCAACACGATTGGCAACCTGACAGTAGACCCTCGGGCTGGTTTACTTTTTCTTGATTTTACAGGGGGAAACATTATCACTCTGACCATGACCGCTGAGGTAATTTGGAAAACTCAAGACCCAACACTATGTGGAGACCACAACAGAGTGATTCGATTATCACTAAAAGGTGGTTACATTATCCGCAATGCTCTGCCCTGCCGTTGGAAATTGACAAGGCATGCGAATTGAATTTCATCAACCCTACCCACTAAAACACGAACACGTTATGCACCACACTGACTACACACCGTTAAACCAAGTCGATCCAGACTAACTATTGCCCCTATTAAACAAGGCACGAGTGCGAGCTTATTTGATGTAGCACCAACCATTTGACAGGGAATCATTACGTTTGTGGTTGAATGACAAAATTAAAGTGGATTTAAACCCTGACTGTCGAATACGGGCCGTCGTTGTTGACAAGCAATGTATGGGATGGTGCAGTATCCAACACAACGCCAAATTATGGATAACAAATTCACCACTTATCGGCTATCAGTTGACTAGGAAATTACTGTTTGGCTGTTGAAGAGGCCAAGATCATCTACGCCCTTCTCACGCCTTAGTACCTTAGAGTGAACGGCAAAATGCTCAGTGCACTTTCAGGCCCGGTTGGCCATCTTTGGATTCTTAAATCGAATATATACTCACTGAAATGTAACATGCCATGGAGCTTACCATCTATAGCGTTAGCCGCGGATACTGAACCGCCCATTATCATTCCGCAGCCAGGAGAATCTTTCGTGCCGCGCTTCATCTCCATCACTTTGTTCATCATCCAATGTTGCAGGATTAAGCGCTTGCGCTCTTTGGGGTCTGACATTTGCTGGATTTTTCGCATCTACTCTTGCATTAACCCCATTTAAGTCATCATATTATTCATGTAATCCTGACAGGCTTTCCCTAGCACTGATGGTTTATGACTTTAATTGCAGTATACGTTGCGCCCCTCGCAATACAATAAAGGCAATGACCATACCGACAATGAGATCCGGATATCTGGATCCGGTCCATGCAACTAAAACCCCCGCCAGAATGACGCCCATATTGGCAATAACGTCATTGACAGAAAATATCCAGCTGGCTTTCATGTGTGCGCCACTATCCCGACTTTTTGCAATCAACAGCAAACATAAGACATTGGCCACGAGAGCCACCATACCGAAGCCCATCATCAAAGTGGATAGAGGCTCGCTACCAAATATCAATCGCCTCACTACTTCACTGAATGCGCCCATGGCGAGGATGACCTGTAGCCAACCGGAAAAGTGAGCTGCTTGCAGTTTCCTTTGGACACTTTGCCCTACCGCATAGAGCGCAACGCTATAGACCGCCGCATCGGCAAACATATCCAAAGAATCTGCAATGAGTCCAGTGGATTGTGCCAGCCAGCCAACAGCGAATTCAACCACGAACATAAAACCATTAATGGCCAGCAACCACTTCAGGATTCTGGCCTCAACCCGGGCCATTGATTCTTCCGCTGCACAAGCCTGAGCGACCTCCTCTTCCTCCACGGGGGTAGTCTTTTCCAGCGTGGCCCCCATCCCCAGGGCGCGCAATCGCTCATCAATGGTTACAGCGTTATTACCATGGAAGACACGCACCTTTCGGTTAGGCGTGTCAAACTTCAGCAAGACACGAGGTTCAATACCGTCCAACGCCCTACGAATCAAGCCCTCTTCCGAAGGACAATCCATTTTAGGTACTCGATACTCACTGACAAAGTGAACGTGGGTAGAATCAAACTGTTCAGCAGCCTGGAGAGTGGTCTCTACTGGCTTATTTCGGCAGCAATCACTACGCTGTTCTGGCAACAATTTCTAACCTCGCTATCTCGCTATCTATATAGTTAAATCCTAAACGGAAAAAAGAAGGGCTTTTCACCGTCGGCAAAAGCTCGCGCAACCGCCAAAGAAACAGCTATGGCGGCACTTGTACCACCACGCAAAATCAGATTACGTTTGTTCATTTCAGTTAAACCAAACACACTTGACAAGCTTGCACTGCTCACAGCATGGAGCTTAGACTCTATCGTAACTATAGAGTCAATACCGAGGATTGATTAACATCATGAAGATTGGTGAGTTGGCAAAGATGACAGGCAGCCCGGTGCAAACCATCCGCCATTATGAATAGGAGCACTGAATCGCATCCGCCGAACGTAGTGAAGGCAATTTCCGTCTGTACAATGAAACGGTCGTTGAGCAATTGCTGTTCATCAAGCACTGCCGCAGCCTCGATCTGAGCTTGCAGGAGATCAGGCAGTTACTGGCATTAAACCGTTCGCCCGATGCACAATGTGATGATATCAACCGGATACTCGATGCTCATATCGAGCAGGTTGACGCCCGAATCCGGGATCTCTAAAACCTTAGTAAACTGCTGAAAGTGCTTCGTCGCAGCTGCTCCAGCCAGCGGACTGTTGATCAATGCAGCATTCTAAAAAACCTGTCGGTTACTCCAGTTTCGAAGGGGTAACAGCTAAATGCTCCAACTCATTTTTTTGGGCGAAATAACCTCGTTAAGGGATTAACTTAATGCCACTCAGTGCCAAACGTTGCCTGTCAATTCCAATCACTCCCACTCAATCGTAGCGGGCGGTTTCGAAGAAACATCGTAAGCAACCCGAGAGATCCCGGAGATTTCATTGATAATTCTGCTCGATACCTTTTCCAATAGCTCATAAGGAAGGTGAGCCCAGCGCGCCGTCATAAAATCGATGGTTTCAACAGCCCTTAAAGAAACCACATATTCATAGCGCCGACCATCACCAGTAACACCCACAGATTTCACCGGCAAGAAAACCACGAAGGCTTGACTGACTTTGTGATACCAATCAGCTCTGTGTAGTTCTTCTATAAAAATATGATCCGCCTCGCGCAGAATGTCGGCGTATTCTTTTTTGACTTCGCCAAGAATTCGAACACCCAGACCGGGCCCCGGAAACGGATGTCGATAAACCATATCGTAGGGCAAACCTAGCTCTAAACCTATACGACGCACTTCATCCTTGAACAGTTCCCGTAACGGTTCCACCAACTGCATTTTCATGTGTTCTGGCAAACCACCCACATTATGATGGGATTTAATGACATGAGCCTTGCCGGTTTTTGAGCCAGCCGATTCGATAACATCCGGGTAAATTGTGCCTTGTGCCAACCACTTAATATCATTGAGTTTGCTGCTCTCAATATCGAATACGTCGATAAAGGTATTGCCTATGGCTTTCCGTTTTAACTCAGGGTCTGCCACACCTTTTAATTTATCCAGGAATAAATCTTCGGCATCCACGCGGATCACCCGAATGCCCATGTGCTGGGCAAACATGGCCATGACCTGATCGCCCTCATTTTTCCTCAATAGGCCGTTATCCACAAACACACAGGTGAGCTTGTCACCGATGGCTTTGTGCAACACGGCGGCAACCACAGAAGAGTCGACCCCACCAGAGAGACCTAACAGTACTTCGTCATCACCCACTTGTTGCTGAACTTTCGCAATCATGTCGCTGATAATATTGCCCGGAGTCCATAACACGTCACAGGCACAAATTTCATGGACAAAACGCTTTAAAATATCGGCGCCTTTGCGAGTATGAGTGACTTCAGGGTGAAACTGTAAGCCGAAGAATTTTCTTTTGGGGTCTGCCATTCCGGAAATCGGCGCGCTGGCAGTTTCAGCAATACATTCGAATTGCGCGGGCAACTGGGTGACTTTGTCACCATGGCTCATCCAAACATCCAGTTTTTTGAGGCCATCATGGTCATCCAAACCGTCCAACAATGCCGACGCAGCCGCTAACTTAACTTCAGCGTAACCGAACTCCCGGTGTTCAGAGGACATAACTTCGCCACCCAGCTGTACGGCCATGGTTTGCATGCCGTAACAAATACCGAGCACTGGAACGGCCATTTCAAATACACATTGCGGTGCCCGTGGTGAGCCCTCTTCTGCCACGGACTCAGGCCCACCTGACAAGATAATTCCTTGCGGATTGAAGGCGACAATTTCTTCAGCGGCCACATCATAGGGCCATAATTCGCAATAGACTCCAATTTCTCGTACTCGCCGGGCAATCAGCTGAGTATATTGAGAACCAAAATCCAGAATTAAAATTCGTTGGGCATGAATATCGGTCATAGTAAAAACGTGCTCGGTAAAGGCGTTATTCTTGATGAAAGGTTGACTGACGTAACCTTAAGGTTAAGGCTCGTCAGTCTTGCAAATTGTCGGGCTACCCACCCACGCGATAGTTGGGTGCTTCTTTGGTGATGGTAACATCATGGACGTGGCTTTCTTTCATGCCAGCTCCCGTCACCTTGATAAATTCAGGCTTGGTTCGCATTTCAGGAATAGTGCTACAGCCGGTATACCCCATGCTCGCTCGTACGCCACCCATTAACTGTAAGATAATGGCTGAAATAGGCCCCTTGTAGGGTACTCGACCTTCAATGCCTTCAGGCACTAACTTCTCCACTCCTTGCGAAGCATCCTGGAAGTAACGATCACTGGAACCCTGATTTTGGGCCATTGCACCCAGTGATCCCATACCACGATAGGCTTTGTAGTAACGCCCCTGATATAGCTCGACCTCGCCCGGTGCCTCTTCCGTACCCGCCAGCAAGCCACCGATCATAATGGCATGGGCACCGGCGGCAATGGCTTTAGCAATATCACCGGAATAGCGAATACCGCCATCAGCAATCACTGGGATATCTCTTTCCGCCATGGCTGCGGCCACATTAGCCACGGCCGTGATTTGTGGGACACCGATCCCGGCCACAATCCGAGTAGTACAAATGGAACCCGGCCCAATACCCACTTTGACACCATGAACCCCGGCTTCGGCCAGTGCAATTGCAGCATCAGCGGTGGCAATATTGCCACCAATGACTTGGATATCCGGAAAATTACTGGTAATCCAGCGAACGCGTTCGATAACACCTCGGGAATGACCATGAGCGGTATCCACCACCAACACATCAACCCCGGATTCAATCAACGCCTGCACTCGCTCTTCGGTACCCTGACCGGTACCCACGGCGGCGCCTACACGCAAGCGCCCATGTTCGTCTTTGCAGGCAAGAGGATAGGCTTCAGCTTTACGAATATCCGTATTCGTTACCATGCCTTTCAAGCGGTAATGATCATCAACCAATAATATTTTTTCAATCCGGAACTTGTGCAGCAAGCTTTTTATTTCGCTGGCGCTCGCCCCTTCTTTGGCGGTGACCAGCTTCTCTTTGGGAGTCATGATGGCTGACACGGGTTGATCAAAGCGTTCTTCAAACCGCAAATCACGACTGGTAACGATCCCTACCAGCTCCTCCCCTTTTACCACTGGCACCCCGGAAATATTATTAATCTTAGTGATTTCAATGAGTTCACCTATGGTGGCATCAGGAGAAACCGTAATGGGGTCCCGGACAATTCCACTTTCATACTTTTTGACAGTGCGGACCTGGCGCGCCTGTTCCTGCACCGTCATATTTTTGTGCAGAATGCCAATCCCACCTTCCTGAGCCATGCTAATAGCCAACCGCGACTCGGTTACTGTATCCATAGCGGAGGACAACAAAGGAATGTTGAGACTGATTTCACGGGTTAGACGAGTTTTTAACTCCACATCCCGCGGCAAAATTTCTGAGTAACCTGGGAGCAGGAGAACATCATCAAAAGTTAGCGCTTCCTGGGCGATACGTAACATGTAGGGTCAGCCTTGTGATGCGAATTTTATAAGCGCGAGATTATAGCAAAGCTCTATGACCAGCGAAATAAGATTCCACTGAAGCCTAAATCATAACCATAGCCTATAAACGACTGTCTAATGATGGTTATTCTTTATATAAAACCCATAAACTTGACGATCATTCCGCCCAGGTTCACTATGGACTCCGAATACAGCGCAAGTTTCTTTCGTCATTCGCTCGTCATTCGCTAAAAACACCTAACTTTATTTGGTAGGAGTCCATAAATGAAAGTTACGCTAACTGGCCATGTACTGTTCAAAACCACAAACAAAGAAGAGGAACGGATGCTTGAAGCGCTGCATGAATACTTGGACTTTATGTATTTTTGCTGATCTAGAGCGCTGACCTCAAACACAACACTACAAACGCTTTACGTTCCCAATCCTGTGACCATGCTCTCGTTCAGGCCTGCTGGTGCAACCGCCGGGAAACTCGTATACTCCCGCCATGTTTGAATTCGAAACCCCATCTAGTTCTAAAGCTCATGTTTTTTCGGTGAGCGAACTCAACAACAGCGTCAAACAGATGCTGGAGAACAACTTTCCCAGCGTGTGGTTGGAAGGTGAAATATCCAACCTTGCCCGACCACGGTCCGGTCATGTGTACTTAACCTTGAAAGACGATGGCGCTCAAATACGGGCTGCCATGTTCCGCAGCAGCGCACAGCAAATACGCTTTCCTCTGAAAGATGGTCTTCAAGTCCTGGTAAGAGGTCGCTTAAGTTTATATGGCGCCCGAGGTGACTACCAGTTAATTGCCGATCACATGGAAGAAGCAGGCCTGGGTGCCTTGCAAAGAGCCTTCGAGCAACTGAAACAAAAATTGAAGTCTGAAGGGTTATTTGATGAGCAGCGCAAAAAGCCCATACCGGTTAATCCACGAATTATCGGTGTCATTACCTCTCCCTCGGGGGCCGCGATTCACGATATTCTTTCGGTATTAAAACGACGCTTTCCCCTCACGGAAATTATTCTTTATCCAGCCTTAGTGCAAGGTGCCGATGGCGCTAAAGATGTGTTGCGGGCCCTGGAAGCGGCGAACCGGCGCAACGAATGTGAAGTACTTATTATCGGTCGTGGTGGTGGTTCGCTGGAGGATCTGTGGAGTTTTAACGACGAAACTCTGGCAAGAGCTATTGCCGAAAGCAAAATACCAACGGTTTCTGCAGTGGGTCATCAAGTTGATTTTACCATCGCCGATTTTGTGGCCGATGCCCGCGCGCCAACACCGTCCGCTGCCGCTGAAATGCTGAGTGCCAATGGTGCTGAAATTATCGCGCAATTAGCACGCTTAGAACGCCAGCTCGTGGAAACAATCGAACGCCAAATCAACCAGCAATGTCTGGCATTGCAAAACCTGCAATCGCGCCTACAGCACCCGGGAAGACGCCTACAAGAACACGCCCAACGACTCGACGAACTGGATATGAGGCTAAGACAGAGTACTTTGCGCCACTTCAAATTGCTGCAGATGACATTAGATTCGGCACAAAGCCGTTTGCGGGCCAAAAGCCCAGTCAATGTGATTGTGTCGGAACAAAAAGCACTGGCATCGCTTGAGCGGGCATTGAGCAAAGCCATGGCTCATCATATCAATCAGGCCGCAACCCGTTTCCAACATTTAGCCCACCAGCTAAATACCGTTAGCCCGCTACAAACGCTGAGTCGTGGTTACAGCATCACTCAGGAATTGGATACCGGTGCCACAATTCAAAGCACGCATTCAGTAGCTGTAGGCCAATCCATTCGCAGCCGTTTACACCAGGGCGCAATAATATCGCAAATCACGGCAGTGGAACCGACAGAATAAACAACGTTTTTATCGTTCACTGAAAATCTTCATGTGTACCTTATAGTTACTGTGACTATAATAGGCCCAACCCGTTAAGCCATTGAGACCTCGCGATGACATCTAAACATAGAGAAACCAGTTTCGAATCATTTCCTCAAAGCGCCCCAGAATACACCGAAGAAATTCTATGGCAGCGCGTATTGATGGTAGTATTTGGTGGTTTGGCTGCGCTAGCCATCATAGTGTGGGGAGCGCTGAGCTTTACCGGGTCGGATACGAATAAATTTGATCCGTCACAGTTACCAGCCACTGCGGCGATCCCGCAAAAAACGGGCACCATAGAGCGCGTAAATCAGAGCGAGGAATTAAATCAGGCACTGGCTTCAGCCATTGAAGATTCCCTTGCAGATGAGACAAAAGCTTCCGCAGCGAGATCAAGCTCAGAGCCAGAAACTACCGCTGATGCAAAAACACCAGCACCGGTAACAGCGGAATCCGCAAATCCAGCCAACACCTTGGCGATGGCGAACACTCAAATGACGCAAGAGCCGGCGGCTATAATCCAAGACGATGAGCCCGTTATGGCCACTTCTGAGCCAATGGAAGACCCTTTCACCATTGCAGTAAAAACTTTTAACAAGGACGTAACCCAGGCGACTCTGAGTGATGCCATGAATGGGCTTGAGCCCGCTTATGAGCTCGACACCACAGCAGAACTTACCGACGATTTTATTAAATTGTATTTTTATACCGATATTCGAGACCGAGCGGGTGACGTTATTACCTATTTCTGGCAATACGATGGCAAAACCGTGGCCAAGGTTAGAATTCCCATTAACACTAATCGCTGGCGCAGCCACAGCAGTAAAAACATCACCAAAAAAATGCGTGGCGAATGGGAAGTTGTAGTAAAAGATAAGTCAGGTGCCGTTTTGGCGAGTTCTGAATTCCTTGTACCTAATAGCAAGCTCTAGTTCGAATGTTCAGCGAGGTGGTGCGCCGTGGTCAATAAGCCCAACAACGCACTGCCGCTTTGCTGAACAGATTCTCCGTAAGCAATCACTCCATCTTCGTGCCCCAGCATAATAATTATTCCACAATTTTCTTCACGACTCTGCACCGCATCCTTAACGGCTTGCGCCATTCTCGGCGTGCCATATGGGATATCGCGATGGGTGTAATCAACACCATCGAGCCGCTCTGCGAGCTGCCAAATAATCGGGCTATGAACATGAATTACACTTTGAATTTCATGATTAGCCTCATAAATGGCGGCATGAGTAAGGGATTCTGAGGAGGGTTTAACAGGGCCTTTAGCGGAGATGAAATTGGCTTTTAATTCAAAATGGTTCACTAAGGCGTAATGTTCTCGACAAAGCAGCGGCAAGCCACCGGTTTGACTGCCTGAAATTACAAAACGCAAACTATGAGGGGCTTCACGATGACTGATATTGCCAAAACTATAGCCTTGGTAGCGCACTATGTCCTGGCCAATTAGCCCCAGACGATACAGATAGCTACGCCAACTGTTCATTTCTGCAAAATCGTCACACTCAATGTGATGTGCCAGTTGATGAGCCAGCTGAAATTGAGTGACACCTTCTGGTGTATGTTCTGATGCATTACCTGCGTTCGCTTCAGTTACCAACATAGAACCACCCTTAAATCCTTTTAGCTTTGCTGTGGATTAACGCTTCTTCTTCTTTTTCTCGCGCTTTTTATGGTGTGCGACCATACGCTCTTTTTTGTGTATTTGACGCGGTGTGAGGGTATTACGTCTACCAGCAAAGGGGTTTTCGCCAGTTTTGAACTCAATCCGCACCGGTGTTCCCTGTATATCCATCACTTTGCGAAAAGTATTTTCCAGGTAACGCCGGTAAGCGTTCGGCACACTCTCTGTTTGATTACCATGAATTACCACAATTGGAGGATTACTTCCACCCATATGAGCATAACGAAGCTTAATTCGCCGACCACCAACCAAGGGCGGTTGGTGGTCAGTTATGGCATCTTCCAATATTTTAGTTAAAAAAGGTGTAGATAACCTTTTGAAAGCACTACGATAGGCCGCATCCACGGATTTATAAAGCTCACCTACCCCGGTGCCGTGTTTGGCCGAAATAAAATGTATCTTGGCAAAATTGACAAAGCCCAATCGCCGCTCAATTTCTGTACGAATCACCTGTTTTGCATCGGCGTCCATACCATCCCATTTATTAATCGCCAACACTAAGGAACGACCGGTTTCCAGAACAAAACCCAGCAGGTGTAAATCCTGATCAACAATGCTCTCTCTGGCATCCAATACCATGACCACAACGTTAGCGTCTTCCACCGCCTGAAGGGTCTTGATTACCGAGAACTTTTCCACTGCCTCATTAACCTTGCCACGCTTTCGAACACCCGCAGTGTCGATAATCGTGTATTGCTTACCTTGACGCTCATACGGAATATAAACGCTGTCCCGAGTGGTGCCCGGCAGATCATAAACCACCACCCTATCTTCACCCAGCATGCGATTAACCAACGTGGATTTACCCACATTAGGACGTCCGACAATGGCCATCTTAATGCCTTTCGCAACCTCTTCCGCTTCGGTTTCTTCCACCTCTGCTGTCGGCACGAGCCCGAGGGAATAATCCATTAACTGGGTCACCCCACGCCCATGGGCGGCCGCAATCGTTTGGGGGTTGCCCAGGCCGAGACGATGAAACTCAGCACTCACCACGTCGGCATCAAGCCCATCGATCTTGTTGACCACTAGTACCACAGGCTTTTGGCGAACCCGCAACACCTGCGTCAGCATTTCATCGGCCGCCGTTAAACCTGCTTTTGCATCCACTATAAACAAGACTATATGAGCTTCTTCCACCGCTTGCAGGGATTGATCTCGCATATAGGAATCAATGCCTTGCTCATCTCCGGAAATCCCCCCCGTATCAATAACAATAAAGGGGCGCTCAGCACTTTTACCTTCACCGTATTGTCGATCACGGGTCAGCCCGGGCATATCAGCAACAATGGCATCACGAGTTCGGGTCAAACGATTAAATAGGGTGGATTTTCCCACGTTGGGTCGGCCTACCAAGGCAATTACCGGCTTCATTTTTCCGTTACCACGCGATAAGCGACCAAGTCACCATTATTGGATTGGACATAAACCACATCATTAAACACCACTGGTTGTGCTCGAATACCATCGGAAGGATCCGTAACATTTCTTAAGGATTGGGCTTTTTTATTGGCTAACTCGTAGGTTTTGTGCCCGACTTTTACACGAGCCAGAAAACTGCCGTCGCGATAAGAGAGCCAATACATAAAACCCTCAAAGTCGGTCACCAGAACGTAGCGATCGTAAACCGCTGGCACCCCAAGCCGGCGTCCTTTCAATTTATCTTGCTGCCACACGTCACTGCCGGTCAGCGTATCCAGGGATGCGACAACGCTATCTTCGTCTATGGTGTAAAGCTGCCCCAAAGAACTAACAACCCCCAAATACGAAGACAGTTCGCGGGTCCAAAGAATTCGCCCTGAAGGTAAATCAATAGCCATTAAATTGCCTTGAAAACTAACGGCGTATACGGTTTTTCCCACCACGGTGAAAGTACCATCGAGATCCGTTAGACGCTCTAGCTCTGAGCGACCTGATGGCTCGCCAACGGCGTTTTCCCACGCCACAGCACCAGAATCAACGTCAAGCGCCACTAATTTGCCATTGGCAAATCCGGCTAATGCCGCTTGCCCATAGACCACCGGACTGCTTTCACCACGTAAAGTTAACGCCGGAATATTGGTATCAAAGAGCCAAATAGTGGCTCCGTTTTCTAAATCCAAACAGTGCAGACGACCGTCCAGGGTCTGTACAAGGACTCTGGAATCCGTTATTACAGGCACTGACATTATTTGGCCCGACAGCGACTTTTCCCAGCGAGTATTACCGGTTTCCTGCTCCAGCAATATTAACTCGCCATTGCTGCTTCCCAGACCTACCAGGCCATTACCCAACGCCAAGCCACCACTAATTTCCCGCTCCAATGAGCGATGCCAAATTGATTTTCCGGTTTCTGGATCAAGTTTTATCACCAGCCCGGCAGCGGATGCGGCATAGAAGCCTCCGGCATTCACCACAGGCTTTAGACTTAAATATTGATCTTCTACGCCCTCTCCCACACGACGCTCCCAAAGTCGCTGGATATTAATTTGCGACTTAAACTGGGGCAGCGGAGAAGGCTCAATACTCGTTTCGTTGCTACTACAGGCCTGCAAAAAAGCGAGTAATAGAATACCGGCAATTCGCAGCATTAATTTTCAACCACCATCAAACTATCGTGTTTGATTTTTAAAATGGCACGATTTGCACCTTCAGATGCACTGTCCAACTCCATGGCTTTGGCGTAGCTCTCACGGGCTTTATCGGTGTCACCCATTGCTACATAAATATCTCCTCGTACTTCTTCGTAGCTGTCCGCGAGAACACCAGAATCAACAGCATCGAGTTTGGCAAGCGCTTCATCGTAACTTTCCTGAGCGGCTAACAAACGCGCCAAGCGCAAGTTCACAATATTTTTAGTTGCCGGGATTTGAGTATGCTCATAAGCCCAAGTCAGTTGCTCGGTTGCCTGGGCCAGATCTTTGGCAAACAAGGCTTCTTTGGCTAACATCATGGCCGCAAAAACAGCATATTCGGTATCGCCAAATTCGCTGCGCATTTGCTCTGCAAAGGTTTGTATGGTGGCTTGTTGCGCCTCCAGCTTTTCTGTTTCGCCAGCTAACCTGGACTCTTGGGCAACGCCCAACGCTTCCACCAACTGACTGTATACGGCTGAAGCCTCCTGGCGTTTGGTTTCTTTACTGGCCTGCCATGTTTGCCAGCCAAATACCAAGGCAATGGCCGCGATGATCCCAATCAAAATGCCATTGCCGTTATTCTTCCACCAACGTTTTATATATTCTATTTGTTGTTCTTCTGTACTGTAGGTGTCCACTTACTCACTCCTGGCTTGTCAGGTTGTTTTCAAAAAAATCCCCTAGTGAATTTTGAGCCAGACTCACTTGGGGTTGATTATTGTCTCTCAAGTTCTTAACGCTTACTTGTTGCTTCGTTATTTCATCCGGGCCTATGATAAAGGCCCAAAGCGCTCCAGAATCATGAGCTTTTTTCATTTGCTTTTTTAGTTTTCCACCACCGCAATGGCATTGAATCCGTAACGTTGGCAGTTGATCTCGAGCGGTTTCCGACAGAGCCAGCGCGGCTGCAGAATTCTCAGAAATCACATAAATATCTGGATGACCAGTCAAGGTCTTAGCAGCGCCTGTGCTTTGCAATAGCAAGACCAAGCGCTCTAAACCCATGGCAAAACCAACCGCAGGGGTTGCCTTGCCACCCAGCTGCTCAACTAAAGCATCGTAACGACCACCAGCGCAGACCGTTCCTTGTGCCCCCAGCGCCTCGGTGACCCATTCAAACACGGTCTTGCCATAATAATCCAACCCTCTTACCAGACGAGGATTGACTTCATAAGTGACCCCGGCCGTATCAAGAAGTTCTTTCAATTCGGCAAAATGGGCCTTTGAACCTTCATCCAAATAATCATCCAATTTTGGCGCATCCACCAGTAACGCCTGAGTAGCGGCCACTTTGCTGTCTAGTATTCTAAGCGGGTTGCTGTGCAATCGCTTTTGGCTGTCTGCATCGAGCTGCTCCACCCGAGAACTCAAGTATTCCACTAGTGCAGCGCGGTAAATGGAGCGAGCCTCACTGGTGCCCAAACTGTTTATTTGCAATGTCACAACCGAATCAAGCCCCAAAAGACGCCAGAGTCGAGCCGTTAGAATAATCAGTTCAGCATCGATATCAGGACCCGCCATGCCAAAGGTTTCAACCCCTATTTGGTGGAACTGGCGATAGCGGCCTTTTTGCGGTCTTTCATAGCGAAACATGGGCCCCATGTACCACAAACGCTGGACCTGATTGTACAGCAAGCCATGCTCTTCGCCGGCTCGAACACAGCCCGCCGTCCCCTCGGGGCGCAAGGTTAAGCTCTCACCATTACGATCATCAAAGGTGTACATTTCCTTTTCCACAATATCGGTAACTTCACCAATACCGCGTTTAAACAAATCCGTACTTTCTACCACTGGCAGACGAATTTCACCGTAGCCATACTGAGATAACAAGGTACGCACAGTCTGTTCCAGATGCTGCCACACCACGGTTTCCGCAGGCAGGATATCATTCATACCGCGAATGGCTGTAATACGCTTGCTCAATTTCTGGATTTCCTTTGATCAGTTGCAAAAAAAGGCGGTAATTATATGCCAGTTCAGGCTCCGAGTGTTATTTTTACCGGCCCTTCTTCCCCGGCGGCCTCTACTTCAGCGGCCCGTTGCCGAATTGTTTGCTCCAAATCGTCAACCAACTGGCCATTCATGACTTTATGGCTGGGTTTTCCTTCTCGATAAATGAGATTGTTCGGGGTACCACCAGTCAACCCTATGTCCGCTTCGCGGGCCTCGCCCGGACCATTGACTATGCAGCCAATAATGGCCACATCCAAGGGAACTTTGATGTCTTCCAAACGTGCTTCCAATGCATTCACTGTGCTGATCACATCAAAGTTCTGCCGTGAACAACTTGGGCAGGCGATAAAATTAATGCCTTTCGAGCGCAGCTGTAAGCTCTTGAGGATATCAAAACCGACTTTAATTTCCTCTACAGGGTCAGCCGCAAGGGAAATTCGCAGAGTATCCCCTATCCCTTCCATCAATAGGGCGCCTAAGGCAATGGCTGATTTTACGGTGCCTGAGCGCAAGCCTCCGGCCTCGGTAACCCCTAGGTGCAATGGCTGTTCAATTTGACTGGCGATCAAGCGATAGGCATCCACGGTCATGAATACATTGGAGGCCTTTAAACTCAATTTAAATTCCTGGAAGTTCATGCGATCCAAAATATCCACATGACGCATGGCGGATTCCACCAGTGCTGCAGGGGTTGGTTCGCCGTATTTCTTTTGCAGGTCTTTTTCCAGAGAGCCAGCATTTACGCCAATTCGAATGGGGATATTCTTGTCTTTAGCCGCATCAACCACTGCCCGAATACGATCTTCGCGCCCAATGTTACCGGGGTTGATACGAAGACAATCCACACCTTTTTCGGCTACGGCCAAAGCGATCTTGTAGTCAAAATGGATATCGGCCACCAAGGGAACAGCCACTTGCTTTTTGATTTCACCAAAAGCGTCTGCGGCTTCCATGGTGGGCACGGATACTCGCACGATGTCGGCGCCAGCCTCTTCCAAGCGCTTGATTTGTTGCACTGTTGCCATGACATCACAGGTGTCTGTGTTGGTCATGCTTTGCACCGCAATAGGGGCGCCACCGCCAATAAGCACATCGCCAACCTTAATTTGCCGAGATATTCGGCGCTTAATGGGTGATTCCAAATGCATACTTTTCTCCTGCCTGTTCGACACAGACATTCATTTTACGGATTCGTTTGATTCGAGACGGCTAAATTATTCGCCCAGGCGTATTCTAACGACATTGTGGCTAGGGATTCGAAACTTAACAGGCTCACCATTATACGCCAGTGATACCATATTTCCGTTACCTATTTTGATATCTAAAGGGGGCTTACCGGCCACTCGCAGGGCGTCACCTAAGCGCTTTAAGTCGGCGTAAATAAGTGCGTTGTCGGCATCCCGAATCTCAACCCAGCAGTCCCCGGTAAACGCCATCTCCACAACACCTTGTGCAATTTCTACCACCGGTTGATCCGCATCGATTGAGGTTTCAGCCTGATCAACTGCCGTAACGCTGGGTTCCGCATCATTACTATTCGGAGCACCAACATACTCCAAAGCTTGTGGATCATCGTCTAAGGGCGCTACTGCGGAATCCGCAGGTTCTATGGCTGCCTCTGGAGACGACTGAATCGCTACTTCGTTGGCCATGTTATTAGTATCAGTAGCCCCAGCAACTTCCTTAGCCAATTCAGTCTGCACACTATCCTGCTCGCCTTTTGGCCAGAGCAATACAACCGCGAGTATTATCAATACTAACCCTATCCCGCCAGCCAGCATATAAACTGCACCTTTGGGTTTGCTCCTGGGGGCTTGTACTGGAACTACAGGCTTCGGTTGATTACAGCCCGTATAAATTTCATAGCCTTGAATCAAATCTTGGCTGGGTATTTTCAAAAAGCGGGCATAACTGCGTATGTAACCTTTAACGAAGGTGGCATTCGGTAACGATCGGTAATCGTCTGCCTCCAGCGCTTTCACCTTACCCGGTGAAAGATTTAAATGTTCAGCCGCATACTCCAATTCGATGTTTTGCTGTTCCCGGGATTGTTTTAAAACAGCACCCGGCAATTTTGTACTGACCGCTGTTGCATTGCTCACGGACGGCTCCTCAACTTCAGGTGAAGAGTGCGGTGAATCTATCTGCTTACCAGGTAATACTGCCATAGTCAGAGTGATGCTTTATATGCTTTGAATTCTTCAGAGCCAGGAAAAAGATTTTTGAGCGCTAATTCGTAACTGGCCAACTTATTTTTATCGCCGAGACGCCGCTGCAACTGAATACCGATCCAAAGCTGACGCGGATTGGACGCTGCAAACGCCTCGTATTGTTTCAGATACCGGCTCGCCAGTAAATTATTTCCCTCTTGCAAATAAATCTCAGCAAGTTCGAGGATTGCATTAGGCAATTTTGCGTTTATCTGCAAAGCGCGACCAAAAGCCTTTTTCGCCTCTTCATCCTGGCCCAGGCGTCGATAACAAATACCCAGATTTTCGAATGCTGCATAGCGCTTCGGATAGAGATAATCCTTTACCACAATTTCCAGGTGCTTGCGGGCATCTTCATAGCGCTCTTTACTGAACAAGAATGCCGCATAGTTATTGCGCGCTTGTGAAAACTCGGCATCCAAATCCAATGCTCGCTTAAAATGTTTTTCAGCCATTTCATCGTCACCTTCGATACTGTAAAACAACGCTAACGCATTATTTACCGACGCATCATTAGGCGAGATTTCTTCGGCACGCTTTAATTTAATGTTGGCACTGGCCATTTTGCCCACCTGCATATAGCGCATCCCGGCTTCAACATAGAGCTTGGTGGCTTTGTCTGGGTCTCGATTTTGAGCGAGTGAATCGCTGGTCTCTGTGACACAACCGGTTAACCCCAGCAGCGTATAAGAACCCAGTAACACCAACCCAAACCTAACAAAATTAGCTATTAGCTTTTGCAGCAAACGGACCACCTCAAGGAAAACCTTATTAGTATTACCTTAAATTATATAATCGATAGGTCAAGCTGGTGGATTATTAGTCTCTTTCGCGACACTCTCCACATCTACGACCTCGATCTTGTTATGTTTATCGGCCAATTTCTTTTGCCATTGAGCGGATCGTTGGGTTCGGTCTGTAACTTTGCCTACTAATTGGCCGCATGCAGCATCGATATCGTCCCCCCGCGTGGTGCGAATCGTGGTTACAAACCCCGCTTGCATCAAACGATCTTGAAATGCCTTCGTGCGCAGGCCATTAGGGCGTCGATATCCTGAATGGGGAAAGGGATTGAATGGAATCAGGTTAATCTTCGATGGCACATCACGTAATAACTCAATGAGTTGCTCTGCGTGTTCGAACTTATCATTTACGCCGTCAATAAGCACGTATTCCATTGTAACTCTTCGACTATCAGGATATTGCTCCACATAGCGTCGGCAGGCGGCCATCAAGTCCTTGAGTGGGTATTTTTTGTTAATCGGTACTAATTGATCCCGTAATTCATCATTAGGAGCATGCAACGAAACCGCTAAAGCTACATCAATCCTGTCGTAGAGCTCATACATTTTGGGTACCACGCCTGAGGTACTCAAGGTAACGCGCTTTTTCGCGACCCCATAACCAAGGTCGTCTTTCATGATGCTCATGGCCGTCACCACGTTTTCAAAATTCAACAGTGGCTCACCCATGCCCATCATCACCACATTGGTAATGTTACGCAAACCTCTATTTTTGGGAGCACCAAAGGACCGTTGAGCAACCCAAAGCTGACCTATAATCTCCGCCACCGTTAAGTCGCGTTGAAAGCCTTGCTTGCCGGTGGAACAAAAACTGCAGTCCAGAGCGCAGCCCACCTGGGAAGAAACGCAGAGCGTGCCGCGATTGCCTTCGGGAATAAACACTGTTTCCACTTTATTACCGGCACCAACTTCCACCACCCACTTGCGAGTGCCATCCTCTGAAAAGTGCTCTAAAGCAACCGCAGGCCCCTTAATCTCAGCGACTTCTCTTAATTTTTCTCGCAGCGATTTACCGAGATTCGTCATCTCTTCAAAATTATCAACGCCGAAGAAATGAATCCATTTCATCACTTGGTGAGCACGGAAGCGCTTTTCACCGATGGACTCAAAAAAATCTTCCAGCTGCTGTCGATCCAAATCGAGCAGATTCACTTTTTGGTCACTATTCATACGGTGTCTCCCGGTGCGCGGCATTCAAACTAATACGACAAATGGAGTCATAAGACTCCATTTTCGACATTTGCCCACTGCCGTGGTCAGTATTATCTTTTTTTCTTAGCGAGTACGAGGGCAAAGCTCGCTCTCAGCGAAGAAATAGCTAATTTCACGAGCCGCCGATGCTGCAGAGTCAGAGCCGTGAACGGCATTTTCATCGATAGTTTCCGCAAAATCAGCGCGAATGGTGCCTGCTGCAGCGTCTTTAGGGTTGGTTGCGCCCATTAGCTCACGGTTCAAGGCAATCGCATTTTCACCTTCCAATACTTGCACAACAACCGGACCTGAGGTCATAAATGAAACCAGATCCTTGTAGAAAGGACGCTCTTTATGTTCAGCATAAAATCCGCCAGCTACCTGCTCAGACAGCTGAACCATTTTTGCCGCCACAACATTTAGCCCGGCTTTCTCGAAACGAGTCAGAATTTCACCGATAACGCTCTTCGCAACAGCATCAGGTTTAATAATTGATAGGGTGCGTTCAACTGCCATTAAAATTCTCCAAAAAAACAAATAAAATTCAAAAAGTTATAATTCCAACCTAGCACAAAAACAGCCAAAAAGCGGCCGTTGCCAGGGGATGAGACCAGCGAGCGGGATTATACGCAGGTTTAAAGCGCTTGAATACGGCTAGCTGCGCAGCCGTGTCACAGTCTGTACCACGGTTTCTATGGCAAAATCCACATCATCCTCGGTGGTAAATCGCCCCAAAGAAAAACGCAGGGAAGCTAATGCAGACTCATCACTTAAACCGATGGCCTTCAGCACGTAGGATGGCGCCATTGAGGCGGAATTACAGGCGCTGCCCGAGGCAACAGCTAAATCCCGCAATGCCATAAGCAATGTTTCACCATCCACCCCAGGAAAGGATATATTGAGTATTCCCGACCCGCGCCGGGTTTCATCACCATTGAGGGTTAGGTCCGGTACTTGCTGCAAGCCGTTCCACAGTCGCTCTCTCAGGCTTTTAATACGCTCATTGTCCAGCGTGAAATTAGCTTGCGCTATGGCAAAGGCCTCGCCCATACCCGCGATTTGATGGGTCGGTAAAGTTCCAGAGCGCATACCCCGCTCGTGACCGCCGCCATGCATCTGCGGTGTCAGGCGTACCTCTGGGTTACGGCGTACAAACAGGGCACCGATACCTTTCGGCCCATAGATTTTATGCGCAGAAAATGACATTAAATCAACTCCGACCTGCTGCAAATCAATTGCGCACTTGCCTGCACTTTGGGCGGCGTCAACATGAAACAATATATTGTTTGAGCGGGTTATTTTGGCAATGCTTTCAATGTCCGTAGTGGTGCCCAACTCGTTATTAAGGTGCATTAGCGACACCAGCAAGGTATCCCCTTGAATGGCATCAGCCACCTGTTCCGGAGTTATGATACCCACCTGATCTGGCTGCAGATAGGTAATACGAAAACCCTTCTTACTCAGGTAGTCACAGGTATCGAGCACTGCTTTGTGCTCAATTGCTGAGGTAATAATGTGGCGACCGCGATCAGAATACTGTTCTGCTACCCCTTTGATAGCCAAGTTATCAGCCTCGGTAGCTCCAGAGGTCCAAATAATCTCTCGAGTATCGGCACCCACAAGACCTGCAACCTGAGCACGCGCCATTTCCACCGCTTCTTCCGCTTGCCAGCCCAAGAGGTGGGAGCGTGACGCAGGGTTGGCAAACACGCCCTCAAGCCCGAGGTAACCTTGCATTTTTGCCGCCACCCTGGGATCAACTGGAGTGGTGGCGGCATAATCCAGATAGACAAGCTTGTTCATTTTCGTTAATTAATTTCGCTCAAAGGTACCCGATCACTATCGCTGCTGGCTTGCTTTTTCTCATTTTGGTAACAATCTTGGCGAGCCGCCACCTGACGAACACCTTCGCGATCCACCAGTTTTTGCAAACTGATAGAAGATAGAAAATCATGGAGTTGCTGGCTAAGATCAAGCCATAGGTCATGAGTTAGACACTTTTCACCATCTTGACAATCGCCTTCGCCCAAGCAACGAGTAGCATCCACTTTCTCGTCAACCGCATCGATTATCTGAGCGACAAACAGGTTTTCAGCCGCTCGACTGAGCCGATAGCCACCGCCAGGCCCCCTCACGCTGGACACTAAATTGCCCTTACGCAACTTGGCAAACAACTGTTCTAGATAGGAAATTGATATTCCCTGACGCTCTGAAATATCTGCCAAGCTCACGGGTTCATTTTGAGCGTGCAATGCCAAATCCAACATTGCGGTAACGGCATAACGGCCTTTCGTGGTTAGTTTCATGTAACAATGACCTCCTGCTTGATCAATTCCTGCGCTCAATATCAAGCCAGGGTAACCCCAATTTTGCTATTTCCGAGCAAATCAGTCAACTTTTGATCTGGAAGTTTCGTCTACCCCCAATTCCACTTCCTCGAATATTTCGTCTTTAAACTCTGGCAACTTAGCGCCGCAATCACCACCCATGCGCTCCAAGGTTTCACTCATAGCATTAACCTTGGCATCCATTACATGGATATGATCTAACAGGCTTCGAATGGATTGTGCGATAGGATCTGGCATGTCAGGCGTCATTCCATAGGCGTCAAAACCGATTTTGCTGGCCGTGGCCTGACGTTGCCGCTCTTTCTCGCAATCCCCGTCTCCAGCCTTACAAATAATTCGACCAGGAATCCCCACCACTGTGGCTCCCTCTGGAACATCTTTATTGACCACCGCATTGGAACCCACCCTGGCATTCGCTCCAATGGTAATCGGTCCTAGTACTTTCGCACCTGCACCCACTACTACGCCGTCGCCCAACGTGGGGTGGCGCTTGCCCTTCTGCCAGGTTGTGCCACCTAGGGTAACGCCATGGTATAGCGTAACGTCGTCCCCGACTTCTGCGGTTTCACCAATCACCACCCCCATGCCATGGTCAATAAAAAAACGTCGGCCGATAGTGGCACCTGGATGAATCTCGATTCCTGTCATCCAACGAGAAAAACTCGACACCAGCCGCGCACCCAACTTAAAACCGTGCAACCATAACCGATGCGCTATGCGATGGAACAGCACCGCATGCAGGCCGGGGTAATTCAACAGTACTTCTATTGTATTACGTGCTGCCGGGTCACGATGAAAAACCGACTGGACATCTTCTTTTATGCGGTAAAACATAGGGGGGGTTCCTGGTATTCACTCGTTATTTTTCTTTCAACCGCTTCTGCACCGTAGACAGCACCCCGCGCATCAAGTTCATTTCCAGGCGATCCATACGGGTACGCATAAAGAGTCTGCGAGCACGAGCGAGTAGTTGCTTTGGATTTTCCGGATCGAAAAACCCAATGTCTATTAGCGTTTCTTCAAAATGCTTGAGAAAGCGCTCCATATCTTCCGCAGAAACTAACGGCTCGTCCCAGCCGTCAAACTGCAACGGTACTGAATGCCCAAGGGATTCAGATCGATCGGTAACCACCGTAGCTGCCATCCTCATTTCGTAACACAGCACTTGGACCGCGGAGGCCACGTTCAACACGGAGTAATCGTCATTGCCTGGAATAAAAACATGGTAATTACAGCGTCGCAGTTCTTCATTGGTTAAGCCAGCGTCTTCCCTGCCAAACACCATGGCAATTTTCGCATCATCTGACTCATTAACGACAAATTCAGCCGCCTCGCGAGGATTCATTAATGGCCAAGGTATGGTTCGCATCCGGGCACTGGCACCCAGCACCAGTTGACAATCGGCAACGGCCTCATCCAGCGTGTCTACCACCCGCGCCCGATGCAGAACATCAGCGGCCCCAGCGGCGCGGGCCGTAGCCTTGGCAGTGGGATACTCTTTGGGTGCCACTAACACCAGATCGCGGACCCCCATGGTTTTCATCGCCCGTGCGGCCGCACCAATATTGCCGGAATCACTGGTATTGATCATCACAACGCGCAAGCGCTCAAGCACAGACATGGCAGTCAACTCCCTGAGCGGGATAAAGAAAATTACACATAGTTATTGCAGTTATCCGAGTAAACACTAAAAATATCGGGCTCAGCCCGAATCGGATTGGGCATATTACCAGATTTTATTCATTCTCGTGGCTGCTTTCTGCTATCATTCGCAGCCCGTAAAATCCAGAGGAAAAATCCATGCATCCCATGCTGAATACCGCACTGGGCGTTGCCCGCTCGACTGCCGAGATGGTGTACAAAGCCTACGAAAAGGTAGAGGAGATTGAGGTAGAAGCCAAAGGGACTCATGACTTTGTCACCCAGGTCGATCGCATTGCCGAACAACGCATTATTGAAGGTCTTAGTAAGCGTTATCCCGATCACTGCTACTTAGGTGAAGAAGGTGGCTTGATTGAAGGTAAAGACAAGGACTACGTGTGGGTCATTGACCCTCTGGATGGCACCACTAATTTCATCCATGGCATCCCCCATTTCGCCATTTCCATTGCGCTGAAAGTAAGAGGCACTCTGGAAATTGCCGTAGTGATCAATCCGGTGAGCCGAGAAGAATTTACCGCCACTCGAGGCCGTGGCGCTCAACTCAATGGTCGCCGGATTCGTGTCAGCGGACAAACTAAGCTGGAACAATCACTGCTTGCCACCGGGTTCCCTTTCCGACCGGATCAGAAAAAGATCGTTGACCCTTATATGGGCATATTCCGTGACCTCACTGAAACTACTGTTGGTATTCGCCGCGCAGGTTCAGCCGCATTGGATTTAGCCTATGTCGCGGCTGGTCGCTATGATGGATTTTGGGAATTTGGCTTATCTGAGTGGGATATCGCAGGCGGCTGCTTATTAGTCACTGAAGCTGGCGGTTTAATCGGCGATATGAAGGGTGGAATGGACTATATGAAGTCCGGAAATATCGTCTGCGCTTCGCCTAAGTTGTTTAAGCCTTTGCTACAAGCTATACATCAACACCTGTAGTCGTAGACGCACAGTAAGATTATTGGCTATACTGAAACCAATGCGACTATTAAGGTCGCTTGATTAAGAGGGTTTCAGCATGAAGTGGCAAGCAATCATTGCGAGTGTTGTTGAGTTTTTTCAAAGCTTTACCCTTCCCAATCTATACCGGGAAGAAGAACTCGAACTCCGACCTATTAGAATTCCAGTGGAATCACAAGACCTGCGAAACCACCGGTAACACCGCTCAGGGCATATCATCAGTAATGACTTCCTGCTCCAGGAAGTCATCTCGGCTTATATTTTGTAGTAGCAAAAGATTGCTGGCTACGTAGATAGAAGAATAAGTACCCACAACCACGCCCACAATCAATGCCACCGCAAAGGCAAAGATAAGTTCTCCCCCCAAAAACGCCAACGCCACCAATACCAACAATGTTGTTAAAGACGTTACCAATGTTCGACTCAAGGTTTGGTTCAAAGATGAATTGATAATTTGGTCCGGGGTACCTTCGCGATCTTTACGGAAATTTTCCCGCACCCGGTCATAAACAACAATGGTATCGTTCAGCGAGTAACCAATTACCGCAAGAACCGCCGCCAACGCCGTCAAATCAAAGGTTAAACGAGATACCGAGAAAAACCCCATGATAATAATTACATCATGGAACAACGCCACTACTGCACCCACCGCAAATTTAAAGCGGAAGCGTAAAGTTACATAAATCAGCATCAGACCCAAAGCGATAATCAGTGCAGTACCGCTTTGATCACGCAGTTCTTCACCCACTTGAGGACCAACAAACTCCACTCGCTTTAGCTTGACCGAGGAATTATCTTGTTGCAATAAACTTAAAACATTGTCGCCCACTTTATCTTTTTCTTGCCCATCCACTGGCGGCACCCGAACCAAGACTTCTTCCGAGCGGCCAAAGTGTTGCACACTGGCATTTGGATATTCACTGGCTTGCAGCAAGGCGCGAATCGGTTCGAGCTTAGCGGGCTGACTGTACTCCACTTCTATTTGTGTACCACCAGTAAAATCTAGCCCTAGCTCTAGAAAATTCACAGTGATGGACACAATTGAGCCCACCAGCAAAAAAATGGATAGAGCGCCCGCCCACTTACGATAGGCCATGAAATCTAAATTTAACTCTTTAACCATGACGGACTCCCTAAATACTTATTTTCTGCAGCGGCCGACCGCCGTAGAACGCATTAACAATAGCTCGTGTACCCACAATCGCCGTAAACATGGAGGTTAAAATACCGATTGAAAGCGTGACGGCGAAACCTTTTACCGGCCCTGAGCCAAAGGCAAACAACACCAAGCCCACTAGCAATGTTGTTATATTGGCATCCAGTATGGTTAGAAAGGCACGATCATAGCCCGCATTAATCGCTGAGTGTGGTGGCATGCCGTTAGCCATCTCCTCTTTGATACGAGAAAAAATCAATACATTAGCATCCACAGCCATCCCCACCGTCAAGACAATACCGGCCATACCAGGCAACGACAAACTCGCACCAGGGATTAACGACATCACGGCCACTAATAACAATAAATTAAACACCAAGGCAATATTCGCAATTAAGCCGAACATGCGGTAATAGGCCAACATAAATATCAGCACCAGAACAAAACCCACTACCAGAGACATTAAACCTGCCTCTATATTTTGCTTACCTAAACTTGGGCCTACCGTGCGCTCTTCCACAAAATACATCGGCGCAGCCAAAGCCCCTGCCCGCAACAACAACGATAGCTCTTTAGCTTCAGCCGGGCTGTCCAACCCGGTTATACGAAAGTTGTTACCCAACGCCGATTGAATTGTCGCAACATTGATGACTTCGCGGGTTTCTTTAGTGACTACTTTTAAAACGGGCTCACCATTTTCCATAACGGTTTTTCGAGCGGATTCCAACTCGATAAACACCACCGCCATGGAATCTTTTACGTGCTTGGAAGTCTCCCGCAACATCCGCCGACCGCCAGTGCTATCCAATTCGATATTTACTTGTGGGCGACCATTTTCATCAAATCCGGTATTGGCATTAATAACTCGATCACCGGTAACAATAACCTCTTTCTTTAATAATACCTGACGTCCGGTGCCCTTAAAGGGCAAAAATTCAGAACCGAAGGGCGCTCGGCTCACCATGGGATCGTTTTCCCAATCCACCATTCGGAATTCCAAATTAGCCGCACGACCGATGATTCGCTTGGCTTCTGCGGTGTCCTGAATCCCAGGCAATTGAATCACAATGCGCTCTGCACCTTGGCGCTGAATAACGGGCTCAGCCACCCCCAACTCATTGACCCGGTTGCGCAGACTGGTTAAGTTTTGACTGATTGCGTAATCTCTAATGTCTTTTGCCGCTTGCTCCGTTAACGACAGCAACAAGGTGGTAACATTGTCTGCCACCTCTTCATCAACCAGAAATTCGCTGTAATCCCGGCGCAGCATGGATCGAACTTCGTCCAGTTCCTGGTCAGCAAAACTCAAGCGAATTTGTTCACCTTCCAAAGAAAACTGCTTATAACGGATACCTTGTTCACGCATTTGATCGCGCAAAGCATTAAGCGTATTGTCCAGCCGGGTTTTTGTGGCTTTCGACATATCCACTTCCAACAAGAAGTGAACCCCGCCACGTAAATCCAAACCGAGCTTTATAGGCCCTGCACCAAGGCTAGAAAGCCAGCTCGGAGTGTTCGGCGCCAAGTTCATGGCCACCACAAAGTCTTCGCCCACGGCGTCTTGAACGATTTCCTTAGCGATTATTTGATCATCAACCGTGGCAAATCGAATTAACGCAGAACCTTCCTTGGTGTCGGTACGTTTTACGCCAATATCCGCTTTTTCAAGTGCTGACAACGCTCGCTCAACCACCGAATCAGCTACGGTACCGCCCGCTTTGTTGGCAGAAACTTGTACCGCTGGATCGTCAGGGTACAAATTTGGCATAGCATAAATGATTCCGAATAGTGCAACTGCCAGCACCATCAGGTACTTCCAAAGTGGATATTTATTCATGGGAAACCCTATTAATTCTTATTAAATACCTTTGAGGGTACCTTTAGGCAAGGTTGCTGTGACAGCGGCTTTCTGGAAGGTAATCTCAACATTGTTGGCCACTTCCACCACCACATATTCCTCGACAACTTTGACCACTTTACCCATCATACCGCCGGAAATAACCACTTCATCGCCCTTACTCAGACTTTGCAATAACGTTTTATGCTCTTTGTTACGCTTTGATTGAGGCCGAATAATCATGAAATAAAAGATCGCCACCATGAAGATCATCATGATCCAGAATGTCATGGGGTTACCTTGTTGAACCGCTGCTCCACCGGGTTCAGCCATCGCTTCAGCAATAAAGAAACTCATATGTACCTCAAATTGATGTCAAAAAGTTGATATAGAAAAAATTCTGTTGGAGTTGGGACTCACGTGTTAGCCAATTGGCGGCACCGTTTCCCCCCGTTGCTGGTAGAAGTCTGCAACAAAGCGCACAAATGTACCCGTTTCAATGGCACGACGCAAACCATCCATTAAACGCTGGTAATAACGCAGATTGTGTATGGTATTGAGTTGAGCCCCTAATATTTCTTTACAACGATCCAGATGATGCAGATAAGCGCGGGAAAAATTTTGGCAGGTATAGCAATCACAACCGGGTTCTAGAGGGCCTGTGTCCGTCTTATGGGCTGCATTACGAATCTTCACCACCCCAAAACCGGTGAATAAATGCCCATTGCGCGCATTTCTGGTGGGCATTACACAATCAAACATATCAACACCGCGACGCACGGCTTCCACTATATCCTCAGGCTTGCCCACTCCCATAAGATAACGGGGGGAGTGCTCTGGCAGCTGTGGCTGCAGAACATTCAGCACCTGTAACATTTCGTCTTTAGGCTCACCCACGGATAAGCCTCCAATGGCATAGCCATCGAAGCCAATATCGGTTAAGCCGGCTAATGATTCCAGGCGTAAATCCCCGTACATGCCTCCCTGAATGATGCCAAACAAGGCGGCCGAATTCTCACCGTGGGCTACCTTACTGCGCTGCGCCCAACGCAATGACAGTGCCATGGATTCACGGGCTTCCCCGTGCGTGGCCGGATAAGGCGTGCATTCATCAAAGATCATGACAATATCGGACCCCAACTCACGCTGCACCTGCATGGATCGCTCAGGATCAAGGAATACCGGGCTGCCATCAATAGGGGACTGAAACTTGACCCCTGCTTCCGATATTTTGCGCATCTTGCCCAGGGAAAAAACTTGGAATCCACCGGAGTCCGTGAGTATGGGCCCGGACCATTGCATAAAATCGTGCAGATCACCGTGCTGCTGAATCACTTCAGTGCCCGGTCGCAACATTAGGTGAAAAGTGTTCCCTAAAATAATCTCAGCACCGGTAGCCTGGATATCCCGTGGCAGCATGGCCTTAACTGAGCCATAGGTACCCACAGGCATGAAAGCCGGAGTCTGAACTTTACCCCGCGGAAACGTCAACTCCCCGCGACGAGCAACCCCATCAGTACTGATTAATTGAAAATGCATGGTTCAATGTTGACCCTTTATATAAGAAGCATGGCATCGCCATAGCTGTAAAATCTATAGTTCTGCGCAATAGCGTGTTGGTAAGCGGCTAATACCCGCTCGCGCCCGGCTAAAGCCGCCACCAACATGATAAGAGTGGATTCGGGCAAATGGAAATTAGTAATCAGGCCATCCACCACCTGAAACTCATAACCCGGATAGATAAAGATATTCGTGTCTCCCGCAAACGGTGCCAAAACGGAACCCGAACTCTTTCGAGCAGCGGTTTCCAGACATCTTACTGCCGTAGTGCCAACCGCAATGACCCGCCCGCCCTTTGCCTTGGTCTGTGCTACCTGATCAACCACGGATTCACTCACCTGTAGCCATTCGGAATGCATCTGATGATCGCGAATATCATCACAACGAACCGGCTGGAAAGTTCCGGCACCCACATGCAAGGTAACGAAAGCGGTATTTATTTGCTGCTGCTGAAGCTGGTCAAGCAGGGCTTCATCGAAATGTAGCCCTGCGGTGGGGGCTGCCACCGCACCCGGATGTTGCGCATAAACCGTCTGGTAGCGTTGCTGATCCAGCTGTTGATCTGCTCTGTCAATATAGGGTGGCAACGGCATGTGCCCTAAATCATTAAGCACATCCAACACTGATTGCTGGCGCGAGACAAGATGAAACAGATCGCCTGAGCGGCCCATAACGTCAAACTCTGCACCATCGGCAATCACCAGCCGGGAGCCGGATTTAGGTGCTTTGCTGGCACGGACATGAGCTAGACACTCATTTTCTCCCAGTATTCGCTCAATGAGGATTTCTATTTTGCCGCCACTGGCTTTGTGGCCAAACAAGCGCGCCGGTATAACCCGGGTATTATTGAACACCAACAAATCACCCGCCCTTAACAGAGGAGGTAATTCATAAAAATGATAATCCTTAAGACCGCCTGTCGCGAGATCCAGCGCCAGTAACCGACTATCGGTGCGACGATCCGTAGGAAACCGGGCAATTAATTCGTCAGGCAACTGGAATGAAAAATCCGAGCGCTTCATAACATCCTAGCGTGAGCATTTTCGAGGCGGCGATTATAGCCGTTTATGATTAGTACGGAAATGCTTGAGATTAGTTGACGTGCTTAATTGCGCTGATATAATCCCCGCTCTCAAATACGAGACTACAAAATGCCGGAGTGGCGAAACTGGTAGACGCGCGGGATTCAAAATCCCGTTCTAGCAATAGAGTGTCGGTTCGATTCCGACCTCCGGCACCATTCTCCTATGACCAATAGCATCGATCCCAGACATTATTTAGAACTCCCTTCAGCTAGCCTGTTTAGACGTCTGATGTCCATGGTCTATGACCTACTAATACTCGCCGCTATTTGGCTACTTATTGGCTTCATCCACGCAGGCATCATCGGCGTAGAGAACCTGCAAGACACCCAAGCCTTGCGAGTGACGCTTTTTCCAGCCTTGCTAGGGGCAACCTTCCTGTTTTATTACTGGTTCTGGTCCCACGGTGGCCAAACCCTGGGAATGCGTGCATGGCGCTTGCAAGTGGTGGACGCGCGCCTGCAAGGTCACCCCGTCAACCTCGCTCAATGCCTGAGCCGATTTCTGATTGCGATATTATCCATAGGCTGCTTCGGGCTCGGCTACTTTTGGGTCTTTATCAGCGCCAGCGGAGATACCTGGCATGACGGCTTATCCAACACCCGAACCCTGGTTCTCCCCAAAGACCTGAACAAGCAAGTGGTACCCGCAAAAAGATAAAGCGCTAAACTCGCCGCAACAGGAAAACACCTAATACAAGGCTCACAGCAATGGGGATAGCTGCCGCCACAAAGGGTGTCAAATCGAAGATTATAGTGATATGACCAAGAAATTGCTGGGAATAATGAAACAGTAAACCCACCACTGCTCCCGCCATAATCCGCTGCCCCATGGTCACTGAGCGCAACGGACCAAACACGAAAGATATCGCGATAAACACCATTACCAAGGTGGTAATGGGCTGGAGACTCTTTTTCCAAAAAGAGAAGTAATAAGAGCTACTGTCTAAACTTTGGTTTTCCAGATATGTAGCATAGCGATACAAGCCAGTAATGGACAAATTATCGGGTTTCAACACCACGATGGACATGACTTCGGGAGTGATAGAAGTATTATCCCAGCGTAGCGACTGGAATTCTTCTGACTCTGTGTGATCGTCATAAATTCGGGTTTGGCGAACTTTCTGTAACACCCAATAACTGCCTTGATAAATTGCACGCTCTGAAAAATCTGATTTTGTTAATTGATTATCATCGTCGAAAAAAAATCGCGAAATGCCGAACATGACGCCATTAGGTTGTACCACCTGAATATGGGCATATTGACCACCATCCCGATACCAATAGCCATCCCGCGAGCCCATTTTTGTTCCCAGGTAAATATTGCGAGCACGCTCACTCTGAGCAAACTGCTCCGTTTTGGGAACTACAAACTGACCTAAAATCAAGCCACAAAACACCACCACCAGAACAGGCTTAGCCGCAGAAAATACGATGCGGGCAATGGAAACGCCCGCCGCTCTCACCACCGTTAACTCACTGGTACTGGCGAGACTGCCCATACCAATTAGGCACCCTATCAAGGTACCCACAGGCATAAATTCATAGATCCGCCGCGGAATAGTAAGAGCCACGAAAGCCAAGGCTTGAGGCGCCTGATAATTGGCCCGCAGATCACTCAATTCAGCTAAAAACGCAAAGGAGCTATCTAAGCCAACCAGTACAAACAGCACCATGAGAACTGCGACGAAAACTGTCTTACCAATATATTGATCGAGTAACTTCATGATACTGCCACCGACGTCCGTTGCATTCGTCTTTTGGATCGATTCAACAGAAACTGCGGCCAGTAATTTAACATTACGCCCAGGCCAATAAAAATCAGATGGACCCAGAGAATACCAAACTGAGAGGCTATTTGCCCTTTCTCCACCGCTCCTTTTGCGGCCATCAGCGAAGACAAATACGCTAAATACATTAAGATCGCGGGCAACATTTTGTAATAGCGTCCTTGGCGCGGATTTACCCGCGCCAAAGGTACCGCCATAACCACAACAATAGGCACCATAAGCATCAACGACAAGCGCCACTGTAGCTCAACATTCGCTCTTAAAGAGCCATCCTCCCACAACGCCTGGGTCGATAACTCCTCAAATTCCGCATCTTTTTCCGAGAGAACTTTTTGTTCTAATTTGATTCGATAAACACCGTAATTAAAGTGTTCAAAATGTGATTTACCAGGATCCACCTCAAAGCGCACACCATCAGACATCACCAAATAGCGATCGCCATTATTGTCAATCCGATAGCGACCTTCTGCTGCGCGCATAATAACGACTTTACGATACTCACCCTGACCCGAATCACGATCGTAATCAACAATGAATAGGTTTTCCATAACCCCGGCTTGGGAGTCAAGATTTTCTACATAGGTTACGGTGCGACCATCACTGGAGGCATGAAACCGCCGCGGACTCAGCACATCCAGACCGGATCTCTTTTCTTGCTCAAACATGACATCACTGGCTTTTTGTGCCCCCCAGGGAGCGGCATAAAAGCTAAAAAACCCGATCAATAACGACATGCAAAATGCGGGTATCAACGACCAATACAATAACTGCCGCTGACTAACGCCACAGGCTTGCAATACCACCATTTCATTTTCCAAATACATCCGGCCGTAGGCCAAAAGAATGCCCAGAAATAAACCCAAGGGTAAAATCAGCTGGAGAAAATCAGGTAAGCGGTAAGCCATTATCACGAACACCACAAAACCCTCCAGCTTGCCCACGGCAGCGTCGGATAAGTATTTCAAGAACCGGCTGGAAACCAGAACGAATGTCAGAATGGTGCTGACGGCTAGTGTAGACCAGAACAGTTGTCTGGATAGATATCGATAAATAATCATGAAATAGATGATAGTTCGCCGGAAAATCGTTACGATTATTCGCAAATTAAAACACCCTCACGGTGTTTACACTATTATCCAATAAACAATCCATTTTGTCTTGCGGGGTTTACATGGACTATCAATGCAAAAAAGCCGAACCAACCAAACTTAAAACTGATGCCTTGGTAATTCCAGTGTATGAAGATACAGCATTGACTGCCTCTGCCCTTGAAATAGACGGTATCTGCGCTTCACTCATCAGCAAAGCACTCAAGTACAATGACATTTCTGGCAAGCCAGGAGAAACTCAAACCTTATTGGTCACCAGCGATGGCTTAACCGCCAAGCGCCTGGTTCTGATGGGGCTGGGCAAGCCCTCTGCCTTAAAAGAAAGCGATCTCAGAAAAAGCATCCTCGCGGTAATGGGTTCTGTTAAGGGCAGCGCTATAAAAGATTTAGCGATTTTGGTGGATGATATAGCCATTGATGGCCGAGACTTTGAATGGACCGCCCGCCAGATTGTGGAACTCGCTGGACAGGCTGCTTACAGTTTCCAAAATTTTAAAAGCAATGCCAAGCCCGCCAAACTCAAAAAGCTCACATTAGTTACCCAAGATCCCGAAATACAAAAAGCCTGTAGTAGTGGCCTAAAAGTGGGCCAAGCGGTGGTTAATGGTATGGACTATTGCAAGGATCTCGGCAATACCCCACCCAATATCTGCAATCCCACTTATTTGGCCCATGAAGCAAAAAAACTAGCCAAAGGTCATAAGTCTCTCAGCACCACAATTCTCGACGAAAAAGAAATGAAAGAATTGGGGATGGGTGCCTTTCTTTCCGTGAGTGCGGGCAGTGACACCCCCGGCAAGCTCATCATTATGGAATATAAAGGCGGGCCAAAAGACCAAAAGCCCCACGTTCTGGTGGGTAAAGGGATAACCTTCGACACCGGCGGTATTTCCTTAAAACCGGCACCGGATATGGACGCCATGAAATGGGATATGTGCGGTGCGGCATCGGTTTTTGGCACCATGAAGGCGATCCTTGAGCTGGAACCGGCTATGAATGTGGTGGCCGTAGTGGCAGCGGCAGAGAATATGCCCAGTGGCAAAGCCAGTCGACCGGGGGATATTGTTACCACTATGTCTGGACAGACCGTAGAAATACTCAACACCGACGCCGAAGGCCGCTTGGTATTGTGCGACGCCCTCACCTACGTGGAAAAATTCAATCCCAGCTCGGTAGTCGATATAGCTACCTTAACCGGTGCGATTATTGTGGCCTTGGGGCCCTTCGCCTCGGGCCTTATGAGCAACGATGACGAATTGGCTGAGAGCCTGCTCAAAGCGGCCGACTACACCCAGGACAAGGCCTGGCGTCTACCCTTGTGGGATGAATATCAAGCGTTATTGGATAGCCCCTTTGCTGATATCGGTAATATAGGTAATGCCGGGCCGAAAGCTGGCTCCATCACCGCCGCCTGCTTTTTGTCCCGTTTCACCAAAGCCTACCCTTGGGCCCACCTTGATGTGGCGGGTAGCGCCTTTGCAGGCGGCAGCAACAAAGGCGCAACGGGGCGGCCTGTGCCTTTGTTAACCCAATATTTGTTAAGCAAACTTGACAGCTGATGACCCGTATCGATTTCTATATTTTACCGGATATCGAGCAGCAATCTCCGTTCGACTATACGGCCCGACTGGTACAAAAAGTGTACCGTCGTGGCCACGAAATCTATATTCACACGGCGGATGAAACCCAGACAGCAGCAATTAGTCAGGCTCTGTGGGAACGCAGCGATGGTTTTTTGGCCCATCAATGTGGCGATAGCCCGCAGCATTGTCGAATTCAGGTGTCCCATAATCAGTCACCGGGAAAACATGGCGATGTTATGATTAATTTGGCAGGCGCAGTACCCAATTTCTTTTCCCGTTTTGAACGGGTACTGGAAGTGGTGCCTGGGCGAGCTGAAGACCGCCAGCAAAGTCGTACCAATTACCAATATTATCGTGATCGGGGTTATAACCTCAAAACCCATAACATTTCGTAAGAGCGCAATCATCGGTATACTTGGCAACCTTATGAATCGGCCCCTGAGCGGGCCTTTTGCATTACTAAGAGACAGCAATCACTATGGAAAAAACTTTTAACCCTCATACCATTGAAGCCCATTGGTATCAGACCTGGGAGCAAAATGGGTACTTTAAGCCCAGCGGTACAGGTGATTCCTACACCATCATGATCCCGCCGCCCAACGTCACGGGCAGTTTGCACATGGGGCATGGCTTTAATAATGCTGTAATGGATTGTCTCATCCGTTATCGCCGTATGCAGGGGCGCAATACCTTGTGGCAGCCCGGCACCGATCATGCGGGTATCGCCACCCAAATGGTGGTAGAACGCCAACTGGCGGCGCAGGATATCAGCCGTCATGATTTGGGCCGTGAAAAGTTTCTGGAAAAAGTCTGGCAGTGGAAAGAGGAATCCGGTGGCACTATCACCCGGCAAATCCGGCGCTTGGGCTCTTCCGTGGATTGGAGCCGGGAACGTTTCACCATGGACGCCGGCTTGTCGAATGCCGTCAAAGAGGTGTTTGTTCGGCTGTATGAAGAAGGCCTGATCTACCGTGGCAAACGACTGGTGAATTGGGACCCCAAGCTTCACACCGCCATTTCTGATTTAGAAGTAGAAAATGTTGATCAAAAGGGGCATCTCTGGCATTTCCGCTACCCACTCGCCGATGGTGCAACTACGGCGGCTGGCAAAGACTATATTGTGGTGGCCACTACCCGCCCGGAAACCATGTTGGGCGACACCGCTGTGGCCGTGCATCCTGAGGACGAGCGCTACCAGGCATTGATCGGCAAAGAAGTGATACTGCCCTTAGTGCAACGTCGCATTCCCATTGTCGCTGATGACTATGTGGATCGTGAGTTTGGTACCGGCTGCGTTAAAATTACCCCCGCCCACGATTTCAATGACTATGAGGTGGGCAAGCGCCACCAATTACCGTTGATCAATGTACTCACTATTGATGCTGCCATTCGAGATACGGCCGAAGCCTTTAATATGGACGGCAGTGCCAATACCAGCATCGACCTCAGTCTGCCCGCCATTTACCAAGGCATGGACCGCTTTGTAGCACGTAAGCAGATTGTTGAGGATATGGAATCCGCTGGGCTCTTGGAAAAAATTGATGATCATGCCCTGAAAGTTCCCAAAGGGGATCGCTCAGGCGTGGTCGTTGAACCCTTTCTTACGGACCAGTGGTATGTGCGGGTTGCACCTTTGGCGGCCCCCGCCATTAAGGCGGTGGAAAATGGCGATATTCAATTTGTTCCCAAACAATATGAAAATATGTACTTCGCCTGGATGCGCGACATTCAGGATTGGTGTATTTCACGCCAGCTATGGTGGGGCCATCGAATTCCCGCCTGGTACGACGACCAAGGCAACATTTATGTAGGCCGTGACGAAGCCGAAGTTCGGCAAAAGCACCAATTAGCGGACTCCATAGTGCTGCGCCAGGACAACGATGTGCTGGACACCTGGTTCAGCTCAGCCCTGTGGACTTTCTCTACGTTGGGCTGGCCAGATGATGTGGAAAACCTGAAAACATTCCACTCCACCGATGTACTGGTCACCGGTTTTGACATCATCTTTTTCTGGGTCGCGCGCATGATTATGATGACCCTGCACTTTATTAAGAACGATGATGGAACCCCCCAAGTGCCCTTCAAAACCGTATACGTGCATGGCTTGATTCGCGACTCCGAAGGGCAAAAAATGTCGAAGTCCAAGGGTAACGTGCTGGACCCACTGGACATTATTGACGGTATTGAGCTTGAGCCACTGGTACAAAAGCGAACCACAGGCTTGATGCAACCACAAGCGGCCGCCAAAATTGAAAAACGCACCCGCAAAGAGTTTCCAGAGGGTATCGCAGCTTACGGCACCGACGCCATGCGCTTTACCTTTTTATCCTTAGCCAGCACCGGGCGCGATATCAAATTCGATATTGGGCGCTTGGAAGGTTACCGCAACTTCTGCAACAAGCTGTGGAACGCCAGTCGCTATGTGCTGATGAACACCGAAGATCAGGACTGTGGTCTGGACAACAGTGAGGTAGAATTAAGCATTGCTGATCGCTGGATCATCTCTGAATTGCAACAAACAGAACAGCAAATCAGCAAGGCCTTGGATGAGTTTCGTTTTGACCATGCGGCGCAAGCGTTGTACGAATTCATCTGGAACGAATACTGCGACTGGTATCTGGAGCTGTCCAAACCCGTTTTGAATGATGAGCAATCATCCGCCGCCGCCAAACGGGGTACCCGCCGCACCTTGTTAAGAGTATTGGAAGCCACCCTGCGCTTAACTCATCCCTTCATGCCCTATATCACTGAAGAAATATGGCAGCAGGTGGCTCCCAAGACGGGCGCGAAAGGCCCTAGCATTATGCTTGAGCCCTACCCGCAAATTGATGCCGCCAAGTTCGATGAGGAAGCAACCAGACACATAGCGTGGCTGAAAAAGGTGATTGTGGCGGTAAGAAACGTGCGCGGCGAAATGAACATTTCACCGGCCAAAGCCATTCCCGTTTGCTTATACAAAGGCAATGCACAGGACCAGCAGTGCTTCAGTGCTTATGGTAATTTCTTAACTTCTTTGGCCAAGCTGGAAAGTCTGCAATGGTTGAACGCTGACGCCGAACCACCGATGTCAGCGATTCAATTAGTGGGTGACATGCAGGTGTTAGTTCCCATGGCAGGCTTGATCGACAAGTCCGCTGAACTGGCCCGGCTGGAAAAGGAAATGGACAAACGCCAACAGGAGATCAGCCGGGTGGAAGGCAAGCTCAATAATCCCAAGTTTGTAGACCGAGCGCCCGCTGATGTGGTGGACAAAGAACGCCAAAAAATCAGCGAGCACCAGTCCGCTTTGAATGAGCTACAAGCACAATTCGACAAAATCAAAGCCTTGTAAAACCACGTGTAGGTAACCATGAAATCTGATTTCGATCCCGATCAAGCGGCCACTGCGGAGAAGAACTTTAACGAGTTCTTCCGCCAATGGTGGTTCTCTGTCATGGTTATGGTGTTGATTTGTTATACCGCCAGCTTTTCTAACAGCCTCATTCAGCAATTAGCGTTGGTGCACGAGGCTGTGGCCCAGGGAGAGCTATGGCGACTGGTAACCAGTCAATTTGTGCATCTGGGCTTTAACCACACCATGCTCAACTTGGTGGGCTATTTGATTATCAGTGCCAGCTTTCGCGAAGATGTTTCCCCCTGGCAGGAGTGCACAGGTTTGTTTGCCAGTGTGATTGGCGTGGGGTTGGGTATCTACTATCTCAGCCCGGAGATCCAATGGTATGTGGGGCTTTCAGGGGCCATATATGGATTACTAGTATTCGACTTATTATTAGGATGGCGGCGGAGTCCATTTCTGGCCTTATTCTTCAGCCTGTTTTTGGCGGGTAAATTCGTTTACGAACAACTGATTGCCGGACCGGAAACCGTCAGCGCTGAATTTATTGGTGGCTTGGTAGCCATTGATAGCCACCTCTATGGTGCCATTACCGGCGCCCTTACCGGATTGATTTTTCTGATGTTTCAGAAAATGCGTGGCCATGAACAGTCGGGAGCCCCGCACTGATTAATCCGGAAAGTTTCACTTCACCCTATGTGCGTGATCTGGTGTGGGCCATTACCAGTCCAGATCTGTTGCAGGTGGAGCGCTATCCCAGCCTGAGTCAGGAAGACTATTTTCAACGTTTGCTGCTAAACACCGAAACCAGCTTGAAGGCCTTGGATCGCGATGACGCTCCACTACAGCTATTTTTGCACCAAAACAGCAACCGACGATTGGGCTATTACTTCGAAAAACTATGGCACTACTGGCTTGGAATAAGTCCAGATCTGGATTTATTAGCCCACAATATTGCGCTTCGCTCTGCGCAAAGAACACTGGGTGAACTTGACCTGCTGATCTACAACCGGATAACCCAAAGGGTGGAACATTGGGAGCTGGCCGTTAAATTCTATTTACAGTATTCGGTGGCCGAGAACATTGACCCCTTGTGGTTTGGGCCCAGCTTACGAGACCGGCTGGATAAAAAACTCCAACACCTACTCAATCACCAACTGCCACTGGTGTCTTGCCCTGAAGCTAAAGATTATTTGCAGCACAATGGATGGCGGATTGAAAGTCAACGCCTCATTACTAAAGGACGTTTGTTTTATCCTGGACCTAAGTCACCTCAAATCCCTGCTGATAAGAGCAATCTTAATATTCACCACCAACAAGGCCAGTGGACAACTCTAACGGAATTTCTGGAGCGTCTGGATTTTGAAAAAGGGTGTTATTCCATACTCGAAAAAGCCCACTGGTTTGCACGCTATCCGGAGCAACGCTTAAACGGATCTGAATTAGCCCAGCATCTACGGCAACCGCAACAGTATTTACCCTGCCAAGTAGTACACTGGATAAAGCCTGCTGATCCACGGTACATTTTCATAGTACCCGACCACTGGCCGCAACAAGCCAAAACTCAATGGGTATCCGCCCCCTAAAGCCTGCTGAGTGGCGTTACAATGACCCAAAACCATAAAGACCAACTCCCAATTTCGGACCTGACTATGACTGAAACCATGACCGATACCACTACACAACCGCTCAAGCCAGGCCGCTATCGCCACTACAAAGGCAAAGATTACGAAGTCATTGAGGTGGCGACCCACAGCGAAACAGAAGAAAAACTGGTGGTGTATCGAACCTTATATGGAAACTTTGATCTTTGGGTAAGACCCCTGCATCAGTTCCAGGAAATGGTGGCATGCGAAGCCGGTGACGTGCCTCGCTTTCGTTATTTAGAACCTATTTAACGTTACGACCCAACGGAAGCTTAATTATTCACTTCGCGGCGGAAGAACTTCTTGCCCGAACTAACACCAAAGGTTGCGGTCGCAGTTGGCTCATCCTCAGCATCGATAACTCCGGCGCTTGCTCCAGTATTGACATAGTTATACTGCAGGAAATCCACCACATTAATTGATAGATCCACACTACCGCTATTGCTAGGGCCTGGAGCTGTTAAGGTAATAGAACCTAGCCCATTGGTGGTTGAAGCCACCGTTGCAGTGGTTTCACCATCCGCAAGACCACCCGTATAATTACCCATGGTTACCGTCATGGCATTGGCTCCAGTGCCACTGCAAGCGGCAGCACCATCGTCGGCTAAGGTGGCAAAAACATTGGTTCCAGCAATTGTCTGCCATGCTTCCACTCGATAAGACAACACTAAATCATCCGCCCAAGAACCAAAATTATCATCCAGGACCAAACGTCCGAAATACATCGTGGTACCGGCTATAGCGCTGGTACTGAAAGTTTCACAAATTGCCGCTGGTTTATAGCAAACACTGTCTGCGTCAGTGAGATTTGCCACACTAAAATCAAGATGAAACTCCGCGTCAAAAGGCAACTCATTGCTTGGATCAATAGGTTTAGAGTAAGACATAGGATAAGGGATATCCTCATAGCCTCCAACGATTAACCGAAACACGCCCGGATCATCAAAGCCATCCGCTTCGTCATCGTCCACAGTAACGCTAACCGCTGGGACGCTCAATACCGCTCCTGAACTAACAGGCTTTCCAACATCAACCAAGGTTCCGGCAGCACCGGTAAATTTGTTAAACGCACCTTTATAGTTTTGCGTCACATTGCCGCTGGCATCCAGAGCCGTAATGATCAATTCTGGATCCGAGGTAAAGCCGAAATTCTGACCCAGATAAGCCATATCGCAGGTCCACTCGTTAATATCATCTCCATTATTGTCCAACCAACCCACAGTTAAGCTAGGAATAATAGATGAGTCAGCCACGGAAAAATGGTCTGGAATAAAGCGCCCCACATAACTCGACTTACCCATCAGCTGCACACCGCTGTTCAAATAGCTACTATCGGACTGAGCAGTAATCTCAATAATGCCAACGTCACTGTAGGTAAAAGCGCTGCCAGATGCCGCTCCCCCTGAGAAAGCACCCAGACTACCGTTTAGGGTGCCATCATTACCTGGGCTTGGTTGCACTATATTGGGTACTAGCGTCAACGTCTCGCCGCTGCCATTTCCGTCGTAACTCGCCAACACCGAATTGTTCGACAGATCGACTCCTGTGGTGGGATCGGAATCGTTATGGCCATCTGGAAGACCGTCACTGTTGGAATCGTCCGCCAACTCATAAGCTACACCGCGAACCGTAATTCCAAAACTCTCTCCGGCTTTTTTATACACGGTTCCTATTTCATCTACAGCTAAAGGGTAAGGGTTACCCGTTGCTGCCACATAAAGGCCGAAGGGCCGCACAGTTATATCACTGCCTTTGGTTTGCAACCCCGTTAACGCCACGGGGCTGCCACCGCTATCCAGCATAAAACCACTGCTTGTGTCTTTTACATTCAGCTGAAAATCACCCACGTCGGTGGTTACCAAGGTAAATGGGGCCACCCCGTTAGTCACCGTCAAGTTAACTGAAGCCGCCGCTCCCTCACTAGTACCCACTGTTGCACCGTTAATGGTGGGAGCAGCAGCTCCAGCGGGATTCAAAGCACTGACACCACGCCAGAATTGAAAATTTACCGAACCCGTAAAGTTGGCGGTTTGACATTCGGTGTTCCCGGTATCCAATACCAGATACTCCACTTCGAAATCATGATCGCGACCGGCCACTACATCCCAACCATGAGGCGATGCCTGATTGATTTCGATGCCGTTATGTTGAAAGGTAATATTACTGGAAGTGCTGGTCACACCGACACTGCTATCGGTTACCGATACAGCGGTCACATCGGCATGCCGATTGGTTAAACTAAAGGTCACTTCGCCGTTATCTCCAGCGGCAAAGGTATAGGTGGCAATACCATCATTCGCCGTACCATTATCAAAAACACCCGCGCCAGAAGAGGACCAATCGCCATGTCCACTGGCGGTGGACAAAGTGATCGTGCCAGCATAGGAGGTCAACGGATCAAACCCTGTACTCACCGCCTTTACCGTCACTGTGGCACTACCACAAGCACTGGCTAGCGCCGGTACCCCAATAGTGAAGGATTCCACATCCGGTAAAAAACTGCCGCCGACACAGGTTCTGAAATTAGCCGCAGGTACATTGACTTTACTGCTACTGGGCGGAGTCCAGTTTAAGACAATGCGACCCGTATCATCCTTGTTACCCCGGTGGGCCCATTCCACGGTTACGGGGTAATACTCACCGGCGGTAAGGGCAATGGTGTTGGTGGCCGTGCGATCGGGGTTAGAGGAGGTCAAAGTGGCCGTCCATTGATCAATTAAGATGGAAGACGAACCATTGCGAGGCTCATCCAACCATACCCGAGCTAGCTCGTTATAATCGGCTTCGATGGTATAGGTACCTGTAGAAGAAGGCACAATAAAACCTGTCCAGCGCGCTGACATCTTAGTATCCGCACAGGTTAGCAACGAACAGGTCAGGGCCTCCAACAACCCCAGGAGCCCTGCAAACAGGCCGCCGCTGGCCTCTTCACTCAAGTCTTCATACACATAGCTCGCCAAACCTAAGGTCGGGGTGCCCGACAAGCTGTCGGAGCTGTCCCACAAGCCACCCACAATCGCGGTTTGGGTAGTGGAGTAATAGACAATATCTGTGGTGGAAGGCAGCGTATTACCAAGAGAATCTTCCACCCCGGCCGCCGTGACCACATAGGAATGGAGATTAGTCATGCCAGAGGATAGCGTGAGTAGGGTAGCTCGCTCACTGGCATAGTAGGTTGCCGAACTTATGGTTTTGGTGGAATAGCTGCCCGTGGTACTGTCTTGAACCAAAAAGTTACTGGTATTACTGGCCGTTGTGGAATCTATAGGGTTATAGGCACCGCCATCTTTATAGGCAACAATCATCTGGTTGGAGTAGCCACAGCGGGGTGCCGCGTAGTGCAATGCAGGATTCGCGGCCATAGCCATCACTGAGGGTAACACCAAAAACCCAAACAGGAGCAATTTTGATCCAATATGATGTTGGTTGTTCATTATTGTTGTTACACCTATTCTTATTGCTGGCAGTCGAGCGCGAGACACGAACCATTCCAGCCAGTGGCCAGCTATCCCTTACCTTATCAACAAAGCACTAACTGACATTTCCCATACTATTAATACCAGTATAGTCCAACAATTGTCTCAAATTGGTCAGATACAAAATATGTACACTTTTTAATCAGTCGTGTACCTTGTTATTTTTTATAACTTTTCTTACCACATCAGGAATAACCCCACCCCATATACTCGACTCGTGCTCTCCCACCCAGTAGGTGATCGAGTTCGACCTTTGCAAGTACATAACGGGATAATCCCAAACTTTTTTGTCCCCATTAAAAGCGGCCAGTACTATCCTAACTTCATTTACTTTACGGGAAACCAGGGTATTGGGTGCCGCGGATTGGAATACAGTAATATCACCATCTGAGGTTTTTAAGGATAAGGGCTGAGTCGTCAAATTAATGAAATGCACCACACATTTACCTGGGTCCAAGGCTATTCCCTGGTTCACAGTAAGTTCCAGCCAGCCTGACGTGGTATACACTAGGGTTTTTGCGGTTCTTGCGGGCAACTCAAAAGTTAACTTTTGAGTTGCCGCGGAAATCATATAAGTACCCTCTTGCAACGGCTTGTAGGAACTCAATGATTGAGACGCTAGCGGCCAGGGCTCGGCTTGAAAATTAGTGACCACAGGAATGGATTCTGGGCTGCTATTGAGCACCCTGAGTAATCCACCATTCACTGAATAATCAGTGCCATAAAGGGCTTGCAATGGATCGTCGGCACCGCTCAGGTTAGAAGCGCCAAAGCACCCCATCACCAAGCCTATTATCAACAACCCTGCTTTATTTTGGTACCCCGCTAATTTCAGTTTCATTAGTTCATCACGCCTACCCTATGGCGCAACAGTGTACGCACCGGGTATTCCCATATTACCGTCTTAATCTGGGGATCAGCACTGTAGTCACTGGTCTGATACTGATTCATGGCGAAATATACGCCTTTACCACTGTAGGCCATGGTGACCAAATCATGGTGTAGAGCGGTCTTCAGTGCACCGGGGAAATTCAATAAGGGTAACTGAGAATAGCTGGTACCAACTAATGCGAGGGAAAACGGCGGAGCGTCGAACAGGTCTTGTGAGGTATGGCCCCCTGCCACGGTAATGCGCTGTGTTTGTCTAACAGGGACAAGTTGAGGCTTGAAAAACTGGGGCGCCCATTGGGGATCGAACTGCAAAAACGCCAATAAGTCTCCCTCGTAGGCCGCCTCCCCCAACAACAAGGTTGTAAAGCGGTCATTACCCCTGAGTTCTGGTTTTAAGCGTGCCACTTCGCTGGCCGCGCTATTAGCACCAAAAGGTGTCCAATGGGTGTCGGTGGGAAAGAACACCGCTTGCTCCTGCTTGGCTTCCATTAAAGCTTGCCGAATATTCACCACATCCACTTGGTTGGCTTGTAAGAGATCATAGAACCGTTGGTATAAATTCCCGCTAATTATGGGCGGTTTGGTAGGAGCGAATTCGGGATATAAATCCAATTTTGTGGGTACCAACACTACCACCAGATGCTGGTCGTTTTGCGCCAAGGCGTGAGCGATGCCTTTCACCTTTTCTACATGTATAAATAGCCGCTGCTCCAGGTCGGCGGGACTGCGAAATTCTTCATGGGTATACAACCAGCCGGACTTGCCGAGAATCACCCCAGCCAGACCTTCACCCAGCAGCCAATAGCGCCCATTGGCCCACCAGCGAACGGTAAATTCACGGAGAAAGTAACGCTCCGCAAAGACACGCTCAAATTCGTCACCCAGCTCGCCCGACCACAAGGAATTCGCCATCGACTTTTCACCCCGAAGAAAGGCAGCCATGACTGTGAATAAATAAATCGACATCACCAGTAGCAACGTTGCGAAAATCCAACCATGGTAGTTTTTTGCTGAGCGCATGACGGGATACATGGAACCTTCCTCATCAAAACTGAAAGTACAGGAACGGGGTGTAAGAACTGGCGGCCAGTTTAGTCAACGCTAATAAAAAACCAGCCCACAACAATACAGAATGTCGCCCCGCCACCTGCCACATAAAATAGTGGCGTTTAAAATCAGCATAGTAGGAAAGGTTGATATAACCAGCAATCAGCAACCAGATCAGAGCAACACCTAAAAACAGTAAGGGGAATAGGGTTACTTCGTAACGATAATAATCCAGCGAGCCAACCCCACGGAATCCCAACTGACCCTCATAAATAACGAGAGCATGATGCAGATCACCGGTTACGAACAGAGTCATACAAAACAGTATCAAAAGTAAAGTGATCAGATTACGACTTAGCTTATAAGGGGAACGGGGATGGGTGGTGAGACCGTAGCTGCGCTCCAGCACCATAAAAACTCCAAAATAGGCACCGAATAAAATAAAAGCGAAACTCGCCCCATGCCACAATCCAGACAACAACATGGTAGTAAACAGGCTCAAATTAATGGATAAGCCCAGCCCTCGATTGAGCGGCTTAAACACATAGTCCTTCAGAAAATCTGCCAAGGTTAAATGCCAACGCCGCCAGAACTCCGTGAGACTCATTGCCAAAAACGGCTGATTGAAATTTTCGGCAAAGCGAAAGCCCATCATCATCCCCAAGCCAATGGCCATGTCACTATACCCGGAAAAATCAAAATAAAGCTGAACCAAGGCCGCCAATGTACCAAGCCATGCATCCAGTAATTGGGGTGCCGGATTGGCCAACAGGGCTTCAGTTAAAGGAGCAATGGAATCGGCAATCAACACCTTTTTGGTGAACCCTAACATAAACCGACAGGCGCCCAGGGAAAACAACGACAGGCTATGCTGGCGCTCGTTCAACTGTTCGCTCAGCGCCCGATAACGTAAAATAGGCCCGGCAATAAGTTGTGGAAATAAGGCAACAAAAGCCGCGAAGTCCACGAATCGACGGGCCGGTTGGGCTTGCTCACGATAAATGTCCACGATATAGCTGATGGCTTGAAAAATATAAAAGGAAATACCCAATGGCAAAATAATATGCTCTAGGGTAAACGTATTTAAACCCAAGGGCTGCAACGCCGAGACAATTACTTCCACACCAAAATTAGCGTATTTAAAATATCCCAGTGCCGCCAGATTACCGCCAACACCCACCGCCAACCAGCGAAAAGCGAGTGCCCGATTCATCACTAAAAAATGGGCAATCTTAGCGCCAAAATAATAATTCCATACCGTAATAGCGACAAACAACAGTAAAAAATCGGGTCGCCACCAACCATAGAAAACATAGCTGCCGCCGGCAATAACGTAGGACTTGTAGCGGAACGGCACACTGTAATACACCAATAAAAAAAGCGGCAAAAAGAAAAACAGAAAACTATGGGAAGCAAAGATCACGAGTCACGCCACTCGTTAGTGGCACAAGGAAAAATCAATATCGCTGACCAGATCATAATTATCATCTGCATCCAGTTCAATGGTCTCTATATTCGCTGCCGATAAGTCCCCATGATCCAAAGGCAAGTAATACAAGTCACTGCCAATCCTGTAGGAGCGATCGATGGGAATCCTGTGAGTAACACCGCTGGCATAGTGAATAATTATCGCAAAATTGCGGAATTCAGGATTAGCCAATCGCAAAGAGGCGGTTCCTTTAAAGTCTGTTAAATCCGCCGCATTGGCACCTCGATTATCCAGCAGGCTAATATTGACCGTGGGTTTTAACTGAACGTTTTTCAATTTCACCTGAAAACGATCGGGCATAAAAGGGTCACAGCCAGCAATAGCCGCCACTAAATTCCGATAGAAAACCTCATCACTCAAATCAATTAAATTGAGTGCCCCTAAGGGCAGCTCCCAAATGATAAACTTCGGCTTGTTGCCCTCAGTATAATGTTGCGAAAGAAAATAACTCATTAGTGCACCATCAATACCAACTCCAGGGATAGCATGATTTAATACATCGGTTTGCAAATATTCTTTCAGAAAACCATCGAAGTTATAGTAATGATCACCCCCGGAGTCGGCTTCTGAATTGCTGGTGCCCACTAATACCACTTCTGGGCTCGTAGCCTCCTGCAATATCTGCTGGGGATTTTGCTGGGCCGGATAAGTGATAAATGCTGGCTCCTGTTGTGCGGGAAATGAGCCTCCACAAATAGCTTTCAGGCCATGATTAATACTTTCTGTTTGGCTAACCAAGCCCTTGCGTTCAGTAATATAAGTCTGCTTGGCGAGGCTCTGATAAAGTGGCTGCTGACGAATCTCTGTCGCAACCAAAGCCGCCACTTGACGCGCACCCTGAGGTGACCAGTGATGGTCACGTCGCATGTAGAAATCGACACCCGACATTTGATCTTTTAGTGGTAAAAGATCAGGCACTCTGGCGCCTGTTGCTTGAATATCCACACGAATTTTCTGATAGCCTTTTTCCATTGCAGTGGCATCATAGCGCTGCTTGAGTTGCGAACTAAGGTTATGGTATTGCATCAGCCCCCGTGGCGGAATTAAAGCAATGTACAATTGAATGTCATGCCCTGTTAATGCCTGCACCAAACGGCCTAAACGATCCACTGCCGACGCTGATAGCACAGGCACTTTCAAATCCGCCTGGGTCAGGAACAACCAATCCTCTTGCCCAGGAACAATATATTTAAGGGCTACTTCGCGGCCACGGTAATTGGCCTCATTTTGCAAGCCATCACAAAACTGAACCGGCTGAGAGTAACCAGAGGTGCAATTCATTGTAAGCACCATACCCACCACTAAAAAAGAAATCCTTAAACGCTTATATTTCATCTAGTTGATGACTATAGCCTCCAACTCTTTATACACATAATCGGGGCTTGCAACAGTCACTCCAGTAGTTGAAGCCATAGCCACAATTTTATAGCGTGTTAGCTCGACTAAATCTTCAGTGTGGGCGGTAGCCGAGCAGGTCAAAATGATGGTGAAAGAATCCACTGTCTTGGCAGCGGGAAAACTACCACAGCTGCTAGTGCTCAACGCCTCCATCACACCCCACTCCAGGCCAGTTTCGGCCGCCCAATAAGCACGAGCCACAAGCAACGACCAAACACTGCCAGCAGCCTGCCCCGCAGACAGCCGCACCATGGCTAACACCATTGCCGCTACAGTTACCAAGACAAAAATAGCCGCCGGCAAGGCAAAACCTTTTGGCAATGATTTCAGGTTAGGGAACATTACTTACTTTTACCTGTTTCATAAGACTGATCGATTGATTGTTGCCATCACTCAGGGTGAGATGGATAGACACAATGGATTCTTGGGCCATACCTGCATTATAAGAAAAACTACAACTGCTGACAGAATCCGTAACAATGACTTGGTCCACCGTATTCAACGGCGCTCCTGTAGTGGTTGGTTGAATCGATTGAATGGCATAGCCGCTATAGCTGGAAAGCAAACCTGCACTGGGGTTCGCGGCATTAGCCGCACACTGATAGGTTTGCGCACCGTCCACGATGTACATCCGTTCAGTAGGAGAAGCAGAGCTAAACTGTTGCCCAACAGGAAGGCCACAATTGGTGTCATCCTGATCGAAGCAGACTATATCCTCGGGATAGGTATCAGGATTGCCATCAATGACCCCATCCAGAAAGCCATCGGCGTAATCTTTAGTGATGGCATTTTTTATATAGAGCCCAGGCTCACTGATCACTCCACTACTGACACCGCTTACAATGGCATCGTTATACAGATCAGCACCCGGCGAGCCCAGGTTATAAATCACTACTTGAGCCGAGGGATAATATTTACCCACGCCTGCTCCAGTGTACAGATCCTCGTACACACTGAATTCAGTATCTTCAACGGTAAAGTCGAGAATATCACCGGGTAGACCGCCCGAGTTGTTAAGTTCTGACCGGTAATACCCCATCATTTGTACCGGCACAAATTCCAGATAATTGCCGCTCACCCGAATACTATTGGGCACCGCATTGCGAATATCTTTGGTTATTTGTTGAATCGCCGAATCCGCCAATTGCACTAATCGAGCACGCTGCTGCAAATCCACATAGCCTGACGCCTGGTTACCGATAACCGTAGCCACCATGGTAGCCACCAGACCGGCCAGAACAATGGTCAAAATGAGTTCGATCAGCGTAAAGCCCTGATTTCGCCCCCCCGTCATTAGTAGTTCACCCGGTAGGTGGAGAGAGTAATATCAGTTCCCAAGGGATGATTAACCGTTACATCAATTCGTACCGCGTCATCCGCATTCAACCCCAAATCTGTACCGGCTGCTGCCACCGTTACGTTGATAGCATATCCCGTCAGTTGCTGATTATTGTCAGCAAGATCTGTAATGGCAGTTTGGTTAAAACCATTATAATCGCAAATATCGTCATAGGTTGACCGTAGCGCTACGTCTAAACCGGTGCAAACAGCAGGGGCTGCTGGATAATCCTTACCGGCTATCTCCTCCATAAAAGAGTCGGCCACTGCAATAGCCTGACGATAGATCAAGGGATCGACAGAACGAGTAACCACCGCAGAATATGCCGCCATCATGCCACCAATAGCTACGGAAATAACCACGATGGCCAACACCAGTTCGATCAAGGTAAAGCCTCGAGAGGCTGTGTCATAGGCTGAAGATGGCGTAGTCAGGTTAGTCATATTTCCCTCACAAAGCCGCTCTCACCGTAAACCACTGCCGTTCCAGTACCGAAATTCACTGTGAGCGTTGGAGCAAAAGCGCTGAAAGTTCCAGCAACGGTCCCAGCACGACCTGCAGGGCTAAAAACCACCGTCGCAGCGGCGGTACCGGCGGGAGGAGTGATGCTACTGACATAATCTTCGGTGTCATCGTCGGGTCGGGCAATGGCCGTATTAAAAGCCAAACTGCTAGCCAGACAATCATCTTCGCGGGCTAAGGCATACCCTGCCGTAGTCAGAGTCACTTGGGTAAAGCAACCTTTGGTCACTGCAAACTGACGGGCGAATCTGAGGGCGTGAATATAGTCGTCGATAAAAAAACGAGAATCGTAAGTGGATTGACCGGCCATACGGGGCACCACCACCGCAGCCATCACGCTCAAGATGATAATGACCGTTATAAGCTCGACGGTGGTGAAGCCGGTAACAGCCTCCCCTCCTACTCTGTTCCGTTCAGGCAACGCTTTCTTCAACTCCACTGGCTATCCCAAGGCTAAACACTATTAACCAAATAAGTATAGACAATGGCTTATGAGGAGTAGGGAATAATTTATCTTGTTACGCTGGTTGATTCTGCACAGGCAGCTGCGGAATATCAGACCATTGATTCGGGTCAGTAACCATTACTCGCGCACATATAGCACACATGGTCTGCTTGTACTCTTCGACGGTGTGAGGATCACAGGGAAGCTGTGCCAAAATGTTCATCGAGGCACTTTCCATCATCCAAATCAAACCATAAAACACTTTAGGATTCAGATGCTTAGCTTCTTCCTCGAAGTACTTTTCATCAAACAAAGCCACTATATGCTCGAGCAACGTATCGCGATGAGAAGCCAGCGGTGATTCCACCCTGCGCGCTTCTTCTGTCATCATTCTTACGAGGGGCCCCAGTAATACGTGAAAATCAAAATACAGCTCAATACACCGCACAGTAAAGTCGTTAGTAGAACTGGAATGCTGCTGTGCGGTTTTAAACTTCAAAACCAGCAAATGGGCCGCCATCTGGTAGATACTCTCCAGCACGTCTACTTTGTTTTTAAAGTATTTATAGAAGGTACGACGGGATACGTTGGCTGCTTCCAGCAAATCCTGCACCGTAGTGTCTTCAATACCTTTACTTGTAAACACGCCTATTGCATTGAACAACACATCGGATTTTGCCCCTTTTCCTGGAAATAAGAAATCGAACTCCTGTTCGTTCTGGCCGACGTACTTTTGTGTCTCTTTCAATAAAGCACTGACAAAGGATACATCAGAGACCTTGCCAACTTCAGGTTCCATAAATCTTCACCAACTACGCGTAATGATGAGAAAACGCTATTTCTAATTTACGTAAAGGTAACCGAAGGTACCCACTTCCACCCCCAATGTGGATTGGGCGTATTTTGTCACTCCTGCCCTTATAGATCTGTCACTATTTGTTTTAATTCGTTTACCAACCGTGACATAAACCCAAAATCACGGATTTTCACTGATTTTACGATTGAGAAAGCCCTAATTCGTTTATACACTGCGGGTTCTAGTCAATCGAAGAATAATAATCAATGAATCTGCAAGGATTACTGGTCCACTTTCCAGATCGTTCTCGTCACCGACGCAACCTAATATTGACAGTTTGCTTTATTGTCTGCCTTCCCGCTTTGTGGGCAGGGCTAATGGGCGATGACTTTATTCACTTTGCTTTACTGGCGGATCATCCTCCCATCGCCAAACCCAACGATTTGTCGTTGTTTGGGCTGTTTTCCTTTATCGACGGCGATCCAGAGCGCACCCGCCAGCTCATGGACTACAGTCTGGTGCCCTGGTGGACATTTGCCGAATTAAAATACGCCTTTTGGCGACCGTTCAGTGAATTCACACACTGGATTGATCATCGACTTTGGCCCCAAAGCCCCTGGCTGATGCACCTTCACAGCATCGCTTGGTATATGGCGGTGTTGTTCCTATTGAGCCACCTATATTCAAGAATGGTGTCGGTCGCAGGCGCTGGATTACTCGCGCTGTTTATTTATGGTGTGGACAGCAGCCATGGTTTTGCTGTGGGCTGGATTTCAAATCGAAACAGTATTATTGCTCTGTGCTTTGCGGTGATCGCGTTGATCAGTTACATCAGCTGGCGCCGCTTTGATAAACCGAGACATCTACTATTGGCCGCTTACACCTTGGCTTTAAGCCTACTCTCTGCAGAGGCAGGAATCGCCATCTTCGGTTACATCGCGGCCTATGGTTTGTTTCTAGACAAACGAGGCCCGGTAAAAGGCGTTTTGGCCACGCTGCCGTTATTCGGAATTATTGTAATTTGGTGGATTAGCTACAAGTATCTGGGCTTTGGTGCCGACCACGCCGATGCCTACTATGTCGATCCAGGAAGTCACCCCATGACTTACCTGGCGGGGGTCGTTGAACGGCTCCCTGTAATGCTCGCCAGTCTGTGGGGTATTGTACCAGCTGAATTGTACGGCTTCTCAGGTCAAAGTAATGCCTATTACGTGCTATTTTGCGCTCTGTTTGCTGCGGCCTGTATGGCCCCGGTTTTTCTGGTCCTCGGATTGCAGAAAACTACCCTATTCTGGTTTTTCGGAATGCTGTTTTCTTTATTCCCGGTATTGGTGGCACTCCCTCACGATCGTTTGCTGCTGTTCGCTGGTATCGGAGCTGCGGCTTTACTGGCCGAAACACTACATTTTCTATTTATTCGAAAAGCTTGCCCGTTGTCAGCAAAAGCAAACCGCTATTGCGCTATTGTGGGCAGAGTATTAATTGTGTTCCATCTAATTCTGGCACCATTGCTTATGCCCATCATGGTTTTCAGTCCGAAAGTTTGGGCCGATCTCGTACCCACAAAACCCACTTACTTTGATTCTGTAGCAGAGATTGGCCAGAAACAATTAGTGCTCTTTGCCACCCCCATGCCCTCTAGCGTTGCCATTGCACCATTGCGCTTTTATCGGGGCGATGCATTGCCGAAAAAAGTATGGACCATCACTACGCTGGATGTGCCGGTTGAGTTCAACATTAAAGATCTGCACACAGTCCAAGCGGTTACTGAAGGCGGGTTCATTCAAGGGGTTGAAACGTCTTTTCGTGATCTGGAACTCTACCCTTTCCAGGTGGGTGAGCAAATAAAATTGAACGGCTTAACCATTACGATTATTGAGTTAAATCCAGAGGGGCATCCGAAGCGTATAAACCTAAAGTTTCAGGAAGCTCTCAGTAGCGAAAACCTGGTGTTTTTACGCTGGAATCAGCAAGTTAAAGATTATCAACCCATTGTCTTTGATCGGTCTAAACGGTTTTCAGAACTTTTTAATAAGAAATAGTCCTGCGCGTTAATCCACGGCAATCGGCGCTGCTTTGGTAGCGCCTCGATTTACGCTCATCAAATCGCGCATATTCAAGAATGGTTTTTCAATAAACACCCAGCAAAATATACCCACCAACAACGTCAGCAATAATGACACAAAGGCCCCTACGGTGACCGTGACCAGAAAGTGGTCCATCGAGGTCAACCCAAGGTTATGGTAAAACTGATTGCATTGTTTCATCACTACCAGTATCACAATAAAATGGGTCAGATACATGGAATAAGACAATTGACCAAGAGGATGCCAGATTCGCAAAGAATAAAACCAGGAAAACACTGTAAAGTGATTAAAATTTAAAAATACCGACAAAATGAACCAAGTAAAAGCGGCGGAAAAAATGGTCCTGTGGAATACAATATAAGCTCTTAGACCTGCGCTTGATTGCTGAAAGCTGTCCGCCATTATGGGGAAATACATGAAAAATACGATCATGGACATTGCTAAAACATTGAGATTCAAGGCTCGATAAGGCGTAGCCCGCACCCAGTCAATAATGGTTTGGCGGTGATAGTAATATCCGTACCCTGCCATAACGCCTAACACAAATGGCCCGTAACGAGTTACCAGATTGTCATAGAGTTTGGCATAAAAAATCGTGCTAGCCTGCGGCTCAGTCAGCATTTCCCGGTAACTGCTGAACCAAAGTTCGTCGTAATAAAAAAGCACCCCAAATCGAATCAGCAGAGACAGCCCGAGCAACCCCATCATCATCGCCATAAATGAATGCTTAAGTGAGCGCTGAATATATAATAAGAGTAAGGGCAACAGGAGATAAAACTGTTCTTCTACCGCCAGTGTCCAGGTCCATTGCAATGGCATCTTATCCGGCGGGAGAAAATTATTGATGTAGAGTAGATTAGTCCAAATATACTCATGATTTTTCGCACCCGCCGACCAAAATAGAAAAGCTATGAACGCGTAAACAGGTGTGAGCCGCAAATAGCGGCGAAAGTAAAAGCGGCGTAACTTGATACTACCTGTTTTATCGAGCTCTTTAATCAGTATAAGACTGATCAAAAAGCCACTGAGGACAAAGAACAAGTCTACTGCTTTATCAGATCCCCAGATCCACCAGACATAAAATGGAGCATTATCCAGCATCTCAAAGAAGATCTCTTTGCCATTAAATATTCCGTAGGCAAATACAGTATGGGCAACTAATATCCATAGGAACCCAAAAAACCTTAGGCCATTTATCAGATAAAAAGTCCCAGAATCGTGTTGATTAAGTGCCTTTAAATTGGCGGTGATTGACCAACAACGCAACCAAGCACGGATGGCTCCAACCTTATTATTATTCAACGTTAACTCATTCTAATTAATATATTTACTGGGGATCAGGTTAAAGCAACTATAAATAGAAACAAAGTAAAATCTTGTAGGCTTAAAGCAACATTCCTCATACAAAAAGCCAGGCAACTTAAAACAAATAGAGCTGTACTCAATATACCTGAATGTTTTGTGATTGAGTCTGCTCTAACCTCTGTTGAACAAAGGATTTCTTTATATAAATAACGGTTTTGTCTCTTCACATCATCCTTCAACCTCAGTCAATAGACTGGGGCCAGAAACCACTGCTATAACTAAATAAGTATCTTACCCCTACCATCTCAAGATAGCACCATTATGGTGCAACAAAAAAGGAATTCAACTGATGAAATGGATGGCCCTGCTCAGCCTTAAAATCAAAATGACGTTAGTTGTCGGCTTATTTTTTTTAGTGATCGGTGTGTTTGCCAACATTCTGTTGAATGAATGGCATGATATGCAGCTCTTTTCCACTAAAGAGCTAAAGGGCACGGAATTTTATTTCCCCACATTCGATTTATTGACTCATCTACAACGTCACAGGGGAAACAGCTTGCAGGCAGCGAAAGGTGTGACAGAGGCGAATCAGGCGGCTAAGGCAGCCGCCGCAAACGTAGACCAAGCCTTGGATCGCTTGCAGGCGCTGGAAGCATCCAATGCCGGCTTGATTGATTTGGGTAACAAATTGAACGAAATTGAGCGCGGATGGCAAGCGCTGAACCCTCCTCCCGCAAATATGAGCCCAGAGGCAGGCTTTCAAGCTCATAGCGACCTGATCGCAGAAGTCGTCCGTTATATTGAATTTTACTCAGATCAATCAAACTTAACCCTGGACCCTGAGGTGGAAACCTTTTATCTAATGCAGCTGTTGTCTTTTACTTTGCCCGTAGCCATTGAATATTCGGCCCAATTACGCGGTGTCGCTGCAGGCGCGATTGCAAACGGAAAGGCATCCTCAACGGCAATCAGAACCCTGACCGGATTAAAACCCATTGCTATCGATAAAGTAGAAATAGCCATCAGCGCAGCTGAAAAATCCAACACCAGCATCAATGATGCACTGCAAGCAGAACTGAACTCCTTAAAAAAGGCCAATAGTGAATATAACGCTTTGGTGGAAGAAATTCTTAATTCTAATCGCTCTTCGTTGTCGTCTTCCGAAATGTTTGCGAAGGGCACGGTGCTCGTGGATGCAGGTTACAATTTAGCACGAGCCGCTTTGCCACACTTGCAAGCATTGTTGCAGCAACGTATTGACAACATTAAGGCGTCAAATCGCAACACAATCTTATTCCTATCCGCTCTATTGCTGTTAGCCGTTGTGGTAAGCATCTTAATTATAATGGCTTTAATTAAATCCCTAAACCAAGCCAACCGCTTGTTGGCGGAAATTCAAAATGACAATTTAGACAACATTATCCATATCGTGGGAACCGACGAAATGGCCACACTTCTTAGTGGCATCAAATCCATGCAAGCGGCGCTGAAAACCAATCAAGAGAAAGCACGAGGTGCAGCCCAAGAGCTGGCCAGCTCGGCGGAGACTATCAAGGCATCTGCTGCTGAGAATATGCGAGTAAAAATAGCCTTGGATAACAGTTCAACCAACACCATGATTGCTGATTCAGACAATAATATTGTGTACATGAATAAATCGCTGCAAACCATGATGGCGGATGCCGAACAGGATATTAAAAAAGGTCTACCGGGATTTCAGTCCAGCCGTTTAATGGGAGCGAATATGGATCAATTCCACAAAAAGCCGGCACACCAGAAATCAATGATTAGCCAATTAAAGTCAACCTTTGCAACAGAAATTGTCGTCGGTGGTCGTACCTTTAGTTTAATCGCAAATCCTGTAGTAGACCAAAGTGGTAAACGCTTGGGCACCGTGGTGGAATGGAGTGATCGCACTCAAGAGGTGATGGTTGAAACGGAAGTTAGCACTATGGTGGCGGCTGCATCACGGGGAGATTTTAAACAGACTTTGTCCTTAGAGGGAAAGCAAGGTTTCTTCAAAAACTTAGCACAGGGCTTGAATCAATTAATGAAGGTTACCAACGACGGCATGAGCGATGTAGCTCGGGTGCTTGCGGCATTGTCGAAAGGTGATTTAACCCAAACCATAACCGCAGACTATGAAGGTTTGTTCTTACAATTGAAACAAGATACTAATGCAACCGTAGCAAAATTAGAGGAGGTAATTGCCAATATTATCGAGGCATCAAACTCAGTTTCAAGCGGCGCTAATGAAATTGCCTCGGGCAACACGGATTTAAGCCAACGCACCGAAGAACAGGCATCTTCTCTAGAGGAAACGGCGTCGAGCATGGAACAAATGACGGGTACAGTACAGCAGACCAGCGAGCATTCTCAACATGCGAATCAAAAAGCAGTAGATGCCGTATCAAGAGCTGAGGCCGGTGGTAAAGTTGTCCAGCGGGCGGTAGCTGCCATGGCAGAAATAAACGAATCCAGTAAGCAAATTGGCGATATTATTGGAGTCATCGACGAAATCGCTTTTCAAACTAATTTACTAGCATTAAACGCGGCCGTGGAAGCGGCGCGCGCAGGAGAACAAGGCCGCGGTTTTGCGGTAGTCGCTGGAGAGGTACGTAATCTGGCGCAACGCTCCGCAGGAGCCGCCAAGGAAATCAAAGAGCTGATTCGTGATTCAATTGACAAGGTATCAAACGGTTCAGAACTGGTGAATCATTCAGGAAAGACATTGACTGAAATCGTGAGTGCAGTTAAAGAAGTAACGGCTATGATTGCCGATATTAATGTGGCGGCAAAAGAACAGAGTTCCAGTATTACTCAGATTAATCAGGCAGTGTCTGAGATGGATGAAATGACTCAGCAAAATGCGGCCTTGGTTGAAGAGGCGACGGCGGCAGGGCAAGCCATGGCAGATCAAGCGCGATCGTTAATGTCGTTGGTGGGATTTTTTAAATTAAAGCATGGCAATCACTAGGACAACATTAAAGCTCGCATTTATCGCAACCTCTGAGGAATAGATCACTAAATTTTTGGTTAAGCCGTGATCATTATCCTAAAATTGGTAGCGGATAGAAATATCAGCATTTATGCCTGGACTGGGATAGTCATATGGAGTGCTCACCGGTTGTAAATCAGGGCTTGGCGTGCTCCAATCTTTATCCGTTAGATTGCGAATGGTCAGTGCCAAATCCAAGTTCTCAACTACATCTATACGTTGAATAGACATGTTCACCAAAGTAGCGCTATCCAGCGGTTCCCGGCTATCTGTTGGCTCTCGCTGAACTCTTCCAAACCACTGTAACTCCGTACTTAAATTCCAAAACACATTGATTGGCCAATTTAACCGTGTATAGGCTTGATGATTAGGAGCTCCACCCACATCTTTATTCGAAGCGTCATCTGTGGATTCTTGAAATGAATAATTGGTTACCCAGGTGATGCCGTCACCGAAAGTATAAAAAGCTTCAAATTCAAAACCGCGGCCATGACGATCCCCTTCGTTGGTGGCTAATTTTGCCAAACCAACGCCAGTTGATTCGTATTGGATCATGTCATTTATAACATAATAAAAATAATTCAAGTTATAGTAATGCCCACCATCCACTTCATAATTAAACCCTAACTCATAAGTATCTATGGTTTCCGGGTCCAAATCGGGATTACCGGTGATCACCGGATTGGACTTTACATACAATTCAGTAAAACTAGGGGCTCGAAATGCGCGTCCGTACAATAGTCGAGAGGTTAATTGCTGGGTTGTCAACCATACCAGCGCCATCCTCGGGTTGATGGTGTCACCAAAGTCGGAATAATGATCGTAACGCACCCCCGAGACTAACTGCCAATCGGAGGATATTTGCCACTCATCTTGCAATGAGAGAAAATACACTTTTCTATCTTCTTCAGGTAGCCATACATCATCCGTATCACTCACGTCCACTAAGCCTTCTGCTCTCGGCACTATGCCAAACTGGGGACTAATCGTAAAATTCTGGCTTTCTTCCGTCTTATAGACATCGCCCCAATTCACGCCTATTGCCAATCGCAATCGATGATCCTTGAACCCGGTGTAAACACCATATTGTTGGAGGCCCACTTGAATTTCTTCGTACTCAGGGTAGCCGATAGCGCCCTCGGGAAAACTCTGGTAGGCGCCTGCTGGTAATAATGTGTGGTAATGTTGTTTCTTTTGAGTATCGTAAAAAATGTTGAGCTGCGTTACCAGCGACCAGTCATCCAACCAGTCATCCTGAGTGTACGTGACGTCGGTACTAATTCGATCACTTTTATACTTAGAATCCGGATCCAAAGCACCGGCAACCCCAGCGCCGTTTTCTAAGTTGCTGCGCCGCTGATAACCTACTCGAAAACGCCATTCATCGTGGCTGGCATCAAAGAATAAATCCAACCAGTCGTATCCGGTATTAATCGGGCCTGGGGCGCGGGAAGCATTAGTTCCTTGAGCTTCATCTAATAGCGTCTGAAAATCTTCTGTTATGGTGTCATCATGGCCACGTGTGGTACCCGCTTCAATGCTAACGGCATAATCCCAATCAGCAAGCACTCCTCCGTTTTGTATCCAGCCTGAATAGGTGTCGAAACTACCAGCTCGAGCTCCCGCTGTGGTACCCTCGATTTCAGTATTCGTTTTAGTGATAATGTTAATTACCCCGGCGAAGGCATCGGCTCCATAAAGAGCAGATCCGGGGCCACGAATAACCTCAATCCGCTCTATCGCCTCAATGGGCATCCCTCCCCAAGCCAACGAACGATTCCCAACAGGAAGATTTTTGTAGGGAATACCATTAATCATAAATAAGGTCTGAGGATTAAAGCGACCATAGATTCCTCGAATCACATACATAGGCGTGTAGGTTTGATCGGAACGCCCCACATAGAGACCAGGGATGCTCATCAGGACATCATCAATATCACGAGCGCCGATGTTCCTGATATTTTTGGCTGTAATGACTGTAGTTATCGCAGCAGCACGATTCAATGGTGTAGGGCTACCCGTGGCAAGTCGGGTAACTTGAACCGAACTCAATTCAGTGAGAGACAAATTCCAAAGCTCGATATCGACCTTGGCCCAAACCACTTCAGATGAAAAGGAAACCAAAAACAGTAACCAAAGACGTCTCATGAATAAGGGTCTCAATGATAGATAAGTTATGAGCAGTTAATAGTCTCTAAAGAAAAACAAAAAAGCTCTGGTTTTTGAATTTGATAGCGAAGATTTTTCCAGCATGCCGGTTCTCTTCAGTCAAACTGGTATCGTAAGCTAAGCGTCCCATTCAATCCAGGTGCGGGATAATCATCCGGTATTGCAGGCTGACTGGGGGTGCGGATATCTTCATCCAGCAAATTACGCACAGCCACAGCAAACTCCCAATTTTGCCATAGCTGGGTACGCCGCAAATTGATATTCCAGAGTGTTGCGCTTGCAACTTCTGTTCGTGCATCCCCCGGTTCACGTTCGACAGAGCCGAACCAATGAATTTCCGTAGTTAAATTCCAATAGTTGGCAAACGCCCAATCGGCACGAGCGTAGGCCTGATGATTCGGTGCGCCGCCCACATCGTCCTGGTTAGACTTATCAATCGACTCCTGATAAGCATAACTTGCCTGCAAAGTTAGTATGTCACTCACACTATGAGACCATTCGACTTCGGCTCCTCTGCCGTTTCGTTTACCGATGTTCGAAGCCAAATTGGCGTTATTGCCAATGTCCTCATATAGGATAAAGTCATCTATCTCATAGTAAAAAAAGTTGAAGCTATATTCTGTCGAGCTATCCAGTTGATGATGAAATGCCAATTCATAAGTATCAATGGTTTCAGGGTCAAGTTGTATATTGCCCAAAATTACTGGATTCGAAATGACATACAACTCTGTAAAACTCGGCGCCCGGAATGCACGCCCATACAACAATCTTGTAGTCCAAGCTTCAGTGGTCAGCCACACCAAAGCCAAACGTGGATTGATCGTGTCACCAAAATCAGAATAGTGGTCATAACGCACGCCACTGACCAACTGCCAGTCGGGGTTTATCTGCCACTCGTCCTGAATTGAGATAAAGTGAAGTTTGCGACTTTTTTCAGGTAACCAAACTTCATTTGTATCACTAACATCCACCAGTCCACTTTTGGGAGTAAAATCTGAATTAAAGTTTTTCAACTCTGTCGTCTCAAATACATCCCCAAATTTAACTCCTACGGCGAACCTTAAACGATGATCTTCCCAGCCGGTGTAAACGCCATACTCTTGCAAAGTAGCCTGAACCTCTTTGTATTCTGGCGCTCCAATAAAGCCGTCGGGATACACCCCACCGAATGCACCAGGCGGAAATAAATAGGGATAATCTTGTAACTCTTGATTATCAAAATAAACGCTAAACTGAGTCACTAAAGACCAATCATCAAGCCAATCATCTTGCGTAAAAGTGACATCAGCGTTGACTCTATCACTGTTGTAGCTTCCGTTTGGATCGAGCGCCCCAGCAATTCCAGCACCACTTTCGAGATTCTCGCGTTTCTGATAACCCAAGCGAAAATGCCACGCCTCATAACCAGCATCAAGCCTGAGCTCTAAACTATCGTAACCGGTATTGATGGGGCCAGGAGCATAGGATGCATTGGTGGAAAATTGGCTATCAAACACGGTTTGAGAATCCGCTTCAATGGTTTCTTGATGGCCATTGGTACTGCCTGCCTCAAGGCTAAACGCAATATCCCAATCACTATACTCACCACCGTGCTGTACCCAAGCTTGATAAGTATCAAAACTGCCCGCAGATACGCCAACCTGCGTACCTGCCATTTCCTCACCGGTTTTAGTAATAATATTAATGATGCCGGCAAACGCGTCAGCGCCATACAAAGCAGATCCGGGACCACGAATTATTTCAATTTTTTCGATGGCCTCCACGGGCATGCCACCCCAAACGTGGCCCCGGTTACCAATAGGCAAATTCTTTTGTGGAATCCCATTCACCATAAATAAGGCTTGGGCATTGAAACGGCTGTAGATACCTCTAAAAATATACATTGGGGTATAGCTTTGATCCGATCGACTCACGTACAAGCCCGGCACAGACATTAAGGCTTGATCAATGTCAGTCGCCCCCATATTACGAATATCTTTAGCACTGATCACTGTGGTAATCGCCGCAGCTCGGCTCAGTGGTGTGGGACTCCCTGTGGCCAGACGCGTCACTTCTATAGAACTCAATTCAAGTAACGAAAGATCCCAGAGGTTGGTATGTTCTGACGCAAGCCCTTGCGCGCTAGCGAATGATGCAAAAAAGTAAGCCCAATAACGCTTCATTTACCATAAACTCGCAGTGAGTGAACGATGGGGGGCATATAGCTTTATTAAATCCATATAAGTCAAAAAATATGACTATATTAGCAACAGTCTATTGTAGTTGGCCCTCAGCATTACTAACCAATTTAGCAGCGAACTATAGAAATGCAACGATTCCTATGAAAATCAACAATTAAACACGCTTTTTGGTTAGATGCTATCCACAATAATCACTGGGGATAGCGATTTCTCTAGCTGCGGTCCCAACGACGCTGGGGAACTCCCTCGTAATTTAATGACGTGCACCGTATCGGGAAAAAGCCGCCTTCCTGCCGGCGACGAGCATCCAAATAACAAGGTGCCATTCCAGTGATAAACCCGGTGGTGACCCAAATCTGATACTCTTCCGGAGAAAGACCTATATCCGCTATCACAGCAGTATTTACGGCTGCAACGTTCATCGTTAAGTTGCGGGTATCCCCCAAATAATCAGCCACAGCCAAGGCGAGCTGGAAATGTTTGCCGGCATCCAGGCCCAATTGTTTTATTTTTCTCATAGTGTGAGAGATGCGCTCATCAGTTGAAGCCAAAGGGCGGCCATAACCGAAAAGGATTTTACGAGCTTTTAGTTCATCTTCGACAATATTAGCAATGGATTGTCCACTATCTAATGCCCGCCCCGCTCGATAAAAGAAATCCAACGCTTTACGCTCAGGCTTACGCCCGTAGATACTGGCTTCCGATATAGCGAGCCCTGAGATTAGCGCTAAGGAGGGCGTTGTCCGTGCCGAGGCACCAAGCGCCGCCGCCTGATTAGGCCATATGCCGGGGTCAGGATAGCTGGAAGCTACCCACATAAAGTTCATAAACTGCAAATGCTCATCACTAAATTCACGACCGGTAATAGCAAACAAAAACACGCTAAACCAATCACGATCACCGAATTCACGGTGCAAATCCCGGCCTCGCAAAACGACTCTCTCGGACAAAAAGGCCTTTCCCATATCAGTGGAATAGCCGTTTTCAAGGTCAATCAGGTTTGATACGCTCACGTTCCATCTCCCCACTGAGTTTTACTGGCTGGATCATTGGACAACCGAATGCCTGAACCATAAGCCGGAAACTTCTTCCAGCCATTAACCTCCCATTCCAAGGCATGCACAGCCGCACCTGGTAGTCGCAGCATCAAGAACAACATCGTCGACTGTCGCGAATCCAGGGCAAGATCATAAAAAGCTGCCGCCGCCACCGCGCTAAAACTTAGGGGAGCACCCACTGTTTTTTGGAATTCTTGCTGTTGTTTTTGAAGCCAGCTCACCCCCATCCCAGGGGAAAGTTCGGCCAACAAATTCAAGGTTTGCTGAACCGGGGTCGCACAGCCTACACCATTGGGATCGAATCCAGGAGCATGTTCAAAGGGTCCCCAGATATCTTCACTATAATCCTCATTGGGAGCTTGAAAAAAAGCCAACCAAGCCGCTTTATTCAAACCAACTTTCGCCCATTGATCCACCAGGACGCTTACTTCTTGCGCCCCACCACATTGCCCAGCTCCAACGGCCAAAGCCGCTATCAAAGAAGACGCATGAACCGACCCGCCAACGCCTCCATTCATTGCTGCACGCACACTGGCTTCTCGTGGGCCAGGGTTTGCCAAAGCAATAGCGAGACGCTCTAAGGTTTTAACGGCCTGAGGTGAGGGACGTTCACCCTGCAATAACAACAATAGGTACTCAAACCAACTGGCGTGAGGCAAAATCTCGCCATAAACGTCATAGCCATGAGCAAAGCAACGAGCGGCTACAAATGGATTGTCTGGCTCCGCATCTTCTTGCCAGATCGCAGTATTCAACGAAAAGTCAGACATGCTCTTCACCCATAAAAGCGCCACTCAATACGCGCATCCGATTACCCATTGGAGGTACTTGAGTTTGATCAATCCTCACGTCCAACACGCAGGGCCCCGGTTGCTCCAGCACAGAATCCAAGTCAATGCATTCGAGATCAGCAAAGGATTTTACCACATAGCCTTGAATCCCCATGGCCTCAGCCATTAACGCGAAATTGACCGCGGGTAATCGCGTACCAATCTGTTCTGCCTTAGCCAAAGTCTGACCGTGTTTAACCATTCCTAAACAAGAATCGTTGAGTATGATAAACAGTACGTTCAAATTTTCCTGCAACGCAGTTGTCATTTCCTGCCCACTCATTAAGGCACTGCCATCCCCTGTCATGCAAATTACAGGACGGCCCCTGGCTCCAGACGCTGCACCGACTGCCGCACCTATAGCCCACCCCATGGAAGAAAATCCAATGCCAATTTGAAACGGCGTGCGACCATTTTCAAGGGGCTGACGCACGCTCCAATAGTGAATCGCCCACAGGTAGCTGCAGCCACTGTCTGCATATAGCCGCACGTCTTTGACTAAGTTTTGACTTAGATACCAACACAAGCTTTGCGGTTTGATGGGACTATTCATATCCACGCAGCGCATAGCATCATCCAACAAAACATTGCTCGGTAATTGATTTCGGAACTGCGGTGATGGAACAGGTGTAATTGTGCTGTTCGCTAATAAGGCAGAGGCGAATGGTTTCAGCAATAATTTTGGTGAGCCAAGAATACACAACAGCGCGCTCGTAGAGCGGCTGAGATGATTAGGGTTGTTAGAAATATGCACTAAACGATCATAAAGCCCAGTACTGTGGTCCCAGCCACCGGTTGATACTTCATCAAGCCCAGTGCCTATCACTACAATGCGATCCGCATTTTCTGGCAACATAGCACTATGTGCACTTATGTGGCCGGCAAAACCAAAAACGCCACGATATAACGGATGAAATTCAGGAACCAAGCCTTTTGCTCTGGGCGTGGCCACTATTAACCATTGTTTGGCTTCCGCCAACGCGATAATTTCATCAATGGCGCCCAGACAACCTTCTCCTACCAATAGAGTCACTTTTTCTTTGTGAATAAGTTCATTCACCAATAGCTGCAACGCTTCTTGAGTTGGAATGACTTCATGGTTAATGAAAGCCCGCAAGCTGCCACACTCGTCTCTAGCACTAACCGGAGCACGCATTAAATCCACCGGCACACTCAAATGTACTGGCCCCTGGTTATTGCCCAGCGCATGACTGATGGCCATCACTAATTTACGCTCCAGCTGCGCGGAATGAGACACCAAAGTATTGAAATTCGTGCAATCTTCAAACAGATTCACGGTATTAATTCCAGTGCAGGAACCTTCTTGCAATGCACCCATGCCAAAATTTTGAATGGATGGCTGACCAGTAATAGCTAATAACGGGGTTGAATCCGCATACGCACTGGCAATACCAGTGACTAGATTAGTAGCCCCTGGTCCTGATGTTGAACAACAAACGCCTAATTTACCTGTCTCGCGCGCATAACCTTCTGCCATAAACGCTGCGCCGGTTTCATGTCGAGCAATAATTGCTCTAGGGCCTCCCTGCCGTTCACTGCGTGCCAATGCATTATAAAGTGGTTCAATTGCTCCACCTGGCACGCCGAACACATACTCCACACCGAGACGTTGTAAATAGCTTACGATCAGATCACCGTAATCATTTACCGCTAGTTTCATTGTGAGCCCCAAGAAATTTGTATCGTTGACGGGAGGCATTAAGATACAGCATTGATCAAAATATTATCTATAGCTGTTTACAAAAGTTGATTAATTTATTAACGAAGAGATTTAAAGTACTGAAGCCGGTAACGTTTCATTGCATTAATTATATATCCCCACCCTAGCTCTACACACTAACCCATTATAAGTATTCGTCACCGCGCCATATTTGGCATTTTACTCTGGCATTACCGGGGGATCCCAATCAAGTTGCTGATCGACGGCTTCAATCAGTGATTGCCTGGACAGAGCTTGCTTTACTGCCTCCGCATGCTGCTTTTCTTCTTCCGCAAACCCAAGGGCACATTCAGCCAATAATGTGTCTTCACTGTGCTCAGCAACCCTGCGATAAAATGTTTCTGCAGCGCGCTCCATTTCATAAACTTCCGTTAAAATTTGAACCGGAGTCGTTAAATAGTGAAATCGGTCGTAAGGCGCGGTTTCCGGGGCTTCAGCACCGTCCCAATGAAACTCCCAGGGTTTCAACGGAGGCAACTGGTGGGCAGAAGCAATGGCTTCCACTTCGTGGACATGGTCTTCGCTCATTTCCGCCAACCAATTCAAGAGCGTGCTCGATTCCTGGTTGTTATGCACGACCATAGCATTTGCCAGCTCGGCCAGACGCTCTGCCGACTCCTGTTCCAGAGCCATACTGTAGGCCAGAAAAGTAGCAAAATCAGAGCAATAGGATGGTTTCATACTGCAAACCCCGCCCTCATAGTCGTGATACTTTGATTCTCACCGCGAACCACCGGCCAAGGAGCACGATCACAGCGATAAAAAATACCTTTGCTAAACCCATCTTCGTTTTGCAAAAAATGCGCAGCTTCGCCAGCATCTGCCGTTGTCACTGCCTCATCATGAACCCAGTCCTTCCACTGAACCTGTTCCGGGCAAAAGGTAATGCATTGGCTCAGGGCATGAACAAAGGCAAACCCACGGTGCTGAATAGCCTCATAAATCATGTTTGCCATACCATTAGGGTCGCCAGAATGGCTGCGGGCAATAAAACTCGCGCCTGCAGCCAAGGCAATGGAGCATGGCTGAAACGGCCGGACTCCAGGGCCATGCGGCGTTAACTTACTGTGTTCCCATGATTCTGGCGTGGTAGGCGAAGCTTGACCTTTAGTCATACCATAAACTTCATTATCCATGGCGATATACACCAAATTAACGTTGCGGCGACAGGCATGCAAAAAATGGTTGCCTCCAATGGAGAAACCATCGCCGTCTCCGCCCAGGGCAATTACGGTTAAATCAGGACGCGCCACTTTTAACCCCGTTGCAACGGGTAAAGCCCGCCCATGAACGCCATGAAACCCGTAACTGTTAACATAAGCAGGCAAGCGCGAGGAACAACCAATGCCAGAGACTAAAACGCAATTTTCTGGCGCGATTTCTAACACCGCCAGCGCCTTTGTGACGGCATTCAGCACGCTGTAATGACCACAGCCCGGACACCATATGGGTTTTACTCCAGACTTGTAAAATTTAGCCTTTACTGTCATCCCCTATCTCCTGTGCGCTTGTTTCCATCCGCTGTAACACATCAGCAACGATCTGCTCCGGTGTGATCATGCTTGGCCCCGGTTGTGCCAAGCTACTGAATTTAAGTCCTGGCAAAGCCAAACTGTTTAAATAATGAAAAAGCTGGGCCTGATGATTTTGTTCTATCACCAATATCTGTCGCGTCGAGCCGCAACTCGCCAGAAAAGACTCCCTTGGAAATGGCTGCAATAAGCGCAAGCCGATAACTTTTGTGTTGATGCCTTGGTCCACTAAACTTTGCCGTGCCTCCAACAAGGCTCCGTAGAGCGAACCAAAACACAGGAGTAACCACTCACCCTCTTCACCCCGACTATTGCCCCAGTATGCTCCAAAATCAAACTGTTGTAGCTTCCGTTGCCGTTTCTCTAGTTGTTGCAAATGGTCACTGGCCTTAGGCGAAGGGACACCATTTTCACTATGCTCTAAGCCATCGGCAGTATACATCCCGCCAATATCACCAGGATGTGCCACAACAGAGACACCAGTGACCGTATCCTGATACCGCTGATAGGGCGTCATCAGTGTGGCCTCTTCAAAGGTCAATTGAAACGGAGATCCGGGCAAGGCATCCATGATTTGCAAAGACTGCCCCATAAACTGATCAGACAAAACAATGGCTAAGGTTTGTAAGTGGTGACTCAAAAACACCGCCCAACTCATAGTCAAAAAACAATCAGCAATACTTAGGGGCGCTAAAACCAAATGAGGTGCATCGCCGTGCAGACCATATAGGGCAATATTTAAATCACTTTGCTCGCTTTTAGTGGGGATTCCCGTGGACGGCCCACCACGCATCACATTAAGAACGACCACCGGCGTCTCGCTGGCTACCGCCAGGCCCATGGCCTCCGTCATCAACGATAATCCCGGTCCAGAGGTGGCAGTCATTGCAGGGACCCCACCATAGGCGGCGCCAATCACCATATTGATGGCGGCCAATTCGTCCTCTGCCTGCACTAGTTGACCTTGCACTGATTCCATGTGCTGCGCCATCCATTCCAAACAGTCTGACGCTGGCGTAATGGGATACGCAGCCACAAACTTAACACCCGTTTCTAGAGCGCCCAAACCCGCTAGTTGATTGCCAGAAGCTAACCAGCGTGGCACAGGCTCCACGCTGGTGTCTCGTTCCGGAGGCAATGTTGCCAGTCTGGTCAAAACTGCTGGCCGCTGCTCCCATTGCTGTATACCTTGCTCCATGGCCATTACCGCCTGAGCTAACGCACTGGAATCCAATTTCACTAGGCGCTCATGAATAACCTCACTCAAAACGTCAGCGGAACAACCCAACCAGGCGCCCAGCATACCCAACAGAACACTATTGGCTCTGGCTCCTCCCACCGTATTGGCAGCCCCAGTTAAGTCGAGAGTCACGATGGACGCAATAGAAGATGGAGCAACACCGGCTTGGGTATCAGCAATTACCAGGGTTGCCTCCGATATTGGTATCTCGTCCTGGAAGCGCAGGAAATTATGCCAATCCAGGGCAAACAAAACCTGAATTTCTGCCGTAAAATTGGTGATGGGTTGGGTTCCCAAACGAATAATAGCGGCAGATTCTCCGCCTCGAATTTGTGGCCCAAAGCTCTTGCGCATTAGGCCAAAATAGCCAATCTTGGCCGCAGCACACAACAGCATTTCACCTAGGGAAACCACGCCCGAGCCTCCTGAGCCCGTTATTGCAAATGTTAATGTTCTCATTGTTCGCCTTCGGCAATAAGCGTTAAGGATAGAAATTACAACAGTAAAGACAAACCATCTTGACCCAGATCAGCCACCACTTAGTCTAGCAGGGTTTCATCCGCCTTTTTGTGACAGTCGTAGGCACTGCAGTCGCTGGCGACGGCGGCCAGAAATGCTTGGGATAGCGCCCCCTCATTTCCTTCGCCACCTCGGCATAGGAGCCCTGCCAAAAGCCAGGCAAATCACGAGTTAGCTGAATAGGGCGCTGCGCAGGGGATAACAGCTCCAAAAGTATTTTTGTCCCATCAGACAAAGTGGGGTGCTGACTCAAACCATAGAACTCTTGTAGACGAGCCCGTAATACCGGACCATTGTCGTGGCTGTAGTCTAGGGCTTTCACTGTTCCAGTCGGTAATGTCCAGTGAGTGGGAGCCAAGCGATCCATGGGTTCCCAAAGAGACCAGTCTAAAAGGCTTCGTAGCGCCTCCAGCAACGGGACTTGTGTCATGGCCGCCAGGCTTAAGCGCCCCTGCAAATACGGAAGTAGCCACATCTCCGCCTGATCTATTAGGGTATTCAAGTTTTGTAGCGGCCAACGCTTGGGATCCATTCGATGGAGCCAATCGAGGCGGGCAAGCCATTGGCGTGAAACTTCGTTCCAGGGCAAATCCTGCAATTTATTGGCTTTAAGTTGTTGCAACAGGCAAAGCTGAGCAGCTTCAGGCAAAGGTGCAGGCAGTGGCTCACTCTCTAAAACTAAAGCCCCCAGCTGCAAACGCCGTTCCGCCACTACTTCCTGACGTTGCGAGTGCCATTCGATAACGATTTGCTGATCGAGCCGGTTTGCCAAGACTGCGGTAATGTCGGCTCGTTTTACAGCACAAGCCAGCCGAATGCGGGCGTTAGACCCACCACCATCAAGCGACAACACCACCAGATAAGGTGTGCCCGCCAATCGATCGTGACTGCCCAAGGTAGCTCCCTTGCCATTGGCCAACAAGTAGCGAGAGGAATTATTGCCTCGCACTTGAGCCACTCGATCGGGAAACGCCTGCGCCAGCGTTTGCCCGAGTTGCGGGTGGTCGCTGTAATCCTGCTGCCAGGTGACCTGCAATCGCTGCGCGCATTGGCGGATAAATTGTTGTATTCGGCGCCAGGTTCCCCGCTGCATTTCTCCAGGCCCGAGGGTTGATTGCCATAACGTTAAACGCAACTGCAAATCGACCTGATATTCCTCATTCTTAAATCTTAAAGGGTCCCCTTCTGCGACTATCGCGGCACTGGCTAAAGCGGCACTGACACGATCAGAATCACGTTCACTCCACAGCAAACGCGCTAACCTCGGCGACATTCCAAGCCGCGCCATTTTCTTACCTAAGGCCGTAATTTTACCCTGGTCATCCACTGCACCCAAATTCTGCACCAAATCCAGAGCCCGCTGATAACGATCGGCCGGCGGCATGGTAAGCAACTGATAAGAAGTAATCTCCGAACTACCCCAAAGGCTCAACTCCAAAGCAACTGGCGCTAGATCGGCCACTACAATTTCAGGTTCTTTAAATGCCGCTAGCTGAGACTGAGACGTTTCACTCCACAAGCGATAACAAACCCCGGAAGCAGTACGACCAGCGCGACCTCGACGTTGATCAGCGGATGCCTGGGTGATGTTTTCCGTGCTGAGACGATCCATTCCACTGGACTCATCAAAACGCGCCACTCTCTCTTTCCCACAATCAATCACCACCCGGATACCGTCAATAGTTACACTGGTTTCCGCCACGTTTGTGGCTAAGACGACCTTGCGCTTACCCTCTCCTGCTGGTAACAGTGCCTGGTCTTGTTCAGACTGCGGTAGTGAAGCGTGGAGCGCAAACAACGCCACGTTTGCACCTAAAGACTTCGCTTCCAATAATTGGCTGACCCGCCTGATCTCTTTCATTCCGGGTAAAAATACCAGTAAATCGCCATCCTGTTGCGCCAAGGCAAGTAGAATCACCGTCACCGTATGCTGCAGCAAATCCACTGCCACAGGACAGGGCTTATACTTGGTTTCCACCGCAAAGCTTTGCCCTTCAGCCCTTAACACCGGAGCCTGCAACCAGGCTCCCAGGGCACTACCATCCAAGGTGGCCGACATCACCACTACCCGCAATGGTTCACTGGTTTCCCGCAGAGCATCCTGCGATTCCAGCACCAAAGCAAGGCTTAGGTCCATGGTTACTGAGCGCTCATGAAACTCATCAAGAATAACCAGCCCCACACCGGGCAAATCGGGCTGAGCCTGGATCCGGCGCAGAAAAACGCCTTCCGTTATGACCTCGATTACTGTGGCCTGACTAATGTTCTTATCGTAACGGGTAACATACCCAACCCTTTGGCCAACGGGTTCTCCTAACAAAGCTGCCATCCGCCGTGCAGCACCATAGACAGCTAAACGACGAGGTTGAATCAACAGCACTTTACCTTGATGCCAAGGCGCCATCATCAATGCTAAGGGAATCTTTGTGGTTTTTCCGGCTCCCGGAGGCGCCTGAACCACCAACCGATGGGTTAGATTCAGTTGCGATAAAACCGACGGCAAAAGCGAATCAATGGGTAGCACGAAGGTCCTATGGCTCACAGACAGAAAAGGAAAAAGAACCCCAATTCTAGCGAGTTTTAAAGCGATAACGCAAACGCCCCACGCCATGAAAACTAGAATCAAACTGTGTTAGAGTGCCCAAACGACTGTATTACAAGTTATTTACTATTTCAGTTTTTGCTGGCAGTTTGGAGTGCTAAACATGAAAATCTGGGATGACTTCATCCGCATCTACCATTGGATGCAACTAATGCTGATTGGAGCCTGCTGGTGGACAGCTGAAATTGGCGAATTAATCTGGCATCAATGGCTGGCCATGACCTTGCTTGCACTTTGGGGAACACGCCTTGTATGGGGTTTCGCAGGTTCACAAACGGCACGTTTCTCATCATTTTTAATGGGCCCAAAAGCCACACTCCATTTTGCAAAACGCTTACTAAGCAGTAACTACACCCCGAGCATCGGCCATGATCCACTAGGGGCCTGGATGATTATTGCTTTACTAACCGTGATTGGAATTCAAATGACAACCGGGCTTTTTGCCACCGATGAAATTTTTGTAGAAGGGCCATTAGCACAAACCGTCTCCGCTGATACCTCCACCCTCCTAACCCAGTGGCACCATTTGAATTTCAATATTCTATTACTCTTGGCAGGCATTCATATCGGGGCTGTTCTGATCATGCAATGGCGTGGACATAATCTAATAAAGCCCATGTTCAATGGCAAAGCTGAACAAAAAAAATCCCCGCACCCACCATTGGCGTTTCGCTCAACATGGTGGGCATGGGGTCTGTTCGCGCTATTCTGGATCGCACTATACGGCTGGTTTAGCTCAGTGCTTTAACGGTTTTTAAAATCAGTATGGCAACTCTTGCAGTTTTTGGCTGCGGTTAAAAACACAGGTTTGATTTTGCCCATATCACCACCCTTTGCTACCGCTGCCAGTTCACTGGCATCTTTCTGAAATTGCGTTAACTTTGCGGTAAATGTATCCATGTCTTTCCAGACTGCTGGCTTGGCCTTGGTATCCCCTTTATCGGAACCTGGAAAGGTAAAACCTTCCAGGGGCATCTTTGCCAAAGCATCAACACTTTCAGCGCGATAGGCGAAGTCCTTAGCGTCAAACTCTGTTTTACCTTTTACCATATCACCCATTTTGCCAAAATGACTTGCCACCAAACTAAAGACGGCTTGACGATAATCAATCGCTTCATCCCCGTCTTCAAACGCCAGTAATTGGGTACTACTTAAGAACAAACTACCCACCACTGCCAATACACTGATTTTTTTAATCATGAAACTTCCCCTCATCACTACTCAACTATTGATCTATTAACCATGAATATGAAAATCAGCCGTTTTTGACTCATAACTACTGAATTGGTTCCCAGGGTATCTATTCCACGTCGACAGTAACGAGATTGCCAGGATTAACAACCCTAACAATACCGTCTTGACCATGTTGAGGGTGGTATAAACCATAGGGCATAGTGTAAATCGAACGCGAATTCACCTGATGCGCAACGGGTAAATAATCCTGGGTAGAGGTGTTGATAGCGGTTTCTATAATGGCACCCAATAGACCATTATTCCCGCTGCCTGAAGTATCCACCACTACTTGATCTTTGTAGCGCCAGAGATTTTCATTAGTGGTGGTAGACACCATTCGGTATTCCAATTTCACCGTGACATTACCCCCTAGCACAAAATAATTGGTATCCCACAAATTAATAGTGACATATAGTACCGCATCAGCACCAAACAGCTCGCCCAAGCGCTTGGCTGGTACGGAGAGAAGCTGGGCACCATCAGAAATACCCGCCTGATTTAGGATTTGATCGGTAATGGTAATGGGCAAAACATAATAGCCTTGTTCCGTTAGAGGCTTGGCAATGGTCGCGGAATAATAATTTCCAGCATCAGCAGCCGTGGATTGATTTACGGCGGGAACCACCAATATAGATTTTGGTCGCTCGGAGTAAACCGTTCCAAAAGCCTCCTGCTTGGAAAGATACTGAGGCCCCGATGGACCAGTGGCACAGCCACTTACCCAGACACTCAGTAATGCGACCAACCCAATTCGAACTATCCGCAACCGAACCACGGTTGATTTGTATATGTTACTCATCATATTAGGATTCCGTCTGCTCGAGTAAAGTTTTTATCAATACCGCCGACTCAGGATAGGTGGTGGCTTCCAAGTTGAAATAACGAACCGCAAGATCTTGCTTGCCTTCATCGAGATAGATTTTTCCCAACTCTGCATAGATGCCCGGAGGTACTTTAGCCTGAGGATGGCTGTCACAGTAACTAATGATTTTTTCCAGATTCGTTTTATGCTTGACTAAGGTCGTGGCATTCGGACTCTTTTTATAATCGTAAAGTGTTTGAGAGTAATTGGACCAGTAAAATCCCGTTGGACCTGGCTGCACCGTTACACAGCCAGCAACGGCCAGAAGACTTAGCATTAACAACAATCGACTCATGGTATGGTGATCTCCGTAGCATTACCTTCTGATACAAACAGTTTTCGATGCATTAATAACTGACCGCCGCGCTCCAATTTTACCTCATGCTCACCGGGAGTGATTACGATTTTTGTGATGGTCTTACCATTGAGATCAAATGACTTGGTGTCTTCTCCCAGGTTAACCTGGGTTGCTTTATCAAGCGTAAACACAACACCTTTTGGGTTACCAACAAATTGAATATAGGTGCTCTCTTCGAGCTGAGTTACGCTTTTAAAACTACCGCAAGCCGTAACCATCATGATCACTAACAACATAAATAATGCTTTCATTGGATTCTCCCGTCTATGGTTTGAGTTCTTGGATGATCAATGTGTTGAGATCTTTACCGGCAAGAGAACCCTCGCTCACGTCAATAAAGGAAATTTCATTGTCACCGCTACCAGACTGGGCAACCACCGTAGCCTTAGCAATCTGTTTGCGAGGCAACTCTATATTCATCCCCGTTTGCGGATTGCGCACGGTGCGGCCTTTTTCCATCACCGCAAAAGAATCCCCGACCCCTACTCCCTGGCTTTCACCACCAGTCATGATGTAGGTGCCGTCTTCACTACCCAAAATATAAGCCTGCCAAGGCTTATCCATCAGGTTCTCCACCACATTACTAATAAGTTTTGATATAGCAGCAGATAAAGCTTTATCGTCCAGAGAAGAGTCATAACCGGAGCTTTCTCCCACCCCAAACACTTTGTTAGCTTCAGAATAGGCTTGCCCCGCCCCTTCTTCTGAATACACGATTTGCCCGGTAGTCACATCCACCAGGCGAACATTCACTTTGGCCCGAGCCAATTGCTTTTTATTGCGGCTGAATATGCCGGTTTCGCTCACCGCCTCGCGGCCATATTCTGATACCGATCCTATTATCAGGTAATCGGCACCCACTTTATCAAGATCCACCTGTGACAAAGCTGCTTCCGTTTGAAGCTTGCCAAGATCCATCCGTTCTAACAAAATGAATTTTTGGGTTTCCACTAAGCGCGCTGCCAGAATATCGCTGGCTTGTTTTCCAATACGGTCATTGTTCTTGTCCAGTAAAAAACTGGCTCCCGCATTGGTTTCATTACTAAAGCGAGCTATGGCGACTTTTCTTTTAAGTCCCTTATATTCAGCTTGTTCTAATACTGGGCTAACCTGAGGTTCAGTCTGAGGCAACGTGTTCACCGTTTCTTTGGTCACAGTTGAACAACCGCCAAGGACTAAACCCAACAAGAGATAACACAAAGGTTTATACATCGGGTAAGCTTCCTTTTTACAATAAAAAATTGTCAAAATAAAAATTCGCGGTTAGTTATTAGCAGTTGAAAGCAAGCAACTTAACAAACCGAATTATTCTAGGGGCTCTTTTCAGGGCTGCCATAAAAAACGAACGCTGCTCAGCCTAAATAGACGGCCCAATAACAAAAAATTCCTGAATTTCAGTAAAATTTTTTGTTTAGATGTCCTCATATGCAGTCATTCGCTTAAAAAACAGTCTAGATAAAATTGACCATGCTTACCAATATAGATTTAGGCCTGTTAGGGTGAAGCCTAGAAATACAGGTCAAATATTACTCTATATTATCAAAATTTCGCGACATTGGCGGTAACGAACTACTATCAAATAAAGTCCACGCTAGAAACAGGCTGGTGAGTATTACCATGGAACCCGCTTACAAATCACACAACAAATCACTTCGGCTGTTGAGAGGTTCCCGCCGTTTCTATTCTTTAACATTGGAAGAAAAAGTTTGGTGTCTACTGATTTTTCTGGGCAGCGGACTGATCAGAATGTTTCTTTTAATTTTTCCTTTTAGTTACCTTGAACCCATGCTGGGAAGAAAAGGCACCGAAAGCGCACAAGCTCCCTACGTCACACATCAGCAACAGCAATTGGCAATGCGCGTCGGCCTATTTTGCTGGGCGGTGGCCAGGCATACACCCTGGAAATCGGAGTATCTAGTGCAATCCATTATCGCACGATTGTTACTGCGTTATTACGACATCCCCTGCACACTTTGCCTCGGCGTAAAAATACCCAATAATTCAGAAACAACACTACTCGCTCATGCCTGGCTAATGGTAGGCCAGAATATAGTAGTGGGGAAACAAGGTTCACAAGCCTTGCGAACCCTGGGCTCTTATCGTTCGCCAAGAAGACACTAATCGCTTTCCCACCCTTTCACGTTAGCCTTTATCAGCGTTCTTAGGAGCCCTAGCGGCGGCCAAGCTGGTTTTGAGTTGTTGTTCCATTTCCACTAATTCTAACTCTGCTTGCGCCCGCTTTTGTTTGCCTTCATCTGCTAACAGCAAAGATTCCTCGATTGTGGCAATAAGATTAGCATTCGCAGACTTAACGGCCTCTAAGTCAAATACACCACGTTCATTTTGCTCACGCACTTCACGGTTTGCCTGACGTAAATTTTCTGCATTCTTATTTAACAACTCATTGGTCAAATCATTTACGGCTCGAACAGAGCCAGCCGCTTCACGGGAGTGCTGAATGGTGACGGCTTGCGCCAACTGCGTTTCCCACAAAGGTACCGTATTCACCAAGGCAGAGCTAATGCGGGTGACCAAGGTCTTATCGTTCTCTTGCACCAACCGAATCGACGGTAAGGACTGCATGGTGACTTGTCGAGTCAATTTTAAATCATGAACCCGACGCTCTAAATCGTCTCGGGCACTGCGCAAATCTCGCAATTGCTGCGCCGCTAACAGCGTATCTGGTTGCGACTCTATGGATTGCTCCAATTGGGGGATCGTTTCGCTGTCGAGTGATTTTAACTTATGTTCACCGGCCTTTATATAAACTGCCAGCTCCCGATAGAAATCGAGGGTTTTCTCATAGAGTTTGTCGAGGCTTTTAATATCTTTTAATAACTGCGTTTCATGCCGGAGCAAATCATTACTGATCCGGTCAATCTGGTCTCTAACCTGTTCATAACGAGCCGTGAACTCAGCAATGGGCTTGGCCTTACCCAATAACTTCTCCCACCAACTAAGCGCTCTGCCCGGATCTAACTCTTCGGCGGAAAACCCTCGCAAAGAAGTTACCATTTGACGCAGTGAGTCACCGGCGACACCCACGTCTTTATTACGCACACCGCCGAGCATCGATTGACTGATAGCCTGCAACTCTGCTTGCGCTTGCGACCCAAATTGAATAATGGATTGGGCATTGGCCATATCAAGCTTGGCTAAGACTTCGGCCAATAATTCAGGGCTCAAATCATCCGTTGGTTCTTTTAGTTCAGCAACAGTGGATCCCAAACTTGCGATTTCGCTATCTAGAACCTGAGCTTTCTCAGACACAGCAGTAATTTCAGATTTATTGTTCATTTCGAACCTCAGAATTCCTGTTTAATACGGTCACGCAACACTTCTATTTCCACATCCAAATCAGAACGGTCAGTGGACAAAAGATTCTCTTGTTGCTTTTTAAAACGCCGTTCCAGATCATCCAGTAACTGTTCGTAACCAGTAACCGCCACGGCCTGTGGATCTTTACGACTTAGCTGCGCCAGCTTCAGTGTGGCATCATGCGCCCCTTGTAAATAGACCATCATAAACTTCTTCGATCGCTTTAAGTCCTCAGGGTTTCGTTCAATCGCAACTAGAACTTTACGGGCTTCATTCATCGAGCGCTGAACCCGTTGCTGTAAGCGAAAACTCGGCAGCTTTTGTGCGGCCATGAGGGTTTCGGCCAGTAGTTGCTGTCCTTGTTCCAGGGCCTGCAGAAAACGTTGAGCCTCCAGTTCTGAAAACCCTTCCAGACCTTTGGCTCGCATCGGATCCAGCCCAAAACATAAAAGATGAAAAAACACGGCGGCACAAGCATAAGCTGCCACCGTGGCAGGGTTTGCCAAAACGGGTTCAAAACCAAATAAACCGGTTATAGCAGTAGCGACACCCGTCAACATAGCGGCAAAAATTTTGCGCGGAAAAGCCGGAGGTTTGGCCACTTCCCGGGCCGCATAAGCCTGGGCCGCCTTTTCTCCTTCTAACAAAAGACGTGCGGCAACAAGGTATAAAGCAAGGCCAGAAAACCGGCCAATCATGGCTACCCCGTCCCCCGCAAATGCAGAATATAGCCCCATAAAAAACAGTGGTACAGGCAGCACAAACATCAACCTGACACGCAATAACAATCGTGTTGTAACGAAGTGATCTAATTTATTCGCTAGGGAGCGGACAGATAACGGTGCCTGAGGATCGCTGGAACCATAACTCATGAGGCACCGCCAAACATCACCACCCAAATTATTGCCACTAACATGGCAAAGGCGAAGCCACGCAGCACTGAACTATTCATCTAGGCATTATCCTCCATATGGATCTATGTTTAGACCCCAGAGTGATCTTACTACCACTCGCCGCTGTTCGACATAGAAACCCAGGGTTCCTGCAATGGAAGAGGCTCACCTTGTTGCAGTAGTTCGATGGATATATTGTCAGGCGAGCGAACGAAAGCCATATAGCCATCCCTTGGCGGCCGGTTGATCGTTACTCCCGCCTTCTGCAAGCGGTCACATAGCTCATAGATGTTGGCCACTCTAAATGCTAAATGACCAAAGTTCCGACCTCCGGAATAGGTTTCCGGGTCCCAATTGTAGGTCAGCTCCAGCAGCGGTGTTTTTTCCACCTTCGCTCGATTTTCGTCGCCTGCCGCAGCGAGAAAAACCAGGGTAAAGCGGCCTGACTCACTTTCCTTGCGACTAATTTCCACTAGTCCCAATTGATCACAATAAAATTCCAGGGACCTCTCTAAGTCACTAACCCTGACCATAGTATGTAAGTAGTTCATAGTTGCCTTCGTTTAAGACTAACACCGTTTGTAAATCAGCATACTGTATGCGCTACACAATTTCACCTTAGGGCTGGCTGTATTTTGAGCAAAATAGAGGGAATTTTTTGATTTAAAACATGCCTAGCCTGTTAAATTTGTGTAAATTTAACAGCCAAAGATGGGGGATCTTATTTTATGAGTAAAGAAAATGTCGTTGATTATGGGCCATTGAATGGCTTAATTGGCACCTGGACCGGAGACCGAGGAATTGATGTAGCACCGGAGCCCGATGGTATCGAAAGAAATCCTTTCTACGAAACCATTGTATTTGAGGCCGCCGGTGATGTGGACAATGCCAATCGCCAGTTTTTAAACATCGTACGTTATCATCAAAAAGTCTATCGAAAATCCAATGATGAGCAATTCCATGACCAAGTGGGCTATTTCACCTGGGAACCGGCAACAGGCGCAATCACTCAGTCCTTTGTTATTCCACGGGGTGTGGGAGTAGTCGCGAGCGGGAAAGTGATCAGTGAAGAAAATGGCAAGATCATCATAACCATGGATGCACTGGATGAGCCGGATAACCAAGGGGTTTGCCAAACTGCTTTTATGCGAGAAAACGCAAGGACCCTGTCGTTTACCCAAACAATTATTCTGCAAGGCGATGAATTAAGCTACGACGAACGCACCATGCTGTTTATCTATGACCATGAATTTGAGCACGTGGATAAGAGCAAATTAACTCGGATTAGGGGTTAATATTCTCAAAAAAGTTCGAAACCGAGCACGTCATTGGTGACTATTTGTAATGTTTAGCTGTTGTATAATATTGCATAAAAAATTTATTTCCAATGTTGCAAACAATTTTTTACCTTTAAGCATCAGATATCCAAACGTTATCTCAATAGCGCTTGCGCTAATTGTGATTAGCTAAATTGTAAATATTCTAATGCAACTCGCCGAAGTAAAATTTTTATCAACCCAATAACTTGTTCAAGGACGGAGAAAAACCAAATGATAAAAAGCAAAGATGATTTGAAGTTTTATTTGTCCGCTGACAAGTTCATGATGGGCATTTCCAGAAAGCGACCAAGTCTCCTCCGCGATCATATATGGAAATTTTTAATCGCCCTGCGAAAACATGAGTATTACAGCAACAACCCTAAACGATCAGTAATGGGGATTCTACTAAATAAAATATACTCACTAAGAAAGTACCAGCTGGGTTTAAAGCTAGGTTTTGACATACCAGGAAATGTACTTGGTGCAGGCGTGAGGATAAATCATTTCGGTAATATTGTTATAAACAAATCCGTTAGAATTGGGATGTGGTGCGACATTCATCAAGGAGTGAACATAGGTAGCAATAACTCCGTAAACGGTGGGCCTCTAGTCCCAACGTTAGGCAATAATATTTGGATCGGACCTGGAGCAAAAATTTTTGGAGATATAAAAATTTCTGATGGCGTACAAATCGCTGCTAACAGCGTAGTCAATAAAAGTGTTGAGGCCAATTGCACAGTTGCCGGAGTACCTGCCAAAATCATTAGCAATACAGGAACCGAGTCAATTAATGTGGCTGCTAGCAAACAGAGAATGAAAAAGTTTATTGATTGCAATCAACATTATAAATCTTACTTTGAATCCATTATAACCAAATGATAGTAGTCACCATCATCTATCCAATTAGCTAAAAGGATTGTCTTAGATAATTTATCTAATGTGTTTTCCCCGCAAAACTGAGCATAATTGAAAGCCTGACGATGGCCTACTGTGTTCACTCTTAGCGGGGAGTTCGACCCTTCGGTTCGTTGATCAAATGAGCACACTGTAAGACCATAAAAAAACCCCAGAAGCTTACGCTACTGGGGTTTTTCTTCAATAAGAGCCTG
>CAWUJH010000003.1:0-658941 GCA_963922875.1 uncultured Ketobacter sp. | reverse complement strand
GCACCTCGATCACCACCCGAATCCCGTCTTTGTCGGATTCGTCGCGGATTTCACTGATGCCCTCAATACGCTTTTCTTTGACTAATTCGGCAATTTTCTCGATCAAGCGCGCCTTATTAACCTGGTAGGGCATTTCAGTGATGATAATGGTTTCACGACCATTTTTTTCCGTTTCAATATGAGCCCTGGCTCGCATATACATGCGACCCCGCCCCGTACGGTAGGCTTCAATAATACCGCTACGGCCATTGATAATGCCGCTAGTGGGTAAATCTGGCCCTTTGATGTACTCCATCAACCCATCAATATCGATATCAGAATTTTCGATGTATGCCAGGCAGCCATCAATAACTTCGCCCAGGTTATGGGGTGGAATGTTCGTCGCCATACCGACCGCGATACCGGATGATCCGTTGATCAGCAGATTCGGCACTCGAGTGGGGAGCACCGAGGGCATGGTTTCAGAACCATCATAGTTGGGGACAAAATCTACCGTTTCCTTTTCCAGATCCGCCATCAAATCATGGGCAATTTTCGCCATTCGAACTTCGGTATAACGCATCGCCGCCGCGTTATCACCATCGATGGAACCGAAATTACCTTGCCCATCCACTAAGGTGTAACGGAGCGAAAATGTCTGCGCCATCCGCACTATGGTGTCATAGACCGCTGAATCGCCATGGGGATGGTATTTACCGATCACGTCCCCCACCACACGAGCAGATTTCTTATAAGGTTTATTGAAGCTGTTGCCCAACTCATTCATGGCGTAAAGCACGCGTCGATGGACGGGTTTCAAGCCATCTCTAACGTCGGGCAAAGCGCGCCCGACTATGACGCTCATGGCGTAATCTAAATAGGATTGTTTGAGTTCGTCTTCGATGTTAACCGGGAGGATTTCTTTGGCTAGTTCTGACATCGGTTTCCTGATTTGCAAATGACGGCTACGGTCGAAATGGTCACAATCATTTCAGTGGTAGAGATTGGGGTAGAATCTATCGTCGTTATTGTGGTGCCCCCTCACAAGCCGTAAATATTAAGTCGACCTGCTTCCTTAAGCAGCCCCCTTTTGTCAAGCTAGCTAAGCGATAAAAGACGCCATAACACTAAGCTTGAAGGGCTCCGCTGTACCCTCGGCAACGCTACTGAGCCAGAGCAAATTAAGGGTGCAATAATAGCACAAAAGGCCGCCTCAAAACTAAATCAAAAGGCAATTTTTGTAGAAAAAACGCGCTTCTAGCCCTGGGTCATCGCCATTGAGCGAGGCTTTCCCGATTTGGCTTCTCAATTACCCCTTTTTCGGACACCAAAACGTCTATCAGAGCGGCCGGAGTCACGTCAAACACGGGGTTAAAAACCCCTACGTTTTCCGCGGTCAAGCGCTTACCGGCGATCTGTGTCAATTCATCAGCCGCGCGGTTCTCGATGGGAATCTGAGCACCCTCTTGGATACTAAAATCCAAGGTTGAACAAGGAGCAACCACCATGACTTTGACCCCATGATAGCGCGCCAAAACCGCCAGACTATAGGTGCCAATTTTATTAGCCACGTCACCATTTGCCACTACTCGATCCGCTCCCACAACTAACCACTGCACTTTACCCTGCGCCATCAACGTGGCACCTACGCTGTCAGCCACCAAAGTGACAGGGATATCATCCTGTAGAAGCTCCCAAGCGGTGAGCCGTGCACCCTGCATCCAAGGCCTCGTCTCCCCCGCGTAAATCCGGTGCACAACCTTACGCTTCCAGCCTGTACGAATCACACCAAGCGCGGTCCCTATACCACCCGTCGCGAGCGCTCCTGCATTACAATGGGTTAATACTCCTAAGTTTTGCTGGTTGTGGTTAGCCTGTGCCATTACTGCGGCACCCAGTTGCCCCATCCTCAGATTGGCTTGCTGTTCCTGAAGCAATATTTCATGAGCCTTTGCCAAGGCCACTTCATATGCACTAGCAGCGGAATCCTGAGTCGCAATTGAGGTGATAATTTGTTGCAGCGCCCAATGCAAATTTATGGCCGTGGGCCGCGCTTGTGCCATGATCGCAATCTGCTCGCGCAAAGAGTCGCCCCAATACCCTTGCCTCAAAGCGAGAACGACACCATAGGCCGCTGCAATCCCAATGGCAGGCGCACCTCTCACCACCATAGTATTGATTGACTCAACCACTTGGTGCGGCTCTTGATGGGCGATCCAAACTTCATGAGTTGGTAATTCACGCTGATCAATTAGCCATAGGCTATCATCACGCCATTCGAGCACCCGCACTCTGGTAGTCACTGTGTCCACGGAACAACTCCTTAAAAACGTCCTAGCATCTTTGACAAAAGTTGCTGAAATTATACGAACTGACTCGGAGCCTGTTAATATAGATACTTTAAACTCATGTCATTAGGTACTCTTCACTATGGCTATGGCACCGTCAGCACCGCTATCAGCAAGCACATTAATCAACGCTGGCTGGGTTGTCACTATCGACCCTCAGCATCGAATTCTGAAAAATGGCTGTATCGCTATCGACCAGGGTAAGATTGTCGCTATCGCTCCGCAACAAGAACTTAAAGTAACGGCACAAACGGTCATTGATCTGCCCAATCATGTATTGATGCCCGGCCTGATTAATGCTCATGGCCACACGCCCATGACTTTGTTTCGGGGCTTAGCCGATGACTTACCTCTCATGGATTGGCTAAATAATCATATTTGGCCCGCCGAGTCGCGCTGGGTAGACGATGCTTTTGCCTACGATGGCGCAGAACTCGCCATTGCGGAAATGATTCTCGGTGGCACCACGTGCTTTAGTGATATGTATTTCTTTCCGGAAAAAGTGGCACGAGCTGCGATTTCTAGTCACATGCGCTGCCAACTGGCCTTTCCTATATTGGATTTTCCCACCAACTGGGCCAGTCATGCGGATGAGTATATCCATAAAGGTCTCCAGCTCCTGGACACCTATCGTAACCATGAGTTAGTGGATATTTGTTTTGGCCCCCATGCGCCATACACTGTGTCCGATGCTCCTTTAAAGCGTATTTTAACGCTGGCAGAAGAAACCAATAAGCCGATCCAGATTCATTTACACGAAACCGCCTTCGAGGTGGAAGATGCTGTATCGAAATCCGGTCAACGGCCAATTGAGAGGTTGTATCAGCTAGGTTTGCTGTCACCACAAACTCAAACCGTGCACATGACTCAATTAATCGACTCTGATATAGAGCTGTTAGCGCAGACAGGGACTCACGTTATTCACTGCCCGGAATCCAATCTGAAATTAGCCAGTGGCTTTTGTCCTGTGGCTAAATTATTGGATGCTGGTGTCAATGTTGCGCTTGGCACCGACGGTGCAGCCAGCAACAATGATTTGGATATGTTTAGCGAGCTGCGGACGGCCGCATTACTAGCAAAAGGCGTTGCCCAGAATCCGGGGGCAGTTGCGGCCCATCAGGCACTGGAGATCGCCACGATAAACGGCGCGAAAGCCATGGGCTTTGAGCATAACATTGGTAGCTTGGAAGTGGGTAAAATGGCGGATATTATCGCTTTGGATTTAAACGCTACTCAAGCCACGCCTTTTTACGATATTGTTTCTCAACTGGCCTACGCCACCCAATCCTCTCAAGTCACTGACGTCTGGATTTCCGGTCGGCGAGTATTAGAAAATCGCACCCTACAAACCATCAATCTGGCCAACACCCTGGCGAGAGCGAAACAATGGCAGCAACGCATACAAACAATGGACAAAAATTAACTATGGCTAACACTACGGCTAATACAGTAACTGTGGCAAATGTTGATCCGGCGGAAATCGCAAAATTCGAATCCATCGCGGCTAATTGGTGGAACCCCGAGGGTGAGTTTAAACCACTTCACGAGCTTAATCCTTTGCGATTGAACTACATTAATGAACGCACTCCATTAAGCCAGAAAATAATACTGGATGTTGGCTGCGGTGGCGGCATTCTCACAGAGGGCTTAACCCGACGTGGGGCCAAAGTAACCGGCATTGATATGGGGGAAGCCAATCTTCAGGCTGCCCGCATCCACGCTGAGCAAGAGCAACTGACGATAGAATACGAGCGCATCCCTGTCGAAGAGCTAGCTCTGCAACGCCCCGCTTTCTACGATGTAGTTACCTGCATGGAAATGCTGGAGCACGTGCCTGACCCTGCCGCCATTATTGCGGCCTGCTCACAACTGGTTAAACCAGGCGGCCATGTGTTTTTCTCCACAATCAATAGAAACCCAAAAGCCTACCTTACGGCGATAGTCGGAGCGGAGTATATTTTAAAGTTACTGCCAAAAGGGACCCATGAATATCTAAAATTCATTAAACCTTCTGAACTGTCGGCTTGGGCGCGAGCGGCTAACCTAACGGTGAAAGACGTTAGCGGTATGAGTGTAAACCCATTCACTATGAGCTTTAAGTTGACCCGCAAAGCTGACGTTAATTATTTTGTTCACAGCACAAAAATTTAAGGATCATCCGTGACTCAAACCAAAACCTTTGGTGCACTCCTGTTCGATTTGGACGGCACTCTGATCGACACTGCACCAGATTTCGTCAGTGTGCTCAATCAGATGTTGGTTTCCCACGGCAAGCAGGAACTACCTCAATCAGTGATTCGCCAACAAGTGTCAAACGGCGCGCGTGCTCTCACCCAGTTGGGCTTCGGTGACGAAGCTAGCAACACACAATTTCAATCTTTACTTGACGAACTTCTTGATCGTTATGTTGATCATATTGCTGTTTATTCAAGGCTGTTTGATGGCTTGGAAGAATGCCTGCAAAAAGTGGAACAATACGGAATACCCTGGGGTATAGTCACCAATAAACCCAGCCGCTTTACTGAGCCTTTGTTGCATCAGCTTAATCTGTCCGAGCGCTGCTCAGTGACCATTTGCCCAGATCATGTTACTCACAAAAAACCCCACCCCGAACCTATTTATCTTGCCTGCAAAAAACTTGGTATCGAACCTTCTCACGCCATTTATGTGGGAGACCACGGCAGGGATATCGAAGCTGGCAACAACGCTGGAAGCTTCACCATAGCGGCAGGCTGGGGATATTTGAACGAATCAGAAGATCCAAGCCAGTGGAATGCCGACAAGCTATGCCAGGACGTGTCCTGTTTTAGCCTTTGGATCAGTCAACAATTGGAGACACTATGAATTCTACACCTTATCAATATGCCACCCCACAGGGCCTATTAAAAGACAAAATCATTATGGTTACGGGTGCGGGAGACGGCATCGGAAAAGCAGCGGCATTAAGTTTCGCAGCGCTGGGTGCCACCGTTATTCTCCTCGGAAAAACCGTAGAGAAACTGGAATTGGTTTACGACCAAATTGAGTCTGCGGGTGGTTCGCAACCCGCCATTATTCCTTTAAACCTGGAAACCGCAAGCGCGGTTGAATATAACCAGATTGCGGAACAGGTTGCGGAAACCTTTGGTCGCTTGGATGGCTTGCTGTTAAATGCTGGAATTCTAGGTGATATGAGACCCTTGGAGTTTTACCCCAACGAACTGTTTGAAAGAGTGATGAAAGTTAACGTGAACGCTCAATTTTTCCTCGTCAGAGCTCTGCTGGAAAATTTAAAAAACGCCCAAAATGGCTCAATTGTTTTCACTACCTCATCTGTAGGAAGGAAAGGCCGCGCTAACTGGGGCGCTTATGCTATCTCAAAATTTGCCACCGAAGGAATGATGCAAACCTTAGCGGATGAATTACGCAATGCCACTAACATTCGAGTCAACTGCATCAACCCTGGGGCCACCCGAACCGCCATGCGTGCCTCGGCGTATCCAGCAGAAGACCCGGCAGGAATTTGCCATCCATCGGCAATAATGCCCCTCTACCACTATTTGATGGGTGACGATTCCATTAGCATTACTGGGGAATCCCTCGACGCACAACAAAAGTGATCATTTATTGGCCATTTAGCAGTGAGTTTGGTCGATTCAGCCCTAACCCCCGATGGGATTTTGACACCGGTGGAGGCGCATTTAAAGACTCTGCAACCTCACTGCCCTTTCGCACCTATAACCCTATGTATTTTATGGCAATAATACTCTAACCCCTTCATCACCCAAAAACTGGCATATTTTTCGCTTAAACTCGCGTAACGAACTTAGTAAGTTTTGATGCAGTAATTTACGAGAAGTAAGGAATAACAATGAATATGCCAACAGATGCTCGAATTGTAGATTTAGATAGCGCCGCACTGAATAAACTCTATCCCGCGTCTATTGGCCTGCTCGACGAAAAACGCGATGCCAAAGAAGCCTTAACCTTAAATCGGTTAAGCATCGTGTTACAAACAACCATTGAAATCCCACAAATTCTGCAGTTGTTTTACCGCGAAGTCAGTCGTGTACTCATGTTAGAAGGCATTAATTTTTGCAATAAACAATCCGAATTCCAGTTCGAGCTCGGCCATCCTACGGAATTTTTCTCTTACTATAGAGTACAAACCAACAGTGACTATTTAGGTGAGCTGATCTTATATCATCGGGAAGCCATGCTGCGTTCGGATCAACTGATAAAATTAGACCGGTTAGTGTCTACCCTGGTATTTCCGCTGCGCAATGGACTGCGTTACTATGAAGCCATTAAAGCCTCTCTTACCGATGGCCTGACCGGGATGGGTAATCGCATATCGATGGATGCCATGCTCACTGAAAAAACCGCGCAGGCTCACCGTTATAACCATCCTTTATCTCTACTTGTTGTCGACCTAGATTACTTTAAACAAATCAACGATACCTACGGTCATGGAGTTGGTGATCTGGTGCTAAAGACATTGGCCCAGACTCTACAGGCAACCAGCCGCGGAGCCGATACTGTATTTCGTTATGGTGGTGAGGAATTTGTCGTTGTGTTGAGTAACACTGATGTGGTTGGCGCTAAAATTAGCGCGGAAAGACTGCGTCAAGCGATCGAAAATATCCGCATTAATTTCGAAGGAGTCTGGATACCCTTAACAGCCAGCGTAGGCGTAGCCAGTTTGTGTCATGGTGAAACGAAAGAAAATCTGTTGGAACGAGCGGATCGTGCCCTCTATGTTGCTAAAGCTGAGGGTAGAAATCGGATTTCGATGGCCGACCCCACCCTTGCCCATGCTTAACCGTTAGAAACGGCGGCGGCGCAAGTAGCCGCCACGACGCATTTCTTTGTTCGTACCCCGCTCTGACCTTGCTTTGGCGCGGCCATAGAGTCCAGTGCGCTTGCGGATGGGGGCGCCACACAATTCAGCCATATGATCAATGACGTCTTTTTCCAGTTCAATCCAACGCCCTGCTTTTAAACTTCTAGGTAGCTCAATATCTCCGTAACGAACACGAATTAAACGGCTAACCTGCACCCCTTGAGTTTCCCACATGCGACGAACTTCACGGCGCCGCCCTTCACGCAACACCACATGGTACCAATGGTTAGAGCCTTCTCCGCCCTGATCAAAAATTTCATCAAAGCGAGCCTCACCGTCATCCAGCATTACGCCATTACGCAAGTTTTCGATCGCTTCATCACTTACGGCGCCATGAATGCGTACGGCATATTCCCGTTCGATATTTGATGAGGGATGCATCATGCGATTGGCTAAATCGCCATCCGTTGTAAACAGCAAAAGACCCTGACTGTTAATATCTAACCGCCCTATCGCAACCCAACGTTGCTCCACCAATTTAGGCAGTGCCTCAAATACCGTGGGGCGACCACCGGGATCGGTGCGAGTACAAACCTCGCCTTCAGGTTTATAATAAAGAATAACTCGGCGAACGGATTCCTCCTCGGCAGAGAAATCAATTTTGCGACCATCCACGCGCAACTCATCGTTTTCTTCAACACGGTCACCTAAGGATGAAATGCTGCCATTCACGGACACCCGACCTTCTGCAATCCATTGTTCCATTGCCCGTCGCGAGCCTAATCCTACCCGTGCCAATACTTTCTGGATCTTTTCACTCATAATTTAAACTACTCATTGAGCCTGGACTCTAAGCCTCTGGCAACGCGTCATTTTCTTCCAGAACCTCAAGATCCTGTAAGCCATCATCTGTATCTGGTGCCGGTTTCTGGTTCAAGCTTAAGTTTTCACGCTCACTTAGCTCAAGTTCAGCATTGATCGTCTCCAAATCACGAATCTCTGCCAGAGACGGCAATTGGTCCAGGTTGGTCAGATTAAAATAATCCAAAAATATTCTTGTGGTTCCGTACATGGCTGGGCGTCCTGGCACATCACGATGACCAACAATTCGAATCCACTCTCGCTCTAACAGCGTTTTTGTAATATGTGAGCTCACACTAACGCCACGAATTTCTTCAATTTCTCCACGAGTAATAGGTTGTCTATAGGCGATCAGCGCCAAGGTTTCCAAAAGCGCACGGGAATAACGGGCAGGCTTTTCTTCCCACAAGCGGCTTACCCACTCGCCATAGGATTCATGAACCTGAAAACGATAACCAGAAGCCACTTCCTGCAAGACTACGCCCCGCTCACTGTAGTCGGCTTTTAGCTCGGTAAGAACCTGATCTAGCAGTTCTTCCGTGGGGCGCTCATCCTCATCAAACAAACTGGCCAGCTTATCCACCTTCATTGGCTGTCCTGCAGCAAAAAGCGCACCTTCAATAATTTTCTTAATTTTTTCTGGGTCATGTGACATTGTTTTCTTCTTCTCTTACCGCACTCAAATCGAGTTCATCTTCAACTTTATTTTGCTCAAGTACTGCGGGGCTTATTTCTTCGAAGACATCATCACTTTCCGAAGAGTTTTCAGGTGTTTCTGCTTCAGCTTCATGAACTGACGTACGGGCTTTCACGTGGATAGACCCGAAAGCTTCCGTTTGCACCAATTCAACCAATGACTCTTTCACCAATTCCAAAATAGCCAAAAACGTGACCACAACCCCTAAACGACCTTCTTCATAATTGAAAAGGCTTACAAAAGGGACAAACCGATCACCTTCCAGTCGCTCAAGCACCTGAGTCATCCGCTCTCGGGTAGACAGCTTTTCCCGGCTAACTTGGTGACTTTCGAACATATCGGCTCGGTGCAATACGTCTTGCAAAGCCAGCAACACTTCTTTCAAATCAACTTCTGGTTGAGGCCTTTCCTTTTGATACTTTGGCGGAGCTGCACCACCCAGAAAAATCTCCCGGCCAACCCTCGGCATCACATCAATATCTTCCGCCGCTTTTTTATAGCGTTCGTATTCCTGCAGCCGTCGAATCAATTCCGCCCGTGGATCTAGCTCGTCATCGTCATCTTCCGCTTGTCGTGGCAGTAGCATGCGGGATTTTATTTCACCCAGCAAGGCGGCCATAACTAAGTATTCTGCGGCCAGCTCAAGATTCAAGTTCTTCATCAATTCCACATACTGCATGTACTGGGAAGTGATTTGCGCCACTGGAATCTCCAAAATATCCAAATTTTGTCGCTTTATTAAATAGAGCAAAAGATCCAGCGGTCCTTCGAAAGCTTCTAATATTACTTCCAGAGCATCCGGCGGTATGTACAAGTCCTGTGGTAGCTTGGTGTAGGCTTCACCGTACACCAGCGCAAACGGCATCTCGCCTTGCTGGGGGGAAATCTTGCCCACAGGAGCTGCAATTTCAGGCACAGCTTTATCCGGCGTTTCTTGTTCCAGATTTGCCTCCATTAAAAGTATCCAAGCCCCATGGCTTCGCGCACGTCTTCCAGGGTTTGTTTGGCTATTTCGCGAGCCTTTTCACAGCCTTCGGCGACTATTGATTTCACTAAATCGGGATTGCTTGAATACTCTTGTGATCGAATTCGTATGGGTTTTAATTCTTCTTGGACCGCGTCAATTACAGGTTTCTTACAATCCAGACAACCTATGGACGCGGACTTACAACCTTGTTGTACCCACTGCATTCTAGCATCATCTGAGTAAACCTGATGCCATTGCCAAACGGGGCACTTTTCGGGATCGCCGGGATCCGTGCGACGCACACGTGCGGGGTCTGTGGGCATAGTCCTAATTTTGTTGGCAATATCATCTTCATGGTCCCGCAACGAAATAACATTGTTATAGGACTTAGACATTTTACGGGAATCGAGGCCGGGCATTTTCGAAGCTGGCGTTAACATCGCTTGCGGCTCTTGCAGAATGACTTTACCACTACCCTCGATAAAACCATGTAAGCGTTCTTTATCACTGAGTGTAATATTCTGTTGCTCACGTACCAGCGCATGAGCCGTCTCCAGTGCGCTCTCGTCTCCCTGTTCCTGGTATTTGTTTAGCAGGCTACGATAAAGTTTGGCACCTTTTTTACCCATTTTGTGAATGGCTTGTTCCACTAAATCTTCAAACCCGGGTTCACGGCCATACAGATAATTAAAGCGACGCGCCAATTCCCGGGTAAGTTCCACATGAGAAACCTGATCTGCGCCCACGGGCACGTTTCCGGCCCGATAAATCAAAATATCCGCACTCTGCAGTAACGGATACCCCAAAAAGCCGTAGGTCGCCAAATCCTTTTCCTTTAACTGCTCAATTTGATCTTTATAGGTGGGCACGCGTTCGAGCCAGCCTAACGGTGTCATCATAGACAACAGCAAATGCAGTTCAGCATGCTCAGGTACGTGACTTTGGATAAAGAGGGTCACGGAGCCAGGGTTAATACCCGCTGCAAGCCAATCAATCACCATGTCCCACACCGACTCTTCAATAACCCTGGGGTCTTCATAATGAGTGGTCAGGGCATGCCAATCAGCTACAAACAAAAAACATTCGTATTCGTGCTGTAATTTCACCCAGTTTTTAATTACGCCATGGTAGTGGCCTAGATGCATTTTTCCCGTTGGGCGCATGCCTGAAATGACACGCTGCTCGGATAAGGCTGAACTCAAGATAAACTCCTGATCTCTCAAGGTTGATTCCATCACTGGAGGAAATTCCCTAGCCTCACGGCCATGGTGGGTTGCCAGTCCCAGTGCAGTTATTGTAGGGGATTATACACTGGTTATTGGAATGGCACAGGATCCCCTTTACCAATCCGCAGAACCACAGGTACTTCGTCTTCTAGATCAACCACAGTACTCGGTTCCAGCTCCCCCCAGCCGCCATCTAGAATCAAATCAACTTGATTGCCTATTTTCTCTTCAATTTCATCGGGATCCATCAGTGGAAACTCAGCACCCGGCATTTGTAGCGTCGTGCTCATGATAGGCTCACCCAACTGCTCCAATACGGCCTGTACAATTGCATTTTCAGGGACCCGCAAACCCAGGGTTTTCTTTTTCGGGTGTAACAGGCGTCGTGGCACTTCGTTAGTCGCTTTCAAGATAAACGTATAGGGCCCTGGAGTATAGGCTTTCAACAGCCGATAGGCCCAATTCTCCACTTTGGCATAGGTGGCGAGTTCAGATAAATCACGACACAGAATACTAAATTGGTGCTTATCGCTGAGCTGTCTTATCCGGACTATCCTTTCCAAACCGCGCTTATTGCCTAAGGCACAGCCAATGGCATAGGTGGTATCCGTGGGATAGACCACTATATCCCCCTGCTTAATTCGCTGTACGGTTTGCGCCACCAGTCTCGGCTGGGGGTTCTCCGGGTGAATTCTCAAAACCTCTGTCATTTTTTAACTACTACCTAAATTGAAGGAATGCTAAGCAAAGACTCGACTGTAAGGCACTCAGCAGGCATAACAGGCAGCCAGCCCAGACGAATCCAACGCATTGAAGGTCCATGATAATCGGTGCCACGGGAGGCATAGAGCCCATATTTGATAGCCAAATTAGCCATTTGCCTGATTTGATCCGGGTTTTGAGTGGCTGTCACCACTTCCATGGCGTGCCCCTCCTGTTCGGCAAACTCGCGCACTAATTGGTTTAATTTTGTCCGCGTGAGTTTATAACGGCCAGGATGGGCCAAAACGGCAACCCCTTCAGCACCCCGAATCCACTGAATCACTTCTGCCATTTGCGGCCATTCAGTTTTGACATAGGCAGGCTTGGCCACGGCCAATAGGCGTTGAAAGGCATGCTTTTTATCACGACAAGCCCCGCGACGCACTAAAATTTCCGCAAAATGTGGTCTTGCAGGAATACCTTGAGGTACTAATTCCTGCGCCTCTTCATAACAACCTTCATAGCCTAATTTTGCTAATTTCCTGGCAATACTCCAAGCTCGTTGCTGCCGAAGTTGCCATTGAGTATTTAATTTCTGCTCTAACAAACCTTGGGTTAATACGCCCAAACCTACTATATGAACGTCCATTTCCCGCCAGCGGGCTGATATTTCAACGCCGGAGATCAAAGTCATACCCAAGACATTAGAACGTGCTTGCGCTGCGGCTAAGCCGGCAAAGGTATCGTGATCTGTTAACGCCATGCACCGTACGCCAGCGGCATAAGCCTGCTCCACCAGATCAGCTGGAGACAGTTCTCCATCGGAGGCTGTGCTGTGCAAATGGAAATCCATGGCGGTGGGGGCCATGCCCGTTAGTGTCATTTGAACTCTCTCTGGATTTAAATGGTTTGATAGGTGCTTCGATTGATCAAATATTCTATCATTAACCCGCAATTCTCAGGATACGATTAAATAGTAATGAAACAGTTCGTCGATTTCTTTCCAGTTTTAATGTTCGTCATTGCCTATTTCACTAGCAAGGACATGATCCTTGCCACAAAAATATTAGTGGCGGCCAGTGTCGTGCAGATCGCCGTTTTCTGGCTGTGGAAAAGAACGGTGGAAAAAATGCATCTGGGTACCCTGGTAGTGGTACTAATCATGGGTGGTTTGACCATTTTTCTCGACGACCCAATCTATATCATATGGAAGCCCACTATCATTAACTGGTGCATCTCTGCTGCTTTCATTGTGAGCCTTTTAATGGGCAAAAATCTAGTCCGTAAAGCCATAGAAGCTTTTCTGACCCAGGCACCCCATTTAAAACTTGAACTCCCCCCTTCTAAATGGCCTCTGCTATGTGTAATTTGGGCAGTTTATTTTGTATTACTGGGAGTCATAAACCTGTATGTTGCGTTCAATTACGATGAAGAAACCTGGGTAACCTTTAAGCTAATTGGTTTTACAGCCATCAATATTGGTTTTTTCGTCAGTCAATTTGTTTATCTGTCCCGTTTTATCAGTGAAATAGAAGAAGACAAGCAGGAGTCTCCTTAAGTGTACTACGCCGTTATCAGTGAAGATGTTCCCAATAGCCTACCGCAAAGAAAAAAAGCTCGCCCAAGCCACTTAGCACGACTGGAAGCATTAAAATCCGAAGGCCGCTTACTAGTGGCTGGCCCTTTTCCAGCGATTGATGCAGAAGACCCCGCAGAAGCAGGTTTTACCGGTAGCCTGATCATTGCTGAATTTGATGATTTAGCAAATGCCCAAGCCTGGGCGGATGCCGACCCATACGTGGTGGAAGGAGTTTATTCAAAAGTCACCGTGAAACCTTACAAAAAGGTACTACCCTAATAAACAAAGGTAATTACATAAAGGGGGAACACTGTGAAACGTATCATCGAACGATTCGTGATAGCATTAATTTGCTTGTTTTTTACTCAAGCTGCCATCTCTAAAACACTGTATATTCATGACACCCTCCGTGTGGATATGCGTTCGGGACCGACACTTGGTTATCGAATAATCGACTTTCTATCCAGTGGCACTCAGTTAGAACTGTTAAAAACTCAAGATGATTGGATAAAAGTTCGGGCCGATGGAAAAGAAGGTTGGATTCAGGAGCAATACACAACTGACCAACCGATCGCTAGGGACAAACTAAAGCAAGCAGCACAAGAAATTCAATCACTACGAACCGAGAACGCAGAACTTAAAAAACAACTGAACTCAACCGAAAGCAATTACAGTGAGCTCAAGTCGGAACATCGGCAAGTCAGCGCCAGCACTGAAAAGATTCAAAAAGAGCTCGACCGAATCCAAAAAATATCCCGAGATGCCATCGCCACAGAAACGGCTTACCGAGCCTTGCAGGAAGAGGCGGAGCTATTAAAAGTCGAAATCGAAAAGCTTAAACTCGAAAATGTTCGACTGGATGAAGATAACTTTTCAGATGGCATTCGGTGGGGAGCGGCCGCCGTATTACTGGGAGTCCTGCTTGCGTGGATGATTTCAAAAAGTTCAGCGCGTAAGCGCAGAAGTGAATGGTAAAGTCAAAAATTGATGCTTATATGGGGTTTGGCGGGGTTGCTCCCCGCGAAAACCAGCGCGCTATAACCTGGGGTGGGCGCCTGGAAATCCCCATGTTGTTAATCTCTTTATGGGTATTGGCTGAGTGGTACCTTGCGGCCAACAATGGACTTGATGTTACTACCCAGCGAATCAGTGATTGGCTGATATGGTCTTTCTTCCTACTGGAAACCACCGTCATAACCCTGCTGTGTGACGATAAATATCGTCATTTGCTACGCAATTGGGCAAATCTTGCCATTATCATATTTGCTTTCCCGCTAATCTATGATCAAGAGCAATTCGGCTCTTTGCGCATTATTCGATTATTCTTTCTCATCGGCTTCTTTAGTCATAATTTTCGAATTGCCAAAGCCGTTTTGGCGCAAAATAAACTGGGCAAAACCCTGGCAATTAGCGCTGTTTTCATAACTGGAGGGGGTATTTTGATTGCTGGGATTGATCCGGCAATCCACACACCCGCTGATGGAATCTGGTGGGCTTGGGTAACGGTCACCACCGTCGGTTATGGTGATATAGTACCTTCCAGCGGCGAAGGAAAAATTTTTGCGTCACTGTTAATCTTACTTGGTATTTGTATGGTGTCTTTAATAACAGCAAATGTCTCAGCTTATCTTTTGTCGCGACAAGGAGAAAAAGAAATTCGCTATGAGCGCCAAGAACTGAAGAAACTAATGGAACTCGAACAGCAAATGAAGCAAATGGAAACCAAACTTGACAAAATACTTAGCCTTAAGGACGATAAACAACCTTAACGTACACCATTGCCAGTGATGTCGCACACGCATTCTGTCACAATATTTATATAATTCGTCCCACCCCTACTCACCCATTGATTCAGGATTCACCCATGGACTCGACGCTTAAACTGCCGGAGAAATTGGTCAAGGAAAAAGGGTTAGACAATGACGATTTGGAACGTCTGTTCCTTACTATCAACAAACGCTATTTTAAAAATCGGATTACGGCGAAATTAGTATGGCAGGTACCGACAGGATCTGTGGCCGTCGCCACTGGGGTTAAAAGTATCGCGTTCGTCAAGGACAGCGAACTCGCCGCCAAACTCCAAACTGCGAAGGAATATATCATTCAGCAAAGAAATGATGCCGCGTTACCTCTACTTAAAGAATGTGCGGATGCCGATAATGCTGAAGCCAAATTGCTAATAAGTCATTTATTACGCAAATTGGGCCGACCGGAGTGGCAACAATACGCTAAAGAGTACAATCAACATTTGGGTATGGTGAGCGCCGTACCGGCAGCTTGTTACTATCCTGCGACCCGGACTATTGCTCTGCATCCTTTACTAGCCAATAAAAACACACCGCAATATGTGCTCCGCTATCTGATCTATCATGAGTGCTGTCACCAATTGATTGCCAGCACTCCTGAACATCCACACCCCAGTGAATTCATGGCATGGGAACTCGAAGCGCCAAACCGTTCTCGGGCAATTCAATGGCTTGAGAAAAAGGGATTTCCTGTAGTCTAAGCATGCTATCGATTAGGTAGATTCATCCAACGATTTGTACCTGTTAAACGCGCTTATTTTGGCGCGTTTATCGTTTCTGCGCCCAATTCACAGCCCTTCGTTTAAACCACAACTTCCTACTACCAAAAAGTGGAATATTCCCAAAAATAGAAAAAGTGTGAATATTCACAAGATAAACCAAGCAGCCAATCAAGGATCATCTCCAGCCCTTGTGCGAAATTGCTCAAACTCTTGTGGTCATATTGTTTTGCAAATTTCTCATTGCTAGTCTAGCCATCGTTACAAGTAAGACGGATAAATCAAGGAATATAGGCAACGTCATGTAAGCCGGGGGCTGAAACTACAGACGTCGACCCAAATCAAACCAATGGAGTAACATCATGACACCGACAACTACACTGACTCACAATCGCTATAGAAATCTTGCAGACTGGTCACCAGCAGAATGGGAAAATCTTGATATATACACTTTCATTGCCGCTAATTTTAACCGCTATTGCGCCAGCTTGATTAAAAAGGTTGGCTTACAATACCTTCCCAGCGATGCCACTGATTGTCTACTTGGCCTGTTTTGCGATGTATCCCACAAACCCATGTCGGCCGTTCATCAAAAGAATTTATCTGCTGAAGGCGAACGTAGAAATCAGATTATGCTGGGCACTCTTAAAATGATCGCTGCTACCCGCATGGTGGATGCACTTATAAAAGAGTATCCCTCTTACATTAATTTGGACCAACTGCCCGAATTCAGTGCCGAAGAAGATGTAGTAAACGAAAGCTGGTTTGAGTCGAATAATGTATTCACTCATAGCTATGGAGAATCAATGTTTTTTGCTGCCAGTTCCGATGAGCATCTACACGAAGAACTTGATCAGGAACAAGAAGCAGAACGTAATCGATTATCCACTATGGTAGAACTGCTCAGGGATTTCCTTACTCCGGTGCAATACAAACATATCCGGTTTGCTGTATGTGATGGGCTGGACGCACATGAAATTGCGGCGCAAACAGGCCATAGCGTTACTAATGTTCGAATTATGCTCCTCAATGCCCGAAAGAAAATGTTGGAACTCGTGCCTCAAGAACTATACAGCAATGTCGAAAGTTGCGTGCACAGAAGATAGAGCCTAACAATGAATTCAACAAGCCAACTCAATAGCAAGCAGTTAAGTGGGCATTTACAGCAGCACTGTAAAGCCAAGACAAAAAGCCTATACGTGATGGTGGATGGAACAGGTGGATCAGTATTAATGGATTTTTTCCGTGAAGCCCCTGCCGTTGAGTATCGACCGGTTTTTCACGGGACTGAGTTTGAGGCCTGCTTACCTGCTTCTCCCTATCTGGCCGAAATAAAACAGGAGTCCGTGCTGTTTCTAACCCAGTCAGGAGTCATTACCTGGAATGAAACCTTGTGGTTCACCTCTGCTTGCGATCTAGATACGCTAACGCATTTCTGGAGAAATTTAGTTACTGCACTATTACCTAACGGAAAAACGGTATTGTTCAGGGCCTGGAATGGTTTCGTTTTAAACAGATATTTAACACTCTTATCAGCGAAGGAGCGTCAGCATCTTTTGCACCCGATAGAAGACATTTACACCCCTGACGCCATTGAAAATATATGGCACCACCACACAGTACAGTCAGCGACACCATCTTTGAATTTAGCCGAATCAGCAAAATGGCAAATCAAGAGCAACCATCTTGTGGTCTTTCAGAGCACCTTTGAGCAAATTCTGGCACAGCATATCCACGATCAATTGTGGAGCTTATTCCCGACTGTGATTGGAAAATTGGACCCGACCTATGGGAAAAACTACATTAGCCAAGGTATTACTCGAGCCCGTGGACTGGGTCTAAGCACGGATAGAAGCTTAGTTACCTTTGTGAAATTACAACTCCAGCTTGGAGACCATTTCTGGCAACATCCGGACTGGAGTGTAATTTGGAGCAGCACTAATAACAAGGATCGAGAGTTTCTGTGGCAGGCTAATGTGGCTACTTCAGACGATCCGCTTAACTTGACATCTTAGACTGAAGATAATTTTCGATACCTATTTTGCCGATTAAATCTAATTGCGTTTCGAGCCAATCCACATGCTCTTCTTCAGATTCAAGAATTTCAACCATTAGTTCACGACTGACATAATCTTGAACCATCTCGCAATGAGCAATGCCTTCTTTTAAATCCGGTATGGCATCCATTTCCAATGCCAAATCGCACTTCAGCATTTCTAGAGTATTTTCTCCGATTCTTAATCTGCCCAGGTGTTGATAATTTGGTAACCCTTCCAACATTAGAATACGGTCAGTTAGCTTATCTGCATGTTTCATTTCATCAATAGATTCATGATATTCATGCTCGGCCAGTTCTTCAAATCCCCAATTCTTATACATCTTCGCATGAAGAAAATATTGATTGATGGCGATTAACTCATTACCCAGTATTTTGTTTAAATACTCAATTACCTTAGAATCCCCTTTCATTGCCCCTCACCTATCTCTTCTTAAAGATAGGTTTAAAATATACTCTCACTAACAGCTTTGCAAAATTTTTGTTAATTCGTTAGCTAACAGGGGCAGGAACCACTTGTCGGAAACAATTCTTAGCATCGCCACTACATTTACCGCATTGAGTTGCTACGCCAGTTTTCTCGCGCAGCGCTTTAAAGTGACTGACACCTTCAGCGATAGCATTCTGAATATGCTTCTCAGTTACGGCCTTACAAACACATACATACATGAATTCGCTCCTCATCCCGATGAATGAAAGATTATGCTACATGCCAATGTTTGTCAAATGCAAATGTTTGTCATTTTCATTGATCGGAAAAAGATATCCCCTTACCATGAAAAAAGGGTCAAAAATGACCCTTTTTTCATGGTAAGGATGGCTATACGGGCTTAACGCAGCACTAAGTAAAACGCCGTATTACCCCTCACCACACGCAGTAATAACTGACCCTGCGTGGCTTTTACCGCTGCTTTTAATTCTTTTAGATTTTCAATGTTAGCCCTATTGACACTGACAATGACATCCCCCGGTTGTAAACCTGAGGATTCCGCTGCGGAACCGCGGCGAATGGCTTCCACCACTACACCTTTGGGATCATTATTGTCGGCCAAGCTAGCACCATCGAGGTATTTGTTAATGGGTGTCGAGGCTAGAGCCGCGTCAGCACGCTCGCCAATTTTTACCGTCAGTGTTTTCTGGCTACCTTCGCGAATCAGTTTTATTTTGACTTTGTCGCCCACTCGCCGTATCCCAACTGCGTTACGGAGCTGAGAAGCCGTAGCCATTAATTTGCCATCCAGCTCTACGATTACGTCACCGGCCTTTATTCCTGCATCTTCCGCCGGGGAACCTTTCTGTACTTCTGAAACCACCACGCCATTTTGGTTTTCAAGTTCAAAAGCAACCGCAAGATCAGGCGTCAAGTCCTGAATAACCACACCCAGCTGGCCTCGCTTAACTTCACCATGCTCCATAATCTGCTCTAAGCTATGGCGTGCCATATTAATAGGAATCGCAAATCCGATACCCACATTGCCGCCGGCTGGTGCGATAATAGCAGTGTTAATTGCCACGAGCTCGCCTGCCAGGTTAACCAAGGCCCCGCCAGAATTGCCAGGATTTATTGAGGCATCGGTTTGAATAAAGTTTTCATAACCTTCAATACCCAAACCCGAACGGCCAATGGCACTGACTACGCCCGTTGTCACCGTTTGACCTAGGCCAAAAGGATTACCTATGGCCACAACAAAATCCCCAACCCGGGCTTTTTCAGAGTCAGCAAGCTTGAGTGCGTGCAAATTATCACCATCAATATCTAATATAGCGATATCCACTTCTGGATCAGAACCCACCAATTTCGCATCAAAGGTGCGCCCATCGGTCAGTGAAACTTTTATTTCATCAGCCCCATCAATAACATGGAAATTGGTAATTACAGTGCCAGCTTTTGCATCGATAATTACTCCCGAGCCAGCACTTTGCGAACGTCTTGTGGGCCCTTGGCGCCGTTGCTGCTGTGGCGCATTAAAAAAATGTCTAAAGAAAGGGTCATTCAACAGGGGGTTTTGTTCTTCCCGGGTGGCAAAGGTTGCGATGTTTACCACTGCGGGATTCACTTCTTCCAGCATCGGCGCAAGTGAGGGTAACTCTCTACCTTCACTATCTCTCTGTGGCCAAGAGGCAAAAGTCGGAAAACTGATAATTATCACCAGCAGACCGGTTATTAGTTTTACACTGGACTTCATCCGTTTACTCCTTCACTCATTCGCAATTATGTACTCACGCTCATAGGCAGACGTTAGCAGCAATTTCGACCCATTAGAGAAGGTTTAGTTCCAGGTTGTCACTGTAGCGTAACGGATGGGTTACAGCGCTACACCAATAATAAACTGATCTACTAAAACTAGCGTGAGTGCGGCGCTAACACCAAAGAGAAAGGGCCAAAGTCCTAAAATCTTAAGACTGCCACTGCGATGGGAAACGCCTGAAAAGAAAGATAGAAAGGTATGAATCACCCAAGTTAAAGCAATAGTAAGGTTAAAATTTGTGTTCAGAAAAACCAGTATTATTATACTCAAAGCGGGCAAAACCAAACTAACGGCATCTCTAGAATTATTAACATCCATTACGCTGACTAGATAGACAACCGCCAATAATGTACTTAAGGCTGCGAAAAAATTTAGGCTAAGATGACCAACAACCGCGACCAAGACCAAGGCAAGCCCAAAACCCAGAATCACTTTTGCTCCTACCAGTGCCACCTTAATTAAGTTGTTTATCAACCATCGTACCCCTGCGTTGGAATCAGAGGTACGTTGCCAAATTATGTTGCCTATGCGAACTGCCGCCATGGTCAGCCCTCCCCAGTGTATGACTTTAAATATGAGCGAGTAACTTGAGTAATAGTAGCGCTTGACTCAGGATCCCAAAAGTGGCACTTTTGCCAATATAAATGCCTATAACGCCACAAACAGGAGGCAACAATGACGATTAGGTTGGCAATTTTCGCCTATGATGGCTGTTTATCCACTTCTATAACTGGCCCTACCGACATCTTCCATATTGCCAATATTCATCAACGTGTTCGCTATAAGTCCGCGGCTAAGCCGTTGTTTTCCTGGCAGGTATATTCTGAAGATGGTAAGCCGGTAAAAACCTCCACGGGTATAACCATTGCCGCCGATGGGACCTTCTCCGAAGCGGTGAATCCTGACATTTGTTTAATACCTGGCATTGATCACGCCTTTGGTTATGAGGTGTTAGAAAAAACCAAAGAATTAAGAAATCGGTTACACCCTTTGATTAAATGGCACCACAGCCAAGGCGCAATAATTGCGTCCAATTGCAGCGGTTCGTTTCTCCTTGCCGACACCGGGTTACTTGATAATTGCGAAGCCACCACCAGTTGGTGGTTAGCCCATCATTTCAGTGCATCGTTTCCCAATGTCCACTTAAAGTTGGAAAAAACCGTGACTGAACAAAACAATATCCTGTGCTCGGGTGCGGTGACTTCTTATTTGTACTTGTGCATTCGACTGATTGAGAAATTCGCCGGCGAAGACATTGCCCAACTATGTGCTAAAACAGTGATGGTTAACAATAAAGAAAGCTCTCAGGCCCCCTATATTCCAGCACCTCACCGCTTTAAACAACGGGATGAGATGATTGAAAAGGCGGTGCAGAAAATGCTGGAAAATTTAAGTAATGATTTTCAATTAGAGAGCATGGCTCAGGAGCTCGCGGTAAGTCCGCGCACTTTTATACGTCGCTTTAATCAAGCGACTGGCAAACCACCCAAACAATATCTGCAAAAGCTACGTATCGATGAAGCCAAACGCCTGCTAGAGAAGACTGCACTAAGCATTGACGATATTACAGAAAAGGTGGGATATGTGGATGTAAGTTCATTTCGACGATTATTTAAACGTGAAGTTGCATTATCACCCACTGAATACCGTAAACGTTTTGCGAAAATGAAAGTGGTTTAAGCGGCATCATTCCCCTCAGGCTTGGCTTTCAATTTCACAATGTGTTCTGCGAATTTTCGAAATACGTCATTTTGAGTGAGGATGCCGGCCAGCTTTTCATTTTTAGTCACAATAGCCGAACCAAGATGTTTTTCAGCCATAACCATAAGCACACTTTCCAGGGCGTCATGAATGTCGACGATATAGGTTCGAGAGCAGTAAATATCTTTCACGTAGAGATCTTTCTCAAGCGAGGCATTATTGAAAGGTGAATCAATGAATTTAATATCCCGATCAGAAAGAACCCCCACCAATTCTCCCTCTTCTGTCACCGGGAGATGGTGAAAACCTTTATTTTCCATCATAGTTATGGCGTCGGTTAAGGGCGCATTGATATCAACGCTATAGGGAAACGGTGTCATAACCGTGGCCAAAGTTGGCAATGATTTCATAGGACAATCTCCTGCAGGCCTTTCCCTATCTGGACCGAAATAAACGCTTCCATAAATACCCACCACTCTGTTCGTTTTCACCTAACACATACCTTAGCACATTTTCGTTACAGACAATCCACATCATCTTAGGCTCGGCTCGGGCCAAGCCACAAAAAAGCACCTTGTCACCGATTCGAAGCAGCTGATTATCCTCTGGCAACAACATTGGCTGACCATCTCTAATAATCATTAGCACCATGGCCCTCAATTGATGTTCACGATGCTGCGGGTGTACCGTTAGGTTTGCTACTGTAATAGGATGCTCATAGCGCAAGGCGTCGTATACAGCAGGCGCATCGGTCCTATCTATGTTTATAGACCAACATTCCAAGGGCTTCTCTTTGACCATTATGTCAAAATGGCGCACTAATTTTTCACACCAGTCTTCATCCTGCTTCGCCAAAGACTCCAAAAAGTGTATAAGAAGCGGCGTTTTAATAAGCGCAATAATGCGCTCCGCGATAATGATATTCGGATCCATTATCATATGAATATCGGCGGCCGCAAATATGGGGCCATTGGGGTGTTTGTTTTGCCGAGCCACTAGCATCAGCTGGGGTCGCATCGCCTTGGCAGTGAGCACTATAGACAAATTGTTGGCATCATCGGCTGTCCCGGCCACAATTCCCACGGCATTTTGAATACCTGCCTCTAACAACGTCGGAGCTTCTGTACCCAGCCCTTTGACTACCCTGTAATCATCTTTAACATTGGCCCCCTCTGGATCAGGTTCAACAATCACCGTTTCCAAACCTTGGCGCTCAAAACGCTTTTGGATGGCCTTACCCAAACGTCCAAAACCACAGATAATCCAACGCCCCTTCTCGGGCTTAACCACTGATTGTAACGCTCGATGCTTGGGGCTGATTAACCAGTTATAAACCAGCTGCCTGTAGGGTGAAACCACAGCATTGGTTAAATATTCGGAGAATGTCTCGAAGGGATCGATAACATGGTCTGTGTCAAAAGATTTAAGATTACCTGCGTACTCTCGCGAGGCCACCCGACTTAGTACCATCCGCTTTGGCGCCAACAATTTGCTTGCCAGCGCGATATACAAATTAACGTGGTCGTCATCCGTCAAACACAAAGTCCCTCGACACAATGGGTGAGATATTCCAGCATCCTGAAGTATTAAGGGATCGCTAGCGTCAGAGCACATGGAGGGAACATCAAATGGTAGACTGCTAAGCTCTAATGCGTCGATGCAGGCTTGCTGTATATCAATGACCACACACTGTATGCCTCGCCCGGCCAAATCAGCAACCACGGCGGTACCGGTTAAACCGTAACCACAGACTAAATAGAACGGTTCTTTCATACTGTTCACGCGGTGACGAAAGCGAGCCCGCCGGATTAAACTGGAAAACGTGGGATCTCGCAAAATGGAAATGACGGAACCAATGCTATAGATCCACCCTACCACGGTTGCGTAAATACAAAACAATGTCCAAAAACGTTGCTGAGCCGTAAACTCAAAAGGTAACTCACCAAACCCGATGGTTGACCCCATGTAGCTTACAAAATAGAAGGCTTCAAAAAAATTCATACTGTAGGCATTGCCTAGAGCATCTTTACCAGGAATCAGGACATAGCCTAACACTGAAATAGAATAGATCGTTATGATAGTAATGAGAGGCGTCCGCAGACGCCGCAACACTAAATAGGCGACGTAATTCATGCCAGCCTCTAGCGACGCACCGTCACTGTTTCCACAACTAACAACACCACAGAAGTAATATTGGCTAAAAGGGCGCCTCCAGACATGGAAACGATGCTGGTTACTAACTCCGGGGTGACCCCTTCAGGAGAAGTTGAGGCATAGCCCCATAAACAAGCAGCAATAATAAGCTGCACATCCGCCACTAAACTGGTGGCCAGCAAAACAGCCCCCATATGGGTCCGATCACCGAACTTCATAACCGTTGCAATCAAGCTGATAACTAAGGCGGCAAACAGCTCAAAAACATTGTGATGATTTACATCACTAATTTCACCAAGGAAAAAACCAAAGTTTAAGGTTGCAGCCAATAGAATGAAAAACGCAAAAACAACTTTTTCAGTATTCATAGTAACCAAACTCCCAATTCCTTTTTTATTTCGTCAACGGCCATTAAAACGTTCGTAATGGACCACCGATGTCAACCGCTTTCGCTTGGCCCATTGCAAGCGTTGTAATTCAGGCTCATCATAAAATTCATCCACGTAACCTAAACATAGATAACCCACTAGCTCACATGCATCCGGCGCCTTTAAAATCTCTTTGACTTTGTCAGGATCGAGGATACTGACCCAGCCCATCCCAACATTCAAGCTGCGAGCCATTAACCACATATTCTGAATGGCGCAAACACAACTGTAGCGCCCTACTTCACTCATGGCTGTCTGTCCCAGCACAGGTTCGCTTAAAGGACTATAAAAAACCGCGATATTCAAGGCCGACTCAAGGATTCCATCAAGCTTCAACTGTTTATAATGTTCTGCCCTTGCACCAGTGAAGCAAGTCGCTGCTTCGGCATTTTTGATATCAAAGCTATCACGAACTCGTTGCCTCACAGCCCGGTCTGAGACCACTATAAATTCCCAAGGCTGAGACAAGCCTACTGATGGTGCATGCATTGCAGCCATTAATATCCGTTCAATGATTTCATCAGGGAGGGGATCAGAATGGAATCTGTTACCACGAACATCACGTCGTTGCTGCAGAATATTCTCGAGTAAGCGGGCGTCTGCTTCGTTAAATTTAGGTCCGATCATAACGGATACGAAAAGCCTTGTGAGGAGCTTGTAGCTTTAAACTTCACAAAGTATAGAGAGTTTTCCCCTGATATGAAATGAAAAAGCCGGTCTGCTTTTGACAAACCGGCTTTAAAGTTACCACGATGAGAGGCTAAGGGATTGCCTTAGACCCGTTCAATAATTGTGGCAATACCTTGTCCTAAACCAATACACATAGTGGCTAAACCCAGGTTTCCATCTTTCCACTCCATAACGTTCAATAAAGTGCCGACAATACGAGCACCGGAGCAGCCTAAGGGATGTCCTAGCGCAATAGCGCCACCATTTAGGTTTACTTTTTCGTCAAACTTATCCATTAACTTAAGATCCTTTGCGCATGGCAAACTTTGCGCAGCAAAGGCTTCATTAAGTTCTACATAATCGATATCGTCGATGGATAAGCCTGCACGCTTAAGCGCTTTCTGCGTAGCGGGAACGGGGCCATAGCCCATAATGGCGGCATCGCAGCCAGCAACAGCCATTGAGCGTATTTTGGCGCGTGGTTTCAGACCCATGGCTTCGGCACGCTCGGCAGACATTACCAGTATGGAAGAAGCACCATCAGATAGTGCGGAAGACGTGCCCGCAGTAACCTGACCATTTTTGGGATCAAACACTGGTTTTAATTGCGCCAAACCCTCTACGCTGGTTTCTGGACGAATGACTTCGTCGATTTCACAAAGTACTTTCACCCCATTGGCATCGTGACCTTCGATGGGCACAATTTCATTTTTCCAACGCCCTTCCAGGGTGGCTTCCCAAGCGAGCCGATGAGAGCGAGCACCAAACTCATCCATTGCCTGACGGGATATGCCATGCATGCGGCCCAACATTTCCGCCGTTAGACCCATCATGTTAGAGGCTTTGGCCACGTATTTAGAGGCTTCCGGGTTTAGGTCGACGCCGTGAGTCATGCCAACATGGCCCATATGCTCCACACCACCGATAACAAATACGTCGCCATTACCCGTCATAATGGATTGTGAGGCCGTGTGTAACGCCTGCATTGAAGAGCCGCACAACCGGTTAACCGTCTGCCCTGCAACACTACGGGGCAATTCGGCCAAAATAGCAATGTTTCGGGCAACATTTAACCCTTGCTCCAGGGTTTGGTTTACACAACCCCATATTACATCTTCAGTCGCCGCAGTGTCCCAATTAGGATTCCGCTCTTTTAACGCTCTGATCAGCTGTGAGGACAGTTTCTCAGCGCGCACGTGTCGGAACTGACCGTTTTTTGATTTACCCATTGGGGTACGGACAGCATCGACGATGACAACATCTTTCGGATTCAAACTCATTTTTCTGTCTCCTTTGCTATCCGTGATTACTTATAGAAAGTTTCGCCATTGGCAGCCATAGCGCGCAGTTTCTCAGTGGGTGCATACAATGGACCCAAATCTTTCAACTCGTCGCACCGGTCAACGAAGGCTTTTACTCCGATGGAATCTATGTACTTAAGCGCTCCACCACGGAAGGGAGGGAAACCAAGCCCCATAATCAGTGCCATATCGGCGTCCGCAACAGAAGACACAATGTTTTCCTCTAAGCAGCGCACTAACTCCAAGCACATAGGTATCATGATGCGATCGGTAATTTCCTGATCAGTAAAATCCTTGGACTCGGCAACATGAGGTTTGAGCAACTCATAAGTAGTTTCGTCTACCACTTTTTTGGGCTTGCCTTTCTTGTCAGTTTCATACTTGTAGTATCCGACACCGTTCTTCTGGCCGTAGCGTTTATTTTCATACATGATCTCAGAGGCATCTTTATGGGAATACTGCATCCGATCCTTGAAACCTTCAGCCATCACTTCCGCACCATGAACGCCAGTATCAATACCCACAACATCCATCAGATAAGCCGGACCCATGGGCCAACCAAAACGCTCCATGACCTTATCAATTTTCTGAAAATCAGCACCATCCCGTATCAGCATGCCGAAACCACCGAAATACGGGAACAACACTCGATTGACCAAGAAGCCTGGGCAATCGTTTACCACCACCGGCGTTTTACCCATTTTCTTGGCATAAGCAACGGTGGTTGCAACGGCTTCGTCGGAACTCTTTTCACCACGAATAACTTCAACCAACGGCATCATATGAACCGGGTTGAAGAAGTGCATTCCCACGAAGTTCTCGGGCTTTTCCAAGGCTTCAGCTAAAGAAGTGATTGAAATAGTCGAGGTGTTAGAGGCGAGAATAGTGCCCTCTTTCACATTCTTTTCTACTTCGGCCAGAACGCTTTTCTTAATCTTCGGATTTTCTACAACCGCTTCGACGACAATATCAACGTTACCAAAATCACCGTAGTTTAAGGTCGGACGAATCGAAGACAATACCTGCCCCATTTTGGCCGGAGTCATTTTATTGCGATCCACGCGTTTGGTGAGGAGTTTGGTAGCTTCTGACATACCCAAATCAAGCGCTGCATCGGCTATGTCTTTCATGATAATCGGCGTGCCTTTGGAGGCAGACTGAAAGGCAATCCCGCCACCCATAATACCCGCACCGAGTACGGCCGCTTGCTCAATCGGCTTCGCTTGTTTTTCCCAGTTGGCGGCGATTTTCTTTAACGTCTGATCGTTCAAGAACAAACCCACCAAAGAACTAGCAACCGAAGTTTTTGCCATTTTGGCAAAGCCTTTCGCTTCAATTTCCAGTGCTTTATCTCGTGCCATGCTGGAATGCTGCTGCATGGTTTGAACGGCAGTCACCGGTGATGGATAGTTACGTCCTGCCTGCTGCATTACCATCGCGGTACAGGTTTGAAATGCCATCATGTTTTCCATGGGCGGCAATTTCAGCGGCTCCAGCTTCTCTTGTCGTCGGGCCTTGTAGTCAAGCTTGCCATCAATACATGACTGCACCATCGCAATGGCGGCCTCTTTCAATAACTCTGGCTCAACCACGGCGTCTACCACACCGTCTTTAATGGCCTTTTCAGATTTATGTTGGCCTCCCGCTGCGATCCACTCAGCGGCATTATCTACACCGATGATTCTTGGCATACGAACGGTACCACCAAAGCCTGGGAAAATACCCAATTTCACCTCGGGTAAGCCGACTTCAGCCGTGGTAGACATGACTCGGTAATCAGCCACCAAGGTCATTTCTAATCCGCCGCCCAAAGCAATACCGTTGATTGCGGCAACGGTTGGAAAAGGCAAGTCTTCGATAGCGTTAAATTTCTGATTGGCTTGAAGACACCAGTCGGCTATTTCCTCTTCCGACAACTTGAACATCTCAGTGAACTCTGTGATATCGGCGCCCACAATGAACACGCTCTTGGCACTGGTAATGATCATGCCTTTTACAGAGCTGTCAGCTTTGAGTGCCGCCGCCGCCGCTCCCAACTCTTCCACAGTTAGGCTATTGAATTTGTTAACTGACTCACCCTGCAAGTCAAAATTAAGCTCGACGATTCCGTCTTGCAACGCTTTGACTGTTATGGCTTTTCCTTCGTATATCATCAACGTTTCTCCCGAATTGGGTTAACGACAAGAGGCTAAAGATTCTATGACCTATGATTAGTTCATAGTTTCTGAGTAGATTAGATGATTTTCAAACTAACGTTTGAAAATTTAAGGCATGTTGCCGATTCCCAACGAATTTGGCAAGTGTTTTAGTGGGCATATCCCAAATCCGTCAATAAGCGCCTCATCTAAGACGATTTTCGCACTATGGCTCAGCCATTAACGCCCTGTCAATTTTATACCCTTTAGCTATGACAAAGGGTGATCTAATACGTAATGGTGACTGGACTTAGAGCCGAAAATACCAAATAGTAAAGAAGTCGAACTGTTGGAATGGACCCAGGGAGGCAAACATGAAAAGACTATACTATTTATTTAGTGGTACAGATCAAGCAAAAAATATTAGTCGAGATCTGCAATCGGCAGGTATCAGTTACGGCCAGCTGCATTTTATGGCCAAAAACAATTTGTCCTTAAATCAGGCAAATCTGCACACCACTAGCTTACTGGAAGAACGAGACCTTCAACATAAAGGTGCCTATGGCAGTATCATAGGGCTGGGATCTGGCTTACTGGTGGCCTTTTACCTGCTAGCCGTTGAGTTTCAAGGCCAACTGAATATGTCTCTGTTTTTCGGAATCTGCATTATCTTCACCTGTTTTGGTGCCTGGGCTGGCGGTATGCTGGGCATATCCTCGGAGAATTTTCACTTAGCACGATTCCATGATGCTTTGGAAGATGGTGATACTTTATTAATGCTGGATACCTATAGTGAGCGAGAGGAGTCAAAGGCTAAAGCGTTAATGCACCATCAACATTTGGAAGCCAAGTATGAAGGCGAAGACGAAAATGTCCGGCTTATTTTTTGATCAGTTGATCACTTAGCTGCTGGGCGACAATCTGGAACTCGATATCGAGCGCTTGTATCAAAGCGTCAATACCAGCGAGTTCTTGTTGGCGGGCCCGGTGTTCAATTTGCTTGGCTAGTTCAGAGAGTTTAATAGCGCAAACATTAGAGGAAGAGCCTTTGAGGCTGTGGGCTGATTTTCTAAGCTCCTCAGAATTTTGATTTAAATAATTAAGCGATAATTCCTCGATTTTTTTGTTTGAATCATTAATAAAGGTATCAATCAAGGTTTCAAACTCCGATTCCATAATATCCTTGAGATCTTGCAGAGCAACCAGATCTATATGACATTCTTGAGGATTCATAGCGATAATTCCCTTCCGCTGTCTCAAATTTAGTTTAAATATCCGCGTGCCAGTTGAAAATAACCTCCACCTGGTTACCTTCGCCTGTATAGCGTACTGATTGGCACATACTTTTAATCAATGGTATTCCACGACCAGAGTAAGTCTCAGTTTGATGTTCAGCCAGTTGCTTTGATTGATAATCGAATCCTGGCCCGGTATCTTCAACCATAATCTTTAAACTGCCTCCATCAGCACGGGGCCGATGATCAAAATGGAAGCGAACAAAACCTGAACTAAGCTGCTCCAATTTGGCTGTCCTTTGTTCGTAATAGCGAGCAAATCCATCGGCTGACGCTTTAACTTCTGAGCCCAGGCCTAACACACCGTGCTCTAAAGCGTTAGAGTATAATTCAGACAATATAGTATAAAGCTTGCCACTATAAGGCCTAAGCCCCGGAACTTCCATCAACATATGAGTAATAACTGGTAGCGGATTAAATTCTTTTAAGGACAGTGCTCGTAATTCATACACCAGACTCCAGTCGCGAGGCCCACCTACTATGCTGGAAACGCCAGGCTTGCCTTCTTGTACGGCAATCTCATCCTCTCTAACCATGGTTATTTCCAACATTGTATAGTCGTCATCTTGTTCTAGACGCCCAGTATGTTGCTCCACCGCGCGCTCGATGTTGCTGAAAATTCTTTCGCTATTTTCTGTCTGAGTGATAACGTCGATAATCCGTTCCTCACCAAACATTTCCCCTTGGGCATTCAAAGCTTCGATAATCCCATCTGACCAAAGCAGAATTTTGTCTCCACGCTGCATTGGTACTTCCCGACTTTCAATATTAAAACGACTATTATCCACAACGCCTAAGGGTAGGTGCTGAGAAGCCAAACTTTCGACCTGACGGCTATTCGCCCGGTAAACCAATACGTCCGGCAGCCCCCCTATCCAGACTTCTGCCGAGCGTTTTCGAAAACTCATATCAATCATGCAGGCACAACAAAATACACCGACTGGGAGGATAAGCTTTAACTTCTTATTGATCTCCAGCATGATGTCCTGAAGGGAAAATCCTTTTTGAGTCATTCCATAAAAGATCTCTGAAACCGGCATGGCTCCGATCGCCGCCGGTAATCCATGCCCGGTAAAATCGCCCAGAAACACACACATTCCACCGGACGGCTTTCTCGCTGCTAATATCAGATCACCGTTGAATACAGCCATTGGGGACAGTAAATACTTAATATTTGACGCGCTACTGCAACCCGGATGAGCGATATTATCGAATACCTGCTTTGCGACTTCCTGCTCATGAATTAAACGATCGTTATGGAGGGCAATTTCGTCCCGTTGTTGCTGTACTGTCTCATGCAGCCGCCGCATGGCCGCATAGGCTTTAATTTTTGCGTGCAGAATAATTCGATTGTAGGGCTTGCTCAGAAAATCAAGACCACCAGCCGCCAAACAATCCGCTAATGAGGCCGCATCACGCAATGAGGTGAGAAACAGGATAGGAACAAGGTTGTCTCCAGCTAATTGCTTTATGGTTCTAGCGGCCTCAAAACCGTCAACATTGGGCATCAATGCATCCAGTAAAACAATATCCGGAGAATGCTCTCTGAAAAGCGCGATGGCCTCTTGACCATCGCGGGCGGTAAACACAGTGTGTCCTTCTTTGCGAACGATTGTCTGTAAAATTAGGCGGTCAGAATCGTTATCATCGGCGATGAGCACGCGGAGCACTTCCTCACCATCAATACCATCTAAATGCGGGGGGGCGCCGGTGCTCACTGGTGAGGATCTAGGTTTAATTAACGAATGGTGAATAGTTGTTCAAAATTTGAAATAGTCAAAATCTTTTTAACATCCGGGTTGCAATTGACAATTTCAATCCTTGAATTATCACCACCTGCGTGGTCCCGCAATAAAAGCAACATCCCTAATGCAGAGCTATCCAGGTAAGTCGTCTCTTTCATGTCCACAACGTAACCTTTCAGATTATCGGAGACTTTTTCGTAAGCATCCCTAAACTCCTGATGGGCACTAAAATCAAAGCGACCTTGAATTTTTATTGTCAATTCACCCGAGGCTGCTTCAGTAGACCAAATAGCCATTATCAACCCCTCAATAAAACAAACGTTGTCACGGTAGTCTTTCCTTCTTCTATACTGCAATACTGTCCAATATTTATGAGCATAGACCAATTTCCTTTAGCAAACTAACATTAGGCGGCAAAACTTCCATATTTTTTTCGAGATCTTCTATTTAATCAATACTTCCTTCAAATTCAAGTAGATGATGTTGAAATGTTGACTCAGACAAGCGAATAAGAGTCAGATCTGCAAAAACTTCACTGGCGCGAATTTCTAGCGAAAAAAGCGTCTTTGTCAAGCGCTTTAGCAAATCACGCATGCTCTCATGGAGCTGAGACCAACGAACATCATACTGATTAACGCTTCGATATTTTCCATCAATAACACGAAGCTGCTCCTGGCTCGCTCTTAACTGGCTAACCAAGAGCTTAACATCGATATACGGCAGGCAATCACTACTGAGTATTACAGTGTCTGCGTCGCCTCGCAAGCAATGGCGAAAATGCGCCACTGCTCTGTTAACTTCCAGTAAACATTGAGACAAAGTGTGTAAATCTTCACGAGAGACCTGCCCCAAAGAGGACATTTCTTTCGCAACAGTGACAAACCCTCGCCCCAACTCTCCGGTATCGGAAGCGCTAAATATAGCGTTTAAGGCAGAAAGCTCAGTACTCGCGGCCAAACCTTTCGCATGAACTATGGCTGCTGAGACATCGCGTAATACAAGCTCGGTCTGGTTGAAATCTGATCCAAGTTTATTCCAATGATCAATGAAACTTTTATGCAAATTAACGTAATAAATTTCTTGGGGACATGGTTTTTCTAACGGCGGTTGAGTAAAGTCACTGCGATCATCATTGCCTTTTTCACTGAGAGCAGCAAGCACTATGTGCCAGACACCATAGGACAGCGCCACCACTAAAAGTAGCCCTAGAGAAACTTCTGCGTACCAAAGCACGAACAAGGCTAAAATTGAAACCGTCCATGACACAAGCTTGGAAACCCGATTAAATGTGCGGATATCAGACTCCTACGTTGGTCAGCGTAATCAATTTTTTGGGTATAGCGGCCAGCGCTAGCATCTCACAATGAGCCTCGAGATTAAACGCTGTACCTGGCATTCCCCAAACCACGGAAGACTTTTCATCTTGGATTATAGTATAGGCGCCCGCCTGCTTCAGGCGCAAAAGAGCCGCCGAGCCATCGGCCCCCATACCCGTAAGGAGAACACCAATAGTATGCTTGATATTGAGCTCTCTAACCGAGTCAAATAACACTTCGACAGAAGGGCGATGACGATTAACCTTATCGGTGGCTAAAATCTCGGTCATTAATCCATTTGTTTTCTTTACAATCGCTAAGTGTCTATCACCTGGCGCAACATAGACGATGCCAGATTCTAACTTCTGATTATTCTGAGCCTCCAATACTGTAAGATTACAAATACGATTCAGCCGCTGCGCGTAAGAAGTACTAAATTGCGGTGGTATATGTTGTGCCACCACTACCGGTGGGAAATTTGGGGGTAACGACATCAGAACATCTTTAATCGCTTCGGTACCTCCTGTGGAGGCACCGATGGTAATAATCGTGTTGCTGCGGGGTTTATAGGATCCCTTCACCGACTTTGCGTGTGAAACCTGACTTTGTTGTGAGCAAAATTCCAACCGGCCTAAATTAGCACCGGCAGCACCACGAATTTTTTCAATTATTTCCGTTTCATAATCGGCCAAGCTTGCATTTTGATCTGGTTTTGGTTTAGTGACGAAATCAAAGGCACCTATATTCAATGCCTCCAGGGTAATATCTGCGCTGGCCTCCGTTAATGTTGAAATCATTATGACTGGCATTGGACGCAAGCGCATAAGATTTCTTAAAAAAGTCACGCCATCCATTCTAGGCATTTCTATATCCAGCGTTAACACGTCAGGATTAAGCTTTTTTATTTGATCGCGGGCAGCGAAAGGATCTGCAGCAAAACCAACAACAGTAAGGTCCGGTTGTCGATCGATCATTTCGCCCAAAATTCGTCTTATTACCGCAGAATCATCAACGACCAGAACTTTGATTGGCATAGAAGCTTAAGTCCTTTCTCAATCGAACAATTCAATATCACCTGTGGGTGGGGTGACATCGATTTCATGGGCATAAGTACTTTCACGTTTGTAGACAACATCATTGCGCATACTTTTCAGCTTTCTGACCTTTACTGAGCCAGTATCACAGAAGAACAATACTTTTCTAGGATAAACGTCACCCACATCTTCCGCTACCAATTTTAGAGATTCTTGCTGTATAAATTTTCTAACAAATTCGATGTTTTGCTGCCCAATTTCAATTTTTTGCATACTTTCAAGCACCTTTCCACCACCAAATATCTTGACTTCGAGGTTGCGTTTATCTCCGCCATTCTTAAGAATATCATTAATGAGTTTTTCCATAGCCCAGTTGCCATAACGAGCGGACTCACTAATTTTTGATCCCAACATATGAGATTCAATATCGTGCTTTAACGGCAACATAAAGTGATTCATACCGCCAATACCATTTATTCGGTCGCGGATACAAGCAGAGATGCAAGAGCCCAAAACCGTAACAATCATTTCTCCTTCGCGACTAACGTAATACTCTCCTGGCAATATTTTAGCTGCATAAACTCCCTGCTGTTTATCCCAATAACGATTGATATGAGAAAATCCATTTAACGGCCTTGGCTGTGCATGTGTAGGAGTCAAAACCCGATTATTATATATTGACACTATTTAGTCTTCCGATAGATAGTACGTCCAATAGCTTCAAATCTATTGGTGATGCCGTGCAGACTCTCAGAATGACCAATAAACAAATGGCCCTGAGGCTTAAGCAGGTTGGCATACCGATCAAACAAGACTCTCTGAGTTTCCTTGCTGAAATAAATCACTACATTGCGACAAAATATTACATCGAACTTGCCTTTCATGGGCCAGTCCCCCAGCAGGTTTAAACGGTTGAATGTTATGTAGTGCTTGATAGATTCCTGAGCCTGCATCGACAAATCTTTACTGGTAGACTCAGCCCCAATGGGCTTAAAATACCTCTTAACGTATTCCCTATCTAAATTCCCAATACGGTCTGCGCTGTATATACCCTTGCGACCATGATTGATTACGTTAGTATCTAGATCTGTAGCCAAAACTTTGACGTCCCAATTCATTAAGCTTTTTGTGCTGTCTAAAGTCATTGCAATTGAATATGGTTCTTCTCCAGTCGAACAGCCTGCCGACCATATGCGTACTTTTTTTGACGCAGCGTTTGACTTAACTAATTCAGGAATCAACTCATTCTTAAGAAATTCAAAATGGTGTCTTTCTCGAAAAAAAGATGTGAGATTAGTGGTTATTGCATTAATAAAATTCGTTAGTTCGAGTTCTGGATTATTTTCTAAATAGTCAATATATTCTTCAAAGTCTGTCAATCCAACTTGCCTGATACAGCGTACAATTCGGCTGTAAATCATCTCTTTTTTATGATCACCAAGCTCTATCCCTGTTTTTTTCTTTGCAATATGTTTGATCGCATTAAAATCAGCGTCCCTCATTGGGAACTCCCGACTGGAGAAATCTTTTCCAGTCGGATTTTCGGTACTTCTAGACTGTGCCGTTCCCATGGCTGCTCCTTAAAATTCTTCCCAAACATCCCCTGAATCGTACGCTTGGTTAGAGGAGCTAGGTGCCTTTGCCTTCGCTTTCGCTTTAGACTTGACTGCACCTCTAGCAGCATGCATTGGCGCTGAATGAGACACCTTTACTGCGGATTCATCCACAGTAAAAAAACCAATCAATTTCATTAACTGTCTGGCCTGCTCCGAGAGAGCCTCACCCGCAGCTGAGGCTTGCTCCACCAAGGCCGCATTCTGTTGCGTCATCTCATCCATCTGCGAAATCGCAACATTCACTTGTTCAATCCCTGAAGTCTGCTCCATCGAAGCGGTAGAAATATCTGACATCATGCGGCATACTTGCTGCACAGCGGCAACAATATCCTTTAAGGTTTCCCCTGATTGATTTACCAGCTCGGTTCCATCATCGACCTTATTGACGCTATCGCGAATTAAATCTTTTATTTCTTTCGCTGCTCCTGCAGAACGCTGCGCGAGATTTCTGACTTCACCTGCTACCACTGCAAAACCGCGACCCTGCTCCCCGGCTCGAGCGGCTTCAACCGCGGCATTAAGGGCCAATAAGTTAGTTTGAAAAGCAATTTCGTCGATAACACCAATAATATCGGCTATTCGTTTACTAGAATTATTGATTTCGCTCATAGCTTTAACCGCATCCGCAACAACAGCGCCACCTTTTTCAGCCTTGCTTTGTGCATCCATTGATAGTCGGTTTGCATGCTGTGCATTTTCAGAGCTCTGCTTTACAGTACTCGTCATTTCTTCCATGCTTGAGGCAGTTTCTTCAAGGGAAGATGCTTGCTCCTCAGTACGCTGACTTAAGTCTGTATTCCCTTGAGCAATCTCGTCGGCACCACCAGAAACAGCATTAGCTGATTCTAATATACCTCCAATGATATCGATTAGTTTTTCTACCGTTGCATTCGCATCATTTTTTAACTTGCCAAAACTTCCTTTATAGTCACGTTCTATTTTCTGGGTAAGATTACCGTGCGCCAGTGCGTCCAATACTCTAGCGGTATCACCAACCGCTTCTTCAGTAGTATCCATGAGACGATTAAGCCCTTTGCTCAAGTTGAGCATGAAACCTGTTTTACCTTTTTCTTCCAAGCGTACGGATAAATCGCCTAAGGTCGCTTTTGTAACAAGACTGTCGACCTCACGTTCGGTTTTGACTTCGTGGGTACGATCATTCCACTCCACCACAGTGCCAATCTTGTTTCCAGACTCATTCGTAACCGGGTTGGCAACCAATGAAAAAGTACGTCCACCTACCTCGATCTGAGTCCTAAACGTAGATGTTAAACTGCTCAACATTGAGCGCTGATGAGCTGGATTCTTATGGAAGATATCAAAATTGGAGCCTAACACTTTATTGGCTGTAAACTGGGGCAGATCCTTTCGAATATCACTCTCTGCTATTCGTAACATTTCCTCAACTGATTGGTTGGTATAGACAATCAATCCATCGCTGTCTGCAATCATTGCATTTGTCGTTACATTATCTAGGGCTTGCCGAACTCTTAGATTCTCAACCGCTATAGCTTCCTGCTCAGCCTTTAATGCCAGCTCTTTGGTTTTATCATACCACTCGACAACCGTTCCAATTCGCTCACCACGGTCAGAGAAAAGTGGCGTAGCAACTAATCCGAATGTAATACCGTTAATTTTCAAGTCAGTCTTATAAGGCTGATTAAGTCGGCTAACCATTGAACGTTGATGACTAGGATTTTTATGAAAACTATCTACATTTTTCCCTAACAATTGATTAGCATCAAATCCTGGTATCGCTTCGCGTAACAACCTATCGTTTTCTTTCATCATATTTTCTACAGATTGATTCATGTAGACAATATTAAAATCGTTATCCGCTACCATGACGTTTGCCTGACAAACTTCGAGACTTTTCTTCAAGCGTTCATCATTATTGGAAGTACCTACAATAGTAGACAAATACGCAAGTAAAACGCCAGATCCAGCGAGAAGTAGAGTAAGCACCAAGCTAAATGTCGTGTTTGCATTCTCAATTTGCGCACCGACCTGTACATGATTCCAATTAGAAAATATAAATAGCACCAACCCAACAATGGGCAAGCCTGTGCTAAATATAATTCGTTGGTTTGATGACATACGCTGTAGAGTTTCCATCCATTTTCCCTCGAAATTCTTTAATTATTAACTGTTGATTCTTTAATTTCTTGAAGAGTACTCAATGAGACTTCTGGAATTGTGTCAGTGCCCAGCAACTCATTAATATCCAATAAAATAACCATTTTATTACTAACATTAACCAAACCACGAATATAAGATGTATTCACATGATCTCCCAGGTCAGGCGCACTTTTCATGTCCTGGCTAGACAAGCTATACACATCACTGACAGCATCAACAACTATCCCCATCACTCTAGCGCCTTTTCTCGTAGCCACCTTCAATACAATGACGACAGTTAGAGGACCATATTCTACTTTGGCAAGACCGAAACGCTGGCGTAAGTCAATAATTGGAACAATCGTACCCCGAAGATTTATAACGCCTTTGATGTGGGGTGGAGCGTTTGGAATGAGTGTCACACTCTCCCAGCCTCTAATTTCCTGAACGCTAAGAATGTCCACACCATACTCTTCATCTGACATAATAAAGGTTAGATATTGATCCATCGCGTCACTATCATGACCTAGTATTTCAACATCTGTAGGGTCGGATCTATCTTTTAAATTCTGCATAGTCAACACTCATTCCCAACGCGGTTCTAAGCTGCGTATTCCCGATTAGAGATTAGTTTTAAGCCTTTCTTACCTTGATGTATGACCCCGGCAAGCTGAATAAGATCTGTAACATCTAAGATCAATGATACCGTTCCATCCCCCAGAATAGTCGCACCAGAAACACCTTCTACTTTCTTGTAATTGGTCTCCATACTTTTTATGACTACCTGTTGTTGTCCCTGCAGTTCATCTACCACTAACGCAACTTTTGAATTACCCACCTCCACCACCACCAGGAGGCTATCAGCAAGATCTTCACTTTCAGGTTTCAGGTTAAACACTTCAAATAGCTTGATAATTGGGATATATTCATTGCGTAATCGGAGAACATCACACCCACCAGCTACATGGTTTATTAGTTTCATATCTGGCTGCAATGACTCCACAATAGAAACCAAGGGCAGAATATAAGTCTGGTCACCAACCTGAACAAGTTGGCCGTCAAGTATTGCGAGCGTTAAAGGAAGTCTTATGGTAAATGTGCTACCCTGTCCTTCGCGAGAATTTACTTCAATACTGCCACTGAGTTCCTGAATGTTTCGACGAACAACATCCATACCAACACCGCGACCCGACACATCAGTCACTAAATCAGCCGTAGAAAATCCCGGTTGAAACATTAGATCTTGCACTTGTTCATCTGATAAGTGATCTTGATCAGCAATTAAACCGCTAGCGATCGCTTTCTTGCGTATCTTTTCCTTGTTAAGCCCACGCCCATCATCAGTAATTTCAATAATTATATTGCCTCCCTGATGAAAGGCTTTTAATTCAATAACTCCTGTTTCCGGCTTACCTGCCGCAACTCTATCCTGAGGAGATTCTAAACCATGATCCAAAGCATTTCTTACCAGATGGACTAACGGATCACCAATTCTTTCCATTACCGTTTTGTCGAGTTCTGTTTGCTCACCTGTCAACTTAATCTCGACTTTTTTACCCAGTTGACGTGAAAGATCACGAACCAATCGTGGAAATCGACTAAAAGTGAAACTAATAGGTAACATCCTAATTCGCATAACACTTTCTTGTAACTCTCGAGTATTATGCTCAAGCTGAGCAAGACCTTCTTGAAGCCTGGCAACTTTACCAATATCGTATTCGCTACCGAGCTGGCCTAGCATCGACTGGGTAATAACAAGCTCACCTACTAAATTCACCAAACTGTCAATTTTTTCGATAGACACTCGTATTGATGTGGCCTCAGCGGCCTTGGTATTTTCCTTCGCTTGAGATTTTGGCTTTTCAATTTTCTTTTGCGCGACTGGAGTTTCAGGTAATGCAGGATTGCTTTTTGATTCTTGATTCAGTAAGCGTTCGTTCTTTAGTATCTGGCCTTCAGGAAAGATTCCTGCCGTTTCTGTAATAATCACCTCACAATCGTCTATTACCCACTCAAAAATTTCATCGATAACTGAACGATCACATTCTGACGTGAGAATTATGGACCAGGATATATAACAGGATTCGGGATCGACTGAGCCAATTTCAGGCAATTTTTTTATATCGCTTTTGATCGTGCACTCACCGAGTTTTGCGAGCTCTCGCAACATTCTCGCGGGTTCATTCCCTGTGCGCAACAAATTCAGATCGGGTACAAACAGTATATTCCAAGTTGTTAGAGCATTGTTACTAACAACTTCTGGTGGTTGATTTACTTCCTCTTTCTTACTGTCGGAATCGACTTGCTTCACCATGTTCGACTGCAAAATTTCATTAAACTTTGCAACTAGTTCTTTAGCCTGATATTTATCGAACTTCTCATTATTTTGTAATGCAGAAAGCATTGAGCTCAGGCAATCGACTGACTGCAGTAACAAGTCAAGAATATCAGGATTGAGACCACGCTTTCCTTCTCTGACCTCGTCTAAAAGAGTTTCTAGTACATGCGTGAATTCAGCTATTTCAGTGAACCCAAAAGTACCACTACTCCCTTTTATGGAGTGAGCGGCTCTGAAAATAGCATTGATCGTATCAATATCAGGATTATCACAATCTAGGTCCAGCAACCCTGCTTCCATGATCTGAAGTCCTTCGTGACTTTCTTCAAAAAAAACCTGATGAAACTGGCTAAGATCAATGCTCATATTATCATCCTAGTACTTTTTTTATGGTGCTAAGTAACTGGTCTGGATTGAACGGTTTTACAATCCAACCAGTGGCTCCAGCGGCCTTTCCCTCACCCTTTTTATCGGCGGCAGATTCAGTAGTCAGCATTAATATAGGTGTAAATTTATAGCTTGGCAGCGAGCGCAAATTTTTGATCAACGTTATTCCGTCCATAATCGGCATATTTACATCGGACAATACCAAATCTACGGAGGCATCCTTAGCCTTATTAAAGGCATCCTGACCATCACAGGCTTCTATTACGTCATACCCTGCGCCTTGCAGCGTAAAGCTAACCATTTGACGCATTGAGGCACTGTCATCAACAGCCAAAATTTTGGTCATCTTAATTCTCCAGTTTCCGGTGATTCGAAATTAATATAAAGGTACTGTGATAAATCTAGCAGACGGCTAGTGACTTGGAATATCTCTGAAGGGTTTGAAATTGTTAGTTGATGGTCTTTCTTAGCAAGAGTTTTAGAAGTGCTAACTAACAATTGAAGTACGCTGGTATCTATCCTTTCAACTTGGGACGCATCCACGAAAATATCTTCATCATTCATAGATAACGAATCAAGCTGCTCATGCAGAAGTTCCGCTGAGCTAATGTCACAGGTCGAACCTAATTTAATTTTTCCCTTGATTTCCACTTCTTCTTTCCCTGATGGTTTAACGGCCTATCTAGTCAAGATTCAATATTCTTCTTAAAAAGAATAGCCAGCTTACGCCATTACGCTAGTTCGAATAGATTTTTTTCGGTTAGCCAAAAGCTTATAACTATTTAGACTTTTAAAGAGAGAAATTCGAACATAAAGCTGATCAAAAGACTAATGATTTTAGTCGAAGTATTTCTGCGGACGATAGCGATCGTCTTGAATTTTCTGGTCTTTTTTGTTTTCTTCCTGAAGCTCAAGTTGCAAAGATTTGTTGATTAAATCAGCCATTGCTTTCAGATTCGCATTTGCTTCAGCCCATTTTATGGACTGATTTTTGACGGCTGCTTCTCTTTGCTTTACTTGTTCGGATTGATTTTTAATAGCTTGTTGAAGACGTGTAATAAATACTTGGTAAAGACCGAGCTGGGAGGCTTGATGAATCTGACTCTGCTGGTTTTTTATGACCGAGAAATACTCATCAAGATACTTATTTAACTCTAATTCCTGGCGCTTTGCGGCAGCTAGATTCTGCTGTAAATCCGCCAATTTTCTCGCTTCTTTTCTTTCAGCTTGTTGTTTCAATTGCAATACAGGTTGTAAACGCTTGGATTTCTTAACTCTAGCCATAATGACTACTTACCGACACCAAATAACGCGTTTAATGCCTTCAATGAATCCTCGTAATTCACTTTTTCGTGCATTGTTTGACTTAGGAATTGGCGAATAGGTTTAATTTTTTGAACCGCCAAATCTGTCTCAGGATCTGAACCCTGCACATAAGCTCCTACACTAATAAGGTCTCTATTCTGCTGATATCTTGAGTACAAACGTTTAATCGCTTGAGCTTTTAATAGGTGTTCATCCGTTACGACTTGAGGCATAGCCCGACTAATGGATCCTTCGATATCAATCGCAGGGTATTGGCCCTCTTCAGCTAATGTTCTGGACAGAACTACGTGACCATCCAGTATGGCTCTGGCGGAGTCTGCAACGGGGTCCTGGACGTCATCACCCTCCGTTAAAACAGTGTAAAAGGCCGTAATTGAACCACCTCCTTCTTTACCATTACCGGCACGCTCGACCAATTGTGGCAATTTAGCAAATACTGACGGTGGATAACCTTTTGTAGCAGGAGGCTCACCAATAGAAAGCGCAATTTCCCTTTGTGCTTGTGCATAGCGCGTTAAGGAGTCCATTAGTAAAAGGACGTTTTTGCCTTGATCTCGAAAATATTCAGCGATCGCGGTAGCCAACATGGCCCCCTGCATTCGCATAAGGGGTGAATCGTCCGCCGGTGAAGCAACCACAACGGAACGACTGAGACCTGCGCTACCTAAGCTGTGTTCGATAAACTCCTTAACTTCCCGCCCCCTTTCACCGATTAAACCCACGACGGTAATGTCGGCAGCGGTAAACCGAGTCATCATTCCCAACAATACACTTTTACCGACCCCGCTACCCGCAAACAGCCCCATGCGCTGTCCTCGACCCACAGTTAGCAGGCTATTGATTGCCCTTACACCGACGTCCAGTGGCTCGTCTATGGGTTTACGCTCCAATGGATTTATTGCATCTCTTTTCAGCGCCACATAGTGATCCGCCTGTAATGGCCCCTTATTATCGAGTGGCCTGCCACGACCGTCTAACACTCGACCAAGCAATCCCATACCTACGGGCATTTTCGATTGCTGACGGTTAGGAATTACACGAGCACCGGGCTGCAAACCAGTCACTGGTTCAATAGGCATTAGATACATTTTTTGCTCTGAGAACCCGACAACTTCTGCTTCTATATCGCCTTGATCCTCGCTTCGTATAATGCAATGACCACCCACAGGCACTTTACAACCTACGGCTTCCAGCGTCATACCGACCATACGCAACAAACGTCCTTCAACCAGGATATCCGGCTTTCCTCCGGCAAAATGTGTGTAGGCTGATATTCTTTCAGCAATGCTAGGTCTTTGGCTTACGTCCATCTAGATTCTCGATATCAAGATCGGTGCAAATATCATCTGGATTAAAATCGAAAGACTCCACTTCGTCGATCAATTGGTCCACTTGGCCGCGCTTTTTCATGGTGCTATCTTCAGGCTTTTGCTTTTCATAAACTTGCTGAATCATGAGAGCCAGTCTTCGCTCTGCTCTGGCATCCACTACGCTATTATCGGTTTCAATTATACAACCACCGGGTGTAATAGTTGGATGCGCTTGAATTCGCCAATGGTCTTCCCAGTCACCTAAAGATTTTAAGCCTTGCTCAATTAACTCCAGGTCCAGTTGATTAAGATGAACTTTCAACCTCTGCGCACCAGGATGCAAAGACTCAATAGCTTCTTTTATCACTTGAATTAAACCACTGGATTCGAGTTTTAATTCGCAATGGACCACTCGCTTACAAATCATTTCTACCAGCTGCAGTATTGATTTCTCTAAGGCTTCATCCTGCGCTGGAATGGGATCCAGCAACGCCCGTGTTACCTGAGACAATCGGGTTAAACTGGCTTTTAAGTCCGCCTCTCCCGCTTTAAATCCTTCTTCATGACCCGCTTCCTGTCCGGCCGCCTTACCTTCAGCAAACCCTTCTTCGAAGGCGGCTTGGCGAATCGCCTCTAAATCTTCTGCTCTTATTGGTCTGATTTCTTCTTCGTCGACCACTGCCTCAGCGCTGTGTCTTTTACCAGAGGCCATTTTCTCGGTCATTGCATGGCTCTTTGGAACCACATCCGCGTCCATATTGGGCAGCTGCCAACGCTCCCACGCCGTTAAGTTCTCGCTGCTTTCTGATAATGGTTTTACTAATTTAGAATGCTGATCGACCGCCATGATAACTTACTCCGTGCGCTTGGCACTTAAACCATTTCTTCGCCGCCTTTACCACCCAGAACAATTTCTCCGGCCTCCGCCATGCGGCGGGCAATAGAAAGAATCTCTTTCTGTGAAGCTTCAACCTCACTCAGTTTTACTGGGCCTTTCGCCTCTAGATCATCACGCAATAATTCCGCTGCACGTTTTGACATATTGCCGAATATTTTTTCTTTTACTACTTCGTCTGCTCCCTTAAGCGCCAGAATAAGGGATTCTGACGACACTTCTCGGAGTAAGGCCTGGATGCCCCGATCATCTACATCGGCAAGATTATCAAATACAAACATCAAATCTTGGATCTCCTGGGCCAACTCTTCATCAACTTCTTTTATAGATTCCATCAGTTGCGATTCTATGCTGGTGTCCAGGAAGTTCATTATATCAGCAGCACACTTTGAGCCACCCAAATCCGTAGTGGCTGATCCAGTTTGATTGGAAAACTGTTTTTCTAAAATATCATTGAGCTCTTTCATAGCGTGAGGCTGGACTGACTCTAAAGAGGCAACTCGCATTACGATATCTAGCCGCACCCGCTCATCGAAAAAACTGAGCGTCTCTGCCGCTTGGTCTGGATCTAAATAGGCAACCACAATGGCTTGTATTTGAGGATGCTCAAAACGAATAAGGTCCGAAATCGAACGTGCATCCATCCAACGCAACGTATCCAAGCCAGTAGTGTTACCTCCGGTGAGAATACGATCCACCAAAGATCCAGCTTTGTCCTCACCCAACGCATTAACAAGCATTTTTCGAATGTAGCCATCAGCGCCTACACCCAGTGCCGTCTGATTAGAAATAAGCTCCATAAAATCAGACATGACCGCTTCTACTTCATTTTTCTGAATGTTCTGTAATTTCGCCATGCAGAGGCCAATCTTCTGAACTTCCTTTGGGCCCATATGGCGCAGGACTTCAGCAGCCTGATCTTCACCTAGAGACATGAGAAGGATTGCGGCCTTTTCAATAGCTGGAAGTTTACTAGCAATGCCTAATTTGTTACTTGCGCCTTGTTCACTCATTCATTTGCGATCCAGGTTTTAACTACCTGAGCCACGCGTCTAGGATCTTCTGCCACCATCGACTTCACGGCATCAAGTTGTTGATCATAGGAAGCATCGGGTCCCGGTAAAAGTGGATTGCTTGCCCCCGTTAAAGTCACTTGGGGGTTCGAGACAGATCCGCCCTCTTCTCCCAACAACCCGCCGCCAAGCTTGGATTCCAAAGCGGCTAATTCGTCGCTTCTACCCGTGTCTGCCAGCTTCTTAAGTATAGGTCGCAAGACGCCAAAGATCAGGAAAGTAAAGATTAAAAAACCGCCCGCTCGTTTCACCAAATCCCAAAACCACGGCTGCTCCCATAGCTCTGGCTCGGGAATGACTACTTCATCCGCTAATGTAAACTTCCTAAATGATTGATTTACCACAGATACCGAATCTCCGCGCGCAACATTGAACCCTATGGCACCGCGTACCAACGTAGATATTCGCTCTATATCTTCTGGTGTCATTGGGACACGTTGAACCTCCTTAGAGGCGGCATCGGCCGCTGGTGGTGCAAACTTATCATCTAGCACAACCGCAACCGTCAAGCGTTTGACGCCACCCATTGCGTGCAGCGTATGACTTATGGTTCGATCCAGTTCAAAGTTACGGGTTGCCTGCTCACGAACATTGCCATTGGCCACTGACTCAGCCTTACCAGCTCCAGCCGCTTGCTCTGGAGCCGTAGCGGCGCCTGGAGGCTGATTGGACAAGGCACCGGGAATACCGGCTGCCGCGCCATTAGCGCCGACAACTTCACTCAGCGTTTGTTCGCTGCGAACAGCGGGTAGATCAGGATTGAAAAACTCAGATGTTTGCTCTGTTTTGCTAAAGTCAATGTCTGCAGACACCTGTACCTTGAACCCGTCATGACCAATGATAGGTTCCAATATACTTTCAATGCGCTGAATATACTGCTCTTCCATTTGCTTCTGATATTCAAGTTGCTTCGCTGCCATAACAATTTCTGAGTCAGCATCGGTTTCCGATAGTAACTGGCCCCGTTGATCCACTACGGTTACGTGCTTGCCTTCCAGCTCAGGAACGCTTGAAGCCACCAAATTGACGATAGACGACACCTGCATCCGATCGATTTTTTGATTGGGATAGAGTTCGACAAACACCGAGGCACTGGGCTTACGAGTATCATTAACGAACACCGATCGTTTGGGTATGGCCAGATGAACTCTGGCGTTACGCACGCTATTCATACTCGAAACAGTACGTGCTAGCTCACCCTCAATACTGCGATAGTAACGAGTCTTTTCCATGAACTGACTGGTACCAAACGCTTGCTCTTTATCAAGCAGTTCATAACCTAGGGTATTACCTGAAGGAAACCCCTCAGCAGCCAGCTTCATCCGAGCTTGATGAATTTGATCCGATTCCACCAATAGCATACCGGACGCAGTATCCACCTTGAAGCGAATATTTTCTCGCTGTAGCAGATCAGCAACCTGGCTGGCTTCCAAGTGAGATATGTCTGTATAAAGCGGCCGAAAATCCGGTTCCTGATACCAAAGCGCTACACCTATGCCAAGAGCGATGCTGGCGGCCAATCCAACCATCAGTCCTATTTGCTTTATTACACCCAAGCCACCCAAGCCATCTAATGCTGATACAGCCATTCCGCTACTTGCAGGTTGTTCCGATTTAGTCGCCATACCCTTTTACTCCGTACTACTAACAACCTTACACAGGCATATTCATGATATCTTTGTAGGACTCAAGTAACTTATTACGTACCTGAACCACAGCCTGAAAGGCAATACCAGACTTTTGCGAAGCAACCATAACACGAGTGATATCAACATCACCGTCACCTCGGATGTAGGCCTCCTGCAATTTCCCTGAGGTCTTCTGTAAATCATTAACCTTCTCCAGGGCATCTTTGAACATAGTTGAAAACTGGGGGCCAGATGCTTCTTTGGTATCTAACGTCTGCTGAGGGGCAGAGTCCTTCGAGGCGATACTTTGCATTTGCCTCATTTGGTTTAAAAGCGCATTCATTTCTACGGAGCCTGACATATTCAATTACCTATTCTGCTATATTTTTGACACTTTCTTGCCTAAGCAAAGTTACTCTCAACATCTATGCCAGAATCACGCATTCGGGCCAATTTATAGCGTAAGGTACGTGGGCTGATGCCCAGTTTCTCTGCGGTTTGTTTTTTACTGCCACCCACTGCCCTTAAAGTATCCATGATGACCTCAAACTCCCTTCTCTTAAGGTCATCACCTAAGGCACCTCCGGTATCTCTTTCTGGCTCTGAGAAGTCGCTGGAAAGCGGCTGAGTAATTCCATCTGGAATGAAAATATCGTCGGCAGTGATGGTATTTTGACTACATAGAATCAATGCCCTTTGGATAACATTGTCCAATTCTCTGATATTTCCTGGCCACTGATGATTCATCAACGCGTACTCGGCGCTAGCGGCTAGATTAATAGGTTCTTTACCCTGCTGTTTTTGGCTAATCATTCGCTTAGCCAACGGCACTATATCGGCTTTTCGTTCTCTGAGTGGCTTCCAGGACAGTGGGAACACACATAAGCGATAGTATAAATCTTCTCTGAAGTTACCCTTCTCCACTTCAGCACGTAAGTTTCTATTGGTCGTCGCTAATACACGCACATCGAGCGAGATAGTTCTTTTCCCCCCAATCCGTTCTACTTCCTTTTCCTGGAGCACTCGTAACAGTTTGGCTTGAAGACTGATATCCATTTCCGATATTTCATCCAGCAACAACGTGCCACCATTCGCTTGTTCAAATTTTCCGGCGCTACTTTGGTGAGCTCCGGTAAATGAGCCTTTCTCATGACCAAACAAGGTAGCTTCCAACATATTCTCTGGTATCGCAGCGCAGTTTATCGCAACGAAAGGCTGATCATTTCTGGGGGAGTGGCGATGGATGTAGCGAGCAAGCACCTCTTTTCCGGTTCCACTTTCTCCCATAATCATGACGCTGGAGTCCGTTGCCGCAACTTTTCTTGCTAATTGAAATACTGCCAGTGTTTCAGGATCTTCGGCAACCGGCTCTTGTATATCAACATCTGATAGGACGTATTTCTGAACAACAGATATCAATTTTTCCGTTGAGAATGGCTTCTCCAGGTAGTCTACAGCACCACTACGCATAGCTTGAACCGCATTCGATATGCTGCCATAAGCTGTCATGATTAACACAGGAACCTGCGGCCACTGAGTGGCAATCTGCTGCATAAGCTGATAGCCGCTGAGGCCCGGCATATTGACGTCAGAAACCACTAAATCGCAATGTTTGTGGCTGAGCCACTCTAAAGCTTGCTCCGCATCACAGACTGTTTCCACGCTGTAATTAGATATCTCAAGGGTGTCAGCAATCGCTTCACGTAAATTTTCATCGTCTTCAACTACAAGCACATTTACTTTACTCATGGCGCGCTCCAATATCTTTAAATAGATTCTTGTATAATAGGTAACACCACATTGGCACTGGCACCGGGACCCGAATTATTAGTCAAGGTAAAACTACCCCCGTGCGCCTCAATCACTGCTCGGGCCACCGCTAAACCTAAACCTGTACCGGAAGATTTTGTGGTAAAGAATGGCTCCAAAACCTGATTTTCTATTGCCTGAGCCACACCGGGTCCATTATCGTGGACTTGTATAAGTAAAAATTTGCGATTTAACTCTTGTACCGAAACTTTAATTCCAGGATCAATATTGGCTTCCAAGCAGGCTTGAATTGAATTGTCGATTAAATTGGAAAACACACTGGCTAATAAGTCGATATTGCAACGTAACCGCGCATTAGGTATTTGTTTGGGAAGCTCGATATCCACACCTTTAAGTTGGCTGAGATCGTTAACGTTCGCTGACAGAATATCCAGTAGTTCACTGGCAGATAATACGTTCTTTAAGGTGATGCCAGATTTGGAAAATATCAACATATCACTAACTTGTTGTTCTAGTTGCAACAAGCGCTCTTTTAATTTGCCGGCATAGCGCAAGCGCCGATCTTCAGTAAGATTCTTATTGGCTAGATGATCCGCGTACAGGCTGGCAGTGGCTAATGGCGTTCTTATTTGATGGGCCAGAGATGCTGTCATCTGCCCCATTTCAGACAGCTTACGATTATGATTTATTTTTGCCTGTAACTTTCTGGTTTCGGTCTGATCCGTTATAACGATGATTTGTCCCGGCTCATTGGCCATGGATTGGGTAGCAATGCTAACCAAACGACCGTTTTTCAGGAGAATTTCATGCCCATCTACCGCTTGCGGAGAAATACTTTCATTGATGATGTCAATCCAACGGCGCTCACAAATTTCATTTCCAAGTAAACGATTAGCGAGCTCATTCGATTGCACTACCTCACCACTGCCATCTAAGAGAACAACTGCCACCGGCATAGCATCAAGAACCAGCTTCATGCGCTCCACCAAAAGTTCTTTTGCCGAATGTTCTTGCAAGCGTGCTTCAGTGGATTCAGCCAGTTCTTCTTGTAGGGCACCGATGTGAGCTTCCAACTCACAATAAGAATGGGTGAGCTGGGTGGATACCTGGTTAAACACTGATATCGCTTGTTGTAAACGATTTTGCAAATCGCGACGCGGTGTCACCCGCGAATTCGACTTCTGCAGGCTCTCTATTTGAGGGCTCTCTAACTGGAACGCCAGGTTTTTTCTTTCCGCCGCTGTGGCACTCATAAACTGCTCCTGAATTGACACTTTAGGTTCAATTCAGCAAGCTGCGTGCCACAGTTGTCATTACTCGTATTTTCAGAGAGTTACCTGCGAGTTTGGGTGGTAGCATCCCCAATGCGTCAGGTTATTGGCTTTAAAACTAATGGAACAGAACTCACATGGGCTTTTGAGCAACGACATTGAGATTTTTCGGCATATCGTCGATTTGAACTACATTGACGAAGCCATGGCGAGTTAGGGTACTAAAAAGAAGGGGCCAATCATAACCACTTTTATGGACATCCCACACTCGCTCAAAACCTTCCCGTTGATGTCCCCAAAATCCTCTAAGTGCATGTTCTTCTAGTGTAAGCCCGGAACTACCGGGAACTTTTTTTGTGCTACGTTGGGGATCTAGCCACTGACTAATATGATAGGTCATATTGGGAATAATCATTTGCATGGTACCGCCCGGAGCCAATATATCAAGCCAAACAGCTAGGGTTCGATCAGCTTGCGAAAACGTTAGATGTTCAAAAAAATGACGGGAGAATATTTCGCTTACAGACCCTGGTGCTACTTTTTCATTTATTTCCCATGCATTGCAAACGAAATTTACATGGGGAGCTTCGCGGATATCAACCCCGACAAATCCCATTTTAGGTTGATTGTCACCGCAACCAAACTCAAGTTTCATAATATACCACCGTTAGCCGAAGGGTTGATTATCCTTACCAAGGTAAGGACCGTAATTACTGGGCATGCCTTGATAGTACCCACGCGCTAACCAGTAACGGCCAGGCTGATAATGATTTGCTGGAGTATAGGGCGCTTGGAAGTGATCGTTCAAACAATCATTTCTAACAAAAAAGGCATTGGCGCCAGTAAGGGTACAGCCTACAAGCGAATAGCCTTTTTTCTCGCCCAGCTTGTATAAAGACGTTAATGATGCGCCCATGTAGTCAGTTTTATCGAAACGATGATTAGGATCGTAGGCCTTCACCCATTCCACGGGCGGCGCATACTTCGCGTTGTACTCGATGGCCACGCATCGAGCATTTACTGAGTCTATAGCTTCCCATACATGATAATCGTTACCATCGATATCTATACACAATAAATCGATTTCACCAACAACATCTGCACCACGAAACAAATCATTGATATTCTCTCGACTGACACCCTGATTAATGAACTTTAAACGTTCGTCACGAATCGCTCCGCCGAATTTATCAATAATATACTGAGCACGATCAGGCGCCTGTTCAATCCACAAGCCATTCCAGCCATTACACAGCAGATATACCGTATCGTTTTCAGTACCGTGACCGACACCAAACTCGATAAAGGTCTTGTTGGTCGTTCCGATACGGTTGAATATTTCCTGTAGAATACCATCTTCATCAAATTGAGAATGCCCTTTATAGCCAAAGGGTTCTAGACGCTTGGGATCCTGGTACTTTTCATCCCGTAAAATATCACGAACTAATCCGTGAACATGAACCGAATGAGTGGCATTAATTTGCTTTTGAAACTGTATAAACCAATTAAACTGCTGTGCAGCAATCTGCGCATGCTGCTGTATCAGCTGCGTTTGCTGCTGCAACTGTTTGCTAATTTGCGCTAGTTGTTGTGCCACTTCGTTATTATATTGCATGGATCACTCCGCTATGATTAGGTTAAAATTGGGGTAAGACGTTGCCTTGAATGGCTGGACGCAACATAATTTGAAGTGATATACGCTCACCGGTTCCCCGTGTGATACCACCACGGTGTAACCCACCTGGATCAAAGAAAATAGCTTGACCATAGGTCGCAGAATCATAAGCCACCTCCTTTTCCTTGAGCGAGTGAGACAGGCCTGTTCCATCGAGGATCATCGAACCCACGATACCGCAATAGCGAAAGTCTTCTGGCAATCTCATAAATGCTTTGCGGTGTTCCGGCGAGTCCAGATAATTTGTTACTTCATTAGCCTTAGCGGCTAAGCGATTTACCGGGTCTGAATGCCAGCGATGACTACCGGGTATATAACAAAAGGGGCCATCGTCCTGAGTAACATCATTTAAGTAGAGAATGCATTTTGTCATGCCATCTTTGGGGTCAAAATGCAAATTGACAAGATCAGTGGTAGGTAAGTCCTTGCAGGTCATTGTGAAATGCTTATCCGTTGATCGGCAAACATGTAGAGCTACAGCGTGAATCTTTTGCTCGACACCAAAATAATACTTACTCGCCTCTAAGAGGCACCAATCCCGGAAATAGGCGTTTAGTATGTCATAGACTCGGGGATGCGTATCGGGTAACAATCTCGTAGCTCGATCATAGCCAACACCGGATGTATTAGGCTCTGAATTCAATAAACTTTCCACTTCAGCCGCCAGCTCTGATTGCAACAACGACATATCGGCATCGCCAATTCGAAACGGTACGGCACCATCCTTACTTAAGATTGCCAATATCTGCTTTGCCAGTTCAGAGGGAGCATCTCTCTGAGTCACCTTCTGTAAACATTGAACCATATGATAACGGCGAGTTTCTTCCAACAACCGATTAAATTGTTTATGCAACAAGCCTATTTCAAAGTCGCTAAACGCAGCTCCGGAATACTGAGCCTTCAACATGTTAATAGCTACATGAACCGTATGAAAAGCTGATCCATTTTTGACTTCCGATTTCGGATTTAAAAATATATTAAGCATTCGCATCGGGTCATCGCTGATGGCTTGGGTTACGGTTTCTACTGCACAACGATAGTTATAAGCCGCCATTTTTGCACCGGAAGGAACTTTATTAACCTTATCATCCATCCAGCGAGAGAATTCAGGATGCGACGATAAATCAGGCCAAGTCATGGTAGCAAAAGGTGACTGATACTCTTTGCAAAAACCGGTTACTAACGGATGCTTTTTGGTGGAATTAAATGATGACTTTGATGGAGATACGGGTGGAGATACGAGCTCTGATTTTGCTCCCGATGGTTGGCTACTTTTTGGAGAATTCTTTGATGTTTCCTCATCAAAAAATTCTATATAGCGTAACTCAGGAAACGCCTGAACTAATTCTTCTAATGGCTTATCCCAAGCGCGGTGAATTTCACCAAATAATCCCATAGCCGTTTCCTTTTCATTGGGTAAAAAGTCCGTTAGATCACTTTGTTTTTCGCCGACAAAAGATAAAAATTCGCTAGATTCAACCTGTAGAAAATCTGCGATTAGTGCCTCAGTAGACTCTCTGTTATCGAATAGATCTTCGTATTTAACCATGAGAAAGCGTTCATTAAACATTTCCTGCATGGATACCATTACATTCCAGGCCTTTGCCCATAAATTACAGGCAACCCGAATATCATTATATTTCCATTGATCTTTATTCTGTTCGGTTAATCTTGCCCTATGCATAAAGCTGTTCATTACAGCCATGGGGTCCCTAGCAATATGAATAATTTTGATGGGGCCTACTTTATCTTCTAGATAAGCGATGTCAAAATCCCAGTATCGTGGAAGCTTTTCACCAACAACTTTTAAGGAACGGCCAAAAACAGATTCAAAAAAAAATCGGTTCATAGCATTAAACGAGCGCTTCTGATTAGGCACGTACTTTAAGAAATCACCCACCAAGATATCAGCACCATCACGTTTATTCGCATTGATGTCACCTATCCACTGCTTGCCTGCTATGGCCTTTTCTTTATAGAACAGGCTTTCAATGCTTTTAACCGCACTGCAGAGGTTATACTCCGGAATCAGACCAATATCTGTGCTAGCGTTCAGCATACTTAACATTGCGGTAGTACCGCTGCGTGGACAGCCACCGACTATTAAAAATTGAACCGGATCCTGTTCAATGTATTGATCGATAAGCGTATTAGATTTGGCTTTCATTTTATGGCACTCCTTGGTTATTTGGCGGCTACTGCTATCATAAACTTTCCATTATGGCCTTCTAGTATTTCAGGTTGGCCACCGCTTAACTGGCAGTACCAATGCTGAACTTGGTAACCGCCAAGCGCTAATAAGGCTTCCATTTCCGCAGGAGTATAATGTCGAACATGATAGGGGTTGATCGGAGGTTGAGCCCAGGGTCGGATAGTTTCATTTGGCGAAGAAATTATCAAAACGTCAGATAGCTCGCCGAAAAGTTTAATCGCATCTACGGCAAAATCGACATGCTCAATAAATTCGAAACAGACAATAGCATTGAATTTTTGCTTGGTATCAAGCTTAAGTAAGGACTGATTCAAATAGGTTATATTGTCCCGAGCGAAATACTTCTTATAATACTCATAGGCGTCAGCACTAATATCGACACTCGTAATTTTCTCTACATAATCAGCCATTAAATGACTCCCGTACCCCACTCCGCAACCTGCATCTAGTATGCTGTGATTGAGGTTGTTCTGGGTCAGTACTTCGATGGCCAAGCGGTATCGCATGATATGATCAGGTCTTGATTCATCGGTACTGGTTATCATTTGCCGTTCAGCCATAGGGCACCTGTGCGCTATCAAAAAATGGATTCAAAGGGGTGGGCACGCTGTAACAAACCTTGTTTACATACCAGTGATACCAGCTGCGGTATAAGTACTTTCGCTGTTCAAGATCATCTTCCTTAACCATTTGCCAGGTAGAATCAAGAACTTTTATGTCGCCCTGGATGGTAACGGGCATATATTCACAGCGTCCAAATGTAACGACTTTGGCATCATAAAGCATTGCCTCTTGACCAACGCCGGAGTTAATTACGTAAACAGCACTGGCCTTGGGGATTACTTCGTGAATATCCAGCTCGGTTAAATAAAATGAATTTTCGTAGTGATCGATTATATTCTTCAAGGGCGCCATAGATTCCAGATTAATAGGATGCCCCTTGAAAATAACCTTTGGACCATTGTGTTTTTTTTCAGCCCAGTCACATAGCGATTTCACAAATTGCTCGCAACTGATATCCGCGTGCCAGCGTATGGTTTCGTCGTGAGGTAACTGTAACGGGACGAATATAAACTCCTCGTCTATATCCAATCCCTTTCCACGGGGTTGTGGGAATTTAGTGCCACCCGCTATCATATAGGCTTTTAACGCGTCAAACGCCTCACAGGTAAAAGACTCCTCGGGATTGTAATCATGAACAAAGCCAGCACCACCACCCCAACCTTCAGTGTCTATGGTGAACAACCATGGAAATACTGTTTGCATATAATAAAGCGTATTTTCATTACCCTGCCAATTGTGCTTTTCCACGTGGGGGACGAAAAATACCGTATCCTGTGGAAAGAAAGTTTGGATAGTGTGATTAAACATCCAACGGGGCATCTCTATCGTATGGGCGTTATCTAAAGTATTCTCCAGGCCTTCGGCAAAAAGGTGCCAGAATATTCTAAGTTCAGGTATTTCTGCGTCACTTTTTCTGACTAAACCCATTTGTTTAAATGGCAGATCAAGCCTTGGCTTTAGTATGATATTCTGAAAGGGCATGACTTCCTTAACGATTCGGTCAAATGACTTTTTACGCTCCAGATATTTTTCATTATTATATTTACGTGGACCCTTACCAGTCCAAATTACAGTACCTTCCACAAACCCCCAATCCATAAAGGATTCATCAAAATGTGACACAAACTGAACGGGAACCTGGTCGAATATAGCGGAAAGGGCGATTTGATCTGCGTACCACTTAAGCTCCAGGGTATTAATTGTTTTAGCGATTGCATCCGCTACATTTAACGCCGCATCGGTTAGATACACCGCCCCTGCTGCTACTTTAGAACCTTCTTTTATCCAGCCAGATACACCCTCAATATCTGCAACTTGACGGGGAAAATAGGCACATTCAGTTGTTGGAAAAGCCACAGCCCGCATAATCAGGCAATCAATATCTAGCGTAAGAATTTTTTTAGCGTGGGGCAGTAATAATGGCAAAACCAAGAACCGAATGCAGGCATAGTATGTACGCCTTTGATGTTCATCTAAATCCGGATTGGAGAAACTGAAGGTATAAGAAATATCGACAGTAGTGGTACTGTTGAGCACCGCTGCTATTGAGTATGCTTCAGGAATCGGGTCAACAATGTGTATGTGAATATCGCTTCCCACATCGTTCGCTGAATAGATAAATGCCGGTCCATGCTCAAAAAAATAACGACTGTCACAGGCTGCGAATAAAACGGGTTTAGTGGGTAGTTCACCAAATATTTCCATAACGAACTCAGGTTAACCGTTAGATTGTTTACACTCAGCTGTGGATTTCGCATCTTCCACAAAGAGCATTCTATCGCGCATAGCTATCCAGTCTTTAGAATAATCGCAATCTCTATATTCTCTGAAATAGGGACCACCTTCTGTAAAATGGACATTGTCTACTTCATCTGAATACTGATCATAACCCACTAGATGATTCCAGGAGTGAGGTATCTCTCCAATAAGTTCATCGTTCTTAAGCCACTTAAATTGATGTAACTCGAGACCACTAGCCTCGTTAACGTATTGGGGGGTCAACGACTTACATTTTGCACAATTCATTAGCATCACACTCGACCAGTTTTTCTTTTCATAACGGGTCTGTGGTTGATTTAGGAATTTTGTAGTATTCGCCGGTTGGTGATCATGTTTTACCACCTGTACCGCGTATTTTTCATCGCGTAGCTCCCACAATTTTGCTATATCACTGAGCACTAACATGTCGCAATCCATGAATATTGCCCAACCGTCAAAATCACAAAGAAATGGCACGAGGAATCGGGTAAAGGAAAATTCAGTTGATGAAAGATTATTTCTGGTACGGGTATGAATATTACTCAACTGCTTCAACATTATGGGAGTGATAGCTACAGGCTCACTTGCATTTACTTCGAGACTATAGGCTAATACGTTGTAGGCAATTGCCTCTTTGGGGTCAAAGCCAATAAAAACTTTAATCATTCTTTTGATCCTACCTTATCTTTTAGTGCTCTAGCGACTTCATTTAATACAGGCCGCCAGCCACTCAATTGATTCTGACGGAATAGCTTAAGGCTGTCATACCAAACAGTACGGTCGTCATTTTCAAACCAATGCCAGAGTGGGCGGCTGTTCAATATGACCCAAGTTGGAATATTCAGCTGACCTGAAATATGTACGGATGCATTTGACACGGAGATAACCATGTCTAACGCTGATATTTGTGCTATCGCTTTTTCTATATCGTCGAATGGGTCAAAGTCATCCTGGTAGATTTCCACACCGTATTGCTGCTTTATCTGCTGAATATCTTCAGCAACCGAGCCGTATTGTATATTTATAAATTGAACCCCTGGCGTTCGCAGAATATCTTCCCAATCCATAAGTTGAGTTGATTTTATGCTGCCGACTGAACGACTAATACTTTTCCAGGCAATGCCAACTTTGAGTTTGTTGCCAAAAATTTGATATTTTTGTTTATATATCTGCGCTAGATCTGGATCAGGCTTTAAGTAATAGAATTTTTCTTTAAAGCTATCTAAGTCAGACCTCAAGTATCTGCCAAGATCTAATAACTCTGCTTTGAAATCCATTTGTTCCAGTATATTTTTTTCAATAGTGTCTTCAGCGCTATAAAAAGTTACCTGTGGTATAGATCGTGTCATTACCGGCAAAATTTTCTGCGTGCAGGTCATATGTACGTGCACACCCATAGAAATAAGATCTCGAATCATTTGACAGTGTAAAAACTGGTCTCCGATCCCCTGCTCCGAGGCTACTAGTAGCTTCAATCCTGCCCGTATTTCACCATCCCAAAAAGGTGCTGGACATCGGCTTAAAACATCAGTATCCATGCCATAAAGTTCAGCTCCATGATGTTTGCGATGTCCAATTTCTTCCCAGCCTTCGCTTAATCGACCTTGCTTTAGAAGCAGCACACCCGTATTGGTTCTAGACATCGCAAAATTCGGCACCAATTCATTCACTTTTTTATAATGTTGAATCGCCAGGTCGTTTTCACCTATCATGGCAAGGGCCTCACCTATAACATGATGCCCACGCCAACTGTTGGGATACAATTTAAGAATCAAATTACCTGCCTTAATGACTGGTTCAGCACTACGAATATCCACTTGAGCATTTGTGTAGTTTTCAGCGATTATCGTTTTTGCCAAGACGAACAAAGCGATTTCATTAGTGGGATCCTTTTGCAGGGCTAGCTTGGCCTCTTGTCTCGCTTCAATATTTTTTTTGTCTTCATGAAAGCACTCAGCCAACAATACATGGGAGTCCAATCGATCCGTAATGCGAATATCTTCTTGAAGTGACTTTATAGCCAGTGATTTGGTATCACTTTCTCTTGATTCCAGACAGGCTCTAGCTAGCATATAATGAGCTCTATCATGAGCAGGCTTAACAGCGATGGCGTGTTGATATTCAACTATAGACTTTTTATAGTCTTTTAAATGGTAGTAAGCCAACGCAAGATTATAGGGTATATCAGCGTCCTGCTTATTAAGTTGGGCTGCTTTTTCAAGATAAGGAATAGCGTTTTTGTATTGCTTTCTTTGTAATAGAAGCCCCCCTAGCAAACTCAATAACATCGGGTTTGCAGGCATTTTCTTCAATAACTTCTCATACTTTCTTTGGGCTAGTTTTAATTCACCCGCAATATGCAATCGCTTGGCATCAGCGATTTGAATATCAATTTTAACAGTAGCTTGAGAGGCTGCAGCCATGGTTTAGTAAACCCGAAGTATTGACAATTTTTCGACACTTTTTATTACATTAATCAATGACTGCAAGAGACATGCCTTAAACTCTATTAAGATCGTATTTCCTCATTTTTTCTACTAGTGTCGTGCGCCTTATCTTCAGTTTTTCCGCAGCTCTTGCCACAACACCGTTGCAATCATCCAACGCCTGCTTGATAAGGTTTGATTCTAAATTTGATAAATATTCTTTTAAATCAATCCCATTAACGGGTAACAGCGCAGTGTTATCCATATTCACGAATCCAGGCATACTGCTACCGGCAAGTTCATCCGGTAATTCTTGCTCTTCATCAATGTCATCAACGTGACGAAAGCGCTTCGGTAGATCCGATAGCCCGATGACACCGTAGGGATGAGTAATCACTAATCGTTCCACCAAATTGGCCAATTCTCTGACGTTGCCAGCCCAATCATGACGACACAGGCCCATGATCGCTGCAGAGTTAAATCGAATTGAACCTCGTTTTTCATTTTCAATTCTAGCGACCAATTCGTTTAGTAATAATGGTATATCCTCCGTACGTTCCCGCAACGGCGGCATTTCTATGGGAAATACATTTATTCTGTAATAGAGGTCTTCACGAAATTTTCCTTCTTTGATTTGATCCTCAAGATTTTGATGAGTAGCAGCAATAACTCGAACATCAGCATTGTAGGTTTTAGAACCTCCTACTCGCTCAAAAGTGCGCTCCTGTAGAACTCGCAAAAGCTTAACCTGCATATGCAGAGGCATATCACCAATTTCGTCCAGAAATATTGTGCCGCCTTCTGCCAACTCAAAACGTCCTGGTCGACTGGTTATGGCTCCAGTAAAGGCGCCTTTTTCATGACCGAACAGCTCACTCTCCAATAGCTCCTGGGGAATCGCTCCGCAATTTACGGGCACAAACGGCTTGTGCCTCCGATGTGAGTTGTAATGAAGGTTTCTCGCCACCACTTCCTTACCAGTACCTGATTCACCCGTAATGAGTACGTTGACGTCTTTATCCGCCACTTGCGCCATTAGCTCACGTACCTTGACAATGTTTCGGCTGGTACCCACTAGACTACGAAATAGCTGAGCTTCTCGGCGCTGGGAACGTGAAGGGTCAGTATTGATATGGTCTTTATACACTTGGGCTCGATGCAAAGTGTCCATCATTTTGGTGTAATTAGGAGGCGTTTCGATACTGGCAATCAAGGCTCGCTTGACCTTATCGGCAACTTCTTTGTCAAACTCAGCAGAATCCAGCAATATAATGGGAAGGGTCGGCTCCCAATCAATAATAGCTTCTGCAAGCTGAGATATATTGGGTGCCTCTCCTATTATTAGACTGGTAAAAGAGCCACTTTCTTCGTCGGTCACGGCTTGTTGCCATTCATCTGACGCACAATAGATCGTCTGCTCTCCCACGAAATTCAAAATTGTTGTCATGTCATGGCGGCGCAATTCGTTATCGTCCACCAATAGAACCTTTATTTCTCGCCACATAACTGGTAATAAAACGCCTTATGTTAATCCTAGTACTGCTTATGAAGCTGATTAATATTGACACTTCTTAAGCACTTACCTTTCAGTAAAGGCTATGGCCTACGGATCAGTCAAATTACTGACGCAGATTTTTTCATCAGGCGGCGTTGAATCCTGGAGGAATAGCGAATCGAATATTAGAATTCAGGAACTTAGACTTATTTAACTACCGAAATTACGGGCGATATCAAGGTATTTATTGGTGTTTTTCTTACTTTTACCCAGTAATTGCAATTGGCTATGGGCATCCTTACGGGCCGCTTCAACTAATAGCATCGCGGCCTGGAACTGGCTAGAGAGTCGTTCCATGGCCGCAGTAAGTTCCGCAATATCTACCTGATTGGTATCAGATAGAGGTAAGTGCTTATGTAGATACAAGTCCGCGCTATGGGTAAGATCCTGTACTTGTTCCAGATCTGCCGTTGCCAATGCAGTTTCGATCAGATCTGAGTATTCTGCCAATTTATCTGCTAGCATTGGGTTAACTCGTTGCTGATTCTTCTTTGTTACTGTAGATTTTAGTGGCTTCTCCGGCTATACCATCCCAACCTTCTTTTATTTCCTTGATTAGGGCAATCACCTCTTCCACCATTTGCTTGCTATGAGCGCTAGAGGCTTCGTACAAGCGTATACTCATATATTCATATAAGCTATCCAGGTTACGAGCGATATCGCCGCCTTTTTCATGATCCAAAAAGCTTTGCAAACCACCTAAGATAGTAATCACCCGACCTAGGTGTCGACCACGACCTTCATAATCATTACGCTCGATACAGCCCAGCGATTGCTGTAGATTATCCAGTGCGCCTTGGTACAACATACCAATCAATTGGTGAGGATTAGCATCTTCAATTCCCGTTTGCTTCTTTAATTGTGCGTACTGTTGTGCACCTTTTCTCATATTCATAGTATCGCCCGTCTATCGCCTATTATTTCTTGCCAGTTATACCAGCTTTAATGATATCCAGCTGTTGCGTTACAAAGTCACCTGTACTCTGTAACTGCCCAACCAGAATATCAAGATTAGTATATTGCAACCGAATACGCTGCTCGTAGGAGTCAATCCGTAGATTAAGTCGCTCTCTTTGCTCATCGATTTCTTTAAGTTGCGATTGAAAAGTGGTATTGCGGCTGGCAATTGCACCATCACTTCGCAAAAAACTCTCTATTTTATCGTCTAGATTTTTTATTAGACCTTCATCACCAGCCAATAACTCAGCAACATCGTCGAAATTACTCCCTAATGCCGTACTCAATTTGCTCGAATCCAAAGCGATACTGCCGTCTCTTTGGGTAGTGATACCTATTGACGCTAAAGAATTAAAGGAACTTGTTGCACCATCTAACACACTACTAATAGTGCGACGAAGCTGAGTTTCAATAGTGCGAGCGACGAAATCACCGGTCAGCAAACCCGCCTCTTGCGCTTCAACATCATAGTCAGTTAGAAAGGCCAGAGTATCACTTAGTGCGTTGAATGCGGCGACGAATTCAGTCAGCCGATCCGTTATCGCTGATTGATCGAGACCAATCGTCAACTTTTCCGTATTATCCAAATCCTGAGCTAGAGCCGTGATGGTCACCCCTTCAATAGCATCAGAAAAGACGTTGGTGGAGCTAGTAACGACGTACTCTCCGTCCAGCAGCAAACTGGCATCCTGTGCCGGTGTTTTCTGAGACATATTACTGCCAGGGTCCAATTCACCAGCAAACACGAAAGCCGATAGCCCAACATTGTCAGTGTCATTGCCATCCGAATCATTGGTAACAGACACAGTAATTGCATTATCAGCGCCGGTTTCATCAGCGGTTAAAACCAGTTTGGAAACTGTCCCACCCATGCCGTCGCTGACAGTCAAAATACTGGCCGTTATACCTGGGTTGTCTGCAGCATCATTGATCGCATCACGAATTCCCCCTAAGGTATTGCTATCTGGAGCGGTTATGGTGACATCGAAACTAGAGGCCCCCAACGATAAAGAAAGAGTGCCGGCACCTACTGCAGCGGAGGAACTGGCAAAATCCGCCGTTGATACCAATTTATGGTTAGAGGCTAACTGTGTTACTTGAATATCGGTGGAACCTACAGCCGCACCACTGGAGGCAGTGGCAGTAAAGGTGCTTTCATTGGTTGAGGTTGCAGAACGAGCGGCAAGATCTTTCAGGGAGGAAAGGCCAGACATTGCCGATTGAAAATCTGTTAGAGCCCCTTTTAATGAACCAAAAGCAGATATTTCTGCCTTAATTTCAACTTCTCTTCTATCCAGGCGAGATTCAGTGGGCACCCGTTCGGCTTCGGTCAATGTTTCTATAATCTTTTCAATGTCGAGCCCGGAACCAGTTCCGGCTGCCGTAATAGACGCCATAGCGTTAACCTCACAAGAACTATAAAGTGCGAAGTATCAAATCCATTAAAATCTTCACACCATTAGAAACCAAGCAATTAGCATACCAAGCTAAAATGCTCGCTTCTCTTTACTCATTATAGTATCGGCAGAACAGAACAAATCTTTATTCGAAAGGAAAAACTGATCCAAGTAAGGTTAGCTTGGCTTATTAATCTAACCTGTGACTTTGGCGTCTACTTATTAATAATATGAAATCCAATTTTTATCACGCTTTATAGTTGACGATAACTCCATCAGGGAGGTCATCCATACCTTGTTCAATAGCATCCGCTATCAGCAATATATCTTCAGGAGGTATCTGCCGAATCACTCGATCGGTTTCTTTATCAATAACCGTAATAATGACCCGATTTTCATCTTCAGCCACTTTAAAGTCTAAGGAACGCTGATTTTTCTGCATCAACTCCCTGACTTTGGGTATAGCCTCTTGCACTTTTTGCAGGAGTTCAGCTTTGACCTTTTCAGATAATACTGGAGAAGGAGCGTTTGCTTGTTGATTAGACTTTGCCATTTCTTCAGGCGCAATTATTTCTGCCTCAACATCTTTAGACATTCTACCTAGCGGCTCAGATTTAGGAGTATTCTGTGCCTTCTCAGAACTCTTTACCCGTTCCTGCTGTGCCAGGTCAGCTTTTAAGTTCTGCCTCAAGACATTAAAATCAGTATTTAAAGGTTTATCGTTAATCATAACTACACCTAAACAACAAACGCGGAAACCCAAGGTTTTAACCCTCGGGTCCCGCTCCGACCTAAAAAGGCCATTGTTTATTGTACTCTACCGATATTATCCCAGTAGAGACAATGCTTGCTGTGGTAATGCGTTGGCTTGAGCGAGCACCGAGATACCGGCTTGTTGTAACACCTGGTTCTTGGATAGATTAGCCGTTTCAGTTGCAAAATCCGCGTCCCGAATTCGACTATTCGCTGCCGCCAAGCTTTCCGATACCGCTGATAAGTTACGGATCGTAGACTCAAAGCGGTTTTGTATCGCACCCAACCCTGCCCGGAAAGAGTCTATTTGCCCAATCGCACTATCGATAGACTCGATGGTGATATTAGCACCTGCTACCGTAGTGATATCAGCATTGGCTATGGTACCCACGGCCTGCACGTTACTGTCGTCAGTTGCTGCCAAACCATCGCCCGCTAAGGTAATAGTATCTTGAGCTGACACCGTCAACGTCCCAGACTTAAAGGATCCAGTGAGTGCTGCTACGTTGTTACTGTCATCAGTGTCACCACCTTCAAAAAGCAAATCCTCCGCGCCGTTGGCAGTTGTTATTACGATATCACGGCCATCATCAGCGGTAAGCACGAGGCGACCATTGTCATCCAAACTCGCGGTTACACCGGTAATATCTGACTTAGCGTTAATGGCGTTCTGTAAAGCACCATCGGCATCTTTCTCTTGAACAGTCACAGGACCAACATCGACCCCGTTAATATTCAAGTCGCCATTTGCCAACGATCCGGAGCCTACATAGGCTTCAGAGGCCAAAGAAGCGCCAGCATCTGTATAGTCATAGGTTGTTGTGGCAGTGGCGTAAACTCCTTCCAGATCCTCATTACCATCGGCTCGCAAGTCGTTAATACGCTCAGCAAGGGCTTTTGCCACCCCTGACCCATAGTCAGCCGCAGTTGGATCAGTCAAACCGGCGGTCGCTGCACCTACTATTGCCCCACCATTGGCCGCACTCACCACATCCACTGCAGTACCACCAGTACCCACAGTGATGGAAAAGGAATCCACACTGGCTGATACACCGGCCGCCAAGCTTGACGCGGTACTTTGAACCGCACCAGGCTGTGAACCTAAAGCACTGGCGCGAGCATCAACACCATCCACAGAAACCGTTTCACCGGCATTAGCACCAATTTGAAAGCTAATAGAATCCAAGGAGCCGTCTGCTACCCTGTTACCATTAAAGGTAGTAGTCTTGGCAATTCGGTCAATTTCAGACACTAGTTGATCAACTTCTTCTTGAAGCGACAAACGGTCAGCAGCGCTGTTGGTATCGTTGGCTGATTGAACCGCCAAATCGCGAATTCGCTGTAAAGATGTAGTAATCTCATCCAAGGCACTTTCTGTGGTTTGGGCGAAAGAAATACCATCATTAGCGTTACGGGTAGCAACGTTTAAACCACGAATCTGAGTGGTGAAACGGTTAGATATGGCTAAGCCTGCGGCGTCATCTTTAGCGCCGTTAATGCGCAAACCAGAAGACAGACGCTGCAGAGATGTTTGCAATGAGCCTTGCGACTTATTCAAGTTACGCTGCGCATTGAGTGAAGAAATGTTAGTGTTAATTATTTGTGGCATTGTGTGTCTCCTGCGATTTATTCAACACGACCTCAACAACTGAGGTTTAAACAAGTTAGCGAGAGCCTCATAGAGGCCGTGTTACTGCATAATTTGCGTACAACACTTATATCGGCGCCATCTGGAACAACTTAATCTCTTTATTTAAATCGTTTGGTTACATGAGAGAGCCTTTTTATTACTAACACCCCTCTCTTAAAATAAAAAAACGCCTTGAAAGTGAACCTCAAGGCGTTTTGGATATAACCACTAAGATGTGGCAAATTTTCAGGTATTAGTTTATCCCTGCAATAGTGACAACACTTGTTGCGGCAAGGCATTCGCTTGCGCCAGCACCGAAATACCCGCTTGCTGCAAAACCTGATTTTTCGATAGGTTGGCTGTTTCGGCCGCAAAATCAGCGTCTCGTATACGACTATTCGCCGCTGATAAACTCTCCGATACAGCGGACAAGTTACGGATAGTGGACTCAAAGCGGTTTTGCACTGCACCTAATTTTCCGCGGAAGCCATCGATCTGAGCCAAGGCACTATCTATGGCCGACATGGTGATATTTGAGCCTTCGATCGTGGTAATATCTGCATTAGCTACGGTGCCCACAGCTTGAACGTTACTGTCATCCGTCGCCGATTGCCCTGAACTTAAGGCAATGGTATCTTGCGCGGAAATGGTTAAGGTGCCAGTTTTGAAGTCACCGGTAAGCGCCGCAACATTATTACTGTTATCCGTATCTCCACCTTCGAACAGAATATCTTCCGCCCCGTTTGCAGTACTGATAATAATGTCTCGCCCATCGTCAGCGGTTAATACCAGGCGTGCATTGTCATCGAGTCTGGCCGTCACACCTGTAATATCCGATTTGGCATTAATGGCTTTTAACAGGCTGCCGTCAGAATCCTTTTCCTGGACAGTTACTGGCCCGATATCAACACCATTAATATTTAAATCGCCATTAGCCAATTCACCGACGCCCACATAAGCTTCCGAAGCCAAGGACGCACCAGCATCGGTATAATCGTAGGTAGTCTTGGCAGTGGCATAAACACCCTCCAACCCTTCAATTCCATCACCACGTAGATCGTTAATTCGCTCAGCCAAGGCTTTAGCTACACCGGAACCATAGTCATTGGCCGTTGGATCCGTCAAACCGGCAGTTGCCGCGCCCACTATGGCACCACCATTAGCCGCACTGGCGACGTCAACCGAAGTGCCATTGGTTCCTACCGTCAACGAAAAACTCGCTACGGTTGCGCTAACACCACCTGCGAGGCTAGAGGCGGTACTCTGCACTGCACCTGGCTGAGAACCTAAGGAATCAATACGCGCATCAACACCATCGACTTCAACCCCTTCGCCAGAGTTTGCACCGATCTGGAAGTAGTAAGACGATAAAGACCCATCTAACACATTCCGGCCATTAAAGGTTGTAGTGGTCGCTATCCGGTCAACCTCGTCGATCAGCTGGTCAACTTCCGCCTGTAAAGAAATACGGTCGGCTTCACTGTTAGTATCATTGGCAGACTGTACCGCAAGGTCACGTATACGTTGCAAAGAAGTGGTAATTTCATCCAGCGCACTTTCGGTCGTTTGCGCTAAGGATATACCGTCATTCGCGTTTCGAACCGCAACGTTTAAACCCCGTACCTGAGTAATAAAGCGGTTTGAAATGGCAAGCCCAGCAGCATCATCTTTGGCACTATTTATCCTCAAACCTGAGGATAATCTTTGCAAAGACGTCTGTAATGAACCCTGCGATTTATTCAAGTTACGCTGAGCGTTTATCGATGAAATATTAGTATTAATAATCTGTGGCATTGTAGTTTCTCCTACTTCGCCTCCCTGGATCAATGGTTACGGGAGGTGCAATTAATATTTTTTAAAATCGAGTTAAGCGTAGTAATTTCTCGTCATGCTACCCTCCTCTCCATTGACCACTTTTTTGAATAATGCTTAGCTTTCTCATCGTCACTAAACTCTTTATAAAAATTCAAACAGGGAAAGATTTTGAACCTGTACAAACGATTGTTGGGCCGCCTGCAACGCTAAAGTTCGTTTATTAAGTTGGGTGATCGCCTCTGCGTAATCCAGGTCTTTAACAACCGATAACGCTGATTCCGCTTCTACTATCAGCCCCTCATTAATATCCGCTTCGCTATCAATGACATTGAGTCGACTACCCACACTCGCTCGCACTTCATCAACATGATTCATCGCTTGATCAAGATTCTGCATTCCAAGATTCAATGCATTTAGAAAGGTAGCCTGCTGCTCAGAGCTATTATTTGGGAGCTTAAGAGCACTCACAATCTGATTTACGGTGGTAAACATGTCTTGACTGAAACTCGGCTCAACTGTAAAGCTATCACCTGCTTGTGGAAATCCCGAAATAGAGTAACTGACCCCATCCACGGTCACTTTTCCACCTTCATCAAAAATTGGTAAAGGGGCACTGTACAAGGCTCCTGAATTAGCTCCAGTCACTTGGTATTGCAGACTACCAGAACCATTTAAGGAAAAATCGACTGTATATACGTCTCCGATATAGGCTGTTGGATCTTCCAATACTGCGGCACTGATAACGCCAGTCCCCAAATTCGTGGATGCTGCGGTGGTAACAAATGAACCATTACCCGTTTTTATATTTTGAAAGACCTCGTCACCGCTATTGCCGCTTTCAACCTGAACGCTACTATTTACATTAACCAGTTGAACACCTTGGTCACCGTTATAATTAACGCTTCCCGTTCCATTGATGCTGAATGGTTTGACATTGGATTTATAGCCAGAGAACAGATACTCACCACTGGCAAGCTGGGTATTGGCGAGACCAACCAGTTCATCAAATCGGCTTTCTATTTCAACGGTAATGGTCTTTCGATCTGTCTGGTTCAAGGTGGCATTTGATGCCTGCAAAGAAAGTTCTCTTATACGCTGTAAAATAGATGTTACATTATCGAGCGAACTTTCCTCTATTTCTAATTTGGTACGGGCGCGCTCACTGTTGCTAATATATTGTTTGGCATTATCAATTTGCTTTTGCAGATCTAACGCAACAGCCGAACCAATCGGATCATCGGAAGGCTTTAATATTCGCGTACCTTTTGATAGCTGTAATTGTGTCTGGTTCACCTTCGATTGATTTTCCAATATCGAGGCGGAACCTTGATTGAATATTTGGGAAGTAGAAATACGAATCGCCATACACTGATCTCCTATAACGACCCGATAATAGTGTCAAAAAGCTCACCTGAAACCTGAATCACTCGAGCAGAAGCCTGATAGGCCTGCTGAAAGCGAATTAGATTGGCGGCTTCTTCATCAAGACTGACACCGGAAATGGATTCCCACTGAGATTTGGACTGGTTTAGAATTGTCTCAGCAGCTTCTTGGCTCACTTCAGCATCATTAGTTCGGGTACCGACACCGCTGACCAACTGAGCATAAGCTCCCTGATAAGTCGTAGTGCCATTAGATACCGTTTTTGTGCCACTTAATTCAACTATTCGAAGTGCATTTCGGTTATCGGCAACGCCACCATTGTTATAGTAAATCTGAACGATATCGTTAGTCGCAGGGGAACCATTGTATACCACGTCGTAACCCGAGGTGGGGTAAAGCCCGGCTTGCTCCAGCAGACCATTGGACTGACCTGGGGTAAAAGCCACACCAGTGGCTACAGTAGTCGCGGTATTTGTATTAACCACATCATAGCTCGTGCCACTAGTGAATCGAATTTCATAGGGTGGTGACAATGCAAATGGAGCAGTAGTAAAATCCACGGTCGTTGTATCATCAACCACTATGTTTTCAATAAAGCCATTTCCCGTATTAGTTGCCGGTAGATTAGTAGTCACCGGAATTGCTGCAGCTACTTGCCGAACACTGGTTAGCTGCATCGACATCTCTGCGGCACCAAATCGAGTGGGAAGTATTTGAAAGGTATCTCCGTCAGCTGGACTACCACTGGTAAAATTCAGACTAAAGCCGTCAGTTGTAGTAAATGAACCACCCGCTCCCGGATCAGCAAAAGTACTATTAACAGTATTATCACTATTAAAAAGAGTGTAATTTCCGGTGCCTGAATCGAAGGACAGAGTATAGCTTTCCGTACCCAAGGCACCAGCATCGTCAATACTCACGGTCAAGTTCACGGTACCCGAATTTGAAGCCTCGGGAGCTACCCGACTGGTTTGCGCCAAAGCACCGTTAATATCAGAAAAAAACAAGCCACCCAGTTGATTATCGAGATCCATACCCAACTGATGTTGTTGATTTACGGTATCAGACAACACTAAGGCGATTCTTCCCAGTTCGTTGAATACGGGATCAATGAGCTCTTCCCGTACGGATAACAAACCACCCAGACGTCCACCGGATATTAACGACGTTATATTCTGACTGGATGACCCACTGGTAAGCAAAACTTCGTCGCGACTTAAGCCAGATACTGTATCTCCAGTTTCAAGCTCAAAGGAAGTACCACCTACCACTAACGGCTGACCGCTTCCCACAAAGATACTTAAGCTATTATTCGCCTGCGGTAAGATATCAATACCCACCAACTCAGACAACTGGCGAACGGCTTCATCACGCTGGTCCAACAAATCGTTGGGGGCTTCACCGGTGTTATTTGTAAATACCGATTGGATGGATTGATTGTAAGACGCAATGCTCGCTGAGAGTTGAGTAATCTTTGAAGTAACCGAGTTTAATTCTGTGTTTAACGTTTCATTGGTTTGGAACACCTGGTTGTATACGGTATTGAAACGGTTGACTAATGCCTGCCCCGTGCTGAGCAATACCTGACGATTAGAAATCGATGCTGGATCATTCGATAAGTCTTGAAAGGCGTCGAAAAATCGCTGTAGTGAGGGAGTAATCGCGGTAGAGTCATCACCCAGTAGTTGGTCGACTCGAACCGCATAATCGTAATATGCATTGTAAGAACTGTAAGCTGAACTATCACGACGAAGCTGCTCAACCACATATTGATTACTAACGCGAGTTATTGAGTCTACATCAACACCCTGACCGATAAAGGTTCCACCGGAAAATTCAGGTAAACGAGTACCTAATCCAGTCACTTGGCGACTGTAACCCTGAGTATCGATATTCGATATATTATGGCTGGTCGTTGACAGCGAGGTTCTACTCGCTTTCAATCCAGATAACGCTATTCCCGCTAAATCCGCCATAATCTCAACCTACTATTCATACGAAGGCAATTCAGTAAGTGCCGTCTTTAAAATGTCACTATCCAATATTTTTGCAATTTTGTTGCCATATTTTGGATCTGTGGCATAACCTGCCTGCTGAAGTTCGTAACCCCATTGTTTTGAATCAGTTTTTTTATTTACAACATTATTGTAACGACCATTGGTTTTCAAAAATTCGACGTAATCAGAGAACGCATCCGCCAAAGTTCCGTATGAGCGGAAAGCGGCATTCTCCCGAGCGGCAATTCCATTCCGGTATTCAAGTGTGTCTTTACGAGCAACCTCACCTTGCCACCGAGTATCCGCTTTAATACCAAACAAATTGAAACTGGATTCACCTTTGTCATTTCTTAACACATGTTTACCCCAACCGGTTTCCAGAGCCACCTGCGCTATAATGGCTGAAGCAGGTACCTTCAGCGCGCGACCGGCTTTTTCCGCATGAGGTAAAATCGTTTGAATGAACTGGTTAGGAGTTTCCCATTTATCTTTTTCAGTAGAAGAGTTGGTTATTGACTCCGATAATATCTGGGGTTGAGTAACAATCTCCGGTTGTGATTGGCTTTCATTATTTACCGATTGGCTGACTAGCCTTTGCTGGGGAGCCGAGGAGAAAGGACTTTCCATTGGCTTCGGCTGAGCGGCGTCCGGATTTTTTGACAGTTGACGGTAGATCACCTCTGCCAATCCGATTCCGTTACCTGAACTCAGATTATTCGCCAACTGTTTATCATACATATCCCGATAGAATTCACTATCTTTTGACTCAAACATGTTGTCTTCGCCGAACACAGCATTGGCTTCCCGCATACTCTTCAGCATCATACTGAGAAATACACCTTCAAGCTGCTTAGACGTGGCCTTCAAAGCTTCGTCTTCATTCTCTCTCGACATTTTTCTCATACCGTTGAACTGAGAAAAATCAAGGTACATATCCACTTTAGGATCTTTCATTTAAATGACGACCAATTCAGCTCTTAAGGCACCGGCTTGTTTTAGTGCCTCTAGTATTGCCATGAGATCACCAGGTGCCATTCCCACGCGATTAACTGCTGCCACAATATCGTCTAACGTAACCGTCTTATCGACCTTAAACATGTGGCTCTTATCTTGGGTTATATCTATATTGGTTTCAGCCGCGGCAACCGTTTCACCACCACCGAACGCGTTTGGCTGTGATATATTTACACTCTCTGATATCGTTACCGTCAAATTTCCGTGAGTAATCGCAGCTGGCGAAACTCGCACATGATTTCCAATGACAATCGTGCCAGTACGAGAATTGATAATAACCTTCGCTGAACCTTCAGCGGGATCAACTTCAAGATTTTCTAATACTGATAAATATGTGACTCGCTGCGATGGATCTCTTGGTGCTGTAACAACTATGGAGGTTGCGTCCATTGAGCGGGCAACGCCAGGACCTAGTAGTTGATTTATGGCATCGCGTACTCTTTTCGCCGTAGTAAAATCAGCCGTGTGCAAATTGAATGTTAAGGTGTCGCCTTGCGAAAACGGATTTGGAGCCGCTACTTCCACGGTGGCTCCATTGGGTATACGGCCAACGCTGGGAACATTCACGGTAATTTTGGAGCCATCAGCTCCTTGGGCACCAAAACCTCCCACCACTAGATCACCCTGAGCTAAGGCATACACTTTGCCATCGGCACCCCGAAGCGGGGTCATAAGTAGGGTGCCGCCCCTTAGACTGCTTGCGTTCCCGAGCGATGACACAGTGATATCAATGCGTTGCCCAGGCTTAGAAAAAGGGGGCAGTTCTGAGTGAATCGATACCGCGGCAACGTTTTTTAACTTAGGCGTTAAATTTGCTGGAACACTAATACCAAATTGCTCCATCATGTTACGAAAGGTTTGCACCGTGAAGGGTGTTTGGTTAGTTTTATCACCTGTCCCATCAAGACCAACCACCAATCCATATCCTAACAATTGATTACTACGCACACCCTGAACATCACTTATATCCTTTAAGCGATCCGCCCATGCGGCACTAGACATGAACAAGATTAAACTAAACATCAATAATTTATTCATACCCATACACCTCATTAGAACGGCCACCACTTGCTATTAAAAAAGCGCGACGCCCAGCCTTGAACCTGGGCATTAGCCAAGTCACCTGTGCCACTATAAGTAATGCGAGCATCAGCCATCCTTGATGACTCCGCAGTGTTATCTGGATTTATATCTGAAGGTCTCAACATGCCTTCTATGCGGATAAACTCATCACCTTGAGAGAAGGTCATCCATTTTTCACCGCGAACAACCAAAACACCGTTAGCCAACACATCCACTACGGTAACGGAAATTTGACCTTGCAATCGATTGCTTTGATCGGAACCTGCATCACCCTCAAACTCGCGGTTGTTATCAGCTTGCACACTTAAATCCAAACCATTATGCCCCAGCATAGAGATTGATGGCTGATGTCCAAGTACCGACTCAACACCCATATCCAGGGAATCACTTTTATCAATTGCCGTTTTATTTGACTTTGAAGATACGGTACGCTCATCCAGCATTAGCGTAATAATGTCACCAACCCGGCGCGCCCTTTTATCCTCCCAAAGACTAATTCCTGCACCGAATGCATAGATAGAGCCCGTAGACTTGTCATCGGGTTGCGGAATGACGGGAGCCACTGGCGCATAGCGAGCATCCCCCGGAACGGGTTTGGGAGCCGTTGCGCACCCCATCAACTGAGTGAGCAAAAACGCGCATATTAAGAAGCTAAAGCGATACACAACATAAACCTCAAAGTTAAAGCTGCTGACTAACAAATTGGAGCATCTGATCAACGGTCGATATTACTTTTGAATTCATCTCATAAGCGCGCTGAGTTTCGATCATGTTGACCATTTCCTCTACTACGTTTACGTTAGAACTCTCCAGTGCACCTTGAATAATCGGTCCCAATCCATTCAGTCCTGGCTCACCTTGAGTGGGCGCTCCACTAGCAACGGTTTCTCTGAACAAATTATTACCTTGTGCCTCCAGTCCGGCAGGGTTGATGAAGTCCGCTAACTGAACATTACCAATCTGGGTAGCATCTCCTGTTTGTGCATCAACAGCAGTGACCACACCATCAGTACCAATAGTCACCGTAGAAAAACTCTCCGGAACGGTAATTGCTGGCTCCAACGGAAAGCCTCCCGATGTGACCATCTGCCCCGTCGAGTCAATCTGGAATTGACCGTCACGGGTATAGGAGATGGAACCATCAGGCATCAGAATTTGAAAGAATCCGCGACCGTTAATTGCCATATCCATACCTTGGTCGGTCACTTCAATGTTGCCGGTTGTGAATTCCTTTTGTGTTGCAACTATTCTTACACCCGTACCCAATTGTAACCCTGAAGGTAACTCAGTATTTTGGGAAGACTGGCCGCCTGGCTGACGATTCACCTGGTACATCAGATCTTGAAATACAGCGCGGTCCCGTTTAAAGCCTGTAGTGCTCACATTGGCCAAGTTATTCGAAATTGTCTTTAGCTTGGTATCTTGAGCGCTCAAGCCAGACTTACTTACCCATAATGCTGAATGCATAACCTACTCCAATAAATGATGGCAACTTACTTCCGCTTTGCGGTGAACCTTTGCCAATTAACAACCAAATTTCTCGTAATTACCGATATCACTGCGTATAACCTTTAGTTCTGCATGATACGTGCCGAAGCTTCATCTAACTCCTTCGCTGAGTTCATCATTTTCACGTTCAATTCGAACATTCGAGAGTGTGCGATTACCGCCGCCATCTCATTAACAGCGTTCACATTGGAACCTTCCAACATACCATTGACCACCAGTACGTTCGGATCGGATTCAAGTGCTTCACCTTCTTTCATACGGAACAATCCATCACTGCCTTTTTCAAGTTGGCTCAGTGCTGGGTTAACCAATTTCAAGCGATTAATAGGTGTTACGGCTAACGGGTCTTCTCCCAAACCTTTGATAGATATAGTCCCGTCCACTCCCACAATTAATTGTTCATACTCAGGTAAAACAATGGGCCCGCCATCACCGAGCACGGGCAATCCCGTTCCGGTAGTAATCAGACCAGTAACATCCTGTTTTAAATCACCTGCTCGAGTGTATGCTTCTGAACCGTCAGGCATTTGTACAGCGAACCAACCATCGCCTTTAATCGCCACATCTAAAGACCGATTGGTTTCCATTAGGATGCCACCACTGAGATCAGTTCCCGGGCGCTCGCCCATTGCGTACGCTCGTGTTGGAAGATGTTCACCAAACACCGCCAAGGTACGATATTCATGAAAGTCTGCCTTGAATCCCGTAGTGGCAACATTGGCTAGATTATTTGCTCTAACCTGTTGCGCATTGAGAGATTCTTTTGCTCCGGTCATTGCTATAAATATCGATTTATCCATTTGCTCACCTCTTGCTGTCAAAAATCCAGCAGCTAATCTCATAAAACGATCGATTACTTAAGTTAATGCAAAAGGACTGCCACTTTATTCAAGTCAAAAAAAATCCCTGCAAAGCAGGGATTTTTTTTAATTATGCTGTTACCGAATTTGAATAATTGTCTGGGTGACTGCGTTTGCCGTTTCGATAGATTTCGCGTTGGCCTGGAAATTTCGTTGTGAGGTGATTAAAGTCACCAACTCTTCAGTCAAATCAACATTAGAGGTTTCCAAAGCTCCCGATTGTATCAGGCCAAAGCTCGAAGTACCGGCCTCTCCCGATATCGGTTCACCTGACGCCGTCGATGAGCGCCATGTAGTATTTCCAACCTGCAACATTCCCTGAGGGTTAGAAAATCGCGCTAATGCCACTTTACCTACAGCCGTCGTTTGCCCATTTGAATATGTTGCTTGTATTACACCCTGATCATCCACACTTAATCCAGTCAAGCGACCAATTGTGAAGCCATCTTGAGATAAGGCATTGTATGAAAAAGGCGATGCAAACTGCGTCTGTGTGTTGTTATTAAAATCAAACAATACTTGCTGCGAAGTGTCGGCACCATTATTTAAAAAAGTAAATTGATCGGTAAATATGCCATTCGCTGGTTCTGTTCCTTGAAATGCGCCCTGAGAATCAAATGCCAAAACACCGTACGCAAGGCCACCTGCAGTGACCTCCGCACTTGCGGCTCCACCAACACCATCAAACACGTCTAAGGTTTGGACAGTTCCGCTATCATCTGCGACCCCCAAAAACACACCCCATGTATTTTGTTCGCCACTGGTGCCAAGATTCTGCTCTTTTACAAAATAGACAGTGGCAATATGAGAGTCACCCAAGCTGTCATAGAGAGTAATAGAAGTTGACGCTGAATAGGTATTTGGTTCGTTAGGGTCAAATAAATCGACATTTAATGCCGTTGCATTGGCAGGCAAGTTAACACCAATCTCAACCTGTGACGTAGACTGCGGTGCACCTGCCGTATCCGGTAACTGCAAAGGAGTCGTACTGGAAAGAGCCGTGGCCGTAACAGATCCATCATCATTAACAGGGAACACCTGCAAATACTGGTTGGCCGAATTCACCACGTAACCGTTTTCATCGACCCCAAAATTACCAGCTCGAGTATAAACCCTTTCCTGGCTAATTTGATCTGGTGATAGCACAAAGAAACCTTCGCCACTAACCGCTAGATCAAGTGCCTGAGATGTAAAATTCAAGTTTCCTTGATCAAATAATTGCTGAACTTGCTGCAGCAAAACACCATTTCCCGTAGCGGTATCACTATTACCAAAAGCGGAGTTGGCATAGATGTCACCAAACGACGTTCTTGAACCCTTAAATCCAGTGGTTTCTACGTTAGCAATATTATTACTGGTAACATCTAACTGAGCTTGCGCTGCATTCAAACCACTTAATGCAATATTAAAACCCATGACCTTCTCCTGCCCTGATTAACGTACTTCTTTAATTTCGTTGTAGTCGATTTGCCCGATGCCATTAAGGTTTAGCCGCATACCACCCTGGTTATCGACAATACTAACACTGTTGACCTTGCTATAAATATTCGTAACTAATGCCTCGTTCTCTCCTTCCAGAGTTCCTTCAATAGATATTGAATAGATTCCGGCAGGTAACGCATTTCCTTCATTATCGGTACCATCCCAACTGAACGGAGTTTCAGCACTACCGATATTGCCCAGATCCTGATTCGCAACAACCTGACCATCTGCATCCTTAACAATCATCATTACATCCCCGGCCGCCTGACCAGCTTCCAGCATCCCGCGTATTCCCGAACTGCCATCGGAGTAACCAATTTGGCCGGGAACCAAAACCTCTCTTCCCACCAAAGTCGTTGCTTGCAATGCCTGACTGGAACGATAAACAGAGCCTATATCTTCCACCGATGAACCTAAGTTCTGAATACCTTCTAACGTGCTAAACTGCGCAAGCTGAGCAACAAAATCCGTTTGTTCCGTGGGCTTCAACGGGTCCTGATTTTCAATCTGGGCCAATAATAAGCGCATGAACATATCTTTATTTTCTTGGCTTTCACTCTTTTCGCCTTTATCCGCTTTATTGCGAATTGAAAGCTCATCTAACACGCTATTCGCTTGTACACCATCAACAGCCATTGTCGCGTCTCCCTATTTCTTTACTGGCCCAGGCTTAATGCTTGTTGCAACATTTGCTTCGCCGAATTCATTACATCTACATTTGTCTGAAAGGAGCGCGAGGCACTGATCATATTCGCCATTTCTTCCACAATATTAACGTTCGGATAAGCAACATATCCATCTTCGTTAGCATTCGGATGATTAGGCTCATAACGTAATTGCAAGGGAGCATCACTTTCAACGATTCCAATCACATCAACACCGGCTCCAGCATTCGTCTGGTTACCAGAAAATTCAAAAGGTGAGTTCTGCATGGCCGATTGAAGTTGCGCCTTGAAAACAGGCTGACGGGCACGATAGGTTTCATCGGTGTTACTGCTTACACTCTCGGCATTGGCAATGTTTGAGCTGGTTGTATTCATTCTTACCGATTGCGCACTCATCCCACTACCGGCAATATCGAAAACATTCAACAGGGACATGGTTATTCTCCTTTAATAGCACGCAACATGGATTTAACACGGCCATTCAAAAACTGGAAGGCTGCCTGGAAACCCATATTATTACTAACAAATTCAGATTTCTCTTTTTGCGTATCGACGGTATTGCCATCGATTGAGGGCTGTAAGGGATTTCGATACTGTAAACCGTTGATAGAATCCTGATGCATCCCTGTTGAAATATGAGAACTGTGGCTGGTAGCGAGTGAAACCGAATCACCAGAGATACCCATTCGAGCATCTAACATGGATTTAAAATCCAGGTCACGAGCTTTGTATCCAGGGGTGTCAGCATTCGCAATATTATTGGCTAACACACCGGCTCGTTCCGCTCGCAGTTGCAACGCATGCTGATGGACTCCAAATTGTTTATCAATGCTGATCGCCATAGTCTTATCTCTTGTTCCGATATTGCGAAATAATTTGTTTACACAAAGAATAAAGCAATGCCTATGCCAGATCAGTCATTGCCATAATAATCAGGCATTTAGTTAAAATAGAGCGTCAGCTTTCTGGCAAAAGCGGCAAGGGTTTACCCATCAGCGGCAAGGAACGTGAAGAGACATATAACTTATTTACGAAGGTAAACGACACCGGGCGTGTAGTACTTTACATCAAAAAGATCGTTAACTCCTTTAGGGGTTTCAGACCCACCAAGAAACAAATAGCCACCTGGATTCAAGGCTTGATGTATGCGGGTAATAATTTGTTTTTGCAAGTCGGATGAAAAATAAATGAGCACGTTACGGCAGAAAACCACATCAAACTTACCCAGGTTATAGTAAGAATCCTTGAGGTTTATAGGACGAAAATCAATACGAGATTTAATATTATTATTAATAACCCAGCTTCCCTCGCCGCAGGCTGTAAAATTTTTCTGTAAACGTTGGTCTCCCAAACCCCGCTTCAAGGAGATGGCATCATAAACTCCCAGTCGACATTGCTCTATAACGCGGGATGAAATATCTGTGGCTACAATTTTTACCGGTACATTAGCGAGTCCAAAGGATTTCTGTTTGAATTCCTCCACACAAATAGATAATGAGTAAGGCTCTTGCCCGGTGGAGCACGCGGCACACCATATATTGATACTGGATTTTTGCTTGGCAAACATGGGTAACAATTCGTTAGCAAAAAATTCAAATGGGTGCTTATCACGAAACCAAAGGGTTTCGTTGGTAGTCATGGCATCAATCACTTGCTGCCTCAATTGCCCTGATCCTGGAGCCTGGATGGCGGCGACTAAACTTTGTAAAGAATTTAGTTCATTGTCCCTAAACAGATTGCGCAATCGACTATCAATCAGGTAATTTTTATTTTCACCCAAAAGGATACCGCACGCCTGCTCCAAGAAAGCGCGAAAACTTGCGTACTCGTTTTCAGAAAACCGAGAATCGTTGCTACCTGGCAGAGCCATAATCAGTGATTACTGGATCGCGCCATAAATTTTTCGGCCTGTTCCTGGACGATATCAGCCAGTTTATCGGCTTTGAATTTTGCCAAGAAATTATCTGCACCAACCCTTTTAACCATTGATTCGTTAAAAACTCCACTTAAAGAAGTATGCAGTAACACATGTAGGTCTTTCATTCTGGGGTCGTCCTTGATCATCGTTGTTAAGGTATAGCCATCCATTTCCGGCATTTCAATATCAGAAATAATCATCAAATATCGGTCATTTATATCTTCGCCATTTTCCACAATTTCTTTAAGATGATTATAGGCTTGGCGACCATCAGCCACCAAATGGGTATTTATCCCCAGCTGTTCCACGCAGCGTTTAATCTGTTTACGTGCGACACTTGAATCATCGGCAATTAACACGCTCAGATTATGCTCTTTGGAGGCTGAAAGCACATCTTGCTTAATAACGTTATCGGAAATCCGTTCCGTCATAGGAACGACTTCTGACAAGATCTTCTCTACATCAATAATTTCAACAATTTTATCATCAACTTCTGTTACTGCTGTGAGGAAGTTGCCCCGCCCAGCGCCTTTGGGTGGTGGATGTATATTTTCCCAATTAAGATTAACGATCCTTTCTACCGAACTGACTAGAAACCCCTGCACTGTCATATTGTATTCGGAGATAATCACAAAACAGTTTTCGATGTTATCCAGCGGTTCATTACCCATTGCGAGGTTCATATCCATTACCGAAATTGTATTACCTCGAATATGGGCAATGCCTCTAACTACGCGATTTCGCTGAGGAATCTCAGTCAATTTTGGACACTGCAAAACTTCACGGACTTTAAAAACGTTAATGCCGTAGATCTGTTTGCCGCTGAGCTTAAATAACAACAACTCAAGACGGTTTTGACCTACCAACTTGGTACGCTGATCAACAGAGTCGAGTACCCCTGCCATAATTTTGCTCCATAACCAGCAATCCTGCCTTAGATAACACTCATCGGCATAACTCTTGCTGCATATTGTTCAACGAGCGGCGATAGTCAAATTCATGACACATCACCCAATTCACTAATCATTTCTTAGCATAGGCTAAATTGAGTAAATGAACAGATTCAAGCGACCCACATTTCTATGTCCAATAACCAATTTTAAGAGGTTGTTAGGTTTTGGAATCTGCATCCTGACTCTGGCGCAACCAAGGCTATCTCTGGCCCTGGATAATCAAGCCGATCAAACTATCCAAGAGCAGATTAATCAGTCGATTACGGACTATGTGACGGCTTTGCAAAGTGGTCGATATCCAAAGGTAGATATAGACATTTCGCCGCTGGACTCTCGCCTACGACTAGCGGAGTGCGATCAACCCCTTAGTCTGGAGCACCGACCTAAAAGTCGCGAAGCAGGGAGGCTTACGGTAAAATTAACGTGCAATGCCTCTAGCTCCTGGACAATACACGTTCCAGTTAATGTGCAGGTTTATGATCAAGTGGTTATTGCCGATACCCCATTAGCCATGGGTACCATTCTCTCCAAACGCAATGTTAGAAAAGAATTACGAGACGTTACCTTGATGTATCAAGGTTATTTCAGTGACCTTTCAAATATCGAAGGATTCGTAACTAAGCGGCCGATCCAGTCTGGGCAAGTCCTCAACTCGGCATTGGTGGATCCTGCCAAAATGATTGAGCGTGGTGAACGCGTGGTTATATTGGCGGAAAAATCTGGTTTAACAATTCGTACCACTGGGGTTTCCATGGATGATGGAGCGTATGGCGAACTAATAAGAGTCAAGAACAGTAAAAGCAACCGGGTGGTAGAAGGCCGGGTTGTGGGTCCAGGCCAGATAAAAGTGGCGCTTTAGCACAACTCATAGTTAAAGAGAATTAATAAACCGCCGATAGAGTCATGGCAAGCGCCACTGTTAGATAGATGGAAGAATTTGAATATTTGAGTAAACTTACTAAAGTTCTTGCAATCCAGGCCGATAACCCAGGTATGCGAGAAGTTAACATCAAAGGCGTATAGACATGGCTTTGGAAATCAATGGCTTAAATAGCAACCCAAGCAACACCAGCAAGGCAAAATCTGGCCAAGGCGTCGCTGCACCTAAGGGAAAGCAAGCCGATAACGCGCCAACGACGGAAGCAAAGGCCACGGATACTGTGAAGATCAGTGCCGAAGCTAAGCTACTTAGTCAGGTTTCAGATCAACTAGGCGCTGATACGCCAGTTAACCGTGAAAAAGTCGAAGCATTAAAAGCCGCTATCGCTGACGGCAGCTATCAAGTTGACGCACAATCTGTTGCTAAAAAGATGATGGACTTAGACACTAAGTTTTAAACTCCAAATCCAGGCATGCTAATTGCTTGTACTCTTGAAAGCATTATTCAGGAGTGCACCAAAACATGAATACATCAGTATCCCCCCAAACAGCACAACTACTACTGCAAGCTATCGAGCAGGATTGCTCCCTCGCCAATACTCTAAAACGATTATTGCAAGAGGAAAAAAGCAGCCTCGAGCAACGGCAATTCGTTGCCCATCAAACGCTGGTAAAGCAAAAAACAGAACATCTTATGGCATTGGAACAGGCGGACAATGAACGCCGAAAACTCCTATCAGAAATGGGCTTTGCTACGGATAAAGAAGGATTTGACGCCTTTGTTCGACAAGTACCAAAAGCGTGGCAACAGAGATTTCAAAATCGTTGGGAAGAACTTTCAGATACGATGAACACCTGCTCCAGACTAAACAAAGTCAACGGCAAAATATTGGCACATGCACAATCGTCCATAGAGCGACTTATGACCGTGATCAAAGGCGCCACAAGCCAAGTGGCAACTTATCAGGCAAACGGGCGTAAATCTCTCGCCAACAACCACCGAATGCTGGTAACAGCTTGACTTAAATTGCCTACCAATCAACAACAAAGTTTTGCAGTCTAGCTGCTAAACTGAATGACAAATCGTTATCATTGTGCGTGGGCACTTCACTCATGTTTAGTAATTTATTCGAGAGACTGCGGGGATCAGAGGACAAGCCAGATCCCCAGTCTCCCGCCACTATTAGCCACAGTGTGGAGAAAATCGAAGACTTACTGATAAGTTATAAAACTTATAATCAGCTGATTTCTGTAACTCTGTTGACACCCAACAAGCGGCCTCTTACGAAAGCAAGCAGTGTCATTATTCAGATAGACAACACCAACAAATTATTCGCCACATTAACATTTCACCCCCTTGGCTCGAACCAATTGCTGGAAACCGACTACTGCGCTCAATTTTGTCTAAATTATCAAGGCACTCGACATCAATTCATCAGTCATTGGCATCATAGTGAGCAAAAAGCTGAGGCAGAGATCATTCATTGGTTTCAATTTCCCAAGGGAATTGAGCGACTACAGCTGAGAAATGCCTTTCGAGTTCCAATCAGTCAAGCAAATCCTGTACGTGCTTCACTAACTCGTGAGGATCACAATATCCAAACAGGAAACCTTTGTGATCTTTCGGCTACCGGTATGCGAATAGCCATTGTCGGGAAAACTGATCCAAAACCAGGGGAAAACTTTCAAGCCTGCCATTTTGTGCTCCCTGATGGCAACACTATTATTTGTCGAGGGCAATTAATTCATTGGCATTTCGATGACGAAATCAATCAAACCCATATCGGTATTCAATTTAAGAAACTCAATGGACCAACTCAAAGATTATTGAATCGCTACCTGACAGAAGTACAGCGTAAACATCGTCAATTCAATCAAACAACATAGTCTATCTTCGAATTCCTTGTTAAAATGCTCCCGCGAAAGCATCACTACACTGTCCCCGTGGCACAACAGGATAGCGCGACGCCCTCCTAAGGCGTAGGTTGCAGGTTCGATTCCTGCCGGGGACACCATTCATTTAGCGACTTTTATCTAAGCTGGCTAACAAAGCGCCCAAAATACAACCACTAATAAAGCCACCTAAGTGCGCTTGATTGGCGAATGGCAGCACATTGGTAAACCCTAAAATCAGGGTAATGACCATAACAACATAAAGACCTGCAGGTAATTTTACTCCGCTCGACGGATTAAATCGACCATAGAGCCACAAATACCCTACTACACCGTAAACCACTCCAGATAGGCCACCGAAGTTATTGCCACTCCAAAAAAACTGCGCCACGTTTGCAATCACTCCGGTGACAACCAGAACAATGAACAAGCGAGCACTCGACTGAGTGCGCTCTATTATATTGCCGAATATCCACCAAGCGCTCATATTGAATAGAAAATGGAAGATCCCAAAATGAATAAACGCTGGCGCCAACCACCGCCACCACTGACTAATATTCGACATCTGCTGGGTTGTTTCGAAAAACCAAAAAGGCGGCTGGCCATTAACCCCCTGCCCTTGTGCTGTTAGAAAATAAACCACCGTACACAGCAGAATAACGCCTTTGTTAACCAGACCCGTGGCTTTCAAGGCCCGTTGAATTGAATTCCCGCGGTAGATACTTGATAGATGCCGGGCATTTGCTTCGCCTTGTTCAGCACCTTCGAGTAACCAAGAGGCCTGCCAATAACGTGCATCATTGGGTTTCGCCAAAAAACGCTCAAACTCCTCTTCTGCCTGTTGCAGTAACGCTTGATCCTCTACCAGAATTTCCACACCATGGGGCGAAATATTTTGTTGCGCCGCAATACCCAATTCTTGGAGATAATCAACGAAGGCTTGGGCATGACGAGGGTGAGGTATAAAACCTAAGGAATTCATTATAGAGTTTTTAAAATCTCGATGACGTCATCATGGTGGGTTTTTGTTTTCACTTTATCCATCACGTGTTTCAAACGACCATCTTTACCAATAATAAAAGTGGTGCGAATAATACCCATGAATTCTTTTCCCATAAATTTTTTCAACCCCCAAACACCATACTTTTCCGCAATGGCCTTGTCTTCATCGGATAACAAATCAAAGTTCAGCGACTTCTTATCAATAAAATTTTGCAATTTTTTTACCGGGTCCGGGCTAACGCCAAAAACCACCGTATCCAGTTTATCAAATTGTTGCTTGGCATCCGCTATACCACAGGCTTGGGTCGTACACCCTGGGGTTAATGCTTTAGGATAGAAATAAAAAACAACATTCTTCTTACCTTTAAAATCTTTCAGACTGACCTTTTCACCCCGTTGATTGGGCAAAGCCCAGGCGGGCGCCATATTACCGACTTTAGGCAGAGCCATGATTATTCTCCTATTAAAAACCTAGATACTGTTAAACTAAGACCATCATTCAAGCATAATGGAGTTGCGACAATGGGATCAACTAAGGAGTTCAATTTTGTCTAATCTTCAAACCACGCCGTTTGGTGTACTACTGGTAAATCTGGGTACTCCCAGCGAGCCCACTACCCAGGGAGTAAGACGATATCTAGCTGAATTTCTGTGGGATCAAAGAGTGATACAAGTGCCCCGCCCGATTTGGTGGTTGATATTACACGGAATAATATTACGCTTCCGCCCCAAAAAAGTCGCCAAGCTTTACAAAGCAGTGTGGACAGATGAAGGCTCCCCCTTGCTTGCCATCAGTCGCCGCCAACAAGCCGCCTTGCAAACACAACTTAAAGTTAGCCTGGAACAGGATATTCCGGTGGAATTAGCCATGACTTATGGTTTTCCTAGTATTAGAGAGGCTGGAATGGCATTGGCTAGAAAAGGCGTGAGACGCATCTTTGTCCTGCCGCTATATCCTCAGTATTCTGCCACCACTACCGCAGCGGTATTCGACCGCCTGGCACTGGACCTTAAACAATGCCCTGATGTTCCGGAGTTATTCTTTCAACGAGAGTACTGGCAGCGGCCAGATTTCATTGAATGTCTGGCCCGGAGTGTAGAGGAACATTGGCACCAAACCGGCAAGCCAGATCGGCTGCTGATGTCCTTTCACGGCATCCCTCAGCGTTATGAAGACAAGGGTGACCCCTATCCCGGCGCTTGCCGCAGCACCGCCGAAGCCCTGGCCCGACGCCTTAATCTGGCTGACAACCAGTGGTCTGAAAGTTTTCAATCCCGCTTTGGTCGCGAAGAGTGGGTAAAACCCTATACCGATAAACTATTGGAGCAATGGGCCAAAGACCCCAAGATTCGGCGAGTGGACATTATCTGCCCCGCCTTTGCGGCCGACTGCCTGGAAACCCTGGAGGAGATTCAAGAAGAGAACAAGTCCCTCTTTCTCAAGGCTGGTGGCGCAGCCTTCCACTATATTCCCTGCCTAAATGACCGGCCGGACCACATCAAAATGCTAACCAAAATCATTTTAGATAACAGCCAGGGCTGGCGGGCAAAAGAATAACGGCTAATCTTATCTATAATACTTAGTTTTCCACGCTTTTGACCCAAACCATCATGGAATTAGACGGATTCTCTCATCTTGAAAAGATTGCTGAGGGCGGCATGGCTGTCTTGTACAAGGGTATTCAATCTTCCTTGAGCCGTCCCGTCGCCATCAAAATTATGAAAAGCGCACTTTCGGAAACGCCGGAAGCCCATGAAATGTTTGAATGGGAATCAAAAATTGTTGCGCGTCTCGATCACCCCAATATCATCCGCGTTATCGATAAGGGATTAACCGCGGAGGCAATGCCTTATTTCGTCATGGACTATGTGGAAGGACTCACATTAAAAGACGCGTTGAAAAACAAAAAGCTCTCCGATCGACGCAAGCTAAGAATCATCGTCCAAGTGGCAAAAGCACTAGGTTATGCCCACAAAAACAATATTATTCACCGTGATATAAAACCGGGTAATATTTTGATCGATCGCGAAGGCAATGCCCGAGTGGTGGACTTTGGGATTGCTCGACTGTCAGAGGATACTGAAATATCCAAGATCAATGAAACGGGGATGACTGTCGGCACTCCTGCCTATATGGCTCCCGAGCAAAAGCAAGGGGCAGCTTTTACCAGCTCTGCCAGCGACATTTATTCCCTGGGGGTCATCATGTATTTGATGCTGGCCAACAAGCTCCCCAAACTGGGCTATCCACCCCCCTCCAGTTACAACCCCAAAATCCCCTCTTCGCTAGACAAGATCACTATGGCCTGCTTACAGGAAAATGCCGATAAACGTCCGAGCGCCGATAAATTAGTGGCCATATTGTTAAAAGCCATGAAAGGGGCACATTTAAATCAAGAACAAAAGGTCCATGCCAAAGAAAGCTTTAAAGATGCCAAAGATAAATTCCGCTTGCTTGATGTCATTCGTGAAACAGAATTTGGCAGTGTTTGCCTCTACGAAAACCGAGAAGACCAAACCCTAATGGTGCTCAAAAAACGCATCAATGATTTCAAGGGATTTAATGAAAGTGAGTTGCTCTCACGGGTCAAGCATCGCAATATCATTAATGTTCGAGGCGCTACTCGCAACGACCGCATATTTATCACCATTCTGGAATATTTATCCGGCGGCAGTCTACAGAATCGAATGGCACAGCCCATGCCGGTAAATACTTTTTTGCCCATTGCTGAGCAGATCTGCGAAGCTATGATTTTCGCCCACAACAATCGAATTGTTCACGGTAATTTACGTCCCCACAACATTCTTTTTGACGACACCAACACAGTGAAGGTCATGGACTTTGGGTTTGAGCCTCATTATGAAGAGAGCGCACAAACCAACTGGTATTTACCGCCCGGCGAGTCAGCTTCCATCCAGGCAGATGTGTTTGCTGCTGGGGTGATATTCTATCAATCTCTAGTGGGTTGTTTGCCAGAATGGCGGCGAGGTCTACTCCAACCCAGCGAAGCGTTCGGCAAAGTACCACAACATTTGCGGACCTTGATTAAAGGAATGTTGTGTTTGGATCCACAAGTACGCATCCCAAGTTTTGAAGAGGTTAAGCATGGCCTGGCTTTAGCCCAGCAAGATGATCATGAAAAAACCAGAACTGAAATCAAGCCCTCAAACACTGCTGAACCCAAGAAACGCTCATCGAAAACCCGGGTCATGGCCCTTGCCCTGATCTTGCTTTTATTGGTGAATGGAACTCTTTATAGCTGGATACTCACAAAAAAGTCACCTCAGGTGCCTGATATTAGCAAGGTTCTACAACTAATTGGAATTGGCTCAGAGTTTGCTCCCCACTCAACACCCGCTCGAGAAACTTCACCTAAGCCATTGAAATTTGAAAACGAATTTCCTATGAGCCGGGTAGAAAAAACAAAACAAAACTAGTATCGTCTAGCGAACCGGCTATTCTCATCCATTTCCGTGTGGTAATTTAGCTTTTCGTGTAAACTTTGCTAATCAAAGGAATAGTTAGCAGCGATTTGTCCTTATGGAGGGCATTATGATCGATTATGAACTCACTGATTTATTAATCGAGCTTGAAGAAATACAACAGGATCGTTTCTTGAACAAAGCTCGTGGCCAGCAGGTAATGGATTTACTGTCTTTTTATGATATTCCAGAAGATTTATACCTATTAAAGCAAGAACCTCAAAACGATCGTGAGCCCCATCAGTGCCGACGTAAAATTGCCCTGTTCAATTTCGCCGAAGTCCCAGGCGATTGTCAGCCTCGCTTGATCGAGTGTTTGTTTATGATTGGCCATTCACCTGAATTTATTTCCGAAGCCATGGGCGAAGATATTCGCTCAGTGGCGGAATCACTGCGCTCCGTGGTGGATGAAAACCGCGCCCGACGGGCCGAAGACCTGCGTAACAATCCGCAGCGCTTCCGTTTAGTTAAGTAATAAAAAAGCCGGCTATTGCCGGCTTTTTTATTACTGTCCATTTTAGAATTTCTTTACTAACCTGATGTTAGCCAAGCAAAAGTTAACCAACATAATTCAATAGAATCCCAGCTGCTACCGCTGAACCTATGACACCTGCCACATTGGGGCCCATGGCATGCATCAGCAAGAAATTCTGTGGATTAGCCTCTAAACCAATCTTGTTAGATACCCGAGCCGCCATAGGAACCGCAGACACACCAGCAGAACCAATCAACGGATTAATGGGCTGCTTGGATAGCAGGTTCATCAATTTTGCCATTAATACGCCACAGGCTGTGCCAATACAAAACGCCGCCATCCCCAGCACTAAAATGCCCAAAGTTTCTGCCACCAGAAACGAAGACGCACTCAATTTAGAACCCACCGCCAAGCCTAAGCCAATGGTTACAATATTAATCAATGCATTTTGCGCCGTGTCACTCAACCGATTCACCACACCGCATTCACGCATTAAATTGCCAAAGCAAAACATTCCCAACAATGGCGCTGCATCTGGCAATAACAACGCTACTAATACCAGAATTACGATAGGAAATATGATTTTCTCCGCACTGGACACTACACGTAGTTGCTCCATTTTAATCTTACGTTCGGCTTCAGTGGTTAAGGCACGCATGATCGGCGGCTGAATCAAGGGAACAAGAGCCATATAAGAATAGGCTGCAACGGCTATAGCACCCAGCAGATCCGGCGCCAGTTTACTGGTTACATAGATAGCCGTGGGACCATCAGCCCCCCCGATAATGCCAATAGAGGCGGCATCGGCTAATGAAAAATCAATCCCAATATTCAAGCTGGTCAACTGCAAAGCGCCAAGCAAAGCGGCAAAGATACCAAACTGCGCCGCAGCACCTAGAATCAGAGTTTTCGGATTCGCTAACAAAGGCCCAAAATCAGTCATGGCTCCCACGCCCATAAATATCAGCAAGGGAAATAAACCCGTGGTTAACCCCACGGTATAAATCAAGTAAAGAATACCATCCGCATGACCACCCTGGGTGGCCATGAAATGTACTGAATCCTGCACCGACGGTGAAGCGGCATAGAAAGCGGATTTAACTTGTCCTATAGTCGCATCAGCCCCCACGGACAAGGCCGACTTAATCGCACTGGCCAACTCAGCGTCACCATAGTACAACGCATGGGTTACTGCGGATTCCGAAAGCCCCGCCAGGGGAATATTTGATAATATGCCTCCAACCCCAATGGGCACCAACAGCAAAGGCTCAAAGCCTTTCTTGATGGCTAACCACAACAACACCAACCCCACAGCGATCATCACCCCTTGACCAATCTCCAGGTGGTAAATGCCCGTGCTATGCCATAACTTCATCAGTTTATCCATGGTACAGCCCCGTGGTTACGCAATATAGATCAATGAGTCGCCAACTTTAACGGCGTCCCCTGCTTTAACAGAAATTTGAGTTACGGTTCCTGATTTGGCAGCTCTGATTTCTGTTTCCATTTTCATGGCCTCCAGGATGATAATCACATCACCTTCCTGTACTTGCTGACCTTGACTTACATTGACTTTAAATATGTTTCCTGCCAAAGGTGACGCCACTGGCTCTCCAGCACTGCTGGCCGCTGTAGCAGTGGGAGCAACAGAAGCCCCACCAACTGGGGTTATCTGACTAACATCACCACCCTCTGCCACTTGTACTACATAAGATTGGCCACTAACAGTTACGGTATAAACACTCGAGTCCGTCGCTGTGGCTGCTACCGATGTTGTTGAGGTTGTTGACGGTTTCATATCATCCGCACAGGGAACCGGCTCAAAGGCACTGGCATTGCCCCGATTTTCTAGAAACTTAAGGCCTATCTGGGGAAATAACGCATAAGTCAGGACATCGTCCACTACATCAGTGGCCAGAGAAATCCCCCTCTCGGCCGCAATTTTCTCTAATTCTGCCGTCAATTTATCCATCTCAGGATCAAGCAAATCGGCCGGACGACAGGTGATTGGATCCTTACCCTCCAAAACCCGAGTCTGTAGTTCTTTATTAAACGGTGCCGGAGCCGCACCGTATTCCCCTCTAAGTACCCCCGAGGTTTCTTTTGAAATACTTTTATACCGCTCGCCAGTAAGCACATTCAACACTGCCTGAGTGCCCACGATCTGCGAAGTAGGAGTCACCAGAGGAATAAACCCGAGGTCTTGCCTGACTTTAGGAATTTCTTCCAGCACCGCGTCCAGCTTGTCCCCAGCGCCTTGCTCTCGAAGCTGGCTTTCCATGTTAGTCAGCATACCGCCAGGAACTTGTGCCACCAGAATTCTCGAATCCACTCCCCTAAGCGCACCCTCAAACTTCACATACTTTTTTCTTACCTCGCGGAAATACGCGGCAATTTCTTCCAACAGATGAATGTCTAATCCTGTATCTCGATCTGTGCCTTCTAAAATGGCTACTACCGCTTCTGTGGGTGAATGGCCATAAGTCATACTCATGGAAGAGATAGCCGTGTCTACATTATCGATGCCCGCTTCTGCGCACTTAAGCGCGGTAGCAGTAGACATTCCGGTGGTGGCGTGGCATTGCATATGAACGGGGATATCTATCGTTTGCTTTAAGCGGCTAACCAGTTCGTAACCTACATAGGGTGTAAGTAAACCAGCCATATCCTTAATACAGATCGAATGAGCCCCCATGTCCTCAATTTGTTTTGCCATATCCAACCACATCTCAATGGTATGAACGGGGCTTACCGTGTAGGAAATGGTACCTTGGGCATGCTTATCCTGTTTGAGCACCGCTTTGATGGCAGTTTCCAGGTTACGGGGATCATTCATGGCATCAAATACCCGAAAAACGTCAACCCCGTTGGTAGCAGCGCGCTCCACAAACTTATTCACCACGTCATCAGCATAATGACGATAACCCAACAGATTCTGGCCTCTCAATAACATCTGCTGGGGCGTTTTGGGCATGGCTTGCTTCAATAGGCGAATTCGCTCCCAGGGATCTTCACCCAAATAACGAATACAAGCATCAAAGGTTGCCCCACCCCAGGATTCAATGGACCAATAGCCCACTTGATCTAGTTTTCCGGCAATGGGAAGCATGTCGTCGATGCGCATGCGGGTCGCGAATAGTGATTGATGAGCGTCGCGCAAGACGACATCAGTAATACCAAGTGGTTTTTTTGCCTCGGTCATGAATAGTGGCCTTTTTGTAGATTTGCCTAACTCTGGAATCGGATCACTACTTGTGGCGTGATCGATGCCTATGTATTGCGGCTGTGATAACAGCCATCAATTGTCCGTCAGTCGTCTGGGTAGTCGCTTGATTGGTCGGACGCTTGGGTATAACGGGTGGTTCGGTTTCAGGAAGGTATTTAGTTATCAGGCTTGACATAATGCCTGTAGCAAAAATCAACAATATTAGGAAGACGAACACCGCCCCCATACCGATGATCATCAGATTGACCCCTTCCCACAGCAAGTCGCTCATTGTGCTGCCTCTTTATGGATTTATTTAGGCTGTAATTAGTTACTGACAATAGCCGGGCAAATTTACCGTTTATACAGCGCAATGGCAACTGAAGGAAAACAATCTAAACAAAAATGGGGTCACAAACATAACCCCATTTTTAGCAACTTCTACAAAGGGCAGACTGCCCTTGAACGCCCAATAATCATGGAAGTTTGGTCACTGGCCACAAGGTATTTGCGATTTTTCACTCATACAGTCTCCCTCTACAGCTTTGACCAACTCATCAATCTCAGGCTATAGGTCTGCTGGCTAGGCCCTCCTGCCCTGGTATGAGCCAACGCTTGATCAAACATCAGATCAGATAAAGCCAGCTTTCCTTGACAACAAAACCTATAAAGTGAAAAACACAGGTAAGTAAAAACTCAACCCCTAAAAGTTAGAATTAAACTTAACTTGGCAATAAAGCACTGGCGAAAGGTATTGTTAGAATCTTATAAACCACTGATATCAAGAAATAAAATATAATCCCGTAGCATGGGAAGGTAACAAAATACACCTTTTTCGGATTTATGTAAGCCAATTGCTGGCCTAGCAAAAAGGGATAAGCAGATCGAAGCAGCACATAAATACAACCCAACAAGGTCGCACTAAAAGTGGCAACAAAGATCGCGTGCAACCAAAGCGCAAACAAAAATGGCACCATCTGCTCTTGCGTATTAATTACGACGCGATCGGCCGCTAACATCCGCGAGTCTTGCCCAAAATAACGATCAAAGATTTCACCCCGCGCCAAATACTCCCTTTGCAAGCGATACTTGGTTTGGCGTTGTAACAAAAACAACAAACAATACCAAAGAATAAAATAGGCAAACGTTACCAAGAATGGTCCAGCAAATGACGACCCGGTCGGTACAGTCAACACGATAAGCTCTCCAATGTTAAACAGGCGAGAATGAACCTGTTGCTACGTATTATGTAGCATAAATACTAACGCTACATAATGTGTAGCGCAAGAGTTTTTCAAAACCCTCTCGTCAACAGCGTGTTTGCTTTTCCTGGAATTTCGTTGATTGTCTTTTCAGACGGTAACTATGAAGACTTTGAAAGACAAGATTGCTACACTATTTGTAGCTTGAATCCTATGAACAGGATTAGCCTACTAGTTTAACCGAGACTGCATTCACGGAGCACAACAATGAGTGAAACCCGCCCGGCTATTGCTGAGATCGTTGACTTATTAAGCAAAAAATGGGTGATGAGAATTATTTGGGAGCTAAGAGACGGGGCAATGACCTTTCGCGAACTACAAGAAGCCTGTGAAAGCGTTTCACCCACTACACTGAACCAGCGTCTAAAGCTTTTAAGAACCGCATTGCTGGTACAGAATGAGAAAGACCAAGGCTATCATCTAACTGACTTAGGGTATGATTTATTAGTGGTTTATCGCCCTCTCGGCGCTTGGGCTGAACGCTGGCAGGAACAAACGCAAAAGAAAACCACCTGAGTTTACTGTGGTGCAAATATCAAGGCAGCAGCATCGTTAGCACCTGGCTAGCGCTACGACAACCGATTACGGAAATCTTCGTAGCCAAACTGTTTAACTATACGCAATTCATCGGTTTTTGAATTCCATAAAGCAATAGAAGGCAAACCTATTCCGTTAAACGTGGTGGTTTTTACCATAGTGTAATGACTCATATCATCAAACAGTAAGCGTTGTCCAATTCGTAAAGGTGTGCTGAAGCTGTAATCACCCATAACATCACCAGCCAAGCAGGTCTGACCACCCAAACGATAGGAGAACTTTTTCTCCCCTTGCTCGCCTGCACACTCTTCACCATCAAAAATATCGGCCCGATAAGGCATTTCCAAGGTATCAGGCATATGACAGGTAGCGGATGTATCCAAAATTGCCAAATCCATTTGATTGTAGCCAAGATCCAACACTTCGCTTACCAGCACACCAGTATGGATGGCAATAGCCTCGCCTGGCTCCAAGTAAACCTGCAAATCATATTTATCTTGAATCTCTCTAATGCGGGCAATTAAACCATCCACATCATAATCAGGGTGAGTAATGTGGTGACCGCCCCCAAAATTCAACCATTTCATATGAGGAAGATAATGGCCAAATTGTTGTTCTACGGCATCCAAGGTTCGTGATAAAGGTTCGAAACCCTGTTCACATAACGTATGGAAGTGCAGCCCGCTGATTCCCTCCAGGTCTTTAATAGTTGGCGCTTCCTGGTGGAAAATGTCTGCAGTAATGCCCAGACGGGAACCCGGTGCACAAGGATCGTAAATAGCTGTCGCACCCTGTGAAACCATGGGGTTAAGTCGTAGCCCTATTTCCACAGATCGTGATAATTGAACATCTGAAACCTGGGCTCGATAGGCCCGCCACTGATTGAAGGAGTTAAACACCATGTGATCGGCAATGGTTAACAGCTCCGAAAAATCCTGTTGCGTAAACGCGGGAGAAAACACATGGACTTCCCGCTTCTCAGCACCAGCTTTATTACCAGCATACTCATGATACCCGAGAAGCGCTTCATGCAGACCACTAGAACAGGTTCCTTTCAAGTATTTCATGATTAAAGGAGCCAAACTGAACATTGAAAAAGCCTTCAGCGCAATTAGAATTTTCGCTCCAGATTCCTGCTGGACTCTATCCAAAATTTTTAAATTGCGCTCGATAGCCCACTCATCCACCACAAAACACGGACTTGGCACCCGCGCCGGATCGAACTTGAAAAATGTCTTACTTTTTATAGCCAAGTGTTTAACTCTCCGTTGGCATCACATCAAAATCTGGATCTTCGATAACTTTGAATGGCAACCCATATTCGTTCATATCCGCCATAAACGCATCGGGATCCAATTGCTCCATATTCCATACACCGGGTTTCATCCAGACTTCTTGCATCATTAATTTCGCGCCAATCATTGCCGGCACACCAGTGGTGTAGGAAATAGCTTGAGACTGGACTTCTTTGTAGCAGTCCTGATGATCCTTAATATTGTAGACATACACTGTCTTTTCTTTACCGTCTTTTACACCCCGGACAAAACAGCCAATACAGGTTTTACCTTTGGTTCGTGGCCCCAAGGTTGAAGGATCAGGCAATAAAGCCTTCAAAAACTGAATCGGCACAATTTTCTGACCTTGGAAATCAACTGGCTCAATACCCGTCATACCCACATTACCCAGTACTTCCAAATGCTTTAGGTAACTTGGACCAAAACTCATCCAGAACTGGGCTTTTTTTAGTGTAGGAAAATGCTGGGTAAGCGATTCCAACTCTTCATGATACAAACGATAAATATCAAAGGTGCCTATTTCGTCTGGGCAAGTAAACTTTTGGTGAGTGGACATCGGCGGCGTCGTAACAAACGCACCATTTTCCCAGTGACGACAATTCGCCGTGACTTCACGAATATTAATTTCGGGGTTAAAGTTGGTCGCAAACGGATAACCGTGATCACCACCGTTCACATCAACGATATCCAGCGAATGGATCTCATCAAAATAATGTTTGGCTGCGTAGGCCGTAAACATATTAGTGGCACCTGGATCAAACCCCGATCCCAGTAACGCCATCAAACCTGCTTGTTTAAACTTATCCTGATATGCCCATTGCCATTTATATTCGAACTTTGCTGTATCAAGAGGCTCGTAGTTCGCCGTATCCAGATAGTGCACACCTGCTTCCAGGCAGGCATCCATGATGGTGAGATCCTGATAGGGTAAAGCTACATTGATAACAAGAAATGGCTTAATTTCATTTAAAAGAGCCACTAGCTCAGGCACATTGTCGGCATCCACTTGGGCTGTTTTTATGGTCCGCCCGTATTGTGCTTTAAGTTGCTCCGCGATAGCCTGACATTTAGACTCAGTGCGACTGGCCAAGGTGATATCGGGAAATACTTCCTCCAATTGAGCACATTTATGAGCCACAACTTGCCCGACTCCACCAGCACCAATAATCAGCACTTTTTTCATTAAATCACTCCTTTTTTCTTAACCCTTAGGGCGCAGATAACTGTTAATCTTCAATTTCATAGTAAGTATACCCTTGCATACTTGCATTGAAGGTATTAATAATTTGCTGTCGTTCCCGCGCAGTAATAGAGCCTTCGCGAACCGCTTTTTCTACGGTATCACGAAACTTCACCTGCATTTCTTTGGGATCGAATTCCACATAGCTAAGCACATCAGCAATCGTGTCGCCGTGAATCTCTTTAACAAAATCAAATGAGGCATCATCATTCAGGCGCACACTCACCACGTTTGTATCACCAAACAGGTTGTGCAAATCACCCAGCGTTTCCTGATAGGCACCCACTAAAAACACCCCTAGATAGTATTCTTCTTTTGCGACTAATTCATGAAGCGGCAGAGTTTTCTCCACCATTTGGTCTGTCACAAACTCATCAATCTTACCATCGCAATCACAGGTGATATCCGCCAATACGCCACGCCGAGTGGGCTCTTCATTGAGGCGATGCAAAGGTATTATGGGAAAAACCTGGTCGATGGCCCAACTATCCGGCAGGGACTGGAATAAACTAAAGTTGCCGTAGTATATATCCGCCAGCGACTCTTTTAAATTCTCTAATTCAACCGGAATACGATCCATGGTGTCCAACACATCGCTGATACTGTGCAACATGTGAAGAAACATATTTTCTGCCTTGGAACGGGTTCTTAAATCGATTTGGCCCCGTTTGAATAATTCACGTACCTCGTCACGATAAAAATGTGCATCGTTGTAACACTCCTGAACTCGCTGCGGCTTTAAATAGATGGCAACGTCCCGCATGTGTTTTAACAGTTCATGTTCATCATCACCAATCACGGGTACTTCGTAAGGCTGAAAATCAGTAACGTCCAGGATGTTAAACAATAAAATCGAGGAATAGGCCACCGTCGCCCTACCGGATTCAGTGACTATTGTAGGGTGAGGTAAATTATAATTATTCAAGGTCGTTTTGATGGTGTCGACTATATCCTCGCAATACTCTTGCAAAGAATAGTTACGGCTCAATCCACCGTTAGACTGGGCACCGGTATAATCAACGGCTAAACCACCGCCAAGATCAATGTAAGACAATGCAGCGCCTTCGTTACTCAGGTCGGCAAAATAACGGCAAGCTTCAACCACTCCACCACGGATATCACGGATGTTGGGGATCTGCGAACCCAAATGGCAATGCAATAATTGTAAACAATCCAGCATATCCTCGGCCTTTAGCTGATCCACCACTTGAATCAACTGGCTTGTGGACAGGCCAAAAACACTGCGATCACCACTGGTTGCATTCCAATGACCGCCAACTTTAGAGGTCATCTTCACCCGCACACCAATATAAGGTCTGATGCCCAGCGCTTTACTACGATCAATGATAATGGGCACTTCCGTTAGAGTTTCAATAACAAAGAAGCACTTAAAGCCAAGTTTGGTGGCCAACAAACCCAACTCTATAAATTCCTGGTCTTTATAGCCATTACAAATAATCAAGCATTCTTTATTTTGCAGATTGGTAAGTGCAGCAATCATTTCCGGCTTGCTGCCTACTTCGAACCCGTGCCCATATTGAGCACCAAAATGGGCAATTTCTTCCACAATTTGCGCTTGCTGATTAACCTTTATGGGGTAAACACCACGATAGGGGGCCTGATATCCTTCCCTTTCAATAACAGCTCGAAATGCTTCATTAAGATCGGTGATGCTCTGATCAAGGATATTTTCAATCCGCAACAAAATAGGCATGCCCAACTCACGGTCTTTCATGCCTTCAATGATATCAAGCAACGATACCTTCACCTGCTGGCCCGACACAACGCAGTTAACGACAACTTCACCCTTTTCAGAGACGTCGAAGTAACCGTTACTCCAATGCTGAATACCATAAGCTTTTTTTGCTGTATCCGTATCCCAGTGCTCAAAATTGTTAAATTTCATTCGATTTCCTGTAACATTGAATGGGGCCTGGCGGTAGAGTTCTTACCCCAAAGGGCGAATATTTTTTAACCAAAACAAATCATGATACCAGCCACTAAGGCTACCGCTTTTGCGGGGCTAACTCTATCAAGTTGCGCGCCCTGCTGGCGAATGATTTTACAATGAATCCTCGATTTTTTACGAAACCCACTATTTTTTCATGCGTCGGAGCAGATTTGGTCAATCCGGACATTTTAGTATTTTTCGACCACATTTCACCTTGCATCGGCCTACTTCTCTGTTTAAGCTGCCGCTTGGGTCCTAATAACAACGCGACGCCCAGCCTTTCTACAACTCAAACACAAAAACAAAAGAACTTAACGGGCATAAACATGAGAATTCACAAGCACTTACAGGGTATTGCTGCCGCCTTGGTTTTGGTTACTTTAACCGCTTGCAGTACTACTCCCACCGAGCCATCCTCAAAGATTCCAGACCAGCCAACAGCAACCACTGGCGTCAACCTCTATGATTCCTTTATGGAAGAGGAACGTCAATGGGCCGGACTAGTTACCAAAAAAGTCAAAATCTTAGACAATTTAGAAATCACCTACTCTGAAAGCCTGAACACCACTGGCCCACTGGTCATAATGCTCCACGGCTATTATGGCGATCGCAACAACTGGAACCGGGTCGCCCATCAATTGCAGAACAAATACCATTTAATTATTCCGGATTTACCTGGGCATGGAGATAGCGACCCCCATCCCGAAGATAACTACACCTTCCCTGAATTCGCATCGATCATGAATAAGTTCGTTAACGCGCTGAATTTGCCACCCTTTCATATTGCTGGCCATTCCATGGGCGGCGGTGTTGCTATTCAGTGGAGTATGATCAGGCACAAAGATATGAAAAGTTTGATCCTGGTGGATACAGCAGGCATCTATCGCAACAACGACACTGAGGCTATGAAAAAAATCATTGCTCGGGATAATGCTATGCGCATCGCCGCACCCGGAGACGCTGTCAGACTACTAAATGTCGCCATGAACATGCCTCCTTTCATTCCAGAAAGTGTCATGCAGGCCTTTGAAGCCAAGCAAATTTCGAAACTCGCAATATACGATAAAGTCATGGACGACATGCTCAAAACTCAAGACACCTTAGATCCAGATTACTTCGCGATCGCCTTAAAAGTTTTTGAAAGGCCTTCGCTAGTGTTGTGGGGTGAACAAGACCATATTTTTTCTGTGAACGTTACCCCAGAACTAACAGCTGCCTTACCGAACGACACTTTGGTCATTCTGGAAAACATAGGCCACACCCCCATGCTGGAAGCTGCGTGGCCAACTTCCAAAGCCATAAAGGATTTTCTGGAAATGGCTGAAGCAAAACGTTTCCCCTGAGTTTTGATTGCGGGGTTCAAACTCACAAAAAGGTCTGTTTACAGGCCTTTTTGCTTTTCTAACATACAAGTTTCTTTATTTTTACCTAAAGTCTTGGCATAAAATTTGGACTACTCGTCTCACTCAGAGTAGTTTGGCGGTAAATACACGCCCAATGTCAGGAGACGAACAATGGATATTGTGGTAATCGGCGCGGGTGTAGTGGGTACGACAACAGCGTTTGCCCTGAAAGAACATGGCCACAACGTGTGTTTGGTGGAGCGCAACGCCAAAGCCGGTATGGAAACCAGTTTTGCCAATGCTGGTCAACGATCTTACGGTGTTGTCTATCCTTGGGCCTCACTCAGTCTTATGAAACAGGCTTTGCCTAAACTTTTAAAACATGACGGTCCACTAAAAATCCATCTGCCTCCATCCCTCGAGGCGAGCAAATTCATGCTGGCCACTTTACGCTATGCTATGGATCAAGCCCTCTTCAAAAAGAACAAGCTCGCACTGTTAGAACTTGGAGAATTTAGTCGCCAATGTTTCCTGGACCTTGAAAGCAAGCATAAGCTGGAGTTTTCAGGGGAACATAAAGGCCTCCTGCAATTGGCTAGTGATGTCGACACCATGTTCGAGTATGAGCAAACCGCCGTCATACTGGACCAGGCAAAGATTCCTTACAAACTGCTATCGCCCACAGAAGTATTTCGCCTTGAACCCAATATGAACCCTGAAGGGCCTTTAGTTGGCGCAATCTACTATCCCCACGACGGTACGGGTGACTGCCACCAGTTTACCCAAGAGCTGGTAGCGCTTAGTGAAGCCAAGGGTATTGAAATACTATATAACCAACGAGTTGCTGGCTTTCACTATAATGCAAATAAAATCAATTCTGTATCTCTCGTTAACCAGCAAAGTAATACCCCTCAGGAACTCCATGCCGATGCCTTTGTGGTGTGTGCTGGCTGCTGGTCTCCGGAATTACTCGAGCCGATGGGACAAAAAACACCAATTTATCCCATTAAGGGATATTCCATTACGGCACCTTTGCAGGACTTGGATGCGGGTCCCCGATCCACTGTTCATGACGATTACTTCAAAGTCGTCTCCACCCGCCTGGGTAATCAGCTGCGGGCCACAGGGTTCGTAGAGTTCAGCGATTTCAACCGAAACATACCCCAACTGAGATTAGCAACTATTTATAAATCTATTGGTCTAAGATTCACGGGCTGTGCTAAATTGGAGCATGCGGAACCTTGGGCGGGCTTTCGCCCCATGACTCCCGATGGACCCGCTATGATTGGTAAAGGGCCGCGCGATAACCTATACATCAACACAGGCCACGGCACCTTTGGTTGGACATTGTCAGCAGGAAGTGCTGAGCTCATCGCGCAAATCATTGACAAGCAACCTACAACCATAGATTTGGGTTCTTTTAGACCCGATCGTTTTTAACTGCAATTAAGCTGACTTAGAAGGAGTAATTGATGCGATCAGGTAATCCATCCCTTAGCGACAAGACTTTTCAGGGATTAGAGTCGAGCGCCAATCCCATGACTTTAAATGGTACCGTCAATAAAACGGCCATGTTGTTGGCACTGATGATGATCACAGCGGTTTATACCTGGGGTACCTTTTTCGCCACAGGCGACCCCGCCAGTATCACGCCTTACCTATGGGTTGGCGTAATTGGGGGGCTAATTATCGCTATTGCTACAATATTTCTAAAAAAATATGCCGGCATTTTAGCGCCACTGTACGCACTATTCGAAGGTTTGGCTATCGGTGGTATATCGGCGTTTTATGAAGCCCGCTATCCTGGTGTTGTTATTCAAGCCGCTGGTCTCACATTTGGAACATTGCTTTGCCTGTTGATTGCCTATCGAACTGGAGCAATAAAAGCTACAGAAAACTTCAAGCTCGGTATCGTTGCCGCTACTGGCGCCATTTTTCTACTTTATGTAGTTAATATGATTCTATCAATGTTTGGTATGCCCATTGGCTTTATCCATGAAAGTGGCACATTCGGTATTATTTTTAGTTTGGTTGTGGTGGTAATTGCCGCACTTAATTTAGTGCTGGATTTCGACTTTATTGAAACTGGCGTTGCCCGCGGTGCCCCCAAATACATGGAGTGGTATGCAGCTTTCGGCCTTTTGGTTACACTTGTTTGGCTTTATTTAGAAATGTTACGTTTACTGGGTAAATTAAGAAACAACTGAGCATACCCTAAGAGGTGGGCGCTATAGGCGCCCCACCACTATTAAAGCTAACCGTCGGTCCTAGGATAGTGATACCAGAGGGGTCTATTTTTAGCAGAGACGACCCTACTTTTAAGGTGATTTCGATACTCGTCTCAGCAACGATTTCGCAGCCTGCCGTCAGAGAAAGATCCCCACCGATTGAACGGAAGTCAGATCCACCCCGTATGTAATTCAAACATCCATCCACCCTGTGATGATAATCCAATCCTACAGAACGTATATAGTCAGTGGCGACATTGGAATAAAGATCCTGATCGTAACGCTGATTCAGGTTATTATTAATGGAACGGTGACAGTCGCCACCTACCCATTGTCGCCAATCGCGTTCTACGCCAAGCTCAATGTCTCGCTGTGCATGAATAAACACTTGCTCAGCGCCAGTGCTATCATCAATTCGAAGCTCGTTGAAACCAGGACTGTAGGGCGTAGACACAGTTTTAAATACGATCCGGTTTTGATTGGCCGGCAGACTATAGGGTGGTTGGTTCGCCCCATTGTAAATCGAACCTACTACTATGGGTCGGTCGGGATGGCCATCGATGAACCCGATCAAGACTTCTTGGCCAATTCTGGGAACCAAAAGACTACCCCACTGGCTTCCCGCCGCGGCTTGCCTTACCCGCAACCAACAACTACTGTCTTGGTCATACTTACCTTCACGATCCCAGTGAAACTGAACCTTCACTCGGCCAAATTGATCCGTATAGATCTCTTCGTCTTGCGGCCCAGTGACCCAAGCTGTCTGTAACCCATCCACAGCATTTTTAAGCTGAGCACCCGAAGAGCGATAGGGCTTCTCTGCTGGCAATCCAGTAAAATTAACCTGTAGCGAATAGCCACTATCTGGACTATTTGCACCAAGCTCTTGAGGTTGACTTCCCACCCATTGAACCGATAGCAAAAGCAATTGATCCTTGTCACCAAGGGCTAAATGATTAGTTACGCTAAATTTATAACCGGGATGAAATTCTGTGCAATTCGTTGAACCGAACCAAAGCGCCGAAGTCACATCCTGAGCTTGAGCCTGTATTGTAGCCAACCTGTTTCCGCAGTCTCTATTTTTAAAACTTCCGTCATACTCATAATTGTTGTACGAATGGCGGTTAAACTCGCTATTTTCGCTGGCTAATGTTGATGTTGGGTTTTCAAAATTAAAGCTTCCGAGTTCAACACTGGCATTACCCCACAGTTTCTGATTACGCAACGAATAAATGTGGACACACTGAGGGCTGACTCCCGTAGGCTGGCGGTAAAGAACAGACTGATTAGCAATCTCTTTACAATAATTATTAGTATCAGTAACCACAAGCAAACTACCATTAACGGAATGTTCAAAAAAATAGAAAAGCCCCTCTTCGGTGAGCAACCGATGAAAAAAGTCTGCATTGGTTTCGTTGTACTGAGTACAGTAATCACGCTTAAGGTAAGTTTCAGACAGGCGAAAGCTGTAGTCCTGCTCCGACATATGGGCTTCATTCAGTATCTGCCGGACTATATCGGGTACGTTTTTCTGTTGGAAAATCCTGAAATTGATACCCATATCCAACAAAGACAAAGCTGGCTCCAAAGTGACTGAGTAATGTTCTAATGAACCACTAAATCCAGAACATTCCAGTTTGGTAATAATGCCATGAATGTGACTCACACATTTCGAGTTGATCACGGTCAAACAGCCGGTCTGCATCAGCAAAGAGTCTGCTAAAACTGTATCATCGGTACAGAATATCTCAACAACGCATCGATAAGGCTTAGACAGAGAACTCTCGTACTCGAAACGGCGAACCTTAAAGGTGACAGGAAGGAAGCTCTGTGAAAATAGAAACTGTGAATTTGTCTCAGGTTTATCCATAAGGTCAACATCAGCGGCTTATCTTAAAATATTTAAATAGACCGCAAGCGAACAAAAAAAATAATTATTTGTGCTTTCAATGTCTATTTGAAAACTTTAACTCGCCGGAGTGACTACAATGCGTTATAGAAGATTGATAAGCGGTCTTGCCTTTTTCAGTAACAGCCTAATTGTGGGGTGCACCCTCAACACCCCACTGGATGACAGCTCTTACCGAGCCGTAGGAAATAAATCCCAGGAACAACTACTAAGCTATACTCAAAAAAGTGCTATGAACCAAGCAGCACAAAAAACAGATATCGGTAAAGATTCCGCTACCTCCACGGGTGTGCCATTGCCCGACTTCCCGGGTGCCATGAGCAAGCCAAACCCAAAAATCAAAAACTCAATTGACGAGCAAAACCACCTAATCCGATATGGGCAAGCCCAAACAATTGACAAGATTGTAAAAACAGCACGTATTCATTGCGAACCATTAATTTATAAATTAAACACTTCCGCTGGCAGCTTTTGGGGTAGTGGTGAAGGTGAACTTACTCAGTGTACTTATCAATTTCCGAAACATTGCGGAAGCCATTTATTTTCGGAGTTAACGTTGGGGAAAAAGTCCATTTTGATTTTTCAACCGAAAAAAAGTGCTCACTATGTGATTGACACCTTATCGGGAACACCGAAATCGCACCCAGGATTATGGGACATTGATGACCATCTTGGCTCCATAGCCAATAACACGAGCTACCTACTCCAAAATGATTACAACAGAGAATTCAACCCTCAAGAGTTTAACCCAGCGCGCTTGGGTTGGATTATTAAAGCATCGTTAGCTGACGAAAAAGAGTTTGGTGAACTCTACCATCAAGCGATACAAGACATTGTTAAATGCTTTTGAACTTAAAGGCAATTTGATGAATAAAAAGAAGCCCGGTCTATCCGGGCTTCTTTTTATTCAATCAACAAAACTTAACCTTCAGCGCTAGAACTCATTCCTTCATTCCAATCCCAGTGTGCAAAGGTATTGCAGATCTCATGACCCCAAGTGATGCCATTACTGGAGAAGGAAATATCTTCCATATGTCCTAAATGCATGTTTGCTGGATCTTTGCAATTGGGCATATAGGTTTTGTAGTCAACGATATGAGCGCCAAATAGCGTCATCTTATAATAGCATTCGTCCTTGCCGGCGCTGTTCGACCGATACCAATTAAGAATAACTTTGAGTTGTTTCCCTGTTCCAATTGTCCCTAATAGTTCCGGAGAACATTTGTCGATCATTTTTGTAATGGTCAAGGGTTGAATGAGAGGCTTACTTGAACCCTCACCAGACTGAGGATCTCGCGGCAACACAATGTTATGACGCACAGCCTGAACCAACACTTGATCTTCGTGATTGGATTTCATAGCACCACCCATGCTTTGGGGCGTTTGAACTTCACTCGTTAACAATATACCGCTGCTATTTTCTGTATCATTAATCAGAGTCTCAACACTTTCTTCGTGTACTGATGGGTAAGAATAGATTGTCATGTAAATTGGGTTTGGCATTTTGATTCCTCTTTAGATTTTTAAATTCCATTTAATTTTCACTTGCCAATTATATAATTCAAGCAATGTGCCAATGATTCTATCCCATTGTTATTATTACATTTATTATTGTTTTCAATATATATAAACACGTTATTTCAATCCATAGTGCAAAAAGTCGCACAACAAAATTGAATATCTGCGCAATTAAATGTGAGTCACTCTGTCAAACGATTAACTCTCTAGAATTTGGTTCAAATTGAACGAAAATATTTAGCAGTAAAGTAATTAATACCAGATTAGAGCCATATTGATTCTCAATTAATCCAGAATTAGGACTAATTTTTTGATATTCATAAATGACTATAAGAACATTAGTGCAACATACGGCACTCTGGAAATACGTTCACGTTGATAAGCAGGTCTTTCCGCCCTAACTAACGCTCGACTACCTTTATAACGCTAACGGTAATATTGTCGCGCGCGGCACCAGCCAATGTTGCTTCGATGAAGCGACGCGCCAGACACTCACTGTCGCCACCGGCGCATAAGATTGAAAATATTTGTTGCGAGGATAACTCACCATGCAATCCGTCACTACAGAGTAGCAAACAGTCACCGTCGAAAAGTTGGAATTGAATTAAATCCAATTCCAAAATAGGTTCGACACCTACAGCGCGAGTAATAATATTGCTCTGGGGATGTTTATGAGCGTCTTCAGCGGAGATAAAGCCTTTATCAACCCAATCTTGAACGACACTATGATCTTTACTCAATTGATAAAGTTGCTGCTGGCGAAACAGATAAAGCCGGCTATCTCCTGCCCAAAGACAAACTCCTTCTTGTGCGCGAGCGGCAAAGGCAACCACGGTGGATCCTGATATCCCACGATGGCCACCTTTACCAAGCTTAAGCAGGCGAGCGTTAACCCCTTCAATAGCAGTTCGAATGGAATCTGCAACTTGCGTTATAGATGACTCCATAGCAACAGATTCTATAGCTTTAACCACCATAGCCGAGGCGAGATCACCTGCTTCGTGGCCACCCATTCCATCCGCTAGACACCAAATCATTTTAGAATCATTGATACAAAAGGCGTCTTCATTTATATCTCTGACATTACCCACATGGGTAAGTGCAAAGCCATCATAGGATAGGGGCATCAGCTAACTATACTCATCCAATTACAAAGACGCTGGCAACTTATATTGTCCCAATAAGTCAGCAGAAAACGGATTCAATACACTGGAAGCCTGTAATTCATAGACTGCTTTACGTTGCTGCTGCTCTACCGTCAGTGTAAATCGATCATTATAACTTGACGACGCCAATGGAAAAGCATCAAAAAATCTAAACAATGCCCAAACACCTGTTACTTCATTCCCTGAGGTAACACCATAATGATCTTCAAATTGATACACGATCTTATCTTCACCCCTTTCTGGCGGCCAGGTCATTTCACTATATCGAGCAGGCCCATGGCGATAGGTTAAATCTCTACCAAGCATACTTAACTCAAACCTATTAATATTTGCATCCAGATAGGTTGGTCTTAGGCTAAATTGCGTATTAACCAAGTCACTACCTCCAGAAAAAAACACTTTCCTGATGCGTTGGGCCTGTTCAAATTTAGTTAAAGTAAATCGACTAATAGGCAGCGACTTTCCATTAACCGTCTTAGCCGACCAACGTTCATTTCCTGTCTCTATGAATGATGCCATATACTCAGTAAAAAACTGATCTTCTATACCTCCAGGACGGAAAAACTCATTAAAATCATCTAGGGTAACATCAACTTCCGACTGTTTGTTCAACGGATATCGTCCAGCGATACTTTTTAAATAATAAGCTCGGACCTTCGAGTTGTATTCTTTGCTGATATGGCTATAGGCACCATTAAGAACATGTTGCCAAGTGTTATCTGCTATTTGTATTACCCATTTTTTTATTGGCTCCGGTAGATGCTGCGCTTCAAGGTGCAAACGCCTTAGTATATCATTACGCCCACTGCTTATGTGTGCTTTAGCGAAATCAAATGCAGTTTGGTCCGCCGTACCACCATGTACAATTTCTTCCAGATAAACCTGCAACTCCGTTAACAACCGGCTTAGATTGCTGAAATTTCCTGTTGAATTCTCGGCATTCAACATGAGTTCGTGCAATTCTTGAAACTGACGATCAACCAGTGTTGCAGGCACATCCGGTAAGCTGGCTAAACGACTCTTACCGGCTAAACTCGCAATTCTAGCTAAACGTTTAGCTTTCATTGATTGATTCAGCTGCTGATCGACTACACTTTTCAACGCTGGATCATCAGTTAAATCCATAGAATTATTCACGAGAGGCTTTGATAAGGTGGTATTGTTAGACGCAACTTCGAGTATTTGTTGTAGTAAATTGCCACCGGACAACATTGCGCTTAATAATTGAAGATCATCATCAATTGACGCCGTGGGAACTAGCTTTAATCGATTGAGAACACTTTGCCAGTGGCCAATGTAGTCGTTCAGATAGCGCTTTTCAAGCGCCGCCTGTAAATTCGCTAGTTCGCTGTCTGACATTTCCTGATTTCTAACACCGATTACCCAACTATCTTCAGCTAACTCATCGATAATTTGCTGCTGCTGTGGCTTAAAAAACTCATGATAACCATCTAATGTATAGAGCCAGGGAACCTTTACGAAGTCACCATCAAACACATAGTTTATTTTAGATCCAATAAATGTTTCCAGGTGAAAATCCATAGTAGATTCGCTGTTCGCTTTGTCTTGAATTGAATGATAAATTTGCCGCGCTAAAGGTAAATCTCTTAATACACCCCTTGAAGTTTCGACTAACTCCGAATCACTCTCTAACGCAGGCCATGCCATCGGTATTAGTTCTATCAAAGTTTGTTGTAGATTTTTCAGTATCTCAGGTTCAGTAATATAGCGATTCTTCCAATCAGCCAGCATCCAATTCTGAATATATTCCTTATCTAAATGCTCTGGGCTACTAAACATCAAATAAGCCTTAAGTGCGTAATGCAAATAATCACTTTTATCTTGATTTTCCCGCAACATTGACGCCAACTGATTTTGTAATGCCTGATGAAACAGCAGTAGCTGCTTTGTTCGCTCCTGAGCGAGAGATTCAGTTATTTCGTTACCCTGATAAAGCCCCATTCGCAGAGACCAATTATCCTCTCCTGGATTATATATACTTTCAATAACATTCAGGTGATGTAAACGATCGGCCACCTCAGATGGCAGATCACTGGCGTCAGATATTGCTTCTACCTGGACATACTCGGCAATTTTGTTATCGAGATCAGTCAACCGATTGTCGTTTAAACCGTAGCTGGTGGACCAGAACATAGCAGCAGTAATAGAAACCACCAAGGTCATACAATATCCGCTAATACGCGCCGCTCTTAAAATTGATTCATAGCGTGAATTTCCACCTACTAATTCGGTCTCATTAAATACAATTTTGTGGAAAAAATCGCGAATAAAATAACTCTTACCCTGCACTTTTCCCATAATCAACTGTTGTTGGCCAAATCCCATTGGACCGGCCACATTTTGCATCATTTTTTGCAGCCCCACGCCTTCTTGAGTACCGCTAGTGAAGTACACACCTCGGAGCCAGCAGTCGTCATGGTAGCGTGAAGTAGATATTAATTGACCAATAGCTTGATTTAAGGGTGCTCGCAAGCGCTGGAACTGGTTCGGAAAATCCAGTATCTCAGCACGTCGTTTAGGATCTCTTTCACCGTGGAATTTGGCCAAAACATTATCGCTCAACCGTTTGAGTAACCCTTCATATTCATTATCAAAGACTGCGCAGTATTCCAGATTTTTATGATCGGTCTGTTGATAGGTCATACCCCATACCTGTGCTCTTTCTTCTTTGCCCATTTTGCTAAAGTAGGCATTGAAACCTGGCAAAAGATCACATTTTGTAATTAAAAAATAGACAGGGAATGAAACACCCAATTGCTTCTTCAATTCGCTAAGGCGCAAGCGAATTGAATTAATATTCGAAATCAGCTCCTGGTCAGATTGACCTAACAAAACTTCCGTTCCCAACGCTACAAATACGCCATTAATGGGTCGGCGCTTTCGATAACGCCTCAAAAGCTCTACAAAACCATTCCAAGCTTCAGCGTCACCTATACCCTGGCTTTCCTGCGTTGTATAACGTCCAGCAGTGTCGATCAAAATTGCCTGATCGGTGAACCACCAATCACAGTAACGGGTTCCACCAACACCACTTACGGATGTTTTACCGTGGGTGTCTTCTAGGGGAAAATCGAGTCCGGAATTAATCAACGCCGTTGTCTTTCCAGCCCCAGGAGGACCAATTAGTAAATACCAAGGCAGCTCGTATAGGTAGTTCTTAGTGAAAAACGACTTTTTCCCATTGACCAACCGTAACCTTTCAATAGCCGCACGAAACCGATAGTTTACTTCACTCATCTCATCATCATTACTTGAGGACAGTTGGCGCTCAGCTCCCTCCGTGAGTTTTTTAGACAATTGTATATCCGCCTGGCGAGCTAACTGGCTTGTACGTAAATTATTAAGCCCCCAAGCACAAAACAACATAACTACGAGAATCATACGAACCCAGTCAGGCGCCAGTATTTCTTTATCTGCAATCGCCAAATAAGGTCCGCCAAACCATATCAAGATCGCTAACCCAAGCACACCAAGCAAGGTAATAAACCAATTTTTTTTCAATATTTTCATTGTGCTACTTACCTGACATTTCACTTATTTGATCAATTAATTGCTGACTTTTAACATCCAGCAAATACGCATATCCAGAATAACTTGATAACAATATGACACTGGCAATCACTGCAACCACCCATACTGGGACATATCTAATCAGCTGAGATTGTTTCCGCGTTTGCGGTCGCCAGTTAGGAGACAGTTCCTGTTCCGGTTCACTTTTTTGACTTCTAATCAAAGACAACAAATCATCTTTTAAAATCTCAAGCTGGGTGTAGCCTTTTTCATCTAACCGGTATTTTCCTTCAAAACCTAAACCCAAGCACACGTAAATCAGTTCAAGCAGATAGAGGTTATTAGCTGGTGCTTGTTGTAGAAAACTCAAAAGATGAAAGAACTTTTCGCCACCATCCGTTTCTCCATGATATTGACTCAATAAACTTTGACTACTCCAGAACCCATGCCCCCAATGTGTTTTATTCACAAATTCATCCATCACAGTGCACAGAATATAGTTAGCATAATGGCGCATTTCATCTTTTAATCCTGCCTGGCCACAATATTGGTCGAACTGACTTAGCTCACTCGTGCACCAATCACGAAAGGAACCTATTTCGAACATTTGCGAACCTACTACCAGGATTGCAAAGCGGTTCAATAATGGACTCGCTGCGTTCAAGAGTGGATTACTATGGCTATTTACATTACGAGCAAATGTCTCTCTCTGATGTATACGCCCTTCGGCATGACTAATTGGTATAACAGAAGGGCTCGGAACCTGTTCCCGAGCAACCAACTTTTGATCTGACTTTTGCCCCCATCGGCCAGGAACAGGGCGGGCAAAATTACTTACAATCGGTTCTGGTTGATAGCGCTGCCCCGCTGCGTTCATTAAGGTGACTACCGTTTTTTCTTCGCTCATAAATTTTGCTCCGGGTCGACCACTGCCCATAATTCCATTTTTAAATTGGATATTTCACCTGAACAATGAAATGCAATACCAGCCGATTTTTTTAGTTGCTCCCAATGTTCGAATGATTTCTCTAAATGAAATAACGTCTGGCCAGCCGTATAAGGGATCTGTCGAGGCGGCACAAGTGCGGGTACTAAAGTTATGCCGGGCAACTGTAGGTTAACCAGTTCTGTCAGTTGCTCAACACCTCCAGCTTTAATCAATGTAGGGATTCGTGTTCTAAGCATTTCAGAACTCCAGTCACCTGAAATAGCCAGATAGAATCGAGCTTTTTCTAATAATGAACGATCCTGGATAGAACCAACTCGAATGCCAAAGCGACTTTCTCGCAAGGGAATCGACCTTGCAGACTGCTCAAATACCAGACTCAACTGCTCTCGTAACTCTGTCATTAGGTCGCCAAAACACTGTTCCAGTTTCCAATGGTCATAGGCTGGTAGATTGGATGGGCGTTTGTCTTTCCTGGTAAAAGTCGCAAGCTCACCACTTAATGATACAAGTGTTTCAAACACTCTTTCCGGATGTATTCGTTCCAGGTTAACTTGATGTCCAAGCTTAGCCCCGAAGCGGTTGACCAATTGCAGCAACAGGAAATCTGCCAACTCCGCACCCGCTCGTTGATCCGCACCGCCTTTTAATCGTTCAGCAATTACTTCAGCTCGATGGCTTAACAGCGAAAGTACTTCTTGGGTTAAAACCTTAAGCCGGCTTGATGCATGCAGCGACAGGCAAGGCATAATATATTGATCATCGAGCTCTATTCGACCGTCAGAATTTACATCCTTGATTCTAGCCAATGGGACTGCACTGTAATCAGCGGATAACTCTTCAGCCAGAAGCAGTTGAAAACGAGGTCTTGATACTTCAATAGAGACGGACTTGCTGCTTTCAACGTTACTATCCGCAACCTCTATTGGCTCAGAGCGCCAACGAGTCACGCTTTGAATATCATCTGACTTAGAGGTATCTTTAGCACCTAAAATAGAGTGAGGCAAAGCAAGACAGATCGTCATTCCTTGGTTCTGCGGGGTTACCTCTCGCAATAATCGATCGTCTTGAGTGATTTCAAAAAAGAAAGTGTCCTTGAATAGCCCTTTGGCAGAAACGATCGCAAAGACTCCTTGTTGCAGCAAAGCTTCATCTAGCTTCAAGTGATCAAGACCGGAGCTGTAGCTAGTGAGGGATTCACAACGCCCCCGGAATTGAGCGTTGTAATATCTATCTTGTTGTTGTAAGTGTTGTGGGCGCAAGAACATACCTTCGCGCCAGACAACTTTATCAATGACTGACATTTTTTTGCTCTCCTAGCGAGATAATGACTATTCACTAAAGAGACACTTGGTAATTAAAAAGGAAAGAGGATATGAACTCGACTATTTAACGCGCAGTGGCTAATTCCACACCGCGACTGTTCAGTAGTACTGTAAATTGATTTTTTTCCGTTAGAGCAAGAGGTAATACCAAGCGCCAATTGGTCCTATCCAACTGACGATAAGCTGCAATAATTACCAAATATTTTGATTGCGGCTGTAAGGCGAATTTCAAATCCCTCATGTCGCCGGGCTTGTACTCCAGTTCTTCACTGGCAATAAGGCTTCCATTTAGAGTTTCTTGTTCATTCACATAAAGAGCAAAAAAATCAGCCGATTCAAAAGCGCTCAAGGCGCTTAACTCAAGCACCCGGACAACCACAGGAGATGGACGACCATTGTCATCAAGATTGACATCGCTATTGGCGACTATTCGCAGGTCTATTTTTGTCACATCAGAAAAAAAATAAGCACAGCCACTGGTACACATGACTGTTAACAACAAAGCGACGCCAGTTACCCATCTTACAAGGCCGTTACTTCCCACGGTTCTACTCTCCTTAATTTAACTAGGTTTTTTTTAATTGCGCTAGTTGTCCGTCGTAAGCGGTTGTAAATGACTCAGCGAACAACTCATCAAAGGCATCATCTTCGGCCATAGATTCACGATAAAGCTCACAATACGCTTCCCAATATCTTGCATTTTTGGAGCCTATGGAAAAGCCACCCCTTATCTGACGTTCAAATCGCTTGACCAACTGCTCAGGCGACAACATAGACATCAGGTTCGAAAAAGCACCTTGCATTCCTGCCAGCATAGCTAACTGATGACGCTGAATATCCACAAAGCTCTCGTCAATGGCCTGATTCATGGGCATAAAGCCGTCAATATTCGAAAGCCATTGCTTGATAGCCTGATCACCGGTTGCAGAAAATTTCAGCGGGTTATTGTCTTGAGCTTGCATCAATGTCATATCGAGTTTGAATTCATTTTTGATGCTCGCCCTTGCCTGAGCGGTCTCCACCATGGCGTTCATAAACTGACGAGTTATTGCCCCAGCGTGGCGCAAAAATTCAGCGCCACCAGCGTCTTCAATGGCGCCAACGGAAACGCCGAGCCCTTCGGCAAAGGCGTTTAATGCCACCCAGGCACTTTGGTTTGCTAACGGAATGTCGTCCTCCGCTTTGTTGGCTACTGCAGTTGCTGGCAACGAATTATCTGCCACCTCAATGTCAGGCTCGGCTCCAGCAACCTCCGCCTGACGCTCAGTATCCTGCCACCAGTTATCGGGCAGACAAGCCTCAGGAGGTTTTGCTTGATTAAGCACTTGAGGTAGCACCTTGGGCGGCTGATATGCCACCTCCACCGGGGACAGCAACGGCGGTTCTATCTCACTGGTGGCAATCTTTTGCTGGTTGTCTTGTTTGGCTAGATTGACCTTCTGTTCCATTATCCACTGGTTGATTTTAACCATAGGATTACTTTTATTCAGCGGATCAGACTTATTAAGGCCACCCCTGGAGTCTTTAGACGTAGCAGGATTCATGGAAAACTTACTTATCTCTAGATCACCATCCTCTAAGCCGTTACCAACAAAAGCCACTTTCAATTCCAAGGGGCCCATAATAAACAAATCACCCTCAGCAATCGCTACTGGTTGATTTTTGGGAAGTAAAATACCAGCATCCACCAAAATGCCATTAGTACTGACATCAGTAATTGAAAACTGATTTCCCTGGCAAGAAATAATAGCGTGGCGGCTGGATAACTGACGAGTCTGATCCGGTATTACCCAATCACAATCAGTCCCCCTTCCAATAACACCGCCAGAGGCTTGAAAACGATAGCGGGCATTGGCTCCCAATAGTTGCTTTTCTTCACCCACAACCTCTAACAATAATTCCATTGCAATGACCTACTTCAATCATTTTGTCCATTCCATTTGAGTCGTCATCCTAATGTAAGTAAAAACCTTTATCTAGCTCAATGGTACAAGTACTCAAAATGCAGCCAAAGCAACAATATTTTTTACCTCATCTTTGTCTTTCTTGAGCGCATCCTGCAGATTAAAAAACGAGGTCAAAGAATTTCCAATGGTCGCAATCGACGCTCCTTCTCCAACATTCCAGTTAAGCTTCAAAGATAAGCCGATGAAGCTGCTGATTTCCCAACTGAATGGTAGTGAGATTCTGGCGGGGCTCTATCACTTTGACATGACCATTATTGACCGAACGGGCCTGATTAAAAGCGCGGACATCCTCAATCAGGCTGCGCTGATAACACTTAATGGATCGGAACCGTTTTTTCTTCATGGCTTTTTTAACCAGGTTACGGAACTTGACCCGCAATCTAACCAACACGCTTTTCAATGTCGTTTAGTGCCCCAACTATGGCGACTTACCCAACGCCAAAATTGTCGCATTTTTCAGAATCAATCAGTGCCTGAGATCATTCAGACACTGTTAGTAGAACACACAATAGATCATTCCAACATCCAAATACCTGCAGACAACGCTAAAGTTGAATACTCTGTTCAGTTTCAGGAAACCGATTATGACTTCCTGCGCCGGGTACTGCAGGAACAAGGATGGCACTACCATTTTAACCATCAGTCAAGTTGGTGTAATCTCGTGTTCGCCACTAATAATGGAGCTTTCTTAACTCAAAACAGAACAACCAGCATACCCTATCACCCGATGAGCAGCGTGATACCTGAATATCGTTTTATTTCCCGCGCTCGTTATCAGGAAACCTGTAGTTCAAGCGCCATCCGACTCATAGATTACCGCTTCGACAAGCCCAAACTGGACCTGAATGTAGCCACCCAAGAAGACCAGCCACTGGAACATTATCTATTTAAAGACCGTTATCAATCCACAGAAGCAGGATTAAAAATCGCCCGAGATACAGTGGAAGCAACCACCCTAGGACAAACTCAGGTTACTTGTTTGCTGCATAATGGTTGCTGTCACGCAGGCCAGCGAATCAGCTTGAGCAACCACCCTGTCAGCCATCTCAATCAAGACTACTATGTACTCCAAAGTATTATACTAGTGAGCCAACCCCAGGTCCTCGATAGTAGCCACAGCCACCAAAACTTCCGCTGGTTAAACCGGCTGGTATGCGTCCCTCTGCAACAACCCTTCAAACTAATCCACGCCGCGAACAGGCCCCTGCTGCGAGGCCCTCAAACTGCCGTGGTTGTGGGGCCGAAACAAGATGAAATATATACCGATCAATACGGACGTATAAAAGTCCGCTTTCTCTGGGATCGGAATAACAGGCCCGGTGAACGCAGCAGCTGTTGGGTAAGAGTCAGTCAGAGTATTGCCGGCAACCAATGGGGTGCTTTTACCCTACCGCGGGTAGGCCAGGAGGTCATCGTTACTTTCGAAAACGGTAACCCTGAGCGCCCTATCGTTACTGGCACTCTGTATAACGGCCGAAATAAACCGCCGTTCCCCTTACCAGAACACAAAGCCTGCTCGGGCTTTAAGTCCTCTACCACACCCGGTGGTACTGACTCACATCAAATTTACACCGATGATACAAAGGCAAACGAAAAAATCTATTTACGTTCGGCTGGCGATCTTGATCTACGCCTGAATAACAACAGCTCGTTGCAAGTCAATCGTGATGCCCATCAACACATAAGAGGCCATAAACGCGAGAAAATTGACGCCTCCCGCCACGATTTCATTATCCGCAATTTGCATGAATCCTGCGATGGCAGCCAATACAATGAAGTTAAACAGGATGTAAATCTCTCCATCACTGGCAAGCAAACCATTCACGTTGGTAACGCGATAACGCTTCAGACCGCAACTCAGCTAAAGCTGGAATCCACTCAAGCCATATGCCTAAAAGCGGGTGCCAGTTTTATTACCATAAGCCCAACAGGCATAGCGATAAATGGCCCTATTATAAGGATCAATGAAGGCGGTACGACGGCGCGGCCTGGCCAACCAGCAGATCTAAAAACTACGGGGCATCCTGACACGGCGAAACCCTACGCAATAGGCCAGCCAGCCTACTCTGCGTCTCATCCGACCGTTCATCTGCCGCCTGCTATCGATAAGCAATCAACAATGGCCCTTAAAGCGCAGCTGCGATCAGCCAAATTCTCCAAGGCTCCACTTATTTCTAACGTTTTATCCAATAAAAAAGCAGGTCGGACCAGGCCAGGGCCAGGCAAACCCTACGCTCCCGGAGAAAGCCCAATCGACAAAGGGCTCGCCGTTGTTGGCGAGAAGATCGATACTTTAGAAATTGATGGATTGGTAACTATAAAACAGAACATTCAGACGAATTTAGATAAATTTGGTGCGAATAACGTTGATAATGCATTGGTTCTTGCCGCAGGAGGCGTGGCTACAGGCGCACTGGAAGCACTGTTTCCTACCAACGCCCTAGACTTTATTCCTGTGGGTAAAGCATCAAAAATTCGCAAGTTAGATGATGTTGCTGACGGTGTACCGACAGATAAAATTGACGACATCTCGTTGAATATTGCAGATGGTATACAGACTGATAAAGTTGATAGAATATCGCTGGATAGTGCTGCTCCAGACAAGACACCATTAATAAAAAGTGAAAGTGGTGGAACCCTTATTTTCCATGAAAACCTTGATGGCCATACCATCAGAAAACATATTGGCAAGACAGACGAGCAGCTATTGCAGCGATTTGAAACTGAGCCAGACATCTTAGGTTCATCTTCTTACCCAGATATTGATACAGCACAAAGAGCGGTTGGTGAAGTATTGTCAAGAAATCGTGATGATATCCAGGATTGGTTGACGAATAGTCCCAAGCCAAGGCTTACCTTGAATGAAACGCTCGACTTCGAGGTTGGTCGTGTCATTCCGCAAGGGGCAACAGTTTCTCAGCCATCCAGCAAGTCTTTTTTACTGTTAGTTAAAGATCCTTTGGCTCCAAATGGTTATAGAGTTCATACATCATTTCCGAAGCCGAATAATTAGGAGCAATACATGAACGAAATATTTGAATATTTTTTCGACGCTTACTTTCATCAAGATTGGCGTGATGACTATGGATCATCCTTTGAGGCAGTCGAAGACTTTGCTAAAGCAGAACCAGCTGAGTCAAAAATTCAGTTGGTTCAGGCTCTAACCGAATTGTCGAATAAAGGTGATTTGCCACAAGATACTTTAAATAAACTTGGTGGTAATTTTAAGCCTGAGTCGGAAGGTATGTCAGTGAATGAATGGATAAGCAAAGTTTTGGAAATAGTCGATAGTTAATCGCCCGTTGCTCCAAACAAAAGTGTTGATTTTTTTAGGCTTACTTCAGATGAAACAAGAAAAACCCAAGGTTTTCTGAATGGAATTGATCCAAAGTATTTGAATCCAGAAAACCACATTAGTGCAGCTTTCTATGCGGGCGAACAATAGGTAACAACAGTTTCTGAGTTGGCTCATCATGGGATGGATGCAAAACTTAACGTTCGTTTTGATTTGAATAAGGATGCGATGAATGTGCTCGATGTAACTGATCCCAAAGTCGCAAGCGCCTAGATCCGCAAAAGTGGCCCTATGACATCGACAACACCCTCCTGCGAGGACCACAAAGTGCCTTGGTTACAGGGCCGAAACAAGATGTAAAGTGGGCGCCAGTTTTATTACCATAAGCCCAACCGGCATAGCAATAAATGGCCCTTAAATGGAACTTCTTCAAAATTAGCTTAAAACGAAATGCTGGACAAATGTTATGAAGTCGAAGACATCAAACACTTGGTGGCTCACTTGCCAGCGCATAGTCAAACTAGGCGGAGGCCTATTTCAACGCTCGCCTAGGCCTATACGCCAGCAGGCCCTACTAAAACAAGTTCTTCCAATTATTAAATTGATCAGGCGTTACCTAACTAGTAACCATTGTTACTGTATCCAGAAGCTTCTGTCTGATAGCATTCAAGGGAACAATAAAAAGATAATTCTGGAGTCATCTTAATGTCAGCCGATTCAGTATTTCATTGGATTAAGTGTTCTTGGCAAACCCTTAATAGCGCTCTGCCTTTGCTCTCAGGCACATGGTTTGTTATTGTCGCTTCGTTAGTGGGTATTTATCATTTGCCCCACGATTACGCCGTTTACCTCATATTCATTTTCGCCCCGTTCTGGTTGATGGGAATGATTGTTTTTATCGACCAAGTCAGTTCAAATAAACCTCTTGCTAGCACCCTATTCAAAGACAAGCTTTTCAAGCGATTACATCACCTAGTTATTGTGAGCATTTTAGGCCTCGTAATATTTTTTATACTGTCCCTACTTACAGCTTTCGTGAGTTCTTACGTTAAATACATCAGTGGTGATCAAATAACTGGCAAATTTGTTTACTACGCGATGGCCGTCAGCGCCGCCTCACACCTAATCTTGAGCTTCACCATCCTTATTACTATTTACGCTCTGAAACTCGTCAGCTTGAATGGAAAAAACGCTTTCAGAGCTTTTGGCCGGGCTTTTATGGGGGCCTTCAAAAACTTCTTTAAGTTGCTGGCTATGCTTTTGTTTATCGGTGTATTGGCACTAATTGCTTTAATACCAATAGTTTTGGACTCTTATATGGGCGGAATACCAATGGCTTGGGTTTCCTCTGCTATCGGCGGCACAATGGTAAGTTTGTTTGGCTTACTGTTGGTTTATTACAGTTCAGAGAGCATATTTCCGCAGCCCGAGTTGTTTTCTGCTCAGAAAGAGGTTATTGAAGGAGAAGATCCAAACCCGGAAACTATTGATAGCTCAATAGCTGATGATCCTTTAACTTCTGAAGCTATGACCTCAACCAGTGAACCATTGAAAAAAGATTGATCAAAAAGGCTGAGACCCTTGTGGTCGTTCCACATCAGTACCTGGGACCTCAATATAGGGGTCCTGGTGCAGTAAAATATCAGCATTTGGGAATTCAGTTTGAATACCAAATTCTACCTCATCGCAGATACGGTGGGCTCGCCATAATGGCAAATTTCGATCTAATTCCAAATGCAGCTGAATGATTTTATCACGACCCGATTGGCGGGTTCTAAGCTCATGCACGCCCAGCACATCAGCATGAGTCAAGGCAATGGACTTGATACGTTTTTGCTCTTCTTCAGGTAACTCTCGGTCCAGCAAATGCTGAATAGACTCACTCCAGATAGTAACCGCCGTGTAAAAAATATAGAGGGAGATAGCGATAGCCAAGATAGCATCCATCTGCACCCAACCTAAAGTGGTTAACCACAAGGCCACAATAATTCCCAAATTAGTCAGCAAATCGGACAAATAGTGAAGTGAGTCAGCTTTGATAGCTACCGAGTGAGTTTTTCTAACGACATAACGCTGAAACAATACCAAGGCAGCTGTTAAACCAATAGAAAACAGCATAACAGCCAATGCTGTTTCCATGTGCAACAAAGGCCTGGGTTCCACCAAATGATCAACACCTTGTACCAACAGGTATACCGCTGAGGCCATAATCAAACAGGATTGCCCTAAGCCTGCCAGTGACTCAGCTTTACCGTGGCCAAAACGATGATCCTTATCGGCGGGCTGCATCGCGTAACGGACTGCTATATAATTAACCATGGACGCCAACGCATCAATTGAGGAGTCCACCAATGACGCCAACACACTTACCGATCCAGAAATCCACCAAGCATAAGCTTTGACCGACAACAAAATAACGGCCGTCAACACCGACGCTGTTGCAGCCAGTTTAATTAGGCTATTACTGCTTTGGTTGGTTAGTTCATTAGTATTCATAGGGCCATAGTTTAGCAGATATTCGCTATAGTTTTCAGCGAGAAAATTCACTAGGTTTTTGATTCGTAATGAGATTTATTCGTGATTAATAGGTATTAACGACTGCAAATTATGGCTAATGACTTGGCGCGAGGCGCCGTATACTTGCTACTTGGGGAGTTAATGTTAGCCATTATGGCGGCCTCCATTAAACACTTATCCGTTTCCATACCTCACGAAACCCTTGTTTTTACAAGGAACCTTTTCGGTTTGTTATTTCTTTTTCCGATTATTGCGCATCAAGGCTTCTATAATCTGAAAACCCAAAGATTTGGCATGCACTTACTCAGAGCCTTAACCGGGCTAAGCGCAATGTACGGCTATTTTTACGTTATTGGTCATCTGCCACTCGCGGAAGCAACCCTGGTAAAGCTGTCGTCGCCCTTCTTCCTGCCCATCGTAACTCTGCTATGGCTGGGCGAAAAAATAAACACAGCCACATTTCTCGCCATAGTTTTGGGCTTCATCGGTGTCATGCTGGTACTAAGGCCGGGATCAGATACCTTTCAGCCCGTTGCGCTGATTGGAATTCTTAGTGCGGCATTAGCCAGCGTCGCAAAAGTTACCATTCGACGCATAGCAAGCACCGAACCGGAATATCGTATTGTGTTTTACTTCAGCTTTTTGGGAACCCTGGTCTCCTCCATTCCGCTACTGTGGAGCTGGCAAATGCCACCACTGAGCACATTACCTTGGTTGGTGGGAGTTGGCTTTACCGGTACAGCAGGGCAACTATTAATGACTAAAGCCTATCGTATCGCTAATCCTGGCCAAGTGGGTCCTTATACCTACTCTGCGGTCATTTACGCTGCGGGATTGGGCTGGTTCTTTTGGGATGAAGTAATTCTCTTGACTACGCTGCTTGGAAGCGTTTTGATCGTTATCGCTGGCGCCATCAATATGCGTCGAGGTACTCAGAAAGAGTAAATAAGTACAGTATGTCTAGATACTGTATAAATTGACAATTTTGCCTTCTAGATTTCACATAAAAGCCAATGCTAATGTCAGTACCTAAGGTCATCATTGGTTCAATACTACTAAAACGTTCAATAATACAAATACAGGAATGGCTAACAGAGGAGTTACCAATGAGCCGCGATCCACTTGGCATTGCCATGGGCACCATGAGCAAAATTACCAATTCAGAACTGGTAGAACGCTTAGGTCTACGGGAGACAATAGAAAAACTCACCTATAAATCCACCAAAACTGGCTTTAGAGCTATTGGCGCTACTTCACGCCAATTCAAAGCCGCTAAAAAGCTCATAAAACCCGAGCGACTGGAAGCACCAGCCCAGCCTAAAACACAGTTCGATTTGAGCCTGACAGAAGAACAACAGATGATGCGCGACAGCGTTTTGTCTTTTGCCAATGAAGTCCTGCGCCCAGCAGCACCAATAAGCAACGATGAATGCGCGGCTAGCAAAGAAATCATCAACCAGGCAAATGAGCTTGGTCTGGCCTTTTTTGCAGTCCCTGAAAATCTTGACGGTGCAGCAGTTGAACGATCCCCTGTGACCAGCATGCTAGTCACCGAAGATCTCAGTTACGGCGATATGGGGCTTGCAGTTTCAATCTTGGCCAGCGTTGGCGTTGCTAATGCCTTGACGCAATGGGGAACTGCAGAGCAACAAGCTAAATATTTACCCGCTTTCATCGACGAAAGCCCGCTCCTGGCGGCTATTGCCGTCAATGAAAACAAACCCATGTTTGACCCCAACAAACTCAGCACAATCGCTACAGAAATGGCGGACGGCTATGTATTGAATGGAGAAAAATCCCTGATACCACTGGTTGAGAGTGCTGAGTTATTCCTGGTGGCGGCCAATTTAAACGGCAAATCTGCAATATTCATCGTCGAGAGTGGCTTGGAAGGCATCACTGTTGCCAGCAAACCCAATATGGGTGTGCGTGCAGCTTCGATGGGCTCACTGCATTTAAATCAAGTAAAACTGGCAAAGGATGCTTTACTGGGTGGTAGCGAATTTGATTTCGAAACCTTCATCAATATGGCTCGTCTAGCCTGGTGCGCATTAGCCGTCGGAACAGCACAAGCTGTATTGGATTACGTAATACCTTACTGCAATGAACGCGTCGCTTTCGGTGAACCCATCAGCCATCGCCAAGCAGTAGCCTTCATGATAGCCAACATCGGCATCGAACTTAATGCCATGCGCCTGATGACGCAACGGGCAGTGGCCCTTGCGGAAAAAGGCAAACCATTTGCCCGCGAAGCTTATTTGGCAAGAGTCTTGTGCGCAGAGAAAGCGATGGAAATCGGCACCAACGGTGTCCAGCTATTGGGAGGCCATGGCTTTACCAAAGAGCATCCCGTGGAGCGCTGGTACCGCGATTTAAGAGCGATTGCAATCATGGAAGGCGGCTTGCATCTCTAACCCATTCTGAGCAAAGGTGAATATATTATGTATCTTGAACTACCTGGAAAATTTAAAGCTTTGTCAGACATGGCTCGCAACATGTCTATAGAAATGATTCGTCCAATTTCTCGTAAGTATGATTTGGCTGAGCACGAATACCCGAAAGAACTAGATCTTGTTGCAGCAATGCTGGATGGGATGAACGATGGCGAAGGTGGCGCAGGTGTCGGCGCTGACCAATCCAAACAAAAAAGCGAACAAGCCACAGGGATTCGCAATGGCGCCAATATGGCGGCTGTTGTGGGAATCCAAGAATTTTGTTGGGGAGATGTAGGTTTGTTGTTGAGCCTGCCCAGGCAAGGTCTTGGTAATTCAGCCATCGGTGCTGTGGCCAATGAAGAACAATTAGAGCGCTTCCGCGGTAAGTGGGCTGCTATGGCCATCACTGAACCCGGCACAGGTTCTGACTCCGCCAACATTAAAACCACCGCAAAAAAAGACGGTGATTACTATGTATTAAATGGTGAAAAAATCTATGTCACCTCCGGAGAACGTTCAGATATCGTCGTAGTTTGGGCAACACTCGACAAAGACATCGGTCGTGCGGCAATAAAATCTTTTGCTGTTGAGAAAGGCACTCCCGGCATGGAAGTCACTCGCCTGGAACATAAATTGGGCATCAAAGCTTCCGATACTGCGTCAATAAGTTTCAATGATTGCCGAGTCCATAAATCAAATCTATTAGGTAATCCTGAAATTGACACCAAAAAAGGTTTCGGTGGTGTCATGCAAACCTTCGACAATACCCGACCTCTCGTCGCTGCGATGGCCTGTGGTGTAGCAAAAGCCGCACTCGAGCGCACCATGGAGCTACTCAAAGAAACCACTACACGGGATTACAGTACACCCATATATAACGTTTCTTCCGCGACGGCAGAACTGTACCGTATGGAAGCTGACTGGGAAGCCGCGCGACTATTAACAATAAGAGCCGCCTGGATGGCTGACAACGGTCAACCCAACTCTATGGAGGCATCCATGGCTAAAGCGAAAGCTGGAAGAACAGCCAACGCGATAACGCTGAAGTGTGTGGAGTTGTGTTCTGGTCTGGGTTACAGCGAAGACGAATTGCTCGAAAAATGGAGCCGCGATTCAAAAATTCTTGATATTTTTGAAGGGACGCAACAGATCCAACAATTGATCGTTGCCCGTCGCCTGCTGAACCTGTCTTCCACCGAACTCAAATAATCAAGCTATAGCCTCTAAAATAAGGGCAAGTACCGTTAAGTGGTGCTTGCCCTTAACCTCGACTTAACCATCCAGACACTTGGTATTTGATCAGCTGCATTTGATCGTTTTGAGTTTGGTGCTCAGCCCCAGCGAAGGCCGCAATTAACAAACACGCCGCCAGACTCCAGATTACCAACTGCATTTTGATATTTGAATGCCCCATAATAACCTATCCCACGTGATCCTACTGTCAGTGTCATTCAGCTAGGTGAGACGGACCATTTTTGAGCTTACTAATAAAAAATGCCCAAGCCTTTCGACTTGAGCACTTTTTTTATCTATTTGTAGAAATAGCAACTAGTAAACTATTTCTACAATACTACTGGCTTCTATCTAATTGTAACAATTTATAGAAGCCAACTATTTCTCCAGAATAGCGGTAACACCCTGACCACCTGCTGCACAGATGGAAATCAAGACTCGACCACTACCCTTTTGATCCAGCAACTTCGCCGCTGTATGGATGATACGACCACCAGTTGCCGCAAAAGGATGGCCTGCTGCCAAAGAAGAACCTTTGACGTTCAATTTAGACCGATCAATACTTCCAAGTGCCTTGTCACGCCCCAGACGCTCTTTACAGAAAGACTCTGTCTCCCATGCTTTCAAGGTATACAGGACCTGCGCAGCAAAGGCTTCATGAATTTCATAGAAATCAAAATCCTGTAGGGTAATTCCGGCACGATCGAGCATTCGCGGTATGGCGTAAGCTGGAGCAATCAACAAACCTTCTTTCTTGCCAACGAAATCTATCGCCGCAGTTTCACAGTAAGTAATGTAAGCAAGAACAGGCAGCCCTCGCTCTTTTGCCCACTCTTCACTGGCTAACAATACGGAGGAAGCACCGTCAGTTAAAGGCGTAGAGTTTGCCGCAGTCATGGTGCCATTTTCACGGTCAAAGCAGGGCTTTAATGAAGCAAGCTTTTCCATGGTTGTGCCAGCGCGCATGTTATTGTCACGCTCCAAGCCCATAAAAGGCGTGATCATGTCATCGAAAAAGCCTTCATCGTAAGCCTTCGCCATATTGACATGGCTGTTGAAGGCCAATTGATCTTGCTCTTCACGAGGAATGTTCCACTCTTTAGCGGTAATTTGACAATGATCACCCATGGCCAGACCAGTACGTGGCTCTGAGTTTGCGGGGACCAAAGGAGCTAAATGGCGGGGACGTATTTTAGCAGCCAACTTCAGGCGATCCTGGGTAGTTTTGGCTCGATTAATGTCAAGCAAGATTTTTCGCAAGCCTTCGTTAACGCCGATGGGCGCATCTGATGTAGTGTCTACACCACAAGCAATACCGCAGTCGATTTGCCCCAAAGCGATTTTATTCGCTACCAGGATCGCCGCTTCCAAACCCGTGCCACAGGCTTGCTGAATATCGTAACAGGGGGTTTCCGGAGCCAATTGAGTACTCAATACTGTCTCTCGAACCAAATTGAAATCACGTGAATGCTTCATTACCGCACCCCCGACAACTTCACCCATAAGCTCACCCGCCAACTTGTAACGGTCGACCAAGCCATTAAGGGCCGCCGTCAACATATCCTGGTTACTGGCGTGGGAATAAACACTATTTGAGCGTGCAAATGGGATGCGATTTCCGCCAATAATGGCTACTTTACGAACATTATCTACTTTCATGGAATGGCTTCCTGTCGAGTTTACAGTCCCTGAGCAGGGACATTGTGTTGTGAACGCCTTTGCCACACCGCCCAAGCGGTGACCAGTGTTCATTATCAGGGAACTAGTCTACAGTGCCGACCCTAGGTAGCATTGGCACAACTGACTTAAACGGTTTTTGTCTGGGTCAATTCAAATTTCAATGCAACTCCTTTAATATACTCGCCGACAGACATTTGCCGTGTGAGTTGTATTAATTAAGCGCGGCAGTACTATACCACATAACGCACTATTACACAGGATCTGACCCATGGCCGATGTTTACGAATCCATGCTAAGCAGCAACGTTGGACGTTCTCTTCTAAGTTCATTGAATCTACCCGTTCCTACCAAGCTGGAGCGTTACTCTCAGGCTCAGACTTCATTCATTACCGGCAACGTGCTGGTGGGTGCGGCACCCGGCGGGCGCTTGATAGAAGTTATTGCCAGCACTTTGAAAGACAGTACGGCAAATTTACAAATATCCAATACATCTTCTGCTTTGGCCGAACTGAAAGCCGCCGGGGAGAAAGCCGAAGCCAACCTTACCGCCGTAGACCCGACAGCTGAAGCTGCGAAATTCAAAGGTTTGATTTTCGACGCCACCGGTATAGAAACCAGCGAACAAACTCGTGAACTCTACGACTTTTTTCATCCCGTTATCCGAAAATTAAACGAAAACGCACGCATTGTAATCTTGGGCTTACCCCCTGAATCCTGCAAAGCAAACCCTCGCCAACAAATAGCCCAACGCTCATTGGAAGGTTTTGTCCGCTGTGCGGCTAAAGAAGTTGGCAAGAAAGGGGCTATTGCAAACTTGGTGTATGTATCCAAACAGGCAGAAAAAGCAGCTGAAAGTGCAATCCGTTTCTTCCTGTCGCCTAAATCTGCCTTTGTAGATGGTCAGGTGTTGCGTGTTGGCAAAGCCAAGGCTACAGATGCCAACTTCAATTGGAACCAACCACTGAAAGATAAAGTGGTATTGGTTACTGGTGCTTCTAGAGGTATCGGGGAAGCCATTGCAACCGTTATGGCTAGAGATGGTGCAAAAGTAGTTTGCTTGGATGTACCACAAGCCAAGGAAGAACTGCAGAAAGTGGCAGATCGATTAAACGGCGGCACAATCGCTATTGATATCACTGATCCAGCAGCTCCAGCAACTATCGCAGACACCCTGAAATCTGAATACGGCGGTGTTGACGTGGTAGTCCATAATGCAGGTGTTACCCGCGACAAAACCATTGGCGGCATGCCCCCTCAATTCTGGGATATGGTAGTGAACATCAATTTATCCGCTGAAGAGCGCATCAACGATGGCTTACTGGAAAAAGAAGCCCTCAATGAAGGTGGACGCATTGTTTGTGTGTCATCCATGAGCGGTATAGCAGGCAACTTCGGCCAATCCAATTACGCCGTATCCAAGGCTGGGGTAATCGGCATGGTAGACGCCTATGCACCGATTCTGGCCAAAAAAGATATCACTATTAACGCCGTTGCTCCTGGTTTCATTGAAACTCAAATGACCGCCGCAATCCCCTTTGCAACGCGGGAAGCAGGACGTCGCTTGAACTCGCTAAAGCAAGGTGGACAACCCGTTGACGTGGCAGAAGCTATCGCCTTCTTTGCCAGCCCAGCATCTAACGGCTGCAATGGCAACACTATTCGTGTTTGCGGGCAAAATTTGTTAGGTGCGTAGATTCAGAAATTTAATCGTCCTTAATAAATGAAATCAAAAAACGGGCTCCCGAGAAGTGAGCCCGTTTTTTTGTATACGCGCCGAACTGGTACTACTAGAATAAAACGATGTTAGCATCTGATTCTTGAGACGAAGTGCTGACAGGTACGGTCGACAAATAATCAAGTGTTTGATTAATCAATTCTATAAAGCTTTGACTCGCTGCACAATGACTAGAAACACCCCGATCCATTTCGAGGATAATAGGGGAAAAGGTATCAAGAATTAATTCTTCCTGATCAGTCTCCAACCCCAACACAGGCAAATGTGAGGCAATTCTAGAAATCAGCTCGCAATGAAGATCCCTTTGCTGCTGATTCATGCAATCCATTCCCTCTTGTAAATGATTTTTAAATTGGAAAAGCTGCAAATAAATATTGGCTTTAGTAGCCATTAATTCGTAATGACGATCGAGCCATGTTTGGATGGTATCTAACGCTATGGCTATGGAGTCTTGCAATTGAGAACGACTCGATTCATCCAACATTTCAGTATCAACAACCAAAACAATGCTTGGCCACTGACAGAGCATCAAGCGATCGTTAACAACAATTTTATCCGTTTGCTTAACAAGCCCAGGCAATAGAGCAAGCGACTCTCTTTGGAGCCCACTTAACCCAATCTTCCTTGTGGCTGAATATTCATACCCTGACACTCTGACATAACCGGCGAGCTCTAAATTAACAGCCATTGCATGAACAATTTCGAGAAGCTGATCGTATTCAGAACAAGCAACAAGATGGCGAGTACTTCGATTAATAACACCAAGCTGAAATTGCGCCACTAGATGAACTTGCTTAGCCGACACAGATTGCATAACTACTCTATCCTGTTATTTTGGTGCTTGGTTCGTCGCAAATTTTTTGCTATGTCAATCTCAACCATAACAGAGCATCATCTCGTTGATAGAAAACAGAAGCGCAACCTAATGCACTGGTTTGATATTCTAGCGCCCAATGTGGCGACTCATTTTTCTTGAATAAGAACGCTCGACGAGAACCGACAAACTTCTCTGGAAAACTATTTTCAATTTCTAATAAATGATCAATGGCATTATATGGTACTAAAAATTGGCTGACTCTGGAGGAGTCAAACAACAAACTAAAACCTGGCAATACGTTTTTGTCTTCGATTAAGTCAGCAGTGAAGTCTACAATATCTCCACCGGTCAATGCCCCTTCTGCTAAAGCGATTACCTGATTCGTAACCGTATCAACTTCATAATAAGTAGGCATATAATCTCCCTGATCCAAATTAAAATAACAGTCAAATGAGATAGCACTGCACTTTCCATTTTATTTGCAACTATGTTTACATTTTCAGTATTGTCTCCGTAGCATTGGAAAACTATCCAATATACGAACTTCTATAGAAACCTTGACTTCAGACGGCTTACCCACACAAACAGTGTGATATATTTAATCAAACGATAGCCGAAGAACAGGGTTTTAGGGTTGATTTTGAGTTAGCAAATCTCCCAACATTTAATGAATTCATCCAAGTTCAAAAAGCAGGACGCTTCTCATATTTGCATCACGGAATTTGATAGTAACTACAGGCAGTATGGTTCCTGCAACACTCCTTTAGCTAAGCTACCAAAGGTCTATTTAAAAAAAGTCGAAGGATTGCAGTATGAAGTTTTATGGCGCCTGAACAGTCATGCAACAATCCAGGAATTCGAATTACCTCATGACTATTGGGCAATTAACCTGCCCGATCCAGATTGCGAGGATTTATTTTGTTATAAAAGTTTATGTGAAGGTGAAACCAGTTCATTTACTGCTAAACCAGGTCAAACAGCTATCTGGCAGATACCCGCTGATTGCTCAACTATTATTGTTTTTTTGCATCATTCCTATTTTGAAAGCACGTTAGCCAAAGATGAAATTGTTTGGTTAAAAGAAAACTGCAGCCATATAAAACGGCGTGCCTTAAATGACGAGTTGCTCACTCATTTAAGTCGATTTGTTTTACATCAAATAGAACAACCTGACGCAACTAGAAGCCCCAATACCAGCAAAAAAATTGCATCGAACATTGCGCTTGAACTGTTTCAGGTACTAACTCAATCAAATATCAATAAAGTAAGAGCCTTCAATCGGGAACGGGTACTGACTCGAGCGTTGGCTTACATTCATTACCACTATGCTGAAGATTTACGGCTAAACAATATTGCATCTTATGCCTGCTCGACCGTACGTAACCTGCAATTAATTTTTAAAGCCCAGTTCGATTTAACGCCACTACAATACATAAAACGATATCGTCTGGCGAAGTTCCATCAACAATTGATTTATAGCAAGTCAGTGACTCACTCGGCTATCCATTGCGGATTACGCCACATGGGGCGGGCATCTGATGGCTATCGCTCTCTATTTGGGGAGAATCCAGGGGATTTTCTTAGCCGAACAAGAACAAAGGCAGAGTTAATAGATGATTAACCGAACCCTTAGCGGCGCTTACTTTTACGATACTCAACAGGGGTCTGACCAACCCAACGTTTAAAAGCACGGTAAAAGGTGCTGGGTTCAGAAAAACCGGTGAGATACACAATTTCATCAATGGTTTCATCCGTTCTAGCCAAAAGCTTTTTCGCCAAATTGCACCGGTAATCCGCCAACAGTTGGTTAAAATTAGTATCAACCTCTGTCAATTTGGTACGCAAACTGCGAGGCTTAATATTCAGACGCTCGGCAACGGTCTCCAGGTTAGCATTACCCGACTCCAGTAGCTCACCTATCAAACGATTTACCTTGGCTATAAAATCTTGTTTTTCCAGCTTGGCCACATGCTCATTAGCCAACTGCTCGTGTAGTTTTAACAGATCAGGCTCTGCATGGCTGGACTGAATGGACAAACACTCTTCAGTGAAATAGATCCGATTACCCTTGTGCTCAAAACTGACCGGACAGGGGAAAATCCGCTCATACTCGGCTGGATTTTCTCCTGCCGCATGCTCGAAGCAAATCATTAATGGCTTGAACCTGCCTTCAGTGACATACTCAAAAAACTTTAGTACTGCGATAACCACACATTCTGATAAATGACGCAGACCACGGGTAAAAGTAATATTTCCCACGAAGTAACCTGTCTCATCTTGATCCAAGTTCGCTTTCACCGCATCACTTAACAACCGTTGATAGCTCAACGCACGCTTCAAACCCTCACCAAAAGTTTCGCTACTAAGGAATAGATACTCCAATACCTGACCTTTTAGTATGGGCATACTCTCCCCCAGATGCATACCTATATCTGGGTCACCCGAAACCTCTTCCATCACGGCCCAAAAGGAAATTTGTGCTGAATGTGGCGTTCGCAAATCCTTTTCAGCCAAATGCTCCTGCTTTAAACCGATGCGTCGCAAGACCTCCGGCGCATCAAGACCCCTATCTAGCATGGCTTGGTAAGCGAGACGGACCAGCATGCCAGAATCCGTGAATCCGCTCATGCATTACCTTCTTTTTTGTTGTCGTAGGAAATAGTTAGCAAATAACTCTCTGATAAGTCGACCAAAACGCATAAATCCGGCTTATAATAGACAGGCTCTGGTGGAATGACAATAAAAACCCTGTCAGAGATTGACTGGAAAGCCCCTAGTTACCCTCTTTTATAGCCATTACCTGATCGCTCAGGCCAGATATAATAACAAGCTCTGCATTAAACGACAAAACACTACATTTTGAACGTGCAAAGGAATCAACAATGACTGCGACTATTGAGCTAGAAAAATCGCCATCCACCTTAGGACTCTACTTTCGTGCCGTTACCGCCAAAAAGGCGGGCAAGCTTCAGGGCAAGAAACTACCTGAAATTACGGCCAGTTTAAAAAGTGTGGTAGCAAATCCGGGAAAACTAGCCGACTATCGTAAAGTCTGTGGTTTTCCAGTATCCGGTAGCTTACCCGTAACCTTCCCTCATATTCTTGCCTTTCCCCTCCATATGGAAATAATGGTAAACCCTGCATTCCCCTTCCCTTTATTGGGATTAGTCCATGTACGTAATGAAATCACCCAGCATTCTGCCATCGGAAACATGGAAGAAATGGATATTTTGTGCAAACTTGACGGCCCTGTACCCGTGAGCAAAGGACTGGAATTCAGTTTCATTACCACGGTAAAGGTGGGCGCCAAAGTGGAATGGGAAAGTATCAGCACTTACCTTTTCCGGTGTAAAACCGACGTGGAAGAGAACAAAGCCGATAAAAAAGCCGATGAGTTTGTAGCCGCAGCAATGGACTACTGGGACGTGCCAGAAAATATTGGCCGCTGCTATGCCAAAGTGTCTGGAGATTCAAACCCGATCCACTTACACACTATGTCTGCTAAGTTGTTAGGTTTTCCAAAAGCTATTGCCCATGGCATGTGGACCAAAGCCCATGCTTTGGCATGCCTGGATGAACAGCTTCCCAAAGGGCCATTCAAAGTTAGCGTTGCCTTCAAACTACCGGTTTTTTTACCCAACAAAGTTCAGTTTCAATATACCAGCACTGGAGCTGGAACCGAATTCCGACTAAAAGATAAAAACGGTGAAAAACCCCATTTAGCCGGCACACTAACACTACTTTAACTTAAAGCGTAACTGACAATACTTGCACTGAAGACGAGCAGCCACCCTCGAAAGACTCAAACTTTTTTCTTTCTGGCGGTAGCTGCTTCCTTCATGACAGAACCTGCTGTGCAAGTTATCTTTTGGCTCATAATAAAGGCGATTCACTAACTCATGAAAGCTCCCACACTACTTATTATTGATTCCGGGGTGGGTGGCTTGAGTATCGCACAGGAAGTTCGCCAACTTGTCCCTAATAGCCAGTATTTTTATGTAGCTGATAACGCCGCATTTCCCTATGGAATACTAACAGAAGAAGCCTTAGTGCGGCGCTTATTGCAGTTGATTCCTCCTTTAGTTACCAAACTTGTCCCGGACCTAGTCATTGTGGCCTGTAACACTGCCAGCACGGCCGCCCTGGCGGCTCTGCGTGAAGTGGTCACTGTTCCGGTTGTAGGCGTTGTCCCCGCAATAAAACCTGCGGCTATTAGTAGCAAAAGCAAACAAATAGCGCTACTAGCGACTCCAGGGACTATATCCAGCCCCTACACGGACAACCTCATTCGCCAGTTTGCACAAGGCTGCCAAGTAATGAAATTAGCTTCTAACGCCCTTGTGTTACAAGCCGAAAAAAAACTGCAGGGAGAATCAATTAACCTCGAAGATATAGCCCGGGAGTTGTCGCCGCTGCTTGAGAAGTCTATTCTGATAGATACATTGGTGTTGGGTTGCACCCATTTCCCGTTACTCAAAGGAGAAATGGCAGCAGTTTTACCAGATTCGATTGAATTAATGGATAGTGGCGCGGCCATTGCCAAGCGGGCACAGCAATTACTCCCGCCTAATACCAATAACCTCGTAAATGAGCACCTAAATTACTTTTTTTATACAAAAGAGACTGATATCGTTGACAAAATAAGACCCCAGCTAAAAGGGTTTGGATTCGAAGAACTACAGTTTTTAAACGTTGAGTTTCAACAAATTACACAAAAATCTAGTGCATCGTAAATCGCTTTGATATAACTTTGTAGTGATAACCATAACAAATAACAACGGAAACAACTTTATTCATGTCGACTAAGCTGGCTTTGGTAGTGGACGATTCTCGTATGGCCCGATATGTTCTGGGTAAAATGCTTACAGAACATGGCATTGAGGTGGAATCGGTTGAATCAGGTGAAGAGGCTCTAGGCTATCTTTGCGGTAAGAAACCCAACATGATTTTCATGGACCACACAATGCCTGGCATGGACGGTTTCCAATGTTTGAGGGCCATTAAAAATGATCCTCATACCGCTATGATTCCAATCATTATGTATACCTCCAAAGAGGGGGAAGTCTACGAAAGCCAGGCTAGAGCCCTGGGTGCGGTAGATATCCTGCCCAAAAATTTAAAGCCACTGACTCTGGCCAAGGTGTTAGAACGCCAAAACCTGCTACCAAGCCAAGGTGGCAGCCCTCTGGATCCAAGACATGCCGCTAACGACCTGATTATTGTCGATCAGGAACCGGATGAGATTCCTGCAGAGGTCGTTGAATCATCACAGTCTCACCCGGAACTTGAGGCTTTAGAAAAACGCGTTGAAGAGCTCACGTCTCAATTGAGTTCTCTATCAACCACATCAAAACCCAAAGCGCGGCCTATCAAAACCGTTCACTTTGCCATGGTTTTAGGTGCAATGGTTATCGTCTGGTTGCTTATTACCAATAATAAGCTGATCACAGAAGTTACAATTTTGGAAAACGAGAAGCAGTCTATCGAAGATACCGTTTTGCTTCTTAACCGACAAAATCTCGAAATGAGAAACAAACTTGAAGATCGTCTGGACGACGAACTCAGTCGCACGGATTTACTCACACAACGTGTTTATGACAGTATCGAGTGGGCATTGAACCAAGAAGGTACGTTTCCATGGAACTCACCTCCATTTAGCGATCGACTTGCTCCTAAATTAGCGAAACTGGCAGATGACCTCTACGAAATGGGCTTTGTAGGTGTCATTAATGTTCGCAGTCACTTGGGACAATTTTGCACACAAACTGACGGCAATGGACAAAGTATGCTACCAGCAGCAGGCCAATTAATTAGCAGCTGCGAAATTACGCAATTTACAGCCAGCTACGCTGAATCTACGGGCATGGAACAGTCACAAGAATTCACCAATGCCCTTGATTCCATTCAGGATAAATACGGTAACGATATAAAAGTTCAGCTGTCCACTGCAGGAACTCGACGCCCCCTCATGCCCTATCCATCGCAGGAGCCAGATACTCTGGCGGAAACCTGGAATGAGATTGCCGCATCAAACCAACGGATTGAAATATCCATAAATCCTTTTTGATGGTTTGGTAAAATGCGCGCTTGGGCGGACGCCAAGCACTTGCTGGCAACGAGCAGAACTATAGTCACCTTTAATGGTGCTGGCCTCAGCGCAGAATCCGGAATAGCCACTTTCAGAGACGCCGAGACTAATAGCTTATGGAAGCGGTTCGATCCCATGGAGCTTGCTTCACCTGAAGGTTTTGCCCGCAACCCGAAGCTAGTCATAGATTGGTATAACTGGCGCCGTCAAACCGTCGCAAATGCCAAACCAAACCCTGCCCATTATACCCTTGCGCAACAGTCAACCCTTTTCCACATAAGCCAAAACGTAGATGATTTATTACAGCGGGCTGGCTGTGAAGAAAGTAACCTCATTCAATTACACGGCAGCCTGACAAAGGACCGCTGCCACAATCCTGAGTGTGGCTATCAAGAAACCATTGCAATGAACAACCCTCCCCCCCTAAGACATTGCCCCATCTGTAATCATTATTTGCGTCCCGCCGTGGTTTGGTTTGGTGAAACCCTACCCCAAGATGCTTGGAAAAAGGCAGAAACTCAGGTATTGAATGCTGATTTATTAGTCGTCATAGGTACCAGCGCAACAGTATACCCAGCGGCCTCACTGATACATTTGGCCCAAGCCCACGGAGCTAAAATACTGGTTTTGAACAACCAACCGAATTTAGACAGCTCCATATCGGCAATCGAAATCTGTGCACCTTGTGGCGAATCTTTACCTCAGCTTTTTCCTGGCAATTAGAATAACCAAAATTAACTTAGGTAGCAGAAATATCACAAAGCCTTATTATTCTTTGTAAGCCTATGGAAAATCTGCCAATTCTAGTTCAATATTAAAGAGATTTAAGCCATTCGACGGGTCATGTCAGGCCAAAAGCCTACACAACCCATCGCTTTGCCGCTCACCATAACAAGGTGTGAAATATGTTAACAGCAACAAGAATACTGCGACTTAACAAAGCAGGAATACCACTGCAATGGCTAAACCGTGAGGAAGCGGCCACGCTCATAGTAAAAGGGCTTGTTTTGTGGTCATTAGGTGACACTACCCTAACAATTCGTGGTGGAATGAACCGACTGGGTCGTCGCTCCGTATTGAATATACCCACAATAATTGCCACTGATGGCACAATACAATATTCTGATCATCACGTCCCCGCCGTATGCAATCGATTATTATTCAGACGAGATCGCAATATCTGCATGTACTGTGGAGACCAATATTCAGCCGAAAGGCTCACCCGAGATCATATTTTACCAAGGTCTAGAGGGGGGAAGGAAAAGTGGACAAATTTGGTGGCTGCTTGTCGACGCTGCAATCAGAGGAAAGGCAACCGTACACCAGAAGAAGCCAACATGCCACTTCTGGCAGTACCATTTAAACCCAATAAGATGGAATATTTAGCACTAGCTAATCGCAACATTTTGAGCGACCAAATGACATTCCTGAGGTCGGGTTTTTCAAAGCATATGAGGATGCACTAAAGGCTCAATTATACCTTCCTTAGAAAGTATAATTGAGGCCAATCATTGTGGTGCGATCAGAATTTTTAGTGCCAGGGGGCACATCTGAAGTGTGTTTAATTTCGTAGGCGACATAGCCAAATAAGCTGCCGTTAATTCTGACTTTTAAACGGGAATAAGACTTGGTAATGGTTTTCTCCTCACCCACTTCCAAACTAAAATCCTCATCGAAAGACGCGTTTTCATTGATATTCCACAAATACACCAAGCCAAACAAAGCGAAGGCTTCTTCCACAATCTCGTCATTGGTTTCCAATTCAGATTGGCGATAACCAATACCAAAGTCGGTGGCTAATTCATGAACTTCATTTTTCAAGAACTCATGTCCGTAACCAAGACTAAGTGAAGCTTCGTAATTAAACCCGCTAAATCGATCATCTGTATACTCTAGCATTCCGAAAAAATACGATTTTTCTTCAAATTTATATTCGGATTTGGCTGAGGCAAAATATTTTTCTTTGGTGCGAGCATCTTCGGTCTTCTCATTCGCGCCTTCAAATTGATAAATCTCGCGCCACTTTTCACCGTTATTGGTCGCTTTAGCGCGGGAATCTACACTTGTGCTGTTGGTATTGCCAGAATTTTGGGTGAAAGCTAAGGAAGCTTCTCCAGACCAGGGGCCGGTATTTTCTTCCGCTGTAGCAATAGTCCCCATTGCAGTTAGCGCCGCTAACGCCCCCACTGAACACAACTTTTTCATCTAACTCTCTCCTAATGGACTATTTATTTTATTTTAGAATTTCTTTGGTAATTACAGCCACGACTCTGCGATTCAATCGTTGTCCCGCCGCCGTGCTGTCATCTGCGATGGGCCGCTCTTCTCCATATCCTACGGCTGAGACTCTATCTGGAGATACCGCGAACTCTCGAATTAAGGCATTTCTAACAGCGTCTGCCCTCTGTTGGGATAATCGCTTGTTATAATCAGCCCTGCCGATGCTGTCACTATGCCCTTCAATAAGAACGTTGATGTTGCTGTACGCCGCCAAAAAACCGGCCACTCTTTCCAACTCTACAAAGTACTTAGGGTCAATTTTATCGGAATTGGATGAAAAATTAATATTGAGTTGGATTTTCTCTACCGCTACGATTTTTGTTACACCCACACAACCGTAGATATCCACAATGGCGTTGGATCGACTCCCAGGACATTGGTCAAACTCATCACTAACGCCATCACCATCAGAATCCAATGAGCAACCACTAGCCCCAACCGTGGTGTTTGCCGGAGTATCGGGGCATTGATCAGCGTCATCTCTTACGCCATCATTATCTGAATCCAATGTGCACCCGTTTGCATCCACCAGCACGCCAGCACTGGTTTGCGGACAGCGGTCATACCGGTCAGTTACACCGTCTCCATCATAATCATTGGGAGCATCCACATTGCTAAAGATTCTCTGTGGCTGGTCTTCCGGGGAGTAGGAATGGTTGGGGGCACTGTCACCACCAAACGCAAAGCTTAAACCAAAAGTAGTCATGGATTCTAAATTACTGTTATCGGCACTGGGTAAAGCACGCACATCCCACCGCAATGAAAGCCATTGATTGAAATGCACCCTCACGCCAACACCAGCATTGTACTGGGTTTCGGTCTCAGCCCCTTTAAAATCGAGTTCAGCACGCCCTGCTCCGAAGGCAACAAATGGCTCTAGCATCTTGCCTTGACGGAAGTAATACAAGCCGTCAACTTTGTACTGGGTGTATCCAACTTCATAGTCCGATTGATAGGTTTCCACCCTGGCATCCGACTTAAAGGCGGCTAGTTCCGCTGCCCAACCACTCACAAAGCGATATTCAAGCCCCACCCCCAAACCTTTAGCATCTTCAGGTCGACGATCACCATCAAAGAGTAAAAAAGACCAGGATGGATTGATGAACAATCGACCACTGCTACTTTCAGCGGATGCGATACTACTGCACAAACACATCAGCACTGCTATGAAGGGGAGTGACTGGCGCGTCATAGAACCTCTCTTATCTTTATCAATGACGCGAATACTAACGAGCTTTTAAGTAATTCTCCACCCTATCTAGACAAAAACTGTTTAGTGAATTGAGTTTACGTGATCAACCGGAGAGCAAGATGCTATTGTGAATAAAACCAGTGTGCAGCCCCCCAAAGCCCCAAAATCCCAGTAGATTTGGACTACAGAAGCTTAGAGTGGGCTTACGCTTTGGACTAGTTAGTACTGGCCCCTGGAGATTCCGATTCTAGGCTCATCCGATGTTTTTGCGCCAAACGAATGAATTTAGGCGTCAAACCCGCGTCTTCGTAGATCGGGTCACCCCATTCATCTTGTGCGACTTGTTGACCTGCTTCATAGGGAAAAGCTTGGCTTAATTCACCTAAAGCAAAACACAACAAATCAGTCAGTATCTGCTCCTCAGAGCAGTCAGGGTACATTTCTTTCAACGCTAGAACTTGAGCGGCCTCTTTAATTGGTAGATGAATGGAAAACTGCTGGTGGGTTCGCTCACCTTTACTACTACTTTCCCAGTGTGCTACCAAATCTTGAACACTCATAAAACTCTCCCGAATCAGATTTAGATAAGATTCTATTTAATGGCAACTATGCCTTCGTTTCCTAATTCCTTCATAGGTTCAGTTTAGCCTCTAAACTTTTCTCCTCCAGGTTATTTGATCAAGAAAAAGCAACTATTTCTTGATAGGCCCGCAACTGCTTCTTTGTGCATGCCATCACATGCAGGCCCCAATAGTGCAGCCCGATAAATAGACGTACCAGTACGCACAAGATTGATGCAATAACTTTTACGCAATGCAATTATCGTCTGCACAGATCTAACCTGCAGATTCTGTGCCGGTCTTTTCCGACGCCTTTTCATCGGTAAAACTAGATTCAACTGAACAATTCAGGGAGAATGCCGCTTTCAATCCTTGCAAAGATTTTAAGCTCGCATGTACGAATTACAAATAGCCACCAGCCCTTCTTGGGTGGATCATGTGCTTAACCATTTTAATGACTTTTTACTCGATCATGCTTCCTGTGAGAAAAAGGCCTCAAGCATGGCAATGACATTTGTATCCCACTATCCAGACCGCCAGGCACTAGTGCAAGCCATGACGGAGCTCGCCATCGAGGAGTTAACTCATTTTAAAGAGGTCTTACGATTAATTGTCGCGCGTAATCTACAGCTTAAAGGCGATAGTAAAGACCCTTACGTTAGTGAACTATTTAAACATACACGAAAAGGTAGCGACCTCTATTTCATGGATCGCTTAATTTTAGCCAGCATCATCGAAGCCCGTGGTCACGAGCGCTTTGGTTTGGTTGCCGATGCGCTTTCCTCAGGGCCCGAGAAACAATTTTACCGTGCTATTACCCGCTCAGAAGGTCGCCATTTGGATCTTTTTTACAACTTCGCTTTGGAATATTTTGAGCCAGCATTGGTTCGGCGACGAACGCTTGATCTGCTCAATATAGAGGCAAACATTTTGGAAAGTCTACCACTGCGGGCCGCGTTGCATTGACCACTAGCAAGTACCTATCCTCTTATGCAGAAAAACATTTGGATTTGGTCACTACTTTCGTTGACTCGGCATGCCAGGAAACCTTTCGCCAAGCGGTAGTTATACCCTGCTTCGACGAAGGGGATAAATTTATTGAGCGCCTTTCGCAACTTCCTTGCCAAGACCCCTGTCTGATTATACTCATATTGAATGCTCCCGATACGGCATCTATTCAAGCTCGCAGCAATACTCTGGCGACTGTTCGCGCACTGATTGATAAGCTAAACCTCATACAACAAGATCCAAATGCAGGTCTATCGCTACACCAAGATCAGAAAAAATTCTTTTTGTGTCTCAATTTGATTAACACCCAGTTAACAGAATGGCATCAACAAGGCGTTGGATTTGCACGTAAGTTAGGAATGGATGTGTGCCTTCAACTTTACACAAGGCAGCGCTTAAAAAGCGGCTTCGTGCGCAACACTGACGCTGATGTGAGCTGGCCAAGGGATTATTTGAATCATCATTTTGACAATGACTCCGATATTGCTGTTTACCTTTACCCCTTTATCCATGATTTAAGAAAAACACATAGCCCACAGCACAAAACCTACGCTCAACTCTATGACCGCTGGCTGCGCTACTATGTAGCCGGACTGGCATGGTCTAAATCACCTTGGGCATTCCATACTGTGGGCAGCACGATGGTTATTAATCTGCACCATTATGCGATAAATCGCGGTTTCCCTAAAAAAGACGCTGGAGAAGATTTTTACCTTCTAAATAAATTGGCGAAAACCGGAAAAGTGATAACTTTAGCTTATCCTCAGCTATCACTGAGTGCTCGCCTATCAAATCGCACGCCCTTTGGAACCGGCGCAAGTATCGCTAAACTAATGGAAGGCACTAAAGAAGATTGGTTGTTCTACCATCCAGAAGTTTTTAGCCAACTGAAACATTGGCAGCAGTTGATCCATTCCAGCGACCCATTTCTAGAGCTTGATTTTCCACCGCAGTACAAGCCCATCAGAGATGCATTGGAGCATTTCAAAATCCCTAAACTCCTTCGACATTGCAAACAACACAGTAAAACCAGGGCAGGATTTCAGCGCCATCTACAAAACGGTTTCGATGCAAATATAACACGGCGAACTCTACACTGGTTGCGGGACCATAATTTCCCCAGTGTCCCCTACAACGATTTACAGGGTCTCGCCGCTGATTACCCCATTGAATGGCTGATGACATACGATCAGTGATTCAACTCGACACGATTACGCCCGTTTTTCTTGGCGGTGTATAAAGCGTTATCCGCTTCCGTTATCACTTGGGAAACACTTTTGGTGCCATCGGCCAAAGCAACTCCCAGAGAAATGGTCACCTCAGGCAGTGCTTGGCCTTGATCCACTGTTATGGTGCACGCTGATACCGCACGACGTAGCCGCTCGGCCATTTTAAGTCCATGATTCACGGATGTTTTAGTTAGCAACACCACGAATTCTTCTCCGCCGTAGCGGGCCACGCTATCACGCGGGCGCAACGTTTTCTTGATAGTTTGGGCCGTCATTTGTAAAACCAAATCCCCACACACATGACCATAGGTATCATTGATATTCTTAAAATGATCCACATCGATCATTAACACCGTCATTGGTAAGCGGTTGTAGAGTTCCCAACCTTGCAACGAGTCAATCGTTTTATCCAACCAGCGTCGATTATGCAGTCCGGTCAATGAATCCTTGTTCGCCGCTTCCTGGTGCTCCAGTTCGTTATGCTTGCTAGTGGCTAGAATGTCATTACCCGAGCGCAAACGTCCGGACAACAATGACAACAAATTTCGGCAAAGTGCATGAGACGTATCAATCATTTGCCAAAGCACCGTGCGATCCACCACCAGCACTTCGCAAGTAGTGACTGTTTTTACGTAAGCTGACGGATTGTCGCCATCGAAGACAGACATTTCGCCTAAGCATTCTCCTGCACCCAGCTCCAACAATACGTTAGACTCAGGACTGTCCAGATGAACCGTCACTTTACCGGCTAGAAGCAGGTACATTTTGCGATTACCCCACATAGGGCTTAATATAATTTCATTAGGATCAAATGTCAGGTACAAGCAACGTTCAATGAGTGGCCGTAGCGGGTCCAAGTCCACTTGTTTGAACAAGTTAAACTGGCGTAGTTGATCATCCGTAACCCGATTCTGTGTTGTGTTTTTGGAGCCCAGATCCATGAGAGAAAAAATCCTATAAGACTTCTGCACACTTTAATAATTATAATGAATTTGAATATTCGCAACTTTAATCCGGATATCCTTTCAGTTTTCTGCCAAAGTAAGCACTTTTACTGTTGGCCAGATCACTTTTTAAGCAAAAACTAAAGCCCTTTAGGAGCTATTCCCGTGGATAAGGTTACTCCGATTGAGCCTGCGGCAACGGTTATACTTGTCCGCACCGCGTCGTCAGGTTTAGAAGTGCTCATGCAGCAGCGTAATCACAATGCCACTTTTGGTGGCGGAGCCTGGGTGTTCCCTGGCGGCAAACTGGACCCGAGTGACCACTTGAATGAATGGCAAGACCAATGTGATCTGAGCCATGATGAGGCCAACGTACAACTGGCCACCTCAAGTAACGGGCTTGCTTATTGGATTGCGGCCATTAGAGAATTAGTGGAGGAAGCCGGTATCCTCATAGGCCATAAAGGAAACGCCCAGCTCGCCCATGCAGCCCAACAGTTCCTTAACCAACACCCCAATGGGTTTTTAAACTTTTGCCGATCAAACGAGCTGCAACTTGCCACGTCAAACTTGCGCTATTTGAGTCGCTGGGTCACTCCACCCCTATCACCCAAGCGCTACGATACCCGCTTTTTTATTTGCCAGTGTCCTGGCAACCAACAACCGCGACAAGATGGTGTTGAAGCTATCGACACTTGTTGGATTAGCCCCGCAAAAGCGTTGCAATATCGGACTGAAGGGTCCTGGCATCTTATGCGTCCAACACTGGCTACCCTTGAGCAATTAAACGGAGCTAGCGATATCGGCACCCTTTGCGCCACCCGCCTCACCACCCACAAAGATGAGAAATAAATCAGTGCCTATTGTAGCCGGGGAACTTAATCAGCTTTCGTCTCGAGTGTTTCGGATAACTGCCCCCAATCCCGGTATCATGACTGGTCCAGGGACCAATACCTACTTGATCAGAATGAACCCTAAACAAACGCTGGTTATTGACCCTGGACCGGCAATTGACAGCCACATAGATGCCATTCAGCGGGCGGTTGAGAGAATCGGTGGGTCTTTGCAGTGGATATTATGCACCCATAGCCACTTGGACCATTCACCCGCTGCACCCTGTGTCAAACAGCGTTGTGGTGGAATAATTGTTGGTCAGCAACCCCGAGAAACGGCCAATCAAGACACAAGTTTTGCGCCTGATCAAACATGGCGGCACCAACAGGTACTCAATACTGAAAATACATCACTCACAACCATTCACACGCCAGGCCATGCATCTAACCACCTGTGTTTTTATCTAGCTGAAGAGCAACTTCTGTTTACCGGGGACCATATCATGGAAGGCTCCACTGTAGTGATATCACCACCTGACGGTAACATGGCAGAATACATTGAGTCATTGCGCTATCTAACCAGGCTTCAACTAACACGCTTAGCCCCCGCCCATGGAAACCTTATTGAGGATCCGCAACAGGCCATACAGAAGCTCATTAAACATCGACTACAAAGAGAGTCCAAAGTGCTTCGTGTGTTAAAGGAGATTACACCGGCCACCCTCGAGCAACTCACTGCACGGGTCTATGACGATGTTCCTGAAATACTGCTCCCTGTTGCCCAACACTCGCTTACGGCACATTTAGAAAAACTTAGGGTGGAAGGCAAAGTGAACCTGAACGGGGTCTTATGGACCCTAGTGAATTAGCGTTTTTTACCGCGCTTCGGCGCTGGGCCCTTACTGCCATTTTTCTTGGTTTTAGGCAGAGTCTTCCAGCCCATGGCTTTTTGAAATTGCTTCCGCACAGCTTTGGCTGCTTTTTCTTTTCGAATCGGTTCGAAATCTGATTTCGCTGCGTTAAAGTCAACAATATTATCGTCAGGCATCTCTAGAACATTTAACTCCCACATGTGTCAGCCATTCGTTACCAGCTTGACAAAAATTTGTCTGCTAAGCAAGTAACAACTCCTGGGTCAGCCCCCAACTTCACTAAGGCGACTGTAAAATTCAACAATTTAAGGTACCATCACTTTCCCTTGGAACCCAATTTGATCGAATTCTGGGAGGAATCAGGTTTGCCGCGGGCAAATTTGAAGTTCTTGCATGTCAGATAAACCCAAAGCAAAGATTAAACGGCTGAAAACTGGTTCATTTGAACGTCGCTTAAGTATGGCAAAAGCGGGATTTGTGGCCGGTACCATGCTTGCCGCACAGTCGGCTGGCAATATGTTTACACCAAAGTCTCAGCGTGCTGGTAAGCAAAGTTTGATTCTTGCTCGTCAGGCAAAGTATCTGGTGGATGAGATCGGTAAACTTAAGGGCAGCATTGTGAAAATTGGCCAGATGATGGCTCTTTATGGTGAACATTTTTTACCGGCTGAAGTCACCGCAGCGCTCCATACTCTGGAAGATGACACCGCCGCGCTGGAGTGGACCACCATCTATGAAGTGCTCGAGGAAGAACTTGGTAGTGCAAAACTGGCACTGATTGAAGTAGAGGAAGAACCTATTGGTGCGGCATCCATTGGCCAGGTTCACAAAGCCGTCATTAAGAAAACCGGCGAAGTGATATGCCTAAAAATTCAATACCCCGGCGTTGCGGAGGCAGTAAACAGCGATTTAAGCGCGGTTGAAACCTTAGTTAGAATGCTAAAAATCGTTCCCATCACGGATGAGTTTGAAACCTGGTATGCAGAAATTCGCGACATGATGCACCGAGAAGTGGACTATCGCCGGGAAAAAGAAAAAACCAAACTATTCAGAGAACGGCTCATAGATGATTCTCGTTTCATTGTCCCTAAAATTTATGAGGAATTCTGTAGCCATCGGGTAATCGCCATGGCATTTGAGCCAGGATTCAGCATTGATTCTCCTGAAGCTAAAGCTCTGCCCCAAGAAAGACGCAATGCCATATGCCGAGCAGCGCTTGATTTATGCTGGAAAGAAGTCTTCGAATGGGGAGAAATGCAGACTGATCCCAATTTCGGCAATTACTTTATTCGCATGGCCGACCATGAGCATGCTGAAGACCGAATCGTACTATTGGATTTTGGTGCGGTAAGAAAATTCTCCAATTTCACTTTGGAGCCTGGTCGGAGGCTGGTTAAAGCCGCTTATGAGCGAGATTCAAAAACCATCGGTGAATGCTTGAAAGAGCTGCGATTTTTTTCTGGAGAAGCTCCAGACTCCACCGTTAAGCGTCTGGCTAAGCTTTGTTATATCGCCATTGAGCCCTTTGCAAACCCTCAACATCCCCCACCTGAGGGGCTGATGAATGAAGCTGGAGAGTACCTGTGGCGCAAAAGCAACCTACCCTCGCGACTGACCGCTCGAGCCAGCACAGCCTTGGCAGGTGGTGCCCGAAATTTTACGGTTCCACCGAGAGAAATTATGTTCTTAGTCCGAAAAATTATGGGGGCGTACACTTTTATGTCTGTTTTAGACGCAAAAATTAACGGAAATGACATTCTTAAGCCATATCTGGAATAACCGGTCACATTATTAACCATTAACTGGTCTCTGGATTATTACATTTTGCTGGCACCTTTCTATACTGAGATAGAGCAAGTCTTCGATAGAGAATTGGCAGGCAGTAAAATTTATGGAAATTGACCACCTAAAACAGTTTGAGCTGCTTAGGCATTTAACTGACCAGCAGCTTATTGTGTTGGTTAACACCAGCACCATGCTGCGTTTAAAACCCGCTGAAATTCTGGCTAATGCCGGTGATGAAGATCCCTATGAGTACTTCCTGCTGGCAGGAGAAATAGACTTACGGCCCGCCGATAACAAAAGTGTTCGCACCATTACGGCTAATAGTCCTCAGGCTATGGGGCCCATCGCTCATGGTAACCCCAGACCCTACACTATTGCCGCCCATTCCGCGGCCGCCATCATGCGAGTTGCGACAGATTCATTAAAATCATTATTAAAAGAAGCGCCCAGTGACAGTTATGAAGTTCGCAAAGCGCTGAGAGAAGATCAGCCAGAAGACAAACAGCTGTTATTGGATATATACGCCGACTTACGCAACAATCGGCTGATTCTTCCCAGCTTGCCTGAAGTGGCGGTCAAAATCAGACGCATGATCGATGACGGTACCAACAGCGCCAAAAAGATTTCTCAGGCCGTAAACACGGATCCGGCTATTGCAGCCAAACTGATAAAAGCAGCCAATAGCCCACTGTTTCGTGGCACCAAAGAATTTGAAACCTGCAACCAAGCCATTGTCCGCCTGGGCATGCAAACCACCAAACAGCTAGTCACTAGCTTTACACTAAAAGAATTATTTAAAGCCAAGCATGCCAGTCTGAAACAACGGATGGATGGGTTATGGCAACACAGCATAGAAATAGCCGCCATCAGTTACGTATTGGCCAAAAACATCAAGGGCTTGGACCCTGAACAAGGACTGTTAGCGGGATTACTTCATGATATCGGCGTAGTACCTGTATTAATGTATGCCGATGAATACCCTAGCTTGACAGATGACGCTGCCAATCTGGAAAAAACCATCAAGGACCTAAAGCCAGAGTTAGGCGGTGTTATGCTAAAACGCTGGGGATTTAATGATGAAATGATTAACGTTGCTGCAAACTCAGAAAACTGGCGCATGCAGCACGATGGAGTTCCTACCCTTGCTGACTTGGTAATTGTTGCCCATCTACACCATGTCATGATGCAACCAGAGATGCACTATAAGCTTGAACGAGTGCCTGCTTTTAAAAAACTCTTTCCTGGTAACAATGCCCCAGAACTAATGAAAGAGATTCTCACCCAAGCCAAAACCCAGCTGGAAGATACTCGACAACTGTTGGTTGCTTGAAACTGGCTAATATTGTCGCCGACTAATTTTGCTTCTTTCATTTAATGATTGAGCAACGGGGTCTGTTCCAGTTAACATCAACCCAACGATAGGACTCAGGCTTCAACAGCAATCCAACACCCAGGAACCATTATGTCAGCAAGCGTGGTAACCCCATACGGAGAGATATTCGGTATTGATCATGAAGACTGCCAGGAATTTCGCGGGATACCCTACGCCGAGCAACCTATTGGCGTTTCCCGCTTCAAAGCCCCTGAACCACTTCTACCCTTTGATGAACCGTTTCGAGCCGACCGTTTCAGCGACGCTGCTCCACAAGAAATTATTGATGTTTTCGGCATAACCAAAACCAGTGAAGATTGTCTCTACCTGAATATTTGGACACCGGCCTGCGACGATAAAAAGCGTCCTGTGATGATTTGGTTCCACGGCGGAGCTTATTCTACAGGGGCTGGTTCACAACGGCTCTATAATGGACAGACTCTGGCTGTCCGGGGCGATGTGGTGGTGGTAACCATCAATTTTCGTCTAGGGGTATTGGGCTATTTATTTTTGAACGATTTAATCCCTGAGTCCTACGGCGTCAGTGCAAACAACGGTTTGCTTGACCAGTTGGAAGCGCTAAAGTGGGTTAAGACGAATATTGAAAATTTCGGCGGGGATTCAAACCAGATCACCCTCTTCGGAGAATCCTCAGGTGCCATGTCGATTGCAACCTTGATGGCCACACCGGCTGCTCAAGGCCTCTTCAATCGTGTTATTCTGCAAAGCGGAGCTGCAGACCAAACCCTTACTCGAGACGAAGCCACAGCCGTGGCAAAAACCTTCCTTGAAGTGACCGACGTCAACCCTAACCAACCGGAAAAACTGTGGCAATTAACGCCTCAGGCAATCATCCAGGCTCAACAAAGGTGTTTAGCGCTCACTATAGAGCGCGGTGTTTACAGCCAGTCTGTGCCCCAGACTGGTATGACCTTGCTGCCAGTAGTGGACGGCGTCACTTTGCCTCTTTCCCCAGCTGTAGCGTTACAAAAAGGCCAAGTCGCTCATATTCCCATGATGGTTGGCTGTACCCGCGACGAGTGGAACTTCTTCCTGAGGGTTCCTGGCGCAGAAAAATTACAGTGGCGCTACGACACCAAATCTTTGGATAAACTGGCACTCATTCAGTTATGTGAGCAAAACCTGCCCGGCATGGGTGAAAGAGCCGCAAACCTATATGAAAAAGTCGTTAAAAAACGAAAACCAGAAGCCAACTATTGCGATGTATTCAGTAAGTTTGAAGGTGATCGTTTTTTTGGAATCCCTTCGTTGAGAATGGCGGAATATCAATCTCAATTTTCTGATCAAGTGTATTTTTTCCAGTTTAACTGGGATCGAGGTCTGTTTGGCGCTTGCCATGCGAGTGATATACCTTTTGTTTTTGGCAACACAGAAACTGTTGGTCAATTCTTGACCGGCGGCGGTCAGCAAGCCAGCAGGCTCAGCACTATAGTTCAGAGCTGCTGGACGGCCTTTGCTCGCTCTAGTAATCCCTCCACCGATCGTGTTGGGAGCTGGAGTCCATTCACTGCTGACAGCAGAAAGGTCATGATATTTGACGAAACCTGTGCAATGGAAGACGATCCGTTTGCGGAAACTTTACCGCTATGGAAAGGTATACTTTAGCTAAACGTCAATACAGTCACTCACAACGCGTTCTTTTTTGGTAGAATACGCGCCTCACGAACTATGGGGTATTTCAGTACAATGAGTGAGCAAAGATTCTCTATCGGCCAACGTTGGTCCAATACAGCAGAAACCGATCTTGGTATAGGCATCGTCACCCAGGTTGACGACCGCACTGTGAGTCTTTTTTTCCCTAGCGCGGAACAATTGAGAAACTACGCGCAAGCCAGTGCCCCCCTAACCCGGCTCGAATTCCATCCCCGAGACATGGTGGAAACCGAAGACGGAACCCACTATAAAGTCCTAACCTCACACGAGGAAGAAGGCTTACTTTTTTACGAAGTCGAAAGCGACACTGGCGAAATCAAAGTAATGTGCGAAAGCCAGGTTCAGGGTAGTAGCCGCATGCCTGAACCCCTAAAGCGATTAATCCAAGGTCATTTTGAGCACCACAAATCATTCAGCATGCGTTTGCAAACCTGGTTGCACAAATCAGCTTATGACAAACATCGAGCCAAAGGCTTTATGGGTGCCAGAGTGCAACCTATTCCACATCAGTTTCACATAGCCCGTACGGTTTCAGAGCGGGATTCCCATCGTGTGATGCTGGCGGATGAAGTTGGGCTTGGCAAAACCATTGAAGCAGGGCTAATCGCTCATCGCGAATTGATTACCGGAAAAATTCAGCGCATCCTTATCTTAGTGCCAGATTCATTAGTTCATCAGTGGTTAGTGGAAATGCGGCGACGCTTTAACATGCCGGTTAGAGTCTTTGACGCCGATCAATGTGAAGCCGTATGCGAACAGCAGGAAACGGACAACCCCTTTGAATTTGAGCAATTGGTTTTGTGTTCCATTCAGTTTCTTTTGCAACATGAGAAATGGGCACAAGCGGCTCAGGATTCCCCTTGGGATTTACTGATCGTGGATGAAGCCCACCATCTCGCTTGGCAACCTGATGCACCCAGCCCCGCCTATAAGCTCGTGGAACAGTTCAGTTTACAGGCGAAAAACCTTTTGTTGCTCACCGCGACCCCTGAGAAAGAAGGGCCCGAAAGCCACTTTGCCCAGCTCCACTTACTGGATCCCTACAAATACAACAACCTACCTGAATTCTTACAACAGCAGGCGCAATACAATAAAGTCGCTGACTTGGCCGAGCAATTACTTGAACAGCATCCTCTAAGCAATGAGGGTATTGACACCCTGAGAAACTACTTGCCCGACGCCTCCAGCCAAGTGTTAATTGATAACATTACCAACACCACCCCTGGCGATCCTGCTAGCGCCCTAACCCTTGCCCAGCGTTTACATGACCAAAAAGGCACGGGCCGAGCGTTGTTCCGTAATACTCGTGACGGGATTAGTGGTTTTCCTAAACGTCAACTCAGTAAAATAGAACTACCCTTACCCGATTGTTATGGGGAGTCCGCTGAACCATCTTCGGATCAGCAGTTTTACCCAGAAAGCAGTATCTCCGAAGCCCAATGGATAGCCCAGGACCCCCGAGTTACCTGGTTAATGGATACACTCAAAAGCAATCGACAACATCAATTTCTGGTAATTTGCCACCACAAAGATACCGCCTGCGCGTTGCAAGCCCATTTACATTTCAAAGGCGGAATTCAGTGCAGCGCCTTCCATGAAGACATGACCCTGATAGAGCGGGATCGCAGCGCTGCATGGTTTGCCGCTGATGAAGACCGTGCCCAAGCGCTCATCTGCTCCGAAATCGGTAGTGAAGGCAGAAACTTTCAATTCTGTAGCCGCCTGGTGATGTTCGATTTACCCAAAACCATCGATCAACTGGAACAAAGAATCGGCCGCCTGGACCGAATCGGTCAAACTCAAGATATTGAGATCTATACCCCTTACTTAGCGGGCACCGCCCAGCAGCAATTGTTGGAATGGTATGACGAAGGGTTCTCTGCCTTCACCAAAACTGAAGCTTCCCATAGCGTGGTCTTTGAACAACTAAGAGATGATTTTTACGCTAGCCTGCAACAACCCAAGAACTTATCGGATTTAATCACCACAACGCGACAACAGATCTCGGAACTGCACGATCGATTTATGCACGGTCGTAACCGATTGCTGGAATTACATTCCAAGGGCGATCAATCGATTCAGCCCTTGTTAGAAGCCATTAAGGACGCAGATAATGACACGTCACTCAAGGACTACTTGGAACAAGTGTTCAATGCCTACGGAGTGGAAGAAGAAGAGCTTTCCGATTCGGTGGTTCTTATTCGTCCTGGCTCAGCACTCGAAAGCAGCAACTTCCCTAACCTGCCGGAAGATGGTTTCAGCGCCACCTTCCAACGAGCGTTGGCTTTGGGCCGTGAAGATATCGAATTTATAAGTTGGGACCATCCAATGGTACGCAATGCCATGGATTTGGTGATAACAACAGGCAAAGGCAGCTCTGTCATGAGTTTGCTGAAAAACAAGCAAATCAAAGAAGGTATGCTGTTACTAGAAGCCCTGTATGTGGTTGAATGCCCTTCCCCCCAAGGTTTACAGCTGGATCAAATCCTGCCGGCCACCCCCATTCGCTTGCTATTGGACCAAAAAGGGCGCGATATCAGCAAAGCGGTTGCCACAGAAGCCTTGGATAAGCAATTAAAGCGCGTCAAAGCCGAACTCATTACCCCGATGCTAAAAGAGGTACAAGAACCGGTACTCACGATGCTGGATTTCGGGAATCAAATAGTTGAGAAGCATAAAAACTCGCTCGTTCAGGCCGCCAAAGATCAGTTCAAGCAATATTGGGAAAACGAAAAACAACGCCTGACCGCAATGGCAAACGGACGCACCCAGGAGACTGAATTAGCCATCATCGACAAGAAAATCGCGCAAGGTTTGGATATTCTTAGTCAACGCGCAAGCTGCCGCTTAGATGGTCTACGGATTATGGTAACAATTAGCTAGGGCTAACTGGATTTGACGCTGGAACTTACCGAGCAAAGTCTCTCAGTAATATTTGAAGATAGTTATTTATTGGTGATTAACAAACCTTCTGGTTTGCTGTCGGTCAATGGGCGGGGCCCAGAAAAACAAGATTCTGTCCAGAGCCGTGCCCAACAATTATATGCTCAGGCTCTGGTAGTGCATCGTCTTGATTGCGCCACTTCAGGTTTAATGGTTTTGGCGAAGACCAAGGCTGCCCAGGCAGAGCTTAACCGGCAATTTCGCGATCGGGAAGTCTGTAAAGAATATCGCGCCATTACATTTGGCCCCTGTCCGCAAAAAAAGGGGTCGATTGACTTACCTCTAATCACCGATTGGCCAAACCGACCCCGGCAAAAGATCTGTTTTGAACAGGGTAAACAAGCCTTAACTGAGTATGAATGCTTAGCTCAAGAAAATGGTCACAACCTGCTACTGTTACGCCCCATAACCGGTCGTTCACATCAACTTCGGGTACATACCATGGCGCTAGGAATGGCCATCGTGGGAGACAAACTGTACGCATCGGAGGCAATAGCAGCTATGAGCGCACGTCTAATGCTTCATGCTCATCGTATTCGTTTTGCCCATCCATCTACCGGGAAACCATTGGCTTTGGAAGCGTCCCTTCCCTTTTGATAAGCTGGATGTCATGGGCAGTTTATTAACAGAAATAGACAAACTAAAGATTCCCGACGGCGAAATTTTGTGGGCGCATCAGTTCCTTACCGCCACTCAGGCGGCCCACTATTTTACCACTTTGCAGTCCTCGCTGGCATGGCAGCAGGACTACATCAGAATAGCGGGAAAGCGCCAGCCAATCCCCAGACTGCAAGCTTGGTATGGCGATAAAAAATACCAGTACTCCGGATTAACCTTAGCCCCCACTCCTTGGACAGCAACACTTTTAACCATAAAACATACCATTGAAGAGATGGCCGGTTGTGAATTTAACAGCCTTTTGGCTAATCTATATCGTAACGAAAAGGATAGCGTAGGCTGGCACGCCGATGACGAACCTGAGCTGGGCGCAAATCCAGTTATCGCCTCTTTATCACTGGGAGCAAGTCGCACTTTTCATTTAAAACACAAGCAGTTGCGTGATCAGAGATTCAAACTGCTATTGGAGAGCGGGGACTTGTTAATCATGGGAGGCAGCCTTCAACACCACTGGCAGCACCAAATTCCTAAATTATCAGCGCCCTGCGAACCCAGAATCAACCTAACATTTCGCCACATTAGTTAATTCAGCGCGTAAGATTGGGGATGCGTTTATGATCCAGAGCCATTACAATCGAGGCCCAGAAACCCTCGTCCCGGGAAGTTAGCAATACGTACACTATGATCGATTTTTCTAAACAATTTTTATTTAGGTGTCTGATTTTGTCACTAATTACCACATCCACCAGCATCCAGGCTGCGAACGATGAAGAGCACAAAGAAAAGACTATTTTTGGCTGGATAGAGTATATAGAACTGCAGTCCCACGGTTTCAAAACCAAAGCCAAATTGGATACCGGTGCCAAAACCTCTTCAATTCATGCTGAAAACATCGAGTGGTTCACAAAAAATGATGAAGACTGGGTAAGATTTGACTTTAGTGACGACATTGACGATAAAGACACGGATAAAACCAAAAGAAGAACAGTTACCATCGAAGCCCCAATTGAGCGCAGTGCGTTAATAAAGCAACATAAACGCTCAAGCGCAAAACGGGCCGTCGTGCGACTGCCCTTTAGTCTCGCAGGGGAAAATTATGACGCAGAATTTACCCTGACAGATCGTGGTAAATTTTTATATCAAGTTTTGCTGGGGCGTCGTTTTCTAAAAGATGTAGCGCTGGTAGACCCCGGTAACACGTTTCTGAAAACTTCTACCAAGACTACTGAAATTGAAATGGCCCCTAAAGAAGATAATAAATGAAAGATCATAAAATCAGTGTTATCGCACTGATATTGGTTCTCACCGCCTGTTCCTTAAGCTACTACAAACACAAAGCATTGGGGCTCCCTTTTTTCCCGGCCGAGCAAGCGGATGTTTGGATTGTTGAAGCTAAGTTGCAATTTGTCGCCAATGGTGGCCCCGCTAAAGTTAACTTTTACATTCCCAAAGATCCTCCCGGATTCTTGAAGCTGAATGAAGATTTTATCTCCAGCAACTATGGCCTGGCTGTCGAAAGTGATGGAGTGAATCGGAAAGCGTTATGGGCTGTACGACGGGCCAAAGACAAACAGGTTCTGTACTACCGTATGGAATTCACCAGAGATTCCAATGGTATCGAAAGCCGCACGATGCCTGACCCCGCTTTCCCTGATATACCCAGTTATGACGAACCCCTGGGCTCTGCAGTGAATGCAGTGCTTAAAGATGTGCGCTCACACTCAGCCGATATAAACAGTTATACTCGTGAACTATTATCACGCTTAAACAAACCTAATCCAGACCAAAACATTACCCTGATTAACAAAGCAGGTCGTGGCTCCATTGAGTGGGTCCGCCAGGTAATCAGTGTTCTTGCAGGCGCTCGTATACCTGCAAGAATCGTCTATGTGCTTGCGCTCCAGGACCTGGCTAAACATGCCACCCTTGAACCCTGGATTGAAGTACACAATGGTGCGGAATGGATCGCTTTCGACCCCATGTCCGGTCGCCAAGGGTTCTCTCAAGATGTGCTGGTATGGCGCACGGGCGATGATCCCTTAGCAACCATCACCGGTGGCCAACCTGCAGAAGTGGATTTTTCCATGTCTCGGCATTCCATTTCCCAGGTATCTATAGCGGAACAATGGGCCAACCAAGCCGATTCAAGATTGATGGACTTTTCTTTGTTCGCACTACCTGTGCAAACCCAAAACGTTTATCGAATTATTCTGTTGGTCCCGTTAGGGGCATTCGTCATAGTGATTTTACGCAATCTTATTGGACTCAGCACTTTTGGTACCTTTATGCCCGTATTAATCGCGCTGGCCTTCCGTGAAACTGAATTACTATGGGGAATCGTTCTTTTTACCCTATTGGTGATTGTCGGTTTAACCTTACGACTCTATCTAGAGCGACTGAAACTTCTGCTGGTGCCTCGTCTCACTGCGGTACTCACTATTGTGGTGATGTTAATCGCCTTTTTTAGTGTGGTGAGTGTTCAGTTAGGGCTTGAAAGAGGTTTATCGGTTGCCCTGTTCCCCATGGTTATCATCGCCATGACGATCGAAAGAATGTCCATTGTGTTAGAAGAAAGCGGGAGCCAGGAAGCCATAAAACTGGGCCTAGGTAGTCTTTTCGCTGCCATCGCCAGCTATTCAGTAATGACCGATAAATGGCTTTCTCATATTATCTTTGTATTTCCGGAAACGTTATTGACGGTATTAGCACTAACCTTGATCTTAGGCCGTTACACCGGCTATAGACTGTTTGAACTATGGCGCTTCAGGGGCTTACTGAAAGAGGCTGGTAAACCGTGAAAATGCCTTGGACCCGCTTAAGAGAACTGGGAATAGTCGGCCTCAATGAACGCAACGCCGAGTACATTATGAAGTTCAATGAGCGTAAGTTTTACCCGCTCGTGGACAACAAACTGATCACCAAAAAACGGGCCCAGGAAAAAGGCATTCCAGTGCCCGAACTGTATGCCCATATTGAGCTTGAACACCAAACCTCCCATTTACCGGCCCTGCTCAAAGATCGCAATGACTTCGTAGTAAAGCCCGCCAAAGGCAGTGGTGGTAACGGAATCATGGTGGTTGCCGGTCGTAACGCCAATGGCCACTTCCGAAAGTCCAATGATACCCTAATTAGGATGGAAGAGATTCAGCATCACGTGTCAAACATACTGAGCGGAATGTACAGCCTGGGTGGGGACAATGATACCGCAATCATCGAGTACAGAGTGCAATTTGACCCGTGTTTCGAAGCGGTTAGTTACAAAGGTGTACCTGATATTCGACTGATTGTTTTCCGCGGCATCCCATTATTCGGCATGATCAGGTTACCCACGCGACAGTCCGATGGTCGCGCCAATTTGCACCAGGGTGCCGTTGGTGCCGGCATAAACTTCCTTGATGGCACCACCAACACGGGCGTATTCCAGTCACGGGTCATCACTCATCATCCTGACACTGGCGCCCTTATTGCGGGACTCAGAATACCCTCATGGGAGCGAATTTTATACTTGGGTGCCGCATGTTACGAGCTTGCTCCCTTAGGTTATCTCGGCGTTGATATCGTGGTTGACAAACAACTGGGGCCCATGATGCTTGAGCTGAATGCCCGCCCTGGGCTGGCCATTCAAATAGCCAACAATCGCGGGCTTGCACCAATCATAAAATATGCTCGACAACTGGGTACCATTCCAGACTCGCCGCAAAAGCGAGTCCAGTTAGGCGTTGATATTCGCCATCGATTCTCTCCTTCTTGAGCCATTTGACCACCTAATAACTAAGGTCTACTTTTAAACCAGCTACTCCCCTTTATACGCTTTGCAGTGATGGAAGGACAACCTCAATGGAAGACCAACGATTAGAGCCCAGAACCCACCTTATCTATTATTTGAGAGTCTTCTATCCTGACAGCGGCAAGCTGTTTGGGCATGTGGTTGATATTTCGAGGAGTGGTATGTTGATTACCAGTGATAAACCCATGGAAACAAATGCGCGCTATCATCTTTGTGTAGAAAACGTCGATAGTTTAGATGATGTTGATACTGTAGCGGTGGATCTGGAATGTCGTTGGTGCGAATCTGATCCGGAAAATGTGCTGTACGATGCAGGTTTCAAACTTATCAATGCAGATACCCAAGCCAATGCGATATTTACAGCCTTTCAATAAAGCTCTTCCCTCATAAGCCCTCCTAATTTTATAAGCCTTTAGCAGCGACTTTACATATTTGCAAGACGTGTTTTACTTTTTTTTCAATCTTTATCAACAAAACCGCGCTAGCCCTATAAAACCTACCGGCAGAAAATTGACTAATTTTTTTGTTGGCATTTAAAAAAGATTATCTTGTTGTTTTAATTGAACTTATTCTAATCCAGATCAATAATCAACCAATCCAAGCCAGAGTACGGATTCATGCTATATTAGTGGCTTTGTGAAGGGTTTATTCACAAACTTATCCACAGATTTTGTGGACAACGTAAAACTTGAAAACTGTTTTTTTTCTGCTATTAAAACCTAACCTACCATATCTTATTAGGAGCCGACGATTACCGGAAATGGCGGCAAGCTACTTAACAGTAATTTACCATAACGCTTCTCAATGATTCTTCGATCGAGAATATAGACCTCACCAATATCTTGTTCAGTGCGAATTAACCGCCCAACAGCCTGCTTCAAACGAATGGCGGCATCGGGCACCGTCAGTTGCAAAAATGGATTACCTTTTTTCTCTTTGACCCATTCTGCCAACGTCGCGTCCACGGGGTCTTCCGGTACCGAAAAAGGTAATCGAGCAATCACAACCCGAGAACAATAACTGCCTGGCAGATCGACCCCTTCGGCGAAGCTTGCTAAACCGAATATCATGCTGGCAAGACCCTGATCGACCGCATTTTTATGACGCCTTACTATTTCTGCCTTCCCAAGCTGGCCTTGGGTCAACACTAATGACTTAAGTTCCGTGCTCAACGAATCAAACACGTCTTCCATCTGGCGTCTTGAATTAAACAAAACCAGTGTTCCTACAGCATTACGTTCCAAGCCCTCTAAGAATTGAGTAACCTGTTCTGTATGACGCCACTCATCCACCGGGTCACAGGCCAACGCAGGAATATGGATTGAGCCCACGACTTCGTAGTTAAAAGGGCTGGGGACTATACAAAAATGGGAATTTTCAGGCGTTCCCGCCCGAAACTGAAAGCGATCAAATCGATTACTCACCGTCAACGTAGCGCTGGTAACCACCACAGCAAAAGCTCGCCTCCATAAAAAATTCACTAGTACATCGCACGCCAGCACCGGACTGGCCGCTAACTCCACATCACCACCCTGCAAGCTCTGTGTAAAACTCACCCAGCGCGCGATAGGAACTTTGCCAGGGGCATCCTCTCGTTCATAAGCGCTCCAAACGGACGCCATGGATTCAGCGCGGGCAACCTGGGAAGAAACCACAGGTAGCCAGGATTCCGACTCTGCTTTGGTTATGTCCGGGCGTTTATCTTCCATTCCCTCTTGAAGCCATTCTGCAACCAATTGTAAAGCTGCTACAAGCTCCACAGTGGGCCCACGCAAGCTGGCGGCTTGTTCTCTTAGCTGCGCGGGAATTTTGCCTTGCGAGAAACGGTGGGTCTGGCTCAAATTTGCACCCACTCTTTCGCTTGTCTCCAGCTGCTCTTGCAATGGATTCACGCTTTGGATCAAACCAAAGAGCTTGTCGCCTATACTCTGGCACAAAGACTCTATACGGGGCCTTTGAAACTCCACTAAGCTGCCATTCCCGGATTGTTGAACTAAAGATTCTGTCAGTTTTGGTAATTCTTTCAACCATTGTTGAGTGGCATTTAAGTGGGCTGAACAGGCAAAGTGACCCAACGCTTTATCGGGCAAATGATGCCCTTCATCAAACAGGTAAATGGTATCTTCCGGTGCGGGCAATACGACACCACCACCCATAGCCAGATCGGCCAACACCAGATCGTGATTGGCAACGATCAAATCGGAACGATAAATATCCGCGCGGGCCAGGAAAAATGGACAGCTGTCATAATAAGTGCAATTACGGCCGGTACAACCGCGGTGGTCATTGGTCACTCGATACCAGTAGCGATCTTCAATCCGATCGCCCCAAGAATCACGATCGCCATTCCAGGATTGGTTGTTAAAATCCTTTTCAAGCTGCCGATAAAGGGTGAGTTCATCCTGATTTAAAGCCACCGCCTGATACTCCTCCCACAGCGCCAGGGTAGTACCAGCGTCCTGCTCAGGATGCAAGAGGTTATGCAACTTACTGGGGCACAAGTAGCGCCCACGCCCTTTCGCCAGACTGTACTGAAAACTCAGTGCGGTATTTGCCAGTAAGTCAGGAATATCCTTATTCACGACTTGGTCTTGCAAGGCCACGGTTGCAGTGGCGAGCACAACCTTTTTATCGAGCAATTTAGCCGTCGGTAACACGGCCAGCAAGTAGGCCAGAGTTTTACCGGTTCCGGTTCCTGCTTCAATTACCGTAACATGAGACTCACCCACTCGCTGTCCTTCCGCATCTTGCTCTATCGCAATCAAATTACGGACCAATTCAGCAATCATTAAACGCTGACCATAACGAGGGTTAATCTGTTTTCGAGCCAAAAAATCTCGATAAGCCTGCTGAATATCAGACTTTAAATCAGCAAAATCCATGGTTTTCTCAATCAAAGGAGCCACTACCACTAGAAGTAGGCACTAAAACAAGTAGACACTTTATAACGAAAAGGTGACGACGGATATGATTAAACGACCACAGTAATCAACAAAACTAGTGCTGTTAGGAGATAGCCTCAAAATATTCAAACAGGCGTTCATTTCGATAGTATTTCGTCTAGCCATATACCCCGCATTTCTGGTAAGTTACAGAGTCAGTTTCATTGCAACCTTGCCTAGCATGCGCAAGCACGGTACCGTAGGCCGCGAGACTATAATCAAACTAAAAGACAATAATAATTATTTGGGAGCCACAACACATGCAGCTTAGCAATAGACGTCTGTTGACCAAACTATTGGCATCGACAGCACTTGCCATTGGAATTCTTGCGTTGAGCGGCTGCTCAACCATTATTTACAAAATGGTCGGCCGCGTAGCCATTAATTTAGGTGAGGATATCGCGACACCTTATATGCTCTCCATTGACGATATCGCGTTAGCTTGCGACTCGGCCAAAGCACTCAATCCCCTTCTTCTTTCCTTTGGTAGAGTAACTATTTCGCCCGATGAGCTGGAAACATTATTGGGACTCGTTGGCGGCAATTGCGCCGCTAAAAAAGCCTTCGAGCTTGATCTGGATTACTCGCGTTACGTCCAAAACGGTCAGGTCAGTCTGGCCAAAGACGCTCGTATTATGTCCAAACGCATGTATGGGTTAGCCGCCAAGCGTTTTTACGGCGCTTATCTGGCCATGACCAGGGCTATTGGTGAACCTGGGGAAGAATGCCCTGACTATGATGATGATTTAGACGAGCTGGTATGGCTGTTAGGTTCTCTATCTGCCGCATTGGCTTCTATGTCAGATATTCAAGCTGACATGGCCGCAGGAGTCCCACTTAACCTAGCCCCCAAAATTGAACGGGGTTTAGCCTGTATGGATAACGACCATTACAACAATAAATGGTGGGGCCTGCCCAAAGGTGGCCGCGCCGTATTATGGGTCATTGTACCGGGGATTGTTCCTGAAGGTGTAGATCACTGTGAACAAATAAACATAAAAAAAAAAATGGGTGACGAGCAAGGTGTTCGCGTTGGCTATGCCATGGACGCTATCGCCGCTTATAATGCCAATGATTTCGAGCGCATTCGCACAATAATCAAAGCTCACGCTGAATCACTAAAAACCAATCCCTCCAGTAATGATTATCGTATGGTGGATGCCATCGCGGCGGACTTACTTCTCGATCTTTCAGATCGGATGTGGACAGAAGAAACGGGCTCACGTACTCCCTTCGGTGGTTATGGCACATTCTGGGATGATTCCAAGGAAAGTATAGAAGTAGATCAAGACCTCCTAGACGAACTGCTTTAAGTTAATCTTTCAACAGGGCCAGCACTTAATCAGCTGGCCCTGTTTTTTTCAGAAGATCTAACAACCAGTGCTTGTCTAATTTTTTTTGAATGCTTTTTAGATCCAAAATAGGTGCATTAATAATGAAAAAACTTTTGTCTACTCTGCTAACGCCTGTGGCGATAGCAGCACTATCCATCAGTAACATTGCCCAAGCTGAAAATCTACAAAGAACATTGTGTGTATGGGATCCCATAGGAAAATCAGGCCCAATCGCATCGCAAATGGAAGACCTTCGTCTGGAATCCTTGAAATGGGGCGTACAGCTAGAAATTAAAGTTCTGACCGATGAACGTGTGGTTGCCGAGCAACTAAAAGCGGGCCAATGTGACGCTAGTGGCATGACCGGGTTGCGGGCGCGTGAGTTCAACTCATTTACCGGTACCCTGGACTCGCTGGGGTCTATCCCCTCTTACGACCATGCAAAAACTGTATTACGCTATTTGTCTGATCCAAAAATGGCCAAACTCATGCGTACCGGGGATTATGAGATTGCGGGCATAACGCCATTGGGTGCGGCTTATCTGTTTACCAATGACCGCTCCATTGATAACGTTTCAAAGATGGCGGGTAAGAAAGTGGCCGCCATGGATTTCGACAAAGCCCAAGCCATCATGATTGAGTCCATTGGCGCCTCACCGGTAACCGTTTCCATTACTAACTTTGGCCAAATGTTCAATAACGGCAGTGTCGACATCATTGGCGCCCCCGCACTCGCTTATGAAGTGTTTGAATTATACAAAGGATTAGGTGACAAAGGTGCCGTGGTTAATTTTTCCATGCTACAAGTCACCGGCCAAATTGTGCTCAGACATGATCGTTTTCCAGAAGATTTTGGGCAGCATGCTCGGGAATTCACTTATAGCCAATTCGATAAGGCAATGAAGACTATCGAAACAGCAACCGCCAGTATCGATGACAAATACTGGATGAACCTGCCCGACAAAGATCAAGAAGGTTATATGGAAATGTTCCGTCAGGCTCGCTTAAAGATGAAAGAGGAAAACCTGTATAATGGCAAAATGCTTTCGTTTTTGAGCAAAGTACGCTGCCAGAAAGACCCTGGCCTCGCTGAATGCACAGCAAAAGATCGCGAGTAATCCTTCCCTTCTTCAACTAAGTATCGGCAAATCGTGAAAACAAAATTTTTAGGACGTAGTATACGGGAGTGGATTTCTTCACTCCCCATTGCAGTGCTGTTAATCAGCGTAATTTTTTTGAGTCTTGCTGAAAACTTTAACGCCCAGCTGAACAAGTTGGGTAACTATCTTTGGGAGGACTATCACCTGTTGCGTCTCGACGTTTCAGTGCCAGATTGCGACCCAAATTTAGACATATCGCAAGAATTACAACGGATTGTAGCGGAAAAACGACGTGAGTCAGAGGATGATCCCTTTGGCGGAATGTTTGCCGATGAGCCGATAAATGAAGAAGCCATTCGAGAATCCATCGGCAAGAGTCTGGCGTTATGCCAGCAGAAGCATGCCGCCGTACAAGAAGTATTCGCCAATAAAACGGAGAATGTGGAACGGTTCGTAAAGGTAGACCATTTGTTCTCCATTTTTTCTCAGATTCGACGTGATCAGCAACAAATGTTACTGGCGTTAGTTCTATTCATTTGTGCCTTTACCACCACGCTGACCTTTCATCATATTGGGTTACGCTCGATCCATACCCGTCTGGATTTTCAGGTGAGTACTGCTGCCCAGATCATCGCTAACAGTTTATTGACCTATTCCTCCTATCATTATCTTACTAACGGTTGGGACTCCAATACTTTAGTACAGAATGAACCCATTCGTTGGGCCTATGTGATTGGTTTTAGCGGGCTGACCGTGGTTACCATTTTGCAGTTTTTCCTCGCCAAGAATAAATTTGAAGCGGGTGGCTCTATTGGCAAAGCCCTACTTGCCATACCCCTTTACTGCTACATGACCTTAAGCGCCTCAAATCACTTTCTACTGGCGGTGGATAATCCCCAAGGCGTCGCTCTGTTTGTCGATAAGATAATGGACACATCGAGCCTGTTCTTACAAGTAGGTTTGTATATATGGCTTGGTATGCTATTAAAGCAAACCTTCATTGGTGAATATGTTTTCCGAATTTTCAAACCCTGGCGCTTGCCACCAGAATTATTGGCCTTTGTTGCGGTTATTGTCATGGCGGCACCTACCGCCTATACCGGCGCCTCAGGCATTATTATCCTAGCCATGGGTGCGGTGATTTATACCGAATTGAGACGCGTCGGCGCTCGCCGCCAGCTTGCCCTCGCCGCTACAGCCATGAGTGGAAGCTTGGGCGTTGTTTTACGCCCCTGTTTGCTGGTAGTGCTCATTGCCGTGCTGAACAAAGAAGTCACTACGGATATGATGTACGAGTGGGGTATTAAAGTTTTTATGATGACCTCCTTGTTATTTTTCCTCATTTCCTTGATCTCAAGACAGGGCTCCCTGAAAGTAGCTCCTATCAATGAAGCCCTTGGTCCAAGTTTGGCCGCCATTAAGCCACTGATTCCCTATGTGGTTATCTTTGCCATGACCGCGTTCACCTACAAGATGTTACTCGACGCTCACCTTGATGAGCACAACGCGCCCTATGTGTTGCCAGTTATTCTTTTAGTACTGCTGTCTTATGAGCATTTCATCGCCTCACCAAGCGCTGAAACCAACGTTGAAGACTTTCAGGATGATGAGCGAGAAGGCACCATGGAAGGCGCCGTTCGCACAGCAACCACTCACACTAGCGTACACATTGGCGCTTTGTTGATGCTGATGTCTTTGGGCATGGCCGTTGGTGGGATGATCGAAGATACCGGAATATTTGAAGAGGTCAGTTCTCGTAGTGATTATTTCGACAGTCAATGGACGGCTATCGCTGCCCTCGTTTGTGTCTTAGTGCTCATTGGTATGATTATGGATGCTTTCGGCGCTATTGTTCTGGTATCGGGCACAGTGGCACAAGCCGCCTATCAGCAAGGTATCGATCCTTTACACTTTTGGATGATCACTTTGGTAGCCTTTGAATTAGGGTTTTTAAGTCCGCCAGTGGCGGTCAACCATCTGCTCACCCGGCAAGTGGTGGGTGACCGGGAGGTGGATCTCGCCGTTGAGGAAAGTCGCGGCAAAGGGATTTGGTTACGCTATGAACGCTATTTACTGCCACTGACGGTGATGTTCATTTCATTAATGGTGGTGGCATTTGGGCCACTGGTGTATCAGGCGCTGGGTTAACCAGCGCCTGCAGCTTCTCATGAAATCATCTATTTAACTGAGTCTTATAAGGCCTACGTTGGCTGACTTCCGTAAAAGCAAGTTGGCTTTCCGCTTTCCCATTCCTGGACGCCCTATCTTTCAGAGTGAATATTTAGTATCTGCCTTCTGCTGTGAATAAGTGACCAAGTCGACATTTTTACAAAATTGATTGGTAAAAAACAGCTTCCATCAAAAATTGACTATATTTAATACTGAAGTCGTGATGTTTTCGCAGGTATTGCGCTGCTTAAACATCTTTATATTTTGCTGGTGCCGAAGAGGAATAGAAAATGGAAAACTCCAATAAAATGATTTTGCCTGCGTTCTTAATGTGCTTTTTTTTGGGCTGTTTCGGTGTTCATAGGTTTTATGTAGGTAAAGTGGGTACGGGCATTGCTCAATTGTTAACACTTGGTGGTCTGGGAATATGGGCCTTTGTCGATCTGATATTGTTAGGCTGCAGTGCATTTAAAGATAAAGAAGGCCTTCCAATGAAAAAGTGGAAATAACCTGAAAATTTTGCGCAATTTAGGTTAATTGATGCGGTTTCAATTTTTCGGGACCGCTTTCCCACGTTAGTATGCGATGCCAACTTGTGTTCAATGTGAGTGGCCGTTGGGGCAACATTAATGACAGCAGATAAAACCCTAGAGAAAAAGCAACCCCAAAGATGTCGTTTTAAGTTCAGTGGAGACGCTAGCGAATTCTTCGGGATTTGGTTTGTAAATCATATTTTCAGCATGTTAACCCTTGGATTGTACAGTCCCTGGGCGAAAATCCGTTCGATTCAGTATTTTTACGCAAATACGGAACTTGGTGGTGGCAGTTTTCAGTTCATTGCCAATCCTTGGGCGCTTTTTCGCACCCGACTCATCGCGATATTGTTACTTTTACTTTATGTGTTATCAGAAAATCTCAGCACTACTATGGCGGCAATAGTTTTTACTGGGTTTATAGTCGCCTATTTTTCGCTGATGCCGATGCTGATGATTTTTATGTTGTCATTTCGAGCCCGTTATTCACTATGGCATGGTATTAGTTTTGGATTCAATCGTGATTATATTGGTGCTTATCGAGTCTACTTGGCGCCGTTGTTTATGTTGGCATTAGTAGGAGCTAGTCTGGCGCTGCCATATCATAGCGAATGGGTGGAACAGAACTTTGGGATTCCCCACTACGAAAGCTATGCTGATGAAGCTGTTATGTATCAGGACGAAGAGATAAGCCACGACTTAATGGAGCAAGAAGCTTCTCCAAATACAGGCGATTTTAACCAAAACATAGAATCAGAAAATGTTCCAGAAGCAGACACATTTAGTGATGATGGGTATGCCTCTGAAGACATTGAAGAGGAAGGAGATTCCTACTACAACCCGTATCTGCTTATCCCATTTGCGATTCTTTGTTTAGTATATTTAATTTTAGTACCTTACTTTGATTTTATTAATATGCGCTATCTGGTTAGAAGTTTTCGTTATGGGCATGGGCAGTTTTCGTTTTCTGCCAGAGCGAAACACTTTTATGCAATTTATATTCAATGGCTGGTGGCAACATTGGCACTTGTTGCTTTATGGGTAGATAGTTTTTTGCTGAATGTTGCCATTGTTAATTTAGGAATATTTACTCTTTTAATCATAACTTTCATATACATCATTTCTACTCGTGCCTACTTCAAAAGTCGTCGCACAAATATTTTGTTAGACCATGTTTGTTTGGCACAACACCACAGTTTACAGGGATACATTCCATTCATATCTTTGCTTTGGATTATGGTGAGTAATAGTTTTATGATAGTTATTACCTTTGGCTTGATGGGTCCTTGGGCAAAAGTTCGGGTTACCCGTTTTATGTTGGATCGAATTGAACTATGTTCCACTGAGTCGTTGAGTGGCTTTGTTGAAAAGCAATCTAAGGAAGTAAGCAGTTTGGCGGAAGAAGTGGGCGATGTTTTTGAGATTGAATTGGTGTAATGGCAAAAATTTCTATCAAAGGAATATTTTATGACGGTCAGAGTTCCGGCCGTCATGCCGGTGAATTGATAGTTAGCGAGAATAAGCAAGTGGATACCCATGGAATCGCTTCTGCCAGTTGCCACTTAGACGAAATTGAAATTCCATCCCGCCTAGGTAATACCTCTCGCTTGTTAAGGCTTCCATCGGGTTACTTGTTTGAATCCAACGATAATAAAGGCCTCGATCACATCGCAGCGTTGGCAAAAAATACAAGCCCAATATTGAATCCACATTTATGGGAATCGAAACTAACATTCATAATTGCGGCGGTCATTGGTTTTGTATTGTTTACTTACATCGTCATTAGTCATGGCATACCATCTGTTAGTGAAACTATAACCAAAAGTCTTCCTAACCATATATCAGAAGAATTAGCTGAAGGTGTTTTAGAGCAGCTAGATGAAATCTATTTGGAACCTTCTAAACTAGAGACTCAAGTTAAACAACATTACCAAGCTTTGTTTGAGCAAGTTATAGAAAAACAGTCTGGATTTCAGTATCACTTATATTTTCGTTCTAGCAACATCGTAGGCGCTAACGCATTTGCACTGCCCAATGGCAATATTATCATAACCGACGCTTTGGTAAATTTAGTAGAACATGATGAGGAATTAATTGCAGTGTTATACCACGAATTGGGGCATGTGGTAGAACATCATGCATTACGGCAACTGATTGAAGCCTCGGCGATTACAGTTTTTTTTGCTTGGGTATTTGATGACATAGAAGGCATCGCCCATATTCTTCTGGGGGGGCCTGCATTTTTAATTCAAACGGCCTATTCCCGAGCCCACGAAACACACGCTGACTCTTATGCGTTAAAGAAACTCATTGAAGCGAATATTGATCCTCTATATTTTTCCAGTATTATGCAACGTTTGTCTATGCATCCAGAAATTTACACACAAGATAAAAACATGGAACCGCCAAACAAAAAGGAAGATTCTGAATCCTGGATGTCCTATTTTTCGACGCACCCTGCGATAAATAAACGGATATTACGTTTTCAAAAAGCCTCTGAACAATGGCAAAGCTCAACCGAATCTAGCAATGATAAATGACCATGTTTTGTTAAATGCTCGGAAGCACTATCAAAGACCCTCCCCTACTGCTCTGTCCCAGGGATCTCAATGAACCACATGAGTTGGACGGGTTGAGAAAAATTTTCAACTCGCCATAACCTGTGCCTAGTTCAGCATGATACTGCGCCACCCGATCGAATACTCTGGAAGAATCCAAGTTGGGTAGCGGGCTTTGCGGATTGAGCAGATTACATCATTTTATTACAGTTAGAGACATTGCAAGCGCTGCTAAATCATCACACAGCAAACGGTGCCACGCCAATTAACTTCAGGTGAAGATAAAAGGCAAAGGCACCAAAGGCAACGACACCGACCACCACAGCCATAATATCCCGACTAATCCCCACCGCAGGCCTTACTAATGCTTGTGCTCGGTCACGCTTCCTGGAAACGATATAGCCAATGATGGCCCACACCAGAAAACTACCGAATAATAAGCAGTCTGCAAGACTCCCATTGACTAACAAGTGTGCAAACGCCCAAGTTTTGGTGGCGAGCAACATTGGGTGACCGAATTTTTGCTTAATATGAGTGCCAGGAATATAGGTGGCCACCAAAAGGATAAAGGCTATCAATAGTAATAAACTGGCGGGATGCCGTAACCATACCGGGCTGTACCAAAGTACCAGAGGCTCCATTCTGGCTTGCCCATAGCCCCAAACAATCAATCCGAATCCAATAATGGAAGCAACACTGAATAGCCCTTTCCAAGGCAACTCACCCAACTTTGCTTTCTGCTGTTGGCTCCAGTTATTCGCGAATATAAACAATGAATGAGTCCCCAAAAACAGGATCAAGCCAACCATTAGCGCAACCATACTGAACATCCCCTTTGATATAGTGGTATCGGATACTACCTTTATATTGAAGAATCGGAAACCATCCGTCACAATTAAGTCAGGCTATTTAATCTATACGTTGGGCACTAAATGAATAATGTGGTAGCGGAACTCATCAAGCTATTGGATCTGGAAAATATTGAAGAAAACCTATTTCGGGGCCACAACCTGGATATTGGCAGTGGCATCATTTTCGGCGGCCAAGTCATAAGTCAGGCTTTGATCGCTGCCTTTCGAACCTTACCCAGCGATCGCTATTGTCATTCGCTACATGCCTATTTCCTCAGACCTGGCGATTTAAGCCGACCCATTATTTTTAATGTCGAGCGTATTCGCGACGGCAAAAGCTTTACCACTCGACGCATTACCGCCATTCAACATGGCCACGCCATTTTAAATATGTCCGCTTCTTTTCAACTATTGGAGCAAGGCCATCATCATGAGGCTATAGAGATACCCTCAGTACCCTCCCCCGAAACCCTGGAGTCTGACTTCGACATTCGCCAACGGGCACTGAACCAAATTAAGGATTCTGTGCCACCGGCACTGTTAAAACCCCGAGCCATCGATATCCGCCCCATAAATCCTGTTGATTTTTTTGCGCCGGAACCAGTGCCGCCACGCAAACAAGTCTGGTTTCAGGTGGCCGATAAAATCATCGGTGATGTAGGGCTACACCAAGCTCTTTTGGCCTATGCATCAGATTTCGGTCTGGTAGGTACCGGCCTGTTGCCCCATGGCTTAACCTATGCAGATCCCCAGGTTCAAGTGGCTAGCATTGACCATACCCTATGGTTCCATGCACCTTTTCTGGCGGATGAATGGTTGCTATACGATATGGACAGCCCTTACGCCGGTAATGCCCGTAACTTCAATCGAGGCCAAATATTTCAAAACAACCACTTAGTGGCATCAGTGTGCCAAGAAGGCCTTATGCGGGTGAGAGACTAAACTCCGACCAGACTGGACAATGGTCACTCGGTTTTTCCAAAGCACGAATATCATAATCGATACCCACAGCCGTTAAGCGCTCCAATAAAGGAGCGCTGGCTAAAATCAAATCTATTCGCAAACCTCGCTTAGGCTCAGCCTCGAAGCCTCGACTGCGATAATCAAACCAGGAAAAACGATCGTCAGTGGTGGGCTGCTGGTGCCGAAACGTATCCACAAGCCCCCAATCTGTTAGCTTGCTGAGCCATTCCCGCTCTTCTGGCAAAAAGCAACATTTACCGGTACGAAGCCAACGTTTGGCATTATCAGGACCGATCCCCACATCCACATCCAATGGCGCTACGTTCATATCCCCCATTACAATCAAATTTTCCTGCGGATCAAATCGTGCTTGCAACAAAGCCAAAAGTTCTGCGTAGTAACGCTGTTTATTTGGATACTTTTCAGGATGATCCCGGCTTTCCCCTTGGGGAAAATAACCGTTAATTACTGTTACGGATTGATCAGCCCCCAAGGGGTAGCGTGCCATGATTAAACGTTTTTGAGCACTCGAGTCTTCATCTTCAAAACCCTTCTCTACCCATTCAGGAGCCACTTTAGACAGTAGCGCCACGCCATAATGACCTTTTTGTCCAAACCGTTCCACATGGTAACCGAGCGCCTCGAGTTCCCCTTGGGGAAACTGGGAGTCGTCCACTTTGGTTTCCTGAATGCCTATAATCCAAGGGTCATGGCTTTCGGATAACGCCTGAACTTGATGCAGACGTGCCCTAATTCCATTGGTATTGAAGGAAACAATTTTCATAAACTATCCTTTCTGATTTGTGACTTTTAATACAAAATTACGGCGCAGGCTTAGGCTTTCTTTACCCCGTGGAAGCATCTACAATAAGCGGGGTTCAAATCATTAATTCTCGGCGATTGTGCCTTATTAGTACAAGACATCCGCCAACTATATTTACCAACAGGGTGCTCTGCATGACTGACCTTAGCCACATTTCCATTTTTGAAGGACTACCTGCTGAAGAATTAGCGGCCTTGCAAGAACTTTGCATTACCAGAACCTATCCAAAAAATACCGTAATCATTAACGAAGGGGATCAGGCAAACGCCATGTTTATCTGTTCCAGTGGCAAAGTCAAAGTGTATGTTGGCGATGAAAATGGTCGGGAATTTGTGCTCAATTCCATGGGGCCGGGAGAGTACTTCGGCGAGCTTTCACTACTTGATGATGAAACTCGATCCGCCTCGGTGATTACCACTGAAAAATCCACTTTCTCCATTCTGTACAAAGACGACTTTACCAAAGTCGTGCTCCACAATCCCAATATTGCGCTGGTACTATTACGGAATCTGGCCAGTCGTATTCGTAAACTGACGGAAAACGTGAAAACACTAGCATTGCAGGACGTCTATGGCCGCATTCGAAAAACTCTGATAGATCTTTCGGTAGAGCGAGATGGCGAAACCTATATTGAAGAAAAGCTAACCCAGCAGGACATCGCCAATCGCATTGGTTCTTCCCGCGAAATGGTGGCTCGCATCCTGAAAGATCTGGCTACAGGTGGCTATATCGAAATAGAGCGCAAACAATTCAAGCTATTAAAGAAACTACCCGAGAGCTACTAGCGCAGACCAAGCTGCTACTTACCTAAAAATTCTGCACGAATGGACTGTGAGTGTTCACCAATACTCGGCACAGCCCCCCATTGCGCCTGATGCTCAGTTTTTATGGGGGACGCTACCAACATAACTTCACCACTGGGAGTAGACACTGGCTGAGTTCTCAATTGCGGATGATTGGCTAATCCAGCGACGGAATTCATAACACCAAAGGCCACTTTTGCGGTTTCCAACCGCTCCACAATCTGCGCTAAAGTCCATTGCCTGAATAGCGTACCTATTATGGAGTCTAGTTGTTCCCGATTAACCACTCGCTGCTCATTATTGGAAAACAAAGAATCTGACACCAAGTCTGGACGCGACAAAGCAGTCACACATAGGTTCTGCCATTCACGCTCATTTTGAATCGAAAGCAGGACTTGCTCACCGTCCTTGGACGAATAGACTCCGTAGGGCGCAATGGACGGATGACGCAACCCCACCCTTTCCGGTGCTTTGCCCGTGTACTGTTGATGCAACAACGGCACAGTCATCCAGTCTGCCATGCCATCAAATAAAGAAACTTTGATACCTTGTCCCTCACCGGTACGCTCTCTTTCATAGAGTGCCTGCAATATTCCCGCCCAGGCATGCATACCGGCAGCGATATCACACACCGAAACACCGACTCTGCCCGGCGCTTCTTCTGAGCCGGTAATGGATGCCAATCCGGATTCTGCCTGTACCAGCAAATCGTAAGCTTTACGCTCAGCATAGCGGCCTACGTCACCATAACCACTGATATCACAAGTGATTAGTCGAGGATAGGTTTGGCGAAGTTGAGCGGAATCAAAACCCGCTCGCGCCGCTGCACCTGGAGCCAGGTTTTGAATAAAAATGTCTGCCTGCGCCAGGATATGATCCAGCAGCTGCTTATCCTGCGGAGCTTTTATGTCCAATACCAGTGATTCTTTGCCACGATTGAGCCACACAAAATACGCACTTTCGCCATTAACCACCGAGTCATAACGGCGGGCGAAATCGCCTTCCTTGCGTTCAACTTTAATGACTCGGGCTCCAGCATCCGCTAACCGGGATGAAACGTAAGGCGCAGCGACGGCTTGCTCAAGACTTACCACCAATAATCCGGCAAGAGATTTATTCATCCTAATTTCCACTATACTCACCAAATGGGTTTTCTGCAGGCATGGCTTATTGTAACCGTAATTTTTCTGGCAAGCTGCACCGAACAGCCTGCTGAAGAAGCCTTGCGCCATAAACTAAGCCTTATGGAAATGGGGCTGGAAGAACGCAAACCATCGCTTGTGCTTGATCAGCTCCACCCTGACTTCCAAAGCGAGAATGGCAAAGATACGGTCTGGCTGCAACGTCTGCTGGCCTATTACAATTTCAAAAAAATTAAGATCACGGTGGTGATCACCAATCTTGAGATCACGCTTGTGGATGATCAGGTGGCTCGAATGGAATTTAATAGCCTAGTCACCGCAGGACGGGGTCTATTGCCCGACCAGGGACGGGTGTATAAAGTTCAAACCAACTGGCACAACGTGGACGGAGACTGGCTGTTGATTTATGCCAGCTGGCAGTTACCGGGAACCTGATGCTTGACTACTTAAGTCACAAAAACCAATATCGTCTCGCCATACGCATCGTGGCAATAACGCGTTCTCTCTGATACGACCCCGTTGCCGCTCCCGTGGATACCCCAGGCAATGGGATAAGTACGTAATATTTTCTAAGGTTCGCACCCGATTAACGTGCTGATGCCCGTATATATGAAGCTTACTCCCCAAGCGGCGGATCTGTTCTTCGATACGGGTAGAACCCGCAACGCGACTAAAATTAAATTCCGGCACAGGGTCAAACCAACGCGCCAAGCGCATGGCCGCTTTCATCGGCCCGTTAAAGATGAGTTCAACACGGGGCAAAAAATGACTGAAACTAATGATAGGCTCCTCATAGTTTTTACCAAGATGCTTTTCGTTTTCATCGGCGAACAGTTGCGCCAGGGGTTGATCCAAATCGAATGGCCAACGCGCATGGGTAAAATCTCCCCACATAGAATCGGTTAAATCTTCAGCATAAGATTTTTCCAGATAAAGACTGTGATCTGGATTGTCTTTATCGTCATACCAGGAATACAAAGGAAACAACCAAACTTTTTCGCGATGACCAAATAGTACCGGCGCTGTATCCACTCCCAATTCCCGACATAAGGCCTGAATTGCATAAAATTTTTCAAGGGAGTTCGTTTGGGTTGAACGGCGGACCCAAAGCTCGTGATTACCAGGTATAAATAAGACCTTGTTAAAATTAGGCCTAACACCCTCTAACAATGCACGTAATCGTTCTAACTTATCCGTAGCATCACCGGCAATAATTAAGGCATCAGAATAATGCCCTTCATTGGCAAAATTCAGCACTCGATCAAAATTTTCCTGATAATCAATATGTATATCTGAAGTAACCCACACCCGCGCTGGCATCATACGTTGTCTAATCTCCATCCAATTCTGACACTCATTATATAGAGATTGACTTCACCTACCACCTAGTTCGCTCAGAACACAAGCGCCTGCGGAATTTACAATTCCTCATTAGGGTGAAATACTACTGACAAGACCCTAAAATTTATCGACCTGATATAGAAGGATTGTATGGGAAGTTATACCGATCCAGTACAGCAGCAATGCCACGAGAGCTTCCAGTGGCTGAGAACAGAAGCCATTGAATCTCTTCACATTTCAGTGTCTGAGTACCGACATCGTGTCACCGGTGCCATGCACTACCACATTAATGCTGACAGTGACGAAAATGTCTTTTTGGTGGCCTTGCGAACGGTTCCCACAGATTCCACCGGTGTTGCTCACATATTGGAGCACACGGTACTCTGTGGCAGTGAAAAATACCCGGTTCGCGATCCATTCTTCATGATGATTCGACGCTCACTGAATACCTTTATGAACGCTTTTACCTCCAGCGATTGGACCGCCTACCCTTTTGCCACCAAAAATAGAAAAGATTTTGACAATTTGTTATCTGTTTATTTGGATGCAGTGTTCTTCTCGCGCCTTGATCCATTAGACTTTGCTCAAGAAGGCCACCGCCTGGAATTTAGCGACCCCACCAATCCAGACTCTGAATTAGTGTACAAAGGGGTGGTGTATAACGAAATGAAGGGAGCCATGAGCTCCGCCACCAGTACTCTGTATAATCAGTTGGGACGTTATCTTTTTCCCACAACCACCTACCATCACAATAGCGGCGGCGACCCTGAAACCATTGTCGATCTCAGCTATGAGCAATTACGCGAATTTTATCAAACTCACTATCATCCCAGTAATGCCGTGTTCATGACCTTCGGCAATATCTCTCCCCGAGAGCTACAGGCCGAGTTTGAAGGCCAAGCTTTACACCGTTTTGCAGCCTTGGATCGAACCATCAAAGTGGCCAACGAAAAGCGTTATGGCTCACCATTGCGGGTTGAAACCGCCTACGCAACGGACTTGGAAGAGAGTGAGTCAGAGGACAATAAAACCCATATTGTTCTGGGTTGGCTGCTGGGCTCCAGCACTGACCTGGAAAGTCAGCTGAAAGCCGAGCTTATGGCTGATGTGTTGCTGGACAACAGCGCAGCACCACTACGCAAACTATTGGAAACCTGCGGCTTGGGCTCTTCTCCCTCTCCGCTTTGTGGTCTGGAGTCTTCTAATCGAGAAATGGCTTTCATGTGCGGAATAGAAGGCAGTTCGCCAGCCCATGCAGAAGCATTGGAAACGCAAGTCCTGCAATTACTTAATGACATTGCCGAACAGGGCGTGAGCCCTGAGCGCCTGGAAGCAGCCCTCCATCAACTGGAATTGAACCAACGGGAGATTGGCGGTGACTCTTATCCCTATGGCCTGCAACTCATGATGAGCGCCTTATCTACCGCCATGCATCGCGGTGACCCCATAAAGCTGCTTAATTTAGAGCCCGTATTGGAAAAAATGCGTGCAGAAATCAAAAAACCCGACTTTATCCAGCAACAGGTAAAACACTGGCTGCTCGATAATCCCCACCGAGTGCGCTTGGTGATGCGACCCGACCCAGAATTGGAAAACCGCAAGAGTGAGCAGCTCAAGCAACAACTCACTGAGATCAAAAACGCCTTATCAGAAGAGGATAAGCAACAAATCATCAAGCTCAGCGGAGATCTAGAAGCCCGACAGGCAATGGTCGAAGACGAATCCGTGCTGCCCAAAGTGGGACTTGAAGATGTCCCCTTACCCGTGCCAATGCCAGAATACCAGCAACAACAAAAAGCGTCTGGCTTGCACAGCCTTTACAAAGCCGGAACCAATGGTCTGGTGTATCAGCAAGTATTTTATGATTTGCCGCAGCTAACATCTGAGCAATTGCAATTGCTCCCCTTGATGACCCGTTTTACCGGAGAGCTCGGCGCAGGCAAGGATGATTACCTCACTATTCAAGATCGCCTAACAGAACTGACCGGAGGTATTTTCGGCTTCTCAACGATGCGCGGTACCATCTCCGACGAGCAGGATATTTGCGGCATGGTAGGATTCTCGGGTAAGTCCCTCAAGCGCAACGCCCAGGGCTTAAGCGATCTAATGTACCAAATTATTGAACAACCCCGCTACGACGAACATGAGCATTTGCGCGAGTTACTGGCCCAGCAAAGTGCACGCCTGGACCAAAGTATCACAGGCAATGGTCATATGCTTGCCATGTTGGCTGCATCCAGCGGCATGAACCCAACCGCACGCCTGTCTCATCAAATCACGGGGCTGGCGGGTATCCGCGCGATTAAAGACCTGGATCAACACCTGAAAGATGGCTCGGCCATGCACACTTTAGCTGACAAGCTAGATAAACTTTCCTCCACCATCAGACAAAGCAAGCGCCAGTTTTTAATTGTTGCTGAACAAGATTGCCTAGATCTCTGTAGTGACAATTTAGATCAACTCTGGCAGTCAACAAGCCAGGAATCATCCGCAGAAGCTTTCACTATTGCCCAAGTGAGAGAGCAGACCAAACAGGCTTGGCTCACCAGCACCCAAGTTAACTTTTGTGCCAAAGCCTATCCCACAGTACCCACTGACCATCCGGATGCTGCCATTCTGGCCGTTCTGGGCGGCTTTTTGAGAAATGGCTTCCTGCATCGAGCCATCCGAGAACAAGGTGGTGCCTATGGTGGCGGTGCTTCGCAGGATTCCAATAGCGCATCGTTCCGATTCTATTCCTATCGCGATCCAAGACTGCAGGAGACACTGGCAGACTTCGATCATGCGGTGGATTGGCTACTCACAAAATCTCACAACCATCAAGCACTGGAAGAAGCCGTGCTGGGAGTGGTGAGCTCGCTCGACAAACCAGGATCACCCGCAGGAGAGGCTAAACAGGCCTTCCAAAGCCGTTATTTCGGCCGCGATGACGCCTTCCAAAAACGCTTTAGAGAGCGGGTGCTAGCCACTCGGATAGAAGATTTACAAAGAGTAGCAGCCACTTATTTACTACCAGAACGCGCCAGTTTTGCTGTCATCACCAACTCCAACAACTGGCACAATACAGATCTCAATGGCTTTGAAGAACACCATATCTAACCTAAGCCTCTTAGCGGAATAGTTAAGGGGCTGAAAGATTAGCTTCTTTTATACGCAGAAAAGTCTCTTGAGTAATCTTTGCATCGGTGGCCGCTCGATGGAGCGCCACCCCTTTTTCCTGAGTAATGACGGCTTGATACTGACTCCAATATTCAATTTGAGGCTCATTTAGTAAACTGTAAATTGAATCCAAACGGAACCGTTGCAACAAACCAGCTTCATGAAACAACAGGGCTAACCAACTGGAATCTACACCCCAGCCATCACTGAACACTTTCGTGCCCGCTAATATCTGATTCAACTCTGCGGCTACAACCGCCACGGGGCGCCCTTCGGAGAACAACAGGTCTCGAGAAAGACCATGAATAGATTCGGCTTCTGAGCGCCAATGAGTCCAATGATCCAAAGGTTTAATTAACCATTGGTACACAGATCCATCCGAGAGCACGACCCCAATTTCAATAGGGTAACTACCACGTCCAAAACCAGAGGCTTCAACATCTAAAATAATTGGTGTCTTTTTCGCTAATGATTCGTCATGGCCAGAAAAAGACAACGCATCAGCCCTCCACAACTGCAAGTTTTCCACTTTTTTACATTCCCAATTGGGTCCTTAGATTAAAACTAAACAATCCAAGTGTACCCGGTTAGTTAATTTACCGATAGATTAGCAAACGCTAGTTATACAAAAGATTATACGAAGGACACATGACATGGATTTGTAGCTTTTTCCACAATTTCTGTGGATAAGTTTGGGGATTGATTTGGGTTACATTCCCGCAGCCCCAGTAAACGCCAATAATCCAGCACTTTGAACACTATTTAACCAAACATCAATTCGCGAAGTATCAACAACTTAGCGCAGCTCAAATTGCTCACCTTTTATACTGACAATGTTTTGACGGCATCGCCATCAAGCTTTGACATTGTTTATATCTATTTGTATTCACGGCTTATTCACCGTAAGTAGTTGCTGACCAACCCAGTGTTTAGCAAATTGAAAGGCGGTTCTACCACTACGGCTTCCGCGATTGTCTGCCCAGCGAACACAAAGTACTTCAAGCTCTTTATTCCAAACCATATCAATTTGATGGTTTGCTGACATTTTCTCCACCCAATGGCAGGCGATACTCAGATAGGTTCGCTGATTCATTGGATAAAAAGTCACCCACAAACCAAAGCGATCAGACAGCGACACCTTTTCTTCCACCACTTCAGTATGGTGAATTTCAGTTTTGCTGTTACTGGCTCCGGTATTATCGGCCATATACTCGGGTAAAAGATGACGACGATTGGAAGTGGCATAGATCAAGATATTTTCTGGACTTGCATAAACACCGCCGTCAAGCGCACTCTTTAGCGCTTTATAGCCCGTATCCTGCGACTCGAAGGACAAGTCATCACAGAATAAAATGAACCGATAGGGCTCATTTTGTAACGTACTAACAATCGCCATCAAATCCGCCAAGTCGGACTTGTCCACTTGAATAACCCGTAAGCCCTCACCACTGTACTCATTGAGCAAAGCTTGGATTAGCGACGATTTACCGGTTCCCCGTGCCCCGGTCAGGAGTACATTGTTTGAAGGTAAGCCACGGACAAACTGCTCTGTATTCTGCACCACTGCATCTTTTTGGCGATCAAAGCCTAAAATATCGTCGAGAGTCTGCGGCGGCGTGTGAAGCACAGCTTCCAATTGGCCACCGAAACTCTGCTTGCGCCAAATGGCTGCCGGGGTTGAACTCCAAACAACCGGTGTTTGCCGAGTGGGAAGCAACAGATCCAGACGATCCAAAGTGGCGTCCACCTTGTCGATCAGCTTTGGGAGCAAAAAAAAGCGCTTAATCGGTTTCATATTTTATAGTTCGTCACTTCTATTACTTCAGGTTTCCAGACAACTCGCCAAAGGCTTTGGTTTGCATATCCAATTGCTTGAACAACCCTTCTACACCGGCTAGTGGCTGTTCCACGCTACCTAATTCGCGGATCAGTATCTGCTCCAATTCATTTTTTACATCCTGCCGAAGCGCACTGATTTTATCGTCGACTCCGGATTTAAGCGCCTTCTTCAGCACGGAGTCTAAGTTAGATTTCAAACTTAAGGCTGGACTGGTCAATGACCCCGACAATGAACCGTTTAAGGTCAAGGACGGGTTTTCGGTGAGCGCCTGGGATAATGATTTCACCCAGGCACTTTGTGCATCATCACCACTTATTGCCACAGAATAGCCACTTAATTCGCTGTTGAAAGTCGCCTTTAGCTGGGTACCGGACGCAACTTGGGCGTTGGTGGTCATATTCAGTGTAGGTTTCAGAAGTGATAAGTCCAGCTTTTCGCTTACCACCACGGGCAACGTTGCCAATACCACACCCTGAGCCTTCATGGATAACCGATCAGAGGACGGTTGCTGACGATGGTCAAACTCTCCGTTTAATTCAATATTTCCTAACAGTTCCCCCTGAGCCCTTATATCAAGTCCCATGGGTTGATCATAGAGCGTTGGCGCGTCAGAAACATGTGTCACTTTACCTACGATCTCACCGGCTTTACCCTGCCACTGAAACGGCCCCGTTATATTGGCCACCTTCACCAGAAAGGCAGGGGCAGTTTTGGGTGCCTGATTTGTGTCGTCTGCATCTTGATCGCTGGAAGGCTCGTCACTTTGAGGGGCAAGAATATCGTAATACCCCAAACCTTTTGCAATCCATTGCTGCACCACACCATCCAGAAGATTTGCTGACAGGTTAGCAATGACCGAATCAGACAGCCCGAGTTGCGCTACAATTTCACGCGTTGATTGCCCCGAAAGCGCTTTCAGGTTGTTGTATTCTTGTTGAAGCTGCTCGTATTCAGTCCGTATTTCTGATTCACTGGATTTAAGTTTTTTATAGTCTTGCTTAACTTTATCCCGCAGTCTCTTGGCTTTGGTGATTTTTTCCAGCACCGAACCTTTGTCCACCTGATGCCATTCCTCTTCTAATTCTTTCAAGCGCTCATCATCGGGTAAGTCATCGACAATTAACTGCCATTTTTCTTTTCGTACTTCTAACTTACTTTTAAAAGCTGCGATTTTTTCCTGATAAATTTTCTTTTCTTGTTCAATCATTTCCTTGGGTAGGAGAATATCAAGATCTGGTGGGGTAAATTGACCAGCCGTTTTTTTCTCAGTTTGATTATTCGAAGCCTGGTCAATGGCACCCGATTTCTGCCGTTTCGCATCAACGGCAATACCGTACACATTGATAAGATCAAAGTAATATTGTCCACTTAAGGCTGGCATCAGCTGTATATCCGTGGATAATTCCTGAATAACCAAGGCATTAAACATAGGTTTACGGGGGTTGGTTACCGCCAAGTTGTTAATGGCTACGTGGGTAGGAAACCAATTGAACTCAACACTTTCCACTTCAACTTTGGCACCCACCGCTTGGGTTCCCCAATATTCTATAGCCCATTTGATGACTGGCGCTGGCAGCCACCATAACAAACCCACAAATACCACCAAAAGGATGAAAAGTGTAATACTGACCCGTTTAATAAATTTCATTTTCCCACTGTCCTTAGACCTTAGTCAGTTTGACCCTAACAATAGCCCTAATGTTCAACTTTTTATTAAGCGACAATTCCGGCAGACATCCGCGCAGAACTGCAGTTATACATTCAAGAAAACGTTTTTCTCTGCCTGGGCTTGCAGTATTCTCAAGAAGTCTGTTAACTAGATGTTCCTTAGGTGCATCTTTTCCCTATAACATAACAAAATTTAATGAAACATGATTCAACGACTGTTATTTGGCTGCATACTGACTCTGAGCTCATTGATAGCCGCCTTTTGGCTGGCGTGGTTATTGCTTATACCGTTTAACTATGGGTACTCTCAGGCTTACGATATTCTGGCAATTGATGAACATATTACTCGATTCGCTCCAGAGAATCAGTTCAAGACCCATTTCGAACAAACAGACAAAACCCAACACCAGTCACTGTTCAAAGAAATCGTAAACGCAGTCAATCGCGGTGGACAAGGCCTGACAACTATATATTACGAATTACCCGATGGCACTAGACACACCCTACTCACGGATTCTGAAGCCACTCACCTGCAAGATGTCGCTAATTTAATCACTGGCTTTGCCTACACGTCCTGGGTGGCCGTCGTTGTATTTTTATTGAGTTTTGCTGCGATGGTTAAATGGCACCTCAAACCGCCCAACATAAAGCAAATCGCTATTGGTGCCATTGTTATCTGTGGATTAGCAGGTACAGTGCTTCTGTTATTAGGCCCCACCTTTGTATTCTATTGGCTGCACATTAAAATTTTTCCTGAGAACCATCAATGGTTTTTTTACTATCAGGAATCATTGATGACCACCATGATGAAAGCACCGGATCTCTTTGGCTTCATTGCCGCGCTATGGTTTATAGTAGCGTTAATCGTCTTTATCGGTTTTCAATGGCTTATCCGCAGAGCATCTAATACTCATGTGGCTGGCACCCTGCGACGGAAACTTATATAAGTTAGCACTGTCATAACTCAGATTAAGGTCATAATTTGGGAAAGGATTGGGGCACAACATGAACTCCAAAATTCTCGGTGTAGCGCTAATAGCGCAATTTCTTAGCCTTAGCAGCCATAGCGCCATGCGCTGTGATAGGGCCGTCATAACGGAAGGGTCCAGCACTTACGACGTCGTAAGTAGCTGCGGTGAACCCGTGTTTCAAGAAACAATACTGCAACCCATCACCACCTATCGCCAAGCTTACATACAGTCACAGCCTGGCTATGACTCGCAAGGCCTCTCTCAAACCCAAGGAACTAGTGTTGAAGTGGCGGAACCGGAATATCGCCAAATACAGCGTTGGACCTTTGACTTGGGCTCGGGAACCCTACTACGGGAAGTGGATTTCTATAACGGTAAGGTGATTGATATCAGAACCACCCGACGCGCCAACTAACGCTTGGTACTACTTACGAAACTGAGGCACCGTAGGTTAACTGGCGAGCCGGATTTAGCGTTCAAATAACCTTCTCTTCTTTCTTGTCCGCTTGCCCCACCATGGCAAAACCAGGATGCAATAGCTCAAACAGACTTACAAACTCTGCAGTCAGCTTATGTTTAGGTGCCATATGAATCAAAGGAACGCCACTATCATGGGACTCACGCATTTTTATTGAAGATGATATATAGGCGCCTAAAATTGGCAAACCTTCCTCTCTCAGCTCATCCACCACTCGGGTGGGAAGACTGGCTCGAGGTTGAAACTGATTGACGATAATCCCTTCCACTTCTAACTCGTCATTGTGATCCTGGCGGGTTTCTTCCACATTCTCGATTAAGTTATATAAGGCCTGGCGGGAAAATTCATCACAATCAAAGGGAATAAGGCAACTATCAGCCGCGATTAGCGCCGACAAAGTAAAAAAGTTAAAGGCGGGAGGTGTATCAATATAAATAGCGTCATATTCGTTAAGTTTGCTCAACGAATCTCTTAACTTGAAGATTTTGTGCTTGGCTTCCAGTTGGGACATAATTTCTCCCAACTCTGGATTAGCAGCGATCACATCAAGATTCGGATACTTGGAATGGGTAACGAATTCTGCCAGATTCTTTTTGTGACGATGACGAAAGGAGAGTGTTTGCGCAAAAAACACGCCGATGTCTGTTTCTCCGGTTTGGAAGTCACGGCCTAGTAAGTACTGCGTGGAGTTGCATTGAGAGTCCAGGTCGATTAATAGTGTTTTCAAACCTCGACTGGCACTGATGGCCGCCAGATTCGATGCAATGCTGGACTTACCAACACCGCCTTTTTGGTTGAATACGACTCGGCGCATTTTAGTTCCCCATGCGTTGATGAATGGCAGTTAGCTATTCTATAAGAGGCTAAGCCTCATGTCTTGCTTTCCCTGTCTCTGCAACAATCTTCTTCCACGAAAACTTCTCACTTTGACAGCTCTTGCTTTCGAAACAATCGTTGCAATCGATTATTGGCTTTACTGCGCACTTCGGGTGATACATACATGGCCAAACTAGATAACACTGAGCTTAACACCGCCAAATCATCCACAAAACCGATAACAGGCGTTATATCCGGAATAGCGTCCGGAGTCACTATAAAATAGCCTAATGCTGCAAAAACGCCAGTCTTGGCCCAAACCGGTAGATCTGGGGATTTTGCCAAGTAGTAGAGTTGTAATACTCGACCAATCACATCCAACCCCGCTTTTGAAAACACTCTCGGAAGCAACTGCAGCAACCCGTAAGATGAATAATATTGCGCGAATTTCGAATCAACTTCAGTCATACGTTACCTCTTTTAAGCAAATCACTTCGACCTATTGACCTTAGGTGGAAACAGGCTTAGCGTAGCGCCTGCCTGCAATCTGTTGGCAATTTAGCGCCATTTCAATTCCAGTGTTACCATTATAGGAGGCCAGCTGGCCAGACTCCAAGGAGAAAAGGATCATTACATGAGCAAAACCGACGATATAAAACAAGATTCTAATAAAATATGGTTGGCTGGTTTAGGGGCTTATGCCAGCATAGAGGAAAGCGGTAGTGATAGCTTTGAGAGGTTGATTGAAAAAGGTCGCGAATTCGAAGAGAAATACCAAACCAAGCAAACCACCGCTGCGGCTGATTCAAGGCTCGAGGATCTAAAATCCAAGGCCAATCAAACCATGGATCGTATCGAGAAGGCATTTGACTTGCGGGTGTCTTCCGCGTTGGGACGTTTAGGTATAAGTCGCAAATCCGACTTGGACACGCTAAACGAGAAAATTGACAATCTGGCTTCTGCTCTTGATCGCATTTGCGATGAAGTCAGCAACCGAAAATAAAGATTGAATTTATGACAGAAATCTTCATTACCATAATTGCTACCGCGCTTTTAAGCAGCCTAATCACCCTTAGCGTGGGCTATTTTGTCTTTCGGAAGCACTATGAGAAAAGTCTATCTAACAGCATAGAACGCTTTAAAAAAGAAGTGGGAGATGAAATAGAAATTCGTGTTAAAAAAGGCGTAGTAGAAGGTGTAAAGTCCATTCCATCCAGAGATATGATTAAAGACACCACCATGAATCTGGCAAAAACCGGCCTCGATATTTTTGGCGACAGCCTGAAAATGGCTACCCGCCCCCGTGGTAGCCGCAGACCCATGACGCCGCCGCTGGATGCAGATGACGACTAGCTAACGGCCACTGATCAGACGCGGTATTAATATAACCATGCTCAAAATCAGTAAAATCAAGGTATCCAATGAAATGTTTTGGAGCTGTGGTACCTGAAAGTAGCCGTTGTGAGCCAGAAACGCAGCAACAATTAAACAAAATCCAATTATGGTGCTTATACGGTTAGTACGCCGGTCAACGATCAGTTGCTGCTTAATAGCCGCTAGTTCTTTTTCCTGCTTTAGTAGTAGCTCCCCCTGACTACGCACCGCCATTAGCGTTTCATTGGCCAGTTGTGGTAAGTGTTCCAAACGCACAATCCAGGCAGGGTCATTTTTCTTCAGTACTTCGACCATACCCTTGAGACCTTCCATCTCAGGAACCCAGTTATTGATAACCCGCTTAACCAGGGCCCATAAACTAAACTGTTGGGCAATGGCGAGAATATCTTCGATAAACTCCACATCACCACCACAACGAACCTCCTCCATCTCTAAAACAGATTTACGTTCATTACCCAAAATTGCCTGAGTTATCAGAGACGCTGGCAAGGTTATCCGCGCATCCACCATTTCTTCATAACGAGAAAATAGCTGTATGCCATCATCACAAACAGCAACAAAAAAGATCCAATCAGGATTATTAGTCTTGACTCTTAGAACCCGCCCCAAGTGATCTCGCAACCGCTCTTGCGCCAGTGGCTCGTAAGCAAGAGCAATATTTACCGCTGACTCAACCACTTCAGTGAGCAGGTAGCGAATCATGGATTCATCATTGTGATCTGCCATAACAGGAACCATTTCCCAATTTCTAATTATTTTAGTTGACGTCAATAAGCAAAATTATTACGGACATCGACAAATTTCCCAAGATTTATTTATTTGCCGAGGTATAATAGCCCGGTTTTTTTGACCGCGCTGTTGCGTTTTCGTATACATATGCAGTGTACTAGCTTTTTGGGAACACCTTGATTAATTTGGGCTTTCCCTGTTATTTGCGGTCAGCCAATTAGTAGAGGATCCCCTCTAGTAAACACTAATAGGATACAGCGCTCAATGCTTGAGTTTTACAACGAGTTTGTAAACCACCCGGACTTTTGGAAATACATCAGCATTCCTTTTGTTGCCGCTATTGTTGGCTGGGCCACTAACTGGGTCGCCATACAATTAACCTTTTACCCGGTAAAATTCTTCGGTATTCCACCTTGGTTTGGCTGGCAAGGCATCATTCCTCGCAAAGGTCGCAAAATGGCGTCTATCGTGGTGGAAAACACCCTTGATCGAATCAGCACAATCCAAGAGATCTTTGACGAATTTGAGCCCAGCAAAATCGCCCACCAAGTAATTAAGGTAGTTGATTTGCGTATTGAAGAGCTCACTGACGACATCATGTCAGAACGCAATGCCGTACTCTGGGAAAATCTCCCAAACACTTTAAAAAACCGTGCTTACAGTCGTGCTCGACGTCAACTTCCTGAGCTAATGGACAATCTTATTGACGATATGCACGCCAACATCGAAGATCTGGTTGACCCCAAAGAGCTCATAATCAAACAACTGTCTAATGACCCAGATCTGCTCAATCGCGTATTTTGGGAATGTGGTGAAACTGAATTCAAATTCGTGGTGAATTCCGGGCTGGTTTTCGGTTTTCTATTCGGAATCGTTCAGATGTTTGTGTGGTGGTACCATAAAGATTGGGTGATCCTTCCTGCATTTGGTTTATTCGTAGGGCTAGCCACCAATTGGCTGGCGCTAAATTTGATATTCCGTCCTCTAAAACCCACCAAGCTCACCCCCTGGGGACCTACCATCCAAGGCCTGTTTCTCAGTCGACAAGATGCCGTTTCTGAGGTGTACTGCCGCATTGTTACCACCGAAATACTAACCATCGGCCATATTATGAATGAGATATTTTTTGGCCCCAAAGCCGACCGGGCCAAAGCCATGCTAAAGCGGCATATCCGGCCAATCGTTGACGGCGGCGTTATTAAGACGGTAACTCAACTGGCCGTGGGAGTTGAAGGGTTTGTGGATTTAAAAAGAGCCATAGAGGAAAAAACCTTACAAATTTCACTTATTTCCATGGAAGATCCACTATTCAGCAAGGAAAGAGGTAAAGTCGTCGAAAAAATGTTCCGCGAACGGATGCAGGCCATGTCCTCAGAGGAATTTCAGGACCTGCTCCGCCCGGCGTTCCAGGAAGATGAATGGATTCTTATCACTCTTGGTGGCGTGCTTGGTTTGATGGCCGGATTTGCGCAATTATTGTTAATGTTTTCTAGCACTATTTAATGTTTTGTCCGATTTTTAGCTGCTAAGTGAAAAAACGGCCAATGCGCAACCAATTAATATGGTAATACAATTCCTGCGATTTCAATTAATATTACAATGATAATAAATATTACAGTGCTTGTAAGTTAGACAGTTTGACTGGGTGCAGTAAAACTAACACCCCCATTCCGGTCAAGAGTTTACTCTGAAGACTTCAATAGCTCTGATAACAGGAGACTCCCCAATGGCAATAAAAGGTTACGCCCTGTAATGAGTGAAGCGTTAACTTCATCTCATGCGATCTCACTTTGCTATGTGCTTCTACCTTTTGTAGGTGCCGCCATGGGATGGATTACAATCAGACTAATTCGCATACTTGGGCTATATCCCAGAAAATTCTATGGCATACCACCCTACTTTGGCTGGCAAGGATACTTCTATCGGCATAAGCAGTTTTATCTCCATCATTGGTCACAGGGGTTGCTTGATCAGCTCGCAAACGTGCAACAGATATTTGAGCATATTAGCCCTGAAAAGCTAATTCACCATCAGCTTGACTACTTGCGACCGCAACTGGATAGCATCGTTGACAATGTGATGGCGAAAAACAATCTCATGCTCTGGGAAAATCTGCCAATACTGCTAAAAAACCGGCTTTACAGTCGCACACATCGTTTACTACCACGAGTTTTGGATGACATCATCGAAGAATTGAGCGATGGAATGTCCCGAGCCTTGTCATTCCAGGCACTGTTGGAATACGCGGAATCGCAACAACCCGGTGTCATCGAAAAAATTTATCGCGAAATCAGCGGACCTAGTTTTAGCCAAATCCAATATTTTTGTATGGGTTATGGTTTTTTAATGGGAATCCTGCAAGCACTGATTAGCTATCACTGGCAATTGTTTACACTCTGGTATTGGGTAATTACTGCAACCGCGATAACCTTTGGCTTTTACTGGGTTGCCCGAAAATACTTAGAGTTAACACTATCCGTCGAGGTTCCCTACTTGAGCGCAATCATAAAACGCCGCCAGAACATGCGCCGTCAAAATCAAGAAATGGCTCTCGCAACTATACTGGCCGACCAGGTTTTCTCGGTTAAAAATATCGCTGGCGCGTTATTCTTGACAGATCAAAGCCACCAAGTACAACGGCTCATCAAACGACGTTTATCCAGCTTAGTGGAAGACGCTGATATTCGAACACTGATTCAGGTTACAATTGGCCCTGTTGGCTACGTAAAATTAAAAAACACGCTCACAAGAACATTGTCTAAGTCCATAATGGAACCGCTGAACAATGAGGCGTTCAACCAGGAGCGCAGTCAGCAGGTCAACTTGTTCTTACAAAAACAATTCCACAGCCTGCCAGCGGAAGCTCTAAAAGATGAGCGGAACGAAATACTGAGTCCGCTGTCAATACTAGGTGGCATGGTGGGCCTCGCTATTGGACTTCCTTTAGGGCTATTTGAATGGTTGCTTTCGTTACTGTAACGTTGAACGAGAACTGTTTCAGATCACTTTCACGATGGAGCGACAGTCTACATGGCACCAGGAAAGTTATATTCCCCAGCTAAACTACAACGCATAGCCACACTTCTAGATAATCAGTACAAAATACCCTTTACCTCCTATCGTATAGGCTGGGATTTTATTATTGGGCTAATACCTGTTGTCGGTGACTTTTTAACCTTCTTGGTTTCTGCCTATATCCTGTTAGCGGCTCGCCACTACCCTGTTTCAAAATTCATCTGGTTCAAAATGATATTGAATATAGTTATCGATTTTTTCCTGGGGATTGTGCCCATCGTGGGAGACTTGGCGGATGCAGCCTGGAAAGCAAATGCAAAAAACGTGAAGTTACTGTTACAAGTGGCCGAAAAGGCCTCTTATGAACACACCTAAGACCTTGAATAGAGGCGAAATCTGACCTTATTTCATACAAGCAGAATCCCGAAACTCTGTATATACTGAACCTATAAACTCTACTTCAATTAGTTGGAAGAGATCATATCCATGCCGATTAAGCACGCACTAGTAGTGGATGATTCGAAATCAGCCCGTTTTTCATTGAAAAAACTACTTCAGCAACAGGATATTAAAACAGATTTCGCTGAATCTGCTGGAGACGCGTTAAACTACCTTAGCAGCCACTCCCCTGACATAATCTTTATGGACCATTTAATGCCCGGTATGGATGGATTTGAGGCCACTAAGGCCATCAAAGGCAACCCCGACATACAGAATATCCCAATTATCATGTGCACATCTAAAGAGGGTTCCGATTATGCCGAGCAGGCATTGGCTGTGGGTGCTTACGCTATTTTGCCAAAACCGGCTCCTGCAGCCACACTAACGGCTATCCTGAACAAACTGGGCTCTGAAACCATGGCCGAATCTCAAGCACAGATTGCAGAACCCAGAACAGGAACATCGACGCCTAATCTCAGCATTCGCGTGGTAGAAAACATAGTCCGAAAGACGCTGGATGAACGTATCGAGCAATTCCAAAAACAGGTAAGAGAAAGCATTGTTGACCCTATTTTGGCGGATACTCGCGAAAAAATGGAGAGTCTTAAAACGGATTTAAAAGCTGAATTTCAAAGCCGTCTGGAAAACCAGGTGCGCGAACAAGGCACCAGCATTAGTCACCGAGTCGCGAGTGAATTAATCGATGCCAGAATAGAAACCATCTCCCTAGAGCTTAATGAGCAAGTCAGCGATGCCATGCAGCAACTGGATAACTTGCTAAGATCAGCGAAAGAACCCTCTCCCGGACTGCTTGAAGAGGTCAAAAAAGTCGCCCAATTCACGGCAGCCGCCACTGCAGGAGAAGCTGCAAAAGAGGCCGCCACCTCTATCAGTCAAACCATTGCCCAAGACACTACTCAAGGAGAGCTGGACAATATCAAAAACTCGATCATGGACTCAGTGAACGAAACCTTGGCAAACGCTGGCATTAAGCACAGGGATACGCTGTCCATTATCGCTATTATCGCCAGCATGGCGGCATTACTAATAACTTGGTTTGGTGGCTAGTAGCCTGCTAATGTATGGGCCGTTGATCTCTAATGAGGCCAACAAATACCCCTTCTATGGTTAACGCGTCTGACGCAATGAGCAAAGGTTGGTACTGTTTATTCGCGGGCATGAGCGCTACTTGGTCACCCGAGAGCTTGAGACGCTTAACAGTTACTTCATTATCCACTCTCGCCACTACAATTTTACCTTCTCCAGCTTGGCTAGTTTTACGTATGGCGATTAAGTCTCCTTCCCGAATTCCTGCATCAATCATGCTATCTCCTCTTACTCTCAGCAAGTAGGTTGGCCGTTCCCGAAAACACTCGAGAGGGAGGTTTAACTGGCCTTGTTGATGCTCTATGGCTTCAATGGGAGAACCTGCAGCAACAGACCCAATGACAGGCAAAGGTTTACACTCTTCAGTGATGATCAGATGCCCATCTCCAGTGACCTGTAAAATCCCCCAGGTAGAGAGATCTTCCAGCAAACTAGAGTCATGACCAGGAAATGCCAGGGTTTGGTCAATCGTTGGCCAGACTCCTAATTCTGATTTATGATCGGCCACCCAACTGATCAGCTGAGCATGAGCAATAAGTAAATCTGACATTGGCTGAGTTTGAAATGAACATTTCATTTTATCTTCTCCCGAGTCAAGCGACCTGCTCTGCCTAAGCAGAACCCCATATACTGTATACATATACAGTATATGGGGTTCTAACAAAACGCAAATACTTTTTTGCCTCTCGAGTATGACAAAGCCTAAAAACGCGGGCCATTTCATTTTCCAAACTCAATTAGCCACTATCCCAAGAATCAACATTAGTCGCTAATTTTTACAATCTGGCTAAATTTTGCCTACTATAAAGCCCTTTATATCCTATTCTATACGTACAAAACTGTATTATATTATAAACCCTTGAACGCGAGCCTACTGGCAGAGATAAAGTGACGACATCGAGGACAAGCCAAAAGAATAGCCTGGCAATGGCTGCTACCTATATTCAAACTTATTTTGAATTTCTAGAGCATCAAGGCCACAACTTGGACTCAATACAGCGAACGTCTGGTGTTGACATACATGATATTACAGAACGGAGCAGAGCCGTTTCTGTAGATGAAATGCGACGTTTAGTTAGCAGTATCTATAGTGACGATAACCAATCCAGCGGCTTGGAAATTGGGGCAAGAATGCCTCTTTCTATTCACGGGATGGCTGGGGTATCAATCATGGCGCAGGAAACCTACGGTGACTGCCTTAAAATGGCTCCTTATTTCTGTTCTATTGCATCTCCCGCTTTGCAGATGGAGTATTTCGAAGAAGCACAGATAGCGGGAATTAGAATTACTGAAAAAGTGTCACTGGCACCCTACTCAAAGTGCCTCTTTGAAGCGATTGCGGTTAACTTTTACAACATTCTTCATTTCTTGCTCGGTAACAATGCGGAACCTGAGTATATTGGCTTTCCTTACGAAGAGCCAAGTTACATCGAAAAATTCGACCAGTACTTTAAATGCCCCATAAAATTCAATACGCAATGTACCGAATTTGTTGTTTCAAAAGAGATAGCGGCTCGTAAACTGTTGTTAGCAAATCGGAATATCGCGCTAAGTGCAAAACAAAATTTTCTAAAGAATACGACAACTGATTCAAACATCGACTTATTAACCGACAGGCTCAGAGACCTGTTAAGCCGGAATGTAGGCAATTTCCCTTCGCTCGATGAAGCCGCTCATTCGCTCGGAATGAGCGGACGCACCTTAAGAAGAAAACTTAATGAACTTAACACCAATTTCCAACATGAATTGGATGAGGTACGTAAAGAGCTTGCTATTGATTTTCTGAACGAAGACAAGAATTGTATAACTGATATTGCATTATTACTCGGTTTTTGTGATTCCTCGGCCTTTAGCAAGTCTTTTAAAAAATGGTCTGGGCAATCACCTAGAGAGTTTAAAAAAAATCTTTCTTAAGCTAACAAACGATCAGGACGCTTTTTCTAAAACCGTCCTGACCAGGGCTATCCTTATAACGCTATTATCGCCAGTTACGCATAGCCAGTTCAGTAAATTCTGAAGGCTTTAGTCCGGTGTTGATTTTTAATGACTCGGACACCATTCGAGTGCTTTTACCCGTTTGTTGGTTCGCCATAACAACCCGCTTAGGATTCCAATACTTACCTTCGACCAAGCTGAAATCTTCCGCCGTCATGGTCTTAAGCAGTTTGTTATCATGATCATAGAATTCTGCTTTAACCAAGCGGAAATGCTCTTTATCAATCCAGAGCTTGGTTTTGCTATATGAAGAATCTTCAATTAATGGTGTGCGAACCAAGACATAACAGCGCCATTGCTGACAGCTATCCTCTCCAGTCGCCTCAAATTTATAGTCATCAGGTTTCTGACTGGATAGATCTTCGAAGGTAAATTCAGTGCCCCGGAATGAGGAGCTTCGATTTGAGCTGTTAATCCGCTTAACTCTATTTTGTATATACAAATACTGTACATCAGGTCCTGACTTTACCGTTTCTGTCAGCAATGAAATGCCTCTTTCCCGTCGTGGTGCTGTAAAAATAGACAGCGAATGAGAGGTGCCATCCTTCTCTTTCAATACTTTTACCAGCATTTCTCGCTCTAAAGTATCGCCTTCATTATCCACCAGTATCATTTTCAGTTCATGAGTAAAGTCATCAACACCGGTACCATTCTGCATTGACTTTTCGATAATTTCTTTTGCGGTCAGGGGCTCAGCAACTACCCAACCCGGAATCATTAACACGAGCAACAATAAACAACGTAACATAATTCGCCCTCCAATTTAAAAGTGATAAAACACGTCTAGCTGAACATATGCGTCGCGTTCAATCAAATTCATTTTTTGGGTATTGTCAGAAATTCTTAGTAAATCGAATATAGTCTGCGCCGCCACATTGGATTCCACATTATTAAATAGACTGCTGTCATTTTGGATGATGGCCAACTGCCTTTTGATTTGATCAAGTTGCGCTGAACTCAATGTGGTATCTTCAAAGTAAGCAGCCACTCGATTGATTACTTCATCCGGAACTGGGCTGGAAGTTACCAATTCAGTTAAATCCTGTTGGTAATCAAGAGGGTCCAGGCGCGGTTCGTTGGCCATGAAATACTGAGCACTCACATTCAACGTCCAGCTTTGACCCATGGTATTGGTCCAAAACAGATACCCCATGGCTTCATCGTATTCGTAGTCCGCCACTAAACCCAGCACCAAATTACTGTCACGTGCATCATTGAAAGCGAACCTTGCCGCTACCGCTACATCATGATCAAACAATGTCGCATAAATCTGGTCCCGACTGTCCCAGATGGCTTCCACATACCAGGTTAAATCCACTGCGGATTCAAAAATCCCACCCATAGTAAATTCAAACCCACCCGCAACCGATTCAAATTGTTCAATACCGCCGGTTTGGTAAGTAAACTCCCCTTTCAGCAAGACTTCATTCCATGGATACACAATATTTGCTGAACTTTGGTTTACTTTTTCATACACAGGTAAAAGATAGGGGTTCTCGAAATCCAGATTAAATACAAAATAGGGATCTCGTGTAACACCGTAGAAGTGTGACAAGCTGATGTCTGCATTTCCCCAACGGGTTTTCCAGCGGGCAGCAAAATCCCACTCTCCAGTTTGCCCGCGGTCGTACTCCTGGTTATCGGGGTCAACCAGGATAGGATATCTTAGGCGTCCATCTTCACCGGGAAACCAGGCCGGTCTGAGTCCGTAGAGAGTGTAGAGTTCAATAAGATCTTCGCCCCAATAAAAAGAAAGGCCTACCAAGGGTTGACCCAGCTTTCGTTGATACGGTATTTCCGCCCGGTCTTTTTGATTGACCAGATCGGTAATTTTAAAAACCTCATTAACCCCCCATGACACCTGGCCCACACCCGCTCGCAGTTGATAGCTGTCCGCATAGTGAATCCACAGCAATTCTCGGACATCAATCTGGTTGCGCTCATCGTCCACAGCGTCAACACGAACAAACAGTCCAGCCACCATCTCGTTAGTGTCATTTAGGGGTTTAAAATAGTCGAGCTGAAACGCTGCAGAGGGATAGTACTGTTCATCCACGGATTCCCCTGTATCGGGATAAAAACGACTCTCAACATTAACCCATCCAGAAAACTCGCCATTCTCTGCATGTGCTGTATTACCAAGAATAAAAAGAGGGACAAGAAACTTTATAAAGTAATTACTGAATTGCAACTTCTTGTTTTTCATATTGATTTTTTATTTTATGCAATCCGTATATATAACTAAAACAATATAGTATCACTACGGCATATACAGGAAAAATCGTGAGCGCCATATTCGGAGTACCCGCGACAGCGTGTATTAAAAGCATAGCGCACAATGAAGCACTACTCACGAGAAAGACACACATAATTCGACCAAACAGCGTATTCCCTATGCGCACGTAAAAAATCTCCAGGGCCGCTGTACCGAAAAATGTTGTCAGAAGGTTCACTCCACCTTGTGATAACCCCGACCAAATGGCTTGATTGGGGTATTCTCTATTTGCCCAGTAAGCCCAGCAAAACCAGGTGAAGGCGGAAAGTAAAGACATCACAATAACCCTGATCTGAGGACGTTGCACCCAGTCCTGAACCTGATTAATTGCAATGTTTATCATAGCGGTAGCCTCAGTGACTTCGACAAGCACGGCGTGGGCGTGACACACGCCACAGCCCCAGCAACATTAGTAGCGAAGTCCAACTCAAGGAACCACCGCTTCCTTCCGTGACCTGAATGTTGTTCAGCCCATCATTAATGGCTTTTGTAAGGTCTCGGTCACGATCCTTACCCGACAAATTTTGATCTTCATTAACGAGCTCGCCGCGAGCAATCCTTTCAGCATCTTCAGTGGCCTTCAATTTGGCTGCAGCGCAACGTTGAGAATCCAGGTTCAACAAGCTACAACGCCACTCGATTTGCCGGTGACGGGCATTCTCACCACCACGATTGAAGTGGGTTAAAAAGCTCTCAGCATTACCGCTATAAAGCCGCTCTACATAATCATCGAATGATCCCCGATCCTCACCTAAAACAGTATTAATGTACTCCTCATACTGGCTTCCAATACCGATACCGGAGAAAACATTCCCTGCGACGTTGAATCCACCCAAACCTGATAGTCCAATGATGCTTTCAATATCCCCTTCCAGGAATCCATCAAGGGCAACTTCGGCCACATCGAACCCGTATCCACTCTGAACCACACCAAAACCATTTTCAAAAAAGTCCAAACCACCGGTGTCACCATAACGCAGGCTGGCAATCGGTTCTTCCAGAACTTTTACTGCAGGCAAATCAATTAGCTGTGCCGTGGCTAAGCTTGCACTATTGGGAAAGCTGCCATCACCTAACGCATAATGAAGTCCAACTGCACGCTCGGAATACTCTTCAGTTGGTGGATTGCGATAAAACTGCGTAAAGTTGTTGCCATCGGCAATATCGAGATAATGTTGGATCATCGCCAACACAAACATCAACTCGGCACCATTGATATTTTGCGGTATCACGTTACTGGTGGCTGGCCAAAAAGTTGAGCCTACCATTGCCTGTGCCAAACTACCGGCACCGTTAACCAGATATACGCCCTGTAAATCCTTGGCTGTAGCACCCACCGCTGAACCAATCATCGCGCCCAGGGATATACCGTCATAGACAACGTTTGAAACATCTAATGTAGGCACTGAAGGATATTTATCATCATGCCACTGATTCAATACGTTAGGCAGATTGTTTTTAATTCCATGAATGAGAACGTTTTGATCCACAACGCCCTGCACAAACATACCTAACAACTGCATTATGGTTTTAGGTGAAGAAATTGCGATGCCAACGTACGGCTCTTTTATGAGTTCAAGCGGATTGTTTATCGTTCCTGTTGGAGTAACACGAGTACCGTGGTTTGGATGATCAATTCCAATAGTCGCCATGCCTAATTGATCACCAAGCTCAAAATTGCCTTTTGTAGTGTTGAAGTCTTTACCACTTCCCAGACCATGACCCCAAATAGCCACAGGAATTGGAGTGCCATCATCAACTTTTGGCAGCGTTAACTTAAACTGCACATTGCGGCGGGCAAAATCATAGATTGCGTCAAACGGAGGATATACACCACCATCCTCACCGGCTCGGAAATTAACGATTCGTAAATTGCCTTGCAAGGTAACCAAGCCAGCATCCTTGTCGCCTAGCTGATTGGGAGAGACTTCCATATCCGTCATGATGCCGCCACCGGCTAAACTTTTCTCTACCATATCGAGCATTGGCTGCACTACTTCAGATTCTTTACGCACAGTAAACCAAGTGAAGGAAAGAATATCCTCGTGAGGAATGCCCAATGCGTCGATAGCTTCTAAAGGGTCTTGATATGCTAGATTACGTCGAAAGCCAGCATTTTTGTTTAATGCATTGGTAACACCTGCTGTGGGTGTAAAGAGTTCTTGAACAGTACCATCGTCAGCATTTAACTGGTCTTTAAGTAGTACCGCTAAATAGCGCTCGCCAAATTCAAACCGGGTTACTGGCCAGCCCACAATAACTGGACGACCTTCACGAATACTGTCCTCTGCCTTGGCACCTTTGCTCAAGGACACAATCATTGGTACGCGTTCGCCGGTGTTGATGTTGTAGACATGAAGATAGCCTTCACCATCACTGGGGATCTCGGCAACGGGCCAATCACCCAGTTCAAACAACACGGGACCTAACGCAGAAAAGCCACTGCTTTTGTTAAACAGCTTACTCGGGCTAAAACCATCTGGAAACTGAAGTCGCATTGACAGCAGTGAGCGCACGGGGCCGCTGACGCGATTATCCAAAATTCTATCTTTGAAACCATAGCCGGTGGTATAGGTATTGCGAAATACGTCACTGGGAAACGGTAAACCACAGGTATCAACCGCCAGTGGATTACAATCATCAGCGGCTGCAGGTGATAACCAGTTCGCCGCATTGGACACTGGGCTTAGTGTTGACGATAAACAAGCCACTATTGTGGTTATCCAAAATCGTCTTCCTAAGATCGAAATCCGTTGTCCCGCATCTTTAATTCGCATTGGTGTTCTCGCTTTTTATTGCAAATAAAGCGTCATCCATTGCAAGGTTTCAGAGTGGTTCACGATTCCTTGATGATCTGCCTGAATGGACGACCAGCTAATGTTATTGTTGTTATCAGGCCAACCCAGATCGCTACGACCATGAGTGTGTAATTCAGCCTTGAGCAAATTGATTTTTGCATCCTTTAAAAGCTCAGAAACTTGATAATTTAATAAGCTTTTCATGCGTTCTTCATAGGCTCGCCACCACTCTATCAAGTTTTCATCTGTAACTTCAATGCCAATTGTAGCGAGATATTGTTGCAGCCAGTGTAACTTTGTATATTGATCCGCAAGTTGGTTAAATTCTGCAAATTTTTCAACCCCCAAACCTAGCTCAACAGCAAACATAAGTACTTGAAAATCAACATTCCAGGTAATCTCATGCAAGCCCTCATTAAAGCCACTATCAAGCATGACTAAGGCTGGCAAAGAACGCTTTTCTGCGGCCAATAAGCGTAGGATTTCGTAACCCAATACTCCGGCGATTGACCACCCCACCAACACCGTTTCTGGATGGACAAGATTGGCCTCCGTGAGCAGTCGAGCCCCCTGCTTTGCAGCTTCTTGAATACCGGCCCGCTCCGTTTCACCCACTGGCATGCTCATTACCCAGGACTTGTGGTTTGATAAGGTAGCAATCATAGGTCCATAGGCGCTGGCAATTCCTAACGCCGTCGGTAAAAAGACCACAGATCGCCCTGACTTCAGCGCAGGATTTACCGGGTCTAAACGGTAATGATCGGCACGTTGGATAAAATCCGGTAAAGATAGTGACAGCCAATCCTCAGGCACTGCTTGATCCCCTTCCGCTAAAGCGGCCAGTCCTGCAACACTGGGGTATTGAAACAGATTCGCCACCGTGAGCTGTAAACCGAGTTGCTGATTGATAGCCGCCACTACCTGAGTTGCATTGATTGAGTGACCGCCATATTCGAAAAAAGTACGGGCGACATCATTCACTGGCTTACCTAAAACTTGACTCCATATATCGGCAATTGCCTGCTCTGTAGCGGAACTTGGCGCCATTTCCGCCATTTGTGAATGAGCCGCTTGCTGCAGCAAGGCTAACTGAATTTGGTCACTGTCATTACGAACAAAGGCTTCATCAGTAACGTAAACGCTGAACTGAGGATCCTGAATACAGTGAGATGGATTACGGAATGCGCCCCCTACCAGATTTTTGACCGCCTCTCGATCCAGTTCCGGAGTGCCTTCAATATAAACCTGGATGGCTTGCTGACTCCAGTAGTAGAGGTTCAATTGTGGTAACAGTTCTCTGCTCTCAGAATCCAGTCCTGCGTAATAATTGCCTGGAGCACACCTCATAAGTGTCGCCAACAGAATATTACTATGGGTCAACGGGATCGGTACGAAACCTTTGTTGCGCGCCATTTGCACATCAGCATAACTGAATTGAGCGGCCATGCCAGCGCCCTGCCACAGGCTCCAATTGAAATTCCAGGCACTTATCAGTGCCCGTCGATTAAGTTGTTCCGTAAGCTGGGCTTGGGTGGCACAGGCCACGCTGTAAGCGCCAGCATTAGCACCGCCGAAGAAGCCATTGACCGAGCCATATTGTACCAACACACTCCCTGGCCAGTGGGCCTCCAGGTAACTCGCCAATTGCTGGCCACCGGTTAATTTTGCCTCCAACACCTGTTGCCAGTGCTCAGTATCAATGGTTGCCAGAGACTGCATTTCCAAGTGTCCGGCAAGATGGAATATACCGCCTAACTTATCCGCTCCCACGGCTTGCAGACCATGCTGTACGGCAGCGTCGATTGATTGGCTGTCCCATTGAGAGAGGTTAACGTAAGCAATACCCTGAGAAGTCAATTTCGCCTGCAGCTGGTTAAACCTGGACTGGCGACGAGGATTATTATCTAGCTCTCCGCGCCCCGAGACCAACAGGTGTTTGATGCCTTGACCTAACAGAAACTCAATCAGCGGCTCAGCCAACCCTCCCAGGCCACCGGTAATCAGATAAGCCCCTGGCTTTAATGGCGATTTGGCGTTCATTTCCCAGGGCTTTAGATTGCGCAGCCGTGGCTGCAGCGTGTTAGCACCATCACTCCAGGCTAAAACTTCATGCCCCTCAAGACTTATTTCAGTGTCACCTTTACGGGTAACCTCTGGCGACAACATAACACAGCTAATTTGAGCGTTGCCCGTTTCCTGTCGTAGCGTTTCAACCAATGGCTTGATAACCAGACCCGTCTCTTGCGTGGCGCTGTAGAGTCGCAACAACAATCCTTTCTTGTAGCCTGCGTCTATGATCAATTTGGCCAGCTGACCAAGCTTAAGGGCAATGCTGAGTAATGATTCGCTGTTTCCTGAGTCAGACTCTTCGAAATGCCCGAGTTCCACCACTAGGTGAGAAGCCGTTGATGTCTGCAAATAATCCAGCAAGGCGTCAGCATCGTCGAGCGAGAAGCTAGCGGCGCTGTCGAGGTGTCTTGAGGGCTTGGTAAACCATTCCAGCCGATACAGGGTATCAAGAGAAAGTTCTTGCTCCTGATGTCGCTGCTGGTAAGCATCCAATTCATCCGCATAGAAGTCGTTCTCGAATAATTTTTTGAACTGACCCCGTTGAATTTTTCCGCTGGTTGTTTTGTAGAAACTTTCTTTGTCTACGGGAATGACAGCATGAACGTTCACGCCAAAACTTTCAGTCACCTGTGCCTTTATATGGCGCTCTAATGCTACCAGTTCGACGGATTGATCAGGCACGTAGAACATGACCAACTCATCACTATTGGAGCCCTGCCCTAAATTGACGCCGGTCGCGGCCACAAAAGTGGGTAGTACACCGGGCAAATCACCCACCATTTGTTCCATTTCGAAACAATAATAATTGACGCCATTGACCACAATCATTTCTTTTTCACGGCCCGTCAACACCAGGTGTTGCTGCCAAATGAAACCGAGATCGCCGGAGTTAAACCAATCATCACCCACAAAAGCTTCTGCATTGGCCTCTGGATTATTCAAATAACCCGGAGTAATAACAGGACCACGAATTTGCATACGACCAATGACACCGGCTTTGACCACCTGATTGTTATGATCGGTTATCCGGACTTCGACACCTGGCACCACACCACCTAAATCTACAAAGTGATGACTGGCTGTATCTGGCGCTACAACGTCAATAACATCGGCAGTTAAATGCACCAAGCTTACCGCTAACTGATCTGTCGACTGGTTGTTGTACGTCATACAAGTGCAAGCTTCCGCCATACCAAAGGCCGGTTGAACCACATGGTTGGCTAAGCCATAGGGTGTGAGTGCGGCGGTAAAAGCTTTCACCGTGGGTGTTAAAACCTGCTCACCGGCATTCATCAGGAATTGAACCGAAGCTAAATTCAGACCGGATAGATCATCGGGATAATTCTTAAGGGCATCAAGCACCCGCTGGAACGCAAAATTCGGCGCCCAACTATGGGTTACTTTAAAGTCTGATAGCTTCCGAAGCCACAGTAAAGGATCCATTAATACGGCCGCGGTGGGAAGCTGGATTTGCTGAATACCCAGCACCACGTCTTTTAAATGGGTGGTTAAGATAGGCACCACATGGTCGAAAGGAAGCCAGTTTAAACTAACATTATTGATACTATATCCATTGTATTCAGCCGATGCTGCCACGTGATGCAAAATGCCCTGGTGGCGAATCTGAATGGCTTTAGGCGTCCCTGTACTACCAGAAGTAAGCTGTAAAAAGGCCACTCCGTTTTCATTCGTTAATGGAGTAAAAGAATCAGCGGTTACAAGATCTATGGACGAAACCGTATTGAGTAGATCATCCACATCGAACACCGGTTTATCCGCACCCAGCCATTCCCTTGTCGCACCGACACGCTCGTGGTCTGCAGCTACCACTAGATCAGAATAATTATGTGCAACATTATAAAGCTTCTGCGCTACGCCATTTTTTTCGTGGTATTTTTCCGGAGTCGCAACCACTAAAGGGCGAACGCCAAGCGCAACTGCCCCCCACCAAAGGGCAAAAAAACGGGCATCAAAACGCATTTGCAAAAGCAGTATGCCATTGGCATCGAAATCCATCTGCGCCAAACCATGAGCAACTTTTAAAGCATCCTCCACTAATTGTGGATATGTGTACTGTTGCTCTTGGCCTTGCGCGTCAATGAACAGAATCCCCTTCTCGGGCCAGCGTTGTGCCGTTAGCTTTAACGCATCGAACAAATGCTCGCTTTCAATCGCTGTGTCCGCTAAGGGTTCTCCTTTTATCCAAGCGGCTTCACGTTGTTCAAGCACAGCTACGAGGTCTGTTTTTTGACGCTCAGTGGTTGAGGCGTTCTTAGTATTTTGATTATACGTAAGGCTGGGTAGTAATGTTTGCTTACGCCAAGTAACCAACTGACGCGCCGTTAAACCGTATTGTTTCAGTTGTTTCAATAACGTGGGCCGATCTAACCAGGCCAGTTGCCGTAAAACACTGAGTTTAACCTTGCCTGCTGCATCCAGTGGCCATTGCTCCAACTCAATCACATCCTGAAACCATTCGTCCAGGCTTACTCTATGACGTTCCACCAGTAAAGTAGCATCAACAGTAAACAACCGCTGAACCCACTGGTTTGTGCCCGTTACCTGAGTAAGGACTAAGCTATTGTAGGAGTTAAATTCAGGGCTTAACCGAAACAGCTTTTCGCGCCAATCCACCAACTGACCATCGAGCACCCCCCAGCCAACTTGTAAACCAAGACAACTCAACTGCGTGTTGTTTTGGCGCGCAATAATGGGCGTGGTTAGAGCGGAATTCGGGGTTTGGTAACGAAGCATTCCCGGCATTTGCTGGGTCACAGGTTTATCTGTTGTATCCACAACTGCAACAGTAGCATGGCTAGCAAGTGGATCCAGACCCGCTGCTTGCAACCAGCGCTGGGCTAACGGGTTTATTTGGGCGGCCGCTACAGGTTGGATGTCTGTCGCAGCGTCTAGATGTGACCAAATATCAGCAACGAGCGCAAGCCAATCCATCTGCAATACCCGCTCCAGTATGGCGCGCAATAAAACACTGAAATAGGTGACGGTTTGGGGTCGATAAAGACTGATCTGATAGGTCCAGTTCAACTCATAGTGGTCGCCCATGTCACCCACGGCCAACATCACATCGTAGGGAGCACCACGGGGACCTGACATGGGTAAAACCGATTTTATAAATCCGTCTTTAGGGAATAAATCAGCGTTTCCTTGATGCCACACGAACATTAACTGGAACAGCGGTGTACGGCTACTGTCTCGTGGTGGGTTGCAGTCTTGCACAACCACGGGAAAAGGACACTCCTGGTGTTCCATCGCCGACAGCAAGGTAGTTCGTACACCTTGAAAAAATTCACCCACCTGCTGGACGTCACTCAATTGCGCACGTAACACCACGGGATTGGCAAAATCACCCACCACTTTATCCATACCCTTACGGGATCGGCCCATGGTAGGTGTTCCTACCAAAAAGTCATCTTGCTGGTTGATCTTGCCGATCAGCTGCTGGAATAGGCCTTGGAATAATATAAAGGGGGTAATGCTATGGCTCTTACAAAACTGCTTAATCTGTTGGTAACGTTCCCCGCCAATCCGTTGTTGAACTACGTCGGCTTGTAGTTGCAGTACGGGTGGTCGTGGAAAATCTTCCGGCAAGCTTATCTGGGTCGGCGCGCCCATTAATTGTTGGTGCCAATAACGTCGCTCTGCTTTGCCTGCGACACTTTCCATAAATTGTTGTTGCCATTCCACATGCTGACGGTAACTGGTGGCTACCGGCTTAACCGATAATGCATCTCCAGCAAGCGCCTGTTCATAGAATGTTTTGATGTCTTCCGCCACCAACAACAAAGCCCAAAGATCAGCACCCACATGTTGAATGGTCGCGATCAGCACAGTGCCTTTCACAGAGTTACGAACAATCTTAACCCGCAGACAAGAGGACACGCCCAAATCAAAAGGCGCATCGGCTTCACTGTTTAAATATTCTTGTAATTCCACCTCATTCCACTGAGACCCATCCACCAGCGCTAATGGCATATCGATACGATCCCAAACCTGTTGCCGAGGCCCCTGGTCAGAATCATAAAAAGTACTGCGCAATACAGGGTGACGGATAAGTAAGGCTTGAAACGCTTTTTTAACCGCTTGCTCATCCACATCATCTTCAAGTGTGCAGGCAAAAGTGGTGTTATAAGCGGGACTGTTTGGCGCGAATTTATAGAGCATCCAAATGGCACCTTGAGTATAGGCTAATGGATACTCGTCTATTACTTGGGGTGGAGCTGCTTCACCTGCATTATCCCCGTCTTCAAGCCAGCTCATAATGGCTGGCTTATTGGCTTTCAATAAAGCCATCAAGTCCTTGTTGAGAAGTTCTTTGGGACCTTTAAAGCGCAGTGCTCCCGCTTCTAACCATAGTTCCAAACCTTTTTCCAGAAAAGGTTTGAGGCGTTGTTCAATGGCTTCATGTTGGCTCATAAAACACCTTCAACCAGGTCATCATCTTCACCTGATTGATCCATTCCTCCCTCGGCCTCCAGGTAGCCTTCGGCAAGCCACTGGGAAACATCTTGCAAACTCGCGCCGCCCAACAAACGCACTACAGGCAGATCCACTTCCGTGACTTTTACCGCGCGATTTTTAAATTCTACCGCTAACAGCGAATCAATACCCATTTCAATGAGAGGCTGAGTATCATCTATATCGTCAGGCTCCATTTGTAGAGCACGAGCTAATTGAATTTTCAGATAACCTAGTAGTTTTTCAGCTTTTTCTTCATCTGAAGACTCAGCAAGACTGGCTTTAAAGGCCAAGTCTTCTTCGGTGAGCGCGACATCGGTTTCATTAGGGCTGATTGCTCCATGCTTATCCGTTAGGCCTTCGAACATGCCACCTAAAGACAACATATCCATCACCGCCCGAAAGGGTTGCCAGTGAATATCGGCCACCACCATTTGCGTGACATCGGTGCCTAACAAGCGCCCGAACACCTGGGTGCCCAGAACTTTCTCCATCATATTCAAACCACGTTTCTGGGCTTGTTCCGCAGAGTCTTCACTCACCATGCCAGATTCAGCCCACGGCCCCCAGTTTATTCCCAGCGCGACTTTTCCTGCCTGCTTGCGGCGCTGAATCACTGCATCCACAACTTGGTTAGCTGCGGTATAGTGAAAATTTCCGGCTGAACCCCAAACGCTGGCAATGGATGAGTATCCAACGAAAAACTCGAGCTCATCCTCTCTGGTTAACTCATCGAGCCATTGAATACCTAATATTTTGTTCGCCATCAGGTTCATGCAACGGTTTGTGGTTAACTCTTGCAACGGACAAATTTCGAATTGCCCCGCAGCATGAATGACGCCCCCAATAGGCCGCTCTTTACGGAGCGATTGCAGCTCAAGTTCTAGACTGTCTTTGTTGGCAATATCCAGGGTGGGCAAGCGCAGCTGCACACCGCCTTTTTCCAGTACAAATAACTCGTGACGGCGATCGCCGATACCACTGCGGCTTAATAACGCAAGGTGGCGCGCGCCCTTACTGGCCATCCACTTGGCAATAGCAAGACCCAATGCGCCGGTACCACCGGCAATAACGTAAAATTTCTCTGCGTTTAATTTAATCGAATCGGTATTGAGCTGAATGGCTGATTCCTGACGTAGTAGCTTCGGCATGTATACCTGAGCATTGTCAATCGATAGCCAGGGATGACTCAGCTCTTGCGTCATAACCTTAACAGCGGCATCGAGATTGGGGGTAGAAGCATCACTCAGATCAATCACTGCACGCATCTTTCCGGCCAATTCATAAACCAGATTTTTCGCAAACCCCAGCACCATGGCTTGCTCCGGTTTCACCACTGACTGGCCAAGTCCTGTGTCGTAGGCTGACTCTGTCACCACCCAGAGTTCGACACGGGAAGCAGCTTGGACCGTCTTGGCCAAAGCGAGGAAAAATCCCGTTAACGCTGCCCATTGTTGTTCTGAGTTGGGCAACGCCAACTGCGCCGTGCAGACAATCACTTTTAAAGGTTGATCCGTTACTACATTAAATTGGGACTGCAACCACGTGCTTTCAGTACTTGCATTCGTAATAACTTCTTCGCTGCCACCACTCGCAATGCTAAATCCCGCCTCTGTCAGGCGAATGGCTGCTTGGTCAACTTCAGCTCCAGCCTGCCCCAGCATTTCTACCAGATGATTGCCTACAGCCCCATCGGCAGACAGCACCAACCACTGTTCACCCGCCAATGACTGATTAGATGGGCAATCCAAAGATTCCCATTCCACTTGATAAAGCCAATCTTTAACTTTATCCGGCAATTTCTGGTTCTGCATATAAGCCGCCAGCGTTTCGTTCCAAAAGACTTTACGCTGAAATGGATAAAAGGGTAATTCCACCACGGGCACGGACTTTATCGGCATAATTTGCCGCCAATCCAAATCTAACCCCGCCACATATAACTGAGCGAGACCACGGCTAAAGGATTGCAATTCATCACGCGACTTTTGCAGAGTGGAAACTGTGGTGGCCGTTACCTCGGCTACATCTCTAAGCACAGAGACCAGTGCCGCCCCGGGTCCTACCTCCAGCGCGACATTGATACCGGACTCAGCCAACCCCTGAGCACACGCCAGGAAATTCACCGGCTGGCGAATTTGTTGAACCCAATAATCCGCTTCAGCCATTCGCTTGCCACTATGCTGGCCGTTCAAATTGGATAACACTCGCATCCGAGGTGTACTCAATTTTACACTGCCCAGTATTTGGCGATATTCCTCAAGTACTGATTCCATCGCCCGCGTGTGAAAGGCGTGTTCCACTGGCAGGATTCGACAATCCAAGCCTTGCTCTACGACTAATGATTGAAATTCTTTAAGCTCGTCTTCGGAGCCGCCCACTACGGTATTTTCAGGACCATTATAGGCACAAATTTCCAACGCAGAACTCTCGCCCAAGAGGGATTCAATACGAGCTGCATCGGCAAACACAACCAGCATCGACCCTTTTTCAGTGGCTCCCATCAAGCGGCCACGATGCACGATAACTTTACAGGCATCTTCGAGATTAAAGACACCAGCAATGCAGGCGGCGGTAACCTCACCCACACTATGGCCCACCAGACAGTCTGGTTTGATCCCCCATTGCATCCAGGTTTTAGCTAGCGCATATTCCAGCGCAAATAGCGCAGGCTGTGTGTTGGCGGTTTGATTTAAGCCGGTGTTGCCTTCACCCCACATTAACTCCTTGAGATCACGCTCTAACAACAGAGATAATTGCGCAGCGGCCTGATCAAAGTGATAGCGAAAATCAGAAATATTCTGATAAAGAGCCTGTCCCATACCGGGGTATTGCGCCCCCTGTCCAGAGAATAAAAAGGCTATTTTATAGGTTGGTTTGAATTTACCACCACCCAGTACCTGTTGGTTGTGTGTGCTAGAGTGCAGGAGATTGTTAAATTCTGCTACGTCTCCAGCCAAGTAGGCCTGACGCACTTTGTAGTGATCCCGACCGGCGGCTAAGGTACGAACTAATGAAGGGAATGATAGGTTTTCTCCATTAGTCAAAAATTTTGCCATGGCTTGCCGCCAATCCTGCAAGGCTTGCTCATTTTTAGCAGAAGCCAACACCAAAGGAGGCACCCAGGGCTGCTTGGTTACCGATTCTTCTTCAGCGCTGGTTTTGGCTTTCGGTTTGTATTCTTCAAAGATCACGTGCACGTTCGTGCCAGTAAAGGCAAAGCCACTCAAACCGGCCCGTAATTTACCGTCTTCTGTCGTATAGTCATCCCATTGAGTCAAACTATGAGTTACCTGAACCGCCATTTTATTCCAGGGAATAAATGGATTCGGTGTCTTAAAATTAATATGGGGTGGAATGATTCGGTGGCGTAATGATTGAATTAACTTAATCACACCGGCCATGCCGGCAACGGCTTCACCGTGTCCCAGGTTAGTTTTTACCGAACCCACCAGTAATGGGTAACGACGGTTTTGTCCGTCGCAATACACCGAATTAAGAGCACCTAACTCGATGGGATCACCTAGTGGGGTACCGGTGCCATGAGCTTCAACATAGCTTACTTCACGAGGCTGTAGTTGCGCTTGTTTGAGGGCCGCTCGAATAACATCCTCTTGGGCGGATTCATTGGGTGCAGTGAACCCCTGGGATTTGCCATCTTGATTCAATGCGGAACCACGAATAATGGCCAGAATATTGTCACCGTCCGCTTCCGCATCTGACAAGCGTTTCAAAAGTACGACTCCGCAGCCTTCGGAACGCACATAGCCATCAGCACTGGCATCAAAGGTTTTACAATGGCCATCTTCCGACAGCATGCGGGCTTTGGCAAAAACTATTGAAACCGCGGGATTCAGCACTAGATGCACACCCGCAGATATGGCCATGTCACATTCACCTTGACGCAAGGATTGACACGCATAATGCAAAGCGGTGAGTGACGATGAACAAGCCGTATCAAAAGATACCGCCGGCCCTTTTAAATTAAAAAGATAAGACAAGCGCCCCGCTGCTGCGCTTAGCGCGTTACCGATACCCTGCCAGGGTGTTAGCTTTTCGGGGCTTCCCAGCATACTGCCGAGGTGCGCATAGTCAGCAGAAGCTATACCGACATAAACACCGGTATTGCTGCCATTAATCCAGCCAGGAGTGTACCCTGCGTATTCCAGAGCATCATGACTAACTTCAAGTAACAGGCGTTGCTGCGGATCTATGTCATCCGCTTCGCGCGGGGATATGCCAAAAAAATCGGCATCGAATTTTTCCACATCATCAATAATACCCAGTCCCTTTGAGTAAATTTTTCCGGGAGCATCGGGATTTGGATCATAAAGATCATCCATATTCCAACGTTCACCGTTTTCCTGTTGCGTAATACAATCTTTACCGTTGTAGAGATTTTCCCAGAATTCTTGCGGATTTTTGGAGTCGCCTGGAAAACGACAGCCCATACCCACTATAGCTATAGGCTCATGAGCGGATTTTTTATAACCAGCCAATTCGCGTTTTAAGAGCTTTATCTCTTTCAGCGCATTCAGCATTAATTCTTGTGTCGATTTGCTCATAGTGGTCCTCAAACTCTACGGACTTAGATAATGCACAAACAGAAAGGATTGTTGACCCTTATCGAAGCCTCAGTACTACTTACTCTGAAACTCGACTCAAGCCAACAACCCTTGCTCAATTATAAATCAAAAGATTATGATTTTAATCGTCGTCATCATCTCCTAATTCAGCCGCCAGCATCGCCGCCAATTCGTCATCAGACAAATCATCCAGTTCCTCTTCCTCATCATCGATCGCAGCCGTTGGTGCAGCGTCGGCCGCTTCCTGAGCCGCAGCGGCCGCATCTTCAGGGAACATATCTTCGATCAAGAAGGTACTTAAACTGGCCACAGTAGGATACTTAAACATCAATGTGGCTGGCAGCTGTTTACCGATCAAGGCACACAGAATGTTACGCAGTTCAACCGCCATTAACGAGTCTAAACCAAGCTCCTGTAACGGTTGGTTGGGGTTGATTGTTTCGTCTTCATCCAATCCCATTACCCGTATAATTTGCTCGCAGATCTTATCGATCAACATTGGCGTGCGCTCATCAACCGGTGCATCCATCAAGTTGGCGCGGAACTCATCAGCCATTTTCTGTAAATTGGCATCCACTCCAACGCTCGCTTTCACATCCAATTCGGACAGGAAGGCAGGGATAGAACCAGTGATATTCGCCAAGGCACCCCAGTCGATGACCATCAGACCGCGCTGCACTGGATTAGCCTCTAGAACTTGGCCAAACCACTTCAAACCGTCCGCAGGATCGATCAGATGCACGCCTGACGCTTTCGCGTTGGCTTCCACTTGACCGGTGGCCGCCATACCGACTTCCGCCCAGGGACCCCAGTTAATGGCGATACCGGACATACCTTGAGCTCGTCGCAGAGCGGCCAAGCCGTCGAGAAAAGCGTTTGCCGCAGCATAGTTAGCCTGCCCTGGTGCACCCAGCATTGAGGACAACGAGGAGAATAGAACAAACATATCCAGATTCATCCCCATGGTCGCTTGATGCAGATACCAGGCACCCGCCAACTTCGGCCCCATTACCTTCTCAAACCCAGCCATATCCTGGTTCACAACAAAGGCATCAGCCAATACACCGGCGGCGTGGATCACACCAGCCAGCGGTAACGAGTTAGCGGCAACCGTCTCGAACATGGATTGCACGGCCGCTTGATCGCCAGAGTCAGCTTTGATGGTGGTAACTTTGGTGCCCTTCGCTTCGATGGCTTTGAGTCCATCTGGGTCCACATCGCGAACATCACGACGAGCGGCCAGGATAACCTCCCCTGCGCCTTGCTCAGCAAACCAATTGGCAAACAGCATACCCAAGCCACCCGACGCACCCGTAATTAGGTAGGAACGATCTGGCTTAATGGTAATCGCATCATCATTGGGGTTAATAAGGATCTTACCAATGTGCTTACCTTGCGCCATATAGCGGAAGGCATCCATAGCTTCTTTGTGTTTGAACACTGTAAACGGTAGCGGGTGATAATGACCCGCTTCCACATTTTCCACCACTTCTGCCATCAATGCTCGCAAGGCCATTGGGTCTTGCAACGCAACCATTACCAAATCAAAGGATTCATAGGTAATATCATCACGGAAAGCTTTGACTCGGTCATTGGACCAGATGTCGGCTTTACCAATTTCGATAAAGCGTCCATTAGGATTCAACAGGGCCATGCTGGTGGTAATAAAGTCGCCAGCCAGTGAGTTCAATACCACGTCAACCCCATCACCACCGGTTACCGTGCGGATTTGCTGCGCGAAGTCCAGGGATCGAGAGTCAAACACGTGCTCTACTCCGATCTTACGTAAGTAATCCCGTTTTTTCTCACTGGCCGTGGCAAATACTTCTGCACCCAAATGTTTAGCGATGTAGATGGCAGCCAAACCAACACCACCCGCACCGGCGTGGATCAGGATACGCTCACCTTTCTTCAGGTTGGCAAGGTATTTAAGGCCGTGGAGAGCAGTACAGTACACTACCGGTAGTGTGGAAGCTTCGTTAACGCTTAAATTGCCAGGAATACGGAACGCCAGATTTTGCTCGATATAGGTTTGCGTACTCATACAGGCTTCCGTCAGCGGCAGCATGATGATGTCGCCTATTTGGAAATCCTTGGCCGCATCACCGCATTCAGTAACCTGTCCAATACATTCGCCACCCAGAGGTCCAGCTTCACCGGGATACACATCAAGAACCCCCATAACATCACGGAAGTTCAAACCAGCACTGAGCACTTTTACGCGCACTTGAGTTGAGCTCAAGGGACGTGGTTCAAACTGCACAAACTTGAGATCTTCGAAGGTACCTTTCTTCTCAATAGTGAGTCGATAAGGTGCCGCTGGAATATCCATTCCAGGTGCGTCTGCAGTTACGCGCGCCAAGCGTGATACCAAACGTGTGCCACGTCGATACGCAATCAGCTTCTCTTTCGGTTCCTGAGCCATTTCCTGTGCAACTGACGCTGCACTACGAGCATAGCTTTCAGAATCCACATCAATCAGCACTGCACTGTACTCACCATGTTCCATGTCGAGCACTTTACCGAAACCAATAACCGCACTTTGCGAAGGATTGATTACGGTATCACTACGCTGCGCTTGAACCGCTCCGGATGTTACACACCATAACCGTGGCGACTTAACTCCCGACATTAACTGAAATGCTTTTAGCATGTTCAGGATTGGAGAGAAGGCGCGCGCTTGTATCGCCATGATGTTGCTGTCTGCAGTATCTTGTGGAGCCACATATACGATGCCAGTCAGCTTATCAATACCACCCGCGACACCAATGAGCTGCATCCACTGACCACCGTCTTCAGGGTTCAGGACTATCTTTTCATTGTCCTGACTGAAGCTGGCTGTCTTATCGCAAACAACTTGATATGCAGTTACACCGTCTTTGGCTTTCAGCTGATCAAAGATATTAGTGGACAAACCGTCGTCTTCACCGATAACCATAAAAGTCCCCGCTAGCGGCGCGACTTCCTGATCAGCAGGAATACCTTGAGTTTTCCAGTGAATATCGTAATGATGTTCGTACGGGTCTTTACTTAACGCTTTCAGCAAGGCTTCTTTAGGTGCCCGCTTACTGTGTAAGGTTTCAACATCGATCAGAACATTACCTTGATCATCGAATACCCGGATAGCGTGGGAGAAACTTTCCACTTGCTCATGTTCATCCGCTGGCGGATTTTTAATGGTTACATGGCACCAAAGCTCCGTCGTGGGTGATTTAAAGAAGCGTAAATTCTCCAAAGCAAAGGGGATATAAATAGCATCCACTTTAGTGGTATCGAAGGACGTATGCATCGTCGCCAGAGCAGAACTTTGGAAACATGAATCCATCAAACCAGGATGAATCATGTATTTACCCTGCTCCAAGGCTGATTCAGGTAAGCGCAGTAGTGTCAGCGTTTCACCCGGTCGACGCCAGAACTGTTTGATCCACTGGAATTGGCTACCCAATTGATAACCAATCTTCGCCATTTCGCTATAGAACAAATCACCATCTAACTGGGTAGAAGCCCGCGTTTGAATCTCTTTGATTTCATCCATATTAATGGATAAGCCTTCTTCTGGAGCCGCACAGGATTCTACATGCATGCTCGCATGCATGGTCCAGTCGGCATCAGCTTTGGCTTTTTCATCACGGCTGAAGCCTTTGACTTCATAACCATTTGCTTTGTCACCGGTTAGCTTTTTGAAGCCGTAATGTAAACGTCGAGACTGGCCTTCATCCAGTATAAAAGGTTCTGGGAAGACTACGTCGTCGAGTTTAACCGGCTTATCGCCAAATACATCGCGGGAACACAAGACGATGTTGGCCACGTGGAAGGCACCAGGGGCCACCACCACTTCATAAAGACGGTGGTCATCCAAATTGAACGGGCTGGTTACTCCGAAATTATTTTCAAAGTAGTAATCTTCGCTCATGGGCGAATGTAAAACATTCATCAGGTTTTCTGTCACCTGACCCATGCTTGCGCCACCCGCAGAACTCATCATGCCGTTGTCATTATCACCTAACCAATAACGCTTACGATCAAACGCATAGCTTGGCACGGCAACCCGCTGCCGCCCATAAGGTGCGTCAAAGGCTTGCCACTTAATATTGACGCCCCAGGTATAAAGTTGAGCCGCCGCCATATTGAATTGACGAGCGGCATCTTGCTTGGCGCGCAAGGTGTGAGTCATACGGAACTTATCAGTACCCAGAATTTGGTTGGCTAAACCTGTTAAGGTTGACCCAGGACCGATCTCCAAACAGACATTCACTTTCTGGTCCGCCAACTTGCTTAAGGCATCCACAAATAATACGGGGCGTTTTACATGCTCTACCCAGTATTTCGCTGAAGACATCTCACCCTGATTAACTAAACCACTCACCGCAGAAACGATATCCACAGTTGCTGGATGATACTCGATACTCTCCGCTACCGCTTTAAACGCCGCCAGCATTGGCTCCATCATATTAGAATGGAAGGCATGGGAAACCGTTAGCATTCGGCTTTCGATATCTTGCGCTGTAGCTTTTTCGATGATGGCTTTAATACCCTCAGAAGTACCTGAAACCACCGTATTGTTAGGTGCGTTGCAAGTCGCTACCTGCACATCATCCTGACCTTCCAGAAGGGCTTCCACCGTATCCCGAGCAGTAAGAATCGCCGCCATGTCACCAGTTTGGCACTCTTCAACCATTAAGCGGCCGCGAGCGACGATCAGCTTCATAGCACTTTCTAGAGTCATGATACCAGCCACAACTGCCGCCGCGTACTCACCTACGCTGTGGCCGACCATTACCGTTGGTTTCACACCCAGTGCTTGCCAATGCATAGCTAATGCATACTCAAGTGCAAAAATAGCGGGCTGAGTATATTGTGTATTATCGATCTCTGAGGCCATGTCTCCCCACAACAGATCGAGTAATGAGGAACCAGACTCTTGATTAAATAATTGGTCACAGGTATCTAAATGCGCTTTAAAGGCGGGGTTTGTGTCATACAACTCTTTCGCCATTCCAGCATACTGCGACCCTTGACCGGTGAAGAGCCAGGCCATACCCGTCACAGGAACGGAGCCATCACCCTGGTAACTGCCGGCAACGGTTACACCTTCGGAAATTTGTTTCAGTTTACTAACTGCTCCCGATGAATCAGGCGCGACAATCGCCATTCGGTGCTCAAATTGCTGACGGGCGGTATTCGCGGTAAACGCAACGTCCGCCAGTGATGCTGGCTTATCATTGAGATTGTCGGTTTCCAGGAAATCAGCGTAACGCTTCGCTAAACCAATTAATGCACCTTCGGTTTTGGCAGATAGCGTTAACACATGACTGTTACGCTCCACTGCGTTGATAACTTCGGCACGACGCGGCGCTTCTTCAAGAATCATGTGGACGTTAGTACCACTGAACCCGAAAGAACTAATACCAACACGTCGTTTACGCTCACCTTCTTTCCAATCCATTGACTCCGTTGGAATAGTGAACTTACTGGCATCCACAGCAATATGCGGATTGAACTTCTTAAAGTGCAAGTGCGGCGGAATCACACCATGTTGCAGCGACAGCGCCGCTTTCATTATGCTGGATACGCCGGCCGCTGACTCCAAGTGACCCAAATTGGTTTTAACCGAACTAATAATCAATGGATTGGCACTGGTACGATTGGCACAGTAAACCGCTTCTATAGACTGAACCTCGATAGGATCACCCAAAGGTGTCGCGGTGCCATGAGTTTCAACCCAATCCACGTCATCTACTGTTAACCCAGCATTTGCTACGGCCTCACGAATAACTTTTTCCTGCGAGGGCCCGTTAGGCGCCGTTAAGCTACTGGAACGACCATCTTGGTTAACCGCCGAACCCTTGATAACTGCGATAATATTATCACCGTCACGAACCGCATCCGATAATCGTTTCAATGCCAGTACGCCAACACCTTCGCCCCGCACATAACCATCGGCACTCTCGTCAAAGGTTTTACACCGTCCTTCTTTTGACAGCATGTGCGCTTTGGATAACGCCACAAAAGTTTCTGGCATTACCATCGCGTTAACACCGCCCGACAAGGCCATGTCACACTCTCCATTACGCAAGCTTTGTACCGCCAGGTGAGTCGCAACCGCAGAAGAAGAGCAAGCCGTATCAATCGTCATACAAGGGCCTTGTAGACCCAGGTTAAACGCCACCCGACCGGCAATCACGTTGAGTGCGTTACCCGTTGGAATGAACATGATGTCTTCTTCTCGAGCACCTGTTGCACAAGCCCGGATATATTCGTTGGCACCTACACCAATAAACACACCGGTGCGCGTTCCGTTCATGGCATTGGGAGCATAACCCGCATTTTCAATTGAACTCCAGGCCGCTTCAAGCACCAAACGTTGCTGAGGTTCCATGCTTTCAATTTCACGAGGCGCAATACCAAATAATTTACCATCAAAGTATTCGATATCGTCAACCAAGCCCGCAGAAAGCGTATAGGTTTTGCCCGGAGCATCTTCGTTTTTATCCAGGTATTTATCCAGATCCCAGCGATTTGACGGTTCATCGTTAATTCCACAAACGCCATCTTTCAACAGATTCCAGAAATCACCGGGGCCATTCGGGGCTTTTGGCATTTTACTACCAATACCAACAATGGCTATGGGCTCACCATGATACAGACCAGCACTGGCAACAGAGTGATCACCGCTTTCTTCGCCGTATAAAGAAACAGCAAAGAATTCAGAGATTTTATTGATCGTAGGATAATCAAAAATCAAGGTGGCTTTCATGGCCTGACCGGTGTCAGCTTCCAATTGCTTCTTGATTTCCAAAGCCATAATTGAATCGATACCCAAATCCATTAACGGCATTTCCGGATCGACCACATCACCTTCTGCTTTACCCGTTACCTTGCCCAACAAATCTTGCAGATAAACGTTGATTTTGGCGGCTCTTTCTTCGAGATCCAGCGGATAAAGCGACTTGAAGAAAGCTGACTTCTCTCCAGTAACTTCAGACCCAGATGTAAGCACCCGGCCCAAAGCACCAAACATTGGATGAGGACGCCGCATTTCCATAATTTCACGGAATCGTGACCAATCGACATCAACAACCGTTTGGTGAGCGTGTCCTTGGCTCCAGGATTTCATCATCAGTTCGATGGCTGATTCAGGCGCTAATAAACGCAATCCACGGCGTTCTGCTTCGCTTGCAGCTTCACCTGTGGCCATACCAGCACCACCCCAAGGCCCCCAATTAAAACCAACTGCTGGTAATCCTTGAGCACGACGCAGGTTTACCAAGCCATCGAGAAAATGGTTTGCCGCTGTATAGTGCACCATGCCACCAGAGCCCCAGACTGAGGCAATGGATGAGAAAACGACGAATAAATCCAAGTCACTTTCCAGGCTAGCTTCATGAAGATTTAAAGCACCTTCAATCTTCGCTTGGGTTACTTTGTGCCATTGCTCCGCGGTCATTTCATGAGCCATAGCTATGCCACTGACACCCGCGGCATGAACAATACCCTTCAATGGTTGCTCTGAAGCCACCAGTTCTTTCATCAGGTCTTGAACCGCACTGGCATCAGCCACATCCACATTGGCAACACGAATCGAGACGCCTTGCTCTTGTAAGCCAGCCACTAACTGAGCCCCAGCATCATCTAATTTATCCAGACTGCCGTTACGGCTCATCAACACTATATGACGCGCTCCAGAGCGAGTCAGCGCATCGGCCACATACAGGCCCAGGCCACCTAAACCACCGGTTACCAGGTAGCTGGCTTCAGGGTTAAGCTGTTCGACTTGACTACTGGCTACCCGCTCATTCCCTAACCGCAGAACCGCTCGTGTAGTACCTTGCACACGAACAACATCTTCCATCGCGGCACTGTTCAATTCGGCCAATAATGCATCGGCTTGTTCTTGTTCAGTCCCATCCAGGTCAATGATTCCTCCCCACAACTCGCCCGCTTCCAACGCCAAACCTTTGGCAAAACCTAGGGCTGGGTAGGCGGCTAAATTTGGCTGCTCCGCACTATACGCTCCCTCACTCACACTCCATAAGCGCGTAGGATTGGTTATGTCCGCTGCTGCCACCATCGCCTTAGCAACCGCTAACATAGATTGGGCCTGATGATGCACGACATCAGGAATACCCGTTAGACTGGTTTGCCGCTTGGGTGCGGCCATTAATACCGGTAACACTTTACCGTTTTCTTTGGCTGCGTCTTGAAGTGGCTTTAATGCGCTAGCGATTGTTTCAGCATTACTGTCATCATCAAGCACAGTGACAGTTACTTTAGATTCCAACAGAGACAACCAGGAGGGCTTGTCACCGATAACAACTACATCTTGGTAATTGGGTTCTTTCTCATTCGCGGGCAACGCTGCTTCAACAAAGTCAGTATTGTAGAGCAAACGAGCAAACGACATACCCGCCGCTTGGCTATAATTACCAATGCGGATTTTGTCGACCCAAAAGCTCTGAGTCTGATAGGGATAGGTAGGGAGTTCTACTTTGTGGAAGGGACCACCAACAAACAGTTTTTTCCATTGGATGGCTAAACCTGCACCATGAAGATCGGCAATGACTGATGCAAAATGTTCAGATTCACTGTGATCGCGCTCAACGCTGTGCAGATAGGTTAATGGTTGAGTAGACTCAACACACTGTGGCGCCAATTTTACCAAATTCGCACCTGGGCCAATTTCCAAGCAGACCTGCAGTTTTTGCTCGCCCATTTCTTTTGCTGCATCCAGGAACAGAACGGCATCCCGCACATGCTCGACCCAATAACTGTGATTCTTCACATCCTGGGTAGCGGTCTTACCGGTCTTACTGGAGATAAAACGAATGCGGGGTGCTTTCAAAGTAACCTTCTGCACCTCCTTGGCAAATGCTTCCAACATAGGTTGCATCATTGGCGAGTGAAAGGCATGGGAAACGGTCAGTAGTTTTGCTTTAATTTTCTCATCGCTAAGCAATGCTACAGCTTGTTCTACCGCACCTTTTTCACCTGAAATCACACAGTTCCGAGGTCCATTAACGGCCGCTATATCAATCACGCTATCGAGCGTCTCGATGACATTACGGGTATCAGCGGCACTGGCGAAGACAGCGGCCATCGACCCACGTTCACACTCTGTTGCCATCAAACGACCACGAGCACAAATCAAACGTACGGCATCTTCAAGACTCATTACGCCTGAATAAACAGCCGCTGCATATTCACCAATGCTGTGACCGGTAACACAAGCAGCCTGTACTCCGGCTTCACTCCACAACTGAGTCAATGCATACTGTAAGGCAAAGATTGCGGGCTGGGTATATTGGGTTTCATCCAACAGTTGAGTGTTGTCTCCCCACATTACCGATAACAATGGCTGTTCCAGCTCGTCTTTCATCAGTTCCGCAACATTGTCTAATGCGTTACGGAAGGCTGGGTGTTCGTTATAAAGATCTTGGCCCATACCGGCAAACTGAGCACCTTGACCGGTAAACATGAAAGCGGTACGCGCACCACCCGCACCCACATCAGATATTTTAACCCCTTCAGCACTGCCATTTTTCAACAAAGAACTGAGTTTTTCGATCGCTTGTGCCGTCGATCCGGCAGCGATTGTGGCACGGTGACGAAAATGATTACGACCAGTCGCAGCGGTAAAGCATATATCTTCCCAGCTGGCTTCTTGCAACTCAGGTTTTGCTAAAGCGTCAGCATAGTTCGCCAGATATTCCTGTAATGCGTCAGTGTTTTTTGCAGAAACAGTCAGCAATTTTGGTGCGCATTGGATTTCAGCACGCACTTCTTCAGTAGCCGGTAGCGGTGCTTGCTCGAGTATTATATGACAGTTAGTTCCGCTAAAACCGAAAGAACTCAAACCACCAATCCTGTTTGAGTTACTCCACTCGCGCTGTTGCGCTGGCACATCTATCGCAATATGAGACCAATCAATATAAGGATTTGGCTTCTGGAAATGCAAATGCTGAGGAATGGTCTTGTTGTATATGGATAAAACCAATTTAGTGAAGCCGGCCACACCGGCAGCCGCTTCCAAATGGCCCATATTGGTTTTTATAGAACCTACCACTAATTTTTCGGTACGCTCTTTCCCGTAAACGGTATTCAAAGCAGCAAGCTCGATAGGGTCACCCAGTGGCGTTCCGGTGCCATGAGCTTCTATGTAGCTTACTTCTTGAGGAGTAAGGCGCGCATCCTCCAGCGCCGCCCGCAAAACTTTTTCTTGTGCTAGTTCGTTTGGCGCCGTGATGCCCTGACTTTTTCCATCTTGGTTGACAGCCGAGCCACGAACCACGGCTAATATGTTGTCGCCATCTCTAATCGCATCAGACAAACGTTTGAGTACTACTGAACCACAGCCTTCACCGCGTACATAACCGTTGGCACCTTCATCAAAAGTTTTACATTTGCCATCCGGCGACAACATACCTGCGCGCGCAAAAATCATCGAGGTGGTTGGTTCCAAAATCAGGTTAACACCTGAAGCCAGCGCTAAATCTGATTCACCTTTGCGAAGACTTTGTACCGCCAAATGAATTGCAACCAGCGAAGAGGAACAAGCGGTGTCCACCGACAGGCTGGGACCTTGCAAACCCAACAGGTAACTGATTCGACCAGACGCCACGGAATGCGCATTACCAGTACCACTGTAAGGGGATATATCTTCAAGACTGCCATAGGTAGCTTGTAAGTGAGAATAACCCATATGGCAGATACCGACATAAACGCCGGTCTTGGAACCCATCAACGATTCTGGTGCGATTCCCGCGTGCTCTAAAGCATCCCAATTAGTTTCAAGGAGTAATCGCTGCTGAGGCTCCATCAGTGTTGCTTCCACTGGAGCAATACCAAAGAATTCCGCATCGAACTGATCTACGTTATCCACGAGACCATTAGCTTTTGTATAAAGCTTACCAACGGCTTCAGGATCTGGATCGTAGACGTCAGCACTACTCCAGCGCTGGTCTACCATTTCAGTAATTACATCTTCGCCATTTTGTAAAATTTCCCAAAGTCTCTCTGGACTATTGGCCCCCCCGGGGTAACGGCATCCTAAGCCTATAACGGCTATAGGCTCATATTTTTCCTTTTCTAAACGCTGGACCGAATCCTTTGATTTCTTAAGCTCTCTTAGTGCCTGCTTAAGTAGTTTGGCAGTATCGTTATTAGAATTGTTGGAGCTGGTATTGCTGGACATAGAGACCCCGTGAAGTACGTTAAAATCTTCTCTGAATAATAATAGTAGTCAATTTATAGGTTCATAAACGTGCAATTTTTATTGTTAATCTAACAGACAAAAGCACCCAATAACGGTGCTTTGTCTTTATTGGTATTTAATAATATTTTTATCTACGCAATATTTTTTGCTGCTTGTTCTTGTTTTTGTTCTGATTTTTCTTGCTTTGAGGTCGCCTTGGCTTTTAATTCGGCGGCAAAATGCTCAATCAGAGTCTTAACCGTAGGATATCTCATAAGCTCCGTTGCAGGAATCGTTCGCTCGATTCTATCTTGTAATTTATCTACTAAATCAATAGCTTCGATTGAATCAATTCCCAATTCAGAGAATGTTACATCAAGATCGATGTGATGAGGCTCGACATTAAGCTTGTCAGACACCCAGGTCTGTATTTCTACATATAACTCATCTTGCCAGTCATTAAACTCTTTATGGTCTTTCTCTAGTGTTTCTGCTTTAACAGCACTGTTCACTGAGCTATCTTTGCTTTCCAAAACGTACAGAGGTGCAAAATTTCCCATTTCAAACAACTTCTTAGCTTCAGTACGCTGAATTTTACCGCTCGAGGTTTTGGGTAATTTTCCTGACGCAATCAAGATAACACTTTTGGGTGCTATACCATGGTTAACCGCCACGGCTCTTGAACCGGCCAAAGCCAACTGCTGATAATCAGTTTGATCTGCGGCAGCCCCCGCCACTTCCTGCATAATCACCAACTGCTCCTTACCTTTTTCAGTAATAGAAAATGCAGCGCCACAGCCTTTGCGGAAGGTGGGGTTGGCATTTTGCAGGCTGCGCTCAACGTCCTGAGGATAATGATTTCTTCCAGCAACAATAATCAGCTCTTTGATTCGACCAGTAACATAGAGCTCACCGTCGATTAATGTGCCTAAATCACCTGTTCTGAGGTAAGAAACGGTGTTTTCACTACCTTTTATCTGAGCTTTGAAGACACTTTCGGAAAAACTTGGCTTATTCCAATAGCCTTGAGCAACTGATGGGCTATTTACCCAAATCTCGCCCACCTCACCCGCTTTACATTCACGTTCGGTTTTTGGATCCACAATGCGTACGTCAGTTTCAATCGCTAGTACACCTGAGCTCACTAATGGTGATTGCGGAACTTTCTTACCTTTCAAATCAAGATCCACCACGCGACCATTACTGAGGGCTTCACTTTCGGCATTAACTACTTTTGCGCCTCGGCTTGCTGGAGACCCTGCAACAAACAGTGTAGCTTCAGCCATGCCGTAACAAGGCAAAAACGCTTTGCTATCGAACCCGCTTCCAGAAAACTTGTCGGAGAAACTGCGCAAGCTGTCCATCTGAATCGGTTCGGCACCATTAAAAGCAACCTTCCAGCTAGACAAATCCAACTCAGCTAGCTTTTCGTCGGATACTTTACGAACACAATACTGGTAGGAGAAGTTTGGACCACCACTAATCGTTCCTTTGGTATCTGAAATAGCTTTTAACCATACAAAAGGGTTTTTAAGAAAGGTTAGCGGTGACATCAAGGTGGTAAATCCACCGCCAAAAACAGGCGTCAATACGCCACCAATAAGCCCCATATCGTGGAATGGCGGCAACCAGATAACACCTCGTATATCTGCTCGAGCTTCATCTAAAGTTACATCACCTTTCATGAAACAGGACAGGATTTGGCGGAAATTAGCCAGCAGGTTGCCGTGGCTTACCATAACGCCTTTGGGGTGGCCAGTCGATCCGGAGGTATATTGCAAAAAAGCGAGGTCGTCGGCGCTCGCAGCAAAAGGCACGAATCCTGATGCGTCAGTGCTCGATTTCAAAGAGTCTGTTGCGATGCAGGGAAGCTTAATTCCGTTCGACTCATTGGCTACCCACATCTCAATCATAGGTAACAACATTTTGCTGGACAGGATAGCACCGGCCTCACAGTCTAAAACCACACGTTTTAGACGGTCAATATCGCGAGCACCCATCGGAGGGTAGGCAGGAACCGGAATGCAACCGGCATACAAGCAACCAAAAAAGGCTTCCACGAAATCTGTGCTGGGGGCGTAAAGCATCATAAGATTACGACCACTCAAACCCTTGGCAACCAATCCAGCAGCGATTTTACGAGCGGCTTGATCCAAGCCAGCATACGTTAGAGATTTTTCTTCTTCACCGCTTTCACTCAAGAAAGACATGGCTTCATTAGCGCCCCGCACAGGAACCTGCAGCGCGAGCATATCCACTAAATTCTTAAATTCTGGAAAACCTTTCATAACCTACCTCTCCAACTGACTGAACACGCTTTTTCAAATCGAAGGAATGCTAATAGGACGTCTTCGAAACGCTCTGCTGGGTGCTCAGCTCGCTTGGCAGAATCCGTTTCCACGGAAGCCTATTGTTATTGTTATCAGCACAACCCTTTACGGCTGAATCAGTGTACGTGGCTGTGATTTAATAAAACTTGTAAGATTCGGCCATTTAAGTGACAGTCTGTTACTGATTTGTGACTCGGTAAACACAAGGACAACAAGTGTCTATTAGAACGTTATAAAATGTATTTAGAACGCTATAAAGTTGTCGTCATCTGTCTCTAATGTCGCGAATACAGAACGGAGTTGGGCGGAGAACTCGGCCGCCTTCTCCTGGATAAAGAAGTGCCCACCTTGCAGTTCAACGTGCTCAAAACGATCCTCCGTACTGGTTGCCCACGCGGTTAACTCTTCTGCCGTGGTAATGCGATCCTGACTTCCGGAGAACAAATAAATGGGGCATTGGACACGCTTATTGGAATCACTTTGAAATTCGTCATTAAGGCGCAAATCAGCACGGATGATAGGAAGGTAAAAATTCATCATATCCAGATTTTGACGCAAGGCTTGAGGAATGCCTCCCATCTCATCCAGTTCCTTCAGAAACTCAGCCTCAGGCAAGTCCACTAACGCTTTATGGGGTGGTAAATGGGGAGCACGCCGGGCGCTGACACACAATCCGTTGGCCAAACATCCTTGCTCTTGTAAGCGGTTAACTAACTCGAATCCGACTAACGCGCCAAAGCTGTGTCCGTAAACAATAAATGGACGCTCTTCAAAAAGATCTTGCTGAGCCAATATTGGTGCTAACACTTGATCAATGGTTTCAGCGAATGGTTCCGAATGTAAGGATTCTCGTCCAGGATAGTTGGCTGCCCACAACTCACAATCAGGAAACCAATCCGCCCAAGCTCGATACAAAGTCGCACCGCCGCCAGAGCTGGGAAAACAAAAAACACGATACTTCGCCGCCGAGTTAGGCTTGAAACACGCCAGTGACTTATTTTTACCAAAAATCATTGCAGACCTCTTTGCAAGGTGATTAGATGCCACACGAAGTGGGCCATAGTACACCAGCGTTTAAGCCCTGTTAACTACTCATAAATTTCGCCAAACGGTTCCAGTAGAATTGATTTATTTACGTGTTTTAACGCTATTAATGGTTTTGGTGGGCATAGCTTTAAGTGTGTTTGTCCCTGATATTGTTTATCGCAGTGATATTACTGAATATTTTGAGCCTGATAACGCTCAAGTTAAAGAGTTTCGCGCACTAGAAGCCAGCCTGGGCATGCAACAAAGTTTGTTAGTTCTGGTTAAGCTTAATCAAGCCCAATTCATCAGCAGCGAATCCATTAATTCGCTGTTTCAAATGAGTAAAGCGCTCCGTGAAATCCCTGGAGTTGAACGCACTCACTCCATATTATCAACCGCCATAAGTACAGACCAGCAAGACACTCGATCTTTGTACCGCCACCTGGCGACAGACTCAGCCATCACCGATTCCGTCCTCGGGCAATTAGCCGACAACGCCTACAGTAATCCAGCACTAATATCACAAGATGGGCAGGTGGCAGCACTCAGCGTCTTTTTCGAAAGTGAAGAGGCTATTGCCAAAGCCTACGCTGATATCCAAGCCACGTTAAAAAAGTTCTTTCAAGCACCCCGAGCTCAAACTCTAATGCTGGGACCTGTTGAAATTAAACACGCGTTGCATCAGGCGTTGTTACATGATGGGTTTTATTTAATGCCATTGGTCCTCATTTGCGGACTGGGTACGCTATGGTATTTTCTGCGTTCATTCTGGCTGGTGCTCGCCGGTGGTGTTTCCGTTATTTTATCGCTGTGGATTTGCGCAGGCTTAGTGGGCTTATTCAAATTCAGTATCAATCAAACCTCCTCGTTAGCATTTTGCGTCACATTCATCATCGCACTGGCTGATATTATTCATCTTCTGACTAGTTATAAACTGCATGCCGTTAAGCTTCCACCCAGCCAAGCCATGATCAATGCCTTGCGTTTTAACGGACTCTCCTTATTCTTAACCAGCCTTACTACCGGTATTGGTTTCTTAAGTTTAAACGGAAGCGAATCACCCGTTTTCGCCACTTTTGGCAACATTGCCGCCATCGGGGTAGCCTGCGCCTTTATTTGCGCAGTCACAGTTACTCCCGTAGTGGCCTTATTGAAGAGCCAGACAGCCAATCCCAGCGAGCCGCCCTATTTTGCCCAATGGATTGCCACCATTGCCAGATTTCGCAGCCGATTGAGGGGGCGTCACTTTCTTTTGTTCTACGGCGCTAGTGTTGCTCTTAGCTGCGCTGCATTGCTTAATCACTTTCACAATGATCCGTTGGATTATTTTGAAAGTGATTCTCCAATAACCTTAGCCACTAGACTGTCCGAACAAAGCTTTCAGGTTCACCATCCAGTTAGTATCCGCCTGGACAGTCATAAAGTTGATGGTATCTTTGCCGAAGATTTCTTAGCGACGGTTTATCACTTTCAGGTTTGGCTCGACAACCACCCATGGGTGGCGCAAAGCAGTAGCTTCACCGACACCCTGCTTCAGCTTAGCCGCCATCTACACAACAATAATTTGAAGTGGGCGCAATCACCCACCAACGGCCCCGCTGCAGCGGATCTGTGGAATGTTTACCAAATGGCATCACCAGACAATAACCCCCAATCTCTGGGACTCGATGATTCATTTCGCACAGCGACCCTCACGGTGGGAACCATTCGCCTAAGCAGTAGTGAACTGATTGAATTTAGAGAACAAGTCAACGCCTGGTTCGCCCAAAACAATGCTAACCTTGAGGTAGCCGTCACCGGCCATGCCATGATGTTTGCCAGCATCGGCAAACAGCTCACTCACAACATGCTCATAGGTGCACTGGTTACCGCCATTGTAATTTCATGCTTGATCGGAATTTTCTTAGGTCACTGGAAATTAGGCATAATCAGCCTCATTCCCAATCTGTTTCCAGCCGGGATCGTCTACGGCGTTTGGGGTGGAACAGTGGGAATCATCGATATTGCGGCGGCTGGTACTCTGAGCATCAGCCTGGGAATTGTGGTTGATGACACGATCCATATCTTGAAACATTACATGGAACACCGCAAGACAGGAAAATCACCGGAACAATCCATTCAAGAAACCCTGGCTCAAGTGGGCCCAGCACTTTTACTTACCACCATGGTGCTGACCCTGGGCATGTTGCTACTCACCTTTTCCATCTTCGGCCCAAACCAAACCACGGCTATTTTTATGGCCAGTATTATAACCGTGGCGCTGGCCTATGACCTGATCATGTTACCCCACCTACTGAAATTGTTTGACCGCTGGTTGTTTCCGAGCCTGTAGACGAAACAGCCACAAGCCTAGCAACCCCAACGTCATGAAAGTACCTAACGAACCACCAAACATCGCTGAAATGTTGTTATCCGATTCATCTAACTCCGGCTGATCGGTGTCCACTGCCACCGCAAACTTCATCATTTGCGTATTAGTCGTGGCTACGCGCACTGACAAGGTTTCGGTTGACCCGCTGGCTAACTCTGCCATTGAGCAGGAACCAGCCTCCTCGTCACATACGGCAACACCATCCGTGATAATTGATTGAATGGATGTATCCGCTGGTAAATCCAGACTGACCAAAACATCCAGCGCAGTATTTTCTCCACTATTTTCTATTACCACTTTAAACTGAATGATGCCTTGGTCACTACCCAGCATTGGTACATAGTAGCCATTGTCTCGAACCAGCGTTACAGCAAGGTCAACTGCGCGGCTGACAATGTCCATTTCAACAATAGCCTGTACGGCGGCTCCGGCGTTGATAATTCCCGCACCACAACCATTACAGTCGCTGGCGAAAGGCGTTGCTGTGGATTTTATCGCCCCAACAATATCGCTATAGGTCGCCTGAGGATAGGCACTCTTCATCAGTGCAACAACGCCGGAGACAATAGCCGCAGAGAAGCTGGTGCCACTGTCTTGGGTGTAAGTATCGCTAAGCGCCCCTTTGAACCCACTATTGCTGGTTGAGATAATTCCTCGCTTGTTTGTCAGATCATCGGGGCTGTTGAGGACACCTCCGGGGGCGGCAATCTGTATTTTGTTTCCCGTATTTGAATAATTTGCCAAGGAGCCGTTCTTTTTGGTTGCCGCAACCGCAAGCACTCCATTGCAGTTAGCCGGTGGATAACCCTTGCTGGAACCATAATTACCAGCGGACACGATGACAATTTTGCCCGCTGCGTTGGCCTTATTGATAGCGTTTTGGTAAGACTCTCCACACAGAACTGGATTATCCGTATTTACACTCAAATTTATTATGTCCGCTGGATTGGGATTCTTTGGTAGTAACTGGTTGGACTGCCCCATAGACCAATACATTCCATCCACAATATCAGACGTATAACCACCGCAGCGGCCCAATACTCGCACTGGCAATATTTTTGTGTCATAAGCAACTCCCAAAACCCCGGAGTTGTTATTCGTGGCTGCAATGATTCCAGCCATTTTTGTGCCATGCCAAGTACTGGGGGCTATAATTCCGTCTGCGCAACTGCCTTCGATTTGAAAGTCGCCCGGATCTGAAGCATCTGCATCACGGCCATCACCATCCGCCGCTGTATCAATATCTTTGATCAAATCGTAGCCCGGTAACAAATTATCCAGGAGATCCCCATGAGGCAGCACTCCAGAGTCAATAACAGCAACCACAGTGCCTTTACCTTGACTAAGATCCCAGGCACTTTGGGCATTTATGCCACCAGGCGTATCATTCAGATGCCACTGATATTCAACAGCATCAGCCGAAGGCCGCATCCAAAGATCGGGCTCAGCATAGTCAACGTCAGGATCATTGCTCAATTGATACAGTAATGCCAATAGCTCAGAACGATCTACAGCTTTAGTCAGCTTAACCACCTGGGCACCATCAGACATTTTTTTGATTAACTGAGTTTTCATCGTTGTAGTGGACTCCAAGCTATCTAGCGCCCGGGTCGCGGCAGGGGAAGGCAATGAAGATGCCGAAAAACCAGGCTCAGACTTAAACCGAACAATCAGCCGATCTACTTTTCCTGGTGTTTCTTGCGCCCAAACAATCGCTGAATTGGCCATTATCGAGAGTACAAGCCCACTCCACCCCAATACATTAACTCCTTTCATGCGCATCTCCCCTATTGCAGTACGCTATTTTTTTGAGCCTTATTTATTTTTTAAATTTAAACCAACGGTGCTGGTGTAATAATACCCGCCCAGTATACTACGCTGGACAATTAAAGCATCGAGCGAATATACATACACGTTTGGCCACATTATGACACAAAAAAAAGAAGGAATAATTGCTCAAATAAGCCACGAAATTTTTCGTGACAAACCTGCCGCCATACTGGAGTTTCACAATGGCTTACTCGTGGTTCTAACCTCAGACAGCCTCGCCTGTTATAAAAACAGACAAAGTGCCAATGACCCATTCGGCAACGGCTTAAGAGATGTTGCGAAAATAGCCAGCGATAACTCGATAAAGTTTCAAGACAATAGATGTGTTCGCGAATATAAGTCGGGCTATGTGGGGTTATTGGATGGCAAAGCCTTAATTATTGCCCCTCAGGTAGTGCGTTTATTCAGCAACAACCATGACGCTCTACGGGGGATTAACTGTCTCGCAGAATTAACCTTACCTGACATTGATCTGCACTAAGAGGAAAAAGCCGTTTCAACCCACTCACCACCTACTCGTACCTACCTACTCCTTATTAGTCCATTGGCAGAAGGGGTGATCGATCAAATTCACATTGTAATATCGGGCATCCCCAGATACCTCTTTACCAGCCCAAGAGGGTAATGTAATTTTCTGATTTTCGTTACTCAACTCTAGTTCAGCAATAACCAAGCCTTGGTTTACTCCACTAAACACATCGATTTCCCAGACAAGCTCACCCTCAGTACGACAATAACGAGTTTTTTCGACAATCGGTTTTCGACAAAGCTTCGCCAACAACTCTTCAGCGTCCATGAGCGGAATATCATATTCATATTCCAGGCGGCTAATACCTTCCACTTTTCCTTTTATCGTCAACTTCGCCTCTTCGCCCTCGATACGAACCCGTACTACCGTGTCGCCTTCTGCGGGAAGATAACCCTGTTTGAACAACGTTCCGCTGATCATCCCCCCTTCCGGGTCCCGTTGCCAACTCTCATTTTTCACGAGAAATTTACGTTCTATTTCAACACCCATGATCCGGCTCCGCTAAATAAAAACGCCATGATTTAAAAAATGGAGAATATTTCGCCGCACTTGACGATCGTTCATAATAAAGGTGTGCCCCGCATCAAACACCCGATAATCTTTCATTCCTGGCAATCGTGAGCGAGCCACAGACACTTTGCCATCATTAGGTCCATCAAATAAAGGCGTGAACCAGGGCTCATAGGACTTGCGACCGGCTATCACCCCAACCTCCAACGGCAAGCCGCCCTTGTTACGCTCTAATAGCTGCACAGGAATACTTTTACTATCCGTACCCAACTGCAAAAAAGACGGCCCCATAAGCCGCCCGACACCGGGAAGCCAGCGCAATATATCTACCACTTCACTGCCCTGAGAGGGCGGAGCCAATAATACCGCTCGACCTATTTTTTGGCTCGGAATATTCCAGTGTCGCAAGCCATATAGTAACAGAATGCCACCCAGGGAATGAGTCACAAAATGAATCTTGGATGCCTGAGCCAGTTTCGGAGCAAGATCGTGCATCAGTTGGCGACATAGCTCTGGAATGGCTTCACTCCGTGACGAATACCCCTGGTTGATCACCTGATATTGCTGACGCTTCAGAAATCGCTTGAGGCCGCTCATGGCCCATGGTGTTCTACCTAAACCATGGAGCAGTACTACCACTTCTTGTTCTGCCATCTTGGTTACCTTGCACCGTTTTCTTGAATATTAAACAATGTTCAATTATGCTGACACAGAGTGCTGAAATAATCAACAAACCACTTAATTGACCATAGGACAGGTATGGCACGCCGCAACGATCACTCACGAGAAGAAATTCAAAGTATGGCTATTGACGCCATGCGACAAATGATCAACCGGGAGGGTATGGAAGGTGTCAGTGCTCGCAAAGTGGCGCAAAAGATTGGTTACACCGTAGGAACGCTTTATCAGGCATTCGAAAACATTGACGATCTGATCCTGCAGGCTAACGCCTACACTTTATCTGAATTGTTGAGTACTATAGCACAAGCAAACCAAGCCACCACCAAGCCAGCGCAAAAAATTCTGAATATTGCCATCAGCTACTTTCGTTACGCCAAAAGCCATGACAAGAAATGGGCGGCTGTATTCCGGCACCAATTACCTGCTGGCTATGAAATTCCAGACTGGTATCAAGCACGTATTGATGCCCTGTTTTCTAACTTGGAAGCCGCACTGCGCGAATTAGCCCCCAAGCGCAAACCGAAGTCAATTCAGCTGGCATCGCGCTCGCTTTGGAGCAGCATTCATGGGGTTTGTATGCTTCATATAGGCGATAAGCTATTTTCCCAAACCTTTGCTACTCCAGAAGAAATCATCACCTCAATTGTCAAAAACTATCTGAATAGCTGGATCAAAGAGGTATAACATCAGTGAGTGAAAACAACCCTAAGAACCACTCCCAATTCCGCTTATTGAAAACCAAACGCTTTGCGCCATTTTTCTGGACCCAATTTTTTGGCGCGTTTAACGACAACGTATTCAAAAACGCGCTGATGGCATTAATTACATTTGGTATTTTGCAAGCAGGATTAGAGTTACACAGCATGAACAACCTGGGTGCTATGCTGTTTATCCTGCCTTTTTTTCTTTTTTCTGCTCTCGCGGGGCAACTGGCAGACAAATATGAAAAATCCAAACTGATTCGAGCGGTTAAGATCCTTGAAATCATCATTATGGTTTTCGGTGCCCTTTGCTTTATCTACCAACAAACCTGGGGGCTCATGCTGTTATTGTTTCTTATGGGCACACAATCGGCATTCTTTGGCCCGGTTAAATACAGCATCATTCCACAGCATTTACACAGAGATGAATTAGTCGGTGGCAATGCGTTAGTTGAAACCGGCACCTTTGTGGCTATTTTATTAGGCACGTTAACCGCCGGAATAATCAGTAACTGGGCGAACAGCACCCTTGTATTTGCCGCTATTATTATAGTTGTAGCTATCTGCGGCTACCTCGCCAGCTGCCATATTCCGCTGGGTACAGCGCCAGATCCAACCCTGAAAATCAAATTTAACCCGCTCACTGAAACCTGGCACACAGTGCAATTTAGTCGCCAGAACCACAGTGTCTTTTTAGCAATTATGGGTATCTCCTGGTTTTGGTTTCTAGGAGCGGCCTACCTCACTCAATTGTACGGTTTTAGCAAACAAGATTTGCACGGCGACCAAACCGTTGTCATGTGTTTGTTAGCTATTTTCTCCATCGGTGTCGCTGCAGGATCGCTGCTCTGTGAACGATTATCTGGCCACAAAGTAGAGTTGGGCCTGGTGCCACTGGGCTCCATCGGACTAACCCTGTTTGGCATTGATCTTTATTTCAGTCGTCCCGACGTTAGTGGCGTCGAACTAATGAACATTCAGACTTTCCTGCAACTACCCATGAGCTATAAAGTGTTTGTGGACTTTTTAATGATTGGCATCTTTGGCGGCCTCTATATCGTTCCTTTATACGCCATGGTGCAGCAGCGCTCTGAAGAAGCCCATCGCTCTCGAATTATCGCCTCTATCAATATTTTAAACGCCTTGTTTATGGTGGTCTCTGCCCTCGCTGGCATATTATTTTTAAGCGTGTTTGAACTCAGTATTCCAGAATTCTTTGTCATACTTGCACTGATGAATGCCGTCGTCGCCGGCTATATATATACGGTTATTCCAGAATTTTTTATGCGTTTTTTAATCTGGATCATCACCCACACCATGTATCGCGTGACTCATACCAATCTCCATAAAATTCCCGATGAAGGCCCCTGTGTTCTGGTGTGTAACCATGTCAGCTATATGGACGCGCTAATCATTGCGGGTGCCTGTCGCCGCCCCGTTCGGTTTGTAATGTTTAAACCCATTTACGATATGCCGATACTGAATTTTATCTTTCGTACCGGCAAAACAATCCCCATTCATTCGAAAAGCAGTGACCCCAAAACCTACGAACAAGCTTTTGTGCGGATTTCGGAAGAACTACGCGCTGGTGAAGTCGTGTGTATTTTCCCCGAAGGCAAACTCACTGAAACCGGGGAAATTAACGAATTCAAAGCGGGCATCGAGAAAATCATCGCCCTTGATCCCGTACCAGTGGTGCCCATGGCCCTAAAAGGGCTTTGGGGAAGCTTCTTCAGCCATAAAGATCAGAAAGCTCTAAGCGGCCGCCCACGACGCTTCTGGTCTCGAGTTGAACTGGTGGCAGCAGATCCTATTAACCCGGAATTAGTTAATGCAGCTCTGTTACAAGAAAAAGTCACCGAGTTGCGCGGTAATAATCCTTGAGTCCTGGTCCCTGGGGTGGGTAGGAAAGTCAGCAAAGCTGGCTGCCTGTTCTTTAATAACTGCGGCGCCTAAGGAACACCTCGGCTTAGATCGTTTTTTAATCACTCACCGCCTTAGCCTTAGCTATACTCACAGCTATCGTCGAGTTTTTCCACTCATACTGCACTAAGGTGAGACATGGAGTTTATTGATTATCTTAAATATTTTGCTGAGCGTGACGGGTCAGATTTATATTTAACGACTGGAGCCCCACCCAGCGCGAAGTTTTACGGCAAACTTACGCCTATCGACAAAGAGCCTATGGCACCAGGTCGCGTCGAACAAATTGCCCATTCATTGATGAGTGAGGATCAACGAGAAGAGTTTAAACATCGCCCCGAAATGAATTTAGCAATATCGGAATCCGGTGTGGGTCGATTCAGGGTGAATATATTCAAACAACGTAACCAGGCGTCAATGGTGATACGTGCCATTAAAACCGAAATACCCCATTACAAAGACTTGGGCCTGCCAGAAATACTACCGAAACTCATTATGCAAAAGCGCGGGTTGGTGCTGTTCGTTGGTGGTACCGGATCAGGGAAATCCACTTCGCTCGCTGCGTTAATCGATTATCGAAACTCCAATTCTGCCGGCCACATAATTACCATTGAGGACCCAGTCGAATTTGTCCACTCGCATAAAATGTCCATTGTTAACCAGCGGGAAGTGGGATCTGACACCAACAGCTACGAGGACGCACTTGAAAACACCCTGCGCCAAGCACCAGACGTCATACTCATTGGCGAAATACGCTCCGCTGAACAAATGGAACAAGCCCTGGCCTTTGCAGAAACGGGTCATTTATGTATCTCAACGCTACATGCCAACAATGCTAATCAGGCCCTGGATCGAATTATAAATTTCTTTCCGGAAGAGCGACACAAACAATTATTTTTGGATTTATCCTTAAATATGCGGGGCATCATCTCCCAACGCTTGATGCAAACAACCGATAATAAACGCGCCGCTGCCATCGAAATTCTGTTAGGAACGCCGCGAGTTTGTGACCTCATCAAACAAGGAAAAGTGGATGAGATCAAAGAAGTCATGATGAAGTCCGAAGCACAAGGCATGCAAACCTTCGATACCGCTTTGTACACTCTCTACAAACAGAAAAAAATATCTTTGGATGAAGCACTTAAGAATGCTGACTCTAAAAATAATCTCCGGCTGCGAATCTCGCTGGAAGAAGGCGGCCAAAGCACGGTTGAACCAGAGCCCACTGTCACAGATAACGACACACCGACTGGCAAAACGGCCGCCAGCTCTGAAGTGCAAGAAAAACCTAAGCCAGCGTTATCATCATTATCCCTAGAGCCCATTCAAGCTGAGGAGGAAGATGATGATCCCGGTAGAGTTCTATTTCATAAATAATTTCTCAGGTTGATCTAGATCAACCTGAGAAAATCCACACCAGCTAAGATTCATAGAGAGAATGGAGGACAGACTATGTTTCTAGATGATGTGGTAATTGCAGGCTTAATTGTGGTAGGTGGGTGTTTGTTATTTGTGGGTGGAATTTGGGCGTTTATCTATAGTGATTCTCATAAAGACGATAAAACCCATTAAGCTATACCAAAATTAGGGGTCGAGGTTAACTTAAGGCACATTGACTTCGATTTCATATCCGGTAAATTTTCGGATATTAATGACTCCCGTATCAAACAGGAGGTACTGGCCTTTTATACCCATAAGTGTACCTTCTACTTGTTCCTGTTTATCAAAGTTATGACTGGATATTTTGGTTGGATATTCCAACACGGGATACTTTATTTCAATAGGAACTTGGTTCTTTAGAATTTGGACATCAGCCTCTCCAACCTGAGCGGCTAATTTATTCAAATCGGGTTGACATAGCTCCATTAACTTATCGCGCTCAGCAATAAGATCAAGAGGTTCCACTTGATTTTTCAACATCGCTTGCCAACGGGTTTTATCTGCCACGAATTTACCCAAGGCAATTTCCAGCAAGCCCGAATGAAACCGATTAGAAACATGAAAAACGGGTAAAGCTTGTATCGCACCCTGGTCTATCCAGCGAGTAGGTACTTGATTATCGCGCGTGATCCCCACTTTTACGCCTGAAGAATTTGCCAGATAAACCGTGTGTCCGGTAAAACAAAATTTTTGCGCCCACTCCGGCTCACGACAAGTGCCTTCGGCAAAATGGCACGTCTCAGGCTTCATAATGCAGGTATCACATTGCGCCAATGAGCGAAAGCAAGGATAACAATAGCCTTGACTAAAGCTCTTATTGGTTTTTCTTCCACAGTGTGTGCACAATATTTGCCCAGTGAATCGCAAGGATACCTTACTGCCCACCAGTGAATTCAAGGCTAATTCACTCTCCCCCACCCGTAGGTGATAAGAAACTGGATTACCCAGTTCAGTTTTCATTTTGGACAAAGTTCCAATCATCGGGTTAACCCCTCGGCTTGCGGTTGGGCAAACCTATCAGGCCTAAAACTGTAGGTCAATTTGAATAGCCTACAAATTTCAATTTTGGCTGGGTATACTGCGCAACTCAATTTTCTACAGGAGTTGTACCCAAATGCAGTTAGAAAAGAAGGTAAGAAGGTTTCTAAAAAGCTTCCTGGTGGTCTGTTCACTGATTTGCTCAACTCTTTCCATCTCTGCCTATGGAATCTCAAATATTGAGAGTGTTCGACCTGGATTGCCAGAAGAAGGGCTCAGCGGTGATCTCCAATTCGGTATTGATGGTAAAACCGGTAATTCACGGGAAGAGACATATGCCGCATCAACCAACGTCATATGGCGCCAGCAAGACAATATTTTTCTAGGTTTAGCAAGTCGCGAGTATGGCTCCACCAGTAAAATTACCGACACCAATAATGCCTTCGTTCATGCTCGCTGGGTACACTTAATCTCGCCAAAATGGGCGGCTGAAGCATTCACCCAATGGGAGCAAGACGAGTTTGACAACCTGGAATCGAGATCATTAGTGGGTGGTGGCGGCCGTTATGTAATCACCGAAAAAGACGCTATCTATTCTCTCGTTACGGGCCTGGGAGCTTTCCGTGAACGTGAAAAGCTGGATCTTGATACCTTTAACGAGGTGACTTACTTATGGCGCATGAACTCTTACATTGCCTATAAACATGTTCTAAATGACAATGTTTCACTGATATCCACCGCTTATTATCAGCCAAACCTAGACCGTATTGATGACTTCCGGATGCTATTGACCTTGGGTGTCGTAGTGGGTTTAACAGACAAATTAAAATTAAACCTGAATTACGAAGTTACCCATGACAGCGAACCGGCCAAAAACCTAGCCGCCGTTCCCCCCATAGACAATAAAAAAACCAATACGGAATATGCTACCAGCTTAGTCTACAATTTTTAGGTAAGCGGATTGATCCGATGTTGGCGGAGCGCGGCGTTCATTATGAAAGTACAGAAGTTTCTTTATCGTGCCATAGGCACCCTGTTGCTGGTACCTTCAAGCCTTTTCTGCCTGATGCTATCTCTGGGCGCAACAGCCTTGAACTCAGCAGCGGCGATCATCATCCAAATTTTAGCATTGTACAGCTATCTCTGTGTTTGGCGCTTTTTTCTCAACAAACTGAACACCAAAAAACTCGTCGCCAGTAAATTTCTTAAAGTTGGCTGGTGGTTCTCTCCCATCTACGGTGCTTTATTACTGGGACTAAACTATCAAGGCCTTTTGGGAGAGATCTCTGGGATATATTACTTCAGCTTGGCGCCCAGTTTGTGTCTGGCTTTGGGACTTTTGTTACCGCTCGAAAATCATATCACAACGACATCAAAATTCAGCTTTCACTCAACGTCAGCGTTCGAAAGAATGTCCAAACAGATACTTTTATTACTGGGTTATGTATGGTCCTGTTTTATTTTATTACTGCTAATCATCGCCATGCTGGGCGCTTATGCCACCCACAATATTGGTGCGGTGAGCGAATTTCTATTACCAACCAATGTAACCAATTGGATAATGATATTCGTATTGTTTAGCCCAAGCTACTTAATGATTAAATTGGGAAGACCTTCATGGTAATGGTAATTCAGGCTCTGATAATACCGCTGTTATTTCTCTTCTTGTCCGCTGGATCCTGGGCCGACAGCGAAGCACCGATATGTCTTATGTCCGAACTCCCAGCTGAGCCAAAACCAACAATTATGGATGTATACCCATTTAATTTTTTCACCAAGAGCTGGATGGCATCGGCAGAAATGAAAAGCCATTTTGCTGAGCAAAAGAAATTATTTCGAGATTTAAATGCGGAACGCCTTCCCACCAAGAGTTCCCCAAATACGGAAATCACCCTGGCATCGGTAGGCGATCTGATGCGCTTACCCAGCAAGCAGGATTTCGTTGATCCGAGAGTAAAAGATTTCCTTACAAAATTTGATCTTTTGGTTGGTAACCTGGAAACCTTAATAACACCTACTCAACCCGTACCGCCAGACAGCTTATTTCTAATGAATTCTGATTCATCGCTACTGACCAATTTTGCAGAATCTGCTGCTAGCAATGCATTTTCCGCGTTATCCCTGGCCAACAACCATATCTATGATTTCAATGATCAAGCCATTATGGATACCATACGCGCAGTGCAATCAATGGGTATCAAACCCAGTGGATTTCGACTGACCGAAACGGATAAAGCCTACACAGTACTGGCCCGGGACGATATCACCATTGGCTACTATGCCATTAGCACTCTAATGAATAACACTGAGGCTATGGCACAGTCCCAACTGCTCTTTAACCCCATGCTTGAGGGCTATGACTCCACCCCTTTTCGAGCTCGAAATCCGGACGTATGCAACCTGGACTATGGGAATATCGAACGCATTATTCAACAAATGGAAGCGGATCACATTGACCTTAAAGTCCTAAGTATTCATTGGGGGTTTGAACACGAAATGTATCCCCGCCCAGAGCAAATGCAGATTGCCCGACAGTTGATGGCACTCGGATTTGATGTGATTTTTGGCTCCCATACCCACACCCCACAACCGGCGGAAATTTGCTTTCTGAACAATTACGATCCGCAACGCCAAGTGAATTGCCGGTTCAACACCGATGATGGCAAGCCTCGCAAAGCTGTGGTGTTTTACTCGCTGGGTAATTTCAATTCCTATTCAAATGTGTTTTGGCAGCAAGTGGGTACCATTGCCGGACTCACCGTTCGCAAGTCTGACAACACCGTAGACTGGCATTCACCAGAGTTCACCTTCACCTACGACCATACTTATTTACCACCCAATGGGCCTCAGTTCATGAGCTTCCTCGATAGCCAAGGGATTGCCTGCCCATTTGAACACTGTGGCAACCTGGTGGAGTTACAACAAGATTACCCGGCTCGCCATTTAACGGGTGCCAACCTTTCCCTAAAGGAGCAGATAATTTGGGGCTTACAAAGCCTGGCTGATACTGTCTATAGCTTTGTAACCTGGACCTGGGGAACGGCTAAACCCTAATCAGCACGGTGAAAAATTCGCTCCACCGCCACGTAAAACATGGGCACAAAAAACACCGCTAAGAATGTCGCAGCCAGCATGCCACCCATTACCGCAATACCTATGGCATTCTGGCTGGCCGCGCCGGCACCAGAGGCAAAAGCCAAAGGGCTGACACCCAGCACGAAAGCCATAGAGGTCATTATAATGGGACGAAACCGTTGTTTGGCGGCCATAGATACCGCTTCCATCACTGATTGACCCTCTTCTTTGAGACCCTTGGCGAATTCTACAATCAAGATGGCATTCTTGGCAGACAACCCGACCGTCGTTAACAGGGCCACTTGAAAATAAACATCATTGGACATGCCAAATAGGTTACTGGCAATAACCGCACCCAAGATCCCCAAGGGCACCACCAGCATCACCGCAAAGGGTACTGCCCAACTTTCGTATAATGCGGCTAAACACAAGAAAACAATCAACACTGAAATCCCATAAAGCGCAGGAGCCTGCGCTCCGGCCTGACGTTCTTCATAGGATATTCCTGACCAGGATATGCCCACGCCTTTTGGCAAAGTATCGACGATCTTTTGAATTTCACTCATTGCTACACCGGTACTAACACCTTCGGCAGGTGACCCCTGAATATTGACCGACGGGTTACCATTAAAGCGTTCTAGCTTGGGTGAACCATAGACCCACTCGGCCGACGAAAAACTATTGAAGGGCACCATTTCACCTTGGGCATTACGCACATACCAGTCGAACAGGTCTTCAGGCATCATCCGATGCGAGGCATCTGCCTGGATGTAGACGCGTTTGATGCGACCATCATCAACGAAATCGTTAACGTAACTCGACCCCCAGGCAATCTGTAATGTCCGGTTAATATCACTTAATGACAACCCCATAGCAGAGGCTTTTTCACTATCGATATTAATTTTGTATTGTGGAACATCGTTTAATCCGTTAGGACGAACACCCGTCAGTAACGGATTTTGTCCCGCTCCACCCAGCAGTTGATTGCGGGCCTGCATTAAGGCTTCATGACCAATACCTGCCCGATCCACTAATTGAAAATCAAATCCAGAAGCATTGCCAAGCTCACGAATCGGCGGTGGAAAAAAAGCAAATGCCATAGCATCTTTGATTTGCATTAAGGCACCCATTGCCTTACCAGAGACACCAAACACATCGTCGCCTGGTGCGGTGCGTTCGGCCCAATCCGTCAAGCCGACAAAACCAAAAGCTGCATTCTGTGCAGAGCCCGCAAAACTAAAACCCACAACCGTAAATAAGTGCTCTACGGTATCCTGCTGCAAAAAGTAATCTTCTACCTGTTTAACTGATTCAAGCGTTCTTTCTGCAGTAGAACCTGATGGCGTGTTTACCATCATAAACATAATACCCTGATCTTCATCGGGCAAAAATGCTGTTGGTAGACTGGCAAACCCGTACATCAAGCCTCCTACCAGTGCTAAATAAATGATGAAGAATCGCACCAAACGTCGAGCTATATAGGAAGTACTACGTTGATAAAAATCCCGCGCTTTGTTGAACTGCCTATTGAACCAACCAAAAAAACCTCGCCTTTGCGCTGGGTCACTATGATTGCTCTGTTTAAGAAATGTGGCACATAATGACGGCGATAATATCAGAGCAACGGCCACCGACAACGCCATAGCCGACACTATAGTAATTGAAAATTGACGATAGATGGCGCCAGCAGATCCACTAAAAAATGCCATAGGAATAAACACCGTCGCCAGCACAACGGCTATACCAATCAACGCACTGGTAATTTGATCCATTGATTTTCGGGTCGCTTCTTTCGGCGACAGCCCTTCTTCGGTCATGATGCGTTCAACATTTTCCACCACCACAATAGCATCATCCACCAATAAACCGATCGCCAGCACCATCGCAAACATAGTCAGCGTATTTATGGTAAAACCGAAGGCATAAAGAATAGCGAAAGTACCAAGTAATACCACGGGCACAGCAATGGTGGGAATCAAAGTTGCCCGAAGATTCTGCAAAAACAACAGCATCACTAAAAAGACCAGGAATACTGCCTCGATCAAGGTTTTTACTACTGACTTTATGGAAAGCTCGATAAAGGGCGTCGTATCGTAGGGGTAAATTATCTTAATCCCTTCTGGTAAAAACTGAGCCAGCTCATTGACTTTCGCTTTCACACTTTTAGCGGTTTCCAGGGCATTCGCACCGGTGGCCAAACTGATGGCTATACCACCTGCTGGCTTGCGCTTGTAACGAGTAATGCGACCATAGGATTCACTACCCAGTTCAACTTTGGCCACATCTCGCAGCCGAACCTGAGAACCATCGGCATTCACTCGCAGCACTATTTTTTCAAAATCTTCTACGGTTTGTAATCGGGATTGCGCTTTAATTGTGGCATTGATTTGTTGCCCCTGAATCGCTGGCATTCCACCCAGCTGCCCAGCGGAAATATCGGTATTCTGGATTTCTACGGCCGCTTGCACGTCCAAAGGAGTTAAGTTGTAACTATAAAGTTTGGCCGGATCAAGCCAGATCCGCATGGCATGTTGATCGCCAAAAACACGAACACTACCCACACCATTCAAGCGTGATAATGGGTCTCGAAAAGAGGTAACCAACAAATCCCCTAATTCGCCTTGACTGAATTCGCCTTCTTCAGAATAGAGACCAACCACCAGCAAGAAACTATCGTTGGATTTTGTTACGGTTACCCCTAATGCCTGAACTTCCTTCGGTAGCTGGGTAACTGCTCCTTGAACTTTATTTTGTGTTTGAACCTGAGCAATATCAGCGTCGGCTTCTGGCTCAAAGGTTAAGGTAATCGTCATGGCGCCATCGGAGCTGCTGGACGAAAAATAACGTAGATAGTCAATCCCGGTAAGTCTTTGCTCTATTACCTGAGTGACAGAATTCTCTACTGTCTCAGCAGAAGCACCGGGATAGCTCGCGTTGATAGCGACCGTCGGTGGTGCTACCTTCGGATACTGTTCAATGGGCAGAGATCGAATTGCCAGGATTCCAGCCAGCATCGTAATAATCGCCAGCACCCAGGCAAAAACGGGCCGATCAATAAAAAAACGAGCCATAGGTTATTCCTGTGTTTTATGTTGCCAAGGGGTCGTGGTAACAGCAGCGCCGGCCCCTAGCTTTTGATAACCAGAGACAATGATAGTATCCCCCGCAACCACGCCATCGTTAACCACCCAGGAATCACCGTGAGCGGAACTAACACTAATAGCGGTGGGGCGAGCGTGATTTTCTTTGTCCACCAACCAGACGGTAAGTTTTCCTTCAGGCGTTCGAGTCGTTGCCCGTTGCGGTACCAGAACCACTTCCTGTTGACCAAGATTCATCGTGGCACGAACAAACAAGCCCGGCAGCAGCACGCCATTGGGATTAGGTACTATCGCCCGCAACGTGACAGATCCGGTGGTTTGATCCACTGTCACTTCTGAGAACTTTAATTGACCCTCGTGAGGATAGGTCAGATCTTCCTGATCTCCCATGGATAAGGTCACGGGAATTGAGCTTTGGCCCGACACAAAATTCTGCAGCTTCATGGTTTCAACCCCAGATTGCTGCATGTCTACATACACTGGATCCAGCTGAGTAATGACCGTTAAAGACTGCACCTGATTTGCTGTTACCAACGCTCCCTCGGTTACCAAAGAGCGGCCTATACGTCCGGAAATTGGCGCGTATACTTTGGTATAACTCAGGTTAACTTTAGCGACATCCACTGCGGCTTGAGCAACGGCTTCTTCGGCTCTGGATTGCTCCAACTGAATCTTAACATCTTCAAAATCCTGCTGGCTTACCGCCCCCGTTCTTACCAAGCTCTCGTAACGACGAGTCCGAGCCTCGACAAACTTAGAATTCGACTTGGCACTTTTAAGATCCGCTTCCGCGCTCGCAAGTGCAGCTTGATAACGAGCAGAATCAATTTGGTATAGCTGCTGCCCTTTCTCCACTTGCGCGCCTTCTTCAAACAAGCGTTCTGTGATGATGCCATCAACTTGAGGCCGCACTTGAGACTGGCGAGCCGCAGAAATTCGGCCAGGAAGTACATGTGCAAGCTTGATCGACTGCGTTTCCAAAACCAGTGTCGCTACTTCCATGGGGGGACGAGCATCAGCACCTTGCGACTGAGAGGCATCGCCGCCAAGGGGCAGCTTTATAGCTCCGGAATAATACAGGTAGCCCCCTCCCGCTCCCGCAAGACCTATGACAATTATCAATATAATCATGCCATTACGCATAGCAGCACCGAAAACCTTTGAATGTAGAACAATTGTTAGTCATAATATACATTCATGCATGTATGTTGTCAATTTACAGGCCCTACTTATTATGCGACGAACAAAAGAAGATGCTGAAAAAACCCGTTCCAAGATACTCAAAGCAGCTGTGGCTTTATTCGCAGAAAAAGGCTTTGCCCAAACTTCACTAGAGCAAATCGCCGCCGCAGCCGAGGTCACTCGCGGTGCAATCTATTGGCACTTCAAGAACAAGGCAGAAATTTTTGATGCCCTTCAGGAACAGCTGTATCAACCGGTTACTGAAATGATTCTACAGGATCTGCAAACGGATCATCCTGAACCCCTAATGCAACTGCAAGACACCTGTATCCAGTTACTTCTAGATATTGAGGCAGATCAAGCCAAGCGTCATGGACTGAAACTTTTTCTTGCCACCTGGAATTATGCTGAAGAATTACTCGATCATTTGGAAAAGCATCGAGCAAAAAAAGATGAGAGTTTGAACCTGTTTTCCCAATATTTTGAGCGAGCCCAAGAAAAAGGCTTCATTCATTCCCAGGCCGACCCGAAAACATTGACGCTATCGCTACGCTGCTATATGAAGGGAATAATATCCGAGCATTTGGACGATCCGGATAATTTCTCCATGCAACAACAAGCACCAACACTAATCCATTTATTCTTTAGTCAGTGGTTAAACTCACACTAACGCTGCTTAATATTTTCTGGTGAGTGAAATAAAATATAATGTACCGTCGACCCGAAAATCTCCGATTGACTTTGATAGATCGACATCGGCTCTCATATAACGAACACTGAAACCCAACCAAAAATCATTCGCGATATACCAATCGAATCCTGCGCGAGCATAAGCGCCTAAGGTAAAGTCCGTGTGCCATTTGTCGGCATCAAACCAGATCGTTGTCCCCGAATTCGAAGGAGGTATTATTTCATTGTCAGAATCAGGCTGTTGCGTTTTTGCCGCTGCAAACAGAAATAATGGACCACCACTCAGGTAAAATCGCCACCAGGACACAGGCTTAACGCTTACATACCCGCCCATAAACGTTTCAAATGACCAAAACTGATTGTCCACTCTGATACTGATGGTGCCGCCGGAACCGCCGCCGCTGGCATAATAAGAAACATCATCATTATACCAACTAAAGAACCCTCCCCCTTCCCAACCATAACCCAACAATGAATCTCGTTTTATTACCTGCGCAACAGCCCCAAGATAAGGAATATGACCTGGCAATTCGCCCACAAGCTCTTCATTTAAATCGTCAATCCTTATGTCTCTATCATCTAGATACAAATTGCCAAACAGTACCTGCCCGTACAGTGGTGGATCTTCATCACGCCCATAAATACTGGCTGATTGGAGACAGACTAAAAAGAGTAAAATCGAAATACAATAATGCATAAAAAACGGCTATTAAATCTGAGTGCCAATCAGGCGGCGTAAAATAGACTGTAATTCATCGACGCTAATGTCGATGTACTCAATGACCCGGCCATAAAGCATTACTGTTGGAACGTTGCGCCCACCGCGTTCAGCTTGCGTCTGGGACAAGCAATACAGCACAACACGTTCTTTCTTTGTTAACCCATCACGCACATCAGGAATATTATCAAACTCTTCATGCACTACCATTATCTCCAAAGGGAGGCGATCAGCTAAGCATACGCCCAACGATCCAATAGGCAAAGTTTCCTCGCTTCACTAATCGCTATATACTAGTCAGGAGCTGCAAACTAGCCAGTGACTGAAACAGCAGTCCTGGCAAATAATGACAAGGATGTCATATGAAAACTGCTATCACAATTCACTATCGACCTGTCTGCCTAGACGACATCAAGTGGCTGGAAGAATGGCGTGAAGTCTCCCATATTTTTAGCCCGGTGCTAGCCGATCCAACCTCCTCCAGTCCAGGTTGTGAAAATTATATTGCCTTATTAAACGCAGCCCCCATCGGACTTTTACAAATTGCCAACCCTCAGTCATTAAAAGATTTTCCCATGGAAGTCCTAACTTCCAATTTACGGATTATCAATGCCTGTATACCTGATTGGCAAAACCATAACATAGGTTGTGGCACTCAGATGATGAAATTTGCCATAAGTCACTGTTTCGCGAACCCTGAAGTGAATGGGATACTGGTAGCGCCACGGGCTAATAACTTGAAAGCACAGCAGTTTGTAGAACACTTAGGGTTCAATTTCGTGGAGTATCAGCGTTTTGGCCAAGATGAACGCTGTGTATACTACCTACACCATCCACTATAGCCCCCGCTAAACCATATAAAACTGGTGGCTATACGCTTGTATTGGTTACAATAGCCCTTCTCGAGCTTTTAGCCAGTAGTGGGAGAATAGCAATGACAGCAACAGCGCAACAACAAAGCCCAGCGAGGGTACAGATTCCCAAAATAATTTATGGTACCGCGTGGAAAAAAGAGCGAACCGAGGATTTGGTGATTAAAGCGTTTCGGGCTGGGTTCCGTGGCATTGATACAGCCTGCCAACCACGGCATTACAATGAACCGCTAGTGGGTGCAGCCCTGAATGAGCTTCATCGAATGGGCTTCCAAAGAGAAGATTACTACCTCCAAACAAAATACACCCCGGTTTCCGGTCAAGACCCAGACAATATACCCTACAATTCTGCTCTACCCATAACAGATCAGGTCCAAGAGTCATTTGAAGTTTCACTTGCTAATTTGGGTGTTGAACAGATCGATGCTTTAATTTTGCACTCACCTTTCCCTAAACAAGAAGACACTTTCGAAGCCTGGCAGGCCATGGAATCCATAGTCAAACAAGGTGGCTGCCGGCTGATCGGCATTAGTAATTGCTATGATTTTTCTTATTTGCAGGCTCTCTATGAGCAATCCACTATCAAACCTAGCATTGTTCAAAATCGTTTTTACGATGACACCGGTTACGACTACGAATTACGTCAATGGTGCATTGAACACCAAATCATTTATCAGAGCTTTTGGACCTTAACCGCTAATCCACATATTCTTAATGCGGAACCGATACAAACACTTGTAAAGACCTACTCCAGGACCGCACCTCAAATCATGTTTGCTTATCTTAGTCAAAGAAATATCGTGCCACTAACTGGAACATCATCCCTGCAACATATGGCGGAAGATCTTGCCAGCGTTGAATTAGTCTATACCGAAGCCGAATTGGAAAGTATAGACAGGCTATTGCACCATTAAATGCCTATTCGTTGCTTTTTAGCGGTTCCCGTAACTGGATACTTATACGCCACATTAGACCAGCATATAAAATCTCTTGTGGCGCACCCAAACGGTTACGCAACGGACTTATGCTGGGTTAAACCTGAAAACTGGCATATGACCCTGGCTTTTTTAGGTAATCAATCAATTGAATTTATAGAAACTCTTGAATACAAATTGCAACAGGCCTTATTCGGTGATGACGAATATCACACCTGTGAATTTACAACCACGATTACTCAAACAACAATTTTAGCCACAAAAAAACAACGGCTATTAGTGCTGGAGCTGGAAAAAAACCGGCCGTTACAGAAGCTTAAAAATACCATTGACGGCCTACTGAGGTCGGCAGATTTCAATGTTGAGAAGCGAGTTTTTTATCCGCATATCACCCTCGCACGACAAACGCTCACCAAACACCCCAGTGATTTTATGCACGAAATACCCAATCTTGCCGAGGACACCGAACTTAACGTCGCTCAGATTGGCCTTTATCAAAGTACAACTGAAGCGACTGGGGCCATTTACACTCCTCTATGGAAAATCCAGTTATCCTGACTTATAGCTTGGTATATTAGTGATGTTTTCCATAATGAACCTATCACCACGGCACATCTAATAGGGGTTAGCCTTGGTTAAGTTTTCACATGACATTGCTACCTATCTGAGTTACCTATCTGAGGCTTTCATCACTCAGTTTCCAAACTCGCGTTAACTTGTTGCCGCCATTTACGTAAATGCTGTTCGATATTTTTACCTAAATGTATCTGGGGTTCAGAGCGATCCAGATCAGGAAAATCCTCTTCTTCCCAGGTGCTTACAAGTTTTTCTGCGGCATAAAACGCCGTAACAAATGATTCTGCATTGGGTAATGCTTGGGTAAAATAGGCCTTGCCAAAATATGTCATATCACTGTCGTCTCCACAGCCAAAAGAAGTTCGATCTTCTCTGGCAGAGGTGAGAACCAAAGTATTCTCATCAGCCAAGGCATTAATGAATCCACCGGAATAGCAGGCTGAAATAACAATCACTTTCCATTTGATCTGACTGGCTTGCAAGCTACTTTGTAAACGCTCAGGCGTTAGATCATTCAGTCGAATACCATTCATTTGAACCGACAATTCATGGTCGTCCGAACCATGAGTGGTTATATATAAAAATAAAATATCGTTTTCCCGATCCATCTTAGTGCCAATACCTTGAATACTTTGCTCAACAGAGGTCAGTGTGGCTAAGGGATTATCACTTACTGTTTTTTGATTGTTGATCAGAGTCATAACTCGATCATCGGCATAGTTCTGTTGGCGGAATAGCTTTGTCACGGTATCTATTTCTTTTCTAAAGACATCCTGAGCCCCATAACTGGCAATGCCTAAATAAAACAAGTCGATGTTATCGGGATGCTGGGAACCAACAGCCGCCAGCTTCTGCCCTAATAACTCATTCTGCAGGTACAAGGCACTTTCGGCAATTTCCGCCGTTGTGTCGGCGCTAGGTTGGCGTGGATCATCTTGCAGCTTGCCATATTTCCACACACCAGACACCGATCCGATGCCATTTACTTCCTCGGCTAAAGTTTGGGTGCCATTCCCGTGGTAATAACCATATTCAAACTCGCCTACGTACACTGATCCGTCACTCTCGACCAATCTACCGTGACCATGATAGGCCCAGTCCTTTATCTCACCGCTATACTTTTCTCCATTTTCAGCAATGATTTCACCCTCGCCCTGGAGCGAACCTTCCTCAAATTCACCCTTATAGAGGGTGTTATTGGCTGCCAAATATTGCCCCTTACCATGGTAATACCAATGCTTAAAGGTTCCCGTGTATTGATTTTCATGAGTATCCTTGTGAATCCCGAAAATAATTGTATTTTCCGCAAATGTACCGCTGAATATGTCGCCTGAAGCTAAGGTATAGACCCCCTGACCTGACATTATCCCTTGCCTAAACTGCCCAAAATACTGATCACCGCCCACCAGGGTCAGGTGGCCCATTCCATGGGGCAGCCCGGCATCAAACTGACCGGCATAATGATCTCCTGAGACAGACTCTAATTGCCCCAGGCCAGAGCGTAGCCCCGCCGCGAAACTCCCTCTGTAATGATCTCCGTTGGCATCCCACTGTTCACCCACACCGGCGAACAAACCCTGCTCGAAGCTTCCAACATAGCGGGCGCCATTAGACCCCTGCCACTCACCGGCTCCTTGCGCGAGTCCGGCTTCAGTGGGACCGTAGTAACGACTACCATCGGGATATACGAATTCAGGAGGCACTAATTTTCCGTGCCAGGGAGCAAAAGTAACCCAGCCGAGGTAAGCGAATAACACCAGACATATGGCAATCAATACTTTGCGCAAAATCGGTTTTCCTTAAGCAATCAATTAAAATCTTAGCATAGTGGTGATTTACCCAGAGGCGACGTCAAAAAGCAAGACTGGTATAATGGCAACAGAATGACTTATAGGAAAGTAAAATGACAGACAATGTTGTAATAGAAGCCACCGAATTCCAAGATCAAGAAAGAATGCAGAAAATAGTCCGGGTACTGATTTTAGCCGTTGCCAGACTACCGGAAGATTCCGATCGCGACGCTATTTGGGGAGGGCTTGAAGAACTCGCCGATGAATTATCAAAACCTCTGGATCATCGCCAATTTATCCAGCACTGAAGCCCAGGCGTTGGCGGATGAGTTTGGAAAAATGACGAATATTGGCAAAGGTTAGAAACTGGGACACATTTCTTAGAAAATGTGTCCCAGCATCCTTATCTAGCTAACTAACGCATGCTCTCCGAACATAACGCCGTACCAGGCAAGCACGCTTTCCAGTTGTACCGAGCATAATTAAACAACCGCCGAACAGTTAAAGGATTCTGATTAGTATCGCTGGAGAACAACACATCGTTTCTATACAAATCTACTGTATCGGCCCCCTGCCACGATAATGTTGTGAGAGTTCCAAACCAATTCAATCGGAAACCAACCGCCAATTGTGGAGCAGGGTTGTTAAAAGCTGTGTAGGTGTATTCACTGGAACTTGATTCGCCATCAACAAATACCGTTATCCGCACATAAACGGTACGACCATCAACTGGCAAGCCATCCACAACGATCGAAGTATCTTCTGCTGCGACAACTCTGGAGGCAATATCATAAACACCTTTATTCGACCCCACTTGAATAGTATAGCCGTCTGATTCGGGAACAGAATTCCAAGCGAAGGTCACACTACTTGAAGTAAATGTTGCATCGTTTTCGGGGCTAACCATAGTTACTTCAGGGGTATCTGCAATGTAGGTAATACCATCACTTGAGGTGACGGCAGAAACATCGCCAGAACCATTCACTGCTCTCGTCGATATATAGTAATCCTGGCCTGACTGGAGATCACTACGTTGACGATTACGGAGTACGGTCGGGGTAGTTTCTTGTGTTGATCCTTGCGTCCACCTAAGTAGGTCACTATGTCCAGGTGCAGTGCCTATCGCATATTGGAAACTGCCCAATTCGCTAACCGATGACAAATCAACGAAAGCCGAAATATCCTTGGTAAAGGTTTCTGAACCTTCGTCCTGAGGTATTAGTTTTGAAGGCAAAGTTAATTCATTGCTTAAAGAGGAGTAAAGTTTCATCGACTTGGTTCCGCTTTGATCTTTTGCAGAGATGCTCAATAGCGACTCATCCGATCTAGTGAGTAAAAAACCAATATCACTTTCTATTTTTATTCCGCTGTCAGATAGCTGGTAAATCACTTCCGGCTCAGACCATGTACCATTATTGAAAGTAGATCTAAACAAATCGGAACCCCATCTAGAAAGCCAATCAACACCTCCAGAATTATTCGCTACAAGCTCTCCACCTGAATTTTGATTAAATCTATGTATAGCTCCCCAACTAACGCCGTCAAACATCTGATGTTCATACCCATTAACGCCCTCAAGTACCACATGTAGATTATGATTGATGCCATCAATAGATCTAATTGAGGAAAAATCTCCAATCTCAGAGGGAATAGCATCTTCATTACCCTTGCGCCACTTAGCCTGCATTACCTTACCAGGTCCAGTACCAGGATAAACTGATCTGTCACCTGCTAAAAGTTCTTGCTGCCTCCAAAAGACTGACATGTATCCGTTGTCGTTTTGAACAAGATTAAGATCAGAAACATAGGCGTTTTGAGCTACCATGAATTTATGAACAGGGCTCACACTGCCTTCATTTACATACACTAACTCAAAAATAGAATTTACTATTGCTTCTTTAATGTTGTCCACCACAGTCACCCATGTGATGACTACGTTTGAATCAGAGTCCATTGCAATAGCAGCCCGACGAATTGGCTGAATTGTAAATGGCCAGCTTTCGTACCAATCATCTATCGGAAATTCTAGTGAAGAAGTAATATCCTGAGAAGTCCAATCTCCATCGTAGTGGGCATATCGAGTAACTAATAGCATATCCAGATCATCCGTTATAACAACATGCAACTGATCACGGCTGTCAAGGACAGCATCAAAATGCAAAGCTCCCCTATCTGTTGCGCCCAAGACAGGGCTAGGCACTGACCAGCGACCACTATTATCGCGAATTCGGTGATAAAGCGTGTAACCTGTATCACCATTTTTATACCCCCCGAAAAGCTGGCTTATTCTACCATCATTGTGTTCAATCAACAGTTGAGACGACACATCAACTGGTCCTTGATTTAATGATTTAAAGGTTTTGTTTACTACTATTGAATGAACGTGTTCAATCAGTTCACCACTACTATTCAAGACATGGATTTTTAGTTTCGCTTTGTAATCTTGAGGCACGCCTTCCAAAACCGATAGTTTAAATGCATCATCCCAATTCGTTTTCTTCTGATTAGGCGCAATATCTCCTAGTGAAATATCGCCATCGGCAATCATTATGAATGGGTCATCCGTTGTAAGCTGCAGCTGAACTGACTCGTTGACAGCACCAAAATTTCTCACCGTTGGCTTCATGACAATCTGCTCACCAGGATCAAACGACAGATCTTCATACAGGTTATCTTCGTGGGTAAACAGCGCTACCAAAGCTACTTTTGGTTGTAAAACAGATAAATCTAGAGGCCACTTTAACCGTGCATAACCACCACCAAGTTCGCTGACTCCTTCAAGCGGCAATGTAGCCATATTCATTAGCAACTCACGAATTTTTGGCGCACTAAGGTAAGGAGTTTGGGACTTCACTAAGACTGCTAATCCTGTCACAAAGGCAGAAGCCGTACTGGTTCCACTAAAATTACCGTATTCACCCCCAAGTTGGGTAGAGAAAAAATAATTCGGCGCAGCCAAATCTACCCATAAACCATAATTACTATAGGAGGCAATAGTGTTGCCACTGCTCGCAGCTACCGCAACCACCAGATTATAGGCCGCTGGATAAACTGGCTCATTACTCCCATCATTACCAGCGGCGGCAACCAAAAACACATCCTGACTCGCACAATATTCAATGGCTGCCGCCATTGTTCGGCTGGGTTCCTGGCCCCCAAAACTCATATTGATAATATCGGCGCCGTTATCACACGCGTAAATTAAGGCATCGGCGACATCGGCTGATTGTAGTTCACCACCCTTTTCTCTAGATTTATAGCCTGCACGTAAAGCCATAATTTTGCTATGCCAACTTACGCCAGCAATACCAATACCATTATTGCCCTCTGCAGCTACGATACCGGATACAGACGTGCCGTGACCCTGAATGTCCATTGGGTCATTATCCGCTGGACCGGGATCTTCACTGTCATACACTGCTGAAGCCGGCACGCTGACAAAATCCCAGCCACGAACATCGTCAATAAAGCCGTTGTTGTCATTATCGATTCCGTCGTTCGGTATTTCATTGGTATTAATCCAAATATTCTTCGCCAAATCAGGGTGTGTATAATCAACGCCTGTATCTATCACAGCAACAACCACGCTTTCACTGCCCTGCTGAAGATCCCATATCTGATCCACCCCAGTAAGAGACATCTCATCTGCTATCTTGTAGTATTTACTATCATTAGGGGTAGTTCTATACGTTTTATAGGTTACATTGACCTCGGCCCATTCAACCAGAGGGTCTCCATTAAGCGCATGAAGTAGCGTCTGAACATCTTGTTCAGAGCCCAATTTCGCTTTGTAGATTTCAAATCGGTGGTTATTTGCACTGAATTTATTGCGAGTACTCTGCGTAGATATTACAGCTGGCACTGTGTTTACTGAGGGGGGTTCACCTATTTTTTTTAACAACGAGAATCCGTATGTAACCGCTAAGTTATTAGCTTCTTCAGGGGTTGTCGTTGATTTTAATTTAAAGAGCACCTCTTCTTGATTCTGTGTTGTAACACCATTGAAACTAGTGGGTTGCGCCTGTACTGAGTCATCAACATTACCTGCTATCGCTACGCTTGCTAATACTGAAAAAGTTAAAATTGCACCTATAAAATGCCTCATATTTTTCTCCTTTTACTTTTATTATTTACTTTCCATGTTTAACTGCCTTCTCTTGGAACAAGAAAGTCAATTTTCTGCCGCATGGCTGAATTCATAAAATACTGAACGATTCGAGACCCAATTCAATTAATAACTTTCACCCATATTTACCAACAACTCTGTAAAATCAACCATATAAATCAACCGATCCTATCCAGCCAATAGCAGCGTAATCAGCAGATTTTTTGGCCGGACACGCATAAGTGAATTGCCCCATATGACTCGACAAGGCAAGTGTGTCATCGCCAGAGCCACCTGGGTATTTTTGTCGAATGCCCGGTCTTATTCCAAATAAAGGTGGCGTATCCGTGGTTTGCGGGCGATGGCTTTAGCAAGAAATCCTTCACTTCCTCGTTAATCACCTGCTCCGAAAAACGCACACATCTTATTATCTTTAGTATAAAGTTCTTATTGTTCTTATAAGTGGAAACTAGCCTACCTACCTCAACAATCAGACAGCATCTCCCGATTTGGAGATAAAACGATCTACTTTAGTGGGTTCCATACAGTATTGCTCCATCAGTTCTGTCTACGATTCTGTTTTATTCTCTTAGAACAGAGCGATGCAAAGCAACGTTGATGCACCCTTCTAAAAAAAACCACAATGATTGATCCGTGATTGAATTTATTGATGAACATTAACTATTGACGCTTGAAATATAAAAGATGAACCACCTAGTTTTGGTGGGCTTTAACGTAACGTCATAATTACATTTACAGTTAAATCCCAACTTACCACAGCTGCTTCATGGAACAACCATCACATTCGCTGACAACCGTCAGTCGGAATACACAGCAATACCATTTAAAAAATGTTAATTCCCACTTATTTCTGCTTCTTTACAATATCATACGTCCCGATTAATTCTCGAAATCATCTTATTCTTTACTGCACTTTATGATTTCATAATGATTTCATATGAAACTTAAAACGGAATGCTGACGGCAACCTCAAGGTAGCCTAATACAGGTAAGACAGCGTTACAATAGTAATCTAGTCGTTGCTTATTGGGCTAGATATGTCCTGTAACGCTACCCAACCATGCAGGGCAAGCAGCATCAACAATGACAACAATAAGCTAAACACACTCATGTTACTCGCACTAAATGTAAAGAACTTATACATAGAATTTTCTATTGACGGCAATTGACGGTGGTGGTTTAGCCAATCCTCACGGCGTAACGTGATAGAGCGCAGTAAAATGGAGAGGATTCTACTATCTATAAATTGCAAATACTGGAAGTATCAGGTTAACTGATTACCATCAGGTCAATACTGGAATGTCCGGAGCATGAACAAAGCGTTACCGCCAGTAGACACACAACAATCCGTTCGATTCAGCGCGTATTCCAGCAAAGGGCTCAAGCAAAGCAACGACGACGCCTACGCAACCTTGTTGCCGCAGGATCCAGCCAATGCCCGCTTCAAAGGTTCGGTGGCCTGTATCGCAGACGGTATCAGTTACAGTAAAAACTCAGCGCTAGCCAGTCAGCTGGCCTGTACCAGTTTTCTCCATGACTATTATTCAACGCCCGATTTCTGGCCCGTGAAGCGGGCCGCAGCATCCGTTATCCGGGCACTAAATGCTTGGCTACATCAACAGAATCGCAATCTGGTTATTGATCTGAATTCATCCAGAGTCGACTCCTACGTCACGACATTCAGTGTCATTATCATTAAGTCCCACACGGCCCATATTTTTCACGTCGGTGATAGCCGAATTTATCGCAGCAATGGCGATGGCCTGGTGCAACTTACTCAGGATCATGTGTATGCTCAAGATCTTTCCAGACCGCAGTTGATTCGCGCATTGGGGTACGAGGAAACCGTGGACATTGATTATCTTACAGTGCCTGTCACTGAAGGGGATCGATTTTTACTGACCACTGATGGTGTGCATGGTGTACTTTCCCGCAAAAATCTGGGCGCGCTCTTGAATCCTTCTAAGAATGCTCTGGGAGACACTGCAAATACCCTAGTGGAAGCCGCACAGGAATCCGGTAGCGAAGATAATATGACCGCAGTGGTCCTCGATATTCTGACTCTGCCCCCGGCAGAGATCACAGAAATCTATCAACGGTTATCCAGCCAGACCATTCCACCAATCCTAGCCAAAGGGCAAACCATCGATCACTATGAGATTCTTAAACCATTGGCCAAAGAGTCCCGCAGCAATCTGTATCTTGTGCTGAATAAACTGGATGGCAAAAAATATGTACTAAAAACACCGTCCAGAAAAAACAAAGACGATCGAGAGTATATGGAAGGATTCGCCAGGGAACAGTGGATCGGTTTGCGGATGAACCACTCCGGATTGATGAAAATATTTGAGCAGCCTCCTGGCAGCCGCTTCCTCTACTATGTTTCTGAATACATAGAAGGCATCAATCTGAAACAATGGATGTCTGAGCGCACGAACCTCACACTTGCGGAAGCAATCAGTATATTAAAGGAAATGATCAAACCGGTGCGTTACATGCACCGCAATAATCTGCTACACCGAGATTTAAAACCTGAGAATTTTATCATTAATCAAGGGGGAGCGTTGAAACTCATTGACTTCGGTACGGTGCGAATTGACAGTATACTGGAGCTGTCCCGGAACAACGAAAAAGAATATCCAGTGGGCGATATCGGTTATATCGCGCCGGAGATACTGGTGACTGGCCACAGCTCCAGCCGCTCTGACCTGTTTTCCCTAGCCTGCATTGTCTACGAGATGATTACCGGCGAGCAGCCCTACTCGGCTATCCTCACTAATAAAGATCAGCCCGGACATTATGACCAATGGATATACCGTCCTATTAGCAGAAATCGAAAGTTGCTATTACAACCGCCACCCTGGCTAGACATTGTCATGAAAAAGGCCCTCGCGCCCGACCCTAGAAACCGCTACTCAACCCTCTCAGAATTCCTCTCTGACCTGACTCAGCCAAGCGCTGAGATCATCCAATCAGCGTCTTTTCAGCCGTTCATCGAGCGTAATCCGTTACTGTTCTGGAAGGTACTGTCATTGATTCTAACCACACTGCTGATTGCTGAAACCCTCTACTTATTTTCCGATTAGTAATCCTATTCGATGGATATAGCTGTTACAAGATTTCACTAATAGCAAGCGTCAGCCCTTCTCGACGGGCAAACCGATTGAAGTGACTGGTCAATGTATCCATTAACTCAATTAAATTCTCCACGTTATTAGCCTCACAGCGAACATGAAGCTCCAAGGGTTTGGCTAGCAGCCAACATTGACCAATACCAAAATCTATAAAGCCAATATCCTGACTCCACTCACTGTGAACTTTGTGAGAGAAATGTTTGCAGAGTCGATTTAAATAGTGGGTTGCACTTGCTGTACTTACTTGAGCCGATTGCGTGAAATTTAACTCAGTGAACGAATTCATCCTGACCTCCATGTAGTGTCTGCAATGACAAATGGATAACCTTTAGAGCAATATTCAAGACGGCCATTCACGCCATAAGCCATCTTTAAATATTCTGGTGTCAGAGCTTCTGCGGGGGGAGCCAAAGCTAAAGCACCCGTTGGTGAAAGCAGCAATACTTGATCACAGAATCGCAGAGCCAGATTTAAATCATGACTGGCCATTAAGGCAATCGTGTGGCGTGTTTTTGTGTCGCTCTTTACGGCTTCCAGTACCGACAGTTGCCAATGCAAATCGAGGGCACTGGTTGGTTCATCAAGCAGCAACAGGCGCGGCTGTCGCACGAGAACCTGTGCCAACCCAACCAGTTGGCGCTGACCGCCTGACAGTTGTGTCATAGGCTTCATAGCCAAAGCACGAATGCCGAGCCGATCGAACACCCATTCCAACGCCGCATCGAGGTTCGCTTTGGAACTATTTTCACTGACTCTCAAAGCGCTACTCACAAACTCGTAGGGAACCAAGCTGGTGGCCTGGGGTAAGGTTTGGGGTAAATAGCCGAGTCGCTGTATACGTTGTGTTGGGGTTAAAGTTGACAGTTCCACATCATCAAGTAGCGCCTTACCCCAATAGGGTAACAAGCCTGCCAACGATTTCATTAATGTCGACTTCCCCACCGCATTGGGACCAACCACTGCCACCAAACAACCCGAAGCAATCGATGGTAGATTCAAATTTTGAATGGCTCGGCTAGGTCGATACCCTACTTTTAGCTGACTTAGATGCAGGCTCATAGGCCACCTTCCCGGCCACGCCGAATGATTAGAAAAATAAAAAATGGGATGCCAACAAGCGCAGTTACAATACCGACTGGCATGATAACGCCTTCTAACATCATGCGGCTAAGGATTGACGCCAAGGACATTAACAAAGCACCACTTAGAAGGCTGCCTGGCAGGAAAAAACGATGATCCTCACCCAGTATCATTCGCGCAATATGTGGTGCGACCAATCCGATAAAACCGATTTCTCCCACAAAAGCCAATGCTGACGCAGTGAGTAAACTAACACGCATCAATACCACCAACCGTAATCGGGAAACGGCAATCCCCAAGCTAAGCGCTTGTTCTTCACCACTTCGCAAAGTGGTTAGTGACCATAACTGAGTCAAACTCCAACTAAAACACAGCAAAACGACAACCGCTACCAAGGTTGCTTTACTTACATCCGCCCGCGCTAAGCTCCCCATTGTCCAAAAAACAATTTGTTGTAACGCTTCCGCATCAGCCGCATATTGGAATAATCCCACTACGGCATTTAACCCAAACATTAGCGCAATACCGAATAGAATAACTGTCTGCACATTGGCACCAAAAAATCGTGCCAATAATAAAATTAGAAATGAAGCGCCACAGGCAAATAAAAAAGCACTGATTGGCATCAGATAATCATGACTAATACCGAACCACGACAGATCCAGAACGATAGCTAAAGAAGCGCCTAACGTGGCGGCTGATCCGATTCCTAAAGTAAACGGGCTAGCCAGTGGATTATTTAACACTGTTTGCATTTCGGCGCCCGCCAATCCCAACGCCGCTCCCACGACTATAGCCATCAAGGCATAGGGAAGGCGCACTTCCCAGACGATAATCCGCTGTAAAGGATCAAGAAAATCTGGATTAATTAGGCCGCTCAATACTTCTAAAATTCCTATATTGGCTGGACCACTGGCGATATCCGTTAAAAAACTCAGCACTACCGCCAATGACAAGCCAAACAACCACAGGACTCGATTCACGATGAAGGTACGATACTCAGCCGCTAAACGATTGGAGGCCAATGAAGTCATTGTGAAACGACCTTTGCGCTAATCCAATAGGTCCCATCCAAGGGTACTGGCTGGAATTGTTCAAACAATGTGGCCAGCGTTTTTTCAGGTTGCAGTTGTTGAAAATTCTGCGGGTATAGCCATTGAGCAAAAACCTGGATAGCCACCACGTTGAATGGCGAATTATAAAAATGATGCCAAATAGCATAAGCATGCCCGGATTTTATCGCCCGCAGATTAAGTAAATGACTATCTTGCAGAGTATGGTCAAAGGAGTTCTGCGCTTGCGACTCACTGACACCTGCACCTAACACTATATACGGGTGTTCCCCAGCGTTTGATCCTATGGCTGTCGCTATATAAATATCCGGCTGATCCGCCAGTAAGAATTCCAGGTTAAGTACGCCCGCGCTTCCAGGAATTCTGTTCTGCGCCACATTTTGTCCAGAGACTACGTCAATAAACGATGCCATCATGCCTCGAACCATGGTTTCACAGCAAAGCGCCTGCAAACCTACTCGGCTGTGTAAAAAAACTGTCGGCGTTTTAGCCCCGCCTTTTTCCGGTAATGCGGTTAACACTCGTGCCAGCTGAGCTTCATAAAAATCGATAAATCTCTGTGCCTGTTCTTCCCGCTGTAGAAGCTTGCCAAGTAGCGCCATACTCTTGACGGTATTACGTATCGGATCTTGGCGGAAATCCAAGAATACAACGGGAACACCTGCGGCTTCTAGTTGCGAGATTAAGCGGGAATGCCGGGCGTTGGGTCCGTGACCCTCCAATCCAAAAATCGCCAAATCGGGTTTTAAAAGCAGTGCTTGCTCCAGGTTAAAGCTGTCAGCACTGGTGTGGCCAACCAATGGAATATTCGCAATGGTTGGAAACTTTGCTTGATACTGTCGATAGGTGCCTGGGTCAATTTGTTTGAGATCAGCCAACATACCAACGATACGCCGCAACGGCTGATCCTTATCAAGAATAGCAAGCGTCGCTAAATAACGGCTCTCACCCAAAATAATTCGCTGCGGCGGCTGCTTCAGGTGAATATTGCGGCCAGCCAAATCGGTTGCATCGATGGCCGCCCACGTCGAAACACTGAAAAAAGCCAGCGCTAATAAGCTAAACCAACGCAACCATGAAATAAATAAGCCCATGAGAGACCCTAAAACCTTAGAGTCGCAGCTAGCCGAACATCACGCCCTGGTTCAGGCTGACCCGAAATTAATTCATAGCCAGCATTTCCCCGCAAATCCTCCACACTGCCATGATCAAAATAATCCCGATCAAAGAGGTTTTTCACAGTCAAAGCAAGCAACAAGGTATCATCAGCGAGCGGTTGCCATTGAGCAAAAATATCATGCACAACATAGCCGTTTTTTTCAAAGGTAAGGATTTGACCGTCAACTTCAATAGTGTCCGTGTGGATCGGCTGCACCCACTCCATAATCCAACCCAGACGCCATTTTGGGGTAGGATCATACGCCAATTTAGTGACCAGCGTATCACCCACCGAGATAGCATTTGAACTATACACATATCGGGTTACTTTTTCGTCGCCGACCTCGGTATTGGCTGCGCTATAGCTGGCGCTTGCGCTTAGTTTTTGCCAATCATAGGCCAACGACGCGTAGTAACCAACGGATTCAATATCCTCTTCTCCATTAAAATAGTTACTATCCCAAGGGTTTTCATTGACCACAGGATCTTCAATCCGGGTATTAAACACTCCAGCACCAAACACCAAAGCCCCTTGTACGATATCCAGCCCAAGCTCAAGATTCTTTGCCGTTTCACCCTCTAAGTCCGCTGCGTTGCTATACACCGACAGCTTAAAGGCGTCTTTTACTTCTGGTCCGCGAAAAGCTTCCGCATAACCTAGACTCATACTGTAGCCAGGCTTGAACTCATAGTTAGCGCTGATATTGGGACTAATACCGTCATCGGAAAAGGATTGACCATTAACATCATCCAATTGGTAACGATCAAAACGCACACCAGTGGAAACCGTTAACTGATCGGTAACGGATATAATATCCTGTACAAAAACACCCGCAACGGTGCCCTCTTCTTCAAAGGTATATTGTGCAAAATCCACGTCGTGCAGGGTGCTGGTATCGTCGCGAAAATTAATCCCGTAAATAAATTCATTAACACCCAGCGTACTGCGATTTTGCACCGTCAGACCCAAGGTTTCTACTGAACCATCATAGAACGCACCGATGAATCGCTCCTGCTCATGCTCCGTTTGATAAAGCGTAACCGACAAATCCAGAAGTTCATTCGCGAGGGAGAGCCAGTCATAATTCAAGGTCCAGGCGACGCGATTATGCTGAGTAGGTGCGGGTTGATTTCTAACACTTGAAATCAACTCGGGCTTGTACAAGATATCACCTTTACGTTCTAAATTTTCATAACTGACCGACACTGATTGCTCATCATTCAGTTGCACAACGCCTTTTAGGAAACCTACCTTGCCTTGCTCTTCAGAACCCAAGATGTCATCGCCACGACCATCTTCTAGATTATCGGACTCGCTTAATACGGCCGACGCCATCCCACTGTAGCGGTGGGTTTGATCGCGACCGTAAACCGTCACGCTGGTTTTATAAGCCGCGCCATTTTCATTGTAACCGCCTTTCACTATAGCCCCGGAATTCTCTTCAGCTCTGAGTAAATCTGCGGGATCTTTCGTGGTAAAACGGACGGCTCCACCCAATGCGCCAGGACCCGCAGCGGCACTGCCAGCGCCGGCTTCAACTTCTACTTGCTGCAATAATTCTGGTTCAATAGAGACGCGGCCAGAATGATGAAATACGGCGTTAGCCTGCTCGGCGCCATCCACAGTGATATTCAACATATCTTCGCCAATGTTTCTTATGTAGATTTTTTGACCGGAACTAACGGCACCGCCCACGGATACACTGGGGTTCTCGAGAAATACGTCGTCGAGATCATTCGCTTGAATATCGTCAAGTTCGCTGCGAGTGACCACCGTGTCCAACCCCGCCGTGGCTTGCCCTACTACGGTGACCATGTCTAATTTTCGCGGTGTGTTGGCTGAATTATTGAGGTTTTCGGCCAACAGCACCGAGCTGTTCATTGTACTTGCCATCACTGATACCAACACGGACCCGTGCCAGTATCTATTGGTCGTTGATTTCATAACTGTCCACTTAACGATAATTAATTACATTTGAGATCAATTATCGTTAAGCTGAATTGAAAGTGAACAGTTTTTACAACTGTTACAGGTCGATGACCATTTCCAAACCGACAATCCGACCGTTCTCCCTGATATTACGAGCAAAAATCTGACCGGACACCGCTCTTAAATTGCGCTGCACCAATGCAAGCCCAAGACCATAACTGCCCTGCCCGGGGTTTGAACGGGCTTTATTCAGCCGGAAAAAAGGTTTAAAAATATCGTTCAGGTGAGCACCAGGAACCCCGGGGCCTTGGTCACGGACAGTAATTCGGTAATGACCAATTTGTAACTGCCATAAGCGCACCCAGACTTCCCCACCAACCGGCGTATGACGCAACCCATTGCGTAAAACGTTTTCAAATACCTGGTTCAAAGCGCGCAAGTTAGTATGTTCAAGTTTGGCCGACTCCAATAAACAGGAGTTTATATGTCGATCTTGAAACTCGAACTGAGCATCTCTGATGACACAGTTAAGCAAGTCAACCAAGTCCACGGTTTCTGTTCGCAATTGAGGTTGTTCATTGTTGAGCCAGGCAAGAGTAAGCGCATCTTCCACCAATTCGCTCATAATGGCCGTTTCCCGATATAAACGCTGCACCGACTCATCCATATGAATACCGTGCTCTATACTGGCTATGGCTAGATCCATTCGCGCTAACGGAGTTCTTAATTCATGGGACAAATCAGCTAACAGCTGACGTTGCATTAGAATCATATTACCCGTTCGCTCCGCCATGCGATCAAAGGTATTTGCTAACCCTGCCAATTCATCTGTTCGCTTACCGAACCCGGCACTGGCCCTCACATCAAACTCTCCATTGGTGAAGCGGCGAGTGACTTTTTCCAGCCGCCTTAGCGGTAATTTTACGTGTCGATAGACCATGACTGACAACACCACAACCAACAACAACGGAAATAAAATCTGAAACAACAATTGGGCATGAGGCCAATAAGCCCCTGGGCGCATCGACTTGGGAAGGCGAATCAAAAAGTGAGTATTAGCATCCAAAAATGGCAATTCCATAATCGGATTTTCTTCAAAATATAAATGAATTTTCCAATCCACCGATCGCCCTAAACCGAAGCCATCCAAAAATTGATCGGAAATCTTACTGCCAGCAAACGCCTTAAGGTCAGAGCGAACAACCGCTACCCAGGTATTCTCTCTTTCCTGCAAATCTTCTAACCAAACACCTAGGGCTGCTTCTCCCCGCTGCCGATAAATCTCCTCTGCCTGCTTGGCGTAGTTTAACAGCGTTGCGCGATGCTGCGGAGCCAAAAAACTCATGCGTTGTTCGGTCTCCCGCGACAAGATGCTGAACAACCAATACAAAATCAACGCCGCCACAGCAATTGCCCAACAAAATTTCCAGATCAATCCTTTTGGCATTAGTAGTCCGTTAACAAAATTTGTAGCCTTTTCCATGTACCGTGATCAAGCACTCTGTACCTAGCCCCGCGTCTACCAATTTTCGACGCACCCGACTTAAGTGCATGTCCAAGCTCCGATCGTAATAACTAAACCCGCGCTCAAGCACCATTTGGTAAAGATAAGGTTTAGTCAGCACCTCGTTACGATTCTCAACCAACACCCAAAGTAAACGAAACTGAATCGGTGTAAAAACCAACTCTTGCTCACCGTACCAGGCTTTTTGTTCGATCCGGTTCAGCAATAGTTTTGCCACTCTAAGCTCACGTCGTGTTGGATTGGCCTGCAAAGATACCCTGCTGCGTCTTAACAAAGCCTCGATACGCAACATCATTTCTTTGAAATTAAAGGGTTTGGGCAAATAATCATCCGCACCTTGGCTATAACCTTCAATTCGTTCAGCCTCGGCACCGCACGCAGTCAACATCATTACCGGGGTTAGCAGCCTCTTGCGTAATCGGCTCAAAACAGAGAAACCATCCAGCGTCGGTAACAGCACATCCAGCAAAATGAGATCGAACTGACCCCTTAGCGCCGCTAACAAACCCTCCTGCCCATCATGGTGTTGAGTAGTATGGAACCCCTTACTCCTAAGTAAATTACCTAATTGTTCATTGAGGCTTTCATCATCCTCAATAATAAGAATTCGCGCGGCATCCATAGCTGACCCCATCCGTTTCAGAAAGACTTGGCAAAAAGGATGGCTATTTTAATGAGAATAATTATCATTTGCAAGATGGAAGTTAAGGTAATCCATTCGTTTTGTCACAAATGTAACCTTCATTGAGCATGACCTGGAGACTTGGTTAGGCTTCTCCCTCACTAAACTCACCAGAGACCAATTAATCATGTCGCAATCACCTGAGCCACTTACAGGCTCCATTATTCCTACCTTTTATTATTACGCTGTACCGTCCCTAATCGGTTTGGTGGCTATCACCACCGCTAACCTGGTAGATGGCCTTTTTGTTGGCAACTTTGTTGGTAGTGATGCGCTGGCAGCCATTACGCTGATGATCCCTTACTTCACACTATTGTTCGGCCTCGCATTGATGCTGGCAATAGGTGGCTCAGTTCGAATTGGAAAATACATAGGAGAAAAAAAGATAATTGCGGCCTCCGCCATGTTCAGCAAAGCACTCACCACCACGGTAATTGTCACCCTGTTGTTTGCAGTTTTGAGCCTTCCAACGGAGAATTTTGTATTCAGATTACTGGGCGCACCTGCCACCTTACACCCATTTATGACCGAGTACTTCTCGGTCATTCGGTGGGTATTGATCATTCAATTGCTCACCATGGTGCTCTACTACTTTATTCGAGCTGACGGCTTCCCCATTCTAGCCACAAGCGCTTTGGTGGTTGGCGCATTATTGAATATTGCGCTTGACGCATTATTTGTTGGCCACTGGGGTTGGGGGTTAAAAGGCGCGGCTTACGCAACTGCAATAGCCCAATCTTTCCAGTTTATTGTGCTTTCAAGTTATTTCTTTAGGGTCAAAAGAACTCTAAGGTTCCGCCTGTACCAAACAAATTGGCGCGAAATTGCCAGCGCTGCCTACAACGGAATGTCCGAGTTTATTAATGAAATTTCTGCTGGACTAGTTCTTCTATTACTGAATTGGCTGTTGATAATTAATGCCGGTGTGGCTGGTGTCGCCGCGTTTACCATAGTCAACTACGCTATATTTCTCAGTTTAATGTTGAGTTATGGTGTCGCAGATGCGTTGCATTTGTTGGTCAGTCAAAATTACGGAGCACAGCAATATTTGCGCGTAAAGGGTTTCTTATTGACCGCATTGGCCAGCGTCATGGTCATCGGATTAATACTGGCGATATCGCTACTCAATTGGCATCCTTCCATTATTCCGTGGTTTCTTAGCGCAGACACTCACAACACAGCCCATATAGCCGAAAGACTGGTGTGGTTAATCTGGCCAGTATTCTTAGTAAACGGAGCAAATGTGGTTCTCTCCTGTTATCTCACCGCTATCCACCAATCCAGAGCATCAGCCATTATTGCCTTCACCCGCAGCCTGCTTTTTCCTGCAACGTATCTATACAGTTTATTCTGGCTGCTAGAACTGAAATCGGTCCCATTTTTATCTCAGCAATGGGATTTTCTAGCGGCGCTACCTTTGGCTGAATGGAGTGCTTTTACCTTGGCATTATGGTTCTTGTTAAAACACCAACCAATGAATCTTCGGCTTAATGAGTAACAATTGTAAATCTTTTCGCTATTGATAATCATTCGTATTAAGGTGCAGTTAAGCTCATAGGACAGGAAACCTTGCCATGCTGGACTCTACTCTTGAATCTGCCGATAACGGATCTTTTCAAGCCTTCGTCAATAGCTATCTAAGGGAGATTGATCAGGGTGTATGGCATGCCAGCGATGACTGGGAACTGCGAACCGGACTGCGCTTTAAACGACGTGAACCTCTGGTCATAGAATTACTGCTTTCACGACAGAGAGTATCATTGGCTATTGGTGTCCACTATCGTTCGCTGGTGGGTCGACATACCGTCACCGAAGCTTTTCAAAAAAAAGAAAGCGATCTCCACTGGCAACCCATCAACAGGTTGTCTGTCATGCTAGTTTTAATCCATGAAATTTACCGCGACGATCAGTTGCCCGTTAATCAGCATATGGAACTCATTGCACGCCTTATAGAAAGCAATCAGGTTATGCAGCGGTATCTTTCCGCGCGCCACAACGACCCTGCTTTATCGGATGCCAGCTTTATCGGTTCAGAACAGTCCCTGTTGTATGGTCACTGGTTCCACCCAACGCCGAAATCTCGACAAGGTCTATTAGATTGGCAACACACCAACTATACCCCGGAGCTTTGCGGTCGGTTTGCACTGCATTTCTTTGCTGCCGATCGTAAATTAATAAAGCAGAATACTATTACTGAAAAACCAGTTGAGGAAATAATTTTAGATCTGGTCCGCCAAAGCGAAGTTAAATCTCTATTGAATACGGCTTACCGGTATATTAACCAGGAAAAAGTCCTCATCCCGACACACCCAATTCAAGCCCAATGGTTAATACACCAACCTTGTATCAAACGTCTGATTGCACAAGGCCGACTGGAAAACCTCGGACCCATGGGCCCCAAATTTACCGCAACCTCTTCGGTGCGCACCCTATATAACGAAATGTCCCCCTACATGTATAAGTTTTCATTACCCGTAAAGATCACTAACTCCATACGGCTTACCCGCCACCATGAACTTGAAGCCAGCGTGGCGATTGCCCGACTAATGAAAAAAATTCGTTTTGACCAGAAGTTTCCACAGTTCAAAATAATTCAGGATCCAGCATATTTAACCTTGAACATAGAGGGTATAAAAAACTCCGGCTTCGAAGTTATATTACGAGAAAACCCCTTTCAGGTTACGCCTAAGAATCGCCAAACTCCTCATCTAGTACAAAGTGTAGCGGCCCTGGTTCAAGCCCCCTTTCCACCAGAACAGGATTCACGATTAAAGCTACAGATACATCGATTAACCAGAGAACACCAACTCTCACTAAGAGAAGCCAGCTTAAACTGGTTTGAAAACTTTTGGCATTGTGCCATTGAACCTAACCTCCGACTTTACGACAAATACGGTATTGCATTAGAGGCTCACCAGCAAAATTCACTTCTTGATGTGTCGCAAGGCCTTCCCACTCAGTACTACTACCGGGATAACCAGGGTTACTATTTATCACGTAGTCATTTGCCTCAAATACTCACCCTGGAACCAGAAATCGCAAAGCTACCTGAACTGGTGTTCGACGACGCAATGATTCGTAAACGCTTTATTTACTATCTATTTGTTAATCTGTTGTTCTCCGTAATTAACCGCTTTGGTTTGGATGAATTAATCAATGAGTCTGAGTTAGTGGCATTGAGCTGTAAGAAACTGGCACAACTCAAGCCTCAGTCAGGGAGCAACGTACAGCGTTTGATAAAAGACGTATTGGAGCAGCAACTACTGCCCTGTAAAGGAAATCTGCTCACCAGGGCCAATGACATAGACGAACTTCAAGCCGATCAAGAAATGGCCGTTTACACCAGCATGGATAATCCATTTTATCACAGTAATAATTTTATCTATCCGCTAACCACAAAAGCAGTCGCGCGTGAGGCAAGCCGTGACACCGCCTAACCCCTTACCACAGTCGAAGCGGGACAGCAAAAGCTCTAAGGCCCTCTCACTTTGCGCAGTTGAATCCCGTATACTCCGGCAGTTAATCGAGGCATTACTATTTGAAGGGGAAGTCAGTTACAACCTCAACCGGGGTTGGTTTAGCTTCCAAATTGGTCGATATAATCTCAATGCTTATGGTCGAATTGCCGGATTTAATCGGGTTCGCCTGGAGGGAGATAGTATTAAGTTCAGTGACCAATACCCACCTGCCACTCCTTCCGTTGACGAAATTCTTGGTGAATTACCAGCGCTTAAAAGAACCAAGTCTCAGTTGCATGAAGAACTGAAGCAAACACTTAAACTTTGCCACTGGAATGCCAAAAACCTACACCACCGCCGCGACCGCCGTAACTTAAATTATATTGAACTGGAATCCACCCTCTCGGATGGACATCCATATCACCCCTGCTTTAAGTCTCGAATAGAATTCAGTGAACTTGACCACAGCTTATATAGTCCAGAAGCTGGGTATCAATTTACCCTACACTGGCTTGGAATAAAGCGCTCGCACGTGGATCTAAGACTTCCAGCCACCAATGACGCTAAATTTTGGCAGCAGGAACTAGGCTTGAAGACCTGGGCCTTACTGCAGGAAAAACTTAACGCCAAAGGGGCTAGCTGGGAGCACTATACTTTACTTCCCCTACATCCGTGGCAATGGCAGCAGCTCTATCGAGGCCCTTTAAAGGAACCATTGACCCGTGGAGATATTATCGATCTCAATGCAGGCGGTGATCTCTATCAAGCGAGCCAATCCGTTAGAACTTTGCTCAATGTCAGCGACCCCAAAAAGGCGAATATTAAACTTCCCATGGCCATGACCATGACATCTTCCCAACGAACCTTGAGACCAGAGCAAATTAGAGCCGCGCCAACTATCTCCGAATGGTTGCAAGGCATTATTGCCAACGATCCCTACCTGGTATCAGGAAAAAAACTGAATATTCTATCTGAGTATGCGGGTATTAGTCTGCGAGCAACAACAGACAAATCCCATTGGAGTTACCGATTATCCCAGCAATTGGGTGTTATTTTCCGTGCAAGTCTGAGCCTGCAGTTAAGTAATCCATTTCCTCAAAATGCAGTACCTTTCATGGCAATCAGTGCCATTGAAAATGACCAGCGTCCTTTTATTCAACCCTGGCTCTTGAATTTTGGGGTAGAAGCCTGGGTAAAACAGTTACTGAACGTAGTGATTCAACCTCTATGGCATCTACTGGTTCATCACGGGGTGGCATTGGAAGCCCACGCTCAAAATATGATTTTAATCCATGACCACGGTTGGCCAATTCAGATTTACGTCAGAGATTTTCACGAGAGTATGGAGTACGTAAAAGAGTATTTGCGAGCCCCCCATTTAGAACCAAACTTTGCCGCGATTGACTCTTGTTACTCCAGCGCTGCCGTTAATCAATATTATTGGATGAAAAATCCCTTAGCACTGAGGGAATTGTTCACCGATACGCTATTTGTGTTTAATCTAAGTGAGTTGGCTAATCTTCTCCACATTAATTTTGACTTTAACGAACGACGTTTTTGGTCGCTTGCTGCACAAGAGATTACAAAATACAACTACAGCAACTTAACGGACTCATACCGCATCGCGGCCATCAAAATCCACCAGCCTAACCTCACAGCTGAATCTCTGCTGCGGAAAAAACTAACGGTCTCAAGCCAGACTAACTTCCAACATTCTATCGATAATGCGTTGTATCCTTTATGTTCTATATAAACGAAGATCACTACACACAGCAGCATCTGGACCAGTGGTATGTTCAATTTAGCAACTTGCACTGGTTAGACTTAAAACGCCGACCTCGTATCGCTGTCTGCACGGAAAACACCGCTCAATGGATCGCATTTTGTCTGTTCTGTCGTGACCGGGATCTGGCAGTAATGCCCATTAGCACAAGCATGCCGCAACCCGCTGCTCTTCGTCTTGCGACCGAGTGTCACTGTGATTATCTAATTTTTCATTCCTTTGATACCCCAGAAAAGATCAGTAACTTTGACGTCAACACCTCTTCAGGTGGGCTTATCCAGATGACTTCTGGAACCACAGGCAAACCAAAATGTATCGAAAGATCCTGGACAGCCATTAAAAGAGAGGTTGATGCATACATTGAAGCATTTCCTCAAAGCCAAACGATGACACCCGTCGTAGCCAGCCCAGTCACACATTCATACGGACTGATCAGTGGCGTAATGGTCGGGTTGGAACGTTCCGCATCTCCACACATAATTACAACGATCAATCCTCGATTCCTAGTAAAAAGGCTACAAAGCATCAAATCCCATCTGTTGTATTCCTCACCCGCTCAGCTAGAAAATCTGCTGCGCATCTGGCCGCAGACACACAAGATTAACGCCGTAATGACCTCTGGGACCCAACTCAGTGAGCCCAATTTCCAAGCAATTCGTGAGCGAACGACACACCTATTCCAACAATACGGTTGCTCTGAAGCTGGCTGTATTGCCATTAACCCCAATGTACAAACTGCGAATGCCATCGGTTACCCGCTACCGCACTTAAACGTTAAAGCTGGCACAAATGCAAATAACCCTGCCGAGATTAAGGTTTCGATCCCAGCGGCCGAAAATTCTGAAACTTACACCATTCCCACGAGAGATTTAGGATACACATATGATGACCCTCAAGAACTATCCCTGCTCTATTTTGTGGCGAGAATGGATGACACTATTGTGGTAGCTGGGTTGAATGTTTATCCCTACGAAGTAGAGTCGGTCGTCCTGCGCTACCCCACCATTACAGACGCTGTAGCCTTTAAGATCACGGACTCCCTCGCCGGGAACCGCATCTGTCTACATTTTACCGCCACGACCTTCGTCAATATCGACTTACTGAAACAGTGGTGCAGAGAGCAGCTGGCCAGCTTTCAATGTCCTTACCACATACAACAGGTGGATTCATTACCGCGTATGCCAAACGGCAAAATAAGCCGAACGCAACTTGGCAAAGAGTTTACTGAGGCTCAACTTTTCGGTAACCAAAAGGCCGAAGCATGATTACAAAAACACTCGTGATTCAGAGTATTCATAATATTCTTAGCCAACAATTAACCATTCCGAATATAGAAGCTTTTAGCGAAAAGGCTCGTTTAAACGAGGATCTTTATCTTGACTCCATCTTGATTATGGAATTGCTGGTTGCGTTGGAAACAGAGTTGAATTTTGTCATCCCTGATGCAGAACTCACAAAAAATGACTACAGTACGGTAAACGCTTTAGCCGACTTTCTAGTGACTACGCTGGCACCAGAAGAAATATCCACAACTATTGAATCAAGCGCCGTACCCTACGATGAATCCGATGACATTAAAGTCCATTGCTTTGTTAGTTGTTTGTGTGATCCCATAGAAGCACTCCCCCATATCAATCACCGGCCATTTTACTTTGGCGTCTGGGACGCTGAAACATTTATCGATAGCCGGCACCATCTAACCTATCACAGTGAAACAGTAAGTCATGATTTTTTCCGCGACTGGTTCCAACGGCTATACGGTGTCGCAGTGGAGCCTTGGTACGATCACCGCAGTAGCAAAGAAGAAAACTTAAAATCATTACTCTCCCTGCTATCGAACAAATCTGACGATCTCCAGGTTATGGTCATGCTGGATCTCTATCTATTACCTGAGAGGGAAAACAAGTTTAACCAGAATCCGTTTCCGCACTATGTCCTGCTGGAGCGAACAGACAGGGATAACCAACTTCTGATGCGAGACCCAGATTTTCGCTGGCAAGGGGTTATTGAAACCTCGCGTGTCCTGAATGCCGTAGCCAGCCCTGCCGTTGCAGGAGGCTATTACTTCAGCCGGGACGCCATCCAGCCCACTAAAAGCAGTGCAATTCGAGATTATTTTCTGGCTTGCTATAGGGATGAGGACTGTCCGCTAACGACAGCTGTTGAAACTGTTATTTCGGCCCATACACGGGGTTTGCGCCCCCTTAGCTCACTGGTCGACGCATTGCGTCATCTACCAGTTTTGGCTATCCGAAAGTACGCCTATGAACATGGGCTCGCTTTCTTCTGGCGTGACTTGAATATTTTTGATCGCCATAGAGACGAATTTGAAGATTGGTGTGATCAAATAGAAACATTGGTCAGCACCTACAAAAAAATTCAGTTTCAAACCATGAGGCTTACTCAGGTTCCAACCGAAGACCAAATCGATCAGGTCTTACTTGGCAAAATTAATTTACTGTTAGAGCAACAGAAAGAGAGGGAATTACTGATAAAGACTCGCCTTCTTAAGCTTTATTTGCAATGGAACGAACAAAAATTTGGAAACCCTTTATGAAGTTATCGGTGTGTACTATTTCCTTTCGGCATCATCTATTTTCAATTGATGAGATTGCAAATTGGGCAATTGCCAATCATTTTTCCGCTATTGAGTTGTGGGGAGCCCATGCCCGAAACCTGATCGAAAAACCTGACTACAATTCCGCATGGATAAGGGAAAAAGGCTTATATATCTCTATGTTGAGTGACTATCTCCCTATTGATGGGGACACAGTGTATGCCAAACACTACGTACAATCATTAGCACGCATCGCTCACCATTGGCAAACCCAAAAAATCCGAACTTTTGCCGGTGGCCAAGCCAGCTCGTCAATAACCCAGGAAGAACGATCCGCTATTATTCAACGAATTCGGCTGTTCTGTGATTGGTTGGCTGAATTCGGACATAATCTGATTATAGAAATACACCCAAACACATTGGCCGATACGGTGGAATCAACCTTACAGTTAATTGAAGAGGTCAACCAACCTAATTTGAAAATTAATTTTGATGTACTCCACGTGTGGGAATCCTACGCTGATCCAATTAAAGCCATCGAAACATTAAGTCATCATATTCAGCATTTTCATTTTAAGAATATTCGCTCGCGAGCAGAATTGAAAGTCTTTACCCCCCCCAATGTTTATGCCGCTTCAGGTGATCGAGATGGGATGGTATCGCTGTTCGAAGGTGCGGTGGATTACCAACAGCTATTTGAACATCTAGTACAACGGGGGGGAGCATTGTCAAAAGTCGATGCCTCCTTGGAATGGTTTGGACCCGATGTATATAAGATACTAAATCAGGATCGATATGCGATTCAACGCTACTTTCAGGATTTTTCTTGGGTGGGTCAACGACTGTATTCTAGCAGTGATACCAGGGTTCGATGACATTTGAATATCACCACTACTAACTACTAATAGCTACGACCAAAAACATTGCGCCGAATCCAATCGCAATCTACCCAGCCAAGTACGTGTAAGCATACATCTGCCGCCCATGCACCAACGACAACATCTTGGTATTTCAGTCGCTGCCCCCAGCAGCGAAACCCATCCTGATATTTCTTGAATACTCCCGGCTGAACTATTTCAGCCAGGAGCGGATTAGCAAATCTAATGCTTACAGAGTTGCTGGCTAATAGGCCCCGGATATCAGCTCAGCCTCAGTGGGGGTATGCTGGAATGCATTCGCTTTTGGTTTTGATTGCTTTTGAGTGAGCAAAGCAACGGTCACAAAAAGAATCAGACTGAAGCAGGCGGGAATAAGCGTGGCCATACCCAGGTAGTTACCGGAGAATACCGGCTCCAGCAATAGTCTCAAACCGCCACCACCAATGATTGAGGCCATCGCTGCGGCAGTATTAGACTTTTTCCAATAGATCCCCAACGCCAGCGGCACAAAACAACCGGCCAGCACTACATCAAACGCAAGAATTAGCAGAGACCCTGGTTCTGGGCGTATATAAGCAAACAGCACCGCAGCGGCCATAGTGGGCACCGCAATCAAACGGGAAAACAACAACATGGATTTATTGTCCCACTGAGACTTGAGATTTTTCTGCACCAAATTTCGAGTGATAACATTGGAGAGCGCTAAAATAACGCCAGCCGCTGTGGACATGCTGGCAGCAATAATCCCCAAAATCAATAAAGTACCAACCACCATTGGCATATCGTTCATGGCGATACTAGCCAGTAAATCACTGCTGCCAATCTTCTTGATATGAAACGCATAGAGCCCAATTAGTGCTGCCGGAATTCCCACTGCAAGGGTAATGAGTCCACCAATATAACACCCTCTTCTTGCTGTTTTTGGAGAATCTGAGGAAATGACGCGCTGCATAAAATCTATGGCCACTACATCACCCAGACCCAATGCAACCAGCTGTGCCCAATTATTAATAGCGCCGTTATTAACCGTGGTCAGACCGGTCACAACACCATGAGTATCTGGAACAGCTGCCATAAGAGTTCCGAATCCAAAATGTGAAGTCATCCAGAAAAAAGCTACTAACATACCGATAATGAACATCGCCACCTGAAACACACTGGTAGTAATGGATGCGAACAACCCGCCGGTCACCGCATAGGCAAAAATACATAAGGAAATCACAATCAACATGGAAAGGTAGTCAATACCAAACACCATTTGCAGAATCAATCCAAGCCCGGCAAGATTTCCCGCAATCAGAATAATATTGCTGAACAACATACTGATAGAAGCTGCGGCTTCTGTACCTTTCCCGTAGCGCCGATTATAAAAGTCAGGCAGCGTCATTAGGTTCATTTTCTGGATTGGCCCAGCGAAAAACGCCCCGGTAACAAACAAACACAGCGCAAGCCCCACAGGAATACTCGCCCCCGCCCAGAAGCCAAAATCGTAACTTAACGCTGCTGACCCCAGTGAACCATTCGCATCAAAGGCCTGAGCGCACAGCGTCATACTGATTACCCAGACCGGCATCGCACCACCAGCTTTGTAATAATTAACGGCCTGCCCTTTCACTTTGAAATAGCTCCAAAAGCCGATCCCCATGGTTGCGACAATAAAAGCAATGACTGATACTTGATATACACCCATTTAAAGCCACCGTTTTTAGGTTATCTAGCAAAAAGTACTACTCACAGAGTGCGTGAACACCTAAGGGGATTCAGATACTTCTATAAGGTGCACTACTTAGCCGATCTGCATTTGTTATGCCATGCGTAAATTAGCAAGGGAAACCTGATGATTATAGGCAGATGGATAGACTGAGTGAGTTCATGGCGGCCATTGCCGCCTTATCAATGGTGCGGAAAATATCAGGCTGCACCACCATGACTCAGCAGGACAATATACTGGACTGAGCTGTTTATATGGCGGGGTTAACCATCGTTTATTCACTTAGGTAACTTTCATTTCACATCATCTAATCGATAAAACCAGCTGCGATGCACGCCCAGTAGTTTGGCCGCAGCGGTGACGTTACCTTGGCATTGCTCTAAGGCCACATTAGCTAATTGGCGTTTGACGGACTTTATTGTAAGGTCTCCAGCAGGAGGTAAAATGCCGTTGGCATTCATGACGACTTCAGATGTTTGAATTTGATGATCATCGATCACCTCACCGGCAGACAGAATAATGGCTCGTTCTATGATATTGCGCAGCTCTCTTATATTCCCTGGATAGTAGTATACTTGTAGCTTAGCCATTGCTTTGGCCGTTAACTGACGCGGTCTTATTTTCATTTCCTGAGCAAAGGCATCGATAAAGTACGCCACCAAGCCTGGAAGATCTGCGCGTCGCTCCCGTAGCGGTGGTGCAACCAACGTGAACTGGGCCAAGCGAAAATACAGGTCTTCACGAAACTGGTGTTCACGCATCTTTTCTTCCAAATTAATATTGGTAGCACTGATAACACGCACCTTAACATGTTTTAGTTGATTGCCTCCCACGGCATAGAAAGAGCCATCTTCCAACGTGCGCAACAGTTTAGCTTGCATGGCTAACGGCAAATCACCTACTTCATCTAAAAATAGAGTGCCGCCATCGGCCATTTCAAAATAACCTTTGCGATTGGCTGTCGCCCCTGTAAAAGCACCTTTCACACTGCCAAAGAACTCTGTTTCTGCCAACTGAGTCGATATGGCAGAGCAGTTAATGGCGATAAACGGCTTGGTTTTAAGTTCACTACCGAAGTGTAAGGCTCGGGCGATGAGTTCTTTTCCAGTGCCGCTTTCCCCCAGTATTAGTACATTCGTTTGAGCAAAGCTTTGCAGTTGTTTGATTTGATGTGAAATCTGACGAAACTGTTCAGACTGCCCAATAAATGCGGGCAAGCCCCACTGTTGAGCTTCTTGACGACTTATAAAAGACAGTGTCTCACTGGCCACTGACAAGGCTTCTTCCGCTTGTTCGCGACGTGAAATCTGTTCTTCCAATTCAGCATTGCGTTGAGTTAACTGTTTTTGTAAGCGAGCAATGGATAAATGATTATTAACTCTGGCTTTGATTTCGACATTCAAAAAAGGCTTATTGATATAATCCACGCCACCACTGGCAAAAGCCTGCTCCAGTTGGTCCTGCATATTACCACCAGAAATAAATATGATGGGGGGAGGCTGCTCCACTGTACTGCGGATGAGGTGACTAGTGGCAATACCATCAAGCTCTGGCATCATAATATCCAGTAAAACCAAATCCACGCGCACATCTTTTAGTATCGACAACGCTATCTGGCCCGACGGAGCGGCCATAACTTCATAGCCTTCAGCTTCCAAAATCTCCGTGAGTAGATTGAGATTGGCCGACACATCATCAACAATCAGTATTCGCCTCTTACCGGTCATATTCGGGTAACCACCTGGATAAATTCTTCCAGCCTATGCTGTTCTATAAGCTGCCGCAGATAACGAGCCAAATCAGCATGCTTTGCTGATAGCAAGGCAAGTTCTTCTAGCAGCCGTTTCAATTGGGTCACATTGTAATATTTGGCGAACTCCAACAAGGCTGCACAGAGTTCCTGATTGATGTTTACTCCGCTAAAGTCTGGCTTATCAATTGATGGTGGTTCGTTGGAGCAATCATCAAATTGAAGCTGCAGCAGATCGCGAAGACAATCATGCAATTGCTCAATGCGAAAGGGCTTGCTGATTACAGCATTAAAACCAGACTCTAGATAGGTATTACGTTGCTCGTGAAATGCTGAGGCGGAGAACGCAACGAATACAGTTGCCAGGTCAGGCAACTGTATTAGAATCTGTTGGCGGGATTGAATCCCATCAAGACCCGGCATCAGTATATCCATAAATATAATGTCCGGTGCTTGCAATTTAACGTAATCCATCGCTTCTTGCCCTGACGCAGCCACCACTACCACACAGCCAATGGTTTCCAGCATTTGCTGCAAAATATCACGATTGTTCTGCACATCATCCACTACTAACGCCAAACAGTGTTGACCCGCTTTTAGACGCACATCAGTAGCGGCATTGTTAGTTTGGGGCAGGGGTACTTTTAGCGCAGGATCGAAGCGTAAGCTGAAGAAGAAATTACTACCCAAACCAAGAGTTGATCTCACCTGTAATCGTGTTCCCATTGCAAGCGCTATGCGGCTGGCAATGGACAAACCTAAACCAGTACCTTCTTGCCAGCTGGCGCGTTGAAAAAACTGATTAAAAATATTAGGTATGTCTTTTTGCGGAATTCCAGAACCCGTATCAATCACTTCAAAACGATAGCTATTATCATCTTCTGGGATTACCCGTAATATCACTTCCCCCTGGCTTGTGTACTTGACCGCATTACTGAGCAAATTAATTAGGATTTGACGCAGCTTTCCGTCGTCGCCATGTACCCATACTGGCCTTTGCCCTAATCCTTCTACCACCAGGCGCAGCCCTTTCTCTTCACATTTTCGCCGCACAATATAGGCTACGTTGCCCACCAAGGCCGACAAATCAAAATTAACTGGTGCCAGCTGTACCATCCCGGATTCAATTTTTGACAAATCAAGAATGTCATCAATCAGACTCACTAGATGGTTACCACTTTGGGCGATAGTTTTAATGGCTAGTTGATGCTTTTCTTGCAGATCTTTTTGTTGCTGTAAAATTTGAGAGTAGCCAATAATGGCATTTAATGGGGTTCGTATTTCATGGCTAATACCTGCCAAAAATTGGGTTTTTGCGGCATTGGCTGATTCAGCCTCTTGCTCGGCAGCTTGGCGAATACTCACCTCTTCCTTTAACTCTTGGTTGGCTTTGGCTAACTCCGAGGTACGTTGACTGACCCGTTCTTCCAACCACTCATTAGTTCGTTGTAATGCTTTTTCAGCTTCTATACGATCGGTAATGTCTTGCACATTGCCTTCGTAATAAAGGAAACTACCTTTGTCATCATAAATGGAAATCGCCTTCTCAAGAACATATATACGACGTCCATCGGCACGGTACACTTCCGAAATAAAATCCTCTATTTTTCCGTCGCGCTGCATGATCTCAATAAAGTCCGCCCGTCGCTCTGAGTTAACGTAAAGCTGAGTCTCTATACTTTTTATACTATCAATAAATTCTTCTCGGCTGCTGTACCCATAGATGCGAGCCAACGCTGTATTAGCATTAAGATAGACCCCTTCTTGGGTAGTTTGAAAAATACCATCAATGGCATTCTCGAAAATGCTACGGTACATTTTTTCCGCTTGTTGAGCTTGTGCTTCGGCATCACGGCGAATAGCCACTTCGCGAGTTAGGTCTCTGGTTCGACTCTTCACCTCTCGTTCTACCTCGCCCAAATAACGATTACGCAAGGCAGCATAAAAGCCGAAAGCCAAAACCAGCAACGCACTCAACAATGGATAGAGGTATACGTTTAGCTGTGACTTGTTGGTTACGTAGGTATCTGTGGCGGCGAATAACACTTGCCAATGACGCCGACCGATATCGTAACTTCTTGTCGCCCTCGGGCCCATAGCGGTAATAACGGACTGTAATTCTTTTTGGTTGCTGTAGAGCGTGACGTCAGTACGCCCCTGATCAGCTACGGTCACACCAATGCCTTTGCTCGCCATATCTGCAAACACTGATGCCAACAAGTCAATACTGCGATACACCACTAGAGAAAAACCTTCAATAGAACCCTGTGTTGCCGACACCCCAGTTGAGGACTGGCCATCAGCCGAAGGCGCATAAACAGGAGCAAAAATTAGAAAACCATAAACGGCTGCCACTTTTTCTTGGGCTAATCGCACTGGTGCCGTCGCCACCAACTCACCGGTGGCCAAGCTGGCTTCAATAGCCTGCAAGCGATCGCTGTTAGAAGCCAAATCCAACCCAAGCGCTTCCACGTTGGCTGTTTCAGGGTAAGCAAAGTACACGGGGAAATAGCGTTCTCGCTGGCTGGCCGGGCGCAAGTGCCCCTGGCCATCAAACTCGATAATTTCATAGCTCTCCATACCTTGTTGTTGAGCCTGGAGTTCAAATGTTTGACGTTGGGATTGGGTAATTAGTGGAATCCACTCCAATGCCTGCACTTCAGGTAAGCGTTGCAAACTGCCCCGCACATAATCCTGAAATATTTTCCGCTGGCGATTGTGAGGTTGTTGGAGAAATGCAGCCAAACCAAAAAGTACTTCTAAGGAACGCTGAACGTGGTTATCCAGCACTTGCACTCGTTGACTTGCCACATTTTCAAATTCGCTAACCAATAATCTTTGATGACGCTCATCCAAGTACACATATAACCAAAACGACAACAGTAGTCCGCAAGCCACAAAGGCCAGAATGAAAAACCAAGCTTTCAAGGACGTCACCAATCTGGCCGGTATTGAAATCATTATCTAGGCCGATTTTCTCATATCCGGTATAGCGTTTATCAACTGGCGGGTATAGACATGTTGAGGACTGGTGAATACGGTGGCCACCGTTCCTGATTCCACTATTTCTCCTCGTTGCATTACCATTAATCGATCACACAGAATACGCACCACACTTAAGTCGTGGGACACGAAAATATAGGATAATTGAAGCTTTCTTCGCAATTCATCCAGTAATAATAAAATGTGCCCTTGCACGGATACATCCAAGGCGGTTGTTGGCTCATCCAGCAGAATGATTTCCGGCTCGGCCGCTAACGCTCGGGCAATACCCACACGGGCCTTTTGACCACCAGACAGTTGATGGGGGTAACGTGGCAGCAACTCTTCTGGTAAATGTACCATAGCCGCTAATTCTTGCACCCTACTCTGAATATCATCCGGATTATGTATTTGCAAAATGCACTTAAGTGGGTCTGCAATGATTTGGCTGATAGTCATACTGGGATTTAGGCTTTCCGTAGGGTCCTGAAAAACCATTTGAATAGGCCCTACTTTGCGCCGTAGTGTCAGGTCTACATTACGCAAACGAATTTGGCCAGCACTGGGTTGCAACAGTCCGGCAATCATGCGGATTAACGTGGTTTTACCCGAACCGGATTCTCCAACAACGCCTAAGCATTCTCCGCGGCGCAACTCAAAATTTAACGGTTTTACTGCGTAAAACCTCTCCCTCTGGGACTCAGGAATACAGAAGTTAAACACCCTGCGCCGATCCAGCAACTGATTCCAGAACTCCAGATTACGTACCGGATAAAACTTTACTAGATCTATCACCTGCAACAATACATCAGTTTTCATGCGGCTTCCTCCGGCGTTCTGTAAACGGCCCTCAAGTCATCAAGATCGCGCATTAAGGCCGGTGTGGCCGCAATCAAGGCACGAGTATAAGGATGCTTTGGATTAGTAAACAAAGCTTTTGCCGGCGCTTGTTCCACCACTTGACCTTGTTCCATTACTACTATGCGGTGACAATATTTTGCGGCTAATCCCAAGTCATGAGTAATAAGCAAGGTCGCCATTTGCCGAGTAGTGGCCGCCTGGGTAATCATTCCCAAAATCGCATCTTGAGTTACTACATCCAGGCCCGTGGTGGGCTCATCCGCAATCAACAAATCCGGCGAGCGGGCCAGAGCCATGGCAATCAAAACTCGCTGGCACATACCACCCGACAGCTCGAAAGGATAGGCATGAAAACGCTGCTCGGGCTCATGAATTTGAACTTCATTGAGCAATTCAATCGCGCGGGCTTTTAACACCGCCCGATTTCCCGGCGTGCCAATGACCTGCAATACATCCATCAATTGTTTTCCTACCCTACGGATAGGATTCAACGCCATTCTTGGATACTGAAAAATCATCGCCATACTCGCTCGATACTGCTTTTCTTGCGCACTCTTTGAACGTGCCGTTAACAAGTGCTGCTGGTAAGTCATGGAACCAGATACGATATAACCGTTGTCATCCAATAACCCAATAAGGGCCAAAGTGGATACCGACTTTCCTGAGCCGCTTTCACCCACAATACCCAGAATTTCGCCCCGATGCACCTGCCACGTTACATCTCGCACCGCCGTAATATCACCTTGCCGGGTATGGAAACCGATACTAAGTTGATTAACGCTGACTACTGGTTCAGCATCAAACTTCTGAATTGAGTCCACAATACACCTCTTATTTAGGTACGTTTGCGGGGGTCCATGAGATCACGCAAACCATCCCCCATAAAGTTGAAACAAAGCACGCAAAGCATTAAGGCCAGGCCAGGGAAAAAAGAAATCCACCACTCTCCCGACACAATATATTGCGCACCCTCCGCCACCATGATGCCCCACTCTGCGGCAGGCGGCCTCACCCCTAAACCAATAAAGGACAGCCCTGCAGCATTTAAAATGGCCCACCCCATATTCAATGATATCTGTACCATCATTGGTGGTAGGATGTTAGGTAACAGATGCACCGCAATGATCCGGCTGTGATGATTACCCGTAATCAATGCGGCATCTACGAAAGCGGATTCACGGCGCACATTAACCTCTGTACGAGCCAGGCGAATGTAAAATGGTAAATTGATAATCGCTGTAGCGTAGATAATATTCGTTACAGAGTTGCCCATAGCGGCCACGATACCCATGGCCAATACAAATAAGGGAAATGCCATAATGGTATCTACCAGGCGGCTGGTAATGCGATCAAACCAACCGCCAAAATAACCAGCAACACACCCTACTGCAGTACCCAGCACTAACGATAACATTACCGCCACCACGGAAATTAATAAGTCCAGGCGAGTTGCCACAACAGTACGGCTAAAGATGTCGCGCCCTACTTGGTCAGTGCCAAACCAATGGCTCCAAGACGGTGGTGCAAAACTATTAACAGCATCAGTAGCTAAGGGGTCATAGGGCACCATGAAGGGGCCCACAAATGCAATCACCAGAATTAGAGCAAAAGCGATAAAGGCCAGGGCAGTCACCGGATTACTTCTAAACACATAAAAAGCATGAGCTGTGAAATTATTCATGCGTCAATCCTCACCCGAGGATCCACTAAGCCATAAATAATATCGATTACAAGATTAATAAAAACATAAAAGATCCCCATAGCCAGAACGAAACCCTGTACCGCCGCATAGTCAGATATAACCACAGCTTCCAGCGCGAAAGAACCCACACCAGGCCAGGAGAATACTTTTTCTACCAAAACATTGGCTCCCAATAAAAAGGAGAAAACCATTCCGAGGGTAGTAATTACCGGGAGTAAAGCATTATGTAATGCATAACAATACAGAACCTTGGTGTTAGGCAGCTGATGGGATCTTGCAGTGCGAATAAAATCACTGGACAAAACTCCCAGCATTGAAGCTCGAGTCATGCGGGCGACGGGAGCCAACGCAAACAAGCCTAGATTAATGGCAGGGAGTGCGATATGACGCAGGCTTTCGCAAAAGGTGTCCAGATCACCGGCCAGCAAGCTATCCAGTAGGTAAAAGCCAGTTATCGTGGGAGGGGCCTCGGCAAACAACGATAAACGTCCCATGGGTGCGGGTGCCCAACCTAACAAATAGTAAAACACATACACCAGCAATAACCCGGTGAAAAAAATCGGTAAGGATACCCCCGCAGTGGTAATCAACCGACAGCTGTGGTCAATCCAGGAGCCAGGCCGGGTGGCGCTCATAACGCCCAACGGCACCGCTAGAGCGATCGCAAAGATCAACCCCAGCAGGGTCAACTCAATCGATGCCGGAAAGCGTCGGCTTAGTTCACTCAACACCGGCTGTCCGGTGGACCAGGATTGACCCAAATCACCCTGAAAAACATTGCGCGTGTAATCCACAAATTGCGCCGGCAAGCTTTTGTTTAAATCCAGCTGCTGGCGGATTTCTTCGATGGCTTCAGGGCTAGCGGCAGGCCCGGCCAAAAAAGCCGCCGGGTCGCCAGGTAACGCACGAGTGAGAACAAAAGCAATCACCAATACTCCAAACAAACTGGGTATGGAAGCGGATATTCGTTTGATCAACATCAAAAACATAACGTTACCCTCCCTGCCTCACTATTTACGATAGATTTGACGATAATCCAACTGACGATGGAACCAGTACTGATAACCATAAATGTCCGGTCGAGTGGCCACATCCAAATTGGATTGAAACAATGGAATTCGTGGAACATCGGCAAATGCTTTGGCTAAAAATCCTTTAACTTGTTGGTCGTAGGACTCTGCACTTTCAGCAAAGCGAGCAGCATCGATGAATTTATCCATATCCGGATTCTGATAAGACATGGTATTAAAAACGCCATTCTGACTGTGATAATTCCAAAAGAAAAAATAGTCAGGGTAGTTCAGCCACCCCCCCATGTCATTAATGAGCATGGGCATGGATTTTTTGCTCATTTCACCACGCCAGTTTGCCCCGGGAATTTTTTCCAAGGTAAGCTCAATGCCAATGGCGCGCAAGTTTTGCTGAATTTGCAAAGCAATAGGTTCACTCCAGGTAGTCAAGCCTAAATTGTAAAACAAACTGGTTTTAAACCCTTTCTCATAGCCCGCTTCCGTGAGTAATTGCTTCGCTTTTTCGAGATTGGTTTGATAGGGATAAGGCTGAGGCCATTGTGTCGTCGTTGGAGTAAATGATTCTGCACCGTATAATTTGGCCGCTCGCCCATAGGTAACCGATTGAAAGATATCCTCATAGGGAATAGCGGCGGCCACTGCCTGTCTAACCTGTATATTGTCAAAAGGTGGCTTGGTAACATTCATATCCAAGAACCACATAAAGTTTTCCACCGGGATACCTTGAACTTTCACCTTGGGATTTTTGGCTAATTGGGAAAAGTCCTTGGGTGGCAAATCAAAGGATACATCCACATCACCCCGTTCGATCATCGCCCTACGGGTTGAGGCAGACGGTACCACCCGTTCGATCACTTTAGGCATGGCAGGCTTAGGGCCATTGAGCCAACGCTCATTACGCGCCAAAACCAATTGTACGCCGGGCTCGAATTTTTCCACTTTATAGGCCCCGCCGCCCGCCGCATTATTTTTTAGCCACTCTAAAGCCCAAGGATCACTCTTAGTGGCATGTTTTTTTGCCAAAGCAGCATTGTAAATCGCGGCTACTGGCACAGCCAGATCAGGCAACGTCAGCTTATCGGCACGTATCAGGTGCAAACGAAAGGTGTGAGGTTCGATCACTTCGAACTGTTCCGGTGATTCTATAGACCCCGCTTTCATTTGAAAGGTGGGGAATCCCCCCACAGAAAGTGCACGAGTAAACGACCACTTCACGTCCTCGGCGCTCACAGGACTACCATCGTGGAAGCGCGCGTCCTTGCGCAAGAAGAAGTCCACATACTTACCGTCATCTGAGACTTGCCAACGTTCCGCCAGTTCCGGTGTTAAACTTTGGTAGTCATAACTCAGATTACCATCAGCTACGGTCTTAGTACCAAAACTCAAGAGCCGATCATATATATTCCACGACAAACCATACGCTGGGCGATTGGTGCCTATCCCTTGAATATCCAAACTATTAGGGCCTTGTTCTCGCACCACAATAAGTGTCTCTGCTCGACCCGCCAGGGCTTCCTGGCTGAACAGCGCGATTAGAATCAGCCCCACCAAGAAGCTCAATAAAACCCTTAATTTACACCCTATGTTCCCAGCCATGATCAGTCCCCCTACCATTTGATTTTGTATTCGAAGCCCACGGCAAGATTATTCACATCACTGCGCCGATATTCATTGAGACGATATTCTGTTACCGCGTAGAGGTTCTCCACCAAACGCAACCCTAACTGCACTTCACCCACCATGGGGTCGCTTGGCAAGTTATCGGGCAGGTCTTCGTTGAAGGTGTGATCAATAAACCCCGCTAGATATAAGCGGTCCGTGAGGTAGGGAAAGGTCATGCCAAACACATGCTCCATTTGCCATATGTCGGCATCGGCGTCATCGATTTGGATCAAGTGAAAATTAATAGAATAGCCAAGGTGAATTGATTTAAAAAAATCACTCAAGTAAGAAGTATCATTTAGGCGCCAGCGGAACCCAAAGCGCAAACGATCGTTGTCTTCGCCACTGCGCATATTGTATTGAACCGTTAAATCAATGGGCGCAGTGTCGGTGACTTTCCAACGCACATTCTGTTCTGTGTAGTAACTCACTGTATCGTTGAATTCCGTGGTATCGGCCTGGTTGCCTATATTGAGCAGGCTAAAATAAGAAAAGCGATGGGGTAAACCCGCCGCAATATTGAGCGTAAATACGTTGTCGTTGTCCACATCAGAGAGATAAGGATAAAAATTAAAATCCAGAAACCCACCACTGGAATTTTTGACATCCCCTGCCTGAACATTGATGCTGGCTGCAGCTAAGGCAAAAGCTGTGCAGCTGGAAAGTAAAATTGGTTTCACTGTGACCGCCCCCATAACATATAAAAAGATTTTTGAAACAAGCACGGGGACTATCGCAAGGTCTGTACCATAGCCAAACAAAGACTTTATCTTATTGTTTTATATATTTTTTTTAACCTAACACAAAAGCTGAAGCAGTCTTTTGCGTTGCAATATACGACACTTAATCAGCAGAGCGTCGCAAGCTGCGACAGGGCAATTCATTACCCTAATACTAACTCACTGGAGAATCACATTTTTTAATTCTGTTGCTGGAGCTTGAAAATACTTGCCAGCATCAAATGTTTTGGAATACAAATTGCCTGTTGTGGTAATGTCAAACAATGCGCTACTTAGCGACTTCACTCTTCCTTCTACGGCTTTATGAGTGTACTTATGGAATCATTTAACGATAACCACCTGATTGACCCCATGATTAGCCGTTATCCAGGAATGAATGAATTTCTGGATATCCTTAAACCCTTGATTAGAGAACCGTCCGTGGTGGGCCACGAGCATTCATTTTTTCGCGTTCTTACCAGAGAATTGGAAGAAATCGGAGTTAAGGTGACCTACTACAACGGCGTCCTGGTAGCTCAGGGCACTCGACCCAATGAACAATTTTTCTCAGCCCACATTGATCGCCATGGCTTACTTTGCACGGGCCCGAATGAATTTGAGTATGCGGCCTTTATTGCTGGCAACCAGGGTGAAGTCATGGGGGGGTCCGTATCGGCTCATATCCTGGGCCAAATCGAAGACCGCTTTCAAGGTCAGCGGGTACAAGCCCACATGGCCTACACTGGCACTTATTTGGGCCAGGGTAAGATCCGACGCTCCTTTGTGTGCCCACAACGGAAGAATTTGATTTTCGAGGTAGACGGCCTGGACTTTTTGCAGCCGGGAACCCCTGTGTCCTTCTTGGATCGGATCAAAATTGCTGATGGCCTGGTTTCCTGCCAGTTGGACAACGTCGTCAGTGCGGCCTTATTGATTTATCTTTTTCAAAAAGGTTTTCAGGGCACCGGCCTGTTTACCGCACAAGAGGAGTCAGGCCGCAGCTGGCGCTACACGTTGTCCTGGTTTCAGCGTCATCAAATTACCACCCAACGGCTGGTGGTACTGGATACCAGTCCCTATGCCACCCGCGAAGACGCAGACGCTCAGCAAATCGCCCTGCGCAACAAAGACGCCAACGGACTGTTCTCCAGCTGGATGACTCAGGAGCTGGTAACCCGTTGCCAATCGCTTGGTTTGAGCTACGGCTTTAAAGACGAATACATTGAGCAACAGAACCAGACTCGCAGCCGGCCTTACCCCTTAGGACGCACTGAGCTGGGAAGGATTGCCGCCGCCACCGACGGTGAGATTAATGGAACCACCTTACAGATCCCAACAACGGAATATCACACGGCCAATGAGACGGCCTCACTATCCTCTCTGGACGCGGTTATTAAACTGTTGATGACCTATATTTAAGGGTTTAACCGAGCATGGAAGCTAACCTTAGACCAATCCATGCTCATCGGCTTGAATACTTAACGCGCCATTGCTGGAGAATTTGAGTGAAACGTCCGGATAGGCCTGAGAACGATTATCACCAAAAAACGCCGCATATTGTTTTACAATTGCGTCTAATTCAATCTGGTTTTTGGCTTCAGCTAAAGCTTCACGCATAGGTTCCGTTGCTTGAATTGCTGCAACATGGGATGCAAGTGCATTCGCAGTCTGCAGCTCTTTTAGCATGGCGGGATTATCATTGAGCGCTTGAGTTAGTTGCTCTTTGTAGAGATAGTCTTCGGGTAAAACCAGATTGCCTTGATCATCGAATTTTATTGTATCAGGCGCCTCAGCAATTCCATTACGGGAAAGAAAGCCCGGGAATTTCGAAGAGATATGTTGCTGAAGAGCAGCCAGATTATCCATGCTCGGCAACAGCAAGTTGGACAGTCCATCTTTGATATTCAGCGGCTCGGGTTGGCGTTCAAAATAACTATCTAAATCAACATTTTTCGAACCAGAGCCCATGGACATCCAATACACCGATTCACTGTTCTGCATGGACTTACTCTGATTTGATAAGGTAACAGTAAGGCCATCACTTGCCGTCGACTGGCCATTGTTTGCCGTCTTGGCCTCAGGTGTGCCGGGCTTGGAACTTTCTATTCTCTGAAAAAACACCTCTTGGGCTGTGTTGAAGCTGCGTGTTGACTGGATAGACATTATGACTCCCTTCTGTGAGCTTGTTCTAGCCTGGATATTTGCAAAATTTAATCCAGTTTTTCTCCCTCCATGTAAGACGCTGGTCAGCGTGGCACATGCTGTCCTACAGCGGGAATGTCATTTGCCATTAAGCGGAGTAAGTATGGATTTCTCCCAAAACCCAATAACAGTATCATGTAAGTGATCAATAAATTCAGGATCTAGCATCCATTCAGGATGCCGAAGAAAAACGTCTGCGATCACTTCGCTAACCGCAGTTAAAGAAATATAAGCAACATACTCTGGATGCTTAGGTCGCAGTCCGTCTGGTTGCTCTGCCAGCAAATTTGCAAGCTCGGGTATCAAAACCTCTCGGGATTTCTTTAACGGATCAAAACCACCGAATTGAATAAACTCATGATAGTTGGAAGTGTCATGTCTTGGGAATTTGATAGCAATATCAACCCCAATATTAACTAGTTGCCTAATTTTCGTGTCAAAAGGCGCATTTACCTTGCTATGCAATGCGTCCAAATAAGAAGTGGTGAACTCTTCAAACAATTGCTCCGATACGGCGTAGCATATCGCTTCTTTATTCGGAAAATACTGATACAAGGATCCGATACTTACTCCCGCGAGTTCCGCCACTTGATTCGTCGTCATTCGGGAAAAGCCATCCGCCATCCAAATACGAGTAGCCGCCTCAATAATGGCATCCACCACCGCCTTAGAACGCTGCTGGCGCGGGCGCTTACGGGGTTTTATTTCGTTGTACATGCTAGCTCCTGAATACGAGTAGTTCTAAGCCGCTCAAATTCTTAGTATTGATTGGGTATCAATGCGAACCCGCTAAGCGGATGGATAACCTAATGAACCCTGAAATACATATCATATCTGAAATCCCCACAGCAATCGTTGATTCCGACCCCCAAGGGGGTTCCGAGGCCGCAGTGTTTGTCCATGGCAATCCAGGCCCGCTGGACGACTGGGCAAAACTCATACCTAAGGTGCAACCCTTGCTGCGCACCATTGCCATGGATCTACCGGGATTTGGACGCAGTGCTCGGCCGAACCATTTTGATTATTCAATTTCCGGCTACGTGGCTCATTTTGATAGTCTAGTGAACTACTTAGGTATAGATAAATTACATCTGGTACTGCATGACTTTGGTGGTGCATTCGGGCTTTGGTGGGCATTGGACCATCCAGAAAAAGTTGCCAGCATCACCTTGATCAACACCGGTGTATTACCGGACTATACGTGGCATTCTTTCGCCCGAATATGGCAAACGCCATTCCTCGGTGAGCTATTTAGTTTGCTCAGCACACCCGCCATAGTCCGCCGTTCCTTGAATCGCTTTAACCCAATCCCCTTCCCGAGAGCGTTTACCGACAATGTTACCCGCTATGCTGACTGGAAAAACAAGCAAGCCGTTCTCAAACTGTACAGGGCTACCCGTAACACGGAATCTTGGTTCGGTCATGAGGTAATAAACCAATTAAGAACACTACGTTTTAACGTTTGTGTTATCTGGGGAGAACAGGACATCTACTTGCCTGTGAAGTTTGCCCATGTGCAGCTAAAAGCATTCCCTCAAGCGGAAGTCTATACCATTCCGAATACGGGACACTGGCCCTTTATTGACAACCCGCAAGCGGTACTGGCTATCTTACTTCCTTTCTTAGAAAAACAATATTCAGCCCAAGGAGAAAAAACACATGAATTCAGCCATTAGCAATCATTGGGATTTCATAATCGTCGGCGCGCGCTGCGCCGGAGCCACTTTAGCCACCCTGCTGGCACGAAAAGGCTTTAAAGTGCTCATGCTGGATTCCAGCGCTAGAGGATCTAATAAAGCCATGTCAACTCATGCCATTCGACCACAAGGGATCAAAGTCCTCGAAAGACTCGGCCTGGAATCGAAATTGAAAGAGAATCTCATAATGAACAGCCGCTTCCGGGTTGCGCTAAACGATACTGAAATATTAGCGGACATAGATCCAGACTACCCAGCCTATAACATTCGCCGCCATGTAATAGACAGTTGGCTTCAAGACACCGCATTAGAGAGTGGCGTTGAATTCCTAGATAACCATCGCGTGACAGAGTTAACCTATACAGGGGATCGCGTTAGCGGCGTTATTACAAAATCCGAACACGGCGTTAGTCAATACAGTGCTAACTGGATAATCGGCGCAGACGGCGCTCATTCCAGCATTGCCAAACTGGTAGGGGCCAAAGAATATCTGGCCTCTGACGAAACGGAACGCGCGGGTTACTGGGCTTACTTTAAACAGCCAGATCCGTGGCCCCATCCCTGGGACACCTCGCTTGAATATCGGGGTGACGATTTTTTCTTTGTGTTTCCTTGTGATGGCAACCTAGTGCTATTAGCCTATGGCTCTGATCGCGAAAGAATGAATACCTGGGGCAAAAACAAAGAGGAATTATTATTAGAAGCCCTTCGCAAATCGCCGTCTACTGCTCCGCTGGTCAAAGACAACAATCCCACCAGCCGCGTATACGGTGTTGCCAATTCTCACTTTTATTACCGCAAGCCTTATGGACCCGGTTACGCCTTGGTGGGCGATGCGGGTCATTACGTTCACTATTCAACAGGATACGGCATGAGTAATGCTTTCTGTGACGCTGAAAAGCTGAGCGTCGCTTTAGCCGATGGTCGCCCGGAAGCGCTCGAATACTTCTGGCGACAACGGGATGCCGATTCTATAGCCATTCACTTTGACGCCAATAATCAGGCAAAAATTAGCAACAACAATGTGATGACTCGGGAAATGTATAACAGAATTAACCGTTCTCCAGAGCTACGCAGTCGAGTGAATCTAATGCTGCAGGGTAGATTGGCTTTGAATGAAATGATTCCGCGTCAGGAACTGGTGGATTTAATCAAGACCGCAATACGAGAGCGTCGCTTTGATATTGTTAAGGAGTTCCTAAAATTTGCACCAACCCAACTGCAACAGGAACTCATTATTAAACAATTTGAACGTAAACGACGCAAAGCCTTCGCACGGTTATCGAAATTAACGCCACAATGGGATCTTGAACCGAAGCCCCGCTATTCTCCGCCCCATAAACTCATCCGGTAATGATTGCTCAAAATTAAATGGCGGATTGGCTTTACTGATTTATTTTATTTATTAATTAGAAAATCACCTCAGTGTGCTCATACAAAGCCGGAATATGCAGCGATGATAATGTTTGTAATTTATGTGCTAGAAGGCTGCAATATAAATCCAGGGTAACTATGAGCCGATTCATTACCTTCCAACACGGGAATATTCTTGGGGTTTGGTATCCATTGACTAGGCAAGACCACCATTTTATTCGGATTCCTGTTTAGCAACCCGCCCCAATAACCAAAACTGGAGTTGGATGCTACTTGATGTTGGCAACTGGAGATCAAAAGTAAATCTAAATGCCCTGAATCATTTCCATTTATATTTACCAACACACATTCGTTACTAAACTCAATCTCAGGCAAGATGTTTAATTCAACCCAGTTTATATCGTCGGAAAAGAAAAAAATCTTAGCATCAGAGTACTCATCGACACTGAGAATTTTTTTGATTGCAGCCAGATAATAAGAAGGAGAAAGCGAACACAAACCAAGATTAACATAATCACCGCGTCTAACATGAACCGCAATAGATGAGCTACTAGACCGGATTTCATTTAACATATTCTGATTCGCTTCATCTAGAATCAGGCTATCAAAAGAAAACAAATCTAATACCTTTTTTTCAACCTCATGAAAATACTTCCAATTTTCACAATAGCCATCAATATAAATAGGTGCTTTATTTTTGATGAGGTCTTTGTTGAACATATAAGGCTTTTGGTTTTTGTAATAGAAGTATTTTTTGTAAAAACTAATCTCATCCCTAGTGGCGCTTATCAGTTCAACTTTTGGAAAAACATTCGATATATTCAAACTTCTGGAATGCTTATTATCACAATCCACCCCATTTTCAACAAACCACTCCAGGTCAAACTTTACCTTAACTCCCCATTTTGAATGAATATAAATGGCATACACGATTTTGGTCATTACTGAACACAGGCCACCATCTACCATAACAATAACCGAAGGCTCCCCTCCAATCATTCTTAGTTTTAATTTTCCAATAGCCCGCTTGATAAAATTTCTAAATCGTCTCAGGTTACTAGCCTTTTTCATGATTCCACTTATCCAAAAAAATCACTTACCAATAAGCATCTGGCGTTACCAAATAACACCAAAAACGAAGACTTACTATATCCAGATAAACTAACCAGAAAATCTATTACAAGCATCAATGATAGAATCAATATTATCTTCGCTCATATAAGGGTCCATAGGTATACTTATAATCTCCGCAGACATCTTTCTGGAAAGAGAGCATTCACCCAACTCGCCCTTATAAGCATCTTGCTCAGCAATTGACACAGGATAATGTACCAAGGACTGAATTCCATTTTCCAACAAGTGCTTCTGGAAAACATCACGATGGGCGGTTCTCAGTACATACAAATGCCAGACATGCGATTTTGGATCCCCAAATACCGGGGGCACCAATTTCTCATTTCTAATTTCAGTATGGTATCTATTTGCTATATGGCGACGTAGCTCTATTTCGCTGTCGAGCCCCCTAAGCTTAACTCTTAAAAAAGCAGCCTGAATCTCATCAATTCGTGAATTCACTCCCTTCATATCGTGAAAATACTTAGTCGTTGATCCATAATTACGAACAGATACACAAGCATCTCTTAATTCGCAATTGCTGGTCACTATAGCTCCAGCATCGCCCAAGGCACCCAAATTTTTCCCAGGAAAAAAGCTAAAACCTGCTGCATCCCCTAAAGCACCCGATTTTACACCACCAATCATTGCTCCATGTGCCTGAGCCGCATCCTCTATGATCAACAGATCACGATCTTTACACGCTGCTCGTATACCATCAACATCGGCTAATTGACCGTATAGATGGACCGCAATAATCGCGTCAACATCTGACAAAATTTCGTCCGTTAGAACATTAGGATCCAAATTATAAGAAAACTCACATGGTGGGGATAATACGGGCACCAAGCCTGATTGAGTAACAGCTAAAGCAGTAGCGATAAAGGTATTACTCGGAATGAGCACTTTATCTCCGCATTTAAGCCTACCCAATTCAATATAGGATTTCAAAATAATCGTAAGAGCATCCAAGCCATTACCAACACCAACACAGTATTTCGCACCGCAATAGTCAGCGAACTCCCTCTCAAAATTAACCACTTCCTCGCCATTGATATACCAACCAGAATCTATCACACGAACAGCTGCGTCAATCAACGATTGACGATACTGGTGGTTTACTCGCTGAAGATCTAGAAATTTTATCATTTCATTCATTACTATTTATTTCTCTTAGAATTTACCAGTTTTAGAAAATCTTGATAATTTCTTATGTAGTCATCTTCGCTATAATATTGATCTGCTAAAACCATAAGGACACAATCTTCTGAAAAATCGTACATTTCTCGCCATGTGAGCCCACTCAAATGAAGCGCCTTAGTCGGATGATCAAGCAAAACATCCATTGTGGTTGCACCATCATCAAGGAATATCTTGCATTGACCGCTTAGACAAATAAGCAACTGATTCAATGTTTTGTGTGCATGAAAACCTCTTCTTACGCCCACCCTTGTGCCATAGATATAATAGCAACGCTTAATATCAAAGGTAACATTGTGACCAGACTCAAGAGAAATTAATGCCCCCCGCTCATCACCAAAAACTTTCAATTCCACTATCGAAGCGTCCAACCATACCTCCTATTAAACATTAAAGTTGGCGAATAACCCTAGCCGGATTACCAAAAACAAGACAATTATCTGGAACATCTTTAGTGACGACCGAACCCGCACCGACCATCGACTTTGAGCCTATCGTCAATCCAGGCAAAATTGTTACATTCGCTCCTATTGATGCACCTTCCTTAATTAAAGTCTTCAAAAAAGGTTTCAAATGTTGCCTGGATCTAGGGAAAGGGTCATTGGTAAATGTAGCATTTGGGCCGACGAAAACATCATTTTCTAACTCTATTCCATCCCATAGATATACGCCGCATTTTATAGTAACGCCACTTCCTATCTTTACGTCATTTTCAATAAATGTATGAGCACAAATATTACAATCGCTCCCAATCTCTGCCCCCTCTAGAATAACACTAAACTGCCAAACTCTAGTATTTGACCCTATCTTCTTTGTTTGAACTTCTGCAGTTTCATGTATATACATAACACATCCTATAACGGGATAAGCACATTAGACGTTCTTACGCAATTTACGTCTAATGGCCTTTGATGGAATAACTCCGATACACAATTTCATCAAGACGCTATAACACTTGAATAGCACTGATGACCTATGAAAAACTGAATTCATTTTAGTCTTAATACTAGTAACTGTATCTGATTCAATGTTTTTTGAAGCCTTTTCAACCATCTTTAGGAACGCTGGAGTCGCGTCCTTGGACCGAGATAGCATCAACGCCGCCATTGCAAAGCGATATGAATTATCATATTTTTTCGACACTCTCTCAGCTCGAGACATACTTCCTAACATGAAAGCCAGCGTCTCAAGACGATCTTCTTCAGGTATGAGTTCCGCAATTGTCTGGATTCTTGCAGGAAACCATTTCCAATAATTTTTGTGCGTATTTTCTGAATGGATTCGATAATAATAAACAACCTCGTCTTTATAACCAACTTTATAGTCTCGCCATACTTTTATTGTAAAGGGCCAATCATCAAGCAGAAATCGCTCTCTAATCCAAGAAAGCTCTTTCATGATTCTCCTCGAATACAAAGCACCCTGGGTCAACAACGAGCCAACTTCATCTGTGGATTGAATTAAAGCCGCGACTTTTTCTTGGCCTTGTTTAAACGCTACTACCACATCTTCAGAATCGAAGGGTTTACAATCTTTAATATCATCATAAAAAATTGCTCCATTACAGTAAACTGCATCCAGGTTATGTGCCTGGATCTCACGCAAACAGGATTCAATTTTATCTTCACTGTAAACATCATCATGCGAAAGTATCGAAATATAGCTTCCCTTAGAATGTTCAAAAGCTGTCTGATATGCTTTGGAAGCTCCTTGATTTTCCGACTTTTCAACAAGTTGAAAATTATACTCGACTTGCAACTTGCGAATAACATTCTTGGCAGCTGGATCTGGTGAGCAATCATCGACCACTATAATTTCTATATTTTCATAGGTTTGTGCACATGCCGACTTGATTGCCTCTTCTACATGATCAACATTATTGTAAAAAGCAACCAATATCGACACTAATGGTTGCTCGTCCGCCTGTGAATGCATAACCTACACCCTAATACTTAACACCTAATTTAATCTTTTTTATTGGCCGTTAGCCAATAAACGCTCTTCAAGTTTAATGAATTTCTTTTTTTTGGTTCAAAATTCTTCGCAAAAACTTTTGTTTTTTTAAAATCAGCGCCTGTGGTAAGTTCAACTTTCAGGCGGAGATAAAAATTGATTTAGACATTTCCAGTACGTTGGCCGGATAGGTTCATGCTATGCCTTAATTCGCACCGTCGTAACCTCTCATTAACGGCCGCATATCCACACCTCATATCTCGATCGTTATATAGTACAAAATACTTCGGATGGGCTAGCTTCTATTGCGCTTTAAACGAACAACTCTCTAAATTCTTTTTCTTGTCTCGCTTGCTTCTTACTCGCTGTCGATAATTTACTATCCAGAATCACTAACGTACCTTTTCGGTACTCCTTTTTTCGGAGTGATAGCATAAATATTTGAACACTTAGACCATGAGCGACACTCTAAACTAGCATCTTATCTATTTAACCTGTTTAGCTTCGGCCACCTTATACTAATTGACGTATTTCTCAGTCCTATTAGGGCAGATTATCCTAGCCATTTTTTATCCACCTGACTTATCAGAAGACGTCTGTTAATCGGGGGAGGTTCGAGATCCATATCCACGAACTTGTTCTAAGTTCATCTAGACATTTTCATCTGAACGCTTTCAGATCCAAAAGGACTCAGCCAGCTACTATTTGAGCTCGGCCGACAACACGATCCATGAAATCATTAAACGCATTAAAACCTGGTCAATATCATGCACCTAGGTTCTGGATTATACTATAAAATCAAAAAGCGTTTAATTAAGCTTTCACCACTATTCCTCTGCTGTTACGCATGATTTTTCATTCAATAGCATATATTCTTTCGTATTTTTTGTAAGGATGGTAGTTAACTGAAAAAATAATCAACCTCCATGACAAAAAACCTGAATTATCAGGTATAAACTTTAACGAGATGCTACTCAAGAGTGAAACCCTAGTAAAGAGAATCACTGTCTTCGCAATTGACCAAGTGGACCTATCTAGTCACTGATTTACACTTTAAAAGAGGAGCTATCCTAATTATTGGGACTTGGAAAAGAAACCGCTTTTTAACGTTGTTCTACCTTGGGGATTTTGAATTCTACTACTTTGGCAACCGCCACGTTTACTCATGTATTTTTTCCTTCTTTATAGCAATTAACGCCTTCACTCATCTCAATGCTAACTTCAAGTCCTATGAATAAAAGATGAAAATTTTAGCTGAAGAAAACCGTTCATTAATGCTCAATTAAAGCTATTCCATGCTTATAAATTAATTTGTTTTCGGACACTCAACAAAAGCCTTTTAGGAGAGAAATGGAATCGACGATGCTTCTGCTATTAGCACTGCACTATTTTGGAGGGACACTCACTTTACCGCCTTATCCTACAATATTTTGGTCAATTAAAAATTTATACATCTTTGATCTTCTTCCAAGTCTTAGGTTTAAGGATTCTTCTATAACATCACGCTCACCCCGCAAGCATACGCCGAAGACCAGGCCCACTGAAAATTAAAGCCTCCCAGATGCCCAGTAACATCCACTACTTCGCCAATGAAATACAAACCGCTTTGAGTTTTACTTTCCATAGTCTTAGAAGACAAGTAATCGGTATCAATTCCACCTAAGGTCACCTCAGCAGTTCGGTATCCTTCCGTTCCAGAAGGTTTAAGGTGCCAAGAGGAGAGCTTGTCAGAAATTCCTCGTAATGCCTCATTACTCATCTCTGCCAGAGGTGTTTCTGCATTCTGCGACCACCATAGCAATTCAAGCTGCAATACCAATTTTCTTGGCAGCTTATCGGTAAGGACCGTTCGTAATAAGGCTTTGGGGTTGGCGCGTTTTTTTTCCAGCAGCCATTCATGGGGTGACTCATCCGGCAACAGATTCACCTGAATCGGCTCGCCAGGATTCCAATAAGACGAGAGCTGAAGTGCCGCAGGCCCACTTAGTCCGCGATGGGTAAACAGAATATTCTCCCGAAAGGCCGCGCGTTGATTCTCTAATGTAACATCCACTGACAATCCGCTAAGTTCATTGCTAACTTGTTTCAAGTGGTCGCTGAAGGTAAAAGGAACCAACCCGGCTCTACGGGGTAATACCGACATTTTGAATTGCTCGGCAATTTCATAACCGAACCCTGTGACTCCCATACTAGGAATCGAAAGCCCTCCAGAGGCCACAATCAACACATCACTTTGATAGATCCCTTGATTGGTGATTATTGAATAGTGCTGCGAATAATCACAGGCTTCAATTTCACACTGGGTTTTAATGGTTACATTATATTTTGCACATTCCGCCAACAGCATTTGAACGATATCTTTCGCGCTATTATCGCAAAACAGCTGGCCGAGTTTTTTCTCATGGTAGGCTATGCCGTGTTCAGCCACCAAACCAATGAAATCCCACTGCGTATATTGATTCAACGCTGATTTACAAAAATGTGGATTGGCTGATAAAAAATTATCAGGCTCGGTGTACATATTGGTAAAATTGCAACGGCCACCACCAGACATCAGAATTTTGCGCCCAACTTTGGCCGCTTTTTCTAATACCAGCACCCGCCCCTTGCGCTTGGCAATTTGTGCGGCACAAAACAATCCTGCCGCGCCGCCGCCGATGATAACGGCATCGTATCCTTGCTTATTCATGGTAGTAACTTATCAGGTATTCGCGATCCAAACGGATTGGTAGGGTTGCAGCGTTATGGTACCGGCAAAATCCGTGTAGGCATCCCCCGAAATAAGATCGCGCCATTGATCGGTACCAATAAGATTAATGTCCGTTAATGCAATTTGCTGGACTTCGTTACTAATATTATGGATACAGAATATAGATTGATCTCGCCGCATACTCTGGCGCCAGAAGGCAAAAATCTTCAATCCAAGATGCATGGTGAATTGTGTCGCGTTAGGGTGAAACGCAGGCTGCTGCTTGCGCAGATCGATCAGCGCTTTCAGTTCGGTGAACGCTTTGCTGTGGTGATCATACTTATTGGCCAGGTGTTCTTCCAAATTTTGGATATTCCACTGACTTCTGTTGATGGATCGACTACGCCCAGTGTTTTCAACCCGGTCATAATCATTTTCCGTGGCCAGCAAGCTGTGGATATAAAACGCGGGAATTCCCTCCAAGGCCAGCATAATGGTATGGGCACAAATAAAACGCTGAAACTGCCACTTATCAGGACCATCCTGAATCGTGCCCTTCAAAGCGTCATATAAACTAATGTTCATTTCATAGGGTTTGTCTGTGCCCTCTCGGGATCGCCGATAGGTAACGCGACCACCAAACTGAATCATCGTGCTCACCAACTCATTTACCTCTTCCGTAGCAAGAAGGCCGTCCGTAGGCCGCAAGCCTACCCCATCATGAGATGCAATAAAGTTTAAGTAGGCGGTGCCCATTTGGGCTGGCGGCATGCTCATAAGCCAGGTTTTTAAGTGTCGGCAATCCCCACTGATCAAGGTATTGATAAGCAATGGAGGCAGTGAAAAGTTATAAATAACGTGAGCTTCATTGGCATTACCGAAATAGGTGAGATTCTCCCGATTGGGTACATTCGTCTCAGTAATAATAACGGCGCTGGGGTCACGATGCTCAATCAGAACACGGAGTATTTTAATCAGTTCATGAGTTTCTTGCAGGTGGATACAAGGGGTACCCGCTTCCTTCCAGATAAAGGCAACAGCATCCATCCGGAACAGTTTAATTCCGTGCTCCATATAGTGACGGATGATATTAGCAAATTCCACCAACACTTGAGGATTTGAGAAATTAAGATCCACCTGATCTTCGCTGAAGGTACACCACACATGACGCTCGCCATCATCGGTTTGGACAGCGCTTAGCAAAGGTGAGGTTCGTGGCCGCACAACAGCACTAAGATCGTCTTCTGGGTTACCTTCGTAAAAGTAGTCTTTACCTGGATCTATGCGCTTACGAAAGTTGTCGAACCAGCGACTACGGGCGGACATGTGATTGATGACCAGATCCGACATCAATTTAAAATCCTTGGCAATGCGTTCCACGTCTTCCCAGCTGCCGTGGGATTCGTTAACGGCCAAGTAATCCATCACGGAAAACCCATCGTCGGAACTGTAAGGGAAAAAAGGCAAAATATGTACGCTGCTTAAGGTGTCCGCTAATTTCTCTTTTAAAAACCGGTGTAACGTTACCAACGGCTTTTCAGCTGGCTCTTCCACGCTACTTACAATGGAATCCGCATAGGTGATCAGCATGACATCTTTTTCATCCCAATTGTTTTGGTGCGCCTGTGGTGACTCGCAATGCTGATCCAGCCCCATGGTGGAAATGAGCTGTTTAGCTAATGGGGTGTTGTCTGCATCTTTATAAACAAAATCCAACATTCCCGTTAATTTTAACTCTAATTCTTCAAGCATGAGGCACCAAACCTTACTGACAGTAGAATTCTTTGTTGTCCTGTTCGACCGCGTCTTTCAACCGCTCCAAAATATCCGGTACAGCGCTGATCACGCGATTCCAACTTGGGATAAAGGGTATATCCATTGGATTGTTAAGAAAATAGGAGCCTGAGTACATCACATTCTGAGCAAACAGCTCAACCGCTTGCTCTTCGCCATGACGATCATATTGAAGACCATTAATTTCCGCATCACTCTGGTAGGTTTCAATGAAATCCAGCGCAATACGGTAATAGGCCGCTTTTATGGTTCTGAATTTCTCGTTAGAGAAAATCTCGCCATTAGTGGCTAATTTGCGAAACAATGCCTTGCTAATATCGGAACTCATTTTGGAAAGACCCTGGTTAACATCTTCGGCAGAAAGATCCTGATGCTTATGATCATAGCTATGGGCGATGTCTACCTGGCAAATCCGGTTAGTGGCATAGTTACGCTTCATTTCACTAAGCATCCCTATTTCCAATCCCCAATCACTGGGAATTCTCAAATCGCTGATTACATCAGTGCGCAAAGAAAACTCTCCTGCTAGGGAGTAGCGAAAGCTATCCAGGTAATCTAGAAAGTCCGAAGGCCCACAGACTTTTTTCATTGCCCGAATCAATGGCGTCACCAACAAACGACTAACTCGGCCGTTCATTTTATCTTTAGCAACTCGGGCATAATAGCCTTTGCAGAACATGTAATTAAAATTCGGGTTTGCCACTGGATAGATCAAGCGCGCCAACAAGCTGCGGTCATAGGTTAGTATGTCACAATCGTGAAGCGCCACAGCCTTGCCCTTACCCGAAGCCAGAGTGTAACCAAAACAATACCAGACATTACGCCCTTTACCCATTTCTGTGGGGGCCAGATCCTGATCCTTGAGTTCGTCGTCCAGAGCCTTTAACCGGGGGCCATCATTCCACAACACCTTATGGGGTTGTGGAAGCTCATTGAAATAGCGTAACGCGTGCTCATATTCGGCGCGGTCCGCTCGATCCAATCCAATGACGATCTCATCAAGGTACGGCACCAGAGCTAAATGCTTCACTATATTTTTTAGCGCAGAACCTTGTAGCTCAGAATATAGAGACGGCAACACCAATGTCATAGGACGCACTTTGCGAAATGACATAAGCTCACTCTCAAGATCATCGAGGCTGCGACTTCCCAAATTATGCAGCGTTGTAATAATTCCATTTTGGTAAAAATCACCCATATCTCGCCTATCCCTTATCCAGTATTCAGAATTCAGTTGTTAAACTTTTCCTGCGCCAATAACGCAGTAATACATTCATTCCAGCCTTCAGGCCCAGGGTGCGTGCTTTTTATGACATTAGAATGAGGCACCTTAACCTGATTTGAATTTACACCCTTTATAATCACAGCAAAATCGGCTGCTGCCAGCATTTTCTGGTCATTCGGACTATCCCCCAATGCCACCGAAACAAACGGCTGATCAGGCGTATGCTGGCGATACAATGCCATCAGGTGGTTCATGGCATCAGCCTTATCGTACTGCCCCATAACGTGGTAAAAGCGCCCCCCTTTTATCAACTGTAATTCAAACTCGGATAATCTGGCTTTAAACTCCGCAAGCGTATCATTGCTGCCAAGCCATAACAGAGGTTCAGTTGCAATCCGTTGTTTTGCCATTTCAGCTTTTACGTTTGTTAAACCCGTTTCCCGTGCGAGCTCAGCAACAGTGAAATCATTAAAACTTTTGAACCGAAAACCTTCATGACGCAACCCCCACAACACCTCTAACAACACCTCACGAGGTTGGGCAAACGTAATCACTGCATCTTCTGCTGTCTCAAATGTGTGTTTTGGCACTATAACCGCTGCGCCATTTTCAACGATGAAAGGATCTTCATTCTCTAGGCTATAACGCAACGCCTCCATTTCTGGTCGTGTTTTACTGGAATTCAGAATCACCGGTATAGCATTTTGACGAAGCTGCTCTAAAGCCGGTTCAGCGGCCTCGTAACTGTAAGTGCTATGGTCTAGCAGGGTGCCATCCAGGTCCGTAAAAACCACCCACTTTGGTTTACTGTTCATAGTATCGAGTACTGACTATCTGGTGCTGATCATTGATCAAAAACAAGATGTCAGCCCGCCCGGGCATTTCTTCTAGCATGGCTCGGGTTAGCCGCTCGTAATGCATGATAAACCGCTTTAATTGTTGGGGTGCCATAATCCCTTTGGTTTGCTCAGTTTTGGGTAACTCTAACAGCGCAACGCCTGTAACTGGCGCCTCATCTGCACCAGCTTGGTGCACATATAACTTTTCCGCCAATTTAACTTCTTGTAAGGTACGCCACTCCATGATGCATTCCATGGAGGGTGCCTTAAGCATTACCAAACAGTCAATCTGCCCAAAAAACTCAGCATATTCACCCTTAAGCCTCTGATTTATATAGGATCGCCAAAGTCCATCCTCATCTTCGATCCGCTCCAATTCATTCAATGGTTCAGTCAGTATGGCTTGCGCCTGCTCGGCAAGTGCCCCCACGCACCAACCTTCGACCAAGATGATTTTTGCTGGCCCCTGAAAGCAGGGCCAGCTTTCTTGAGGCGCTCGGTCATCAATGGCTTTATCAAAAACAGGGATTGGAACCGGATCAGTACTGGAGCATAAAGCGTCGAGGGTATTTTGACCCAGAGTCAAATCATGGGTCCCAGGAACACCGCGGGTCAGGAATAAAGGATGAACAGATTCGGCCAGTTGCTGCCGTTCTGTTTTAGTCAAATAAATATCATCGAGGGAAAAGCGCGCACTGGGCAAACCAAGACCATTATGCAGCAGAGTTTGAAGAAACAAAGCCAAGGTGGATTTTCCAGTTCCCTGAGCACCGTTAATACCAACAATCAGAGGCCGATCAAGACTCTGTTGTTGAGCTGCTATATTTTCCGCCAATGGAATAAAATGCAGAGTTACCGTTTCCAGAAAATCATCCGGTAAATTTTCTTGCTGAATTAACGCCTGCAGTCTTGGCGTAAGCGCTTCCCAATCGGATAGTAGTGCCACGACGATCCCTGCTTAGTTGGTCTATGAGCTAACGTTATACCAAATCTAAACGGGACATTCATAATTTATACCAAGTTTTTATAATTAGAGAGAAATATGGTATTTACTCAACAAGGGGTTGGCGTACATTTCTATAATATGACGCTGAAGCTGCTCTGGATAAGCCGCTAAACGACTGGAAAACTCCTTCCCCAGCTGCGCCAGCTCATTGGCGTCAATGACTGGTAAAGCTGTTTTGGCCTGCTGTAAAAGAACCTGCAGTTTCTGTTTGGCATCTTCCTGCAACGTTGAGACTGTTTTACTAAATTGCAACAGCAACAACAGTTGCTCTGCTGCAAACCAGCTGGATGGAAAGATTTTATAGTTGCTTATTATTTGCTGATCAAGAGCCTCAGCCACTGCTTTTGCGTCAGCGAAATCCCCTTGTAGCGGGGCACCGATTTCAATGTGGACCCGCCCTTTTGGCAGGGTAATTCCCATTAGAATACTGTTAAAATCTTCGTTGCCACCTTTGACGTAAGTAGATGACTGCCGTGCCATCATTTCCGAGGCTTTCAATCCATCGCAGGGATCATACTCGTATGAAATAGACACCGGTAGAATGTTAAGTTGCTCAACAACCTCATTTAGAGAAAGGCCCAATTTTTTTGGCCATAACTGCAACATTTTGATGATTGCCGGATCCGTGCGGTCTGCACCGTTTTTTGCGCGTCCTTCCTGTTGTGCAATCCAAATACTGCGGCCTTCTTGATTCGCTTGAAATATATAGCGAGACAGTCCGGTGAGCGCTATCAATTTAGCTTTAAAACCGCTAACCGAGCGCTGCACTACAAAGCTCTTGTTGAGGCGCAATAAATCAGACACCAGAGGATTTCCCAGCAAATTATCACCGATAGCAATTTCTGCAGTAGCTTTATTGCCTTGCATCAACGCAAAATTCAGCAGTGCAGAGTCCAGTGTTATATCACGATGGTTACTGATAAAGACGCTGGGTTTTTCCGCGCTGATGTGTTGCATGCCTGAATAAGTGAATGCCGTCATACTGCGTTGAATAGTTCGGGCCACAAATTGCATCATATGCTGCTGAAACTCAGCGATTGTTGTCACTGCCTTGAGCTGCCGAGCAATCCTTAGGCGTAAATACTTTGCCAGTGGTTTATGCAGATAACGGGGCGCGTGGGGAAACTGGGTATGTATAATGCCATAAATGAATTCATCGGCCTTGAGCAAACGAGCAATGACTTCCGGCACTTCATGATCCGCGTAGGGGCGAATCGAATCAAAGGGATTAGCATCTATAATGGTCATTTTGCGTACCTGAACAAATTCGCTCAGCTACGCTAGCCGAGCACCACAGTCAACACACTATAAGGTAAGTATGCCTGTAAATTATAGGCACAGGTCAAAGGATCGGGCGATTTTGCGAAAAAATCGCAGTAACTGAGCAAAAAAGACGCTATCCTAAAAAAACAGTGATAATGTATTGAAATTTATAACTTTAGCAATTCAGGAAATTTTAATGAAGCCACTTAGCCCCGCCGACCAACTGTTTCTCTGGCTTGAAAAGCGTCAACAGCCTATGCATGTGGGTGGCTTACTGTTGTTTTCCTTTCCTGAAGATGCAAATCCTAAGTATGTTACCGAATTAGCCAAAACCCTACGGGGCTACAGTGAACCAGCAAAACGCTACCATCAAAAATTAACGCGAAGGGCCGGTCGGTATTACTGGGACTACGACGATCATTTCGATTTGGATCATCACTTTCGCCATTTGGCATTGCCAAAACCAGGCCGTATCCGTGAGCTGTTATCTCTGGTTTCAATCGAACACAGTAACCTGATGGATCGTGAGCGTCCTTTATGGGAGTTTTATTTAATCGAAGGCGTTCAGGGTCGCCGTTTTGCAGTTTACTGTAAAGTTCATCACAGCATGATGGATGGTATCGCCGCCATGCGTCGCTGCCAGGAATTCCTTAGCTATAACCCGGAGGACACGAACAAGCCACCGTTCTGGGTTATTGATCCTCCAGCTCGTGACAGTCGCCGACAGGAGCCCAAAGATCTTATGAGTGGATTTTCATCAATGGCCGAAGAATTTCAGAAACAACTTGGGACACTGCCAAAAATCACTAGAGAACTAACCAATACCATTCGCCGCGCTCGCAAGGAAAAAAGCCATCATGTTTCCATTTTTCAAGCACCGCACAGTATTTTAAACCAACCCATAACCGGTTCTCGACGCTTTGCGGCCCAGTCTTATGGCATCGAGCGAGTGAAGCTACTTGCTAAAACATTTCGATGCACGGTAAATGATATTGTGTTGGCCATGTGCGGAAGTGCTTTAAGAGAATATCTGATCAGCCGACAAGCTCTACCCGATAAACCATTGATTGCGATGGTGCCAGTTTCGATTCGCAAGGACAACGAAAACAGTGGCAACCAGATCGCGATGATTCTGGTCAACTTGGGAACTCATATAGCCGATCCCAGCCGCCGCCTGACCACAATCATTGAATCAGTCCAGGAATCCAAACAGCGCTATCGCAGCATGACGGCAGAAGAAACCCTGAATTATACCGCTTTAACCATGGCGCCAGCGGGTTTCAATATGCTCACTGGCCTAATTCCAAATTGGCAACCATTTAACGTAATTATATCTAATGTACCTGGGCCAAAGAAAACCATGTACTGGAACGGAGCCCGGTTAGAAGGCATGTATCCAGTATCTGTGCCGCTTGATCGAATTGCACTTAACATCACCTTACTGAGTTACAAAGATCAGCTGGAGTTTGGTCTAACCGCTTGCCGCAGAACCTTGCCGTCTATGCAGCGATTGTTGGATTTCCTCGAAAACGGAATCACTGAATTGGAAATCGCAGCCGATATTCGCTAGCCATAAAAAGTCGCTTGCAGCTGCTTAACACGTATCGAATCGCCATTTTCCAATAGTGCAATCCGTACAGGCTCGTGATTAACGTAAGCGTTGTTTTCTTCTGCTGGAAAATTAACGTACCAAAGGCCACGAGTATATTCGATCATAAAGCGGAATTCTGAACCACAAGGGGGGATAAGTGGGTAGTCAACTTGTGACTCCGCCCCGCGTCCGCTCCCTAACCACCATTGCTGCTCAGTCTTTCCCTGCTTTACTATTAACGTAATGATTTGGCGTGAGTCTCCACCAAACATAATACGCGCTATCGGTGTATTCTCGACAGATTCCCTTCTCACCAAACTATTCCATTGTACCCCTGTGTCATCATGGCGTAGTGCGCAAACCAGCTCCTGTGCTTTTGCCAAATTGCCCTGATAACTATCGTCATGTTTTTGAAATTCGCCTTGTAATTGAATGTTCATTGACTACTCCTTTGAATCGTTGATTTTAAAATCTAGGTTATTCAAATTCGCTAATGTTCATTGCATGGCTGCTGTTGAGGACATTGTTTGTCTTGCTTTCGGTCTTGCAGATAACGAACCGCTCTTTGACTAGCGACCACTATCAACACCCAACCCAATATACCCAACAAAAGATAACTTACGGATGAAACCGAAGGATTCATAAAAATAGTGGTTAAGGAGTCCCCAACCATCCCTTTTGCGATCATGGGTGGCAACATACCCAGAAATGTACCCAATATAAACGGCGTGAACCCAATAGAGGATATACCCGCCACCAGATTCACTAAGCTATAAGGGGCAATGGGAATCAAACGGATTGAAGCCACTCCCACCACGCCACTCTGTTTGAATTTGTCGTCAACTTTTTGTACCTTGGAACCCGCTAGTTTTCTGAGCCCTTGATCCCCAAGTAAATGTCCTGCCACAAACATCATCGCGGCGCTGACCAAGGCTCCTGTCATTCCGAAAACCACCCCCCAAACTGGTCCAAATACAGCCGCAACGGCTAGAGACATAACTGTAACGGGGAAAAAAACCAGGCCCCCAACAACGTAGATCAAAACAACTGCAGGTAACGACCAAAAAGTTCCGCGGGTATTATCCAAGAAGGCTTTCCAGTGTTCTGGATCTAGCCAAGGCACGGTTTGAGTCATTAGGTAAACGGTACACAGCAATACCGCCACCACCATAAACGCTGCACTAAAGAGCAACGTTTTTTTTCGCGGATTAGGGAAGTAAAAGCGCTTACCTCTGGAATAATTAATAGTGGGAATGATTGGCACTTCTGGATCGGAAAGCGTACGAAACATGGTTTGCAGGGATTTATCTGTGAATTGCTCATCATTCACTTCATGCAAAGCGTAATCCGCATTTGAGGCCGGTTTCATGAGATGACGGATTGGATTCCTCATCGTCAAAATTTTTGCCACCTCTTCTTCTGAGTGACCCGTATGCTCAGCAAGCAAATCATTTCTAATGTGTGCAATAGCCGCTGCGTGGTCATCCTTGGTAGCAGAAAAAATAAGATCGCATTCAGTATCCAACGTCATGGATCGGTTACTTAAATTAGATGATCCAATGACCAGGTAGCGATCATCCACCACCATGACCTTTGCGTGCACACGCTTGAACAAGCCATCTTCCTCTGGATTTCCAATGGACGAATAAACTATGCGAACCCGCTTTCGTTGAATACCATTTTCAAGAATCTTTTTAAAATCGATTCGCCCCGCCCAATACGCTTCACACTCAACGGTTCCTTTGGGTGCATAAGAACTTACAATAAGAACTTTCAGAGACTTACAGGCTTTTAGGCGAGCATTTATGGCCTCGGCGATTTCCTCTCTACTGGCAAATTGATTTTCAATGTAGAGAAAATTTTCGGCACGGGCGATCAAATCCAATAGCATATGCCTGACTTCCTGGGCAGGCTCAACGTCATCCATAAATGGGATCGTTCGCGCAATAGCACAAGGAATATCTTTTAATAATGGCGGATAGTAGCGAGGCCAGGATTTTGGCGTTAACGAATAACGGGAGTCATCAGCCTGAGCTTGAAGACAGACCACAGGTTCCAAGGAGGATAATCTACACCACCGCCAACGAACCAATTCGGCAAAGTGTTCAACCACTGGGCCAGAGCATAACACTTGCACGTCATGCAAGGGTTCATATTCTCCCTCCGGTCCAAATCTCTCTGGCTCATGGGGTCGATGATCGCGCGTATCCCATCGGTTTATAGCGATATCCATACCGCCGGTAAACACTATTTCATCATCAATCAAAACAATTTTTTGGTGCTGACTACCACCCATCGGGATAGTGTCATCAAGAACTATATGAACATTATCCGGAGTTTTCTCTTCCCATACTTCCTGCGCCCAGAGCTCTCTTCGGCTCAAAAAAGCCAATGATGAATCCCAGCGCAGCAAATAGAATTGCACGTGCGGATCACGCTCCGCCTTCCATGCGATCAAATCACTGATTACAGAAGGAGCATCTGTCTCCTCTGCGTCGGCCCCTCTCAATAATTGAATCCGACTGTCAATGTCCCAACCAATAATAAACACGCTGTGTTTCGCCCGACGAATGGCTTCGTGAAGTGCACGATAATAATTTCTGCAGTCAATTAACGGTGTAACGAATGAAGCCTGACTTTGACGCCAACAATTTTCACCTTCTCTGAACAGCGAATTTGGACTCATTTGTGCCCCCTGCAGTACAAACCCAATAATTACTGCGTTACTGCAAACAATGTTCCAATCAAAAATCATCCGAGATATCAGTAATTTAAGCTACAATTAGATTGTTTTTTGCACAGAGCAAAGAGATAAAGACTCAGACCTCTTGGCGAATTTACAAAGCGATATCTCCCATTTGGTATAATTTACACGGCATTACACGATCACCTACCCAATGCTGTGCATATCACTAGTGGCGAGGGATACGGAACGAATAGTGCATTGCTAATGCGAAAATCAAAAAAGCCAATTAGGGTAAATATGGAATACCTACACAATACCAAGCTTCTAAAAACCACTTTAATTCTTATCTGTTTCGCTGTCAGTATTCATTTATTGGTTTTTGCTAGCTCGATTCTTATACCCATATTATTTGGTTTTTTTCTCAGTGTATTGGTGTATACGCCAATGATGATGCTACGTCGACTTCTTATCCCAAAAGCATTAGCAGCCCTCATTCCAATAGTTTTTATTTTCACTTTATTTATTGCTTTAATGCTGCTTGCTTACGAACCCTTTCTTAAAAAAGTTGAAACGATTCCATCAACCCTGCGTCAACTGCAGCTTGAATTTACGCCAATAAAGAAAGCCATAGATGAAGTAAATGTCAAAACAAAGAAAATGGAAGAAATGGTTAATGACGCATTACAAAAAAACAATAGTGACTCCAAGGCCATAGTTGTCGCTAAAGATGAGCAACGTTGGGATGAGTTGTTATTTGCCGAACTGGGAAATCTCGCCTGGAATTTTTCGGTAACCTTGTTACTTTGTTATTTCTTTTTAGTGGGGGGAGATGCCCTGTCTAAAAATATTGCCATGTCATTTCGCCAACGGGAAAAAAGAGCAGTAGTCTTAAGCCTAACAAAAAAAATCCGAGCCAGTTTGGCCCGTTATATTGCCGTCACGTTATGTGTAAACCTGGCCTATGGCTTCCTCGTGTCCCTGATTTTGTTATACTTTGGGGTAGATTATGCGTTAATTTGGGGGGCCATCATCGGGCTTTTTCGCTATGTTCCCTACGCAGGAAACATAATATCACTCACTGCCGTTACTCTAGCGGTCGCTGAGCAACACCTGCAACTCACCAACATTCTGGTGGCACCAGCCGCCACCGCACTGCTCATGTTTATCACTGGGAATTTTATAGATCCTATCGTTCATGCCAGACAATTCCATCTAAATCCGATTTTTATTTTTATCACCATTATATTCTGGAGTTGGCTGTGGGGTATTGCTGGCCTGTTTATTGCCGTTCCGGCACTACTGATGATTGCTGTGATTTGTAGCGAGGTTCCCTCTTTGCACCACATATACGTTATTCTCTGCTTAAACCATCAGCCGCGTAGGCTCTCTGAACAATTGACCTGAAGCGCTGGGTGAAAACCCTTGAATTTCTTTACTGTAATCCCAGCACTCGATAACTGACTCGTGCTTGTCCGATGGCACTTGTAGATGAAAAAATGAATTGGGCAGCCCATAGCGTACTCTGCTAGACATTGCTGTACCCGCTTGAACTACTCGCGTAAGTGGTGATACATGGGGATATCGAATATTTAGCTCCCGCGAAAACTGAAAGTGTATATGCCCACCCATAATAATATCCATTCCCGCAGCGCTCCAGCGACTTAAGGCAAACTCCGCACCCACTACGATATTTTCAGTATCTGATTCCTGAATCACATCAACCGGGTGATGTGCCACAACCACCTTTAGCCAGTTACTCGGCACCGACAAAAGAAATTGCTCCACTTCTCGAATCAAACTATTGGAGAAAAAGCCATTTTTATAATGTTTTGGATTACAGCTGTTTACCCCGATAATGGCTAAAGGTTCCGATACCACTCGATTTACGGAATGTTTTGCAGGAAAAAACCGCTGAAAGCCAGAATACGGCGCAAAAAAACGAACGGGAAGATTATATAACGGAATATCATGGTTTCCAGGAAGACAGATAAGCTCTTTGTAGTTTAGTGACCCTAAAAAGTTCTTTGCCTTCAAAAATTGCTTACGCCTTGCGCGTTGGGTGATGTCGCCTGACCACACGAGCACATCAGGTGCAAGCTGATTCACCGCTTCAATTAAGGCGGCTTTAACAGGTGCTTTTTCTGTCCCAAAATGAGTATCAGAAATATGGACGATTGATTTCATTGATCTACCGTTGTCTTAAATAACGCTAATGCATTAGGTTCAACTTTAACGTTTAACGGTGTTGTGAGTTCATAAATTTCCCCATCTAGGGCTACTTTCAGCTTTCTTCTCCTGGTTTCTATTACGACTTCTGAGACGGGCTTAACTTCAAATTGTAGATCATCTTCTAATTTCCCCAGCAACCGATGCCCCATCATCCGCAACTTATCCAGAAAGGTTTCCGGTTTCGCGACAATCATTAACAACTGGTTATTTAACATCTTGAGCCAATGGTCCGAAGCTAACCCTAGATTTTCAATATGGGGGCGGTTTTGCGAAAGCATTATAATCTGAGCACTGACATCGAAGCTGGAATCTGGCGTGGTCATTTTAAGTTTCAGCTTTTTCCGCTTAAATAAAAAGGTATGCAGTCCAGAGATATAAGCAGTGATCCTGGTTCTTACACCCGTCAACGATTGATATTTTTCCCGCTGTTCAATTAACTCCGGATAAAGTCCAAAATTGGCTCCAGTGATGAAGGGTAAGTCGTTGATCCGAGCTACCGCAACTTTCTCAATGTGGCTATTCTCGATTTGAGCTATACCCTTTTCCGTATCCACAGCTAGCCCGTGATGTAACGCAAATAGATTGAAAGTACCTTGGGCCAACAAAGCCAGCGGCACATCAAATAAAAGTGCGTATTTGACAGCCAGACAAATACTGCCATCACCACCAACAACCAGAACCGCCAAGCGGTTGTTTTTGGCATGGATAAAAGCTTTTTCCACTTTGTCTTCAATAGTAGAAACATCATGCAATGCAACAAAGTTAACGATGCGAAGAGCACAATGCGCCGCTGTTAAGCGCTGCTTAATAGCGATAAAATCAGCCGAGCCTGATCCACCATTGATAAGAACAACAAAGCGATAGTCTTTCGCTGATTTCGGTGCAGCGGGATGCTCCGCTACCATTTGAGCCGCACGATCATTCATTCACTCACTCCCTGCCATCGATGGCACCCGGCCTGCTGCCTTTCACTCTAACAGGTACTGCAAAATCGCGGCCAGCCATGAACACCGCCATATAAGGCGCTTTCTCGAGGAGGAAATGGAAATATTTATAGTAATTATAAAAACTCTGAAAATGTTACATAAAAAAAGGGGCTAGATAGCCCCTTTTTTTATCACTGCTTTTATCGCTTGAATAACTGATGTCACAAGTCTTTCATAGCGGCAATCATTTCCTGCAATACCATTTTGGCATCACCATGAACCATCAAACTATTTTCGTTAATAAACAATGCATTGGGTATGCCGGCAAAACCGGGTGACAGACCACGTTTAACCACAATAACAGTCTTCGCTTTCTGTACTTCAAGTATTGGCATTCCAAAAATTGGCGAGGACGGATCAGAAGACGCCGCCGGATTGGTTACATCGTTTGCTCCTAATACAATCGCCACATCAGTTTGGGGAAACTCTGGATTAATCACATCCATTTCGATTAACTGCTCATAGGGAACTTCCGCTTCCGCCAACAACACGTTCATATGACCCGGCATACGACCGGCCACTGGGTGTATTGCGTATTTAACATCAATACCTCGGGACTGAAGCATACTCGCCAGCTCTCTTGTGGCATGTTGGGCCTGGGCTACCGCCAATCCATAACCAGGAACAAATACAACTTTCTTTGCTGAATCCAGCAACATGGCCACTTCGTCAGCACTAGTGACTTTCACTTTACCTTCATAGAAAGCATCATTTTCATCGCGACTGATGCCCGCTGCCGCAGCCATTGATCCGCCAAATAGCACGTTGGTTAAGGATCGGTTCATGGCTTTACACATGATGGTAGTCAGAATTAAACCAGAAGCCCCCACTAGTGAGCCGGTGATGATCAAGCCATTGTTGCCAAGCACAAACCCCGTGGCCGAACAGGCTAGTCCAGAGTAAGAGTTTAACAATGCAATTACCACCGGCATATCGGCGCCACCGATTGGCATAACCAATGAGACACCAAGCAACAAACAGATAACGACCATCACAATCAAAAGATCAGTCTGCTCAAGTGGATCCGTGCTGACAAAATAGATGGTGCCTGCGATTAATAAGGCAAAACAGATCTTGACGATCATCTTGAACATACGAACTTGAGAAGAGTCCCCAAGCTTGCCCATCAATTTACCCACGGCGATGAAGCTGCCCGTCAGGGTGACCGCACCAATCAAGATACTGAAGATCAAAGCCAAACTCCAATCCAGTGACGGATCAAAATTTGGCACATGTTGGCTCTCCAGATAGTTAGCAGAAGCCACCAATAATGAAGCGCCGCCACCAAAGCCGTTAAGTGCCGCCACCATCTCAGGCATGGAGGTCATCTGAACTCGTTTCGCCAAAAAGATTCCGATGCCAGAACCGATCACAATACCCATCACGATATAAAGGTAACCCACCACGTTGTGGTCTAATAAGGCGGCAATAACCGCAATTAGCATACCCGCAGATGAGAGCTGGTTGCCCCGCACCGCCGTTTTGGGCGTAGTCATGCCTTTGATACCATAAATGAAAAGTATCGCAGCAACTAGATAACAAAAATTAATGAAAACCTGCATTGATTCGACCTTTCCTATTGGTGTTATTTCTTCTTAAACATGTGAAGCATGCGATCTGTAACCATAAACCCGCCAAAAATGTTGATACAGGCAAGTATGATGGCGAGCACGCCGAGAAAAGTAGAAAGCTCAGTGGTTTGCTCTCCCCCACCCGAACTGATAATCGCCCCCACTACAATAATTCCAGAAATGGCATTCGTACCACTCATCAAAGGAGTATGTAATGTGGGAGGGACTTTATTGATAACTTCAACACCTACAAAGATCGCCAGTACGAAAATTGTAAATGTCAGCATAAGCATTTCCATTAGTTCGCCTCCTTAACAGCGGCTTCTCGTAAACCTTCGTGTTTAATTTCACCAGCCTCTGTAACCAGAGTTGCTGCCACAATTTCATCGCCCATATCGGGTTCCAACTGACCCTCTTTCACCATGTTAAGCAGGAAAGTGGTGATGTTTTTGGTATAGAGCTGAGAAGCATGAACCGGCACCCGAGATGGGTGATCGATATAACCAATAAGAGTTACACCGTCGACAAACACTTTTTGATTCTTTTCGGTGCCTTCGGCATTACCACCACGTTCTGCCGCCAAATCCACAATGACCGAGCCCTTTTTCATACATTTGATCATGTCGGAAGTGATTAGCCGGGGAGAAGGTCTACCGGGAATAGCCGCCGTTGTGATCACCAGATCAGACTGTGCCACTTTAGCCGCCATTTGCTCTTGTTGAGCCTTATAAAATGCTTCCGATTGTTGTTTTGCATAACCACCGGTGGCCGCACCTTCTTCTGTGGGCAAATCGAACTCTACGAATTTTGCGCCCAAACTCTCGACCTGCTCACGAACTTCCACTCGGGTGTCATAGGCTTCGACGACTGCGCCCAGGCGACGTGCGGTGGAAATAGCCATTAAGCCCGCAACTCCAGCACCAATAACAAACACTTTAGCGGGATGTATCGTGCCTGCGGCAGTCATCAACATGGGGAAATACTGTGGTAACGCCATGGCACCCGCTAGCACTGCGCGGTAGCCAGAAATTGCCGCCATGGAGCTCAACACATCCATACTTTGCGCACGAGTGATTCGAGGAATAAATTCCAAGGCAAAACTACGAATATTTCTTTGCGCTAATTGTTGAACCATTGGCAAATTGAACCAAGCGTCCATCATGCAAATTAGCGAAGCACCTTCCTTAATAAGCGGTAACTCTTCTGCCAGTGGTTGACGCACTTTCAGAACGATGTCTGACTGGTCATAAAAAGATTTGTCATCAGGCGCAATGCTTGCCCCAGCGTTGCGAAACTCATCGTCACTATAATGTGATGCTTCCCCCGCACCACTTTGAACCACAACATCAAATCCTGCATTAATCAGGGTTTGGATACCTGCAGGGATTACGGCGACCCGATTCTCCCCTGGATAGATCTCCTTGGGTATTCCCACTAGCATACTAAAAGCTCCAGAACTATCTGTTTTAATTGAATTTTTTAGGCATACCGATTAATCAAATCGACCTGCTTGTTAAGTGTCCAGTAGTCGTACAAGTACCCCACCAAGAAAAGTCCTCCGGTGAGCAAGTACAATATTCCAGTAAACCATTTTCCCATGTAAAACCGGTGGATCCCAAACACCCCTAAAAAGGTTAGCAATATCCAGGCAATGGTATAATCCGTCGAGCCCGGACAGTACCGGATGCTGGCTTCCCTATCCATGGCTGGAATAAATAATAAATCGACGATCCAGCCAATAAAAAACAAACCCAGTGTAAAAAACCAAATAGTACCGGTCACAGGTTTGCCAAAATAGAAGCGATGAGCTCCCATAAAACCAAAAATCCACAAAATATAACCTATGACCACGGAATGGGTATCCCGATGGCTACCAGGATGTTCGATTGTCATAAGCATTTTCACCATGGAAATGGATTAAAACAACGGCTTACCCCCAGCCGCGAGACCCGGTATCTTAGTATCATTTTCACCGGCTGACTACCCTCCTGCTGGTTAATCAGCCAGTAAACCGAATACTAATTACAGCTTTCCTACCGCTTTTCTATTGCTGTCCCTGTTCTGTCAATGAGATTACGGTGTTATCCAGGCCTGAGAATTCAGCTACTGACAGGGGCAGCTCCACAGTAAAAGTACTGCCCTCTCCATATATACTGGCGACCTTAATTCGACCTTCAAGCATATCAACCAACCGGGCTGTGATAGCCAAACCTAATCCGGTTCCTTCCACCGCATGGCTTCTGGCATCATCCAGCCGTATAAATTCACTAAATAACTTAGCCTGATCTTGATGAGTGATCCCAATGCCAGAATCACTCACTCGCAGCCGCAAAGATTCTCCCCAGACGGAATCCTCATACAATTCTAAGCTAACCCGAATTTCACCTTCATCGGTATACTTAATGGCATTGGATACTAGGTTATTCACAATACGAAGAATCAGATTCTTGTCCGTGTTCATAACGATGGGCACTGGCGTTAAATTTATTCGAAAATCCAGGCCCTTGGTCTTTGCCATGGGTAACAATGACTGTAAATGAATATCCAGTAGCTGCCTGACATCCACCTCAACCGGCAATACCTCCATTCGCCCTGCTTCGATTTTAGAAAGATCGAGAATGTCATTAATCAAAGCCAACAGCTGATGAGCATTACGGTTCACAGCTTCCAGCGCATCATAGTTACGACTGTCCAGGCTGTGGCCAATACTTTTTTGAATTCTGGTGGTAAATCCAATCACCGAGTTCAACGGCGTTCTTAGCTCGTGAGACATGCTGGCTAGAAACTCGGATTTATAGCGGCTTGCGTTTTCCAATTGCTTTACCAGCCGAACATGGCCAGATACATCTGATATGGCCAACAACCAATACTTATCTTCTTCAGAGGGTAATAATTTTACTGAGATTTCCACATCAACTTGATCACCCGTCGCAGTTTGCACCTGGCAAGCTTTAAACAATGGCTGAGTAATGCTTAACTGGTGAATCAGTTTTGTCAGTTGATTTTGCTCTGAAGAGGTTTGAAACACTAAAATTTGGGGGACCGTTTTACTCAAAAATTGAGTGGGCGAATAGCCTAACATTTCACACAAAGTATGATTAACTTGCTTAATTCGTAACTCACTATCCACCAACAGCAAGCCTGATGGTGCCAACTCAAACAGCGACTGAAATCGATCCTCGGAATTGACGCGTTCAGTAATATCCGTAGCCACTAAAAGCGAATACCCCTGCTCCATGGAGTCGTCTTCAATCACTATTTTTTGCGCGTTAAACCAACGTTGACCCTGCAAGGTCAGAATGTCGATGTCGTTGCCAGATACGCCGCTTTCATCGGTTTCACTGGACTGAAAATGTTTGGTTAAGCGCTGCTGAAACTGTTTGAATAAGCTCTTACCTTCTTCGCTTCCATCATCGAATAAGTCATTAGCGAACTCGTTAGTGCGAATAACCCTTCCAGAACCAAGATCTTTAACCACCAAAACCAAAGGAAGCTTATCCACTATAGTATTCGCGAATGCCGTTTGTTTCTTTATCGCCGTGTGAGCTGCAATTAGATCTTGGGTCTTTTCTTGCGCAAGCTGTTCAACTTTTCGGTTAACGAACGACAATGACATGATAACGTAGAAGAGCAATAGGTCGACTGTTAAACCCGCAACCACAACATACTGCGGCAAATTCTTATTGCTTATCTCCTCTAAAAATTTAGTACCCGCCTCAAAATCTAACGTCCAGGGGTGTCCCTGTAGCTTTAAAGTACTGGACCTCCGCAAAGCGCTAATCGATTGTAACTGCGAATCTCTTGGGCTTTGATACAACAATGCATCCGGTGATATTTCTTCTCCATCATAAATAGCAAAATGAATAGCAAAAGTATCACCACCGGTGACACCAATCATTAAATCCTTGGCTCTGAATGCGGCATAAACCCAACCTATTAGTTGCTCCTGCCTTTCCCTCTGCGATGTTGGAACCTGCTTTGACCGGTACACTGGTAGGTAAGTCAAAAAACCATTTTGACGATCGGTATCCGTTTCCTGAACTAAAATAATTTTGCCTGAAGTGGCCACCTCACCAGTTTGCCAGGCACGATCCATGGCTTCCCGTCGTACCGGGTTACTATACATATCGTAGCCAAAGGCTCGTCGATTTCGCCAATCAAAAGGTTCTAAATATTTAATCGCTGAGTAAAGTTGACGATCCCCTGAAGGAGATACCGTAAAACCATCAAACCCTTCAGCACGAATTGACTGTTCAAAAGCCTGCTTTTCATTCGGCCTAATCAACACACTAAGCCCTATACCCTGAATTCCCGGCCAGTATTTATCAAGCTGGAGCGTTTTAACAAAAAACTCAAACTCAGATCGATCGAGTTCATCAGAGGCGTAAATAAGAGAAACCGTACTACGCAACACTTGCTCATAAACCAATAACTGGTTTTCTATTTCTGCTTCAAGCTCTCTTGATAGAAAATCGAAGCGATCCTGTATACGTTGTTGCACGAATTGATTTGACAGGACATAGGCAACGACGGTTAACAGAACCGAAGAAAAAAGCACTATCCATGCTGTGTACGCATTGTGTAAAACATTGGCCCCAGAGTACCAACGTTGCATACGAACAAACTTCATCCTTAGCTAGATCCAAATTGATAAGATACATCCTTAAAGCCTAGCTCATCCCCCAATCTTCGTGACAATTTACTCAGTTTTGTGTAAAAACCTAAAGAAAATCATCACCCTAGAGAATACAGCCATGAATTCCAAGTACTTAGCGGGGCCTCAACGCCAGCACACTCGATTCGGTGAAGTTGCCAAATACAAAGAAGGCCTATATCAAGTGGCCAAGGACAGCTATGCCTGGTTAGTGCCGAACGGTTCCTGGGGAGAAACCAATATTGGCTTGCTTGATTGCAAAGGGAAAACCGTATTGATTGACACCTTTTGGGATCTACAATTTACCCATGAATTTTTACATCACAGTCATTCAATATTGGATAATTCTCCCATCGAAATCGTAATTAATACGCACGCGGATGGTGACCATTGCTGGGGCAATCAATTATTTAAGGACAAAGAAATCATTGCTACTCAAGCCTGCGTCCATCAGATGCACCACATTAACCCCTTGTCTCTGCGATCTCTGCAAACTGGTGGCAAATATTTGGGCAGCCTACCGTGGCTTGGACTAGACGCCTTTGGTAAATACATGAGCAATATGTTCAAACCCTATGATTTCAGCGACGTGGTAATCACAGATCCTAATAAAAGTTTTGTCGGCGAATATTGCCTAAACGTTAATGGTGTTGAAATCCTGGTGATTGAGGTAGGCCCAGGCCATACCGATGGGGACGCTCTTGTATTCGTTCCGGATCGAAAACTAGTCTACTCCGGCGACATCCTATTTGTCGGCGTCACACCAGTAATGTGGAGCGGTCCTCTCGACAACCTGGTGCGTGGCTTAGAAAAGTTAAAAGCTCTTCCTGTCGATAGCATAGTACCAGGCCATGGCCCCTTAGCAGATAATCACTCCGTACAATTGGCATTGGACTACTGGCATTTTCTTGATGAGCAGTTGCATCGTCGTTGGCAGCAATCCATGACACCGTTGGAGGCGGCGAAAGATGTGGTGTTTAGTGCCGAGTTTCAGTCTCTGCCCTTTGCCCAATGGGATTCGCCGGAGCGGATTGTCACCAACGCCTACACCCTTTATCGCCATTGGGGAGCCAATCTAAAAACACTGCCAGGAAAATTGGGCGTGATGGACATTATGCGACAGCAGGCCACGCTCGCTATGGCGCTGCCGAATGCCAAACCAAGCTGTATGCATCGTTAAATTAGTGGTGATGACCACCCACACCATGAGCGTGGCCATGAGCGACTTCCTCAGCAGAAGCCGCTCGAACATCAACAATTTCGACTTCAAACACCAATACTTTACCTGCCAATGGATGGTTTAGATCACAGTCCACATTAAATTTGCCAACTTTGGCAACGGTCACCTGACGACGCTGCTGATCTGTTTCGACCCAAGCAATCATGCCAGGACGCCATTTTTTTGCCCCCTGCAAATGTTTGATGGGAATACGTTGCAAAGGAACTTCCTTGCGCTCTCCATAACCTTGATCGGGCTGAACCGTTACGCTGAAGGTATCACCACCACCATGGTTCTCCATCGCCTTTTCCAATCCAGGAATAATATTGCCATAGCCATGCAAGTAAGCCATGGGATGGCTGCCTTCGGTGCTTTCAATCAACGTACCTGTTTCATCTTTCAACTGATAATGGAAATTCACCACAGTGTCTTTCGTAATATTCATGAATATTTACCTACTTATTCGTACCGGATTGCAATTGAAAATTAGCACTCTCATCCTGAGCCAACAATTGTGCCAAAACAGGTAGCCCTTCTGTTAGCTGCTCTTGTAAACGCCAAGGTGGATTTATAATAAAAAGCCCGCTGCCATACATACCATGACGCTCAGGCGGTAGTTTTACCATTAGCTGTGCGTCCAACCACTCCTTAGTCGGCAAGGACTGTAGCTGGCTAGAAAATCGCTGCGCCCATACTGAGTTAATCAATGGATACCAAATCACATAAGTACCCGTTGCAAAGCGCTTTAACCCTTCTCGCACAGCGGTGAGCGCCTGCTGATAATCCTTCTTTTGCTCATAGGACGGGTCCATTAACACTAAGCCACGGCGAGTTGCTGGCGGTAACAAGGCTTTAATTTCCTTAAATCCATCGCCCGCAATAATTTTTGCTCGCTGGTCGCCAGCCATATTATCTTGCAGCAATTCGATATCCGATGGATGCATTTCTATCAACCGCAAAGTATCCTGCTCACGCAATAAATTTGCGGCCAGCCATGGCGAGCCAGGATAGGACTTTAATGGACCATGGGCATTGAGTTCTTTTATTTGCTGGACATAATCTTTAAATGAGGGAGGTAAAGCTGAAGCCTGTTGCCACAATTTAACGATTCCCTCCTGATACTCTGCCGTTTTATTGGCGTAAACACTATCCAACGCATAACACCCGGCGCCAGCGTGGGTATCAATATAAGAAAAGGGCTTCTCCTTCTGCTTTAAATACTGCAAGCACAGAACTAGAACCCAGTGTTTGAGCACGTCGGCGTGATTACCGGCGTGATACCCATGGCGATAACTAAGCAATTACCATTTCCTCTACCAAGTGTGATGACTTCATTACTGATTGGTGATGATTTGCGGTGCGTGAAAAGTCGTAGAGGATACTTGAAATGGTCTTTTTTTTCAGTATTTAGATTGTCTCTGAATCAGTTGTCAGAGCTTAAGCTTGACCACAGTGAGTTTGGACACAGTGAACAATCTTGACTACGCTGACTTTAACCTATGACTTTAGGAGGGAAAGCATCGTGACAATACTGACTGAACCAGAACAGCATAAAAAATGGTCTAGCATCTGGGCAAATAATGATCGTTTTTTTGCTGGTCGCCTGGAAAAATTCAACATCCTGGATCAACATCTAGAATCACCACCCGCCACAATCCTTGACATTGGCTGCGGACTGGCCGTTGAGTCAGAGCTATTCCAGAAAAAGTACGGCTGTGATTTGTACTTATTGGACGGTGACAGTAACAAAAACTCCAGCAATCAAGTCCGGGATATTGACTATGGTGATGCCAATTCCATGCAGTTTTACTTAACCCGAGAGTATTTGGAACAGCAATGGCAAGCGCGTGGAATGCGTTACCAATTCGTTGACGCCAGCAATCCGGTATTAGATCCAAATCTTAAGTTTGATCTTATTTACTCTTCTAAATCCTGCGGTTTCCACTATCCCTTATCCACCTACAAAGATTTAATCGCCCACCACAGTCATGCCAATACCGTTATCATTATTGACCTGAGAAAGCCTTACTTAGTGCATGAAAATGCGTGGTTTACCATAGAGCAAAGAATTATTGAGTGGAACAAAGGCATCACAGCTCAGGTATCCTTTGAACTGTGATACTGGAATTTCGAATAAAAAAGAGGCTGTTGCTTAAGCAACAGCCTCTTTTTTATGGGTCCTTTTTCTCAGATCTTTACGCTTTGGCATTGGTCGCGGCGACAAATCGGCAAAATAACCACAGTCACAATGAAACTCTCTTTGGGCTTTGATCTGTGAAAGCGACTTTTCAGTCTTTACTCCACAAGCAGGGCACTTCATGTTTAACGTTAACTCTGGCGACATAGCGCACCTCGTTAGCTGCAATGTATTGTTTTTGACTACAACTGCACTGTTAAAACTAGAATACAACCCTGATTTTGTGAAGGAAATGATCTAATTAAAATCATTCCACCTGGGAAACATCCCGCACGCCACCTCTATCTGCACTCGTAGCAAGGGCTGCGTAGGCGCGCAATGCCGAACTGACTTTGCGTGGTCTTGGATGTTCTGGCTTCCAACCGGCTTTGCCTTTTGCATTCATGTTGCTGCGACGTTGCGCGAGAACCTCATCACTCACTAAGACGGCGATACTTCGGTTCGGTATATCGATTTTAATTCTGTCACCAGATTCAACTAGCGCAATGGCACCACCAGCCGCTGCTTCTGGCGATACATGACCAATAGAAAGCCCCGAAGTACCACCGGAGAAACGTCCATCTGTGAGCAACGCACAGCTTTTACCCAAGCCTTTCGATTTAAGATAACTGGTGGGATAAAGCATTTCTTGCATTCCAGGCCCACCTTTTGGCCCTTCATAACGAATAATGACCACTTCACCAGCACTCACTTCATCGTTAAGAATCCCTTTCACCGCCGCATCCTGGCTTTCGTAGATACGAACCGGCCCTTCGAACACCAGAATACTTTCGTCTACACCAGCCGTTTTCACCACACAACCATTTTCAGCGATATTGCCAAACAGCACAGCAAGCCCGCCCTCGCGGGAATAGGCGTGCTCTAATGAACGAATACAGCCGTTTTCTCTATCCAGATCGAGACTCTCCCAACGACAGTCCTGACTAAATGCTTCCTGAGTAGGGATACCCGCTGGACCTGCTTTAAAAAATTCTTTCACCGACTCATCATCCGTGAGAGTGATATCCCATTTAGCGATGGCAGCTGCCATAGTTGGCGAATGAATAGTGGGCACATCGGTTTTTAATAAACCGGCACGACTGAGTTCACCAAGAATCGACATGATGCCGCCGGCACGATGCACATCTTCAATATGATACTGCTGAGTATTCGGAGCAACCTTGCACAGCTGTGGAACTTCTCGCGACAAACGATCGATATCACTCATACCGAAGTCCACTTCACCCTCTTGGGCGGCGGCCATCAAATGCAAGATGGTATTGGTGGAACCACCCATGGCAATATCCAGCGTGATAGCATTTTCAAATGCACTCACCGAGGCAATTGAGCGGGGTAACACAGATTCATCATCCTGCTCATAATAGCGCTTCGCGAGATCGACGATGCGCGTACCCGCTTCTTTGAATAAGCGCTCCCTGTCTTTGTGGGTAGCTAATACGGTGCCGTTACCGGGTAATGCCAAGCCCAATGCTTCGGTTAGGCAGTTCATTGAGTTTGCCGTAAACATACCGGAGCAAGAACCACAAGTGGGGCAAGCACTACGTTCGTACATATCCGCTTGTTCATCGGTAATATTGGGGTCAGCCGCCGCCACCATGGCGTCCACCAAATCCAGTTTGATCACTTTATCCGCCAGTTTGGTTTTTCCGGCTTCCATGGGACCACCGGACACAAAGATCACAGGAATATTTAGCCGTAACGCCGCCATCAACATTCCAGGAGTGATCTTGTCGCAATTGGAAATACACACCAAGGCATCGGCGCAATGCGCGTTCACCATGTATTCCACTGAATCTGCAATTATTTCCCGCGAAGGCAAACTATAAAGCATGCCATCATGGCCCATGGCAATACCATCATCCACAGCAATGGTATTAAATTCTTTGGCAACACCGCCTGCCTGTTCAATTTGCCGACAAACTAACTGGCCTAAGTCTTTTAAGTGCACATGACCCGGCACGAATTGAGTGAAAGAGTTCGCCACCGCCACGATAGGTTTACTAAAATCACCATCTTTCATGCCGGTAGCGCGCCATAAGGCTCGAGCCCCCGCCATATTCCGACCCTGGGTGGATGTTTTAGAACGATAAACCGGCATTACCCTCTCCTACTGAACCTTTACCAAAGAAACTCTGACTAGACCCATAAGAATAACAGGAATTGGCTTGCTATACATCAATCCCTACGGGTGAACATAACCATAAGCAAAAATGCCAAGAAACCACATAGGATCCCGGCGGCAACCCAATTCAGCCCAACCCAACCCGCCTGCGCCAATAAGAAGCCGGCACCCAAAGAAGCAATAGCCTGACCGCTAAATACAGTGAAGTCATTGTAAGCTTGTGCCTGAAAGCGATCATCCTCCAGATAGGTGGTTGCCACCAGTTGCGTTCCTGCCATAAACATAGCATTCCAGCCTAAGCCCAGGCAGATAAGTGCAACCAGATAGTCACCGAAGCCAACCCCCGCCAAGGCGGCGAATACGCAAGCACCATTAAAGGCAACGCCAATTAGCATCACCCAGTAAACCCCCAACACACGGATTATATAGCCGGTAAATAACGATGGTATGAACATGGCAATAATGTGCGCCTGGATAACTTGAGCGGTTTCTGCCACGGATAAACCATCATGAAAATGCATGCTAATCGGGGTTGCCGTCATAACCAAGCTCATTACTGAAAAAGCACAAGCTCCGCAGCTAACACCTAGCCAGTACTCTCGCTTCAAAAAATGACGAAAAGGCCACTGTTTACGTTTTTCATGGTAAATAACAGCCTCACCCGCTCCATAAAAACTTAATACAATGGCGGCCACAATCGCCAGCCCACTTAACAGAACATAAGCGCTCACGTAAGGTGAATCCGGCTGTGTAAGCTGAGCAAACACCACTAACTGCGGCCCTAAGACTGCGGCTCCAATACCGGCAAAAAAAATCAGAGAAACGGCAAAACTCACTTTGTCTGGGTCGGCGTTCTCCGCCGCTGCAAATCTAAACTGTTGTACAAAAGCCGCCATCACGCCAAACAAACTGGTGGCCACACAATACAACCAAAACGAACTCAACTTGATGCTGAGAATACAAAAACCGGCCCCTAACAAACAAAACCCAGCGGCCACTAAAAACCCGAAACGACGCCCCTTGAAATGGGCAAGACGGGCAGCAAAAACGGTAGATAACGCAGTACCCACCACTAAGGTTCCCATCCCCAGAGTCGCCCATACTTCCGATGGCGCCAGTTCAACCCCCACAAAACCATTGAGCAATACCATCATGGGTAAAGTACTGCCCAGAGCAACATGACCAGCAATAAGTACTAGCAAATTACGCCAATTCATTGATCGTAGCCTTCCTCGTAGGTAATCATTACAATAGAACCACATACACTAAGATCAAAGCTGCAGTTAACCATTTAGGGTTGAGCCTATGACCAGTGATATCGCTGTTTTTACTCAAGATCGTGTTTTAGTCATTCAATTCGAGCGGGCGGATAAAAAGAACGCCATTACCAGCGCCATGTACGATAGCATGACCGACGGGCTAAACCAGCTTGCCCAACAACAAGACTTACGGGCGGCGTTGATTTGCGGTCATGAGAACTGTTTTACGGCAGGAAACGACCTCGAAGATTTCCTCAACAATAATAATGGTCTCATTGGTGAGACGCCAGTGACTCGTTTTTTAAACGTATTAAGCAACGCCTCAAAACCCATTGTTGCGGCGGTTAACGGCCCCGCTATCGGTATCGGTACCACATTGTTATTACACTGTGATTTAGTTTATGCAGGCCCCCAATGTAAATTTCAAATGCCCTTTGTGAATCTTGGGCTTTGTCCTGAAGCCGGTTCCAGCTATTTATTGCCACAACAGCTAGGCTATCGTAAAGCCGCTGAGTTACTGCTGCTCGGTCAATCCTTTGATGCTGAGGAAGCGAAAGAAATGGGCTTCGTGAATCGAATCGTTGATGCAACTGAAGTGAAAACCTACGCCATGGAGCAGGCACAAAGACTCGCGGCACTACCCAGCGAAGCCGTGCAGACAACCAAAAGCTTGTTACGTCAAGGCAACAAAGCAGCCTTACAGCACACACTCAATGAAGAAATAAACAGCTTTAGTCACTTGCTCGAAGGTAAGGCAGCGAAAGAAGCTTTCACTGCCTTTTTTGAGAAACGTAAACCTAATTTCGATGCGTTATAAATTAAATTACTTTAACTGTTGTATACCTTCCGCTGAGATATAGATGTCAGCGTACTCGGCATTCGGCAACTTATAAGTAATACCAAACTCTTTTAACGGGATTCGGGCTGTAGCTTCAAAGCCTTGACGCACACTCATACCAAAGGGGTCGGCGCCACCACCAATATGTGTTACCTCTAACACAACCGGTTTGGTGATGCCTTTGAGGGTAAAATCACCAGTTACCTTAGCGGTATTCTCGCCGGTTTTTTCAACTTTTGTGCTAACAAACGTGGACTTCGGAAATTTAGTTACATCAAAAAAGTCGCCACTGCGCAGGTGTTTGTCCCGCTTTACATGATTTGTGTCCAGGCTCGCCACATCGATAGTCACTTTAACAGTAGACTTCTCCACATCCTCAGAATCAAGGGTGAACTCTCCTTCGAAATCATTAAAGCGCCCCAACAGCCAGCTAAAACCCAAGTGCGACACCTTAAATTGAATGAACGCATGGGCATTCTTTGTGTCCATTAGAAAACGCATTTTTTCCGCATGCAAAGACGTGGAACCCAACATTAATGCTAACAGCATGGACAAAGCGCTCAGTCTTCGCAGTGTGGTTTTTATCATTATCTACTCTCCCAAAAAAATGGCTAAATTTTAAGTTCTCAACGTTGAGGGTACAGAATTCTTCTTAGCGTGTTATCTCGCTCCACAAAATGGTGCTTTAGTGCCGCCAACCCATGTAAAACTATCAGAGCTCCGAACCCGTAAGCAAGCCAGCGGTGCGACTCACCAATCCAAACCGTGGCAGTTGGCGCCAATGTAGCAACGCCAGGCATAACTTTTTGGCCAAATACACTTAACCAGCCACCATCCGCTGTAAGAATAAAATACCCCGTTAGGAACATGGCAAACAGCAACAGATATAACATCCCATGAACCAGGAAAGCGAGTCTTACAAGCCATAGATTGTTGCTGTTCATCACTGGCTTAATGGATAGCAAAGACCATAAAACCCTTAAGATGCTCAACCCTGCCAACAGTATACCGATCAATACATGCCACTCTGACAAAGGTGCGGCCAAGGGATCGTAGTAAGAAAGCGTGACCATATACACGCCGCTTATCAGTAAAAAGAAGACCATAAACGCAGACACCCAATGTAGCGCAATACTGATCCATCCGTAGGTATTCAGAGAATTAACCCATTGTATTGCCACGCCAAATCTATCCCATGTCCGTCTTAAAGTCTGTGCTGTTAGACCCTGTTGACTTGTTTAAGTTCTTAACGGTGCAAACCGCCAACTAATTCAAGCTGACTTTATTCACACTCTGAACCAACAGCATTTAATACATTAATAAGTCAATTAAATGCATTATTAACCACCGCCATTTACCAGGGAGGCTCTTATGTCCATTAAATCACTCACTCTTGGCTGGTGTATAGCCGTGATTTTGCTCGCATTTGTCTGCTGGTCGCAACAATCAGAAAAATCGCCTTCAGAAAACCATAAACAAAATATTGATAGAACCACTTCCGGCTTAACTCTCGGCCTAACATCAGGTTTAACGACGCGAGGGTAACTTCACCACCAACGACTCGCAAGGATAGGACATGCAGGACAGGATATATCCAGATTCTGCATCCTCTATGGATAAATTATTAGGTTCGTCGGCCACCACCATGCCGGATTTTACTTTTACCTTACAGCTACCACAGTTGCCAGTAGAGCACTTTTGTGGAATTGTAATTCCAGCCCGTTGTGAAGTTTCTAGCACTGTTTCCACTTTAGTTTGACGAAGGTGAGAGATTTTACCTCCGAAAGGTGCCGTTGGAATGAAACTAATTGAACGGGGTTTAAGCAACTCCATCACCAAAGACTTTGGAGCGGAGTTGAAGTTCTCTATCTTGATCCGTGATTCAGGCACACCTAATGAAGCAAAAGCCTCGGTGCATTTTAGCAACAAGCCATTCGGCCCACACACATAAATAAAAGCGCTCGCTGGATCCGACACTCTGGAAATAATCTTATAACCATCAAGACGGCGATAGGGATCATGCCCAAGATCAAAACGACGAGTAAACTGAGTACGCATTTCAAATCCTGGGTACTCGTGGGTCATTTTCTCCAGCGACTTCAAGAACACCGCATGTTCCTCGGTGCGGCTGGCATACATTAACTGAATATCTGCATTGGCATTCTTACTCAGCAGGTCCTTGATCAACGAGTAAATAGGAACAATGCCTATTCCTCCGGCTACCAGTAAATAGCGTTGATCTTGTGGTTGCACCTCAGGCAACACAAAGTGACCAGCAGGGTCATCAATATAAAACCTATCACCGACTCTGATTTGATCTTTTAAATACGAAGACACTCGACCATGAAAGGCTTTTTGTACCGTAATGGAATAACGATCTTCAAAAGGCGCACTGGACAATGCATAGCTGCGCTGAAACAAAACTGGCCCCATTGGCAGACTTAGAGTAACAAACTGGCCAGCTTTATAATTAAGCCGAAAGCCACCCAACAACTCAAATTCAAGGGTAACCGTGCGAGAATTCTCGTGTTCCAGGTTAGTAACCACAGCTTCGTAGGCATTTTCTGCAATGCTGGAGTGCTGTTTTTTGGGTTTCCCTGGTAACTCCATACCCAAAGATGCGAGCGCTCTGTTGAGACGATTAACAGCCCATGGTGGGAACGAACGGGTTATTACTTTTGCGATCATAGCCTTACGTAAAGCCTGGGTAAATTCGACACTATTAGATCATAGACAGCGCGCACAATGCTATGCCCTCTTGGCAAGATTAAGCGGCAGACTTAATAAATTTAAGCTATAAGTTTATAGAGGCAAGAAGAGGGCTAACTATGGCATATTCACCCGATGACCCGTTATATCAATTGTTGATGGATGAAAAAATTGACGAGTTCAATGCAGCTCGGGCAGCCGGCAAAACCGTAGATCTGAACGGTGCCTTACTGCGCGGAATCGATCTACGCAAATTGAACGCAGACGGTTTAGATCTATCCAACGCTTATTTACGCTATGCCGATCTACGTGGCGTAGATTTGAGAAATACAAAGCTGGAGGGAGCCAGTCTTTGTGAAGCCAAAATTTCCGGAGCCTATTTTCCTAAGGAGTTAAAGCCGGAGGAAATCAGATTATCCGTCGACCGGGGAATACGCTTAAGGTACTCTTAACCTCGATCAATCCCCAACAAAGCGGCGTAATTGGAAGCCACAATAACCAAGGGCCAGCAGGCTATTTAGAATACAGCTGGTATACATGGTGCGCGATAACTGACTGGGCGTCATGACTTCGCGCCCGATATAGGAGTCAGGCAAACCCCAAATAGCGAACCCTATCATCGCCAGCATAATCATCAATACCCCGGCAATCATAGTGATAAAAGCCTTGTCACGATTCAACCATTCACGCATTGCAGCATGTTCCACCACACTGTTTAGTGCACTGCTTAACACCCAAGTTACTATCAATGAACCAACAAAATAACCTGCCATTAGTGTTCCCTGGTTTGCTGGAATCGAACATCCGGCCAACGCTCCATGGTCAGCTCCAGATTAACGCGAGTAGGTGCCAAATATGTTAAATATCCGCCACCATCAACTGCCAAGTTATCATGGCACTTCTTTTTAAAATCTTCCAACATTTTGGGATCGTCGCAGTACACCCAGCGGGCGGTAGATACATTGACGTTATCGTAGGAGCAATCCACTTTGTATTCATCTTTAAGGCGGTAAGCGACGACATCAAATTGCAACACCCCCACAGCGCCGACAACGATATCGTTATTGCGTAGAGGCATAAAAACTTGTGTGGCACCTTCTTCAGACAACTGGGTGATACCTTTATGTAACTGTTTGCTTTTTAAAGGATCTTTAAGTTGCACCCGACGAAATAATTCCGGAGCAAAATGGGGAATCCCCTGAAAATGCACCTTGCTACCGGCCGTAAAGGTATCGCCAATTTGAATCGTGCCATGATTATGCAAGCCGATAATGTCCCCCGGCCAGGCCTCATCCAAATGTTCTCGCTCTCCAGCCTTGAAGGTTAGAGCGTCAGAAATCCTGGTATCCTTATTCACCCGCACGTGGTGCATTTTCATGCCTTTTTCATAGCGACCTGAACACACTCTTAAGAAGGCAATGCGATCCCGGTGTTTAGGGTCCATGTTGGCTTGGATCTTAAAAACAAAGCCGGAAAAATCCTCTGAATCGGATTCAATGAACCCTTTATCGGTTTCACGACCTTGAGGTTTCGGTGCCCATTTCACCAAGCCGTCCAACATGTGGTCAACACCGAAGTTGCCTAGTGCGGTACCGAAAAACACCGGAGTTAATTTTCCCAGTAGGAAAGCCTCCTGATCAAACTCATGACTGGCTCCTTGCACCAGTTCCAGCTCCTCTCGCAGGTTGTCCGCTAAATCACCAACAGCCGCATCCAACTCCGGATTATGTAAGCCCTGGATGGGGCGCACTTCCTGAATGGTATGACCCTGACCGGTTCTATAGAGGTACGTGGTATCCTGGTAAATGTTGTAGACCCCCTTGAACAGCTTCCCCATACCAATGGGCCAGGTAATGGGGGCGCAATCAATTTTCAAGATGTTTTCAATTTCGTCCAGCAATTCGATGGGGTCACGAATATCCCGATCCATTTTGTTGATAAACGACAAGATGGGGGTATCTCGCAGGCGACACACTTCCATTAATTTAATGGTACGGGGCTCAACACCTTTGGCTCCATCAATCACCATTAGGGCTGAATCTACGGCGGTCAGGGTACGATAAGTGTCTTCTGAGAAATCCGCGTGGCCTGGAGTGTCCAGTAAGTTAACGGTGCACGATTTGTAGGGGAACTGCATGACCGAGGTGGTGACTGAAATACCCCGCTCCTTCTCCATTTCCATCCAGTCGGAAGTGGCATGCCGGTCTGATCCGCGACCTTTTACCGTTCCTGCCACCTGAATGCTGTTACCGAAAAGTAGTAGTTTTTCGGTAATGGTGGTCTTGCCGGCATCAGGGTGGGAGATGATAGCGAAAGTTCTTCGCTTATTGATTTCATTAATAAAATTGCTATCACCCATACCCAATCAAACCTTATTTACACCTAAATTTACACCCGTTTGGAAATCCACCTTTTGAGGTTTCCTCAAAGGCGCGCCATTATACATCCGCATCAGCCAAAGGCACTATTTGCAAATGGTTTTCTATAGCCTCTATGATCTTTTTCGATAGAGGCAAATTTGATTTTTCAGCTTTCCAGACTTCTTTAAAACTGGTTACTGTTTCTTTTGCCGTATCTATAACCAGCTTTTCAGGCAGCATGGCTTTGGCCGCCATATGTGACAATTCATCTAATGTAAAGTCGCTAAATTTCTTGCTTCGACTCACCTTCAGCGCCGCTCCCTCATCAGCGAGATACGGAATTGTTGATACAAAATCATACGCTGGCGCGAGTGATGCGTTTACCCTGTCGGGATAGATCATCGACCAGTTCTTTAAATGCATGTCCGCATTACCGATCAACGTATTAAAGACCAACCGACGCACAAACTCGGCAACATCCTCTTCCTGACCTTCCAGCCCAATAACACTCGCAATATTGCGCATACTCGCTTTTTTGTATTTGTCATGCGGATAGACGCTGAAGATCTGCGCAAAATCTTCCATATGTACGGCTTGACCATCACCCAAACGATCAAAGCGCTTAATGGCAAAAGCACTATTGCCAAACTGTCCGATACCATTGGGGATACTCTGTATCTCATCAATGGATAGGAGCTGGGTTTCAGGCACATTCATACCAATGAGACGCGCCATCTCCATCATGGCAAATTCGTTTTCAGGGACATCTTCAAAACGACTGGAAGGAAGCTTAACTATCCAAGATCCACCTATTCCCGTGGCAGGAATGGTTAGCCCACCAGACGCATGCTGGACCGCTGAAAACTTCAACTGCACACCAGCCAAAGAAAAGCGCATAGGGCCTTCTTTCTGGTGCTCTTGATCTACAGCGTCATTAGCACCTGGGGGAAGCTCTTCCCAATCAGCAGGCATGACAGTTATCGCCCCTGGCAAGTCCTGCCCCAATACCCACAACAACAAAAACTCACGAGTTGGATTCACTCCTGCACGTTCTGCCAGATAATCACGCATATGCTCTTCTGGAAGTAGGTTCGAGAAAAAAGGCATGAGCATTGTCTGGGTTGGTTTAAAGTCAGTAATCAGACCACCCATAGAATCTTTAAATCCGAGGCTCAATACAGGTCGATAGTCATCGTTTATATAGTCTTCAGTAAACGCAAATAAAGACCGATCATTACCCACATTGGTAAGCGTGCCGATCAGCTCTCCATAAAGAAAGACATTTAGGGTAGATACGTTACTCATCATCCCCTCCATCTAAACTGTAAGCTGGAGAAGACGACGAGCCAGCCTGAGCCGGCATTTGATGTGCTAGCGCATTGCGTAAGCTATTCAAGTTACGCGTCGCTTTTCTGATAGCCTCTAACGCCTCAGGCTTGATGGTATTTTCTATTGGGTAAATCGCACTATTCCTAACAGCCTTTTCCAATGCCTCTCGGGAAGATTCAATAGCTTTAACAGCGGAAAGACTTGGCTTGAACTGCTCAATACTATCCATTGCCTTCTTCAGCTTTTCTAGTTCACCTGAAGATATCGATGACACTTCAGGGATAGACGCGATAATATGCTTGTACCTCTCTATCTCCTGCTGAAAACGCTTCTGGGCATTAGCCATCTCGGAATTCGCACTGCTACGCACAATAGACTTAATAGCAGGCACGCTCTTCTTAGGCACAAGTTCTAGCTCTAAATCCAGAACACGCGCCAAAGCAATCAGACTTGAGACACGTAGATCCACATTCCCTTTTTCGATCTTGGAGATATGACTTTGCGGCACGCCAGACTTAGCACTTAGCACTCGCTGACTAAGCCCTTTCCTCTGCCGCGCTTCTCGCAAGCTTTTCAGTATCTGATCGTTCAAGTAAGCCATTTGATCTATCTTTCTGCATCATTCCGGTTAAAATATATACTTAAACATATCAGAATAAGTCGTCAGGAGCAACGCATGATCTATAGTTCCACATCAAAAGCTAAATAAGATCCATTATTATAGATTAACCATTCTGAGAAATGGTTTATTTCAAAGCTGATACAGGTACTAGATACAGGTACTATATAAATACCGAGACACGCTCATTTTTTGAACCGCGATTAAAAACAAAAAAAGCGGCGTTATTTCCACCCGCCTTTTCCATCTCATAGGCCATAGCACTGTAATCAATATAACGCGCCAAACGATCTGTGCAGTGTCCTCGGTCAACGCCTCAGCAAAGTCCGCCACAGACTTATAACAACCTGCATAACCTTCCTCCAAAGCCTTCTCTGCCTGCTCAAGATCACCCAATACACCGATTAACTCCGCCGCAACCTCACCATCTTCATCTATAAAACAGGCAATATCATGCGGACAGCATCTTCTTTACCTGAACCCAGATCAACCTTATCTAGGTTGATAAAGCTAAGCCATTCATGGCCTGCCTTATTCACCAGGTACAGAAACAGGCGCTTTACCTTCACTGAAGTACAGCCTTCCAGCAAAGACTGAACGCTGGCTGGCTTTGCAAGGCATAGATGCCGCCCAGATAGTCCACCTGATCGCTATGGAGTACCAGTACCCCTGTACCGATATAATCAAACCACTGGCTTCGCTTATAACGCTTCTGCAAATCAAGACTGTAACCTTGATCAGCAAGCCATGCGATCGGAAGTGGCATGACGGTCTGATCCGCGACCTTTTACCGTTCCTGCCACCTGAATGCTGTTACCGAAAAGTAGTAGTTTTTCGGTAATGGTGGTCTTGCCGGCATCAGGGTGGGAGATGATAGCGAAAGTTCTTCGCTTATTGATTTCATTAATAAAATTGCTATCACCCATACCGCTCATACCCTAGTTTGTACTTAAATTTGTACTTGTTCGTTACATTACCCTTTCGGGGCCGAAAAGCACGCCATTCTACCGAAGAATGGACGCGCTATAAATTACTGCTCCAGAACGCTTTCCAGCTCGTTTAACTGCTGCTCATAAATCTCTGGATTGTCGTTCTTGAATTTCTCCAAGTTCAGAAGCTTCCACTTCACCGATGGAAAGTTCTCATAGTCATCGTAACTAAACTCAATCGCCGACATGCCCTCGAACTGATTTTCAAAAGCCGTGCGCTGATCAATTAAATGTGGATTAAGCATTTCATGGGTCGGGCCATTACTGCTCACCAACCCTAAAATAAATCCTTGCTTGATCTCATCAGTAAGGCCTTCGTTTTCCAATAGCAGCTTTACATCAAATAAATCTCTTGGGTGCTGCCTATCATGAGCTGCACATAGCTTGCCGCTTTGTGCTGAACCCGTATCGATGGACGCAGTGTCTCGATACGCTCTTTAATGCGGATCAGCGCCGCATTAATACCATCTAGTGTTTCTTTACGTTCAGCAATCTCGACATAGGTTAAGTCGATATCCACTGACAGCCTTGGCATATCCCGTACAAAGAGATTGATCGCCGTGCCGCCATGCATGGCGAAACATGCTTCCTTAGCGACTTCAGGCAACACGTCTAAAAGAAGCCCGACCTGCTTTTTATAGGCTTCATTCATTAGCGGCCTCCAGCTCCTTTGGTACGGTTATCTGGTACTTCGGCACATAAACCCCGTCATTGACTATGGCGCGTTTACCTGAGCCCAAATCAACCTTATCTAGGTTGATATAGCTAAGCCATTCATGGCTTGCCTTATCCGCTAAGTACAAAAACAGGCGTTTTACCTTCACGGAAGTACAGCCTTCAAGCAGTTTCTGAACGCTGGCTGGCCTCAAGTTATTTAGCCCTTCCATCAACTCAAACACTTCTAAAAGCGGTTGAGACTTTGGCGCCAGATAAAGGCATTCCATGACAGCTCGGGTGGGGCTGGATACTTTTACTTTAAAGCCCCTATGCTCTATTTCCACCAAGCCAAGCTCCGGTGGTAAAAACGATGTCAGCTTACACTCTACGCGGACACCCCAATCCCGCTTTTTAAACCACAGCGGCAAATTGTCATCCTTGCCACCAAACAGCTGTACTGACTTGGTAGCCAGCTCCAGATAATGCGCCTTTCCTTGCAGGGATAGCGCGGTTTTAGCCGCTGGATGAACAGACAGATCTAACTGGGTTTGCAAAGCATAGATACCGCCTAGATAGTCCACTTGATCGCTGTGGCGTATCAGCGCCCCTGTACCGATGGAATCAAACCACTGACTTCGCTTATAACGCTTCTGCAAATCAAGGCTGTAACCTTGGTCAGCAAGCCATGCCGAAGCAAGCACGACGCCTAGCGGCTGAGTGCTGAGCAAATGGTTTAATTTTGACTCGTTTTCGGTACTCATAGTACCAATTTAACCAGATTTTTAAACTAGATCAATCCTTAGGTTTATATTTTTCCTTTTTTGGGTACTTTAAGTACCTAAAAATAGGCTATTTTAAACTAAGCGCTGCTTTGCCGCTTCATAGTAATCTTACGGCAGCCAAAAAACATCATTTCATTCACAACCCAGCGGTGCATTCCAGGGCACCCATTACGCTGGATTTTTCTTTGCTAGATCTGGGTGCCGCCGAATCGTATTCAAATAATCCAACGGATTCATCTCATTACGATAAGCCGTTGCGATCACATTGGTTAACACGTTGGCCACATCTGCACCAGTTTGCGTTTTATAAGTGGCTGTTTTTCCTTGTTCTAATGGGCGTTTTTAAACCCTCTTCCATTCGGTTGTTGTCAACGGGAGCACCGCAGATTTTGCAAAATTGAGTCAGGCCTTCGTAGTGGGTCAGGAAGTATTTGCACGCCTTGCCCAGACCGCTGTGCTCCTCACCTTCCGGGAAACCCAGATACTGTTCGCACCAGTTCTTAATACTTTCCTGATGGGCAATGAATACGCCTGATGATGCACCAAGCGCGGATCCGCGTGATCACCACGCTCGCTGGACTTGTTGTCATTGTCATTGGCCCGTATCGGCCATAGCGATCCAACACCCAACTGACCGCGTCGGGAAAGTGCGATTCTATGTCTACAATTTGCCTGCGCCCACGGGCATTGCATAACGCCATGATGTAGGCGTCGATCAGGGTGGGCCGGTTGCGACTGAGCACCTCACTCATCAACATGGGCTGTGGCAGGCTGGTGTTGTATAAATAGATTTCTTCTCCCGTGGCAGTGACGGCAATAAGGCCGCTGGTGTAAACACCGCTACGCATCTGCGTACCTTTGATGTTGCGCTTGGGGCGTTCTTCCGATTGTTGGGTAATTAAGTGATTGCGCGAATATCAGGGGCCGTGCCGTAAGGTTACCTTAAGTCTGAAGGATTATTCTTGTTGCTCGATGGCTGGATCAAGCTTCACCATGCTGAGTGAAACGCCCTGTGCGCTAACGCATGCAGGGTGCTGTGGGGGGCTGAGGGTTAGAGAGCCTCGGCTACCCGTTTAGCAATACACTCTGCTGCCCGAATTTAAAACCATAAAACACCTTAATCTTGCCACTTAAATCTTATAAAACGCTGGCTGAATCTTTGTGAATTTATCCACTAAGCGCGTGAAGTACACGGTGAATAGCAGTGTTTAGATTTCTGCAAACTTCAGCAGGTCGGGGCAATTAAGAGCTTCATAGCCCATTTGCCGTATTGATACTAAGTGAGCTTCTTGAACAGGCTGCAGATACTCCTGTCGATCTTAGCTACAAACAAACCAACCGTTCCACCAGTCGATAAGGATTCATATTACTTCGTAAGTTTGGCATCGACATGCGCTTCGCCATCTTTATTAACTGCTGCAAGGACGGTTGATTTACGAGTTGGACTAATCTTGCCGGCAAGCACAATGAAGATTTGATTCCACCATCTTGACAGAGGCAAGAATTGATTTATCAGTGCTCCATCTCCCAAGGCCGGTCGATAGGTAGCGCCGCTCCCACCATAGGTCACAATTCCCCCGCCGACAAAATGGATAGTACCAGGGCCTGGATCGATATTCGCAAAACAGTCGCAATTCGTATTGCTTCATCCACATAGCCGGCATCATTCTTCGTCGCCCAACGGGCGTCGGTTACTTTCAGACAAGCTTTGTTTGGATTATTTTAAGGCTGTCCGGTATTTCACCCACCTTTATCGTTACGTTCTCTTCTAGAGTATTACGCTGTCTAGGCGCTTCAACAAAACTCGCGTCAATTATCTGGCCCTTGCAGGCGACAAAACCTTTCATGTCTAGCTGGGCATCGAAGTCATCAAATAACGCTTTGATTAACTGCACCTTCGTCGGCAGCTCTCTAAATAGCCTGATCGTTTTGACGTCCGGAACCCGATCTTCTGGCATTGGGCCTAAAAACCGGCAGAAACTGTATCGGTCTCGTATCTGAAATTCGATTTCATCGACACAGATATTGTACAGGCTGAAGCATCCATATCTTGAGCATTAATGCCACGTCAAAAGCTGGATGGCCTGTTCGCTTTTTTACTTGTAGGGCGAACTTTTTCCGGTAAGGACCTAAACTCTTACCAGTCGATAAGACGCATTTAAGTGCGTTAATGGGTCCTATTCGTTTAATTGCTTATACCGCTCACTGAGATCGAAAAATCCAGGTTGTTTCATCTTGATTTCATCTGCAATGCCAGACGCAATACACCAAAATTATCGACTTTTAAGCGGTGCCTTTAAACCATTTAATCTAAAACAGCGCGATAAAAATCGCCTAAGATTGTTGACCTGCTATTTCATCCATCCACGAGAGACATATATATCCATCGTTTTTAATTATATTGAAATAAAATTGCGGAATATCTGAGAATTAAAGTAATTTTAGCAATAATATGGCATGGTCCCCCGCTTATACTAAGGCACAGGCTAAACGTCATGTTGTGGACTGTCAGCGCGGTACCTGGTCTTCTGCTAATAACATGCAACACATTAACGGGTATCGCGGGCTGCACACTTTATCACCCTTTTCACCTTCGAGCATGATTAGCCCAATGTCGTCATCAAACAAGAACCCGGAAAATCAATTGGAGGAAACTATGCTCAACAACCCATCCAGCAAATACACCAGATCCGTTGGTATCGCACTACCTGATCGTCAGTGGCCGAACAAACATATTGAACAGCCACCGGTATGGATGAGCACCGATTTACGTGATGGAAATCAAGCCCTGATTGACCCAATGTCAATTCCCACCAAACTGCGCTTTTTTAAAGAGCTGGTAGCCATAGGGTTTAAAGAAATTGAAGTCGGATTTCCTGCAGCTTCGGAAATTGATTTCCAATTTGTACGCTTACTCATCGAAGAAAATCTGATACCTGACGATGTCACTATCGAAGTGATGACCCAGGCAAGATATGAGCTGATCGAAAAAACTCTGGCCAGTGTAAAAAACGCTAAGCAAGTTATCTTGCATATCTACAATCCACTGGCACCTCAATTTCGTCGAATCGTGTACAACACTGACAAGGAAGGCGTCAAGAAAATCGCCGTGCAGGCTACTCAATGGTGTCGGGACTTAACGGCTCTTCAACCAGAAACTCATTGGATTTATCAGTACTCTCCGGAGACTTTTTCCAGTACTGAAATAGACTTCGCCAAAGAAGTGTGCGATGCAGTTGTAGACACATGGAAACCGACACCGGAACACAAGATGATATTAAATCTTCCTGCCACGGTGGAAATGAACACCCCCAATACTTATGCAGACCAAATCGAGTGGATGCATAGGAATCTGCAAAATCGCGAGAGCATTATCCTGAGTATCCATCCACATAATGATCGGGGAACTGCAATTGCCGCGGCGGAGCTGGCAGTAATGGCTGGAGCCGAACGTATCGAGGGCTGCCTGTTTGGCAACGGCGAACGAACAGGTAATGTGGATTTGGTTACCCTGGCACTAAATCTTTATTCTCAAGGTATTCACCCAGGCCTTGATTTCTCAGATATCGATCGGGTCAGACAACTTGTGGAAGACTGTAATCAGCTGCCGGTTCACCCTCGCCACCCTTACGCCGGAGAGCTGGTTTACACGGCATTCTCCGGCTCACACCAGGATGCGATAAAGAAAGGCTTTGCAGTACAATCCTCCGAAGGACGCTGGGAAGTGCCATACTTACCGATAGACCCTTCCGATCTGAGCCGCAGCTATGACGCTGTAGTAAGAGTGAATTCCCAATCGGGAAAAGGGGGCATCAGTTACCTGTTGCTAAAGGAAGAGCAGTTACAATTGCCTCGACGCCTACAGATAGAATTCAGCGGCATAGTACAAAGAGTCAGCGACTCCACTGGAAGAGAAGTCAAAAGCCGGGAAATTGTGCAGCTATTTTATCGGGAATACTTTGACTCTAATTCACCATTCAAATTTATGGCTTGCACCATTAATGAGAGCCAGGGCAACCAACTTAAACTCGGCATCGATCTTCACCACACCCAAACAAACACTTTACTAACTCTCGAAGGGATGGGCAATGGTCCTATTGACGCCGCAACTAGCGCATTTCGTGAGCATACGCTGCAAAACATCTTTGTTGTTGACTACCACGAACACTCAATCGGCGAAGGCTCCGATGCTACATCCGTTTGTTATGTAGAGGTCAAGGTTGATAGCGATAAGACTGTCTTTGGTGCTGGACGCGATGAAAACATCATCAATGCAGCTATCAAAGCAATCGTAAGTGCTGTTAACCGAGCTCAAGCATACCGCCAAAGTGTAACTCACGAGAAGTCCACTACTTTGATTGCTTCTTAAAATATCGAGCACATAACTCAAATAAGCATAGTTACAATAATTATTACCAATACACCCTGACTCCAAAGTACCAGGGTGTATTTTATCTACGGCTCTACTGTATAGCTAGAGTTTGAACATATTGAGGGAAGCGTCCCTTAAAAAGTTTGTTTACATCAAAATTTCTATTATTAACAAATTCTCTAGGTGAAATGCCAAATTCATTTTTAAAAGCGGCAGAAAAACCACTGGGACTGCTATACCCAACCTCATTTGAAACTCGTGTAACTGAATATCCTGACATTAGTAAAGAAACTGCAACATGAAGCCTCAATAGAACTCGCCATTTGCCAAAATCAATACCTGTCTGTTGTTTAAAAAGACGTATTGCATGACGATAACTTATGGGAATATTCTTAAGCAAATCCTCTATCGTCTTATCAAATGATGGATCATCAAATAATTGATTACATAAATTCAGTAACCGTTTATCTTTTGGCAAAGGCAAACCCACGTCGATTGTATTTCCACCGTCAACCTCCATAAGAAGCAACGACTCTAAACTATTGATCATTGCAACCTCCCCGTCAGTGAAATGTGTCAAAAATGTCAATCTGTCGAGCAGTTGAACAAAGAGAGGCGACGCCTTTGATATAAAGGGTATGGGGGGGAAAGACTTACCGACTTCTTTATCTATGTATAAAGAGTGGACCTCAGATCTTGCAAGTGAAAACGTTTTATGCTCCATGCCGGGCGGAATCCAAATATAATTCTCCGAATAGACAGAGTAGAACCGATTTTCCACCAGAACAACAATACTCCCCAATGCCAAATAAAGTAATTGCCCACGAAAATGCCTGTGTGGCTTCATCGATCTGTTATCTAATAAATGTGAAGATTGAATAGTAATTCTATTATTTGAAAACTGATAACCCGCCTGATTCCCCAGACAGGTACCGTATATTTCCGATAAAGCGGTATCGTACATTTGTATAACTCCTGTACTGACAAATGTAAATATACATTAAGGGAGGTGAATATCACGAAGACACAAACATCACACCTCCCTATTTAGATTCCAAGAGTTCCAAGAGTTCCAAGAGTTCCAAGAGAATATGACAACAATTTAATAATTCTACGCTTCGATCCATTATGACCACAGGAAATTCGCGCGACATATAATATACATCGATCAAAACATGCATGAATTTTTCTTATAAACTTCACTTTAAAGTATAACTCCGACATCCATCTAAATTGTAAAAATTTATTTATCTCCGGCGAACCTTCGAAAATGTCACAAATTAATAAGCTTTTACCGAAACTTATAGCCAAACCACCATTTCAGTCAGAAAAAAGCAACAAGCTGGCAGCTACTCGAATTCTATTTTTCACCCACCTACGTATAATTCGACTTCACATAACCGGCTGCTTTAGTAAGGGTATTTTATGGAAGAAATTTTGAGCTATTCCAATTTTAACTGGGAATCGCCACCTGAGTTTGACGAGGGAATTGAGCAGGTTGTTATTAAGAACACCCTCGACCAAAACAATAAAGTCGGTGTTAGAACTCGCTTTGTTCGTTTTAAAGCCGGTGCAAAAACGAGTATTAAGTTTATTCACGACTACCACGAAGAAGTCTATTTGATAGAAGGTGATCAAATCCTTCTGGATGCGGAAAAACTTTCTCCTCTTAAAAAATTCGGCACTGGTGAATACTTCCTTCGCCCTGCAGGTACCTATCACGGGCCATTTACCAGCGAGAAAGGTTGCCTGCTTCTTGAAATTCACTACTACTGACAGGAAACAGAAAAATGCTCCAGTCCAGTTATAAAACTCATGCCCAAACCTGGGAAAAAATGGCGACCATTCGAACCAGACCACGTCGAGAAATCGAAGACGATGAGCTTGGTTTTTACCCTGAGGAGCGCCAATCACTGTGCTTTGATCCGGTTATCTCCAAGCTTGACCCGTCAGTTAAAAACTACATTCTCCTTCAAAGCCTCTACAAATATATCAACGACATTATTATTTTCGAGACGGAGATTGTTAATAAAGCAGCCTTGGATATTGCCAAGGGACGGTTTCCCTTTGACTTCCCATTCACGGCAAAGTACGACGCCATGTCGGTCGTTATTGACGAAGACTACCATGCCTTCGTTGCAATGGATTTTCAGCGTCAGATCGAGCAAAGAACGGGAACGCCCCCATTCCAAATCTTTCCAGAAATCGAATTGTCGAGGGCTATACCACGGGCTATAGAAAGCCTGGAGGACAAATATAAAGCCGGCATGGAACTGATTGCCGTTGCCATATCAGAGAACACTGTAACTGCAGAAGTGGCCGCATTTGCAAAAGATACCTCTATCAAGCGCTGCATAAAAGGCATGATGGCGGATCATCTTGCTGATGAAGGTCGCCATTCACGCTTCTGGATAGAAATGGTAAAAATGTACTGGAATGGTGTCGATGAAGACACTCGCCACGCAATCGGAGCGGTAATACCAACCTTCCTTGAAGAATATCTAACAAACGAAATTCAGGCAGAATTTGACAAAGCATTGATCAATCAGCTGGATATTCCTGAAATGGTACGCAAAAAAATTGTCAGCAACCTGGTAAACGCCTATCCCATTACCAGCCAGCATCCAATGATTTCCAATATTCGGCGCTTTTTTATTCAGTCCGGATTACTGGAACACCATCCCACAGCCGATAAGCTCAAACAATACTTGTGAGGACACACCATGCGTAGTCTAGTTATTGCTATTTCTGGTCGATGTGAGTTTGCTGAAGCCATCATTAACCTCACCTATGACCTTGGGCATATTATCTACACCTTGGGAGATCTTTCAGACTCATTGGCAAAACTGACCCAACAACTCCAAATTCCCCAGTTGGAGGCTGGTTTATCAGATGAAGTGGACGTATTTGTATCGTGCCACACCGAGGTCAACTCTACCCTTCCTAGCGCTAAACATATCCTATTAAGCGTTTCTTCATCAGACGAGAGTCAATATGATCTGAAATGGCTGGAAGTAGATATAAACGAATTGTCCGTCCTGCAGGAATCCCAGCTTTCCTTAGGACACTTAACCAATGGTGCCGACCGGTACGATCAGGTCATTACTACTGCTACCCAATCGTTGGCAGAGATCATCGTACAAGTCGCTAACGACACGCTTTGTGTATGTAATAAAAGTCTCAGTCGTATTCCAGATCAAGTGACTCTTCACCGTCTTCGAGCGTGGCACCAGTCTAACGAGACTCATCATGAATATGCCGATCAACATGGTTCTCTCTTCAGCTCTTTCGCAAATGCGACGAGACTATACAAGCAAAATTGCGCTATCTGCTTTGAAGAGCAATCGGTGAGTTATGAGCAGTTATTTTCTCTCAGCACCCAAGTCGCTCGTTCTATTGCACAAGATATTCATCAAGGAGTAATGGGTGAGCCTCCCGTCGTCGCGCTGGCTCTACATAAATCCGTTGAACTCTACGCGGCTATTTTAGGGGTTTTGTCGTTGGGTGCAGTGTATGTACCCATTGATCCGGAGTATCCTGAAGAACGAATTACCAATATTCTGAAAAGTGCTGAACCCTCACTGGTCATAACGCATGCAGGTGTCACTCTTGCAGACACCCAATTGGTTGCCTCCTTAAATATCGAAGACTTTAGACTGGATATCAACGCTCCCGCCGTGCAACTGGACTTTCACCAAGAAAACCTTGAGCAGCCGGCCGTATCTATCTATACGTCGGGTTCTACCGGCACACCTAAGGGTGTTCAACTCAGTCACCAGAATATTTTGCACTTCTGTTACTGGTACTGCGCCCATGTGGAATTAAATCAACAATCACGCGCACTGCAGTTTACAACCGTGTGCTTTGATGCCTCCTTGCTGGATATTTTCCCTGCCCTTTTCAGCGGCGCACGTTTAATTGTTCCCAATGAAGAACAGCGACACGATTTTTCCCGATTGGATCAACTTATTGAGCGCCACCAGGTTACCCATTCATTTATTCCGCCTGCAATGCTGGGCAGCCTACCGGAATATACCTGGCCATCAATGAATCACATTGTCACCGGTGGCGATGTGTGTGATCCGCTCACGATTAAACGTTGGTCAAAAAGTCGTTTCTTGCACAATATTTACGGCCCAACTGAATGCACCGTACTTGCAACAACAGAACGATTTGAAGCGGACGCCAACAATAAAGTCATCGGCAAACCGATTGCAAATACCCGCATTTACTTACTGGACGATGCAATGCGACCTGCTAAGACAAGTGAGCATGGTGAACTCTTTATCAGTGGACAAGGAGTTGGGCTGGGTTACTACAACGCCCCGGAGATGACCGCAGAAAGATTTCTTCCGGACCATTTTGGCGATAACCCCAGGCAGTTAATGTACCGAACGGGTGATATTTGTTACTGGGACGAAGCCGGACGCATTAATTTCGTAGGCCGCAAAGATAACCAACTCAAAATTCGCGGCTTCCGAGTAGAGCTCGGGGAAATTGAAAATGCCATTTTAGCCTCAGGTCTTTACGCAAAGTGCGTCGTCATCGCCACAGCTCAGAAGCAAATCAGAGCTTTCGTTGCCAACCCATCCGCTTTGGCAAAAACAGAGCTGCTTCAGGATACCCTCGGTAAAACGCTACCTAACTATATGTTACCCGCACATATTATCGAGCTTGATGAGTTTCCCTCGACAGTTAATGGCAAAATCGATAGGAAGCAGCTGCTTGAAATTCCAATGCCCCCTCGTCAGTCCGATGATATCGGTGCATTAAATGACACTGAAATAAGTTTGCGACAGATTTGGTCAGAAGCGCTGGACCTGGATACAGCGGATATCGGAAAACAGGACTCCTTCTTTGATCTGGGAGGACACTCTCTTCTGGTTTCCAAAATGCTGCTCTCAGTGAAAAACCAATTTGCTGGCGGATTCACGCTGGCGCGCTTTATGGAAAACCCCACCCTGGAAGGTTTAGCCTCACTACTTACCAATGGCGACCTGCAAAAAGGTGACCAGATTTCCGAACGTATCTATACAGATATGGTTCTATCCTGCGACATCCGCCCGTCAGCGCCAACCAACCCCAACTGTTTTTCACCTGAAGCGGTGTTGTTAACAGGAGCAAACGGGTTTTTAGGCACCCATATCCTGGAACAGCTGATATCGCTTACTAATGCCACAATCTACTGTCTGGTGCGAGCAAGTTCCGAAGAATATGCCTATAGCAAGCTTCGAGAGGCATACCAAAAATACAATATCAGTGGTCTACAAAACCATCCACGCATTAAGGTCTTGGTTGGCGATTTAAGTGCGCCCTCTTTGGGGTTGAGTGATACCCACTTTTTACAACTCTCTGAAGAAATTGATGTTATTTATCACAACGGTGCGCAGGTCAATCACATCTATGACTATGACCACCTCTACCAGTCCAATGTGGGGTCCACTATCGACCTATTGCGTCTGGCAACCAGCGGTAAGACCAAGCAGCTTGTATACGTTTCCACCCTCTCTGCTGCGAGCAATCTCAATCGAGAAGGTCGGCTTGTTGAGGATGGTCCGGCAGCACAGCTTCCAGTGTTCGTAAATAATGGCTACAACCTGACAAAATGGGTGTGCGAACAGCTGGTCTGGCAAGCTTATCAACGTGGCCTGCCGGTGACTCTTGTTAGGCCGGGGAACGTATGTGGACATTCGAAAACCGGCCATTGCTACCCGGATCAAAACCGCATTCTCTTACTACTGAAAGGTTGTGCTCAATTGGGAAATGCTCCTGATTGGCAAACTACCTTCGATTTGTGTCCTGTTGATTTCATTGCCAAGGGAATTGTGGTCTGCACCACTAAGGAAGAAGGTCATATTCCCGTACTGCATTTCCACAACCCGATGCCACTTCAATGGTCGGACTACGTGGGAAGACTTAATCATCACCAGGTCCCAGTAAAACTTATCCCTGCCGAGCAATGGCGGTCCAATCTTCTGACTCTTGACGAATCGAATGCTCTCTACAACGTCATTTCATTTTATCTTGATGATCAAAATGAAGACATTGCTGATATCTCAATGATTGACTACACAGCCACCCTTAATCGACTTCAACAATTTGGAATGATTTACCCGGAGAAAAACCATGCCTTGGTCGACGCAAATCTCAGCTTCTTAATCCGCAGCCATTTTATTCAAGTGAATAACAAGCAAGAGTTAGCTTTATAGTAAAACGTCATCCCCTAAATGAGGAAAGCAACATGTCAACACCCTATACAGAAAATCGTTTCACACTGATCGCTGTGCCAGACACCGATACCGTTAGCACGTCTATCGACATCAACACCTCAGCTGAAAAGGCCTGGGAACTGGTTGGAAATTTCGCCGGATTTGATCGATTCATTGATGGCTTGAATCGCATTGAAATGACCCACGAAGGGGTTCGTTCAGTACGCAAAAAGTTCTTCGACGATACCCATGTTGTGTTAGAGCAGCTCAATTCTATTGACAACGACGCAATGATCATGACCTGGACGCTCATCTACACCAGTTTGGATATTAACAACCTTTGGTCGTCAATGCGGGTCGAGAAAATCTCTGATAACAGCTGTCGTGTCATCTGGGATATTGCCGGCGAGCCGTATACGGAAGATACCAGTCAGGAAGAGTTCGATAAGTTCCTGTCTGGATTCGCAACAGCAGCTCTGACTAACGTTAAAAACATTTTTGAAACGGCCACAGAGGCCGCATAAAAATCTGGCCTGCTCCTGCTGATTCAGGAGTAGGCCGATTTCAACATCCACATACTGAGAGCCAATCCCATGTCACCTTTCTACGTATTTTTAGCAGTACTCGTTCCAGGTATCTGGGGCATACAAGCCGTTATGTTGAAATTCGGAATTGGTCAGTTTCCTCCTGTTTTTATGGTGGGTCTGAGATTCTTGATTATGAGCTTGATCTTGCTGCCATTCATTGGACGAATCAAACACATGCTCGGGCCGGCCACGCTTATCGCTTTAACTCAGGGAGTGGCACATTTTGCCCTACTGTATATTGGCTTTAAATTTTCTGATGTGACTTCCGGGATGATCGTCTACCAGACTAACACTATCTTCACTCTGCTGCTCGGCGCAATTTTTTTAGGGGAGACAGTTTCCGCATTTGGTGCACTAGGTACTTTTATATGTTTGCTTGGTGTCGGCTTGATACTGGGAATGCCTCAGGAACAAACGAGCATTTCCGGGTTACTGATCATTGCCACTTCGGCTTTTATGTTTGCTATTGGTAATACGGTGGTCCGCAAGTTTGGCCCCTTTGATCCGAGCGGACTAAATTCCTATGTATCACTCATAGCCTTTCCCTGTCTTTTGGCTTTGTCATTTGCCACAGAAGACGGTCAGGTGGACGCCTTATTCAATGCTTCCTGGCCCGCTTGGGGTGCATTACTCTACACCGCCCTTATTGGTGGAGTGATGGCATTTATTCTCTGGTACAGGCTGTTAAGTAAATTCAGGGTTGACAAGGTTTCGCCCTATAGCCTGCTCATGCCTTTCTTCTCCATGATAGGAAGTATTCTTATCCTAAATGAAAGCGTCACTATTTATAACTGTATTGGCGCTGTCATGACCGTATTCGGGATAGCCATCGTTCAATATGGTCCGACAATTGCTAAAAAGTGGCGTCCTCAATCTCCTGTTACCGACAATATCTAAGTAAGGACTAGAGGCCAGGTCAGTGAATGCTGATCAGGCCGTAAACTCCAGTCAAATTGTATTACCAAGTCCCAGCCTTATGCCGGAACGTATTTATCCTGTGAAGTCATATTATCGGTTTTGAATTATGCCAGTTAATCAATCTGAAGCCTCAATTCCTGTCACAACCATAGAACTGTCAAACCAAGAAAATTCAGCCATTGATACCGTAGACTGCTTATCTGATTGGCATTATCTGCCACCCTATCTTGCTCCGGAACATTGCACGAATTTACCCCACAGTACTTACGCGTCCTGCTCGTACTGCGGCGTGGGGGATAGCACAATCAGCGGTAATTCCGATAACAGTTGCGCGGCAAGATCGACTCCCTCACGGGGATGTATAAAATTTGAATATTCGCGGATGAAGAAAAAATCCGCCTACCCTATTCACACTTCACCCAGCGTTCTAGCCACTTCCGGGCGCATCAATATTACCTACTCACCGGCGATATCATACCTATCGTCCATGGTGCTGGATCATTTGCGGGAAGATTCACAGATATTGGTTTACGCATGCGGCCAAGTTGACTATTTCGCCATTTTCGCACTTCAGGAAGTATTTAGACTTTTAGGTGTGCGCAACCTCACGGGCAATGCAGAACATTGTCTTAACGCCGGGGCGGTGCATAACGAACTATTAACAGGTCAGGAAGGTCCATTTGTATCCATAGACCAGGCGTTAAACGGCGATAACCGGTTTTATTTATTCAACGGCTGGAATGGCTTGATTACCCATCCGCCAATTTTTAACCGGCTACTGTCCAAACCTGAACTGCATGCAATTTCGTTTGATGTAATGCAAACAGAAACTGCCCAAGCGCTGGAGAACAAACTGGGTAGTACCTGTACAGGTTACATTAAGTCCGCCGGAGACCCACATCTCGCTCTTGCTGTCGCCAATGAAATTTTTTCACGCTATCCACATAAAATTTCACACCGTTTTGTAGAGCTATGGGCAGATGAGTCTAGTTTCGAACAATTCAAATGCCTGGCCACCAATACAACCTACACCGCCAGAGAAGTTGCCCTGCGGGTGGCCGCTGAGTCCCGGCAGGTAGGTCAAATTGAAAATCTTATTAAACGTTTGGCACAAGTACTGGCTGAAGAGGAAACGATTCCAGTGATTGTTCCCTCGGTTGGCCTTTCACAAAGTACCGGCGTGGTGGCTCACTGCCTGTGGGCAGGCGTTCTTGCCATGCTGGGTAAGTTCGGACTGAATTCGACTGGCGATCTACTTGGCGGGGTACTGAGGCTTCCTGGACAAATCAACGCAGAGTCAGAAGTCCAGGGTTTAAGTCGGAAGTTCTTTATGGGCCGAATTCCAATGAGCGATGCGGTTGAAGCAGCCAGACGCATGGACCTACCTGACCACGCTTACGAACCTGTGTTAAGAGACGAACCTGTAGCGGCCTTAGACTATTCCGATCCTAGCCCTAAGCGCCAACTACATATATTTTTCGGCACTCAGTTCGAAGCCAACATGCCTAATCGCAAACGCTGGTTGGCAAAACTAAATCAAAGCAATACAAGCATTGTTGTTATCGACCCGATACCGGATACCTGGACACTGAATCACGCGCAGTTGATTCTGCCATCACCACCTCATCCAGCCACACCGAAACTCTATCAGAACGGAGAGTGGCGCCTTACGCTTTCCATACCGCAAAAAAAGGCGGCGCAGGAAACACGCTCCGATGCGACTATCATTTACGATTTGATGGCCGATATCGTAAAACGTTTTCACAATGACCCGGCACTGCTGGTTAATCACCCCGAGCTGGCTGAGCATTTTCATTCAGGTTATCTGCAGCGACGCTTTTGCCCCCCAATAGATGGGACTACAGACACTGAAGGGTTGATACGTGTGGGCGGCGAGGTGTCACGGGTGCAGTTATTTTCACGCATCCAGGCATATTTGTCGGCAGGGCGAGGCCCATTGTACTGCCGGTTTGAACATGCCGATGGTCAATTAATCCGCTGGGAAGAACTTTTAGACAGAGGCTCCATTGTTTACGGGGGTGTCGGTACCAACCGATTCCAACTCAACTATGAAACCGGTGCTCAGCCTTTTGCTGATATTTACCGCAAGCCTCGCCAATTTCACTTTTTTATCCCCAGGGACAATGACCTGAAGATGCCCAATGGGCTCATTTTAAATTCCGGTCGATCGAGCATGTCGGATCACGCCCAGCGTATCGCTTTTGCCATCAGCTCTTTCAACTCAGGCAAGGCAACGCCGGTAGACGGCATGCCCTTACAACACCCTGTATATATCTCCCAGGAGACGGCAACAGCTTACCATATGCAAACGGGCCAATGGGTCAGGCTGTACGATCTTACCAAGAGTCATTATATAGACGCGCCCGTTGTCGTATCTCCACGAGTTTTTGGCAAAACGCTGTACATCAGTTTTCACCGCTCTGATTACCAAAAGCTGCAGGGGTTTTATGTAAATGACATTACCGATCATTTAGGCCGTTGTAACTACTCTAGCCAAGCTAAACTGAAAACTCCGCAAATACATTTGGAAACACTGCCAGCTGGGGTCGAGCAGCAACATAAAGCCATTCTGGAACATCATATTGCGAATATGACAGTCGAAAAACTTGTCCCTTGGGATGGCCATGCAACGGACTTTATCGTCACCGGAGTGACAAAACAGGCAGATGACTGTACAAGCTTCAAGCTACAACCCAAGGGTCCGTTCTACATAAGGTTTCAACCGGGACAGTACTGCACGATCAAGACAAACATTAACAGTCGAAAGCAGTCTCGCGCCTATTCGATCTCCTCGTCACCAACCCTAAGCGGTGAGGTTGAGATAACGGTAAAACGCGTAAATGATGGACTGGTTTCAAATTGGCTGGCCGATAACGTCATCGTCGGAGACAGCCTTAATGTCATGGGCATTAACGGTGAGTTCCACCTGCCGACGGAGGCACTACCCGATAAATTATTATTCGTAGCCGCCGGAAGTGGAATCACACCACTGATGTCGATGCTGCGCTGGCTCTCCGTAGTGGTACCTAAAGCAGATATCGATTTCTATATCTCCGTAAGGAATCGCTCCAATGTGTTATTTGCCGAGGAGCTTATCCACTTGGAAAATATGATGCCGAACTTTAACTTGTGGATCGTACCGACAGCCTCTGAGTATGAAAATTCGCAGGATCGTTTACGGGGACGTATATCCTCAGAACTGTTGAAAAAAACGTCACCTGACCTGATCGAACGGGAAGTATATCTCTGTGGGCCTGACGCCTTTATGCAAACAACCATTGAGATTCTTTTAACGCTGGGACACAGGTTGTCAGGTATTCACAAAGAAAGCTTTGGCCTGGATCGACAAAGACTGATTTGCGACAGTTCGATTAATCTAAAAGTTCAATTTTCCGGGCCACTGATCGGTAACGCCGATCAGTCTATCAGCGTTGCAGGAGACGGTAGCCAGACAATTCTTGAAATGTCCGAAGCCAACAATGTCGGCCTAAATTCTGTTTGCCGCTCGGGAAGTTGTGGAGCCTGTCTAGTCAAAGTCATAGGCGAAACAACTCAAGAGGATTCGGACCACCTTAGCCCAGTACAACTCAATGAAGGTTATAGGCTCGCATGCATTTGCTATCCAAAAACAGATTGCCGGGTCGAATTACTTTAAAGCTTTATGACTAAAGGCCAGTTAGGGCCAGGTGTCGTTCGCAGTGCTTTGTCCATGGCAACATTCTTACTAGTTTGACCAATACAGCCAGGTGAATGAATCGGTTATCAAAATTTTATTTGTTAGGCAAAAATACTATTTCAATACCAAGGAAAAAATATGAAAACATCCAAATTATACGTTCTCGATTTTGCCCACAGAGAAATTCGTATTTTGCACCTTACCTGGTTCGCCTTTTTCCTGACATTCTTCCTCTGGTTTTCATACGTGCCGTTGAAACCTTTAATAATCAATTCCTTCAATATTACAACCGATCAATGGAAAGCCCTGCTGATACTCAACATTGCCTTAACCATTCCGGCACGCGTCATTATTGGACTATTAGCCGACAGATTTGGCCCGAGAGTAGTTTACAGCATCCTCCTGGCTTCTGCCGGCCTTATGAGTATTGCTTTTGCCTGCGCGCAAACATACGAACAACTGGCTTTAATCCGGTTTATTATGGGCTTTATCGGTGCCGGCTTTGTCGTGGGCATTAAATTGATTGGGGAGTGGTTTCCGCCTAGACATATAGGGCTCGCCGAGGGAATTTACGGAGGATGGGGAAACTTTGGATCAGCTGCAGCTGCCATGCTGCTACCGACATTTGCTGTGGTTGCCTTTGGTGGAGAGAACGGTTGGCGTTACGCAATTTGCAGCGCAGGAGTTTTCTCGATCAGTTACGGCGTATTGTTTTATATCTACGCCCGCAACACGCCTGAAAGCGAAAATAATGCCCTCCGGCACCAAACAAATGGACTGCAGTTTTACAGCCGTAAAGATTTTTATATGTACGTATGCATTAATGCACCCATGTATCTTGCGCTAGCCCTGATGGTGTTAAAATTATCCCCGCTGGGTACCAGGCTGTTGAGCCAAATGGCGGCCATCACTCTATGTAACTTGCTGCTTCTGTTGTTTGTCTATCAAATTTTTGAAAGCTACAAAGCCTGCTCGCGTCGTCTTAACGCCAGAACAGAACCTCACGAGCGTCTTAATTTTAAACAGGTCGCGGTGTTAAGCATGGCTTACTTTGTCACTTTTGGCTCAGAGCTCGCGATAGTTTCAATTTTACCTGTATTTTTCCTGGATACCTTCGAAGGCGTGAGTCTTGAAAAAGCCGGCATCCTGGGCTCAGCATTCGCGTTTATGAATCTGATCGCCCGTCCTGCCGGCGGCCTATTTAGCGATAATAACGGGCGGCGAAAAGCGCTCTCCCTGTTTATCGTTGGTTCCGCTATCGGATACTTTACGATGTCACAAATATCAGCAGATTGGCCATTGGCATTGGCTGTTATCGCTGTCATGATGTGCTCGTTTTTTGTTCAGGCTGGCGAAGGAGCTGTGTTTGCTGCAGTACCTATTATCAACCAGCGATATACCGGCAAGATTGCGGGAATAGTCGGTGCTTATGGCAATATCGGCGGCGTTACCTTGCTCACTATCTATAGCTTCGTCGACGTCAGTACCTTTTTTATTCTCATAGGCGGCATCAGTCTAGGTGCCTTTGCTTTGCTGCAGTTTTTTGAGGAGCCGGCAGGCCTATCCGCAGAGGTTACGGCTTCTCGTGCGATGCGATCTGAATATGCCGGATAACCCATACTTTTATTCAAATGCACCACCAAACCCATTACTGAGTTACTTTTTTTTAGAAATCGGAATGATGTCCAAGTGCTTTTCAATTGCACCAATCACGGTACTACTTTACTACTAAGTAAGCGCAAGATTGTTCTTTTCTTTCTTCCATACATAATGGAACAGCGATACCGTCTCCTCTGCCGTATCCACTACAAGCTTCTCAGACAAACAGGCTTTCGCCGCCAAGTGATTCAGTTCATCCATCGAGAAATCACTGAATTTCTTACTCCTGCTGACTTTAAGTGCCGCCGCCCCATCAGAAAGATAAGGAATAGTCGAGACAAAATCATACGCTGGTGCAATAGAGGCTGAGCGCTTATCGCGATAGATAAGCGACCGGTTCTTTAAGTACATATCCGAACTGCCAATCAGTGTGTTAAACACCAATCTGAGAATGAATTCCGCAGCACCCTCTTCTTGCCCATCGATCCCTATGACTTCAGCAATGTTGCGTATACTGGCTTTTTTATATTTATCTTGAGGATAAACACCAAATACCTGCGTAAAATCTTCAATATGAACGTCTCCATCCTCACTTCGATCAAACAGCTTAAGCGCGAAAGCACTATCGCCAAACTGACCAACACCCTTAGGAATATTGGCAATATCGCTGATACTGAGAAGCTGGGTTTTGGGAACATTAATACCAATCTGGCGCGCCATCTCCATTACAGAAAATTCATTCTCTGGCACACCGTTAAATCTGCTAGAGGGTAACTTAACAATCCATGACCCACCCTTACCACTAGCAGGAATCATCAACCCACCAGAGATTTGTTGAACGGCTGAAAATTTTAATAGAAGCTTTAAAGCCAAGACTCAAAGTTGCGCGCTCAGTATCTTCGATATAACTTTCAGTTCACACGAACAAACTGCAGTCATTACCAACATGGGTATTTGTCCCTACCAGCTCATCATTGAGAAAAACATCAGTAGTTTATCTTTCTAGCTATATCGGTACTTTGGGTAACGATATAGCTGGTTTTTTAAACAATCGGAGCATGTTACCCCTGCAGTGTTGGAGCCTAATGGCTCCAAAAGACATGGAATTCACTTCAGTTCTTGGCCGGAATGACACTCTTCTATGGCTTTTCAATCTACATTATAAGTCGCTGTGTAGTGGAATAAGGCGTGGACGGGTGAAACATTTGGCAGTATGAATGGCAAATTCATTTCGGACCGTCGTCCAACAGCGTGACACAAATCATTGTGACCAGTACTGACTCTAACTCGGGCTCTGTGATGGGGGGATTCTCTTCACTCATATACTGGCTCAACAGTAAGATGACGCTATTGATCAGCACATAGAGTTTGGGATGAAGATTTCTAACGGGATAATCCTCTAAATGTCGTATGAAATACGTTTGCGCGGTTCCGATTAGAAATTTCTCAAGCTGCCTCATCGGACCATTAACCGGCAATGTTTGCCAATGGCGCAGCAGTGCTAGGTGCAATGGATTCTCACGCAAAGCGGCCATTCCTATTCGGAAAGTGAGCGTAACCATGGCATTGAGCGATTGTTTTTCTGGCTCGATGAGTTGAAGTTTGTCAGCCAATGCCCGCTCAACTGTAGATTCCATACGGTCCAACACGGCTAACAATAGGGCCTGCTTGTCGGGGAAATATTGGTAGAGCGAGCCAACACTCACCCCTGCGCGTTCCGCAACTTGGTTCGTAGTTAAGCTTTCAAGACCTCGCTCAATAATGACTTCGCCAGTGGCATCAATGAGGCTTTCCACGAGAGCTCTAGAACGGGACTGCTTGGGTTGTTTTCGCACAGGATCGTCTCCGTATATTGCGAGTTAAATGCGAGTTGAATGCGAGCAAAGTATCGCATTATTGTGATGATCGATACAAAGGCTATCCAGCGGAGATAAATCTAATGTCCCATATCAGCACTCAAACGAATATTACAGCCCACTTTGCCCCCGATTCAGTAAAGATTCCCTTACCAAGCTGGCTCGCTAAAACAGTATTTCAACGAGATCCCATGCCCAACCACATGGAAACACAACAATTAATGGATGGATTATGGCAGGGAGATCCTTTAATGGATGCGGTGGCCGCATGGTGGGACGTCGACGAGAGCGCTCCACAATTGTTTCAACAAGCCTTAACACAGGGAATTCAGTCACTTCATAAACCACCAGAATCTCTGGAGCGGCTCTTTAATGTGGTGGAAAATCCGCCTGATTGGGTATGTTGGGAGAAATTTCCTCAGGCTGTGGACTTTATTCACCGTAGCGGTGTTGCATCCTTATTAGTGCTGCGGGACGTCGCATTAATGGGGGGATATCTTTTCTCACGCTTTAACCAATCGCTCGTGCTAACCGGGGAATTAGCCAATGGAGCAGGCCCTCGCGTATTTCGCACTAGTCAATGGTGGCTGGCATGTACAGATAATCACGGACTTCATCAGAATGGAGCGGGATACCAAGCGACACTGCGAGTACGGCTGGCGCATGCTCGAATTCGCCGATCCCTGCATAACGATACCCGGTGGTCCAGCGATCGCTGGGCGGTGCCCATTAACCAAACCGATTTAATGGCAACGCTTCAAATGTTTTCCTCTGGGTATTTAGTAGGTTTGCGTGCTCTGGGGATACCTGTCAACAGATCAGATTCTAATGCAGTTATGGCTTTATGGCGCTACGTTGGGTGGTTACTTGGTATTGAGGAAAAGTGGTTGGTGGCAAAGGAAAAGCAGGGATTGCTCCACTTAGTGCAGTCGTTGGCGACTCAAGATCCACCCGACGAAACCAGTACACTGCTCGGTAAAGCTTTGGCGGACTCCGCTATGAATATAAAGTTCTCCTGGCATTCCCAATACCCAAAGCTCCACCGGTTTATGACTCACGCCCTTTATCAACGCCATTTAAGCACCACAAGCCTTTTCTTAAAAAGACATCAGATGGATCAGCTGGGGCTCCCAGGGCATCAATACCCTTGGTATCCCCTTATTTCATTTGGTCCTCGGTTTACCACGCATATCACCTTAACGTCATTCAAGCAGGGACGACATTACCTGCAAAAGCGTGGCCGTCTCCTACAGGAAAAACTGATTTACGCAGGAAAGCAATAATCAGTAAATTTTGTCGGCCGAATAGAAACGCTCTTGCCGATGTACTGGCCTCTAGTTGGCACAAGCGATTAAGGCAGCACAATCTACTGCCTTAATCAGATATTTCGTGTTCACTCATCCAGGCTTGAATATTACTCCTGAAACAAGTGGACATCCCGCTGCGGGAATGGAATAGTGACACCGGCAGCATCGAGCGTAGGCTTAATCTGTTTATTCAGGGCAAAAAATACCGGCCAGTAATCCTCATTTCGGCACCAAGCCCGAATCGTAAGATCGATAGAGCTGTCGCCATAGCCGGTTACGCCAATAAAGGGCTCAGGGGATTTCAATACTCTGGGCTCTTGCCTAATCATGGCCAGCAACGCTGCTTCAGCATCGTCGAATGTGTTGTTGTAACTAATGCCAACCGCCAGTTCGACGCGACGATTGGCATCTTTGGTGTAATTCACCAAGTTACCGTTAGCTAAAGGGCCGTTAGGTAAAATCACATGGCGACTGTCCATGGTCCGCACAAAGGTATAGAAAATATCAATGGCTTCAACAAAGCCCTCTTCCCCATTGGTTTTGATATAATCGCCCACTTTATAAGGCTTAAACACTAAAATTAATACCCCTCCGGCAAAATTGGTCAAACTGCCCTGCAAGGCTAACCCAATCGCCAAACCTGCTGCACCCAACATGGCAATAAACGAAGTAGTCTGAACCCCAATCATGGAAATTACGGAAATAAATAAGCAGGCTTTCAGCCCGACTCCCATAATACTGGTAAGCCATTTGCGCAAAGATATATCGAAGTCACGCTTTTCCAACAAAAAGCCGACACCTTTGCAAACCATATTTATGAGCCATAACCCTATAAACAGAGTGGCAATTGCCAGCAGTAACTTAGGGGCGTAGAACATAATCATTTCTGCGCCTTTGTCCACTAGTGGTTGTACATCAATATTATTCAGATCCAAAGTAGCCGCCTCAAATTAACGTTTTTATTATTAATCGATAAAATGTAATTTATTATGCCGCTAAAAGCACGTTGAAAATAGAATCTCCACCTCACGACGAGCATCCTGCATTTAGCGAAAGAACTTTGGAAAACTAGGCCAATTTTGCGGTCAAAGCATAAATATACACGGACCGAAGAGACACTCATGTCGAAAGTCATTTCTTATATTTTGGTATTCGCATTAGGGTTAGTTGCTGGCTGGTATCTGGCGCAACCAGGATCGAGTCGGAATCACTCAGTGGCATCTTTGCAACCAGTGAGCAACGTAGCAAATTTAGCGAATCAAAGCGCTCAAAACGATTCCTGGGACTCCCATAATTTTGAGCAGCAACTTATCCTAAACCAAGTGGAATCCACTTTTAAATTTTTAACTCGCCCTGATTTGCCAGCAGAACATTTAGTAGTAGCAAAGAAACTGTTCCATCAACATTTAAATGGACTGTTCAAGCAACGGCAGTGGAATCGCTTGTCTCAGTGGATCGAACGCGCTCGTTACTTTTTTTATGACGATCCCGAGATATTACGTCTGGCGGCTGAAATAGAATGGCAGAAGAAAGACTATGACAAGGCACTAAACACCTATTTTGCAGCCTTCGACGCGACCTGGGAACCCGAAGCTAAGCAGCAGCTGTTAACTCGGATAGAAGCGCTTCTTAGCAGTCGACTTGAAATAAAAGACCAGCAACAGAACAGTTTAAACCCGCAAAGCACCGCCATGGCACTGTTAAATATCGCCTTGGAAAAGCAGCCCCAATACGCTCCCTTTGTACTAATGATGGCGAACAAACTCGAGGCTTCTGGCGATTTGGAAGGTGCTTTATATCAACTGGAGCTAGCCCCCTACTCGGAACATTACCAGGATGAAATCGACAATAAAAAGGCCAGCTTGATGGCAACTATTGCCAATTTGGAGCAACAAACACAGGGCATTGCCTTACTAAAAAGCGGAGATCATTTCGTGGTTGATGTAGTCTTTAATGAAGCCGTAACTTTACGCCTGCTGATTGATACCGGCGCCAGCGTTACAGCGTTATCCGCGCGTGCTCTAGCAAAACTGAACCAGGCATCGCGCTTACGAGATACCGGAAACCAGGTTCGAGTGAACACCGCGAATGGAGCGATTGTCAGCAAGCTCTATCAAATTGATTCAATGCGCATTGATGATTGGTCACAGAATAATATTGAGATACTACAAGTTCCCCTGCCAGAAACACAGGAAATTGATGGTCTACTGGGAATGAATTTCTTGAGTCAATACATCTTTTCAATTGACCAAAGCCAGGCTCGACTCTACTTACAGCCACGTCCTTAGCAGGCTATAACCCATTCTCATTTGCAGAGTTGCAAAAAAGCGAAAAAAAAAGGTTGCCCAAATAACATTGGGCAACCTATCACATTGACAAAAGGGCTTACAGAGAAGCCAAGAGAGGGCTTATTTAATAAAGAGCATTTCACGGTATTTCGGGAAGGGCCACTTGTCGTCTGCCACCAACATTTCAAGGGTGTCAGCGTGACTACGCACTTCGCTCATCAAACCACACACAGTTTCAGCAACATAAGACATATGCGCATTGGTAGAATCAAAATCATGCTTTTCCATAGCAGCGCTGAGTTTTTCCACCGCAGCCATCATCGCGTTGATCTCTTCCGCTATTTTTTTACCAGTCGAGCTATCCAGATTCACCCCCATAGCACTAGCCGCAGAGATTGAAGATCCTAGCTCAGCCAAATAGCTTGTTGCTGCCGGATAAATGCCTGTGGTAGCCATTTCCACCACTAATTTGGCTTCCACTTCGATGGAGAGCAGGTATTGTTCAGCATACACTTCATAACGGCTTTCCAATTCTACAGGTGTTAAGACGCCGGTAGATTTGAACAAATCGATAATACTCTCGTCCTGCAGGTACGGTAGCGCATCGGCCGTTGTTGGTAAGTTTTTCAGTCCTCGCTCTTCTACGGCCATACGATGCCATTCAGGTGAATATCCATTACCACCAAACACCACATTACCGTGCTCATCCATCAATTGCTTTAACACATTGATAACAGCCAGTGTTTGATTATCACCGGCGGCCAGGCAAGCTTCGAGCTTGTCCGCCACCCACTCAAGGGAGTCGGCCAACATGGTGTTCATAGCCACCAATGGACCCGAAACTGATTGCGAAGACCCAACAGCACGGAACTCAAAACGATTGCCTGTGAAAGCAAAGGGAGAAGTACGGTTACGGTCACCGGGGTCGCGTTCAAACTTCAAAATTTGCGACAAACCAAGATCCATATAACCGCCACTAGCCGTGGCTTCCAGTTTGCCTTCTTTAATATCCATGAACAGTTTTTCTAATTGATCGCCTAAATAAACTGACAAGATCGCCGGCGGCGCTTCGTTGGCTCCCAGGCGATGATCATTGGACGCAGTTGCAATCACAGCACGTAGTAGCGGACCATAGCTATGGACCCCGCGAATCACGGCTCCACAAAATAGCAAGAAGTTAAGGTTTTCATTTGGAGTACTGCCAGGGTCGAGCAAGTTGCCTTGCGTTGCATTACCCACGGACCAGTTGACGTGCTTGCCAGAGCCATTGACACCAGCAAAGGGCTTTTCGTGCAATAAACACATAAAGCCATGTTCCTTAGCTGTCATTTTCAGTACTGTCATCATTAATTGCTGATGATCAGACGCTACGTTGGCCGACTCAAAATAGGGAGCAATTTCAAACTGCCCTGGTGCCACTTCATTATGATGGGTTTTTGCGGGGATGCCTAGACGATACAGTTTGTCTTCAAAGTCCTGCATAAAGACTTGGACGCGCTCAGGTATGGCACCAAAATAGTGGTCATCAAACTCCTGACCTTTCGCAGGAGAAGCACCAAATAATGTTCGACCTGCCAATAACAAATCGGGACGACAATTAGCAAACAAGGCATCTACCAAGAAATACTCTTGTTCAGCTCCGCAGCTGGAATTCAAGGGTGCAATATCGGTTTCACCCATCAGGGACAATACTCGCTGAGCTGCTTTATTCATCGCAGCATTAGAGCGTAACAAAGGAATCTTCTTATCCAGCGCCTCACCGGTCCAGGACATAAAGACGCTGGGGATCATCAAGGTCGCGCCATTCGCCGTATTCATTATGTAGGCTGGACTGGTGGGATCCCAGGCTGTATAGCCCCGTGCTGCGTTAGTCATCCGCAGGCTACCATTGGGGAATGAGGAACCATCTGGCTCGCCTTTGATTAATAAGCTTCCGGTAAATTCGGTAATGGCCCCGCCATCAGAGTTAGTTATTATGAAACCATCATGCTTCTCTGCTGTTGCGTTGGTCATGGGATAGAAAATGTGAGAAAAAAACTTTACGCCTTTTGACATCGCCCAGTCTTTCATCGCCGCAGCAACAACGTCAGCTGTTGCTGGATCCAAAGCAGCCCCAGTTTGAACAGTTTTTTTCATGGCCTTAAAGGCACTTTTAGATAAAGCCTCTTCCATTGTGGCCAAATTAAACACGTCACAAGCCCAAATTTTGCTGAGTTTATCCGGCATTTCCACGGTCATAGGTGGACGGTTTGTTATCTCTTTAATCGCAGCAATACGGGGGGTCATTCCAGTCATCAGTTTTTTCCTCGGCCTAGCATATTAGGTAAAGTTAGAATTTTTTATAGACGTAATTACTAGGCAAAAACTGATCCATAATTCCATTCCGGCGCTAAAACCCAAAAAAACAAGCTGTCTAATACATATTCACTCACCACATGACTTATCCACTACCCACATCTGAGCACAGCGCCCCATCTTAGAGCATAAAAACAAAAACTGACCCATAAAAAAAGGCCCGCTAAGCTAGCTTAGCGGGCCTTTTTAGCATCTTATAAAAACTTACATATTCGGATAATTTGGTCCACCAGTGCCCTCTGGAGCCACCCAGACGATATTCTGTGAGGGATCTTTAATGTCACAGGTTTTACAGTGGACGCAGTTCTGGGCGTTTATCTGGAAACGCTTACCACCATCCTCTTTTTCCACCACTTCATAAACACCGGCAGGACAATATCGTTGCGCGGGTTCTGCATACTTCGGCAAGTTTACATCTATAGGAATAGAGGGATCCTTGAGCTGCAAATGGCAGGGCTGATCTTCTTCGTGGTTGGTATTGGATAAAAATACTGAACCTAATTTATCGAAGCTGATTTTGCCATCTGGCTTAGGATAATCGATGGGACTGAAATTAGACGCTACCTGCGTACACGCATAATCTGGCTTGGTGTCATGAATGCTCATGGGTAGCTTACCAGAGAAGATATTTTGATCTATCCAAATGAGTGCTGCGCCAAAATAAATGCCAAACTTATGCATGGCACCACCAAAATTACGGCTGCGGTACAACTCGTCATAAACCCATGAATTTTCGAAGTTGGTGGTATAGGCAGTGAGTTCCTTAACTGGGGCCTCTGCCTTCAACGCTTCAGCAATAGTTTCAGCGGCAATCATACCGCTCTTCATGGCAGTATGAGTGCCCTTGATTTTGCTGTAGTTCAAGGTGCCAGCATCACAACCCACCAATAAACCACCGGGGAAGGTCATTTTAGGTAACGAGAACAAACCACCTTTAATAATGGCCCGTGCTCCGTAAGATACCCGCTTACCACCGGCAAGAACGTCTTTAAATAACGGATGATGCTTCATGCGCTGAAATTCATCAAAGGGGCTTAAATACGGATTGCTGTAGTTCAAATCGGTAATTAAGCCCAATACTACTTGATTGTTTTCTGCGTGATATAGGAAAAATCCGCCGGTAGCACCATGCTCTGTAAGCGGCCAGCCGGAACCGTGAATAACAAGGCCAGGCTTGTGTTTAGCGGGGTCGATATCCCACAACTCTTTGATACCGATACCATAATGCTGGGGGTCTTTGCCTTCATCCAGCTTATATTTGCTGATAATTTGCTTGCCTAAATGACCGCGGCAACCTTCGGAAAATACCGTGTACTTAGCATGTAATTCAAAACCGGGCTCGAAGCTCGGCTTTTTCTCACCGTCCATGCTCACGCCCATGTCGCCCGTGGCGACCCCTTTCACGCTGCCATCTTCATTATAAAGAATTTCGGCAGCAGCAAAACCAGGGTAGATCTCTACCCCTAACGCTTCGGCTTGCTCAGCCAACCAGCGGCAAACGTTACCCAAGCTGACAACGTAGTTACCGTCATTGTGCATAGGTTTTGGAATGCCCCAATGGGGAACTTTGGTCCCTTTCGTATCGCTCGTCAGAAAGTAAACTTCATCGGTGGTTACTGGAGTATTGAGCGGAGCGCCCATTTCTTTCCATGTGGGGAAGAGTTCATCCAGAGCCCGTGACTCAATAACCGCACCTGATAGAATATGAGCACCCACTTCTGAGCCCTTTTCCACCAGGACAATTGAAAGCTCTTGTCCAGTTTCTTGGCCTATCTGGGCCAGACGGCAAGCCGTTGCTAAACCTGAAGGTCCAGCCCCGACAATTACTACGTCTACTTCCATCGCTTCACGTGTCATAGCTCTACTTCCCGATTAATGCCCGTAATTCGGGCTCATTGAATTAGAAAACGCGGTATTGTATATAAAACCGTAAGATACGTCCAAATATTGCCTTAAGCCTTAAGGTCATTCAATGGCAGCTGGAACACCCAGGCATCTTCTCTACGGTCAACTCCAGGATAATAGGCTTTTCGTAAACCTACCTGATCGAACCCTAATCGACTATACAATTGGATGGCCGCAATGTTACTTGGACGCACTTCCAGAAAACTCTCTAAGGCACCCAAATCTTTGGCTTTTGTCAGCACAAAGCGTAGTAAATCCTGAGCCAAACCCTGACGTTGATACTGAGGGTCAACGCAAACATTCAGAATATGACACTCATCAATCACAATATAAGCAATACAGTAAGCTAGCAATTTGCCTTGATCGAATGTGCCATAACAGAGATGTTGTTGGCGCATACTGTCAGCAAACATCGCTTCCGTCCAGGGAAACTGATAAGCCCTATTTTCTACGGCCAGAATCTCAGGCAAATGCATAAAACTTATCTTCTCAATCATCGAATCGATGTTTAAGCATTATCGAGAAAAGAACATAAATGCGTCCAGGCTTCGGCCTTCAAGCGCCACTGCTTTTGCAGGGTGGCCAAGCTGTGCGTCCAAAGGCAAACCCCTTCATGCCCCGCTACAGTGAACGGCACTCCACAATCAACCATATCCAAAACCTGGGGCGCTAAACGGCCTAAAAACACGGTTTTCTCGTGGAGATGATCCCCGGCCAAAAAGCTGATTAATGCGTCTTTTGCGGCATCCTGATCCGCTGCAATCATGGGGTTATCTACCAGCGGCCAGCGGAATAACTTGGTGCGGTATTGAGATAATTCCCGGTCCAAGCCTAATGCCAATAACAAATCTGACACCCATTGTGTTTCCAGGGAAGATAAGCCTGGAGAATCAGCCAAACTAAGCTCAAACACCAAGCGGCATCTAGGTGTTGCGACGACTTGTAAGGCAAACTTAAGTTGGCTTTGATTGGCTAACGCGGGTTTAGGCCGTGAAGGTGCGGACAAACCTTTATTTAACCGCCCCAAATCCAACGCAGCAATATCAGCGTTGGGTGGCGGATGATCTTCTTGACCAGAATGAACATCTGGTGACAAATCCTTAGCGCTCGCAGGATGTTCCATCTGCTTGGTCAGTGCGCTTAGTTGATGTGCAAAATCCCTTTCATTAACCGAGTTTGTTACTGAGTTTTGCTGAGCATTTGCTGTCGGTGAATCTTGCCGGTGAGATACTGTTGCTGAACTAGGTTCAACCGCAGACTCTACCTCAGGCCATTCGTAATCAGGCAGCGTCAAACCTTGGGGCATCGATACAGTAGCAATATACTGTGTGATACCCAACGACTCTAAATAGGCCAACCTTTCCGGTTCAGATAACACTTAAACTCCACTGGTCTGTGGGTGCGCTTTAGTACCATCCAAGCACAGTAAATTTAGCGCATTTAAATAGGCTTTAGCGGAGGCGGCAATGATATCGATATCCGCGCCATGACCATTAACGATACGGCCACCTTTTTCGAGTCGAACGGTCACCTCACCTTGTGAGTCCGTACCACTAGTAATGGCACTAACATTATAGAGCTCCAAAACAGTACCGCTATTCGCCACACACTCGATGGCCTTAAAAGCGGCATCCACCGGCCCCGCACCTTGGCTTTTGGCTTTTTTCTCTTCTCCATTAACCTCTACGACGATTTCCGCCGTAGGCACTTCACCCGTCTGCGAGCAAACATTAAGCGATATTAAAGAATACTTCTCGTTGTCAGTAACCTTCTGTGTATCACTGACCAAGGCTTGAATATCTTCATCAAAAATTTCGTGCTTTTTATCAGCAAGGTCTTTAAAACGCTGAAAGGCGACATTTAATTCTTGCTCCGATTTTAAGCTGATACCTAACTCATCCAAACGGGCGCGAAAGGCGTTGCGGCCAGAGTGCTTTCCCAACACCATTCGATTGGCATTCCAGCCCACATCCTCTGCTTTCATTATTTCGTAGGTTTCGCGATACTTAATAACTCCATCCTGGTGAATTCCGGATTCGTGGGCAAAGGCATTAGCACCCACAATGGCTTTATTAGGCTGCACAGGAAACCCGGTAACGGAGGATACTAGGCGCGAGGCAGGCACAATTTCCTGGGTATTGATGTTGGTGTCGACGTTAAAGAAATCCGGCCGGGTTTTTACCGCCATGACCACTTCTTCTAACGCTGCATTACCTGCCCTTTCTCCCAGCCCATTAATGGTACATTCCACTTGGCGGGCACCATTGGCCACCGCAGCCAGGGAATTGGCAACGGCCAAACCAAGGTCATTGTGGCAATGAATCGAAAATACGGCTTTATCCGAATTAGGAATTCTTTCTAAAAGCTGACGAATGGTTTCACCAAAGGCTTGGGGCATGGCGTATCCCACGGTGTCTGGAATATTGATTGTACTGGCACCCGCATCGATGGCAGCCTCGATTACGCGGCACAGAAAATCCAGCTCAGAACGACCGGCATCTTCGCAGGAAAACTCCACATCTTCACACCAATTCCGCGCCCGTTTCACCGCTTTTACCGCCTGTTCCACTACCTGATCCGGACTCATACGAAGCTTATATTCCATATGAATCGGTGAAGTGGCAAGAAATGTATGAATACGAGGGGCATTTGCATTCTTCAAAGCTTCCGCAGCACGGTCAATATCTTTGTCTACGGCCCGAGCCAATGAACACACCCGACTTTCTTTGATCGTATCTGCAACGGCTTTCACCGATTCAAAGTCACCCTGACTGGCTATGGCAAAACCCGCCTCAATGACATCTACCCGCATTCGTTCCAGGGCTTTGGCGATACGGACTTTCTCCTCCAGCGTCATGGACGCTCCAGGGCTTTGTTCCCCATCACGTAGCGTGGTATCAAAGATTATCAGTTGATCTTTATTGGTCATTCTTTAGTCTCTCCAGTGGGCACCGACGCAGTCTTCCAAACGTTCATAATGAGCCGGATTTGAGTGAATCTCAACCCATTCAGCAGTCAGATATTCGGGCGCCAACTATAGCGACGTGATCAGCAAAAGACAAACAAGATCCAAGCCATCGGCCAAGTAATCGCGACTAACAGAAGCCGTTAGAAGACAAAACAGAATCCTAACCCTACGCCAGGTTTTATATGATTCAATTCACCTTTCGCAGACAAACGCCACTGACAGAAACCGTTAAGTCTGGGCTATTGAAGTTCTACTTTTTCTTTAAAAATGCGCCAAAACAGTGCGCTTAAGTGTTTGAAACCCAACAATTTTAGCCATTTCGCAAAAAAATTAAGATTTTTTATCTATCGCTTTAGTAAAGTCTTTCATCGCTGTCTATTCTAGTAAAAAACATCCCCAGCTCACCTGCGCCACTGATTTATCAGGATGAAGTAATGACATTAAAAAGCTTGAGTATGCAGCGCCTACCAGCAGAAAAACACTGGCTCAAAGTATTTGGCACCACCGGTAAATTAAAAATGCGATGGTCCTATTTGCTCAATCGACACCGCGTCGAAGACGTAGAAAATACTTTTTTAGGCATCGTCCATACCCGCCGAAAACTGATTACCCAGTGGGCTGACGAGCATTGGGCACATTTAGCTAATCTTGCCGAAATCATCCAAAAGAAATGGCCGGATATAGATAACTCGGAACTGTCAGCTGCGTGTGGTTTACAACGAGAGATTGCAGAGGTGTTTATTATTGATGAGTCATTCAAGGTCATTTTCAGCAGTTACGGACCCCACATACACGCAACCGATTTAAATCTCAATGCTTGTAAGCTGGGATGGCAAAAGCCATTTCTTCACGGGCCCTACGCAGATCCTCTGACACAATCTATCGGCCCATCTTCCTCCAGCTTTCATGACGAAATGACCCTGATGTTCTATCAGCCTTTAATCGTGAACAATGCCGTAGTGGCCTGTTTGTGCGCACGAATTCCAAATGACGTGTTAAGTGATGTCATTCAACGGGAGGCAGGCCATGTCTATCCCGACTCAGGCGATAACTATTTGTTTATGGTTGAATCGAATTTTGACAGCCGCATCCAGCCTGGCACTGCTCTTTCTCGCTCACGCTTTGAAGACAATACGTTCTCCCACGGTGATAACCTAAAACAAGGTATTCGCACTGATTATGGCACTGTCCAAGTCTCTCAGCATACTGAGTTGGAGCTGCGATTTACCGATCCTGCCACCAAACAACTCCACCCAGGTGTAAGGGAAACCATCAGTAAAAAGGAACATGTATTCGTTTGCTACCCGGCGTACTCAGATTACCGACATATTCCGGTCATCGGTGCTGGTCTCACCTTTGCAATGCCGGGCTCGCTTGACACCTGGGGGCTGCTCTGTGAAGGAGATCTAGAGGAAGTATACCGAGATCGATCTATTGATTTAAAACAATTGTTTTACCTGCTTATCATCAGTGGGGTAGCGATTGGGATAAGTAGCTACTTGTTTAATAAACTTAATCTTTCATCGACCGTTGAGATTGCAGCGAACACAGTGCTCTGGCTATTTGGTTTGGGAACTTATTGGGCCTGTGTACTACGCCCTCACCGGCGCCAGTTGCAGCGATTAGCGAATTATTTTCTTTCAATAGCTGAAAGGGGCGGTTCTCTGCAGTCCCGCTTGGATATCAGCAGCTTTAACCAGGATGAAACTGGACAACTAGCCCGCTGGATCAACAGCTTCGTCGATAAGCTGGATGATACCGTCACTCAGGTTTTGGAAACCGAATCAGCCCTTTCAAATGCATCCAACAGCTTGCAGAAAGCCTCCGAAACGGTCAATCAGGCCATCATCAAGCAACGGCAAATTGCTACCTCTACCGCCGATTCCATGGAGCAAATCAACGCGGCTATTACGCAAGTGGCCGATAATTCCAGAGAAACGGAAAAGGCTTCCCATGAAGCCCATCAAATTTCTGCAAAAGGAGGCGAAGTGGTCACCGATGCAGCCAAAGAAATGGCGAGCATTGCGGAATCGGTACGCGAGTCCTCGGGCATCATTCAGATGCTGGGACGCTGTGCTGATGAAATCGAAAGTATTTCCAACACTATTAAAGACATTGCGGAACAAACTAATTTGTTGGCATTAAATGCTGCGATTGAAGCGGCACGAGCCGGTGAGCAAGGCCGCGGTTTTGCGGTGGTAGCTGACGAAGTTCGTAACTTGTCGGTTCGCACCGCTCAAGCCACCCGTGAGATCACTCGTACGATATCTACCATACAGCAGGAAACTAACAAAGCCGTGCAGGCGATGGAATCCTGTGACCAGTTAGCCCAAAGGGGTGTGGTTAGAGCCGAGGAGGCAAATTCTGCACTAAAACATATTCATACCGGTGCATTGTCAACACTGGAGCGGGTGAAGATGGTTGCCCAATCCGTTTCCGCGCAAAAGGAACTGGCGAACCAGGTAAATAACCAAGTAGTTGAAATGACCGAAAACGCTGTGAGCAGTCAGCATTCAGTGCATGAAACATTGGATACGATTCATTTATTGGGTCAACTCGTCTTAAGTTTGCAATCTACAGCCAATAAGTATAAAGCGTAACTGACAACTTTTTACACTGACGCTATTGAGTAATGGGCAAACCAAGGTTAACCGTATCATTCACGTCGAAACGGAGAATACCTATCACCTGATCCGCAGCGGTTGTCACGCGTATTTGCCATTGCCCTTGAGCCGGTGACGGAAAATTCAACTTGTGACTCCAGGCACGGTAACCCGCATCCCGCCCGCCTTGAATGTTCAATGGAATTTTATCCACCAACTTACCGCTATACCACCACTCGTGATAAATAGTCTCATGCAAACCACGGGGAGCATGAATCGCGGTGAAAGCGTATAAACCTTGTTGTATACGTTGATCGCTGATGCTGCGAAGCTCATATTTCGGCGCCCGGTTCTGGGTGTCAATTTCCAGGGCAATGGCCACATCCGTCAGCCACAGTGACGCTGGTGGCACCCAGGGTCTAAGCAAAGCCCCAGCACAAATGATTGCCACCACCAAAAACAGAGCCAGCAAGGTGTTCCAAAACCAATGAAATGGTAGCTCTCGGAGGATGCTCAATACCGACAGAATAGCGCCAATTATCAAAGCATAGGTGTAGCTAATGCTGGTTGGAATCTGGAATAGTATCGGCAACGCAGTCAGCAGAACAGCGAACAACGTAATGCAATGAAAGATAAAATACAGCCAACGTTTTACGGAAAGCCAGCGGTAATAGATTGGGTCTACAATGGCCATAAACCCAAATATGGCGAGCAAGCTGGAGAATATCAACTGACCGCTATTCCACACAGTAGTAATGAAAAAGAAAGGAATAACAAAGAAGAGACTTTCCTGGTGAACCAATTGCGCCAAATATTTGAGTATTGGTCGCGGTAGGGTAACCCCAAACCATTGAGTTACCCTACGATGCAATAGATTTTCTGTTGTTAACCACACCCAACTCGCCAGCATCAGTAACGACAGTATTTGTGCGAATTTTTCCTGATCACGATCCACCAGAAAAAAGCTGGCTAGCCCTGCTACAAAGCCGAACAAAGCGACAGTGCCAGAATACCGCGTTATTAGTGTCATCACCCAATGGCTAAATGACTTTAATGTACTTAGGGACTCGTTAATAGTTAGTACCACCCATCGTGAAATCAGGCTCGGAATCTACACCCTAGACCTCAAAAAGGCCAATGCCGCATCTGCCAGCACCCGACCCGGTATGGATTCCGCTATAACTTGACGTTTGCCATTGTGCAGGACTCTAAGCTGAAACCAATTGCGGGTACGCTTACCTCCGCTGAAACTGCTATTTTTGTGAATTTCGATGTTATTTGCGGAATCAAGGGCAATAGTCCGTCGATAAATTTCCCAGCCTAAAAAAATACGCCGCACATGAATCCCTTGCGCATCTATGGCAGTATCCAGTTTTGTGGTGGGTGTGAGCAATCCAGCTAGAAAAAGCAGCAGTCCTATGCCCCCAAAGGCAATGACAAAAATCAACTTAATCGGCAACATCATAGACGCACCCGTTTCGGTGAAGAAAATACCCATGCCAACAGACAAAAACACCGCGCCAAATAACGCGCAAAAAACTGAGCCTGCGAGTTCTCGACCGTAGACAGAGTTTATATAAATAGTGTCGTCTAGCTGTTCCACATTCAATGCTTGAATTAATTGTTCGGCGCGTTGGAGCTGCAAACGTTGTTCACGACCCGGTATCATAATAGTGCTTTTCTGATCCCCCACCGTTACAGGAATATCAAAATCAAGGGATATATCCAACCCAGGGATGTCAGCGGCTAATTGTATTTGCCAGTGGTGCCAACGGCTCGATTTTGGTTGTGTCGGTGGCAAATCTGCAGGCACATCAAATAAAAAAGCAATATCACCCCTGTCACTTATGTCCGCGCTATCAAGGATTAGCATGTCCTGCCATTTAACTTCAGTGGAAATGCTTTTTTGTCCTTTGCTTTTGCGAGTTTCCCTAGAATACTGACACTCCAGGCGCACTTCACACTTTGCCTCCACCGGCAAGGGCTTGCTCAGAGTTATCACGCCACCAATTTGCCCAACAGTCCTACCACCCACCTACCCTGGATTAGGGTCCAAGCGAAGTACCGATTTGCCGTAACTTACATAAAGAACGGTGTTTTTAACGGCTTGAAAAATTAGAAATATTCCCACTAATGGAAACAGAACAATCATGAGTAACAGATAATCTTCAGTGCTATTGATGCGTTGCATGTCATCCCAGGCGGCAAAGCAAGCCGCTAACGCTATCCCATTCCAGAAAATGGCAAATACCCACAACCCCCAATAACCAGAAGCCAGGGACGGTTTAATCGGATCGCCACCTCTCAGGATTTGCTGGGATTCTGCCATTGTGATACCTGTTTAATACAACACATTCAACGTTGAAATCTAGCATGAAAGTAATCAGTAAAACTATTTCAAAAAAAAGCCCCGCTTATTTAAGCGAGGCTTTTGATGGTGCGAGTGGAGCGCTGGACTTACATCATGCCGCCCATACCGCCCATGCCACCCATGCCACCCATGCCGCCCATATCAGGACCAGCACCTTTTTCTTCAGGTAGTTCAGCAACCATCGCTTCAGTTGTAATCATCAATCCGGCAATTGAAGCAGCTGCTTGCAATGCGGATCGAGTAACCTTCGCGGGATCGAGAATACCCAGTTCGATCATATCGCCGTATTCACCAGTAGCCGCGTCGTAACCGAAGTTACCCGAGCCACTTTTCACTTTATCAACCACTACTGAGGCTTCTGCTCCAGCATTGGCGGCGATTTGACGAATAGGCGCTTCCATCGCACGTAAAGCTAAGTGAATACCCGCTGTTTGATCGTCATTAATACCAACCAATTCACCAATGTTTGACAAAGCACGAACCAAGGCAACACCACCGCCAGGAACAACACCTTCTTCAACCGCCGCACGGGTAGCGTGCAGAGCATCTTCAACGCGGGCTTTTTTCTCTTTCATTTCGACTTCAGTGGCGGCACCAACTTTAATCACTGCAACACCACCGGCCAACTTCGCCACTCGCTCTTGCAGTTTCTCTTTGTCGTAATCAGAGGTTGCTTCTTCTACTTGCTGACGAATCTGCTTAACGCGAGCTTCGATTTCTGACTCTTGACCAGCGCCATCAACGATAACTGTGTTATCTTTGTTGATACTGATTTTCTTAGCCGTACCCAAATCATCTAAAGTGGCACTTTCCAAACTCAAGCCAACTTCTTCAGAAATCACTGTAGCACCAGTCAGAATCGCGATGTCTTGCAACATGGCTTTACGACGGTCACCAAAGCCTGGAGCTTTTACAGCAGCGACTTTAACGATGCCACGCATGTTGTTAACAACTAAGGTAGCAAGAGCTTCGCCTTCAACGTCTTCTGCAATAATCAATAAAGGCTTGCCGGATTTAGCAACATTTTCCAACACTGGTAGCAAATCACGGATGTTAGATACTTTCTTATCAACCAACAGAACGAAGGGGCTTTCCAGCTCAACATTCATTTTTTCCTGGTTGTTAATGAAGTAAGGAGACAGGTAGCCACGATCGAATTGCATACCTTCAACAACATCTAATTCATTTTCCAGACCACTGCCTTCTTCAACAGTGATAACGCCTTCTTTGCCCACTTTCTCCATGGCTTCAGCAATGATGCTGCCCACAGAATTATCGCTGTTCGCAGAAATCGTACCTACTTGAGCGATGGCTTTGAAGTCTTCACAAGGTGTTGACATAGTATGCAATTCCGCAACAACGGCTGCTGCTGCTTTATCAATACCACGCTTGAGATCCATTGGGTTCATGCCGGCGGCCACAGCTCGCAGACCTTCTGTCACGATGGCTTGAGCCAAAACCGTGGCAGTGGTGGTGCCATCACCCGCTGTGTCGTTTGCTTGAGACGCCACTTCTTTAACCATCTGGGCGCCCATATTTTCGAACTTATCGGCTAGTTCAATTTCTTTTGCGACAGAAACACCGTCTTTGGTAATGGTTGGAGAACCAAATGATTTTTCCAAAACTACGTTACGACCTTTTGGTCCCAAGGTAACCTTCACGGCATCCGCCAGGATATTCACACCTTTGACCATTCTGGCACGGGCGCTGTCGCCGAATTTCACTTCTTTAGCTGCCATTGTCTTTTCCTTTCAAACTCTGTTGTCGGTTATAGATTGAAATCCAGGGAGAAGGTTTAACCTTCAATCACACCAAAGATTTCGCTTTCAGACATAATCAATAGCTCTTGACCATCAATTTTCACTGTACTGCCTGCGTATTGACCGAAAATCACTTTGTCACCCTTTTTTAAATCCAATGGACGGGTTTCTCCGTTATCAGTCACGCGCCCAGGACCTACAGCTAAAACTTCCCCTTGCGAAGGTTTTTCAGCGGCTGAACCTGGTAATACTATGCCACCAGCGCTTTTTGTTTCCTCTTCCACACGGCGGATCACGACGCGATCATGTAAAGGACGGATATTCATGAGCTTTTACTCTCCCAATTAGCCTTGTTGTTAGCCAAATTTCATTATTCAATGCATGGATCTCGCTTAATTAGCACTCCCAACATTTGAGTGCTAATAATAGAGACACCAACTCATCCGTCAAGAGGTCTTGAGCGTTTCAGTACAACTTTCTCAAAACTTACTTCTCTTGGATGTCACAGAAATGGGGGTTACGCGTCGCTTTTCAAGGGGCTGAGGGGAAAAAATTTAGTTTTTTGCTATTCTATTTTGACTCTTTCTCTTCCGCTTCACCTTCAATAATCAAATGACCTTTGCCGTCGTCATAAGCTTGAGGGGTGTGTGGTTCATTTTTTGGGTGGGTAAATGGGCCCTGCGAGCCGCCAGTCTGTTGATAAAACCAAGCGCTGCCCTGAGCCGTTTGCCGACTGGAAAATGACTGCATAACACCTTGTTTTATCAGGCTATTTGCCATCATTTTACGACTCTGCGGCAGCAATAGCAGGAATCCTATGCCGTCGGTAATGAAACCTGGGGTAATCAAAAGAGCGCCACCTAATAGCAGCATAACACCTTCCACCATTTCAGTTCCCGGCATCTCGCCTTGTGCCATCCGCTGGTTCAAACGCACCCAGGTCTCAAGCCCTTGCCAACGAAATAGAAAAGAACCCAACATTGCGGTGAATACGGTCAGTAGTATGGTGACCATCCAACCTATGCTGTCAGCAACCCGAGCCAACACCATTACTTCTAAGAGTGCGAACACAAAAATGATGATGAAAATTCGTCCAAAACCCATAGTTCTTTCATTGCCTGCATTAAGATAGCTGTTAGCTACTTGTGTATTTACACTTATTGGTAATCCGGTGAGCGTTTAGCCATCTCAACCAGTATGGCTCGCGCTTCCTGCATGTTCTTTATCGGTTGACTGAAATCAAGGCGATGCAGCCCTTGCCCGACCCGTAACACCAAGCCCTCGGCGTCAATTCCGCACATAGTTATTTCTTGATCAGAGCAATCAATACCCTTTTTGGCGCAATAACACTCGAGCGCTTCACGGTGATCGTTATTCATATGACTCACAATACCGGCTTCCTGTTCCATAGAAAACGGATTGGGAATAATTAATTGCTCCAGGCTTTGCCAGTGAATACGCCCAAAGCCCGCTATAAATCGGGCTTGATGCACCTGTAAACGATAAAATTCAAAATCCAATTGATCATGGTATCCCGCAGCTTGAGGAAAATAACCATAATACCGCAGGGCTGCACTTGCGACCTCTTGCACGGGCTGTGCGTCTGCCAATAAAGTAAGCCTTTCTTGCTGCTGTATATCACCGGACGGGCTGGCATCAATCAGGGTTAAAGCCACTTTGGGATCAGCCTTGATATTTTGAGTATGCTGGGCCAGGCGACTGATGAGAATGAGCGGTTGCCCGGTTTCATCCAGACAATAAGGCACCAAAGAGCCAAAAGGATACCCTGCAAATTTTACTGACTGTGTAGCCAGCACACCGCCCCAATGCCCCTGTAATATTTGGCGGGCGGACACCGCTGTTTCAGACATACTTCATCCCTCACACCCTTGAATCGACAAATGTTACCATGCCACAGATGAATATACAGGACTCTCAGCTAACCTCACCAAAACAGGCCATATTGCAGGTCATTGCGGCTATTCCTGCCGGTAAAGTGTGCAGCTACGGTGCGGTTGCCAAGCGTGCAGGGGTACCCAATCATGCGCGATACGTTGGCACAATACTAAAACAACTACCCCACGGCAGTTCCATTCCCTGGCACCGAGTGGTTAATAGCAAAGGCTTTATTGCTTTTCCAGAGGGCAGCGAACGTTGGCTGGTCCAGCGAGAGCGATTAGCGCAGGAAGGGGTAAAAGTGAATGACCAACAGCCAAACTTTCGCCGCTATTTTTGGAATGCTTGAGTGGGTGACCGCTGTTCACGCCACATTAAATAGATGGCCAGAACAACAGCAGGCAATCCCAAAAACGACGCATAAAGAAAAAACCATTCATAGCCATAGCCATCCACTACAACACCGGAAAAACCTCCAATAAACTTACCCGGCAGGGTCATAAGGGAGCTAAATAATGCATATTGGGTAGCAGTGTAATGCTTATTGGTAAGGCTGGACAAATAGGCGATGAACACAACATTGGAAATGCCCCCTGACAGATTATCGGCACTGATCACTGTGGCCAGGAGGGTTAAATCCTGCGGTTGCGTCGCCATCCAGGCAAACAGTATATTGGTGATCGCAACCAAAACAGCCCCTAATATAAGAGGTCGAAACAAGCCAAAGCGAGTCACCAAAAGCCCACCAGCTACTGAGCCGGCAATTGTCATGAAGAAACCGAAGACTTTTGCAACGGTGGCTATTTCTGTTTTTTCAAATCCCATATCGAGATAAAATGGATTAGCCATCACGCCCATGGCGATATCACTGATGCGAAATACTGAGATAAATAACAGGATAGTCAGCGCATACCAGCCGTTACGTTGAAAAAACTCCAGGAATGGCGCAATCACTGAAGCCATAAACCATTCCAAGCGATGGCGAGGAAGCAAGAAAGGAATTACGGGTAACTTATCGGCCCAGTTCATCACTCGATGCTCAAGCTTTATGGTGGAGGAATCCACTTTTACCGCCGGTTCACTCACTACTATGGTACAGATTAATCCAACACCCATAAAAGCGGCCATAGACAAATAGGAGACTTCCCAGTTGTACCAATCAGCGATATAAAAAGCCCCCGCTCCCGCCACCAACATAGCCAGTCGATAACCAAAAATATAGCTGGCTGCCATAGTCGCCTGAAGCTCACTTTCCGCCGCTTCAATACGATAAGCATCAATACAGATATCCTGAGTTGCCGAAAAAAAAGCAACGCAGAGCGCCCACTTGGCGATCCAGTCTAGCTGTTCTAATGGATCAGTTAAGGCCATCATAGCGAGAGATAACACAATACCGCACTGGGCAATAATCATCCAGCTACGACGCTGCCCCATACGCTGAGTCAGCCACGGAATCGATTTGCTATCCACTACTGGGGACCAAAATACCTTAATGGAGAAAAGGATCCCAACCCAACTAAAGTACCCAATTGTGGAATGATCCACCCCTTCGTCTCGCAGCCAGGCAGACAGGGTAGAAAAAACCAATAACAACGGTAGCCCGGCTGAAAAGCCGAAAAACAGCATTGAAATTACACGGGGATGAGCATAAGCCTTCAGCCCGTCACGCCAACTTCGAGTATTGGTCTGCATTTATAAACCTAGGGAACGACAAAAAAACATTGGGCATCGTAACTAAAAAGATTAAGCATAGCCAAACTTTCCGAATTGAAGTTAGGATTGGACATTGTTACCCGAATTAGACATATTTAGCGGCCTCAGCCACACTTAAGGCTAACTGATTTCACCAATCGCCAGATAAGAGTATATAGAACCCAACCAGTGGGTGCTTAGATAATTGCCATGCCAAACACCGAGCTACCCATAATGATTGTTGATGATGCCCGATTTTCTGGGGCCATCATTAGTCGCACCCTGAAGGCTGCTGGCTTTAAAGACGTCCGCTCAAGCAATAGCGCAGAAGACGCTTTAAAAATGCTGGAATCTCGCCCAGTTAATGTGCTCATTGCTGACTGGTTAATGCCTGGAATGGATGGGCTCGCGCTTTCCGCCCAAGTGCGCCAGCTGGATGAAGCAAACAATCACTTTACCTACATTATATTACTCACAGCGAAGGAAGGTGACGACGCCCTCGCCAAAGCCTTCGACGAAGGGGTGGATGATTTTATTAATAAATCCACCATGACCCAGCAGTTATTGCCCCGCATTTTCGCGGCAGACCGCTTATCAACACTTCACAACCAGCTGCTGAAAGACAATCAACTACTCATCGATTCAAATCAGCGCTTACGCAAATACTCTCTGGTTGATCCATTAACCGGCTTAGGCAATACCCGTCACCTGCTGGAACGTCTCGATGCCAATATCAAGCACGCCCGAACTCGAGGTGGGGCTGTTGGGCTTATCTTTCTTCAATTTGACAATTACGCAGAGATCGAAGCCGAACATGGCAAACAAGTGCTACGGGAAACAGTACAAGGCATGGCCCGTCGCTTGCGCCAATTGGTGCGCCCACTGGATGTCGTGACACGGCTGTCAAATCAGGAGTTTGCTCTGGTTACCCTGCAACAGGAAATTATCCATGCCAATAGCGCCACGTTTCGACGTATCTACGAAGCGCTCAATGTAAAAGCGCTGAAAACCTCACAAGGCTATATTTCCATAAAAGCTCCAGTGTGTATGGTAGTAGCCAATGAAGCCACCGGCTTGCCCCGCCCTGATCAAATGCTGGCTCGCGCCAAAAGCCAAATAAACAACGCGCGCGATACTGGGCGGGTTATGGTCATTCGCTGGTAACAGAGAGCCGTCATGAAAGATGTTCCCAGGCTTTGGCATATTATTGGGCCCGGATCCATTGGCAGTTTATTTGGTTGGTACCTAGATAAAGCGGGGTTCTCAACCCGCTTTATTACCCGCACTGGATCTGAAAGTGGCCGCCTCATATCATTGTTGGAGAACGGGCAAACAGCAACCCAAGGATTTCTCACGGATCATAGCAATCAACCTATTTCTCGATTATTGGTCACGGTAAAAGCCCAGCAAACTGAAGCAGCCTTAGTAAGCATCAAACATCGCTTAACCTCCGAGTCTACGATTATCTTGCTGCAAAATGGCATGGGGACCTGGGATATCGCGCAGCAGCTTATACCGAACGTACCCTGCCTGGTTGGAACCACGACCGAGGGAGCTAACCGAACTTCTGATCAACACTTGGTACATGCCGGACGAGGCCAAACCTGGATCGGTGCAATGAAATTGAGTGAAGCAATAAAAGCGCAGACCATTACCCAAGAACTACAATCTATTGAACTCCCCATAAGCTACGACACCCAAATCTATCAAAGGCTCTGGTTAAAACTGGCGATCAACTGCGCCATTAATCCACTCACAGTGCTATACGACTGCCAAAATGGTCATTTGTTGGAACTCGCTCAGGCGCGTGAGCAGATGCAGATAATTTGCGATGAAGTTACTCAGGTAATGAAAAAGGTCGCCGTGACTCCGCCACCAAATTTATATGAGATTGTTTGTGAAGTCGCGAAAAAAACTGCAACAAACGTGTCTTCAATGCTCCAGGACTACCGCCGAGGCTATACCACAGAAATCGATTTTATCACGGGTTACCTAGTGGAACAGGCCGCGAAGCATAAGGTATCCGTACCTCAAAACAGCACGATCTTAGACGCTATCCATCAGCTCTATCACTAACCGTATCCTGAGCAATCAATTCTTGATAGCGATCCATAGCTTCAACGGCCAGCTGTTGGCAATACATTTCAAACTCAGGCTCATCGATCCCAGCAAACAAGGCGTAAACAAAGTTAGCGGTGGCATCCAACTGCCCTAAGACGAAGCGTTCGTGCTGGTCATCTTGGTGAATAGATGCATTGCGATAAGCAGTGGCCAAAAGCTCTCGCAATAAGGAGACATCAACAGTGACGGCTTTCATTGTTTGCTCCAAAAATCAAAAAAAACGTAAAATTAACAATATTAGGTAGCAGCATTTCACTTGACCCGTCTTAATCATAGTCGTAAATTGCAAACCGATTCTGTGACTTTTGATACAAAATTTTTGGTATTACCCGCTATTACCGGGCCCAAGGAGTAAACACTATGGGACATCGCCTCTCTAAAATTTATACCCGAACTGGCGATCAAGGCACCACCGGGCTAGGTGACGGTTCCAGAGTGGACAAAGATGGTGTACGAGTTGAAGCTTATGGCACGGTGGATGAACTAAACTCTGTCATCGGCATGGTGATCGCTGACATACCACCACCAGTGGATGAGCAAGAAATCACTGGTACCCTAAGGGGCTGGTTGCTGGAAATCCAACATGATCTATTCGATATCGGCGCCGAACTTTGCGTGCCCGGCCATCAAGTCATTACGGAACCCTTCCTGCAAAGGTTAGAAAACCAAATTGACGAAATGAATAAAAATCTGCCGTATTTGAAAGAGTTTATTTTGCCCGGCGGCAGCCGAGCGGCTGCCAGTTGCCATTTAGCAAGAACCATCTGTCGGCGAGCAGAGCGCCGGGTCCTGACACTGGCCAAACTGGAAACCATTAATCCTATTGGCCTTAAGTATTTGAATCGGCTTTCCGATTTATTATTTGTGGCAGCAAGGGTTTTGGCACGAGCCAACGAGGGAGAAGAAATTCTCTGGGACCGCAGCCGCTTTCCATCATGATCGATTTTATTTTAGGTGGTGCTCGCTCTGGAAAAAGCAACATTGCAGAACGCTGGGCAGAAGATTCCGGTCTGGCCGTGACCTATATTGCCACAGCACAAAGCAAAGATACGGAAATGGCTCAACGTATCCAAACTCATCAGCAACGTCGCCCTAACGCCTGGACCACCATCGAAGAACCCATTGAATTACCCCAAGCCCTGGCAGCACACGACAAAGCCAACAACATTATTTTGGTGGACTGCCTCACTCTGTGGGTCTCTAACTTGCTTTGCTTTGGTGAAGGCGAGCTATTTTCCGACTACAAGCAAGCACTTTTGCGACAACTGAAACAACACCAGAGCCCCGTTATTCTGGTGAGTAACGAAACCGGGCTCGGCGTCATTCCCATGGGCGAGTTATCTCGCCGCTTTGTTGATGAAAGTGGTTGGCTCCACCAGGAAATTGCCAGCTTGGCGGACCGGGTGACCTGGGTCGTTGCTGGACTTCCACAAACATTAAAGCAACCATAAATTGAAGCAGCCTTGAAAGAAGTACTATAACATGACCACAACCCCGAATTCATGGTGGCGAGACGCTCCCCCACCCATCAGCGAACGGCATCAAACCCATGCTCTTCTCCATCAGTCGCAACTGACCAAGCCTGCGGGTTCTCTTGGCCATTTAGAGTTAATTCCAGTTCAACTCGCCGCTATTCAGCACACAGAAAAGCCTAAGGCTGATCAGGTGTATATTTCGGTGTTTGCGGGTGACCATGGCATTGTGGCCGAAGGGGTATCAGCCTTTCCCCAAGCGGTCACCGTAGAAATGCAGCGCAATTTTGTCCGTGGTGGCGCCGCTATTAGCGTTTTGAGTCGCCATCTTAATGCCAAGCTGGAGGTTATAAACTGTGGCTCCCACGCCCTACCAGAACAAATACCCGGTGTAATTCATCAGCCCATAGCTAACCAAACCAAAAACTTCTTACATGATGAAGCCATGACGCTGACTCAGTGGGAGAAAGCCTTACAACTGGGCTTGGCTGCGATTGATCGCGCCAAACAACAGCAGACTCAGCTCTTTATTGGCGGCGAAATGGGTATCGGTAACACTACGGCGGCCACCGCAATTCTGGCCGGCCTTACCGGGCTTCCGATTACCGATGTGGTGGGACCAGGCACCGGACTGGATCCATCAGCTGTGAGTTTAAAAGCCAAGGTTATTCAAGAGGCTTTAACCCGCCATCAACCCCACCTCCAAACTCCAGAAGCGATATCCCGTATTGTCGGTGGGTTTGAAATTACAGCGTTAACGGGGGCTTACATCCGTGCGGCTCAAGAGCAGATAATGGCGGTAGTAGATGGTTTTATCTGTACCGCTGCCGCCGCCATTGCATTAGCCATAAATCCCAGCATCCGCCCGTATTTACTGTTTAGTCATCGCTCAGCCGAACCGGGACACAGCAAGGTACTGGCAACACTTGAAATCGACCCGGTATTGGATTTAAACCTGCGCTTAGGCGAAGGCAGTGGAGCTGCAGTTCTAGTTCCTCTGATTCGTTTGGCCTGTTCACTCCACAATGAGATGGCAACCTTTGCCGAAGCCCAGGTTTCTGGCCAATTGGAAAATTAACCAACCTAATGTTCAGCATACCAAGCCCACCCGCTAAGATCATCCTTGACCTCATCCGCCATGGCGAACCGGAAGGCGGCGTAAAGTATCGTGGCTCATTGGATGATCCATTGTCCAAAACGGGTTGGCAACAAATGTTTGAGGCAACCGACAACGCCCGGCAACAGGGTATCCAGTGGGATTCCATAATTACGTCTCCCATGCAACGTTGTCACCATTTTGCTGAACAACTTGCCGCTCAGCTCGATATATCCTGTACCCAAGCGGAAGCGTTGCGAGAAATAAGTTTCGGTGATTTGGAAGGCCTTACGCCCTCAACTGCATGGCAACTCCACGGCAAATTACTCAAAGATCTCTGGAACAAACCTGAACACATCACTCCTCCCAACGGTGAACCCTACCCCGAATTTAGAGAGCGGGTTAAAACCGGATTGACCGAGATTCTAAATAATCATCGAGACCAAACCATACTATTAGTTATCCATGGTGGCACGATAAGAGTTCTGTTGCATTTGCTATTGCACTTCCAACCTCGCGATACCTTTAGTATTGAAATACCCTACGGTGGCATGAGTCGGCTAACGGTTTATTTTGATGCTCAACATAAGACTGATAACATTCAGACTGCTTCCTTAAATTTTCTGAATCGTTTTGTGGGTAGCCCGTAATCGAGCGCCTATGAATGCCTTTTTAATCGCTATTCAATTCCTTACCCGCATCCCCGTTAAGCCCAACTACGGTGATCCTGACGCAACCACTTTCGATCTGACCGAATCGATCTATTGGTACGGCATAGTAGGCTTGGTAATTGGATCGGCCCTATGGGCAACCAGTGGTTTTATTCACTGGTTAAATCCAGCAATGAACACCTCGGTTTTAGCGGCCATTACTATCCTAGTATGGGTACTGATCACCGGCGCTTTACATCTCGATGGCTTGGCGGACAGTGCCGATGCCTGGCTGGGAGGAAATAATCCTGAGAAAGTGTTAACCATTATGAAAGACCCTCGCTCTGGACCCGCAGGCATCGTGGCCATCGTTGTGGTTTTACTACTGAAATTTGCGACATTGGAGTATTTGTTTCAGACCCAAGCTAGCAGTGTTTACTTATTTCTCGCCCCTGGTTTAGCCCGCGCAGCTATTCCTTATTTATTTTTAACCACACGCTATGTAGGTAGCAGCCAGGGACTCGGCAGTCCTTTCGAAGGCACGTTAAGCTTTACCCGAACCCATCAATGGTTTGGCATAACTTTGCTGATCCTCGCAATCATTACCCCCATATACTGGATAGTGGTGTCATTGCTTACACTCGCTTTTGTCTATTGGGCGTTGCGGGTATTGATGATGCAGAAAATAAAGGGTTTGACTGGCGATACCGCTGGCGCCACCATTGAAATAACCGAAACGGCCATCCTGTTAGGGTTAAGCCTTTTAGTTTGAAACCCTGGCTCAGAACAATTCCTACGCCAGGGTGAGAGCTTACGAGGGGGAAATTACTGACTATTGTTGATTAGAAAATCCAGTAAATTATCGGCCAGCTTGTTCTCATGAAGTTGCGGTGTATTGACAGTAGCAAACATAGGGTCAAGATGAGAATGCCCAATCAACTCGATCACTTCCATGTCCCGCTCACCAATCTCTGAAGTAAAATCAAACGAGTCAGTCACACCACCATCTGCAATAAACAACAAAGTGGGAACCAATTTATAACTGTCCTGATTAAGGGTATTGATTCCATTGGCAGGTGCATAACTTTTACTGGCAGCAGTTAAATCAATTAAAATCCGTAAGGGGAAATACCATTCAGTTAAGTTAGTTGGTCCGATATAGAGCGCGCGGGAAAAGTCTTCTACCCGCGACACTTCTTCCATCACACTGGTATACATCATTTTGCCGTCAACAGAGGTGTAATCAGGGTCTGCTAGAGAGCCAATTTCGTCCATAGACGCCCAGCTATACAAAGGACCCTGACCCAAATGCTGTCTATCCGGTCCAGCGTTCGCGGCTATGTGCTGGGTCTTTTTTCCGTTAATAGCGCTAATGAGAGTGCCGATTAAAGGGGCTTCACGCAACCAATTAATGGCGGGTGATTTCTCCACAACAGGGCCGCCATTTAAGTGACCAATACTGGTTTGCAAAAAAGACAGTATTGAAAAATGATCATCGAACATGAGCCCCACTGTGGCTTCATTGGTATAGCGGAAGTCTTCGATATAGGGACCATTTATAAAATTATTGCCGTCACGAGTGTGGAAAAAGCGAAACAGATTTCTCAACACGGGAGACTTTGGTACCCGCTTAATGATGCTCGCTTCTGCCTCAGGATCTTTAGCGCTTAAAATACCCACTGCTTCGGGTATGGCAATAGCTTCTGCACTAAAGACTTGGGGAATATCAATATTACGAGGTAGGTAACCATTTTCGATCCAACGCACCAACTGTCTATAGGTGGTATCTGAATTGGCATCGGCACCAGTCTGTCCCATAGCCTGATTCCACAAGGCTGGGATATCAATCAATGTGGATCCTCCGGGGAGACCTTGGTCTACTGCGCCAATGAAGGTGTCAAAACCCACCGCGCCCGCGACCATATTAGCGCCTATATCAGATGTTGTGGTCGCGTCCCCATCTAAATCCCAGGACAGGAAAATCGAGGTATGGGCCCCACCCAGAGAATGCCCACCAACAAACACTTTTTGACGGCTATCCGCTGCATTGGGGAAATAATGCTGGATGATGGTGTACATATCGGTGGTGGTCTGTTCAACTCCGAACTGGCTTAACAGCGCCACATCATCGCCCTGGAGAAACCCTACAAACCCTTTACCATCGATTTGCATATCACCGTAGTAGTAATCCAGAATGATATTTTCTGCCTCTGCCGCAGTAGCGGCTGCTTCAGCCGCCTGAAATCCGGCCAAATCTTCCAGACAATTGGACCGTCGATCCATAGCCCAAATTTCAATATTTCGATCCCGCTGAGTTTTCGCCATATACACCAGCTGACGGCCGATATATTCAAAACCGTTGGCACCTTCCAATATACCTGGTACTAGCAAAAGCGCTGCATCCGCCACTTGGGCATTGCCATTTAATGCTTTAGGGGTGAAGCGCAGGAACTGCACGTTTTGGCAAGCGGCAGGAATGTTTTCACCGGTAACAGGCAATAGTGCTGGTAGGGTCTCATAATGGATATCCACTACAGCATCCACATCGGCATCTGTCCACATAGGTGCTACGGGGCCATGTTTTTCTTCTGGGATAGGGCCGGATCCATCGTATCCAAAGCAACCGCTAAGCAATAAAGCACTTCCAGCCAAGGTACAGAACGCTAACGCGGTCTTGAACATAATGAGTCTCACTGTTTATTTTTGTTATTAGTTTTCTGGCAGCACTGGACAGAGCCCTAATGCACGCAATGTTAGAAGGATGATTGCAACCTAATTAGACACCTGAGTCAAGATTCAGAATAACTAATTGCGTTCTTCCTTCATTCTCTAACATTTGGATAACAAAAAATATACTTATAGATCTATAGTCACCCCCATTTGGGTAATTCCATTGATAGCTCTTCTCAGGTGTTAATGATTTCGACTAAACAACGTCCATAATCAGAATCCTATTAACGGGAGCACAAAGCCATGACAACCATTGCCACAAATACAACGCTTCACGAGCAATGGAGTAAGAAAATGCTTCCTTGGCACCACAAAGGTGATCCCAAGGCAGAAGCCGTGATTACGCTATTGCTTCAGCAAGGATTATCCTTACAACAACCAACTGCCAGTCATCGCCTATTTGCCTGCAGTGGCAATAGCGATTGTATCGAGTTTTTAAGAGAGGTAGAAACTGTACATAGCTGGGTGGATTTCGATTTGATGCGCTTCGGTGGCCAAATGAATCAGCGATATTTATTTATTCGGCGTTCCTCAAGCTTTGCTGGAGGAAAGTCAGCATGAACAGGATCAATTAAATGAACAAATGCTTATAGAGTTTTTTCAACCCAACGATGATTCGATCACACTCATGACATCTATGGTTCATGGGCATGCCACCCAGGCACCGACACAGAAAATACCAGAAGACCTGCAACTGGCTTTATTTCACCATATGCTGGGAACAAAAATGGTTCAGGATTTTTCAATTTCCAATAACGCCAGCGGCGAAGTGAAATATAAGTGGTTATTGCGTAGTTTTAAATTGCACGTGAATTTATCTCGCCTACCCGTGATTAGAAAAACACTAACACTTTGGGGACAGAAAGTGCTCAAAGCCCAAGCCACGGAGGGTTTAATCAAACTGGGCAATAATAGCCATTGAAATCTAAAAGATTCTTTTAGAAAATTTATTTTTATTGATTAATCATTTTCAATGTCTTTTAACTATCATAGCTTCGACAGCCACCCACCAGCCATAAGATCAATCAGCAATCAAATTGCGCAGAATTCCTCACACACCTATTTCAACAGGTATTTCCTGCAAAATGAGAGAGACGCTTTCTCACTCATACCTTTGATAGTGGAAGGTAGTATTTTTAGTTAGCATCATTTCATTTTAGGTGTGCAATTTCTTGCTCATACCGTGAACATAAAACTTTTCTTCGAAAATTGTAAACATTTTTTTCGTCATAATTTATTAATGAAAACACCATTGATAGTGAAATATTTAATTGCTAATTTAATTAAAAGGCTGAGGAGAGCTAGATTTTTTCGCCACTTAAAACTTAAAAAAATAAATCCGAAAACAAAATTAATAGCAGTATTTTTTTCTAATCAGCTGGAACCACACATAACAATAAGCATTCTTAAATGATCGAAAATCTTTGTATAAAAACAACAATAAACACAATTTTTCATCTTACCATTGGGAGAAATCAGCATGAATAATTACTTAAGTATCGCTGTAGTAAGCTCAGTGATAATAGCTAGCCAGTGGTTTAACTATTCCAATCAATTGGCAACTCAAAAAGTCATTAAGCAGTCACAAGAAAAAATTTCAGAAGATCAAAATATCATTAACGATAGGCTCGCTAAAATCAGCGATGAAGTTTCATTGCTATCCTATGCACCAACCATCACCAGTGAAAACAATCAACAGACTTGGCAAGTTTCGCAAGCATTACTTGAAGAGACGTTGACGAAGATAATTTCACAAAACCTTCCTCAATTAAACCATTCAAAAGATTCAAATTCGATAGCACAAACTGACGCTCAAGCTAGTGCTAATAGTAATAAGCCTACATACGAGGAATCGCAAGCGGCATACCAGCAAGTGGATCAAATCCTTTCCGATTCTATAGCCAACGGCGATTGGGGCAGAGAAACCGCTGCCAGGATGGCAAAGCATAGAAAAGACTTAACGATGGAACAGCGTCGCCAATTACTCGATAAATTCGCTATGGCATTCAATAGTGGACAAATCAAACCTGGAAAACGCTTTGTACCGCCGCCATTGTAACAGATTTGCGGAATCCAATTTGGTTAACGCAAAAACCACCCAAGCGGGTAAAAAAATAAAACTACATAATTTTGGAGAATCATATGAAATTTTCAAGCTCATTAAAAACAACCTTGTTAGCGCTCACCATGTCCACAGCAGTATTTGCAGGGGAACAATACTCTCCTAGCATTTATATAGATTCAACTTACATGTCTGGAACAATGAGTGTAATTTCCAGCAGTAATTCTACAGACCTTATTGGAGCCGCCTATATAGTTGGTAGTTATGTTACTTTCTACGGTACCGAAGACGCATCTGGTAACTCTTTCTGGTGCCAAGTCTTGCCAAGTGACGCCATCTATGATGAGGCTATTAAAGTCGCGACTAGCCTCAAGAATGGTTCTTACCTCAGTGTGTCTAAAGGAAGCAGCTCTTACTCATGCGACTATGTAGAAATTGACAATAGTTCAGCTAGTCTAATTTAAGCTGTAAGATACTGCCCCACCACAAACAGTGGGCAGTATCTTGTTTTCACATAACTACGTAAGCATTAAATTGGGCAAATCCAAAATAACTTTCTCCACCACCTCTGACAACCGATCAATAGCCTGTTCGCGATACGCAATATAATCGAACGTTTGGTATTTTTCCAAACCAGCCCAAGCCAATAAACTTTCCAGCGCCTCCGGTTGATCAAAAAATCCATGCAGATAACTACCTAAAACATTACCATCGTCACTCATAGCCCCTTCATAAAGGCCGGCTTCATTCGTCTCGCTTGTTAGTGCTACTAAGGGCCTATTGAACGCATCACCCACACTAATACCCGCATGGATTTCATAACCACTCACAGGCACTTGTTTATCACCATTCAATAACAAAAAGCCTTGTCGTCGATGCAGTTGCTTTTCTGGCCGTAAATGGGTGCTCATTGGCAACAGGTTAAACCCCGCCTCCTCTCCAGGTTCGCCTTCAATACCCAGGTCATCCACTAAGGTTTCACCCAGCATTTGGAATCCACCGCAAATGCCAATAACTTTACCGCCGTAGCGTAAATGCTTCTTGATCACCTCTTCCCAACCTTGCTGTTTCAACCACCGCAAATCAGAGATGGTGTTTTTGCTACCGGGCAGAATAATCACATCCGCTGGTGGAATACTCTGATCAGCTTTGATGTAGTGAAAGTCAACTTGTGGATGTAACCGCAAAGGATCAAAGTCAGTGTGATTACTAATGCGCGGCAGCCTGGGAACGACTACTTTTAATTGAGCAGCAGATTTATCTAATCCTGAAATGGGGTTGATGCCGTCCTCACCGTCCAAATGCAATCCGTGCAAATAAGGAATCACCCCTAACACCGGTTTACCGGTATATTCGGTTAACCAGTCCAAGCCTGGCTGCAATAGCTTAATGTCACCACGAAAGCGGTTGATGACAAAACCTATCACCCGCTTGCGCTCGGATTCACTGAGTAATTCCAATGTACCTACGATATGGGCAAAGACACCGCCACGGTCAATATCCGCCACCAGAATGACGGGGCAATCCACCGCCTCCGCAAAACCCATGTTGGCAATATCATTGTCTCTTAGATTAATCTCGGCGGGGCTGCCTGCGCCTTCCACAATAATCAGCTTGTACTGGGCTTGTAAGCGTTGGTGGCTTTCTAATACGGCCGTCATCGCCTGCTTTTTAAAGGTGTGATATTCCGCGGCGTCCATTTGTCCATGAACTTTACCGTGGATAATGACCTGCGCCCCCCGGTCGGTGGTGGGTTTCAGTAATATGGGATTCATATCCACTACCGGTTCCAAACCCGCCGCCTGTGCCTGTAACGCCTGGGCTCGGCCAATTTCGCCGCCATCCACGGTAACTGCGCTGTTGAGTGCCATGTTTTGCGGTTTAAAGGGTACTACGGCTATATTGCGGCGGTAAAAAATACGGCACAATGCGGCCACTAAAGTGGACTTCCCCGCATCGGAGGTGGTCCCTTGGACCATTAGTGTCTTGGCTACCATGTTACAATGACTTCTTTCGGTTGGAGTGGAATCAAGTGCCTATTCTAGTGATTAAAATTTTAATTGCACTGCTTGCGGATCATTGGTTGGGTGAACCCCGACGCTACCATCCGTTAGTAGGCTTTGGTCACTTTGCGGCAGCACTGGAACAACGTCTAAACCGCCATCAGCGCGCTTACGGACTATTGGCCTGGGCACTGGCCATTGTACCCTGGGTTGCCATCACCTGGGTTATCAGCCAGCACCTGGAGAGCTGGGCACTCTGGTTATGGGAGGTGGCGATTCTTTACTTGGCCATTGGTCGCAAAAGTCTGTATCAACACAGCCGTCAGGTTTTGCAAGCACTCCAAAAAGAGGATCTGGTTGCAGCGCGGCAACACACCGCCATGATGGTGAGCCGGGACTGCGGCCAGCTCTCCTCCGAGGGCTGCGCCAAAGCCACCATTGAATCGGTGCTGGAAAATGGCAATGACAGTATCTTCGGGGCGCTACTCTGGTTTGTTTTACTGGGCGCGCCTGGCGTCGTACTGTATCGGTTGAGCAACACCCTTGACGCCATGTGGGGCTATCGAACTGAGCGCTTCGAACAGTTCGGTTGGGCGGCGGCGAAAATAGACGATGGGTTGAATTATCTGCCGGCCCGACTCTGTGCTGTTAGCTACGCATTGGCTGGTAAAGCTCATCTGGCCTTTCGCAGTTGGCAACAGGATGCCGCCAAGCTAAGTAGTCCCAACGGTGGCCCTGTTATGTGCGCGGGTGCTGGTGCTCTTGATGTTGAGCTGGGTGGACCGGCCTCTTATCATGGCACTCTTATTCAAAAGCCGGAATTTGGCGGCGCTGCTACCGTTGAAATACGCCACATCAGCGTCGCCAATCAACTGGTTGATCGAGGTTTATCGGTTTTCTTACTTATGCTGTTGGGGTTGTCCTGGTGCCTGAATTAGTCGCTCCCTGTCATGGTGGTCACCTACAATTGGCGGCACTGGAATTTGGTATTCCTGAATCTGAATGGCTTGACGTATCCACCGGAATCAACCCTTCGCCTTGGCCGGTACCCGCCATCCCGGATCATGTCTGGCAACGGTTACCGGAATCAGAGTTGTATTTAAACAAAGCTGCAGAACGCTATTACGGCCAATCCATGTTAGCCATACCCGGATCACAGTGGGCTATTCAGCAATTGCCAGCGCTGTTTTCTACCCGACGTGTGTGGCTACCCCGCTACTGTTATGAAGAACATGATTTTTGCTGGCGAAAACAGGGACATAGCGTCGAAAATTACGATAACCTGCCGGTGTCGAAAGATTTAACGCTGAATGATGTAGTTATTGTGGTGAATCCGAACAATCCCACAGCGCAGCGATTTGATCCCGATACCCTGCGCCAATTAGCTGCAGAGCTACAAGCTGCAGGGGGAACCTTGATTGTGGATGAAGCCTTTATGGACTATTCACCCGAATTCAGCCTGCTCCAGCAGACTCTGCCAGCCAATATCATTGTGCTTAGATCCGTCGGAAAATTTTACGGTTTGGCCGGATTACGTCTGGGCTTCGTTAAAGCTAACGAAACTTTCACCCACAAATTAAGCTCAATAATGGGCCCTTGGGCGGTGAGTCATCCGGCTTTGTACCTTGGAGAAAAACTGTTGCAGGATACCACTTGGCAGAACACCCAAAAAATCCTGATTACAGAGCGCGGCCTGCGCCTGTCAGAAACCCTACAAAACTTGTTTCCCCGCCAAAAAATAGGCAGTTGCGGTCTGTTTTCCAGTATTGAGCTTCCTCCGGGTGAAGCCCAGGCTCTATACCGCCACTGCGGCCAACAAGCTGTCCTGATTCGCTGTTTTCCTAACTGGAACATAGTTCGTTTCGGGTTGTGCCTTGACCACGAGCTTGAGCGATTAGCAAGCTGCCTTGACAGTTTTAGAGACTAATTCAAGCCAAAGATAAATCACGGATTTCCTTACAAATTTGCTACAAACTGACAAAAATCGGCACCTCACCAGACCTTAAGGGTAAACAGGACTTATTACTTATAAAGTTCCATTACTAATATCAACATTTATACACTGAAAATTCATTGAAACAATGGGCTCATTGGCCGACTCTAATAGATAAGGAGCACAGTTTTCAGCACTAATCTCATTACTGGCAAGCTCCTTGCTTCTGTATCAATAGATACAGACTTTTGACAGGAGTATCGTCATGGGCATAGAAAATCACGAATTACTGCACTACGTCATCCAACCTACCTTAGAGAAACTGGGGGTTGAATCAACGACCGCAGAAATGCTTCTACTTGCCACGGCTAACTATCACTCTGACCGCGGTAGTAAACTCCACGACAACGATGGCTTGGGCCTGTTTTGCATTAGCGAAGCTCTGCACAAAGAAGTCTGGGATCACTACATCGCCTTCGACTGTGAGTTAGCGAGCAAAGTTCGCGGTATGGCCTCACAACACGAGTTTGTAAAAGCACCTCACTCTGAACTGGTCACCAATCTGCAATACGCGACCGCTATTGCCTGGCTTGTCTATCAATATCGTTGGGCGGAATTACCCACTGAGGTGACACCAAAGTCTTTGGCGGACTGCTGGCAACGATATTTTATGAACCGTCCCATCAGCCTGTATGAGCAAAATAAATTTGAATCCTGCGTGCGTAAACTGATCGCTGGAGTCAAATCCATCGCCGCCTGAAGGCGGCCCCGGCACAACCCATAACACTACAGCAACAAGCGCCTTATATCCGACAGCTGACGACTTAAGTACGCAGCAAAACGTGCGGCATCGGCTCCATCAATAACCCGATGATCATAGGACAGCGATAAAGGCAGCATTAAGCGTGGCTCAAAATCATCATTCACATAAACCGGTTTGAATTGCGAGCGGGACACACCCAAAATAGCCACCTCTGGCCAATTAACGATGGGCGTAAACGCCGTGCCACCAATCCCTCCCAAAGAGGAAATTGAAAAACAGCCGCCTTGCATATCCGCTGGCGATAGTTTTTTGCTGCGCGCTTTTTCACTGAGTTCACTCATCGCTGTGGCAATTTCCACCACCGATTTCTTGTCCGCATCGCGAATGACTGGTACTACCAAGCCATTCGGTGTATCCACCGCGATTCCAATATTGATGTATTTTTTGAGAATGAGTTGACTGCCATCGACACTGAGGGAACTGTTAAAGCGTGGAAACTTTGCCAAACCATTGGCGCAGGCTTTCACGATAAAGGCCAATACGGTGAGCTTCACATCCTTCAATGACTGTGATTCTGTTTTACGAAAACGTTCTAATTCAGTGATGTCTGCTTCATCGAATTGGGTGACATGCGGAATATTAACCCAGGCGCGATGTAAATTGGCGGCACTGAGTTTGTTGATTTTATTCAGCTCAACTTTTTCAATGTCCCCCCACTTACTAAAATCCACTTCCGGTAACGGTGGCAAACCACTGCTGGCTCCAGCAACGCTGGCTGACTCTGTCATCCGCTGTTTGACGTACTGATGAACATCCTCTTTCATAATACGGGCTTTTGGACCAGTGGCTTTCACCGCCACCAGGTCCACCCCCAATTCCCGGGCTAAGCGTCGCACTGCCGGCCCGGCATGCACCTTACCACTGGGTTTACCCTGAGTAAAATCCGTGATTGAGGTGGTGCTTGATGGTGTTTGTGGTGTAGTTTCAGACTCGCTGGCAGGCGCTCTTTTGGCGCTGGGCTCGTCGTTAGTGGCTTTAGTATCAGCCACTTTGTCTTCTGTTTTTTCGGCTACTGCTTTTTTGCTATTGTCTGGTTCACTTTCACCATCAACCAACAGCTCAAGCACATCATCACCTTCCGCCACTTTGTCACCGACGGAAACCAATACTTTGCGCACAGTGCCTTTTTTCGGCGAAGGAACTTCCATGGTGGCCTTATCGGACTCCAACACTATCATGGTTTGTTCCAATTCCAGTGTGTCGCATTCCTGAACACTCACCTCAATAACATCCACTGCGTCGCCACCACCGATATCCGGCACCGGAATGGTTATCACAGTCTGCTCTGATGCGGCAGGTTTTGCTTTTTCCGCAGAAGCGGATTTTGACTCTGTAGGTGTCTTCGACTCTGCAGGTGGCTTTTGGTCTGCTTTCTTAGGCTGGGTATCTGATGCAGATTTCTCACTGGCAGACGTTTGTTCTGAGGCAGACTCATCACTGACCTCCACTTCTGCCAGTGGGTCACCTTCTTTTACCGATTGACCTACGGATACTAAAAACCGTTTTAATTTTCCCGCAAAAGGCGCTGGTACCTCCACCGTCGCTTTGTCGGACTCCAACACCAACAAGCTATCTTCCTTCGCAATCTGATCACCTTCCTGGACAGAAAATTCAATTACATCAACGCTATCGGTTCCACCCATATCGGGCACTAAAACTTCTTTTATGGCCACGTTATATTCCTCCGCCTAAACCAAGGGTGGATAGGGTTTTTCCGGGTTGATATTAAATCGCTGCAAGGCATCCGATACTTTGCTGCGCCCAATTAGCCCCTTGTCTGCCAAAGCATTCAACGCCGCCACAGTAATAAAATAGCGGTCTACTTCAAAAAAATGTCTCAGCTGCTCGCGGGAGTCACTGCGCCCAAAACCATCGGTCCCCAAAGCCGTGTAGTGATTGCGCACAAAGGGCCTGATTTGATCCGCATGCGACTTGATATAATCCGAGGCTGCGATCACCGGGCATTTGCGTCCACGCAACATTTTCGTCACGTAAGGTACTTTGGGTTCCTCTTCTGGATGGAGCATATTCCAACGCTGTTTTTCCAGGCCATCATTGCGTAACTGAGTAAAACTGGTGACGCTCCAGACATCCGCAGCCACACCATAAACCTCTTTTAAAATATCGGCAGCGGCTTCCACTTCGCGCAAAATCGACCCGCTACCCAACAGCTGAACCCGCAGCTTGCTTTTTTGATCGTCCGCTTCTTCCAGCAGGTACATGCCTTTCAAGATGCCCGTTTCAGCCCCTTTTGGCATGGCTGGATGAACATAGTTTTCATTCTCTACAGTGATGTAATAAAAAACATTCTGCTTGTCCTGATACATCCGTTTCAAACCATCATGCAGCACCACCGCCAGCTCAAAAGCATAAGCCACATCATAGGCAACACAGTTCGGAATGGTGGATGCCAGCACGTGACTATGGCCATCCTGATGTTGGAGACCCTCACCATTTAACGTTGTGCGACCGGCAGTAGCACCGATCAGAAACCCGCGGGCTTGAGCATCACCCGCCGCCCAGGCAAGATCACCGATGCGCTGAAAGCCGAACATGGAATAAAAAATGTAAAATGGAATCATAGGGAAATTATTCACTGAATAGGACGTCGCCGCTGCTATCCAGGCCGACATGGCACCCGCTTCATTGATTCCCTCTTCGAGGATGCGACCTTTCACGTCTTCTCGATAATACATTACTTGTTCACTGTCCATGGGTTCATACAATTGGCCCACAGCGGAATAGATTCCCAACTGACGAAACATACCTTCCATGCCGAAGGTACGCGCCTCATCCGGTACAATGGGCACGATACGATCGCCAATGGCTTTCTGCTTTATGAGCGAGCTCATCATGCGAACCAAAGCCATGGTGGTAGATATTTCACGGCCATTAGTACCCTCCAGCAAGGGCCCGAAAACCCCAAGTTCAGGTATATCCAGCGTTTCACATTCGGTACGTCGTGAGGGCAGATAACCGCCTAAGGAATTGCGCCGCTGATGCATATAGCGCATCTCGTTGCTATCGTCGGCAGGTTTGTAAAACGGTACTTTCTTGAGTTCTTCGTCACTAAAAGGCATATCGAATCGATCACGAAAGGCCTTCAAGCTCTCCATATCGAGATATTTCATCTGGTGAGTTTTATTCGCGGCTTCTCCTGAGCCAGTGCCGTAACCTTTTACCGTTTTCGCCAAAATAACCGTGGGCTGCCCTTTGTGATTTACCGCAGCATGATAAGCCGCATAAACTTTGTATGGGTCATGGCCGCCACGGTTGAGCTGGAAGATCTCCTCGTCGCTCATGGCGTCCACCATAGCTTTTAGTTCAGGATACTTATTGAAAAAATGCTCTCGGGTATAGGCCCCGCCGTGATTTTTGAAGGCTTGGTACTCACCATCCACGGTTTCTTCCATTCGTTTGCGTAGAACGCCTTCAGAGTCTCGGGCCAACAAGGGGTCCCAGCGTCGCCCCCAGATCACCTTGATGACGTTCCAACCGGCACCGCGAAATACGCCTTCCAGTTCCTGGATAATCTTACCATTGCCACGCACGGGACCATCCAAGCGTTGCAAATTACAGTTCACCACAAACACCAGGTTATCGAGTTTTTCCCGGCCCGCCAGGGATATACAACCCAGAGACTCGGGCTCGTCGGTTTCTCCATCACCCAGATAGGCCCAAACCTTGCGGTCTTCGTTTTTGATCAGCTCATTATTTTGCAGGTACTTCATAAAGTGGGCTTGGTAAATGGCCTGTATTGGCCCTAACCCCATAGACACGGTGGGAAACTGCCAGAAATTAGGCATTAACCAGGGGTGGGGATAAGAAGGGAGGCCTTCCTTTTTGACTTCGCGCCGAAAATTTTCGATCTGACTTTCACTGATACGCCCTTCCAAAAACGCTCTGGCGTAAATTCCCGGTGCCGAGTGACCTTGATAAAAGATCAGATCGCCCCCTTGAGTCTCCGTAGGAGCGCGAAAAAAATGGTTAAATCCCACATCATATAAGGTGGCAGAAGAGGCGAAACTGGAAATATGACCGCCTAATTCGTCGTCGGTTAAATTCGCCCGCTGCACCATCGCCAAAGCATTCCAGCGAATTAGCGAGCGAATTCTGCGCTCTAAATGCTGATCACCCGGCATTTGGGCCTGTTTTTCCGGGGCGATGGTATTTACATAAGGTGTAGTTAGATCGGTAACTTGCACTCCTGATTGGCGCGCCACTTCACCCAATTTATCCAATAAAAACTTGGCCCGCTCAGGTCCTTCTCTCTCCAACACCGACGCTAAGGCTTCTAACCACTCCCGAGTTTCAACGGGATCATTATCTCCATAAAATCGTTCTTGCGGCATGGGCCTGGAACTCCTGGGTCTGAATTCTGTGCTGATTTAAACAGTATAGGATTAGGTTGGGTATTGAGCCTATGAACAGAGCTTATTTGCTCCCCTTACGCAACGATGGTTAGCACGGATATCACCACCAACCAAAAAATCAAGACGTTACCGCGTAAGTCCTGCATGGCTCTGACCCGCCTCAAACCCTCGTTGGCTATTTCTTCTTCGTCCACGGGAAGCTCCTGAAAGTTCAATCCTAATTTCACAGCGAGCTTTAATACAACTTCGGCTTCCCGGTCGGTGGAGCGAAAACGTCTTACGGCCACAGCCACCACTTTGCCATTAAAGGTTAATGCGGCAATGGTAAGCGCTATTGCCCGTGCAGGAATACCATCCAGTGTATGTAAAAATTCTATGCCGATCTTTTGCCAGGCGGGGACCTCAAAGTAATTCAATCGCAGACTGTCTTTCTTTAACAACCGCGTCATAAGATACAAGGCCAACCCAGCAATACCAAATAAGGCATACCAGAACAACGGTGCAAACAAGGTTTGATTCATTTTCAACCAATACTGAACCACCGTCTGGTTTAATAACTCGCCAGGACTCACCATCTTGCCATAATCGAATGTTTCACTTCCGTGTTCATAGGCCGACTGCCACTCGTGACTACGCCAGCGATTTAAAAAAGGCACCAAAGCCGCTTCTACATGACGGTAATCAAGGGCAGCAAAGAGTAAAATTATGGCAAGCAGAAGCTCGATGATCACAAATAGCCAGGGATGTCCCGCTTGAATATACCAACCGAAAATTACCGGAACTGCGGCATAAATTCCGTAGCCTAATGCTGGATGCGTCTTTTTTATAAAGGAACGGTTTTGAATATTGGCCAAATAACCCATACCCCATTGGCATTCGGCAAGATAGCTCGGCACCATAGCTTTCCGCACGCCCAACAGAGCTATTATCAACGCCAATAATGTCATCCAGTCCTCCTTTGATTAATAATACGACAGCCTATGATTATGGCAAATTTTCTTTAAAATCCGGTGAATAGCGCTCGCTTTAAAGCGACAGACTTTATGATGCATTAGGCTGAACTAATAATTGTTGCAACAAGGCCCAATCAAAAAATGGGCCTGGGTCTGTTTTTCGACCGGGTGCAATATCACTATGGGCAGTGATGGCTTGGGGTGATAGCTTGGGATAGGCTTGCCAGATCTGCTTAATCGAGGCACTCAATCTTTCATATTGAATGGGTTCAAACGAACTGTCATCCGTTCCTTCCAACTCAATCCCAATGGAGAAATCATTGCAATTGCTACGCTCACCGTAACAGGAATCACCCGCATGCCAGGCACGTTTATCGAACCCTACAAACTGTATAATCTCCCCTGCGCGGGTTATTAGCAAATGGGAAGAAACCTGCAGATCACAGATAGTCGCAAAATAAGGGTGGGCCTGTGGATCCAGTTTATTCTGAAAAAATTGCTCGATGTCACAACCACCAAACTGTCCTGGTGGCAAGCTGATGCAATGAACGACGATCAATTCTGGTTGTTGGCCGGGAGGACGCTCATTAAAATTTGGAGAAGCAACATGGCGTGCTTCCCGCAGCCAATGATTTTCAATAGTCACTTTACCTCCCAGCAATGATTATTCAGGAAGATAAAACTGCCACTTGCGACGCCTATTGTAAAGCGGTTTCAAACACTTAGCACAAGCTTAGAGCTTTTGGGGATGATCTTAAAGGTTGCTCTGCTTTACTTTCCGGAGATTTCCGATCACATTTTGCAAGGCGCGATCAAACAGCTGGGAATCTTCAAGGACGATAGCCTCGCCACTTTTTAAAGCATAAGCCAATCCTAACGTACTCTTTTCATCAATTTTCACCCCGGTTCGGTTCACAAAAATCATTTTGTCCGCTGATTTTATGTGCGCTGCTAACTTGCACCGGGTTTTGCTGCCTTCAGGTCCGGTAAACTCCAGCCAGGTTCCCACATTTACTTGTTTAGCTTTTTGCAAATAGGGGTTATCGTCCTCAAGTTCAGGTAAATCCGCACCGATAGACTTTTTCAGTGAGCGGGTAACATCCAAACGGGTTACTTTATCGCTGGCCTGTTGAACCAATGGTGTTCCACCCAGGCGCTCCATATCTTCGCTAACGGCGGCCACAAGGTCCTGCGCTGGATCAGCCGGCCCATTCCCCAGATGCTCGGGCATTTCTCCCCGTAAAATTTTCATCTGGACCTGTTCCAGCTCGGTAAAAAGCTCTCCCATTTCAAAGGGATTAAAAGAAACGGAATTCAGCCCCTGACGCAGATTTTTTAACAAGATGGGGACAATATTAAACAGCTTCTTGCGAGAGATATCATCCTTTGGTGGCGTTACACTTAACAATAAATGGTCAATGGTTTTAACCGCACCCACCCAGTTATTACTTTCAGGGCCATATTTTAGAAAGATGAGTTTGAGTACCGGAGTCCAGCCATTGGTCAATAACCGAATAACAACATTGGGGACCACTCGGCCGTCCACTCGTTGGCGCACAGTCTCAAGAGCCACCTGTTCCGCATGTTCAGTTTTTGCCTTACCTTCTTCTGCTGCTTTTGTACGTTGCTCAATTAACTGAGCACGGCGTACTTCTGTTTGCATAAATTGGGTAAAATCATGGAGCAATTCATCGAACAGGGAATCATCACGATCAAATTCCTGCAGTATCCGATGCGCTGTGGCCTGAATTTTTTTGAACACCATATCTTTCTTTAATTGATCGCCGCTGCCATTCAAACCGATGCCGGCGCGGGCCAATTCGTTCAACAGCTTGCGCGCTGGGTGTCCGCTACGATTAAAGAAATTATGATCTCTTACGGCTAGTTTCAAATAAGGTATTTGCAAACGACCCAGAGTAGCCTTGATTGCAATGGGTAAATTTTCATCATCCAAAATAAAATCGAACAGCAAGGACACCAGGTTAATTACGTCTGAATCCGTGTCATTCAACCGTTCCGGCCCCTGATCCCGCTCCCGTTGCAGAAGCATGTTGGCCATGGCTTTCGGGGCGTTGAATTTCTTCAACTCCAAAGTTCCGGCCACCACGTCTTCACCTTGAGGCTGAACCTGCTGCAGTCGATTTAACAGATCAAAGACTTCATTATTAGAAACAATACGAGCATCTTGTGCGGCAGAACCAATCGTCCCCCCCACCACATCCGTCACCATCGGCACGTCACGCACGGATGCCATCAAGGCCTGCAGTTGACCGAAAAACTCACTGGCAACTTTTTTTACAGCCGCCTCTGAGGTTTCACCGGCTTGCTCCCCTTCTTGCTTAGTGCGTGCCTCCTGCTCTCTTTCGGAGCGGGAAAACTTGGGTGTTCCAGGCAAATCAGGCAAGATTCCGGAATTTGCGAGAGACAAATTGGCGGCATCTAGCACCCAATCGAAATGGCTCACCACAAACTTATCGAAAAGCTTAAATAGCACCAAACGATTTTTTATATCACAAGGGATGATTTTTACAGCCTGGCCAAAAGCTTCACACACCGGCTGGGGATGAAATGGATTATTCTTATCCGACACGGTAACGTGTAACATCAGGGCGTCGACACGAGTATTTAATTGATAAATCTGAGAGCCAAACTTGTTCTTCGCTTTTGCAATCATGCCATCAAGTGCAACGCTTACTTCCAAATCATCATTCGCCACTAGAGATAGCGAATCGATGGTACTAACTGATTCAAGTTGTAAACTATTAGCCTGATCGGAATTAGGTAATTTTTTAAATTTATCGTTGATGATTGCGTAAAACTGGCGCTCGATCTCTTTACGATTCAAACGCAATTGACGCATGGTTTCTAAATAAATATTTTTCTCTTCATTACTGCTAGCTTTGTCCGCGTATTCGAAAAAGGTGTCATCCGCTTTTTCAAATACATTGCTCAGCGCCTTGTTTAGTTCTTCCAGGGCAACCTTCCGAGCTTTCAATAAAGCCGTTGGTAAAACTGGACTTTGACCACCCTGGGGATTGTTCGTCATCTGCGTTTTTGAGCTCATAACAGTATCCGAACCATTAGTTCCACCCACACAACGTAGATCCGGCTTCTGTTTCATGTTTAATTGCCTCGTAAAACCACCCAATGATCACCCCGCCCCCGGTAGATAAAACGGCTGTGAACCATTGATACTTCGCTTTCTCAGAGAGGTGACAAACTTTGTCATTTTGTGAAACTCTCCAACACTTCAGTTGCAGTATAGGAGGTATTCGAGAAGGCATTGGGCATATTTTATACAAAATAAGCATAGATGAGCCCTGCTTCACGACTCTTTTTTTATCAAAATAAGGCAGTTTTTTGACTCGTAATTCATCCATGAAGTAACCTGTTGATATTCGTAAACTAAAACGAAATGACGTAAACTCCTGTAATTGGGGGCACATGCACAAAACAAATTAGCTTTTCTACTATCACTTACGGTTTGGGGCTGTTGAGATGCAAATGATTGTGGATTTCTTGAGTTGGATAAGTGGCAACATATTATGGGGAGCACCCATGCTCATTGCTTTGGCTGTAACGGGTGTCTATCTTAGTGCCGGGCTTAAGCTGATCACATTACGCAAGATTCCATTTGCATTCCGCCTCCTTTATAAGAGTAGACAATCTACAGAATCTGGCGATATTTCTCCTTTTAACGCCCTGATGACAGCTATGTCCGCCACCGTGGGTACCGGCAATATAGCCGGTGTTGCTACTGCTGTTGCTGCCGGCGGGCCTGGGGCGCTTTTTTGGATGTGGTGCATTGCCCTCATCGGGATGGCTACTAAATACAGTGAAGCCGTGTTAGCGGTAAAATACCGAGAGCAAGATGACCAGGGCCACTATGTAGGCGGCCCAATGTATTACATTAAGAACGGTATGGGCAAAAGCTGGGCCTGGTTAGGTGGCTTGTTTGCAGTGTTTGGCATGGCCGCAGGCTTTGGCATTGGCAACACAGTACAATCCAACTCTGTTGCTGACGCCTTGCAATCCAGCTACAGCATTCCCCCGTGGCTCACGGGTGCATTAATGGCCGTGATCGCGGGTCTGGTGCTGATTGGTGGCATTCAACGGATTGGCCAGGTAGCAGGAAAGCTGGTACCGACTATGGCGCTGCTTTATATCGCCACAGGTGTAGTGTTCATTGTCGCGAACATTCAATTGGTACCTGAAGCTTTTACCATTATTTTTGACAGTGCTTTCAACGGCCACGCCGCTGTGGGTGGTTTTGCCGGTGCCACAGTGATGGCAGCCATCCGCTTCGGGGTTGCCCGCGGTGTATTTTCAAACGAGGCCGGGCTAGGCAGCGCCCCCATTGCCCATGCGGCGGCCCAGACCAATGATCCGGTTCGCCAAGGCACCATTGCCATGCTAGGCACCTTCATCGACACCATTATACTCTGCAGCATTACTGGCTTGGTTATCGTAATTAGTGGCTCTTGGACTACGGGGGCAACCGGAGCCGAACTCACTACCCTGGCCTTCGACAGCCTCAGCACCGGGTTTGGCAGACATGTAGTGGCTATTGGTTTGGCCTTATTTGCCTTTACCACCATTCTTGGCTGGAGCTATTACAGCGAGCGCTGTGCTGAATATTTATTTGGGACTCGGATCATCATGCCGTTTCGCATTTTATGGGTTATCGCCATTCCTGTGGGTACTCTAATGAGCCTTGATTTTGTCTGGCTGTTAGCGGATGTTCTGAACGCCATGATGGCTATCCCCAATTTGATCGCGCTGATGGTCCTAAGCCCAGTTGTCTTTAAACTAACCAAGGCCTATTTCCACCCATGAGTGATTTTCGACTCGACGATATAAAAGCAACCGTAGCGTTTGCCTTACAAGAAGATATTAGAGACGGTGATATTACCGCCCAACTGATCCCCGCTCAGGAACAAGCGCAAGCCAGAACCATATGCCGGGACCACGCCATCATTTGCGGTATTGAATGGGTAAACGAAGTTTTCCGTCAGTTGGACCCCAAGGTCGCCATCACATGGCATGTGAGTGACGGTGACGAGGTAGCCCCCAATCAGGTATTGTTTGAACTGGAAGGCAATGCCCGCAGCATACTCACTGGTGAGCGCTGCGCCTTGAACTTTCTCCAAACCTTGTCGGGTACCGCCACCTTGTGCCGCCAGTACGCCGATATGGTCGCTGGCACCACAGTGAAACTGCTAGACACCCGAAAAACTTTACCGGGCTTGCGTACCGCGCAGAAATACGCCGTCACTTGCGGCGGGTGCTACAACCACCGAATAGGGCTGTATGATGCTTTCCTGATTAAAGAGAATCACATAGCGGCTTGTGGCGGAATTGCCAACGCTGTCAACACCGCCAGAGAAACCGCTCCCGGCAAGCCGATTGAAGTGGAAGTGGAAACCTTGACGGAGCTTCAACAAGCGTTAGACGCCAATGCAGACATTATTATGCTGGATGAGTTTACTCTGGAAGAAATGAAGCGCTCTGTGGCCATTACCGCCGGAAGGGCCAAGCTGGAAGCCTCGGGTGGCGTGACGGAGGCGACGCTAAAGGCTATTGCTGAGACCGGTGTTGATTATATTTCCATCGGCAGGCTGACGAAGGATTGCAAGGCTGTGGATTTATCGTTGCGGATTGTGTAGACAAACTTAATTACAAAACTTCTTTCCTGCTAGAACCTGCTCAAATTGGTCGATATATGACTCTTTTACATTGGAAGGCATTAGGAGCAATGCTTTATCCCAATCGCCCTTTGCGCTCGATACTAAACCCAAGCAGTAGTAAGAAGATCCTCGATTGACTAATGCTTGGAAATAAATGGGGTCTTCATCCAGAATATCTGTGAATATATCTAAAGCCTTGGTGTTATCACCCATTTTCTGATGGATTATCCCGTAGGTGTTGATGGTTTCCTTTAAGGTAATCCCATTAAAGTCGAGCGGCGAATTTAACAGTGTTTCAATGGTTTGCTTTGCTTTATCAAGCTCGTCAGTCACCATATAAATATTAGCCAGAATGATCGAGCCGGGATATGAGCCCTCTTTTAACCCATTAGCCAATAAGGCCAACTCTTTAGCTTCCTCAAACTCACCTCTACTGGTTAACTCGGAAGCCATATTGACTGCCACTAAAGCAGAATTTGGCGCCATCTGACGAGCCCAGTGCCAGAACACGAGATTATCCCGCCATAAGGGAATTTGCGTGAAAAGTATTAGTGACGACGAGATTAACCAAAGGGAAAACACTCCCAGCAATGACGAACGCACAAATTTGCTGAAATTCACTTCTGTTAATAACCTGACCAACAAAAGTGAAGATAATATGGAGAAGAAAACGAGAGGAAACGCCATAAAGCGTTCCTGAATGATATTTTCATCGATAGGTATGGGTTTGATATGCAGCACTGGAATCAGCGCAACAATAAATAGCAGCGCCAAAACAGCATACGGCCTACGTTTTCCCAAAACTAAATAATACAAGCTGTAGCTGATACCAATTAACAGTATCGCAAGTGACACCCAAGCAAATCGGTCGTGAAGCTGTATCGGAAAATATTCTTTGTGAATGGGTGAAGAAAAAGCGAATGGTAGCACAGCGGAGAAGAAATACATGCCAAAGGCTTTTGCTGATAACAGAAGATGCTGCAGGGCGGTACCCATATAAAAATCATCAGCAGGCTGCAATAAAGCTCCCATCGCATTGAGTCGCAACACCAAATAACACACGCCAGCCAAAAACAATGCTAAATAAATAGTGATGTTTTCTTTAACTATTGAGAATGTGTTATTGATAAAACTTTGTTCTGACTTTGATTTCAAATAATGTATGCCAAATAAAATAATGGGTAATGTAACCGCCATTTCTTTACAAAGACAAGCGGCTAAATATGAAATGAACATCAATAGCGGTTTGAATTTTAGTCTCGACTCAATGCCATCCAATACGAGAGTGATCAACAGAAACATGGTGACTAGCAAATCAAACCGGCCAGAAATCCATGCCGTTGATTCAATATTCAGTGGATGAATAAAGTAAATCGACATGGCCAACCAAGGTACAAGCCGAAGAAGATTACTTTTCTCGAGAGCTTCTTGATGAGTATGGCTGGCTATTTGTCTTGCAAGCATGAAGACCAGCCCTGAATTGCAAATGAAAATTAGAAGGTTAACACTATGTAGCCACATTGCACTAAGGCCACTCAAGTTAACATCGATCATAAAGCTGAACAAAACCAAAGGTCTGTAATAACTGTCTATCAGAAAAAAGGGTTCGGTAAAGACTCCTGTCCAGCTACCCGAACGCAGCTTTGCGGAATCCACGAGCACCATCTTGTCGTCCCAGACAAAGTCAAAATTAACCACTGGTAAATAAGCCACGATGGCAATAAGACCACAAACAGCGAGAATTACAAAAATCGTATTACGAATGGAGATCATATAATAATAAAACACCAAACAACAATAGAGGGTGCCTTATCAGCACCCTCTATTAATTAACTTACTTCAAATTCAACTTGATTATTGACGGCAGTTTGCAGGGCGATATTTCTGCGCCAAGGTTCCACCAGTGTCGCATGCCCAATCAACACCGTTAGGACGACCTAATCCAGTAAACACCAAAGTGTCTCCAGCAGTAACATCACCACCAATCGCGTTAAACGCAACGGTCACTACACCAGAAGTTCCTGAGCCCGAATAGGTTAAAGCACTTACGTATTGGCTCGTAATAGAGCTACCCAGTCCCGCCTGAGTAGCCGAACTCGGCATGTTACCCATCGCTTGATAGTATTCAGATACTGAAGTTTTTGCTGCCGCAGCAAAACCAATACCTTCAGATACTTTTGCTCGCACTGTATAGTCGTTATAAGCAGGAATTGCCACAGCCGCCAAAATACCGATGATGGCCACAACAATCATTAATTCTATTAAGGTAAAACCTTTTTGCGCTTGCTTGTACATAATGAATCTCCAATGATATCGAACAACATTCTATTTGAGCTGACATCGGCACTTATGCCAACCAACTGATACTTCAAAAGCACTTAACATGCCAAGCTCATAGGAATTTCAAAACCCTTGAGAAATCAATCGCCTCATCCGATTAAATTTCAATCAAACAACAGAGCTGTAACGCCAACACCAACAGCCAACGTCACTAGGTGACATTTTTTGTCACTTGAAAATCTACATAATCTGTTTAGATTGCTGCCACAATTGAACTACCATTAGATGAAGTTATTTTAGAAACTATTACGGGAAGTAGTGTCTGGCATGAATCCAACAGCCAATTTAAGCGGCTTAGCTCGAAAGCTCTACCAAGATGGTGCCATAGAACAAAACACCATTGTTGATGCTATGGAAACAGCAAAAAAGCAAAAGATCCCACTAATTACCTATTTGGTTCAGAATAAGCTAGTGCCGGCACGCACCATCGCCATGGCCGCGGCGGAAGAATTCGGTACCCCGATCATTGATCTGGATACCATTTCGGTGGATTCATTCCCCAAAGAGCTTGTCAGCGAGAAGCTGGTTCGAAAGCACCGCGCGTTACCTATATCAAAACGGGGAACACGATTGTTTATAGCGGTAACTGATCCCACCAACTTACAGGCCCTCGATGAAATAAAGTTCAATACCGGCCTTAGCACCGAAGCCATAATAGTTGACGAGGATAAACTGGATGCCGCTATCGACCGGTATCTGGATAACCGGGATACCAGTTTTAATGATCTGGGTGATGCCGATCTTGACGATCTCGATATTGAGGCAGGTGGAGATAGAAATGATGAGGGAGACGCAGCCACCGACGCAGCCGATGACGCGCCCATTGTCCGGTTCATCAACAAAATTCTACTGGATGCGATAAAACTCGGGGCCTCGGATATTCACTTTGAGCCATACGAAAAAGCGTATCGAATTCGCTTTCGTACTGATGGCATCCTACAGGAAGCCGCTCGCCCACCAGTGAACCTGGCCTCAAAGTTTTCAGCCCGCTTAAAAGTTATGTCACAGCTCGATATATCGGAGCGACGGGTACCTCAGGATGGCCGGATTAAGTTAAAACTCTCAAAGACTCGTGCCATCGATTTCCGGGTTAACACCCTCCCTACCCTTTTTGGTGAGAAAATCGTACTGCGGATTCTCGACCCCGACAGTGCCAAACTCGGTATCGATATGCTGGGTTACGAGGAGGAGCAAAAACAACTCTTTATGGACGCCTTAGAGCAGCCACAAGGGATGATTCTGGTGACCGGTCCCACAGGTTCCGGTAAGACCGTTTCCCTGTATACAGGGTTGAATATACTCAACACCCCTGAACGTAATATCTCCACCGCGGAAGATCCTGCCGAAATTAACCTGGAAGGTGTTAATCAGGTCAATGTGAACAATAAAGTCGGCTTGAACTTTGGCTCAGCCTTGCGCGCGTTCTTACGGCAAGACCCTGACGTGGTGATGGTGGGTGAGATTCGAGACCTGGAGACCGCCGAAATTGCTATCAAAGCGGCACAAACCGGTCACTTGGTTTTATCAACACTGCATACCAATAGCGCCCCGGAAACCTTAACCCGGTTACGTAATATGGGCGTTCCAGCGTTTAATATTGCCACCTCAGTGTCTTTAATTATTGCCCAGCGTTTGGCCCGCAGATTGTGCAAACATTGTAAAAAGCCCGTAGATATCCCCAATGAGACCCTTATATCAGAAGGTTTTAAGAAGGAAGAGCTTGGCACTTTTACCGTATATGGCCCCCAGGGTTGTGATAAATGTGTGAACGGGTACAAAGGAAGAGTGGGCATTTATGAGGTTGTTAAGGTCACCGATGGCATTTCTCGGATTATAATGGAAGAAGGCAATGCTATTCAGATTGCCGATGCAGCTCGGGCGGCGGGATTTAATGACCTTCGTGCCAGCGGCCTGAAAAAAGTAAAAGATGGCCTTACCAGCCTCGAAGAAGTTAACCGCGTAACCACAGGGCATTAAGAATGGCTACGGCAGCACATGCGCAAACCAAAAAGGCGAAATCGGCTCCAGCTCCCAAGATTCAAATGTTTGCTTGGGAAGGTGCGGATAGAAAGGGCAAAAAGGTCAAGGGTGAGATTCCTGGCCAGAATATTACCTTGGTAAAAGCTGAGCTCCGCAAACAGGGCATTGTCGCCAAAAAAGTCAGGAAAAAATCAGGCTCAGGGTTAGGCGCCCGTAAAAAGAAAATAACACCCATGGATGTGGCCGTGTTTACCCGGCAATTGGCCACCATGATGAAGGCTGGGGTTCCCTTGGTGCAGTCCTTCGATATCGTAGCCGATGGCCATGATAACCCGTCCATGCGTGAGTTGCTGTTAAAAATCAAATCAGATATTGAAGGGGGTAATAACCTGGCTACAGCCATGAAAGCCCATCCCGATTATTTTGATGACTTATTTGTGAGTCTGGTGGATTCAGGTGAACAGTCTGGCGCTTTGGAAACAATGCTGGATCGAGTGGCCATTTATAAAGAGAAAACCGAAGCGCTAAAGGCCAAGATCAAAAAAGCCGTCAAATACCCCATTGCGGTTGTTGTGGTGGCCGTTATCGTTACCGCCATTTTGCTAATAAAAGTGGTACCTACTTTCGAAGAGCTGTTTGCGGGATTCGGTGCCGAACTACCAGCATTTACTCAAATGGTCATCAACCTCTCGAAATGGGTGCAAACCTGGTGGCTCGCCTTAATAGTCGGAGGTATTACTCTTGGTTATGGCTTTGGTCAGGCCAGAAAGAGATCCGAAGCCTTCCGTGATTCAGTGGATAGGGCTATGCTGAAGTTGCCTGTAGTGGGCGATATTCTCTTCAAAGCTACCATCGCACGTTTCGCTCGAACGCTGGCCACTACCTTCGCCGCAGGTGTACCGCTGGTTGAAGCCTTGGAATCCGTTGCGGGTGCTACGGGAAATGTGGTTTACCGCAATGCAGTACTTAAGGTCAAAGAGGAAGTTTCCAGCGGAACCCAGTTAAACTTTTCCATGCGCTCCACCGGGGTGTTTCCTTCTATGGCCATCCAGATGACCGCTATCGGTGAAGAGTCTGGTGCTTTGGATACCATGCTCGACAAAGTAGCCACCTATTATGAAGATGAAGTGGATAACGCCGTAGACGGCTTAACCAGCCTATTGGAACCCTTAATCATGGCGGTACTCGGCGTTTTAGTTGGCGGCTTGATTGTGGCCATGTATCTGCCCATCTTCCAATTGGGTTCCGTGGTGTAAAGGAGAACCAATCCGCCTCATGCTCACTCTATTTTTTGATTTTTTTACCCATAACCCCGCCTACTTCGTCGGGGTTATTTTTTTATTAGGGCTCACCTTTGGCAGTTTTTTTAATGTAGTCATTTACCGCCTACCGGTGATAATGCAACTGGAATGGCTGGATAACTGCCGTGATTTTATTAAAGAGACCTACGGTGAAGTGCCAGAGGCCATACAATCAAACCCCGGAAAACTACCAGAGCCACCATTTACCTTAGCCAAACCCGACTCCCGCTGCCCGGCTTGCGGCCACAAAATCCGTTGGTATGAGAATGTGCCCGTGGTTAGTTATATCGCCCTACGGGGCAAATGCAGCGGCTGCAAGAAAGCCATCTCACTCCGTTATCCCATCATCGAAATCGTAACCGGTGTTTTATCCGCCTGGATTGCCTGTTATTTTGGAGTTTCCTGGCTTACTGCCGCTGGCTTAGTGTTTACCTGGGTGCTGATCTGTCTCACTATGATCGATTTTGATCATAAGCTTTTACCTGATCAACTCACCCTTCCTCTGCTATGGCTAGGTATCCTGTTAAATTCCCAATCTATGTTCGTGTCCTTAAACGATGCGGTTTTAGGCGCCGTGGCGGGCTATCTCAGTTTGTGGAGTATTTATTGGTTATTTAAACTCACTACTGGAAAGGAAGGCATGGGTTATGGTGATTTTAAATTATTAGCCGCACTGGGTGCCTGGATGGGCTGGCAATCACTGTTAATGATAATAATCCTGTCGTCCTTTGTGGGTGCGATTGTAGGAATTACCTTGATCATGGTTTTGGGGCGCGATAGAAATATCCCTATCCCCTTTGGGCCATATTTGGCGGCGGCTGGCTGGATTGCCTTTATGTGGGGTCCAGAGTTAAGCCAAGCCTACCAGGACTATCTGCTGTAATTGGCAAGTCTTCAGTACCATGATAATCTGCGCGAAAGCCTGCCGAGAATTTGGTCCCAGCCGTTTACATGTTAAATTTAAAAACACTTCTTTTAGGCCGCTGGCAAGATCGATTAAGCACGACCATTCGTCTCCGTATTCTCATCGGTTTTGGTATTGCTGCATGGCATATTGGTTTTTTTAATTTAACCTACTTTCTGGTGCAGAACGACCATAGCGCAAACTTCATTACAGTACTTGTAGTGGCGTTGTTGAATGGCATTATCTTTACTGCATTGGGCACATGGTGCCTGTCACAAAAAAGCCCCATTGACCACCACTTACCCACAAAACTCCTCGACGGCATTTTCTGGGTTCTGTTTACACTGGGCATCAGTACGGTCTATGCCTTGCAGCGCCTAGTGAATGAAGCCTCCGAAATAGATCCACTGCTCGGCGCCTTTCTATTAATTTATACCGTGCCATTGGTACGGCAACCTTCCGGTGTCGCCTTTTCCACCATTCTTTTAAGCACCGGCATTTACGCTTGGAATTCCAGCTCACCAGCGCCAGAAGCCTACTGGTTTGCCTTATGTTGTTTTGGAGTGACCTGCTGGGGCCTGGTGTTATCCACCAATATGGAACTACTCAGCCAGCGCGCCCTGCGCAACAGTAATGATGAATTAAAACTGGCTCAAAACACCATTGAACACATTGCTACCCAAAATGAGCGACTGCGTATTGGTCGTGACCTGCATGATCAAATGGGGCACAACCTGGCCGCGCTATCATTACAGCTACAAATTAGTGATAAATTGGCTTCCACTACCCATTCCCCTGCCCTACAAGAACAGATTGCAAAAGCCCAGGAATCAACCCGGGATTTGTTTAAGGCACTGCGCCAAGCGGTTTACAAATTACGTTCAGAAGGAGAGCAAGAACTCCTGACCACTCTACGCCAAATGACTAATGGGTTCAGTGGGTTAGCCATTGAGCTAAACTACTGCGAAGATCAGGAGATACCTCATCTAGAGCAGGCCGATGAACTTGTTCACGTTATCAAGGAATGTATTACCAATACCATTAAACACAGTGACGCCAGCAAAATGGTGATTGATATTAATGTACAAAACAACCAACTATTGATTAAAGTTCAGGATAACGGCAACCAAAAACCGAAAAATGAAACTGGCTTCGGGCTATTAGGAATAGCTGAACGCGTAGCACTATTGAAGGGTACAGTTAACACTTATTTTCAAACCAATGAGGGCTATTCCGTCGATATTTCAATCCCAATAGAGCAACTATGATCAAAGTCATTATCGTAGATGACCAGGGTCTGGTGCGAGAAGGCATTGCAACCTTACTCACTATGTCTGGCGAATTTGACATCATTGCTACCGCCGAAAACGGCCACCAGGCATTAACCAGCATCAGCGAAAACCCCGATGTGGATATCGTATTAATGGACATTCGAATGCCGGAAATGTCGGGGTTGGAGGCCGTCCGCAAATTACGCGCTCAAGGAAATAATACGCCAGTATTATTGCTAACAACTTTTGATGAACCTAATACTCTAGGTATTGGAAAAAGCGTTGGTGCTAACGGTTACTTGCTCAAAGACGCCAAAGTGGATGACCTTATTGAGACCATCCATCAAGTCCTTTCAGGGCTGCCTGCTTTTCCTAATCCAGATAGCTATACGGAACACCAATCACTCACCCAAAAAGAACACGAAGTCCTTAAAAGTATGGTTGCGGGAAAGAGTAATAGAGAAATCGCCGAGGACTTGCATTTATCCCTGGGCACCATAAAAAATTACAATTCAAACATATTCGCGAAACTAGGGGTGAAAAGCCGCACTCAGGCCGTAGTAATCGCCAAGCAGTTAGGCTTAGCCTAGTTCGTAACGTTCGGCTTAACCCTTCAGATTCCCCATAAAAAGTGACTTTGGTCATGTATTGCCTATAACCTGACCATGCTATATTGACTCTCTATAAAAACAAAAACATAAGCGCGAGACACACGAGCAACCAGTCGTGTCAAGAACACGCCGATACAGCGGGTCCGTGCCAGAGACAGTAATGATATGACAGCGAAACTAGCCACCGTCGAAACTCAGCCATCGTCCCGTCTCAATCAGGTATTTACCAGCCTACCTATGACCTTGATCCTGCTAGTGGCACTTTTGGCCACTGTGGGTGAAACCTTTCACACAAGAGTTCTGGAGTTTGGCGGCAAAACCTGGCCGGACTATAGCTACCTTCGTATTTTTGAGCAAATTCAAGCTCCTCGCTGTACCGTAGAGGAAAATATTGATCAAGCCATAGAACGTGAAATTGTGCGCCAACAAGCCGTAGCAGACAGCAATCCACTCGATGCTATGTTAGGCGTCAGCCGCCCCGAAGATATTCGCTCGGCATTTGAAACCAATAACCAATTATGTGACCGGGAATGGCGCGATTATCGTCGTATTCAATCCCATCACAATGGTACGGTCAAAGCCTATGCAACCGGCGAAAAGCTACTCTCTTATTTGGTGACTCTTGTCACCGTCAATCGGCGGGTTTTGCTGGGCCTGATGATATTGTTTTGCTCTGCCGCGGCCACCCTACGCCGAGAACAGATTGCACTACGTCAAGTGCAAACTCAACGGGATGAAAAAGTCGCTACGGCCTCGCAAATTTTAGCGAATGGCATCTTGGCTTTGTCCGCCTTTATCTTCAGGCAGCAGGAATACACCGCAGCACAAGAAGGTATGCAGCTACTCAATTTATTCATGCATGATTTTTTTGTGGCTGGATTTAGCGCCCTCACCTTGATATCCGTGTATCAGCTATTCACACCAAGGCACTTCGAAGAAGAAGGCACTTGGAGCAAAGCATTTCTATGTATTCCTCTCTATTGCTATATGTGTGTTAACGCTGCAATACATTTTGCATCTTACGGTTTCTATCACGGCATCCATGTTTATATGAATGTTCTGTTGGAAAATGCGGCGCTGTTCTTGAACATTGGCCTTTACGTCTGGGTGGGTGTTTTACTGGTGAGAACAAGCTTACCGGAAAAACTGTTTAATTTTATCCGAGTGTGGCGGCTGCCACCGAAATGGCTTGGTGTCGTCATGCTGTTGTTAACGGCACCGCCAACCGCTTACACCGGTGCTTCTGCTATTTTGATTCTGGCGGCCGGACCGGCCCTTTATCAGGAGTTACGCCGCGCTGGCCAAAACGAACAACTCGCCTTAGCCACCACTGCATTAGCAGGCTCCATGGGGACTATGCTGCGCCCCTGTTTATTGGTGCTGGTGGTCGCAGCGCTCAATAATTCGGTGACCACCGATGAACTGTATAGCGCTGGCGCCAGAGTGTTGTTTGTGTCTATCGCCTTTTACGCATTCTATGTGTACTTACTGGGCGGTCGCTCAACCCAAAAAATGGCTCCCCTAACGGAAGCCATACCCAACGCAGTTCGAACCTTTGTTCCACTACTGCCCTATTTAGCCATATTTGCTTTAGTTATTGCACTGTGGAATATCGTTATGGGGAGACCCCTCAATGAGTTTTCGGCCCCCGTCATATTGCCAATCATTATGCTGCTTATCTTATTTTACGAGCGTTTCATTCTGGGAGACAAAGACCCAGGCAAACAAGATTCAACGAACCCCAATGAAAACCACTCAAAGCGCAAAGAAATGATCCGTTCGGTAGCCCGCGCATCAGATCAGGCCGCACCATTAATCGGCGCATTATTACTATTAATTGCACTTTCCATGAGTACCGGAGGCATGATTGAGCGCTCGGGAATCTTATATTTATTTCCCGAAACATTTGCGGCACCCTGGATAGCATTGTCTTTGCTAATGTGTATCCTGGTGATTGTGGGAATGTTTATGGACCCCTTCGGTGCGGTCATTTTGGTAAATGCTACTCTGGCACCAGTAGCCGCTATAAATGGCATCCATCCCATACATTTCTGGATTATTACTTTGCTTGCCTTTGAAATGGGCTATCTTACGCCACCAGTCGCCCTTAACCATCTAATAACACGGCAAGTGGTTGGCCCTCCTACGGAATGGGAAAGTCTACATGGAACATTTTGGCAACGTAATTTCCGGATTATTTTTCCCATCCTGGTGATGATGTCGGCGCTATTGTTTGTCACTTTTGTGCCCTTGCACTGGCCCCATCTGTTTTTCTAAGAAAGAGGTTGCTTATGAAAAAGTCCTTACACTACATTGCTGCAGCCATCGTATTAGCGCTATTTGCGATAACATCTAACGTGCAAGCACTTCAACCATCGAAAAAGTATCGCGAAGAACTCCTAGCACAAATTTACGATACTAAATTGGATATGGAGAAAAGGATCGGTGCATTGCAAGTCCTGTACAACGAATCCAAATATCGAGACCATGAATACAGGGTCTGCATCTGGGACCCCATTGGTCGTCATGGTCCCATTTTTTCTGCCGCGAAAGACCGCGAACTGGAAATTGAAAGCTGGGGCATAAAGCTGGACATGATTCCGTTTACCCACGAATCAGTGTTGGTGGAAGAACTGAAGTCCGGGGTTTGCGATGTTGCCTTAATGAGTGGTTTACGCGCCCGCTTGTTTAATCGCTACACAGGGACTCTGGATGCTATCGGCGGGTTGTTCAATTGGGATCAGGTGAAACTGGTTCACCGTCTTATGGCGCATCCTCAAAGCGCACCAAAAATGCAAAATGGCGATTATATGATTATGGGCATAGCACCAGGTGGTGCCGCTCATGTTTTCGTAAACGATAAAAACATTAACACCCTAGAAAAAGCAGCCGGTAAGCGAGTTGCCGTGTTGGATTACGATCCTACTCAGGCCAAGATGATTGCGGGGATTGGTGCTACTCCAGTGGCAACAGATTTAGCCAATGCTCCCAACAAATTTAACAACGGCAACGTGGATGTATTGGCCGCGCCGTTGATTGCCTATGGTGTAATGGAATTATACAAAGGCATGGAACCCAACGGAGGCATCATAGATTTGCCACTCGCCTATATTTCCATGCAATTAGTGGGACGCGCCGACATGATTCCAGTGGAAGCCGCTCAACTCTGTCGCGAAGCCTTTTTTAATGAGTTTGAAACCATAAAAAGCATTCTTCGCACTGAGGCAGAAAAAATTCCCCGTAAATGGTTTGTTCCTATCCCAGAAGAAGACCGCATCCGCTATGACAAAAAAATGCAGGAAGCGCGGTTACAACTGGTAGAGGATGAATACTACGATCCCAGTATGCTGTCCACCTTACGGAAAGTCCGCTGCAATAGTGACCCCAAGCGGCCAGAATGTATTAACCCGGTGGAGTGAGCCTCCACCGCTGCCTGATTTGGTGGTACACTGAGCACCGTTTATGCACAGAGAGAATAGGCGGTATGTGGGTATTGGGTGTAACGGGTGGCATAGGTAGCGGGAAGACCGCCGCTACTGACCATTTTCAATCCCTGGGGATTACAGTGGTGGATGCGGATCTAGCGTCTCGACTCATTGTTGAACCCGGACGGCCAGCACTAATAGCCATACGGGAGCATTTCGGGACTGCTGTTATCACTAAAGAGGGACTATTGGATCGCCGCGCACTGCGCACCATCGTCTTCGCCGACAACGAGCAAAGGCGTTGGCTTGAAGCTTTAACCCATCCCCTCATTGCAGAAGAAATCCTCCACCAAATCCAAAACAGTGAATCAGCCTATACTGTCTTGTCTTCCCCTTTATTGCTGGAAAGCCAGCAACATCAATGGGTAAATCGTATTTTAGTTATCGATGTTCCGGAATCCATACAAGTGTCCCGTACCGTTGGCCGCGATAACACAACTGAAGAGAGTATAAGAGCTATCATGGCAGCACAAATGAGCCGCAGCGATCGCCTGAATAGGGCCGACGACATTATTGTCAATGACCAGGATTTAGCCCATCTTTATGCTGCTATTGACAGCCTCCATGAGCGTTATTTAGCCTTGGCAAACGCCCAAGCTAAAACTGGAGGTAAAGCATGAAGGTGAAATGCCCAACCTGTCAAAAATCGGTGGAGTGGAGCGAAAAAAATCCCTTTCGCCCCTTCTGCTGCGAGCGCTGTAAACTCATCGATCTGGGTGAATGGGCTAAAGGCGAACGTTTTATTCCAGGAGAACCGGACTGGTCATTGGAAGGTGACGACAGCGGGGATCCACCCCTGCATTAAACCGTTAAATTAAGCTAGCAGTGATCCCAAAAACAGCGAATACCCGCAAATCCTTGCGCGCCAATGGCAATGACATTTTTGTAATCGCCTTCGCCTAGACCACCCAGTGCAAACAGCGGAATTTTACTCTGCGCTACCCATTGCTCAAAAGTGCGGCGATCAATGGGCGGCTGTGCTGGATGGCTTGCGGTCACATTATAGGGCGACAAGGTCGCAAAGCTTATACCCAACTCCTGCGCTCGAATTAAATCACTCCAGGTATGGCAAGACGCCGCCGTCCATTTACCCGGAGATCGCCAACATTCAGGTATCACCTTCAGCTGACTTAAGTCTTTGGCCGTATAATGGATACCAGCAAAAAGACCCGATGGAACCTGCGCCGCCGGAACAGCGCTATTAAGCAGAAACATCGTCTGGGGATATTGCTGTTTAAGATGAGCCAAACCCGCGACTAACTCGCGCCATTGGTAGCCGTCGATGGCTTTGGTACGAATCTGAAAACACTGAAGCTGGGCCTGAATCAGCTCTCGAATACGGGCAAGAAAGTGCTCCACACTCACTTCCAGCTCTGGAGTAATCACGTAGCGACGAGGCAGTTGAGCGGCGCTGACTATGGGCCGATTAGCTGCAGGAAACTGATATTCTGCTAACTCATCCGGTTCCACCCAACGGATTTCCTGACCTTCAACGCCACGGGGTTGGCCCTGAAAGCCGTCCACCATCCATACATCCAACAGCACGGATTTATCAGGATAATCGTGAGCAATTTTAATGAGTGGCTCACCATGAGTACTGACAATATCCAGCTCTTCATGTAGCTCTCTAACGAGAGCATCCCAGGGCACTTCATTGCTTTCCACCTTGCCACCAGGAAACTCCCATTTTCCGCCTTGGTGCAAATGATCAGGTCTGCGCGCTATCAGCACTCCTTTGGCGCTACGAATAACGGCAGCCACCACATGAATTCGTTTCATGGTTTAGGAACGATAATCAGCGTTGATCTTAACGTAGTCGTAAGACAGGTCTGTAGTCCATACGTTGATGGTGGCAGAACCTCTAGCCAAGGCAATGCGAATGGTTATTTCATCTTTCTGCATTTCCGGAGTTATATCGGACTCCACGTAACTTGGGGCCAAGGCACCGTTTACGGCCACGAGATGATCATTGATATGCAAGCTAACGCCATCCACATCCAAATCATCAATCCCCGAGCGCCCTACAGCGGCCAATATACGCCCCCAATTCGGATCGCTAGCGAATAGTGCGGTTTTTACCAGTGGCGAATGCGCCACTGTAAAAGCCACTGATTTGGCTTCATCCGAGGTTGCTGCCTGCTCAACCGCCACCGTAATAAATTTGGTAGCACCTTCTCCATCGCGCACTATGGCTTGAGCCAATTGCAAATAAACCTGATTTAATGCTTGAGTAAAGAGCGCAAAACTATGGGCATCGGATTCTGAAATAACCACTCCCGAGCAAGCCGTCGCTGCCAACATACAACAATCGTTGGTGGAAGTATCACCATCTACTGTAATAGCGTTAAAGGATAGCTCCGTAGCCGATTGTGCTAAACGCTGCAGCAAACTCGCTTCTACAGCCGCATCAGTAGCAATATAGGCAAGCATCGTCGCCATGTTGGGGCGGATCATGCCTGAACCTTTGGAAATGCCGGTAATAGTCACTAGCTTGTTATCTATGGTCAGCTGAACCGATACACCCTTCGGCCGGGTATCCGTCGTCATAATGCCATGGGCTGCATCTTCCCAACCGCTTTCAGAAAGCGCATCACAGGCCTCGGGGATGCCTGCAACGATTCGAGACACAGGTAAAGGTTCGCCTATCACACCGGTTGAGAAAGGATAAACATTTTTCTCAGATGTCCCCATATATTCAGCCAATCCCTGACATACAGAAGAAGCATCATGTAGGCCTTTAGCCCCCGTTCCGGCATTGGCATAGCCGGTATTGGTGATCAAGTAAAAAGGGCTTTTTCCCGCCTGATCAGCACTGGCAAGATTCTGTTGACAGATTTTTACTGGAGCCGCACAAAAGGCGTTTTTAGTGAAAGTTCCGGCAATGGTAGAACCCGCCACCAGCTCCATAATCACTAAATCCCGTCGATTGGCTTTTTTAATGTTCGCTACTGCTGTGCCGAGCCTAAACCCGGCAACTGGATACATCTTAGTAGCAAACGTACTGGGACCTACTGCCATAACAACCTCCTATGGCCTGTTACACTATTCAATCCGACCATGGCATTGTTTGTACTTTTTACCTGATCCACAGGGACAGGGATCATTTCTGCCAACTTTGGGGTGTTGCCGTTGAAAAGTTGCAGATGCTTCAGCAGCCTCCGCAGGCTCCGCACCACTTGCCTCAGCCTCCGAAAAACTTTGATGTTGTAATTTCAGGTCCCGCTCTGCCATTTCACGGCGCTGTTGTTCCAGTGCTTCCACTTCTTCTTGACGACGTAATTCTACCGTACTCAAAACCCGAATAACTTCCAGCTTAACGCCCTCAAGAAATGTCTGGAAAAGCTCAAAGGCTTCACGTTTATACTCTTGTTTCGGGTTTTTCTGAGCATAACCACGCAAGTGAATACCCTGCCGTAGATGATCCATGTTGGCCAGGTGCTCTTTCCATGAACGATCAAGGGTGGCCAGCATGACATGCTTTTCCAACTGCCGCATAACGCTGGCTTCATCACCTAAATTCTTTTCTTTCTGCTGGTAAGCCGCTTCTAACTCAGCAATGATTTTCTCCCGCAGACTTTCTTCATGAAGCTTTTTATCATCTTCGAGCCATTGCCCAATGGGCATTTCAATGCGGAAATCCGCTTCCATTGCGCGCTCTAAGCCTTCGATATCCCACTGTTCAACCATACTCTGAGGTGGAATGTAACCGGCAATAAAATCAGTCACCACGTCTCGTCGGATAGCTTTTATGGACTCCGAAAGATCTTCTGCGGTGAGTATTTCGTTTCGCTGCTCATAAACTACGCGACGTTGGTCATTAGCCACATCATCATATTCAAGCAGTGACTTACGAATATCGAAGTTACGACCTTCCACTTTTTTCTGAGCATTCTCAATCGACCTTGTCACCCAGCGATGCTCAATGGATTCACCGCGCTCCATGCCCAATGTTTGCATTAGGCCTTTGACTCGATCGGAGGCAAAAATGCGCATCAAGCTATCTTCAAGAGAGAGAAAGAACCGGGTAGAACCGGGATCACCTTGGCGTCCAGAACGACCACGGAGCTGATTATCAATACGTCGTGATTCATGACGCTCCGTACCAATAATATGTAACCCACCAGCCTCTATAACCCGCTTGTTGTCCTCTACCCATTGTTGCTTTGACTCTTCAATTTGCTCGGGTGTAGGGTTTTCAATTTTTTCCAGCCGCTGCTCCCAATTGCCACCCAAAACAATGTCAGTACCACGACCCGCCATGTTAGTCGCGATGGTAATAGCGCCGGGACTTCCAGCTTGGGCAATAATTTCCGCTTCTTGAGCATGAAATTTGGCGTTCAACACTTTGTGAGCCACTTTTTGTTTTTTCAGGAAAGCGGATAGGTACTCAGAGGTTTCAATAGAAGCAGTTCCCACAAGAACCGGCCGTCCCGTTGCTACGGTTTCTTTCACTTCTTCCACAATGGCTTCGAATTTTTCTTCAGTGGTCATATAGATGACATCATTGAAATCCTTACGAGTCATAGGTCGATTGGTAGGGATAACCACCACATCAAGACCATAGATTTGATGAAATTCAAAAGCTTCTGTATCCGCCGTACCGGTCATTCCAGACAGCTTGTTATAAAGGCGGAAATAATTTTGGAAGGTTGTGGATGCGAGCGTCTGATTTTCAGATTGAATTTTAACGCCTTCTTTCGCTTCTATGGCTTGATGAATACCATCGGACCAACGTCGCCCGGCCATGGTTCTACCGGTATGCTCATCCACGATCACAATTTGATTATTTTGAATGATGTAATCCACGTCACGCTGAAACAAACAATGAGCCTTAAGAGCCGCGTGCACATGATGGAGCAAATTAAGATTATTAGCCGCATAAAGGCTGTCGCCCTCAGCAAGCAGCTTGTATTCTATTAACAACTCTTCGACAAACTGATGACCTTCTTCGGTTAACTCTACCTGTCGATTTTTTTCATCCACCATGAAATGATGGCCTTTTTCTGCGCTCTCCTCTGCCTCTTCAAATCCCTGTTTGAGTTTCGGGATCAAAACATTGATCTTTTTATAAAGTTCAGAGGAGTCCTCACTCGGACCAGAAATTATTAATGGCGTACGGGCTTCATCAATTAAAATAGAGTCAACTTCATCGACTACCGCAAAGTTTAACGGGCCCTGGGCTCTGTCCTCCAGGGTAAAAGCCATATTATCCCTGAGGTAATCGAAACCAAATTCATTATTGGTACCATAAGTAATATCTGAGGCGTAGGCTGCACGCTTTTTGGCAGGGTCTTGTTGGGAGAGTATCACTCCAACCGTCATACCTAAAAACTCATACAGTGGACGCATCCAATCAGCGTCCCTCTGCGCCAAATAGTCATTCACCGTTACTACATGAACACCCGCCCCAGTCAAGGCGTTTAAATAAACCGCCAGGGTTGCAGTAAGCGTCTTACCCTCCCCTGTACGCATTTCTGCAATTCTTCCTTCGTGTAGAGTAATACCACCGATCAACTGAACATCGAAGTGGCGCATTCCCATTACTCGACGGCTAGCTTCACGAACCACGGCAAAGGCTTCTGGCAACAAGTTATCCAAAGGCTCGCCTTTCTCCAAGCGGGCTCTGAATTCAACCGTCTTCCCTTGCAACTGATCATCAGTTAAAGATTTGATATTTTCTTCTAAAGCACCAATTTGGGCCACTAACTTGCCCATTCGCTTCAGTTCACGCTTATTCTTACTACCAAAGACTTTGCGAAACAGTGGTCCTAACATAGGTATTCACTTCTTTATACAGAGACATTTGATTCAAAAAAACCAGCCTATAAAGAAATCAGCTCCATAATAGGCAGGGAAATACTTTGAAGGAGGCAATTCTAACGTTATTTTTGTATTAGGATAAAGTATTTACGCAACAGATTGGTGAATAGGAGCACTGTTAAAGTACACCTATCAACCAACCTGGTTAACTTTTATTGTCGATCGCGATGAACGTAGCGGGAGGGGTCGACGGCTTTACCGTGTTTTCGAACTTCAAAGTGGACATGGGGGCCTGTGGAACGACCGGTGCTGCCTATTTTTGCTAAGGTTTGACCGTGCTTCACAATCTCACCAACCTTCACTACGAGTTCTTTCGCGTGGGCATAACGAGTGGTGTATCCCTCACCATGATTAACCTCAACCATTAAACCATATCCGTAACGCTCACCAGCCCAAGTCACCACACCAGAGCCAACCGACACAATATCAGCACCTTCTTTTCCAGCGAAATCCACACCAGAATGCCAAGCGGGCCGGCCTGTGAAAGGATCTGTGCGGCGCCCATATCGAGAGGATAACCAACCCCAGGTTACGGGTCGTCCAGCTAAAGACACTTCCTTACGCAGCTTACGATTTGTCAGCAAACTTTCCATCATTTCCAGCTGATGCTCGCGGGTTTCGATGTCGGCGGCCAGCTGATCTAAATCACTGAGAAAAGACGGGCGCTTCAACTCAGCGTCCGCCTCAATTTCATTAGGACCACCCAACGCGGGAGCCTGAGAAAAATCAAACTCACCACCCTGCAATTTTGCCACACCTACAAGCCGTTCACCCAAAGCATCCAATCGCATGAGTCGAGCTTGCAGCTCCGCCATGCGGACTGTCATTGCCGTCATCTGATTCTCAGCTCGCTGCTTGGTTTCTTTAATATCCTCTGCACTCTCAGCCAAATCATTTTTCACATGAAGCGACCAATCCTTAGAAAAGGTAGCTGGCTTCTTGGTCCAGTAAACAGCACCGGCCCCGATCATTGCAGCACTGATAAGTAAAAGACACGCGGCGATTATTAGGAAAGCTGGTCTTATCCTAACCGTGCGGGACTCTCCATGTTTTGAATTAAAAATTATTATGTTCATAATGCGACTACTCTGGAGCTAATTCGCCATTTACTGCACAATGAATGGCAAGAAGACCCCATTCCTTCTACCATTTTGTAATTATTGCACAGACATGACGGACGTTATCATAAAAAACATTAGAGATCTCTTGCTTTATAACAAAAAAGTCACTTCCATGACCCAAGATAGAGCGAAATCCCATGAGCAGAATCTCATCTTGCAGGAGAATCTGCCCAAAACTCTCAGTCAATTTTGTCAACTTATCCAATATCAAAACGGCATCCTCATAATTAGAGCGAATAGCGGCTCCGCAGCAACGCAACTGCGTTTTCTTCAACAGAAACTTAAGTCCAGACTAAAAAAACACAGCCAGTTCAGCGCATTAAACACCATTAAAATTAAAGTCGCCGATCAACCACTAAAATTAGACCGAGCCTACACTCGCTCAGTAAAAGCTGTATCCGAACGCAACAGAAACCTGCTTCGAGAAACGGCCAACAACTTAGTCGATCAAGACTTAGCGTCCTCAATGCACAAATTGGCAAACACTTTAGAAAACTATGGCAGAGATTAGAAAAGTTTCCACAGATCTCGCCGGGAAAAGCGAGACCTGTGTAACATTAGGAAGGTTCGATCTTAACTAGTGAGCTGAAAATATCGGTTTGGCATAAGAGATGGGGGCCACTTTTTCGTCGTCAAAGGTGACGATTTCCCAAGCATCTTCCTGCTTGAGCAACTCACGCAATAACATATTATTTAATGCATGACCTGATTTGTACCCCTTGAACTCGCCAATCAAGCTCTTACCCAGCAAATACAAATCGCCGATAGCATCAAGGACTTTGTGACGCACGAACTCGTCTTCATAGCGTAAACCATCTTCGTTGAGTATTTTATAATCATCGACGACGATAGCATTCTCAACACTACCCCCTAATGCCAGATTACGCTCACGCAAATACTCAATATCTCGCATGAAACCAAAAGTACGCGCCCGACTCACTTCTCTAACAAAAGAAGTGCTTGAAAAATCTAATGAAATTGTTTGGTTGCGGCCTTTAAATACAGGATGATCAAAGTCGATAGTGAAACCCACCTTAAAACCTTTAAATGGCAAAAAGGTGGCTGTTTTATCGCCATCCCGTACTTCCACTTTACGCTTAATGCGGATAAATTGTTTAAGAGCATTTTGCTCCTCGATGCCTGCGGACTGCAGCAGGAAGACAAAGGGTCCCGAACTTCCATCCATAATGGGAACTTCCGGCGCACTCAGGTCCACATAGGCATTATCAATGCCCAAGCCTGCCATAGCTGATAACAAATGCTCAACTGTGGAAACCTTTACATCACCGTTTTCCAACGTGGTGGATAGGGTTGTGTCACCTACATTACAAGCATCCGCATGTATGATGGCGACTGGGTCCAGATCCGTTCGACAGAATACGATTCCGGTATTGACTGGCGCTGGACGTAAAGTCAAATAGACCTTATCTCCAGTGTGCAGGCCAACACCTGTAGCACGAATTGTATTTTTAAGCGTACGTTGTCTAATCATCTCTTTATCACACTTAATAAGAGTAAGTTTACTAAAAGGACACGAAACCCTCAGTCGGCTGAATACTATCAGTTTTTGTAACAATCGCCAAACAAATTACTTCGTTTTGTGTACTTTTTAACCTTTTTAGTCAGCTTGACGTCGCAAAAAGGTCGGAATATCCAAATATTCCCGATTTGCGTCGTTCTCCATCATTGGACGGCCACGACCTTCAATTGGTGCTCGACGACGGGCATTTCTATCCATTGCTGGTTGTTCATAGCGCTTATAATCTGAGACACCAGGCTGAGCTGACCGTTTAGTCGAGGTTTCAACAACTCGGACCGGAGCTTGCTCCTGAACCGCAGCACCCAACCCGGTAGCCACTACCGTTACTCTCAAGCCTTCGCCCATGGACGGATCAATCACCGTACCCACGACCACCGTAGCGTTATCTGAGGCGAACTCCTCAACGGTGTCACCCACTTCGGAGAATTCGCCAAGAGATAGACTCTCACTGGCCGTGATATTCACGAGAATTCCACGTGCTCCATCTAGATTTACATCCTCTAGCAGAGGGCTTTGAATAGCTGCTTTGGCTGCCTCACGGGCACGATTTTCACCGGTTGCGTAGCCAGTACCCATCATTGCCATGCCCATTTCGGACATAACTGTGCGCACATCAGCGAAATCCACATTGATCATACCCGGTCGGATAATCAAATCAGCTATCCCCTGTACCGCTCCCAACAACACATCGTTGGCGGCTTTGAAGGCATCCAACAAGCTGGTCTTTGGACCCAATACTGCCAACAGCTTCTCATTCGGAATGGTAATGAGTGAATCGACGTTCTGGCTCAACTCTTTCATCCCGTCGAGTGCAACCTTCATCCGCTTGCTACCTTCGAAAGGGAAAGGCTTTGTTACAACCGCTACCGTTAGAATGCCCATTTCTTTAGCAATTTCGGCAACGATGGGCGCTCCACCGGTCCCCGTACCACCACCCATGCCAGCGGTGATAAAGACCATATCAGCACCTTCAAGCACTTCGCGAATACGTTCGCGGTCTTCTAATGCAGCGTCACGACCCACGTTAGGATTCGCGCCAGCCCCTAGACCTTTGGTAATCGTGCCACCTAACTGCAGCACAGTCTTTGAATTCATATCCTTCAAAGCTTGGGCATCAGTGTTGGCACAAATAAATTCTACACCGTCAACTTCATTATTAAGCATGTGTTCTACGGCATTACCACCGCCGCCACCCACACCTACAACTTTTATCACTGCGTTCTGAGGAACGTTATCGACTAGTTCAAACATTTTTCTCTCCCCTTCCTTTTGCTTCAGCTATGGTTCTCTTGTTAGAGCTTGTATAAATCGTGATTGTCTTCGTCTGAATTAAAAATTTCCTTTAATCCAGTTCTTTAATTTGGCAAACAGGGAAATTTCTGGTTCCGCAATTAGTTTGCTTTGATGATTAGTTACTTTGCCAGCTTCGAACTGCTTTTGACCGTACTTTAATAATCCAACCCCGGTGGAATAAATGGGATTTTTAACCATCTCCGTTAATCCGGAAATGCTCTGGGGTGACGCTAAACGCACGGGCATGTGGAAGATTTCTTCAGCAAGTTCCACCGCACCTTCCATTTTTGAAGAACCACCGGTTAAGACAATACCGGCAGCAATCAGATCTTCATAACCAGAGCGTCTTAATTCAGCCTGTACCAGAGAAAACAACTCGTCATAGCGCGGTTCTACTACTTCGGCTAATGCTTGTCGTGATAATTCCCTGGGTGGACGGTCGCCGACGCTCGCCACTTTAATAATTTCATCGGGTCCCGCCAATTGCGTCAACGCACAGGCATATTTGACCTTTATATCGTTGGCATGTTCAGTGGGAGTTCGTAATGCCATGGCAATATCATTGGTAACCTGATCTCCGGCGATGGGAATCACGGCGGTATGCCGGATGGAACCTTCAGTGAACACGGCGATATCGGTAGTTCCACCACCAATATCCACCATACATACACCGAGCTCCTTTTCATCTTCCGTAAGCACAGCGTATGAAGACGCTAGTTGCTCCAAAATAATGTCTTCTACTTCCAGACCGCATCGTTGAACACAACGTACGATGTTCTGTGCCGCATTGACAGCACAGGTAACCAAGTGCACCTTCGACTCTAATCTTACCCCTGACATACCCAGCGGCTCTTTAATACCTTCCTGAGCGTCGATAATGTATTCCTGGGGTAATATATGAAGAACTTTTTGGTCCGCTGGAATCGGCACCGCTTGGGCCGCATCAATGACTCGCTCCAAATCAGCACGATTCACTTCCCGATCACGAATAGCCACTATCCCATGACTGTTCAGACTACGAATATGGCTACCGGCGATCCCCACATAAACTGAGTGAACCTGACAACCTGCCATAAGCTCGGCTTCTTCAACTGCGCGCTGAATGGATTGCACTGTAGATTCTATATCGACGACCACACCCTTTTTTAGCCCCCGCGACGGACAGGAGCCGATACCCACGATTTCTAACAAACCACCGTCTTTAACTTGACCGACAATTGCTACTACTTTGGTGGTACCAATGTCTAGCCCTACTATCATTTGGCTGTTCATAACTCTCACCATGCCATTGGATCGTTCTTGTATTGTAAGCGCATGGGAATCACCCAAACCAACCATATTACGCAGCGTTTGTGTCACCATTTTGCTTCTTCCACTTGATCGCGAGGCCGTTTTCATATCGCAAGTCGACTTTGAACAGCTTTTTCTTTTGCTCGTCAGAGAAAAGTCGGTACAGGTTGGTAAATCGTTTCAATTTCTCCAAGCTGTGTTTCTCATCTATAACCAGCATCAGTCCATCATCAAGTTGCACTTTCCAAGATACTCGATCTTCCAGTTCTAACATCGATATGGAGAGATCGACTTCGAGTAAAATTTTCTGCATTTCTAAAAAACGATTTGCAATGATCGCAACTTGTTCAGTTCTGCCTATAAAAGTAGGCAAAGTTACGTTCAAGTGCACGTAATCTGCAGAAAATATTTCACCTTTTTTACTTAATAATGCATTTTCACCCCAAATCGCAATGGGGACACGTTCTTGCAGCGTTACAACCAATGTATTTGGCCATTCTTTTTTGGCGTCAGCATGCTCGATCCACGTCAATGATTCAGCAACATTTTTAACTTTATCGAGTTCAATGCTAAAAAAATTATGATTTACGAAGGGGGCAAGTTTGTCTTGCAACTCTGCTCTGTCCACATAGTTTAATTCTCCCACGACTTTTACTTTTTGAATAGGGTAACGCTCAAAGAATTCCATGGAGCCAAAATAAAGACCCACTCCTGCCCCTACAAACAGCAACAAAAACAAAATCGGCAGCGTTCTCACCGTGCGAGTTGGCGCTGATTGTCTTACTTGTTTAGATGTCGCTCCTCTTGCCACGGTTAAGACCCTACTTAGCTCGTAAAATTGCCACGATTAACGCTTCAAATGGCATGTTTATCGCTTTTGCTGCCATCGGAACCAAACTGTGGTCCGTCAAACCCGGTACAGTATTAACTTCTAACAACCAAAACTTACCATTTTCATCCATCATGGCGTCCACTCGACCCCATCCTTTGCAACCTATCGCATCAAAAGCAGCAAGCGATAACCTTTGCAACTCTAACTCTTGCGCTTCGGATAAGCCGGACGGAATTAAATAATCCGTAGTAGTGGCACTGTATTTGGCATCGAAATCATAAAACTGATGGGGTGTTTTTAAACGAATGACCGGTAATGCTCTTCCATTCAAGATGCTGCAAGTAAATTCCTTCCCAGTAATCCACTGCTCTATCAAAATCGCTTCATCATGCTCTTTGGCTTTTTCGATAGCTAGCTGCAATTCACTTTCACTGTTGGCCTTGGACATGCCAATACTAGAGCCTTCTAGCGGTGGTTTCACCATCACCGTACCACCCAGCTCATCCAGTAAACCTTCCAGATCATCGCCACATTGAATGGATTTAAAAGCAGGGGTCGGTAAACCAAGTCCAGCCCACATCAATTTGGTCTTCAATTTATCCATGGCGATAGCGGAAGCGGTAACGCCGCTGCCGGTATAAGGTATATTGAGCACCTCAAGTAACCCTTGAACCACGCCATCTTCACCACCACGACCATGTAATGCGATAAATGCGGTATCAATGGTGCTTAATTGTTTGAACAATTCGTCATTAAAGCGAACGTCAATACCGACAACATTCGCCCCCAAAGCTTTTAATGCCGCCAAAACGGCATGGCCACTGCGCAATGAAATAGCTCGCTCAGCCGACTCACCGCCATAAAGCACACCTATTTTTCCAAATTCAGCTAATGATTGACTTGTCATAAGACTAGACCTCAGCCAGCTCAGAGGCCGCCAGTTTTGCCGACAGAATGCCAACATTTCCTGCGCCCTGAGTAATTAAAACATCATTGGGCTGCAACACGTCTTGCAACACCTGGGGTAATTGTTGAATATCATCCACAAAAATAGGATCCACCGCACCACGCTGACGGATACTGCGACTTAAACTGCGGCTATCGGCCCCAGCAATCACAGATTCACCGGCACTATAAACCTCCAATAACACTAATAAGTCCACATCGGACAGAACGGCGACAAAATCTTCATAAAGATCCCGTGTCCTGCTGTAGCGGTGCGGCTGATACATCATCACAATTCGCCGATCTGGCCAAGCACCACGAGCGGCACTTAGTGTAGCCGCAACCTCTGTGGGGTGGTGACCATAATCATCCACCAAGGTGATGAAACCTTGTTTAAAGGCAATGTCGTCGGTGATTTGAAAGCGTCTGCCAACTCCCTGGAATTTCTCCAGCGCGCTAACGATGGCCTCATCACCGATTTCCTCGTCGGTCGCTACGGCAATAGCGGCCAAAGCATTCAGAACATTGTGGTGACCGGGAATATTCAATGTAACCCTCAAACGACCCGCTTTATCCTGTCGAATAACGTCAAATTGAGAGCGAGTTCCATTCATTTTGATGTTTTCTGCTCGCACATCGGCGTCTTCAGAAAAACCATAGGTAACTGTGGGGCGAGCAATACGCGGTTGCAATGCACGAATGACCGGATCATCGATACACACCACGGCCAAACCATAAAATGGCAAGTTATGTAAAAACTGAATAAAAGTGTCTTTCAAACGCTCAAAATCACCGCCATAGGTAGACATATGATCTGCCTCTATGTTGGTCACAACTGACAGCATGGGTTGCAGGTGTAAAAACGAGGCGTCACTTTCGTCGGCTTCTGCCACAAAATAGCGACTGGCCCCTAAACGAGCGTTGGTACCGGCACTGTTAAGCAGGCCACCGATCACAAAGGTTGGATCAAGTTCACCCGCGGCAAGTATTGACGCAATTAAGCTGGTCGTGGTGGTTTTTCCATGAGTTCCTGCCACTGCAACACCATGACGATAGCGCATTAATTCACCCAGCATCTCTGCTCGCGGCACCACTGGAACTCGTTGCTCTTCGGCGGCAACCCACTCCGGATTTTCTCGGTTAACCGCTGAAGACACCACAACAACACTAGCCGTCTTAACGTTATCTTGATGGTGGCCAATAAAGACCGTAGCACCCAGGCTTTCCAAGCGAGCCGTGTTAGCACTAGGCTTCACATCGCTCCCTGTTACCCGGTACCCTTGATTCAATAGCACTTCAGCAATACCACACATACCCGCGCCACCAATCCCGACAAAGTGAATTGTTTTGATGCGCCGCATTTCCGGAATTTCTATCATCCGGGACTTTATTCGCTTAGCGTCCAAGGGCCACCTCCTCACAACGCTCAACGAGCAATTCAGTGGCATGAGTCATAGCCAATTTACGTCCTTTTTCTGCCATTGCCTGAAGCTCAGCTCGGTCAGACAAATCTGTTTTGATCATCTTGGCTAATTGAGCTTCATCTAAATCACTCTGCTGTACCAAAATAGCCGCTCCCGCTTCACTCAAGTAGCGAGCATTCGCCGTCTGATGGTCATCCACTGCAAACGGATACGGAATTAATAATGCAGCCACCCCTACGGCGGCTAACTCACAAACCGTTAAAGCACCCGAGCGGCAAATCACTAAATCGGCCCATGCATAGGCGGCGGCCATATCCTCTATAAAAGGAACAACTTTTGCGTTGACCCCCGCTGACTCATAACAGGCAATAGCAGTATCACTATTTTTATTTCCAGCCTGATGTAGTATTTCAAAGTCAATACTGGATATAAGGTGTGCTAACGCTTTTGGCACTATTTCGTTTAAGGCTACGGCACCCTGACTACCACCCAATATCAGTACTCTTATCGCGCCTTGTCTTTGCGAGTAACGATTTGCTGGAGGTTCTACCGCAACGATTTCGCTTCTCACGGGATTGCCAGTGGTTTCAACTTTATTACCGTCAGGAAATGCACCAGGAAAGGCCTGAAAAACTCGTTTTGCTATCTTAGAAAGCATTTTGTTGGTAAAGCCGGCAATGGCATTTTGTTCATGAATGAATACGGGACGCCCTGATAGCCAACCGGCAAGCCCTGTTGGCCCACTGACAAAACCACCCATACCTAAAATCAAGTCGGGTTGAAAACGCCGAATGATAGCCATTACACGCAGAACTGATTTTGCAATTTTCAATGGTGCCCATAACAAGCGAATGAAACCTTGACCGCGAACGCCGGAGATATCGAGATATTCTATGTAAATATGGTTCTGAGGCACGATTCTCGACTCAATTCCTTGCTCTGTCCCAATCCAACATACTTGAATACCGCGACTTTCAAATAGTTTCGCCGCCGCAAGCGCAGGAAATACATGACCTCCTGTACCACCTGCGGTTACCAATACTTTTTTGATTTTTTTATCAGCGGCCATCATCGAGCCCCCCTCACTGGTCGCTTGGACTTACGCGGCGCCTTTTGCTGGCGCTGAACTTCGGTTTCAGCCAGTTGGTTTTCGAAATCTGCTCGCATGATTAATGCCAACATTATGCAAACCACAATCATACTGCTGCCACCATAACTAATAAGTGGCAAAGTTAAACCTTTGGTTGGTAATAACCCACTGGCAACACCAATATTCACCATCGCTTGCAGGCCAATCATAAATCCAAGACCGTAGATAAGGTAGGCATTAAAGTTCAAGCCATTTTGTTCGGCACGACGACCAATTCGCAAGGCAATAATTACCAGGGCGATAAAAGTGACAATTACGATCAGGTTACCAAAAAATCCAAATTCTTCTGCCACAATGGAAAATATGAAATCAGTATGCGCTTCGGGTAAATAGAATAACTTTTGAATGCTATTTCCCAAACCAACACCGAACCATTCACCACGTCCAAAGGCGATCAGACTCTGCACCAATTGATAACCGGAAGAAAATTGATCGGCCCAAGGGTCCACGTAGGCCAGGATACGCTTCATTCGATATTCTGACATCATGACCATAGCCGTTGCCAGTGATGCACTTCCCAAAAACACCAATAAAAAGTGATGCATTCTAACACCTGCCAGAAAAATCATCACAAATACAGAAGCCATAATGACAACCACTGCACCAAAATCCGGCTGTTTCAAAAGCAAACACAACATAACCAAAAGCACCAGAATTGGTTTAATGAAGCCCCAAAATGATTGTCGAACTTCCGCAGCTCTTCGCGCCAAATAACTCGCAACATAGATTAACGTAAAAACCTTCACCAACTCTGAAACCTGAATATTAATGAAACCCAGATGAATCCAGCGTGTGCTGCCGTTAACTTCTTTACCCACACCTGGCACTAAGACCAAAATCAGCAAGCAATAAGATACCACCAATAAAATCGCACCCGACCTTTTCCAAATGGCAAGTGGTAATTGATAGGTCAACGCGCCACAAACCAGACCCGCGATTAAATAAATCCCATGACGCTTAGCGTAGAAAAATGGCGAACCATACTGTATTGAAGCCATGTCCATTGAGGCGGAGGTCACCGTAATTAGACCAACACTCGCTAACATCGAGGCACACACCAGCATCCATTGCCGGGGCGTTAAATAGAACTGTAATGTATTGACCGCTACACTACTCATAACCAACTTAACCCAACGCCTTCACACAACGAACAAAATGTTCGCCGCGTGCTTCGTAATTTTTAAACTGATCAAAAGAAGCACAAGCTGGTGACAACAACACTATATCGCCAGTTTTAGACTTCTGATGAGCCAAATCTACGGCTTCCGTCAAAGTTTCCGTCAACAAGACTTCTACTTTACCCGCCATTGCTGCGGCAATAACGTCCCTATCCCGGCCGTACAAAATGGCAACTCCAATGAGCGGGCTTATGGCTTGAGACAGCTCTGCAAAATCAGCTTTTTTGCTATCGCCACCCGCCAACCAGATTAATTGACCGGGTATCGCTGGAAACAACCCACGGATAGCGGCAATAGCTGCACCTACATTAGTACCCTTGGAATCGTTATACCAAGAAACCCCATTGATATCGGCCACCCACTGACAGCGATGCGGTAAGCCGGGAAACTGTTTCAGGCTCTCTAGAACTGTTTTATAGTCGACGTTAAATTGTGTTAAAGCACTCAGTACGGCCGCTAAATTTAAGAGGTTGTGGCTACCCTTTATTTTCAAGTCATCGGCTGACAACACCATTTGATCGCCATCTTTCAGCACAACTTGTTGACCTGAGTGCTCCAGATAAAAACGTCCATGACGTTGGCTATTACCGCCAAAGGCCATTTGAACTTTAACCCCCTGAGCTGGTTTGGAACGATTGTCTTCCATCCAATAAACGGCAGTTTCGCAGTTATCGAATATGCGTTGCTTAGCCAAAGCATAATGATCCAAGCTTTCGTAGCGATCCATATGGTCTTCGCTGACATTGAGATTAACAGCCACCGCTGCACTTAAGCTGTGAGTGGTCTCCAATTGGAAACTGGATAGCTCCAATACCCAAACATCTACCTGATTCTGTGTGGAAAATGCATCCAAAACTGGCAGACCGATATTGCCAGCCACACACACACCGTAACCGGCCGCTTCCAGAGCCTGACCGAGCATAGTTACTACTGTGCTTTTTCCGTTGGAGCCGGTAACGGCTATAACCGGCGCGCTAACGGAACGCGCAAACAATTCGATATCACCTGATACTGGCACACCATTATGGAGCGCTTTAACAATAGCTGGCGTTGCTAACGGAAGACCAGGACTGACTATAAGCTCAGCCGCACTATCCAGGGGAAACTGCTCCAAATCTCCACAGTAGAGTTTCACTTCTGGAAATTCATTGAACAACTCAGATTTTGCTGGAGGGTTCTGACGAGTATCCACCACCGCCACGTCGCACCCCAATTGACGCAGAAAACGCACGCAAGAAAGCCCGGTTTTACCGAGCCCTACAACCACATGCTTATTCGACAATTGCGCCACTATTGTGTTACCTCTTGTTATCGAAGTTTTAATGTAGATAAGCCAATGAGAACCAAAATCACGGTGATAATCCAAAATCTCACAATCACCTTGGGTTCCGCCCAACCCTTTAATTCAAAATGATGATGTATAGGAGCCATTCGAAAAATTCTGCGCCCAGTCAATTTGTAGGAACCCACCTGAAGAATCACTGAAACTGTCTCCATAACAAACACACCACCCATGATAAATAACACGATCTCTTGGCGGGTAACCACCGCAATCACACCCAAAATGGCACCCAGAGCCAAAGCGCCAACATCACCCATAAATACTTGGGCCGGATAGGTGTTAAACCACAAAAATCCGAGACCTGCGCCAACGATAGAGCCACAGATAACAATTAATTCACCCGCTCCGGCGAGATAGGGAAACTGCAAATAATTGGCAAATTGAAAATTGCCTGTAACGTAAGCAAAAACGCCGAGTGCCCCACCGACCAAAACCGTAGGCAGTATTGCCAAACCATCCAGGCCATCAGTTAAATTCACAGCATTGGAGCTACCGACAATGACAAAATAAGTCAGGGCAATATAAAAAATTCCCAGATCAAATTGAATATTCTTAAACAAGGGCACCAGGAGTTGCGTCTCTGCTGGAGATTCAGCCGTCATATAAAGAAATATAGCCGCGCCCAATCCACCAACAGATTGCCAGAAATACTTCCATTTGGCAGGCAAACCACGGGAGTTTTTTTGTACTACTTTACGGTAATCGTCGACCCATCCAACCGCGCCGAATATTACAGTGACGGCTAATACTACCCACACATAACGATTACTCAAATCAGCCCACAGCAAAGTACTTACACTGATGGCCACTAAAATCAGCGCTCCCCCCATGGTGGGCGTACCCGCCTTACTTAAATGCGACTGGGGACCATCATCTCTCACTGCTTGTCCGATTTGATAGTGGCTTAGCTTGGCTATCATTTTTGGACCAACCAAAAATGCAATAATAAGTGCTGTTAACACACCTAATATGCCTCTGAACGTCAAATACTGGAAGACGTTGAATACAGAAGCGTATTGCGATAAAAACTCGGCTACCAACAGCAGCATTAATAGGTTTCCTTCTCTGATTTCTCTTTTAAACAACGGATAACATTTTCCATTGCCGCACTTCTCGATCCTTTAACCAGCACAGTTGCACCGGGGTGTTTCTCTCGCAACAGATTCGCTATTTCTTCGTAATCGCTGGCTAGCACAAATTCAGCTGTCTCACTTTTATAAGCGTTATAACCCTTTCTATAGGCAACGGACTGCTCACCCTTTGCATAAAAAGTACTAATCCCCCGCTGCGCAGCATAAGCACCAATTTCCTCATGCAACAACTCGCTGGAATCACCCAGCTCGGCCATCGCCCCAAGCACTAAACAGGTGTCGCCCTCTATCTCACTTAAAATATCTATGGCTGAACGAACAGATCGCGGATTAGCATTGTAAGAATCATCAATCACCCAATGAGATTTAAGATCAGCGACTGGGCACATCCGGCCTGCGTAAGGGGTTAACCCATTTAAGCCCTGTTCAATATTATCTTTTTCACAGCCAGCCATCCACGCAACGGCTATTGCGGCTAAAGCGTTAGCCACGTTGTGAAATCCCAGCAAAGCGAGTTCAACAGTAACGGCTTGATCAAATACTGAAATAACACAGCGCTGTTTACCGGAAGGCAAAACATTCAATTTCAATAAATGTACATCCGCATCCTGATTGCTTACTGAATAGGTAACCTGTTGGAAGGCTTTTGTCTGCTGCAGAAAATAAGCGGCAAACTCATCATCCAAATTTACGATGGCTTTACCATTTTCTGATAGACCAGAATATATTTCAGCTTTAGCCCGCGAGATATTTTCCAGTGATCCAAAGCCTTCTAAGTGAGCCGGCCCAACATTGTTTACCAAGGCAATATGCGGTTGAGCCAAGCTGCAGGTATAAGCAATTTCACCACTGTGATTTGCACCCATTTCAATGACTGCAAACTGGTGGTGATCACGAGCTCTCGCCAGAGTTAACGGTACACCGATATCATTATTCAGATTGCCTTTAGTCGCTAATGTCTCTCCTTTAAGGGAAAGAATGCTGGCAACCATTTCTTTAACCGTGGTCTTACCACAACTACCGGTTATCGCAATTTTTATAAGATTAAACTGCTGAATCCAGGCTTTTGCTGCGGCACCAAGCCCTAAACGTGTATCTTCAACAATCAGACAGGGCTGTTCAACTTCTATGGAGCTTTTATCATGAAATGAACGATTGACCATGGCCGCGCTGGCACCTTGCTCAAAGGCCTTGGCTAAATATTCATGTCCATCGTACCGATCACCGGTTAAGGCAACAAATAGTGCACCTGAGTCTATTGCTCGGGAATCCGTAGATATCCCTTCGAAAGTGACGTCAGGACCTAACCTCTTTGCTTGCATTTTATTGGCGAGCGCTGAAAGTTTCACGCTTGATCACCTTCTTTTAAGTAAATTCGGCTTAACACAGCTTTACTGACTTCGATATCACTGTATGGGTAACGCACACCGCCAATTTCCTGGTAAGATTCGTGGCCCTTGCCTGCTAACAACACAATATCGTTGGTTGCTGCGTTGGTAAGAGCAAATTCCACAGCCATTTCACGCTTTTCAATAACCTGAAATGGAGTATCCAGTGGAACACCTTTAATCATGTCTTTCAAAATTTGGCTGAGTTTTTCATCCCGTGGATTGTCCGCTGTAAATATCGCTTCGTCCGCCAAAGTTGACACTAGCTTGGCCATGATGGGTCGCTTGCCTTGATCTCTATTTCCACCACAACCGAAAACACACCACAACCTGCCTGAACAATGTTGTCGCAAAGCGCGTAACACTTTTTCTAGAGCATCTGGGGTATGGGCAAAATCAACTACTACCAGGGGTGCCGCCACGTGGTTAGAAATGATTTCCATGCGACCAGGCACTGGATCTACCGCACTTAAGGCTTTGCAAGCACGTTGAAAATCACAGCCTTTAGCTAGCAATGCTGTCAATGCGGCCAGCAAATTTGACACGTTAAATTCTGCCAGCAATGAACTATGAATTTCAGCCGTTTTATCACCGGACTTAGCAACTAAGCGAATCCCCGTGGCAGCCAATTCATACGCTTCCGCCACCACAGTTGCTTTACTTCCTGTTTGCAGAGAATAGGTCCAAAGCTCTGCCTCCGGAGGGACTAAATCAGCGAAGCTTGCGACAACTGCATCATCTACATTGAGTACTACATGAGATACACCGGGGTGCTGTACCAACAATGCTTTTGCATCACGGTAAGCAGCCATGGAGCCGTGATAATCCAAATGGTCTCGGGTAATATTTGTAACCAGCGCCACTTCAATATTTAAACCTTCAAGACGTCCTTGAACCAGGCCATGAGAAGAAGCTTCCATAGCAATGACTTCAGCGCCCTGATTCAATAAGTCCCAGAGAACTCGAGTTGACTCAACGATATCGGAAGTGGTGTTTAGCGTCGGCTGCAACTCACCATACAAGCCATTCCCCAAAGTTCCCATCACCCCGCTTACCATACCCAACTTTTGATAGGCTCCGGCAATTAAATGACTGACGCTGGTTTTACCATTAGTCCCAGTAATCGCGACCACAGAAAGCTGCTGAGACGGATCATCAAAAAATCGCTTGGCAATTTCAGGCAAATGGTACTTCAGCTGAGTAACAGGAATAACAGCAAGATCTTCGGGCAGACTGACATTCAGACTATCGGCTTCGATCAACGCGCAACTCGCTCCCGCCGAAGCGGCAGCGGGCAAAAAGTTTCTGCCGTCCTGTTGATGTCCGGGAAATGCCAGGAAACAATCTCCGACTTCTATTTTTCGACTGTCCGCAGTCAACCCCATCACTTCGATTTCTCCCAAGTGACTGTCCAACGATAAAAAAGGAACCAAGTCCTTTATCATGTGGGGTTTCTCGCGGCCTATGTTCATGTACTTGGAACTACCTTTTTAACGATTCCGGCATAACTCTCAACGGGCTTATCTGGTGGCACGTTCTGCACCCTCAACAATCCAGACATCACCCGAGAAAATACGGGTGCAGCAACTAGTCCGCCGTAGTATGAATCACCTTTCGGATCATCAATCACTACCACTAAGGCAATCTGTGGATCATCCACGGGGGCTATACCCGCAAACAACGCCAAATAACGATGATCTTCATAGCCGTTTGAGGAAACCTTATGCACCGTACCGGTCTTACCCGCCACCCGATAACCGGGAACTCGAGCTTTCTTGGCAGTACCATGCTCTTCTACCACGCCTTCCATCATATAAATAACATCGCGGGCAACATGTTCGCTCATCACTCGCTCACCCAGCACAGGCCCATCAACTTTTAATAAACTCACCGGGCGTTTGATGCCGCCAGCACCCAAAATGGCATAGGCCTGAGCCAATTGAAGCGTGGTGACGGACAACCCATACCCGTAAGATAAGGTTGCAACCTCAATTGGACTCCAGCGCTCTCTTGCGGGTAGATAACCTACACTTTCACCTGGGAAACCAACACCAGTCGCCTGCCCCAGGCCTAAGGTTCTAAAAAACTGACTCAGTGCCTCAGGCTCCATGGATAATGCTAATTTGCTGGCACCAACATTACTGGACTTGGCAATAATTTTACCGAGATCGATGACTCCATAATTGTTCATATCACGAATCGATTTACGACCCACGCGCAGAAATCCTGGAGAAGTATCAATTTTACTGTGTGGCTTCCATTTTCCGCTCTCCAGTGCGGCTGCCACCGTAAATGGCTTCATGGTTGAACCTGGTTCGAAGACATCAGTAAGAGCCCTATTGCGAAAATTAGGTACATCATCACGACCGCGGTTATTGGGATTGTAGGAAGGCTGATTAACAATAGCCAAGACTTCGCCAGTCTTTATATTGATGGCAACCGCGCTGCCTGACGCGGCATTATATTCAGTAACCGCCGTCAATAATTCTCTATAAGCAAGATACTGCGCACGCAGATCAATACTGAGAGCAATATCACGACCTGATGATGCGGGCTCAATTAAGCCAACGTCTTTCACAATGCGACGCCGCAAATCTTTGATGACCATTTTTTTACCTTCACTGCCTTGCAATGCGCGATCAAAGGAAAGTTCCATTCCTTCCTGGCCTTGTTCATCAATGTTGGTAAACCCGACTACATGGCTTGCCACCTCACCAGCGGGATAGTAACGGCGGTGTTCTTCTGTGCCGTAGACTCCAGGAATGCCCTGCTCTAAAACTTGTTCCGCTTTTGCTGGGTTAACATGGCGCTTCAAATAGATAAATTGCTTGTCTCTATTTGCCATAAGCTTTTCTCGAACGCGATCTTCGGGCAATCCGATTTGCTCACCCAATTGGCTCCATTTTTCTGGGGCACTAATCAATTCTTGGGGATTTGCCCACAAACTGACAACAGGCGTACTAACAGCCAATGGCTCACCATTACGATCCTCTATAATTCCTCGGTAAGCGGGTATTTTCTCCATTCTTACCACTCGTCGGTCTCCCTGATCCTGAAGAAACCCCTGGTCCTCTACTTGCAGATAGAACAGCCTTCCGGTTACCACCAAGGCAAGACAAGTGAAGGCGCACACCACTAGCCAAAAGCGCCAAGCCAAGCTATTGTCACTGGTATTGTTTGTCATGGCTCCACCATTATTATTTCGTTAGGTTCTGGCACTCGCATTCCAAGCTTATTCATGGCCAACTGCTCCACCCTGTTATACGAACCCCAAGTGCTTTGTTCTAATAGCAATTGGCCCCATTCAACTTGCATTTCGTTGTTTGCCGCTTGCAAATTTTGGTGGCGGGCAACTAAGCGCCGTGTCTCAAAACTGCTGTAAACTACCGCTATAGCCGAACTGATCACCAAGAACACCGCAACAAATACTAATATCCACGAATGGGGTGTTGCCTGAGTGCTAACAATATTCATAACTTCACCGCCACACGCATGATCGCACTACGAGCGCGAACGTTTTCGTCAACCTCTTGCTGGGTTGCTCGCACCGGCTTGCCTACGGATCTTAAAATCCGATTAAGCTGATGTTCCTGAATGGGCAAATGACGGGGCAATTGCTCGCCTTTCTCTTTGAGCTGAATAAACCGTTTAACAATTCTATCTTCCAAAGAGTGAAAGCTAATAACCACCAAACGCCCATTTTTTCTGAGTAACTGGACACTTTGTTCCAACACGGCAATTAAATCGTCCAGCTCTTTATTAATAAAAATACGGATGGCTTGAAAAGACCGGGTCGCAGGATGTTTACCTTTTTCGCGAAACGGTACTGACTTTTCAATGAGTGAGGCTAATTCTCTGGTGGTAGTAAGTTTTTGCTTAGTTCGAATATCAACAATGGCCTGAGCAATCCGTCGCGCAAAACGTTCTTCACCATATTCTTTCAAAACTTTGCCAATCTCTTCCACTGACGCACGCCCCAGCCATTGGGCAGCCGTCTCTCCAGTATTACAGTCCATGCGCATATCCAAGGGGCCATCGCTCATAAAACTAAAGCCTCTGGAAGCGTCATCCAGTTGCGGTGAAGAAACACCTAAATCCAGCAATACGCCGTCTACGTTCTCAATCCCTAAGCCGTGCAGCTGTTCTGCCATCTGCGAAAAAGATCCATAGACCATTGTAAAATTTGGCTGCGTACTCGCTAGCCGCTCACCTTCTTTTACTGCATCAGGATCTTTATCAAACGCGATCAAGCGACCGGTATCGGCAATCCGACTTAACAGCTGGCGCGAATGCCCACCGCGGCCAAAGGTGCCATCAACATAAATGCCGCTGGGGTCATGGAATAAGGCATCAACCGCTTCATCTAACAGGACTGTGGTATGTTTGTATTGGCTGTTAATCATTAGAACAACACCATATCCTTGATCGAATCAGGCAAATCGGCCAATGAATTAGGTCCCACCTCTTTCCACTCACCAAAGCGTGCTTCCCAGGCTTCCTCTGACCATATTTCCAGCCTCGAACCTTGACCGACCATAGTGATTTTTTTATCTAAGCCCACTTGCTTGCGCAATTGAGGAGGAATTGAAATCCGGCTATTACCGTCCATTTCAGTTTCGAAGGCGTTTCCTATAATCATATTCTGCATGCGGCGCACAGAATCATGGAGTGAAGGGAGGCTCATTAATCGCTGTTCCATTTCTTCCCATTGTGCGAGAGGATACATAGTTAAACAGAGGCCCTGGACATCGATGGAAACAACTAATTGGCTAACAGAACTTGCGGACAGCACCTCGCGGAAGCGACTGGGCATAACCAGACGTCCTTTTGCATCCAAACTTAACGTGCAATGTCCTCTGAAAAACACGACTGTCTTGCGCCCGCCTTATAAGTTTCCGTTTGGGAGTACTTGACCACTTTGCCCCACAAAAATCCCTTTTAAACCATTTTCACCCACCATAATCACACTATAGGGATCGTGGTCACTTATTGTCAAGGTAAAAACAAAGTGATAAATGTGAATTTGCCACGCAAAAACAACAACTTACGCGGAAACGCCACCCTGAACAGTAAGGAAACAATCAAAAAAGGCAAACGAAAACAGGTAGATAGAAAGCGCAATTAATGTCGCTTCTACAAATAGAGAACATTTTGACCTATGAAAAAGATAGAGGTGTGGAACGAGGTTATATTGAACCTTAAAAACTTAGGCCCAAGGTAATAAGTAAAGTGTAGAGTCTGCCGATAAGCCGGGTTCTGTCGTGGACAGTCATTCCTCTGGGACGCACGTCACCATACGCCTCTAGCAACCTACCCGAACCCAGTGCGGGTCGCACCTTTGGGTTCCTATTTGGTCTTGCTCCAAGTGGGGTTTTCCATCGCCACGAACTGTTACCAGTCGTGCGGTGCGCTCTTACCGCACCATTTCAACCTTACCGGCCATTGCTGGCTTAGGCGGTATACTTTCTGCTGCACTTTCCGTCGGCTCGCGCCGCCCAGGCGTTACCTGGCACTTTACCCTATGGAGCCCGGACTTTCCTCCCGCTGTAATAACAACGAGTGACTGCCTAGCAAACTCTGTGAGGAAAAATATACGTAAAAACCGGCAAAGGCAAGATTAAGTTTTTATTTCAGTTAAGGCCTGGCGATACAGTGCATTCTTTGGTAACCCCGTGACTTCTGACAATAACTCACAGGCTTTTTTTAAGGGCATGTACTCATGGGCCAAAGTCAATGCACGGATAACTGCGGCATCAATAGCAATTTCATCAACTTCAAGTTGTGGCGCCCCTTCGATTAGTATGACAAATTCACCTCTGCGATGGTTTTCGTCTGCAGATAACCACGCGCCAATCTCACCCGCTGGCATGGAAACCACAGTCTCGAAGGTTTTAGTTAGCTCTCTTGCCAGCACAACCTGACGCTCAACACCCAAGACTTCTGCAACATCTACCATTGTGGACTGAACCCGCTTGGGAGACTCATAAAAAACCAAGGTGGCCGACTCATTTTGCAAAGCCTCAAGCACGGTTCGTCTGGCTTGTTGCTTGGCCGGCAAAAAACCTTTAAACAAAAAACTATCGGTGGGTAAACCACCGACTGATAATGCGGCGATTGCGGCGCAAGGCCCAGGAATAGTGAGCACCTCGAAACCTTGTTGACGAATGGCGGTCACTAACTTGTAGCCTGGATCACTAATCAGCGGGGTGCCCGCATCAGAAATCAAGGCAATTGACTGCCCTTGCAATAAAATACCTTGAACTTTAGCAATTTGCTCTGGCTCGTTATGATCATGTACCGCAAAACAAGAGGTGCTAATTGCAAAATGAGACAAAAGCTTGGCACTATGGCGAGTATCTTCAGCCGCGATGAAATCCACCTGCTTCAACACATCCAATGCCCGAAGCGTGATATCATTAAGATTCCCGATTGGAGTTGCCACAACATACAAGCGACCACTGGACATATTTTCGCGGACCCGAATTAGCCATGAATAAAATTAGTCACAAGCTTACCATAATCGGCTGCTTTCTGTTGCCACTAATACTAACGGCCTGCTCGACTCAGCTGAGCGACGACTCAAGCAAAGCGCAGCCGACAGTTAAGTCGGATAACGACAAGATCAAAAGTATGATCGAGCACGCACAAACATTGCCAAGCCCTGAATCGGAGCGCCTGCTGATAGAAGCAGCGCAAAAACTCATTGATCAAGGAAATGTTGCAGACGCAAAACGGGTGTTAAACACAATAGATTTTAGCAAGCTAAACCCATCGAACCGAGCTGAACTAGTGCTATTGCTAACCGAGCTGGCAATCAAGCAGAAGAATCACACATTAGCTCTGGAATTAATGACCACCAATAGAATGGGATTGCTGGACATCACCGATCGCTTGAACACTGATATTTTGAATCGGATTAGCGTTACTCGTGCCGAGGTGTGGGAACTCAATCAAAATTATTTAGCAGCCGCTCGCGAGCGAATCTTTTTGGCGCCAATGCTGACCAGCCCATCAGAGAAAGAAGTCAATCATCAGCAAATCTGGCTTGACCTCATTACAATTCCCACAGAAAACCTGGAGCAACTAAAAGCCACCATAACGATACCAGAACTACAGGGTTGGCTACAGCTTGCCTGGATCTACAAGGCCCTGCAGGATAACCTGGATCTTCAGCTCGAACGCCTTAGCCAGTGGCAAAGTCAGCACCAGGGACACCCTGCAGCCATCGAGTTGCCTACCACATTACAACAACTCATTGAGCTTGCTGACCAGCGCCCTCAGCACATCGCCCTATTGCTTCCGCTAACCGGCAAATACAAAGCCGCCGCCGAAGCAATACTGAATGGTTTTTTAGGCGCTCATTACACGAGCTACCAGCAGCAACAAAACAGCAGCTCAGACTTAACCATTAAAGTTTATGACAGTAGCGACATCAACACCTTTGCCACTACTTACCAAACAGCGGTGGATGAAGGTGCCGAAATCATTATTGGACCACTACAGAAAGAAAATCTCCGTACACTGCTCAATAGCACTGCAAACCTTCCGGTAACCACTATCGCGCTAAATCAGGACAATGCCACGGGAAACAACCTCGAACAGCCAAAGAACCTGTTTCAATTCAGTCTGGCTCCTGAAGCCGATGCCCAAGAAGTTGCCATACATGCTCGGCAACGAAATTTCCGCAAAGCAGCGGTGCTTTATGAGGACTCTCCGTGGTGGCAACGAGCTTATGGAAAATTCGCCAGCGATTGGCTTGAGTCACACGGCGTAATCAATAGCGTCGCCACTTATCAAAAGCAATCGGAAATGGCCAATGCCGTAAAAGAAATGTTGCAAGTGGAAAAAAGTCAGCAGCGTGCCCAGGAGTTAAAGCGAATTATCGGCCTTGAATTCGAATTCCACCCACGTCGCCGCCAAGATATAGACTTCATTTACCTTATTGCACCGCCAGACCAAGCTCGGCAATTGCGGCCGCTGTTAGACTTTTATTATGCCGAGGCACTGCCAGTAATAGCCGGCTCCCAAATTTATTCTGGCATCCCTTCACCCAAAAAAGATAGAGACCTTAATGATATCGAGTTTTGCGATATTCCCTGGGTGTTAAAGAAGCCGAGTCGTATTCGCCGAGCTATGGATCAAGCTTGGCCTGAAGCCAGCTCTCGATTCATAAGGCTGAATGCATTGGGCGTCGACGCCTATCGCTTACATTCAAGAATTCAACTACTTGCCGTGGTACCGAATGCCACGTTGTTTGGAGCCACCGGTACGCTCAGCATAGATCCTGCACAGCAAATCCAGCGTCAACTTACCTGGGCGGTTATGAGAAATGGCAAGCCTGAATTACTCCCCAAAATAGTCAACACTTCCACTGAAGCAGAAAGCTATGACTCATCAAAAACGCCCACCTACCCCCAAGCAGGAAAAGGGTAATCTTGCTGAACATATCGCGCACATTCATTTATCAAGGCACGGCCTGATCTGCCGTGCCACAAACTTCCGCTGCAAAACTGGAGAAATAGATCTTATTTTCGTAGACGGAGAAACACTGGTATTTGTTGAAGTTCGATATCGTAAAAATTCTGACCGTGGATCGCCTTTGGAAACGGTAACCTCAGCTAAACAGGCTAAATTGAGGCGCACAGCACAATTCTTTCTGCAGCAAAACTATAACGATCACTGGCCTGCCTGCCGCTTCGATGTGGTGGGAATCTTAGGCGATTTAACTGAATCGCCGGAGATAAATTGGATCCAGCACGCCTTTTACTAAATGGTTATTTCGTTTTTTTTATGTTAAACCTAATACAATTAACATGAATTGGCTTTTATTGAAGGATATATGAATGAATCTTGCCGATCGCGTTCACTGGCTGTTTGGAGAAAGCCTTAACACTTTGCAGAAAACCGAGGAAGAGCTTTCCACAATGATTCTGGTGGCCAGTGAGACCCTTGCTCAGTGCTTATTAAGTGATGGCAAAGTGCTTATATGTGGCAACGGTGGCTCCGCCAATACAGCTCAGCAGTTTTCGTCAAAGATGCTCAATCGCTTTGAGCGAGAACGCCCTGCCCTGCCGGCCATCGCTTTATCAACAGATACCTCAACCATCACCTCGATTGCCAATGACTACAGTTTTAATGAGGTTTTTTCAAAACAAATTAGAGCCATAGGTCACGATGGTGATATTTTGATAGCAATTACCAGCAGCGGTAACTCAGCAAATATTGTGCAAGCCATTCAAGCCGCTCACGACCGGGGCATGACTGTTATTGCGTTAACGGGCAAGGATGGTGGCGACTGCACTCGCCTACTCCATAACGAAGACATGGAATTGCGAGTGCCTGCTTTGGATATTCCTCGCATACAAGAGGCTCACTTGTTTTTGATACATGCTATTTGTGATTTGATTGATCAACAAATATTTGGCACTGATATCTAATAACTACTTAACGACTTTAAGCGAGGGCTTCCCACTGGGTGGCGGCGGTAAATTATCACCATCTCCATCCGGTGGCGGAACCTCCGACTCGTCAAAAAACATGCCTTTGCCATTTTCTTTCGCATAGACCGCGACAATAGACCCTACAGGCACAAACAACTCTCTGGCTTTGCCACTGAAGCGCGCCGAGAAAGCGATGTGCTCATTGCCCATATGCAAATCTCGTATTGCGGAAGGTGCCAAATTAAGAACGATTTTTCCGTCATTAATAAATTCATTTGGCACCTCCACTTGCGGGAAATCAGCATTTACCAACAGGTAGGGGGTCAGGTCATTATCCAGTATCCACTCATAGACAGCGCGGACAAAATAGGGACGACTAGGGGTCATAACCTTCACTTTACTTCTTTAAAGCCTCATTTCTCGTTCAGAATCAGACAAGCTAGCCTGAAATGATTCTCGAGCGAACAACCGATCCGCATAGGCTAGTAAATTGCCACACTTTGATTTCTGCAACTCTATTCCCATTAAGGGCAAGCGCCACAAAATAGCCGCTACCGCACAATCCACCAAAGTGAAGTCTTCATTCATGAAATAGGGCATTTCAGCAAAAATAGGGTCGATGGCAGCAAGACTTTCGCTAAATTCCTTACGAAGTTTAGTTAAGGTTGCCTCTTTTTCTGTACCTTCGATAAGGGTATCAACAGTATGCCCCCAATCACGGTGAATCCGATGCATCAACAAACGGCTTCGCGCGCGCTCTACAGGATATACCGGCAACAGCGGAGGATGCGGAAAACGCTCATCAAGATATTCCATCATAATGTTGGGTTCATAGAGCGTTAACTCTCGGTCAACCAGAGTTGGCAGTTCGTTATACGGATTTAAAGTCGCCAGATCTTCCGGCTTGTTCGATGGATCTATATTCAGTATGTCGACAGCCACTCCCTTTTCGGCCAAGACAATGCGTACACGATGACTGTAATGATCTCGGCCATCCGAAAAAAAAGTCATCGAGGAACGTTTAGCAATGACACCCATTAATTTTCACTCCACCTCAAATTTTTAATAAACCTTTGCCGTTTTATCCCTAAAAATTAAACGGCAATGGGGCGGGAGACCAACTGGCCTCCCGCCCCACCCATAAACCATTTTAAATTAATGTACGTCTTTCCAATATTCTCGGTTCAAAAAGTATACAGGGATGAACAAGATAGCCAGGAATATCAATACATAGATACCCAATCTTTCCCTTTCAGCCCGTACTGGCTCTGACATATAAACCATATAGTTAGTCAGATCAGCCATCGCTGACTTGAAAGCCTTTTCACCTAACTCTGTCTCCATATTGGACAATACGTGGGGCATACCAACATCGGGAAACACATAGTTATTTACATTCCACGGTCGTGCCTCATCAGGATAAAAGCCGGTAAGGTAAGAATATACCCAATCCGCACCGCGGATACGAGCCACTAACGTTAAATCCGGAGGCGCATTACCAAACCATTTTTTACCAAGGTCCTTGGGTATAGCCGATTGAATTGTTTCACCCACGTTATCCGTGGTGAACAATAGGTTCTGCTTGGCGATGTCCAACGGAATTTCGAGATCAGTAGCAGCACGCTCATAGCGCATATACTGAGCGCTATGGCAACCGATACAGTTGTTCACGAACAACTTGAAACCATGCTGCAATGATACTTTATCATCCTTATTGATTGGGGCGTGAACTAAATGCTCATTGTCACCGCCTCCTGAAGCTAAAGCTGCAGCAGAAAAGATCCAAAACGAAATCAATATCAACTTTTTCATCAGTGGGTCATCCTTACTCGCTCAGGTACAGGCTTACAGGTTTCTTTACTAGTCCAAAATGGCATCAAGACGAAGTAAGCAAAGTAGAACAAAGTACATATCTGACCAAGAGCTCGATAAGTTAACTCAATTGGCAGGAACTCTACGTGCAAATCTGGCTGTTTGACACCACAAACGCCAAGCAAAATAAAACTAACCACAAACAGCGCCAGCATAATCTTGCTGATCCAGCCTTTATATCGGATGGATTTCACTGGGCTACGATCCAGCCAGGGCAGCACAAATAACACGGCAATTGCCGCCCCCATGGCTATGACACCCAGAAGCTTATCGGGTATTGCCCGCAAGATCGCATAGAAAGGCGTGAAATACCAAACGGGTGCTATATGAGCCGGAGTTTTCAATGGGTTTGCGGGTTCAAAGTTTGGCTTCTCGAGGAAATAACCCCCTCCATCCGGGAAGAAAAACACCACGGTTAGGAATACAAACAGAAACACCACTACACCTACCAGGTCGTGGACGGAGTAATAAGGGTGGAATGGAATCCCATCCAATGGAATGCCATTTTCGTCCTTAAGCTTTTTAATTTCTATACCGTCTGGATTGTTAGAACCCACTTCATGCAAGGCAATGATATGCAGTACGACCAAAGCAAGAATTACGATAGGCAGAGCCACAACATGAAGAGCAAAAAATCGGTTCAAGGTAATTCCAGATATCAAGAAGTCACCACGAACCCATTCTGTGAGAGCGTCACCAACAACGGGTATTGCACCAAACAAGGAAATAATAACTTGCGCACCCCAATAGGACATCTGCCCCCAGGGTAGCAAATACCCCATGAAAGCCTCTGCCATGAGCGCAAGATAAATGGTCATACCAAATATCCACACCAACTCACGAGGTGCCCGGTAGGAGCCGTACATCATACCCCTGAACATGTGCAGATATACCACCACAAAGAACGCTGAGGCGCCGGTGGAGTGGAGATAGCGCAACAACCAGCCATAGTCCACATCGCGCATCATATTCAGCTCAACTGAGGTAAACGCACCTTCACCACTGGGGTTGTACATCATGGTAAGCCAGATACCCGTCAGTAACTGGTTAACCAGCACCAACATGGCGAGAGACCCAAAAAAGTACCAGAAGTTAAAGTTCTTGGGAGCATAATATTTGCTCATATGCTCTTCGAACATTTTGGTCGCGGGGAAACGGGCATCCACCCATCCCATCAAGCTCTGCAACATATTCATTAGGCTGCCTCCCCATCTTCGCCAATTTTAATTAACGTATCGCTCATAAAATAGTAAGGCGGTACCGCTAGATTGATGGGGGCTGGCACAGACTTAAAGACACGCCCGGAGAAATCGAACTTGGACCCATGACAAGGGCAGAAAAAACCTCCTTTCCAATCTTGACCTAAATCAGCTGGGGCTACTTCGGGTCGATAAGTAGGAGAACATCCCAAATGAGTACAGATGCCGATCAAAACGATGACATTAGAGTGACCGTCCCGCGCTCGCGCCGGACCATCGATATATTCTGGCTGATCGGCTGCGCTGGAATCCGGGTCTCTTAACATATCCGTAACCTCAGAGAGACTGTCCATCGCTTCTTCCGAACGCCGCAGTATCCAAACAGGCTTACCTCGCCATTCTACGGTCATGACTTGCCCGACTTCAAGCTTACTGATGTCCGCTACTACAGGTGCGCCTGCTGTTTTCGCCTTGGCACTTGGTTGCCAGGACTTCACAAAGGGTACTGCTGCACCCACTGCGCCAACTGCGCCAACCGCTGAGGTGGCTCCAATCAGGAAGCGCCGCCGCCCCTCATTTACGCCGTCTGTACTCATTCAGTTTCTCTCCCCGATAACTTTAAGAAGCAACTGTGCTACAAGGCTAAATTGTGTAGACACGGCAACCCCTAACCCAGAATTTTAAACGCGCAAATAGTAATGAAATTGCAGTTCAGTTACAAGGAAAGCTTTGAATTAGCGGACAAAGCCTCCGCACCATAAGCAACGGAACACAGCATAATTTTCGGCAAAATAACGCACAAACAAAAACGCCCAGCGATAATGCCGGGCGTTTCTCTTCAAAACTATAGCAATTATCGTTTTGAAAACTGTGGCTTCTTACGCGCCTTGCGCAAACCGATTTTCTTACGCTCTACTTCTCGAGCATCACGAGTTACAAATCCCGCCTTTCTCAGAGACGGACGCAGAGACTCGTCATAATCCATCAATGCCCGCGTAATACCGTGCCGAATAGCTCCCGCCTGACCGCTACCGCCACCACCTTTAACAGTGACATAAACGTCAAACTTATCAAGAGCTTCCACAAGCTCAAGAGGCTGACGAACAACCATGCGGGCCGTTTCACGACCGAAGTACTGATCTAATGCTCGACCGTTAATGCTGATATTACCACTGCCTGCTTTGATGAAAACTCGAGCAGTTGAGGTTTTGCGTCGGCCTGTACCGTAATTAGTGTTCACTTATTCGCCTTCCTATTTACAGTGCCAATTCTTTTGGTTGCTGGGCTGTATGGGGATGCTCAACACCAGCGTAAACTTTTAACTTGCGCAGCATGGCTCGACCTAAAGAGTTACGAGGCATCATACCTTTTACTGCGTTTTCAATTGCCATTTCCGGCTTCTTGTCAATCAACTTATCAAAAGTGATTTCTTTAATACCACCGGGATATTCAGTGTGACTGTAATATATCTTGTCGTTACGCTTTTTGCCGGTCACACGAACTTTTTCCGCGTTGATAACAACAATATAGTCACCAGTATCAACGTGCGGGGTATATACGGGCTTGTGCTTGCCGCGCAGACGAACAGCAATTTCCGTGGCCAAACGACCCAGAGTCTTACCGGTTGCGTCTACAACGTACCAGTCACGCTCTACTGTTTCAGGTTTTGCACTAAACGTTTTCATTGATCTTATCCTGGAACACTCAAACTTGAGGGTTAACCGCCTATTTTTTTAGAGCGCGCATACTACCTAAACCACTTTAAACATACAAGTAATTTGTTTAAGTCTCTGTAGCAAAAAACGCCCTACAACAATGAGAGGACCCTAATAATGTTAGTTACGACAGCTATTGCCTAAACCGAGCGCCCAAGATTAACCCGAGCCACTGGTTTCGAACCAGTCCTGTCGCCGCGACTGTAACGGGGCAGGGAACTATAACAGAAATCCGCTGTGACGCTAGCGTCGCAGCCTAGTTTTTTTATGAACCCCTTAGCTTTTAGTACTAGGGCTTGTGCGGCCTCTCCAAGTACTCCTGGCTCTGCATTTCCAATAGACGGCTACAGGTACGCTGAAATTCGAAGGTTAAACGCCCTTCTCCATATAGTTCGTGGATGGGAGCTGCGCCGGACATAATGAGCTTAACACCCCTATCGTAGAATTCATCAACCATATTAACAAAGCGCCGAGCCATATCGTCCTGGGATGCCCGCATCGCTGGCACTCCAGAGACCAATACAGCATGGTAGATACGGGCGAGTTCTATATAGTCATTTTGGCTTCGAGGACCATCACACAGGGCATTAAAGTCGCACCACAACACATCATTAGCTACTCGCCGTGCATAAATCTTGCGGCCATTAATTTCAATATCGACACCAGAACTTCCAGGATCAGTCGCTAAAGCCGTAAAGCTATCTAACAAACCTTCCTCAGCTGCCTCATCGAGCGGGAAATGATAAATTTCAGCCTGCTCCAATGTTCTCAATCGATAGTCGATGCCGCTATCCACATTGATAACATCTGTATATTTATTGACCAAATCAATAGCCGGCAAGAACCGGGCTCGCTGCAAGCCGTCTTTATATAACTCATCTGGAACAATATTGGACGTCGCCACCAGAGTAACGCCTCTGGCAAACAGCTTTTCCATTAAGCTACCGAGGATCATGGCGTCGGTAATATCCGTCACAAAGAATTCATCAAAGCACAAAACCCGGGCTTCTTCTGCAAACTTATCAGCCACTTGATCCAGGGGGTTTTTCTCACCCTGTAGACGCTTGAGTTCCGAGTGGACTTTTTGCATAAATCGATGAAAATGAATACGTATTTTTCGACGAAATGGGAGACACTCAAAAAAAGTATCCACTAAATAGGTTTTGCCACGGCCGACTCCACCCCAAAAATAGAGCCCCTTACAAGGCGTATTGTCTTGCGCTCTCACGCCCGGTGAAATCCGAGCCCACACCGATCTAGGCCGATTTTCGTAACGGTCGACTAATTCATGATAGAGCCGGTCTAACTGATTAACAGCAAATTCTTGAGCGGCATCATAGGTAAAATCCTCACGCTTGAGATCTTGCTGATATTTTTCAATGGGGGTCATAAGACTACTAAACCATCACGGATGACTAGCGCAAAACTCTACAACAGGAAACCTATAGTGTCCACAATATCAAGATCTGCCATCTTCCATTAAAATGCGCTTAAGTTCCGTCAACCTGCCATGAAAAAAATGGCTGGCCTGATCCAGGCGGTAAACCTGTTTATCTGAGCACACCTGCTCAAACCAATGTTCAATGGCCTTATGATCCACAACTTCGTCAGCCGTACCGTAAACCAAGGTTAACGGGCAAGGAAACTCAAGCAGCTCATCAAATGAATAGTTGACCACAGCTGGAGCCAGTAACAGTAGGTGCTCAACAGGATCACCGCGGTTAACCGCCTTGGCACAAGCGGCTGCGGCCACAAAAGCCCCAAAGGAAAACCCTGCCAGCAGCAAGCTACTGGGAGACCAGCGATCCCGAACCCAGTCAATTACCGCCAACAAGTCCTCTTGCTCACCCGCGCCCTCATCAAAACTCCCCTCGCTGGCACCAACACCACGAAAATTAAAACGCACCACTCCTTGGCTCAGATCTCTTCTTGCCCTGGCTACAGTGTGAACGACCTTATTTGTCATGGCCCCACCCATCAGCGAATGAGGATGACAAACAATCGTGACTTGGGAGCCTCGCCCCATTACACCAGGGGCCAGAACTAAGGACTCCAACCCACCCGCAGCGCCAGGGATCATTACTTTTTCTTCGTTGATAGCAGGAAATACCATTGCTTCACTCTCTGTTTAAGGCGATGAGCTTAAGTGTTGGCCCGGTTGGTTAATGGACTTATTCTGAACCTAGCATATGATTGGAGCAATTAGGATCATGATTCTAAAGATATCTTTGTGTTATTCTAACGCCAAGCTCAATTGAACTCTGGAGAGAGTCTATGCAAATCTCGATGATAATTGCTTTTTTATTAGGAAGCATTGTCGGCGCCATTATTTGTTATCTGGTATTTTCACGTAGCAAAGCCGAGAGCTCCATTGACAGGCAGTTAAGAGAACTACAAGAAGAATTCACGGCCTATCGTGAAAACGTGAACACGCACTTTAATAAAACGGCTGAGCTGGTCAACACTCTGACAGAAAACTATATTGCCGTACAAAACCATTTGGAAGACTCGGCTGACACCTTTACTGAGCCACCCAAAAGCTTCCAGCTGGACAACAAGCAAAAGTTACCCACTAAAAAAACCAAATTCGTTTCTTTAGAAGTAAAAGCTTTACCTGATGATGCTGCCGCATCTGCGGAGGATGCCAACTTCGAAACGGATCACAGCGCTACTCCTCCACTGGATTATGCCCCTAAAAGTAAAGACAAAAATAAAGGCATGCTGTCTGAAGAATACGGCCTTCATGAAAGCCTAGAAGACCTTAAAAGGCCATAAAATGGGGGCTGCCAGCGCCTTTTCAAGAGTAATTCAAGTATATTTTTTGACCCCTTGAATCTCTCTTGAAGCCCCCCATCTTAAGTTTTGTGATGACCTACTTTAACCCAGAATTTGTAGAGAGAAACTTAAGATGACAATAGCAACTTTGAACCCATGGCAAGTATTGGATCAACTCAACAACGACAGCTTGCGACGACGCACTCAACGTGCGTGGCAGCCCTTGGTGGATATCAGTGAATCCGACACCGGCTACGAAATCAATATGGAGCTTCCTGGTGTCGACCCTAAACAGGTCAACATTGAGCAAGAGGATAGCCGACTAAAAATTACAGGCGAAAAAACTCGTAATCAGGCAGAAGACAAAAAGTATCAATACTGTGAACGCTCCACTGGTGTTTTCAGTCGTACCTTTAAACTTCCGGAAGATGCAGATAGTCATGGAATAGAAGCCAACTTTCAACAGGGGCTGCTGACCATAACCATCAGAAAGCAGGAACAAACTCAACCCAAAAAGATTGAAATAAAATTCCAATAAAACTCTGGACACTAAAATCAAAAAACGGGCACCTTGGTGCCCGTTTTTTGATTCAACAGCGTAACTTAGTGTGCTGCTACTTAGCAGAATGACCGGTAAGCTTCACTTCCACCTTCTCGTGATCTTCTAGACCAGCATAGTATTCGCGGAGTATCTCAAGCACCTCTGGGCGGCTAAAGTTATCCTGAACTTCGCCACCTTCCGACAAGGCTTTACGTAACTTGGTTCCTGAAACCAACACCCGATCCTCCGCTGAGTGAGGGCAGGTTCTCATAGATGCCATAGTGCCGCACTTATTACACCAGAACGTCCAATCAATATTGATGGGTTTAGTAAGTAATGCATCGTCAGCGATTTCTTTGAAGATATGCTGAGCATCAAATGGACCATAGTAATCACCAACACCAGCATGATCACGACCCACTATCAAATGTGAACAACCATAGTTTTGACGGAACAATGCGTGCAGCAGAGCTTCGCGCGGACCCGCATAACGCATATCCAACGGATAGCCTGATTGCACTACGGTATCTTTCACAAAGTATTCATCGATCAGAGTTCCGATGGCTTTCTGACGCACTTCAGCTGGAATATCACCAGGCTTCAATTTACCCAACAGCGAGTGGATTAACACGCCATCACAAATCTCAATGGCAATTTTTGCCAAGTGCTCGTGAGAGCGATGCATTGGGTTGCGAGTCTGGAAAGCAGCAACAGTACTCCACCCCTTTTGCTCCATCAGTTCGCGAGTTTGTGCCGGCGTCATATAGATGCCTTTGTATTTGGTGGGGAACTCGCCCTGGGAAAAGACTTTTACCGGTCCAGCTAGGTTTACTTCACCTTGCTCCATCACCATTTTTACGCCAGGGTGCTCAATGTCGGTAGTGGTGAAAACGGATTGGCATTCGTGAGCTTTATCAATGGTGTACTTTTCGGTCACTGTCATGGAACCCATGAGCTCGCCGGTTTCGCCGTCAACCAAGGCAATCTCCGCGCCAAGATCAATGCTGTCCGCTGTTGCCTGATCCACAGATTTGGTGATTGGAATGGGCCAGAACAAGCCATTTGCCAAGGTCATGTTGTCACACACTGACTGCCAGTCAGACTGTGTCATAAATCCCTCGAGTGGTGTAAAACCGCCAATACCCAACATGATTAAGTCGCCAGTCTCTCGAGAACTGAGCTCTACCTGAGGTAATGTTTTTGCTTGTTCCATCGCGGAAGCCAACGCATCCCCTTCCAGCAGCAAAGTTATTAATTCATCACTACCATGGGGTTTCACTAGTTTCGACATATCACTTCTCATTCCGGTTGGTTAATTTAGGTCTGCATTAAGTCTTTAAGGGTGAGGATTATAGCCTGTTCCGATAGAAAGATCAGGCCGGATTATCAATGTTCACAAACTCATGAAAAATATCAAACTTATGGGCTAAATGACGCCCCAGGGCTGCGGCACCGTAGCGCTCAGTGGCGTGGTGTCCGGCAGCTATATAATGAATTCCCTGCTCACGAGCTATATGGGTAGTCTGCTCTGATATCTCACCACTTATAAAAGCGTCCACCCCCTGAGCCACTGCTTTTTCAATATAGCCTTGAGCACCACCGGTACACCAGGCCACTCGTTGAATTAAATGCTTACCCCCGGAAACTAAGATTACGTCACGCGCCATCGCCGCAGACACTGCATCAGCAAACTCAGGAGCAGACACTGGTGCCTGCAGCCGTCCGACATTACCCACCACGGTATCATCTGTAGGGTCCAGACCAGAATCAACTGAGAGGCCTAGAACTTCCGCTAACTGAGCATTATTGCCTAACTCAGGGTGCCCATCCAAAGGTAAGTGATAGGCAAACAAACTGATATTATGCTCTAGCAAAGTGCCGATACGATTTCGTTTCATACCCACCAAACAGGGGTCTTCGCCACGCCAGAAGTATCCATGGTGCACCAACAACGCATCTGCTTTTAACTCCACAGCCCGGTCAATCAACGCCTGACAGGCCGTAACCCCAGTGACCAGACGATGTATCTTTGGTTTGCCCTCCACCTGCAAGCCATTAGGGGCATAATCGCGATAACGAGAAATGCTCAGAAAGTCATTTAAATAAGCGAGCAATTCCTGTCGCTGAACCATAATATTTACCTCGGGGTCTCTCATATTCTAACGGTGGTGGATTCAAATAATCCATGTTAAGTTGTTGAGATATCTATTAATACCTATGTCATTTAATACCTAGGGATCTCTCAACCCAATGTTAATACATGCTTCCAGGTTTTTGATCATACCCATACTCTCTGGTGTTGTAATTGCACTGGCCTACATAGTGGTGACCAGTACCACTCAAAACAACCAACCCAGGGAGATAGTTTTAGTCGAAAAACAAGTAGTTAGCGAACCGTTACAAAGCACTATCAGTTTGAATAATACGGTATCCTACGCCGATGCCGTGAGTAAAGCACAACCCGCCGTGGTGAATATATCCACCTCAAAAAGAGTACTAGAGAAATCATCTCCTTTTATCGACGAACCCATTCTGAGACGATTTTTTGGATTGAACGAAGCACCCAGGCGACAAAAGATCATGTCCAGTTTGGGTTCCGGGGTGATAATAAGCCCCTCCGGATACATACTCACTAACAATCATGTGATCAGCGGGGCCGATGAAATCAAAGTTGCCCTCGCCGATGGCCGCGAGGGTATTGCCACAGTTGTTGGAACTGATCCCGAGACGGATTTAGCGTTGCTGTACATAGATATTCCCGATCTTCCCGTGATTACTATCGCCAATACGGACAATATTCGAGTAGGCGATGTTGTACTGGCCATCGGTAATCCATTTAACATTGGTCAGACCGTCACCAAGGGAATTATCAGTGCGCTAGGTAGGCCAGAAACCGACTTGTCCTCTTTTGTGGATTACATCCAAACAGATGCCGCCATTAACCCCGGGAATTCAGGCGGCGCGCTCATTAATGCTTTTGGTGACTTAGTGGGTATTAATACCGCTATTTACTCCACGTCGGGAGGCTCCCATGGTATTGGTTTTGCGATTCCCATTTTTATCGCCAAACAGGTGGTTAAAGAGTTAGTCCAGCATGGTCAGGTTATCCGTGGCTGGGTGGGAATAGAACCCAAAGAGCTCAATCCGGCGCTGGCCAGTGCATTGAACTTACCCGATATTGACGGACTCCTAGTACTGGGCATATTCAAACAAGGTCCTGCTCACCAAGCAGGTATTTTACCTGGTGATATCATTACCCAAATTAACGGTATCAAAATTAATGAACCCCGAGCGGCCATCAATATGATATCTGCGATGTCACCGGGGGACCGGGCCACGATACATGTGATACGCCAGCATAAACCTGTGGATTTTTTAGTAGTGGTGGGAGCGCGTCCTACCCCGATTAATCAATGATTTGCTATCAGTGCGAGGTATCTGATGCTACAGACACTTAAAGAATGGCTTGCTGGTAACCCAGAAACCCAGCAGGAAGAAATCAGCGTAGAGCTCGCCGCCTGCGCGCTACTCGTTGAAGTAATGGCAGCCGATGATGAATGGGCGCGAGAAGAAGAAGTTTCCATCGCCAAATTGCTTGCAAATACCCTGGGGTTGGCTGATAGCCAGGCCACAGCCTTAATACAAGAGGCAAAAAAGCACCACAAAGATGCCAGTGACCTCTACGCCATTACCAAGAAAATCAATTCCGTATACTCGCCTGAACAAAAATTCGAACTAGTGGAAAACATGTGGAAGGTTGCCTTCGTGGATGGCGACCTGGATCGTTATGAAGATTATATGATCCGCAAGATTTCAGAATTACTCTATGTCCCCCACAGTGAGTTCATTCGTGCCAAGTTAAGTGCCGACCCCAACACCCAATAAATTCATATTTTTCTAAAGATAATGAATCCGAGGCCGATAATACTAGCAGAACATAGCTCTATGATGGCCGACTCCATGTTAAACCTACACCATTTAGTTCAGAACAATCCTATACAAACAGGCGGTGCGGGTCGGTATCAGGGATTGTCATTGCCTGAAAAGGCAGTGACAAACAAGGTCAACACCTTTACCCCTAACTATGATCAAATCCTATCTAAGGCCTATAACGCACTGGAAAGTCGCTCTTTACCAATCAAACAGACTGAGTCAGTAAAAACCACCGAACAGGAAGATTTTTCTCCCCAATCTGTAACTGACCGCATTATGGGTTTTATTGAAGATCGGCTAGCCAAGGAAAAAGCTAAAGGCGCCTCAGCCAGTGATCTGGAAAACCTTTATCAACAAGCGGTATCCGGAGTAGAGAAAGGCTTGCGAGAAGCGAAAGAAATTATTGAAAACAGCGGCCTGCTAAAAGGGCAAGTGCAGGAAAATTTTAATGCTACTGCCAACATGCTGGCGGATCGCCTAGAAAAATTAGGCCAATCCTACTCCCAGGGAACCACCGCCAATCCTAAACCTGGTGTGCAGCTAACCTCTAATACTGTAGCGGAATCGCAGCAACGTAGCTTCCAGATGGAAGTAATGACCCAGGATGGCGATCGTGTCACTTTGATAGTGAACGCCAGTCAATCGCGCTCGAGTTCAAGTGTTGACTTTTCAATGGGCGCGGTCGGTTTAAACGCAGCCATGACTCAACTGAATTCTCAAAATGAATTCAGCTTCCAAGTGGAAGGAAACCTGGACCAAGCAGAAATTGCCGCTCTCAGTGACCTGTTTAGCCAAGTGAATGGTGTCGCAGAGACATTTTACAACGGCGACGTAGAACAGGCATTCGACCAGGCCATGTCTGTAGGAATGAACACCGATGAGCTGGCCGCTTTTCGAGTTGATATCCAACAAACTAAAACTGTCGTTGCTCAAAACACCTATACCGCCATCGACTCCCAAAGCGACCGTGGTCGCAACCCTTCAAGCACCAATGTTCTGGATCGTCTGACAGAATTTGCGGATCGGGTAAAACAAGCTAAAACAGCCATCGCATCCACATTTCAGCCGATAGCGAATGCCAATGACATGTTTAATGGTCTGGTGAGCGACTTGCATTCAGCCAATAACTCGCAGAAGAGCTTTAGCCGCTATATTGAAAGCCTTTAAACCCTCACTGCAATGTCAACTGAGGTTACAGTAGACCTCCTCCGTATTAGGTGTCTCTAGGATTTCTTCGCCAACTGTTTTGTTAAACTTTCGCCGAGCTGAGTAGCCAATTTTGCCACCACACCATAGATAGATAACTGCGGGTTAGCGCCGATACTGGTGGGAAACAGGGAGCCATCCAGCACGTGCAAACCGGCCAAGTGATGGTACTTGCCAGTACTATCCACCACCGATTGCTTGGGATCTTCCCCCATACCACAACCACCCATAACATGGGCGCTCCCCACCCGCATGCGGTTAGCATCTCGCTTTAAGTTATTCAGATGCTGCTTGAAGTCTTTTAAACTGGATTTGAATTCACCGCAGGTGTGCAGGGGGCGAACCGACTGAGCACCAGCAGCAAACTGAATTTCTGCCATAGTGTACTGGGAACGAAATACCGCTTCCTGAATGTAATCGTTCACCGGATAACGGATATTGGGATTGCCATCATCTTGTAAATAGACTTCGCCACCAGGGCTTTGATCATTAAAGCCATCCCTGATCAATGCTAATAAAATATTGATGTGTGGCAGACGATTCATTTGGGCAGCATGAGCCGGGCCATCTCCCACACCAATAGACGCCACAAATCCAGGATGAATAGGTGGTACCTCCATTTTGAATCCAGCCTTACCCGATACACCGTCCTTCCATAAGAAGTGATCCGAATAGATAGACTGAGGAGCACCATAAAAACCATCAATGGATTCTTTAAAGTCACCAATCGTGGCTGCAACAGGGTGTAAAAAAGTTCTTTTACCAATGCGCTCATAGGGGTCGGGTAATTTGGAACGCAACATAAGTGCGGGGCCATTAATTCCGCCGCAGGCCATAATGGTATGCTTGGCGTTTATGCGGACCTGATAGCTACCGGCAACCGCCATTACACCCTTAACTGTATCGCCGTCCAACAATAGATGATCTGCTTTGAGGTTATACAACAATTCTGCATGATCCTTAAGTGCCGCTGGAATGGTGGTCACCAACATGCTTTGTTTAGCATTGGTGGGGCACCCCATACCGCAATAACCCAGGTTCCAACAACCTTTCACATTACGAGGAATCACATTCCAATCATAACCTAACTCTTCGCAGCCCTTACTGATCACGCTGTTATTGGCGTTGGGCTGCATAGCCCAAGGTTCTATGTTCAGGCGCTGCTCCATTTTTTTGAACCAAGGGTCCAGTTCAGTGGCAGATAGGCCTTTTACCGCAAATTCCTTTTGCCAAAAATCAAGAGTTGATTCGGGAGTACGAAAACTGGCAGTCCAGTTCACGGTGGTAGAGCCACCCACCGTTCTTCCCTGCAAAATAATGACGCCGCCGTCATCTGTCGCCCGGCTTGTACCTTCTTGATAAAGTGTGCCGTATGCCGTTTTTTCCTGCATATCAAAGTCGTTGGAGGTACGCAACGGCCCCTCTTCCACCATGATGACATTCAAACCCATGCCAGCAAGAATTTCTGCGCTGGTACCACCACCAGCACCGGTTCCAATGATGACAACATCACAGGCTAATTCTATATTTTTATCCAGCTCTTGGCCGTCCCGTGTTTTCCAGCCAGAGGCCATGCCTAAGCGAAAAATATCAGGTACACCCTGGACTACGTCTACTTTTTTCAGAATACAGTCCTCTTTATTATCAGGTGGGTTTATGTTCAGGTGGACCAGGATAAATACGTGCTGTCCAGTTACTCGGTTCGGAATAGAACGCCAGCGTCGGCAACTGAATCAAAGCCACATAACCCTGGCGAAAAGTATTGAATCGGCTGTCGCGCCAGCGGTGGAGAAAAGTTCGAATATCAGATTCTGACGCCTCTTCCCAATCTGACCAAAGACCACCGGCCAAGCTGCGGAATACCGATAGATCCAGCAATTTAAATAGGCCGTGGATTTGTTCTTGGGTTTGGGCACTGGTTGACAGCATAAAATGATCAATATCACGCATCATCTGCTGGAATGCCAGTGATCGCCGAGCGGCTTCAGCAGGAAAATTGTCCGCTATCACCACGGGAGCTACCACACTCAATATCTTCACTTCATGCTCCAGCAAAAAATCAAAATGACCAGGGGATTTTGTGCTGGCTTCGCTGCTGGCACTAGCCTGTGGATGATGGCCCAGTAAGGCCGCACCACTGAATAGCATGGTTCCGAAAAAACCGAGTTTTAACAAAGAGCGCCGGTCAAACTCAGGCGTAGTTTTTTGTTTTTGTTCTGACATGAGGGTAACCCGTGGAAAAACTTGTTCCGACATTAATTCATTTGATTTAACCTTATTTCGAAGCAAGGATCAACCGCTTTTGAACAGGCAACGGATCTCAAAGAAAGTGGAGCTTTAGGTAAGAATTTTTGACAAATCCCATTCGGAGTCAAAGGTCAATGGCAAAGGGTAATCATTTTATACAGGACAAAACCCGGCTCAGGCGCTAACCGGGGAGACTTTCAATTCCTTGAAAGTGAGCCTTCATGCTAACGCGTCAGGTCAACTTTTAATTCGGTATTCAGCCGATTGAGCGTGGGCGGAAAGGCCTTCCCCACGCCCGATCACCGACGCTATTTTTCCTAATTCAGAGGCTTTTTCTTCGGTACAGAAAATGATTGAGCTGCGTTTCTGGAAGTCATAAACGCCAAGCGGCGACGAGTATCGAGCGGTTCCTGAAGTAGGCAGCACATGATTTGGGCCTGCACAATAATCACCTAATGCTTCTGAAGTGTAGCGCCCTAAAAACATAGCCCCGGCATGGCGAACCTTCTCTGCCCACTCTAAAGGCTCCTCCACCGATAACTCCAAATGCTCTGGAGCGATCCGATTTACCAATTCCAGCGCCTCATCAAGATTTTCCACCTTAATAAGTGCCCCACGTTTTTCCAGAGAAACACGGGCTATACTCGCACGCTCCAAGGTTGGCAATAACGCATTGAGGGATTGTTCAACTTGATTAATAAAATCCGCATCAGGAGAGATTAGAATTGACTGCGCATTTTCATCATGCTCTGCCTGGGAAAACAAATCCATGGCAACCCAATCAGGGTTAGTACCACCATCACAAACCACTAAAATTTCTGAAGGTCCGGCAATCATATCAATACCCACCTGACCGTAGACCATGCGCTTCGCTGCAGCCACGTAGATGTTCCCAGGCCCAACAATTTTATCCACACGGGGAATGGACTCGGTGCCATAGGCCAAAGCAGCAACCGCTTGGGCGCCACCAATAGTAATAACTTTGTCAACGCCAGCAATATCGGCGGCCGCCAGCACCAAATCGCTAATTTCTCCGGCTGGTGCAGGCACCACCATGACAATCTCTTTCACTCCAGCCACTTTCGCGGGTATCGCATTCATCAAAACGGATGAAGGATAACTCGCCTTACCACCGGGAACATAGAGACCCACTCGATCCAAAGGGGTTACTTTCTGCCCCAAAACCGATCCATCGGATTCTTGATAAGACCAGGAGTCCTGCTTTTGATGTTGGTGATAAGATTGAATTCGATTGGCGGCCTTTTGCAATGCTTTGCGCTTTTCAGGACCAATATTTTCCAGCGCCTTTTGTAGCCGAGATTCACTAACAAATAATTCCGATAAGGTCTGAACATCGAGAGCGTCAAATTGCTTTGTGTAATCCAACACAGCAGCGTCACCGCGAGTTCGAACTTGCTCAATTATGGCCGCTACTGCGCTTTGAACCTGGGTATCAGAAACCGCATCCCAATCCAACAACCCTGACAACCGTTGCTCAAAATCGTCTTGCTTATAATCCAGCCTGGTTATATTCAGGTTCATTGGTGTTACCTCTAAAGGATCGTTAAGTTACGGCTTGCTGGCAACCGCAGCAGCTAACTGGCTGATTAAATTTTGAATCGCCGTATGCTTCATTTTCATGGACGCCTTGTTGACGATAATTCTTGAACTAATATTGGCAATCAACTCCGTCGGTTCAAGCCCATTCGCCCGCAATGTGTTGCCCGTATCCACCACATCAACAATTTTATCTGCGAGCCCAACCAACGGTGCCAACTCCATAGAGCCATATAACTTAATCACTTCTACTTGCTGGCCCTTTTCAGCGTAATAACGCTTGGTTATGTTCACAAACTTGGTGGCGACGCGAAGTCGCCCCTGCGGCTCTGCTGCCCCTTTCTTGGCAGCCACCATTAACTTACAACGCGAAATTTTGAGGTCCAGGGGCTCATAAACACCTCGGGCGCCATGTTCCATTAATACATCTTTACCCGCAACGCCAAGATCAGCCGCGCCGTGCTCCACGAAGGTAGGCACATCAGTAGCCCTGATGATGACAATATCCACATTAGGATCAGTCGTGGGAAAAATCAGTTTCCTGCTTTTAGAAGGTTCTTCCAGCAGCTCTATCCCTGCCGCCTGCAGCAAGGGAAGGGTTTCATCCAGAATCCTTCCTTTCGACAACGCTATGCGAATATTTTCACTCATTGGACTCACTTTTAAGCGGGGATGCGATGGATGGTAGCACCCAACATTTGCAGCTTCTCTTCAATACACTCGTAGCCACGATCGATGTGATAAATACGATCTACCAAGGTTTCACCATCAGCCACCAACCCAGCCAATACCAAACCGGCACTGGCGCGTAAATCCGTAGCCATAACTGGAGCCGCTTTTAAGCGCTCAACCCCTTGAATAATAGCCGTATTCCCTTCCAAGTTTATTTTTGCTCCCATCCGATTAAGCTCTGAAACATGCATAAAGCGATTTTCAAAAACCGTCTCAATGATGGTTGAAGTGCCTTCTGCCACAGCGTTAAGGGCAGTAAACTGGGCTTGCATGTCGGTGGGAAAAGCAGGATACGGTGCCGTACGGATATTTACCGCCTTTGGCCGATTACCTTTCATATCCAATTCAATCCAGTCACTACCCACCGCAATATTGGCGCCGGCTTCTTCCAGCTTGAGCAAAACTGAGTCCAACAAGTCGGGACGAGTTTGTTTCAGTTTGACTCTACCTCGACTGATAGCACCGGCAACCAAGTAAGTGCCCGTTTCGATGCGGTCAGGAATAACTGTATATTCGCAAGCATGAAGTCGATCCACACCATTAATAACGATAGTGTCAGTACCGGCACCTCGAACGTCTCCACCCATGGCATTAATGCACTCGGCCAAGTCAACCACTTCAGGCTCGCGAGCCGCATTCTCAAGAATGGTTTGTCCTTCAGCCAAAGATGCGGCCATCATCAGGTTTTCAGTACCCGTGACGGTAACTGTTTCCAACAGAATACGATTTCCTTTGAGGCGGCCTTTGCTATAGGCATGGACGTAACCACCCTCTACCTGAATATCCGCACCCAATGCCTGGAGACCATGAATATGAAGATCCACCGGTCTACTACCAATAGCGCAGCCACCGGGCAATGATACATGAGCCTCACCAAAATGCGCCAACATTGGCCCCAAAACCAGAATTGAAGCCCGCATGGTTTTCACCAACTCATAAGGAGCATTAAGATCCTTGATGGTATTAGCTTCTACTTCCAAGTTTAAGCGGTCATCAATGACCAACTCCACTCCCATTTGGCCAAGCAACTCAATCATGGTGGTTATGTCTTGCAGATGCGGCAAATTACAGACTTTCATCTTTTCATCGCAGAGCAATGTAGCGGCGAGCACTGGCAAAGCCGAATTCTTTGATCCAGAAATACGGATCTCACCGTCCAGGCGGCCACCGCCGGCGATTATAAGCTTATCCATTAAGTGACCTCATGGGGATCAAAAACCGGGAAACCCTAATTTTTTTTGGGAATCCCACTCAGAAGGGGTATAGGTGTGCATGGTAACCGCATGGAGTTCGCCACTGGCAATCAAGTCGTTGAGGCAGGCGTATATCATTTGTTGTTTCTTTATTGACCTAAGACCCTCGAAGGCTGGTGCAGCCACAGCGAGAAGACACTTACTGCCTTCCAGTCGCACTAAAACCTCAGCCGAATCAATGCCTTGTTCAATTTGCTGCTTAATCTGATCAGCGTCAATCATGTAATTATTTATCCGATAGTCAATGGAACAAAGTGCCCATTGTAGCTAAATTTAGAGGTAAAATCAGGACGCCTGGGATATCAGAGAATCGGCACCACTCACTCGACTAACATCAATCAGTGAATCTGGCATATTAACGAACTTTAACGTCTTGCCTAAACGAGCAGCCGTACGCATCCAGCACAGTAATACTGACAACCCCACACTTCCCACGCGCCCGACCTGGCCAAGGTCTACTACCACCTGGTTATTTAACCCGGGTAATAAGTCCTCTCCCTGACGTCGCAAACGTAGGGCCGTAGCGAATACAAGATCGCCCTGAACAGCAAACGAACCATCATCAACACGCACCACTTGGGCGCTATCCAGAACATCCAAATCAGGGTTCGTCATTTGACACTCGTCCCACTAAAAATTTTGCGATTAAATCCTCAAGCACAAGAGCTGACTGGGTATTATATATTTCTGAACCAGCGACAAGATTGTCAAGCTCTGCCCCTACCGTCAAGCCAATATACTTCTCACCTAATATACCGGCCGTCAATATAGCGGCACTTGTATCTGTAGACAAGTTATCAAACTGTTTAAATATCTCCATCTCCACAACGCCTACATAATCGTCTTTATCGAGATAGATATTAGTCACCCGTCCAATTAGGACTCCAGCCATAGTGACTTTGGCTCGCACGGTGAGTCCACCTATATTTTCAAACTTTGCAGAGATTCGGTAAGTCTCCTCGGTTTGAGTTCCGGACAAGCCACTAACCCGTAATGCCAGAAACAATACCGCGAGGACGGCCAACACCATAAAGCCACCAACGGCCAGCTCTACTGTACGAATACGCATTTTAAGGTTCTCCAAACATTACAGCGGTTAATATAAAGTCCAAACCAAGTACAGCTAGAGAAGCATATACCACGGTACGGGTGGTGGCTCGGCTAATACCTTCAGAGGTGGGCATAGTATCGTACCCTTGAAAAACGGCAATCCATGTCACCACTATGCCAAATACAAAACTCTTAATGACGCCGTTCATGACATCGTCCTGCCATTCTACGCTGCTTTTCATGTTAGCCCAGAAAGAACCACTATCGACGCCCAGCCACTCGACGCCCACCAAGTAGGCCCCCAAGATACCGACACTGGAAAAAATTACCGCTAACATGGGCATACATACGAATCCAGCCCAGAATCTCGGCGAGATAATGCGCCTTAAAGGATCAACACCGATCATTTCCATGCTGGCTAGCTGCTCAGTCGCCTTCATCAAGCCAATCTCTGCCGTTAATGCGGAGCCAGCCCTGCCCGCAAACAGCAAAGCTGTCACTACCGGACCAAGCTCTCGAAGCAAGGTTAATGCAACCATTTGACCTAATGCTTGCTCGCTGCCGTAGCGGTTTAAAATATTATAACCCTGCAGTGCCAGTACCATACCAATGAACAGACCCGAAACCACAATAATGAGCAATGAATACACGCCCACCGAGTGAATTTGCTTAACAAACAAGGGAAAGTTCACTCGCAGATTGGGCAAAGCCCACAACGAATGAAACAGGAACAGAGCAGAACGACCTAAGGCCTGCAAGACGTCAAGAGTGAAACGTCCAATATAACGAATTTGATCCATTACTGGCCGCCACCCCTCAAAAAGTCTTTGCGGATATCCTTAGCCGGAAAATGAAAAGGAACGGGACCGTCGGGGAGACCTTGCATAAACTGCCTCACTCTTGGCAACTCAGAATTCAACACTTCCTCTGGCGTGCCTTCTCCAATAATGACACCATCGGCCACCACGTAGATATAATCTGCGATGCTCGCAGTTTCCTGAACATCATGGGAAACCACAATGCTGGTGTGGTTCAACGCATCATTCAATAGTCGAATCAATTGCACTACTACCCCCATGGCAATAGGATCCTGGCCCGCAAAGGGTTCATCGTACATAACGATCTGCGGATCCAAAGCAATGGCTCGCGCCAAAGCTGCCCGCCTGGCCATGCCGCCGGACAGTTCACTGGGCATCAAATCTCGGGCACCACGGAGGCCAACCGCCTGTAATTTCATAAGAACCACATCGTGAATCATGTCATCCGGCAAATCAGTGTGGACCCTAAGTGGAAAGGCCACATTTTCAAACACCGTCAGATCCGTAAATAGTGCACCACTTTGAAAGAGCATTCCCATTTTGCTGCGCACTTCAAACAATTCCTTTCGGGATAAATCGGCCACATTTTGACCAGCAACAATAATGGCGCCTTTATCGGGTTTTAATTGCCCACCGATAAGCCGTAACAGGGTGGTTTTACCTGTCCCACTGGGTCCCATGATGGCCGTTACTTTACCCTTTTGAATTTTTATATTGACGTTATTAAATATCGCCCGGTCACCGCGATGAAACGTCATACCAACAATTTCAACAAAATTCTCAGCTTGAACTGACATGGGAGGCCTTAATCCACCTAATTTAGGCCGGAAACTATATCATCTTGCAGCCCCCGGAAAAATACCCACTTAGCCTTGCAAGGAATGGCGTTTCTATTTACATTGCATGGCCACGCCAAACTTGGGAATAAAAAACATGTTATTCGCAGTCTTTGCCATCATTGTAGGCCTCGTTGTCTTGGTTTGGAGTTCCGATAAATTTATTGATGGAGCTATCGGGCTGGCTGAAAATTTTGGCATGTCGAAGGCTATGATTGGCTTAACCATTGTGGCTTTGGGCACCTCGGCACCAGAAATTCTAGTGTCCATCGTTTCTGCCATATCAGGAGCGCCTAGTTTGGCCCTGGGCAATGCCATAGGCTCCAACATTGCTAACATCGGACTAGTGTTAGGGGCTACAACACTAATCGCGAGCCTTCCTGTCAAACGTGGTTTAATCCGTGAAGATTTGCCTGCATTGCTTGCTATTACTGTTTTCGTTGGTTTTTTGCTCAGTGATTATGAATTATCAAGCAGCGATGCCTTAGCCATGCTCAGTGTGTTAGTACTGCTCATGTACTTATTGATTCGATACAAAAAAGAACACAGTAAGGAACTCATAAGTGCTACCACTGTGCAAGACATCCCCGATATGAATATAAAAAATTCTATCTGGTTATTTATTATGGGGTTGGTTTTACTGGTAGCATCTTCCCGCTTGTTAGTTTGGGGAGCCATCGAAGTCGCAAGAGCTCTGGCTATAAGCGAATTGATTATTGGCCTCACTATTGTAGCCATTGGTACCAGTTTACCTGAGCTCGCTGCCTCTATAGCCAGCGCTTTGAAGAAGCATCACGACATTGCATTGGGTAATATTATCGGCTCAAATATACTGAACCTGATCGCAGTGCTATCTGCAGCAGCCATTATCAACCCAATTCATATTGGGGCTGAAGTGTTCCTTAGAGACTATGGTTCCATGAGTATAATTACACTCATTTTGGCCATCTTCATACTCTTACCGAAAAAGGTTCGAACTCTGTCCAAACCAGAGGGTATAGTATTACTAACGGGCTATTGCGGTTATATGTTTTTACTGTATCAACAAACAGTTTCAAACATTACCCATACCAATGTCGCTCAATAAACACGCTGGAGCAAAGAACATGGCGCAAATCAATACCGACTTCGACTTTGTAAAGTCAGGTCAACGGGTCATTGATATTGAAACCAAAGCGACACAAGCATTAAGAGCGCGAATTGACCAACAATTTAGCAAAGCTTGTGAATTGATTTTGCAATGTAAAGGCCGGGTCATTGTCACCGGCATGGGGAAATCGGGCCATATCGGCAACAAGATAGCGGCAACTCTCGCTAGTACCGGCACGCCGTCTTTTTTTGTTCACCCTGGTGAGGCCAGCCATGGCGATTTGGGAATGATTACCGGAGACGACATTGTTATCGGCATATCGAACTCCGGCAAAACCGAGGAAATTGTCAATATTATTCCTCTAATTCGGCGCAAAGGTGCGCCATTGATCAGCATGGCGGGAGATAGCCAGTCGCCACTAGCCATGGCAGCAGACGCGCACCTGGATATCAGTGTTGCCGAAGAAGCCTGCCCTTTGGGGCTAGCCCCTACAGCAAGCACAACGGCCACCTTAGTCATGGGTGACGCCCTTGCGGTGGCACTCCTTGAAGCCCGAGGATTTACCGCAGATGATTTCGCGTTATCTCATCCCGGTGGCAGCTTGGGACGCCGTTTACTGCTTTTGGTAGAAGACATAATGCATACAGGGGATCAAATCCCCGCTGTAAAGGAAGGGGTCACCATTAGCCATGCCCTGTTGGAAATGAGCAGTAAAGGCCTCGGCATGACCGGCATAATAAAATCCGATGGCAGCTTGGCCGGCATTTTTACTGACGGTGACCTACGCCGTATGCTGGATCACGGTAAAAATATCCAAACTACGACAATTGAAGACGTGATGACCAAAAACCCAAAAACCATCGGTCCACATATTCTGGCTGTCGAAGCACTCAACCTGATGGACAGCGGTAAAATTACTGCCCTAATGGTGGTTGACGAACAAATGCGCCCGGTAGGCGCGCTTAACATGCACGATCTGCTTCGCGCCGGTGTCATGTAACACCAAACCCAGTTAACAGGCCCTAATTTATGATGACAGAAGAACTGAGAAAAAAAGCCCAAAGTATCCGCTTAGCGGTATTTGACGTGGATGGGGTCATGACCGATGGGCGCTTATACTTCACCAGTCTGGGCGATGAGATAAAAGCCTTTAATGTAAAAGATGGGCTGGGGCTAAATTTGATTCGAAAAACAGGTATCGAAATAGCTATTATTACTGGGCGCCGCTCTGAATTAGTGGCCCGCAGAGCCAAAGACCTTAAGATCGAGCATCTCGTGCAAGGTCGTGAAGATAAAAAATCGGCTCTGCTTGAACTTATACAAACACTCAATCTTGATGCCAGCCAAGTGGCTTATATGGGAGATGACTTACCAGACCTTCCGGCCATTCGGTTCGCAGGTCTGGGGGTAACGGTGGCCGATGCCAACGCCATCATGAAACAACATGCTGACTTAATTACCGAACGCACGGGAGGTGATGGTGCAGTACGGGAGTTTTGTGACTGGCTAATGCTGGCACAGGGCACGCTTAACGAGACTTTGGATTCATATCTAAACCTATGAGACTCTCCTCTCCCCCATTGATTACCAGCGGCTTTCTCAGCCTTTTTTTGCTGGCCATTTATGCTTTTATGAATTGGGATCAATGGTTCACCAACAAACTGGACAACATCAATGACGAAGGCAGCGCTGAAATGACAGCCGAGACAGTCCGTCAAATAAGCTTTAATGAGCAAGGTGAAAAACATTACTTATTAGAAGCCGATTCTATGGTGCAATATATAAAGCTTGATCAAAACTTATTGGTTCGACCCAAAGTGCTGTTCTTCAAAGAGCAACTACCGTCATGGCAGACAGAGTCTGCGGAAGCCGTCTCTATCAATAAAGGAGATAAATTGCTCCTAACCGGGCAAGTGAAAATACAGCAGAAGAGTGTAGATCCAGCGGCCACACTGGAAACAGAAACCTTAACCTTGTACCCCGATCGTTATTTTGCAACTACAGAAGATAAAGTCACTATACGCCAACGAGGTGCTTATATTGAAGCCATTGGTATGGAAGCAGACTTAAATAACAACAAGCTTATTTTACGCCAAAAAGTTATCAGTATTTATGAACCTGAAAAATCTTAGCTTACTGTTGATCGGCAGCGTCTTAAGTTGCTTGGCAACTCAGACCTTCAGCCTGGATAGCGACCGCCAAAAGCCACTCAAGATAGTGGCTGACACTGCCACTATCGATGAAAAAGACGGACTGGCTATATACACTGGCAATGTCGTCTTAACTCAAGGAACCCTCAAAATCATTGCCGATCGATTAAGCATAAAATCCGTTGAAGGCAAAGTAGATGTGGTAAGAGCGAAAGGCGCACCTGCCCTATTCTCTCAGGTGCCAGAACCGGATCAAGCCGAAGTTATCGCCAAAGCAAAAGCCATTGACTACAAAGTCCGTGAGCAAACCCTCTTATTGAAACGCAACGCCTCCATTGTGCAAGAAGACAATATCTTCCGTGGCGAGGAGATCCTCTATGAAATTCAAAGTCAGCGGCTCCAGGCACAAGGCCAAACCAACGATCCACAACCCGGCGATATTAAAGGCCGGGTGGAAATGATATTGCCTGCTGCCGCGGAACCGACCCCAGAAGCCAACCAGCCAGAGGGGGAAAATCTTTCACAATGAGTAAATTAACCGCATCTAATCTTGCGAAAAGCTATAAAAACCGGGTGGTCGTAGAGGATGTCTCTATTTCCATTGAAAGTGGTCAAATTGTTGGGTTATTGGGACCCAACGGAGCCGGAAAAACCACTTGTTTTTACATGATTATTGGTATTGTGCCGCAAGACAAAGGCCGGGTCATCATTGACGAAGTGGACATAACCCACCTCCCCATGCACGGTCGTGCCGCTAAAGGGATTGGCTACTTACCCCAGGAAGCCTCCATTTTTCGCAGACTCAAAGTCAGAGAAAATATCATGGCGATTCTGGAAACAAGAAAGGACCTCAACAAAAAACAGCGCCAACAGAAAATGGACGAGCTACTCCATGAGTTCCACATTGGCCACATTGCCGATTCATTGGGCATGTCACTTTCCGGTGGCGAGCGCCGCCGGGTAGAGATTGCTAGAGCACTCGCCACTGATCCAGCGTTTATATTACTGGATGAGCCGTTTGCTGGGGTAGATCCTATTTCAGTGGCTGATATCAAACAGATTATCAGTCACTTACGTAATCGCGGTTTGGGCGTTTTAATCACCGACCACAACGTGCGGGATACCCTGGATATCTGTGAGAAAGCTTTCATTGTCAGCGAGGGCCACATTATAGCTGAAGGTGAGCCCAGCATGATCCTAAAGAATCAAAAAGTAAGAGATGTTTATCTAGGCAATCAATTCCATATGTAAAAGTTCTAAGTAAATTCAGGCATGTAAATTGCTTTGGATCGGCGCTGCTTTTACAATAAAATGAATAAGGGCAGGAACCCAGATTGGCAGACCTTATAGCTTGGGTTGATAAGTGGTTGTTTGGTATCGGATAATACCAAAAGACCAAGACCAGAGTTCACTATTTGAGAAGTAATATAGGTATCGATGAAGCCAACTCTACAACTGAAAATTGGTCAACATTTAACCATGACTCCGCAGCTGCAACAGGCCATACGGCTCCTGCAGCTCTCGACTCTTGATCTTCAATCGGAAATTCAAGAAGCTCTTGAGTCCAATCCGATGCTTGAGGCCGATGAATCCAACAGTGACGACAGCGGGTCATCTGAATCCCCCTCCACAGCTTCCGAATCAAACGCCAACGACCCTGTTGATTTTTCCCAGAGCAGCGACAAAAGTGACACTAAATCATCCCAAGAAGAGTCTTCCGTTGATTTGGAAGGCAAAGAGATGCCTACTGAGCTGCCCGTGGATAGTGACTGGGATACGCTTTTCGATGGCACCTCGGGACCCGGCTTAGGTTCCAGCGGTGGCGGCGATGACGATGACTTTGATTTTGAAAGCCGTAACAGCGCCCCTGAATCTATTTATGACAGTTTAATGTGGCAATTAAATTTGTCTCACATGTCCGACCTTGATCGGATGATAGCCTTAACCATCATTGAAGGAATCAATCACAAAGGCTATCTACAACAATCTGTTGAGGAAATCCGCGAAGCGGTTCTCGCTCAGAACGACGTAGTGGCAGATCTGATTCAGATGCAACAAGAGGAACTAGCTGCCTTGGGCATAGTCCTCGAACCAGAAGAAGATGAAGCTAACGATCAAGGTATTTCTGTTGCTGAAGTTCTGGCAGTATTGCATCGCATACAACAATTTGACCCACCGGGCGTGGGAGCTCGCAATTTAAAGGAATGTCTCCACATTCAATTGCGGCAACTGCCCAGCGATACCCCCGCAAGGGCCGATGCCATTTTTGTAGTGGAAAATTTTCTGGAAACATTAGGCGCACGGGATTTTGCAACAATCATGCGCAAGGGCAAATTGTCAGAAACTCGCCTTAAAGCGGCCATCGAGCTAATCCAAGAACAAAATCCATACCCAGGAAGCAGTATTGACATCGATGATACCCAATACGTTATTCCCGATGTTATCGTCAGCAAAGAAAAGGGTCGCTGGAGAGTAGAACTTAATGCAGAAGCCACCCCCCGCTTAAAAGTGAATAGCCGTTATGCTTCTCTGATCCAACGAGCCGACAGCAGCAGTGATAACACCTTCTTAAAGAACAACTTACAAGAAGCGCGCTGGTTCATTAAAAGTTTGCAAAGTCGTAATGAGACGCTGCTAAAAGTTGCCACCAAAATCGTAGAGCATCAAATTGGTTTCCTGGAACACGGTGAAGAGGCAATGAAACCACTGGTTCTACACGACATTGCTGAAGCCGTAAGTATGCACGAATCCACCATTTCCCGCGTAACGACACAGAAATTTATGCATACGCCGAAAGGCATTTTCGAACTTAAATACTTCTTTTCCAGCCATGTAAGCACGAGTTCAGGTGGCGAGTGTTCATCCACAGCCATTCGCGCCATCATCAAAAAGCTAATCGCTGCTGAAAACCCAAAAAAACCATTGAGTGATAGCAAAATTGCCAACATACTGGAGGAACAGGATATTAAAGTGGCTCGTAGGACCATTGCCAAATACCGCGAGGCAATGATGATTCCACCGTCCAATGAGAGAAAACGACTAGTATAGCGCTTATTAGAGATTGGAACTTGTAAACGAGTAAAACGATTCAAATCAAGGTTATTTAAAGTAACTCGTTTTAAAGTAAGCAACTAGAATTTTAGTAACTATAAGGTCGATCGGGCAGTGACTCAACGTTAGAGAATAACAGTAGTTCTCACTGCCTCTATAATTAACCACAACGAAGGAGTGGCCTATGCAACTTAGTATAAGCGGTCATCATATTGAAGTTACCGACGCGCTGAAAGATTACGTATCTGACAAGATGCTTAAGCTAGAGCGCCATAGTGATGATATTACCAGCATACAAGCGATACTAACTGTGGAAAAAAATCGGCAAATGGCTGAAGCACGCATTCATGTAAAGGGGGCTGATTTATTCGCAAACGCTGAGTCTGAAGATATGTACGCCGCGATTGATCTTTTGGCCGACAAACTCGACAGACAAGTATTGAAGCATAAAGAGAAAATGAAAAGCTGGTAACCATAACCTTTAATTGATTAAGTAAAAAACTATGGAACTCGCTGATATCTTAACTCCAGATCGCGTATTTGATTCAGTCTCTGGAGGTAGTAAAAAGAAAGTTCTGGAAACCGCTGCCGGGTTAATAGCCCGGCAGTTTCCAGAACTCAACGCGAACGAGCTTTTTGACAGCCTGATTTCCCGTGAAAAACTCGGCAGCACGGGACTCGGCATGGGTATTGCCATCCCCCATTGTCGTGCGAAAAACTGCACCAGTGCGATTGGAACCTTTATCAAATTGGATAGCCCCATCGACTTTGACGCGATTGACAGAGAACCAGTAGACTTGTTGTTTGTCTTGCTGGTACCTGAGGATGCGCATGCAGAACATTTGGAGCTGCTTTCCAAAGTCGCCGCTCTATTCAATAATGAAGATCACCGGAAAGAACTCAGAGAAGCCCAAAGTCCCGAAAAAATATTCAATATATTGGTGACACCAGCATGAAACTCGTGGTCATCAGCGGGCGCTCAGGTTCTGGGAAAACCACAGCAATTCACGTATTAGAAGACATCGGCTTTTACTGCGTCGACAATTTGCCCGTGACCCTACTCAAGCAATTAATCAGTGAACTGGCCAAACGTACAGACCCCAAAATCAATCAAGTGGCCATTGGTATCGACGCCCGCAATACGGTTGCTCAACTGGAAAAGTTGCCCAATGTACTAAATGAATTGAGCAATGAAGGGTTTGACATTCGAGTAATTTATCTGGACGCTGAAGACGAATCACTATTCAAGCGTTTCAGTGAAACACGACGTCGTCACCCTGTCAGCAACGATAGCAACACGCTGAAAGAAGCGATTGAGCGAGAACGGGATATGCTAACCCCCGTCGCCGCCAGTGCCAGTTTGATTATTGACACCAGCCAACTCACGTTACATGACTTAAGAGATCGCATTATCGCTGAGGTCGGCGTAAAAAATGAAAGCATGATGATATTGTTTCAGTCATTTGGCTTTAAAAATGGCGTACCTAGCGACGCTGATATGGTGTTTGATGTGCGCTGTCTTCCCAACCCTCATTGGGTGGCGGCTCTGCGTGGCCAGACGGGATTAGACGAAGAGGTTCAGTCATTTCTTTCGGGGCATGATACCGTTAATAAAATGATCCAGGACATAACCGTATTTTTGCAAGCATGGTTGCCTGCATTTGCGGCCAACAACCGCAGTTATACGACGATTGCCATTGGTTGTACTGGCGGCCAGCATCGCTCAGTATACGTCACCGATCAAGTCGCTAAGCATTTCAAAGCCACTGTCAGTAGCGTACAAACCAGACACCGCGAGCTGTAATCTGTTATGGAGATGATAAAGTCTATAACCATCATCAACAAGCTCGGACTTCATGCGCGGGCGGCTTCAAAGCTAGTCGCTACCGCTTCACGCTTCGAAAGCGTCGTTATTCTAGACCGCGACGGCCAGGAAGCCGATGCCAAAAGTATAATGGCAGTTTTAATGTTGGCCGCCAGTCAGGGAACCTCTGTCACTGTAAAGGTAACCGGCTCCGATGCGAATGAAGCATTAGAGCAGATTGAAAACCTGATTAATGACCGGTTTGGCGAATCTGAATAACCTCACTAGCTAATTACCCTCCCTAAGACTAAAATTTCGCACCAGGAACACTAAAGATATTTGCTGTAAATTGGAGTGAGTAATGGCAAAACCCCAACCCGGCAGGGAGACACAGGATCATCTCCAAACCTTTATTGGTGCTATTGAAAGCGGCACGTTTGACGAGGTCAAACGCATGCTACGGGGTATGTCATCCGCCGAAATAGCCAAACTCATTGAATCCTCTCCGCGCCGCGAGCGGGATTTACTATGGCCCTTGGTCAGCAAAGAACAAGAAGGCGAAGTGCTCCAATACCTTAATGACGAGATCGCGGCTCATTACCTAAGTCACAGAAATACCGAAGACATCATGAGCGTCATGGACGGCTTTGAAGCGGATGACTTCGCCGATCTTTTGCAGGAATTGCCACGCAATGTCATGCAACGGATTCTGGAATCTTTAGATGACCTAAATCGCAGTCGTATTGAGACGGTATTGTCCTACCCCGAAGATACCGCTGGCGGCTTGATGAATATCGATATCATCACCATAAGACCCGATATTTCCCTCGATGTAGTGCTGCGTTATTTGCGCCGCCATGACAGCTTGCCCGATGCTACGGACAGTGTGCATGTAGTGAATCGCGCCGGCCAATACGTTGGCTTGCTCTCACTGGCAAAGTTGTTGACCAAAGATCCGGGAATGAGCGTGCGGGACGCCATGAAAACCGACGCCATGCCCATTCCTGCTAACACACCGGCAAAGGAAGTGGCGCAGATATTCGAACGCCAAGACTTAGTTTCAGCGCCTGTAGTGGATCCGGATGGTATCCTGCTCGGTCGTATTACCATTGACGATGTGGTAGACGTAATTCTCGAAGGTGCAGATCATTCCTTCATGAGTATGGCGGGCCTTGACGAATATGAGGACACCTTCGCTCCGGTTTTAAAAACCACTAGACGCCGGGCATTATGGTTGGGAATCAATTTAATAACGGCTTTTTTTGCTTCCTACGTAATTGGAATATTTGAAGACACCCTGGAAAAAGTAGTGGCTTTAGCCGTGTTGATGCCCATTGTTGCCAGCATGGGCGGCATTGCCGGAAATCAATCCTTAACGTTGGTAATTCGAGGTATGGCTCTAGGGCACATCGGTTTCGCCAACTTTCGCTGGTTACTCTCCAAGGAAATGGCTGTAGGTTTTATCAATGGTGTTCTCTGGTCACTCGTGGTGGGAACGGTAGCGGCTTTTTGGTTTTCGGATCAGATGCTGGGAGGCATATTAGGAGCAGCCATGATCATCAATTTGATGGTAGCAGCCGTTGCTGGCGCTGCATTACCGCTGTTTCTTGAGCGCTTGGGTATAGACCCAGCCCTGTCAGGCGGCGTTATTCTAACCACAATAACAGATGTGGTTGGCTTTTGTTCTTTTCTCGGCCTGGCCACTCTTTACTACGCCTGACCCTAATAGCTAAAAGCTATATAATCGATAGAAAATTCAAGGCTTGTTGTGGCTTCACAGTCTCACAAAATTATTAAAAATCTGCTAGAGTGACCCATCTAAAGAGCAATAGACGAAATTGTCCATTCACTTAACGAGGGGATTACTCAATGGCTTTTACTTTGCCTGAATTACCATACGCAAAAGACGCTCTGGCGCCGACTATTTCCGCTGAAACGCTTGAGTACCACTATGGTAAACATCATCAAACATATGTTGATAAACTCAATGGATTGGTTCCAGGCTCAGAATACGAAGGTAAGAGTCTGGAAGACATTATTAAAACCGCTTCTGGTGGTGTTTTTAATAATGCGGCCCAAATCTGGAACCACACATTTTACTGGAACAGCTTAAGCCCCAATGGTGGTGGTGAGCCCACAGGTGCAGTCGCCGACGCCATCACCGCCGCTTTTGGTTCTTTCGCTGATTTCAAAACTAAATTCAATGAAATGGCGGTTAACAACTTTGGTTCAAGCTGGACCTGGCTGGTTAAAAAACCAGATGGCTCCTTGGATATTATGAACACTAGTAATGCGGGAACGCCAATCACTGAAGCGGGTGTGGTTCCCCTGATCACTGTGGATTTATGGGAACATGCCTACTACATTGATTTCCGTAACGCCCGTCCAAAATACCTGGAAGGCTTCTGGAGTTTAGTAAACTGGGATTTTGCTAACGAGAACTTTAGCAAATAATCAGTTTCATACTACGCGTGAAACAAGGGCACCATTAGCAGGTGCCCTTTTTTATAACACCGACAAAATAATAAGGTAATAATCTTTTCGCAATGACAACAGAAGATTTTGACGACGACTTCATCAGCAAATCGTCAGTTAAACGCGAAGCCGAACGGCTAAAAAAAATCGGTGAAAAATTACTGAGCATGCCTGTTGAGGCGCTGCAAGGTTTTCCTATACCTGAAATCCTCAACCAAGCGCTTGAAGAAGGGCGTCGCATAAAAAGCAGAGAGGGTTTACGTCGGCACAAGCAATACATTGGCAAGTTGATGCGAGAAATCGACACCGATGCTATTGAAGCTAAACTCAACGATATTGAAAGTGCTAAAACCCTCAACACCCGCCAGTTTCATGAACTAGAGCAAATGCGGGATCAGTTGGTAAACGGTGACAATAATGCAATCGGCGATGTTATAGCGCTATTTCCCAATGTTGACACCCAGAAACTGCGGCAACTGGTACGCAATGCCAAGAAACATCCGGAAGACGCCAGTCACAGTCGTAAGCTGTTTCGCTACTTGCGTGAACTACGTGAAAACTAACAGCAGAAAACCTTATAAACCAGAATGAAACCGAGCATGCTGTTGGATTGGCATTCGCTGGCGCAGATCCTTTACTCGCGTCAAATCCAACTCAGCCAATGCTAATCCCTCGCCTTGTTCCTCAACACATGCCAAGACCTTGCCCCAAGGATCCACGATCATACTATGCCCCCACGTTCTTCGTTTTGGTGTGTGCTGCCCCCCCTGATTGGGTGCAATAATGTAAGCTTGGGCCTCGATTGCACGTGCTCTCAGCAATACCTCCCAGTGGGCTTCCCCAGTATTGTAAGTAAATGCCGCTGGAACCGTTAATATCTCGCATCCCCGCGCAGCAAGCAGTGAATACAGAACAGGGAACCGCAGGTCATAACAGATGCTCAGTCCGATTCGCGCCATTGGCAAAGCAACATCCACCAGCCGATCACCAGGTGCTATGACTTTTGACTCGTGATATTGACTCTGGGCATCCGCAACCTGCACATCAAATAAATGCATCTTGTCGTAGCGAGCCAGCTCCTCTCCCCCAGGCCCATAAACCAATGAAGCAGACAATACCCGCTTACCCATCACCTCGTTACCTTCAGGCGTGATCCGCATGGGAACAGATCCAGCAATCAACCAAACTCCCAAGGTTTTGCTTAATTGGCTCAACCAGTGACTGAACAAACCTTCATTACGCTGCTTTTCACCCCAAGAATACAAATTATCACTATCCAAAACCGCAAAATTCTCTGGCAAAACCACTAGCTGAGCACCCAGGGAGGAAGCCTCCCGTACCAAATTTTCAGCTACCATCAAATTATTTTGCACGTCCTCTGTGCTAACCATTTGCACTGCACAGGCTATGAGTTTCGTCATGGCTGAGGATCCACCTTGCTGGAGGAACTTTCGTCGCTATTAGGTTGCTGAGCACCCTTGAGCTGAATAGTGGGCTCTCGTACCGGACCCGACACCTTGTATTTTAAGGTCGTTAACTTATCAAACTGACTGCCAAATAATTTTTCCACCACAAAGGCCGTGGCAGCAGCGGGCAAACCACCGATGACAGCCGCAGGTAACACAAGGTTTCGGGTGATGGGAATTGTCACGTCTAAGTCCATATTCAATGTTGAAGAGGTCAAATCCATTAGCCCATCAATGTTCATGTTGATAGACGGCATTTCTATCCTCATTGAATCCACCAAGAGTTGGTTTTCCTGTAATCGAAGTACACTCTCGATAGAATCATAAACCATTTCTGACTCACTAAGATCATCAAAATTAAGCTGCAATCTACGTAACAATGTCTCAAAGTTTAACGCCCCCCAAACTTTTCCAGCGGCATTAGCGTTGACTTCGTATAATTTCCCATTTGTTAAATCAATATTCATTGATCCATTTATTTTATCAAGGGAAAAATCATAAGGTGCCCCAGGCCAGCTCAGTTTGGCGAATCCAGTAGTCTTCTCACTACTCAGAAGCGGAGTCCCCATCAAAGCTTGCATGGCCTTTCCTATATCTGAACCTGATATAGCCAAATCCACCTGGGTTGAGGAACTAGCCGATGGTTCGGGCTGCAACCAGACCCCTTCTCCTGTAAGCCAGTTTTCACCTATATTGCCATTAATGGATTCAATTCTCATCCCTGTGGGCAATGGACTTAACTTAACCAACCAACTGCCCAAGACAGTATCGCCGTTAATCAAATTTTCGATCCGGACATCCACCGGAGGCAAGTCACGAGGTGACAGTGTTTGCTGTGCCAGAGATTGCTCATCTGGCTCTTTTGAGCCAGGAAAATGCAATCGTTGCAATTCAATGGACAAAGGTACGGATGAGCCGCCGTATGCTGGCAAATTTGAAGCATTGATTAGATTAAAAGGTATTTCTACGACACCACTGACCTGTTTATTTTCAACACCGACGCGCCATCGTCTATCCTTGTGATATATGGAGAAATCCCCAGTACCCCACTCCTGGCCGCGATAGACCACTTGTTCCAATCGAAAAGCAGAGTCATCAAGGAGTAACAACCATTGCTTCCACTCAGAGGTTGCGCTTTCATTATCAGAATTAGCTGCGGTACTTTTCGCCGTGTTTCCAGAACCAAAAGATCTGGAACGCAAGAACGAATCCCATTCATCATAATTGAGATACGATAAAGATCCGGCTACAGTCAGTCGATTCCGAAGTGGTAGCAATACATCACCACCACCTAGTCGAATGGCACCTTTTCGCAATCCAGTCGGAACCATATCAAGTTCTAAACTTAGCTCTTTACCATAGCGAACCGCGATGAGTTGGGAGTCGTCATATAGCTTCATGTTTAAATGAAACGGGAGAGAACTTGATGCGGTTTTAGTGAAGGGTTTGGGCACATCCATTACGACGCCCATTAGATTTGAACCTAGATTTAGAACCACGGGCTCGAATTTAGCACGTTCACCCAAGGGCAAAGTCAATCCCAATTCATAATTTACGGTTCCACTGGCAGGCTCCAGTACAGCTAATGGCTTCCAGGTTTTCAAGGCGGCGACTTTGGCTTTCCCAAATCCCGTAACTTTTATCGTATCGGATTCTGCTTGCGCCTGGGTTGTAACTTTAGCACCAAAATCTCCACCTAATGTTTTCCCACGAATAGCTGAGGCAGAAAAGCCGTGCTCAGTTTCGTAGTTAAAACTGCCATTCACTGCACTAAAATTCAAGTTCTGTGACAACCAGCTTATTCCTGCCTGTTGTACCTCAATATCTGCATTTGCTTTAATCCGCTCTTTGTCCTGCATAGCCAAGGGGATTTCCAAGGTCAAATCCACCCCTAGATCACCTGCTGCGGCACCAATATCAAGGATGAAATCACCTAGAATATCCAGTAACGGCGTATCCTTTAAAACATTAAAACCAGCGGCTAATTCACCTTGGGTCTTAGCTTTAATGGTAAGCGGATGAGGTTGATCCGGTTGATATGGAGGCAGATAAACTGAACCCGTCACCAGCTTCTGTTCAAAATAAGTCGCTTCTTTTATGTGAGCGATCACCTCTCCATCATCCACCAAAACATCAGCCAAGGCTTGCTCTATAGGCTGTTTCCAGTGAGGATCAAAACGCAAGACTCCATCACTTGCAGTAAATCCCAACAATACGTGCAGCGGCTCTTCTGCTTGCTTCCGTGTCGGGCCGTAAACGAGAATATCTCCCCTTAATAAATTACCCTCCAGAATGGCTTGATCCAACCAGCCAAGAGTCTTCTCATCAATAACTCCGGCGGGTAGATACTTGGATGCCAAGGCCCCATTGCCCTGCCGCAAAGTGGATTGCAAACTTAAAAATGGCGAGTAAGTTTTATCTTTTGGTATAAATAGCGAAAACTGAACGGCCCCTTTGACATCTTCTGTGGCTGCCTGAATTTCATTAGATTGCACATACACGCCATCATCTTCTAAGGCAAATCGCAACCCGGCATTTAATTTTGTTAGCAGTAGCTGATCTCGAAATAAACGCGGATAGTTCAACTCAAAGTAATCTTCCTCCAATGCCAAATAAGCTCGACTCTGGTTACCCAAGACTTTAAATTCCAGATCATGAAAGCCAGGAATAAAATCAAAAGGTCGATTATGAAAATCAAATAGTTCAAGAGAAAACCGGTAATTCTTTACAGCATGATCTTCCAGCGCGAAATCGATATAAACGTTTTTTAATTTACCCTCTGGTCGTAACCTAGTTAGCCACTGATGCCACTCACCATCACTGGCTTGTGTTCCAAGATAGTAGTTAAGCCAAGGGGTAATATCCATTTCATCCACATTAGCTATATAGTTTGTTCGATTGCCTGTGAGCTGGTTAGCCGTTAGATTGACCACACTTGGCTGCCAAACAAACTCCGGTGCGCGCATAACCAAATCACCCACGGCTAACCGCCAATCTCCACCCCAAGTACCCTGCCAGTTCAATTCACCTTTTAACTGAGTAATCTGGGGCGGTTTAATTTTATTTTCAGTGGATAACTGGAAGGTGTTGAGGTCAAATCGACTCACCAACTCATTGATTTTTCCTCCACTCATAGTCAGCCAAAATTCGCCCCCCCCACTTAAGGATTCGATTTTGGCCTGCGCCAGCCTCTTATTATCCTGAAATATCCAAGGATCCAAATCTGCTGGATCCAATTTCCCATAGAGCCGACCACTTAAAGAGTTTTTCTGAAACAGCGAGCCTTTTACCCGCCCGCGAACACTAGCGCTCAATGCACCAGGCCCAGAAACAGTTATGTCGCCTGCGACATACTTCCATTTTTCATTGGACTCAAACTGCACATGACCAAGTGCGAGAGTAACATCCTGGTCATAAAGCCCTTTAACTTCAATCTGGCTATCCGTTAAAGACAGCCAGGGTTGCATGGTTAAAATCTCTATCCAGCGCTGGACATCTCGATCATTTTCTTTTGCAGTGGGCGCGCTCTGATTGAACCCCAAGAGTTGCAGGTAACCGTTTTTATAGCGGGTTGCTAATTTTGCCCCATCAATAGTCAGTCGCACCCGTGGTTCACCATTGAACAATGTCGATAGTATTAACCACTCGATATCAACATGACGAGCAGAAATACCAGGCTCTCCTGATTCATTGTCCGAAATCAGCAGATCTGAAAACTGCAGTCGTGGTGCTAGTCCTTGCCAACTGCCCGTTAGTTTATTGAACTGAAACTGCAGCCCGGTTTGTTGTGTAATCCAACTGGCTAGATCTTCTTGAAAAGTTTCAGCCTCGAAAACGAAAGCCCTGGCAATGCCCACCAAAATAGCCACAGCCACAATTAACGCAACAGCGAGTCCAAGCACCAACTTGGTGATTGCATTAAGCAGTCGACTCACGATTAAAAGGTCCTAAACCAACACCACATCAAATTCTTCCTGTGAATAAAGTGTTTCGACTTGAAATCGTATGGTTTTTTTAATGAAGTTTTCCAGATCAGCCACATTGGCAGATTCCTCATCGAGCAGTCGGTCCACCACCGCCTGGGAGGCTATCACCAGAAAAGCATTCACTTCATAAGCGCGAAACTGTCGCAATATTTCGCGAAAAATTTCGTAGCATACGGTTTCTGCTGTTTTTACAATGCCTCGCCCTTTACAGGTAGGACAGTCTTCGCTCATGATTCTCGCCAGACTCTCCCTAATTCGCTTGCGAGTCATCTCCACCAGGCCCAGTTCGGAAACCTGGGTAATTTTTGTTTTGGCATGGTCTTTTTCCAATGCCTTTTCTAACATTCGCAACACCTGGCGTCGATGCTCCGGCTCTTCCATATCAATAAAATCGATAATGATAATGCCCCCCAGATTACGTAACCGAAGTTGGCGAGCGATAGCTTGAGTAGCTTCCAGGTTTGTTTTAAAAATAGTTTCTTCGAGATTGCGATGACCGACAAAAGCGCCCGTATTAACATCTACCGTAGACATGGCTTCAGTCTGATCAATGATCAGATGACCACCAGACTTAAGCGGCACTTCTCGCGCCAGCGCCTTTTGTATTTCCTGTTCACAACCGTATAAATCAAATATCGGCCGCTCTCCAGGATAATGTTCCAACAAGGGCTCGACATCGGGAATATAGGTCTTGACGAAATCCACTACCTTGGCGTACGTCTCACGGGAATCAATCCGAACCTTCTCAACACCCGGTCTAACTTCGTCCCGCAAGGTTCTCATGGCCAATTGCAAATCCTGGTGAATAAGCGCCACCGGACTGCTGCGCATAATTCGCTCATTAACGCTGCGCCACAGACGACAGAGATAATCCACGTCTTTGCGCAACGCTACTTCATCAGCCCCTTCAGCCGCGGTTCGTAAAATAAATCCCTTTTTTGGGACATCCTGCCGCTCATCCAGTATTTGTTCCAATAATGCTCGCAGTCGTTCACGCTCATCATCATCTTCAATCCGTTGCGATATTCCAATATGCTCTGTGTAAGGCATGTACACTAAAAATCGAGACGGAATAGACAAGTGGGTGGTTAATCGAGCGCCCTTGGTACCAATCATATCTTTAGTGATCTGGACCACAATGGGTTGTCCCTCATTGACCAGATCATTGATATTAGGCACATTGTTGACACTGTTGCTGTTACTCTCTTCGGCCTTATCTGCCTGCCATATATCTTTTGCGTGCAGAAAAGCCGCCCGCTCAAGACCTACGTCCACAAAGGCGGCTTGCATACCAGGCAACACCCGTGCGACTTTTCCTTTATAGATACTGCCCACGAGGCCTCTTTTCGCCGTGCGCTCAACAAACAACTCCTGAACGACGCCGTTTTCCACCACCGCTACGCGCGTTTCCATTGGGGTTACATTAACTAATAGTTCTTCACTCATTGAAAGACTCTACCGCCTGCCAGACTGGTATTTGCGCCTGCTTTAATAGCAATGACGTCTCAAACAAAGGCAATCCAACGACAGTACTGTAGTTTCCTGTCAAATTTGCCACAAATACCGCTGCTAATCCTTGAATACCATAACCTCCTGCTTTGTCCTGAGGTTCCCCGGTGTACCAATAATCTGCTATTTCTTGATCGCTCAGTTCGCGAAAACAAACTTCAGTGGTGGCTACTGCCTGCAACACTTGGTCAGGGGTCTTCAGCGCCACAGCCGAAATCACTTTGTGGGAGCGCCCCGAAAGCTGTCGTAACATCTGACGCCCGTGTTCAGCGCTAGAAGGTTTACCCAGGATTTGATCTTCAAGCACTACGCAGGTATCGGCTCCCAACACAGCACCACAAGCAAGATTAGCCGAACGACAATACTGCCACCCGGCAACGGCTTTTAGACGAGCAACCCGAGCCGCATAGTCGAGGGCGGGTTCAGCAGCCTGGAGTGACTCGTCAACAGAAACATCAACTTGTTTAAAATTTACGCCAATCTGCTGCAATAGTTCTTGCCGACGAGGCGAGCGGGATGCGAGATACAACATAGTGTTAGCCATCTAACTTCTAGCGCTCCGATTCAGCCAATGGATTCCCATACTGACCCAAGGCCACATCAAAGCGGACGTTAAAACAGTTACCCAATACCAAAAGGTCCACGGAGTTATATAGACAGCTCTAATAATCAGGATGTTCACTAATTGATGAATACCCACCAATACAATCATCGTTAAACATTGCTGCCACATGGGAAATACCCGAATGCGCATGTGCAACACGTAAACAATATAAGCCACTATTGAGAGGGCCAAAGCGTTTTGACCCAGGACATTACCGGTTAAGCCATCCAGTAATAATCCCGTGAACCACCCTGTTACCACCCCTATTCGGTGAGGTAATGCCATCACCCAGTAAATCAGCACCAGGGCTACCCACGCTGGGCGAAAACCTACAGCCCATTCCGGTAAGGGTACGGCAACAAGAATGAAGGCCAGTAAAAACGTCATTACAATGGTGGTTAAACTCTCCGGTGAGGTCTGTGCTTGATTCATTGACCCACCTCCAACGTTTCTTCGGAGATATCGGCAGTAAACACCAAAAGCACATGACGAGATCGATCCAGATTAGCCATAGGACGTGCTGATACAACAGCGAAAGCCTGTCCGGGATCATGCCTTACCGTAGTAACAGTGCCCACCGGATACCCTTTCGGAAAACGGCCTCCTAGCCCGGAACTTACTAACAAATCGCCTTGCTTTATGTCTGCTGTATCCGGCACATGAATCAAATTTAATTGGTCTAACGCTCCCGATCCAACGGCGATGGCACGCACACCATTACGATTTACATGGACTGGAACCCCATGAGTGATGTCCGAAATCAGCAGCACACGACTACTGTTAACGCCGACTTCTATCACCTGTCCCATCAATCCTTCGGCATCCAATACCGCTTGACCAATATAAACGTCATCCAAACGTCCTTTATTAACAATAACTTCATGGCGATAGGGATCTGAATCAACGCCTATAATTTCGCCTATCAAAACCTGATCATCCACTTCGTCCGAGGCATTCAGCAACTCTTTTAAGCGGGTGTTTTCCGCTACGGTAGATGCCAGCTTTTGTACTCTGCGCTTTAAGATTAACACTTCAGCTCTTAAACGCTCGTTCTCCTCAGCCAGTTCGGTACGGCCTTGCATGCTCTCGCTGGACCAAACAAAAAGTCGTGCTGGGACATTTGCCACCTGCTGAATGGGAGCGGTAATCACTGAAAGAGCAAAGCGCACTGAGTCAAGCCAATGAAAACGATGATCGATAAAAATGAGCGTAAACGACAGAATCACCATCAGAATTAGCCGATAACGATTCGCTGTATTTTGACCAAATATAGGTTTTATAGCTGTTACCTCAATAACCTTTTTGTTTTTAACCTTGCCTTGGCAGCGTCAAAAATAAAAACCGGCCAACAAGCTTTTACTTGGGCCGGCTCAAAATAGCTCGCGTTTCAATAATATAGCGCCTTCAACTGCTCGTGCGCCAGGTTTAATCCACTGAGAAAATATCGAACCCGCTCTTATCCATCATCTCCATGGCTTTACCGCCGCCTCGGGCAACACAGGTGAGAGGATCCTCTGCCACAATAACCGGCAAACCGGTTTCCTCGGCCAATAACAGCTCTAAATCACGCAATAAGGCCCCACCTCCAGTCAAAACCAGACCACGTTCGGCAATATCCGAAGCCAGTTCAGGAGGCGATTGCTCCAACGCACCTTTAACTGCTGACACAATCTGCGATAACGTCTCTTGTAAAGCTTCCAATATTTCGTTGCTATTAAGTGTAAATGAACGCGGAATACCTTCGGCTAAATTTCGACCACGCACATCGATTTCGAGCAATTCATTGCCAGGATAAGCACAACCAATTTCCTGCTTGATACGCTCCGCTGTCGCTTCACCGATCAAGCTGCCGTAGTTTCGGCGCACATAAGTTGCAATGGCTTCATCAAACTTATCGCCGCCAACTCTCACAGAATCTGAATAAACAATCCCGTTAAGTGAGATAATCGCTATTTCTGTAGTGCCACCACCCACATCCACCACCATGGAACCACTGGCTTCCTCGACGGGTAGTCCAGCACCAATCGCCGCCGCCATGGCTTCTTCAATCAAATAGACTTCACGAGCTCCAGCTCCCAAGGCCGACTCTTTGATCGCTTTTCGCTCAACCTGAGTAGACTTACAAGGCACACACACCAAAACCCGAGGACTGGGTGTAATGAAATTATTTTCATGCACTTTATGGATAAAGTGCTGAAGCATTTTCTCGGTGACATGGAAGTCCGCAATAACACCATCTTTCAATGGCCGAATCGCCGTAATGTTACCAGGCGTGCGACCTAACATGCGTTTCGCATCCATACCCACTGCAGCCACACTTTTGGCCCCATTTTGCTGGCGAATGGCCACCACTGACGGCTCGTCGAGGACGATACCCCGGTCTTTTACATAAATAAGTGTATTCGCAGTCCCCAAATCAATTGATAGATCTGTTGAGAACATGCCTCTTAGACGTTTAAACATAATTAGGAATGACAACCCATCGAGCGGTTAAAGTTAAGAAAATTGCTGTGTTAACAAGCATATGTCACCGTAATGCGGGAACAATAGCAGCGCCTGCCCAGTTCGGCAAGTTCGCAAACACAACTTTTGCCCTGAGTATTATGAACTTAGCTCACTGCGGAAGATACAACAATGCTTCTATTAATATTGTGTTATCAAGCTTACGGGATCGATCCGTCAAAGATTTCTGGTACCATACGCCATCAGCCAATAGCCCGCTGGAGATTGTCATGGCTCTAGACAAAGACGATGTAGCAAAAATAGCTCATTTAGCTCGCTTAAAACTCTCGGAATCTTCCATTCCGGAGATAACAGACAGACTAACATCCATTCTGGGAATGATCGAACAACTGCAATCCGTGGATACCAGCGATGTAACGCCAATGGCTCACCCCAATGACGCCACCCAGCGCTTACGCGCCGATAAGGTAACAGAAACAAACCATCGAGATGAGTATCAAGCCATAGCACCCGCCACGGCTGATGGCCTTTATTTGGTTCCCAAAGTCATAGAATGATCAGAGTATTAAGTACATGCATAGCCACACCTTAAAACAATTGTCAGACGCTCTGGCAGCCGGTGAGTTTTCCAGCGAGGAGTTAACCCAGCATTTTCTGCAACGCATCAAAACGCTGGATAGCAAGATCAACAGTTTCATTACTTTGTGTGAAGACCGCGCTTTGACGCAGGCGAAACAAGCCGATGCTCTTCGCGCCAGTGGCAGTGCCGGTCCGTTAACCGGCATACCCATTGCCCACAAAGACATATTTTGTACCCAGGGGGTCAAAACCAGCTGCGCCTCTAAAATGCTGGACAACTTTGTTGCCCCCTATGATGCCTTTGTGGTGGAGCAATTGAACGGCGCTGGAATTATCACTCTGGGGAAAACGAACATGGACGAATTCGCGATGGGTTCCTCCAATGAAACCAGTCACTATGGTTCTGTCCATAACCCCTGGAATCTGGAATACGTTTCTGGTGGTTCGTCGGGCGGTTCTGCCGCCGCAGTAGCCGCCCGTTTAGCACCTGCGGCTACGGGGACTGATACCGGCGGCTCCATTCGCCAACCCGCCAGCTTATGCGGTATCACGGGGTTGAAACCCACTTATGGCCGAGTTTCACGCTGGGGCATGATTGCTTTCGCCTCCTCCCTGGATCAAGCGGGACCCATGACCCAAACCGCCGAAGATGCCGCCTTGATGATGAATGCCATGGCTGGTTTCGATCCCAAAGACTCCACCTGTGCCAACCTGGATGTGCCCGATTATTGCGCCCAGTTAACGGATTCCATCAAAGGGCTGCGCGTAGGCCTGCCCAAACAGTTTTTTGATCAGGGTCTGGATAATGGGGTAGCCCAGGTTATTGAGCAGGCCGTGGATGAATTCAAAAAGCTGGGGGCAGAAATTGTTGAGATTGACCTGCCCAATACGCATTTATCCATCCCGGCCTATTATGTCATTGCCCCCGCTGAGGCCTCCTCCAACTTATCGCGCTTTGATGGTGTCCGCTTTGGCTATCGCTGCGAAAACCCCGTGGACTTGGAAGATTTGTACAAACGCTCTCGGGGCGAGGGTTTTGGTGAAGAAGTCCAGCGCCGAATCATGATCGGCACTTACGCACTTTCCGCCGGTTATTACGATGCCTACTATCTACAGGCGCAAAAAGTTCGCCGCCTCATCAAAAACGATTTCCTCCAGGCTTTTGCCAAGGTTGATGTCATTATGGGGCCAACATCCCCTAGCGCTGGCTTCAAGCTGGGCGAAAAAGCGAAAGATCCGCTCTCCATGTACTTGTCTGACATTTACACCATTTCAGTGAATATGGCGGGCCTGCCTGCTCTGTCAGTTCCGGCGGGACAAACTCAGGGGCTACCGGTAGGACTACAGATTATTGGTAACTACTTTGAGGAAAGCCGCTTGTTAAATGTCGCCCATCAATATCAACTCGTTACTGACTGGCACCGTCAATTGCCAGCCACTTTCGCATAAAGGGAGTTGCATCGATGAATACAGGTCAATGGGAAGTGGTCATCGGACTGGAAATCCACGTTCAACTGTCCACCCATTCGAAAATATTTTCCGGCAGCTCCACCAATTTTGGAGCTGAGGCCAACACCCAGGCTTCACTGCTGGATCTCGCCATGCCCGGCACATTACCGGTGTTGAATGCTGATGCGGTGGAGAAAGCGGTTCGATTTGGTTTAGGTATTGACGCCGAGATCGCGTCTCATTCGGTATTTGCCCGCAAAAACTATTTTTACCCGGACTTACCAAAAGGCTACCAAATTTCCCAATTTGAACTGCCTATCGTGGGCGTCGGCAGTGTTGAGATAATCCTTGAAGATGGCAGCACTCGAACCATCGGCGTTACCCGAGCGCACCTGGAGGAGGACGCAGGAAAATCGCTGCACGAAGATTATAGTGGTATGACCGGTATCGACTTGAATCGTGCCGGTACACCTCTATTGGAGATTGTCTCCGAGCCAGAAATCCGTTCGGCTAAAGAAGCGGTGGCCTATGCCAAGGCCATTCACTCCCTGATTCGCTATCTTGATATTTCCGATGGCAATATGTCGCAAGGGTCCATGCGCTGTGATTGCAACGTATCACTGCGTAAAATTGGTGCTGAGAAACTGGGCACCCGGCGCGAAATTAAGAACGTCAACTCGTTTCGGTTTGTAGAAAAAGCGATTAATGCGGAAATAGAATGGCAAATGGACGAGCTGGAATCAGGCCGCGACATAGTCCAGTCCACTGTGCTCTATGACCCGGTAAAAAACAAAACCAACGCCATGCGCAGCAAAGAAGAAGCCAACGATTACCGCTATTTCCCAGACCCAGATCTGTTGCCGCTGGAAGTTACGCAATCCATGCTGGATGAAATACGAAGCAGTTTGCCCGAACTACCGGCGCAAAAAGTGGAGCGCTTTGTCAGTGAACTGGAGCTGTCTGAATACGATGCTCGAGTACTGGCTTCTGATCGCCTTCTGGCAGAATATTTTGAAACTGTTGTTAAAGAATCTGTAGCCAAACCTAAACTGGCCGCCAACTGGGTAAGCGTTGAATTACTTGGCGCGCTGAATAAAAACGATCTGGATATTGAGCAAAGCCCGGTCAGCGCGGAACAGCTAGGTGGACTTTTAAAGCGCATTTCTGACAATACGATTTCCGGTAAAATAGCCAAACAAATTTTTGAAGAGCTGTGGGAAAACGGCGGCACGGCCGATGCCATTATCGAAAGTAAAGGACTGAAACAGGAAACCGATACCGGCGCTATCGAAGCTGTCGTAGATGAGGTTATTGCCAGTAGTCCTGATCAGGTAGCCCAATACCTGGCGGCCGATGACAATAAACGTAAAAAACTGGTGGGGTACTTTGTGGGACAAACCATGAAATTGTCCAAAGGCAAAGCAAACCCGCAAATGGTGAATCAGATTTTGGCGAAAAAGCTGGTTTAATCCGCATTAGCAATTGCCGTGGGCACACAGTTATCTTGACCTGTGCTCATGGCAATCACTATTTAACACATCAGTTATTTCTGCGATGAATTTATCTAAGGTGCTTTACCTACGCCGTATTGAATAAGGTGCTTTGGGTAAACTTCTTTTCATGGCTTCAGCTGCTGATTATGAAAACGCAAATGCTCTTCCATGAAGCTGGCGATAAAAAAGTAGCTATGATCATAACCTTGCCGGAGATTCAAGGTTAAGGGAACTGATCGATCCTTACAGGCCGCAACCAAAAGCTCTGGTTTCAACTGGTTTTCCAGAAAGCTATCAGCTTCTCCCTGCTCAACCAATATAGGTTTATCAAAACCTTTGGTACGAATTAAGGCCGTAGCATCATGCTGCTGCCAGAGCTCGCGATCGGCACCTAAATAGGCGGTAAATGCCTTCTCTCCCCAAGGACAACCACTGGGTGCACAAATGGGTGAAAAAGCGGACACAGACTGATATTGCTGAGGAAACTTCAGGGCCAATGTCAAGGCCCCATGCCCTCCCATAGAATGCCCAAATATACCCTGCCTTTCCCAATCAAGCTTAAATTCTGAGTGGCGCAACAACGCCGGTAATTCCTGTTGAATATAGTCCTGCATCTGGTAATTCCGGACATAGGGTTGCTCGGTTGCGTTAATATAAAATCCGGCCCCCAAACCAAAATCCCAGGCGCCATCAACATCACCCGGTACACCCTCACCTCTTGGGCTGGTATCCGGTGCCACGATGGCGAGCCCTAATTCACTGGCTACCCGTTGAGCACCCGCTTTCGTTACAAAATTTTGGTCATTACAGGTAAGTCCAGACAGCCACCACAACACCGGTACTGGCTGTTGCTCAGCCTGGGGCGGTAAATAAAGCGAAAAAACCATCGGGCAATGACACCGCTCTGAGTCATGCTGAATTCGTAATTGACGGCCAGAAAAACAACGCACATCATCAATGATATTCATAAAACCTCTCTCACAATATCCATCAATAAATAATGACAGAACGGATAGCCTTACCTTCATGCATTAAATCAAAGGCGCGGTTAATCTCCTCCAAAGGCATAGTGAAAGAGACCATTTCATCAATCTTGATCTCACCTTTCATATAGCGCTCCACATAATCAGGCAACTGGGTACGACCTTTTACACCACCAAACGCTGTCCCCCGCCACACTCGGCCTGTAACCAACTGAAATGGGCGCGTAGATATTTCCTGACCCGCACCGGCGACCCCGATAATGACCGATTCGCCCCAACCTTTATGACAACATTCCAGAGCTGAGCGCATTAAATCCACGTTGCCGATACACTCAAATGAGTAATCCACACCCCCATCCGTTAACTCTACAATGACCTCTTGTATCGGTTGCGAATAATTTTTAGGATTCACGAAATCCGTAGCGCCTAACATTTTCGCCATTTCGAATTTATCTTCGTTAATATCAATAACGATTATACGTTCGGCTTTGGCCATCACCGCACCCTGAATCACTGAAAGGCCAATACCACCCAGACCGAAAATAGCCACCGTTGATCCCGGTTCCACCTTCGCCGTATTGATTACGGCACCAATACCCGTGGTAATACCACAACCGAGTAAACAGACTTTATCAAGGGGTGCCGCTTTGTTGATTTTTGCCAGAGCGATTTCCGGCAACACTGTATATTCAGAAAATGTTGAGGTTCCCATGTAATGAAAAATCGGTTTGCCATTCAAACTAAAACGAGACGTCCCATCGGGCATTAATCCTTGCCCTTGGGTAGATCGAATCGCCTGACAAAGATTGGTTTTGCCCGACAGACAAAACTTACACTTGCCACATTCTGGCGTATAGAGCGGAATCACATGATCACCCACAGCAACACTAGTGACACCCGGACCCACCTCAACCACTTCCCCGGCACCCTCATGCCCTAAAACGCTGGGAAAAATTCCTTCGGGGTCAGCACCACTCAAAGTGAAAGCATCGGTATGACAAACCCCGGTTGCTGCCAGCTTTACCATCACTTCCCCGGCTTGCGGACCCTGCAGTTCAATCTCTTCTATCGCTAATGGCTGACCAGCTCCCCAAGCGACTGCGGCACGAGTTTTCATAAATGGCTCCTTTATATCGGATAATATCGGACAGTTAAGTTCTGTTTTTTTATTTGGTATTTTCTGAACCGCGACAAACTGGACAATGCGGATCTTTGGTGAGCTTAATATCCCGGATACGCATGGCCAAGGCATCAATCAATAATAATCGGCCCACCAGGGTTTCACCCATTCCTGTTAATAGTTTTAGGGTTTCCGTGGCCTGAATTGTTCCCACTATACCCACCACGGGGGCCAGCACACCGTTATTAACACAGCGCACATCGTCTTCGCCGGTATCCTCGTACAAGCAGCGGTAACAGGGGCTAAGAACATTGCGCGAATCAAACACGGCCACCTGTCCATCGAAGCGAACCGCCGCACCAGAAACCAAGGGAATTTTTTGTTCCACACTGAACTGATTCAATAAAAACCGGATGCCGAAGTTATCACTGCAGTCCAGAATGACATTCACGGAGGCGCATAATTGGCTAATGTTTTCAGCCGTTAACCTAGTTTGAATGGCATTAACTTTACAATGAGGATTTAATTTGGCCAATTGGCTCTGCGCTGAACACACTTTCGGTTCTGCCAAAGTTTCTGTAGTATGAATAATCTGGCGCTGTAAATTGCTCAAATCCACGACGTCATCATCGATTAGGGTTAACTCACCCACCCCAGCCGCTGCAAGATACATGGCAACCGGCGAGCCTAATCCACCCAGACCCACGATCACGGCATGGGCACTCTTCAAAGACTCCTGGCCTTCAATATCGAGTTCCGGCAACAATATCTGCCGACTATAACGGGCTAGTTCCTCATCACTGAACATCAGTCCATCACCTTGTGGCACCATTGTCCCATGGTAACACGTTCATGCCCCGCGAGATCCAGCTCGGTTCTCACCTGCTGAAAACCCCGTCGCATCAACTGTTGACGCACGGCGTTCGCTTGATCATAGCCGTGCTCTAACAGCAGCCAGCCATTCTGATTGAGATAGCCCGGACACTGATCAATGATTTTACGAATATCATCCAATCCATCCCGACCGGAGACCAAAGCTCGCAATGGCTCGAACTGCACCCCAGGACCCTGCAAATGCTCATCCCCTTCCACTATATAGGGGGGGTTGGATACAATCAGGTCGAACAGTTGCCGGGGGATGGCTTCGAACCAGAAACCACAATAGAAAGTAATATCCAAACCATGATTACGAGCATTCTCTGCGGCCAATTGCACACTGGGCGGATCAACATCCGTAGCCGTTACTTGACTCAGTGGACGTTCTTTTTTTAGCGCCAGTGCAATGGCCCCGGATCCAGTACCCAAGTCCAGAATCTGGGCTGCATTCTCTTCAGGAAGGAGCATCAATGCCTGCTCTACTAACAATTCCGTTTCCGGGCGAGGCACCAGAGTGGTAGGAGTCACACGCAAATCCAAACTCCAGAATCCTTGCCTCCCTGTTAAATAAGCCACAGGTTCACCCTTAAGCCGACGCTCGATCAACGCTTTGAAATTTGCCAGATCCTGCTGGCAAATGGGTGCCTCTGGCCAGGTTCGTAGCCACGCTTGGTCTTTTTTCAACACATGGGCCAGCAACCAATAACTGTCGGCTCGTGCAGTTTCCAGCAGTTGTGATTCAGTGGCCAGTCGTTGCTCGGCCCAAGTAAGACTCGAACGAATAGAAAGCACGTTTAATCGTCGTCAGCCAACGCTGCCAGCAGATCGGCCTGATACTCATCTACCAAAGGCTGGATAACTTCATCAAGATCACCTGCAACGATTTCGGGAAGCCGATAAAGTGTCAGATTGATTCGGTGATCCGTCACTCGACCCTGCGGATAATTGTAAGTTCTGATGCGCTCGGATCGATCGCCGCTGCCCACCAGATTGCGCCGGGCATCACTGGTCTCTTGATGTTGTTTCGACTGGGCATGCTGAAGTAACCGCGACTTCAATAGCGACATGGCTTTGGCCTTGTTTTTATGTTGCGATCGCTCATCCTGACATTCCACCACCACACCACTTGGAATATGAGTAATACGAACGGCTGAGTCGGTGGTATTAACGTGCTGGCCACCCGCTCCAGAGGAACGGTAGGTGTCAATACGCAGATCTTCCGTACGCACATCAATATCCGTTACCTGATCGGCTTCAGGCAAAATTGCAACGGTGCAAGCAGAGGTATGAATTCGTCCTTGAGACTCGGTGGCTGGCACTCGCTGTACCCGGTGGGCGCCAGACTCGAACTTCAAGCGAGAATATACATTGTCACCAATAACCCGACAGATAATTTCCTTATAGCCACCATGTTCGCCTTCACTTTGGCTAACTACTTCGAGGCGCCAACCACAGTTCTCAGCATAACGGGCATACATTCGGTATAAGTCACCAGCAAAAATGGCGGCTTCATCGCCGCCGGTACCGGCGCGCACTTCCAGAAAAACGTTACTGCCGTCAAACGGGTCTTTGGGTAACATCAGCTTCTGCAGTTCAATTTCCAATGCTTCACTTTTTTGCTGATTCACTGCCAGCTCTTCTTCACCCATCTCCCGCAAATCTGGATCATCAAGCCATGATTTGGCTTCTTCCATATTTTTGAGCACCTGGTCGTACTCACGAAAACACTGTACGACCGGTTCAATTTCCGCGTATTCCTGGGAGAGTTTACGAAACCGGTTCTGATCCGAAATGATCTCGGGCTGGCTCAGCAACATACCAACCTCTTCATAACGTTCACTACGGCTCGCTAATTTATTGCGTAAGGATTGTTTCATGTAATTAATTAACCCGAATCATCTAAATCGTTTATCCCCAACAACGTCAGTGCCCATTCCAACTGATCGGCACGCCCTTTTTCGGCGGCTTCTTTTATTCGCGTAGTGGGTGTATGCATTATCTTGTTCATCATTGTACGGCTCATTCGAGCAAGAACTTCCTCTGGCTCAGCACCATTGCGCAATTGATTCAACGCCCGCTCCAACTCCTGCTGACGAATGCTATCCAAGCCAGCACGATATTGACGGATTGCCTCAACAGCATCCAGTGTTTTTAAACTTTCCATGTACTGTGCTGCGCGCAAATCTACCAATCGCTCAGCCTCGCTGGCAGCACTTTGGCGTTGGCGACGATTTTCATCGACTACGGTCTGGAGATCATCTACGGTATACAGATAGACATCCGCCAACTCCGCCACCTCCTCTTCGATATCTCGCGGGATGGCTATATCCATCATAAACATGGGCTTGTGCTTACGCAGCTTCAGCGCGTGCTCAACCGCCCCTTTACCCAATATTGGCAATGGGCTTGCGGTTGAGGAAATAACAATATCCGCTTCATGGAGGATCATGGGAATATCCCCCAACAATACGGCACGGCCTTTAAATTCCTCTGCAACGGCATTAGCCCGAGCCATGGTGCGGTTGGCGACAAAAAGCCGTTTTACCCCCTGCTCCAACAAATGACGCGCTACCAACTCAATGGTTTCTCCGGCACCGATAAGTAATACAGTAGTATCCGACAACTTCGAGAATATCCGTTGTGCCAGTTTAACAGAGGCGTAGGCCACGGATACCGGATTGGTGCCAATGCCCGTTTCTGTGCGTATTTGTTTGGCGGCAGAAAATGAATGCTGAAACAACCGCCCCAACTCAGGACCTACAGTTGCAGCCTGCTGCGCCAAGGTATAAGCGGATTTTAATTGCCCAAAAATTTGGGGTTCGCCCAACACCATAGAATCAAGCCCGCTGGCTACTCGCATTAAATGCCGCACTGCCGCCTCATCCCAAAATTCATAAACACACTGGGAAATCTGATCAACAGGAACATTATGGTATTGACCAAGCCAGCTGAGCAAAGAAGCAGAGTCATGAGCACTGGAGGAGCAATACAGCTCAGTTCTGTTACAGGTAGACAAGATGGCTACTTCTTGCAGTCCCACCTGAGCCCGAACCTCGCTCAATGCATTGATCACCCGTTCTGGCGCAAACGACAGCTTGCCGCGCATGTCCACTGACGCGGTTCTATGGTTTATTCCGTACGCGAGTATCGCCATATAATATTCAATAAAAACCGATGGATGGTCTCAAAAGTGGCGCGATTATAGCACAAGCTTAGGCGCTAACCGCAGCCTGTTCTAGCGCCTTTTCCTGAGACATATTTATAAGACTTCAGGGAACATGAGGCACAATAAAAGTTCTATAGTTATAATCAAGAGATTGCCTGTCGAGCCAGATTTCCACAAATATCTTGCAAGGTACGGCCAATCTTGTTTCCATTAACCTAAGTGAATTCACAGGCCGGCCTGTATACCCATGATTTTAAAACAATTTCTCTTCGCAACCGGTGTTACAGCGACTGTTTTGCTGGGTGCCTGCTCAAGCTTCCAGAGCAACAGCGACCACCATTCCCAAGACAAAGCCACAACTGCCCAGGCTCAGCCAGCATCTGAAGCTGACCCCATTCCAACCCGAGCGTTTGAAGGGGATAGCCTCTATGAACTGTTATTAGCCGAATTTGCTGGCAAGCGCAATCGGGCGGATGTCGCCCTCGGCAAGTACCTTAAGCAAGCCCATGAGACCCGCGACCCCCAGGTTGTAGAGCGTGCTACCTACATCTCTCGCTACCTCGGCGCCCACCAGGCCACCCTGGACGCAGCCATGCTGTGGAGTGAAATCGATCCCAAAAACACCGTCCCCAGAGAGCTTATTGCCACAGAATTGATCCGCATGGGCAAACTGGACGAAGCCCTTGAACAAATTGATCTGCTCCTGGCCAGTGATGGCTCTATGAACTTTGAATACCTGTTACAAGCCACCCGCGCAGCAGACAAAGAAACGCGCCAACGAGTACTGGAAAAACTGCGCGAATATTCCAAGCAAACCGACAACGATAAGCTTTGGTTTGCAAAAGGCTCACTGGAAGCCATGAACGGCAATCACGAAGTTGCCATCAAAGATTACGACAAAGCGCTAAAAATCAAACCCAACTATACCAACGCTATCCTTGGTCGGGTGCAATCTCTGATTGCCACCAAAGAACAAGATGTTGCCATGATTTATCTGGCACAAAAAACCAGCCTGTGGCCAGAAAACAAGAGACTTGGAGTAGTATACGCCCGCTACCTTGTGCAACTGGGACAACTTGAGGAAGCAGAGCAACAATTCTTCCGCTTGTCACAAGCTTTCCCCCACGATGGAGATCTGGTGCTCTCACTGGCTTTACTCAGCTGGGAAAACCAGCAAAACGAGAAAGCCAAGGAATATTTCAGCCGCCTCATCCAGATGCAACACAGACCCGACGAAGCCAATATCTATCTGGCCCGTATTGCCTTGTCTGAAAAAAATAACGACCTGGCTATAAAGCATTTTTTACAAGTGACTGACGGCCCGAATTACCCGCTGGCCCAAATCCAGTTGGCGATGACTTACCATAAAATGGGTAACTCTGATCAAGGGCTATCAGTGCTGGATACAGCCATGGCTAATGCGCCAGAGCACCACACCAAATTTCAAATGACCAAAAGTGAAATCTTGGCCGATCAAGGTGATATTGAAGGCGCGATTGGCATTTTAACGGAAGCCCTCAACGACACACCTGAAGACACTAACATCTTATATAGCCGCGCCATGCTAAAAGAACGCAACAACGATTTCAGCGGCATGGAAGAGGATTTAAGAAGTTTACTTGCGCTGCAACCAGACAATAGCGCGGCTCTGAACGCCTTGGGCTACACGTTCGCAGATCGAAATCAGCGCCTGAGCGAAGCCTGGGAACTCATCGAGAAAGCCTACACTCTTAACCCCGAAGATCCCGCGATTATTGATAGCATGGGCTGGATCAAGTATCGTATGGGCGATATCAGTGCTGCGTTGGACTTCTTGCGAAAAGCCTATGCAGCATTCGATGACCAGGAGATTGCCGCCCATTTAGGCGAGGTTCTTTGGGTTACTGGAAAGCAGGAAGAAGCCACCAAAATCTGGCGCAAAGCACTCGAAGACTTTCCCGATAGCGCCCCTGTAAAAGAAGCCATGGAACGTCTAATTCCTGCCCAATAAAAACGCAATAACGAGAATCAGGCCGTTCGTGCAAACAAAACTATTATTGATTATCAGCATATTATCTCTGGGAGGATGCGCGCTATGGCATTCTCCCGAACACCCACCTACACCGATAGATGCAGGCCAGACGGTTGCCTGGGTAGATCACCTACGCGAACTCACATTATTACGTGACTGGCAAATAAAAGGCAAAATTGGCGTGCGCACAGCCGAAGACGGTGGTTCGGCTTACCTTGATTGGAGCCAATCAATGGATAGTTTTTACATACTACTATCCGGCCCGCTAGGGCAAGGCTCCACGGTGATCGACGGCAACCCTTATGGTGCTCGTCTCCAAAACTCTGAAGGTACATTCTTATCCGAGTCGCCAGAGGAATTAGTGCTCACACACACAGGCTGGAATATTCCCATTCAAAATCTTTTGTATTGGGTCAAAGGGATCCCTGCACCATACGGCAAGCCTGAGATTAAACTCAACGCCTTAGGCACTATTGAAGAAATGGTACAAGACGGCTGGCATTTGACCTACAGCCGCTACGGCAATGCTATGGGCAACATTCTCCCGCAGCGCATTATCATTGACAAAGACGAGCTGAAAGTCACCTTTATCATAAAAGAATGGCTGCCGCTAACTCCCGTGACAGATACATGAGCATTTGCGTCAAATCTCCGGCTAAACTTAACCTGTTCTTACACATCACCGGGCAGCGTGAGGACGGCTACCACCAGCTCCAAACCTTATTTCAGTTTGTCGATTATTATGACGAGCTAAACTTCACCCCGTTAGACACTGACGGCATTTCAGTGAGCCCGCCTATCCCAGGCCTAGACGAACAGCAAAATTTAATTTTTAGAGCTGCCCACAAACTCCAGCAAGCAACAGGCTGCAAAAAAGGCGCCCATATCGAAGTGATCAAAAGACTGCCGATGGGTGGTGGCCTGGGTGGCGGCAGCTCCAATGCGGCAACAACCCTGGTATCCCTAAACAAACTCTGGGGAACCAACCTCTCTAACCAGGAGTTACGCAGCCTTGGATTAACGCTTGGCGCCGACGTTCCAATCTTTATTTTTGGTCACTCTGCCCTAGCTGAGGGTGTGGGCGAACTACTTGAATCCGTAATAATTCCCGAACCCTGGTACCTTATTGCCCACCCTCACTGTCACGCCGATACACGAGAACTTTTCCAAGAAAAACAATTGACAAGGGATTCAAAGGTTATCAAAATACGCGACTTCTTGAGGGGGCAAGGCCATAATGACTTTGAACCCGTACTCAGGAAACGCTTTCCTCTCATTGATCGCTGCATGAATTTAATGGCAGCAATGACACCAGAAAGCAATCCCAAAGTCACTGGTAGCGGGTCCTGTCTTTTTAGCCAGTTTGACAGCCAGGAGGCCGCTGAAATTTGTCAAACAAAAGCCAGCGCCAAAATGAACGACTTTGGCATTGGTGATAGTGAAGTGGACTGGATCATTGCCAAGGGCCATAACCGATCACCATTATATTCTGGACCACTAGCCAAATAAGGCTAAAATCCAGAAAAAACTTCTAAAACATTCGTTGGTTTTCTGGTAGTATTCCGCGCCCAGACTGATCAATGGATCCGTCGAAAGCTACAGGGCCGTCGCCAAGCGGTAAGGCAACGGGTTTTGATCCCGTCATCCCCAGGTTCGAATCCTGGCGGCCCTGCCATATTTTCCAAGCTGATTCCATAGGCAATAGAAAAACAAGGTGAATGGCGTGGCCAATTTGATTGTGTTCACTGGCAACTCAACCCCGGATTTGGCTCAAAAAGTAGCCGACCACTTACACTCGCCCCTTGGTGACGCCATGGTTGGGCGCTTTAGTGATGGCGAAATTTCCGTGGAAATCAATGAAAACGTGCGCGGTAGCGATGTTTTCATTATTCAATCCACCTGCGCACCCACCAACGACAGCATCATGGAAATTCTGGTGATGGCCGACGCCTTGCGTCGCGCCTCGGCAGGACGCATTACAGCGGTCATCCCCTATTTTGGTTATGCCCGCCAAGACCGGCGGGTCCGCTCTGCCAGGGTAGCGATTACGGCAAAAGTTGTGGCCGACATGATTACCACCGTTGGTATCGACCGCTTACTCACTGTTGACCTTCACGCAGATCAGGTGCAAGGGTTCTTTGATATTCCGGTGGACAACGTTTATGGCTCGCCCATTTTGCTTGAAGACATCAAAAAGCAAAAATACGAAGATATGATGGTGGTATCACCAGACGTTGGCGGCGTTGTTCGAGCCCGAGCCGTAGCCAAACAACTAAACGACTGTGATCTGGCGATCATCGACAAACGGCGCGCCAAAGCCAATACCTCTCAGGTGATGCACATCATTGGTGAAGTGGAAGGCCGCACCTGTATCTTGGTGGACGACATGGTGGATACCGCTGGCACTTTATGCAAAGCAGCAGAAGCGCTCAAAGATAATGGCGCTAAAAAAGTTGTGGCCTATGCCACCCACCCTGTGCTTTCTGGGCCAGCCATAGAAAACCTGAATAACTCGAAAATGGACGAACTGGTGATAACCGACACAATTCCGTTATCAGCCGCCGGCCGTGACTGTAAGATTATTCGCCAGTTAAGCTTGGCACCGATGCTGGCAGAATGCGTACGCCGCATCAGCAATGAAGAATCATTGAGCGCCATGTTTCACCCTAAGGATTGATTCCGCAAGGGAGAAACATGGCATTTTACCGACCTTCTAGCCTGTTTGGTCGCGAAACAGCAGAAGGTTTTTTACTTTGAAGGAGAACACTCATGTCCAATGAGTTTGTGATTGCAGCAGAAACCAGAGCCGATAAGGGGAAAGGTGCGAGCCGCCGCCTACGTCGACTCGAAAAAAAGGTGCCGGCCATTATTTATGGTACCGACCAGCCCGCCCAACAAATTTCAGTTGAGTTGAAACACCTGGTTAAAGCACTTGAGAACGAAGCCTTTTATTCTCATGTTTTAACATTGCAACTGGAAGGCAAAGAACAGGCTGTTGTGTTAAAAGATTTACAACGGCACCCATCCAAGTCGATCCCAGTTCACGCTGACTTTATGCGGGTCGACCAGACCCACAAATTGACCATGAATGTGCCGTTACACTTCATCAATGAAGACAAGTGCATTGGTGTTAAACAGCATGGCGGCGTAATCTCTCACCAGATGTCTGAAGTTGAAATCCTTTGTCTCGCGAAGGACCTGCCTGAATACATCGAAGTGGATCTGGCCAATGCAGACCTCGGTAGCATAATCCACTTGAGTGATATTGCATTGCCTGCTGGTGTGGAAATCAAATCTCTACAACTCGGTGAAGATCATGACCTGCCAGTTGTCAGCGTACACGCACCGAAAGGCGGCGCTAGCGAAGAAGAAACAACTGAAGAGTAAACCAAGCAACCTTTAATACTAAGGACCGGTTAGTTGAACGACGGCATTCTGTTAATTGTAGGTTTGGGCAACCCAGGCCGCCAATATGATGAAACCCGCCATAACGCCGGTGCATGGTTTGTAGAGAGGCTTGCCAGCCAATATAAGGCAAGCCTTTCCACCCATTCTAAATATCCTGCCAACACAGCTCGGGCAACGATTCATGGACACGACGTCCGCCTGCTAATTCCCACCACCTATATGAATTTAAGTGGACAAGCGGTCGCCCCCTTAGCCAACTTTTTTAAGATCTCACCGGAATCGATTTTGGTAGCCCACGACGAGTTGGATATATCCCCAGGAACCGCAAGATTCAAATCGGGTGGCGGTCACGGTGGTCACAATGGATTACGAGACATCATCGACAAGCTTGGTAACAACAAGAATTTTCAGCGCTTGCGTATCGGCATAGGGCATCCTGGCCATGCCCGCCTAGTGAGCGACTATGTTTTAAGCAAACCTCCAGCCAGTGAGCGTGAGTTAATTGAGGCGGCCATAGATCAGGCCGTAAAATCCTTACCCGATTTACTCGAAGGCAACATAAACAAAGCTATGAATAGACTTCACTCTTTCACAGCGAACCCCTAACTATTCAATTGACGGTAATCTAATTATGGGAATCAAATGCGGCATTGTTGGTCTTCCAAATGTGGGTAAATCCACGCTTTTTAATGCCTTGACCAAAGCAGGAATTGAAGCCCAAAATTTTCCCTTCTGCACTATTGAGCCCAACACAGGCATTGTACCCATTCCTGACCCAAGACAGGACTCTCTGGCGGAAATAGTGAAGCCAGAGCGAGTAGTTCCAACTACCATGGAATTCGTTGATATTGCGGGCTTAGTGGAAGGCGCCTCTAAAGGCGAAGGCCTTGGCAACAAGTTTCTAGCCACCATTCGTGAAACCGACGCTATTGCCCACGTGGTACGTTGCTTTGATGATGACAATATTATTCATGTGGCCGGCAAAATAGATCCCTTGGCCGATATTGAAATCATCAATACGGAATTAGCCTTGGCCGATCTTGATAGCCTGGAAAAAGCGATACTAAAAGCCAGCAAGCAGGCCAAAGGTGGCGACAAAGATGCCCAAGCCCGCCTCAAAGTTCTGGAAAAGCTACAACCGTCACTGAATGAAGGCATCCCCGCTCGAACAGTTGAACTCTCCACCGATGAAATCAAGCATATCCGATCGCTTAACTTCCTAACTCTAAAACCCACAATGTACATCGCCAATGTGGAAGAGGACGGTTTCGAGAACAACCCGTTACTTGATAGAGTCAAAGCCCTGGCAGACACTGAGGGAGCCGAACTGGTGCCTATATGCGCCAAGATCGAGTCAGAAATCACAGAACTTGATGAGCAGGACAAAATCGAGTTCCTGGCTGAACTGGGAATGTCAGAACCTGGTTTAAATCGCGTTATTCGCGCAGGCTACGCCCTCCTAGGCCTGCAAACCTATTTTACTGCAGGTGTTAAAGAAGTTCGCGCCTGGACGGTTAAAGTGGGTGCGACCGCTCCACAGGCGGCTGGCGTAATCCACACTGACTTTGAAAAAGGATTTATTCGTGCGGAAGTCGTTTCCTATCAAGACTTTGTAGCCAACAAAGGTGAGCAAGGCGCTAAAGAATCGGGGAAATGGCGCCTGGAAGGTAAAGATTACATTGTCCAGGATGGCGATGTGGTACATTTTCGCTTCAATGTTTAAAACCCAGGCTTGACTTTAGTGACTGGTATTGCGAAAATCTGCGCCCTCGAAATGGCTATGTAGCTCAGTTGGTTAGAGCACATCACTCATAATGATGGGGTCGCAGGTTCGAATCCCGCCATAGCCACCACCCTCTTTCTTAGTAACATTTTGCGGCGAATTTATCCCGCGAGAAACTCTCTGGATTGAGCCTGAATCTGCTCAAGCAGTGACTTGCGGTCAGCAATCATTTTGCGGTACGTATTGGCAGTAGTTAGCCTGACATTATTGCCAATGGCATTTGACTCAACCTGCTCCAACTGTTCTTCCAAGCGAGAAAGATCCCTCAGGATCAGCTTTTCCATCTTATCCAGACTATATCGCATTCCAATAGGTTGATTGCGCTTAACCGCCTTCATGGCTTGACCACCTTCATGATAGGTTCCTAATAAAATAAGCGTGGACCAACCACGGCCTCGCCTCTCAAATCAGTTTATCTCATATTCAGTGTGTTTACACAATAACGGGAAAAGCAGATGAGGCCATCAGTTATTGCTTTTCCCCCCACCGCCACCATTTCCATAGGGAAAAGTGGGAAATGGCGTCACTTTCCCGCCACTTTTGGCCTCGGTAATGACCCCCTTACCTGGCTTCTCGACTTCATCCACCCTGATTACAGAATGTAAGGGCAAATAAGATCGAGTAACTTCACCAAACAACATTTTTAATCGCTCTTCTGAGGGATCAACGACCACCTGATTTCGCTCACCAAATAGAAAACCTTCGATTTCCAAAAAACCGTACAAATCGCTTTGGTATACATTCTTAACATAAATCTCGAAGACTTCGGCCTGGTTTACAAAGACCACTCGGTAGATCGGTTCAGCACTCATTTCAATCATTCTCTTAACGGGGTACGGGCTATTTAAAACGATACTCTGTGGCTACTTAATCAAATACCACAAAGTCGTCCCTAATTAACCGATTATTATACCTTTTTTTCATTCATAACTGGACAACTGAAAACAGAGATCATAGAGTTGAACAGGACAATAAGTAGAGAGGAGTGGAAGCCTCCACATGGGAGAGGCCTGGAACCCAAGTTTAACCGCGATCCATTTTAGAACAAAGTCCTTGCTGCTCAAAGGTTACCAAGCTTTTAATCAACACGCAGTCGGGATTATTGAAATTTAGGGGTTGAACGTTAGCCCTTACAACTCGTATTGAATTCGCCATAGATCTTGCCGTGGCAGTTGCGAGCAGTTGAGTTATTTGCTTTTGCTGTATTCGCGCGGGCGGCTTGCATTCCAAATTTTGTCTTTCCTGATACTCAATGCTTTTCCAAGCTAAACCTTGAATTTAAAGGTCGTATTTTCATTTTTGGGGAGTCAGCAATGCGGGCAAACAAAAAATTGGCTTCATGGATCATAGCTACAATTTTGGCAGCGACATACAGTACTACTTTGTTCGCTGATTACCAATTAGACATGACTCCGGGCGTCACCGACATCAGCCAACAAGTCTTTGACATGCACCGCACGATGTTGTGGTGGTGCGTTGCCATCGGAGTCGTCGTATTCGGGTTAATGTTCTATTCGATGTTCAAACATCGGAAATCTGCAGGCCACAAGGCCTCGCAATTTCATGAAAGTACAACTATCGAACTTATTTGGACCATATTACCCTTCGTCATTCTTATTCTGATGGCAATCCCCGCCACCAAAGTGTTAGTCGCGATGGACAACACAGAGAACTCTGCCCTTACCATTAAAGTTACCGGGTCGCAGTGGAAATGGCATTACGAATATTTGGATTGGGAAGGCAAAGGTCAACCTGGTGTTGACTTCTATAGCGTGCTCTCCACACCTCAAGATCAAATTATTCGTCCCGTTTTAGCATCCGGGCTATTTCCCAAAAGTATCGCAAAAGATGCTTACAAAGAAGACGGATCCTATGCTGCCCAGGAAGCACTCTACAAGCGTAACGTCGATAAGCCGCTGGTGATACCCACAGGAAGGAAAATACGTTTTGTTATTACTTCAGATGACGTCATTCACTCATGGTGGGTGCCTGATTTCGCGATCAAAAAAGACGCAATTCCCGGTTTTATCAACGAGCTTTGGACTCTAGTACCAGAAGGTAAAGACGGCATTTATCGTGGTCAATGCGCAGAACTCTGTGGCAAAGATCACGCTTTCATGCCCATTGTGGTAGACGCGCGTCCAGTAGAGGAATTCGAGCAATGGTTAACCCAAGCCACCGAAGAACAGAAGGCAGCAGAATTAGCAGCCGCCAACAGCGTTGATAAAACTTTTAACAAAGATGAACTCATGGAGGAAGGTGAGAAAACCTATATCGCACGCTGCTCTGCTTGCCACCAAGCAACCGGACAAGGCCTGCCCCCCACATTCCCTTCATTAGTGGGTAGCGCCATTGCCACCGGGCCTGTGGCTGATCATATTAACATCGTACTGCACGGTAAAAACGCGATGCCCGCTTTTGGTAAGGTTTTATCCCCCAAAGAAATCGCCGCAGTTATAACTTATGAACGCAATGCCTGGGGCAATTCGCCCGCCGATGGTGTTGATATTGTTCAACCACGTGACACTGTTCAATAAGGATTGGGGGATACAAAAAATGGCAGAACACCACGGCCCGATGAAAGGTATCAAACGCTGGATCTTCGCGACTAACCATAAAGATATAGGCGCCATGTATTTGTGGTTCAGTTTCATTATGTTCTTAACCGGAGGCTTCATGGCCATGATTATCCGGGCAGAACTTATGTATCCAGGATTGCAGTTAGTGGATCCCAACTTTTTCAACCAAATGACCACCACCCACGGCCTCATTATGGTGTTTGGTGCGGTTATGCCGGCCTTTGTTGGCTTGGCAAATTACATGATTCCATTAATGATTGGCGCGCCGGATATGGCGTTACCACGCCTGAATAACTGGAGCTTCTGGATCTTACCCTTTGCTTTTTCCATCCTTATTTTTTCCATTATTCAATCATTTCTGGGAATAGCAGACGCGCCTAATTTCGGTTGGACCTTTTACGCCCCGTTGTCCACAAAATATGGCCCAGCCTCAACAGACTTTTTCATATTCTCAGTCCATATGATGGGAATATCCTCCATCATGGGGGCGGTCAATGTCATCGTAACCATCTTTAACCTACGGGCTCCTGGTATGACAATGATGAAAATGCCACTGTTCGTTTGGACCTGGTTGATCACCGCGTTTCTATTAATCGCGGTTATGCCTGTGCTGGCAGGCGTCGTGACTATGATGCTTACCGACCGGCATTTTGGCACCAGCTTCTTTGATGCCGCTGGTGGCGGTGACCCCGTGCTGTTTCAACATGTGTTCTGGTTTTTTGGTCACCCCGAAGTTTACATCATGATTTTACCGGCCTTTGGTATTGTATCCGCGATTCTGCCCACCTTCGCCCGTAAACCTTTATTCGGCTACGCGTCGATGGTTTACGCCACAGCCTCCATAGCACTATTGTCGTTTTTGGTATGGGCGCATCACATGTTTACTGTGGGCTTGCCACTGGCTGGCAGTCTTTTTTACATGTACATGACCATGCTAATAGCCGTTCCCACGGGTGTAAAAGTTTTCAACTGGGTAGCCACTATGTGGCGGGGCTCGATGACTTTTGAAGTACCGATGCTCTTTGCCATTGCTTTTGTTATTTTGTTTACCATTGGTGGATTTTCCGGCTTGATGCTGGCTATCACTCCAGTAGACCAACAGTACCATGACACCTATTTTGTAGTAGCCCATTTCCATTACGTACTGGTAACTGGAGCTGTATTCTCGATTATTGCCGGAGTCTATTATTGGTTACCCAAATGGACTGGACGCATGTACAACATCACGCTCGCAAAAATACATTTTTGGTGCTCCCTGGTATTCGTTAACCTACTCTTCTTCCCTATGCACTTTGTAGGACTTGCGGGCATGCCCCGACGTTACTCGGATTATTCTTTGCAGTTCGCGGATTTCAACTGGTGGATCAGTATTGGCGGATTTGGCTTTGGCCTTAGCCAGCTGATACTACTTTGGGTGCTAATCCAGGTATGCTTCCAGAAAAAAGGCGAAAAGGTGGACGATAGTGTCTGGGAAGGTGCGGATGGCTTGGAATGGACCTTATCCTCACCCCCGCCATACCATTCATTTACTACACCGCCGGTAATCAAATAAGGCCAGGAGTTTTATATGCAACCGCAACCCCAACGGCCCAGTCACAAACGTTTGATACTACGCTTAACAGTAATAGTCGTTGGCATGTTTGTGTTTGCTGTTGGGGTGCTACCTCCAATGTATGAAGTGATCTGTAACATTACCGGCTTGAATGGCAAAACAGCCAATCAAGCCGCGGATGCAAGCAATGTAATGGTAAATGCTGAGCGGACTATAACCGTTCAGTTTTTGGCAGATACTGATCCGGCAATGGCCTGGTCTTTCAAAGCCAACACCTTCAGCCTCAAAGTTCACCCTGGCGAAATTCATCAGGTGGACTTTCACGTACGTAATCCAACCAATAGAAGTATTGTGGGCCACGCGGTTCCCTCCGTCTCTCCTGGCCAAGCAACGTCTTATTTCAAAAAAACAGAGTGCTTTTGCTTTCGTAATCAAACCCTGGCAGGTGGCGAAGAAATGGATATGCCATTAATCTTTTACGTAGACCCTGAAATACCGGAAAGCGTTCAAACTATTACATTGTCTTACCAGCTCTATGACATTACTGATAAAACACAAAAACAAGATTTAGCCAACAATTACGCACTATCGCCGCGCTAGGAGAAAACCATGGCTGAGAAAACCACACACTACTACGTTCCTGAGCAAAGCCCATGGCCCTTTATAACGGCCGTGTTCTTATTTATTGTTGCTTTGGGGGCCGCGAATTTTGTGCAACAAAACTCAGGCTCAGGCATCGCCGCCAATGAAGGCTCTTCTGGTAGCTATATTTTGACTCTAGGCCTAATGGGCATTATTGCCATGATGTTCGTTTGGTTTCGTGACACCATAAAAGAAAGTCTTGCGCACAAAAACAGCCTGCAAATGGACCGTTCCTACCGCATGGGCATGATGTGGTTTATTTTCTCTGAGGTGATGTTTTTTGGTGCTTTTTTTGGCGCCCTCTTTTACACCCGCTTATTGGCGGTTCCCTGGTTAGGTGGTGCTGGCGACGAATACATGACCCACGAGTTACTATGGCCAAACTTTCAGGCGATCTGGCCATTAACCAAAACCCCAGATGGCACTACGACACAAGCTATGGGTGCCTGGGGCCTCCCGTTTATTAATACTGTGCTACTGGTAACAAGCAGTATAACGCTTACTATCGCTCATCACGCGTTACTCTTACAGCAAAGAAATAAATTGCTGATTAGCTTACTGGTTACCCTCTTATTGGGGTTTGGCTTTTTAATCTTACAAGTTGAGGAGTATATCCACGCCTACAATGATCTTGGCCTCACTTTAAATGCCGGGATCTACGGATCGACATTTTTTATGCTCACAGGCTTTCATGGCATGCACGTGACCATTGGCGCAATAATGTTAACCATCATGTTGTTCCGTGCTTTGGCAAACAACCTCAGCCCTGACAACCATTTTGCTTTTGAAGCCGCGGCTTGGTATTGGCATTTTGTGGATGTGGTTTGGTTGTTCTTATTTATTAGTGTTTACTGGTTGTAACTATTTCCGCTTAAACCAGACGCCAAAAACATTATACAACTATGTTTTTGGCGTTAACTCCTTAGGCCATGAGGCTCTAACCAGCCCATATAAAAAGATAAGCCCAGTAACACCAACAAAAGCGCTGACAACCCCACCCGCCAAGCCAAAAATTTTACGACTTTTTGTTTATCGCCTTGGTCATTGCGCACCAGAGACTTGAGAGCCATAAACAAACTAATCACAATAAAAAATAATAATGCAATAACAACAATTTTAGATAACATGACTCCCTCGAGGAATGAGCCTGAATGCTTTATAGATATGTCCAAAATTCCATTGCGCGCTAAAATAACCCACCATGGACTTACATTGGGACCGTTTCATTTCAAAGCGGGACTGATTCCCACCATTGCCACCGCCGTATTAGTATGCTTTTTGGTAAATTTGGGCTTTTGGCAATTACGCCGCGCAGATTTTAAAAACGAAGTCATTCAGCGCCATGAACTGCGTAGCAAAATGCCTGAAATAAAGCTTACCACTTTAGACTTCGCGAATCCCGAAAAGCTTGCAGATCTACCGGTCCTGGTCACCGGCCGTTATTTAAATAAGCAACATTTAATGCTGGATAATCGCACCCATAATGGCCAACCAGGGTACGAGGTGCTCTCACCATTCCTGGTAGAACAGCAGATTCTACTGGTTAATCGAGGTTGGCGACCACAAGGCCGAACTCGCCAAGATCTACCGGGTGTACCCGACATTTCCGGCGAGATCACCCTCCATGGCATTATTCATATTCCCAACCCAGATTTTTTTGTGTTAATGGAAGATGACTACCAAAGTGTTTCCTGGCCAATGGTGATTCAAAAAATAGACCTTGAAAAAACAGCGAGTCTGTTTGATCATCCAGTATTACCTATTGTCTTACGGTTGCGGCCAGAACCAAACTCTGATTGGATTCGGCAATGGCACAACACGTTAATGGGGCCAGAAAAGCACTACGGCTATGCGGTACAGTGGTTCGCCCTCGCATTTGCCTTGATAGTGATCTATTTTGTAGTCAATACAAAAAAAACAATAACAACACCCAGACCATAGGAAGTCAGTTTTAATGTCTGCGGCAAACGCCAATAATGCTACCAATGACGAGACCAACAGGTACAACAACAGAAAGTATCTGATAGTGACCGCATTTGTTTTTTTGATTCCGTTTTTAGCGGCTTATCTTATGCACGCTACTGGTTGGTATAAAGCCACAGGCACCACCAACCACGGAATACTGATTGAACCCCCAATTCCTTTCCAGGAAATAGCTGATACGAGTGTTGAGCCTCTTTGGTGGATGGTATTTGTTATGCCTGATGAGTGTTCGAACGCCTGTAGAAACGGATTATTTCAAATGCGGCAGATTCACCGAGCATTAGGGCCAGATCAAGAACGGGTGGCTCGCATGATCATTACAACAAAAGAACTTCCAGCAGAGTACCGAGCGCTGATAGCGCAGGAATTTCCCCACCTCAAGATCGTTACCTCCACGCCGCAAAAATTGTCGCAAGCGTTTCAGTCAGTGAAGGGCGATCCAAAACAACCTGCGGGCAGCGGGCAGATTTACCTGGTGGACACCATGGGAGCAGTGTTTATTTATTACCCAACTTATGAAGATGAGCAACAATCGATTTTAAGAGGTCGTGATCTTTTACAGGATCTACGAAAAGTACTCAAACTCTCAAAAATAGGGTAAATCTATGTGGTTAAAACGATTGACTTGGTTTGCTGTATTTTTAGCCGCCATAGTTGTCGCTTTAGGCGCCTACACTCGCTTAAAGGATGCCGGGTTAGGCTGCCCGGACTGGCCCGGTTGCTATGGCCAGCTATTTGTTCCCAGTGCAGATCATTCAATTGCCAAAGCCAACATTGATTACCCCCATCGACCGCTAGAACCAACAAAAGCCTGGGCTGAAATGGTCCACCGCTATTTCGCCAGCAGCCTTGGTTTGGTCATACTAGTCATACTTGCGCTTAGCATAAAAGCTCAAAAGCAGAATCCCTCCCCCCCTCTCAAATTACCCTTACTCTTGTCCATTCTGGTTATTTTCCAAGGTTTACTGGGCATGTGGACAGTTACCATGGGGCTTTTCCCTACGGTGGTGATGGCTCATTTGCTTGGGGGTTTCACAACGCTTAATCTGTTGTTCTTGCTTGCACTCAGATTGCGACGCAACCAGGCCACTCAAGTCAAAACTCCCGCGGAGCCTTTATTCAAATGGGGACTACTGGTTATGGCAATCGTGGCATTGCAAATTGCTCTAGGCGGCTGGACCGCGGCCAACTATTCAGCCACCGTTTGTACCGAACTCCCCATTTGCCAGCCAGGCTGGCAACAACATATTAATCTCACTCAGGCATTTACCTTCTGGGGGCACGATTTCAACGATTACGAATATGCCACTCACTTGGGTAGCGACGCCAAGATAACCATTCACGTCAGTCACCGCATAGGAGCGATGGTCACAACAATTGCTATCATCCTATTGCTAATAACAATCCATAGACGCTGCTCCACACCCGCCATCAAACGGGCCACTTTACCAGTGTTTATCACGCTTCTTGTTCAACTCAGTTTGGGAGTAGCCAATATAATTTTGCAGCTCCCTTTACCGATTGCGGTGGCCCATAATCTGGTAGCCGCATTACTCATGATGTCACTTATTTTTCTTAACACTCGCCTCTATTGGTCAGGAGTCACAAAACATGACACGAGCCATCGTCAGCCAGAGCCAGCCTTGTCCATCCAGTAGTCTTGCTAGTTGGCAAGACTATCTGGCACTTACCAAACCCAAAGTCATTCTGTTACTGATGTTGACCGCTATTGTCGGCATGTTTATGGCAACACCAGGCATGGTTCCGTTAAGAGTGTTGTTACTAGGTTCTATAGGGATGGCATTCGCGATGGCCGCCGCAGCGGCGATTAACCATGTGGTGGACCAAAGTATTGATCTAAAGATGACCCGAACTCAAGGCCGCCCGGTGGCCACTGGCAAAATCAGTAGTCAAAGGGCCTTGCTCTTTGCTGCGCTATTATCCTTGCTATCCATGACCATTTTGACCTTATTTATCAACACACTAACCGCCGCACTCACCTTTTTTGGGATTGTGGGTTATGCCTTTATTTACACCATGTACCTTAAACGCGCCACCCCTCAAAATATCGTCATTGGTGGTCTTGCGGGTGCAATTCCACCGCTCCTTGGTTGGACCGCCGTCACCAATACCATTGACCCCCATGCACTATTGCTGGTGCTAATCGTCTTTGTCTGGACGCCCCCCCACTTCTGGGCCCTTGCTATTCACCGGCGAGATGAATACGCAAAAGCCGGAATTCCTATGCTGCCCGTGACTCATGGCATTGAGTACACCAAAACATCAATAATGCATTACACACTATTACTGGCCCTATGTTCCTTTTTGCCGTATCTCACCGGCATGAGTGGATTGATTTACCTGGCCGCTGCACTTACTTCAAACGCCATATTTCTGTACTATGCCTTTCGATTAAAGTTCAAACCCAACCCCGGAATGGCCATGAAAACCTTTGGTTATTCCATCGTCTATTTGGCCATAGTATTCATCGCTTTACTGGTGGACCACTACTTTACTTTGAGGTTACCACTGGGCTAAGGAAAATCATGAACAAGAAGTATTTGAGCCATACGTTTCTATTTATCGCTATTAGCCCCTGGGCAAGCGCAAACAGCAATCAAGACTCTATGGCTCAAGCAATGGCCTCTTTGTGTGGGAATACTGGTGCTCTTTCGAGCGAGTTAGTTACTGAATGCTCTGCCCCTGATCGAACCAGCAGTAGCTACATTAGTGCCGTCACACCCGAAGAGTATTTGGCGATGACTCAGGAGCTCAAGCAAGTGGGGTCGTCCATCCTCAGACAATTAGCCACCGCACGGGAACAGTCAAGACGCTCGCAAGAGGCTATCTTCTACCGGGAAAATCCACCCAACTCTCAGCAGGTTAGCGTTCTCTCAGGGTATTTTGGGGGCAATGCGGGCGGTGCTGACAGCTCGCCTTCTCTGCAATTATTTTTTAGCTCAGGCAAAGACGATGCTCACCATAGCGCCACCGATCTAAGCACCGATTATGATAGCGACAATATTCATAGCCTGGCAGGCTTTGAGATTCAAATTACCGCCCCATGGCTGATTGGGGCCGCTTTCGGAGTATCCGATACCGAAGCCACCTTTGAGTCTGACTATGACTCTACTGATTCCGACAGCCAGCACCTCATTCTTTTCAGCAGTTGGTATCGAGATCAATTTGCGGTGGATAGTGTACTGGCTTACAGCGATGGCACACTGACCACCCGGCGCTCGTTGCCGGATGCCAATGCTCGCGGCGAAGCTGATCACGAACTATGGCTGTTTCACTTAAACGGCCAATTTGACTTCACCCACGATGCCTGGAGTTATGGCCCTATGGCATCGCTGGAGGTGCAGTCAGGCACTATTGACGCCTATACTGAAACCGGCACAAGTGTTTGGAATCTCAGTATTCCCGAGCAGGAGTATCATTCATTTATTTACTCGGTTGGTGCACAATTTTCATACCAGAAAAGTCTGTCCTGGGCTGTACTTATCCCCTATGGCTCTCTAGAACGCCGCAAGGAGTTCAGAGATCGAGAACAGGGCTTTACTGGGTACTTTAATAGCGTCCCCCAGCAAGCTTTCAACAGCAGCAGAGACGGATTTGATAACTACTGGTTTCGTTCAGCACTGGGACTCATAGCGGTGTTTCAACATGGCATTTCCGCTTATATAGATTTCACCCGTTTGGACGGATATACCGCTACCGACTTTTCTTCCCTGAGCCTGGGCCTACGAGCAGAGTTCTAGGCCCTACGGTTTCTGAACCCGTTCTCGCCACCAAATGTAATAAGCTAAATCAGCGAACTATCCGGTGTAAAAATAGCAATTGTCAGACTGTTCTACTCTAAACATGCCCATATCCTTGCCTAATTTAACAGCAGCAGCTAACAAGAAATAATGGCTGTAAATTTAGCAGAGCGTATACGATGCTGGACAATGACAAAAATGAAAGCAAGGAGTTTCATTACTTCGATGACGAAGGTATTTTTATTGGCAAGAGCGAGGGGGCATCCCCTCAAAAAGAACTGTTTGATCAAGCTCACTATGTCTTTGATGCGCAAAATGAGTTTGTAAAGAATCGTGATTTATTGGCAATCGCCATCCGCAAACTTGCAAACCTGAGACGTAGACTACTAGGCGTGCCAATAGCGGACATAACCCGTATTATGGAAATTAATCAGGAAATTAATGAACTGGAAAAAAACATTGACCGACTAAGTGCAGAAGAAAGCGCCTCCCTCCACCCTTCGCCGCCGAACCAAAGCCACTAATTGATAGTTATTCCACTTTAAACGTAAAATAACCGGTTAAACCCTCAATCAAATCCATCAGTTCTTTCGGAGGATCGATTAGTTTAAACCCTGTATCGAAACAATCGGGACTAACATCAGGACGACACCAGCAGCTTAACGCATCGAAATCAATATTCCGGGCACCCTCGATTTCTCTTGGTAGTTTGATTCGAAACTGGAACACACTATGGGTTAATAACGGGATGTGGCTCACTAATCGCAAACCTTCCGTTGAGATATTCACAATGTGCCCTATCGGTTTACCGGTCTTTCGATTATAAACACTAAGGTAGTATTTTAGATGGTGGCGTTTTATGACACGCTTTTCATGAATTCGCTTTTCCATATTCCCCTTTCACACTTGCAAGGCCGGAAATTGCAGCCACAATTAATTAACATACACTAAGTTTAGCGTCACCTAGCATTTGAACAACTTTCCCGAGACAAGAAATTTGTGGTGCTAAAAGTATCAAAAACTTAGCAATAAATTTGATTTAGTGATGGTTTTCAATTAAGCCATCAAATATAAGTCATAAACTTCTGAATCGACTCGAAAACCTCTAGTAAATTGCTATGCTTACTCGAGTAGATCTAAGTGCTCAAATTGCTTTAACGGATGGTCAAACTCTTTTGTGATGAAGCATCGATTTAAACTTGTCGTACTTTGTAGCTCCATGGCCCTGGCTAATACCTGCCTGGGAAGTTTCTCGCAAACGCTGGCGTTGCAAGACGAAGCACACTTGCGAGACCAACGAGAGTCCTATCAACAAGCCCTGGACCTGCTTTACAAAGGCAAACGTGATAAGTTCATTCAGCAAGCCTCAGCCCTTGCCGATTACCCCCTTTATCCTTATTTGAAGTATCGCGAATATCGACGATATATCGAGACTGTCACGCGCTATGATTTGGAGCGATTTAGCCAAGAGTTCGCTGACACCCCCTACGTTAACTGGCTCCGTAAGCGCTGGATCAAAAATCTAAGCTGGCAAAAAGACTGGGAAACTTATTTAGCCGAGTATCATCCCGGTGAATATGATGCCGAATTCGATTGCTATTACTACTGGGCTCAATACAAAGTGGGCAGCAGAGATCTCGCCTTTCAAGGAGCAAAAAACCTTTGGCTGGTCGGGAACTCTCAACATGAAGCTTGTGATCCATTATTCGAAGTCTGGAAAACCACTGGTGCCATGGAAGGTGACCTCTCCTGGCAACGTACCCAGCTTGCCATGGCTAATAGCCGGCTCCAGTTAGCCAGTTACCTGGAAAACCACATCCCTAAGGAGCAACGGCCCATTGCCCGCGAGTGGCGTCGCCTTTATCGCAACCCCGAGCGACTCAACCAAGTGGACCGCTATCTGCAATGGGGAGATGATGCCAAGCCCTTAATCGTCACAGGGTTTTCCAGACTGATTCGCAAAGATGAAGACCTGGCGCAAGCCTTATGGCCCGAATATGTTGCGCAATTTAACTTCACACAAGAAGAACGAGCCAAGGTCGCCTATGAGTTTGCCTTTGTCCTTGGCATACGACGCAAAGACAATGCGAAGTTTTGGCTAGACCAATCGGCCGCCAATGCTGCCACCAGCGATATTATTCCCCTTGGTATTCGGCACGCATTATATGAAAGAGACTGGCCGCGAGTTCAACGGTGGATCTCTATGCTCGATCCCGAGTCAGCCCATGAGAACACTTGGCAGTATTGGCTTGCCCGAAGTGAGCAGCGCAACGGGGAATTCAAGCTTAAGGATTTGGCCCATATCCATATTGATCGCTATCGCGTTGACGTTATGGACTTTCATAAGCGTTTTCTTGGTGCTCTCCACGATAGCAAACAAACCATTCAGCTATTCCCAGAGTCCGTTATACGGGCTAAGTTCCTCAATTCCGCGCCCACTGAGCGACTGCAAAAAATTGCGGCAGAACGTAATTTTTACGGCTTTCTTGCGAGCGACCTGATTGGTCAACCACTGAATCTGAATCAGGCACCTTCAGTGCGTAATGTACGAGAATTACACCGGATAGCCGAACTACCGGCAGTCAAGCGGGCCCAGGAATTCTTTTGGCATGGTGATATTTATCTGGCCAAATCCGAATGGCATCGCCTGATTAAAAGCCTGGATAGAAGTGAACGCAGCACTCTAGCACAGCTGGCTAACTTATGGGGCTGGTATAACTCCTCTATCGTTGCAGCCTACCAGTCTGAAGCTTACGACGATCTGGATATTCGCTTTCCCCTGGCCTATTCGCCAGTGATCGCGAAACATGCTAACCAGGAGGGTATCGCCTTAGATTGGGTTTACTCCCTGATCCGGCAAGAAAGCGCATTTTTACCTCAGGCGCATAGCCCCGTTGGGGCCATGGGTATGATGCAAATCATGCCCGGTACCGCTCGCCAACTGTCCAACTCACTGGGACTATTACCCCCCAGCCGTAGCGCTATGCTACAGCCTGAAACCAATGTCAGACTGGGCACCCGCTATATGGGACAATTGCTTGATCAATTTAATGGCAACATTATTTTAGCTACAGCAGCTTACAATGCTGGCCCCCACCGGGCGAAAGCTTGGCAACCCAAGTACCTGCCTGTAAGCGGTGATCTTTGGATTGAAACTATCCCTTACAGTGAAACCCGTGATTACGTAAAGAATATCCTCACCTATCAGGCCATCTACCGCTATCATTTGGGCAAAGAGGCCCAGCTATCAGAAGCCCTAAGCCTAATCCCCGCGCGGAGATTGCAGTCCACCGCACAACGCTAACCCAATTTACACGCAAGGCCCGCAAATTTGCCACTAACAAGTCAATAAGCTTTTTATTTAGCCTAATTTCCTCCAAAAATGGTAACCAGCATCCATTTTTGGACGTTTTTTGTCCTATTTGTACCCGCAAAGCAACGCAAGTATTATTTTTCGTAACATTGATACCGCTTTACTTGCTTTACCCGACTAAAACAATTAAAAAAGTCTCTGAATCCAACTCTTACTGTCCCCTATAACCGTGGATGTGAAGTTTAGGAAAAACTTCTACTGGATGTGTGGGTTCATTGAGTAGCAACATTACTGAACAAGCAACAATAATGTTGGAAAGCCGGAAATGGCGAAGCTCTATTAAAAACAAAAAGCAAGCAAACTGAAAAAAACAATCAATCCTTCGAGGACACTTTTATGGACCATATGGAATTAAAACGAAAGCCGAGCAAGCTTATGGCGGCTATCGCTGGCATCGTGATGACTGCGTCAAGTGGAGTTGCTCTTGCAGTAACCGACGCAAACAAAGTCGATTTAGACTTCGAAATGCAATGTAGCTTTCCGTTAGTAGGTGCCACACCTATTCACGTAACTGGTGAAGCCGCTGTACCTGCCGTTGTTAAGGCAGGTCAGCCACTCCCGAACGTAACTATCGATTTTACTGCTACATTAACTGCGCAAACCATCGGCGGCCTTAATGTTGTCCAACTTGGCTACTTAGGTGGCAAAGTTGAGGTTGACATAGATGTGGATCAGCCACAAACAACACTTCCCATCACACTTACTATTCCTATCGAAAAGGCCCCCATTCCCTCCGTTATTGCTGATTACCCATTAGTATCAGGAAACGGAAAAGCGCCAGAACTGAGCTTTCGTCAAGGCCCGGTAGAGGTATACATCAACGGCATCCGTACCGAAATAGAAGGGTTCGAGCGTGATGGCAGCCCTGCCAATGGCGGTTTTGAACTATTCATAGACGACTGCGACATGGAAAGATATTTGGTTCGAAAGGTTCAAGTTGCTCCTCCCGTCGGCCCTGGCATCGCCTTCAGCACGACTAGCGTTGATTTCGGTAAAGTTGCTCCAGGCACCAGCGACACAACAGAAATTACTGTTGGCAACACCGGAACGACCACCCTGATGTTTGATTCTATCAGCTTCGAAGGAAACAGATTCAGTGGCTCAGAAGACTGTCTCGGTTCCAGTTTAGCTCCTGGTGAAACTTGTACCATTGATGCAACTTACTCAGCAGGCAACAGTGGTACTCAAACCGGCTCAATAACTGTAGTCAGTGATGCCGGAACCAAGACTATTACACTGTCAGGTACAGCTAGCAGTTCTGGTACTATTGAAGTAGCCGAAAAGGTGAGCTTTGGTGTGGCCGCCATTGGTCAAACAAGAACCAAAGAAGTATCTATCAGCAACACTGGTAATGATTCATTGAACATCAATGGTATTAGCATTTCTGGTGATAGTGATTTCGTTCTGACGGGTAACGATTGCGGAATTTTAGCACCAACTGAGAGCTGCGCTGCAACTGTTAGCTTGACTGCTTCTTCGGAATCTGCCAAATCAGCTACTTTAACCGTTAAATCAAACGACCCTGATAACGGCTCCGTTGATATTGCTTTATCGGCTACGACAGCAGCAATGACTGGTACTGGTGAAACCAAGAAGTATATTGCTTTAACAGGTGAAGGCCAGGTTAAAATTAACGCCGTTTCTAGTGGTAAAGCTGATCTTAAAGGTTTCTTCGACGGTACTATTGATCGCGCCGATGGTGGCATAGACTTCGATATGGAATTGGACGATACAACAGCCAAGTTAACCGGTTTGGGCATCCTACCACTGCTTATTAATATGCAATTCGTGCAAACTCGACCAATCGTTGGTACCTTCGTTAACTCCGAAATGGAATTCACTGCCTATTTGGATGTTTTCCTGAAAGCCATTAAGATTAACTTCTTTGGTATTGGTCTGCCCATCGCTGGCGGTAAGAGCTGTCAAATTGCAAAAGAACGTGAAATTCCCTTTGTCAGCGTTGGCAAAGTGAATCTTGCTGGAGGTCTTACCCCAATCAACGGTCCTCTTTACCTGGGTAATGTTGAAAAATGTGGCTTCCTAAACGTTTTTGTTAATGCCTTTGTTATCAACTTGGGTAAGAGCCCAATTGATCTGGATCTGAAATTTGTTGATCCAGCTCTGTAAGCCAGTATGTCCAAGATAGAAAAATAAAAAAGGGAGCGTTATATACGCTCCCTTTTTTTTGACTTTTTATTCCCCAGAGCTCACAAGAATTTAGGCCGCTATTAATTCGTCAAAACAGTACCCATAGGTTCACATTAAAAATATCTGTAGTTGAAAAGTACACATAAGTTTACACAAAACATCAGCCCCAACAGCCCCACCCCTTATATCTGTTTGTTTTTTATACAAACAGGCGCCACTCCTCGTATCAAAGTTAAAAATTCCACATTGCAGAGATGTATACATTAATTGTTGAAATGTAATGATTCGGCATTGGCTATTGATTGACCAGCTCTGACAGAATAAAAATGGTGGCTAGAGCTTGTGAGTAAGAACGGCTTCACGGAGATAGTCGAACGGCATAAGTTCTAAATCGGAGGGGCGATAGCTTCTGATCAGTTTGCAAATAACAATAAATCCTAAACATAAGAAACAAAATTGAGGAATATCTCTATGAACCATAAGGTATTAAAACGGAAGCCCAACCTGTTGCGCTCCGTCATTGCTGGCATGGGGCTAGTTGCTGCAAGTGGCTTTACATTTGCACAGACTACCGCTTCATCCGTTGACTTGGATTTGTCCATGCAATGTACGTTTCCCTTAATCGGCGCCACACCTATTCATGTTACGGGATCAGCTGCTTTACCGGCGACGACCAAGGCAGGCCAACCGCTCCCGCCGGTAACCATCGACTTTTCTGCCAATCTGGACGCTCAAACGATTGGAGGCCTAAATGTAGTAAGACTAGGCTACTTGGGCGGTAGCGTCGATGTTGATATCAGCGTTGAACAACCTGGAAATAGACTGCCTATTAAACTGCCGATTAACCTTGAAAAACGCGCCGTGCCCACAGTTGTCCAAGACTATGACTTAGTGACGGGCAGCGGTCAGGCGCCATCATTACGTTTTACTCGCGGCCCAGTAAATATTTACATTGATGGAATTCGCACCAAGATTGAAGCCTTTGAACGTGATGGCAGCCCTGTATCAGGCTCCTTCAATTTATTCGAAGACGACTGCATTATGGATCGCTATCTGGTTCGAACAGTGAATGTAGTGGATACCAACGGTGCCGGCATTGGTTTAAGCAGCACCGACGTGGACTTTGGTAAAGTTATCCCTGGAACTACAGCGACAGAAACCGTCGAACTTTCAAATGTGGGCAACTCTTCTCTTTCTATTACCGATATCACCTCCAGCTCTAGCAGCTTTATCGCCTCTAACAGCTGCAACACGCTCTCCACAGGTCAAACCTGTAATATCGACATTCGTTATACTGCTTCGAGTGGTGCTGAAACGGGAACTATTACAGTTGCCACCAGTGTCGGTACACAAACCATTGCGGTCTCAGGTTTTGCGAGCCAATCAGGTACCATCAACGTAACTGAAGAGCTTGGCTTTGCCGGCTTGGAAGTGGGTGATAACCGCAGTAAACCTGTGACTATCAACAACACCGGTAATGCCAGCTTAAATATTAACGGTATTGATTTAAGCGGCGACAGTGATTTTGTGTTGGTGGAAAATGACTGCGGTATTATTAGTGTCGGCGAAAGTTGCTCTGCAGTTGTCAACTTCTCACCCTCTTCTGAAGGCACCAAAACCGCAACCCTTAGCATTCAATCCAACGATCCCAGCAATGGTTCTATAGCTATTGATGTGACCGGCTCTGGCAAATCCGCAAGCAGCAACCCTGGCAGTAACGATATCTACATCGCACTGAAAGGTGAAGGTCAAGTTAAGATTAATGCAGTTTCTTCTGGTACTGCGGCTTTAAAAGGCGTTTTCGACGGCACCATCAACCGCGACACTGGAGCAATCAACTTCAATATGGATCTGGATCGGGCGGAAGCCAAATTGGTAGGCCTTTATATATTGCCGCTTTCCATCAAAATGGACATGTTACAGACCCGTCCTATCATCGGTGAATTTGCAAATTCTGAAATGAGCTTCACCGCCTATCTTGATGTGTACTTGAAATCGATTTCCTTGAATTTCTTCGGCTTGAAGATACCCATCGCGGGCGGCAAGAACTGCAGAATCATCAAAGAACGCGAAATACCCTTCGAGAGTGTAGGCAAAGTCAATCTGGCTGGCGGAAAAACTCCTATCTACGGTCCATTATTCCTGGGAGCAGTGGAGAAGTGTGGTTTCTTGAATGTGTTTGTTAAGGCATTCGTTATCAACCTGGCTTCCAGTCCCATCGAATTGGATCTCGAGTTTACTGAGCCCAATCTTTAAGCTCCCCCCCTTTAATCCATAGAATAGTACTCGGCGCCCTCTTCGGAGGGCGTTTTCTTTTAGCTTTAACTACGCACTTGAATTTTTATATGCCCTAACACCTAATTAAGCACTCTGTAACCTCGGTTTCGCATACAATTTTTCACAACCGTATTTTTTTCCTGCTGGGTCCGGCCGGCCCCATGGGCTCCACCGCTCACAGCGCCCGCGCCAGCTGCTCTTTGTGCTGTGTCACTATTACCAAGAGCAGCTCCAATTAATCCTCCCACAACCGCGCCCACTACGGCACCCTTACCAGCACCCTGCTCCACTTGTTCTGAAACCGCTTTGCACTCCGCAAGATCAGAGTCAAATTGCGCCATATCCACACCGGCTGGATCAATTATAACTTGCTTGCGTGAAGCGCAACCCGAGAGGCTCAATAGACAGATAAAAACAATCCCAACCCGTAACACCATAAACCGCTCCCTCGTGGATGTTCATTGCTTGTAGATTCTTTTACAACGCCTGGATATTGTGGTCAACAACATAACCAAGCGAAGAATATGCGATCCCAATACCGGATTACCGGACGTCAACAAGGAAACCGAAATCATTCGTTCCGGATCAGCCCAACAAAAGTTGTTGGTTAAACCTATATGACCATAGGCATGAGGTGCCGCCGGTCCGAATAAACCGATGGGGTAATTCCCCAGCATCATTCCAGAGCTATAGCGCATGGGCACCAGCAACATACGATCTAATTCTGTGGCATTTACCGCATGAATGGCACGACCAATGGTCAATGGTTGAAAAATGCGTTGCCCGTTATATTCTCCACCACTTAACAAACAATGAAAAAATCGCGAACACTCCTCAGCGGTTGCCGTTATATTTCCCGCTGGAATGATTTGCTCATAAAACCGCGGGTCATTGGAGACTTTAATCGCCGTCTCCAAATCCGCACCCAGAATTCGCTTGATAAACTGTTTGACTGGAAACACCACCGGAAAACCCGTGACATAATTGCTGGCTATCTCCCCATAGCGCTCAGGTTCCGCACCATAATTAAAGTTGCGCATACCCATGGGCTCCTGCACATTAAGTCGCATAAACTCTTTTATGCTAGAACCGGTGATTCGTTGTATCAATTCACCCAATACATAACCACCCGTCAGGGCATGATAGGCCAATTCTCGACCATGAAGATTTGTTGGCTCCGCAGCGTAAATAAGCGCCATTATGGCATCGTGATCAAACAAAACCTCAGGGTCAATATCCTTGAATGAGGCGATACCCGCTCGGTGGGTCATAATCTCTTGTACCGTGATATGTTTCTTACCATTTACTGCAAATTCAGGAATGTAATAGCTCACAGGATTCAGCAGATTAATTTGATCTTTTTCATCCAAGAGATGGATCAACATGGCAGTGACTGCCTTTGACGCGGAGAATAGGCAAAAGGGGGTATCCACGCTGGCCCGAATCTTGGGGCCTGTTTCTCCCGGTCCGTTACCGTGGGAATGACCAATGGCTCGATTCAGCATAATCTCACCATGGCGTCTTATGCATATCGATAACGCTGGGTAGGCCCCGGTTCTGTACAGTGACTTAACCGCTTGCCAGATGGTGTTCTTGTCACTAAGAGAAACACCCAGCAGTTCTGGGTTGGACTCATTGTTACCAATGGAAATCAGATCATCGATGCTATCAGGCACCGGAATATTGTGTTCAATACGTGCCAAAGGATTCGAAAAAGCCACCATTCACCTTACCTGCAACCCATTAAGTCATTTAGTTTAACCGCTCACAACCACTACGGCTAGAGGCTACCAGTGGCTAAATTTTTAGAGTTTAACACTAGCGACCTTAAGTTTAATTAAGTGTAAACTATTGACGCCTTAATAACGGACACACATGATCTAAGGGCTATTAACATGGCAAGTGACCGATCTAACTTTATGAAACTGAGTAACGGAATAAAAGGCGCGGTGCGGATCGCTCAAACCGCAAGAGTACTGGCCCAAACGGGTGCTGAATGGCTGCGTGGTGACCGCCCTCCCGCCCCAATACTTCTGCGCCAGACCTTTGAGCGATTGGGCACAACTTACATCAAGCTGGGCCAGTTCATCGCTAGTTCGCCCTCCATATTTCCTGACGAGTATGTAGAAGAATTTCAATTGTGCCTGGATAAAACCACGCCAGAACCTTTTCACGTGATGAAACGGGTTATTGAGAAAGAACTGGGTAAATCACTAGAGGCCGTATTTGCGGAATTTGATCCAATGCCACTGGCTTCAGCATCCATTGCGCAGGTTTACACTGCCAAACTGGTATCCGGTGAAGAAGTTGTGGTTAAAGTACAAAAACCCGGTGTCGAAAACATATTGCTGACTGACTTAAATTTTCTTTATGTGGGTGCAAAGTTGTTAGAATATTTCGTTCCAAATCTCAGCATGGCATCGCTGGCAGACATTGTGGATGAAATTCAAAAAGGCATGCTGGCCGAATGTGACTTCTACCAGGAATCAAAAAATATCGAAGACTTCCATAAATTCCTGGAAGAAACAGGTAACACCCAAGCCGTTGCACCTAAGGTATATCCTCAGGCATCCAGCATGAGAGTATTAACCATGGAGCGTTTTCATGGGGTACCTTTCACCGATCTGGAAAGTATTACACATATAGTGGATGAGCCGGAAGCAACCCTCATAACGGCTATGAACACCTGGTTCTCCAGCTTATTGTTCTGCGAGTCATTCCACGCGGACGTCCACGCTGGCAATCTATTGGTCTTGAACGATGGAAGAATCGGGTTTATTGATTTTGGCATTGTGGGCCGCGTTAAACCCAGTACCTGGGAATCTGTTTCCAAATTTATCTGGGCCATCGGTGAAGAAAACTACAAGGAAATGGCCACCGCCATGTTGGGCATAGGAATGACAGATCATGAAGTGGATGTGGAGCAGCTGTCTAAAGACATTGCCACTTTGTATGCAACGATGGATCGAGTTACACCTAATTCGCAAATGGACCCCAATGACCTGCTCAATATTAATGAACATGAAATCAACAAGGTAATGATGGATTTAGTGGGTATTGGTAAAAGACATGGCATCCATTTTCCCAGAGAGTTTGCCCTGCTGTTGAAACAGCTATTGTATTTCGATCGCTATGTTCGTCTGCTCGCCATGGATTCCAATATTTATATGGATGACCGACTTAAGATCACGCCTGATATGAATTGGAACCAGATACACTAAATCAATTACATTAAAAGACACGGGCATCATAAGATGCCCATTTCTTTTTTCTCGCGATAATACGCAAAAATATCCGTTAATGAGCGTTGAATCCTAAAACCAAAAGTCTGTTTAAACAATGAGCCGTCAATGATCACGGGATATTTGTAATAGTTAATCAAATACGGTGGCCAACCTTTCCAATCCATTCGTTTACTGAATAGTTTTGGTAATCCTTCTGGTATAGACGGCACGGGGAAACGACGGCAACCACATTGAGTCACAGCTTCCTGGTAGCTCACCCAGTCCTCCCCCGCCACGTTGTAAACACCAGGCTTATTCTGCTTGAATGCCAACACAATGGCCCGTGACATATCTTCTACATGAATGAATTGCATCATCGGCGAAAACCCCATTAGCACCGGGGCCACTTTACTGGACAACAACAAACTCAGGGAATTCAAGACACCAGGGCCGGCAATATTACAAGGCCTTAATATAGTGATATTAAGCTCCGGATACTTCCACAAATAGATGTTGGCCAAGTTTTCCAGTTCTACCGAATCGACCAAGTCCATTGTTAGCTCAGAAGCCTTTAGAGGCGCTTCCTCGGTGAGCAAGGCTGGGTTATACGGGCTTGCTCCGTAAACAAAGTAGGTAGAAAGAACTAAAACCTTGTGGACCTGATACTTGCAACATAAGTCCAACAGCCGCTGAGTACCTAGCACGTTATGATTATAACGATTGCGATGGGTAGACTCGTAGAGACCCATACGCCCCAGATGTATCACGGCTTCAATTTTGTGCTTACGAAAGATGTCTTCGAAACCACGCTTGTTATATTCAACCCGATAGCTGGACAGTCCCTCTTCCAGCTGGACTCGACGTCGAAAATCCACCAGCACAATATGATAATCATTTTTAAGCAGATTAATGACGTATTGAGCCAAGGAGCCACCGGCACCGGTCACCAGTATTTCTGGTTTATGCTTTCGAATCATTCGAACCACCCACTTCTATTCTGCAAACCCTGTTGCACCAAGGCATCCACCTCGGCTTTAACTTGTTCCACTTTCACGGCCACATCATTTTCGTCGTTTATCGGGCCCGTAAAATGCATAGGTTTGCCAAAATATAACCGGACTTTCGCGGGCAACGGCACCGGTGTGGTTAAGGGCAGGTAAGGCATTCCAAATAGCTTTGACAACGCCTTAATATGTATGGGGGTTGGCATTGTCTCTTCACAACCAACAATACCTACCGGGACAATCGGCGTGTTTTCCGTTATGGCAAGATGCATGAAACCCAGACCAAAACGCTGGAGTTGGTAGCGTTTATCCCAAGTCTTGCCAGAACCACGGATTCCTTCAGGAAACACCACTATGGCCTCTTCATTACGTAGCATCTTGGCACAGTTTATGGGATCACCCAAAACAGCACCCACCTCATTGAGCATGTTGCCCAGAAACGGAATAGTGGGAAACCAACGCTCGATCATTACTCTGACCGCTCTGGGATTAACCGGGCTAGTGCCCAATGCATAGCTCACCAGAACCCCATCCAAAGGTAATTGGCCACTATGATTGCCGACAATCAATAAACGCCCATTGGCTGGAATATTTTCCAAGCCATAGGCCTCTAAACGAAAATAGTACTTGGATAATGGGCGTATTAAACTAATAGCGATCTTAATCGCATCACTGTTATAGCCCCACGGATCATAGCCAAACGAACCCACAGGCTTAGGGATTCGATTAGCAATGGTTTCCACCTCATTAGAAACCAGATATTTCTTTAAAAACCCACGAATACTCATGTTCTCTCCGCCTTACAACTCCTTTGAGCCAATCCAAACCGAATGGCAAAATCTCCAGTCTAACTAAACAGCTTTGGTTTAACCGGGGCATGCGTGCATAATTGTCGAGAAAAGTCTTTACCAACTTGGGTCAACGACGGGGATTTTTATAAGTTTATTATTATGATTTATTATGATTATTATCTAGCCCGACTTAGGTCGATGTGCCCTAAGCTTTTCATCCTTGAAACACGCGCTATTTTCGTACTCGAACGCTGTGATTTTTAACATTATTTGGAGCAACCTTCCAGAACTACTTTAATTGGAATAAAAAAACTGCGAATTTACTCATATCTGGTAACTTTAGAACCAAAACTAAGGAACCGACCCAAAGCAAAGCTAATCTATACTTACTACTCGGTTAAAAACACGACAGGCGGAAAAATTTGTGGCAGATGATAACAAAAAACAAAGCAAAAAATTTAAGGCCACCACTCCAGGCAAGCGTTTTTTAAAACTGGCAGGCATGTCAGCCAATATCGCAAAAAATATAGCGGCACATAAAGTCAAAGGGCTGTTCAGTGATGACGAAACCCACTCTCAAAACACCGAGCAGTTATATGTCAATGTCGGCAAACAAATAGCGGAAACCTTGGGTGAAATGAAAGGCGCGGTCATGAAAGTAGGCCAAATCGCGTCGCAGATGAAGGATATGTTACCCCCGGAGGTAGCTGAGGCTCTAAAGGTGCTGCAAAATGAATCCCCCCCCATGCCCTATTCGGTCATTCGCAGCCAGATAATCAAAGAACTGGGGGACACGCCGGAAAATCTGTTTCAGTCTTTTGACGAAAAGCCCTTTGCCGCAGCATCCATTGGACAAGTCCACCGAGCAGTGACTAAGGACGGCACTGAATGTGTGGTAAAGATCCAGTATCCTGGCGTTAAAGAATCCTGTGACTCTGATTTAAAGCATTTACGTCGGGCACTGAAACTGGCGGGCTTGCTTAAAGTTGATGCCGCCGTGATTGACCTTACCTTTGAAGAGATTCGACGCGTCCTTTACGAGGAGTTGGACTATGAACACGAAGCAGAAAACCTGAAGTTATTTGCAGAATTTTACAAAAACCATCCGTACGTCATCATCCCCGAATTGCGCAGTGAGGTATCCTCTGAAAAAGTTCTAACCCTTACCTATATCGAAGGTGACCCACTTACAGCGGTTAAACCGCCAAAATACGACCAGGAAACGATTAATTTAATCGGGTTTCGAATATTTGAAACCTTTGGCGAGCAGATTTACACATTAAAAACAGTCCATTCTGATCCCCACCCTGGGAATTTTGCCTTTCGCCCCGACGGAAAAATCATTATTTATGATTTCGGCGCCGTCAACAAACTCCCAGATGAGACTGTTGCAAATACCCGATTACTTATCGAAGATGCTTTACAGGGCAAACTGGAAGCCCTGGATCAACACTTAATAGCACTGGGTATTCGAAGCAATAAAGGAAAACCAATGGGTGGTGACTTTTATGAAGACTGGGTCAAAATTTTATTGGGCCCCGTTTTGGATTATGCACCCTATGACTTTTCTCACGCTAACCTGCACCAACAGTTGATTGCAAAATTTAAATCCATGGGATTCAAACATCTGGGTTCGTTTCAGCCCTCTCCAGATACCATGCTAGTACAACGTGTCGTCAGCGGCCATTACTGGACCATGATCGAGCTGGGAGCCAACGTTTCCTTTCGACCATTAGTGGACAGAATTATTTTGGAGAAAGTTGCATAGCCTGTTGCTTTATGACTATATCAGACGCCTTAATTGGGATACCCGGGTACCAGTTGAGAGGAGTCAGACTTACTTTTATCTCCTTTGTCTTTAAGTCGTGGGCCGGCAAAGGATGCGTCATCGCCACTGCTGCGTACCCATTCTCAACCATAAACACCTGGCGCAACCTTACATTAAATTGCTCGCCGGGCACTTCAAGGACTAGCTCAACATCCATATAAAATCGGTGGGGCACTTGCTCACCCTTGACGTGAAAATCCGCCTTGACATCCAAAATGGGTTGAAACATATCTTCGTGGGTTTGAATAGAAAGATCGTTGATTTCAAAAGTCAGTGAAGGCTGCTTTTCTAAAGCTGAAATACGCATGGCCAGATTTTCCAGCTGACGATCCAGGCGCTGTTCCGCTGCGTCTATTTCGATACTATAGTCCTTCCCGCACCCATACAAAGACAACAGCAATACGAGTGGAATTAATGTATTAAACATTTAGCGGGCCGCATACAGAGAGCGTCGCTTCAAAATATGGCGCACATACTGCCGCGTTTCATTACTTGGCGCACCCTCTATCAAGCGATGCAGAACCTCTTGTGGCGTCATAGAATTAATGACATTGATTGCATCGGTAAAGCTCGCTTTACCTGTAAATGCCCTGGCGACACTGGATGCGCCAGCGTTGTACGCCGCAATAGTGTAGTACAAACGGCTTTCAGGGTTTTTAATCTCTTTCAGATAATCAAAATAGAGAACATTAAGATAAGCCGCGCCAATTTCAATGTTTTGTTGTGGGTTATACAAATACTGAGGGCTGAATAGTTTTGACTTGCGATAAAGTTTACGGGCTGCGTCGCGACCAGCTGTTGCCGGCACAATTTGCATAAGACCAAAGGCTGGAACATGAGATCGTGCCAATGGATTGAAATGGCTTTCGGTATGGATGATGGCCAAAATCACATCTTGTGGCACATTAAAACGAGCTGCATTCTCGGCCACTACTTTGTCGTATTCCACCACTTTGCGCCGAATACGACTATCGGGAAAGGGAATCACATAAGTCAGTTTGCGGGTAGTACTAACAGGAATAGCGGCCAAGCTCGCCGTCATCGCCTGATAACGTATGGACGCGTTACGCATCAGGGCGGCTGCTTGCTCATTAATTTCAGTTGCCGACGGCACTACGTTATCAAACAGCAAACTTAGCACTAAACGTTGTGCCTTGTTAGCAACCTCTGGTTCTGGGGCTAACTGTAAATGCGAATTGGTCAGTGCTTTATTAATTGGATCATTTTTCAATGCCTGCGCTAAGGTGGTTGCCAGCATCAGAGCTACTTCTGTTTCCACTTGCCGCGCTGTCCTCGAGAAATCTAACCGATTTTGGGTATATTGGCCTTCTAAACTAATTTCCAGTCGATTAAATTCAAAATCCACCGCTCGCTTGATACGATAATCATTGGAATAAGTTACCCAGCGGGTGGGGCCACTGACTTCCGGGTGGGTCCAATGCTCACTGATTTTACGCTTTTCTTCACTCAATACTCGCCGATAGGCTTGAGCATAGGCTTGTTGGAGTTCCTGTTCAGGGCTTAGAGCCAGGGATTTTCGCTCTTTTGTCAGCGGGCTTTCACCTCGATCGTCTCGCTCGATCACCCAACCCGCGGCATCCGCTGAGCCGTTAGCCGAAGCAAACAAGATAATATTTACGAAAATAAAACGTCGCCAGCTAAAACCTTTAGAGACTTTAACAACCACCACAACAAACCTCTTCAGCATCCACTTCAGCGCATACACTAGCATTTACACTAGCTCGGCCCACAGCAACCAGCCCCATCTGGCTGAGATTTTCATACAAGGGTTAATTTAATCAGTATGACAAAATCACTGGCTGAGCTTATAACTTGTGTGCCAGCATTGATTCAGCGTTATAACCAACCCAATAAAAATAGGCTTCTTGGAATTAGCGACCACTCACTTTTTAAGTAATTTTTTGTAAAATCCAGGATTGGATCACGTTTGGTTTTTGAGAGCTTCGTCAGACTCATCCAAATACATGAAAGATAAGAAGGTGGTAAAGAGAGAGACTACTACCGCAATATGAAGCACCGGCTCCAACATCACCACCACACCCGCGATGATCCAAAAATTCTTCACTTGACGCTTGCGTAATAAGTAAGATTGGCACAAAGTGCGGCCATACGAGTGATTGGGGTCTGGTTTCATACCTGGATAACGCCCTGGAACCAAACGGTTACAAACATCATCTAATAAAGACATATTTGTTGTTCCTTCCATTGTTTAGTATTGTCTTTTCAGTATAGGCGCGTATTACCCAATCCCACTGGTTGTAATTGCGTAGTTATGGAAGATTAATCATAATTTAAGGAATTCAAGTGCCTTTACTGAACTTCTATAAACTGGGACTGGCAATTTCAGAGAAAGTGCAATGTTAAAAACATTAATTTATGCAGGTTGTTTTACAGGATTATTAGGTATCAGCGCCCTTTCCACGGCAGCTGAGACAAAAAGTCACACTTGGGAAGATGGATCCACCTATTCAGGCGAGTGGCAAGGGGATCAACCCAATGGTTATGGCACTCTGACACTCGTGTCAGGCGGTCGATATACTGGCATGTTTAAGTTGGGATTCCCCCACGGCAAAGGTAATTACCAATATGCCAACGGCGATGTCTACGATGGCCAGTGGAAAAATGGTCAGCACCACGGTTACGGTACCCTGACCTATGATGATGGAAGCCGTTACAAAGGCAATTTCGTTAATGGCGAGCGGCAAGGTAAAGGATCCTTCACCTCAATCACAGGGTTAACCTATACTGGCCCATTCGAGCACGATATGGCCAATGGTATTGGCGTATGTACCAAAGATGGCAAAAGCGAGCCTTGCGAGTATCGCAAAAACAAACGCCACCGAATGGCTGAAAAAACAGCGACTAATAATTATCAGCCACCACAAATGCTGCCAGCACAAACCAATGCCCGCGTCGCCATTCTGGACGTTAAACGCTTAACCAAAGATCAGTTAGAGGGGCGTGCCAATCGCATTCCCGGCACCAAATCAATAGACGACCTGAATAAAACTCGCAGTGACATCTTTTTTATCAGTAGCGGAGTTAAGAAGGATTTTTTTGAGGAAACACCAATAGCCTGGTGGCAAAGACGTCCTTCTATTTTTGGTGACGTATTGGATGTGTTGTCTGTGCACGGCGACACTGAAATACACCTGATGGTGGAGGACTACAAGGGTCCTGGCACCTACATAATCAGCCAAGCCAACATCAACTCTCCCGATAAAGCATTACGAGCAAATGATTTATCCGATGCAATAATCATTGTAGAAAAAGAACAAAAAGGATGGGTCAGTGGCACATTCCATCTGACCCTTTCCACAGAAGATGGACAAAAAATTCGCTTAGAGCACGGCGTGTTTCGACTTAACGGAGAAGCTCCCTCACCCCGCCTTTAATTTCACAGGTTCACATTGATCCAACTCTGTGTATGCTTGGGGAAGAAACTCAACGTCCCCAAGCACTTTTTTACGGATCTCCGCAAATTCCGCCATAAAGTCATCAACCAGTGTCTGTGGGTTTTCAACTAACGCCTGATCCGCTAAGAACCCAAATTCCACATGGTTATTGTAACTAAAAATACTCACCCCCAACCCTATGCCACCCGACTGCGGAACCCAAAACATGGGCTTGAGCACCTTTTTATCATTCAGACGCACAGGCTCTGACGGGCCAGGGACATTGGTCATCACCGCAGAGGCTTTACTAGAGAAAAACCGTTGCGCAAAACGCTCTACCACTTCAGGCATATAACCCAATGCGCGGATCACGTGGAGCGTCATAATGGCCTGCATACCGGACTTCAGACTCTTCATGTTTTTTTGCACTGCCTTGATGCGTCCTTCAACAGTGGGCTCACCAATGGGTAAGTTCAAATATACCAAACCAAAATGATTACCCAATTCTGCCGCCTGATCCAAGGAACGCAAATTCACCGGCACGGTAGCCCGCAAAACAACTCCTTCTGCGGTTTCTCCATGACGAATCAGGTTGCGTCGCAGGCTTCCGGCAACACAGCCAAGAAGCACATCATTCATGCTGCAACCAAGGCTTTTTGCAACATCCTTCACTTCGGTAACCGGAAGCGAAGGTGCCCAACTGACATTTTTGCGAGCACTTAAGGGACGTTTATAGCGAGTCTTTGAATCCGCTCGACAAAAAGTGACACGGGATGCCTCATATAACCAGGCAGCGCCGAACAGACTCAAAAAACCCAACGACGCGGCCCCAAACAATGCTCGATGCCAAAGCGCTTTTGATTTAGCCTGACGTTTGGGAAACTTGAATTTCGCTGCCGGTGATGAGTGTAAAACAGAGCTATCGGACAATGAATCCAGTACTGAAATCAACGCTAATCCATCACCATAGCTGTGATGAATACGAAAAAATATCGCACAGCCACCATTGTAGTTTGGCATAAAGTAGAAACGCCAAAGTGGGCGTCTAAAATCCAGCTGCTCAGAAACCAGATCACTGCAAGCGCGTTTCAATGCCGCATCTGACCAGGCACCCCGTTCCGGTGCTATCATCTCGGGAACATGATAACCCATGTCAATATCGGCACATTCTTGCCAAAAATATTGCCGCCCTTCCTTAATTGGCCGCTGTCTGAAGCGCCTATAACGCTGCACTATTCGCGCACTGATTAACGCAATAAATTCGTGCCGAGTCATGGGCTCATCAATGATCAATACCCCATTAATGACCATAGGATTTTGAGCACTGTCCATTCGCAACCATGCTGTATCTACATTTGCCATAGCCTCTCTATGGCCTTGATCTGCCCTCATATCCTTTCCCTTAAATTCCCCAGTAAATTTATCCCAAGTGCTTTCGCCGCGAAAAACTAAGCACAATTTATACCAACAATGAACTACCTAAGGTAATGAGCGCTTCAATATCTGGAGAGTCCGCGCCCAACGATCTCCCCAGTAAAATAAAAATAAACCACTGCAAATGAGTATAGCGCCTACCACTAAATGGCTGGTCAATTCCTCACCATTGAACCAGACCCCCAAAGCAATGGCGATCACTGGCGTCATGAGAGTCACCAGTGCGACTCGACTGGCCGCCATATGCTTTAGAATATAGTAATAGCAGAAAAACCCAATAAATGAGCCAAAGATGGTGAGGTAAAGAATAGCAAATAGCGCTTTTGGTTGAGGTGAGTTCACCTCAATACCGAACACTGCTGCGGTAATTGAATAGAGGATTGCCGCCAGTGTTAACGAGCCAACGGTTTGCGAAAGCGGGTGCATTGAAACCTGTTCCCGCTTGATCAAAACATTACTCAAAGAAAAGCACATCATGCCAAATACGACGAGACCCATCCCTAGCGAACTGTTTTCACTCCATGATATGTCATCACTAAAAGTGACCAATAACCCACTTAATCCCAAAATCACAGCAATCCATTGGCTGATAGTAAACTCTGGCTCTGGCAAAAACTGTCGCGCTAGTATCGCGGAAACTACCGGCGATAGACCAAACAACACAGAAATTAAACCAGACGGTATATAAGCGGCGCCAATATACACGCACATCAACCCTGCAAACAACCCAATATTTGAGATTCCGTAAATACGTAATGATTTTTTATCACTGGGCACAGGAATCCGCGCCGCCCAACATACAACCCAACCCAACAAAGCCGCCAACACCATCCGGCTCATGGCTCCCGTTACCGGTGATAAACCCTCGGAACTCCATTGCACACCCAGAGGTGTGGTGGACCAAACTAAAACTACCGCGATATAGGCAGCGGGCAATGACATGGGAATGCTCTCCTGTTCCTTGCTAATTGATGCAGAGAACCAAAACCCACCGCCCTGAAATGAAAAAGGCCGCAGGGTTTGAAACACTGCGGCCTTGTGTAAATCTGGGAAAATCTTTGTTAAATCAACACTCCCATCGCCGCGTTTCTACCCTTATGCCAGACCATGGCACGCAGGCGTAATGCCACCTTGCGACAGATCTTCGCAATAGTGAGATTTACGGCATTGGTAAATGTATTGATTCGCATATTCATAGACGTACACTATAGTGGCTCCGCAATTTGGTGGTCAACGCTTTTTTCTGCCATTCATGAATATTCATGAAATTGTCATCCACTTACAAACTTCTGTAACTTGCCCGAATAAAATGGAACCTATGAAAAAATACTTAGTCGGTGGCGCAGTTCGCGACCAGCTGTTAAACCTTCCCACTAAAGATCGCGATTGGGTAGTGGTTGGTGCAACGCCCGAACAATTATTACAACAAGGCTATCAACCGGTGGGTAAAGACTTCCCGGTGTTTTTGCACCCTGAAACTCATGAAGAATATGCCTTGGCTCGTACCGAGAAAAAAGTCGGTGCTGGTTATACGGGGTTCGACTGCTATTTTGGTGTGGACGTCAGCCTCGAAGAGGATTTATCCCGTCGCGACTTAACCATCAACGCCATGGCGATGGATGAACAAGGGCTTTTGGTTGACCCTTACAACGGTCAACAAGACTTGACGAAGAAACAGCTGCGCCATGTATCGGACGCGTTTATCGAAGACCCGTTACGGGTCTTACGAGTTGCGCGCTTTCTGGCACGCTTTGGTGAGCTGGGATTTCAGATCGCGCCGGAAACAGTGAGCCTGATGCAATCCATTGCAGCTTCTGGAGAACTGCAGCACTTAACCCCGGAACGGGTTTGGCTCGAAACGGAAAAGGCGCTCTTGGAACCACAACCCTGGCTTTATTTCCAAGCACTGCGCGATGGCCATTGCCTGCAAGCGATTTTCCCTGAAGTAGATTTATTATTTGGGGTACCCCAGGTTGCCGAGCACCACCCGGAAATTGATACAGGCATTCATTTGCTGCTGACACTAAAGGCTGCTTTACCATTAATCGCCGCGAAGAATCTTAGTGCCGCGGACCGCATCACGGTGCTTTTTTCCCTGGTTTGTCACGACTTAGGCAAGGGGCTCACTCCCGAACACCTGCTACCCAAACATCATGGGCATGAAGAACTCAGCGAACATTTGGCCAAAAAACTCTGTAAGCGCTTAAAGACGCCAAGCCAAGTACAGCGCCTAGCGATCCTGGTGGGTGGTAACCATACTCACTGCCATCGTGCTTTGGAATTAAAACCCTCCACTGTAATGCGCCTGTTTGACCGCTTGGATTTATTTCGCCGACCGGAAACCCTAACACTTTTTCTTACTGCCTGCGAAGCCGACGCTCGCGGCCGCACCGGATTAGAAGATCGCCCCTATCCGGCTCCAGACTATTTGCTTGATTGCGCCCAAGCTGCGCAATCGGTAGACCCTAAAGAATTGATGGCTTTAGGCTTTAGAGGTGAGGCTCTCGGCCACGAATTGCGCCAACGTCGTGTCAAAGCCATTCACCAGATTAAAAAAAGTTACGTCCAGGAACCCTGAATATGTCCCAACACACCAATAAAGTGGCGTTGATCACAGGCGCTGCAAAGCGCATAGGCGCGCAGCTCGCCCTGCACCTGCATCAGAACAATTACGATGTAGTGATCCACTACCATCATTCAGAAGAGTCCGCATTTAAGCTCACTGAGAACTTGAACACCAAGCGCCCCAATAGTTGCATCTGCTGCAAGGGAGACCTAAGCACAGCTGCGACCTGGCAGCATTTAGCTGAAGTAACACTTCAGTGGCACGATCGGTTAGACCTGTTAATCAATAACGCCTCAACCTTCTATCCAACACCGCTGGATCAAGCAAACTTAGAACAGTGGCAAGATCTTTTTGCCAGCAACACCCAGGCACCGTATTTTTTAATTCAGGCCTTGCGCCCCTTATTACAGACCAGCCAAGGAAATGTAATTAACATGATTGATGCCATGGTGGACCACTGCCCAACGGGGTTCAGCCTTTACACCATGGCAAAGGCGGCGCTGAAAGCCCAAACCAAATCACTGGCTAAAGAACTCGCTCCCTACATCCGGGTAAACGCCATCGCTCCCGGCGCAATTTTATGGCCAGAACACGTGGGTGATATGAATGCCGCAGAACAACAAAAGGTTCTGGATAACATACCCCTCAAGCGACAGGGAAAAACCGAAGACATTACGCAGGCGATGTGGTTTTTAGCAGAACAAGCCCCGTATATTACTGGGCAAATTCTGGCAGTGGATGGTGGCCGCAGCTTATAAAGCGGCAACCGACGGCCAAGGCAAGGTGGTAAGCCACAGCGACTGAGCCGATTTATCAAACTCCGTCCATAATTTGGCATAAGACTTATGGCACACCGGATGCAGCTCATCGGCCGCTATATTCGCCAGTGGCAACAACACAAAAGCATGCTTGAGAATTTCGTCGCGGGGAATTTCAATGCCATCAATGATACCAACATGGGAGCCATAGGTAAGAATATCAATATCCAGGGTGCGGCCACTGAACTTTGGGCCATTACGAACCCGACCGTTAGCGTCTTCAATCGCTTTAATGATACGACTCAAGTCACCCACACCCAGGTCTGTGTTAATTCCCACCACCAGATTGAAAAAAGGGTCGCCATCGAAGCCTACGGCTTCGCTCTCGTACACTGGCGATAAGGTCAATCGACCAAACCGATCCTTAAGCGCATCCAAGCCTGCGCACAGGTGACGTTCGCGGTCGATATTACTGCCCAGGCTCAGGTAAACCCGCTCCATTAAACTTTCTCACCCCGCTCGATGATGACACCAACATCTTTGGACCCTCTGACCGCACCGGGCTTACTCAGCCGTAAACGCAACCAAGGTACCGAAAACTCCTCCAACACAATCTGCGCCACTTGCTCCGCCATGGTTTCCACCAGCTGAAAATCACTGTTTTCTACAAAACCGATAATACGCTTGGCTACCGCTTTATAGTTGAGGGCATCATCAATACTATCGGTGGCCGCAGCACGTCGGATATCCGTAGCCATCTCCAAATCCAAACTCACGGTCTGCTTTATGGCCCGTTCCCAATCAAAAATACCAATCACCGTCTGAATTTTTAAATCACGTATGTAAACAATATCCATGAGATCAAGGCCTGCCTAGTTGAAAAACAGCGAGTAACGCGCCAATCTTAAAGGATTGCCAAAACGCCACACAATAAACAGGCAGTTTAAAGAAAAGGTGACATCCTGGAAAGCCTACTCCTAATCGTACTGTGGATCTTCTCCTATTTGCTGGGCTCAATCTCTACGGCGGTGCTCGCTTGCCGCTTATTTGGATTGGCAGATCCTCGCCTCACCGGCTCCCATAATCCAGGCGCTACCAATGTTCTGAGAATGGGCAACAAATTCGCAGCGGCACTCACCTTAGTGGGCGATATGGCCAAAGGCGTTATTCCGGTAATGGTTGCCCAACACCTGGGTTTCAGCGACGATATGGCGGCCCTGTGCGGGCTTTGCGCCTTTTTAGGCCATCTTTACCCCGTGTATTTCGATTTTTTCGGCGGCAAAGGCGTGGCCACCGCCCTTGGAGTACTGGGCGCCTTACATTGGCCTGCCATGATTATTGTTGCCTGGATTTGGCTGCTCATTGCCTGGGGCTATCGTGTGAGTGCGCTGGCATCCATCGCCAGCTTTATGAGTGCGCCAATTGTGATGCTGTTTCTAGAGCCACGCCTATTTAACGCCGTTTTAATTCTTTCGATGATGCTATTGTTCCGCCACCGTCACAATGTCGTAGCCATCATCAAAGGACAACAGCAAAACCTGTAATGGCTCTACGATCATGAATTCCGTTATACCGGTTCCAACTCCGATAACGGCCAGCGTGCCCGCACCGCAATACTGAAATCAGCACTCGCCCCAGTGCGCAAACGGTGGTAGCCCGCGTAAGCGATCATAGCGCCATTGTCCGTACAAAATTTCAACTGTGGATAAAATACCTCAGCCCCTAATTTACGGGCCATAGCACCGAGCTTTTCCCGCAAGCGCACATTCGCGCTAACGCCGCCCGCCACCACCAGTTGCGTCATCTGAGTGTGCTGCAAGGCGCGCTTGCATTTGATCACTAATGTATCCGCCACAGCTTCCTGAAAAGCCCATGCAATATCGGCCACATCCTGCTCCAGCAACTCACCGGCTTCCGCAATGCACTTATCACGGGTATTCAAGGTAAAGGTTTTTAGGCCGCTGAAACTAAAGTCCAACCCAGGACGATCGGTCATGGGACGGGGAAACTGAAAGCGATTCGGGTTACCTTGCGCACCGATGCGGGCAATCGCCGGACCACCGGGATAGCCTAAGCCCAACATTTTGGCCGTTTTATCAAAGGCTTCGCCAGCTGCATCATCCAGGGACTCACCTAAGATCTGGTAGTCACCAATACTTTCCACCGCTACCAGCTGGGTATGGCCACCACTTACCAGCAATGCCACAAAAGGTGCTTTAGGTGCCGGGGATTCCAACAACGGGGCCAACAGGTGGCCTTCCATATGGTGAACCGGCACCGTGGGAATACCCCACGCGTAGGCCAAACTTTTTGCCACTGCAGCCCCCACCATCAAGGCACCCACCAAACCGGGGCCAGAAGTGTACGCAATGGCCGCCAGATCTGCAGGTTGACACTGCGCCTGAGCCATCACTTCCTTTATTAAGGGGAGCAACTTACGCACATGATCCCGCGAGGCTAATTCCGGCACTACCCCGCCATATTCCGCATGTAGATCCACCTGACTGAAGAGCACATCGGCCACTATGCCCTGCTCAGAGTCGTAAATCGCCACGCCTGTCTCGTCACAAGAAGTCTCAATTCCCAGTATTCGCACGTTTTTTGCTCAATCTCATCAAAAAATTTCAGTCCAGGAGTTTACTCCTTCACATCAGCCTTTGCATTTCCGGATTAATCTCATTAAAATGCGTCACCCTTATGGCAAGGGACTAGACAAGTTCTGTACGCCATACACGAATTTGGTTTATAGCGCGGTCTTTGTTGCCTGCTATAGTGACATAAAAACAGTTATTCAAGCTAAGGTGAAAGGTTAAATGCCTAACGTTAAGGTAAAAGAAAACGAACCATTTGATGTAGCATTACGTCGTTTTAAACGTTCTTGCGAAAAAGCAGGCGTATTGGCTGAAGTCCGTCGTCGCGAATTCTACGAAAAACCGACTCAAGTCCGCAAGCGCAAGCAAGCGGCTGCGGTTAAGCGTCATGCGAAGAAAGTTTCGCGCGAGCAAATTCGACGTAAGCGCCTGTTCTAAAGACCTTTTCACCAAGGCAATGTTAGACACAGATCCCACGCCGGCGGGCAAGCCCTGCTCCGGCGTGTTGTTGTTGGCAATCCAGGGGGAGGATAATCTTCATGTCAGAATTGAAAACCCAACTAAATGACGCGGTCAAGCAAGCCATGCGCGCCAAAGATAAAGAGCGTCTGGGCGCTCTGCGCCTCGCCACCGCAGCACTCAAGCAAATTGAAGTGGACGAACGCATCGAGCTGGACGACACTCGCATCCTGGCGATCTTGGACAAGATGATCAAGCAACGCAAAGACTCCGCCGAGCAGTTCACTCAAGCAGAGCGAATCGATTTAGCCGAGAAAGAACTGTTTGAAATCAGTGTATTACAGGGTTTTCTGCCGGCCTCTCTCAGTGATGCCGAGATCGAAACCATCATTAAAGCCGCGATTGAAGAATCCGGCGCCGAAGGCATGAAAGACATGGGCAAAGCCATGGCTATTATCAAACCCCAGGTGCAAGGTCGCGCCGATATGGGAGCCGTGAGCCAGAAAGTCAAAGCCATGCTCAACTAGCCTGCCGGACTCTGCGCCGTGGCCGGTCGAATTCCAGAAAGCTTTATTGATGATGTGCTCGCACGCACAGACTTAGTCGAGCTTGTGGGTAGCCACGTGCGCCTAAAGCGCAGCGGCAAAAATTACAGCGCCTGCTGCCCCTTCCACCAGGAAAAAACCCCCTCCTTTACGGTTAGCCCCGACAAACAGTTTTACTATTGCTTTGGCTGCGGTGCCAGCGGTAATGCCATTGGCTTTTTAATGGATATCAACCGGGTCAGTTTTGTGGAAGCGGTGGAAACCCTGGCTCGCAACCTGAGCATGGAAGTACAACGGGAAGAAGGCCACGGCCCCGGACCCTCAAGGGATCACCTGCAACCCCTTTACCAGACCCTTGAAGCCGCTACCGCCTTCTTTGAAAAACAACTGCGCAACCCCGACATCAAAGATCGCCCTATAGGTTATCTAAAAAAGCGTGGCCTTAGCGGTCAGACTGCCGCTCACTTTCGCCTCGGCTACGCGCCCCAAGGCTGGGACAACCTGATCACCCAGCTGGGCACAGACCCAGATAATGTCAAAGCGCTAATGCAAACCGGACTATTGGTGGAGAATGACCAAGGTCGCCGCTATGATCGCTTTCGTGATCGGATCATGTTCCCGATTCGCGATAACCGGGGTCGCGTCATCGCCTTTGGCGGACGCGTACTCGGGGATGACAAACCTAAATATTTAAACTCCCCAGAAACCCCCGTTTTCCACAAGGGCCGCGAACTCTACGGCCTCTACGAAGCCCGCAAAGCCAATAATCGACTCACGCGAATTGTGGTGGTGGAAGGCTATATGGACGTGATCGCGCTGGCACAATACGGCATTACCTATGCCGTCGCCACCCTTGGTACCGCCACCAGCCAAGACCACATAGAAAAATTATTTCGCCATACAGAAGCATTGGTGTTTTGTTTTGATGGCGACGAAGCCGGTCGCCGAGCCGCCTGGCGCGCGCTTGAAAATGCCCTGCCCACCTTAAAAGACGGTCGCCAAATCAAATTCCTACTGCTACCAGAAAGCGAAGACCCAGATTCCCTGATTCGCGAAAACGGACAAGCCTACTTCGAAGGGCTGCTGGACGAGAGCACCCCTCTCTCTGAGTATTTTTATGACCATTTAAGCGCCGATATCAATATCAACACGCTGGATGGCCAAGCTCGCCTGGCCAGTCTGGCCAAACCCTATCTGGAACAACTTCCAGGAGGCGTCTTTCAACAACTGATGCTGAAGCGCCTGTCAGAGCTCACCCATTTAGATGATATCCAACTGTCACCCCCGCAACCGACCGCCACCCGCTTAACCACCCAGAACTTGAAATCTGCGGAACCACCCCCATATACAGAACAAGCTACGGCGGAACCGGCACCCACACAATCTCGCGCCAAAAAGAAGCGCCCACCAAAACCTCAAAGTGGTGACGGCTTATCGTTAGTGGATGCCACCATTCGCATAGTATTAAATGCCCCAAGAATGGCGGCAGCGGCTTTAGTACCGGCTGAACTCCAGCAATTACAACTGCCCAGGGTTGAAGTATTGCTGGAACTCTTTGATTACATTAAACAAAAGCCAGAAGCATCAACCGCCTCCATCCTCGGACATTGGCAGAACCGAGATGACAGCGACATAATTTTCAATCTAGCGGCAAAAGAATTCTTGTTACCGAACAGCGAACAAACACCGGAACTTAGCGACGCACTAAGACGCCTACAACTTCACAAAGTGGAACAAGATTTGGATCAAATCATCGCCGATGGCGTCAAAGATAGAGCTCGCTTTAAGGAGCTACTACAATTACAGCGGGACTTGTCTAAATAATAGGCAATCCTGATAGCGTTCTTACCCCAACAACGGGTTAACAACATCATCTATCAAACGAGGCGGACCATGTAACACGAACCGGATCGACCCGACATGAAAATCCTATGCTTCTGGTTGTGGTAAGCACAACCCGAACCCTGTATAATGCCGCGTTCTTCGCGCACCTGACATAATGGGCAGTCCATGACAAACAATAAAGATCAGCAAAAGTCCCAGCTAAAACAGTTAATTACCAAAGGTAAGGAGCAAGGCTTCCTGACCTACGCGGAAGTGAACGACCACCTTCCTGCCGACATTACCGATCCAGATCAGATCGAAGATATTATCGGTATGATTAACGACATGGGCATTCCCGTGCATGAAGTTGCACCGGAAACCGATGAATTGCTATTGAATGACAACGCCAACAGTACCGATGAAGACGCAGCCGAAGAAGCCGCTGCCGCATTGGCGTCTGTAGAGAGCGAACCCGGACGCACCACTGATCCAGTCCGTATGTACATGCGTGAAATGGGCACCGTGGAACTGCTCACTCGGGAAGGCGAGATCGTTATTGCCAAGCGAATTGAAGAAGGTATCCGCGAAGTCATGCACGCCCTGGCCTACTGGCCTGGCTGCATCGACAACGTTCTAGCGGAATATGCAAGAGTTACCGCCTCCGAAGAAGAAGGTCGCATTTCCGATGTGGTGGCTGGCTTTATTTCTCCCGATGACGAAATAAACCCTCCCGCTGCGGCTGTGGATACAAGTGCCGAAACGACGGACGATAGTGACGACGACAGCACCGATGACGAAGCCGCCACAGACAACGATATTGATCCCGAGTTGGCTCGTGAAATGTTTGGCGAGCTGGCAGCCCTGCATAAGAAAGCAGAAGCCGCCATCGCTAAACATGGCCGTGAATCCAAGCGCACAGAAACTGCGTTAGCCAAACTCGCTGACCATTTTGTCACGTTTAAACTCGTCCCTCGTTTGTTCAACCAAATGGAAGGCGAAATTCGTGACACCTTAACTGCCATCCGCGCCAGCGAACGCAATATCATGAATCAGTGCATTCGGTTAGCCAAAATGCCGCGCAAAGATTTCATAAAAAGCTTCCCTGGTAACGAAGTTAAGCTGGAATGGATCGACAAGCATATTGAATCCAAAAAGGCGTTTTCTGAAGGCTTGCAGAACGTGCGGCAAGAAGTATTGCGGGCACAACGCCGCATGGCGCAACTGGAAGAGACAGTTGGCTTAACTATTCCTGAAATCAAGGAAGTTAATCGCCGCATGTCTATCGGTGAGGCCAAGGCCCGTCGCGCCAAGAAAGAAATGGTGGAAGCCAACCTGCGTTTGGTTATCTCCATTGCCAAAAAATACACCAACCGAGGTCTGCAATTCCTGGACTTGATCCAAGAAGGCAACATCGGCTTGATGAAGGCTGTGGATAAATTCGAATATCGACGTGGTTACAAGTTCTCCACTTACGCCACCTGGTGGATTCGACAGGCTATTACCCGTTCTATCGCTGACCAAGCCCGCACCATTCGTATTCCGGTTCACATGATTGAGACCATCAACAAACTCAACCGTGTTTCCCGTCAAATGTTGCAGGAAATGGGACGGGAGCCCACCCCCGAAGAATTGGGTGTGCGCTTGGAAATGCCAGAAGACAAAGTGCGTAAAGTGCTGAAAATCGCCAAAGAGCCCATCTCCATGGAAACGCCTATTGGCGACGATGAAGATTCGCATCTGGGTGATTTTATCGAAGACGCCACCATCGATTCACCGGTGGATTCCGCCACCATTGAAGGTCTGATGGAAGCGACTCGATCCGTATTGGCGGGTTTAACCGCACGGGAAGCCAAAGTTCTCAGTATGCGGTTTGGTATTGATATGAATACCGACCACACTCTGGAAGAAGTAGGCAAACAGTTTGATGTAACCCGCGAGCGAATTCGTCAGATTGAAGCCAAAGCCCTGCGCAAGCTACGTCATCCGAGCCGTTCGGAGCATCTACGTAGCTTCCTGGACAGTGAAACCTGATAGCAGCAGTACGCTAAACTATTGGCGTCATTGTACTTTATCCGTATAATGGCGCCCTCTTCAAAGAAGGGCCTTTAGCTCAGTTGGTTAGAGCATCCGACTCATAATCGGCAGGTCCCCAGTTCAAGTCTGGGAAGGCCCACCATTTTTTTTAAGTTTCTAAATCCGGCTCTACCCCATTAACGGGGGATGGGCATTCTCCTGACTCGATTGATAATACCATTCCATCCGCAGTGGACCAGCAGCAACACTCGCAGGTGGCATCGCCATTTCCACGCAACACGAGCATGACCAACAAGCACTAAATGAAAAAGGCGCAACACTGGTGCTTTTTCCATTTCACGACGTAGCTGAGCGGGCGGTGGAACGTATAAAGGCAGCACGAATCAAAGGTTGAGGTGATTAAATGCTGATTTTTACTTCCAATCCAACAGAGGTGAGCGCGTGAAACGATTTAGCAAGATATTGTGTGTGGTTGATCCAGAGGAAACGATGGCCACAGCCATTATTCAGGCAATCAGAATTGCTGAAGAACACCAGGCTGACATCACCTTTATGTCTGTGCTCAAGTTAGCCAAATCCTGGCGTAAGGTGTTTCGGAATAAAGAAGAATACGCTAAAGAACTCCGTGTAATTGAAAAGAACATGCGAGACGCCATAGAGAGCAAGGTAATATCGAATGCCCCCTCTTTGAAGGCCAATATAGTGATCGCTTCAGGGATAGACTTTATCGAAATCATCAAGCACGTCATCCATAATCAAACTGATTTGGTCATAAAATGTGCCGAAGATATGGATTGGCTAGATCGAATGCTGGGCAGTGAAGATATGCATTTGCTACGCAAGTGCCCTTGCCCGGTTTTAATGTTGAAACCTGGTCAAAAGGACAGCTTTCGGAGAGTGCTGGCAACGGTTGATGTGAATGATGATATTGAGCTAGATGACGGGCGTGTCCAAGAACAGCTTAATCATCAGGTGCTGGAATACAGTGCAGCATTGAGCCTGCCGGAATTATCCGAAATGCATATTGGAAGTGCCTGGGAAGCCTATGCAGAAGATTGGTTTCGTTACGGCGCTCTCTCTCATCAACCTGAAGAAAAAGTTGGTCAATATGTTGAACAGGAGCGAAGGGAATGTTCAACGAAATTGGAAATGCTTGTTAGAAAAATGGATGAGTTGCTTGGTAAAGCAACGGTTCAATACCTTCAGCCAAGGTCACATTTAGTGAAGGGAAAAGCATCAAAAGAAATTCCGCTGATGGTAGAAAACTATGACATCGATTTAATTGTCATGGGGACGGTTGGTCGAGTGGGCATACCCGGTTTAATCATTGGAAATACTGCGGAGTCCATTTTAGAACAGACAAAATGCTCTGTGCTGGCCATCAAACCCGAAGGCTTCAAAACGCCAATTGAATAAACATTTTTGTGATCATGAAACTCAATATCTGCATCCTTGTTCCATGATCAGCTCTAAATCCACTCATTCTCATGCAGCGAGGATAGATGTTTCCATAGAGACTTTACCTTCAAAAGTCAAAAAGATGCATGAAGAACTCCTGTAATCTGTCCAAGATTAAATTCCATGGTAATGATTGGCGTGGTCGTATTCGGTTAAGCGGCTTGCTCAGCGCAATTGTCACACAGACAGTTCATCTCCAATTGAGGGCTAACAAGCTGATAGCCTGCCTTTTTCACTGTATCCTGAAGCTCAGTGATCGTTGACTGACTAATACTGATTTCTTTGACATTGCTGCATTTTCCACAAATCAAAAACTGAGGGACGCCATGAGCGTGATCACAGGTGATATGTGCACAAGCCACATATTTATTGGCCAAATTTAGCTTATGCACTAAACCCTCATCCTCCAGAAAATCCAAAATACGATAAACCGACATGGCCGGTAGACTTTCGCCATAGAGTTCTTTACAAAAATCAATCAGTTCGTAAGCGGATAGGGCTTTATTCGATTGAATAAGCCCGGCCAACACCTGCTTTCGCTTTGCCGTTAAACGACCACCATGAGCTTTACAATGACGCTCTGCGTGCTGAAGAACTCTGTCAATTTTTTTCACAGCTTTACCTGGACTCAATGATATTAAATAGGCGGAGAATCATTATGCATAGTCTCTTCAGATTGGTCACTGATTGATGCCTTTTTAGCTCCATTTAAGACCTGTCCTGCAATAAAATAGATCCCCGCTACGGTAACTAAACTCCACACTATGGATGCCCCCGCAGGAATGTCCAGAAACGCCGACAGAACAAGCCCCAGAAAATAACCCAACAACCCAATGGTCAGGGCTTTGGGTAGAGCGTTGCTCTTTCTCAAAGTAGCTACACTTGGAACAATCAATGTGGCGAATACCAGATACACACCAACAACTTGGGTTGAGAGTGTAATAGTAACAGCAAATAGTGGGTAGAAAACCCATTCTCCAATTCTTCTATGGCTTAAATTCCATACCAGTAATATCAACAAATAAGCAAAACATAGCTTCAACAGGCTGCCTGGTTGCAACCAAAGTATTTGACCTACTAAAAGGTCTTTAAGCCTTTCACCACCGTGAGGATCAGTTGACAGCAGCAAAATAATCCCCGTCGCCATCAATACAAACAGGATACCAATCATAGATTCCTGCAATCTTACTTCTAGGTTTCGCAGAGAATAGAGAATGAACGATCCGGTGATAGCAGCCGCAACCGCGATCACAGTGGTGGACAGGTGCTGATGACTGTCATGTTCACCTAACCAGAAGGTATTAGCGAGCACAACACCAAATGCAGCCGTTTGAGCAATAGCCAAATCTAAAAATATAATGCCTCTTTGCAGTACTTCCCGCCCAAGCGGCACATGCGTCGCGGTAATTAACAGGCCTGCCAGCATCGCTGGCCACAGTATTTCTATTTGCAGGCTCAACTCGTTCATAACTAATGGGCTTTTATCAACTTCATCAACACGTCGCTATAAAGTGATTCCAAGTTACCTGCTTTTTCGTTACCACCGACAGTGAAAGGTAATGTAATCATTGGAATCCCGGATTTTTCACTAAGCCATTGAGCACCTTTGTCATCCTGATAATTGGCAATTAATATGTAATCCACTTGTGTATTGCGTACTACTCTTAGCAAACTTGCCAGATGCCCACTGGTAGGCGGTAAACCTGGTTTAGGTTCAAGGTCAGCGGCCATTTCAATGCCTGTCCAATTCAGAAGATAACTCCAATTTCTGTGGTATACGATTGCTTTCTTTCCTTTCAGAGTTCCAATTAGAGTTTCCCATTCTTTGATTGATTCAATCCAGCGCGATTCAAACTCTGAATATTTTTGCTGATAATAATCACCATTCGTCCCATCAACAGTTTGCAGTCGATCAGTAAACGCTGCTGCGATTACCAATAACCTATTAGGATCCCAATGCACATGAGGATTGCCCGCTGCATGCACATCACCTTGACTTCGATCAACGATGCTTGGCTTCTCAATGAGATCAGTCTGATCACTTGCTAAAAAGTATCCCGGCTGACCCGCTTGAATATGTGGGTTACCAGACTTCATCAATAATAAAGGCAACCAGCCAATCTCTAGTTCTGCACCAGTGCAAAAGATCATATCGGCCTTTCGCGCCTTCGCAATCAGTGAAGGACGCGCCTCAACATGGTGAGGGTCTTGAAAAGCGGTAGTGGCCGATATCACTTCTACTTTATCGCCACCTAGCGCTTGGGCTAATGACTTCCACTCCGGTTCACAGGCCAGCACGCCTAGTTTGGCAAACGCAGAATGGGCCGTTAGCATAGCCATAAAAAAAAGAACAACTTGTTTATTAAAATTCATGGGCTCCGTGCGCTCCTAATGACATGACGTATTGCAAAGTAATCGCCTCGTTTACGTTGTCGAAACCATCACCTTCTTGATAGGAATATTGCAAACGAATAGTGGAGAAATGGGTGTGAGACCAGGACACCATCACATCGGTTTCCTCAAGCCTTTGCTCGTGAAAATGATCACCGTGTGCCTGTTTTAAGTCTACCTCTCCATAGCGCAGGCCAATGGCCCATTGTGGATGAAAGCGATAGACGAATGAAGCATACCAACCCTCGTGAGGGTCATCATCGGTTGCGTATTCATTAAGATTATCTGCGTAGAGGTATTCTCCGGACAATATCAACTGTTGTTTTTGCGCATTGCCTAAGTGTGCCCACTTCCAAACCGCATCAAGAATATATAGGTCTTCCGCGCTATAAGCAGCGCTATGGGAGTGATCGTGATCATCGTGACCTTCCTCCTCGCCTTCTTCTTCCATGACCGTGAGTTTGTGATGTAAATAGGATGCCCCTAGCTGCCAACTATTAGACAGGCCAACATCGCCACCCAGCTTGGTGTTAAGCGTATAAACACCGACGGACTCATCACCCTCGCCACCTGCCAACTGGGAACCTTTAAAGGCTTCTGCGCCTAAGCGCCAGAAAAAAGGGGTCGGTAATAATACATTAGCTCGTACGCCATCATCAAAATAATGCGCACCCAGCAATGCTCGATATACGACTGGTCGTTCAGCAAAATGATCACTGTGGGTGTGACGAGAATTTAAATACCCTACCTGGGAGAGAAAGCGTCCAAAACGAATATTCAATCCATAGGAAAGCCCCACCGTGTTGAGATAGGCTTCTTCTATATCTAATTCAGTCTCACCTTCGTGGCTTTCAAACACAGCAGTTAAGCGGCCTACAAAACGATCATCCACAGCGCTCTGCAAAGACAGTTCAGTGTGACCAAGGCCGAAAGAACTTCCGCGCTCCGAGAGCGCGGTATCTTCTGTTTTGTAAAACCCATCAAGAATAAAGCTGAGTTCTGGATTCGCAGGGTTAGCAAACCCCTTGGCGGTGATGCCTAGCGGCAAAATTATAAAAATCAATTGGCGTAAATTCATCGTTAATAGCTGCCTTCGATTGGTTTTAGTGATCATGGTGTTCGCCAAGCCCTACCCAAACCAAGCCAGATGCGGTGAAATCCAAATCTATAGTTCTCTGGATTGCCCCTGTTGCGCTATCCACTTCAATAATTTGCTGGCCGTTCGTATTGAGAACGAATAGTTTTTCTTCGGCCTGAGAGATCGTGACAGCCGGTGATAGATCATCATCACCAACACTAGCGGCGACAGCCACAGGATCTAGAGAAGACCAATCTGATTCCACTTTAAAGAGATATAATTTTCCATCATCGCCGAGCACATAAAACACTTCACCATGGGCATCAAATCCTTGACCAATACGGGAAACACCATCGGGTAGTAACAACTCCTGATAGGGAGCAGCAACATTCGTTGGATCAATCACATAGATTTGATTTCCAGCGATACCAACAAACTCAGTCACATCAGGATGGGAGTAAAGCGATCCGATACGTTTGTCAGCCATTAAGGTTTCTGGATTATCAAGTTTAGTCGCAGGATAACTTGTATTAGTTAAATTAATAACCAACACTCCATCTCCACATCCAAACGTAATAAATTCATCCGTTGCTGCACTTCCGTGCAGTAATGGACATTCTTCCACATAGCGATCTTCAAACCTTAGGGAGCCACCATCAAAACTGTATCGTTCAACAGCAGCAGGCAAGACTGTATCGGTAATCAAAGGGTCACGATACGTCACAAAGAGTTGATCTTCGATAAGCTTTGCCACGCCGTGCATATTATTCGCCAAGGTCAGTTCCGCCATCACCTGACCGGATCCGATTCCGCTATCAGTTAAGATTGATACCGACGACGTAATACCATCCACCAACCCATCAAAAAAGACAACAGAAAAGTCTTCGTGAGACGAATAATGGGTTGGCATGCTCGCCGATAATGAAAAACTCAGAAAGCTGGGATCAACAACAAAATCATGCATATGATCGCCATGATCCTCCGTATAAAAACCACTATCAACAAATGAAACCAAGTCATCTGAACGCTGAATGACCACGGCATAGCGACTGTTTGGACTTGCGTATAGTCGAGGCGCCTCCCCCGGCAATGAATAGCTACTCAATATTGATTTTGAATTTAAATCCATCACTTTAATTGAAGCATTATCCTGGTCATAAATTGCTAGTCTTCCTGGCGTATCAATATCGGCATCGGCATGTTCATCTAACGAGCGATCAGAAGAACTACCACCACACCCCATTAACAGTGCACTCACAGCGGTGCAGGTTAGTGCCAATGTTCTAAGTGAATAATTAGAATTATTGTTTTTTTCGTATTGGTGTTTATTCATGGGGTTACTCCGAAAGGTCAATAGTTAGCAATAGGCGAGGTTGTTTTTGCTTGAGTTGGGGCGACCTATGGACCAACCCTGCGTTTTCATTCCCGCTCCACAGTTCGCCTTTTAGTAATGCGACATCGCCACAATTCAAGCGCTGAATTTTATCAGCGTCTTTATAAAGCCCTGATTGCTCATCTGATTTGCCCTGATTTCCCCAACCCAGTTTTGAGCGGTTAACAACATTATGTGGAAGCCACTCGGTCGCCGCTCCCTGATATGTCGTCACCAAACGACAAGGTACTCTATCCACATGAAAGCGGGGGCACATGGCTCGATTCAAAACGGTTAGTCGCAACCCGACTCGGTTTAAATCGAAAAGACAACAGAACATATCAATCAACTGCGCAATATCTTCACTTAAAAGTATTGCTTGCTGAGTTCCACCCAGCGCATCATGAGCAAAGGTATAAGCGGTCTGACCTGAAACGGTCGCAGAGGTTTGCAGCGTTGGCATTGTTTCAATAATATGATTTGCGGCTTGTTTCAGTTCGCCATCAATACCTCGCCGCCAAACAACAATGTTGGTGTCATTTCGATAGATATTGGTGAGTATTGTTGGCTCGTTACCGCTTATTACACTTCTAAATCGTAGTTTCGGTTCAACAAGACCAATGGCAGAGGTGACGGAACTCATGCCACTTCCCTCCATAAGGGAAATGGATCGGGTAGCGATAACCAATAACTTTTACCTTTTAGCAGTTCATCTTCAGATAGCAGACAATTATTGAGCGCACGGATCATCGCGGCCTGATCCAGCCCCTGACCGATGAACACCAACTCCTGTCGCATATCCCCAAAAGGCTCCATCCAACTACTTTTTATAGTCGCCAAATACTCTTCATCGGTTGGCCAGTGCTCTTTTGGAACCGCCTTCCAGAACAGGCCCCCAAAGCCATAACGTGCGATCCCTCCTGCCTGACTCCACTGCCCCGCAAATTCAGGACGAGTTGCCAGCCAAAAATAACCTTTCGATCTGATCAACTTGCCAAAAGCCTGGGTATTATGAAGAAACTGGTAGAGCTTCTCTGGATGGAAAGGACGACGAGCAACATAGCTGAAACTTCCAATACCGTACTCTTCAGTTTCTGGCACATGCTCTCCTCGCATTTCTTTCAACCAGCCGGGCGCTTGCTGCGCTCGTTCAAAATTGAAAAGGCCTGTATTGAGCACATCATCAATATTTACATTCCCGTTTGAAATAGGAATGATTCGAGCGTGAGTATTGAGGGTTTTGAGAATGGCGACCAACCTGTCCGTTTCCGCCGGTTCCACCAGATCCGTCTTGCTAATAAGCAACACATCGGCGAATTCAACTTGATCCACCAGCAAATCGGCCACGCTACGCTCGTCTTGGCTGCCTAAGGATTCGCCCGATTCTTGCAAATACTTTGCTTCGTCATAATCTTTCATGAAGTTAACCGCATCCACCACGGTAACCATCGTATCCAGCGTTGCCACATCCGATAGAGATACGCCATCTTCATCGGCAAACGTGAACGTTTCCGCAACTGGTAAGGGCTCTGAAATTCCTGTGGATTCAATCACTAAATAATCGAATCGACCACTTTTAGCCAGCGCGTTCACCTCTACCAGCAAGTCTTCACGTAGGGTGCAACAAATGCATCCGTTACTCATTTCAATGAGTTTTTCTTCTTTATGGCTGAGTGCAACCTCGCTCTGCAGTACCGCCGCATCAATGTTTATCTCACTCATGTCGTTGACAATCACGGCGACCTTTTTACCATCCCGGTTACTGAGAATGTGGCTAAGGACCGTGGTTTTACCGGCACCAAGAAAACCGGAAAGAACGGTTACAGGTAGCTGCATCATTAGATATATGCCTTAATAAGAATTTAGAAGAGATCGATTCAGAACCATAAATGTTATGTTACAACATATCATTTATGGACGTAAAGACTTCCGTTCTACTTAATTGATTATTTATTCTTTTTAGGTAGAACCCCTATAAAATGGTACAGCCACGTTGCCTTAAAAGTTAAGTTATTTAGGTGAGGGTCGCTCCAATTCCGAGGCGAATATATCTATAGTTGAGCCCTTGAGTGCCCGGTTCCATTCTGCTAAAACATCCAAAGTTTGCTTCAAGATAGCTCCGTTAAGCCCCACGCAGAAGCCTGTTTAGGAGTATAGTTAGAGGTGAATTTCAATTACTCAAGTTATTCTTATGAATAAAAACTTTTTAAATCTACCCAGAATTTCTGGCAACAGGTGCCTTGATTTCATTAACACGGTGGAACGAAGCCGAGAGAGTGAGCTTGATTGGCTGGAGACTTTCGAAGATGTAGCTCATTGGTTTGAGGTGTCAGCATACCAACCAGCTGAATTAATCTCCTCGTTTCTTAACAAAGCACATAAGAACCCCAGCCTAGCTAAGAAAACTTTTCTAGAAATAATAGAACTTCGTGAATCAATGAAAGCCGTTTTTACTTCAATAGCTGTTAAACAGGATTTGTACTCGAAAAATCAAGTCAAAATACTCAATGATCATATATCGCGCGTTTATAAAGCTGTAGGTATTTCATTAGGTAGCAATGCTGAAATCAATTTGTTTTTTTCAAACCATAACAACGAATTGATTGAGATTATCAACCCTGTTGTAATTTCAGCCTTTGAACTTGTAACTGATTCAAACTTAATTCGATTAAAGAAATGCCATAGGGCGGAGTGCCCCTGGCTATTTCTAGACACGTCAAAGAACAATTCTAGGAAATGGTGTGAGATGGAGGTATGTGGCAATAGAATAAAAAACAAGCGCTTCCACCGTAAAGATAAAAACATTAATCAATAATCTTACAAAAGCCGGTCTTGTAAAGTCCTAGACCTCGCTCGCCTCTTTTCGTGCCTGCATACAAACAGATAACCTTAACAACTTAAACGAAACCGATGTGAATGATAAGACATTGACTTAATTATTATTTTTATTCCGAGCAATTTGATGCGGCCACATTTAACTCTTTAGTTACAAGCTTATTTTTTCGTCTTTCTTCCCTTCTTATATATAAAGTTCAGCCCATTATTACAAATAAAAATATACATCCATACCTCTTAGTTCCTTTTGGTATTTTGAAAACTTAAAGCACAATGCTAACTTCTAACCTCCTAAATAGCTTTTAACGGTTAGATCAATAGATGGATAGGAAAAGACCCGATGAATGCAACACACAGAGGAGCTTCAGTGCTATTGGGAGAAGAACTGCAGAATATTATCGATATAGTTCTATAGCTGAATCACTTGGATTTCATTATGCGTCAGAAGCAACTTCAAGCTTTGAATTCACGCATTATCTGAATGAGCTCAATAAGTTTGCAAACGCTTATGGAATTACTGACTGTCAAAAGTCTGCACTGGCTTTCTTTACAATTCATACTGAAGTTGAAACTAGCCATAGAGATATGGCTGTCGACATGTTGAAGAAGTGTAAAGCCGATGAAAAAGACATATTGATAACCGCAAAGGCTGAGATTGACAGTTTCATGTACAGCTATGAATTTTTTTCTCGGCCTTGAATCGAAATCTCTTTGCTTAAGGTGACATAGCACATGGTTAAGCAAGAGATCATCTGCTTTTGCAACAGATTGTACAATGGAAATACTCAATTGCTTTCCCTATACGCCGCAGCTGCATAATGGGGCTTGGATGTCGCAGCTAATATAGTATGGAATTGGTATCAACAATGGTATTCCGATCAATTTGATGTGCAGATAATTAAAGGTATTGAGACCTTTTTGGGAGATAGATATTGTGTTGGATACAAAGGACATGCGGAGTACCACTGGGCAACATTGCATGAATGTGCAAAAGAGGAAAATAAACTTACGATGACGTTCTTTTTGAACAAATTCAGATAATTGCTTCTGAAGGCGTAACTGTAAATCGTATCACAAACTATATCTCTGACATAACGCATCTATATGCCAATCTTCTCAGTGATATTTACTTAAAAACTCGTCACTAAAGAATCCAGAGGTGAAATATAAACATGTCATGGATATATTTAGTTATAGCTGGGCTATTTGAAGTTATTTGGGCCGTTTCGCTAAAGCAAAGCACGGGTTTCAGTAAGTTCCTCCCTCTCACAATAATGGGGCTAGGAATATTATTTAGTGTCTGGTTTCTGGGATTAGCTATGAGGCATATTTCCCTAGGTACTGCTTACTCCATATGGACTGGAATTGGTGTGGTCGGCTCGATGCTCTTTGGAACGGTTCTATATAACGAGCAAATAAACATCTGGAGGGCGGTTAGCGTCATATTTTTAGTATTAGGTATGTTAGGTGTATTTCTAACTGAACACTCCTAGACTCAAATTTTGAAAATATCGATTGCTAAGATGCAGAAGTTTGAGAAGAAGGTTTAACTGCGCCACAAACTGAGACAGTTCCACCTAAAAAAGATTCCATCGGTCTTTCTTCTATGTTGCTCTTTACCTGCATGTAGTGGACAAGTAAAACTTGGCCAACAGTTTATAGTTAGTGGTTAAGTGAACGTCTTTCGGAGGCAGACCTCTGAGAGTGTGTTGATTTCCCGTGAATTAAGTAAAACGCCAAATTTAAGTGGATCGATCTTTGTAGAAAATAGTTCCAATCCCGTGGGAGAGGATTTTCTGCCTGAGGCAAAAGGCATTTAATTATTCGAATCGCTTGCTCTCTTACAAGTTATTCCCTTTCTTCACCTGCTGAAGGTGACGACATTAGTCACAAGACTCCGCCCTAAAATACTTTGTTAAACTGCAAGCATGCAGCGAAGTATAATCAAGATCAAAATTCGGCTGTGAGCCATTTAAGTTAATAACACAACTTGACTATTCGAACGACGTCCCCTTGAGCGCCAGGTTCCATTCTGCTAAAACATCCAAAGTTTGATTCAAGGTAGCTCCGTTAGGGCCCACCATTTTTTTTAAGTTTCTAAATCCAGGCTCTACCCAATTAACGGGGGATGGGCATTCTCCTGACTCGATCGATAATACCATTCCATCCGCAGTGGACCACCACTCTCAACCGATAATTTTCAAAATTCCTAAATCCATAAGCACGCCTCGACATCATTTCCATCTTGTTGTGAAAGCCTTCAGTAATGCCGTTGCTTTTGCTAAATCGCCACATGGCAACAATGGGTTCCACCCAGGATTCCAATGTCTTCGCTAATGCGCGTAATGGACTGTTCAGTAGCTGGTCCAGCAGTTCTAAATAACGCGGTAATTTCGCCTTTGCTCGCTTGGCCTTGACTGTCTTGAGCAACATAAATCGCATCAGTTCTTGCTTAGCCACATACAGCGCCTGTAACACGGGGAAGTCACCCAGGTAATCCATTAGATTGGCCTGCTGTTCCTCGCTTAAATGCCACTGATGTCGGCGCATTAGACTGAGCAAGCCACGATTCTTCCGGCCTTCTGGGTGATGTTGTTGCCACACTTTCAAGAAGTGCTGATTGATCAGCCGGACAACATGAAATCGATCCGCAACGATCGTCGCATTCGGAAAGTAACGGTGGGCAATACTACGGTAAGTTTCCGACAGATCCATGACCACCACCTGCACCTTATCCCTTCCTTCCAGGCCGCGTAAATAATATTCATCAATGCCCAACTCTCGTGGGCAGGGGCAATTGAGTAATTTCCATCGCTTCAGACCAATATGGTATTGATACCAGCGCTCCACCGTCGCCGGACTGATACCGAGGGTGAGCGAGAGCTTGCGCTGAGTGATGCCGACATCATGCGCCTCAAAGACTTCCAATCGATAAGCCTCTGAAGCGAGATAACGCGGGCGAATGCCGTCAAACGAGTGACGGAAATAGCGCCGACAGGGCTGACAAAAGTACTTCGGCACCCGTAGATGTAAGGTCATCACCTGATTACCCTGGCGGGTGTGCTTTACCGTTCGCTGATGAGTGGCGTTGATGGGCCTGGCAAGCCTATAATTCTTCCGGTGTGGGACATCTGTGTTCTCCATTAAAGTGATCGTCGCAAAATCAGTTTAATGAATGCCGGTGTCCCCCGTTAATGATGTAGAGCCGAGACTATCGATCAGCAAACGCGCCCCATCACCCATCACAAAAGCTCCTGTCGTAAATCAATCGAACATTTTAAAGCCTACACCGATCAAGAAAGTGAGATTAGAGTCTTTGTCCATGTTGTCCCAGTTGTAGGATAATCCAACACTTAGAGAGTCATGCCCGCCCGTGTAGAAAACTGGAATAGTAATTGAATTAACATTTGTATCTCGATTGTGTGCAAACTTTGGGGAAAAGCCTAATTTGAGCGGCCTATAGAAAAAGCGAATGCTGGTATTAGCTATGTACTCTTTGCTCTCGCTTACTGGGCCGAAAATGCCGTCGATACATGTAGAAAGACCAGAAGAAGGGTTGTCAGCCACGCAGACTGTTTGTACCGAAGGCACCTCATACTTTCTAACCTTTTCAACTGCAACGTTCAGATGAATGTCAGAATACGAACCAAAAATATGGACATCATCAAATATGTACCCTAACCCGATACTTAATATGTATGGTTCTTCTGTTTGATTACTACTTTCTATATCGGACAAATCGGTCGAAGCCGTGATCCCAGCCAGACTGGTAGTATCAAAGTCTTCACTGCCATATTCAATGCTTGCTCCTGCATACCAAGTACTGTCATCAGTGTCCTTTCTAGCGAGAAATTGCTTGTCTTCGGGAAGTGCTGCCGGGTCACATGCCCAAGGTCTATCATTAACACGCTTTTCTTCTTTGATTATTGCGTTAAGCTCGTTGTCGATTTCTTCAAAGTGTTCTTTTTTGCGTTTCGCACTTTCGCTCGCCTGCTTTCTTGCGGCATCTGTATCAGCTTCAAGCAAGGAATCAACTAGGGCCTGATAGTCGCGCTTTGATTTAGCATAATCCTCTTGGAGCAGACCTATCTTTCTATCTAGATCTTCAAAATCTTGCCTCTCAAAGACGCACTCTCTGGCATTGCTGCATTTCGAGAACTTAAGAATTTTCAATGCCCTGTTCATACGATCTCTATTATGGTTGGCAGCCGCAACGTGACACGCCAGCTCAACGTCTTCTCGGGTAGCACCTTTCCTCTCGGGCCAATAGGAATATTTGAAATTTACACGGATAGCATTTGACAAGCCATCCTTGTCAACTAGAGATTGATCATCTTTCTTGCCGTCATAAGGAGCCTTAAAAGCTACACCAACCCGATGGCTATTGTTACTGTATACCGGCGCGAAATTTACTGTTATCTCTTTCTTTGATTCACCAAATTCTATACTGATGTTCTTTAACTGGTCCCCCAAGTCCAGAGCAACAGGAGGTATATCCTTCCCCCAACAATTAAGCCCAACCACGGTCAATATAATTCCCAATGCTCGTTTCAACATATTGTTACCACCCCAAATCAATCAGGAGAATATCGTAAAATTAACATTAGTACTTTCGTGCTCATCTCCCTGTGTCACCTGCCTGAGGAAAGCGAGGTTTGAGTTAGTCATATCCACACTGATTATATCCCCGGCATTTGAAGTCCACCGAATATTGGCTTTATAAAAGCCAGGGTTAAAATCGGTGCTATAGGGACTTCCTTGCCTCACAAAAGAACCACTCTGGTTCGGCTCATCTATTCCCTCAATCAAGACATTTACATTACCGGTTGCTTGAATCTTTAAAGATTGGGACATACCGCACCCCTGAACATAGTGATAATAATTGATCTACCATTCTAGAAATAAAATATGATTAGTATTTAGACTGACTGTTAGCGCCACAGCCTACAGTTTAGACAGCTTGTTAACTTATCTATTGACCTATAGCAGCGATTCAATACTTATATACCAGTAGCTTTTGACTTTTGATAGAATTTATCTTAATAATCTGAATAGCACAAAACAGATGAATAATGTTGGTCTTACGAAAAAGGAATTCATATGTCCCTATTTTTGAGTGTGGGTAGCCAATTAATATCGCCAATAGAAGTTCCTGAAAAAACTCTAACAGGGGAAATAGAAAGACTTAAAGCAGAATCAAAAGGCGTTAGTGCATTTGGCTTCAAGGAGGGCAAAATTACAAGCTTCACTCCCGTCGGATTAGGAAAGCCACTTAGCGTAGAAATCAGGCATATTTACACTGGAAAATTCCCTCAATCGATATTTGGCTTTGATGAATCAAAATCTTTACTAGTTACGTCAAGCCACAAACCGATCACCCAATTTTCTTCAGCCTCAAGAGCAGTAAATTTACTAGCTGACGATGTAAAACCGCACAACGGAATCGATACTATTTCTGCCTTATCTCAGGGCACACCGATAATATATTACTCTCCAGCTTTTGTTGATCAGTCAATTTCTGTAACTGTAGAGTTAGGCTTTGAAAACTTCTCCAAGAAAATAACAGATTTCCTATCTTCAGCATTCACGCAAGCAGCATCGATTCCATTGTTTGCAACCAAAAGCATGCATTTAATTGCTGGAGGAATGATTACCCAGTTATTGGGTGATTTAGGTAAAGCTATTTTCGAGAAAGGACCTGAAATGACAAGCACTGATGCGATCAACTTTGAGAGACCTGGAATGGGAGACACGGCTGCAGGGTTTGGAGTTCTTTTTCCGGATGACACTCCAGATTTTGTATGTAAAAAATACAAAATATCAGAAGAAGGTGAGCTTATCGACCGGCAGACAGGTCAATCATATAGTGAAGGCTATCCCTATGTAATAGTAAGCATTGATGGAAAACAAAATACAGCGTATGAAAAATTTCAGCAAACAGCTGCTTCTTCCGAACTATTAGCAAGATTCTATAATCTAGGTGAAAGCTCAGCAAAACCCATTGACCAGCTCCTTGAAGGGCTTAAATACTATAACGATATGGCCTACCGTAGAAAAGCTGAGGAATTGAAAGCAAAAATGTGTGATAGCTCAATCACCGAAGAAGAATTAAATAAATTAAGCACAATGCACAAGGCTCTAATTGACAACATCTTAACAAAAGAGTTGAAGCCCTCTTAGTCTTCACGTGCAACACGAGCCATACTTTGTAACGGATTATCATGATACGCTTCCATAAGACTATCGACAAAGTCAAGGTTCCAGAAGGGACCAAGCTTGGCGTCTAATTCAGATAGATGATCAGATTGAAATGAAACTGAAATGAGCTCAAGCAAGCGCGACGGAACAAGGTTTGTCAAATAATCTTTAACTACTGAATCAGATATATAGCCCATACCCACTTCTTGACTTGTGTATTTGGGGAGCGGAATGCAAATCAATGATAATGCCTTAAGAACATGTGTGTATGTAATCGTTAGATCATCTACTGTGCCCAGAGTGTTCTTAACTTCACTAATCCAAATCCTATGGTTTTCGCTAAACTGAAATGCGATAAAATTCTTATTTGCGTGATCATGAGCTTCGTCAGATAAGTACCATTCTCCTCTCAAAGCTGGATCTAACCCAGTATCAACAAACCCGATAGATGCTTTAGGAAGGGGTAAAGTATGAGTACACCAATCATTGTTTATGGCATTTTCTAAACAATTGGACAGAATAAGAAGCACATTTTTTAACAGAACTACCAGAGATGCCACCCTTGGTGCTGCCCAACTTGTCATGTAATCGCAATGCGAGGCCCAGACCTGTCCGTTTTTCGCATAGACCTGATTCAGAAAACCATCGGCAACAAGTGTTGGCCCAAAACTGTTTGATCCTCCTCGACTTGATACAAGTGCTAGTTTTCGCTGCCTATCAACGGCCCCAACAGAAATGGCCTGAGTATTTAGAGCCAATGGCTGCATACTGTCTTCTGCTGGGCCTGCATTTCCTGCAGCAACAACAACTAGAATGCCTTTTTCAAAACAGTAATTAATTGCGTAGACCATAGGATCTCGCTCTTCAAGCAATTCACCAGGTCGAGGTCCCAAACTTATATTTATAGCATCAACTCTATTTGATAACAGTGAATCAATTCCTTTAACAATTCGAGCATAAGTAATCGGATAAAATTTAGTAAAGCTTAATAGAAGATCATTATCTAGTTCTATCAATGTGGGCCTAGTCGCTACTATTGGGAGGTTGTCAAACTCCCATACAATCACTTCCGATGACGACTTTCTTAATTCCTCTGCAAAAGAGCGGGCTTTCTCTATATCGCAAAAAACAAATACAGACACAACTTGATCAGGAACATCTACCATGGCTTCTTCGAAAAACTTCATTAGATTTTCCTATTGATAGTATAAAAGCAAACCGCCTATGTACTCTAGATCAGAAACAAGGGCATCCGCATGATTCCGATCATTCAAACTTAATCTAGTAGCAACTAGTTTCAACGACAAATATATAATTATATTGGGATCATATGAGTTTGTAATCCCCCCATTATTAACCGCAATTAAAAGTAGAGGGTTAAGCGGCTGATCGTGCCATCTGAGAACAGGCCTCATAGAATCCTGATCAATCGATTGCTGATGGACTTGCAGGTGGATTGGAAGGTGTCGGTAGAAGTGGATAGTTGGGAGCTGACACTGAATTTCGTCAAACACGGGATGGGGCTTGCCATCGTCAATGAGTATTGTCAGATTCCGGAAGGATTGGTTGCTAAACCGCTGCCCGAATTCCCGGCAATTCAATTTCAATTGATTAGGCGACGTCATGCGGCCGATAGATTGGCCGTTGACGAACTGGAAGCCATTTTGTTCGAGTTTAAGGATCACTGGAAGAATGAACGAAAAAAAGCCCAATAAAACAAAAGTTGATTTCACCAAGCTAAGTCGAACAGTTTCCCATGCGCTTCGTCATGCGCCAGACGAATATGGCATACAGCTTGATTCTTCAGGTTGGATTGAGAAGTTACTACTACTGCAAGCACTTGCAGGGCGTAATAAGCGTTGGGAAGGTTTGAGCGTAGACGACCTAATCTCAATGGCTGAGGCAGGTGAAAAGCAGCGGTACGAGTTTGAAGGCTCCCGGATTCGTGCGATCTATGGCCACTCAATCCCTGCCCCGATTGAATATGAGGAAGCTGTACCACCAGATATTTTACTTCACGGAACAACCGCGGAATTCGCTGCATTGATTCTTGAGCAAGGATTGAAAGCGATGAAACGGCAGTATGTGCATCTATCGACGGAACAGGACACCGCCAGGGAAGTCGCCCTTCGTCGTACTGAGCATCCGGTACTACTGAAAATCGAGTCAAAGGCAGCACATGAGAATGGCACCAAGTTCTATAGGGGAAACGAGAAGGTGTGGTTGGCCACTTACATTGATAGTGAGTTCATTTCGCAATAGCCGAGCATCATCTGAATATCTCAATGAACCAGGGATGTCCAAAACTGCTGCCAAAGACTCTTCCACCCTTTTTTTATACAATATATCAGCACGATATAACCCAGGACAAACTTTGATATCAATATGCGGACAAACTATGGTTCCAATAACACTACCCCATTATCGGGGGATAGGCATTGTCCATCCACTTTAGTCACTATTCTGCATTGTCATGCGATGCTTTCGTGATCTTATCCAACCTATCCCGCATCTGCTGAGTAAGGCGTCCGATGCCAAGCGCTTGTGAGAACTCAACAAACTGCCCCCCATCATTACATTGCTCGAGGATCACTTTCAGTTCCTCACCACAAATGAAATCCAGTCTTTTTACATCCTCATCCCTATCTTTGGTCCGGGCATAAAGTTTGGAATCTATTTCAGGCCAATAAAAATTACCGACATCTTCCTGAGTACAACGTCTCTGGCCATCAGTTGCCTGTATCACTCTATCCCGAATCTGCCTTCCTGCCCGTTGAAACCCGTGTTCCCGAGCTAAACGGCGAACCAAAATTTCTTCATGGATCGGGCCCTCAATGTCGATCACATGCAACACCATATCCAAAAGAGCAGAATCATAGGTCGTTGAATAAAACTGTTCTGGATCAGTTGAGAATGCGTCAAAGGAGGCGCGAGTATAACGGGTTACGACGTCTCCATTATCAATCTCAGACGCCACACCACGAGGCTGTTCGAACGCCGTCATGGAAACACTTTCTTCCGGCTCTGCTGCTCTCGCCGCCTTTTCCTGATCCTCCATTTCTCGCATATGATTGAGGTGAGCTCGCAGTGCCACGTCAAGCTCATCTAAAGCCTTGGCTTTGTTGGTCCACCAATCTGTGGACCAGACTCTGAATAGAGTCCATCCAAGACCTTCCAGCACTGCCTGGCGAATTTTATCTCGTTCACGGGCAAACGCAGAACTGTGGTACATCGCACCATCGCATTCAATGCCAGCCAAATATAACCCCTGTTTATCGGGATGCACTATACCCAGATCAATTCGGTAGGCTGAAACACCTATTTGAGGGTGAAGCTCCCATCCTTTATCCTGCAATGCCCTAGCAACTGCAATTTCGAACGGAGATTCAAAGTCACCCAAAGAACCGTGAACAGCTGCTCCGAGCGCTGAAGCGCCACGTTCTGCGTACTCCAGGAAGTGCTTTAGATCGGCAACCGCTCGGGCCTGTGTTCTGGAGAGATCTATTCGTTCCGGGGGCATGGTTGAAAACACTTTCATCTCTGACCGGGCACGCGTCATAGCCACGTTAAGGCGGCGTTCACCACCGGTCCTGTTGAGGGGACCAAAATTCATGGTCACATGCCCAGCCTCATCCGGGCCATAAGTGATACTAAACAGAATTACATCCCGCTCGTCACCCTGCACGGTTTCCAGGTTTTTAACAAAGACCGGCTCGAGCGTGACCTCTTCCGAGAATGCCCACTCGATAGATGGATCATCTGACCTGGCCTTATCCAACAGATCTTCGATCAGACTTTGCTGTTCGGTATTAAACGTTACCACACCTATGGACTGTGAGCGCACAAATGGGTCAGATGAGGTTAAGCGGCGAACTATCTCAGCCACTATTGCCTTGGCCTCACCCTGGTTGTGTCGAGCCTTACCTCTGGCATAAAACCCCTCAGCGCGTACAAGGGATACACCTTTGTCAGGATGAACTGGTGCAGGAAAAGTGATTAAAGAGCTGTCGTAATAACGGCTGTTTGAAAATGCGATCAAACTCTCTCTACGTGAACGATAATGAAGATTTAGCACCCGCTGAGGGATACTCGCTCCAATCAATTCATCCAGAATGCTTTCAAGATCACCCTCAACATCCACGTCGCCATCGGGATCATCGTCGGAACGAGCGAAGAAGTTCGTCGGTGGCATCTGTTTGGGATCACCCGCGACAATCACTTGCTTCCCTCTGGCCAGTGAGCCTACGGCATCCCAAACCGTGATCTGGGAAGCCTCATCAAAAATGACCACATCGAAAAGCGCTTGCCCCGTCGATAAAAACTGGGCTATCGACAAGGGAGACATCATCAAACAAGGCGCTAGAGAAGTGATTACATCAGGAATTTCTTCCATCATTTCTCGCACGGGCTTGTGTCTGGTTTTCTTCTGAAGCTCGTGGCGCAACACACCCCAGGAGGTGCTGCGCTTAATATCCTCTGGATCGGGAATCTCGCCGGACAACGTCGCAGCAATATATTGGGCGGTAAGCTTGCTGAACTGATCGTCCAATTGGCGGAATTGATGAATGGCGGATTCGTGCTCTGGGGATGAGAAAGTCCTTAGAACTTCATCTTCACCGATAACAGCTGAGGACCACCAAGCGCAATAGGCGGCTTCAAACACGTCTTCCACTTCATCTGCATTCACCGCCCCGGTTTCCAATGCAGCCACCAATGCACCGAGCTGAAGGTCTAGGGCCTCTGAACGGCGACGCACCCAACCGCACCAATCCTTCAGCGATATATGATGTTCGACAATCTCTTGGCATAGGTTACTGACTGCCTCTAACGCTGGCTCACCGGCTGGGAGAAAGTTATCAATTACGCCACCAGCCAAGGCCTCAAACTGCTCTTTGATACTCCGAAATTGAGTCAGAGAATGCAGAAACTCAGTAATGGCCCGGCCGACACTAGCCTCTGGCGCTAATAAATCATTGGCATCATAGAGCAAAGTCCGAAGTTTACCTCTCAGAGTTGCCAATGTTTCAGCGTCATCAGCCAACTTCCCTACTGCCACCCGGGCTCGGCTGCCAAGAACCTTCAACGAAGCAATTGCATCAGGATCAGATGAGTAAGAATCCCATTCCCGCAGCCCTTTAAGAACACCATCCAGACGGTCAATATTCTGGCCGGTTTCCCTCAATTGCCGCAGAACAGGAATATCATTTTCCGGATTTGGAACGCCCTGAGCACCATTTTCACGCAAGTGCTTACGAACCTTACGCCTTGCAAAAAAACTCTTTGGCCACCAGGTCTTATTTGCCGCAGCCCAATACGCTCCCAGCGCATCGGCATCCAGGTTCTTCCAAGCCAAAGGTTCATAGGCACAACTCAGTTTGGCCTGGGTCTCTATGTAGGCTTTTAGCTGCCCCACGGCCTCTTCCAGAGCATCAAGTCTATCTGGAGCATCCGGTTCCAATGCGAATGAAGCGTTCTTGCGATAGGCATCGAGTAATACCTGGCCCAACTCTGCAACGGCCTCGAGTTTATTAAGGCCAACGGTACCAAAACTGGAACCTATAGCATTTTGCATGGCTTGTAAGTTGCGGCCTAAATCGCTGGTATTGGCTATCAACTTTCTGGCAACACTAACCACCTCTTCCTGCCATTGGGGCCGCCAATCATAATTGGATATGGGCTGCAAAGGGTGGGCAACTACATTTCCAACCGCCTTCGCTTGGATGCCCAGCAAATTGGCCATTTCCCGCAATCGCTGGAGTTGTGACTCATCGTGATAGTCCGCATTAGGCCAGCTTAATTTAACTTTGGCGGCCAGATCATTGTCGCGAACCTTTACCCCAATGGCGTAATGAGCTGTAAGCCCATTTCTGCGACGTTTGTGCAGAGTATCAACCACTGTATTCAAGCGATCGCGCAACGCCTTAATACGATCAGCTTCCTGCTGCCAGTCATGGACACTTGATTGGGAGAAACTGTTCCAAGAGGAACGTAGTTGCTCTAGTACATCGGCCTTCTTGGCTTTGTTGGAATGCAATTCAAGACAGAAATGCCCTAAACCGATGTCTTTTAAACGGCGATGTACCACTTCCAACGCGGCTGTCTTTTCAGAGACGAAGAGCACACGCTTGCCTTTGCCCATCATGTGGGCAATAAGATTACCAATGGTCTGGCTCTTACCGGTACCAGGGGGGCCAATAATGACAAAGTCCTTGCCTCGATCTGCGGTGGCAATCGCCGCCATCTGTGAAGAATCGGCCGGTAATGGCGTCAACAAATCCGAAGGGGCGAACTCCTTATCAATGTCCGCTGCTTCGACAAAGCGAATATCGCTTTCGTAGGGTTCTCTGGGGGTTTCCAGTAAGTGATTAACAACAGGGCTTTTCCTTAGCGCTTCCGAACGATCAATCAGATCCTTCCACATCAGGTATTTGGCAAATGAGAAGTGCCCCAAAACCACATCTTCTACTACTTCAAAGCCGGGAACATCCTTGATTGCATGACGAACTCTGTTCCAAACTCCATCGACATCTACGCCACTATGGTCCTGAGGCAACTGGCCATGCAGACCCTTTATCTCGATACCGAAATCCTTCTTTAGCATCTCCAGCAGCGTGGTATTGAAGCGGGGATCATCGTCGCTTGCGATAATTTTCACGCCACTGCGCACCGATTTCCGTTCGAGCAATACAGGCAGCAGAATAAGCGGAGCCCGATAGCGGCGGTCTTCCTTTTCTTTTTGCTTCCAGTAAAGAAACCCAACGGCTAGGAATAAGGTGTTCGACCCACCCTCTTTTAATGAAGTTTGCGCTTTACGGTAAATTTCAACGGCTCGCTTATCCAGCTCCTCCTGATTGAGATCCACCAGAATCTGATTCTTGGAAAGTGCATCTTTTGCATATTCTTCTTTGAGATCCTGCCCAGTACGCTGACGATATATGTCCTCATCCTGATCTTGGGACTTAAAGTTGGGAAAAGGTGCAATAGAGATTCTTGCACCGGATGCCAACACATCTTCTAAGGCACCTGGCTCGCCACAAATAAACGACAGACTGGTCTTACCCGGCTTGTGATTTAACAGTGGGTTTCGGGCAGACAAATCCAGCAATTTTCGTTGCCAACGATCCAGCCGCCCTGACAACGTATCTTCTTCAGGCAGATCTGCCTCTACTTCAGAGAAGCTGGGTAATGCGGGCGAATCCTCCAATCCCGGTTCAAAGCCATCCTCTGTGCCACCTTCAACGGATCTTGCAACAGAATCGCCTTGCAAACCAATAGGATTAACCTGGTGGCCACGGGCCCGTCGCACATCGATTGCCGCTACAAACGCTTTGTCCTTTTCAAGAGCTACAGTTTGGCTACCCAGTTGCACCGCCTTGGAGAATGGCACAACAGGGTGGGATGTCGCCGAGGTAGTCTCTATTAGAATCAACTCTTTTAAGGGTATACGCTGCCTTAAGATCTCGGCCTCATCCACAACCACACTGGAGAGATCCTCTGGCTGTAACCACAAACCAACAAGGGCATGCCCCTCCACCAGAACCAGCAGCGGGTTTAAGCCCGCTTGTTCAAATGCAGCGGCGAACAAAAGTGTTGTATCCAGACAGGTTGCAACTTTGGCCTCTTCAATTTGGCTTGGTAAACGTATTTTTTGCCCATTGCGCTCGAAGCTGCTGGGTGGAAGCGCATAACCGATCTGCAATTTGGCAACCGCTGAGTAGATTGCTGACGCCATCAGCCAGACGCGCTCCCGGCTTTGAGCGTTATAGCCATCAATCGTATCTGGCTTACCCGCCTTACGGAGAATCTGGCTAGCCTGGCCTAACAGGCGATCTATTGCTGGATCATTGGGTGTGGAAAAAGCCGCGAGCAATTCCGGCATAAAACCAGAACCACCCCATTCATTTCGAGCAAGCAGCTCAACGGCTAAAAACTGCTCCGCCAATAACTGGTCACCGCTGGTAACCCGTATGGTTATTGATCCGCGCATGGATTCAGTCAAGCCATATAGGAAACCGCCATCCAGCTCAATGTCTCGGTCTTTTACCGACAACAATCCGGTAGGCGCCAGCTTATCGATAGTCCAAGTCTTACCTTTAAGAAAGGCTGGGGAGGACTCCAACGTCACCTTGATATTTGAAAGCTCTGATTCTGAATTCAGGTTCTCAAGCTTCAGCTCCCGCAGGACCGCGAACGCGCTTTGATGGCAGGCAAAGTTGATCTTTTCCACCATGGTGATGTGGAGTTTGCAAAGATGGTTCCCCAAGTCGGACATATCAAATCCCTTTTTTAGAATGGCAAAGAAACTAATCAAACTTTATCTTGTGGCTATAAATCTTACTGACATTTTCATCCAAGCAGTTCCCAATAAACCTTCCCAGTAGTTTCATTCATTGCTCGCACCTGCAGAATCATCAATCACCAAGCCCGCCATCATGTTGTAGTGCCCGATTTGACCAACCTTCTCGAAAACCTCTTGAAAGACTCGAAGATATGTCTCATTGGTTTGCTCACCATGATTTATGTAAAGGTCATCATGAATTGAATGGGAGCCATCATTGACCCAAGAAAATAGAGACTGGCAGATTAGCTTGTCACGCCCTTCGAATTTGGCACAAATCTCATCATTACTCATACCACCCCACATCTTGAAATAATTTTCCAAGATACGCCGCAAGGCATTTTGTAACCCAACACTTGAAATATCGTAATTTTTTATATCAGACCAAAGAAGCTCATAGGCGGAGCTTATTGGGTTCTTGTCGCAACGCTGCACGCTTGAACCATTAGCTGATTTCTTTACCATCCAAAAAGACTCATCTGACATAGCATCACTGCCACTACGCCTTGAGTGGAAGCTAATCTCTTTATGAAAATAGACGTTATGGGTAAGGACAAAGACCTGTTTAATCTGGGAACTTTGACTTTTTGCCTCATTCATCACACTCTTAATAAGACTGCTGACAATGTAGAGAATATCGCTATCTAAAGAGGATATAGGGTCGTCAAACACCACCACCCGATTCGCTGTAATGCCAGAAGGTGACTGTGCACCCTGAATTAGGTAGTAGAAATAAAGAAAGGTAATAAAAGTTTTTTCGCCTTCACTCAGAGAACGACTGGCATCGTCCCCATTGAGGCGAACTATTCTGTAATGGCGGCCTTCGTCAGCAACTCCGATAAAAAATGAGTTAAACCCGAATTTCTGCAGCAAGTCATTGATGGCGGAAATAGTGGGCTGAATGGATGTGGTTTGCTTTTCCAGTTCCCTTACCTGATCTTGCAGGCTTCGAAGAAGTTTCTTCTTCTCCCCAAGACTATTCTCCATGCCCTCAATAGTTTGCGTCAAACGCCCCTTAGCTTCTTCATAGTGCTGCAAGTCATCAGCCAATTCAGTAAGCACGTAGCGCCACACTTGAGCCGTCAAAATACGCTTCACAGCAGCAATATTGGTCACGGTTTGGTTATGAGTGGTAGTGGCCTCATTTGCCTCAGCCACCAACTGCTGTATTTGGCTAATCAACGGCTCGATAGGCTCTAATTCAACTTTTTTACTGGGCTCAACAATCTTGCTTGCCAATAAAGCTTGATTGCGCCTTAGCCTCTCAGCCAGTGTCTGAGCTACTGCATTGAACAGCTCAGCTTTCAAAAATGGGTTATTTAGTTCGATATTATTTTTAAGGGCGGAAAGCAGCCTTCCGCTTGCTCTTTGATAAGCATCTTGCATTCCTTTCAATGCTAAAATGTCATTGTCATAGGCTTCGCTAAAGAACGCTGCCAAACTTTCAGCGAAATGATCATCTGTTGGCTGTTGGCAGAAGGGGCAGATTTCTGGATGTTGTTCGTGGTATTTTCGTCCTTGCTTCACCCAGTCACTGTTTCCTAAGCGATTGATGATGGCGGCAATATCGACATCCTGATTTCCAACTATCACTTTTTGAAGCAATGCATACTCTTCAGAGGCGATAAGACCGTCGGCTGATATATCCCCAAGCACTGAAACACGTTCAATACTACTCGAAAACACCATTTGTGCCTTTTCTTTCAGCTGATCTAAAGCAAGCAATTCAGCATCATTTGATGCATCCTCAACCAACACCTTTTCTTTAAACCGTTCCGCACTATTGCGAACACCTGAAAATGCGGCCTGAAAATAGCTGTCGTGGAGTTGCTTCTGCTTCCAGCATTTGTCTCGTAGCGCAGGCTCCAAGTCTGCAAGTTCTTTGCGCTTTCCAGATTGATCATCCTCTCCGTCCAGCTGGCATTTTAGGCTCGAAATTTGGTCAATCACCCTATCTATTTCAAGTTGAAGTCGAGCAATTTCCTGCTCTGCTTCCACCTGATTTTCACCCAAAGTAAAAATGCCTTGCAAAGGGCCATCCTGATTAAAATTTCGATCAACAAAATCTCGGTTATACACCATCCGTTCAAGTGGACTACCACCTTGCCACACCAACTGGCATTGATCGTGTCCTTGCTCACCAGCAATTATGCGGCTGATGGTCGTTTTTCCTGTGCCATTCGCTCCAAAAATATAATTGATACAACGAAGATCCTTAAGCGTTGTCGGAGTCTGATAGGTCGCAATCGGTGGATTGATTTGGATTTCGTTGATCATGCTCTCTCCCTAGAGTTGGTCTGAGAAGGCTTTTTGGCTTAGGGATGAAAACAACACGTCAACTTTGTTAGCTTGGTGCCTCAATTTTTCCCTGCATCCCTCTAAGACATGACAATAATCAATGAATTTATTTTGTAGCTCCATTGGAGGTAGCGGAATTAAAATGGATGATGCTTGCTTTGCATTAATGTTGAATTGGACAGCGGTGGCTCCACCTGCTTTTTGCAAGAGCGATTTACCACCAACGGAAGAGATAAATCGATAGAACCATTCAGGATTGCACAATCTTTTATTTGGCCGAAGCCTCATCACATGAGAATCAATAACCACATCCTCAAAATGCCCTGAAAAGTACGAGGACTTTCCTAACTGGTTTTTTGATCCTATTGCTCTGGCCAGGACAGTATCCCCAGGCAAGAGTACAAATTTTTCAAAGTCTAATGGCTCCAGTTGAACGCGACCACATTGGTTATATTTAATTTCGAATTGCCCCAGCTCACCTACACGAACCACCAAATAGCCACGTCCTCTTGCCGGGATAGTTGTCCCAATCCTCGGAGGAATACTGAATAGTTCTCCGCTAGCCTTTACCTCCCACCCCTTCGGATTCGTTACCGGATCACCAAACATATCCAGAAACACGGCGCGGAGGAATTCGTCGGCGAGTTGGATGGCTTGTTGGCGTTTGCGGCGGATGGCGTCGGCTTTGTCGAGGATGGCGGCGATGCGTTTTTGTTCGGGTAGGGGTGGGAGGGGGATTTCTGTATTGTAAAAATCCTCTCTATTAAGTCCGGGTATAGAAGTTGTAATGCTTCTTTGAGCAAGGTTCGCACGTTTTAATGTATAGAACAAATAGCGAAGATCAATAATTTCTGGGCTTTTCAGCTCTAAAAAGTAAGCTGTATCGATTATCCATCCACCTTTTGGAGCCCAAATAATTTCGCCAACAGACCCTTTTCTACCAATAACTAGAGTTTGCTGATCTATTAAGGGTTCAGAGTGTTGCCCGATTTTTCCCGAACTACCAAATACATCGAAGTAACCAGTCTCTTCACGGTGCTCCTTTTTCAAAGCCTTACCATAATGCGCGATTGTAACATCTCTCACCTTCACCAAAGGCCAACTCACAGCATCCCCTCCAACTCTTCCAAATCAGCCATAATCTCGCTTTCAAGGGCTTTCAGCTTTTTCAGAATTTTCTTCGGGTCTTCGTACTTCTCTTCCTCATACACCATTTCCTTATAACGGTTAATGGATAGATCAAACTTGTTGTCTGCTATGTCCTTAGCATCTACCACAAACGCTTTCTGTGTTTTATCACCAAACGCTTTGTCGATCTTTTTGGCAGTTGCATTGCCCTCCACCAATGCACGATATTGTTTCCACTTCGCTATAGCATCGGGCAGGTCGTTGCTCCCCTCTCCCTTTAGCAGAGTCCGTTTGTCATCCAGCGAATAGCCATCGGCTTGCAGGTCGTAAAACCAGACCCGCTCGGTGCTGCCACCTTTGGTAAACATCAGAATGGCGGTGCTAACACCCGCGTAGGGCTTGAACACCCCGCTGGGCAGGCTAACAATTCCTTCAAGCTGGTTGTTTTCAATCAGCTCCTGGCGCAATTGTTGGTGCGCTTTCGATGAGCCAAACAGTACGCCATCGGGCACGATTACGGCGGCACGGCCACCGAGTTTGAGTGCGCGCAGAATATGCGCCACAAATAGCAGCTCAGTTTTTTTGGTTTTCACCAGGCCCAGCACATCGGGGTTGGTGTTGGTTTCGTCCAGGCTGCCTTTGAAGGGTGGATTGGCCAGGATCACATCGAAGAAGTTTTCTTCCTGCTGCGGAAAGTTTTCTTTAATGGATTTGCTTAAGGAGTCTTGGTAAAGAATGTTTGCGCCATTCACGCCGTGCAGGGCCATATTCATGCTGGATACGCGCAGCATGGTGGTGTCGAAGTCGAAACCCCAAAACATGTGCTTGTTGATATGGTCACGATAAGGCTCTAACAGGTCGCCGGTGTAGTGTTTGTTGCCCTCTTCATCTTCAAAGATGCCTGCGTCACTAGAGTGCACTCGGTTGAGGTATTCCATGGTGCGGGCTAGAAATCCGGCAGTGCCACAGGCGGGGTCGCAGATGCTCTCCGTGGGCTGCGGATCGACCAGCTCGATCATGGCGTCGATAATATGGCGTGGGGTACGGAACTGGCCGTTAATGCCTGCTGTGGTGAGCTTGCTGAGCAAGTATTCGTAAATATCGCCCTTTACATCGCTTTTGGTGAGCGGCAGTTCATCGACCATCTCTACGGCGCTGACCAGTACGGATTCGTTTTTGATTTCTAGGTCGGCGTCTTGCATGTATTCGCCGATATGCCCTAACGCTTCGATGGCGCTGCCTTCTGGTCCAAGGCCGTCTTTTTCATCTGACTTTTGGCCGAGTGTGGCAAAGAAGGGAAACACCTTTTGTTTGAGGTGCTTGTGCAGTTCTTTTCCGCTTAGGTTTTTAAAGTTCTTCCAGCGCAGCAGTTGGCCTTCTGGGATGTTGGGGAACAGGCGATCGAACTCGCCGTTACCTTTGCGTTGTTTTTGCAGCGCATTGGCTTTGCGCTCGGCCATGTCTTCCTGCATGTCGAGCATGCGGGCAAACATGAGGTAGCTGATCTGTTCGATCACCGTTAATGGGTTGGTGATACCGCCGGTCCAGAATTTTTCCCAGAGTTTGTCGATATCGTTACGTATTTGGCCTGTTAGCATATTGTATCTCTATTAATTTCGAGAGACGGTGTCTCTCGTTTTGGTACGTTCAAATTCACGACGCATTGCGTCGCGTTTTTTTTGTTTTTAGGACTTTGTCTCAGCCTCGGGTGTTGCAGTGGCTGAACGACTCAGCATGTTCATGATCAAGCGGATTAACACCTCTTTCTGCTTGGGGTCAGACTCCGCCACCAGGAGTGTTAAGGCGGCTAGCCCCATATCGTTGATCACAGGTTCGCCCATATCATTGAAAAGACGCTTATTGCGGTGTAGAAAATCCACAAACAAGAACGCACCGCTACGCTTGTTGCCGTCGACGAAAGGGTGATTCTTGACAACAAAATACAGTAAGTGTGACGCCTTGCTTTCTATGCTTGGGTAGGCTGGCTCGCCAAAAACTGACTGCTCTAAATTACCCAGAATCGCACCAAGACCGGGGCCTCTCACTCGGGCAAATAGCTCTGTGGCTTCGCCGCGTTCGATTAGCTGTGTTTTTAATTGATTTAATGCCGCTGATGCCTCAGTTTCACTCGGCAGGCTACCACCTTGCTGTCCTGTTGGCTCATCCAGCAAGCCTTCGTCATACCGCTGCAACCATAAGAACGTTTGGGTATAGCGGGAAACGATATCGACCAAGCCACGCCCAGCCAAACCAGATAACTCGGGACTTTGGGCTGCTTTTTGAATCAATAATAAAGTCTGTTCCAGCTCTGCAGCGTTCTTCTCGAAACGCGCCTTATCGAGCGCATAGCCTTTGGCTAGATAGTCTCGTAGTACGCGAGTAGCCCACTGACGAAAGCGTGTTGCCTGACTTGAATTAACCCGATAACCGACAGAGATAATGGCATCCAGATTATAGTGTTTAAGATTACGGCGTACTTGTCTTTTGCCTTCTTGACGAACTACCGAGAAATCCTCGGTAGTTGATTTTTCATCTAACTCTTTGTCTTTATAGATATTTTTTAAGTGAAGACTGATATTATCTGCGGTAGTAGCAAACAATTCTGCCATCTGGACCTGACTCACCCAAAGCGTCTGAGCCTCTAACCGAAGGGCTATTTCAGCTTGCCCTTCGGCTGATTGATAAATTTCAATATGCTGCTCCATAAGTGCATCAACCTTTTTCATCAACGGGCCTCATCCTGCTTGATAAAAGGTTTCAACACGGCAATCAGCTCACCCACGTCCTCAGCTGTGAATACGCCGTCGATGCCTTCGTGGGAAACCGAGGTAAATGGGGTGTCGTAGAGCTTTTCGATCACAATGGAACCGTGCTGGGCGATGTAATTTTTCAGCAGGTTCATAAACCGCACTTGCTGGGCGGTGAGCGTTGGGTGGGCATGCAGAAAGCTTTTGAAGTGGTCTTCGATCGCTTGCGAGTCCAGCCCGATTATTTCACGTACCGTTAGGTGTAATTGATCTGCGGTACGGCCATAAAATTCGTTCAATACCTCTAGGCTTACACCTGGGTGGCTGGTGAGAATGGTAGAAGTCAGTGTTTTTAATTCTGGCTCTGCAATGGCTTCCCCTTTGCGGATTTTCTGCAACGTGGGGTTAGCCGCTATCATTTGATCCAGAATGTCTTTGAGCCTGCGGCGGTAGATCATGGCCTCGTTAGCACCGGCGATCTTTACCTCGCGCTCAGCTTCTAGCACACCGGAATCTCCGGTGCGTGTGGTGCTGGTTTCATAGCCGGGGCCGGTTCGTTGCTGGCGATATTTCATTATGCCGCGCAACTCTTTGCGGGCTTTTTCTAACTTTTCTATATTGGGCGTTTGCCAAAAGTCGGCACTGCGCACTTCAGCAATGATGGCATCTTTCTGGCGTACCGCCTGAATGTTCACCGCCAGCTTGTCCAGCTCGGCGAGCAGCTGATCTTTGCCATCATCAAAGCAGCTGGCTTGCTCTACCAGGCAGCGCTCTATGGTGGCCATGAGCTTGTCCAGCTGGGTGGCATGCTTGTCGCGGAGCACACGGGAGGACATTAACGGTGCGATGATATTGGCCAGCAGATGCTGGGTTTTCGCATCGAACTTCTTCAATAAATCGGTTTGCTGTAACTGGTGTACAGTGCGTAATTCTCGCTTTACGGCGATGCTGGTGTCGGGCAGATCGTTAATATCGGCTCGCAGTAATTCGATGGCGGCATCGAAAGCGGCCGCATGGTTTTGGTGTAGGGCAACCTGAGCCAGCTCAAGCCGGGCTTCAAACGTGGTTTGCAGCAAAGATCTACTGCCGGTGTCGTCGGGCTCTTGATATTCTTCTTCGAAGAAGTCGAAGTTGCCATAATGGTCGAAAATCAGGAATTCGGTCTTGTGCTTGCCGGGGCCAAAAAGATTGGGGCGCAAGCGCGTGCCACGGCCAATTATCTGCCAGAACTTCACCCAGCTTTTTACGGGCTTGGCAAACACCAGGTTTACGACTTCCGGCACGTCTATGCCGGTATCGAGCATATCCACCGAAATCGCGATGCGAAAACCGTTATCGGCTTTTTTGAATTCTTTGATCAGGCTTTCTACATGGGGAATGGCATTGTGGATGACCTTGCACACCTTGGTGCCGTATTGCGGGTAGAGTTTGCAGAAGAGTTTTTCCAGGTGCTCGGCGTGATCTTGGCGCTGGGCGAAGATGATGGTTTTGCCAACTAAGGAGCCTGTCTCGTCCTTGATGCCATTGTTGATCAGGTTTTCCAGAATGATGCGGTCGGTATCTTCACTGAAGATCTTACGACCAATATCTTTACCGGCGATGGTGGTATTGCGGGCCTCTTCCTCGCCCAGGTCTTCTTCTAACTGACGCTTTTGTTGTTCTGTTAGATCGTTGTAGTGAATACCATCACGCAGAAAGTTGGTGGTAAGGTCTTTGACCCGAAACGGCACCAGATACGGTGGCTCGTTGTTAATGGCCGCGTCCAAGCCGAACTCAAAGGTTGGGTCGGTGGTTTCGCAGTCGAAGATATCGAACGTATTGCGGCTAATGAATCTCACCGGGGTTGCCGTTAAGCCCACTTGTAAGGCATCGAAGTAATCAAACAGGTCGCGGTATTTGTTGTAGATGCTGCGATGAGATTCGTCGGCAATGATGAGATCGAAGAAGCCCACATCCAATTGCGCGAAGCGGTTCATCATGCCGGGGTAAGTGGCAATATAGATACGCGCACTTTGATCAATCTTGTTGGTTTCACCAATCACACAGCGCGGTTCAGAGGGAAGGTTTTGTTTAAAGGCATCATCGGCCTGTACTCGCAGCTCTTTGCGGTCGCACAGGAACAGTGCCCGTTTGGCCCAGCCGGTACGCAGCAGCAGTTCAGCCAGTGCTATGGCTACGCGGGTTTTACCGGTACCGGTGGCCTGAATGATGAGTGCTTTGCGGCGCTGGCTTTGGAAGTGCGCTGCAACTGTTTTGATGGCTTCAATCTGGTACGGACGGTCAGCAATGCTAAGTTCTGGATTGAATTTTTCCAGCTCTGCCGCGCGATAATGACGCTGATAGATCAGGTAATCCAGGCTGTCCTTGCTGTAGAAGCCATACACCGGGCGATAGGTGTTGTATTGGTGATCGTCCCAGATAAAGGTTTCGTAGCCGTTGGAATAGAAAATGACTGGGCGCTGGTAACCCATATGTTCAAAGGCATCGGCATAGAGACGGGCTTGCTCACGACCGGCCTGAAGGTTGGTGTTGCCGGACTTCTTAGCCTCAATCACCGCCAACGGATGCCCGTTATCGCCCCAGAGCACGTAATCCACATACCCCTTTCCTGATGGATTACTGTTCACGTCAGGGGGGAAGCTCACTTCGAATTCCTGACTCACCTGATCGGTGTTCTGAATATCCCAGCCGGCTTGCAAAAGCATGGCATCGATCAGCAAAGTGCGGGTTTTGGCTTCGTTCCATTGCAGGCTGTCGGCCACTTGCTGGCTTTGTCGTTGGCGCTTCTGCTGATCAGGCTTGGCAGGCGGTTCCAGCTTTTCGATGTTTCTGGTGCGCTCACGCTCCAGCTGCTCCATGACTCTTTCGAGCTCGTCCTGCTGCTTTTGCAGTTCTTTCTCGTAGCTTGAAACGGATTTTTGCAGCTGGTTTAGCGTTGAGGTTGGGTCTTTTACATCAACGAATTCGGCGATTTGTTCCTTTTTCTTGCCGTAATACTTAATGCCCATGTACATGGCCAACTGGTGCGCCGTGCCCAAGGACATTTGCGCATTACGTAACTCGCCTTGTGCGCCATGGGCGGTATCATTACCTTGAATGCGTAAAAAGTTGATCTGATGAATCAGTGATTTGCTCACACAATCTTCAAAAACCGGGCTTTTGATCAGCTCATAGAAGCTGGATTGCGGCATACGCGGTAGCAGCTCCACTTTGTAGATTGCCTTGGTGAGCTCTTCGGCAAAGCTGCGCAAACGGGTCAGTGCGCTGCCCGGATCGATATGCAACACAGCTTCAGCCAAGCCGCCAAGGTTGGCTAGCAGGTCATTCTCGGGTCGCAAGAATTCGAAGTTCACTGATTTCATAAAAATTATTCTGTCCATGACCGCCTTAAAGCGAAGGCCGTGCCAATGTTGGTTTTAGTGTCAGAAAATACCGTATTTTTCCATCCAATTATTTAGGGTTTGGTAGTTCTTTAACCCCAGCAGCTGGGCTGCACGGGTCTTATTCTGGCCACTGCAGTCCAGGGCTCGGCGAATATAGTCGCTGACGAATTCACCTATTAAATCTTGTATATCAATACCTTGTGAAACATCCCTAGCTGCGATACCGGCGTCCTTTTCAGGCATTTGGAACAATGACTGACGAATATCCTCATCAGAGATCATTTGCCCCTGACACCAAAGCGCTGCCCGTAAAAGCGTGGACTGCAACTCACGTACATTACCCCGCCACGGGTGCCTAAGGATAAGATTTTTAGCCTCAGGAGAAAGTTTTTTATGTTTCAAAGCGATATCCTGCTCTCCCAATGCCGCTAGCAATGTATCTCCTAGTAATAATAGATCACCCTCACGCTCTCGCAGCGGAGGCAGGTGTAAAACACCAACTGCAACACGGTAAAACAGGTCCTCACGGAAAGAGCCAGAGGATACGGCTTCCATCAGGTTGCGGTGGGTAGCGGTAATCAGTCGGATATCCACTTTGATCTCTTTACTGTCTCCCACGGGGACGAAGGTGCCTTCTTGCAGAACCCGGAGCAACCTCACTTGCACAACAGGCTCTAGCTCACCGAATTCGTCCAGGAATAAGGTGCCGCCATTAGCCTGGGCAAATATTCCAGGCTTATCGGCTACCGCCCCAGTAAAGGCACCTTTCTTGTGACCAAACAGAACAGAATCTACCAGCTCCGGCGGAATAGCGCCGCAGTTCAGGGGGATGAAAGCCTCACGGACCCGGCTGCTGGCGTTGTGGATGGCGCGGGCAAACAGTTCCTTGCCTGTACCGGTCTCACCATATATCAGCACTGGCACATCGTGCTGGGCAAGGATCTGGGCCTGAGCCTTCAGGTCTCGCATGCGCGGGTTGCGGGTAAGGATGCTGTCAAAGGCAGCATTTACCGGGGCTTCCAACGCGGCCAACTGTGATAACTGGGCACTATTAAGACTACTGGCCGCGGGAATGTATTCCGCGGCCAATTCGAAAGGGATGTCCACCTGCTGCACACCTTCCTCGCGGGAAGACTCATAGTAGATGCAGGGGAAGCGGGTTTTACCCAATAACACCCAAATGGATTGCATGGCGGGCGTGCCGGGGCTAAGCAGAATGGCTATGTTCTGGTTATCGCATTGCAGGCGGCTTAAGTGTTTGTTCGCCTGCTGATATATTTCACCAAAGTTCACCGGCGAGGTAAGCGGTGCTGGATGAGCGTGGATTGAGATATCCACTTGCTGTGTGAGCCATTCGAGGTAGGGCTTTACTTGCACTTCTGGATAGTTGTAAAGCAGTTCTACCGATTGGAATGATTCGGATTTGAGGGTGGCGCAAATGGGGCCTTGTTCGTCACCTGATACCGCCTTTAAATCATTGCCGCCGATCCAGCTGATGAGAACAGGTTGGTCTTTAGTGCCCATCAGTGAGCTCCAACAGGTCGGATACTTCGCATTGGATTGGCTTGCATAGGTGCTCCAGGGCATCGATGTCTATTTTTTTGCGGTCTCTTTTTGCATCAGGGTGTTAATGCAGAACTTGGACAGATGGTAAGTAATAAGGGGCAGAAAATGAATATAAGATTGAATTATTTTAGTTTAAGCAGCTTGTAAGCAGATCTTATGTTTGCGCTCATTTTCCAGCAGCGCTTGCAGGGCTGGCAATTCACCATATCCTGATCCGTCAGGTTATCGGTAATAAACAACTCATTTAGAAACAGGGGTGAATTATCGCACCCCTGTTTATTTGTGAGCTTCCTCTTTATTTAGGGTTTAGCCGGCGTAAAGCTTGGATTCGCCGCTTCTCCTAGTGCATCGCCCGGTACTTGGTCATTCACGAAGAAGTACAGGGGCTGGCCTTTGTAGGTCCACTGTAAACCTTCTGGATCAGTACGCTCGATGACGGTAAAGTCTCCAAAGTCAGTGCTACCCTCAGGTGCAAACAGTGGCGGCCAAACACCGGCGCATCCACCGCTACAGTTGGATACACCGCTCTCATCGTTGGCAAACACATACAGGCTGAACCCTTGATGGGTATCGTCAGCAGCACCACTGGCGTCCTCTAAGTTGCCATTGCCCACAAAAATGGAACCGATTTCGGTCAATGTCTCAACCGCAACTGGCGCGACTCGAGCAAGACTGAATGGCCCCTTGTCATCGCCATTGATATCACCGGGGGCTACATCATTCTTAAAGAAATACAGTGGAAAGCCATTGACCGCCCACTGTTGGATACCATTACCCCGATCCACAAAACTAAATGGAGCAACCGCCTCTGCACCTTCATGAGCCAGTAGCGCAGGCCAGGTATCAACACAGTTGCCAACACAATTGCTAACGCCGGGTTGATCATTACTGGATGTGTATAGGGAAAATCCTTCGCGGGCTTCCAGTTTCACTTCGAGATCATCCGAAGTGAGCTTGGTGCGACCAGTGGCCACCAGAACAGTGCCAACTTCCGAAGTCCCTTCACGCACCGGTACTATGTGAGCGAAGGAAAACGACGGATTGGCATCTTCACCCAAAGCATCCCCCGCTACTATGTCATTCTTAAAAAAATACAGCGGTTTGCCCTGGTAGGCCCACTGTTGAACGTCCTCTTCACCGGCATTGAGTTCTCGCTCAATCAAACTAAAGGGTGCTACAGCCGTGTCGCCCTCTTCCGCCAACAGGGGCGGCCAAACCCCCAGACAACCTCCAGCGCAACTGGGTTCCTGGCCCACCACGTCATTATCAAAGGTATAGAGTGTCATTCGATCTTTGTTCACCAGAGTCGGGGTAAAGCCTGCGCTATCACTCGCAGGCAAGCCCACCAGCGTGGTACCCGATGCCACTAGAAATTCCCCTACCACATCGATATTTTCTTTGTTTTCCAGCACCGGAGCAAAGGTAGCTACATGGAACAGACCACCGGCGCCATCGCCATTAATATCGCCAGCCGCCAAATCGTTTTTAAAAAAGTACAAAGGTTTGTCCCGCAACGCCCACTGCAGATTACCGTCTCCGCGATCGATAATGGTAAAGGGCCTTTCAGCCGCCTGCCCCTCGGAGGCTAATAGTGCCGGCCAGGTATCCAGACAACCTTCCACACAGGCAGAACCACCAATAGGATCATTATCGAAGGTGTAGAGGCTGAAGCCAGCACGATCTTGCACTTCACTGATGCCCCCCGACAGTAACACCTTAACCTCTTCTTTTACGGAAGGTACTTCTCCCAGTGGAGTCAGGGTGGTAGCCAATTCGACGCCGGCAAATTCTCGCTGGGCAGGGGAAGAATCATTATTGCTACTGCCACAGGCCGTCACCAAGGCAATGGTGGAAGCCAAAGTTAGCAGTCTAAAAGGATGGTTCAGTGAGTGTCGCATATCCGTATCTCCAATAAAGTGTTTTAACATTCACTCAGATATACGGAAGGTCGAAAATAAAAGTTGCAGTGATTTTTTAACTTTTATTTTTTTGTTTCACAATTGCTGGGCAGTTATAGGTCATGAATAGTTTGAACGAAGTAATCACGCAATGCCGTTGTGGGTGTAAAATAATGCAACGAGGCTAGCGGCGTTTGAAAGCTAACGTTATCCGATGGTAGCGGCAAACCCCAACAGAAGTGCCTACGTACTTAAATTGCGGTAGAAAATAAAAACGCCCCCTACTTAGTTCGTAAGTAGGGGGCGTTTTTACAGGCTGATACTAAGGCGTAATCGCAATCACCCCGACAAACCGCTTAGGTGTATTTGAAGGTAATGGTGGCGATCTGCGGATAATGTTAGTGTCGAGCCTATAAAATTACTCTTAGTTCAGCCAATATTCGAATCACACTCTAAAAAGGATTTATATCCTCTGTGGATGACTACTCAACGTTCATCAAAGAATGCTATAAAGATTTGCTACGAATTGCGCGCGCCAGTAAAGGTCAGCACGACCTAAGCGATGTACAGAGTGAAATTTGGATACAAGCAGCAGAAATCAGCCAAAAACTAAATTTTGAAGTGGATTACACCAATCCAGAACATCAAGAGCTTCTTATAAAATACACCTACTGCAAACTGATTAAATACAGTGAAACCTTCACTCAATTTGCAGAATCGTTGAATCAACCTAAATTTACTGATTCTAACGAACGACTCATAGACTCAATTATTAGCATCAACGATAGATCCCCTCTCGAAATATTAAACGAACAGGAAAGCAACGATATTAGGAACCAAAAAACCAGTGAATATACCTTGGGTAATGCCTGGTTACGCCTTCTGGACCTGCATCATAACCGGATGGTCTTGGTGTCCCAAAAACTTAAAATTTCTTTGTCCTACTGCTACAAATGTTATAACCGTGCCCTGGATTTAACCCAGATGCAAGAGCCGATACCATTTACTAAAAAAGTCGACTCCAGTTTTAGCCCACAGCCGTGGCGCCCTTTTAAAATTTCCAGATTACCGCAACAGCTGGAGTTAGATTTGAGCGCTCCAGACCTGCTGTCCGCATAATGCTATACAACTAAATTTGACTGATAAATACGCTATACCAGCCAAGCCGACCTACTCTATAAAATTAATCGCGAACTAAGGCTGGAACCCATGGTTCGCGAGTTATTCCATACACTACGCATTGTTTGATAAAATCCCTAAGAATCAATTGGATGACGTACTTACGGCCTTGAACAACAGCCTCTGGGACGCTTCTGCCTCGCAAAACATGTATAAATAATTGGATTTTTTATACGCTTCCTGCCAGTATGTATAACGAATCAACCTATTTATACATATCTCTGTAGATACGTATAAATTTTCATGGCAATTAAACACGACGGCCCGGTATGGAACACCAGTTAACACCTCTACCCCTGCCCAACATTGAAAGCTGGGAAACCCGCAGGGTGCTTAAACAATGCGCCGAAGCCCACCGCTATCTGGCGGAGCTAAAGGGCGTGGCCGCCACCATCCCCAACGAGGTCATACTCATCAGCACTTTGGCGCTGCAAGAAGCCAAAGACAGCTCGGAAATCGAAAACATTATCACCACTCAAGACGACTTGTACAAAGAAACCCTGATGATCGATTCCCACAGCCACGGCGCCGCCAAGGAAGTACGCGACTACGCTCAAGCCTTAAGCTTTGGTTTTGAGAACGTGCGCGCCCATAAAATTATTCGCTTAAACGACATCCTGGATATTCAACAAATCATTGAGAAGAACCGCGCCGGCCTGCGCAAGCTTCCAGGTACCGTGCTGAAAAACCAGCAGACTGGCGAAATCATCTACACACCGCCACAACACCCCGAGGAAATTCTCGGCCTGATGAACAACCTGGTGGACTACATCAACGATGACAGCCTCTGCGAGGCCGATCCGCTGGTGAAAATGGCGCTGATTCATCATCAGTTTGAAAGCATTCATCCGTTCTATGATGGCAATGGCCGCACGGGCCGCATTCTGAATATTCTGTATCTGGTGGCCAAGGATCTATTGGACTTACCTGTGCTGTACTTAAGCCGCTACATTACCCGCAACAAGGCCGCCTATTATACGGAACTGCAAAATGCCCGCCGCAATAATCAATGGGAAGCCTGGTTGCTGTATATGCTGCAAGGCGTTACCGAAACCGCACAACACACCATTGCCTTGATCGAACAAATTAAAGCCCTGATGGAACACGCCAAGCACACCATTCAGGAACAGCAACCCAAGCTGTATCGCCAGGAGTTGCTCAATAACCTGTTTCACCACCCTTACACCAAAATTGAATTTTTAATCGAAGAGCTAAACGTGACCCGGTTAACTGCCAGTAAGTATCTGGACCAACTGGTGGCCATGGGGCTACTCAGAAAAGAAAAGCTGGGCCGCACCAACTACTACATTAACCAGCCCCTCTTCGATTTGCTGAGCCAATAACAAGGAAACGCCCTGTGACCAATAACGACGTTGTTCAAAAACTCTGGAACCTGTGCGACGTACTCCGCGACGACGGTATCAACTACAGCGATTACGTCACCGAAAACCTCATTCAATCCATACTCGCCAGTGCCAAGTCTATCCGAGAGACGGCCAAAAAGCAGAAACTCTAACCTAGGCAAACCTGTTCATGGATGAACGAGAAGTACTAATATTTATCAGAAACAAAGGCACCCAGCAACAATTCGCCAATAAGACCCGCGATATTATCAACATTGTTGAAAAGGACGGCCGGTATGAGATCACCTTTGCTAAAAATCCCAATAAATCCTACCCGCACAACAAAGCCAATGTACAATATTTTAACCAACCGGAACCCCTCAGCATTGATCAGTCGATCATTATCATTAAAGATTCTCCAGCGTCCCAGTGGGATTCGGCGGTTCTGTTTCGACCCTATATATGTCTGTTTCGTGGTAGCTATTGCCAAACCGAATACTTGTATGACGTAGAGATTATTCACAATATTACCAATCTCAAAGCAACACAGCATTTGCTCAACTATTACCGATACATTGCTAGCCTTATAAAGCTCAGCAGCGGGCACCTGGATAATTTCTATAACAATAAGCTCCAAGCTATCCGAGAGGATTCGGTGTTAGCTCGTTTTGTAGCACCCGGTACACTGGCCGAATACCCACTGGAATCCCCACTCATTTTTCCCTTTGGTGTGAATCCCTCCCAACGCCAAGCCGTTATTTATGCACTGCAAAATCAGATCAGCCTGATTCAAGGCCCGCCAGGCACAGGTAAAACCCAAACCATACTCAATATCATTGCGAACCTTTTATTGCGTGGAAAAACTGTTGCCATAGTTTCTGGTAACAATGCAGCAACGGCCAATGTGTACGAAAAGCTTGAAAAACTGGGTATTCAGTTTATGGCCGCTCGGCTTGGCAACAACGAAATTCAAAAGGAATTTTTTGACCAAGAGAACACTCTACCCGCTCTACATAGCTGGGTACTATCGCCCGCTGATAATCAGGCGCTCAGTGAAAAACTTAACCCACTCAGCCTGCAAATCACGGAGTTATTAGAGGCCAATAATCGGTGTGCACAGATTAAGGATCAGCTCAGCCGACTGGAACTGGAACAACAAGTATTCGAGCGCCATTTCCCGGTCGAGCCAATCAATCCAGGCAAATGGTCTTTTTCGAATCGGTGGTCGACACCTTATCTGCTTAAATTTTTGGCTGAATTAGAATATTACTCCCAATACAACAAGATCACCTGGCCAGTGAAACTACGCTGGTTATATAAATACAAGATCTATCGTTTTACGGATTTACACTCAGCGAATAACAGCACGATTCAAGGCATTGTACGAAACTATTACGACACAAAATCCAAGGAACTAACAGCCCAGTTAGATTCTCTACAAAGATTATTGGATACACAGCGGTTCGAGCCACTTCTAGCACAGTATACGCAGCTATCATTGCAGTATTTCAAACACCATTTAGCCATCACAGCACAAGGCGTGGATAGCACCGAATTTTCAATCAGCGACTACAGAAAACGCTTTACCGCGTTTTCAAGACGTTTTCCCGTGGTACTTAGCACAACAGACTCTATTATCAACAATAAAGATGCGCTCGCCCTGTTTGATTACTTGATCGTGGATGAAGCCTCTCAAGGCGATCTTCTGAGTGGAGTTTTGGCCATGTCGTGCGCCAAAAACCTGATTGCTGTGGGGGATCTTAAACAACTGCCTCATATCCCCAGCAATGCCATAGCCGGTATCAACCGCCCTATCGATGAGGACTTTGGAATTCAATCCGGTTACAGCTACCTCAGTCAAAGTCTGCTATCTTCCCTAAATACATTATTTACCGACACTGCCCCTTCTACTTTATTAAGAGAGCATTACCGCTGCCACCCAAGGATTATTGATTTCTGTAATCAAAAATTCTACGACGGCCAATTGATCGTGATGACGGAGTCAGACAGCAATCCATTTAAAGTGTTAACAACGCTTCCAGGAACACATGCTAAACAGCCAGCGTCCGGCAAAAGCCTGCTTAACCAAAGGGAGCTGGACGTGATCACCGAGGAACTGCTTGATAAGGAACTGAAACAGATTCCCGTTGAAAAAATAGGGATTGCAACACCCTACCGAGCCCAAGCAGAAATCGCAAAAAAACGACTACTCGACAAAAATCTGCAAGTGGATACGGTGTACAAATTTCAGGGGAGAGAAAAAGACATTATTATCTTTAGCACCACAGCTAACACGCCTAATAAATTTTTAGACGATCCACACTTGCTCAATGTGGCTGTTTCACGGGCAAAAGAGCGTTTTATCATGGTTTCCTCTAAAGCGGCTTTTAAAAAACAAGGCTCCAACTTGGGGGATCTTATTCGCCACATTGAGTATCAATCACTAGCAGACTGTATATTTCAAAGCACCACCGTGTCGATCTTTGACTGCCTCTATAAAGAATATGCTGAAATATTGAAGCCGTTTTTAGAAAAAGCACGGAAAAAAAACGCCTCTAAATACCTGTCAGAAAATCTAATGGCGACATTATTGGATGACGTACTGCAAGACGCTCGGTTTAATGGTTTTTCTTACCGGCCTCACTATGCCTTGAGCCTGCTCATTAAAGAGCATAGCCCCCTAACACCGAGGGAAAAACAATATGCTACCCACCCAAACACCCACGTTGATTTCATGCTCTTCAATAAGCTGGATAAGTTACCCGTGTTGGCTATCGAGGTAGACGGCTACCGTTTTCATGCATTGAATGAAGAGCAAAGGAAAAGAGACGCACTTAAAAACAGTATCTTTGAAAAAATCCAGCTGCCTTTAGTCCGCTTTGCGACCAATCACAGTGGCGAGCGCCAAAAAGTGGAAAAAGTGCTTAGTGATTTGGTGGGTAGCATCGCGGAATCAACCGAAGAGCAACTGGAATCAGGACAGTAACAGCTTCAAAGTGATGGCTATTTACAGGATCACCCCTTTAATGGAAGGAAAATATCCGTTAGCAAATCACACTCGTTTACATCGTGGATGAGATTCACATATCGGAAATAGCATGGAAAATCCCGACATTCTTCACCACTTTGCGGCAACCAATCCCGATAAAGCGCATAGATATTTTCATCAATCTGATCGTGACTTCCTTTTAGCCGTATCACGGCGCATCTACCTTTGGGTATTACACCTGTTTTCACGCCGTATTTGTTTTCAGGCACATCACCCTCAACGGTGCCACAAATATCAAAACGGAAATCCTCAGGTGCGACTGCATTGGGGTCATTGCGCGGAACGCCGAAAGTCTTGCTGGTCTTAATCGGAGAAAGTCCTGTTTCTTTCCTCCATGCGATAAATTGCGCCGCTGTTTCCAATACACCTTCCTTCGGCCCATGATGTTCTATCAAGGCAACTTTTGTTTCATCAAAATCGATTATTTTCACATTCATAGTATTTACTCCTTTACTCGGGGTTCGATAGTGAAAGCTTGAATGCCATTGCAACCATTCGGGCTTGGCCATGAAAGCCGAGGGGCTTTGGCCGAATTCCCGTTTGAACGCACGGGAAAAGGCTTCAGGACTGTCAAATCCTGTCTCCAGTGCGATGTCGATAACTCGAAGCTCATCTTTGAATGCAATCCGATAAGAAGCCCGTTTCAAACGTGCCAGCTGGACAAAGCGCATCAAACTCATCCCCGTATAGGCATTAAATACACGGTGAAAATGATATTTGGAAAAGGCCGCGACATCACTCAAGACATCAAGCGTCAGATCGTCATCCAGATTATGCTCGATATAAGCGCATACTCTGGCGATCCTGTCCTCGTATCTGGTTACGTCTTTGGCCTTCACTTATGATCTCCTGTTAACAACTCTGTAATAGTTACATAGCTGTTCCATTCAATCCTGATCGAAATTGCGCAATTATCATTAACTTTTATTAATAAGCTCGAAAATAAAGTTGTAGAGACTCCGCAGTCTCTACAACTTTATTTTCGAACTTTGACAAGATTATCCTAAGCGAAGATCCCTTTTGACACCAAGAAAAAGACTCAAATTGGGTATGATAAGACCCAGATTGGGACTTATCATACCCAATTACTTCAGTTCACCAACGCCGCCAATCGCTTCTGATACCGATGAGCTTTAGCACAATTACCACCAGGTATTTGGTCGCCCTGGTCATGGCCACATACAGTAGACGCGATTCCAATGCCTCATGTTCGTCATCGTCTCTCATCACCGATAAACCACATACAATCACCCGCTCAAACTCCAGTCCTTTGCTGCTCTCTCGTGTGATCAAGGTGAGCTTATCTTCGTTCGGGTTGTAACGTTTTTTATCTTGATGGTCACAAAGCCAGTGACGCGGCAGATCTGCACTTTCAAGAGCACGTAGTCATAGAACAACCCTACTGCCGCATAACCAACCTGATAGTTTGGCCGCTCATAAATGATCGCAAACCGCTACAACTCTAAATTTCTAAGGAAGGTGTGATTGCCTGCAGAAGGTTTGACTCGATACAAAATCGCGGGTCGCCCAGTTTCAGAACGTTTTTCTCCGGTATCAATCAATAAATCAGCTTGCTCGATGCGTCGTCTAAAGGATTTTTTCTGAATGGGTTTACCAATTAGGGTTTCGTGTACATGTTGTAATTCGGAGAATGTGAAGGTCTCTGAAAGCGAAAAGGCAGGGACAATAGTGTAAAGCGCTTTTTGTTTTAGGCGCTCTCTTCCAATTTCGATGATATGCGCGTGATCAAAGGCAAGCTCCAACTCAGTGAGCTTATTAGTCTCAACCCATTGCGCATCCGAAACTGCATCAACGTAAACTTGGCATTTTTGGTATGACATCAACGCGGTATAACAAACCGTGACAGACCAGCCTCGCCGATCTCTGTGGCTATTCCCAATCGTTTCAAGCTGCTCTAAGTAAGGCGGCGTGACGCCGGTTTTCTCCCTGAGCTTTCTGACAACAGTGTCTTCTAGGTTGCGATCTTTAGTTTGATCAACAAACCCTCCTGGCAAACCCCACTTTCCCTTTTCAGGGTGATTAGATCGCTTGACCAACAGAACTTTCAATTGTTTGTCGTGATACGAAAACAGCACCGCATCAATACTTAGTAGCGGCGAGTCAAACGCTTTGGCGTTGTATGTTTGAAGGTACTCTTGCTCGGTCATGCTCCACCATTTCGTAATTTGATAACGATTTTAATGCTAAAACAGAGGCTAAACAAACTTTTTGTCTAAAGGACACAAATAGTTCTTGACCATATAGTGTCTTTTAGACACTATATGTATTAGTGACATATAGACACTAATACAAGGAGATCACAATGTTTGGAATTCAATATTACAAAGCAGACTCATCCACCTATGTAATCAAAAGTTCAGGAGGTACGGTTAACAAGAAAGGGAAAGGACTAAGTTTCTTCTATAACCAAGCAACCAGCTCTGTTGCTGCTATACCAATCAATGTCCAGGAGGCCCCCTTCATATTTAACCTCCAGACAACCGATTTTCAGGAAATTCGTATTCAAGGCCAGATTAGCTTTAGGGTTGTGGATCCAGAAAAAATTGCCGACATGCTTAACTTTACCTTGAAGAAAGATGGCCAGTCTTATGCGTCAGAAGATCCTCTTAGATTGACTGACCGTGTGGTCCGTGGCGTTCAATCTATTGTGCAAAGTAAGGTTCAATCAGTTTCACTGAAACAGTCATTAACATTAAGCCAATCTCTCGTTCAGCTGATAAAAACTGAGCTACCTGTGCGGCCTGTTATGGAAGAACTGGGGATATTTCTGATAGATGTCTCTGTGGCCGCTATTTCTCCCTCACCAGAAACAAGCCGGGCTCTGGAAGCCGAAGCCCGAGAATCAATTTTGAAAGAGGCTGATGACGCTATTTATGCACGGAGAAAATCTGCAGTTGAGCAAGAAAGAACCATTAAAGATGCAGAATTGCAGACAGAATTAGCCATTCAACAGAAGGAGCAGGAAATTGCTGAATCTCGTATTGCGAACGAGAGAGCCATTATGCGAGGAAATGCTGAAACAGAGCAGGAACGCATTAAGACAGAGATTGAAGCTGAAAATCAGCGTAAAGAGCTGATACTACTGAACGTAGAAAATCGTAAGCATGAAGCAGACTCAGAAGCTTATGCAATGTCTGCTCGCATGAAGGCATTCGCTGAATTGCCCGTAGAAAATCTAAAAGCAATGGCTTTAGCGAACATGCAGCCCGAACAGATGATGGCAATGGCGTTTGAAACAATGGCACAAAATGCTGACAAGATCGGCGAGTTGAACATTGCTCCCGAGATGTTTAGCCAAATGATGAAAAGAGCGGTACGACAATGACCCAACGTAGCCAAAGAAGATTTGTAGTGATTAGCCGTAAGACCCGTTTACAAGAACTTGTTCAACGATTTAATACATGGCCGCAAGCGAAATTTTACTTGGAACACAACCATGTTGATGTGCTGGATTATTTGGATGAACATGATAATTATCTCAAGCAACTGTCCGCTGTAGAACGATGCTTGAAGGAGCTTGGCCGTTTTCAGTTACTGGAACGGGGGTTCTTACCCAATTATCAGTTCAGCCCTTCCGACATTGTGGTGGTGATTGGCCAAGATGGGCTCGTTGCGAACACCTTAAAGTATTTAGCAGGACAGCCAGTCATCGCAATTAATCCAGATCCTACTCGGTGGGACGGCAAATTACTGCCCTTCCGAGTTAGCGACCTAACAGAAATTGTCAAAGACGTTATGGCCGAACGGGCTAGAATTAATTTGGTTACCTTTGCCGAGGCAATAACCAATGACGGTCAGAATATGCTGGCCGTTAACGACCTTTTCATTGGGCCTAAAAGCCACACATCAGCACGATATCAGTTGAGTTGGGATGGAAAAACTGAAAATCAATCGTCCTCCGGTCTTATTGTATCAACGGGCTTGGGTTCAAGCGGATGGTTTCAATCCATACTTGCCGGAGCCATAGGGGTATTAGGAGGCAGCGCTCACTCGCTTCAGACAGGCTTTCCGTGGGATGACCGACGCCTTCAGTTTGCAGTACGGGAACCATTTCCTAGTCAAGCAACAGGAGTAAACCTGGTATTCGGAGAGATAACAGAAGAGAAGTCGCTAAGACTAGAGTCCTATATGCCTGAAAATGGCGTTGTGTTCTCCGATGGAATTGAGCAAGATTTCATACAATTTAATTCAGGCTGTGTTCTTTCAATAGGATTGGCAAAGCATCAAGGAACGCTGGTGTCCCGTTGAGTAGTGTGGCAGCTATCAATAAAGACTCTATCTAGCCGCAAAACCAGCTTGCGTATATCTAATAGCTACACTAAAATGTATACTTATTAGCTATACAGAGTCTAAATATTATGTCTAAAACAGCACCAATAAACATGCGTGTTGAGCCCCGTCAACATGCCTTACTCACTAAAGCCGCCGCTCTTTTACACAAAGACAGAAGCGCCTTTATTTTGGATGTCGCTTGTCGCGAAGCCGAAAATGTACTCCTCGATCAACGCCTGTTCCAACTCAATGAAAACGATTTCAAGGCTTTTGACGCTGCATTGATAGCGCCAATTCCCGAAAATGCAAAGCTGAAAGCTCTGCTTAACGAGAAATCACCTTGGGAAAAATAACCCCACCTACGCTATTAGTGCCCACACACGAGTTGCGTAATTTTAATTGTGGGAATAGCACTTTGGACGAATGGCTTATCAAACGAGCCTTAAAGAATCAGGAATCAGGTGCTAGTAGAACTTTTGTGGTGTGTGAAGACGAATCAATTGTTATCGGGTACTACGCGCTGGCAACAGGCAGCATTGAAAGAATCTCAGCAACTGGCAATATTTCACGTGGAATGCCGGACCCTATTCCCGTGATCGTTTTGGGACGCCTGGCCATTGATGCAAGCCATCAAGGTAAGCGTCTCGGGGCAGCATTGCTCAAGGATGCGATGTTAAGAACTCTGTCTATAGCGAACAATGTCGGTGTAAGAGGGCTGCTGGTACATGCAATATCTGAGGATGCGAAGCAGTTTTATTTAAAATATGGATTCCAAGAATCGCCGATAGAGCCTATGACGTTATTAATCTCAATAAAAAATATAAGTCACCATCTATCTTAGTCAGCCACGAGACTTCAGAGCAATCTACCCCTGCTCACAACATTCTTGTATAAAAACGCTTACAGCTCCGCTCGATTAAGCCCTAGCCGATAAACCATTTGAAAGATTGAAGCCACTCCCCCACTCCGTATAATAGCCCTCCCACTCACAAGAGGTCGCTATGCCAATATCCGATTTTATTGCTCACCAAATTGACCGTCTCCAACCTGACCAACCCACCAAGGTCAAGTATCGCGACAACAGCATTAACCTGGATGACTATGCGAGCCAGTTACTGAACGAAATTAAACAGACTTTCAGCAGCAAGGCCTTGAAACGCTATGGTCAATTTAATGCTGATCTTGGGGAAAATCCGCTACCTGCCTGGTTGCGAGAGTACCTCAAGCAACAAATACCTTTTTCCACTCTGAGCCGCAAGCTAACGGAACATTTTGTGGTGCTGCTGGAACAAAAGGAAATAGAGTTCCATGGGCATTTACTGTTTTGGCAAGAACACAACCCCGATGCTGATTGGTTGCACATCGCGCATTTGCAGCACCAAACTGGGTTGGCGATCAATAGTCGTTTGGAAGTATCAGAAACCTTCTATGCGGATCTATCCCATGTAGGGTTCTGTGCCAGAATTAACTTTACGCAACTGGTTGATGAAACCGCCAAACGATATTTGACGATTTCCAAGAATCGAGGTGAACGTGGCCTGCAAGAAATATTCAACCAATGGATTGGATTTACCGATACGATTAATACCACTGCCGATACCAATGAATTTCTTGATATCGTGGAAGCTTATGCCGAAAGCCTTCCGGAAGACACCAGTAAAGCTTACCGTGAAAAAGTCGTGGATTACTGCATGGAGCAGGACAAACAGGGAGAGCCGATCATTTATAAAGAGCTTTCTTATTATTTGGATGACGCCGAACCGGAGCGTTTTGAACGCTTTGTGCAGGAAAAGCAGGAGCAACCCCGTGAAGAACTCATCCCAGATAAAAGCCAGTTGCGAAAATATGTGCGCTTTAGTGGTCGCAGTAAAGAAATGAGCCTGCAGTTTGCGGCATCAATGCTGGGAGAAGAAGTGGAATTTGATGCGCAAAATGAGCGTTTGATTATCAACAAAATCCCAAAATCTTTATTGGGTCAGTTGAAGAAGCATCGGCGGGATTAAATATCCAGCGCATGAGTCGTAACCCTATTTTCTAGCGGCATAAATGGTATTTATAAATACCCAAAGCCGAATAAAAAGTGTGTTAACCCGTAACTATTTACTTCTTGTTAGCGGTACGCTTATTTTTATTCTTCTTTTTCTTGCTTGCGGCTTTACCGGAGTTCTTCAGTTTTTTTGGTCCCGTATATTCAGCCTTCAGATCTTTTATGGTTCGACGCTGCAAGCGAATACGTAAATAGCGCTCGATGCTGGCCATCTTATTCCATTCCAACGAAGAGATAAGTGACACTGCTTTACCTTTGCTTTCACCCCGGCCAGTGCGACCTATTCTGTGTGCGTAAGCGTCCCCGGAGCGCGCCACCGAAAAATTAATAACAAGATCAACGCCTTCAATATCCAGGCCCCTGGCGGCTAGATCAGTGGCCACCAACACCTGAATACGATCCTCGCGAATTTCCGTCATTACTTTTTTACGGAGACTCTGATTCAGTTCACCATGAATATAATTTACCTTAAGTTTTTTATAGCGCAGGAAGCTGCTGATCTGTTCCGTCTCGATCCGGTTGTTACAAAACACGATGGCTTTTCCGGGCTGTTCTTCTTCAATCAGGGCGACGGTTAATTTTTCTTTATGCTTGCGGTCATCGGCCAGCACCAATTGTTGAACTATGTTTTGGTGGTCTTCTTTTTGGGAATCTATTTCAAGAGTAACGGGGTCATTGAAGCTCGCGCGGATTCTGCCCAGCTTCTCATGGGCTAAAGTGGCAGAAAACAGCATATTTTGGCGTTCGGAGTTGCAATGCTCCGTTATGGTTTTCATGGCGTCTGCAAAACCCATTTGCAGCATTCGATCCGCCTCGTCCAGCACTACGATTTCTATATTTGTCAGATCGAAAGTATCCGATTCGATATGCTCAACTAAGCGCCCAGGTGTGGCAATGATGATTTCTGGTTTCTTTCCCAATGCCGTCATTTGGTCTTTGAAGGATTCTCCACCGATAATCAGCGCCGCTTTTATCTCCGTAAAGGCGGCAAATTGCTGTAGCTGCTCCAGAGTTTGTTCCGCTAATTCACGGGTAGGCAGTACGACCAGAACTCGTGAACCTTGGTACGGCGAAGGATGCTCCAATAGTCGATGCAATACAGGCAGGATAAAAGCCGCTGTTTTGCCACTGCCGGTTTGCGCCGAAACCAGCAGGTCCTTCCCTTCCAACGCCAGAGGAATCGCTTCCCGCTGCACCGGGGTTGGCTCAGTGAAGCCCTTCTCATCAATGGCTTTAAGAAGATCGGGGTTCAGTGGAAAATCATGAAATGAGTGCAAGCGGACAAACTTCCTGAAGAATAAAATATGGGGCGCATAATATCAGAAAGACAGGGGCAAAATCGTCTTATTTTGAGTGCTCAGCGGTACTCAGGGGGTTTCTGACATTGCAACCACCTCCAGCACTTCTGCCAAATCCAAATACAACATCCGTGCCCAGCCGCTGCCCGGTCGTTCGATACAAACAGCGTTGGGTAGCTCTCGCTGCAGTTGTGCACCATGATAACGAGCCAAGGCATCTGCCTTACCTACCACCAAGTAAACCGGACAAGTGATACAGCGTAAATCAAATCCCCAATCGGAAAACATAATCACCTGATTGGCGCTCAACGCGCTGACGCCTTGACGTATGGATTCATTCACCGCAGTAATAATGTTTGAGTACAGGGTAGGTTCACGGATCACTCGAGCGTTATCTTCGCCGATAATATCGAGAAACCGGTTTAGAGTTTTTCCTGGCTTGCGCGCAAACAGCGTGTAGGCGATGTAGGTAGTTTTGTGCACAATTTTCGGCATTTTCTGTGCGGCTAAAAATGTGGCTTTGTAATACACCGGAATGTCATCGTCGTAGGACTGCATCCCTTCAGTAACAGGCGCAGCCCCTTCCAGCAATACCACATCTCGAACTCTTTGCGGGGCTACATGGGCCGTGGCCAACGCAAACGCACTGCTAAAATCCGCCGCCATCATACTGAACTGGCCAATACCCAGGTGATCCATCAAGGCCACCACATCCTCAGCCCAACCAGTCAAGGTTTGCTGTGGCACCGGGTCGCTGTAGCCGTATCCCGGACGATCTGGGATGATCAGACGGATTCGCAATTGCTGAAATACCCGTACGTTGAGGGGATCCAGGCGAGAAGTAAACATACCATGGCAATGAACGATGGTTTGCAGGCCAGGCCCTCCCGAATCGAAATAGGAAAGGTTGCGCCCGTCCGGCAATTGATAGTGGTGGGTATTAAGGGCAGCGGGCAATGATGGGGATTCAGGACTCAGCGGCCCATCTGGATAAACAGCCGGATAATAGGACTTTGCCAACTGAATCAGCTGCACCTGACGCTCGGCGTTTGTTTTGCGCAGTATTGTTTTTAACTGGGTGCGCACTGTATGAATACTCACATGGCGAAGCTGCGCAATTTGTGCCGCCGTGTGACCGTCACACAGCAGGCTTAGTAAGCAGCTTTCTGCGTCGGTAAGCCGGTGGTCTTTGGCGTAACGGACAATATTTTGCTGTTGTTCCAGATCCTGCCCGTCATTAATCAAGAAACAAACGTCACTTACGGTTTGCTCCTGCTCAAAATCAAATCGCGTTTGTTGGTAAATATGGCAGGGCAAGCGCCGCTCGGGGTCCACCACGGAGGTGAAAGCAAAGGTTACAGGCGCCGCTGGCTGGGCTCGCGGCACCGCATAGTTTGCCAATAGGGTTTCAAGCTGTTGCTGGCTTTGAGCATTCAGTGCCTGAATTTGATTTCCCCGACGGCCAATATAGACCGCTTGGGCCAATAACGCCTCAGCGCGCTGATTGAGGCCTAAGATCTCCAGCGTTGGAGACACCTGGATCATGCTCATCGGCATCAAGTCCAACACCGATTCCAGCCGGGCTTTATCAGCTACTGTCTGACAGAATTTCTCGGCCATTTGCAGGGCCAGGTAAAAATCCTCCAGTACAAGCTGGACTCCAGAGCCGCCGTGAACACTCGCTCGACTCAGCTTCACCGCTAAACCTTGCAGCAGTTCGGTGATCCGCTCGGGATCGTTTGAGGCCTCTAATAGCGGCTGATTCAGTGGATCGCTCATTCTACTCACTCAGTCTTGAGTGCATTTACACCAGGTGGTGTATAGCTTGGTGCCAGCCAGCACTTTAGACTTATCATCTAATTGGTACAGTAATCGGTAGAAAGGAATCTAATAGCATGCTAATTCAAATCCTACGGTTTGTAGCACTCAGAATAACCGTTTTTAGCTTGTTCGCGAGCTTGTTTGCCCTCTTCTACAGCGCACCGTTATGGGCGCTTAGTAGCTCAGATTACATCATGTTCAAAACCCGGGATCAAAATCTATTCCAAGGCAAGGATCTAAATAAGCAAAAGTTCCAGCTCCACTTGCTTGATGAGCACATTCCTCGCACCACCAAAGGTAACATACGTACCCTACCCGATGAGTTACCCGTTAGCACATTACAGACCATTTGGAACACGGCGCTACAACGCTGCCAGAACACGATCTACACCTTGAAAGTGGAAGGTGTCACCCTGTTTAGCCGGGCACCCTCGCAGCAAGAGTGTATTGATGGCGATATCCGTCAAAAATATTGTGTGGCACCGCCCATGCTGGGCTGGACTGGCTGCGTAGACATTGGCGGCAATCGTAAAACCTGGATAAAAAGTGTCGGCAGCGGCATCGGTCCAAAACCCACTTCGCCGGCTACCCGCTCCTACGATATTGGTATGGAATTGGCCTATGAAATGGACCTGGAAATGGGGGTAGAAGGCCACATGGTCATAAACCCTGGCTCCGTGGATGTGGACTTTGCCGGTGACGCCAGCCTGACTTCCGATCGGGAGTTTGCCCTTGCGGGGGAAATTTTTGAGGTGAACACCCGCTTTGAATCCAATGAGCCCGCCTACCGGCTAAGGTCCAGGTTCCCGAACATCGATTTCTCCCTCGGCACGTTTATTCATGCCCGCGCCAAAGTAGAGACCCAGTATGCAAGCGTTAACTATGCCACCGGAGACCAAATGCGTGGTGGCGAAACTATTTACGCAGCCGATTCACGCAATAGTACCTTGGGAAATACCACGGCCGACGGCGTGGTGCGCTTCTTTGATACTGAATGGCTGGGGTTGGGATTCTCCCCCGCTGGGATTGATCTCCGGGTTAAGGAAGAGACATTGCCGCTATTTACCGGTGGACTGTATCGCACGGATTTCGTTTTACCAGGCATTCGGCCAACCCCAGGGGTACCCGGCTTTTCATTCGCTGACCTTGCGGTGCTCACCCCCACCATGGACAGCCCAGTGGAGAATGGCTTCAACTGCGGTGATTGTTATCCATTGCGGGAACTCATTGATATGGATGATATCATCACCAACAGCGTGCCCACCGGGACCCGAGAGCTCCTTGCTGGAGTCCATGACGGCAACGGCTGGGCGCTTCCCCTTACCAATGATGGCATCCACGATTCGGATTTCTTTCGCTTGGATTTTGATTTAGATGTGATTTCTCTGGTTTGGGGTGTGCCTTTAGGCGCCCAATGGGAAGGGCCAAAGCTACCCAACAAAGCAGGCCTATTGGGACCGGTGGCGGCAGTGGAATTGAATGCATTGGATGCGGATGTGGCCAGCTTCTGGAGCCTGGATCAAACCCTCTCCTTCACTCCAAACCTGGAAGTGACTCTGCGTTTCGAGCCTGCCGCACAGGTTCGCACCGCGAGCGACATTGACTTTGTGGTTCGCACTGAAGTCACTGTACCTGTGGGAGAGTCTGTTGCCATTCGGCAAACAGAAACTGGAGTTAAAATTACACCGGTTTATAGCTTAGCCAACAACGAGTTCTTGAACGATACCAAAATTAACCTAACCCTGGCACTCCAGGAAAGCTTACTGCAAATGCGAGCCTACGGTCTTATCCCCTCACTGCTGGGCGCTGGTCTGGGATTCAATCCTAATTTCGTGGCGCTTCAGATAACACCGCAATTGGCCAATCCTATCCCAGTATTTCAGAACACGCTTGAATCCCGTGCGCTTGAAGATTTCGAAGATGTCACGGGAACCACACTGTTCGTGGCCACGACTGAAGGAGAAAGTAAAGTGATAGACCGCAACAGTAACGAGCAAAATGGCGAAACACCCAGCGCGGGAGGTGGTGGCGGCTCGTTTTCACTGTTTACCCTGATAGCATTATTGTTAGCTCGGGTGTTATTTCGGTGCAAGCTTATTCGAAGGCAACTTATCTGATTATGCTGTAAAGAGAGAGGTCCTCTAAGGGCTTTATCCATAAGTCCCAAAGAGGTCGTATAACAGAAGGCAGCGCCCATCCCGTGATAACAACCCGACTATAAATAAACCTAGGCGTGAATTTAACTACGGGATCACGTAGTATTTACCCTGTGAAACATGGAATTCTTACCAAGAATGTTAACCCACTCATCGGTCATAAACTTTCGTTATGCGCGTTGAAGACTTTATAGAACAATCAAGAGCAGCAAAGGACGTGAATGCCCTATTCTCGCTTTACGCTGATACCATGGAGCAGTACGGCTACGACAGAGTTTTGTTTGCCCTGTTTAACGAACATCCCACCCTCCAAAAAGAAGCCGAGCATGGGGTGCTTAAGAATTACCCAGCGGACTGGGTTGCTCACTACCTTGAGAAGGGTTACGACACAGTAGACCCGATCAGACATCAAGCCATGGTGGGAATAGAAGCCTTTAGCTGGGATCAGGTGATCGCTGCCACTAAGCTCAGCAAAAAACAACAGCGTATGTTTGATGAGGCCAGTGATATTGGCCTCCACAACGGTATTGGCGTGCCACTCAGAGGAGCTGGTGGCGCACTCGCCGGTATAGGCGCGGCCAGCAGCATGAAAGACATTTATCCCTCGCAGCAATTCACTCCAGTCGCCAACCTACTGTCACAGCAATTTTATCTGTGTTTCTGGCGCCTGATGGAAAAAAATCCACTGACTGTAACCATCCTGTTGACACCGCGAGAAAAGGACATTTTACTGCACTCAGCCACCGGAAAATCCAGGGAAGACGTCGCTAAAATTCTCAATATATCCTCCCATACAGTGGACTATCATACTCGAAACATTTTTCGCAAATTGAACGTCCACACTATGATTGGAGCCGTAGTCAAAAGCATTCACCTTGGTGCCATTCAACTATAGGTTTCTGTTATAGGTTTCTGTGAAATATCAGCCTTATGATCTGTAAGCAACTAGATAAACCAAGGACAAGCTTTGCCAAGGAAAGACTCAGTCATTTGATACTTAATTTTTAAAAGCGCACCTTCAGCAGGTGCTTCGGGCTATTGTTATTTCGAAGGCAACTTTAACCGGACAAGGGTGTCACACTTAAGCCCCCGAAATTTATCAGATAAGGATTAATCATGAAAACCATCGGCTATGCTGCTCATTCAACAGATTCTGACCTGGTTCCCTATAGCTTTACCCGCAGAGACTTACGCGACAATGACGTTGCCATCGAGATTCTGTATTCCGGTGTTTGCCATTCTGATTTACATACGGTGAAAGGCGATTGGGGACCACAACCCTACCCTCTTATCCCAGGCCACGAAATTGTTGGTCGGGTATTGGATGTGGGGCCTGAAGTTAAGACGTTCAAAAAAGGAGAAAACGTCGCCGTCGGCTGCATGGTGGACAGCTGCCAACAGTGCGATCAATGCTCCCACGGCGAAGAACAATATTGTCGTGAAGGAATGACCGCCACCTACGGCTCACCCGATCGTATCTCAGGTGAAGTCACTCAAGGGGGTTACTCGAAGTATATTGTGGTACGTGAGGAATTCGTCCTGCACGTTCCCGATAGTTTGGATCTCGCCAAAGCAGCGCCTATTTTATGCGCTGGGATTACTACCTATTCACCGTTACGGACTTGGGAGGTTGGCCCCGGTAGCCGGGTTGGCGTTATCGGTCTGGGTGGATTGGGTCATATGGCCGTGAAGATTGCAGTGGCTATGGGCGCTGAAGTCACCGTACTAAGTCGATCAAATCAGAAAGAAGCAAAAGCCAAGGAAGCTGGGGCCAAGGGCATTCTGGTTTCCACCAGCAAAGAAGCCATGAACCAAGCCAAATGTTCATTTGACCTCATAATTGACACGGCCCCGGTTAAGCATGACTTGACCCCGTACTTGCCGCTGCTGGATGTCGACGGATCTCTGGTGATCGTCGGTCAGATTGGTCCGCTGGGCGACCTCATGTCGGTACCACTGGTGTTCGGGCGCCGCCGAGTAGCCGGGTCTTTAATTGGTGGCATTAAAGAAACCCAAGAAGTTCTCGACTTTTGCGCTGAGCACAACATTCTTCCTGAATGTGAAATGATACGAATGGACCAGATCAACGATGCCTATGAACACTTAAGTAAAGGCGATGTCGCTCATCGTTTCGTGATTGACATGGCAACGTTGGAGAATAGTTAAGCGGTCGTTAAATCGATACAGGCCTGGCACCCTGGGGCCTATATCAAGATCTGCCACTAATCCACCAGGCTTTCACTAAAATGATAGCTAGCAATCACAAAGCCCTGCTGAAAATAAAACTTATGAGCCTGCCCTCGATGAGTTCCCGAATCTAAATGTAGCACATTGCAATCGGCGGCTTTGGCATAAGACCTCAGCCACCGAATCAGCTTTTCTCCATACCCCTGAGACCGAACATCGGCTGCCGTTACCAGATCATCCACATATAGATGTTTTCCCATAAACAAATTGGTGTAAATTCTAAACCCAGCCACCGCGACCACGCGCTGATTATCCGCTTCGATATAAGCCAGTTGATAACCCTCGTCCATCATCGCCCGAACGGTATCAAGGAAGGTAGCTTCTTCCAGATGGGTTCTAAGCTCAGCCATAACGGCAAAACAGCTTGTTATCTCTTCATCGGCAAGCGCCAGTTTTGTTATCATTAGTTTCCAACTCTCCCTACTTAAAAAGATTAAACTCATAATGCTGTAACGGTATGGCACCCGAACAAGGCCACCAAAAATTTCAGCAAGAATCGGGTCGAGCCTATAGGACCACCCGCTCTATGCTGTTGACGCTCGGAGACTGATTTGTCTATTTTCTAGAGAATAACATACATTGGCTTCAACATAAGGCGTGACCAGGGGAAATTGCACAGGTGAACTATGGATAATCAAAAACAACGAGATTATGCACGTATTGAAAAAGCCATCCGTTTTATTCATGACAATTTTAAAGCGCAGCCGTCATTGGAAGAAATCGCCGAGGCGGTAAATGTCAGCCCTTACCATTTTCAACGAAAATTCAGTGAGTGGGCTGGCGTCAGTCCAAAAAAATTCATGCAATATATCAGTCTTGACTACGCCAAAAAATTGCTAAGAAATCCCATGCCACTACTGGATGTAGCCCTTGAAACCGGATTATCTGGATCTAGTCGGTTACACGATCTATTCGTCTCTATCGATGGTATGACTCCTGGCGAGTATAAAAATGGCGGTGTCGGCTTGGCCATAAATTATTGCTTTGCCGAGAGCCCCTTCGGCAAAATTATCGTGGCTTCCACACCTAAAGGGGTGTGTCATATGTTTTTCGAAGAGGATGAGAACAAAGCATTATTTAATTTAAAAGCACGATTTCCCAATGCAAATTATCATCAGATCACGGACAAATTCCAACAAGATGCCCTTTTTATTTTTCAGGCAGACTGGCAGCAGCTGGATAAAATCAAACTTCACTTAGCAGGCACTCCCTTCCAGTTAAAAGTATGGGAAAGCTTATTGAAAATTCCGCTGGGTGCGCTAACGACTTATGGCGATATCGCCCGGAAAATAGGGAATCCTGCAGCCTCCCGAGCGGTGGGCACGGCGATCGGGAGCAATCCCGTGGCATTTTTAATCCCATGCCACCGAGTCATTCAACGCAGCGGCAAAACTGGTGGGTATCGATGGGGACCGGATAAAAAAACCGCCATCATCGGCTGGGAAGCCGTTAGAGCAGATGGCGCAAACGAATGAAACCTCAAAACCGAGTCTGCCCTGTATCAACAGGGTTCATAAAATATCATTAGTCATAAACTCCTTAAACAGAAGCGACCTTTTGGATAGATAACGCTGAGAAAGATACACCAGAGAAATGTCAGTAGTGTTCATTACCAGACTTGGGAAAAGCTGAACCAGCTCGCCTTTATTGATAGCCTCCTCTGCAGCAACATCCAGAGTAATCGCGATACCCATGCCATTTTTAGCCAAGGCTATTATGGCGCTGGCATCGTCAATCATATGGGATTTTTCCAAGTGGGCGAGTTGTTTAAAATACTGCCATAAAGGGTTCTTCGCCAAATTAATGTATGAAGGTAGCAACAAAGTGTGATTAACGACATCACCTAAAGAGTTAATGGTTGGGGCTGATTCTATATACAATTGCGAAGCACAGATGATCGAATTGGCACGACCAATTTTTTTTGCGTGCAAGCGTGAATCTTCCAAAGTGCCAATGCGCACAGCAAAATCGATCCGTTGATCAATTAAGTTATCGAGCTTATCAGAGATCGTCAGATCCAGTTTAAATTGCGGGTATTGCCGAAAAAACGAGGACACCTTCTTCATATATTGACTTTGTACCAATGCCTTAGGCATCGACACATGAATACGCCCCCCGGCTTGTTCGTTGTCAGCTGATAGTAAATCTTCCAATTCCGAGACCGATTCGAGAATCTCTCGCGCCTTCTCATAGAAAAGCAAACCACGTTCAGTGACCGCAAGTGATTTGGTGGAGCGGTCAATTAACTTAATACCAAGCCTGTCCTCGAGCGCGCTCAACCTTTTACTGACTGCAGAGCGGGATAATTTAAGCTTGTGGGCCGCATTGGTAAGACTGCCTGTATCCACTATGCATCTAACCATCTGATATTCTTCAATTTTGTCCATAGCAATCAAGCATCTCTCATTTAACTGACTATTATTGTTGATATTTATTCAACAATACCTTTCCAAGTTATCACTTTTTTTCAACAAACAACATTCCTAAACTGCGTTTAAATACCTCACTGGAAGCGATAAGGCGGTTTAACACAATGAAAAAATGGTTGATCTACGGCGCCACCGGAGAGACCGGAATGCGAATTGTTAAACAAGCGGTTAAACGTGGCCACCAACCAGCGTTAGCAGGCCGGTCTCAAAAAAAGCTGAAAATACTCGCGACTCAATATGGTTTGCACTGGGAGGTAGTGAATCTTGCCGATAACAATGGACTGCAGGCACTATTGTCGGATTACGATCTCATTGTGAATGTCGCTAACCCTTTCGATACAACACGCCCTCCTCTGGTGAACGCTGCATTAACCACCAAGACCCATTACCTGGATCTTGCCAATGACATAGACAGCATAAAGGATGCCCTCAGCTACCAACAGGCAGCAAGCCACGCAAGGGTGTGTATTATGACCGGTGTTGGCTTTGGTACAGTAGCCAGCGGATGCCTTATGAACTATCTCTTTCAGCAAATGCCCGCCGCGACAAACGCGGAGATTACTCTAAATCTCAATACTTCAATTCTCAGTCCGGGCGCTTTGGTCTCCTCATTCAAGGAGTTTTCGAAATTAGGGATGGTTATTAAACAGGGACATCTATATCAATTAACTCCAGACGAGCGAATCAAACCTCAAATCAACGCCCACCATGGTACCCTAATCGCCGCGCCCATGGGTGATCTGCAAGCGGCTTACGAAGCGACAGCCATCCCAAATATCTCTTTTTATCTTGTATTGGACATACCCTATACATTGGCCAGAATAATCAACAGATTCTTAGATACAAGCGCAAAAATAAATCTCCAAGTGGTGGCAACCTGCATAAAGCCATTGGTGCCGCTAATCAATGCACTAAAACGTGTTCGAAACAAAAATAGGAATATTAAACAATCGAAAATTAATATTAGACTCGAACAAGCGGATGGACATTCGTTATCTGCTGCTCTAGTTACCGGGGAAGGTTATGATTTTACCGCTCAAGTTGCGGTGTTGGCTGTTGAAAACGTACTTAATAGTCACTTAGTAGGAGCAATGATTCCTGCGCAAGCCTTCGCTGCGGATTTTGTATTACAAGCTGATGGCGTTGAGGGGTTTATAACAAATGTTTAATTCTCGATTGTGGAAGATCACCAACTTTTTTGGTTCTAAATTAATGGTACGAAAGTCCTTAATGATTTGGCTGGCGGTTCTCGTGATAGGCAACAGCGGCGCAACCCTTTTTGCGCAGCTAAACGATGGCCATGGAATTGTTGATTTTGCTGGTTATGCCAACATTTTAAGCATCAAAAAGCTGTGGCTTACGACCAATGAAACCTATGCTCTTCTAAGCGGCTACTCTGAACTTGGCCGACAACTTTACTATATTATTTTAGCGGTAGACTTCTTTGTTCCACTCACTGGGGCCTTATTTTTTATCAGTGCCTTTAGTTATTTTTTTCTTAATCACAGGCTTAGCAGTCGCAAATTTATTTTGCTGAGCGCGCTGCCCGTGCTGTTTATTTTGTCAGACTATTTTGAAAATACAGCTATTCTTCTGATGCTCTATAATATGCCAGAACACAGCTCGGTATTAAGTCGTTTAACCTCTGTTTTTCTCTCCCTGAAATTCGGGATCAGTTCGTTTAGCTGCATTATTATCAGCTCGTTTTTTTTGACTGGTTTGTTCGCCTCTAAATCCAGCCCAAAGATTTAACGGGTAGTGGCCCCACCTTAAAAACAAAAACCCCTGCTGTGAAAAGCAGGGGTTAGAAAACAGGCTGAGAAATCTATGAACTTATGCCTTCTTGCGACGCTCGCGAGCGATCGAAACAACACCACCAAGCAAAGCAATGGCTAACGCAGTACCAGCTGCATCGATTTCGGGAACCGCGTGGTTTCCACCCTGTTGCCCACCTTGATCATCTTTGTCAAAACAATCTAAGATGCTTTGTAGAATACCACCCAAGAAACCACCACCGTGGTGTCCACCAAAGCCCGTTGCAAAAGCTGAACCTGCATTCAGCGAAAAAATCACACTTGCGATAATGGCTAACTTTTTCATAATTTCTCACCTCAGAAACTGCTGTTATTGTTGGAGTTCGCCAATATTGCCAGAGACTGATCATTATTCAATCAAATTATTGTGTCGATCGGTGAAGTTTTTTGTACAAAAAACAAGCGTATTTAATGGGGAGTTTGCAGAAACATGCCACAAAATCAATGATTTATAGATTTATAAGCCACTGACGGCAAAGTTACAATTCAACGGCCAGTTAATCACTACTCACACATAATTACAAAGTCACACTAATGGGATCTCAGTTTGCATTAGCCGACTGTGCGGATAACCGCAGTCGTCGCGACAAGCTATCCACCAAAATATTTAACAGCGCCGTTACCACAATCAATATAAAGGCTCGGTCATAGCGAATTTCTTCAAAGGCAGAGTCGATATAAAAGCCCAAAGTAGCAACCCCAAGGATCCCCATAATGGCACTTTCCCGCAGTATGACTTCCCAGCGATAAAACAGAAACGCCAGCATGGCGGGGAAACGACGCGGCGTTTCAATATAGGCATAGCGCTTAATACCCACTGGATCGCCGGATCTTATCGTTAGTTTTTTGAACTCCGCATCACTGGCGTTAGCCACTAAAAACGCAATTAAACCGCCATTGTGTAAAGCCAGCGCCAACACCACCGGCAAACCTGAGGGGCCGAACAATAGTAAAAACACAAAAGCGAGTACCATCTCTGGAGTGGAGCGCAGAACCAACAACAGAAATCTTCCCGGCCAACGCAACCAAGGTCCAGCCAATACCTGAGTGGCGAAAGGATAAGTCATCAGTACTACCACCCCCGTAAGCACCAGGGCAATTTGAGTAAGCAAAAGTGTTTGTACTATTCCCGGACCTATTTGCTCGCTGAACATAAATCGGCTCCATGCAACTAGACCTGGCCAGTCCCCTTCGCGTAATGCCACGGGCCAAATATCTTCACTCACAAAACGCCATAAAGAACCTCCATTGCTAAAGCCCAGGGTCTCCGGCAGTACAGAAATGGAAACAAGCAAATAAGGCACTATCAGCCAGGGCCGCAACCAGAAACGCAGAGTGCCAATCAGTAGTAGAAATGCCCACATAAGCGCGCCTGCTTCACTGTATTGCCCTTGTTTAAAGGCGGTTTCGAGATGAAAACCTAAAGTAGGTAAACCAATAAATCCCAGAATGGCACTGGAACGCAAAGCACATTCAAAACGATACCGAGTGTAACTCACCAATGCGGGCCAGGACTGCGGAATTAAGGTGTAAAAGTACCGGGCAAGAGCGCTTGTAGAGGGGGGGACTGTAAGCATCGGCTGTGCCGGCTGCAGTTCGAATATTTCGGCAAAGACTTTCGCAAACACTCCAGCAAAAGGTACTAGAATTGCGAGCAATCCAGTAGTGGCACTGATCCCGAAAAGCTGCATAAAGATCAGCCCCCAAAACAATTCGTGCACTGAACGCACGGAGGCACACAGCAATCGCACCAGCCGCCAGCGAAACGCCATGGCCAGCAGCAATCCCAATGGTGCAGCCAAGGCAACCGCCACTAAAGCAAAAGCGATGGTGTTCAATAGTGCCCGCAGTAATGATGGCAGATCCGCCCAACCTGGAGTTAGCAAACCCCAGCCAATTCGGGAAAGCTCCGGCCAAGGATCCGAGGTATGGATCTGGAAATCCACAACAAACAATGACAACATGGCAGCGCTTATCAGCAAGAGGCAGACACCATTGAATCTGCGCACGCTGGATGCTTGCCACCATCCCAAGACGTTCTTACAAATCATCGAATAACGATCATGAAGTACGAATCACCCAACCGTCATTTTCTGAGTTAGGCAAGCCTTTGGAAGTGGAAGATTGTGCCGAAGGTTCAGCCTGATATAATTCGTCCAGTTGGTCGCTACTTATGAGATTGGCAGCGCAGTCACAGAGAACTCGCCCCTCCAGTAATACAATCACCCGATGAAAGTTGTCCAGTGCCAAGCGACGGTTATGCAAACTCACCACGGCAGTGTCATGTTGCTTAAGCACGTAGTCCAACAGCGTCTGCGCCTGTATCGGATCGAGTGACGACACCGGTTCATCCCCCAAGTACACGGGTTGACGGCGAAACAGTGCACGCCCCAGTGCTACCCGTTGTCGCTGTCCACCGGACAACCTATCAACAGACTGCCACAATTTATCTTCCAGCCCCATGATCCGCGTCAGTTCGGTGATGTCACGTCGAGCCATTGTCAGGGGACGCACGAGGTTCCATAAAGCCGCCAGTGTCCCTACTCGATCCAGCCCGCCCATAAAAATATTTTGATAAACCGATAACAGCTCCACCAGCCCACCGCCTTGCGGTTGGATCGCACTATTGCGAGGCTGCTGTTTATAAAGCTGTTCTAACAGGGTAGATTTACCCGCACCAGACGGACCAAGCAAGGCCACCTTTTCACCTTGGTGAATGGTCAGGCTAATGTCATCCAAAACCTTTTGCTTGCCATAGTAAAAAGACTGATTGGCCAGTTGAAAAACAATGGATGGCTTATTTCCAGCTTGAATTACCCCATGAGTTACCGCTTCACTCATCTAATAATCCGATAGCTTTTGCCGTGGCTTCAATTGCGCTGTAATCGTCATTGCTGGCGGGTACAAAACTTTTGCGTGGGAAGCTGGCCAGTAAATCAGGATCGTTCATTTGCAGCAAAGCGGACCGAACTTTGGCTTTAAAACCCTTACCGAAATGCTCATTCACATCGCCACGAATACTCCACTGATAATCGGTATAGCTGGGTGTGGTCCAAATTATCTGGACTTTGCTTTGATCTATCTTGCCTGCCGCCAGTTCGCTTTCCCACACAGAGTAATTAACCGCGCCAATTTCATAAGCACCAGACTGCACTTGAGCAATAGTTTGGCTGTGGTCGCCAGAAAACCCTACGCGAGAAAATAATTTCTCGGGAGCCGCCATGAATTGCTCACGGATATAAAACTCGGGCATCAAACGGCCCGAGGTAGAGCCCTTCGAACCAAAGGTAAATGTCTTACCTCGGATAGCGGTGGGTAGATCCGCCGTCAGAGAGTCCGCAGGCTTAATGCCCGTGCTCTTATTCGCGATAAAATAGGTTTTGAAAAACTGATCCTCAAAGCCCTGAGCCAACGCTTCTGAATTGGGTACCAAACGCCGTGCCTGCACACCAGAAAGCCCACCAAACCAAGCCAATTGCACCTGATTATTACGAAATGCGGTGATCGCCGCCGCATAAGACTTTACTGGGATATAGCGTACTTCCACGCCCAACTGCTTGCTTAAGTATTGCGCCACTTTGCCAAAACGCTGCTCCAGGCGAGATTCATCCTGATCGGGAATGGCGGTAAAAACAAAGGCTTCGGCTTGCACCTTGCCACACAGTAAAAAAACCAGCATCAGGAAAACAGGTAATGCGTAAAAACGTCCTATGGACATGACTACTCCTTAAAAAGGGTTATTGACTATAGAGTGTTAGCCTGAGTTGCCAGAAAATCTAACACCGCTGCTCTATCACCACGAAAAACAATGCGGTCAGAACGTTTGCCCAGCTGATAATCATACATAGGGTCGTAGTAATCTACCAACAGCTGCTGAATCCATACTCGATGAAGCTCAGGATCGCCCTTGCTATGGGCCACTAGTGCCTGCTTCAGACTATCATTAATCTCAGCATAGCGGGCTCCACCCAAACGTTTACGCACCCGAAAAAGCGACTGGGTCAGATCCGACGAAAACGCATCAAAACCTTTATCTTCTCCCTCTTGCTGCTGCCACTCATTGAGCTTCCTGAGGATGTAATTGCAATAACTATGCTCCACCCTTTCCGTCAGTGGCACTTCCATGAGCACAATCGGACAACGCCCCATGGCCTGCGATAATGACGCTGGTAATGCGCAACGCCCCACCATTCTTCCCTCGTCTTCCAACAGAATTGGCAAGCGAATTGCCTGCACTTGCTGCTCTGCCTTGAGCATGGCCACGGCCAAGGCATTTTCAAAATTCAGCTGCGTGGGTTGACCTTGCGGACGACGCCCAAAACTGGAGCCTCGGTGATTAGCCAGCGCTTCCAAATCCACCGCTTGTGGTAGTTCTTCAATTAACGCGGTCTTATTGCAACCGGTGCGCCCTCCCAAAATCAACAAGGGTTGATGCGCGCAGATTCGTTCAAATTCATCGATTAAAAAGCGGCGCATGGCTTTATAGCCACCCCGGATACGGGGATATTCACAGCCTGCCTCTTGCATCCACTGTTGGCAAATTTGACTTCGCAAGCCACCCCGCCAGCAATACAGATAGCCCTGCGGATGACTTTGGGCAAAGCCCAACCAGGCGGTAACCCTTTGCGATTTCACAGTGCCACTCACCAACTGGTGTCCCAACTCAATGGCGGCCTCCTGCCCCTGTTGTTTATAACAGGTTCCTACACTCGCTCTTTCCTCGTCTGTCATCAAGGGCAGGCTGACACTGGTAGAGAAGGCTCCTTTGGCAAACTCCACTGGCGCTCGGGTATCGATAAGTGGCACATCATTTAAAAAGATAGTGCGGAAATCCTCGCTATCAGGTTGGGCATCCAGACGCTTCACTGTGACACCTGCGCAGTCAATTCACCCTCGATATGGATGACGTATTCGTCAACGCTGTTTTGCAACTGGCCAATGTTTTGCGCATCAAGACCTTGCTCCCGCAACAAGGTTTCAAGGGCGGACACCTGATCCGGACGCACTGCAATCAGTAAACCGCCACTGGTCTGTGGATCGCATAGCACTTGCCGAGAGCGCTCTGACATGGGAGCCAGTTTGTGTCCATAACTATCAAAATTACGACCAGTACCTCCTGGTACACAGCCAAGCGCTAAATAATCTAAGGCCTCTGGGATTACCGGAACGGCGCACGCCTCCACCCGCGCCTGAACACCACTGCCCTCACACACTTCCAGCAAATGCCCCAGTAAACCAAACCCCGTCACATCGGTAATTGCTGTCACGCCTTCGAGCTTGGCCGCTTGCGCACCTATGCTGTTGAGCTGACACATGATGTCCCGCGCTAGATGCTCGTGAGCTGGCTTTAACCGCTTCTGCTTCTGCGCGGTAGTGAGGATACCAATACCCAGAGGTTTGGTGAGATACAACCTATCGCCCGCTTGCGCCAGGTTGTTTTGTTTGAGCTGATCACGCTGAACCAGGCCCGTAACTGCCAAGCCAAAAATAGGCTCAGGAGCATCAATACTATGCCCTCCCGCTAACGCAATTCCGGCATCGGCACAGGCCTTTCTTCCGCCATCGACCACTTGCTGTGCCACCTCGGCCGGTAGCAAATTAATCGGCCAACCTAGAATGGCAATCGCCATCAATGGCTGACCACCCATGGCATAGATATCACTGATAGCATTGGTAGCTGCTATGCGGCCAAAATCGAAGGGGTCATCCACTATAGGCATAAAAAAATCTGTCGTGCTCAGCACCACCTGACCATTACCTAAATCGTAAGCGGCCGCATCATCCTTGCTGCTGTTACCCACTAATAACTGTGGAAAGTCCGGCAGACTAAGTTGTGTCACCAGAATCTGATCCAGTACTTGCGGCGAGATTTTACAACCACAGCCAGCACCATGGCTGTATTGTGTTAAACGTATCGGGGATTCAATCATAACAAGCCTCTAGGATAACTCGCAACACTCACCGGCACTCCTCAAAATAGCTTCGGAGCCGGGATAGCTTGCTTCAATAAATTTAGGCTGGGAATCTATCGTTGATGCGCTGAGTCGTCCAGAACCCTTTTTAGGAGTTACCAGGTTAGGAGTTACCAGGCCACACTACGGGTGGTAATTGATTCAGCGCTTCCTGCATGAGCTTGTTCCAGGTTTGGCGTAGCTCTCGCATGTATTCATTACCATCCTCGAAACACATATAGCGACCCGGCTGTAAAGAACCAGCGCTCAATACGTAGAGTTCAATGGGCGGGCCTACGGTTAGATTACTGCGCATCGTGGCATCCATCGACACCAGACCACTGAGTACAGCCTGGTCGATGGCCGTATCGACTTTAACCACTCGATCTAAAATTGGCTTACCGTATTTACTTTCTCCGATTTGGAAAAAAGGTGCCTGCACTGAGCTGACAATAAAATTTCCCTGGGAGTAGATAAGATACAACTCGTTACTGGCCCCGCGAATTTCTCCTGCCAACAGAAACGTCGTCTCGAAAGAAGGTCCGCCACCGGTATTTTGTTTTTGGCATTCCACATTGATGCGGCCAATGTACTCTGATGCTTGGTACAGATCGCTCACCGTTAATAAGCTCACCGGCGCCGCGTCTTTAATATCACGTTCCAACCGCGCTCGTACTGCTTGGGTGGTGGCTAAATTGCCAGCGCTGCAAAGCACAAACTGACGCTCTCCAGGCACACCAAAGCGCCACATTTTACTGTAGGAACTAACATTATCGACGCCAGCACTGGTGCGAGAATCGGATATCATCACCAAACCTTGCTTGACTTTAATGCCTAAACAATAAGTCACCAAACGCTCCCATATTTAATTAATGAGGGCAAGTATGAGCCATAAGCACGTAGTTGCAAACTGAATAAAACCATTTAAAAATCAAAGCTTGGCTTGCAAGGCAGATTAACTCTCTTAATGGAAATAAACTCATGGCGCCAAAGAGCGCTAAATTCACATTATCTAGAGTAGGATTATTTAGCTAACGCAGCCCATTGTTCAATAAGCTCATTGTGGGCATTCATCAAATCATACGCATTAACATCGGTTCCATAAGCGCCTTCCCGAGCCACGATACCATAGTAACCGTGTTCGAAGTCGATAAAAGGATAGGCTCCATAAACCCCCACACTGGATATCCGCTTAATATCACCACAGTCCGTTGATGGTTTAATGGTGCATTCAACCCAAAAGCCAAAGCCATAGTACCAATCATCAGTTATATGACCGTATATCCAATTGGACTTCAGGAAAGTATCCATATACGAAAATAAATAGGGCATAAAGGATTTACTGAATAATTGGTCACGCGCTACCGCGCGCAAAAACTGCATGTAGTCATAACCCGTCCAACGCATACCTATCGCCAGCATTGGATTGTTGGCAGAAGGATAGTCGTAAAAGGAAGAAGCAAATAAACCAGTATTTTGTTTAAACGCCTTGAATACATCCTGCCAACTGGCAACCTGCAAGGCGTTAATCAGCATCAAACCTGCTACCTGCATATGCGCCGAGCGATAGAAAAAGGTTGTACCCGGGGAGGAAGCGGCTGCGTTTAATGTCGCAATTTCATCGACGCACTGAGCAAAATCTGCCGTAGGAGAGTTTATGCAAGCAGGTTCGTTTTTCAGGCCCGAAGTAAAACTCAGCAAATGAGCCAAGGTAATTCTTGATAACTTGCCTGTGGTTGGCCAGGTATTAATAAACCGTTGCGGATGATCATCAAGGGTTAAAAGCCCACGATCCACGTAGTACATTATTATGAAAGACGTCACCATTTTAGCTGAGGAAGCCGCCTCATAGTAATCGAAAGGCGTCGATTCACCCTGCTGATGGACAAACAAGCGGCCAGTCGGAGTTTCCAACCCCAGCGTATAATCGGTATCTGCTGGGTATTGCGACAAAGATTCTCGCAATGCAGTCTCGACTTCGAGCAATGCGGGCACGTCAGCAGCTTGGGCATAGAAGCTAAAAATACTTACCAGCAGAGATAACAAACCACCCAGACACCACAAAACAATAGACCGAGACTTCATACCCATAATTGATTAACCCCTAAAGCGTAGATAACGCAGCCGGCTTGAAACGCACGAGAATTCGAAACGTCCACTGCCAATTTCTTAGTTAACAGAGTCACCACAATTAGCCGCTAGCCCCACCATTACATTTTGGGGTTTGGCTGGCCTAATTGCGCCTATCATAGCCGAAGTTCCTATGCGGCGCACGAAAAGTTGTACACAAAACAAACCATTTTTAAACCATGATGTATCAATACTTTACTCCCGAAAATGCCTTATTTTTACAAATTTGGGATATTTCGCAGGTTATTTTAGGGGTAACCAACTTTATTTAGGATTTAGATCAGCCATAATCCCCGCCTTCATCTTTATCTCCATTTAGGAAGGAAGTATTACCTCTATGATTTGGTTAACAGAACTGCTCCCGCCAGGCTTTACCTATCTGGATCTGATATTAACTTGCCTGTTATTTGTTTGGGCGGGCTTCGTTCGCAGTGGCCTGGGGTTCGGTGGCGCCGCATTGGGTCTGCCGTTGTTGCTATTTCTATACGACCAGCCCCTATTTTGGCTGCCAATGATCGGCGCCCATTTGCTGATTTTCTCCGGCCTGACCTTGCGTACCCGGATGCATAATGTGGATTGGAGCTATCTAAAAGCCACCAGTAAGTGGATTATCCCAGCGGCACTCATTGGTGTGTTTGGACTGATTAATTTACCGGCGTTAATCTTGGTTAACTTTATTTATGGCGTTACGCTATTCTACGCCGTTTTGTGGGCCTGCAACTGGGCCATACGCAGCAACAGCCCATGGACAGACAGGTTTTTGTTAGCCTTAGGAGGCTACGTAGCCGGAACCTCTCTTACAGGTGCGCCACTCATGGTGGCGGTGTTCATGCACAATGTCTCCCATAGCCAACTACGGAATACTTTGTTCGTGCTTTGGTTTGTATTGGTCAGTATTAAAATGACGACTTTTCTGGTGTTCGGCGTACCTTTGCATTTCGTCACTGCTTTATTACTACTGCCGGTTGCCACTATAGGCCATGTATTGGGCTTAAAAGCACACGACTACATTCTGGCCAATGACGCCCGTTTTAAACGTATTATTGGGGTCGTTTTGATTTTAATTTGCAGTCTGGGCATAGGAAAACAGTGGTTTTAAACCTTACAAATCAAAGGTCAAAACAGCTCGATTGATAATTTTTTGGCGACAACATTCCACACAATGTCTTTTGTGTAACACAAAACTTCCTCCAATTTTGTCTCCTTCCACACAAAGATCATCCATCAAATAGTTTTTTTTCCAATACTTATTAGATAGTTAGGTTCCCTACAATCGCTGGCTCAATACTTGCTGATGCTCTCACCAAGCTTTCAACCATTAGCATCAACAGATTATGTGTACATGGTTGATTTCAAATACAAATAATCCGCAAATGCTAATAGGAATCGCAGTTATGGCCAAAGCTAAAATCACGTTCAAAGACATTGACACCACCGTCCACGCCCCCGTAGGTGTGCGTGTGATTGAAATTTCTGAAAAGGTAAATTCTGGAATTGTTTATGGTTGCCGCGAAGGTGATTGTGGTACCTGCATGATGAAAGTTGAAGATGGTTGGGAAAACCTTTCTTCTCCTTCTGTCATCGAAGACAAAATTCTGCGTGAAAACGCCGCCGGGCGCCATAACAGATTGGCTTGCCAAGCCCAGGTCTTGGGCGATGTCACAGTAAGCCCAGCATAGGCGCCAACCAACATTTCCCGCATAACCGAATTCAAATTAATGGAGTAAGATCAATGCCAATTATCACCTTTAGCAACCCCGACTACAAAGACAAAACCGTTTATGCCCCAGCAGGCAGTCACACTGATAGCATATTGAAAATTGCCAAAGAGCATAAAATCCCCATCGACTTTAATTGTGAGAATGGAGAATGCGGCACCTGCATGATCAAAACCTCACGCCTGAGCAAAAAGACTTCCCCTATGGCGGGCCCACTAACGGAGAAAGAAAAAGACGTATTAGTGGCCCACAAGAAGATGACTAAGGAAGAAGTGGATCAAATGCGGGTTGATGACTTCCCTCCCAGCTGGCGCTTAGCCTGTCAGATGATCGTACGCGATGAAGATTTGCTCATTGAGTATTAACAGTATTGAGTAAGCATTGAGCCCAGAATTTTCTATGAAGCTGGGCTCAATGGCATTACTCGCTTATCTTTAATCCAAACACCTTGCTCGTCCACCACGAGCCTAATACTTTTTAAACGCTCCCCGGTACACAGTGTACTGAGAGATTCTCCGGTATTGGGGTCATAAACAATGCCATGCATTGAACAGCGCAAATATTTGCCACTGGCATCAATGACTGAATTTTTTTCCGAATCCAACGCTCGCGGCATATGGACACATTGGTTGAGATAAGCGCGGATATTTCCCTGCAATCGACAAATCAGCACAGACGTTTCAATACCAGCATACAAAACCTCAACTTTTCGATAGGAGCCATGCACCAACTCCTCGGCAGACGCCACCCAAATACGTGCTTGATCAGATAACGCCATAATTCCCTACCCAGTCAGTACTCGGTTAATTCCAAAACTAAAGGCTTATCGCTGCGGAGCCTACAACAGCTACAGCAAAATTAGCGCCAATTTTGCTGTAGCTGTTGTTAAGGGAATTAGACTGTCTCTAAGAGATTTTATCTCTTCTGTACTGGCTGGGTGTCACTTGATATTGCCGTCGGAAGGCTTGACTAAAAGCTGCTTCGGATTTGTATCCAACGCGCCGACTGATACGACTGATACTTAAATCACCCAAAGTTAATAGTCGGGCAGCCAGACGCAACCGGTGCTCAGTTAAATAGGCAAGCGGCGGCATCCCTATGACATCAGAAAATCGCTCATGAAATGCCGAGCGCGACAAACAAGCCAGGCTGGCCAAATCCGCCACCGCCCAAGGCTCTGAGGGTCGACCATGGATTGCGCTCAACACGGGGGAAAGATAGGGATCACTCACAGCACTTAGCCAATTATCAGCAGAATCAGAGAGCTGCTCGATAAAATCTCGGACACACTCAATCAAAAACATCCCCACCAACCGATTGAGCAAGGTGTCCCGTCCGGGACGCAAAGAGGCGGTTTCCTGACTTAAGAAACTCAAACCAAGTTGCAGCCATTCAGGACCACTCCCGTCCAGCCCTTGCCGGATCAACATACAAGAAGGTAGTGAAGACAACAGAGGTTTAGCCATATCCTCGTCCAGCAAACAACGCACGCTGAGGATAAAATTCTCACTCTTACCCTCGCCCAGATTAATCGGTTCCCTGCGATGACCATTGAAGTCTTGCATCAGCCAATGGGACGCATTGGGCTCAGATTCTGGGTGGTACACATAATGTTCCAAACCGATGGGCATAAAAACAATGTCGCCCGTTTCGAGAGTATATTCCTGACCCTGAATCATTAGCTTTACAGGGCCCTTAAGGATCACATGAAAAGTCGCGTGATCTTTTAATGCAAACCCCCAATGACCTAATCCATTAACGTACACAAATTCAGCACCATAAAGATGTATATCTTCTAATATATGGCTGAGAGCATCCATAATTTGATGAAAATTCCCAAGTTATTAAAGAGTTATGTTGGATCGATCAATATAACGCATTGGTCAGTTTAGCGTAGATAGATCTATATCACACAACCATTACATCATTCAATGGCGGATTCCTACGATAGCTTGCCGGACGCCTGCAACTGGCGCTCCAGCAAGTAAGAGTGCACCATTAATGTATGAAAATTGACTAGTTTTCAGAGACAAAATCATTAAGTGCGAAGTTACAAAACAGTGCGAAGCTATAGAAGCTATAAAAACAGTAGAGGTGCCAAAAATGAACGCTAAGACGCCCGATGATTTATTGAAACAAGCCACCAGCTTTTTCAGTAAAAAGGTTAACAATAAGTGGAAAGATCCCAAACGTTATAAGTGGCTGCTAAGCCCAGCCCTTCCCATGGTTGGTATCGCCGCTATGACCGCTTATACCATAGCGCCCAAAAAGTTGCGCTTGCTGGTTTGGACCGGGCCTATCCTGGTTCACGGGGTCATTCCAGCACTGGATCGCTGGATCGGCGAGGACGAGAGTAATCCGCCAGAAGATGCCATCAAAGATCTTGAAAACGATCCGTATTACAACCTGATCACCAAGGCCTTTATTCCCTCTCAATACATAATGACGATCATGGGTGCCTGGATAGCCACCCGCAAAAACACTCCGATGATCGATCGTATTGGTATCACTGCATCTGTTGGCGCTTTAAACGGTATCGCAATTGTAACCGGGCATGAATTGGGGCATAAACATGAGAAGCACAACCGTATAGGCGCTATGCTCGCTCTGGCTCCCACTTTCTATACTCACTTTGCCGTAGAGCATAACTTTGGCCACCATAAGCGAGTATCCACCCCAGAAGACCCCGCCTCAAGCCGAATGGGTGAGAGTTTCTGGAAATTTTTGCCGCGAACGGTGATTGGAGGCTTCAAGTCAGCCATTGAGATTGAAACCAAGAGACTGCAGCGGCGCGGCAAAGGTTTCTGGACGCCACAAAATGAATTACTACAAGGTTGGGCCATTACCGCCGGATTTGTTGGCGTAACCACCTTGATTTGTGGGCCTCGGGCCATTCCATTCCTGCTGGCACAAGGCGCCTATGGGGCTAGTTTGTTGGAAGTGATCAACTATGTCGAACATTATGGCCTGCTCCGTCAGAAAGACGAAAATGGCAAGTACGAGCGTACCGGTCCAGAACACAGTTGGAACAGCAACCATGTGGTCACCAACTTAGTACTCTATCAATTGCAGCGTCACTCTGATCATCACGCCAACCCAACTCGCAGCTTTCAAAGCTTGAGACATTTTGACAGTGCACCTCAGTTGCCTGGCGGTTATGCCTCGATGCTACTACCCGCTTACATCCCCAGCTGGTGGTATGAACTAATGGATAAGCGGGTGTTAGATCACTACGAAGGTGATATCACCAAGGCAAATCTTGACCCTGAAAAACGTGAAAAACTGATTGCCAAATACGGCAAGCCTGAAGTCAAAAATCACGACAGCCAGGACAACAACGCGTCTGTTTCCGCCGCTTGATTTATACCCCCTCCATAAGGGTATCCTTTTTGCCACGTAATTCCCATTACGTGGCTTTTTTTTGCTTTTTATTTAAGCGGATTCAATCACCACTATCACCCGTTTAGGTGATACCCATTCTCTTCGTGCCGCCTTAGCCTGTATCAGTCACTCATAAAAATAACAGGACATTTACGATGAACGCTATTAAACCTTGGCATCCATGGTTGCTGGCCTTGGGATTGCTATTCTCATGGCCGCTCATGGCATCTACAACCCCATTGGATTTACCTGACTACCTGTCTAAACGAACTGAATACACCTTATTTGAAGTCGGCCAAGTCAGACCGTTAGCCATGAGCAAAGATGGTGCCTTTTTGTATGCCACCAATACGCCTGATGATCACTTAGAAGTATTTAAGATCACGGACAATGGCATCAAATCTTACCGCTCCATTGCGGTTGGAATACGCCCCGTTGCCGTTGCGGAAGCTCCTGATGGCAGGGTCTGGGTCGTCAACCACCTGTCTGACAGCATCAGCATCGTTAATATTGAGTCTGGCCTAGTAGAGCAAACCCTATGGGTGGGAGATGAGCCTCGCGACATCGTTTTCGCCGGTACCGATAACACCAGAGCCTTTATTACCACGGCCCATCGTGGCCAGAACAGCCCCATCGCCCCCCAACTAACAACACCAGGTATTGGTCGCGCTGACGTTTGGGTGTTCGATGCCGATGTTATAAGCCAGACCTCAAACCCGCAGCCATTAACAATTGTCACTTTATTTTCCGACACGCCAAGAGCTCTCACCAAAAGCCCTGACGGCAGCAAAGTCTATGCTGCGGCTTTCCATTCCGGCAACCAAACTACAGCCCTCAATGAATTTACTATGGGACCCAACAGCGAACTGAATACGCACGGCGAAGATCAACCGGTCAAAGGCGTTATTGCCAAATATATTGACGGTGCCTGGACTGACACCCTAGGCAATGACGTTACTGCACAAATAAATTTTAATTTACCCGATCATGACGTCTTTACCATTGATGCCAACGCCACCATACCTACCGAAATTACCGGGCCTTTCGGTACCTTCGATCATGTGGGAACCACCCTGTTCAACATGGCGGTAAACCCCCGGTCTGGCGCTCTCTATGTGGCGAATACCGAAGCCAATAACTTCACTCGATTTGAAGGACCCGGCCTTGACCCCGTAGTAAACACCACTGTTCGTGGCAATATCGTACAAAGTCGAATTACTGTTATTAAGGACGGCGACGTTCAACCTGTACATATTAACAAACACATTGACTATAGCCGTTGCTGTGAGACACCTGGCAACGAGGAAGCACGAAAAAGTTTAGCCTTTCCTCGCCAAATGGTGGTCAGCGGCGATGGCAAAACGCTTTACGTAGCCGCTTTTGGATCAGCAAAAATTGGTGTCTTTGATACCGAAGAGTTAGAAAGCAATTCTTTTCAACCCTCCGAAAGCGCCCATATAAAATTAAGTGGGGGCGGCCCAGCAGGCTTGGTTTTAGATGAGGTACGTAACCGTCTTTATGTACTGACCCGATTCAACAACGCCATTGATGTAGTTAATCTGAATGATACCAAGGATATTACCAACATCGCTATGCACAATCCCGAACCGGAAAGCATTACTAAGGGACGACCATTTTTATACGATGCATTCCTATCCAGTAGTCACGGTGACTCCGCTTGTGCCAGCTGCCATATCGACGGTGACACCGATCATTTAGCCTGGGATCTAGGTGACCCCACGCTGCAGCGTAAAAGAATGCCGGGCAGCTTACTTGCGCGTTCCGGTGCCGCTATTGTGGATTTCTTCACCGATTCGGTCAATATCAATATCCCCTACAAAGGCACCAATTCCTATTCCTTAGCATTGCCTGACTGCCGAATCGGCAAGCTACTACTAGATCCCCTCAGAGATGCCGGGGTCCCTATTCCTTGCAGTGATGAACGCGTTTTCCATTTCAGCTCCAACAAAGGCCCGATGGTGACACAAACATTGGCTGGCCTGGATAATCATGGGCCCATGCATTGGCGCGGAGATCGAACCGGTGGCAGCTATCAATTTGCTGGGACACAACCAAACTCAGGTATGTTCAATGAGCGAACCGCTTTCAAAAAATTTAATGTGGCCTTTCCTGGACTGTTGGGCCGCGATGCAGAGCTAACGGACGAGCAGATGAACCTGTTCACTGATTTCATGTTACAAAATACTCTCCCACCCAACCCTATTCGTAATCTGGATAATAGCCTCACTGTGGAACAAGCCAAAGGTAAAGAAATTTTCTTAGGCGGACCCAGTGGTACACGAGAAATAGACTTTATTCGTACCTGCAATCAATGCCACACCCTGGATGTTACAGCGAACCAACAATACGGCGTAAAAAAGCCGGGCTTTTTTGGCACCGATGGCCGCTACGCTTTCGTCTTTATTTCAGAAATTCTAAAAATTCCTCATATGCGTAACCTCTACCAGAAGGTGGGTATGTTTGCCATACACAGCCCTAAAGATACCCTGATGGGGCCAAAAAACGCGCGCTTGATTCCAGGCATACCCTTTGTCATACCTGAACCTATGGGAGACCAAATAAGGGGCTTCGGTTATACCCACGATGGCTCCTTGGGTACCATGAGTCTGTTTTATCAGATTGCGGCCTTTGTAAACCTCGGCCCCACAGCCAGTGAAGTGACCAGTCGCTTTATCTCTGGGTTAGACCCTAACAATTTAGGCACCATTGCCGACATCTTAATTCCTTCCAATGATGGGGGCTTTTTGCCATATGTTGAACCAGGAACCTGGCCATCTGATGCCGCGGAACTGCCTGCAGAATTTAAATATTTAGCAAAAACAAACGACCCGTTTTTCAGTCAAATCAATCCTGAAACGGGCCAACCCATTGGTATGGAAGAGTTGGCGGCCATTGAAGCCTTTTCCTTTGCATTTCCAACCAATATGGCCCCTATCATCGGTCAGCAAGTCACCGTGAATAACGCCAACCAGAGTAATGCTATTGCGCGGGTAAGTTTAATGGAGCAGCAAGCAGTTAAAACCTTGCTGACTGACCGTTGTGATCTCGTAGCAAAAGCAAAGCCCAGTGCCTTAGGCAGAGGATTTATGTTCGATCCCCAAACGCTGCTGTATCTAACAGACAACAATACCAGCGTGACGTTGAACGAGTTAATCCAGACTGCGGCACCAGTTACCTTCACCTGTGCTCCCCCGGGAGACGGAGTAAGACTTAGCCTTGACCGCGACGGAGATCAATTCTCAGACACCGTGGAAATTGACACCGGTTTCGATCCAGCGGACAAGGAAAACCATCCCACTGAGGAGAGTAATGGTTCCACGAGCTTGCTATGCCGGTGGTTTCCATATTTGTGTAGAGGGTAGATTGATGAATTTTATAGATCAATAAAATTTCATTTAAAAAAAACAGGAGTCGTATAACCGCGATAATTCCATGAAAATTGAGAACAAATTGCTGGTTAAGTCCTGTTGCAATCAAAGCATCATTGATGAATGGCAGCCTGTTATGTTAGTGTCAGTCAATTACTGGCAGTAGCATAATAGTAGCTCAACTTTTTTGTGGGCTCCCGAAATTACTCAGTCGCGCAGTAACAGCACTGATAAAACATAACGCAAATAATAGAAATAAATTAAAGGTGAACTTATGGAGCAAGTGACAAAAATCATATTAGCATTGGTCGTGACCTTAGGATTGACCGCCTGCGGAGGGGATATTCCAGGCACTATAGGTGGTAGCCTTTGGGTAACAGACACTGGCTTGAAGGGCGATCTCGCCACTGACGGTGTTAGTGTTTCAGGCTTCAGCTTTGACCTACTACTCGATCCAAGTATCATGTTTAAGTAGTTTAACTCGATAACGGGAAGTAACGCTTCCCGTTATCCCCCTCCTCGCTTAACTCACCTTCAATCATTCCTGCCTCGCCCATTTATCATTTGCCTCTTTGTAATGTTGATTCCTTTTTACTGGTCTCTTTCTATTGCTCTAAGAAACCCAAATTAAACGTGAATAGGATTTACCGGTAATCCGAAAGTAAAAATGAGACACTAGATACATGCATCCGCAGTAATTCACGTGTTAATTTAAAAACACAATAATTAAACCAATCTAAAGGTGGCAACATGGACGGATTAACAAAGATGGTTTTTACTTTAGTTTTAGCCTCTGGGTTAACGGCCTGTGGCGGGGACTTAGCGAACTCTTTGGGTGCCAATTTTTCCGTAACCGATACCGGAGTCGCTGGCGACATATCCAAAGATGGTGTCAGCGTTTCAGATATAAACCTGGATATTTTTTTGGGATCCGGGGCTGAATTGAAGTAGAACTGAGTGAGAAAATCCAGAAACAGGCAAACCCTTCGTCCACAAGCCCATTTCTGATTAATCTTTGTAGTAGGCGTTTTGTAGCTGTGCAGAGCACAAAGGGGAGTCTTACTCCCTTTTGTGACTCGAATTACAATTAATTTGACGAATATCAGTCACAATCATGAAGTCTCTACTTTCTCTTCGTGACCCCAAAAATAAGCACACAACAAGCCGGTAAGAAAACCAAACAAATGACTCTCCCATGAGACAAAAGGCTTGCTCGGTAATATACCAAAAATAAGACCACCATAAACAAATGCTACTGCCACAGAAATAGCAATAAGCTTGACCTGCTGACTAAAGATTCCCGCCAGCAACAAAAAACCAAAATAGCCATAAATAACGCCACTGGCACCCACATGAATGGCGTCGCGCCCAAACAGCCACACTAACAACCCTGACAAACTGATACAAACATAAGAAACCAGCACATAACGGATAAAACCGTGCTGCAACACCAGTAGTGAAAATATCGCGAAGGGCACAATATTTGACAAAAAATGGGCAAAATCGCCGTGTAAAAACGGTGCTAAAAAAATTCCAGCTAGTCCAGAATTTCCATCTCTGGGAATAAGGCCATAGCTGTTTAGGGATCTTCCCATAATCATATTGATTATTTCAATAATCGCCAGCAGCGCACAAAGCGCGAGCACCAGCCTTAATTGCACCTGAAACGAAAGCTGTCGGCGTTTCATCCCCATGGCAACTGTCACCCCTTAATAATGTGAGGAATATACCGTGAAAGATCTTGGGTAATAAGGCTCTTGTCTTCCCGCACTGAAATACCGGCAGCTCTATCACCCACCACCCAAGATCCAATCAAGGTGTATTGGTGGCCGAATCGCGGCAACGGACAAAACTCCTGATAGATAAAGCCCTCTTCCCCATAAGGACCTGGTGATGAAGCTAATTGCTCACCACTGACATGAATACTGACATTGGCTCCTTCGCGAGCAAAGATGGGCTTTTTTACATAGTTTTTCAGATCATTAGCGGCGAGATCTTCTTCAAAATAGGTGGCCAACAAATTGGGATGATTAGGAAATTCCTGCCACAGTAAAGGCAGCAGCGCCTTATTGGACACGATCGCTTTCCAGGGAGGTTCAATCCAGGAAACCGCAGCCTTCGATAAGAGTTCACCGTACTGTTCACGTAGCATGAATTCCCAGGGATACAGTTTGAACATCCAGGTAATGACCTGATCGCTTAGATCAGTGTAAACACCACCTTCACCCTGCCCAATGTCTTCTATGTAAATAAACTGCGTCGGTATTCCTGCCTCATTGGCACAATCTTCCAAATATTGGACGGTTCCCCGGTCTTCTTCCGAATCCCGACAACAGGCCAGATACAAAAATTCTCCTGGATGATCCAGATGTAGCAAAGCAAAACGCTCAATTAAATGTTCTTGCAGCGCATTAAACTGATCACTATCAAAAGCCAATTCTCCGGCATTGACTTTATCTTCAAGCCAAAGCCATTGCCAAAAACCTGTTTCATAAAGACTCGTGGGGGTATCCCCATTGTTTTCATAGAGTTTGGCTGGGCCACTACCGCTATAGGCTAAATCCAGGCGGGAGTACAAACTTTTTTCACGGGCACGCCAAGAGTTGGCAATGAGCTCCCAATGTTGCTTAGGGATTCGACATTTTTGCAGTAACTGCTCATCCCTAACCACCTGATCCACTATCGCAAGGCACATTTGATGGAGTTCTTCAGTGGGAGCTTCGATATCTTGCTCAATCTGCTCCAAAGTGAACTGGTAATACAAGGACTCGTCCCAATATGGCTCTCCATGCATGGTGTGGAACTGAAAGCCAAACTCCTTTGCTCTCTCCCGCCAGCCTTTACGTTCGTTGGTGAGGAATCGAATCATTGCTACCCTCCCCAACCTCCACGGGACGAACTGCCACCCCAACTGGACTTAGCCGCTACCGTTGAGCCAAAGCCGCCACGAGAGATAGTTCTGGTCACGGCAGGTTTAGGTTTAAACGCGTCCTCTCCTACTCTTATAGAGCCGTAGCGCTGCTTACCATAGGAGTTTCCATCCACTGTACTCCAGCGACCATACAAGGGTGAAAAAGGAGAATAAGACGTATACAGCGGTGAAGAAACATAACTTCTTCGATCCAATGCTTGAGCCAACATAAATCCAGCAACAGCCGGCATAAACCAGTTTTGCCCATTGGGCGCTGCGTAGGGAACACAATTGTTCGGACCAAATTCTTCAAAGCAAATAGCTTCTCGACTGTATTTTGGACCACTGCGAGCAGACTGGGCCAACGCTTGCTGATAGGCTACTTCACACTCCTGTTCTAATTCAGGATTATCATCCACGCAATGCGCCACGTTTTTGTAGATTTTCGCTTCCCGTGTATTACTCGAACAGGCAACCAGCGTTATCGCTGCAACGGCCAAAGCCAAGGGTTTGAAAGAATACGGAGAGATCCTTCTCTTGCGCATCCGCTCTAAATTTATAGACTGAGTTCTCTTCATATTGGCACCCCCCTAATAGGTCATGCAGGCGGCGTTTAACAAACCAACAGCAATAGAGACACCACCCAAGACAATTCCAGCGGATACTTCATTGTCATTAATTCTCTGAACAATGCGGGGCATCAGTAAAAACCGAACAATAGCAAAAGCCAGAGATTGAGCCACTAACGCAACCACACCCCATATCACAAAATCTATCAGTGATACTGAGTTTGAAGCGGCACTGGCTAATGCCAAGGCAAAACCTATAACAGCACCGATAAAACCAATGGCCGCTGCCACATTCTTCTCTTCTTTAACTAGCTTCCACTCGTCATGGGGAGTGACTAACACATAAAAGAATTTGAACGCCAGCAATAAGGCCAACCCAACGGCAAAATAAAGGGAAAAACTGATAAGGCCCGTTAACGACGCCTGCATGGCTTCCATAGTGGAATCTCCTGTAAAGAATAATTATCCGATGATAACAATATCGGCAGGTTGAACATCGAACGCGGTACTGATAACCAGGCAACGATCCGCTTGCTGATCAATTATTTTTTCTTCGCCAACTTTCATAAGATACTCAAACCGTCCTCCCGCTTGCTCACGCTCATAGAGCATGGCAAATTGATCGGTCTCGCTCACTTCACCATTTTCAGAATAGGTTTTTTCGGTCATGGCCACTGGCGGTGAAACGGCTCCGGTGCTTTGCCATACCCTAACATAAGTGTGCCCTTCCAATTCAATTTCAGGGCGACTTAATGAATGTTCAAGCAGTTCATTCCACTCGGCCTCAGACCCAACGCCCTGAGTATCGTAAAAGTACCAGAGTTTTACATCGGTTACATGGTTTTCCGTCATACCGCCCGTCAACAGTACCTGTAAATACGCATCATCATCAGTGTAGTAGCGCAAAACTGTGCTGTTTTCATCGAGTTTCACCACCCCCACGGCCTGAATCAACTGAGTTCGAGCAACATTATCAACCACCAAGTCCGCTTCAATTAAGCGTAACTTTAGGTCATCCAGCTCAAATGCGCCGCCTAATCTCAGGCCCATAATTTCTGGTGCTTGTACTGGGGGTAACGGGTCTTTTTTACCAAACCATTTGCTAAACATTCAATGACTCCCAATCCACTGAGTTAATGCGCTCGTCGGCGATATAGTAAAGAGTGCTACCGGAATTCAAGGTCATAGTCAGTGGAGGATTAACCTGGATTGAGCTGTAACCACCATTAGAAACACCTATCAAAGTAGCGTCATAACGCTCTTTTAACAGGCTGAACAAGTCCCTTACGGTAATGCCTGAACGTCCTCGGTAGGCCATGGAGTACTGAGTCATACCATGGTCCACATCCAGTAACTCATGATGAAGAATACTGGAGCCTGGATCCATGGCAGACTTAGCCATCATTTCAACTGCAACCGAGGGCATACATTCAATATTAGGACAATGTTGTTTCAGCAAGCCGCCCAGCGACTCATCTTGAAAATAGGCAATGATATGGGCGGTAGAATTCTGACTGGAACAATACAGCGCCGTGGTCATGGTTGCTTCATCACTAGCGCTATCGATGATGATACAGCTGGCCGCCTGCACCGAGGCTCTACCCATATCTTCCCCGTCGTTATAACTTCTTACTTTGACGAACTCAATCTCATTCGGTAACGGATTTTCAATATCGCTACGTACACATAGGACCAATTTTTTATTCTCGTGATGGTAAGCCAGCTCACGTTGGAGCAACCGAATCAGCTGCATGGTTCTACCTTCGTTCCAGCCGATAACTAACAGGTGATTATGACAATCTAGCGGTTTCAAACCCTTCACTCCTTTGCGCCACTGAAACGAAACAAACGCGGCCAATCGACCCACGGCGAGACCAAACAACCCCAGGCCAAATGGAATGACAAACAGTGCCACAACTAATTTACCTGGAATCGTTATCGGGGATAAATCACCGTAACCCACGGTTGATGCTGTGACCACAACCCAATAAAAAAATTCTCTTGCAGCGGTAAGTTCTTCTTCTCCACTCAACCAAAGCAAGACCCAACTCAACGTAAAATAGCAGGCGATGGCAAGCACTACGCTTTGCCATCGCATCTCCATAAAGTGTTTCAGTAACAGTGTTTTTAGCTTTGAAAAAACAGGCATTCGCCAGACTTATTTACCCAGTATTCGTGCCAATTCATCATCCGCTGAAGCATTACTGGCCGTGATACCTGCCTGCTTCAGGCGCTTCTCAAGTTCATCACCGGATTCATCTTCCGCCAATTCAGCCGCAGATTCCAACTGTGCCTGCCGTTCTTTCTGCCGCTCTTGAATCCGGTTTAAAGATTCGGCTGCGGTTTTCATTTTACTATTGGCACCCATATGACGAGATGACACCGCTGTTTGCGCCTTTTGCACGGACTCAGTGGCCTTCACCATGTCAACTTGCTGCTCCATTCGGCGCAAATTGTTTTTCGCTTGACTGATGTTCTGACGCAAGGTTTTCTCAGAAGCTGAAAACTGATCAACATACTGTTGTTCGGTATCCATTTGCGCGCGCAATTCTACCACTTTTTGCGCACAATCTAACGCCAACTTTTGGTCGCCTTTCTCATTGGCCGTCACAGCGTGGGCTTCATACTCGCTGATGGACTGAGCCAAACTTGCCGCTTTCTGCTCAGCCAGTTTTCGCTTTGCCATAATTTGCGTCAATGAGTGATCCGAACGTCTCAGTTCATCTTTGGCATCGCGAATTTCCTGATCCAGTATCCGTAACGCTTGATTATCGGCGACGGCTTCTGCCGCTTCATTAACGCCACCTTTAACGGCTGTCATTAATTTTTTCCATACGCTCATTGTGGACCTCTGCTTATTTCAAAAAATGTTCGTAAGCATCAAGAAAACCCGTCATATTATTAAACAAGGTTTCCACTTCAATTGTGATGCTCTCTGCTTTTGACTGAGACGACAAAGCACCAAAAGACATGTAATATTCTTCGTCTTCTACGGTGGTTATCCCAATAGTTGTTAAGGGAAACACTTGATGAGTCTTGAGTATTTCTTCGTTTAAAGATGTGGTATCCGCCACCTGGCTCTTGGCAAACAAAATACTTTCTACCAATATTTGCTCGCCGCTAACCGCCACATAAGCATCTAGCCCATCTTCATTGGTGACACAAAGACACCCGTTCTCACCATGAACTGCCCAGCCTTCATGATTGGATAGCAATTCCTCTAGTTGTGCTAAATCCCAGCTCATTCAACCTTCTCCTAATCTATTTCGACCCGCTGGCTCGACACCGGCGGATAAGAGTTATAATATGCAATTTATAAGATCTGTAAAGATATTATTTTACCTTTTTAGATACTATTTTGTTTTTTCGTAAATTATATTTTACATAAGGGCGTTATCCTATGCATGAAAACCTATCCTCAGCTGGTTGGAGAGAGCTGGTGAGCCGCTTGCTTAAATCCGAAATGACCAAACGAAAACTCAAGTATGAGGATCTGAGCCGCCTGTTGGCAGAACAAGGTACCCAGCAAACGGCGGCTAATCTAAGAAACAAGATCAATCGAGGTATTCTGGGTGCCGATTTGTTCGTGCAACTGATATTCGTTATGAATATGAAGCAATTGGATCGAGATTCCATTATAGAAATACTGAACAATCTTAAAAATTAACGCTGTTTTTCATTATTTTTTGGCGCTTACATCGTACTGTACTGGATTGGATAGCGAGACTCCAGCAAGGTTCCTTCCTTTCCTTCTATTTGGAAGTGGTAAATCGCTGAATAAATTGGGCTATTTTCGCCAGCGCCGCATCAGACTCTCTCAATAACCCCGCATGCAGCTGAAACACATGCCATAGTTTTGGATAAATTTGCAGATCGTTGCCAACGCCTGCGGCTTGTAACCGTTCAGCGAGTAACTGTGCGTCTGACAGTAAGATTTCTTCGCTTCCCACCTGTATTTGTACCGGCGGCAACCCGCTTAAATCACCGTAAACTGGTGAGCAGCCAGGATCACCTGCAGGAAGTCCATGCCGATAAGCCGCCGCACTACGCCGCAACCCTGCGGTGCTTAGCATTGGATCTTTATCCCCACAAACCTGATGCGATGCCCCACCTAAAGTAAGATCCACCCAGGGCGAAAGTAGAACAATGGCAGCTGGCAACGGTAACCCCTGATCTCGGATTGCAATGGCTGTGGCTAATGCTAACCCGCCACCGGCAGAGTCCCCCGCTAGTGTTATCTGGTGCGGATTAAGCCCTTCATCCAACATGGATTGGTAGGCCGCTAGAGCATCATCCAGCGCCGCAGGAAAGGTATGCTCGGGGGCCAGTCGATAGTCGGGTAACCACACACGGGCTTGCGCTGCCACCGCCAAGTGGCCACAGAACCTACCATGAGTGTTAAAACCACCCATAACATATGCTCCGCCGTGAAAGTAGAGAATATTGGCAAGCGGTGCGTCACTGGCCGGTTTTGTCACCAGTATAGGAACCCCCATTACAACCCGTTTTTCCGTTACGGTTCCACGCTTCTTCAGTACACTAAGCGCGGCTAGATCAAGCCCAATTCGTTTTAGCTTTATGGGTAGTGGTGAATTAAACAGTGGCTTTACGCCCAGTCTTAATGCTCGTGGCATTAACATTTTAATCATAGTTACCCTGCAGTTTTTGATGCAAATAGGCTACGCCCAATAACGCTAACCCCAACCCCATAAATGACGCAATTCGGAGTAACCCTGTCAAATCATGCATATCCACCAAGAATATCTTCACGATGACGATGGCCAATAACACCATTCCCCCACGATAACAGGTCTCACCCCACCGCCAACTGCCACCCAGCAAAGCGGCGACAGCAGCGCTAAGCCAAACAACCGAGTAAGTGTACAATTCCGCATTACTCCAACCCGTATCCAGACGAATGGACCCCGTCCACAGATGGCGAATTTCAACAGATATAAAGACAAACGCACTCACCGCAGCGATCCGCAAAAATATCGTTCGCCAACGTTGCTCATAAAATTTCGCCAACCAAATACTCATGATGACGGGACCACCATAACTCAACAGCAGTACGTTGAAAACAGGTGTAGAAGCCACCGACCGCCAAGCCCAGGACAAGCTCATCAAGGTAGCAAGGATGATACTCATATAACTGCAAGCCGCCAATCCTAATAGTATCCAGCTGTAACATTGATACAGTGCCCGCAAGTGACGACTAGCACCCGCTCTAAAGTGATAAACCAGAGCGAGAGCAGCCATCAAGGTCCCGTATATACTGCATTCCAGAAAGGTTAAACGATCAATAAATACTTCACCGTCATAAAGCCAGTAACGAATTTCCGACCAAATCGTGAGGACAAATAGATGCAGAGCGGCACCTTCCAGCCAACGGGCATAAGCGGCCATTTCCCTTAAGTACCTCATTCCCAGCAGGCAACAGATAACACTGCCGCCGTAAGTCCATAAGGTCCAATGCCCGGAACTGGGGTAATCCAACAACCAAGGATTGAGCGTTAGCCGAATCACCACTAAAGTGGTTACGGCTTTCAATATCCAAGGCACAACCGGTAGCTGAAATTTTTGCAGCGCCCAAGCCAAAGAAATAATCTGGGCCGCTAACGCCAACGTTAGATGCGCTTGTTCCAGAAGAAAAGTTGCGGCTACGCCATAGGCAAAGTGGCCACCCAAATACATCCAGGCAATGGTTGCTATTGACCACTGGCGTTTTTGTCCGAGAGTGGCACAGTAAATAAAAATTGCCCCCAGGGTAAGCGCCCACAATGTCCATATGGAGTCAGAGAATGCCGGGCGCGCCACGAGAAAAGCTAATACCAGTGCTAATACAGGAGTCAATGTAAGCATAGCGGACCACGCCATTCTGGAAACAGCGATTCCAGTAATAGGCAAGCGGTTATTGTGCAACGCCATACCACAAAACAAGGCGGTCATTAGCGCCACAAACTGAAAAAACTCTCCGTATCGCTCAGGAGCAATGGGCACAAGGTTAAACACTCCGCGGTGTTGTTCAATCTGGAGCAATAATAAAACCAACCACTGCCCTAACATAATCAGCCACGCAATCGGCGTGAGATAGGCCTGACGCCCCGCCACCCATAATAACAATAGCGGTAAGCCCAGCCAGAACAAGGCTCCACTGGACCAACCTTCTACGTAGAGAGTGACGCAGTGCCCCAATGCAACGAGCACGAGACTCAAGAATAATGAGCCATTCAATGAGCGAAACTCCCTGAATCGTAATGTTTCATCACTCACGTTGTTGAGCACCCAGTCTCGAGTTGGAATGGCCACCAGACCATAACCAAAAACCATTAAATAGACCGCTCGCCAATCTTCAGCCCGATGATTGACAAAGGATAGTGCCCACCACAAAAAGCCACCGGTAATTAAGCCCCACCACAACCAGTTTCGATACACGGACCGCAATAAAAAAAGTACCGCGGCGGATATGATCAAGGCATATCCCATAGCCGCCAGGGTATTACCGCTGCCCGTTGCAACCAACAAGGGCACGGCATAGGCTCCAATCATTCCAATAGCCGCCAATAGAGGGCCATGCAGCAAAGCTAGCCAGGTGGTGGCCAGACCAACGCCAGCCAACAACACAAATACAGTGCTAACGCTCAACATGTGGTACCAATGCAATGCCGCCAATAACACCGCGAACAAAATAATAGAGCTGCCCCCAGCTAAAGCAGCAAAAGTAGGATGGGGTTGTTGTGTCTTCACTCTCAATACCAGCGCCACACCATGCAATGCGAGCCCCGTTAGCAACCCTAGCGCTATCCGCGCCCCAGGGCCGAGCAAGCCCTGCTCCATGGCATAACGCGCCATAAAAATCCCGGCCAAAGCGACACATATTCCGCCTAACCACACCATCCAATTTTGCTGCGTTAAAAATGAAGGTTTGGTGGGTTGTAGTGCCTTTTCCGGTGGCACGAGATTGTCTAATTCAAGATTATCGAACTGCAGGTTGGGCCGATTCGCTTCTACTTCGATACTAACTGATTCGTGAGCGGGGATTGTGGGAACCGGGTCTGCTGTTGCGCTTTCTGGGTCCAACTGAGCCAGCTTAGGATTGCTTTCCATCGCCTGCAGCTGCTTACGCAAGGCGTTCACTTGCTTTTTAAGGCCATGTACCTGGAGAAATGCTAATATTCCCAGACCAGCGCCAAGCGCCATCAGCAGATCCCATAAATCACTCACTAACCAATCTCCTTGTATCTACGTATGCTTTGTGAATGAAAGTTGCACTACCATTATAGAAGGTTAAAACTAGAGAACACTTGACTGGCCGCTACTCGAAAGCCAACGCGGAATGGCGCGGTCACAAATCTTGGAATGCTTCCAGAATAATATGCAATGCTAATTCGAATAGTTTAATTCAATCGCCAGATAACCTGTACATAAAGCGATCGGTGCATTTCGGTTCGAATGGGGCCTTGCACGGTATCCTGAAACTCCGTTCTGGGCGAATCAAATAGGTTTTTGCCCAACAAGGCCAGATCAATATCTGCGCTTAATTGATGACTGAGACGGATGTCTACATCTGCGTAGGATTTAATTTCATCATTAGGTAATGCTCCATAATATTTAAAAGTCCCATCAAATTCCCAAGCCGGGTTAAGTTGATGCCAGGAGCGCAACATAGCCTGATGCAATGGCGATTGGTCACTCAGTTCAGATACGCCCAAACTGGTCTCACCAAAATAGGGTTCTGCTACAAAGTTAAAGTAGGTGTAGGACAACTTCAATTGCCAGGATGACATTGGATTCCAGTTTGCTGCCAATTCGAAACCTTCAGAATGACCGTCGGAATCATTGCCATATTCCAGGTTTACAGTTGCCACATACTGAGGCGTAATAAAATCGATTAAAACGGGCGTAATAGGCTGTTCTGCTAGGTCAAATGTACGAAGATTCTTGTACTGATTGTAATAAGTCGTAGCATCAAAAAAGAAGTCATCCGTCACCTGATGTCGCATACCCAATTCAAACGCCAACACTGACTCTGATTCAAAATTTTCGGACCCTGACAATTGACCAAAGATAGTGCCTGCCTCCGGTGGTATTCCCGTTAATTGTTGAATCTGCAATGCCGCCAACTGTTCAATCGTCGAAGGTACACCGTTATGAACTACGATACCGCGCCCGCCACGGGAGGGTGTACGAACAGCTCGCGATACCGAGCCCCATAAACTGAAGTCGCTATCTCTCCAAATCAACCTCACTTCCGGTTGATACTCAAAATCTGTAAATTCAGTGTTTTCGAGTTTTATGCCTAAAACCATCGTCAATTGCGGCTTAAGAAACCATTCCAGCTGACTAAATCCAGAGCTTTGTGTATAGATTAAAGAATCCGGCTGCAGATCAAAGGCGTAAGTTCCTACATAGTCATCACTTATCCAGCGATAATTTAAACCCCAGGTCAATCGATGCCACTCCGTTTCTTGATGATTAAATTGATAATCCAAATCCAGAGTTTTACGATTATAGCGATACGTATTCTCATCACGATTCGTCCAGTCCAGATAGGTTTGAAAGACGTGGGCATTGCCATTGTGATAAGGATGTGTCCAACGAAAAAGTAGGTTTGCATTATCGGAACCCATTTCGCTATTAAAATCCTCAATCTGCGACCGAACATATGGATGCAGTTCAATATTATTACGTTTGTCAATTTGGGAGTAATCGCCTTGCAATGTGAATAAATCACGTTGTGCATTTTGCCAGTCGGCTCGCGCCCCAACTGACAGGCTTTGATATCGATCGTCCGCCGATTTCCCTGTGGTAGCATTTAAAGATTCATTTAGTTGGCGAAATGTCGAGTAATAACGAAAGGTTCCATTCTTAAATTCGCCACCATTACGCGCTCGAATATAACCCTGCTCCACATTACCTGCGCCAGCAGTTACCTGAACTCCCGTGGTCTCAGCGCTGTTTTTTGTAATGATATTAATGACGCCATTCACTGCGTTGGAACCCCACAAACTACTACCAGGTCCACGAATAACCTCAATCTGATCTATATCATCAATCATTGGCATTTGAGAGTCCCAGTAAACACCGGAATACAGTGGGGTATATACGCTACGCCCGTCCACTAGCACCAGAAGTTTATTGGCATACTGACTTTGAAAACCACGGATAGTTACAGCCCAGGTGAAGCCGTTGATACGAGCAACCTCTACTCCTGGGGCTAAATGCAATAGCTCTGGTATGCTGGTGGCGGCAGAATGACGTATATCCTCTCGAGAGATTACGTAAATCGCAGTAGCTGCATCGGCGAGAGCTTGTGGCCTCTTTGCTGCAGAGGCGACGGATACATTCATGAGCTGGGTGAGGTCGAGACTGTATAAATCAGTATCCCCAACAGAAAACCCATTGGGTGAGTAGCACAACCCAAGCAGCACCAAACAAAAAGGAATTTTCGGCATTCTATAACCTTAATCTACCTCTGATACTGAAAGTATCCATCCCAGATTTTATCCAAAATCATAAGCGCTCGACTTGGTTCAACAGCTTTAAAATGTTTACCCTGGCACTCAACCAATTTGAGCTCCGCCAATTTTGATACGGCATCATGAACCTCAAAATCCAAAATATGCTTGAGTTGCTCGGTAAACCATTGCTCGATCATTCGATCAAGCTGCGCCAATGTAAGTGCTTTGCCAGATTTGCATAGGAAATAATAGGCTAAAATGGCTTCTTTGGCTTCTTCTTCCTCAGCGGCATCAATCAATCGGTGAAAAACGCCAACATTGTTGTCCAAATTTTTAAAGTAGAGATTATCCGCCAAGGTTTTCATAAAGCGGATTTTACGATTTTTAAAATTACTAAACTGCTTCCATAAAAAACCACCAATGGTGGCGAAACCTGCCCCTAAAACCAACAGATTAGTTTGGTTTAACTCAACAGGTTCTTCTCGTAAGCCAAGCCAGAACCCAATCAAAGCTCCGCTAAGCACCAGTGTTGCACCCAACTTAGTGACTAAAATAGCAACGCCACCTACTGCAGCGGGTACACCAATGATAATCTTATCGATTGCCTTCATTCGAACTTCAGTGTTTGGAAATAGCATTTCCAAATCAGCATGAGGAACATTTCGAAATAATTTTATAATGGTTGATCCTGGCTTAAAATTCAGCTTTTCCCGACCTTGTTGAATAAAATAGTCGTCCGATTTGTATTTAACAACAATGACCACTCGATCGTAATTGATAAACTCAATCACCCGCTTATGTAAGCCAAAAACTGAACGTAAAGTCTCCTTGCGCTTGGATTCTCCTCGCCAATAAAAGAGGATTTGTTCGAAATCATCAAAATCCACGTCCAATTTGATTTTAAACAGTGACTCCTGGGACATGGCTTTGGCTAGATCTTGTTCCTGGATAGCTTCAAAATTTGCCTTATCCAACACAGAATGCAGTTCAGTGAAAAACTGACTCTCCAGTTGTTGGATGTCCGCTGCGGTATAGGGGAAAACTGACTTTGTATCAGCATCAGGGTTCACAGGCGCATAGCAGTCTTTAAGAGTTTCCAGTACTTGATGAAATTGAAAATGGTAAATACTCTGCAACAAATTAAAGACGTCTTTTAGCTTAGCCAATTCGGTGTCAGAAAAAGCTTCATCTTGTAAACAGAGGCGCACGATATCACTGCGTCGATAAGGGATAAACCGAGTCTTGTTTACACTATCGCTCATTGCAACTGTGACCCTATGAAATTAGCAGAGTTTGGCCAAGACTCGTCAAACTAACGCATTAGTACTCGCCCCACTAGATTGGAAAATCCTTGAGGAAATACGCGGGTCAAACCATCTAAAAAATAGGCATCTATGCCAACGAGTAGTCTTTGCTTGTTTCTCAAAATGCCTTTAATAATGGTTCTGGCTGCTTGCTCCGCGGAGGTGGAGGCAATAGCCTCGAATTGCTTTGCTGCTTTTTCTTTGGTGAGACCGGGCATGATAGGGCTTATTAGACGGCTGTTACGCACAATATTGGTTTTGATACCACCCGGGTGCACGGACGTAATATGAATATTAGAGCCCCGTAGTTCCTGTATCAGCGTTTGATTTAACGCCTTTACTGCGTGCTTGCCGCAGTTATAGGGACCGTTACCGGGAAAAGGGAAAAAGCCATTGACACTGGATATATTGACTATGTGACCTTCGGGGCGTTTACGCAAGTGGGGCAAGAAGGCTTTAGTGCCATAAAGAACCCCATAAAAAACGATATCAAACACCCAGTCAAAATCATCATAACTGCTTTCTTCGATGGTACATTGGGATGCCACACCCGCGTTATTAATAATGACATCTACACCGCCATGAGATTTCACCACATTTTCAGCCCACTCATAAACCTGCTCTTTATTAGCTACATCCACAAGATGCATGCTAACGACGGGCTTTCCGGGCAGAAGAGCAATGGTCTCTTCTAGCCCTTGCTGATCGACATCAGCCAGGGCCAATTCACAGCCCTGTTCCGCTAGCTGAATGGCCAATGCTCGGCCAATGCCCGACGCCGCTCCGGTTAGTGCTACCACTTTATGTTCCAGTGACTTCATTAATTGCTCTCCATTTTATGATTTTTTTTGGTAGCTTCTGGCTCACCAAAGTTCTTTATTCCCAAGGCATTCTCACTGTATTTCCACAATTTATTGGCTAATTTACTGTCTTTCCCTGGGCCACTGGTGCGCGCAATTTTCTGTCGATACCAATATTCACCTGAGGTCTTTAACTGAGGGTCTGTTGCCAAATAAATTTGAGTTTGCGCACCTTTACGTTCCGAGACTAGAAAAGGGCTTAGAGCGCTATTGAAAAGTCCTGGTGTACTGCGCCAGATTTCTGATTTCACAGCGCCCGGGTGAAAGGCATTGACTTTGATAGTGGTGCCGGCAAGGCGGGATGCCAAGGCGCGAACAAAAAGTAAATTACACAGTTTTGAGCGTCCATAATTAATAAATGGCACTAGCAGTAGCGTGCTGTTCGAACTGGGGTTTTCAAAATCTAAAAAGTTTATCAGAGATCCAAGCTTATGGGCCACGGAACTGGTAACTACAATGCGCCCATCATTACTCGTTTTCATTAGCGGTAATAATTCATGGGTTAATAGGAAATGACCCAAATGCGTCGTGGCAAACATAAATTCGTGGCCACTTTCACTAAGCTTTAGCTTTGGTGTAAACAGGCCAGCGTTGAGAATTAATAGATCCAGGCAATGCCATCGTGAACGGACAGAGCTGGCGAAATCCTTTACAGACGGGAAGTCGGTCAGATCGAGTGAAATAAATTCCACCTTTGCTTGCGGGCACTCAGCCCGAATTTCACTCACGACGCTTTCGCCTTTAGCCGCATCCCGCGCTGCAATTATGATATCAAAACCAAGCCGAGCAAGTTCTTTCGCTGTTTCCTTGCCGATACCTGCGCTGCCACCGGTGATTAACGCTGTTTTCATGATGCCCCCTGCATGGTACCGCTTGTGCGGCACCCTGAGTTTCCGGCATCTTACCACAAGGATTACACCCTGATCGAACGATCACTTTGTAAAACATAAAGCGGGGGTTTAATTACCACCCGCTCCTACCCTGACAGTGACTACCGAGCTCATAGTGGCGAGCCCCTGATTATCAAACGCCTTAGCGCTCAAGTTGTAGGTTCCCGCAGGGACACCAACGGCGGTAAAGCTATAAGGTGCTACCTTATCGGTGAAAAAGAGGATACCGTTATAATAGAGTTCCACCGCACTGATCGTGCCGTCATTATCGAACGCATCAGCGCTGATAGTAATGTTGGCTCCTGCATTGTAGTTACTGTTGTTGAGTGGTGAGGTCATGGTAACAATCGGGGCTTGATTCCCACCCCCCTGCGCAGCAACCGTAACGCTAACTGGAGCACTGGTTGTAGTGGCACCGTCATTATCATAGGCTATGGCCGTTAAGCTATAAACGCCAGGTACAGCGTTTGGCACGGTATAACTGAATGGCGCAGTTTTGTCTGAAGCGAACAGCACACCGTTGTAATAAAACTCCACTTTACTGACGGTACCATCAGAATCACTTGCTGCTGCGCTGACAATGAGATTAGAACCTTCTGTATAAATTGCATTGGGTAACGGTGAGGTCAAACTCACCGTAGGACTAACGTTGGGCGATCCGCTGACTACCTTTGTTACCACTGCGGCTGCGGAAGCAACGGCACCAAACTGGTCATACGCTTTGGCGCTTAAACTATAGGTTCCCGCGGGCACTTTAAGTGCGGTAAAGGTATAGGGTGCGGCGGTATCAGTAAAAAACAGTATATTGTTATAGTAAAACTCCACTCGGCTAATACTGCCGTCTGGATCTGCAGCATCAACGCTGATCACAATATCAGAACCTGCGGAGTATTGGGCATTCGCCAAAGGCGACGACATAACAGCGCTCGGAGCCATATTATTGCCCGCCTCTTCGCCACCAATCTGCTGCACATAGGCCACAACTCGACTCAAATCCGTAGCGCTTAACGCCAGATTGTTATGGGCCTGAATCGCGGCACTAATACTGCTGGCACTACCATTATGCAAATAAGGCGCGGTTGCCCAAGTATCTCGTAGAGTGGGCACATCAATACCAATCAAAGTCCCGTCCAAGCGCTTACCGCTAGCCGAGGTAAGCGTACCAATGTCAATAAGGTTTGAAGCTTGCTGGCTTACGGCAAACGTCGTACCGCCATGACAACTCTCACACTTACTGGTAAATACCGTTTTTCCGGCTTCCGCTGTTGATGTCAGCGTTCCGTTTTCATTGCGGTACGGACTGGCGGCAAAGCTATCGAGAGAAGCAACATAAGCCGCCAAATTATCCAAATCGAAACTAAGCCCCGCTTTTGGATCACCTAAAGGCTGATTGCGAGTGCCGCTAAAATAATTGGCATCACTCATTAACCCGGTACCACCAGCAAGATCTCTTATCTGTTTTTCAAAATCTTGTAACTCATCAAAATTGCCACTCCAATGCAAATTTCCATGAAGCATCGCAGCTCGGCCTCGCAGGGCAATAGTGTTGCGCACACCCTCGCCAAATCCCGTCAGATCCCAGACTCGACCATCCTGGTCGCCATCATTATGACAACTGGCACAACTCATATAACTGTCTCTTGCCAGACGTGGATCTTTGGCATCATAAAATAAAGCTTTACCTTTCAATACCTTTATTGGTAACTGCTCATTTTGCACCGTGCGTACCCTGGTAAGGACTTCTGCCCGCAGTTGACCATTACCGATTAATGGTGTCAGATCCACAATACTCACGCTGCGATCAATAAACTCTTTTACATATAACGTTTTCCCATCGGCGGATAACGCCAGCCCTTGGGGCGCTATACCGACCGCCACTCTGAACAATTCCACACCATCAAGGCTGTTCACCACGGCGACTTCCCGACTGGTTTCCAAGGCCACGAAAAGATACACGCCATTGGGGTGAAAAACAGCCGCCGCACCAACTCCCGAGTTATCGTGATCAATCCGCTGACTAAAGACTTCAGACAGGCTCGCGAGATCCACTTTAGAACTGATGGCTCGCACCGTATTTTGGAAATTCAAGGGTTGGCCATTGCGCAATGTGCCACGCTTAATGTTGTCCTGCTTGGAAGGTATCCAGGCGCTTTTTCCGTCAGGGGATATGGCCGCAGCGGCCAGATAGTTGGGTAACCCACCGCCTTGAATTTCAGAATCCACTTTATCGCTATATTGCAATTTGATGGTCTTGGTAAGAGTCATTGTTGAGCCGCTCACCACGTAGACTTCGCCGCCTGCTGTCGCAGTATTCAGCGATTGAGTGGCTTCTCCTGAGACCGGCGGCGAAATAAAGCGGGTAACCAACAGCGTATTACCGTCACCACTAATGGACACATAGCGAGGCATGGATTCCAAAGTCAAACTGCTGAGCTGGGTATTGGTGTTGGTGTCAAATTGCAGCAATTGGCCAGTGGCTTCCAATACCACATAGGCGCGATTGGTTTGTGTCGAAATAGCCAAGCCGTGAGGCTGCGACGCCGAAGGAAGCACAATGGTTTGCTCTACCTGATAAGTATTAGGATTAATAATAGAGATGCTGGCCGACTCTTTATTACTCACCCAAAGCCGACCATCCGCCGCCAAAGCAATGGCACGGGGAGATATTCCCACCGGTATTTCCGCTACCAAGCTTTGCGAAACCGCATCAATCGCACTCACCGTATTGTTGTCCGGATTAACGACCCATACTCGCTCACCAAGATTACCACCGGTGGCCACCACAATTGGTGAAGACGTCACTGCTGGCGTCGCTGTTTTTTCTGTTGATACGGCTTGGACAAAGGTTTGTACCGAAGTGGCACCATCGGCACCTTTAGCGGTTAAGGTAACCACATACAATCCAGGCTGAGTAAAGACATGGGTAATTTGAGGGCTAGAAGAATATGGCGTGCTGGTGTTCGTGTCGCTAAACGACCAGCTATAAGTCGTCATAGATTGTGCCACTGGCGAATAGGTTACGGCGATCCCTGCATTGACCACAGGCGTCGCGATGGCATTTTCCAGACTGGGTGGAGTATAAGGTGCAACAACAACCGGCGGTACAGCCTGATTTTGACCGAGCGCTATAATTACCCCCTCGGAAGGCACCCCTTGGGCATCAACCGCCACTAATTGATAGTATCCCGGCGGTGCTAAATTAGCATTGGGTAAGGTGGCCGTAAGACGAAACTGTTCCTGATTGAACGTTAAAGGAATTCGCCGCTGGCCAGTATTAAACGAATGTGTGCCACTACTTAAACCCAGTAATACCAGTTGGGAGACCGCCGCATTTTGTGTCATATCCAACTGCAATACAGAACCGCTTGAAAAACTGAGACCGCTGACCGCTTTAATAGCCGGACGCGGGGCTAACACCGAACCGCCTGCAACGGCTTTAAATAAATAAGGTGGGTAATAAATTTCGGCGTTAAGATTGGTAACAGGACCAGGAGTGCCGCCACCGGTGGACAGTATCGCGCCGTTGGTAAGCAAGGTCGTGATAGAGTGATAACCACGATATTTTGCAGCGGAAGCACCGCGAGTCCAGCTGCTCGTTTTTGGATTCCAGATTTCCACTTCGTAAACTGGTGCGGCTGGCTGCCCGGAATAATAATTTCCGTAGGTTGTGCCTCCGGAAACCACCACGTCACCACTGGCTAAAACCACCGTGTTAGGGTAGCGTCTTAAGTGCTGCATTCTGGGTTGTTCTGACAGCACTGGCAAACCGGAATTAATATCTACTACCGTCGCCATATTACTGGCAGGCAGCTCGTCGCCGTTATAGCCTCCGTTACCTCCGACTTGCAGAATTTTTCCCACGTCAAACATAACCGCAGAGTTAGTAGCCCCCACATTTTTGGGAGAGGCATAACTATAGGGGCCTTTGAACTCACCCAGGGCGGTAATTTGTCCGTTGGCGCCATTGGCATCCGGATCTAAATACCACATTTGATCCGCTGAGATACCAAACACTTGACCATTCGGTGCCACCCAAGCGCGGGGATAGGATGTTCGCAGGTATTCCGGGCCAAAAGCCAAGCGACTGTAGGCGCCGAATAATGAACGCCACTGGCCATTCTCGAATATTTCAGGAGTCATGGAGGGCAAACCCAGAGCAACAGCCAGGTCAGGTTTATCCTTCATGTCTTCCGTATATGGCACCATCCCACCAAGGATGATGGGACGACCGTCGGGCAAGTTGATCATGGTGGAGTACCAACGCGCGGCCGCCAAATTTGAATCATCGCTATAGGAAGAATGAGACCCAACGTCGTAGACGTTACTGGTCGTACTACCATTGCCACCCGATATCAATAAAGACCCATCGGGCAGGTAGGCCGCAGCCGCACAAAAACTATCTTGGCGAGTAGGATCATAAACCGTGTTATGGGCGCTTTCATTCACTCCATATTTGGGATCCCAAACGTCATAATAACGTCCGTCCTGATCTTTCCCATCAGGGTTAGTGCCAAAGGTCAGTACTTTTCCATCAGGGAGTAGCGCCGCATGTAGGCCATTCATCGGCCAATAGTAGACACCAGACCACATCCCTTTGGAGGCAGCGTCTGCCTTAACCGTAAGGTTGTCAAACAGCGGTGAAGTGGTGGCAGAAATGCTCACCCATGACTCGGGCGTTACCACCTCGGCATGCAGCGGATAGCCAACAGCCGTCAACGCAACTAAAGTAGCCCATCGACCGAACAGCCAGACCATACTTTTTTTACCCACAAACAGTTCCTCAATACGTTAAATTTTGACGCTATCACTGGAAAACTAAAAAGCCCGAACATCAAAGCTTGCAGATTTCTAATTTGTTTTCGACGCACCTGTGGCCATGCGACTCACTTGGCTTAATTCTCTTATCAACCTATCCCGATCCGGTGGATCCCCGTTATAGCGCTGCAACATACGACCTAGACTGTCTACCAACCATAAGTCGGTACGGTGTATTTGCGGGGTTGCAGCAAGCTGGGGGTCTGATTCATCAAAAAGATGTAATTGCCGTGTCAGTCTATCAATTTGATCTTGATTGCCTGTTAAGAAAGTCCAACCATCAACATCGGCTTGCAGACGCTCAGCAAATTGTTGCAATTGTGCGGGAGTGTCTACCTTGGGGTCGATAGAAACCGAAACAAACCGAACCCGACGCCGAACATCATCAGGCAATGCCTGCAATACATCCGCCAAAACACGGGTTTGAACCGGGCAGGTCGATGAGCAATGTGTATAAATAAAGCTAAACAAAACCACGTGGTCGGCGAGACGTAAGGGATTAAACGTCGCCCCAGATTGATCCACTAACTCAATCCCATCTAAATTGCTCAAGAAGCTGCTGGCGGGAAAAGTAGCGGCTTGCGACAAAGTAAACCAGACGCAGGCAAATAGCCCGATGAGAAACTGCTGGCAGAATCTAACTAACTGATTTGGTAACCAAATAAACATCCCCATCCCAACCCACAAAAGCCAAAAAACACCACGTATTTAGCGTCAACCCTTTTACTATAAACTTGTTAACTTCGTCACGTTTTATTTTGGGAGCATATCAAAAAATGATCAGAAATAGGTATAATTATTGTATCGGTAGCGTGTAGCGAACGTGTCCATTGAAAGCGCCCAGTGACAGGCTAATCATGGGCGGAGCTGTAAACCGGAGCAAATCCTCCACCAGGGGTGCGAAAGTTAGTAGTTTGTCCTTGATACAACCGTGCGGCTACCCATTGCACAGAACCCTCATAAACGTAATTCCGCACATCAAACTTAAGTTTTGAAGTGGTCTTAACGCCCGCTGTGTAGCCCCCCATGTCTCGCTCCCCAGGAGGTATTAAAGCCTGTGCCACATAGCGACCGGCCAAAACTTCTTGCCAAACCCGCTTGGTAATTTTATCGCCTCGATAAGCAGCTTTACCGCCATAGCCTGTCATTGGTTTAAAAAAAAGCTGACGTCGTTGTAACCATAGGTTTTCCGCCTGGGCAGGCTCAACAATCACTGTACGAGGAATTCCATTCAGCAACACCTCCGCAACTGAATGGGCTACACCTAATTTGTCCAGTTCATCAGCATTTGATAACAGCGTCAGGTTACGTTTATCGGCGTAAAGTGCATGAGTCTGTGGATTGGGTGTTAAAACCACCGCGTTGCTAAGATAAGCCACTAACAGATCGGCATTTTGAGGTTGTTGCAAATAAAAATCAGTCAAACGATTATATATTAAGTCGATGGGTTGACCTTGAAAACAATACCGATTCTCATGCCATTCCAATTCTTGCGGAGCCGCAATAACCGCATCAATACCAAAACGCTGGAACAGGCGCTGAAACAGCAAAAACTCGGGATAAAGATACTGTTGTTGTGGTTCATCATCAACGATGGCAATTCGGGTTAATGGTTCTGTTTTCCCCGCCAGAAACCACTCGTGACGGAACATATCTACCAGACTGGCCTCTAGCGTGTGCAGCATTTTCTGAGTTGGCAATGCGGCCTCCACCTCCGGGCAACAGGCCAACTGAGCATACGCCAAAACAGCATTGAGCATTGCCCCGCCAGCATTGGTATTGATTTCAATTAAACCCAAAGTCTGTTCGTTAAGGTGGAAATCGTAGCCTAAAAAAACCCCTTTAACGTTTTGAGGATTATGCTGAGCAATGGTAGGAGCGTTCTCCAGTGCCTGCTGACGCCATTGAGGAAGGGCAATCACTGCCTCGATAGACGCAATTATTTGCTTCATATGCTGAAGATGTCCCTGCCCTATAAACAAGGGGCGCGCAGAAAACAAATAAGGACATCGATCCCGAGTCAGTTGATAGAGACCTGCCGTACCCAACTCAATCTCAAGCGCCTGTTTCAACGCGGCGTCATCGAGACTAATGCAAAAACATGTTTCGTTTAATTTTTCGATAGAGTCTTCCAGTCTCGGTGCCATGAGTTTTCCAAGAGTTCAATGCATCAGCGATAACGAGCCGCGATACTAACAAATCTAGGCAAGCTTGGCGATGTGAGCGGCATCAATAAAGCCTGCATCACCACTCATCAGTTGTTAAATTAGGGAAGCGAGATTATTAATTGTCAGCTGTATCAATCAAAACAATTGCGCCCATTCTCTAATGATAGCGCGCTGGGCATCAAATAATTTATACCCCGCCACACCGGATCCGAATGCACCTTCACGGGCCAAGATACCAAAATAACCCAACTCAAAATCCACAAAAGGATAGGCTCCGAAAAGCCCTAGACTGGAAATCACTGTAATGGTCTCACAATTAAAAACAGTGGACGGACACTCAATCCAATAACCAAAACCATAACGCCATTCTTGACCGATTCCATCAACTATTGGCGTATCTTTTAGTTCGCTCGCAATACTATAATCCTGAAACCAAAGATCAAGCGTTGCCTGAGATACGACCTTACGTTCGTAAATAGCACGCAAAAAAGCCATATACTCCGCTGCAGTCCAGTGCATTCCTCCGGCTAGTCTTGGGTTGGATAATGAAGGGAGGTCATACTCGGACGTAGCAAACAACCCGGTAGCATTTTTAAATTCAGCAAATACTTGGTCCCAGCCGCTATATCCAAGTGCTTTTACTAACATCAATCCAGCAACTTGCATATGTGTAGAGTTATACTTGAACGACGCTCCAGGCGTTGCCGATAGCTCATTCGCGGCGGCGATAATGGCAACACAGTCAGTGAAATCAAACTGTGCTGAATGAATACAAGCCGGCTCTATCACTAATCCTGACGTAAAATTCAGAAGCTCAGCTAAGGTAATTTTTGAAAGGTTTCCCTCTGTTGGCCAAGTGGCAATATAATCCTGGGGATGATCACCCAAGCCAAGCCGACCTTTTTCCACAAAGAACATAATCACGGCCGCTGTAACCAGCTTTGAGGTGGATGCCGACTGGTAGACTGTATCCACTGTGGATTGACCAACGCTGTGAACGAACTGCCGCCCGGAAGTGGTTTCAAGCATTAAGGTAAAATCAGTATCGGCCGGATAAGCATTCAATCCACTGCGCAATTGTTGCTCAATCGCCGCCACTTGATCGCTAGTTTGCGGAGCGTCAATCTGGCCGGAATCGCCAGACCGAACGCTATCGGTAGGCACGGTGCTGGCGGGCCCACCGCCGGACCCGCAGCCGAACATACTTAGCCATCCGCAAGTCACGAAAATCTTTACTAGGCTGCGAATCACCACGGCCTCCATTTTGTCAGTTTTCTGTCGTATTTTTCAACATATTACGTTTACTCTAAAGACGTTGTCTACACTAAGAAAGCAAGGGTAACTAACGCAAGCAGCAGTGGTTAAGACCTAATCTATTGACTACGCTTAAGATTTCATCGAATAAAAGTCGCTATGAAAACTAACCTATCTGTGCAGTGGAAAATTTTGGCCCCAATGGCGCTTATCTTTATTCTGATAATTGCCACCATTACTATTTATTCTGCGGAACAACAGAAACAGCGCTTGCTACGAATGACCGAAGAGCAAATGCAAGACCTGCTGAGCGGTTATCTTGACAGCATGAATACCCTGATGTTTACCGGTGCCATGGGTAACCGCGAAATGCTCAGACAGAAGGTGGCCAACCGCGACGGCATTGAAGAACTACGTATGCTGAGAGGTGAAGCGGTTAGCAAAACGTTTGGTCCCGGTTTTGATAGTGAAAGACCCAAAGATGAACTGGACCGCAAAGCGCTATCAGGAGAATCCGTAGTCCTCAATGAAGTTATTGATGGTGATCGCCATCTCACGGTAATACAACCTTTTGTCGCTGTCTCTGATCACAAGGGCACCAACTGCCTCACCTGTCATCAGGTAAAAGAAGGAACGGTATTGGGGGCGGCCAGATTGAGATTTTCTCTGGCTGATCGCGATGCGGCCATCCATAAAGAACTTTTTATCAATGCAGGGATAAACTTTCTGGTAATGATTATCGGCCTTGTGGTGATCCATATGATCATGTGGAAAGTTGTTGTTAAACCACTTCAACATTTGCAAACAACAATGATCAGCATCGGCAAACACGCCGATCTACGACCCCGTGTGATGCTGGATAGCAATGACGAATTCCAGGAAGTAGGAACGGCCACCAACGAAATGTTGGAACGTTTCCAGCCTACTGTTCACAACCTGGCCAAAACAACAAAAGGTCTGAATCAATTAGCGATAGAACTGGCGCAGGTGACTCGTCAAACCCGCGACGGAGTCGGTGAACAACAGAAAGAATCAGTGGAGTTGGCGCGCTCCATTAGCGAGCTGCTGAGTGCTGCAGAGGAAGTTTCACGCCATGCCTGTGAGGCTGAGGAAGCCGCATCCAATGCTCAAGCCAATGCTGATTACGGAAATCAACGAGTTAATAATGTCGCCCAGGTTATTTCTCGACTGGCACACAGCGTGGATCAGGCGACTGGCGTAGTGAAACAATTAGCCATTGACACCCACAGCATTGGCCAGGTTTCCCAGTCCATTAGTGATATTGCCGACCAAACCAATTTATTAGCCCTCAATGCAGCGATTGAGGCGGCGCGGGCCGGTGAACAAGGCCGTGGTTTTGCTGTGGTGGCTGACGAGGTGAGAAGTCTGGCTGTCCGAACCCAGGAATCCACTAAGGAAATCAGAAGTATCATTGATCAACTTGCTTCGGTATCTGAACAAGCCGTACAGATGATGGACACCAGCAAAAAGGAAGCCGATGAAAGTGTTGCCGAATCGAATCAAGCCAGTATCGCGCTCCAGGAAATCGCTCAAGCCGTGGAAAACATTCGCCAAATGAACACCATGATAAGCACAGCTGCGACAGAACAAAGCTCGGTGGTTGCCGGCATCAATCAAAACATTCAGGCTATCACCACCGTATCGCAACAAAATGCGCTGGGTTCCAGTCGCACTTTGGAAGAAAGCGAAGAGATTGCCCGAATTGCTGCTCAACTGGGCGAAATCGTCGATCAATTCAAAGCCTGAAGAGTCCAATGCCTGGGTAGCCAAAAGGCATCTTGTATTAACGCCGCTAAAGCCCTTGATCCAAGACGGCACAACATTATCGCAACACTGCACGGTGACAGTGCGCCCTCCACTAAGCCTTTAGCGACAGTAAAGCCCCTTCAGAAAACAATTGCCGCAAGAATTTCCTTTTATATTTCAATCATTTAAATCTTCCCCCAAGACTATAACCTTGACGCTGGCACAATAACTGCGTCGGTTTAAGCATGTGGTTATAACTAGTTAATACAAGTTGACACTGAGAACAACCATGCGCCGGGGGGCCAACATGAAACAGAAAACCAAGGTTTTTTCCATACTTACACTAGCAATGCTTGCCACCACTACAGCACACAGCGAAGACATTCGAATCGCCATCGGACATCAAAGCATGTGTACCGACACCTACACGGCCGGCATAGTGGTCAAAGAACTCAAATTACTGGAGAAGTATTTACCTAAGGATGGCAAATACAAAGACGCCAACTACGACATCAGCTGGAGCGACTACTCCTCTGGTGGCCCTATCACGAACCAGATGATGGCAAACAAACTCAATTTCGGAGTGATGGGTGATTACCCTCTCATTGTAAATGGAGCGAAATTCCAGGAGACCGAATCTTTACGCACAAAATATGTCGCTGGCACGGGTTACAACCTCAAAGGCAGCGGCAATGCGATTGTCGTTCCTGTTGCTTCCGACATTTACAGCATTGAGCAACTAGCCGGTAAAGATGTTTCTGTTCCCGTTGGGAGTGCCGCTTGGGGGATGCTACTCAAAGCCATGCAAGACAATGGCATTTCAAGCGATAAATATGGCTTGAAAAACCAGAGTCCCGCCGTGGGAGCCGCTAATATTGCCGCTGGAAAAATCGATGCTCATTCTGACTTCTGCCCTTGGTCCGAACTCATGGAGTTTCGCGGTACCGGTCGTAAAATTTATGATGGCAGTGAAACCGGAGTACCTTATTTACATGGCGTTGTGGTACGAGAAGATTTCGCTGACAAATATCCAGAAGTGGTTAGCGCTTTCATCAAAGCGGTTTATGAAGCTGGAGAATGGATTCGCAAAGACCCTGTGGCTGCCGTTGATCTAATGGAAAAATGGACCGGAGTTGAGAAAGAAGTTCTCTATATCTATTTCTCCAAAGGAGGTCACCTAACCTTAGACCCTACCATCAAATCAAAGTGGATAGAGGCCCTGAAGACCGACCACGGCGTGCTGGTAAAGGAAAAAGCCATTCCACCTTTAGACTTTAAAGAATGGATTACTGAGTCTTACATTAAACAAGCCTATAAAGAGATGGGCAAAGACTACGAAGCAGAAAAGAAAGCCTTAGTAGACCCCGCCGTCGCTAACGCCAATCTACCCATGGAAATCTGGCATTCACGAGACGGAATATCCACCTACCCAACCATCGACAAATTTTTAGCCGCCATCAACGAACTCAATGAGACGGGGGCCAAGCTTAACGCAACCTATGTTTACGACCAAAAAACCGGACTTAAACTGTTTGGCAAAACCGCCTTTTTTGTAAAAACCAAAGCAGGCTATGCCACATTCCTGCGCAAACCTGATGCTGATGCCTATGCCGAGAAAAACCAAGGTACGGTGATGGGGATTGAGGGAGCACTGGCCTCCATCGTAAGCCCTGATGACATAGTCGTTGCTGCCCAATAATAAATACTGGAGAGTGGTTTTTGTTATGAGCTATGCCCTAGCCAATAAAAAAGTAGCCGCAGGTTCTGCCACGGTAGAACAAGCCCCAGCAACTGAAGAGGTCGTTCCAACAACGGTGACATCTTCAGTCAGCAATAGTGATCGCTTGAGTCAACGTTTAGCCCAAGCAATTCACAATACTAAACTGCAAAGCGCCATTGTGGGCACTTTGTCGCTTGCGGTAGGCATCATGCTTTGGCATTTGGCCACTCTCTACAACTTTAACATCTTTATTAATTTCGAAAACATACCGTCCCCACTGAAAGTGGCTAGCGCATTCATCGGGCATCTATCGGAACCGGTGTTTTATACCCATATATTCGTCAGTATTCGGCGAATACTAATAGCTTATGGTCTCGCTGTTCTACTTGGGGTAATCATCGGCTTGTTAGTGGGTCGCTCTCGTTTGGCCAGAGCAGCCGTACTACCCTATATCGAAGTAATAAGACCAATACCGGCGGTAGCCTGGATTCCGCTGGCCATCTTAATGTGGCCAACGGAAGAATCCTCCATCATTTACATCACATTTTTGGGGGCTCTCTTTCCTATCATTCTCAATACTATTCACGGCGTTGAGCAAACCCCGGAGGTGATGATACGAGCCGCACTGTCTTTGGGTGCTAACAAACTCCAGGTGTTCTGGCATGTAGTTCTACCGGCGGCACTGCCAAGCATCGCCACGGGGCTTGCCATCGGCATGGGGGTTAGCTGGTTTTCACTCTTAGCCGGTGAAATCATTTCTGGTCAATACGGTATTGGATATTTTACTTGGGATGCTTATTCACTGATTAACTATCCCGATATTGTTGTTGGAATGCTGGTAATTGGGGGGTTGGGTACCTTGTCAACCTATCTCATTAGAGTAATTACCCGCCCTGCTCTGCGCTGGAAGCAGCTACAACGATGAGCAGCGAGGAATAACGTGGAACGAGTCGCCATTATGGTCTCAACAATTCGCCAAAATCTCTGGCGCTGGTGGGCAATAATCCTGGGCACTGTAGTGCTCTACTACTTGGCCTTGCTGGCAAGTTTGATGATCAGGTTCGGTGCGTTACCCAATTACATGAACACCTATAACTGGTGGCAAAACGTGATTCTTATTTTAGATTCAACGCCATCAATTCAAGACAGCCTTTTCATCATAAGAGACGAGTGGTTACTGGAGATCGGCTATATGAATTACGATTTTGGCATAGGAATTTCGGAGTGGAGCCTTTTTATCGTTCCAACAAAAGTGCTGGCGATTGCCGCTTTGGGCGCATTACTCGCCACCAACTATCTCTTACTAAAACAACATAAAAGCTGTGCCAGTAAATCGACAACTATGGTCCGTTCATCTGGAGCGGCCACTGGTGCCGGAGCCCTCTTGATATCCCTGGCTTCCATTAGTTTGTCTTGGGTGGTGTGCTGTTCCACCCCTACCTGGGTGGTAGGTTTAGCCATGTTAGGGTTAGGCGCTTCCACCGCGCTCTGGTTAGAACCTATGGGGCAATGGCTCAACACCGCCGGCTTTATCACATTAATTGCAGTTAACTTTCTACTGGCAGGACAACTCAAATCCGATGCTCGAATCAACTCCCGATTCGGTTCGCAACACTTGGAGAACGCACAATGACAACAAGTGTAGTGCCCATACAACACAATTTATCTCACAAGCACCGCGCTGGTTCCGAAGGCAGAGGCAAAGTAACCATTGATGCTGTAACGATTAGCTTCGGTGAAGGCGCAACGAAAAACCTGGCGGTAAAAGAAACCAGCCTTACCATAGAACCTGGGGAGTTCGTGTGTATCCTTGGTCCTTCAGGGTGTGGCAAATCCACGTTATTGAATTCGGTTGCTGGCTATGTGAAACCCAGTTCTGGGAAAGTCATGGTTGATGGAAACGCCATTACCAGCCCTGGCCCAGACCGCGGCATGGTTTTTCAACAATACTCCCTATTACCGTGGAAAACCGTGTTGGAAAACATTGCGTTCGGACCTCGTCTCGCCGGCCATAGCGCCGCAGAATGCACCTCAATTGCCCGTACATTTTTAGCAATGATTGGATTGAGCAAAATGGAAAAGCGGTTCCCCGGAGAATTATCGGGCGGTATGCAACAACGGGTGGGCATAGCACGGGCACTGGCCAATTATCCCAGTGTACTGCTAATGGACGAGCCGTTTGGCGCTCTTGACGCCCAAACCCGGCTGATGATGCAAGAAAGCCTGTTAGATATCTGGTCTGAATTTGGTACCACGGTGCTGTTCGTTACCCATGACGTCGATGAAGCCATTTTTCTGGCTGACAGGATTTTAATTATGAGCGCAAGTCCCGGTTCGGTAATTGCTGACTTAAAGGTTAATCTTGATCGCCCTCGTGAACCAGACATGGCTACCTCTGAACCCTTTGTGGCATTGAAAAAACAATGCCTATCTTATATCCGTTCCGAAAGTCTGAAGGCTTTTGAACAGAGGGAGCAGGAATAATGAAATTAGCTTGCAGACTCATTCTTGTTACCTCCGTTGTCTGGACAGCACTGAGCGCGAGCATGGCATCGGCACAAGACTCTCTAGTGAGAGAGAATTCAAAGCCCAGTCCATTGCCCGAGTTCCAACTGATCGATGAAGTGAATCAGACTTTTGGTTTGGCACAACTAAAAGGCCAATGGTCATTACTGGTATTAGGCTTTACCAGCTGTCCGGATGTATGCCCAATGACTTTATTTCGCCTTGAGGCTATTCGTGCTCAACTGGGATTACGCATGATGCCAGACAAAATTCCGAACATCGTTTTCATTGCGGTGGATCCTGCCAGAGATCAGGCCACCCTAAAAGAATATCTCGCCCACTTTCATCCTGACTACAAAGGAATTACTGGAGCACCCGAAGAATTAAAAAAATTAGTGGAAAGCATCGATGGCTTTTATCGCATCGAAAAGCGCTTCCCCACTGAGTTGAACTACGATGTTCGTCACAGCGCTGGCGTAGCGGTGATTAACCCCTCCGGTGAATGGGTGGCAACAATCAACCCACCCTTTCACACCCATAAAACCAGTGAGTTTTTGGTAAACGTAATTCGAAATGATGGTGCCAAACAGCATGCGCGCAACTAAACGGGCCTATCCTGCACTCATGATTCTGTTCGGAGTTGGATTGAATTCTGCCAGCGCTGGCATGATCGATAAGGCAGGTATGCAACCGTGGGAAATATGTGGGCTCTGTCATGGTTTGGATGGCAACAGCCATATGGCTAAGTTCCCTAAATTGGCAGGCCAAAAAGCAGATTATATTGAGAAGCAATTTCTCGACTTCAGAAATCTTAGACGACGTAATGATGGTGGCCAAATGGAAGCGATTACCCATGAAGTAGACGTGCAGGATATTCAATCTATAGCAGTTTATTTTGCCGGCCAATCTGCACCGACGCCAGCACCTGTGGCCAACATCAACGCCCAGCAACTTCGCCAAGGCCGCGAACTTTATGAACAGGGGCATAAAAATGTGCCTGCTTGCATCAGTTGCCACAACGCTAACAGAAAAGATACTCCCTGGCTTGATGCACAACACCAAGACTACTTAATAAAACAGCTGCATGACTTTCAACGAGAGCAACGCGACAACGATCTAGAGAGCACCATGCGTAAGGTTGCCAAGTCCCTGACTGATACCGAAATTGAAGCACTGGCTGTGTACTTATCGCAAACCCAACTGCGCAACAAACCCACTGAATCAGTCGCAAACTAAAGGAGTTTAAGTTAGCGATGGCTAACAGGATTAAAGTTGTTATGACATGTTATTACCAACAAGGTAAATCAAATGAAAGATAACGCGATGGCTCATCAACCTTTGTATTTACAAATTAAAGACACCTTAAAAAGGCAGATCCTGGAAGGTACCTATGCGCCCTATCAAAGAATGCCTTCAGAAAGCGAATTGATGGCAAAATTTGGTGTCAGTCGTATCACTGTGCGCCAAGCTTTAAGGGACTTGCACCGGGAAGGACTGATTTTTACCACCCAGGGCAAGGGAACCTTCGCCAGTAAACCAAAGGCAATGCAAGACGTTCAACACCTTGAGGGCTTCGAGGAGGCCATGAACTCCAAGGGCTACGAAACCTCAGCGCAACTGGTGAGCATCAAGGAAATTTCTCCCACTAAGGACGTCCAAGACAAGCTTAATATTCAGGCCCGTGACGGTGTTGTTGAAGTGGTTCGAGTCCGCTATCTGAATCGTGAGCCAGTATCAGTAGATACTTCTTTTTTTCCCGTAGCCATAGGCCAACAGCTGTTTTCAAAGGACTTAGGTCGCGACATCTTTCCGCTGTTGGAAAATGAATTAAGTATCAATTTAGGTAGAGCGGATATTAGCCTGGAAGCCAGGCCCGCTGATGCCAATATTGCAAAGTTATTACAAATGGATATTGGAGAGCCCATTATGTGGGTGCAACGTTTGACATTGGATATTGAGAATAATCCAGTGGATTACGAGTACCTGGCATTTCGTGGTGACTCTTACAAATATCATTTCCATGTAGAACGCGAACGATCCCGTACTAACGGCAAGCAAGGGGGCTAGACATGACTCAACTCGACGATATCACCATTAAAGACATCGATGTACTGGTAATTGGTGGCGGCACAGCTGGCCCCATGGCAGCCATCACCGCAAGAGAAAAGGATCCCAATGCCACAGTGATGCTATTGGAGAAAGCCAACGTAAAACGCTCAGGTGCTATTAGCATGGGAATGGACGGACTGAATAATGCCGTAATTCCTGGCCATGCTACGCCAGAGCAATACGTCAAAGAAATCACTATTGCCAACGATGGCATTGTGTTGCAAAAAGGCGTCATGGAATATGCTGAACGCTCGTTTGGCATGATTCAAAAACTGGATAACTGGGGCGTCTATTTTCAGAAAGATGAAACGGGTGAATACGATGTCAAGAAAGTCCATCACCTTGGTACCTACGTTTTACCCATGCCCGAAGGGCATAATATTAAAAAGATCCTGTATCGCCGATTACGCCGTAATCGCGTCATCGTAGAGAATCGCTACCAGGCCGTTCGTTTGCTCAAAGATGACAGCGGCACAGTTAGCGGCTGTATAGCATTGGGAACCCGCGATGCAGAGGTCATTGTTATTCGCGCCAAAGCTGTAGTGCTCTGTACTGGAGCCGCAGGTCGCATTGGACTACCCGCCTCTGGCTATCTTTTTGGAACCTACGAAAACCCCACTAACTGTGGCGATGGGCATTCCATGGCCTATCACGTTGGTGCCGAGCTCACGGGCCTGGAATGCTACCAAATCAACCCGCTGTTAAAAGACTACAACGGCCCCGCTTGCGCGTATGTCACCGGCCCGCTCGGTGGCTACACCGCTAATGCTAAAGGTGATCGCTTTATTGAGTGTGATTACTGGAGCGGCCAAATGATGATGGAGTTTTATAACGAATTGCAAAGTGGTAATGGGCCGGTATTTTTAAAACTGGATCACCTCGCCGAGGAAACCATTCAGGAAATCGAACACGTTCTTCACAGCAATGAGCGACCGAGCCGGGGCCGTTTTCATGATGGTCGTGGTAATAACTATCGTACCAAAATGGTGGAAATGCATATTTCCGAAATCGGCTTTTGCGCTGGCCACTCGGCTTCTGGAGTTTGGGTAAACGAGAAAGGTGAAACGACTGTACCCGGACTATATGGTGCAGGAGATATGGCATCAATCCCCCATAGCTACATGCTGGGAGCCTTTGTTTACGGCGATATCTGCGGCGAAAATGCTGTTGAATTTGCCAAAAACCGTGACCTCCCAACACTTGATATGGATTACATTCTTGAGGAAAAGGCCCGTATTTTAGCGCCCATGACTCGCAGTGATGGTATCCCAGCGAACCAGTTTGAATACAAACTACGACGTTTGGTGAATGATTATCTACAACCACCTAAAGTCACCAAAAAAATGGACATCGGATTACAGCGCCTAAAAGACATGGAGCATGATATCCAATTTCTTTATGCACGAGATCCCCATGAATTATTGCGCGCCAATGAAGCACAGCATGTGCTTGATTGTGCACTGATGGCAGCACAAGCATCGCTATACCGTCAGGAAAGTCGTTGGGGCTTATATCACAATTACGTGGATCACCCCGAAACCAACAATGAAGACTGGTTCTGTCATGTCCAGCTCTACAAAAACGATCTAGGCCAAATGGCATGCAAGAAAAGAGCGATAGATCCCTATGTAGTTGAGTTGGATGATGACGAAAAGACAGCGTATCAAAAAATGCGTATTCAAAAAGTTGGCTAATGTTTTTTACACTTTAGAGCTACACAAAAAGGAGTACTCCTAATGCCTACGGCAAATCAAATCACCACGGTACCCGTGGTTGTAGATAATGATAAATGTATTGCGGATAAGGGTTGTCGCACCTGCATTGATGTGTGTCCACTGGATGTTTTGTGGATCGATGAAAAAACAGGGAAAGCCCATATGCGTTATGACGAATGTTGGTACTGCATGCCCTGTGAGGCAGATTGCCCCACCGATGCGGTGACCGTCAACATCCCCTATTTACTGCGCTGAGGTAGCTATGATTGATTATTCTGATCCTCTCCTGGCCTCCATTGCCCAAAGATTAGCAAGTTCCGATGCCGGTATTCGTCGGGTTGCGGTGATGGACCTTGTAGACAGTTCCGAAGATGAGGCCGTGGAATTACTGTTGCAAGCCTTATCCGACGAAGATGAAATGGTGCGCCTGGAAGCGGCCAAAGTCATTGACGAATTTGATCCCGCCGACATGATGGAAGCATTAGTGGATGCGTTGAATGCCCCAGACCGGAATGTTAGAAGTGCGGCGGCAAAAGCACTTGCGGATTTGAAAGATTCTGAAGCGGCCCCGGCCCTGATCGCAGCCCTCAAAACCGACGATGCTTTTGTTCTGGCAGCCATCCTGCGCTCATTAAAGCAACTTTGCACTAAAGATGCCCGCCCCTACGCCATCGACTTGCTGGGCCATGAAGATCCCAGTGTGCGCCGTGAAGCGGTAGGTGTATTGGGTTACTTGCAAGAGGTGGAAAACCTACCGCAACTTAAAGCGGTTGCAAAAAGCGATGCAGATCCCGAGGTCAGACGCAGTGCAGTGGGCTCACTGGTTTACGCTGATGCAGCACAAGTGGCAGATAGCTTAATCGCAGCGGTTGCCGATGAGCACTGGTTGGTTCGATCAGAGGCTCTCAAAAGTCTTGGTCGCTTAAAGGTAGCGGCCGCTGCACCGGCCCTGATCAAGGCCACAGAAGATGAGCGCTGGCAAGTGCAAGAAAAGGCCGCCGAAGCTATCGGTCAAATCGGGGCCGTTAGCGGTATTCCCGCATTAGGTGCTTGTCTCAGCAATCCCATCAGTAATTTGCGCAAAACGGCCGTCGCCGCGCTTGGGGAACTTGCTCATCCTGATGGGCTGAAATACATCAAGCTGGCGCTTGATGACAATGATCCAGATGTTCGCAAACTGGCGCGCTGGGCTACGGACCAAATTGCCGCCAAGCAGGCTTAAATTAACTGATGCCGCGAGGCCAATATGACATTTGTGGTTACTGAACAATGCATCCGCTGCAAATACACCGATTGCGTGGAAGTGTGCCCTGTAGATTGCTTTCATGAAGGGCCTAACTTTCTCGTAATCGACCCCGAAATTTGTATCGACTGTGCACTCTGTGTTCCAGAGTGTCCAGTGGAGGCGATTTATGATGAAGCAGATTTGCCAGTCGAACTTCAGGAGTATACAGAAATAAATGCCGAACTAGCGCAGGAATGGCCCGTGATCGACAGTAAAAAAGCACCCCTACCCGATGCCGAAGATTGGGCAGACCTTCCCGGCAAACGTGAACATTTGGTCAAACAATTATGAATTCATCACACCTTAGCCCACAGAGTATTAATCTAGACCCAAAGCAAGCCATGCTGAGTATTACTTGGAACGATGGGTCCAATCTAAAATTATCTGGACAAACCTTGCGTCAGTACTGTGCCTGCTCCAATTGCCGGGCAAAAAACGTCGTGGGCAAAGCTCTGGTCACAGACAGTTCAGACATAGTGGATATCAAGCCAATTGGATACGCAGGCATACAGATTGTGTTTGGCGACGGTCATGATCGCGGCGTATTTCCCTGGCATTATTTGCAAGCCATCGCAGCGGGAAATGCGTTGGAACATTTAAGTGCCTAGCGACGAATAACAGTAATGATGAAACTATGACTAAGCCATGAATAAGCCGCAGTTCTCTTTGGCTGGTTGGAGCAGCATTCCCCTCCTTCCTGGGATACTTTTTTGTTTACTCGTGGTTTGCGCTGCCCGATATATCTCGGAACATTTAGGTAGCCCACTTATACTCACCACGGTGTTGCTTGGCATGGCGTTTAACAATCTGTCCTCCGTCAGAGAGTTTAGCGCAGGACTCGATTACTGTGCTAAAACTGTTTTACGTGCCGGCGTGGCACTCCTGGGTGTTCGGATTAGCTTTGATCAGATTAGTTCTCTAGGCTATACCCCAATACTGTTGGTTATCTTCACTGTTGCCGCAACTCTTTGTTTTAGCTTATTGCTGGGTAGACTGCTTAAGATGGATGGCCTATTGGCGCTTGTGGGAGGCGTAGCTGTGGCGATTTGTGGTGTATCAGCGGCTATGGCCTTACTGGCACTTTTGCCCTATCGGCGTTTAAGTGACAACCAGGTAGCCTGCACCCTAATGGGTGTAACCTGCATTAGTACTGCAGCCATGATTTTATACCCGGCTTTTTTAGTGAGTCTTAATTTACCGGTAGAGGCCATGGGGCTTTACTTGGGTGTTACCATTCATGATGTAGCGCAAACCATCGGGGCTGCTGAGTTGATTTCACCCGCAGTTACCGAGCTCGCTATCTACACCAAGATGCTACGTGTATCACTATTGGTACCGGTTCTATTTATAATTAGTTACTCACTCCATAAAAAGGGGATAACGCCCTCCAACGTTCGCAGCCGTTTACCTATATTTTTGGTCTTCTTTACTGCCATTGTAGTAGTCAACAATTTAAATTTAATCGCAGCGCCAATTGCCGACAGCATGAGTTCAATTTCTCAGTTGTTATTATTGATGGCAATGGCCGCTTTAGGAACCCGCACCAACTTCCTGGACATCTTTGTCCTAGATAAAAAACCTTTGTTGCTGGTACTACTGAATACATTATTCTTAGCGCTTATTTCTTTCGTTATTATTCTTCTTTACTTGTATTAGTTGTATTAATTTTTTCTGATTGACGCGCTCTCTTTCGGGGCCACACAGAGTGCACGTTATCTATTTTTGGCGACCTAAACAGGCAAATCCCAAATTATAAACAGGATAGCTACTCGTTAGATTTTCACCCATCACACAACTGAAATAATTTTGTCACATTTTACCCAGCCAAATCATAGCCTTAGCTAAGAATCTACATATTAGATTAGCTGAACAAAAATCAATGGCATTTTTTTCGCATTATTAATAAGGCAACACAGAGCACGATAATACAACTTAAAAACAGCTAAAGACTTCTAATCGACGCTGTTTTCATTTTTCAATTTTAGGAGTGATCAAATGAAAACTTTTAAGAGTTTTTCATTGGGGTACCTTTTTGCCTTATTGTTTAGTGTCCCCTGTCTGGCTGATGACTTACAAGCCGCTATTCAAAACGGCTCGGTTAATGGCAATATAAGAGCCTATTACAATACTCGAGAATATGAAGATTCTGCAAAAACAGACGAAGCCGCATTTGCACTAGGTGGAGCACTCAGAGCAGAAACCGCTGAGTTCTACCATATGAAATTTGGATTGGGTTATTACACGGCACAAGATCTGGGAACAAACAATGATGATCCTAGCAAAGTTAACAAGCGTTTGGGGAGTGAACTTGAAGTACTGGGGGAAGCCTATCTTTCAACAACCATTTATAACACAACAGTTGTTGCTGGCCGCCAGAAAATAAACACGCCGTTTGCCAATGCGGGCGATGCGTTTATTATTCCTTTTACCTTTGAAGCCTTTAGTCTAAAAAATACTGCATTGGCTGATTTCACCTTTGAAGCAGCCCAAATCAACAGTATCAAAAATCGTAACAGTGATGAATTTGTTGATGTTGGCATTTGGTCGAGTAGTCGTTATGGCATAACCCCAACGTCGACTTCAGGTACTACGACGCTTGGTGCTAGCTATAAGAAAGATTCCTTAAGCGCCGCTTTTTGGTATTATCGCTTCGCTGACTTATTTGATATGGTCTATGGAGAATTCGGTTACACCCTGCCTAGCGTAGGTGATTTCAGCCCATTCATCGATTTACAATTACTTACCCAGTCAGAAAGTGGTGATGAGCTGTTAGGCACTGTTGATGCCACGCTATATGGCATAAGAGTGGGCTTTAAAGTCAACAACTCCGCATTATCGATTGCTTTTAATAATGTTGCAGAAGAAGACAATAGCTTCAATAACGGAGCAATTCTAACCCCCTATAACTTCTCTACCAGCCCACTATTTACTAATAATATGCTAACCACCTTTGAGAATGTCGATGCTGGTGATGCCACTAAAATCACCTTTAATCATAAATGGAATGCGATCGCCTTCAAAGTTAGCTACGCAATGTTTGACTATGCCCAAGCCGTAGATCGAAATGCCACTGATATAGACCTGACTTTCCCATTAGACCAATGGCAACCAGGGCTCAGTTTTCGTTATCGGTTAGAGGTGGTAGACGCTGACGAAGCAAGCGTGGAGCAAACTAATCATCGCCTTCAGCTCCAGCTAACTTTTTAGGGAATCTAACACGCGAAGGGACGCTAATCACAGTAACTCTCGGTTTAGTTGCCCCCCTTAACAGGGTAACTAAACCATTGACAACATTTGCTATTTAACTCGATTTCAACTTGAACTGATCGACCAGTTGCTCCAATTCTTTGGCCAGTCTCATCAATTGCTGGTTGCACTCATTATTTCTGGTCATAGTGGATACGACATGATCAGTTCCATCACGAATACTTAATACATTGCGGCTAATATCGGCTGAAACTGCACTCTGCTCTTCCACTGCCGCAGAGATCTGAATATTCATATTATTTATTTCTGAGATCTTACTCGATGTGTCCAGCAATATACTTTCAGCCGACTCAGCCTGCTCTACACTTGACTTCGATAAATCTTGACTAAGATTCATCGCAGTTACCGCTTTATGAGCACCCTGCTGCAGACGACCAATCATGGAATGTATTTCATCGGTTGATTGTTGAGTACGGGTGGCTAAGGTTCTCACCTCGTCCGCTACCACGGCAAATCCGCGACCTTGTTCTCCTGCTCGAGCCGCCTCAATCGCCGCATTGAGCGCCAACAGATTAGTCTGTTCTGCGATACCTTTAATAACATCAATAACGGAACCAATACTCTCCGTCTCAGACCGCAATCCATTAATTACCGTAGCCGTGGTATCCAGCTCTGAAGCGAGACGATTGATCAGGTCTTTTGTGCGAAGCACTGCATCTTTACTGTTAGACGCCTCTTTGTCTGCCTGACCCACTGCCTGCGCTGCAACTGTGGCATTGCGGGCAACTTCATCTACACTTGCCGACATTTCTGTCATTGCTGTGGATACTTGATCCGTTTCACTCAATTGATTGTCAACCACAGATAGTGCCGTACGGGAAGACTCCGCCATTTCCTTGCTAGAGTTCTCAATGACCCCCACATGCTGCTTGAGTTTAGTGACCGTCTTGAACAGTTTCTCTATGAACCGATTAAAAGAATGGGCCAGTGTTGCTATTTCATCGCTGCCCTCTGCTGGCAGCCTCAAGGTTAGGTCACCATCAACATCCGCTATCTTACGCATCGCCTCTGAAGCCTTTTCAATGGGCTCGATGATATAGCGCATGCCACCCCAGGTTAACACTGCCAACAACACCAGACCGATTACCGTCACCAGCAGTAACAAGGTCTTTGCCAAATTAACCGTGGCGTCTACATTTTGCTTTTGACCTTCCACCTGGCTGTCACCGGCTTCTTCCATTGCGCCTACGGTTTCAAGAAACTCATCAGCAGCCACTAAAAATTTCTGTTTGGCCGCCATCAGTTGAGTTAGCGTAATTTCTTTATTAACAAAGCGCCGATTGGCGTCCAGTGTCTGTTCTTGTATCTCTTTAAAGTCACTCCACTGGCTCTGGAATTCCTGCAAGTCTTTAGTGCCAATAAGGCCAGATGCCACCATCCGTGACAGGGCTTCATTGGCCATAGCTTCTGCTTCTTTGAATTGTTGAAGGGACTCGCTGCGTCGACTGTTCTCTGATGCTTCCAGCAACTCATAGACCTCAATCATTTGCCGCTCAATACCAATGCTACCTTCCATGGCACCATCTGCCGCATCCCACGCTTGATTCGTTATAAAAAGTAAAATACTAGAGAGTCGTTCCGTAGCATAAAATCCCACAGAACAGGCTAAAACTATCATTACGAATAGTATCGCCAATCCAGATTTCATTTTAGTTTTGATTAACATAGGTCTTCCCAGTCGTTGATCGTTAAAACACTGCAATCCTTCCATTTACTCTAAGCATAGTAAGGGAAATACAAATAGTAAAAACTCAGGAGAGAAATCGATAAGCTATTGTTTTATATAATTTTAGCTTCCAATCAACCGGCAAATAATAGGAGCTTAGCTAAGCTGTCGCGCGATTCTTTGCGCAATTCTAGCAGCCTCTTTTTTTCCTCGGGTCTGGGCATATACGATAGCACCGTCCATGAGCAGGGCAATTTCCGCCGCCTTCGCTACCCTCTTTTGTTTATTCGGTTCATCAAGATAGCTCGCAATTAATTTTTGCAGTGCTAACTTATGCTTCTTGGCCATTTGGTGGATATCATCACTCAAACAGGAATACTCTGCACTGGCATTAATAAAGTTGCACCCATAGAAATTTTCAGAACGAAACCAGATATCTAAACCATCAAATAGCGCGTTTATGGGGTCCTTCCCCTGCTCTCGTGCAGTATCAGCCAGGTTTTTCATCTGTTTTATCAAGCGCTCATGCCGCTGCTGCAACACTTCTAAAATTAATAGTTCTTTGCTCCGAAAATGTTTATATAACGTCGCCTTTGAGACGCCAGACTCAGCCAATATCCAATCGATTCCAGTTGCATGGTAACCATGCTCATTAAACAAACGATACGCTGTATCCACTAAATGTTGTCGACGTGTTGCCATAACCACCGTAATATTATTCTAGAATTTCGCTAGATATTGACCAGATATTAAATTATTGGCTTCGATTATAGCTGCGCCTGACACTCATAGACAACTCTGTTTACCTATTATCACTTTTCCATTGCTATCAAAAGTCAACTCGTGTTGCTCCCCCTCATCATCGATAATCCAGGCTTTGAATATTTTCCCAGCTAAAGAGTATTGATAGGAATGAGCCAGTTCCACTTCGCCATAAACTATTTTATGAATAAGCACAACTTGGCCGCTCTCATCCAAACAGGCACCGAAGTAGGTATTTCTGTTTTCAATTTCTTCGGCCTCTAATGCGCCTACTAAATTCAGTGGCAACTGTGATCCACTGTAGCTGAGAAAATAGCGATCATAATGGTCCAGTTTGTCAGTCATTAGGGTGATCATCCGTATTAATTTTATTTGCCTAGATTCTACTTACTTCTAACTAGCGTCTTTTCTCTGGTTCAAATTGTGTACCAACAACTAAAATTTAGGTCATGGCCGCTACGTAGGTAAAATAGCCGTTATCCTGCAAAAAAGTTTTGTCGTATTACCCACAAGGCACCCCAGCTGTTGTTGTTTTAGTTACAGGGAAAAAGGCTAGCTCAGTGATTTACTGACCTAAATCACGGTCCGAAATTTGCTGAGATGGTATTAATTGAAAATCATTGAGCAACCAGGATCCACCCACCCTGAAAGCTCTAATAAAGCCGATAATTTCTCCGTAACTACCAGGATTGACGCCATGAAAAACCAATTAATTGCTGTTGCCATACAAACAGATGGAACCATCTCACCGCACGCGGGTAGAGCCGAGCATTGGCGGGTCTACGCGACCCAAGGAGGCGCTTCTACACCACAGCTCGTTTGGAATATAGTATTGACTCCATCAAGCACTCTCCATGAATGGCATGTCAAAGATGACAGTAGCAGACACCCTCTTCACAGCGTCGACATTGCAATCGCCTTATCCGGAGGAGATGGAGTTCGTACTCGTTTGGCTGAACGTGAAACCATTTTAGTGGACACTCAGGAAGCTGACCCAGAACAAGCAGTAATCGACTTTTTAAAAGGTGAACTCGCAACGGGCAAAGGCCATCAGGATGAACTGTGTTTAGACCCCGAAAACCATCATCAGCGCCACCAGAGTAATCAGGCATCTTAAAATAGTTGGAGATGTGTTAGAGTAGAGCATCAAGCACAAGCGCCTCTTAGTCGAAATCGATATAGGTTGATGTTTGCCATGAGTGAATCCCTAACCGCCATTTTTCCATTGAATATCCCCTTGTTTCCTGAGTGCGAAATACCTTTGCAAATATTTGAGCGGCGTTACATAGATATGGTTTCGCAGTGCATGCGTAACGGAACAGGATTTGTTGTGACGCTATTACAACCGGGCTCGGAATCTTATGAAGTTATGCGAAAAGGCCCCAAACCAGAACAACTGCAAGTACCGTTCTTCACGACAGGCACATCAGCAACTATTGTCGATTTTGAGCAAAGAGACAATGGGCTATTGGGAATCACGATTAAAGGCATAAATCGTCAAAACTTATCAGACATTCGCTGCCAGGATGATGGATTATGGTTAGGAGATTCGACTCTGCGCCCAGAACAAAACTCACCAACAAAAGCCGATCTTTCCAACTTAAAGCCTTTACTTAAACAACTTTTGGAAATAAATGGTCTTGCAGCGCTTATGGATACCATAGACTGCTCGTCAAGCTCTCAAGTCATGAACTACTTAATTACGCTATTACCCTTTGGTTCAAACACCAAGCAAAGCTTACTGGAAATTGACGATCTTAGTGTTCGCCTGCAACAAACTATTGAAATGCTTGAGGGACTGCAAGTCTCTCAGATCAATCATTGAGACGGTAAAGTCCCAATGAGTCAAACATCCCTTCACAAACCCGCGCCCAGCATAGCTTTGCGATTTATTATTTGTCATTTATCCATAACAAGCGCCCGCTTACAATTCCTGTCTCAACAGGATCAGGTATGCTTCCCTAAGCGCTTGCCGCCTTTGGTGTCACTTTTGGAACAAGATCCTGGCAAAAACAAACCAGCCGTTCATCCTGGTTTTGCGTTACAGGATTTGCGTCGCAGCCCAGCATTTAGAGATACCAAACTGGAAATGGTGCCAGATTTTCATTGTTGGATAGAAGCCCCAAGAACCTTATTCTCCCTCTACTTACTCGTCAGCACACAACCTGAAGCGTTTATTCCACCTTCAGGTTGTCGCTGGATAGAGTTACCCGATAGCTGGTCACTACTGCCCTTGCAGCGCGATTTGCTGAGAAAGGCCTATGAATGCTTGCTAACCTAAGCCAGCCCTACGTCATCAGCTATAGTAGAGGCTTCGCAACTTAACCAAGGTTGGCGCCACTAACTCCTGGCCATCGCTGGCGCGAACCACCTTGTATTGTGCTGCGGACAATACTACTTCTTCGCCATTTTCGGCATAAGCAACCACATTGCGATCAGGCACCAATTCACGCTTATACTGACCACCAATAGCACGATTAAAATCAGCCACAATGCCACCATGAGGAGGGTGCCCCACCACTTCCCACCATAAAGTACCAGGATCATGAGACCAACTGTCCCCTACGGTTTCTGGCGGCAAAAAGCGCTCTACCAAAACTTCACCCAACACAGCATGCTGATGACGCCCTGCCGCCGCGACTCCTTCTCCCAGCCGAGGCTCACGAGTTTCAAGCACGACTTCCTTTAAAAAGGCCTGGGGCGCTTGTACTATGCGGTGTTTTTCCCCATCTAAATATTTATGTTCAAACATGTTAGGTCTCCTACAAAAAAATCAATTGTGGAAACCTCCGCAGCAAACCCTATGCCACAAACCTCGCCCATGGATGTATCCTCTGCTACAAGGTAAACTTACCCGTGTTTTTTTGACTGAGAAATTATTCGTGAGTAACCACCCCTATCACTGCCTAGTTCTTATTGGACGCTTCCAACCCTTTCATAATGGCCATTTAGATTTGGTAAAAAAGGCATTAGATCAATCGGACTACCTGATTATTGTCTGTGGTTCTGCCAACCAATCATTTAGCGAAAGAAACCCCTGGACATGGGTTGAACGAGAAGCAATGATTCGATCCACCTTAACCGCTAATCTCAATGATAGGGTTATCGTTGTTGGTGTCGAAGATCATACTTATAATGACAATGCATGGTTAATCGCATTACGAAACACCGTAAGCGAAGCCGCACAGCTCACAGAGGCCAAATTATTGGATACATCTGCGCGTTGGGGCTTAATTCTCAATGACAGCACACCCGAACCTGAATACAGTCACAGCTTGAGCGTTTGGCCCAGTGTAACGATACAAACAGAGCCCACACCGGCAAATTTTTTAGGATGCGGCTCTGCGATTCGGCAGCAATTATTTTCCGCCACTTTAGCACCGCAAGAAACATTGGTACTAGCCAAAATATCCGCGAGCATTCCCCCCCAGGTCAGCCAATGGCTGACTAATAACTACATCAATACTCAGCGCTATCGTAACCTCGTTGAGGAGCATCAGTTTATTGCTGACTACAAGAAATTATGGTCCAGAGCCCCTTACCCCCCTAATTTCGTGACGGTAGATGCCTTAGTAGAGATTAATGGACACATCTTATTAATTGAAAGGGGAGGCATGCCAGGCAAAGGTCTACTGGCTCTACCCGGAGGCTTTCTCGACCCGGAAGAACCTATTTTCGATGCCTGCTTAAGGGAGTTAAAAGAAGAGACCTGTCTGAACCTAAGCGACAGAGAGCTGCGGGCAGCCGTGGTTAACCAACGTTATTTTGATGCACCTTATAGATCTGCCCGAGGGCGCACCATTACCCATGTCTTTCACTTAAATCCTGAATTAGACAAACTACCTGATGTTTTAGGCAGCGATGATGCGGTTTTAGCCCGCTGGTTTGATATTTCCGAGCTGCAATCACAACTTTTTTTTGAAGATCATTACGGAATCCTTCAAATCATGCTCGGAATTTAATAACTCATAAGGGCTTGATATCTTTATAATTTGTGACTCAGCGCAAAACTATCAAAGAAAACACCGGCTCTTATAACTCAATAAACCATAAAACATGCAGCAATAGATGTTTTAAATCTAAATAACCCCTCATAATATAGAGCTTGTTTTTAGACCAATTGGAGTAACTACATGAAATGGCATGTTTTGCCAGCCGTGGGCTTGGCAGTATTGACTAACCAAGCGTTTGCCTCGGAAATTGAATCCACCTACGATACGCGCAGTTATGTTGACATTATGGCCACCCTACAAAAAATGGACGATGCCAGAAACATAGACACCTCGGGCTTCGGCGGCAGTGTTACATGGGGCATTCCACTAAGCGAGCGTTGGTCATGGGAAAACCAGATCGGCATGTATGGTCTCGATACCGGCACCCGCAACTCCACCGACTATTATCAAATCAGCCTAAAAACCAACGCCCGGTATAATTTTGGCGATCATGAAGGTTTTGATCCCTTTTTATTAGCGGGTATTGGTATCACCCGCAATGATGTTGTCCCCAACAGCGATGACAGCATTAATCCCATGTTTAACGTAGGCATCGGCCTAATTTCACCGGAGCTGTTCAGCAGTGAACTGCGCCTGCGAATGGAAGTCCGTTATATCTATGATGATTTCGACGGTGCCGGAGGCGACATTGATATCCCAAGCTCAAAAGGCAACGGTCCCTTTAACGACTGGCATTTTTCTGTAGGTTTAAGCATACCTCTGGGCTCAACCAAACCTATTTACACCGAAACTATTGTGGAAAGACATATCGTGGATAGCGATGGTGACTCCATTGATGACTCCATGGACATGTGTCCCAACACGTTAAGTGGGGCTGATGTAGATGCCCGCGGTTGCCTGCTCAAAAATCAGGTCATTGTATTGCGCAACATCACCTTTGAACTTGGCTCCGCAACGATTGAAGCCAGCTCCAACAGCGTGCTGGATCAACTCGTCGCCACCTTAAAATCCCAGCAAGACTTCAACCTGGAAGTCGTTGGCCATTCAGATAACGTCGGTGCTGCGGATTTCAACCAAACATTATCCGAACAACGCGCTCAATCCATTGCAACCTATCTCACTGAACAAGGTATTAATCCAGACCGAATCAAGTCGAAGGGAATGGGAGAAAGCCAACCGATTGCGAGCAATGTATCTGTTTCAGGCCGAGCGATGAATCGCCGCGTGGAATTTTACATTACAGAACGCTAACAACTAGAGGTTTTCACTATGCTGGCATTCTCCAGACTATTGTTAAAGACGATTTTTATTCCTGTGTTGCTGCTCACCCTCGCGGGTTGTGAAGCGGACGGCGGTAACTTTGGCTCAAGCTCCGGTCGTTCCCTCACAGATCTCGATGGCGATGGAATTAGTGTCGAAAATGATAACTGCCCGACTGTGGCCAATGCAGACCAATTGGATCAGGATTTCGATGGGCTGGGGGATGCTTGTGATAGCGATAGTGACGGCGATGGCATAGAAGACACTGTCGATAACTGCCCAGCTCTCGCAAACCCGGAGCAAGGTGATAAAGACAGCGATGGTGTGGGTGATGTATGCGACAGTGACGACGATGGTGACACCATTGACGACAGCATCGACAATTGCCCTGGAACCGCCAATACAGACCAACTGGATACCGATAACGATGGTATCGGCGATGCCTGTGATACCGATTCTGATAGCGATAACGACGGTGTCGATGATGGCGTTGATAATTGCCCCGCCATTAGCAATCCATCACAAGCAGACCTGGACAACGACGGCCTGGGTGATGACTGCGACAACGATGACGATGGCGACGGCGTGCCCGATGGTGAGGATAGTTGCCCACTCGTGGTCAACCCAACCCAGACCACAGACGCCTGTGGTGATGATTCTGACCAGGATGGGGTCAGCGATAATAATGATAACTGCCCCGCACTACCCAATTCAGATCAAGCCGATACAGATCAAGATGGCATCGGCAATGCGTGCGACAGCGACGAAGACGGTGATGGCAAAGACAA
>CAWUJH010000002.1:0-661029 GCA_963922875.1 uncultured Ketobacter sp. | reverse complement strand
TGTGCGTATTACTTAAGATAGTGGGGGTAGATGAGCCAAGCAGAACCTTCCTTTCCCAACCCTAGATAGGAAAAATATTCGACAATTTGAGCGACAGTGTTGAAAAAAACTGACCCCTGTTTTTGATCAGAAACATAATCATGTGCTCCAGCATTTAACTGGTTTTCAGCAACAGAAGGAGTACAAAACGAGCCGTGGTATTTTTTCGTTTCTCAATAACAAAAGCCAATTCAAGTGAGGTGGGTGAATAGATTTCCCCTAATTCCCGTTCGGAATGGGATGACTTTAGTCTTGGATATGCACTCTCATGAAGCACTGTCATGAATCATCATGTTTGTGCTGGTGATGGATATCAGGAAAATGCTCATGATTGTGCGTCATTGCTGGGTGAAAGTGCTCATGAGTATGAGGTTCAGTGCCATCCCAGGTGAAATCATGATCGTGTTGGTGGTGCTCATCATGAGAGTGGGAATGCCGGTGCGTGAGCGGTGTATGGGGATGAAGATGTCCGTGTCGCTCTGTTAAATGCAACCACAACCCCAATGCCATGGCCATAAATCCCAAGACAAACATCAAGCCGGGTGCTTCTTGTAGAATGACCAACGCTAAGGTGGCACCGACAAAGGGTGAAAATGAAAAATAAGCGCCGGTTCGAGCCGTACCTAAATGGCGCAAGGCGAGCACAAACAGGACTAAACTGAGTCCGTAACCCAAAAAGCCAATCGCCAGAGCTGGCAGATAGGTGCTCAATTCAGGGAACCGGGCACCGACCAAGAAGGCCAATCCAATATTGACTGTACCGGCTACCAAACCCTTGAAGCAGGCGATCTGAAAGGCATCACTTGCGGAGACCTTTCGGGTAAGATTGTTATCAATGGCCCAGCACAAACAAGCGGCTACGATCGCCAGTATGCCCAACAAACCACCGGACGTAGGTACCTGATCCCAGGATAATAACAGGCTTCCCAAGACGATACTGAACATCCCCCAGAATATGCGACGATCAAAGTTTTCTCGAAACACAAACCACGCCAGCAAAGCGGTGAATACCCCTTCAAGATTCAATAGCAACGCAGCCGTAGAACCTGGTGTTTGAATCAGACCATACATCAAGAGAGATGGGCCGACTATCCCACCAAAAAAGACCGCACCAACAAACCAGGGTAAATCGGATCGAATTAAGTAGGCGGTCTGTGTATTTGCTCGGTGAAGCAATAATCGTCCAGCCATCACGAGCGCTAAACCAACACCGCTACCCAGATAAAGCAAACCCGCCAACATAACAGGGTTGGAGTCTGTGATTAACGTCTTAGCCAGAGGGGTACTGGCCCCAAACAATACGGCAGCGAACAGCGCGTAGGTGATTCCGGGATTGATAGCAAACTCCTTAGTGCCGATCAGAGAAAGGTGGCAAGGTGTTTTCGATTAGAGGGACTTCCTATTAAAGATATTTAGTGATGTCCTTGAACTCTGTCATGGCGGTTTCCGATTGATGAAGGACAGCCTCATCCAAGCAATGATCAATATGATCGTGCACCAGTGTTTTTTTGGCGCTGGTGATGGCTTTTTCAACGGCTTGAAGTTGTTGCGCTACGTCAATGCAAGCGCGTTGCTCCTCCAGCATCTGAATGATTTTCCGGAGGTGCCCATCGGCTCGTTTCAGCCGCGCTATAATTTGAGGGTGCGTTTTATGAGATAACATAAACCGGATTATATCCCCCTGGGGAGGATACTTCAAACGCTCTTAATAATGAGGTATGATACTCTAACGCTAAGGAAATCAGAGTAGATAAAAGCAATGAAGGCGCCCATCACCACACGCATACCTGTAGCCGTTCTCGTGCTCAGTTTGCTGTTTGCTGCCAGTGGTCGTGGATACTGGGTCATTGCTCAATGCCTGCATGCTTCCTTGCCTCCCGTGATACAGCTCCATTCGGATCATCAGGGTTATGATATTCATCACCACTCGCTAGGATTATCGCATCCAGACGATAATACAACCCACCACATCGTCCACATAATGGACAGCATCGAGTTCTCTGTGCCCGTGGCCTTACCGTTTCGGGAAGCGCACAAACCGGAGTACTCGTGGGTAATGAACGATCCGCCGTTTCCAATGAATGGCATACCCATACCACTCTATCGCCCTCCACGGCATAGCCTTTCGTAAATCGCTTATATACAGCAGATTCCATAACACTCTGCTGTTAACTACTTTTTGTACTTTTTGGAGTAAACAATGACGAGTATTTTCTCGCCGGGATTGCTTCGGCTACGCACGGCTGGTTATAGAATTCTGCTTGTATGCGGTATTCTGATTTCCGGTTTAACGGTCGCCGATGTAAGTCTGGCTCATGGGGTCGCAGAAGACGATGCGGCGTTTCTTGAGCAAAGCGCAGGCGCTCAACTGCTGCCATTCACCTATCTCGGTGCCAAACACATGGTGACCGGGTATGATCACCTGTTGTTCCTGTTTGGGGTGATTTTCTTTCTTTATCGAATGAAGGACGTCGGTATTTATGTGACGTTATTTGCTGTAGGGCACAGTGTCACGCTGCTCTATGGGGTGCTAAGTGGCACCCATGTGAATCCCTATATAATCGACGCCATTATCGGGTTATCGGTGGTGTATAAAGCGTTAGACAACCTAGGTGCCTTCCAGCGTTGGTTTGGGGTGCAACCCAACACCAAAGCGGCTGTATTGATCTTTGGTTTTTTCCACGGATTTGGTCTGGCTACTAAACTGCAAGATTTTAGATTGTCGGGAGATGGCCTAGTGGCCAACATCTTGGCCTTCAATGTCGGAGTTGAAATTGGTCAGCTGTTGGCGTTGGGTACGATTCTGATTCTCATGAATTACTGGCGTCAATCCCCGTCTTTCATTCGCCACGCCTTTACCAGTAATGTCGTACTGATGGCTGCCGGATTCATTCTGGTGGGTTATCAGCTTACCGGCTATTTTTTCCACAGTTAAGGATTTGTTATGCACGATATAAGTGATTTCAATAACGAAGGACTGCCTTCATCGGCCAGCCTGATTAAAGCTACGCTGGTTGCGCTGGTGATTGGCCTCATTGTATTAGTCGCCACGGTACTCCCGGCAGAATACGGCATCGATCCTACCGGGCTTGGACAGAAAATGGGTCTAACGACATTAAGCTCGGCTAATGCCGCCGAATCGACGGAAGCGCCGTCCGGCAATTTATTATTGTCGGGTGATGCGCCGTTATCGTCGGTTTGGAAAAGCCCGAAAAACTTTCGCTCCGATAGCTTAACGATCACCCTGCAACCCGATGAAGGAACCGAAGTAAAAGCGGTTATGCAAGAAGGTGAACGGCTGGTCTTTAGTTGGAGCACCCAGGGCGGAGGCGTTAATTTCGATATGCACGGAGAACCGCCAGGTAAACCGGATACCTTTACCAGCTATTGGAAAGGTCTCAACCAGCCTAGCGCTCACGGCGAGTTTGTTGCGCCCTTTGAAGGCACTCACGGCTGGTATTGGCGTAACCGCAACCAAGAGCCAGTCTCTATCACGCTGTCCACCAGTGGATTTTACGAAAAACTGTACCAACCTTAATCACAAAATATCTACGGAGAAAACCAATGAAACTGATGATTCAATTTGTATTAGCTGGACTTTTAGCCATCATGCCAATGACGTCATTCGCTCATTCCAATCACGCGCCCGTTGAACCCGTTACAGCGGAACAAGCCAGTAATATAGCTGGTGGCGTTGTGCAAAATCTGGTGCTTAATAAAAAACTAGGGGATTCCTGGAAGTCGGTTAAACCCACACCCGCCACTCGGCGTGACACCCAATATGGACCTGTATGGGTCGTCGTCTTCAAGAATGCAGAGGAAACTGACAGAAGCAAGCAATCGTTATCGGTGTTTGTGGATGAATTCGGCAGCCCTATTACTGCGAATCATGAAGATAAGCTTCAATAAAAGCGTGTTGTGATCGTCAGAAGGCTTAGGCTTTGCCCAAGCCTTCTTGACTCTGTATAGCTGCGCTAACTTTTATCGACCAAACCATCCAACTTATCCATTAATACCAACGTTGAATTATTGAAAAGTTGTCTAGCTTCGCCCAACATTTTCAACAAATCATTAATCGCACCTTGATTCAGATTTCTGTCTTGTACCTGATCCCAACTGTTAACTGGCCGGAACAGGGGGCCGCTCACTATGTCAGCAACCTCACCCCATTCTTTAACGGCTTTTCCAGGCGTAACGCTATAGCTACGTAATGGTAGGTCGATGTTTAATTTTGAAGATTTATTGCTCACCTTTTTGGCTCCTTTTGTAGTCGTTCAAAAGGCGGGCGGCTCTTGAATATGGTGATTCTCTATAATGTGTATAAATAAAGACCATACTGAATAGGTTCTCGCCATACCGAAATTCCAACATCAATATCCGGTTGTTGCAGTAGGTGATGACTAATAAATTACAATATGTCCGATATTCTGCAATATCGGACATATTGATATGGGGCATGATCTTGCTATAGTTTAGGAAATTGTCTCTACATGCTTGGATTATGAACCCTAAACGCAAAGCACCAACACCTATCATTGATAACCTGGAATTCATAGGGAATCCTTTCAAGCAACAGGGGTTCAATACAGCGAAATATTTGGCAGCACCGGTTTCAGGCGCGGACGTTGACTTGGAATACGCGCTTAAGTTTCTGTACAGCTACAATGGCAGCACGGCAACCTTTAATAGCTATCGTCGTGAGATTGAGCGGTTATTACAATGGAGCTGGCACATCCACGCAACATCGGTATTAGCGTTAAAACGTGAGCATATCGAAGAGTTCATAAAGTTTTGTTTTAATCCCCCTAAGGCATGGATTGGAGTTAAGAATGTCGCTCGGTTTAAGTCGAAGGGTGGTGCTCGAATCATAAATGCTGATTGGCGACCTTATGTCGTTAACGTGTCAAAAACGGACTCCAAGAAAGGTGTTGTACCTGATTCGAAATCATTTTGTCCATCTCAGTCATCTATCAAAGCCACTTTTACCGCCGTATCCTCATTCTATGACCACTTGATACAAGAAAACCTAGTAGATTCAAATCCAGTCGCTCTTATAAAGCAGAAAAGTAAATTCATACGCAAAGAACAGTCAAAGCCGGTCGTAAGGCGCATCAGTAATATTCAGTGGGATTATGTTCTCGAAGTCATTGAGCGAATGGCAGATAAAAATCCAGAGCAACATGAGCGTTCACTATTTGTTATGAATTGCTTGTTTGCAATGTATCTTCGAATATCTGAGCTAGTAGCTGATGAACGATCCAGCCCGGTTATGGGAGATTTCAAAAAGGATCACGACAACAATTGGTGGCTGCATGTTACTGGCAAAGGAAACAAAAGCCGAACCGTTACCGTTTGCAATGATATGCTAAGTGCTTTAAAGCGTTATCGTAAATCCCAGGGTCTTTCCACATATCCAACAGTCGGCGAGCAAACACCACTGGTTCCAAAGTTAAAAGGAACTGGGCCCGTAACCAGTACTCGCCAGATAAGACGCTTGGTACAAGATTGTTTCGACGCCGCCTATGAGCAAATGAAAGCTGATGGCTTAGAAGAGGATGCAGCTGAGTTGCGATCAGCCACAGTACACTGGTTGAGGCACACCGGAATATCCGAAGATGTGAAGTTTCGCCCAAGAGAACACGTGCGTGATGATGCTGGCCATGCAAGTATGGCTACGACTGATCGATATATTGACTCAGATTTGAGGGAAAGACACGCTTCTGGGCGAGAAAAGCGTATTAAAGATATCTAGGAATATCAGTGTGTTAGGGTTCAAAGGGTAATAAAATCCTCCCTATATTGTTGGAGACCCATTAAAGCCATATGCTCTTGTAACGTGTTTGGAGAATATGCGCCGCCTTTTTGTGTAATAAAAAGAGGGGAGGAGGGCTTTAGTTGCTTCCCTTTAGCCAAACGAAGATGTAAATATTCTAACAGCGCCTCTCTCAGATCTGCATCAACCATTGGTAGATCACGAGACTTACCACGATGTTTCTTCACAGGCGGATAAAAGTTTTCTGGATCTATTTCAGCGCCAGATTTAGCAAGCGATTCGATTTGTCGAACCAATTTATTAAAACTGTCTATATCGAAGCTAATCGTTTGACGGTGATATTTGGATTTAGAGCGTTTCATCGCATCAGCACCCTTTGTATAGGCAGCAGGCAAACTGAGAACCTCGTATAGATGAAAATCCGTTCCACTAGAGTTTAGCCTAGCAACTTCTTTTATCTGGAGGAGCGATATTTCCTGGGCACGAAGGCCGAGCTTAAATAAAGCTAATCTGCATGATGGCCGTGTTATTTTCAGTTTTTACCGGATTATTGTGATTTGGATAGTGAGGTTTGGCGTAGAGTTGCATTTTTCCGCAATACAGCCAATATCACGATTTGTCAGGAAAAACCCGGAGATCGAACATGAAACCTGAGATCGATATCGAAGTCGCTAAGAAGCTTTTTCTTAAAATCGCCAGTGAATGGAGCCTTACACCCGCAGAAATAAATGCTTTACTCGGTAGCGCTGGAGACATTGAAGATCGTCAATTATCTGAAGAAGATTTAACTCGTATTTCAGCAATAGCTGGAATTTACGGAGCACTACAGACCTTGTTTGTTGAAGAGGACCAATGGCGTGACTGGGTTAGAAAGCCAAACAGCGCTTGGAATGGACTATCCGCCATCGAAGTAATGACCTCAGGGAAGCTCGAAGACATTCAGAAGATCCGTGGTTACCTATCTGCATGGTGCCAACAGCACAATCTTTAATCATCTGACCAATCACACCAACTCTACGCCAAACCTTTGTAAGGCCTCATATTTAGTCTTTGGACGACTACTTTAATGTTTTCTGTAAAAGTTCTGGGTATTTTGCAAAAAAGTTCGGCCTTTTGTGTAGTCATCCACCAATCTAGAAGCTATTGACCAAACTCCTTAACAATATCATATACTGTTTAGTATTCGACATAGGGTATTAATTCTACTAGAATAATGACAAGTCCAAGTCACTGCCTCGAAGACCAAATATGTCAGTACCCAAACCAACACCACTGTATCCGATCTACGCAGATTTCAAGGATTTCAGATTTGATGAGTACCCAGAGCTTAAACAGTTCCTGGATTCCGGAGAATCCTGGTGGATCCGACACTGGCATTGGGGACAGGAGTTCTTAAACTACATCGGACGCAACAAATCCGATCACACATTTACTCGATTCCGAAATGAAACCGAACGCTTTCTGTTATGGGTATTCCTGATCAAATTGACATCCATGCAGCAGTTGCGAAAAGCCGATATCTTGGAATACGCTGATTTTTGCTGGCAACCGCCAACGTCTTGGATTTGTCTCGCCAACCATGAAAAATTTGTATTCAGAAATGGTGTATTCACTCAGAACCCTTTATGGGCACCTTACAAGCTGAAACTCCCAAAAAATCGAGATAAGTCAGGGTCACCGCCTGATAAAAAGAAGTACAAACCCTCACAACAAACGTTAACTGCCACTTTCACTGCGGTGATTGCTTTTTATCGATTTCTGATGAACGAAGAGTATTTATACGGTAACCCGGCGCAGATCGCCAAGCATGATTGCCGCCACTTTATTAAAGACTCCCAAGTGAAAGAAGTTCGTCGGCTAACCGACGCTCAATGGCAATTCGTCTTACAGATAGCCTTGAAACTTGCTGATGAAGATCCTCTGCATGAGCGGAGCCTATTCCTCATTTGTGCCCTAAAAACGCTGTTTTTGCGGATATCTGAATTGTCTGAACGCAAAACATGGTCACCCGTTATGGGGCATTTTTGGCAGGATTCCGAAGGAAATTGGTGGCTCAAAGTTTTGGGGAAAGGTCGAAAACTCAGGGATATAACCGCACCCAATAGTTTTATAGATTATCTTAAACGATACCGAATCTATCGTGGACTGAGCCCTTTACCTTCGCCGATAGAGAACGAACCCTTAGTAGAAAAGATTCGCGGTCAAGGTGGGATGACTGCTCGACAGTTGACAAGAATAGTCCAAGAAATATTTGATCGGTCCTACGAAGCTATGAGGGTTTCTGAAGGAGAAGACAACGCCAGAAAATTGAGAGAAGCATCAACCCACTGGCTAAGACACACTGGCGCCAGCATGGAAATTGAGCGCGGTCGAGCTCTGAAAGATTTGTCAGAAGACCTAGGCCATTCAAGCATGGCCACAACGGATACCGTTTATGTTCATACAGAAAATCGGATTCGAGCTGCGAGCGGTAAAAACCGGAAAGTTAGTTAGCTACTAGGATCATTTGGGTGTTAGAAGTGATATGCAGAGATTCTAACATTTACTTCCCAAATTCATGCGCGAATTCTAACATTTACTTCAATGTTTCGACATTTACTTCCCAAACGTACCCACATTTACTTCAATCCATGCTTAAGAAGATCGACCATGTTAGATATTAACCGAGGCCATTTCGTATGATCCATCCAATTTAACATAATATACATTATGCCGAATGCTAAGAGCTAACAAATACTACATTATCAAAGCACACAAATATACTGCTTTGCCACTCATGAAAGCTGACCTTTTCACGCGTACCCCCACTCACTAAAATCGTCTACCGCTATTGAGGCTTTTCAACCAAACTGAGACCCTCTAACCTTTTGATCGGTCCTTCTGCAAACCATTCTTTTAACTTATCTTTATTGTGACTCCGGAGATAAGTAGAATACTTGCTGATCCAAGGATCAGTGGTATAATCTTCAACAAAGCGTTTGTATCTTTCACTCTCGTCAGGTATGTCATTTAACTTTTTGAACTCACAATAAGCCTTCAAACCATCCCAAAACTTATACATGCCATTCATATTGGCGAATTGCATATAAGCCTTATTAGAAAAATACTGATCTAGATTTCTAGGGATATCAAAACCTTCTACTTTACCGGATAAAACATCATGAGCACTTGGAATTCCATTTGCTTGACTATACTCCTTGAGCTTGACTGAAAACCCGACACTAATGATAAGTTCATCCCCACTCCAATTCGGTACAGAATTATAACTATCGTTCGTTGCACTCATAGGGATAGGCTCAACATCAAACCCTAATTCAAGCAATAACGAATAAAGAAAGTAATTTTGGTCAACGAACATTGGTTTCACATCATTGATCATCAAACAATAACTGGCTAGTTCTTCTGGAGATCCAGTTTCAGAAATGGCATCTGCCAGCACATTCAGTGAGGTTTCCACCATTTTCAACTTGACAATCGCAGCATGATAATTTGGGCTTTCGTTCAATCTTTCATTAATTTTTGAATATCGATCTATCAACTGTCGGACATAGACTACTGAGTCAGTTCGACTGTTACTCACAAGACCCATAACACGTTCATATTCAACACTATGAGGCAGATTTTGAATTGACTTAGGTACAGTTGCTTTAGATTCCGTTTCGGCACCGACTTCGAAAGACTGATTTAGTGCATGCTTTTCTTGAGCCATTACCATTAGATATATCCCAAAACATACAAAAATCACCAATAACAACGCTATCCAATATTTCTTTAAGTCGCCCATATTTAGTAACCTATTATTCTTTCGCTAAGTGGCAGCGTAAAATTTACACTTTGCCTAAAAACCCTACCCGGCAGGTTATTACTATTGCCATTTGCTAGTTGAACAACGGCGGGCATATCATTAACCAGCTTGTAAAGATTAAAGTCCCACATATCAAATGCTTCGATATGCGCCACCAACGTTACTGGCACACTTCCACTATAGCTGCCTTTTTCAAAAGATCCTTCGAACCAAACTTCAATGTCGTGAGATCCAATCGCAGCAAAAATTTCAGGGTAACGAACCGCTGCTATAACTTCATTTAGTTTCATCTGGACATCTGTATAGACTCCATCTGATCGAAAGCATACTCGACCACTTGAATTGGGACACAAGTTATTATCTTGATTAAGGACTGCCTTTTTAAGCTCTGATGTCACCCTCGGTAACGAAGCCAAAGTTTCTAATTTTTTGTAATACTCATTCAGGATATTTTCATTATTGAAAATTTCACTGTGAGCAATCGATCCTTCATTATGGACATACTCCCGTAAATTTGCCCTACATCCAAAAGACGCAAACCTAGCACCAGCGCCATGAGTCCAAAACCATTTCATATTCTCCTCTTTTGAATCATTCTTCTCATCAGGGTCATTATTGAAATGAACATAGTCTGTAGGATGAAATTCCGTTAGAACACCTTGCGGAGATACACCATGCAAGAATGCTTGAAAGTTTTGATATCCCCACTCGCACCCATTCTGCCCCAAAAAAATATTCAAATCACTGCATGCACCGAAATCCCCTTCAAAAGGATCGCTATCGCTGATCGCATCTAAGCTTTCTTTATAATATTCATAGCTGAACACGGTTACAGTGAAAGTTTGGGGTTCTCCTGTAGCTGCATCTTTGTAAGTAAGAATCTGAGAGCTTGAATCTGAAGTTTTATAACATACGTTATACTTAACAGTTTTAGGGTTGGGAATACGAGGTGTTGTTGACTTTTTAGGCAGCTCTACTTTTTTAAATTCAACCTGAGAGCTACCAATCACGGTATTCGAAGAATCATACACGCAACTCCCTCCGTTTTTACTTAAGCCAAACTCAATATCGAATCGACTAACGCCGTTGTAATCGATTCCTTTGACAATAAAACCATCCCACTCATCTTCCGACCGATTTGGCACAATATTCAAAATATGTACACCTGACGTAGAATCCCCCTCTACTTTCTTCAAAGGTACCTGATTACATTCATTAGTTTTTTGCACAATCTTCTCTGCAATGACCATGGGAGTTTCCCCATCATCAGATGGCTCCTTTTCGCATTCATCGACTTGACCTATACAAACTGGCCCAACGCACTGATCTCCCGAAGTACACTCATTACCATCGCTGCAAGACGCACCAGTGTTAGGAACAAGCTCTCCTCCTGAACATTTATGGCAAGGCACTGAAGAAGGCCCAGTCTTGGGAATAATGACCTTATTTCCATCAACAACCTTACATTCGGTACACTCGTCCTGGTAGCCTTGACAAGGATCACAGCTAGGATTTGACTGATCCCACTTCACCCCTCCATTACCATCGCATACTTGGCAGGTATTAACATAAGTTCCTGCAGGCTTGGGCTGTTGATTGGTACATCCCAAATTCGGATCGCATGTTCCCTCTATACATGAGCCAGGCCCCATGCTACAAGAGCCCCCACTATATACCGGCTCACCATTCGGCCCACACTTACTGCATAGCCCATATTTGGTGCCTGCAGACACAGCAGGATTAGGAACACACTTACAAGCCGAGGCACCGAAAATCTGACAGCTATCATTACAAACAGGTTGTTTGTCTTGCACCCATTCGCACTGATCGCTCAATGAATAACATCCCTCCGGCTTATTTGGGGGGCTGACGGCTACCCAACCACATTGTTCTTCCTTGAACTCAAAACATCCACTATCGGGTTTCTCCGGTGGCTCTTTTGGAACACAGCCACAACCATCCTCCGACGGTTGTTTACAGCCTGTACAATCTTCCGGCTGAGTCTGCTTTTGGCAGGAGCATCCAACGAGCTCGTAGCAGCCAGACTTTGCATTACATTCTTCAGCACTGGTTCTTTCATCTTCAGGGATAGGCTCACAAGAACATTCATCTTGTTTCTGCCTTTCACACTGTTTTGCATCACATTCAGGGTCAGGGTCACAACAACCTTCTATTTGTTCACAACCCGTGGTTTCGCCACATTCACCTTCAGTAACGGCTCTACCACACTTACCACAATCGGGCGATCCGCCACCACCGCCTCCGCCACTGCAGCAGCCGCCACCACCTGGTTGTGCGCCGCAATGCCAACCAGCTTTTACTACGCCTACACCAGGGTTCGACCTTATTGTGGACCTATCCTCGCTGACGGTTCCCAATCCAATCGAAACAAACTCTTCCAAATCGTGATCATAGGAGAACATTTCAACCTGTCTACCAGCAATATGCCCATCTACATTTGGTAACGACAATCTCGCTGGTGGATCAAAAGCCGCTCCGGTTGGCTGAATGGTAACGATAAATTGTGGCTGCATACCATTGGGCGGCGCCATGGGCACTTTATTACTGTTAACAACAGTGACCGACAGGAAGCCTTCCTTCGAGCCATCAGGGAAGGTAACAGAGCCTGCTGGCACTTCTAGCTTAAACCCAGGTACTTCAGGTAACGTTAGCTCTACATCTTCATTACCCGCAAAGACTGCGTTTTCTGTGTTCAGCTTAACCATATAGACAGGGGCAGGCAGCGGGTTTTCAACACCAGATACAGTAACCAAGTTGTAGCTAAGTGTTGGGTACTCCCCCTCTACAGTCGTGGTTGATCCATCCACCAATAAATGGACGGGGCCAACGGGGACTTCTGTAATAGTGAATTTGCCCGACGCATCAGCGGTTGCTTGTCTTGATGTTCCATCCACCAAAATAGTGGTTCCTGGTAGTGGATTATCCTGGTTATCGACAACGATACCTGAAATAGATGTTTGACCCGGGTCTCCTGGAACAAAAGCTGAAGCGGTAAAACCGGCTTTAACCAGAAATTCGCCAGCAGAAGATGTGGGGCCATCAAGCAGGTAAGCCGTAACGCGCTGCCGATCCAGCCCAGTGATACCACCTAATACCAGATGAGCTGAGGCTCGACCATCGCTATCGGTTACAACAGTTTTAAGTTTTCCTGAACTATTTTCGTCAGCAACAACGAAACTACCATTACCCGATTCAACCTTGAACTGAACACGAGCACCCTGTACTGCATTGGACCCATCATCCGTAGCAGCCACAACAAAGGCGACTGGCAGTGGCTGAAAAACGCCACCGCGTTGATTGTTGCCCGTATTAACGCTGAGTTTATCGGCCTGATTAGCTTCCGCACTGGCATGGAAGATAATTTCGCCATCAAAGCCCACGACCCTGGCAGCCACTTTTTGATTCCCGACACCGGAACGGAAACCCAACGTATAATTAACCGACGCCAGGCCTAATTCATTCGAGGTTTCCACTACCCCACGCCCGGAAAGCGTCGAACCTTGCAGCTTACCTGAGCCCTGCACCACACGAAAGACCACGGGCTTTCCTTGTAGCGGCTCGCCAGTTTCATTTAAGACTCTTACCACTAGTGGGTCTTGCACGGCTTTATCAATACGCGCCGATTGGTTTTGCCCACTCACTAGTTCCAGGCGCTGCCCTTCCGGTGGCTGATAATTCACAAAAATAGATTTGTATTCAGTCTGCCCCACTTGGTCCGTTGCTGAAACGCGAATTTCATTTTGCCCTTCGACCAAAGGAATCGCGGTGACTAAGTAGGATCGGTTAGATATCTGGGCCTGTATACCGTTTACCACCACAATAGCCTGATCTTCTTCTATTGTACCGCGCACTATATCGTTTACTAGGCCACTTACCGCTATGGTATCCGTATAAACCGTTTGTCCGTCTTCGTGGGACTCGATAGTGATATGAGGTGGTGTTAAATCGAGTGATACCGTGATAGATGCTGTGGAGGTTACACCTTCATTATCCACCATACGCGCAACTATCGTGTTATGACCTTCTTCAAGTTCTACCAACACCTGCCACGAACCATTTGTATTCTGAACCTCTTGTCCGTTTACAGTGAATGCTGCAGCAGACTCATCCACGCTGCCTGTCACCAAAATAGGGGTTGATCCAACAGTCAACAAGTTTTCTGGTGAGTCAATGGTGACTATGGGCAATGCGGTACGAGTAGGATCATTTGGATAAGGATCGTAAATATCTACAACGCCATCGCCGTCTGAATCTCTTTCCTCCTCACTACAGCCATCAGGGCCAACAACTGCACCCTGTGGAGTGTTTGGACATTGATCATCGGTACCTGAAATCCCATCTCCATCCGCATCTATCACGGGAACGCGGCAGCCGCTGCATCGGTCATATTTGTAAGCGTCTCCGCTGCATATTGAGCACAGAAAGCCTCGCTGTCGAACCAAGTGCACTGTCTTGCTGTGTCCATGGTTTTTTCCGTCAAGGCTATATCGTCGAAACCATCTAAAAGGGTGCTGCCAAGATGGATGTCGCACGCGATGCGATGCAGTGCCCGCCTGAAGTCCTCGGCCGCAGAACTCCTGTTATGGCTCTCCCTGAACCGCCGGAACTCAACAGGCTCAAGGAGTACGAATAGCTCATGGAAATCCACAAACTCCCCGCTCCTCCAGCGATGAGCAACTTGGACGCCGACATCAAAAAGCGCATTGAGGAAGTCAGTAATATTTTCTCTGCCTTCATAGACAGGTGCTCGGACATAACTGAAATCAGTCTGGCCCTCCGCAGCCATGCATAGGCCCAGATGCACAGCACTGAAAAGCCAGTGGTGCGCGAGCTCCGCTAGATCTTCCTTGCGTTCGTAGTAGTTACCCCTCAGCCACTCCACTGGGATCGGCTCGTTCAGTGGCTTGGAGGAACGCGTGAGAGCAGCCTCCACAGCAGCAATGAAGGGGGTCTGAGCAAGCGCGCTGAAGTCATCGCGCTCGATAATGCTTACCCCCGCAGCCGCAGCCGCGCGAATGCATGCATCACTGATGATGTTCTTGCTCTTTCCGTTGTCGAGTGAAGCAACAACCGTCATCAAGTCGTCCAAGTTGCCTTCATCAACCAGCATCCGGACTCGTGGCAACCATACAGCCGAACCATTGTTAAGCACCAACCTAGTGAGCGCTTCTGGAGTGGTGCCGATGGAACCAAGTCGTGCGAATGCGTTGACTAAGAACTTTACTTCGTCAGCCCCTGCACTCGATGTGTATCTGCTCGAGAACCGGCTCATCCCCCTGAACCTACGAAGCGCCTCTTCACCGCAGGTTTCTGCCAAAACCTGATCGCCCCGCGAGCGCAAGGCTAGTCCAAGCGCCGCAACGCGCAGGATATCCGTCTCATGCCTGGAGGCAATGGCCTCTCGTACGACGCTTTCCTCCATAGTTAACGCCAACGTAAAGGAGATGAGCCTAGCCAGATCATCGTTCTGCATCTGAAACTCGCTGCCACCAACCATCCGCTCCTTGAGGTGTGCTAGACGATAGGCATCTGCAAACTCGGTAGTTTCAAGCGCGGCAATCAAAGCTTCCGAGAGCAGTGTATCGAACAGCGACTCTGGATAGCCCTCCTCAAGGCGAAGCATGATCCAGTCACGGGTGAGTCCCTTTATGAGGTTCTTCGGGTCGCCCAACTTCGCTTGAACCGTCCAAAGCCAGTTCACGCGAAGCGCGGCGGGAGCGGAGCTCTCCAGCCAGCCCGCGACTGCAGGCAACAACTCCTTGATGCGATCTTCGTAGCCATCTGTCCCGCGCACGAAGACTGCCAGGCTCTCGTGGAAGACCTTCAGGCCAGCAGCAGACGAGTAAAGCAAATGCTCCACTTTCTCAACTTCAGGCTTGGCAGTATTGATCTCGGTGGCAATCTCAGGAAAAGCCGTCCTTGGCCAGAAAAACGGGAAGGCGCAGACCAGCCGCAACGTGTCCTTGAGGCTTGGAAGAAGGTTCTCCCATAGTGATGCATAGTAGAACTTCGCGTCCTGGCTCATATCTCCTTTTAGCTGCTCCACATCCCATCTAGACAGCTTGCGGTCAGCATGTTCCAGCTCAGCAGTTGCGTAGATGATGTGAAGCGGATGGCCGTTGGTTCTTGCACGGAGCGCGGTTGCTGCATCTTGCATTTGCTCTTCGGCCTGCGCCCCACGCTCGAAGTTAGTCGTGAATCTGCCCTCTTGGACTGCTTTACGAAGGTAGGAAAGGACTGCGTTCTCAGACATCGCCGGCAAGGTGTGCCACTCAGACTTCGGTGCTACAGCGAGCAGGTCCGTTGGTAACTGGATGTCGTCCACAGGTTGGGTGCCAACGAGTAGCACCATATTGTCCGGGCATGGGATCACTTGGGAGAAAAGGTCGTCCAACGGACGCTTGTCTTCAGCGTTGATACGCCAGACGTGATCTAAACCATCCAGGATGAGCACGAACGGAACGCCCAGCGCTTTGTAGTGAGAGGCACATGCCTCCATAAGGTCTCGTAGCCCCCCAGCCCCTATCGTGACATCCCCGTGAAACTGCTCGACTTGCGCTCGAATGGACTGCTCAACAACGTAACTGTTCACCCGGTCACGGCCACGCTCCGTCGTCGAGAGGAAGTAGTGGTGACGCACCATCGGGATATCTTGTTCTGCAAGCGTGTCACACAAGGCGCTTAGGTAAGTACTCTTGCCTCGGCCGGGTGGCCCTGTCAAAACAATAGCCTTCCCTGCAGAGTTGATTGTGTCTTGAACAAACTCCTGATGGAACGTTTCATCAGGTACTTCATACCCTCTGGGGACCACAAAGTCCTCTGGCAACGGTGCCGGCGGCGACGCTCGTAGGATGGCTCGGATCTCTGTCAGCATGATCCAGCCATCCGGCGAAGGAGAGTCCTTCTGAACCGCCCAGTTCAGGGCCATGTTCTTGAGGTTCGCTATCCCCTCAGCTGTGCCATGCGACCGAAGGCGCGCATCAATCTCGTGCTCCAATACGAGGTACCCTTTGTCGCTATGCCGAATACACAACTGATCGAAAAATATTTCGCAGTCTTCAGCGCTGCCAAGCTCTGCAAGCACCTCTGATCGCTTTGGCTCAGGGATCTTAGCGAAAGAAATCCTGCCAGCATCAAGACAGGCCTCAATGGCGGCATCCGGCCGGCGGTTCGTCGTCAGCGAAATCTCGCCAATGCGCTCTGGATCGATTGTCTTGAACGCATCAAACCATTTGCGAAGCATGGATCTGGAACGCGCCGTCTTGCCGGTCTTCTCAAGCAACCAGTTCCAGCAAAGCAGATGCGCATCTGGGTTTGGAGTGAACTTAACCTGCTGAAGATCAACTAGGCCATCGCTACGCTCAACAACGATATCATCAAGCCCTTGTGGCGCCTCATTTTCCTCGTCGCATTCGAACTTGACCCGGATATAACGAGTTGGCGCATCTAACCAATCGCACAAGACCTTGATGCCCTGCCGAGTCTGGTAGATGTAGCCTGCTGCAGGGATTGCAGTGCTCTTAATATTCTCAGACATGGCTGCACGAAGTGATGAGTTCTGTCTTAATCCAGGTATCCAGCGTGTCCACTCTCACGAACTTGGTCGGAACAGGGTAAGGCGGATGAACCATCCAATAGTACACGTCTCTACTCACGTAGAGCTCTACATCCGTGATGGGCTCAACTTCAGGTTGCGGCCACTTCAGCAACTCAAGCATCCTTGATCGGTTTTTCTCTAGAAACTGCCTTCGGCGCGAGATGTTACGGAACTGTCCAGCCTTGTCATCCTCCGCTTTGCCGAATATTCGATCCCGAAGTCGCCGGCCATCTTTCATTGTATAGGCTGGCTGGTTGTACTTGCATTCCACTGCCACGAGCAGGTTTGCCTCTGGCCAGTACGCGATTACATCGAAGTCTCCAACGTCCTCGAACCGCTCACTACGAAACTTCCTGAAGAAGTCGATGCCTCGCTGGACGAATGGAGTATGCCTCAGGAATATATCCTCGGTACGAAGCTCCAACCGCTTCTCAATACTCTCTTTGACCTTTCGAATGACAGGTTCAACATGGGGCCACTCGAAGTCAGCAGGGAGATAGCCATCCCTCACCGTCGACATCCAACGGTGCATTGCCCGGCTAGCCATCTCTGCCCCCCAACGTAAGTCGGGACCATCTGCAATCAGCGGCCTGATTACATATCGATGGATTCGCTTTTTGTGTTCCCAGTACGGAACATCAGCCTCATCGACATCCCTCCCAGATAGTCTACGAACGCCTTCCTCTGAGAGCGTAAGGAATGACACAATCCTTTTGACCTCCTCAAGATCAAGGTTATCAATGCTATTGACTAAGCATTTCTCGATACGGTTCGGGGTGGCAGCGTAAGAGAGCGAGAGATCATCACCTAAACCATATCGATGTGCTTGTGACAACACGGCGAGAGCAACAACCAAACTTTGTAGATCAAATCCCAAATCGGCTACAAAAGCACTTTTTAACTTCTCTGAAGAAAGTAAGCTCGCTGGCTCACCTTCCACTGCATCTTTGCTGTTTTCTCCAACCCCCAGCCTGGACTTCGCATACTCACGTGCGAATTCCGTGTTTCGATCATAGGAGCCTGTTGAATAGAAAATCTCAGGAATGTACGAATGGTCAATTTCAACGCCACCAACGTCTATACCGTTATGAAGGACGTCGCTCGCTCCTGCAAGCACCATGAACCAATCAACCAAGCCAATCAGTTCTCGCAGTATGTCTTCAGTAACATCCCCGCTCCCAGTCACGGTCGAACTCACTGTTTTTTCCAAGAGATAGCGATAGTGGCGAGCGGCAGAACCGAACTCTTCGCGTGCCCGTTCAACGGCATCAAGTCTGTCGTAATCCACATCATGAGCGAGGCTTTTACGAGCCCGTTGAATCTTCATTCTTTCGGCGACAAGAGCCGCGTCGTGCTGCTCAATGAATGCTCGAAGAAGCTGATGCCTGTCGAACGATGCGAGCCGATTTTCGATGTGAAGACGTAACCGAGTGCACGCTGGATCAATTCTTTCCTTTGCTTCTGACAGTTCATATCGTCCTGGCATAAGACCAAGCGCCAAGATTTCCGTAGCCAAATGCTTACGTGCAAGCTTGTAGTGTACAGGTGAAGGAATTATTGGTTCCACATAGTCAGGGACATCAACATTTCGCTCAACCACTTCAACGTGGTAACGCGCCGGTGCCGAAGCCTGAGAATGAAACCGGTTCTCAACGCCTTCAGGAAACCCCAGCCCACAAGCCTCGCAGCACTTTTCGAGCGTCTCCAGCAGACAACGAACCTCGAACGATCCATCCTTGGCTGCGTTTAGCCCTGCGAGTACTGCGTGAGTATCGACCTGCAGATAAAATGAACCCTTGCGAACAGTATCCTCTTTCACTGAAATCACAACTCGCGCAATATCCTCAATTGGCCTGGGTGTTTCCTCATCGCCAACAGAACTGTTTGGGTCGGAACCGCAAATAAACAGAACATGTGGCTGCTGAAACAGCGCAATATCAGAAAGTTGCTCGCGGCTGCGATAGGTGCAATCCGCGACGAGTTGAGCAAAGAGGTCTAGCATACGTGCATCCTCGATCAGCAGGCCTTCAGAGATTTCCACCAAAGTTTGAACGGTGCAAATGCCTACTGATGTTGAGTACGCGAGTGCCTTGTGATGGCGCGAGTGGAGGTCAATTACACCTTCAGATCCTTGAGTTAACCGCCACCCAGAAGAGTCATCTGGAAAAACGTTTGGCGCATGCGACCAAAAATCAGAAAGCACCTTGAACCGCCAGGAAGTACCCCAATGAGGATCCAATACTACAAAGTTAGGTGAAACCGCACCTTCGACAAGTACACTGTGCGTGTCTTTGAAAGACGCATACAAATCAGCGGACCCAGTCGAGAAAGGGCTGAGAGAGCCTTTCTGAGAGTCAACGAATTTCCAGTACCGCTCCAACTCATCGAGATCATCTAAACTGTCGAAGATGGTGATGAAGTCAGCCAACGGTAATAGGCGGGAAGGCCTTTCTGGCACACGAATGGTGCCGAATGCAGTGCTTGCCTGAGTAACCACAATGATTATTCGAAGTTCGTCAACACTCGGTCCGGTGACCCCATCCTTAGACAGCATCAGTACATGCCCATCGGCAAGAAGGAAGTTAATCGGTGCGCCGCGCTTCACCGTGGCATACATATCTTTTACTGCGGTCGACATTCGTTCATACGAAGTATGGTCGCATGCACAAATTAGATATACCCCTGAGTCGGCCGAGACGACGCAGCTAATGGGAATCTCTTTACAGACTGAGTCGCCGACAAGGGGCGTCATAGGTCCCACTGCCACTCCTCGGAATCGCTCGGCGACGAACTGAGCAAGCTTCCTATGTGTTTGTACGCTGACCCCTTCCAATTCTTTATTCGCCCAATGGTCGATAACGACTCCAGGGGCACTGCGAACTGACATCGGTACCCACGTGCCATCGCTTTTAACCGCCAAGAAAGGAAGCGCGCTCCCCTGCATTACGGCATCACCAAAGGCGCTCCATGTCAGCGGTGCCTTGAAAGCACCAAAGTCAGTCTCCAGCGCATCACCTGCCTTGTTTCGCCAGTCAGTAATATCCGCACCGATCTGTAGTAGCGTTGGTCTACAAGCCAGCCAGAATTCCTCAGGAGGCACTTCGACATGAGCCCGTTGTGATTCTTCAGCGGGGGCAGCTCCCAGATTCGGTATCGCGTTGATGATTCGAGCTTGCAATGCGATAGCTAGATCCATGTGGGCCATGGCCTCGGGAACGTGCGCATAAGTAATGCGGAATGCTTCTACGAAGTCGGGTGTGCGTTCAATACAGCTACCGTAGAACATTGGTACAAAGTCCCTGCCAAGGGATACTTTAGTGTGTCCCCAGTCAGCCTCGGGAGAAAAATCCTCAAACATTGGGAATTCTGGCCATATCTCATATAGAGATTTCGCAAACGTCTTAAAGTCTGCGTAAGTAACGATGGGTATCCCGCGTTGGCAGGCCACAATTCAGAGACACTCAGCGCGATCGTTGCATCGATGCGCTTGTATTGGCAGAGCAATTTGCGTATTGCCTCGATTTGCTCTTGAAACTCTTTTGCCGCTTTAGCCTCGTGTGCGCTCCATCCCTCATACTCACGAAACTTGCTTATTAGGAGGTTTTGATCGGCTCTCTCCCGTGCAATTCTTCGTTCACGTTTCTCCCGTGACTTTCTGCCCATACTATCTTCTCCCTTCGCACACAATCGGGCTGACTATCCACAATGCTCAAGCACCATGATCTGCTGACCAGCATACGGGTAGTAGCAGCGCCATCCGCTTATAGAACTACGAGCTGATTCAGCACCACCACCCCTTGCATTATTGTTAAAAGTGATAGTCTGATTAAGGTTTACTATGAACGGGATTGGCAGACAACAACTTTCCACTTTTTCGTGGAAAATCCAAATTACCAAAAGCAAAGCGCGTTACAAGAGGAGGTTTCCATTTTTTCGTAGAAAGCAATTATTTATCTATTTGATTTTATTGAATATTAAATTTTTACAGTTTCCAAATTTAGTAGGTTACCCAATTTCAGCCATCTTCGGCAGACCTCATTGTGAAATCGCGAGAGTGATTCTGCGTTTCCAGACACACCAAGATAGTTGATATGTCCACGCAAAACCGAAGCAACCCACCTTGCATTATCAGATATTGCAAAATGCAGACGTTTAGAAAGATTTTCTTGGAAATCTCTGATCTTTTGTAAGCGCTCAACCACCAACCCACTGTTCGTAGCCAGCAAAGTTTTGTAGGTTCATTACTCCGGAAAATGAAGGAGCAATTGCAAAGATCGGTATGGTTAGTAATGGCAATGATGATGGGAAGTTTGCACTACTTAATGACGCTGAATATACAGCACTCTATGGCACCCCTCCCTTTGACGATGACGACCGTGATCGCTCTTAAGCCTCAGTATTGAGCATATCCACGTCGACCCAGGGCGCGGCAACCAGGGGCGCAATTACCCAGTACCAGAACTCCATAGCCTTTGTCTTGTCACCGTCTATCTGGATTGGGCTGACATTTACTCATTTCTAACCTCTTTTGGTAACAGTGCATCACAATTTGCGCTGAACTTGGGGTATAGGCTAAGCTTAGTAAGCAAGTGTTGCGGGTAAGCCTTCTATAGGAGAATCACTATGCAAATGAATGCAATTAACCATGATTATAGTAATCAAACTAAGTCCTATTTCCAAAATAATAGATTTTCCAAGCCTGATGGCATTGGCATGGTTGACAAAGTTTCTCCAGAATTTATCACCAGCACGACAGAAGACCTTCGCGATTATCTGGCAAATTTTGACCTTCGAAATATATCACCTAAAGACTTGGCTAAATTGGCATCGAAATTATTTGAAGAAGGAGAAATTTCTGATAGCGCCGCTGGGGAATTTATAATGGCCGCCCGACTAGACCGGCCAGATCAAACTACTCCAATAGATGCCATCAAGTTATTCGAAGAAAAATTCGAACATACAGTAGAAATATCAAAAAACGATCCCACACTAGAAAGTGCTAAACGAATTGCCAGTGACTCGCTCCACACAATATACAACATTTCAGACTTCATCAGCGGTATTAGAGCCAATATAGGCGTTGATATAAAAGTATAGATATAGATAGGCTGGTATTTCCCAGCCCATCTATCAGTCGCTTACAGTGGTAGTTTGTAGTCAAAACTCCATGAAGTTGCCGTAACCGATCCTAAATTATTTACGACAATACGGTATTGACCTGCTGTACCAGAGTAGAAATAACCTGAAAGTCCAGATGCAACCGTACTCCAGCTTCCACCGGAAAGTTTTTGTAATGCAACCTGGATGAATGCTGAAGACGGGTATTTACTAACACTGTTTGCTATATGGTTTCCAACACAACTTGTCGTATAGGAAAAAGCGACAACAGAGGAATAACCGGTCAAGTACCCACCGCTCGCCGAACTATTGAACGCCAAACATCCAGCTAGCGACTCATTTTGGATTTGTTCTTCTGCTTCGAAATCTCGCTTTAATACAAAAGATTCTCCTGCTTTATTTGTTGCTTCTATTTTTCGCCCCTTTGATACGGTCTACCTTTCACTCATTCGCCCTGAAGATAAGTAGATAGTAAGATATCGAAATCTCAACGTTGTATTCCACTGATAGCATTAGGTTTATTTTCATTCTTGGTACTAAAAGTCTCTAAGTACCAACGACCCCAAAAAGCTAAGCAAGTCACCAGCGGCTATTTGCTCGCCCTTGAACTATGCTTTTATAGATTTTAGTGATTGGCAGGACGCCCCAGTATGCAGGTATCTAATTCCCGTTTTCGTAGCTCATTGTTATGCCTGTTTATCTTTCTCCCATTTGAGAGCCATGCTCTGACATTTAACGTCACCAGCAGCAGCTGCTCTGGCCCTGGATCCTTGGTAAGCGCAATTGAAGCGGCCAACCTTTGGCCAGGAGCCGATACCGTAAGCCTGTCCCCCAATCTACAGATCAACATGAATTCATGCCCGCAGGTGGGCTCTTTCGGTCCAGACTATTACGTCACTAGAATTACGGAATCGCTCGTGATTGAAGGCAACGGCGGAATATTAGATGGCCATATCGCCTGGATTAACACCAGTGGTGTGCTCAACTCCACTTCGGTTTGCCCAAGTAGCACTTCGGCCTCTGGCACGATCATAGTTGCCGAAACACCAGGACTTTTCATAATTGGAAGCGAAAGCACGTCCAATGCAGGTATATCGGTCACCATTCAGGACCTTACGATTCGTCAGATGCATGCTTTAGCCTATATCCATAACGATGCGGCTCTAACCCTGACCCGAATAAAACTGAATGAGATATTCGCCTTTCTGGAATGTGATCGCTCAGCCATCTACGCAACCGATGGCGTGACGTTGAACTTGGCGGAAAATCACTGGGAGGATGTTTACAACTGGTCACAAATTGGTGTTTTTCCAGTACAAAACCCGGCTATCGCCTGCGCCGGAAACTGCGGCGACCTGAACATCTCCGACAGCAACTTTGAGGTAATCAAGGATTCAGGCCTGATTGGATGGAATGGCCAGTCCAGCACGAATCAGGTAAATATCGTTTCCACCATAATGAATGATGCCGGCGCAGTACAGATTGGTGGCCAGGCACAAAGCAACATCGTCAACAGCATCTGGTCAGATGACGTCTTTGGTATACCAGACGAAGAGGATTACGTTGTCAATCTCTCCACCAGTGAAATGAATATTGAAGGCAGCACCCTATTGTTGACCTTGCTGGATTGCGATGGTGTTTGCCAGGCCAGCGGCAGTCCAGGCAGGCTAGTGCAATGGAATGGTGCCGGTAACATCAACTTGCGGGGATCGGCGTTTGGACAGACAGTTCCAGCAGCCAACGGCAGCGGTCCCCTGCTGTCTAATTTTATGAAAACCGCCACCGGAGGATTCACCGCTGATGCGTACTCCTGGATGCATACTGTGCCCGACCAAGATGCAAGCGCATTGCGTGCATTGACCGGACAGCCTCTGCTTCTGGTCGATGAACCGGGACTGCCGACCTCCTCCGCCGTGACGCCCGTACAAAGGGCTACCCCAGTTTTGGGAACGCTGGCGAACCCCGGCCAACTAATTGATGTGATACCCGATGGCTGCAACAGTAATGGGTTGATTAATCCCATTACCAACCTGCCTATCACAAAAGACGTGGCTGGAAACGATCGCTGTGATTCTGGCAACGGGGCGCGCAACATCGGTGCTATACAGCACCAGCTGTCTCCACACCTCAGCGTTACAGCCACCGGTGACGGCAATATCCAACTTGCCTGGAGCCGACCGGAAGACCCTGGCTCAGGCCCATTAACTGGTTACGATGCCTGCTATGGTACCGGCACCGCGCCCGATCCTGTAGCGCTTGGTACCAGTTGCCCGGGAACCCTCTATTCCGATTTCAGTGTCAACCCGGACGGGCTCGCAGGAACCCTGAGCGCGTTGACCAACGGCACCGAGTATTGGGCACTGGTACGCGGTCACAATGCATCGGGCAACAGCCCTTGGTCCAATGCAGTTAGAGCCACACCCTACGGAGCTATCCCATCGCCAAGCGTTAACGCTACGATGACTGATGGCAGAGCAGACCTGTCCTGGATCCTGAATAACAACAGCGGCCATACCATCGACGAATACGTGGTGTCTTACCGCCCAGCCGACCAACCACTGGGCCACCAGTTCCTTTTTACCTCCGCAAGTGCTATTCAGATTACGGGACTGATGAACGGCACAGCCTACATTTTCGAGGTATACGCTCGGTCCTCGGATAACTCTACTGGCACCATCGGTCAGGCCACAGGCACACCCTACTCGCCTTTAGTAAGAAATGTAATCCACTCCAAATCCAGCGGCGGTTCCTTTTCCTTAGACATGATGCTACTGCTTGTTCTACATATTTTGATGCGACTCGGGCACCGAAGTACGGACTCTAATTTTTAAGGCTCAACCTCTTGCACGTCCCAAGCGAAGCACTTACCGGTCTGCTGTGGAGTCAATTGCAAAATAACGTCTAATAATTTTTGCGCCGAGTATTCCGGCGTAAACAATCTGTGTTCGGGTACAGACCCTACTCTCCTAATAATCAGCAATAACACATGGCGCTTATTGGTGTTGAATATTTAAAGATGCATTATACATGCACCTTTTTAACATGTACTATATATGCATGTTTAAATCTGACAGTAAGGAATCTTCCTGATGAGTAATCCTTCCTCCATGCCTGTGCTACTGAGCTATGCCTTCCGCCCTTTCTTTTTGTTGACAGGCACATACGCCATTTTGGGTGTATTGGCGTGGGTGGGTTTTCTACTGGCAGGGTGGCCACTGCCGCTGGGAGGATCGCCGGTGCAATGGCATAGCCATGAGATGCTCTATGGTATGGTGCCCGCCGCTATTGCTGGATTTTTGCTGACGGCAATGACCAATTGGACCCAGGCCCGCCCGCTTCAAGGCACCGGTCTGCTACTGCTGATTCTGCTTTGGGCGGCTGGGCGCGTGGCCATGTGGTGCGCGGGATGGCTGCCGCTTTGGTTGGTGGCCTTGGTGGATATGGCTTTCTTGCCAGTGCTGGGGATCTATGTAGCGGCGGTTTTGATCCGCCACCGGAATCATCGCAATCTGATTCTGGTGGCGGTGCTGGCATTGCTGGTGGTGGGTAACTTGTTAATGCATCTGGGTTTTATAATGAATGATTATAAACTGCTAAAGCTGGGGCAACTGCATGGATTAGATCTTGTCACTGTATTAATGCTTGTAATCGGAGGGCGGATTATTCCGGCATTTTCTGCTAGCTGGCTACAGGCGAAAGGCGGCAATCCCGATTGGGTAAAACAATCCGATCTTGTAAATCGTCTGTCCATCGGCAGTGTGATTCTGCTATTGCCATTAAGCTGGTTTAATGCACCTGTACCAATAGTGGGTGGTGTGGTTCTACTTGCTGGGCTGTTCAATCTGGTCCGTCTTGTTCGGTGGTCGGGTTGGCGTGTCACGGCCGAGCCCTTATTGTGGATTCTGCATCTGGCTTACGGGTTTATTGTGCTTGCGTTGCTATTGCGGGGCGGCAGCGCTTTCACCCAACTAATTCCTGCAACTGCCTGGGAGCACCTGTTGGGCGTGGGTGGCATCGGTACTTTGATATTGGCTGTCATGACGCGGGTAGCCATGGGGCACACTGGGCGTCCGCTTGCATTGGTGCCCATGGGCCTGTGGATTTATGTGTCGATCCTTCTGGCGACACTCTTGCGCGTTCTGGTGGCTTTGCAACTTATGGATTTTCGGATAGGTATAATGCTCGCGGCCCTGTGCTGGGTGTTGGCATTCGGACTTTTTGTTATTCTGTATTTTCCTGTGCTGAGTCGCCCCCGTGCTGATAGCCGCCCGGGATGATTTATTCGTTGAGGAGTATTCATGCATATCACCCGCTACACTGATTATTCACTACGGGTATTGATCTATCTGGGTGTGAAAGGCGAAGGGCTTTCCACGATTCAGGAAATTGCCGACGCCTATGGCATTTCAAAAAATCATTTGATGAAAGTGGTTCAGGAGTTGAACATCAAAGGCTATCTCACGGCGACCCGAGGCAAGAGTGGTGGTATTTGCTTAAACCGATCGCCCGACTCCATCAACATCGGAACGCTGGTACGCGAAACAGAACAGAACTTTGAAATAGTGGAGTGCTTTGGTGATGCGAGTCACTGTTCCATCACGCCTGCTTGCCAGTTGAAAAAAGTATTGGCAGAAGCGCTGGAGTCTTTTTTGTATGTGCTGGATCAATATACACTGGCCGACCTGTTGCCGAAATCCAAAAGGTCAGCGTTGCTAAAGCTGCTGCAAATTACGGATGCCGCTGTCGCGCAAAGATGAAAGTCACCGCTTTACATCCACTACTGAACAATGAGCCGTTTCATCCAGTCCAGCAACACGCGAGGTAAACGGTCGGGATGCTGTAGCAATGCGTAGTGGTGCGCACCAAAAATCTGGGGCAGATAATCAGCTGCTTGCCGATCAATGGTCAGGCAGAACGGCTGAATACCTTGCAACCGTGCTTCAGTAACCGCTTGTCGCATGTCTTCTGCACCATAGCGGCCTTCATATTCATCCTTGTCGTTTGGTTTGCCATCGGAAAGCATCAGCAATAATCGATGTTGCGCTGGCTGTTGCATCAAGCTGGCACTGGCATGTCGAATGGCTGCACCTGCGCGGGTGTAGTGTTCCGGCTCCAGTGCGCTGATGCGGAGCGCAACCTCCTCCGACCATGGCTCTTCAAAGGATTTTAATTCACGCACGGTCACGGCCTGAGGGCCTTCACCCGAAAACGCCTGTGCGATCCAGGGTTCTCCCAGACTATCCAGTGCGATGCAGACCAGCAACAGGGCCTCGCGCGCGACATCAATGACGCGGCGATTCTGAGCCACCCAGCCATCGGTAGAGCCGCTCACATCGATTAACAGGCAGATGGCCAGATCCCTGTATACGGCGCGACGGCTTTGATACAGCCGCTGCGACATCGGCTGGCCTGCGCGAAAATCTGCCAGCGCATCGGTGTATGCATCCAGGTCGACATCATCACCATCCCATTGACGGCGCTGCCATAATCGACGGGCTTGCAGCAATTCAAAATGACGGCGGATTTCCCGAATCTGCAGCTGATGTTTTTGCAACGTGTCATTGACCCATTGCTCCGAGCCTGGTGCGGTAGGTAGCGTGAATAGTCGAGCGCCGGGATCACGATAGCACTGCGTTCGGTAATCCCATTCCGGGTAGTTAATGCCTTCGTTGTCGCTCTGAAGGGAGACGGACTTCGGTAATGCTGGGCTGGCTGTAGGCGTATCAGACAGTAAAAATTCTTTTGCCCGTTGGGGTGTTCGCACCAGTCTGGCCTGATCCAGTTCTGACACCATGTCCGCATAATCCTCTGCGGCAGTGTCTTCATCGCGATCGCTGGGGCGTTGTAAGCCCATGGGATCTTCTGCAGTGCGATGAGGTTCGTCCAGTTGAATCATCCATGGTGCGGATTCTTTTTCGTCTTCGTCTTCTTTTTCAGTGGCTGGCCGAATATCGGGAGCACGGGGTAACTGTGCGCTCCGGCTTTGATTCCACTGCTCGGGTTCGTCGCTGTTCTGCCCTTCATCCCGTAATGGTGACGTTTCATGTTCCGGATGATTGATCAGTTCGCCGGTCCAGTGATCCTGTAACAGGGGGAAAAATCCGGCTTTCCGATGGGACGGATCTGCATCACTGAGCCCCCAACGCTTCAGAATCGCTGAAAGTTTTTGCAGCGAATCCTGTGGCGATTGTGTGAAAGGAAGGTGTTCTGCAGCCTTGTCCGGTGCGCAGGCCAGCAAGGTGCGAACGCCTTGCTCCAGCACATGACGAGTCCCTTGAAACTGTGACAGCGGGGGCCGCTGTTGCAGGCTCTGTCTGCGCAAACGCAGCAGGGATTCGAAGCTCCCTGGAAACGTTTTGCAAAGATGTACGTCGCTGGCCTGCGCCTCCAGCAGCAGATACAGTGCACGCTGCAACGGTGTCAGCTTGATCAGGGAAATATGTGCACTGCCCCGCTGCGCTCGCATGGCCTGTTGCAACGCAAGCGTGCGATACCAACCTATAGCGTCATGTGGAGTGTCAAAAGGCGCGACAGGCGGTAGCCACAGCATCTGTCCGTCGGTTGCTGCGACAGGTTGTGTACGTCGGGGTGTCGGATGACGCTTGAAGAGAATAGCCAGCAGCGTTGCCTGAGCGGGCGGTTTTGCGGTGCGAATGAGGAAATTCCGATTGAACGCGGCTTGCAGCAACAGCCCGAGACGGGGCGCGACTTCGTTCAGATAAAGCCGGGTGTCCGCTTTGTGAGGATGGTGACGACGCCACAAGGATTGGACAAATTCGGTGGTATGACGGGCTGCGTCACTGATCAGTTCTTCGGGTTCGGCCATGCGGTTTCAGCCGCGCTCATACAAAAGTCATATCCACCAGATCCTGCATGGCCGCTACCAGCGATTCGTCATCCGATAGCGGAGCAATCAGCGCGTGGCGACAGGCATCGGTGGTGGAAATACCGGAACGGATCAGGCGGGCAGTAGCAATCAACAAACGGGTGCTGGGAACTTCCGCCAGCCCACGATCACGCAGCGCACGAATACGATCCGCAAGTGACACCAGACCCTGCGCGACAGCGTGATCCACATCACTTTCCTGCTGCACGATGCGAACCTCCTGCTGCTCGGGAGGAAACGTCAGATCCAGCGCCACAAAGCGTTGCCGGGTGCTGGGTTTGAGGTCTTTCAGCATGCGCTGATAACCAGGATTGTAAGAAACCACCAATTGAAAACCGGGAGCGGCAGCAACTGTTTCGCCGGTCTTGTCGATGGGCAGTATTCGGCGGTGATCTGTCAGCGCGTGCAGCACCACTACTGTGTCCTGCCGCGCTTCTACCACTTCATCCAGATAACAGATAGCGCCTTCCCGCACCGCGCGCGTCAGTGGGCCGTCCTGCCATGCGGTGCCGTCATGACGAATCAGATAGCGCCCAATCAGATCGCTGGCGGCCAGATCGTCATGACAGGGAATCGTGATCAGTGGCCGCTTGAGTCGCCAGGCCATATATTCCACTAGCCGCGTTTTACCGCAGCCGGTGGGACCTTTCAGCATCAACGCCAGCTGATTGAGATGACACTGTTCAAATACCTCCACTTCATTGCCGGTGGGAAGATAAAAAGGTTCATCGCCACTGCGGTGCAGTTGTCGCAGGATGGTATCCGTCATCTCGGAACCGCTCCAGAAGTTACAGGTCGCTGCGCATCCTGATCAAGCGACTCGGAAACCGGTTCAAAGTGTGGGCGAAAGCGGAAGAAATCATAGATAAACAAACCGACTCCAATGGTGAACAGCGAGGCGGTGGTTACCAGCATCAGAAAATGCACCTGGATCTTCAGTTGTGCGTCCAGATAGCCCATGCCCATGATGCGTTCCAGATAGACTTGACCAAGCCCTGCTGTGCCAAACGACAGAGTCATGCCAAACATGCCCGCCAATTGCATCCAGAACGAGATCATGCCCAGGTTAGTGCCTTTTTCTGGGCGCCCCGGTGTCAGCGATGGCAGTGCATAGTTGATCATGGCGATCACGATCATGGCGTAGGCACCATAGAACGCCGCGTGACCGTGCATCGCAGTGACCAGCGTGCCGTGTGTCCATTTGTTGACGCTGGGCCAAGTGTGCGCAAGCCCAAGTAATCCTGCTCCGAACATGGCAAACAGCGCACTGCCAATGGTCCAGTGCAGGGCTAGCGTATTGGGATGTGAAAATCCTGCGCGGCGCATGGCAAAGTACGCGTAAACAGCCATGCCCAGGAGTGCAGCCGGTTCCAAAGCACTGAAAATGCCACCAATGGGCAGCCAGTAACTGGGCACACCGACCCAGTAATAGTGATGCGCCGTGCCCAAAATGCCTGCGATAAATACCAATCCCACGATGACATACAGCCATTTTTCCATCGCTTCACGATCGGCGCCCGAGAGGCGGATCAGCAGGTATGCCAGAAAGCCGCCCATGATCATCATCCACACGCCTTCTACCCACAGATGAATGGTCCACCAGCGATAGAAAATGGACACGGTATAATTGGAGTAATGCAGTAATGCTGGCAGAAACAAAACGGCTGTCAGCGCCAGGCCAATGCAGAGCACGCCTTCCGTGGTTGTGAAACGTCCCGATTTTTTAATCGTCATGCCAATGTTGTACAGAAAAATCAGCATGCAAATCACGATCACTAATTTGTGGGGCAACGGTTGTTCCAGCAATTTATTGCCGGTGCCAAAGCGAAAAAGATAACCAATCACAGCAGAGACTCCCATCAACACCCACAGTATCAACTGCACGTAGGCCAGCTTGACACTGTAAATTTCGGTGCGCGATTCGTCGGGAATCATCCAGTAGGTGGCACCCATAAAACCAGTGATGACCCACACAATCAGTAAATTTGTATGAATCATTTTGGTCACGTCAAACGGTAGTATATAGAGCAGCGGATCAGGACCCAGATATTTGGCTGCCGACAACAAACCAAATACCAGCTGCAATCCGAACAGCACCACCGCCACTGCAAAGTACCAGTATGCGACGCTTTGAGACTTGTACCGCATGATTTCTCTCCCTGAAAAAATTCTGTTATTTTAGCGACAGCAAATAAGCCGTGATTTGTTGCAGCTGTTCGTCAGTCAGGCTGGACGCATACCCTTCGGGCATAAAAGAGGTGCCGTTAGCAGAGAACATGCCGCCAGGCACAACATAGGCGCTGGGGTGAGTAATGGATTCACGAATGTAGCTCGCCGCATCTTTGGCTTCGCCTTTGTAGTCAGCATCGGCAATGACTTTTTCTGCGTTTGCACCAATACCGGCCAGACTGGGGCCAGCCATGGTGACTCCCGGTTGGAGGGAATGGCAGGCTGCGCAGGAAGGTGCCGCTGTGCGGAACAGGTTTGCACCCTTGGCGCGATCATCGTCATTTTCATCAACGGGTGTGGTACCCAAAACAGGTTGGTCATCGGTTGCGGCGACGGCGGATGACGCAATGCCACCGGTCACCATGATCGGGCGTGGTGGCCAGCCTTGATTGTCCACTTTGCTGACCCAATCCAGAAATGCAATCAGATCCGAGATTTCCTGATCTGAGAGGTTCTGGGTAGGCATTAATCGGCGATGTTTTTGCTCATCATAAAATTTTGATGGGTCTTTCATGTACGCCTTCAAATAGGCGTCGCCTCGATGCTGGGTAATCTTGGTGAGATCAGGAGCGTAGTAAGCGCCTTCGCCAAACAACGTATGGCAATTGATGCAATTATATTTGTGCCAGACATCCTTGCCGGCTGATACGGGGGGAGTGATTTTCTCTGCATTGGTGAGTTTGGGAAACTGGCGATGACTGTCGATGGTCAGACCGAGAAACACCAATGAAGCCACTACGGTTGAACCGATGGCGAATTTCCGTGCTTGCCGATTATTCATTTGAATTTCCTGTTCAAACGCCTATGCCGGCCCAGTAGTGAATGGAAATACCCAGCGCGTACAAAATGGCGCCGGCCATTAACAACAGGATGAAGAAACTGAACAATCGAAACGGTGTGTAATATTTGGCTGATGACATGGCCCCTCCGTGGATGCTCTCTTATTGTTGTAATGATGGAAAGCTAGCAATGAGTTGCCCGCGTAACTGCGATTCGTGGGCAGATTTCAATCCTTGATAGTATTAATATGATTAGTTCAGTAAGCCGGTTTTGTCAAAGTGACCCAGCAAGTGCATTGTGCAAATTGTCGAGGAATTCGGCGTTGTAATTATGGAGTGTTTAATTACCAAAATACTTCTACGAACTCTCCTTGGAATACCGAAGCTCATTCAGTATATATCCAATGATTATTTCACACGTAGAGCCCAAAGCTCTACGTGTGAACGTCAACGCCTCGCGTACCTCTAAGCGAGTTAAAAGTCTTTATAATCTCTAACAAGTGATCGTGTACTTTATTTTCTCCTAGAGCATTTCGAGATCGAGCGCTTCCATGGTAGGTTGAGCTTGATGTTGGCGGGCCAACAATACATAAATTGAAGGCAGCACAAACAAAGTAAAAATGGTGCCTATTGCCATGCCACATACCAATACCAAACCAATAGATTGGCGTGCCTCAGCACCCGGCCCGGTAGCAAAAATCAACGGCGTGTGACCGGCGATGGTGGCCATACTGGTCATCAATATCGGTCGTAAACGAATGGTCGATGCCTGAGCCACTGCCTCCAGCTTGGCCATGCCTTGCTCCTGCAATTTATTGGCAAACTCCACCACCAGAATACCGTTACGGGCGATCAACCCCATTAAGGTTACCAACCCTACTTGGGAATAAATGTTCAAGGTCGTGCTGAAGGCATCGGTAAAATAAGGTACCGGTGCGGGCATTTTGAAGAAAGTAAATAGCAAAGCCCCGAACATCGCCAACGGAACGGATCCAGCCAAAATAACAATGGGATCACGAAAGCTATTGTACTGCGCTGCCAACACCAGGAAAATCATCAACAAAGCAAAACTGAACGCCGGTAAAAACTGATTACCTTCCCTTTTCAACTGACGGGATTCCCCAGTGTAATCTAAGGTGTACCCCTTCGGTAAGATCTCATGGGCTTTCGCCTCCACCAAGGCCAAGCTCTCGCCTAGCGGCTTAATGATAGCACCACTCAATTTCACCGAATTCAACTGCTGCATCCGGTTAATTGTGCGTGGCACAGTCACATGCTGCAAAGATGCAATTTGATCAAGACGAATCAATTGCCCGTTATGCCCACCGATGTAGAGTTTTTTCAAGCTGTCTGGTGTCAGGCGATCAACACGCTTCACTTGGGGAATAACTTTATAACTCTGACCTTCCATATTAAAGCGGTTAACATAGCCGCCACCCAATAAAACACCTAAATCGCGTGTGACCGATTGCAAATCCAAACCCAAATCAGCCACTTTATTGCGATCGATATTCAAGGAATATTCCGGTTGGTCCACTTTGACATCGAGCAAGGTAAACGGGAATTGCCCCGTCGTATTCAACTCCTGCTGTAATTTAAGCGCATACTCATAAATAGTTTTGGGTTCATCTGTAGACGAAATCACCACTTCCATGGGAAAGTCGCCACCACCCGGTAACGGCGGCGGGGTTATAGGCAGAATTCGCACCCCAGGCACTTTAGCCAAGGCCTGCTGAATCTCTGGTAGGATCTCAAAAACCGTACGCTCACGCTCCTCCCACGGTACCGTCACCATTCCGGCAAAACCACCCGAAGGAAAGCTGATCTGAAAAGTAAAATCGCGCTCGGGTACAGCCATAAAAATCTGATTGACTAACTTACCGTAATAAGACACCTGGTCCATGGTGGAATTAGCCGGGGTTTCTGTAATGCCAAAAATAACCCCTTGATCCTCCACCGGAGCCAACTCTTTCGGTGACAGTACATATAACGGTAAACACAACAACGCTATACCGCCCCAAAATAAATACACACCACTGCGGTTGCGTAAGGTTTTATGCAGAGCTCGCTCGTAAAAGCCTTGGAACCAATCGAACGCTGAAGCTAGAGGTGCACGAATACGCTTGTGAGGTTTCAGCATCTTTGATCCCAACATGGGCGACAACGTGATAGCCACTACCGCTGAAATGGTCACCGCTCCTGCCAGGGTAATGGCGAACTCCCGAAACAGCGCCCCTGTCAACCCACCCTGCAAACCAATGGGTACATAAACAGAAACCAGGGTCACCGTCATCGCCAGAAATGGCCCCATAAGCTCTCGTGCAGCCACAATGGCCGCGGCAAAGGGTTTAAGCCCATTTTCAATATGGCGTTCAATATTTTCAACCATCACAATCGCGTCATCCACCACCAAGCCTACGCTCAACACAATCGACAACAAGGTCAGCAAGTTAAGCGAGAAACCGCAAATCTGCATCACGAATAAAGCGCCAATTAATGACAAGGGTATGGCCACCACAGGAATAAACACCGAGCGACTGAAACCCAAAAACAGAAAGATCACCACAATAATGATGAATAAAGTTTCAGATAAGGTTTTCAATACTTCCTTGATGGCGGCATCGATATAGCTAGTAGAGTCATAAGCCACAACACCACTCAATCCGGCGGGCAATTCCGCTTGAATGGCTTTCATTTCTTTATTAACTGCCTTCATCACTGACAAAGAGTTAGAATTAGGTGCCACCCAAACCCCCATAAAAACCGCTGTCTCACCAGAAAAGCTGACCTCGGTGTTGTAGTCTTCGGCACCCAAATTCACATCGGCGACATCTTCGAGTCGAATGGTGCCTTCAGCGGTATCAGCAATCACCAAATTACGAAAATCCTCAACCGTGCGCAAATCGGTATTGGCTCGCAAATTAACTTGGGTAAAAGAACCTCGCGTCTGGCCTAAAGCAGCCTGGACGTTATTAGCCGCCAAGGCTTGCCAGACCTGCGTGGGGCTGATATTAAGTGCTGCCATCCGTTCTGATTTAAGCCAAACGCGCATTGCAAATGTACGACCGCCTAAGACTTCTGCTTTCTGCACTCCATCAATCGCAATCAAGCGCGGCTGCACTAGGCGGGTTAAAAATTCAGTGATTTGATTTTGCTGTAAAATCTTCGAGCTAAAACTGAGATAGGCCGCTGCAAACTGGCTGTCTGCCGATTCGATGGCAATGGCGGGAATTTCTGCTTCGGCAGGCAAATCTCCACGCACCTCATTCACCTTGGCGGTAATTTCCGTCATGGCTTTTAATGGGTCGTAGTTTAATTGCAATTGAGCTCGCACGGTGGACATACCGGTAGTACTTTCTGACGCGACATAATCGACTCCACTCACCGACGAAATTGCTCGCTCAATTGGAGTCGTAACAAACCCCCGGATCAATTCTGAACTTGCTCCAACATAAATGGTAGTAATAGTGATTTTAGCCACATCACTACGGGGATACTGACGAACCGACAACGAACTTCCTGCCTGAATCCCAGAAATTAAAATCAGCAGACTCACAACAATGGCAATGACCGGACGCTGTATAAACAGATCAGTAAATTTCATAAAGGGTCTCGCGGTGCCGTAACTTAGCTATCAGTAGGTGTTGGTTGTAATTGAAAATCCGGTGGATCGATATCACTGATCACAATACTCTGGCCACTGAACAGCTTGAATGCCCCTGTACTGATGACTTGCGCCCCCTCCTCTAATCCACTTGTAACCTCAGTAAAATCGCCACGTGTACGGCCCAATTGCACAAATTGCTGTTTAGCCACCAACTGGTCGTTCTCATCTTTATCCACAACGAACACAGTATCGCCAAAGGGTGCATAAATAATAGCAGTACTGGGAATAGCCAACACTCTACTGGGTTTGCCTAGCTCCACCTGAGCTTCAACAGCCATGCCTGGAATCAGGGTCTTATCAGGATTATCAACCATAGCTTCCACCATCGCATTACGCGTGGTTAAACTGATCTCTGCCGCTAATGCAGACACTTTGCCCACCATCGGCTGACCTTGCTGATTATCTCGCTGCAAACGGACAGGCATTCCTGGCTTAACCTGAGGAAACCATTCCTGTGGCATTGGAAAATTAACTTTCACCCGGTCTACGGCTTGTAATGATACAATGACCTCTCCTGGCTGAATCACTTGCCCTGGATCGACCTGCAATATGCCCAAGTGACCAGCAAAAGGGGCTCGAACCACTTTCTTCGCTAAAGTGGCTTTGAGATCATCTACATCACCTTGTACCGAATCCACTTGTTGCAACGCTGAGTCTACTTCACTTTTGGATACCGAATTTTTCTTCAATAGCGCCAACACACGCTCGTAATTGGTCTTGGCTAATCTTAGACGTGCTTGAGCTGCACGCAGTTGAGCTTCTTCATTATTTGATTCTTGTTCCAGCAGAATATCACCAGCACGCACATAGTGACCTGATTCGACGAGTATTTTCAATATTTTACCTGGCACTTCTGCCACGACATTAATACCTTGCTCAGCTTCCACGGTACCCATTTCGACAAACGTATTGGGCCAATATTGATACTCGGCGACCGTTGCATTAACCGCTTCTGGCGGAGGTAAAAACATAGCACCTGACTCGCCTAACGTTTTAAACTGGCCAAATTTGATAGTACCGACCACGCCAACAATGACGATCAACAGCAAAAGAGATAAACCTATCGACTTGAATTTTGACATAAAACGACCGTAAACAGACTATAAAAGTACTTCTCGTGCCAACTGTCTAGCTGTATCAGTTGAGCATGAATTTCATGACCATTAGATGAATTGAATTAAAGGGACATAATGCTAATAGATGGAGAACCAACAAGCAACTAACGAATATGTAGCAATATGATATTACGATATATCTTTCAGACTTTTTGTCGAAATATTTACTCGAATTTCGACTCCGTTAAAGAGATCCCAGCTCTCAGCATAGAAAACACAGGAGTAATTTTCGGTGAAGTCGATGGATTCAAAAACACCGGAACAAAAACACAAAGCAGGAAAAAAAGAGTGGATAGGCCTAGCAGTATTGGCAGCCATTTACGGTGTGAAGCATCTGGCGGAAAATCGCTGACCGATATGACCGCCAATAGCTCTAAAGCCTCCACTTAGCCAAATACATCATTTTTAATGATGTGTTAAATATCAATACATGATTTTTTTACTGCATTGGTTATCTCCATTATGGACATCAACGAGGTGCCCTTACCACTGAAAGCCAACGGTACCTCCTTGTATTCCTTATATTGGAGATGCCGTCATGCATCGTTTTGTTCATACAGTATTACTGGCTTCAGCCATTGGGATTTCCTTACCAGCCCAAGCTGAATCGCAGCAATCCGCCTGGGCCGTTTCTATGGACAACGATCTTTTTTCGCCTGTTCGTAGTGACCGAGATTTCACCGCCGGCCTGGCAGTTACCTACACTGGACGTGAAGGATTGAAATATTGGCGCGGTCTCGATAACACATTGAATTACCTGGACAAATTCTCATTCGTACCGGCAAGCCAGTTTTCTGCCGATGACGTTACTCCTTCAATTGAATGGGGCACCTACGGTTTTACACCTGAAGAAATAGAAGCACGGGATGTAATCGAAGATGACCGCCCCTACGCCAGCCTTGTGTATGTCACCAACAGTCGCATCTATCACATGAATGGCAGTCGTGATGCATGGTCGTCATCCCTGACGCTGGGCTTTTTAGGGTTGAATCTGATGGAATCCGCCCAGAATACTGTGCACTCGGTCGTTGGAAGTGAACAAGCCCATGGCTGGGATCACCAGATATCAAATGGTGGGGAGCCAACCTTTCGCTATCAGCTCGCTTATCACCAAGACTTAAGTGCCAAAACCGCCAATATGCAATTGAAAACCACCTACTTTGGGTCAGTCGGTTACCTGACTGAGGCAGGTATCGCGCTATCAACGCGCAATGGCTTGATCTCATCTCCCAGTCACCGCTTTAATCCGGAACTGATCACCTATGGAGAACGCGTTAATGACTTAGTATCAACGCCCAATAAAGGACGGGAGCACTATTTCTGGGGTGGCGTCGCCTTAAAGGTGCGGGCTTATAACGCTTTCTTGCAGGGACAATTTCGCCACAGCGATCACCGTCTAAGTGGCGATGAGGTGAATGACCTGCTGGCGGAAGCCTGGGCGGGTTATACCCTCGGCTTCGCCAACAATTTTAAATTAAGTTATGTATTGCGTGCGCAGACATCGGAGATAAAGAGTGGTGAAGGTGATCGAACCATGGTGTGGGGTGGACTGGTTATCAGTCAGGCGCTGTAGCCGTTTACATGGATTTAATTCGGCTGCAGCCTTATGCCCTACTCTGCCATTAGGTGTTCGTAGACACCTTCGATATTTCCGCTTTAGCCATTCCATATTAAAAGAAGACAGCTCAAATCAGCGTCGCTAGATCCTCACCCTCGGGCAGCTTTCCCTGAACACATTGGGTACATTTGCTCCATTGAGATTTTATTGTTTCTTCCAGTAGGTTTCGCATCCACACCAGCCCTGGATCCCGATCCAGCCGGGTGTGCCAAATGAGGTAAACAGGCACAGGATCGAGGGCGACGGGAGGATCAGTCACCCACAATTCGGATCGATACTGCGAGCCGCCGGCAACAACCTCTGGCACCACAGCCATCAAATCGCTGTGCGTGAGCAATTTAGGCACGGCGGAAAAATGGTTGACCGTTAACGCCACGCGGCGGCGCAACCCATCGCGCTGCAGCGCGGAATCGACAAAGCCGTGCGCATCGCCAGACTGGGACACCAACATATGTCGCGCGGCCAGATAGTCCTCCATGGATATCGGCTTACTCGCCAGCGGGTGGGTCTTGCGCATAACCAGCTTGAACACACTGGACATTAAATAATGGGATCGCAGACTGCGGTCGTGCTGGTTAAGCGGTCCCAGCACCAGGTCAACATTTGCCTCGCGTAACTGATCCACCACCCCGCTGATGGTATAGGGCACGGCGTACAAGTCCACATTGGGCGCCTGCTCACACACTTTTTCCATGAGCGGTAACCAGAACATATCCACCCACATATCCGCTATCGCAACACGAAATTTGCGCCTCGATTCAGCTGGATTAAACACACTGGATTCGACTGCGGCAGACAAAAAGTGCATGGGGTCTCGCACCTGATCCCAAAGGCTGCGGGCAAATGCAGTGGGTTCGATCTGCCTTCCTTTCTTAACAAACAAGGGATCCTGCCACACATCACGCATACGGGCGACGGCGTTGGAGACAGCCGGCTGGGTCATGGCTAACCTGTCTGCCGCCAGTGTCACCGAGCCCTCTGTCATAATGGCGTCGAACACATACAGCAGTGTGAGTTCCTGAGATTTCATGGTGTGGGCGGTCTCCCCCTAAGTCATACATCACCCAGAATGATGATTAGTATATAAATTGTCAATTATTTCTATATATGGTACGCGCGCATAGTGTCCTAGACATCATACTCACTAGGAGGAAATTCGTTATGTCATCCATTCAACACTTAAACGACAAGGACTTCAGGTCATTTATCGGTAACGCCCCCAAACCAGTATTAGTTGATTTCTGGGCAGAATGGTGTGGCCCCTGTAAGGCCATGGCACCTGTTCTGGAACAGTTGGCTGAAGACTTTAATGGAAAAGTGGTTGTCACCAAACTCGATGTTGATGCGAATCCCAAAACCGCTGCTCAGTTTAATATCCGCGGCATTCCTTCGCTGATTTTATTTGTCAACGGAGAGCCTGTGGCCCGGCACACGGGCTTCGCTTCATTGAACCAAACCAGCAGGTTTATCGATAACGCTCTGTAATCAGCAATTGCCTGTTGAGAACGTATCGTGAGTAACAATCTTGAAGGTGAAAAGTCTAAATTCACACCGTCATTACACCCAAGGCTGGTAGTTAAATTAGCAATTTCGAATAAAGTATTTATTGAGCATTACTCAATGTAATGCTCAATCTTGTTAGTTTTTTGATGATGTTTTAATAAAGCCCAACGATAGGGCGTTCAACACAACGCTGACACTGCTCAGAGCCATAATGGCTCCGGCGACCATAGGATTAAGCAAACCGAGTGCTGCTAGCGGTATCCCTACAATGTTGTAGATAAAGGCCCAAAAAAGATTTTGACGAATTTTACGCTGCGTCATTTTGGCGATAGCAATGGCTTCAACAACCTTTAATGGATCACTTTGCATTAGAGTAATACCCGCAGTCTGCATCGCAACATCCGTGCCTGCTCCCATCGCAATTCCCACGTTGGCCATTGCCAATGCAGGAGTGTCGTTAATACCATCTCCCACCATTGCCACTTTTTTACCTTCCAACTGGAATTGATTCACCACGTCGGCCTTGTGTTCTGGCATCACTTCCGCCCTAACAAAGTCAATACCCAATTTGGTTGCAATAATATCTGCACTGTCTTGCGTATCGCCAGTGAGCAAACAGGTTTGTATGTCTAATTCGTGTAATTGACTGACGGCTGTAATCGCACTGGGTTTAAGCGTATCCTGAAATTGCACTAGACCACAGAGCTCAACCGTATTAGATTTTGTTTGCCGAGAGACCCAAGAAAGCGTATTGCCCTTTATTGCAAATTTTTCGCGATATTCTTCGATCAAGGAGGACTCAACTCCAATGCTTAACATTAAACGTTTGTTACCAAACCAGTAATTCCCCTCTTTGGTCTGACCACGCATTCCAAGTCCCGGCAAGGTATGAATCAGTTCGAAGCGCTCGGCGCTAAGGGATTCTTTCGTTACATGATCGATCAGCGCTTTTGCAAGCGGGTGTTCGCTGCCCTGCTGCAGGCCTTTTAAACAACCCATAATATGTTCTTCTTCCCCGACAAATATATTGATTTGTTCGACTCTGGGTTTACCCTCCGTTAACGTACCGGTCTTATCAAAAGCCACCACATCAACATGTTCTGTCGATTCCAAAATTTCAGAATCTTTAATAAGAATACCTCTTTTAGCAGCCAATCCTGTCCCCACCATTATCGCTGTTGGGGTTGCTAGACCCAATGCACAAGGACATGCTATGACCAACACCGCTACGGCACTGATTATCGCTTGAGTCCAATCGCCGGTTAAAAAGCCCCAGGTTAAAAGCGTAATCAGCGCAATTACTAAAACGACAGGTACAAAGACAGCGCTGATACGATCAGCCAATTTTTGCAAAGGTGATTTCTTTGCCTGAGCAGATTCAACTAAATGAATGATATTTGCTAGGATACCTTCTGAATTGCTGGAAGTAACTTGTACAGTGAGCAAACCATCAATGTTAATAGAGCCACCGATTACCTTATCACCAACCTGCTTGTCAACGGGTAGACTTTCACCGGTAATCAACGCTTCATTAATAGAGCCGTTGCCAGAGATAATAATACCATCAGCAGCCACCCTCTCCCCTGCTTTAATTAATATAATTTGACCAATTTGTAATGTGTCTGCGGGAACGATTTTCTCAATGCCATTTACCAGTAAAGTGGCGTTTTCGGGCCGAAGATCTTGAAGAGCGCGAATGGCATTGGTGGTTTGATATTTGGCTCTGGCTTCCATCCACTTACCAAGAATAACAAGCGTGATGATGACCGCAGAGGACTCAAAGTACAAATGCTCTCCATGACCGATAAGGATGTTGTAAATAGACAAGCCATAGGCTGCAGATGTACCAAGAGCGACCAGACTTTCCATATTGCCACTGCGTGCTTTTAATGCTGCATAGGCACCGCGATAGAAGCGGAAACCAAAATAAAACTGCACAATGGAAGCCAGGATCAATTGCAGTCCAATTGGAACTATCCAGTCATAACCAAACCATGCTCCCACCATTGGCAGCATCAGCGGCATGGTCAATAACCAGGATAATAAAAATGATAGCCCACCTTGGTTTGCGGGCTTGACTGGCGCCCCCACTGCCATAGTGATTGCTTGATATCCAGCATTTCTGACCACTGCAAAAATGGCGTCTTGAGAAGTGCCAGCATCGGTCTCAACTTTGCCAGTTTCCGTCGCAAAATTCACGCTAGCACTACTCACACCAACGGTTGCCAGTAGCGCTTTCTCGATACGTGAAACACAGGATGCACACGACATCCCTTCGATTTTAAATTCAAAAGTTTGATGGTTGGTTGGGATATTCATTACAAGTCCTCCTTAGGATTTCTTGCAGCTTAATCTTTGCCATAGTGGGAAGGTCAAGCAAACGAAAACAGGCCAACTAAAAATAATAATATTGACTTTGCCACTGTTGTAAGCCTGAAACTTAAAACATCCCTTATGGGATTCCTTAAAACTCAAAGAGGTTAACTTTATGTTTACGTTTAATGTTCCAGATATGACCTGTAATCATTGCGAAAAGGTGATTACCAAAGCAATCAAAGCGCTTGATAGCAATGCTAAAATTCGGTTTGATATACGCGAGAAAACAGTTGAAGTTGAATCGTCGACGAATCTTCAAGCTCTGCAATCCGCGATTGAAAACACGGGTTACAGCGTCAAGGCTGGCAATAAGATTCACGCCGAAAGTAGTTGCTGCGGCCATTGCAGCGTATAGATCGATATAAAGGGTTGCTCAGGCAACCCTATTTAATTTTAAATCAATGATGGGAACAAGAAATCCCTTCGAGAATAGGACATTCCGGCCGTTCATCGCCACGACAGTTTTTGGCTAAATTGCTCAACGCTGCGTGCATCTCTTGCATTTCGGCTATCGATTCCTCCAGCTCCTTAATGTGTTCATTAGCTAATCGTTTTACTTCCGCACTGGGACGTTTTTTGTCGTGGTACAAGTCCAATAAAGTAGCGATTTTTTTCATGGAAAAGCCAAGCGACCGCGAGCGTTTAATGAAGCGGAGTGTATTTATGTCCGATTCGTTAAAAATACGATAGTTGGCAAAGGTACGGTTGGCTTCAGGCATTAGTCCAATTTGCTCATAGTGACGAATCATTTTGGAGCTGACACCCGATAATTTGGACGCTTCGCTAATATTAAAGAAGCCTTGTTGCCGAGCTTCTGCCATTTCTGGCGAGGATATATTGGCCTTACGCATAAGACACCCCAAAATTCATTAAAGTTGATCGATTTTAGACTTTCCCATAGTGGTAATGTCAATACGTTTGATTGTTAAGTGGAGGGTGCCGATCCAGCTAACCGCACTCACCCTATTGAACCAAGGCTTTCAATTGGTCAATCTACCATTACACTAGAGCAGCAAAAGTGTTCAACCACATCAGTTTGAGTTCAGAAAACCCATAACCAATCCTCATACTTTCCTCAAGATCCCGTAGATCTGAATCCGTAAACTTCTTTTTCTCCACTAATGATGACAGGAAGAACATTATGTATATTCAACTGAACAAAAAACAGCCAAAGCTCTGGCTCGCTTATCTAACACTGAGTGTGGGGTTATCTGCTAGTACCTTATCCCATGCAGATGACGCAAAACTCTACCCAGGTAGTTATTGTAAAACAACCTACGAGGGCGGTTTAGTGGATGCTTCTAACGGAGACCCCACTCAACTACAAAACACCAGCACAAGCCAGAGTTTATTTATGACCTGCCCTATTATTCGCGATTATATGGCGTCAGATTCTGGTATCAAGAATGTCCAAGTTCGCTACTTTAACAATAATGACGCTAAAACTGTAAGCTGTAATGTCGATATCCGCCATCGTGATGGCTCTTATGTCGCACGTGCGTCCGCAAGAACTAATTATGGTGACCGTTCCGGGGTCTTAACCCTGAATTTAAATAGAGAAGCCGGCGTTTTTCGCAGTTATGTTTTAACGTGTTGGTTACCGCCCTCCTTTTCCAACACGTCTTTTCCAAAAATTGAATCTTATCGCGTTGTCGAGTTTGACTAATTAACGCGTACTTAGTTTTTCATATTACACAGGTGATACCATGCTTAAATTATTATTCTCTAAATTATTTACCTCGTTAACTGTGTCAGCCACAGGGGGTATTTTTTTACTATGTGTGAGTGCACATTCCAGCGCTGATGACGCGTTTATTTTCTCCGGGCTTGAGTGTCTGGCTGTGGGTAAACAGAATCAAACCTCGGCGCTTAATACTCGCTATTTGGCAGATGGTAGTATCGCGAATCAAAGCGCGACCTACACGACAACAATCAATTGCCCTTTAAAGGGGTTGAAAGAAGACATGCGCCACATTAAATATGTCGCGGTTAACTTTACAAACGGACATAGTAGTCGAAATACCCGGTGTAATCTTTATGTGGACAATTATGGCCAACGTAAAGTTTATACCGCTAACAGCCTAACAGGGATTCGCTCTGATGTTTTAATCTTAGAAAACACCGATGAAGACGGTGTCTATGGATGGTTAACCTGTAATTTGCCACCCAAAAGTGGTAGTAAAATGTCCACAATTCATAGCTACCAAGTGGAATATGAAAACGAAGCACCTAGCTGCAATGATTCTTGGTTCCCTTTGTTTTGCTTTGATCCAAGTGGCGTACCACCGGCTCCAAGATTTGCCGCCAGTGCGCTTCGTTTTGAACGTAAAACAATCGCGGCAGATCCTTACGTGAGTAGTAGTGATTATGTGACGAATTACTCCGAGCACCAAGTTTTACCGGTGGTCTTTCCATTGGTGCGAGACAACCTTACAGAGAATATTGCGCCCTTTATCAAAGTTAAGGCAACGCTTAAAACCGACAATATATCGCTGGCTAGATGTCGACTATTTCAAAGTGATGGTAATGGCAACCCAGAAATATATGAACTTGAATGGACCGATAGTGACGATGATGGTGTCGGAGAATTTAGAGGCACAGGAAACCTAAATTCAATGACGAATACGACTATCTTTACCGTGCAATGTGATATTCCTCCCAAAAGCTCACTGGGAACGTCAAAGCTATCAGCAATCATTCACTCTGAGTACTAATTCAATGACCAGAGAATCCGAAGTCTAACCTTGGGATTCTCTGATCTTAAGTTCATCGAATTAACGTTTTAATTGCTTTGAATTGCTAAAAGCAATCGCTAAGAGTGCCGATAAGGGCAGCACGTTATTCGGTTTGCTTCATTCGTCGAAATACAAGTCGCATCTGCTTTTCAAGTTCGATAATGATAAACAACACGACACCCACGCCTACAATCAACAAACCGTCCAGGAATAGAATGGATTCTGTTTCGAATACCGCTTGCAGGGGAGGAAGATAAGTAATAGCGAATTGCGCAATGGTTATGATGATAACAACAGTCCATACGACTTTAGTTCCACGCACTGCCTGCCAGGTTAGTGATGTACTGTATATGTTTCGAATGAAAAAAAGATGGAAAATTTCCATGACAACCAATGTATTCAACGCAATTGTTCGAGCCAATTCCACTGAGTAACCTCGGTCTATTGCGTATTGGTAAATGCCAAACACACCACAAAGAAACAGTATCGATACCAACACGATGTGCCAGACTAATTCGCCATTTAAAAGTGGCTCTTGACGAAGGCGCGGTGGTCGGCGCATGGTGTTTTTTTCGGTGGGCTCAAACGCCAGCGCAATAGCAAGTGTAACGGCGGTAATGAGATTGACCCATAGAATTTGAGCTGGGGTAATGGGTAACGTCAACCCCATTAGCAATGCAAATATAATCGTCATTGCTTCACCCGCATTAGTTGGTAGCGTCCAACTGATCACCTTTTTAAGGTTGTCATACACAGTACGGCCTTCGCGCACAGCGGCTACAATGGAAGCAAAATTATCATCGGCGAGTACCAGCTCTGCGGCCTCTTTGGCTGCTTCGCTACCTTTCTTTCCCATGGCGATGCCAGCATCCGCCCGCTTTAATGCGGGCGCATCGTTAACACCATCTCCGGTCATGGCCACAACCATACCATGGGATTGTAAGGCCATGACCAGCCGCAGTTTGTGTTCTGGACTGGTACGCGCAAATACATCGTGCTCAAGTACCGCGTGACGCAGTGCAGTGTCATCCAGCTCATCGAGCTCCCTGCCGGTGAGTACTTTGTCGGCATGATGGAGGCCAATCTGCTTACCAATAGCAGCCGCAGTTTGGCTGTGGTCACCCGTTATCATTTTTACTTGAATACCAGCAGCATGACATTCAGCCACAGCAGTGACCGCCTCTGCACGCGGAGGATCTATCATCCCCACCATGCCGAGTAGTGTTAATGAGCTCGTTACATCTTCGAACTCCAAAATACTGTGCTGAGGTTTAACGGATTTCACGGCAAAAGCCAGCACACGTTGACCTTGCGCGGCAATGGAATCTATTCGCCGACTCCAATAAGCGGTATCGAGCGGTTCGGTCGTACCATTAGCACCGCGCTGGTTGGCGCACATTTCAAGCATACGCTCCGGTGCGCCCTTCACAAAGATAAAGGCATGTTGCTCATGATCATGATCGAGCGTTGCCATAAAGCGATGTTTGGCATCAAAGGGAATGGCATCGGTGCGGGTCCAATTGGCTTGCTCGATTTTAGGGTTTACATCCATTTTATTGGCGAAACTGAGTAACGCCCCCTCCATCGGATCGCCTTCCACCACCCACACCCCATTATGCTCACGTAAAGCCGCATCATTGCAGAGTGTTGCGGCTCGGGCAATTTCCTCGAGAACAGCATGTTCGGCCGGAGATACAGCCGCTTCTTCTAGCTTAAGTGCGCCCTTAGGTTCATAACCGCTGCCTTCCAAGGTAAAAAGGTGTCGGTGGGTAAACGCCGAAGCAACCATCATTTCATTGTGAGTGAGCGTTCCTGTTTTATCGGTACATATCACAGATACCGCACCTATTGTTTCAATCGCTGGTAATCGGCGGACAATTGCATTGCGTCGCCCCATCGCCTGTACACCAATGGCCAGTGTAATGGTGAGAACTGCAGGTAAGCCCTCCGGTATAGCGGCTACTGACAGCCCCACCACTGCCATGAACATCTCTTTAAACTCGTAATGCGCAACAAAATAACCGAAGGCTAACAACACTGCTGCGATGACGAGAATCAATACCGTCAGCCAATTGGCAAACACGCTCATTTGTGCGACCAACGGTGTAGTTAGTGATTCAATGTGTGAAAGCAGGCCACTGATACGGCCGATCTCGGTGTTTGATCCGGTCGCTACCACTACCCCTTTACCTTGTCCTGCGGTAATGAGAGTGCCGGAATAGGCCATGCACGATCGGTCACCTAATGAAGCATTCTCGGCAACAGCGTGAGTGTGTTTGTTCACGGGTACAGATTCACCCGTTAAGATCGCTTCTTGCGCGGATAATCCATGCGAGGTAAGCAACCGAAGATCAGCCGGTACTTTATCGCCAGCCTCAAGCAATACGATGTCTCCGGGTACCAACAGTTCACCGTCGATAGTAACGCGATTTCCGTTACGAACCACGTTGGCGCGCGGGGCAAGCATATGGCGGATGGCGTCCATTGCTTGTTCCGCTTTTCCCTCCTGAATAAAACCGATAATGGCGTTAACAATGACGACGGCCATAATAACACCCGTATCAATCCAATGAGCAAGTAGCGCTGTAATGGCAGCAGAACCGATAAGCACGTATATAAGCACATTGTGAAAATGCAAAATAAAGCGTTTAAAAGAAGAACGTCCGGCTTTCTGTGGCAAGCGATTCGGTCCTAGTTTTGAAAAACGCATATCGGCTTCGGCTTGAGTCAAGCCATTGCTGGTTGAATTTTGGCCTTGAAGCGCATCCTCAGCAGAGATGCTGTACCAGTTGACCTCTGCACTGCTGTTTGTTTTCTCCATGATCTCCTCTCCGCCGTAGTACTACATCATAAAATGCTGTATTTCGTAATTTAGCTTTATTTTAACCAAACCGCCTGTTTGGTTGCACCTTGTACACAACGATGCAGGTCACCGGGTCAACCTGGGGGATCCTCTATCCTGAAAATCTGAGCTATGTTACGTTGTGAACTTTACGATGAACAGAAGGGATAAATAAACTAAGGGGTTTCTATGGCATTGGCATTGCTGGCTATTCTGGGAGGCTTTGTTTTACTGGTATGGAGCGCTGACCGTTTTGTGGATGGTGCGGCGGCAACGGCCAAACACGCGGGTATGCCTTCACTTCTCATCGGTATGGTAATTGTTGGGTTTGGTACATCGGCACCTGAAATGGTGGTTTCCGCCATGGCGGCACTGGATAATAATCCGGATCTGGCACTAGGTAACGCACTCGGATCCAATATCGTTAATATCGGGCTCATCCTCGGCATCACCGCGTTGGTAGCGCCTATCGCGGTTCACTCAAAAATCATTCGTCGAGAGTTGCCATTGTTGCTCTTAATCGGACTCTTCGCCGGACTGTTGTTCTGGAACCTCGCACTAAGCCGCCTCGAGGCATTGGCACTTCTGGTAGGTTTCTTTTGTTTGGTGGGCTGGACCATTTTTACCGGATTACGCGAACGTGGCGATGCGCTTGAATCCGATACAGAGCGGGCGCTGGCTGCACACCCTATGCCACTGAACCGGGCCATCTTCTGGTTAGTAGTTGGACTGGTGCTATTAATTGCCAGCTCCCGTATTCTTGTGTGGGGTGCGGTAACCGTCGCTCAGACACTGGGCATTAGTGACTTGATCATTGGTCTAACGATTGTCGCGCTAGGCACTTCGCTACCGGAATTGGCGGCATCGGTAATTGCCGCCCGCAAGGGTGAGCATGACATTGCCATCGGCAATGTGGTTGGTTCTAATATGTTCAATATCCTGGCCGTCATTGGCATTGCGGGTCTGATTACCCCGATGCCTCATATCGCACCTGAAGTGCTGACAAGGGATTGGTCGGTTATGATTGCGATGACGATCGGGCTATTCATTATGACTTACGGGTTTCGTGGTGAAGGGCGGATCAACCGGATTGAAGGCAGTCTCTTATTAATAGCCTTTGCTGCGTACAATACCTGGCTGATTATCTCTGTGATGGGAAAGTAAATAAAATTTGAGGCAATCGGTAAGCAGGAAGAAGAATAGTCAGGTCCATACTCTTTTCAGATGAGCTTGATGTCCTTGCTACTGAGCGATTCCTGGGTCAAATCGGAGTATTCTTTTACCGACAATTTGATGTTGTGGCGGCAGGTGGCGCCGTGGGCGAGGACTTCAATGCTGCCCCAGCATTGAATCAGATAACACCAAACTGTGACATCAATGGCTGTCTTATATAGAACGCTCATTAGCATGTTGGCGACACACAGCTTCATCTATTTCGCGCATGGTTTCCTGTGATTCCCATAAACACCCTTCTGCTTATTATTACATTGTCCAAATCAAGTCGACCTTGCCAAACTTCATCTCAGGGGTATCTCCAACAGAGTCCAAATCTATCCAACGTTGGTTGATACTAACTTTCATCACGAAGTTACTAGTTGCTTCCCAGCGTAACCCTCCTCCCACACTATAGCTAAAAGCGGTATCAGAATATGTGGAATAATACTCGGTGCAAATGTAGCCCCACCAGGGATCCCACCAGCAACCTGCATAAATTCCACCATCTGAAATATTGCTATCCAGGTAATTCCACCCAAGCCCACCAACAACATATGGGGTCAATGCCTTTGCAAGAAAGTTGTAGGAAAAATTGAATGTATAGGAAGCGTTGGTGAGTTTATGTCGGATTGTTTGGGCCGGCTCAGGTGGATTATCCGGCACTATTGTTGCCTCATAGGATGGTTCATTTAATGCGAACTCAAAAGCAAGATTGAAATACTCGCTATAGTTATATCCAATCGAGAACCCCCATCCAGTGTCATCGTCTACATCAATGCTTGAACCACTTCGCCCTGATGAATCCCAACTATCCGTCTGATTAAACAGCAGTCCAAACTCCCATTGCCCAGTCCTGCTGGATGATTGACTGAAGTCACCTGCAGTTGCCATGCTACAAAAAATAGCAACCAGTATTGTAACCGTGAGCTTAGAATACATAGCAATTTTCCCTGTCTTTTGTGACTTAAATTTTCAGGTAAACGATTACATGGGGCCTGCGATATCAATCCACAATCTGCATATTGAATCACATAAATATCTGCAAGACGGGTTGGCCCGGTCTCATAGCCAGCAATCAATTCACTTTTTCTACTGAGATGGCTACAGCACTGCTGATTCTCATTACCACTTCTCGACCGACTTGATCTTCACTTAGTTTCACATCCTCACGTACCGCCACCAGATCGGTGGTGCCATCGGGATAGCGCAAAATCGCTGTGTGGTTTTCTAAGTCAACGGCTGTCACTACAGCCGTGACTTCAACGGTACTCGCCACTACACCACCAGGCTTCTCACCTTCAGAGGCCCTTGCAGCAACTGCGGCGGCACTGACATCTTCACCGGTTTCAAGGCCAGTATCCTTCACATAGACTACCACCTCTTCAATGTGTGTCATTTTAACCTGATCACCCGTTTGAATCTGATCAAAATTGACAGCATCTGGCCCAATTATAAATGACTGCTTGTTACCTTTTTTATCTTTAAGCGTAATCGATCGTTTATCGTAGTTAATGTCCGTCACTTGAGCCACTAGCGTGGTAGTTTGAATTGTGGCCCCACCTGGAACCCCCGGTTGCGCTACCACAACTTCATCAACATCAGCTTCTAACTCGCTTTCGTACTGAGTAGCGCAGCCCACCAGGGCACTGCTCATTAACATAAGAATCACATAGGATTTGACCACCTTGGTATATTTCATAATATGCCCTTTATTACAAAAAAATAAATGAAGATAATGAATTGCGTTGTACGGTTAGTTCATTCTAATACGTGTTTGAAAATAGTAGCTACTACTAATTCCAATAAATAAAAATGTTTACCCTATTGTCTTTTTGTTCATTGCCTTTGTTTAAGTAAGGTTTTATATTGGAGCGAATTGGCGTTGAAAATTTATGCTCTCTCTTGTGTAACTCTAATCATGGGGGCCTGACCAGATATGGCAGGCAGTGAAAAGCACTGTGAAGCAATTAGTGAAGCTATTAAAAGATCCTTTTCTCCATTTTTTTGTTATCGGTGCCATGCTATTTGTCACATACCTGTGGCTAAACCCTAATACCCTGGCTGATGACTCCGAAATTGTCGTTAACGCCGATCGAATCGAACAACTTCGCACCCGTTTTGAGCGCACCTGGGGTCGTGCTCCTTCCTATGATGAACTAACAGGTATTATCGATAACTTCGTAGTTGAAGAGATTCTCTATCGCCAAGCGCTCGCCATGGGACTAGATAGTAATGACAGCGTTATTCGCCGCAGGCTACGACAAAAAATGGAATTTCTCACCATGGAGGCCATCCGATTGGAACAGCCCTCTACGGCTGACCTAACGCAATATTTAGTTCAAAACCCCGGGCAATTTCAAACGCCAGCGCGATTCAGTTTTGAGCAAATTTATATCAATACCGATCAGCCAGCAGCGCATTGGAAAGCGCAGATTGATGTTGTGCAAAAACAACTGCTAAACGGAGCGCCAGCAACTGGTTCCAACAGTCTTATTCCTAAACGGTTTGAAGAAACATCAGATCACGAGATTGATAGCCTATTTGGTGCGGGTTTTGCCGATGGTTTAGCGAAGCTTACTCTCGATCAATGGAGTGACCCACTGCAGTCCGGACTAGGCCTGCATATTATACGCCTTACAGCTTACCAACCTGCCAGGTTACCGACTCTTGCATCGGTACAAGAGGCCGTTACTCGCGAATGGAGAAACGCTAGAAACCTACAAATGAAAACTGATTTAATGGAACGGCTTAAAGCCAATTACACCATAGTGATTGAACTGGAGCAGCCACATCAGAATGAAGGCGACAGCTAGAGTGTTGCGATTGTGTTTACTTAACGCCATAACGTTAGCGTTGTTGGCTTTCTATACTGCTTGTGTCTCCGCAGATGACATTCGCCCCTCTTTTCTTCAACTCACTGAAACTGCGCCCAATCAATTTCAGGTATTCTGGAAAGTCCCTACCAGAGGAATCAATCAACGCCTTTCACTACAGGTAAAATTTGATACTCTCACTGAGGAAATCAGTGCGCCAATAAGTGGTTACGTTGGTAACGCTCACGTGGAACGTTGGACCATTAAACGCAGTGGCGGGCTGACAGGCTTGCCGATTCATATCGATGGCCTGGAGCGGCTTGCCTCGGAAGTGTTATTAAGAATCGAGTATTTTGATAAAGCAACTTCAGTCAATCGCTTGACACCAGAGGCACCTACGTTTGTCGTACCAGCTCGACCAGGGATCTTACAAACCACAGCCACCTATTTTAAGCTCGGTTCTGAGCACATCTTAATTGGCATTGATCATCTGTTATTTGTCTTGGTTTTAATGATGCTGGTATCGGGTCTACGTAAGCTGGTATGGACCATAACAGCCTTTACCATTGCCCATAGCATTACCCTCAGCCTGGCGGCGTTATCCGTCATTCGGGTACCTGTACCACCAATAGAAGCCTGTATTGCACTCAGCATCGTCTTTGTTGCTAGTGAGATTCTACGTTCAGAACGGGGGAACCCTGGTATCGCCGCACGACGCCCCTGGTTGGTGGCCTTTGTATTCGGATTATTACATGGTCTTGGATTTGCCGCGGCACTGGATCGCATTGGCTTGCCGCAAACCGACATACCCGCCGCCTTACTTTTTTTCAATATCGGTGTTGAGTTAGGTCAACTGGCTTTTATAGTTACGGTTTTATTCTTGGGTGGCTTAATAATGCGCTACTTAAAAATATCGCCATTCCTGGCCCGTGGAGTGCCTGTCTATGTGGTTGGTTCTATTGCAGCATTTTGGACTATAGAACGCACGACTGCTTTCTGGGTTTAACATTGACAACAATTGCTACTTTTACTGAGAGAACAAACCTATGACAATGTGCTCAAACATGATAAATGTGCGAAAACTGTTTGTGTTGCTAGGGGCAACCACATTATTCTTTAACAGCGCCTCTGCAAGTGATACCGGAAGCCTTGATGCAGAAACGGCTAAGAAGGTTCACAAGACCAAAGCATACTCCCCTTATGTAAACCGCAACTTCCCCACCCGCCCTTTATTCGGTGATACCCATTTACACACAGGATTTTCGATGGATGCGGGGGCCTTTGGCGCTAAGCTGACACCCCGTGACGCCTACCGCTTTGCTCGGGGAGAGCAGGTAATGGCCTCCTCTGGACAACCGGCCAAACTGGCCCGGCCATTGGATTTTTTGGTCGTCGCCGATCATTCCGATAACATGGGAATGTTTCCCGACTTGTTTGCGGGCAAGCCTAATATTCTCGCCGACCCAATGGGTAAAAAATGGTACAAGATGATCCAGGAAGGCCATGGAGCCCAGGCTGCATTGGAAATTATCGCCAATTTTTCACAAGGCACCTTTCCTAAGGATCTCATGTACGCCCCTGGCACAGCAGCCTACAAAAATGCCTGGCAGGATACGATCGATGCGGCAGAAGAATACAATGAACCTGGTCGCTTTACCGCATTTATTGGCTACGAATGGACCTCTCTTGTTGAAGGCAATAACCTGCACCGCAATGTTATCTTTCGTGATGGCGGCGACAAAGCCCAGCAGGTAGAACCATTCACGGTTTACCCTCCAGCAGGCAGTGCCAACCCAAGGGACTTATGGAAATGGATGCAGAACTACGAGGACAAAACCGGAGGCCAAGTGCTTGCCATTGCCCATAATGGCAATCTTAGTAACGGCATTATGTTTCCAGTTGAAAAAAGCTTTGGCAAGCGGCTCGATAAAGATTACGTACAGCAACGAGAAAAATGGGAAAGACTTTACGAAGCAACTCAGACCAAAGGCGATGGCGAGGCCCACCCTACTCTCTCACCTAATGATGAGTTCGCTGATTTTGAAACCTGGGATAAAGGCAATCTTGATGCCAGTGTCCCGAAGAAAGAAGATATGCTAGCGGGAGAGTATGCTCGAAGCGCTTACAAGTCAGGTTTGAAGCTCGAAGAGAAACTCGGCACCAACCCCTATAAGTTTGGATTAGTCGGTAGCAGCGACGCCCATACCGGGCTGGCTGCGCTGGAAGAAGAGAATTTTTTTGGTAAAACGACGCCACAGGAACCCAGCCCTGAGCGAATTAATGGCGTTTTCGTCAATAACAAAAAAACTGGCATTACCATTTATGATTGGGAAGTCGGCTCCTCTGGATATGCAGCCGTATGGGCAGAAGAAAATACGCGAGAATCAATCTGGGATGCCATGGAACGAAAAGAAACCTATGCAACCACGGGAACCAGGATGATCGTCCGCTTCTTTGGCGGTTGGGAATTTGAGGAATCCGATGCGAATACCCGAAACCCTGCAGACACCGGGTATCTTAAGGGTGTGCCCATGGGCGGTGACTTAAATTCTGCACCTAAGGGAATGAGCCCCACATTCTTGGTGGCTGCTTTGCGTGATCCCATTGGCGCTAACCTAGACCGGATACAGATAATAAAAGGATGGTTAAATCAAAAAGGTGAACTAAACGAGAAGGTTTACGACATAGTTTGGAGTGATAATCGCAAACCCAATAGTGATGGTAAAATTCCACCTGTAGGCAGCACGGTCGATATCGAAAATGCAACCTGGACCAATACCATTGGGTCGACTGAACTGATAAAAGTCTGGAAAGACCCGGATTTTAATCCAAAGGATCGCGCTTTTTATTACGCACGAGTGCTTGAGATTCCTACCCCTCGCTGGACGGCATACGACCAAAAACGATTTGGGGTAAAAGCGCCAGAAGGCGCTCGCTTAACCATTCAGGAGCGGGCGTATACTTCAGCCATCTGGTACACACCCTAGTCAACTATGATTTTGAGCTACATAAACCAGGATACAAACAGGTTTATACCATTGAGCTTATTGTCATATTCGAACTTGTAGGCAGAGGTCGTTTCAGAAGCGCTCAAACTATCACTTGCCAAAGCGACTCCGATGCCAAGATTATCCATAATGGCATACTCAATGCCGAGCTGGGTTTCGGAATAGGATCCATCCCAGTCATCGTACTTCATGTAAAAACCTTCTGCCCGGAGAAACCAGTACAATGAAGGGTTGATTCTGTAGTTAAGCCCTATCCCCAAAGTCGGAAGCGGAACCGTTTGCGCAACTCGACGGGTTTCCTGAGAGGTGGGATTACCAGTTGCGTCGGTTTTTACATCCAGGTCGATTTCAAATTTGGAGATGTGGAACCCCCCACCAAAAGTGAGCTCGACTTTGTCCGTATGGTGAAACGACCAATAATACCCAACTTTAAAAATATCGTAGAGCATCGAGCTGGAAATCTCGCTGCCAGCATCAATGGTGATCTGGTTGCCGTCAGCGTCAACCCAGTCAACTGAGGTTCTCAGAGTCTTGGTGGAATCCGTATCGAAACGATACCAGGAAGCTGCGATTTGGCTGGTGGAGTTTATTCTATAGTGAGCATCCAGCTTTAAAACGGTGGTCTCCATATCTAAACCCAGCGTATCCGTTGGGCTCAGTGCGACACCAGCACCTAGATTCCTCTCAACGACCGACACGGTTGAATCCGCTCGAAACACGCTATACCCTCCGAGAGAGATATAGACCTTTTCCGCCATTGCTCGACCATCCCCCTGTGCATTGGTCAGCGGTGCTATTAATAGTAACAACCCTCCTGTAATCCCATTTTTTAAATTCATTTTTGCCTCTTTTGAGTTAGCAAACGGATCAACTGGTCGTGCCCAATGAGCTGAAAAGTTTCACGCAACAACGTAAACATAAGAATAAGAACAAGCAGCCACATTTGTATTACCAGAAAATGAGCCCAGGATACCCATTCTAATATCTCCAATAGGTCAAATGTCTGGGGGCCGGGATTTAAATAATAACTGGATATCCGCTCTAAGAGATGAAATAACAGCGTAACCAGGTAAAACAGCAGTGTTCGCCAAATAACGTTACACCATGGAATTCGATCAAATAGGTTAGCAAGCGGGAGCTTGTCGACAATAAGAATCGCCTTAGCCACCAGCAGAGCCGCGACGGTGGCCATAGATACATCGACCGTAGATATTCCCGCACCGCTAAGTACAACCGCTTTGGTTAGCGCAATCATATGGAACGCTGCCAGAAAGAAAACCACTGCTGGCAACATTTCCCTAAACTCACCCCACAGCCAAGATAGCGCTCTTTTTTGCATACTTGCTACTAACCTAAGTTGGCATTACGTTTATAAAACGACCCCGCCGGTCATTGTAACAGAGCCTATCTTGCGTAGCCTAGCTTCTTATAAAAGCACCAGGCAAGGTTTTCCAGCTCGACTCTACCTAGGCGATACAGGAAAAGTAATTGTGAAACTCGTTACCCCATCGTCAGAAGATGCGTTGATGACACCTTCGTGTGCTTCCACAATAGATTTAACAATTGCCAAGCCTAATCCAGCACCTTCACTCTGGCGCTGGCGTGAGGGATCGACCCGGTAGAAGCGGTCAAAAATTCTGGGAAGGTGTATTGAGGGTATTTTCGGACCTGAATTTTGTACGCTCACCAAAGCATCCCCGGAGTCCAATCTACCCAGGCGTACCCGCACGGTACTTCCTTCTGGTGAATAACGTATCGCATTGGATAACAGATTTGAGAGAGCGCATCGCAACATCGCGCGGTCTCCCTCTATCATCGGAGCCTTTCCCTCCAGCGTTAAGCGAATGTGCTTTTCCTCTGCCAATGCCTCGAAAAAATCAAACAACTCGCGCACTTCCTGCGTTAGCTCCAGCGGCTCTCGAGCCGGCTTAACCAGCCCATGCTCGCTCTGTGCCAGCCAGAGCATATCGTTAACCATCTTGGACAGCCGCTCCAACTCTTCCAAATTGGAATAGTGCAGCTCGCGGTATTCGTCTAGGCTTCGTGATTTTCCCAGCACGACCTGAGTCTGGGTGATGATATTGGTCAGCGGGGTACGCAACTCGTGCGCAATGTCCGCAGAGAAATGAGACAAGCGAGTAAAACTGTCTTCCAGCCGGCCAAGCATAAAATTGAATGAGGAGACAAGCTTTTGAAGTTCCCCAGGCACAGTGTCGGGATCAAGTCGGACATCCAGGCGATCCGCCTGTATCTCGCGCATGGTTTTACTCAAATCGCGTAGCGGTGCATGCCCCTGATGCACACCATACCAGGCAGCCACCAGAGTGACTGTACCTGCAAGTATCATGATGAACAGCAAGCTGCGACGAAAGTTTTCCAAAAACTGAATATGCGCATCCATGTCAATGGCAGTGACGATGTAGTATTCGCGGTCACCTACCTGGTTTTTCGTAATAATCCCCCGGTAGGATTTTCCTTCTGCTTGCCAGTAATACAAGTTATTCACCGATATGCTGGTTAGCGGGGCGAACTTATCAATCGGGCTTGTAAAACCATCCGCCGAGGGCCCATATATTAGGCGCTTATCTTTATTCCACACCTGAAAGTAGACACCGTGATGCCCAGATACTGCGTGCGACAAAGCAACAGCCAAGTTTGCGGAATGGTCGCCCCCATCGCGTAATGCACGATTCACAGCCTTTGTCATGAACACCAACTCATCGGTATCCTGTTCCGCGAAGTGGTGTTCGACAGCGTTGTCAACCAAATAGCTGATCACCAAAAGGCTCAGCCCGATAGCAAGGGCAACAAAGGTCATGACCCGGATGGTCAGCGATAGAGGGTGTTTTCCGAAACCACTATTGCGCATCATGCTCGTCATCCACCTCCAGCTTGTAGCCCATACCCCTTATCGTATGAATCAACTTAATTTCAAAATCATCATCAATCTTGGCCCGTAGGCGACGGATGGCCACATCGATTACGTTGGTGTCGGAATCAAAATTCATATCCCAAACCTGGGAGGCGATCAGCGAACGAGGCAACACTTCACCTTGGCGGCGAACCAGCAACTCCAACAGACAAAATTCTTTGTGACTTAGGTTTATTTTGCGACCCGCGCGAGTGGCACGGTGTCGAGGCAAATCTAAAATAAGGTCCGCGACGCGAAGCTGATCGGTCATTACGGGTATGGTGCTGCGACGTACCAAGTTTCGCACGCGAGCCAATAACTCGGCAAAGGCGAAGGGTTTCACCAGGTAATCGTCGGCGCCCAGTTCCAGCCCCTTGACCCTATCATCGACACTGTCACGAGCCGTCAGGAAGAGTACCGGCGTGTGACGCCCCGCCTTACGGATGGACTGCACGATGCGCCAGCCATCTACATCCGGTAGCATCACATCCAGTACCAACAAATCAAACGTCTCGGTCATTGCCAAATGATGCCCATCGAGACCATTACGCGCAAGCGTGACCATAAAGCCGGCTTCGGTCAGACCCTGCTGTAAATAATCGCCCGTCTTGATTTCGTCTTCGACCACTAATAGCCGCATCGTTCGCCCTGCTCCGTCGTTGCAAAAATGTCTGTATAAAGAAGCCTAACTTTGGCTTACCCACAAGAAGATGACGTCAAGATTACAACTTTGTCATTTTGAAGTCATGCTGGTGACAGGCCACCCGCGTTACCGTATACAGCAATTGATAACGATAGGGAGCAATATTGCTCGATGAAAAGCAGATCAGAATTCATACCAGCTAATATCAATCGACGCCGGTTTGTCCAAGGTTTGGCGGTTGGCGGTATACTGGCAGCGACTCCCGCTTGGTTAAAGGCCGGAGTTGTAGGCCAGACCTCACTAAGCTCAACGCCGGTAATCAGTGGCCGTGAAATCGATCTGGTCGTCGCCGAGATGCTGGTCAATTTTACCGGTGTCACTCGACTGGCCACGACCATCAATGGCTCGATTCCAGCTCCAACCCTTCGCTTGCGCGAAGGGGATGAGGTAACGATCCGTGTAACCAATCGCCTGCCCGTTGCAACTTCAATCCACTGGCACGGCATCCTATTGCCCTATGAGATGGACGGTGTACCCGGCATCAGCTTCAAAGGAATCGCACCAGGGGAAACCTTTGTCTACCGTTTTAAGCTGAACCAAAGCGGCACCTACTGGTATCACAGCCATTCCGGCTTTCAGGAAATGACCGGCATGTATGGTGCCCTGATTATCGAACCTCGCACCGGCGAAAGACACCCTGTGGATCAGGATCATGTAGTCCAGCTCTCGGATTGGACAGATGAAGACCCCATGCATGTCTTCGGCAAGCTGAAAGTGCAGAGTGATCTCTACAATTACAATCAGCCCACCTTTTTTGACTTTACCCGGGACGTGTCCAATTTGGGGTTGCAAGCCGCACTGAAAAAACGTCAGATGTGGAACCAGATGCGCATGAATCCCACCGACCTTGCTGACTTGTCCGCCGCAACCATAACGTTCCTAATGAATGGCACCGCCCCAGCCGGTAATTGGACTGGATTGTTTAACCAAGGAGACCGCGTACGCCTGCGTTTTATCAATGCCGCCAGCAACAGTTTTTACGATGTGCGCATTCCGGGCTTAAAAATGACCGTTATTCAGGCCGACGGTCAGGATTTGGAGCCGGTAACCATCGATGAATTCCGTTTCGGCCCAGGTGAAACCTACGATGTGCTGGTAAAACCGCAGGACGACGCCTACACCCTCTTTGCTCAAAGTATGGATCGCAGCGGCTACGCTCTAGGCACACTGGCCACACGCCAAGGTTTGTCGGCAACAATACCTAAGCTTGACCCGGTGGAGTGGCTGACCATGGCCGATATGATGGGTGGCATGGACCATTCCAATAGCCACGGCAGCATGGCAATGGATCATAGTCAGCACAGCGGTCATAACATGCAGAGTATGGCCAAACCTTCCTCCACCGTTCGTCACGCTCGCACAGAATACGGCCCTGCCGTGGATATGCGCGTCGATATGCCCCGTACCAGCCTCGACGATCCTGGCATCGGCCTGCGTGACTTAAGCGAAAAAGGACTGCGCCCACATGGCCACCGCGTACTCACTTTGGCAGATTTGAAATCGATCGACGGCATTCTGGATGACCATCGCGAACCCGTTAAGGAGTTGGAGCTTCATCTAACCGGCAACATGGAACGCTACAGCTGGTCGTTCGATGGGCTTGAATTTGGCAAAAGTACGCCAGTTTTACTGCGACATAATGAACGCGTGAGAATTATTCTGCAAAACGACACCATGATGACCCACCCTATGCATTTGCACGGAATGTGGAGTGAACTGGAGACCGATCAGGGCGAGCTACGAGTACGCCGCCATACCATTCCAGTGCAACCGGCACAGCGTATCAGCTACCTGACCACCCCGCACGACCTGGGCCGTTGGGCTTGGCATTGCCATTTATTGTTTCATATGGATGCCGGCATGTTTCGCGAGGTGGTCGTGTCATGAAAGTGAAGACAATAAACTGGTTCACAGCGGTGACACTATCAACTGGCAGCTTGCTTACCAATTACGCCTTGGCGCAAATGGATCATGGCGAGATGCAGATGCAAGGAGGCAGCGCACCTGCCGACGCTCGCGACCCTCACGCCTACTCCGGTGGTTACACTCTGACAGAAGGGCCCTATGCCCAATCGGGGCCGCGACAACTGAAGCTCGCTGACGAACATGTCTTTTGGGCTGTAATCGGCGACCGCTTCGAATACCAGGAAGACAATGAAACCACGGTTTACGATCTCCAGGCCTGGTATGGCACTACCTATGATCGGTTAGTCATTAAGGCGGAAGGCGACATCGCAGATGGCACCATAGAGGAAAGCGCCACCGATTTACTCTGGAGCCATGCTCTAACCGCCTATTTTGATACCCAGCTTGGCGTTCGATTTGACCAATATGAAGAAGGTAAAGACCGCCAGTGGTTAGCACTGGGCATAAAGGGGCTCGCACCCTATTGGTTTGAACTGGATGTCACTGCCTATGTCGGTGACGGCGGCCGCACTGCACTCTCTGCCGAAGCAGAATATGAATTGTTGTTAACTCAACGCCTGATTCTACAACCACGCGCCGAGCTGAATCTGTACGGAAAGGATGATCCGGACAATGGTATTGGTTCCGGCTTGTCGGATCTCGCGTTGGGTGTACGTCTGCGCTATGAGTTCAGCCGTCAATTTGCTCCTTATATCGGTGTGGAATGGACGAGCACTTATGGCGATACGGCGGATTATCGTCGCGCCGCCGCTGAGGACCGCTCTGATACCCAGATCGTCGCGGGTCTGAAATTTTGGTTTTAATCACACAAGGAAACTAACCATGAAATTCAAACTTCTAACTCCTGTACTTGTATTGAGTGCCATGGGCATAGCTTTTTCGGCCCAAGCCCATGATCCCAAAGAGCACATGAAAGACGCAGAAAACCCGAATTGTTCCGCGATGGAAGGAATGGATCACAGCAAGATGGATATGAATGATCCTGTCATGCAAGCTATGATGACACAGTGCATGGAGAATATGCATCACGGCGATGACGGTCATTCTATGAACCACGATGACGCGTCTGATAATAAGCATAAGGACAGTTCAGCCAAGCAACACTCTGAACATAAGCACTAACGATTTAAAGAAAGGAAGCTGATATGCCAACACTTACCGCGTTTATCAAGAGCCTGCTTATTGCCGCATTTATTGGTCTGGTTGGCGGTGGGGTATTTATCTACTCCGGTCTTTATCCCATTGGTGCCGACGAACCTCATAACAAACTAAGTTACTGGCTGCTGGAAACCCTGCGCGAGCGATCCATTGCCCGCGCTGCCAGCAATATTCAAATTCCAGACAATTTGAATACTTCTGATCGTTTACTGGCAGGCGGTGCTGACTACAACGACATGTGTGCTGGCTGCCATCTCAAGCCGGGCAAATCAGAAAGCGATTTTACCATTGGTCTGTACCCATCGCCGCCGAATCTGGCCGCGATAGCAGACACCCATGGAAGTGAATCTGGCAGCGACGGAAACAAGGGCGGCAATAGGGATGGTACTGCGATCCAACGCCAGTTTTGGATTATCAAACACGGGATCAAAGCGTCGGGAATGCCGGCATGGGGACCAACGCACAGTGACGAGCGCATTTGGAATATGGTGGCATTTCTGCAGAGATTGCCATCATTGACAGAGGATCAATACCAGATCCTGACAGCGAGAGGGAAACTGTAAACGCGCAGACAGTATCACCAAACCACTGATGAGATTCTTGATAGCAACACGTTGTTTCACCACTTAACAAGGTTTTAGGCAGTGCATGTTGACGATGTTGGATTCCTAATTTAGCAATTAGCTGGCCGCAACGGTGCTTGACGGGTTCCAATAAATTTCACAGACCTCCACCGGTATCAAGCACAAAAATTTAAACAGATGATTGCATACTATTGTGCTCATCCAATAACTGGAAGCGTAGTTATTGGATGAGCAATTTTCACACCTTGTTCCGCTTCAAGTCGAGTTGAAGCTGTTTTACGATATGTTTTAACTCTGTTCTGGATTCCGGTTCCGCATCAGGCCAGTACTTTATCAATACCCGTTAATCAAATTTCGATGCATCATAGGCGAGATTCAAACCTGAATTTCATCATCTCCAAGTTTGATAACCAATCGATCTTCGCTCAGCGCCTAACTCCTCCACTAAAATATGGAACAATCTATTTTTTGTATTTAGGCATGACTGACCTTTCTGTTTCTGATTCATGTTCCATCATCTGTCCCATCATCATTTGCATCATGCCCATACGTTCTTCCATCATATCCATGCGCTTCATAACGTCCATGTCACCCATGTTCTCTCGCATGCCTTCTCCTTTATGGCTAGATTTTTTTGTGCCGCTTTTCATTCCCATGTCTTTATTCATCATATGCATGCCTTCCTGCATAGCCTGCATATGCTCAGCCATTAATTTCTGGTGTTTTTCGGGATCGGTCTCAGATTGGATTTTTTCCATCATGCTATGCATCTTTTGCATATGCTCATGCATTTCCATCATTTGGTCGTGACTCATCATTCCCATCATCATGCCGCCACCCATTGATTGGTTTTTATCAGCATGTTCATGTCCTTTTTCCGCGAAGACTGGCGACGCCAATAATGTGGAAATAAAAACAGTGGAAAGCATTTTTTTCGTTGTATTTTTCATGGAAGTATCCTTAGTAAGTTGAAATTGCTATATCAGTGGTGAATTTTGGAACAAACCCAGGCTTAGATTCCATATGGCGACGATACTGATCGCCAACGTAGGTAGCGTAGGCCCTGCAATAAGAAGCCAAACATGATCATGACGAACGCCCGGTTATAAAATCAAGTTCTACACTTCTGATTGTGACATAGGTGAAGTCGTTTTATATGATGGATTCTTATCATCAATTGACTATATTAGTGTAACGGAGCTGACATCTGGATGACCCCAACATTACAAAAATGTAATGTTGGGGTCAATCAATTGATCTAGATCAATACGATCGAAAACTATCTTTCTTTTTACAGGTTCCACAGGATATTCAAAGTGACGCATTCAAATATTGCGAGCAGTACTGCTAAATTCGGATTTTGTAAACATCATTCGAAGCAATAGATGTAGTTTTAACGGAACTTCTCAATTTTCACCCCATACATTTTGTCTGAGAGTAGCTTAGCAGCTTGCATACCAATTCTACTCTTCTGTCAACGCGAAACCAAAAGTTACAACATCTGCACCGATTTCGATTTGATTTGAACGACATCGATATATCGTCGTATTGGCATATGGATTGCTGATTTTTTCTCATAGAAACAGTTGGTATGAACATCCATCGAAACAGAGAGAAGCAGAATGGAAACCGAACTACTGAATAATCAAGACATTATTAAACAGTTGAACAAACATATCGAACAGGATTTCGATGCAATTAATGCCTACGATACCGCCATTGAAAGATTGAACGATCAACAATGTATTGTAAATCTGTCAAACTTCAAGGCTGATCATCAGCGTGAAGTTCAGGATCTATCAGACTACGTAATGAGTTTACAAGGCAAGCCAGCTCAATCCGCAAAGCCTACGAAGATGCAGCAAAAAGTGCGAATCGGATATTAGCCTTGCAACCATACTCACATCCAACCTTGTGGACGAACGACGTCATAGACGTCTGAATTAAATTTTAGATTTCAGAACGGTCTTAATCAATCATATCTAGACATTATTGACTTAGAGACCTGTCATATCTCAATCAAGGAGGTACCGCTATGAACGATAAAAATATTAGTGAAATTCCAGGAACACTTGGCCCAGGTGGCGAGACTCACCAGTATTCTGAATCTCCTAGTTCAGGTTTGACCACCGCCCAGGGCTGTCCAGTTGCGGACAACCAGAATTCACTATCTGCTGGAGCAAGAGGACCAATGCTCCTGGAAGATCATGTGATGCGGGAGAAAATATTTCATTTTGACCACGAGCGAATTCCAGAGCGTGTCGTTCATGCACGAGGCTATGCAGCCCATGGTTTCTTTGAAAATTACCAATCACTTGCAGACATTACCAAGGCTGATTTGTTCCAACGAGGGGGTGAAAAGACACCGGTTTTCACTCGGTTTTCAACCGTTGCTGGTAACAAAGGATCATTCGATCTGGCGCGCGATGTTCGCGGATTTGCTACTAAATTCTATACTCAGGAAGGAAACTGGGATCTAGTGGGTAATAATATTCCGGTTTTCTTTATTCAGGACGCAATCAAATTTCCTGATTTGATTCATTCTGCCAAACAAGAACCAGATCGCGGTTTCCCACAGGCACAAACTGCACACGATAATTTCTGGGACTTTATTTCACTGACTCCAGAAAGTATGCACATGGTAATGTGGATCATGTCTGATCGTGCTATACCCCGCTCCTTTCGCTTCATGGAGGGTTTTGGTGTCCATAGCTTCCGACTTGTAAACAAAAAAGGCGACAGTACGTTCGTGAAATTCCACTGGAAACCCAAACAGGGGCTTCAATCGGTGCTATGGAACGAAGCGGTAAAAATTAATGGCGCAGACCCTGATTTCCATCGTCGGGATCTCTGGAATGCCATACAATCAGGCGACTATCCGGAATGGGAACTTGGGATGCAGCTTTTTGACCAGGAGTTCGCTGACAAATTCGACTTTGATATCCTGGATGCGACCAAAATCATTCCTGAGGAGCTAATACCTGTTCGCAAAGTTGGACGTCTGGTGCTGAATAAAGTAGTTGATAATTTCTTTGCCGAGACCGAGCAGGTGGCGTTCTGTACTCAAAACATTGTCCCTGGGATCGATCATTCCGATGACCCCCTGCTACAGGGCCGTAATTTCTCTTATCTCGATACCCAGCTCAAGCGTTTGGGTGGGCCCAATTTTACTCAGATTCCGATTAATGCGCCACGATGCCCCATGCATAATCTCCAGCAGGATGGCCATATGAACGTTAATAGTAACATAAAGGGAAGAGCAAACTACGAGCCGAACAGCTGGGATATGGGGCCAAGGGAACAGCCAGAGAATGGCTATCGAAGTTTTGCTGAGCCAATGCAGGGAAGCAAGACGCGGATCCGACCAGAGAGCTTCGCAGATCACTATAGTCAGGCTCGTCAGTTTTACATCAGCCAAACCCAAATTGAGCAGTCCCACATGGCGGATGCTCTGGTGTTTGAACTCAGCAAGGTGGAACATCTTCATATCCGGCGCAGAGTGGTGGCGCATTTACAAAACATTGATGTCGAGCTGGCAAAAAATGTGGCAGGAGACCTAGGGCTCAAAACCATGCCAGAGCCAATGGAAGCGGCAAAAGAAACCAAGATGGACTTACCCGCCTCGCCAGCATTGAGTATCATCAAAAATGGGCCGCATTCTATTGTAGGCCGTAAAATCGGCTTGCTTGTTACCGACAGGTCTGACGCTGAATTGATAAAAGAGTTTCAATCCGCCATCAAAGCGGCTGGAGCCATGCTGGTAATCGTCGCACCTCAAGTGGGTGGAATAGTCGATAGCAATGGCGAACACCTGGCAGCAGACGAAAAGCTGGACGGTGCACCGTCGGTATTATTTGACGCAGTAGCGATCATTGCTTCACAATCTGCTATCAAGGCCTTGTCCAAAGATGCCAGGGCTCGCGATTTTGTTAACGACGCTTTTTCTCATTGTAAATTCATTGCATTTTCTGAGCCTGCGACCGCTTTGTTTGAAAGTTCTGGATTGCTATCTATGATGGACGATGGCTGCATCAAACTGGAGAGAAAAGAAGACATCTATGGATTCATTGACCAGTGTAAACATGTACGGCATTGGTCCAGGGAATCGTAGGATTTACACTGTTGATTACAATGCAATTCGCTGTTACCTGGACTAGTGTGTCGATTGCGTGGTTTCGGAAGCTGTTGACCGGCGAACCAAAATTGCTGTTCTATCTGGGTAACAATTTGCAAGCCGCTATGCGTCAGTGCAGAGTGACTCAAGATGAAGTGTTATCCGCGGTGCGAAGCGCAGGCGTCGAAACACTCGATCAGGTATCAGCAGTGATTTTGGAAAAGGATGGAAAATTCAGTGTAGTGACTAAAAGCCAACGAACCGGTGCGTCTAGTCTGGATGACCTCATTTCATAATCTAAAGTGCCAGTTACGCTTAGGGGAATTTCTGTGATCCCCAATCTCTCAGTATAAAAACTGTAATTTTTGCAACGAAGTCAACCAGATGTGCTTTCAATGCCAGAATCACTCATCGCTACTAGTTTCAACCAGCAGAAAATCCGATTCAAGATCAGGCCTCACCCGAATTTTTTGCCTGTCTACTTAATCTGAGGTAATTTAAATAACATTTCTACCGATCTTATTTTACCGATCAAAGGAAGGCTGAATGTTCGAAAATTTGGACGCCACTGTGCTGGCGAGGGCGCAATTTGCTTTCACAGTCTCTTTTCACATTATCTTCCCCGCCTTCTCCATTGGGCTGGCAAGCTACCTTGCTGTGTTGAATGGCCTCTTTCTGCTGAAAAGAGAGATAGTCTACCTACAACTATTCAACTATTGGAAAAAAATATTCGCGGTTGCTTTTGGTATGGGTGTAGTCTCTGGTATTGTGATGAGCTACCAGTTCGGGACTAACTGGAGTGTATTTTCCGATCGCACCGGACCGGTATTAGGGCCACTTATGGCTTATGAGGTGTTAACTGCTTTTTTCCTGGAAGCCGGATTTCTTGGTGTAATGTTATTTGGCCGAGAAAAGGTGGGAGAAAGACTCCACTTTTTTGCTACCCTGATGGTGGCATTTGGTACCCTGATCTCGGCCACCTGGATTTTATCTGTAAATTCATGGATGCACACTCCAGCAGGATATAGCGTTAACGAAGCCGGTCAGTTTATTCCGGAGAACTGGTGGAGAATTGTCTTCAATCCATCTTTCCCTTTTCGACTGACACACATGGTACTGGCGGCCTATCTCACTACTGCCTTTATTGTTGGTGGGACTGCTGCAGTTCATCTGCTCCGCAATCGCAAGCGTACTGATTCCGAAGCCGATCTGCCTGCGTCCCGCAAGATGTTCTCTATGGCCATGTGGATGGCGGTCATCGTTGCTCCACTGCAGATACTCGCAGGAGACCTGCATGGGCTGAATACTCTAGAGCATCAACCTGCAAAAATCGCCGCCATGGAAGGTCATTATGAGGACTGGCCTGAGGGTGCGCCGTTGGTGCTGTTTGGTATACCAGACGATGAGGCACAGACTCTGCACTACGCGGTCGGTATTCCGTTTCTGGGTTCAATGATTCTTAAGCATGATCCATTTGCTCCGATCGAGGGGTTGAAATCCTTTGCTCCTGATGAGCGCCCACGAGCAAACATCATTTTCTGGACGTTTCGCCTGATGGTCGCTATTGGTTTAGCCATGGTTGCGCTTGGATTCTGGTCACTTGTTTGTCGCAGCCGAGGCACTCTGTACAGCAATCTGTGGTTGCTGCGCACAGCTGTTCTGCTCTCTCCCGCGGGTCTCATTGCCGTGTTGGCGGGTTGGATCACCACCGAGGTGGGACGCCAGCCCTGGGTTGTATACGGCCTGCTAAAAACGGCTGATGCCCGATCACCAATCGATGCACCAGCGGTTGGAGCATCGTTGACTATGTTCGTGGTGGTATATCTGCTGATTTTTGGCGCGGGAACGTACTATATGCTTCGAATGATGAACGCGCCTCCAAAAGATCCGGAGGAGGATACTTTTGCCGAAGGTCCATTGCGCAGTGCTGGTATTACGCCACGCCCACAGACAGAGGATAAACCATAATGGAGCTTGCGTATGTCTGGGCTGCACTGATTGCCTTTGCGGTGTTTGCCTATGTAGTGTTGGATGGTTTTGACCTTGGTATTGGCATCCTGTTTCCCTTTTTTGATAAAGGTAAACAGCGCGATCAGATGATGAACTCGGTTGCACCAGTTTGGGATGGTAACGAGACTTGGCTCGTGTTGGGTGGCGGCGGATTACTTGCCGCCTTTCCGCTCGCTTACGCTACTGTGATGCCAGCACTCTACGCCCCCATTATTGCGATGTTACTCGGTCTGGTTTTCCGTGGGGTGGCTTTCGAATATCGCTGGCGCACCCGGCGCTGGCGTTTGTTATGGGACTGGGTATTCTTTTCCGGGTCGATTGTGGCAACCTTTTCCCAGGGCATTGCCCTGGGGGCCTTGGTACAAGGAATCGAAGTGGAAAATCGCGCCTACGCAGGTGGCTGGTGGGACTGGCTGACACCCTTTAGCCTGATAACCGGTGTCTCATTGGTCGCTGGCTACACCATGTTGGGCGCCAGTTGGCTGGTCATGAAAACAACTGCTCCTATCGTTGACAAGGCTCGCACCATTGCGTCTCGTAGTATGATGGTGACAGTGGTGGCACTGGCGTTAGTAAGTTTTTGGACTCCGTTTTTAAGTGATGCTTATTTTGACCGTTGGCTTGGCTTTCCTTCAATGTTGGTGGCCATTTTGATTCCCGTTCTGGTTCTGATTTTACTTTACTGGTTCTATGCTGGCTTGAAACAGGATGGCAAAGCCAATCATGACGCGCGGCCTTTTCTGGCTGCATTGGGTATTTTCAGTGTCAGTTTCTGCGGCTTGGGATTTACTTTCTTTCCCTATATCGTACCCCCGTCATTGCATATTGAAGACACGGCTGCTCCCGATAGCAGTCTGATGTTCATGTTGGTGGGTGCGGCGGTATTGATTCCGCTTATATTGGCATATACCGCCTATGCTTATTGGGTTTTCCGTGGGAAGATCAACCCTGACCAAGGTTACCACTGATGCAACAGAATCCGTCATCCCGGAGGCAAAAGCTTCTGTGGTTTCTATTCCTGTGGGTTACCGGTGTGTCAATTGTTACTATACTGGCGTTCGGCATTCGTTGGATTATGGTTGGTCTTTAGGCGGCCTGGATGATATTGGAGCGGTAACCTATTTCGAGCAACATGGCAAGCACCCGGTAATCATACTCTACCTCAATATTCACGTGCTGCCCCTAAGTGTTGTCGGGTGTAATTTACGAGACAGGAGTCTTAAGATCGCTCAAAGGCAAATGTCATAGCGCCCTGTTCGGCACCGTTAACCTGTAATCGCATACCTTGAAATAATTCACGCCCCATTCTCTGCTGATTTTCCGATAGATCAGGAATCGCTGCCACTCTCGCACGCCACTCCTCTTCACCTATACAGACCTGAAATAGACCCTGAGTCCCATCGACAAATACCCGATCACCATCACTTAGCTTGTACAACGGGGCCTCCCGGGACAAAAATGACGGGCAGCTGGGGGAAACTCAACGCCCCTATTAATAAGCCCGGAACAATTTTGTCGCAGATGCCAAGACATAGCACGGCGTCAAACAAGTTATGGGACAACGCGACTGCAGTAGCCATTGCAATCACGTCACGCGAGAACAAAGATAACTCCATGCCCACTTCGCCCTGTGTAATTCCATCACACATAGCGGGTACACCACCTGCAAACTGAACCACAGCGCCTATTTCCAACGCAGTCTGTTTGATTAGGTCTGGATACGATTGGTAAGGCTGATGCGCAGAAAGCAAGTCGTTATAGGTGGACACGATGCCAATATTTGTCCTTGAATCCAGCATTCTCTCCTTGGATACCGCATCACAGGCGGCAATGCCGTGGGCCAAGTTGGTACAATTGAGTGTCTTACGGGGAAATGACTCATCAAAATCGTCAATGCGTCGTGCGTACTTCGTTCGAAGTGTGCGGCTGCGTTCTGCAATGCGTTGCGTAACAACAGAAACCATATCGTGCATGTGTATCTCCCATTAAACTCTACCGACCGAATTTGCCATTATCTTTTCAAGGTGCTCTAATGATGAAATTAATAGCATTTATTTAGCATCCGGATTGATTACGCCATGAAGACTAATAGTGACAAAGCTAATCAAATACCAACTCTTTAAGGCTTTGGGTCATCAAAGTACATTAGGGTAGATGTCCACCACCTGTAATTCCCATTACTTCAGCAGTAACGTAACTGGATTCCTGAGAGGCAAGGAAGACATATATGGGTGCAAGTTCAGCAGGTTGACCGGGTCTGCCCATGGGCACGCTTTCCCCAAACCTTTCAACTTTTTCTTCCGGCTGACCTCCGCTCTGCTGCAACGGGGTCCAGATCGGGCCAGGTGCCACTGCGTTCACGCGGATACCATCGTTGATTAACATCTTGGCCAGGCTCTTAGTAAATCCTGTAATAGCACTCTTACTGGAGGCGTAATCCAGCAGTCCGGGGGAAGGTTGATATGATTGAATCGAAGTGGTGTTGATAATACTCGCGCCATTCGGCATGTGAGGTACAGCTGCTTTTGTAATCCAGAACATGGAAAATACATTGGTGGCATAGGTTTTCTGAAATTGCTCAGAGGAAAGATCAGCCAGCTTTTCCACATAGTATTGCTGGCCGGCGTTATTAACGAGAATGTCGATGGAGCCAAGCCTATCCACTGCAAAGTTGACCAGCTCTCTGCAAAACTGTTCGTTAGAAATGTCTCCTATAATAGAGCATACCTTTACACCACTTTCTGCTAAGTATTCTTCAGTTTCCTTACCATCAGTTTCCTCACTGGCCAAATAATTTAAGACGATGTCTGCACCCTCTCGGGCGAAGGCAATAGCAACCGCCCTACCGATTCCTGAATCGCCACCAGTGATCACCGCTTTGCGGCCGGCTAATCTGCCAGAACCTTTATAAGACTGTTCACCATGATCCGCCTTTGGCTTTAAAAGAGTGTCAAGCCCAGGGTCAGGTTGCGATTCATCATAAGGTGTATCAGATAGGTTGTATTGAGAGCGAGGATCCTGCATAACGTATTGATTTGTGCTGTTCATAAGAAAACCCTGAAATCTGTTTCGATGAATTTTATCCCGTTGGTATTCTTTCAATCTCCATTCCAGCTTGAATTTCAACCCGCGACCATCCAATACGGTCGTATCGAGCTCCAATTTGAGGCTTTCATAATCAAACTAAGACTATAGGTGTGCTCACGTGACGGGATTTTGGAATTAGATACAAAATACGTTGTAAATCATGCAAATTTTTTCATGTCCAACAAACGGATTCTTACCCAAAGAAGTTGAAAACTAAGCAATTTAACACTCAGGTTACTTTTTCTCGAAATAGGCGTTAATGCGGTTAAAATGACGGGCCATCGCCGTCGCAGGAGGCGACTTTCCAAGTGTGTCTGCTACCCATGCGCCGCGCCTTCCCATAGGTCGGTCTTCACCCACAGTGGAATCGAGGCAGGTTTGGTGCTCCAACTCCGCATTCAGTTCAGCACCAATTAAAATAATATATGCGGTCAGGTATAGCCAAACAAGCAATAACACAACGGCTCCAATCGAACCGTACATCTCATTGAAGTTGCCAAATTCCGCTACATACCACGAAAACAGAGCTGAAGCACTGATCCACAATGTAGTAGCCAGCACCGCTCCCGGCGTTACCCACCTCCAACGAGCCTGGCGACGATCCGGTGCGACCCGATAGAGTACCGAAAGCAGGAATGAAACAATTACAACAAGAGCAGGCCAGCGTAAGTACGAGAAAGACAATTGTACATATTGGCTGATATTCAATTTCGATAGTAGCCAGGGAATGAGGGTAAGAGTGATCAAGGAAACCGTAACGAATACAATCGCGCCTACAGTCATCAACAATGCGATCAAGCGCAATCGAATTATTCCCCTTTTATCGTTCTCCTCGTAGGCAATATTCAAAGCAGTAATTAGCGCTAAAGTTCCTTTCATCGCACTCCAGAAGGCAAAGAGTATACTGGCTATAGCGCTTAGTCCGAGACTGGTACTGGATTTAGCGGTTAGTGATTTAACCTGATCCAGAAGCACCTCACTTGCTTGTGGCGGTAGCAATTGAGTAAAGGACTGTATCTGTAACATAGCATCCGAGGTATCCGTAAGCAGCCCATAAAGAGATATAAACGCCGCCATAGCCGGAAACACGGCTAAAAAGAAATAGAACGCCACACCTGCGGAAACCAAGCCTAGATTATCAATCACAGTTTCGTTTTTTGTCCTCAAAAGGACGTCACGCCATCCTTGATGCGGGACTCTGTGTGGGCTGCTCGCTTGCCTTCCCCGCCCTGGAGAATCACACGAATTCCGCGACTTGACCGACGCTGTATTCATCGATGTTTCCAACATTTTGCTTTAATAATTAATTGTCATCACGCAACAGGCGTGCCACCAACGAATTATTAGAATGGAAAATTCCGTATTTATTCTTATTTGTAGTGCAACAGAAAATATTGCGCAGAACAATTGGTCTGTACTTGAAGCTTATGACATCGTCCATCAGTGCAAACGACAGCCAATTTATTGATGACCAGGATGAACGTACCGACTTGTATTTTATTTTAAAATCAGTGCCTGAACCGGGGCTCAAGTATCCTGCGTGGCTAGCTCGCAATTGACGGTTATGAGGTCAGAACCTGAAACCAAAGATGCCTGTTTGACGTGTGATTAAAGACTAAATCAACCAGTTACAGTTCGAAATCCGGACCACATTGTTTACAGTAGAATTGAGACATCTATCTAATCTCCCCGAGGCCCTGCTCGACCTCTGCCATGGTTTTGAATTTTCGTCGGGGAAGATGTTCCAGCGCATCGAGAATTCGCTTGTTTGCATCATGGTCCTTGGCATACTCAACCAACTCCGCGCGATTTTTTGGGAAGCTTATTCCTTTTAGCGCTTTGGAAATCCCCACTGCGGAAGGAGCATTGACAGCCGCAACCCCCCCTCGCCTGCCGCCTTTCGACCGATCTCCGCTGGGCGCTTTGCTTTCAACTTCATATTTGATCTCTGCGAATTCGCCTTTGGTTAGACTCTCTGTGGGCCACTGTTTTTTTTCAAGCGATAGCCTTCCAAAAAGATCCGGTTTTCTGGTGATGCGAACCTTAATTCACGCCAACTACTGCTATTGTTTTCGTTCGCCTGTGGCAGTCGCTTTTTGCCAATCAAAAAAATACGACCTTTCTCGCCTTCGTCTGGCACCACCACCATGTACAAGCGCTGAACATCGGCTATTTTCTTCGGCAGATCTACATTCACTTTCGGTCGATAAAAAAAGTATATGTCGCCGGTTTCGAGTTCCTTTTCCATGGTGTCCATGGGGCCTCCTTGTTTGCGCTTGCAGTTCGGCTAGTTGTACTTTTTATTAATACAGTGACTTACAGTGCCAATAAGTTCAGTAGCAATAAGTTTGCCAGTGCACCACCAATACTAGCTCAAGCATAGCGGCAACCAGCCGGGATTGAGCTCTACGGGTGCCGGTTCCAAGCTAATGCGTAGCTCTACTTGAAGTTGACGCATGGGCGTGCGATGACCGGTACCGACGTAGGAGCAGATCATCAGTATCTGCTCAGGCTGGCTACTTAAAACCGACCGTTAGTGACAATAATGCTTAGTCAAGTGCCTTAGCTGAGTCATTTTCTGTCTCGAATTCTGAGGCGCCTCGCTTGGAATAAAGGCGTTTGCTCAGCCAATCGATTTCATTAACCAAGTCGACGGGGACCTCAATAGAGGCGCTGTTAAACAACCCTCCCCTGTCTACGTCTATACATTTTATGGTCCAATCATGAATATCAACTGCAAAGTCATTGACTCGTCCGACCTTGTCATCAGCCGCCTCCATACTGTAATTTTTAAGCTCCATCATAGACCTCAAACCAGTCGCCCGCGAATCGTCAAACGAAGAGTCCATATCCGTTTGTTTGCTCCGTTCAATAAGTGGAGACGGGGATGGATAGGTTCCCCATAGCCCAGGCCCCATCCAATAGAAACCATAGCCATAATACCGAAATAGCTTAATCTCGTATTCCCTGGAAATAGGCAGATTCTCGTTGAGTGGAGGGCTGCTTTTTATGGATTCTTGAGTAATACGAAGTGGTATGGCCTTTCTGTCGGGCCAATCGTCACCAATAACTGTAATCGGGCTAATGACGACTTTGTCACCAAATGGTAGCCATTTATGAGTGTCTAGTACCAAGTAGCGTATCACCCACTGTTCTTCGTCAAAAAGCATATCCTTACAGCGGCCTATCTGGCCATCAGTAGCTTCTACTGGGAGATCTAATATCTGTTCCATGCTCACAATCATGTAACCCTCCATACAGTGTTTACTGCTGCTACACCCTTCCCGCTGTAGAAATAATAACAATTTAGAACGTAGCAATAACTGAGTTGGTATGGTCTTGCAGAATATCTTTTATCTTATTTTTTTGCAGCCGATCAGCGGCGTGTACTAGAAGCACAAAGCGTTTACTCGCGCTGTTATTTCGGGCGAACTGAATCATCGGGTCATGGTCTGGCCTTAGAGATGCCAATCCACCCAACATTAATCCAGCCGTGGTAGAAAAAGCGATTACTACAAAGAAGGCAAAATATGGACTTTGGGTGACCATGGCTATATCCAGGGAATACAGGATAAAATACAATATAACTCCACTAACCAAACCAGTCGCACCCAAAATCAAATGGGATCTGACCAGAGTATCACGTATACCTTTTCGCTCCGGTTCCAATTTTTGCTCAAAATCCTTATCATCGGGTCTAAGGATGTTCATTTGTATTTGATCGACATTAACATTACGAGTAAGAGCAATAATTGACTGCTTGGCTTCATATTCCGAATCGAACGCAGCGCATACCTTACTGGAGTATTTTTCAGCTGTTAGTACGTTATTTAACATGAGTAACCACCTAATCAAATAAAGAAGTATTTTTGAATTCTAATCTGACCTATGAATTTAGCTACAAGAGCCAGAATCAAATTATTGGAACTGGACTTACTGATAGAATAGTCGAGCAAATATTCTGCCAACTGAATAAACCGCCTAAAATACAGGTGCTATCTGGCTACGCCAATGTTTGTCGGAAGCACTGCCTATTATGAGAGCTCGAGTCACTAAAAAAAGTATGTAATGTCTACATAATTTGACAGGAGTATTGTTATATTTACAACGGTGTAATTTGGTGTCTGATTTACTTAGAGATACTTACCACACTCTGGCTCTTCAAAGCCATCAACCAGGTCGTCAACCAGATTAGGTGCCCAACTGACTCATAATCAACGCAATCACACTACTCCAAAATCAACAGCTAAAGTTCTTAACAAGCTGATTGAACTACTCGTATTCTGCATCACCATGTGCTTCGCTGTTTGCGCTCTTAGCCAAACCATTGAGAAACCAGAGTGGCAGGAGGTGGTGCGAAAAAGCCCCTATTGGGTGAGCAAAGGCGCTTTTAACAATTTAAAAACAATACGCCGCTGGGTATTAAATAGTGAATCCTTTTGTGAGGTTAAAAAACGACATATTCTATTCGACAAAAGCGCCACTTTTCTGGGTTATGTTAATGATGCCGATAGTTCGGAAGCGACTCAAATTAAGCTCAATCTGGAACGTAAAAAGCTGGCTAAAGAGAGTCGGGCAAGTACCTGGGTAGAAGGTGCACCCGATGTTGTCGGCTACCCCTTTGCTCTCAGCTGCGATCAACCAGATGCACAATTGGCGGTATCGCTTGACCGCTATTTTGGCGTTGATAAGAGTGCACGACTTTGGGGAACCTGGGATGGCATGCGTATTGGCGATGCCAATCATAAGGTGTCGCTCCACGAAGCCATCGCCATCGTTTACAGAGATCGGGTAAAACAGGGACGCATCAGTTTACCACCCTCAATTTTGGCAACGCTTGCAGGAAAAACCCTGATTGAAAGCGGCGGCCAAAAAGCCGCACACTCAATGGCCGACGCACGCGGCATCATGCAGCTATCCCAAGCCGCGCTCAATGACTGCGGTCTACCGGAGAAATTTTACTTTCACCGCATGGCACAAATAGATTGCGCGCTCAAATTAATGGAACAGAATCACCGTAATTTACAGCCGGTGTTTCATCAGGTGTTTGGACACTTGCCATCGGCTAAATCCAATCAACTCTATTCATTGTTACTGATTCAGGCTTACCATGGTGGCGTTGGAAGGGTAATGCAATTAATTAGCAACTCCGAAATTGATAAGGCTGCGCAATATTTCGCAAAACACCAAATTCATTTCAGAGCTGGCGACATCGCTCTGGGGCTGGTGTTTCACAATTTGGGTCGCGAACAATTGGGCTTTGCTTCGTTATACTATCTAGCGGATGTGGCTGTGGCCAGCGACTTGGCTTGTAACATCAAAAGGGATATTCCTGGCTGCACTTGACATACCAAATTTGGTAATCTCACCTATAATCTATACATTTTCTACACTCACCAATTCAACTGGTCACCACAAGTGTATTCTTCCTAAGCACAACGTTAGAAATTCATTGACAGAGAATGTGCCCATGAAAAAGTCAATTGGTATGCTAAAAGACTGCTCGAGGATTGACAAACTAATTGTTCACACCTTTGAAAGCAATGTGTACAGTGCTTCGGTGATTATCGACGGAGAGGAGTACGCTATCTGTAAAGACAATGGAGACTACTTAATTGCTAGGTCTGTTATTGAAATTCAGAACCTCTGTGCACCTTTAAGAATAAGTACACAAGTATTACGTCAGGAAAGCGCTTACGATGAGATGATTGGCGGTCCAGAGAAGGCTGAGGGAAATCGAATGGAAGTTTCTTTGGGTTATAACGATCTGTAGAGCGTTTTATCGATCACCCCATGGCGACATAACACCACATGTTTTCTCTAGTGTTATTTAGCATTGAGCTGGGGTGAATTCGCCACTATACATTCCCTTTCTAAACGGAGTAACGGCTTCAGGTTGTTTATTTATTCTCTTTCTGGTTCCGGTCTTAGTTGATCCCACAAGGGTTTGAATTGTTCTGGCAATAATATCGGCATCATTTAAAGCTCGATGCGGTTTGATTCCAGTTGCTTGAATAGTTTCTTGCTTGTGTTTCGCCCAGTTCTTGAACTGGCTTTCTTTTAAGATCAACTCAATCGGACTGCATTTAAACTTTGGGTAAATGCCCGCCTGAGCAAATAATTTTAGTATCCAAGGCAAATCGTTAACCCAACAATCAGAGTACAATGTTTGTCCACGACATAAATCGTTAAGTTCGGCACATACCACATGAACGCTTAATCCACGTGTTTGCAGCATCTGTCGATCAATCCCATGCATCGCATAGGCTTCTTCTGTCCATTGCGTCCAGCCTGATACAGGCTTAATCAGCGCCTGGTATTTCTGACCGCTGGCCATAACAACACCAATTTCGATTGGATAACTATCACTGCCCAGTCCAGAGGCTTCAACATCCAAAACGTTACAAATTAAGGAGGGGTGTGGTTTTGATTTTATTATTTTCATTTAAAAAATACCGTTATTAACTATGACCAATAGCATGGATCGATTAAATCATCAGAGCTTACAGCAAGATATCTGCCATTTTTTAAAAAAATAAGATCCCTCAAAAAATGCAACATTGTATGTAATTGAAACACCTATACAGCAGCTGCAAAATACCTGCAAAAAATAAAACACTTATTTTCGTCACCACCTTATTAATCGCCTTAATGGCCGCCTTAATAGCCGCCACTTTTGAAAAAACAGCGTACGCATGTAGAAATTACAAACTTTAAACAGAATAACGGCGAATAATAATTAAACCAGGCTACATTGCAGGGGGTCAGATACCTTTTGCGCATCATGGTACATTCATTGCAGAAACTAAAGCTCGGAATGTGACAACTCAACTGCTGAGTATGCTCATGTAACACATAGTATTATTATGAAAAACGGGAGCACAAAATGAGTAGTTCAATCAGAAACGAAATGTGGAAAGCAATGGCCGATAGCCCCTTTCTAATGATCGGTTTAAACTCTAGTGACGACCATAGCGAGCCCATGACGGCACAATTAGACGAAGATGCGAACGGAGAATTTTGGATATTCACAACTAAAACCAATCGCATCGCAAAAGGTGGTGCTGCTATGGCGCAGTTTTCAAGTAAAGATCATAAACTGTTTGCATGCATATCGGGCACCTTGAAAGTTGAAAATGACCCAAAGACCATTGACAAGTACTGGTCAAAGCAGGTTGCCTCCTGGTACGAACTGGGCAAAGATGATCCCAGCTTGTGCTTGATGAAATTTGAATTGAAAGATGCTGAAATATGGACAGTGGACCCGGGCATTAAGGGAATGTTCAAGTTGCTCACCCACAAAAAGGTAGACCCTGAAGAAATAGGTGACCACGATAAAATAGCCCTTTAACCAATTACGTTTAACCAACAATAGGTAAAAGGTTAGCCCAGGAAGTTTAATCTAGGCCCCTTTTAACCCATATGGATGATTTTCTTAAACTTTGGCATATCGCTTCATATACCAGCTTAGGACTGTTCTGGATGGCCTTTTGGGCTTTCGCCCTGGGATATCTAATTAGTTCTATGATTCAGGTATTCGTCACTCGTGAACGTATGCGTAATACGATGGGAAAAGCCGGTGTTCGCAGTGTTCTATTGGCGACTTTTTTCGGTTTTATCTCAAGTTCCTGTTCGTTCTCGGCACTGTCAACTACTCGGGCTTTATTTACAAAAGGAGCGGGTCTTGTTCCTTCGCTCGCATTCTTGCTCTCCTCCACAAACCTCGTAATTGAACTTGGTATCGTTATCGCAGTTTTCCTGGGATGGCAATTCGTGGTAGGAGAGTATTTGGGTGGAATACTGTTGATTCTATTGACTTGGTTGATTGTGCGACTAACTTTGACAAAAAAAGTGGAGCAGATCGCCCGCTCCCATGCTAAAAAACTGTCTAGCGACGAGCATGGGGGAACTTCTGAAGATATATCGTGGAAAAAGCGATTGTTATCTAAAGACGCTTGGCAGCAAGTGGCCAAACAGTACATCATGGAATGGAAAATGGTATGGAAGGATGTGGCAATCGGCTTTACAGTCGCTGGTATCATTGCTGCTTTTGTGCCAACCGAATTTTTTCATTCTCTCTTTCTCGGTGCCGGTAAGGAATCTAATACTTTTTTTGAAATCCTGGCCCAGGCGATCCTCGCTCCATTGGCTGCATTTTTTACCTTTATCGGTTCAATGGGTAATATTCCGTTAGCAGCACTGCTATTTGGACAAGGTGTAAGTTTCGCAGGTGTTATGGCTTTTATTTTTAGCGACCTGATTGTTTTCCCAGTTTTGAGAATACAAGCCAAGTATTACGGTTGGAAAATTGCACTTTATATTATGGTGGTATTCCTGATTGCTTTAGTCTCAGCCGCTTTGATTCTGCACTTCGGCTTTGCTATGTTCGATTTACTCCCCAATCCTGCTGAAGTTAAAAGTATAAGCGACCGCAATTACTTCAAAGTCGATTACGGTTTGTTTTTTAACGTAGGATTTATAGCGCTTAGTTGTTTTTTTTTCGCATGGCACTGGAAAAAGAAACAAGTACAGAAAACAAATCGCGTTTGGTCGGACTGGACAACGCTAGCTCTCTCATTTGGTGTAATTACGTGGCTTTTAATTGGCGTTACGATAATTCCGCAACTACAAAACTAAAGTGAGCGAAGCCTATCTATGGTGTTTATTCCATAACCGATATTGTGTTATCGATGAATTAGTTGGAATGGGGCCTGGAAATTAAAGCCCCAACCAACTATGAAGACTTCTACTGTGGCTGCAAACTATCAAAGCCTTTTTGGACCAAAAAATCTATAGCAGATATCGAAGCACTTGATGAACTGCTTGCACAGTTGGGTGCCGGAGAGTCGGCTGAATATTCTTGATTACCCATTCTATCCAAAACTGTAGTGTGGTTTTCCATAGAAGTAAATGTAATCGCATAATCACCATTTTCGTCCAGACCGTTATCACCGTTGCCTTGGTAGACGCAATAGGTCACATCCGCGTTTTGACCCAATCGCTCCACAAGAACATCCGTTCGAGACCTGAGAGCCAATGGATCGTCGTCAACTTGACCAATATAAATGGGCGCAGAGATTGGCGTTGCAGCAAGATCCTGGCGCGCAGCGTATCGTTGCCATTCGATTTGACCTCCCAACGCACCCAAAGAATCAGTAAAAGGATAGCTGTATAGCGTATTAACCCACCATAAATACGATTCCAAATCGCCTGCACCAGAGCACATCTCTTCAGTAGTGCGTTCATAGTTAGCCTGACCAATAGGTGTTAACCACTGAGATGGATGTAAACTTGGATCTGTAACCGATGCGCCTACTATCGCACCGGAAATCACTCCATAAGCGAACGGATTATCTGCACCTTCCAAATCACCTAAATTACTGCCAGGTGCCCCGGCTACCACCGCCTTCAGTTGCAACTCAGGGGCATAACCGCTACTCATTAGTTGCGCGGTTCCAATCGCAACAGCGCCACCCTGACTGGAGCCGACAAGGATAAAATTTGGATTGGACACGTTACTCGATGCACCAGTGATTTCCTCAAGTTGCTTGCTGGCGCGAACTAGGTCGATAGTACTTGCTCCCGGTGACCAATTATCAGAATACGTATGACTTGTTTCATCAAATGTCGTTTGCATAATACCTGTACCTGGATACCAAGGATGCTCAGAAGAATACAGCTTATCAACGCTGCGTAAACCTGAGTCATACCCAAGGCCAGGATAATCAGCAGCCACAGTGGTAGCCGTATCGCTAACCATCCAGTCACGCCAAATAGGGCCATAACCAGTACTTGGACCACACTTAGGAATCAAACCAACGGTGCCGTGGGTAAAAGCAACGGTCGCAAACCCTTGTGCTGGTGGCGTCGCTTTAGGGATTCGGATTAAGCCTGAAGTAATAATCGGTTTTTCACAACGATACTCACTACCCCAGGCATCGTTCTCCCATTGATAAAAATGACAAGTATTGTAATCAATATTGTCACCTGGATAACTTATGATTCGAACAGTTGACCAATATAGAACACGATATAGATCTGCTGAAAGATCATCTAATTTTAGGATTCGCTGATAGCGGAGTAAAGTGCCAGGTTCATTTGCATCTGCATTAACCTGTTCGAAGAATTTACTGTCCGAGCTGTACGGAGATATTTCCTCAACAGCAGCATCTGCTTGAGTTACGGATAAGAGTAGACCTGATGCAGCCAGTACGGATGTTAAAAAATTTGTGGATGACAAAGTTGTTTACCTCTTTAAATCGTCGTAGCGAGTGAATTGAAGCGATGGAATATTTCATGGTTGCCTCTTGAATCGAATTCAAAACGACAGCCCTCCGCAAAGAACTAATGCGAATTCAATGACTAGACACGATAATAAAAAAAGAGCGGAAAAGGTCTGACAATCGGAGACAAAATAGTGACGCCAAGTGACCAATAATACCTTGGCTGAGGATTAAGTAGATTTTATACTACATTCTAAATGCTTATTCGCACTTACTAGATGATGAGAATATATAAACCAACTTGAATTTTTAGTGGACTATACTTTGGTGTAAACAACGAGCAGCTTAGATATGTTTATCGACCGAATCGTTTTCACCTTCCCAGCGAGCGACATCAGTATCCATAGGTAACTGCTTGGCGCCTTCAGGGTTAAACTCCAGAACAAACATATTCCATAGCGAAAAGAAAAATGCCGCAATAAGCGGACCCAGTATAAAACCCTGCAATCCAATCATCGCCAAACCACCCAATGTTGTTAACAGTACAACATAGTCAGGAAGCTTGGTATCTCGTCCAACAAGGATGGGTCTGAGAATATTATCCGCCGTACCAATGACTAGCACACCGTACAACACTAGCACGCTGGCCTGTGGATAATTGCCTATAACAAGAAAGTAAATAGCCACTGGCACCCAAATCAACGCCGTTCCCAGTGCCGGAACCAAAGAAGCGAACGCCATAACAAAACCCAATAAAAGAGCCGGCTCGACGCCCAAAAACCAAAAAATGAGTCCACCTAAGGCACCTTGAACCATACCCACCACAATATTTCCTTTGATTGTAGCTCTAGTAACTTCAGAAAACTTTTCAAAGAGGTGTCTTTCACGATCATCATTGAGCGGAAACGCTACGCGCAGCCAGGTTATAATTGCTGACCCATCACGTAATAAAAAAAAGGAAAGATAAAGAAAAAGACCGATATTAAAAATTAGAGATAATGTGTTTTGACCGATAGAAAACGACTGTTTAGTAATATAGTTGGTTACTGTAGATGCTGAGTTCTTAATCTGCTCTTTGATATCATTTAGACTGAAACCCAAGTGCTCTAAATTCTCCTTAATCAAAGGAAAACTTGCAGTGACTTTATTGACATAGTGATCAACATTAATCTCATCGGATTCAAATCTTTTAAACACAGCCGATGATTCCACGATTACGGAACTCATGATTAATACAAACGGCAAAACCACCATAACCATGGCTATAGTAAGCGTCACTAACGCTGCCAAGTTTCGTCGGTCATTAAATCGGTTACAGAAATATTTATTTAGCGGGTAAAACAAAACGGCGAGAACACTAGCCCAAAGAATTGACTCCAAAAAGGGTGTCAGCAGCCACAGAAAAGCGACTGAAGCAGCAATCAACACCCAAACAAAAACCCGTTTTTCTTCTATCATGGATATCTTATGCTGCTTCATGCCAATCAACTATAAGCCACTTGCTGACTATGCTTCCCTTCACAAAACTCTTCAATCACCTTGGCACAAAAATCCTTAAGGTCTTCAGGCTTACGGCTTGTAACTAAGCCGTTGTCAACCACCACCGGCTCGTCTATCCACTCTCCTCCAGCATTTTTAATATCCTGGGTTAAGCTCGGCCAAGAAGTCAGTCTTCGCCCCCTTATCACATCGGCTTCCACCAACAACCAAGGCCCATGACAGATTGCCGCAACGGGCTTATGTTGACAAAAAAACTCTTTCACCATCCTCACTGCTTGCGGGTCAGTGCGCAGTGTGTCCGGGTTATGAACACCACCAGGTAAAACCAGACCATCGTAATCTTTAACAGCACACTCATCTACTGTCTTGTCAACTTTGAACCGATCTCCCTTTTCAGCATGATGTGCACCTTGGATTTCTCCTTCATGCAATGAAATAAGTTCAACCTCGGCACCAGCCGACTTAAGCGCTTCCCAAGGTTCAGTTAGCTCCACTTGCTCAAACAGATCCGTTGCCAAAAAAGCGATTCTTTTCCCTTCCAGTCGTTTAGACATTCTTGTGATCCTCCATTTTTGCTTGGCTTTATTGCTTTGTATTAAGAGATGTTTTTTGTATCTCTAAGAACTATTAAGCAATTACCGTGCTAAGGGCAAATAATGAGTTTTACAGGCCTTTTAGGCCTTAAAACAGCGGTTTTTTGTAGTTATGACAAACTGCAAATTGGATGATTTACAAAATATCGAAAACTCCTCTCACCTTTGAACTTGCCTGGCTGGAGTTAGGCTGAGGTAACTTAGTTAACAAACGGGGATGGTATAAATTAAATTGGTAGACTTTAGGCTAGAAACACCCGGCGCAACCAGACACGGAGCCTGAATGGATTGCTAGGACGTTTATGCTGATATTGAATCGGTCATTCGAATGTTAATGTGTGTGTCTATGACTTACCCATCATTCCTTTAACAGCTGTGGGAATATCCGCCGGGAATACCACTAATTTACTGTTCGACGATAGAGCCACTTTTTCTAAGGATTTCACGTATTTTTCACCGAGCAAATAGACTACAGGCATTTCCTGATCGCCAATAGCCTGGGTCACCATGTTAATGGCTGTTTGGCTGGCTTGGGCTAATACCACTTGGGCTTCTGCATCACGACGAGAAGCTTCCAAACGCCCCTCTGCTTCCAAGATCGCAGCTTGCTTGTCACCGTCGGCTCTCGTAACTGTCGCCCGACGTGCACGCTCCGCAGCCGCTTGTTCTTCCATGGCTTTCTGCATGGTTGGGGAGGGATTAATATCTTGGATTTCCACTGTCTTTAGGGTAATGCCCCAATCGGAGATATCGTCGGAAATAGCATTTTTTAAATGCGCTTTAATTTTATCCCTGGAAGATAACGCGTCATCCAGATCCATTTCGCCAATGATGGAACGTAACGACGTCTGCACTAAAGTCTGAATTGCACCCCGGTAATCCTCCACTCCATACACCGCTTTTTCTGGCGAAATAATATTTATATAGGCAACTGCATTAGCTATTATGACCGCATTATCGCGGGTGATTACTTCTTGCGAGGGAATATCTAACACAATATCTTTGGTTGTTATTTTGTAGGATACAGTATCTATAAAGGGGATTATAATGTTCAGACCAGGGGTTAATGAACTGTGGTATTTTCCTAGTCGCTGTACCACCCATTTATTGCCCTGAGGCACCAAGCGCACTCCTTTTGCCAAGGTAAAGAGCACCAGCACCATTATTGCGATTGCGATGTAGAGAAATCCTGATTGCATATAAACTGTCCCGTAGTTTAAATTGAAATTATGCTTTTTCCACAATTAAGGCGTTACCAGAGATATCTTTTACCCGCACTCTATCCCCTTCTGCCAATCCATCCTGAGAAAGAATAAGCCATTCATCTGAACCCAAAATGGGGGCAGGAAACCGCAATTTACCTCGATTTTCTTCAGTGGGAACGCGAATGACTTGTCCAATTTCCCCAATGATAGCTTCTCGAGAAAGCCCGGCTTTAGTTCTATCAATGGCCAGGGGTTTTAAGAACTTAAACCAAGCGTAGGCTAAAACAGATGAAACTACAGTCCAGCTCATAATTTGCCAGCTGATGTCCATTTGAGGAAAGAAGTAGAGAACTCCTCCCATCAAAATGGCTGCAACACCAAACCACAAGATAAAAAAGGAGGTGAGCATAACTTCACTCATCACCAGAATCACACCAAAAACGATCCAATGCCAATAGAGAATTTCAATGATCACAGACTTTCCTTGAGATAAAGGTCGTTCAGTAATTAATTTCCTGCAGCAAAGTATAGCTATTACTACAACAAACCTTCCATAAACCATGCAATAAAACTCACCTTGCTGGTTGTCCCTGATTTCTTATAAATACTGGTTAACTGATTTCGCACCGTCTTTTCAGAAGCATTTCTGTAAGTCGCAATTTCCTTGGCACTAAACCCCTTGAGCGTCAACAAAGCGATATTCGCCTCGCTATCCGTTAGCCCCCAGATAGCAAATTGTTTGGATATCTCATCACCGAAAATCCGCTTGGCATTGATCAACTCCTTGGATGCTTGCACTGAGCGAATTCTTGCTTCATCAAGTTCAACGCAAAGTTGGGCATTCCGTTTTGCCTGTGTCCGGGTATTAAAAAACAACATCAACAAGAGCATTAACGCAAATACACATACCACGGTCTCCTGAGTAATATGCAAAACATTAGCTCCATGACCTAAATCCGCAACAATATCCAAAATACTGGTGATAACGATTAGCAAAAAGAACAGCCTGATAAGAAAATTCCACTTTACAGAATCGATCATTATTCCCCCAACACGGTATAGTTTTACTCGCTCACAAAGCGACAAGTCGACGATATTTTAGCCATAGGACATATGGCTCATGGGTTAAAACATGCTACAAATCAATAATTAAGGACATAACTCCCATAGTTCGATGGAAAATTATTAACTAACATCGGCCCATCAAATGCCCTCACCTATCACTATCTACGATGGAAATGCCAATGAAAACAATTAGCCACCTTCCCTTAATACTTTTGACTTCACTTGCCTTACCATTCTCATTTGCTAAATCTGCCGCAGCTCAAGTTACGACCCCTGATTTTGGACCACTCCAACCTCTCATCGGTTCATGGAAGAGTGTCAACCCAGGTGTTGATGTAGCACCGGGAAGAACCGATTCCCCCGTAGGCCAGGGTGGCCCAGCCATAGAACCATTCTACGAAATAAGAACTTTTGAAGCCGCAGCCGACGCAGTCAATGCCAGTAAACAATCACTAGTGGCAATCTACTATAAACAAGAGGTTTTCAGACAACGTGACAATGCCAAATTTCATGACCAGCGTGGCTATTTGATTTATGACAAAGAGAATCAGATGGTTTACAACTCCTTTTGTGTGCCCAGGGCGGTTTGCGTAGTCGCAGAGGGTAAAGCGGGTGCCAAAATGACGCTCACAGCACCCCTAAAAGGTATTGGAGAATCCTCATTCATGACCGAAAACGCAACAACCAAAGGGTTTACTATGACCTTAGATATTGGTGCTGACACCCTTTCGTACACGCAAACTACAAAGCTCAATATTTATGGTAAAGAACTTTCTCATACCGATAACGCGACATTAAAAAAAGTTCGTTAATAGGTTTGGTAGTGCCCCTATAAAGAGTATTTTATGAGCAAGTAGCGGCTTACTTTGAACATCGGCCTATGATATATTGCCTCAAGTTTTGAAGCTTTGGATGTATCCATAATGCGATTAGTGACCCAGTCATCGCTACCCTCTCAGCGCACCAGCATAGGCATTAGCATGTTAGTGGCATTGGCGCTGTTTGTGGCTACCTTGACTGCGGTTACTCATGAGTTTCACCAGGAGCTTGCATCTAGTCCCCATGACTGCCAAGTGTGCTTTTTTAGCGCCCATAACAATGCTGCACCTACACCGTTTATCGTATCATTGCCGTTAAATTTTGCTCCATCTTCAATAGCGGCGGAATCCTCAGAGTCATCCGCTTACGTTCTTGAATACAACACTCAGCAACCTCGCGCCCCTCCGTTTCACTCCTGATCTTTACACACTCATCAAAAACATTATCGATCTCGCATAGCTGTAGGTCGGTAGTCTGTATCCGATTGTAGGAGAATTTCCAGTGCATATTAAAACTATTGCTGTTGTTATTTTATTAGGCAGCTCAAGCCTAGCTGTAATGGCAGAAAATCAACGTCATCATGAGGCACATGAACATGGCGCTGGGCAACTAAACATAGCCATTGATCACACAAACTTAATGATTGAGCTGTCCGCGCCAGCAATGAATATTGTTGGCTTTGAACACGCGCCTAATGAAAAAGAAGACAAAGACCGGGTTAACCATGCCCTCAACTCGCTCAAAGATGGTTTAAAGCTATTTGCGCCCTCTACAGCAGCAGAGTGCAGCCTGATATCAGTAAAGGTTGCTACTAGTTTAGTGGCCACCGAAAACCACCATGAAAACAACCATGATGACCAACACGACGCTGAAGATCACGATGAGGAAACACACGCAGACTTTGACGCTACCTACACTTTCTCGTGCGAACAGCCAGATAAACTTGAATCCTTAACTTTAGCTTTATTCAGTGTATTTCCTGGCACTCACCACTTAACCACTCAGGTGATTAGCAATAGCGGCCAATTGGGCGCTAAACTCGAAGCCAAAAACCCTGTTTTGAAATTGAAATAATGGCGTAACAGAAGGGGCAACATCGTGATAAGCAGTGAACCAAGCTCAGTAGAATATGCCGTTCAAATAAACAACCTTAGCTTTGGCTGGCGAACGGGGTTGCCCCTTATTAATTTGCAGTCTTTAAACATCACCAAGGGTGCTAAAGTCTTTATCAAAGGAGCCAGTGGCAGCGGCAAGAGCACCCTACTCAGCTTGATCGGTGGTGTATTACTACCCCAAACCGGTTCCATAAGTGTGCTGGGGCAATCTTTTAACCAACTCACAAGCGCAAAGCGCGACCGTTTTCGCGCCGACCACATTGGCTTCATTTTTCAGATGTTTAATTTAATCCCTTATTTAACCGCGATGGAAAATGTGCTGCTACCTTGCAACTTTTCAAAAAAGCGCAGGTTATCCTTGCTAGAAAAAAATAAGACATTAAAAGACGAAGCAGAGCGGTTGCTGCACTATCTGGACTTACCAATGAATCTATGGCAACGACCAGCAACAGAACTCAGCGTTGGGCAGCAACAACGGGTGGCCGTAGCGCGTGCGTTAATCGGTGGACCAGAACTGGTGATAGCCGACGAACCCACATCGGCACTGGATACCGAGCGACGTAATGCCTTTATGGAATTGTTATTAAAGGAATGCCAACACCAAAATACGACACTTGTTTTTGTTAGTCACGACCCTACACTGCAATGCCACTTCGATCGGCAGATTGATCTTGAACAGATCAATCTGTTGTCTACAGCGGGAGCCTGACAATGCCCATTTTTACGCTGGCGGTTAAGAGTATACTCAATCGAAAGCTCACCGTTTCCATGACAATTTTTTCGATAGCACTGTCGATTCTATTGCTGCTGGGAGTCGAACGGCTACGCCATGATGCTAGAGAAAGCTTTACCAATACCATTTCCGGTACAGATCTTATTGTGGGTGCACGCAGTGGCCAGGTTCAGTTACTACTCTATTCAATCTTCCGTATTGGCAATCCAACCAATAATGTCTCTTGGAAAAGTTATCAGGATCTAAAATCTCACCCTTTGGTTGAGTGGACCGTCCCGCTCTCTTTAGGCGATTCCCATAAGGGTTTTCGAGTATTAGGCACCAACCAAGATTACTTCACGCACTATCGTTATGCGGCTGAGCGGACTTTAGTCTTTGCCACAGGACACCCCTTTTCAGCTATTCAAGAAGCCGTAATTGGCGCCGATGTTGCCACCCAACTGAATTACTCCATTGGACAGGAAATCATTTTAGCTCACGGGACAGGTGAAGTCAGTTTTACCAAACACGCTGATCAACCCTTTAAAGTGGTTGGCATCCTTAAGAAAACCGGAACCCCCGTTGATCGCACCGTTCATGTCAGCTTAGAAAGTATTGAGGCGATACACGCGGGTTGGCAAGAGGGTTCTCCACCCTCCCCCGTATTAAAACGCTTATTAAAGAAAACCAGTAAACCATTGCAGCCAAAGACCATCACTGCGGCATTAGTTGGACTAAAATCACCGATAGCCACCTTCAAAGTACAGCGTTTTATTAATGAATACCCTGAGGAGCCCTTGCTCGCGGCACTACCCGGCGTCGCGTTACAAGAACTATGGGACACCATGGCGATTGCTCAGCAAGCACTATTAGCGATTTCTATCATGGTGGTATTGGTGGGTATCTGCGGTATGGCCACCGCGATACTAACCAGCCTCAATGAGCGACGCCGTGAAATGGCAATATTACGCTCTGTCGGTGCCAAACCCTGGCATATATTCCTACTGCTTATTGGTGAAGCCTTTATTGTTATGGTATTGGCTGTTGTGCTTGGCCTAGCTGCGCTTTATATCGTGCAGCTCATCGGCCGCCCCATAATAGAAAACGAATGGGGATTATATTTACCCACAAAACTGCCTTCACTAAATGAATACATTTTATTGGGTTGTGCACTTTTAGCGGGTGTTTTAGCAGGTATTATACCTGCGTATAGAGCCTATCGTTACTCTCTGGCCGACGGTATGACCATTCGATCCTAAGGTAAACAGACTAAATTTAAGGTAAAAGTTATGACTCGTTTTTTCTCATCACAAATTTTGAGTATCTTCGTAGTTTTTGTATCACTCAGCAGTTACGCCTTTGGGGCAGACACGGTTACGGCCACGAACACAGCGACTTCAGATCCGCAAGTGCTAGAGTGGGATGATTTGGTTCCTGCAGATTATGACCCTGAGCAAATCGTGGAAGAATATCGCCGCAAATACAATATTGATGAACTACCCGATGACGACCCCATCCTTGTGGAACTCATCCAAAAACTTAAAATACTCGATAAAAATGCACCATTGAAAGAAACCCTGAACGGTAAGCCAGTAAAAATTGCCGGTTATGTAGTACCCCTGCAAGGAGATGGCCAGAAAACCACAGAATTTCTATTAGTTCCTTACTTTGGTGCCTGCATTCATGTGCCGCCCCCACCCTCCAATCAGACAATTTACGTGAGTACAATCGACAAAAACGGAGCAGACATACGCAAATTATATGATGTAGTGTGGGTAACCGGGATTATCCGCACGCAACGTTTTAGTTCAGAACTCGCTGATGCGGGTTATATGATAGAGGCGCAATCCATTGAGCCTTACCTATAAGCTTCTGTTAGCGTAAGTACTTGGCCGCGTCTCGAACAGCGATTAAATCTTCCTCTATAGTAAGAGCACATTGCGCACGTTTTAACGCCAGCTGTTGGTGTAACTCAGCAGCCTGGGCGATGTCTCCATCCTTAATCAAAGCAAGAGCGCACAAGGCTTTTTGTAGCCGCACACCAACCTCTACCATGCCAGCGCCATCCCTTGCAATGGTAGAGAATGCATCATCAAACATGTCCCGCACTGACACTTCTGGAACTTCTATTCGATCAAACCTTGGCGCTGGGTTGTCAAGTTCAGTCCTATTGCCAGTCTCGCTCCAAAGTGCAAAGAGTCGTACCAGGACTCCTATGACATCGATTGCAGTACCTGGATCATTAACAGCAGGTGACAAGGCCCGCCCGGCTATTTCCGACAGCACCACCAGGCCAAAGCGCGGGTCGTCATCGAACAATCGGTCGCATCCGATCTGGAAGGAAGCAACAACCTCACTATAGTCGACATCGTTGATGAGCGTACTGACGAAAGCCAGCGGCCTTCCCGGCGCTGTAAAAGTACCCGGTAAAGCCGCTATCACTATCCGAGCCTCATGTTTCTCTGCCCAGGTCTGAAGTACTTCCATATGGATATGCTGTACGTAACCTATGGTTGAAGCATACACGGCTTGACCCCTTGCCTGGGATCTCAACGAAGCACCACAAAGTGTTGGATTATCCCGCCGCCGTTTAATGGCCTCTGCTGTAGCCCTTTCCACCTTTCCTATGGTTGAACCCATGCGTCCAAGACGAGCGATACGATCAACCCAGCGGACAAAGGTGAATACAACCAAGCCGAATACGAACGCCGTCAAAACAAAAAGTATGAACAGACTAGCACTCTGGAAGATTTCGTTCTTAACGGCCGTGAGAGCTACAATGCTGAAAATAAACGAACCAATAAAGGTGGAAAGAGCATTCTGGGATGCGCCGTCAGAGACTACCAGCGTGAAGGAGCGTGGCGTTGCCGTGCGGCTTGCCGAGGCATAGGCTGAAACCATTGACCCCACAGAAAATGTAGCTATTACAAGCATGCTGGAGGCCATAATAGATAACAAAGTCTCGATGGAATCCAATGCAATGACTGGAACAATATGGGTTAACTGAGTGCCATCCGCTAATTTTGCGGCGAATACCAAAACGATGGACACCAAACAAACCATCAAAGGCTTCACCCAAAGTCGGTCACGAAACTGATTGAGTATTACCCGAAGGCGGTCTGCCGAAATTTTAAAGCCCATCGCTATCTCCTGTAAGGGGCTTATTCAAAGTGACGTTCGACTAAAAGTGACATTCGACTAATAGGCCACCGAAAACCGCATAAGAAAGCCGTTTTTTTGAATAAGGTCCTGAATCATAGGTGATAATTTAAAGGGATGTAAAACCATTTTTGTCATCATTTTAAATGATCGATTGTTCGCGAAAAGCGTTCTTGCCTGTACAGAAGTATTGGGGAAAATCCCATTTAACTTCAGTACGCTAACGCACACAGCTCCATTCAAATCTATCTTAAAAATTCACTTGGACCTAAAGAACAAGAGTCTTCTGTTGAAAAAGTCCAACAGAAGACGTAGCGTAGTTGATGTAGTACTTTTGAAAACCTAAAATTTAAAGAGGTTATTTTATGAAACGTACAGCAGACGCTACATGGACTGGTGGACTTAAGGACGGCAAAGGCACATTTGGCGTGGGCAGTGGCGCGTTCAACAATCAGGCATTCGGTTTTCGAACACGATTCGAGGAGGAACCAGGCACCAATCCCGAGGAACTAATCGCCGCCGCACATGCCAGTTGTTTTAGCATGGCTTTCTCGGCGCAACTCGGTGAACGGGGTATCACCCCTGAATCCATCAATACCAGCGCAGCTATAACCTTTGAGAATCTGGAACTCACAAAGAGTGCTTTGGTCACTAAAATCAGCGCACCGGGAGCAGACAAAGGCACAATTGAAGAAGCTGCGGCGGCGGCTAAAGCCGGATGCCCTATCTCAAAAGTACTGAATCTTGAGATAACACTCGATCTCACCATCAACACTTGAGTTTGGATAAGCAAAGGGGAAGTTGAACAAACAACTTCCCCTCCCTCTTTCCTGTCACTTGTTTATTTCAGGTCAAAGCGATCCGCGTTCATCACCTTGGTCCAGGCTTTAACGAAGTCTTTGACAAACTTTTCTTTGGCATCATCTTGCGCATATACTTCTGCATAAGAGCGCAGTATGGAGTTTGACCCAAACACCAAATCCACTCGGGTTGCTGTCCACTTAACGGCATCTGTTTTGCGATCACAAATCTCGTACAGGTTGTTGCCCTTTGCTTTCCAGGTGTAGCTCATATCCATCAGGTTGACGAAAAAATCGTTCGTCAGAACGCCTTCCTGATCCGTCAACACGCCATGCTTCGAGCCTCCGTAATTGGTTCCCAAAACCCGCATACCACCAATCAGTACCGTCATTTCGTGGGCGGTTAAACCCATCAACTGCGAACGATCCACGAGCAACTCTTCTGGGGCTACGTCGTAGTCCTTCTTCAACCAATTGCGATAACCATCATGCACGGGTTCAAGCGCGGCGAAGGACTCTACATCGGTCATTTGCTCAGTGGCATCACCGCGACCGGGCGCAAATGGAGCCGTTATGTTAACACCAGCCGCCTTTGCTGCTTTCTCTACTGCCGCTGTACCTGCCAGAACAATCAAATCCGCCATACTGACTTTTTTATTAAACCCCGACTGAATAACTTCAAGAGTACTCAACACTTTTTCTAAGCGAGTAGGTTCGTTACCCTCCCAGCTTTTTTGCGGCTCCAGGCGAATCCGAGCCCCATTGGCTCCGCCCCGAAAATCTGATCCTCGAAACGTCCGGGCACTATCCCAGGCGGTTGCTATCAATTCAGCAAGGCTCAATCCACTATTCAGAATTTTCGCCTTGAGATCAACAACCTCGGAATCACTTAATGTGTAATCCACAGTGGGTATTGGGTCCTGCCAAATTAAATCCTCTTTTGGAACATCAGGCCCCAAATAGCGGCTTTTCGGCCCCAGGTCACGATGAGTTAATTTGAACCATGCACGAGCGAATACCTCTGAAAAATAGGCCGGATCCTTGTAAAACCGTTCCGAAATCTCCCTGTAAATTGGATCTTTGGCCATAGCCATATCGGCATCGGTCATGATGGGGTTGTGCCTAACAGAAGGGTCTTCCACATCCACCGGCTTGTCTTCTTCTTTAATGTCAACAGGCTCCCACTGCCAGGCACCCGCCGGGCTTTTTCTTGATTCCCATTCGTGATTTAACAGCATGGAAAAATAGCCGTTATCCCACTTGGTAGGATGCGTGGTCCAGGCGCCTTCGATACCACTGGTAACCGTATCACGGCCATGACCCTTGCCTTTGGGATTGTGCCAGCCAAACCCTTGTTCGGTAATATCGGCGGCTTCAGGTTCCGGCCCCAGTGCTGAGGCATCACCATTACCGTGGCATTTGCCCACGGTGTGTCCTCCGGCGGTAAGAGCCACGGTTTCTTCATCATTCATCGCCATGCGCGCAAAGGTGAGGCGTACATCTTTAGCGGTTTTTAAGGGATCGGGTTTACCATCCACCCCTTCCGGATTGACGTAAATCAGACCCATATGGGTAGCAGCAAGAGGATTATCCAGTGCGGTGGAGGAATCCTTCGTGTGGCGCTCCTCGGCTTTACCCAGCCATTCTTTTTCCGAACCCCAGTCAATGTCTTTTTCCGGATGCCATATATCTTTGCGACCACCAGCAAAACCGTAGACTTTTAATCCCATTGACTCATAGGCCATGGTACCGGCTAGAATAATCAAGTCGGCCCAGGAAAGTTTATTGCCGTACTTCTTTTTGATGGGCCACAATAAACGCCGTGCTTTATCGAGGCTTACATTGTCTGGCCAGCTATTAAGAGGCGCAAAACGCTGATTACCTGTACCACTGCCGCCACGACCGTCAGCGATACGATAGCTGCCAGCTGCGTGCCATGCCATGCGAATCATTAAGCCACCATAGTGGCCCCAATCCGCTGGCCACCATTCCTGACTATCCGTCATTAATGCATGCAAGTCTTTCTTTACTGATGCCAAATCCAATTTTTTAAATTCTTCAGCATAGTCAAAATCTTCACCCAGAGGATTAGTTTTAATATCGTGCTGATGGAGAATATCCAGATTGAGGGCGTTGGGCCACCAATCCAAATTGGTTTTGCCTGATTTAGTGCTGCCACCGTGCATGACCGGGCATTTGCCCGAAGAAGTGTTTGTATCAGTATTCATTTATCGCATCCTTTTTTCGTTTTCCAGATAGTGATTCCCGCTTATCCAGATTAGCTTTCATGACTCCTATCAAACTAAGATAATGACTTTGATTTGTAAATACTATTTTTTTAATGGCTTAGATAGATAATATCTATGGAATAATCTAAGCCACCAGACCCCAAACTCTCAAATAGTCAAACTTAAGGAGTTGGTAACAGCTGGGTTTCCCTGTTGTTGATCAAATATTCAGCTACATCAATTTCGGATTCTTGTGTTAGGTCCCTCTATTGAGAATCACCACACCCAGTTTAGCTTAGCTAACGGATTAGAAGGGGAAAAATGGAAAACGTGATGTGATCCTATAACCCCATAGCGAGGGTTTGAGCCATCCTAGACCAGGTTGTAGAGGCAGTAAGTGACCTGTAATTACACCTGATTAATATAGTGGGGCACCGCGCTTTCCTTAAAATTTCGAGCCATGCGCTTTTTTAATTTAGGAATCATTATGAGAGAACGAAAGCCATGTTTGTGCACATCCTTTGCCAAGCTGGAAGGCTCAAAATGACTACGAGCGTTGCCAACCGAAAGTACGAACGGAGGTTTGCCATTCTTACAGAGAAGATAGCTCATCATCAGCGCCCCGGTGCGGTGATTGCCCTCAATAAAAAGTTGCGGTTGGCTGATAACCTGGATGTAAAGCCCGGCGGCCATCCACCAAACATTTTTGTGCTCATGCAAGGCCAGCCATTCAATCAACTCCCCCACTCCACCTTGGGCCGATAGTTGGTAAAAGTGATCTTGGGTAGCTTTAACCTGGCTGGCTTGTTGTTGTCGGTTGTTGTTATTCTCGCCGAAGAGAACGATTTTGTTGAGTTCTAGCAGGCTATCGGAGTAGCCCATTTCCAATATGGGTAAATCATCGGCAAGGGCATTGTCGATAAAGCGATAACCCGCCAACATATTAGACAGTACCTCGTCAGTCATTGGCGAGCGTGGTTCTTTTAGGGTCTTGTTTATCTCTTTAAATTTAGTTTGAACATTGCGCAACGATAATTCAATCGCCGTTAAATTTAATCGCGTTACGTGCGATTCACTTCTAGCTAAATTCCCCTGCCACATATTGTTTGGTTAAGTCCTGTTGTGGGTTGTTAAAAATCTGCTCAGTTAATCCCATCTCCACCAGACGTCCAGTTCTGCCGTTTTGTGAGATATCAACACCAAAAAAAGCCGTATAATCTGCGACACGTGTTGCCTGTTGCATGTTATGAGTAACCAAAGCAACAGTGTAATTTTTCTTTAATTCAAGCATCAATTCTTCGACTTGTCGCGTGGCAATGGGATCAAGCGCAGAACAGGGTTCATCCATCAGCAGTACGTCAGGTTCTGTGGCAATGGCGCGCGCTATACACAAACGTTGTTGTTGACCACCGGACAGAGAAAGACCGCTGTTTTGTAACTTGTCTTTTACTTCGGTCCACAAGGCGGCTCTTTCGAGAGCAAGCTGTACTCGTTCCGCAATGTCACCCTTAAAATGGTTCAGGCGCAAGCCAAAGGCAACGTTGTCGAATATGCTCATAGAGAAAGGATTAGGTTGCTGAAATACCATACCGATATAACGTCGCACTAACACTGGGTCTACACCTTTAGCGTATATATCGCTGCCGTGATAGGTTACTTTGCCTTTGATCTGGAAACCGGGGATCAAATCATTCATGCGGTTTAAGCAGCGTAAAACCGTGCTCTTGCCACAGCCAGATGGCCCGATAAAGCCGGTGATACCGCCCTTCTTGATCGGCACATGACTATTTCGCACGGCCAGAAAATTTCCGTAATAGATTTCATCAACGGCACAGTCAATAACATTTTCATTTGCGTTGCTAATGGTTTCAGCCCAAAGCGCTGATGTATTCGATTGAGTTTTCGACTCTCGCGTTATAGTTGCGGTATTCATATTGATCCTCTTGTCGTTAAATCTTGGGTTGCCCGATTAAGCGCGCCAGGATATTGAACACTAAAACAATCAGCACCAATGTCAGTGAGGCAGTCCAAGCTAGCTGGATTTGATTCTCAAACGGCATGGCCGAAAAATTGTAAATTAATATCGATAGAGAAGCCGTTGGCTCCATTAAGTCTGAAATATAGTAATTAGAAAATAGTGCTGTAAAAAGTAGTGGTGCGGATTCACCAGCCGCGCCTGCGATAGCAAGCAATATGCCCGTCATAACACCTGGCAACGCGGTAGGTAATACAATTTTAAGAATCACTTGAGAACGTGTACAGCCCATGCCATAAGCGGCATCTGACATCTTTTTCGGGACCTGGCGCAAGGCCTCCTCCGCCGCCAACACAACTGTAGGTAACATCAACACCGCTAAGGCTATGCCACCAGCTAATGCTGAATACCCAGTGGTTACTACTAGTACCGCGTAGGTGAACACACCCGCTAAGATAGAGGGAAAGCCGGTCAGTGTTTTAGCCACAAAGCGCGCAGCACTGGCGGTCGTGCTATGGGGGTACAACACACCGATAAAAATCGCTGCCAGTAACCCTAAAGGTATGCTGATAGCGCTGGCAATAGCAACCATAGTCAGGGTGCCAAGAATCGCATTTCCGAAACCACCACCCTGATCAAATCCTGCTGGTGGTAGTGCAGTCAACGTTTCCCATCCCAAGCGAGAACCACCTTCCATCACCAGCATAAAGATTACCGATAATAAGGGAATACTGCCCAGCAAAGCCGCAAACCATACCAAACCAGTTAACACAGTATTGAATAGCGCCCGCCGCTCAAACCACTGCTTTTGAAGCTGAGGGGCGTTTTTGGGGACACTAATATTCGTCATGGTTTGCCCTCGAATTTACGCATAGTGAACTGTTGAATTCGATAGCCGAGCACATTTACCAGGAAGGTAATAGCCAACAACACCATGGCCGCATACATCAGCGCCTGAACCTCCATGTTGTCCGCTTCAGGAAAGGAAGATGCCAACAGGGATGCCAGGGTGTTTGCCGGTGCGAATAGCGATAAATTAATTTGGTTACTGTTACCGATAAGCATGGCCAAAGCCATTGTTTCGCCCAATGCGCGCCCAAAGGCAAGCACCAATGCGGCTAATATTCCAGAGGACGCCGTGGGTAAAATAACTTTCAATATGGCTTCCCAGCGAGTCGTTCCCATACCATAAACGGCTTCTCTCAACTTGTAGGGAATCCGACGCAAAGCATCCACGGAAATCGCTGCAACTGTGGGTAAAATCATAATAGCCAGCACTAAAGCGGCTGGCGCCATACCGGGTCCATTCAGTTCAGTGCCGAAAAACGGAATATAACCAAAATGTTCATTGAGCCATACAGACATGGGTCTTAACAGGGGAATCAGCACGTAAATGCCCCAGAGTCCGTAAACCACCGATGGAATCGCCGCTAATAACTCAACCATGGTTCGAAAAACCACGGCAATCTTTGCCGGAATAAAATCCTGAGTGAGAAAGATCGCAATCGAAACACCCAGAACCCCGCCTAATACCAGTGCCAGCAAAGCACTGTACAAGGTACCCCAAATTTCGGGAAGCACGCCGAATTCCTGAGCCACTGCATCCCAGGTTGTACCGGTGATAAACCCGAAGCCGAACTCTTGAAAAGACGGCACGGCTTTGATACCGATCTCAAGCACGATATAAATCAAAAGAACAATAATTGCCAGTGCAGCGCTATAACAGATTGCTCGAAATACGGAATCGAAAGTGTATTCCTTAGCGGTAGGCTGGCAACATACGGAATCAGTGGTATCGCTGGGATTAAAAGGGTTAACAGTCATGATCAATATACAACGCTATGCGGACTACAAAAACCGCTGCAGGGCGATCATTGCAGTCCGGGGGTTTTAGTTTATTTAATCAGTTGCGCCGCTTTGCGCACAGTTTCAATAACGTTTTCGGGTAACGGCACGTAACCCAGTGAACTCGCAGTTTTCTGACCTTCAGTCAGGCAGTATTCGACAAGCTCACGAGCTGCCTTGGCTTTCTCGTCTGGCATATCCTTGGGAAATAACAGCCAAGTGAAAGAAGCAATGGGATAAGCGTCTGTGCCCTTGGGATCAAATACCCAAGCTCGCAGATCAGGAACCTCACTGTTACCTGGCAGAGAGCTATCAGGAAACTCAGCACTGGCGAGAGCAGCAGATCCAGATGTTTCGTCAGGTTTCACGAAGTTACCGGAATAGTTTTCTAACATTGCACTGGGTGCTCCAGTGAGCTTGGCATAGCCATATTCGATATAACCTATGGAGCCTGGCGTTTGTTTTACAGTGGCAGTTATCCCATCGTTTTTCGGTGCTTTTACGAAGCGGGTTTCGCCGGGCCACTGAGGTGATTTTCCTTGACCAATTTTATCCGCAAAAGACGCGTTAATCTTGGCTAGATGGCCAGTGAATACGTAAGTCGTGCCTGATGAGTCAGAACGCACAACGACAGTTATTTTTTTGTCCGGCAATTTAACACCTGGATTGGCCTTAGCAATTAATGGATCATTCCATTTGGAAATCTCACCGGTAAAAATCAATGGATATACTTTCCGCGGCAATTTAAGTTCCTTAACACCCGGAAGATTATAAGTAATAACGATTTCTCCTGCAGTAATCGGCAGCAACACTACACCTTTTTTAGCCTCAGCGATTTCTTCATCATTCATTGCCGCATCACTACCCGCAAAGTCCACTACTTCGTTAATAAAGTCACGGATACCGGCACCACTACCTTTGGACTGGTAGTCAACACGAACGTCATCATTGGCCTTACTGAAATCACGAAACCACTGGGAATAGATAGGGAAAGGGAAACTGGCTCCAGAGCCTTGCAGGCGCACCTCTTCAGCATGGGCGAATACGCCCACTGTCGAAAGCAAAAGCGCACACAAAGTTGAACCGATTATTTTTTTAGTCACAGGGAACTCCTAGATCTTTGTGAAAATTCGGCGAGGGCCGAAGAGAGTCTTAATTTGATAGCACCGAATAGTGCAATAAATAAACTAATTATCTCCAAAGTCTATTATGCAATTATGTCAATTTAGTGACACAGGACTAAGTAACGCTCAGAACATATTCATTTAACAATTATTTGTATACCCAATAAATTCTAAAACGGTTAAAGCCATGCCTCTACTTCAACACAAGATCTGTCATTTATAGAAGCTTATTATCGAGTATTATATGGAGGCGTAAGCTCGTTTTAAGCGAGTATCAATTCGGCAACGACTAGTGTCCAGAGTAGATAAAGATGCACTGTTTGGCTTACTAGTAAATAGCTAGCAGACCAGGCAACAAAAATCGCCAGGAATGTAGCACTCTCTATACGATACGCTTGATATGCGCTGGCAAATTAACCTCTTTGATATTTGCGTCGCATCCACCCATAGTACAACAAAGGGATAACAAGTAACGTCAAAACCGTTGACACCAAAATACCGAAAATCAAACTAACGGCAAGGCCGTTAAAAATAGGATCATCAAGAATAAAAAACGCGCCGAGCATCGCTGCTATCGCTGTCAAAATTATAGGTTTTGCCCGCACTGCGGCCGAATCCACAATAGCGTCTTCCAAGGGCACACCGGAACTCACCGCCTGATTAATAAAGTCCACCAACAATATTGAATTGCGCACCAAAATGCCCGCAAGGGCGATCATGCCAATCATGGAGGTTGCTGTGAACTGGGCACCTAGCAATGCGTGTCCCGGCAGAATACCAATCAGTGTTAACGGGATTGGCGCCATAATAATGAGCGGAACCAAATACGAGTGGAACTGACTCACTACCAACATAAAAATCAACACTAATCCTACGCCGTAGGCGGCACCCATATCGCGAAAGGTCTCATAGGTGATTTGCCATTCACCATCCCATTTGATGCTGTAGGCGAAAGGTGTATCTGGCTGCTTGATGAAATACTGCTGAATCGAATCACCAAGCTGACCCACCAAATCGAACATCCCATACAGAGGACTGTCTACCGCACCAGCAACATCACCTGTAACATAAACCACAGGTAATAGATCCTTGTGATAGATCGTCTGCTGCCATGTGGACAACTCAACTGTTGTGAATGCCGCCAGAGGAATTAATACTCCGCTCTGGCTACGGACTTTAATTTGCAGTAAGTCATCAATTTTGGCCTTGGTTGCAGGACTAAAATTAAGTTGAATCGGTACAGGATATTTTGCATGTCCAGTGTGCAAATAAGCCACATTTTCGCCGTCTAAGCCCACAGCTAGAGCATCGGTTACTTGTTGTTGAACAATACCTAAATGTGCGGCCCGTTCACGATCCACATTGACTATATAGCGTGGTGCGGCCGCATCAATGCTGTCATCTATATCCACAACATCATTCGTTGCAGCGAATTGTGCTCGTAATTTCCGCGCAACCTCAATCTGGCCCGGATAATCAGGCCCATAAACTTCAGCCACCAGCGGTGCGAATACTGGCGGCCCAGGGGGTACTTCAACAATTTTGACTGCCGCCTGGTAACGCTCACCAATGGCAGCGAGTTGCGCCCGAACGGCTCGCGCAATCTCGTGACTGGTGCGATCACGCGAATGCTTGTCGAGTAAATTAACCTGGATATCACCTAGATTCGCCGCCTGCCTTAAATAATATTGGCGCACTAATCCATTAAACCCAATGGGCGACGCAGACCCGGCGTAGACCTGCAGATCCGTAACTTCCTCAACGCTTAACAAGTAGTTGGCAAGCTCGGACAGTACTGCATTGGTTCGTTCTAAGGAGCTGCCCTCAGGTAAATCTACCACGATTTTAAATTCGCTTTTGTTGTCAAACGGCAGCATTTTTAAAACCACCAGTTTGAATACAGTCAGTGAGCAGGCTAATAGGATCAAGATCAAAAGCCCTGCAATCAACCCATAGCGATTGCGGCGCTTATTGGCACCCAGAAAAGGTTGCATTAGTTTTGCAAAAAAATTGTGGGTGGCCTGAGTTAGTTTGTCGGCCCTTCCCTGCTCAGACTGCGCTTTTCCGGGAGCTAGGTCGTCAGTATCGTGATGTGTCAATAAACGATGGGTTAGCCAAGGGGTAAAAGTAAACGCCACCACCAGGGAAATAAACATACCCATTGAAGCATTAATGGGTATTGGACTCATGTAGGGCCCCATCAACCCGCTAACAAAAGCCATGGGCAATAAAGCCGCAATCACTGTAAAGGTGGCCAGTATCGTCGGGCCGCCAACTTCAGCCACCGCACTGGGGATCACTTCCAGTAATTTTTTACCGCCCATACTCATATGGCGATGAATGTTCTCAACAATGACGATGGCATCATCCACCAATATACCGATCGAAAAAATCAACGCAAACAGGGATACGCGATTCAAGGTAAAGCCATAGGCCCAAGAGGCGAACAGAGTAATGGCCAAAGTAAGTACCACAGCGGCACCCACTACAATAGCTTCCCTCAACCCCATAGTTAAGGCCACCAGCACAATCACTGACAAACTGGCAAAAATTAGTTTTTGAATTAACTTGTTCGCTTTATCGTTGGCTGTCTCGCCGTAATTGCGGGTAACACTGACCTCCACGCCCTGCGGAATAACCACGCCCTTCAACAATTCAATACGCTGAATCACTTGGTCGGCTATATCAACGGCGTTTTCACCCGGCTTTTTGCTGATCTCCACAGTGACGGCCGGTGCGGTAAGCTGATCGCTGCTGCGCGCATACCACACATACTGGCTATTTTCAGGCGCACCAAAGACAATATCGGCCACGGCACTTAGATACACGGGGCGATTGTTATGTAAGCCAACAACCAGAGAGCCAAGATCTTCAGGCCGTGAGAAAAAAGCTCCCGCCTGCACGGAAATGGATTGGTCGTGATTCACCACATCTCCAGCATGTGTGACCGCATGGCTGCCTTGTAAGGCCCGCCGTAACTCATCAATCGCAATACCATGAGCGGACAATTTTTCAGGCGACAATAGTACCTGAACCGTCGCTTGAACCGCGCCAACCGTGTTAATGTTGCGAGTACCGGGAACACGCTGCAATTCCGTTTCCAAGCTTTGTGCGATCTGTGTTAGTTCCAAGGCACCACGGGGTTGATCATCGGTCCACAGGGTTACAGCCACCACTGGAACATCGTCAATACCTTTGGGTTTCACCAGTACGGGGCCGACACCAAGATTCACTGGCCGCCAATCCTGGTTCGAGTGAACCGCATTATACAAGCGCACCAAGGCTTCTGTGCGCGGTACGCCTACTTTAAACTGAACTGTCAACACCGACATGCCAGGCCGCGAAGCAGAAAAAATATGCTCGATGTCGCTTATTTCTGCCAATACTTGTTCCATGGGGGTCGTAACCATACTCGCTACGTCCGTTGCCGATGCCCCGGGAAAAGCGACAAAGACATTGGCCATGGTGACATCGATTTGTGGTTCTTCTTCACGGGGTGTGACCAATGCGGCAAACACTCCAAGCAACAGAGCGAACAACGCTAAAAGTGGCGTCAGTTGAGAACTAGATGCATGTAGGGCAATCCACCCGGAAAAGTTAGGTTTATTGCTCACGGGTTATGCCATTGATTGTAGTAGAGTTTGTGACTGGATTCTGCGCGCGGGAACTGGTGAGTTCAAGCGCCGCGGCAACGGGATCAGCGGCAATAACTTCACCATCAGCAAGTCCAGCCAACACTTCTAGTTGATTCGCATAAATTGCACCGGGGCGAATTTGACGCAAGGCCGGTTTGCCCCCCACTAACACGTAAACGGCCGTGACTTCAGATCGATGAACCACGCTGCTCAAGGGGATGAGTAAGCGTTCAGTTTCACCCAGAGTAAATAAAACTTTAACGAATTGACCCGGATGAAAAGCAAGAGGATTTTGCGCCAATTCCAAACGCGCCCTCACCGTGCTAGTGGCAGGATCGGCGGTGGGATAAAGAATCAATTTGGCTGGCGCCACGGCATCAGTGACAATATTGCCATTCGCAGGAATCACCTGGGCGATGCGCTTTTGCCGCACCCGCTCAGCTACATTCTGTGGTAAATCTACTTCTACCCGTAGCTCGTTGGGATCATAACCGGACATCAGTAGAGTTCCTGGCTGCACCAGTTCACCGGGTTCCACATAACGAGCACTCACAACACCGGCATAAGGAGCTTTAACCTCAGTGTAAGACAACTGTTCTTTCATGGTTTTAAGGGCCGCTTCAGTGCTATTCACTCGAGCTTTGGCCGAATTGAGGCGAGCCGTTGCTTTATCCATTTCCGACTTGGCGACAAACTTGCGGGAATACAAATCTTCAATACGCTGATAATCTGAGGTTTCTGCCGTCAGATTCGACTTAGCCTCTGCTAGATTTGCTTCTGCTTGGGTCAGACTGGCTCGCTGCTCCGTACTGGTAACTGTTAAAATAACCGTACCAGCGGCCACTTTGTCACCAATATCCGCCTTGATTTCAACGATTCGACCTTGAGTCTGGGCTGATACGGTAGCCTGATTTACTGCTTCGATGCGACCATCAAAGCTTCGTTGCTCGGGCATAGAGTTGAGCTTGGCGGTAACCGATTCCAATTGTGCGATTGCGAGCGAAGGTAGGCCGAGTAAAATAGTTAAGGCTACCAATACCGTCGACTTGCTTCCCATCAATCAATGTCTCCTAAAAAAACGCTATTTGAAGGCAGGTTTAGACTGACCACCCATGCGCTTTAATAACATTGCCAATGGACAAAATCCAGTAAATGATGATTGAAACAGGTTGAAGCCCACAAAAGCCGTCAGCCATAACCAACCGTTACCGAAAGCTAATGATAACGCCAAGCTAAGCAGCACCATAAAACCAGCGAATCGTAAGACCCAGCGATCTATATTCATAGCAAATACCTACTAAAAAACAAGCACTCACATTATTAGAAACCTTTTCCAACAACATGATTTGACTTAAATCAATTTAATTACACCTGAGCCAAGCAACAAAGGTAGGTCTAAAATAAATACGAAACATTGGGATTAGAAACAATGGGATAAAAGGAATGATACGTTGTAATCTGTACGCTAGCGAATAGATTAAGTGGTGAATGACTTATTCGAAATAATAGTGGCCTGTCAAAATAAACGTTCGCCCAGGGCCAGCAAGCCCATAGGTAAAAGGCGCGTTTTCGGAAGCTGGATAGCGTATTTTGGTATTTGCAATATTCTCAACCCTTATATTTAGTGCGTAATTCTTACTGTGTGGCTCATATCGAACATTGGCATCAGCAACCCAATAACTGTCAACTTTCTGGGCAGTGCGTACAACATCTCCATCAGGTAGAATCAGTGACCAGTCTGGATACATTGTCCCAGTATAACGAGCCTCCAAACCATAATAGAAATCGTTTTGTGATAGGAGCGCCTTAAATTTATAGGTACTACGTGGAGCATTACCGACGACAGCACTAGTAGCCTCGCTTCTTACATGGGCTTGAGTTGTGCTCAAATCAAAGGACAAATTATTAGTGGGAAGATATCTGAACCAAAGCTCTATACCCTCCGAATGTTGACGACCGGAATATTTAGTTTCCACTTGAAATCCATCGACTGGATCGAAGGTCTGGAAAAACTGAGTGAGATTTTTCAACTCGGTGTAATACACGCTGCTCGAAACCAATACCGTCTCAGAAACGTATTGATAATTAAGTTCATAGGTTTGGGTTTTCTCACGCCTGCCTATAGCCTCTAAACTACTGGTTATTCCATCACCACCTCTATTGGCTTCACCATACAAAGCTTTAAACAAGTGGCGCTGATCTATATCGTATATAGCGGCCAAGCGCGGCACAAAATAATACTCTTCTACGGGTTCAACCTTATATTTACCCAACGCCAAAGTCGGCAGATCACTATCCCCCGTTACGGTTTTATAAAAATCCATTTCTTTTTCAATCCGTACACCTGCCACCAAAATCAGATTATCTGTGACAAAGTATTTAGGTTGTGCATACAGTGCATAAGTATCTTTATCTGAATCAATTACTTTATTCGCGAAACCAAAATCAGGAACATCGATAGAAAACTCACTGATTAAATCTCGAGTAAATCTAGCGCCTAAAATCATTTCCAGATTACTCTTTGGATTAAAAAAATAACTCGCCTCTATATCGAACTTCGATGTTCGAGTAACGCTAGTACTATCAGAATTCGATGAAATAAAATCGTAGTTAAATTTTTCTTTTAAGTCTTTGTATCTAACTTCTAGTCGCAACTCCTCATGATTATTTACAGGTATTCGATAACCGAAATTAGTGACCAAAGAATCAGTGATGCTTCTATTGCCTTCATCAAATGATGAAGTAATTATCCAGGCTTCGTTATTAACGTGGTCGCGTTGAAGTTGGCCATAAAATCGCCCAACTTCACCAACGACATTAGCAGTCCAATATGCCTTCTCTAAATCCTTGTAGGTTGAGGAATGGGCGTTTTCCGGTACTAAATTGGCTTGCTGTGTTGCATCCATCATATCGGCATAATTAGCGTCTATTCCTGCTGAATAGTTTGTGGCGAGGTTTGCTTTAAAGCTCATAGAATCGGTGGTTTTACCTGTTTGTAAGCCTACTCTATAGCCATCAATACTTGCGCCTGAATAGCCAGCTACCACTTCCGTCTGTTGATGTGAGTAATCATTGGTAATAATATTAATTACCCCTAGAAATGCGCCATTTCCATAAATCACCGACATTGGTCCACGAATGATTTCTACCCTGTCAATGGTTTCTACTGGTACCACAAAAAAGTCCAGTAAATCTCTATTCTGCTCAACGCCATTTACAAGAAAAACCATATCGCTGCCACCGGTCCCTGAAATACCGCGCAGACCTGAGACACTGTTTGTATAAGTATCGACGAAATAGAGCCCCGGCACGGAATACAGTATATCCAGCAGTGAATCGTACCCACTTTGCTCAATTTCTAACCGAGTCATTACATAAACACTAGCGGGAATTTCAGATATTTTTTCAGGGTATTTAGCAACTGCATCAAGTCTTATATTGACTAATTCCAATAGTGAAAGCTCAAATAACGAATCGTTGCTATCTTTAGCAATCGTATGAGCACTGAACAATGCGAGCGATAGAAGCGCGCAATGTCTAAATAATAGTGATGAGTTAATAACCCTAACGTCCCGTCTATTTTATATTTGATGCGTTTTAATTCTAGAAGCATGAGGATAAAAGGGCTAATTCAACAACAAATAAGTTATGCTTCAGATTTGTAACGAACAGCCTAACATATCTAAAGTCTGCCCATCTCCATTAGATCTGAGAAACCTCTGCCCACTAATAGTTATATGCAATCAGAAAGTTAGACGATATTAGTCTAAAAGCGAGGAACATCCACAGAATCGCTTAGACCCCAAAAAGCATTTTAAATATTGTCCGAGATTTTTTAATTTACCTATACTCGAATTACCCTTACGCATCATAAGGTCTGCTTCACAACAAAAATGATGGCTTGACCTCTCAGATAATGATCAGAGAACACAAGTTCAATCGTACAGCAGAAATCTGGATTATCCTTATCCGAACGCATCGATCCACTGAGATTTTGCTGACATTTATGGTGCGCTACTTCAGCCCCATCAAAACCATTCTCAAAGCCCTTAGGAGCACGGGCTGCGCTAACCTCAGTGAGTCATTGTTGACACTGTATGGTATTTTCAGGCCTCATATGCTCGCTCAATATTCGGTAGCAAAACGCTCTTATTATAGTGAAATACATGACATGATTATGCATGGACTTTGGAAGTACCTAATCTTCGAATTTGTAAATTAAGTAATCTGCTATAACTTTATTTTTCGCGTCGCTCGATCTCCGGTACCTTCCACTTATTATTGAGTATCAACGGATCTGGATCATATAAACGGATTGTCACTTGAAATTTGCCATCAGGAATCGGCAACCAATTAGCCACAGGCAAACCTTCCTGAGGCGTCGTTGACAGATAGATCGTTAATGAACCATCGTTGTTGGCCACTAAACCGCTATTGCTGCCCAAAGCGCTACGTGTAAAACCCAATTGCTCAGCGGCTTCGTTGTCTCGTAAAAAGCCATCTTCACCGTAAACGGTGAGAGACCAGAAGGCATTTACTGGTGGTAAAGCATCGGCAGCAAAGGTTATCTGATAATCGTTATCGCCAGATAGTCGAAGACGACTAGAATCTCGGGTGACATTTTGATAAACCGCAAACTCTCCCCGGTTAGCACCAAAACCCACCTGTGCCACCACAGCCCGAATAAAATACTGTTTACCGTAGTCACCCAATGGAATAACCGCGGGGTTAGGTGCCCAACCACCCAATCCCAATAGATTGGTAGCAAAGTCCAAAGAGGATAGTCCAAAACGACGCCCGAGGTTGAGCTTGGCTTTTTCAATCCTGTTTAGCTCTGCAACTGTTTTGTTGGCTTGCGGACCCACACCTATTTTAGCGAGCTGAGCAACTAATTCTGCATCTTCCTCTGGCGGCGGATTAAGGATCATTAATTTTGAAAGACGTGAAAAATATTCCTCAGCACTCAAGGATTTCACTACATCGATCGGCGGTGTTTTCTCGGATGCAGGTAAGCAATGGCTAGACTCTGATACATGCGTCTCATGGGCCCAAGGAGTCAAAGTAAATTTACGCTGAATCTCATTCACAGTGGCAATATCATCATCACCCTGTACTTCTGTACGACCAACAATCCAAACTAAATTAGTGGGTGCATCGATCCGAGTATAGTTAGGTGGTAAATCACCCTTCCAATCAGGCCCGACTATGACGTAGAACCCTTCTTGGTCACCGTGACTTTGGGTGCCAACACCTGCAAAATTATTGGACCAGGCATCGAGTAGCGCAAACAACACGTAACGGTCACTAACGGCCGGCATATACAAAAGCTGTGGGCCATCCCTAAGATCCAGCATGGCAGACGAATACAGTGTATCTACATTGGGTCGCACTACCGCTTTGAAGTCCGCATCCGGTAATTCATAAAGCTGGGCCAAGGTATTAATATCGGTTCCCAACCCGCAGACCCTATCTGCACCGGTGAAGCCCTCCAATGTTGCGCCCATAAGAACCAGCGGGAAGCCATAAATATACCCTTGTGTAGCAATAGGTACCAAAGAGGATGCTAGCGAAGACAACGGAATGCCGAACGACGAAACAGCTAGGAAAAAAAACCATTTACCCTTTTTTCTTATTATTAAAGAAAGCATGCCTTAATTACCTCATTCAATAAAAACACCATTATTGACACTGTTTTACTGTTGTATTAGTGACTTCAATGGGCATTTTAGCCTCGATGAGGGAACTCCAAACAGGGCAATTTGAGACATTTAACTCATGATAAGCATGAGCTATAGTTCGTTACTCAAAGACAGAGGGCTCAAAGGCAGAGAGATTCAAATGTGACACGCTCCAACAAAGTTTTTACCGTATCAACTGAAACTCTGGCCTCACATATTAGCGCCTTGATGCAATATCTTATTGACAAGGGAGGCTATGAAGCGCAAACAGCGCAATTTAGCGCTTACCTTAAGCAGCTAGAATTACATAAGCCAAAGCAACGTATCCCTATTGATGTCATGGCCCAAAACTTAGACCAACTGGCTCTCTGGCTTGAGGAACCCAATCTGGGCCTGAAATTGTCGCCCTATTCCAGTCGCAAACAACATCGTCTCGCCTTCTTTTTTGCGGAGAACAGGCTGTCACTAATCGACTATTTTCGCATGTTGGCGCGTTACGTTTGTATCAGCTCGGAAGTGATGCATATTGAACTCATTGCTTCTAAAGAGGTGATTGCTTTTCGTATTTTTCCTAATTGTCCCCAAAGCGTAAGCATTCATCAAACAGAGGGTTTTGCGGCATCGCTCTGCGATATTGTCAAACAGGCGCGGCAAATTGTGCCTACTAGCATTGATTTTGTGCACACTAACCCAGATGCCAACAACTGTGCGGATACCTATAAAACCATGCTGGGTGTTGTGCCCCAATTCGACCAACCCGTTACCCAGATCCTGTTTAAAAATGCCACCAAGGACTCCATTTCAGCGGACCAACGTCCCAGTAAAATCAGCTTTGCCCAGATTCAAGCAATGGAAACCTTAAGACGTAAAGAAATCGGTGAGGAATTTTGGATAGACCGCTGTAAGTTTTTATTGGAAATTTTGATGTACTACGGCGAACCCCACAAAACTGTGTTAGCAGAACTATTAGCAGTGACATCACGCACTCTGCAACGCCGACTGGAGAGTGAAGGCCTAACCTATCGCCAATTATTGAACGAGCTTCGCAAGGAATTGGCTGTCAGGCATATGATGGATAGGCGATTGAATTCTGAAGACATGGCTTTTCTGTTGGGCTACCAGGATGTAGGGCAATTTAACCGTGCGTTCAAGGCGTGGTTTGGTATGCCACCGGGGAAATATCGGGGGGCGGTGGCGGGCGAAAGTCAGAACTAAAAACCCGCCATGGCGCCCATTAAACATCTTAAGCTAAATCCTCCAGATATTTCTGGAGTTCCCGTACCGGTTTTCCCGCTACATTTTTATCAACCTCTCTTACTACAACCTTCATGGTTTGATTATCAATAACGCCACGCAGATGACCCAAAAATGTTGGATCTGCAACCAGCTCCAGATGATCAAATTCTCCCTGTAGGCGTGCGTCCAGAAGCATCTGTGACAGCGACTTAGCAAATTTTTCCGCTTCGTGCTCAGTTGCGCTGACTTCTGTTTCTGTCGACCGCTGTTGACCTTTCCCTGCACTTTGAAAAACGGCACCTTCGCTACCGGTTACCAGGTCGCCTTCATGTAATTTTCCTTGCGGACAACTGAATTCCTTAATCAGCTTCACCGGCTCATTGCGAGCAACGCGATTGAAGACTTTTGCATTGGCGCGGCCAGCTACCAGTATCCAATTATTCATATCTGTTCCCTTAATAAGGTTTGTACATTCAGTATCTGTTCTAATAAATTTCGTGCAGTCTGTTCCCTTTCAATCTTCGTTCCATCTTTGGTTTCGACCATATAGACCATATAAATGTAAAAGGCAGTTTTAACGATATATATCTAGTGTGATTTTAGAATCTAATACAAAATAATTTGTAAATTATGCAAATTTCTTCGTAGCTAAAACTAAACTTCATTGCCACGGAAGCGAAAAACTGGAACGGTAAATGCAACCTCTATCCTGAGTTGTTGAGCAACAGAAAATATATGTTATTCAACGTGCGAACCACAACAGTGGATGCAAGGAGCACAAAATGAAGCGAAGAAGATTCTACTACTTATTTGATTCAGTAGACGAAATAACGAGATTCACAAACTCACTGGAAGCTAAGGGAATTGCCCACGATCAGATACATGCTTTTGGTAAAAACGAAGATGGTTTAGTCCGCCATCATATAAAGTCTGGATCCCTATTGGAAACCTATGACATCGTTCACCTGGGACAAGAAGGTGCCATTGTTGGCTTCATACTCGGATTTCTATTTTCCATGTTTTTACTATGGTGGGATCCTTTCACTCTGGACATTACTTTCTGGATGGTGATACCCATTTGGGTATTATTTACCTTACATGGTGCATGGTCCGGTGGTCTGGTGGGAACTCATGCCAGAAACTATAGGATCAAGCCCTATTTGAATCAATTGGAAAGCGGAAAATATCTGGTACTGGTTGATGTCAACGAATATCAGGCTAAAAGCCTGGCCGATGTGGAAGCGAAAACCCAGCATAGCTTTGATCGTTATACAACAACCGGTAGTAATCCTTTTGAGCAATGGTTGTCGTTCCGACACACCCAATCGGAATGGCCAAAGCAAAAAAGATAAACACTTGAAAACCAAGGGCGGTACCCGTTTACAGATTTCGAAGGAAAAACCGACTATGGCTGTCAAACGAATCGGCGATATCATTGAGATGAGCCAGGAATTGCATAGTTCAATGCAAAACATACTGAAGAAGAAGGTCGATGCTGCAACTACAACCGGCTTGACCTCGGCTCTTGAATATCTGGAGTCCATTGAAGAAGAAACCAAATCCGTAATTGAAGAAATTCCCGAACCACAGCGGGATAACGTGCTAGCCACCTTTGTCCGTTATTATCCGATCGATGAAGAAGATGAAGCCAGACAAATCATCGAGAACAACGACGCCAATGACATCCCGACACTGATGAACAGCATGATTAAACTTCAGCAGAAATTGATTGATATCTATGACTTCTGTGCTATCGATGCACAAATACCAGAGGTAAAAAAACTGATGGAAAGCATTCGTAACTACGAAGTCACAAAACTTCATGAGGTTAGTCGCCAACTCAGCGAATACCAATTTCAAAGGTAAGCCCATTTGAATGAAATCCGGTCAATCAAGGAGGCATTGAATCATGTCAGATCAAGTTATCGATCAACAATTGGATATTCTGGTCCAGCAGCTATCTTTCCCTTTGAGTAAGATAGAATTGTTGGAACAGGCGGAGTCGTCAGGAATGGATGATGATATCCTAATCCTGCTTCGTGCCCTACCCGATCAGGACTTTGAGTCAAAACAGGAAATTATCTATCATCTCGGTGAAATTGATCCTCTGCCAGGCGCAGAAAACATCTGGGGGTAGTCGTGCCCCAGGAACTTCAAGGAACAATTTCGGACGGGCTCTGTACTGATGGATTATGTCTGGGAGGCTCATCTATAGGAATTTCTTGTGGTCGGTCAGGTGGAATCTCAATGGGAGGTTCCGGCGGCTGATCCGGCGGGATATCGATCGGTTCTTCCTGGGGTTGATCCGGCGGTATTTCAACTGGCGGTTCTGAAGGGGTTTCTGGCGGGATTTCGACAGGTGCTTCCTCTGGCGGTTCAGACGGTTGCTCCGGCGAAATCCCGATAGCACGACTTTCCAGTACTCCGCTCTTCATCTTTATTTTAAAAAAATCCATTCTGCTCTCCAAACTTGATCTCCGAATCTGCTCTACAAAATGCCAAACCGGACAGAGAAACCGAAGCAATGCAAGTGCCAACTGCGAGTTCCTCTCGATGTTCGCCAACCGCCCTAGTCTCTTTTGCTACTTCATTAATACCAGAAGCATAAATTGAAATATTTACAATCGTTTGTAATTACGCAAAATAGATTATTTAATTTTCAACCTAAAAAATCTTATATGGAATATATAGAGTAGGAATTTCCCAGCAGGAGAATCAGGCGCTTTTTTTAAAGGGAGTGGAAAACTGAAGCAACACAAAGCCCACCAGCGACAAAACTATCGCTATCTCATAAATATTATAGGCCACAGATATCCCGATGGCGCCGGTGAGCCAGATGCCCGCTGCCGTTGCGGTTCCCGAAGAATGCCCTTCTTTCACGAAGATAGATCCACCGCCAATGAACCCCATTCCGGTGATGACACCATACATGATGCGAGCTTGCGGTTCGGCATCAGGGTACACATTCTGCCCAACCAACATAAATGCACAGGACGCGATCCCAACCAATGGAAAAGTACGCAATCCCGCGCCCTGTGATTTTTGCTCGCGATTAACAGCAATCGGAAGCGACAGTAAAAAGGTGATGGCCATTTGGTAGAAATGGTACCACGTCTGCTCAAGATCGATCTCCACTTAACCTCCTCACTAGTATCTGCTTTTAGAGTAACTGTCCTGCTACTGTTCATTTCAATTTAATATCAACGAAGCTGGTATAGGATTACCAAACCACCCAGATACACCACAAGTACAAGAGCAGAATCTACGCCCATTCGACTTAAGGTTTTATCTCGGCGTTCTGCCAGTCCGTAAACATAAAGCCCGGTAACCAGTAGTCCCAGCAACGTGGCAATCAAGCCAAACTTGCCCGTGAGATTAAACACCGGTTCACCCTGAGCGGTCAGATCGACCAAAGTGAGCAAGGCAACATTGATAATATTAGTACCCAGAATATCGGAGATGGCAAGCGTATAGAGGTTCCTGCGCATGGACGCGAAAACGGTACTCACCTCCGGCAGAGAGGTGGTGAGCGCCACAAATACCATTCCCACAAACGAATCTCCCAACTGGGTTTGTTCTGCGATTTGCTCCGATGTGAGAGCGACCACCGAGCCAGCAAGCAGAATGACACCTGCCACCAGTATTGTGGCAAAACCCAACTGAAAATTACTCAGCGGCGTAATTGGCTTATTCTGCTTTTCTACGTTATCGGATTCGCTATCAACCTCTGTGCTGCCCTCAAGCGGGCGGGCTTCTGGCGATTCCTCTATTGTTTTCGGTTCTATTTTAGCGATCCAGGCACTTCGTTCTCCTTCTCTTGAAATCAACACGAAACAGACCATGGCCAATATCAGGCATGACCAGCTCCAGACACCAGCTCCTAACAACGCCACATCCCCTAGGGTCATTGCAATAGCAACCCAGGTGAGCAGACAAATATTTAAAGCCCCCTGTACCATCACCACCGAATTCGGTACCACTGAGGTCAACGCTCGGCGATGGAAAACCTGATCAGCCAGGGCCAATACGGCTACTTGCATCACAATACTGCCCAACAGATTGTTGACCGCCAGTTTGGGGCTATCGGAATAGGCAGCAGTAAGACTGGTCGCTAATTCTGGAAGCGACGTGACCCCCGCTAACAGGATCACACCAATGGTTGCCTGGCCGAGCCCTGTACGCCTGGAAATATCGTCGGCATACAGGGCTATACGACTGCCAGCGAACCACACTGCCACTGCGGCGACGGCAAACAGGCAAACATTTAGCGGCAGCGATAGCGAGGGTAACAGCTCCTTCATGTGATGCAGTAGTCCCAACGGCCGTAGTGATGTCGAACCGGACCCTTGGGAAGCGATAGCGCGATCAGCAGTACACCACAGATCCAGCTGGCCACAATCGACAGCAGTCCAACTCCGTAAATCCAGGGTGCAACCAACATTATTAGTCCCAGCGGAATCAATAGAAAACGCGCAGTTCTGGCCGATTCTGCGAATGCAGTGACCACTACTGTTAAAACCAGGGAACCAACCAAATGATCCACATTCGCCATACTATCGGAATGACCCAGAGTCAGCCGGGTGAACATGAGCCACACACCTATGGGCAAACATAGCACCAGAGTCCACGGCAATGTGATACCGCCCCCCAGCATCTCGCTAAAGATAGCCTTGGGTGATTGCTCAAAATTTTCAACTACCGGCGTATGAGATCCTTCGTCAGTATCACCACGAAAGAATACCCACCAGAACGAACGACCCGCTTTCTTGCGGCGATAGAGGAACTCACCGCTGGCGATCACCTCATCGAGAGAATAGGGAATCTGGATCAGCATCGCTGCCGCCGCTATCAAACACAGGGTGCACCAGGTACCTATGACGATCGGTTGTATCACTATAAAGAATATGGACACCGCACCCAGTGGCACGATCATGAAACCAAATGCCATAACCATCCAGGGCATGGTACGCCAGCGTCGGCTTGATCCGAGCAGACCCGTCAATATCTCCAGTGCATAGGTAAGCGCACCCAGACCGGCATCCGGTACGGGCCAGGCTTTCGAAACGCTGGAAGTAATAATCTCTTCCGTTCCGTTTTGAGGAGTGCTCGCCGCACCGAGAAAAAACGGATCCCAGATTTGGTCGATATGTCCTAATTGATATGCACAGAGATAACGAGAAATAAGAAAACCGAACACCGCTAGTATGATAATCGGCATTCGCTGAAACCAGTCTGAAGGAGAATAGTCCCAACCCGGTGGAATGCTCGGTCCGCTTTCTGCGGCCAGTGCGGAAATACCGGGCATAGGTCTAAGTAGAAGGGAAAATCCCATAACTAGCATACCGACCAATGTACCGTTGGCGTAGGCTGCTGCGGTGGGTGTCCAGAAAATCAGAGGGGCGGACAACAGCCACAAGCCGATGGCCGCGCTGACCCAGCGAAACAAGCCCATACGCCACGAGAGTGAAAGCATGGATGTGACCAATAGAAGCGACCCACTGGCCACATCGCTGATGGTCATCCACCGCGATTCATAGCCCATTGTAAACGGCGCTACAAGCAACCAGCAGGCAAGCGCAGCAGTGATGAAGTGGGCCCACAGTGACTGCCGATGTTCACGTCGGTAGTTCAACTCGTGGCTGGCGCGCACTCTCTCTACATTCAAGTCTTCTTGCTTTGCCATTTGGAACTGCTCCGGTGGCGTAATATCATTGCGTTGATACCAGGACACTGGATCGTCTTTCAAACTGGCGATGATGGACTCCAGACCGGACCATATATCGCGCTGCGGCAACCACCCTAACCAGGATTTGGCACGCCTAATATCGAGATCGTAATGGTCAGAGGAGAGGTCGATCATAAACGGTTTTATGAACGGTTTTTCTCCCTGATCGATCACATCCGGAACCACAGGTTCGGCTTTTTCCTGCAACCAGGCTCCCGGTTTGGCAACGGTTTCTGGCACTTTGACAGTGGCCCACTGTTCTTCGCCGTGAATTAATTTACCAATACGATTCTGCAAAGCCTGGTAACTCATGACTTGCTCTTCGCCAAACAGTATTGCGGTGGTTTCAGGCAAATCGAGTCGTTTATCCAAGACTTTTGCAAAGGCAGAAAAAAGGTCATCAATGTGAATAAAAGCCTGTCCTGCAGAAACGTCACCACTGTAAAGATGGCTCATTGTCTTGCGCTCGTAAATTCGAGCAATCTGATGAGAAAGCGTGGGAACTGCGCTGCTCTCGTCGTAAAGACCCGCCAGCCGCAATAGCACGTATGGTATTTTGCCATGGTGCTCCTTGATCAACGATTCTGTACGCGCTTTAGACTTGGGATAGGCCCACCCTGGTTTCAGTGGCGAGGATTCAGAGACCTTCTGTCCAGCAGTTGCTGGGGCATGAACCAACATTGTGGAAGAATAAAGAAATCGTTGTACATCGAAGGACTGTAGTTCATCCAGCAACTTGCGGGTGCCTTCTTCGTTTACTGCTTTATACAACGGGTGATCTTCTCCACTGAAATCAAAATAGGCTGCTAAATGAATGACAGCAGCCCATTGCCTTCCATATTTATCCCCAATCGTCGCTAGAGCGTCATGAATACTGTCCTGATCTGTCAGATCGCAGGCGTACAAGTGACTATCATTTTCATCAACTTTTAAATCCAGCCCTACAACTCTGTATCGATCAGAGAGTGACTGCCTTAGTCGAGATCCGATATTGCCTGATGCTCCCGTAATCAAAACCACAGGCATGGTTTGATAGGATTCCATACAGCGCCTCCAATGCTTATGGGTGAACAAAATACGTTGCAAAAGTGAGGCCGGTTTGGCTATTACCAGGTGGCAGAAATTCAACGAATGAATCAGAAGTTGAGCACAAGTGAATGGCATAATTGATGCTTGTTAGTAAAAAAGCCACTACACGACAGGAATTACATGGCTACCGAGTCGCCCCGACAAAGGGATCTGGATCGACGGGAAAAAACCGATGCAAGACGACGTGAGGCTCCCAGCGCTGCAGTAGTCTATGAGGCCATTCGCAGTGAAGCGGAATCAGAAATCACACGTCCATTAACCGGTATCGCATGGTCAGCTTTGGCGGCGGGACTATCAATGGGGTTTTCGTTTGTAGCGCAGGCGCTTCTAACTTATTACATCCCAGACACTCATTGGCGCCCAGCCGTTACCAGTCTGGGTTACTCAATTGGTTTCCTGTTCGTTATATTGGGCCGGCAACAACTTTTTACTGAAAACACGCTAGCTCCGGTTCTGGAAATGTTTAGGAAGCCGGATACAAAGACAGTACTGGGCACTCTAAAACTCTGGGGCGTCGTGTTAGTAGGCAATATCGCAGGTACAGTGCTGTTTGCCTGCGCGCTCGCATATCTCAGTGTTTTACCGCAAGAAATAGACCCCGCACTGCATTCCATTGCCATGACCGAATACGGCCATCCTACTTCCGTTATGTTCGTTAGGGCTATCTTCGCCGGCTGGTTGGTAGCGCTTATGCTGTGGCTAATGCCATTCGCTGAAACGGCGCGCGTGACTGTGATCGTCGTAGTGACCTATGTAATTGGGTTAGCTCATTTTCCACATATAATTGCGGGTACTGTGGCTGCCATATACGCAGTGATGCAGGGAAAAGTGACATTGGGTACCTTTTTTTGGGAATTTTTTACCCCTACTTTAGCAGGAAATATGGTCGGTGGAATTATGCTGGTGGCCGCCATCAACTACGCCCAGGTCGCCTATGGCGAACATGACAACCAGCGACAAAAAGATCTCTAGAGTGGATTTAGTTGAACTCACAGCATCAACTCAGTGTCGCAATCTAATGAGAGACATGGAAATAGATAATTCAACAGGCACTCAGGCCGGGAGAGCAAGGTGATGTCAGACAAACAAGTTGCAAAACTATTAATGAGTAACTTTGTGACTCATGATGTAAAACGCTTCGTGGTGACAAAACCAGAGGGTTTTTCATTTCAACCCGGTCAAGGAGTTGAACTCGCAATCAACCAACCGGACTGGATAGAAGAATCACGCCCTTTCACACCAACGGGCCATGTTGAAGACGAGGTGTTGGAATTTACTATCAAGGGTTATCCCAAGCGGGATGGTGTCACGAAAAAACTGCATCAGCTTGAACCCGGAACAGAACTTTTGCTCTCGGAGCCATTCGGCACCATTAAATATGATGGACCCGGCGTATTTCTGGCGGGTGGTGCCGGCATCACACCCTTTATAGCCATCCTGCGCAATCAGGCCAAACAGGGGAGCATTGAACAAAGTTCATTGTTCTTTTCAAACAAATCTCCGGCTGATGTTATTTACGAAAAGGAACTGCGCCATTATCTGCAATCTCGTTGCACACTTACCTGCACCGAGCAAGGAGCACCAGGCTATCTCGAGCAAAAGTTTGACGAGCAGTTTCTTGCGGAAAAGATTGATAACTATGATCAGCCATTCTATGTGTGTGGTCCTCCCGGATTCATGGATGCCATCACCGGTGCATTGAAGTCCCTTGGCGCCAATCCGGAAAGTCTCATCTTTGAGGAATAATTAATCGATATTGTTTTGTAAAAGTGACAATGTAATTGGAAAGCTAAATTTCCTGCTTTTATTGCATATTATTATTTATCCTTTCAATACAACCGGATAACGCGGAAAACATAAATTGCAATCCTATGACATCGTTGAATGGGGGTAGCAAAAGCAGCGATAATCCTTATCATATAACCCTAAGGTTTCAACTGAAATTAGTTTCACTAGGGTACCTGATTCATCAAATATGATGTCCAATCTCCAAATAAGGAGGCCGCTATGTCAATTGAACGTAATTACTTGATTAAACCCGAATATCCTTCCTGGTTCATTGCGGATGATGACGTGGACGATCAGATTCTAATGAATGAGGCATTGCAAGAAATAAAGGTGCCTGAATCCAGTATTCGTTTTGCCACTAGCGGATCACGACTAATAGAGCTTTTGCGTTCAGAGGCAGAAACGCCTTGTATTGTGATGCTGGATCTTAATATGCCTAACATGGATGGTTGGGAAGCGCTGTCAATAATCAAGAACGATGAGCATCTTAAAATGCTTCCTCTCATTGTTTTTACAACATCCAGGGAGCAGACTGATATTAATAAAGCCTACAATTACGGGGTTAACTCTTTTTTTTCCAAACCTTCCCGCTTCAGCGAACTGAAAAAAATGGTGTCAGTGATCAACCTTTACTGGATGCGTAACGCCATACTTCATACTCGAGAACAACTCAGCAGCGGCTGAGAAAGCCGCTTAACATCCCTCACACTTTACAAATGCTCTCCCAATCCCTACTGAATTACTGCCGCTACATAGACGCCATAAGCTGGCAGTTCCAGAATGTCGTCGAACTGTCTTGGCTTGGAAAAATCAGTGTGGTTGAGCATGCAGTGAGCCGGCAGTTCACTCATATCCTGATGTATGACATCGGAAGACAGGTTCAATAGAAAAAGCAAAGGTTCAAGCGTGTCCGAACCCCGAATAAATCCGAGAAGATTTTTTGTTGTATCCAGTACCTTGATATCCACACTTTGTGTTAAGGCGGGTTGTATGCGACGCAAGGCAAGCAGCCTTCGGTATTTGTTTAATAGTGAGGACTGTTTATCCCGTTGAATTGTAACTGCCATATCCCTGTGTTCAACTACCGCTGGCAACCAGGTTGTCTCTCCTGAACTAAATCCATGATGTATTAGATTACTATCCCACGGAATAGGAGTGCGGCAACCGTCTCTTCCCACAACATCGGGGTAATGATTTTTACCATAGGGATCCTGTAAATGTTCAAATGCCAACTGGGCTTCGGGTAAACCCAATTCGTCACCCTGGTAGAGACAGCAGCTTCCCGGCAGCGACACCAACAGAACTGCAAGGCAATAATTAAAGGTCTCCTGATCGAAGCGGTCATTCATCAGATCGCCATTCCAACGTGATGCCAAGCGGGGAAAGTCGTGGGTCCCTGCGGTCCAACACAGTCCACTTTGTTGTAAAAGCGGTGCTGATTGAGACAATACCTTTCGCAAGTGGTCGGCGCTAAGTGGCTTCTCTGTCATCAGTGATGAATTATAAACCATGTGCAGATGCTGTGGTCCGACAGCCTGTATTGAATCTGAAAGTGCGTCCTCTGCACTAGATATCTCGGCCAGACTGGTGACACCGGGATATTCATTAAGCATTCCACGAATTTTTTTGATCATTTCAAAGGTGGCTGGCTGACCGATATTGTATTGATTAATGTACTGAAAGAACGGGACCTTCAAGCTGCCACCAACCGGTAACTCGTCAGTTTCACTGCGTTTTGGATTGCTACGAAATTCAGAGTCATGCATTAGAAAATTGATCACATCGAAGCGAAAGCCATCAACCCCCATATCGAGCCAGAACCTACCCACGTTGAGCATGACGTCCTGAACCTGATGGTTATACCAGTTCAAAGCCGGTTGCTCGCTTAGGAAATGATGCAGATAGTATTGCTGTCTGGACTCGTTCCATTCCCAGGCTTGGCCACCAAATGTAGCTAACCAGTTGTTCGGTGGACCTCCATTCTCGGCGGGATCCCGCCATACATACCAATCGGCTTTAGCATTGTCTCTGTCTGAGCTGCTCTCAATAAACCAGGGATGCTGATTGGAAGTATGGCACCATACCTGATCGAGCAAAACCTTCAAACCACGATCATGAGCGTGAGCGAGCAGCTGTTTGAATTCATTCAATGTGCCGAATATAGGGTCAACATCACAAAAATCACTGATATCATAGCCAAAATCGGCCATCGGTGAAGGATAGAAGGGACTTATCCATATTGCGTCTATATTCAATGTGTCGAGATAATCTAGCTTTTCAATAATTCCTGCGAGATCCCCTATTCCGTCGCCGTTTGAATCATAAAAGCTGCGGGGATAGATTTGATAGATAACGGCGTTTTGCCACCATAAAGTATCCATATTACACCTCTGTTTGGCTAATGAAAGCAGCTCCGTATGGTTGAAGAAATAGCTTCTGATCTCGATATTGGAATTGCTTCTGATTTACCAGTAATGTGTGGGTTTCTACCTTTTTATTGCGGATATAATCTCGCAACGGGAATTGCAAACGGTACTGCACCGGAGTGTTACTGATGTTAAAAATGCACAATAGTGTCTGCTCAGCATAGTGTCTTGAAAATGCAAACACTTTAGGGTGAGTTTTCCATAAGCGGACATCGCCTGCGATCAATGCCGGCTGTGCTTTGCGCCAAAATAACAGTCGACGCCAGGTATTCAGTAGAGAATCGGGGTCGCGGCTCTGTAAATTAACTGCTAGCTCCTGGTGACTATTGGGGATGGGCAACCAGGGCACGTCTGCTTTGCTAAATCCGAGATTCGGCTCATCGCAGAGCCAGGGCATAGGGGTACGTGAGCCATCCCTGCCGTTGACTTTCGGATACATGCATTTGCCATAGGGGTCTTGTATCTGATCCGGATGAATGTCTTCGGGTATTTTAGCCAGAGGCAGACCCAACTCGTCTCCCTGGTATAAAGTCAATGCACCAGGTAATGTTATCAAAAGACCCGCAACCATCCGATAGAATGAAGTCGAATAGGGATTGCCTTGCTCGTCTTTTCCTCCCCAGCGAGAGCGTAAACGTTGATAATCATGATTTCCTACCATCCAGCATTGACCGCCGTCAGGAAAGCTCTTTAGTGTCTGCTTGAGGATGGCGTATAGCATGGGCGCAGACAGTGGTTCTTCCTGTAACAATGCACTGTTGTAAGCTAGATGTAATCGATTTGAGCCCCTCACATATTGCCCCGATAAACTGATCGAGTCCTCACAGAGAGTGACTTCTCCCAAGGCAACGGATTCAGGATACTGATCCATCAGTGCGCGAATGTGTGAAAGCTTTTCTAAGGTTTCCGGTCGACAGAAACTGTTATAGAATTTCTGTGAAGCCATAGGGTTATCAATGGCTATACCGTCCGGTTTATTATCCGCCGTGTGACGCTTTGGATTATCTTTTAATTCTGGATCATGCAGGAAAAAGTTAACTGCGTCGATGCGGAAGCCATCGACTCCCATGTCCAACCAAAACTTTGATTTTTTTAATAGAGCGCGAATGACATCCGGGTTGTGCCAATTCAAATCCGGTTGCGACGGCATAAAATTGGCCAAATAGTATTGCGCCCTCCTATCATCCCAAATCCATGCGTTTTTACCAGTAAATGCTGAAATCCAATTATTAGGTGGCGAGCCATCTGGTGCAGCATCACTCCAGACGTACCAATCGGCTTTGTCATTGCTGGTGTTTCTGCGACTCTCCTGGAACCAGGGGTGATCGATGGCCGTGTGATTCCAGACTTGATCGAGTATTACTTTTATGCCTCTCAGGTGAGCGAGCTTCAGTAGTCGTTTGAAGTCAGTAAGACGCCCAAACAACGGATCAACATCATTTAGCTCCGTGACATCGTACCCAGCATCCTCGTGGCATGAGGGAAAGATGGGATTCAGCCAGATGGCTTCCACACCCAATGAGGAAATATAATCCAACTTTTCGATGATTCCATTCAAATCTCCCGAACCATCTCCGCTTGAATCAAAGAAACTCTGCGGAAAGATCTGGTAAATCACCGCATGTTGCCACCATTTTCCTCGGTGCGACCGCTGGCGTGGGTCCTCCCATGACCAAGCCCTCCTGTTGATTACGGGTTGGCGCCACCAATCCTTGCTTTGCATTGAGTTTAAAAGTTTATTCAGTTCCATAATAAGCTACATACAGCAATGGCTATACCACTTTAAAAAAATCACGGAACTTTGGGGGAATCAGCGAACTTTGTTTAAAATTGTAGATCAGTCAGGTTGTAAAAATGAAAAATGCATGTAAAAAGTATAAATTTACTTGGAACTGTTTCCAACAACGTGATGCCAACTTACACTTGATTAAAACGCCGCATACCCCCATAAAGGTGAAGCATATTGATGGATGAATTGGAGATTGCCTTTGGCAGCGATAGAGATATCGCCCGACTAAGGTATATTTTTATTAATATTGAATCCTTAGTGCCATCACGATGTTAGACACTATTCGCCCTGCATTCTTTCTCATGGCCATTCCTATAGGCTCAATGGGAGCGGTTCATCTTTGTTTCGCATTAATTTCTTTTTTTATTTTCCACGATGATGAGCTGGATATGTTCATTTTACCGGGGCTTATCCTGGTAAGTATTGCCATGGGTTTACTGTTTAGAACACGCAAATTTGATTTCTCCAGAGTTACACCTCGCAGTGCTTTACTCTTTGCAACATTAAGCTGGATCATTATGGGGTTGCTAGGATCAATCCCTATAATATTAGCCACCAAAGTTACCTTCACCGACGGTGTTTTCGAATCCATCAGTGCCCTAACCACAACGGGAGCAACCATTCTGACAGGCCTCGATGAGATGCCGAAGTCATTCTTAATGTACCGGCAATTTCTGCAATGGCTGGGTGGTCTGGGTATTGTGATCTTCGTGGTCGCGGTTCAACCACTGGTTAATGTCGGTGGCATGAAATTATTGAAAGCGGAAACGCCAGGGCCTATGAAAGATGAGAAACTAACTCCCCGGGTAAAAAACTCCGCTCGTTACCTTTGGTATATCTATCTGGGAGCGACTTTTTTTTGTGCCCTAGGCTATTTCATGGCGGGGATGGATCTGTTTGATGCAATTGCACACAGTTTTACCACAATTTCTACCGGCGGCTTTTCCACCCACGACGCCAGCCTGGGGTATTTCGACAGCCGTTGGATTGAAATCAATGCTGATATTTTTATGTTGGTGGGTGCCATCGCCTTTGGAATACATTATCGGTTTGCTCGCAACCTGAATTTCAAAGTTTATATCAGAGATGAAGAAACGCGAACATTTCTGTATATCGTGTTGGCCCTAAGTTTGTATTTGTTTGCCATTCTATTTGCCAACAATACCCATGAGCATTTTTCTGATGATATCTTCCAATCTTTATTTCATGTCATATCATTCATTACCAGCACTGGATACGCAGCTGACAACTTCACGGCTTGGCCGCCACAAACCAGCATGCTCTTAGTTTTTACTGGTTTTCTTGGGGGGTGTGCTGGGTCGACCGCAGGTGGTAATAAAATAATTCGCAACATCCTGTCGTTCAAAATCATAGCTTTACAAGTGAAGAGACTCATCCATCCCCGCGGTGTGTTTAACGTCCACTATAATGGCAAGAGCGTCGACGCCTCGGTGTTATCGGCGACCATGGCATTTATGGTGATTGCTGCGACAATGAGCATGTTGCTTACCTTAGCGGTGATGGCAACAGGATTGGATTTTTGGACCAGCTTGACGGCGGTTTCAGCTTGCTTAAATGTATTGGGCCCTGCGTTTGGCGAACTCGGCAGCAATTTTCAACCGGCCAATGATGTTGCCACTTGGATATTATCCTTCACCATGATTTTGGGGCGTTTAGAATATTTTACCGTTTTGGTTCTTTTCACCAAGGCTTTCTGGTTGCGTTAATGCAGGGTGTTTATTGCTGTTCATGTTCGAATGACCCAGAATTCAAGAAGGTAATCACTTGCTCAATCACTTCCGGGTTACGCATAATAAACGGATGGCTTGAATAAACCACCTTGAAATCTGTCATCTCCGGTAAGATAGTGCTCATAACTGAGACTTTGCCATCATCGACTCCGGGGATCATCCACGACAGCCAGGGATCCAGAGTGTGATCACCGGCAATAATACCAATTTCACCTTTGATAGGCTCCAGCTTGGTGGCAATACCATCACTGCCAGTTCCCAGTTGTTGTCCCGCTGGCCCTGTCAAAACTTGGAATAGCCACCAGCCGCCTATCTTATCCACCACCTCACTACCTTGATTTGGCGGAGCAATCATAACGATACGACCCAGATTATCGAGTTTTCGTTGCTGAAAATAACTGCGAACTAAAATACCCCCCATGGAATGAGTTACGAAATGAATTTTTGTTGTTTGATACTGATTACAATATTCAATGCCGTGACTGATGGTGCTTACGGCCAAAACCTCAATCGTTGCCTCATCTGAGGGGTAATCTTCGTTGACAACCAAAAAACCATTGGCCAACAGTTGTTGTTCGAGTTTACGCATAGCCCAGGCCGAACGGCGTAAACCATGCAGTAAAACTACACATTCCTGAGGGCCTTTAACTTCCGCCGGTGATAGTGCTGGCGGAGTTGTTGCACAAGCTGAAACGAACAGAGTAACAAGCAGTAAACTACTACTTTTGTGTAAACTATTTATTTTTCAGCCCTACCTATAAATCGACGCTCTTCAACATTCACCCTTATTTTATCACCGCTGGAAATATGTTCCGGCACGTTAACGGTCAATCCGGTAGTAAGCTTCGCTGGTTTGGTTCTAGAAGTGGCAGATGCTCCCTTTATGGAGGGATCTGTTTCCGCGATAAAAAGCTCTACTGTGGCAGGCATATCCAGAGCAACGGGCACGTCGTTAACAAGAATCACCATAACGCCTGAGGTTTCTTCATCAATAAACAGCATCTCGTCGGCAATAGCATCTTTGTTCAAATTGTACGGGGTGTAATCTTCGTCATCCATAAACACATATTCATCGCCGTCGGCGTAGGAAAACTTAGCCGCCCTGCGCACCAAATCGGCCAGATTCAGCATATCTGAATCCTTAAAGGTTTCGTCTATCTTACTTCCGGTGACCACATCGTACATGCGCATACGATACAGACTGCCCCCCGCTCTACCCTGAGGTACAGAGCGTTCAATATCTCTGACGATATAAGTGTTTCCATTGTAGTTAACGGCGGTGTTCTTTTTTATTTCGCCTGCTTTTGGCATATTTTTAGTCCTAGTAATCACTGAGTCATATTTTTCGGAATGCTAGCACTTAGCATCCCATTTCAAAATTAAATAGGTACGTGTCGCTTTAAAAAATCTAGTTCGTCACGCACTACCTTGTTGAAAGCCTCTCCGGCGTATATATCGAAATGTCCTTCTTCGTACAATTTAATTTCCCCCTTGGGTACCCGCTTCGCATATTTTTTTGTGGGCCCAGAAGGTGCCACAGAATCGGTTTCACAGATGCAAAACAATACCGGGCAGTTGATCTTGGCAGCCTTGCGGCCAGGGAAGTAACGAATGATCTGCAAAGCAAAACGAGCCGCGACTTCATTCCGAAAGTTCGCGTCATTTTGCTCGGGGCGTAAATTCATATAACCAGGTAGCGCATCGGGCGCGGTCATCAGAGCAGTACTCCCCGGTACACCGGAAGTATCCACCATGACGGGATCAAACCCCATCAAAGCGCCTATTTGGTCACGTAGGGCCCGTGTGGTGACTTTTATTGACGTTACAGGTGACATGGCCAAACTAGATGCCAAGCCGTCAGTGAAAGGACACTGGGCAATAACGGCCGTTATGTCATTGTTGTTAGCGGCCGTGGTCAACACGTGTCCACCACTGAATGAAGTCCCCCACAGCACTATACGTGAACCATCAAATTCGCTGCTGTTACGTGCAAAATCCACAGCAGCCTGCCAATCTTGCAGCTGTTTTTGGATGTCTAGTAACTGGCGCGGCTCGCCTTCACTGGCTCCAAAGTGTCGGTAATCAAACACCAGACAGGCATATCCAGCGCCACAGAACTTCTCAGCAAAGGCGTCCAACCGCATAGTCTTGATGGCACCAAGGCCATGAGCCATTAGAACCACGGGAGCCTTTTGTCCAGTCCCAGGCAGATAAAGCCAAGCATGGCAGTGCGCCTCTCTTGACGGAATCTTTAGGTCCAAACGTTGCATGAAATTTCCTCAGCTCTGTAAAGTGGCATTCAATCTAACGATCAGTTTGACTCTGAATAACCGTAGCGGTTGCCGCAGACTGATCCGGGATCGACATATTATCAGCAAATAATCCCTTTAGCTCTCATCATAGTCCTATACAAATTACGTAAAAAGCGGTAATAATGATCAAATTATAAACTATAAATTAGCATCAATATGGCCAGTATTCCGTCCAAACTTGTAAAATTACTCATCCGCCGGAACATCAAACAAGAACCGCAATCCCAAGATCACTTAGTCAAGCACTTGCGACGAAATTTCAATAACAATGCGGCACTTTACTGGATACCGCGTGGAGTTACCCGGAAGCGATTTCGAATTAACCAAGTGAGTGGTCATCAGCTAAAGGTGACAAAACCACGATTGGCCATCTTGTACCTTCACGGTGGCGGCTATATCGCTGGAACGCCCCGCAACTACCTCACCTTGTGTGGCCGTTTTGCGAAAGCACTATCTGCCAACGTGTATTTACCCCGCTATCGCTTGGCACCAGAACACCCCTTCCCTGCCGCCGTAGATGACGCTTTTGCGGTGTACCAAGGGTTGTTGTCGGAAGTGCCCGCAGAGAATATTGTGATTATTGGCGACTCCGCCGGTGGTGGTTTAGGCCTCGCGTTATTATTAAAGTTACGTGACGAGGGCATCCCGCTACCCCGCTGCGCTGTAGCCTATTCCCCAATGGCGGACATGTCCGCTCCGCCCGGAAGCCGTTTCGATAATCATGAAAGTTGCAGCATGTTTACTTCCTCCATGTTTACCATTGCACCAAATATTTATGTGCGTTCTAACGAACAGATGAAACACCCTTACGCATCGCCCGTTTATGGAGATTTTGCAGGCTTACCCCCTCTTTTATTGACAGTAGACGAAGGTGAAACTTTGCGGGATGACACCCATAAAGTGGTAGAACAAGCGCGTATGGCGGGAGTTTCCGTAAAGCTGATTGCACGTCATGGACTGATGCATGTCTGGCCGGTGTTTTATCCTCTTTTGGCCGAATCTCGTAAAGACGTGGCCTTTACAATTAAATTTATTAAATCATTGGAAAGTTGACCCAGCCTTCCATTAACACCCGTGCGCTGCGGCTCATACAGGCGTTTTTGATCTGCCATTGACCCTCAACACATTCAGCGTGAACCCTGACTTGCAGAGTTCCTGAGGGGTGGCCAAATCGAAGGCTGCTTCCCGCTCTGGTAGCAGCCACCAGGCTCACCACAGTATTAGGAATTGCCACAGCCGCCGCAATGGCAACTGCCGCTGTACCCATAATGGCATGATGGACTGCCCCCATGGAAACCGCTCGCACCAACAGATCAATGTCTTCAGCCTCCACTGATCTACCATCGGCCGCTATATAGTGAGCAGGAGCCGCTACCAAGACAATTTTGGGGGTGTGCTGACGGGAAGCAGCCTCCGCCAGTGACTTTATCAAACCCATACGAAGTGCGGCCTCAGCTCTAATGCTTTCGAGAAGCGTCAGTGCGTTTCTATCATTATTGAATTCTTTGGGTAATTCCTTTCCGGTGAAACCAATATCCTCTGCATTGACAAAAACAGTGGGAATTCCGGTATTAATAAGTGTGGTTTTCAAACGACCAAAGCCAGGTATGGCGAGCTCGTCTATCGAATTTCCGGTGGGAAAGATCGCCTCGCCCTCGGCCACCGGATCAACATATTCAAGTTGCACTTCAGGGCCGGGAAAAGCCACGCCATCGAGCTTAAAGTTACCGGTTTCCGCAACCTTTCCGGCGTTTATCGGTATTTTTGCAATGATGGTTTTGCTGATATTTTGTTGCCAAATACGTACAGTAGCCCAACCTGTTTCAGGAACTTTGCCCCTTTCCACCCAACCATTGGTAATGGCAAAAGCACCCACTGCCGCGGTTAAATTCCCACAGTTACCACTCCAATCCACCAAGGGTTCATCTATCGACACTTGCCCAAACAGATAATCGACGTCATGATCGGCGTGCTGACTTTGACTGAGAATCACCACCTTACTGGTACTGGACGTAGCGCCACCCATACCGTCGATTTGTTTGCCATAAGGATCAGGGCTACCCATAATCCTAAGCATTAAACTATCCCGCGCGTTGCCGGGTACTTGGGCCGCTAAGGGCAAATCCTGTAATTTGAAGAACACACCCTTGCTGGTACCGCCACGCATATAAGTGGCCCGAATTCTTGTTGGCAAATGTTCTCGTGTATTAGAATCGAATAGCATTATGAAAGGATGCTCCTGGGAAATTAAGAGGTCATTAACGCGAATATTAACGGCTATTCGTCCTATACTTGCAACCGGCCCTGAATATCTTGGCCATTACTGTTGTGCGACTGTGTCTGTATCAGAAGTATCACAATTACCGGATTCACTTCCATCATAAATAATAGGACAAACATGTACCTTACAAATACCGAACAAGTACCGGGTAAAAACATAACAGCATTCTATGGCGTTGTCTCCGGCAGTACAGTTAGAGCAAAGCATGCAGGCCGCGACATCATGGCTGGCATTAAAAATATATTTGGCGGTGAGCTTAGAGGTTATACCGAACTTCTGCAGGAATCGCGTGATGAGGCCATCGAGCGAATGAAAGCTCAAGCCAAACAATTAGGCGCCAATGCAATCGTCAATGTGCGCTTTTCTACGTCCTCCGTCGCCGCCGGCGCAGCGGAAATTTATGTTTACGGTACGGCCGTTACAGTGGAGTAATCATGGAACAGCTTATTATTTTGGCGGTGTTTCTATCTCTCGGTTACTTTTTTGGCAAAATGGCAGAAAAAAAACACTATCAATCTATCTTCGAGCGGGAAAAAAAGTGGTTAAGTATTCCCGTCACGGCCAGCAAGCAAGTTATGGGCGATAGCCGACCCATCGCAAATGGGCAACTTCTGGTGGGCAACATGGTGGTATCCGTGGATTATTTTAAACGCATGCTGGCTGGGCTGCGCGGTATTTTCGGAGGCTCAGTGCAATCCTACGAAACCCTCCTCGACCGTGCCAGACGGGAAGCCGTATTACGCATGATAGAATCCTGCCCGAATGCAGATTGCATAATTAATTTGCGGTTAGAAACCAGCTCTATTTACAAAGGCCAGGGAAATCAAATTGGTTCGGTTGAGGTCTTGGCCTACGGTACAGCCATTTTCTTTCAGAAGTAAGTATGGAATATAAACCAGGTTTACCGGAACACAACGACAATATTTCCCACACTCAACCGGTGAGAGAATTTTTTCTGCTATGTGCTGCGATTCTAGTGTTTCTGACTGTGTTCTATTGGGCATTAGGCTTGTTGGTGGATGTAGCTGTCGAACATATTCCCCCCAAGATGGAAGCCGCTATATTCTCTCCCTTTGCGAACTTGGATGAAAAACCGCAAGAAAGCCCGCAGCAAACCGCATTACAAAAAATGGTCGATAACCTAAGCCTGTGTGCCTCGATTCAATACCCGCTAACAGTCAAACTAGTGGAATCGGAGCAAATTAACGCCTTTGCGGTACCCGGTGGCGGAATTTTTGTGTACAGCGGATTATTAGACAAACTTAAATCGGACAATGGTCTGGCCTTTGTATTGGCTCACGAACTGGCTCATTTTAGTAACCGTGATCATTTGCGCGGGCTCGGGCGGGGCATTGTGCTTACGGCACTAATGGCTGCCATCACCGGTGGCGGATCTGATATTACGCAATTGTTCGCTCCTGCTACCGGCGTAGGCCAAGCACAATTTTCTCAGAAACGGGAATCATTAGCCGATCAACAAGCGTTGTTGACGCTGAATTGTTACTACGGTCATGCGGGTGGCGCAACGGAATTTTTTGATTCCATAAAACCCTTAACGGAACGCAGTGGTAAATCTTTCCAGCATTATTTTGCAAGTCATCCCGAAGCAGAAAAGCGCATAGAAAATCTGAATCAAATGATTAAACAATTAGGTTTTACTATTGAAGAGGTTGAAGGTCTGTCTGAGGTGTTTTCGGAACAGAATGCTAATTAAAGCAGATAAAAGAATTCTTATGTACGGACCGAAAAGTAAACCAGAATTCAAACTAATTGGTTTTCATAAATCAAGGGCCTGACCCTGTTATTCGTGACCCTGTTATTCGTGACCACGTTATTCGTACCAAAGGAACTTTTCAGCCCGTAAACCCACTAAGCAAACACAACTCTCCTATCTAAAAACTAAACGGGGATGGTATAAACAAGTACGGTATTCTTATTGGCGATTACTTATTAACCTCAACCATCCGTGAATAACTATGATAAAGAGCTATCAATAGACACTATGACTAATCACTTAACACTTCCTCGGTTCTACCTATTCACCACGTTGGCGTTATTGATGCTTTATGTGGTTCTCCCCTCCACAGCAAACGCCGATGAAGATCTAGCCTACCAGCTGAAATACACACTGGAGCTTATTCCAGCCAAAGACCAAGCCTTGGTGACCATTGCCATTGATAAGGGCGATCTCTTCCGCTATTTGCGTTTTGACAACCTGCCTAACCGCTACTCAGATATAAAAGCCAACGGCAAGCTATCGGTTACGGATAATGAGGTTCGCTGGGAACCGCCTACAAAAATGGCGGAATTATCCTTAAAGGTGAAAATTACTCATGAGCGTGATCCGGGCGAATACGACGCCATGGTCACCAAAGATTGGGCCATTTTTAGAGGGGATGACCTTTTCCCGGCGATGAAAACCGATTTCGAAGACGGCGCCTATGCGGTCGCCAGTTTAACCGTTGTGCTGCCATCAAATTGGAACAGCATTGAAACCGGCTGGCCCAGGAAAAAAGGCAACACGTTTCGCATTAACAACCCGGAACGGAAATTTGATCGCCCTACTGGCTGGATGATTGCCGGTTCTCTGGGTACTCGGCGGGACAAAATCAGCAAGACGTCCATCGCTATCAGCGCCCCAAAAGGCAGTCACGTACGCCGCATGGACTTAATGAGTTTTTTCAATTTTGTCTGGCCTGAATTGAGTAAGGCATTTGAAGAGACTCCAAAAAAACTACTGGTGGTGAGTATGGATGATCCCATGTGGCGTGGCGGACTATCGGCATCGAATTCTTTGTTTTTGCATGCTGATCGTCCCATCGTCAGTGAAAATGGCACAAGTCCTTTAATGCACGAACTCACCCACATGGTTACCCGCATTAGCGGGAAAAAAACCTCCACTTCCAATGACGATTGGATTGCAGAAGGTTTGGCTGAATTCTATTCCTTCGAGCTGCTCTACCGAGCAGGAGGTATGAATGATAAACGCCGCCAAAAGATCATTGGCGATCTCAAGGATTGGGGCAAAGAGGTTAAGCACTTACGGAAATCAAATTCCACTGGCCGCATAACCGCACGGGCGGTGGTACTAATAGACCAATTGGACAAGGAAATCAGAAGCAAAAGTAAGGATCAATACTCTATTGATGATGTAACCCGTGATTTGATGGCCAAAAGAAAAGTGTCTCTTGCAGACCTAACGCAATCTGTAAGAGAATTAATTGGACCTAATATTAAGACTCTGGGCTCGCCTGTTCTGGAATGATTGATATAACAATCCGAAAATAGCGCATTCAACGAATCAACGTTTGAATGCGCTGTGATTACTTAGTTAGGAAGAAAAACCAACCTATCGCTCTATTATTTTAAATACTTCTACACCATAGTCAGTTGTTACTGCCACTCGACCATCCATGACGGATAGCCTTTTTGGATTGCCCAACAGCGGCCTAACCGCCACTAGTTTGGGTTGTTCCGGTTGCACTATATCGATCACCAGCACGCTACCTTTAACATCAGATGCCGTAGCTATATAGAGATAATCCTGGTGCTCAGTGATAGCTTTACCTTGCTCCCCAAGTTCCAGGCTATTGAGCAGCTGCGGGTCCTCACTATTAGCGAAATCAACAACATTCAGTTCATTACCCACCAGCCATATATAATTACCAGAAGCTATACCCGCATTGGATTTTGGCCAAGGAGCTCGGGCATCGTCGATCAAAACCGTTCCAGATTCAAGATCTTTAAGGCTGAAATAGAAAGAAGAAGGTTGTTGGAACAAAATAGAACTGTCTTTTAGGACGTAATAAAATGATCCACCGTAATCGAAGGCCACCGTCTTGGCCAGGTACGGAGTATCCAAATCTGTTATATCAAAGATTGACACTTCACCAAAATCAGCGAGATCCGCACTAACGAACGCTTTCTTATCTACCACCGTTAGATTAGTGGAATCATGGGTATAATCGACAGATCGCGAAACTAAGGAAATATCTCCTGAGCCTGAACAATCCAGAGTAGTAAGCCCTTCTCCTCCCCCTGCAACAACACAATAACCATCTACCCAACTCAGATCATTGATTGCAGCGTAGTACCAAAAGTCTTGAATATCCTCTGAGGTAGTGGTATTGGAAAGATCTGATTTCCAACGGTCTTTCAATTGAAAACCAGTGTCCTTTATACTGAATTTTTTCAGTTCATTATGATCTCCTACAAACAGGCTATCACCTACCGCTACAGCTGCCGTGGCATCGTCCAAAGACAGACTGGAAGAGCGTAGTAAATCTGGGAACGAGCCATCAGATAAACTATAAGCAACTAGTTGTGAGTTGGCATTAACACCATAAACCATCCCGTTATAAATCGCTTGATTGGCCACTGGTTCTGGTAATTTGTAGTTAGTGTTGGAATACATTAATTGTGGATCAGCTCTATTATTTATATCAAATATCGAAACACCGCGATCCCCTGTTAAAACAAGATAACCTTGTTGAATGCTAACATCCTCAGTTGGTAGTTGATGAAAGCTGTGTTGCGCTATTAGTTGAAAGCTACCATTTGCCGCCTTTTCCACTACAAATATTTCAGTCTTAGAGATCAAGTAAATATAGTCATCAATTTTAGTCATTCCTACGATATCGCTGGAATGGTCGAAAGGGTCGGCTGGATTATTTTTAACGGCGTCAATGACAAACCAGTCCTCTATTTGGGTGTCACTAGAGGTGAGTGACTTGTAATTTACAACACCAAAACCATTGTGAGAACTGACTAGCAATTGGTCTTCGAAGAATAGAATATCACCCAGCCTGTAGTCGTCGTTACAGCAGAACTCCACAAAATAGTAATTAAATTCTGAAGGTATTGAGATATCATGAATCTCAATCATTATCTTTTGATTATCAGAATTAGGATTTATGGTATAGAAAGCCAATGTTGTACCATCATTACTGACTGTGCTCTTCCCTTGCACTCGGATCGTACGGGGCTCACCGGTAAAATAGCTGGTATCTAATTGTATATTACTTAAATCTTCTGTCGCGATTTTGGCTAGGAGTCCATACCCATATAGGTAGACGCTCGTTCCTTGGACCATTATATCGGAATAGTAAGATATCAACTCATCTTTGCGATAAATAGATGTTACTTGTTGGGAATTACTAATATCGAATATTATAAAAGTAGCGTCATCATTTTGCAGCGCAACCCCTCCTGCTAAAGATTTGTCATAAAGCACATAGGCCAGCCCCCGCTCTGCATCAATGGCAACATCTTTGACTTTTAAATCTGGCGCCTCAGCACTGAAAACAGGTGTTAAGCTGGAGGACATTTTCTTCAAGTAGTCCAGCATCTGCACTGACTGCTTTATGGATTGATCCGAGTTGTTTACAAGATAATCCACTACTTCAGACAGTTTTTCAGAATGTTTTATCTGATTTGAACTGGTTAATGGATTTAGCCTCAATAGGCTACTATAGCTGGCGTGGCTATCATTAACTAGTAATTGGTTCGAGGTATATTCCAGCTGGGATAACACGCTAGCGCCGGAGTCGTTCGCAGCTATTTGATAGCTAACACTGGAGTAAGCAAGTTCCGTCAGCGCAGTTAGCTGCCAGCCAGAAGCCTTCAAATCTGACCCTTTTATTATTAGGTGAAGGGGCATGGTTGCCACGCATACATCTTCCGTTGAGTCAGGGCACTTCACTTCAACTTTATAAACACCACTATCGCTTATGGCAAACCTCTTAAAATCAATCGCTACCGAGCCATCTACTGCAATTTTAGGCGAACCATTAATGTCAACTGATCCTTTCTTTTTCCCAATTTTGGTTACTGATACGTCCGCAGCTACATAAGCTAAAGATAAATCCTGGTTCGAGGCTAATAGCTTTACGGACCCGGTTGAAGTTATTGGGGTGATATTTCTTCCATCTGATGCTCCACCACAACCAGCAACCAACAAAAACACTAAATATCCTACATTTCGAAATATGCTTGTTTTACAAGTCATAATGCCGACTCCATTGAATTAAAATATTAATTAGAAATAGTTAAAATACTCATTCAGGTTAAAATACGTTTGTGTAAATTTCTTCGACAGATAATCCCGTTATAAAATAAACAAAACTTACTGAAATAAGCATTTTCTCACCGTTTTCAATGTCTTTTGAAAGGGCACAGAACTGCTTGCATAATCTATTCCAGTATTAATAGTTTGGTGTTAAGTTCTGGACTATTTAGTCCTGAACAAAGGTTCTGGCCATCTTAATCGTGTTTTATTACACGGTTAATACTTTATCGAAAATTCACTTAGTAATTGCTTCTAGCCTGATTAAAATATCTTTCACCCAAGTACCTGTCAGTTTTATATCGTTAGGACAGCCGCGCCAATGCGACTGGTAGATTTAACGCTTTCGAAAAAATGCCCACACTGGGCATTTTTCTAATTAACGTGTGTTTTATTAGTCCAGATTGACAAATACCGAATATTTGTCCCACAAAATTCTACTTCTGTTGTTATACTTTCTGTGTCTGTAGTTTTTGATCGGGATAATTTATGGCGCTCCCTAAGCAGGTTCGTGATTGGTTTATTCCTTTGAGTCAAGGCGAGCTGACGCTTGCAGAAGCATTCACTCATATGCGCTCCATTGCATTGGACCAAGGATCTATTCCGCTGATAGTACAGTTGGTGGAAAACCCCAAATTTAATCTGCTTGGAATAGAAATCTTTAATGGCGCAACGGACCTGGAAACACACGACTATATCCATTTATTGCTCGGTCGTGGAGTGTTACCAAAAGATGAAGCTTTTGTGTTAGGTTTCACCATGGGCTCCACCAACAGAGTGGGGGACCTAAAGAATTTTTTATACGGAATATTTAGCCGCTATCTTTACCCCAAACATTACCAGTTCACCGCTGAAGATTTCGAACTGTTCAAAGACGCGGTGAAGCTCGGTCATATTTCCCATTGCACACCACTCGATAAAGTCGACTACAAATCAATATCGCATTTATCCCTCGATCAAGCGCGAGCCCGTATTGGTATTAATAAAAAACTCCTGCAAGCATTCTACGAAATTGAAGCCACACGTTACCCCGACTCCCCTGCCTCACAAAGACTCTTATGTTAACGTGCGCTACCGTACAGAAACCATCCAGATAACTGCATTAGAATTGCAAGCCACTGTTAGCTAAAGAATTCGGGAATGTAAACTGCTGGCTCTTTGGATGAGCATGGTTTTACTGACTGTGTGCGTTAACGTACAGATGAATTTTACCGGTTTGATTATCATCAAGCGTTGTAAAGCACAACACAGGTAATCACCATCGAAACCCAATCAAAAGCATCAGAAAGCCCCATAAAGCAAGACTCCTTAAAACAAGCCCCGGTAAACCCAGGGCCCGTGAATCAAAGTTCAATATCGCACAATTTTAAGAAGCCCTGGGGATTTATTAGCACTGCTTTTTTCCACAAGCGCCGTGGCTTGCTAATTGATAACGACAGAACCTTAGACCAGGCGCCACTGCGAGCAGAGATCTTCAGTGTCGATCAAATGGCGCAACACGGAAAACTATTGGCGACTGAGCACAAGTTAAGTCACACCTTGCACTCGGATCGGCTGCTACAACGGTTGGATGACAACGAACAGGCCTTGATCAGTGCCTGTAATCTACTCACCAGTGCCGTGAAGGTTAAGCTCCGCATTGCGCCTGCTGGCGAATGGCTACTCGACAATTTTTATCTCATCGAAGAACAAATCAGTACCGCTCGCCAACATCTACCCAAAGGTTATAGTCGCGAACTGCCCCGCTTGGCACAAGGACCTTCCCTTGGTTTGCCAAGAGTATATGACCTGGCACTGGAGATAATTTCCCACGGTGATGGCCGGGTGGACGAAGAATCCTTAAGTGGTTTTGTGGCGGCTTATCAAACCGTCACCCCCCTGGCTTTGGGAGAACTATGGGCCATTCCCATCATGCTGCGGTTAGCATTGATTGAAAATCTGCGCCGAGTGGGTGGCCGCATTACCGCCGCCAGAGAACACCTTAATTCGGCCCAGAGCTGGGCCAACAAGATGATGGAAATCGCCGACAGTGATCCTAAAAGTCTGATTCTGGTGATCGCCGATATGGCTCGGTCTCAACCGCCATTGGTCAGCCCCTTTGTGGCGGAATTGGCGCGCCGGCTGCAAGGCCATGGACCGGCGTTGGCGCTACCCCTAACCTGGGTGGAACAGCGTCTGGCAGAATCAAGTCTCACCATCGAACAGATGGTACGCACGGAAAATCAACAACAAGCCGCAGATCAGGTATCCATAAGCAACACCATTGGCAGCCTCCGTTTTCTGGGGACATTGGATTGGCGGGAATTTGTGGAAAGCAAAAGCCTGGTGGAACAAATCCTGCGCCAAGACAGTGGTGGCATTTACAGCAACATGGATTTTGCTACGCGAGACCACTATCGCCATGTTATTGATCGGCTCGCAAAGAAAAGTCGCCTATCAGAAACCGACATCGCTCGCGAGGCCATCGCGCTTGCACAGCAAAAGGCCGCCAGTAGCGACAAGACAGACCATACCACCCATGTAGGCTACTACCTGATCGACAATGGCCTGGCCCAATTAGAAAAGGCCGTCAATACGCGATTTCCCGGACACCTATTCCCAGACGTACTGGCGTCCAAAAATCGTCGTCGCGCGGCTGGTATTACCCATGTGGGCGGCATCTTATTGTTAACACTGCTGTTCAGCGGCGGGCTATTGATGATGGCCTATCAGGCTGGGGGTCATGGCTGGCAGTTGCCCATATTGGCTGGTTTGCTGATGCTGACAACCAGCCAGCTAGCAACTGCGTTGGTTAACTGGCTGGCCACCGTGTTAGTCAAACCCAAACGTTTACCACGCATGGATTACACTGCAGGATTACCTGAGGAAATGCGTACTTTCGTGGTCATCCCTACCTTGCTGACCAGTGATAACAATGTGGATCAATTACTCGAAAGCCTGGAAGTGAGATTTCTCGGCAATCAAGATCAATATTTACATTTTGCCCTGCTGACGGATTTTGCCGACGCGGCCAGTGCGACTCTAAGCACCGATGAGCCCCTGTTACGGCGAGTGCAAACCGGTATCGAAAAACTCAATGAAAAATATAATTCTCAAGCAATAGAAACAGCACAAACGGATCGATTTTTTCTGCTGCACCGCTCCCGAATGTTTAATCCGGTAGCGAAACGTTGGATGGGTTATGAACGCAAACGGGGCAAAATATCCTCATTAAATAGTGCTCTGCGGAGTGGCAACCTCGATGATTTTGCCCTGGTAGTAGGTGATATTAGTGCACTGCCTACGGTGAAATATGTGATCACTTTGGATACGGACACCCAGTTACCCAGGGACAGTGCCTGCCAACTGGTTGCGGCAATGGCGCATCCGCTCAACCGCCCACGCTACGATCACAAGCAACGCATAGTTTGCGGCGGATACGGTATTCTGCAACCTCGAATGGCGGCTAGCCTAACCGGTACTAATCGATCCCTCTACGCGGAGCTGTGCGGCAGTGAACCCGGTATTGATCCGTACACTCGTGCAGTATCGGATGTCTATCAAGATATGTTCGGCGAAGGCTCCTTTGCCGGCAAAGGCATCTACGACGTGGATGCTTTTGAATATGTCCTCAAAGACCGTTTTCCAGAAAACCGGATTCTCAGCCATGATCTGTTGGAAGGCTGTTATATTCGCTCAGGCCTGATTAGCGATGTACAACTGTATGAAGAGTATCCGGCTCGCTATGACGAGGATGTGAAACGCCAGGAGCGTTGGATTCGCGGTGATTGGCAGATTGCTCGCTGGCTGCTACCCAGAGTACCGGGGTTTCGCCATCGCAATTTGAGCAACCCCCTCTCGCCTTTGTCGCGCCTTAAAATTCTGGACAACTTACGTCGTAGCCTATTACCCACGGCTTTAACAGTACTGCTGCTAGTGGGCTGGAATACAACAACAGAAGCCTGGTTCTGGACCCTGGTGGTGGTGGCAATACTGTTTATTCCCTCCATACTAATCGCCCTAATCACCATTTTTCAACGGCCAGTGGATGTGCGTAGAAGTTACCACTTGACCAGCGTATGGCACGGAGCCGTCCACCATCTCACAGAAACAGGTTTCAAAATTGCTTGTTTGCCTTACGAGGCGAGCTATTCCATGACCGCGATTAGCCGCAGTAACGTACGCATGCTAATGGCTCGACGTCGACTCTTGGATTGGAATCCTTCGGCTAACCGCCGACTCAGCGCGGAAACCAGTATCGTGGCCACCTATCGGCGCATGGCCACAGCGCCGCTACTGGCGATAGCCTGCGCCATCGCGTTAGCCCAGTGGCAACCCTCTGCGCTGATGGCCGCCGCCCCAATTCTGCTGATGTGGTTAGTCGCTCCCGCTATTGCGTACTGGCTGAGTTTACCGAGAAATCGCCAAGAAACCCGCCTGAGCAACGATCAACAACAATTCCTACACACCATGGCGCGTAAAACCTGGGCTTACTTTGAGTATTTTGTTACCGCAGAAGACAATTGGCTACCACCGGATAACTTTCAGGAACACCCCGGACCAGTCGTTGCCCATCGCACTTCCCCAACCAATATTGGCATGGCATTACTGGCTAATTTGTCTGCCTATGATTTCAGATTTATCACCCCTGCTGGCTTGCTTTCACGGACCGCCAATACCTTCAACACCCTGGCGCTAATGGAACGTTATCAGGGACACTTTTTTAACTGGTATGACACCCTGACCTTGCAACCGTTATTGCCACGCTACGTATCGTCAGTAGACAGTGGCAATCTGGTAGGACATTTATTGACATTACGTGCTGGGCTGCTGGCATTGCCCTATGAACCCGTGGTGTCAGGCCGTGTATTTAAGGGGCTCGCCGACACTCTCTCTCTGTTACAGGATTCGAATACCGACGTTCACCCCACGGCATTGCATGAAGCTGTGAAGGCTTCACAACAATTGCTGGTGCCGATCCTAATTCAATCCCAAAAGGAACACGCTATATTTGAACATTCTCTGCTTGCGCAGTGGAACCTTTTAAACCAACTGAATCAGCCCATCGGAAACCTAAACGACACTACCCTTCAAAGTGCGATGGTTGAAGACTGGGTATTGCAATGCCAGGGAGCACGGGACGATTTACAGTGGATTTGCCCCTGGATAACCCTGCTACCCAGCTTGCCAGAGGATATGCCATGGTTAGAGGGATTAACAGTCACACCGACTTTACATGGCTTGATTAATTCGATTCCTCGCTGGCTTGCAGCTATTGATACTCATCTAATTTCCGCAATAGATCACGATCAAAAAGCTTGGTTAAACACCCTACAACCGTTGCTGACAGTGGCCTATGATCGAGCTTTGCAACGCATTGCCCTGTGCGATCTACTATCCGCTCAAGCCACGGAATTCGCCACGGTGGAATACAGCTTTTTGTACGATAAATCCCGACATCTACTGGCCGTGGGTTATAACGTTGATGAGTTTCGTCGCGACAATAGTTTCTACGATTTGTTGGCATCTGAAGCTCGTCTCTCCACCTTTGTGGCAATTGCCCAAGGCAAAGTGCCCCAGGAAAGCTGGTTTGCCTTGGGTAGGCTGCTTACCAGTGCTGGCGGCGAGTCTTTGCTGGTGTCCTGGAGCGGCTCTATGTTTGAGTACTTGATGCCCATGTTGGTAATGCCAAGTTATGAGGGCACCCTGCTGGATCAAACTTGCCGCCATGCGGTTAAAAGACAAATCGCTTACGGCCAACAACGCGCCCTGCCCTGGGGAGTTTCGGAATCTGGTTACAGCACCGTGGACGCTAGTCTCAATTACCAATATCACGCTTTCGGTGTACCTGGTCTTGGCCTGAAACGGGGGCTGGCAGAGGATTCCGTGGTGGCTCCTTATGCTTCTGCACTTGCCCTGATGGTGGCGCCAGAGGCCGCCTGCGCTAATTTACAACGCCTAGCCAGCGAGGGCGGCGAAGGGCGCTTTGGCTTTTATGAAGCCATTGACTACACCCCCGCGCGAATGATTCGCGGCCAAACCCAAAGTGTGGTGTGCTCTTACATGGCCCATCATCAGGGCATGTCCTTGCTGGCATTGTCTCATTTGCTATTGGACAAGCCGATGCAACGGCGCTTTGCTTCCGATCCCTTATTTCAGGCCACGCTGCTATTGCTGCAGGAGAAAATCCCCAAGTCCACCCTGGTGCATGCCCACATTGCGGCCCATTCTGAAGGCAGCGCTTTTTTCGATGCGCCAGCCATGCCTGTGCACCGCCCCATCGGAGTGGATACCCTGACCCCAGAAGTACAACTGCTGTCCAATGGCCGTTATCACGTCATGGTCACTAACGCCGGTGGTGGCTACAGCCACTGGAATGATCTGGCGGTTACCCGCTGGCGCGAAGACAGCACCTGTGATAATTGGGGTGCATTTGTGTACTTGCGAGACGTCCATAGTGGTGATTTCTGGTCCGCAGCACACCAGCCTACGCTTAAGCCCGCCGATCGCTACACCGCCATGTTTACCGAAGGACGGGCTGAATTTCGGCGCCTTGATCACGATTACGAAACCTATTCCGATATTGTGGTGTCCCCAGAAGATGACATTGAACTACGCCGGGTACGTATCACCAATCGTGCCCGCCATCAGCGTACCGTGGAAATCACCAGCTATGCCGAAGTTGTGCTGGCAACACCGGCCGCCGACCGCATGCAAACCGCTTTTGGCAATTTATTTGTACAAACCGAAATCATCCATGGTCAGCATGCCATCCTGTGCACTCGGCGGCCCCGTTCGGAGGGCGAGCAGACTCCGTGGATGTTTCACCTCTTGGCCTCCAACGGCACCCCTGTTAGCCATCTGTCCTATGAAACCGACCGCATGGGTTTTGTGGGCCGTGGCCACACCATGAGTGAGCCGCAGGCGATGTGCTCACCAGATGCCTTATCGGGCAGCGCAGGCTCCGTACTCGACCCAATCGTTTCCATTCGTTGCCACATTGCCCTGGACACCGAGCAATCCGTAAGCATCGATCTGGTGACTGGCGTCGCCAACAGCCGCGCAGACTGCATTGCTTTGGTTGCTAAATATCAGGATCGCCATTTCGCTGACCGGGTCTTCGATATCGCGGGCACTCACAGTGGCATAACACTGCGCCAACTCAATGCCAATGAAGCCGAAGCGCAAGTGTATCGACGCTTGGCCAGCGCGGTGCTTTATGCCAACCCTTCCATGCGGGCTGACGCTAATTTGTTAGTGCAGAACCGCCGTGGTCAATCCGGCTTGTGGGGCTATGCCATTTCCGGTGATCTGCCCATTGTGTTGCTGAAAATCACCGACATCGCCCATATGGAACTCGCCCACCAGTTGATTCAGTGTCACGCCTATTGGCGCCTGAAAGGCCTGGCGGTGGATCTCGTCATCTGGAATGAGGATCATGTGGGTTATCGGCAACAGATTCAGGATCAGATAATGGGCATGATTGCCACAGGTACGGAAGCCCATTCCATCGATCGTCCGGGGGGAATTTTTGTTCGCACCGCTGAACAGATTCCCAATGAAGACCGGATTCTATTGCAGGCGGTAGCGCGGGCGATTATCGTCGACAACCGCGGGACCCTGGAAGATCAGGTGAATCGACGCGCTTTAACCGGTATTCAAGTGGAACACCTGATTCCTCGCCTGCACCAGTCCAAACCAAGCAATCCAGCGGTGACGCTTGAAGCCCCGCCACTAATTTTGAGTAACTCGTTAGGTGGATTCAGCGCTGATGGTAATGAATATGTAATAACCACCACGCCAACCCAGCGGACTCCCCTGCCCTGGGTCAATGTGCTGGCGAACCCCCATTTTGGATCGGTGATTACAGAAAGCGGCCTGGCCTATAGTTGGAGTGAAAATGCCCATGAATTCCGCCTAACGCCCTGGAGCGACGATCCCGTTGGCACGGCAGGTGGTGAAGCGTTCTACCTGCGGGACGAAGACACAGGCGCTGTGTGGTCGCCGACCCCTTTACCCTGTCGTGGTTCTACTCCCTATATTACCCGCCATGGCTTCGGCTACAGTGTGTTCGAACACCAGGAGTTTGGCATTCATTCTTCCCTGTGTGTGCACGTGGATTTGCAGGACATGGTGAAATTCTCCGTGCTGAGGGTGCGCAATCAATCCGGTCGCCCGCGCCGCCTATCAGCTACGGGCTATGTGGAATGGGTGCTGGGCGACCTGCGCACCAACACCGCCTTACACGTCGTCACCGAGATCGATACCCATAGCGGTGCTCTGTTTGCCCGCAACGGTTACAACAGCGAGTTTGCCGGGCGGGTAGCGTTTTTCGATGTGGATGACCAATCCCGCAGCCTCACAGCGGATCGGCGAGAGTTTATTGGCCGCTATGGTTCATTGGCCCAACCGGAAGCCATGAACCGGGCCCGGCTCTCCGGCCGTGTGGGAGCTTCCCTCGATCCTTGCGGTGCGATACAGGTGGGGTTCGAGCTGGACAATGGGCAAGAAAAGGAAATCATTTTTCGTCTCGGTGCAGGCTACGATCTCAGCCAGGCGCAGGCGCTGTCGCAACGGTTGCGATCCGTGGGTTCTGCCCGCGCTTCCCTTGAGGCGGTCAAACAATACTGGGGCCAAACCCTCAGCAAAGTCACCGTGGAAACTCCCGATCCGGCCCTCAATGTGATGGTCAATGGTTGGCTGCTGTACCAAACCATGGCCTGTCGCCTCTGGGCCCGCAGTGGCTTTTATCAGTCCGGTGGCGCCTTTGGTTTTCGTGACCAGTTGCAAGACGTAATGGCACTGGTACACGCCGAACCGACGCTGGTGAGAGAGCATCTATTGCGCGCCGCCGCCCGCCAATACCCGGAAGGTGACGTGCAACACTGGTGGCACCCGCCCACGGGTCGGGGCGTCCGTACCCGCTGTTCTGATGATTATTTATGGCTGCCCTTAGCCACATGTCGTTATGTACAAACCAGCGGCGATCACAGCGTACTTGATGTGCCGGTTCACTTTATCGAAGGCCGTGAACTCAATGCCGACGAAGAGTCCTATTACGATTTACCGGCACAATCAGCGCAAACCGCCAGTCTTTACCAGCATTGCGTGCGGGCTATAGTTTATGGCCTGCGATTCGGTGAACACGGTCTACCGCTGATGGGTTCCGGCGACTGGAATGATGGGATGAATCTGGTGGGAATCCACGGTAAAGGCGAAAGCGTGTGGTTAGGTTTTTTTCTGCACCATGTTCTGCTTAATTTTGCCACCCTGGCCCGGAGCCAAAATGATGCACCCTTTGCTGAACGCTGCCAACAGGAAGCCGCCACTTTGCGCGAGAATCTTGAGCAACACGGTTGGGATGGCGGCTGGTATCGACGGGCCTATTTTGATGATGGTACCGCCCTCGGTTCGGCGGCAAACCAAGAATGTGCCATTGATTCTATTGCCCAAAGCTGGTCCATTTTGTCGGGGGCTGGCGCCAGCGTTCGTACCCAGCAGGCGATGGAAGCATTGGACCAACATTTGGTACGTCGCGAGGAAGGCTTAGTGCAATTGCTAAATCCACCTTTCGACCAATCGCCCATGAACCCCGGCTATATCAAAGGCTACGTACCCGGTGTGCGGGAAAATGGCGGCCAGTATACGCACGCCGCGATATGGGCCGCCATGGCCTTCGCCGCCCAAGGAGATCGCGCCCGCGCCTGGGAATTGCTGGCACTCATCAACCCCATTAATCACTGCATCACACCAAAAAAACTCGCCACCTACAAAGCGGAACCCTACGTTGTAGCCGCCGATGTTTATGCCGTTGCACCCCATATCGGACGTGGTGGCTGGACCTGGTATACGGGCTCTGCCAGCTGGTTGTACCGTTTGATGCTGGAATCCGTGCTCGGCGTAACCAAAGAAGGCAACTACCTGCGCATTACACCCTGCATGCCGCCGCACTGGAAAACCTACACCATACACTACCGCTTTGAGACCACCGACTACCAGATTGTGGTCACCCAGTATGCCGCTAGCGATACCGCAGACCTTGGGACTTACCTTGATGGCGCGGTAGTGGGGGAAAAAGGCATTCCTCTACAAAATGATCAGCAACCCCACAGAGTGGAAGTGAATATTGCCGAAGACTAGGGTTATTCACCAGTCTGGGTAGGAGTATTCACCATACAGGCTATTCGACCTGGCTGTTATAATGCTCGCTAATTTTTGGCCAGCAACCAACAGAGTGTCGTCGCTGGCCTCACCCTTCCACGGAGGTTGACATGTCCAGTATGTCCAAGCCCCAGCAAAACCATCTGCTGGCGGCATTGCCCACAGAAGTTCAACAGCGCCTGTTCCCGAATCTTAAATTAATCCCCATGCCATTAGGCAAAGTATTGTATGAATCAGGCGATACTATTCGGGATGTTTATTTCCCCACCGACGCCATCGTCTCATTGCTTTATGTAATGGAAGATGGCGCGTCCGCTGAGATTGCGGTGGTGGGCAATGAGGGTATCATCGGTGTCGCACTGTTTATGGGTGGCGAAAGCACACCCAGCCGCGCCATTGTGCAAAGTGGCGGCTATGCCTACCAACTCTCAGGACAACGCTTAAAAGAAGAATTCAACCGCCATGGCGAATTACAGCAGCTTATGTTGCGCTACACCCAATCGCTGATTACTCAAATGGCGCAGACGGCGGTGTGTAATCGCCACCACTCCATCGACCAGCAATTATGTCGCTGGCTGCTGCTGTCCTTAGACCGCCTTTCCGGTAGCCAGCTAATCATGACCCAGGAATTGATTGCCAACATGCTCGGCGTTCGCCGCGAAGGCGTTACCGATGCGGCTGGCAAGCTACAAAAACTCGGGGTGATTGAATACCATCGTGGCCACATCACCGTATTGGATCGCCCCAAACTTGAGAGCCTGTGCTGCGAATGCTATGGCGTGGTTAAGATAGAAACAGACCGACTTTTACCTTGGAAACCGCTGCAAAAAACAGAGTTAAAATCGGCACTCCAAGAACACTAAAATGCGAAAAAACCCGCACATGATTGAATAATGCGCGGGCTCAGGAGTTTTAGCAATTACATTTTATTGGCGGAGGCCATCACGTTAGAGATAATCACTTCCACCCGTCTATTTTGTTGGCGACCATTGGCGGATTCGTTATCAGCGACTGGGGTGGTTTCGCCTTTACCGGTAGCACCCAAGCGATCTGCTGTGATGCCCTTATCGGTCAAATAGTCCATCACGGCATTTGCGCGCCGCTGTGACAAGCCGAGGTTGGCATCATCGCTGCCTACACTGTCAGTATGGCCTTCAATCACCACGGTGCGATCAGTATATTTTTTAAGAAAAGCGGCCAGTTTATCCAGATTGGGTAAGGCACTGGTTTGAAGATCCGCCTTGCCGGAAGCAAACAGCACATCTCCTAAGGTTACCACTAGGCCACGATTGGTTGACTTGGCATTCAGCTCGGCAATCTGGCGTTGCAAATCATCATTGCGTTGTTGGGCCGTCTCGCTCCCCATACGAGCCTCACTGGCCTCCTCCCGGGCAAAAGCGGCATCACGATGGGCACTGTCAGCTTCGCGGGTGCGAGCATCAAGCCGCGCCTTTTCCCGTTGATCGCTGAGGGTTTTGCGTTGATCCAGCAACAAACGGCTTTGCGCCCGCGCCGTAGCAATATCCACCTTGCGATCCGCCATCAGCACTAAATGATCAGCCAATTCCTGATCCTCCTGTGGCACCTCCGTCGCTCGAACCGCCAGTTCGGCTTCCTTAATTTCAACGGGTGCACGCCTTGCCAAGGGCGCATCGGACTGTAATTGGGTTAATTTACTGCGCACATTAATGGGTTCTTCCGACTGGGGTAACACCGTGGCACAAGCGGCCACAAACAGCAGAGTGCCTATGATGGTGAGTTGAGCATACAGCGTAGGTGAGGTTTTCATTGTTTGACTCCAAAATTACGTTCCATTTCGTTTTTCAAGGTATCGATGTTGTCTTTCATGTCATCGTTTACCGCTTGTTCCTTCAACATTTCTGCCTTGGCTGAGGCGAGCCGGGCTTCCACCTCCGATTGCTCGGCTAAGCGCAAAGCCAGAACCATTTTTTCCTGACGTTCCGCGCTGCGGGCCGCATTCAGTTTACTCCGCGCTTCGGTTAATTCGAGGGAAGCATAGTCAGCAACCCGCGCCTGATCGGCATCAGCAATGGCCAGCTCCGCCGCTTGCAAAGCAGCTTGCGGTGAGGGCGGTTCCGTTGCGCAGCCCGCTAACATTACTAGGCCAAGCGCACCGATGGCGGAATACTTCAAAACGGGAAATGAAAAATTAGTTTTTTTCATATCAAAATCTCCATAACGATGAGTGTCATTAATAATTAAGCGGAAAAACCGATCCCAGGAGAGAACTCACCTGAGAGCATTGCCGATAATGATATGGTGGCTTATAGCGGGAGCCTTGTCGGTGCGTTAACGCACCGAAGGATATTTACCAGCAATAACGTCAAATAACTCTTCATCGATTCCGCTTTGGCGGAGGCTGTGAAAAAGATTATTCATTGTGGTAAGGGATTCATCGATATTTTTATCCGCCCGTTGCATCGCCGCCAGACGGCTGGCATTTTCACTGGCCATGGATTCAGCGCAGGCTCGATACAGTGACACAAAAAGGTATTCGTGGATCAACGCCAGTACAGTGTCCTGTCGATGATTGGTTCCATAGGAATTGTGGGGATAGCGGGTCAATACTTGTGGTAGATTTTTTGATGGCCAGGGTGTGTTCACAAAATCCTGTTGCCAGCGGCCATCAAGTGGTAGCAGCCGTTGCCGCACCGGGGCATAAAGGTTTCCTGACTGACTACGGTCATGACTCGGGCGATTATAATAATGCTATACCCCGCACGCTGTGAGCATCACGCTGGGACAGCACTTCGATCAGAATCCGACCGTCAAAGGCACGGAGTAAACTATGAATAGACGGTAAACATTCTTTAAACTGAATATCAACGACACTACCGCGAATGGATAAGACAGTGCCTTGGTTTCCTGATGCCATATTCACTTCCATGAATACTGGTTATAACAGCAATGAACAGGCCCACAACTTAACTTAAAGCAGCCATTCTTGTCCACCAATGGTAACAGCGTCAAAGTGTTTGAGAACGCCTAAACTAACAAGAACAATATTCGATTTAGGAATGATCCTTAAATAATTTGTCTTTTGCGGCGGTAACGCCATGACTAATGGAACTCCATGCCTGCTCAAACCCGTCTTTTACATCACCCCACGCGCTATCTGTGGTGTTCTGCAATTCTTCGAATTTCTTAGCGGCCTCATCACGCTTGGTTTTCATTGTTGCCAGATTTTTTTTATAGTCATCTTTAACCTCTGATTTAGCGGCTTTTATTTTATCCTCCAGTTGATCAATATCCTTACTCCACTGATCCAGCTTGATTTTCATTTGGTCCACATATTGCTGGCGTTCACTCATTATATTTCTCCGTAGATAATCAAGTTGGAATTCTCAATTCGATACAACTTTCTGGTCTTGGCTGTACTAACAGAATCCTAGGATGAAATACATTTAGTGTCGGTGCGATACCGCACTTAAACCCGAAACAGTGGTCTATGGTTAGTGATCTATGGTTAAAGGTGAAAAAAGCTGGCCTCTCCCTAGAATAAGTTGCGTGGGTACCAGCAGATACAGTAGTTTACGACTCATACAGATTCAACAGGAGTACGCCGTCGATGCTTGTTCAAGCTTTTCGTTCCCATTGGCTTCGCTGGTTAATTCTTAGCGCCGGTATTATCAGCTTAGTCGCCGGCTGTGCCACCTCACCCTTAGGCCGGAAACAGCTGATGCTATTCTCCAATAGTGATATGGAACAAATGGGAATTTCTGCTTACCAGGAGATGAAACAAAAGCAACCGCTGAGCACCGCTCCCGAGGTTAATCAATATGTTAACTGTGTCGCCAACAGTATTACCAGCACGCTGAATAGCGATTTGCAGTGGGAAGTCAATGTATTCAAGGATGATACCGCCAACGCCTTTGCCTTACCCGGAGCTAAAATCGGTGTCAACACAGGCTTACTGACCATTGCCCAGACCCCGGATCAACTGGCTTCCGTCATCGGTCATGAGGTCGGTCATGTACTTGCCCATCACGGTAACGAACGCATGTCCATTCAAGCCGCACAAAATACCGGACTCACCTTGGCCAACGTGCTCGCTGCGAGTTCGGATTCGCAATTGGGCCAGATGTCATTAGGCTTACTGGGGTTGGGAGCTCAATTTGGCGTCACCTTGCCCTTCAGCCGCAAACACGAATCGGAAGCGGATTTGATTGGTCTGAATCTCATGGCCAAGGCCGGGTTTGATCCCCGTCAGTCCGTGGTGCTGTGGGAAAATATGGCCAGCGCCAGTAATGGCCAGCAACCGCCGGAATTCATGTCAACCCACCCTGCCAATGCCACCCGCATTAGAGATCTGCAAGCTCACATGAATGAGGCCATGAATCTTTACCAACAAGCACAAGCGGCGGGTATCAAACCTGAGTGTAAGCGCTCTTAAGCGCTTATCGGCACACAGAATATAGCAAAACGAGAGATCACTTCACGCTCCCGGATAATTGGAGAATTCTATGCAAAACACCTTACGATTCTTAGAAGTCACTGATTTCCCCGAGATACGCCGAAAAAGCCTCGATACCCTACAAGTGAATCTCGGTTATAAGTGCAATCAGCGCTGCTTGCATTGCCATGTGAACGCGAGCCCAGATCGCAAGGAAATGATGACCAGAGAAACCCTGGAGTTAATACTTCCAGTACTTAAAGCCCGGAAGATAAAGACCCTGGATCTCACTGGCGGCGCACCGGAGTTACATCAGGATTTCCGCTATTTGGTGACTCAGGCAAGGGCTGCGGGTGTCCATGTCATTGATCGCTGCAATCTCACCATTCTATTTGAACCAGAGCAGCAAGATCTAGCTGAATTTCTAGCCCAAAATAAAGTAGAGATAGTGGCTTCCCTGCCCTGCTACTCTCTAAAAAATGTAGACCAACAACGGGGCCAAGGAGTATTTGACAAAAGCATTGCAGGATTACAAAAGCTCAATACATTGGGCTACGGAAAACCGGCAACGGGGTTATCACTGAATCTGGTTTATAATCCGCAAGGGCCGTCTTTACCCCCGGACCAACAAGCCTTAGAAGCCGACTATAAACGCGAGCTGCGGAACAACTTTGGCATCGAATTCAACCAGCTTTACGCCTTGGCCAATATGCCCATCAAACGCTTTGGTTCAACCCTGATTTCAAAGGGGCAATTTCACGATTATATGAAACTGCTGAAAGCAAACTATCAGCCACAGAATCTGGACAATTTAATGTGCCGTTCCTTAATTAGTGTAGATTGGCAAGGTCACTTGTACGATTGTGATTTTAATCAGCAATTGACCTTGGCCCTAAGCAACAAAGCCCATAAGATGAGACACCTACGAGATCTAATAGAGGAAAGCTTCGACGCTCAACCGATTCATATCGCTGATCACTGCTACGGCTGCACTGCGGGGCAAGGCAGTAGTTGCGGCGGTGCGCTGTGACAGGCATCCGTTGTATGCCAGGAACCAAACCATGAAAAAATTAATTGTGCTGATCATCATGGCGACTCTTGCGCTGGGCTTTTTCTATTTCGACCTCGATCAACTACTCACACTAGAAGGTTTAAAAGGTGGCCTGGCACAATTTGAATCCTGGCGCTCTGCACAACCAGTTTTAGTGGGGGGCGGCTTCCTACTGCTCTATGTCGCAGTAACGGCACTCTCACTGCCCGGTGCCGCTGTAATGACACTGGCGGCAGGCGCTTTGTTTGGTTTAATGTGGGGCACAATAATTGTCTCCTTCGCCAGTTCCATCGGCGCGACCCTCGCCTTTCTGGTGTCCCGTTACTTATTGCATAGCAGCGTTCAACACCGTTTTGGCGATCGTTTAAAACCAATCAATGAAGGCATAAGTAAAGACGGCGCTTTTTACTTGCTCACTTTAAGGCTGGTTCCAGTATTTCCTTTTTTCCTCATCAATTTATTGATGGGACTCACCCCCATAAAAGCCACGACTTTTTATTGGGTGAGTCAACTGGGAATGTTAGCGGGTACTTTGGTGTACGTAAACGCCGGCACCCAGTTGGCGCAACTCGACAGCCTTTCCGGTATTCTGTCGCCTTCACTGCTGCTGTCTTTTGCGCTGCTCGGGATGTTTCCCCTTATTGCCAAAAAAGTACTGGCTGTTATTAAAGCCAAACGCGTCTATGCCAAGTACCAAAAGCCCAAGCACTATGACCGTAATTTAATTGTCATCGGTGCCGGTGCCGGTGGCTTAGTAACCGCCTATATTGCGGCCACTGTGAAAGCCAAAGTCACCCTCATCGAAGCCCATAAAATGGGGGGCGACTGCCTCAACTATGGCTGTGTGCCGAGTAAGGCGCTGATCAAAAGCGCTAAATTGGCAAATCAGATGCGTCGTGCTGAACACTATGGTTTAAACAAGACTGACCCCAGTTTTTCCTTTAAACGGATAATGGCACGCATTCAGGCTGTGATCCGCGCTGTTGAACCCCATGACAGTATTGAGCGCTACCAAGGGCTCGGGGTGGAGGTGATTGAAGGCTACGCCAAACTGGTAGACCCCTGGACGGTAGAAATTAAAGCCAACAATGGCGCAACCCAAAGACTCACCAGCCGCGCGATTGTGTTAGCCACGGGAGCTCGTCCCTTCGTGCCGCCACTACCAGGTATCGAAGAGTCAGGCTATGTCACCAGTGATACCTTGTGGGATCGATTTGCGGAATTGGATGAACCACCCAAGCGGCTGGTAGTATTAGGTGGCGGCCCTATCGGTTGTGAGTTGGCCCAGAGTTTTGCGCGCTTGGGCTCTCAGGTTACCCAGGTAGAAATGGCCGAACGCATTATGTTGCGTGAGGACCAGGAAGTGTCGGCCTTAGCCCAGCAAGCTCTGGAAAAAGACGGCGTCACTGTGCTTACCCAACACAAAGCGCTGAAATGCGAAACCCGCAATGGCAACAAGTGTCTGCTGGTTGAACACAACGGCGTGGAACATAGCATTGAGTTCGATGCCCTTATTTGTGCCGTTGGCCGGGTAGCCCGGTTGGAAGGCTACGGCCTGGAAAAACTTGGAATCCGTACCGACCGCACCATCATTACCAATGAATATCTGGAAACCCTGTATCCTAATATCTTTGCCGCGGGCGATGTGGCCGGCCCTTATCAATTCACTCATACTGCAGCCCATCAAGCCTGGTATGCTGCCGTCAATGCCTTGTTTGGCCAGTTTAAAAAATTCAAAGTGGATTATCGGGTGATTCCGTGGACCACGTTTATCGACCCCGAAGTGGCACGGGTGGGGCTCAATGAACAGGAAGCGAAAGAACAAGGCATTGAGGTGGAGGTCACCCGCTACGGCCTCGAAGATCTGGATCGCGCCATTGCCGATAGCGCCGCCTACGGCTTTGTAAAAGTACTCACTGTCCCGGGCAAAGACCGTATTTTAGGTGTCACCATTGTGGGTGAGCGCAGCGGCGATCTGTTGGCGGAGTTTGTGCTGGCCATGAAACATGGGCTTGGATTGAACAAGATTCTTGGCACTATACATACCTACCCCACCTGGGCGGAAGCCAACAAATACGCCGCCGGTGAATGGAAGCGCGCTCATGCCCCGCAACGGGTGCTGGCGTGGCTGGAGAAATACCACAACTGGAGAAGGGGCCATGAATAAGCCATTAACTAATTCCCCCCGAGCGATAGTCATACTGCTTAGCCTTTTCGTACTTCAAGCGATCACCACAAGCAATGCCAAAGCCGAGGATTTCGATCATAGCCCCTGGAACGATCTTTTGCAGCGTCATGTGTCATGGACCAGTTCAGGCAAGGAAACCCAGGTAGATTATCAGTCCATGGCGGCTGATCGTCCCCAACTGAAACAGTATCTGGAATCTCTTTCAAAGATTGAACTGAGCCAATTCGATGGCTGGTCCGAAAACCGGCAACTGGCGTTTTTAATCAACGCCTATAACGCCTGGACCGTGGAATTGATATTGACCGCATGGCCTGACCTTAAATCCATTAAGGATCTGGGCAGCTTTTTTCGTTCACCCTGGAGCAAAAAATTTATCCCACTATTGGGTACTACTCGCTCCCTGGATAATATAGAGCATGATTTGATTCGTGGCAGCGGTCGCTACAACGACCCCAGGATTCACTTTGCGGTTAATTGTGCCAGCATTGGTTGCCCGCCACTGCGGCCAGAAGCTTACCTCGGTAACCAGCTCGAAGAGCAGCTAAATCAACAGGCCCAGCGGTTTCTCAGCAATCCCCGGCAAAACCGGTTTGAAGATGGCATTATAAAGTTATCCTCCATCTTTAAATGGTATCGTGAGGATTTCGAACAAGGCTGGCTCGGTTATCAACAGCTTGAGGAATTTTTGGTGGCTCATGCAGCTGACCTAAACTTGCCCTCCACCCTGGTGGAAAAATTACGAACCCCTGACATTAAAAGTGACGTTGAAATTGAGTTCCTAGATTATGACTGGCGACTTAACAATAAATAATGAACTGTCCATCATCGTACCCGTTTTCAATGAAATGGCTATGCTACCTAACCTTTTAGAGCATCTGCAGTATTGGCAACGTCAGGGCTGTGAAATTGTAATGGTTGATGGCGGCAGCACCGATGGCTCTGCAGAAATCGCTGCCGCGAGTGAATTTAAGGTCATCCATTCTGAACAAGGCCGCGCCCGACAAATGAATGCCGGTGCCGCTCATGCGGTAGGATCAGCGTTGGTTTTTCTTCACGCTGATACGCGCTTACCCCGAGCTGCAAGGGAAATCATTTTACGAGCCTGCAAACGGCCAAGTTGGGGTCGCTTTGATGTGGTGATTTCTGGTACGCCAAAAATGCTCCGGGTGGTAGCTTATTGCATGAACCTGCGTTCCCGCCTTTCGGGCATAGCCACCGGCGATCAGGCCATTTTTGTGGCGCGAAATCTTTTTCAACAGATTGGCGGCTTTCCAGATCAACCACTCATGGAGGATATCGAGTTCTCGAAACGACTTCGGGCTATCAAACGCCCCGTTTGCATTTATGCTACCGTCACCACCTCTGGGCGTCGCTGGATAGAACATGGCGTCTGGCGCACCATTTGGCTTATGTGGCGGCTACGCTGGGAATATTGGCGTGGAGTCCCCGCTGAACACTTAGCCAAGGCCTATCAATGATTCCCCTGCGGATTGTTATCTTCGCCAAAGCTCCGGCGCCGGGTTTGGCGAAGACCCGTCTTATACCGGCACTGGGTACAGCAGGGTCTGCGCGTCTGGCCAGGCAACTGATAAACCATACCGTTGCACAGGCCCTCGATGCCGCTATCGGCCCCGTGGAAATCTGCGTAACGCCTGACGAACCCCATGATAGCTGGGAGGATTTAACACTCCCCTCAGCGCTCCATTGGTCAGTTCAAGGTGACGGCGATCTAGGGCAGCGCATGGCCAGAGCTGCACAACGCGTGATCGAACAGGGTGAATCCATTCTGTTAATCGGTACTGACTGTCCACAACTCACCGCTGAAGTATTGCGCTTAGCGGCGGCGGTGTTGACTCAATACGACACCTGTCTGGTTCCCGTCAGTGATGGTGGCTATGGGTTGCTGGGCCTAAATCACTATATACCGACCCTTTTTTCAGATATTCCCTGGAGCACCGCGAGCGTTGCCGCGTTAACCCAACAAAGAATCCTGGAGGCAGGTTTAAGCCTGAAACCATTGCCAACACTTCATGACATTGATGAGCCTCAGGATTTACAATGGCTTCCTTTACATTGGCATGTGGTCCCCTAATGTTTCAACTGTTTACAGATTTCGCCAGCTGGCTTGTTTATAACCTGCTAGGGCTTTCGAGCCGCACAAAACTGGGTGATGCCCTGCATTTTTTTGTCGAAGATGTCAGCAAGATTTTTGTTTTGCTGGTAGTAATGATCTACGTAATAGCCCTGTTACGGGCTTCAATGAATGTTGAAAAAGTGCGTGATTACCTCGCTGGCAAACATCGTGCAATCGCCTATTTATTTGCGTCAGGATTTGGTGCAATCACCCCATTTTGCTCTTGTTCCAGCATTCCGGTTTTTTTGGGTTTTACCTCAGCCGGGATACCCGTTGGTATTACCATGGCATTTTTACTCACTTCTCCACTCATAAATGAGGTGGCAATCCTGTTGCTGATGAGCCTGCTGGGATGGAAATTCACGGTAATCTATGTAATCGCTGGAATGAGCATCGGAGTTCTTGGCGGTGTTTTTCTAGATGCCATAAAAGCTGAGCGTTGGTTACAGTCCTTTGCTGCCGAAGCCTTAAAAAAAGGCCAGTTACAAACTGACAACAACGACTCGAGCGCCACCGACACAACACCCAAGCTATCCCTGCAAGCACGGCATCAATTTGCCAAACAGGAAACCTTTGAAATTTTTGGCCGGGTTTGGAAATGGGTCATCATTGGCGTTGGCTTGGGAGCCGCCCTCCATGGTTTCGTTCCTGATGGTTGGATTGAAACCCATTTGGGTGATGGTCAATGGTGGTCCGTACCCGCCGCCGTTCTGCTCGGTATACCGCTTTACTCCAATGCAACCGGCGTAATTCCGGTAATGGAAAGTCTGATCACTAATGGCTTGCCAATAGGAACCACTCTGGCATTCTGCATGAGTACCGTAGCGGCCAGCTTTCCCGAGTTCATATTATTAAAACAAGTGATGCAATGGCGCTTGTTAGCCATTCTATTTGCCCTGTTATTGGTGGCATTCACCCTTTTAGGCTGGATTTTTAATGCCTTCACCCCCTTACTGTAATGTTTAAGAAATAGGATCAACAATGAAAACGATTAAAGTACTCGGTACTGGCTGTGCAAAATGCAAAAGCACCCTTTCACTGATCAAACAAACCGCCGAAAAACTTGGCGTAAGCATTAACCTTGAGAAACTTGAAGATCCGCAGCAAATTATGGCCTATGGCGTCATGAGCACACCCGCCGTGGTAGTGGATGAAAAGGTGGTTCATAAGGGGGGGATTCCTTCACCTGAAAATGTCGTTTCTTGGCTTGAGGACTAGTAGAAAAAAAACAAAGGAGAACAACCCCATGCATGAATCAGTGCAGGACTATTACGGTAAACAACTAAAAAGCTCTGAGGATCTGAAAACCACCGCCTGTTGTGATATCAGCGCTATACCTTCCTGGTTAAAACCGTTGTTGAGTCGCATCCGTCCCGAGGTGCAAGCGCGCTATTATGGCTGCGGTTTGGTGTGCCCTTCACTGCTTGAAGGCTGTCGCGTGCTGGATCTGGGCTGTGGATCAGGCCGTGATGTTTATGCCTTGGCACAATTAGTGGGCCCAACGGGTGAAGTAATCGGGGTTGATATGACCGATGAGCAACTCGCTGTGGCTCAGACCCATCAACACTGGCACGCAGAAGCCTTTGGATTCGACAATGTTCGCTTTATCAAGGGGTATATCGAAAAACTCCACGAGTTAGACCTGGAAGCGGGCTCTTTCGACGTTATTGTATCTAATTGTGTGATCAATCTTAGCCCCGATAAAGCCGCCGTGTTGAACGGTATTCAGCGCTTACTGAAACCCGGAGGCGAGTTCTATTTTTCGGATGTGTATGCGGACCGCCGGGTCCCGGACAAGGTGCGTGAAGACTCTGTTCTGTACGGTGAATGTTTGGGCGGTGCACTGTATTGGAATGACTTTCTGAGACTAGCGATTGCTGCGGGATTTATGGACCCCCGCCTGGTGGAAGACCGTCCGCTTGATGTCACTGATGCGGCACTGGCGGAAAAAACCGGTAACCTACGTTTTTTTTCCGCCACTTATCGTTTGTTCAAGCTAAACGAACTTGAAACGGCCTGCGAAGATTATGGCCAAGCCGTTATCTACAAAGGCACCATTCCCACCAGTCCTCAACGCTTTATTCTGGACAAACATCATAGTATTGAGGCTGGCCGTATTTTCCCAGTATGTGGTAACACCTGGCGCATGTTACATGACACCCGTTTTGCCGAACACTTCGCCTTTGTCGGTGACTTTAGCGAGCATTTTGGGATATTTGAAGGCTGTGGCTCCGCTGTGCCTTTTGATACCAATCGATCAAAGACCGATGCAAGCTCTTGCTGTTGAGTATCCGTTTATCGGTTAATAGAAAGTCGTTTATTAACCTATTGTTTTTAGCCATTTTTATAACATTGCTTCACCTCGATCATATTAATTGTTGCCGTAACGGAACAATTAATATGATCCGGCAGCCATGACCGAATTTATCGGGGATGGTATAATTTAAATATTCCTTCAACAATCGCAAATACTTCCAACAAATCTCTACTAGTATTAAATGGTGACATTACCTAAGCCTTAGAAGATCAAACCATAAAGGTGTATTCAATCTGAATGAGTAAACCTGGATTCCTGCCAACTTTGTTGGCCGAAACAGACGAGTTCTACACCGAAAGGGCCACTCTACTCATTCCCAGGGCTTTGGGGGGGCTGGCGCTTTCTGTTGGCATCAACCTCAGCATGATCGTGTTCATTTATATACGGGGCTATTTCGGCATTGGAATATTAGCGATGCTCACTCTAAGCATCGCCTTTCCTTACTCTGCGATACTCATCAGTATTTTACGCATTCGAAAGTCCCTTCGATTATCCCTTTCAGATCAAAAAACTGCTGTTATCCAATACATTCGCTTTTTGTTGGCCTATATCGTGTTATGGGACATGATTGCCATGCTAATTTTGCCTATATTGGCAGGCGATACTCGGTTAATTGTTATCTGTTTGTATGTAGGCCTTGTGTTCAGCCATGCCCTACCCCTAACGCTGTTTCCCCGTCAGGCCCTGGCGGTACTTGCCGTTAATTTTTTACCCATGTCTTTGCAGCTGACGTTTCTCGGTGATCCGCAGATTATGCCGTTGGGCTTAGCGGGTATTGCGATGACTGCAATGGAAACCCTCGCCATCGCATGGCTTTATCGAATGGATATGGAAAACCTTCGATCTGAACGGGATAAAGATCTAGTCACCGAACCGGACATGTCCGCCAGCGGATTTAAAAAATCAATAATTTCAGTTCTTTATATCCAGAGCATACCCTTCGCCATTGTCCAGGTTGCGGTGGCATTCTGCTTGATAATAACTCTTCAATCCCCTTCAACAGAGGCGATATTGTGGAGTTGGTTACTGGGATTTATTTCAGTGCAAACCCTCCGTGCTGCCAGCTTTTTTAGTTTTATGGAAAATCCGGATCGTCGCTCCGTTCGACAATGGCAACTCTTGTACCGCGCTGGGGTTATTATGAGTCAAGGTGCCTGGTTTGTGTTATTAGCGATATTTTACGACCAACTCACTGAGGTTAGCCTGGGTGTTGTTGCTGGAATTCTTTTAATCGTCGGCGTATTCAGCACCCTGGGACTGACCGTAGATAGAGGATTATTTCATTTTAACAGCATAATCTACCTGATTCCGCCCATCCTTATTATGATGGCAGAATTCAATTTTTGGATGCTCGCCGCTTTAGGGATACTCGCTCTACTCACCGTGATTGCGGTGGTTGAAAACATCCATTTATCCTCACTGCGCGCTTTACGAGGCCAACTACTACAACAGCTATCAGAATTTCGCGCCAACAAAATGCAAGAGTTGAATATTGATCTAACTCATGCCCGTAAGCGTTTATCCGATGTCAACGCCTCACTCGAATCCCAGATTCAGGAGCGAACCAGCGAACTCAAGCATCAAGCCAATCACGACATGCTCACTGGGCTCGGCAACCGCTATCGTTTTTCAACCGTGGTCAATGAAGCCTTGGCTGAATACGAAAAAGATCAGTCTGGATTCGCCGTTTATATGCTGGATCTGGATCGATTCAAAGAAATCAACGATGGCCTGGGGCACCTCGCTGGTGATCAGGTTTTACAAGAAACGGCTCAACGCATCAAAAATGCTTGCGATGAAAACCGCATATGCGCGCGCTGGGGTGGCGACGAGTTTGTCATCTTACAGAAATGTGTCTCCACCCGAGAAGAAATCTATCAATTTTCAGAACACTTGGTTGAAACGTTGCGCCAACCGATTGAATTAAACAGTGGCCCAGTGATTTTGGGGGCGAGTATTGGTATCGCTGTTTGCCCAGAACATGGTACGGCTGCCGATGCATTGCTCGAACACTCGGATATTGCGGTTTATCGCGCCAAGTGCATGAAGGATGGGGTCTCAGTCTATAACGACCATTGGGGTAAGGAGGCTGCAGAGCGCGTGCGCTTGGCTCAGGCGCTTCGCACTGCCATTGATTCTAAAAATATGGACGTTGCCCTGCAACCCTTTATTTCCATGGAAAACGGCTACGTGGCCGGCTTTGAAGCGCTGGCCAGATGGCCCCAACCGGATGGCACCGCCATCAGTCCAGGGGTGTTTATACCGTTGGCTGAAGAAAGTGGCTTGATGCCTTTACTTGGCAGCTGGATACTCCGCCGCTCTTGTGAAATGATCATGGATATCGCAGCAGATTCAGATCTCCGTATCGCGATAAATATTTCTGTTATGCAACTGCAAGATCCAGATTTTTTTCGCGAAGTGTTGGAAACCTTAAGGGAGACTGGTTTAGCAGCCAAGCGCCTGGAAATAGAAATCACCGAAAATGTATTTGCCAGCGATGTCGAGAAAACTCGCGAAATTATCAACATGTTACGTAATGAGGGGATACGAATTTCCATCGATGATTTCGGTACCGGTTACTCATCCATCAGTTATCTAAGAAATTTCCCATTGGATACGCTAAAAATCGACCGTTCATTCGTCACTGCGCTGAAGAACGGTGGTGAAGGTATATACAGTAGTATTGTTGCCTTGGCTCGCGGTTTGGAATTATCCATCATTGTTGAAGGCGTTGAAACTGAAGCTGAACTGGAAACGGTTTTACGTTTGGGTGGCGACGAAATTCAGGGTTTCTTTTTTGCAAAACCCATGTCCCTACATGATGTAAATGAATGGCTGGTGAAACACCAAAATAAACCTTTCAAAATGGACGTTTACGACAAGACCAAGCAAGCCCGTTTGGTCTAGTCATTATAAAACCCTGACCTCATTACTCCACCGTTAATTGCCCCCGGTACATTTGCATTTGGCAGTGAAAGGTATACTCACCTTTTTCCATAGCGGGCAATATTACGCCCTTAGGTTTATTCAACGGCAAGCTCTCGCTCACATGAAGAGCAGGAATAAGCAAGGTTTCGGCACATGACGACGCATCTTTGCGCAGGAAATTTAAAGTCACGGCTTGATTAGCCGGCAGCTTGATTCGGGCCGGTTGGTAGACTCCATTTTCAACCACAATTAATAATTTCTCCGCATCATAGTTCGCCTTGTGAGGCTCGTAAATCCAGAACCACCAGATGATTAACCCAATCAGTGCAATACCTGCCAAATTAATTATGATCATCATCTATCAGTCTCGCTTTCGTTTTCCATGAGCCATCGCCAATTAATGTTCCTGTGCTTTAAATAGACGCAGTCGATTCGCATTACTGACTACCGTCAATGAAGAAAATGCCATGGCGGCCCCCGCTATAACCGGGCTTAATAGCAGTCCAAAAAAGGGATATAGCACGCCTGCAGCGATGGGGACACCCGCTACATTGTAAATAAAAGCACCAAACAGATTTTGTTTGATATTGCGCAAAGTCGCCTTGCTCACAGCAATGGCATCCGCCAGTCCGTGAAGAGATCCACGCATTAAGGTGATGTCAGCGCTTTCAATGGCTACATCCGTACCTGTGCCTATAGCGAAGCCAACATTAGCCTGTGCCAGTGCCGGTGCGTCATTGATACCGTCACCGGTCATGCCCACTACTTCACCCTGACTCTGCAACTCCTTAACTTTGTTTGCTTTGTCTTCCGGTAACACCTCCGCAAAAAATTCAGTGATACCCACTTGTTCTGCGACGGCTTTAGCGGTGGCACGATTATCACCTGTGAGCATCACCACCCGAATACCATTGGTCTGCAGACGTTTAATTGCAGCAATAGAGTCTTCTTTTACCGGGTCGGCCACGGCAATGATTGCCGCCAGTTTTCCCGCCACCGAAAAATACAGAGGCGTTTTCGCTTCAGAGGCCAGTTGCTGTGCTTTTTCCACAAATGAACCCAGCTCTACGCTATGACCTTTCATATGTTTTTCGTTACCCAACAACAGCTTTTCGCCATCTACCGTGGCTTCAACTCCGTGGCCCGCTACAGCATTAAATTCGCTGACCTTTAAGGGAGCAATCTCTTGATCCTTCGCCGATTCCACAATTGCCATAGCCAGCGGATGTTCCGAGCCAGATTCCAGACTCACCGCCAACTCCATTACCCGCTGCTCAGTAAAATCATTGGCTGTAATAATATCGGTAACTTTCGGGGCGCCCAAAGTAATGGTACCTGTCTTATCCAGAATCATAGCGGTTATTTTAGACGCGGTTTGCAAGGCTTCTCCATTACGGATCAAGACTCCCGCCTCTGCCGCTTTGCCAACACCTACCATCACCGACATAGGCGTAGCCAGCCCCAAAGCACAGGGGCAAGCAATAATCAGCACCGTAGTGGCAGAAACCACCGCAAAAGCAACCACTGGATCAGGCCCAAAATTTAACCACGCTAAAGCGCTAGCCACAGCAATGATCATAATCGATGGTACAAAATAGGCGGCAATAACGTCGGCCATACGGCCAATCGGTGGCTTAGAGTTCTGCGCTCGCTTTACCATTGAAATGATTCGAGCCAAGGCCGTGTCTGAACCCACGCGGGTCGCTTGAAAAATAATCGAACCGGATTTATTAACCGTTCCCGTAACCACTTCGTCTCCCACGGTTTTGGTAACGGGCATTGGCTCGCCCGTTAACATAGATTCATCAATGGTGGTACGGCCTTCCGTAACTTTGCCATCGACCGGTACCTTTTCTCCAGGACGCACCCGTACCAGATCACCCAGGGCCACCTGTTCAATGGGAACATCCAGCTCAGTGCCTTCACGAATAACGCGTGCAGTTTTCACTTGTAAACCAATTAAGCGTTTTATGGCTTCGGACGTCCGTCCCCTCGCTCTCAACTCAAGGGCTAGGCCAAGATTAACCAGACCTATAATCATCGCGGTTGCTTCAAAGTAAAGGTGGCGTGCCATCTCAGGCACCATAGAAGGCACCGCTACCACCACCATGGAATATAGCCATGCGGTGCCTGTACCCAATGCAATCAAGGTATCCATGTTGGCGGAATGATTCTTAAAGGACTGCCAAGCACCCACATAAAAATGCTTACCGGAAAATATCATGACAGCAAAAGTGAGCAGGCCCACCAGCAACCAAATTAAGCGTTCGGTAGACGTAGAAACTGTCATGTCTCCAACCACCAACCCATAAACCATTAACGGCACGCCGACGGCCAGCGCAATAAACATGTGGCGCATTAATTTTTTGTAATAAAGGCCATCTTCCTTTTCTTTCTCTGCCAGTGCATCGCTTTCGTTGACTGAATCCTGTTTTTTCGCACCATAGCCTGCCTGTGTTACCGCCTTGATCAAGTCATCATCATTAGCGACGCCTACAACAGTGGCGGTACGTTGGGCAAAATTCATCTCCGCGTGTTCAACCCCAGACACTTGCTGCAGCGCCGTCTCAATTTTCTTAACACACCCCGCACACTTTGCGCCTTCGATCAGTAGCGTTAGCTCGCTTTTCGTGGGTTGATCATGGGTTGATTCAGTCATCATGGAGTTCGACCTTAATTACTAAAAAATCACGCATAAAACTTGTACCAGAAACAAGATTCAATCTTGCCAGTGATTAATCCTGGCAATCCCAATCTTCCTCTCTATTATTTAAAAGATCAAATAGTAGCGTCATCTTTTGTGGAGAACAATTGATTAGAATAAGGAGGGGGTGGCCGAACTTTGCCTAACACTGGCAAGAGCCTAGGAAATTTTTTATCTCTTAGGCCAAGCCAGAGACTGGATTTTTCATGGTTTGAGTATCAGAGGTATGAAAGTCTAATTGACTTGGCGCGTTAAATACATGACTACGCTTATTTTACCATTACTAAGAGTTTCGTAGTCATAGCTTATCTCTGGCATATCAACGGCAACAGACTGCGGAAATTCCAAAGCGAATTCATCAGCCGCCGCCTGATCCCCGTGCACCACTTCCATTTTACACAGTTTAGCACCACATTCTAGGCTATTTAACTCAGAATGAGTTTTGTCCCATTGCACTGATTGACTGTCAAAAAAGTGGGTGATCGTGTCAGAGGCTTGAGCCGACCATACATAATCTTGATCCTGATCATAAAACGATTGTTCTAACTTATTAATATACCGCTTATGTCCGGCTTCTGCGTCCATAGGCGTTGCAGATATTTTCTTTTCAGAATTGTCATCACTTTGAATAGTTTCTTTGTGCGAATTTGATGATATTTCCGTAAATGGAGTGGCTTGTACTTGCACACTGAAATGGCTGGATGGAACGTCTTCATTGTTGTTTAACCTTTCAGACAACTGTGCCACTTTATCTTGCAAGGCTGCAATCTTTGCGGTATCGCTGGTTTGAAATACTGTTTCTTTGGTCGTTTCATGTACCATTAAGCCACCCACTATTCCAAGCGTCGCAGCCACAGTACAAATACCAATGAGTGTTAGTTTAGTCATCATATTTGACTCCCAAAAATTTGCGCTCAACGTCCCCGCGTAATGCGGGGACGCTCTACTCACAGGTTATTAATTAAGTATTTTCACCAAACCATACAGTATTAATCACACCGTAAGCTGGCACAGAACAATAAATGACGGAACTGCCCCAATAATCCTCACTTGTGAGATTGGGAATACTTAACCAACCTGTACCCGAACGACTACCAGAACGAGATTGATTGATCGATCCGTTGCCATTCATACTGTAAAGATTACAATTAACTGTGCCACTTCCGGAATAATGCACCCAAACACGTGAAGTGCCGCTGGTAACGGCAATCTCATCAACGGCGACCGGACAGGTAACATAGAGAGACGAGCCAGTAGTATTGCGTATTCCATTGTATTGATGAGCCACATCAGTAGCGTCACTGGCTAAATAATTTGTGCAATAACTACCGTTATATGCGTGTGCATTTTCTGCGTAAACCTGAGGAGTCAACAATGCACAACCGAAAACAGAAATTGAAGCTAAGAGTTTAAATTTCATAATACACATCCTATGTATAAGTTATATTTTACTGCCAGTCCATAGTACAGGTTTGAATTTGCCTCACAATTGCAAATTTTTTTGCTCCATTCATTCCGTTATTTAGCTAATCTATTGACTTATTTAGAGTTATATATTCTTTCGTGAATAAATCATTCTGACATTGGTAAAATTACAGATTTAAAGCTTTTTAAGATGATATTGAACCAGTTGGCGAGAAATACCTAAAAGTTTACTCAATCCATTTTTTGATTGAGTAACGGTTAATGCGACTCGGAAAATATTATTTTCAACGTCTTTTATATAGTTCTTCAAATCGAATCTACCTTGATCATTATATAATTGTGCTGCAATTACATGGCTCAACAAAAGCGGCATTGATAGCTGTTCGTAAACACTCGCGAGTATACCTTGCTGAATTGTCTGTTCATCATGCGTCAAATCAATAACTTTAGAACAGCCGTAGCGAACAGCATCCACCACGTATGCAGTAGTTTGGCGATCATTTAGACCAAGCATAAAAGGCGGCGTATAACCATCCCTTTGCCCATGTATTGAAAAAATGCAACGCCCATTAGAGAACAACCAATCTAGTCGCACCACCATCATCACTGGCATCCAAGCCTGTAATTCAGATTTCATTTTATTCTGGTTCGTTGCCACCCGGATAGCGGCATGAGGTGCTTTGGAAGATACTGCTGACTTAATTAAATCAATCATATCCAAGGAAGGCTCAGCGATGAGTATTTTATCGATTTTTGTACTTAACGTAGAATGGCTTAACATTTGAACGACTCCTTGTCCTCACTTTCCAAAACTCACCATAGTATAGATTTTTTTGGTGTGTTAGCCGCTGCAACCGGACAATCATAAAAGTCGAGTTTAAACTGTGATTTTTGACATAAAGTTACAGGTACCTGAATCGAACTGGGTCGCAGAATATAATTTAGATGGTTGGCGTTTTTTTAAGACTGGGCTTGATCCATTGCGGCAAAATTTGGGCCAGAGCTGAAAATGATATTGGTTTCGCCAAATAATCGTTCATACCAACCTTCATACACTTTTCACGATCAGCACTGAGAGCATTAGCGGTAAGCGCTATTATAGGTATCTGCTTATACCTATCCCCGACTCTACCTTCTCGTATGGCGACGGTCGTTTCAAAACCATCTAATACTGGAATTTGGCAATCCATCAAGACTAAGTCAAAAAAAAGTGATCTTTGGTTTAATAGCTTTATGGCTTCCTCGCCATTATTGGCAACTGTGGGCGTTGCCCCTAATTTCTTAAGCATGGCACGAGCAACTTCCTGATTGACTGGATTATCTTCAACCACCAAGACATTACAGGGTAAAAGCCTTAATTGGGCAGGGTTATGACTGGCAATCCGTAAATCCGCTATTTCCTTAACAGTTTTTGTGCTGTTTGCAATCTCTCTAACGACACCGTCAAGCTCAAAAATACTTACTGGCTTCTCCAAGTAAACTACCGGGTGGTCGGAGCTTATGACGGGTATTTTGCCATAATAGAAGACCAGTGTTGGAAGCCCCAGAACCACTCGCTGTTCTAAGAATCCACCGAATTCCGATCTAGAAACGCCTGCATCTAAATGAATAGCCATTAATAATTTATTGGAATCTGGTAATGAAAAAACGCCTGTATTATAAAACCCCAACAGATCCTGATGCAGAACGACAGATGCTCCTAATCTCTCAAATTGCTTCACCATGAACTTTTGATGTGCCGAATTACTATCAATAAGATGGACGGTATAACCCTCGATGGGCTTGTCGTTAACGTTCGATATTTGCTCAACAGAGCCTAATTTTAGCTGGAAACTAAATCGACTCCCAAGACCCACTGTGCTTTCGAGTTGAATATCACCGCCCATTAATGAACATAGCTGTTTGACTATAGCCAACCCCAAACCGGTACCGCCATATTGACGAGTAGTACTCTCATCGGCCTGAGAAAACTGTAAAAATACGGTATCAACTGAGCCAGGGGGAATACCGATTCCAGTATCGGTCACTGCACCATAAAAATTAAACTGCTCACCGATTTGTTCCCCACTGATGCTTACAACAACAGATCCCTCTCGGGTAAATTTGATCGCATTTGATATTAAGTTATTAAATATTTGGGTAATCCTAATTTCATCGCCCTGAACATATTTGGGAAACTTTGGATCTATATCCAAAATTAACTCAATATTTTTCTGGTTTGCCTGATAATAAAAACTAAAAGCCAACTTAGACAATGCATCGACTAAACGAATAGTGCGGGATTCCAAATTCAATTTATTTTCTTTAATTTTGGCAAAGTCGAGAATATCGTTAACCAGACAGACAAGAGACGTTCCACTAGCCTGGGCAATCTCAATATATTTTCGTTGGCCAGCCGTTAGCTCCATGGAATTGAGCACTTCTAGCATACCCAATACTCCATTAATTGGCGTTCTTAGCTCATGACTCATATTCGCCAAAAATTGATCTTTAGCTCTAAGCGCTTCTTCTAAATCCTGATTTTTACGCCAGAGACGCTGCCTCAGTTCACTCATTGAATTACTTAAGCCGATCATTATTAAAATAGTAGAACTAAGCACCAACCAAATAATTAAACTTTCCAACAATCCATAGACCGCTTCGCCCAACCAAAAAGCCACTATACTTTGAAGCGCTTGCAAGCTGACAATGAATAATGTGTATCGTTTGAAATCCTTAGGTGTTAATCGAAATACGCCAAACACGACAACTGTAAAAAGAGAGCAATAGATAATCTCCTGATACTCTTTAATAAAAACGAGTACAGCAAAACAACAAAAGCTCGCCCACCACATCATCAGTACTGTTAATGAAGGATCTTTGTATTGCTCAGTTTTACCACTGGCCACAAAGACAATAAGCCCAAAGTTCACTAACCAGAAAATCGCAAGAATGGTAACCAATGAGCTCGAATCAAGCCAAGATTGGCCCATCCAGAAAGCAAAGATGAGATCGAGCGACAGCACCAGACCTCCAATCGAAGCAAGTGCGGTATTGTATGCGCGAATCCAGCGTAAATTTTTCATACCACCTGTTATCTGCATTGGGATTTCCTATCATTAAGCATAGCTCTCACTTAACACTTCTACTAACTCGGGACTCATGCCGAAATGAATTAAGGGCGGGCAAGAGTTTACTAGCCCGCCTGATGAACTGGCAAGACAGGACAGGTGATACAAATCAATCGATTATCAGAGGTGTTGACTATTATTTGGTTATCAAATAGACGCCAAACTCCCACAATGAATAGCCGTATTTCGTCGACCTCTTTGTACAATAGACTCGAACATATCTGGCCATAGTGTTGGCAAAAGAAACCTTATCAAGACCGCCGTCTCCGGCTACCTCCTGATACAGGCTAGTCCAGGTTATGCCATCACTGGATACCTGTATCTGATATTCTCTAGCAGAGGCACGCTCCCAGTCTAAGCGTACTTCATTGAACAGCATAAATTGACCAAGATCCACTTGTAACCATTGAGGATCACTACTGAACACACTCGCCCACCGGCTGTTACTGTCCTGATCAATGGCAGCGCTCGCGGACAGGCTGGTATTCTCAACGGTTGAGGCAGTTGCGACTTTACCTATTACGAGGTTCTGATTGGTAATGACTTGGGGGCCAGTAACCGACATTTCCCACAATGAATACCCCCAGCGAGTGGCCCGCTGGGTACCCAGCAGCCTTACATAGCGGGTAGAAACCGTCGCAATATTAATAACATCCACCGCCCCGTTGCTGTTCGCCTCGGTAAATACAGTGCTCCAGTTTTTTCCATCTTGAGAAATTTGAATCTGATAAGCCTTGGCATAGGCCGCTTCCCAATTGAGGGTTATTTTATTAATCGGACGCTCGCTCTGCAGATCCACACTAAGCCATTGCGGATCTACCTTAAACTCACTAGCCCAACGTGTGCTTAAGTCACCATCAAAAGCATAATCTGCCGCGAAATTTGCGCTATCACCACTTTCAAAGGAAGAGGCGGCAGCAGGTTTTTTCAAAGCGAAGTTGTCGGTACCAGAGTTCGAGGGAGCCGTAACCATAAATTGTGCTGTGGCTCGTATAGTAGAATCCGTAGTGGCTACAGCCGTAACCAGAAAGGGGCCACCTGCCGCCGTTGTGGTTAGTTTTCCGGTATTATCGATATAACCACCACCGGAAACCGTCCAATTAACCGCTGCAGGGATAGCAGCCCCCCACTGATCAACACCTTGCACTTGAAAACCGATGGACTGACCCACTTCTACGGTGCTGTTGGCGGGAGAAAGGCTGAGTCCAGACAGTACAGGGCTCTCATGCTCTGAACCAATAACCTCCATTTCCCACAGGGAATAGCCCCACTTGGTGGCCCGTTGAGTACCATACATCCGCACAAAACGTGCGGCCACAGTGGAAAAGTCCAGGGTGTCTACGTCGCCATTGCTGGCATTCTCGGTAAACACCGTTTGCCAGTTATTGCCATCCATGGAAACTTGAATTTGGTAAGCTTTGGCGTAGGCTGTCTCCCAATGCAGTATCACTTGATGAACATCCCGTGTTTGTCCTAAATCCACCACCAGCCACTGGGGATCATGGCGAAAAACACTGGCCCAACGCGTGGTAAGATCACCGTCGGTAGCATTCGCCGGTGCCAAACTAAGATCATCATTTTCAACCGATGTTGCATTGGTTGGCTGCGCCAAGGCTAAATTGCTATCACCACCGCTGTTGGTGGGTGCCGGGTAGGATATACCCTCCCCTAAAAATTCAATGGACACTAGATCCAGAGTTTCACTGCCAGTACTTGAATAGTTGGGAAACACTAAATACAGGTCCACCGTTGTGGTTGGAGCTGCAAAAGAATCCTCGACGTCGACCCAATTGCCAGCCCCGCCCGAAGCAGGAACAGAAACCGAAGACACAATGGGCCCGGTTTTACTGTTGCTGCGTAATTCAATGGTTTGCCCCGACTTACTGCTGGCAAGCCGGTATCGGATGCCGGTAATACCAGTAAGGTTGCGCTGACTTAACTTTAAAAATGCTCCAGCATCAGTGATACGAACGGCATTCACCGCATGGTAGGTGCTGTCTGTATTATTGATTAATACGGTGCCCTGGCGCTGGTTGGCAAAGGCTGCTGGCGAGCGCTTTGGATAGAGATTAATAACTTTATAGGAATCCAAACCATCCTGATCGCGATAGCCAGCCTGCAGTCGATAGTAAAGATCGTCTTCGCCATCAGGCTCATGTTCATCAGGCTTGGCGGTAATCGTGGGATCACAACGGCTAAAACTCGGTGTATCGTGAGCATGTTCCAGATGCCCCAAAGATGGAATGACCGTTACCGTATTACAGTTAATAGAACCTTGACTAATGGAACCGTCTTCTTTATCAACAATATTTACTTGCACATCAATGCGTTCATTCCAGTCGTAAAAGCCACCCTCTGGTGGCCACTCAAAGGTAATATCCGCAACATTGTTGCCAGCACGAATAGTAGTACCAGCCGTAGCCACTGCACCTAAACTATCTGTTACTTTTAACAGCGCATTAAAGTTACCCTTGTTGTAGTAGGTGTAAGCTGCTGTCTGGGTATCAGCATCCGTGACACCATCACCATCAAAATCCCATTCCAAGGTGATGCTGTCCCCATCGGGATCAAAACTACCGGCTGCACTAAAGTTCACAGTCAACGGCAAGTCACCGTAACGTTTGTCGCTGGATAATTTTACCACGGGACTTAAATTGGCACTGGCCCCAGTGTAGTCAATACGACTTAATATTCCGTTGCCCACATCAAAGTCACAACACCCGGTGCCGTATTCAAGAATATATAAATGACCGTCAGGTCCGATTTCAAAATCGATGTAACCCTGACCTAGGCCGGATAGTGTGGTCCACTCCTGCTCATTGAGAATATTATTGTTGGCGTCCAGAGCTACATACCACACTTTACTGTTGTTAAAATCCCAGTAAAAGAGGTGATTATCAAAGGCGGGCGGTAATTTGGTGGGATTGTTTATAGAACTATCGTAGTGATAGATAGACCCCACCATGTAGGAAGATCTTTGTTTCGAAAGCCAAGCCGGCTTTGCCGGTGGCAGAATTTTTAATCCAGTATTCCATTTAGAGTCATTGGTAGGTTTGGCGGGGTCGAAATAGTAATTGTTGTACGTATTGTAATACGCCAAATTAGCGCCAACAAAATAGGGCCAGCCGTAATTACCTGCACTGGAACTGATATTGATTTCATCTTTACCAGAAGGACCTTTCGAACTGTCAGTATTGGCATCTGGGCCGATATCGGCCCAGATCAGTTGTTGGGTTACTTCATCTATATGGAATTTGTAGGGGTTGCGGGCACCCATAATATAAATTTCACGACGACCGTCAGCAGCATTGGAAAAGAGATTGCCAGTGGGTATTGAATAAGTACCATTTGCATTGGGGTGAATACGTAATATTTTTCCTCTCAAGTCCTGTGAATTAGATGCTGACTTTTCTGCACTACGAGCAACACTGCTTTCATTCAGGGGACTATAACTACTATGATAGGTATCATCACCAGTGCCAATATAGAGATTTCCTTGAGCATCAAACTCTAGGTTACCGCCATCGTGATTTCCACCTAAACGGTCAACGGGTATGTCCAGAATCACCACTTCTGAGGCAAGATTTACCTTATTCCCGACCAACGTAAATCGAGACACCCTGTTTACGTTTGGAGTAAGGGGTGAATAAAACAGATACAGATAGGCATTAGTACTAAAGTTGGGATCTAAAGCCAAACCGTTTAGACCGGCTTCAATCCCTGAATAGACATCAAAGCGTAGCGCTTCAGTGGTAGTTTGGCTCACAGGATCATAAAGCGTAATTCCGCCAAAGCGATTTAAGATAAATATCCGCCCGTCCGGCGCAATTTCAAAATCAACGGCATTTGCTAATCCGCTAACGATAGGCACACGCTGTATATCTTGTGCTTCCGCTAACACTTCGGCTGCACTCAGGCGGGCGAGCGCCAACAGCAGCGTAAAAATGAAAAGCACGGGAATGCTAGAAAAGCGGGTTAAACAAGAATTAAAAGGAACTTCAATAGCCTTCATTTGAATGACTACCTCCAAAACCGCAGCAAGCGCTCCATCTGAGTGCCGTTGAACTGGGAAACGCCAATTTTACGGTAATTTTGAATTGACTTTGTAATGAATTTTGTTGTTTTTACTTTAATGAGCTTTTCTGATTTGGCTATAAAGGAAAATCCTGATTGGCGGAAACTTAAATCTGCTTAAAGCACGTTCTTTTAAAAGCGTACGCAGAAAGACTTCTTTACTATTGATTTAACGGACTATTTTCTGTAGCAACAGGTCAATATCCGTTACTGTTGCTGGTCGAACCACCCGGTCTAGTTCAGTGCCATCATGCAGTAGAATTAAAGTGGGCCAAAGTGTAACCCGGAAGGCTCGCCCCAGCACCTTACCTTTACCGTCATAAACCTTAATATGGGTGAGTTGCGGGTATTGCTCAGTTAAAACCTGTCTTAGTGCTGGCTCAGCCCCTTTACAATAACCACACCAAGGTGCGCCGAACTCTAACAATGCGTTACCCGACAGGTTGCGGATTTGCTCTACAGTGGGTTGCGATTCCGAGTAAACCGGATTAAATCCGCTATGACCGATATTCATCAAAAATCCACCAATCGATTATAGTCGAGTAGTCCATAGTTAATGGGGTCCGAATTTTCATAAACACCGTGCATTCTATCGCTAAAACGCCAGAATTCTTTGTCAGTTCTTCTCACCCCATAGTCACTTCTTAAGCGTTGGTAATCTTCCGCCCTACGGACGCTAACCAGCTGTTCCACAAAACTCTCCAAATCATTGAACTTAACCTTGTACAGTTCATTGGGATAGGCGCCCACAACACCACGTAATGCCATCATAGTATCTTCATCATAGGCTCTGTTTTTATTCTCGCTTAACATGCTGGTGATATTGTAATGTGAAATATTCTTAAGCATCGTTATTAGCTGATCGCCCGAGGGCGTTTCCAAAAGTATCAGTGATTGCTCAGGAAACAGTTCAAGATGCGCCCCTTTCATACTATTGATTTTGGTAATCTGCTGTCCTATATCGGGTTCTTTAATCGTGTTAATATTACGCTCTTCAGGCAACACCTTGATAAATTTTTGTTTTAGTTTGCTAAACAGTTCTTGCTTCGCTCTGTTCGCAGAATGTGCTGAATAGTTTATCTCAGGTTCAGCCTTAGTAACCAAGCCCTGCTCCATAAACTCCATGACTTCCTCATCTGCTCCGCGATACCAGTAACGTAATTCAAGATCGCGTTCCACCTGGGGTAATAACAAAAGAAAGTTGGTCTCTCCTTCCATCCTCAGAAAATCCATATAGAGGCGGGATAATAATTGATGTCCCACGTTGCCAAATACATCATAGCCAGCCACCAGCAGGTAGTGAATCCTCTCCAACAAGCCATAACCCACCACCCAAGCGGTTTTCGGCGCAGGGCCCAGTAAACCTTGCTCAACAGTCGCACTATCATTATGGCGGACGATGGTTAGCGCGGCATTCTTATTAAAGCCATCCCCATCCCATAATAAATTCAAGTCATAATTAATTTCTTCCCCCAGCATTTTTGTCACTAACTTGTCCCGCCGCGTAACATACTCAGCATGCTTCTTTGAATAACGTCGCCAATTCATTATAGGTAACAAAGTACTCTCTTGGGTTGTGGGCAACTCCAATAGATTTTGATTCTTCTCAAAAAATTCAGCAATTTCATCGTTGACGGTTAATTCTGGCTCCATAAAAAACACCCAAAAATGGTCATTGATAACATTCAATGCCACCTGTCCGCGACAAACTGGACCTTTTATAAAGCCCATAACGGTATACTGTGCTTCATCCAGCATAAATTCGTAACGAGATACAATGGGGATTTTGGAAAATACGATAAATGGATTAGCGGCTATTTCGACTTCATAGCCCGGCAAATCCGTCACTTCATAATCCCGCTCTATAAAAAGTTCCTGCCAGAATTTCATACGCTTGTCGTTTAATGCATAAGGCATATGAGTTTTCGCTACAATAGCTTCTTTTTCTTCAACCAAGCGGTAATAAACTCGATCTACCAGAGGATCATCATAGGGTCTGCGAGTCGCGATAATATTTGCCGGCTCCCCTGGTGGCGTACTTGAGCGAATCAAGTTAAAGTACTTAATATGGTTTTGAGATCCTATTTCACTGAAGTAGAGATGGCCAAGAAATAGATGTTCATAAATGTAGCGACTCGCCAAGCGTTGCTTGTTCGAGTCTCCATTTAAATATATTTCCCACTTTTTAATTTGATCCTCGTAGATGTCATCTAACGCTGGTCTGGCAGTGTATGTTGCACCCTGATCTAACCACTGTTTCATAGTAGCCAGTTCAGGCTTACTGATTGCAGGCAAGCCATAGGGCATCCCCCACAAAGGATTGTCATTGGCGTATTGCTTAAAAGATTCCGGGCTAGGACACTGAAGGCTGCGATTTAAAGCAAACTCAAAGTCTTCACTCAGCGGCTTAGTCGCAGGTAAAGGATGTTTATCTTTTAACTGTAACATCTGATAAATAAGGCCAGCGTTCCGATTAGCCGCTACCTCCTGAACTCGTTCATTTAATACTGGAAAAAAGCCCTTTGCGCGCCATTCCCGGGTAGTGGTTGCATCCTGAAACAAGCGGGTCGGTTCCGCCTCCAGTAACCGAAGATCATAGACCTTGGCTTGGCTCGCACCTCTTTCGATCCCTTCAATAGAGCCCAGTTTTAGCTGACAGGGTGCGTCATAACAAGCGTGACACACCACGCAACGGGATTCCATTATGGGCTTTACTTCTGACCAATAATCGATTTCTTGTGGATTCAAGGTTGTAACTATGCGTTGCCGTGGAACTTCCGGCCCATAAAGCCTTTCGAAATCAAGTCCTACAAAAACAGCGCAGCCGGCCAGAACTATAACCACGCCAACAATGATTACTTTTTTTATCGAGTGACTGAAACAATCCGTTGAAATATTCGTGACGCTTTCCTCTGTTTGGGATTAAACAGTTACCCGATAGATAGTATGTTGTAAATTAAAGCTCGTCAATTTGGCAATGAGATGGAACGGCGCCGGCCTTAAGTCTGTGCCCAACGCCGTAACAAATTGTGGTACACCCCGGTTAACTGGACAATTTCCGGGCTGTCATCTAACCTCTGTCGCAGATTCTGGATGGCCATATCCATATCAAACAAAAGTGCTCTTTTTTCATCACTCGCCACAAGACTTTGCAACCAGAAAAACGAGGCTAAACGCTGCCCCTTGGTAACTGGCGTTACGCGATGCAGGCTAGTGGAGGGATACAAAACCATATCCCCCGCCGCCAATTTCACGCTGTGGGCACCATAGGTGTCTTCTATGATAAGCTCTCCACCCTCGTAGTCTTCAGGCTCTGATAAAAAAAGCGTCATCGAAATATCGGTTCGCACTTTTACCGGGGTTCCTGGCACTTGCCGTATCGCATTATCCACATGCACATCAAAAGACTGCCCCCCTTGATAGCAGTTGAACAGCGGTGGAAATATTTTGGCGGGCAATGCTGCCGACATAAAGAGGTTGCTGCGGCCCAGGGCCGTCATAATTATATCGCCTAGTCGCCGAGCTACAGTCGAATCCATAGGCAGCTGCAGGTTGTTTTTGGCTTTAGCACTTTGGTAACCTGCAGTAATATTTCCATCTAGCCATTCAGCGTCCCGCAAAGCTTGTTGAGTATGAACTAGTTCTTCAGGGGTTAAAACTTCTGGGATTTTTAATAACACGGCACACTCCTAAATCTACTATTGCCCGTTATGCAAATAGGTCCACTTGTCCTTAGCAGACCTATGTCCGTTATTTCTAGAACGTATACCAAGTACTCAAACTGAAATAGCGACCTTCGCCAGGCACAAAATGGCCTCCGCCTAATTGATCCGCATAATCTTCGTCGGTGAGATTAGTGCCATTAAGCTGCAAGCGCCATTCGGCAGTAACGTTGTACCCAACCATCATGTCGAAAGTCCAAAAATCCTCAGCGGTTTCGCGGCTACCTGGATCGCTGTTGTTATATCGCTCGTCCACATACAAAGCGCCGACACCGGCATTCAGACGGTCGGTGAAATCATAGTGTCCCCATACTGAAAGCGCATGCTCTGGAGTATTGGCCAGTTCCGCTCCTTCTTCGGCGATATCACCACCTTCAGCATTGACTACTTCGCTGGATTGGTAAGTATAAGCTGCCGTCACCATAAACTGAGGGCTTATATGGCCCACGGCACTCAACTCTAACCCATCCACTCGCTGCCGCCCTTTAAGCGTTAAATCACTGGTATCAGCATCAGCCGACGTTTGGGCATGGGTTTTTTCAGTACGAAAAATGGCGGCACTGGCAAGCAAACGACTGTTTAATAGCTCCCATTTAGTGCCCAATTCATAACTCATTAATTCTTCCGGCTTAAGCTCCGACGCATTTGACCGAGTTGATACTGTTAACCCTTCCGCTGAGGGGCTGAAAGAAGTGCCCGCACCAAAATAAATGCTGCCGTTTTCCGCAGGCTTATACACCAAGCCAAAATTCCAGCTCAATTCCTTTTCTTTCCCTTCCACTTTTAGTTTGGGGTCAGTATCGTCATCTAATTGAGGAAAGTATTCCGTTTCGAAAATATCGTAACGCAGCCCAACACTCAGCAACCACTGAGGATTGAAAGTCAGGGTATCAAATACGTAAATAGCTTTGGTATCTCCAGTGGCTTCATTACTTTTAAGACCGCGATCATATCTACCTGAGAACCCCAAATAGGGGTTGGGGTTATAAAGATCATTGTAGGAAGTAGGATCATCCAGATTGTCAGCGACAACCGCTTCATAGTTCCAACGTTCGAACTTCTCCTGAGACACTTCAACACCCGTGATTACCTCGTGTTGAATTTCTCCAGTGTGCAGTTCTGTAAGCAAATCAACCTGTACGACAGCCTGACTGTTCTTGGTATCTCGGGTTTTTTCGTCATTGGTTCGAACCGCACCTTCGGGAACACCAATCACCCGAATCGGCGAATTTCCATCGTCGGGAAACCGTGGTGCGGTTACAATGGATTGCCTTTCAACCGTGGCATATCGAGCCAGCGTCCGTAAAGTTGTGATGGAACTCAAATCCTTTTCATACTCAAGGGTAACGGACTGGGCTTCAATATCTTCAAAATCACGATACACGTTGCCGTAAAAATTATCAAAATCCACAGGAGGCGCTTTGCCTTCATAAGGAGCTAACCAAGCCGCGCTTTCTCGCTCATCATTACCACTGTTGTTACCCACCCAAGGAATACCGTAGTCCGGCAGATTTTCCTGTTTTTGATATTCAGCACTCAAATGGAGTCGAGAATCAGTGCCCAAGCCCGTTCCAAATGTCAGGGCCAGGGCTTTGTTGGAATTTTCTACCTCATCGCGACCTGCCACCTCGCCATCGTCGGCCAAAACGTTGACTCGTAACGCTGAACTTTCTCCTACCGTGACATTGGAATCGACCTGAGCACGATAGTCACTTTCGCTACCCAACGTTAACCCAAGTTCCGTGAAGGTTTCCAGCCCCGCCTTTTTGGTTTGTAGATTAACGGCCCCACCGGCTGTTCCTCTCCCATAGATAGTGGATGAAGGCCCCTTCGCCACTTCAACCGCTTCAACGTTATACATATCCCGGTAGTAGCCGGACACATCCCTAACGCCGTCTATCATAATATTATTGCGGGCACTAAAGCCGCGGATAGACATACTGTCACCCGTAGGGGCTCCCCCCTCACCAGCCGCAAATGAAATTCCCGGCACCGTTCGCAACGCTTGTCGCAAGCTAGTAACACCTCGATCTTTCATTTCAGATTGAGGAATTACTGAGATCGTTTGTGCCGTATCGAGTAATGGCTTGGAGTATTTGATGGAGGTGGACTTATCCACCTTGTAACTATCTTCCGAAGTCGTATCTGCCTTTGTAGTAGGTAGGGTCTGCACCACTTCAGCATGAGCAGAGAGCAGTGGTATTGCCGTGGCGACGGCGATGGCTAACGTTTGATATTTGAAGCCAGGCAAGCCCGGTTTCTGGATAGAGTGCTTCATCTAGAATCCCCAACAATGCTAACGGAAAAGAAAAATCTTGCCGTTGTGTTAATGGTCACTCAGCAATCAGCTGAGGCCCGAAGTGTATGGGTAGTTTTTCTCTAATGCAAATGATTCTTGTTTACAAATGAGAAATACTATGGAACCATATGTCTCACTTGCTGTATTTATCGCTGTTCAAGGGGACTATTTTGGCGTACCAAATACTGTGCTTTATTGCTGCACTCACACTTTGTTTTAGCGCGGCTCCAAGTTATGCGCTCTCCACCCATGAGGCGGACAACCTCACGCAACAATGGCTTGAAATCGAACGCCAAAGTAATGCTTTAGTTACTGACTGGCAGACCCAAAAGCTGCTATTGAAACAACGCATTACCCTGCTCGAAGCGGAAAAAAACCAGCTTACGCAACTAATAACCGATAACCAAAAAACTCAAACTTCGGCTCAGCAAGAACGAACCTTGCTGCTTCAACAACAGAACGAAATGGAACAACAGCAGCTACAACTGGAGAAGCAACTGGAACCCTTGCAGAGACAATTGCAAGTCATCAGTCAACAACTGCCACCACCGTTAAAAAAGCCTTGGCAAGCCGAGGCGGAAGGCAACTCAGAATCTGATAACGAAACTATCTCTGCCCAGCTGCAGGTGGCATTAGCTCAATTAAGTAAATTAGCCGATTTCAATCAACGAATCAGCGTCACCGAGGCCCCCATAACGAATCACAACCAACAACCCATCATGGTGAAACAGCTATTTCTTGGTGCGGGATTCGCTTGGTTTAGTAACGATAACGGCGAATTTTCCGGTATCGGCTACGCCACCCCAAACGGATGGATATGGCACCAAGACGAACACATTAATAGTAAAGAAATATTGAATGCCATCGCTATTTACGAAAAACGGAAAGAAGCCGGTTTTGTGCAGCTGCCTGTGGATTTAATCGGTAAGGAGCAAGGTCGGTGAGGCTAACATATACCCTACGAGTTATTAAAAGCGCATTCATTTTTTGTCTATTCATTAGCTATGGTCCCACTTTATTTGCAACCCCTGCCGATACATTACTGGTGAAAGAGATCCAATCGGCACAACGGAACCTTAACCAAACACAAACTAACGTCGGTAAAGAACGCCAGAAGCTGGTGGAGAACCTAAATCAACTTGAGCAAGAAGTAATAAAACTTCAAAAAGCAACTGCGGTAGCTCGTCGCTTAGCGGATGAAGAGACCCTAGGACTTACTCAATTGAAGCAACGTTTAGAGCGCTGGAACCAACAACAAAACTATCAACAAAACTTATTGAATCGTTTCATTAGCCAGCACAGCTCATCACAGAATGCCTCAGGGGCAACCCTGGCCGAGCAAATTGAGCAAGTAACACTTATTAGCCGGCAATTGGAACGCAGCCTGGTCCCCGTTTGGCAAAAGCGTGAACTGGTCATCCCAGGCGGTGCCCTTCAAACGCTGCCAACACTTTCGCTAGGGCCAATCACCTGGTATTGGTCACCACAAGCCCATGAGGCCGGACTAACTCAGGATCTGGAGGGACATTTACAATCGCTTATGGTTTTGGAGGGAGACGCAGGAAATGGGATAAAGCAACTTTACGACAACAACACTGGTAGCTTAACCTTCAATCCAACCCTCGATCATGCATTAATTCGTGAACAACAGGCAGAAAGCCCACTAGAACATGTAACCAAAGGCGGTATATGGGTAATTCCAATTTTACTATTTGCCTTGTTTGCCTTAGGGATTGCTCTGGTCAAAGCCTATCAGCTTGTACGTCTACCGAGACTGATACGCTTCAATCCCTCACAACTTAAGTCCTTTACAACTGCCAACGTCAGCAATCAGATTCCACTCCATATCGACGGCATGCAACGCAAACTTCTGGAAATCAGTTTGCAGGCCGACAACGAGCGCGAGCGGGACGACCGACTGTTCATCGCTTTGCAAGACAATAAACACTATTTAGAACGCTGGATCGGTGCCATTGCGGTTACCGCATCCGTTTCCCCACTGTTGGGGCTGTTGGGCACGGTCAGCGGCATGATAGAAACGTTCAAAATGATGACGTTATTTGGCTCGGGCAACCCAGAAGTCGTGTCAGGGGGAATCGCGCAAGCACTCGTCACTACTGAACTAGGCTTAGTGGTTGCGATACCGGCGTTAATTATTAATGCACTGCTCTCGCGCCGGGCTAAATCCTATTACCAAGAGCTGGAAAGCTTCGCGTTATTAATCAGTCAAAACAGTAGTGAAACCCGGGCACCGGATCCCACATCTTATGAATCAGAGGAGATAGCGGCATGATCAATCAACTAACGTCAAACTGGGTATGCTGGGCTATTGTCGGCTTAGCCTTCATTGGTTACCACCAATTATTCACCGTTAATTTTGACCGCCGTCAACCGGCTATTAAAAAGCAATTCGCTGGGATTCTGATTGCTTCATTACCTTTATTGGGTTTATTAGGAACCATTATTGGTTTACTGGATTGCTTTAGAGCCCTATCCCAACAGTCGACCGGGGCAAACTTGCTTAGCGATGGTATTGCTGACGCCTTGCTGACAACCCAGTTGGGTTTAGTATGCGCTATCCCCGGCTGGATCCTGCAAAGCTACTACACCAAGAAGCAATATAGCTACGGGAGTTAAGCGCAGTGCCTTCACGTTTACGCCAGCGCCTGGAACAATCCCATCAACACAATATTGATCTATCACCTCTGTTAGATGTGGTGTTCATATTGCTGATTTTTTTTATTGTAACCACCGTTTTCGTAAGGGAGACAGGAGTGGAAGTTGATAAACCGCAAGCAATCTCAGCCCAAAAGCTTGAGCAGACGGTTATTCTTTTGGCCATTACCGATGCGGGAGAAGTATTCTATGATGGTGCATCCATTGGTGTAGCGGGTGTTCGTGGTGCCATAGAACAATTACAAAAAAAACAAACACGTCCTGTGGTTATTCAAGCAGACAAGTCCGTTCCTGCTCAACTGCTTCTGGAGGTCATTGATGAAGCCAAACTTGCGGGTGCTCACTCCGTAAACCTGGCTGCAGTAGTTCCATGATCAGCGCGCTAAGCAAAAGACAGATAGCCCCCACCCTATTAAGTTTATTGATCTTAAGCTTGGCACTTGCTTTGCTTTTTATTGGAGATTGGCTGCAAGACCAACAGGAACAAGACGTCAGTATCCGTGAAGTTACCATGTTTTCGCCACCACCGCCTCCGCCGCCGCCACCAACCACTACCCATCAGACAGCGCCAGCAAACACTCTTGATGTGCAAGTAACAGGATCTGGCGCTACGGTACCAGTGCTTAATGTGAAACCGGTAAAGCTCACTATGGCCAAACCCGAGGCTGTAATCATGGAGGACACCATTCAAAACCAATGGCCGTCATTAGACATTAATTGGGATGCTTTTGAACTGGACGACTTGGACTCTTCGCCATCTCTATTGACTCCTATTCGAGTGACTTTTCCGAGAAGTCTTGAGCAACGTGGCATTCGCGCTGTCACCATTGAACTGGAAGTAATGATTGATGAAAAAGGTAACGTAAGTCTGATAAAAGTGGTGAAAAACCCGTATCAGGAACTGAACCCGGTTATCCGAACTATCGTTCGAGACAGCCGCTTTAGTGCCCCCACCAAAGACCAGCAACCCGTGCGTGCCCGTTTCATCTGGCCTATCGAACTAAAATCTTAAGCAGAGTCCACCATGACTGTAGTATTTCAATGTAAAAACACACTAGCTACCTTTTTATTTTTAATCACAACCCTACTGATGAGTGGTCTATGCCATGCACAACTTAATATTAAGCTAGAAGAACCCACCTGGAATTTTCTATTGCAGAATCAACCATTAGCTGCCACAGCAGCGCAACCCGAAATCAATGAACGGGTATTTGTAGCAAAGATTAAGCCTCTACTCGCGCAAAAGCAGTATCACGCGGTTATGGATGCATTCGCCAATCGGCCTATTGATGCGGACAGTGCAGCCTTGCGTCTACTTAGAGGCCAAATTTTATTACAACTAAAACAGTTTTCAGCTGCAGAAAAATCTCTTATTTCTGCATTAGATATCATGCCAGATTTAGCCTTGGCTCACCGCAGCCTGAGTCTGGTATATATAATGCAAAAACGCTACGACGAAGCCCAGCCCCAGTTACGCCGAACAATAGAATTAGGGGTTGGTGATGCCCAGGTGTATGGTCAATTGGCCTATATAAACTTACAAACTAAAGACCCCGCTGCAGCGGTGGCCGGTTATCAGCAGGCGCTATTTTTAGAGCCCGACAACCCTCAGTGGCGTCAGGGTTTACTCTATGCTCTTACCAAAAGCCAAGCCCTGGATCAAGCACAAGCCTTACTGGAAAATCTAATTAAGGAGAATTCAAGCAATCCACAACTTTGGCTTCATAGAAGCCAAATTGCAATGCAGCGCCAACAACACAATCAAGCACTGAGCAGTTTGGAAGTTGCGATTCATCTAGGTGAAAATAATCCTGCAAATCTAACCACTACGGCACAACTGCACTTACAATATGGAAGTGCACGACGGGCCATTGATTTACTCGGTCAGAGCATTGACCAAAATCCACAACCGCTGGATACAGACATGCTGGATACCGTTGAACAAGCACTTTCCTGGCTGGTGTACCAGAAAGATTGGCGTAACGCCCATCGCTTAATGGAACGAATGGCCAAGGTAAAAGATCGCACCCCCAAGGATTACAATGCTCGAATCAACGTTGTTCGAGCCCAACTTGCGCTACAAAAAAACCAACTGGATCGCGCTGAGCAATACTTGTTACAAACCTTAACCAACATTCCTAACCACGGGGAAGCCCTGTTAAGTTTGGGCCAAATTTATCAACAACGACAGCAACCGGAGCGCGCGCTTTTGTACTACGTGAGAGCAGAAGCCCTTTCAGAGGTTAAAGAGCGTGCTCTATTACAGCGTGCGCAACTGGAAATCGATCGTAAAAATTATGGTGAAAGTTTGCGTCTATTGCGCGAGGTTGCTCAACAATATCCCCACCGTGGTGATGTGATCAGCAACATTCAAGTCTTGGAAAATCTGGTTCGTAATCAGGGATAATATTATGAGAAGGTTTCTGACTAAAGCCCATCGCTGGCTTGGGTTTCCTTTTGGCTTATTGTTTCTTATCACCTTCGCCACAGGGTTCATAACCGCTATCGATGAACTTACCAAACACCTGAGTTTGCCCAGCGCCAACTATCAAAATTCAAACTTAGAACAGCAGGCGCGAGCATTACATCACTTTGTATCGATTCACAATAGTATTAGGGCAATAAAAATGCCCACACCGTCAATGCCTTTTTATCAGGTATTGATTAGCGAAAAAGGCCAACGGGGGTTATTTGTGTATGGAATTGATTACCCCCACAAGGAGTTACATCACGAAATCACAGAATCTGCATTTTTTGATACGGTATTACAATTACACCGTAATTATTTGTTAGGAAGAGAAAACCCAGGAGGAATCCCTGGTAATCAAATAGCTGCCTGGGTCGGGCTAATAGCATTAATCTTAAGCCTTGTAGGACTTTGGTTGTGGTGGCCATTACGTAAAACCTTTGCCCTTAAGCATATTATTCCCCAGGGAAATGCGCGTAAACATTACTATTTTAATCATATGACGGCTGGCGTTATAACACTGATTGCCATTATGGTACTGGCCATGTCTGGTGCTGGAATAACCTATAGGGATATTACAAAAAACATATTAGGCGTTGAGGAAAAAGCACCGCTGAAATCACCATCAATGATGATTGATACCACAACACCTAGCTGGCTGGGTTGGCTTAAATCCGCCTATCAAATTATGCCTGATGGCCAATTGCAACAAGTATTATTTCCACGCCCAACCCGATCTAAGAGTACGAATAACAATAGCCCCGCAAGGTCTGTGGCAGAGTCAGTGTATGAATTTAGGTTTGTTACCTCAAGCGACTGGCTTGGCTTAGCCAATAGCACCGTGAGTATCAATCAAACTCAATCAACGATTAGTTCGCATCAAGCTTTTTCCGAACTTACCTTGGGGGAAAAAATTTATCGTGTCATGGTTCCGTTGCATACGGGCAGAAACATGGGCCTTGGCTATTTAGTCATAGTACTTGCATTCAGCCTGTTGGGAAGCCTTATGGTTGCTTCAGGCCTGATAAGTTTCCTAAAGAAAACCCGTCGTAAAAAAACAAGAACAATGAAGACCGCTCTATGAGCAACCAACACACGACAAAAAAGACACCAATTCCCTTCAGCTTGATCCTCGGATTAGTTGTCCTGATGGGAGTGGGAGGCAGCGTTACCTGGCAAATACTAAAGCCTAAGAAACCTACCTTTGTTACGGTTACCGCCAAGCGAGGTGATATAGAAAAAGTGGTCACCGCTCAGGGCCGGGTTCAACCCCATCGTTATGTGGATATTGGCGCGCAAGTGTCCGGTCAACTAAAAAAACTTCACGTAAGTTTAGGTGACCCAGTAAAAAAAGGGCAATTGCTAGCGGAAATAGATGCTGCAGTTCAGCTCGCCAGAGTTGGCGCCAGTGTCGCCCAGCTAAAAGCCCAACAAGCTCAACTGGAAGAAGCTCGGGCTCAGTTAAGATTGGCAAAACTGCAGTTTGATCGCCAAAGGAATCTGCGGGAGGCCAATGCCAATAGTGAAGACGACTATCAAATCGCTGAAGCGGCTGTGGCCGGCGCCAATGCCCAGGTGAAAGCACTACAAGCACTCATCCAGCAAACAGAATCCAGCCTGAAAGAGGATGAAGCCACCTTAAGTTATACTCGCATTTATTCGCCAATGGATGGTTTGGTAGCAACCTTAGAGGTGCGGGAAGGCGCCACCTTAAACGCCAATCAAACTGCACCTCTGTTAATGCGTATCGCTGATTTTTCAATGGTGACCATAGAAACAGAGGTATCAGAAGCCGATGTACCTCGCCTTAGCATCGGCATGCCCCTGTATTTTTCCCCCATTGGTGACACCCGGCAACGCTGGAGCAGTCAACTACGCCAGATATTGCCTACCCCACAGGTACTGAATAACGTGGTGCTTTATACCGCACTATTCGACGTGGAAAACCCCAAAGGTCGCCTTATGTCGAACATGACAACACAGGTGTTCTTTGTTGAAGCTTCTGCGAAAAACAGTCTATTAATTCCAATGTCTGCCTTGCTGAAATCCAGCTCTGAAAGCTATCAAGTAAAACTGCTGATTAATGACCAGGTGAGATTAAAGGACGTTACTGTCGGAGTCAGTAATAGAATTCAAGCGGCTATTCTCAGTGGCATTTCTGAAGGCGATCTAGTGATACTTGATGGTGCTAAATCTCCCACCATTCAAAGCAATCGCAGCCAAACCCCGAGGTTGTTTTAATGGTCGAAAACAAACCATTAATTACCTTGCGAAATCTCCGCAAACGTTATGGTGCCGATGAGTTGGCTACCGAGATATTGCGAGGCATTGATTTAGAGATTCACGCTGGGGAGTTTGTGGCCATCATGGGGGCCAGTGGTTCTGGCAAATCTACTTTAATGCACATGCTAGGTTGCCTCGATCAACCCAGTGCGGGTGAATATTGGTTTAACGGTCAAAATGTTGCGTTGCTCAATAGCGACGAGCTGGCCCAATTACGGCGACAAACCTTCGGCTTTATTTTCCAGAGCTACCACCTTATCGGCAGTTGCAGTGCGCTCGAAAACGTTGAGATCCCAGCAGTGTATGCCGGCGTAAAGGCGCTGCAACGACATCAACGGGCAATAGATTTGCTAACGAAACTGGGCTTAGAAGCACATACCCGGCATCGACCATCGCAACTTTCCGGCGGCCAGCAACAACGAGTATCCATAGCCCGTGCCCTGATGAACGGGGGACAAATAATTCTGGCAGACGAGCCCACAGGAGCTCTGGATTCACAATCTGGAGCGGAGGTCATGGCTTTGTTAAAGCAATTGGCGCAACAAGGTCATACCATCGTGCTAATTACTCACGACCCCGAGGTAGCCGCCCATGCGCAACGTCAAATAACTGTAAGGGATGGCCAGGTAATCAGTGATACCGGTACTGCCTCAACCCTTACTCCTGCCCCTATTAAACCTGGCTCATATAAAGAAACCAATGACCATCATGGAACTGAAATTATTGAAGCATGGAAAATGGCCATTCGATCATTGCAGGCCAATCTCTCCCGCACCTTATTAACCTTGCTAGGCGTTATGATTGGGGTGGCCTCTGTAGTGGCTATGCTCGCCATTGGCGAGGGCTCGAAGCAGGCCGTGCTTGAGCGTATTAATGCCATGGGTTCAAATTTGGTGATGATTCGGGAACAAAGCCGAGGTCGCATGGGTACCGAAGCGCTGAGCTCATTAACCGCCAAAGATGCCCATTCAATAGCACTGCTACCCAATATCATCGCGGCGCTGCCGGAAAACAATGGCAATGTCACTGCTCGCTTCGGTAATTTCGATATCAATACGGAGGTCTCCGCCACCAGCTGGGAATTTCCAACAGTCCGAAATTGGCCTGCTGTCTGGGGCTCATTTTTCAATGCAGACGATGAGCAACATTATGCGGCGGTGGCCGTATTGGGGCAAACAGTAGCCTCCGGTCTATTTCCGAATCAGGACCCGCTAGGTCACTACATACTATTAAACAATGTTCCTTTTCAAGTGATTGGGGTAATGGAAGAAAAAGGTGCTACCGGTTGGGGACGGGATGCCGATGACGTAATATTTGTGCCCTTATCTACCGGTAATCTGCGGCTTTTTGGTCAGTCCCAAATACGTAATATTACGGTTTCAGTAGATCGAGTGGAAGCCATGGAACAAACCGAACAAGCCATCACTCGATTCCTGGATCAGCGCTACCCCAACGCGAATTTTCGAGTAAGAAACATGGCCGATATTGTGGCCGCAGTATCTGAAACCCAAAACACTTTTACCGTACTCCTGGGATCCATTGCGGCGATTTCGTTACTCGTTGGCGGTATTGGTGTAATGAATATTATGTTGGTGAGCGTCACCGAGCGAACTCACGAAATAGGGATTCGTGTCGCAACGGGTGCCCGTACACGCAACATATTGCAACAGTTTCTCACCGAAGCGGTGGTTGTTTCCACTTTAGGCGGTATTGTAGGTATTGGACTAGGTATAGTGGCGGGATTAAGTGCCAGCGTACTTGGCATGAGCGCTCTATTCTCGGTTCCCACCATGATTTTGGCGTTTGCTTGCGCTGTTGGTACTGGTTTGATTTTTGGATTTACCCCAGCGTTGAAAGCGGCACGCTTGAGACCGGTAGAGGCTCTCTCTACATGACATTAGTTACCCGTGTTTTATTTCTTAACTCTGCTCTGGTGTTGTTAGTTGGATGCACTTTGAATGCGAATGTTGAACCCCCTCAGCCGCATATACCCAATGGCTGGGAATATGCGGCCAGTCTAGAGCAGGAACTACCGAGTAAGTGGTGGCTGGGCTTTTCTTCCACTGAATTAAATAGTCTGGTTAGCCAAGCCCTACAGCAGAACCTTGAACTCAGTGCGGCCTCAGCACGCTTGCGCTTGGCGGAAGCTCAACTCACCATTGCCGGCGCTGAACTATGGCCCAGTGTAGGAGTTTCAGCCAGCGCCCAACGCAATGGTGAATTCAGCGGAGGACTGTCTTCAAAATCTTATAAAGGAACGCTTGCTGCTAGTTATGAAATCGATTTATTTGGCAGCACCAGAGCGAACCAACAAGCCGCTCAAGCCAATTATTTTGCCACCGAATTTGACCAAGACACTATAAGAACCAGCGTAGTGTCTGCAGTAGTAAACACCTATCTCGACTTGTTAGCTCTACGGCAGCGAATTACTCTGACGGAAGACAATCTGAGTAATTCGGAACAAGTACTTCAGGTGGTGGAAACACGCCAGCGATTTGGTGCCGGCTCCACTTTAGAAGTGGCCCAGCAAAAAGCCCAATTAGCCGGGCAACGGGCGGCCCTGCCGCCATTACAACAACAAGAACGGGAACGACGTGCAGCTCTGGCCGTTCTGGTAGGTCAAACCCCGCAGCAATTCCGGGTGGCAAGCCGTCAGCTTTCATTAATCACTCAACCGCTTGTAACCGCCACCTATCCAGCACAAGTGCTTGCGCGCCGTCCCGATGTGCGTCGCGCAGACGCCACGCTGAAAGGAGCTGAAGCCGATATCGTTGCCGCCCGCGCCGCACTTTTTCCCAGTCTTTCGGTGGGTACATCCCTCGACTGGCAAAGCAATCAGAGCACTCGTTTATTGGCGAAAGACCCCTTTTGGTCAATAACAGGTGCGGTTACACAAGCATTATTTCAAGGCGGTCGTCTGCGAGCTCAAACAGAGGTAGCTAGAGCACGTTACGATGAATTAGCCGCCACCTATGTACAAACGGTACTAACAGCTCTAGCTGAAGCGGATGTTGCCCTTGCCAATGTCCAGGCGTTGATCTCACAGGGCCAATGGCAACGGCAGCAAGCGCACTATGCAGACCTGGCCTATGAACAAGCCAAAACCCGCTACAACACAGGAAGCGTGGATCTGTTAACAGTATTAGATTCACAACGCACCTTATTAAGTGCCCAAGACGGAGTGCTGCAAAATAAACTCGCGCAACTACAGGCCAGAGTCGCTCTTTACCGAGTCTTAGGAGCTGTACCTGCAGAGGAAGACCGGCAAGAAAAATTTTAAAGAAAAACTGTAACAATCCATGGTTTCCTTTCTCCAATGGACAATACTGTAAAAAATTGACTTCTTGGGGCGTACCTATGCAATTTATCATCGACTGGGGTAATAAAATTCAAGATTTATTGATGAAGGTCTCTATTCTGAACTTTCTCGGGCCACTGGCGCTGCGCCTTTATCTTGTCCCGGTGTTTTGGATGGCTGGCACCCATAAGCTGGAAGGGTTCGACGGTATTGTTGAATGGTTTGGGAACGACGACTGGGGCCTTGGTCTACCCTTCCCCTACCTGATGGCAGTGCTGGCCACAGGAACAGAGATAGTGGGAGCCATTTTTCTCGCCGCCGGTTTTGCTATACGTTATATCACTTTACCCTTGATGGTTACCATGATCATTGCAGCAACCTCAGTTCACTGGGAATTTGGCTGGCAAGCGATTGCAGATCCAGGCGCACCCTTTGCAACAGAACGAGTAGTCGCATCTGCGGAGAAACTGGATCGCGCCAAAACCATTCTCAGAGAACACGGCCACTATGAATGGTTAACCAGCAGCGGAAATTTCGTAGTGTTAAACAATGGCATCGAATTCGCTGCCACCTACTTTATTATGTTGTTGAGCCTGTTTTTTACGGGTGCTGGCCGATTTTTCAGTATCGACTACTGGATATCCAAACGCTTTAGAAAATCAGATATCGAGCAACCATTGGATCAATAGCTTCGCTAAAAATCCAATCATGCCCAAGGTCAACACCAGAAATAGCACGAAGGTTCCAAACTTTCCGGCTTTTGATTCCCTTGCCAGCTGGAAAACGATAAAGAACATATACAGGATGAATGCCCCGAGCCCTATAGTCAGCCCAAACGTTGCTATATCTTCCTCAGTGAACTGCAGTAATGATTCCATAGTTAATTCTGTGCTCTATGGGGTAATTGATCAGAGTTGACGGCATCCCGATAGACATGCCAACTGGCATGTCCCAAAATAGGAACGACTATGATACTTCCCACCAATAGGACAACACCAAACATGACGCTGGCCATGATTAGCAATGCCCACGCGGCCATCGGTAGCGGGTTTTGTAACACCACTTTCCAACTGACCAATACCGCTTCATAAACACCGATCTGGCGATCAAGTAGCAACGGTATGGTAACCACTGTGGACGCGAATACTGGTGCTGCTAAGGCGACACCCAAAATCCACCAAATCTCAAATAAATGATTATCTGTTGCCAAAACTATGTGGGTTAAAAAATCGAGAGGATTTTCGATATGAACCGGCGAAAATAAAGTAATAAATGCAGCCGATGTAAGCACCCATCCGGTTCCGGAAAGATACAATAACAAGCTGAAACGAACCAAACGCCAATCGTGATGTACTTTGCCTCGCCAGCTCAACCAAGTTTGAAGCACTAACCAAAATGAGACTGGTTCATTTTTTTCCAGGGCCCGGCTAACCGCGTACAAACCTACGGCAACAACGGGAGCAACCGCTAAAAACCCCGTAAACGCCCCGGCGAGTAACCAGAATTTATCGTAACCAATTAGCAGTAGAACTAAACCAAAAGCAGAAACACAAAGTCCGTGTGCGAGACCGATCAGGGGAGCGCGTTTGAAGTCTTGCCACCCTTCCACTAGCCAACGCTTGGGATCTTCAAGTGACAAATCATTGATTCCGATTTTAGTGTGCTCTGCACCATTAGAAACGCCACTGTCTGGTAAGCCAATTTTCATTGCACCACCACGTATTGCTGAACCATCATTAGTCACCCTTGTTCGAAGAGATGATATTGTGAGTCTATCACATTGAACATAAAGTACAGGATGTACTAAGAAAAAACTATGCTCTTCATGCTAAGCCAGATATAGGTAGTTATAAAACTGCTTTAGCTCGCAACAAACAGGCATAGAAAGTTATCGTTGAAAACAATCCCACTGAATTTCACACTCACCAGCAAATGCAGTGACATAGGCAGAATCACCAGTTACTGTCACCGACATATCCATGGTTCGATCTACTAAGGCCGCTAAGGACTGGGCTTGGGGCCAAGGTATGCGATAAACTGAAACCGATAACGGGGCAAATTTACTGGCCTCGGTTTGCCACCAAACATCGGACTTGGAATTAAAACTGTAGACTTTGACTTGCCTGGCAACACGGGTTGCCTTTTTTATCCTATCCGGAGCGGGTTCGCCCACATCTATCCAGAGATCTAACTGCCCGTCTAAACCTACCCGTTTGATATCTGGTTCATTAGGTTCACTAAGCCCTTTGGTAAAAGCGAGATTTTCTTGGGCATTGAGGCAAAAAGCCATGACTCTGATCATCATTCTTTCGAGGGTTTCAGAGGGATGCTGCGCAATGGTTAAGTTCAGCGTGTCGTAATAATTACGTTCCAGATCTGATAAGGAAATGCGTGATTTATAGATTGTTGGTTTGAGTGCCACTGCCTTTTCCTTTCCTTCGCTGATAGAGTTGGTAAGCGTATCGCCAGGCATTAAACAAATTCCTGCGCCCAGAATGGCAGGTTATCCTTGAGGAGTACAGACACTTGGCCATCAACAATAGAGATTATTCGGTCGAAGGGGTTATCCAGGCGGCTGTTATCTAAAATATGCACCTCATCACACAGTGGAATAGCCGCTTTCACATTGTCTATTGTTCTCGGAATGCGCGTCAGGATCTTATCGAGCGGGACACTATGGCCACCATCTTCAACCCGTTGCGCCACTCGCGCTACATTCAACTCACTGCTTTCCACATGGATAAACACCAAAATGATTTTGTAGCCAATAGCCTTTGCGTTGGCAATAAAATCCACTTTACTGGTATGAGAAAACACCGTTTCAAAACAGAAACTGTTCCCTTCTCGCAGTTGGTGAAGTCTGAGCTGCTCCGCGATTCGAGCAGCCTTCAGGCTGTTGGTTTCCGGATCAGCGGGAAACATTTCCCGAGCTATGATGTCCGCATTAATAAAAGGCATTCCCTTGGGTTTTAGAAACTGCTCGTAAAAAGTGCTTTTTCCGGCACCGTTCCCCCCTACTAACATCCATAGCTGCTTCACGAAATAGGCTCAAACTGTCCATTAATAAATTTACCGATTAAAGTGCTGCCATCTGGACGCACCTGTTCTAAATAACCGGGATGGCTCGCGGCTACTTGATAACGAATACTGTTATTGGTTATTGCCTGTTGCAAGGCACCAGAGGTCCGGCGTTGATCTAATTCTGCAAACAAGCCAGCGCTATCTACAGAAACAGGCTTGGCTTTCTCAAGCTTGATATCCAACAGCCCGGCTTGCAGCTCCATCAATTCGTTTGGACTGAGCCTAGGTGCAATAATTCGACCAATGGAAGCCCAGAATTCTACCTGTTCCGCCGCACTTCGCTTTAATACTTCCCCCGCCAGTTTGGCAGACTCCATCAGCGACGCTTCCAAGCGTACCGGTGATTGTGCTTTAGCCATAACAAAACCCTCAAATAAACCCGAACTGAGCAAAACAATCGTTGCTATTGCAGCATTGTAGCAGAACGCTACAATGCTGCAATAGCACAATATTTACCCTATTTTGAGCATATCTTTCAATGCCTTATAAACCATTGTTAAAGTAAAACCGACAAATGAAAGCCACTAAACAGGGCACGGTTGGACTCCAGCGCATCAAATTCTGGGAGAATTGCCCGCTAATTTACTCGCCATAGTGAACGGCTTTATAACAAAAATTAGCAAACGGTTGCCAAACTAAGGACTGTAGCTATAAAGTACCGAAAAACAGCAGTACTACAAACCGCTATATACCATCGAAGTAGCCAGGCAGGAAAGCTCATGAATCACGCGCTGCATGAAGTAAAGTCAGGCGACAGTAACCCTGCAATCAATGCCCCAGCGGTGTCACTAAAAGTTCACCCCTTACGCTCATCACTCTATGATGAATTACACAATCGCCCCTCACCCGTAATTGACGGTAACTGCCAGATAACCCATTTTTCGGTGATGTTGGGTGACAAATCAGAAGCTATGTTAGAGCATGTTTTAGACCTGTGTAAGCGCTATAGCGTGCCACCTCCTGCACCGGGGGCTACTTGCCTTTATCAGAATTTTGGCGGTTTTGAGTTACGCTGGGAGCGACACTTGGAATTCGCTAATTTCACGTTTATCACGCCAGATGCCGAACCTTTTGCAGATAATGCTTTGGCTTTTATACCCAAGGACTGGTTAGCCGCAATTCCCGGAGAACTAATGGTTGCGGTGAACTTGGTGGTCACCAACAGTGAACCGGATGAAGCCACTATCAAACGCTGGTTCGAAGGGCAGCGACTCGCGGGTTCCGAGATTGAAACCAATATAGAAGAAGACAGCAATAACGCTAAAGTATGGACATCATTCAAGCTCCACAGTGACGGGTTTGGAAGAATTGTTGCCTATAACCGATCGCTTTCTCCATCTCAAACCGGTCGCTTTATTCAACGACTTTATGAGATAGAAACCTACCGGTTAATGTCACTACTATCCCTGCCAGTTGCCCGAAAAATAAGCCCGGATCTCACACGAATTGAAAACTCGCTTACCACACTAAATCAGCAAATATCAGAAATAGATGTAGAGAAGGACGAACGCGAACTATTGCAGGATCTTTCCCATCTAGCGGCAGAGGTTGAGCGATTGCGCTCCGATACCAATTTTCGCTTTGCCGCCACTGTCGCCTATCACGACTTGGTCCTGGATCGCTTAAATCAGCTACATGAGAGTCCGGTAGAAGGCTTTCAGACCCTGCGAGAATTTCTAGAACGGCGCTTAACTCCAGGGGTAAAAACCTGTAACTCAGCTCGCGACAGACTAGAAGACCTCTCCCGCAGAATCCACCGCACCACCAGCATGCTGAGAACTCGGGTGGATTTATCGATTCAGGAGCAGAATCAAGATTTGTTATCCTCCATGAACCGCCGCAGCCAATTACAATTACGCTTGCAGCAAACCGTTGAGGGTTTATCTGTGGTGGTAATTGGCTATTATCTGCTGTCACTGCTAGAAATCGCCCTCAGTGGTTTAAATAAGGTCGGTATTCCTATCGACGTGACACTGTCTAAAGCCGCAGCCCTACCCGTTGTTTTGGCACTTGTTTTTATCAGCATGCGCATTGCCAAAGCTCGCGTTCAGATGCGCACCGAAAAACCGAATAAGAACCCGACGGCTAAACAGTAGTATATGAATAACTGATTTCTACAATTTACCGCTAAACCCAATATTCAGGGTAACTCCTAGTTTTTGATAGGTTATTATAAAATAGAGCGATTAAAACCAAAACAACCGAACCTACCAAAGTGGGTATCAACAAGAAATCCCAACTAGCTCCAACCAAAAAAACAATTAATGGGTTAGAACCTGCTGGTGGGTGGTTGACTCTCAAAACCTGCATAGCCGTTAAGGCCGTTCCCAAAGCCAATGCCATACTCCACCACTCTGGCCCTACCCAATGATAAAAAGCTAACCCCACGAATGTCGACACGCAATGTCCGCCGATTGTATTTCTTGGTTGTGCAAATGGACTGTTTGGCAATATAAATAATATGAAGCAAGATGCACCGAACGAGCCCAAGATCAAAGGCTGATTGGTATAATTAGCCATTACTCCAACTACTGATATTGCTAAAAATCCGCCAAGCCAGACAAACAAAAGTTGCCTTAGGTCAGGTCTTGGTGGGACAGGTTTAGACATGCCTTTAAACTTGCTGAAATAATCCATCACTTAAATTCCTATATTTAGATGCGATAGTTGTAAAGTCGGAACGTTAAATTACCTGCGTTAAACGAAACTACAATACTGCTGCGTTATTTACCTCGACCTTCAGTTTGCTACGTAAGTTGTTTTACTGGAATGTCACGCATAGCTAAAAAAGTACACCCGGTCACAGAACGCATGGCATGAGTAGTGCCCGGAGATCTAATAATCAAAGAACCTGGATAATATGTAATATCATTTTCTATATACTCGCCTTCTAAAACAAAAACCATTTCATAGCCTCTATGTAAATGCAAAGGTACATAGGCGCCAGGCAAATACTTGATAATTGCTGCATCAGAACCGAAATCGGGATCGTCCTTTTTATTATCAAAAAGAACGTGCATCTTGACATTTGTTCTCAATCCAGGCTCCATTTCCTGATACTGAAAATCAGGAATAGCAACATCACCCAACTCAAATTTAAGTATTTTATCGTTGTCCTCAGGTCTAGAATAGATTGTATCCATAGCTTCCTCCTACAAGGTTAGACGCGACACTATTTAACAGCGAGTCCCAATCGTGCGTACTGAGTCTCTCCGTTATACCCCCAATCCATCGCGGGTATCTCAGTGACGATGATATAGTTTATCGAAATATTTTCTATTAGACAGTCACACATGACTTGATAAACAGCAGCAATCCAACACTCTTTTTCTTCCTTAGAATTAGTCCCTTCTGTAATGTATATTTCCAATTTAAACATAGTGGATAACTGACTTGAATGACCAATAAACCATGATCTATTAGTGATAGGTGCATCGACAACAATAGCTGTGTGATTTGGATTTTTTTTTAATACACTGCTCGTAATATCCAGCAAATGAGACGCAACAGTTTGCTGCAGCTCTTGTGAAACATTCTTGTTTAACATTAAATGAATAAATGGCATAGCTTACTCCTTTAAAAAATCGACGCGCCACACAAACCCAAATGAATTTTGGCGCGTCGTTTCAAAAAATATTATTCAAGTTCAATCATTAAAATCAAATCAAGAAACGCACTGTCATCAGACATACCCTTAACATTGTCTATATTCATTAATCCAGACACTCTTAATCGGCCAACAACATCTGCATACAAGCCACTACCACCAAGGGCAGAATTCCAATCTCCTGAAGCTGCTACCGAATGACTGTAAGGTTCTCCTGTGGTAGTAGTCACAGTTTCTCGTAAAACAGGCTGCGCTGTATTTTTCCCTCGAATTACTAACGAACCCCGTTTTAAATTGAGGTAATAGGTTGCGTCAATTTGCAAGCCACCACCCACTGGGGTTAAATTGGCAACACAATCAGCTCCATGACCAATGACTCTACCGGTTTCAACATCTAGCAACTGCATATCAAAGCAGCGGGCAATATCGTCGACACCGTCGCCATCAATATCAGGTACTAAACGTTCTTCAACTATGTCTGTACCCAACATATGAACAGTCAATCTAGAGTTTTTCGAATAAAAATTATCAGTGGTAATGGTCTCCGCAAAAGAACCTGAATTGCTGAACAACCCGATAGCTAAAACTCCAATATACTTCCCAAATTCTTTCATTTTCTTAGCTCCTAAAATCCGTTAGTTTGGCCAATATCCGCTTAGTTAGAATAAAACGGTGAGTTTAGCTGTCTGCTTGCCTCTTCTACGACTCTGCCGTCAAATATTCTGGTGGTAAAGGCAGCATTTAGATTAGCGGCTTCTGTTGGAAAATAATTGACAGCAAACGCAGTCGCATTTTCTATAGTATCAAACGCGTAAATTCCACCTGGAGTATTGGTATGTAGCCCACTTAACCATGTTTTCGCAAGAATACCTGGTTGTTTTTTAAGGGTCGGATTAAGCTCCCTCCATGGTGCATTCTCAAATGGGACATTTAATTGAACTTCGGTATAAACAAACGCTCCAGGCTTAGTGTCTAGTTGGGCACCAAAATGCACTGAATTCATATCTCGGCTTGCTTCTTCCACCACAGCGGCATCGAATATGCGCGTAGTTTGAGCAACATTGAAGTTTCTAACTTCATCAGGAAAATATGCAGTAACAAATTTCTGGGCATTTTCTATTGAATCGAATGAATAAAAACCACCAACAGAATTGTTAACTACACCAGACAACCACGTCTTATTAATGAAACCTGGCTGATCAATGAGTATAGGGTTCAACTCCCGCCAAGGTGCCTGGTCAAAGGGCAGTGAATTTTGAAGCTCAGTATAAACAAACGCTTTGATAATCATAACAATTTCCTTCTAATTAAATGACAAACAAAACAATCAGAGTCACATGCCGTAAAACCTACATGCTTCCATTTTTATATTTAGATACCTTTCGTTATCTTTAAGCAAGATATGACACATAATTTATAATGTCAACATTTAATTCTAGAATATTACTTTAAAATTTAACCTAATAATAAAAGCTTATAACGCGACGTAAATAGTGCTTATTTAAGGTTAATAATGCGTTTTAAAAACGTTATTGATCTAATTTTATTAAAACCAATCAACCCATATGAATTAAAAAATATTATTACAATAAGATTGACAGGTGTTACATATCAATTATACATTAGATTGCGGTCGTTATCTCAACACCGTAAAAAGCAGACTTCACTTGGAGATAAACAATGAACAAGTCAACTCAGTTAAATCATTTTAAACAGCGAGTACATAATGTTTTCGTAGCGTTATCAGCGACTCTTGCGCTTTGCCTAATAGCAACACAAAGTCAGGCAATAGAGGCAAAAAAACTTAACAGCGTGACACCTAAGGCATTTGTATACACTGAACTACAAATGTCGGTGCCATTTAATGACATTCCCTGGCATCAGATAAATACCAATATTAAAAAACAACCAGGTTTCATCAACAAAACCTGGTTGGCTGGCGTGGGAAATCAATCAGGTGGAGGTCTCTATGCGTTTGATTCAATAGAAAATGCCCAAAAATTTGTTACTGGGTATTTTCCTGATGAAGCAAAAGGATTTGGGGTAGCACAAACTACTCGAGTATTTGATGCTGATGTCACAAAGTTAGCAAGTATCGACATGAACTCTGTTTATTACAACGGAAAGATAGAGACTAAACCAGGAGCTTATGTCTATACAGAAGTTCAACTCCATGTAGTTCCTTTTGATAATGGTCCCTGGCGTAAGCTAAACCCAGTATTGAAACAGCAACCAGGATTACTCTCCAAAACTTGGTTAAGCGGGTTAAATACTGGCACCCCAGGAGGATTATATGCATTCGACACAATAGAAAATGCCAAAAAATTTGCTATTGAATACTTTCCTTCTGAGGCAGCCAGCTTGAATGCAGCTTTTTACACTCGAGTATTCGATGCTAGTATCACCGAGGCAGCAAGCAGGGAAATGAATTCGCCCTTTTACCAGTAATGAAAACAATTGTCATTTTATAATAGACGTAGAAAAAGGGTTGGCATTCTTAATGCCAGCCCTTTTTCTACGTCTTGCTTTTTAAAAACCAATACTAAGGCCTCGGTATTGGCCACCATAAAATATCAAGGGGTTATCAACGACAGTAGACCCGAACTCTATTACTTCGGCGACTAGAATATCATGATCACCAGCCGAATGGACATCCCAGTGGCTGCATTCAAAATTTGCCATACTATCCTTTATGTAAGGAATACCACGCGATGAAATAGCATAATCATCTCTATCCATTATGTGGTCACCGATTTTCGCATATTTATTAGAAATAGCGATTTGCTCACTACTTAATACGCTAACGGAATATTCCTGAGCTTTAAGAAATATGGAATAACAAAACGAATCTTTCTTTAGACTCCATAAAATCAACGAAGGATTCAAAGATACAGATGTAAAAGAATTGATAGTCATAGCTACGGGCTCAGCATTACTATTAAGTGTAGAAACAACGCAAACTCCGGTGGCAAATCTACCCAGAATATTCCTAAATACCTTTTCGTTCTCGGACACGGTAAAAATCTCCCTGAAAAATCATGATGCCATAAGACGACGAGAATGAATGCCAAACTTGTCTGGATTACCAAAATCACGAAAATTATAAGAAGCCATGTCAAATTGAATAAATCTTCGTAATGCTTCTACCTCTAGTTTCGATACATATTCCTGGTTTGACAATCTAATAACCGTATCATATACAATATTAAATTTATCAATAAACGCATCATCGCCAGCACTTAGAAGCAAATATCTTAAATCCATGCCTTTTTCATAACCAGCTTGCTCCAAGTAATTTTCTGAACCCATAAAACATAGAAAGCAGTAATACTTAAAAACATCAAAATGGCGGAAGCTTTTGTATATCCCATGAATCATTTTTGATACATGTTGAAATTCCTGTTTCAGTGCTCGTTCATAATCAACCAATAGCTCTCTTTGAAACCGCTTCTCTGGAAATATTTTTTTATCGAGAAGTTCAGCCAGTCTATGAATTGCCATAAAAGAAACAGCCAACCCAGTACTAAACCAAGCATCAAGCCCGTAGGCGGAGGCTGGTAGCATCGCCCATCTATCACCTACCATTTCACGATTGATGAACTGTAATCTTCCAGTTTTAATGAAAGGCAAAACATTCTCAGCATTGAGCAACAAATCATGTATAATCGGGAACTTTTCTATAATATTCCAAAATTCTTCTTCCGCAGGCTGATCGTTTAGCGGGTAGCAATCAATATCTAGGTTTAACCCAACGCTAGTGACACCATTTTCGAAGGGTATAAACCAAAGCCATCCGCCATTAAAGCAGTGATGCTGTGTTGCTCGATTTCTAGCTGCGGGTGAACGATCTCTGAATATAGGACTTCTATTTAGTACTTCCTCAAAATTCCCAACATTTTTAAAATGGGAAAAAATACTACGACTACGCAATTGAGTATCGAGTTCATCACCCTGTATCTTTAACTTGTATTTCTCGCCTATAATTGATTTGAATCCAGTACCATCAATAACAAACTCAACTTTTACCTTAAATGTTTCGTTATCTCGCTCGCATTCAATGATCACTCCATTTTTTGTTATATCCAGATCATTTACACTGGTAAAATCCATATAAGTCACACCATATTTAATCGCAAGCTTCACCATATACTCATCAGATTCGGCCCGATAGAACTGAGCATCGACCTCTGGTGTTTGGACAATCACTTCAGGGATAATACCGTTAATATCTACTGAATTCTGGCCAGGCTGATGTATGAAATAATGAAACAACTCTTTCGGGCCACACAATATATTGGTGTTTGATTCCTTTATTTTATCGTAAGTGGACAACTCATCGAATTCTGGTATGTCATAGAATGCGCCCAAGTATCTTATCTTTTTACTCATTACTGGTGTGGCGGATTCACCAATCGCAAATCGTGGGTGACACCCTCTTTCAATCAACAATACATTGTATCCGAGCTTAGCTAAGACCAATGCACAAGCACTACCCCCCATACCACTACCGATTACCGCAATATCGAAATGTTCCATTTTTAATTCTCCTACACGTAAATAGTATTTAGTCAGTCAACGGACTAGCCGTACGATTGACCATTGTTAGTTTCTTTCTGTAGATTCTTTCATCAACAAGACGAGCCCCCCATAACCTTAACAACTCAAACAACCCCAAAATCACAAACACGGAAATCAACGAAACGACTATTCCATGTATTTTTAGGGCATTGAATTCCGATATACAGGTCCAGATGTATTGCACAATGCATAAACAAGCAACGAAGATTAACGTTGATTTTCTACCAATTACATTAACCACAAGCACCCCTAGGGGCGCCCCCAGAATAACGATCGGTGCAGCAGCCAACCAGTTATGATAGACACCAGGTGCAAAACCCGGTCCTAGAAATTTTACAAAGACTCCGACCAATGAGGTAAATGCCATTACGATAACAGAACTGGGGATAGCAATTTTAAGATCTGCTCGACATAGCAAAACCAATGCACAATATAAAACCATGTCTATGCCAACGCCGGTAACTGAAGCTATAGACATAGTGGCGAACAACCCAAGCACCAGACCTATTTTGAAATCCCATCGCTCATCGAATTCCGTCATACCTTCGAGCTTTGATATCTCAGAAATTCTTACCAAATGCAGAATACCGAAACTAGCCCATAAAACAGAAAAAATGAGTTTGATATACAACTCTGGGACAAACGGTGCTACAAAATAAATCCCAAGAGGAGTGCCAATAAGCGACCCCAGCAATGCTCCCTGAAGCATTGCCCATGCTAAGGGTTGTCTCCTGGCTAGAATTAATATACCGGCACTGGTCATCCCTATGGATTGAACAGCAAAACTGAAATCTCTACCCAATGATGCTGGCATTTCAAACAGAAGCACCAGCACTGGAAATCCCACCGTTCCACCACCCATGGGAGTCGCTCCAGCTGCGTAACTACCAATTGTCATCGCCACGGCTATGGGCCAAGATTCCTTTGTCTGTTGCCATTGGTCGAAACCAAACACCAATATCAACCAAACAGTGTAAAAAGCTATTAGCCATAAAACCCAAATCCACAAGTAGGTTTTCATTGGTTTGGTAATCATTAAATACTCCAGTTAATGGAGAGCACGAAGTCTTTTTAAACATTCGCACTCCCCAATTATCTTTAATTAGAGCCTCTATACTGCTGAAAGCAGTTCCCTTTTCTGCTCATCACCAAGCAATTTGTACTCGTTTATCAAGCGTCGATTTAATATTCCTGAGAGCACACCATCATATACTCCCGCTCTCGCCTCCAGCATTCGCATTGCGCCTACATAAACTTTTTCCATATCAGCTTTGGTATCTATATAGGGCAATCCTGCAGCAAACCAACCGTCCCCATGGTCTTCATCCAATTCACAATGTACAACGAAAAATTCAACCAATTTTTCACTTAAACCTCTTCTTCTTAAGTTAGCCAGAACCTTACGCTGTTGCGCAGGAATACTGAGCTCGAGAGCGCCCATCCCACCCATTCCATAGTGTAGGCCGTTGGAAAACCAGCAAAGATTAATTTTGGTGTTTAGTAGATGATAGGTTTCAGCATTCCAATCATCGGGCTTCACTCCCCCAAAATGATCCATTAATGGCTCAAACAGGTTTGGATGAGCTTGTTCAAAATTACCTTGACCAAATTCATCATGCAGATTCTCATAGAGTTCCTCGCGCATTCTAAATGGAACGAAAAGACTATACGCCGCAACATGGAGGTGAAATCTTTGCATATTGACTCGATAATTTGACAAGAAATACCTGATCTCTTCATCGTTTAAATCATCGTTATCAAAGTAATCAAAAAGATCATGATGATTCACCCGGTGCATGTATATTTTTTCTTTAAGCCAATGAATGAATTCTTCAGCATCTCTAAAGTTATCAGGAATCTCAGCTAACTGGAGTTGACGTGTTTCTATTTCTTCAACAATCCCTCTTATTTTCCACTCTAACTCAGCTCTACTGGATCCTAGGCTAAATCCCTCTTTCATTAGTTTTAGATTCATGCGGAACAAAGATGTCTGCAAGTCTCCCCAGATTTGACTACCTCGATTTAAACATGCTTCACGAACAACATCTTCTATACTACCGATGTGCTCTAGCACTTTCATGAGTCTTGATTTTCCTTGCAAATTTAGAATTTCGTATCCATGTACATTCAGCATTTGTTCTCTCCTTTACGTGATTTATTATTTAATGGTGCATAAAAACCTGCCATAGCACCTCATAGATATCGTTCGAGATCTATGAGGTTATAATAAAATGATTAAGGTGACGATTTGAAGAAAATGCTATTTAAAATACTAATAATCTAAAGTAATAGATGTGAAAGAGACTAATTATCTAACAAATGGAACTATTATTATTTTTGAGCTGTTTTCTTGCGTAATAATCGAATGTTGCCGCAATCCGTTTGGGACGTGAAAGCCATTCCCTGGCTTCAAGCGCCAAAGCGGAATTAATGGATTTAATGCTACCAGCGGCCATAGCAAGCAATTGAAGCTGAGCAGCTTTTTCAACTTGGATAGTAATTACAAGAGCCTTTTCAATAGAATCTGCCACTACTACCAAACCATGATGGCCAAGCAGTAATGCGCTTTTATTTCCGATTGCTTTTGCGATCATTTTACCTTCATTGTTACCAACAGGAATGCCGGGCCAATCAAAATGAAATGCCACATCGTCATAAATAAGACAAGTATCCATATGCGACACAGTCAGCGGTTGCTCCAACATACTCAATGCTGAGGTATGAGGCGGGTGAGTGTGAATCACGCAACTTATATCTTGTCTTGATTCATAAATCCAGCTATGAAAGCGATTTGCAGGGTTAGGCATCCCAACACCATCCAGCACATTAAGATCTCTATCGACCTTTAATAAGTTTGCACTCGTTATTTCATCAAACCCTAAACCTAGGCGTTGGGTTATAAATATTTCACTATCTAATTTCGTTGTTATCTGGCCAGATAAACCTGAGCAATGCCCAAGATCCGCCAGAACTTGACATGTAAGCGCTACCTTCTCGTAACAGTTCCAATTGTTAGTAGTGAGCAGCCTATCCATTTGGTTTAATGCTTTTTGCTTAAGAGATTCTTTGCTTTCAGTAAACGTACTTTTCATGTTAATACCACTCTACTAATTCAATTTTTTTTCGGTGTCTTCTTTCTGTAAGAAGAAACAAACCAATGAGCAATAATGAAATCAAAAAGATACCGTAGCTACTCAAAGCAGTGAGTATGCCAAAGTACTGAATCCCATAACCAACAACAGTACATGGAAGACCCAATCCTATATATCCACAAACAAAATACCCTGCGATCGAACGAGCTCTGATCAATTCAGGTTGTTCAATCACTGCCTTTAAGCCCCCAATATAAATAAAGCCAAGGGAACTCACGCCAGCAAAAGCAGCTGCCAGTAAGGTCATAGTACTACTTCCTGAAGCGATACTGACCACCAACAACCCAACGGAAAACGCACCAATAACACAACCAGCTGCCAATCCCCAATACAAAGACCTCTTACGCGATAACGGCTGAACTAAGGTGCCTGTAGCCACCGCCAAAAAAACTACCCATCCAGTCATACCAGTCGTTGCGTTTGTACTAATCACTCCTGGTACTACAGCAATCATAACTCCGGTTAAAGACCAACCCGCAAAAATAAATAAGCAGTAGAGCCATGTATCCCGGTTTATAATTGGCAATCGCAAAAAAGAAATATTATTTCGTACAGCAGTGTCACTAATACGCAACATCAACGCAAAACATAGAACCCCGGCAAATGTAATGACCCAGTAAGATACAGGTGTAACCGACTCCAGAAGAACCAATGAAGCCGAGGTTAACAGCGCCCCACTACCCAACCCCAGAGTAACTAGAATGCCATGCAAATTCGCAGCTAACGCCGCATCATTCAGTCGACTAAGGAAGAAGATCGCACTAGCTCCCAATACCAAAGCGACTGATGCACCTTGCAGAATGCGGACAAAAAATACAGTGATTATCGATGGTTCAAACAACATGAGACTATTTGCACAAAAGCCACTGACTAGGGCCAACATTAGGGTTTTCTTACTCCCAATTCGATCGGATATACCACCAAAAGCAATTAATACTGGAATAAGCCCGAATACATAGGTAGCAAACAAAAGAGCTGACAAGCCCTCTTGTCCACCCCATTCCGCAGAATAGGCATCATACATTGGCACCTGTAAGTTAACACCTAACATGACCGATAGCAGCGCTAAACTTACCACAATTACTTCCATCTGCTTTGTCACAATAGATTACCCTAATCAAATCAACGCTCGTTCAACCGTTCCTGAACTCTGCGGTTCAACCTTTAGCTTTGTCCGAACCCAATCTGTTAACTCATGCTTCTTAACTTTACCCGTAGCAGTTTTTGGAAGCTCGGTAGTTAAGAAAAATTCCGGAACCTTATATTCGGGTAGTTTTGCCAAACAAAATTCTCTTAATGCCCCAAAATCAAACGAATCATTAAAGATTACCTCTAGACAGGCCACTAACACTGAGTCTTCTTCCCCTAACGGAATACTGATAACAGATACATCCAACACATGGGGAAACTCACTGATGATATGTTCTATTTCAATTGAGGAGACGTTTTCCCAGCCGTAATCGGTATTGACAAAAACAAGATCTTTTTTACGATCCTTAATTTCAATATAGCCATCGGGAAATACAACGGCCAAGTCGCCACTATGAAACCAACCGTCTTGAAATGAATCTTCCGTTGCTTTCGGGTTATTGTAGTATCCAATTGCAACGGTATTGCCTCGCATCAATACTTCACCTAGCGTTTTACCATCCCGTGGAACATCATTCTGATCAACATCTACAACTCTAACCCCTCCTGCAGAGTGAATCGCCGCTACCCCTTGACGCAACTGCTTCTCCACCTGCTGCTTCTGTGAGAGCAAATGCCAATCATCCTGTGGTTCGCAGACAACAAAAGGTCCACAGGTTTCATTTAAACCATATTGATGAATCAATCGAATTGATTTATTCATCATATTCAATACAAGCTCTGGGCTCGGCGCAGCTCCGCCAGTTAATACTGTAAGCCCACTTAATTGTGAGATTGGCAGCTTTAGGCAATTCAGAGATTTTATAAGCCTAGGTGCGCCTGCCAAGTGACTAATGGGAAATTTTTTTATTCGCGTTTCCAAATGATTCAGTTCTAATCCATTAGCATTAGAGGCAATATGTTGAACACACCCCACAGCGATTGTTGCCCACATGTGACCCCAGCCATTAACATGAAACATCGGCAAAGACCAATAGTAGTGACTCTTAGCTGTCAGCTCTAACATCAGGACCTGGCCTATCGCATGTAGGTAGGCAGCACGATGGCTGTATAGAACACCTTTCGGTTCACCAGTGGTTCCTGAGGTAAAATTAAGTGCAATTGGGTCTTGTTCACTCAGCAAATATTCATCGAGTGGGTTATCACCTTCATAATGGTCTTGGATGTACTCAAAGTTAATGACACAATCCAAACCAGAACTCTTTGCTGCATCCATTACAACAACACTATATTTACCGGTGGACTCTAAGTGATTAAATAAGGTTTTAAAGCGATTAAGTAGAGATTCTTGAGTTAGCAATACGTGACAGCCACAGAATTCGATTTGCCGCAACAAGACCTCGTCTGACAGCCAAGGATTTAAACTAACGATTACACCACCTGCCCCGGGAATAGAAAAATGTGCCTCTATCATGTGGTGCGAGTTATGGGACAGTACTCCGATCCGGTCGCCATAATTAACACCTAGATCCCGCAAAACCGCTGCTAAACGCCGACATCGTGTTAACAGCTCAGAATACGAAATAGAAAAGCCGTCACATTCTAAGGCGATTTTATTCGGGTAAACACAACCACTTCGCTCAAGAAACGATGTTGGCGTCAAAAAAGTATTACAATGCAAATTCAACATTTCCATTTCCTTATAACTATAAATCGCTCTTTATACTTTGGACGCCCTCTATAGCACAGGCTTCGTCTTTATCGCCACCCGGAGCACCTCCAACGCCTAACGCTCCAACTATTTTATCGTTGATTTTTATAGCTACTGCTCCTGGCATTGGAGCAATATTAGGAATTGTTAGAAATGCAGCTTCACTAGGCTTACCGCTCATTAGTGCCTGAGCCTCTGAACTTTTATTAAGTCCAAATATTGGACCCAGTGTCACCAAGGTATAAGCTTTCCTAAACGCCGTATCTTTGGTATGAACAGTACTTTCATCCCCTTTCAGTAAGACCTTGGTTTCACCGTGAATATCCACCACCGCGGCGGTAACGTGATAACCCTTCTTCTCACAACTTGACACCGCTGAAGTAGCGGCTTTTAAAGCGGTAGATAACATTAAGTCGGCTGCCAAACATGTATTAAACGTTAGCAGTGATCCAAAGAAGGCAATGAGAAATTTAGTTTTCATAATAATTTCCTGGTACTGAGTATAAGCATGAATAAAGTTGCATCTGTATTTCTGAATACAGATGCAACGATTAGTTAGAAAACGACTGTCTGTTCATCAATTGATTCAAGATACTCCACCAAACGACGTCGATTCGCGCGATTTGATAGTACATCACTCTCGCCTTCTTCCAGACCTGCTTGCCGGTGCTTCTCATCGGCCAGAACACACATTAAGGTTTCACAGGCACCGTTGTGATAATAAGGGGGTACACTAAACGCACCTAATATGGAGGAGACGTTGTAACCAGATCCTTTACCATCACCGTTATAGTCAAAACCTAATGCACCTAACCCGTTAGAATCCTGCTCAGCGCCTCCAATAGCGGGATAACCTGGCAATTGATTCTGTGAAGCTGGCACATTTAAGCCGAATGAACCTATATCAAATAAAAATCGGTATAAATAGGGTGATTGGTTAACGTTAGGGACACCAAACTCACTAGCAATTTCTGTAGGCGCCGGAGGTGACACAAAATCCTTCTGGCTGCGACTCCACTTACCTCCGTTATGGCAGGTATCGCACCCACTCTGCTTAAATAGCCTCTCCCCTTTTTGGACCGCACTGTCGTTCAACCCACCTACCGGGATTAGTCCGGCCGCTGCCAATTCATTTTCGGTCATCGGTCTATTTGGCGTACGAACTGAATATCTTTGCCAGTCGACAAGCGCATCGTGAGCATTAACTAATACTGTACTACCCGGCAGCTGAACCTGCGGCTGAGGACGGTTAGCATTTGGCTTATCAAACGGATTCATTATACATGGCGCAAACTCAAAGCTGTCCCATTCTCCAAGCACCAGGCCGTGATCTGGGTCAATTCGGCTTTCAGTGATACCAATGATTGGAGGCGACTCGATACATGGACTTGGAAACTCTAACAAGCCTGCACTCGAAACAAATCGAGTATTAAAATCAGCATCCTCCACCTCATCAAAAATAGCTGATGCATTAATAATCCGCTGATCGGTAACGTCCTGCGGGTTAAACGTTCCATTAACTGAAAGGGTTTTTCTTGGACCTGTGGCAAACTGCCACACTACTCCGTCAGTTAGCCCACTAGAATGACAGCTCGCGCAGTTTTGGCGGCCTTTTTCTGAGAGTCGATCACGATTCGCTCCCATTCCACCAGGGGGCATGACAAAATTTCCACGGGAAGAAAAGAACATCTCAGCACCTACCAAGAGACGCTCGTCCAAAGTGCCAGGTTCAGGCAAATCGTCAACTTGAATAACATCAATGACCTGATCTTGGTGTAAATCCACCACCGATACGTTTCGAGACAGAAAGTTGAGCGTGTAGGCTTTGTCACCCTTTCTATTTATCGCGATCCCTAAGGGGTTTTTACCGGCTTTCCAACCTCTGGTCGCACTATTATCTGGGTCATTAAGGTCGATATAGCCTGTGGTGTCTTCGTCTTCAGTAAAGCCTATTGAGCCATCGCCATAAACCTTCAACTTAACCAGGAGGTCACTGCCTGCCGAAACTACATAAGCGCTTCCTTCACCTTTCGAAGTTGTAAATGCTATGGCCCAAGGATTAGCGAAATAGAGCTCCTGTTTACCTAACTCTGGATCTCGCCCACCCAAATGTAGATTCAATGCTCCTAGGCTAGATTCATAGGATCCTACACCCCCGATAACATTGACATATGCCTGGGTGTTGTTGAAAAAGTTTTGAGGGCCCGTCGGCGAAGCGCCAATGTTCGGCAAATAGGCTTTATCCCCTCTTATCACAATGCTTTGTAGTTGATTTGGAAAAGCGTAGGATGGATCACCATTGACATCCAAAAAGCCCGTTTCCTGTGTATGCATAATTATAGGTTTAGGAGCGAAAATTGGTTTTCCCGTAGAACGTTCACTATCAAGCTTCAATTTACAAACTACGGCTTCCTTACCAAAATCATCCCTCTGCACACCACCTGCTGAGGTAAACGAGAGGAAGCGAGTTACAAACAGCGTTTTACTATCTGCGGTGACAGCTAATGCGCCAGGTTGAAAGTGTCTATCCATGTCGCCAACGTTGCAACGACTCCTCCGCAAATCAAAACTATCAATGATCTGATGTGAAGACGCATCAATAATTGTAATTGTGTCTTGACTACTATTTGCTACCAACACCATTTTACCGTCTGGTGTAACAACGATACTCCTTGGTTCAGAACCCGTAACGATTTCCCCCTTCGCGAAAGCAGAAAGATCCAACTCAGCACTGAATTTTTCTGGATTTTGATAAGAAATCTCTATAACAGTTACGGAATTTGACGCAGCGTTAGCGACAAACGCATAACGCCCACTTGGGGTAACGGCAATACTGCGAGGTTCATCCCCAACCATAATCTGATCAACTACTTGGTTTGTGTCCGTTCTAGTAATTGTAACTGAATCTGAATCGGGATTAACTGACCACAATAGACTGTCATTTGAAGATAACACAATCGGACTTGAATGCGCTGGTTCTCTAAGTTTTTGCGAAAGATCAACATTGTCTCCATCCTTTGCATAACCCATCGTTGAAAATGCACACATTAAAAGCACCCCAATACACCTGTCACCCGCCCCACCACTAACTCCGCGGAGTTTTTTACCAATATAGGTCGCAATATCCATTACTTTTCCCCACCCAATTTACTAAGAAGCTAAATAATTAAATAACATTAATATAATTTGGGATACTACTCGTTATCCCAATATAGAATAACGAATTTTATTTTTTCCTGTCAAACAGTCTAATGTTAACTTTTTCTGACAACTAGGACGGCTTTATAGGGTCAATTTATAATCTACTTCATATACCATAAACATATGTTTTTTATTCTTATTTTAAATCTATCGAAAAATCATTACAGCTTCACTGAGTCATAAATAATTAATTATCTATGCGTTGACTTCCTTTACCAAGCTAACCTACTATATTTGTGATATCGATCGTTATCTTTATAATACAAACAGAATAATTCATATCAGACACTAACTAAATCTATTTACGACAAACCAATATAAGGGATATCTATCATGAGAAAACCACTAACTATGAGAATACTGGGATCGACAGCAATAATCGGCGCCTTGGTGCTGCCACAAGCGGGCTACTCCGACTTCTTTATCAGTAGTTTTGCCACCAACGAACTAATGAGATTCAACGAAGACACTGGTGAATACATGGGAGTGATTGCTGAAGTTCAAGGTCCATTTGCCTCTCAAATCGGTTTCGATGGTGATCTATTCGTTTCAAGTTTTCACACTGGAGAAGTGCTTCGTTTCGATAGTAAAACGGGTGACTATATAGGTGTTTTTATAGCGGCAGGTGAAGGTGGACTAACAAATCCTACAGCACCTAATTTTGGCCCCGACGGTAAGGTATATGTTGGTGATTTAGCATCGAACAGAGTACTTCGATACTCCAAAGAAGGAAAATTTATAGACGTGTTCGCTTCAGGCGAAGATAGCGATCTAAATGGCCCTTTTATGCAAACATTCGATGACAGCACCATGTATATCGCTAGTGGTTATACCAATAGCATTCTCCAGTTCGATCTAGCAACTAAGGAATTCATGGGTGCATTTGTAACCACCGGTAGCGGTGGTTTGGAGGTTCCGGTTGGGCTTGAATTTGGGCCTGATGGAAATATCTACACCAGCAGTTCAGCCACCAACGCAATACTCCGCTACGACGGAAAGACAGGAGAGTTCATCGATGAATTTGTGCCACCTGGCGGTGGCGGAATGAGTAGCCCTCGAGCCATTCGTTTTGGTGGAGCGAACAGCGACCTATATGTGATAAGTTCTGACACTAATACAGTGTTACAATTTGACAGAGTAACAGGCGATTTTGTTCAAGTAATTGCTGACAGCGCGGAAAGCGGAATGGCTGCAGCAAGAGGCCTAACCTTCACACCTCGCCCTGAGTTTTTCGTCTATCCAGAAATACTTGAAAGCAGCAAATCGTCAAAAAAGGACTTTCGTCGCATCAATATTGAACATCGTCTAAAAGACTACTCTGACAACTCACCTTCAGTAGCACTAGAGTCTATCACCTCAACCGACCCAAATATCGATATTAATAAGGCAGTAAAAGGCGCTAAATTTGGTGAAAGGGATTTTCACTTTAAATTGAGTTTTGCCAATGCTAGTGGTGATGAGCAAAGGTACACTATCACATATACCGCTACTAATAGCGCCGGGGTCAGTACGATAGCAACCACAACAGTCAAAGTACCTCCTCAACCATAGCTGATTTGGGCGCTCAGTAGAGTGCCCAATTTATAACTGCGCTTTAAGGAATAACAAATGAAAAAACGCATACTACACTCCATGCTTCGAGTGAAAAATCTAGAACAATCTATATATTTTTATACAAACCTATTGGGGATGAAGGTTATTAGAACCTTTGATAATCCAAAACACCAATACACTCTAGTATATTTAGGCTACGGGGAAGAGGAAAGCAGTACTGTACTAGAATTAACCTACAACTACGATACGGATTATTATGATCTTGGCACAGGTTTCGGCCATATAGCCATAGGTGTTGAAGATTGCTATAAACTCTGCGACAAAATTGATACTTTTGGTGGACGTATTGTCAGACCACCAGGCCCTCTAATAGGAGGCACAGAAACTATTGCCTTTATCGAAGATCCTGATGGTTATCGTATTGAACTCATTGAACGTGAATCCTCTTGGTTTTAATGGGCAATTTAGCTTAAATCTTCAGATAAGAATGGATTCATACTAACTAAATTAACCTTATTAGCCAATAGATAACGAATTATTTCTTAATAACAGGTATTAACGTTCAATTTTTATGCTAACATATCCTAACGGCAGGTTTAATAACTCAGAGCGGGAGGGTGTGTAGTGAGATACAATAAAGAACACAAAGAAAAAACCAGAAAAAATATAATGCACGCCGCTCTCTCTAAATTCCGTACTGAAGGGTACAATGGTATTGGCATTGATGGTATCTCCAAAGCGGCGGGCGTTACCTCCGGGGCATTTTATAAACATTTTGATTCAAAAGCTAACGCCTTCGGGGCTGTGGTTTCTGAAGGCTTATCGTTGCTGGGTTCAGGTATTGCCAGAAACCAACAACAAAACGGCGATACTTGGCTCAAACCATTCGTCAAGTGGTATTTCAGCTTTCCGGACCACCCCTTAACCTCGGAGTCAGAATGTGCGCTGCCTATGGAAGGAGGCTGCGCATTACCAACACTAGCACCGGAAGTGGCCCGTACTGACCCCGACATTCAGCGAATTTTTGAACACGAGTTAAAGAAAATTATTGAACAGCTGGCAGCTGGCCTACCTAACTCTACGAAGCAAAAAAGAAGAGTTTCTTGGACATTACTTTCACTAATGGTCGGCGGAGTGATCTTGGCCCGCGCAGTACACGACGACAGTACAGCCGAAGAAATCAGTGCCTCTGTCATAACTTCAATCAATAAGTTAACTAATCTATAGTAAACTTAGCATCCATAGATAAATTCTCGTCTCGCGGAAACCACCTGCCAAGACGACGCTCTAATAAATACTTAGCCGGGTAGCGTCACAATCAATAATTTAGGTTAATTGGCCATCTCTAAGGTGATTCGTTGGAATGATTACTACGCCCTAAATCCGCCTGTAGCTGTGTAAGCAGTTCCAAAATGGAATTCATTTTACTATGAGTTTTCAGATCCAAATCAATTTTTCCATCCATGGCTTTCACCAGAGGGAAAATGCTGTTTTGGAGTGTGTTCGCCATCGCTTCCAAGACCGAATTTAAACCAGGATGAGGTTGATTGATAACTTCAACTTTGGGTGGCTGCCCCACCGACCTTTCCATAAAGCCAGTTTTTACCATTTCCAGGCTGGTAGCCATGGCATTTAATTGCGAAACAATTCTGGTACCTATATCTGTGTCATCACCACCCACTTGCTTTAAGCGTTGAAACTCATGCTTGATAGCAGCCCAGCGCTGGCTTGATGCACTATCCAACAAACCTCTTAACTCTTTAAGTTTGAGTAAATTCGCTTCAGTGCCTGAAGTCAGAAGCTGAGCCTCACCTAAATAGTGATCATCCAGTAACGCATTCAACTCATCCTCACTCATGACGGCAGTAACCTTTTCTGCCAATTTATTCATATTTCTGTAGCTTCCCTGAAGCTTAAACGGGGGCTCTACTCTGAAGCGTTCATCCTGAGCCGCCGAGTGGATGTATTGTTGATTAACCGTCAACACTAAAGCTTGTACTTGGAAGAGCTTTTTAAGTGTTTCTACGATCTCTCGGCTTTCTGATGCTGAATAGGGATGTTTAAAATCAGAATCGTTAATAGGGCGCCCGCGGGCCATATCTACAAATTTATAGAAATCCGCCAGATCTCGTGTGGCTAATGGCGCTAAAACCGAATTAGAAGTCATGGCATTTTCAATGTAACTTAAAGCGAACTCTTCCTCTGTACCGCTCAAAACATCACCCAGGTTATAGATGTCGGCCCGATTGGCCAGCATATCTGGAATTTTGAAGACTTCGCCACTTTCCGTATAGGGATTTCCAGCCATCACCACACAAAACTTCTTGCCACGCATATCATAGGTTTTGGTTATTCCCTTCCAAACCCCATCGATCCGGCGAGTACCATCGCACAAGGAAATAAACTTCTGTAAAAACTCTGGATTGGTATGCTGAATATCATCCAAATAAAGCATCACGTTATTACCCATTTCTAACCCTAAATTGAGCTTTTCCAGTTCTTGTCTGGCGGTGGCATTGGGGGCTTGTTGCGGGTCGAGGGAATCTACTTCATGCCCCAATGATGGGCAATTGATTTTCATGAATATCAAACCCAAGCGATTGGCCACGTACTCCATTAACGTGGTTTTGCCATAACCAGGAGGTGATATCATCATTAGAAGCCCCATTAGATCCGAGCGTTTCTCCTGGCCTGCGGTACCTATTTGTTTCGCTAGATTAGCGCCTATTATCGGCAGATAGGCCTGATTAATTAATTTATTGCGAACGAAAGACGACAACGGGCTTGCTTTATACTGCTCTAGCCTTAAACCCTTTTTGCGTGTTTCAACACATTGTTGACGGGCACTGAGGTAGCGTAGAAAAGCGGGGACCACTACCCCACAATGATGCTCCAATCTCAGCAAATACTCATCCAAGTGGAAAGTCAGACAACCCTGTAAAATACGCGAGTGGGAGGATAACAGCCCCTCAACCTTCACCATTAAATTATGTTCACGAGGAGCCCACATAATTCGACTGCCCACCAGAATTTTCGCAACAGCTTCCGGTGCATAAGCATCGAGATCTCGATTATCCTTTTGATTAAGCCAAGCCTGAACCCAGCTTGAAACAAAGCGCCAGGCCTTACCTGGATTGGATTGCAAAACTTCGAGATTGCGATCGAATAAAAGCTTAGCACTGGCCTGAACCAGTGCCCTTTCCACCCCCTCCACAATGGTTTGGCTGGCTCGGGTGGTAACAAATTCCGGCACAGCCTGCGCCAACTCATAAATGAGATACTCACTGCTACGCCGACACAGTTGGTCGACATTGTCACAGCCAGCGACGGTTAAAAACTCACTAATTGCCTCACTTGTATCAGAAACGAGTTCCTTGAAGGCCGCGTTGCTACCAAATTTAGACACCATATGATAAGCCGATTGGGCGCGCGCCGGCCAATGACGCTGGTGTTCCCCTTTTTGCGCTTCCGCCCAATAAACACAGGCCCAGGCTCTGGCCAATGGATCAAATCGAAGCAAACCGGCAAGCTCGAAGTTAGGCACTAATGCCTGTAGTATTTTTGCCGCATCATGATCGTGGATACCGCGCTCGTAACCTTCTTTATAGCGTGACTCTGTATACTCCCTTAGCAATAGGTTCAGTTTATCAGGTGATTTAACCAGGGTCTTTAAACGATTCAGCGACAAACCATCGGTATTTTGTTCCGCGCTGTGTAATATTGAATATGCCAGGTATTCAACCCGACTGACTTGATCTGATTCTGCTGCAGTGGTCATCGCCCAATAGGCCGCCGTTCCCTCCAAGCGGGGCTCGTCACACCGTTCGTAGTAATCGGTGCCAGTAAGGTGGTAATACAGTTCATTGCCGCGAGGTAGTAAAGTCAGATCCAATTCCTGACGATTAACACTGAATCGGTGTCTGGGACCCAGTTTTATAACATTGCCGTCCTCTTCATAAATATCCGCTTTATCACGTAATGAACGCTGAGCTTGGTCTATGGATGACTTCACCAGAGCATCAATATCATCGGCTTTAACGGGATCACCTAAGTCTCGAAGTTGCGAAGACAACTGCTTTAATTTATTGAATAAAGAGTCTGCCGCAAAAAAAGTATTCAGCTGATCTTCTGTTTTGAATTTTTGACTGCGTTTTCTTACACCATCAACAATCCGCACCGCAGCATCATAAAGCGTCTGTGCTTTGCGCTGCTGGTCTTCCAACAAGCGTTGTTTGTGTGACTCAAATGCCTCAAATATTTCCTCTCGTTTGCTTAATATATCTACGAGAAATTCATCATGCTCACTGAACTGACTTTCCAGTTCTTGCAACTGATCCAATAATTTTGCCAGTTGCTGTTCGCAACGCTCAGGCGTTGTAGACAGACTCAAAGCACTGGTAGTTGTTTGCGTCAGCAGTTTGAATTGCGCTGAAAACTGCGCCAAAGATTCTTCGTAACCAAAGGCTTTATAGGAATTCTGCGCCTTTGCACGGGTTTGGTTAACGAGGGAAAACAAAGCGGACAGGCGCTCAATAATTGTAGTTCTAACCGTCGATTCTGTGGATGTTAAACCGCTAACGGTTTCCGTCAAGGTATCAAGTCCAGTGCTGAGCAATTCAAGTTTTTCTGTACTCGATACTAGATCAGATCGAACTTTGGCGCTCTTTATGGCTTTATCCAGCCTTTTTAAGTCATCATAAAATGATTGCAATGACGATTCTTTGGCTAGAAAATTGATGGTGGCCTGAGCAATAAATTTTTGCGCCGATTCTATATTTTGTTCCAAAGCAGCAATACGATTTAAATCAATATACCGGTATTCAGCAATAGTCCTGAGATGACCACGGTTTTGAGGAAAATGGACTGATTAAAAAATGCACGCCAAAATAAGTAATTAACCAGGCGAACAAGGCCAGTACTGTGAGAACTATAGTAATCGGCACCCCCGTTAAACCGAGGGTAACCATTAACCCCGCCAGTCCTGTTAGCGACTCTAAATCTGCATCACTTTCGAGGTCCAGGTCTAGATCTAATACATCAATATCCACCAGACCAACAATAGCGAACAGCCAATACACTACCATCACTATCAGCACCACAGTAAACAGTACCGTTGGATAGCTAAAAGTGTTGATTAAAAATGCTTCCACCTATGCGCCCCCTTTTTCGAATTACAAAAGATGCCATCAATCTTCTGGCAGGATTTAATACCAAAGCTTAGCCTGAAAATAGACGGGAGACACACAAAGAAAAGTTGATTTCTCTAATTGAATCAGCTAATTGACAGTAATCAATAAACTCAAGTGCTGTAATTACTCTGCAAGATAGTAAAATTTAAACACTCAACTAACACACCCATCGAACAACTCCATTTGCTGAGGAAATAGCGTTTTAAAGCGCACCCCAACGCCCAACAACCGAACTGCCGCTTGTTTCCGGGTTAAGGCTTCTTCCATCAGACGCCGATAGGAATCTTCCTGGTCACGGGTGCCAATCCGCTCTAATGTGGTGGTTGAGAAATCATTGAATTTAACTTTTACAAAGGCTTTGGCCACGCTGTATTCACTATTGAGTCGAGCCAGCCGCTGTTTTAACTCCGCTACTAATGCAGGTAATTTTTCAAGGCAACTGGAGACCGATGACAAATCACGAGAAAAAGTATGCTCTACGCTGAGAGATTTACGAACTCTTTGCGGCTTCACTAGGCGCTCGTCAATACCATAAGACAGGTTATGCAAACGCTGCCCAAAACTACCGAATTCTTGTACTAAAGCTGTTAATCCATAGGCTCTGACATCTGCACAGTTTTCAATCCCCAACCGCTTCAATTTACCAGCCGTTACGGCACCCACCCCATGAATTTTTGTTACAGGTAACGCCAGAGTGAAAGCATCAACCTCCCTGGGAGGAATCACAAAAAGACCATCAGGCTTACGCCAGTCACTGGCAATTTTGGCGAGAAACTTGGAGCTGGATACTCCGGCTGAAACGGTAATGTTTATGTCACGCTGAATTCGGGCTCTCACCTCATGGGCTATAAGGGTAGCACTACCGCTATGATGCGCTGAATCAGTCACATCAAGATAGGCTTCATCCAGGGATAAAGGTTCTACTAGATCCGTGTAGTCATAGAAGATCTCGCGCATCCTTTGGGAAGCTGCTTTGTATTTCTCCATATTATGGGGCACTATTTTGAGCTGCGGACAAAGCCTTTTAGCATAGGCGGAACTCATGGCAGAGTGGATACCGTAGCGCCTGGCTTCATAATTACAGGTGGAAATTACACCTCGCCCCTCTGCCCGCCCGCCCACAGCCAAAGGCCGATCCCGGTAGGAAGGGTTATCACGCATCTCTATAGCGGCATAAAAACAATCCGCGTCGCAATGAATGATTTTTCTAAACAATGGCCAAAACCCGTATACTGTATTTATATACAGTATACGGGTTTTGTTCTAAATAACAAGATCGGGGATTAAAAATCAGAACAATTCAACATCATCTACATTATTGCGTTTGCGCGCATTTTCTTCAGCCAAAACCAGTTCTTTTAATTCAAACAATTCCAAATCGTTTAATTTGGAAATATCCAGGGCTTGAAATGTTCGGCGAAGCGCTTGATTTACTTGGTAACATTGCAGGTGTGCAGGTCCCTTGAGTGGCACAGTTAGGCCGTTTTTCCCAAAAACCGGTTTATTACAGTAAATACAGTTGATCGACATAAATACCCTAACTTCGCATCTATCCAATGAAAGAAATTCCCTGATCTTGACTTTTTAAGTTTAGATCAAACCGCTCTAGGAAGCGTAACGATTGGTTAACCAGCACCAAAAAACACCGTATAGATTGTATATTTTTATGACTTCTCGTTTGCTTTTTTAGCGGTTGTCTATAACATCTTGTTAACCGATCCGTCCGAAAGCTATTTAAACTCATGAAGAACCACACCCCTCAGTATTCCCGTTATTTGAAATTGCTTTTCACATTCACCCTTTTTTTTTCTATTTCAGCTTGTGCGCCTATAGGTCTGGTAAACGCTGTATCGCACACCTACCCGGCGACTATAACCACTGATATTTCCTATGGTGAACTACCGAGACAAAAATTTGACCTATATTTGCCTGAAGAACATCTTAGCTCTAGACCTACACCGGTATTGGTTTATTTTTACGGTGGAAGCTGGAATAGCGGGAATAAATCAATTTACGAATTTCTTGGTCGTCGCTTTGCCAGCTTGGGATACATTGTAGCGATTCCAAACTATGGTTTGTATCCGGAGGTCACCTACCCAGAATTTCTGAAAGACTCGGCCGCAGCAGTAAAAGCCATAACCGATTCAATGCAACAACCTGAGTTTCAAAAATATCGCCCCGACTCCCAAGTCATTCTCATGGGACACAGTGCAGGAGCCTACAATGCTGCCATGCTCAGCCTCGATCCAAGATGGCTCGCTGCTCAGCATGTATCCAGCCGCCAAGTTATTAAGGCCTGGATCGGTGTCGCAGGGCCTTATGATCTCTACCCCATTGAAGTAAAAAAAGTGCAACCCGTATTCCACCACCCCAATTACCCACCAAACTCAAATCCCATCGAATTAGTGGCAGGTGCACAGCAGCCTGTGCTTTTTTTAGTGGCTGAAAATGATCGATTGGTTGACCCTCAACGAAATAGCTATGCTATGGCTGAAGCACTTCGTTCCCAGCAAATCCAGGCCAAAACTATAACCATATCCGGCACAAATCATGGCACCATCATAGGCACTCTCTCGCCTTTGCTATTTTATAAAGACAGTATTTTGCCCCCAATTCAAGAATTCATTACATCTTTATACCCTGTAGTAGCGTTAAAGTAGTAGCGTTAAAGTAGTAACCATAAATTGAGTTGGGGAACTTCTGTGCAAGATAAAAGCAACTCCACATTCACCATGTCTGTGGGGTTTTTAACCCCATACCGACGCCAAATCACCTACGCCTTAGTAGCGCTATTATTCACTGCCAGTATTACACTGACGATGGGCCAGGGAGTAAGATTGCTAATTGACCAGGGGATCGCCGTAAACTCTCCTGCGTTGTTAGAGCGCTATGTATTGTTGTTCCTCTGCTTAGTGGCCGCCTTGGCTGGAGGAACCTACGCAAGACACTACTGGGTATCCTGGCTCGGTGAACGAGTGGTTGCGGATCTCAGGCAAAAAGTATTCGATCATCTATTGGATTTACACCCTGGTTTTTTTGATGAAAATCGCTCTCTGGAAATCCAATCACGGTTGACTGCAGACACCACCCAGCTGCAATCTGTTATGGGGTCGACAATTTCAATGGCGTTACGGAATGCCATTTTATTAATTGGCGGTATTATTTGGCTGTTTATAACCAATCCAAAACTCACTGCAATTGTAGCCGTAGCCGTACCCTTAGTTATTACCCCTATACTGATCTTCGGTCGCAGAGTAAGGCGACTATCAAGAGCCAGCCAGGACCGGATTGCGGATGTGGGTGCTTACGTGGGAGAAACCCTTAGCCAAATAAAAACCGTACAGGCCTATAACCATCAAGCCAAAGATAAAACACTGTTCCTTAACCATGTTGAAACCGCGTTTGAAGTAGCAAAACAACGCAATAAACAGCGAGGGCTATTAATCACAGCCGTAATCGCCTTAGTACTTGGTGCTGTTGGAATAATGTTATGGGTGGGCGGTCTTGATGTAATCCATGGCAAAATCAGCGGTGGTGAACTGGCCGCTTTTGTATTTTACAGCGTAATTGTAGGCTCAGCGGTAGCCTCACTTTCAGAAGTGATAGGCGAATTACAGCGGGCGGCAGGCGCTTCCCAAAGAATCTTTGAATTACTCTCAACCACAAGTTTAATCAAAGAGGCAGCGACTCCCCTTGAACTTCCGCCAGCAATTACTGGCGCTATTGAGATACAATCCGTTAGTTTTGCTTATCCTTCACGACCAGATTTGATCACCTTGGATAGTATATCGCTATCTATAAAGCCTGGCGAAACACTGGCTTTAGTAGGACCATCCGGCTCTGGAAAATCCACACTGTTTGATCTTTTACTGCGATTCTACGATGTTAGCCGAGGCTCAATAAGCATCGATGGAATTGATATATCAGCCATGAAACTAGATCAGCTCCGAAACTGCTTTGCCCTCGTTTCCCAAGCTCCGGTATTGTTCAGAGGCTCCATTGAGGACAACATCAAGTATTCAAAACCTAACGCCTCACTGGATGAAGTTAAAGCTGTGGCAAAACTGGCCTATGCTGACGAGTTCATCGACAAAATGCCTAAGGGTTATCAAACAAATCTGGGCGATGCCGGGATTGGACTTTCAGGCGGCCAAAAACAACGCTTGGCAATTGCCCGAGCCTTGCTGTCTGATGCCCCTATTCTTCTGCTTGATGAAGCCACTAGCGCGTTAGATGCGCAAAGTGAGAGCTGGGTTCAACAGGCAGTGAATAATCTTATTACAAGTCGTACGATTATCGTCATTGCCCATCGTTTGGCAACGGTGAAAAATGCTGATCGAATCGCAGTATTAAATCAAGGCAGGCTAGAGGCAATCGGCACCCACCATGAATTAATTAAAAGCAACAAGTTGTATAGTATGTTTGTTTCTTTACAGTTAAATTGGGATTAGGCTGGCTTAATTTTTCCCAAAGAATCAGGGTTTTGCTGGAATAATACAGACTGGAATATGGGCTTTTTCCAAGACTCCTTGACAGACACTGCCCACCATAAGGTTATAAACCGCACCATGCCCATGGGAGCCGAGCATTATTAGATTGACATCTAATTTCTCAGCTTGCTCAATGATTCCCGCAACAAAGGGTTGCTGTATAAGTAGCGCCGTTGCTTCCAAACCGTTGGCTCGAATCTGATTGGCATATTCCTGCAATTCTTTGTGCTCAGCATGATACTTTTGCGCCAGAGCATCTCTCACCGTTTGCGGCCCAACATCCAGCCCAACGAAATCAGGTTCTGGTTCCACCACATGCAACAGCCAAACTTCTGCGCTCATAGCCTTGATCAAGATCATGGCTTCGGTAATGAGGCGGTCAGTCATTTCTGAAAAATCCAAAGCTAGCAATACTTTCATATCCACACCTATGAAAAATCTACATAAATAATTTCTTCAGAATAAGGGGCAACGTGGGGAAATGCAACAATTCGGACCATATAGAAAAACCACTAAAAAGCCTAGAATCTATCTAAATCCTGGGAGATCAAACGGCCACAATATCAATGGCCAAATATCTGCTACTTGGTTTCACGTTTAGCGCTGATATAATTTCCCGAAACGGTGTAGACTGATCAGATATTTAGCCAAGCGAGCACCAGACCTAGATGATGTTGGACAAAGAAATGTTGGACAAAAAAACTCTTCGAAAATCTTACGAAAATAATGGCCTACAACGAGCCGAGCTGGACAGTAACCCGATCCTACAGTTTGAACATTGGTTCAAGGACACCCAGCAAGCGAATATTTACGAACCCAGTGCCATGTCGCTTACTACAGCCACAAAAGATGGGCAACCCAGGATAAGGACAGTTTTGTTGAAATTTTTTGACGAAAATGGTTTTGTTTTTTTTACCAACTATGGCAGTCGAAAGGCTAGTGACATTGAGAATAACCCTAAGGTGGCTTTGCTATTCCCTTGGGTGGAACTGAGTCGTCAGGTTATCATTGAGGGCTCAGTCAGCAAGGTAAGCACCACTGAATCATTGAAGTATTTTGCCAGTCGTCCAAGGGATAGCCAGATTGGCGCTTGGGTTTCACAACAAAGTCATGTACTAAAATCTCGGGGAGTATTGGAGCAAAAACTAGCGGAAATGAAAGCCAAATTTGGGGAGGGACAAATCCCGCTACCCTCGTTTTGGGGTGGTTTTAGGGTGGCACCCTCTCGCATCGAGTTCTGGCAGGGGCGCCCTCACCGTCTCCATGACCGTTTTGAATATATACGCCAAGATTCTGGCTGGCATATTCAGCGCTTACAACCCTAGCTAGCGATTGATTATGGCCATAGTAAGCCGTGAAATACACACCAGCTTGTTACCTTCTGTCTCAATTCGAATTTCCCAGACATGGGTAGAGCTCCCCACATGAATGGGTCGAGCTGTGCCAATAACCCAACCACTGGTCACTGAGCGAATATGGTTAGCATTGATGTCCAAACCAACTGCCATCTGGTTGGAATCATGAAGACAGTGAAACGCTGCAAGACTTCCAAGGGATTCAGCCAATACAACAGACGCACCGCCATGGAGTATGCCAAAAGGTTGTATTGTTCTGTGATCTACTGGCATGCGTCCTTTCAAATAATCCTCACCCATCTCGATAATTTCAATTCCCAGGGCTTCCACCGCAGTGCCAGCGCTAAAACTATTTAAATCAGCAAGATTTGTGACTTTTTGCCAAATGCTCATTAATACTCCTTAAACTTTTCTATGCAAAAACATATTGAATACAAATGAATCCATTGTAATTATACAGACACAATATATTAATTTCGTTAATTGGTGGACAGGTCAAAAGCAACAGGTGATTACGATTCAAACAACGGCGCCAAATTGGACAAGGACCTCTTCACGAAATACGGCACTGAACGGGTAAAACAATCCAGTATGACAACAGCATTTGCAACAGAATCACCGTTTCCTGCTGCCCTTACTCGATTAGCCAATTCTCTATTGACCTCCCTAACGACTTCGTAAACATCATTCAGCTGATCGAGAGAAGCGTATCGTTGATCACCCTTAAAGAACTGCTGAAGAAAGAAAGCGCTGCAGACCCTAAAGACCGTCTCATCCTCAGTGGCAAGCGGTAAATGCATATGAGCCATCGGCTTAAAAAACTTCATTTGTGGGCAACCACTAAATGGCAAAACTAAGCCAATTAGCGAACTAAGTGCCGCTTGCATAGTACAAGTCAAAACATAGTGTCGTTCAGCAGACTCAACGACCAACTCAACAGTATGAAACGAGATTTCATCCACAAAGGGAAACACGGCTTGATAGATTGCCTGAGCGGCTGGGCAGTACTTCTGACCATGTAATGGACAACTTTTGCATTTATTGTTATCCAAATACGTCCATTCTGGAAATTGTGTAACCTTCGGCTCAAAAACCCACAGATCATCAACTAATCTAACCGAAACAAACTTCGAATCATTGTCTCCGAAGTTGAATCGATAAATATACCTCAACTCATTGTTAGACATGACATTTCAGCACCTGTAGTCATTATTAGTAAAGATCGAAGATAATATCCGCTACTCATTTAATCCATGAAGCTTGATTTAATCTGCTACATTTAATCTAAAGAAAATGGAAGTAAGACGCTAATGGAACCTAGTGAACGCCACATTCTAATTGTAGATGACGAAATCAATATCCTGAATGCCCTTGAGCGACTTCTCGAAGAAGAAATGCACGTGACTATCCATCGTGCCGAGAGTGGGGCAGAAGGGAAAAAAGTTCTTTCTGAATATCCACAGATAGGCGTTGTGCTGTCCGACCAAAGAATGCCTGCAATGACCGGTACCGAATTCCTAAAAAGCGTGAAGCAAAGCCATCCCAACACTGTTCGCATGATTCTAAGTGGTTATTCTGAACTTAACACAATAACAGACGCTATCAATCAGGGGTCCATATTTAAATTTATTACCAAACCCTGGGAAAATGAACTGATAATTCAAGCTATTACGGAAGCCTTTGAATACCACGAGCTTATCGGTCAAAACTTAAGACTTACTCATGAACTACAACTTAGCAATAATAAATTAGCTGATCTTAATAAAGCACTTGAGCAAAGAGTTGAGTCGAAAACACGCAAGCTCCAGCTTCACATTGCTTCGCTTAAAGTATATCAGGAAGCTCTAGAACATCTTCCCTATGCTTTAATAGGAATCGATGATCATCACCAAATCGTATTAGAGAATATTGCAGCAAGAAATTTACTCTTCAGTGAGAACAAAAGTTCACTTGGACTTTCTCTTGAAGATGCTCTCAGCGATTCTTTAAAACCATTGGAAAAATACATTTTTAATTTTTTTGATTCCAAATCAAACCATGACAAAGAGTACTTGATAAATATTGATAACAAACATGTCAGCGTATTCAATATTGGCCAATCTGCAGAGTCAATAGGCAAACTTATTTTTGTCAGCGCAAGATTGAGCAACGGAGATTACTAGCATATGGAAGCCAATATCGATATCGACATTACTAAAATAAGCAGAATTAAACCATTGAATCCAAGCATGTTTAAACTTATACAATTGCTTGAAGACAAGGATAGTGGTGCAATGGATTTACAAAGAGTCATAGAATCTGACGCCAATACTACTGCCAATATATTACGCATTTCAAACTCACCATTTTACGGTCTATCTGGCAGAATCACCACGGTTAGTGACGCCTGTGTATTACTTGGATACGATCAATTAAAGAACATTATATATAGCTCAGCGGTAGATCAAGCTACGAACAAGGGGCCTCATTCTGAATGGCGCCAGCAACTGTTTCTACACACACTTGCTGCAGCAGTAATAACCTCCGAACTGGTTAACTATACAGAATTGGATCCACCTATGGCTTACCCTTCTGGACTTCTACACGAGCTGGGAAAACAAATCGTTTTGGCGGAGTTCCCCGATGACTTTAATCGATACATGGATACCAATGACGTAATAACAGAAGAAACGCATATATTATTTTTTAATACGGTAGGAAAAAAAATATCAGAAAACTGGCGACTCCCTAAAATTATCCAAGCCAGCATCTGTCACTTTAGAAATCCGGCTGAAGCCGATGAACTAGAAAGGCCGTACGTGGAAATGGTTACTATCTCCCACCATTTAGCCAATTCCTTGGGATTCATTTCACCCGGTGACACAATTTCTAATGACCCAATAATTGTGATTGAGGAACGCTTGCCAAATGCCGATCCGAACAAGCTATTGCAAAGCATCAAGGAAGTATTATCTAAAGTACCAGGACTAAGTGCAGCTAAAGAAGAGCTCTATCAATGACAGCGAATAAAGTATTGATAATAGATGATGAAAAAAACAATAGAAATTCAATAATCCGCCTGTTTGAAGAGTTTGATATTGACTTCATCGAAGCGGAAAACGGTGCTGACGGCTTGGAACAGGTGATTAAACTTCCAAATCCAGACCTTATTCTACTAGACATCAAAATGCCGGTCATGGATGGTTTCGAATTCCTTTCGAAGTATCATGAAATGTCTATTAACCAAAAGGCAACTATTTGTGTAATGACGGCCAATAGTGACTCAGACACCCGCCGAAAAGCAATCTATTTAGGCGCCGACGATTTTATATGCAAACCCCTTGATCCAGTAGAGCTTGAAACTAGAGTCACTTCTTTGCTGCGCATAAGCCGTTATCAAAGAGATTTAACCAATTTTAATAAAACTTTAGAGAAACTGGTGAAAGAACGGACTCATTTGCTGGAAGACACGCTTGAAAAACTAAAGATAACAGAAAAGCTAAATGCCAAATCGTATCGAGAGATGCTCTCTAGAATCTCCTATCTGTCTAAACTTTCTCAACCAAATAACAGACCCAGCTCAAAGAAAATCGGTCTATTTACAGCGGCTATAGCATGGATATATGGTCTCGATGGTGAAACAGCTGAAATGTTGTCACTCTCATCTCAAGTATATGATATTGGTATGCTAGCTTTGCCCGAACACTTGAGAACCTCTGAAATAAACCGTCTTTCAGAGCCAGACCGATTAAAATTCTTGGAATACCCTGAATTGGGAGCCAAATTATTTGAAAATTCAGACACCCCTTTATTAACACAAGCATACAAAATATGTTTAACACATCGAGAAAGATATGACGGGGACGGGACTCCAAAAGGCCTAATAGCTGAATCCATTCCAATTGAATCAAGACTTTTCTCTACCGCTTATTTAATAGTATCCACCATCGACGAAAACCACAAAGACCCATATTTCGCAGTGGTCTCCGCGCTAAAACAGAGCGCTGGAAAAACTCTAGACCCGAACATCGTGGAGGTTCTTTTAAACTCCAACGAAACCCTCAAAGACACAATTAATCAATTAGCCTAGCCCTATGAAAAGGAGTGCAGACGAAGAACTCATATTGATGGCCCAGATGGGGTCACCAAATGACAGGACATTAATATTGAGTCGACTGAACGGGTTTTTACCCATTATTTTCATAGTTTTATCAGGATTTATTGTTTTTTTCAGCTCTTCTTATATTTCAAATAGTTGGCGAAACAAGATACAAAAAACATATACAGAAAAAACTGAAAATTATTACTTTGATCGGATTGTAGATTCACTCGGGACCTTAGAAAGAAGTGCGATAACCACAATTGGTTTTCTCGCATCTTCAGAAGAAGTTACAGATCTTGAATTCAAAATATTTCTAAATTATTTAATCGATGAAAATTCCAATATTAATTTCATTCAAAAAACATCATTTTATGACAGTACTATTATCGATGAAGTAAATTCAACAAAAAATTCTAAAGAAGTCTCTAACATTCTTACCCATGATTTGATTTCGAAAATTCTAAATTCTAAATCAACCAACTATAATGATGGTCATTTCTATTTAGTTTCAAATCCAAGCAATGAATACCAATTAGTAGTATACGCAATCCCCTTCACTCACAAATCACTAGAATCAAAATCCAATTGGTTAATAGCAGCAACTACAAGTAAAAAAATAACCAAAGAGATCGCAGATATAGACGATCACTTGGAACTTGTTTTTTTCGAGAAAGCCCCAAAAGATATCCGATCAACTGAACTATACGCATACAAGAATTTGAACTTCTCAATAAAAACAGAAAATGACATTTTCGATTCAGGTCAATTTGACTATTTAGGCTTACTATTACTTGGCTTTTCCTCGCTTTTCACCATATTACTTAGCACTCAATTCATATTTGCCAAGAGAACTATATTAAATCTGGCTAAAATAGCTATCCAGAGAACTAGTGATCTCAACTCAATAAACGATGAACTAGTAGATGAAATTATGAGTAGAGTTCAATTTCAATCAGAACTCCTGGAAAAAACCTATGAAATTGAAAAAGCCAATGAAAAACTTGAAGAAGTACAAGGACAATTGATTCAGCAAGAAAAACTGGCCTCGATCGGTCAGCTCGCAGCTGGCGTGGCCCACGAAATCAATAACCCAGTAGGATTTATTAACTCAAATTTAACTATGTTAAAAAAATATAGCGAACGAACTTTAAAACTACTGGAAGATATTGACAATATTCTAGATAAGTATTCTGACAAAGAAATTATCGATAAAGTTTTAGACAGAAAGAAAGCCAATAAATTCGATACTATCAAGAAAAATCTAAATTTAGTAATAGATGAATCATTAGAAGGTCTTAGTAGGGTTAAACAAATCGTTCAGGATCTTAAAGATTTCTCCAGAATTGATGAGGCTGAATGGCAATGGGCTGATATTCACGGAGGAATAGATAGCACCCTCAACATCGCATGGAATGAGATAAAATATAAAGCACAACTTCATAAATCTTACGGATCATTGCCTCAAATTGAATGTGTTCCTTCTCAGATAAATCAGGTAATTATGAATTTGGTGGTCAACTCAGCGCATGCAATTGAATCATCAGGGAATATATACATTCGAACCTCAGCAGAACCTAATTCTATTAAAATTGAAGTGGAAGATGACGGCTGCGGAATACCAGATAAAGTAATCAACAAGATCTTTGATCCTTTCTTCACAACAAAAGAAATCGGAAAAGGTACTGGTTTAGGACTTTCTCTTTCCTACGGAATCATTAAGAAGCATGGCGGTGAATTAAGGGTTCATTCTACTGTTGGAAAAGGCACTATTTTCACAATTATTTTACCCATACAACAACCTATTAATAAAGAAATACCCGAAGGCAATATTCAATCATGAACAACACAGAACCCTATACCTCAAAAATCCTATTGGTAGACGATGAGAAAGGTATTCTGGCTAGTCTTAGCCGGTTACTGGACGAAATAGATAATTTTGAAGTATTCGCCTATGATTCGGCAATTGACGCTCTAACATTTTTAGAAAGAACCTCTGTGGACTTAATCATTTCTGATATGCGGATGCCCAAAATGGATGGTGCCACATTTCTGGCAAAGGTAGCTAAGCGCTGGCCAGACACCGCACGGATAATATTAACAGGCTTTGCTGATATGGAATCAACCATAAGAGCCATTAATGAGGGCCACATTTCTCACTATATATCCAAACCATGGGATGACGAAAAATTAGTCACAAAGATAAATGAAGCTCTAGAACTAAAACATTTGCGGGATGAAAATAAGAAACTAATAAATATAAAGGAACAACAAAGACGCCAATTGCAATTATTGACGGAAGAGCAAGAAAACATCATTCAAAAACGCACAGAAGAACTCAGGGAAACCGCTCAACAGCTGGACATAGCCTACAAAGAACTGCAAGAGAGTTACTATCAGTCAATCCCTGTGCTCTCTCATATTGTGGAATTAAACGAACGCCAAAAAAAGCATCATGCAAAAAGAGTCGCGTCAATAAGCAAGATTATCTGTAAGCAACTAGGTTTAGCCGATGCTCAAACTCGGCAAATATTCATTGGTGCCTTACTTCACGATATTGGAAAAATCGGCTTAGAACAAGGGATTCTAAGTAAAAAAATGCCAAGCTTGACACCGGTTGAATTAAAGCGTTATCAACAGCATACATTGTTAGGAGAAAGCACACTTCTCTCTTTTGACCCTCTGAAAGAAGCATCTAGCGTGGTACGCAGCCACCATGAGCGATACGATGGTAAGGGGTTTCCTGATAAGCTAAAGAACGATGCAATACCATTGGGTGCCCGTGTTGTAGCCGTCGCTAATGACTACGACAACTTACAATTGCCAAGTAATTTTTTAGGGACGAGCCTGACAAGCATCCAAGCGCATGAATACATTCTGAAGGAATCTGGCAAGCGATATGACCCAACTGTTGTCGATGCGTTCGATAAAGTAATAGATTTAGTACGCTCTAAGTTTAGCTCAGCCAAGGAAAGCATTCTAACTTTAGATCAAGTGATCCCAGGAATGAAACTGGGTCAGGATCTTGTCAATCATCATGGCATGGTGATGCTTGCCGCTGGAAGAGTACTTACGGAAGCCCATATTAAAAAGCTGAAGCAGTTTGAACATGCTTTTGAAACGAAATTGCAGATAGGTATTATTCAACAAACCAAAACAAACTGATTCAAGAAATTATTTTTAGATGAAGAGGCTCATAACAGGTGACAATAAACCGACATATAATGACCACGCCTTAAATCATCAAAAATCGTTCTGGTTCCAGTAGCGTATCCCTAACCATCACCAGCTGCTGTTGCATCTCTAGTTCACTGGCTCCCCCTCCCAAACACAAACGTATTGCATCCGGTGGGTTATTGTCAGTACAGAAGGCGGCACTGGATACCGCACTGATACCATGATTACGAAAATACACGGCGACATCCGATGGATTAGCACCCACTTGCTTGGGTAAAGGAAGCCACAGATGAAACCCATCAACATGGCTTTGCAGTTTAAGGGGTTTCAAGGTATCTCTAGCGACCCGTTGTAAACACCTGGATTGTTCACGCTGGGCTCTATTTACTTTTTCTACTATGCCATCCTGTATCCAGCGGGTCACCAAAGCATTGGTAATTGGGCTTGCCATCACTGACAGCGCTCGTAAGGCTCCGGCAGCGCGTTGGGACGCAAGTTTATTGGGCGCGTAGAGATAAGCGGTTCGACATCCGGCACCAAAGCATTTGGCCAATCCATTAATGTAATAGGTTAGTTCCGGGGCCAAAAGGGCAATCGGAGTGTGTTTTTTTTCTGGGACCAGACCGTAAGCATCATCTTCAATAATAGGGAGATTATAACGCAACGCAATATCTGCTATTGCTTCCCGTCGCGATTGGCTCAGCGTTAACGTATTGGGGTTTTGTATAGTGGGATTGATATAAAGCGCATGAATCTTCCCTGCCTTGCATAGCGCCTCTAAGGCTTTTAAGTTAGGGCCACCATGATCACATTCCACTGACATCAAACCAATTCCCAATTGCGCGGCAATCGCTTTTAACCCAGGGTAAACAAGATCAGACACGCACAGCGTGTTCTTATGACCGCACAACAAGGTAGTTAGGGCGAGCAACACACTGTGAATACCAGGGCAAACGAGAATTCTGTCTAATTCAATATTAGGTATCAGGTCGGCTAATAGCCAGGCGCCGGCTTCTTTGTCCACGGTGGTGCCGCCAAAATCTTGATAACGAAAAATAGTGGACAAATCTCTCCCTTGTTGAAAGAGTCGAGTGACATCTTCGCGGATTCTGAGCGCCAATTGAGAATCTAAAATTTCCGGAGGCGTATTCATGGTCATTTCAAAATCGCTACCATTGCGCGGCGGCAGATTGTTGGTTTTACCTTTTACATAAGAACCTAAGCCTGGATGGGAATCAATCAAGCCTCGATTGGAGGCTTCTTTATAAGCTCGGGTTACCGTGGTGTAGTTAAGTGACAACAGCCGGGCCAGGTCTCGTAAAGCGGGCAACCGATCTCTTGCTTGCAAGGCACCTCTTTCTATGTCTGATTCAATCAAATCTGCAATCATTAAATACGCGGGTCGTTTTTGATTGCTTTCTATGGCCGTAGCCCAATGTCGATACTTTTCCAAGGTTTAACCCCAATTTCACTATATAGAATACCGAGCATTTGCAGGTTCTGTTCCAACTGATCGCCACCATGCACAATGGCAACAGAATTCCAATGATTGCATTTTGATGCAATCATTAAGCAATCATCTTATGCAACATAATGTGTCTTTTTTCAAGACCATGTTCGAGTTTAGTGCGTTAATAGGGGAATTTAATTGGGTGTTAATACAGCAATTTGGCTATCTCAAAAAAAATATAACGAGCCTGCGTTATATCCTACCTTATTGATTGGTTATTGATTGCATGAACACTAAATCAAACTGGCACCAGCGTTGCACTAACGACGCTGTAACCAATAAATCTAACCAGTAAACAAGAGGAATGACTGATGCCAGCTGTTGATAAGCCCATGCATAAAGATGGTGACTTCTTTGTAGATTACGAAGAAAAAGTGTTTGAAGACGTGCAAGCCAAACCTGGTGAAAAAGCATTAGTAACCTTTCACACCGTAGCCTTTGAAGGATCTATTGGTTTTGTGAACATGTTGCAGGCTACACGATTGCAACGCAAAGGTTATGAAACCTCAATACTACTCTATGGTCCAGGTGTAACGTTAGGGGTGCAACGAGGTTTCCCAACCCTGGGGGATGAAGCTTTCCCGGGCCACCAAAACTTTAACAATCAACTGAAAAAGTTCATGTCCGAAGGCGGTAAAGTTTATGCTTGCCGCTTTGCGTTACAGGCACTGTATGGTCACGGCGAACCTTCATTGATTGAGGGTATTCGTCCGATTAACCCTTTGGATGTACTGGATCTCAAGCTGCTACATACTCGGGACAATGCCGTAATCATTGATACCTGGACTGTATAAACTGACTTAAGGGCACGGACAATGAATCAACAACGGGTAATCAGGGCGGCAGCGGCGCAGTTAGCACCAGATCTTAATAGTGCTACAGCAACTTTGCAGAAAGTTCTAAACTGCATCGAAGAGGCAGCAGGGCAAGGCGTAGAACTTATTGTATTTCCAGAAACCTTTGTCCCCTATTACCCGTATTTTTCCTTTGTGATACCGGCGGTCAAATGTGGCAGCGAACATTTGCGCTTGTATGAAAACGCAGTAACCGTACCCAGTCCGATCACCGATGCTGTCAGTCGCCAAGCCAAAGCCTATGGCATGGTGGTAGTACTTGGCGTCAACGAACGGGATCGTGGGTCTCTGTACAACGCCCAACTTATTTTTAATGCCGACGGACGATTGCTGCTAAAGCGACGCAAGCTTACGCCCACCTATCATGAACGAATGATTTGGGGTCAAGGGGATGGGGCTGGACTAAAAGTTGTTGAGTCTGCCGCGGGGCGTATCGGCGCCCTCGCCTGCTGGGAGCATTACAACCCTCTGGCCCGTTATGCTTTAATGACTCAACACGAAGAAATCCACTGCAGCCAGTTCCCCGGTTCCATGGTGGGGCCTATTTTTACCAACCAAATCGAGGCAACTATTCGTCATCATGCCTTGGAGTCTGGGTGCTTTGTGGTGAATGCAACTGGGTGGCTCACAGACCAACAAATCGAGAGTATTACTGGAGATGAGTCACTGCAGCAATCTCTGAGAAACGGTTGTAACACCGCCATTATCTCACCGGAAGGTGAGCATCTTGCGCCCGCCATTACAGAAGGCGAAGGTTTGGTGGTGGCCGATTTACCCATGAAGTTAATTACCAAACGCAAACGCATGATGGACTCTGTGGGTCACTATTCACGGCCGGAGTTGTTGAGTTTACTGATTAACAACAAAGCTCACCAAACTAGTCACTCTTCAACAGGGGTTGCACAAGATCCTTCTCAAGATCCTGCACCCTACTCTGCAACCCATGATGAGGAAAGTCTTGATGAACGCATCACAGCAATTACTGACTGAACTGCAAACCCTTGGCATTCAACTCAATCAACCAGAGCGCAATTCCTTAAGCCGCCAAGGCGGAGCAGGACCCAGTGATCATCAGGCCGTAGTGATTGACGGTGAAAGCATTATGGTACCGGTTCATACCCATACCGCAAAGCGCTCGCCTTACTCGCTTCACAAATTAAGCAATGGCACTCACCAAGTGCGCAAAGGGGATATCCCGGTAAAAGACATCAGCTTTGCTACTGAACCTGAGTTTTATCGTTTGACCACCGCTGATGGCATACCCTATTCGCAGATAGCGACTCTACACAGTACCGATGTATTGGCCACCACCGTGTTGCAAAATTGCATTCGCTACGATCAACCCGATAGCTCCTGCCAATTTTGCTCTATAGGCCTGTCATTAAAGGCGGGCAAAACGATTGCTCACAAAACACCAGAGCAACTCGCCGAAGTGGCCGCCGCCGCCGTTCGTCTGGACGGTGTAAAACACATGGTGATGACAACAGGTACACCAGCCACAGCAGATCGCGGCGCACAAATTCTCTGTGATAGCGTGATTGCTGTAAAAGCCGCTGTGGATATCCCTATTCAGGTTCAGTGCGAACCACCAAAGGATCTGCAATGGCTTGCCAAGCTGCATGCTGCAGGAGCTGATAGTTTGGGGTTGCATTTGGAAGTTATCTCACCTGAGGTACGGCGCAAAATAATGCCCAGCAAAGCCAATATTTCAGTGGCGGAATATCGCAAAGCTTTCGAATTCGCCGTCCCCCTGTTTGGTCGCGGTCAGGTTTCCACATATATTCTGGCAGGCCTGGGAGACAGCGCCGCAATCATACTCAAGTGCTGTGATGAGCTTATTGAACTAGGCGTTTATCCATTTGTAGTGCCGTTTGTCCCCATAACCGGTACGCCGCTGGAACACTATCCGGCTCCCAGTAGTGAGTTCATGAACACCATATTACCCACACTGGGAGAAAAATTACGCAATGGCAATTTAACCTCAGACACCAGTAAAGCAGGTTGTGCCCGCTGTGGTGCCTGCTCGTCCTTAAAAAGTCACGAAAAGGTTATGCCCTTATGAGCACTAACTACCCTCGTCAATTTACAGATTTCACCATTAAATGGGCCACCCTGGAATGGGAAAAGCAACAAGCCTACAGCTTACGACAACAGGTGTTCTGTACCGAACAAAATATTTTTGAAGAAACCGATAAAGATGAAATTGACAAGCAGGCTCATTGCCTAGTGGCTATTGCTAATTACGGTGGTTGGCATGATGAAATTGTTGGTACCGTAAGAATTCACAAGCACGAAAACACTTGGTGGGGTTCGCGCTTAGCCGTGCACCCGCGCCTTCGCCATCATGCTGGCCTTGCCTCAGCCAGTATCGGTTCCGGGTTAATCCGCTTAGCCGTAAGCAGTGCCCACGCCTTGGGTTGTGAAGAATTTCTAGCCCACGTCCAGATCCAGAATGAACCGCTATTTCAAAAGCTTCATTGGCACAGTCTACACAATGTCGTTCGTCATAATCAGCTCCATGTCATGATGCGCGCTGACTTAGCCTTTTACCCGCCCTGCTTTGATCCATTGAGTGGTTACGTTATCAAAGGGAAACAACCTTGCGTGCCGACTGACATACCTTCTCCACTGCTTGAAGTTATGTCCCGTCCAGCGGTCGAGGCTCGCCATGTTGCTTAGAGAACTGTTGAATCATGCGCGCACTCAATCCGGTCTACTGCAAAAACAAGAGCTGCAACAGGTGCATTCGATTTTGCGCAACGCACACCCGTGTCCATTTCCAAATGGCGATGATGCGGCAGTTATACCCAGAGGTAATGAATTTGATTTGTTAGCGGGCGAAGGCTTTTTGGAACAGTTTGTAAAAGCAGACCCTTGGTTCGCCGGATGGTGCGGCATTATGGTGAACGCCAGCGACATTGCCGCCATGGGCGGGCGCCCAGTGGCGGTAGTGAATGCCCTCTGGGCTGGTCAGGACGATACCACCATTGCCTTACTACAGGGAATGAGCGACGCCTCCGCCTGTTATCAGATCCCTATTGTTGGTGGACATAGCAATTTACGCAGTACCTCACCCCATTTGGCCGTTTCAATTTTAGGTAGAGCACAAGCCTTACTGGAGAGTTTCTCTGCCCGTTCGAATCAACTGTTGGTTGCTGCTATAGATTTAAGGGGCTCCTTCCGCGCCCCTTTTTTAAACTGGAATGCCGCTACCGATGCACCCGCTGAACGACTAAGAAAAGATCTGGAGCTATTACCTACCATTGCAGAAACAGGCTTGGCCTCTGCTGCTAAAGACATTAGTCAGGCAGGGCTGCTCGGAACGACTGTGATGTTACTGGAAAGCGCCCAGCTTGGGGCTCAGGTTGAGCTTTCGCAGATTCCAAAACCCGATACTGTCAGCTGGCACGACTGGCTCTGCGCTTTTCCCAGCTACGGATATTTGCTCACCACTGATGAGGAAAATGTTAGCGCTCTGTTGAATTGCTTTACGCAACGAGATATCAGCGCGGCTGTTATCGGCAGGCTCAATAACAGTAAACAATGCAAAGTATCTTATGAAAATGAATCCAGCGTATTTTGGGATTTAAACATTGAGAACCTAATTCAACCCGCATTAACCAATGATTTTGGTACGGAGTCATTTTATGCCAGAAATGTATTTTGATGTGCAATGGCCAGATGGCGCGCAACAACGTTGCTATTCACCCTCCAGCGTTATCCAGGTTTTTTTTGAGCCCGACACGCAATATACAGTGAAAGACTTTGTTTCGCTCAGCGAACAGGCATTAACGGAAGCTAGTGAACGAGTAAAAAACAAGTATGGTTATTACTGCTCGAGTGCTGCTGACCAACTAGCAGCCATTAAATTAACCGCGAACGGGTTCGAAGCCAAACAAACCGTAACGCTACTACGAATACGAAACGGATTATGATCGAGGGAAATACGATGAACCACTACGATGTAATTATTGTGGGCGGTGGGCAAGCAGGATTAAGCATTAGCCACTACTGCCAAAAAATGAATTTAACTCATATTGTGTTAGAAAAAAATACAGTAATGAACGCCTGGCGCGAGAAACGCTGGGATTCTTTCACCTTGGTCACTCCCAATTGGCAATGCCAGTTACCCGACCATCCTTATGATGGCAAGGATCCCCACGGTTTTATGAATCAACGTGAAATTCTTGAGTATCTTGATCACTTTTCTAAAAAAGTCTCGGCTCCCGTGATTGAACACTGTGCGGTAACAAAAGTGGAACACAATGGTCGGTATTTCGTGGTGAGCAGTGAACAGGGAGGCTTCAGTAGTGAACAGTTGGTGGTGGCTTCCGGCAGTTACCAAACCCCCATTATTCCGCCCTATGCTCTGCGTATACCGGCACACATTCAACAAATTCACTCCGAGCAATATAAAAACTCTGAACAACTTAACTCAGGTGAAGTATTGGTAGTTGGGTCTGGCCAGTCCGGCGCACAGATCGCCGAAGACTTGCACCTAAAGGGCCGTAAAGTTCACCTCGCCGTCGGTGACGCACCCAGGGTGGCAAGATTCTATCGCGGTAAAGATGTAGTGGACTGGCTCGACGCGATGAAGTACTACAGGATGCCAGTGGATGAACATCCACTGCGCGAAGGTGTCCGCGACAATACCAATCATTACGTGACAGGCCGTGACGGAGGACGGGATATTGATCTACGAAAATTCGCCCTGGAAGGCATGAGTCTGTATGGCAAGATGGTGGACTTCGACAATGGTCAGTTTCAGTTCAAGCCCACCTTAAAACAATCATTGGATAGTGCGGACGCTACCTACAACGGTATTAACCAGCGCATTGATGACTATATAGAGAAAGCAGGAATTCAGGCACCTGAACCCTCCCGTTACCAACCTATATGGCAGCCGACGGAAGAACCTACAGATTTAAACCTAGAGGAAGTAAACCTCAGCGCCATTGTTTGGTGTATTGGCTTTCGGCCCGATTACCAATGGTTGCAGGTACCGGTGTTCGACGGTAAAGGTTACCCGCAGCATACTCGAGGCGTAACCAATTTCCCCGGGCTCTATTTTATCGGTCTTCCATGGCTCTATACCTGGGGTTCTGGCCGCTTCAGCGGTATCGACCAAGACGCCCACCATGTTGTAAACACTGCGACTGAATTCAAACATTTCGCAAAGAACAAACAGCGGGCATAAGTTCCCTGGCCTAGGGCGCGTATACTTAAGTTAGTAGAGTTCATCCACCCATACGCTAACCGTCATCTTGGCACCAGGGGCCCCAAGAAACGAACCAGACACCGGTGGGACAGATTCAGGAAATCGCGCTACGGCTACGGCGAAATGCTCTTGACCAACGAGCTTACCCACAGTGGGATCAAATCCTTTCCAACCCGCACCTGGAATAAAAACCTCTAACCAGGCATGAGTTGAACCGGATTGACCACTTTGGGAAGTGGTTGCCGCTGAGTAAACATAACCACTCACAAAGCGAGCAGCAAAGCCTAACAGGCGCGCTGCATCGATAAACAAACAGGCATAATCCCGACAAGAACCGGAGCCATTATTGAGGGTTTGGGTGGCTGATTGCACCCCCTCTTCTTCCCGTGTTCGATAATTCAAGGATTGATAGATACGTTGATTCAATCGCAACAACAAGGCAAAACTCTGAATCGCCTCGTTGGGTGCCAACAGCCCGCGCACCCAACTATGGACAGCTATATTATCGCTAGCTGAAGCCTGATTCATATAGGGGGCCAACACAACGGCTTCTTCATTACCGTAGGAGAAAGGGTAATTCACGGCATAATCGGCAATAAGAAAATCATGAGGAGCCTGATCATATTGTTGGATTATACTTTCGCTTTCGATGGTCAATCTCTGGGTGTTTTCAGAAAACGTCGCGATGGCCACACAGTTGCCCTCTTCGTCACGATGCCAGCGTAATGTTGCTGGAGGACTAAAGTTCAACACTGAACCTTCTATACGTAATTCGTGCCCTTCTCGTGGCCGCAACCTCAAAGTATGGGCGAGCAATTGAACTCGGTCACCGAAATCATAAGTGGTATTATGAATAATTTTATAGCGTTTCATGACAATCGATCATACAGGTAACCGTTAATTGAGTTCGCATTTTTCCCTGCGCTGACGATAGGGTTCATTACAATTCCAGCCATTTCCCGATGAATTAAGATGGGCATTGTCTGGAAGTTTAATCAGCGCACAAGAATCGCCTTTCTTTTCATAGCCTCTCATACAGCGCCAATCGTTACCTGCGTCGTCAAGATACGCATTTTCTGGGAGAATAATTTTATCGCACAATTGACGACTCTTTTTATAACCGCGCTCGCATTGCCAATTTTTACCGCGCCGATCAAGAAACGCATTCTTTGGAATATCTACCGGCACACAACGATCATTATTTTCTTCGTAGCCTCGGCTACACTTCCAGCCACTATCATAATTAGAGCCAGTGGCATAGGCGTTTTCCGGAATTACAATCGCCAAACACAGGTTATCAACGTTTCTATACCCTAACTCACAATCCCAACCTGAACCATAGTCCGACTCACTTAAAACAGCATGATCGGGCATATCAATTTTCACACATTCTGCTGGACGCTCCTTAAAGCTATCCTTGCTCGGCCGGTAACCTCGCTCGCACTGCCACTCTGCACTGTAATGCGCATCTATTAAATAGGAATTGGGTGGTAGTTGAACTTTTTCGCAGGCTTCCTGCTTTTTCTCATATCCACGCTGGCATTTCCAATCAATGCCAGAAGTGTCGATATAGGCGTGTTCAGGTAAATTTATTGCGACGCAACCTTGCTCAACTTTCTTAAAGCCTCGCTTACAATCCCAACCGTTACCATAAGTTTTCGGAAAAGAATTATCGGGAAAATTTGTGCCATCATTATTTTGCGCCCAAAGGCTTAAGGGAAATAATAGAGAGATGACGAAAATAATAAGTAATGGCAAACCGTTTTTACCTTGTTTAAAAATCATTAGGACAAACCTTGCTCACGTCAAATTATGAGCTAATACAGAATTGTGTTTATAGAGTTGACAGACGCCATCCATTAGGCGGGTGGTTGAATTAAATCTAGCGCAGTGATTTGGCAAGGAATCAAGAGGGAATAAAAACCGCAGGAAACGATATCCAGCTGGCTGGAAGTAGTCAACAATACTAACACACTCATCAGCCAACTGATATGGAAAGAATAGGATTACTCACCGGCCGGCGACAAGCGCTTTCGCCAACCTTTGAGCAAATATCGGTTATCGTGTTGCCAAGGGTGAAAATCGGCTTTGTAATAATCTAAGTAATCGCGGCCGATACGACGGAATAAACCGGGATTTCCCACCAGGTAGTTTACGGCTTCCAGTAATTTCAGGGGTCGCAAAGGCAGGCCATCGCGCCATAAGAACTGCATTTGTAAGGTAAAAACACGCAGTAGAAAGAACACCGTGACCCGTGCCATTACCGTGCGACGCAATCCCAAATCACCACACACCTGCTGGTAAACATCAAAGGCAACCGACTTATGCTCAGTTTCCTCTACCGCATGCCACTCGATGAGTTGCCGAACTGACTTAGGAGCATGCTGCAGTACCTTCGGGTCTTGCAGCGCCTGATTGGCTAATATGGCCGTGAAATGTTCCAGGGCGATTGTGATAGCCAAACGCCGCTCCGGAGATAGGTGATCCCTGCTCCACGCCAGTCGCTCGCGGGTTGTATCGGCTATGGCCTGCATAGGATAACCTTGCGCTTCAACTAACCGATTGAACTGCTCATGTTGCAGACCATGATGTGCTTCCTGACCAATAAACCCACGAATATCTTTAAGCAAGCGGGGATCATCAATACGATCCATATAATGTCGGACAGTTTCTATGAAAAAACGCTCACCTTCTGGAAAAATGGAAGAAAGAGCATTCATGAAGTGAGTAAGATAGGGATTATCGTTATACCAGTAACGAGGTAAAGATTCAGGAAAATTAAATTTCATCTGACGAGGCTTGATGGGCTCATCGATCCCATAAGCCGCAGGCCCGTAAACCGGTTGGGTAATTTCCATGAACGTCAAATCCTTTTAGAATGCTTTGTCGCAGTTTACTATACCCTGCCCTCCGTAACCACTCTGTCTAGCTTCATCGCTGCGACAATTTGCCACATTTTGGCGTTTGCCCACAATTGATACCATGGCTTTTTTATCCGGGTAAAGGAGCCGATATGCGCAGTGTAATTAAGAGCAACAGTTTGGTTTTAGTCACAGTTTTTCTGAGTGCCTGTGGTGGTAGCAGTTCCAACAGCAGAAACGCTGATAACAGTACGATGGAGACACCTGTCAAAATTGCTTTTAGTGCTGTGGCCGCGAATCAAGACATAACCTGTGGCACAACTTTTTTAAACCAAGGCAGCGCAGGTACCAGCATCACCTTTGAAGATTTGAGGTTCTATATTCACAACCTTCAATTAATTTCGAGCAAGGGCGATTCCTATGCCGTGAGGTTTACTGAAAACGACTGGCAAACAAAGGAAGTAGCACTGTTGGATTTTCTGGACAAAGCGGACAAATGCAGTGGCGACGCCAAACCAACCCACACTGAATTAACCGGCTTCGTTAGCAGCCTTAGTGATACGATCTCATGGTCTGGGATTCGTTTTAATATTGGCCTACCCGAGTCTTTAAACCATCAGGATCAAGCCGCCGCCCAAAACCCACTCAACATCCTGTCAATGCACTGGAGCTGGCAAAGCGGCTATAAATTTATTCGGGTGGACGTGGCACCAGTAGGTGGTGGAGTCCGTACCGCCGATGGTGCGCTATTTACTGCCTGGAATTTTCATTTAGGTAGCACTGATTGCGTAGGTTCACCTCAAACGGGCAGCCAAGTGGTTTGTACTCAAAGCAACCGGCCACTAATTGAGTTGGCGGATTTTGATCCCAGTCAACAGCGCATTCAATTTAACTACAGCAATGCGTTTCAATATAGCAATTTAGCCCAAGATGATGGAGGCGCTGCCGGTTGCATGTCAGGCTTAACAGATCCTGAGTGTAACGCGGTGTTCTCCGCATTTGGCATCAATCTGGCAACTGGTGAAGCCAGCTCCGCACTTACTCAAACTGCATTTGAAGTAGTGAATTTTTAGAGGTCGGAATTGAAAATAATGTGGCATGCGAAATTAGCGACAACCTTCGCTGTAATCATTCTGTACTCTCTCACGGGCTGTGGTTCCAGTAGCACCAATATTGATGATCAAGGTACTTTGAACAGCAACTTCAACTGGCAGCTAGGGCAGCGGACACCTTTGCCCGTTGAACCTGCAGACAACCCGATGAGTGAAGCAAAATTCCAGCTAGGTCGGCATCTATTTTATGACCCTCGCTTATCCGGTAACGGAACCCAGTCCTGTGCTACGTGTCACCATCAGGATAAGGCCTTTACCGATGGACTTACGCTGGCTGTAGGTTCAACGGCTGAAGTCCATCCTCGTAACTCGCAGTCATTAACTAACGTTGCCTATAACGCAACCTTCACGTGGGCCAATTCAGCGTTATTAACACTCGAGAAACAAGCCATCACCCCCTTATTTGGAGAAGCGCCCATCGAACAGGGAATTAACGACAGCAATCGAGACCAGGTGTTGCAGCGTATCATTGACGAAGACCGCTACCGAGAATTATTTGAATCAGCGTTTCCTGACCAGGGCAGCCCGATAGATTTCGAAAATATCGTCAAAGCTTTGGCTAGCTTTGTCCGTGGACTCACCTCCTTTGAAAGCCCCTTTGATGCTTACGAGGCGGGCAACGATCAGGCCCTGTCGGCGGCCGCCAAACGGGGTATGAGTTTATTTTTTAGCGAACGCCTGGAATGTTTTCATTGCCATGGTGGCTATAACTTTTCCGACTCTACTATCGACCGCACCATGAGTTTTCTGGAACGCCCTTTTCACAACACCGGTCTGTTCAATGTAGGGGGAACTGGGAACTTTCCCGCCAATAATACGGGCTTATTCGCTATCACGGGTGACCCTTCTGATATGGGAAAATTCCGGGCCCCTACCCTGCGCAATATAGCAAAGACTGCCCCTTATATGCATGACGGCAGCATTGCAAGTTTAAGTGAAGTGCTTGATTTCTACGCCGCTGGCGGAAGGGTTTTAACCAGTGGCCCCAATGCAGGAGATGGGCGTTTGAACCCTTTTAAAGACGGCTTCATTACAGGATTTAGTTTAACGGTTGGCGAAAAAAGCGACTTGATTATTTTTTTGGAAAGCCTGACCGACGAAAATTTCCTTACCAATCCGCGTCTGAGTAATCCCTGGGAGTAACCCTTGATGCGAACAATGGCAATACTATGGCTTAGTGTGCAACTGAGCGTCTTTAGTCAATTTACACTTGCCCATACCAATCAAGCAGCGGATCAAGAGCCGATCCAAGGCACCAGTGTATCGGCGGCAGCCAGCGTAACCTGGCGGGATAACGGCGTCGTTGAATCCGGCAGCGCCTGGCAAATTCCGGGTGCGTTAATGGGCGGTGAAGCACTGCCGGTTACAGAGAATACAACGGTGGATGACGTTTGGATTAAATTACACCACTACTCTGCTAGTGGGGTTTACGGTCTAATTGAAATCAGCAGCCACGAGGGTACTGATTCTGCGTCTCTACACCATGCCATGGTTGGCCTACGTAAGCCCTGGCAAGACGTTATTTTGCGCTGGGAAGCTGGCCGCAGTTCGGCTTTATTTTCACCCAGCAATACCGAGCATGCCAGCGAACGTCTGTTTAGTGAAACCCCTTTGGTTTATGACGTGTTTTTTGGCCGCCAATATAACGATGAAGGTATGCGCTTGCGTACCTCCTACGGTGGATTTGAGCTTGGCATCGAAAGCTGGCGCGGCGCGGCATTTCCTGCCACCAGTGGTGAAAATGGTGGCGCTAAAGATATCTATCTACAATACACCTACAACAAGAACGCGTGGCAGTGGACTATGGGCAGTTGGTGGTTTCAGGCCGATGCGCAGCAGCGAACAGACCAACGCTACAACAGTGAACATAACCATGGCAGTACCGTCTCCATTACGGTTCCGTCCACTGAATTTAGTGGTACTACTGAAACCTACGGTTTTTTTTGGCGAAACCAATGGCAGCTGTCAGAACGTAGCGCTGTTAATTTTGATGCGGAATGGCTTTGGTCCCAAGTATCAGGAGACTTGAGAGACGCAACCCGGCAGGCTCAGTTAGATAGCGATTGGCAAGGCGGTTGGGTTCAAGTGGCTTTCAACTACGAAGGACATGCTCTGGCATTACGGCAAGAAAAATTAATTTTGGATAACCAGCTAAGGGGTGCAGCCGCGAATCAATTAGCACTTGATTCCGGGCTTATCAATGACGGCCACGAGCCCAGCCGCACCACTTTATTATACGGTTTTAAGATCACTCCTAACTTGCGCTTGCGCCTTGAATGGACTCAAGACGAGTCATCAATAGAAGACATCCAACGTGCTGCTATCGGCTTAGTGTGGCAGCAGGCCTTATGGCCTGCGTCTTAATTACCACATTACTGCCAACGATGCTTAAGCCGCTCCCTTAAGGTTTGGACCATGGCGTAGAACACGGGAATTAACGGTGTTCCCACCAGCAATGCCGTTAACATGCCCCATAACACCGTATGACCCAGCGACAGCTGACTGAACATACCCGCGCCAGATGCAAACACCAAGGGTAAAATGCCTAACACAAACGACAAGGCTGTCATGCATACCGCACGAAACCGAAGCTTGGCCGCTTCTAATGCTGCCTCGTTAATTTCGACACCGCCTTGTTCGCGCCGCTCGCGAGCAAATTCAACAATTAATATCGCATTTTTTGCCGCCAGACCGATTAACAGCACCAACCCGACTTGGGCAAATAAATCCAAAGCACCTAACTGAGGTATCCCAATCTGACCTACTGCTAACAAACCTCCAATAGCACCGGTTACCGCTATCGGCACCACCAATATGATGGCACTTGGAATTGACCAACTTTCGTATTGAGCCACTAAAAAGAGGTAGATAAAAACCATTGCCAAGGCAAAAGCAATAACGGCCTGATTACCGGCTTTGGCTTCCTGATAACTCATACCCGTCCATTCCACCTGATAACCCTGGGGTAGATTGGCGGCGGCGAGCCGTTCCATTTCCGCCATTGCATCACCGGATGATACTCCCGCTGCTGGATTGCCACGAAGGATTGCTGCCCGGTACAGGTTATATCGGGTAGCCACGTCAGTGCCTAATGTGGGGGTTACGGTGGCTAATGTGGAAAGCGGTATCATCTGCCCACCCTCCGCTTTAACATGAAGTTGACTAATATCTTCCAGGTTGGAACGAAAAGCAGGAGCGGCCTGCATCATCACCCGGAAAGTGCGCCCGAAGAGAGAAAAGTCATTGATATAAGCAGTACCCAAGTGGCTTTGTAAAGTGGAGAAAATGCGCGTTAGAGGGATCTTGAGTACTTTCGCTTTATCCCGATCAATATCAATAAAATATTGCGGAACATTGGCTCTGAAAGTAGTGAATGCATCCCTTATCAGCGGTGATTGATTGGCCGCTACGGCCAGATTCTGAATCGCACCCGCCAACTCAGCGTGACTGCGACCTTGAGTATCTTCCACTACTAATTCCATCCCACCAACGGTACCCATTCCCGGTACCGAGGGTGGTGGAAACGCCTGCACCAAGGCTTCCGGCACTTGCTGATAAGCCGCTTTATTCAAGCGAGCCGCAGTGGCAAACGAGATGTCTTTAAAATCCGGTCGGTCATTCCAGTGTTTGAGCACCACAAAGCCGGAACCCCCATTGCTTTGCGCTGCGCCCGCCAATATGGAATAGCCTGACAATAGAGTGACAGACTCCACAGCGGGATCTGACTCGATAATGGCTTGCAACTTTTCCATGACCTGTTTGGTGCGAGTAATTGAAGCGGCATCAGGCAATTGCACATTGACCATCAAAACGCCTTTATCCTCATTGGGAACAAACGCTGTTGGAATCATTCGTGTACCGAGAACTAATAAGCCCAATATTCCCATAAACACAAAACCCACCAGTAACCGTCGGCTCAATAAAAAAGAAACCATGCCTACGTAACCTTGAGTTATCTTCTCAAACCCGCGATTAAAGCGAACAAACCAGGACGCTGGTGTGTCGGTGCGCCGCAACACCAGGCTGGCAATTGCAGGACTCAAACTCAGCGCACACACAGAAGACAACACTACTGCCACGCAAATAGTGACAGCAAACTGGTTATACATGACCCCTGTTATTCCAGGCAACATGGCCACCGGGACAAATACCGCCAGCAACACCAGGGTGGTGGCTATTATAGGCCCACTCACCTCTTCCATGGTGCGCATCACAGCCAGCTTGGTGGTTATGTTTGGATCTTGTTGCAAATGTCGATCCGTATTTTCCACCACTAAAATCGCATCATCTACCACAATACCAATGGCCAGTATCAGGCCAAATAAAGTAACCGTATTGATGGTCATACCGGTGAGTAACATCACCGCCAGTGTACCGATTAACGACACGGGGATAGCCACCGCGGGTACTAAAGTGGGTCGCCAATCGCCCAAAAAGATAAAAGTGATCAGCACAACTAAGGCCACTGCCTGCATTAAGGAAGTCGTTACCTGACTGATAGAAACTTCCACATAACGAGTGGTGTCATAACCCACGTCGTATTCCAATCCAGCGGGAAAAGTCTTATGCATCGCCGCTAACTGATCCTTTACGGCTTTACCCGTGACTAAGGAATTAGCCCCTGGCAACAAGTACAATGCCATAACCGTAGCAGGATGATTCTTATAATTACCCGACACTTTATAATCCAGCTGACCCAGCTCAATTTTGGCAACATCTTTCAGGCGAACCACAGCACCACTATCGACAACCCGCAAGATGATATTTTCAAACTCAGCTACAGATTTCAAACGACCTTTCAGTTGTAATGAGTATTCCGTACTGAGGCTGCCATCATAGGGGGGCGCCCCGATCTTGCCGGCAGGAACCTGCACATTCTGTTCTTTAAGGGCATTACTGATATCATCACTGGTAATACCTAAAGCGGTCATTTGTGGGGGATTAAGCCAGATCCGCATGGAGTAATCGGCAGTACTGAATATAACAGCGTCCGAAACACCAGGAATTCGCTTCAGGCCACTTTGGATATTAATCAGGGCATAGTTTGCTATAAACAGCTCATCAAGACTGCCATCGGGGGAGTACAGATTCACCGTGAATAAAATATCTGGTGATATTTTATCGATGGTAAGGCCTTGGGCTCGCACTTCCGCTGGTAACGACGGTTCCGCAAGTTTGACCCGGTTTTGTACTCGTACCAACGCCATATCAGGGTCATCACCAACGCCAAAGGTTATGGTAAGGTTATAAGATCCATCGTTGGCGGAATTGGAGGACATATATTCCATGCCTTCCACACCATTTACCACGTCCTCAATAATTTGTCCGACACTTTCTTCCATGACAATGGCGCTGGCCCCAGGCCAGGAGGCTTTCACTTGCACCCGTGGTGGTGCCACTTCAGGGTACTCAGAAATTGGCAATAGCTTGAGCGCCAGCAGACCGGCAAATGAAATAATCAGCGCAATAACTATGGCGAATTTAGGCCGTTCAATAAAGGTGCGGCTAATCACTGGCTAACACTCCCGGCGTTTTCGTTTTGTGTCGTTGATTCCATTGCCGTGGCAATGACGGCACTACCGGGACGCGCTTTTTGAATACCACGTATAATGACGCGAGCGCCTGCTTCCAAGCCGGATTCAACCAGGACGTTTTCGCTATAGCGTGGTCCGGTTTGAATGTTATTACGCACGACCTGGTCAGAGGAATCAATGGACAACACATAGGAGCCCAATTGATCTACTTGCACCGCAGCCTGCGGGATCATAAGGCCCTGTAACGGCTGAATCAATCGAACCATCGCTTGTACATACAATCCGGGACGCAACAGCCCATCAGGATTGGGAATTCTAGCGCGCACTTCTACTGTGCCAGTGGCTGGGTCTACCCGGTTGGAAATATAATCAATAGTTCCCTTATAAGGATACTCGCTGCCGTCCGGCATTAATAAATTGACATCAATATCGGTTTGGCTTACCTCACTTGCCCCGCTCTCCGCCGCCAATACCACTTTTTCAGGAACCTGAAACACCACTTCCATACCCTCTTGGCCTACCAGAGTCGTGAGGGGGCCATAACCAGGACTTACTACATCCCCCAATGCCGGAACCGCTCTGCCAACTTTACCTGCCTGGGGGGCCGTAATCTTCGTGTACTTAAGATTCACATTGGCACTGCCTAAGGCCGCTTTAGTGGCTTCTACTGCCGCATCAGCTTCCAGCTTTTTAGCTTCAAGGGTGTCGTATTCAGATCCGGAAATATAGCCATCCTTTACCAGGGTTTTGGCCCGCGCAAAATTCTTATCGGCACTAGCGGCTGCGGCTTGAGCCTTGCTTTGCTCGGCTTTCGCCTTGGCCAGTTCGGCCTCAAAAGGCGCTGGATCAATATCAAACAAGGGTGCGCCAGCTACCACTTGATCGCCTTCTTTGAAATGAATAGCGATCAATTTTCCGGTGACCTCAGCGGTAATGGCAACATCACTTTTGGAATCAATACGGGCATTGAAAATTCGTTGCGGCTGATAGGGTTGATTGGCGGCGACAACATAAAAAACTTCCGGTGCCGGTACGCTCTGTTCCGCTTTCTGTTCACATCCTGGCAGCATCAACTGGATCAATAGAATTCCTATTACCAGTAAACCCTGACGTTTCGACTTTTCCATGAGTGCTCCTTGAGCCAGCTATTATAAAGTACAAGAGTGTTTATTTTTTTACAGGTCTCTTCTGCAGTTTACGCTGCAATGTTCGGCGGTGCATACCTAAGGCTCGAGCCGTTGCGGAAATATTGCCATTGTTATCCATCAGAACCCGCTGTAGATGCTCCCACTCTAGACGACTGACCGACATCGGTGCCGGAGAATTTAGTTCGTCAAGATTCTGTTCTTGATCCTGCAATTCCTCATTGTCGAGTAAAGAGATAACTTCGCTTGGGCGTATGGGCTTGCAAAGATAATTGTCGGCCCCCAACTTAATCGCCTCTACTGCAGTGGCAATACTAGCGTAACCTGTTAGCATGACGATTCTAAGAGCAGGTTTGAGCACCAATAGCCGATCCAAACAATGTAAGCCACTTTCTCCGGCCAGATTCAAATCCAGCAATACCACGTTAAAGTGCTTTTCTTGCACCTTTACTTCGGCTTCTTTCGGTGTTGCCACTGCATCGACTTTAATACCACGTTCCTTCAATGAACGTTCTAGGGTGCAGAGAAAGACAGGATCATCGTCCACTAACAAAATCCTGGGGCGTTCGACTTCAATCACTCGTGGAATCTCTACTCAAGGGTAATTGGATTTCAATAACCGTTCCATGCTTATGCTGCGCAATCTTTAACACTCCATTAAGCCGTTCTATAGTGGAGTGAGAAAGAAACAACCCTAAACCAAATCCTTCTTTCGTAGACTCAACAAATGGTTGTCCCATTTGATCAAGCAACTCATTGGGTACTCCAGGGCCGGTATCTTCGATCCTGAAAACAACGAAATCACCCTCGCTCATCACGTTAATCTCAGGATCAGAGTCCGCGTGTTTCACCGCGTTATCGATAATATTGAGTAACGCCTGAATGAGTGTCGCGTCAGCATTAATAACCGCTGCTGGATCAGCTAAAGTGTACTTCAGTGAGCGCGCTGGATGCAGCAAGTTAAATTGCTCTTTTAAATCTCTGAGTAATTCCCCAACTTTAACCTTAATCGGCTTACTCGCACGAATGTCGTCGGCCTTAGTCATCATGTTTCGTAATATAGACTTACAGACATCGATCTGTTGAGCCATTAATTTTAGATCTTGCTGTCGTCTCTCGGAACTTAGTTGCAGCTCTAACATATCTTCTACTAATACCGATAAAGTACTTAATGGCGTACCTAACTTATGCGCTGATCCAGTGGCAAAGGTTGCAATACTCACCAGAGTCTCATCACGCAACATTTTTTCTCGTTGCTGGCTAAGTAATCTCTGCTGACTTCTGAGCGCCAGCGCCATAGGCAATACCAGACCAATAATGAGGGCTACAGAAATACCGAACGTACCCCACATGCCTAACAGATGGAGCTGCATAAAATGATGGCTATGAGGTGCCAGAGTTAAGGGCTTATAAAACTGGGTCAAAAAACTGTAGCAGACCAAAACGAGCACTGCCACAATGGCTGTGGGCTGCCAAGACAATGCCGTAGCACAAATTGCAAGACTAATAAGCAATATAGAAATAAGTGGATTGGTGTGACCGCCGGTCAGATATAAAAATGCGGTAATCAAGAACACTGACACACTCATTATGGCCAGATAAGCGGCATTATTAACAGCCCCAGCTTTAATGAGTAACATAAACGAGAATATGGTTAAAGAAACCTGCAATACCAGAGTCAACATTACAGGCCAGGAGGTCTCAGCTATTGCGGGCCAATTTAACAACAATGTACACGAAAACATCACCAGTAACAGCATGAGCAGATACCAGCTCAGGTAGCGAACGCTACTAGCGGCAACAGAAAGATTTAGCCATGAATCCGCCATCCGCAGCGACCACCTGTATAGAATCTAAATTTTCTCTAATAGTACTAGAAAGTCACCATAATAAAAGCGGGTTTAAGACTCTTGGTTTTCTTGCTGATGCTTTCATGAAATAATGTTGCAAACTCTTGACCAGGATATCTGTGCCATGAAACCTAAAATTCTCGCCTTCTCTGGCAGTACACGCCAAGGGTCTTTTAATAAAAAACTCGCAAAGGCAGCCGCTGACTATGCTGAACAAGCCGGTGCAGTCGTCACCTACATCGATTTAAAGAACTATCCCATGCCACTATATGAGGGTGATCTGGAGACCGAACAAGGAATACCAGAGCATGCGCGAAAACTACGCCAGCTTATAGCTGAGCACCAGGGATTAATTATTGCCACCCCAGAATATAATGGCTTTATGCCACCTTTAATAAAAAACTGCCTGGATTGGGTCTCCCGACCAGATGGCGATGAAAGTGGCCTTGACGCTTATCGAGGAAAAATTGCCGTTTTACTGGCGGCATCACCGGGCGGCCTGGGTGGCATAAGAGCTCTGCCCACCCTGCGCCAATTATTAAATAATTTAGGCGTGATTGTCTTACCCAATCAACTCGCGGTTCCACGTGCCCACCTGGTATTCAACGACACCGGTACAATCAAAGACGCCAAAGTGCAGGAAAGCCTGGAGAAAACCATATCGGCACTTACCTCAATTTTAAAGGGGGTTTGACACTAGCTTTTTGTCTCGTTGTCTCCGTTGCGGTCCATATTTTCGGTCATCTCTAACCACAGGGCATTGATGATGCCGAAAGCACAGGCTAACAGCACACCCAAAATCCAAGTAAAATACCACATAGAAAATACTCCTTAGCGTTGGCAATTTAATACAGTGAATGGCTGTTGTTTTCAATATGCGCTTGATCCAAACGCCCCCACATTTTGTAGTAACTCCACAGCGTATAGCCCAATACGGTAGGCACGAAAACCATCGCAACCATTAGCATTATGTTGAGCGTTAGGGCACTGGATGTTGCATCCCAAAGAGTCAGACTCTGATTAGGATTGAAAGAAGATGGCATAACAAAGGGGAACAGCGCAATTCCTGCGCTTGCAATGATACCCGCCACCCCCATACAACTCGCAAAGAAACCCAAATTATCCTTGCCACGTGTCACTAGAACAGAAGCCAGTAACGGCATCAATAAGCCTAGCAATGGAACAAACCACAATACTGGCCACGTATTATAGTTAGTGAACCAAGACCCCTCTCCTGTTAACACGGTTTTAACCAGGGGATCAGTATAAAGGTTTGGATCAGGCATTGTGACAATCTGATAACCAGAGATACTCAGCAATAACCAAAGCCCACAGATCCCATACAACGCCGAAGTCGCCAAGCCCGCTACTGTCACAGCCTTGACCGATCTAGCCCGCAAATCTGCCGCGGTTTTCAGACACAACCAAGCCGCACCATGCATTACTAACATAGCTAGACTTAGCACACCCACCACTAACGGGAACGGTGTCAGTAAACCCAACAATCCTCCTTCATAGCTAGGCCGCAAAAAACTGTCAAAGTGAAAAGGCAGGCCTAGAAAAAGATTGCCAAAGGCAACCCCAAAAATAATCGGTGGCACCACTGAACCGGCAAATAGCGCCCAATCCCAATTATTTCTCCAACGAACAGAATCTTGTTTTGACCGATAATCAAAACCCACCGGGCGCATAAACAGCGCTAACAACGTGATGATCAAGGCCGTATATAAACCGGAAAACGCACTGGCGTAAACCATCGGCCAAGCCGCAAATAATGCGCCACCAGCGGTCACAAACCAGACCTGATTACCCTCCCAGTGGGGTCCAATGGAATTGATCATAATACGTCGGTCCAAATCTTCTTTGCCGATGACAGGTAGTAACGCGCCCACCCCCATATCGAAACCATCGGTTAAAGCAAAACCAATAAGAAGCACTCCCACCAACGCCCACCAAATCATTTTTAGGGTTTCATAATCAGTAATCATTGACCTGCTCCCGAAGCTTTTGCCTGGTTTTCAAAGTGATAACGACCCGTACCCAAACTGCTTGGGCCTTTACGAACAAAATGCACCATCAAATACATTTCCACGATAAACAATCCTGTATAAAACAAAACGATCGCAATCAAACTACTCCATACATCTGCGGCGGCTAAATTGGAAACGGATAAATGAGTGGGCAGAATTTCTCCAATAGACCAAGGTTGACGGCCCATTTCCGCCACAATCCAGCCAGACTCTGCTGCGATCCACGGTAATGGAATGGATATTACTGCTAATTTCAACAACCAACGGCTGGCGCCAATATTGTGTTTTGTGGATTGATAAAAAGCCGCAAGAAACACAAACAGCATAATCAAGCCACACCCCACCATCAGCCGAAATGCGAGAAACAAGGGCAGCACATCAGGGATTGAACGATCCACCGCCGCGGCGATATCCGCTTCCGTGGCGCTAACCACATCGGGCACGTCTTGTTTTAATAATAACCCGTAACCTAGATCTTTTTTGACCGCCTCAAAGGCTTGCGTTGTCTCTTCTGTTACTCCCTCTTCCCGCAGTTTCTGCAGCAGGCCATAAGCCACAATGCCTTTGCGAATACGAGCTTCATGCAGTTTCTTTAAATCAGCAATACCTAGCACAGGTTCAGTGACGCTACGGGTAGCAATGATACCCAACACGTAGGGTACGCGGAGGGCAAAATGGGTTTTCTCTGCATCCTGGTCCGGCCAACCTATTACGGTAAAAGCCGCTGGTGGTTCATGGGTTTCCCACTCGGCTTCTATGGCCGCCAATTTAGCCTGCTGTACATCACCTAATTCGTAGCCTGACTCATCCCCCAGAATAATAACCGATAATATCGAAGCGGTGCCGAAACTGGCCGCGATAGCAAAGGATCTGCGCGCAAAGGGCACGTCGCGTTTTTTCAACAAATACCAACTGGAAATACCCAAGACAAACATGGCACCTGTCACATAGCCGGACGCCACTGTGTGAACAAATTTCACCTGAGCGACGGGATTAAAAAACACCTCAGAGAAGGACGTCATTTCCATACGCATGGTTTCGTAATTGAAGTCAGCCCCTACGGGGTTTTGCATCCACGCATTGGCAATCAAAATCCACAAAGCCGACAAATTCGAACCAAGCGCCACCAGCCAGGTAACGCTCAAATGCTGACGCTGGCTTAAGCGCTGCCAGCCAAAAAAGAACAAGCCTATTAACGTGCTTTCAAGAAAAAAAGCCGTTAAACCCTCAATGGCGAGGGGAACTCCAAAAATATCGCCCACGTAATGAGAGTAGTAAGCCCAGTTAGTGCCAAACTGAAATTCCATGGTGAGCCCGGTGGTCACCCCAAGCGCGAAATTAATACCGAATAACTTACCCCAAAATTTAGTCATGTCTTGATAGACTTGCTTTTGGGTAAGTACGTAGAGCGATTCCATAATGGCTAACAGAAAAGATAAGCCCAAGGTGAGTGGCACAAAAATAAAATGGAACAATGCCGTGAGCGCAAACTGCAAACGGGCAACTTCCACAGCAGAAGCATCAATCATTGTGACTCCTTAACAACAGGTATATGCGGCTTTTGATCGAAATAAATATCAACGGGGAGATGCTCTTCTTCCATCGGTGGGAAGAAAGTAAAACGCAGTCCAACAATCACCAATAGTTTAATAATCAGTATCCAGATAAGGTGGGTACGTAATGATATCGAACTTTTTGATTGAGCCATGGCGCCTCCTTTGTTCGGACTTCTGCTATCCTTTAAGCATCGAACATGCCATCATTTTTAGTTTAAACAGACTTCTTATCTCATTGTTTTATATGGCATTTATAAAATACTTCGACTGCATTATTGAGATTAGAAGCACTTCCTGTCATATTTGTCAGTCACAAACCGCCATTTATGACAACGAAACTTATGCTTTCCATGAGCCCACAGAATATCGTTGACCTCTTCGACAAACCTACGCTGTTTATAGGATCGGATTACCGAATTCTGGCTAGCAACACCGCCTATGGCGATCATTTCCAGCCCCCCACCAAGCATGGATTCTGCTACGAACAATCTCATGAGTTTTCATCCCCATGCAATACCAAAGGGGAAGATTGCCCGCTGGAACAAGTACTGAAAACGGGGAAATCAGCCAAAGCTCTACATATTCACTACCGAGCAGGTACCCGTCATTTTTGTCGAGTTCAACTGACGCCTGTATTCACGAAATCCAAAACACTCATGGGATTTCTGGAAGTTTTAGAAGAGTCTCAAGCCGCCAGCCCAGACCCCAGTGAAAAACATTTGGTCGGTGAATCTCCCACTTTCAAAGCCATGATGGAGTCAGTGCATCGCGTAGCCCCCACCAATGTCAGTGTTTTGTTAGAGGGCGAATCAGGAACCGGTAAAGAATTAATTGCCAAAGCCATTCACGATGCCAGTCATCGGGCAAGTGCCCGCTTCGTGGTGCTGGAATGCAGCGGAATCAACGAAAACCTGTTTGAAAGCGAGCTATTTGGCTATCGAAAAGGTGCCTTTACCGGCGCCCGATCTGACCACGAAGGATTAGCCGCCACCGCCAGTGGAGGAACCCTATTTCTAGATGAAGTGGGCGATATTCCAATCAACCTGCAAGTCAAGCTGCTGCGCTTATTAGAGACCGGGACCTTTCGACCCGTAGGTGCCAATGACATGAATACCACTGATTTTCGTTTGATCTGTGCCAGCCATAAAAACCTAAAGCAAATGGTGGTTGATGGCTCTTTTCGTGAAGACTTGTATTTTCGTCTGGCAACTTTTCCCATTCCCCTGCCACCATTGCGAGACAGAATCAGTGATTTGCCGGGGCTCTGCGAAACCCTGCTTAGCCGCCCTCCAGTCCCCGAAAACACGTACGTCAGCAATGCCGCTTTGCGCCAGCTCAGCCGCTACCGATTTCCGGGAAATATTAGAGAGCTGCGTAATATTTTAATTCGGGCTTCATTGTTGGCCGATGATCATGTTATTCAAACCAAACATTTACCCGCCGAAATCTCCCAAAAAACTCCGCGACACCTAGCCACCAAGTTTGCCGATGAAATCTATCCGCTGGCAGAAATGGAAGCTCAGTATATGGAACACGTGAGCCATAATTTTAGCGGCAGTCCTATGGAACTAGCGCTAAAACTTGGCATCAGTGAAAGAACGTTGTATCGAAAATTAGCTAAAATCAAAGGACGCTAGTCGCCACCTTAAGATGTCGACGCCGCACTGAAGCATAGTACATTAAGGGTATCACAATCAGCACCAGCACCGTGGAGAACAGCAAGCCACTAACAATGGCGGTTGCTACCGGCCCCCACATCAGAGACTTTCCACCGATACCTGCCGCCAAAGAAAACAGCCCGGCAATGGTAGTAACCGAGGTAATCAATATAGGCACAACACGGCGACGCCCCGCAAAGATAGTGGCATGTAATGGACTCATCCCCGCCTCCAGACGGGCATTGGCTGCAGATATTAAAACTATGGCTGAATTCACCGCAATACCTGACAATGCAACAATCCCGTACATGGTAGCCAAGCTCAGTGGATTATTGGTAAGGATCAGGCCAAAAATAACGCCGATGAACGCCAAGGGAACTGACACCAAAATCATCAGTGGCTGTAAGTAACTTTTGAACTGAGTGCCCAAAATCAGGTAAACCAAACCGATACCCATGGCGAACAAAATTTTAATACCACCCAGGCTTTCCTCAATGTCATCCAGCATACCGGAAAAATCCAAATCGATGGTGGGATGATCCGCCTGAATAGTTGCCCAATAACCTTTTATTAGGTTATTGGCGGCCACCGTGTCGGTGCGAGATTCGTCTATATCGGCCGACACAGTCACTGCACGCAGAAAATTGTAGTGACGCACATTTTGATAGCCATTGCCATACTGGGTGTTCACCAACGTGGCCAAGCTAACAGTTTGCCCGCCGGGTGTCGCCAGAGTTTCATTCAGCAAGCCATCCAAGCTATGCTTGGAAGCTGAGTTTGCCACTAACCGTATATCCACTTCTTCGCCAAGATTCTGATATTGGCCGATTAAAATCCCATCCACGTGGCTCTGTAATGCGGTGGTAACCACACCGGGCGAGATGCCGGAACGCTGAATAGCATCACCATTGAGGGTTAAAGTTAGTTCTGGACTACCCGGCTTGAAATCAACGGAAATATTTTTAAACAGATCCGAAGATTCCAGATACTGTGTCAGCCGGTCAACCGCCGCCTGAATTTCGGTGAACTCTGCGCCCCGCACTTTCACGTTAATCGGCTGCCCAACTGGCGGGCCATCTTCCAGGGTAATAACAGAGACTTTCGCTTTTCCCAGCTTAGTACCCACAGCCTGCTCCACTGCTTCTATCAAGGCATAGGTATCACGCATATTTTCCCTAACGGGATTCAAGCTAATAAAAACCTGACTCAGGTTGTCGCCAAACAGCGGTTCCGTTTGCGTAAACATTTGGCCACTGTAGGCAATTGACGCACGCAATTCGGCCGGTTCAATTGCTTTGAGAGCGATTTGTTCAAGCTCGTTGGCGGCCGCTAAAGATTCCTGTAACGTACTATTGCTGGGTAATTCGGCATTCACATAAACCAGTCGATACGGATCGGCTGCGAAAAAATTGAATTTAATGAAGCCGCTGGCTAATAAAACTATGGCTAACACAGCGATTAACAGCACCCCGCTTAATGATAGCCAGGGATGACGCAACACCTGTAACAATAGCAAACTGTAGTTATGTCTAAGCTTTTGGGTAAATAATCGACGCGTGCGTTGCAAGCGAGTTTCTTTATCAAAATTTAGCTTTAATGCTGACACATGGGCCGGCAGCATCCAAAAAGCTTCAAGCAAACTAATCAGCAAAGCAATACATACCACCAGGGGAATGACTCTTAAAAATTCGCCCAAAATTCCCGGCAATAACATCAAGGGCAAAAACACCGAAACAGTAGTGAGCACCGAGGTAAATACAGGACCAGCCACCTCCTGCAAAGCTTCTATGGACGCGTCAATGGCGCTGGTGCCTCGCTGCAATTTGTAGTACATGGTTTCAACCACCACTACCGCATCATCCACTAACATTCCCAAGGCGATTACCACCCCCAATAAAACACTATTATTGAGGCTCATCTCCAGACTATTAAGGATAAAGAAGGTCGCCGCAAGGGTAAAAGGAATGCCTATTCCTGTAAGCAGAGCAATAGGCCCACCCAGAAAAACAAACACCACCACTACCACCAGAGTTAAACCAATCGCCGCATTACGCTGCATCATACCAATGGCGTCGCGAGTACTGATCGTTTGATCGTCCACCAAATGCAGCTTATAGCCATTACTGGATTGAATCTGGTTTTCTTCATCAATATACACTCGCAGTCGATCCAGCAGATCGAGAACATTTGCGCCTTCTTGACGGTTAACATTCAACATAATGGCTTGTTGACCCTGAAAACTGGCAAGAATACTGGGTTCCGCTGCCGTTCGATAAATATCGGCCAGACTACCTAAAGTGACGATACCTTTTGCGGTGACCACAGGAAAGGATTCCAATTCTTCCAGGCTGCCACTGGTGCCTGCAAGTCGCACCAGCCAACGACCATTAGCTGTTTCCATATCACCAATAGACACATCACTGAAATAGGCCCGTACCGTATCGGCCAAATCAACCGGGTTTACCCCCAGGCCCTGTAACCGCTTCGGGTAGAAAGCAATATGTAGCTCGGGATCTTCCGTACCCTGCAAGAGTACTTCGTCGATACCTTGGAGACGCTCTAGCTTTTTTTTCAGATTGGCAGAGTAGCGTCGAAAATCATCATCAATTGAACTCGATGTAAGGGCAATAATTGCTGATGGAAAACCGGAAGATGTGGTTATTTCTCGAATAGCAGGATCTATCGCTTCATCTGGAAGTTGCCCTGTATAAACATTCTGTACTTCACGACGCAAATCAGCGATTCGCTCCCGGAATTCGGTTTTCGACAGCTGATTAAAGCGTACCAGGATAGAAGAAATATCATCGCGACTGGTGCTGGTAACAAAGCGTAGATCTTTCACAGTGCGACTAATCGCGTCTTCAATGGGGTCAGTGATGCGCTTTTCTACTTCGATGGAAGATGCTCCAGGCAGCACCGTAACGATACTAATCCAGTTGAAATTTATATCTGGGTCACGAGCTCTGGGAATATCATGATAGGCCAAAAAACCTAATACCAAAATCAGCAAGAAGGTCAAGTTGGCCAATACGTGGTTTTCGAGAAATCTGCGAAGTAATACCATGGGGTTTACAGTGACTCCCCATTTTTAATTTGACCCAGCCCATCGACAATTAAAAGGACATCCTGAGCCAGATTGGTGGGCACTGGACGGCCCGGAATAGCCTCCGGTATTGGCACAAATTCAGCGCGCCCTTCCTGCGCCAGAAACACCCCCAGAACACCCTGTCTTTGCACAATATATTGCGGATTAATATGGGCTTGAGCGTCGCGCCAGACTAGCTTTCCAGCACTACCTGGCGGCGGTGTGACCGCTAAAAACTGTAACCGGATTTCCTGGCTGCGGGTAGTGGAATCAATCAGGCCACCGGCTCTTAGCAAACGCACAGGGTATTGCTTGCCGTCGTCAAAGTACAGCTCCTTGGCTTGCTCCAACGGCTTAACATCTGCAGGTTTTACTTGAGCAGAAAGCTCCATTTGATCGGTTTGCACAACAGTCAGGAGTGGCGTACCCACGGTAGCGAACTGACCTTCGTTAATCAGACGATCCTGCACAATACCATCAAAGGGTGCCTGTATGGTGCAGCGTTCAACATTGAGAGTAGCTTGGCGCAGGGCTATTTTGCTTTGTTCTAATTCGCCGCTGCGCGCAATGGACTCAGCAATAGTGGTGTCGGCGCTTTCCTGCGAAGTAAGCTTTTTACCCAACAACTGTTCGTTGCGTGATTTTTGACTCTCTGCCAGCTGCAACCGTGCCTTCGCAATTTTGACACCGGCGGCGGCCTGCTCCATGGCTAGCCTGTAGTCAGTGCAATCCAAGTTCAACAAGGTGTCACCTTGCTTCACCTGCTGCGCCACGCCCACTTTAATGGATTCAACATTAGCTTGAATCTGGGCACTCAAGATAGATTGATTCAAGCTTAGGGCGGTGGCTGAAGCACTGCGCATAGGATAAAAAGCAATCTCTGACAAGGGCCGTACCTGATAGGTCTCGGCGGCCCAAACCCCACTGCAAAACACACAAAGGCCAACGACCATCAGTTGCCTTAAAGACATCTCGATTTACTCATTTTTATCAAGGAGGACAGCAGGATAAACGGCTTGCAACTGCGGTGCAAGCCGTCTACTTAGGAAGATTGCAGGTCGTTACTGAAAGAGTTTACCGTTTACGAGAAAGTGCACCCAAATACTCAAACCGTAACCAAGAGCAATAGCCCAAGTCCACTTTAGATGACTAAAAAACGTGTATACGCCCCGTGCTTGCCCCATAACGGCGACCCCCGCCGCCGAGCCAATGGATAGCAGCGACCCACCGACACCTGCGGTTAATGTGACCAACAACCACTGACCAGCATTCATGTCGGGCTCCATAGCCAACACTGCGAACATAACCGGAATGTTATCCACTACAGCACTGAGAAATCCTACCAGGATATTAGCGGGTGTGGTCCCTAGCTCTACATACAGCAGTTGCGACACCAGTGACAAATAACCCAGTGTCCCTAATCCACCGACGCATAAAACAACGCCATAGAAAAACATCAGGGTATCCCATTCGGCACGTTCCATTTTTTTAAAAATATCGAACTCTGATTCCACCGGTTTTTGGGGTGTAGTTTCGCTTAGCTCGAGGGCTTCGCCAGACATATCCTTTTGACTGTTAGAAAAGCTGCTTCGATGCCTTATTTTCAGATAATAACCAAACAACTTGAGTATGCCTAATCCTGTCATCATGCCCACCACAGGGGGCAAGTGAAAAAAGTTATGGTAAGAAACCGCCATAACAATGGTTAAGATGAATAAACCCACCACAACCCAGGCTCCGTACTTCAAATGGGCCTCTTCGGTCACTTCAGCGGGTTTGGAAGATTCAATAGTCAGGTTCATGATAAAGGCGGGTACCAGCCAGTTTACCAAGGATGGAATCACTAATACGAAGAAGCCACTAAACGGGATAATTCCCTTTTGCCACACCATTAATGTAGTAATGTCGCCGAAGGGTGAAAAAGCCCCCCCTGCATTCGCGGCCACAACAATATTTATACAAGCAACAGCGACAAATTTTTTGTTGTCACCACCTACGGCCATCGCCACTGTGGACATAAGCAACGCGGTCGTTAAGTTATCGGCAATGGGTGAAATTAAAAACGCCAAACCACCGGTTAACCAGAAAATAGTGCGTAATGAAAAACCTTGAGACACCAGCCAAACTCGCAGGGCATTGAATACGCCCCGCTCTTCCATAGTGTTGATATAGGTCATGGCCGCTAACAGAAACAAAAACAGCTCGCCGAATTCTTCAAGATTGTGCTTAACCGCAATTTCAGCGGTATGATTATCACCGTGGGAGCTATAAAGCCAGGCGACGATCAACCAAATAACACCCGCCGCCACCATCACCGGTTTGGATTTACGCATATGCAGAGCTTCTTCGCCGATCACCAACATATAAGCGCCCACAAAAATCGCAATGGCCAACAAGCTGGCCCAATGGGTGGTAAAATCCTGTAAATGGAGATCCGCGGAATATCCTGTGGTGGCAAACAAGCCAGCGCCTAAAGCCAGAGCCATACGCACTATTAACGCAACGTTAAACATGATCTATATCCTTTAGACTAAGCATTGTTAAAGGCTAGATCTTATTCATTGCCTCGTCAAAATCAGTTAGGTTAATGTAGCCCTGGTTATTTACGAGTATTAGCCGATCGAAACTTGGCCGGAGTTTGATTAGACCAACGCTGAAAAGCATGAATAAAGGCCGACGCTTCCGCGTAACCCAGTTTACTGGCTATAGCATCCACGGTAACACTGGTATTAAGGAGCAGGTGCTGTGCTTTCTTAAATCGCACCTGATCAAGCAGCGACCTGAAACTGGCCCCTTCATTGCCCAATTTACGTCGAAAACTGCGTTCCGTCATAGCAAAGGTAGTCGCAACTTCGACGATGGAGGGATAAGAGCCCACAAACAAAGATAAGTAGCTTTCAACCTGCTCCACCAGCAACTCGTTCGGGTTCGACAACTTCAGCAACAGCTCGTCGCACTGATTTCGATACAAGGAGTGGGCTACCTTATTAGCACTGGGGAATTCTATGGCAAGATAGTCAGTTGGAATAATAACTTCAGCACGTTGTGCATCAAATTCTATTGGGCAATTAAAGCGTTCTTCATACACATAACTATTGTCTGGCTTTGGATAAGGGATTCGAACCAGCTTGGGATACAGATTGGTTCCCAGCGCTGTCTGTATGTCCCTGATCAGCTGATAGGTGCCGGATATATCCCGATCAATCAGAAACCTTCGGCATACTTCCGGTAATAGTATGGGTTCAAAATAAAGCTTCGAATTTTTTTCACCCACATCTAACTGCATTTTACCAAAAATGTAGGTTAAGGCTTGATAGCGAACACCAATTTGAAAGGCTTCCCAGGCATCAGAGCAAGTCAATAACAACATTGCGAAGGGGCCATACCCGGCCAAGCTAATGGTCTTACCTATTTTTAACCCTGTGTCTGTGGGGGGGGCGTACTCCAATAAATCGCAATAAACTCTCAACTCAAGCGAGCGATCGATTTCTCCCTCAGCACTTAACTTTTCTAAGCTGATGCCATACTTTTTTTTGATGGGTTCGAGACTGACACCATACGCCTGAAGCGCCTGCAAAGTGTATGTAAAACCCAGGATCGAACGCTTGCTCATTTAGCTTAATTTCTCTTAAGTCCGAAACTACCAATTTTTTTGTTGAAAGAAACGACTCTTAATATAACAGCCAACCATGAGCATGTAACACTTAACTTGCTTGATCTAAATCAACTGTTTTAATGTATGCAAAACAATTTGGCCGAAACTATCAATTAATGCGCCGCATCGAGCATATCCAACCCTGATTATCTAAACTTATAGTGAGTCACTTAATAAGACTCGAGCGACCAGAGGTAAACTATGACTAGCAAAGCGCCAATCCGACCAAGAACAACACAAAGAGTAGGCGTCGTTATTTTAGGCGCGGGTTTTGGTGGCCTGTGTATGGCCATCAAGCTAAAAGCGCAAGGTAACCATGATTTTCTCATTCTGGAAAAATCCAACGAGGTAGGTGGTACTTGGCGCGATAACAGTTATCCGGGCTGCGCCTGCGATGTGCAATCCCACATGTATTCTTATTCCTTTGAAACCAAAGCTGATTGGACCAAACGTTATGCTCCATGGCAGGAAATTCAGCAATATATTCTCGACACCACGGAAAAATATGGAATCCGCCCCTATTGCCGCTTTGGGCAGGAGGTGAATTCCGCTGTATTCAATGAAAAAAGTGGTACTTGGACCGTAAAAACCAGTACTGGTGATGCGTATATCTGCCAACACTTTATTTTGGCAAGTGGCCCATTACATGTACCCCAAATCCCCAAAATAAAGGGGCTTGATAAATTCAAAGGAAAAGTTTTCCATTCGGCACAGTGGGATCATGATTATGACCTTAAAGATAAAAATGTAGTGTCCATTGGAACCGGCGGTAGCGCCATTCAGTACTGTCCTGAGATTGCTCCCAAGGTGAAAAAACTCACAGTCTTACAAAGAACCCCGGCCTGGGTTATTCCTCGCGACGAACGACGTTATTCCTCATTAGATAAATCTTTGTTCAAACATCTACCCGCCTTGCGCACCCTTCATCGATACCGCCTCTATTGGACCAATGAATCCCGCGTCTGGCCCATATTCAACCCGCCTCTGGCCAAAGCCGCTGGCGCAATAGCTAAAAACTTTATTAAGTTTCAGGTAAAAGACCCTGATATTGCGAAGAAATTAACGCCAGACTATGTGCTGGGCTGCAAGCGCATTCTGATCTCGAACAAGTACTATCCGATGTTTAACCGAGACAATGTTGACTTGGTTACCGAAGGAATCAGGGAGATTAAGGAACACAGCATAGTCACTAATGACGGCGTAGAAAGACCCGCTGATTGCATAATATTAGGCACCGGATTCATTGTAGATCCAAGAATTTACATGAAACATTTTGAAGTCAAAGGCCTAGGGGGGCGACGCTTGCAAGATGACTGGAAAGAAAGCGTTGAGTGCTATTTAGGTACGATCGCTTCTGGCTATCCCAATCTTTGGCAGCTGGTTGGCCCTAACGCGGGCCTGGGACACAACTCCATCATCTTTATGATTGAAGCCCAAGTACACTATATTCTTGAAAGCATGAAACTGCTGGATAAAAAACAGCAAAGCTATATGGATGTAAAAGCTTCGGTGCAACGTAAATTCAACCACATGCTGCAGAAGAAAATGAAGAAAACTGTGTGGGCAACGGGCTGTACAAGTTGGTACGCTGACGCCAGCGGTAAAAATTTCGCGGTGTGGCCAAAGTCTACTTGGCGGTTTTGGCTGGAAACTCTTAAAGTGAAAGAGTCTGACTACACTTTTCACTCTATAGAAAAAGCTCCCATCACCGATAGTCCGCTGGCGTCCGCAACAACTAGCTAAACTCTCCTTGCACCACTGGTTTGTCCGCGCCTGGAGCATCACCCCTGATGCTCCTTTTACGTGTAGCCAGACTCTTTACCTATAGTCTGTTTCTGGCGACCTAAACTATATAGCCAACCATTCACGGAGATGGTATATTATCTAGAAAATTACGATGGCCCTTTTACTGTGTTCTATGACCTTGTTATTCAATTACTCAAGCGCTTCGACCGCCTCAGTCAGTCCTGTCATGAGTTTTCCAATTCCATAAAATCAGACCAGGGATTGCCGTGGATATTACCAACCTTTGATGGCCCCGAAGCCCTTGCCCGCAAACAAGCGGCACAATCACTCACACAATTATGGCACCCAGACGCTGGCAACGAATCGCTAGAAGCGGGATTACTGTGTTGCTCAAAAACCACGTTACAACTTGCCGAACAACTCAACCAACACAAGTCCCAGTTTCAAGCCATAATTATGGAAATCCGTAAACACGGTACGGGCGATAAAACTCGAGTAGACAAATTAGTAGAACGAGTCCTACAAAAGGAAGGTCGACGCACCGACGAACTCAGCCTTGCGCTCAAGCAGGCCGGCATCAATCGACTAGACCTGTTAAAATGCTACGCAAAAATACGTGTCCTGCCGCCAAATCTGCGTTCCATAAGCTGGACATGGGCCAAGACTCACTCTGCCATTGTCTCCATCACCCACAAAGAAGCCGTTGAACTGGCACAAAACCTCACCAATCCAAAGGCCATGCATACGGCCTTGTCGCTGCTATCAAACATTCCCAGCGGCGAAAAACTAGCGATGAAAAAGAAATTGCCAAACCAGCTGAGGGCAAACCTTGTGTGGCTTGAAAATGAAATACCACAACGAAAGGCGGTCACCATTTCGGGTATAGTTTTAAGTCAGGATCCCAAGTTGCCTAAATTTGTGTGGCGTGAAAACCCAGACGCGAATGAAAACAATGTGGAACGCTTGACCCGCTGGGACACACAGATTGATGCTACAGTCTATATTCGTGCTTTGAACATCCATCGTTACTTGAAGCAACCCTGACCGCACTACATCAGTGGTCATTATGCTTTCCCGATATAACCACCAAACTATTAATTACTTCAAAATTTAAACGATGCGGTTATCATAGGCAGCCACTGAAGTTTCAATGAGATAGCCTTAATACTGTGAGATTGGCTTATGACTAAGAGATTGGCTCATGAATAGTTACGTTAAAACGCAAGATAATGCGTCTCAACACGAAGATACTAAATTGATTAGCCGCACCGGCAACAATAGCATGGGGCTCTCGAAGGAAGCTATCGCTCAGTTAAATTCAGACTATAAAAACCTCGATTTTGAGCAGCGTATTCGCAAGTTATACGAAGATTTCAATCCTGATAAGGTACTGGTGACCTCTTCATTTGCGGCCACCTCTGCTTACTTTCTCCACATCATTTCGCAAATTCGCCCTTCCCAGGTGATCCATTTTATTGATACCGGTTATCACTTTCCAGAGACAATTAAATATCGGTCTTATTTAATTGAACGCTTTAATCTCAGCGTGGAAGATATCAAACCTGATCACCATCATCACGCTTACAGCCTGGAAGAACAATTATGGGAAAAAGACCCAGACCTGTGTTGCTCGGTCAATAAGGTTCAACCGCTGGAAGAAATGAAAGAAAACTATCATGTGTGGGTTTCCAGCTTAATGGGTTGGCAGTCGGAGCACCGCGCTTCACTGGAAGTCTTTGAAGAGCGCCGGGGAATCATTAAATTCAACCCCATGATCGATGTCACTCAAGAGCAACGAGACCGTTATATTGCAGAACATGATTTGCCATTTCACCCCTTGGTGAGTGAAGGTTATTCCTCTATTGGCTGTACCCACTGCACGGTAAAAGGTGAAGGCCGAGCGGGACGCTGGCAAGGTAAAGAAAAAACCGAGTGTGGCCTGCATCTGTAGGAAGCAGGCTTTACTCATTAACGATGTTCGGCATAAGGCGGCAACGTAGTAATGCGGGCATCCACTAATGGGTTGCCCACAGTAAAGTGATAAAGACTCTGCAACGTAGAGTCTTGCAACCCCAACAATTCATGAACACCGTCATCAAAATAACAGCCAATACCCGTACCGCGAAACCCCGCAGCCTCCGCGTCCAAATACAAACATTGCCCTATTACACCTGCCTCCCAAAATAATTCTGGGTAGCGCCAAGGTGTATCCGCGATAACGGCATCAAATTCTGCCAGCATCCCCAAACTAAAAGCACCATCGCTGGCAATCGCCTGCATGCAGGACAATTTCATAATTGTTTTCTCAGCGCGCGCATGGAGAAGAGAATACAGCGGCAAATGAGAGGGAGTTTCTGAAACGGATTGCCAGACGAATTCGGACCGCAACTGAGCGCGCATCAATGCTTCACCCTGAGCAGAACGAGGCAAGGCATAAAGCCCTGGTGCCAAACCCTCAACCCGATGCACAAATACCACCAAGTGCAGCCTCGGTGCCCAGGGAATGGAATCCCATGGAGCACAACCTTTGCGTGGCAATAGATGATCCAAACACTGAAAAAACACCTTCAGAGGCAATGAAGTTTTGGCATCGAATGTCTGCGCAGAGCGCCGCCGCCGCGCCAAGGCCGACAGGGTAATAGGGCTGTCGGGTAACAAAACCTCTGCCTGTTGGTGCTCTAATATATACGCTGGTGTTGCCGTCAGTCTATGCCAGGGTGGCTCCGTGGCGGCCTTTATCTGCTGAATCAGAGGCCATGTATATAAATGTTTCGGATCCAGTCGATTCGCCGTTCCGTACCATACACCTTGCTCTGTCATGCGGGATAATTCAGTTAAATAGGGCTCAATATCGTGCTGCTGATCACGAGGAGTAATATGAAGAAAAAGTTCGGCTACTTCCGTTTCATCTTCGCCACAGAAAAATTCCTCAGTACGATTGAGGCCCAGTAAATGGGTTATCAATGCGTTATCACCAACAGTGACTAAGTGGGTGTCCCAACCCATAGCCGATACCGCAAAGTCAATGGCCGCTATCGCATGACCAATATCGTGTTGGCAATAACGAAATGCGCGCTCTCCATACTTCCAGGCTTCACGCCAAGGAATCGAACTGAGACCAATCAGTATTCCTGGTAGCGGCTCGGCAGCAGCCGGATATTGGCAGCGTACCTCTAAACCATGCATATCCGGCCGATAATGATACAAACCGGCCGGTATATCGGCTATCCCAGACACCAACAAGTAGGCTTCTGTGGGATGCAGGTTGCCACTGGACGGATTGCAGCGCAGTGCCCAGCGAGCGTTGCCGTATTGTTTCCACGCAGAAAGTCCCAAGGAAATTTGCAACAGAATTGACAGGTGCCAAGCGTCGAAGGGCTGCTCAAACACCGCAGCCCGTTTGAAAACCGACGTATATGGAGTTGTCAAAGCATCGGCAATTAGGGGAAGCTTTAGCACAGGAGCACTCTCGTAGCGGCGAAATGGGTTGGGTTGAGCATCCCAATCCAGCGTCTCTGGTCCCTTTGCGTAACCGTCCAAACGATGCTTTGTTTGCTGATGATACTGCTGTGGAGTCAAAGCAGGCTAGCCTTCTGTTAGGTGACTGTTATAACGGATCAGCGCTGATTTCATTGGCCAAACAAGTAACGGGTGGGCCTAGCTCGCCCGCCTCGTTCTTAAAGCTTACTAAAAAAAGCTCTTTGGATGGGTCCACTTCAAAATGCCCAGTATTGATTAGCATACCCATCTGGCCTGCTTCTGCAAATACCTCATCTTCGGCGGCATCTGGCACCGAGCCATCGTTGACGATTCGTGTTGCCGCATAGATTACGTCACCATTTTGCAATTGCTTAACATTCATAGGTTACACCTTTTATCAGCTCAGAGATCAATTCTTGCGTTGCCGTTTACCGGTGCAAATTTCCCGCCAACTAAATTTCACAGCTGGCACAATGCCTGCAATCGCATCGCCAATGATAATCTGCCGCAGCCTACCCATAAGCAAAGATCCATGGGTAAATATCCAGGTTGTGGATGCTCAAGGAATCATTTATGACAGGAATCGCAGACTTTGCGTTACAAACCTTAAACTTTGAACCCATTGATAATGACCACCTAAGCTTCGTCACCCTAATAGAAGAACTTCGGGAGGCAGACAATGTCGCATTTGTGACATTGTTTGAGGCATTGCTGAAGCATACAGAACAACACTTTGCGTTTGAAAACCAATTAATGGAAAAGTATCAGTTTGCGGCCATTCATGAGCATCAGGGAGAACATCGCCGAGTACTTGGCGAGTTAACTCAGTTCAAGCAACGGGTGGATCGCGGTCAAATAATGTTTGCCAGGGCTTTCTGCAACGAAAATCTAAAAGCCTGGTTTGATCTCCACGTAGCCAGTATGGATAGCGCATTAGTTGCCCACATTAAATCAAAACAGGATTAACCAGTGCCAGAATTTACCATGATCACGCTACTGGAAGGAAAGCTGAAAGCGGCTGTGTCATTAGATGCATACGAACATGACCGTAGCCAGTGGCTAATGAAAATCAAACTTTTTTATGATGGTTTGCCTGCCGGTGAAACCAGCTTTAACCTGAATGGATACACGGAACAGGATGCCCATGAACTGGTTAAAAACTTAAGTAAAAACGACTTCATCATGAAAGAAATTGACGAGTATCTCTGGGGGGAAAGCGACTAACACTTTCCCCGCGTGGATCGCCTGCCGACGGCTTACACCCGCAGCAAAGCTTTCACCAGACGCTCGGACAACTGATCTTCAGTAAACTGGGGTTCATTGGGTGGATACAGTGAATCCTCGTCAAACTGAAACCCATTCTCGCGGGCTAGTTGGAATAATTCCTTTAATTTTAGACATGATTTAAGTTGCTCACCTAACTCGGCGTCTGATCGTGCCTTATTGGCAAACGCGCTTATTTGATCTACTGACATAATGATTAATCCTCCATTGGTGTGTTTATTACAACGTATGTCTGTTAGCAAAAAGCAGTCCACCATAAACTCTGATAAAAAGCCTGAAAATTCGAACTCAGGGCGTTTTAACGCCCAAATAGAAGGATAAAAACTGTTTCAAACCCAACAAAATGGCTTGTTTATGACAGTAATTAACGAGCTAATTAGAACGCGGTCCACTCCAGAAAACCCATAAACTGGCGGAATCCCTACAATCGACCTTGAGTATCTAATGGGCACATATATTGCTGGCGCTTCGTAATAAAAATATTGGCATATTTCTTACATCATTAGATTCAGGAGTACTACCGAATGTTATTAAAAGACTATAACGAGAATGGAAGCTTGTTTTATACCAACTTCCTGGAAACCACCAGCACCGGCGATAAAATGAGTTATCGTGGTGATTTGGTTCTTATAGAAGGTGAAGTGGGAGACGATCTTGGCCATAAAAAGCCACCCAAATTGATTTGCCGCGAAGTGGTTATCCTGGCTGGCGATAAAATCGAAATGCTATTGGGTGGGCTTGATGACATTAATTCACTTCCCATACTGCTTGAGAAATACGGATCTGATTTCGCGCCCAACATGCTGTCAATTTTTTATGTGGTGAATCTAAAATCCGCCGGAGTCTATGAATGGAACGGGCTGAGTATTGTGTTAATCCCTCTGGTACAAGGTGTTCCCTGGAATGAGACCATGGAAGAACTGGCGCTGGAAAAAGGTGATTTTAAAGGCCAGAAACCAGCTGACAAACTCATTACTATGTATAAAGAGATGTTGGGATATAAGCCAAAGTACCCAAAAATAACCTTAGAAGAAGCCGCTGCCAACGCCACCAACGCCAAGCGCGAGATACACGGCGCGGTGTGACCTATGAAACCCTGGATATACAGCCGTATGCTCAGGGTTTTCCGTTAAACCATTACTTTTTTTAAAAAACTACTAAACTTAAGGGGGTAGCCAACTATAACCTGACGGGAGACTTAACAGAGTGAATACATTTCTTGCACTGACAGCAAACGAATTGATGACCACTGATGTTTTAACCGTCTATGAAGGCTGGTCCATTAAACGACTCACAGATTTTTTTATAAAGCATCGAATAACCGGAGCACCTGTCATCGCCAGCGATCATGAATTGGTTGGTGTGGTGTCCGTCGCCGATATCATTCAGTTTGACCACTTACCCGATACCGACAAGGCCACCTTAATTGCTGAAAATGTCTACATGGAATTTGTCGGCCAGACCCTCTTCCCCAGTGATATTAAATCCATGGTTGACCATGCCCTGGAGAATTGTACCGTCAATAGCATTATGACGCCGGAGATCATCAGCGTTTCACCCACAGATTCTATTAAGGATGTGGCCAGCTTAATGTACCAATGCAAGATCCACAGGGTATTCGTTGCCGAGAAAGGTGTCATTCTTGGGGTGGTGTCAGCGGGAGATATTCTGGCTCAGATTGCTCAAATCACTCCGTAGCCAAGCATAACAACAACGGTCTAATTCTGTTGTGTCATTGGCTATGATTCAGCGTCTTCCAGCAATCGGGATGCCATATCATAAACCACACTGCCGCCCACTTCATCCATGGGATCCAGTTCCAGCAATTTGTTAAGCACTTCAGTTGCCAAGCTTATATTACCATTGCGTAAATTCACGAAACCGGCTGCTTTCAGGCTATATAAAAACCAGCGACGCGGCCCTTCCGGTCGCACCCACTGATCATCACTAACTATGAGCTGACGCCAGTCGGAGCTAAATCCCAGGCTCGCTGAGGTTTTATCTAACACTTCCTGAATCAGCGCAAGACTTTCCTCAAAACGATTGGTGTAGGCGTACATTTTGTAGAGCGCCACAATAATTTCAATTTGGTCCGGCAGGGCCTCACGTGCATCCAGCAGTAGTTTCTCCGTACGCTGCCAATCTTCAGCTATATTGAGTGGCTCCCTTAGCATTTGCTGAATAGCAAAAGGAATCACCGAACTATTACTGGAATATATTTCGTTAAACAAATCACGCAACTGCACGACTTAACTCCTGCTGCAACCAGCGGCCATAGCCTTCTTCTATCAACACAGCTTGAACTTTAGGTCGCTGCAACATCGTGCGAAGGTGTGATTCACACCTTTGTGGTAGGGGCAAATCAATTTTCTTGGCCCAGAATTCACAATAAAAAACGGCGACGTCTGCCAGACTGAATTGATCACAAACGTAGTGCTCTCCCTGTAGTGAGCGGTTGACCCAATTAAAGCCTGCGGTTACCAGCGCCCTGCCCTGAGCCTCCACCGTGCTCGTTTCAAGCTGATCGAACTGATACTTTTCCGGGGTAAATATGCGAGTAAAGCCCTGTCCATGGAGTGTATTCACAGCATAGCTGAGCACTTCCAACATACGAGCCTGCTCACAACTTTCCTGCGGAATCCATCCTTGCCTGGGGTATTGCTTTCCCAGCCACCAGGCAATGGACAGAAAATCCGTAAATACATTGCCCGCAGAATTAACTAACGTCGGAATGGTTCCTTTCGGATTCAAGGCGAGATAATCGGACTGATACTGCTGCCCTTGCATAAGGTTCACCAAATAAACCTCAAATAACTCGTCAGCCTCTTCCAGCAAGATATGAATTCCCGTACTACAGGAACCTGGTGTCATATAAAACTTAATCACGATTGTCACCAATACAGTGAAATATACCCTTTTGACGAATAGCCGCCTTGAATGATTTCATGACGGGCCGGGAAATTTTGGTTTCGGCCAACACTCTCATTTCATATATCGCCTCTTGCCATTCTGCATCCATCTCTTCATCCGTTTCCGTATCAACCATGGGTCTAACTGATTCGATCAGTTTATGGATGTCAGTCGAAAACAGTTCGCTAGGGGCAACTTTAATTTCATCATACAAAGCCGTCATAACAATCTTTTCTTGCTCCTTCATCTTGCACTTTCCATCAAGAATTTTCAGCATTACCGTAATGGCACAATCAACTTCGTAGATTTCTAATGGATACTGTTTTATCCATTCAGCCATACTATTGCAGGCCACTGTCATGACTCCGTGATTGTTGACTAAATGCAAGCAAGGACTCCTCTACGCCTTCATAGGCGAATGCCACAACCGACTCCACCCCAATGGCCTTTAACTTGGCGACGGGCCCATCGCCAACCTTAGCCGAGAACACAAAATCACAATCTTTAATCGTTTCCAGAATCAAACTCATGGCGGACTGGCTACCGGTTTGACCATGACAATAATTTTCGACGAATCGTTGCTCGAGGAACCGTTTTTCGCCGTCAACTACATCATAAATATAAAAGGATTTGGCATGGCCAAAATGCAGATTGATAGACAACCCATCTTTAGTGGCTACCGCCGCCCGAAAGGTTTCATTATTCGCTGGCACTATCCATACCCCTGAAAACACTGCACAGTTTGAACACCTCCAGGCTCGGTAGTAGACTCTTATGGTTGCAATATTTGGCCACCAACTTGGTTAAGCCCTTGATATCACGACCACAGGCCGAAGGAAACGTTTCAACTAACTCCCAGAGTAACGAATCGGCCAGGTCAAGTGCAAACTGCTGGCTCATCACTTTCCAAATCTGATAGCGCTCCGTAGCACTGGGTGGATGATAACGAATAAGGGCGATACACCGGGAAATAATGGCTTCGTCAATATCATCAACACGATTGGTCGTCAAAAATAGCAAGCCATTGAAATACTCAAGTACCCGCAAAAAAACACCCACGACTGCATTAGCGGCAATATTATCATCGCGGCGTTTGATATAAACATCGGCTTCATCGATCAACATCACAGCACCCCAACGCTGTGCTCTGGTGAGGGTTTCCTGAAGAGCCTTCTCCATTTCTCCCACACTCAACCCTAATTGTCCCGAATGAACCCGATACAAAGGGCGTTGAATAATTTCTGAATAGACTTCCGCGGTCAGCGTTTTACCGACTCCCGCCGGGCCCGCACAGAGCACCGTTGTACCACCGGATTTTCCTGCAACGATGTCATCCATCAGGACATCCATCTCGGCGGTAAGTATATCTATCAGCTCGGTCTGCAGCGCGGGCAACACCAGCTTTTCTTTGAGTTCAGGCTGATAGGCATAGGGTTCCATATCATCCACATGCACCCAGATATGATGATGTAAATCCATATGGAACATCAATATGTAGCCATGCACCGGTAACCGGGTAAATAAACCTTCGGGTATTTTGGTTTGCAGAGCATCTACCTGAGACTCCACTTTATCGTTGAAACGAGTACTGCGACCAGCTTTGCGAATGTACTTACCTAACACATCTCCAGCAATAGATAAGGTCAAATCACGATTTTTCATGATCTCTTCATCGTTTACCATGCGGGCAGCGCCGCCAGATGAAGACAAGATTACTTGTGATTTGCGACTCCAATCTGTGGTGCGATGGGAGGCGGTTGGGTCTTCGGCAAAAATACCGGTACCCCGTGCCGAAAACTGACGGCCATAGTCTGAACGCCACTCGAAGAAGCGGGCTTCGGACGCATCGTAGGTTTTGATCAACGCTTCAGTTTCTTTAAAATATCCTTTCGCCGTAAATATCTCCGGAATCGAACGCCCCACAATATCACGCTCAGTAACGATCATATTCTGAGTGATTACTTTTCCCATGGCGTTGGCTTTAAGTTCTAATAAAATACGTCCCGATTCTTCTTCACCCGGTGGTGTGAAATCAATACGTGCCACCAGAAAAGCCAATGGCTTGCCCCGTGAATTGGATTTAAAAACCCAGCCGCGAATAGAATCCTGTAACAGGTACTCAGTAATTAGAGGAACCAGCTGCTCCAAATCACCTTCGGAAAAACGCTGACCTTCATAAGCCAAGGCACTTTTAATGGAATGCAACTGTACCGCCTGCCCATGCATTTTTGGCCCGGCCTTTTGATACAGCCCGTGGAGATACTCCAATTGTTGAGGTGTCAAATGAGCCGCAGCAACCTCCGCCCGATTGCCGAATTTTAGCTGTTCAAGCAAGTTCTCCAGCCCATTAAATTCCCCTACTAGCGCCTGTACAAACGGACGTTCAATCAGAATCTTCATAACCTAGTACTCGCTACCATCGTATGCACAGCACCCAGCAATACTCATACCAGCAGCAAACCCCAAGAGAATGGGTTTATTTGGGTAAACTTTGTTGTATTCAAGACAATTTACTGTGGAAAGTCCAACAGTTCTCCCCTTGGATTGTTGGCCTATTTAGTACAATTACCCTAATTCCTTGACGATTCGGCTATGTCCTGGATTGGCAGGAAAAATGCAAAGCATTCCTAAACGTCTGACTATCTGAGGACAGATCAATGAAACTATTTGTTGGTGCTTATTATCCTGACAAGCAATTGAGTGACAGCATTTTCGGTAAAGCCTTGGTGGAAGTTGCAGCAGGTCTTGCCAAAAATCGAAACCTGGGCAGCGAAGACTCTTTTCTGGCCCTGGATCTTCAATTTATGTTGCCAGGACGACTGGAAAAACCAGGATTTAAAGGGATGCGCCTACACTCTTTTGATGCCCATTCAAATACACTCAGAGTGGAATCCTCGGTGCCCAGTAATATGGTAAATAGTGAATTGGCGAAAAAATACATTCTTGCCGCTTTACAGGATGCTGTTGACAATGCCAGTGACTTTTTTGCCGAACGTCACCTATCGTTTCAGCAAGCGCCAATGTACGACATGATAATGTCTATTGCTTAATTGAACCAGAATAATGGAAGAACGCTATGGCAAAGCCCTTCAAAACCATGACAGCAACGGAACTCAGTGCCCAGTTAAACGACAATAATATGTTACTGATCGATTGTCGTCAGCTTCAGGATTATCAAAAGGGCCATATTGAATCGGCCATGCATTCTCACGATAACTTAATCGAGTCATTGTTAAAAAAGGCGGACAAAGACAAGAAGATTGTTATCTACTGCTATCACGGTCACTCCAGCGAGCATCTGGCCGAACTCTTTGGTAGCTTTGGATTTAAAGATGTCTACAGCGTAATCGGTGGTTATGAAAGCTGGCAATCCTTCACCAGCAACGCCACACTCTGACCCACAGGACAAGGGAGGCGATTGTTATGTATGTTTGTTTGTGTCATGCGGTCACTGAACGCCATATTGCAAACGCCGTGAATAATGGCGCCCGCAGACTTCGAGATTTAAAGTCCACTTTAAAAATCACTAACGGTTGTGGGCGCTGCGCTTCCTGTGCTAGAAAGTGTTTACAGACAGAACTCTCTCAAGCCGAAGTTAATCAGCTAGAGCCAACATCGAAAGACTTTCACTTCACCCCAACGTCGAATCTCTCAACCAAGTATTTGGAGTTAGCATGATTGGAGATAAAATTGTAATCCAGCACCTAAACAAGCAATTAACGAATGAGTTAAGCGCTATTAATCAGTATTTCCTGCATGCTCGAATGTACAAAAATTGGGGTTTTTCGGATCTTGGTAAGCACGAGTATGAAGAGTCTATTGAGGAAATGAAACACGCGGACAAACTCATAGAAAGAATACTTATGCTTGAAGGGCTTCCGAATCTCCAGCAGTTGAACAAACTATTGATCGGAGAAAATGTTCCGGAATGCCTGTCAGGAGATCTGTCATTGGAAACAGCCTCTCGGGTAGACCTAATCGCTGGCATCAGTCACTGCGAAGCCGTGAAAGATTATGTGTCTAGAGAGATACTGGAGCAAATACTCGAAGATACCGAAGAACACATCGACTATCTTGAAACCCAATTGGAGCTGATTCAAAAAGTGGGTGTTCAGAATTATTTGCAGAGTCAGATGTAAGCACTCAGGTTATGCGTACCTAAGCCATATTCATATACAGTTGTTTGTAGGCTTGCGCACTAGTTTGCCAGTTATACTGTTTCTGCATGGCAGTTATTTGCATACGCCGCCACTTGGAACTGTGTTGAAACGCCGCCACAGCATGGTCAATAGTTTTTGATAGTGCGTCAGCGGTGGGTTCGCTGAAAACAAAGCCGGTTATGTCGTTTTCCACTGTATCCGCCAAGCCGCCAGTCTCGTGTACTAAGGGCAGCGAACCGTAACGTAAACTATAGAGTTGGTTTAGCCCACAAGGTTCGTAACGGGAAGGCATGACAAATACATCAATACCCGCTTCAATCTGATGGGCCAGAGCTTCGTTATAACCTATGGAAACGCCTATATGATTCGGGTACTGCTTAACAAGTGCATGCAGTCTTTTCTCCAGGATTACATCTCCAGATCCGAGAATAACCCATTGTGTGGTGGGCAAATGACGAATGATAATATCAAGCAGCCAGTCTACGCCCTTTTGATAAGCCAGTCTGGTTACCATGCCAAAGAGCGGCAGCGAAGAATGATCTAACAAGCCGAATCGCGCTAACAAGGCTGATCTATTTAAAGACTTTTTGTCTAAGCTAGAGTGATCATAATTAGCCACCAAGTGAGGGTCCGTAGCGGGATTCCATATCTGATAATCAACCCCATTGAGAATACCGGTCAGTTTATAACGATAATGGTGCAGTAATCCTGCCATACCGCAGCCCATTGGTTCTGCCAATATCTCCTGTGCGTAAGTGGGGCTCACCGTAGTGACTTTATCCGCATACACGATACCGGCCTTTAAAAATGAGAAACTGCCATAAAACTCCAATTTTTCATAGTGCCACCAGGAATCGGGTAACTTCAGGGTATCAAAGACATGACGCTCGAAGACACCTTGATAGGCTAAATTATGAATCGTGATTAATGACTTCACAGGTAACTTATTCAACTTAACCAGTGGCGGGACTAATCCGGTCTGCCAGTCATTACAATGCACCCATTGAAAGCGCTTTGGATAATTACAGGTCTCAGGGTTTAACAGTGCAGTGATCGCTCGACAAAACTGAGCGAATCGATAGCCATTGTCGGGCCAGTCCTTGCCGTCAATATCTAAATAAGGGCTTCCTGGACGCTCGAAAAGAGATTCAGAATGAACAACCAACAATGACAAAGTTGAGTCTGGCAGATCATATTCCCCGATTGAAATATCAGAAGAAATAAAGTCATCTTGCAGTTGGTAAATTGACTTGGGTGGGCCTAAAGCAGCTAACAATTCACGATAACCAGGTATAACGATGGTGACAGTCAATCCCTCATGCAATAACGCCTCCGGCAGCGCCCTGGAGACATCCGCTAAACCACCGGTTTTCACCCAAGGATATAATTCACTAGAGGCAAATAAAATATTCATCGAGGTTCCAGAATCAGACCAGCCAAAGGCGGCAAGTTTATCACAAGGCTATGGGTGTAGCCCATGGTGGCAACCGCCTCCGTAGAAATCCATGTTCCATTGGACACATCGCTGCCACCGTAGTAGGCAGAATCCGAGTTTAAAATCTCAGCATAATGATCCGCTACGGGCACCCCAATTCGATAGTTATAGCGCACCACCGGTGTAAAATTTAACACTACGATTACGTAGCTACTGTCAGATTTGCGCAGGAAACTAATAACGGACTGCTCATAGTCGTGGCAGTCAATCCAGGCAAATCCCGCAGCCTCGAAATCAAACCGATTTAACGCCGCGTGATTTCGATACAAGTTATTTAGATCTTTTACTAAGGTTTGTACACCATGTTGAAAAGGAAATTGCAGCAGCGGCCAATCCAGACCTCGATCATGGTTCCATTCCCGGCCTTGCGCAAATTCGTTACCCATAAATAGAAGTTTTTTACCGGGGTGACAGAACTGATAGGTTAACAGCAAGCGCACATTAGCAAATTGTTGCCAGGCATCTCCTGGCATTTTCTCTAACAGTGAACGCTTACCGTGAACCACTTCGTCATGGGATAAGGGCAACACAAAATTTTCTGAGTACGCATACAGTTGAGTAAAGGTGAGTTTGTCATGGTGATACTCCCGATGTATGGGATCCAGGGCGAAATACCGTAGCGAATCATTCATCCAACCCATATTCCATTTCATACTAAAGCCAAGACCGCCCAAATACACCGGCCTGGATACCTGCGGCCAGGAGGTTGACTCTTCCGCAATCATCAGTACCCCAGGGAACTCTCGATGCACCGCTTCATTGACCCGGCGAATGAAATCCACCGCTTCGAGATTTTCATTACCCCCGTATTTATTGCGCTCCCACTCACCGGGTTCTCGGGAGTAATCTAAATAAAGCATTGACGCTACCGCGTCCACACGCAAACCATCAAGGTGAAATTCATCTAACCAGAAGCAAGCACTGGACACTAGAAAATTTCTAACTTCATTACGACCAAAGTTAAAAATCAAAGTACCCCAGTCTTTGTGCTCTCCTTTCAACGGATTTTCATGTTCATAGAGTGCAGACCCATCAAAACGGGCCAAGGCATAAGCATCTTTTGGAAAATGTGCCGGTACCCAGTCGAGCAGTACACCAATTCCCTCAAGGTGGCACTGATCTATGAAATACTTGAAATCATCGATAGAGCCAAAGCGAGAAGTCGGTGCAAAATAGCCTGTCACCTGATATCCCCAGGACCCATCAAATGGGAATTCCATCACCGGCATTAGTTCTATATGAGTGAAGCCAAGATTAACCACATAGGGAATCAGTTCCGCCGCAAGCTGCCGATAGCTCAGGTACTCCCCGTCGGCCGATCGCTTCCAGGAACCCAGGTGAACTTCATAAACTGACATGGGTTCATGAAGCCAGTCATAGCCTTGACGTCGCTGGCACCATTGATGGTCTCGCCAGCCATAGCAATCAGCCGGCAGTGCCCAAGTAGCCGCCTGTGGTGGCGCTTCGAAATAACGGCCATAAGGATCAGTTTTAGTTAAAATTGTCCCTGTGTATCGTTGGCGGATTTCATACTTATACAATACCGCTTCCGGCAACCCAGGAATAAATAGCTCCCAAACACCAGAATCGCCGAGGCAGCGCATACTATGAACCCGACCATCCCAACAGTTAAAGTCACCCACCACACTGACGCGTTCCGCGTTAGGAGCCCAAACTAAAAATAGAACCCCGGAAACGCTATCTATAACCTTATGATGCGCACCCATAAATCTGTAGACATCAAAACAATCTCCCTGATTGAATTGAGACAACCAAGCGCGGTGCGTTTGTTCAGAGAAGGTGTAAGGATCAATAAAAGACCTTTCAACCCCCTCACAATTTTCAACCAAAGTGGGATGAATTTCTCTAACTGGCTTATCGAACAATAGTTGATATATGCCGCTATCAGCTATAGGCTGTAATGGTGTTAAGTTGCCTTCGTATTCTAACCAAACAGCACTGGAATGCGGTCGATAAACAGTCATAATCCAGCGCCCGCCGCACGCATGCACACCTAATACACTAAACGGATTATGGTGACGGGCCTGAAGAATCAAATTCATTTCCGCAGTGGGTTCAAGTATTTGATTGGGCAAATTCGGTACCAGATTCATAGTTGCTGCGAGCGCTACCTACCACTGTATTTTAACTGCAATTTAGAGTATTACACGATTAGGGCAAAATTGTTACCAGGAGGTTCTTCTTACAACTCCATGACACGGATCAAATAACTAGTCATAATTCGTAGCACAGTTGTCATCGCTTAGTGTCAAGGTAATCCTAGTTAATATTTACCCTTTGTGACAATCGAGCAGGTATCGTCATGATAAACGCAGAGCTCCCAAGAAGCAGTTATCTAAAGAAAACTCTGGTTCTTATTTTGGCTGGCGGCAGCGGTTCCCGCCTCCAGTCATTAACCCGCTGGCATGCTAAACCCGCGGTACCCTTTGGAGGCAAGTTTCGCACGATCGACTTCCCTCTTTCTAATTGCATTAATTCCGGTTTGCGCAGAACATTGATCCTTACCCAATATAAATCTCATTCTTTGAATTCACATATTCAAAAAGGTTGGAACTTTCTACGCGCTGAATTAGGCGAATTCATTGAACTCCTGCCGGCGCAACAAAGGCTCAAAGACTCCTGGTATGTGGGTACAGCCGACGCCGTTCATCAAAATCTTGATATCATTGAAGCTTGTGACCCTGAATACATCTTGGTGCTGGCCGGCGACCATATTTATAAGATGGACTACAGTCTGATGATCGAACATCACATCAGGCTCCAAGCAGACATGACCGTAGGTTGCCTCGAACTACCGATGAAGGAAGCCAGTGAATTCGGCGTAATGAATATTGACGCGGCTGGATGGGTACAGAGCTTTCAGGAAAAGCCCAAGCAACCGCAATGTATCCCTGGTAAAAGCGGACAATCACTGGCATCCATGGGTATCTACGTATTTTCAAAGGACTTTTTATTTAGCGCCTTAGAGGAAGACTCATTACGAGAAGACAGCGCCCATGACTTTGGCAAAAATATAATTCCCAATGCCATTGAAGCGGGGTTCAAAGTGGCATCATTTCCGTTTCTGAATGCCGACACTGGCGCAACCGCCTACTGGCGTGATGTGGGTACCGTAGACAGCTATTACAATGCTAATATGGATTTATTGGCGGTAACTCCTGAGCTCAATTTGTACGATCAAACCTGGCCCATATGGACCTATCAGGAGCAACTGCCACCCGCTAAATTTGTGTTCGACGATGACAATCGCCGAGGTACAGCATTGGATTCACTAGTATCAGGCGGTTGCATTGTTTCCGGGAGCGTGGTTCGGCATTCGCTGCTATCTAATAGCGTACGGGTGCACAGTTATTCAACTATAGACCACTGTATTTTGCTACCCAATGTTGAGATCAACCGCAACTGTCGGATTAAAAACGCCATTGTGGATCGTAACTGTCGCATACCTGAAGGTACGGAAATTGGCTATGACATCATCGCCGATCGCAGACGATTTTTTGTCTCTCCCAACGGTATCGTGCTCGTATCACCAGAAATGTTAGGGAAGCGTTTGACTCATGTCGCATGAAAAAAAGCCAGCTGTTAACGTCGTGGTGTGTTGGCATATGCACCAGCCACAATACCAAGATCAATTCACTCACGAGTTTCATTTACCCTGGACCTATCTTCATGCCATAAAAGATTACGCTGATATGGCTGCGGTAGTTGAAGAAGTGCCACAAAGCCGAGTGGTAGTAAACTTTTCACCAATATTATTGGATCAAATCAGCGACTACATTCGCCAATTCGATAGCTATTTTCAGCACGGTGAACCCTTCAACGACAAATTACTAGGGGCATTGGCCGCTCCTACCATCGGCCCAACATCAACGATTCGGCAAGCCATCCTTAAACAGTGTGTTCGCGCCAACGAAAAGCGCTTAATTAATCGTTTCAAGCCTTATTCTGAGTTGGTGGTTCTAGCCCAACAGGCACTAAAAAATCCGCGTTATGTTAACTACCTGGATGAGCGTTATTTTTTCGATTTATTAGTGTGGTACCACCTGGTGTGGATGGGAGAAACAGTCCGCGCTAAGAATCCTATTGTGCAGCGTTTAATCGCCAAGGAGCGAGAATATTCTACTCTTGATCGGCGTGAACTGTTGGCCGTTATTAACGAGCTATTGCGCTCGGTGGTACCAAGATACCGTCATCTTGCGGAAAGTGGCCAAATGGAACTGAGCGTAACCCCCGACAAGCACCCAATAATTCCACTGTTACTGGATTTTAAAACAGCATCTGAGGCTATGCCAAAGGCCCCTCTTCCCGCTCACCAACACTATCCCGGCGGCAAGGAAAGAGCCAACCGACATATTGTACGTAGCCTGAAAAAATTTGAATCTCACTTTGGTTTTCGCCCGGTAGGTTGCTGGCCCTCTGAGGGAGGTGTTTGTGAAAAAACCCTTGAACTGTTGAATGAACAAGGCTTTTTATGGGCCGCCACTGGCGGCTCTGTGTTGCACAACACCCTTAGTGCCAGTCAAATGGAGCATGTGTGTATTCATCATAATTTCCAAGTAAAAGACAACCCCCTCGCCTGTTTTTTTCGCGACGATAACTTATCGGATCTGATTGGCTTTACCTATTCCAATTGGAATGAAACTGATGCTGTGAATAATATGATCCACCATATTGAAAATATTCGCTCCGCCTGTAACTATTCTGAGGATACGATAATTCCTATTATCCTGGATGGTGAAAATTGTTGGGAATATTATGCCAATAATGGATACAACTTTTTGAAGAAGTTGTATCAATCCCTGGCCAGTCATCCGGATATTAATCTAACCACGTTTCAAAACTATATTAAGAAACATCAGCGGCCCACAATTCTGCCAAAACTTATATCGGGTAGTTGGGTTTATGGCACTTTTTCAACCTGGATTGGCGACGTGGCAAAAAACAGAGCCTGGGATCTTTTGTGCCAGGCCAAGGCGGATTTTGACCGCGTTATGGCCAGCAACACACTTAATCATGAGCTAAGCGCCAAAGCAGAAGAGCAACTGGCCATATGCGAAGGCTCTGATTGGTTCTGGTGGTTCGGTGACTATAATCCAGCCGAACCCGTGGCTGATTTCGACCACCTCTATCGCACTCACCTGAAAAACCTTTACCGCTTCCTTGGGGAGCCTTGCCCTCCCGCACTGGAACAGGTCATAAGTCAAGGGGAAGGCACACCGGAAAATTCAGGTGTTATGCGACGCGGTCAAGGTTGAACCATGACACAGGGTATCCTTTTTCAGCGTCGAGCGGGTGTAATCTTGCACCCAACGTCACTACCCAATAGCAAAGGCCACGGTCGCTTAGGCAATCAGGCCTATTATTGGGTGGACTGGCTACAACAAGCAGGGCTTAGGGTGTGGCAATGCTTGCCACTAACACCGGTATTGGACGGATCACCCTATAACAGCTTTTCAGCTTTTGCCGGTAATATAGACCTGATTGATATACCCCAAATGACATCCTTGGGTTTTCCTGAGCTTACGGAAGGTGAACAAACGCTGTTGGATCAATTTTTTTGGTTCAAGTCGCAACCTCAACATAAACTACAAAAAGGCCTGTCAGACTTTATCCATAAGTCTAGCTGGCTGGAAGACTTCTGCCTTTTCGCCACAATTCATGAGCACTACAATCTGCCATGGCAACACTGGCCATTGCCGTTACGCAAGCGTGACCCAGAGGATCTACAAAACTTCAAAAAGACACATCTTGAAGAATTTCAATTTCACCAATTTAGTCAATTTATTTTTTCCCTCCAGTGGCAAGCAATTAAAGAGTACGCGAACAAAGCTGATGTTATGCTCTTCGGTGATGTGCCGTTCTTTGTGTCCCTCGATAGTGCAGATGTCTGGTGCCACCGCGAGCTATTTAAACTCAAGGCGGATGCCAGTGCTGCTGTAGTGGCAGGAGTACCACCAGATTATTTTTCATCAAAGGGTCAGCGCTGGGGTAATCCTTTGTACCAGTGGGAGTACCATATTAATACTCAATTTGACTGGTGGTGCCAGCGTATCAATCACGCTCTGGAACTCTATGACGCTGTCAGAATTGACCACTTTCGTGGCTTTGCTGCTTGCTGGGAGATACCGGACCATGAACCCACAGCCATCAACGGCCACTGGGTAAATTCGCCCGGCGAAGCGTTGCTACAAGCGGTGCTAAAGCAACGCAAAGATTTACCCTTGGTGGCTGAAGATTTAGGAATCATTACTGAAGATGTCACCCTATTAAGGCAACATTTTCAATTGCCCGGTATGCGAATTCTGCAATTCGCTTTCGACAGTGACAATAAAAATCCCTATCTACCCCACAATCATACTCTGGATACTGTTATTTATACGGGAACGCATGATAACAATACAACCTTAGGCTGGTTTAAGCATTTATCACCGGCCGTGGCAAAAAAACTCAATGATTATCTGGCCTGGCCAAGCGAGCCCATGCCCTGGCCGCTGATCAAATTAGCCATGGCATCACCTGCTCGTTGGGCGATGATGCCACTGCAAGACCTATTGATGCTCGACGAGGCTCATCGCATGAATACTCCTGGAACGATTGACGGAAATTGGCAATGGCAATTTCAATGGGACCAATTCCCCGAGGATTTGGCCGCCAAAGTTAAAGCGCTGACAGATCTCTATAATCGCTGATCATAACCATAGCATTGCACCAACCTCAAATCGCTGCCCTAAATCGCTGTGATAAGGATACACTCTCAGCTTATAACACTGATTTCCTGATTGTGGTAAGACTAAGCCGAGCGCGTAAACCGCTCGACCGAACTCATCAATTCGCTTGTATTCAAGCGGCACACAGGTTTTGCGTTCGAACTCCTGATTGCTGTCTAATACGCCAATAAGACAATCGATAGTAATATCTTCGGGCGCTAATCCTCCCAGGTTCACGGCAACCATAATATCAATCCCTTCATCCAGATGGAGGGATTCTGGCGGATTATCGATTCTTTCCGCACTAACCTGAGGCCATGCAACCTTTACTTTATGCTTCCAGTTTGCCAATGCGGTAGCAAGCTCATATTGATTGGCGTGTAATTGTTTACCGTGGCGTATCGCTGGTTCATAAAAATCACGAATGTAGTCCATCACCATGCGTTGGGCATTAAAGGCAGGAATCAGCGACTCCATAGTTGCTTTGCTTTTTTCTATCCAGTCGAAAGAAAAACCATGCCCGTCTCTTTTGTAATATAGGGGAATTATCTCATTTTCCAAAAGTTGCAGTAGTTCTTTCGCTTCTTCCTGATCACGAAACTCATCACTAAAGTGGGGGCCGTGCGGTGTGATTGCCCAACCGTTTTCACCGTTGTAGCCCTCATCCCACCAGCCATCAAGCACACTCAAATTCAACACGCCGTTAATCGCCGCTTTCTGACCGGAGGTACCACTCGCCTCCAGAGGATAAATGGGGTTATTCAACCATACATCCACACCCGTCACTAGCTTCCTCGACAGCGCCATATCAAAATTCTCAAGCAAAACTATACGACCTTCGAATTCAGGGTCGTGGGCGAAAGTATGGATCCGCCGAATGAGATCCTGTCCCGGTTGGTCTTTTGGATGCGCCTTCCCTGCAAAGATCAACACTACGGGTCGATCTGGGTCATTCAGAAGCCGGGCCAAACGCTGGCGATCAGAAAAAATCAGCGCAGCTCGTTTATAGGTGGCGAACCTGCGAGCAAACCCTACGGTCAAAATACCGGTTTCACGAGGATTGATATATTGGGTTAAGCGACGTATCTGAGACTCGCTAATCCCATTCCTTCGATACTGATTAACGCTGCGCTCGTAAACGGCTTCCAACATTTTGGCTTTCAATGATTGGCGTACACTCCAAAAACTATGATAGGGCACATCATTAATTTTTTTCCAATACCCTGGATTTAGCATCTCATTACGCCAACTGCTGCCAAACAATAAATCAAACGTATTGACCCATTCATTGGCTAAAAATGTTGGCACATGCACACCATTTGTGACATAGCGAATGGGATTCTCGTGCGGTTCAATCTGCGGCCATATATAGTGCTCCATTTCGCTGGCAATACCTCCGTGAATCCGGCTAACACCATTATGAAAACGCGAGCCTCGTAAAGCCAACGCCGTCATATTAAAGCCGTAGGTAGCCACAGGACTACTACCCAAAGCGAGCAGTTCTCCCATATCAATACCCAGTTCGTGCACGTACTCCGAAAAATATGTCTCTATCAGTTGATGGTCGAAGACATCATGACCTGCGGGAACAGGGGTATGAGTGGTAAACACGGTATTCGCCGCAACGGCTTCCAATGCCGAATAGAAATTTAAACCCTCAGCCACAAGCTCCCGGCAACGCTCTAGAATCTGAAAGGCCGCATGACCTTCGTTAATGTGAAAAATATTGGGTTTCAAACCCATCGCGCGTTTGGCTCGTAAGCCGCCTATACCTAAAACCATTTCCTGCAACAGGCGATTGGTGCGGTCACCACCATAAAGTTGATAGGTTATACGTCGATCTTCTTCACTGTTGCTATTCAGGTCGCTATCAAGTAGATACAGCTTGTTCACCCCAACTTGAGCCACCCAAACTTGTAGTTCTATTTCCCTTCCAGGCAGCTTAATTCGAACTTGAATGTGCTCACCGTTCTCGTCCTTGGCCTTGGTAATTGGCAAATCTTGAAATCGCGAAGGCGTATACTGCACCTGCTGATTACCTTCACTATCGATTTTCTGGGTAAAATATCCTTGCCGATACAACATACCCACCGCCACAAAGGGTATACCCATATCACTGGCTGCTTTGCAGTGGTCACCCGCCAAGATACCCAGACCACCGGAATAAATGGGCACACTCTCATGCAAGCCAAATTCAGCACAAGAATAGGATATAAGATCACTCTTTTTAAAATAGCCCCGTACGGTTTTAACCATTTGGGTTTGCAGATAATTACTATAGGTGGACACCACTTTAGAATAGTCTTGCATATAAACAGGATCTTCCACCGCTTGCTGTAGCTTTTCTTGGCTTATCCGTCTCAGAAACAGTTTAGGGTTATGCTGAACTTCGTCCCACAATGCTCGATCCAAGCGGAAAAACAAACCTCGGACTTGCCGATCCCAACTATAAATCAGGTTATTGGCAAACTCTTCGAGTAAATTAAGCTCAGGAGGAATACTGGGTCTAACTTCAATGGTGTATAGGGTACCGGGCATGACAGCAGTCCTAAGAAAAGATGAAGGGGTTCAACTGAATATAGTTTGGATCATTTGCCGTATCGCAGACAAGTAAAATCCATTATTCGTCAAATTCACCGCTACGATTCAATACTCAATGCATGGTTTGGAATAGACTATGCCAATTCCACCAGGGGTTACAATAGACCCAAAGAGGCGGCGGCCCCAACTTTCTTCAAATTGTCACAGTTTTTACCACTTTTAGGCCATAAAATCGGAGCTTTGTAGCCAGTGTAAAGGAATGTCGTAAATGCCCTCTAATATCGCCGTCGAAGAACTAAAGTCTATCCAAGCACAATTAATAGAACTCAGACGCACTTCGCTGGCTCTAGAGTCACGATTTATGGCCGAATGTGACCATTTCCCTACCCCCCAATATAATAGTGCGCGCAACTTATTACATTACTTAGGTGTCCGCCAACAGGATATAAGGCCATTACAAAAACGCCTCAGACAGCAAGGGCTGTCTTCCCTAAGTGCCATCGAACCCTGCACGCTCAGCAATCTAAATGCACTGCTGAGATGCCTGGAGCACTTGACCGGCGAACCGGTAGAAGATCAACCCACTCCCATAGACTTTTTAAGCGGACCGGCTGTTTTGAGCCAAAATGCTGAACGATTATTGGGATCCGATCACGGTCAGGGCGCCCGGATAATGGTAACCATGCCCACCACAGCGGCCGATGATCCTGCAATGGTGAAAGCTCTTTTGGCAGCGGGAATGAACGTAATGCGCATAAATTGTGCCCACGACGATTCCCAGCGCTGGCGGGCTATGGTGAAAAATTTACGTCAGGCAGAACAAGATTTAAATAAACGCTGCAAGGTGCAAATGGATCTGGCTGGGCCGAAACTACGTACCGGCAAACTGGCCACCACAAATCAGGTGTTAAAATTAAAGCCTAAGCGGGATGATTTTGGACACGTGACTTCCCCTGCTCTAATTTGGCTCACCAGCAGCGAAGCCCCTTGCGACCCCGGTAAAGGTATTTCGAAAGTACTGCAGGTAACCCCAACATTCCTACAACAATGCCGAAATAGCGATGTAATTAATTTTACTGACGCCAGAGACCGCCGTAGACATTTTAAGGTTATCCAGGTTCTGGACACTGGCTGCGTACTTAGCTTGAAACATACCGCATATTTAACGCCTGAGACCCGTTTAGTTTTATCCAGACCTACGAAAACTGAAACCAGAGTGGCCAATATCCCTGAATGCACGCCGACCATCGATTTAGTAAAGGGAGATATTCTAATACTCACACGTCATCCAATTCCGGGCGAGCCTGCACAGTACGATTCAGAAGGTGAAGTAATGGCACCGGCCCATATTCACTGCACTTTACCTGAAGCATTTTACCATGCTAAGCCAAACGATCGTGTTTGGTTAGACGACGGTCATATCGGTGGTGTTATAGAGCGAATCAGCACTGAAGCAATACACCTCTCTATCACTCATCCTGCGGCCACCAGCCGTAAACTTCGAGCCGAAAAAGGCATTAATTTTCCAGACTCTGTATTCCCTATCACGGCGCTCACCTCAAAAGACAAGCTGGATCTCAGCACCGTAGTAGAACTGGCAGACATTGTCGCACTATCATTTGTGAATAAAGTATCGGACGTAGACAGTCTACACCGAGAGCTTACTGCCCATAAGCGGGAAGATATGAGTGTGGTTTTGAAAATCGAAAGCCGCCAAGCTTTCGAAAACCTGCCCCGAATTTTACTCGCCGCATTGCGATACCCTCGCCCGGTGGGCGTTATGGTTGCCCGTGGTGATCTGGCCGTGGAAATAGGATTTGAACGTCTATCAGAGGTACAACAAGAAATACTCTGGCTTTGCGAAGCGGCCCATATTCCCGTCATTTGGGCTACTCAAATACTGGAATCTATGGCTAAAACCGGATTGCCCTCCAGAGCCGAAGTGTCAGACGCAGCAATGAGCGTATTTGCTGAGTGTGCCATGCTCAATAAAGGTGCCTACATTGTGGAAACTGTGCAAATGCTCCAAAATATCATTTTGCGGATGGATGCGCATTACTTAAAACGTCAAACCACCCTACGCCGGCTAGCCGTCGCATCTGTGTTCCAAAAGCAAAATGAAGCTAATATTTGAACTTTAAAACCGACCCCATTCAATTTCTTCAATACTATATCGGTTATCCAGATAGTTTACCGCTACGGTTAGGGCTTCAAGCTCGCCGTCGCCTTCTAAAGGGACATACAACCAAAGCCATTGATTATCCTCATCCACCAGTTGTATGGCCTCTACCGCAACACCAACGTCATCTGTCTCGAAGTGCGCAATCAACTCGTCAAACAGTACTTCTAATTGTTCGCTGGACAAGTCGTTGGCTAAGCCAGGTGAAAGAAATTTGTGGGCCGACGCAAACTGACGTGCCACTAGATCCCAGCCAAACTGCGCCACAAACTCTCTTAAGTGCTGCGGAATTTGATACGATGCGTCACCCATTACTCGCCCTCTTTATCAGTCACAGTCTCAGACTCACATTTTGCCAAACGCTCAGCGATGGCGGCTTTAACCTCAGGATCGTCATCATCTTCCATATCACTAAGACGACTCAAGGGAGCATTGTAAACCGCCGCCAGACGCACGGTCCAGTCGGCGTCCTGCAACAACGGTACCACAGCATCACCTTTAAGCCTTGATGCAACAATACGTCGTATTTCTGGTTCAGGATCAGAAATCATTAACCCCAAACTTTCTTCGGGCAAACGACTCGCCACCAGTTTTCGCACCTGACGATCTTCATCCCGAATAAAGCGAAACAAACGACCCACAGGAATCCTCTGCACCACATAAGCTCTGACCAGATAATCTCGATCTGCAGCCATTTTTTCTAGAGATTCCAGTGGCAGGCGGTCAGCCACGGTGATTCTGACTTCCCTATCCTCATCGTTTATTAACTCTACCAAGCGCTCTCGTGGCAAGCGATAAGCTACGGCCCGCCGTACGGCTTCATCGGGATCGTTGATCATCAACGGTAGTTGTTCCACGGGAACATAGCGCGCCGTAATCGCTCGCCGCTCCCAAAAGGCGTCCGCCACATACTGAGGGGCCAATTCAGGATTCATCCGAAAAAAGCGGTCAATCTGACGTCCGCTATCCACCATGACACAACGATCACCAGGCATGCAACGACCGCTAAGCAACAAGGAACGTCGAAATCTACAGCTCCGACAATCCGCTATGGGCGTCAAATTGTCATCGTTTGAATCCGTCATATTAGAGGACCCTCTCGTTCAGGCCACTATCTCCGCTAATACCACGCCAGAAGCAATATCCGCATCCTGCGTTAACTTCGAACAATGTTCTCTGGAATCAACCAGGTAAACATTGAAATCATCGCGCTCAATATAGGCTTGGGAATAAACCACATCGTCATCCATACAATAAGTAAAGTGACAACCGGGAAAGCTGCTTCGCAGTAATGAAATAGTATCATCGCTTAACCCTTTCGACTCTACCAGGGCCAAAACCTTACCTAAAATTTCACGATTAATCATTGCATAGCCTCCTGTTGAAAGCGCACTCTTTGCTCTGGTTTCTCACCCATAACCTTTGCCAGCCAGGGTGGTGGATTACCCTGTAATACGATTTGAAGACGCTGTAGAAATGATTTGGCATCAACGACGTCAGGAACTTTCATAGGATGCAAACCAGCGCGCACCACCTTGGCCGCTGCCGGGCCACCGATTGACTTGGTGCACAACACATGACAATCATTGATTAACTCAGAACGTTTCACGTTCTTATCGTCATCTTCATGAAACACCGGGACCTGACGAATAGCGACTAGCCTGATTTCCTTAGCCGATAACTGATAAATTAGAAAGCGCGGGCAAGAGCCGAAATGGGCATCGATGCGGTCTCCGCTTTCTGAACTGCAGGCAACTCGAATGGAACCAGGCATATCGCCATCAGCGTAATCCTCAACTTCTGGCAAGGGTTCCGCTTCAAGCTTTATTCCACGACCTTTTAGAAAAGACAGCGCCGTCTTGATCTCCTCATCGCTAGCGTTTTGCAAATGATCTGCCGCTGCTATTCTAAAACGATTGGAGCGAATTTTTGCTAGTTTACCACCAGTGAGTGGTTGGCCAATGATGTTGGTCAATATTTCCAACAACAATCTTACATCCATATCTGGCAAAACTCTGGCCGCTAACCCGACACGTAACGCCACTTCGTCTGTGATTGTTGAACTGGACATGACTAACCCTCCTCGCCTCGCTTAGCACGCAGCGTAATTGGTAATGAAGGGGGCTCTTTAAGAGGTTCAATAAAATAACTGGATCCATCCGCTAGTGTGAATTTACCACCCCAACAGTCTGGTAGTTCGTGCTCGATAGAAACAACGGTTTCTTCCAAGTCTTTTTTTGGGATATAGAGAGTCATGATACCCTCAGGATTCTGACGAATCATTACGCTTGGCATGATCGTACTCCATCTGTTGCGTAAAAAGGCCGCAGCAGGTGGCAGGTCCTGCTGCGGTGCGTAACAAAGCAAACCTCCTCTGGGGAGAGAACTACAATTTATCGAATAAGATCGTAGTTATAATCGGTAGTTTGCATGCCGCGAGTAGCTTCGTCTAAACGCTCGAGTTCAGCATTAACCAAAGTGGTTAGAATTTGCATAGCGCCTTCATAACCAAGTGTGGTTTGGCGATGTAGATGGTGACGATCAAAGATTGGGAAGCCAATTCTGATCAATGGTACTTCGTGCTCTTTGCCCTTGTACAAAGTATCCCGCTGGATAAATTTGCCGTAGGAGTTACCGATCATGAAGTCAGGCTTGTCAGTGAACACCAGTGAGCGGAAATGCCATAAGTCTTTACCGATGTGCACTTCACAGTTAGCACCATAGGGAGACTCAGCAAGAATCGCATCAACCGCTTTCTTCCAACGCTTGTTCGCATTGTTACAAAGGATATGAACGGGTTCGCAACCAAGTTCCAACAAGAACTTAACCATTCCCATAACAAAATCTGGATCACCGTAAAGGCCATAGCGCTTACCGTGTAACCAAGCGTGAGAGTCAGTCATCATATCAACAAATCGACCACGCTCCTTTGCCAGGCTTTCTGGAATTGGCTTACCAGTAACCTCACTAACCTTCATCAAGAACTCGTCTGTCCAATCCAGTCCCATAGGAATGTTAAGTTTGGGAATTTCATGTTTCCAGGTATTCTTAATGAACTTCTCGGTTTTAACGGACTGCCAAGGCTGCAACGTGAATGTGTTCAAGGCATTTGGAGCATCCTTGATTTCATCCATCGTGGTACCACCGGAGTACATGCGGAATTCACCGTCTGCAGGCGTATCCAATACTTCTTCTGGATCTGATAGCAAAGTCATATCAACATCCATTTCTTTCATCATCCGCTTCATCACGCGGAAGTTACCCAAGTAGGTTTCAAACCCTGGAATAATGTTGATTTTTCCATTGCTGCCAACCACTTTGTCTTCCATATAGTTCAAAGTGAAGTAGCGGGCAATACCTTCAAACATGTTGTCCCAACCCGTGGTGTGACTACCCACAAAGCTAGGCGTATGAGCAAAGGGTACTGGATAATCCTGGGGTACATGACCTTCTTTTTTGGAGTTGTTGATGAATGCGTTGAGGTCATCACCAATAACTTCCGCCATACAAGTAGTAGATACAGCGATCATTTCAGGCTTGTAAGTAGCTTTACAGTTCTCCAAACCATCCATCATATTTTTCTGACCACCGAATACTGCAGCGTCTTCGGTCATGGAATCAGATACGCAAGAGATAGGCTCTTTGAAGTGGCGGTTAAAATAAGTTCGGAAGTAAGCTACACAACCTTGGCTACCGTGAACATAGGGCATGGTTTTTTCAAAACCCAGTGCACACAATACTGCACCTAGAGGCTGACAGGCTTTCGCGGGGTTAACAGTCAGTGCTTCCCGAGCGAAATTGAGCTCTTGGTATTCTTTAGTGGTTGTCCACAAAAATGTTTCATCAATTAATTCTTGTGGATGAACTTCTTCGAATTGCTCTCGCTTGTTTTTCAGGGTGTCTTTGTAGTCCTGATCCCGAAACAGCGGAAAGCTGGGTTTGATGTTGTCTACGTCTTGACTCATGATGTTTTCCTCCTCCCGCGCCACTAATCTGTGGTCCGGCGGGTAAACTGGGGTTAAGGTGGCAGGCGGTTAAGCCTGCCGATTATTCAATTAAGCTGAAGCAGCAACCGCTTCACTAACCGCTTCTTCACTCTTCCATGGGGCTTTCAATCTGCTCCAGCAAGGGTTATTCAGCGTCATATCCATGTCACGGGCGAAAATGGCAAAGCCATCGAAGCCGTGGTAAGGACCGGAATAATCCCAAGAGTGCATTTGACGGAAAGGCACACCCATTTTTTGGAAGATGTATTTTTCCTTAATACCTGAGCCGATTAAGTCAGGCTTCACTTTTTTGACGAACTCTTCGAATTCGTACCCAGTGACATCATCATACAGCAACGTAGCGTCGCCCATTTCTTTCAGAGTACGATCATAATCATCGTTGTGACCAAATTCGTATCCGGTACCAACAACTTCCATACCCAAATCTTCGTAGGCACCAATCACGTGACGTGGACGTAAACCACCAACGTACAGCATTACGCGCTTGCCTTCTAAACGAGGACGGAATTTGGCAATAACGGCATCCCACTCTGGCTTGTACTTGGCGATCACTTCTTCACACTTCTGTTGAATAGTTTCGTCAAAGTTTGCCGCGATTTTACGGAGTGACTCAACGGTTTTAGTAGGACCGAAGAAGTTGTACTCCATCCAGGGAATCTTGTACTTTTCTTCCATGTGCCGCGAAATGTAGTTCATTGAACGGTAACAGTGAACCAGGTTCAATTTAACTTTAGGAGTCAATTCCATTTCTGAAATTGTGCCGTCGCCAGACCATTGGGCAACAACCCGTAACCCCATTTCTTCGAGAAGAATACGAGAAGACCAGGCATCACCACCGATGTTGTAGTCACCGATAATGGCTACATCATAAGGCGTGGTGTCAAAGCTATCGTCTTCATCACGTGCTCCCAATACCCAGTCACGAACTGAGTCATTGGCAATATGGTGACCCAATGATTGTGAAACACCACGGAAACCTTCACAACGAACAGGAACTACAGTTTTGCCGTGTTCTGCCGTTTTCTTCTTGGCAACAGCTTCTATGTCGTCACCAATCAGACCAATAGGACATTCCGATTGTATGGAAATACCTTTATTGAGGGGGAACAAAGTTTCAATTTCATCGATAAGTTTTGCCAGCTTTTTGTCACCACCAAATACGATATCTTTCTCTTGGAAATCTGATGTAAAGTTCATGGTAACGAACGCGTTTACACCAGTAGTACCGATATAGTAGTTACGACGACCAGCACGGCTGTATTGTCCACAACCGACAGGACCATGAGAGATATGGATCATATCTTTAACGGGTCCCCAAACTACACCTTTAGATCCAGCATAGGCACATCCACGAATAGTCATTACACCAGGTAATGATTTTTTATTGGAGGTGATACACTTTTTGGATTGCTCCAAATCAGGATCGTTAGGGCTTAAGTGCTTAGCTCGATCTTTCTTAGCCTTTTCTGGATAAACCTCCAGCACTTCTTGTATCAAGGCATCTACTTCTTCACGTGACATGACAGCCATGGTCAGTCTCCTATTTAGTGAGGTTACGGGTTCCGGGATCGGGTTGCACGACAACAAACTGTGCAACCCGGCTTCCGATAGGGCTAATCTGTCCTATCCCGATTTAACCTAAGGATCTCCTTAGGCAGTCTCTTCAGCCGCAGTTTTACCCACGATGCTCATATCTTCTTCGTCCATGATGCCGAATTCCATCAGCAACTCTTCCAGTTCATCCATGGTGCATGGCTCTGGAATTACCAACTTTTTGTTGTTAATGATTTTGTTAGCCAGTGCACGATACTCATCCGCTTGACCCGCTTTAGGATCGTATTCGATAACGGTCATACGACGGATTTCAGCCCGTTGTACAACGTTGTCACGAGGAATGAAGTGAATCATTTGAGTGCCCAATTTAGCTGCAAGCGCTTCGATCAGCTCATCTTCGCGATCAGTTTCGCGAGAGTTACAGATCAAGCCAGCCAGACGAACACCGCCGGAGTTGGCGTATTTAACAATACCTTTTGAGATGTTGTTGGCTGCATACATAGCCATCATTTCGCCAGATACAACGATGTAGATTTCTTGTGCTTTGTTTTCACGAATAGGCATCGCGAAACCACCACACACAACATCACCCAATACGTCATAGAAAACGAAGTCTAGGTCGTCTTCATAAGCGCCTTCTTCTTCCAAGAAGTTAATAGCGGTGATAACACCACGACCGGCACAACCAACACCTGGCTCTGGGCCGCCTGATTCAACACAACGGATGTCACCGTAACCAGCTTTTAATACATCTTCCAGTTCCAGATCTTCCACAGTGCCGGCTTCTGCCGCCATTTCCATGATAGTGTTTTGGGCTTTTGAGTGTAGAATTAAACGAGTGGAATCAGCTTTCGGATCACAGCCCACGATCATGACTTTTTTGCCTGATTCTGCTAAAGCAGCAACTAGGTTCTGAGTCGTTGTGGACTTGCCGATACCGCCTTTGCCGTAAATTGCACATTGACGCATTGCCATAATCTTTTCTCCTAAGTTTGTCCTTGCGAGTTTGGCCCAATTCGTAAAAAGGACCGCAGGCAACATAGATACCGGGCGTGGCTTGTAGCTGCCTGTTACGCTTACCAATAGTGCAGGCTCTGTGCCAAACTCATCTAGCAAGATTATCTCTTTGTTTTTATTGATTATTTTAATTTTTTTGTCGTCTTGCTACTCAGTGATGTAGCTGACAATTGAAGGGATGTGTCGCACAAACAACAAATTTATTGGGGTTATTGTTGTAGCATTTTTCGTTTCCCGATTTTTTGTCGCAAAACCCTCAAAAAAGCTTTAAGCCTTCAACAACCCACATCCATTCACAGCCTAGCAAATGAAATACGCCTTTTATTTCAAGGCTTTAACTATGGCGTGATTTTTGCCATTAAGGATTAGCAAAGTTTCATTAACGATTGAGGAGAGATCATGACTACCACCGATTGCACAGAGCAATTACTTGCCGGCCTCGAGTCGGGTGACATTGTTCCTTATATAGGTCCAGGAGTTTTATCAGGCGTCACCGAAGTTGGAACTGACGAACCCATTCCTGCTGATGGTAATAGCTTAATACTGGCAATGAACGATGGGCGCCCAATGGCACCGCGATTGATGTATGAATTCCCTCGCGCCGCGATGAACCTGGAATTAAAAAAAGGTCGCAAATTCATCGAGAAATTCTTAACCAAGACTTATGGTGAAAGAACCTGGAATCCTTCTCCTTTTCATCAGTGGCTGTTTAATCTCAGCCCGAAATACATCATCGACATTAATCGGGACACCCAGCTCCAAACTTTATACAGTAATGCCAAGCAACCCTTTACCCTAATTGTTGGTGTAGCCCGTATAGGTGGTACAGATTTTCGTTATAAAATATTTGAATTCGATGGCGCCGAATACCAGGAGAAACCACAAGAAGCAGTGAATCAATCCTTGCCCATTTTGTTCAAACCCATGGGTAGCCCGCTTCCCACACCTAACTTTATCGCCTCGGACGCAGACTATGTGGATTACATTACTGAACTTATGGGTGGCTTTGGAGTACCTGCCTTTTTAAAGGAATACCGTAAAAATAAGCGCTATGCGTTTATGGGTATGGATTTGTCTCGGGACACTGAGCGCATGGTGATGAGTGATATTATCTATGGTGCAGCTACTGATCCCTGCGGCTGGGTGCTCAACTCCAATGCCAACGCTAAAGAACAACGCTATTTTGGCCGCAGAGATTTAACACTGCTAGATATTGATTGGGAACAATTAATGGAAAGTGCTGCTTCTGAGTCAGTAGCCTGATGTTATAAATCAATTTTCGTTGCAGTTTTAAAGCACTACAGTCAACAAAAAAGGGCCATCATAAAAATGGCCCTTTTTTAACTAACAGTTTTTATTCTACGGTGACAATACTGTTGAGCCCATTGAGAACCATTTCATAAGAATTGCCAGACAAGCGTCTATCTAATTGCTGGGTCACATAACGGCTCTATCCTGCCCGACGAATAAATGGAAACCAGTAGTAAGCCTTATCAGTCGACGGATAACGCGTTAACAGTATCCGTGTCCTGATCGATACTCAGTACAAAGGCTTTCAGGTTCTCCAAGTCACCACCGGTAATAGCCGCATCAATCGCCGTACCATTAATTTGGTGGACGGAAAACACTTCATCCAAAGTTTTCGCACTACCGTCGTGTAAATAAGGCGCATGATAAGCCACACCCAGCAAAGACGGCACGTTAAATCCACCCGCAACGCTGAGTGCACCAAAGCCCTGAGTTGACTGCCCAGCAATGGCACCGGCACCGCGAATTTCAAGCGGGTTCGCGGCATCCAGTGTACCCACAGTTTCAATAAATTTTAAAACCCCGCCTTCGAGCGCCACCGATACAATCTGAGGACCCGCCACGGTTAAAATGGGTTTATTTTCCTCAGCCAGAATATTGGCGGTACCCGCAAAGAAGTCAGCACCTAATGGATCCGCTACAAAGGTTGGATTCGTGGCATAAAACGAGGTTGAACTCTTGGTCCACTTATCACCACCATGACAGCCGGCACAGTTATCGACAAACAGGCTGCGACCGCTGGCAATAGCAACCAGGTCATCTTCCGGCATATCCAAAGCATCGACAGAATTTGCAACCCATTCGGTCATGGCATCGAGCGCATCGCTGATACCAACCACTGGTCCGTGATTAAACACCTCGCCAGTTCGATTGCGGCCTAAGCCATCTACATCCGTGGCGTGTCCCTTACCGCCCTGTACCCCGCGAGAGTTATTGTTAAAATCCGTTACACTACCGCGCACACCATTCCAGTTCAATATACGTTGATCACGTGCAAGAATGGGAGTGGTAGGATCTTCCACATTGGCGAAGGTGCCTTCCAAGGATACGGTTTGTCTTGGCCCCGTCGGGAATATCCAAGTGACGTTATCGGTTAAACCATCTTGATGACAAGAAGAACAACTGCTCCAGCCATTATCAGACGCCTTATTTCGATTTTCTAAAGGATTGATATCACGAATAGCAATATCAAACTCACCATCCGAATTGGTATCAAGCTGATCGGGTATACCCAGCGCAGTAAAGAAGGCCAATTTGCCCGTAACATTGCGATGTTTTTGGGTCCCTGGCACTGGTGGTGTACTGGAGTCAATATCTTGCGCCAACACTTGGTTGGTTTGCAAATCAATTGCCGTAACCGAAGTGCTCACTTCATTGTTGGTATAGGCGCGGGTAGCCGCCTTATTCATAACCACACCGGTGGGTAAGTTTCCGGTTTTAAAGCGAATCACATTGGGCGCATTGAGCGACAATTCTCCATTTTCCAGAGTCGCTCGCATTACATAGTTACCGCCACGGCTGACCACCAAAAAGTGCTTACCACTGGGGTCTGCTTCCATTGCCACCAAATCATTACCGAATAATCGAGTTAATACAGAGGTTTCGTCCGTCTCGTCCGGCTGCGCTTCGGTTTTAATTTGCGCATTGAGATTAATGGTTGAATCCTTGCCAGTGGCTAAATCCACAGAACTCACTAATGCTTGAACGTTAAGATTAAACTTAACCGGTGGCTCGGGGGACGCTCCAACATTTGGAATAAACAATGTGTTATTGCGAATTAACGCATCGTACAGATAGTTTGTGTAGGCTCCTTGAAGCACCTTGGCAATAGGGCCATTACTTAATGCATCACTGCTATTGATGTCGGGGCAGAATACTTCATTTTTGAGAGAAGCCGCCCCACTATCGCCTGCCACCGCAGTATCTCCGGTATTAGGAATACCATCGGGGCCGCTGCTAAAAAACACCACGTCACCTTCGGCTTCTAAAATATCCCGAGTTTTCTGGCAATACTGACGTCGATCGGCACTAAAACCAGAATCCGCGATAGGTGCCAGTTTATAGTGAAAAGAGGTCACTCCGCTGCTCAAAGAGGCAGCTACGGTGAAATAATCAACCACGCCTTCTTTCGCATCGTTAAAGCCATCCTGTTTCCCTGGGATCACTTCAGAAAAAAAACGGGTTACGTGCACCGTTTCATCCAAGTCATCGTTGTCACCATCATTGGTGATGGCAATGGCCATGGGGTTACCACCCGTGGTCACCGTATTCACGACCGCTAACGCAGACGTTCGAATCACCGACACACTGCCAGAGGTATGGTTGGCAACATAGGCATAACGCCCATTGGGGCTGAAAGCGATGCCACGAGGCTCCTTACCAACATCTATGGTGGATTTAACACTATAATCGGACAAATCAATCACCGTTACCGTGCTATCTTTGCCATTGGTCACCATCGCCAAATGTCCATCTGGTGTTACGGCAACAAAACGGGGTTCTTTTCCCACGGCTATCTCCGCGAGTTTAAGGCTTGTATCATTTCCATGGCTATCTTTGACTTGGAGTACGGACACACTGTTATTTTGCCGGTTTGCTACAATCAAGCGGGTATCATCTGCCGTCATTGCCAAGGTACTGGAGTGAGTAGGCATGGGCTTCGCCTCGACTTGACCACCCTCTGCATTTCGGTCACCTCCACCGCCTCCCCCCCCGCCGCAGGCGGTAAACATAGAAGCACAGAGTACGCTTAGGCCAGCGATTATTATGGGTTTGCGCATTTTCATCTTAAAACTCCTTACGATGATCTCATTGGTTGTAGGATTTCCCCTAACAACCAATACGTAATGGGTTCTAAGAAAGTTGCAGTGATTTTTTCCTAAACGCTCGCTTGTCTCATGTGGATTTTTTTCTGGGACAAAACTCTACTGATTTACTCGGAGCGGACTTTTTAATGGGAGATTAATAATTATTGTTACCGCAGAAAGCACAAAATAACACATTGCATTATTTTGACATCAATTAGACAACCTCCCTAACGCAATTACCGTTGTTAGAACTGATCTGGCAACTAGACTAACAATACTGGGCGTCCATTAGTCTATTTGACAGACAAAGTATAAGTTGTTGTATATTAATGAAAAAACACAATTTTTTTCCTGAAATATTTTCTGCACCTCAAGAGTTAGACCGGGAAAAACTGGTCTTGCTGGCTTCTCGAGGCATTGCTGGCCTGAGCCTGTCTGGCATTTGCACGATATTGATGCTTGCTTTGCTCTATATAAACAACATCTTAACTAATCCGATCATCCTGGCAACCCTGGTATTGCTAGTCCTTTTTGCCTACCCACAACCTATATTATTACTGAAAAAACAACTTGATAGGTCCAACGAACCGGACTCATACCGTAAAAATCTGCACAATTATTTTTTCTTTATGCTGGCCGTAGTTATGGTTTGGAACGCCATTGCGATTTCCATTCTACCAATGCTTCCTGAAGATACTCGAATCATTATTATTTGTCTCTATATTGCCACCGTGTACGCAAACTTCTTGCCACTGGCCCTATTCCCCAAGTATGCATTACTTTTAGTGATCGTTAATATGTTACCTATGGCAACCCGACTAGCGCTGCTAGGCGATCCTCACATTACACCATTAGGACTAGCTGGCTTAGTTCTGATCGCCAAGGAAATATTAGTCATATCCTGGATTCACCATTTGTTCCTTAGTCGAGAAAAGTGGGATAGAAGCTACAGCCAACCCGTCGAACCCGACATGTCTTATCAGGGCTTACAACAGCCAAAAGTGGCTGCAAATTTTGTGACAGGATTACATGCCGTGGTTATGCATATTGCCTTGGCATTCTTTCTCGTAATCGCTCTACGGGAATCAGGCAATGAACAATCCCTGTGGAGTTGGTTTCTACTGCTCATATCCCTGCAAACCTTACGCAGTGCGTCCCATGTAAAATACCTTAGTAATCCTAATCATTTTACAATCAATCAGTGGCGCATAATTTCAACCGCAAATATAGTGATAAGCCAGGCTGGCTGGCTGGTCTTTATGTTCATCTTCTATTTCCAACAGCGCTTGATCAGTACGGAAGCGGCCATTGCGTTACAGATCGCTATTGCCGTGATCAGCGTGATTGGTTTAAGCAGCGATCGCTGGTTACTCTATTGCAACACATTGTGCTGTTTAGTGTTTCCCTTTATTGTTGCATTCAATGAATTTAACCCTTGGATGGCCATAGCACTTGCTGTGCTGACGATCCTTACTTTAGGTGTTGGACTCGAAAACCTGCATAACCTCACGCTACGATCCCTAGAAAGCCTGCGCTTGCGGCAATTAGCTGAATACAGAGCCGCCCAAATGCAATCGTTAAACGATGAAATGCAACTCATGAACACCGATTTAACATTCGCACGCAAACGTTTGATCGAGACTAACACTTCACTGGAAGCACAAGTCCAACAACGGACACGAGAACTGCAATATCAAGCAGAACACGATATGTTAACGGGTTTGGGTAATCGCTATCGATTTACCAGTGTAGTGGAAGAAGCATTACTCGAATTTGCGCATAACAAAACGGAATTTGCCGTTTATATGCTGGACCTAAATCGATTCAAAGAGATCAATGATGGTTTAGGTCATTCAGCTGGCGATAAAGTGCTACAGGAAACCGCTCACCGGTTGCGGGCCAGTTGCGTGCCAGGTTTGGTTTGTGCTCGCTGGGGGGGGGATGAATTCGTTATACTACAGAACGCCATCCAATCCCAGAATGCCATAATGGATTTTTCCGAAAATCTCCTATCACGTCTCAGCAAGCCCATTGAGCTTGAGAGCGGCCCAGTGATGATTGGTGCCAGCATTGGTGTTGCTATCTGTCCAAACCATGGTATTACCGCCCAACAACTTATTGAACACGCGGATATTGCCGTCTATCGCGCCAAATGCGATGACCAGTCCCTTGCCATCTACGAAGCACACTGGGGCACTCAGGCCGCTGCCCGCTTGCAAATGGCGCAGTCGCTCCGTACAGCCATTGCCAACGAGGAATTGGATGTGGCGCTGCAGCCTTTTATCGCCGCAAGCAATGGTGGACTAACCGGCTTTGAAGCACTTGCCCGTTGGCCGTTACCCGATGGCAAAATGATAAACCCTGTTGAATTTATACCCGTGGCGGAAGAATGTGGCTTAATGCCAGCCCTCGGCCTCTGTATTTTGCGCAAAGCATGCCATACGCTCTACACAATCGCTCCAGACAGCCAGATTCGTATCGCCGTCAACATTTCCGTCAGTCAACTACTCACTCCTGGCTTTCACCAGGATGTTATCGCTGTACTGGCGGAGAGTGGCCTCCCCGCTAGCCGTCTTGAGTTAGAAATTACCGAAAATTTATTCGCCGCAGATATTGAACAGATTCGCACGGTATTGAGTCAGCTGCGTACATCCGGTATTCGAATCGCGATTGATGATTTCGGAACTGGTTATTCTTCCATAAGCTATTTGCGTAATTTTCCCATCGACTCCCTTAAAATCGATCGTTCCTTTGTAACGGCCCTCAACAATGGCGGTGAAGCAATTTATGCCAGCATTATATCCCTGGCCAAAAGCTTACAACTGCATACGATAGTCGAAGGGGTCGAAACTGAGAAAGAACTGAAATCGGTTATGGAGCTGGGAGGACAAGAGATACAAGGCTATTACTTTGCTAAACCCATGCAACATGCTGACCTCATACAATGGCTAGAGCAACATAAGACCGTTTCTTTTAAATTACCCTACCCTAAGTTTTTTATTAAATCGATCTAAATCACCATCACCATGGCAGACCTGTGAGGCTGGCTGCTTATTTCCCATGGCAGATCATCAGCCACTATCGCCTGTGAGAGAATAGCAGCTGGATTAATTTCCCTGGCCTTTAAAATAAATTGAATATTTAGTCATTCACAGAGCGGACTGAATAAATATTATGTCCATCTTAAAGAAGCTTCCTCTATATCAAGAAGCTTCCTCTATATCCGAATCCTCATCCCGTTTAAACCGAATACGCTCTTCGGTATCTGCACCGAGAATTTTGGCGAGCCATGGTGGTGGCGCATTGCTCATCACCTTCTGAAACTCTGCGATCACTTCTCGCGCTTCACCCCCATCAATTCGCTTGATCGGGTATATATCGGCCCTTACTACTTTGGCAGCGGCAGGACCACCCACAGACACCACATAAAGCACATGGCAGTCTTTGATTAAATTAACCCGAAACGCATTGCGATCATCAGAGAAATCGGCTTCTAAAGCAGAGCGTATATCTACTAGATTGCATTGAGTGGCGTTAACTTGATACACAAGGTATCGAATACAGGAGCCAAAGTGACCATTGAGCAATTCACCACTATTGGAAGCGACGGCCAAGAGAATGGATTTCTCCATATTTGGGTCAATGGGCATGGTGGTAGGCAGCTGTTCTTCATCGCTTTCTCCCCACAGGATGCGCACAGCTTCTTTTAACGCAGGCAAACCGATGCCAATATCTTCACCATCTTCTTCACCATCGACACTGGCGAAGCCTGTCTTCAAATCCGTTACGGTAATTGTCGTCAGAGACTCTTCTGTTAAATCATCTTCAATTCTGCGATGCAAAATCTCTAACAGTTGTCCGATATCGATCCCTGGCAATACCCGAGTCGCTAAGGCAATCCTTAAGGCCGCTTCTCTGCTTAAATTCGGTGTCTCTGACATATTAGCCTCACAGTTGAATGAGATTACTGGACTGTTGCGCGCGCCATTCTTCCGGAGTTACTGCTTTTACAGAAAGCGCATGCAATGTGCCTTGAGTAATCAAGCTGGAAAAAGGACCCAAGACCAACTGTTGTCGTTTTACTGGCATCATTGCCTTAAACGCCGGGCTGATAACGGTAGCCGCAAAGCTACAGTCTTCCCCTTCTACCTTAATCTCCGCATCAGGCACTACAGATTTGATCATATCGATGACTTCTGTCGGTTGCATTACTATTACCCTTCTGCAGCAGTCTCATTACTTTCTAAGAGCGACAATAGTGAGCCATCGTCGACCATGGCACAGATAATATCACTACCCCCAACTAGCTCTCCCTTAACAAATAGCTGGGGAAAGGTAGGCCACTGCGAAATAGCCGGTAGCTTTTCACGAATGAACGGAGATTGCAGGATATTAACAAAAGCAAAAGGTTTACCCGTTTGATTTAAAGCCGCTACTGCGTTGCGAGAAAATCCACACTCGGGACTTTGGGGGGTTCCTTTCATATAAAGAATAACGGGATTGTCGGCGAGTTGCCGTTTAATGATCTCTTCGGTTGTTGGTGCACTCATAACTGTCTCCTTATGTTAGGCATTGGCTTTCAATGCTCTGGGTGGCGCTGTTGATTTCCAAGTAGCTCTTAAAAATCGTAAACTTTCAATATTGGCTGCCACATCAATGGCGGTATAATCATCCAATGTGGCCAAGCTTAAACTGGCACCAGCGCGGACTAATAATTTAACCATATCAGTTCGACCAGCAGAGGAAGAATAAATTAGTGCCGTGGCTCCATTATCGTTCTGATTATCAATATCAATACCGGCATCGATTAACTGTTCCGCAATTTCTGTGGCATTGGCAAAACAGGCTAACCAAAGAGCATTATTACCATCTTTATTCAATAAATTTACTGATGCACCAGCGGCGATCAATTCTTGACAGACGGCTGGATTATTTTCCCTGGCTGCCACCATTATGGCTGTTTCATTATTCCAGCCCCGTTGATCAAGATTGAGCGGGCTGAATTTGCGCTCGTTAAGCCAATCCGTCAAAGCCCCAGACAGCTCCTGACGAGGATAATTTGTGGATTGAAACCATGCCTCATAACCACCGTCTAAACTGTAAACCCTCTCAAAGCCAAAATCGTAAAAGAGCTGCGACATATCCTGGCTGGAATGGCCGTGGTAACAGTAAATAATGATGGGGATATGTTTAGCGGTGTGTTTTATTAAAGAACGCAAATTGCCGTCATTCAAATGCAAGGCCCGGGGATGATGCCCCGTGAGAAAAGACCGGTAATCACGCATATCCAACAACAGGACCCCACCTTCACTCAACATGGTTTCCGCAGTGCTTAAATTTATACATTCATAACCGGGCATTTCAGTTCCTCCACTACAGCTAAGGTTTGTTGTTCATATTTCCGGACCAAAACAATCATCATAAGCAGCACATTGTTCACAGGTGGGAGATCGACAAACATAGCCACCCTCTTGTTCACATAATTGCTTATAGAAGAATTTCTTCCATTTCATATCCGCATGGTTGGCCAGGAACAGCGGTCTGAAATTGATCTTCATCAGATCGCCTAGCTGGGCGCGATTATTAAATCCAAGATCACGCCATAGGTGATCACCACCTAAACATCCTGCGGCGACGATATCGGCCAGTAGTGATGTAATGACATTATCCTCAGCTCTGTTCGCTAGTAATAGCGCTCTTAATTCGGACCATTCATCGCGTCTCATTTCCAACAATTCTTGGCGTAATTCAGACTGTTCGAAAACGGCCGCGTCAAACTGATACCAACGCTCCCCACCAACTCCGGTTACCTGACCCAAATTCACATAATCCAAAGGTGTCATTCCGAGGTAATAGGGCAAACACCCCCGGCCGTCCCGTTGACTTTCTTGTATACAGGACAACAAGCCTAAATTAGGCGATTCGTTTACATCACGTAAGGCTATGTACATTAAATCAGCTGCGGCTGCGAACATTGTTCGATGTCATCCCGTGATTGTTTACTGTGCCATTCCATCAAGGGATAGATGGCCTTTAACCGCTCTATATCAAATCCAACTATTTTTCTACCTTCAGCTATCATCAAGGGGCGCTTGATTAATAACGGATCATCAATCATGGCTTCTATTGCTTCCCTTCGACTCATTTCTGAGGGAATGATTTGGTTAGATTTAATTCTTGGAGCGTTGGGGTTGAAGCAGTCTTTAAGAGGGACCTTTTCGAAAAATCGTGCCAGCTCCCAATAATTCCACTGCACATCAAGCAAGCTGTATACCTCAAGTTCTAGGCCTGCATTTCGCAGTAATTTCTTTTGTTTCGAATTACTGATACAGCCTGGTTTCTCGAAAAATACTACCCTCATTAGACTACGCTCTCTTTAATGCCTATACCATAATGCCTTATCGAGCCTGAATCTCTCGCATGGCTTCCTCAAGTTTCTCAGGAGGAATGCCGGTTAAAGAACCCAGTGGATTCATGGGTTTTCCATCGGCACTCAGTATTGCTTCTTCAATCGGACAAATGCTGGCACATTGGGGATGGGCATAATCATCCTCACATTCCGTACATTTGCGCGCACTGATTTTGAAATGGGGGCTACTTTGATAGATAGCGTCACTGGGACAAACATCGTAACAAGCCCAACAATTTACGCAGGATTCTACAATTTTTAAGGCCATCTTAAGTCTCCTTTGTCGCTCGGACCGGTGTAACCAGTCCGAGCAGTAACAACGATTTTAGGCTGCAGATTTTTAAGCATGTTGCTCTATTGCTTTTGCTGTTTCATCCAACTTGCCGTTGGCTATCATTTCTTTGTAAACAGCAAGAATTGCTTCCTCTATCGGCTCCATAGCATGCTCACCATTGGGTTCAATGCCGGCATCCTCCAGTAGTGACCAGGGTTCATAACCGATTTTAGAGCACAACACAGATTCGCAGCCTTTCAAGGCACGAATACTACCCGCCAGTGCACTTTCCTTTTCACCGCAGGTATCGCCACCAATACAATACTGATCTACTTTGCGATGACTGATAAAGCGCACGCCAGTAGGTGATGCCTCATAAATCAAGAACTCGGTGGCATGACCAAAATGTTGATTGATTAAACCACCACCGCTGGTCGCCACGGCCATCAATACCGGACGCGTATTCGCTGGAATTACATCTTCAGGTGCAGGCACAGAAACCGCTGCTAAACGCGCTTTTTTCGCTTGTTTTTCTTCTAGCTCTTCCAAAATACCTTCATGAACGATTGCTCGAGTTTTCATCGCAGATTCATAATCGATATTCATGGCTTCGATTTTATCCAGAGTAAATTCCTCACCCCGATCTTCCCCTAGAAGTCCTACAGCATCGGCACGACATTGGCGACAATGGCGCATCATGTTCATGTCACCAGAGCAGGCATCCTGCAGATCTTGGAGTTCTTCTGGCTCAGGACCTCGCTGCCCCATGATTCCGAAGAAGGTACCATGTTCAGCTTCTGCAATCAGAGGCATTACGTTATGCAGAAATGCACCCTTTTCTTTGACAATTCGACTGACTTCTTTGAGATGATCATCGTTGACGCCAGGGATCATTACGGAGTTTACTTTTACCAAAATCCCCTTCGCCACCAGCATTTCCAGACCTTTTTGCTGTTGCTCAATTAATATTTTTGCAGCTTTGCGGCCATGGATGCGCTTGTTGTTCCAATAGATCCAGGGATAGATATTTTCACCCACAGCAGGATCAACGCAGTTGATAGTAATGGTGACGTGGTCAATATTATGTTTGGCAAGCTCTTCCACTGCATCAGGTAAAGCAAGACCATTGGTTGAAACACACAATTTAATATCAGGTGCCTGTTCGCTCAGCATTCTGAAAGTAGAAAACGTGCGCTCCGGGTTCGCCAATGGATCACCGGGTCCGGCTATCCCTAACACGCTCATCTGAGGAATTGCTGCGGCGACAGCCTTGGTCTTCATTACCGCTTGCTCAGGTGTAAGCAATTCAGACACCACACCAGGGCGAGATTCGTTGGAACAATCGTACTTGCGGTTACAGTAATGACATTGAATATTACAGGCTGGTGCTACCGCCACATGCATTCGAGCAAAATAGTGGTGTGCCTCTTCGGAGTAGCACGGGTGGTTCTGTACTTTGTTGCGAATCTCATCTGATAAGTGCGACATTTGATCGTCGGAACTACCGCATGACCCTGAAGCACAGCTACTAGCGCCTGTATCTGTTGTTGAGTGTCCTTTGTCCTGTTCTAACACGGTGAGCTGCATAGCAAAAACTCCTCTGGTTTGTTTTCTGTTGCCCCTGTGTTGCATCCAAAGTTTCTCTGCAACCCCCGTGCCCATTATCTAAACTACTGTTTTTTCGGGGTTTTAGCATTTTCTAATCGGTATTTTGTGCGGTTCAGAACAACAATTTCTCTTACCATCATGTTAGGTATCGCACAAATGTTTGGTTTCATTGCGTTAGATTTTACGCACATTGATTTTCATTATTTGAATACGATAAGCAATTTGACGGGGTGTCATTCCTAATAAACGAGCGGCTTTGGCTTGCACCCAACCCGCTTGTTCCAGGGCCGCAATCAAACGTTCTCTTTCATTCATTGAGGGATCACTTAAATCCACATCCGCCGTTGGATTAACAGAGGTCATGACCGGTGGTGCTGTCATGCTATATGAGTCAGGCAGAGAAATAACGTCGCTATCAATAGTGCCTTCTTCGCTCATCACTGAAGCTCGTTCCAGACAGTTCTCCAACTGGCGTACGTTACCTGGCCAGTCATAGCTCATCAGCATGCGTAAAGCATTATCCGTAAGTCGTAGAGGTCGGCCTTGGTGTTTTGAAATCTTATCCACCAGAAATGGCGCCAACTCTGGAATGTCAACTAAGCGCTCTCGTAACGGCGGCAATCTTATCGCCATCACATTGAGGCGATAATACAGGTCTTCGCGAAATCGACCTCGATCCACTTCCACTTCAAGATTACGATTAGTGGCCGCTACAATACGCACGTCAACTTTAAAGGTTTGACTGCCACCAAGTCGCTCAAATTCACCTTCTTGTAAGACTCGTAGTAGCTTTGCCTGAAATACCGGAGATATCTCACCAATCTCATCAAGAAATAAGGTGCCCCCATCGGCCATTTCAAAGCGTCCTTTACGTTGCTTAACGGCGTTGGTAAAGGCGCCTTTTTCATGCCCAAAAAGTTCAGATTCCAGCAGCGTCTCTGGTAGTGATGCACAGTTCAGACGAATAAAACGGTTATGAGAGCGTGGCGAATTATAGTGAATAGCGCTGGCAATTAGCTCTTTACCGGTACCAGATTCACCCAATACAAGTACAGTGCTATCCCATTTGGCGACACGACGAACCTGGTCGAACACTTGTCGCATACCTTCGGAATGGCCCACAACCATATTCTCAAAGCCATACTTGCCCCGAACTTCGCGCCGCAGTTCATCTCGTTCGCTGGCGATAGTTCGACCTTTTTCAACATTCACCAAAAGACGTACCGTTTGCGACAACAAATTGGCAATCGCTTCCATAAATGAAGTGCGATCCGGTAAATAGTCATCAGCCGGTACATCGGGCTGCGCGGCGAGCACCCCAATTGCGGACCCATCCCCATCCCTAATTGGCACGCCAATAAAAGGCAGTTCCAGATCGTACAACGCCAATCGATCAAGGAATTTTGGTTCAGAAGATATTCGACCAAGAACAATGGATTGATTGTGCTGGATGATACGGCCAACGATACCTTCTCCAGTGCGATAACGCACGGAGTTAGACGCTTTGCTAACAACCTCTGATTCACTATAAACTGCGCCGACCTGCATTTGATCATGGTCGGGATCAGATAGCGTGATGACACCATGCAACAGTCCGGCTTCTTTGTGCAACACACCCAGAATGCCACCCATGGTTTCCTCTATATTTTGTGCGCGACATAGTATGTGGGAAGCGCGACAAAGCGCGTGAAACTGCCGCTGAAGTAATTCTTCACGACACGAAACTCTTTGACCTGGCTTTGCAAAATTGGTTGAACTCATGGAATTATCTCATCAAATTTAGCCAGCAGAGGAAACCGGGATTTGAACAACAACCCGACAACCCTCTCGATAGTCAGCATCGACATAAGCATTACCGGAATGATCTGAAACTATTTCCTGAACCATTGACAATCCCATTCCACGACACCCACTGCTGTTAATCTTGGTGCTGAAAAATGGTTGAAAGACTTTCACTAGCAGCTCCTGTGGAATACCAGGACCGGTGTCACTTATTTCGCAAACAACACGATCCTTTTCATACTTTGTTTCTATAAAGAGTTCCCGTTGTCTTATGGAACGATCACTCATGGCATCAATAGCATTATCCAATATCTGCTTAAACATACTGCGCAAACGTCGTTCGCGACCGATCACTGAAGGCAGTTGCGCTAGAGGCTTCCAGGAAACAACAATCCCCAGTGCCAGCATTTTTTCCGTAGATATGGAAATAGCTTCGCGAATTATCTGGTTGATATTCACTGGTTGCTTAGTCTCCAATATTGGAGACGGCATTGACTCCTGTAAGTTATCTAACGCTTCTCTTCCAGAATTCAATGCATCTTCTAAAGCGGACAAAACCATAACATCTTTGTCGCCGGTCGCTTTCCGACGTTGCAAAACATTAACTGCCGCTGCAATCATATTTACAGGCCCTTGTAATTGATGGATGGCGCCATTAACAGTTTCCCGCATACCCTGTACCAGATCTTCTTCCGCCATCAGAGCTTTCAATGAGTTCAAATGCATTTCCTGTTGACGTTTTCTAAAATAGCTAATGTCATTCAACATCAACAAAATGTAATGTTTTTCTTCCTTTTGAAAGAAACTGTCAGCTTTCTCACAGGCTACTTCAATACTCGTGCCAAAACAGGAATACCAACGCGGAGATTGTCCGCCAAGATCTACTGTTATTTCTTTTCCATCAAAACCTCGATGCTCAGACTTTAGCAAATGGAGGTGATTACCTAATTGTTGCTCTAACAACGCCAATAGAGATTGAACGGATTTTTCTTTCGTTATTTCCTGTGCAAGGGCTTTAAAACTAGGATTTGCTAACTCAATATTGCCGTCATCATCGATAACTAGAAGCGCGGACGGCACATCATTAACCACTGTTTCTATCATTGAACCCTGATTGATGACACGCTGCTCCAGTTCATGGAGCTCAGTACTATCCCGATGCATCCCCAAATAGAATACAGTCTCCTTATTCTCGTTAATTACGGGAGAAACCGTAAGCTCAGCTAAATAAAGATCGCCATTCTTACGCCGGTTCAACAACATTCCACTCCATGGTTTCTGCTGCGCCAACCGCCCCCATAATGCCTGGTAGACTAGTCTGGGCGTGGTATGGTTGGACAGCAATGATTCATTTTCACCTATGACTTCTGCTTCACTATAGCCAGTCACCTGTGTGAAGGCTTTATTCACATAAAGTATGTTGGCCTTAAGATCGGTAATGGAGATGGCCACTGGACAATGTTCTACTGTTTGAAAAAACACCTCATTAGACAACAGGTCGTTTCCCCCAGATGAAATACTCTCATTGATTTTTGCCGCAACCTGAAGAGGGTTAGTGGTATCCGCAGGTTGCGTACAATCATTTTTTGACATAGAAGAACCCTCACTTGGGAGAAAGATTGGAGCTTTACTGCATTCCTGTTAATACGGATTTAGCAAAATATGTACCCAACTCTAATTTGTCTTAAAAATTACAAGTTGAAACTAGCATTTGTAGGGTTTTCTCCATTTGTCGTATGTCAAAGATTTTGTCTGTTTTGCTACAATTAGGCTCCCCAGGTGTTAATCATCACCATATTTTGTTGGCTTTCCGACAAAATATTCGCAGTATATTTGGCAGCAAAGGCACTAATTGTCTAAAGGCTTCGAATCTATAGTCTCGGAAAGACCCGGAAATCACGAGATTACCCATGGCACACTAAATGCAGCAGAGCTCTCCATACTGGAAAAATTTGTTAAGCTAATTAGGTAGTGTCTTTCATGGAATATTTGTTGTTATTTCTCAGCACTGCATTTGTAAACAATATTGTGCTGGTCAAATTTCTAGGTCTATGTCCGTTAATGGGGGTTTCTAACAATATTAGTGCCGCCTTTGGTATGGGCATGGCCACTACTTTTGTTCTGACTCTTTCAGCTTTCCTAAGCTGGGTTATCGAGCATTGGCTGCTAGTACCACTACATATCGAATTTCTGCGAATTCTGTCTTTTATCCTCATTATCGCGGCTGTGGTGCAGTTCACTGAATCAGTTGTCCGTAAAACCAGCCCCTTACTCTACAAAAATTTAGGTGTCTACCTTCCACTTATCACTACTAACTGTGCCGTACTAGGGGTCGCATTATTAAACGTAACGGAAGATAACAATCTGATTCAAAGCTTGTTATTCGGCATGGGCTCCGCCGTAGGCTTTTCCTTGGTTATGGTGATCTTCGCCGGCTTACGAGAACGATTAGCATTAGCCAATGTCCCGGAAACCTTTGCTGGAACACCGGTCAGCTTAATCACGGCAGGCATCCTATCGCTTGCATTCATGGGCTTCAGTGGAATGATCTAAGGGGTATCACTTATGTTTATGGCCATTTTCGTATTAACTTCCATGGGACTGGTGCTAGGCACACTGCTCGGCATTGCGGCAAAATACTTGGCCGTCGATGAGGGCAATCCCGTAGTTAAAGAAATCGAGTCACTGTTACCCAACAGTCAATGCGGACAATGCGGTTTCCCTGGCTGCGGCCCGGCAGCTGAGGCTATTGCCGAGGGCAAGGCAGACATTACCTGCTGCCCTCCCGGCGGACAACTACTGGTGGAAAAATTGGCTGCGATTATGGATATTGATCTGAGCACTCTAGAAGCCCAATTCACTTTACCTGTGGTCGCGACTATAGATGGCGCAACCTGTACCGGCTGCACCAAATGCTATAAGGCCTGTCCAACGGATGCCATTGTTGGTGCCAATAAACAAATGCATATTGTAATTAGCAAGGCCTGCACGGGCTGCAGCAGATGCAAAGAAGCCTGCCCAGAAGACTGTATCACTATGGCACCGGAAGTCGCTAGCATCGGAACCTGGCATTGGCCCAAACCAGAGGCCGCATAAGTATGTTTGGTTTCTCGAAGAACAAGGGTGGTGTACACCCGGAAGAACACAAAGCACCTAGTTCCACGCGGCCAATTTTAACCAACATTCCCTTACCCGCGAAGTTATTATTGCCCTTAAGCCAGCATGCAGGTGCCGATGCCACGCCTTTGGTGAAGGTTGGGGATACCGTTGCTAAAGGCCAATTAATTGCTGCGGCTTTGAGGGGTAATCTGTCGGCCAATCTACATGCACCGACTTCGGGAATTATTACCGATATCAAACCCATTGTAGCGCCTCACCCCTCAGGCCTACCCACCAATGCTCTGATTATTGAGCCCGATGGCGAAGAGCGCTGGAGAGAACAAGAAAGCCTACCCATTGATCCTCTAACATTGTCGCCTGATGAATTAGCCAGCAAAGTTGAACAGGCTGGCATAGTGGGAATGGGTGGCGCTATATTTCCCGCTGCTGTCAAGCTTCGACAAGGCCGACGCTTTGAAATAAAGACTTTTTTAATCAATGGTAGTGAATGTGAACCGTATCTAACCGCTGACGATTTTCTAATGCAGGAGCGTGCAGAAGACATTGTGGATGGTGCACGTTTGGTCCGTTATATTTTAGAAGCCTATCGCGTAGTTATCGCCATTGAGAACAATAAACCACAAGCTATCGCTGCCTTAGAAAAAGCGGCTGCGCCTTATGGTTCGATTGAGATTGTCGCCGTACCCGCCCTTTACCCAACAGGCTCGGCTAAGCAACTTATTCAAGCCGTCACTGGCCAGGAGGTTCCAGCCGGGGGCCGCAGTAACGACCTGGGTATATTGGTACATAACGTGGCAACTGTGTATGCAATACAACAAGCCTTACGCTATGACCGTCCCCTGATTTCCCGCATAACCACCGTCACCGGAGCCTGCGTTAGCCAGCCACAAAATGTAGAAGCTTTGTTAGGTACACCGGTTAGTCATTTAATCGATATTTGTGGCGGTTTGAAATCCGAGCCCAACCGACTGTTGCTCGGAGGCCCCATGATGGGACAAATCATACCGTCGCTGGATGTTCCCATTACCAAAGGAACCACGGGGATTTTGGCGCTGAATAAAAGAGAAGTGAATCAACAGGTACCAGCGCCTTGTATTCGTTGTGGTCGCTGTGTGGATACCTGCCCCATGGGCTTGGTGCCACTGGAAATGGCGAAACATTCCCGCACCGATGATTTCGAAGGCGCTCAAGCCTTTGGACTGAATGATTGCATTTTATGTGGTTCTTGCTCTTACGTCTGTCCCTCTCACATTCCTTTGGTACAGTATTTCGAGTTTGCTAAAGGCTCTCTGAAATTACGAAAAGCCAGCGAGCAAAAATTAGAATACACCAAACAGTTAACCTCAATGCGAGGTGAACGAATGGAAAAAGAGGCGGCAGAAGCCGCTGCGAAAAAGGCGGCCAAGAAAAATAAGCGTAAAAGCCGATCCAGCGAAACGGTGGATAACTAACGATGAACAGTTCAATACCGCTTAGAGCCTCACCCCACGCCCACGACAGCTCGCACGTAAACAGCATCATGTTTATGGTATGCGTTGCCCTTACACCTGCCACCCTGTTTGGGTTCTATATTTTTGGCTGGCCTGCGGTGTTTTTATGGATCATAACCATTGCAGCGGCGGTAGCCTTTGAGGCGGTCTGTCTAGCAGCACAGCAGCAACCCTTGTATCGACTTAAAGACAATTCGGCACTACTCACGGGCTGGTTGTTGGCCATGACCCTACCTCCTTGGGCACCCTGGTGGATTGGTATCGTGGGGTCTGGTTTTGCTATCTCAGTGGGCAAGCAATTATTTGGTGGTATTGGTCAAAACCTATTTAATCCCGCTATGCTGGCCCGAGTCGCGTTATTGGTATCTTTCCCAATGCAAATGACCACCTGGGCCAATGTGAACCCATTGTTCAGCACGAACGCACCCTCACTCTTAGAAAGCCTGCAAATTGTCTTCGGCTTTCAGCCTCTTGCCGATGGGGTAACCGGCGCCACTATACTGGGTCAGATAAAAGCATCGGGCGATGTTCCGGTTTCCGAACTAGTGGCCACTGAGTTTTCGTTGCAGCAAGCATTTTTTGGTTTTACTCGGGGCAGCTTGGCAGAAACCTCTGAATTTCTGATATTCTTGGGCGGGCTTTTCCTCCTCTATTTTCGCATCATCAGCTGGCATATTCCCCTGAGCATGCTGTTAACGCTGACACTGGTCAGCGGAATTTTCTATAGCTATGACAGCGCCCAGTATGCAGCCCCCTGGGTCAACCTAACATCAGGCGGCATCATGTTAGGTGCATTTTTCATTGCTACAGATTATGTCACCTCTCCTTCCACCAGCGCCGGAAAACTACTTTTCGGATTTGGTTGTGGCCTGCTGATATTCGCTATACGAGCCTGGGGTGGCTTTCCGGAGGCCATTGGTTTTGCGGTTTTAATGATGAATGCTTTAACGCCCTTAATTGACCGTTCCATTAAACCAAGAATTTATGGCCGCAGTCATACCGGCAAGCCGCTCCCTGCCACGGCCACACCACGATCACAGCAACGTCAATAAGGCAACGTCAATAAGATAGGAATCCGGCATGACAACAGTTGCATCACCCAGTTATCGTGAAAGGTTGGCATACCAAGCAGGGTTGCTTGGGGGAATTTGCTATTTGGTGAGTATGCTACTCATTGGGGGCAATATCAAAACCCAACCGTTAATCGAAGAACACATAGTCAATGACCAGATAAAAATGCTGAAACAAGTGTTACCAGCGGAACTCTATGACAACAATCCTATAGAGGAAAGCCAGATCATCACTGATAGCCGTTATTTTAAAAATCCCGTTAAAATACTGGTCGCGAAAAAAGGCAATGAGTTTAGTGGCGCAGCCTTGTTAATTTCTACGCCAGGTTGGGGTGGAATCATCCAATTTATTTTAGGTCTCGACGCCAACGGTGAAATTACCGGAGTGCGCGTTATCAGCCATAAGGAAACCCCTGGGCTGGCAGACAAAATTGAATTGACTAAAGACAATTGGATTCTTTCTTTTGATGGCAAATCGTTGAGTAACACTAGCGCGCAACAATGGGCCGTTAAAAAAGATAAGGGTGAATTCGACCAGTTTACAGGGGCCACTATTACACCGCGATCAATGGTGAAGGGAATACATCAAGGATTACAGTTCTATCAATCCTGGCATCATCAATTGAACTCAACAACGCCAGCGCAAGAGGAGTCTAGCCAATGAGCTCAGCTGAGTATGGCCGCATTTTTCGAGATGGTTTATGGGACAACAATGTCGCAATGGGGCAGATGTTGGCACTGTGTCCGCTGTTAGCTGTAACCACCACCGCCACGAATGGCCTAGGTATGGGGCTTGCGTCCATGGTGGTATTGATCATTACCAACACTATTATTTCCATGATCCGCGGCATCATCACGCCTCAAGTACGAATACCGGTTATTATCGTTCTTATAGCCAGTGTGGTGACCTTGGTAGATATGGCGATTAATGCGTGGATGCATCAGTTATATCAGGTATTGGGACTTTTTATCGCGCTGATCGTCACCAATTGTGCCATTTTCGGTAGAGCCGAAAGTTTTGCTTCAAAAAATGCGGTACTGCCTTCAATAGCAGACGCCCTCGCCATGGGGTTGGGTTTTACATGGGTATTAGTAGCCGTTGGCGCCATGCGCGAAGTAATTGGCAGCGGCACCCTGTTTGCCCACGCCTCTCTTCTGCTGGGCGAACACTTTGCCTGGCTAGAAACTGTGATTATCCCGAATTTTTCCGGTGTTCTACTGCCCCTATTGCCACCCGGTGCTTTTATGGCCTTAGGCTTTTTAATCGCAATCAAAAGGATTATTGATCGACGGGTAGCGACACGGAAAAAAGCCAGTCAATCTTCTCTTCCCGCTATGCAGAATTCCTGAGAGGTAAACAATGATGGAGATTAGCGTTGTTTATGCCGGAGAGCTAACCCAAACCTGGCTGCCCCTAAAAGTGGAGGAAAACTGCACGGTATTAACTGCCATTGAACAATCGGGGCTATTGGAACAATTTCCGGAAATTGATCTTAAATCTATGAAGGTTGGCATCTACGGTAAGTTCACCAAGTTAGATAATCTACTACAACCCGGTGATCGTGTAGAAATTTATCGACCGATTACCCGTAACCTGGATGAGGAAGATGACGAAGACGATGATTAACAGCGTTATTGTCGTATTTACCACGAAAACCACTCATTGTTTTATCATCTCAGCCACTTTCTGTAACCTTTCCGACAGCAGCTAACAATCCTTATAGACTCTTTGTCGCAAAATCTACACACCTTTCAGAATTCTGATAATTGCTATTTTTTATCTTTATTTATCAATAGCTTATATGGCATTTCAAAAAATCTCGAATGGCACGTTGTGTGCAATTCCTTAATCATAAAGCAACATTTCTTTCATGCACTAGCAAGAGGATGCAGTTATGGCCCGTGTCGGCATTTTTTTTGGCAGCACAACAGGAAAAACCCGCAAAGTCGCTAAGATGATCAAAAAGAAGTTTGACGATGATACTATGGCGAAACCCGTTAACGTAAATCGCGTGGATGTTGACGAGTTTGCATCCTACCAGTACCTGATTCTAGGAACCCCCACAATGGGAGAAGGTGAACTGCCTGGCCTGTCTGCCGATTGTGAAGAAGAAAGCTGGGAAGAGTTTTTACCGAAAATTGAAGATGTAGATTTTACCGGCAAAACCGTTGCTATCTACGGGCTGGGTGATCAAGTGGGCTATCCGGATGAATTTTTGGACGCCATGATTGAAATCTATGATTTCGTGACTGAGCGTGGTGCCAAAGTTGTCGGTGCTTGGCCAACAGATGGTTACGAATTTGAGCATTCAGAATCTATAATAGACGGCAAATTTGTAGGTTTGGCTTTAGATTTAGATAATCAATCCAATCTAGCTGAACAACGTGTTGATACCTGGCTGAGTATGATTGCAGCGGATTTCGAACTACCTTTATAAGTGTCGTCTCTGCGTCCATCCGGTAAAACATAAAAAAATCCAGTCTGGCAGTAAATCCAGACTGGATTTTTTAATTTCGAAGCCTAAGGGTTTGTACAAATACCTATTGTGCTACCGCCGTATTCATCAGGGTGCTTTGTTGTTCCTCAGCATTTAACTGAACTTTTATTTCAGTGCCATTAAGCCCTTCAACAGTGAACACTTCGCAACGGGAAACACCCGGGAAAGTGGGCAAATCAAACATGGTAGAACGTAGAATATTTTCCAATATTGAGCGTAATCCCCGTGCGCCTGTGCCTTGAGAAACGGCCTGCTGAGCTATGGCTTTCAAGGCATCCTCAGAAAACGTTAAATCCACATTTTGGAAGGCGAACAATTGTTTATACTGTTTAACCAACGCATTACGAGGTTCCTGTAAGATACGACACAAACTGTCAACATCAAGCTCCTGCAGAAACGTGATAATTGGAAACCGACCAATAAATTCCGGAATTAAGCCGAATTGCTGCAAGTCTTCCGGTTGTAATGCTTCCAACAACTGGTTATTGGTAATTTTATCGTCGGTATTGATATTGGCGTTAAAGCCAATTCCTGTGCGCTTTGGTTGTAATCGCTTACCCACTAGTTCCGTTAAACCGGGGAAAGCACCACCCACAATAAACAAAATATTTTGAGTATTCAGTGCAACTTCTTCGCCGTGGCCATCACGCCGACCTGCCTTTTGTATTCTAACTTCAGAACCCTCAACCATTTTAAGCAATGATTGTTGGACACCCTCTCCCGAGATATCTCGGACGGAGGCCCCGTTACCTCCAGGCTTGGCTAATTTGTCAATTTCGTCAATATAAACAATACCCCATTGTGCTAATTGCACATCCCCTTCTGCAGCTTCCAACAAACGACGCAGCAGCGTATCCACATCATCGCCCACATAACCCGCTTGCGTCAGCGAAGTTGCATCACCTACCACAAAAGGTACACCAATGATTCGTGCCAGGGTTTTAACTAACAAGGTTTTACCGGTGCCTGATGGTCCCGCCATAATGACATTGGACTTTTCAAGCTCTACCACACTATCAAGAGACTGTTCGTTAAGTATTGGGCTATCACCCTGATTCATCAACCGAAGAAAGTGATTATAGACGGCAACAGACAAGGTTTTCTTGGCTTCATCCTGGCCAATAATGTAGGCATCAAGGAAATCTTTGATCGCTGAGGGGGTCTTCAGTTCGGGACTAATGGTCTGGCTTTTTCGGCCCCAACTGCTTACAACCTGAAACGCCAACTTTACACATTGCTCACAGATATGACCATTATTTCCAGCAATTAAGGGTAATTCCGGGCTTTTTTCCATACCGCAAAATGAGCAGCTGGGTATTTTATTGGTTTCTATTGTATCCACCATAATCTTCTCCTTCAGGCACTGAGTATGGACCTTAGCCAACGTTTTTGATGGCGGGATCTTTGTCTTTGAGTAAGCTGCTCTCTGAGTTTTTCCTTCACCGAATCAATGGCAACCGTTTCCTCCGGCTGAATGGCTTCGCACAGTAAAATATGAAATCCCACTTCTGATTCCACAACGGAACTAATTTCTCCAGGCTGCATGGTAAATAGCACGGCATCCAATTCTGGATAAAGAGTATCTTTAGGGATATCACCCAGTAATCCTCCATTCAATCCCGTAGGGCACTCTGAATGCTTAATGGCTTGATCACTAAAACGTCGAACGTCCTTTTTTAAACGTTCAGAAATGAGCTCGATACGCTCGCGGGCTGCTTCACGGGTATTCTCAGGAAAATCAGGATTGATAGTAACCAGTATATGACGGGCTGTTCGACGTTCAGGATTTTGAAAACGACTTTGGTGCAAGTAGTAAAATAAAGTCACTTCAGTATCATCAACATCCGGAACTTCATGACTAACCCAATCGAGTACGGCCTCTACCTTAATTTCCCGTTCCAGGGCTTCTCTTAACTTTTCTTCATCAAGCCCACTATTATCCATGGCCGCAAAAAATTGTTCTTCCTGCTCATAGCGATTCTTGATTTCAGCCACAGCGCGTTCTATCTGCTCTGGAGAGATAACAACATTTTGTGCTTCCTTACTGCTGAGTACCGCTCTTTCCATGATGACCTCCTTGGCCGCCACGGAATCCACTTCATGTTTCTGCTGGGAATCCAATTGATCCGGCAGGACACCATACTTCTCAGTGGCGATTCTCAACATTCTGTAATTCAAAGCACCATTTGAACTCATGCTATTTAGTGTCATCGGCTTCTAACACCTGCTCTGGTATCTGGAATATTCGATCGCCAAAACGAACGTGATAGAACATTTTTCCGGGTTCTCGTACTACTCTTTGGATCTCGCCATAGGATCCTTCTTCAGCGATGATCTGATCACCGGCCTTAATGGTGTGGCAGACTTTTACTCGATCACGGAATTCAAATTTGTTAGGTATCCATTCAGCATCAGCGGGTATCAATTCTTCCTCGCGGCAGCCCACCACTTTACCATCTTCAATAAAATGAACCCGGTAGATTAGCTGGTCTTGTAAATAGGTACCCACGTCGTAAACGCAACCTATAGATCCTCTTTTCACGATAAGCTCGCCTACTTCCATTCCGGGATAGGTGCCATCGTTGCGGACATTTCTGGTTAACCTTACTTCATTCCCATATTCATAAGCAGGCTTCATAGTGACAGCTCCAATTATTTTTGAAACAGTGTGTCCACAGAAACAAAGGTAGATTGCGGACCATGAGTTTTGAACACTTTGAAAACCTTCTCAGTTAAGGCGTCTGACTCCACAAAATCCATATAGGATTTTTCCAACAACTTCTTATAAACAGCGGCCATAGCGTCCGCATTGTCGTTCCAAGATTCGGTATTTTCTTTACTCTGCTCAAGGTAATCATGAAACCGCTGCATAATATGTAAACGGTTTACATACACAACTTTCGAATCGAACGGGATCTCGAAGTAAGTTAAGAAGTCTTCTGCCGAACTTAGCTCTTCCAAATCGCTTTCGAACTCTTCAATATCTGTATAAGACATGGCCATATCCTCTATTATTGATTAAACAGTAATGGCCGTGGGGGCCATGGATTCAATGCTGGGTCGAATGGACTGGAGTAATACTTTTGCTCCTAATCGATCATTGGCATCGAGTTCTATAACTTTATTGAGCATACGAACACCTGCTTCACATTCACCCATTCTAAAACTTAAATAGGCAGCCCCTTTTAATGCCAGCAGATAAAATCGAACCATAGTAAAGGAGGTCATGACACCGTTCGCCAGATCATTGAATGTTACCTCGGACCAATGCTCGGGAAATGAGATGGCAGGTGCAACGACACTCATGGCTTTATAGGCAATAGATAACGCTTCCGCATAACGATGTTGATAATAATAGAATCTATACAGGGCCACCAAAACCGTTAAATTTGCGGGTGATATTTCGTAAGCTCGAGACAAGTAATCCTCAGCTGTTCCATCAGCATAGTGTTCCGCTGCGGCCTGAATAAGTTCCGTTACTTCTATTGGTGTGTCTAGATCAAAATACAATAATTGACCTTCAAAATCTTGTAAGTCCATGGTTTCTTTTACCCCGCTTTCGCCTCGGTTGCTGTACCGCCAGGACAATCCAGTTCACACACCTGGTTGTCCACATCACATTGAGAATAATCCTTTACCGCATTTAATTTAGCTTCCAGGACATCGATTCTTGTAAGTAGACAAGCAATTGCTTTGCCAACTGGATCCGGAATTAAATGATGGTCTAAATCAATACCATATGGATTGAGCTTACCGGCCTCACGAACCTGGACAATTTTTCCGGGAATCCCCACCACAGTGCATGCGGCAGGAACATCTTCTACCACCACCGAATTGGCACCCACTCGACAATTCTCTCCAACGGTAATATTCCCTAAAATTTTCGCACCAGCTCCGACCATAACGCCATCAAGCAATGTCGGATGTCGCTTTCCTTTATTCCAACTAGTGCCCCCTAAAGTGACACCGTGATACAAAGTAACATCATTGCCAACGATCGCCGTCTCACCAATGACCACACAGGCACCGTGATCGATAAAAAATCGATCACCAATTTGTGCACCCGGATGAATATCCACATTGCTGAACATGCGCCCAATAAAAGCTAATAAGCGTGCAGGATAGTGCCAACCTCGACGCCACAGGCGACTACTCACACGATGCAGCATAATGGCATGGACACCGGGGTAGGTAGTCAGAACCTCCAGCACATTACGCGCTGCGGGATCGCGTTCGAACACACTGGCAATATCTTCGCGCCATTGTTTCAGTACATTTGCACTACCCGTGACAGCATTCATTGTGCTAGTTGTTGTGGAAACTGAGGCCATGACTTACTCCTTAGGGGTTGACTACTCTGATTCAACGCTACATACATTTTTAGCAGCTCGACTGAATCAGGAGATCGCTTGTATTCGGTAACAAAGCAACGAACAGCTTGTAATAACTGGGGAACTTGTGAAGAACAAAGCTGAACGCCTAATGCTTCAAAGGCCTGGATTACCATGTATTTGCCTGAATGCTTACCCAGGACCATACTATGGGTGCGTCCTAACTCGCCGGGGTCCAGACCCTGATAATTGCGGGAATCCTTCATTAGCCCATCCACATGGATGCCAGCTTCATGGGTGAATACACCTTCACCAACGATGCTTTTTTGCCAGCTAACGGATCTTCCCGATGCCTTTTCTACCAGTGCAGACAGGTGCGTAAAGCCTTTACTATCAATGCCGGAATCTATGCCATGGAGATTACGTAGGGCTAAAACACACTCTTCCAAGGGAGCATTTCCCGCACGCTCACCCAAACCATTCACAGTGGTATTTATATGGGTAGCACCCGCGAGAACGGCGGCTAGAGTGTTGGCAGTGGCGAGACCGTAATCATCATGAGCATGCATTTCTATTTCAAGGTCGGTGCGACTGCGCAGCTGTTGTATTTTTTGAAATACTGAGAAAGGTTCCATTATCCCTACGGTATCGGCAAACCGTATACGCCGAAAGCCTGTGGCTTGCGCCACTTCCGCGACTTCAAACAAAAACTCTGTACTGGCTCGCGAGGCATCTTCGCAACCCAGGCAAATTTCAAAGCCATAATCCAATGCTCGGCTACCAATTAATCTGATTTGTTCCAGTACCCAACGCCGAGTACGGCCTAATTTATTAACGATTTGTTGATCTGAAATAGGAATTGAAAGGTCAACTATGTCAACTCCAGTTCCCCGTGCGGCTTCCAAATCCGACTCAAACAACCGACACCAGGCAAGCAGTACTGAATCGAGGCCTAATTGGGCAATCCCTTGCATTACTTCCCGCTCTTCAGCCCCCATAGCGGGTATTCCTATTTCTAACTCTTTTACGCCAATTCTTGAGAGTTCAGTAGCGATGCTCAGCTTTTCATCCGCCGTAAACGCAACTCCGGCACTTTGCTCACCATCTCTAAGCGTAGTATCATCGATGACCACCTGGAGCTTGCTGTTATTCATCACTACTTACTCCTTAACCGAAATTTCTCTTACCAGGAATTAAGCGTACACCGGCGCAAATGCAGCCTCTGGATTTTCCACCGGACCATCTTCGCCCCAATAGGGTGAGAGCTTACGAAGTTTTGCCACAATGGGCGGGACTTCTTGGATAACTCGCTCGACTTCTTCCATGGTGTTGTAACGGGATAAAGAGAATCTGACCGTACCGTGAGCAGCCGTGTAAGGAATACCCATGGCTTTCATCACATGAGAGGGTTCCAATGAGCCCGAGGTACAGGCTGAACCACTGGATGCGGCAATACCCACTTTGTTCATCAACAAAAGAATTGCCTCGCCTTCAATAAATTCGAAAGCAATATTCAGGGTATTTGGGAGCCTGTTCGAAGGATCACCAGTGACAAAAGCATTGGGTACAGCAGCCAGGATGCCTTCTTGTAAACGATCACGCATTGCAGCAACGGTAGTGTTTTCAAACTCCATATGCTCCATAGCAAGTTCACAGGCCATACCCAATCCAACGATACTTGCGGCGTTTTCGGTTCCAGCCCTGCGCCCACGTTCTTGGTGACCACCCCGTAACAAGGGCCGAAAGCGAGTGCCACGCTTAAGATACAAGACACCAATGCCCTTAGGTGCGTGTAATTTATGACCTGACAAAGACAACATATGTATGCTGGTATCCTGTAGGTTCATGGGAATTTTACCTACGGCTTGTACGGCATCCGTGTGAAACATGACACCTGCTTCATCAGCCATCTTTGCCATTTCAATCACTGGGAAAATAGTTCCCGTTTCATTATTGGCCCACATAACGCTGACGATCGCTACTTTATCCGAGAGTAATTTTGCATACTCATCCAGGTTTAGGCGTCCTTTACTATCTACCGGGAGTTTATGAACGGTGTAGCCTTCCGTTTCCAAATACTCACACAGTGTCAAAACCGCAGGATGTTCAACCGTAGTGGTAATAATTTCTTTACGATCCGGTTGCGCTTTCAGTGCCGACAAAATGGCAGTTGAGTCAGACTCAGTACCACAAGAAGTGAAAATTATTTCCGAATCGTGCTCAGCACCTAATAAAGTCTGCACGCTCTTACGAGCCTTTTTTATGGCCATTCCTACTTTATTGCCGAAGCTGTGTAGCGAAGACGGGTTACCAAATTGCTCTGAAAAGTAAGGAAGCATTTCTGTGACAATGGATGGGTCTACTTGGGTAGTCGCATTATTATCCAGGTATATATCATTCATGATTACGCTCCTGTTGACTGAGCCACGGCTGGGCGCTCGCTATCCGGTATCACTTTGACGAATTCCCCAAGGGTTTCGATCAGTTTTTGCTGGATTCCGCCCAGGGTCATAGCAGCCATTTGACAGCCAGAACAAGCACCGATCAAATGCACATAAATATTTTTGCCATCAACGTCAATAAGCTCTACATCGCCATTGTCAGCTTTCAAAGCAGGTCTTAATCCATCCAAAACTTGCTCGATAACTTTTATGCGCTGCACCATGGTCAACTTGCCAGCACCTGCACTTGGCGGTTGAATACCTACCAAAGGTTGCTGCTTAACCGCTGGCTTAGCTTTCACAGCACCAGGTGCAAACACTTCGCCACGGGCGGTGAGTTCTTCACTAAGAATATTTTCAATGCCTTCATGACAAGAAGAACAGCCGCCACCCGCTTTGGTATAGTTTGTCACTTCTTCTACAGAGGAAAGGTTATTGGCGCGAATGGTATCTCGAATCATCACTTCGTCAACGGCAAAACATTTACAAATAAGCGCACCCTCTTCATGGTCATCGCTCCATTCTTCGCCGCGATAGTTGGCGATAGCCGCTTGTAATGCTTCTCTTCCCATTACTGAACAATGCATTTTCTCGGGAGGTAAACCATCGAGAAAATCAGCGATGTCCTGATTACTGATTTGAAGGGCTTCGTCGAGTGTCTTGCCTTTCACCATTTCGGTCAAAGCGGAGGAAGAAGCAATGGCGGAACCACAACCGAAGGTTTGAAAACCAGCATCCAGAATGATTTCAGTTTCTGGTTCTACTTTAAGAGTCAGGCGAAGTGCATCACCGCAACTGATTGAGCCCACATCGCCGACAGCATTTGCTTCGGCAGTGGCGCCAGCATTTTTCGGGTTGTAAAAGTGCTCTTTAACTTTTTCTGAATAATCCCACATGGTAGGGCTCTCCCAAGAATTGTTGATGATTTAGGCGCTGAACGATTTTCCACAGCCACAGCTGTTTGACGCATTAGGGTTCTCGAATTTGAAGCCGCTGCCTTCCAGGCCATCGATAAAATCAACAGTAACCCCATCCAACATAGACACACTGGCAGCATCAACAAAAATCTTGACCCCTGGGTACTCAAAAATCTCATCGCCTTCTGAACTGGCTTTTTCCATTTGTAATCCGTACTGCAAACCCGAGCACCCACCGCCCTCAACCTTGATACGCAGTCCAGCAATGGGATCTTCGGAAGATTGAATAAAGCGTTGTACGGCATTTACTGCACTGTCTGTTAAGGTGACCATTTGGCGTGACTCCTTGCGATTCAGGTTGCGTGAATTGTTTCAGTCGTATTCTCTGGTGCAAGCCATATGCCACACAACCTTAACGGCTTAATATTATTTAATATCAGTAACTTAGGAGTTTTATGTTTCAAAAATCAGCTGTCGCAAAAAACACTTATCGCAGCGATTGTAGGAGAACCAACAAGAAAGGAATGAGAACGACAGAAGCGCTAGTCGCAAATACTACAGAGCGGCGACACAATACTGCACACCACTACCAAAAATGCGCGTACCACCCGCTTCTGCCACCACCTGGAATAGTGTTTCAGTATCTATGACCGTAACTCCAGCGAGATAATTAACACCAAAATCACGCCATTGTTCAAGCCAAGGCAAACTAGGGCCCATAAGAACAACTTGCGCGTTTTGGCAGAGCCGCAACAATTGAGGAAGACTTTTGTTACTAATACTACTGGCGGTAAGGAAAACCCAATCCGCTTCAGGCAACTCAAACTCGGCGGCAACATCGGGTAAATCACTAGGCCCCGGTCTCCGTTCGATACAGGTAAAGGCTGGAAATCCTTCGAGCTGTGCCAAGCCGGGGTAGCGCCCGATGATACAGATTTTGGCGCCTTGAACTTGTGGAGAAAAATACTCGAAAACACTTAAGTGGTGGTAACCCATTCTTATGGGTAAAGGTTCTGCCCCTAGCGTCTGAATTTGTCTAGGGGTATTAATAATGGCATTGATTACCGCTCCACCAACGGCAGCTTCTGCAGGATTCCAGTGTTGCAACCAAGGTACAATGCGCTTAGCTTCTGTGCCGACAATAGTTCCGGGCCAAGTCAAATCACGCGGAACCTCGAGCGGACTATAGCAGCATCCCATTCCGCCATCATCCAGCTCAGCAACGGTCCAGTTCAATCCTATCAGCAGCCGTCGAATCCGGGCTTCTGATAGGGCGCACTCTTGCTGGAAAGTATATACTTTATGCACGTTAATATTAATCCAACACAGCTGGCAGTAACTGAAGTTCAGATTTAATCTGCTGGCTTGACCCCCAAGCGGTTACGGCTTCAACATACCACCGACTTTTTTGCGGATGCGGGCACAGAACATCAAATTGCGCGTAGGCTTGCCCATTACCATGAATCGAAATAGACCCTTGCAATAGTCCTGAGTGGTCACGCCACTCTCCAAACCAGGTTTCGTTTTGGTCAAAAGAGTCGACCCTTAACTCCTGTAAGGTTGGCGCAGAAAAATCTACGGCTAAGGCCGGCAAATCAGACTTTGCCAACTCGTTTGCTATTGCCTGAGCTATTGCGTTGAGGGTAGAAACCTCACGCTCAAACCGCTGTTTCACTGCATCCGCTGACATAAACTATTTCCTTTGGAAACGACAGGATAAAGACTACCAAATTTCAGCCGGAGCAAACTTTTCCTCTACTGGTTTGCCTTCGATCAGGTGCTGTTCAATGATGCTGTCCACATCCTCAACTTTTACATCCATGTAGAGCACCGACCCCGGAAAAACCAGCACGTTCGCTCCCGCTTGACATGGCCCCAAACAACCCGTTGCAACTAGCGACACTTTTTGCATAAGGTTCCTTGCCATTAGCCCTTGAGAGAATGCAGGTAACAAAGACCCTGCACCTTTCTCACCACAGCTGCTACGTGGATGTCCAGCCGGACGTTGCTGTGAGCAAATTAAAACATGATACTCTGGACGTGGCATTGGATTACCCTCCTAACGCTTCATGAGTGTGACAGTTTTTTGGGCACACAGCCGCGCATGACTTACAGCCGATGCAATCCATAGCATCTTTTATAGCCATTACCATCATTTCATCATCTTCATCGTAGAAGTCATCATCTTCATCGATGGCTTCCGTGCGCTCAACAAGTTCAAAAACATCACGTGGACAAACCTTGTAACAACGTCCGCAACCAATGCAGGTTTCAGCATTTAATTCGGTGACGAACTCTGGTATCCATTGTTCTCCACCTCGGGTGCGACCAACGATTACATCAGACATTTACTCTCCTCTCTCAGTGGGTACCCCACTTACTTCTGTGCCTGCTCAAACATCGCTTTTGCTTGCTGATACTCATGACAGGCATCTACCGTTTTTTGGGTGAGATCGGGCAGCTCGTTAAAACCATCTAACAGACGATCTTCAACGAGATCATGAATCTGAGAAGCCCAATCCATTGCGATTCGCTTTTTGGTGCTTACATCTTTCTTTAACGCTTTTAATTCATCATCACTCATAGGACATTACCTCATTAAACAATTAGATCTCGGCTACCTCTCGGTGCTCATTCACCATGGCTAACGCTTTACTCGTAGTTTTTTCAATCTCGGCCACCAGTTTTTCCAATGAATCAAAACCAAATCGATGGACATCTCTTAAGGTTTTATCAAGCACAACCAATTTCCCTATAACCACAATTGCACGACCAAACCCCTCATGGGTCAAATTAATAATGGGTACGGCCATTAATCCGCACTCACTCTCAATAGTAGAAGCTATGGCGTTGTAATAAGCCTTCAAGCGGGAAATAGTGGTCTCGTCTGGATCCCCCACCACAGGAATTTCACGTCGGCGTTCTTTGGTAAGAATCAACGGATCCAATACTCGGCTATCGTTCCAAGTGTCATAAGTACCATAGCTATCCATGGCTCGTAGTTGGGTTATTACCTGCTTTATACAGGGATGCTTTAATAGTTCGTCTGTTTCTGTAACAACTGCTTCGCTCATAGTCCTAGCCTCTTCTTAGTAAAGTTTTATTCCGTCCAACCATCACTTTCCATTGCATCGAATCGATTCAAGAAGTCGGTCCGATAACGCTCGATAGCTTTTGCAAGCCAGGTGGATGGTCCCTCTCTCAACTCTTGTTGAAATTGCTCTATTAACTCGTCTATCACAGCACCTTCTGCCACTTTAACTGGCTGGATTCCATGCCCAATTAACTGGCGGACAGCAGAAGCGCCGCAAGCCCGGCAATACACGGCTATGCAGTCACCGAGCAATGCTAACTTTGATTGGATTTTATCTTCCGACCCATCGTGCGGTAACGGGGCAAATTCCGCCACGCTAAGTAAGCGTGCCGTTTCACCGTCGATCCCATAAATAGAAAAGCTGCTCGCGTAACCAAAATGTTGGTTCACTGTTTTGCGATCGGAGGTAGCAAAAGCTACCTTCAATAAGTGACTGTCATCTTCATTACCCAGAACGCGAAATTGGCGTGTAACATTAGTCATCAATGCCTCCATTTAGAGTGGGACATTTCTTGCAACTCGTCCCGTTTTTGCGCATAAATAGAGTAATAGGGTTGGACTTCTTGATGATGAGCCATAATTACATTGGCGAGGTCAAACAATGTTTGGGTAGTGCCACGATAACCAAACCAACAGCGTTGAAACCCGCCAACCCAATCATATTGGGGAAAACCGGCTCGCAAAATAGGTATCTGTAAACGCTGCGCACACTCAACCGCATGACTATTCCCCAACAGCAGTTGGGCTTTTGTCTCTGATGCCAGATTTTGCAAGTCTTCCAGATCACCAATGGTAACGCTGGCCAAATTTAGTGATTTTAACGCCGCCCCCTTGGCCGGAACTACAGCGGCACTTACCATAGCACCCATACCTTCCAACAGCCGGGTGAAACCAGCGAGCATGTCGGGGTCGGCGGCAACTGCCACGCGTGACTGACCAATCATAAAATGGGTATCCAGCATCGCATCCTGGAGCTGACGGCGATGGCGCTGCCAGCGCACGGGTACCGGTTGCTCGCTGATTTCAGATAATGTCGCAAACCAACGATCCACCAAATCTAGCCCCAGCAAATGTCCAAAGGCGTAATTGGGCACACCGGTTTTCTTCGTCAACAATGAGGCTGCGGAAAATAAGCTTTCACCTACTGCGAGGGTTGCGATACTCTCTCCAGCGGTGGCTATGTCTGCGACAGAAACCCCACCGGTAGTCAGCGGGCTAAAATCCACATCGTCTAAATGTCCGTCCAGGGAATTAGACAGATCTGGAATCAATAGCGGCCGTAACCCAAAGCTTTCTATGCTTTCGGCAACAAACTCAATATCACCAGGCGTAAGGTTGGCTCCGCATAATACATTAACCTGTTTACGGCGAGCACCCACTCGTGTTTGATCATCTGGCACCAGGGTTTCAATAATACCTTTCACCGCAACCGCAAATCCGCTTTCAAAACTGCCGGCAAAATCCGGTGTATTAACGGCAACCACTGCGGTCTTTTCATGTTCCGGATAACGAGTGCGAAACTGGTAAACGGCACGCTTAATATCAGCACCCTGAGTTTCGGCCAATCCCGTTGTCACCAAACCAATAATCGAGGGACTACTTTTTTCACTGATAGTTTTTAAGGCTTCAACAATATTATCATCGGCGCCCATAACAGAACTGACCTGATCCATTGCTGTAGTTTGCAGGGGCACAGGCTCACGAAAGTGCCGCACAAAAAACACCTTTGCAAAAGCAGTACAACCTTGAGAACCATGCATTAATGGCATAGCATGGTTTATCCCCAGAAAAGCCAAAGCTGCTCCAGTCGTCTGACTGGTTTTTAAGGGGCTAACGGAAAGCGCTTTTTTACGTTTGATTATCTCAGTCATGACAACACCTGCTGCATGCTGAAGGGAGCCGGTCGACGAACCGCCTCCCACACAGGACTTTCCATGGTCAAGCACAATTGGCGTACCAATTCCAACATGCCGTCGTAACCCGCATAGCCAAACTCTCGCTCCTGATTAATATCCAAAAAAGGAATTTTGGCTTTAAGTGCTGTGTACATATTACGACCACCGGCAATCAGTATATCCGCCTTGTAGTCCGCTACAGTTTGCAACAATACCCGAGGATTACCCTCGTCCAACATTTTGACATCATCACCCATCAGCTCACGTATTCTGGCTTTATCCTCTTCCGTGGACTTTTTGGTACCCGTGGCCACTACTTTCATACCCAGATCCTGTAATGCAGAAATCACTGACCAGGATTTAACACCACCCGTGTACAGTAAAACCCGCTTACCTTCCAAGCGCTTTCGCCAGGGTTCCAGTGCTGTCCGGATCCGAGCTTCCTCGCGCTCAATCAAGGCTTCGGTGCGAGCCGTTAAATCGTCATCATTAATCAGGCGCGCGAAGCCGCGTAAAGCTTCCGAGGTATCCGTGATGCCATAAAAGCTACCTTCAAACCATGGTGTGCCATAGCGTTCTTGCAACTTACGGGCTACATTCAACATCGCTTTCGAACACACCATCATATTGACTTCGGCGCGATGCATACTTTGGACTTCTCTGAATCTTGCATCTCCAGACAAGGTGCACAACACGCGCAATCCCAATTGATCCAACAAGGGCAAGACAAACCAAAACTCACCGGCAATGTTGTATTCCCCAATCAAATTTACATCGTGGATTTTGAATTTCTGGGTGTGTGCTATCTCTGGTAATGGATCGGGCTCACGGGTGCCGATGACATGCTTTACCATCGCTTCACCGGCAATACGGTTACCCAGATTTTTAGTACCGTAGAATCCAGCAGCATCCACAGGGACAACGGGCACTCCCCAGCGTTCTTCTGCTGCGCGACAGACCGCATCAACATCGTCACCTATCAGAGCCGGAACACAGGTGTTATAAACAAAAACAGCCTGTGGCTGGTAATCTGTTATGGCTTGTTTGATGGAGTGGAACAAACGCTTTTCAGCTTTGCCCATTACGATGTCCTGCTCGGTAAGATCGGTGGTCATGCCAATACGGTAGAGATCAGGTCCGCTAGAACGAGTGCCACGGTTATCCCAGGAACTCCCTGCACAGGCTATGGGACCATGAACAATGTGGGCCACGTCTGCTATGGGTAGTAACGCGATCTGTGCACCATCGAAAGCACAACCACCAGCACTGGCACCGGGTTTTGGCTTTTCACAACCAGACTTCTCTTTTTTGTTATGGGTGCATGCCGGTTCGTCTAATAGTTCTGCAATATCCTTAGCTTTCATTAACTACACCCCGCTGAGTTCTATTGTGGCTGCTACTGCAATCCCAATACCACCATATAACTATCTGTATTTATTGGAATTTATGAAACTTATATTTGTAGTAAAAATGACAACAACGAGGCTTTGGACGATCTCCGACAACAGGGTCTAGAAAATAAAACAAAAAGCTGTCGCATTAACGACAATGGTGGGTCAATCGTATTTGTGACAATCCATTATTACTCTGAAAGTATTTTCTAACTCATTAAATTTAATTAAGAAAATATAAGCGCTGTTATTTTATGGGAACGCAGGCATAGGAGTTGCAGCAGTGCGAAGAAATCGCTCTTGCACAATGAGGAATAGTGTTATGGATCGGAACAAAGTTGTTGTGTTGCCTATGCTAACCTGGGTCGTGGTAATCACCTGGTATCTGGTTACCGAACCCACTCAAAACTCTTCATTGCAAAGCACTGGCCGCTTAGCCCAGCAAGATCAATTTGTAACAACTGCATCTATACCCTAATTTTTATGCGATGCTTTGTTCAAACATCTGAACATGGCTTATCCACTGTTCATAGAGGATTCGCTGACCTGGACGACATGCAAAAATCTGACGATAAAATCGCTTACGCTCTTCTATTAAGGATTTTAAAAACAACGAGCCAAATTTACGATCTGCCCATTGTGCGGCACGACGGGTTTTCGGCCCCATCGCACCATCTTCGATTAAGATTGGATACACACCTAAATCATTACACACTGTCTGCACCATTTTTATAGCACGCCTCGGCGCATGATTCACGGCACAATCAAAAACAAAAGGCTGTATAGCCTGTGGCAAGCGGTCAATTTTAGGTGCCTGATAATAATTGCGCTTGTAAATTTTGCTTGCCACAGTCGGTGACAGCAATTGCAATTCTTCTAGAGAAGCATAGCGCCCGAAAAAACCCGATAAATTCTTTTGCGTAATACCAAAATGAGTAGGACCACCCTCTTCATCGGAACGGTGGATATAGCCGCCTTCTTGCGCCAGGATCTCACTGATCATTCTTTCAATTGTTCTCATCACCATTCCTTTGGTGGCCATTTCCATCTTAACTAACTATTTAACGGACACCGCTCCACGTCCAATCTAAGGCATCCATTAATAAAAGGTTACACCCTTTATGGTTAGTGTCAATCCACGGAAACTAGCCTGGACTGAATCGACTCGAGTTACCCTGTCTCTTATTAAAGCTTGCCAATATAGCTTTCGATTCTATGCTTTATACATTATTGATCTTTCAGTGATGGCTTACTTTTGCCTATCATTACCTCATATTGAACGGAGAAAATCTCATGCCGGTTCGCGCCCTCTCTGAATATCTGGATGCAAACGACGCTCGCTATCAGGCCACCAATCACCCACCGGCGGTCACAGCACAGGAAGTGGCAGAGCATAGTCACATTTCCGGCGCGCGTCTGGCAAAAACCGTGATAATTAACTCAGGTTCAGAACTTGCGATGGCCGTAATTCCCGCAGACAAACGCTTAAATTTAGAGCAACTCGGTAAATTAATGGGAAAAAAAGACATAGTATTGACGCCGGAAAGCCAGTTTAAGGCAAGATTTCCTGACTGTGAGACCGGCGGTATGCCTCCACTGGGGGGAATGTATGGCTTGCCTGTGTATATGGACCGCTCACTATTAAAGTACGATTGGATTGCCTTTAACGCTGGAACTCATACGGAGATTATCAAGATGGATACCGGCGTCTTTAAACGACTGGTCAACCCTATACTAGGTCATGTTACAGGGGCAGCGGTTAACGCATAAAACGTAAATAGCGGAGCCAGCGCCAAAGCCCTATCAAACTAGCCAATGAACCACTCACATAAGTGAAAGCACAAACTGTCAGTATTTTTTTCGCGGCCCGCATATCCTTATCAGACAAATATTGACCTTCCTGCAAGATCGGCAAAGCTTTCTTGAAACTCGCATCCCATTCCACCGGCAAGGTCACCAAATGCAGCACCGTAGACAATACAATGCCCACCACAACGACTATCAAGCCCACACGTGCAAAGCCAGGCATCAAACCAACCAAAATCGGTATTGAAATCAGGGAAATCTGAGCAGCTTTTGCCGCGACAGTGGCGATTACAGCCAATCGAGTACGCAGCATTATTCCACCCGTGCCTGTGGCATGTTGAATAGCATGACCCACCTCATGAGCGGCAACCGCCACCGCACTCACGGAGCGACCATTGAAATGCTCACCCCTTAAGCGCACGGTGTGACTATTGGGATCGTAATGATCACCTGTAGTGGTCACTTCTACGTTGACACCTTCCAACTGGAAACGCTCAACCAGGTGCTGCGCCAGTTCACCGCCAGTACCGGGCAAATCCGGGCGATTATCACCATAGGATCGTAACAGGCGCTGCGACAAAAACTGCGGACCTAACATTAATGCCAATAGCAATAAGAAAACAACAAGAATCATTTAACAGACCTCAATTGTCGCCACTGCGAACGCCGCCACAAATAATATACCGCTGGCAATACCAGCAAAGTCAACAACACAGCGCTTACCATACCCCCTACCATCGGCGCCGCTATTCTAGTCATCACTTCCGATCCAGTGCCAGTCCCCAGCAATATAGGCAACAGCCCAGCAATAATTGCGGTGGCTGTCATCATAACCGGCCTGACACGCAGTACGGCACCATTGATTAAAACGTCCTTTAATTGTTCGTCCGCGTTTACAACCTGAGACTGATTGCTGTCAAATTCCTCCACCAGTCTACGCCACTGCATATCCAAATAGACAAACATAATCACGCCAATTTCCACAGCAACACCGGCCAAGGCGATAAACCCTACTCCCACAGCAATAGAAAAATTAAAATTTTGCCAATACATCAACCAAAAACTACCCACTAATGCAAAGGGTAAGGTGAGCAACAACATTAAAACTTCCACGGTATTCCGAAAATTCAAATAAAGCAGAATAGCAATAATAGCCAGGGTCATGGGGACAACTATTTTAAGTTTATTCTTAGCTCGCTCCATGTATTCGTATTGACCAGACCAAGTCACAGAGTAGCCTGGTGGCAGATCCAGTGATTCTTGCACTTTTTTCTGCGCCGACTCCACATAATGTCCTATATCAGATACGTCTATATCCACAAATGTCCAGCCATTGATGCGCGCATTTTCACTTTTAATACCGGGTGGACCACTCTCAATTCTAATGTCCGCCACATCACCCAGTGCTATTCGTTGTCCTAAAGGAGTCACTACCGGCAATTCAGCTAGCTGTTCCGGGGAATTTCTGTAGGATTGCGGATAACGGATATTAATGGGATAACGTTCGAGGCCTTCAACACTGTAAGCTACATTAACGCCACCTACTGCGGTGGCAATAACCTGTTGCACGTCCGCAATATTAAGAGCGTAACGAGCCGCTTTCTCGCGATTAATATCCACGGTTATATAGCGACCACCTGCAACTCGCTCAGAATAGACAGATGCCGTTCCTGGAACTTCTTTCAGGATCTCTTCCAAACGCTGCCCTAATGCCTGAATTGTGGCTAATTCAGGTCCTGCAACCTTTATCCCTACCGGCGTTTTAATCCCCGTGGCCAACATATCGATGCGTGTTTTAATGGGCATTACCCAGGCGTTCGTAACTCCCGGCAACTGCACCACACTATCGAGTTCCTGCTTAAGTTTTTCCGTGGTCATTCCGGCCCGCCATTCAGACTTCGGTTTGAGTTGAATAAAGGTTTCAATCATGGTCAAGGGTGCAGGATCAGTGGCCGTTTCAGCGCGCCCAATTTTTCCGAACACTGTTTTTACTTCAGGAACTGTGCGGATTAACTTATCGGTTTGTTGCAAAAGCTCTCTGGCTTTGCCAATGGATAAACCTGGATACGTGGTGGGCATATACATTAAATCGCCCTCGTCCAATTGCGGAATAAACTCACTACCAATTTGAGTAATTGGCCATACGCTCACCAGCAATAGAACCATAGCCAACCCTATGGTAGCCAGTGGACGTTTAAGCACGGCTGTAAGGACCGGGTGATACAAAGCGACTAACAAGCGGTTTAACGGATTTTTTTCCTCCGATACAATTCGGCCCCGAATAAAATACCCCATCAAAACCGGCACCAGGGTAATTGATAACGCAGCCGCAGCCGCCATGGCATAGGTTTTGGTAAAAGCCAAGGGCGAAAACATACGTCCTTCTTGAGCTTCCAAAGTAAACACCGGAATAAAACTAACGGTAATTATCAATAGACTGAAAAACAATGCTGGGCCTACTTCAGCGGCGGATTGAGCCACTATTTGCCAGCGATTAGCGTCTGTCAGTTTGGATCGTGCTATATGTTTGTGCATGTTTTCAATCATCACGATCGCACCATCTATCATGGCACCAATGGCAATAGCAATTCCCCCTAACGACATTATATTGCCATTAATCCCCTGGACTTTCATAACAATGAATGCCGCTAAAATTCCCACTGGCAAGCTGATAATGGCAACCAATGAAGAGCGCAAGTGAAACAGAAACACCACACAAACCAAAGCCACCACTAGAAACTCTTCCAATAATTTATGCCACAAATTCGTAATGGCACGGCCAATAAGCTCACTGCGGTCGTATACAGGAATGGCTTCTACACCAGAAGGTAAACCTTGTTTCAACTCATTCAGCTTTGCTTTCACATTCTGGATGGTGGCTTGTGCATTTTCACCAAAGCGCATAATCACAATGCCCCCCACCACTTCACCTTCGCCATTCAATTCGGCTATACCGCGCCGCATTTGAGGCCCCAACTGAATATCCGCCACCTCACCCAACAATAAAGGTGATCCGTTGTCGTTAACGCCCAAGGGAACATTTTTCAAATCTGCCTGACTTTTGATATACCCTGTGGTTTGAACCATATATTCGGCTTCCGCCATTTCAACTACAGAAGCACCAATCTCCTGATTACCCCGTTTAATTGCGGTTTGTATATGTGCTAGCGGGATACCAAATGCTCGTAGTTTGTCTGGGTCAACTCTTACTTGATACTGTTTCACCATGCCACCAAGAGCGGCTACTTCAGAAACTCCAGCCACTGATTGCAATTCGTATTTCAGATACCAATCCTGAATACTGCGTAGCTGGCTAATATCGTGCTGGCCTGTACGATCCGCCAACGCATACAAATAAACCCAGCCAACCCCGGTGGCATCTGGCCCTAACTGGGCTTTGGCAGATTCCGGCAACATGGGCGTTACCTGACTCAAATATTCTAAAACACGGCTTCGGGCCCAATACAAATCAGTATTTTCATCGAAGATCACGTACACGTAGGAGTCGCCAAAAAACGAAAAGCCGCGCACGGTAACTGCTCCCGGCACCGAAAGCATCGCGGTAGTCAAAGGATAGGTAACCTGATCCTGAACCACTTGAGGCGCTTGTCCAGGATAAGAGGTCTTAATGATAACCTGGACATCGGACAAATCAGGAATCGCATCGATGGGAGTATTTTTAACCGAGTAAATACCCCCTAAGGTTATAATTAACGAAGTGAGCAATACTAAAAACCGGTTCGCAACGGACCAGTGAATTATTTTTTCAATCATCACTTTTGGTCCTCAATATGGAAAATAGTAAACTCACCATTTTCGGCTAAAAATCGGAATTGGATACTTTCACCAGGTATCAATTGATCGCGACGAATCGTGGAGGCGAGCGCGAAATCCATTGTCGCAGCCGGCCGGTTCCATTTTTCTATGGGCCCCCGACTAATATTTACCCGGCTATTGTCAAAATCCAGCGAGTTCACCACACCTTCTACCAGCGCTTCGTTAGGCGACTCCAGTCGCAAAAAGTCAGAGTTTTTGCTGGATTCAGAATCCAGTAAAAACTGTGCTGAAGTTACTACCCGATCACCGGCTACTAAACCACTTTTAACTTCAATATATTGATCATCCATTTTGCCTAAATTGACCCTTATAGATTTAAAACGCCCCTCATCTAAGGCCAACACGACTCGGTCTTCTTCTCCCATTCTGATAACTGCTTCTCTTGGTACCATGAGTAAGGGCTGTTCACTATCCACGTGGATAGTGACCTGTGCGAACATGTTAGGCTTTAATGTTCGCTCAGCATTGCTAAATTTCAAACGAATACGGGTAGTTCGGGTTTTTGGATCCAGGGTCGGGTAGACATAGTCGACTTTGCCTTCACGCTTCTCACCGGGTAAATAATCCAACGTCATTGTCACCGCCTGACCGGTTTTCACAAGTGATGATTGACGTTCGAAAATCTCCGCTTCCACCCAAACTTGTTCCAAGTTGCCGATGGACATTAAGGTGGTGCTGGGATTAACAAAAAAACCTTCACGGATGTTTAAATTATCAATAACGCCATCCTGAGTGGAACGAAACACAATAGTTTGACGAACTTCTTTAGACTTTTTTAACTGGGCAATAAAAGCATCTGACAACAATAATGCCCTTAGCCTGTCTTCTGCCGCCGACACCAAGCGAAGATTATTTCGATTCAGCGCTAAAATAAGTTCTTCCTGCGCCGTAACCAATTGTGGGCTGTATAACGCATAAAGTGCCTGGCCTTTGGTCACCGGGTCACCAGCGGATTTCAGATACAGCTTTTCTATCCAACCTTCCACTCGCGGATGCACATGAATAAGCCGATCCTGATCATAGCCCACATAGCCTACCGTATTGATTGTGGTATGCAGGGTTCTTACCGTTACCAAATCAGTTCTCACACCAAGGTTATTGATCACCTCCGGTGCTATTGTAACCGTGTGTTCATTAGACTCAGATTCAGCATCATCCGCATAAACCGGAACCAAATCCATCCCCATTGGCGACTTGCCGGGTTCATCACGACGATAATTTGGGTCCATTGGCGCTACCCAGTACAAGGGTTTTGAATCATCACTTTCCAGCGCTGACGAATCAGCCTGAAAACGATTCGCACCTATTGTGACAAGCACACCTAAGGCACCACCGATAATCAATACTACAAAAAATTTCATAATCGAAGCTCCTTCACTGGTTTCATCTCCGTTATTCCATGGCCCGCTGAAAAGTACTCAATTCGAGCTAAGGTTTTCAGCCGTTCTATATCAATTTCGATTTTCTCTATCCGCGCATTAAGTTCCGAAATTCTGGCACGAACCGCTTCCGCGAAATCACCATTATCATTGGTATAAGAGGTTAATGTTGCTTCCGATTGTTCTTCCGTGAGCGCCAATATCTGCTCGTTGTACAGCTGTCTACGTTGATCGAGTTTACTCAACTTTTCCAGATCGGCGGTGAGCTGAGAAAGCATGGATCGCATCACCATGGAGCGCTTTGTGGTTAAAGACTGAGTTCTGGCCTTTGCCGCTTTGATTTGATTGTCTTGCTTTGCAGAACCCCATAAAGGGAAGTCAACACTAACCCCCACTGAAAAGAAATCCGCTCGATCCTGACCCATTGGATCTTCGTCACGGTAACCATAACTGGCATTTACGGCCCATTGTGGCTTGAGTTCCTGCTCCGCTAGATGAATGCTTTGGCCCATGATCTGAACATCTTGCTCTGCGGATAAAATTGCTGGGTGACTTTGTAAATAATGGGTACGCTGGTCTAAGTTTGCCCGGCTTAACTCACCCGCTTTGTCAGATACAACATTAAACTGGGGTAGCTCATTGGGCATATCACAAGACCAGTTTGATTCATTCTGGCTATCCTCTTGAGGATACAACCACTCCAACAATTGAGCGCAATTTACCGCTCGTTGAGATTTGAGTTTAAGCAGACGATCCTGGAGCTGAACCAGTTCCAATTGCGCCCGAATAACATTCTCTTGCTGCGAACGCCCGGCCCCGCTTCGATAGTTTGATTGGGCCACATCCACCAATTGTTCAAACAATGCCTGATCCCCCTCAATCAATTTTATAACACGGTCCAAACGATAGGACTCCAACCATAGGTTGCTCACCGACTGCTTAATGCGAGCGGCGCGTTCGGCGGTTTGATATGGAATTTGCTCCGCCATCATGCGCGATTGCTTTGATCGCAGTGCTAAGGTATCGCCTCGAGGAATCGGTTGAGTCACCCCCACTTTAAACTGGGTCATGGGTTCTTGATTGAAATCAAACGTATCGATGGGCAGGTTGGCCACACCGAGAGACACCATCGGGTTGGGCAATTTCTCGAAAGCTATTTGCTCAGCCTGAATAGCCAATAACTGATAATCGGCTCCTTGCAGCCAGGGGTCATTCTTTTGTGCTAATTCGATCGAAGGGCCAAGCTCCAGCGGTGCAGCCATAACCAGCGAAGGAAACAACCAGGGGATTATCAGCCCCAGTGCAGCTGTTTTGGTGCCAAGCACCCTTCTAAACATTACGGAGGACATTATAAACTCCCAATAACAAACTCTTTAGGCTCGGGTTGAGGCGCTGTACCCGAATTTTAGGCGTAACTAGAGTGTGCTATTGAAACTTTGGCGGCTTATCAAGGGAATTTACAGAGTAACTGAGATAGAAAATGGCTTGCACCGGAGGCTTCAGAGTCATTAAAGGTTCAAACATCAGAACATCTGAATTATTCACAATGGCCGCCGCCGCAACGCTGGCCATAGAGCAATCCAGCCCTATTTTGCAGCAAAATTGAGCGGCGTTCTGAGTTGCCACGTCCTGAGTTGGATGGAGATCCATCGAGTCCATGGATTGCTCATGCTGACAATGTTCATTGGACATCGTCTGGATAGTAACTGAATCATTAACGGCTATAGAATGATGACAGGGATTTGCAAAAAGCATACTGGAATATAGAGAGGTAACCAACACCCACAGCGCCAAACTCATGCGGCCCGGCATGGATATAAGCATACGATGGATTCGGTTGTTGGTACTCTTCATCACTTAAATATACACGATTTTAGCCACGTAATGTGACAAATTCTTCTGCGGTAGTGGGATGAATGCCAATGGTTTGGTCAAATTGGGCTTTGGTGGCCCCCATATTCACAGCAATTGCAATACCTTGGATGATTTCGCCCGCTTCAGCTCCCACCATATGGGCACCTAACACTTTGTCGCTGGCTTTATCTACGATCAGCTTGATCAGCGTTTTTTGTTTGTGTTCGCTAAAACTGTATTTCATTGGTGTAAATAGACTACGAAATATTTTTACTTCGTATCCTGACGTTATTGCCTGTTCTTCAGTCATTCCAACGGAACCTATTTCAGGCTGAGTAAATACGGCTTTTGGAATTAATGAATAATTCAGCGGGGCTGGCGTTTCATTTCCAAACAGCCGGCGGGCCACATGAGTTCCCTCAGCCAACGCCACCGGCGTTAACTGAACGCGGTTTATTATATCTCCAACCGCATAAATGTTATTGGCGCTGGTTTGAAAATTGTCATCCACGTTAATTCCCTTGTGAGCAGAATCCACCGTGATACCACAATTTTCCAACCCTAGATTATTCAGCTTTGGCATTCTCCCGGTGGCATATAAAACCTGGTCTGCGGTATGTAATTGCCCAAGGTTATCCGCAAGTAACAAACTATCATCAGCGTTCTTTTCAATGCTTTCAATTTCATGATTGAACAATAATTTTATGCCTTTACTAAGCATCGCATCTCGCAAATGAATACGAGCATCAAGATCAAAACCTCGGAGAAATAGGTCTCGACGATAACTCAGCGTTACCTCAACACCCAGGTTATTAAATACGCAGGCAAATTCAACACCGATATAGCCGCCGCCCACAATCGTCAAACGTTTCGGCAACCGATCCAAATCAAATATCTCATTTGAAGTAATGCTATGCTCAATACCCGGAATATTCGGCCGAGAAGGCCATCCGCCAGTAGCTAAAAGTATATATTGTGTGGAATAGATTTTATCATCCACGGACACTTGATGGGGGTCAACGATTTTACCGTGACCTGTGAGAATATCTACGCCTTGATCTTCTAATAATTTATTGTAAATCTGATTTAAACGCTGAACCTCTTTTATTTTGCTATCCCGCAAAACAGGCCAACTAAATTCAGGGGCGCTTGTTTGCCAGCCAAAGCTTTTGGCTAAATCAAAATCCTCTTTGAAGTGCGAACCATACACATATAACTTTTTGGGAACGCAACCCACATTGACACAGGTTCCGCCCAGATATCGTTCTTCGATAATGGCGACTTTCGCACCGAGACTAGCGGCCACTCTAGCGCATCTTACTCCACCAGACCCTGCCCCAATTACAATTAAATCATAATCCACTGCGGATACTCTCCAAACTTCATGAATAGTCTAATTCTATAGACTCTCAAAGTAGCCGACCATTACAAATTGAAGAATAAAAAAGGCTAAATAAAAAACGAAGTGCTATGCACTTCGTTTCGTTTGGAGAAAATTCTAACTATTGAGCGTCGGTTCTTCTTTCTTCACCGGTTCGCCTTTCCGCATTAGCCTTGGTCACCTCAGGCGGCTCATCTTTTCTTCGATCGGAAACTTTTCTTTCTTCCAAATAGTGTTCAATCGTTTTATAAATTTTCTTTGATTTTTTATCCATGACTACTCTCCTGGCCTTGGCAAATCTACAAGAACTACCAATGGGTTTTTAACGAACCGATCCTGTTTCCAGCTTTTGGAAATAGGTTTCAGTACATAAACACATTATAGACACCCCAGATGAGCTCTGTTGCTGCAAAGGCGAGTTTTTTAGAATATTTAGTAATAACAAAAAGTATCTTTTATTATATCAATTTAGTTTATTATTACTTTTTTGGCGCCGCTGGAGAAAAAGACGTCAATTTTTTAACCATGCCAACCAGATTCAGCAAATGGGGCTCGGACAGTAAATATGGTACGCTCTCTCCTTTTTGTAAAGAGGTAGCCTTAAATGGTACTTGGTGTCTTATTTCTAGTGCTATTACAGTGGCTTAGCAGCCTTATAGTAAATTACTTGGGGTTGCCAATCCCCGCGCCTGTGTTGGGTATTATGGTGCTGCTGCTAATGCTGAGCGTTAGGGGATATATTCCCAGCAGCCTCTTAGCTGGAAGTAATTTTTTATTACCCTTAATTCCTTTGTTTTTAGTTCCCGCCAGTGTCGGCGTCATTGATCAAATTGAGCCGTTGAGACAAGACGCCATACCCATAATCTTGGCCCTCTTCATTAGCCTTACTTTTTCCATGGCGCTGGTTCCCTTTATTTTTATTCGATTTATGCGCTGGTTTGGGAATAGTTAAATGAACGAAATTTTACAACCAATCAATCTGCTGACACTAACCAGTTTCTTTGTCACTATAGCGGCCTATTGGATCAGCCAAAAAGTCTACCTCAAAAGCGCTCGCAACCCGTTACTACAGCCCATTGTTATTGGGGCAGCCATCGTTATCGGTTTCTTATTACTCACTCACCTAAGCTATCAACGCTATTTTAGAATGAATCAGCCAATACATTGGATGATGGGCCCAGCGACGATAGCCCTCGCGGTGCCACTTTATCAAAATGCCAAAGCCATTAGATCACTCTTTTTGCCATTACTGTGCACCATAATTGTTGGCAGTGTTATCACCATAGGTAGTGCGCTTTTGTTGCTGGGATTTTTTGATACTGCAGAATCCACTCGAATTTCCATGGCCACAAAATCCATAACTACTCCTATCGCCATGGCTCTAACCGATACCATGGGGGGGATTGCCTCCATCAGCGCCGTCATGGTGATTATTACTGGTGCCTTAGGGGCAATTATAGGTTTACCACTGATGCGAAAGCTCGGGATAAAAGAGGATGCCGTGAAAGGGGTGACCTTAGGACTTACCGCCCACGCAATTGGAACTGCACGAGCGCTTGAAGAGGGTCATAAATGTGGTGCGTTTTCAGCCCTTGCCATGGGATTGACCGGTGTACTGACTGCGCTGGTTTTGCCTTGGATAGCTCCTTTGTTCCTTTAATAACGTCTTGTTTAATGGATAAAGAAAAAGGGCCTCAGCGCCTGTTCCTCAACAGGCGGCTCGTTACCGGCTTCAAAGCGCCCGTCTAAGATGCTATAGGCTGTGTGCCCATCTTTAGACGCAAGTGCCGGAACGCTAAATACACCACTGATTTCACCATCTTTATCTTCCTTAATTTCTACCAAGGCCGTGACATCATCAGGCAATGCCACTTCTTTACCATCGGCAGTCGAGGCCATGATTTCATTGCCTTTCAATTTATAGATCCCGGGCCCTGTGTATTTATTTACGATCATGTATAGGTAATGACGCTCATTCTTACTGTGAATACGCAGCTGTGTCGCCAACAAAGCCCGCTGCTTCTCCCACCATACGTTATTGGTATTTAAGTATTGACGATCATTGGTAAAATCATCTTGCAGCTGGTAGGCGATGCCGCCTTTAAATTCTCTTTCTTTACGGTGTTTACCGAAATAATCTTCAGCGAGAGCCAATTTTTCCGCTTCTTGAACTTCTTTGCCGCGATTGTACAGACAGACTCGGTTGTCGCCATTATAGTTACACTCGCCCACGCCATGAGGTACGCCGTTAGAAAAAGTACCGCGAAACACATCTCCAGTGGCTAAGGTGCGAATACCATGGCCATGAGGGCGCCCCTCAATATAAGCCCCCAAATAACGATCGCCGTTACTGTATATAGTTAATCCATAGCCGCCTTTTTGATCTTTTATCCAAGTGCCGTCATAACTGGTACCACTGGTGTAAACGAGCTTTCCCTTGCCATTGCGCAGGCCATCAAGCCATTCGCCTTCATATTGATTACCATTTTTGTAATTCATGGTTCCTTTGCCGGTGATACGACCATTGACCATTTGTCCCCGGTAAACGTCGCCAAAGCGAAAGCGATAAGTGCCTCGCCCATGCATAAAACCTTGGCTGAATTGTCCTTCGTAAACATCTCCGTTAGCTTTGCGATATTGACCGAAACCATTCGGTTTTCCATCGCGCCAGTCACCTTGATAGGTATCCCCATTGCCATAAGTCCATACCTGATTGACGGACAGAGTGGCTGGGGTCTGTTCACTAAAAACATTATCTGGTGTAAGCATTCTCGCATACAAACTACTGGTAGAGGCCAGCAGGATTAGCGCTAGTGCAATGCTAGCTAATCGATTAAGCACGAGTAACTCCTAAAAACTGCGATGGTCAAATTATCCCACTCAAATGCGTATCGGTGGGTTAAGAATATTATTAAATTATTAATTTATTAGACAGAACTATTACTCTTTGAACAGGCAACCTTCGACTAAACGATCCACAGCGTCAAGAAAAGCAACGCGGGGGTCGATTAACTCAAAGCCCGTATCATAAAAATCGGGATTGGTATCATTTTGACACCATCGACTCTCGGCTTCAAACTCTACTTCTTTGCTGCCCTCTAAGGTCTCAGGCAGCACCATCCGCAACCTAAACAATTGATTTTTTGGAATCTCCTTTTCCGATACCACCATAATACCTTTTGTACTAATATCCACCAGATTACCTAGGAGACTACCATCCTGGCTATCATATACCCGTAAATAATAAATCAAATGCCGGCGCGGAACGCGGCGCTGGTTATCATCTATTACTTCTTGAATTTCGGCTTCCATGGCAGCGCACCATTAGAACAAGGATTGTTATTATAAGGTTAGACGAGAATCGGCTATTGCGCCCATCTGCCGAGGACATCCACTTGAAACAACGTGGAGCCGTGGCTCATGATGACACCTGTGTCCGTTATTTCTCGAACTTGTAGGTCCGCATTAAAAAACTGACCTTCTTTCAATCGCTTACCGTTAATAATAATAGAGCGAAACTTCGGCATACTGGAATACATATGGGAAGAAAACGTTAAATCAGGAATGCCTTGACGCTCACCGGGCGAGAGTTCTTCCAATTGAGGCATATAAGCTACCTGAGGCGCCGGTGTATAAGGTGTCTGGTTCGTCTGGGGTTGAGGCTCTGCAATTGGCTCGGGTTCTACTCTGGGTTTAGGTGCACTGACCGTGGGTTTGGCCGAATTTTTTACTGCCATTGATTGTTCTTGGACCTTAGGGGAAGGTTGAGTCGGAACACTTGCCGGCTTAACTGGCTCAACGGTGCTCACTGCAGGCTTTTGGCTGGCAACCGCCACTGGAACCTCCGCTACTGTACTTTGTTTCGGGCTTTTGAGAAAAAAGTAACCCAACAAACCCAAGTTAATCGCCACCACGACAGCGGTCACAACAGGCCAGTAGTTGAATTTCTTGCTCTCAGTTGATGCAACTTCAGGTGCGCCATAAAAATCAGGTACTTTCCCCCGCTGCCTTTCTTGTTCAGATTTACGCAAAGCATCCAAAATGTAGGACATCAGGACCCCCCACTTTTAGTCGTTAACAACGGTATTTGATCATCAGTAAGACGAAACAACTGAATCAGGGTACTGGCTCCCACGATCCCATCATCGCTTTCTCCCACATAGCGCTGAAATGACTTAACTCTGGCTACTAACTCTTCATCATAAGAGGATCGGCCCATGGCGGGAGAAGGTTTCTTTTCCCAAATATCCAACTGATAGGACAACCATTTGGAGAGTGGAGCAATAGTACCGGGATGCAGTGGGCCGTGATAATTGGGTGGTTTTTTCCACAACACTGAATAATATCCTCGCCAAAAATCATCAAGATTCGACAGATCTACTTTGCGAACTTCAGCGTTGAGGTAAACTTCAGCGACAGTATCCTCCAAACGCCTTACGGCAATATATTTTTGCTCACCCTGGTCATTAACCAGTCTTAAAATAGCAGGAAGCCCCAAATGCTTCATCGATCCCAAGCTGCCCAACTTAGTTAAGCAAGCAAGCCCTCGAGCCTCAGCGTAGTTGCAAGCCGCGGCATCATTGGCAGAATCGTATTCAATACCCCAAGCCGAAAACAAATCCATATAAGCATCAGCTTCCGTTCGATGGGAAGAGCCAGTAAATACTTCAGCCATTGACAACAATGAAGGCGTTGTTTGGGTGGTTATATTCGAAGTAGTTTCCACCCCGACTTTGGCCTCGGCACTCACCGACTCTGGCAGTTTAGGTATGGATGGTGGCGCAGGTAGAGTGTCACCGGCTTTGAGCGCCAGCTCGGGTACCAACACAGATTTAGGAATCGCCTCTTCAACCAGCGGCCTAGTATCAGACATACTGATTTCTTCGCTTGGACCCCTCTCGAAAAACGTATAAGCCCCCATCATTAAGACGCCAGCCAGCACGCCAATAGCCGCAGGAATCCAACGCCGTTTCATTGTTTGAGCTGGCGAATGAATTTCGTAGCCTAAAACTTCAGAAGCAGCATGATGCAACACTTCCAGATCAATAACCCGGCTCTCTTTGGCGTAGGCACCCAGCATACTACGGTCACACACCAAATTAATGATACGTGGAATACCCTGACTTATTTGAAAAAGTCGTTTAATGACCGGAGCACTAAACATAGCTCTGGGGTCCACCGCTCCAGCGACAGAAAGCCGATGGTATACGTAGGGACCAACCTCGTGCTCTTGCAATGCCTTGAGATGAAAACGAGCGGTCACCCGTTGTGACAGTTGACGTAATTCCGGCTGCCTAAACATATCCTGAAGCTCAGGCTGCCCCAGCAAAACAATCTGTAGTAGTTTTTTCTCATGAGTTTCCAAATTCGTTAACAAACGAATTTGCTCTAAAACATCAGAGCTTAGATTCTGAGCTTCATCAATGATTAAAACCGTGTGGCGGCCGCTGGCATGTTGACGCAATAAAAAGCTGTTAATGCAGTCAATGTAATCTTTAATGGAAATGCTATCGCCGATATAGGGAATAGAAAGCTCATCGCAAATGGTGGCCAGCAATTCATCCACCTGAAGTTTAGGATTCAAAACAAAGGCCACATCAGTATCGTCAGGTATCTGTTCTAGAAAACAACGACACACAGTGGTCTTGCCGGTACCCACTTCACCCGTCAACAAGACCACGCCACCATCCCGTCCAACACCATAGACTAAATGAGCCAGCGCTTCATTATGCTGCTGGCTCATGTAGAGGTAATGGGGGTTAGGCGCTATGGAAAATGGCGTTTCGCTAAGTTTGAAAAAACTTTCGTACATCTACTTCTGTAATACCAGTTTTGCCGAAACGATGCCTTCTTCGCGCTCAGAATCCACGGAAATATTGATCACCTTCACTCCATGTTTTTGTTCCAGTTGATAAAGCCAAGACATGGTTTTATCGAAGGGGACCTTTTCCAGCCAGATTCTTAATTTATCATCTGACTCTGGTTCAAAACGTTTAACATTAATCCCCATTCTAGGTGCAGTAGAAGTAACCACAGACTGAAGTGGTAGATTGGTGCGGGCATTATTGCCTGCTCCGCCAGCCGCTTCCCGTGCCAAGGATTCGTTCTGTTTCATCCATTGCACCAGGTTTTGCTTGCCCACCAATTTCATTTCTGCACTAGCAACCGCCCGTTGTGCAGGAGCCACAACAATTAGATAAATCAGGGCGGCAACCACCAAAAAAGCAACAATATTAATAACCAAGCGCTCTGAATCCGCAAAGCTGTCGTAGCGTCGTCGAGCGAGATCCTGATAACTTCGTAGTTGAGACATTAATTCATTCATGACCGTTGATTCCTAATTTTCAAGCGGGCTTTTACCACATCGTCATCTTGTGTGGCTTGTGCCGTTTCCACAGCCAACGATGCTTTTTCCAGCCGAGTTTTGAAGGCTTCAAGCTGGGTGAAGTCTTTCACCACCAAATCCAAGCGCAAATCACCCTGGCCTTCTTCATAGGCTACCCGGCGCGGTTGAATAGCATCTTTTGTGCTTTTATTAATGGTATTCATTTCTTTGCCGGTCATGGTTAGTAAAACCATGAAATCATCGCCGCCACTACCACTCATGTAGTCGTTTATGTGTTGTTCCATCTGCCGTTTAATATTGACTATCCTCTGATCTCGCGGGAACAGCTGCTTGTATAGTGCTTTTGCTTCCATATCCAAGCGCTCCGCTTCCTGGTCGATTTTCGCCGCTTGCGTATACAAATAACCGGTGTGCAATACCAGGAATGTTGCGATTAATGCCGCTAGTGGTTTCCAGTTGAAAAGACTGGGTCTGCGCCGTCGCGAAGAAACCCCGTACTTGCCTTGCATAAAGTCGTGAGGAATCTTTTTAGCTGGCAAGGATTGGTTGAGCTGATCGCAAAGTACTTCAAACTCACTGCCTGCCACTTCATCATATTCAAGGGCAACATCCACATCTGCCAAGGAACTGGAAATCTGGGTTTTTAGCCAATTCTTGAGATTCTGGTTAAAACGCTCTTCACAAAGTATCACCCGCACCGTGTGCGGTTTGTCGGGCCAATGCTCTACTATGGAGCCTAATACTACTGGAGCGGCATCCATTTCTATGGACATGCCAGAGAACGGACCTTTTTTTATCAGGAAAAAGCGACCGTCGATTAAGAAGGTCCACTCCGCCTCTTGCAAGGGCAAACACAACATATCCGCCAACACAGAATCCAGGGGCAGATCAAACTGTTCGAATAGATTACAGGTTCCTTCCATTAATTGATGAGGCACCGCCAGTACCGGAACATTACCCTCACTATCACGAGCCCCCATTATCAAATGGAGTTTGCTCACATCCTGAGACACCTGATCTTCGATCATGTAGGGGATTGCTTGAGCTATATGACGAGTCTGCTTGGAGGGAATGTTGACCTGGGTGGTCACCACATTGATCCCGGAAATGATCAGAGTTATGCCAAACAAATAGGAATGTTCGTAGCGCTGGTGAATCAAATCCACGAACTCTGCAAACGAAGATTCTGTGGGCGAGGTCAGATGACCGCCGTCTCCGACAATGCACCACTCTACGGTTAGCTCATCCGGTACAGCTATGGGCTCATCCTGCCAATCCATAGCGCATAGGCTATGCCATTGTTTTTCGTTGACAAATCGTACAAATACTTTACTAGTCACAGGCTATCATCTCAAGCTACTTTGTTTTAATTATACTCGTTTTAACGGGTCTTCGAGCTTTCTTAATATAGTTTTGACCCTAATATCGCTATTTTCTTCGTCTTCAGCAAGTGTAGGCCGATATAAAACTGATCGCATTAGGATTACTTTACCATTTATAACTGCCTCAGCCTCTAATAGATAATATTCGCTAGCGACACTAAAGTTACCCACTACTTCGTTATTATTGGTACCAGAATTGTTAACAGGTTGGCCTGTATCAGGATCAACTGTTACGCCACCAGGCGCAGGCGCACCACCTCCCCCTCCAGCATTCGGGTTTTGCGCCTTGGTTTGCCAATAGGTTTTAGCGCTCTCCCAAGTGGCAAATCCCGGCTCTTCGTCGGCTGGGCTTTTCTCTTCACGACCTTCAATTAAAACACTAAGCCGTTGATCTACCGCACTTAATACGTTTTGTTCCGCCGTATTGACGTTCAGCGCCACACCCGGTGGCAAAAAAGTAATATAGGGCGCTAAAGTTGCCAGTTCTTCGCTGGTCATGCCTTCAATCACCATTAATTCACTGAGATCAAAAATAAACTGATTGGCGGCGCGAAAGGGGCGCTCACGCATTAAATAATCAAGGTCCTCTTGGCCATCGAACCCCGTGGGGTCCTGGTCAGCATCCAACCAGTCGGCTATACGCTCTACCAGCTGTTCAGCGGTACCTTCATCGGGAATACCTAAACTGGTCATTAATGATGCCAGACGTCGCCGCTGCAGCGCCGCTGTCTCCTCATTGGTATCTACCAGACTATTAACGTTAAAGCGCCCCTGCAAATCAATTAACCGCCCGCGGATAAAGCCTCCGAGCACCGGTATGGGTTGGTTTTCCTTGGCCCAATTTTCATTGAGAGTATCCTTAAACACCGGATTACCCTGGCTATTGTCGTTCTTGAGATCGTCGGCGAGAGCAAATTTCGCAAACTCTTCGGCACTCAGCAAATATTGATAGGCCTGATCTCGGGACAGCAATGCGCTGGTGCGCAACAAATCCAGTTTCTGGCGATAGGTCATGTCTGTAACAATTAAGGCCGCGATGGAAACCATCATCATCACCGTGACCAACACCGTACCCTTTTGAGAAGAAATTTTCGATCTTGCCATAGGGTTTGGGATAAAGGGAAATCTTTGTGCCTTCATTCACTCCCCCCCGAGCGGCGACTACCGCCCCGGCTCCCATCATCAGGGTCATCAGGTGGAGGGTAATAAATCTCTGAATATTTACTGGCAATGAGGAACTTACGATTAATGTCACCAAAGTGCGCCGTTTTCATCCGCACATCCACCACCGTCGGCAAGGATATTTTATCCAATAACGGCATTGAAGTAGGGGTACCGAGATAACCGCCGCTGCCATCAGGCGATTGAATCACTTTATCTGTGGGCCAAGTTTCAGTAATTTGCCAATTTTCTTCTTCATCCTGATAGTGCATTTCAAACTTAATATATTCAACGCCCTCTAATAACGGGGTTCTAGTGGGATTCGAATCCTGCGCACGATCCAATACTTTCCAGCTGGCCCGCATTAATTTCTGATCTTCTACATAGTAGGCAACCCGCTGTAATTCAGAGCGCTTGGATTTTAGAAATGGAGACCGATTCCAGCCCGCACGGGTAAACTCCATTACGGGATCATTATTGACGGATAGTGCTGGCGACAGATCACTAAACTCATTACGCACAGGCCTGGGTGCCATTTGTTGAATATCGCGGGCCATGATATTGAAGGCCAATTGGTAAGCTTTGAGCACATCCGCACTGCTTTCTGTGACTTCTTTGGTTTTCTGGAAGCTGTTAAATGTGATAAATATACTGGCCGACATCACCGCGAAAATTGCCATGGCAATCAATAATTCGATGAGCGTCATACCACGGACGTTTTTATTCATTTTGCATCCGAGAAATATCCTTCCAGAAAACTCAGGTAATTAACATCACCGCCCTGCTCAACACCAACACTAATCTCCAACTTGCGCATCACTGAGACCGTTTTTTCCACGCGTGTTCTCACTATCCATTGGCGACCGCCAAATTCAACTTTGTCACGCCGATCTTCAATGGGTGGATATACGTCAGATTGCTGTATTTCAACCATCTTGTTGCTGGCCACCCAGTGAGCCAGGGTTTTGTCTCTGAGATAATTACTATTACTGACATTATTACGCATGGCACCGCTCATGGTCGCTACTGCCACTGCGAAAATCGAAAGCGCCACCAATACCTCTATCAAGGTAAAACCTTGGCTTGCCTTAAGTGCTTTACTCACCGGTCTACCACTACCGAAAGGCATCGGACTTACGCTTAAATTCATCATCTTCACCGATCCACAATCGTCCGGTTTCATCGCCTGATAATTTTTCGGATATATCGCTATCCTCTCTCAACTCAATTTCAAGTACAAAGGGAGACATCTCGCCACTGGACAGTATAAATATTGCCGGTTCTAATTTTTCATCTTCTTCTTCCAGAATTTTCTCGGCCGCTTTGGCTTGCTGGCGTCTCTCTTCATCTACACCCCCAGTCAAATCCAACTGTTCATGGTCCACTTCGAGGACTATTTCATATTCTTCATCCAATTCGTAGTCTCGATAGGTACGCTCGCCAGTAATGGGTCGCCATTCAGCAATTCCCAGGGAGTCATCACCGCTTAAACTTATTCCTGCAGCCGCCATCATCTCAATGGTATCGCCATGCTCTGTATCAATTTGTTTGGTCAGCGCAATGAGCTGCTGGCGTTCTTCTTCTGAAATATCGGTCATTTGGGAGATTTTCTTCTCCACCTGCTGCATTTGTGTCTCTTTATCTTCATCGCTGGCGGCGGCACCGTCGTTTTGCGGCGCTGTGGGTGCATTAGGCGTTGTCCAGCGCACAAATTTATAACCTTGTTCGTCCACAATAATGCCAATTTCCTGTTGACTGAACAGGGCTTCTTCCTGGGCCATTTCAATGATGGTTTTTAAGCGCAGAATTTCTTTATTCAGCTCTTTTTGCGGATCTTTGGAAGCGACACTAAGGGCGATAATACCAGTCATTATGCCAATGATGGTGACCACCACCATGATTTCAATTAGGGTGAAACCCTGGTGGTAGCGCTGCGATGGGGTTTTCATTGCGGTAATACGACTAGAGATCTTCGACCGAAATATCTTCTGCCGGACCCTCACCACCTTCTGCCCCATCGGCACCCATGGAGTAAAGATCATACGGGCCGTTCACTCCAGGACTGATATAGACGTAAGGATTTTGCCACGGATCCACTGGTGACTTGCGCAAATAACCACCTTCAGGCCAACCACGGGCGTTATCAGGTTTGTTCACCAAAGCCTCAAGACCCTGATCAGTGGTTGGATACCGAAAATTATCTAATTTGAACAAATCTAAGGCTTGAGAAATTGCTTGTAAGTCACTTTTTACGGCAGCCACATTGGCTTTATCCGTTTGCCCACCTACGTTGACCACAACCAGTGTGGCTAGCACACCTAAGATGGCCACCACGATCATTACTTCGATCAAGGTAAAACCACGTTGTGCTCGAGTTTGGACAGAGGGTTTAAACGCTTTCATATTTTCCTAACTACCTTTTAATATCAGTTAATGTGTGTTTGTTTATGAGTTAGCCGACCAGGGAATTCATGCTCAAAATCGGCATCATGATAGAGAGTACGATAAGCATAACAACGCCCCCCATAACCACCAGCATCAAAGGCTCAAATAAAGCCACAATGGTGTCGATCAAATCTTCCAGCTCGCGCTCCTGATTGGTGGCAGCACGGGACAGCATTGAGTCTAATTCACCGCTATTCTCACCACTTGCAATCATTTGCATCATCATTGGAGGGAAATAACCAGATCCATCTAAAGCATTAAATAAGGTGCTCCCTTCTTTTAACTTTTCCGCACCTAAGGTTACAGACTCCCTGATACAAACATTTCCCGCCACCTGGCCGGATATTTTCATGGCCTCAACCAGGGGAACACCACTGCGCGACAGAATGCTCAGTGTGCTTGCCACCCTTGATGAATCCAAACCACGATTTATTCGACCTAATAAGGGTGCTTTCAAAAGCCACTTATGGTACCGATAACGAAAGTCTTCATTCTTAAGTGCTCGTTTAAATGCATAATAAGCGGCTACTGCAACGATAATCATTAGCCACCACCAATTCTGCAAACCATTACTGGCGGCAATAAGTACCTTGGTAAGACCCGGTAACTCTTGACCAGAATCCGCAAATACCGACACAATTTTTGGCACCACAAATGTTAACATACCGGCGACGATCAAAAATGCAAAGGAAGTCAAAACAATCGGATAAATTGTGGCACCCTGCACTTTTTTCATGGTGCGGTAGCGCGCTTCGGTGTAATCAGCCAATTGCTCAAGCACCAAATCCAAATGCCCAGAGTGCTCTCCCGCCGCCACTGTTGCCCGATATAACTCAGGAAACGACTGCGGGAACTCGTTGAGACTGCTCGCCAAACTATGCCCTTCTACCACCTTTGACCGAATGGCTAGAATCATGGCTTTGTTCTTAGGCTTTTCCTGTTGTTTGGAGACGGCTTTTAAGGCTTCCTCCAGGGGCAGCCCCGCTTCCAACAAAGTTGCCATCTGACGGGTCAACAAAGCAAGATCAGCCGCGCTAATAGAGACCCTGGCTATTTTATTACTGCTTGCTGGAACGCCTTTTTCTGCTTTTTGAGACGTGGTTTCTACGGATAAAGGAACTAAACCTTTTTCCTTGAGTTGCTGTCGTACCTGACGGGGGCTATCCCCCTCAAGTACACCTTTTTTTTGTTTTCCTTGAGCATCAAGGACGACATAATCATATGCCGGCATTTAGTTAGCCCTCCCTGGTGACTCGTAATACTTCTTCTATGGTGGTTTCCCCTTCCAATATTTTACGTCTGCCATCATCGCGAATAGAGGCTCCCGCCCTACGTGCGACTTCTGTCATTTTCTGTTCACTTTCATGGTTATGAATCATGGTACGCAGTTCGTCATCGATGACCACTAATTCATAGATACCGGTTCGCCCCGCATATCCCAACTCATTACACTCTGGGCAGCCTTTGGTACGATATATCTGCGGTGGATTTTCGGGATCAAATCCCATTAACTCGCATTCACCTGCATCGGGATGATAAGCCTGCTTGCAATGGGGACACAGCACCCGCACCAATCTTTGGGCCAGTAAACCCAGTACCGCCGATGAAATCAGGAATGGCTCAATCCCCATGTCCTGTAACCGGGTAACCGCACCAATGGCGGTATTAGTATGCAATGTGGACAACACCAAGTGACCCGTTAAACTGGCTTGAACTGCGATTTCAGCCGTTTCAAGGTCACGAATCTCACCCACCATTACCACATCAGGATCCTGACGTAACATGGCACGTAAACCACGAGCAAAGGTCATTTCTACCTTGGTATTTACCTGGGTCTGTCCGATACCTTCAAGCTGGTATTCGATAGGATCTTCTACTGTAAGAATATTGCGTGAGTGGTCATTTAGTTGAGACAGACCGGCATATAGCGTTGTGGTTTTACCAGAACCGGTAGGACCGGTAACCAGGATAATCCCGTGTGGCTTGGTAATTATAGAAGTCATACGCTTCAGATCATCGGCCGCCATCCCTAGATGGGTCAGGTCAAGACGTCCCGCCTGCTTATCAAGCAAACGTAAAACCACTCGCTCTCCGGCATTACTGGGCATAGTAGACACCCGCACATCAATCTCACGACCACCAACTCTGATGGAAATACGACCATCCTGCGGTACCCGCTTTTCTGCGATATCCAGCTTGGCCATAACTTTGATCCGTGATACCAGCAGCGGCGCCAACTGGCGTCGAGGTTGGACGATTTCCCGCAATACGCCATCGACTCGCATGCGCACTACCAAGCGTTTTTCAAAGGTCTCAATATGGATATCGGAAGCATTAACCTTAACAGCTTCCGTGAGGAGCGCATTGATTAACCGAATGATTGGTGCGTCATCTTCTTGCTCCATCAGGTCTTCGGTTTCAGACATTGAGTCAGCCAGACTGGCCAAATCCATATCATCGCCTAACCCTTCCACCATCTGCATGGCTTCACTGGAGTTATTTTCATAGGCTTTACTTAAACGGCGCTCGAACTCAGCATCATTCACTTCATTAAACTGAATGGGCATACCCAGGAAACGACGGACTTCAACAATGGCCGAGGGGGAAATTCCATGCTTATAGGCCACCATTGCATCCACTTCACCGATTTCTTCGATGACAACACCCTGACGCTTGGCAAAAGAAAAAGGTAGCCTTTTACGGGATACTTCTTCACTGACTTCAGGTGCAGAGGAAATCTGCTCAGGCTCTGACATTTTCGACCCTCATGGTTTTCCACTAATTTTATTATAGTTAGACTGACAATGATGCCTACAGATTAGGGATTTATCAATTGGCACTAACTATCTAAATTTATTTTGATTTTGTTGTTTAGCTATGATTTGTAACGGGCTGAAACAACTGGTTATCAAGCTCTAGTAAATAACCTTTAACATTCAATAGTTTTGTCTCTAGATTGTAATCAGGACAATTTTCCGTCACTTGACCTGAACTGACGTCCGCCTGCTGATGATTGCGGGCACCTATTTTTTTCAAGGCTCGACCCAATGTAGCCAATATTTCTCCCTGCTCAAAGCAGTCCGCCAGCCGCCGGTAGGCACTATAATACTGTTGGTACTCATCGTAGCGACGTTCGAAATCGGCGACTTCAGCGATGCATGACGCCTTGTCACTACACAATATCACCCGGTTTCCACTCATGTTGGCAATGGAATCAACAATCGACTGGGGTATATTAACCACTTTAGGCTCATTATCCCCCGCTGCGACCGGAGCATAACATTGCCCATCCACAGCGGGCATAAAAAACCATATGGAAACCCTTGACCCTTCCCTTTCTGAGACAAAGTCTGGACCAAAACTCTGCTGCAGTGCTGCACGCTTCTCCGCCAATAGCCAACGATTACTGGCACCTTCATAGGCATTAGGACATTTGCCTGTGTGGAAGAGTTCCTCAAGCCGACCCGCCGATTCGCGAAACGCAGGGAAATACTGATAAAAATTCTGCACGTTGGGCTTCATTTGCTCTCGCTCCCAATGCAACTGCTTTTGCTGCTTTCGTAGTGGGCTGTTGTCGACCTTACCGTTAACCTGCCCCGCCCCATAGTTTTCCGCCTGCAGAATCGCTTGCGCAGTAAAACTTTCAGCAACACACCGGGCTTTCACCACTGCTAACTGGGCTTCAAACTCATCGCACTGTGCCTCGGCCACTTGAGCCACACGACAAGCTTGCAAACGATTAGCCGCCTGAGCCGTTAACGCTAAACAATGCTCAGTCGGATGGGCCAAGCTGAAATTAGCGAAGAGGAACAAGAAGAGTAATAGGAAAAACCGTACCATACGTTAAACTAATCTCTAATTGCGTTTATATTTTAACTATAGCTGAATCCCCTCGGCAATTGGCTGCAGTTTGATGGTTAATCCTTTATCATTGATTTCAATAAACTTTTAACGGTTGGGAGTATTTAAATGAAGAACGGAGCAATTCTTGTAACCGGTGGTGCTGGCTATATCGGTAGTCATGTGGTTCGCCAACTGGGGGAACGAGGTGAGACCGTTGTAGTGCTTGACAACCTGTCCACAGGCTTCAAAGATGCTGTGATCTACGGGAATTTGGTGGTGGGAGATACCGGCGACAGCGCGTTGATCGAGAAACTCATGCAAGATTACAACGTGACTACAGTCATGCATTTTGCCGCTCATACGATTGTTCCTGAATCCGTGGAAAACCCCCTTAAATACTACCGAAACAACACCGCCAACACCCGCAACTTGCTGGAATGCTGTCAAAACCATGGGATCAAGCACTTTGTCTTCTCGTCCACTGCAGCCGTTTACGGTGAACCGGCAGACCCGCTTATTACCGAGGAGACACCCACTCAACCCATCAATCCCTATGGCACTTCCAAACTAATGAGTGAAGTCATGCTCAGAGATCTCGGCAAAGCCTGCCCCATGAGTCACGTGATTTTACGTTACTTCAATGTGGCGGGGTGCGAGCCCCAAGGGCGAATTGGCCAAAGCACCCTGAAAGCAACCCTGTTGACCAAGGTCGCCGTGGAGGCCGCCGTGGGTAAGCGCCCCCATGTAGCGATTTTCGGCACCGACTATGACACTCCGGACGGTACTGGAGTCAGGGACTATATTCATGTTGAGGATCTGGCTTCCGCGCATATCAAAGCGCTGGACTATCTCCGGGCGGGTGGCGAATCAACTACCTTAAATGCCGGTTACGGTCACGGTTACAGCGTGCGAGAGGTGCTCGACATGGTAAGCAAAGTCAATGGTGCCCCCTTGAAGATCATAGAGCAGGAGCGCCGCGCGGGCGACCCTCCACGGCTGATTGCCAAAGCGGAGAAAATCCGTTCGGTACTGAATTGGCAACCTGAGTACGATGACCTGGAAACCATAGTCAGTTCCTCATTAAACTGGGAACGCAAACTGCATCAACAGAATTCTTGACTGCACTATGATTGAATCGATTATTGATCAGGACATCTTTTATAAGGTGGCCGAACCTTGGATGTGGGAAACACCGTTAGTTGCCGCTGAAGAGGCTCTTATTGCTCGTGCTGTAGATAAGCGCAAACGGGAATTCAGAGCCGGTCGGCATAGTGCACATAGCCTGTTCGACCGGCTTAACATCTCTTGCACCGAGCTACTTAAGGGACAACAAAGGGAACCAGCCTGGCCTCAGGATTGGGTGGGGAGCATCAGCCACACTGACGGTTTCTGTGGGTTAGTGCTCGCTGCTAAAAGCCGATTTCAAAGCATTGGTTTTGATGTAGAACAAGCCACGCCTTTGAAGGAGGAGATCTTTACAATGATCTGCCGCCCAGAAGAACTGGACCATATTGCTGCCCTACAACTTAAATCTGGTCAGAAATTTGCAAGCGTTCCATTCGATAAATTAGTGTTCAGTGCCAAAGAGTCGGTTCACAAAACCTACTTCCCACTGAATTACCATACCCTTGATTTTTTAGACGCGCGGATTGAGTTTGAGCCTGAAGAGCAAGCCTTTTCGGCATGGATCATTAACCCTGAGCCAACGCCAAAGAAGCCCATCCTAAAGCTCAAAGGACGCTACTGTGTAGATTCAGAGAGAGTCGCCACATTGATCACCCTACCTGCGTGAACCCAACTAAAATCTGCACGAGTCAACAAACAGGATGCCATTAGTGTCGATGCAAAACCACCTATCCGAACTATTGATCAACCATCAACAGCGCCTTACAAAAACAGGCTTACGCGGACTTTTCCAGCAAGACCCGCAACGTTTCACTAAGTTTTCGGCACAAACCGATGGCCTGCTTTTGGACTTCTCGAAGAACTTCATTGACCCTGCCAGTTTTACAGACTTGCTTGAACTCGCCTCCAGTGCAGGGCTGAAAGATAAAATCAATGGGATGTTTAGTGGTGAACCGATCAACAATACTGAACAAAGACAGGTTTTGCACACAGCATTACGTGCCAAGCCTGGCACCATTCCCAATGATATCGCAGCGCTTGTCGATACCGCCAAAAAACGCATCTATGCACTGGCAGATCAACTGGGTGCAGGGACCCTGAAAGGTCATACCGGCAAAACCATAAACACCGTGGTCAATATTGGAGTGGGAGGCTCCGATCTTGGGCCTTACATGGCAGTAGAGGCGCTGACAGCCTACGCCCAAAGCAACACCCGTTTTGACTTTGTTTCCAATATTGACCCAGTACACATCTCTCGCTGCTTAGCTACTTGCGATCCGGAAACCACCTTTTTTATCATTTGCTCTAAGACTTTCACCACCCTGGAAACTTTGGCAAATGCCAACGCTGCAAGGCAATGGTTTCTATCCTCTGGCGCTAATGAAGCCGCCATTGCCCAACATTTCGTTGCCGTTTCCACCAACTTGGAAGCCGCCGCAAAATTCGGCATCCCCGAGCAAAACCTATACCCCATGTGGGATTGGGTCGGTGGTCGCTACTCGTTATGGTCAGCGATTGGACTGGTTATAGCGTTGGCCATTGGAAAAGAAAACTTTGAAGCATTCTTAGCCGGTGGCCGCAGCATGGATCAACATTTTCAAAGTGCTGACTTTGCCAACAACATGCCAGTCATCATGGGATTATTAGGGATTTGGTATGGTAACTATTTTGCCGCGCAAACCCAGGCGCTCATTTGTTATGACCAAAATCTGATACAGTTCCCAAACTACTTACAACAACTCGATATGGAAAGTAACGGCAAGTCAGTTCACAAAGATGGAACCCCTGTAACCGAACAAACCGGTCCCATTATTTGGGGTGGTGTTGGCACCAATACCCAACACTCTTTTCACCAATTAATCCATCAAGGAAAACACTTGATTCCAGTGGATTTTGTTGTGGGCATCCAGTCCACTCATCCCTGCGGAAACCAACAACAAGACCTGTATTCCAATTGTTTGGCCCAAAGCCAAGCTATGTTGGAAGGTCGTTCAGAAGCCTCTTTAGTGGAGGAAATGATTCAAGTGGGCAAAACCAAAGAAGAGGCAGAATTTCTGGCTAAACATCGCTTTGTGCCTGGCAACAAACCCAGTAATACTTTGGTTTATGACAAGCTTTCGCCCTTTGTACTGGGCCAGTTGATTTCCCTGTATGAGCACAAGGTTTTCACCCAATCGGTCATTTGGGATATCAATGCATTCGATCAATGGGGTGTTGAGCTGGGCAAACAACTGAGCACCACCATAACCAAGGCAATGTCTAACCCTGAGCTGACTGCCCAACTGGACAGCTCAACCCAGGGCTTGATGAAACTCTACTTACAAAAACAGTAGGTTTTACTTAGGGTTTTTGTACACGTGTTCATACATGTAGTTGGTGGCTTCAACAAAGCCATCAACACTACCGCAGTCAAAACGCTTACCGCGGTATTTATAAGCCATAACACAACCTTTTTTCGCCTGCGTTAATAGGGCATCGGTGATTTGCACTTCGCCATTAGCTCCCGGTGGCGTATTTTCAATAATTTCGAAAATATCCGGGGTCAGTATATAACGTCCTATTATCGCTAAATTAGTGGGTGCATCTTTGGGGTCAGGCTTCTCCACCATATCGGTTACGCGATAAAGACCTTCTTTGATATTTTCCCCATCGATAACACCATAGCGATAGGTTTCTTCCATCGGTACTTCTTCAATTGCCACGATACTGCAACGAAATTGCTGATACAAAGCAACCATTTGCGCCATAACACTTTGCGATTGTTCGATACACAAATCATCGGCAAGAATAACGCCAAAGGCCTGATCTCCCACCATTTTTCGCGCGGTCAAAATAGCATGGCCCAACCCTTTCATCTCATTTTGACGAGTATAGGTAAAGGTACACTGATCAATGACTTTACGAATTCCATCCAGGTAAGCCTCTTTCCCGGTACCTTTGATTTGATGCTCCAACTCATAATTTATGTCGAAGTGATCTGCTATAGCGCGCTTACCACGCCCCGTCACAAAACCAATATCCTTGAGGCCAGCATCTAATGCTTCCTCAACTCCATACTGAACCAACGGTTTGTTAACAATAGGCAACATTTCTTTCGGCTGCGATTTGGTCGCTGGAAGAAATCGTGTGCCATAACCGGCCACAGGAAATATACATTTACTAATCATGACCCAACCTTGTGCAAAAATATAAAAATGAATTCAAATAAGAGTGAACACCTAGTCTCACCTGCGAGGATTCTACCCACATTGAGTGATAAAGATCTACCCTACCCCAACCACTTTACGTAACCAAGCCCAAAACTTGCATACTTAATCATTAAGGCGTATTGGTTAGTATAGGCAACTAGCGAGGAGCTACTGAGCGTGAAAGAAACCAATCAACTGTTATTTGATCTAGTTCTCTTTGGTGGGACCGGGGACCTAGCCATGCGCAAGCTACTTCCCGCTCTCTATCAACTCAATCGATCTTCACCTTTTGCTGCCAATTCAAAAATCGTAGCCGTAGGCCGTCCTCCCGGCAACCGGGAAACTTTCCTCAATAAAGTAGAGAACCACTTGGAAAAGCATCTACCGGCAGAGGATTGGGATAAAGTATCTTGGCAACAATTCTCCAAGCACCTGAATTTTCTAGCTCTGGTTGCCGATAAAACCGACTCCTATCGTGAATTAGGTACGTTACTCAGTGATGACGAAAACCGTCCCCGGGTATTTTACTTTTCTACTCATTCGTCACTGTATTCAGTGATCGCTTCCAACCTCGGTTCTCAGAATCTAATCAACCAGCAATCCAGAGTGGTATTGGAAAAACCCATAGGTCGAGAGCTCACCAGTGCCAAGTCCATCAGCGGACAAATGTCCAACTACTTTACCGAATCACAAATCTATCGTATCGACCACTATTTGGGGAAGGAGACTGTACAAAACCTTCTCGTATTGCGTTTCGCCAACCCTCTGTTCGAGTCCTTGTGGAATCACCATTATATTGATCATTTTCAAATTACCATTTCTGAAACCCTTGGGGTGGAATCTCGTGGCGAATTCTACGAAGAAACTGGCGCCTTAAGGGATATTGTCCAAAACCATTTATTGCAGTTGTTATGCATTCTGGCCATGGAACCACCGGCCAGTACAGAGCCCGACCGAATTCGCGACGAAAAACTTAAAGTGCTGCATTCGCTATTACCGTTAACGGAAGACGGCATCAGCCGCCAAGTGGTTCGCGGTCAATACGCTGCAGGACAAATTCATGGCAAGCCTTGCGATAGCTATGTTGATGAAGATGGTGTCGACCCTAACAGCCATATAGAAACCTTTGTCGCCATGAAAGTGATTATCGACAATATGCGTTGGTCCGGAGTTCCCTTCTATATGCGTACCGGCAAACGCTTACCAAATAGAAGTTGTGAAATCGTGGTTCAGTTCAAGGAAATTCCCCATTGGATTTTTGATACTCCCCGTGGCCAATTGATGAATAATCAATTAGTCATCACTTTGCAACCCGATGAAACCATAACCCTTCGTCTCTGTGGCAAAAGAATGGGGCCGGGAATGGATGTCCGTACGATAGATTTAAACCTAAACCCCAACACCCGCACTAAAAAGCGGTCGCCGGATGCTTATGAACGTTTGCTTCTCGATGTAATCAAAGGAGATCAAACCCTGTTTTTACGCCAGGATGAACTAGAACAGGCCTGGCGCTGGGTAGATCCCATTTTATCGTACTGGGAAAATAGCCCAAGCCCACCGGAACCCTACGCTTGTGGCAGCTGGGGCCCGGCTGGCTCTACCTTGATGCTAGCCAAAGACGGGCGACTTTGGCATGAAGGTTCACGTTAATCATGACTAGTTTTAGCCTTAAAAAAGCCAGTAAAGAGCAATTGCCCGAGACTATTGCTCTTTACATCAGCCAAGTGATACGACAGAGGCTAGCATCCCAGGCGCAATGTCACCTTGCCTTATCCGGCGGCAATTCACCCAAATTAATGCTGGAGGAATTGGCCACCTACAAACAACTATGGAACAAAGTCCACCTCCAGCTGGTGGACGAACGCTGGACACAATGCAAGGATGACCAAAATCAATCCCTGATTCATCACTTTCTGTCCTTAGTTGCACCCGAGCAACCGGTTTTTTTTCCATTACTGAACACTGAAAACTTCAGCAGCAACTTACAGTACTGCAATCAATGGGCTGCTAAACAACCCAATTCACTGGATATTATTGTGTTGGGCATGGGTCTAGATGGTCACACGGCGTCTTTGTTTCCCGAGGCGAAAGAGTACCACGACGCAATGAACACTGCGCAACGTTATGTGGAAATTACGCCAGCGGAGGCACCCTACCGGCGCATATCCATGTCCTATTCCTGGATTAAACAGGCTTCGCATATTTTACTGTTCATTCCCGGAGCTGATAAATTGCACTGTTTCGAAAGCATAATTAACGATCCGAACAGCCCTTCACCCATCGCCAAACTCATGGCTGAGGTTGGCGAAAAAGTCACTGTGTTTAGCTCAGAGGATCAATCATGACCCATACTAAGCTGCAAGGGATACTAGACAAACTAGTCAACCGAAGTCAGGCAAGCCGACAACGCTATCTTGAACTTTGTGATGCCAACAATAACCATGGGCCCACGCGCCATCAGCTAAGCTGTACCAATCTTGCCCATTCTTACGCCGCTGCCAATTCTTCTGAAAAATTATTATTGCGCCAACAACAGCCATCTCCCAACTTGGCAATTGTGACAGCCTATAACGATATGTTATCGGCCCACCATCCCTACTATCGTTATCCCGAACAGCTAAAAAAATATGCCCTCGCCCATGGTGCCACTGCGCAAGTTGCCGGTGGCACACCTGCCATGTGCGATGGAGTCACGCAAGGTCAACCGGGAATGGAACTCTCTTTGTTCAGTCGCGACGTTATCGCGTTATCTACCGCTATAGCCCTGTCCCATAATACCTTCGACGCTGGTTTATACTTAGGAATCTGCGACAAAATAGTGCCAGGACTGCTTATGGGCGCGCTGTCTTTTGGCCACTTGCCAGGAATTTTTATTCCTTCTGGCCCCATGCAAAGCGGTCTCCCTAATGAAGAGAAAGCGAAAGTTCGGGTGGCTTATGCTGAAGGCCGAGTGGGCTCTGATGAGCTACTTCGATCCGAGGAAAAATCCTATCATTCAGAGGGCACCTGTACTTTTTATGGCACTGCGAATTCCAATCAGATGCTATTGGAGATGATGGGGCTGCAACTACCAGGTAGCGCCTTTGTCGCACCGAACGAACCATTACGAGATGCGCTCAATGAATTGGCTGTTGCTAAAGCCGTAAGCCGTTGCTTTCAACCCCGCGCTGGCCTTGGCTATATTCTCGATGCCAAGAATCTATTGAATGGAGTAATCGGCCTGCTTGCCACAGGAGGCTCCACCAATCACACCTTGCATTTAGTGGCGATTGGCAAAGCCTGCGGCTGGCAGCTCGATTGGGAAGATTTCGCGGAACTTTCCGAACTGATTCCCTTGGTGACCAAACTGTATCCCAATGGATCCGCCGACGTAAACGCTTTTCATGCCAACGGCGGCACACCCGCCGTAGCGGTTACTCTGGCCCAAGCGGGACTGCTATTCGAAGACATCGAAACCGCTTTCAATATCCCATTTAGTGAAGCATTAAAATTTCCACTGGAACTGAAAGATCAAACCATTCAGTGGATTGACCCAGCGGACATTATCAAAGACTCCCAGGTACTGCGCTCTGCTTCGGCACCGTTTCGGGCCACTGGTGGCCTGAAACTCTTAGCAGGTAATATAGGTCGTAGCATTATTAAAGTATCGTCGCTGACAAATTCTGCCGCCACTAAGGTTTCAGCGCCTGCCATTGTATTTAGTTCTCAGGAACAAATCATAGAAGCATTTTCTGCGGGCACCTTACAACGAGACTTTATCGCCGTATTACCGGGACAAGGGCCTGCTGCTAACGGCATGCCGGAACTACACAAACTGACGCCTCCATTAACCTCACTGCAGAACCAGGGATTTAACATTGCGCTTATCACAGATGGCAGAATGTCTGGCGCTTCTGGCAAGTTTCCTGCCGCCATTCATATAACACCAGAGGCAGCCCATGGCGGTATTATTGGAAAAATTCTTACGGGTGATCTTATCACCGTGGACTGGGCCAACAACAGCTTAACCCTTCAAGTCACCGATGAACAATTACGTCAACGATCTGAATTTGTACCTACTCAGGATAATTTGACTCTGGGCAGAATGTTATTTGGTAACGCTCGAGCGATAGTAAGCGCGGCCGATCAAGGCGGAAGCTTTATTTTGGAGTCTTAACCTTATGGATTTTTTTTCTCAGCTAGAACAAAGCAAACGCATTATTCCAGTGATTACCCTGCCATCGGCCGATGCCGCCTTACCTCTGGCAGACGTTCTTGCTGACTCAGGCTTTAAGATTCTGGAAATCACCATGAGAACTTCATGTGCCTTGGAGGCAATTAAAATACTACGCCAACAACGTCCCGATCTTTGTGTTGGTGCTGGCACGATAAAAGACAAACGCCAGCTAGCACAAGCCCAGGCTGCTGGTTCCCAATTCATCGTAAGCCCGGGCATTAGCGAAGCCATGATTACAGAAGCGCTAGCCAATCAGATGGACATTATACCTGGCGTAATGACACCCAGTGAAATATTGCTAGCCCTCACCCTTGGTTTAACCACGGTTAAATTATTTCCTGCAAATATTGCCGGTGGCCCCGCTTTCATAAAAGGCATGGGGGCAGTTTTTCCCGAAATGTCCTTTTTCCCTACCGGCGGCATCACTGAAGACACGATTAACGATTACCTCGACCTGAATAACGTGCTCTGTGCAGGAGGCACTTGGCTGACACCGGTGCCATTAATTGAAGCTAAAAATTGGAGCAAAATTCATGAAATCGCCCAGCGTTGTTAAAACCTTCTGTTACTGCTTGTCTTGAGGCTTAGATCGCAAAGAATCAGTGCCCGTCCGGATACTGAGCCAACTCGATCAGGACCCCGTCAGTGCACTTGGGGTGAATAAAAGCCACCTGAGTATCGTGGGCGCCAGGTTTTGGCGCGTCAGAAAGAAAGATATAACCTTTTTCGGTCAGGCGTTTCATATCCCCTGCTACATCGTCTGTCTTGAAACAAATATGATGTAAACCTCCGCCCTTTTTTTCCAAATATTTAGCTACTGGGCCTTCACCGTTAAGTGGATGCACCAATTCTATTTGAGTACCAGGAATGGGGAAAAAAGCCGTAGTGGTTTTGGCATCCTCTACGGATTCCTTGCCAGCAAGTGCTATTCCGAAGTCTTCTGCAAAGCGTTGGATGGCTTTTTCCAACTCCGGCACTGCTATCGCAATATGATCTAGGCCTATAATCATAGAATCTACCTCTTAAATAAAAATCTGTTGCCAGTTTAAGCCGTTATAGTACCCGAAGAACGTCCACACACCTACACTGAAGCGCCATAAACCGCTAGAATGCAATCTTTGCAGTGCAGCCAGTTAGTTTGGCTGGGAAAATTGATTCCTGAGAGGTAAACATGACAACGGAAACCCCAAAAGGCACTATGGAACAGTGGGAAAAGCTTGCTAGCAAAGAGTTACGGGGCAAACCCCTTGAATCGCTCACCTGGCAGACCCCTGAAGGCATAGCTGTAAAACCTCTTTATACGGCTCAAGACCTGCAGTCCCTGCAACATTGTAACACCTACCCTGGCATTGAGCCCTTCTTGCGTGGGCCAAAGGCAACCATGTATGCGGGCCGCCCCTGGACCATTCGCCAATATGCGGGGTTCTCGACCGCCGAAGAATCCAACGCCTTCTATAAAAAGAATTTAGCCGCAGGCCAACAAGGCGCTTCAGTCGCCTTTGATCTGGCTACCCATCGTGGCTACGACTCAGATCATCCGCGGGTCACAGGCGACGTGGGCAAGGCGGGAGTCGCTATTGATTCCGTTGAGGATATGAAGATCTTGTTTGATAGCATTCCGCTGGACAAAGTATCCGTGTCAATGACCATGAACGGAGCCGTGCTTCCTGTTCTAGCCATGTATGTGGTGGCTGCCGAAGAACAGGGTGTAAGCCAGGAACAGCTCTCCGGTACTATCCAAAATGATATTCTAAAAGAGTTTATGGTGCGGAATACCTATATTTACCCGCCCGAAGGGTCCATGAGGATTATTGCCGATATTATTGGTTACACCTCAACTCACATGCCCAAATACAACTCCATCTCTATTTCCGGATATCATATTCAAGAAGCCGGCGCCGATGCTGCGCTGGAGCTTGCCTATACCCTGGCCGATGGCAAAGAGTATATAGATACCGCCCTCAAAACTGGCCTTCATATAGATCAATTTGCCCCACGCTTGTCTTTTTTCTTTGGGATAGGCATGAACTTTTACATGGAAATAGCCAAGCTGCGAGCAGCAAGACTGCTATGGGATCGTATTGTGAGCGAATATGATCCCAAAGATGATAAGTCAAAAATGCTAAGAACTCATTGCCAAACCTCGGGTTGGTCACTCACGGAACAAGACCCCTACAACAACGTTGTAAGAACCACCATAGAAGCCATGGCGGCTGTCTTTGGCGGTACTCAATCATTGCACACCAATGCTTTTGATGAAGCTATCGGCCTACCCACAGAATTCTCAGCCCGCATTGCCCGCAACACTCAAATTATTATTCAGGAAGAAACCGGCATTACCAAAGTAATCGATCCCTGGGGTGGATCTTACATGATGGAAAGCCTGACCCAGGAAATCGCAGACAAAGCCTGGGCAATCATTCAAGACATTCAGGCGAAAGGCGGCATGGCGAAAGCAATTGAGCAAGGCGAACCGAAATTACGTATTGAAGAAGCAGCCGCTCGAAAACAAGCCAGAATTGATCGGGGTGAAGATGTCATTGTGGGCGTTAATAAATACGTGCTCGATAAAGAAGACGCCATCGATTTCCTCGACATAGACAACAGCAATGTACGAGAAAAGCAAATTAAGCGCCTGCAAGATACCCGCGCCAAACGCGATAATGACGCTTGCAACAAAGCCCTGCAAGCACTCACCGAATGGGCCAAAAACGGCACTGGTAATGGCCTCGAATTAGCTATTAAAGCAGCCCGAGAGCGGGCAACCGTTGGCGAAATCAGCGATGCGTTAGAAACGGTTTGGGGTCGATTCAACGCCAGCTCTAAAACGGTATCCGGAGTCTACGGAAGCTCTTATGAAGCAGACCAGGATTGGCAGCAAATACGCGAAGACATAACCGCCTTCGAAAATAAACAAGGACGTCGCCCCCGAATGCTGGTTGCAAAAATGGGGCAAGATGGCCACGATCGCGGTGCTAAGGTCATTGCTACCGCCTTCGCCGATGTAGGATTCGATATTGATTTATCGCCACTTTTTTCAACGCCGGAAGAAGTTGCCAAGCAAGCGGTGGAAAATGATGTTCATGTAATCGGGGTCTCTTCTCAAGCGGCAGGTCATAAAACTCTGGTACCCGATTTAATCGCCGCCTTAAAAGCTTTGGAGGCTGATGATATTATTGTGGTAGTGGGTGGCGTGATCCCACGCCAGGATTATGATTTTCTCTATCAAGCTGGCGTCAAAGGTATATTCGGTCCCGGTACTAAAATTCCTGTGTCTGCTCGTGAAGTCTTGGATGCCATAAGTAAATCAAACTAATGCTGACAGAAATAAATCCTGAACAAATATTAACTGGCAATCGGCGACAATTGGCTAAAGCTATTACTTTGACCGAGAGTAAGCTAGACGCCCATCGCCAACAAGCCCAGGTGTTATTAGAAGGGCTGCTGCCGTACACTGGCAATAGCATTAGAATTGGTATTACCGGCGTTCCCGGCGTAGGTAAGTCCACCTTCATAGAGGCATTCGGGTTACATCTGGTGAACCTTGGTAAAAAGGTAGCCGTATTGGCGGTGGACCCCAGCTCTCCGGTTACCGGAGGCAGCATACTGGGTGACAAAACCAGGATGGAGAAACTTTCTCAACATAAAAACGCCTACATTCGACCGTCGCCCAGTAGTGGAGCTCTGGGTGGTGTGGCGCAAAAAACCAGAGAAACCATGTTGTTGTGCGAAGCAGCTGGTTTCGATGTTATCTTGGTGGAAACCGTTGGCGTGGGCCAATCAGAATATGAAGTAGCCGGAATGGTTGATTTTTTTCTGGTACTGATGCTACCCAATGCAGGCGACGAACTCCAAGGTATAAAAAAAGGAATCCTGGAACTTGCCGATGCCATCGTTGTTAACAAAGCAGACGGTGAAAACCGCTTCCTTGCTGAACAAGCTCAAAAGCATTACCAAAATGCCTTAGGCATACTTCAACACAATGGGTTCTGGCAAACACGAGTTAGCCTCTGTTCCGCACTTGAGCATGGCAATATTGATGGCATATGGGATATGATCCAAAGCTACAAACAAGAAGGTATTGATCACAAAAGCTTCTATCAAAAGCGAGCCCGGCAAAACCAAGATTGGATGTGGCGCCTAGTACACGAACTGGTTGAAAGACGCCTGAAACACAGCAGAACTTCAAAAGAGTTGTGCGAAAACCTTACACAAAAGGTTGTATCTGGAGAAACAACCGCTTACGTAGCAGCTACCACCATTATTGGTTCTTTATTCAACAACAATCTGTAATATTCGAAAGGCCTTAGTCACTAAGGCAAGAATCGGAAACTTCGGATACACTTGAACGTAGGATAATACACACAGACACAAAAGTGCGAATTATAGACATTGTTCTAACTGCCAAATTCGTTCAAAATGTAGTCAAAAAACCGGGCAGTGAAATTGGACGAGTGCTGAATTGATGAATGAATCGGATCACAACAATAGGGGTACTGCCACTATTTTGCCCAAAGTGCCTCCATTGATTAAGCAAGTTAAGGATAACGCCTTTTCCATTATCGAAAGCAAATTTAACGACTTTTTTGCCAGTTGCGATGATTTGTTTTTTGATTTGGCATCCAAAGCGAGCACTAATAACGAGCAAAACTTATATTTTGACTCCATGCGAGAAGTGCGGCTCAAAAAAAATGCCGTGTGGGATATTTTCAAAAATCGCTATGAGAAAAATTTTAAAGAACTCGTTAAAGGCCAGCTTTCCAGCGAACCTAAAAAATCCAATCCGTCCAACGTGCTGACCATGGAATCCATGCAGCTTGTTGATAAAGATGATATGGAACAGGATGTGGCGATCACGGGGATCGTTAATAGAGCTCGTATCGTCAATCAGGAACTTTTATACCAACTGAATTGCCGCTTCGATTATTTGATGCCAAGCATCAAAGTTAACGAAAACAATAATCCCTTGGATCCGAGCCAGATCGTCGCCGGCGTTAATGACGCCATGAAAGTTCTCGACCTAAATATAAAATGTAAAGTAATTCTACTTAAACATCTGGACCGAACCGTCATGGTGGAGTTGCGTTCTATATACTCCTTGGCCAATGAGCTTCTGGTAAAAGCGGGAATACTCCCACAAATTCGTTTTGACGTTAAGAAAAATAAAAGCCGCCAGCGCCCAGCCTCTCAAACATCCGAGTTCAATGAAGATGCGGAAGTATCGGAATCCGCATTTTATGAAAATCATGGCCACTATTCCGGAATGAGCGCAGGCCGTACCAATGCCCCAGGAACCATGCCTCGAGGAACCGCTGCTGACGGGAATGCACCCATGGGGCGCCAGGGCTTATCCTTGAGTGAAGCTCATCAAATATTTGGCCAGCTGAGAGATACCGGTCGTCATATACCTAACGGCATTTCTCATTCCGCAATCATGGGTAGCACACCCATTAGACAAGAAAAGTTGATAGATTCCCTGACGGTGTTGCAGCGATCGTCAGACTATGTTCAATCACCGCAAGAATTTAATATTAGATCCGTTGTTGAAAAGATTCTGGAAGAAAACAAAAAGCAGGGAAAAGAAGATTCTCTTCATGAATCCGATGAGGATATTATTAATCTAGTGGCTATGTTTTTTGATTTTGTGCTAGATGACAGAAATTTGCCGGTTCCCTTTCAAGCGCTTATTAGTCGTTTACAAATACCTATTCTTAAGGTGGCGCTTAAAGATAAGCAGTTTTTCACCAGTAATAAGCATCCAGCGCGTCGCTTGGTAAACGATATCGCCGCCTCAGCTGTTGGCTGGGACGAATCTCAAGAATCATTGCAGGACAAGCTATACAAGGAAGCAAATCGGGTTATTCACTATTTAATAGAGAACTTTACTGGTGACGTTGAGATATTCACTCAAGCCCGAGAGTCTTTCCAAGCGGCCATTAAAGTTGACAACAACAAAGCGGTGATACTTGAAAAGCGCACTCAAGAAGCTGCGCAAGGCAAGGCCAAGGCAGAGTATGCTCGCGAGCAATGCAACCATCTACTCATTTCCCGTCTGAGAACCGCAGAGTTACCAGAAAATGTCATGACATTCCTGGTCAAAGGCTGGCACAAAGTCTTACTTTACATACATTTAAAACAAAGTACTGAGAGTAAAGAGTGGATGGATGCTAAGCAAGTGATAGATCAAATCATTTGGGCAATCAGGCCTCATCAAGACAAACGTTCTCTTGATCGTCTGCAACGAATTAAAAATGACATTCTTGAGAAAGTCAGTAAAGGTTTGCACACAGTATCGATTTCGAGTGAATCCATTGATAACACTTTGAGCACACTGCAGGAATGCTTTGATCTGGTGGAAGCTGGTCGTTTGGATGACAGCTATTTAATTACCTTACAACCTGAGCATCTAATGGCGCTAGGTCAAAGTAGTGACACCAGAAGCAAAGACTGGAACGAACTCACAGCTGTAGAGCGACAAAAGCTCAAACTCGATGCCGTGAATAAAGAATTTGTGGCTAAAGCCAGTAAAATTCGTCCCGGAACCTGGTTCAATTACACCGCACCCAATGGTGCTAAAAGTTTCCGCTGTAAACTGGCCATGATCACTCGCCCTGGCGAAAATTATGTGTTTGTCAATCGATTCGGATTACGAGTCTTTGATAAGCATTTAAATGAGTTTGCCACTGACCTTCAGAAGGGCAATGCCCGCAAACTAGAATCTGGCGTTTTGTTCGATCGCGCCATGGATAACATATCCCTGACACTCAAAAAACTGGCCAGTTAAACCTCCTGATTAGTCAAAGATTTACGCTTAAGCCTGTGGGTAAATTATACAAACTACTGCTATATTAAGGTGACGTCCGGGCATTCAATAAGCCAATAAACAGATAAGATAATCAATGCCTCTAATTACCATCACTTTCCTGAGCTATTTATTCGGCTCGCTATTTTTGCTGTTGCTCACGGTTACGGCAGCCCTATTGCTCAAGCGCCAGTTAATTAGCGTGACTCTATTTATCGGGGTGACACTATCACTGATCTGGTGCTTATCATTAGCCTACGATGCCAATAGCCCCAGCTTGACCATCCATCAGCTATTGCTACTAGAGACTTTGCGCAACACCGGTTGGATTATTGGGATGCTGCAACAGATGGTTCACCGAAACGGCAAATCCCGGTTCAAACCTTTACGGTTTATACAATTGCTAGTATTACTTATCGCCGCTGGATTAACCATTTACCTTCCTCACCAAGTGACCACCAAAACTGGCGCATACGAAATTCTCATATGGTCTGGGCTTGTTTTTTCCATTGCGGGCATTATTGTCGCAGAACAGTTATACCGCAATTCACCCCACAACCGAATTAACAAAACCATCAGCCTAGGCGTGATTGCCATTTTGCTCTATGACCTGTACCTATATTCATACGCTCAGCTCTTCGGCCAACTGGAAACTGAGTTGTGGCAAGCCAGAGGCGCCATCAATGGGATATGCGCTGGCTTGTTGACCTTTGCCCTCACCCGTCCCGGAATTCAATCTGGAAATCAGCAATCTCGCGTCACCATTTCTCGACCCGTGGCATTTTACACCACTAGCATAACAACGGCGGGATTCTTTCTTGCACTGATGGCGGCCGGTGGCTACTACATTAAGCTCTATGGCGGAAATTGGGGCACGGTGGTTCAGGTCACTCTAATATTTAGCTCTCTGGTTTGCATAGCCACCGTTTTCTTTTCCAGAAGCATCCGCTCCAACCTGGCGGTGTATATCAACAAGCATTTCTTCGTCCACAAATACGATTATCGTAGTCAATGGCTTAACTTGATTCACCAACTAACTGACTCGAGCAATAATGAAGATCCTCATCAAACCGCGATTAAAGCCATGGTCAGTATCATAGAATGCCATGGAGGTATCCTATGGATGGACAACCAATTTGGCAGCTATACGCCCATTGGATTCTATAAAGTCGAGTTCCCGGCACTTAGCGCTGAAGAACCTTCGGACAGCCCGTTTTGCCAGGTGCTCAGAGAGCAGGAATGGGTGTTTTCTCCCTCTTCTCAAACCAACAACGAGCTTAGTAACTACAACGAACTTCTACCAAGTTGGACAAAAGAAGTAAAAAATCTATCGCTAATAGTTCCGTTAATGGTGGATAGTCGGTTAATTGGATTCATGCTTTTGACCAAACAAACTCCGTCAGAGCCGCTAAGTTGGGAAGATCTGGATTTATTGAAAACCGTGGGTAGAGAAGTTGCCAGCTATTTATCCAGGAACGAAGCCGCAGAGCTGCTGGCTCAATCCAAGCAATTTGACACCTACAACAAATTATCGGCTTTTGTCATGCATGATTTAAAGAACCTTATCGCACAGCAAGCGCTAGTGGTAGAAAATGCCAGTAAACACAAGGAAAATCCGGCATTTATTGATGACATGATACGAACCATTGATAATTCCGTGCAAAGAATGAGCAACCTACTTAAAAAACTACAGCAAACTCAGCCCTCCAGTGCACACCCTTTAAATATTGAGAATGTGGTGGTTAATGCTGTAAAAAAGTGTCAGGACCGAATTCCGCCACCATCATTGAGAATTTTGTCAGATTCACTTAAAGTTGTCGCGGATGAAGACAATCTCGAAATGATTGTTACCCACATTATTAAAAATGCTCAGGAAGCGACACCGGCTGAAGGTTACGTTGATATTACCATTCGCCAGGAACGCCAACATGCCGTCATAGAAGTTGAAGACAACGGATGCGGTATGGACAGTGAATTTATAAAAAATCGCCTTTTTCGACCGTTTGATACCACAAAATCTGGTAAAGGAATGGGCATTGGCGTCTATCAAACTAGAGAGTTTATTCGCAACCTGGGCGGAGATGTTATCGTAAAAAGCGAACCTCTGGTTGGAACAACGTTTAGTGTGTATTTACCGATAGACTTTTCTCATACCGAAAAAGCCAACTAAAACGAAATTTATGAGTACAAATAAGCCCGTTTTATTAATCGTAGAAGATGATTTAGGTTTACAAAGCCAACTGCGTTGGCATTTTGATAAATACGAAGTCGTCGTTGCCCCTGACCGCAAAAGTGCACTTGCAGCTATTCGCATGCATGAACCTGCCGTAGTTTTGCAAGATCTCGGACTACCTCCGGATGAAGAAGGAGTAGAAGAAGGTTTTGCGACAATAGAAGAAACCCTTCGTATTGCACCCGATACTAAAATCATCGTCGTTACCGGTTACCATGATTATGAAAACGCGCTAAGAGCCATAGCTTTAGGAGCCTACGACTTCTACCAAAAACCAGTAAACACTGACACATTGGACCTTATTGTCCAGCGGGCTCACCAAATTTGGGCGCTTGAACAAGAGAATAAACGCCTACAGGACCAGAATATTAATCCTCTACCCGGTGTCATAGCATCCGATGATCAAATGCTGAGTGTCTGCAACATGATCAAGAAGCTAGCGCCTACCAACATTACCTGTCTTGTGCTCGGTGAGTCCGGCACAGGAAAAGAGGTAATCGCTCGAGCTATTCACAAACTCAGCTCCTGTAGCGATAAACGTTTTGTCGCAATTAACTGTGCTGCGGTACCTGAAAACCTAATGGAAAGTGAGCTGTTCGGGTATGAAAGAGGGGCCTTCACTGGTGCAACAAAGCGCACCCTGGGAAAAGTCGAAGTTGCAAATGGTGGCACCCTCTTTCTCGATGAAATCGGCGATATGCCATTAGCACTCCAAGCTAAACTGCTGCGCTTCCTGCAAGAACGGGTTATCGAGCGGCTGGGCGGCCGGGAAGAAATCCCGGTAGATGTTCGAGTGGTTTGCGCCACCAATCAAAATCTTGAACAAATGGTCGCAGAAGGAACCTTTAGAGAGGACCTGTTCTACCGAATCAGTGAAATGATCATAGAGCTACCCCCTTTACGAGCAAGAGGTGGCGATAAAATTTTGCTCGCCCGACATTTGTTGAGCAAGTACGTTGAACAACTCAATAAAAGTATTAAGGGCTTCTCGCCAGAGTCCATTATGGCCATTGAAAGCTACGAATGGCCAGGCAATATTCGGGAAATGGAGAATAAATTGAAAAGAGCCGTAGTCATGTGCGATCAAAAAAATATCGGTGTTTCAGATCTAGGATTGCCGGAACATAACGACCTTTCACTAAACTTACGCTCAGTCCGCCATGAAGCTGAAAAAGCGGCCATCATACGCGCCATCAACATGACCGATAACAATATTTCAGCTGCAGCAAAACTACTCGGTGTAACTAGACCAACATTGTATGACTTAATGAAAAAATACGGCATTCACATTCAGGAACCCCTAAATTAGTGCGTGCCAAAACTAAAAGGTATACCGCAAATCCAGGTAAAGCGTGTTTATTTCAAACTCACTTGTCGCCGCATCAGCCGTCTGATTTTCTACTCGTACACCACCGGCAACCCTTAATTCCTCAGTCAACTCTTTATACAGCTCTAATCGAATTTCTTTGTAGCTTTCATCAAATTCCTCTGGGCTACCCTGTTGCAAGGTAGTATTTTCAATTTGAAAATCTGCCTTAGTGCCATAATTCCAATTCAGTTTCTTGTCGAAAGTCACCACCAAACCTTCGCGCAAAGTATCGTCGTTACTGGCATAAACGTCTTCTGAATCACGAAACAAAAAAGCCGAAATGCCAAATGTAGGAGAAAATATTTCACCCAGCCCAACTACCGTTCTGGTACGTTCAACTAACTTTGCATCGCTAGTATCAATATCTACGGGCTTAACAACACTATCAACAAAGTTTATGCGTGTAAAACCCACACTGCTATCCGTCAAATCGCGGGTACTGACAAAATAAAAGGAATGGGCGCCTTTCGACCATTCACCCCTGATCGTATAAACTGAGCCATCCAGGTCCTCTCCCTGGTCAGGATTCAATACTTTCTGTCCAAATGATGCTTCCAACTTGCCATTATTAATCAATCTTACTGCATTGAGCTGACAGTCATAGCTCTTGTAACCGACCTGCTGATCGAAATCGGCACTTTCATAATTACACTCTACGCCACCACTGGTTAGTGTGGTGAACTTATGTCCCCAGTCGATAGCGCTACCTAGCCGGTCGCTGTTATTACCGCCATCCTCACGAAAGTCTACTTTACTCACTGAGGCTGTGACTAACACTGTATCCCGATTACTCGGATGAAGTATAAAACCAGGCTGAGAAACAAAGGTATTTCTTTGATCTCTATTATCTGGAAGATCCGGTGAATTACTGCTTCTTAAGGTAGTGCGAGAAACTATTGAGTTATTCCAAAACAATTTTTTGGGTATGATATCCCAATCCAAATTGGCAGACCCATTCAAATAATTTCGGTCTCCAAAGGAATCTTTTTGGTAGCTTTCATTTTGAACAGTATAACCGATGCCATAATTGACCTGCCGAATTTTGCCAGCAACCTTTATTTGAGCATATATATTGGTGATCATATCGCTGCTACCGCCATCGGCCACAGCCTCAACATTATCGCTCCACTCGTTATAAACGCCTAACGACAGCTTCTGATCCACAGCTGGAGCACCATAAATTACGGGACAACTCACCAATAATACAACGGGGAAACTCTTTTTTAATACAGACATATCATGGTCTCTAAAAAGCATTAATTATTAAAAATCAGACCAGCAATTTTTTCTTTACCAATCGCATTGACAGCTGCGATCACCTGATTTTCAGTGACCTTGCCATAAGGAACCACTAGCACTGAAAAATCACTCATTTCAGACAGTATCCTTGCCTCTGGCGTTAAACCTACAGGCGGCACGTCAATTATTATAAAACGGTCGGCATAGCGATCTTTTAGGCTACCAAGAAGGTCTTTCATTCTTGGGCTAGAAAAGTATTCCACTCCAGATTCAAGATTAGCTCCAATCGGGATGAAGCGCAGGCGAGGAATTCCGGTAGCATAAATAACATCATCAATATCGAGCCTGTTACCAGCCAAGTAATCTGTTAGTCCAAAGTCAGGATCTACACCCAATAATTCGCACACACTGGAATTTTGTAGATTACAATCCACCAGCAGAGCAGTTTTTGTTTTATCCAAGGCCAACGCTGCCGCTAAATTTGTGGCAATTAAACTAGTCCCTGCCCTATTGATCATTGAACTGACCATCAGAATAAAATTCTTGCCCTCTGAACGCTGCAAAAGCTGAGTTCTTATTTCTCGAAAAACATTTAAAATTGAACTGTTCTCGATACCAGAACTGATTAATTTTTTTGCTGCCAGCTCTTCAGCGCCAATAACATCCAATTCTGTCATATCACTAATATTGGACTTAGCAACTTTGGGGGCTGTAATCCGAAATGATGAAGTAATGGCCGCTTGATCTCTGGCTCTTTTTCCAGTCATTAAATAACACCTCGCTGGTAAGCCACCGCTACTGACAAATAAATCCCAGAAACAATCACCAGGAACAAACACAAGAAGACCACATCGCTCTTCAGGAGCCTCTTGGCCAGAGGTGTTGAGATGTGAGGAACCACTCCAAGTACGGGCAAATCAGTAAGGTTAGACAACTTGTCTGGCATTCTAATACGGGGATCGACCTTCACGTAAGCTGCTAATAGCCCAAAAGGCAACAAAAACCCAAGCATCGGACCGAATATCGCATAATGAACAAACTGAATACCCATGGGCTTATTGGGATAGGAAGCTGGCTCTTGAATACTATAAGTAACGCCTAAACCTTCAACGTCCAACGGCATTGAAAGTCTAGCCTTCTCTTTTCGAGCCAATATTCCTTCATATATAGTCTTAGTAATATCATAATCACGTTTTAACTCGTCAAGCTCTGACTGTCTTTCAGCGATTCGTTCAAGCCTGCTTAATTGTTCTTGCAACTGTGCTTCCGTACGCTTTAATCGGCGTTTCTTTGAAGCAAGATCCATTTTTTCGGTATCGATTAATTCCCGCAGCTCCCTGAAAGGTGGATCAATATCAATGGGATTTTTCGGTGCAGAAAATTCCGACTCTGATGAAAGTTGCGTTTCCAGCGAAGTTATTCGAATCTCTGTTTCTTCAATATCGAGCTGTATTGACTCAATTTTTTGTTTAGTAGCGCTTAATTGCTCTTTTGTTTGCTTTTCCGTGCCCACCAAATCAGCCACATTAAACTGCTTTAGTTTTTCTTCCGCTTGTTGCACTTCCACCTTGTAAGCTTGCGCTTGTTTTTCAATTTGAGCATTAGACTCATTGCTGACTCTTCTATTCGCTTCAATAGAATCCAGAATAATTAGGTCTGTAAGCTTAGACACCACATTGTAGGCATGAATTGAGTCATCCGCTGTATAGGCAATTTTTATAAAACCAGATCCGAGTGGCTGTATTTCAACTGCACTTATTACCGCCAGGATTGCCTTGTCCATTGACTCGCTATTATTGGGGTCTTCCACCAGGTCAAGCTCTGTCACCAACTGACCTATTATCCGTGGTGAGGTGATAAGGTCTGCTGTTAACCTTTCGCGCGTAGCACTATCGGTTGGTTCCGCTTGATCAGCAAAAACCGTCACATTAGACTGATAAATTTTTGGTGATAGAACTCCAGCAATTAGCACCACCAGGCTGGTTACTACGAACAATAACACCACCCAGGTTTTAAATTTAATCGCTTCTCGCAAAACAACTTTTGCAAATTGCATGACAAACCTTTTAGATGGCGGCATGCCGGAGTTCATGGAGTTTGAGGCTCTTTAGAATAAACTGTCTGGGATCGTCAGAATATCTCCAGGGTAAAGCAAATAATTGGTCTTAATATCACCCTTTTCTAAAATATCATCTAACAAAACAGTATAAACTTTTGGACCTTTGACCGTATTACGATACAACTTGGTTTGATTACCGTTCGCAAACTCCGTTAAGCCGCCAGTTAACAAGACCACGTCCATAACCGTCATGCCTTTTTGGTGGGGTAAAGAAGCTGGCGCCTTGACTGCACCGGTAATACGAACACGATGCAAAAACTCCGAGCTAACCGCATTGGTCAACACAACAGTCACTTGCGGACTTTTGATAAAGTTTTCTAATTTAATCCTTATATCTTTACTTAATTGTTCTGGTTCTTTTCCCTCCGCTTTGACATCGCCCAACAATGGTACCGAAATATAGCCGTCAGGACGTACTGGCAAGACTGCGCTGAGCTCTGGATTTTTCCAAACGGTAATACTGAGGCCGTCACCGACGCCAATTTTATAAACCCCCTGGTCCACTACTGCGGTTTCATCTGGCTTTTCAATAGGGCCCATGCTTTGACAGGCCACCAAAAGAATACTGGTCAAAAGTACTGCAATCGTTTTCATTTTAATATCCTCAAATCTATTCATCTGACACCTTCACCCAACAGTAAAACTTCTACAATTCGCAAAAATATAGTTATAGCGCACGAGCCCCGCATGCCCCATTAAAAAAACGGCAACAGTCCAGGTTGCTAGCTACGTCTGAATTGCCTTCGCTCAGTTCTGGCTTGAAATCACTAATCGACAATGTACAACATAACATCCAAATAGCAAATACAGGGGCTTTCCCAGGAAAGGGCTCTTTTAATCAATTATGTTTACGTGTTTTGCGAGTAACGGGACTAGAGAGACAAAACAGGCAGGGGTAATAGTCAACCAAAAAGCGCCTGCCCCCCAGCCCAGTAGCCAGTAGTCGCTACTTAATTCGACGTTTTAGTGGCATCATTCCTTTAGATACGAGGACATCTTCCGCTTTATTCATCATTGAAACATTCGAGAATGGACCTACATTAACGCGGTACCAGATATTCCCATAGTCAGAATCTGTCACTGAATAAGAGGCTGGCAAATTTAACAATTTCAACTGGGCTACCACCCGCTTTGCTTCTCGTTCGCTGCGCAAACTCGCAGCCTGCAAACTATAACGATAATTGCTTCGCTTACGGTCCTCTTCTGTAATGTAGATGCCACGCTGCACGGGAATATGCCAGGGACTTGCCTGTAGTGACTCATAAAAGCCAAAATCTGGTTCTACCTCATGAGCTTCATTACCATAAGATTGCGCCGTTGCCGACGCCTTATTTGTCTCCACTGTTGACTTGCCTGGGGTTGGTAACGGCTGGGACGGCTGCTCTTGGGATAGATCCATACTTGAGTTTGAGGCTACCTTTGCCTCGTCTCCTGCTGTCCAGGAAAAGTCGCTGGTAACATACCCCAATGCCACTATTGACAAGACAGCCACCAGAGACCAGCGATGTCGCCACAGGTAACGTCGAACCGGTTCCATAGCAAACAACACCCTGTCTTCAGTCTTAGTGGAAGAATTCGTTTGAGCGCTGCTTTGTACTGTTGCAAAATCATGAATCATAATTTTTTTCGCAATATTACCTGATTGTGTTTTAAAACCATTGATTTAGAGTCTCCATTACTGGAGGGCTCAAAAACAAACTATAGCTCAATAAATTAACAATAGATGACATTATCACTGAAAAATTATAGCCTTACACCTATTTCTTGATAGGTACGTTAATTGTACCGCATAAATGCGCTTTGATAAGGTGTAAATTTCACAGCTTGTGGACTCAAGACTTCACTGAAGCCAGCTAAAATCTAAACTTTTTAGGAAATCTCATATGAACAATATTCGAAAACAATACCTAGTTACCTTAACTTTAGCGATGTTCAGCGCTTCTGTATCAGCCCACACCTTAGATTTAACTTTAAATAACAAGGCTGTTGGCCTCGATTATTCTACACAAGTTACGGAAGCTGGCCTTAATGTAGGTGGTGGATTACTGCATCACGAGGACAACGGCGATGCTTATTATGGCAGCCTTTTTGTGGCGGATAACGTGAATGAACAGAGCAACTTACTCGCTGGGATTGGCGCTCGATTTTATTACCTGGATGAAGATGAAGGCGATTTAAGCGGTACCGCAGTGGGTATTGGTGGCTTCATTAACTGGGAAATCCCCGCTGTGCCCAATGTCAGCTTACGCACTGACATTTACTACGCTCCTGACGTCCTAGCTTTCGACGATATATCCCGATACCTAGACTTTACAGTGAAAATACAGTACCGAATCATTGAACAGGCTTGGCTCTATATTGGTTACCGAAATGCTGAAATGGAATCAGCGAGCAATGGCAATGACTTTGAAATCGATGAGGGCGGCCACCTCGGTATTATGCTCTGGTTCTGATGGCTAAAGCTGGCCCCAATTTAAGGGCAAGGAATGAGTTAAGCGCAAGGAATGAGCCTTGCGCTGCCACCGGACTTCAACCTAAACTGAATGGTAACTAAGCATTTAAAGTTTCCTGGCCATTATGATTAAACCCAGACATTTACCTTTCTTGATTAGCTCAAATTTAATGTTGTCTGGGTTAGTCACTGTATGCATTGCGGCTCCCAGTGGGGGCACTGTAATCTCAGAATCAGTACCAGGATCGACGACGATCTCCGTTAATAACCCTACTCAAACCACCACTATCGATCAGGGTGTGAGCCAGAACGTAGCCATTAATTGGAACTCATTTAATGTGGGCGCGACAGAAACCGTAAACTTTGTGCAGCCTAATGTCAGCTCGATCGCACTTAATCGCGACTTCCAAGGCAGTCCAAGCCAAATATTTGGCAACATTAACGCCAATGGACATGTGTTCCTTTTGAACACTTCAGGGGTTCTTATCGGCAGTTCCGCCAGTATAAATGTAGGAAGCTTATTCATCTCAGACCTGAACGTAACAGAGAATGAAGCAGCAGATTTTGCCAATTTTGATATCAACAGTAATGGGGGGCAACTTCCCTTCTCTGATCAGGACCTCGCCCAGGGTGGCATCGAAGTCCGTGGAAGCATTACCACCACGGCTCCCAATGGTCTTACTCTAATGGGGCAATATATCTACATTAATGACGGTGGGAACACATTTTCCACTAACGGCGACACCAATATAAATATCGCTGGTAGCGCCGTCTTGGTTACCGATCCTTCTGGCTTATACGGCGTGCAACTTGGCGACCCAGTTACCCAGGACATTTCTCCTACCGATCTCTATCCAGAAGGTGCTCTGTACAGTGTATCTTCAGACCCTAGTACGTCAGTTCAAACAAGCAACGGCGACATCAATATAAACGTGAAATACTCCACTGAACTAAACGTCACACCCGTTGGCTTGCTGCCAAACCACCTAGCTATCCCTGGCAAAATAAATTACGCTATACTAGCGGTGGCTCCGCCGGATACCCTAACGGAAGCAGAGCAAGAAATAGTTGACGGCACCCTCTCTGATTCCTTGTTCGAAGAGCCTGAAGAGGAAGGTTCACAACTCGTTGGAGATTCAAGAAACACCAGTGAAAACAACCTCGACAATTTAATGGAGGACTGTCAGCCAAACGACCTCAATCGAAAAGATTGTCTTAAGAAACAAGCCCTAAAACGTTACTTGGGTAAACTCCTAATCGGCGGTAACCTGCCAGATTAATTCAATATAAGTGTTTAGCCTCGCCCTTTGAAGATTTTGTAATTACTGCGGCCGGCATCCTTCGCCTCATAAAGAGCAACATCTGCATTTTTCATTATAGAACTGACGTTATCGCTACCATCTGAAATTGCAATGCCAATACTGGAAGAAATAGCTAACTGCCGACCAGCGAGGATGAGAGGTTCAGCGAATTCATTTAATATATTCTCGGCTGTTCGCTCCAGGTCTTCCTGACTTACGCCCACTTGCAGCACCGTAAATTCATCACCCCCTAAGCGAAAGGCCGTGGCATTACCTGGTATCGCAGCCTCTAACCGCTTGCCTGTAGCTTTCAACAGCAGATCACCAATATCATGGCCTAACTCATCGTTTACTGCTTTAAATTTATCTAAATCCAGGAATATAAGCCCCATTCTCTCACCACTGCGACGGGCATTTTCTAAGGCAAACACCAGCCGTTCGCTAAACATCCTGCGATTAGCAAGTTTGGTAAGAGGATCATAGTATGCCAATCGGGTTAACTCTTCTTTGTCAGCTTCAATTTTATTGAGCATGGAGTTAAACGCAGCAATCGCATCACCAATTTCGTCTTCATTTGTTGTGCTGGCCCGAATCGAGAAATTATTGTGCTCAGTAATTTTATTGGCCACATTGCCAAGATCCACAATAGGCTGATAGATCGCCCGCTGCAGCCGCTGTGTTACTAAAAATGCCGTCACCAGAGAGAGACCTAATATAACGATACTGATCACTATTTGACTTTGTAAACGCCTATCGAGGTCTTCAAGATTAGTTCGCACCATAACTCTGCCTATAGGCACACCATTAAGCTCGATGAGTTGATACGCTTCTAAATAGCCTTCTCGAAAATATTCACCTGCCTGCAAACTCTGGGTTGGACAAAAATCGGAGGAAGAGCTCTTGCGGGTCACCTGAGCAAATATTTGATCTGACGAATCGTACATGCATGCGAACTCGACTGAATCTCGCACGAGTAAAGATTTTAAATTATCTTCGGCCCTGGCCTGATCGCGAAAGCTTAACGCAGCTGTACTGCGGGAGGCGATTACCCGGGCCAAAATTGACATTTCTTCTGCCAGAATACCCTTCTGCTTAACGCGATCGAGCGTCAACACCCCCACGCCGGTAAAAAGTAACCCTATAGTACTGGTTAACAAAACTACCACGATGAGCTTAGTTTTAATTTTTAGTTTTCTGAATTCCATCATCGCAATATTCGGAAACTCACCATTTACTAAGGACTCCTGAAGTCCACTTACTCTGTAATCTTCAGATACAGAAATCGAACTTAACTTATCGTCTTAGATAAACTTTTTTCCCCTGAGGCTATATACTTTAATGAGTATAAACAAATAATGAATCTTTTTGTGGTATTTTAACGATTAAGCTTACAAAGATGCTGTACCAGGCGCCCAACACGTTAGGCTCCCTATTTCAAAAAAATCTATCAGGAGTCATTTGGACCCCACTGATACTCTTTTTATTGGCCTGCATTTCAATAAGTTCGACACTGCAAGCAGCGGAAAACGATACATCCACTGTGGAAGTTTCAACTTCAGAATCTGACAACAAACCTAAGGTACTAATACCTAGTTTACCAGGACAAAAACCTAGAGCAGACCGCTTTGTGGATGGCAAGGTCCTTGTAAAACGCGTGGAATTAAAAGGAGACTCTCTATTCCCTCAATATGGCGTCACGCAACAGTACCTCAGCCAAGCGATCAACCAAGCGTTTAAAAATTTAGATCCTTGGATGTCCATATCAGATATGCATACCATTGCTAACGCAGTAACCATAGCCTACCATGCCAAAGGGCTGACTTTTAACCAAATATTTATTGTTCCCAACGAAATAAGAAACAATACACTCACATTGAATGTTCTGCCCGGCAGAATTAGCGAAATTAATCTCAAAAACAACAAGTTGTTTTCAGAGAAGCAAATTAAGGCGCCATTTTTAGATCTATTGGGCAAGGTGGTTTACGAACCTGATATTCAAAAGGCAATGAAAAAAGCCAACCTAATTCAAGGACTTAAAGTATTTGGTTTTTTCTCAGTAGGAAAATACCCAGGCCAAACGCGGCTTAATATTCATGTTGTCAGTGAATCCAGAAATGCCTATGCCGTAAGAGTCGATAACTATGGCGTTGAAAATACGGGAGCCTTCCGGGTAATGGGCTTCTACTCACAAAATAACATTACAGGTCGAGGCGATACATTAGATGCAAAAGCCATTATGACCAATGAAACAGGTAACCTATTGGGCTCCGTTTCCTATCAACGTCCAATCGATGAAACCAGTCTTTGGGGAGTAGCCTGGCTCAGCAACCAGTATGAGGTTGTAGGTGATTTTAAAGGCTTAGGACTAACGGGGCTCTTGAGTACCCTATCGGCCTTTTTCAACATTAATCTGCTAAAACAAGAGAACGCGATAGCAGACTTGAACCATAGCTTTTCTATAAAAAATTCAAGGGCCTCAAGCGACGAATTTAAAGACGTCTTTGAGGACACCTCAAACTATATAACCTACCGCCCAACACTGCGAGCCATTGCAATCACCCCAGATGGAAAACAGCGGCAATCGTTGAGCACAGGTGCCACTGTTGGTCACATAATAGAAACCGATGATTCAACCCTGAATCAAACCATTTTCGCACTACATTTCGACTATAATAATGACTTCCGTTGGCAACCAGGCAACCCTGAGGAGTGGGTTACCAAATTAGGCTTGAGCGTTGACTATGCACCGGATGTCCTGCCACCCTCTGAACGCATGGTATTAACTGGTGCTTACGCTGTGAGGAGTTACAAACCAGCACTATTCAGCGGAGACTCTGTATATAGTCTAAAATATGATCAGACATTTATGGCCTTTAAACCCTATAACGGGGTTAGATTATCACCCTATTATTTTGTAGATTATGCCTATGGCGAACAAAACAAGAGCAGCGGAGATAGTGCGAGCTTCTTAGGTACCGGCTTTGGTATGATGTTTCAATATGGAAAGAATTTAACGGCCAATGTTAGCTTTGGCATTCCCATAACGGAGTCACTTAGCCAGGCTATTGAAGAAGAAGTTGATGACTATATTATTTTTGGTTATATGAGCCTTGCTTTTTAAATCAGTATAGAGAATAAATCATTGCGCTTTATAAAAAACGATTACGGTCTAAAACTACAACTGAGAGTGCTGATTGCATTACTCTGCACCTCGGTACCACTCAGCTATTCCGCAACAAGGAGTGATCTGGAGCTTGCCAAGGAATACCAAGTAAAAGCGCTGTTTTTATATAACTTTGCTAACTTTGTGGAATGGCCGCGAGATGCCTTTGTTGATCAATCCAGCCCCCTTAAAATGTGCCTTTATGGAGCTGTCTCATTCGGTGAGTTTCTGGACTTTGTTGATGGCGTTCAGGTTCGTGATCGTACCCTTGAGGTCATTCGAACAACGGATTACAGTCAAATACAAAGTGGTTGCCATATCCTATTTGTGGGTATTGACCATATTCCAGAATTGCAAAAATTCTTTAGCAATTTAAACCACTTATTTGTATTAAGCATAGGAAACACAAAAGACTTCACTAAAACTGGTGGTGTTGTAAACATACTGAGAACATCGGACCAACAAAGATTCGAAATCAATCTTACAAAGGCCATAGAAAACGGATTGCTAATCAGCTCTGATCTGCTGAGTCTTGCGCGCATTATTAATGAACGCTAAATGATTTCAATAAACTAGACTAGCCTAATTTATTGCCGATAAGTTAATCGTTAGCTATTTTTAAACAAACTATGTGTTGATACCGAAGTTATGGATGCATCCACTGATAACAGTATAAATCCTTACGCTTCTCACCTCGCAAATATGGGGGAATCTAAGGATGTAATAGCGAGTGAAGATATCTTTAACGAAAATGGCAGCCTGCTGGTAAAAAAAGGCGCTCCCATAAACAAAAAAATCTCTGAACGCATAGTTAGATTTAAATTATTAAAGCCTATTGAAGCCAGCGTCAGTATCGCCCAAACCATTACGGCAAAAACCATCACAGATGACTTAAACAAGACCACCAGTCAAATACCAGAACTAAAAGCAATTTCCGACAACCTAAACCTTGAAAAATTGTTTAGTCAACTGGCTCTAGAGCTTATCAGGTACCCACTACTCGTCCAAAAACTTACAGTGATGCAATCACAGTTACCGGATCTGTATCAACAGACGTTCCATGTAAGCTGGTTCACTGTGGCTGCAGCGAGGCAAATGCAACTGCCTGCAAAAACGATATCTAATTGCTTTATTGCCGCAGCAACCCATGACCTTGGAATGATGCATATTGATCCAAACATAATTCGAAAAAAAGGCTCACTTACACCAGAGGAATGGAGACAAATACAGGCTCATACAGTCATTGGCCAGAAATTTTTACAGGAGGTTCCTCAACTGGATAGTCAAGTGGCGAAGATAGTTCTAGAGCATCATGAGCGGTGTGACGGGACTGGTTATCCATTGGGCAAGTTCTCCTATCAAATATCTCAGGAAAGCCAAATTATTGCGCTTTGTGATAGTTTAGTCTCAGTGTATTTCAATAAATTACGTCGTAGCGGTAAAACTCTCAGAGATATAATCCCCTTCCTACAAGTTAACAGTGAAAGTCATTTCTACTCCAACTATACCGCTGTCATGTCCTTGCTTCGCCAACTTAAACTAAAGTCCAATCCCACCCTGGATGATGCCAGCATAGAACAAGCGGCCAGCGATTTGATAGCAACAAACGATAAGCTTTCACAACGCTATAACACTACAGAGGAAATCATCTCGGCTCTAAGTGGTAACCTAGAAGATAAAATGTTAATCAGCGCACAGAAAGTTTTAGAGCAGGTAATGAAAACCGTACGAGGATCCGGGATACTTGATCCAGGCTACTTACGCTGGATCGACCAGGTAAAACAGGAAAAGCTTCAGATCGGCTATCGTGAGTTAGAGGACGTAAGCTTAATGTTGGAAGAAATTGATTGGCATCTAAATCGCATTATTAAAATGTTGAAATCCTATGCCGAACACTCACCCAACGCCACTGAAGACACGAAGAATTTCATCCATGAAAGAATATCCGCTCTTGAAACTCCAGTAGAATTTGAAGAGTACGCTATCACATAAAGCGATCTAAAGCATGTTGCGGCAATGCCTCCAATAATATTGGCCTACCAATAAAATAACCTTGCACGTAATCAACGCCGATCTCTTGCAAAGCCCGCTTAATTTTGGCGTCTGAAACATGTTTCGCTACTACCTGTTTATTTAGGAAATGTCCTAATTCTACTATGGACTTAATCAGCCCAAAGTCAATTTCACTTTCCGCAACGTTGGTCACCAAACTGCCTTCAATCTTTACCATATCGACCGGCAACATTCGAAGAGAAGTATAAGCAGAATGAGCCAAACCAAAATTATCGATTGAAAAACGACAACCAATATTCTTCAGCTCCGTAATGAGATCAGCTGCATCATCGAAATTAGCCACCGCTGTTAATTCAGTTATTTCAAAGATTAATTTATCCCTCGGCACGTTCGTATTTACAAATTCTGTAAATAAGAAATCAAGAAACGTTTCGTCATTAATAGACTGACCAGAGAGGTTAATACATAACCCATTAATATTCTGAAGCAAATCCATTTGCGAGCTCATCCAACTTAGCAGATACTTTATAACTCTTCGATCCACCTGACTCATTTGGCCATACTCTTCGGCCGCTTGTACAAATTCATTGGTCGGCAAAGGAACGCCATCTTCGTCAATTACAGTTACTAGAACTTCATAGATCAATGCCTCACTTGAGGAAGTATTAATTGGGCATATTTCCTGACAACGTAAACTTAAATTATCACCATCAATAGCCTTATTAATGACATTTATTGAAGCTAATGTCTTCTCATAGTTTCGCAATGCTGGATCGTTAATATCTACGACTTGGACATCTTTCTTTCCAGTTTTCTTCGCAATTTGAACCGCTGCATCCACAAGGTGGAGTAATTCAGTTACTCGACTAAATGTCTCATCATAGGTGACCATAGAAACCGTTGTCGACAACTGAAAGCTATCTGATCCGATATGGTATTTTTTTCTTTCTAAATTATCTTTTAGTGTTGAAACCCGGCGATAGCTGGCATCAACGTCAGGAGTCGGAAAAACCATAGCAAATGAGTTTCCACCAAGCCGACCAATCACAGTATCTGATTCAGAATTCTCTTTCAATCGGTAGGCAAATGTCTTTAACAATTCATCACCACCAGCAAATCCCATAGCTGTATTTAGCGCTTTAAAACCCTGAATATCTAAATAGCAGATTACATATTTCGTGGCATTTTTCTTGGCGGTACTGATAGTGTTAGCGAGCAACCGCTCAAAAGCATCCCTTTGATACACCTGTGTGAGAGGATCAATACTAGAACGCTCCAAAAATCCGTCGTGAGCGTTCTCAAGCATGCCAAACATTCCGCTATCTATTGGAGAAAACTCTGTTGCTGATACCGCTTTGCAGGCCCCCGATTTTAACTGCGTTGCCAACTGGGATGCGGATAATTCATGGGCTTTCCTACCTAAACGATCGACAAAAACGTTGATATCTTTATCTTTTGATTTCCAAACTAATTGACAACGTTTTTTTTCACCGCCACCATCTTCAAAATCCACCCAACGATTAACCGCTAAATTATGTGCCCGCCTCAACCATTTATCCAGCGCGAGTGACTCGGATTGACCATCAATTGCAGATTGATTGATAAACTTTGGCGACACATAAGTAATCCAGTCAACTTGGCTAAAATCACCTGCCTGAATCCAGGATTGCAACCTAAACAAAATCTCTTCTTGCTTAACATTCGACGATGGCACCTTATCTAAACCTTTTTTGATTAAACGGAGAAGCTCCTCTGGCTTAAACAAAACATCATCGAGGTTAACATTGTTCGGGTTTGCGCGAACTAACAATTGATCTAGTACAATATTCGAAATTTCCCACGCCCTGCTCTCCTCGCCCTCGCGGAGATAACACAGCCGCATTAATTCACGCCAGCCATTTTCTATCAATGCAATCAACGAATCCGGGACTTCATTGCTCCCAAGTTTTGAATTTAAAGTTTCTTCAATCCTGGCATTCGCCGTTAGCAGCTTTTCCTTACCTTCATAAGATTGAAGTACTCGTTCAGTATTTCTTTCGACACTTGCAGTTTCACGAGCTATATGAGTTTCAATCTGATCGATCTTTTGATTGAGAAAATCAATATCTTTGAGATCACGCTTTAATAATTCACTTATACTTTCAAGTAATATTTTCTTATTCGCTACTGCATTTATACTATCTTTCTTGGCTAAGTGAATCAGTTTATTCACCAGCAGCTGAAACGGGTGATCAGCTTCGTCAAAAAAGTTCTCATCCCTTACCAGCGCATCCAGCATGGGGATTTCAAGCTTCTTCAAGTGTGGAATAACACTGCTATCAACGGCATTGTTTTCCACTATTTTTTCCATCAAGCCATCAACAAAATTTACCGAAGCTAATTGACCTTCAGAAACATGCAATTGCTGCCCTACCTCACCATCGGCAATTATTCTAGCTAATGGATTCTGTTCTTTAAAATAGTCGTTATTCGTAGCTATATTCTGTTTTATTTTCTCCAATGCATGAGTTAATGATACAGGCATCTGCACCGCTGCACCCGGAGGATTCGCCACCGTCAATGGTTGCACACCAGCATTACTTGTTTCTACAGCTGCAGGCTTATTTAATGCCCACAAACTTTTAATAGCACTGTACGCATTATTGGCTTTCTTTATATCTCTCTGAAAATCCTTCAATGGGCTCTTAACTGGAGTAGAGGACAGTTGAGGTTTATTATCACCTGCTACGGAGCCTTCGGGTTCTATCTCCTTACCTTTTTGTAGCGCCTTCGTCATTAAATGTTTTGAAATATTTACATTCGTTAAAACTCCGGCGTTCTTCAACAACTCATTTAAATCGCCATATAAAGTCTGCAACGAATCCAGTATAAATTTCTGAAACGAACTGAATATCAATTTCTCTATTTTACTGGACAAAGTTAGAAACCCTATGGTTTCGGCAAAGCAATGACATAGCGATAAAGGGCTATAGGGATTATTTACATGACTGTTTTCGTCGCCGCCAAAAGCAACATCAAGTCTCATCTGCAACTCTGTTAAGATTTCCCGAAAATCCAACTCAGAACGCGATGCTGTGACACGAACGATTAACCAGTCTTCAAACTCATCTTTCTGGACTAAGGAAATGTTTTCATACGATTCGTTTTTATCAGCCTTTTTATCAGCCACTGATGACTTACTTTGTTTCAAAGCCAGCGCTTCAGCAAATATCATTTCCCGAAACTTGGAGTTTATTCGTTTTGCTTGTTTCTCAAATCCAGATATTGCAGCAAAAAACGGGTGCTGATCGGCGTCTGTCTTCTGCTTATCAGCCGCTTCTAACAGTTGTTGCTGTGTTTTCTCAAAGAATAAACCAAAACGCTCATCCAGGTATTGCTGAAAGCAACTATCAGCAGATTTAAGAAAATCAGACTGACTGCGGTGGGATAATTGACTTTTTTCAAACTCATTACTGCCAGCAGCGGTTGGCGTACTTACTGATACTACACTGGCTACTTTAGAGATTGCCGCCACAAATTGATCGCTAGATTTACGAAAACGTACACCTATGGAAGTTTCGCTGCCATGCACAACATCCACATCAGTTGTATAATATCGTCCATCTAGCTTCAACGTCAGCTGCCCTTGTTTTATAACATTAAAATCGAGTGCTTGCTGTTTGTGTGCCATTCGATAGCTGGAGAGAACGACTAGCAAACCAGAAGCGCTATAATCTTTTATTCGACAAAGATAGCTCTCGCTGGTTTTGAAGTTGATAACAGCCTCTACATCAACTTTTTGCCTTGGATATTTGCGTTTTTCCACTGGGCACCTAATCACGTCTTTTAATTTAACTATTTGGTGAGCTTATTCACACTCACACCGCAATGTGCAAATTTCTTTAATACTTGGTCAATATACGGGCCATCTGTTACGGGATCGACCAACCCCACCACTTGCTCACCTAAAAGCTTCATCTTCAGCGCTGGATAGCGTAATTTCAGCTCACTGCCGGGGGAAGTTAATAAATAACACTTTCCTCCCACCTCTATCTTTAATCTAAATTCATTTCTGCTTTGACTACGCAGAGTAACCTTAGAGTGCGCATTGGAATGACTTTCAATCCACCCATTTTCAGTCATCCGCCGCAAGGCTTGAAGTGAATCTCGCCCGCAGTTTTCCAGTAACGCTTCGCTGTGTAAGCTACTTCCAATACGCCATCCTTCCAAAACGCTTAGATCTTTTGCGTCCTGAAGGTCAAAAGTGGACAAATGTTCTAGGCTACGAATTCTTGTTGAACCTGGCTGACGCAACTCTTTCACTAATACATTGACCCATAGTTGTTGTAACGCGCCATTAGTTACCTGGCAGGCCTTAAGCTTCCAAAAATCAAACCAACGACGTTCGGGAAGCGTGTCGGTTTTGGTGATCCCAGATAATTTCAGAATTGTCCTTTCGGTATGAAGAATGATTTTCTGTAATCGTATAAGCCGCTCCAAGGCCAAAAATTGATCGATTTCTTGCGCTACGGATTTCAGCTTGTGTAGCTCAATACGTCGTTCATCTAGCTCAAACACTGGCTTCTCAGGCTCGATGACAGGCGAGATTTCTACCTTTCGGAGATTGCTCAAGGTTTCGGCACGAATTATTTTTCCGGCCCCATTCCAAACGGCTTCTTCGCATCTCAGCTCATGCATCTGACGCTCTAAATCCAATAGATGAAGCAAGTTTGAGCGTCTTACTTTATCAAAATTGGCCCCCTTATTTACCAGATAGTCTGGCACCAGAAGACCGTACGTCTCCTTGGGTGTAAGAAGACGCCACAATGATTGAAGCATATGAATTTGAAAATCACTTAACCCCACCAATGCCTCTAAAGCCTAAGAATCAACATAAAAAACTCAATATGTTAATTCAGTTTAGCAGGCCGGTGGCCAACGCCAATTACTTCCGACTTAGAATCAGTATCAAGCGGCAAGCGGCTTCTAGGGGAGTTTCGCCCCAAGCACTGGCTCGGGTATTAGAAGCCAACCATTCTTGGGCCAAAAACTGAATATTGACTTTATAGGTTTCCAGGAGGTCTAACAGCAACGCCTTATCCGTATGAAAATGGAACTGCCCATTTGCATATCCGGTTTCAAACTCATCTTTTGATTCTGAACGACCAGAAACAGAACAGCCATGACAATACATTTGGTAATCGAGCTCTTTACCGCTTATTTCCATTATTTTCATCACTTTACAACCAAATAACTTTAGGTATAGGAAGCCGCTTTTCATTAAAATAAAAAGCGGCCAACTCTATTTAGGTCTTAACAGTCGGTTCTTTTAAACCAGAAATACTTTCGATCTCTGCCATATCGTTGGCAAATCGGCCCAACCCTTCATTGAAGGAAATAGCCTCGAAATGTTGCCGCTCAGGCGCATTTTCAATTTTTTCCAGATACACTCTCACAGTGGCCGAGTCAGTGCCTGTTCCAGATTTTCGGTATACTACCCGAGATTGATCCTCAAAGAGAATTCGAACCCCCTGATTTTTTGAGATAGAACCATCAACTGGATCCTCATAGTCAAACACATTGACATCACTAATGGCTATGCCGTCATACTTGGCCCCTTTAAGCTCTGCTTTTCTATCAATCACTTTATCCAAAATTCCTTGGGCATGGTCAGCTGACAGCCCATCATAATCATGGCGGCAATAATAGCTTCGGCCGAACTGTTGCCAATGCTGCTTCAAAAGATCGGCAACGGAGATTTGTTTTGACGCTAGAATACTTAGCCAACATAGAACGGTCCAAACGCCATCTTTTTCTCTTACATGATCACCACTGGTGCCAAAACTCTCTTCACCACACAACCGAACCAAACCTTCATCAAGCAGGTTCCCAAAAAACTTCCAGCCCGTTGGCGTTTCATAACATGGTACCTTGAGAAAGTTGGCAACTCTATCCAAAGCTGTACTGGTCGGCATCGAACGAGCCACCCCAACAACTCCCTGAGAAAATTGTGGAATACACTGCGCATGCTGGGCAATAAGCGCCAAACTATCGCTGGGGCTTACGAAGGCACCATTACCCATAATCATATTGCGATCACCATCACCATCAGATGCTGCGCCTAACGCGGTGGCTGCATCTGACATCATCAGGTCGTATAAATCCTTAGCATACACCAAGTTGGGGTCAGGGTGCCCACCACCAAAATCTGGCAGTGCGATACAGTTTTTAAAGTGCCTGGAATCGACCCCTAACAAGTCACCAAAGATTCTCATGGCATAAGGACCGGTTACCGCATGCATCGCATCAAAGGTTAAGGAGAGCGATCCTTTACTGATACCGTCACGTAATAGATCGAAATCAAACAGTGTTTGCATGAGCTGGGCGTAATCATCAACACTATCCAGCACCTTAACCGTTGTTTTGCCAAAAGAGCGCGTGTTATTTGCCGCTAGCTCAACCACTGGCAATTCCGCACGCAAGTAAAACTCAATATTCTGAGTTTGTTGAAAAATTGCGTCAGTCAATCCCTCAGGCGCCGGACTACCGCTTGCATTATTGAATTTTATGCCGAAATCTTTGCCAGGTCCCCCAGGGTTATGACTGGCAGAGAGAACTATTCCACCATCGGCCTTATATTTACGGATCAAATGAGATACAGCTGGAGTGGACAGTAAACCATCTTGCCCTACGATTACTTCCTTAACACCGTTCGCCACCAGCACTTCTAAGATAATCTGGACAGCTTCCTTATTGAAGTAACGTCCGTCGCCCCCAACTACTAACCGATTTCGCTGGGCTTCAGGCAATACATTCATAATGGCTTGGACAAAATTAGCCAAATAGTGGGGTTGTTGGAACATATCGACTTTTTTTCGCAGACCCGATGTTCCAGGTTTTTGACCTTCAAAGGGTTTTGTTATTACTTTATCAATAACCATGACAAAAAAGTCTCCTCGACACCCTAGGCATCACATTTTACTTGAACTGTTATACTTACAAGGTATAAATCGTAGAATAATTAGCTATTTATTTCACCCGTTTTCGTAGGGAGGGAAATATTGGCTAGGCAATCAATAGAAGGAAGCTAGTACGCCATGATCAACAAAGTCAGCAGTGTAACCGTCTCACCTGAAGCTTCTTTGGAGTTATTGTCCCCAAAAGAGGTTGATGTTCTTGTCAATCGCACTAATTCAAGTTTATTTCAAATTTTTCGTCAATGTGCATTAGCCGTTTTGAACACCGGAAGTCACAGTGACAATACTAGAGAGATTCTGGACAACTATGCCGACTTTGACATTCGCTTTATTGGTCAGGCCAGAGGTCTTAAATTACAACTGAGTAACGCTCCCGCCAGCGCCTTTGTAGATGGCAAAATGATTCGCGGGATTCGCGAACAGCTCTTTTCGGTACTGCGCGATGTGGTCTTCATTACTGAAGAAATCAAAAGCTCGAATCGGTTCGACTTAAACTCTCAAGCCGGAATCACTGACGCCGTCTTTCATATTTTAAGAAACGCTAACTTACTCAGAAAGGGTGACAATACGCCACTGGTGGTTTGTTGGGGTGGCCATTCTATCAGTCGTGAAGAGTACGATTTCACGAAACAAGTAGGTTATGAACTAGGGCTACGCGAATTGAACATCATCACCGGCTGTGGGCCTGGCGCGATGAAAGGCCCAATGAAAGGTGCCACCATTGGACATGCCAAACAGCACTCACACAGCCGTCGCTATATAGGTATCAGTGAACCCGGTATAATTGCCGCAGAATCACCCAACCCAATCGTAAACGAGTTGGTTATCATGCCCGATATTGAAAAACGACTCGAAGCATTTGTGCGCACGGCACATAGTATTATCGTATTTCCTGGGGGCGCGGGAACGGCGGAAGAAATCCTCTACATTTTGGGAATCTTGCTACATCCAAGCAACGAGAAGGCGCCCTTCCCTCTAATTTTCGCAGCAGCCAAAGAAAGTGAAGATTATTTCAAAACGATTAATAATTTTATCGGCTCAACACTCGGCAAAAAGGCGCAATCCCTCTATCAAATTATTATTGGAGATGCCGCTGAAGTTGCCCGCACTGTTCGCGACGGCTCGGAAAGGGTTTTAGATTACCGACGAAAGACCAAGGATGCGTTCTATTACAATTGGAAACTTAATATCCCTAAGGAGCTTCAGGATCCATTCGAACCCACTCATCAATCCATGGCTGATCTAGATCTGCATCGAAATCAACCAGACCATATGCTGGCAGCAAACCTGAGGCGTGCATTTTCGGGAATTGTAGCGGGTAATGTTAAAGAACAGGGTATCAATTTAATAAGTCAATTTGGACCATTTCAACTAAAAGGTGATCAATCACTAATGGCCAGTCTTGACCAACTTCTTTGTACATTTGTGGCACAAAAAAGAATGAAAATTGGTGATAATGAATACCACCCTTGCTATGAGGTAATCACTTGATCTACCCAGCGGGTTTATTGCTATACTGATGGGCCCAAACCACATCCAGAGCAACCGGAGAATACACGTGACCGCAGCCATTAAAACACAATCGCGTAAAAGTTCGAGTAGCCCTTTGGCGAAAACCGGATATGCGCAATGTGGAAAAATAAGAATCCACTACCAGGATGAGTTTTTGGTAGATCGCGACACAGGCCTGGATAAAATAATCGTTTTAATCGCTGGCTTAGGCACTCAGCTGACTATCTGGCCGCAACCTTTCATCGATCGATTAGTTGCCGAAGGATATCGTGTAATCCGCTTTGATAATCGTGACATCGGGCACTCCTCTGAGGTAACAAGCCAGGTAAATATTAATCTACCAAAATCAGTCCTCCGTTCCAGACTGAAACTACCTATGTCTTCCGACTACACCTTATTTGATATGGCACAGGATGTACTGGGCTTAATAGATCATTTGGAATTGAATAAAGTACATATAGTTGGTGTATCTATGGGCGGTATGATCGGCCAGATATTCGCAGCACTTTATCCACACCGCTGTTCCAGTTTGACATCCATGATGTCGAGCACAAATAATCCTTTATTACCTCCTCCCCGACTGGATGTACTACTAGCAGCAATGGGGGTAGGTGTCGCGAAGGGACACACTAAAGAGGTTGCTGTTGCCCGTAGTCTTTCATTTTGGAATAAAATTGCCAGCCCAGACTACCCAACACCAAACACTGAAATTAAACGGCGCATAGCCGCCGATTTCGATCGTTCGTACCGACCAAGCGGCTATTTACGACAAGCGAATGCTATTGTGGCAACCGGAGACTTCAGCCATTTACTACGTAGAGTCAATTGCCCTACCTTGGTTATTCACGGAGACAAAGATCCCTTTGTAAAGCTACGCGCTGGAATTGCTTCGTCAAAGGCTATTCCTAATGCTGAATTGAAGGTAGTAAATGGTATGGGACATGACCTACCCCTGCAACTTATCCCCAGATTATGCGATATGGTGATTTATAACACGCGAAAAGAAAAGATTAACGCCGTCAGCGTTTAAAACGCCATAGCAAGCTAAACATCAATGCTATTAATGGCTTTGTTTTTCAAAAAATCAAGCAGATCCCCTTTCGGCATCGGTTTAGCCAGGAGATATCCTTGAATATAATGACAACCCTGCGCCTCAAGATAATCAAACTGACGCTGAGTTTCTACACCCTCTGCAATAACCTCGATCTGCAAAGCTTTCGCCATTTGAATAACCACTTTTACCAAGGCATCTGTTTGGCTTGACTGGCCCAGTTCGGCAATAAAGCTCTTATCGATTTTTAATGTGGAAACTGGGTATTTCCGCAGATAATTAATGGCGGAATAACCAGTACCAAAATCATCTATAGAAAAATTAAAGCCATTGGCTCTCAACAATTCTATATTAGATCCCTTGGTTTTATTGTCAGACATCAAGATAGATTCGGTAATTTCCAGGGTAAAGGAGCCAGGATCAATGCCATTTATGTCACACAATTCAATAAGTTTTTGCGTGTTCTGGGTAGAATTAAATTCCTGCGGCGAACGATTAATAGAAAAATGCAGCGATATTCCTTGGCTATCCATTACCCTCATACAGTCAAACACTTCAGTGGTAAGCCAATTGCCCAAATCAATTATCATACCGGATTGTTCGGCCACGGGTATAAAAACGTCCGGAGTTAAATAATTATTTCCGCTACTATCTAGCCATCGACACAAGGCTTCGCAACGACTGAAACGCCTTTTCCTCACATCATAAATGGGTTGATAATAGACTTCGAAAGCGCCATTGTTTAGTGCTTCACGCATGGCTGCGGTAATTTCGATATAGCGATCCGCCTCTTTTTGCATGTCGGCATTGTAAAAGTGAAGACTGTTTCTACCAGAGCGCTTGCTCTCATACATCGCCCGATCAGCATGCTTTAATAATATCTCGACGCTGGTGCCGTCCTCCGGATAAACAGCAACGCCTAAACTGCAAGTTACACTTACATTGACTCCACCCACCAATACCGGCTCAGATAACTTATTCGCCAGAGCCTCACCTCGTTGTTCAATTTCAGAAGTAGTGTGAATATCCTGAAACACCACCACAAACTCATCACCACTCAATCGACTGACCAAATCATATGAGCGTATTGAATGCTTTAATTTTTCCGCCACAATCATAAGTAGCTCATCACCATAACTGTGTCCTAAACTATCGTTGATTTCTTTAAAATGATCGAGATCGATAAATAAAACGGCGAACCCATTTCGACGACGATCGTTTTCCAAAATGACTTCATCCAGTCTCTTATTGAACTGGTAACGGCTGGGTAAGCTGGTCAAGGAATCGATAGATGACAAGGATTCCAAATGAATCAAATAACGCCTTTTATCGAGAGACTTGGTATAAATCATATAACTTATACCTGCAAACAACAGACAGATGATCACCAGCGTAGCCATATAGCTTAAATAGTCGGTGGAGGGCATCTCCCAACCAGAAGCCGGGCGAATTCCAAGCTGCCAGTAACCACCAGGAACCCGAACCAAATAGCGTGAGGCATCAGTGGAAAATAGTGCTTCATCTCCCCAAAAAAAGTCACCACTTGCACCCTCCCCATCTTTTCCTCTAAGCGCTATTTGAAAGCCTTCTGTCCACTCATAATATCCAGAATCTATTAACAACCCTTCAAATCGGATCACTACAGCGACAATTCCCCAAGGCGTACTGTCTCTTTTAAAAATTGGATATCGTGCAACCAAATGGTATCCACCGCCTTGAATTAACGTTAATGGACCCGCAAGAACAATTTGGTTGTTTTCAATAGCTCGCATGGCCGCCGACTGCTGCTCAACATTGTGTCTATAGTCCAAGCCAATAGCAGCCTCGTTGCCGGCCAATGGGTAGATTGCTGAAATAACCATATCTGGGGCTAAGGCAATATGACGGATATTTAACTTTGGATCTACGATGCGCTTGCCCAAGATAGAGAACCCAGCTTGGTCCAGTTCGCCAAGGAGTTCTATGTGGGCTTTCAAGGCCCAACCGACGGCAATATTTTCTTTTAAGCGACCTTCTAGCTTGGTGATCAGAGCTCCGGCAGTTTGGCTAGCATGTTCCTCAATATGCTGAGCTTCCAATTTGGAATACGCCTCAAGCGCCACAAAGCCCGGAATGAACACAACAAAAAAAGCGGACAGCGCTACAAGCCATGGCCTAAGATACTTTGGACTCGATGAAACCGTCGGAAAATTGTTCAATAATTAATCTCTCAATGGAAAATTTCTCTTCCATTTCGTTACTTTATCTAAGCTTTCTTAATGGCATCCTGATAACCATGCCAAGTGGCATACCCAATTACTGGCAAAACAATAATCAGCCCTAAATATAGAGTAGCAAAACCCACTGCAATTAGAGCAAATATAAGAAATGCCCATAGCGCACAAACCCACATATTATTCATAACAGCCGATAAGCTTGAAAGCGACGCCGAAATTGCATCTACATTACGATCCACCATCATAGGCAAAGAGAACGCGCTAATACCAAACACCAGACCTGCAAAGAACACACCGGCGCCTGTACCCACCATAAAGAATGTCAACAACGCTTCAAGACTGGGCTCGGCATCCTCAGGATAAAACACATGAATTATGGTGGCTGCTCGCATCCACAAAAGACCAATAACAATTACTACAACGGCAAACACCCATTGATTCGGAGCGCTGCCTTTGATTTGTTGAATTGAGTGCCTTAGCGTTGGCTCTATACCACGTTCCAACTGGCGAGGAATATCATATAACCCGAAGGCAAACAGGGGCCCCAACAAAATAAACAGAAGCATCATACTTAGCATCAATATTTTGCCTTTCACTGACAGCACCAGCAACGACAACAACAACCCCCCGATTGCGAAAAAGCCACCGTACCAAACACTTAGTTTGCGGGCATTTTTGTAGTCTTGAAAGCCAAGCTGCAGCCAGCGAAAGGGGTCTTTCCAACTCAGTTTATTGGAGGGAGCAAATAAAGGATTGGAAGGAGTTTTATTATTATTTGTTTGGTCCATAGCCGCGCCCCAATGGTTATTTTAATTGTCTGAACGTATGAGTATTCCCGTCGGTTGCTTTATTGGGGCAGCGCACGCATTGCTCATCAGCTCGACGTAATCTGCGTGCGACTTCCCGCCCTAAATTCATTTGAATTAAAGTGAATTGTTCTATATCCCGTTTATAAATTTGATACAGATTCTGCGAAGTGATCTCTATTAAATGGCAGTCTGATTGAGCGATAGCCGAAGCGCTTCGCGGCATGTAATCGAATAGCGCCATTTCCCCCAGACACTCTCCTGACTGCAAAACCACCATCAAACAATCTTCATTCAATTTCCGTTTGTACACGGCCACTTCACCCTCTTCGATAATAAACATGGATGCCGTGTAATCCCCTTCGCGAAAGATTATTTCCCCCGCAGAGAACTCCAAATCTCGTGATAGGGTGAGCAAATAAGACAGCACCCCATCATTAATACCACCAAAAGTTGGCACATTCTGTAGCATGTGTACTCGTTCTAGACTCGCCACTTCCATGGGTCACGTCCTCTAATTGCATAAGGTAAAATATAGTCCAATTAGTCAAGGAGTTCTAACATTAGAACAGGAATATCAAAAGCAAGGAAGTTAACATTTAGTAAAAGTCGTGGCAAAAAAACCATTCGGGAGAGTTTTCTTTGACTATAGTCGGATGAAAACCGACGACAGCTTGATACCTGAGCATTTTTTGATCTAGCTTCTAAGGGATAGGAAACTAGTTCGAAGATTTGGAACTTAATGTCTTCATCCGATTTAAGTACCAACCCGGTAATCAAATTAGCCCGCTTGCTATAATTTCAATTCACCAGGCTATCTGATCTCGATTTTAGAAAATCAATCATCACACGCACTTTTTTAGATAGATATGAACGACTGGGGTACAATAACCATGCGCCTGTATCAAAGCTGGTGGCAGTAACATCGTATTCAGGGAAAATATCGACTAACTTGTTTTGTTTTATATCTTCGTCAGTCAACCAATTGGCAAGTAAACCTGGGCCCATTCCTTGCCTGACTGCTTCACGGAGCGCCAACGCATTAGAGAAATAGAATTTACCATTCACCAAAACCTCCTCGATTTCCTTGCCCGAATTTCTAAAAGTCCAACTTGATCGAAATGCAGGATAAGTAAACAAAACACAAGAATGTTCGTTCAAATCTCTGGGGCTGAGAAGTCTTGGGTTATTCGCAACATAAACTTCACTTGCAACTACCCGATATTTTGTATCCATCAGTTTTGACACTATCAAATCGTTATCCATAGTCGGTCCTAAACGAACGGCCAAATCAATCTTATTCTCGACTAAGTTTATATTATCGTCGGACAGAAGAAGTTCGATCTCAATTTTTGGGTACTTGATAGAGAAATCTTTCAATAACGGGACAATGCATTCTTGACCAAATGCAACGGAAGCTGTGATCCTGAGTAATCCTTGCGGTTCTTCTTTTGCAGCACTTGCTTGTACCGCAGCAAGTTCCAGCTCCTCAATTAATGGCTCAATACGTAATAAATACTGGTCACCCGCCTCTGTTAACGAATGAGAGCGAGTGGTTCGTTGCAAGAGCCTCACGCCAATTTCCGCTTCCAGTGCAGCAATCATTCTTGAAACCGTTGATGGGTCGACGTCGTGCTTGCGTGCAACATCTGCAAAACTGCCCATTTGGGCAACATCAATAAAGTACCGAAGGCTTCTGATATCCATTAATGCATTATACGCATTAATGTGATTCACAAAAGACTATTTATGTATTTTTTTGCTTGAATATCATGGTTTATAGCTACCCATTGTCTTAACACTTTTATCAATAAGGAAATATAAATGCAAAAAATAGCTTTACTAGGAACAGGTGCCATGGGCGCAAGAATGGCTAACCGGTTACATGATTCTGGTCACAGAGTGACCGTTTGGAATCGAACATCAAGCCGCTTGCAAGAATTAATTCAAAGAGGAATTGGTTCGGCCTCTTCTGCTCGAGAAGCGATAGCCAGTGCTGATATTGTAATCTCGATGGTACGGGATGATGAAGCCTCTCGTTATGTCTGGCTCGACAAAGAGCAAGGTGCCCTAGCCGCCATGAAAAAAGGTGCAATTGGTATTGAGTGCTCTACGCTTTCCTTGCCGTATGTGGATCTTCTTGCTGATGAATTTCATAAAAAAAACATCGCATTTCTGGACGCTCCTGTTGCAGGATCACGTCCTCAAGCTGAAGCCGGGCAATTGATCTTCTTCGTCGGAGGGGAAAGCCATACGCTTGCTCTCGTACATGGCGTGCTGGGATCAATGGGAAAGGTGATACACCACGCAGGAAACGTGGGATCAGGAACCATCACAAAGCTTATTATTAATAGTTTGTTTGGAATACAACTTGCCACATTCGCTGAACTCTTGGGCTTTGCAAATAGTACCGATGTTGATCCTGAAAAAATTGTAGAGATAATAAAATCTACACCCGTTTGTAGTGCTGCTGCAGGTATAGCGGCGTCTGCCATGCTTAAACACACATTTAAGCCGGCATTTCCCATTGAATTAGTTGTTAAGGATTTTCAGCTTATTCAACATTCAGCGATTAATCTGCATTCAGCAATTCCAATGAATGAGTGTGCAAAGACCATCTACGAACAAGCCATCAAGGAGGGGTATGAAAGCGATAATATAACAGGAGTTTATCAATTATATTTTGATTGCAACGACTAACATCTTGAACATGCAAAAGTCGCATAGCTACATAGCAAGATTAATATACTGCGTCCATTCCGTGAAAGAAACGGTAAAGCCCAGAGAATTTTGTTTGGACATTTTATTATTAACACTGATCACGAAATCTCACGGGAACCTGTTTCTCGTGAGGAATGGATAAACGCTAACAGCGCTTCTGTGTATTGCGATTACAGGTTACTGGAAAACATTTTCGAGAAATGTATCGGTGATGAAATCAGTTAAGGATAATTTGCTTCAGTGCCTAGCTAATTAATCAGGAATAATCCAATATCGTTCTTACCAGCCTTTTAAAAAATTTATCTAATTATTGTTTTTAAATGTTTTTTCTACCCCTCATTAACGGGGGACACCGGCATTCATTAAACTGATTTTGCGACGATCACTTTAATGGAGAACACCGATGTTCCACACCAAGAATTATAGGCTTGCCGGGCCCAGAGATCGAGCGAGTGGGTAGTCTAGAAGGCGTTGAGGCTGGGCCAAGCCCAGCTACAAAGCCGCTCTATAAGCGCCGCTATAGCAATAAGTTAACAATTCAACAACAATCAAGGCCACGCGTCACCGAACAGTAAAGCACACACGCCAGGGTAATCAGGTTATGACAATGACCTTACATCCGCGGGTGCCAAATGATGTCCAGGCGTGCTTATGGATTTAGGAATTTTGAAAATTATCGTTTGAGAGTGCTAGCTCACTGCGGATGGGATAGTATTAACAATCGAGTCAGGAGAATGCCCATCCCCCGTTAATGGGGTAGAGCCGTTTTTTAATGGTGCCCGGGACCGGAATCGAACCGGTACGGTATTGCTACCGAGGGATTTTAAGTCCCTTGCGTCTACCAGTTTCGCCACCCGGGCATGGGAGGTGAATACAGGGTATTTAAAAGAGGTCGCAATTATAGGGATTAAGATTTTAGTAATCAACGATTTATTCTAACAGTTGAAAAAAATCAATTTGTTAGTAATTATAAGCACCTAAGGATCTCTATTATATAACCTACATTATGTGAGCTTATTATCATCAATGGCAATTTCCGTCAGTGAAGACTATATCCGAGTTTACCGGGCATGGAATAGTAAAGAACATCAAGTCTATTATCCGTTAAAGAAAAATGGTCGCTATTTGAGCGAGGACGAATTGCTATCACTTCTTGAAGAAGCCCAAAACAAAGATCTCGAGCTAGCGCAACGCCAGCGCGCCCATTTTATGCGTAAGGATCTTTCCATCGAGAGGCTGCTACACGTTGATGGCAAGATAGTGGGTTTAAAGGAGAGAGTTCGTCATCGCAAGGGACGCAAACCAGCCCACGTGTTTGAGATACGGGTAAATGCCGAAGGCCTTAACAAACCAAAATTTCGAACTATATCCATTGACCGGCATGGCTTTGATAAGGCGTTTGAAATGTCTGTGGATATCATCTGCAAAGAGCGCGGTTTAGATAAGCACTCCCCCATTCGCAAAATGATGCTGGAAAGCCTTTATATGTATAAAGGCCTCTCACCCAAAGAAGGGGAACAAATTCTTGAAACCAAGAGCCATGAAATCAGCGAAATGGAACAGGCGCTGAAAGAACACGTAAAGGCTTTTAAAGAAAAACAACAGGTCATAAAAGGGTAAACACAGTGACCCTGTGTTTTTGAATGAGCTGGGTACTTATAGCTAACGTTATTTTAAGCTAAAAATGGAGGCGCGAGCCGGAGTCGAACCGGCCTACGTGGATTTGCAATCCAGTGCATAACCGCTTTGCTATCGCGCCTTAATAAAAAACCTCGGGGAACCGAGGTTTGAAAAAACTGGAGCGGGAAACGAGACTCGAACTCGCGACCCCAACCTTGGCAAGGTTGTGCTCTACCAACTGAGCTATTCCCGCCCGAACAGAGGCTCTTACCTCGTGGGATGCTTATTCTACCTCCGAGACCGTCGGAGTCAACCCAAATTTTTCTATTATTTCTCAATAACTTGTTTGGTTCGATCTAACTCAGGAGATCGGGCCACGCAGTTTTCAGGTATAAAAACATGGACCAGAGGGTCAAGCCCGTAGCTATGTACAGTAAAATGTAACCCAACCAAGTAATGTAGTTGGCGGTGTCTGGGGCCACTGCAAGCAGACCAGTAATAGCGATCATCTGAAACGCTGTCTTTACTTTGCCAATGTAGGAAACAGCTACGCTAGCTCTTTTACCCAATTCAGCCATCCACTCCCGCAATGCAGACACCGTAATTTCCCGACTGATTATCACAATCGCTGGAACTGCCATAAGCACTGTTGAGTGAGACTCAACCAACAATACCAAAGCAGCTACTACCATCAATTTATCTGCCACCGGATCCAAAAAAGCACCCAGCTTGGTGGTTTGTTCCATTTTTCGCGCCAAATAGCCGTCAACCCAGTCAGTAATACCCGCTATTGCGAATATGGTTGCACACACCACTTCGCTCCAGTTAAACGGCAAGTAAAACACCAACAAAAACACCGGAATAAGAAATATTCTTAGCAGTGTCAATAGGTTAGGTATATTTAAACCCGCTGATTTGCCAGCAATTTGCTGCATTGGCGTTTCTCTCTGTTATTTTGCACGAGCTTCATTCTAAACATTGTGAAGAGCGCCATAAACGTCTTCAGCAATTTTCTTACTAATTCCGGGCACTTTTTCAATTTCTTGCTGACTGGCTTTGCTAAGTCCTTGTAAACCGCCAAAATGCATCAACAAATCTCGCCGCCGCTTGGCTCCCACTCCAGGAATTTCCTCCAGCACCGATTGCTTTCTCTTTTTATCACGGCGACCCCTATGCCCGGTAATGGCGAATCGATGGGCTTCATCTCTGATATGCTGAATCAAGTGCAATGCTGGAGAGCTCCTCTCCAGCTCAAAGCCCAACCCGGTGGCCTCCAGGAATAGCGTTTCCAAGCCAGGCTTACGGGTTTCGCCTTTGGCAATCCCCAGCAATGTCACGCCTTGAATCTGCAACTCTTCAAGAACACGCTGAGCTTGCGCCAGTTGACCCTTTCCGCCATCTACAATCAAGATATCTGGCAATTTAGCTTCACCTTTTTTGAGACGAAGATAACGCCGAGTCAATGCCTGTTCCATCGCCCCATAATCATCCCCGCCCTTCACGCCTTCAATATTGAAGCGACGGTATTGACTCTTTACAGGACCCGAATGGTCAAACACAACACAACTGGCCACCGTTCCTTCACCCTGAGTATGAGAGATATCAAAGCATTCCAAGCGCTGCGGCATTTCCTCCAGGTCCAGCGCTTCTTGTAGTGCTTGATAGCGCTTATATAGATTATCCTTGTTCGAAAGATGGCTCTGTAGATACTGTTCAGCATTGGTTTGAGCGAGCTGGAGCCAAGCCTTGCGTGCAGTCCGAACACGGCTGTGAATTACTAAGTTGTGGCCAACCTGCTCCTTAATGGCATCCACCAAGGCCTGTTCAGACTCAAAAGACTCGCTAGCCAATACCACACTGGGTAGATCCCGAGCGCCTAAGTGGGCTAAATAAAACTGCGGGATAAAAGCATCCAATATATCTGCTATCGAAGACTCAGTACTCAATTTTGGCAAATAGGATTTATTCCCCATAACTCGCCCTGAGCGAACAAATAAGACCTGCACACACGCCATTCCCGATTGCAACGCTACCGCAAAAACATCGGCATTACCGCTTTGGGTGTCCACATACTGTTGTGACTGCACATGAACCAATGCTTCTATTTGATCTCGTAAATATGCCGCTCTTTCAAACTCCAACTGCTCTGAGGCGGCTTGCATGGATTCGGTTAATTCCGCCCTTACCTGGTTATTTTTTCCATCCAAAAACAATTTAGTGAGGCGCACATCAATGGCATATTCTGCTTCATCCACCAAATCAACACAGGGCGCTTTGCAGCGTTCAATTTGATATTGCAGACAAGGGCGAGAACGATTACGAAAAAAACTATCTTCACATTGGCGTACCTTAAATAACTTCTGCACCAAACTCAGGGTTTCGCGTACAGCGGAAGCACTAGGATAAGGACCAAAATAGACGCCTTCGGGTTTTCGAGCGCCGCGATAGTAACTTAAACGGGGAAAGCCCTGTTTGCTGAGATAAATGTAGGGGTAGGATTTATCGTCTCGTAATAAAATATTGAATGGAGGCTTTAGCGCCTTTATCAAATTCTGTTCCAGCAACAAAGCTTCCGTTTCACTATGAGTGACCGTCACTTCAATCTGCTGAATTTTTGCCACCAAGGCCGCTGTTTTGGGTGACTGCTTTTGGTCTTGAAAGTAAGACCCAACCCGGTTTTTTAGATTTTTTGCTTTACCCACATATAAGATATGTCCCTCGGCGTCTAACATTCGGTAAACGCCGGGGTGCGTGGTTAACGACTTTAGAAAGGCCTTAACGTTAATACTGAACCCCTGGAACTGTTCTCGGAAGTTATTCTCAGAAGTAATCGACAGAAACCCCACTCAGTACACAAACTTGAGCTCGATTACCAAGAGACATAACTGGGTTGCTAGTCAGGTACCAATCTTAGAACCATTCGACAAAGGCTCCACATCCAGCATGCCATGGCGAATCGCTAATAAGGTTAACTCCACATCGCTATTAATACCTAGCTTCTCGAATACTCGGTAGCGATAACTATTAACAGTTTTTGGACTCAAAAACAATTTGTCTGAGATTTCCTGAACCTTTTGGCAATTAACAATCATCATCACCACTTGCAATTCCCGCTCAGAAAGATGATCGAAAGGGGAGCTTTGCCCATCGCTGGAAAAAGGTTTCAGCGCTAATTGCTGAGCAATTTCCTGAGAAATAAATCTCTGCCCGGAATGAACCAGTCGAATGGCTTTCACCATTTCATCCAAGGCAGTGCCTTTAGTAAGATATCCTGAAGCCCCTGCTTGCAAAAAGCGAGAGGGAAAAGGCTCCTCCCCAAATGCAGTTACCGCAATAACCCTTATATTGGGATCCTGCCGTAAAATTTTTCTTGTGGCTTCAAGCCCCCCAATTCCAGGCATCTTGGCATCCATTAAAATGACATCAATGGCGACGTCCCGTACCGCTTGCAGCGCGTCTTCGCCACTACAGGCTTCACCCACGACTTTGATACCGGTAACATCCGCCAACATTCGCGAAATACCGGTTCGAACCAAGTCATGATCATCGACGATAAATACTTTTATCACTATTGATCTCCGCAAAAATTTTTATTTGCAAGCAACCAAATAATTTCTCCCAGCTATAACCAGATCCCTTTGGTTTGTCAAAATCCCTGTCCCTAAGCCATAGGCCAACAATTGCTACTTTGCTTCACTATTTTAGCAATAAAATCACTTATAAATTAGTAATAAAGTCACACTATTATCGTTGTTTTTCAGGTTTGCCGTCATTAAACACCCGCCACAACGTGTTGCGGAAAAGCCATAGCTTAGATAAGCCTATGAAAGCTATCAATTTAAAGGCTCTTGGAAAGATAGAGAGAAAATGGCGGTGGGCCAGGGATTCGAACCCCGGGTAGGCTATTAACCTACGGCGGTTTTCAAGACCGCTGCATTCAACCGCTCTGCCAGCCCACCGTTGAAGAGGCCGACATAATATAGCAAACCTATGATTCTGTGAAGATTAATTTTAATGAAAAACGATTCGGTTTAAGATACTCCTATCAAGCCCTTGAAACACGGACTCATTTAGTCAACTGCCATGATATTTACACTCCATGTAATCTGCGCACCATACAGTCAGCAAAGTAATTTAAGTGCGCTACAATTCTGTCAAGCGGCACTCACTGCAGGCCACAAGGTCAGGCGTGTATTTTTTTCCGGTGATGGCGTACATTCTGGAAACGCGTTATCTGTACCACCACAAGATGAACTAAATCTAGTGCGAGCTTGGGAAACACTCGCTGAATCAAGCGGCGTGGAGCTGGTTGTTTGCGTATCAGCAGCCTTAAGGCGCGGTGTAATTAACCAGCAAGAAGCTAACCGTTACAGCAAACCCCAATACAGTCTTTCAGAAAGCTTTACCCTCTCTGGTTTAGGACAGTTGGTAGAGGCGGCTCTGGAATCTGATCGCGTCATTACATTCGGTAACCATGGAGGATAAGCTTATGCGCAGCACATTGGTCGTCAGTCAAAAACCTCCCTACTCCAGCACGGCCGCCAAAGATGCTCTGGATACCGCATTGGCAAGTGCCGCATTTGGCGTGAATGTGGGCCTGCTATTTATGGGAGATGGCGTATTTCAGCTGGTGAAGCAGCAAAATCCACCGCCAGAACAGAAGCGAATAGCGGGTATTTTCGACTCACTCGGTCTCTACGATATAGAAGATATCTATGTGTGTGAGGCGGCGTTGGGAGAACGTGGGCTGACCCCAGAAGCTTTGATGATTCCCGCCACCATCGTGGATAACAAAGCACTAAAAAGCCTACTTTCCCGTTATGACAATCTGTTGACATTCTGATGATATTACATCTAATCGCCACCTCACCATTTTCTCATCCCGCCATGACACGCTGCCTGGAGTGCCTAGGGACTAACGACAGCATCTTACTAATGGAGGACGGTGTTTTGCTGTTGGCTCAGCCTAAACTATTGCCGGATCTCGGTGCCCATCAACATCTTTATGTTATTGAGCAGGATGTCTTAGCGCGCGGACTCAATAGTCACCAGTATCCAGCGGTGGAACCTGTGAATTATGAGCAGTTTGTGGAGCTAGTCACTCAGCACCAAAAGACTTTGACGTGGTAGTCTGAGCGATGTGCACTTTGACGGTCCAGGGACGTGTTATTGCTATTGATAAAGAAGGTTATTTGGAAAACCTGGCGGATTGGAATAAGGATGTAGCCGAGGCTATAGCCGCTGAACAAGGTATTCATCTTTCCGCTGATCATTGGGAGATCGTTCGCTTAACTCAGCGCTTTTATCAAGATTTTGAACATTCTCCTGCGATGCGAATCCTGGTAAAATTTATCAAGCAAAATTTAGGCGAATCAAAAGGCAATAGCATTTATCTGATGCAGCTGTTCCCAGAAAGCCCGGCCAAGTTGATTGCTAAAATAGCCGGTTTACCAAGACCTACCAATTGTCTGTAAGGCCACTGTAATGAAGACTAGCATTCCACCCAGCCATGAACATCCTTTTGCCCAATACGTTAGAATTTTAGGTAAAGGTAAAAAAGGCTCTCGTTCCTTGACGGAAGACGAAGCCTTCGAGTCTATGTCAATGATCATGAACCAGGACTGCTTGGACGTACAACTGGGTGCATTTCTAATGCTGCTAAGGGTTAAAGAAGAAAGCCCTGAAGAGCTACTCGGTTTCGTTAGAGCTGTACGCTCTTCCTTAAAACCCGATGCGCCTATAAAAACTGATTTGGATTGGTCTTCTTATGCGGGCAAGAGGCGGCATTTACCCTGGTATTTGCTCAGTATTTTTTTATTGGCCGAGAATAATGTTCGGGTATTTGTCCACGGCGCCAGCGGTCACACCATCGACCGGCTCTATACCGAGGACGTTCTAAAACAACTTGATCTGCCCATTGCCAACAACTGGGAGCAATCACAAAACCACTTAGACCGGCAAAATTTTTGTTATTTTCCCTTAGAATATCTATGTCCCCGGCTGCACCAAATCATCGAATTACGCAATGTTATGGGACTACGCTCGCCGGTTCACACCCTGTCACGCTTACTAAACCCGACTGACGCAGATCATGTAATCCAGGGAATATTCCATCCTGGGTATCGCCCGGTTCATCAATTAGCGGCACAAGCTCTGGGTTATAAGAATGTTGACGTTATTAAAGGTGATGCCGGGGAGATTGAACGCAACCCTGATATTGACTGTTTGGTGCAGTCGGTCAGGAGCGGAGAACTAACGGAACATACTTGGCCTGCCTTATTCAGCAAACGACACGTCAAAGAAACAGATTTTTCGGTGGAAAAATTAGTGTCTGTATGGCGCGGTAAATCAGAGGATGAGTTTGGCGAAGCTGCCATTATTGGCACCACGGCCATCACTCTCAATTTATTGGGCAAAGCTGATTCTCCAGAATCAGCTCAGTCATTAGCCCAGGAATACTGGTTACAAAGAAATAAAACCATGATCTAGTAAAATCAACATTATTCGAATACTTAATCAAACCAGGCTAGCTTTTCTCGCAATTTCACCACGTTACCGACAATGATCAAGGTGGGCGGTTGAATTTTTTGTTCGCTCACCAATTGCGGCATATGCGCCAAATCGGAACACAACACTTTTTGATTTCGAGTGGTGCCCTGCTGTACTAGCGCAATCGGTGTCTCTGCCGCTAGCCCATGCTTTATTAATTCAGAACAAATCACCGGCAATCCCACAAGCCCCATGTAAAACACTAAGGTCTGACGCTCCTTTGCCAGAGTATCCCAATCTAAATTAAGGGTACCATCTTTCAAGTGGCCAGTGACAAAGCGCACCGATTGGGCATGATCTCTGTGAGTTAATGGTATGCCTGCATAACTGGCACAACCAGATGCCGCCGTAATACCGGGCACTACCTGAAATGGAATACCAGCTTGTGCCAAGCGATCGATTTCTTCACCACCACGACCAAAGATAAAGGGGTCGCCACCCTTCAAGCGACAAACCCGCCGACCTTCCTGGGCCAGTTTGACCAAATATTCATTAATTTGATCTTGGGGTACAGCATGATCACTGCGCGCTTTGCCCACATATATTTTTTCAGCATCACGGCGTACCAGATCCAGAATCTCGGCACTCACTAAGCGATCATACAGAACCACATCCGCTTGCTGCATCAGCCGCAATGCCCGAAAAGTCAATAAATCTGGGTCCCCCGGGCCTGCGCCCACCAGATACACTTCACCGATTGCACCATGGGGCTCAGTTTCATTATCCAGTTGACGCTGCAACATGATGGCAGCATCTTTTTCTTTACCGGCGAAAACGAACTCAGCGATAGGGCCAGCCAAGACTCCTTCCCAAAAATTTCGGCGTAAATTTACGTCAGGAAACTTAATTTTTACCTGATCACGAAACTGACCCACTACATGTGCCAACCGACCGTAACTGGCGGGTATACTGGATTCCAATTTGGCTCGAATCATGCGAACTAATACGGGGGACTTACCACCACTGGAAACGGCAACAACAATTGGGGAACGATCAATAATTGAGGGCAGTATAAAGGTACAAAGCTCGGGATTATCCACCACGTTAACGGGAATCAATCGTTGTTGCGCGTCATGAGATAACTGCTGATTCAATGGTTCATCATCTGTAGCCGCAATGGCTAAACTAACACCATCTAAATCATTTGCCTGATAACTTCGCTCAAAATATTTCGATTTAGGGTCATTTTCTATCAATGCCTTCATAGCCGGAGATATACTAATTGCCACAACTCGCACATGGGCTCCCGCCCGCAACAGCAGCGACGTTTTACGGGTAGCAACTTCACCGCCGCCCACAACTAAGCAGATAGCATGCTTTATTTGATAAAAGAGTGGTAAATAATCCATAGATTATTTGGTCGCCTCTATAACTTTTAAGCCATTCATATAAGGTTGCAGAGCGGTTGGTATACGTATGCTACCATCCGCTTGTTGATAATTTTCCATGACCGCCACCAGGCATCGTCCTACCGCTAACCCAGAACCATTCAGAGTATGGAGCAATTCTATTTTTTTGCTGTTTTCAGGGCGATAACGGGCCTGCATTCGTCGCGCCTGAAAATCTTCGAAGTTACTGCAAGAAGATATTTCGCGATAATTACTCTGCCCGGGAAGCCAAACTTCGATATCAAAGGTTTTACTGGCAGAAAACCCCATATCACCGGCACAAAGTGCCATCACTCGATAGGGTAATTCCAGTTTCTGTAAGATAGCCTCAGCATGCTGAGTCAACTGATCAAGCGCCGCATAAGAATTTTCTGGTTTGACCAGTTGCACCAGTTCAACTTTTTCAAATTGATGTTGTCGAATCATGCCTCGAACATCACGGCCACCAGAACCGGCTTCACTGCGAAAGCAAGGTGTATGGGCGGTAAATTGCAGTGGTAAATCCGCCTCGTTGTAGATAACATCGCGGGCCATATTGGTCACAGGTACTTCCGCCGTTGGGATCAAATACAACTCCCGATCACCCCTCAGCTTATACAAGTCTTCTTCAAATTTAGGGAGTTGCCCTGTTCCCTCCAAAGCTTCTGGCGAGACCAAATATGGTACGTAAGTTTCAGTATACCCATGCTCCAGGGTATGGGTATCGAGCATCAGTTGAATCAGTGCCCGATGCATTCGCGCCAATGGTCCGTACATAACGGTAAACCGGGCACCTGACAACTTGGCAGCAGTTTCGGCGTCCATCCCTTGCAAGCGTTGCCCAAGATCCACATGGTCCAGTGGTTCAAAATCGAACTCGGCGGGCGTACCCCAACGCCTGATTTCCACATTATCCTCTTCTGATAATCCAACAGGTACTGATTCGTGGGGTATATTTGGAATCGTCAGTTGTAACTGGCGCAGCTCCATTTGCAGCTGGCTAAGTTGCTTTTCACATTCTGTAAGTTTTTCGGCAAAGCCTTCTACTTCAGCCATGATTGCTGAAGCATCCTCTCCTTTCGACTTTGCAATACCTATTTCTTTGGATTTACGCTTGCGCTCGGCTTGCAAATTCTCGGTTTCTACCTGCAACGATTTACGTCGATCTTCTAGCGCCTGCAAAGCATCGATAGCCAAATCGAAACCACGAACTTTCAACTTTTCGGCTACCTGCTCCAGCTCGTTGCGTAATAATTTTGGATCTAACATAGTGGATTACTAACTCATTGCTAAATTTACTGTTCAGGCAGTGACTGTATTACCGCATATGGACTGGGTTGTTAACTTAACGTTATGCGGATTGACTACCCTCTTAGTGGTAATTGATAGTGGTGCTCATTGTTAACGATACTTAATCCCTGGTGTTTAAAATAACTGCCGGGCAAAAAATAATCCAGCCCAAACACCCAACAGACAAAGCCCGCAGCTAACGACGACATTAATCAGTGCAGAAACCAGCATTCCCTCTTCTATTAAGCGAATGGTTTCAAAAGAAAAAGTCGAAAAGGTGGTGAATGCGCCCAAACCTCCCACCAGAATCAGCAGCCGCAAGGGCTCACGTACGGAGGTAAGAGAAAACACCCAGACAAAAAGCAGCCCAAACAAAAATGACCCGGCTAAATTCACTGTCAATGTTCCATAAGGAAAACTAGAACTGGTGGATCTGTTCACCAGCGACGAAATCCAAAACCGTCCGCAGGCACCGATGGCTCCCCCAAAGGCCACCCACAAATACTGTGTCATAAATCCCCCTGATTTCTTATGATTTATGGCGCTTCCACGCTGATTTTTGATCCAGTTGCTTTAGATATTCGAGCTTTTCACTAATTTTAATTTCCAGCCCCCGTTGTACCGGCTGATACCATTGCTTATCACTCAGCTCTGCAGGGAGATAACTTTCTCCGGCCGCATAAGCTTCTGAATAGTCATGGGCGTATCGATAGTCTACCCCATGCCCTTGCTGCTTCATTAGCGCGGTTGGCGCATTACGTAAATGTACAGGCACCGCATAACTGGGCTCAGATTGAACTTGTTTACGAATCTGATTGAAAGCAGTGTAAACGGCGTTACTTTTTGGCGCAGTGGCGAGATACACCAAAGCTTGGGCAATAGCCAACTCACCTTCAGGGTGTCCAAGGCGTACCTGAGCGTCCCAGGCGTTTAAAGCTATCTGCAAAGCTCTCGGATCGGCGTTGCCAATATCTTCACTAGCCATTCGAACCACCCGGCGGGCAATATACAATGGATCACAACCGCCATCTAACATACGGATATACCAATACAACGCGCCATCAGGAGATGACCCTCGCACCGACTTGTGCAAAGCAGAAATTTGATCGTAAAAAATATCACCGCCTTTATCAAAGGCGCGAATATCAGTGGCCATCGCTTGTTTCAGAAGCGCTTCGGTAACAACTTCACTACCAATTGAGTGGGCAAAATCTATGGCGATTTCCAGTAAGCTCAGCGCGCGCCGGGCATCACCATCCGCCTGTTCAGCAATTCGGCTGATTACAGGCTGTTCCACCAATACACCAAATGAACCGACTCCGACTGTTTCATCCGATATTGCTCGAACTAAAAGTTTTTCCAATGCCTGTTGGACTATTGGCTTTAATACATAAACCCTGGTTCTTGACAGTAATGCGCTATTTAACTCAAATGATGGGTTCTCTGTAGTTGCACCAACAAAGATAAAGGTACCGTCTTCGATATGCGGCAAAAAAGCATCTTGTTGAGACTTATTAAAGCGATGGACTTCATCCACAAACAACAGGGTTTTACGCTGATTCCGTTGCTGGTACTTAGCCTGATCGATAGCCGCACGTATTTCCTTAACACCGCTTAACACGGCCGACACCGAAAGAAACTGGGCATCCACATAATTAGCCAATAACATCGCCAATGTAGTTTTGCCCACACCAGGCGGCCCCCACAATATCATGGAGTGAATATTACCGCCTTCTAAGGCTCGGCGCAGTGGCTTATCATGGCCGAACAGATGATCCTGACCAACATATTGATCAAGTGTCGTTGGCCGCATTCGTGCGGCCAACGGTTGCCAATGAACACCCTCGTCAAACAGGCTGTTCATCAGCTTTCCTCTATGATGTCTACGCTTTCGTCAAGCTTCAATTCAAACACATCAATCCCGATTGGCTGATTGGTACTTTTAATTTGAAATTGAATTCTGGTGGTTTGACCTAGACTGTCTTCGAGATACATATCCCGCAAGCTACCTGATAAAAAATGCACTCTCAGCAAGGTAAACATGGCATCTTCATCTTTCGGCCGTAAATCGAACCGCCATTCGCCGGTTTCGTCAAACTGATAGCCACCCACAGTAAAACCCTCGGTGATCTGTTGCGGGTCACCACTCAATAACATTGCAGGTGTATTACCCAACTGCTTGTCCAACTTTTTGCGAGTTGCCTGTTCCAAGTCAAGATCGTAAATCCACAAGACATTTTCGTTGGATACAATTTTCTGCGGATAAGGCTCATCGGTATCCCAACGGAACTGACCCGGACGCTGAATCCACATTTCACCATTTAAGTGTTGCAGCTGGTTTTGCTTAGAATCCGTCACCCATTGTTCGAAGTTGGCATGGATAGACTTCAGGTTTTTTAAAGCGCTAATCAATCTTTCAGTGGCTTCACTTTCGGTTACCAGCCCAGCAGATGCACTCAGAGGCAACAAGAACCCCAAACACACCATAGCCACACACAAGAATCGAGGCATACAATACCTATTTCAGTCCAATAAAAAACGCCAGTTTAACATGGACAGCAGCGGTTTGGGTATTTAGGTTACCGGGGCGGCGGTGCCAGCACTTCGCGCTGGCCATTGGTGCCCATTTCAGTGACAACTCCAGCCTGCTCCATCGTCTCAATCATTCGTGCTGCGCGGTTATAACCAATTTTAAGCTTACGCTGAACCGAGGAGATAGAGGCACGCCGAGATTCAGTTACAAATTGTACCGCCTGGTCGTAAAGAGGATCGGACTCTGAATCGCTTCCGCCTGCAGCTTCGTCGCCCGGAGCTGGTCCTGCTTCATGAGTACCCTCTAAAATTTCCTCCAGATAGTCCGGTTCTCCTCGTCGACGCCAGTCATCACAGACTCGATGCACTTCATCATCATCAACAAACGCGCCATGCACCCGCACAGGCAAACCCGTTCCCGGCGGCAAATACAACATATCGCCATGGCCTAACAACTGCTCGGCTCCACCCTGATCCAAGATTGTCCTGGAGTCTACCTTTGAAGAAACCTGGAACGCCATACGAGTAGGCACGTTAGCCTTTATCAGGCCCGTTATAACGTCCACGGAGGGCCGTTGCGTGGCCAGTATCAGGTGAATGCCCGCGGCCCTTGCTTTTTGAGCTATTCGAGCAATTTGCTCTTCAACTTTTTTGCCCACGATCATCATCATGTCAGCAAACTCATCCACTACCACCACGATAAAAGGCAGGGATTCGAGATCTGCTGGTTCCTGAGAATCCAATTCTGGCTTGAATAAAGGATCCTTAATCGGTTGCCCTGCTTTAATAGCATCTTTCACCTTTTTATTGAATCCCGCCAGATTCCGCACGCCCATTGCCGCCATTAGGCGGTAACGACGCTCCATTTCAGCTACACACCAACGCAAAGCATTGGACGCCTCCTTCATGTCGGTGACCACGGGTGTTAAAAGATGTGGAATATTGTCGTAGACCGAAAGCTCCAACATTTTTGGGTCAATCATAATCAATCGCAGATCATCGGGCGTCGCCCTGAATAACATGCTGATTAACATGGCGTTCAGCCCTACTGATTTTCCCGATCCCGTGGTACCAGCAACTAGCAAGTGGGGCATTTTCTGCAAATCGGCGATGATAGGTTCACCAGAGATATCTTTACCCAATGCCAACACCAAAGGTGATTTCATTTGATCATATTCTTGCGAAGAGATGATTTCTCCCAAGCGAATAATTTCTCGATCTTCATTGGGAATTTCAATGCCCACTACGGTTTTGCCCGGTATAACTTCCACTACCCGCACACTGATAACCGCTAAAGAGCGGGCCAAATCTTTTGCTAAATTAGTGATTCGGCTGACCTTGACCCCAGCCGCAGGTTGAATTTCAAAGCGCGTTACCACAGGGCCAGGCAAGACATTTTCCACATGGGCTTCGACATTGAAGTCCGCCAATTTAACTTCCAGCAAACGGGACATATTTTCCAATGTCTCAGCGGAAAAACCCGACTTAGCGTGCCTGTCTGGAGGATCCAGCAAGGCGATGGAAGGGAGCTCACCCAAAACCGGGTTGTCGAACAAGCTTTTTTGTCGCTGCCGGGCCAGACGTTCTTTCTCTTTCTGCGCGCGTTTACTGTCTTCAGCTTTTTTAGGCTTTGGCAATGCAATGGAAGGCGCTGGCTTTTTGCTCTGAATTGCCGCTTGTTTTGCCTGTTCTTTCTTTAATTTTGCCTGGCGTTCTTTGTTAGCTTTAGCCAGCGCTTTCTCTTCTCTGAGCTGTGCTCGCAAACGAGCCTTCTCTGCTCGATAAGCCTTGAAGCGAGACCTTAGATTAAACAAAAACCCAAATAACCTAAGAGTTAGCCGCCCGGTACCATCAATTACTTTGATCCAGGAAATATCGGTAAAAATTGTCAGCCCGATTAGAAAGGTGGCCAGCAGCATCAACGTAGCGCCCAGAAAACCCAAGGCACTGATTGCCAAATGCCCAACTTCAATACCCAAAATACCACCAGCACTGTTACGACCGGCTGAGTCAATTTCTGGCAATGTTCCGGGTATCACTTCAAAGTGCACAAAGGCCAGACCTGTGGCCGCAACCATACACATGACGAAACCAATGGAGCGCAAAGCGGTGAGTAACCAGCTCCAGGGGCTCTTGGTATCTCTAAAAACCAACCAGGCCCGATAACCCACCAAAATTGGGAATAAATAAGAAAAATATCCGAACAAAGACATCAAAACATCAGCGAACCATGCCCCCACCCGCCCACCCATATTATGGATGCTGCGACCTCCGCCCAAATTACTCCAGCCAGGATCCTGAGGATCGAAGCTTATCAACGCCAGTAACAAAAACAGGGAAAAGAAAAAGAACACAATCATCGCCCCTTCGCGAATTCCACGAGCAATTAACGTTGCCCATTGCGGCGGAACTTGGGTTTGTTGAGTCTGTGCTTTTTTCAACGGCTACATCCCTTTGGTTAGAAGCGCTTTCATTTGAGTCTATTTATACTATTTTAGCGACAAATCAGCTATTTGCATAAACTTTGTGCAAATCACCTTAACATGGTTTTTCTGTTAACATTCTTGGACGAAGAATAACGTTACTGAGTTCTAAACGAAAGCGGATAAGACTTACTGATAATTAAAAGGTCAAAAAACAACCTAATTGAAATCTTATAGTTAGAAGTTATCCCTCTGATTCAAAGGAACTATTTGCGTAAACGCTCACTAATCAGTATAAATTCCTCAAGCCAAACCCTGACAATGAATGCAACTATTCAACTCTACGGATACGAAAATGAGCGAAACCAAACACTGCCGCCTACTAATTCTAGGCTCCGGCCCTGCCGGATATACTGCCGCTGTGTATGCAGCTCGAGCAAATCTCAAGCCTGTCATGATCACCGGAATTCAACCAGGCGGTCAGTTAACCACTACCACCGAAGTTGATAACTGGCCCGGAGACACTGATGGTGTGCAAGGACCAGAACTCATGGAGCGCATGCAGAAACATGCTGAGCGTTTCGAGACTGAGGTTATTTTTGATCATATTAATAAAACTGATTTGAGCAAACGGCCGTTTACACTATTCGGAGACAGCGCCACTTATACCTGTGATGCGCTTATCATCACCACTGGAGCCTCAGCCAAATATCTGGGGATGGAGTCTGAGGAAGCCTTTAAAGGCAAAGGCGTCAGTGCCTGCGCTACCTGTGATGGATTTTTCTATCGCAACCAACGGGTAGCCGTCATCGGCGGTGGCAATACAGCGGTCGAAGAAGCCCTGTATTTGGCCAACATTGCCAAGGAAGTGGTGGTGGTACACCGCAGAGATCAATTTCGATCTGAAAAAATCCTTCAGGACCGACTGTTTGAAAAAGCGAAAACAGGTAACGTGACCCTGGAACTCAATCAAACTTTGGATGAAGTTTTGGGCGACGAAATGGGAGTTACCGGCATTCGCATCAAACATACTGAATCTGGCGAGACGAAAGAAATCGACTTACAGGGTGTGTTTATTGCCATTGGTCATCAGCCCAATACAGATATCTTCAAGGGGCAGTTAGAGATGGAAAACGGCTACATTACTATTCATAGTGGCATTAATGGCAACGCAACGGCTACCAATATTGAAGGTGTTTTTGCCGCGGGCGACGTAACCGACCACGTCTATCGTCAAGCAATAACGTCAGCGGGTTTTGGCTGCATGGCAGCACTGGATGCTGAGAAATATCTGGATGAACAAAGTGCCTAGTTCCTATCCATGACAAGGATTCCAATCCTGGGTTTCGATGCCCAGGATTTCCCTCCGATTGAACAGGCCTTGCACGATCCTGACGGTCTTTTGGCGGCTGGGGGCGACCTCAGCCCCGAAAGACTTCTTGCCGCCTATTCTAGAGGCATTTTCCCCTGGTACGAGAAAGGTCAACCAATATTATGGTGGTCACCAAATCCCAGGGCCGTATTATTTCCTGACAAAGTCCATGTTTCCAAAAGTCTACATAAATGTTTACGCAAAAGCCGATTTGAAGTCACCATGGATCGAGCCTTTAGCTCAGTAATTCAACGCTGCTCTCAACCAAGGAGCTACAGTAGCGGCACATGGATTACTACAGAAATGAGAGACGCTTATATAAAGCTACATCAACTGGGCTTTGCTCATTCGGTTGAAACCTGGCTTGAAGGAGAGCTGGTTGGTGGCCTGTACGGGGTGGCTTTGGGCCAGTTATTCTTCGGCGAATCCATGTTCAGTACAACCAGTAATGCCTCTAAAGTAGCCTTCGTTCACTTAGCAGGTCAACTGAACGCCTGGGGTTTTCCACTTATAGACTGCCAATTGGAAAACCCCCACCTTACCTCATTGGGTTCGGAGAATATTCCCCGCAGCCGATTCAAGAAATATTTATTGGACTATGGCCATTCGGAAGCCTTAGATAGTGCAGAACCTCAGCCCTATTGGACACTGAATTGGCAATATTGTACTGAATGAGACTGGAAACAATTTGGATTTCGTTGAATACTGTAGGGAGTAATTCAACAGGGTTTACCTTACAAATGCCAAGGTTAATTTTGAAAGACTTATGACCGATCTTGCTGCCATTAAATTTTTTGTGACACCGCTGCATCAATGCAGCTACTTGCCACGTAGTGATGCTACAACTCTGTTTGCAGATCCAAAGGCTAATGTTGACCATAACTTGTATAGCGAACTATCCGAAGTCGGTTTTCGACGCAGTGGTAACTATCTTTACCGACCTCACTGCAAGCAATGCTCTGCCTGTATTCCAGTACGTATTCCGGCTGAGTCCTTTAGACCAACCCGAAAACACAAAAGAGTCTGGAAAAAGAATAGCGATCTAAAAATAATCGAAGTACCGGCCATTTTTAATCAAGAACATTACGAGCTTTATTCAAATTATATTCACCAAAAGCACCATGATGGAGATATGTACCCTCCTACGCCTGAACAATATGAATCTTTTTTATTAAGCGATTGGGGGGAAACTGTGTTTTATGAATTTAGAACACCACACAATCAATTAATAGCCGTCGCTGCCGCAGACGTGATGAAAAATGGTTTGTCTGCCGTCTACACCTTCTACAATACTGCCCCTGAATTTGCCAAGCGCAGTCTCGGTGTGATGGCCGTTTTATGGCAGATTGAAGAATGCAAAAGACTTAATTTACCCGCGCTTTATTTGGGCTACTGGATAAAAAACTGCCAAAAGATGCAATATAAATCAGAATATCAGCCTTTAGAGATGTACATTAATAATCATTGGGTGGCAGTTACCCTTTAATTTTTATCTGAGCCCTACAATTAGATATCCATATAATTCAACAACTTATAAACAATATATCAACATATACGCGAATCCTTCTCACCTGTAGCGACTAAATTCTCAGAAACCTCGAACTTTGGCTTTGATCTGAATCCACTTTTACGGCAAAATTCACGCCTCATCGATCCACGCAATTAAGGCTTTTGAGAGGTTAGCACTGGATGTCGAAAGAAGATTCCATTGAAATGGAAGGCACTATTACAGAAACCCTTCCTAACACCATGTTCCGAGTAGAGCTCGATAACGGACACGTGGTGACTGCGCACATTTCAGGAAAGATGCGCAAAAATTACATCAGAATTCTCACAGGTGATAGAGTAAAAGTAGAAATGACACCTTATGACTTATCTAAGGGTCGAATTACCTACCGAGTACGCTGACAAAAAAAACGAGCCCTTATGAGGCTCGTTTGGTTTTCGCACTGGGCAGATTGTGTGACTAGGCTGGTTCGGTATCAAAAACCAACTCACCCTCTTCCTCGCTAATATGTACAGTACCACCACTTTCTGATAACTCTCCGAACAAAATCTTTTCAGCCAGCGGACGTTTCAGGGATTCTTGAATCAAACGACTCATGGGACGAGCCCCCATGTCCTTATCATAACCATGCTCTGCCAACCAGGTTCGAGCACGCTCATCAACATCGAGCATAACCCGCTTATCATCTAGTAACGCTTGCAGCTCTGTAAGGAATTTATCCACTACGCCTTTAATAATCTCCATATCGAGATTTTTAAACTGAATAATAGAATCCAATCGGTTTCTAAACTCAGGCGTGAACATTCGCTTGATGGCTTCCATCGCATCTGTGCTGTGATCTTGAAGAGTAAAACCAATAGACGAGCGACTTACTGCTTCCGCACCAGCATTGGTGGTCATCACCACGATGACATTGCGGAAATCAGCTTTACGGCCGTTATTATCCGTCAACGTACCATGATCCATCACCTGAAGCAGAAGATTAAACACTTCCGGGTGCGCCTTTTCAATTTCGTCTAGCAACAACACGCTATGGGGAGACTTGGTTACCGCTTCCGTCAACAACCCGCCCTGATCGTAACCCACATAACCTGGCGGCGCCCCAATCAAACGAGACACAGTATGCCGCTCCATGTACTCCGACATATCGAAACGGATTAATTCCATTCCCATCAAAGAGGCAAGCTGACGGGTAACCTCTGTTTTACCCACGCCAGTAGGTCCTGCGAACAGGAAGGAACCTATGGGTCGGTCTGGATGACTCAATCCAGCCCGCGCTAATTTAATGGCACCAGACAACGCTTCGATAGCTTCATCCTGGCCAAACACCACCATTTTTAAATCGCGCTCAATGTTAGTCAACAGCTCCTTGTCATTAGCTGAGACGGTTTTTGGTGGAATGCGTGCGATTTTGGAAACAATGGCTTCCACGTCGGAAACCGATATAATTTTTTTGCGCTTGCTCGGCGCCTGCAGCCGCTGAAAAGCACCAGCTTCATCAATGACATCTATAGCCTTGTCAGGCAAATGACGATCATTGATATAACGAGCAGACAACTCAGCCGCTGCTCGAAGTGCCTTGTTGGAATACTTGATTTCATGGTGCTCTTCAAATCTTGATTTGAGACCTTTCAAGATTTCATAAGTATCTTCCACATTAGGTTCGACGATATCAACTTTCTGAAAACGCCGAGCCAAGGCACGATCTTTTTCAAAAATACCTCGATACTCCTGGAAGGTTGTAGACCCTATGCACTTGATATCGCCGGACGCGAGCATCGGCTTTAACAAATTAGAAGCATCCATTACCCCACCGGACGCAGCACCTGCCCCGATAATGGTATGAATTTCATCGATGAACAAAATAGCATGAGTCTTTTTTTGCAACTCGGCTAACAACGCTTTAAATCGTTTTTCGAAATCACCGCGGTATTTTGTTCCCGCTAACAACGCACCTAGATCCAACGAATAAACAACGCAATCATCGATAGCGTCGGGAACTTCTTTATCAACGATGCGCTTAGCCAAGCCTTCCGCAATAGCCGTTTTTCCAACGCCGGGCTCGCCCACCAACAGCGGGTTATTCTTGCGGCGACGACACAAAATTTGAACTGTGCGCTCAACCTCTTCATCTCGTCCCACCAGAGGATCAATACGACCGGCCAATGCCTGTTCATTCAAGTTGGACGCATAAGACTCCAATGGAGACTTACTGGTACCTTCAGAAACATGTTCTTCGTCGTGAACATCCTGGCTATGGTGGTCATCCATATTCGAGGTCTCGTCAGAGACTTTAGAGATGCCATGAGCAATATAGTTAACTACGTCGATACGTGCGACGCTCTGCTTCTTCAGAAAATAGACAGCTTGGCTCTCCTGCTCGCTGAAGATAGCAACGAGCACATTGGCTCCTGTCACCTCTTTTTTGCCTGATGATTGCACATGAAACACAGCCCGCTGCAATACCCGCTGGAACCCAAGGGTAGGCTGTGTTTCTCGATCACCATCACCCGATGGTATAAGCGGCGTCGTTTCATCAACGAAGTTCGACAAATCAGAACGCAACTCGTCCAAGTCCGTACCACACGCTTTTAAGACGGTCGAGGCTGCCTCGTTGTCGAGTAAAGCCAACAGTAAATGCTCTACAGTCATATATTCGTGACGTTTGGTCCGAGCATCTCTGAACGCCAAATTTAAAGTGACTTCCAGATCTTTACTTAACATCTCTTAACACCTTCATCCTCAAATATTATGGACGAATCGGCAACCAGTCTAACTATTGGAACCGCTCCACCTCACACATCAAGGGATGTTGATACTCCCTTGCGTATTTTATTATCTGCGCAACTTTGGTTTCCGCAATGTCTTTAGAGAAAGTACCACAACTAGCTCGACCTTTGGTATGTACTGTCAGCATTATTTGTGTTGCTGTCTCCAGATTCATTGCAAAAAACTTCTGTAGCACGTCTACCACAAATTCCATCGGCGTAAAATCATCGTCAAGCATAATGACCTGGTAACGAGGCGGAGGAGCAAGCTTGGCTTTCTCTTCCTGCAATACAACGTCACCTTCATTCTCAAAATCCGAGTCGGATGTATTGCCGCCCATGATCTCTATAATATTCAATGTTAGTTGAAGTTTCAGAGCTTTACTCATAACTAGAAATCATAAATTCATTTGTTTAAAGAATATAGTCTTCTTACGCACTCCTAAAATTGCACGTCGGTCAGGTAATCGGCAAAAATGCTTGACTATTACGAGACAATCGTGAAGATTGGAGCTTGTGATTAACAAAAGTTAACACAAAATGTGTCCACGAGGTACAATTCAATTTAATTGAATCTCGTTGGTTAAAAAAAAATAACAATTAACTTTCGGCTACCGACTACTAAGGTAGTCCCAACAGAAGGACTTGAGTTATGGCAACCGGTAAAGTCAAATGGTTCAATAACGCCAAGGGTTACGGATTCATTCGCCCAGACACCGGGGGTGAAGATCTGTTTGTACACTATTCATACATCTGTATGGAAGGGTACAGAAGCCTTAAAGCGGGACAGCAAGTTACCTATGAAACCAGAGAAGCTCCAAAAGGACTTCACGCCATGGATATCAATATCATCGGCGTAGAGCAGCCTGAACACGAGCAACCAACGATGGAACTGGACGCTCCAGAAAACGAACTGGACAGCGAAACGCTCCATAAAAGCTATCGCGCAGAAGCCGTATAATTGAGTAATTAGCAAAACATCCAACAACCAAACAGCGGAAAGTGCTGTTTGGTTGTTTTAATGATATTGCTGTTACCCACTTACTTGGTTAGATTTGTTGCTCGCGCGGCACCTACACCTTTTGGTGTCACTGTACAGGTGCCGCTATGCGTCAACTAATCCCCCATGTGCGAAATGATTGCGTTACCAAACTCAGAACAACGTAATAGCGTCGCATCAGGCATCAAGCGCTCAAAGTCGTAGGTGACAGTCTTAGCCTCAATCGCACCCTGCATACCCTGGATCACTAAATCTGCCGCCTCAACCCAGCCGATATGACGCAACATCATTTCAGCCGACAAAATAATCGAGCCTGGGTTTACTTTGTCCTGACCAGCATATTTCGGCGCGGTACCGTGAGTGGCTTCGAAAATTGAGACGCTACCACCGATATTTGCCCCTGGAGCGATACCGATACCACCCACTTCCGCAGCAAGAGCATCCGAGATGTAATCGCCGTTCAAATTTAGAGTTGCAATGACACTGTATTCATCTGGACGCATCAGTATTTGCTGTAAGAATGCGTCGGCAATCACATCTTTTATGATGATTTGATTCCCGGTTTTAGGATTGATGAATGAGTGCCAGGGGCCGCCATCCAATGGTTCTGCACCAAAACGCTCTACTGCCAGCTCATAGCCCCAATCTTTGAAAGCGCCTTCGGTGAATTTCATGATGTTACCCTTATGCACCAAGGTAACCGATGGCATATCATTATCAATCGCGTATTGAATAGCCTTGCGTACCAGTCGCTGAGTTCCTTCTCTCGAAACAGGCTTTATGCCAATCCCACAACCTTCTGGGAAACGGATCTTGGTTACACCCATTTCCTCACGCAGAAAGCGGATAACTTTCTTCGCGTCGTCACTGTCTGCTTCCCATTCGATACCCGCGTAAATATCTTCTGAGTTCTCACGAAAAATAACCATGTTGGTTTTTTCTGGACAATGGACCGGACTTGGTACACCACGGAACCAGCGTACGGGCCGTTGGCATACGTACAAATCCAATTCTTGTCTGAGCGCTACGTTCAAAGAGCGGATGCCTCCGCCCACGGGCGTAGTCAAGGGGCCTTTTATGCCTATGATGTACTCGCGCAACGCTTCTAAGGTTTCTTCAGGCATCCATTCATCAGGGCCATAGACTTTGGTTGCTTTTTCGCCACAATAAACTTCCATCCAGGTGATGGATTTTTTGTTGCCATAAGCTTTTTCAACCGCAGCATTAGTGACACTCAGCATCACTGGTGTGATATCTACACCGATGCCATCACCTTCAATAAACGGAATGATAGGATGGTTTGGGACGTTCAGGGACAGGTCCGCGTTAATGGTGATTTTGTCGCCATCTGCCGGAACCTTAATCTTTTGGTACCCCATGTCGTTTTTTTCTCCCTATATACATACAATTACGGGTTTAGAACGCGAAGTATAACGAAAACTGAGTTTCTTCGCCTTATGTATTTGCCTCTAACTGGCTAATAATTAACCATTATTTGGAGCTCTATGAGTCCTAAAAAACACCAAGTTTTACTTTTAAACAAGCCTTTCCAAGTCTTGTGCCAATTTTCTCCTTGCGGCGAAAAAACAACTCTGAGGACTTTCATCAGCGCACCAGATTACTATCCAGCAGGCCGCTTGGATTTCGACTCAGAAGGCTTGTTGCTACTAACGAATGACGGTGGGTTACAACACAGATTAACCGACCCCAAACACAAATTACCCAAGACCTACTGGGTCCAGGTTGAAGGTGAAATCACCGACCAAGCCATTAATCAATTGTGTCAGGGTGTTGCGCTGAAAGATGGCAAAACACGCCCGGCAAAAGCTAGAAAAATTACCGAACCCAGCCAACTTTGGCCGCGCACTCCTCCCATTCGATTCCGCGCTAATATTGCCACAAGCTGGCTTGAATTAACCATTACGGAAGGAAAAAACCGCCAGGTAAGAAGAATGACTGCCGCTGTAGGGTTTCCGACATTACGGTTGGTTCGCTACTCCATTGGCCCTTGGAATTTAGGCTCACTGGAGCCTGGGGAAAGTTGCTACTCTGAGGTTCCTGCAGTATTTGCCCGCAATCTCCAGCGATCCAAAGCTCGTTGATCCGATTCTTTGGCATCCACCCATTGATAAGTGCCCGCGGCACTGCGTTCTCGTTTCCAAAATGGTGCCTTGGATTTTAGAAAATCCATAATAAATTCCGCGCCTCTAAAAGCCTCTTCACGATGCTGACTGGCAACCCCAACGAAAACGATCTGGTCGTTATTCGCCAATTCGCCAATTCGATGAATAACCCTAACGGCGGAAAGATGCCAGCGCTCTGTGGCATTTGCCACAATTTCACTGATGACCTTCTCGGTCATTCCTGGATAATGTTCTAAGGCTAAACCTGATAATTTTCCTTCGACACTCAAATCCCGGACCAATCCGATAAACTGCACAATGGCACCACTACCCTGCGCATACTCACGTAACTGCTCGTATTCATCACTGAGTTGAAAATCTTCTGCTTGAACCTTAATGAGGATATGAACCATGCTTAGCCTCCAGTTACCGGAGGATAAAAAGCAATTTCATCACCCGCCATGACCGGTTTATTCTGATCGCATACCGCTTGATTTACTGCCATGAGCACCGTACCCGATGTCAGAGCTTCGGCAAAGGAGGCTCGACTCGTTTTTAAAAATTCTACCAGATCAGCAGTGGTTTCTACCCCTGCGGGTAACTCTAACTCTAGCTTTGATTCACCTGCTATATCTCGCAGCCGAGCAAAAAACAATATCGTAATCATGGCCGTCTCCAATCACCGGATTTGCCACCGGATTTTTGCAGCAAACAGATCTCTTCAATCACCATGCTTTTATCAACAGCCTTACACATATCATACAAGGTCAGCGCTGCGACGGAGACTGCCGTCAGAGCTTCCATTTCAACTCCTGTTTTACCCGCAAGTTTACATTCAGCTTGGATAACAAACTGGTGCGTCTCCGATAGAGCTTCAATATCTACCGCGACCGAAGTCAACATTAAAGGGTGACAAAGGGGGATTAAATCCGAGGTTTTCTTGGCGGCTTGGATACCAGCAATTCGAGCAATGGCCAATACATCGCCTTTTTTATGCTTGCCTTCCTGTACCAAACGAAAGGCTTCTGCGGACAAGGTCACTTTAGCCTGCGCCAATGCGACTCGAGCAGATACGGTTTTTTCCGTCACATCCACCATTTTTGCCTGGCCACGTTCGTCCAGGTGGGTTAGTTTACTCATAATTCCTGCTGAATCCTATTTTGTTCAATCCTACAAGGCCTTTATCCTACTCCATCCGTCCCCCAAGTTCACACAAGGCATTGCTTGGGAAATCCCACTTTTTTCGGTAGAATTGCGCGTTTCCCGGCAGGACATCATTTCTTTCATTTTTTGAGCATCAGGCAACCCATGATTTGGACACCTCACGCCACCGTGGCCACAATTATTGAGATGGATCAGAAATTCTTAATGGTTGAAGAAAAAGATGGCGATAAAATTGTTATAAATCAACCAGCTGGGCACATTGAAGAGAATGAATCCATTAGCGAAGCGGCGCTACGAGAAACCTTAGAGGAAACTCGCTGGCACGTGAAACTAAGTTATTTTGTCGGCGTTTACACCTACTGCGCCCCCAATGGAATCACCTACTATCGTTTTTGCTTCGCGGCCGACCCTGTGAAGGAAGAACCGGGCCTAGCACTTGACAAAGGCATTATTGCCGCCCACTGGCTCAGTTTAGACGCCATCCGGCAGCAGCCGGATCTCTGGCGAAGCCCGCTGGTCAGCCGCTGTTTGGAGGATTACCTGCGGGGACAACGCATGCCCCTATCCATTATTTATGAACACCAAGGTTGAGTTAATGAATCGCAAAAAAGTGATTGTGGGCATGTCCGGCGGTGTTGATTCTTCTGTTGCCGCATTATTATTACTGCAACAAGGTTTCCAGGTTGAAGGTTTGTTCATGAAAAACTGGGACGAAGATGATGGCACTGAATACTGTACAGCGCTAGCAGACTTGGCCGATGCAGAAGATGTAGCAAACGGGCTCGGCATAAAGCTGCACCGGGCAAACTTTGCCGCCGAATACTGGGACCGGGTTTTTGAGCATTTTATTGCGGAGTACGGTGCCGGTCGAACACCGAACCCAGACATTCTTTGCAACAAAGAAATTAAATTCAAGGCGTTCCTCGATTATGCTATCACCCTTGGTGCCGATTATATAGCTACAGGTCATTATGCTCGGCAACAGACGCAATCTGATGGCTCGGCATTGTTGCTGAAAGGTTTGGATGGCAGTAAAGACCAAAGCTATTTTTTACATGCTGTTAACGGTGTCCAAATTGCTAAAACCTTATTTCCGCTAGGAGAATTACATAAAACCGAGGTCCGCCAAATCGCCGCCGAACAGGGCTTCGTCAATCATGACAAAAAAGACAGCACTGGCATTTGCTTTATTGGAGAGCGTCGGTTTAAAGATTTCCTGAGCCAGTATATTCCGGCCCAGCCCGGCCCCATCATCAGCGAAGAAGGCGACATCATCGGAGAGCACTCTGGACTGATGTTCTACACCATAGGTCAACGCCAGGGATTGGGTATTGGTGGCCTGAGCCAAAAACCCGAATCTCCCTGGTATGTCCTTGCCAAAGACCTGGACAACAATAAATTAGTTGTTGGTCAGGGTACCAATAATCCCAAATTATTTACGCGATACCTTGCCACTCCGTCGGTGCTTTGGGTTACAAGAGAGCCTGAGTTTCCTCTGCACTGCAAAGCCAAAACAAGGTATCGTCAGCCCGATCAAAACTGTACCGTAACAAAGAATGATGAGCGCGGGTTTATCGTGGAATTTGAGCAGCCGCAACGGGCCGTAACACCGGGTCAATCTGTCGTATTTTACGTGCAAAATGTTTGCTTAGGTGGCGGTGTCATCGAAGACACCTGGAATTGAGAGGGACTATGACACCATTAGAATCCGAACAAGAAAAAGCTTTAGCGCTTTCAGGTCTATTCCAGGCAGCTGCTTTAGTTCAAGAAGTCGCCAGGACAGGAGAAGCCGAAACTGCGGCCTTCGATGCTATGATAAACAGCATTTTTGTCTTGGATCCAGGCAGTATTGCTGAAATTTACGGTGGCGTGAAAGGTGTATCCCTTGGTATAGACAGATTGCTTCAAGTTTTGAAGCAAAAGCAAGCCCAGCGTTTTGCCGACTCCATCCGTTATGCCATTGCTATTCTTCAAGTGGAGAAGCAACTCCGCAAGAATCCCGACATCAACAGTGTTCTTCGCTCGCGACTTGAGCAGGTGATTAACCAATTACCACATTTTGAAGGGACAACTGATCCCGCGATTATTGAAAAATTAAATGACATTTATTTGGACACCTTGGCTAAGTTTAAATTTCGCATTCAGGTCAATGGAATTCCTCAACACTTACAAAAAACCCAGAATGCCGCAAAAATTCGCGCCTGCCTGCTTGCCGGTGTGCGTTCAGCCATGCTTTGGCGTCAGTTGGGTGGCTCTAGACTGCAACTGGCAATAGGACGCAACAAACTAATAAAAAACCTAGAGTCATTACGTGAACTCTCTCCAAGACTTTAACCCACACGCACTGCAATATTGAGGTAACACTATCCATGGATCTCTCATCACTAACCGCGATTTCACCCGTTGATGGACGTTATGGAGGTAAAGTTCAATCGCTGCGCCACATATTCAGTGAATTTGGTTTAATCCGATTTCGCGTCTTGGTAGAAGTGCGATGGTTGCAACAATTGGCAAGCCATTCGGAAATTGTTGAAGTCCCGACATTTACCGATAGCGCGCAACAATTACTGAATACCATTGTTTCTGATTTCAGTGTTGCAGACGCGCAACGGATAAAAGACATTGAACGCACCACCAACCACGATGTGAAGGCCGTAGAATATTTTCTCAAAGAAAAAACAGCTCCTAGCGAAGAACTCACGAAGGTTAACGAGTTCATCCATTTCGCGTGCACCTCTGAAGATATTAACAATCTATCTCATGGTTTAATGCTAAGTCAGGGACGGGATGAATGCTTGGTACCACTGATGGAAAGTATCATTCATCACCTGACGAATCTGGCCCATAATTTTGCCACTATTCCAATGTTATCACGTACTCACGGTCAAACCGCTTCGCCCACGACCATGGGAAAAGAGATCGCTAATGTTGTGGCACGCTTAAAACGCCAGCTTACTCAAGTACAAGCGGTAGAAATATTAGGTAAAATCAACGGTGCCGTAGGCAACTACAATGCCCATTTCAGTGCCTATCCCATGCTTGATTGGGAAGCAAATGCCGAGCAATTTGTGAGTTCACTGGGTTTGAGCTGGAACCCATATACGACTCAAATAGAACCCCATGATTACATTGCAGATTTATTTGATGCTGTAGCACGTTTTAATACCATATTAATCGACTTTTGCCGCGACATCTGGGGCTACATTTCTGTGGGTTATTTCAAGCAAAAAACCGTGGCAGGTGAGATCGGCTCTTCGACTATGCCTCATAAAGTTAACCCCATTGATTTTGAAAATGCCGAAGGTAATCTTGGTGTAGCCAATGCCCTGCTTTCCCATTTAGCGCAAAAATTACCGTTATCACGCTGGCAGAGAGATCTAACCGATTCTACCGTTTTGCGTAATTTAGGGGTGGGTTTTGCTCACAGCATGATTGCCTATGAATCATGTCTTAAAGGCATTAACAAGTTGGAAATTAATGAGAATCGTCTCGCTGAAGATTTAAATAATGCCTGGGAAGTACTGGCAGAACCCATCCAAACGGTGATGCGACGCTACAATATAGAAAAGCCTTACGAAAAACTCAAAGAATTGACCCGTGGCAAGACGATTACCCAGACAGCACTAACTACGTTCATCAACGCGCTTGAAATCCCCGAGCAAGAGAAAACCCGACTCCTTCAACTAACACCAAGCACCTACATCGGTAATGCGATCGACCAGGCGCAGAGAATATAAGTACTGAGGGAAGCATCATTATGTCTGGCATTGCATTACGCTTACTGGGTGGAATTTCTGCGGATGAATTTTTACGTGACTACTGGCAAAAACAGCCTCTGTTGGTTAGAGGTGCTCTGACTAATTTGCAGGGTTTGATAGACCCCAATGAACTGGCCGGATTTTCCCTGGATTATGATATCGAATCCCGCATTGTCATTGAGAGGAGCCCGGTAGATTGGGAAGTATTACACGGCCCATTCACCAAAAAGACGTTCAAAAATTTACCCAAAACCCATTGGACGTTATTGATACAGGCATTAGACCATGCGGTTCCCCAAGTGGCCGCCCTTTTAGATCAATTTAACTTTATCCCAAATTGGCGCATAGATGATGTCATGGCAAGCTACGCCCCAGCTAAAGGCAGTGTCGGCCCTCATTTTGACCAATACGACGTATTCTTAATTCAAGGCCATGGGCAAAGACGCTGGCGTATTGGCCAACAATGTGACAGTACAACAGAATTGCTGGCAAACGCTCCCCTGAAGTTAGTAAAAGAGTTTGAAACAGAACACGAGTGGCTTTTGGATCCTGGGGATATGCTTTACCTACCACCAGGTATCGCACACTACGGGGTGGCGGAAAACGAATGCCTCACCTATTCCGTTGGTTTTCGAGCCCCAAGTCATCTGGAAATCCTCAATGACTTTGTCCATTACATCTCGCTAAATACTACCGCAGAAAAACGCTACCAGGACCCGGAGCTGGAAGTAGCATCCAATCCAGGTTTTTTGTCCCCCCAGGTAATTGACAAATTCATTGGTATTCTCACTGATGCTATTTCAGACCGTGAGCAGGTAACCGATTGGCTCTCCAGCTATATATCTCAAACCAAGTACGAAGTTAACCCAGACCCTCCCACCGAAGATTATTCGGAAAAAGAAGTGCTTGATCTACTTAAGCAACGCTTTACCCTGCAAAAGGAAGAATCAAGCCGGTTTGTTTACACTGGGTCGGAGGAACATCCTGAGCAACTGTATGTGAATGGAGCTCGAATACCAATGGATGTCATACCCATTGAGCTGGTGTTGTTACTCTGTAAAAAGCGAGTCTACCCGCCAGAAGAACTATACTTAATATGCAAAACACCAGAAGCATTAGCGTTACTCACTGACCTTCTTAATATTGGAGTGGTCTATTTTGGAGATGAAGCACACGACTAGAGATAATTATGAAAGCTCCCTTTGAACAGCTCCGTATTGGAGAAACAAGCGGTCTTATCAAGTTGTCGTCGCTGGAACAGCTGCAGCTTGCCATTGATCAACTGGCGAGCCAGGCCAACCATAGAATCTACATCTTTAGCACTGAATTGGAGAAAGTACTTTTCAGTCGACAATCTCTTATTGACGCAATAACCGCAAATTGCAAGTCAAATCGGCAGTTTTCTGTGCAAGTTCTCACCAAACAGACGAATCCCCGAGCCTTCGATGGCCATCACTTAGTTGAGCTCCAGAGACGCTTATCCAGCTTCATTAATATTCGCCTATTAGCTGAGGATTTTGCCGACGTTCAACATGAATACTTGATTGCCGACCGAATTGCAATTGTGGACCCTGACCCAATCCGGCCGACCCATGGTCGCTGTGATTTTTTTTCTACGACTCGTGCCCAAGCTTTGAGCCGTGAATTTGAAACCATGTGGGAGTTGAGCACGCCCCATCAAGAAGCCAAGAGACTCCATCTATGAGAGCCTGCTTAATAGAACTGCTAATAGGAATGCTGGCTTTACTTTGCCTGCCCGTTGCATCTCTTGCGGCGGAGCCTTCTACTGCAGTGTACGACACCTATGCTCCTGCTAAGAAATTAATTACAGCAATAGAACCATTGCTATCAAGCGAGGATAAAATTACGGGCTATGGACATAAACTGTTTGTAAAAGCATCATTGGCTACTCAGCAAGAAGTTGAGCAATTATTAGCAGAAATCGATCGCTTACCGAAAAATATACTAATAACCATACGCTATCGAGAAGGTCAGATTTCGAACCTAGAAAATGAAAAGTTAAAAATAAAGGTATTTAAAGGTTCCAGTCAGCAAGAAAAAATTGAAGTAGAACAAGTGGAACGTTATCGCCTTGCCACCAACAAGGGTGATTTTGACAACAGCATCAAGGTGTTGGAAGGCAACAGTGCTAGACTAAATCTTGGCAAAGAATACCCTGATCAAGAGTGGCTTCTGATTGCTCCACTAGGGGCAAGCTTCCATGCTAGCTCACGTCAACTTGGTCAAGAATTGATAGCCACTCCCGTCATAACCAATGGCTTTATAAAACTTGACCTCTATGCCGCTAATCGTCAATTAGGTCAGCAGCAAACAACCACTAAAGCCACGGAAGTGAGTGCAACATTATTATTAGAACCAGGGCTTTGGACGCCAATAGCCAGCAGCCACCAAGTAAAAAACGATGACCGCTCCAGCCATTCAATCAGCACGCGAGACCGCAACAATCTGACCATTGATATCCGTGCTGACATCATTAATTAATACTTACCAAGTCAAACTGCCCAGCCAAGTTAGCGAGACTTTTATTCTCACAATACCGAAGATATTTTTCGTTATTACCAACTCCAAATTCACCACAGTTTGTCTTGACTACTGCAGTGAATATTACTAAATCCCTGCTACTACGTATTACATAGTTTGATCGATTCAGTAAATGGCTGAGATTAAATTGCTGTTGTACTCAATTCTGACATGCGATTGTTTTGACTGTGCTTTCTAGCCTCATAGACCACGTCAAACTCGGCCAGCTTAATCACCTTGAGCCGCTGTTTTAGGGCCTTTAAAGACCAAGGCCAAGCCGCAAAATTTCGTCCATTCTCATCCAGGTAATAGCTTCGGCAACCGCCATTATTGAAAACTGTCGTTTGCAAATATTTTTGTACTTGCTCATTGTGGCGCTTAAGAACGGCAGACTTTATGGTTAACTTGCTGATACCTTTTGTTTTCATTTTCCACAACCCATCGATTATGTAGTCAAGCTGAGCTTCGGCGATACCGATAAAAGAGTCGTAAACCAACACATTAGGGCCCAGCACTAAAAAAGCATTCGGCATATTCTCAAAGCAGGTCCCAAGATATGCCTCCGGCGAACTACTTTCCCATAATTTCGACAGGCGTTGACCCTGTTCATTAACTATTTTTTTACCTATAGGTGGATGAGACACATCAAATCCAGTACCCCAAATAATCACATCCACCTCGAACTGCTCGCCATTATTTGCGATCACAGTATTGCCATCAACCGCCACCAGGCCGTGGGGAACTAGCTGTGTATTTTCAGCTTGCAGTGCCGGGTAATAATTATTTGCAAATAGCAGGCGCTTACACCCAATAGTAAAATTAGGAGTCACCGCCTTGCGTAATTCAGGATCCTTTATTTGCAATTTAAGTAATTGTTTTGCCATCAGGTTGACAGGATCCAATAACTTTGGATTTCTCAAACCCATATTTATAGCGTTCAAAGAGCTTGCGACCGTAAACCGCCAACTTTTTTGAATGAATGGCATTTTTTCAATAAGCTTTTGACTGAAGGAGCCTAACGGCAGATCTGGTTTTGGTAGCACCCAAGGAGCTGTACGTTGAAACACATAAAGCTGCTTTGCTACGGGCTGAATTTGCGGAACAAACTGGATAGCTGAAGCCCCTGTACCGATTACCGCAATACGTTTACCTGCCAAATTATAACTATGGTTCCATTTGGCCGAATGGAACATTTCTCCTTTGAACCCATCAATTCCTGGAATATTTGGTGTTATAGACTCGGTTATCGGTCCAGTGGCAAAAATCACCGTTCTCGAAAAATAGCGGCCTTTTGAGGTATCCAAAACCCACAAATGACGTGCCTCATCCCAACCAGCGTTAACTAGTTCATTCTCAAAATCGACTAAAGAATTAATGTCGAATTTTTCGCTAACTTCTTCGAGATAGCTTAGTATCTCGGGTTGCCGAGCAAACAAATGGCTCCATTTGCTACTGGGAGCAAAGGAAAACGAATAGAGTGATGAAGGAACATCGCAGCCGCAACCTGGGTACGTGTTGTCGCGCCAAGTACCGCCAACGCGGCTAGCCTTTTCTATAATTTTAAAATTATCATATCCCGATTTTTTTAGTTTAATGGCTGCTGCAATTCCAGAAATGCCAGCACCTACAATAAATGTATCGTAAAGATGATTCATATTACATCGCTACCCTTAAATGAATTACTGAACAAACTGATATGACAAAGCCAGAAACTTTGCGTACAGTTTTGGCGAGGCTCGCTTCATCAGCCAAAATGTTTTGGCATCTAGTTGCGGCGTGGTATACAACTCACCTTTATCCAATTGATTTAATGTTAGGTTTACGACTTTATCGCTCGTAGTCATGGCGTAATTCATTAAGGCATGATCAGCCAATTTTGAATAGCGCCCCGGAATACGACCGTTTTTTATGATATTCGTTGGCACCATAGTAGGACACAAGACATTCACTTTAATATTGTGCTTTTTCATCTCAACAGATAATGTTTCCGAAAGCGCCATAACACCCGCCTTCGAAACATTGTAGGCGCTCATTTCCGGTGCAGCAGTATAAGAAGCCGCAGACGCCACGTTAATGACCGCGCCATAACCTAAAGCCTGCATTCTGGGAATAAAGTAATGACAACCATGAATCACCCCCCATAAATTTATAGCGATGCACCATTGCCAGTCTTCCAACGATAGCGCTTCGAATTCCCCCCCCAGCCCTACTCCAGCATTATTAACAATCAGCGTAGTAGGGTGTCCCATCAACAATTCTGCCTGTTCGGCCAAGTCTTTAACCTGATCGGCTTGGCTCACATCACATTGGACAGCGAAGCTCTTCCCTCCGCTCTGACTAATTTGCGCAACTGTTTCCTCCGCTGCGGCTAAATTAATATCTGAACAAACCACAGTGCCACCCCGCTTGGCCAGTTCCTTGGCAAAACTGCGTCCGATACCGCTCCCCGCGCCGGTAACAACACCATAGCTTCTTTGGCTAGTACTGCGGCCTTTTTTACCAAATAATTTCATACTGTTCTCCAAGCGTTATGCCATATGTCTAACAGGTGGAATTACTTCACGAGTAAAATACGGCACGAGCAACCCATTTTCAGGATTCAATAATCGCTCTTTGAAGTATTCCAAATACGCCCTGGTATCATGATCGTTGGGATGAAAGCTTGGTCGCAAATAATCAAAAATATGCCCCATAGTGCTACCATAAACACCATCTTTGCGACCAAATAATAATTCCACACTGTGCTTAGCATCTTTCCAATAGGCCCAACGGAATAAGTTTTTTGGCTTTCTTAAAATAGGAATAAAAAATCCTCCTAGTGGAACTAAAAATAAAATTGTGACAAATGCCATAGCAAATCCGCTGATCCGCAGTACATAATTTCCTGATAATGATTGAAAGACATCAAAAGCGATGTCTTTGTGCTCAGACTCTTCCAGCATGTGCCACATCCACAACCCTCGCTGTTTTTCATCTTCACTGTGGAAGAAATTGTCTTCATGTTTCATCATGAATTCCGCTAGAACTGCAGTGAAATGCTCAATCCCTGCCATTAACGACAGTTTTAATGGCTGCGGAAACTGCTTAAACCCATAATCAAAAACATTACGCGCTAAAAACCGATAAAAAGTCACGGGGAACCGATGTTCTTTTAAAATTTCATTCCACTCTTCATGTACTTTAGAATGCAATGCTTCCTGCCCAATCAGTACAGTAACTCGCTGCTTGAATTCAGGGTCATCTAACAGATCTCGATGATAACGAGCCGTTTCAATAACAAGATCCTCTCCGTAAGTCAGAAATATAGAGAGCGCCTCAAAGTAAGCCGATGCTAATTCAGTCTGCATGTAAAACCGGGTATCAGCTTCCTTGGCATCAAAGTTAAACTCCATGTGTCGAATGGGAATGGCGGAAGTTGTCATGCAAATCACCTGCATTGAATCAATTAGATTAAATTAATTATCAAAGTAAACATTGTTCGGATTCAAATCGGGTCTAATGATGGGCAAAACGGCGATTGAAGCTCAACTAGAATGATGGTTTTGGTTTTAGATTGAAGGCTTGTTCGGGTTTGCAATTGAGGTTAAGTGAGAAATGACCTGCTACTGACTTTTTGTGGCAGGCGCACTGGGTTCAAATACTATGGAGGAAGCTATCAACCAGTAAACGACAATGAATATCATTGCAGGTTAAGTACACTGTGCTTTTGTCCGATTCATCAACCGGCCTAACCGCCACTAAATTCACTGGTTCCGTACCATTAAAATTCTGGCGCATTAACAGTGGAATTACCCCCAGTGTGGCTGCGCCGGACATAGCGTCCGGAGCCACCACCAAGAACTTAAGCAATGGCTATGGCAACCCCACCATTTTGAATGTCACTATTGTCAACGGTATAGGTAGCGTTATTCTAAGCCCACACATGTAGGTGATTTTGACCTTTTCGTAAAAGATGACAACAGTCGAATTACAGTGGACGGTTCCGGTACTCCCATAACCTTGACCGGTCAAAAAACCGAGGCAGCTTTGTGCTTAAAGACTAATAAATAAGCCCGACCGAGCAATACCCGGAGTTTTCGCAAGGTTAAATCTCAGTCTAGATGAAATTATTTGACACTCTTGCCTCGAAATTGCATCATCCCTCCCCCTTAGAAAAACCGTTTTATTCACAGAATCCACTTTGGCAGAGCATCAATAGAGGCCGAACCCATGACCGAACGCACCAAGATTGGCGGTTTAGAAATCGCTACCGTTCTTTATGACCTTGTAGCTAAGGAAATCGCACCTGGAACCGGCATTGAGGCAGATCAATTCTGGCTTGAGTTTGAAAAAATATTGGCTGATTTAGCACCAAAAAACAAAGCCTTACTGGAAAAGCGAGACGCTATCCAAAAGCAAATTGATGACTGGCACCATGCCCATGCTGGCCAACAGATTAATCTGGAAGAATACAAAGGCTTCCTCACTGAAATTGGCTACCTACTGCCTGAAGGTGCGGATTTCTCAGTGGAAACAAAGAACGTAGACTCGGAAATTGCCACCATCGCTGGTCCTCAGTTGGTGGTACCGGTGATGAATGCCCGGTATGCGCTAAACGCGGCTAATGCCCGCTGGGGAAGCTTGTATGACGCTCTTTATGGCACTGATGTAATCCCAGAAAGCGACGGTGCAGAAAAAGGCAGAAGCTATAATCCCGTTCGTGGTGGCAAAGTTATAGCCTATGCGAAAAGCTTCTTAGACGAAGCGGCTCCGCTCAAGAACGGTAGCCATAGCGACGTAGCGCGATATTCGATCAAAGAAAAGACACTAATACTTGATTTGACTGACGGCAACACCACTCAATTGAGTAACAACAGCCAGTTTGTGGGTTACAGCGGTTCAGAACAGGCTCCTACAGCCATCTTATTGCGCAACAACGGCCTCCACATCGAAATAAAAATCGATTCTAACGGCGTCATCGGTAAAGATGACAATGCTGGCGTGAATGATGTTTACCTCGAAGCGGCCATTACCACCATCCAGGATTGCGAAGATTCTGTTGCAGCCGTGGATGCAGAAGATAAATGCGTTGTTTACAGCAACTGGCTCGGATTGATGAAGGGAGATTTGCAGGAATCCTTTGATAAAGGTGGCAAGACTCTCACCCGCGTTTTAAACCCCGATCGAACATTCACAGCACCTGATGGCAGCCAATTAGTTCTACCTGGCCGTTCGATGTTGTTAGTGCGCAATGTTGGTCACTTAATGACCATCGACGCGGTTCTCTACAATGGCGAGGAAGTACCTGAAGGCATCCTGGACGGCATGGTTACTTCCTTAATTGCCAAGCACGATCTATTAAAAACAGGCCCCTATCAAAATTCTCGTCAAGGTAGCGTCTACATCGTTAAACCAAAAATGCATGGCCCTGAGGAAGTGGCTTTTGCCGTGGAGCTGTTTGGACGTGTTGAACAAGCTCTGGGATTGGAGCGCAACACCCTGAAGATCGGCATCATGGATGAAGAACGCCGTACCACTGTAAACCTGAAAGCCTGTATTCGCGAAGCCAAAGAACGAGTCATTTTTATCAACACAGGCTTTTTGGATCGTACCGGTGATGAGATCCACACCAGTATGGAAGCAGGTCCCATGATTCGCAAAACGGCCATGAAACAACAAGCGTGGATTAACGCTTATGAGGACTGGAATGTGGATGTAGGGCTTGCCTGCGGCTTAAAAGGCCATGCCCAAATAGGCAAAGGCATGTGGGCCATGCCCGATGAGATGGCCGCCATGATGGAAGCCAAAATCGGTCACCCAAAAGCTGGTGCTAGTTGTGCCTGGGTTCCCTCTCCCACGGCTGCGGTATTACATGTAATGCACTATCACAAAGTGAAAGTAGCAACTATACAAGAGGAACTGGCGAGTCGCGCACAAGCCAGTCTGGACGATATTCTAACAATTCCTCTGCTACCCGATGCCGGTCAACTAAGTGCCGAAGACATTCAGCAAGAACTCGACAACAACGCACAAGGAATACTGGGCTATGTTGTTCGCTGGATCGACCATGGTGTTGGTTGCTCAAAAGTTCCGGACATCAACGACGTTGGTTTGATGGAAGACCGAGCGACCCTAAGGATTTCAAGCCAACATATTGCAAACTGGCTCCGCCACGGCATTTGCACTGAAGCGCAGGTTATGGAAACTATGAAGCGGATGGCCGCCATTGTAGATCGCCAAAATGAAGCCGATCCAGGCTACGTTAATATGGCACCGAACTGCAACGGTGTTGCCTTTAATGCTGCCTGTGAATTGGTCATTGAAGGCTGCAAACAGCCAAGTGGTTATACGGAACCTGTCTTGCATCGACGTCGACGGGAGGCTAAAGCTCAAGCTTAGCTTTACCGGCAAGACTAACGCAAAAGGCCCGGATATTGTCCGGGCCTTTTGCGTTACAGCGACCAAAAACTCCATTAAATAGGCTTTTTTTTAGCCAAACCTAACTTTTTTTGTGAACTCTGTCATTTTTTCTTGAGATTTAGAAGATGAACGGCATACTATGGACATAGAGTGAGCAAGTATAGGGGGGGAGCTCATCAACAAAGGATTGACCTAGCACTGAGTTAGTTTGAAGTTGACTTACCTGGTGACAAGCATTTCGTTCGATAAAAACAACAAAGAACGCTTGAGTTTAGGTTATGACGAGAATACTGATACCAGTAAACCAACAATTAGCGCCCAAAGCCAATAGCTTTCAATCGATAGATCACATCATCTTTCGACCTCAGTTAAACCAATATTTACAAGATACTAACGAAAGTTCAATAACGACGCTAATAGCACCATCGGGCAATGGCAAGACAACTCTCCTCCAACAATACTACAATAACCGCAAACGTAATCAGCCAATTTGTTGGCTTACTCTGCACCCCGCCGATGATAACGCCTCTCGCTTCTTCAACCGTTTGACGACAACCATTAGAACCGCTGTTCCTGATTTTGACGGCTACACTCTTAATCTATCAGCTTATGGTAATTCAGCGGAAGGTCTACCTTATGTAGGAATCTTCAAGCAAGCTCTGTTTGACCTTAATAAACACATCACCATTATCATTGATAACTGTGAATCGTTAGCAGGTGCAGACTGGCTCCAAGCCTTAGCCGAGCTGTTCAACCCAAGGTGTCGAGTGCGATGGATTTTCGCCAGCAGTGATCCGGAATTCCTCATCCGTCTGAGAACATTTACCGATATCACCCCTAAGGTACTGCACGCCAAACATCTCAACTTTAACGGCGCGGAAAGTGAGGAATTCTTAGCATGCACTGTCCCACAAAGAATCAATGAGTCAGTCAATGAGTTCGTTTTCAAGCATACTAAAGGTCATCCCGGCACCCTCAAGCTCATACAATTGGGCATGGTTATGGACGCTGACAACATAACCCATGATTGTTTATCGATTCTGGAACAAGGTACTGCTCTTCAGTCTCAGCTCACGCATTTAATTATTGATAGTTTACAGCCAAACATTCGCCAATTGATGGTCGACACAGCCTTCCTTGGACGATTTAATGATGAGCTTTGTGAGTTCGTGCTTAATAAGCCGAGCTGTTCACAAGAACTACACTTCCTGGAAAAAACCAATTTTCTACTGCAAAAATTTGACAATGAATTCTTATACTATCAATTTCATCCGACAATACGTGGCGTTCTGTTACAATACTTCAATCAACAAAAAACTGAAAATAATGACCGCCTAGTGAGCAGGGCTTGTACTTGGCTGACGGAACACAACCAAAGAGAAGAAGTACTGGGCATTGCAGGCTATCATAGTCAGGCGGTTTTCTATCATGATCAAATCCGACAACATGTTTCATTTTGGTTAAAATCCGGCAACATTGAAACCCTGGCAACAGCTATTCAAAACCCTCAAAATCGTCAACTAATAGAACTCAATGAAGTCAAAATCGCTTGGCTTTGGGTTCTAACCTTATCCGGCCAACTCAATCAAGTCTATGATGCATTGTTCGAAATGGACCCCACATTATGCGGATCCAGCGCTAGCGAGCCTAACAACGAATTGCAAGCCAACATTCTAGTCCTCTTCGTTCTGGTTGATTTAATGCGCGATACAGTCTCTCAAGACAGTATTAATCGTTTAAAGAAACTCTATAATAACACCACAACTCGACGGGAAGTTCGGGTGTGTATCGACAATATTTTAGCGTATTACGAAACCAATGAACGCCGTTTTTCCACTGCATTGAATTATGCTCATCGAGCGCAGGGATTGGCAGAACAATGCGACAACGAGTTTGGATTGGCAATATCAGTTTATGTGCAAGCGCGATTGAGCTATTTCAAGAACGACTTACATACTGCCACGCAAATTTGCGAGCAATATTTGCGTCGAAGCACTATGGCACATGGATTGGGTGGCAGATCATTAGTTGAAATTGTTAAAGCGTATTTTCAGTTTATAGGCAGTCAACCAGAGCAATCAGAATCCATTACTCGACGTGTCATCGGTGAATCGCGTATTGGCATAAGTAACGAAATTCAGATAGCCTTATTTTTGCCAACCATTCGTGAGAAAATTCGCTCTAAACAATTTGCTTTAGCTGAAGATTTACTGAAACACTTAAGCGTCACTGTACAAAATAGTGGCTCTATGAATTTATTCGCGCATATTACTTTTGAACGTTTTCGTTTGGCTAGCATTATGCAAGATAATGACCGGCTGGAAATGCTCAGCCGGCAATTACTTCCACCAGAAAAACTAGCCTATTACCTGGATAGTGAGCGTTCAATAAACTGGAGCATACGTGAACGCTGGGTATTCTGTCAGATCATCTATCTAGCCAATAAAAAGGAACTGGCACAAGCAAAAACACTTTGCAAACAATTACTCTATGACAACATTGATCATGGCTTCCCGGTTCGTTATCTCAGTATCAACATGGCCTTGGGTTGGATAGAATTTCAAATCGGCAATAAAATACTCGCCTTTACCATGCTTAATAATATTCTACTGCAAGCTGACGCCAGCGGGATCTTTAACGGCTTGTTTGACGACCTGCCGAGTATCAATGAGTTCATTACTGCCGCTATTGAGGCCAATGCCATTGAGCAACCTCGCCACCTTCGCATGCTACTTGAGGCTGGATTCGGAAACTAGCCGTCTTCAGCTAATCTCTCTGCAGTATACATGATTAAGCGGCGTAGCCATTGATGACCAGCATTCTGATGCAACAAAGGACTCCAAGCCATTTTCAATTCAAAATTAGGTATATAAAACGGTGGATCTAAAATAACCAAACGTGAATTCTCTGCTTGCATTCTTGCCACTTTGGTCGGCAAGGTCGCCACTAAGTCATTATTTTGAGCCAATAATCCAGGCATTTGGTAGTGGCGAGTAAAAATCGTTATTTTTCGCTTTTTGCCGATTCTTTGTAATGCCTGATCAATCCAGCCCAAGCCTCCCGATTTCTCAGGGTTCACGCCAAACCCAACACCTATTCCCGTTTTACTCACCCAGATATGCTGGGCATTTAAATAGGTTTTTAAATTAAAGTTTTCTGCAATAGGGTTATTTTTATTTACCAGGCAAGAAAAGCTATCTTCCCAGATGGTATTTTGGTGAAAGGATTGTGGTATTTCATTAAACCGATTAATGGCCATATCAATTCGCCCTTGCTCCATATCTTGATAGCTCACGTCACTGGGCGTTAAAAAATCGAGAATAATATTGGGAGCTTCACTGCGAATATGTTTGATCAAGGCAGGGATCAAAGTGGCCTCAGCATAGTCGCTCACCATCACCCGAAACACTCGACGACTGGCTAGCGGTTTAAATTCCTGTTTAGGCTCCAAAAGATAAAAGGTGTCTGCCAATATTTGACGAACCTTTGGCTGCAGCTCTAAGGCTCTCTCCGTCGGCTTCATTCCTTCGCTGGAACGAATCAACAATGGGTCGTTAAAGAGATCCCGCAAGCGCTTCAGTCCATTGCTCATAGCGGGCTGAGTAATCCCCAACTGCTCCGCTGCTCGAGTGACATTCAGCTCCCGCAACAATACGTCGAGGTACACCAATAGATTTAGATCCACCTTGCCAACATTCATTAAATCAATACCCAAAGAAAAAAACATAAAACTCGTGAATTATGGCACAATTTAGACTTAGAAAAACCAGTAGGCTAAAAAGATTGCTGAAGTTATTCCTACGACATCACATAACAACCCCGCCCATATTGCATAACGCATACGGGTAATACCCACGGCACCAAAGTACACCGTTAGAACGTAGAAGGTGGTTTCTGTGGAGCCCTGCATGACAGCAGCCAATTGCCCTACAAAGGAATCAACACCTTGAGCATTCATAACATCGAGCATCATCGCTCGTGCGCCGCTGCCACTAAACGGCTTGATAAAGGCCACGGGCAATGCTTCCACGAACTGAGTGTCAAGTCCACACCAGGCCACCAGATCACTTATGCCCTGCACAAGGGTATTTAGGGCTCCACTCGCACGAAACATACCGATAGCTACCAACATTGCCACCAAATAGGGAATGAGCCTTACCGCCGTGTCAAAGCCCTGCTTGGCCCCATCGACAAACACCTCATAAACGGCTAATTTCCGTTTTATACCTATCCCTAAAAAAACCGTGATCATTGCCAACAATAAACCGTTGGCCAAGGTTTGAGAGACCGAGCTCAAATCAGCCTTAGACAAACTACTTAATCCATAAAATGTCGAGCTCATCAAAACAAGAAAACCACCCAGATAAGCTGCTATGACACGGTCAAAAGGAATTTTTTGAATCCACATAACACTCGCTAACCCCGCCGTTGAAGAGGCCAGCGTAGCGAGTAATATGGGAACAAAAACAGCAGTGGGATCAACCGAACCCAATTGTGCCCGGTACATAAAAATTGTCACCGGAATCAAAGTTACCGAAGAGGTATTGAGTACCAGAAACAATATTTGAGCATTTGATGCCGTTTGTTTATCCGGGTTCAGTTTCTGTAATGCTTCCATTGCTTTCAAACCCAATGGCGTAGCCGCATTATCCAAACCCAGCATATTGGCCGCTAGATTCATGGTCACAGCGCCATGGGCCTCGTGACCGGTCGGCACCTCAGGCATTAAGCGTCGAAACAAGGGCCCTAACAGTACACTCAGCTTTGCTACTAATCCCGCTTGCTCGGCGATGCGAAACAATCCCGACCAAAGCGCCAACAGACCAATTAATCCCAAGGCGATCTCTACTGCCAACTTTGCCATTTCAAAGCTGCTTTGCACGACCGCCTGCAATATCGCAGTGTCACCAAGAAACCACTGATAAAAGCTCGATATAACCGCGACGAAAAAGAACCCAGCCCAGATATAGTTCAAACAGTACCCCAAGCGCCAATCAACGATTTAAGCAACCCTGTGATCAACCATCCAATCCAGAATTTTTTAACTAAGGAAAACCAGTGGAGAAATCCTGAATCCACTACAAATTAATCAATGAAAGCTTTTTCGCCCCGTTGATAGCGGTCTTTCCCACAACGGTCTTATCAGAGGAGAATTCATATTCAGGACGAGGCTGGCTGCGATCCAGAGTTAAATTAGCAAAATCAAATAAACTCGTATCGGCCATTTGTGAAAGCTTTATGTTTTGCATCGCACTAAAAATATGCTCTATACGACCCGGCTGTTCGCGCTCCCATTGGCGTAACATGACCTTAATATTCTGTCGTTGCAAATTTTCCTGGGAACCGCATAAATTACAGGGAATAATAGGAAATTGCTTATGCTGCGCAAAGGCTTCGATATCCTTTTCCCGGCAATAAGCAAGTGGTCTAATTACAATATTACGGCCATCATCAGACAACAGTTTTGGTGGCATTGCAGAGAGTCTGGAACCATAAAACATATTCAGAAACATGGTTTCCACCATATCATCCCGGTGATGACCAAGGGCAATTTTTGTGGCGTTAATATCTTCGGCGAAGCCATATAATGTGCCACGACGTAAGCGCGAACAGAGCCCGCATGTAGTCGCCCCTTCGGGAATCTTTTCTTTGACCACACTATAGGTATCACGATTCACTACATAATACTCAATCCCTAAACCATCCAGATACTCCGGCAGCACATGTTCTGGAAATCCCGGTTGCTTCTGATCCATATTCACCGCCACCAGTTCGAAATCAATGGGGGCACTTTTTTGCAGATTGCGCAATATTTCCAGCATCGTGTAGGAATCCTTGCCTTATATTGAATAACCTGCACCCAATTAGTCCCAGCAAATACTCTAACCCTTTGTATTTACTCACCTTTCTATTATGCTAATACCCGCTTAACCTTTACAATATCGCCCATTTCTGTAAAAGAAGACCCTTCTTTTGAAGAAAACCAGCTGATTTTCAGGCAGAATATACCCTTTTTCACGACGTAGACCAAATGAGCAGCAAGAATTTCAACAAACTCCGTAAAATGATCAACCGCGAAGTGGGTCGAGCAGTTTTAGACTACTCAATGATCCAGGATGGCGACAAGATTATGGCCTGCCTTTCTGGAGGGGCCGATTCCTATACAATGCTAGACGCTTTGATGCACCTGCAAAAGGTAGCGCCGATAGAATTCAGCATCATCGCGGTCAACTTGGATCAAAAACAGCCAGGCTTCCCAGAACACGTACTCCCAACATACCTAGAAGAATTAGGGGTCGAGTATAAGGTCATTGAGAAAGACACCTATTCCATCGTAAAAGAAAAAATTCCTGAGGGAGAGAAAACCTGCTGGCTCTGTTCCAGAATGCGACGAGGCATTCTCTACAATGCAGCCAATGCTCTTGGCGCTACTAAAGTGGCTCTTGGTCACCATGCGGATGATATAGTGGAAACCATGTTTCTAAATATGATCCACGGAGCAGCTTTAAAAGCGATGCCTCCAAAGCTACTGAGCGATGACAAGCGAAACATTGTGATTCGCCCATTAGCCTACTGTCGAGAGAAAGACATCAAGCGCTACGCTGCAGCTCGCGAATTCCCGATCATTCCTTGCAACCTTTGCGGCTCCCAAGAAAACCTCCAACGACAAGCTACCAAAGCGATGCTTGCAAATATGGAGAAGGAACACCCTCAAGCGGTGTATAACATGCTTAAGGCCTTGACTAATGTGTCCCCTTCCCAATTAGCTGACCGAAACTTATTCGACTTTAATAATTTGGAAGACGGCTTCGTAAGAACCGATCCAAATGATTTTGTTGAGAAAGAATCAACTCCAGTTCCACCCAATCAAGCAGCACAAATCAAAATCATAGAACTGTAGCCCAGCAACCCGAACTTCATCTGTTCATCAAAACGCATACACGAAGCTAGGGCTGGGTTGACCTCCCCTGGCACGCTCCCCCTGTATTCAATTCTGCCTACCCCACCACTAAACCTCCTTATTAACAAAGTTAAGCTCGGACTCAATATTAAACTTAACCTTCAGTTCAATTTTCGCCCTTCCCACCTTTTCATTTTGCTTTACCTAAAATCCAAACCGGCAAATGCCCGGCCAAACCCTACTTATTCTTGCCAAATCCTGCTTGTTCTATTTTAATACCACTAAACCTATGCCAGTATCAGCATACTAGGAAAAATCCGTAAACAATTTGCTTGGGCACCTCCATATGACTGACAGATGGCTCTCTGTAGAAGAAATCAGCGAACACCTCGGGGTTAGCAAGGATACGATCTACACATGGCGGAACAAGAAAGGTATGCCTGCGCATCGAGTTGGACGTCTATGGAAGTTTAAAGCATCCGAGGTGGATGAGTGGGTTCGCTCCGGTCAAGCCGCCGAGCCTAGTGAAGATGAACCACGAAATTCTAACGAAACCTGATGGTAAAAAAACAAATGGCATATATTTCACAAACTTTGTTTTTAGATAGAGAGCACTAATCCATGACAGTTTCATGTGTCGATTTATTTTGTGGTGCGGGTGGCTTGACTCATGGCTTTGTAAAGGAAGGGTTACCCGTCGTTGCAGGAATAGATTTGGATGCTGCCTGCCGCTATCCATATGAAAAGAATAATAACTCCGTTTTCTTGGAGCGGGATGTTTCTGAACTTGAGCCCGAGGAGATTGAGGCATTGTTTGGTGAGGCGGAAATACGAGTCCTGGCGGGTTGCGCACCCTGCCAGCCGTTCTCTACCTATTCACAAAGATATGAATTAGATCGAAACGAACGTTGGGGGCTTCTTTACGAATTTGCAAGATTGGCGGAAGGGACTCGACCAGAAGTCATTACGATGGAAAACGTACCTAGTGTACAAAAGCATGAAGTCTTTCATGACTTTGTTTCTGATCTCAAGAAGCTTGATTATCACGTTTGGTATAGCGTCGTCGATAGCACTCATTATGGTGTCCCTCAGACTCGAAAAAGGTTGGTCTTACTCGCTTCGCAGTACGGCCCTATCAAGATGATCGAAAAGACGCATGAAAAGCCGAGGACTGTTAAACAAGTAATCGGTCGACTAAAACCAATAGCAGCTGGTGAGAGCTCCGAGCGAGACAAGCTCCATGTTTCTGCAACTTTGAGTGAAATTAATCTAAAACGAATACGAGCATCGAAACCGGGTGGCACGTGGCGAGACTGGCCTAAGAAACTGGTAGCTGACTGCCACAAAGAGGGTTCAGGTAAAACATATCCCAGTGTCTATGGCCGAATGGAATGGGATAAGCCAGCCCCGACCATGACCACTCAATGCTACGGTTATGGAAACGGGCGGTTTGGACATCCAGAACAAGACCGTGCTATTTCTTTACGCGAAGCGGCAGTGATTCAGGGGTTTCCTCGAGATTATAAATTTATTGAGAGAGGAGCATCCGTTGAGTTTAGAACCCTGGGAAGGATGATCGGCAACGCAGTTCCCGTAGGTCTGGGCCAAGCCATCGCTAAAAGTATCAAGGCTCACCTGGAAGAATACGAATTGATTTGTTAGCTGGGAGAATGGGTGTGCCTCGTAAAAGAACCTCACCCGCTCCATCGTCCGCTGCTGCAAGCAAGCGAATGGCTGCAACCGGGCAGAGAGACACGTCTGCAGAGACCAGAATTCGTAAGCGCTTATTTGCGCAAGGGTTGCGGTATAGGGTCGACTACCCAGTCCTCAGCAAGCCAAGGCGAAAAGCCGATATTGTATTTGCTCGTGCAAAGGTCGCTGTATTCGTGGATGGATGCTTTTGGCATGGGTGTCTTGAACATGGTTCTTGGCCGAAAGCCAACGCCGAATTTTGGCGAAACAAAATCGAGACCAATCGTGAACGTGATAGAGACACGGATCAAAGCCTCACTAATATCGGATGGTATGTCGTTAGAATCTGGGAGCACGAAGACCCGGAGATAGCCGTCAAAAGAATCATTGAGGCGGTTTACAACAGAACAAAAAATATGGGGTGAAAAGTGACGGACAATACGACGCAAAGAGTAAGTGGAAGATACTCGACACCGCCTGAACCAGGACAATTGGTTGAGGTGCGTCGTAGGCAGTGGGTTGTCGCTGATATACAGCGCTCCGACGTTGAAGATATCGGCAAGACGGGTCAACACTATGTCAAGTTGTCTTCGATTGATGAAGATGGACTCGGCGAAGAGCTTGAAGTGGTTTGGGAAATCGAGCCTGGTGCCCATGTCATCGAAAACAAAGGGCTTCCCTCAATAACGGGGTTCGACGAATCGAAGCGTCTCGAAGCTTTCCTTGATGCCGTCCGGTGGGGCGCCGCAACCAATGCCGACCGCGGCTTTCTACAGGCTCCCTTCAGAAGCGGTGTTAGCATAGAAGACTTTCAGCTTGATCCTCTGGTGCGGGCTATTGATCTAGCACGAGCCAATCTCCTTATTGCGGATGATGTTGGTCTTGGCAAAACCATCGAAGCAGGTCTAGTGATTCAAGAACTCTTGCTGCGACATAGAGCACGTAGTGTATTGGTTGTTTGCCCCGCGTCCTTGCAAGAGAAGTGGCGCGGCGAAATGCTCGAGAAATTCGGGCTTGAGTTCAAGGTTGTCGATACGGACTACGTCAAGAAATTGCGCCGCGAACGGGGAATTCACGTTAATCCTTGGACATCGTTTCCCCGATTGATTACTTCTATGGATTGGATGAAGAGTGGCGAAGGGCTGCGCCTCATGCGCGACATATTGCCGGTCTATCCCACCTACCCAAGAAAATTCGATGTGTTGGTGGTGGATGAAGCACACAATATAGCGCCGTCTGGGTCTGGAAGTTATGCCGTCGAAAGCCAGCGTACGAAACTGATTCGCACACTGTCGCCGCATTTTCAGCACCGCCTCTTCCTGACGGCAACGCCACACAATGGGTATACCGAATCTTTTACTTCCTTACTTGAACTGCTGGACGACCAACGCTTCGCCCGAAACATTCTTCCCGATGAGGCTCAGCTCGCTCAGGTCATGATCAGGCGGTTGAAGAGTGATCTTGTCGACAAAGATGGCAATCCCCTTTATCCGAAGCGAAGCCTGCAAGCACTGAAGATCGACTATACGGATGCAGAGCGACAGATCCATAAACAACTTGAGGCTTATGCCCTATCCAGGTTGGAATCTGCCGAAGATGGACAAGCTCAGTTTGGTACCAAATTCATCAATAATCTGCTCAAGAAGCGTCTGTTTTCCTCACCGGCAGCCTTTGCGTCGACACTTGAAAGACACGTAGAAAATATCCACAAGGGCTATAGCAAGAAAAAGAGCGATATAGATGATCGGATTCTGCGGAAATTGATCGCCAAGACGGAAGAAGATTATCGCGATGACATCGGTTATGAATCGGCTCAAACCGAAGCGGTTGAAGAAGCAAGTCGCCGTGTGCCGCCTTTGACGGATGAACAACGCGCGCTCTTGGTTCCCATGCGTGACTGGGCGCAAAGTGCCATGAACCAAGTAGATAGTAAGGCCAAGGCCATACTGAATTGGTTGGAGTCACACCTCAAAGAAAATGGCGATTGGAACGGCAAGCGTGTCATTCTATTTACTGAATACAGAACGACCCTAGATTGGCTCCATAAAATCCTGGCTACCCACGATTATGGTGGAGAGCGCTTGGCCATCTTACATGGCGGTATTGATCATCAGGACCGAGAGCGCATAAAAGCCGCTTTCCAAGCGCACCCAACCCAATCCAATGTCCGCATATTATTGGCCACCGACGCAGCTTCTGAGGGTATCGATTTACAGAACTACTGTAATTATCTCATCCACCTTGAAATACCCTATAACCCCAACGTCATGGAACAGCGCAATGGCCGTATCGATCGTCATGGCCAGCGCGAGAAAGAAGTTTTCATTTGGCATCCGGTCGATGCCGATACGTCCAAGGGCGCGATTGGTGGCCATGCCGATGACATATTGCGCGCGCTCCGCAAGATCGATTCCATGCGCCAGGACCTGGGGAGCGTTAATGCGCTCATTGAGCCACAAATCTCCCAGGTGCTGGAAGGCACCAGAACCGAATTGGAAACAGCCGTGGCAGAGCAAAAGATGGCTTCTGCCAAACGGTACATGCGTGCCGATGCCCGTTTGAGGGAAAGGATCGAAAGGCTGCACAGTCGATTATTGGAAACGCAAGAGGACTTCCATCTTACACCAGAGCGTATAAAAGCGGCTGTCGATACTGCTCTATTGCTTGCTGGAAAGCCTCCCCTGAAGCCGATCGAATTGCCCGACACGCCGTCGGTCACTATTTATCAGATGCCCGCATTGACAGGCTCATGGGCGCGATGTGCCGAAGGTCTGGAACATCCACATACTCACCAAATAAGACCGATCACCTTTGACCACCAGGTGGCCAAAGGTAGAGACGAAATCGTGCTGGTCCACATGAATCATCGTTTGGTGCAGATGTGCTTACGACTATTACGGGCAGAGGTTTGGGCTCAGGAAGATGTCAAAAAATTACACCGGGTCAGCGTAAAAGCACTGCCCGATGATCAATTGGAAGGTCCAGCCTTGGTGGTCGTTTCTCGGCTGGTGATCACCGGTGGGAAACATCATCGACTTCACGAAGAGTTGATAGAGTCAGGAGGCCTTCTCAGCGACACCTCCTTTAAACGTGAAACACGTGTAGGAGAAGTGCGCCGGTGGTTAGAGGAATCCGCGCCTTGTAATGTCGATGAACCCACGACGGTCGCCCTTGCGACACGATTCGATCGGCATCTCGAAGCCATCAAATCCGCTGTGTCCAGCCGGGCCAACGAGCGTTTGAAGACCTTGGCGAACACTCTACGTATTCAACAAGAGAAAGAATCAAAGGACATCAATGATGTCCTCAATGAACTCGAAAAGACCATTCGACATGAGTTGGAATTCGAGAGGCAGCCGGAGCAGCTGGGATTCGTATTCGAAGACCTCAACGAGGTAGAGCGTACGCAGCTCAAGCGTGATAACCAAGCGCTGGAAGCACGGTTGGCCCGCATTCCCAAAGAACGTGAAAGCGAAATCGAAGCCATCGCCATGCGATTCAGCGACCCCAGCCAACACGCCTTTCCTGTGGCTGCGATCATTCTCGTTCCGCAATCACTCAGCGCACAGCCGGAGTAATCACGATGTACGATAAGAAGACTCACGGTGAATGGCTATCACTTCTGGAAATCTCAGGTCCCTTTCTCGCCGAGACCGTTCTGGAGTCGCACTTTCCTCAAGGTCTGGACGAACTGAATCCAGCCAAGAAAAAGCTATTACGCCAGGCTTATGAAGAATGGCGGGAAGCCCAAGACGATGCCGATCCTTCGTTTTCAGAGCTACATGCGGCCTGGATTGATTTGGTTCTCAAGCAAGGTCTGGAGCTGGATGAAGACGACGATGAGGATGTACTGAAACCGGCGAACAGCATTGATGGAGTCTCATTCGAAGCCCCAGAGCATGGCGTCGTGATCAAACCGGACTATGCCGTAGTCACCGGTAGTGATCATCCGCCTAGCTTGCTGATTAAAACGTTGCCTGCTGGCATTGATCTCGAGACTATTAACAAGTCAGATGGATGGGCTGCGAGCCCTGTGGAGAGAATGCTCCAACTCTGTCGAGCCACGAAGGTGCGACTGGGGCTGCTCACCAACGGTGAACGCTGGATGCTGATCGATGCACCCGAGGGCGGCGTCACTACCTATGCCAGTTGGTATGCCCGCTTATGGGGGCAGGAACCGGTCACGTTACAGGCCTTCATCAATCTATTGGGAATTCGCCGCTTTTTCCTGGATTCAAGCCAGCAATTACCTGCCTTGCTGGATGAGTCCCTCAAGCATCAGGATGAAGTCACCGATGCCCTTGGCGATCAAGTCAGGCGTGCAGTCGAAGTGCTGGTTCAGGCTCTGGACAAAGCAGACCAGGATCGTGAACGTGAGTTACTCAAAGACGTAGAATCCGCCGAACTCTACGAGGCCGGTTTGACGGTGATGATGCGTCTCGTATTTTTGTTGAGTGCCGAAGAGCGCGGTTTGTTGCTATTGGGTGATGAACGCTACGAAGCCTACTACGCCGTTTCGAGCTTGCGAATGCAATTGCGTGAGCAAGCAGGCTTGCACTCGGAAGAAATCCTATCCCATCGCCGTGACGCTTGGTCGCGCCTACTCGCGATATTCCGCGCCGTGTATGGCGGCGTGGACCATGAAACGCTGCGCATGCCAGCGCTGGGGGGCTCTCTGTTCGACCCCGATCGATTCCCCTTTCTTGAAGGGCGCACAAAAGATTCGAACTGGCGTTACGATCCCGCGCAACCGTTACCAATCGACAACCGCACAGTTCTGTTACTGCTAGATGCTATTCAACTATTTCAGGGGAGGACACTGTCCTATCGGGCACTGGATGTAGAGCAAATTGGCTACGTCTATGAAGGTTTGTTGGAGCGAACCGTAGTTCGTGCCAAGGACGTCACGCTGGAATTGGAAGCTACCAAGAAATCAAAGAAACCCTGGGTGACTTGGGGTGAATTGGAAGACGCGCGCCTGAGTGGTGAGAAGGCAGTAAAAACGCTTCTGGAAGAGCGAACGGGCAGCTCCACTTCTCGCATCAATAATGATCTCGATAAAGTCGTTAGCGATGCCAACAAAGAAAAGCTGTTGGTCGTTTGCTTGGGCGACCAAGCCCTGCGCGATAGGTTGGCTCCCTACTATCACTTTCTACGAATCGACCCCTGGGGTTACCCGCTGATATACCCCAAGGGTGCTTTCATGGTGGCAACGGGTTCCGATCGTCGAGAAACAGGTACCCACTACACGCCTAAATCCCTGACGGAATCCATCGTCAAGGAGACGCTGGAACCGATCGTCTATGTGGGTCCCGCCGAAGGTGCGGAACGCAAGGATTGGAAACTGAAGACTCCGGAAGAGCTGCTGGATCTCAAGATTTGCGATCTGGCCATGGGCTCGGGTGCATTTTTGGTTCAGGTTTGCCGCTGGTTATCGGAAAGATTGTTAGAAAGTTGGTCTCAAGCCGAATCTCTAGGCAAGTTCATCACTGGCGAAGGAATCGTCGTCGATAACATTACCAATCAAGAACCAATGGCTGGCGATGCTGAAGAACGTTCGGTAGCTGCGCGACGCCTGATTAGTGAGCGCTGCCTATATGGGGTGGACATCAATCCACTCGCTGTCGAATTGGCGAAGCTTTCGATCTGGTTGATTACCTTGGCTAAAGGCCGCCCCTTTGGCTTCCTGGATCACAACCTTCGTCATGGTGACAGCTTGCTCGGGATTACCAATCTGGAACAACTGTATTATCTGGATATGAACGTTGGCAAAGGTAGTGAGAAGAAGCTCTTTGCTCAAGAAATTGAGGAGTCAGTCAAGGAGGCGATAGAACTCCGTCTGGAATTACGAAAGCGGCCGATTTTGGATATTCATGATGTCGAAATAATGGCTCACTTGGATCAAAAAGCCCGTGAGAAATTAGAGCTGCCGGAATTAGTTGCAGATGCTTTGGTTGGAGAGACCCTTAAAGCTGGGGGGAAGAAGGCTGACGTCACCATATTATCGGTCGAATCTGGCCGAGTATTTGAGGGCGATTCAGATGCGGTTAAGTATTTAAGACTTCTCGCTACTGATGGTTTGAATACTGATTTGCCGAAGGGCAAGCAGAATCGAAAACCATTCCATTGGTGCTTGGAGTTTCCAGAGGTATTTGAAGGAAAAAAATACGGATTTGATGCAGTTGTTGGAAATCCCCCTTTCGTTGGTGGATCAAAAATATCGGGAAGCTTTGGAGGAAATTATCGAGAGTACCTTGTTCTTCAGGTTGGGGCTAATGATCGAGGCCTAGCAGATTTCGTTGCCTACTTTTTCCTACGCGCTTTTTCGGTTCTTGGTGATGAATCCTGTTTAGGTCTTTTGTCAGTAAACACGATATCTGAAGGAGATACTCGAAGAGTTGGACTTGAAAGAATTTTGTCTTCAGGAGGGGAAATATATAGCTGTCACCCCAACGAAAGCTGGCCAGGAAAAGCAGCTGTAGTCACTAGCAGAGTTCATTTATTCAAAGGAGCATGGAGTGGTGCAAGGCAGATTTTTGAAAAAGATGTACACCAAATAACATCTTTTTTGACAACCGGTGAGTCATGGGTTCCAAAGAGATTGAAAAGTAATATAGGAATTGCATATAACGGCTCGTGTTTATTAGGGGACGGCTTCTTGGTAGATGAGTCCGAGATTGATAATTATCAAGATTCGAAGGATGTAATATTTCCGTTTCTGAACGGAAAGGATCTCAACTCTAGCCCAACGCAATCTCCTTCTAGAAGAGTTATCAATTTCTGGGATTGGACACTTGATCAAGCATCCAAGTATGGAAGTGCTTATCAAAAAATATTAGATCAGGTTAAGCCGTATAGAAACACTCAAAAAATTACAGCATTACGAAATAAATGGTGGATTTATAAAAGGCCGACAATAGACCTATACAAAGCTATTGGCACCTACCCAGGAATTGAATTGCCATCCAAAAATAAAGTGATTGCGTTGAGCAGGCATGGCAAGGCGTTGGCTTTTTGCATGGTGGATAGTGGCATTATTTTCTCGGATGCTACTGTCGTTTTTGTTCTTGATGACTATTGGAGTTTTGGTGTTTTACAGTCAAGTCTCCATTGCATTTATGCGTGGCAATATTCATCAAAATTAAAAAATGATTTACGCTACAGCCTAAGCGACACATTCGAGACATTCCCTTTCCCTAAATATAGTTCATCGGTAGAACGATCTGCTTGGGAATTCCATTCATTACGCGAAAAATATATGGAAACCAACCAAGTCGGATTGACTACGTTTTATAACTTTTTTCATGGCCAGGAATGTCACGATGATACGGTAGTAAAACTTCGCAACATAAGTGAACTGATAGATTCTGAACTTTTAAGAGCTTATGAATGGCAGGATATAAGACTTGAGCATGGATTTCATCAGGTGGGATATCTTCCTGAGGGGCAAAATACTCGTTATACAATAAGTGAGTGCGCCAGGATGGAATTGCTGCATCGTTTGGCAATGCTCAACAAAGAACGACATGAAGCAGAAATATCTAATAAATCTGAAAAGGGCAACGTAACTGCAATCACTCAGCACCACAAACGACAATCGAGAGATATGGCGTTGAATAAGGTTACTGAACCAACACCGCAAATGGATATCTTCGGACAGGAAGAAGAATGAACAATAGCATGGAGACCAACAATGCGTGGGTCGCAGTTACTTCAAAAACTTCGTTAGGCTTGCCTTTCGAGCACTATTCCCTCTCGCTTGCTGGTGAAGTCACGAAATATCAGGCCATTCGAGAAAATGATTGGATCTTGGCTCTAAACGATTCTGCCGAAGCTATTGGTGTAGGTCGAGTCTATCGAATCCGTTCATCTCTCGATAGCACCACCGTCTATTTCGATAAATACCTTTCCTTTGACGCACCTTCATCACTATTTGAAACACCACTGTCTGCACCAAGTGGCCGGATATCCAGAATTCAGTGGACTGACTTCCTTGAGAACTTGCCGAAACTTTCGGGCAAGACCATTGCCGATGTGCCATTGATCAATGATCAGGCTTACATAAGAGAACTGTTGCAACTTGCGGTGGTAGACGATCTTCTAGGCCCAGCCAATGGTCCTTACGAAGAGATCGTCGATATGAGTGTTCGTGACCGCTATTTGGTTGGGAAGTTGGCCCCCCGCGACAGCAGGAAAGACGGCTCGATTGAAGGGTTAGAAGGCCCTCTTGCCAATGAGGAAGGCGAAGAACCAGATGAGTCCATTGATACTCATGACAAGAACGTGCCAAATCGCTTGAGTCATGAACCGGGAGCAGAGTTCAACTCCACTACGGGCAAGGTCGAGGCTGAGTCTGATAGTGCAGATGAGATCGATGCTGCCAGTAATCAGTCTTTGATTCCATCCAGTATGGGCATCACGTTCTGTGTAAGCGGGGACGTCGAGGCTATTGAAGTCGAAGCGCTATGGGGTCGCTATGAGCGGCTCTATGACCACGAGCATTCCAAACCCATAAAACGCAAGATGACCAAGCAGGAAGTCGAAGCCTATCAAGAAAAGAAAGGGCTAGAACGGGTCAACTGCGTATCACTGGGCACGAAGAACGCCGCGGGTGATGAGCTGTTCTCAGTTGAAGCCGAGATGAAGCCCAAGGTCTGGAAACGTATTTCCTGTGGTGGCCGCATTACTCTGCCGATGAAGGAAGGGGTCGTACCACACCAAGCTCCCGACAAGGAGCATCCTGAAGTCCGAATTCAAGGAAGTGTCCGGGCCAAAAACGCCGATGGCGATCGCTTGATTACACTCTTCCTGGTCAATGCCCAGGAAGAGCCGGAATCCAACAAGGATACTGCATGGTTGTTCCAGCCTGAGATTCGAATTCGAGCTGCCCAGGGCTCGACAGACAAGGCAATCTTCCGACGCAGGCCTTTGGCACTTGATGATTCCGATGACCACGAGCGTAAAGCCCTGGAAATGGTCTACCGTAAAAAGGTGGAGTTTGCGGTTGGCCATGGTGTAGCCGTACACGCGGTGAGCGATACGGAAACTGTCGAGTATGCGACCGAGGTTTGCACTACCATCATGCCGCAATACGAGGTGCCGATTACCGATATTCCCGGTAGCAGGAACGAGTATTGGCCGGAGAACAACAGCCATAGCCCTGATCGCTTGGCTATGTGCGAAATGGTCAAGAAAGGCTACTTGGACATGGAAGTATTAGCGGATCTATCGAAAGGGGAACTGGTTTCAGCCTTGTCGATATTAACGGACGATTATCACGCTTGGATCAATGAGCAGCGTGATCGTATCGGGAAGGATGTCGCCGGTCATGATCAGGAAGCCAAAGAGGCACTGAATAAATGTACCGATATTCACCAGCGTTTGGTGGAAGGCGTTCAGGTGCTCGCGGAAAATAACAACGCATTGAGAGCCTTCCGTACGGCGAACCTGGCGATGGCGAATCAACGTATTCGTAGCTTGTACGCACTCTCTCAGCGCAGAAATCAATCCAAGACGTTGTCGGACTTTCAAGAACGAAAGAATCGTTCTTGGCGACCTTTTCAGCTGGCTTTCATGCTGTTGTCGATCCCTTCGTTGGCCGATCCGAATCACAAGGACCGTACCAAACCCATAGAAGCCTATGCCGATTTGCTGTGGTTCCCCACCGGTGGTGGTAAGACCGAAGCGTATCTAGGCGTTGCCGCATTTACCATGTTCATACGGAGGTTGCAGGGAAACTTGGGGGGCTACGATAGCTCTCGCGGGCTGTCCGTGATCATGCGCTATACGCTGAGGTTGCTGACGTTGCAGCAGTTCCAGCGTGCCACGACACTGATTTGCGCAATGGAAGTTTTAAGGCGGGAGGCGCTAGCCAAAGGTGACGAGTCATTGGGCAAGGAGCCATTCACTATTGGACTGTGGGTGGGTAACAAGGTTACTCCAGGCACGACTGACGATAGCCATCGGGCCATTCAAGATATCCGGGACCCGGACAAGTGGGATGCCGGCAGTACTTCGCCTGCTCAACTCACCAGTTGCCCTTGGTGCGGAGGTGAGGTTGCGCCCGGTCGAGATATCGAAGTAAACAAACTGGTAGGTCAAACCATCATTTACTGTGGTGACAAGAAGAGCCACTGCGAGTTCTCGCGCGGCAAGACCTCGAATTTGCCCCATCCCGGAATTCCGGTGAAAGTGGTCGACGAAGAAATCTACCATCGCCCACCAACGATGATGATCGCGACGGTCGACAAATTCGCCATGATGGCCTGGCGCGGCCAGGTAAGAACTCTATTTGGTCGAGCTAATAAGGAGTGTCCACGTCACGGTCTATTGTGGCCCGGTGCAGAGTGCGAAGGTAACCATCGTGCGTTGAAAGGGTTGGCTCCGACCAAGGTGCGGCAGATCATGCCTATCCGCCCACCCGATTTGATCATTCAGGACGAATTCCATCTCATCAGTGGGCCATTGGGTACCATGGTTGGTTTGTATGAGACGGCTGTGGACGAGCTTTCATCTTGGGAGTTGGATGGCAAGCTGGTCAAACCAAAGATCATCGCCTCGACTGCAACAGTGCGCAAAGCGGCGGAACAGGTCAATGGCGTTTTCATGCGCAAGGTTTCCGTCTTTCCACCCCACGGATTGGATGTAGAGGACAACTTTTTCTCCGTCCAACGTCCCATTCAAGAGCATCCTGGGCGACGATACCTTGGTGTCTGTTCGCCGGGTAGTTCACGCCCTGCCATGCTTATTCGGGTCTATACCGCATTCCTGACAGCATCGCAGGGATTGTTCGATCGTTTCGGACCGGCAGCCGATCCTTACATGACGACGGTGGGTTACTTCAACTCACTCCGAGAGCTGGGCGGAATGAAACGACTGGCGGAGGATGACGTGCAGACACGTTCCTACCGCGTACAGATGAGCTTGGTCGACCGCCCCGGGCTGGCTCAACGTAGTGTTCAGAATATCAAAGAGTTGACCTCACGAATCTCCAATCGTGATATCCCTAAGAATCTCGATCAGCTGGAAGTGCCTTTCAAAGCGAGATTTGATGCTCCTACAGGAAAATACGTGACCGACTGGCAAGAAGGCGACATTCGAGCCATTGATGTGGTGCTGGCTACGAATATGTTGTCGGTAGGTGTCGACGTGAATCGATTGGGGCTGATGGCCGTCAATGGGCAACCCAAAGGTACGGCCGAATATATCCAGGCCACTAGCCGCGTCGGTCGACAATTCCCTGGTTTGGTGTGCACGGTGCTTACTTGGGCTCGTCCCCGAGACCTATCGCATTACGAAACTTTCGAACATTACCACGCAACCTTCTACAAACACGTAGAAGCACAATCGGTTACACCCTTCTCGCCGCGAGCAATCGACCGTGGGCTCACCGGTACGATGTTGAGCCTCATGCGTTTGGAGAACGAACCGTTCAATCCAAATACTGGCGCCATGTCGATGGATAAGGTTGACAAACCAGAGGCCAAGACGGCCATGGATATTCTGACCAAGCGAGCATGGAGCGTCACGGATCGTTCGGATATCGAAGCCTTGGCAAAGCTGGAATTGAAAGCGCGAATAGACGAGTGGGCAGAACAAGTAAGAAAAGGTGGGCGCTTGCTGGGTTATGAAAAGAAAGGTCCCAATAAGGACACCATGGTCGCCCTCATCAAGGCGCCCGGCGTTCAAGCGTGGGATGATTTCACCGTGCCGATGTCCATGCGGGAGGTGGAACCCGGTGTCCGTCTCGTCATGAATACAAGGAAGTTTGCGGATAGTCCAAATTGGACTCCCAGGGTCGTTATCCCTAACGACAATGATGCAAATTCAGCAGGATCTGGAAGAAGTGCTAGAAGAAGAACAAATTCCCCGACATCTGCTCCCGGATCACTCGTTTCAGTGGTCGATATCGCAAAAGGCAAATATGAATCTGAAACGGTCGTCGAAATCGAAGTCGATGGACAATCCAAGCAGCTGACCATAACTAGGTCGAAAGATCAAAAGCCAGGAAAGAATACGTTCGTGGTGATGTCCGTTTCGGATGTACAACAGGGACAGTTTCCCAAGGGTACACTTGCGGGAACATTGAGTTGGAGTGAATTACAAGATGAAAACGGAAACATAACCACTCGTGTGAAACTACGTTACCCGGAAGCCAACGTTTCATTCGATTTGCCGGACGGTGATTGGGCTTCAATCACACTCCATGCTGAAGAAATAAAGGATTAGGCGGTTCAGATGGCCAGATTGATACCCAATATTGATGTCGATGAAATCGATTTAAAACCGGAACGAGATGTAGCTCAAGCGCTCGTCGATCAGTTGCCAAACAATGTGCTCGTTTTGCACAGTTACCCTTGGCTGCGACCTGACAGAAACGATCGAACAGGAAAAGTTACTCTGATCGAAGGCGAAGCAGATTTTTTGATCGTATGGCCAGAGATGGGTATTTTGGTTGTCGAGGTAAAAGGAGGAACCATTAAATACGATGCTGATAACAGAGGTTGGTTTCGTGAGCTTGGAAGTTATTCCAAGCCTATAAAGGACCCTTTCGAACAGGCCAGACGAAACTCGCACCAGATAGTGGGTTTAATCAGCAATCGAGTATACGGAGGAAACTCTCCTCCTTTTTCTCACGGCTATGCCGTTATCTTTCCAGATTGCATTTATAACGGTGCGCTCCCACCAGGCGCAGATGCTGCCATTACACTCTCTTCCAATGATTTGAGCAGCATCGCGGACAAGGTGGCTCGTGCCCTTCGGCAGTGGGCCAGAACAGCCACACCCTACGCCTTTTCTAAAGAAGAGCTCGGCAAAGTCCAACGAGCTATTTTGCCAGCGTTCAATATTCTGCCAGTTCTTTTCCGAACCATTGAAGAGCAAGAGGAAAGATTGATCCGACTCACTGACGAGCAGATCAGGTTGCTTGCATTTTTGGGAGACAATAAGCGGGTAGCAATCGAAGGCGTTGCCGGATCGGGAAAAACGATGCTTGCCAAACGCCAAGCAGAAACCTTTGCTGAAAAAGGCATGAAAACACTTTTCGTCTGTTTCAACAAGGAACTGGCGAACTGGCTGAAGCAAGAGCTACATGGTGAGTTAGACGATTTGGTTCATGTACATCACTTCCATGCGCTGTGTGCACAGCTATGTAGAAGAGCGGGCATTGGCTTCAACCCTCCTGAACGAAATAGTGAGCATTTCTGGAAAGAGGAAGCGGCATATTTACTATTGGATGCCCTCGAATTCATTCAGGAGCAATACGATGCGGTCGTCGTGGATGAGGCTCAAGATTTCTATCCGGATTGGTGGGAGCCTCTGGAGCAATTGAATGAAGCCAAAGAGAATGGTTTTCTGTATGTCTTCTATGATCCCGCACAGAATCTCTATAACGATGGAAAAGTCTTCGTGCCGGCAATGGGCGAACCATTTCGCTTGCCTACCAACTGCCGAAACACTAAAGCCATATCGGGAACCTGTTCGAAGATTCTAAAAAGGGAAATAGCGACACATCCGTTGGCCCCGGAAGGTGTGTCTACGGAGTTCATCACCGAGAAAAAACACAAGATTCCTCCCGCTATTGATTCCATGGTCAAACAGTTGATCTCTGTAGACAAGATTTCTTGCTCCCAGATTGTGATCCTTTCTCCTAATCGGTTCAGAAATTCTTGCTTGAACGGATTAAACAAGATTGGAGAGCAAAAACTGACTTTCGATACTTCCGAGTGGCGACATGGCGAAGGAATTTTGTTTTCTACGATTCGCTCCTTCAAAGGTTTGGAAGCCGATATCGTTATACTCGTGGATGTCGTCGAGCCCGGCTCTGTCGAGCACTTTGGAAATTCCGATTTGTATGTCGCCTGTTCGAGAGCGAAGCACATACTCAAGATAGTTTCCGATAGAAAGATAGAAGACCTTATTGTTTGAGACCTGAATATGAATGAGAAATCTCCAGTTGGAGAAGTAAGACCGAGCCAGCTCCTGTGGACCTATGGTCCAGGTGCATTGGTTGATTTGTCCAACCTTTCGGTAGTCACAATGGGAATCAATCAGTGGGAGAAAGATCGATGCCCGCCTATCGAAGAGGCAAGGCTATTGGCTGCGGTTAGAAGAGTATTAGGCCCACAAGTCGATACGCTGCGGATGCCTCCGTTTCATAAAAGTGAACAAGTCGATGTGTGGTCGGCTGAAGCCCATATAGGTGTGCCAGTACGGCCGTTCCCGAGGTGGTTACGTTGTGTGAAATGTGGATTACTGTCGGAATACGATGTCGGTCTCTTCGAAATAAAGGAAAACCGTTATCGACCTGAGCAAACTCGATTCGTGCACAAGGCCTGTAAAGGTTCAAAAGGAGATCAACCGGCGAAGGATGCCGATGCCGTCCCAGCTCGTTTCCTTTTGGCCTGCCGAAATGGACATTTGGATGACTTTCCATGGCATTACTTCGTTCATAATGGCCCTTCAGATTGTAAAGGGACACTGCGCTTCTTCGAGAGTGGTGCATCCTTGCAAACCGAAAACCTCTGGGTGAAATGTGATGCCTGTGGTGCGTCTAGAAATATGGCCCATGCGTTTGGCCAGGCTGGAAGAGAGAATCTTCCCGCTTGTAGAGGCAGGCACCCTCATCTAGACGTTTTTGAAGATAACTGCCAGGAAGAAGCGCGAGCTGTTTTGCTTGGTGCAACCAATTCATGGTTTCCCGTCACGCTATCTGCTTTGGCCATTCCTCTCTCGCGAAACCCAATCTCTCAAATGGTCCAGGACGGGTGGGACTATTTTGAAGACCTAGCGTCCGAAGCTGAAGTCGCGATTACAGTCAAAACTCTTAAAAAGACGGGTGCCTTGCCGGGTATCGATAAACATGATCCAAAGTCTATTTGGGAAGCAATTGAGGCCTATCGGTCTGGTGCCGCAACAGACGTCGTTTCGGAGTCCGATATCAAGGGCCCGGAATGGGAAGTGCTGACCCACCCGAATCCCCCCACTGACTGGCCTCACTTTTTAAGTCGGCGAGTCGAAATACCCAAGGGATTTGAAGTTCAGATCACTAGCGTGCTACAGCTGGAGAGACTTCGTGAAGTGAATGCTCTGATTGGTTTCACTCGGGTAGAAGCGCAGGAAGGTGGGGCTGGGACCGTCGGTGGCCCGGGAATGGCGAATCTGAGTCGCACGCCCCCGGACTGGGTGCCTGCGAGCCAAGTTCATGGTGAAGGAATTTTTATTCGCTTTGACGAGGAATCTTTAGTTAAGTGGGAAGCTCTACAATCCGTAAAAGAAATCGAAGCCAAGCTTTTCGAGGGGCACAGGGGATGGCGTAATGCCCGAAGATTGGAGCCGGATGAAGAGTTTCCTGGAGTCAGGTACGCAATGCTCCATACGTTGGCTCATCTTCTGATTCGTGAATTGGCCTTGGAGTGTGGGTATAACGCAGCAAGTATTCGGGAGCGCATTTATGCGGATACGAGCAGTAGCGATCCGCAAGCCGGAGTTCTAATATACACCGCTGCGGCAGACTCGGACGGTACTTTGGGTGGGCTGGTAGACCTGGGCAAACCGGAAAACCTGGGTCGTCTGCTGAACCAGGCTCTCAACCGAGCTAGGATATGCTCATCAGACCCCTTGTGCTCCGAACACCATCCTGGAAAGGACCAATCACTACACGCAGCCGCTTGCCATGCGTGTTCCTTTGTTGCAGAAACATCCTGCGAGCGTGGAAATCGGTATCTCGACCGAACTCTTCTGGTTCCAACTTTAGAAAACACTACTGCAGCTTTCTTTGGCGATTAATTTGATGAACCAACTGATGGATGCAGTTACTGATCTAGCTTCTAACGTCTCACCGGAGAGGCTTGATGTGATTGCAACGGATATATCCAAGATTACATCAAATGATTTTTACAGCATTTCCGTTCGCAACATAAGCACGCCTGTGATTCGACAGTTAGTGGAGAAGCTTTTCGACGCCTGGAAACGATCCCCAGTGTCGGCATTGGAATTGGCCGGAATGCTACGAGGAGCGAGTTGTGCCTATCTGAAGGCTAAGCAGGACGTTACGGCTGAATTGATTTGGTCCGGGCCCAGGACACCGATTGTGTCAACCCGGCAAACTGAACAAGCCTTACTTGAGGTCATTGATTCAGCTGAAGACAGCCTCTTTATAGTCAGTTTCGTTATTTACAAAGTCCCCCTGATTTTCAGTGCAATCGAAGCTGCGATAAACCGAAAGGTGTCTGTATCTATGTTGCTCGAATCCTCTGATCAGCATGGGGGGTCTATATCGGTTGATGCAATAGGGAAAATAAAAGCAGATTTACCTGATGTTACACTCTATTGCTGGAACGAAAAAAAAGATGACTTCGTTGATGCCAGAGTACATGCAAAAGCTGCGGTTGCGGATCGCAAGAAGTGCTTTGTATCCAGTGCGAATCTAACCGGCCATGCGATGGACAAGAATATGGAAGCTGGTGTGATGATTACTGGGGGATCAGTTCCAACAACTTTGCAAGATCAACTAACTGCGATGATTACAACCAGAATTATACACGAGGTATAGAAATTGGTGTTCAGTCTTGAGTGATAAACGAATTAAATTTTTATTGATAGATTTGGAATGTACATGTAACGATGACCCACCATTGCCAAGGGAGGAAATGGAGATCATTGAGATCGGCGCGGTGGTTGTGTCCTTGACTGGAAACGCGCTTGAACTTATGGAAGATCAACAAATCTACGTCCAACCTCAGTGGAATAAATCGTTGACCCCATTCTGTACAAATCTAACGGGAATCCAACAACAACAGATTGACCAGGCACTTCCACTGGAGGAATCCATTAAATTACTGGATTCTTGGATTATCAAAAACAATGTTACGGCTTGGGGGAGCTGGGGAAAGTTCGACCAGCGCCATTTCAGCTCAGAAACAAAACTTAAAAATTTGCGAAACCCCTTTGATTCGTATCAACACATCAATATAAAGCAGCTATTCGCCAGAAAACGTGGACATAAGGTAGGTCTTGCGAGAGCTGTTCAAATTTCCGGTCTCGAATTTCAGGGGCGTCATCACTCTGGACTTGATGACGCCAGGAATATTGCCCAGCTGCTTGATAATGATGAACTTCTTAGAGAGGCAGTTATAACCAGGGTTTAGCACTGAAATTGTCTGTGCTCCAGGGCCCCATGATTACCAATTGACCTCGCCGCCAGGGAAACTTTATAATCTAACTTGACCGGGTATGAGTCTCCCCTGTCATTAATCATGCAATGAGATCTGCGAAGCGCCTGGGTTGGCCTGCAATAAGAGCAAATAAACCCACGACTTGAGAGCAGCAAGTCACCTACCTATAACTTTCCCCGAAACCTATTTTGCTGACTAGTAGATAGCAACTTCATTTTTCATGATTTGCAGGTCGAACGTTTTTGGTATGAATGATATGTATTATACCAATCTGCCAACGATACCATTTTTAGCTTAAGCCTCTACAATATTATTTCAGAGGCAATAACTTACATACAAGCCACCCAATATTGGGAATATCTAATCAGGAATTGGATCAATGTTCAATCAGTGCTTTAAAAGCTTGAGATCTGGGAACACAGATATCCTCGAAAATTATTTACATACTGAATTGATCAGTGTTGACGATATAAGAAATGATAAAGGCGATACTTTGTTAATAAGGTTCGCTTGTGAACGTGACATCGAGAATTGCAGAACGCTTATAAACGATTTCAATTCCTCAATATTTTCAAAGAATAACACCGGCAGAACTGCTCTAATTGAAGCTGTACGGTGCCGATCAAAAGCTGTTAGCGCAAAATTAATTTACTTATTGAGAAATAGCATTAATGAAATCGACACAAACGGAATGACAGCAGTGATGTTTGCAGCTTCAGGAGCAGGTTTATTTGGCTCAAAGAAGGGAAATGTATCCCTCACCAAAGCGCTGGTCCAGGCGGAAGCAGACTTAACTCTCAAAGACAATAATGGCTTCACAGCACTTGGACATGCAACAAAAGATGGACGCGAGGATATAAACATTGAGTTGGTTGAGTATCTCCAGCGCGAATATGCAAAGCAATTTGCTTTGAATGAGTTCAAAAAGCAGTACAGATACGGATTTAACGATAAAGGCTGCATTGAATTGTCGGAAAAATAAGTGATTCACGATCTGTGCTTAGAATGAATTGAATAAACTGTTTTTGGCAGACGTATCATGGCAAACACACCCCATCAATAACACTCAATATGCACAGCACCAACGAGCAGGTTATTGTGCAATATTCGTGTTAGCTTAATAATATCGCATGTAGGGATTCAGGCGGGCGTGTGCAATTCAAAATCCAAGATTCTCAATTTTCCTACCAGAGAGATATAGGTATTAATGGTAGGAGCAATACCAACCTACCAATAATACCATTTTCAATATTTCAACTTTCAAATGATCTTACTGGTAAATGTTTGATGATGCCTTTGGTGCCTCCACTTTCGATAGATCAAGCTCCTCTCTCATTAGCCCAGGATCGGTACGCTTAAACCGGCCATCAAACCTATCATAGAGTATTGTGCCAGAACTTAACTGATATTCGTGTCCTACCAAGGCCTCGGATTCACCATTCATTCTGGACAAACTAATAATCTTATCAAGCGGATCAAATTTCCAGCTATCTGTGCCGTTTAGATATGGGGGGCTAAATAGATTAACCTCAAGAACCCGACCTTTAATACCCTCGTAGAGCCTTTCAAGTACGTGTAAATCGCTAGTCCAGATCACTTTCTCGAACTCAGTTTTCTTATCCCTAAAACGCACGTGAAATAATCGAACTTGAATAGCTTGGGTAATAGTATGCCAGTGTTGGCAGCCATTTATTGAAAGGCCTTGCGGCATTTCAGCTCGCATAGCTTTTGAAGTTTGGAACACAGGCACCTATCTTAAGGGATGGAAGTATATTTCCATTTTCCTACGCAAATGTCTCGAATTTCGAGACATTATAGCTCGTCTCTACAATCGAGACAATGCGATATTCTCGGAACTCAAATAATTACGCCGCTTTACGGGCTTGGCTCAAAGAGCAAAGACTCGACTCGGGCTATACGATCCGCACGCTGGCTGAAAAGCTCGGTGTGCCGCATTCTATTGTTGGTAAAATTGAAGACGGCTCTAGGAAGCTGGAGGTATTTGAATTCATTGAATACTGCCAAGCACTGGGTGTAGATCCCCATGCTGGTTTAGACATTCTCCTCAAATCAATGTCACGAAAAAATCACTTCCCAATCTGATTTTTCGTAAAGAGTCTTATTGCCGCAACATGTACTTTTAACTTCTTATCTTACTGATTTCCGAATATGCAAAGTAGACAGATCAACCCCAGGGACATGTCTAACGTTTAAAATAAAAGTCTTTAGCTGATCAAGCTGTTGATCCAACTGCCTTTCAAGTGAGTCAATCTTGCGCTGTTGAGCTTCAATTTTTTCTAAAAGAGCCCTTTCTGATTGCTTGGGTTGCGTGCAACTTTCACCCGTTTTTATCCCATCACGCAATTCCTGTTTTCTATTCTGATATTCTCGTTTGATTATAAAGTACCCATTGAGTGCTTGCCTGGATATGGAAATATTTAGATCCATTTCAATTTTATTAACTAGTGACGTCCAGGTTAGCTTACCTCTCCAGAGTATTATAAGATTGCATATGGCCTGTATCTGCTCTGTGGACAACCCGTCATTACCGACTCTAATCATTAATTCTTTTCCTTCGTATTAAGGTTCATTGACGCCAACATTGAGTCGAAAGGAGTTTGATGATCGACCGGCCCCTTATCACATGACACAGAATCGACAGTATTTTCTACAAGACATTTCAATGAGTTTGGTAATTGAAATTTAACTTCAATCGTATGTACATCTTGATCGTTTACCACCCTAAACTTTTGTCCACCATTAAATCTAATGATTGAACCATCCTCAATATCATCGCGTTTCAAAAGCGAAATCAATGTATCAATAAACTTTATGTTTGAAACATGAACATCGAACCATCTTTTCATAATAGGATTCAAATTACATTGTTCCATTAAACTGCTTTCGAGTCTTTGAACTTGTATCTGCATATCCTCCTGCAAAGTGGTCAATGCAGCTTTATCACCTTTGATATAGCAGTGCTTTGTACATCCAGTACAGCCACTCATGCCGACCTTAAGATAGGTGCAAGGATTGACATGGAGCGACTGTGTACAAAACCCTGTAATAGTTTTGCTGGCAAACTTGACGCCAGATACATCTTCAAATTCCTCAATACTTATGGGAATAATAGCGTTCCCTTTAGGCGCAACACCAATAGCGAGAAATTTAGCATCTAATTCTTCCGATGACTCGTGGTTGTACACTTTATTTTGCTTGATATTCGTCCGTCCGGACCACAGCGCAACGATCTCTTCCGATAAATCGCTTCTTTGAGCAAGAGTATTTAGAAAATGACGAGCTTGATGACTGGTAAACTTATAAACACCAGAATCGTATCCATACTTTCTAAAAAGGTTTCTTTTCTCAGAAACATTTGAAAACCTGGTTGTAATTAATTGCCCTGCTCGTGGCTTTGCGATCATAAACGGTGAACAATTAAAGGGTTTAATGGCAGAATACATACCATTAACTAGTATCAACGAAGATGATAGGAATATTTTTTTCTTCGCTGCACCTACAATGTAAAAAGGGAAATCTTTAAAATTAGACCTTACATAATCTATCCATAATGTTTCTACATCGCACATAGTAAGAACTTCATCGCCAAACACCTTACTCAAACTACTTGAGACAGAAGTCGAATTGAGCAGCAGTTTTGCTGCCATTCGAGGAGTTATAAGCTCATTACCGTTTACCTCATATGGGAACCCCTGGCATATAGAAGCGAACTTAACATCTCCCTTACCAAGATCTGGGTGCCTCATCCCCGTATTGAGTATATCTTCTATATTGGTCGCATTATAAAAACCCAATAATGCGCCCAGCTGCCACAAGCTAATGGAAGCGTTCAACTTAACTCCCTTTGGAATTTCTACTTTAAATTCGCCAAAAATAGCTTTTAATTGCTTTTCTGGGTCTTCATAGTAGCGGCAAAGAACCCTAGCTTTTTCACTAATTGATTCTAGCGCGCTCAAAGAACGCGAAACCGTTGGAAACATATCGGCTTGGATATGCTTATGATGATCGACCATTCCTTTCGAGCCACGCCAACACAAAGTATAAATATTTTTTTCCTTAAATTTTTCAATTATGAGAGATCCATAACTCAAAAGATCAATTTCCGAAACCCTAACTGGTGTTGAAAATATAATACCCACAACAGAGCAAGCCACGATATCCAAAATATCACTTCCAGAACTTTCGAAAGAATAGTTTAAACGCATAGTTCTATCATAGATCTCTGCTATCGCATTAACATTTTCAAGAGTAGGAATTCTACGATCAAGCTGGTTTCTCTTTTGAAACGAGGAATTTTCATATTTATAGGGATTCACAACGTTCAATGGATGAACTAACATCCCTCTTTCCTCCATAAATTCGAGAAGACCACAGAGCGCAGCAACTTTGGACTCCTTTGTACCCTTTTTATAAAGCTCATCAAGCCGCCTAAAATAGACTTTTATATGCTCAACAGCAATTTGACTAAGTGGCGTACTATCAATTTCCAAAACAAAACACAAATCAAGAAACATATGAGCTACAGTCAACAACCGAGTAGCTCCTTTACCTTCCTCCAGATACAAATACGAAATATATGCCTTTATAAATGATTGATAATAATCACCGACACACTCACTTCTTATAATCGAGCAATCCGATATATTACGATAGGTATAGCTCTCTTTTACTGAACCCCAATTTTTTCTTAAAAATCTATATGCATTCGGTGACTTCCCCCAAACAACCGAATCCCACTCTCCTAATTCTACACTTATCCCATCAATAGAATTGTGTATCGCTTTACGCTCTACAATAAACTCGTTAATGGAATATTCATATCTATTAATCATGAAAAATACAGCTTAACTAAGCCTGGTTTTTATCAGGCAATGCATGCACGGAAACATAATCCCTACATGCAATAATGGTCGCTTTAATGTTATTAATATTAATCTTAATAGGCGCCAAAACAGCCTGTTCTGCTCCAAGGTTAATTTGGTAGCGCATCCGTTTTTCGGCTATCACTAGCATTTCCTCATGATCAGCTGTCGCTAATGGCCTGAAATTCTCACAGCCGTAACATTGTAAAGGCCGCTCACCAAAGCAAGATAGACAACCATTAGTATTACAGGATTCGCCTAGAGTTTTTTGATTTAAGTATATTTCGGCATTCTGATGATTAGCTTCGAAAACCACTGTACCTGAGAACTTTTTAGCAAGTATTTTTAATCCCGTTATATCACTATCTATCTTGCCCCTATCTTCAGGAAGAAGATCAATATAATAACCAGCAGCTTTTGGTGTATTTCCTAGCTGCATAGCGATTGTCAGTTTGTCATATCCCTTTCTTGCGAGGTTCGTTCCTACCGTATGTCGAGCCCTGGTTGAACCAAATGTCTTAGCGATATCAACTTGCCGATCACTTTCAACATCGTCTAGCACTCCTTTAACCGCTGAAAATCCTGTTTTCTGTACATGAAATGCTGGCGAATTATATTTCGCCATCAATAGAAACTCTTGATTATTCAGAGGAAGTTTTCCTTGACTCCTACCAAGCTCTGTGAAAAATTCGCCACCGACCAAGATAGGTAGATTCGTAGACACACCCATAAATTCATCAAATGTAGTTTCTATGCCAAGATCAACGAGTCGGCAATAAAACAATTTCGTAATGTATTCTTTATAAAGGGTCAACTCTTGTGAAAACTCTTGATCCAAAGGGATCAACCCATCCTCAAAACGTGATCTAAAACCTCCATCTCCACCTTGTTTTGCCATTGGCATTCTTAGCTGAAATTCGTCAACAACCCTGGACGCACCAACAATCAGATCCCGCCATTTCAACATAAACAATTGCACTGACCTACGCGCTGTCAAGCATATCAACCTTAAATAAATTAAGCGTTGAAACCTTGGAAGGAGACTTAGCCCCTGCTTCAAATATTTTTGACTTTGTGCAGATCTTATAACCATATAATCGTGGAAGACTTCACGACCAAGCCTGTTTATCGATTCCGCTAATGACTTATGTTCATACGATGTCAAAGCTCCGCTATTAGGGTCAAATATTGATGGCTTTTTGTTTTGATCTCTTATTTTTACTTTGCGGATATATTCTCCAAGCTCTTGATACTGTGGAAAACGTCTTTCAAGGCAAAGGATAAATGTCTTGGCATTTTTTATCACTACGTCTGACTTATTAGTACGGCTTTTTGCCACAAGTTTCTTAACGTCAGTTAATGTTAAAGAAGGTAGCATCCTTCTACCAATAAGGTTTATGACATTACAGGCAACAGATGCCGTCTTTGTAGACGCCACATCTGATAGCGTTTTTCTAACCTGAACCAATATTTCAAATGGATACCCAACATTATCGACCCGATCTAAATAAGCCGATTTATTAGCGGTAACTTTCCAAACATCGTCGAACACGTTAAACGGAACTCCAGCGTATGATTTCCTAACAGCTTCCGGGGAAGTATCCGACAACTCCGATAAACCCAGTTTTATATCGGCCAAATAAACTTTTTTAGTCTTCATCTGAAAATTCCTTCATTATGGCATACTGTCTTTCCCTTGCTATTTCCATAGACTTTTCAATATCTTTTAACTTATTGTAGTTAGCAGGCATCTCAGATGTGGGTGACCAACCCATCAGTAATTTTCGATATTTATCCACCTGAATTTCTGTTAACTTTTGCTCCTCACATAGATCACTAAATCTTTCATTCCAAAAATGCCGAAGCAAATGCGGATAAACTCTCACCCCCAACACAAGAGATAGCTTATTAAATATATAGTTAATACCATCTAGCGATATTGGCTCACCTAATGTTCCTTTCACATTCTTTTCTACAACAAATACGTATTCATGTGTTATGGCTCCAGGAACCAACGACCTATACTGTTCAATATATTTTTTTAGTTTTTGCATCGTCGCTTCAGAGGGATAACAAAAATGTTCTTGTGTTTTATGTTCAGGTTTATTTCTTCGTGGATCCCCGCTGTCATACCTGGTGCGTCGAATAAAAATCTTCTGAATTGCACCATGAAAATGTATATCTGATACTTTGAGCTTGGCTAACGCACCTCGCCTCATCCCTGTATCTACTAGAAGATCGACTATTAATGAATTCCTTATCCGAGTGTTGCGAGAAAATGGGTTTTCGGGATGATTGGGTTCAATAATTGCATACAATCTGTCTAACACTTTATTTGAAATACTCTTTCCTGCAATATGATCAGGCCCGGATTGCCCCCTTGATAGCTCTCTTCTATGAGCAGCGCTCAATAATGCAATATTTCTATTCAGGTTAATTGAGTATTGAGGGGGTAGCACATGCCGGTTAAGTTCTCGATGGATGAACTTTATATAATCCTCGGCCAGTCTTAGCCTCCCATTTGTAACACTGGGCGATACAGCTAACGCTTGATGTGTATCTTGATGCAGCAGATTGCTAAGGTACTTATCGGTGGGGCGAGCCTGTATAGCAAAAAAAGACTTTTCATCTATTTTTTGCCTAGCTCTTTCTACAAACTGATTGACTTCCGTGTCAGTTAAAAAATTCCCAGTTTTTATTCTTTCTAATAGATCAATCGAGTTCCCGTTCAGCCATATCAAAAAAAACCTCAATTCATAGGCCAAACGCAGCAAAGTATTATGAGACAGCTCTTCTTTAAGAGTTAAATATAAAGAAGCCAAAGGGCAATATACGCAATTGTCGGAGTTCACAATCTCAACAACCGGTCGATCTCGCCCAACGACAAAGCGCCGTACTTTAATCTCCATAGTTACCAATCACCCTCCAAACACTCAGCGATTTCTAAAACGCTTTTAGTTTTATTATTCCAACCACTTTATAATTGGTTAAATTCTGAGCAAGCCACATCAAACATTCATTACAAATGGGTAGTTAGTGGTAAAAGGGAGGATAGATAGATTTAGAACCAACAGCCACTTACGCTTAGCAGCTCATATTAAATCTATGAAAGGGTGATATCTGAATACTGAAATAGATACAGGCTTTATAAGTCTAGAAAGCGAAAACCACTCACTAAATCACCAGCCCTTACAAAGGCCTTTACAGAACACTTATTCCTTATAATTTACCACCGGACAAGCACACCATAACCCGATCACCTGGCTCTATCATGGTATAGTCAGCGATAGCTTTACCTACCTCTCGACGCAGACGTTTTTGCAGTTTGTTAAACTCAGTCCTGGTTTTCTTAGCTAACTCCGGGGTCATTATTCTACTACTCTCAGTATTGAGGTTGCGTCAGGGAAATCGGGGTGACAGAGTATCACTGTCACTGTACAATCCGCGCACAAAATAAACCTAACACAGTTTGGTTTAAGGGCGCTGCCGCTAATTTTAGTATTTTTTCGCCCCAAGAGCATCTTTTGCCACAAGATAGCCATCTAAATAGGCTATAAAAGCCATCCGAAAACAACAATAAAGGTTACACGATGTCCGGGATCGACCGTCGCCAATTTCTGTCTTTTCTTGCCGCAGGCATGGCCACGCCTTTTGTGGTGCTTAGTGCTGGCGCTGGTGCCAATACCACAAGCAGCCTGTTAGGTTATCAAAACAAGTTCATCCTCGATGATGGAAGGGTTTTCAGCCACTCCATCGCCTCTGGTGATCCATCCCCCAGTGGCGTGGTGTTATGGACAAGAATTAGTCCCGACGTCATCACCAAAGGACAGAATCTTTATGTTCAAGTGAGCCTAAACCCAGAGTTTGACCAACTGGTGTTCGAAAGCGTGGTGGAACCGCACCATATTAAAGCCAGCAAGGACTACACAATATCTATTGATACTCACAGCTATCTGAGCGCAGATCAACGTTATTACTTCCGCTTCATCTATGGCCAGGTCGTCAGTCGTACCGGACGCTGCCGCACAGCACCAGACTATTTCATGGATAACCAAAACCTCAAATTAGCATTAGTCACTTGCCAGGATTATACCAACGGATACTATCCGGCCTTTCAGTTAATCGCTGATGACGACAGCATCGACTTTGTCATTCATTTAGGCGATTTTATCTATGAAACCGTGGGTGATCCGAGCTTTCAAAGTTTACCTTTTAGCGATCGACGCATAGAACTACCAAGCGGTAGTCTCGCGGCCATGAATTTAAACGACTATCGTCACCTCTACAAGATTGTACGCAGTGATCCCAAACTTCAAAGGGCGATGGAACAACATACATTTATCATTACCCGTGACGATCATGAAACCGCTAATGATGCCTATTGGGATTACGAACGCCACACCTTAGGCGCACCCGATCACCCCTACACTACTGATGTGAAATACGGCAATTCAGCAGAACTTTTAAACCAGCTTATGCTTGATTCGCAACAAGCCTGGCTTGAATATATTCCCGCTCGGGTAGCAGTGGATACTTCAAGCACTGACCCTCATCAATTTCTTAAATACTACCGTAAAATTGAATTGGGCAATTTGGTGGATTTAGTCATGCTTGACGGGCGCACCTACCGCAGCAGTCATGCCTGTGGCGAAGGCCAATTTGGGCAACGCTATGTTCCCTTAGGCTGCACTAACTTTAACAGTGAACAACAGACCCTATTGGGCGCTGAACAACGGGATTGGTTACTGAATACTGTGACCGAATCGAATGCGCGCTGGAAGCTCATTGGTAACCAAACCTTTATGGGTAGCTTCGCTATTCGCTTGGGCAATAAATTACATCCCATTAATATTGATGCCTGGGATGGATTCAATTGGGAACGGACGCTGATTGCTAGAGAACTCTCTCAGCAAAAGATAGATAATCTGGTGGTAGTTACTGGTGATTTTCACTCCCATTTAGCCTCCCATCTAAAGCAGAATTACCAAGATCCGAATCCCTTTCACTTCGATAATTTTTTCGGCGTGGAATTCATGACACCAGCCATTACATCGGCTGGGCTTCTGGATCAACTATCCAGCACCGACAGCAGCCTGCCTAAACAACAACTAGCGCAAGCATTATCTAACTCAGCAGTACGCCTCAACAATCCCCACATACGCTATTTCAACAGCGTATCTCACGGCTATTCGACGCTTGAATTCAAACCAAATCATTGTGACTGGAAAACTTACGCCGTTGATAAGAATACTAATTCGAATCAGCCAGAGGCCAAGTTACTGCGCCATTATCGCAAACATAAAGCGTGGCCTTGGTTAATTACCCAAGCGGCATTCATCTAGAAGCGCTTTAATCCACAAGCACATTTAAGCCTGCTCAATGCGATTACGGCCGTTTTCTTTGGCTCGATAAAGCATTTCATCCGCTCGACGAATAAGCTCTTCTTCACTGCCGTCTTTACTTGGGGTTTCCACTGCAATACCGATACTTACTGTAACGCCAGTGGTTTGGTCATTTAAACCAACAAGAGTATTGGCCACCTTTTGACGAATTTGCTCAGCCACAATCGACGCTCCTTCACTTGAAGTATTAGGAAGGATTACCATAAATTCCTCACCACCATAGCGCACAGCAATATCTGGAGGCCGACGAATGCAACTCTTGAAAACCATGGCGGCTTGTCTTAATACCTCATCACCAAATTGGTGACCGTAGGTGTCGTTGAGCTTTTTAAAGTGATCTATATCCAACATCATTATTGCCAGCGGCTGCTGATCACGAACCGCGCGTTTGTATTCCTTAGGAAGCACTTCATTTAAGTAACGTCGATTATGCAAGCCTGTCAATTCGTCCGTAGTATTCAGTAAATTTAAGCGTTGATTCGCCTGTTCCAATTCTTCCGTGCGGAGACGCACCTGACGATCCAGGTCTTCATTTAAGCGAATCTGTATAGAAAGAAGCTCTTCTTGGGCTCGAGCGGATTCATCCTGAGCTTGGAGCTTTTCCTGTTGCATATAATTAATCTGATCTGACAATGCAAATGATAAAGCCAGGATATGCACAGCAAAACCAAGCTCGGCGGCATGAGCAGTGAATCCAGACATTGGAATGGCGCCAAATACAGCAAATATTAAGATGATACTTCCGGATAAAAAAACAAACCAACCCACCAAAAACAAGGTGGAATGCTTGACTCCTAAGAGCCAGAATTCTATGCCGATAACATATTCAAACAAAAAGGCAATCAGTAAGATCCACAACGCAATATTAAGCGCATATCGCGAGGGCAAGAAAAACACTGACGCTGCTGCGACAACAGCTACGATGGCCATATAGGAAAGCCAACGATTCAACAACGGGGAAAATTGGCGAGTATTAAGTAATTTTTGGGTAAACATAATTGAGAAAAAAGCCAATATATTATCGGTAAATGGGCGCAGATACTCATTAATACCAGGAACCCCTGGCCAGAATAACTGATAACCTAACCCACTTACATACATGCGATGAAGTAAGCCTCCGAGCAACACACCGGAATAATACAAATAAACAATACTACGTACCCGCCACCCCATGAGCGCATTGTAGGCAATCATAATAAGTGTCATACCAAATATCGAACCGTAAAATATGGTGTATCTATTATGATTAATGGCGTATTGGTTTGGTGTTAAGACTTTTACTGGAAAATGCATGCTATTACTGGTGTTAACTCGTATCCAAAACTCGTGATGATCCCCAGAAGCAATGGTTATGGGCACCACAAAAGTTGGGCTATTGAATATTCGAAGATCAAACGGTAGAGAGGCTCCCATTCTAAGGGTTTCAAGTTCTTGACCATTATTAAAATGATAAATATCTATGTAATCGAGTATGGGATCGCTAATTTCCATAAATAGCTGGGGATAACGATCAGCGTCAAAAGCCGGTGCGATTTCGATTTGGACTTTAAACCAGTGAGTAGATTGCCCTATTCCCGCATTAAAATTGACAGGAGCCGCATGAAAACCATGTTGAGTAAAGATTGTCTGAACTTGCTTCAGTGTTGCTGATTCAGATTTATCTTCGTAATACCATACCGAAGGTAAAAATTCTCCGTCAGTCAACGCATCATTATCCATAAGATAGTTATCAGCAGCAGAAACAACCGAAACGATCCCCAAGCAAAGCCATGGAATAAGCATCACCGATTTAATCAACATAATCAGCTTTTGCCGTTTTTCCATCACAGGTTTCCACCTTTCGATTTTGGCAAAAGAAAGTGTGCTAAAGCAGGCAGCAAACAAATGGCACCCAACATATTCCATAAGAACATAAAGCCCAATAAGATCCCCATATCAGATTGAAACTTAATGTTGGAATTAATCCAGAAGCTCATACTGACAACCAACGTAAAGCCAGTAAAAACTACCGAACGACCAGTGGTTTTCAAAGCCACAAAATAAGCATCATGGAGATTGAGACCCTGATCCAAACCACGCCGCATTTTGGCAAAAATATAGATAGCATAATCAACACCTATGCCAACTCCTAGCGCAATTACGGGCAAAGTTGCCACCTTGACGCCTATACCCAAAACAGTCATCAGTGCCTCACACAAAATAGAGGTGATGATTAATGGAATAACAATGCACAATACGGCTCTAAAAGAGCGAAATGCCAACCAAACCAGTAAGCTTACCACCGTATACACCATCAAGAGTATTCGCGGCTGGGCTTCCTTAATAGTTTGATTCGTAGCAGCCTCTACTCCCGCTGAACCAGAAGCCAGTACGTAATCTACTATCCCCTTATCTTCCTGTGTATTCGGATAATGGTGTACCGCTTGAACGGCTCGCTCTAGGGTGTCGGCTTTGTGGTCGTCAAGAAAAAGGTAGACGGGAACTAAACTACAGTCCACGTTGGTAAAACCTGAAGGAAGATAGATCATGGTACCATTTAGGGTTGCTGGGGATTGTGGAAGCGCTGCCCACTTTAAATTACCCTCATTGAATCCAGTAATAATATATTTCGCTACAGTTACCAGTGAGGCAGAGGAATCTACGCCATCAATACTGTCCATATAAGCCATAAAACGCTCAATACGATTAAGCGCATCATAAGTACTACAAGTGTTAGCAGGCGTTTCTGCCATCACCACCAAAACATCAGCACTAACAGAGTAGTGTTGAGTAATATAGGCATTGTCCAGATTGTATCGAGAATCAGGTCGCAACTCCGGGGCACCAACGTCGAGATCACCGATTTTTAGATCCTGCCGTACTATTAATGCGGCCAGGGTGATAAAAAATGCAGCCAGCAGTGTTGCAATGGCCATTTTCCGATACGTTAATTTGGCCACCCAGTACCAGACTCGATTGGGGCGTCGAGGCTTGGTAAAGCGAATCTCTGGCCTACCAACACCAATGTAAGACAGTATTACAGGTACAAAAATCAACTTAGTTAAAATTATCACTGCGACGCCAATACTGGCCGTAATTGCTAATTCGCGAATGACACCAATATCCACAAACCAGAGTGTGATAAATCCAATGCTATCACTTATCAACGCTAACAGACCTGGCACAAACAAAGTACGGAATGTATTTTTGCTTGCCGAGAGAGCATCCTCCCCTTGCACTGTGCGTTGCGTCATTTCATGAGCAAACTGCACTCCATGACTTACAGAAATGGCAAAGACAAGAAAAGGAATCAGCATTGAGTACGGGTCAATACCGAATTGAATGGGTTCCAGACTCGGATAATTTTGTATCAGGGTCTTAAAAAAATCAGTGCTATGTACTGAACCTATTACTTTTTGCAGCAACGTAACAATGCCCAGCTGCCACGCAACCGCCATCAATGCGCCAACCACAATTACGGTAGCGCTGCGGGTACAGTGGCTATCGATCACCAAAAGATGAAAGGTAAGTAACACCATCGATAGAAAAAATAAAATGATACCTTTGGAGGCATCGATCAATTCACCAATTTTTTGAGAAAATCCGATGATATGTATCTTCACAGTATCGGTTTCGAATCGTTGTCGTATCCCCGTTTCGATCTGCTCTGCCAATAGCCGGTAATTGATTACATTGACTTCATCCTTGGTTCCACGATCAACATCAATCAATGTTGCATGAATCATAGTGGAACGAAAGTCATCGGCGACTAGAGTACCAATCAAGTCAGATTTGAATAGATTTTGACGTACTTGCTCAACCGCTTCCGGTGAACCATCGTATTCGGGTGGAATAATTTGCCCACCCCGAATACCCTCCATATCAACTTCGGTCCAGCGTGTATTAGGCGTCCATAGGGATTTGAGATGACTACGGTCAATTGTGGGTAGATAAAAGACACTATCGGAAATTTGGCGTACTACCTCAAGGAAACCTGGATTAAAAATATCTCCCTTAGAATTTTCTACCACTATCCTAAGATCATTCCCAAGGTGCATTTCATTTTGGTGTTTTAAGAAGTTTTGGATATAAGGATGATCCAGCGGCACCATTTTTTTCATATTGCTGTCCACTTCCAGGTCGTAGACCTGATAGATAAAGAAAAGTGTCAGCAGTGACAGAACAAGCAAAATGGTTTTTCGATACGTAAAAACCAGCCGTTCTGTCCAAGATTCAAAAATTGGCATGCATTTATAACAAACTCATTTTGGGGGACATTACTTAGAGAATAGACAAAAATAATGCGTCTTGTTGGGGGCAAAGTTAATTTCACTAGGGATTAATGTAGCCCAAAGCCTCCAACAAACTCAGTAACGTAGACTTAGATCGTTAAGTGAGTCATCTAGCCGCTTCCAGTGTGGCAATGCAACATCCATCAGCCGATAGAATCGGGGGCTATGGTTGAACTCTATTAAGTGGCACAACTCGTGCACAACTACAGCGTCTATACAGTCAACTGGATACTTCAATAACTGGCTGTTCAAGGTAATATCCCCAGATTGGCGACAGCTGCCCCAACGTCGCTTCATTCGCCTCACTTTTATTCTCGAGGCAGGTAATTTCATAGCAGCCAATTGAATTCGCCAATAATCATGACGCGCAGTAAAGACCTTGAGCGACTCTTGCTTGAACCAATGATCCAAACGTTGCTGAATATGCACTGGCGGGTCTGACGGATTGCCCCGAATAACAATATCAACCTCAGTTTCTTGATGACAATGAAATACTTTAGGTGTTCCTAAAACATGGATGCTGCCCCCCCACTCAAAGCGCGGCTCAATTTTCTGTGGTTGTTCCGCATATTTTTCCAATTGCCTCTCGATCCAAGATTGTTTCTCCTGAACAAATCGATGAACTTCCAGCCTTGAAACAAAATAAGGAGCTTTAACTTTAACTGTCATATTTGGCTCTACATAAATGCCAATGGTTTTTCGTTTTGCATACTGCAACTGGTATCGAAGGTCACCTTCTTCGCGCATTATTGTCTCTCATTCTGAAAGTAGTGCTGACTAAAACCCTGTTAGATGCTACCAAAACCCTCTGCTATTGCCATTTTTTTGACGAACATTTGCAAAAAAAATATTTCGCTCTTTAGTGACTTGATTCATTGACGCTTTCAATAGCTAAGGCCTTCACAGCGCAAAACAGCCCTTTTTTTTCTTCTAAGCTTGTATCAACGAGCCTTATTTACCCCCCATCAACATGCTGTTTTGTTGGATAAAAAGCACATGAAAACGTCAAAAATCTCTTACTTTTCCTGGTTAGTCACAGGAACCATCCTGGCCACATTAAGCGGTCAAAATGCCAATGCCAGAAATGCTTTTGATGTTGTGGTTAACAGCGGCGTAGGTGATCAAAGGGGAACCTTAGCCTGGCATATATCGGGCGGCAAAGATGGTCCAAATGTGTTGTCGGAGCTGACTTACAAAGACGTGAATTTCCGGGTCTATGAAGTAGCTACACGGATCAAAATAAATCAGGGTAACTTGGCTAATAGCGACATTTTTTTCTCTTACAAAAGTGGTGTAGCTACTGAAGGCACCGTGCAGGACTCTGATTATGGGGCCAGCAATCGTTCGCAAGAATACAGCCGCAGCACAGCCTCTGCCTCTAACTCTGAAATGTCAGAATTCGACTTGGGTGTCGGCTATCGATTTCGAATCAATACCTATCAAACACTGCAACCCAGTATTGCCTATTTTCGCAAACAACAACAAATGCGCATGTCCGACGGTGTACAAGTGGTGGATATGTATAATCCCAATAACCTAGGACCATTCCGCAACACCCTAAATAGCGAATACGATGCCACTTGGCAAGGAATGTGGATGGGGTTAAATTGGGCTGTCACCACGCCAAACCACCACCTGGGCTTCACTTTCAAACAGTACTTTCTAAACTTTAGTTCCGAAGCAGACTGGAACTTACGCAGTGACTTCGCCCACCCCAAAAGCTTTGAACAATCGGCTTTTGGTTTAGGCATGGGTTTAGAAGTAAGCTATCGCTATCAGGTTTCTGACCTTCTGTCCTTGTGGTTGAACTGGACCCAGGAAGATTGGAGAACTCAAGAAGGTAAAGATACTGTATTTTTTGCCGATGGAACCGAAGCCACCGGGCAATTGAATGAGGCCTCATGGAAAGCTTCGGGACTTGTAACCGGTTTAGTTTTACAATTCTAGGCACTCTCTCCGAGTAAACAAGGATGTGTTCGCAATGCGTTATGTTCTAATGACAGTGGGTTGTGTCGCGGTCTTTCTAGGTGTGATCGGCATAGCACTACCCTTGTTACCAACCACACCGTTTCTACTCCTGGCTGCCAGCTGTTTTGCAAAGAGCTCCCCGCAGTTTCATCATTGGTTACTCAATCATCCCTTGCTTGGCCCCTATCTTCGTTTATATCTAAGTGGCGCTGGACTCCCTATGCGGGCAAAAAAAGCCATTATTTCAGTGCTATGGCTTTCTATATTAAGCTCAGCGATCTTTTTAATTCCGTACCTTCCTGCAAAGGTCATAGTGTTACTGATTGCCTGCGGTGTCACGCTCTACATTCTTCGCTTACCCACGGCTCAAGTGGAAATCAGAGGCACCTAGCTTGCCTTACTACCACCGAGACACTGTGGCGAACTGGGAGCAGTGTTTTGCTTTTGGTTCCACTCTTCCTCGGTGTAGGTATGCAGTGCCAAAGCATGCACCGGACCAGCGATCTCTTCCGCTAGAATTCCGTAAACCTTTTGATGGCGCGCTACCTTCCTTAGTCCTGAAAAGTCACTGGCCACTAGCACCACTTTAAAGTGAGTTTCTGAGTTAGGCGGCACACTGTGCATATGGCTTTCATTAACCACTTGCATAAATTCGGGTCGCAACGTCGCCACTAGCTTCTGTTCAATTGATGTTTTAACTGGTTGATTTTCCATAAGCTCACCCCCTATATCTATTAGGTATTACGATTAGCCACGATCATTTGATTGAAAATCCATTATTGGCGTTGCAAAATCCATAAGCAACTATTAAACATTATTTCAGTATGGGAATTGAGTCTCATTTTGAGCAAAATTCAAGTTATTGAAATTAATGTCTTTATTGCTGTAGCCGATAACTTACTATACGTAGTGCTTATAGACGAGCAAACCAATGCTTTTAATGCCGAGAATACATCGCCGATCTATTGAAGGGTTCAAGTCGAATCGATCCCTGCGGGTGCATGGCGTTGAAAAAGCGGTCCCGGTCAACAAGCGAACCCGCCCAAATGAAGGCGAGAGGCGAGTGGTAAACGAGCGCCGTAAATCCTCGATCCCCGTAAAATTAGATCGGCGTCGTGGCCCCCGCCGTAATGCCAGGCAGCGCTTGCGCCCTGAAATTCGTAAAATGCTTGAGAATGCTGGCAACTCAAACGCCGCTACAATGCGCCGTGGCGGCGTTTACATCGACGAAGACGTCTAGATCATAGACAGTTCTACCCTTAAACACCGGAATTAGTTGTAAATCTGATGGTATTTAAGTCCTCAGATGCATAGAATTGTGCCGTATTTTAACTGGATGACAGGAGATCGAAACAATGAAACAACCTGTACGAGTAGTCGTAACCGGTGCAGCGGGTCAAATTAGCTATTCGCTGTTATTTCGAATTGCTGCGGGTGAAATGTTAGGCCCCGACCAACCCATAATCTTACAAATGCTGGAAATTACCCCGGCCTTGGAAGCACTAAAAGGTGTAGCCATGGAATTGGACGATTGTGCATTTCCTTTGTTGTCAGGTATAGTTACTACTGATGACCCTAACGTTGCCTACAAAGACGCCGATTATGCTTTGCTGGTAGGAGCACGTCCACGGGGACCGGGCATGGAGCGTAAAGATCTTCTAGAAGCCAACGCGGCCATTTTTTCGGTTCAAGGGAAGGCCATCAATGAGCATGCAAGCCGTGACATCAAGGTTCTTGTAGTAGGCAATCCAGCCAACACTAACGCTCTAATCGCGCAGCGCAATGCCCCTGATATTAACCCGCGCCAATTCACCGCAATGACTCGACTCGACCATAACCGAGCGCTGACACAGCTTGCACAGAAAACCAACAGCTCCATCAACGACATAACTAAAATGACTATCTGGGGCAATCATTCCTCCACTCAATATCCTGACATATCCAAAGCCCTGATCAGTGGTGCTGGTGCGGAAGGACAAGTGGAGCAATCCTGGTACCGGGAAGAGTTCATTCCTGTTGTTCAGCAACGTGGCGCTGCAATCATTAAGGCGCGAGGCGCATCAAGTGCGGCTTCTGCTGCCAATGCCGCCATTTTCCACATGCGAGATTGGGCCTTGGGCACTGCAGAAAACGATTGGGTAAGTATGGGTGTGTACAGCGACGGCAGCTATGGTATTGCTGAAGGATTGATCTACTCTTTCCCTTGCGTCTGTAAAAATGGCGACTGGGAAATCGTTCAAGGATTAGATATCACTGAGTTTAGCCAAGAAAAAATGACGGCCACCGAAACTGAGCTCAAAGAAGAACGCGACGCTGTAGCACATTTGCTGCCTTAATCAGCTTCTGCTCCAAATGGTAACTGCACCGGTGGCAAACCTCTGGTGCAGTTACCATCTAAACAGGCGATAAATTTAACTGGGCATACTTAAGGGTATGCTTGAGACGATAATGCCGTTATTGTCGGCATAAACAAATTCTCCCGGCTTAAAAGTCACTCCACCAAAGGTAACCGGTATATTCAAGTCTCCACGCCCCTGGCGATTACTTTTTATGGGAATAGTCCGCAGGGCTTGCACACCAAGATCCGTTTTACGAATTTCGTCAACATCACGTATACAACCGTAAATCACTAAACCAGCCCATCCATTAGCTGCGGCCTTCTCTGCCAGCATATCCCCCAACAATGCGCACCGCAAAGACCCACCACCATCCACCACCATCACTCGACCGTGACCTGGATTTGAAACATGCTCCTTCACCAGTGAATTATCTTCATGACATTTAACCGTGATAATTTCTCCCCCGAAGGCGGGTCGACCACCGTAGTTGTTAAACAACGGTTCTACAATTTGCACTTGATCCGGATAGGCATCACATAAATCTGGCGTAACAATGTCTATAACAGCTGTCACTTCTACACTCCTATTCACGTCGCTTTGGCAAGTTTAACAATCTCATCATAAGTATACAGATTAACCTTGGGACCAACATCCATTCGTAACTCCATTGCCAGCAATTCATTCACCATGGCTTGCGCCAATTTATCCCCTGAAACGGCTTTATAGGGCGCTAACGGCCCCCGCAAAAAGGGTGACAACAAGGGAAATAACTTGCCCGCTGCCTGCTCGCCCAAGCGAAGTTTCTCTCGCTCCCCAAGCAACAATGAAGGCCGATAAATAGAGAGTACAGGATATTCCAGCTCCACCAAATGACTCTCCAACTGACCTTTTACCCTGGAATAAAACCAGGGAGAGCGATCGGAGGCGCCAACAGCTGAAACTAACAAAAAGGCTTTAACATGGGTTGAACGACCCAGTTCAGCCGCGTCCATACAGTACTGAAAATCAACTTTCTTAAAGTTTCTCCGACTGCCTGCCTGCTTTAAGGTCGTTCCTAGGCAACACAGGATGGCATCCACATCAAATAATTCCGAATACTCGTCGAGCCGATCAAAATCAACCAATGCATTTGTTAGTTTTTGATTCTTTAGAGGGATGGTTCGACGCGAAGGCGCGATTATTTCAGAGACCTCGGGAGTCGCTAACAAATACTTTAAACAATACTCCCCTACAAGCCCCGTGGCCCCTAAAAGAAGGACTTTCATCGGAATACCTCAATCACTATGCTGTTTTAAGATCAGACTTGGCTTGGTCTTTCCCATCCCCTAACCACTGCCGAATCTTAGCATTGAGTTCTTCAAGATTCACCGGTTTAGAAAGATAATCATCCATCCCAGCCACCAGGCAACGTTGCTGCTCTCCCTCTACCACGCTGGCTGTCATCGCGATAATGGGTATATGATGATCACCACTTTCTTCCATTTGTCGCCAAGCAATTGTCGTCTCGTAACCATCCAATACAGGCATCAAACAGTCCATTAATATCAGATCAAAGGACTTTTCTTCTAATAACCCCAAGGCCTCTTTGCCATTGGACGCACAAGTTACACCATAACCCAGCTTGGCTAACATACTTCTGGCCACCATTTGGTTGACCGCATTATCCTCCACTAATAATACCTGTACTCCAGCAACGCTGTCATGGGCCTGTTCACCTCCACGAACCGTATGCTCTATTTCCACTAAGGGATGCAGTGAAAACAAACTGCTAATAATGCGCTGCACTTTTTCCCCGGTTGCGGGCTTGCTCATCCAGTAAGTACTGAGTTTATCCTCAATTCCCAAGCGCATTGCATCCGCCCTTTGTGCCAAGGATGAAAGCACAATAATATTACCCACCCAAGGTTGCACCACATCGATCAGGTGACTCAGTGCCTGCACATTCAACTTTTGGGTAATGGGTAGATTGATAAACACCACATCGTACTGCTTTATGGACTCTTCATTCTGGGCAATTTTTTGGCGCAAATCTGCCTCCGAACAACGATCTAGACTGAAATTCCACTCTGCTAAAAATTGATCCAAACTTTCCGCAATATTGCCAGCAGCTCCAATGATTAATGCCTTTTTATCGGCCAATGATTGCATCCTGGATTGTTTTTGGGCCTGTTGCGTCGAAATATGCAAACGGGCAGTAAACCAAAATTCAGATCCCAGCCCAGGATGTGAAACAAAACCTACATCGCCTCCCATCACCCTGGCCAACCCTCGACTAATCGCCAACCCCAATCCTGTCCCTACTTCGTTGGTTGGGGAAATTTTTGACTGTTTGGAAAAAGCATCAAAGATATGGTTCTGAATCGCCGGGTCAACACCCTTCCCATTGTCCTTAACCGTAACTTTGATTTCCGCTTCTCTTTGCGAGTATTTAATACTATCAACTTTAACCAGAATATCGTTACCGTCACTGTATTTAATCGCATTAGACACTAAATTATGAATCAACTGCACTAAGCGGCCTTCATCACCTTTAACTCGCACGGGGAGTTCCAAGCCATAATTACAACTTAACTCGATACCCTTGTCATGAGCCCTCGGCCCCATGAGTTCAACCGCGTGATCAACGCATCGTTTCAGATTAAACACATTTTCCAATAGCTGAATCTGACCACTGTTAATTTTGGAGAAGTCCATGATATCTTCAATCAGACTCAATAACGCCTCACCTGAATTAACCGCCACTTCTTGCAACTCCCGCTGCTGAGGAGAAAGTTCCGTATCATCCAACAATGCCAAAACGCCCAATACATTATTCATTGGGGTACGAATTTCATGAGTAAAACTGGATAGAAACTCGCTTTTAAATCGGCTGGCGTCGTTGGCCTGATTAACCGCCTGGGCAAGATCTCGCGCTTTGTATTGAAGCTCATGATTCACTTTAATATTCTGCCAATAACGGGCAAACATCAGGCGAGATTGACGAATTAAAAGAATCCACACAATAAACAAAAACAGTGCGATAACGCCTCCGTTTATATCAGCGATCACAACACAGGCAGCAATGGAAGGGATACAAGTGGCAATATGACGTGCAATATTACACTTCAAATAAGGTGACCATTCAACATTATTTAGCGAGGCAAAACCAACCACGTATAAGATCGCCAAAAATGCTGTGATAGACAGTTCATCAACCAAAATTATGGCAGCAGCAAAAGCACCAATAAATAAAGCCACCGCGATCTGATTGAATAAAAACAGTGAACGCCAACGGGCTGGCCCCGCACCATACATAGGTTCAAAACGCAACGTCAACAGTAGATTGAGTCCAGCTAGCACCAGCAACCCTGCCCCCAACCCCATAGTCATAACCGGGTGACGGAAGTAGAACCCACCCACATAAGTAATCAATAAATAAAATAGGGTATTCGCCAGGATAATGAATCGGCTTTGAGAGGCCAATCCAGCATCAATTTTACGTAGAATTTTACGATCTTTCTGTAAGCGGCTGATGCCATTCGATTCCATAATAATAAGCACATTCCATTTGGGATTGACCACGCATTCTTTAATTATAGCGTTTTAATTTCAGACTGCAGTCCAGACAGAGCACTGAATAGCAACACCTTAGTCTGAGTATAAATGACGGGGGAAATGTTCCGTGATTTGCATCGCTGACTGCCCTGCGATATGGATAAGATACGTGCGATAAATACTTCCTGAGGGGACATCCAGCGCCGCAGACTCACCGAAATCTACTATCTCGCGATAGGTTTCAAGACCCAGTTCACGTAACAGTTCACCTATACCAATTGCCCCTTCCAACATTAACTGAATCTGCTGTTCACTTAAAGCGGCCGTCAAGATCACTGATGAGGCGTAGACATAGACATTGTTGCTGGCCGAGCCCTGCAAGCAAACTTCGCGCTGGATAACATCAGCACCTTCGGCCACGTTCAATAACGGACAAGGCTCCTCCAACTCTAAGCGTTTTTGGACTTGAGTGATGACTTTGATTGGTTCCCAGAAAAAGGCTTCTAAACTCTTGGTTACGGTACCATCGGTTACCAGCAAAGTACGTAAGAATGGAGAAAGTTCGCGCAAATCGAGTATTTCACCTTGGCGATTCGTAACGATCCCTTCGGGTACATATACACGACTATTGAAAGGTTGGGTTGGCATAGCGACGTTCCTGCGAATGACGCTGCAAAGAATAGATGGCGTCCCCTAGGGGACTCGAACCCCTGTTACCGCCGTGAAAGGGCGGTGTCCTAACCACTAGACGAAGGGGACGCAAAGGTACTGCGTCTTAATTGGTGGAGCTAGGCGGGATCGAACCGCCGACCTCTACAATGCCATTGTAGCGCTCTCCCAGCTGAGCTATAGCCCCTAAACCCACTAACCCTCTGATTAAATGCCTGTTTTCACAATCATTATCAACAAGGATCGGCCTAAAGAGGTTGCGAATTCTAGGGACTATTTCAAAAGGTGTCAACCATTTTAAAGTCGGCAAAATTAGCCTAAATTGCGAAATTCCTTCTCCCATGCCTTGGCTTCTTTCTTGCTGGCCACACCCAGGACTAACAAGGCGTCTTGTAAACGCGCGCGCGTCATATCGGAACCAATAATGGCCATTGCATCGACAATTGAAGGGGCTGTGCTACGCCCTGATATAGCAATAAACAACGGCATCATAAAATCCTTCATTTTAATATCCATAGCCTGTGCTATACCGCTAAGCGCAGAGAAAATATCATCACGCTCCCAAGCCCGCAGGGTTTCAAAACGCCATACACTGAACTGTAAAATCTTACGCACAACGAGAGTATCCAACTTCGATCCTGCAAAGTGCTCCTCCGTTATGGAAAGATGTCCAGCCACAAAGAAATCCGCCAGATTAACAATGTCGGATAATACCTCTAAGCGTGATTGAATCAGGGGCATGATTTGCGCTGCGTAGCCGGAATTAAAGGCCCAATCGCTCAAGGTTTTAAGTAACTGTTCCGGCGACAAAGATTCACGAATCCACAGACCATTAAGCCAACGCAATTTTTGCACATCGAACACAGGCCCACCCAGCGATACGCGCTGTATATCAAACTGATCCACCATTTCAGCAAGAGTGAATTTTTCTCGCTCATCAGGCATAGACCAACCCATGCGCCCCAGGTAATTCAAAACGGCCTCCGGCAAGAAGCCCATACGCCGGTAAAAGTTAATACTGGTAGGGTTTTTGCGCTTGCTTAACTTGCTCTTGTCGGGATTACGCAATAGTGGCATATGGCATAACTGCGGCATATCCCAACCAAAATATTCATACAGCAACTTATGCTTAGGTGCGGAGTTTATCCACTCCTCACCGCGGATCACGTGGGTAATCCCCATTAAATGGTCATCCACCACGTTGGCCAAATGGTAGGTCGGCATTCCATCACTCTTGATCAGAATCTGGGCGTCCACCAAGGCCCAATCCAGCTCTATATCGCCTCGCAATAAATCATTAATCGGACAGCGACCCTCTTCTTCAGGCACTTGCATCCTAATAACATAAGGCATTCCTGCATCACGCCGCCTGCTACTTTCTTCTTCAGGCAAGCGCAAATCGCAGGGCTTTAACGCTCTATTTAACCCGTTGGCTTTGAGTTCCGCACGCAGAGCATCAAGTTCTTCTGCTGTTCGATAACAATGAAAAGCTTTGCCCTCTACAACCAGTTGATCGGCGTATTTCTGATAAATGTCACCCCGTTCACTTTGTCGATATGGGCCGAACTTGCCACCAATATCCGGGCCTTCGTCCCACTCCAAACCCAACCAGCGCAGTGATTCCAAAATCATCGCTTCCGAGGCGGCTGAACTCCTGACTTGATCTGTATCTTCAATCCGTAAAATAAATTGGCCACCCAGCTGGCGGGCAAAAACCATATTAAAGAGGGCAATATAAGCCGTTCCTACATGCGGATCGCCCGTAGGAGATGGAGCCACTCGAGTTCTAACAGTCATCACTTCATCCATTGTCAGTTTTGGTGGGCCATTATATCGGCTATGCCGCAAAGCGTCTAAAGTTGTATAATGAAAAGATTATGAGCAAAACTAAATTAAACCGAACATTCTCTGTCGCACCGATGCTGGATTGGACCGACTCTCGTTGTCGCAACTTCCATCGCATTTTAACTAAGCATGCCCTCCTCTATACGGAAATGGTCACCACCGGAGCCTTGATTTATGGCGACGCTCACCGTCACCTCTATTTCCAAGCAAAAGAGCATCCCATTGCACTTCAACTCGGTGGCAGTCAACCCCAGGAACTTGCGGTATGCGCAAAGATGGCGGAGGACTATGGCTATGATGAAGTTAACTTGAATGTCGGCTGTCCTAGCGATCGAGTACAATCCGGTCGCTTTGGCGCCTGCTTAATGGCTGACCCAGCGCTAGTGGCTGAATGTGCCGCCGCCATGATTCAGGCCACAACATTACCGGTCTCCATTAAGTGCCGTATCGGCATTGACCAGCAAGACGAATTTGAAGATCTACACACTTTTGTTACCACAGTTGCTGAAGCTGGTGTCGAAACATTCATAGTCCACGCTCGCAAAGCCTGGCTGGATGGCTTGAGCCCAAAACAAAACCGAGACATTCCACCATTAAACTACCCTCGCGTTTATCAGTTGAAGCGTGAATTCCGATCATTGGAAATCATTTTAAACGGTGGCATTCAAACACTAGCCGAGGCACAACAGCACCTTGATTATGTAGATGGCGTGATGATGGGCCGAAGCGCTTATCAAAGTCCGATGCAGTTAAAAAACGTTGATCAGCTATTTTATGGTGCGAACACTCCACCGTTGTCTGACCAGGAAATTATTGCCAGCCTTTGTGACTACGTAGACACGGAACTAAGCAACGGAACCCCCATCAAACATATCACGCGTCATGTGGTGGGGCTGTTTCAAAATCGACCTGGCGCCAAGCAATGGCGGCGGCATCTCAGTGAACACGCTTATAAAGAAGAAGCCAATGTCGAGGTAATCCGCAAAGCGGCTGATTTTGTTGGCATATCCCTATAATTCAAAGGTACAAGACTAACCATGAGTAGCATTTTAGAACAGCTAAAATCCATGACCACGGTGGTAGCAGACAGCGGCGACATCAACCTGATTAAGCGTTATCACCCAGTAGATGCCACCACTAACCCCTCCTTACTACTCAAAGCTGCAGCAATGGAGGAGTATCAATACTTAGTGGACAAGAGCATTGAATCGGCCACCAAAAACTCAGCTGTGAATCTCGACCGGATTTGTGATGCACTAGCGGTAAATTTTGGCTGTGAGATTTTACAACTGATACCGGGTCGAGTATCAACAGAGGTAGACGCCCGCCTCTCCTTTGATTCGCAGGCCACAATCAACAAGGCTCGTCACTTGGTTTCATTGTATAAACAGCACGGAATATCCAAGGATCGAATTTTAATCAAAATTGCTTCTACCTGGGAAGGAATTCAAGCGGCGAAAGTATTGGAGCAAGAAGGAATTCAATGCAATCTGACCTTGCTCTTCAGTTTTGCCCAAGCCGTTGCCTGTGCAAATGCTGGCGTTTTTTTAATTTCACCCTTCGTTGGGCGCATTCTCGATTGGTACAAACTGCATGGTGACGCAAAGGATTACGAAGCTGACAATGATCCAGGCGTTAAGTCAGTGACTCAGATTTACCATTACTACAAACAATTTGACATCAACACCATCGTGATGGGTGCTAGTTTTCGCAACATTGGCGAGATTGAAGCTCTGGCAGGCTGTGACCGTTTAACCATTAGCCCGAGTCTACTTAACGAACTTGAAAACAAAACCGGGACTCTCTCGAAAAAACTGTCCCCGGACAACCCCTCTGGGTTCGATCAGGCAATCATTCTTTCAGAAGCCCAATTTCGCTGGCAGATGAACGAGGACGCAATGGCTACAGAGAAGCTGGCCGAAGGCATTAGAAATTTTGCAAAAGACCAGGTCCTACTTGAAGAAATGTTAACAAAAAAACTTTAATGTGATTTTTTAGGCGGGATATCGCTAACGGCATCAGACGTATGGTTTTGAAGCAAGACAACCACATCTTTGAATACTTCGTGATTACGCTCATTCAAGCCCATCAACAATTGGTGTGCCTCTAACACTTTTTCACAGGCATCACCCTCATCACACTGTACCCGTGGCATCTCCGCCAATCGTAGTGCGCTGGGATATTTTTCCGTAACGATATTGAAGATTTTTTCAAAGCCCATGGTATCAAGAATTCTAGTAATATCCGGCTTTGTGCTAATGAGTATCGGCTTCTTGGCCCGCAAACTACGCAGTTTAATGGCGATTTTTGCCAGCAACCCCAAGGCAGTACTATCAATTACATCAGTGCCACTGAGATCAATTAATACTGACTCTAATGCTTCCTTATGAAACATTCTCTCTATAAAGCTATCCAGTGTCCCACAGAGAGGAACCCGAATTTCACCTTCGAGCTTCAGCACATAGACGCCATTATGCATTGCGTATAACGCTTTGCCCGTATTTAACTCACCCATGGACTGCTCACCAGTTCGCAACAGCAAACATATTACCAGGTTACTTTACGTTGTACCCGTTATAGTCATAACGGCAACATCATCAGGAACGGCTTCCTCAAAATCCAAATCGAGGACTTTTAAAAGCTGGTCAATATTATGAATCCCATTAGTCACTATTTCCACCAGATAACTTTCTTTTTCTGCCACTGAAGACTGCGGCATCAATTCGAGAATTCCGTCAGAAAAAAGAGTCAGGGCAAATGACTCCCCCAGCGACACCTCATGTACATCATAATGGACACCTTCAAACAGCCCCACGGGCAAACCTCTGCCTTCTAACGCAATAATCTCGTTGTTGGTTTGTAAAATCGGGGGCGGGAAATGGGCAGCACTGCAATAAGTTAGGCGCCGGGTGGCTAAGTCAATATATCCGCAAAAGACAGCAAGATGCTTTCCTAAACCTAATGGTAATAGCTCGTCGTTGGCCGCTCGCAGCATAACTTCCGGGAAAGAATCATCCGCTACATTAGTCGAAAAACGATGTCGAACTCGGTTAGCAACGGTTTTTAGAAGAACAGTAACAAAAGCAGAAGATGCTCCATGACCTGACACATCAGCCAAATAAAAGCCAACTCGGCCGTCACCTAAGCCAAAATAATCCACGAAGTCTCCGCTTAAATACAGAGATGGGATAATCTTATATTCGATATCGATAGAACCAAACGAGTGTTTATTTTCGGGTAGAAGCTTAAGCTGAACTGCCCGGCCGGCTTCTTGATCTTCCTTCAGCAGCCGTAAGCTGGTTTTAAGCTCTTGATTTTTCTTCTCCAGCGCTTCCCGATATAACCGATTTTCCAAATTTAACTGGTGCTCTTCGAAAGCCCTATTGATAGCATGGTTTAACACTTCGGGATCCGAGATGGGTTTTAACAAAAAATCTGCGGCACCAAGCCGCAATGCAGCCACTACATCATCCATTCTTCCTGCAGCAGATACCATTATAACTTGCGTTTCCTGTTCACTAGCCGCAATAGCTCGCAACACGGCAAGCCCATCCCAGTGGTCCTCTGAAACATCGCAGACTACCACTTCCGGTAAGTATTGCTGCCAAAAGTACAGGCCTTCTTCTCCGCTACGAACACATTGAATTTGATATCCCAGCTGCTGGACACTTTCAGCAATAACAGATTTGGAATCAGCGATTGGATCAATTAACAGCACCAGACCAGTGCGACCTTTAGAGGTTATCTCTGGCATGGATAGTCCAAGCTGCCTAGGCCTTGTTCAATTAGCATATAACGCGCAACAGTACCTTCCTGACGATTAGGATAAAAACTACTCTTAAATTACTGGATTTGCAACAACGGGGGACCCAAAGACAAAAACAGTCGATAAATCTATGAGTTAGATATTTTCCCTGGAAACCATAGCGATATGAATTTGCTCTGATATACTTGCCATAAGGCGTATTTTGCTGTCTTCGCCCATAGGTCTATGATTATAACAACGATTTTTTGTCGAGAGAGGACATATGACCCTGTCAGAACGATCCTACGAAGAAAAACGCAGCTTTATCCGCATGAAAGTAGACACCATGGTCACTTTCACTCGAATGGATGGCCGGGAACGATACGAAGGCCGCTGCCGTAACCTTAGCGGTGCTGGTATGCTACTTGAAACAGACAAAAAACTTGATGTGGGAGATCGGCTGAAAATCAGCATACCGTCAGAGGGCCCTGATTTTTCGCCATTAGACGCAATGATCGAAGTAGTTCGTGTAACCCCAATTCCTGATCTGCACATTTTCCGTCTGGGCGTAGTAATTAAGAAAATCTGCAATTAAGTTCTATCAAGCCCGTATGACTTTAGTTAGTTTGACGGGCTTGTCTAGAGTTCTTCATCAAATAAAAATTCCTCGTCCAGATCATCCTCGAGGAACGCATCAGAAACTTGGCCGTCACTCACTAAAAAAGCCCGCCGTTGCAAATAGGCATCACGAATAAATGTATAACGATCCCCTGTAATCAAGGCATCCACTGATAACAGTCCCGCCCTCATATCCACTACCTCTAACGCCAACAGGCCGTAGCGCACTTCCTGGTCGCCAATATCGTAATAAGACGAAAGGTAAAAGTCAGGAATAATACCACCGGCATCTCGAAGAGTGCTTGGACCAAAAAATGGCAGCACCAAGTAGGGACCCGAACTTACACCCCAAAAACCCAATGTTTGGCCAAAATCCTCATCGTGTTTATCGAGACCAATGCGAGAGCCTATATCAATAAACCCGAAAAATCCGACGGTAGTATTAATAAGAAAACGGGTACTATCTAATCCGGCTTGACCAAATTTTCCTTGCAACAAACCATTAAACACCGTGACTAAATCACCCAAATTGGAAAAAAAGTTACCAATTCCATCCTGAACAGGATCTGGCAATACCCTGTCATAACCCTTGGCTACAGGCCTTAACACGTACCTATCCAAGGTATCATTGAATTTGAATACGCCACGATTGAAGCCTTCCCACGGATCTTTCTCATTTGCCTCAGCCAAAAGATTCTGAGGTCCCGCCACCATAATGATTAAAACAATATACTTAAGAATATCAACCATATTCCAAACTATTCTCATCCAAAAGACTTATGGAATCTCACGCGACTTCCCAACCAGAGACATCTTCAACAGGTAATGGTCGGCTAAAAAGATAGCCTTGAATAATATCACAGCCCCAAGCCTCAAGAATGGAAAATTGCTCTTCTGTTTCCACGCCCTCGGCAACCACATCCATACCTAAGTTATGAGCGAGCGTAATCAGGCCAGAAACAATAGCAGAATTCTCTTTGTCATCAGGTAAATCCATTATAAATTCTCGATCAATTTTTATCGCCGAAATCGGAAATCGCTTTAAATAGCGAAGTGAAGAATACCCCGTCCCAAAATCGTCAATTTCCAATACCACACCCATCCTGTTTAATGAATGCATCTGCTCTATCACTAAATCAGTAGTATTGACCAGAGAGTTCTCTGTAATCTCAACTCTTAACAAGCTCGGAGACAAACCCAACTTGTTAAAAGTAGCTTTGATTTCATTTACCAAAAACCCGCTCTCTAAATGCTGGCTAGCGATATTGATCGCAACAGGGACACAATACTGGCCTTGGTCTTGCCAGGATTTCTGCTGCTGCGCCACCTCATTAATCACCCACAAACCAAGCCGACTAATAAGCCCACATTCCTCAGCCAGTGGTATGAACTCATTGGGTGGCAACAATCCGCGCTCTGGATGCTGCCAACGAACCAACGCCTCCAGCCCACATTTCGATCTATCCTTAACTCGAACCTGAGGCTGGTAATACAACACTAATTCACCGCGTTCTATACCGTTACGAAGATCATTTTCTAATTCAACTCGGCGGACTATTTCCGTCTCCATACCAAACTCGTAACATTGTATATTGTTGCCACCTTTTGATTTCGCTTTAAATAAAGCTGTATACGAGTTTTGGATCAGCGTATTAAGGTTCTCACTGTTTTTAGGAAACATAGAGACACCTATGCTTGCAGTAACGTATATTTTATTCTGATTGAACGAATAGGGTAGCGCCAACCTATCACATATTTTTTGACCAACCGCGATGGCGGATTCCATCGAGCCAACATCCGATAACAGGATATTAAATTCGTCTCCGCCTGCCCGAGCAATAATATCAGAAGTCCTTATACAACCGCGCAACCGTTGACTAACGGTTTTAAGTAACAAATCACCAACTTCATGTCCCTGTATTTCATTGACAGTATTGAAACGATCTATTCCGAGATAAAGCATCGCTAATTTTTTTCGAGTTTTCAAACATTTAGAAATATGCTTTTTTGCCGAATCCAAAAACATATCTCTGTTTGGCAGGCGCGTTAGCGCATCATAGAAAACCAATTCCTGCACTTTTTGTTCTGAACGGCTAGATTGCAACAGCCGACTGACACGCTTTTGTAACAATGTTAAATTAACAGGTTTCGGAATAAAGTCTGAAGCGCCAGCTGAAAACGCTTTTTCGATGGACTCTTCGTCATGTAACGCAGTAATCATCAAAACCAAAGGAGGACGATCCGCGCGAATATCCAATATATTTTTACAGGCTTCAAAGCCGTCCATTTCGGGCATCATTGCATCCATTAAAATCAGTTCTGGCATGTGCTTCATACAATGCATCACTGCATTTCTACCATTGTCTGCTTCAGAAATAATATAGCCTTCACGCTCAAGGACACCCTGAATTGCAAAACGGGCACTTCTATCATCATCTACAATCAAGACGGTATTGTATGTATTAGACTCAGAAGCCAACAATTCTACTGACTCATCTTTAACGATTTTTTGCAGCACCATCTCCAATTTAGAATATGCATCTGTGATCTCCGAAACCTTTGGGCTGATATTAGAAAATTGTATCTGCCCAAGCATTGTCTCAAGCTCAATACATAGTTCGACTAACTTAAACGCCCCGATATTCATAGAACTACTTTTAATTGAATGTGCCATCTCTCCTACTCTTGCAAATTGTTGGCCAGCAAGAGCATCACTTAATTTTTGAATCAATAACGGAGTATCTTCTAAAAATGCACCAATAACCTTTACTAACACGTCACCCAATTGAGCATACAGCTCACTGATCTTTTGGGAATCTAGGCAAGATTCATCAACGGAAGAAATATCAAATGACCAGGGAGTTTCAAAACCAATTCTTTCTGCATCTGATGTCGGAGCCTCTAACCAAAGCGCCAACTTCTCTTCAAGTTCTGAAAATTCTAGTGGTTTCGAGATATAGTCATCCATACCCACCGATATACATTTCTTTCGATCCTCTCCATTAGCATGTGCCGTCATAGCTAATATGGGAATTCGCTCCCCTTTACTCTCTTGAGCACGGATACGCTGGGTAGCAGTATACCCATCCATTCCAGGCATATGACAATCCATCAACACCATGCTATAAGATCGATTTGCCAGCTTATCGAGTGCTGCCGCCCCATCATTTGCAAGATCAACCTGATAACCAAAGCGCTCCAACATCCCCACTGCTACTAGTTGATTAGCGCGATTATCTTCAACTACTAGGATTTTTACTGCGTTACTGATATTTTCATCTTTCACCTCATAGGCTAGCTGTTCATCTGGCGATGAAAGATACTGAATTGCTTTGAAAAGCGACATTGTATCTACCGCTTGAGGGATATTTCGGATAGCAGACGTTTTCAATCCGTTTTTTGAGTTAATATCACCTAAAACAACCAATTTAAAAATGCCATCTCCTGCCTCCATGAACACTCTGGAAAGCTCAGCCTCTGAGCTATTAAAACAATCAAAGATCACAATATCGTAAGGTCTACCGATAGCGCTAGATTCGCCCAGCTTAGCTAGTGCACTATCACTGGTTTCAGCATGCTCGCAGTAACATTTCCAACTATTTAGAACATCAATAAGTATAAGGGCTCGAAATTTAATGGTGCTTATCAACAAAACTCTCAATCCGGCAACCCTATAAGGATCGTAGCGTTCAACGTAAGGCAGCGAGTCAGCGGAAACATAGGGTAAAGAAAAGGAAAAAATACTGCCCTTGCCTGGTTCACTTTCCAAGCTTAATTCACCCCCCATTAATTGAACCAACTCGCGGCTTATACTTAAGCCCAATCCAGTCCCCCCGTAACGACGAGTCGTAGAACCATCTGCCTGCACAAATGAATCAAATATCTTTTCTTTTGCGTGGTCATCCACTCCGATTCCTGTATCAATAACGCTGAACTGTATATGTGATCTACTGTCAACATCTACTTTTGATACTCTTATACAAACGCTTCCTTGATGAGTAAATTTTATGGCATTACCAACCAGATTTATTAATACTTGGCGAATTCGCCCCACGTCACTGTGCATACCCTCTGGAACATTCAAATCAATAATACTATTGAGCATTAGATTTTTCTGTCGAGATTGTATTGAAAGTAACTCAACCACGTCCATTACCAGTTCTCGAATCCCAAAATCTTCAAAATGAAACTTCATTTTTCCTGATTCGACCTTCGTGAAATCTAAAATATCGTCAATCAGAAGCAATAAAGACTTAGCTGAAGAACTAGCAATATCCACATACTCTTTGGTCTTTGAAGTCAAATTAGATCTTTCAAGCAGTTGCAGCATGCCAAGAACGCCATTCATGGGAGTTCTTAGTTCGTGACTTACAGTTGCAGCGAATATACCTTTCGCTCTGGCAGCATCCAACGCTATATCTCGGGCTTTTATCAGCTCATTTTCACGACTTTCAAGCTCTTCCATCATTTTATTGAAAGCGTTTTCCATAACCATAAGCTCCTTAGAACCCTGTAACTTTGCTCGTACTCTGCTAGTTCCAGATTCCGCCCTGCCCATAGACTCTGCCAAGGTTTGTAATGGCAAAGTCAAACGTCGAGTAATCGCCAATAAAGACAGAAGCAAAATGACTGCGAGCGAACCAGTGATTAGAAAATTACTTTCAAATATATCCCAACTCATGGTATGCAGCGTATTCTTAGAAATAACAACAGACACGTAACCAACTACTTCCTTAGCGCTTTCTTGATTGATAAACGGTGAATCCGATTCATCGGACTTGAAAGCGCTAACAACTGGAAATATAAACTGCCAGGAATCTTTATAATCGACGAATGCTTTCTGATCGCGCTCGGCAATTCGTTCCGATTGAAGCGTAGTAATACTGCCCTCTGAGTACAATGCCTTATAATTCGAATTATAAATTCCGACGCCGACCACATCAGGAAATGCCATTGTCGCCTGAGCTGCATCGCGGGCGGCTTCAGGACTGGCATACAATAATGCCAAAGTGCTTTGGCGTGCCAAACCTTCCACAATTTTTCGTCCCTGATTAACGAATTGATCACCTACATACTGAGTTGAAATAGAAGAAATAATCAAGGTAGATGCCAAGGCCAGACAGATAATGCCTACACTAAATATAAAAATTAGCTGTTGCCGGAATGAAAACTTATTTGTTAGTTTGAAAAAAAAGAATTTCATTAGATTACTCTTTACTGACCTAAAGGTGCTGGGTACATCAACCCAAATTGTTCCCTGGCCTGTTTATCAAATGTTAAATTCAAGTGATCCGCAGTTCGCAGGTTTACTGCAATCTGCAAGCTGCTGACCGGCCTTAAACTGACTTCATGCGTCTGACTTTTTTTCATGGAATTCAGTAACTCTACCAATTGAGCTCCCATGGCTCGATTTTCAGGATAAAAAGCAAATAAAGCGCCACGCTTAACATCAGATAGATTACCAGAAACAATTTTTAAATTTCTACGCCAAGCCTCTTCTAGAATATTTTGCAGGATTGGTCGATCGGGACTAGCGCCATCTAAGGCAATCCAAAGCACATCATTTTCGGGATCCATTGATTTTAAAAATTCACGATAGATCAACGCCATTTGACGTACATCCTCAGCTGGTCTCGCGATTAACTGAAGTTGAGATTTTATTGCTGCTTTTTCCGCGTACTCCAAAAGCCACTTTGATGTTTGAGGATGATAAATAACATAAACTTTCTGCGTATCTGGCAGTAGACGTTTAACATTAGTGAGTATGGTAGCAGGCTCAGGTATTAAGGTAATACCTGAATAAAGTGTAGATTCTGGGGTAACGATTACACCCCCTATAACAATGGGTTTATTCTCTGGTACCCACTCCAATACCCCCATACTGCGAGCACCTAACGAAACAACACCGTCAATATCCCGACTATTTATTGTGTCAACAAAAAATTTTTTTGTCGTTTCTTCTTCAATCTCAATAGTGTAAATCGCAGCTTTAGAACTGGATTGTATTCCCTCAATAATATTCAAAAATATTTGTCGATAAGGCTCTCTAATCTTAGGGTAAACCACAAGGAGCTCTGCGTAACTCGCACAGGACACAAACATAACAAGCGCTATTGTCAAAGACTGAACGCCGCGAAAAACGGCTCTAGCATGCTTGTTATTAATGTCTCTAAAACACTTAGATCTTCGCATTAGTGTTTACCAACAACTCCATGTAAATCTCTAATCGCTGCAGCCTGTTAAGGCAGGTCATAGCGAAATTCCACTTGAAAGCTTCGCCCAGGTAAAGGTAGATCATTAGGAATGCGAACAAATGGTTCTGTCAGAGGACTCGGTTCAACCGCAGTTACATCAAATAAATTTCGAACACTTACCGCCGCTTGAAACCCGCTGCCATTAAACAGCTTGCGTAAAGTGACATCAACAGTCTCATAATCTTTCACGCTTGACCGTTGATCATTTACATCACGATGTCTTTCCATCACGACATTAAACTGTGAATAGAATTGCCATTGAGGCGTTATTTTCCATAGTAGTGACGCATATACTTGATGCTCAGGAGATTGCGCTACAGGTTTGTCTGTTGCTTCATCTTTCGATTTCTGCCAAGCATAGTTAGCCGCTAGACGAACATTTGACAGTGGTTGCCAATCTAGTTCTAGCTCCGTGCCTAACCCTGTTTGCTGGCTAGCATTTTGTGCTGTCCCGGTACTTGCTGTTTGATCCGGTACGTAAACAATGATGTCATCCCATTCATAATAAAAATAATTATTATTCAGCATTAAAGTATCGCTAATACGATAATTAAACGCCAACTCAACTGTCTCCAATGTTTCTGGGGCTAATTCAGAATTACCTTGAGCTACTGGGTTATTTGTCACCAATAACTGGGCAAATGAAGGTGACCGAAATGCCTGCCCATATAATATCTTGGTGGTTAAATTATGGTTAGTAGCCCACACCAGGGCTAGTCGTGGATTGATCGTACTGCCAAAATCGGAATAATCGTCGTACCGAACTCCCATGGTAAATTCCCAATCTGCGGCAAAATTCCACACATCTTGAATAAAAACAAATCTATTAATCCGCTGCACTTCTGGTAGAAAAACTTCTTCCGTATCACTAACATCGACTAACTCAGAGCCAAGGTAAATGGGTACCCCGAACACGGGATCAAAATTAAAGTTCTTGGTTTCTTTCGTCTTGTAGACGTCCCCATAGTAGTAACCTAATCCTAATCGCAACTGGTGACGATCTATACCTTCGTAGAATGCAGATAAAGAAAAGCGAGAATGACGCTCAAAAACTTCTGGGTTACCAATAACGCCTTCAGGAAAAGTTGTTCCCGCCAAACCGAAATCGGCCCCTTCTGGCGCAAGAAAGATATTTCTCTCGGATACTTGAGAGGTGTTTAATATACTCAATTGAGCTGTAATATCCCAATCCTGCCACCAATCGCTAGTGGCGTAGGTAATATCTGCGTTCCATCGATTACTGCCATAACGACCTTCTGGATCTAAAGATTGAGCAATACCAACTCCACTACCAAAATCGCTGCGTTTTTGCAGTCCAGCTCGAAATTGCCAGTGGTCTAATTGATAATCCAGCCTGATATCTAAGTTTCTGCGGGAAGTATTCATTGCACCAGGCGCATAAGATACATTGGTGCTGGAAAGCTGATCAAAAGTGCTCTGTGCATCCAGCTCAACAATTTCATCAGCTCCATCAGTTTCAAGAGCTTCGACCATGACCGCAAACTCTCCACCCCCCAGATTGCTGCCACTCATAACCCAGGCTTCCTTGGTATTAAAGCTTCCATAACGAATACCAGATTCAAGCACACCAATCTCGCTGCCTTTTTTGGTGATGATATTGATCACTCCTGCGAATGCATCAGCACCATAAACTGCAGAACCGGGCCCACGGATAACTTCTATTCGAGATATGCCGTTAACCGGCATTCCTCCCCAAACCAAATTACGATCACCTTGAAAAAGGTTGGTCAGCGGAATGCCATTGATCAGCAATAGGACTTCGGCATTGGTAGGAGCAAAAATACCTCGAAAGACGTAGGCCGGACGCATGCCGTAAGGCTCTCTTGTAACATGTAGACCAGGGACGGTTTCCAGGACCTGATCAATATCACTGGCGCCCATCGCTTGAATTTGGTCTGCCGTTATCACTGTGGCCACGGCTGGTGCTTGTGCAATGGGCTGCAAAGATCCCGTTGCTATACTGATGATCTCTTCGTCACCATAAATATCGAAGAGTGCTTCTTCATCCGAAAGTGGATCAATTTGAGAATAAACAGACTGGACTAAAGTCAACCCCCCTAATACCGTGAGAAATAAGGTTGGTAAAACCTTGGTAAACGTTAGTTTTGCTGCTAACTTTCGCTTGAATTCCATTTGCGCAATGGCATCCCTTGATAAACTATATTGGCACATCTTAACGGAAAAAATGCACCTTCTGGCTTTTCTAATGCATCCACCGCGCATGGAACAGCGCCTCCTACAAAGCACAATAGCATATAATGATGGAGTTGTTTGGCTGTTAATCCTTGGTCCAAACACAAAGCTGCGATAACAGTAATTATGTTCATTTTTAGTGGTTGGGGTAGATCGTTCAAAATTTGCTCAATCGCTTGCGCCAATACAACATGTGGGCCGTCATAAAGCCCTAATTCTTTAGCCAGTTTCCGCACGGGTTCAATTCGCTCATCATGGTTCACCACGGGCCGCCCAAAGCCCGGAATTTTTGCAATTGTTCGATTACATCCACTGCCTGGCCGCCCCTCAACCGGTTGTTGTAACAGCTCCTGAACCACCGTGGCTAAACTCTGTCCTTCCTCTACTTTTGCTTTGCAAAAGCAAAGCACATTGAAGATCCCCAGCATGGGCTGATTGCCGAATACAATGGCTTCGGAGGTTGCAATAGTGGCTGACACCCCCAACGAGGACAAACTGCGGGCACTTGCAGTTAAGGTGGCCATGCGATTATTCCAAATTCTGGGATCGGGGTAACTCGCAGCAATAGTCCAAATGCCTTCAAACAATTGAACTTGCTTATTATTAAACTGACGACCGCAAATACCAAACATTAAATTAGCCATCCAGCGCTCCCTGGATAACTCACGAAAAATATCTTTGCCGCGCAGTATTACCGTATCTCCAAGGATAAAAGCCCCTAAGCTCGTTGTCCATTTTTGTTCCCATTCTTCCAGCAGCGGAACATTAGCATCTATGGTTGGCTGATCACTCATTTATATCCGCCTATCCCATGGGGGTTATCGACTAAATTGAGTCCATTTTCGTAGAATGCTACACTTTTCCAACCTTGATAACGGCACTCCAGAGAATGAGCGGCCGCCCCAGGCAAGCGGAGTAACAAATAAATCATTTCTGCCTGTTCTGGATCTAACATCAAATCCCTTAAACCCGCTGCGGCAACGAAAGCCAAACTGATTCCTTTGTTAAAATGTCGCTCAATTTTTTTATATTCGCGCTCCAGCCAGGTTAGATGCTCGCCCGGAGATATAGAAGCTAAATACTCAAGGGCCTTTAAAGTGGTTAAGCTGGCGCTCTCTGCATAGGGGTCCAATCCCGGCGGATGATCAGAATGAGGCCAAACATCTTCATAATCAGTCCATGGCTTAGTTTGTTCGTTACAGGATCCCATCCAAATTAACCAATTCTCAGTGTCTAATTCCATTTCCTGAAAGTTTTCTACCAGCCGCGCAACTTCATGAGCACCACCTAACTGCCCAGCCGCAGGGCCAATGGCGGCAATTAGGCTGGCCCCGGCACCACAACCGACCGCACCCGCGGCCATAGCTGCGTGAATGCTAGGATCTCGGGGGCCAAAATTAGCCAACGCAATGCTAATGCCGTTGAACAATTTAGCCTGCTTGCCATTGGGTCGTTCACGTTTAAACAGTAAATACAGATACTCTATCCAACTGGCTTGCTGGATTAAATCCCCATAAACATCATACCCTGAACATAGGCACCTATCCGGTCGAAAAGGATTGGTTACACTGGGTATTTCCTGCCATATATCGGTAGTTATTGTGTTTGTCACTTTAGACTTACCTCGTCAGTTGTTTAATTCGACTGTTAATGGGGGGCACAGCTTCTTGATCTATATACGCCTCTAAAATAAGTGGCCCGTCCAGTTGAATGATTTCCAGTAATGACAGTTCGGAGAGATCATCAACGCAGCCTATAGAGATTCCACGCACACCCAATGCACTGGCCATAGTGACAAAATTCACTAAGGGAAGCTCGGTACCAACCTGTTCCGCACCCGCCAGTCGCTGTCCATGTTTTACCATCCCCAAGGCAGAGTCATTCAATACAACAAAAATAACAGGCAATTTATGCTGAATAGCCACCGTAATTTCCTGACCGTTCATCAACATACTGCCATCACCTGTAATACACACCGCTGGCCGTGTTGGATCCGCCAGTGCAGCCCCCACCGCATTGCCAATCGCCCACCCCATGGCACCAAAATCAAAGCAGTTACGGAACATCATTTCTTTTTCGGCAGGCTCATAATAAGGATCCAAATAATGAATAGCCCAAGCCAAGCTGGCACCGGAATCGGCAAAATATCGCGAATTTTTCGGTAAGAACTGAGGCAGCGCCCTAATAATATTAGCGGGTGAAATAGCCTCGAAGGCAGTCTCATTCTCATAAATGGGATCCAGGATGACATGCTTCACTGGAACTTGTTGGCTACCATTGACATTAACCACTGCAGGGTCAGTATCAAGCCTTTGCAGCAATAAAGGGAAAATGGCATCAAGCGCGCCACTCACCTGCAACCTCGCCATAGGTGAAGATCTAAAGTGAATAGTATCACTGTCAATATGAATTAAGTTTGCAGTTAATATGTCCGGGTTCCAGCCATCGCTTGCTAGCTCTCCCAAATTAGACCCAATACACAAGATCAAATCAGGCATCGTTGAACTTAACACCGAGGCGGCGCTACTGTGCCCGGCAAACCCCACACTGCCATAATAATCCGGGCAATCAAAGCTCATTAAGCCCCGCCCTTGGGGTGTGGTGAGTATTTTCATCCCTTTAATTTTAGCCAGATGCATAATCTCTTCCCGGACCGAGCAAGCACTCTCACCCAGGAGAATCACTCCGTTTTTACTCTCCTTGATCAATTCCACACAAACATCGATAGCTTGAAAATCTACCAATCTAGAGCGATGAATAATTTCCTTTGCATTAAACTTTGGCTTATCGGAACCAATCGGGTATTTGAGAATATCTCTAGGCACACTTAAATGAACTGGCCCCATCATTTGGAAAGCAGCAATAAGTGCGGAGAGTAGCTTATGTTCAAATTGATCCGGGTGGGAAACCAGCGTGTTGTAATGGGTGCAGTGTTCGAACATGCCGATCACATTAACCCCGGTACAAGAGGATTCCTGCAGCCCTTGACGTCCGAAATCGGCTAAGTTGGTTTGTGCTGTGATGACCAACAGCGGAGTATGATTCACAAACGCTGAAGCGACTCCGGTGAGTAGATTAGTGGAACCTGGTCCAGTAGTAGCGCAACAGACGCCCAATTTGCCGGAACTGTGATAATAGCCGTCCGCCATAAACGCAGCGCCAGATTCGTGGCGAGCAATAACAGGTACCACTCGCCCACGACGCTGGCTGCGAGCTAAAGCATCATATAATGGTTCAATGCCTCCACCGGGAACCCCAAAAACATACTTTACTGATAAATTATTTAAATAGTCGACGAAAAGATCTGCGAGCGTGTTTTTGGAATTATCCATGGCAATACCCTGCAAGCATTTCCGAATCTAGAACTGTCTTTCATTCAAATTTGACGAAATATAAAGTTCGAAAGTGAATCAATTTAAGTTAAATGTTGGTTTCTATTTTCATTGTTTCATTTAACCAAACCATAGCGCTGACATACGCTGCTATTGTTAGAAATAGGCCGTCTAAATTCTATTCAGCCTACTGTTAATGTAGCTGTAGAATATAAATCTGCAAATCAATAGGCACTTGAGCACTTAAAACGGCTTTGGTAGAAAACCAAGGAAAGGAATTATGACGACAATTCGAATTTATTTTCTCAAAAAAAGGCCAGCTAACTCCGATTTAATTAGGCGACTCCGCGTAATTCTGAGCCTAATATAATTCCTACTTTTCGTAGGTGATTGAGGGCAGTTTCTGCACTCTTTATAGCCGAAGCCTGATTTACCCCAACCCACTCTTTATACAAAGTATTTACCGCATCCAAACCAATAAAATCGGAGTTTTGCTCTAGCAAGTCTAATAGGCCTGCTGTTGCGACATTTATCTCCATGAATTTCACCTGAAATTGAGGCGTTCTATAAACTATCAAAAAAGTGGGTGATTCTGGTTTCTCAGAGGGAATATAGCTTGGGGAAATCTGATGCACCGGGTATTCGTATTTGAGCACGAATGCAAGGGGGGAAATAACCGGGCGACCTTTTATTAGGTTACCCTTTGGATTAAAACCTTTAGTGGGCGGCTCCTCTTGGGTAGTGTCTACCGCCAGCTCGACCCATTCATAATGAGCCAATTCTAGCAAAAAAGGAAAATCATCACTTCCTGATTGATAGCTAGACTGGAGAAACTCGAAAAATTCCTGGGCAATTTCAATAAAATAGGGGGTCTTACAACGATAATTTTGAAAAAATAACTGAACTAAGCGGTGCCAACGCTCATCGGGATAGAGACTTCGAAGCACAGGAAAGCCGCCACTGATAAACCCCTCAATGTTGTTATAAAACAAATCACGATAAATTTTGAGCCTCCGGTCCTCAATACCCTCGGGAGCCGCCACGCCATCAGGATCTCGCAAATGTGCAGCAAACGACATCTGCTGACTAAACAGTTTATCGGGTGCCCGCATTTATATCACCTGCGTGTTAATTTCTGTCAACGATGTTTCTATCATTTGGAACTTGCGAATCATCTCAACTTCGTTGATCAAATTGTCCAAACTGGAAATATTGAAATCTCTTTCCAGTAGAGTCGGTTTAACACCAAATTGCGCGTACGTTTGTCGCAATAGTTGCCACACTGGATCAATAATATCAGCACCATGAGTGTCTACTATAAGATCCTCGGCCTCATTGTAATGCCCGGCAATATGAATGTAGGCAATTCTATCCCCCGGTAATTGTTGCAAGAACTTTTTGGCATCATAACCGTGATTGACACTATTCACGTAAATATTATTAACATCTAGTAATAATGAACAATCTGACTGCTCCAACACCTGGGTAATAAACTCAATTTCACTCATTTCCTGGCCGGGGGCCGCATAGTACGAGACATTTTCAACCGCCAGTGGTCTCTCTAAAACATCCTGAACTTGATGTATTCTTTTCACCACATGAGCTACGGCTTCTTCCGTAAAGGGTATGGGCATTAAATCATAAAGTTGTCCATCGTCACTACAATAGCTCAGATGCTCGGTGTAAACATCAATATTATGCTGGTCTAAAAAACGCTTAATGTTTTTTAGCAACTCAATATCCAATGGCAGAGGCCCACCCAACGAAAGCGAAAGACCATGGGTCACAAATGGATACATTTCCGTAAGCTGCTTGAATAAATGACCAAATCTACCACCGAGATTAATCCAGTTCTCTGGGGCAATCTCGAGGAAATCAATAGCATCAGGACGCTGTTCATACAGCGAACTAATAATAGTTCGCCGTAATCCCAACCCTGCTCCACTTATTTTGGAATCAAGTGGTTTCATGACTTATTTTTTATCCTTGCCACCGCATGAGCCTTCCATTTCTGCTTTGCCGCCACAGTTGCCTTCCATTTCTGCTTTGCCACCACAGCTGCCTTCTTTTTCAGCCTTGCCACCACAACTACCTTCTTGCTTGGCCTTACCCCCGCAAGAACCTTCAGCTCGCTTGCCAGGCTGCTCGCCTTTGTCTCCGCACTTACCTTCTCCGCATTTGCCTTCTTTACCGGCCAACATGTAGCCTCCGACAAGTTCGCTGGTAGCAAAAGGACTATCAGCCGCTTGTACTGGCATTGAACTTAGTGCTGATGCTAAAGCAACCGCTCCAAAACCTGCTGCGATGGGGTTTAATGATTTTACCTTTACCATGTTGATTCTCCCTACCTGTTATTAATTGGTTATTTAATTGACTATACAATTAATTGAAAAGCTTATTGAAATCATTACGAGCATCTATAGCATCGCTTTTACAACGTAGCTGTATATGAGACGAGAGGATTTAAGGATTGTTTCAAAATAGATAGAAATATTTTCATAATTTTTTGCCTTCCCTGGCACTGCAGATGAGTTACAAACGTTTAATTATAATGTTTCCCACCGAATAACCCGCGCCAAAGGAACATATAACTCCAATATCACCTTGACTTAAGTCATTGCGATACTTGTGAAAAGCGATGATGGACCCCGCTGAACTGGTGTTAGCATACTCGTTCAATATCACAGGGGCTTCGGCAGCTGTGGCGTCACGACCAAGTACCTTCTTTGAGATCAGCAAATTCATGCTCAAGTTAGCTTGATGCAACCACAACCGTTTTAGTTGACCCGCATTGATTCCTTCATCAGCAAGATGCTTGGAAATAGTCTCCGCCACCATGGGAACCACTTCTTTAAACACTTTCCTACCATTTTGAGTGAACAGTTTATCGCGCTTACCAACTCCCGATTCATCACATCGATTCAAAAAACCAAAATTATTACGGATGTTGTTGGAAAAAACGGTACTCAATTGACTACCAATGATTTCCCAACAGTCAACGCTTGACGCTGTTTCTTGCTTCTCAACAATGCAGGCAGTACTGACATCACCGAAGATGAAGTGGCAATCACGATCTTGCCACGCTAAATGTCCTGAGCAAATTTCAGGACTCACCAGTAATACCACTCGGGCTGAACCTGCCTTAATAATATCTTTAGCCATCTGTAAGCCAAAGGTTGCAGAAGAACAGGCCACATTCATATCAAAAGCAAACCCCTGTATATCCAGGCTTTTTTGAACTTCAATTGCCATTGCTGGATAGGCGCGCTGCATATTAGAGCAAGCAACTATAACAGCATCAATATCCGCCGCCGTCTTGCCGGCCTGAGCCATTGCCTGCCGCGCCGACGCCACCGCAATCTCACATTGGATGGACTCCTCTTCATCGCCACGCTCTGCAATCTGCGGGCACAACCGTGATGGGGATAGAATGCCTGCTTTATCCATAACGTAGCGACTTTCTATGCCAGACGCTTTATAGATAAATTCTTCGCTTGAATACACCAGCGGCTCTAATTCACCAGCTGCTATAGCTGCCTGATTTTGCTCATTAAATTGATCAACATAAGCGTTAAACGAAGTAACCAGTTCTGCATTCGTGATGGATTGATCAGGCGTAAATAAACCCGTACCACTAATTACTACTTTATCAGCGTGTAAACCCTCGGACACATTGACCTCCAGTCTGTTTTTATTCTGCAGATTGACTTTCAGCGGTACTTTGAACCATAGTCTCCATTGGAGGGGCCTTGCTCAAATCCAAATCAGTACTGCTCTTTTCTGCCATCCAGTTTATCATGAAAGGGAATACTTCATGCACTGCTTCTGGTGACGATAGCATTTCAATATGTGTATAGTTTCTCACATTGCCCGCAACGAGACCTAGAGGAATCAAACGGCCATCATGAGTGCCTTGCTCTCGCATAAAAACGCGCACATCCCCCACCCAGCCATGTTCAGACTTGGCAGAATTAGCGAAATACAGCGCGGGAGCATGTCCACCAATCTGTGTTAATGCCAATCCGTAATCAAAACCGTCCGCAGGATCCACCCAAGGTGCACCGGCTGCCCAGCGTTGAAAGTCAGTAAATAATCCCTGATATTCACTATTAACGCCAACGGGCCAAAAGGTCGCTGGAACAAACCCCTTAACCTTAGCTATCAAACGGCCAGCGAGATTTTTTTTCAATGCAATTGAACTCTGCGTTTGACGGTGGCTGCCAAAGTAAATAAGCCCACAGGCTTGCCTCATATACTCTGGATAGCGAGCTAAAAACGAGTTTATCAACACTCCGCCCCAACCATGCCCAACCCAGAACTGCGGAGCAACGCCTCTTAGATCTCTTAACAAGCCCAAGATCGCAGGCAAGTCTTCCGTAATAGCATGAATCGTGGAGTAACGAGAAAACGCCTGCAACTGTGGCCATGAGCAGCCACGTCCTCTTAGATCTGGGATATAAGCATCATAACCCTCCCCGGCGAGATAATAGGCCAATCCTTGCCGTGATCTACTTTGAAAAATCGTGCCATTCTCCATTAAGCCATGCAATAACACCACCACCGGTCCCTGCGGGTTATTTGAAACTCGCCGCACATGGAGTTGCTGTCCACGACTGCAATTTACTAAATAGGATTGTTCAATTTGCATAGCTTCCATGTCAATTTCCCTGCGGGCAAAAAATCATGTATCCACTTTTTGCCACAGTTTTTCCAAACGCTTCGCGGAAATGGGATAAAGGGTTTTCATGCCTTGCGCAAATAAAGAAATTCGATACTCTTCCAAGGCCCAACGCCACTCCTCTAGATACTTATCTGTTGAATCCATTTCTTTTAGCTTAGTCTGCTGACGTTGATAGCGCTCCCACAACTGCTTCAATTCATCGATTAAAATCTTGTCACGATCCACTTTACCTTGTAAACGCTGCCACCGAATCACCAATGCCTTCAAGTACCGGGGATACTGAACCAGCCGAGATAAAGGTATTGATTTTAACCAATGCCGGGGAAACAAACTCTCAAGTTGAGTCTGAATATCCTGGCGAGTCTCTAACGTTCCTGGGGAAGAATCAATACTGATCAAGCTGGCAACCTCGTGATAGCCATTCAAGATTTCCTCCAGCAAGCGCTGAATGAACAAAGCCGAGTCTGCCAACTCAGCTTTGCCTTGCTGCATTCGACGATTAAATTGTTGCTCCGTCCTGATCTCAAGATCATCAAACACAAAAGCCTGATAGAAAACTCGCTCCACAAAACCGTCCGTCAACTCCGGACCTGTACCAAATGCAGAATAGTAAAGTTGAGTTTTCTTTGGCAGTTCGTAGTGCTTTTTTACATAACGTACTAGTTGGGGCTGGGCCAATAAAAACAATCGTAACAACCCCATTGAAGTACTGTTTTGTGCACGATAATGACTCTCAAATAGCTGCAGTGTCACACCGTCACTACAATCCACTAATGCCGGAAAGACTCGTACAACTAGCCCATTCTCTTGCATCTCCTGCACATCATCAAGCTTTCCGAAGTCCCAGGTTCGGTGAACTTGGCCACTTATCGTATTTGCGGCAATAGTTTGAATCGCTGCTTTAAAATCAGTTTGGCATTGCTGAATAACGGCCTCTAAATCGCGACCTTCAGCAATCACCTTTCCTTTTGCGTTCAGCACTCTCAAATGGGCTTGCAAGTACAAAGGCAAACTGCTTTCATCCCAGCTATCCAACTCAATATTTACCGACTTTTGGGCTTTTAAAAAAGTCGTTAACTGGAGTTTAAGAGACTGATCTCGATTTGGGTTAGTTGCCAGAAAAGCATCGGCAAAGTCTGGCACCGGAACAAATTGCTTGCGCAGAGTTTTAGGCAGAGACTTTATTAGAGCAATACACTTTTCTCGCTCTAATCCAGGAACCAGCCATTCCAATTTTTTCACATCTAATTGGTTAAGTAGCATAATAGGCACTTCAATATTGAGCCCATCACGCGTCTTGCCGGGTTCAAACTGATAATCTATTTTGAGACTTCCACCTTTTATTATGACCTCATCTGGATAATGATACTCAGTGTCACCACTGGTTTCATTTTGAATCAAATCCGATTCTTTCATGAATAAAATTTCAGGGTCTGTCTCTTCTGCTTTTTTACGCCAAGCTTCAAAACTCCGGCCATTAACAATGTCCGCTGGAATTTTTTTATCAAACCAATCATATAAGCTTAATTCATCGATTAGGATATCTCGACGCCGGGTCTTCTGTTCTAGATATTCTAATTCATCGACTAGTTTTTTATTATGGGCTGCATAGGGAGCGCGAGTATCATAATCACCGTAAACCAGTGCATGGCGAATAAATATTTCCCTCGATTTTACGGGATCAATAGTACTGTAATTCACTCGTTTATGGGGATTCACCACCAACCCAAATAAACTCGTTTGTTCGTAAGCCACCGTACAGGCTGACTTTTTTTCCCAGTGAGGTTCGTTATAAACACGCTTGAGCAGATGTTTGGCCAGTGTTTCTATCCATTGAGGTTCTATCTGAGCAATCAGTCGGCCATATATGCGATTGGTTTCTATTATCTCGGCTGCCACAACCCACTTTCCATCACCGGGTTTTAGTGCGGAACCAGGAAAAATATGGAACACGCGATTACGGGCCGCCTTATATACCTTTCTATCCTCTTTGATCGCTACATTATCCAGTAGACCCACTAATATTGCTTTATGAATTTCTTCGTAACTCGCAGCCTCCTTATTTTCGGCCCACCCCATTTCGAGACAGGTTTGTTTTAGCTGTCGGTATATATCCTGCCACTCTCGAACGCGTAAATAGCTCAAATATTTACTAACCAACCACTTCCGGTACAGCTTATTGGACAGATTAGCTTTATTGGTTTCAATCTGGCACCAGGTTTCAAAAAAAGTTAAAAAATCGGAGCGCTCACGCTGAAATGATTTTAGAGATTCATCGGCAGCCGCTCTTTGCCCATGAGGTCTTAGCCACGGCTCAGGTACAGCCATACCACTGATTATTATTAATAGTTCTTTAAGACACTGAAAGTCCTTAGCGGCAATCAGCATTCGTCCTAGACGGGGATCAACGGGAAACTTTAGCAAGGCCTTGCCTATGGCAGTGACTTGCTTCTGGCTATCAATAGCCCCCAACTCTTGCAGCAATCGATAACCATCATTTAACGACCGAGGGTCAGGTGCTTCAATAAACGGGAAGCGCTCAGGCTGACCTAAATTCTGACCCCGCATTTGAAGGATAACCGAAGCCAAATTAGTTCGCAGTATTTCCGGCTCGGTAAATTCAGGGCGACCAAGAAAATCCTCCTCCGAATATAACCGTATGCAGACACCTTCGGCAACACGCCCACACCTTCCCGCTCGCTGATTGGCACTGGCTTGTGAAATAGATTCTATTGGGAGTCGCTGAACTTTGGTACGGTAATTATAGCGACTTATCCTAGCGCGCCCAGGATCAATCACATAGCCTATATTGGGCACCGTAATCGATGTTTCAGCCACATTGGTGGACAGTACAATACGACGTTGCCCATGGACTTGAAACACCTTATTTTGCTCAGCGTTACTCAGGCGAGAGTAAAGCGGCAAGATCTCCAATTGTTTTGGGCCCTGTTTACGCAAAAAGTCTGCCACTTGTCGAATATCTCTCTCGCCAGCCAAGAACACCAAAATGTCTCTGGGACGTCCTTTATTTAATCCAGCTCGCTCGATTTCATCGATCCGCTGTATTGCCTTCAATATGTGAACTTCGAGTTCCCACTCATCATCCTGAATAGGCTCTGCCTCTGTGGTTGTCGAGTCCATGGAATCTGAGACCACGGAGTTTTCAACAGGCAGGTATTCTATGCTTACAGGGTAAGTGCGACCGGTAACTTCAATCACTGGGGCGCCATTGAAGAATTCCGAAAAGCGCCAGTGGTCAATGGTGGCTGATGTTATAATGACTTTTAGATCGCGTCGCTGCACAAGCAGCCGCTTCAAATAGCCGAGCAGAAAGTCTATATTGAGACTGCGTTCGTGAGCCTCGTCAATGATAATAACATCGTACCGGGAGAGGAACCGATCAGTCCCGACTTCCGCCAATAACATTCCATCGGTCAACAGCTTAATCCGGGTATGCTCAGACAGCTTATCCTGAAACCGTATTTTATAACCTACTAAATCCCCTAACGGCGATTGCAATTCATCGGCGATACGCTGTGCCACGGTCCTGGCCGCCAAACGCCTGGGTTGGGTATGACCTATGAGCCCGCTGATACCCAAACCAGCCGCGAGACACATTTTGGGAATTTGAGTGGTTTTGCCAGATCCGGTTTCACCAGCGACGATAACTACCGGATGTTTTTTTATTAGCTCGACTATCTCATCTTGACGCTGAGAAACGGGAAGTTGCTCAGGAAAATTGAGCGGAGGTATTTTCTCTCGCCGGGCAGCCACAACGGCTATGGAGCTGGTAATTTTCTTGCTCAGTTCAATAATTTCATCACTGGAGTCGGTATTAGTAAGTTTTTTTTCCAGATTTTTCAGCTGTACACTAAAACTATAGCGTTTATTTGTCTCGCACTGAGTTATTTGTTTTTTTAATTCCGCAACTTTCTTATTTCCCACGGGACAACCTCTGATTCCCTTTGTCGTTTTCTAGATAAAACAAAGCCTGTTCATGGTGACCAATGAACAGGCTTTTTGCAGATAAAAGTATCAGAGATGCGCCTAATCGCGCAGCTCTCGTCTTAATATTTTACCCACATTTGTCTTTGGCAGTTCATCTCGAAACTCTACAAATTTAGGCACTTTATAGGCAGTAAGGCTTAATTTGCAATGTGCAATAACATGTTCTTTAGTTAATTCAGCATTGGAAGACACCACAAACAACTTCACCGCCTCTCCACTTTTCTCGTCTACCACGCCAATTGCTGCACATTCCACAATATCTTTGTGAGTACAAGCAATATCTTCGACTTCATTCGGATAGACATTAAACCCAGACACCAAAATCATATCTTTTTTACGATCCACGATTTTGAGATAGCCGTCATCTTGAATCATGGCAACATCCCCGGTTTTTAACCACTCACCATCCGCTGTGAAGGTTTCCTTGGTCGCCTCCTCCCGCTGCCAATAGCCTGTCATGACTTGCGGACCCTTAACACAGAGCTCACCGCTTTCACCAAGTCCAAGCTCTTGTTCTTCAGCATCAACTATTTTTACATCAGTTCCGGGTACAGGAATCCCTATGGTACCTACTTGAATAGCTTTTGGTGGATTCATCGTTACCACCGGTGAGGTTTCGGTCATTCCATATCCTTCGGCTATTCTGCAACCGGTAATCTTTTCCCAGCGATCAGCCACTGCCCCCTGTAATGCCATACCACCAGCAATGGTCAACTTAAGCGAGCCAAAATCAAGCTTGCTGAACTCTTTATTTGCCATTAAGGCAACAAACAGCGTGTTTAGCCCGGTGAGTAATGTGAACCGCTGATTGCTGAGCTCTTTTACAAAGGCCGGTATGTCTCGAGGGTTAGTGATCAGAACATTCAAAGCTCCGTGATACATCATCCCCAGGCAATTGGCAGTGAAAGAAAAAATGTGGTACATGGGAAGCGGCGCAATAGCCACCTCCTGGCCTGGCCGTAGGGAGCGCAACACAAAATCCATTTGTAACATGTTGGAAACCAAATTCTTGTGGGTCAACATGGCGCCTTTTGCCACCCCAGTAGTACCCCCGGTGTATTGAAGAACAGCAATATCGGCAGCCGTACGATTGGTAACTATGGTGTACTTAGCTCCTGCCCCCTTTGCTAATGCTCGGGTAAAGGGAACCGCGCCTTTTATTTTGAATTCGGGTACCAATTTTTTAACGTGTTTGACAACAAAGTTCATTATCAAACGTTTAACAGGTGCTTGCATGTCTCCCAATTGAGCTATGATTACATGCTTGATTCCTGTCTTCGGCAACACCTCAGCCACAGCATCACAAAAATTAGCCAGAACCACTAAGGCCTTGCACCCGGCATCATTAAATTGATGCTCCATTTCTCGCTTGGTATAAAGAGGATTAGTATTCACTACTACTAGACCTGCTCTCATAGCACCAAATACTGCTATGGGGTACTGAATAAGGTTGGGCATTTGAATCGCTATTCGATCACCAATCTCCAGATCTGTATAGTTCTGTAAATAAGCAGCGAAATCCGCACTGAGTTTATCAAGCTGCCCATAAGTAATTGTCACTCCCATATTTTGGAACGCTGGCCTATCGGCGAACCGTTTACAGGCAGAGTCGAACACATCCACAACAGTTTCATAACCGTTATAGTCAAGCTCAGTAGAGACACCCTCTGGATACTTATCTTGCCAAATTCTATCTACCATAATTCATCAAATCCAAACATTAACGGGGAGTTAACAGATTAATAAAATAACTAAAACCACATACGAAAGCCTGCCTCCTTCCATACATCGGAGGTGGGGCAATTCGTAACATTTAGGACTATTTAATTCGAATGACTTCGGAGCTTAGAGACTATCAGCTTTCCAGCAAAGACTCCAGAATTGCTAAAACAAAGGCCGCATTATTTTGTTATAATCGACTAACATCATTAAAAGCCAACTTATCTGGCTTGAGACAATTTACCTGCCTGTTATATCATTGCAAAAGACATCACTTCAAAAACCATCTGTGCAGAAGGTATGATTGCTCTTAACAAATTGCGGAGTCGCAAGGACAAGAACGATGCTCGCTGACAACTCAATAATTAAAGCAAAAGACCTGCACAGAATCTATCTGAAAAAATGGTTTCCCGCTGCCGCAGGCAGCAACCCTCCTAAAGCGATTGTTCATATATGCCACGGCATGGCGGAACACTGTCAACGCTACCACCCCATTGCTGAGGAACTCGTTGCGGCAGGATATGTTGTATTCGGTCACGATCACCGTGGTCATGGACACTCAATTGCACCCGGAAGCATGTTAGGCCACTTTGCGGACACAGATGGCTGGGAAAAGGTCATTGAAGATGTATTTCAAGTAAACCAGACGATTCAAGTCACTTATCCAGGTACCCCGGTGGTTTTGCTGGGACACAGCATGGGGGCATTTATTGCACTGGCTTATTCGCTGCAACATGGTGACACGATTAGTGGAGTGGTTTTGAGCGGCTGCAGCTATAACTCACCGGCAACCCTCATGCCATCACAATATCTAATAAAACTTGAATGTCGCCTTAAAGGTCCACTGGCTCGTAGTTGGCTGATCAACCAAGCCACTTTCGGCCGCTTCAATCGGCAGTTCAAAAATACTCAGACTGACCATGACTGGTTAACCAGAGATACCCATGAGGTGCAAAAATATAGCGCTGATCCTTTGTGTGGTTTTCTTTGCACCAATCAACTTTGGTTGGATTTCATTGGGGGGCTGCAATCCATCGCTGGTATTAGCAAACTACTGAATATACCCAATCATTTACCATTCTTGTTGCTATCTGGAGAACGCGATCCATTAAGCTACCACAGGCTGCATCACGGAGTTAAAACATTGGCGAAGAAATTATCCAAAGCCGGTCAAACCCAGGTGGACTATAAACTCTACCCGGATGGTCGCCATGAGATTTTTAATGAGATTAATAGAGCGGAGGTTATTAGCGACCTGATAAACTGGCTTGATCAGAATCATCGAAACAACACTAACCCCCAAAGACAAAAACAACTATCCACTGAGTTTGCCTGATGAGTTCTATAAGCAGTATCCCGTTTTCCCAACTAGCTGTGGGGATGCAGGCAGAATATCGCCGTCAAATCACAATGCAGGATATTCAGTTATTTGCGCAACTTTCTGGTGACTATAATCCGCTTCATTTGGATCCAGAATATGCTGCCAAGACTATCTTTGGTGGTTGTATTGCCCATGGAGCATTCTGTGCATTGCTGATTAGCGCAGCGGTTGCCAATAAACTCCCTGGCCCTGGCAGTATTTACCTGGGTCAAGTTATGCGCTTTAAGAAGCCTGTAAGACCTAATGACGTACTCACCACAACACTTACGGTAACGGAAAAAAAACCTCGGGGTAATATAGTGCTCATTGAAAACATTATTAAGAATCAGGATGGTTTAACCGTATTTTCTGGTCTATCCACCGTCAAAGCACCGACGGAAAGCTTAACTTTAGACACCTTTCATCCATCAACTTTATAGATGTCTGCCTACTTGGCCAAAAACCTCATGGCATCTTCAATCCCGCCTAACGTAAGGGGAAACATTTTATTCTCTAACAAACGTTTAACCCAAACTATCGAAGCAGTATAAGCCCACGTCGGCTCCGGCTCCGGATTCAGCCAGATTACTTTATCAAATTTATTAGTAATTCTGCCCATCCACACCTCACCAGGCTCAGCGTTCCAGTGCTCAACACTGCCTCCAACAGCATTGATTTCATAAGGTGCCATTGTGGCATCACCCACAAATATCACGCGATAATCACTACTGTAGGTGTTAACTATATCCCAAACATTGGTTTGCTCAGACCAGCGACGATGATTGTCTTTCCAGACGCCGTCATAAATGAAATTATGGAAATAAAAATTCTCCATATGCTTGAATTCTGTTTTTGCAGCAGAGAACAGTTCCTCACAAGATGCAACATAAGGGTCCATGGAACCCCCCACATCAAAAAACAACAAAACTTTGACTCCATTGCGTCGCTCTGGAACCATTTTAATGTCCAAATATCCCGCATTTTTTGCCGTAGCATTTATGGTATCTTCAATGTCTAATTGGTCAGGCATACCCTCGCGGGTGAACTTACGCAAACGCCTTAAAGCCAGCTTAATATTTCTGACACCCAACTCCACGGAATCATCCAGGTTTCTATACAGTCTTTTCTCCCATACTTTCACTGCTTTACCATAACGGGAGCCCCCGGCCATGCGAAATCCAGCAGGGTTAAAGCCAAAGGCTCCGAATGGTGAAGTACCACCAGTGCCAATCATTTTATTACCACCTTGATGACGTTTCTTTTGCTCCTCAAGACGTTTTTTGAATTCTTCCATAAGCTTGTCGAAATCACCCAATTGTTGCAGCTTATCCATTTCCTCTGGAGTGAGCGTCTTTTCGACAATCTTCTTTAACCATTCCTCTGGTATCAACGCATCTAGAAAGTCATCCGCGACTTCGAGCCCCTCGAAATATTTGTCAAAAGCTCGATCAAACTTATCAAAATTTTTCTCATCTTTTACTAGCAATGTACGCGACAGGTAATAGAACTGCTCCATGTCTGCATAAACCAGACCATGATCAAGTGCTGCAACCAAATCCAAATATTCACGGATACTAACGGGTATTTTGCCTTCATGTAACTCAAAGAAAAAATCAATCAGCATGTTTAACTCTCACGCCGGTGCATAAATGCCAGTCGCTCCAGTAAGTGCACGTCTTGCTCGTTTTTAACCAGAGCTCCATAGAGCGGCGGGATAGCATTACTTTTATCTTTATTTCGCAGTACGCTTTCAGGGATGTCGTCAGCTAACAGCAATTTAAGCCAGTCTATCAGTTCCGACGTAGAGGGTTTCTTCTTCAAACCAGGGACTTTCCTCACATCAAAGAATATTTCCATTGCCTCTTTAAGCAAGGATTTTTTAATATTGGGAAAATGAACATTAACAATGCTTTCCATGGTGACTTTATCAGGAAAGTCAATGTAATGGAAAAAGCACCGACGCAGAAAGGCATCAGGCAGCTCTTTTTCATTGTTACTGGTGATGATTACAATCGGTCGCTGCCTAGCTTTGACGGTTGTCTGGGTTTCATAAACAAAGAATTCCATTTTATCGAGCTCTTGTAGCAAGTCATTTGGAAACTCGATATCGGCCTTGTCGATTTCATCAATCAAGAGTACGACTTGTTTTTCAGAGTCAAAAGCCTCCCATAACTTCCCTTTTTTAATGTAATTAGCGATATCATGGACGCGGTCATCGCCTAATTGAGAATCCCGTAGCCTAGATACAGCATCATAATCATATAAGCCCTGATGTGCTTTGGTTGTGGATTTGATATGCCATTGAATCAGTTGGAGACCCAGAGCTTCTGCCACTTGTTCAGCAAGCATGGTTTTACCCGTACCTGGCTCTCCTTTGATCAATAAAGGGCGCTGTAAGGTAACCGCAGAATTCACTGCTAATTTAAGGGCATCCGTTGTAACGTACTTGTCTGTACCTTGAAATTGCATATGTTTTGCCTTTAACTACGAAGTCTTGCCATATTATAAATGAACTCTGTTTAGGATAAAGTGGCCATCATGCTCACTTGCTTGGTCACTATAAACAACCAGACTCATTATTCAAAGTGAAACCGATATAAAAGGATCACAGCCATGAGCGCCATTTATCAAGATAATTCACAAACTATAGGACACACTCCTTTAGTACGGCTAAATCGTATCACACCCCACAAGGTGTTGGGCAAACTGGAAAGCCGAAATCCCGCCGGTTCGGTCAAATGCCGAATCGGTGCCAATATGATTTGGGAAGCGGAAAACAGCGGAAAACTCAAGCCTGGCATGGAGCTGGTTGAGCCCACCAGCGGTAATACTGGGATAGCCCTAGCCTTTGTTTGTGCTGCCAGAGGCTACAAACTCACCTTAACTATGCCTGCCAGTATGAGTCTGGAGCGGCGCAAAATCCTAAAGGCTTTAGGGGCAAACTTGATATTAACCGAAGGCCCTAAGGGCATGAAGGGGGCTATCGAAAAGGCCCAGGAAATCGTCGCCGCCAGTGAGGGTAACGCCTTGCTGCTGCAACAATTTGAAAATCCAGCCAATCCGGCCATCCACGAGAAAACTACGGGGCCTGAAATATGGCAAGATACTGATGGCGAAATCGATATACTTGTGTGTGGTGTAGGCACTGGCGGAACGATTACCGGTATTAGTCGGTATCTGAAAGGCACCAAAGGCAAAGCTATTCAAGCGATTGCTGTGGAACCCATGGACTCACCAGTAATAAGCCAGACACTGGCTAACCAGGAAATCAAACCAGCCCCCCATAAGATCCAGGGTATCGGTGCTGGATTTGTGCCAAAAAATCTGGACTTATCTCTGCTTGACGGGGTTGAACTGGTGTCCAATGATGACGCCATCACCCACGCAAAAATCCTCATGGAGAAAGAGGGGATATTGGCCGGAATTTCTTGCGGGGCCGCGCTATGTGCCGCATTACGAATTGCTGAAAGACCTGAAAATGCAGATAAAACGATCGTGGTTGTTTTACCTGATTCTGGAGAGCGCTATCTGAGTTCTGTGTTGTTTGAAGGCGTTTTTACCGAAGCTGAAAATATACAATAAGCAGCTATAAGCCCTGTCCAAAGCCGGTGTCTTAGCGTTCGTTGCGTTGAGACACCATTGCACACCAACCATTAAAATCAGTATTTTCTGCATCATAGATTTCGAATCCTGCGAAAAACCAACCATCATCACCACTAGGTTCAATCCATTTAACTTCTGCGGTTAAAAAAAAGCGCCCTTTCTCACCGGCAATCTCCACCAGAATATCTGTGATAGTGCCCTTTTTAAGGGGTTCACTCATGTACAATTTTATCCCTTTCTCTGACAGATCGACTGTTTCACAGGCAATCACTTTCTGGATGTATCCGGATTGACCACTATCCAAAGTCAACTCCAAATAGGCATCTTCGCTGCCCATATGACGCCGATGGCTGCGCTTGTCTGACATAGCTTTACCCCATTATTTCAGTGCTTACTGTTTTGTATATTACGCACAACCCGCTCTAAAGTGCTATCAAACTGAGCACCCACGTCTACGATACTCACAGCACCAGTTGCCAGTAATCGGGCCAGCTCATGCCTATGCACTTCCAGCGCCTTTACCCCAACCCGATCCACAAAAACCATTTTGTCTCGCCCTTTTATTTTCACTGCTAATTTAAGTCTCTGCTCCACGTTGGCGACTATAGATGTAATCCAACCACCAATCTGAATCTGATCGAGAGCCTGCAAGGCTGTCTCCAGTTCTTGCTCAGTAACTCTTACATGGTCTTCCGAATATTCCGATTCTGACGCTGAAGACTCCTCATCATTAACATCGATGAGATCCTGGTCACTGTCATTTTCACTGGATAACCCGGTGGGAGACGCAGGCTTCGATAAAAAATCATGTTCCGCCGCTGCCTGTTTTTTTGCGTCTTCTTGCTCTAAGCGAATACGCTCCTCTTCTACACGCCGCTGCTGCTCTTGCTGTTGAAAGACGGCCCAATCCTTCTGTAATTGAATAAAATAAGAATCAACCGTCTCATTCCACCAAGGCTTTAACTCCACGGGTTCTAGCTTGCCCGAATCATACAACAGAGCAAGTTCGAGTAAATTTTTTTTAGCCACAGATTTTCCATTATGGCTGATTAAAACCCACGGTGAACCTGAGTCACCTTTCAACGTAATTCTAGACATTTCGTAATGTCCGGTTGAGGTAATTAAACGTACCCACTGACCCTCTCCAAGGGAAGCCACAAGATCTAAGGCCTCTGCACTGGCACGAGCCACACTGACTTCTGTCACATAACTCTGCTCCTCTTGTAGAAGGCGGGTCTGCACCCGCTCCACTTTAACTCCCTGCAATAAGGCGTTAAACAATAATTCAAGCTCTTCAACTACTGGTTCAAGCTTATCTGGTTCAGTGAGAGTCTCTTGTAAAAAGCTGGTTATATTTTTAATCAGGACTGAATAAAAATTGCGAAATTTCTCCCGTTCTTTTGGATTGGAGCAATCTTCTGCAAACTCCACCATGGATTCAGTAACGCGAACCTGTCTTTTCCACAAATTGCCGTCGCTGCCTAGTTTCATTGAATGGATCAATAAACATTGACGCCACTGATTCAATAGGAATTCTACAAGTATGGTCGGGAGTTTTTTTTCTGCCATTACCTGATTAAGCGTTTTAATCACCCTCTGCTCGGCAACTTTGCTCTTAAGTTTTTGAGTTTCGTATACTTTTAACTGCGATTCTATTAGCTCAAGCTTTTGCTTTTGGCTAGCAAAGAAAGTTTGAGCTTCTATGCAAAGACTATTGAATTGGCCCGGATCCGTTCTAAATTCAGAGACAACTTTATTCGATAGGTTCATCAAATAATCTCGATAAACAAGTCGATTTTGTTCAGTATTACTCAAGAATATGACATAACTTTGATTCAACAATCGACGTACAAGATTCTGCGAGGTAAAAAAGAAAGAATAATCCATTAGCACATAACGCATTATGGGAAGCCGCAGTTTAGAAAACCAGCTTTTTGCATCATTATCCAATGTGCTTTCCGATAACAATTGATAGAAGAGTTCATCCAGAACCAGAATAGCTCCCCAATCTGGCTCAGCCACTGGCAACGCAATTTCAAATTCTTCGCAACCATCGATCAGCGTTTCCACCAAAGAGCTATCACGGCCATTGCTGAGATTGATTTTTTGAATATTGGTTAGCTTATCCATCAAAACAGCATATGCATGGCGACTGCGATCTGGCGTCAGGCGGATTTTTTTCGAGTCAGGTGGTCGGCAACGAAAGCGTAATAATTCAACAATTTGGCGTGCGCCAATACGATTGTCGAAATTATTATCCAGTGAAGCCATTCAGAACACCTAACAGATCAATTAGCCTATTGTTTATTTGGATCATCAAGCATAAATTCGTCATCATCAAAGTCAGTATCTTTCTCTGATTTGCGTTTTTGCTTTTGTTCGCCTTGTTTCGATGGGGCTTTCTGCTCAGGAAAAACGGTGGGCTGCTCTAACATTTCATCAATGGTTTGATTGAGCTGTTCGTCATTCTCGAGTATTTGATCGTCCTCTTGCTCGGAAAGCATCATATCCAGTTCGTCCATTCCTTCCATAACGTCAAGATCATCATCGAACCCGTCATCTATTTCGATAGTGCTTTCTTCTTCTAACTCCATGGGGGCTGCGTCGTTAACATAGGCCTTCTCTGGCACCAGATCTTCTAATTTCTCTGCTTGATCAATTGAAGATTCAGGCTTAAGACCATCTGCTGATACTTGACCGCGCATAATTGTTGCGTCATCTTCCTCTTCGGAAAGGTCTGCTGCTGGAGGAGCCGCATCCATTGACTTAGTCTCGGGTATCGGCTCGGACACTGGATCTAGAGCAGAATCTGGCGTGGCATTAAGCGCAGCTGTTTTACCTTTTCTCTGCTCTTGAATCTGAGTGATCTCCTCAACCACTTGAGATTGTTCCTGATCTGCTTTACGAAGGAATCTAAGATAGAAGAAAATACCCCCCCCGATAATACCTAAATTGGCCAGTATAATTGCGGTGACAAGAATCCAGGAAGTCTCCTCCTCTTTTGAATCCGTCATTACTTCAGAGTCCGCTTCGCTGCTGATTTCAACGTCTTCGGGTATTGGAGGGCTAGAATCAATAACCAGATCTTCGGGTGGCAATTCTTCGACTTCCAAGCTGGGAATTTCCGCTAATGCGGGGTCGATACTTTCTATGATTTGATGATCAATAGCTCCCTCATCTTTTGAACTCTCTTCTTCGACACTCTGATCTTGAGGGCTGCCATCACTTTCAATATTACTGGAGATATCGTTGGTTATTGGGCTGTAATCAACAATAAAAGGCCCTTGGAATAGCTCAAAAGATTTACCGTGACGAGAGGTTCCAGAAAGTTTGAGCAATACTTCATACTGACCTAACGCACCAAAGGGTGGAACGTCGATTTCCCAAGCCCCTGATTCATTGAGAACCCCATTTTGAATGCTTTTTTCACCATTAGGGTCCACAAGCTGCGCCATTATTTGGACTTTCTCTGGCTCGATTAAACCAGCTTTTGGTTTTGCCAAAAGATATTGCAGTACTTGACCTTCCTGATCCCGATACGCAGCTTCCACTTCGAGGACCTCGCGGTGAACCTGCATGGTCTTGGTTTTCGTTCGAGTAAATGTCTTACCGTCCACAACCACTTCAAATTTATGTTTACCCTGAGTAATTGTGCGACCTAACTTCGCGCTAAACACACCATCCGCCGGTATCTTGTTGTCAGGCTTTGTGCTGTCTAATAAGTTGCCTTCAAAATGCTCAGCGGAATCAGTTTCCTGGCTAAAGGTGATATTGAGGAGTCGTAAAAATTTAGGATTCGAAATGACCCGGCCATTTTCCTCCAAACGTAACTCCATTGTCAGCTGCTCTCCTTCCAGCACGTTGTCCGGCAATCCGCTCATGCTAATAGTTAAATCGGAGATAATTGTCACTCGATTGCCCGGCGATAATTCGGCCCGAGCCTGCCACTTACCAGGCTCGGGATTGTATACCGTAATCAAGTCATAACGGGAATCTGCGAACCAACTGATATTTCGACTGCCTTTCGCAACGCTGTAAACATCCCCGCTAGGCGATACTAATTCCGTTTGCCGGGCTTTAGGTTCATGAAATATAAGCGCCGTGAACTCGTTGACAGCCTCATCAATGGTAAATTGATTGTCCTCCATTGGGATTTGCTGAGGTTCATTCACCTGATCAGAGGCGTCCACAAACACTGAGAGCAACTCATCAGCGGTGGCCGCCGAAGAAAATCGACCGTCAGTTAGGAGCGCTAATGCTTTGAGGAATTCTTTGTCCGATTGTTCAGACAAGGCAACGGCGTGGATTTTAAAGCCTGCTTGTTTGAGGCTAGGTACTATCTGGTTCAAAATCCTTTGCTTTTCCGCTACGTTTTCAGCCGGATTTTTACTGATGTCTACCATCCCATCAGACAATAGAACCAGCGTTCGATCCCATTCTGGATCGGGTGCTTTCAGGTTACCTTGCGCACGCTCAAGGGCAGCGCCGATATTAGTGAACAAACCGGCTGAGTTTATCCCGTCAGCTTTACTCACCGCCCCCTTTTTCCACTGTTGAGACACCGTATCGACGGGTATCAAGTTGTTGACATATTGGCCAAAAGCCCATGTCCCAAAACGGCTGTCATCTGGCGCTAAATTCAGCAATAGCTTTACCGCAGGGATTCGCAGATTTTCGGGATCATTTTTCTTCATGCTGCCCGAAATATCGATCAAAACCCGCATATCGGGCTTAGCATTAGGATCGGTACTGATTTCAGCTATAACTGGGGAAACAAGCACCAGCAAGGTCGCCAAAATTAGCCACACTTTTGCCATCCTATTCAGTACTCGATGCACGGAGTCTCCACTAATAACTAAACCAACACCATTTAGTTATAGCAGTTCTGGCAACATTTTCCTGATGGATGACTTAGTGTTAGCCAATTTAACGGATTACTGCAAATATTTGAATTTTCAGTCAGTGTGCCTTTACTGGCTGTTTGCGGACCAAAATATCCACCACCAATACAATGAACGCGATGATTAACCCGTACAGCAGAAAAGTGAGGGCGCGGGCAGGTTCGCTTCCTTCCACCAAAGTGAGATCGAACATCAGCACAAATATCGCTGGAGCCCAATCGGCAGCGCCTTGGGCAACAGGAGCCGGCGCCAACAAGGTCACGGCGGGCACTATCCGTAACAATTGGCGTGGAAAGTACCACTTAATCGGCCGGGTCATACGCCACCAAACACAAATCAAACCAAAGGCCGCCAATAAGTAGACAGCCCAACTGATTGCATACTCGAAACCATCCAGCATATCTTTGAATTTACTCCAGTTTTATAACTTTACCCAGTGGATTATATGTTCTTCCCAGTCATCAGGTGAAACCCAATCTTCTGGAATCACCCGGCCTTTCACCGAATACCCAGCAGCGCTCACCGAGTTTCTATCCCCAGTAATGAGCGGATGCCACTCTGGCAGCGTTTTTCCCTCTGATAGCCGACGGTAGGCACAAGAAGCCGGTAGCCATTTAAATTCATCGATATCTTCCGGGTTGATTTTTAGACAATCTGAAACCAAAGACAGCCGGTTTTCATAGTTTCTACAATGCCCGGTTTCGGTATCCAGTAGCCGACAAGCCAAACGCGTATACTCAACTTCCCCCGTATCTTCGAACTCCAGCTTCTGTAAACAACACTGAGCACAGCCATCACACAATGACTCCCACTCAATCTCGGTCATTTCCTTTAGCGACTTGGTTTCCCAAAAGGGTTTACTCATTGTCTGAAATCCATGTCATTTGAACAGCTCTGAAGGGGGCAGCTGCAAATAGAACCCTTTCTCCTGCAAGCCATTTAAAACATCCCTGACATTTACTCGGGCCAGTTTTCGCTCAGAGGTTAAGGATAAATCCATCACATGACCTGGAGTTCCAAACCGACTTAGGAGATCCTCCGGCACACTTTCAAAGGGGTCTTCCTTGGGGACATAGAGATACATCCCTTCTTTTTTAGAACTTCGATAGACTGAGCATTGTAAAGCTTTTTCGGTCATTGCTGTGATTCCGCTTACGATTGTATTTCCGGTATTACTTTAGCATCAAGATAACCCTGTAAGGCCGAGTAACGCCAATTATTCAGAAACGGGCTACTTGAACTCAGGTTACCGGCTTCCCTAGCTAATAAATAATCGCTCAATTGCGCTTTGCTAGCCAATAATTCCGCCGGCATTTGCAGCTCTTCCGCGCGAGTAAGTAGCCATTGTCGCATAACTTTATAGCTTTTTTGCTGCGGCTTAGTTAGCGGCGGCGCAATGGGCTGATTGGATGCTGTATCCGGTTCACTTTCACTGAGTTGTTGCAGAATTTGATCACCAAACTTGCGCACCTGGCCAGGCTGCAGTCCTAAAGACATCAACTCTCTTTTTTGGGTTGGCTGTCGTTCGATTACACTGTAAATAACCGGGTCTTTTATAATAAATGTTTTTGGTGTATCCAACGACCGAGCGGTTTCCTCGCGCCACTGCACTAGACGTTTAAGCTGAGCCTGCTGAATTTTATTGAATTTCCAAGCGCCATTAAAGCTCAAATAAAGCTCAGAATCTGCGGGTTTGTTAATATAACGATTCAACAATGCATCACATTCTTCTTTAAACCATGACATACGCTGCTTCTCATTAAGCTTAGCAGTCACCCAATCGGCTAGAGATAGCAACGAGTAGACATCAGCCGCCGCATAAAGCTTTTGTTGGTTTGTAAGTGGTCGCTGCAGCCAATCAGAGCGGGTGACATCTTTCGAAATCTCCACGCCCAAGGTTTCTTTTAACAGGCGCTGCAAACCAACTTGACGATCGAACCCAATGAAGCCAGCTGCAATCTGGGTATCAAAAAGTTGTTTTGGTAACTGATTCCACAGTCGCAAAAAAATCTCAAGATCCTCACCAGCACTATGCATCACTATCTGAATGTTATCACTCAGAAATAAGTCACCCAGCTGATCTAACCACTGTGAATCAATGGCTAGCGGATCGATTAAGAAAACCTGTTGCTCGCTGGCAATTTGCAGCAAGCCCAATTTAGCGTAGTAGGTGTTCGTTCTCACAAACTCTGTATCAACCGCCAAACGCCGCTGGGTGGACAGATGCTTCAAGCAGGACTGCATAGCCTGCTCGGTGTCCACCCATTGAAACTGCTGATCATCGGTCAATAGTCTTTCTTCCCTGCAAAGCCATACCTAAGGTATTGCTATCAACGTATTCAAGCTCCCCCCCCATGGGCACTCCGTGGGCAATACGACTTGCCGTGACTTCGTACCTATGAGCTATTTCAGAGAAGTAATGGGCTGTAGCCTCACCTTCTACCGTAGTGCTGGTAGCAATTATGACTTCTTTTACCTCGCCTTCCTCAAGCCGACGCTCAAAAAGATCCGCCCCCACCTCTTGTGGGCCAATGCCATCAATAGGTGACAAATGCCCCAATAGTAAAAAGTAATAACCCCTAAAATGACCCGACTGCTCGATGGCAAACACATCAGAGGGCGATTCAACCACACATAACAACGCCCCATCTCGACTTTGCTGGGAACAGAGACTACAGAGATCCGTTTCAGAAAAGTTACGACAACGCTCACAACGGCCCACCTGCTCCATCGCTTGTTGCATCACTGCTGCTAGGGTTCGACCTTTTTCCCTGCCACGATCGAGTAAGTACAATGCCATTCGCTGAGCTGACTTGGGACCAACCCCCGGCAAACCCGTGAACGCTTCGATCAACAGTTGTGTAAGTGGACTAAATGACATTACGACCTAAATCTCTAAAAGGGTAATTTAAAGCCCGGCGGAAGATTCAAGCCTGAGGTTAAGCCACCCATTTTATCCTGATTGGCTTGCTCAACACGGCGCACCGCATCATTCACTGCCGCCGCCAGCAAATCTTCCAGCACTTCTTTATCTTCACTCATCAAAGAGTCATCGATTTTTACTCGCTTGACATCATGACGCCCTGACATAGTCACAGACACCATTCCCGCGCCGGACTCTCCTATCACTTCAACATTGGCCAGCTCTGCTTGCAGTTTTTGCATTTGTTCCTGCATTTGCTGGGCCTGCTTCATAATGTCTCCGAATTGGCCAATCATATTCATTCTCCGTTAGTCTGAATCAGTTTCAGTCAAAGGCTGTACTGAGTTCACATCAAGGGTAGCGCCAAACTTCACCTGCAACGCTTGCACAAAGGTATCAGATTGCAGAAGTTCAATTGCATGTTTCTTCTGCTGCTGTTTGTAGGATGCCATTAGCTGGTCTGGGGTTTGGCGTTCACTGCCACTGACTTTGACAGTTATAACGACTTTTTGTCCCAATTTTTCACTAATCGCATCCGTTAATTGAGTTGGGTAATCATCTTTGAATAACGCCTCATAACGAGGATTCAAATGAAGTAACCACTGATCACCCTGTTTATCTTCCAACACGCAATTGCGCGCAAAGTTACCCACGGGCCCAGCCACAGCTAAATCATTCACTAGATCTGACCACTCATCGTCCAAGGTTACTTTGGGTCTCTCTGCAGACCTCGGCTGCAGGCTTTGATGGGATTCCATTGCCTGTGGAATCTCATCTCTAGCAGGCGGTGGCGCTACCGCAGGCGACGCTGGCTTTGCAATTGTGGCTGGCTTGGAAGCAACCGTATTAACTTTGTCAATCCTGTTATCTGCAGACCTCGCGCTGTCTTTGCTCAGTGCCGACTTTAACCCGCTCAGAGCACCCTCGGCCACCGGATCTTTGCTGCCATGGTTTGATGAGGTTGGATGCCCTGTCTTGGCAGGGCTATGGACCTTTCCCAGGTTAGTACCGGCGGCCGGAGCCCTGATTAAAGTGTGCGGATTAAATAACAACATCCTTAGCAACGTCATTTCAAAACCACTGCGAGCCTGGGGCGCGAGTGGTAAATCTTTGCGTCCCAGCAACGCTGTTTGGTACATCAACTGCACCTGCTCGGGGGCAAATTGTTGGCTGTAACGCAGAATCTTCTCGCGATCACCATCGCTATCATCCACCGCATCCGGTGCCAACTGAGCCACAGCTATTCGATGCAAAGTGCTAATTAGACTCGCCAAGATGCCATTGTAATCGGGGCTTTGTTCAGCAACAGCCGCTACCTGGGTCAATAATTGATTACCGTCCTGACCCGCTAACGCTTCGATAATTCCATACACATGATCACGATCAATGCTTCCCAGCATGGCCCGCACATCGCTTTCCACAACTTTGCCATTGCCAAAGGAAATCGCTTGGTCAGTTAAGCTCATGGCGTCTCGCATACTGCCATCGGCTTCTCTTCCCAACATCCACAGGGCGGGTTCCTCGAATTCCACCATTTCATTTTGCAGTACAAACTTCAAATGACCGACTATCTTGTCCGGCGTCATGGCCTTTAAGCTAAACTGCAAGCAGCGGGACAAAATAGTAATGGGCAATTGCTGAGGATCGGTTGTGGCCAGCAAGAACTTTACATGCTCCGGCGGCTCTTCCAGGGTTTTCAACAAAGCATTGAAACTATGCCCCGAGAGCATATGAACTTCATCGATTAAGTAGACTTTGAAGCGACCCCGAGTCGGTGCGTATTGAACATTTTCGAGTAGCTCTCGGGTATCTTCTACTTTAGTACGAGAGGCAGCATCAACTTCAATCAAATCGATGAATCGGCCTTCGTTAATTTCCTGGCAAGCGCTGCAATGACCACAAGGTTCAGAGCTAACCCCGGTTTCACAATTCAGTGACTTGGCAAATATACGAGCAACCGTGGTTTTGCCCACGCCGCGTGTACCGGTGAACAAATAAGCGTGGTGCAGACGGCCGTGGTCTAAGGAGTTGATCAGTGCTTTTAGCACATGTTCTTGACCAACCATTTCCCGAAACGCTTTTGGGCGCCATTTACGTGCTAAAACCTGATAGCCCATAGAGATTATGATTCTTGTTGAATTCGTGGGTTAATAGAAACAGTTTAATACGCGGGGACAATTTGATAAACCGCAGATTAACTTGACTGATATTAGCAGGAATTGGAGGCAACGCTATCAGCTACACCCCGGCACACGAGTCGCCTGCTACCGTTGCTCCCTTCCGGGCCTGGCGGGGTTCACAGGTTATCGTTGCGAGGGAACCAATAGCGTTACCATTGCGACCTCGAAATGAGGACGGCGATTATTCCCTATTTTGAAACTGATTTCAAGCTAACCCTTGTTTGCAGTATTGGCCCAGGTATCCCGCAGGGTTACTGTCCGGTTAAATATCAATTTGTCCACGCTTGAGTCCGGGTCCTTAATAAAATAGCCTTCGCGCTCAAATTGCAGTGGCAACTCAGTGGAGGCTGTTGCCAAGGAAGGCTCGGCAAAAGCACCAGCGGCGATCGTCAAGGATTCAGGATTAATAAAATCGACAAAATGACCACCGGCTTTATCAGAATCCGGATTTTCGTGTTTAAACAGACGATCGTATAGGCGCACCTCTACGGGCAACGCTTCTTGAGCATTGACCCAATGGATTACCCCTTTCACTTTGCGACCTTCTGGATTTTTACCCAGGGTTTGATCGTCGTAGCTACAGATCAAAGATTCCACCTCCCCCGCAGCATTTTTAATCACTTCGTCGCAGCGAATAACGTAAGCGCCCCGCAGCCGAACTTCACCACCGGGAATCAACCGTTTGAAGCCTTTAGGGGGAACTTCCTCGAAATCACTGCGGTCAATATAAAGCTCGCGGCCAAAGGTCATGGCTCGATTACCCATGGTTTCGTCTTTCGGATGAGCAGGCAAGCTCAAAGCCAGAGTCTCCCCATCAGCCCAGTTCTGAATGGTTACTTTGATTGGGTTTAACACACACATGGCTCGCGCTGCCCGCTTATCCAAGTCATCGCGAATGGCAAATTCCAACATACCCATATCTACCACACCTTCACTTTTAGTAACGCCAATCATTTCACAAAAGTTTCGGATCGATTGCGGCGTGTAACCACGGCGACGCAGCCCCGCTAAGGTAGGCATGCGGGGATCATCCCAACCGGCCACATGGTGCTCATCCACTAACTGCTTGAGCTTGCGTTTGCTGGTGATGGTGTAGTTAAGATTTAACCGGGCAAATTCAATTTGCTGCGGATGACAGGGCACATTTAACTGATCAAGCACCCAGTCATAGAGGGGTCGATGATCCTCAAATTCAAGCGTGCACAAGGAATGAGTAATTTCCTCCAAGGCATCTGAAACACAATGGGTATAGTCATACATGGGATAGATACACCATTGATCACCAGTCTGATGGTGATGTGCTTTTCGCACTCGATAAATAACCGGATCCCGCATATTAATATTGGGCGACGCCATATCAATTTTTGCGCGTAATACGGCACTGCCTTCGTCGAAATCGCCGTTTCGCATGCGCTCGAACTGGGCCAGATTCTCCTCTACCGAACGCTGACGATAGGGACTGTCCACACCGGCTTCAGTCAAGGTTCCGCGCATTTTACGAATTTCGTCCGGAGCCGATTCATCCACATAGGCCTTTCCAAGCTGAATCAGATCCACTGCAAACTGATGCAATTGGGTAAAGTAATTCGACGCGTAACGAACCTCTCCATTCCAGTGAAACCCCAACCATTCCACATCTTTTTTGATGGCATTGATATATTCCTGGCTTTCTTTTTCCGGGTTTGTGTCATCAAAACGCAGATTGCAGGTACCTTGAAAATCATTCGCCATAGAAAAATTTAAGCAAATTGACTTTGCATGCCCTATGTGAAGGTAACCGTTAGGTTCTGGAGGGAAACGAGTAGCCACACGGCCACCATTCTTACCGGCAGCAAGATCCTTTTCAATCAATTGGCGAATAAAGTGCGAAGGTGCCACGGCATCAGTTTTATTCATAAAATTCAGTATTTCCCCGAGTTTACAAGCACTTACCCTCTATTATCACGGGCGGGTGCGACATCTTGAAGTGAGCTTAATTTACAGGAAGTAGTATAAGGGAATAAGGTAAACAACCCAATCCTTTGCGGGATTTGACCGAATAATAGCGGCTTGCCGTCTCAACGGAGTAGACTGACAAGCCAATGGTGTCTAAAGGTCTTGGCCTAAGTTACATGGGTATGCGTATTACTACACCACCCATGGTATCACCGATTTTAAAGTCCGTTTTTGGTGAGTCTTTGTGGTTGTTATGGCAATCTACACAAGGCATCGCAACAGCCACGTCTGGGTAAACAGCTGTATAGTACTTTACACCACCCAACTCTTCTTCACCGTAGTAATTCTTACCGGGATTATCGACGATAAATTGTAAACCGGTTTTTTCTATATCGGTTCTCGGTGCATTCTGTTTGTTCACTGGCCATAGTGATTGTAACGAATAGCTAAATGCATCGGTACGCTCCGCTACAGCTTCAGCGCCAAACCGAAACATCTGCGCTGGCAAAGGTGCACCATTTTCGAGATCAGTCCAATGCTCGTCCGGCTTAATAATTTTTGCTTGCGCTCCCAGTCGTTGAATGATGAGTTTGGTATAGTTCGCCCGATCTGCGTTCATAACGGCAAACAACGAATCAGCCATTACCTGCGGATCAATCCCGGCGGCTTTTTCTTCGCTGCCACAGCCAGTCATAACTACCGCACTTGTTGCCACTACTAAAGTACCCCAAATTTTTAACGCTTTCATAGTTCACTCCTCTTCTCTATCGATTGCCATTTGAATACTGTCTATGGCGACCTTGGATCGCCCGTTAAAATTGCTTCGTATTAATTGTGGGTCTGCCAGGGAGTCCAAAGTAAATTGCAAACCATGACAATCCAGGCACACTGTGCGCACCATTTTTTCATTCGGTCTTAAATTTTCGTTAATATTGTGCTGGGTGATAAAGCGGTTCGCAGCAGCTGGATCTTCCACTTTCGGTAAATGACAGGTAGCGCAAGTGACGCCGCTGCCCAAGGGTAATTCCCCAGTTTCCTCTCGTAATACCAACTGATAATGAGGTGACTCTTTATAGGCTTGGGTATGATCATCTTCGTGGCAACCCAAGCATGCATCAATAGCCGCTTGCTTCAATTCATAACCGTGAGGCTTATGGCAGGTATTGCATGTAAGTTCATTGTGCATGGCGTCTGCCTTGAAAGGCAAACGACCCAGTTCAGGACGCATAGGTGAAAACATCCGGTTGTTCCCTTCCTGCAATTCCCGCAAGGATGGATTGATCGGGTAGGATCTGACCGGATCCTGGTGCACTGACAGGCGCATGCCATGTTTACCGCTTAAGAACCCTCGGGTTTGATTGTCATGACAGTCAGCACAAACCAAAACATCCGGCTGGTCCACCCATTGCTCAGCCGCACCGTGACAGGCCGAGCAATTGGAATCAGGATGAGCATGGGCACTGGTACTCCATTGAGCCACGATATCAGCAACTTCGGTGGCTTGCTGAGGATAATCGGGTGCTGGTATTTGCTTCTCTGCCCCACTTTTATGAACAACATACTGCTGCATCGCCGCCACCACTGGAGCCTCAGCTATGGCCGGTTCATTTCGATGCGCCAAGAGAAAGTCTTCGTATAGTGCTTTATTATCGTGGAAATTATGGCAACCTGCGGAAGCACAGGTATCAAATTCCATACCCTCATGGGAGCTGCGATCTTCAGCAATATCATGATGGCAGGAAATGCAAAAGTCCTGGGGCAAAGTAACGCCCATGGCCTGAGTTAACTCTGGCTGGTGCTCTCGATGACAAGCCACACAATAACGCGCATCGATTTCTTCCAGTCGGTCGGCATTACGAGGGTCAGTGAATTTTGATTTCGGATGAGAGTCATCAACCTTGGCTAACTCCGCACCATGACAATCAACACAGGCTTCTTGCAATACCTCACCACCGCCAAAAGGTGACTGATGGCAAGTAGCACAGGCCAGTTCGATTTGATGATGACCGTGAGTGGTTCCACCAATAAGAAAGTTCTCCTTTTGTGGCTTCATAAACATCTCAAACCCCAAATAGGCACCTCCAGCCAAAACGACCAAAGTCAACAGAACATAGAACCACGTTACTTTTTTCACGAACTATCCTAAAAAAAATACACACTCAACACATGAAAACCCAGTAATACAGGAAGCGGCCAAAACAGTATTATATGAGCGTGAGTGAACCATTGACGCAGACGTTTACTGGTGTATCCCACTTGCACATAACGCTCCGCCGCCACCACTAAACCCGCCAAGGCTCCAACAACGGCCAACAGCACAAAATCAGTCATTAAGTATTTATTCAAATGATCCCCTAGTGAAAAGCCTGTGTGTAAATAGAGTGTCAGGAGGGCAATCAAACCCAGCGCCGTATGGATAAAACGCCACCAGGGAAAGGTGCCAAAACTGATGGCAGTAATTCGTTTACGTAATGCCAACAAGGTGGCAAGAACACTGAGCCCTAGTAAGGTAAAACCGGTGATTTGCTTTAATAGAGAATCGTTCCAAAACCGCTCCAACCAGGAGATCTTATGAAACTCAAGTGCAGGATCAGGTACTGGTAACGCCAAAGCCAAGCCACCCAATATTAAGCAGAGCAAAACCACTACGAGCAGTGGTTTACCTGCAGCTAGTACGGGTTCTGGTTCAAAAGGCGCACCGACCAGATCCGCCAACAACGGTTTGCATGAGCCGCACACGTTTGACGCTCCCGTTGCTTCCGCTAGCTCAGTGACACTTTGACAACCACCGAGCTGCGCCGCCACTAATTCACCCTTGGTTACGCCACGACAGTTGCACACAACTGCCGCTTTAGGCCACTCTTTAACATGCTGCGCTTCTTCCTGAGGCCAAAGTTTTCCCTCTTGTTTAAAGCGCTTCAACTGCCACGGGTATAAGCGCTGTTCATTACTCAGCGCTTGCTGTAATCGATTTTTTTCTTCTGCCCGCCCAACAGCAACGACTCCTTTCAAGCGTCCCCGCTTTAGGTAAAGCTTGCGGTATTCACCGGAATCTTCAGTGTAAGCAATCGTTTCATCAATTAGATTTTCGTATTCATCGCTAACCCAGCCCGCGGTGAATATTGGTAAATCCAGAATTTTGAGTTGCGTTGCGGTAAGTGAGCCCCGGTAATGGGCTTGGCCACCACATAGCCGGTCGGCCAGTATAGCAGCCTGCTCCAAGCCCGGTGCTAACAAACCATAAATTTGTCCATCATGCTCGGCACACTCGCCAACGGCAAACACATCCGTTTGATTCGTGGCCAAATCGTCGTTGACGACTATCCCTCGCCCTACCCGCACCCCGGCCTGACGTGCCAACTCTACATTGGGTTGAATTCCGGTTGAAAATATCACGGTATCACAGGGAATCAGCTGGCCATTCCTGAGTTCAATGGCTTCAACCTGATGCCCCGCCACGACTCTTTTCACCCCCGAGTTGAGCACCACTTCAATGCCATAGCCTTCCAGAGTGCGCTTTAGAATGGTGCCTGCCTGAATGTCCAATTGCCGATTCATTAGGCGGTCACTCTGGTGGACTAAAGTAACCTGAGTGTTGTTGCGTTGCATCGCGCGAGCCGCTTCAACGCCCAAGAGGCCACCGCCCACCACCACAGTATGGCGAGTTCGTACTGTTCGTGCTATTAACTTTTGGGCATCATTCAAGTCACGGAATACATAAACTCCGGGTGATTTGATGCCTTCAACAGAAGGCAACCACGGTCGCGACCCCGTAGCAAAAACAACGTAATCATAGGGATGGGACAAGCCACGGTCATCAACCACCAACTTAGAATCAACATCCAGCAGGGTGACCCGTCGATTCAAGAAATGGAGACGTTTAGTGTCTGATCGAATTTCAGGATAGATGACATCATCAAAGGTAATATCTCCGGCCAGCAGCGAAGACAATTGAATGCGATTATAAGGGCGCCACGGCTCATCCCCGAACAGCTGAATACTGCCGCCAAAACCTCGCTTCAACAATTCCTGGGCAAACTGCACCCCGACTGGACCACTGCCGATCACCACAACCCGCAACGGCGACAACCCCTGTTGTGGTATTTTGTTTAGATCAGTAGTTGCAGCTGTGCCTATGGTCCGAGCTTTCATTGTTTGCTCTGGCATACCCATCACGTCATCTTAGTTTTTACATTTGCCAATCAAGAGCTATGCCAAAGCCTATGAAAGCAACAAATTTAGCGGATGAGGGGCTGTTTTTGGGGTAATCGAACCACAATTGCACTATTGAGAATCTTAACGCACCATTTACGCTCAACTATAGCAACAAAAAACCGAGAAGCTACGCACAATATATGACGCAGATAGGCTGTTTTATGCACTAATATGCCGCACTTCTATCTCGGACGGAATTCACAACGCGGCGGGCTCAGGCTTTTAGTTGACCCAAAGTAAAACATTGGCCACTACTATAGACACAAAGGGTATTTGGATCTTCAGCGCAAGGTCGGGCAAGGTTAACTAACTCATAAAACACATTACGATGAACCAATGCGGCCAAATTACGCCGTACCAAAACGAAGGGCCGTGGTTCAGCTGTAGCGTCATCCTCTTCGACCCATAACGGGTGATGCTTATCAATTACCACTCGATCACCCACCTGAGTAGTCATTACAAGTACAGGCTGATCCGCTGGCTCTAAGGTTTCCAAAGACACAACCACCAAGGGAGCAACATCCACTCGAATGCGGAATTTCTCCACCGGCGTCACTAAAAAATAGTCACCATTTTCCTTGAGCAAGATAGAAGAGAATAATTTGACGAGGGGCTTGCGCTTAATTTCTGACCCTAGATAAAACCAACGACCTTCACGATCAATCCGCATATCCAGGTCTCCCCTAAAGGGTGGCGACCACTGGTCTACTGGCGGTAGTTTTTGTTCAGATTCTGATATTTGTTTCGCAATGTCTTCTAAGCGCAGCTCTGTCATAACTGACCTCTTTGTAAATGCCCTGTGAATGTAAAAGCAGGTGAACGTTATTTTTGCTTGTTACCCTCACGCTTATTGCCCATGCGAATACCGATATCTCCAAGAAAGCTAAAAAAGTCGTCTTTGTCGCTAATGAGACTTTGATAAAACTTTGAATCGTTCAATGCCACAGCACCATGAACCAGTGCCCAGGCCGCTAAAATATGATATTGCGGGGGTACAGGTTCCAGTGTGCCATCATCAATCTTGCCTTGCACGGACGCGGCCAGCTTGTCTAGGTTCGCCGATCGAATCTGGTACAGCTTTTCCACCATGCCTTTACAGGAGGGTTTTTGCGTCAAAAGATGTTCTAAGCGGTCAAATAAGGCATATTTTTCAGGGTCCCGCATGCGAAAAGAGAAATATTCCTTGGCCAATCTTGCCCGATCTTTGGAATCGCTTTCATCAAGCCGCTGAAATACCTCGGCCAATTCTTCTTCGTAGGTAATCATCAGACGCAGGTAGATCTCATCTTTGGTTTCAAAATGCTTGTATATTGTCCCTTTGCCGATATTAACAGCGTCGGCGATCATCTCGACGGTAACCTTTTCTTCGCCATGAGCCAAAAACAACTGTAATGCCTGCTGGAGGATCAAGTCTTCGCGATTACGGAACTCTTGTGCTTTTTGGCTAACTTTATTCGTATCGCTCATTGAACTCCCCTTAGAAAACGTCCCCATTTAAATGGTAATCTACTCCATCATCAGGACTGGCCGAAGGACATGCACTCTAGCGAACCGTAGCCTTTGCGTCAAAAACTACAGAACCCAGTAAAAGGTTGTTGTTAGCCATGGATATTAACGCGTCATTTCCACTAGACCCAAACATAATCTACCTAAATCATGCCGCTGTGGCCCCTTGGCCCGAGCCAACCCGGCTTGCCGTTAGCCAATTTGCCCAGGAAAATACTCGCCAAGGCGCAGCTAATTACCCGAAATGGTTAACCATAGAATCTCAGCTAAGACAACGGCTTGCCCAATTAATCGGCGCAGACTCCACTCGCAATATTGCCCTACAAAAAAGCACCTCAGAGGGATTATCAACCATTGCCTATGGTATCCGCTGGCAAAAGGGGGATAAGATCGTTATCAGCAATCAGGAATTCCCCAGCAATCGAATTGTATGGGAGTCCTTAGCGAAGTTTGGCGTGCAGGTTATAGAAGCTGACGTTAATAATGATCACCCCGAGCAATCCATCATCGATCAACTTACGGATGATGTGCGCCTGTTAGCCGTTAGCTCTGTTCAATATGGAACCGGCCTCACCCTGGACCTGGAGCGGCTGGGTGAGGCCTGCCGCTCGCAAGGCTGCCTGTTCTGTATCGATGCCATTCAAAGCCTGGGAGCCATACCTTTCGATGTAGGCCGCAATCAGGCAGATTTTGTGGTGGCCGATGGCCATAAGTGGATGTTAGGTCCCGAAGGCACCGCCTTGCTTTATTTAAGCGATCGGGTGCTGGATCAACTAGAACTGCATCAATTCGGCTGGCATATGGTTCAACACAGGGGTAATTATGACCTCAAGGAATGGTCTCCTGCCAAAGATGCTACCCGCTATGAATGTGGCAGCCCCAATATGATGGGTGTGTTCGCACTCAACGCCAGCCTTGGGTTATTGCTTGAGATTGGGATAGACACAGTCTATAAAAAGCTGCTCGCCAAAATTCAGCATATGGAAGCAGCTTTAAATCAGCATCCTCAGCTGGAAATCGTCACCGATACCACTCGTGCTCGACGCTCGGGTATACTAACGTTTAAACACAAGTCGCTGGCGACTGAGATACTATTCGACCGCCTCAAGCAATATCAGGTGGTGTGCGCGTCTCGAGGAGGTGGCATTCGGTTCTCACCGCATTTTTATACAGCGGACCATCAACTAGAACTGGCTGTAGACTTAATACCTAAATAACAGGCGGCGCATTATGCAGCTTTTACGTAATCTGACACAGTACTTAATTTTTTGGCTCAGTAAAGTACGAGAGCAAAGAGATCACGGCCTGAGTGATTTCGATAAAATTCGTGCGGAGCTAAAGCCCTGCGATGTGCTATTAATCCAAGGACGCAGCCTGGCTGATCGCAAAATCCAAGCTGTAAGCCAATCCGTCTGGAGCCATAGCAGTCTCTATATCGGTCGTTTAGTGGATATTCAGGACCCCGACCTTAAAACGATTATCGAACACTTCCATGCTGGCAGCTCCACTACACCCTTAGTGGTGGAATCCTGCCTGGGAAAAGGTATCACACTGCGACCACTCAGCGATTACGAACATGAGCATACACGACTTTGCCGACCCAAGAGTTTACGGGATAAAGATGCTGAACAGGTGATTCGCTTCGCCATTAACCGCCTGGGAACTCACAGCGGCACAGGCCACTTTTTTGACTTGATGCGATTCATTTTCCCGTGGAGCTTACTACCGGCAAGCTGGCGTCGCTCTGCTTTTCGAAAATGGGCAGGCCGCCATACCGTCAATAGCTCCGCTGATTTTATTGCTGAATGTTTTGGCTTTATCCAGTTCCCCATATTTCCCTTAGTACGAACCAACGATGATCAAGGCGTCAGATTGTACCGCCGCCCTCCTCGCTTATGTCTGCCTTGTGATATTGATATGTCGCCGAATTTTGAAATCATCAAATATCCGTTCATTGATTTCAAGCTATACGCCAACGAACAACTCATTCCGTGGAAAGGCAGCGGTGTGTATTCAGGGGTGGATCAGGACCCTGCGCTGGGTTATTCCCCCCAAGGGAAAGAAAATAACGTATCGGTGTTCCCGAAAAATGACTAATAATTCAACGACTAACCAATAGATGATTTGAGCTTATGCAAAATACTCAATGAATAAACGCTTTTAATCACCAATTGATTTAATTGTTTGCTGGATGTTTTCGGAAGTTAAGCAATACTTATCATTACTGATGTTACTCACTTCCCCCCAAACGTGAGAGTACGCATTGGTTGGGTTACCTTTTGGTGATCCAGGTACCGTGGATCGTGTACCGTATTTTAACTCCTATTGGTCTTAACCCGATTCCCCCCCCAGGGATCGGGTTTTTTTTTGATACATGTGGATTCCTGTTTTCTAATAATAACTAGTGTTCGTTTTCATCTTCTGCCCCCAAGGCCTCTTCTAACAATGGCTCACCCATTTTCTTTTTCGCTTTGGCGCCCAACACTTCCAACTGATGGACGCGTCGAATAATATTGCCACGCCCTGTGGATAGCCTTTTCTTGGCAGTATCAAAAGCGATTTGCGCTTTACCCAGCTTATCACCCACGTCGTCAAGAGATTCCAGAAACAGCACAAACTGATCGTGCATCAAACCTGCTTGCGTAGCGATCTCCAACGCATTTCGATTTTGGTATTCAAAGCGCCAGATGCTGTGAATGGTTTTTAGCGTCACTAAGAGAGTGGATGGACACACCAGCATAATGTTTCTGTCGAAAGCATGACTGAATAAATCCGAGTCCACTTCCAGCGCTTTCAGAAAGGCGGGTTCAACGGGAATAAACATCAACACAAAGTCCGGGGTATTAATTCCGTATAGATCGGGATAGTTTTTTCCGCTCAATTGTTTGATATGGGTTTTCAGCGATTCGATGTGGGCTTTGAGGTGAATATCCGGGGCGATATCCTCGTCAGAGGAACAATAACGCTCCCACGCGGTTAAGGACACCTTGGAATCGATAATGATTTGCTTGTCTTCGGGCAAACGCACAACAACATCAGGCCTTAAATGTTGCCCAGCTTCGTTAATAAAACTACCCTGGGTTTCATATTCTCTGCCACGCTGCAAGCCTGAGGCTTCCAGCACTCGCTCCAGCACCATTTCGCCCCAGTTACCTTGGGCCTTGGCATCGCCTTTTAAGGCTCGGGTTAGATTGATGGCATCTGCACTCATCTTGGTATTCAGTTCTTTCAGGGAGAGGATTTCTTGCAGCAAGCTAACGCGATCGCGACTCTCTTTGTCGTAGACATCTTCCACTTTCTTTTTGAAATCGCCCAGTTGTTCCCGCAATGGTGTTAGCAGCTCACCAAGATGGGTTTTATTTTGCAGCGTAAACTTAGCGCTTTTTTCTTCCAATAATTGTTGGGCAATAGACTGGAACTCCAGTTTCATTTGCTCTTTGGCTTCCCGTAACAAGGCCACCTTTTCGGTAGTCTCCTGTTGCGAAGCTTCGAGCCTGGCCTTTAAGTCAGCGGCAATGGCATGTTCATGACGCAGATTATCTTGGAGTTCCAGTAAGCGCTGCTCTTGCTGCTCAATCCGTGTTTGCAGCTGCTTTTTCTGCTCTATCTGCTCAGCAGCCGTCGCTAACTCCAATTCGCTCTTGTTGCAGCGTTGCGTGAGTTCAATAATTTTTTGCTCTTGGCGTACAACCTGTTCATTGGCTTCCTTGAGTCTTATGGAGGCTTGCTCAAGCTGATTTTGCACTCTACTCAATTCCTGTTGCTGAGCAGCCGTTTCAGTCTGCAACCGAGCGCTCAGGCGTAATTGATTCAACAACCAACCCAGCAAAGCACCAGCCGCCAAGCCTCCCAACAAAAACCACAGTTGAACGGTATCAATCATGATTAGATGCTGGCCTTATTAAACAAAGTAAAAAAGTTATGAGTCGTCACTTCAGCCACTCTCTCAAGTGAGACGCCTTTGATTTCAGCAATTTTTTCGGCCACTTCCAACACATACTGGGGTTCATTCTTTTTACCACGATAGGGCACTGGAGCTAACCAGGGAGCATCGGTTTCCACCAATAGGCTTTCCAGTGGCAGAGCGGCAACCACATCTCTGAGATCAGCGGCATTGCGAAAAGTAACAATACCGGAGATGGAAATCATAAACCCTAGCTCAACGGCTTTTTTGGCCATATCCAGATCTTCGGTAAAACAGTGTAATACTCCTCGTCCGCCCTGTTCGGCGTAGGGCTTAATATAGGCCAGAGTATCCTCTTTCGCACCTCGGGTATGGATAACCAAGGGCAGACCAGTACGGGAGGCCGCTTCAATATGAATGGCAAAACGATCCCGCTGCCAGGTTAGATCGCCCTCACCATAAAAGTAATCAAGACCGGTTTCCCCAATACCTACTACTTGGCTATGCCGAGCCCAACTCAACAGAGCATCCACAGTGGGCTCCGCCCGCTCCCGATAAAGGGGATGCACCCCCACAGTGGCATAGACGTTAGGATGCTGATCTGCCAAAGCAACAATATTCTCGGCTCCTTCCAAATCGATACCAATACAGAGCACATGGTCAATACCCCGTTTGCTGGCCTGAGCCAATACTGGTTCAATTTGGCCGCCGTAAGGGGTCAAATCCAGTTTATCGAGATGGCAGTGGGAATCCACAAGCATAATAGCACCCTAACAATTGATAATGGGCGCAGTGTACCTTGATCTCAATGAGGTTTCGAGTTACATGGTGTGGGTAGGTCGATCAGAGTCCAGAGAGCCTGCCAGATAGGTTTCAATTTTCGAGCGAGCGGTTTCATCCTGTTCGTTGAACTGTACCCCAATGCCCGCAGCTCGATTGCCTTGCGCACCCTTGGGCGTCACCCAGACGATTTTGCCTGCAACCGGAATTTTCTCGCTTTCTTCCATTAAATTCAGCAACAAGAAGACTTCTTCGCCGAGCTTGTATTGCTTATTGGTGGGAATGAATAAACCGCCATTCTTAATAAAAGGCATGTAGGCCGCGTATAAAACTGCTTTATCTTTGATAGTAAGAGAAAGTATACCGCTGCGCGAGCCGCCAATTGCCATAGCCAATCCACAAGAAGTTTAAAGTGAGAGTTGTGTAAAATATTTCTTGGTTACATTTAAAGTCTAGCATTTAAGTCATGCTTCGCCAGCAGCATTTTTCATTTCACAAACGGATTTTTTGCCTCAAAAGTCATTTATTACCAGAGACTTGGGACCATTTTAGCAACATTTCCTCCAACAAAAGTTGGGGATTCGGGTTTGCGCTAGACTGAGCCACTTGATACAACCAGAGCAAATGATCATAGCACTGGAACAACTTGTTCAACTCAAGAAATGGACGGGCGGAGTTGAAGGCGGGACGTAAATCCTGATTAACCACAGCCGCTTCGCTATTGGCCAATATTTTCACCAAATCTATTTGCCAGGCCATCAACCAGGACAACAAATCCGGTAACGGGTACTTAACCCAATCGCTGGCTGTTTTAATGGGATCTGCTCTCCCTGAGGCTACCGCTAACCATTGCTGCGCAATGGCCGCTCTATCCTGCAACCACTCAGATTCCGCTAACTGGGCCGCTTTTAAAGGCGCGCCGCCACTGATATCTAATAGCTGGCGAACCTTATCACCGTTACCCAGCAATTTGGCGAGCCAGTCTTGCGCCATTTCACGCTCTGGTGCCAAAAACTCCATCAACTGACAGCGACTCCGAATGGTCGCCAACATTCGACTCACTTGGTGACAAACCAAAAATATCAGGGTACGCGCTCCCGGTTCCTCTAACGACTTCAGCAAGGCATTACTGGCATTAACATTCATCATATCAGCCGGCGATACGATCACCACTTTGTAGCCATTCAACTGCGATTTCTTGGCGACGAAATTCACCACTTCCCGTATCTGATCCACTTTAATCAGTTTATTCGGGCCGTCATTCTGGACCAGCTGCAAATCAGGGTGAGTGCCTGCTTTGTTCAACTGGCAGCCTTTGCATTGGCCACAGGCCAAGTCTGCCATGGGGTTGCTGCACAACAGGCGGTGGGCAAAAGCCAGCGCAAACTGTTCCTTGCCATTACCCGGTTCGCCATGCAACAAAATGGCGTGGGCCAACTGATCTTTTTGCAATCTTTCGGTTAACGCCTGCCACTGTGGCTGTTGCCAGGGCAAGGGTACCATTGTGGCACCAAACTCCAAGTCGCTCATGACTTTGCGTGCTCAGGCAATAGACTATTCAAGACATCTTCCACCTGTTGTTTTACCGCCAGTTGCTCCAGGCCTGCATTTATCACGTAGTAATTTGCCTGGTCTGCCGCACGGCGCAAATAAGCTTGCCGCACCCGGTTGAAAAATGCCAAGTCTTCCTGCTCAAAACGATCGAGTTCACCTCGCTTTGAGGCTCTCCTCAAACCCTGCTCCACTGGTAGATCCAGCAACAACACCGCATCAGGGCGGAGGCCTTTTTGTACCAGGTTTTCCAACACGGAAATCAACTGCCAATCCATTTGCCGACCTCCGCCTTGATAGGCATAGGTAGCGTCAGTAAAACGATCACACAACACCCATTGGCCGGCCGCTAACGCAGGCTCAATACATTGGCGCAAATGTTGTGCTCGGGCAGCAAATACCATGAGTAATTCTGCCATTTCATCCATTTTGTGATCGCGGGGTTGTAACAGTAACTCTCGTAACTGTTCGCCTAGCTCTGTACCCCCTGGCTCCCGTGTCACAATATGATTTATTTGGTGACGGCTCAACCACGCCTTAATCACCTCAAGGTTCGTGGTCTTACCCGCGCCTTCACTGCCTTCGAGGGTTATAAACTGGCCGGTCATGGTGATTCTCCGGTTGCATTGATTTTTGGATCAGAGGCTGACGGGATTGCCTGAGCAGGGGTTGACCGGTAGTCTTTACGGCGCTGCCACTGATAGCGTTTTACCGCTTCTGTGTGCTGCTTTAGAGTGGTGGAAAAATAATGGCTGCCATCTCCTTTGGCGACAAAATATAACGCCTCAGTTTGAGCAGGGTGAAGCGCAGCTTCGATGGCCGGCAACGCAGGATTCGCTATTGGTGTGGGTGGCAATCCGCTAATGCGATAGGTATTGTAGGGCGTCATTTCTTTTAAATGCTTGCGAGTGATATTGCCCTGATAAGCTTGGCCGATACCATAAATAACCGTGGGGTCTGTTTGCAAACGCATCTTCCTGTTTAATCGATTAACGAACACACCGGCGATTTCTGTGCGCTCACTGGGAACAGCGGTTTCTTTCTCCACAATCGAGGCCATAATCAAGGCTTCATAGGCGTTTTTATAAGGCAAGTCCGGAGCCTTTTGTTGCCACGCCAGAGCCAATAGTTCAGTCATTCGGTTATAGGCTCTTTGTAAAATATCAAAATCCGAATCTCCTTTCTTGAATTGATAGGTATCAGGATAAAACAGACCCTCGGGATGGGAGTAAGGTGCACCCAGTCGCGACAACAATTCTTCGTCACTCCATTGCTCGGTAATTTTTTTAAGCTCAAGGTTAGCATACAACACTTGCTTGAACTGTTCGAAAGTATGGCCATTGACCAAAGTTACCGTATGCTGCAAAACATCACCTGTTTGAATCTTCTCGATCAATCCTTGCGGACTTAAACCGGGCATGAGCAGGTATTCCCCCGCCTGTATCAAGTGACCTTGATCGCTAATCCGCGCATACCAGCGCAACCAACGGGCATCCGCTATCCAACCCTTGGATTCGAGGTCTTTGGCCAAGCTATAGAGCGTGGTTCCACGGGAAATATCGAAACGAGTTTCCACGTTTAATTGCATGGGGATTTGGGCCCATTGTTGCAGGCTGTAGCTGGCTCCTATCAACCCACCGATAGCCAATAAAAAAATAACAAGACAACCAACCATGAACTTTTTCATAGTAACCAATGTTCTCGAACCTGACTCAAAGCCCAGTGCGTCACTTCACCGACAGTCCAGCTATGTTCTTGAAACTGACGTACCGGCCAGATGCCCGCCACACTATTACAGAGAAACCACTCATCACATTGTATTAACTGAGCCATGGTAAAACTGGTTTCCAATGCATCAAAACCCTGCTCACAAAACGTTTCCAATAACCAGCGCCGCATACAACCCTTAACGCCACAGTGATCCAGTTGTGGCGTAAGTACTTTTTTATCTTTTATGATAAAAATGTTGCGGGCCGTTGCTTCCACCGGGTTACCCAATTGATCACACAACAAACCTTCCTGGTATTGAGTTTCTTTCCATTCGTTACGGGCCAGTACCTGCTCTAGCCTATTGAGGTGTTTGATACCCGCAAGATGAGCATTAATACCAAGTTGAGTTTTGCAGGGGTAAACTGCCACGCCTTCATGGGAGAATTGCACTGGATATTCCGGCGCTGGTGAATGACTGATAATACGAGTGGGTTCTGAGTCTTTGGGAACCTGATAACCACCCACTCCCTCACCGCGAGTCACAATAATTTTAATAACACCCGGATGGGTAAAGCCCGGATAGGTCGTTAATTCATGGCGTAGTAACCCAGCGTTCAGGACGATCCCCAACCGTTCAAGCCCATGCATTATTCGCTGCCAATGGTAGTCGAACAGAACCGGCCCGGCTTCCGTTACGCGCACAGTTTCAAAAACGCCATCACCAAATGCCAGCCCCCGATCGCGCGGACTCAAAGAGACATCAGCATCGCCATTTATCCACGGCGCAAAAGTGGTTGACGGCGTATTAGACACGCTTGAAAACCAAAGTGCCGTTTGTTCCTCCGAAACCAAAAGAGTTGGAAACAGCAATGTCAATCAACTTGGATTTAGCAGTATGCGGGACAAAATCCAGATCACAGCCAGGAGCAGGATTATCGAGATTGATGGTGGGCGGAGCCACTTGGTCACGCATTGCCAGCAAGGTAAAAACGGCTTCAACGCCACCAGCAGCACCCAGTAAGTGTCCCACCATTGATTTGGTAGAACTAACAGATAGTTCAGTGGCATGCTGGCCAAACACTGTTTTAATCGCATTAACTTCGGCCAGATCACCCGCCAAAGTCGAGGTTCCATGGGCATTAATATAGTCCACCCGGCTGGCATCTATTTGACTATCCTCAAGAGCGTTTCGCATGGCGTCTGCTGCACCTTCACCGCTCTCTGGTGGCGCCGTAATATGATAGGCATCGCTACTGGCACCAAATCCTATCAGCTCGCCGTAGATCTTGGCCCCTCGCTGCTTCGCATGTTCAAATTCTTCCAGTATCAAAACGCCCGCACCGTCGGCCAGAACAAAACCATCCCGATCTTTATCCCAGGGACGACTGGCTCTCTCAGGTTCATCGTTACGGGTAGAGAGTGCTCTGGACGCGACAAATCCAGCTAAACCGAGCGGAGAAGAACCACACTCAGCGCCGCCAGCCACCATCACGTCGACATCACCGTATTTTATCATTCGGGCTGCATAGCCAATGCAATGGGTAGACGTGGTACAGGCTGTTGTGATGGCCCAATTCGGCCCCTGCAAACCATACTTAATGGATAAATTGCCCGAAATCATATTGATAATTGAACCTGGCACCAGAAAGGGGCTGACTTTACGCGGTCCACCCTGAAGAAGAATTTCCTTGTTCCGCTCTATAGTGCCAATACCACCAATTCCAGAACCAACAGCAACTCCGATGCGCTTTCTATTTGAATCGGATATCTCTATGCCGCTATCGGCAATAGCTTGCCCTCCAGCTACCACACCATATTGAATAAAAAGATCCACTTTGCGGGCTTCTTTGGGCGCCATATATTGACTGACGTCAAAGCCCTTAATCTGCCCAGCAAAACGGGTGGCATACTTGGTAACGTCATAGCTTTCTATGGGAGTTATACCGCTTTTTCCGGCTAAAATACCGTCCCAAGATTCCCTGACATTGCTCCCTAATGGAGTAACCGCGCCTAGCCCGGTTACCACAACTCGACGACCCACTATCTAACCTCCCATGCACCCAAATAGTCTGTGGCGCGGAATCAGGCGCCAGAAAGTTTTATTTTAGCCTATATTTGAGCGCATTAACTTGTTGATATAACGAAAGTTAAATAAAAAAAAACCGCTGAGCAACCAGCGGTTTTTTTTATTCTGAAACATTAATTACAGATGAGCTTGAACGTAATCGATTGCCTCTTGAACTTTAGTAATCTTCTCAGCTTCTTCATCTGGAATTTCTGTCTCAAATTCTTCTTCTAAAGCCATCACCAACTCCACGGTATCCAGTGAGTCGGCCCCTAAATCCTCGACAAATGAAGCATCATTGGTGACTTCTTCTAATTTTACGCCAAGTTGTTCAGCAACAATTTTCTTGACTCGCTCTTCTATATTGCTACTCATCTGACTATCTTCTCCTGTGTATGCCCCCCCAGAGGATTGTTTGGGGCTTTTTAGTTTATGAGGTTCATGACATCTGAACAAGTTTTACTAGCCTTCCCAGACTTGCTACGCTCCGTTATCCATTCCAGATGCCACTAAAAAGAGTGTGATAACTATATCACATATACATTCCACCATTAACAGGAATTGTCGCTCCTGTCACATAGGCTGCACTGTCTGAGGCCAAAAACGCCACCACAGAAGCCACTTCTTCTGGCTGCCCTAAACGCCCTGCTGGAATTTGAGACAACATCGCCTCTTTGTGGGCTTCGGGCAAATCCTTAGTCATGTCAGTATCGATGAATCCCGGTGCTACGGCATTGACCGTAATGCCCCGCGAACCCACTTCTTTGGCTAGGGAACGAGAAAAACCTTCCAGCCCTGCTTTCGCCGCACTGTAATTCACCTGCCCAGCATTCCCTGAGGTTCCAACTACCGATGAAATATTGATTATTCGACCCCAGCGATTTTTGGTCATATCACGTAAACATTGCTTCGTCAGACGGAAAATTGAGGAGAGATTAGTATCAATAACCTGGTCCCACTCATCCTCCTTCATTCGCAACATTAAATTATCGCGGGTAATCCCGGCATTATTAACCAATATTAACGGAGCACCAAATGTTTCTTTTATCTGGCCTAATACATTCTGAACATTGTCCGCATCGGCAACATCCAAACAGAAGCCGCGACCTTTATTACCAACGCTTGCCAAATAATCTGAGATTGCTGAGGCTCCAGCCTCACTAGTGGCAGTGCCTATGGTGACGTAACCTTGCTGTGCAAGCGTCATGGCAATCGCTTTACCAATACCCCGACTTGCACCAGTAATCAGTGCCACCCTATCGGTTGTAGACATAGTATTCTCCCTAAATGCTATTACTTCTTATTATTTTGATAGCAGCTCTAAAGCCTGATCCAGGCCTGCGGAATCTTGCAGTGAAATCGTGGGTAAATTTGGATTAATCCTCTTAATCATCCCACTTAGAACCTTGCCAGGCCCACATTCTAAAATAAGATTGATGTCCTGGGCCATCATGGTCTTTATGGTTGCCACCCACTGCACAGGACTATAGAGCTGATGAATTAATTTTTCTCGAATGACCACAGGCTCTGACTCTGAATTTGCGTCTAAATTATTAATTACTGGAATGCACGGAGGCTTAACTAAAGTATTAAATACTTGCTCAGCTAACTGATCACTGGCAGGTCTCATCAAATCAGAATGACAGGGAACGCTTACCGGTAGAATCATAGCTTTGCCTCGCTCCTGTTTGGCAAAGGTACACGCCTTATCTACCGCTTCACTGTGACCGGCTATGACCACTTGACCTGGGGCATTAAAGTTAACGGCCTGAACCACTTGATCCTGCTGTGCTTGCTGACAAATTTCTAAAACTTTTTCATCGCAAAGCCCCAGTATTGCTGCCATTTTTCCATGCCCACTAGGGCACGCATCGCGCATTAGTTCACTTCTGCGCTTCACTAAAGTGACACCCTGTGCTAAAGAAATCGATCCCGCACAGGTATAGGCGGTGAATTCACCCAAGCTGTGACCCGCCATTAAACGAGGCTGTAAATTGGACACAGACTGCCAGGCACGCCACACAGCGACCCCAGCGACAAACATGATAGGTTGGGTAATTTCAGTCTGAGCTAATTCGGCTTTTGTGCCGGTTTGCACCAAACTCCACAAGTCTCGACCAAAAACCTCTGACGCTTCATCAAAGGTTTCCTTGACCAACGCAAACCGCTGATTTAATTCAGCCAGCATACCCACTGTTTGCGAACCCTGCCCTGGATAAACGAATGCGACACATTGTTCCATACTATCCTAACTCGTTTCTAAGCTTTTACTGCAAACTAAGCAGCAATCTGTAAGGGGGTATACTATACCACCCACCTCATAAAAACAGTGAACACCAGTAAATCTTAAAAGTAACAAAACTTGAGCCCTAATGTCCTTGCAACTCACTTTCTACTCGAGCGACAAAGTTTTTGTCCACATATTCAACGGCTAACACCAGGGCTCTGGCGAACTCTTCAATACTGGAACCACCATGAGTCTTAACGGTTAAACCTTGTAGACCCACAAGAACAGCACCACTATATGCTGCAGGATTAATGGTTCGCTCTATCGGCTGCCAAAACAACCACAAGAGCCACTTAGCCAATCGCTGCCACCAGGTGTGAACAAATTGCTGCCCAACCTGAGCGATGATATAACGTGCTAGTCCTTCCATGGTTTTTAGGGCTACATTACCCACAAAACCGTCACAAACCACCACTTCAGCCGCTCCGCTGAATAAGTCAGATCCTTCAATGTATCCTACATATTCAATCTCTGGATCCGCCAATAAAAGCTCGTTGGCGGCTTTCACCTGATCATTGCCTTTGCTGGCTTCAGAACCAACGTTCAGTAACGCCACACGTGGACGGGCACCAGACTCATCCAGGCAACGAGCCACGGCACACCCCATAAGCGCAAACTGATATAGAAGCTCGGAGTCACAACCAATGTTCGCCCCTAAATCCAACATTAAGGTTCGCCCACCATCGGCTCGCGGCAATGAGGATATAATCGCCGGCCGCTCCATTGAGTCTGACATACCCAAGGTATGCTTGCCCAACGCCATTAATGCTCCCGTATTACCGGCACTAACACAACCCTCAGCAGCCCCCGTTTTTACCGCCTCAAGCATCTTAGCCATTGAGGATTGCTTCTTGTATCGTACGGCCTTGGCTGGAGACTCATCGTTGGCCACCATGGTTTCGCAGTGCAAAATAGTAATACGATCGCCCAACTCCGCTGGCAACCCTTTCGGCAAGTAGGATTCGATTAGTTTTTTTTGACCAAACAACAAAACCCGCAATCCCTTACAAGCTTCTACAGCTTGGAGAGTTGCGGGTACTGTGACCTGGGGACCAAAATCCCCACCCATTGCGTCTACCGCAAGGGTTGCCATCGGGAATTCGGTTTATTCGTCGTCTTTGCTGGCGATAACCTGACGACCACGATAAAACCCATCCGGGGTTACGTGGTGACGGCGATGAACTTCACCGGTTGTCACGTCTTCCGACAGAGTTGATGCTGACAAACTATCGTGAGAACGTCGCATACCACGCTTGGAACGGGTTTTACGATTCTGTTGAACTGCCATTTTTCTCTCCTGACCAATACTATTTTAGGTATCAGATTTTTGACCCTTGCCTTTGAGTTGTTCCAACACGGCAAATGGGTTTTGCTTGGGCTCTGCGGCGGTGACTTCCTGCTCATTCGGTTCGTATGACTGATGCGAACACTGATCATGATAGGCCACAATAGGCAAAGCCAGTAATAACTCTTGCTCAAGCACCGAACTCAGGGGAATTTCTTCCTCTTCGTATAAAAAGGGTTCCAGGTCCGACGGTAATAAAGCGGCTTGCTCCTCTGTTTGGACAAAACCCAGAGAAGTTTTAGCGGCCAATTCAACCACAACAGGCTCAAGACAACGTTGACAAATCAGTCGAACTTGTGCCTGAATTTCACCGTGCATAGTTGGAACCACCCCATTCATATGCATTGATAACATTGCAGTTACTCGCCCGTTATCATCAACACAATCCTGCGCCAAGGCCGGTAATTCCTTTAGCGGCATAAAACCCTCAAATCTGCCCTCTTGACGGGCATTTTTGGCGGGCTTAAAACACTGGGGCAATGGGTGCTCAAACATAAGCGCGCAATTCTATGGTCATGAGGTTGCGCTGTCAAAGGCTTTAACAGTCTTTTTCGGTGTTTTAACGGGATGTTATGTGGATTGAAAAGCTTTGATATGCGATTATCGCCGCCAGAGAGCAATATCAGGAGAGAATTGTGCGCCAAATTGTATTAGGTTCCAGTTCGCCTTACCGAAAAACATTATTAAAGAAAATCCTGAGTCAATTCGAGACCTTTTCACCGAACATCGATGAAAGCCCACTCAGCGGGGAAGCCCCGGATGCATTAATAAAGCGCTTAGCTTTGGAAAAAGCCAAGGCTTGTGCCAAGCAATTTCCCGACGCTCTAATTGTGAGCAGTGATCAGGTATCCATTTTAGGGGATCAAATCCGCGGAAAACCCGACGGCTTTGAAGGAGCTTGCCAACAGCTAAGAGAAAGCAGCGGTCAAACCGTAACCTTCCTCACCAGCCTATGCCTTTATGATGCCAGAACCCGTGAATTTGACCTCGCTACAGACATATTTCACGTCCATTTCCGAGAATTGTCTGAGTCTGAAATTCAAAACTATGTGGAACGCGAGCAACCTTTCAATTGTGCCGGTAGCTTTAAGTCCGAGGGGCTAGGCATTGCTCTCTTCAGAAGCCTTGAAGGAAGCGATCCTAACTCATTGATTGGGTTACCACTAATTAAGTTGGCTGAAATGCTACGCCTGCGAAGCGTAAAAATACTTTAATTTTTTTTGTTAATTTCTAAACAATTTATTTTGTCCGTCTACACTTATATTGTTAGGTGCAAAAGCTGGTGGACTTGTCTTACGCTGGCTGAAATACGAGGCAAAGACTGATGTCTGATGAACAACTGGTTAACAAACCAAGACGTAGAAACACTAAAGAGCGAATCGTTGATGAAGCGGAAGTACTCGCTACCTTACACGGTATTGAGCATTTAAAGCTACAGGATGTGGCAGACAAAATTGGCATCAAACTGCCCTCAGTCTACGCCCACTTCAGCGGTCGCGAAGATATACTTGCAGCGATGTCTGCACGTATTAATAAAGGCATGGCACAGTTTTATTTAATAAAACCCGGAGAGCTGCCAGCTGACACTTTACATCGTAGCGCGCAGGAAATACTCACCTTTTTAGGTGAAAATCCAGCCTACTATCGCTTAATGTTACGGGACTATTCGGTGCCGCTCGGCTATGATCCACTAAATCACCGCGCCGCTGTGAACCAGAATTTCTCATTGCCCCACGAGATTCAGGAACTGCATTCACGGATTCAAAGCCTGCTGGAAAAAATACAAACCGCGCCCAGCGACTTTCGGGCCAAAGATTATTCCGCAAGTGTGCATGGCTATATTCTTATGAGTTTGAGCTGGCTACCCACACAAGCTAATGAGGACGGTAAAGTGTTTGTAGATTTTGCCAGCTTAAGCGCCAACCTTAAAACACTGGTGGCTCGTCTAATCAAAAACATCTAACAACAATAATTAGGCCCCCTGCTAGCAAGGGGCCTAATTTTAAAAGCAACACTTTAGATAAAAAGTCCTACTTAAGCTGCAATCCACCAGTTATGCCTAACAACGAAGCAATTCGATCCGCCATAGTAACGCCTAAACGTCCAGTAAAAGCATCCAGCGGACTCACTACCGGCGTGTAATCGACGATATTTTCCACCCCAACTATTTCCCGAGCCACTTGACCTGCACTGGCCAGCCCATCGACCAGCCCCAAACTTAAAGCTTGCCGGCCCGACCAAAAAAGTCCGGAAAAAACTTTTTCGTCATTGTGTAGTCGGTCACCTCTTCCCTGCTTAACCGCATCAATAAACTGTTGATGCACATCAGTTAAAATCGTGGAAAGGAAGGCGGCCTGCTCTTCATCCTGGGGCAAGAAAGGATCAAGAAAAGCTTTATTAGTTCCAGAGCTGTAAATTCGTCGCTCGATTCCCAGCTTGTTAATCGCCTCAAAGAAACCAAAGCCCGGACTAATCACGCCAATAGACCCCACCAGACTTGCAGGATCGGAGTAGATTTCATCGGCCGCAGCCGCCACGTAGTAGGCCCCTGAGGCACCAACATCCATAATAACGGCATATACTTTTTTGTCGCTGTATATTTGTTTTAAACGTTGAATTTCCCGATAGACAAGCCCTGATTGAACAGGACTACCACCAGGACTATTAATGCGAACAATCACACCTTTCGAGTATTCTGCTTCAAATGCCTTTTGTAAACCTTCCACTAGGCGATCAGCATTGGCGGGGGAATCTTCCATTATTACACCCTGCACATCCACCAAAGCTACGTGAGGCTCACTAACATTAGGCGTCGAATCCCAACCAGCACTAAACTTGAATACCATCAACACGATCAGCAAATAAGCCAGTATCGAGAACTTAAAAAACAGACCCCAACGTCTGGTTTTTCGCTGCTCATCCTGGGCAGACAACACCATTTTCTCAATTAGTTTCCATTCTTTGCTGGTTCTTGGCCGGTTGAACCGATTGCGATCGCTGCGCTGAAATTGGTTGTCCGGTGAGTTTTCTGTCATGAAACGTTCCTTACATACAAAATCTTAGGGTCTGGTAACCGTATATGCCGGGCGCACTCAGCATTATAGAGAGGTATTCTGAATCAACCAGCTCCGCAACGCATTGACCGTATCAAAACATTGCAAAGGATTATATTGCAACAAATCATCCATAGAATGAGCACCCCAGGTGACCCCCAGAGAATCAACCCCCGCTCGCTGCGCCATTTCCAAATCAAAAGAGGTATCACCAATCATTACCACCTGCTCTGGTGAAAGCTCATGATGCGCTATTAATTCCAATAACATATCCGGTGCCGGTTTTGACTTAGACTCATCGGCACAACGCGAACTTACGAAAAGATGCTCTACGTCATGAGCCGCAAAAACCCGCGCCAGGCCTTGCCGGCTTTTCCCTGTAGCAACACTGAGCCAACACTGACGATCTGTGAGTTCATGAATCATTTCCAAGGCGCCCTCAAAAAAAGGGGAAGGCGTTGCCTCTGCCTGAATATAGTGATGGGAGTAGCGCTGCCGCATACACTCAACTTGAGCAAAGTCCAGAGCTGGATGTAGCCGCTGAATCGCCAGATCTAACGCTAATCCCACGATATTTCTAATCTCTGATTCAGAAGCAGGGGTTATCGCCAAGTCATTAGCAGCCGCCTGCATACAAGCGACAATCCTCGCTAACGAATCCATTAAAGTGCCATCCCAGTCAAACACCACTAGCTTCTTAATGTTCATGCCAGGCCTTCACCGCTCAATCGGCTCAGCACAGCTGTTAACTCCGCTGGCAGTGGTGCTTTAAACAGTTGCGTCTTACCCTGCTCGCTGGGAATCGCCAATTGTGCCGCATGAAGAAACAAACGATTCAAGCCCAGACTTGAAAAATACGCTAATTGCTCACTGGCCATATATTTCTGGTCACCGCCAATCGAGTGCCCAGAATGCTGACAATGGACTCGAATTTGATGAGTTCGACCGGTAATAGGCTGAGCCTCTATGAGCGTCGATTGTTCATACAAAGCAATTTGACGAATTAATGTCAACGACGCTTTGCCATCAGCCGAAACCCGGACAATACGCTCACCTGAAGCTAACTGAAATTTCGCCAGTGGCGCGTCCACTCGATGGCTAATCCCCCGCCAGCGCCCCCACACCAGTGCCTGGTAGGTTTTCTGAATACTGCCTTCCTTGAGCGCAAGGTGAAGCCGCCTGAGCTCACTGCGTTTTTTGGCCACCATCAAACACCCTGAAGTATCACGGTCAAGGCGGTGTACCAATTCAAGAAATTTTTGCTGAGGCCTTATTTGGCGTAGCGCCTCCACTAATCCGAGGCTCACCCCGCTACCACCATGAACCGCAAGACCTGAGGGTTTATTGATCACAATTAGCCGATCGTCTTCAAAAAGAATGGCTCGCTCCAACTGACTCTTGAGCGTGTCACCCACAAAGACTCCGCTGGCGTTATCACTCGCGGCAACTCTGGCGGGTGGAATTCGCACCTGGTCGCCAATACGCAATTTATATTCTGGTTTCGCTCGCCCCTTGTTTACTCGCACCTCGCCTTTCCTTATCATGCGGTAAATAGCAGACTTGGGTACACCTTTTAAGCGACCGATCAAAAAATTGTCAAGCCTCTGGTCGAGATTATCATCATCAATATCGATCAGTCTGACTTTTGTGGGCTTAGCATTAGTGGTCATGGAAAATCAAGGGCTTAATACTGGTTGTTTGATGAGGTTAACAAATGCTGCTATATTCCAAGAAGTCTTATAAAGTGAGTGCATGCTAGCAAGCTACGTTACTACCAAAGTCACTGCCAACTGCCGAGAACCCGATCCAACGACTGATCGCGCTGCAATTGGCCGCTATTCTACTCAGAATACAGGTAAATAACTAATGCTTAATGACATACCGTTAAAAGACTAAAGGATTAAAGCCTAAGTTCAGCAGGATGAACATTGCTGACAGCTTATCCCTTACATCCCGTTGGAAAGGCAAGAAAACAGAGCAAGTAGTTAGAAAGTCAACAAAATTTTATTAGGTATACTGCTCAATGATGAGCAGTATGAGTGTTAAATTAGTGTTTAACACGTCCGAGGATACAGATTATTTATTAAACGGGGCATGCAGCTGATGTCCACCGCACAACGGAATAACGACACAGTGCGGTCAAAAACGCGATAACCCGTTTAATAAGAGTGAAATTTCACTCTTCAGCACATTAAAAACTGTTCGCTGGGCCGCAAAACCACTGTGTCAGTCTGTCCAGGTGGAAACCGAGCAACGTCTCTGACGTTTAAACCAGTAGTCCAGCCCCGGTGTTTGCATACCTTGGCGAACATCCCCGTTGCTGATGCAATTTAAATCTCGCCACTCGACGCGTTAAACACTCCGATTGCTGGAAATAGACCTGCATGAAAAGAATGTTAATTAACGCGACTCATTCAGAAGAACTACGCGTCGCACTGGTGGATGGTCAACGGTTATATGATCTTGACATTGAACACCGAACCCGTGAACAAAAAAAGGCTAACATTTATAAAGGCCGTATTACTCGAATCGAACCGAGCTTGGAAGCCGCTTTTGTAGATTTTGGCTCAGAACGCCACGGTTTCCTTCCGCTTAAAGAGATTTCGCGAGAATACTTCACCCAAAACCCCAAAGATATCCCTGGCCGCTTCTCCATCAAAGATGTCATCAAAGAAGGCCAGGAAATCATTCTGCAAGTGGGCAAAGAAGAGCGTGGCAACAAAGGTGCAGCGCTATCTACTTTCATCAGCCTTGCTGGACGCTATTTAGTCTTAATGCCCAACAATCCCCGCGCTGGAGGCATCTCTCGCCGCATTGACGGTGAAGAGAGGGCCGCATTAAAAGACGTGATGGGTGCCTTGAGTATACCGTCCGATATGGGTGTCATAATCCGCACAGCAGGTATCGGCCGCAGTGTCGAAGAACTGCAATGGGATCTTGATTACCTCCTGACCTTGTGGACGTCTATCAAAGAAGCCTCAGAGCCCAAACCAGCACCTTTCCTGATTTATCAGGAGAGCAACGTCATCATCCGAGCCATTCGGGACTACTTACGCCAGGATATTGGCGAGGTGCTCATCGACACCCAGCAAGTGTATAAGGAAGCGCTGAGCTTCGTGCAGCAAGTCATGCCGCAGTACGAGAGCAAGATCAAACTTTATACTGACAATATTCCTTTATTCAATCGATATCAGATCGAATCTCAAATTGAAACCGCCTTTGAACGGGAAGTTAAATTGCCCTCAGGTGGCTCGATTGTGATCGACCCGACGGAAGCACTGGTATCCATCGATATCAACTCGTCTAAAGCTACCAAAGGCTCAGATATTGAAGACACCGCCCTAACTACGAACCTTGAGGCGGCAGATGAAATCGCCCGTCAATTGCGCTTACGTGATATCGGTGGCCTGATCGTCATCGATTTCATTGATATGAATGCCAATCGCAATCAGCGAGAAGTAGAAAACCGTATGCGGGATGCATTAGAGCTGGATCGCGCCAGGATTCAAGTTGGACGCATTTCTCGCTTTGGCTTGATGGAGCTCTCCCGTCAGCGCTTACGTCCGTCTCTGGGCGAAACCAGCGGCCATATTTGTCCGCGCTGTAATGGTGTTGGCTTCATTCGCGATCTACACTCACTGTCCTTGAGCATCATGCGACTGATTGAAGAGGAAGCGTTAAAAGAGAACAGCTCAGAAATTCATGCCAAGGTGCCCGTTGATCTAGCCACGTATTTACTTAACGAAAAACGTGACGTTATCGTCAATATTGAAGCCCGCAATAAAGTTCGAGTACTTGTCATTCCAAGCCAAAACCTGGAAACACCTCATTTTGAAGTGTCACGCTTTCGTGCCGATCAAGTTCCATCTGGCGAAGGTAACGTCAGTTACGAACTGCTGGACAGCCTGGATGAGGTTGATGAATCCTCTATTACTAATTTCGCTGAATCCCCCATAAAGCGCCAGGAAGAAGCAGCGGTGCATATGATTCAGCCAAGTACTCCGGCCCCAACACCTATTATCAAAAAAGACCCTAGCTTTTTTGCCCGTCTATTTGCCTGGTTTATTCAACTCTTTAGCAAAAACGAAGAAGCTGAGCCTGCCGAAACAACCAACCGAACCCAGCCGCGCCGAAACCAGAACAGCAATGGGCGGAATAATCGCAACAACGGTCGCAACAGAAATGACAATCGGGGCACACGCAACGATAGTCGCGGCGGCAATCGTCAAGCAAACCGCAAAGACCGGAACGAAAAAGAAATTAAAAAGCCAGCGCAAGTCGAAGCAGATGCGGGTACCGGGAATGCAAGCCCAGGTAATGGGAAGGAAAACAAACCCGAACGCAGCAAGCAGGCTCGCCCAAAAAGAGGCCCACAGACCGCAAAACCAAAAGAGACAGACACCCAAAACCGGACTCCGGCTGAAGGTGAATCTGATGATCAGTCGCAAGAATCCCGTAATAATAGTCGTCGCGGTCGCCGCCGTAGCCCAAGCGATAACAGACGAAGAAGACAAAGCAAAGCCCAGGCACAAAATGATAGAAAATCACCAGAGACTGGCGTAGACGATAGCCAGGGTACTACGTCATCGACGCCAGAAGCGCCAAAGTCGGTGGAAGCGAATCAACAGAAACCAGCAACGCAAGAGCGTAGACCCGTGGCAAACGAACAGTCTGCACCTGCGAATCCTGTTGCCAACGCAATGCCTAATGACGCTGGATCTGCGGCTACGCCAAAGCCCTCGACTGCGCCAGCAATTGCAACCACTCAACCGGCTCAAGAAGCGCCAAAACCATCGGCGCCAGCACCGACAATAGCCAACAACACCGTTGTGGCACCGGCAAGCAAGCCTGCTGAGAATCTAACCAAAGATTCACCGGTGGCCACGTCAGCACAGGCGCCAGCACAGCAAAAGAGGTCAGAACCTGCGGCGAACCCTGCCACTGCGGAGAAAAAGCCAACTCAGCAACCAGCGGCGGACAGTGGCAACCAGCCCGTAGCGGATAAGAAGCCCGCCACAGCAACGCCTAAGGCCGAAGAAAAACCTAAGACCGAAGAAAAGCCGAAACCTGCGGAGAATCATCAGTCAGGGGAACCGCAAAGAGCGGCCAATGACCCAAGGGAGATGAGAAAACGCCAGCAGGCGCAAGCTAAAGCGAAAGCAGATTCTGCGACAGGAACCCAAGCACCTGTTATTGTGGAAAACACCCAAAAAGAGGCCTGAAGGCATTTAACCCATGCAAGCGCCCTCGGCGCTTGCATGGGTTCTTAATTAGTTCCAATTAAATTCGGTTCTACTTCAAGCAACACATCAAAGTGTTTTTTAACATCCGCCTGTATCGCCTGATATAGCTTAACCAAGCCGTCGCTTTCTGCGGCTTCATTAATGAGCACCAACGCCTGCCGCTCATGGACATGAGCGCCCTTGATGGAACGACCTTTCCAGCCTAAATAATCGATCATCCAACCTGCAGCCAGTTTGATCTTTCCGCTATCGGCCGGAAAAGAAATTAAATCAGGATACTTCTCTTTGAGTAACTTTAATTGTGAAGCATCAACCAAGGGGTTTTTAAAAAAACTACCGGCATTCGGCAGCAACTTCGGGTCCGGTAATTTTTGCTGACGTAGCGCAATAACCACTTGCCGTAATTGTGCTGGTGTAAGGGTATCTAAGGAAAACTTCATCACATCAATATGCTGACGAATACCGCCGTAATCCAAATGTAATGAAGGCTTTTTCTGCAACAAAAACTCAACCGCAGTAATAAAATAATGGTTCTTCTGATCCCGCTTGAAAATACTGTCACGGTAACTAAATTCGCAGTCATTATTGGAAAAGCAAACCGCTTCGCCGCTGGCTAAATTTATCGCTTCAACCTGACTAACAGTGTCTTTTACTTCGACACCGTAAGCACCGATATTTTGTATGGGCGCAGCACCTACGGTGCCAGGAATTCCACTTAGATTTTCCAGCCCAAACCAGCCTTGATCAAGGCTATAGGCAACCCATTGATCCCAACGCTCTCCCCCACTGACTTTGACGCGCGCAGTGGTGGCATTTTCTTCCACCAGCTCAATACCCAGTATTTGATTGAGCAATACCACTCCTGGAAAATCCTCCAGGAAAACCACGTTACTGCCCTCCCCCAAAACTATTAGCCGGCTGACTGGCAACTGCATTAGCAGTAAATTAAGCTGCTCAGTGGACGTTACAGTCTGGAAATAGGCTGCCCGAGCATCAATACCTAACGTATTATAATTACGTAATGATACCTGTTTTAAGAAAAGGTCAGACACCAATTTACACTGATCCGTTTTTTAGACGATCAATTAAGCCATCGCAAGCATTTTCAACTAAATCCAAAACCCGTTCGAACCCTTTCGGACCACCATAGTATGGATCAGGAACTTCTTTCACTCCCAGCTGACCATAATCAAGAAACAACTGAATTTTAGAATGGTATTGTGGTGGCGCTTCTTCCAACATATGGTTCAGATTGGATTTATCCATCGCCAGAATTAAATCAAAGGAGACATAATCTTCAGGACACAATTGACGGGCACGCAAATCCTTCATAGCGTAGCCACGTTGTTGTGCCGTGTCCATAGCTCTCTGATCAGGTTTACTGCCAGCGTGATATCCAATGGTGCCACAAGAATCGTGACTCACCCGTTTGTCCAATCCCTGTGCTTTCAATTTGCTTCGAAACACGGCTTCCGCAGTAGGAGAGCGACAAATATTACCCATACACACAAACAATATTTTTTGCACAGCGTTATTCCACCTTCATCATAAAGACGAGTTGAAAATTTCCCGGACTCGCTCCAAATCTGCAGCGGTATCCACACCCGCTGGAGGCGAAACTTCAGCCACAGCCACATGAATTTTGACCCCGTTCCACATAGCGCGAAGTTGCTCCAATGACTCCGTACGCTCAAGTTCACAGGGACCCCAGCGAACAAAATCATGAAGCAAACCCACCCTATAGCCATACATTCCAACATGCCTGTAGACCGCCATTGATACTGGTAATTCAGCGCCGTCACTACCATAAGTGGCGCGACTAAAGGGAATACTGGCGCGACTAAAATAAAGCGCATAACCCACTTTATCCATGACGACTTTCACCGCATTAGGGTCAAACACTGTCGTGATATCATGAATCGGTTCGCACAATGTAGAAATGCCAGCCTCAGAAGACGCCAGATTTGTGGCGACCTGAGTAATTAACTCTGAGGGTAACAATGGCTCATCGCCCTGCACATTAACCACGATTTCTTGATTATTCAGCGCCAATTTCGACACCACTTCTTGAAGCCGATCCGTACCGGATTCATGGCTTGGCGAGGTCATGATTACCTTGGCACCAAATGCAGTGGCGACGGCTTCAATCCGTTCATCATCAGTGGCAATCGTGACGCTTTTAGCGTCAGATCCGCAGGCCTGTTCATAAACCCGCTGAATCATCGGCTTACCGGCAATATCCAGTAGCGGTTTTCCAGGCAATCGAGATGAACCGTAGCGCGCGGGTATAATGATGTGATAGGGCGTCATGTGTCCTGCTTTAGTATCGATATTGAGGTTGAGTTTTGAAGGCTTGCAAGCGCTTTAGTATAACATCGATTAAGCCATCCTGAAGCCTAGCTGATATAGGAATATAAGCCCCTTTAATCGCCTCAAAACTGCGCAATTTAACCGCATCTTTTTCAGTGGTCAGGACAAATCCGTCCATAAATGGTTTAAGGTCAGCCGCTGTATATTGATGGTGATCAGGGAAAACATGCGGTTTGTAATCGTAACTGAAACCGGATAAGGTTTGGAAAAACCGCTGCGGATTACCGATGCCCGTTACAGCGTAGCAGACGCCAAGATCACGCCCATTCATCAACGCGCTCGATACAGCGTTCAGCGGCTGCGGCGCACCCGCCTCCACATTCATGACAAAGCGTTTCACCTGCTCTGAAATCGAGAGATCAGACTTACCGTGGGTCACAATTATATCCACTTCCTGCAGCCGTTTCTGCGGCTCACGCAAGGGGCCAGCGGGCAACAATAACCCATTTCCTAGACCCCGCACGCCATCAATTACAGCTATTTCAAGGGTGCGCCCCAAGCCATAGTGTTGCAAGCCATCATCGCTAATCACCACATCCACATTGGTGTGCTTAAGTAGATATTTTACCGCGGCCGATCTATTGGGATCCACCACCACTGGCACGCCGGTGCGCAAATGAATCATTAAGGGCTCATCGCCCACTTCTCGGGCGCCATCCTCATTTTTAATGCGATGGGGATAACTTGGTGCATTGCCACCATAGCCGCGGCTAACGACACCAGGACTGTAGCCATGCTCCAGCAATTGCTCTACTAGCCAGATTACCAACGGCGATTTTCCAGTGCCCCCCACTGATATATTACCTACCACAATAACCGGAACCGGAGCTTGATAAACGGTTCGGCGGTGGGCCAAATATTGTTGTCTGCGCCAACTTACCAACCCCTGAAAAAGCAGTGACAATGGCCACAACAAATACGCCAATAAGCCGCCGCCATACCATAATCTTGTTAACCATCGGTGCAGCAAAAGCGAACTCCTATTGTTCTCTCAATCGTTTGTTACCTTAAGCGTTATTCTATTACTGAGTCAGCTGTTGCGTCGTGAGACGTAACCGGACAAAGCCCATTTGTCCACAGATATCCATGACGGTTATCACGGCCTGATGGGGAGTGCTGGCATCTGCAGTTATAATTAGCGGTAATTCCGTATCACCTTCGCTCACTTGCTCCAGTGCGCGCTTAAGTGTAGCGGAATCCCGATTTACCAGAACTTTGCCATTAATGGCGTAATCGCCACCGGCATTGATTTCAATCTGAATGGCTTTACTGTCCTCGGCTGCTGGTTGTGCCGTTGCTTGAGGCAGCTCCAGTGCGAGTTCACGCTCTTTATTGAAGGTGGTGGAGACCATGAAAAATATGAGCAACAAAAACACCACATCTATAAGCGGCGTCAAGTTAACATTAACCTCTTCCACCGGTTGCCGCTGAAATTTCACCGCTGCCTTGCCTCGCTGGGTTCCACTTCTCTATCACCATGAATGCTATCCACAAGCTTGACGGCATCCTGTTCCATCAGCACGGCAATTTCATCGATGCGACGACTAAAAAAACGATGAAAAAATAACGCCGGAATCGCCACCACTAAACCAGCGGCTGTAGTATATAGCGCCTCTGAAATACCACCAGCCAGAATGGCGGCATTGCCGGAACCCTCCAGCACAATGGCATTAAATACTCGAATCATACCGAGCACGGTTCCCAACAATCCGAGCAAAGGTGCTAAGGCGGCAACGGATCCCAGTAAATTCAAAAACCGACTCATTTCATGAATTTCATGAGTAGCCGTATCAATAATGGCTTCTTTCATGATTTCACGGCCATGTTTGGCATTGATCAATCCAGTGGCCAATATACGACCCAAGGGCGATGACTCTCTTAATTCTTTAACTTTACGGCCATCCATTTGCGAATTCTTAACCCGGCTCCAAACGTCCTGAATTAGATTTCTAGGCGATATTTTATTGACTCTCAAGGCCCACAAGCGCTCAGCAATAATAGCCAGTGCAACCACTGAACACAGGAGTATTGGGACCATTACCCAGCCCCCTGCCAAAATTAAATCAAGTACTCGCACTCTGTATATTCTCCCAAAACTTGAATCCTGCGAAATTCTAACTGATTATTGGACGTTCTGCAGTGACAAGTCGCTCATCACGGCTTGATTTTATTCTAGGCTCTGTGGTTCATCTCCGTAAAACCTATATTGCCCCCGCGCCATAAGTGTTAGCTGCAAACCTTGGGTCTCTACCACTTCTCGCAACGGCACCGTTAGTTCACCTACGGTAATAAATTCGGTGCCAGTTAGTTGTTGGTTGATAATACCCGTATCAAAAACCTGGCTACGAGCTGGTACCAGCAACAAATGGTCGCAGGAGAGTTGTGCCTTGTGACGCTTCAGGAGATACGCCTGGGAGCGAATACTGGTGGTAGGCCAAAGCATCCAGCATTGTTGCTGATAAGTCACTTTGACGGCGCAATGGCGGCTGTAAGTCGGATGACGGTAGATATTCAATGCCAAGCTCGCAGGCCCCACTAGCTTATTGGGTGTACCAGGATCACATAAATCCGTAAATTGAATTTTGGTTACCCGGCGTTGCTTTAAACGATCCATGTCATGATCAAGTTCCACCATAACCCAGGATTTCGCGCTCCACAGCGCGCCAGTACTCTGCAATTGCAAGCGTCGTTCATTGAAGCCAATACCCCAGTAGCGTAATAACTGTTCTTGCCATGGCGGTATAATCTTTGGCCAGTAAGACTTGGCGACAATAATTGTTTTATTGGGTTGATGCACTATTAACCAAGGCGACGTGTTTTCCGCCCATAGATAAACACCATTATTAAAAGAAGGCATGATGAATAGCGGGAAAAAAAGCACCGGGGCTAACCAGCGGCTTGGCAAGCCCGGCGTCAGCATCCAAATTGCTCCAACCATGGCCAGCAACACAGCAACGCCTGAATCAACCCGTCCCCACCAGCTGGCCCAGTTTAGCTGGCCAAAATAGTCCAAAAACCCAATGAGCCCACGAATGGAGTACAGTACTAATTCCAGCAAAATGTCTGCACTAGACCCTAGAATCCACCAAGCCACAAACCACACCAAGGCCAGCGGTACTACAACACAGGTAACCCAAGGGATAGCAATTAGATTGGTCACGGGCGACACCAGGGAGAAGGCCTGGGTTTGCCACAATAAAATGGGGATTAAACCCAGAAAAAGGCCGAGCTGAATCTCGCCCCATTGCAGCCACTTACGGGAAGCAATGGGGCGCGCACCCACCAGCCAAAGGATCAAAAACACAGCACCAAAGGACAACCACAACCCCATACTCAACACGCTTGCAGGATCCCACAGCACCACCACCAAAAAAGCAATAGACAGCGCACTCCACAAACCTCTTACACCGCCAAGCATCAGGCCCACTCCATACACCATAAGCATGATCAAGGCCCGTTGAGTAGGCAAAGAAAATCCGGCCAGCGCGCCATAGAATACGGCCGCCACTAACGCAATAAACACCGCGTAATAGCGCGCCGGTGTAGCCAGGGTAAGACGAACTCGACGCCGCAAACCGTGAAACCCCACAAACCCCACAAAGCCTGCAACCAGGCCTATGTGCATGCCTGAAATGGCCACCAGATGAGTGGTACCAGTGGCATTGAACAAACGCCAATGCTCCGGGCCCATTAACGAGCGATCACCATTGAGTAGCGCCAACAATACAGGGTAGGCGGAGATCACCCACCCATCTTTCCCTGCCAGCCTGCCCTTCTCACCCAAGTATTCACTTAATTGAAAGCGCAGCTCATTAATAGAGAATGCTGGGCTGGACAACAAGATAGGCTGAAAACTTTTGTCCCATTTAACATTGGCCACTATATGGTTAGCGAGCATCCAGCGCCGGCGGTCAAATCCCCATGGCAGAACATCTGTACCTACTGCAGCAACACTGCCAAAAAATTGCCAGCGCTGGCCAGGCCTGGGCCGCCAACTCTTGTCACTATTGATTAATACATATACTGGCCAGATCCGGCCAGTTTGGTACTGATCGCACTTGTTCTTGTTCCTGCCTACACACTCCAATTCAATTTTAACTTGGTACCCAAAAAATACGTTGCGTGGTACATCAACCACTTTACCTTGCCAATAAAGATCTTCACTACTTAAGTCGTCCCAATAACTAAAGCGCTCAAGCGCGAGCTTGGCTAAACCACAGACTAAACCTGTAACAATAATGACCAGTAATATGACTATTATTTTATAACGATGCCCCCAGGACATTAAGGCTATGCATATGACTAACGCTAACAGCATGACGAGAGACGCAACAATTGCTATATCAAACTCCGTCAGCGCCAATAGAAAAAAAGACAGCGTCAGCGCTCCAGGAATTAGCCAAATAAGCCATCTAAACAACATCAACCCTTTCCTTGGTATCTATACTTCCTTAACCAACACCATCAATTAGCCCTGGCAACAGCAGAATTTTTAAATAGAACCACAAAGACTGGGTACACTAGCGATATTCAAGCTTTCTGGCATAATAGGCGCGCCTTAGCTTGGATTGGGTAATAAGCGAATTTGAAGAATATATTTAAGAAATACATGCCTGCCCCCCATACGATTACGGGTAATCGATGGATTGCAAAACTAGGGCCCCGAATCAAAGACCCCAATCTCTGGCATCTCAATCGGAGATCGGTCTCAGCGGGTGTCTTTGCGGGTGTGTTTTCGGCCTTTATTCCCCTACCCGTGCAAATTTTTGTGGCTATCTTCATTTGTTTTTTTTGCCGGGGAAACTTACCCATTGCGGTTGGCTCCACCTGGATCAGTAATCCCTTCACCTATATTCCGCTGTATTATTTTTGTTATGAATTAGGCACCTGGATTTTAGGCGTGCCGGTTGATCATAGTGGCAACCCTATTCAATTGCAGATTAAATTGATCGTAGATGACTTTGATGGCTTTTTGGCTTTACTCAACAGCTTACGCTGGCGTGCTCTTGCGCCGCTATTGCTTGGCTGTGGGATTGTGGGGTTAACTTCCGGATTGTTAAGCTATGTGGCTATCCGTCTAATATGGCGTTTGCACATTTATCGTGCCTGGAAGCATCGTCGGGAAAAGCGGCATAAGAAAAGCCAACACTCTCATCACTAGACACCCCCGGTTTCATGGCTCATAAGGCGACCATCTTCCATTTTTACAACCCGGTTTACCTGCTGGGTAAAACTTAAGTCATGAGTCACGATAATAAAAGATGTCCGCAAACTTTCATTGAGTTCGTGCATCAATTCCTGTATCGAGTGGGCCGTATGGACATCCAAATTGCCCGTGGGCTCGTCGGCTAGTATGCACGCAGGCTGAGTCACCATAGCGCGGGCAATAGCCACTCGCTGCCGCTCCCCTCCGGAAAGTTCGGCTGGCTTATGCTTCAAACGGTGAGACAAGCCTACTTTGTCTAACATCTCTGCACCGCGAATTCGCACAGACTTAAGTGATTCGTTGCCAATAAGCAGGGGCATACAAACGTTTTCCAGAGCCGTAAATTCAGGTAATAAATGATGGAACTGATAAACAAAACCGATGCTTTTGTTGCGTATTTTGCCCCGTTGTTTGTCATTGAGCGCACTGAATTTTTGGCCGTTTATAAACACATCTCCATGAGAGGGCGTGTCCAAACCGCCCAGCATATGGAGCAATGTGGTTTTGCCTGATCCGGAGTTGCCAATAATGGAGACAAACTCCCCTTCATACAAAGTAAAGTTGACGGATTTAAGCACTTCAACTCGCTCAGGGCCCTGCTCAAAATTCTTGCTAAGATCACGGCATTCAAGCACCACTTTACTCATAGCGTAGCGCCTCCGCTGGTTGTACTTTTGAAGCTCGATATGCCGGGTATAGCGTAGCCAGAAAGCTCATCACAAACCCTACACCACTGACAAAAGCCACATTTCCCCAACGCAATTCAGAGGGCAAGTAATTGACGAAATACTGATCAAACAAACGGGTGTGTAATGCGCCCTCCAGCCACAAAGCAAACTCACTGATGTTGAGGGCCGACACAATACCTAGTACCGTTCCCAAGGACGTCCCAATTACGCCAATCAGGCATCCCTGCACCATAAAAACACCCATAATAGTGCTCGGCGATGCACCCAGAGTTCGCAAAATTGCAATGTCCGACTGTTTATCCGTAACCGCCATCACCAAACTAGACACGATGTTGAACGCCGCCACAGCAACAATAAGCAACAACAACAGTGTCATCATGGCTTTTTCCATCTTTATAGCTTGAAATAAGGTGCCATGGGTTCGGGTCCAGTCCGATGCGTAATAGCGGCCATCCAAATTGTTCACAATATCCCAGGCGATCTCACCAGCGTCGAACAAATTATTCACTTTAAGCCGCACACCTGTGACCTTGCCTTTCATACGCGCTAATATGGCAGCGTCTTCCAGATGGATATAACCCACCATACCATCAAGCTCCGCCCCAACCCGGAATATACCGCTCACCACAAAACGCTTAAAACGAGGAATAACCCCGGCTGGGGTTAGTGCAGCCTCTGGCATGACCAAAGTGACTTTATCCCCAACCACCACGCCCAGTTTACGGGCTAACGCACTGCCCAAAATGATGTTAAAGGCACCTGGCTCTAAATCAGTGACCTGACCCATCACCATGTGTTTGCTGAGGATTGAGACCTGCGCCTCGTAGTCGGGGTGAATACCATTAATAAAAGCGCTGTCCACTGTGCCTTTGTTACTTAACAGACCCTGCAATTGAATAAAAGGCGCTGCCCCTAGAACTCCTGGGTGCTCATTCGCCTGATCGACAATTTCGGGCCACGGCTCAATGGGCTGATAACCTAATACACTGGCCTGCGGAACCATGCCCAGTATGCGCCGTTGCAACTCCCGATCGAAGCCGTTCATCACCGACAACACAAGAATCAAGACCATGACGCCAAGGGTTAACCCCACAATGGAAGTCATTGATATAAAAGAAATAAAATGATTACGTCTTTTGGCTCGCGTATAGCGCAAACCAACAAACAAAGAGATGGGTCTAAACATGATCGGCATTAAACCATAAGGGTTTGTGGAATACTACGAAAAAACCGCAAGCTAACAGAGGGTTACGCCCGAACGAATACTTATTATACAAACCTACCCTCGCTTAAATATCTGTTACACTTTTTACTATCAAATGACGCTATGACTGTGACTTTTTATGGAACGCAGAGACTTTTACCGAATCGAAGACCGCATTCATCTGGTGAAGAGCCCGATCGAAAAGCACCTACTGTCGGACAACCCCTACGCCGAAACGTTCTCTGTACCACCTCACGCCTTACTAATTAATCAACTGCAAACCCTGGATAATGACACTCGGGATCTGCTGCGCCAAGTGTCCGATTCTAATCGATCTCTGGGTACTTATCTGCGCTCGATGAATGAAAAAATTGATTTAATCGCACGCTATGTTGTCACCTATGATCATGACATCAAACCCACAGATACGGTCAATCTCAGCGAAGGTGGCGTGTCATTCTACAGCGATAAAATAATTGAAGCTGAAACTTATATGCATTTGGTGATGGTACTGTTCCCCAATTTAGCCACCATTGCCAGTATTGTCATCGTTAAAACCTGCGATCTGGTGGATGAGCAACCCACGCTCTATCGCATAGGCACAGAATTCAGCGTGTTACTTGAACAGGATCGAAAGCAAATTGTGCGTCATATTCGGCGCCGTCAAACCCAGGATAGGGTTAGGCTTCGCACCCCTTAATTAACGCAGTTTGCGACACCACCTGCAGACCTAGGACCAAATCCATCCCCGACGATAACTGTGCTATAACTTTAAAGAGTAACCAGTCATTAGATCTATGGGCGACAGTATATGAAATATCCACTTGGGCTAATTGTTCTTTTTTGCTTCATCCCTTGCAACCCACTTATGGCCGAGGAAATACGCACTCCCGTGGGCCAGCAAATGACGTCCCCGAACCTGGACATGCCCGTTGCCGGGCTATCCAAAATTACAGTTGAAAGCCAGTATGGAACACCCATCGAAATGAATCCTGCCGTGGGAAAACCACCAATTTCACGCTGGATTTATAGGGACTATACCGTCTATTTTGAAAATGACCGCGTGATTCACAGCGTCCAGCACCCCCAATAAGCCAAAGAGTATTAACAGCTGCTGGGGATTAATATAAAGTAGCCGGTCAGCCCACTATCACCATTGGACCCCATGACCACACCCTTTCAAATGCTGCCTGAATGGAACAATCAAAGCGCTGTATTGTTGGCCTGGCCCCATCAGTCTACCGACTGGTCACCCTGGCTTAAGGATATCGAAAGCAGTTACATTGCCTTGGTCACGGCCATCAGCCAGGAAGTCTTGCCCTTGATTCTGTGTCAGGACGCCGCTCATGAACAACATATCCTCGCACAGCTAGGCGCCGCATGCAGGATTCCACCGCGACTGATTATTGCCCCTTACAATGACACCTGGTGCCGAGACTATGGCGCCATTACTGTTGGCCGAGGCCATGAGATAAAGCTGCTTGATTTTAGTTTCAATGGCTGGGGCGATAAATACTCGGCACAACTGGATAATCAAATCAATCAACACTTGGCGGCACTGTGGCGTGCCCCATTAGAAACCGTCGATATTGAACTGGAAGGTGGCAGTATCGAGAGCGATGGCCAAGGCACACTGCTAACCACAGAACAGTGCCTGCTCAACCCCAATCGAGGCGCTACCCGCACCAAAACGCAACTGGAAGCAAAGCTAAAAGAACACCTGGGCGCAGACCGAATCCTGTGGTTAAAGGAAGGTGGTCTGGTGGGGGATGATACCGATAGCCACATTGATAATCTTGCCCGCTTTGCTGATCCATACACCATTGTTTACCTCAGCTGTAATAATCCAGAGGATCTGCACTATGCACCATTGCAAGCCATGGCGGCTGAAATTAAGGGGCTGAAGCAACGCAATGGCGAACCCTATCGGACCTTTGCCGTTGAACTTCCACCCGCCATCAACGATCCACAGAATGGGCGCTTACCAGCGAGCTATGTGAACTTTTTAATCCTTAACCACTCTGTAATTGTACCGGTATTTGACCAGCCTACTGACGCCCCGGCCCTGGCAACACTACAGCAAGCGTTTCCAGAAAAATCGATATTAGCAGTACCTGGGCAGCATTTGATCAAACAATTCGGTGGCCCTCATTGCGCCACCATGCAATTGCCAGCAGGCACACTCAACCTTTAAACCTGTGAGTCGAACCATGTCCCAAACCATGACCCCAACCAACAGATCACTGCGGATTGGCCTCATTCAACAAACAGCCGGACCGGACAAAACACAGAGCCTGGCCACCACCGCAGCGCAACTGGAGCAACTGGTTAGCCAATCCAACCCTGATATCGTTTTGCTGCAGGAACTCCACTGTACCCATTATTTTTGTCAAACAGCGGACACTTCGGTGTTTGATTTGGCCGAACCCTTAGATGGGCCTAGCGCACAAACCCTGAGCCAATGGGCCAAACAGCATCAGTGCGTTATTATTGGCTCCTTATTTGAGAAAAGAGCACCGGGTATTTTTCACAATACCGCTGTGGTGTTTGATCGCGATGGTTCCCTCGCAGGCTCTTACCGCAAAATGCATATTCCCGATGACCCCGGCTTCTACGAAAAATTTTACTTCACCCCTGGGGATGGCGAATTTAAACCTATCACCACCAGCGTGGGCAAACTGGGTGTCTTAGTATGTTGGGATCAATGGTACCCGGAAGCCGCTCGTTTGATGGCGCTAGCAGGCGCAGAGATCTTGTTTTATCCCACCGCTATCGGCTGGGATCCAGGAGATACCGAAGCGGAACAAAAGCGCCAGCAAGATGCCTGGCAGGTGATTCAGCGCTCCCATGCAGTAGCCAACCACTTGCCCGTAGTGGTAGCCAACCGCATTGGATTTGAAGCGGACCCCTCCAGCCAGACAGCTGGTATCCAGTTTTGGGGACACAGTTTTATTAGCGGCCCTCAGGGTGAGATACTGGCCCAAGCATCAAGTCATGAAACCGAAACCCTGTGTGCCGACATCAATTTGGAGCGAACCGAATTCTTGCGCCGCATCTGGCCCTATTTTCGGGATCGACGCATCGATGCCTATGGCGGTCTCACCCAACGTTTTCTAGATTAAGAGTGATCCAAAGATGAGATTAATCGGCCATCGGGGTGCCCGCGGTGAAGCACCGGAAAATACGGAAGTGGGTTTCAGCTATCTTCGCAGTCTAGGAATCAACTCAGTTGAACTGGATATTCAGCTATCAAAAGATGACGAGCTGATGGTAATTCATGACGCCAGCTTAAACCGCACCTGTAATGGAGCCGGAAACGTGCGCCAATGGTTAGCAGCTGACCTGGCCCAGCTCAATGCTACCCAGTCTTTTCCTGGCTGGTCAAAAGCCAGCGGAGTTCCCCGCTTTGCCGATGTATTAGCTCACTGGCCAGAGCTCGAGCACATTCAAATTGAAGTGAAATCAACCGATACTGAAAGCCTGAAAAAAGTAGTGAACGGGCTGCGAACAATTTTGCAGCCCTATCAAAACCACCCAGGGGAATTCGTCATCACTTCCAGTGATGTAATGCTACTTAAATTGGCCAAGCAACACTTACCCCAAATCAATCGAGGCTATGTCGCCCAGCAGTTTTGTCGCGATCCCATTGCGGTGTGCGACTTTTATCAATGCAGCCACTTAATTCTGAATCAGCACCGTTGCTCTTACAAAACCCTCACCGACGCGCAGTTAATGGGGCTCCATGTTTCCTGCTGGACAGTTAATGATATTCGACGCGCTAAAGAGTTGCGCTTATGGGGCGTAGATAGCCTGATCACAGACGTTCCACAGAAAATGTTAGATCATGTTTGCAGGTCATAAGGCTTTATATAAATTAATCGCAGGCATACTAGTACTGACCAGCATAACCGCCTGTGATGTACCTTATTACTGGCAGGCAGCTAAAGGCCACTACGATTTAATGCAAGCCCGCCGCCCCGTTGCGGACATCATCAACGACAGTAACACCACAACCCAATTGACTTCCACTCTCAAGGATATCCTGGCGGCGCGGGCTTTTGCCCTGAGCTTACTGGAGCTGGAAGACAATCAGAGTTACTTAACCTATGTTGAACTCGACCGGCCATATGTAACCTGGAATGTCTTCGCTACCCCTGAACTGTCCATGGAGAATCACACCTGGTGTTACCCCATTGCCGGCTGTGTCAGCTATCGTGGTTATTTTGCCAAAGAGAAAGCACAAGCAAAGGCCCAGATCTTGGCCAAAGAAGGAATGGATACTTTTGTGGGTGGTGCCAGCGCCTATAGTACGCTGGGCTGGTTTGACGATCCAATTCTCAGCACTTTCATCAGTTCTAACCCATTGGCCAATGCCGCATTATTGTTTCACGAACTGGCTCACCAAACACTTTATGTCAAAGACGACAGTCAGTTTAATGAAAGTTACGCCACCGCTATAGAACAAATTCTGCTCCAACGCTGGGTACAACAAAATAATTTACAATCACAATGGCTAACCTATCAACAGGCTAAAGATCGCAACAATGCCTTTATGGCGCTAATTATCGCTAACAAAGAAGCCCGCCAGGAAGTTTACCAAGCCGATCTTCCCATGGCGGAAAAACGACGTTTAAAACACCTATTAATCGAAGAATTAAATCAACAATATCAGCAATTTAAAAAGGACTGGGATAATTACAGCGGTTTCGACAGCTGGATGGAGAAAGGGGTAAACAATGCGCAGATCTCCACCATCGCTACCTACTATCAGTGGGTACCCGCCATACATAACCGCTACCAACAGCTGAACCAGCGCGTAACGACGCTGATCGAGGAGTGCCAAGAACTAGCCAGTCTGGATACAGATAACCGCACAAAAGTATTGAACCAATGGGCCTCCGAGAAGTTTGACTATACTCAATAAAGTATTGATTATGGACTTTCTAAGGCTATTACTATGGTCGCTGCCAAACAGCTTAAAGTGGACCCTTTTACTCAGCTCGACGAGCTGATACCGTCACTGTCTGATCTTTATACAACGATTAAAGCCAAAGACCTGAGCGCAAAACCAAAGATGAATGCTTTAGTGGAGCGTATTGTCAAAATCACCGATTCGCAACCCGATGCAGCACTAGCGGCCATCCACCTCTCCAAACAAACCTCTCCGCTCAAGCAACCCATTTATTGCGCTGTCATTGCGCGTTTGTTTGCCAAGCAGCATGGCCTAGACAGCGCTAGAGAATCCGCCCTGATACAAGCGGTACTAACCTGCAATATAACGTTTTACGAGTTTCAGGTTTTATTGAACAGGATGGATGGCAAACTGACAGAAACGCAAAAAGCCAAACTGGAAAAACACCCATTACAAAGCGCCCAGTTAATGGAGGCAGCAGGTTTTCTGGATACGCACCTGACCAGAGCAATCCGCCAACATCATGAACGACCCGATGGCACCGGCTACCCAAATCGTTTGAAAGGAGACGATATTTCCGATTTGGCTTTGGTAGTCTCTATGTGTGAAGTCTACACCGCGCGTATTGATCCGAGAGTGTATCGTAAACCAGTATTAGCACGAGAAGCTTTGTCCCAATTCAATCAGGATGATTCCCGCCTAAAGCAATTGTTATTGAATTTTGCCAAGTCTATTGGCTTATACCCACCAGGTACCTGGATAAGATTGGCCAGTGGAGAAACGGCAATTGTGACTCAACGTCAGAGCGGCAGCCCTGTTCCTATTGTTAAAGCATTATTTAATGAAGACAACAAACCCTATATGGGGCCCATTGCTCGGGACTGTAAGGATCCGCAATGGAAAGTTATTGCTGCCACTTTCCCTCCGGTAAGGCCATCGGTCGATCTACCCGCGCTATTTGATTAACGGCCTGCAAATACGCAAATCGATATTCATCTGATATCAATTTTTACCCCAAAAAAAAGCGCCTCCCGAAGGAGGCGCTTCTTATAACACCTTTTTGTTACTTATCTTATTGGACAGTCAAAGCAACATTGATGTTGTTGGTTCCACCAGACAGTGAACGAGTCAATGCACTAGTCAAAGGTCCACAATTTGTGAAGTTTGACAGAGTGAACGAACCGCTCAACTCAGCTGCATCGCCAGTCAATAACAAGCTAGATGCATCAGTAGTACCGCATGAAGCGCCACCACCCACTGGGATTTTAACCAGACCAAACAGTTTCACGTAGATCAGTGGCAACTTAACACTAACCGTTGTATCAACCGTGGCGCTGCCGCCAACATAAGATCCAGTTACCGAATCGGCAACCAGGTCAACCTTGGCTTCAATAGGCAAGAAGCCCAATCTAGCATTGAACTTGGTTGAAGCAAAAGTCAGTGCTGCATCGCTGAAAACACCTTGGTCATTGATGCTGGCCGCAAGATTACCTTGAACCGCCATCATCAAACCAGAAGCAAAGTCGACTTTACCACTGAAAGATGCATCAAACTCAGTTACAGCCGTTGCCAACTGACCGGTAAGGGCTACAGTTGCAGAACCGTCAGTGCCAGTAATAGTCAAGTTAGCAGTTACTGCACCTTCAGCCGTTGGCATAAAGCTTACAGTTGCAGTACAAGACTCGCCAGAGGCCAAAGTTGTACAGTCATTGCTTAGCAAGGTAAAGGCAGAATCACCAGTCAGTTCGATGTTAGCCGTTGAGAATGGAGCTTCACCAACGTTTTTGAACGTCGCGGTTAACTCTTTAGACACTTCAACTGCGCCAAAGTCTAGCGTGGTTTCAACAGCCGTGATCTCAGCTTTATCTGCCACTTCAACTTTACTGAAGCCTTTCAAATCAACACTTACGGTAGCTTCATCAGAATCAGTGGAGGTAATATCCAAAGAGGCTGTTTGAGCAACATTGTCACCAGAAGCTGTGTAAGTCAGGCTGATAGTACAGGTTCCACCCGCTGCAACTGTCGCACAGTTATCACTCACGATAGTGAATGCGTCGGCGTTTGCACCAGAGATAGAAGCACCATTCACAATCAAGTCTGAACCACCAACGTTAGACACCGTGACGTCCACAGCGGCTGAAGTAGCACCACTGAGAATGTCGCCGAAATCAACGCTTTCTGGAGCAACACTGATGTCTGCTTCAGGAGGTACATCTTTAGCACTACCAGAAACCGCTACAGGTACAGTGGCTTCATCAGCATCGTTAGAGCTGATAGTCATTGTGGCAGACTGAGCACCCGCTGCTGCAGGAGTGAAGGTAACGGTTACTTCACAGGTTGCACCACCAGCAATGGTTGTACAATCAGTTGCAGTGAAGTCACCGCCGTCGAAGCTGATATCGCTTACGGTTAAGTCGAGTCCACCAACGTTAGCAACAGTAACTGTGGCTGTGGCAGATTCACCAACAGTCAGTTCATCAAAGTCTACAGTTAGTGGGGAAACTTCGATTTCTGGAAGCTCTGGAGCTAATGTTCCAGTACCACTAAGATCAACAGTAACTTCATCGGCGTTAGAAGCGATAGTCAACGTACCTGATGCTGCACCTTCTGCTGTTGGTTCGAAAGTAACAGTAGCAGTACAAGTTTCACCGGGAGCTTCAGTTCCGCAATCAGACACTACGCTGAACGGAGCTTCAGTAGAAACAGAACTAACAACCAGTTCTGCTTGACCTGAACTAGTGATAGTAACAACCACATCTTTAGTCGTACCAACTTCGACAGAACCAAAAGCTACAGTTTCTTTGTCAACAGAGACATCAGGCACAGGAAGCTCAACACCAGTTCCAGTCAACGCCACAGAAGCATCACCCGCACTTGAGGTAATACTGAGTGAGCCAGACTCTGCACCAACCACAGACGCAGTATAGGTTACAGTGATCTCACAAGTACCAGCAGGAGCAACGGTTCCACAAGCATTGTTAGTAACTGCAAAAGGAGCGGCAGTTGTAGCACCAGTGATTTCTAAATCGCCATCACCTGAGTTGGTTACCGTAATTATTTGAGTGCTGCTTGCACCAACAGTTTGTGAACCAAAGGCTTGTGAAGCTGGAGCAGAAATCACACCTTCAATGATATCGCCAGCACCTGATAGGCCTACATCAGCATTACCAGCAGAAGTAGCAATACTCAAAGTAGATGTATCAGCTTCTTCAGCAGTTGGTGTGTAGGTAACAGTGATGTCACAGCTTGAACCGGCAACAACAGTAGAACAGTTATTTGACTCTGTAAACTTGCCACCAATGGTCACACCAGTAACCTCTAATGCTTCAGCACCAGATGCTGCAGAGTTGGAAACAGTTACAGTCAAGTCAGCAGTTTCGCCAACCACAACCGTACCAAAGTCCAAAGCAGTAGTGCTTACTGATAATTCAGCAGGATCGACTACTTCTTCCGTACCCTTACCGCTCAAAGCAACAGTTACTGTACCTTCATCGGCATCGTCAGAAGAGATAGTCAATGAGCCAGTGAAATCGCTCGCAGTCTCTGGATCGAACGCAACAGTAACAGTACAACTTGCACCTGCAGCTATAGTCGCACCACAAGTAGTGGATTGCTTGGTGAAGGAGGTACCAGTTACTGAAGTACTATTCAACGTCAGTACGCCAGGACCTGTATTAGCAATAGTCACAACTTTAGTTGATGCAGGGTCAGTAATATCTAATGGGCCAAAAGTTAAAGCCGTTGGTGAAACGTCAATTTCTCCAGGATCAGTACCCACTATGATTCCGCACTCAGACTCTGCATTAGCTTCTGAACAGATTTTCAAAGTTTGAACAGTGAACGGAGTGAACTTGAATTGTTCACCTTCGAAAACACTTACGTAACCAGCTTCCTCGCCCGAAATTGTTTTAACGCTATTACAGTCATCCACCAACAAGTTGTATTGGCTTGATGCCGGTGTCGTTGGCAGCGGGATTGGCGTCCCGTCAAATATCGGAATGAAAGATTCATCGAGCGGAGCCTTATAGCCACGAGCACGCAAGGTAATACCTGTTAGATTGAATTTAACCTCACCTTCATCAAACGTCAGATTTACCGGAATGGTGGTAGCGGCGTACAAATAAGTCGGGTACAAAATTCCATCGAATTCCAAATCGTAAGGAACCTGAGCATATTCCAACTCAATTGGAACGGTTAGAGGCACTGTACCAACACCACTAATAACCATGTCGATGTGCGCATCCGCATACCCGGCCAAGAAATTCAGTCCAGCGAGAGCACCACCATTCATGATGGTTTCTTCAGCCACTGCTTGTATTTCAATGCTAATCTCATCTAGGGGGCGACCAGCAACACCAACTGCAGGAAGGTTGGTAGATCCAGTAACACGAATTCCGGCTTCATCAATCAAAGGAAAGAAACAGGCCATGTCCAGATTTAAAGGCAGACCATATAATGTTCCAGGAGTGACTTCGCCTGTCGCGCCATTCAGTGAAACTGAAGATCCCAGAACACTCAAGGTGGCAGAATCACTAACAGCAGACTCACCGGGCTTAGCAGCGTTGTAAAGAACCTTTATCTCACAACTTTCACCAATGGCTAGATCAGTACAACTACTCTCGCCAAAGGCGGGACCCACTTCAAAAGCGTCACTATCTATGTCAAAAGATAGTCCGGTCGCGTCGGCATAGCCATTGTTGGTAGCCGTAATGAATTTAATAGGTTGACGACCAAATTGAACCGTACCAAAATCAACGCTTGAAGAGCTGAATTCAATCTTAGGTTCAACAGCATCAACACCGGTACCATTCAGTGCAATCCAAACATTTGTGTTTAGAACTAACTTGGCACTTTGTTCACCCATCGCTGACGGGGTGTACGTTACGTCGACTGAACATGAATCCGCGCCATTAGTACAGTTGTTAACCTGACTAAAAGCACTCGCATCATCACCCACAATACTTACAGCGTTAATTGCACTTGCAACTGAAATCGAAGCCGTTTCTGTCGCCGTACTTCCGTTGGCAACAAAACCGAATTCCAACGATCGAGGATGCTCTACGTCGAGGTCACATACAGCAATGTTTCCGCACGTTGCTACCTTAGCGATTGACTCAGGAGTTAAATCACAGACAGACTCAAAAGAATCTAATGGTGCCGGCCCAACTGTGCCGTCATCAAAATTGAGACCGACTGAAAGATTAATACCTGTGATATCAATGCTCGCCTCACCCGGCGCTAGAAATGTTACATTAGGACTTATACCCGCTCCAGTGAGCGCCATAGCGGTTCCATCCTGTGGTACAAACGCATCGTCGAGGGTAATCGGCAAGTTTATCTTTGTCAGTGCACCATTTCCTTGAATAATAGATACATTGGCAATCGCACTACCCGAAATTTTATTGAGTGGGTTGTCCGATTTTGCAACCAACTCAACCGGGAATCCTAACGAATCAACTTCGTCCGGACTTGGTGTAACTTCACTGATCGTTGTTGCCGGCGCATTGAGCAAATTAATTGCTTTGGTTACCACACCGGGAACCGTCGCTACTACATTAACTTCGACACCAGATGCCACACCTCTACTAGGTATCCTCGCTGGTATTGATGCAGTACCTTTCACATTGATGTCAGTATCACCTACAAGCGGGAACGGACAAGTCATGTCCAGCTCAAACGCCGCCGGCGAAGTCGCTCCAGCCATGGCCATGCCGCTGGATGCCGCTAAGGCAGCCCCGGCGATGACCGACCGCAGCCGACCAGGTTTGAATTTGTTATCCTTATGATCCATAGAGTTATCCTCTTTATTATGCGTTTTTGTTATTGCTTAGTAGTTGTGTTTACTGAGTTCTCTAACCGGAATTCAGTGAGCTCTATTCATACATGTTAGTTTTAATAGCGCTGAGCTTTTATCCTAACCCCTGTAATCCAAATTAGGTCTCGCTCGCATGACATCGGTCGGTACTATGGGAAATCAACCCTCCTGTAACTCCCTCATTCCACCTACGGATGCCCTATTTTTTAATAGAGCACCTCTTTGTACATCGTTTGAAGGGCAAACTCAAGGGAAGGAAAATTAAATTTTGTTAACAAGGCTTTATAGGATTATTAGATTTCAATCAGTGAGTTACAGAAAAACAACAGACACGCTTGAGCAAGCCTAAGTTACTGCAAACAAGGACATTTATTCGAACAACTTGATTAAGTGAGGGCCAATTATTGTCACATAAATAGACGACGAATAGGCTGGCGTATTACCCAATAGGTAAGCACACCTGCGCCATCTGCGGCCACATCCAGTAGCGAGAACTCTCGATAGGGTAGAAACCACTGTACACATTCTATAGACACCGCATACAGAACTAGAGGCGGCAACTTCCACACCAAAAAGCGGCGGCGGGACAAGCTGCCATCGAGACAGAGTGACAAAAAGAAAAACGCGAGGTAGTGGTTGGCTTTGTCACTGGAACTTATACCAACCGGTGATTGAAAGGCCATCACCGCAAGAATACTGATCGCAATAAAACCCACAACAAGGAAAAAGCGATAAACCCAAACCATTGCTAACCGATCAGTTACATTTCTTAACATTAAATACTGCCTACTCGATACATTCCATTGAGCGCTGCAACACGATAAGCTTCTGCCATTGTAGGGTAATTAAATGTGGTGTGGATAAAATATTCTATGCTATTTCTCTCGCCCGGCTGATTCATAATGGCCTGGCCGATATGAATGATTTCAGAGGCTTGATCACCAAAACAATGAATACCCAGGATCGCCAGCGTCTCGCGATGAAAGAGTATTTTCAACATCCCTACAGTCTCACCAGTTATTTGTGCCCGCGCTACAGTTTTAAATGAAGCCTGACCAACTTCATAGGGTACTTTTTCTGCTGTCAGTTCCCGTTCTGTTTTACCCAAAGAACTAATTTCCGGAATGGTGTAAATACCAGTAGGCACATCGGTCACGAAATAAAAATCATCGAGGTCGGCAAGCCCTGCGCCCGTCGACCGCCCCTGATCATAAGCCCCGCTGGCCAGGCTCGGCCACCCAATCACATCTCCAGCAGCAAACACATGGGGTATTTCTGTTTGATACCGATGATTGACTGCAAGTTGTCCACGGTAGTTTGGCTCCAATCCTAGCGCTTCTAAGTTCAAAGTATCGGTGTTCCCTGCCCGCCCATTACACCACAAGAAGGCATCACCTCTAACAATTTTTCCAGACTTCAATTTCACTACCACATCGCTTTCTCGACAGATAACCTCATCATATTCTTCGCCATTACGAATCAACACACCAATATCCCTCAGGTGATAACTCAGCGCATCAGAAATTTCTGCATCCAGAAAATCCAACAGTTGATCTCGGGTGTTAATCAGTTCAACGCGCACCCCTAAACCGCAAAAAATTGAGGCGTATTCGCAGCCAATGACTCCAGCACCATAGATGACAACTTTGCGCGGCGTATGTTGCAAACCAAGAATACTATCACTGTCATAAACTCGAGGATGATTAAAATCCACATCGCTGGGACGATACGGCCGAGAACCCGTGGCAAGAACAAACCGATCACCAATTAACGTCTCTATAGAGCCGTCACTTTTAACCACCTCTAAGGTGTGTTGATCCGTGAAACGACCCAAACCGTGATAAAGCTTAACTCGGTTGCGAGAATAGAAGGTGGTCCTAAGCTTTACCTGTTTGCCTATCACCCGTTCCGCACGACGCATGACCTTGGGGAATGAAAAGGTCCGGGGCTCACCGATATCCCGGAACAAAGCATCCGTATTGAAGGTAATTATTTGTTTAACCGCGTGGCGTAGAGCCTTGGAAGGAATGGTACCTAAATGGGCGCAATTACCACCCACTGAGGGCTTGTCATCCACCATAGCCACTTGTAACCCGGCTTTGCTGGCGCGCATAGCAGCCCCCTCACCTGCAGGACCGGCACCAATTACAACTAGTTCGTAGTGGGTTGGCATTTTCTAAAAAACCATGAAAATAGGAAGTTCTACTTTTCAGTATAGGAAAAAAACGCGCACTCGGAGAGTGGTTAATCACACTGTTGGAATGAACTAGTTACCCCTACTAGCCTCGTAGGTAAGAGCCCGCACTTTAGCAGAATCTGGCTCTGAATTATTTTCCTCGCATTTATCCAAATTTCCGCCACAGATTTCGCAATCACCCGTGATTCCAACCTTGTTCAAACCACCACACGAACCTTTGATCGGCTTATTGGAAAAAATAACACCCACTGCCATACCCAAAAATATGATAATGAATGCAATAAAGGCAATTAAGTACGTTGTCATGGCTGCCCTCCTGGGGAAACACCAATCTATTTACAGAGCTTACAGTTTAACGACTATCTTTTGGTAAATACATGGCAAATGACTGGCTATAGCGTGATTCAAAGCCTGATTCCACTTTGATAATCATATATAACGGAATCTTATAGGCTTCCGCCATGGCCATCCCCTCGTCTGGGCCTAAAACCATAAACGCAGTGGCCCAAGCATCTGCGTCTGCACAATTATCCAAGATAACAGTGGCAGACACTAGGTTATGCTCAACTGGCATACCCGACCGAGGATCTATGGTGTGAGAATAGCGTTTCCCTTTTACCTCAAAAAAATTCCGATAATCTCCGGAAGTAGCCATGGCGACATTGGTCAGAGGCACAACAGAGTGTACTTTTCGCTGATCGGAAACCGGCTCTTCCAAGGCCACCCGCCAGGGGTTACCATCAGACTTATCAGCGCCTGCTCGAACCTCGCCCCCAACTTCAACCAGAAAACGATGCACCCCCAAATCCTGCAAGGCCAAAGACACTTTATCCACACCGTAGCCTTTGGCAATGGCGGATAAATCTAAATACACGTCTTTTACTTTCTCAACTTGATAAACATTGGAATGAAGCATCAAGCTATCAGAACCAACTCGCTCCCAAGCCGCGACCATGTCTGATTTTGACGGCAGCGTTTGCGTTTTTTCACTGGGACCAAACCCCCATAAATTAACCAATGGCCCTACTGTTATATCGAACGCACCGTGACTTAAACGCCATATTTCCAGAGCGCGAGAAATCACTTGATAGGTATCCTTAGAAACCTCGAAGGGAGCACCAACAGGAGCATGGTTAAATTTAGACAATTCAGAATCATCACGATAAGTGGACATTTTCTGGTTCACGTTATCCAGTTCGCTCTGAATGGTATCAGCTACTTGTTGCCGAGAAATTGAGCCGGGGAGATCCGCCACTTTAACGCTGTACCAAGTGCCCATAGTACGGCCACTAAACTCAATGATTTCGGCAGAATCTGGAGAGGTACAGCCTGCAATCATCATGCTTAGCAAGAGCCAAATAATTGCAGACTGAAAGGTTTTCATGCGCCTAAGAATCACCCACCAAAGTCATCAAGGAAAATATTGTCTCTCTCAACGCCCAAATCTTCGAGCATTTTAAGCACCGCTGCATTCATCATCGGTGGCCCACACATGTAGTATTCACAATCTTCTGGCGCATCATGATCTTTCAAATATTGTTCGTACAATACGTTATGAATGAATCCTGTTAAACCAGACCAATTGTCCTCAGGCTGAGGATCTGACAACGCGATATGCCATTTGAAATTATCATTTTCTGCAGCTAATGAATCGTAATCTTCCTTATAAAACAATTCTCGTAAACTACGAGCGCCGTACCAGAAACTGATTTTTCGATCAGTTTTAAGGCGCTTCAGCTGATCAAAAATATGAGATCTCATAGGTGCCATGCCAGCCCCACCGCCAATAAATACCATTTCATTTTTGGTATCCGTAGCAAAAAACTCACCGAAGGGGCCATAAACGGTAACCTTGTCTCCCGGTTTTAAACTAAACACCCAAGAAGACATTTGCCCCGGCGGGATCCCGCTTGCTCCCGGTGGCGGAGTTGCAATTCGAATATTGAACTTAAGAACGCCATACTCTTCCGGGTAATTTGCCATGGAGTATGCCCGAATAACCGGCTCTGATATTTTTGACTCTAATTTAAAGAAGCCAAATCGTTCCCAGTCACCTCGAAACTCTTCTTCTATATCGAAATCTTTATATTGAACATGATGGACGGGAGCCTCTAATTGAACATACCCACCAGCACGGAAATTAACCACTTCTCCTTCTGGCAACGACAGTACAAGTTCCTTAATAAAGGTGGCCACATTATGATTTGACTTAACCGTGGTTTCCCATTTTTTGACGCCAAAAAAGGCTTCGTCAAGCTCGATTTTCATATCTTGCTTAACGGCGACTTGGCAAGAAAGGCGCCAGCCTTCCTTCACTTCTCGCGGAGTGAAATGACTTTCTTCCGTTGGCAATATATCGCCACCACCATCAGACACAATGACTTTGCATTGGGCACAGGTACCGCCACCACCACAAGCAGAAGAAACAAAGATGCCTTTATCTGCCAAGGTGTTTAGTAGTTTTCCACCCGCTGGCACCTGCACAGCTTTTTCCGGGTCATCATTAATATCAATACGTACATCACCGGTACTAACCAACTGTGAACGAGCCACCAAAATCAAGGCGACTAGAGCCAGCAGTATTGCCGTAAACATTCCAACACCGATGAAAATCGTTGATTGATCCATAATACTATCTCCTCACCGATTACAGCTGGACGCCAGAAAAGGACATAAAGCCCAGCGACATGAGACCGACGGTGATAAAGGTAATACCTAATCCTCGCAAACCGGGAGGCACATCACTGTACTTCAATTTTTCTCTGATACCGGCGAGCACCATTATCGCCAACGCCCAACCAGCACCAGAACCAATACCGTACACTACACTTTCACCGAAGGTATAATCACGTTCCTGCATGAACAATGAACCACCCAAAATGGCACAGTTCACTGTAATCAAGGGCAAAAACACACCCAAAGCGTTATATAATGCAGGCACATATTTATCTAAAAACATTTCGAGTATCTGTACGATCGCGGCAATTACACCGATAAAACTAAGCAAACTGAGAAAAGAAAGGTCAACACCGGTAAGACCAGCCCAAGCCAAGGCATCTTCTTTTAACAGGACATTCAGCAGCAGGTTGTTGACCGGCACAGTGATAGCCTGAACCACGATTACCGCGACACCCAAGCCGATCGCCGTTTTAACTTTTTTGGAAACGGCAATAAAAGTGCACATACCCAAAAAGAACGCCAGCGCCATATTTTCTACAAATATCGCTTTGATCAAGAGGCTAAGATAATGTTCGAACATTGTGATTACCTCCTAGTGCGCGCTAAGCGCTTTTGATTGGGGAGCGAGAGTGAATTCTGACTTTTCGACCTGTTGCGGTTTTGCGGTTCGCAATGCCCAGATCAATAGACCAATCAGAAAGAAAGCGCTCGGTGGCAACAGCAGCAAGCCGTTTGGTACGTACCAGCCGCCATCTTTGGCCAAGGCAAATATTTCGTAACCAAACAACTTCCCAGCACCAAACAGTTCACGAATCACACCCAGGGACAGCAACACTGCGCTGTAACCCAAACCATTACCTATTCCATCCAGGAAACTAGCAATTGGAGGATTCTTCATCGCGTAAGCTTCGGCACGCCCCATAACGATACAGTTAGTAATGATCAAACCAACGAATACCGATAGCTGCTTACTGATGGCGTAAGCATAGGCTTTCAAGAATTGATCCACCACAATAACCAGCGACGCTATTATCGCCATTTGTGCAATTATCCGAATACTCGAAGGAATCTGCTTACGAATACAACTGATAAAGAAGCTGGAAAATGCCGTCACCAAGGATAAAGCTATACACATGGTAACTGTTGTGTTCAGGTTGCTAGTAACAGCAAGAGCAGAGCAAATACCTAAAATTTGCAGTGCAATTGGGTTGTTATCTAATACGGGTCCAAAAAGGACTTTTTTCGTTTCAGAAGCCATGGTTTTACACCCCCTGCTCTTTCACTTTTTCCAAGTAAGGACCGAAGCCGTTCGCCCCTAACCAGAACCGCAACAAATTAGTAACGCCATTGCTGGTTAATGTAGCACCCGCCAGGCCATCCACCATATGCTCCGCATTTGGATTTGATGGATCAACATTTCCTTTGATCAACCGTATCGAAACATCACCCGTTTCATCAAACACTTCTTTCCCTGGCCATAGGGCTTTCCACTTGGGGTTATCAACTTCCCCGCCTAGCCCAGGAGTTTCACCGTGTTCATAGAAACCCAAGCCAACCACTGTGGTGGCATCGGTTTGCAAAGCCAAAAATCCATACAAAGTAGACCATAATCCATATCCATGTACGGGCAGGATAATCTTATCAACTTTACCATCCTGATCCTTTGCAAGATAAACCACGGCATATTTCGCCTGGCGCTTGATGCTCGCAATATCTTCAGAACCTTTCAGAATGATATTTTTATCGCCAGTTTTGGCCGCCTTACGCTGATCGTAAGCTACCGGATTTTTGAGTGCCTCCTTTTGCCATTGCTCTGTGGCTGTTTCGGTGGTCAAATACTCTCCCGTCTCGATATTGACTAACTTAACTTCGAGTCGCTTCTCAAAAATTTCCTGAACCGATTTACCTTCTTCCAGCATTCCTGCAGCCGCCAGAATGTTTCGGTTTTTGTCCAACAATTTATTATGGACCTGCTTGCCCTTAAGAGCTACCGCTGCGGTGGATACAATAATAGAACAGACCACGCACAACAAAAAAGCAACCAATAGGGTTTTACCTGTCGAGTCATTACTAGACATTGCGCGCTAGCCTCCTCTTTATATTGGCCTGAATCACGAAGTGGTCGATGGTTGGGGCAAATAAATTACCAAATAAAATGGCTAGCATCATTCCTTCTGGAAAAGCCGGATTTACCACTCTAATCAACATCACCATCACACCAATTAGAATTCCGAAGGCCCATTTGCCGGCGTCGGTCATCGAGGCAGAAACTGGATCGGTTGCCATAAAAAAGGTACCGAAAGCCCAACCACCGAGGACATAGTGCCAATAAAAAGGTATCTCAAACATCGGATTAGTGTCGCTACCGGTGGCATTGAATATCATGGCCATAATTGCCGTACCTAAAAATACACCACCCACAATACGCCATGAGGCAATTCCCATAAGTACAAGGAATCCGCCACCAAGAAGAATGGCCAGGGCAGAAGTTTCACCGATGGAACCTTGCATGTTACCAAAAAATGCATCAAACCAAGTCAATGAACCTTGCAGACCCTGCATACCATCCTGGTAAGCCAAGCTTAATGCCGTCGCTCCAGAGAAGCCGTCTACCGCAGTCCAAACTGTATCGCCAGACATATAAGCTGGATAAGCAAAAAACAGGAAGGCGCGGCCGGTTAACGCGGGATTCAAAAAGTTCTTCCCGGTTCCACCGAAAACTTCTTTACCCAACACCACACCAAACGATATACCCAAAGCAACTTGCCAGAGAGGAATCGAAGGCGGACAGGTTAGGGCAAACAGAACGGAAGTAACGAAAAACCCTTCGTTGACTTCATGGCCCCGCTTGACTGCGAAGATAATCTCCCACGCAATACCCACGGCAAAGGTAACGATATAAATAGGAAGGAAGAACGCCGCCCCATAAATAATGCAATCCCAAATTGAGCCTGGATTATAGCCGGTCAGTAAGTCGGTAAAAATGAAACGCCAGTTGTTTTCTGCCGCAAGGCCATTCTCAGCCATAAAAGTCAGGGCTTGCGCACCGACATTGTACATACCAAAAAACATGGCGGGAAAAGTACAGGCCCATACTGTAATCATTATACGCTTGAGATCAATACCATCGCGCACATGAGAACCGGTATGAGTTACAGTACCGGGACTAAAAAAGAACGTATCGAACATTTCGTAGATAGCATAGTACTTTTCATACTTGCCACCTTTCTCGAAATGGGGCTCCAAATTATCAAAAAATTTACGCAGCACCGATCAACCCTCCTTCTCAATACGTTCTAAATTGTCACGTAAGATCGGACCATATTCGTACTTACCCGGACAAACATAAGTACAAAGCGCGACATCTTCTTCATCAAGTTCAAGACAACCAAGCTCTTGTGAAGTCTGGGTATCGCCCACAATCAGTGAGCGCAACAACTGCGTTGGCAAAATATCTAACGGCATGACTTTTTCGTAAGCACCAATGGGTACCATTCCTCTTGGGCTACCATTTGAAGTGGTCGTAAAGGAAAAAATTTTGCCGGGGTTAAGGCTGGAGATAAAGGCGTTCAAAACGGAGTGCTTGTTTTTGCCTAACCATAGGTACTCCAGCATATTGCGGCTTCGACCTTCTTGCAAAACAGAAACTTGCAGATGGTACCGGCCGAGAAAAGCGAAGGGGCCCTGAGCTTTTGCGCCCGCCAACACTGAACCTGAAATACAACGGTTATCTCCGCTAATCAACTCGCCCGCCAATAACTCGTCGATACTGGCACCCAAGCGCGTTTTAACTAAGCGCGGGTTGTTTACTTGAGGACCCGCGATTGAAACCACCCGATCCGTATTCAACGAGCCGGTGGTAAACAACTTACCAATAGCAATCACATCTTGGTAGTTTATATACCAGACGCTCTTAGTATTAGAAACCGGATCAAGATAATGAATATGAGTACCCGCCAAGCCTGCTGGGTGCGGCCCATTAAATTCAACTTCTTCGGCGATACCATTGCCGCCGATACTGGCACCTGCCGCCTTGCACAGCCAAACTTTTTTCACCAAACTGGATAACACATCCAAACCTTGCTGAAAGGCCACTACATCTTCTTTGATGATTACCGCAGGATCTGCCGCCAGGGGATTGGTATCGATGGCGGTCACGAACAACGAACTTGGCTCTGAGCCTGGGGTTGGCACGCGACTGTAAGGTCGTGTTCTGAGTGCAGTCCACAGCCCCGATTTAATAAGGTTATCCTCGACCAGCTCGCGGCTGAGGCTACTTAATTCTGAAGGAGCATAAGCTGCAAAGGTTTCTTCTTCGTCACCTGCCACATCAATAACTACTGATTGAAGCACTCGCTTTTGACCGCGGTGAATTGCTGAAATAGTTCCTGCGGCTGGCGCTGTGAAGATCACGCCTTCCGTTTTTTTATCAGCAAAAAGAATTTGGCCTTTCTTTACTTGATCCCCTACTTTGACATGCATTGTGGGTTTCATACCCACGTAGTCACTTCCCAGTACGGCTACCGTTCGAATCGCCGGGCCATGCTCGATGACCTGCTTTGGTGAACCGCTAATGGGGAGATTCAGACCTCGTTTGATCTTGATCATAGCCCCTTAACCACATTTATTTGAATTGCTGTACAAAAGAACCAGGATCACTATTTTGTAAATAATGCCTGATCCAGCTCACCCTAATTCTGGAACGTGCCTTAGCGCTTGATGATTTTCTCTTGCTTAACAGCCACTTTAAACCATTTACACACATGAAGCACGTTCGCTTAGTGTTGGACCAAGCCCAACGGTTTAACCTGTTTTTCGCCGGCGGATTATAAATTGCTTCGCATGAATTGACCAGCTGAGAGGCAGATTAATTACGTATAATTAGGAATCTATATGGGATATGGGCTGACTGGGCACCGAACTGATCGCTCGAATGTAAAAGTCAGCCCTTTTATAACTGGGCTTACTTAGGAAAAACTGGGTACATCACACCTGCCATTTTCTGCAACATTCTAACTACCTGACAGCTATAACCGAATTCATTATCGTACCAAACATAAAGCACACAACGGTTATCGTTAACAATAGTGGATTCGGCGTCGACGATACTGGCATAGCGAGAACCTACAAAATCACTGGAAACCACTTCCGGGGAATTAACAAAATCAATTTGTTTACGCAATGGACCTTCGAGTGAAGCTTCACGCAACTTGGTGTTGATCTCTTCAACACTTACAGATTGACCAAGGGTTAGATTCAAGATCGCCATGGAAACATTTGGCGTTGGCACTCGAATCGCATTACCGGTTAACTTACCTTTTAATTCTGGTAATGCCTTGGCAACGGCTTTTGCGGCACCGGTTTCAGTAATAACCATGTTCAGTGGTGCACTTCGCCCACGACGATTACCTTTGTGGTAGTTATCGATCAAATTTTGATCATTTGTATAGGAGTGCACAGTTTCCACATGGCCATTCTCAATACCATAGAGATCATTAACCACTTTAAGCACAGGAACAATCGCGTTAGTCGTACAACTGGCGGCAGAAAGAATATGGTCATCACTGGTGATCAGCGAATCGTTTACGCCCATAACGATATTCTTAATTTCGCCCTTGCCTGGCGCCGTCAATATTACTTCGCTGACACCAGGACACTTCAAATGCTGGCCAAGACCGGCTTCGTCACGCCAAATTCCGGTATTATCCACCACGATGGCATTATCGATACCGTACTGGGTGTAATCTACAGTGGTAGGATCACTCGAATAAATCACCTGTATATAATTGCCATTGGCAATGATCGCGTTGTTTTCCTGATCCACAGAAATTGTGCCACCAAATGACCCGTGAACTGAATCTCTGCGCAATAAACTTGCTCGTTTCAACAGATCATTTTCAGCGTTGCCCTTACGAACAACAATGGCTTTAAGGCGAAGACCTGCACCACCGCCGGATTTTTCGATCAATATTCGAGCAACTAAACGACCGATACGACCAAAACCGTAGAGCACAACATCTTTCGGTGGCGCCAGTGACTTTGCACTTGGATCCAGCGCATCGGCAACTTCACTGCGCACAAAGTCAGCGACTTCTTGCTTGCCACCTTCGTTTTTGTATTTGGTCGCCAATTTACCAATATCAATTCGGGCTGGACCAAGATTTAACTTGGATAAAGCTTCCAAAACCGGATAGGTTTCAGAAACATCTAAGGGCTGACCCTGAAGCTGACGGACAAAGCGGTGAGCTTTGATGAGATCTATCACCGATCGATTGATGACGGGACGTCCATATACGGATGTAACGACGTTATGTTCTCGATATAACTTGCCAATCATCGGGATCATAGATTCGGCGAGCGCTTCACGATTTATCCAAGACTGCAAATGTTGAGTAGACTTATCTGCCACGGGTCAATACCTTTAGGTTTTGTAGGTTTCAAGTACCATTGATACCGGTAAAAGCACAGGGGTCCACTGGCACTTACCGAATATTTGGTGCGCATATTATCATTTTCAGGGAAAAAATCATCAACCTGGCGCAGGTCTATCGACAGCAAATTCAAGGCCAGCAATAGATAGCAGCCAAATTCAGTAGCTTAGGACTTATAACCGAGACAAATAATGACTTCCAGTGAATGGTAACGTATTCTTACCCTAAAAATGAAAGGCTCCACTTTGCCCACAATCACCATTAAATAAGAATGAAAACCCGCGACCGAATTCTTCTTACAAGCCAAGACTTGTTTAATCTGTGTGGTGAACCCAACGTCACCACCATTGACATTGCCAATGAAATGGAAATCAGTCCTGGCAATTTGTACTACCATTTCCGCAATAAAGATGAAATTGTCTTTGAATTATTCCAATCATTTGAGAACAGCATTTACGAAGTACTGCAGACACCTCTGAATTCTAATCTGGAGATGATGGACTACTGGATGCTTGTACATCTAATTTTGGAAAAAATATGGGAATACCGCTTTCTTTATCGTGATTCAGCCACCTTACTGGAACGCAACAACAAGTTGCAGAAAAGGTTTAATCGAATCTTAGACAAGAAAAAAGAATGCTGTCTTAATGTTATTACAATGCTGTCTGATCTACAGGCTATAAAAATAAACCCTATCGAAACTGAAAAGCTAGCCACAAGCATGGTAATTACGGGAACATTTTGGCTTAATTATCAGCATATTAGGAATATGGCCAGCACTTTTGCCAGTGATGAACTTGGCCAAGGCGTCTATCAGATTATGTCGCTTTTTACGCCGTATCTGTCTGCAGAATCACGGGATATGTTGGAAGCAGTTGCCGATACTTACTTGGGTGAAACGGGTGAAACCTCAGCTTCCATTTGATAAGCCTGCTCCACCCCCACCAAAACGCTCGCCACGCGCTGTTGCAACTGCTCATTGAGGTTATCAATATACTGGCACACGGCATTTGCCACTCGATGACATGCTTCTGCACAAGTAGACGCTGAATCTATGTCCGCTACGTCGTTAACAATAACATCCGCCACAGTTAACGAATCCACATCCTCATGCTGCATACCACCACTGAGATAGGAAATACCGCCCAAAGGATAGGTTACGCTCCCGAAAACTTTCATTAGAGCATCCAATTCTATTAACAAGTACTTCTGGTATCGGGTCGACATCGCCGCCACTTGGGCAAAAGGCTTGCTGTCGTCATCTGATTCAACCAACAATTGCCCAAGGACCTGAGTATATGATCGCAGCCGCTGAATACTTTCAAAACAGCGATTTAGGTAATTCAACGCTTCTGTAAGTCGCGCAAAGTGGCCACTTAATTCGCGCCGGCTCATTTGCAAAATGTCCTGGACAGCTTCAGAATCTAGAGCCAAGGACAACGCCAGCGCTGAGCGACGGGCAAATTGGTGCTCAATAGCATTAAGCTGGATTTTAAAATCACTTTGATCTTTGATCAAAGCCAACCACTGCACTTCTAACTCTCGGGTCACGGAATCCGGCGCACCTTTACAGGTCTCTACCACTTTTCGTGTATGCATTAAATTTTTGCGAAACTCGTAACCTTGAATAGCTTGAGCCAAATGTCCGATATTGGATTCTTCCGCTCGCAAACGCTTAAGTATATTTTGATATTCCGCACAGCGCTCAGCAATGGGTATTTCGGATAAGATGCCAAAGTCGTCAATTCTTACCACTCGCGAACTACGCTCCAGCCCACAAAAAACCTCGTGCAGTCGTGCTTTCTCACGCTCTGCCTTTTGGATAGATTGGGTTTTCTGGGTTGCATATTCATCGGGGTGATTGATACCAAGATACTTATACTGGCTGAGAGTTACCTTACGTGAAACTGCAGCAAGGTCACGAAGCAGGGATATTGCCGACCCTAAAAGGTAACAGGCACCTTCCTCTTGAGTATGCTCCACGTGCACAATACGTCCCAAATCCACTATTCGACTGCGGGTCAACGGTGTCACCAGCTCTTCCATTTCCTGGATTAATCGTGGTCGTAAAGACAACTGAAGTGTATCAGCATGATCAACGACTAAAGCTGGAAAATTATCGGACAAACGTCTGCTTTTCCAACTATTGACCAACTCTTGAATGGCGTGCTGCTGGCCATAATGCAAGGATCGCAAACGGAATTGAGTAGAGCGAAATTCGGTTGACCCTGCAATACGAGCACTGTAAACATCCCCAGCCATGTCCACCTTACGGCTAACCTCAAAGGTCATGGCGCTCACAATTCGATAAATTGTATAGAATAAGCCTTGCACGATTACGTCAAAAGGCGCCAAAACTACATCTATCCAAGCCGTGCTGCTATATCGAAATTTATTTCGCGCCCACTCCCGCGAGCGTCCAGCCGCTGTTTGGGCAAACAACCAACGATCAATCGTGCAAAGAATTGGATACCCGTACAATCTTGCTTCCCGACTGTAACCGGCATAGGCATGGGCGATAACACCCGCTAACTGGCGGGCACTGAGACCGTAAAGCAAAGGCAAACCGATGATAACTTCAGGCCCCGTTCCACCAATGGCATCTTTCAACGAAGCAGGCCTTAGTATCAGCCCCACCTCCGCATCCAGCTTTACCGAGGTTGGCGCTGGGCCGTGTAACAACGTGGCGATATGATTAATAAACGCGTGCAGCTCTGGTTGCGCATCATCGTTAATTTCAAAGTGAATTTTATCGCCGCGCTTTTTGGTTAAGCAACGTACGAATGCCATGATAAGGCAAGCAAACAGCAGGTCACCAAACAGAACAAATGGCAGCGCTGGGCTTTGATTCCAGAAAGCACTGGCCGTTGCCTGAACAGAAAACACCAATAAAACCACTAAGGCTAGGAGAAATAATACGGGAATAAATACAGAAAACGCCGCCGCCAATAACATTTTGACACGGTCACCGAAAGCTGCTTTCGGGAAGCCTATGTCGATGCGAAAGCCATTTTTAATATCGTCTTCGCTATAGCCCTCTGCTAGAGCGTTATTTCGCCCCTGAGACTGGCGCGCGCTATCCCCCCAATCGAGTGTCATACTCAGATTTTGAGATGCCTCTTGCAGCATTCGCAAATCTCCAGAAGAAATAAAGCCATTACAGGAAACCGATACCAGTTAAGTTGTTAACGTGTGATTTCGAATTTGATCCTAGCAATATAGCAAAGCTCTGATCATTAATACGTGAGCATCCTGAGTGGATTATGTGAAGAATTGTAGACCTTTGTAAACCCTGAGAATCTAAAGCATTTTAAACCATCTGAAGGGAAAATAAAGCAATAGAATTTGGCTTCGGTGTATAGGATAGGATTGTTTATTTTTCCACCAAATTCCACCATAAATAAACCGGTAGCAATGATCAAAGCCACCGGTCTATTTATTAATTACATCAACATGTTGTCAAAACCAAAACGCTTACAAGGCCGTTTTCTGGTCGCTTAAATGGTGGCAACGAATACTTATATCGTACAAACCTTGTAGTACATTAGAGCGGCTAATCATCCCCACAAGCTTGCCTTCCTCAACAACTGGATAAAGTTTCGGTTTTGCCGTATCAAATTGCTGCGCTAACTCCGAAATTGGCATATCTGGGCTGACTGAAACCACAGGGGTCTTCATTACATCCTTGGCGTTAGCGGTTAAATCGCAATAGAAAGCTGTATTAAGCATTTCCTTAATACAGTCCTGCTCGGAGATAAAACCGATCACTTGCTTGTTTTCATCCAGGACTGGGGCACCACTGATTTTATGCTCTAACAATATGGCTACGATATCTCCCACATCATCTCGTAGATCAAAACTGATCACTTTACGACTCATGTAGTCACCCACCAATACAGAACGATCTACCATGACCTTCACCTCCTCATCGAAGCTAGTTTAATTATAGTTATAGTTTTCAGGATTCCCTACGCGCTTTTCTGCCATTGAACAATCGCACAGCTTGTCAACAAGCTCAACTATTTTGTAGCAATATAAGCTACCTCTTTTTTAGTTTTGTCTGATAATTCGGATAATCAATATATTTTTCGAGGGATTACGAGTTTAATTAACTATAATTGCCTAAATAGAGCGTCCATTTGTCAATATTAATCCTAAAATGACGCAAACCGCCAGATCTAGGAGTAAACACCCTGTGAGCCATCAGTTTATACAACTTGATATGGAATTTAATGCACCGGTTGAAGAAGTGTTTTCTATACTCTCAAACCACGAACAATTTGGAAAAATTCTCAACACTCGGGTAAAAAGAGTCAAAGATGGTCAAAAGGACATCAATGGTTTGGGCTCAGTGCGCAGGATATCACCAATCCCACTTCCTTTACCCTTAGGAGAGTTTGAAGAAACAGTCACAGGTTTTACGCCCAATAAACTGGTGGAGTACACCATAACCAGAGGCAGCCCATTAAAGAACCACCTGGGCAGAATGTTGTTTCAAGGTATTAACGGAAAAACGCAGCTTCATTACACCATCCAATTTGAAACCAAATTGCCATTACCTTTCAGCGGCTCAATCATTCGCCTGGGATTAGAACAGCTAATGACATTCGGCCTAAAGAAAGTAGCCCGACGTTACTCATAAACCTAACGTTAAGATAATTAAGGAGAATAAAATGAACTTCGCCTTGAGGAAAACTGCTCTCAACTTCTCTGTTAGTCTAACTTCCATCGGTCTCAGTGTATTAATGGCCTCTAGTGCCCAAGCAGATACCATCCTGGGGATTTACGCAGGTGCCGGTCAAATCAATTATGACATGTCGGGTGACTTCCAAGACCTAAACGATAATGGCAGCGTTATTGATTTAGAGGATGACCTTAACCTTGAGGGGGATACCGGTAACTACTACTACATTGCCATCGAACATTTCGTACCATTGATACCTAATCTAAAAGTTGCTCGTTCCGAAATTGAGGAAAGTGCCCGCAGCACCCTAAGCCGATCTGTCCGCTTTCAAGGTCAACTATTCCCTGCGGCAACGCAGGTGGCAACCCAAATTGATTTCAGTCACACCGATTTTACACTTTACTACGAAATTTTAGACAATTGGGTCAACCTCGACCTCGGCTTAACAGGACGCCAACTGGATGGTGAACTTACAATGGTCGGCCAGGGACTTGTTAGCGCCCAAGAAGAACTCGATGAATTTGTTCCTCTGTTATATGGAAAAGCACGCTTTGATCTGCCATTAACGGGATTGTATGTTGAAGCCACCGCGGACTGGATAAACGTTGGCGGGGTTAATATTACCGACTTTTGGGGGAAACTGGGTTATACCTTTGCTTTCGGTCTGGGCTTGGAATTAGGTATTCGAGAAATTGCTATAGAATTAGACGATATCGAGGACCTGGATGCCAGCATCGATTTGAGTGGCACTTATATGGCGGCCACTTTTCATTTTTAAGCAACCCAGAAAACGCGCGCCAAGAGGACAAAATAAAAAGGCCGACTGAAATTTTCAATCGGCCTTTTTGATTCCTGGCGCGGGAAACCAAACACTGGATATTTAGTTGAATTTAAGACCCAGCCTTAATCCAACTTCTTCATAGGCCTCCACAACGCCGCCCAAACCCTGTCGGAAACGATCTTTATCCAGTTTCTTGCGGGTTTCAAGATCCCATAAACGGCAACCATCCGGGGTGAATTCATCACCAAGAATCACACGTCCTTCATAGAGACCAAACTCAAGCTTGTAGTCTACAAGCAACATACCACCCTCTAAAAACAGACTCTTAAGCACTTGGTTCACCTTAAAGGTCAGCTCCTTCATTTGTTCCACTTGCTCTTTTTCAGCCCAACCGAAACTTTGAATGTGATACTCATTAACCATGGGATCACCAAGCGCATCGTTTTTGAGAAAAAACTCAAACGTCGGGGGATTGAGATCCAGGCCTTCTTCAACACCCAGACGTCGACAGATACTGCCGGCAGAGATATTCCTCACCACACATTCTAGCGGCAGCATCTTGAGATTTTTTACCAGAGATTCCTGCTCACTCAGCAGCTTGATAAAATGAGTTTCGATGCCAGCTGCTTCAAGCTTCTCCATTATGAAGGCATTAAACTTATTATTAACCATACCCTTACGGTCTAATTGTTCAATTTTCTTACCATCAAAAGCTGAGGTATCGTTTCTAAAAAACAAAATCAGCGCTTTAGGATCATCCGTGGCATATACTGATTTTGCTTTGCCCTTATACAGCTCTGCTTGCTTTTCCATAATAATTCCCCATTTGAGGTCTATTTAATTTGAAATCGGATTAATTGCTATTTCGACTTTGTAGCCCCATCCAATTGAAACCCTCTCTCTGTGTCGCTAAAGTCACTGCACTATCCGAACAAAGCTTAGCTTCGAGAATTGTTTCCAGCACAAGATCGGGATGATTGTTTTTCTGGCTTACATGAGTAGCCACTAAACTTTGCAAACGCTGACTGGCCACTTTCTTCAATAGATGCGATGCCTGTCCATTATTCAAATGCCCCAACGGCCCGGCGACTCGCCGTTTTAAATTGGCAGGATAAGGACCATCTTGAAGCATCTGCAGATCATGGTTAAATTCTAACATTAACCCATCGCAGCATTGATACCTTTCAATCATATGAGGCGTAATTGAGCCCACATCCGTTAGTAAACCTAGACGCAAGCCAGCCGACTCAAAGATAAATTGACAGGGCTCGCGGGCATCATGGGGCACGGGTACCGCCTGAATGCTGATGTCACCAATTAAAAACCCCTGCTCAGGTAAGATTTGCCGGTATAGTACTGGATCTAAATGACCTGAAAGCTTTTTAAACCAGGTTCCCCAAGTGGCATAAACAGGTATTTTAAAACGATTCGCTAACCGGGCGACACCTTTTATATGATCAGTATGCTCATGGGTTACCAGAATTGCCGCGATATCCTGCACCGATGTTCCAAGCCTGGATAAACGGTTCAGAGTTTCTTTAGCGGAAAAACCACAGTCTACCAATAAAGTACCGCCATTGCCTGATAGTGCTTTCAATAACGTGGCGTTACCTTCACTTCCGCTACCTAACGACGCGAATTCCATTGCTCTAAGTTTTCTCGCAAACGGTTGAGGATAGCACTGGACAGTTCTTTGGATACTACGGTTTCATCATCCAACTGCACGGACACCTGAATGCCACTTTCAGAGCTTGCCAATCGCACTTGAACATCTTTTTCTAGATCTACTTCAACCTCGTAGCCCGCAGCTTTCAGCTTGTTAGCATCCAAAAAGTAAACACCTAAACTTCGATCTAAATCGGTAACGGGTAACTTTGAGTCTGCCAAGGCTTTGCCTACATCAAGCCACGCATGGTTGAAGTCCTGATTCATTACCAACACAGGAAAGCCATTGCCATCCCAAGTCATTGTATATTTTGGCAGTGATTGTGAGTCGTGAGAGAGCACAGAGGCTCCCACTCGACGGCCTGATTCTCCAAGAAAATCCATCAGTTCGTTGTAGACCAGAGATAAAGCTTCCTGACTTTCCTCGTTCGCCACATCTTGTGCCGCCCACTCTACAGGTTCAGGCGCCGGTTGTTTTACCTTGATATGACTGATAACAATTCGGCTGTCTGCACCAGAAGCCTGGGCCGTAACCAAAAAACGATACTTTTCCTTTTTATCCTTATCGCCACCAGAAAAAAAACGGCCAATCCTACGCCAAAACCCCTGATTGCTTTCCAAAGGACGCGGCTCTAACCAAGTGGTCTCAATAATACCAGAGTCCCGGTCTGTCACAGCAACAGAATACTCACTCGAGGTGGCAAACGAATTGACCAGGGAAAAAGTTTCATAGCGCGGCTTTTGTACTTGCAACCACAACTTACCGCCATCTTCCCGTAATTCAACACCTGCATAAGCATCGACATTCAATAAGGAATGGGGCCGCGGAACTGAATCAGTGTCATTAGGAGTATAATGTTCACCCGTAGGCACATCAGGAATCGGATAGCGCTGCTGCAACGGTACCGATTCAACTCCATCGGGCATAGCCAGTGGCGCTGAATTTTCTGCCAGCTGATAATCCATAGATCGTTCACGGAACTTACCTTCATCACCAAACCAGTAGGAACATCCAGCCAGTTGTAACAAGGCCAATAAAACAAAAACATGCTTTACGGTGTGCATATTTGCTCCGGAACGATTAAAGGATGCCTGCTTTCTGCATAGCTGCACGAAGAGGAGCATGATACTGCTCCGAAAGTGGCGTCATCGGAAGCCTGATACCTGACTCCAGCAAACCCATCTGCTGCAAAGCCCATTTTACCGGTATCGGGTTGGACTCCAGGAACAGGTTCTCGTTCAGAGGTTGGAGTTGCACATCAATGGCTTTGGCTGTTTCCATATCTCCCGCTAATGCCGCTCGGCACATATCCGCCATTGCTTTGGGTGCCACGTTGGCGGTAACAGAAATATTACCTTGAGCACCAATTTTCATGAGTTCAAGCGCCGTGGCATCGTCACCGGAATACAACAGAAAGCCCGCCCGGCTTTTTTCGAGAATTTCGCGACCACGGGCCATTATGCCCGTCGCCTCTTTAACACCTATCACATTGGGGTGGGCACTGATTCGAGCCACCGTATCCGGTAACATATCGCAAGCCGTTCTACCGGGAACGTTATAGAGAATCTGTGGAATATTCACGGCATCAGCAATCGCCATATGATGCAGATACAGGCCATTTTGGGTGGGCTTGTTGTAGTAAGGCGTGACTAACAGGCAGGCATCTGCACCCGCATCTTTAGCGCGCTGAGTTAATTCTATGGCTTCTTGAGTGCTGTTGGCACCGGTACCCGCGATTACAGGAATACGCCCCGCCGCTTTCTGTACGGTGAAAGCCACAACTTTACTGTGCTCATCAAAATCAAGGGTGGCAGATTCGCCGGTAGTTCCTACCGATACGATAGCATTCGTCCCCGCAGCGACGTGCATCTCAATCAATCGCTCTAACGCGACCCAGTCAATGCTATTGTCTTCGTGCATTGGGGTCACTAAGGCAACCATGCTACCTGTAATCATGGGCTATCTAATCTCCACCGAATTTTACAAACGGCTATGGTACTGATGGTGGATACCAATAACAAGCCATGCTCGAACCATTTCAGTCTTCAGATTTCAAACTTGCCTTTTATTAAGCATGCTTCATTATTTGTAGCTATTTCAGCTAGTTGTTCTAAAAATCCGGTGCTAAACTGAATTCCAACACGTGCAACATGGCATTTCCGTAACGCTGATTGACAACCAGACTGTATTTGCCGCCACTAGAATGAAGCAAACGCATGATAATGGACCCATTATGCCTGACTACTTAGTGATATCAGTGCTCGGTGAAGATCAAACCGGTCTAATCCGAGCGTTGTCACAAGCTGCTACTGCCCACAACTGCAACATTTTGGATACTAGAATGACAGTTTTAGGCGGTGAATTCGCACTTCTCATGTTAATTCAGGGGGAATCCACTGATATAACTGAGGCCGAAATAAATCTGGCTCAGGTTGCAGATGAGTACCGGCTGACTATTATTCAAAAGCGCACCCAGCCCAAAGAGAAGCTCAACGCGCTTAAACCTTATCGTTTGACCGCGCACGCAATGGATCATCCTGGCATTGTCAGTGACATCGCCGGGTTTTTAAGTGATCACGAGATCAATATAGATGAAATGGAAACGGGAACTTATGCGGCAGCCCACACTGGTACACCCATGTTTTCGTTGGCATTAAGTGTGAAAATCCAAGAATCTATTGATGTTAATGCTTTGGAGCAGGAGTTGGTTTCCTTCTGTGATGAACGAAATTTAGACGTAACATTAATGGCACAATGAATGCGACATTCCGTGTCCGGAAAAATCACGCCACTCGTGGCTTAGGAGGGTTTAATGCCAGTCGTTGAGATCAACAAACCGGTTCCTGATTTTGTGGCTCAGGCAACCAACCAGAAAGACATTCTGCTATCAAAACTCAAAGGCTGGAATGTTGTGCTTTACTTCTACCCGAAAGACAACACTGCCGGCTGCACCACGGAAGGCATGGACTTTAAAGAATACTATGACGAATTTAAGGCCGCAAAAACTCTTATTTTTGGGGTTTCAAAAGACACATTAAAGTCCCATGAACTCTTCAAAGCTCAGTACGAATTCCCCTTCGAGCTAATCTCAGATACTGATGGCTATTTAAGTAGCATGTTCGAGGTGATCAAACCCATCAATATGTACGGCAAACAGATACTGGGTATGGAACGCAGCACTTTCGTCATCGACAGCAACGGTATACTACGCCACGAATGGCGCAAAGTAAGAGTGGGCGGCCATGTGGACGAAGTTCTGGAATGTGTAGAAAACCTGACCCCAAGCCTATGACACCTAATAAAAGCTGCGGAGCGTAACTTGCACCCCCCATCATGAGTGGCAATGCTTTAATCAGTACATTGCCCTTTACCTCGCTCCCAGCGCGGCCAGGAAGAGATGACGGCTTTAACCAAAGTGGCCAATGGAATGGCAAAGAATACTCCCCACAACCCCCAAAGCCCACCAAACACTAGTACAGACGTGATAATCGCCACTGGGTGAAGGTTCACTGCTTCTGAAAATAATACAGGCACCAGAACGTTGCCATCAAGCGCCTGAATAACACCGTATACTATCATAACCCACATAAACTCTGAGCCCCATCCAAACTGGAAATAGGCCACAATCGCTACTGGTAGGGTGACCACTGTGGCGCCAATATAAGGAATCACCACACTCAAACCCACCAACAATGCCAACAATGCCGCATAGTTAACACCGAGCACTACTAAAGCCACGTAAGTAACACCACCGGTGATCAAAATCTCTATCGCTTTGCCCCGCACATAATTCGAAATCTGTGTGTCCATCTCCGAAATAACTTGTGAAATGAAGGGTCGTTCGCGAGGCAGGAATGCCACCAGGCTGCCAATTAATTTGTCTTTATCTTTAAGAAAAAAGAAAACCAACAACGGCACCAGCACGATAAAAATTAAAACACCCATCAAATTCGGAATATTGGACAAAGAAAAGGTCACAACTGACTCACCGAAACTTTTAAGCGAAGTGGTAGTCAGCGCACTGAGTTCCTCGACCCACTCTTCCGACACCAGCTCCGGATAACGGGCGGGTAATAAATTTAAAAAGCTATTGGCCTCCACTAGCATTCGAGGCACTTGATCATTTAAAAGCCTGACTAATTGCCCCCAGGTTAAGGGAACTAATACAAACAAGGCCATAAAAAGTGCTGCGACAAATAAAAGATAAGTCACCACAAAGGCAATAAACTTAGGCACATTACGCCGAACAAGCACATTGATTAAACCTTGTAACAGATAAGCCAGAACGATAGCGGTCAATACAGGTGCCAGCACCCCGCCCATGGTTACTATAACGAACAGGCCAAGACCAAGGAACAGAATCAACAGCACCGCTTCTTTGTCAGAAAAGTATTCTTGATACCAGTCTTGAATTATTTGCAGCATATAGAATTGAGCACCTTAACTACTTTTTAATGATGAAACTAAACGCTTCGCCCTGCTCGCTTTGCTCTATCAGTTCGTGATTGGTCTGACGTATGAAGGCAGGAATGTCTTGCAGCGTGCCGGAATCGGAGGCTAACAATGTAATGCTCTCACCATCTACCATTTGCTTAAGTTGTTGTTTCAATTTCAATAGAGGCAACGGACAACTCAAACCTCTTGCATCCAAAAATCGCATATGATCCATAGAGAATAGACAATCTATCTTTAGAATGAAGGGCCACTATATACAACCGCCAAGAATATTGGTACTCATCAAACCTAAGTAAATGATATTTTTAACTTTGTGTCTGTAGAGCTATCTGCTAACCTGAGAACTAAGACCTATTTTCGTTGTCAAATTGACGTTAAAGTGAACGTCATGGCTCTAGGAATCTTACTCAGTCGTATTATGAATCGCTCGCGCATTTTAGCGCTCCTTTACCCTGCATTGTTAGCTGGCTGCTTGATGAGCTCTGTCTCCAGCACTCGCGCCGAATCGCTCCCGTCTCTCGGCGATGCCAGCTCCGCCATTGTCAGCCCGGAACAAGAATACCGACTAGGACGGGCTTGGCTTAGACAATTGCGATCCCAAGCCCCTTTAATTCAAGATCCTATTATTTATGATTACCTATACAGCCTGGTTTATCGATTAGCAGCGGCTAGTGATATTAGCGAACCCAATATCGAAATGGTGGTAATTAATAGTCCTGAAATCAACGCCTTTGCCGTACCGGGAGGTGTAGTAGGCTTCAATGGGGGGTTATTAATAAGTGCTCGCTCTGAAGACGAACTCTCCAGTGTCATTGCTCATGAACTTGCTCACTTGAGCCAGCGCCATTTCGCCCGGGGAGTGGAAAAGTCGCAGCAAAATTCTTTAGTCAATCTTGCCGCAGTTTTAGCCAGTATTGCCTTAATCGCCGCCGGTGGTGGAGACGCTGGAATGGCCGCACTCGCCACTACACAAGCCGTGGCCATAGATTCACAATTACGGTTTAGCCGCGCTAACGAGCAAGAGGCGGACCGCGTTGGTATGCAAACCTTGGTCAGAGCCGGCATGAATCCAGAAGCCATGGCAGACTTTTTTGAAGCTTTACAACGCAGTCAGCGCTACTCTGGTTTCCAGGCGCCAGAATTCCTGCTAACCCACCCAGTCACAGAGTCTAGGATTTCTGATGCCAGGGTACGTGCCGACCAATATCCGCGTATCAGTAACGCTGATTCTCTGGAATTTCAATTAATAAAAAGCCGCGCCGAAGTGGAATTTAGCCGTGATAATGTTGCTAAAATTCAAGATCTTAACGCCCAGAGGGACGCTAACGAAGCCACCTTGGAAGTAATTGAATATGGTTTGGCCTGTGCTTATAACAAAACTAATCAATTCAAACAAGCGCTGGAACACATTGATGCGTTGCTAAAAAAGCGTCCAAACCGCATTACCTATTTAGCCACCAAGGCGGATATTCTCACCCAATCAGGAAAGTATAGTGAAGCCATCAAAACCTTGGAAACAGGGCTTCAATATAACCCTAAAAACTATGTTCTCAGCGTTCATTACGCCGACGCCCTGATTTTGGAAAAACAATATGAGAAAGCCATCACCATTTTGCGAGAACAGGTCACGGTACACCCTAACTGGCCTATCTTGTGGTCACTATTGGCCGAAGCCTACGCCAAGAACGATCAGCGCCTCAACGGTTTTCAGGCGAAAGCGGAGTATTACTTTCTGTACGGACGCAGCCAGAAAGCCATTGAGCAGTTAAACTTTGCGTTACCTCTGGCGAAAGAGGATTTCAATAAGACCGCCGCTATTACCACTCGCATAGAAGAAATTCAACGCTCAATGAAAGATCTCGAATTCTAGCTTTAACTAGCGTGACTGAGCAAAATCCAACATTCGATTTAGCGGTATCATTGCCTTGGAAACTAACTCGGGAGCAACTTCGATTCTATTTTGTGGATTGCGTAATTCGGCCGCCAGATTATCCAGACCATTCATTGCCATCCATGGGCAATGAGCGCAAGACCGGCAAGTAGCACCATTCCCTGCAGTAGGAGCTTCCAAGAAAATTTTATCCGGAGCCTGTTGTTGCATCTTGTAGAAAATCCCCCGATCGGTAGCCACAATAAAGTGAGTGTTGGGGAGTGTTACGGCTGCATGAATCAATTGCGAGGTAGAACCCACAGCATCGGCTAATTTCACTACCGAATCCGGTGATTCAGGATGCACTAAAACCGCTGCATCTGGGTAGACTTTCTTTAAATCCTCGATGCCTTTTGCTTTAAATTCTTCGTGTACAATACAAGAGCTATCCCAAATCAGCACATCCGCCCCGCTTTCTCGGCGAACATAATCTCCCAGGTATTTATCAGGCGCCCATAGAATTTTTTTACCTTGATCATGCAGATGTTTCACCACATCCAATGCAATACTAGAAGTGACAACCCAATCTGCTCGAGCTTTAACCGCTGCGGAGGTATTCGCATACACAACCACCTCACGCTCAGGATGCTGATCACAAAAGGTAGCAAACTCATCGATAGGACAACCTAAATCCAATGAGCAAGTTGCTTCCAGAGTAGGCATTAAAACGGTTTTCTCTGGGCTGAGAATTTTTGCCGTTTCGCCCATAAACTTCACCCCGGCCACGATAAGTGTTTGGGCCGAGTGGCTTTTACCAAAGCGCGCCATCTCAAGGGAGTCTGATACGATTCCACCGGTTGCTTCGGCCAGTGATTGTATCTCGGGGTCCGTATAATAGTGAGCCACCAACACGGCATTTCGCTGCTTTAATAATTCCTTAATCTCTAACTGGTAAGATGCCTTCTCTTCATCGGAAAGACGATCCTGAAGATGCTTGCCATCTACCAGATGATTACGGACAAAATCAGAAACTGTTGTGTTCATAGCACTCCTTGGACTATCTCGGGCTGGGAGAGTATCCAGAAGCCCAATATAACGAAGAATTCAGTGTTAAACCATCTAACTTAGACCGTAAGCACAGGCATTAAGTCAACTATATTTACATAAATCCCATCTAATTGAATCTATGCGACGCAAGTTGCACGCAGGCGCGGTATTTTAACCACCGGCACCACTTTTGCAAGCGAGCGCACGCAGCAAAAAGTATCGTCTAAAAGAAAATCAACAAATTAAGTTCAAACCTACCCGCTTCTATTCACTGGTTAGTCAGAATGACTGTTTCATGATGGAATTCGCATTATCTGTCTCTTCGCACGCTGTACTATTTACAATGCATTGTAACTTAGGTTCATAGCCTCTTTAATCTCACCTAGGCGATAAGGGCCGAACAGCATGAAATTCGCGACAATAAGCCACCAAAGTATGGCGAAATCAATGGCAAGGTTGCTGGCAGGAATATTGCTAGTTTTGATTTAATCTCAGCCGAGGAACTCGCTAGTGCCAATATTTGCTCAAAGAACAGTCCCTGAAATTCTTGTTTTAGTGCTATTAAACGTGGGCTCTGTATTTTTGCTGTTGATGTCCATGCAATTTGCAAACGCTCAATCAGCAACTGAGGATGCTCAACCAACGCCTCCACCCAAAACCTTATTCGAGCAATTGTTTCAACGAGCCAAAGAAAGTGCCCAGCAAGCAGCCGTTGACGACCCTGCCAACGCAAAGCTGCCAGATTCACTCAAGAACATGAACTACTCACAATACCGGTCAATTCGATTTCGACCTGAAGCAGCACTTTGGAAAAATGAGTCCTTGTTCGAGGTTCAATTGTTCCATTTAGGTTTTTTATACCAGCAGCCGATAAGAATCACGGAAATTATCGATGGCAATATTCAAGCCCCCATTGCCTACAGCAACGACCTGTTCGACTACGGCGAACCCAGTTTTCTCATGACTAGAGACCTTCCAAGCAATCTCGGCTTTTCAGGTTTAAGATTGCACTACCCTCTAAATTCTGCCGATTACAAAGACGAATTGGTGGTGTTTCAAGGAGCCTCTTACTTTCGATTTGTGGGTCGTGGTGAGAGATATGGCTTATCTGCGCGAGGACTGGCCGTGGATACAGGAGAACCCACCGGCGAAGAATTCCCCACCTTCACCGAATTTTGGCTACGTAAACCAATGCCCGACGAGCGCCAGATCAAAGTCTATGCTCTGCTCAGCAGCCCATCTGTCTCTGGCATCTATGAATTCGATATAAACGCTGGCATCCCCGTAACTATCGATGTGAAACTTCGTTTATATGTTCAAAAAACCATTAAAAAACTGGGCATAGCACCCATAACCAGCATGTTTTTCTTTGGCGAAAATACCGAAAGTGACCATGATGATTTTCGCCCTGAGGTGCATGACTCTGATGGCCTTCAAATACTTACTGGTGAAAGTCAATGGATATGGCGACCACTGACCAACCCCAAGCACTTGCAAATTACTTCCTCCATGAATGATAACCCAAAGGGATTTGGACTGTTACAACGAGATCGCAATTTTGATCATTATATGGACGCTGAAGCTCATTATGAAAAACGACCAAGTTACTGGATTGAGCCTTTGTCAGCCTGGGGTAGCGGTCGCATCGAGTTAGTTGAAATTCCGTCAGCCAGCGAAACCAATGATAATATTGTTGCTTATTGGGTTCCTGCTGAGAAAATCGAACAAGGAAAAGAATACCAGTACGAGTATCGCATTCGCAGTACTGGGCAATCAGTGTCAGAACACAAGCTGGCTCAAGTTATTCGAACGAGAATCGGCTGGGCTGCGGTACCAGGCGCACCTAACCCACCACCAAAATCCAATCGTCAGTTTATTGTAGATTTCAAAGGTGGAACACTCACCAACCTGCCTACGACTCTAACGCTCAAACCCCAATTGGAAGCTTCCGCGGGGGAAATTACGGATCTCCGTGCTTTCCCGCTACCTGACGACGGAATTTGGCGAGTTTCTTTTAAGATCGACCCCAAGAAAAGTGAGACAGTCGATATGCAACTTAGACTGTCCTTAAACGGACAAAATATCAGCGAGGTATGGAACTATGTTTGGAATTCCAGCAACTACCAATAAAGCTGACTATCTTTTTACATCAGAATACGATTATTCCGAGTCTGGGTTCCAGTTGCCCATCAAGAAAACACGTCTGATAGGTTTCGCCTTTTTGGTATTGACTACGATAATTTATGGCTCCTACTTGATGCTCGATATCCTAAGCGCCAATGGTTTAAGTGCTCTGGAGACTGCGATTTTGGTATTATTCATATTAACTTTTTCCTGGATCACCATTTCGTTTTGGAGCGCAATACTTGGCTTTGCTCTTGGACTACTTAACCTAGACCCACTCACCTTAAGCCGAACCCAAACACCCTATGGTAAAAAGCCTCTATCTGGCTGCCGACACGCTATCGTCATGCCAGTCTATAATGAAGACCCCATTAGAGTTTGTGCGGGAATCGAAGCCACACTTAAATCATTGCAACAAACCAAGCAACTGAACCACTTTGACTTTTACCTTCTCAGCGATACCCAAGATAAAGAGAAACACCAACAAGAAATTAATGCATGGCGCCATTTGGTGTATCGTTTACGACCAATAAAGAACCATCTTTATTACCGCCACCGAAACAATAATACGGGCAAAAAAGTTGGCAATCTTGCAGAATTTTGTCAGCGCTGGGGCGCATATTATGAAGGCATGGTTGTTCTGGATGCCGACAGCATCATGTCAGGAGAATGTATCGTTACTTTAGCCAAGACCTTGGAACAAACACCATCTGCTGGGCTCTTACAAACAGTGCCAATTCCAGTTTTACAAACCACCTTATGGGGTCGCTTTTTACAGTTTGCAGCCGCGGCACACAGCCCCATGTTGGCTAAAGGATTGGCGTTCTGGCAAACCGATCATGCTAATTACTGGGGACACAATGCCATTATTCGAATCTCGGCCTTTGTTCAGAACTGTGGTTTACCGCCGATAAAAGGTACCGGACCTTTCAGCGGAGACATACTGAGTCATGATTTTGTAGAAGCCGCACTCTTGGGCAGAGCCAACTGGAAAGTATTCCTGCTGGCTGATTTAGAGGGAAGTTATGAAGAGGTGCCGAGCAATCTACTGGACTATGCCACCCGCGACCGACGCTGGATTCAAGGTAACTTGCAACATCTTGCCTTATTGTCCGCCTCTAAATTGCACCCAATCAATCGACTCCATTTTCTGTTTGGCGCAGTGGCCTATCTAACGTCAATCATATGGCTAGCCATGCTGATGTTAAGCACTACTGACGCGATTTTGCGTGCAACCCAGACACCGATCTTTTTTTACCAAACCTATCAACTGTTTCCGGAATGGCCTATCGCAAAATCCTTGGTGATTTTTTCACTACTTCTGATCACAATCACCATGCTTCTTTTGCCCAAAATTCTGGCCACGATTCTCAATTTATGCAAAAACCGGGCGGCATTTGGCGGTGGCTTAAAATTGATAATGAACGCCACCATCGAAATGTTTCTTTCGGTGTTAGTGGCACCGTTGATGATGGCTTATCATGCTTTATTTATCGTCTATGTGGTAATCGGTCGCAAGGTTAACTGGAACGCCCAGTCTCGAGGCGGCCGTATAGTCTCATGGTCTGAAACCATTAAACGATCATGGGCTTTTAGCGCACTTGCACTAAGTTGGGGCGCAATATCATTCTACTACGCTGAAAGCTTTTTCTGGTGGCTATCTCCGGTGCTCACTGGATTAATACTGGCTGCACCTATCATTAGGCTAACGAGCAGCGAGAATATAGGTAAGAGGTTAGCTCGGTACGGCGTATTACTGGCGCCCAGTGAAACCAAAAAACTGGGCCCACTTGAGTTCTTCAAGCAACATCAGACCATTGCCAGGATAGGAACCGTCAGCGGTTACCATAATCTTCTACCAGACAAATTCCAAATCATGCCGATTCAAAGCTTGTAGTGTAAACCAAGTCGTTTAAACCAAAAGGTTTACGAGAGTATCCAGCAAACTTTGCGATTCTGCACCCTAAAAGGGTGCACTATTCACTTTTTTGCTAAAATATTTTTAATCATTCCTTTCATCGCCTATCCTTTCTGAAGTCGTATGATTCACGGTTTTTGTCCATTGGGCCTAAAACGTAGTAACCGAGTAGTTGACTTTCGATACCCATGCAACCAATCGACCCGAAATATCGACCCTCTAAAAAACGCCCATCGCTTATTATACTGTGTGGGCTGATATACCTGTGCGTCAGTCAAACTGTTGTGGCCAGCTTTTCTCAGCAATCCCAAAGTAATACCAATAAACCAGCAACGGACGCTGATTCTAGCGACCCTGTAAAACCTGATTTGATCCAAGTACCCGAGTTACCCAATATTCACCTACAACCATCAGTTCAGCTACAGGACGTCAGTATCGATCGCAATGACCTACTGTTTACCAACTTTGCCAAGCCCACGCAAGCCGCAGCAATTGTCGATGCCGAGCAATCAAGCCTGGTCAAATTGTTTACAGTACGAACACCCACACAAATGGAGTACAACAGCCCAATTTTCTACGAACAGCCCGGTGCCTTTAATTACGGGGCAACAATAGACGCTGAGATCTCGAATCCAGTCAGCATCAGCGCGGGCTATATCGGTGGCAATAACTACTGGGACAGGACCGAAGAGCACTTAAATAATATCCAAACCTTTCAAGCAAATAGCTGGAATATTGCTGCCAATACCCGCTGGCTGGATCGCAGTGTTACTACCAAAGTAGAATACGCTCAATCGGAGCAAGAAACGGGTTGGAATGAATGGAGCCGAGATAACACCGCTGGTGAAGCCTTATATGCGGAGATGAGATTTTCCTCCGATGGGGCACTGGGTGCTGGTTGGCTGGATTATTGGTCCAGCCAACTTCAATACCGTTCCATCAGCCCTCAATACTATAGCTTGGGTAATTGGGAGCTTGATCGAGGTGAAGAGTTGCGGCGTTTTAATATTCAAACAGTTTTGAATGGCCTTAACATGGAGATGGAGTGGCAACAGTTTTGCCAATGTGCCACCCCGGAACTCGCTCGTAACGCCTCTGTTTTCGACCGCAAAGGCATTAGATTTAACTATGATTTCAATCGCCTAGAGGATTACCCTTACTTTCTGCAGATTGTCGGTACGCCAAAACTAGGTGCCCGCTATTATCACCAGGGAGAAAAGGAAGCGAAAGCCGCCGCCAGGGATAAAGGCTATGGTCTCAACGGTGAAGCCAACGAAATAGGTATAAACCTGCAGTTAGCCAACGATTTTTGGGCTTGGAATTTCGACTACCAGGTAACCCAAAGAGATCAACACTATGATATTTTAGCACTATCAACACCACCAGATACACCTTCAAACTGGCTCCATGAAGCTACCCTGGTGCAACTAGCCTTCCGCCCGACAGAGCGACTCTCACTGAACATGAACGCACAATGGAGTCAACAATCCGAATCAATGCGGGAAAATCGTTATTTGTCCCGCAATTATTGGGTTGAAGCACACTTCGACGTGCTACCAGACACCTTAAGCCTTTTCATGAAGTACGATTACGGTTTCCAGGCTCATGAGCTTGGCTTCAACGAACCCGACCCAATGGATTTTCGAAGTTACTATGGCAACGCTCAAATGTCATGGCATGCCACGAAATTAAAAGGCCAAAGGCCCGCCATTGACGTTTATCTAAAAAGCAGTGTCCGGCGGCAGCTGGATATAGCCAATGAAAACGAACAGTTAGACTGGTCTGCCCATCTCGGCATTGAAATGCGATGGGCAGATAGCTCCCAATAGACTCTTTGAAGTGCTGGTCAACTAGGTAATGATAGCCGCAAGATTCTTTTTACAACCGTTCCGAATTGCTTGGTTAACGAATCTGAGTTGTAAGGCAAATCGTAGCGCTTACAAATTTCCCGCACTTTAACCGCTAACTCCCCATAGCGATGGGCAGGAATTTCTGGAAACAAGTGATGCTCAATCTGGTGGCTTAGATTTCCTGACAGTAGATGGAAGATTTTTCCACCGTCAATATTAGCTGAACCCAAAATTTGGCGATAATACCATTTACCTCGAGTTTCATTGGCAAGCACTGAAGCTGGAAACTGTGCAGCCCCATCAGGAAAATGACCGCAGAATATAACCATAAATCCCAACATATTGGTAAGCAGGTTAGCGCTGGCATTACCAGCGAAAACCACGAAAGCAAATGGCCCCGCTAGGGCAGGAAACATGATGTAGTCCTTCAGGATACGACGACTTGATTTTTTTGACACCGCTTTTAAAACATTTATTACTTCAGCCTTATCACGCTTGCCTTGAATAAGGTTCTCCACCTCAACTTCATGGAGAGCAATCCCCGAAGAAAAATTAACCGCTAGTAAAAGCGCCCATAGAGGATTAAAAAGAAAATACAGATTCCATCGCTGTTGATCTGACATTCGTAGCACACCAAAACCAATATCACGGTCCATGCCCTGAATATTGGTGAAGGTGTGATGTCCGTAATTGTGTGAATGACGCCATAACTCATTAACGCTGGGAAACTCCCAATGATAGTTTTTAGAATTCAACGTTGGATCATTCATCCAGTCATACTGCCCGTGCATAACATTGTGGCCTATTTCTCCAGCATCCAGTATTTTTGCTGCAGTTAAAGACATAACGCCTAGCAGCCAAGCCGGTGGAAACAGGCCGGCAAACAATAACCCCCGCCCCAGCATCTCAGCGCGGCGCTGCACTTTTACCACCATACGAATGTATTCGGCATCGCGGGTACCCAGATCCAACAGGGTTTGACGCCGAAGGGCTTCCAACTCATTGCCGAATTGATCTAATTGCTCTTCCGTAAGGGTGTACTGGAACTGCGCCATAACGACCTCATTTCCTATGTTGATGGTTATAAATTCAAGCTAACATTTCCCAGGGGAACACTAATACAAAGGCGGATATCTTCGTTGGGTTCACCGGACAGCTCGCCGGTTATTAAGTTACGCACAATACCTGTGGATTTTTTGCAGGTGCAGGTGGCGCAAATACCCATCCGACAGCCTGATGCCGGTCGAATACCCGCCGCTTCTGCCAGCAATAGCAAACTGCGCCCGTCTGCTCGCGTGTCACGAGCGCTATTCAAAAAGCTAACCGTTCCTAATGGATCTTCCCTGTGGTCAAAAGCCAACACCGAAGCGGTGAAATGCTCTATGTTTAAGCGTTGAGAAATCCCCTGCTGACACCAAATTAATTCAGCCTGCTCCAACAAACCCGGCGGTCCACAAACGTAGGTTAGGGCCTGGGCAAAACCAGGTACCCGACACTGAAGTTGCTCAAGGCTAAGTCGCTCCGGGCTGTTGAATTCATTACCTTCATGCAAGTCAGGGTCCCGGGTAAAAATGCACTGAAGCTCTACATTAGCGAAGTCTTTAGCGATTCCCCTGAGCACGTCACCATAGATTAGCTCTTGTGGGTTGCGGCAGTAATGCAGGACAGTAATTTTTCCCGAATAGTGTTCGTCACATAGCGTTCTTAACATAGCAATGATGGGGGTAATCCCACTACCACCACTAATTAGCAAAAAATGGTCGGGGCGTGACACTGGCAAGATAAAATCCCCCTGCGCCTGCGTCAGATCAAGCACCTGGCCAACCTCGGCATGCTGCTTTAAATATTGCGATACCAGCCCCCAGGAATGGGCCTTCACCGTCACTTCAATTTGTCCGTTAGTGTCGTATGATGAGTTGGCTAAGGAATAATAGCGAGTTCGACGAACCCCCTCAATTTCTGCGGTAAGTCCAATATATTGCCCTGCCTCAAACCCCAGCCAATTGCTATTGGGTTGCAGGGTCAAGGTAACGGAATCAGACGTACCATGAACTACCGCCGTAATGCGGGCCCTAACTTGGGATATTGCCCACAGTGGATTAAGCAGCTCTAGATATCGATCAACCCCGTGAGGGTAAGCCAGGCTCTGCATGAAGCGGGAATCCAGCAATGTTCGCCTGACTTGTCGTGCCAGCGAACCATGGAACAATGGATAATTCATAGATTCAACATCCCAAGCTGTGTATTGCTGTTATGACTGAACTCAGATGATGTACATTAGGCTAACCAGCCAAGCGATAGCATTCACAAGAAACAGCGGCTAACCCTTTGCGATCCAAAATAGTAATTTCACCACGATTGTAGTGAATTAGATTTCTCAACTGCAGCGCGCCAGCGGCCACCGTGATGCCACTGCGGCGAACCCCTAACATTTCTGCCAGGAATCCGTGGGTAAAGTGAAAGTGGTCCAACTGAGTACTATCCTGCATAATCAAAAGCCAACGTGCAAGCCGTGGTTCGATTTTATGAAATCGAGTACAAGCATTAGATTGCACCATTTGGACAATCAGATCGTATAAATAGCTTTCCACACTACGCAATAGATAAGGGCTTTTCTGCAGCTGACGCTGTAATTCCTTGACTTTTATCCGCAGGCTACGACCACCCCCCTTAACCATTGCCTGCATGGGGAATCGGTTTACTCCCAACGCCACAGTGGCTCCCAACATTCCTTCAGAACCAATCATGCTGATTTCAAGAGATGGATGATCGGGTAAGGTTACGAGCAGGGAAATAAGGCCGGATTGAGGGAAATAGGCGTACATCAATGTTTGGTTAGAGTCACATAGAACATCACCAAAATCCATATTTACCGCTTCGCATTGCGCAAGCAACATTCGGCTTTCGTTTTCCGGTAAACCATTAATGATCTGATTAATAGATTGCCCGTGATCTGACATTAAAACGCCCAATTAGATTGAAAATAGCCTGATCTTATAGACTATAGCCTGGGTGCCCATGCGGGGCTGCTAACGACTCGGCCAGTCCACCTTGCTTAAATATTCGATACCGTCTGTGGTTGCTGCTTTTTCGCATGTTTCGCCGCCTTTTTTTCCTTTTGAGTCATCACCGGTTGCTTTTTATTTTCCTTGTTGCTTTTCTTTTCCTTGCTCATTCTGTTTACTCGTATTTTTATGGGGTAAAAAAGTCGGGTTTTTATCCTGTACTGACTTTATTTTTTCCTTGCTCAGACGTGCAATTTCAGTGGCTAAGACCCACTGGTCCGAGCGGTGTTGCCAAGCTGCATCATTTATCATTACTTTGACTCCTGTTTGTATTGAGTTGGCCACCAACAACGTTCACAGTGTAAGGAACACAATCGATCCTGTCTGTACGTTAGCGTACAGATCCAGTTGAATTACCCAACAAAGAAACCTTTCAACTGCCAGAATGTTCGCTAGGGTCACGGCTTTTTAATGGCGAGCTTTGGCTCACTGTTGGTTTGATTTACAACTAGAACAGGCTTGTGTTCAGACTCAGGCACTTTTTTGATACCAAATCTGCGTAAAAAACGGGTGAAATAGGAGGCTCGGGGATTGGTAAGAGGTTCCATAGGGAGTTCCTTGTAACGTCTTCGGCAATCCCTAGGATAGGGATTGTCAGGAAAAATAGTGTGAAGGAAACAAGGTTATGTGTCCGTACGCTAACGAACCAAGAAGAACAATGAGTAAAGATGATAATGATGTCGAGGCGTGCTTATGGATTTAGGAATTTTGAAAATTATCGTTTGAGAGTGCTGGTCCACTGAGGATGGAATGGTATTATCAATCGAGTCAGGAGAATGCCCATCCCCCGTTAATGGGGTAGAGCCTGAAAATATGGTGGGTCGTGATGGATTCGAACCATCGACCAATTGGTTAAAAGCCAACTGCTCTACCAACTGAGCTAACGACCCTTCAACGAGATGCGTATAATACCGATTAAAATTTAAATCTCAAGGATTTTTTTAAATATCATCGTATTGATTTTTATCGTTTTTTTATACCTTAGAACCTATGTAAAAAAAACTGACGACCTAAACCCTTGATTTAAATCCTAGTCAGCCACTTGATATAGCGTTGGGTCAACAACACCGGCATCCGCAAAGCCTTCACGACGTAAGCGACAACTATCACACTGACCACAAGCTCGCCCCAGAATATCTGCCTGATAGCACGACACCGTCTGCCGATAATCCACCCCCAAACTAGTGCCAGCCTTAATAATCTCCGCTTTACTAAGATGTAGTAGCGGTGTCTCAATGCTTATGGGGTTTCCCTCTACCCCTTGTTTGGTGGCTACGTTAGCCAGCGCCTGAAACGCTGCCACAAACTCTGGTCGACAATCGGGATAGCCTGAATAATCCACAGCATTTACGCCGATAAAAATGGCATCAGCCGCCACCACCTCAGCCCAACCCAGTGCCAAAGACAGAAACACCGTATTTCTGGCCGGCACATAGGTTACGGGAATCCCGACCGAGTTCTGTTCAGTAGGAACCGCTATGGATTTATCTGTTAACGCCGAGCCACCAATATTGCCTAAGTCAATTCGAATCGTCTTATGATCTTCCACCTTCGATGCCTCAGCAACCCGGTGGGCCGCCGCCAGTTCGGAGTCATGGCGTTGCCCGTAGTCAAAACTCATGGCATAGCAAAGATATCCTTGCTCCTTTGCTATGGCCAAACAGGTGGCCGAGTCCAAACCACCAGAGAGAAGAATAATGGCTTTTTTAGTCATGCTGATTCCTTCAATTAGTGGCCCGGCTGATCCGACCATAGAAGTTTATGCAGTTGCAGCTGGAAGCGTACCGGCAAATTATCCTGGATGATCCAATCGGCTAAAAGCCTTGGCTCAAGCTGCCCAAAACTTGGCGAGAACAAGATATCCTCAACTTTATTCACCAATTCCAGCTCATCCATTTTAAGCCGGGCCCACTGATAATCAGCACGACTGCAAATCACAAACTTTACCTGGTCTATGGGTTTCAAATACTGGATATTTTCATAAAGATTTCGCTCACACTCGCCGGATTGAGGAGTCTTTAAATCGAGCACTACACTTATCCGGGGGTCCACTTTGCCAATATCTAAGGCCCCACTGGTTTCCAAAGACACTTGATAGGACTGATTACACAACTCAGTAAGCAGGTGGTGAACGCCCGGCTGTGCCAAAGGTTCTCCCCCGGTAACGGTGACATAATGCGGATTAAAGCTGGCAACTTCCGCCAGAATGTCAGCGCAATCCATTGAATGGCCACCAGAAAATGCATAACTGGTATCACAATAATGGCATCTTAGAGGACAGCCAGTTAGACGCACAAAGACCGTGGGGCGTCCCATGGTTTTGGCTTCACCTTGCAGGGAATGGAATATTTCCGTAATTCGAAGTTGCGTCAAAGGACACCTCACCGGTTTGAAAGGCGCAATATTAACCGATGGCCCCAGCTAAGGACAACTTAGAGAGAATTTAGTGCGTCTTGGGCTAATTTAGCAGCAGATTTATCTGGATACTTCTTGATCAACGCTTGCCAGGCACTGCGCGCATTATCACGCTCGTTTTGCTGCAAGTACAGCTTGCCCAGCTTGTACATAGCATCCGGCACTTTCACGTGGTCGGGATGATTTGAAAGCAAGCTGATAAAATGCCTTTTGGCCGCCTCTAGATCCTTTGGATCTGTGGCCATGTAAAGCTCACCTAGCCAATAGTCACTATAAGGCGCGTACAATCCGTCAGGTGAACGCTTTAACAATTCAGATAAAACTCTGATAGCTTCTGAATAGTTGCTATTTTTACGTAATTCGCTGGCTTGTTGATATAAGGCTTTATCGTCTCCCACTAAAGGAGAAGCATTAGCTCCAGCACCAGTATCAGACCCGCTTTTGCTAGCTGGACGGAGTTGGTTAATGCGCAAATCAAGGTCCAGGTAACGTTCCCTTTCCTGCTTTTGCATCACTTCAACCTGATGGGTCAACTCCTCTACCGTCCCCCGCAGTGATTGTACTTCCTGCTGCATCTGCTGCACTTGAGAATACAAATCCCACATTGGTGTAATGTTCGAGTTGCCTTGCCCTTCACTACTCACTTGTGCCGCTGAATAATTTACAGAACCTGCGGGTTTCGGCGCAGGCCTCACTGCTTGAGCTTGGGTTGTTTGGCGATCAGGCAGCGGTTCGTAAGGCGCCGCCGCCACGGCAACAGCCGTGACAGCGAAACAAGCAATAAATGTTATTACTTTTTGCATCAATCTTCCTATGTGATCTTAGGGAGCTTCAGCAGTGTATTTTAACTCAGCCCGTCGGTTCTCAGCCCAAGAGGCATCATCATGACCCAAAGCAACGGGACGTTCTTCGCCGTAGCTGATGACTTCTAACTGAGCAACAGAAGCACCATTAGCAACCAAGAAACTGACCGCAGCCTTTGCTCGGCGCTCACCTAAAGCCATATTGTACTCGCGAGTTCCCCGCTCATCAGCATGACCTTCTACTCGTACTCGAGCACCTGGAGTGTTTGACAGATAGTTAGCATGGGCTTGTAATGTAGCAACAGCTTCAGGTTTTACCGTGGCTTTATCGAAATCGAAGTAAACAACACGATTTTGTAACGCTGGATCAACTTCTTCTGCTGCACCATATCCTTCACCCATAGCGCCGCCTTCCACACTAGATTCATCTACCATGGTATCGTCGGTCGTTTCAATTACCGTTTCATCTTCTGGTGGAGTAGTGTCTTCAGGGGTTGAGCTACATCCTGCAATGGCAAGAGAAGCGATTAGAGCGAACATTATTTTAATTTTACGGTTTAGTACTATGGACATATTTAACTCCTAACAGGTAACTCTTGGCGAATAGTAGTCTTTCGTTTAAACATTTCAAATAGTTTTGAGATAATTCTTACAAAAATGGTGACCAACCTGGCTCTCGAACATTCCCTATTCTTGAAGGAAGCCTGACTTTCACCCTGCCATCTAACGATACTGCAGCAAGAACTCCGCGCCCCTCAAAGGTTGTGGCATATATTATCATGCTTGCATTTGGCGCAATACTAGGAGATTCATCTAAATCAGTCTCCGTCAATACACTGAACGTACCACGCACCAAGTCTTTCACCGCTATGTGAAAGATTCCATTTGAACGGTGCACCATGGCAAGAAAACGCCCATCAGGTGTCAATTCAGGTCTTGCATTGTAACTGCCGTCGAATGTTAAGCGCACAACCTTACCAGAATCAAGGTGCTGCTTGTATATTTGCGGAGACCCGCCCCTTTCTGAAGTAAAAATGATACTTTCACCATCGGGTGTCCACGCCGGCTCAGTATCAATTGAATAGTGGTTTGTCACCCGCTTTAAGGCTCCGCTAGAAAGATTCATTATATAAATCTCAGGATTGCCGTCTTTTGATAGAACCATAGCCAATTCCCGGCCATCAGGAGAAAACCGAGGTGCACCGTTAAGTCCGGGGAACCCGGTAATTTTCTTTTCCTGCTTGGTAAGGGTATCCATTATATAAATAGCAGGCCGCGTGCTCTTGAAAGAAACGTACGCGATATGACGCCCGTTGGGCGCCCAACTCGGAGACAGTATGGGCTCACTGGATTCCAACAAAACACGTTCGTTGTAACCATCGACATCTGACACGTACAGGCGATAACGCTGCCCGGCAGAGGCCTTGTTTTTATTGACGTATTCCATAGTGACGTACACCATTTTGGTAGAAAAAGCACCTCGAATCCCAGTTAACTCTTTATACAAAACGTCGCTGATATAGTGAGACAATGCTCGGAGGTCTGTGCCTTTTGCAAACCACTTCTTAACAGATTTTTGCTGATAAACATCAAACAGCTGATAATCCACCCGAAATTTACCGTCTGCTTCTCGATCCAAGCTCCCAATCACAAGGTACTCTGCTCCATTCGTTTTGGATTGCCAATCGCGATAAAACACTTGAGATTCATCAGTTGGAAGACTGAGCATTTTTGATCGATCCAAGGGGGCAAACTGTCCCGAACGATGTAAATCGGCCGAGACTATAGCCGCCAAATCCTCTTCGACGCGGGCACCACTTGAACCGAATGGAACAATAGCGATTGAGGTTGCATTGGTTATTCCTTCAGTTATCTCAATAATGAGTTCCGCTCGCGCCGAATGTGAAAGCAGTGCCGACAATAAACCGACAACAAACAATAATTTCATAACATCTCCGACTTGTTCATTAACTAGTACCTTAAGTCTCCGGGTTTAAAGCGCATCTTAAAAACCCTGAAATGTCGATCAAACAACACGGGGTCAGACGGCACACTAAAGCGACCTGCTTTTTCCACCGCTAACACAGCAGAACGATCAAAGGCCGCATTACCACTGGATTCATCAATACCTACGGTTTTCAACTCACCACCTGGCAACAACTGGATATTGAGCATCACCACCATGTCATTGCGTGCACTAGGCGGGCGAATCCAATACCGTTTTACTGTTTGTTGAATCAGACTTTGGTATTGAAGTATTTCGTCCATTTCTTGTTGTTCTTGCTCTTGCTCATCTTGAGCTGGGGTGTTTTCCTTGGCTTTTTCTAAAGATTCCACTTCCTGCTGCAATAGCTCACTAAAATCAGGGCTACTCGTTTGCTTTTCAGCAGGCGCAGGTTTCGGCTCTGGCTTTGGTTCCGGTTTTGGCTTCGGCTTAGGCTTCGGCTATGGCTTGGGTTTTGGCTTTGGCTCCACTTTAGGTTTTGGCTTGGGCTTTGGCTTTTCTACTTTTGGCGCTGGTTTAGGGCGCTCTACCATCACTGCTGTCACATGTTTCGGCAACGGTTTAGATTCTACTTGCGTACTACTATTCCAACTAAAGAACAACAACCCAAGGACCAAAAGGTGAACTAAAGAAGACTTTAAAAGTGCCAATTTGTCCAATTGATCGAACACCCAGAACTACTCCTTGGGTCCACTTTCTGTAACCAATCCCACGTCACTTACTCCGGCTTCTTGCAGTGCGACCATCATCCTCATCACAATGCCATAGGAAACCCTTTCGTCCCCTTCCATTAGCACCGGTATTTTAGGCGTTTTTTGTCGCTGCGCCGTGACCGCTTCCACAATCAATGGCAAAGCCTTGGCTTCTCCGGGCTTATCGCCGTTACTAATAAAGTATTGGCCGTTTTCATTAACGGACACGATGATAAATTCTTCATTTTTTGGTAGTACTAACGGTTCTGCATTTGCATCTGGCAAATCCACTTTGACACCCGCCGTCATCATCGGCGCTGTGATCATAAACACCACTAATAACACCAACATTACATCGATGTACGGCACCACATTGATTTCGGACATTGACTTACGTCTAACTGTGGTCTTTTTATTTGCCATAACTTATTACCGGCCAAATGGCTTTTGAGGCTTCATGTCTTCATGATCAGAGGAATGAGCCTTACGGTGCAGGATGCTGGAAAACTCATCCATAAATGTCTCATAACTATGGAGGGTGCGATCAGCTTCAGCGGAAAAACGGTTGTATGCCACAACGGCAGGGATAGCGGCGAACAGACCTATAGCGGTTGCGATCAGCGCTTCCGCGATACCAGGAGCCACTAAAGATAATGTTGCTTGATTCTCGTTTGCCAGCGCAAGAAAGGAATGCATAATCCCCCAAACTGTGCCGAACAAACCTATATATGGACTGGTTGAACCCACGGTCGCCAAAAACGGCAGGCCTGCTTCAAGCTTCTCCTGCTCTCTTAACAATGCCACTCGCATAGAGCGTTCGGTTCCCGCCATTACGGCTTCCGGCTCACTATTGGAGTTCTTACGCAGGCGGGCGAATTCCTTGAATCCGGATCGAAATATATTTTCTTCGCCACTAAAACTATTTGGTTCGTTATTAACCTGGACGAATAAGCGACTAAGATCCATACCAGACCAAAACCGTTCTTCAAATTGTAGCAGTGCTTTTCGCGTCTTCGACAATGTCGTTTGCCGCTGCCAAATCATGTACCAAGAAATCATCGAAAGGGCAAATAGAATAAGCATGACAAATTGAACAACCAGTGACGCATTTATAATCAAACTGACAATGGACATGGATTCCACGTTGGCGAATCTCCGTGAATAAACTAAAAATCTTTACGCTAGCTCAGAAAACCCTGCTTAATTCGTTCTGGTATTGCTGCAAGCTTGAAGGTCTCAGCATTGATACAAGCCACTTTGACCATTGCCTCACACAGCAATTCCTCATCTCGCAGTATCGATTGCTTAAACTCCACAAAACTACGACCCATCTTGACCACTTCAGCAGTCGCCGTGAGCAAATCATCCATAAATGCAGGTTTTTTATATTTTATTTCAACACTGTGCACCACGAACTGTAACGCATTCGCGCCAAGATCGCCAAAACTGATTCCCGTCTGGCGCAGAGTTTCCGTGCGGGCTCTCTCCATGTACTTCAGATAATTGACGTAATAAAGAATTCCACCTGCATCTGTATCTTCTAAATACACTCTAATACTATGGTTTTTTTTAATCATTTCTAAATAGTTCGGAAGAATCTGTGGCCAACTGTTGAGGCACATTTAAACCAAAGTGTAAATACGACTGTCGTGTTGCAACTCGGCCACGAGGTGTTCTCATCAAAAAACCTTGCTGTATCAGGTAAGGCTCAACCACATCTTCAAGAGTACCTGATTCTTCTCCGAGGGCGGCTGCAAGATTATCCAACCCTACAGGTCCCCCTTCAAACTTTTCCATTATCGCCAACAATAACCGACGATCCATGGTGTCAAATCCGTGGGTATCCACTTTCAGCATATCGAGTGCAGCACCCGCACTTTCCACACTCAAACGACCGTCGCCTTTCACCTCAGCATAATCTCTGACTCGACGCAGCAGGCGGTTGGCTATACGTGGGGTGCCGCGACTTCTTCGGGCCACTTCCAAGGCACCTTCGGAACTTGCCTCAACACCCAGAAGCATCGCTGAGCGGGTGACGATTTTGGCTAACTCGGCGATGGAATAAAACTCTAATCTTTGCACAATGCCAAACCGGTCACGCAAAGGTGAGGTTAACAATCCGGCACGGGTGGTAGCACCCACCAAAGTAAAGGGCGGTAAATCGATTTTAATAGAGCGAGCTGCTGGTCCTTCTCCAATCATTATATCAAGCTGATAATCTTCCATGGCTGGATACAAGATCTCTTCAACCATAGGGCTTAGCCGATGAATTTCGTCTACGAAGAGAACGTCGCCTTCTTCTAGATTGGTAAGCAAAGCGGCTAAATCTCCTGCCTTCTCCAAGACCGGTCCAGAGGTGCTTTTTAGATTGCTGCCCATCTCATTGGCGATGATATTGGCTAATGTGGTTTTGCCCAAACCAGGAGGCCCGAAAATAAGCGTATGATCCAAAGCTTCCCGACGGGCTCTAGCGGCCTGAATGAAAATTTCCATTTGCTCGCAAACCGTTTCCTGCCCCGTATAGTCTGCGAGCGAAGTGGGCCTAATGGCTCGATCAACCACGTCTTCTTTAATTAACTGGGACGATATTAAACGATCAGATTCTACGCTCACCGGCTTACCATATTCTTCAATGCTTGACGGATTATTTCTTCACTATTGAGGCTGTCTACTTCCAATTTAGCAATGGCGCGGGAAGCTTCTGCTGGCTTAAAACCAAGAGCTATCAACGCGCTCTCTGCATCAGCGATTTCACCGTGGCGAGATTTCACCGACAGACTGGGCCTGATGCCTGGAACCAACTTTGATTTCAGATCTTGCTCCTGTAAAGCGGACAATCTATCCCGCATTTCAATCACCAGTCGCTCTGCTGTTTTTTTACCCACTCCCGGCAATTTGACCAATGTTTGGGTATCTTGTTCCTCTACACAGCGAACAAATTCTGCACTATCAATCCCGGAAAGTATGGTTAATCCCAATTTGGGCCCGACGCCATTAATTTTTATGAGCGCTCGAAACAAGGAGCGCTCATGCTTATCGTGAAAGCCATACAACAATTGAGCATCTTCTCGCACCACAAAATGAGTGTACAGGTTTACTTCCGAGCCTATCTCCGGCAACTGGTAAATCGTACTCATGGGTGCTTCAATTTCATAACCCACACCCATTACATCAACCAATAGGAAGGGTGCCTGTTTTTCGATGAGTATACCTCTGATTTTTCCTATCATCTCAACCCAAACTTTTCATTATAATGACTGATGGCGTAAGCGTCCCCGACGCAATTTGGCCGAACTCAATATCTTCACCAAACCTTGCGACATGTGGGCATGACAGACAGCGACAGCCAAAGCATCGGCTGCATCGGCCTGCGGGGTTTTACTAAGTGCTAATAATCGACAGATCATACTCTGAACCTGTACTTTATCAGCCGCACCGGTCCCCACCACTGACTGCTTTACTTGGCGTGCAGAATATTCGAAAACGGAAACCCCTTGCTGAGCACAAGCCACCATAGCAACCCCGCGAGCTTGACCCAGCTTTAATGCAGAATCAGCATTTCTTGACATAAAAACCTGCTCGACGCCTACTTCATCAGGCCGGTATTGAGTAACGACTGACTCAATTCCTTGGTAGATTAGATGCAGTTTTTCACTAAGAGTCGAAGCCTTTTCGGTACGAATACAGCCGCTATCCAGATAGATCAGCTGATTGCCTTTGCGATGTATTAAGCCATACCCAGTAATGCGGGAACCAGGGTCTATTCCCATAATGACGGCCATAGGTCACGTGCTCGCACTGTTAATATATACAGATATACAGTCTAACAGCTGTTTTACAGAAGGCCCAAGAGATTTGAAAAAATTAATAAAAAACCGATACCCATGGGGGAATGGGTATCGGTTAGGGGTTCGCCTAGCTCCTTGGCGTTTGCTCGCGAGCACTTGCGAGTTCATTCCAATCCACTGATTGACGAAATCAGTTTACCCCTTCCATTGCTCTCTCGTTATGCATTAATACCAAAGAGAATCCCAACTAATCGCTAATTTTTTCCATTAATTCCTGGGTAAAATTAGCATTCGTGTAAACATTTTGCACGTCATCCAGATCTTCCAGCATGTCGATCATTTTTAAGATCGTGGTAGCCGTATCGAGATCCATATCCACCTGTATGGAGGGCGACATAGTAACTTCGGCATTATTGGCTTCGAAACCCTGAGCATCGAGCTGCGCTTTAACCGCCCCTAAATCTTCCCAGCGGGTTACAACATCAAAGCTGCCATCGTCATGAATCACTAAATCTTCAGCACCTGCATCGAGCGCGCACTCAAGCAGTTTTTCTTCCTCTGCTTCAGGTCCATACCCAATCTCACCGCGTTTCTCAAACAAATAGGCTACCGACCCATCTGTTCCCAGGTTGCCCCCATACTTACTAAACGCATGACGCACATCGCCAGCGGTGCGATTGCGGTTATCGGTCATCGCTTCCACAATAACCGCCACACCACCGACACCATAGCCTTCATAAGTTAGCTCATCTAATTGCGCTTCGTCATCGCCACCAGCTCCGCGCTTAATCGCCCGTTCGATGGTGTCCTTGGTCATATTGGCCGCCAAGGCTTTATCCATGGCCAAACGCAAACGAGGATTATCCTCCGGCACGCCGCCTGAGCGCGCGGCAATGGTGATTTCCCGAATCAATCGGGTAAAAACTTTGCCTTTTTTCGCATCCTGAGCAGCTTTTCTATGTTTTATGTTCGCCCATTTACTGTGACCGGCCATGACAAAATCCTAGTTCTTTCGAGATTACTTTTCTTCCGTTTGTCGCAAACGAATCCCCACCTCACGGAGCTGTTTAGGATCCACTACTGACGGCGCTGAGGTCATTACGCAAGCTGCGGATTGCGTTTTGGGGAAAGCAATAACGTCCCGAATGGATTGCGCATCGGTCATTAACATAATCAAACGATCCAAACCAAAGGCCAAGCCGCCGTGGGGTGGGCAGCCATATTTCAAGGCATCCAATAAAAACCCGAATTTCTCCTGGGCTTCTTGCGGACCGATTCCCAAGGCTTCAAATACTGTTTTTTGCATTTCTGGCTCATGAATACGAATAGATCCGCCGCCAAGCTCGGTGCCATTCAATACCATATCGTAAGCCCGCGATAAGGCTGCACCGGGATTATCGATTAAGGCTTGCGGTTCGCAGGAGGGCGCAGTGAAAGGATGGTGAATAGCTGTCCAACCGCTTTCAACCTCTTCGAACATGGGAAAATCTACGACCCAAAGCGGTGCCCATGCACCTTCCACCATTCCTAAGTCATGACCCAACTTAATACGCAAAGCACCAATAGACTCGTTAACAACTTGCGCCTGACCGGCACCAAAGAACACGATATCACCGTCTTCTGCACCCAATCGCTCCATCAGCTCCATGACGACATTGGTCATGTTTTTAACGATAGGTGATTGTAAGCCCTCAACCCCTTTGGCCAGATCGTTAACTTTGATCCACGCCAGCCCCCTGGCTCCATAGATACCAACATATTTTGTATAGTCGTCAATTTCTTTGCGGCTTAACTTAGCTCCACCAGGAACGCGCAAAGCACAGACTCGACCTTTAGGGTCCGATGCTGGAGCTGAAAACACCTTGAACTCTACCTGGCGCATCAAATCATCCACATCCACCAATTCCAAAGGAATTCTTAAATCCGGTTTATCACTACCGAAACGGGACATGGCTTCAGCATAAGTCATGCGAGGAAACTCTGGCAGCTCCACTCCCAATAAACGGGAAAACAAAGAACGCACTAGATTTTCCGCCACTCCCATAATGTCGCTTTCATCGATAAAGGAGGCTTCAATATCTATCTGAGTAAATTCAGGCTGCCGATCAGCTCGCAAGTCCTCATCGCGAAAGCATTTCGCAATCTGATAATAGCGGTCGACACCGGACACCATAAGCAACTGTTTAAACAACTGGGGTGACTGGGGTAACGCAAAGAAGCTTCCAGGATGGGTCCGACTCGGTACCAAATAGTCACGAGCACCTTCCGGAGTCGCCTTGGTTAGAATGGGAGTTTCAACATCGAGGAAACCTTCTTGATCCAGAAAATTTCGAATTGCGGTGGTGACTTTCGAACGAAAAGCCAGTCGATCCAACATTTCGGGGCGGCGCAAATCCATATACCGATAACGCAGTCGCACGTCCTCACCCACATTGGTATGCTCATCCAGCTGAAAAGGCGGCGTTTCCGATGCGTTCAGTATTTCCAGCTCTTTACCTAGCACCTCAACCATTCCTGTTGGCATGTCAGGATTCTGTGTGCCCTCAGGTCGCAAGCGAACACGCCCTGTCAATTTGAGTACGAATTCGCTTCGGACTTTCTCCGCTCGCGCAAAAGCTTCCTCAGTATCTGGATCAATAACAATCTGAGCAACCCCCTCTCGGTCCCGTAAATCCAGGAAAATCACCCCACCATGATCTCTTCGGCGGTGAACCCATCCACACAAGGTAACGGTGCCATCAATGAGGGATTCATTGAGCTGGCCACAATAATGGCTACGCATAAAACTCTACCTACTTAACTCACGTTATCTTAAAAATTTGACGAACTACGAAAAGCAAGCATAACCCTCTGTTTTTTATAAGGTTATCTTGACTGCGCCGCAGTCCCCAGACATCATTTTGAAAAATGGGCCACATTATAGCGGTTTGCGAATCATTTAGCAGCTGAATCATCATATGGACCTCTGGGCAACCTCATCCCCATTAACTAATGCCAATAGCACCTGACAACAATCGACCTCCGCCAGACTTATAATCCCCCCCAGAGAGCGCCCCTTACAGAAAATGTCTGAATCAATGCAGTGATATTATGCGGAAGAAATAAGTTCTGATAACAGACCCAGAAAACGATGCTTACAATATTGAGGAATTCTTAATGCAGCTCAAAGCGGGAGAAAAATGCCAACGACATAAACAAATGAAGGGGCAACAAGGGGATTTTTTTCATAAAACCCTTTAAAAATAGGTAAAAAATGCTTTTATTTACTTGCTAGACCTAAAAATAGCATCAATAATTATCGGCGATAGGCTGCAACAACCGTTAATATATGCTTTACGTATGCTGTTTAACAGTTAGAGTCGGCCACCAAACCAAAGTAAAAGGAAGCAAACATGCCTGCAAAAAAGAAAGCGCCTGCTAAAAAAGTGGCTGCTAAAAAAGCTCCAGTAAAAAAAGCGCCTGCTAAAAAAGTGCCTGCTAAAAAAGTGGCCGCTAAGAAAGCAGCGCCTGCACCTAAGCGCGTTGTGGCGACGAAAGATGCCATGACCAAAACTCAAATACTCAATACAATTTCCGAATCTACCGAACTTACCAGAAAGCAAGTGCAATCCGTTCTGGACGAACTGGGGACACTGATTGAAGCCCACGTCAAACCCAAAGCGGTAGGAAATTTTACCGTTCCTGGCCTTATGAAAATCATGGTCATCCGCAAGCCCGCTACCAAAGCCCGTAAAGGTATCAATCCTTTCACTGGCGAGGAAACCATGTTTAAAGCAAAGCCCGCGCGCAACGTCATCAAGGTTCGCCCACTGAAAAAGCTCAAGGATATGGCAGAAAAGTAATTTCCAGATCTGCTTTGCACACTAAAAAAGGGGCCTGCGCCCCTTTTTTAGTGTCTGCTCCCTGGTTTGAGATTGTGATGCTCTCCAACAACCCTTAGAATCGCCTCTGTTCGTCCACTGCTTTCAAACAGAGATACCACAATGAAAACCACAGCATACCTTTTGGCCACCTTAAGAGAGACACCTTCTGAGGCGGAAGTCATTAGTCATCAGCTCATGTTAAGGGCGGGCCTAATCCGTAAGCTGGCCTCAGGACTTTACACATGGCTTCCCACCGGGTTGAAAGTACTTCAGAAAGTAGAGGCGATCATCCGCGAAGAAATGGATAAATCAGGAGCCCTAGAGGTATTAATGCCGGTTGTTCAACCCGCTGAACTATGGCAAGAGTCGAAAAGAATTGAAGGTTATGGCCCAGAATTGCTGCGCATAAAAGATCGACACGATCGCGATTTCGTCCTCGGGCCTACACATGAAGAGGTTATTACAGATCTTGTTCGTAACAACATTCAAAGTTACAAGCAACTTCCTGTGAATTTCTATCAGATTCAAACGAAGTTTAGAGATGAAATAAGACCTCGCTTCGGTATTATGCGGGGCCGTGAATTCATCATGAAAGATAGCTATTCCTTCCACTTGAACGAAAGCTCTTTACAACAGACTTACGACACCATGTATGCCACCTATTCGGCAATCTTTAGTCGCTTAGGTCTGGATTTCCGCCCGGTACAGGCGGATACCGGAAGCATCGGCGGCAACAGCTCCCATGAATTTCATGTGTTAGCTGATTCTGGAGAAGATGATATCGCTTTTAGCGACACCAGTGATTATGCCGCCAATGTGGAGATGGCCGCTGCACTACCCATTGGCAGCGAAAGGCCCGCTGCCACGGAAGCCATGACGAAAGTGGCAACGCCAGAGCAACATTCCATTGATGACATTGTCTCCTTTTTGAAGGTTCCAATAGAGAAAACCGTTAAAACCCTGATCGTAAAAGGTGCCAGCGAAGAGAACCCCTTTATCGCACTGGCGCTTCGCGGTGACAAAACATTAAATGAAATAAAAGCAGAAAAACACCCACTGGTAGCCACCCCGCTCACCTTTGCTAGCGACGAAGAAGTCCTCGCGGTGACCGGTGCCTCTCCTGGCTCTATTGGCGTAGTAGGATTAGCAATACCTATAATTGCCGATTTGAGCGTTACCCTGCTTGCAGATTTTGTCTGTGGTGCCAACACCGATGGCTTTCATCTAACGGGTGTCAATTGGGAGCGAGACACCCAATACAGAGACCAAGCTGATTTGCGTAATGTAGTAAGTGGCGATCCCAGCCCAGACGGAAGCGGAAACCTCATTATTAAAAGAGGGATTGAGGTAGGCCATATTTTCCAATTAGGGACAAAATACAGCGCCGCTCTAGGTGCCACGGTTTTGGATGAAAACGGCAAGAATCATGATATGCCAATGGGCTGTTATGGCATTGGCGTGACCCGGTTGGTAGCGGCGGCAATCGAACAAAACCATGATGAATACGGCATCATATGGCCAGAAAGTATCGCCCCATTCAGTGTCGCCATTGTGCCCCTGAACAACCAAAAATCCCCTGCAGTACAAGAAGCGGCTGAACAGCTTTACGACCAACTCACCGCCCTGGGTTACGCGGTACTGCTGGATGATCGTAAAGAGCGTCCCGGGGTCAAGTTTTCTGATATGGAACTCCTTGGCATCCCTCACCGAGTGGTCATTAGTGACCGCAGCCTTGAAGAGCGCACCTTCGAATACAAATATCGCCGGGACTCTGAAAAAAGCCATATACCTGCCGCTAATTTGTTGAGCTTTTTACAGGAAAAGCTGAATAAAGACTAAAATAAAGGGATGAGGAAATCGGTTTCTTACCTAACTTATTTTTGGCTTTCTGTTTTTTGGTTGCTGCCTAGCATTAACGCTTGGGCAGCTACTGAAATTAAACCAGATGACAAATTACGCTCGCTCTTACTCACCACCATTGCTGAGGCCGATAGTTTTCCAGATCAATTTGCGGCAGAAGTTTGGCTTGTGGATATGAACCAGCGCCTTTCACCATATATTGCTAGCCCGGAAGAACGCCTCGCTATACTGAAGTTAGTTCATACCGAAGCCACTCGATTTAAGCTTAAACCTGAAATAGTGTTAGCCGTAATTCATGTGGAGAGTTTATTTGACCGCTATGCCATCAGTCGCGTTGGTGCCCAGGGGCTCATGCAGGTAATGCCGTTTTGGAAACAGGAAATTGGCAGCCAAGAAGACAATTTGACCGACACGGCAACCAACATTCGCTATGGTTGCGCCATTCTCAGCGCCTATTTAGCTCGAGAAAAAGGTAACTTAACGCGGGCGTTGGCTCGCTACAATGGCAGCCTGGGGAAGACCTGGTACCCAGAAAGGGTGCTAAATGCTTGGAAAAAATACTGGTTTGTTCAATATTAGCGATACCTCAACGATTCGCCCTGCTATAAATCCTCCAGCAGCTGGTCCAGTAAATCTCTTATTTGCTTAATCGCAGCATTTTCCACAAGAAAGAATAGATGGCACTGAAAGGGGCGATCATCAATTGTATAAGTGATTTGCACTACCAGAATTTGCTCATCGCCCTGCGCAATGCCGTTCAGCAAGCTGGCAGGGGTAACACTCTCTCCCAATACTTGCGGCGGAGACACACCCAAGACCAGTTCCATCTGTCTCGATAAACCGTTCAGGCAGGCGCTCGTGAGCAAGGTTGAAACATCCAGCAGGCGCTCTTGATTTGTGGCTTTCGAATGTAGCTGTTCGGTCAATACCATTTGCGCCAATTCAGTCAATGATTGATCATCAAAAACAACTATCGCATCTCCTTGCAAGTCTTTACTCTGATCCAGCGAATAAAAGCTTTGCATCACTCCCGAAACACTGTAGCTCTGGCTACCCAATGCGGACTCCAATTCAACAACCAAATGCCTGGCCGCTACAACCCTAACGTTGGGAATAGAAAGGTGAACAAATGTGTTTAAAAAACGAGCTAACAGATCCCCAGCTTGCCCCATGGCAACATTAATAACTTCTTGTAAGCAATCACGCTGGTCTTCAGTGAACGATAATCTATTGATCATAGCAGTCCATATTTTTTTAATACGCCGCTGAGTTTAACGGCATCAATCGGTTTTTGGATAAAATCGAGGGCCCCTAGTGCCATAACCCTGGAGCGGGCTTCAGGCTGTATATCGGCCGATATAACGATAACAATACACTTATGGCGCTCGTCTTTTATGGCTTGCAAAACTTCGTAACCATCCATTTCAGGCATAGTTAAATCAAGAAAGACCATCTCACCAGCGCCTGCACGAATAGCCTCAATCCCCTCTTTACCATCCACTGCAAAAGTAACCGCCACATCCCAACCTTGCGGTAAGGATCGTAGCACCTGCTTACGAGCCATTGCTGAATCGTCACAAATCAATAAGGGAATGGTCATAACCACCTTTCTTTTATTCTTTAGAAGCTACCAACTCAAGTAGTATAGACGCAATAAACGACTTGCAGAGGTTCTCGCAAGTCGTTTCCAAAGTATAAAAAAGGGTACTGTCTATGTAGATAACGATCGGGATTAACTGGATGCGACTGGAATTTTACCGATCTTATTCTGCCATATTTTAGGTGCTGTATCGTGTACCGATGTACCCGCGGAATCTACCGCAACGGTTACCGGCATATCTTCCACTACAAATTCGTGGATAGCTTCCATACCTAGCTCCTCAAAGGCAACGATCCGTGATTTACGAATTGCCTTCGAGACGAGATAAGCAGCTCCACCTACCGCCATCAGGTAAACTGCTTTGTGTTTTTTTATGGCCTCAACAGCAATGGGTCCACGCTCTGCTTTACCCACCATTCCCAGCAAACCCGTTTCCTGCAACATAGTTTCTGTGAATTTATCCATGCGTGTGGAAGTGGTTGGACCAGCTGGCCCAACCACTTCATCCCTAACGGGATCCACAGGCCCCACGTAGTAGATAAATTTGCCTCTAAAGTCCACTGGCAAGGTTTCGCCCTTAGCAAGCATATCCACCATGCGTTTATGAGCCGCATCGCGACCAGTAAGCAGTGTACCTGACAGCAACAAGGTATCGCCAGGTTGCCAGGATTGTGCTTCTTCCGGCGTGACCGTATCGAGATTCACTCGTTTCGCACTGTCACCACCACTCATTGAAATTTCTGGCCAATCTTCCAACTTTGGCACTTCCAGCTCCGCGGGACCGGAACCATTCAATTCAAAGTGAACATGGCGCGTGGCTGCACAATTCGGAATCATAGCGACGGGTAGCGATGCGGCGTGCGTTGGGTAATCTTTTATTTTGACGTCTAACACGGTGGTGAGACCACCGAGCCCTTGAGCACCAATGCCCAAAGCATTGACTTTGTCATATAGTTCAAGCCGGAGTTCTTCTACTCGATTACTCGGCCCTCGCTGCATTAGCTCATGGATATCGATAGGCTCCATTAACGATTCTTTTGCCAATACCATCGCTTTTTCTGCAGTACCGCCAATACCAATACCCAACATACCCGGTGGACACCATCCCGCCCCCATGGTGGGCACGGTTTTGAGCACCCAGTCCACAATGCTATCACTGGGATTCAGCATCACCATTTTAGATTTATTCTCGGACCCACCACCTTTAGCCGCAATATGCACATCAACGGTGTCACCGGCCACTATTTCGTAATGAATAACGGCTGGCGTGTTGTCTTTGGTGTTGCGACGGGCTCCCGCTGGATCTGTCAAAATAGACGCACGCAAAACGTTATCTGGATGATTATAAGCTTGGCGTACCCCTTCATTAACCATGTCCGTTACGCTCATTTGAGCATCCCAACGAACATTCATACCGACTTTGATAAACACCGTCACAATGCCGGTATCCTGGCAAATGGGTCGGTGGCCCTCAGCACACATTCTTGAATTTATAAGGATTTGTGCCATAGCATCTTTCGCCGCTTTCGATTCCTCATGCTCATAGGCCTCGTTTACCGCTTGGATAAAATCTTTCGGATGGTAATAAGAAATGTACTGGAGGCTATCGGCAATACTTTTAATGAAATCGTCTTGGCGAATACTAGTCACGGTCCGCTCCTCTATAAATACGGATAAAGCCAGTTAGTTAATATATTTGACAATAAAAAGCACCGCGATAGTTTATCTTAAAAACAACTTTACTTCACGCCGGAGCTTGATCAAAATACGCTCAGGATATAAAAACTCTGCATCCGAGCCGTATTCAGCCCATGAATTCAGGATATACTCGGGTTCCTCGAACTGTTTGAAGCTTTGGCCAGATTGACCTTCCACCTATTTACACACTGACTTGGAGTTCTAGTTGGAATGTTGAAAGCAACCGATTCGCCCGTAAAGGAAACGCTTGGGAACGAGGTACTCCGGGTTCCTAAAGTGGACCCGGATCATCACCTTTTGCTGACACTAAAGCCAGAGGAAATAAGGGACGAAATCCAACAGTTGGAATATCGCAGCAATCCTTCAGCATTACTGAGCATCTATCGGCGCATCCATTTGCTTAACCGCATTCCCCTCAGCATTGCGAACCGACTCAAAATTACCAGCCGGTTTCATTACGCAGTGACCGAGCTGTCCGATTATTACTACGAACAAATAATTCAAGGTGAAAAACTTCCCAAAGAAGCCACCGACTATTTCGTTAAGCTATTAACCGAACTTAAGTACGCCTATAAACGTATCTTGTTGGATAGTGGGGCAATCAATAATAGCCAACAGCAAGTCGCTAGTTTGGTTTACATGATTCTGACTTATCACTATTTAATGATTCAGTTCAGTTTTTTTCGATCTCGCTTACCCCCAGAATATGACTGGCAGGAAATACACTATCTGTATTTTTTATGTCTGCAACGAAAACAAAACCTGGTCCCGGTTAATGCCCCAGAAGAAGCCACCTCTGATGTTGATTCCATATATAAGAACAACGTTTTATTAGGACTGGTGGCTCCATCAATCTACAGCTTACAAGAGCAATATTGGCTGGCGAATCACTTAAAATCACGGGCGTCGCTGCTAAACTTTCGGCCCATAAAAAGTGCCACTGATATCTCGAGGATGAGTGTTGGACCAAAATCGCGATCTGTAGTTGATCATAATTTACCCCAGGGAAGCACGTTACTACCTAGGCTAAGCGTGAGTACACGAGCTTTTTCTGAACAAATTAAGCGCGACGCTGCCCGCTTCAGCTCAGAAAGTTTAAGGGTGCTTAAGCCTCAACAACTTGCACTCGTGCATAAACCAAAGCTCTGTGAAGCGGTGGAAAGGCGCCTGCAAAATTCAAGTCCACAGCGTAAAGAGCCTCGCACTACGGCACATCGGCTCACTGGGCTGGTTTGGGGTCAACTTCCCCTGGTGGATATTTTGGAAAAGAAGCAGCATCACCAAAAGCAAGTCGGTGCCGTAGCCAAAAACTCACAATCCTGGTCCCGAACAGTGGATGAATCTTTAAGTGGAGTGTGCCTGCAGGTAAACAATAAAAACGTTGAGCCGCTGCCGGTGTCACAACTGGTGGGACTAATACAGAAACATCAAGACAGAACTCGAATTCAATTAGGTGTTGTCCGCTGGTCAGCCTATGGTGAAACAAACACACCATTAGTGGGCATTGAAAAAATCAATGGCGTTTCCACAGTAATGACATTGCAACCACTCAATGAACTCAGCCAAAAGCACAGAGTCTTGGTTATATTGGATCGGGATCCTCAGCGTAAAGTTACCAAGATTTCCATTCTCAGCAGCCCTGGTTTATGTAAGACAGGTCATCGTTACAACGCCTTTACTACGTCGAAGACTGAACCCACGATAATGAAAATCGGGCGTTCTATCCAGCAGACACCTTATTTCGATTTGCTGGAAGTGCATGTGGAAGATTATTAGTTTCCGTGTCGAATATTTCAGCCAACGGAATATTCCAACCGGACACACAGGCTTTGAAACCCGCGCCATACAGTTTGTTTATTGACTCTTGCCACTGCTGGGTAACATTTAGGTTGAGCAACAGCTGTTTGCCAAAACAATCATCAAATAACTGGGCGAACGTATATTTATGTAAGTCTCGAGTCAGCGTAATAAGTCCATCTGAAGTTTGATGAATAATGTTTCGTTGCGCCAATAAAATCATATATTGCTCCCATTGGCCGGTGGGGATCCAAGGCATTTTCTCCAGCAACTCTGATTCATCCACCACCTCACCCTGATTTTGTTGACAATACATAACGTACAACACCATCAGGATATTACCGAGCATAGACTCCGACCGGGATTGTATCACCTTGAAATTTTTCAAGGATTGCACAAACTCGGCACCGAGCAACAGAATAAACCAGGAAACCAGAACCCACATCAGAAATATGGGGACTGCAGCAAAAGCACCATAGACCAAATGATAAGTAGGAAACATCGTCAAAAACAGGGTCATTAGACGGCGCGCCAAATCAAACATCAAGGCCGCGAAAAGTCCTCCCAAAATGCCATGAGAAACAGGCACCTTAGTGTTGGGAATAGCGATATAAGCCAGAGAAAACGCAAAGGTGCTCATAACAATCGGCAGCAAGGAGAGTAAAACTCGGGACGACCCTTGCAACGGAATCACCGTCTCAAGCATTTTATGAGAGGCTACATAAGAGTACATAGCAAAGGTACCACCCATCATCACTGGCCCTAGAGACAACAGGGCCCAATAGAGTAGGAATCCATTCACGCCTTTACGGGCTTCTGTAACATGCCAAATAGTATTAAAGGCGTTTTCTATTTTACGCAACATCAGCACCGTAGTTACAAACAGCATAACAACCCCCACGCTGGTCAAATTGGAGGCTTGCTCGGTGAAACTTTGCAGGTATTCTTCCAGCTGAGTGCCGGTTGTGGGTACAAAATGCTCAAACACGAAGCTTTGCATTTTTGAATCCATACCTTGTAAGTCTGGAATCAATGCCAAAATCGAATAAACGACAGTCATCGTGGGGACGATCGCAAACAACGAAGTAAAAGCCAGATAAAAGGCCGCCCGGCTATTTTCGTGACGAAAGAAAGATGCCAACATATATACGACAAAAGCCACTGGCGTATACTTTAATACCTGCTGAATACGCTCATTTTGAACAATTGACATGACGCTATTCCCATATTGCCTGTGCTAGACGCAGTAAAGAGTTCAGTATCTGATAGTTTGCCGATACAATACGCTCGTTTAAATCATAGTTAAAAGCGCGAGCAACCGTTAACATGACTACCATATACCATAATCCACGCTGTTCGAAATCCCGTGAAACCTTAAAACTCATAGAAGATCGGGGAATAGATCCTGAAATCATTCTTTATCTGAATAATCCGCCCAACGCTAAGACACTGAAAAACATATTAAAGCTTCTTGATATCAAGGCTCGGGATTTACTTCGGAAAAAAGAAGCTGAATATAAGAGCCTCGGCTTGGACAATGACACGCTTTCTGAACAAGACCTGATACAAGCGATGATTGAGCACCCGAAATTAATGGAGCGCCCTATCGTGATTAACGCCGGCAAAGCCGCATTGGGACGCCCCCCGGAAAATGTTTTAACTATACTATGACCACTAAAGTATTAGTGCTCTACTACAGCCGCAATGGTAGTACCCAAAAGATGGCGAAGGCCATTGCTAGAGGCGTGGAAAAGCTCACCGATGGTGAAGCTGTCGTGCGCACGGTGCCCGCCGTGTCTGCCACAACAGAACAAACAGAAACAATTATTCCTGCTAGCGGTGACCTTTACGTAACAAGAGAAGACTTGGCGCAATGTAACGGTTTAATTCTGGGATCGCCTACACGCTTCGGAAACATGGCTGCGCCAATCAAGTTTTTTATTGACAGCACCGGGAATGACTGGCTGAAAGGTACCTTGATTAGTAAACCCGCCGCCGTATTTACTTCCACCAGCAGCCTTCATGGTGGTCAAGAGTCTACCCTTTTGACTATGGCTCTACCATTGCTGCATCATGGCATGCTCTTGGTTGGGTTACCCTATAGCGAAAGCGCCTTAACCACCACCCGAAGTGGCGGCACACCCTATGGTGCCAGCCACTGGGCAGGCCCTAACAACGACCGTGAACTAGACGCTGAAGAAATACAACTTTGTGAAGCCCTAGGATTTCGAGTTGCAACCCTTGCCCAACAATTGAAGCGTTTATCCCAATGACCTTATCCAATAAAGCGAGATTTTGTTTTCAACTTACAGTTGCCTCGTTGTTGGGTTTACTGATTCTTTTTGCTATCCGTTTTTGGGTCCTGCTTCCCCTGGATAACTCAACTACCGTAGTCTTAATCCATTGGTTCCCCTTAGTAGCATTTCTGCCAGGTATACTGAAACGCAGACCTCGCGTTTTTATCTGGCTCTGTTTTGTCATTTTGCTTTATTTCTGCCAAGGAGTCGTCGATGCCTTTGCGCTGCCGCAGACCCTAGGTATTTTGGGAATCGCTGAGGCATTACTCGCCACTTGCCTGTTCTGCGCGAGCATGATGGCAGGAAGATATTACGCTCAACTGGAAATCAACTAAGCCCCAAGCGATTATTTTTTCTAACCACATCACCTTATGCCATTTTTCACTTTTACAAGTCGTTAAAATTTCGCCACAATTGGCCCGGTCTAAGCGACCCAGCCTCGGCGAAACTGCCATTCATAAGCCCCAGTCACAGTTGTTTTTGTGGACTCCTAAAATGTGCTTGAAGTTACTGCGCCCACAGTTTGTTTTATTACCCTTCGTTATTTCTATTATTGCAGGTTGTGCCTCATCACCATCCCTTAGCCCAAGCCAAGACACTGGAATCCCTTCAACTCAGCCAAAAGTAAGCATACCAATCACTTCCAAGGATATCGAACATGGAGGCATGGCAAAAAGCCAACAAAGTTCAGCGCTGTCATTAGAGCCCGAGCCAATAGATAAATCTGCAACTGAGCCATCTTTAGAGCCCGAGCCAGTAGATAAATCTGCAACTGAGCCATCTTTAGAGCCCGAGCCAGTAGATAAATCTGCAACTGAGCCATCATTAGAGCCCGAGCCAGTAACTGGGCCTGAATTTATTGCAACACCAGAACAGAGGCAAAGCCCTACGCGAACCGAAACCGTGGCCGTTGACGTAACCCTCGCCATCACTTCTGAAGCTGAGTCCAACGCCAATGAAGCACAGGAAATTTACGTTCCAGACTTTGACTTGACCGATCTCCCAATAACCATCGCCGGTGTTTGGACACTGGCCGTTAATCAAGACCACTGTGAACTCGCCGCAAAACCGGTAGCAATCGATGACAGTGCCGGCGGCACTCAGCTTCAACTAAAACTAATCCCTGAATCCTGGCTCTTGGAAACCCAATCCAATATTGATTTAACCTATCCCGATCTGGGTATTTGGTTAGACAAAAAGCAGTTTTTCTCCTTGGAACAAGTAGTGGACGAAACTAATATTTTGATCCAGAAAAACTATGACCAACTTATTAACCAATTAAAGCAGAGCACAGAGATGCGAGTTACACTCGGGTTTTGGCCCACGTGGCCAGCCACTGAAGCGCATTCTGCAATATTAGATATTCACTATTTCGAACAAGCACATACTGCTTGGCAAAAATGCAACCAGCTCGTCAGTGTATTCTTACCGGATTAATTAACTATGGGTCTCCGCTTAAAATTTAATATTGCTTTGTTATTTATTACCTTAATTGGCCTCGGTATATCGGGCTTTTTCAGCCACCAGATTTTGCAGAAAAATGCTCGTCAAGAAGTTTTAGAAATGGCGCGAGTTATGATGGAAAGTGCAATAGCCGTGCGCAGCTACACCGTTAACGAAGTCAGACCTCTATTAAAAGTACAACAGCGTCGTCAATTTATCGCCCAAACGGTACCTGCTTACGCCGCAACTCAATACATCAAAACCTTACAACAAACGCACCCGGATTTTAGTTATAAGGAAGCAGCATTAAATCCTACAAACCCGGCCAATCGAGCTACCACATGGGAAGCCGATATTATCAGCTGGTTTCGTAATCATGTGGACGAGCCTGAGCTTACTGGTGAGCGCACAACACCATTAGGACCACAACTCTACCTGAGTAAACCTATTACCATCAAGAACCCTTCGTGTCTTGGCTGTCATAGCACACCAGCGGAGGCGCCCTCCACGCTCATCAATACATATGGCTCAAACAACGGTTTTGGCTGGAAATTAGACGAAATCATCGGTGCCCAAATTGTCTCTGTGCCCATGTCCTTACCTTTGGCACGGGCGCAAGATACCTTTTTAACCTTTATGGTCGTGCTCATGCTAATCTTCATTGCCGGTGCAGCAATTTTAAATTTAGTATTGCACTTTGTGATTTTGAAGCCCGTGGCACAAATGTCGCGAAAAGCAGATCAAATTAGCCTTGGTAATTTGACTGTTGAAGAGTTACGCGTAAAAGGTAATGACGAACTAGCTTCATTGGGAAGATCCTTTAATCGAATGCATAGAAGCTTAAAAAACGCGGTTGAATTACTAGATGAATCCGACAATTAAAAGTGCAATACCATTACCCAAGCACATTGCCAAATACAATATAGAACGAGTCATTGGCTATGGCGCTAAGGGCGTTGTGTACAAAGCACATGATTGTCATATCAACCGATCAGTTGCCATTAAAGTGTTACACCAAGATTTACAGCCGACTGTCAGTCAGCAAAAAATGAATATGTGCTTCCTGAGAGAAGCGCGGATTGCTGCTCGCTGCTCTCACCCCAACATTGTCACCTTGTTCGATTTTGGCGAGGACAAATTCCCCTATTTGGTGATGGAATATTTTGAAGGTCGTGAACTTAAGTCGTTAATCGCACAAACACCAGCTATCAAGCCAGCAATGGCAGCTAAAGTGTGCATTGAGATGTTGGAAGCCTTATCTCATGCACATGACAAAGGCATTATTCACCGCGATATTAAGCCATCCAATATACTGATCAATGATGAGGGTGTAATAAAACTTTCAGATTTTGGTCTAGCCCATATGCAAAGCTGGAAGAACCTGGAGAATAAAGCAGCAGGAACGCCAAACTACATGTCCCCGGAAGCGCTGCGTAATGACACCATCGACCTCCGAACCGACCTCTTCAGTGTTGGTGTATTATTTTTTGAAATGCTCACCCGACGTCGTCCCTTTCGGCACCTGAGCTTGGAAGCCAATCTAAATCAACTCAGTTCTTTTTCTCACATCCCGACTTCTTTGGCGCGAGAATTAAAGCCTATCCTTAGGAAAGCTCTTCAGCATGATCAAAATAAGCGCTTCCAGTCAGCCCGATCCTTTTTGCATCATGTCCGCAATCTAAAAATCCTGAGTGAAGTACCGCAAACAAACCTAGCCTCGGTAGTCACTAGCCCTCGTTTCGATTCCTTGCCTAATCTTGAGCCATTATTCAGCATTTTTGTTGGCCCTATTGCAAAGCCTCTGATTAAACGCTACAGCAGAATAAGTACAAACATTGAGCAGACCATACAGTTTCTTTCCAAACATATACCTACCTTAGATGAACGTGCCCAATTTCAAGAGCTCAGCAAAAAGCTGGCACGAGAACTCGCAGCCAAGCGCCGCTGAATAAAAGCTTCGGTAGTCATGCAATTGCAACTTTTATACAATATTTTGTGCGCGTTAACATTTTTTAAGAACATTAACTGTTAGAATCACCACCGAATGAGTTAACCCCTAGGATTAATTCGATAGAAACAGATACGTTGGCCGAATGCAGTAATACTGGTCTGAACCAAAACAACTAGAAATTAGACACCCTTCGTCCCGTCTGCCAAATTGACAATGGAAACCTGAACGTTACCCAATAACGTACCTTGACAATGACGGTAAATTTGAGATGAACGAAACACTTCCAGAACGAATCGCAAAATACCAAGTGGACTCTCTTCTTGGTCGTGGTGCTATGGGCATTGTTTACAAAGCCTACGATAGTCAGATTGAACGCTGGGTAGCAATAAAAGTATTACACGACAATTTGAAATCGACGGAAGATCGCACTCATGCAGAAAAGCGCTTTCTCCATGAGGCCAAAGCGGCTGCCCGCTGCCATCATCCGAATATCACCACCGTGTTCGACTTTGGTTATGACCATCAGCCTTACATCGTAATGGAGTATCTGGAAGGTACGGAACTTAAGGTTCTATTGCGACAAAGTCAGGTATTACCGGTGAGTAGGGCCACTAAAATATGCACGGAAATTCTAGCAGCCCTAGCACACGCCCATGAGAAAAAAATTGTCCATCGTGATATAAAGCCTGCCAACATAGTTCTGTTGAAAAACGGCCAGGTAAAAGTTACCGATTTTGGTGTCGCGCATATGGAGCAAACTGGCTCTTCAAGCCAGGGCTTTGTGATGGGTACTCCCGTTTACATGTCACCGGAAGGATTAGCAGGGGAAGCCACCGATAGCCGTTCTGATCTGTATAGTGTCGCCGTATTATATTACGAATTGTTAACTCAATGCCGACCAAATCCAGAAACCACCCTAGAACAAAATCTGGATTTATTAAACGATCTTTCGGGACTCAGCGAACAGAGCATTACTGACCTGAAAGGTGTTCTACGTAAGGCATTAAATAAAGCACCGAACAATCGCTTTCAGACGGCTGATGAGTTTGCTGCTGCTTTAAAGACTATCGAAGAATTTAATAGTGCACGAGAAGAAACCTTCGCACCGTTGGAACCCCTTGACAACACTATAGAGGAAGACTTATCCGATCTAACCTCTAAACTGTGGAACCAGAAATTGCTAAGCAATGTTGAAACTTCTCTCGCTCGCCATATAGGGCCACTTGCCAAACATTTGGTTAGAAAAACCTGCAACACTTCGGGCTCCCTGGATGAACTGTTATCTGAGCTTTCGATGCATATTCCGAGCGAAAAGGAACGTAGTCAATTTATGCGTTCTCTGGTGGAGAACTGTCAGGAACCTACCCCCAAGCTAGCCCCTATTGTCTCAAAACCAATAACGGTTGAACCTCAGCTTGGGGATCAAGATTCATTAAAAACTCAAAAGCGACTAACCGCCAAAGTTGAAACTGACTTAAAGCGTTTGCTCGCCTTTTACCTGGGTCCACTTGCAGGCAGAATGATTGTCAGACATTCCCAACGCTCATCCAGCCTTCCAGATCTAATAGTGTCTTTGTCCAGGCAAATACCCAACCCATCTGAACGCCGTCAATTTATTAAACAAGCGAATGTTTTATAACTGAGTTGCAAATAGTCTTTAATGAAACATCAGCTTGACCATACAAGGCGTTATACCAACATCAAACCAGCGACATCCAGCAAACGGCAGGCATAACCCACCTCATTGTCATACCAGACCTGGACTTTGATCATGTTGCCATTAACAACCCGCGTAGATAACCCATGGACTATACCAGAGTGCGTATCACCCAAAATATCTGTCGATGCAATAGGTTCATCGCAGTAATCCAGAATGCCAGACAAGCTCTCATTGGCCGCCGAACGCAGCGTTTCATTAATTTGTTCTGCCGTCACCTTGCTGTTTACCACAGCAACAATTTCAGTAATTGCTCCATCTGGAACAGGAACACGCAATGCGAGTGCCGATAATTTGCCTTTTAATTCAGGTAATACCAGTTCCGTAGCCTTATCCGAACCCGTGCTGGTCGGAATAATATTAATGGCCCCAGCCCTGCCACGAATGAATTTTTTTGACGGTTCGTCAACCATTCCCTGAGACACAGTGTAGGCATGGACCGTAGTCACCATCGCGCTCTCAATACCGAAAGCATTATTCAATACTTTAAGCACCGGGGCTAAGGAATTTGTCGTACAGGAGGCATTTGAAACAATATGATGCTTTGTGCCATCGTAATCGGCCTCGTTAGCACCTAGCACCAAAGTCATATCCGCCGTTTCAGAAGGCGCACTGATTAGCACCTTCTTGGCACCTGCTTCCATATGAAATTGAGCTTTATCGTGATGGGTAAAGACACCCGTGCAATCAATGACAAGATCAATGCCTAATTTATCCCACGGGAGCTTATGAGGATCCGATTCGTGATAGAAATTGATTTTCACATCATTTAGCACTAGCTGCTCATCGGTAAAGGTTACCGAACCATTAAAGCGCCCATGTACTGAATCATATTTTAACAGGTAGGCAATATTATCAATATTCACCAAATCGTTCAGGGCGACTATTTCATATTCGCTAGGACGACTTTCTATATAATGCCTTAACATTAAACGCCCAATTCGGCCTAATCCATTAATCGCTATCTTTTTCATTTTACACCTCGAACCTAGTTAGAAAATTCACGCACTTTTATAACTCGCTGAGACGTTGCAACCACTTGGTCTAATTCGGCAAGCGTTAAAAGTTTTTCCTTTGCACCCTGATATTTCAATACTGACTCTGAATTGGTCATGGCCATATGAAGCGCCAATTCCACCGGGAGCTCTTTTATCATGGCTGCCGTAAACGTAGCACCAAATGCATCCCCAGCGCCTGTTGTCTCAAGAACCTCTATATCCTCCATGGGTACTCCATGGAGGATATTATTGCGATCACAAACATAAGCGCCTTCTGCGCCATCCGTAATAACAAACAGTTTAGGGGGAAGTTGTGACAGTAGTTCAAACAATAATTTTAGCGTTGGGTTACTTTCCTGCGGTTGCATGAATAAACAGGCTTCTTCCTTATTCATAATCAGCAAGTCAGTGTTATTCAGTAATTGAGCAAATGCTTGGTAACCCCTTTCCGCCTGATAGTTGCTGGGATTGAATGCCACCCTGTGCTTGCTCTGGGATAAATAATTAACCACTGTATCCAGGCTTTGTTCAAGCATGCTGGACAGATAAATCCAGGGTGACTCGAACTTGGGCAGCTCTGACGCGGTTAACCTGTTGTTGGCACCTTTAAAGGTTAATATTGTACGATCATTAGCAAAGCTGTTAAGAATGATTGAAGTTCCTGAGACCCCTTCTCTGGGACCAATAAAATCAACATTTTCATTCTTCAGGCAATTGATAATCGCATCGCCATTGCTGTCTTCACCCACCTTACCCAAGTAGGCTGTTTTAAATCCTAAACGCGCAAAACATACTGCGGAGTTGGTTCCCCCTCCTCCAATCATGAGGTTCAAATCCCTAATCAACAATTTACTACCCAAGGGGAACGCAATCAATTTTTGGCTGCTTGTACTCGTCTGAATTTGTATCAACTCGGAATCAGTGTCCGCAAATTGATCCACAATTGCACTGCCAATGGTTACGACTTCGTACATTATGATAAAAACCTATTAGTTCGGTCAGGAAAGATACAACTTGCTCTTGTACAAACTTGTTGTAAACATATACCCTTAAATTATGACATGCAACCAAGTGTAGAATCCCAACCACTTATATTCTGTGGACAATTCTATTATGACATTTATTTAAACATTCATGGTTTCATTACTTGCAGATATAGGCGGCACCAAAACCCAGCTTGCTTTGGTAGATGAAAACTATCAAATCGTAAAGCGTGCACTTAAAATGAATCGAGATTATTTATCTTTCGATTCTCTCTTGAAAGAATTCCTTAATTCCACAGGCAATCTGAAACACGCGGTCATCGCAATTGCCGGACCGGTTGAACGACACAAACGCTGCCAAATGACCAATTTGCCCTGGTTAGTGGATACCGATCAACTTTATGATAAAGGCTTCAAAAAGGCCGTGTTGATTAACGACCTCGAGGCTACCGCCTGGGGCATGGTATCTCCAATGCTTCAAACAAAGCTTAAGTTTTTAAAGGGTGCCAGCCTGGACTTGTCGTTGCCTGTTGCCATTGTGAGCCCAGGAACCGGCTTGGGAGAGGCTTGCATACTACCTGGCAAACCACCGGTTATAGTCGGCACCGAAGGTGGACATAAGACCATAGCACCCTTCAACGCACTAAGCGCAGACCTGATTCAGCGTCATTGGCAACAAAACAATCGTCCACTTAGCCGTGAAAATTGGTTCTCAGGCAGTGGTCTGCCATCACTATTTCAGGCTATGTTTCCTGAAGCACAACCAGTATCGAACGAGACGATTAGTCGCTTAGCACTGGCCGACGCCTCTTCTGTGCATGCACAATGCATTGATTTGTTTACGCAAGCAATTTTTGCTGAAGCTGGCGATCTTGTCCTGCAATTTGTTGCATGGGGTGGCGTCATAATCTGTGGTGGGATCCCTCCCAAAATCGAGCCTTTTTTTCAAAAAGCAGAAAATATTGCTTACCTGGCGAAAAAAAGCGAGTACATTAATCGCCTTGAACAGGTTCCCATCGCAATGTGTCATGAGCCAGACGCACCGCTACACGGCGGAATTGAATTTCTGCGGCAAATGATGTGCTAGCGTATGAAAACATTTATAAAGCGCCTTATGAGCATCAACATTATCTATCCCTGTCATCGTTCTGCAGCACTTTCCGACGATACTCACCGGGAGAAACTCCCTGCCAACGTCTAAAAGCATGATAGAAATTTGAAGTATCCGAGAACCCTAACAATTCAGCCAAGCTATCAATATCAATCTTAGGATCGGCTAAATCACGCAATGCTCGGCGATGGCGACAAGCATCCCGGAGCTGGACGAAAGACGTGAATTCCAACTTTAGCTTCCGCTGCAGAGTGCGTGGCGTCATGCTGAAGTTTTGTGCCACATCTTCCAGCAAAGTCGGCTTTAGTCCAAGGTTAAAATTAATGTAATGCGTTACCTTGTTACTTAAGCTTTCATAGCTTTCTATGGATTTAAGTTTCTCTTTTGCTAGTATTTTCACCCCTTGGTGGTACTCCGGGTAAGCAGTCAACAATTTTTCTTGTAACAGCTGATGCCTGAATACCAAAGCATTAAAAGCATTTTCGAAGACTATCGGCGCATCAAAGATTCGGTGGTAATCAGCCAAATATTCAGGTTGAGTATGGGCAAAGCAGACCTTAACTAGAGGGAGGCCTCCTGGCACTAAAGCTTTGGCAATAGAGTGGGTAGCCGCAGCAATTATTTCGTGGTGCAGCGGCCAATTCTGCTTTACCACAAATTTATCTACTGCGAATACCAATATAGCATTTTCACCCTCCACCCTTAAATCAAAGGTGGTGTAGGGAAGCACTAAATCTTTAAACCTAAACAGCGCATCGAGCGCTTGCTCCACAGTACTGCTGGTTGCCACAAGCTGTCCAACCAAATCAAGACTGTGGTAATGAATTGAGTCTCCAAGTAATAATCCAAAACTTTGCCTATTCACTTCCTCGTAGGCAGAATCCAGCAATTGAAGCAGCTGAGTAACGCTGATAAAAGTGCCTGATTGATTGACCACGGCAGGATCCACATTGGCATTGGAAAATATCTTATCGGCTTGCACTCTGTTTTTAATGGCTAAATCTAAGATAGCCGGAATAATCGCCGCTGTTACCAACCTATCTTTCATTTCCACCTCAAGCTCAGCAACGCACACCCGTGTTGATGAGCATAAATATTAAAGTTCGGGAACCGTTATATGAAGGGCTAATTGATCCCTTAAGGTTTTTAACGTGATGGGCTTTGAAATAAAATCCACCATTCCCGCCTCTATTGCCAGGTCTCGATACTCTTTTAATGTATGTGCTGAAAGTGCTATGATCGGCGTAATATCTCGATTATTTTGTTCTTGCCATTGGCGAATATTAACCGCCGAATCATACCCGTTCATTACCGGAGTTTCGCAGTCCATCAGAATCAAATCATAATCAAAGTCTGCTTGCTTCACTTTATCAAATGCTTGCTGGCCATTATCAACCACATCGGCTACCAACTGTAATTTCTTGAGAAATTCCACAATAACATTCTGATTAATCGGATTATCCTCTACCACCAATAATTTAGCCGTCCTCTCACAACCAATGTCAACTAGCTTAGACTCAGAATTAGTAGCTACTAAACTATTGTTATCAGGAATGATTGCGGGTGTCTCTTCATTGATGGACAAACCACAGCTTACATGAAGCTCCTGTTCAGCAACGCTAGTATGCTCAGAAAACTCCACCGGCAGATCAAACCAAAAACACGCGCCTTTTCCCAACTCAGTTTTCACCCCCATTTCCCCACCCATAAATTCTACCAACTGTTTACTAATGGCTAACCCTAAACTAGGTTGATTGTAATCTGACTCTACTCTGAGTTGCGAAGACCGCTGAAATAATTTTGTTCGATCGGCTTGTGCGACACCCACACCAGTATCACTCACTTGAAATCGAAGTATTAAATTATCATTATGGATACGATCTGTGAGAGAAACAGAAACACTCACGCCACCAAATTCTGTAAATTTTATGGCATTTAAAACTAAATTTAACAATACCTGCCGAATTTTTATGTCATCTCCCACCAAATCTAATGGAGTTCCTATATCGATGACACCCTCTAATGAAATTTTCTTTTTTAGTAAATCATATTCATAGATTGCAAAAATTTCTTCCAACAGAATTTGCAAATTAAAGCGATGACGTGCGCAGGCTACCTGACCTGAATCTAATTGAGAATGATCGACAACATCGTGAGTGACGCTAAGCAATGCATTACCGGCGTTGCGAATAGTCTCCAGGTAATGCCGCTGAGTTTTGTCAATGGGCGTTCTGAACAGTAGCTCTACCATTCCCAATACACCATTGGCTGGAATCCTGATTTCATGACTCAACTTGGCGATAAAATCAGTTTTTGTGCTATTTATTCGCTCGATAATTTTCATTCGATGGCCCAGTTCCAAGTGCTCCTTTTCAAGTGAACGAGCCCTCATTCCCATCGCTAAAGACAATACAAACAGTTCACAGATCCAGGCCACATGCCCACCGTAGATTACCCAACGAACATCGCCTTCAATCCCAAACAAATTCAACACTATCCAAATGACCACAACAAACAAACTGGCAAAACCTGTAAGGTAGATAATGGCGAGCCGATATTGCCCCATCCAGCGATGAATACCAACACCAATACTGTACAAACATTCTACTAAAATAAGCGCTGATATACCTGCCAGAGTCCAACGTAAAGAGACAAATACCAACGCCAAAACCATGGCTAAATTTAGACCAACAAGTATTTTTCCCAGCCAGTGCCAAACCGAATTGAATGACCTTATCTCTAAAAATTCAATAGTAAAACAGACGAATGATGCGCTGGTTAAAGCCAGGGCAACGGGCATGGCGACATTCTGCAACCCTAAGGATATCCAAAGCTCTGCCAATGAACCATCCATCAACGTCAAAAACCAAACGCCGGTCATTACATGCAATAGAAAATAAACGTACATGCGATCGCCGATCGCTACTAATTGAATCAACGAATACAACATAAGAGCCAAGGCGATGCCGTATACGACCCCTAAATTACGATCTACAAATTCACTGCGTTCAAAATAAGCAATAGTATCGTAAACTCGGATAGGCAAAATAATATTACTGGTGGATCCTACGCGAATGAAGCAGTGTAATATCTCAGAGGGTTCCATCGTTAATGGAAACAGATAATTTCTAACTTTTACCAACCTTTGTTGATATTCAACAGAGTCTCCCCCTTTATACTCAAAGCGCAAGAAACCAAGTGAACTAAAACAGTGTAAATCCAGTTCATCAAGAATAGGGTAATCGATCTCCAAATAGAGCTGACGAGATTCATCAACACCATTTTTTAGAGTTACCGTAAACCAGTGAGAGCCGGCGCTGAAACCTAAATTTGGTATTGCTGATTGCAATAAGGAAAATTGGCCTAGCTGAAACGCTTGCTGGGCTTGAGCTAAACCTGAGGGTTCATTCTTATCATGCCAATAATGAAGATAGGGTGCCAAATCAATACCGTTAGCCACTGCGGGAATATTAACCAGCGGGCCATCACCGACTTCACTTGATGCCAACAGCGGCGGTGAACTCCCTATCAAACAAAAAAGCATTACTGATGAAACTATTAAACAAACCTTCGGACAGTTAGCCCTCAAACTCAAGCGAAGCCAGTCTTTCAGATTATGCAGCAACTTGCCTCCAAGCACCTATAAATTCGTCTAGCGGATCTCATTTAGTATTGCTTCCATTTTTGTTAAAAATTAAATGGCATCATTTTCCACATCCGGCCACAATGATTCATAACTCTGCGGTTTACTAATATAGTAACCCTGAGCGTAATCAACACCAAGAGCTTTTAACATATGAAAAATGTTTTCATTTTCAACGAATTCTGCCACTGTTTTCAAACCAAAAACCTTAGCCACTTCAACCACCGCCTTCACCAATACCTGGTCTTCTTGAATCTCGGGCAAATTCCTGACGAACGAACCGTCTATTTTCACCAGGTCTAGCGGCAACTGTTTAATATGGTATAAAGATGAAAATCCTACTCCAAAATCGTCCAAAGCAAATTTACATCCGAGGGCTTTTATTTGACGCATTTTATCGGCTGTAGATAACGTATCCTCGACTGCGGAGGTTTCCGTAATTTCAAAAACAATCTGGCTTGGATCGACCTGAAAACATTTTAGTTTTTCTGCAATTTTTTCAGGCAGGTTGGGGTTTTTAAAGGATGCGCCAGACAGGTTAATGGCGAAGCTTACATTGATTTTTTTCCTCTCTAAGCGTTGTTTGTACGCTAGAACCTTTTCGACAATTCGTAAATCTATTTCCTGAATCAGTCCTGATTGCTCGGCAGAATGAATAAACTTGTGGGTAGGCAATACCTCACCCTGCTCATCGGTCACCCGTAATAGTGCTTCAAAATGCGATATGTCCTTCGAAACCACACATTGAATCGGCTGAAATGCTATCTGCAGGCTATCGGTCGCCAGTGCTTCCTTAACCTTTTCATTCCAGAACACTCGCTCTTGAGTGCGCTGTCGATCCATCGCCTCTGGCGAATACAGATGCCATCCGTTGCGACCCAGTGACTTTGCTCGATACATGGCTATGTCAGCATTTGCTATCAACTCATCAGCAAAGCAACCATGCTCAGGGAAAATGGCAATACCCACGCTAGTAGAGACGCGATGAGTGCCAGAGCCGCCGGATATCTCTACGGTATTAATCGCTCGACAAAACCGATCGGCAATCAATCCAATTTGCAGTGGATCGATTTCATGAGCCAGCAACGCAAATTCATCACCGCCTAATCGAAAAATCCGATCTGTACTTCTGGCCACTTTAGTCAGGCATTCAGCCACCCGCTTGAGCAAAAAATCTCCCACTTGGTGACCACTACTATCGTTGACATCCTTAAACTGATCCAGATCGAAAAACATGATAGCCCCAGAGCGATCATAGCGCTTGGCATGGTCTATTGACTGTTGCAAGTCCTCAGCAAACCGACGGCGATTAAACAAACCTGTCAAAGGATCATGAGAGGCCAACCATCCCAAACGATCCTCCGCTTGCTTACGTTCCGTAATATCAAGAGCAATGGTCAATACTTTATGATGATTTTGAGCTTCCGGGAGTACCGTATGATGCCAAGCCAAATAAGCAGAGGTCTTGTCCTTTTTTACAATCAATGCTTCATGGTGTAGTGCTTGCCGTAAACCGGTATTCAGCTCATTTAGCTGCAGCTTTATCTTCGACTCTACGCTGGACTCAGCCAATAGGCCGTGAAAGCTGGCACCCATTAACTCATCGCTGGAATACCCCGTGAGTAAGGTGCAATATTGGTTGCACATAGTAATGTTGCCATTGTTGTCTTGGGTCAGAATCAACACATGGGCCGTATCCAATATGCTTTGCACAAAATTTTTCTCGCGAGAAAGCTCACTACTTTTTTGTTCTAGTTTTTGCGCATTTCGAAGAATATCCTCTTGCATACCTTCTAACAAATAACTGAGTTCTATTGCAGCATTATTCAATACCACAGTTTCATCAATCATTACCTGAGGTTTATTCGCTGCTTGCAAACGTTCACGCACATAGGAAAATTTCTGAGTGGCCAGCAAGGGTAATATTGACGCCATCATCCGCAACCTATTCATCGGCCCAGACAAAGACAAAAACAAAACGAACTCCGAAATCCCCAACCCCACAAGAGCGAATATCAGCCCATTTTTTAGGGCTAGCTTATGTTGCCGATACTCTGCCGTAATATCAGTAGCCCAAAATACGTCACCGGCACGAGGATATTGGACGGCATCCATGGCACTTCGCGCCACTTCAAAAATCCTTTGTTTATCCACTACCAGATACCGGGTAGACGAGGAACGGAGCTCAACTCCCGTTGCCAGTGAGCGCAACAGTTGCCAGTCAAAATCCGCACCATCCCTGTCGGTCAGTTCACTGGAAAGCCCAGCAAAGTATAAGGCATCCGAATCGCTGGGTATTTCACGATGAACACCAATAGCAACAGCGGCTTTACTAATCTCGTGGAGTTGTTTCACCACTCTATTCAAACTCGCACCAATAACCAGTATACCTCTGCCCCATTGTTCAATATTCAGTGGATAAGCTACGTACATCTCACACACATCGTAGCAACTCACAAGGGAGGTCGCTTGCCAATCTCGGGTAAAATCAGTCAGCAGCTGAGCGGGAATCCTGGGCTCATTGAACCAGAGCAACACCTCATTACTGGGCGAGAACAAAGTAATGGATGTAATCGCGCTATTCTTTTCTGTGGATTGCCAATGTCCTAACAATGCGTTTTCAATCGCGTCAGTATCGCCCGATAGAATTGCTCTTTCCATACCCTCAAGTTTAGGTAATAAGGTTGCAAAACCAAGCACCCGCTCGGCCTGCTGCTGAAGCAAAGTAGTGAACTGATCGTTGTAACGCTCGACGCGACGCTGAGCAGAAGACTCAAGTTGTTGCTGATAGATATGGCGGGAAGAAAAATAGAATAATGAGAATATAACCATAAGCAAGCTACTGGTTAAGAACAGCGCTCGCCATTTGATACTCAAGAATCGTAATGTTTTCGTTTTTTCGGGTGCCGCCATACTTCCCCGGAAATCTCGTATGGATAGACACGAAGTATAGATTAAGCGCTAGCAGCCCATGACTTTTTTCACGAATGGTACTGTAATTAATCGTTTTTCCTGCAACGATTGCCGATCCAACGCATCTATAATGCGCACTAACGAGGAAATAGTACGGTCAGCACGACTCAGTATGAAAGAACACACCTCATGACTAATGGAGAACCCTCGTTGCTCTGACCATAATTGGAGGAGTTTTATTTTACCTTGATCGCTAAGGCTACTTGCCTGATATATTTCCATATGAGAAAACCGAGAAACCAAATCAGCTATTTCTGCCTGCAAATGTCGTGGCGGTCGATCAGCGGCTATCAACAGTAACTTGCCTTGATCCCGCAACCGGTTATATAAGTGAAAGAGCGCTTCTTCAACCTTCCGGTTGCCAAGCAACAAAGGCACATCATCAATGGCCACCACATCAAACTCATCGAGATCTTCTAGAATCAATTCTGGTGATTGCTCAACCTGTCCAGGGTCCAGATAAAACGCGCCACGACCGAGTTCCTGGGCCAACTGACAGGCGGCTTGTAACAGATGGCTGCGACCGGTTTCATTAATTCCCCAAAGATATAACCAAGCGGCATTCTCACCGGACACAGACTGTCTTATGCGGTGAATCAATTGTTCATTGTCATCCGCCACAAAACTACTAAAGCTCGTATTGGGCTTACAGATCAATGTTAATGGCAGTTGCGGATGAGTGGAGTCTGTCATTTTCTGGACCAACGCACGCGGATAATTTGAGGCTCTGGCTCTACAGGTAATGTTAGGGGTGATGGCATGGCCACCGGCAATTCTGACACCGGAGCTTCTGGCGCTGGTATTTCAGTTTCTAACACCTCCACCTCAAGCAGCACACGGTCGAGTTTCAGGCTCTGGGTAAAGTCAGCTGTTTTACCTTCCAGCATCACTCGGACTTCCACCTCATCTCCTACCACCGAACGAACCTGTGTATCTCTGACGGTTATTAGTCCTCTCAGGTAGCGGTTAAGCCCCGCATAATCATCAAGGGAGTTAACACCAGACACTTTAAGAACGAGCGGCGCTGCAGCATCTGCGGATACCATCACAGCATAAGAAGCGCCTACTTTATCGGCTACCTGATTAACAAACTCCACTAAAGCATTCTCGAGCGTTTGCCCGCTAATGGAAAGTTGCTGTTCATCGCCTCCCATTAACAGAGTCGCACGTAAATTCACGCGCTCGCCTTCCTGTTGAATTTTCACAGCAACCACCACATCACTTTGATACGCTTTAGAGGCCTTTATAATGGGCGTCATGAACATTCCCCAAATATCGCCAGCTTGCACTAAGCGCGCATCCTGCTTGCTCATATTCGGGACCTGAAGCGCCAACCCTCTGCGCTGAGCCACCTCCATGAGTAGCTCCTGCAATTGCGCCAACGTATTACCACCCATAATTTCCCGGCTAAAGCCGCTATCATAGGCTAGCCAAAGCACAATATTGGGCCTGTTACTGGCCCAAATCGGATAACCATTATCTCGTAAGTACCGATTCACCGCCGCCTGATCGAACGTAATGTTGAGAAAAATAGCCGTCTGCAATGCAGCGTCAGGATCACTGGAAGGTCTCGAACGGCTCTGAAATCCAAATTGTTCCGTAAATTTGTCAGCATTGGCGAGCTCAGTGCGCACATTTTCCTGATCCACAATGGTGGAATCACCGGTCACTTTGACAAGCACTTGCGCAAAACCGGCTTCCTGGGCTCTTTTTCTCTCAGCGAGACTGCGGTCATTCACCTCTACAGAGGCCTCGTACAAGCCAGAAACAGTGACTGCCTGCACCCAAAAACTGGTTAATAAACAACCTGCCACTAATCCGATATGTGCCGCCATTGACAGAATCTTCGTCATAACACTTTGGTATCATTCAGCAAAAAGATGGGCTGAAGTTTACAACGTCACACTGGGTGTTAAAACCGAAACATCCCATTTTGCTACAAACAGCTGAGAAATACCTGAAACCAGTGAAGGATTGGGCTTATTAATAACACCTGCTAGAATAGCGGGCCTCCAAATCCTGGAAACCACTAATTAAATTAACCAAGAGCATTGCGCCCCTATGTCAGAGTTCGATAAGTCAGAACCCCAGAACAAATCGTCCTTAAGCTACAAAGACGCCGGTGTCGATATTCAGGCCGGCGACCAGCTGGTTCAACGCATCAAGAGTGTGGCGAAGAAGACATCCCGTCCTGAAGTCCTGGGAGGACTCGGTGGGTTCGGTGCCCTTTGCGAAATACCGTCGGGCTATCAGCAACCGGTTTTGGTTTCGGGAACCGACGGCGTTGGCACTAAACTACGCTTGGCTATGGATCATAATGGCCACAGCACAGTGGGCATCGACCTGGTGGCCATGTGTGTAAACGATTTATTGGTCACCGGTGCCGAACCACTCTTCTTCCTGGATTACTACGCCACAGGTCAACTCAATGTGGAAATGGCTGCGGCTGTGGTAAGTGGTATCGGGCGTGGTTGCGAACTTTCAGGATGCGCACTGGTGGGTGGTGAAACTGCTGAAATGCCCGGCATGTACGAAGGCGAAGACTATGATCTCGCGGGCTTCTGCGTAGGCGTGGTGGAAAAAAGCCAAATTATTACCGGACAAACCATCGCCGCTGGCGATGCGCTGATAGGGATTGGTTCTTCTGGTCCTCATTCCAATGGCTATTCTTTAATTCGAAAGATACTTGAGGTCTCCGCAGCTGACCCACAACAAGACTTGAATGGGTCACCCTTGATCCAGCAACTTATCGAGCCTACGCGAATTTACGTGAAACCCATTCTACAATTACTGAAAACAATCTCAGTGAAAGGTATGGCACACATCACGGGCGGAGGTTTAACGGAAAATATCCCTCGAGTACTGCCAGATTTTACTCAGGCTCAAATCAATACCAGTTCGTGGCAGTGGCCACCCATTTTCAAATGGCTGCAAGACGCGGGTAACGTGGCCACCGAAGAAATGTACCGGACCTTTAACTGTGGCGTCGGCATGGTTATTTGTGTCGCCGAACATGATCTTGATAGCGCATTAAAAGCGCTTATTGATGCTGGAGAAACGGCTTGGCAAATTGGCACTATCACCTCAGGTGAAACGCAAAAGCCAACCACTCAATTTACCAACCTATAAGCTCTAGATGATGAATATTGTGGTGCTTGTTTCAGGCAATGGCTCCAACATGGAAGCCATTGCACAAGCGATTGTCCACCAGCCCATTGCAGGCAAACTGGTAGCAGTCATTAGTAATAACCCAACCGCTAAAGCGCTGCAAAGAGCGCAGCAGTTTTCAGTCGCCACTGCAGTGGTTGATCACAGGGATTACCAAGATCGCGCGGCCTTTGATGCGGCATTACGTCAGCGTATAGACAGCTATCGACCAGACTTAGTTATTCTGGCGGGCTTTATGCGCATCCTAACCACGGAATTTGTCAGTCATTACTCGGGCCGAATGATCAACATACATCCGTCATTGTTACCCAAGTACAAAGGCCTCAATACCCATCAAAAAGCGCTGGACAACAAGGACCATGAACACGGCTGTAGCGTTCACTTTGTGACCGCTGAACTAGACAGTGGCGGCATTATCGCCCAGGCCAGAGTCAGAATCGAAGCGAACGATACCCTTGATACTTTGTCCAAGAAGGTACAGATTCAGGAGCATATCCTTTATCCTGCGTGCGTTAAGCTATTCTGTGATAAGCGCATTGAAATGCGCGCCGATGGCGTTTACTTCGATGATCATAAATTACCAGAGCAAGGAATCGATTTAACCGATGCTGATTTTTAGCCAAGGCATTACGAAGGGCCCGAAAAGAGCTAAGGTTTTCTGTGCTGCGTTTAGACTGACTATTAGCAGCCTACTCTTCACGAGCAGCACCATTGCCGTTGCCGAAGCGCTGATTTTAAAACCCTTTACCGCATCTTATCGAGGAGAAGCCCTAGGTTTGTCACAGGCTGAATTTGGCGAGCGAAAGCTGTTTCAAGTGGATCAAAATCATTACCGATTTGAATCGGCAGCGTCAGCCTACGTTTACTCTGCCCAGGAATCCAGTGACTTCTCCTGGGAAAACAATCAAGCCATTCCACAAAGTTACCGATCTGAAACTCAAACATTGTTTAAAACCCGTAAAAATCGAATCCACTTTGACCACGCCGCCAAGATTATTTCTTATACCTATAAAAAGAAATCCGGCACGATGCAATTAGAGGGAAATATTCAAGATCCGCTCACCAGCTTCATAACCCTAGCCAGCCGTTTGGCAGCGGGTGAAACCACGATAAGCGTTGCCGAAGCAAAAGGCCGTAAAATAAAGCACCGGACGTTTCAACTAATTGACACTCCGACTTTACTCACGGAACGCGCTGGCGCAATTAAAACCTACCATTTAGCACTGAAAGATGAAGATCCGAAACGGCAAACGGAAGTGTGGCTTCACCACCAGTACCCCTATATTGCCGTGCGCATCAAACAGCTGGACGACGACGATCAGTTTCTCCTGGAACTCACTGATTTTAAGCTTTCGGCAAAGTAACCCCGCGCTGCCCCTGGTACTTGCCACCACGATCTTTATAGGAGACTTCGCAGGTTTCATCGGATTCTAAAAACAACATCTGCGCTACACCCTCATTGGCGTAAATTTTGGCAGGCAAATTTGTTGTGTTGGAAAATTCCAGGGTCACATGTCCTTCCCACTCGGGCTCCAAGGGTGTTACGTTGACAATAATTCCGCAACGAGCGTAAGTGGATTTACCCAAACAGATGGTGAGTACGTTGCGCGGGATTCTGAAATATTCAACCGTCCGCGCCAAAGCGAAGGAGTTCGGAGGAATAACACATACGTCACCCGTAATATCCACGAAACTTTTATCGGAGAAGTCCTTTGGGTCCACAGTGACAGAATTAAGGTTGGTGAACACCTTAAACTCTGTGGAGCAACGCACGTCGTACCCATAACTCGATGTGCCATAGGAAATGATCCGACTGCCGTCGGCATCTAAACGAACTTGCCCAGCTTCAAAGGGCTCTATCATTCCTTGCTCTTCCGCCATTTGGCGAATCCAGCGATCAGATTTTATGGACATTTATACTGTACCCAAACCACGATTAAAATGAGGGCGAATCATAACCGTTTTTACGCCCGAAGGTGAAGCCGTCAATTGGATTCAATGGTGATTTTTGGAAATGCACCACTCGAACCGGCCGCTACATTAGCCAACTGGCCCATAACCTGGCGAGCGATGTGGCGATAGATCATCGCTATCTTACCATCGGGATCCGCTGCAACGGTTGGCAAGCCGCTATCGGCCTGTTGCCGGATACTCAAATCCAGAGGCAAACTTCCCAACACTGAAACACCGTATTGTTCGCTCATTTTTTGCCCGCCGCCAGAACCGAATACGTGTTCCTCATGCCCACAATTTGAGC
>CAWUJH010000001.1:0-717264 GCA_963922875.1 uncultured Ketobacter sp. | reverse complement strand
CAAAAAAACGATTAGGAATATTAACTGGCATTGATCGAATAGTTCACGCTAACGCCGTGCATAAGTGGGGCTGCGTAGCGGAGCGATTTTTGCGGTAAAGTGGCGCGTAGCGACACCGCAAAAGATCGCGCAGCGTAGTTGCCTCCACTTGATGAGTTTGTTAGCGATAAGCGCGCAATAAATTAAATTTAGCACTCAATTATATGCCAAAATTTTGCTCATGTAAGCTGATGTATACGCTGCATTTTTATCTACTCTTAGTAACCCGAGAGAATTGCAATTTTCTACGATGAAAGCTCATAATAGAGAATAAAATATACAATAATACTCGTTGTATACAAACAATGTCCAAGCACAATGACAAACTTATCAGAGGCTCTACTGTTAAATAGGCCACCAGAAAAAACCTTATCAGATACCACTTTAGGAAATAGAGTTAAAGCTAACGACCAAGTAGGAAAAATAACAAACGGGAATATAGGATTACCCTTTACCCCTGTGGGAGATGTAAAAAACGGAATTATATAGCTACCCATACCAAATCGCCCTTCCTTACCAATCAATACAGGTATACAAGTGAGGCCCAGAAATACTGATACTACCAAAACTGAAATAATCTTTTGAGGCTCCCAAAAATGTTTGGTAGAACTGTTAGGATCCACCCATTCTTTTATGTGGATTTTTCCAATATAAATTAAAGGCCCAACCAATAAAGCTAAGAATATTAATAGTGTAAAATAATTCATGTTAATACCCGACGATCAATTCTACTGAATAGACGTAGACATCCTGCATACAAGAATTACGATACTTAGAACAGCTAACGCCTGCATCACAGGAGGCAACGGAGCAGAACTAATTGTGGTAAAGTGCGCAAAGCGCACCACAATTTGCGGCGCGTAGTTGACTTCCTGTGCATGCACTTGTTATGCCTTATCACTAACTGATTCAACTTGTGTGTTTAGTATTTGCCGCATCATTATTATTGAAAACTTTGTACCGTCTTTTTCAGCAATCATATCTTTAAGATATATTTTGTTGTTCTCAAATTCCGGAGGGAAAGAAATACTCATGTAAGTCATTTCTTTTTTATCAGCCTCCCAGAAGCGGTACTTGATCTCATCATGGCCCGCGTATTTCTTCAAGAATCGATCAATTGTCATACCTTCTTTTTGCCAATTAACCAGCTCTTTACTCACCCATACATCATCCCATCTTTCAAAAAATGGAAAATGTGCAAATACATTACGAACAAACTTGAACATTGGTCCACCAATCTCGGACTCCATTGGTGGACGCTGTTTTTTGAGTGCTTCTAGTACGTACTTGAAGGGCTCGTAAGTTAGTAACTCAGCGTACACTGAGAAAATACTTGATACTTTACTAAATCGATACCAATCTTCTTTTTTCCAGAAACTATCTGCCATGATCTCATCGAATAAATCGTAAAATCGGTTGTACCCCAGATTTAAAAACATTTCTTCAGATTTATTCGGTCTAGTTTCCATGGCCTAATCTACCTTGAGGCATAACGCCTATCATAACGGGCGTGGTGTAGCGGAGTAAATTTTCGAATAAAATGCGTAGCATTCGCAAATTTTTGGAGCGTAACCACGTCCCAGTTCATGAAATTGTTAGCTAAACCCGCCAATTTTATTAATGAAATCTTTAAATTCTTTACTATAAGTAACACCAAAATTTGTAGTTTTTGCGTAAAATTTTATCTTTTTTCTACGCCCATCTGTATTCTCATTTATGGTAATTCCTTTGCCATTTGGAAAGCCCGCTGATATTCTTTCTATATCGCTAATCTTAATCGAACGACTGCTAGATTTATAAGTTACAATAATATTATCGCCAACTATCTCAGCATATTCGGCAACGAAGAATACCTCATCAATAAGCCAGTAGATTATTCCCGCTCCAAAGATTAGAAATAACAATCCTACTAGTGGTTCCGAACCTAGTATCAAACTCTTATATATGACACCAGATAAGATAGCCAGAATAGTTATCAATATAATAGGTGTATATTTTGATTTTCTTTCAGCGATCATGTTTTATAAAAACCCGTTGATAAAGAGCAAATGATATCTACATACTGGATTTAAAACCTTGACGAGCTAACGCAGAGTTAAGGGGCGTGGTGTAGTGGAGCTATTTTTGCGGTAAAGTGAAGCGAAGCGAAATCGCAAAAATCGCGGAGCGTAACCACGTCCCCCTTGAACGCATGGTTAGCAATAAACGCGCTGATGTTTAAATCTAGCACTTAACCATATAACCTGACGTTGCACTTCAAAATTGATACTAGGTGGATTACTCACTTGTTATTGCCACCACTTTTACCGAAAGCCGGAGCCAAATCATGGGACAATGCATCTTCGATGATTTGTATCACCTCTATTGGCTCATCATAAACCTTGACTGTGATTTTATGTGTACCTTTGAACCAGTGCTTTAAATGTAAAGCATACGTTCCTTTCGGCCCATCACCAAGATGCTGCTCAATACGTTTCTTAATACCAGTGGTGGACGAGCCTACGTACATTACCGAAGAGGGTGCATTCAGCTTTGGGCAAGCACGTTCCTTTGTTTTTTGTAATCGGATAGAGCAATAAATGTTTTTTCATTATCGCCATTGATCTCCTCGATTATATATATGGCCTTATCAATATTATTAAGGTCTGACATTTTGGATAGCACAAAGTCCTTCACAGGCTTCGCAGTTTTCGCCTTTTTACAGTTATCCATCAGTGTATCTATGTAAGTCATTGCTCTATCCAATCGTGTTACCCACATAAAGTGGAAAGCACCCTTTAGTTAATTATTCGACACGCTAACTAAGAGTTAAGGGGCGTGGTGTAGTGGAGCTATTTTTTGGGTAAAGTGCGCAGCACCCAAAAAATTGCGGAGCGTAACCACGTCCCCTTGAACGCATGGTTAGCAATAAACACACTTATGGTTAAATCTAACACCCAATCAAAAAATCCGATGTTGTGCGCTGAGCGAGCTACGTAGACTAGCGATAAGCACGCACCATTTTACATGCCATAACTTGCTTAGAGTTATACTCAGTAACGAAAGAATCCGATATTTTAAATCCATACTTTTCATAAAGTACTATCGCAGGCGTGTTTGAATGAGCCACAAAAAGGCAAATATCACTGCTAATATTCTCTAGGGCAAACCTTAGCAGGGCTTGCCCAATACCGTCACCTCTATAGTTTGGGCAAACAAACAGCGCTCGAATTTCAGATTCGTAGATAGCAATGAAACCCTTTGTTTCTCCATCACAATATAAGTAGATATCGGACTCAAATATCTTATTTCTGCGCTTTTCATCTCGATCTAACGAAAGCAACTCAAACTTTTCAGGCTCATATCGAAGCTCATCCAGCTTTGATGAATTGTAAATCTCATTCAATCTCTCGAAGTCACTTTCGATATATTTTCGAATCATGCTTGATATGTGTTTCCCACCAAAAGTAGATACAACTGATTTGTCTATTAGTCGACACGCTAACGCTGAGCACACTGGCAATAGGGCGTGCGGAGATTGCGTGATAAAATTGCGCAGCAATTCACGCAAAATTCGTGCGTCCTATTGTCCACGTGCTGCGTTTGGTTATAAGGCCTTTTTCCCATACTTTAATATTTCCTTTATATACCACACCACTAGTCCAGCATGGAAAAGTAGAACTGGGGCTAAAAATGGGAACGCCTCAAACGACCTGCCGAAACCGAAGTAAGCATCATATGTGGAGAATACAACCCCTTGAATAAGCAGTAATACTGCTGCAGAAATGAGCCAGTATTTTGCAAAATCAATATTAGAAAACTTTATGTAGCCAAGCAAAAAGAGAAATCCATTTAAAATCAGTATTAGTATCGCAAGAGGATAATCTTGAAACACTAAAATACTGCTCTGATTAAAATATTTGAAACCTTCAATAGATCCTCCAAGCAGCAATAGCACAGATATTGCGAGAGTTACGTTTTGAAGTACCACTTTACTTTCCCTAGACCTTATAACGTCTAATTATAAGCCACACAATTGGTCGAGAAGCATTTTTGATCTGACTCTCCATTCTTGCAGTGTTTTACCATTACTAGCAATAAATTCATCTTGATCTTTCCAGTCAAGGTGGCCAACAGTTTGATCAATATCACTATAAAGTTCCCTGAACGAGCGTGAGAAGCTTGAACTTACGACTCCGCTCTCTTCTAGCCAGGGTAGAAAATCTAAAGGCATCGGATCAAATACATCTTCAAGATGCTCCAATCCATCTTTATTCATACGCAACTGCTCATCACCGCTAGAACTTAAACCAAGCAAAGCTTCTCGGAGGATTTTGACATTGTATTCAATTTGAGCCACAAAACTCTCCGTGCTTATAACGCTGAGCACACTGGCAATAGGACGTGCGGAGATTGCGTGATAAAATTGCGAAGCAATTCACGCAAGATTCGCGCGTACTATTGTCCACGTGGTGCGGATTGTTAGATTAGCATGCTGTAATTTAGATTTGCTAGTTATTGAATATCCTAATCCACATTAACACTGACTCTTTGAATATGTACGGCAAGCCGCCAAAAGAAAACAAGTTGGATTAACAATAATAACGCAGCGCCAGCTATATCAAGAGTTTTCTTAGGTATGGCAAGCTCATTAGCAATGGTCTCTATAATGCCAATTAACATGCCAGCCAAAAATAATTTAATCATTAAAGGTAAGGAAAGCGCCAGAGCTCTGTTAACGAAACTATGGCCACCGTCGCCCCCATTACGTTTAAATACATAATTAATCCCAAAAACTGTGATAATGATAGAGCCAATAGCTTCTACTAACATAATTACCATATTCTCTCGCGGAGCAGTCATAGCAAGATAGTAGCTAGCCATCATTATAAGGCTTGAAGCCATGTAATAATTTTTGAAATTTCGCTCCGTGACCAAATCATTTCTTAGGTCTCCAACCAACTTTCCCGTATTCCAAAAGTACATCACTAACTCTCCTGATTAATGCGTTGATCTACAAAACCAAAAATATACAGCCCAGTCTTTTTCTAATCGTATTTACGTTGCTGAATTTGGACTTCTAACGCCGTGGCCACGGGACAAATGCAGTGGAACAAACATGTGGTAAAGTGCGCGCAGCGCACCACAGTTTGCGGCGCGTAGTTGGCTTCCCCTGCTTGCACTTGTTATGCTTGGGCCCCATTTTACCCATGCCATTCCTTACCTAAATAATCTATAAATTCATTCACATCCGGCATACCGTCGAATTGCATACTTTCAGGTGATACAGTAGCCCAGCTCGCCTTTGAATTATGGAAAATACTTGCAACAACATTGAAATCTCCATCTTCGAGTGTTCCGACTGGAATCCAATAATAATCGAGCTTTCTCAGAAGGTTTGGAACAGGTGATCCGCAGCCCTTGCAAAACGACGAAGTGAATCCAGTATCTTTCACCCAGATGTTAATTCTATCTTGTCCTTTCACCCATCTTAGATTCTCTACCGGGACAATCGCTCCAGAATTTGAGAACGAACCACCTTGTTTTCTACACAAAGAACAATGACATTGATATATGTTCCCATTATATTTGGAAACCTCATATTCAATGTCCCCACACAAACAAGCTCCCCTCATCATTCCTCCCTTGGCGCTATTTTCCAGCTCTGATCTACTGCTACGATCCCGATTGAGCATAACGCCGTGCATAAGTGGGGCTACGTAGCGGAGCGATTTTTGCGGTAAAATGGCGCGCAGCGACACCGCAAAACATCGCGCAGCGTAGTTGCCTCCACTTGATGACTTTGTTAGCGATAAACACACTACTGTTTAAATTTAGCACGCAAAAATCAACCGAATGTACATGTAATAAATACGATAGTAGTCTGATGAACCGTTGCACGAAACTTGAACTCTAGCTATCTGTAGCCATATACAAACTTATGATAGCACTCGAAATAATCCTGGCATTGACTCTGGACCATACGTCACTGCACCGATTGGAACTGCATTATCTGTCGCTTCAAGTATACGAGAGGTCCACACTGGTCCAAAAGCACCACAAAGTTCAATTATTTGAATCCCGTCAGCTACCATTTTTCTCGCAACTTCTAAAGATTCCTTTGGATTACGTATTCCTACGACCTTCATACTGAAACTATCAGTACCAAGTTCCTGCTCGAAGCTATCACCAACAACGATAAAACCAAATCGTTCTAATGCCATCTAGAATTTCCTTATGCTACTAAATTGGTGCAATTTATTTAATTTTTTCAGTCGATGTTACCCACAAAAAGTGGACCCACCCGATTAATAAATTTGACGGCACGCTAACGCCCCACATCATGGGACCATGGGCGGAGGTGAAAGTTGTGCAATAATGCGCGCAGCGCATGCACAACTTGAAGCCGTAGCCCATGGTTCCCATGCATGTGATTGTTAGCAATAAACACACTATTGTTTAATAGCATGAACTTAACAAGTTATTACTCTATCACACTATAATGCAGTAAATATTTTTTATAGTTTCCGCCTATACTACTTTATTCGCTCGCTCAATCAATTTTTTTACAAAAGATGATTTATTCAACCAAATCACTTCAGCAATGTATATTGGTGCAGTTAGTATTATCCCAGGCCAGATGTTCTGTTTGAGCGTTTCTGCAAAGGGAGAGGAAACAAGAAGAATCGCGTAGAACAAGCAGACAAGCAAGAACACCACAAAATAACTACGCTCAACTGAAATTTGATAATGGACAGAATAGTAATTCCACCTCATGCTTTTTATCTTTCTTAACATTTTTGCTGTGGAGTTTCTGTAATATCTTCGAATGCTAATCTTAAACTGTAATAACGCGTATTTGATTATGAAACCGACTATAATAAAAAACACTCCGGTGAACCACCAGCTAGGAGTTTGCAATTTTAAATAAATATCTTCCATAACTATAGCCCCTACAGAAATTGCTTGTTGGAATCAAGCTTTACATATTTCCTTGATATATAAAATGAGCTTAGAGATTTAATATCTCTATAGCTCTAATTCTTCCAAACGAATAATCTTCGATGCCTTCTAAATTCCAATTCCAAACGCACCAAATTACTACGAATTCGCTAACGCCGTACATAAGTGGGGCTACGTAGCGGAGCGATTTTTGCGGTAAAGTGGCGCGCAGCGACACCGCAAAATATCGCGGAGCGTAGTTGCCTCCACTTGATGAGTTTGTTAGCAACAAACATTCTGCTGTTTAAATACTGCTCTCTCCCATGCATATTGACGTTACAATCTAAACTAAATATTAAGTACCATACAACACATCGAATTGGTTCCAGTATTTGGTAAGATCTAATTCTTGTCCTTTGTTCTTGTATATCCATTTTCCACTTTCCTCGTCGGGATAAACAAAAATATTCATAATATTGTCGCTCCCATTTTTCATTACTATGTCGCCTGATTCGATCATTTCTTTCAGATCAAGAGATGGGATAACAAGATAGTTCTTTGCCTTTCCCAACATCTTCCGACGCGGCAGCACGTAAAGAACGAACACATAGTAAGTGTTAGCACTATAGATCATTTTACTTTTGTGAAGATCGAACCAAAAATAACTCTCTTTCTGGAATTTAGACGTTTTCACCTGAACTTGTGTAGAGCGATTATTCTTTACAGCAATGAAATCTATACCTTTGTCTTTCATAGGAAGGTAAATTGCGTAACCTTCCGCCTCCATCTGGCCTATCGTTTGAAGCTCGCCTATATGACCAATACCTGACATATTGTTCTCTAATTATGGTGCCCCTACAAAAAGAGGACTAAACTTTGAAGCAAATTAGTTGACACGCTAACGCCTAGCATAACGGGCGTGGTGTTGCGGAGCAATTTTTTGGGTAAAGTGCGAAGCACCCAAAAAATTGTGGAGCGAAACCACGTCCCTGTTCATGAAATGGTTAGATAGGGGCTACAGCAATACTTTATACTATAAAAGGCATGAAACACCTACTTAACCCAATAGCTTATTAGTCAATAGTAAAGCCGACTTCCATAATTTTTTGATCGATCTCCTTTATGTAGTAGCGAGCTAATCCATCTCCTGAAATTTTGGTACTAGTTTGCTTCCACACTATCTGAGCAATTTCATCTTTTCTTAATACCGCTAGTATTTCTCGTTCGATATTCAGCGTCGAAAAGAATTCATATCCTTCCCATATGTCTTCTACACTTCTTCTATTCTCAGGGTCACTCCTCTCATCCTCTGTCTGATACTTCGAGAAAAGGTCCCAATCTTTTGAATTTGATGCCTTAACTACATCATTAATCATCGGTAGTGCTATTTCAATTATTTCACTATCGGTTTTGCTAGTAATTGCCATATTTAAATCCCTCAAAAACGGTCTTATAAAGACCTCACCCGTTTATTTGATGGGTATACATTTTTATTCGATTAGTTATCGGCAATGAGTTCATCTAACGCCAATGTGCACGGGCGTGAGGGCGATGACGCACTATGTGCAATAATGAGCGCAAAGCGCGAAGCACATAGTGCGGCAGCGACCTTACGTCCCTGTGGCACGCATGGTTAGCAATAAACACACTGCCGTCCAAATTCAGCACTCAACCATACACCCTGACATTGAACTTTATCCTAAGACTTGGACTCAAAGTAACCTGAGTCAACAAGTTCCTGGGTTTCTGAATCGCCGGGTACAATTGTGGCCCAACCATCCATCGCTTGACTCATTAATACTGAAAGTTCTTTATGCTCATCGGAATAGAAATACTTCTCCGCTTTGGAAAAGTCTGAAAACTCTAAAACCACTATATGAGATTTAGTACTTCCCACTAATGCTTTAACAGGGCTACCAATAATAACTTTTGCACCATACTTTTCATTAATTGGTAATGATGAACTAGTCAGCTCATCAATTTTTTCGCGATCTTTTATATTGTAATGATAGATGACATAAGCCGACATAAATTTTCCTTAATTCACGTGAAGTGGCACATTCTACTCACGAAACGTGGATACTACACAGCATTTCATTAGTCGACACGCTAACGCCGTTCATAAGTGGGGCGACGGAGCGGAGCGATTTTTGCGGTAAAGTGGCGCGCAGCGACACCGCAAAATATCGCGGAGCGTAGTTGCCTACACTTGATGACATTGTTAGCGATAAACACACTAATGTTTAAATTTAGCATTTAAATATAAGCCCGGATACTCAGCTCAAACCTGAGTCAAAGTTAACAACAAACTGTCACACTTCAATCTTGACACTAATAATAGATACACGAATGATTAGATCTAGCAGCAATTCTATATACCATAAGTCGCACGTAATACTTAATACGAAGCATTCAGTCTACACCCTCTGTAGGTATAGATTCCGTGGGTTTAACATAGGTATTTGTCCAGCATTTGCTGTAATTCACCGTCGCTTTGTGAAATGTAGATATGTTTCTTCCATACATGCTAAATTGAACTTGATCAGAGCAATAACGCTTTGGTGCAAAACTAGCAACACCTACATCGATAATAGCAATATGCTCACCTGGCATAATTGTACCCGGCCTAACACTATAATAGCTTGTTGTTGAACCATTTGCTTTGGTTGTAGCACTGATCCACATCTTTTCATCGCCATATTGCCCATCATAGAAATATTTAACGGCAAACTTCACGCTATTTGATTTTTCGTTTGTAGCCTCCCACGAGATTATTTTTGTCTCATTTTTCATAGTTTCAATTTCATTTTCTTTTGGCGATTCATCTTCAAATTCGATAACACTAAATTCCTCTACATTTGGACGGCTATCACTAAAACGAATTGCTCCGTTTTCGTCTTTCCATTTATATATTTCCGCATAGGAAAATGACTGTACTATAAATAAAATACAAACAATACGTAGTATCTTAATCATTTATTCTCCTATTCTAAATGCACACCATTCTGGCGAATTCGCTAACGCCGTACATAAGTGGGGCTGCGTAGTGGAGTGATTTTTGCGGTAAAGTGGCGCGTAGCGACACCGCAAAATATCGCGGAACGTAGTTGCCTCCACTTGATGTGATTGTTAGCAATGAACACTCTGTTTCCCAAATTTAGCACCATAAAATACCTAAATCTTGCTACTTGAATTTGACAAAACACAAACTCAATCCTTGTGAAGTTGCCCACTAAAGCGGTTGAAGTACCGTTAATAGTCAAGACATAATTTAGTTTTCAGATAATGTCTGGTTCAAGCTGCCCCATTCGCTATTGATTAATACTTATTTCTATCTGTTTTCTTGGGTCACGACCATAGCGTAACAAATAATTTAGCTTATGATTCACATCAACACATTTGTAGCCTTCATAACCCCCAGGCCAACATGAATTACCCGAAACCAGCTGAAATGATCTATTATGGTAGGTCTTTACATTTCGCCCATGATCTATATTTGGCTCATAGATAGATATTGAAAACAGCAGCCCTCTGCCACAACCAAAGAAGCTCCAATTTTCTCTCCAAAGAGGCTTTCCATCATACTGACTTCTAACACTAACTTTAGATAGCTCACTGCATGAAAGAAATTCCGAAGAGAGCGCCAGCTGCTTTAGCTCATTTAATATAAACCTAGTTTCCTCTTCCGTTGTCGGTGATGCTCTATAGTCAAAAAAGTATACGCCGTCCATCGTCGCACAAGCAGAAATCATTAATATAAATATTGCGCCATATTTTCTATATTTCATATCTCCCTCTTAATTCTAACTTCCAAACGCACAAAATTGTAACGATTTCGCTAACGCTTACATCATGGGCGCAGTGTAGCGGAGGAAATTTGCGGATAAAATGCGAAGCATCCGCAAATTTTTGGAGCGTAACTGCGTCCCCGTGGATGTACTGGTTAGAAATTTAAGTGAATCGTATTTGGAATATAGCACTGAACAAAACATCTTTAAATTACGCACTGTTATTGCCGAAACGCCCCAGCAGTCCAAATCTCAAAATTAGTTGGTATTGCGTCGTAGCAAGAATAATCGCCATAACAAAAAAGCAACAACAGTGGTATCTCGTCGGGGCTAGGCTTCGCCTTGGCGTAGATCAACAAAACTGCAACACTAAAGGCGTTCCGCTTTCTCGTGCAGGAACGCTAGTAGCCCAAACTTGGTTTGCGATATTCCCGCTTAGCAATGGATTTTCTACTTGCTCAAATCTACTATAGCTACAGGGTACAATACAAAAAATTCTAACATTTGTATCTCCGACCCAAAATCAAACATTTCAATGTCGGGTTATTTTTTCTAAGGTCAGCAAGTCCTTACAACCTAACAATCATTTTTCCCATTTGCGCAGAAAATTGCACAGCTAATTCAAAGACAAACTATTTGAATGTAGATCCAAATATTTTATAACGGTGAAACCATAACTTACTGTTTCAACCCAACAAAATTTTTCAAAGAATAAATCATCCGACCTTAAGTTTAGATATTTTTCTTGCTCAGTTAGCAAGAAACCGATACTGTACAAACGAACAGTAAAGGAGTCACTTTCAATGGATGACATACCGCGCCCATTGCCAGAGAAACCGATCAAATTTATGGATCAGTTTCGCTATTTTATTCGAAGCAGGAACTTAGCTTATCGCACGGAGAAAACTTATTGTATTTGGGTTAAGGATTATATTCGTTACCATCAGATGACTCACCCGAAGGAACTCACCAGTAAAGCAATAGATGAATATCTTAGCTATTTGTCCGTTGAACGTAATGTTGCTGTTAACACTCAAAAGACGGCGTTGAACGCCATCGTATTCTTGTATGTAAAATTCCTTCAAATTTCGGTGGGCCAATTAAACTATTTTCCGAGTAAAAGGCCTCGAACACTACCTACCGTTTTTAGTCACCGGGAGGCAACATCAGTAATCGAAAAGTTAGAAGGAACTTATCGTTTGGCGGCTTCTTTAATGTATGGTTCTGGCTTACGGGTAATGGAATGTGCTCGTTTGAGAGTTCAGGATATTGATTTTGAAAATCAGTGCATTATCGTGCGTGAAAGTAAAGGCAATAAATGGCGTCGAACGTTATTACCCACCAGCCAAATCCCGCTACTTAAAAATCAAATCAATTTCGTTCTGTCACAACATCAGATGGATATTGCTCATGGCTTTGGGTACGTCTATATGCCCGATGCGCTTTCCAGGAAATACCCAAACATGGCGGCAAGCCCAACGTGGCAGTATTTATTTCCCGCTAAAAATCTTTCCGTTGATCCTCGCACCGGAATTAAAAGGCGTCACCATATTGGTGAGCATCATATTCAACGCCAAGTAAAAATTGCTATTAAGTCGAGTAATATTTTAAAAAAAGCTGGCTGTCATACTTTTCGTCATAGCTTTGCTACGCAATTATTACGAGCTGGCACAGATATTCGCAATATTCAGGAAATGATGGGGCATTCGGATTTATCCACCACACAAATTTACACCCATGTAGTGGGCATCCAAGAACGCGGGGTAACCAGTCCAGTTGATGTAATTAATTAAAGGCAGCAGGCACGCTACCGCCCCTAGGATACCCCAGTAGAAAAATTAAACTCTATCGAAAATAGCGTGCGTTCGATAAATCAGATTATGTAAATATTCGGTCGATGTATGTTAATAGGCCGCGACTGTATTCTCGTCGGACTCTTTTTCCATTGCTGGTTTATTCTCATCTTCAGCATCCAGAGCCTCTAGCTCTGGCTGAATGGGGTCTGGCCCGTAGTCTTTCACTATCGGTTTGCCTTTTTCACCCATTTCCAAACTGATTACTTCGCCCCGAAGCTCGATATCCTTGGCATTTATCTCGATCAATTGATTGAGCGCTTGGTCAAAATGTGGCTGACAATATAATACACTCGGGTCCTTTCCAGATACCCATTCATTTTTTCGTGTTAAATATTGACCAAGCTGATTTCGGATAACAAACGCTTCCGCCATGCATAAACTCCCAGGACTATTCACTCTTTATAAAGTACTTATCAAATAATAGCACTAAGGAGCTATAAGCAGAAACCTTGCGCTACAACCACAGCAATCCGCTTAAAAATCAGCGAGTAAACCAGGTTGAGCAAGAGTTGGCATTGGCCCTTCTAGACCCATCGCCCTGGAGAGAATGGTATTTTTAAGAATACCATGGCGATTCACCAGGGAAAGGCCAAAGTTCCTAGCAATTCGAAACGGAGGAATGGTCGTTCCAAACAATTGTTTGAATCCTTCCATTGCACCCATCATTGCCAGATTATGGGATTTTCGTCTTCGCTGATAACGCCGCAGAACGCTGCTGTCTGCTATATCAAGCCCACCAGCTTGAGCTCGCAAAATTTCTTCTGCCAGTACTGCAACATCCAGAAATCCCATATTGATACCCTGTCCTGCGAGCGGGTGAATGCTATGTGCGGCATCACCTACTAGCGCCGCACCTCCGGTAATATAATCAACGGCATGATTTTGTACTAAAGGAAAACTAAAACGTTTATCCGTCTGCAAAACCGCACCGAGGCGATGCTCAAAAGCACTCCCCAGTTGGTGACAAAAGGCTTCATCACTTAAAGCCATTATGGAATCAAGATGGCTGTTTTGTATGCTCCAAACTATCGAGCTTGTAGCTGATAAAGACTGATTGGATTGTTCTCGTAAAGGCAGAAACGCCAAGGGGCCACTTTCTAAAAATATCTGGCGTGCTGTGTTGTCATGAGTCTTTTCCGTCACTACGGTAGTCACTATCGCGCTTTGCTCATAAGACCATTGGCGACACCGAAAACCCAGCTGATCACGAACTTTTGAGCGCGCACCATCAGCCCCCACCAGAAGTGTTGGCTCGATTAATTGACCATTGCTCAACAATACTTGCCACTTGTCCTGCGCTTCTGCTTCCAAAATCTTGCTAAGCGATGCTTGTACAAAGTGTATGTTACTGGCCATGATAAGTTGTTGCCATAGGCCATACAGGGTCACGCGGTTTTCCACTATATGCCCTAAATGACTGGTGCCCACCTCTTGAGCGTAGAATTGAATATTGCCTACACCATCACCATCCCACACATCCATCTTAGAAAAAGCAGCCACACGCTGTTGCTCAGCTATCCAATCCCAGGCGCCCAAATGACGCAGAATATTTTCAGAAGCATGAGTTAAAGCACTCACACGAGGATCAAATTCCGCCGGCCAATGATCGGGAGGCAGTGGCTTTTGTGGGTCAACAACCAATACTTCCAATGAAGAATCAATCAACGCCACAGCTAATGCCAACCCGGCCAATCCACCACCAATAATCAATAAATCCGGTGTTAATGCCTCGTTCATACGATCTCCGGCAACTGCATAGACACTGACCGCCCCATTGCATGCCGGGCCACGAAACGTTTCGCTCCGGGAAGCCAATCAAACAGAGTCAAGCCCGTATTTCTCAACAAACTAACACCTGCATTGGGGTGGGTAAAAAGCTTGGTGAGCTTGTCAGAAAACTGCAGAGTGTTAAATTGGTCGTTGGTTCGCAAATCAAGATAACGGTTCAACACCGCAAAATCCCCTAAGGATTGCTGACGACGCTTAGCCTCTTCCAACGCTTGCGTTAATACCACCACATCCCGCAGTGCCATGTTAAGGCCCTGACCGGCCACTGGATGCAAACTGTGGGCGGCATTTCCTAACACTACCACGTTGGGTCGAACTTGCTCTTTCGCCAGCACCAGAGATAAAGGATAAAGCACCCGCGTTCCCACTTTTTTAATACGGCCAATTGCACTTCCAGCCACAGACTCCAAAGCCGCTATAAAATCCTGATCGCTCATGGCCGCCAGCGCTTCACCTTCTTCTTGCTTTACACACCAGGTTACCCCAAATCGATCATGGGTTTGAGGCAGTAGCGCCAGTGGCCCACCGGCGGCAAAGCGCTCATAAGCCGTATTATTGTGCGGACGATCTGAAGTGAACGCGGTAACCAGTGCGGCTTGATGATAAGGTGTTTGACTGGATTGAATACCTAATAATTCGCGTCCATTGGACAACGCACCATCAGCGACAACCAATAAAGCGGTGGTAGCCTGAGTCTTTTCTGTGCCTTCTATTGAAACGGTAACCCGATCAACATGATCGTAGGTTATTGCACTGATTTCAGCAGGAGCAATAAAGTCTACATTACGAAGCGTGTTCAAATGGATAAATAATTCAGCGCCTATGTAGCGGTTTTCAATGACATAACCCAGCGCTCTGACACGCTCGTCCTGAGCCCGTATGGTTGCGTGGCCAAAACCACCCTGGTTACTGATTTTGATGGTTTCAATGGGCTCGGCATTACTTCTCAGTGCCGCCCAGATCCCAAGCTGATTGAATAGATGGCAGGTGCCATTGGTCAGCGCCGTATTACGGGCATCAAAACTGGGATGAAAATCCCCAAGCTGAGTGGGCGGATTGAATTTTTCCACCACAGCAATTTGCAGCGCTGAGTCACGGGCTAAGCAGGCCGCTAATGAAGCGCCCACTAAACCTCCACCCATAATCACAACATCATAGTGTCTCATGACATCCTTCAGGCCACTCGCCTGACTTTACGACCACGACTTCGAGTCATCAGTGCTTCTATTTCATCGGCGCTTTTCGGTACACCACCGGTTAGAACCTTACGCCCTTTTGTGGTGACCAGAACATCATCTTCAATGCGAATACCGATGCCACGCCACTTAGGATCAACGGAGTCATCATCAACCGCCACATACAATCCAGGCTCCACCGTTAACACCATTCCGGGTTCAAATTCCCGCCACGCATCTCCTACTTTATAGTCACCCACATCATGCACATCCATACCTAGCCAATGGCCGGTTCGATGCATATAGAATTTGCGGTAGGCATTGCTTTCAATCAGGTCAGAGACTTTCCCCTGCAACAGACCCAGCTGAACCAGACCTTTCGTTAGCTCTTTTACTGCCGCTTCGTGAGGTTGGTTCCAATGGTTGCCGGGTTTCACTTGCTTTATGGCCGCCAGCTGTGCTTTTAAAACCACGTCGTAGAGCGCACGCTGCTCTGGATTAAAACGCCCTCCAACCGGGAAAGTTCGGGTAATATCGGCAGCATAATGCTCATACTCGGCACCCGCATCGATTAACACTAGATCGCCATCCTTAAGCTCTGCAGTGTTTTCTATATAATGCAATATGCACGCGTTGGCTCCGCCACCAACAATCGTGGAATAGGCAGGAAAACGGCTACCATTGAGGCCAAACTCATGCAACAGCTCCGCCTCCAATTGATATTCCATCATTCCGCCACGACAGTTTTTCATGGCACGCACATGGGCGCTAGCGCTCATGTCGGCGGCTTTTTGCATCAGACGTATTTCAGCTTTGCTTTTGAATAATCGCATATCATGCAGAAGATGTTCCAAGGCAATAAACTCGCCGGGTGGATGGGCGCCACTACGCGCTTTACTGCGGATACTATTAACCCACTCCATAACCTGACCATCAAACTCTTTGTCTTTACCCATCTGGTAATAGACGCGTTCTTTACCTTCTAATAAACCCGGCAAAATTTCATCGATGTCGCCAATAGGAAAGGCATCATCAGCACCGTAGCCATGTACAGCACCTTCGGGACCGGCACGATAACCATTCCAGATTTCCATATCCCGGTCGCGGTCACGACAAAACAAAATATACTCGCCATGAGGGCGGCCAGGAATCAATAACAAAACGGCTTCCGGCTCAGGAAATCCCGACAGATAAAAAAAATCACTGTCTTGCCGGTATGGGAATTCTGTATCGCGGCTACGGGTTCTCATGGGGGCCGCGGCCAATACAGCGATACTATTTGGCTCCATCATCGCCATTAGTTGTTGGCGTCGGGCCGCAAATTCTTTCTTGGTAATACTCATGGACACCTAATGTATCGTAACGTTGGGAGGAACCCTCTCTTCCTGTTTGAGAGCGAATTCCGTAAAAATCATTAAAGCGGCCATCCGCACGTATTCAAGCACTTCAAAGTAAGCCGCTTCACCTTCGTCTTCTTCATCTTCTACTACAGGGTCAACCTGGCTGATATGCTGGATATCTTTTAAGGCATCCAGGGTTTCCTGGTTGAATTCCTCTGCGGTACGCACATTGGCAGAGGTCCCAAATCCCGCCAGGAAACCTGAACACCACTCAGCCAAAGAACCCAAGCGCTCGTCCAAAGGATCTTCATCATCGGGTAACAAAGGCATGAAGTTAAACTGATCTCCCACCAATTCATCAAGGGTCAACTTGTGCAGCATAAAGAACCACTCTCGGTCGCTTTCCCTTGGCTCGTGTTTGTGGCCAATATTATCAAGATAGCCTGGAAACCAACCTAGGGTATCCATTGCCTGGCCGCCACTGAGTTGCCCACAGAGAATACCGTGAGCTTCCGATGGCGTAGCCACTGCATCCAGCTTTTTGAGTTCGGCCTCTAACTCATAATAGTCCAGCACAGATTCCATAGGTACGGTCATGACAGATGTCCGGGTAAGAATTTGCCCCATTGTAACATGGTGAAATGTGGAGCAAAGAGGATATTAAGCTAAGCTGAATTGTGTGATCTTGATAGTGTGTACTGTCTTGAAATTCGTGTACCATAACCAATAATAGAGCCGGACATACCGGATTTGGGGCGAGCCTCCTATGACCAGAATCGAGCAACTGATCAGCAAGCTAGACCACCAACTCGACGAATTTATCGCTCTGTGTGAGGAATACAAGCGTCATAATCAGTCCCTTAAGACCAGAGAAACTCAGTTGACAGAAGAACGTGCGAACCTGACCAGGAAAAATGACATGGCTCGCGCCAAAGTTGAGGCAATGATCTCGCGCTTGAAAGCGTTGGAGCAAGATTCATGAGTAAGGACGAAAACAAAGGCATTGAAACCTTAAATGTCAGCATTCTGGATCGCGATTATGGGGTGAGTTGTCCACCAAACGAAGTGGAGGAACTCAAGAATTCAGCCCGCATTCTGGATGAGCGCATGCGGGACATTCGGCGCTCTGGCAAAATTGTTGGGGTAGAACGTATCGCCGTCATGGCGGCATTAAACATGGCCCACGAACTGCTTAAGATCAAGGCTGAACTGGACCACAAAGACCGTTCCACCGAAAAACAATTATCCAAGCTGAATGACAAAATCGAGTTAGCACTGGCCTCTGCACGTCAACTTGATCTTTAACCGTTCGACGCTTTAATTCGAGAACTAACAATAAATCCGTTATAATTGGAACCTCAGCCCCCTGCGCTGTTCGAGCTTCTGGCCGACGTCCCTGAGCCGATGCTTTACTAAACGGCGGTTTCAGTTGATGTGGGAGTGCATGTCCGCTTGACGGAAAGCCCGATACATCACAGGAACCACCACCTTGAACTTTGGGTTCAAGGGCTACCGCCAGTCTCGGCAGAACGGGGGGCCCTAATTTTATCGGGGTTTGAAAGTTATTATAGAGGTTTGAGAGGTTCGGCCGGTGCCCAAAGCCATTGAAAAAGTCGGATTACGCAAAGAATTAAGACGCCGGCGTACCGCCTTATCAGCCCAACAGCAACGCATTGCCTCCATGAATGCTTGTAGCCGCATCGCTCTAATGCCGGAATTCCAATTTGCTAAGCGCATTGCCGCCTATATCCCGTGTAACGGTGAAATCAATCCCCAACCCATAGTGGAATTAGCTTGGCGTAGCAAAAAGCAGGTGTATCTACCTGTACTGCATCCTTTTTTTCCTGGTCAGCTGCTGTTTGTAGAGCATTGGCAACACCAACCCCTGGCTAAAAATCGTTATGGTATACCTGAACCCATAAACGCTTGGGGAAACCTGTGTCCAGCCTGGACACTCAATCTGGTGCTAACGCCTTTGGTAGGCTTTGATCCTCAGGGAAATCGCATTGGGATGGGAGGCGGTTTCTATGACCGCACCTTCGACTTTCTTCATGCCGCCACCAAGCCTGGCGCTCCTAGCTTGGTTGGGTTGGCCCACGAATGCCAAAAAGTGGAAGCGTTACCTGCAGAAAGCTGGGATATACCCATGAAAAAAATCGTTACTGACGGGGGCGTTTACTAGGGCGAAGAACTAAAAGAAATTACCAAGGAAAAGAAAGATTACATCAGCCATCAACGATAAGGTGGATTATCGTATGGAGAATTGGCTGGCAATCATTTCTGGATCAGGTTGGCCTTGACTATAACTGCTGACCAGAACACCCAAACCGAGCACCATAATCAGCACTAACATTAAATCAGGTTTCTTTTTCATCAGCCTTTCTGCCTCGATTTCAACAAGTCTTGCGGAGTTTCCGCTTACAAACGTCCGAGTAATGGATTCAAGCGGGTTCCACGGGTGTTTCACGAAACCACTTAAGCTAACTATAGCTTAGACCTTAATCAGTTCCAGTCCAAACCTGTGGACTTGGTCACAAACCAGACGATCTGGTCAAAATAAAACCAACCCCTCTTGCTTCTAATGGCAAGTGCGCATAAAAAAGTATCACGACACTAAGCGCATGAAAAGCTTCCCTTTACATTTAACGCCATTATTTTAAAAACAAGTGGTATGCAGGGTTATCTGTTTCGTTCCAATGCCGGTAGCCCAAATTCACAAAATACTTTTTCAACTGCGCTCGCTCTTTCATCGGCACTTGCAAGCCCACCAGAATGCGGCCAAAAGCGGCACCATGATTGCGATAATGGAACAAACTAATATTCCAATGCTCGCCCAGATTACCTAAAAATTCCATCAACGCGCCAGGGCGTTCTGGAAATTCAAAACGATACAGCACTTCATTATCATCGTCCGTATCAGATCTATGTTGAGAGACCCCGCGCCCGCCCACCATGTGACGAATGTGCAGTTTCGCCATTTCGTTATCCGACAAATCTATGGCTTTGTAACCTTTACGCTCTAATAGCGATTGGATTCCTTGGCGCGAATTATCCAAATTCGTTTGCACTCCGACATAAACCTGGGCTGAATCCGCCGATGCATAACGATAATTGAACTCAGTAATAGAACGTTTACCTAAAACTCGACAAAACTGGCGAAAACTGCCAGGACACTCTGGAATGGTCACCGCAAATACGGCTTCCCTTTGTTCGCCAATTTCTGCGCGTTCCGCAACGTGACGCAAGCGATCAAAGTTAACATTAGCGCCACTACATATAGCCATTACCGTTTTATTTTTGACTCCGGTCCGTTCTACGTATTTTTTTAAACCTGCCACCCCAAGCGCCCCGGCCGGTTCATTAATCGCACGAGTATCATCGAATAAATCCTTGATGGCTGCACAGATTTCATCGGCACTCACTAAAACCACATCATCCACATATTTATGCGCCAATTTAAAGGTCTCTTTACCCACTTGTTTTACAGCAACACCATCAGCGAACAAACCCACCTCCGGCAAAATCACCCGACGCCCTGCCTGCATGGCTTCATAGAGACAATTCGAATCAGCAGGCTCCACACCGATGATTTTAATATCTGGACGCAAATACTTAATGTAAGTGGCCACACCGGCGATCAGACCACCGCCTCCCACCGGCACAAAAACAGCATGCAGATCTCCGGTATGTTGGCGTAAGATTTCCATACCCACTGTCCCTTGGCCTGCTATAACATCCAAATCATCAAAAGGGTGAACGAAGGTATAACCATGCCGCTCTTGCAGTTCACGGGCATGCTGAGCCGCTTGATCAAAATTATCACCAAACAGCACGACTTTGCCGCCAAAGCCCCGCACTGAGTTTACTTTTATTTCTGGTGTAGTTTGCGGCATCACAATCACCGCCCGGATTCCTAAGCGGGCCGCAGCCAACGCTACACCCTGAGCATGATTCCCCGCAGAGGCACAAATCACCCCACGCTGGCGCTGTTCTTCAGGTAAATTAACGATTTTATTGTAAGCGCCCCGAATTTTGAAGGAGAACACCGGTTGTAAGTCTTCACGCTTCAACAGCACTTGGTTACCAATCCTCCGTGATAACCCAGGCGCTGGATCTACCGGCGTTTCCCGCGCCACATCGTACACTTTGGCCTGAAGAATTTTTTTTATAACCTTGATGGGCATAGGATCCGCTCGTTACCAAATTCGATTCAATCAACAATCATATACTATTTGAACTTGAACCGATATTTCGCCTTGGGCCTGTGCTCTCCCAGCGCAAAACACTATAATCGGTTCCTCATTCAACCCAGGACAGATTCATGAGCGCTGACCCATTAAAATTAGCCGCCGCAAAAGCTGCCATGGCCTTCATTGAGGATCACACCATTATCGGTGTAGGCACTGGCTCCACCACCAACCTTTTCATTGATTGTTTAGCCGAGATTAAAGGTCGTATTGAAGGCGCTGTTGCCAGCTCCAAGGCAACTCAGGAGCGACTTGAACAACACGGCATTCCCGTGTTTGATCTTAATGCTGTGGACGAGATCCCAGTTTATGTGGATGGTGCCGACGAGTGTGATCGAAACCTGTGCCTGATTAAAGGCGGCGGCGGCGCTTTAACTCGAGAAAAAATCATCGCTGCGGTAAGCCAAAAATTTATCTGTATTGCCGACGTCAGCAAGAAAGTGTCCGTCTTAGGCAAATTCCCCTTACCCGTGGAAGTGATACCCATGGCCCGCAGCCATGTGGCTCGGGAAATTGTAAAGCTGGGTGGCGACCCCGTTTACCGAGAGGGTTTTATCACAGATAACGGCAACATTATTCTAGATATCCATAACCTGAGTATCGCTGAACCAGTCAAGCTGGAAGCGCAACTGAATAATATCGTGGGCGTAGTGACCAACGGCTTATTTGCCAAGCGCCCTGCAGATATTGTGTTATTGGCTTCAGAAAATGGCGTAGAGACCCTTCAATAGTTCCTGCAGCCCTGTCTGGCATCATTTTTAAACGATCATCGCACTTGCTTGGTGCGATGATGCTCCTTATCGCACCATAAAAACTAAATCGTTTAAAAATTTCGCCCCTTATCTAGGCAAAATTACCAAATAGAAAACAATGGCATAGGTCTTGCCTTGGGGACTGTGCTCCCAAATCCATGGACCCTCCTGCATGAAAAAGACAATTTCCTTAATCAGTCTACTAATTTCCGGCCCGGCATTCGCTGGCAGCGACCACACCCCGGTTGATACCGTGTGGGTTGTAGTGGCCGCCATTCTCGTATTTTTCATGCAATCTGGATTTGCGCTGCTGGAAAACGGCTTGTCCCGCAGTAAAAATGCAGTAAATGTAGTCATGAAAAATTACATGGATGTCTGTTTGGGCAGCATCTTTTTTTGGGCCTTGGGCTTTGGCCTGATGTTTGGAATTAATGAAACGGGCTTTTTTGGCAGTAGCCACTTCATGCCCAGTTTCGACCAAGAGTGGGACTACACTTTTCTCCTTTTCCAAACCATGTTTGCTGCAACTGCGGCAACCATTGCTAGCGGTGCCATGGCAGAACGCACCCGCTACGCCGGCTATCTGGTAGGAGCTATCGTGATTACTGCGGGTATCTACCCCGTCTTTGGCAGTTGGGTTTGGGGCGGCTATTTTGGTGGTGCGGGCTGGTTATCAGAACTCGGTTTCATTGATTTTGCCGGCTCTACCGTGGTGCACTCCATTGGCGCTTGGTGTGCCTTGGCAGGCATTATGGTGGTGGGACCACGCCTGGGTCGCTTCGACCCTACGACCGGTGAAGCTCGCGCCATTCCCGGACACAATTTAAACAATGTAGCCTTGGGTGGTTTCATCCTTTGGATTGGCTGGTTCGGCTTTAATGCAGGAAGCACCCTACAAGGCGACGGGAGTCTCGGCAAAATTGCCCTCAATACTCACTTGGCTGCCTGCGCGGGTGCTGTGGGAACCTTTATTTGTCAAACCCTCATGGGCCGCCCGGTTTTACTGACACATACGATCAACGGCAGCATTGCCGGATTAGTTTCCATTACCGCAGGCTGCGCCACGATGGACGTTGGCTTTGCTATGATTACCGGTTTAGTTGCGGGCGCCATTGTCATAGCGGGTAGCTATATTTTAGAGAAACTGCTGCTGGATGATGTAGTGGACGCTATTCCAGTCCATGGTCTTTCAGGTGTTTGGGGAACTATTGCCGCAGGCTTATTTTACGAAGCCGATCTATTTAACTGGCATCAGGTTTTCGTTCAGGCGCTGGGCTGCACCATTGCATTTTTATGGGCGTTCCCATTAGCTTATTTAATGTACTGGCTCATCGATAAAATTTTTGGTTTGCGAGCCAGTCCACTGAGTCAACAGCGTGGTATGGACTACACTGAACACTATGAACGAGGCTACCCAGAGTTCGACCGATTAAATTTACACAAACCCATTTCAAACTAACCTACAAGACTCGAGGCCATGATGGAAAAGCGAAGTTATCAGCGGCGTGCAGTTTATACGGTACTGAAGCGATGGCTTGACGAAGCTACTGTGCTAGAAGCCGTTCGGGTGTTCGATGATTTTTATCAAGATCGTCCGTCTCAGGCGATCCACGAATATCTAACCCAGATTTCAGAACTGTACCAGGATCAAGTGGACATCAAGACCCTGCGCCAGTCTCTATTGCAGGTATTGTTGCGCAATACTCAAGAACTGGAACCCGACCCGTTACCCACAATTCAACGTCAGCAATTAAGTGATGATGGTGGCTTTCGCTTAAATTTCATGGAACCCAGCGAAGAACAACTGGCATTACACGAATTGGTTAGCAGCATTTTACGCAAGATCAAACCAGAGCAACGAACACAGATGCACACTCACATTGCGGGGCAACTGCGCCAACGGTTTGTGAATGGAAACTTCGACAAGCTAGCGCAATATTTACTCTCGGATAACCCCCAATTTCTAGCCAGTTTTTCGCAGGAAGCGCTGCAGGATTTCTTTAATGCGCTTTATGTTGCAGCCTGTGAAGTGTTGGGGCCCGTGGCGGCCGATCAATGGTTTGCCGGGACACTGAGCAGACTACAACAATCAGACAGCTGCATTAATCCGGAAGCGCTCTATCATTTCCTATAACCCATTTTAGGAATCCCTGAGCCACTCTTTCCACTCCAATAATAATAAGAATCAAGCATTGGCAACTAAGGTTTCTAGCCAAGGACAGGGCATACTTTAGTTTACTTTGAGCTCAAGGTCGTTTTAAGGTTGCCGAAGCAACAACCTGATCACCGGCCAGGGTAGCGCGCAGCGTATCACCGTCGTGCAAGGAAGCCACGCCTGCGGGCGTGCCCGTTAAGACTACATCACCAGGATTCAACGTAAAAAAGCGGCTCATGTAAGCAACCAGAGTAACCATCGGGGTCAACATGCCAAGGGTATTGCCCGCTTGGCGCAGCTGGCCGTTGACGCTTAAAGTTATATCGCAGGCTTGAGGTTGCTCTATGATGCTAGAGGAAACAAACCCTGACATCGGACAGGCGCCGTCAAAACTTTTTGCCATCTCCCAAGGGTGACCATTAGCCTTCAGTTGGGATTGAAGTTCACGCAAGGTTAAATCCAGGGCGACGCCATAACCCACAATGGCCGCCTGCGCTTGTGCTTCACTAGCCTTGGTCAACGACTTACCGATTAATAGTGCCATTTCCACTTCGTGGTGACATTCGCCCCATTCAGCCGGAACCTCCAGAGTGTCAGCAAAGGGCACCACAGCCGATGCCGGCTTGATGAATAAAATAGGACTTTTCGGTAGCGGATTATTGAGCTCCTTCGCGTGTTCGGCATAGTTGCGGCCGACACAAACGACTTTACCTAAAGACCAGGGGGCGGGTTGTCCATCTAAGAGAATCTGGAAGCTCATAGCGGCTCCTATGAATCGTGGAGATCAAATATTTTGCCTGGATTCATCACCCCGTTGGGATCGAATACTTTTTTCACGGCTTGCATACAGGCGATCTCAGTAGCACTACGGGTATATTCTAAGTAGGGCTTTTTAGTCATACCCACGCCATGCTCCGCAGATACACTGCCTTTAAAGCACTGCACTGTTTCAAACACCTCTGTATTCACAGCTTCACACCGCTCGAAGAATATCTCTTTCGCCATGGTCTCTGGTTTCAGGATATTTAAATGCAAATTCCCATCACCAATATGACCAAACCAAATGATTTCAAAATCCGGATAACGGGACGCTACGATAGCATCGATAGCATTAAGAAATTCAGGGACTTTGGAGACCACCACAGAAATGTCGTTTTTATAGGGGGTGAAAGGTGCAATAGTTTCACTGATGCCTTCCCGTAAGCGCCACAATGCCGCTGCCTGGGACTCACTTTGACTGATCACTCCATCCACTACCCATCCCTGCTCAACACAGGATTCGAACAAGCTCATAGCCTGTTCCATTTCTTCTTCATGAGCGGCTTCAAATTCCAACAAAGCATAGTATGGGGCCGCATCCGCAAAAGGGCGCGGAATATCATGATGGGCAGTAACTCGTTGTACCGCCTTTTCCGAGAAAAATTCAAAGGCCGTCAAATCCAGTTTACTTTGAAAGGCCTGCAAAACTTTCATAATGGCATCGAGATCTGGCACGCCTAACACCATGACCCTGAGGTTTTTGGGTGGCCGCGCTAACTTCATGGTAGCTTCGACAATAAAACCCAAAGTACCTTCAGCGCCGATAAATAAGTGGCGGAAATCATAGCCAGTCGCATTTTTAACCAGGCCACTATTAAACTCCAGGATCTCACCAGAACCCGTGACCACTTTCAGACCCAAAACCCAGTCCCGTGTCATACCGTAACGAATGACCTTGATACCTCCTGCATTGGTGGAAATATTACCTCCCAACTGACTGGAACCCGCCGAAGCGAAATCAACCGGATAGAAAAGATCTTTTTGCTCCGCGAACTGCTGCAATTGTTGAGTAATCACCCCGGCCTGACAACGCACCGTACGGTCTATTTCATTAAATTCCAACACTTGATTCATCAGATCAAAGGCAACCACCACCTCCCCATTAGCGGCCACGGCGGCGGCGCTTAAACCGGTGCGCCCCCCGGACGGCACCAAGGCCAATTGGTGCGCATTGGCGTAGCGGACTATGGCCTGAACCTGTTCTATGGTTTTCGGCAAGACAACGGCCAAGGGCGCTGGTTGATACTTTTTAGTCCAATCAGTACCGTAATGCAGTAAGCTATCGGTGTCAGTCAACAATCGACCTGGATCTACCAAAGGTTCCAGACCGGCAATCAATTCTTGGGGGTCGGCCATAAATTTCTCTTTTAATACAATGATTTAACTATTAGTAATCAAGAATTTCACAGGGACATGCGAGATTTTCAAGAGTAAATATCGCCGCCATACCTGCGTTTTAGTCGGGATATGATAACATAGCCGACCCTAAAGCTATCACGGTCGCCTTTATACGACTGTGGTTTAATCACGATTAAAACCTATCTGGGTGACATAGCAGCATGAGCACGACCTCTTTGGATAAAAGTAAAATTCGTATTTTGTTGTTGGAAGGGGTTCATAAATCCGCCGTCGAAAATTTCACACGCGCCGGTTACACCAACATCGAATACATAAAAACCTCTTTACCGGAAGATTTACTGAAGCAAAAAATAGCCGATGCCCACTTTATAGGTATTCGCTCTCGAACTCAGCTAAGCGAAGAGATTTTTGCTGAAGCTAAAAAACTCGTCGCCGTGGGCTGCTTCTGTATCGGTACCAACCAGGTCAATCTAAACGCTGCCCTAATTCGCGGAATTCCGGTATTTAATGCACCCTTCTCCAACACCCGTTCGGTAGCGGAGCTGGTGCTTGCCGAAGCCATTCTTTTATTGCGTGGAATTGCGGAAAAAAATGCGGTTTGTCACCGCGGTGGCTGGCAGAAAACAGCGGTCAATAGCTTTGAGATTCGGGGTAAAACACTAGGGATCATTGGCTATGGCAACATTGGCTCACAATTGAGCGTCATTGCGGAAAGCCTGGGTATGAAAGTGATTTTCCATGACGTGGTTACTAAACTTCCACTGGGTAATGCCAGCCAGGTTTCCAGCCTTGAAGAATTGTTACAGAACGCTGACGTAGTGAGCCTGCACGTTCCGGAAAACCGTTCAACCAAGGATATGATTGGCAGCGCGGAATTGGCGCAGATGAAACCCACCAGTATCTTGATTAACGCGGCTCGCGGAACAGTCGTGGATATCGATGCTCTGGCGCAGAGCCTGCGGGATCAAAAGATTCTGGGGGCAGCCATCGATGTATTTCCCACAGAACCCCGAGGTAATGACGAAGAATTCATTTCGCCGTTGCGGGAGTTCGATAATGTAATCCTTACGCCTCACATCGGCGGCAGTACATTAGAGGCGCAAGTCAATATTGGTGCCGAAGTATCGGAAAAGTTCATCAAGTACAGTGACAACGGTTCTACCATATCCGCCGTTAATTTTCCGGAAGTCGCTTTACCCTTACATGATAACGTCCACCGCATCTTACATATTCACAAAAATGTACCCGGTGTACTATCCAGCATCAATTCCATCTTTTCATCCAACAATATCAATATTTGTGGTCAGTATCTGCAGACCAATGAAGCCATCGGCTATGTAGTTATTGATATTGACAAAGCGGATAGTGAACTGGCTCTTGAAAAATTGCGTGAAGTTGAGGGTACGATCCGGTCACGGGTTCTTTTTTGAGAATCAGATAAGAGATAGTCTATACCTATCAGACCAGGTGCTTTACAGACAATCATTATATCAAAGGCCATGTGCCGGTGGGGGTTTTGCTGGTTCAGTGAAAACCTCCCTGAATTAGGTTGCTTATTACGTTGACGAATTAGACCAAGACAAAAAGCGAAATTAAATGAATAACGCCAGTGCAAATAGCCATTGAATCAAAATAAATTTTGTATGAAACATGAACTGGGGCGCGCAAGCGCCCAGTCCATGGTGTAATATTCTTCACTATAAAACGTTCATTTTCTAACAAAAAAAACGGGAAATCACCAACTTGTGAGCCATGATTATTGTAGCTACATTAGGCTGCAATTACAGACTGGTCTTAATCGGGATCGGACTCACTGAACTTTGACTCACGTACTTCAGGAAATTTAAGCACTATGGGTTTGCTAGCACGCATGTATACCAATTTACTGACTAAGGTTTTTGTCGTGATATTGCTATCCGTGTCAGTTTTGTCCTGCGGTAGTGGTGGCGGTGGAGGTAGCGAAGGAGGTAGTACCGCCTCTGTTATTGGTGTCAGCCCAGAAAGCCCCTTTAATCCAGCCAGTTCAGCCCAAGCGGAATCCCTCAGCATAAGGTATCGTATAAATGCTGGCGGCAGTGCATTTGTGGATAACCAGGGTAATCAATGGCAGGCCGATGGCTATTTCAATACCGGCGGTTCGGACAGCATTGATTCCAGCATCAATATAATAGGCACAGCAAACGATCTGCTTTATCAAACACAGCGCAATGACAACAGCAGTGCTAACCCCAAACTGACTTATTCTTTGCCTGTCATTAATGGCAATTACACTATCAAGTTACACTTCGCCGAAAATTTCAGTGGCAATTTTGGTGCCGGATTGCGGGTTTTTGATATTCTCGCTGAAAATCAAATCCTGTTAGACAATGTGGATATTTTTAGTCAAGCAGGTGGCAAAAACCGAGCTTTAGTGCTCACGTTTACCTCCGTTGCGGTCAACGATGGGGTGCTTAATATTGCCTTCAACCATGTCACCGATAACCCTACCTTAGCAGGCATAGAAGTGGTCAGTGAAGATCTGTCTAATTTGGTTTTCGACTTTTCTGCACCTGATTTATCTGACTGGTTGATAATCGACGATTCGGGTATCGCCAGTGATTGGCAAGTAGTGAACGGCAAACTCTCTCAAAGTGAGGACTTAGCAAACCAGAAAGCTGGCACAAACCCCTTAGTTCAATCCTATCATCAAGGCTCCTATCTCTATCTTAAAGATTACTTTGACCTTAGAAACTACACCGCGAGTGTCGTTATCACACCCAATAAAGATGTGTTTATCCGAGACTCTTTTGATGGTCAGGACATTGGCTTGATGTTCCGCTACATAGACAACAATAACTACTACCGGATCAGCCTGAACGGAACAAGCTCTTACATGCGCCTTGAAAAAAAGATGGGTGGCAACTACCAAACGCTGGCAGCGAGCGCTCGTGGACATACAGAAAATGTGGATTACACGCTACAGGTAGTGGTTAACGGCCCATTGATTCGGGTAGCAGTTAATAACGAGGTCATTATTTCAATTTACGACAACAGTATAGAATCCGGTACTGTTGCCTTATATTCCCAAGACTCCGCCACCTTCGACAACGTGATGGTAACAGGACTTCCCAAAATACCGGTAATTTCGCTCGGAGAGCCTCTAGCCTACACAGTGCTGCCAAACAATACCGTACAGACCTCGGCCACGGTAATGAAAGCGCCAGCCGGCAGTACGGTTGCATTCGAGTTTGGCGGTATGTCCTGCGACCCAGCCACGGAGTCTCCTGCTGGTTCAGGCCAATATATTGCAAATTGTGGATCATTCGCCCAAGGTAGTTATGACCAACCCGGATTGGCGTTGGCCGCTTATCTTTTTGACAGCAGCAATACGTTAATCGCTCGTGATGAGCACTTAAAGATTGGTATAGCCGGTGATCACTATATCTCTATCGGCGACAGTATTACCTTGGGATCCTTTGACCTATTCGCCTCAGACAATCAATCTAAAGATGGCCGAATCATTGGGTTACAAGGCTATCATGCGCCATTAAGTGATATGTTAACCGCCACCTTGGGCATTCCCCAACTAATTTCCAACAACGGAGTAGGTGGAGACTCCACCAATAAAATGCGCTTTCGCACAGATTCGATATTGGACCGCCACAGCAGCGCCAATAAGGTATTGTTAATGCTAGGCACCAATGACGCCAACGGCGATGTTGACGTGGGCAGCTATCAATCCAACATGCAAGTTATTATCAACAAAGCACTGACGGAAAGTAAGTCTGTATGGGTCGCAAAGATACCGCCTTTTCTACCTTACAATGATTTTCTCTCTAAAAACAGTCGGGCCCAGAATTACAACTCGGCCATCGACAGCTTGTCAGGTATTGAGCCTGGCGGGCCCAACTTCTTTGAATTTTTTTACGATTCAGCTAACGACTATGACCGCTTTAGCATGTATCAAGATAACTTACACCCTAATGCTTTAGGTCAAAAAGTTTTGGCCACCTTGTGGCACAATGCGCTTACAGGCATGTCGGTGACTCCCTTTTATCTGGATTTTCTATGTAATCGAATGGAATCCGCCGACTGCAGCGCCACTTCACCCACCAGTCACAAGCAAACTTTTTTAGCCACCAATTATCCCCGTTACTACATTGACGAAGATTTTGAGGTGCTCAGCAAACCTAATGTATTGAAGAATGGTATTTGGATTCAAACCGCCAATAGTGAATTCAACAATACGGACGCAGAATACTTGTATTTTGAGGTGGACCGGTCGGTTAGAGTTTACGTAGCCTATGATGCTGGTGCTGCTACCCTGCCCAACTGGCTAAACAGCAATTATTCCAATACCGGGATGACCATTACTACGAATGACCCGAACTCACCCACATTACGGGTTTATTCTCGAACCTTTTCTGCGGGTAGTGTAAGCTTGGGTGGAAATCTTGCCGCTGGTGCAGCGGGGGCAAACTCAAACTATATTGTGGTGGTAAAAGAAATCTAACATGCAGAAGACTATCAATAAGCACTATTGGTTCGTAGCGCTTATTGTGTATTTTGTCTCACGAATCATTGCCTACAGCGTTGGTGTTCGCTTTGATAGCGAACCTCTACAATATTTTTGGCAGTACCTCGACCCGGAACTACTAAGTCAAAATTTAGTAACGTCGGTCTACTACCAGCATAGCCAGCCGCCCTTGTTTAACCTCTTCATTGGTACGCTAATACAGGCTTTTCCTACCTTTCACCCTTGGGTGTTCGCCTTTATTTTTCATGGCTGCAGCTTGATCATCTACGGTTTGATGTTTTATTTACTGGTGGCGAGCGGAATCAATACCACACTGGCCTTAGTGGTTGCCTCCGTTTTTATCATTTCCCCGGAAGCCATACTTTACGAAAACATGCTGTTTTACACTTGGCCTATCGCTGCTCTGTTGATGATTATAGCCTTCTGTGTGTTTAAATACGACCATACCCACCAACGCCGTTATGCCATAAGCTTTCTCGTTCTAATTGCGGTACTTTGCCTATCTCGTTCCATGTTTCATCTTATTTATCTGTTCGCCTGTACTGTTTTTATTCTTCTGTTCCAAAAAACTCACCGCAAAATACTTATCGGAGTGGGGCTCGCCGCTATCCTTATCACCAGTTCGGTTTATATTAAAAACTGGGTGGTTTTTGATTTTTTTGGCGCATCTAGCTGGACTGGAATGAACGTATGGCGCATTGTGAATGCTTTTGACTCCGCAACTGAAAACTCAGATTCTCCTCTCGCTAAGATTCAACCCTTTTCGCCACTTACGGACTATCCTGAACTTTACCAACAAGTGCCAGAACAGTTTTTGTCAATTCCAGCGCTAAGCTCCCCAAAAAAATCCAATGGAGACATAAACTTCAATCATTATGGCTATTTAACGCTTTCAAAAGATTATATGGCCTTGGCAAAAAACCAAGTACAACAAGATCCAGTGCAATACCTAAAGCACATGGCGAGAGCCTGGCTAAACTACACCGAACCGGCTTGGATTTATCGTCATTTACGCAGCAACAGCCAACATATTAAACCCTATATTGAGCTGTTTGGTTTACATACGATATTAAATTATCTGGAGGATGACGTTCTTAAACTCGATCAAGAGCTTGTGTTCAATCAACCATTACTTAGCTGCGTACCGGTTATGCTCGCTATTATTATCATCATTAGTAGCACTCTTTGTAGAGCACCTAATCTGTGGCAATCAATGGATGCAATGCACGGGCAATGGCTATTTTGTTTTATCGTGATGACTCTGGGTTATACCGCAATTCTTGGTAACGCCCTTGAATTTGGCGAAAACAATCGCTTTCGAGTTCAAACCGATCCGCTTATCATTATAGGAGTGGTTCTTTCTCTGCAGCAACTTTGGCAGCGGCGGCATCAGAATTACTAATTTTTTTGGTATTAATTCCTTCCGTTAGCATCCAAATCATTCCTGGTGTCAAGGAAATCAAGAAACAGAAAAAATTAACCAAGCCAATTAACAGCGCTTCAGCATAAGCAATCCCCATCAACCCAAACAAAACAATAAAACTGCCTTCTCGCAACCCAATACCCGCGAATGAAATAGGCAAGCGCTCTAGGACGGTAGCGATTGGCACGACGGCCAAACAATACCAGGGGGTTAGCGGCACACCCAAGGCGACCCCTGCCACATAGATCACAAACAAAGGAAATAAATTTTCAATCAATGATAAAACTAGAAAGATAAAGAGCATACCTTTGCTGCCTTTGTACTTTCCTAAGGCAACAAAAAAATCTTTAAGCTTGGGGTGTGCAAAAATTTTATTAGCTCTCAACAAGCGACCACGTAAGGAATCGTTGAAAATAAACAATAAAACAACGAATGTTCCCGCGACGGTTGACCCAACGATCCATTGAATAACCGGTTCCAAATCCCTGCTCACCAACAGCTCAAGCAAAGTAATACCGCCCGCGATGACAAACAGTAATGAGGCAATCAAGCCTAATATGCGCTCAACAACAATTGAGACCAAGCCTACTTGGGTGGGCACCCCTTTTTCCTTGATCTTATAGAGCCGAACAAGGTCTGGCCCCACACCGCCCAAGGGCAGCAAATACCCAATAAAAGTGCTAATATAATAGACCTTCACTGAATCCATAAAGCTAAAATGATTATCATGAACCTTTAACAACAAGTTCCATTTGAAGGCCATCAATACTCGATCACCCGCATAAAGTAAAAACATCAACAAGATAAATTGCGGTTGAATGCGACTTAAGACGTCTTTTGCTTCCTTAAAATCCAAAAACGCCAATAAGACGCCCAATAGAATTCCGCTAATAATTAGCTGCAGCCAAAACCGTTGTCTTTTTGTCATGAATAAAAAAAACCCTAATAAAGACAAAGCGCCTGGATTTAAGTCCAAAGCGCTTATCTAAGATAAAAAACTATGACCGACGGGTAAATCCGGCGTGGCTGTTGACCTGTACTAGAGAGGGGTTTTTCTGAATATCTTTAATTGTGAGCCCTCGCCCTCAGTTATTTCCTTTACCAGCACACGTTCCGAGATTGTACCCACAGGATCCAGTTGGATAACATAATCTATAATGTAGAATATCCCATTTTGTTCTTTATGCAATATTTGCAAAGTGGAACTGTGATATTCCTTTGCCAGCAAACTCTGGTAACGCGGCTCCTTTAGATAGCCATGGAGTTGTAGTTCTTCAGGCCCGAATAAGTTCAGGATCGTTTGTGTATCACCAGACTGCAAGGCTAAATGATACCTCTCCACCAGCTGTTGGGCATCGTCTATACTGGTGGCCCACAACATTTTGGAGAAACCCAACAGTATAAGGCATGCAGCAATAGCCACTCGATTTTTCATTAAGTTTACTCCTTGAAATGCTTTCATCTTATAGCTCTTTCACTACAACAATATAGTTTGAGTTGGCACCACTTGCTCCGGTGGCCAAGTTACCACCCAAGCTTATCGAACCCGCAGTAAACACTTTTGAGTAAACTCGCAATGTCGGGGTATTTGGATCTTCAGTATTAATTGTAGTTCCAGTATCCGTGAATGCGGACTGTAGCCATGTAGGTAGCGATGCAGCGCCATCATCATAGGCTACAAAAACTTCAACAGCGCGATCGACTTCGAAGTAAATATAGTCATCTGCCGTATTATTAAATTCTGCATTCAGTGTTTGAACCCAGATTCCACCATCCAATAACGCAGGTGTTGATGTCACTTCCCAGAACTCATCCACATAATGATAAGGATAGCCTGAATGCAGGTAGTTCTGTTTGTGGCTGGTTGGCGAAGTCGCTGTACAGTCGGAGGATTCCAACCGATTACACAACCGATCCAGGTAGAAGGGTTCAATGTTACTTCCGGTTAGGGCATTGAACCACAACTCAGCCATGACTTGTTGGCCTAACGAGTTGGGGTGTAACTTATCCAAATACATACTGAATAAATCATAATCGTCACTGGTATCCCCAGGAGTGCCGTTATCATCAAGGAAGAAACTGTAGAAATCCGGCCCCATGCTGACATTCGACAAGGAAGGCAATCCTCCGTTGTATTCCACGATTTTCGCATTCCGCGCCAGGTTGTCTGGATCGTACACCGGCATTGAAGGCGGCATTCTTGCCACCCATACAGCAAGGTTTCTATTAAGACCCTTGTCCACAACAAACTGCATATTAGACAGATAGGTGGCCAAGTCAGGTGCACTACTGGAGTTGGCATCATTAGTACCCAGCATCACAAGCATTTTATTGGCGCCTGAATGCCGATCCAGGATTGATTCCATACGCCACTTGGTCTGTGCCGAACGATCACCACCGATACCATTATTGAAAATAATATTTGGATAAGCTGTGTGGCTTGTTAATAAATCATTCAAATGGGCTTGATAGCCTTGTTGGCCAATGATACGGCCATCCTGTGATTGATTGTCGTAATCATAGGTGTCGTAGGAACCCATAGTAATACTATCGCCAATGGTAATATACGCATCACCCAATATACCCACCGACAGGTGCTCGGCACTATCCAACAAAACATCACTGGAAGAGTACAAATAAGCCGTCAGACCGGTTCCGGGTTGGGTGTAATCGCCTTGTGCTAGATTGTCGCAGGAAGCGCTATAGAAACCGGAGCCCACTGGAGACTCCGTCGCGGTATTGCAAAACGCTCCGTTAAAATCAAATTCTACATAGCTTCCAGGAGGTGCATTCAACACAACCGCTTCAGCGCTGACGCTATCACCGACAACAACACTATAGGCTCCAGGCCCACCCAAGGCTACTTTGGGTGCAGAAGGCACATCTGCAATGCTGACGTTATCGAAATACGCGTTATCCTGGCAGTAAAGGGCAATAGTTCCTGTAGATAGATCCGTATCTCGCACAGCGAATACCTGCTCTCCATCAAGCTCTACGACTATCAGATCGCCTTTTACTGTTATTTGAAAATGATAGGTTTGTTCTTCCAAGTAGCCTCGCGCGTTAACGGCTAAACTGGAGAAGTTACCGTTGACCTTTTTCTCAAAGCGCATATAGGAACTATTAGCGTTCATAGCCACACGATAATAGTTATTCTGATCCACATAGCGGAACATAACACCTACATCTTGGCCATCAAATACCGAGCGGAGATAAACGTCTCGCTGCGGAGTAATGTCCACGCCCACGGTATAGTCTGAAGAACTTGAGAAACTACTGAGCACTGCGTAGGTACCTATGCGATAGCTCTTTTCCACAAAGTTTTTCGGCACCGCATCTATACCTTGCAGTAATTGATTATTGTCCACTCTCCAATCGAAGGCCAAACCTGATTCTGTAAGGAAACTCCAATCTGACAAATCAGAGGTTGAGAAATCATAAATTACATTCGCTTGAACACTTAACGTCATTACCGGCAATGCTGCGCTAGCGGCCGATTCATTGGCATAGCTATCAAAGGCAGTTACTGTGTAATTATACGAAGTGTCTGGCGTCACAGTGGTATCAGTGTATGAAGGAAAGCTAGTAGTACCCAACTCAATTCCTTCGCGATACACGCGATAACCCGCAACGACACTGTCAGCGTCTGTTGAGGCATCCCACATTAGCGCAACACTATCGCTCGCAGGTGTTGCCGCCAAATTTTGTGGTACGCTAGGTGCTGTGGTATCTGCCAGAGTAGCAATCGTGAATACCGCACTCTGAGCCGATTCATTCGCCGGCGATGCCCCATCAAACGCACTTACTGTATAGCCATAACTGGTGTCTAGGTCTAAACCGGTATCGGTATAACTCGCCGTGGCTGTAGTGCCAATTTCTACTCCATCGCGGAACACCCGGTAACCTGTAACACCCGTTTCAGCGTCAGTGCTTGGCGTCCAGGTTAAAGCTATTTCTGTTCCCGAAGGTGTTCCCGCCAGACCATCCGGTACACTGGGTGCCGTTATATCAGGGCCTGACAACGTCGCCGTGAACACCACATCACTCGGGCTGGATTCATTACCCTGGTTGTCAAACGCCGTTACACTGTAGTCATAGTTGGTGCTGGCTGTAAGACCTGTATCGGTATAGTTGGTAGCCGTCGTGGTGGCAACTTCGCCGCCGTTTCGGAAGATGCGATAACCCGCCACACCACTTTCACTATCAGTACTGGCATCCCAGGTTAATGCAACGCTGTCCACCGCAGGCACGGCTACCACATTTTGCGGAACCGTGGGCGCTGTCGCATCAGGAGCCGCCGGTACCGACAATACTTCAATAGCGCCTATCGTAGGATTGTCGGCAACAGAATGCTTGAAACGAACCGTTAAACTGCCATCCGCTACCGCCACGCCCGCAATGGATTTGATCAAGGCCGCATTACCGCCCCCAGCTTCAGCAAAAATATCCAGGTTCGAAATTACCAACTGATCTTCAATATAAACCTCGAACACCCGAGCACCCGCAGCGAAGTTACCGCTGTAGGTTTCTGCGAATAACAGATTGACCGTATAGTCGCCGTTGGGTACGGCCATATTATAAATCAGAGATGGTGAACTTAGTTTATCCCAGCGCTGATACTGGAACAGCTCATCATTGAGGGTATTTGTAATGTCCGTTCCTACCCCATCGCTGGCAACACGACCGGTATTGAAATTAGTATCCGCCGACCAATTATTACCCGCACTATCCACATAGGCGCTACCGCCCGCATTAATTCGGTACAAGGCCACCGGTGCCACCGCCAGCGTCGTTGTACTTACCACGTCGCTCGCCACTGATTCATTCGCCGGGCTGGCATTATCATAGGCACTGACGCTGTAATCATAACTGGTATCGGTGCTAAGCCCGGTATCGGTGAAGCTCGTCGTCGCCGTGGTTCCCACGTCAGCCCCATCACGGAAGATTCGATAGCCCGCCACGCCGGTTTCGCTATCGGTAGCAACATCCCAGGTTAAGTTTACGCTGGTGTTCGACGGTGTTGCCGTCAGGTTTTGTGGCACGCTAGGCGCTGTGGTATCTGCCAGAGTAGCAATAGTGAGTACCGCACTCTGGGCCGACTCATTCGCCGGTGACGCCCCGTCATACGCCGTTACGGTGTAGTCGTAGCTGGTGTCGTAAGCCAAACCAATGTCGGTATAGCTGGTGGCCGCAGTCGTGGCGATTTCCACTCCATCGCGGAACACTCGATAACCCGCCACACCAGAGCCACTGTCCGTCGCTGCATTCCAGGTTAATGCCACCTCTGTCGCCGCTGGTGTCGCGGCTAATCCTGTGGGTACTGTCGGTGCCGTCACGTCCGGTGCTGCGAGGGTCGTCACGCTCACCCCAGCACTTGGTGCCGATTCATTGGTCGATACATCATAAGCCGACACGGTATAAATGTAGCCGGTCTCAGCTAACAAACCGGTGTCGGTGTAACTGGTCTCGGTGCTGGTACCTACTTCAGAACCATCACGATAAATACGATAACCCGCCACGCCGCTTTCGGTATCCGTCGCCGCATCCCACGTAAGTCCAACACTTGTGGTGTCAGCCGTGGCCGCCAGGTTCTGTGGCACTGAAGGCGCCGTAATATCCAGGCCGGACAAAGTGGTGGTAGAGACTACGGCACTCACTGATGATTCATTGCCCTGGTTGTCGTACGCCGCTACGCTGTAGTCATACCCTGTATCAGCGCTAAGACCTGTATCGGTATAGTTGGTAGCCGTCGTGGTGGCAACTTCGCCGCCGTTTCGGAAGATGCGATAACCCGCCACACCACTTTCACTATCAGTACTGGCATCCCAGGTTAATGCAACGCTGTCCACCGCAGGCACGGCTACCACATTTTGCGGAACCGTGGGCGCTGTCGCATCAGGAGCCGCCGGTACCGACAATACTTCAATAGCGCCTATCGTAGGATTGTCGGCAACAGAATGCTTGAAACGAACCGTTAAACTGCCATCCGCTACCGCCACGCCCGCAATGGATTTGATCAAGGCCGCATTACCGCCCCCAGCTTCAGCAAAAATATCCAGGTTCGAAATTACCAACTGATCTTCAATATAAACCTCGAACACCCGAGCACCCGCAGCGAAGTTACCGCTGTAGGTTTCTGCGAATAACAGATTGACCGTATAGTCGCCGTTGGGTACGGCCATATTATAAATCAGAGATGGTGAACTTAGTTTATCCCAGCGCTGATACTGGAACAGCTCATCATTGAGGGTATTTGTAATGTCCGTTCCTACCCCATCGCTGGCAACACGACCGGTATTGAAATTAGTATCCGCCGACCAATTATTACCCGCACTATCCACATAGGCGCTACCGCCCGCATTAATTCGGTACAAGGCCACCGGTGCCACCGCCAGCGTCGTTGTACTTACCACGTCGCTCGCCACTGATTCATTCGCCGGGCTGGCATTATCATAGGCACTGACGCTGTAATCATAACTGGTATCGGTGCTAAGCCCGGTATCGGTGAAGCTCGTCGTCGCCGTGGTTCCCACGTCAGCCCCATCACGGAAGATTCGATAGCCCGCCACGCCGGTTTCGCTATCGGTAGCAACATCCCAGGTTAAGTTTACGCTGGTGTTCGACGGTGTTGCCGTCAGGTTTTGTGGCACGCTAGGCGCTGTGGTATCTGCCAGAGTAGCAATAGTGAGTACCGCACTCTGGGCCGACTCATTCGCCGGTGACGCCCCGTCATACGCCGTTACGGTGTAGTCGTAGCTGGTGTCGTAAGCCAAACCAATGTCGGTATAGCTGGTGGCCGCAGTCGTGGCGATTTCCACTCCATCGCGGAACACTCGATAACCCGCCACACCAGAGCCACTGTCCGTCGCTGCACTCCAGGTTAATGCCACCTCTGTCGCCGCCGGTGTTGCCGCTAATCCTGTGGGTACTGTCGGTGCCGTCACATCAGGCCCTGGCAACGTTGTAACTGTTAAGCTAGCACTCAAACCTGATTCATTGGCAGGACTCGCACCATCAAAAGCTAACACTGTATAGTCATAGCTTGTTTCAGCTAGCAACCCTGAATCGGTGTAATTAGTGCCGACTGTAGTACCGACTTCAACTCCATTGCGGAAGACCCGGTAACCTGCAACACCCGTTTCAGTGTCAGTAGCAGAATTCCAACTCAAATCCACTTCTGTATCAGAAGCAGAAGCGGCTAAGCCATCTGGAATGCTCGGTGGGCTAACATCCGGAGCGCTGGGAACTGAGATGATTTCGATAGCCGCAATGGTTGGGTTATCCGCCGTTGCATGATCAAAACGAATAGTAAGACCGCCATCCGCCACGACCACAGGCTGAATTGTCTTGATCAGCGCCTTTAAGGCACCACCAGCCTCGCTAAAAATGTCCAAGGCTGAAATTTCCAATTGATCTTCGATGAAGGTGTCGAATACTCGAGCACCCACCGCAAAATTGCCACTGTAAGTTTCAGCAAAGTGTAACTTTACGGTGTATTCGCCATCAGGTACGGCCACTTCGTAAATAAGATCCGGGGCTCTATACCGGTCCCACCGTTGACGTTGATACAGGTCGTCGTCGACAGTACCCAGAATGTCACTGCCCACACCATCAGCGGCGCTTTGTCCGGTATTAAAGTTGGTATCGGCAGACCAAAGGGCACCATTCGCATCAGTATACTCAGGACCCCCAGCGTTGATCCTAACTTCGATACCTTGAGCAACCGTTGACATTGCCACTAAAGCGAGCAACCCTAACAACTTAAGGTGTTTTGAAATTCCATTAACTTGCATCATATGACCGTTTCCAACAAAACCTATTAGGATAAAACAAACAAAGCGTTTTGAATGACCTAAACAACAGAGCTTATAAAAAGCAACTTTTATACCAGAAAATAATAAGCTGCTAATCTTTTACTGAGGATCTAAAAAACAAAGGCTTACACCAACCGGGGACAAATTGCCGTACATCCCAGATTTCAGGTTGTAAAGTATTCCGACACACCAACCGCCATTCCCCATAATTTCATTACGCGGACTTGATATTCTGCTGTTGCATTTAGTGCATAGACAGTAACTATTGCACAAAACTACCGAAAATTAAGTTACAGACAAAAAAATAAGGCTAACCAAATTAGCTTCAGAAATAAGACAGCAGCATCTCGAGATCGATACTTGAACAATGCTAGAATACCCACTGCTCGCATATTCTTGAGAAGACCAACCACAAGGCCTTAGGAGAAGAATGGAAAAAATTGCCGCTGTAATTTTGAATTTCAATGGGAAAAGAACGTTATTGGACACTATAGCTGCACTTTATGCCCAGCAAGGCTTTGTGGTGGATATTATCCTGGTGGATGACTGTTCGAACGACGGCAGCCCCGAAGCCGCGCTTGCAGCATATCCCGACATTCAGCTTATTCAATCCCCCCATAATACTCGTGATGTAAGCGCCCTTCGGAATAAAGGTATTCGCGCTTCCACCTCCGAAAAAGTATTACTGGTGGATAATGATCATATTCTGCAACCGGCTTGCCTCCAGCAATTGGTGGATGCCATGGACAATGATCCAATGGTTGGTTGCTGCCTGCCACGCCTGATGTACCTGGATCAACCGGACAAAGTGAACATGTGCGGCGTACAAATGCATTTTATCGGAGCATCAATCGACACTCAGCGTAATAAACTCCTGACTCATACCGATCTAAAAAACCATATTGGTATAGGTGGTGGCGTCGCTTTATTTCGTCGTGATGTCTTCGATCTGGTGGGTGGCTTTGACGAAGATTTTATGCTGGCTTGGGGTGATGATGGTGAGCTTCATCAAAGAATTTTATTGGCTGGCTATAAATCTCTTTACGTTCATTCAGCTGAAGGTCATCACGAAGTAAAAGAATTTAATAAGGCGCGTGAATATCGAGCACTGGGACAAACCTATAATCGCTGGCTATTGTTGCTAACCCATTACGATTTGCGCACTTTAATTTTAATTAGCCCAGCTTTATTGCTCTATGAATTCGTTCAACTGGGCTTTTTTGCCATGAATGGTTTTCCACAATTGTATTTTCAAGCTAACTGGAAAGTCATTAAAGCCCTGCCGCTCATAAAAGAAAAACGCCGGCAGAAACAAGCCTTAAAAAAAGCTCCCGACAGCGAACTGCTCCATGCGGGACCAATCCTCGTGATAACCTCCAAGATTGGTTTTGGCCCCGCCGTTAAATTCGCCATTCGCAGTGTTTCTACTGTTCTAAATAGCTATTGGTTTTTGATTCGCGGCCTCCTCCGCTAGCAAAGACTATTTATACGGCCGCATCCAACAACTCATAAGAGTCATCAACTACATACTGACTCCATCTCTCAGCAGCTTCCAAAACACTGGTAACAATGGAGCTTTCCGAATGCCACAACAACCGTTTCAATAATCGATTATTTAGCTCGTGACCACTACAATGGCCGACAAACCGACCATAAATAGGCATTCCTACTAACGCAAAATCACCTATGGCATCCAATAGCTTATGGCGTACGAACTCATCCTCATAGCGCAAGCCTTCCGGATTAACCACCGTATCACCGCTAACCAAAATGGCATTATTTAGAGACCCGCCTCTAGCCAAGCCCAATTGTTGTAACGTCGCAATCTGAGACTCGAAGCCAAAAGTTCTCGCCTTGGCAATCTCAGCTGTAAAAAAGTGGCTATCCAAAGGAACTGACAATGACTGCTTGCCGATAACTTGGCTGGGAAAATCGATACTAATATCAAACCACGGCTGCGGAAAGGGAACAAAACCCGCAAACTTTTCACCTTCTCGAACCCAAACAGGATTGGTGATAATCAAAGCCCGACGAGTAACCCGCTGTTCTGCCAAGCCCGTCTGTTGAATCTTACGAATAAAAGGCTCCGCGCTGCCATCCATAATGGGTACTTCCGGTCCATCAATCAAGATTCGGCAGTTGTCTACGCCACTGGCATTGAGCGCTGCCATCAAGTGTTCAATAGTCGCCACACTCACGCCGAAACCATTACTGACTTTGGTACAAAGACGAGTGTCTGTTACCTGATGCCAGCGTGCCGCTACTTCTGACTTATCCGCAGCAACATCCTGCCGCTCAAACACATAGCCAGAATCAGCAGGTGCCGGTTGCAAAGTCATGACTACACACTGTCCGCTATGAACACCGCGACCTTCAAAGGTGATAGACCGTTGTATTGTGTGCTGGTGATAGGGATTATTTCGTTGCCAATGGTTCATTTTATTCTCCTGCCTCGCGTTAACTAAGGTCAGAATACTCAGGAACGGAACCTAAGGCTGGGCAAGATACGCCAACTTCTTGTCTTCAAGTTGTCTTTTCCCGCCAATCGTTTATCTTTTGCTACTGTGTTGGAAAAAACTGAAAAGGAAACAGATGACTTCTAGTACGCTGAGCAGCTGGGCATTGTTAGTTTGGGAAGAGCTCCAAGCTCGCCAACTGAATGCCAATGAAATTTTTCGCCTTGCTGGCCTAAATCCAGGCCAACTTAGCGATTCCCTGGCACGGTATCCCGTGCAGAAAATGGCGAAGTTATGGGATAGTGCCTGGCAGGCTAGCAAGGACGATAATTTTGGCATTACTACCGGCGCGCATTGGAATCCAACCAGTTTTCATGCTTTGGGCTTTGCCTGGCTGGCAAGTTCAAGCTTAAGTGACGCCTTTACTCGATTTGTTCGTTATGGCCGTTTTATAAATGATGGCGCATCCTATGAGTTAGTGGCTGAAAATATGCATTACCGAGTCATCATCACCCCATTGATGGAACTGAACGAAAAAAATTCTCGCGGTATCACCGTGAGTTATGATGCCGCCATCGTGGCACTACTTAAAATGTGCCGTCTGTTGTTGAATGAATCGTTTTCACCCACGGCTATTTACAAGCCTGGACCTCCCACGGGATCGACCTTAGCCTTGGAAAAAATCAGCCGTTGCGCTATTCATTTTGGCCATCAGGCCATTGAACTACTCATTGACCGTAAGGATATGGAGAAAAAGTTAAGCACTGGAAATAGTGAACTAACGCAAATTAATGATGCTGTAATCATCAAACATTTAGCTCAGCTTTCTAAGTCAGATTTAGCGAACCAGGTACAGCAAAAAATCTTGGAGTTACTTCCTTCAGGTCAGGTAAATGAGCAAGATATTGCCAAGGCATTGGGGTTGAGCGCGCGTACAATGCAACGACGTTTGGCCGAAGAAAAAGTACGCTACAGTCACTTACTGCAAAATACTCGCAAACAGCTAGCACAACAATACATCGCGAACAATCAGTTAGCCATCAGTGAAATCGCCTATCTATTAGGATTCTCTGATCAAGCAAATTTCACTCGCGCCTTCAAACGCTGGACCGAACAATCACCCACCCAGTATCGCAAGCAAGCCAACGCGCTATAACGCTGCTTTAATACGTTCAGCAAGCGCCTTCAATTGCTCACTATCCGCCATGTCAGTGCCATGACGTCGATTCGCCAAGGCGCTTAAGGACGAAGGCAGCAGATGAAAATGAAGATGAGGGACAGTTTGACCGGCATCGGTACCATTCAGTTGATAAATCACAATACCGCCGGTATTAAATGCTTTCTTTAAGGCCGTGCCCACAGTTTTCACGGTCTTTAAACAAGCTTCTGCGTATTCATCTGGTAACTCAAAAAGCGTTTCAGCCGCCACTTTTGGGATCACTAATGTATGGCCTTCAGCCTGCGGCATGATATCCATAAAGGAAAGAGTTTTTTCATCTTCGTAAACTTTGATGGCGGGCAGCTCCCCACGCAAAATTTTTGCGAATACATTTTGATCATCGTAAGCCATTGTTGTCCCCTTATTTAAAATCGTGCCATAGGCTAACCGGAACTTTAACCTCAGGCAACCATAGAAAGGTTTGCGAACTATCCCATTTTTACTGGATAATCGGAACACTTGCGCACCATCATACACCAACGATTATTGTATTTATTATGAACAACAAAAATTATGTTCCAAAAAATGTCCTTATTACTGGGGCATCTTCCGGTATTGGTAAAGCCCTGGCTAAAACCTTTGCCAAGAATGGCTTTGACGTTGTTTTAGTGGCTCGTCGCGATGACAAGTTAAAGACGCTGGCCGCCGATATTAAAAAAAATTATGGCCAAATGGCGTATCCATTGGCGGAAGATCTAGCCGATCCAATGGCACCTCAGCGTCTCTTCAATTGGTGTCAGGAACGGCGCATCGAAGTAGATGCCTTGGTGAACAACGCTGGCTACGCGCTTTCCACGGGTTATCTGGAAACCGACTGGGAAGCGCATCGTGATTTTATTCAGGTACACAATCTCAGCAGCGCACACCTCTGTCATTTATTTGCCGACGGCATGAAAACTCGCGGCTATGGGCGCATTATAAATCTTGCCTCCATCGCTGCATGGTTACCTGAATTGCCGGGCAATCTCTATAATGCAGCCAAATCATTTACTGTTCATTTTTCCCAGGCGCTGGATCTGGAGCTGTATGAATACGGCATTCACTGCACGGCGTTATGTCCGGGTTTTACCTTCAGTGAGTTTCACGATGTAATGGGAACTCGTGGCGCTGTCAGTAAACTGCCACGCTTTTTATGGATGACGGCGGAAGAAGTGGCAGAAGAAGGCTATAGCGCTGTCATGGATCACAAAACTGTACATGTTACCGGCCTGATTAACCAAGGCATGTCGCAATTAATGTCCGCCATGCCCAGCAGCTTAAAGCAGCTGGTGGCCAAAAAACAAAAAATAATGTAGGAACCAACACTACGTGGACATCATTGATCTCTATTCTAAAGCCTTTATTAACGACCCCTATCCTGCTTATCAACAAATCCATGATTTGGGCGGGATCTACCAATGTCCCGAGCACGGTTTTTATTACATCGCCAGCCATGCGCGGGTAAAGCAGTTTTTCAAACACCCAGCCATGTCTTCCGATCGAATATCCAAACTAAGTAAAGATTTACCCGACCCGGTGAAACAGTTTGCTGATCCTTTAATTTCCAGCTTGAGTAAATGGATTTTGTTCCAAGATCCACCTTTCCATACTCAAGTCAGAAAAATCATTAATCCAGCATTTTCCGCCACCACTATTAGAGCCATAACGCCCAGGATTCAAACCGTCACCAAAACACTGTTACAGCACTGCGAATCTGAATTCGACATTATTAATGCGTTAGCTTATCCGCTGCCGGTTACTATCATCAGCGAACTGCTTGCAGTACCCCACTCTGACCATGAAAAAATCCGACGCTGGTCTGACGCCATTGCGCAGTTTTTAGGGGAAAAAACGGATTTAGCGCAGTTAGCCCAAATTCAACAGTGTTTGGTAGAAGCCAGTGAATATTTCACAACCATAGTGAATCATCAGCGCACCCATTGCACCAGCACTTTGCTGGCACAACTCTTTAAACTGCAACAGCAAGAGCCAGAATTCACTGATGAACATCTAGTGGCAAATTTTATTGCTCTGATTTTCGCCGGCCATGAGACCACTACTAACGCTATTGCCAATACACTGCTGAGCTTGATCCTGCATCCAGATACAATGAAATCTAGGCGCGCCAGCCAACAACAGCTGGACGACATCACAGAAGAAAGCTTACGCTGGCAAAGCCCAGTGCAGCGTATGGGCCGCTTGATTGTAGAAGACGTTCCTACTGAGACCATCACCCTGGAAAAAGGACGCCGAATATTTTTGTTAATGGGGGCCGCCAACCGCGATCCTGAACTATTTTCCGAGCCTGAACGCTTTGATCCACAGCGCCACAATGCAGCCAATCACTTTGCTTTCGGCTACGGCCCACACTTCTGTTCAGGGGCCCAACTGGCGCGCACTGAAATTAAAGTGGTGGCCGCTGAATTTATCGCACAATATGATCTGAAAAAATTCAAAATAGAAGCCATGAGCTGGCGCCACAACCTTGCCTTGCGAGGCCCTTTACCCTTTAAAGTCAGTTACCAGGGTTAAGACTCCAAAAAGTATTGTAGCGTTCGACAAAAAACATCTTTGCGATAAATTTCCAGCTCGTTTACCACATGATGACGTGCGTGTGGTAAATAAACGACTCGCGTTGGCGAGAACAAACGTTCGTAAACTGGAATGTTATGACGCCAATCCACCGTTCCATCACTTTTTCCCTGAAAGATTAATAATGGGAACTGAACACCTTGATGGCGCTCCATAAAAGGAATCCATTGCTTGAGTGCACCCACCCATTGCGCCGATAAATAGTGTGACTGCAACGGGTCGTTATGCTTCACAAAATAAACAAAGTCTGGATCATTAGAACTTTCCGAAAACTTGCGCTTGACGGTTTTGCGGAACGGGCTCACCAAACGATGCAGCTGCTGGTTCAAAAACCAGTGCACCGGGCGCAATAAGGGCGCATAAAACACCGCCTTTTGAAATGGGTTACCATAGCCAGCCGATTCTGCTTCCAGAATAAACTCCGCTAGAATAGCGGCCCCGGTACTTTGCGCCAAACCAAACCAGGGCCCCGGAAGATCCGCAGTCAATAGCAGCACCTGTTTCAACACTGGCTGATATTGATGGAAAGAAGTAATCATGGCGCGCATCCCTGATGACAAACCATGACCGGGCAGATCAAAGGTAACTACAGCAACATTTTGCTTTAGCAGATATTTAATGATGTGCCGATACAGCCCTACATGGTCGTAGTAACCATGCAGCAGAACAACGGTGGCTCGCGCTGCGACAGGCACGTAGGCATGAACAACAATATTAAATCCCGCTACCTGAGTGGTGCCCATGTGACAACGCACATTCAAGCGTTGCTGCTCGAAATCCAATTGATAATATTGACGATAAGCCTGCAATTGGGGGTCACTTGGGAGCGAGCACTGTAAAGAAAATGTTGGCAGCTTACGCCGCAACTCAACTGGAATGAATTTCAAATCCGTGACACCAGTGTGGGGATATTAACAATCTGAACCGTGCCATACCAACATACTGACTTGATGCTGGCGTGGCACGTACAGACATTAGGCTTAATTGACCTTTTGGGTCAACTCACCTTCTTCGTAGCGCTGGAACATTTTTTCCAGGGATACAGGTTTAAGTTTAGCGGCATTTCCAGCGGTGCCAAATGCTTCGTAACGAGCGATACAAACATCGCGCATAGCCCCAATAGTTTCTTTTAAATACTTACGGGGATCGAATTCGGAAGGATTCTTCGCCATAAAACGACGAATAGCACCGGTAGAGGCTAACCGCAGGTCAGTATCAATGTTCACCTTACGCACACCAAACTTAATGGCTTCCACAATTTCTTCTACGGGCACACCGTAGGTTTCGCCAATATCACCGCCATACTCGTTGATGATCGCTAACCAGTCTTGCGGCACGGACGAAGAACCATGCATAACCAAGTGTGTGCCAGGGAGACGGGCATTAATCTCTTTGATCCGATCAATCGCCAGAATATCACCGGTAGGTGGACGGGAAAACTTGTAGGCACCGTGGGACGTACCAATGGCTATGGCTAAAGCATCCACATCGGTATCCTTCACAAACTGGGCCGCTTCTTCCGGGTCGGTCAGCAATTGCGAGTGATCCAACACCCCTTCAGCACCAACACCATCCTCTTCTCCCGCCATGCCCGTCTCCAGTGAACCTAAACAACCGATTTCACCTTCTACAGAAACGCCGCAGGCGTGAGCCATTTTAACCACTGAACGAGTAACTTCGGCATTGTAGTCGTAGTCCATGGGCGTTTTGCCATCCGTTCCCAGGGAACCATCCATCATAACTGAGCTGAAACCCAATTGAATTGAGCGCTGACAAATAGCGGGGCTGGTACCGTGATCCTGATGCATTACCACAGGAATATGAGGAAACTCTTCCACCGCCGCCAGTATCAAGTGACGCAAAAAAGGCGCTCCGGCGTATTTCCGGGCACCGGCAGACGCTTGCACAATCACCGGACTATCGGTTTTGTCCGCCGCTTCCATAATTGCACGCATTTGCTCTAAATTATTTACGTTAAACGCTGGCACGCCGTAACCATATTCGGCGGCGTGATCCAACAACTGTCGCATACTGATGAGTGCCATAGTACTGTGCCTCGTGTGTAAGGGTTTATGAATGGATTGACTATTTTGCGCGTTTTTCCAGCATTGCAACCGCAGGCAACGTCTTACCTTCTACGTATTCCAAGAACGCGCCACCACCGGTGGATATATAGGATACTTTATCGGCCACAGCGTATTTGTCCACTGCTGCCAATGTATCACCTCCGCCGGCAATGGAAAACGCTTCACTGTCCGCAATGGCTTGAGCGAGCACTTTGGTGCCCTCGCCAAACTGATCCACCTCGAATACCCCCACCGGGCCGTTCCAAAGTACAGTTTTAGCCGCCAGGATTCGTTCGGCAAAGGCTTTTGCCGTTGCTGGCCCCACATCTAGAATCATGTCGTTATCGGCCACGTCCGCCACCGCTTTCACGACCGCCGGGGCATGGCTTACGAAATCCATAAAATCATCGATGGGGCCTGTTACTTCTGCAACGACCACATCGGTGGGTAATGGTACATCCACTTTCTTGGCAATCGCAGCGGCGGTATCCACCAGATCAGCCTCGCACAGGGACTTACCCACGTTGTAACCAGCAGCAGCGAGGAAGGTATTGGCGATGCCACCCCCCACGATTAATTGGTCACACTTGTCACTCAATGCGTTCAATACATCAAGCTTGGTGGAAACTTTGGAGCCCGCTACGATCGCCAGCATGGGTTTGGCGGGGTGGGCCAACGCCTTTTCCAACGCGGCCAACTCATCCGCCAGCAAAATACCCGCGCAGGCTTGCGGCGCAAATAAACCCACACCATGAGTAGAGGCCTGGGCGCGGTGTGCCGTACCAAAGGCATCCATGACAAACACATCGCACAAGGCTGCATAGGCTTTGGCCAATGCTTCTTCATCCTTCTTTTCACCGGGATTGAAGCGCACATTTTCTAACAAAACCAGTTTGCCGGGTTCCACTTCAAGTCCTTGCTGCCAATCCGCAACCACTGGTACTGAAAAGCCCAATAGCTCACCCAGTCGGTCTGCCACCGGACCCAGGGTAAATGCGGCATTTTCAGTGGCGGAGCCACCTTCAACCGGTCGCCCTAGGTGAGACATGAGAATAACTGCAGCTCCCTGTTTTAGCGCCAACTCCACCGATGGCAATGACGCTCGAATCCGGGCATCACTGGTCACCTTGCCACCTTTTATGGGTACGTTCAGATCTGCTCGGATTAATACCCGTTTGCCAGCCAAATCCAAGTCAGTCATTCGCAATACAGACATATCACCTTCCCGTTATCATTAATGCTGTTAAGAGCTTCAATTAAAGTCGCCTATGATACCTCAAGCCAGTAACAGCCTAAAGTCAGGGTTGAATCTATAAATCGGAACCTTAAATTCTACAACAACCCTATGATTGTGGCCGCTATAGCAAGATTTCAAAGCATCAAGGCCGAATTCAGGAATGGGCTTGCAGCGCCTCCACCAGGTCCAGCAGCCGGTGGACATAGCCAATCTCATTGTCATACCAGGCCACCAGCTTTACCAAAGCACCGCTAACCACGGTTTGGGTTTCATCATAGATGGCTGACTCAGTACGATTAAGAAAATCTGCACTCACTAAGGGTTCATCGCAATAGCCGATAATCCCGCTGAATTCTTTCTCACTGGCCGCCCGCATTAATTGATGCACAGCCTCAACCCCTTCCAACGGCTGGCGCACTTGTAAGGTGAGATCCACAGCCGCCACATTAATAGTGGGCACACGCATGGAATAGCCTGAAATGCGCCCCTGCATTAGGGGCAATACCTGCTGCACAGCACCAATACTACTGCTGGTAGTAGGTATCAGGTTCTGAGCTCCTGCCCTGGCTCTGCGCAAATCCCGATGCACATGATCCAGCAAAACCTGATCACTGGTATAGGCGTGAATTTCCGTCATAAACGCCTGCTCCACCCCAAAGGCGGAATCCATTACTTGCAATAAAGGAGCAATACAATGGGTTGTACAGGAAGCATTGGAGATCACCCGGTGATGGGGATGCAGCATTGAATGATTGACGCCGTACACCAGCGTAACATCCACCTCATCGAAGGCGACAGCGCCGATAATGACCCGCTTGGCTCCCGCATCCAAATGTCTACTGGCATCGGCGTGGGCTCGAAAAACCCCGGTGCATTCCAGCACCACATCAACCTCTAACTGGCGCCAGGGGCACTTACTGGGGTCTTCGATGTGCAATAACTGAATATCATCGCCATTAACCTGGAGAGTGGATTCATCCAACAGTTTTACCGGAGTGTTAAACCGCCCATGGGTCGTGTCGTAACGAGTTAGATGAACCATGGATTCTGGTGAACCCAGGTCGTTGATTGCCACCAGCTTCAGGTTACGGTTACAACCTTCTGACCGGTTCTGATATAAAACCCGCAACAGGTTACGGCCAATACGACCGTAACCGTTGATAGCAACTCGAAGCGGGCCCTTACCCAATGACAGACTCGACAGTGGCAACTACATTGTCCACTGTGAAACCAAATAGTTTGAACAGTTCATCAGCCGGGGCTGATTCACCAAAGCTTTCCATGCCCACCACGGCACCATCAAGACCTACAAAACGATACCAATAGTCCTTCATACCGGCTTCCACCGCCACCCGGGCCCGCACGGCAGGGGGCAACACTGAGGCTTGATAAGCGGCATCCTGTTTTAGGAATACATCCACGGAGGGCATAGATACTACGCTGATATTCTTACCTTTTTCCGCCAACACTTGGGCGGCCTTCATCGCCAGGCCCACTTCTGAACCGGTAGCAATAATCAAGCCGTCCTGAGCCCCCTCAGCGAACGGCTTCAGTACATAACCCCCTTTCGCCACATCCGCCAGCTGTTCCAAACTGCGATTCATGGGCTCTAACCCCTGACGGGAAAACACCAGCGCCGAAGGACCGTCACGACGTTCAATGGCCGCTTTCCAGGCCACGGCAGACTCGGTGGCATCACAAGGTCGCCACAGGGACATGTTAGGTGTGGTGCGTAAGTTAGTGAGCTGTTCAATGGGTTGATGGGTTGGGCCATCTTCCCCCAGACCGATAGAATCGTGGGTATAGACTTGAATATTTTGCTGCTTCATCAACGCCGCCATACGCATGGCGTTGCGTGCATATTCCATGAAAATCAGGAAGGTAGCACCATAGACGATAAAGCCGCCATGCAAAGCAATCCCATTCATGGCCGCCGTCATGCCAAACTCGCGCACCCCCCAGAACAGGTAGTTACCACTGGCATCGGCATCAGAAATACCTTTCGAACCCTGCCACAGGGTTAAATTGGAACCGGCCAAATCCGCAGAACCACCGAGCAATTCTGGCAACAGGGGGCCAAAGGCATTCAAACAGTTTTGCGAGGCCTTACGGGAGGCAATTTTTTCACCGGCGGATTGCACTTCTGCAATATAGGCGCTGCTTTGCGCTTCCCAGTCAGCGGGCAGCTCACCGCTCATGCGGCGCTCAAACTCCGCCGCCAATTGCGGGTGCTGCTGACGATAGTTGTCGAACAGGCGCTGCCAATCCGCTTCCAACTTGGCTCCTTTGGCTTGCCCGTCCCAACCATCATAGATGTCCTGAGGAACCTCAAAGGGGCCATAGGGCCAGTCCAGAGTTTTACGCACCAGGGCAATTTCCGCATCACCCAACGGCGCGCCGTGGCAGTCTTCTTTGCCCTGCTTGTTGGGAGAACCGAAGCCAATGACCGTTTTACAGCAAATCAGAGTGGGACGATCGCTATTGGCCCGCGCCATTTCTATGGCAGCGATAATCTGTTCCGGATTGTGGCCATCCACATTAGGTACTACGTGCCAGCCGTAGGCCTCGAACCGCTTCGGGGTGTCATCGCTGAACCAGCCTTCTACTTCACCGTCAATGGAAATGCCGTTGTCGTCATAGAAGGCAATTAACTTGCCGAGACCCAAAGTGCCGGCCAATGAGCAAACTTCATGGGAAATACCTTCCATCATGCAGCCATCGCCCAAAAACGTGTAAGTGTAGTGATCTACAACATTGAAACTGCCACGATTAAAGTGAGCGGCTAACGCTTTTTCAGCGATGGCCATACCTACAGCGTTAGCCAGACCTTGGCCCAAAGGCCCGGTGGTGGTTTCTACGCCAGGGGTGTAGCCATATTCCGGGTGACCGGGAGTTTTAGAATGCAATTGACGAAAATTTTTCAGGTCATCAACACTCAGATCGTAGCCACTTAAATGCAGCAACGAATAGAGCAGCATGGAACCGTGTCCATTGGATAACACAAAGCGGTCTCGGTCTACCCAGTTTGGGTTGGTGGGGTTATGTTTTAAATAATCACACCATAAGACTTGCGCAATATCGGCCATTCCCATGGGTGCGCCTGGGTGTCCGGAATTCGCCTTTTGAACGGCGTCCATGGACAAAGCTCGAATGGCATTGGCAAGTTCACTGCGGCTGGGCATTGTAGACTGCTCCTAAATTGTTTAGGTTTTATCTGGAAAATTGGGGCGCTATTGTCGCTCAAGTCTACCCTAGCAGCAAACCCAATTGACGGAATCCGCAAGATTTTACCTAAGGCTTGTCGTCTTACGGGGTCTTGAAGGAGTTACAACCGTAACTTTAGATCACTGAGTAATCACATTCTTGAATGGCCGCTAAAAACTCGTCACCAAATCGCTCCACCTTACTATCCCCCACCCCACTGATAGTGAGCAGGGTGCGCTTGGTGGCGGGCCTTATACGTACCATTTCCCGCAACGTAGCGTCGTGGAAGATAACGTAGGGCGGTACTCCATTGGCCTCCGCCAGACGTTTACGGCAGGCTCGCAACGCATGCCACAACGGTAAATCCGCTTCGCTCAAATCATCCAGCACCTGAGCCCGGCGACTACTTATACCGCTGGCAGCTTTGTATTTACGCAACGCGATGGATTCTTCACCACGCAGTAAGGGCCGACAGCGCTCAGTCAATTGCAGCGCACCAAACTGTTCTTCCACTGCCAAATAGCCGCGCGCCACCAATTGCCGCACCACGGCACGCCATTCGTTTACACTTAACTCACGACCAATGCCGTAAGTGGACAGGTCTTGGTGATTAAACTGTTTAATCTTTTCATTTTGGCTACCCCGCAATACATCGATCACATGGGCTGCCCCAAAGCGCTGACCCGTGCGAAACACGCAGGATAAAAATTTTCGCACTACCTCTAAGCCTTCCCAGGTTTGGGGTGGCTGCAGACAGGTATCACAGTTACCACAGGGTTGGCTGTCTGCTTCACCGAAATAGCTCAGCAATGCCTGGCGCCGACAGGTAGTAATCTCACACAATCCCAACATGGCGTCCAGCCGCTGCCGCTCCAGCCGTTTGAACTGCTCATTGCCGTCTGAGGCGGCGGCCATTTGTCCGAGTTTCACTACATCTTCCAGTCCATACAACAGCAGCGCCGTAGCGGGCTGCCCATCTCGCCCGGCGCGGCCCGTTTCCTGATAATAAGCTTCAATACTTTTCGGTAAGTCCAGGTGCGCCACAAAACGCACATCCGGTTTATCAATGCCCATACCGAAGGCTATGGTAGCCACCATAATAATCTCATCTTCCCGCAAAAAACGCTGTTGATGCAATTGCCGCAGCGACGCAGGCAGCCCGGCATGATAGGGTAAGGCGTTAAATCCCTCGCTCACCAACCATTCCGCGGTTGCTTCAACTTTTTTGCGGGACAAACAGTAAATTACACCGGCACTGCCTTGCTGCTCTTGCGTCAAAAAATGCAACAGCTGCTTCTTCGGATTCTCTTTGAGTTGAATACGATATTGAATATTGGGACGATCAAAACCACTGATAAAGTGTTCTGCTTCGGTCAAGGCTAAGCGTTGTGCAATCTCTTTTTGGGTACGTTCATCGGCCGTGGCGGTAAGGGCAACACGGGGCACTTCTGGAAACTGTTCATGGAGCACATTCAATTGCAAATAATCGGCACGAAAGTCATGCCCCCACTGCGACACGCAATGGGCTTCGTCGATGGCAAACAAGGCAATAGGCGCTCGCTTTAATAAATTTAAACACCGTGGCTGCAGCAGGCGCTCCGGCGCTACATACAACATTTCCAGTTCGCCGGACAATAAATCCTGCTCTACTTTCGCTGCTTTTTCCGCCGACAAACTCGAGTTTAAATAGCCTGCCTTAACCCCCAAGGTACTTAACGCATCCACTTGATCCTGCATTAAAGCGATCAAGGGTGAAATCACCACACCACAGCCTTCTCGCACCAAGGCGGGAATCTGGTAACAGAGTGATTTACCACCCCCCGTTGGCATGATCACCAAGGCGTCACCGCCGTTCACCAAGGTCTCGATGATGGCCTGCTGTTTTCCGCGGAACTCGCCATAACCAAAGGTATGCTCCAACACTGTTTGGGCCGATTTCATTGTTTTTTGAACCTCACCATCTGTCCCTTATCAATCTAGCCTTTAAAATTCGAGTCATCGCCATTTAGAACTCACCACTTATACCTCACCATATTGTGCCGCCTCTCCCAACCAGCGTTGGATTAAACGCTCGCTATTGTGGGGCTGCTGCACCAACAATTGGCTGGCGATTGTTTTACTGGATTCCAACAGATGTTGATCACGCATCAGGTCGGCGATGCGAAAATTCATATCACCGGTTTGCCGGGTTCCAAGTACTTCTCCCGGCCCGCGCAGCATTAAATCCTTCTCGGCAATAACAAAACCATCGTTGGTTTCCCGCATAATTTCCAAACGCGCTTTACCTTGTTTGGACAACGGCGACTGATACATTAGCAAGCAAAAACTTTCGGTAGAGCCGCGACCGACTCGTCCGCGTAACTGGTGCAACTGGGCCAAACCCAAGCGCTCGGGATTCTCTATAATCATAACGCTGGCATTGGGCACGTTAACCCCCACTTCAATCACTGTGGTGGCCACCAATACCTGTAACTGGCCTTGTTTGAACTGATCCATTACCTCCGCTTTTTCAGTGGACTTCAACCGTCCGTGCACCAGCCCAACGGCAATATCCGGTAGCAACTTTTGCAATTGTTCCGCCGTATTCTCGGCCGCCTGACATTCCAGCACTTCTGAATCTTCAATTAGAGTACACACCCAGTAAACCTGCCGCCCTTCCGCGCAGGCATGGCGAACCCGCGCCACAACTTCCGCCCGCCGTTGGTTATCCACCACCACGGTTTTTACCGGTGTTCGGCCTGGCGGCAACTCATCGATCACGGAAGTATCCAGATCCGCATAGGCGCTCATGGCTAAGGTGCGGGGGATGGGTGTCGCCGTCATAATTAATTGGTGAGGAATCAGGCCGGAGGCTTGCGCCTTCTGTTTCAGCGCCAAGCGCTGGTGCACACCAAACCGATGCTGCTCGTCAATAATCACCAAGCCCAGTTGACGATAGATCACCTCCGCTTGAAACAAGGCATGAGTGCCCACCACCATTTGCGCGCTGCCCGTAGCCATCAAGGCCAACTGTTCATTACGCTTTTTACCTTTTAACTTACCGGCCAACCAAGCCACGCGGATACCCAGTGGTTCAAACCATTCCAAAAATGCATGATAGTGTTGTTCTGCGAGAATTTCCGTAGGTGCCATTAGCGCAACCTGATAACCCGCATCAATCACCTGGGCTGCAGCCAAAGCCGCCACCAGGGTTTTCCCGGAACCCACATCGCCCTGCACCAGGCGCAACATGGGATGAGGCTGAACTAAGTCCTGGGTAATTTCCGCCTGTACTCGCTGCTGCGCGGCGGTGGGTGAAAAAGGTAATTGCGCCAGCAGTTTTGCGGCCAGGGGTGAGTCTGAATTTATTTGCAGTGAGGCTTGCTGTTTGATGCGCTGGCGCAGCTTTAGCAAGCTCAAATGGTGGGCAACCAGCTCCTCCAACGCAAGCCGTTGTTGCGCAATATGAGTGCCGTCCAGTAAATGCTGAACCGGGGCCTCGGGTGGTGGCCGATGCACATAACGCAAGGCTTCAATTAGCGACGGATATTCCCCCGGTAAAGCTGGCAACAGCTCGGCCAGCGCTTGGGATTTTCCCAGTAAGCGTAACACCTGATCACTAAGCTTGCGCAAGGTGGGCTGTTGAATACCTTCTGTCGCCGGGTACACCGCAGTGAGCGCCGCATCAACCGGGGCCTGGGGGTCATCCATCATCCGGTACTCTGGATGGGCCATTTCTTTGCCCAAACCCGTCACCCGGACCTCGCCATAACAACGCACGGTTTTGCCTATTTCGAATTGATTTTTCTGACTGGCGGAAAAATGAAAAAAGCGTAAATGAATTTGGCCACTGCCATCTTCGATACGACACAATAAAGTGCGCCGTTTCCTCATCACCACATCCGCCATTAACACCCGGCCTTGAATCATCGCTTCCGTACCATCCCGAGTCGCACCAATAGGTACGATACGCGTGCGATCCTGATAACGAAACGGCAAGTGGAATAAAACATCTTGCAGATTACGGATACCCAGCCGGGCGAGTTTCTCAGCCTGAGCTGCCCCCACGCCTTTTAGCTCAGTGACTGGAGTCCCCGCAAAAAAATCCATAATCGCTAGACCGCCGCGGCTCCCTGCAACGTACAGCTGGAAATGGCTTGCACCAATACTTCCACCGCTTTAGGCCGGGCAAAACGCTTGCGCCACACCACCGACACGCGCCGATACGGTGTTTTGCCGGCAAATGGTCGCTCCACTAAGGTATCACTATCATAAATATGTCGATCCGAAGAAGAACTGGGCAAAATGGTTAACCCCAGGCCAGAAGCCACCATATGGCGCAGGGTTTCTAATGAGGTTCCTTGGGGTAAATGGCTGTCTCCCGCCTTGAGAATACCGGGGCAGGCATTCAACACCTGATCACGAAAACAGTGCCCCTCGCCCAACAATAGAATATTTTCTTTTTCCAATTGCTTGCGGGTAATTTTTTCCTGCTGGGCCAACGGGTGACGGGCAGGAATTAACACTTCGAAGGGTTCGTCGTAGAGATCCTGAATCTCTACATCAGGCTCCTCAAAGGGTAGCGAAATAATAATACAATCCAGCTCACCATTACGTAATTTCTGGCGTAAAACGCTGGTGTAATTTTCTTCCAGAATCAGAGGCATTTCAGGTGCGATAGGTTTGATGCTGCGAATCAAGTGGGGAAACAAATAGGGCCCTACCGTGAAAATGGCACCAACACGCAAGGGCAGATTCAACTGACCTTTACCTTCTTGCGCAATCTGCTTAACCAATTCCGCTTCTTCCAGCACTTTTCGCGCTTGTTCAACAATGCGCTCTCCCGCCATAGTAACCCGAACATCGGAACGATTTCGCTCAAATATCGTCACATCTAACTCATCTTCTAGCTTTTTAATCGCCACGCTAAGAGTAGGCTGACTAACAAAACAACGTTCTGCGGCGCGCCGGAAATGGCGCTCCTGGGCCAAGGTCACAATATATTTTAATTCGGTAAGCGTCATCGCATGAAAACCTACAAGGGAAGTGGCAAGCTAGTGTTGAAAACGATAGCATATATTGATCGTGGTCTAAATCAACGAAAACTCTGTCTATCAACTCTCAGGGTTACACGACCCAACAAAAAGGGCTTAACATGGCACGAATATTAATCGCGGGATGCGGCAGTATCGGAATTCAATTGGGCAGCCAACTGCAAACCCAAGGGCATGACGTGTTTGGTTTGCGTCGTTCAGATACCCCATTACCTTTCACTAGAATTCGTGCGGATCTCACAGCCCCCCTGGATCCTGATCTCCTTCCACCAAAGCTCGATTACATAATTTACACCGCAACCCCTGACACTCGGGGAGAAAAAGCCTATCAATCGGCTTATTTTGACGGTGTAAATAATCTGATAGAGACACTAAAAGAACAAAGACCACAGCGCTTTTTCTTTGTCTCCAGTACAGCCGTTTATCACCAGACCGATGGTAGCTGGGTCAATGAACTCAGCGACACCAAACCAGAACGTTATAACGGCAAGATTATAGTGGCAACAGAGCAACAATTGGCGGATGCACCTTTCCCCACTACGAATGTACGTTTTGGCGGTATTTACGGCGGCAACCGAACCCGCATGCTGGATAATGTCCGCAACGGCACCACGGTACAACAGAAGCCTGCTAAGTACACTAATCGCATTCATCAGGATGACTGCGTTGGGGTGTTGGCCTATTTAATCGCCCTAGCGGAGCGCTACAATCCACAGCTTGAAGATTGCTACCTGGCGGTAGATTGCGAGCCTGCCAGCGAATTTGATGTAATTCATTGGCTCGCCAAACGCTTACTCGCCCCAGCACCCAAGGTGGAAAACATTAGCGACAGCAGCCAGAATAAACGCTGTGATAATGCTCGCCTGTTGGCGGCTGGGTATGAGTTCAAATATCCAACATTTCGCGAGGGCTACGAGGAAATGATCCAACGCATTAAAATGACCTCGGGGAAATAAGCTTCAATCTTTCAGTCGATATCCCGTCTTGAAGATCCAGACAACAACACCCAGGCACAATAATAAGAAGACCAGGATCATGGTTAAGCTCAGGCCAACGTTAATATCCGCGACACCATAAAAACTCCAGCGGAAACCACTGATCAAATACACTACGGGATTAAACAGAGTCACCGTTTGCCAGAAGGGTGGTAGCATACTGATGGAATAGAAACTACCCCCAAGAAAGGCCAGCGGAGTTATCACCATCAAGGGAATCAACTGGAGTTTTTCAAAACCATCGGCCCACAATCCGATAATAAAACCAAACAAACTGAAAGTGACCGAGGTCAATACCAGAAACGCCAGCATCCACACTGGATGTTGAATTTCATAGGCCACAAAAAAACGCGCGGTTATTAGAATTAAAAAACCTACCAAAATGGATTTACTCGCCGCAGCGCCCACATAACCAATTAATATTTCCGCATAAGAAATCGGTGCCGAAAGCACTTCATAAATGGTCCCGGAAAAACGCGGGAAATAGATACCAAAGGACGCGTTAGAGATACTCTGGCTAAGCAACGTCAGCATCATCAGGCCAGGAATAATAAAAGCACCATAACTAATGCCGTCAATCTCTACCATGCGGGAACCAATAGCCGAACCAAACACCACAAAGTACAGCGCTGTAGATAACACCGGCGAAGCGATGCTTTGCATCAAAGTACGAAAAGTTCGAGCCATTTCAAATTTATAGATGGCGCGTATCGCGTAGAAATTCATTTTCACTCCTGTACCAGACTGACAAAGATATCTTCTAAAGAACTTTGGCTGGAATGTATATCTTTGAAATCAATACCGGCTTGATTCAATTGGCGTAATACTTCCGCAATACCGGTTTGTTCTGTGCTTTGGGTGTCAAAGGTATAGGTAAGGCTATAACCGTCGTCGGCCAAAGCGAGGGGCAAGTGAGACACCGACGGTGGAATATCCGTGAGGACTTCCTGCAAAGTCAATGTCAGCTCCTTCTTACCCAACTTCTGCATTAACGATTGTTTTTCTTCTACCAGAATAATTTCACCCTTGTTGATGACACCGATACGATCCGCCATCTCCTCTGCTTCTTCAATATAGTGGGTTGTGAGGATAATGGTCACACCTTGCTCCCGTAACTCACGCACCATTTGCCACATATCCCGGCGTAACTCTACGTCCACACCGGCAGTAGGTTCATCAAGAAACAAGATTTTTGGTTCATGGGACAACGCTTTGGCAATCAGTACCCGTCGCTTCATGCCACCGGAAAGCTCCATAATGCGAGCATTACGTTTTTCCCACAATGAAAGGTCCCGCAATACCTTTTCGATATGGGCATCATTGCGGGATTTACCAAACAATCCACGACTAAAAGACACGGCGTTCCAGACATTTTCAAAAGCATCCGTAGACAGTTCTTGCGGTACTAAACCAATCTTGGAGCGCGCCGCCCGGTAGTCTTTTACCACATCATGACTGTCCGCCAGTACACGCCCGGATGAGGGATTAACAATACCGCAAACTATGCTGATTAGCGTGGTTTTACCGGCTCCATTCGGTCCGAGCAGGGCAAATATTTCACCACTATTGATGGATAAGGAGACATTTTTCAGCGCTTGAAAGCCACCGTTATACACTTTACTCACATTTTCTACGGAAATTATAGGATCCACAAATCCTCCGGTTTTAGGACCAAGCCCATATTATTACCAGTTAATAAAGATAGAATCATTACTCAGCGTATTGAGCCCAGACAACGGACATCAGGCAGGAAGTTCAATGGCTAGTTTTTGAGTACTATGGAGCAGAATACATTGGGAATCAAACGGCTGGGTTTTAACCGCACTCGATCATGCACTTTGAGCTGGTTAGCGATTGCCTGATTCTCCACCGCAATGACACTATGCTTATCATAGAGTTTCACAATTTCGGCCTTAGCAACAGTGCGATAAGTGCCATCCATTGAGCCGGATTCCGAGCCCTGGGAGAAATGATCCAACCGCTCCACCACGACATCATCACCTTTTTCAAAACCCGCTGCACGACCACCACTCGTCACAAACCAAAATCTTTGGCCATCACTATAATAATTGGTTATGTAAGCCTGACTGACAAAAAAGTCTTCCATCGGTGCACGGCTGCAGCTAATCATTCGATCTGCGATCTTATCTACTAGCTTAGGAAATACTGGATGGGGATTATTAAGATTGTGGGTAGGACACTGATCTTTTACTGGAAAACTATCCGATGCTGAGGTTTCCAATATCCATTTATCCAGCCGTCGCAATTCAGGAAACTTTTCCACTTCCAAGGATAATCGAGCTCTCACCTCATACTCACAGATGCCCAGGCAATCGTCCTTACGCAGAGTGCAAGTAAAAGAAGGCGGCTCATAACGAGTTCGTAAAGAAGACAGTTCCAAGCGCCCTGTCATCAGATAATTCACAATCTGACTACCAGTGTATCCCTCACCACCTTTGGCTTCTGCCCGTTTAATCTCTTCACGATACTGCTGTATCGAGCGTTTCTGGCCCGGTCGCTCTACTTTCACCAATTGATCACTGAGTACATTCCGCACCCCTCGATTAAGCTGTGGCAATATATTTAAATCGTCTTGCTCAATTTCAATGATATCGAACATCACATAGAGCGGGCTGCCTTCTAGCTCAAACTCCCGTAGCTCAACATCCGCCACTTCAAGTTCTGAGGTACGCTCCGGTGGAAACTGCGCTGTCGACAACTCACCGGCTTCCGATTGAGGATTCGTGTATTTCTCAACCAAGGTGCAACCGGTCATTTGTCCGACAAACATCAAGCCCGCCAGCCCGGCAAGAATACAAGTGAAAACACTATTCATGAGAAACCTTTAATAGTTGATCGATGATATTTTCCTGGGATAACTGCCGATGAAGTTTTTTGTTGACTCGTTGTTGCGATTGGCGCGAATCTTCTAACGCCACAGCATCGGCTCGCCATTCCCTTTGCGCTAACACACCGCCGCTCTTACCTTTAAGTACAACCCTAATTAAGCCATCAGTGTGCACTTCCTGCTGAATGGTTTGACTGCGGTACTCAACATTCATTTCAAGCTCAGGCTGCGCCCCCCAAAAGCCTCGCCCAACAGCAACCCCGTGGGTTTCTAACTGCGATCGAATTAATGTGTCTAATTCTTTAGATTGAGTACGATTACTAAATCGCAGCTGCCGATTAGATGCGGTACCCTGTAGATCTCGATGATACACAGTAAGAGCCTCTTGGGCCTCCAGCGGAGCACTGCCAGTAAAAGCCTTAATCGTTGCCACCTTCGCTTCTACACTAGCCACGAGTTCTGCTAACCCCATTAATTGCCACCAATGTTCAAAATCCAACTCCGCTGGAGCAGCCAAACCATTCTTTAAGGTTTCTAACTCTATGGCAAGTTGATCATTTTGTTGATTGATCATTGTCTGCTTGTCTAGACTGATTAATACGTAAAAGTTGTCGCTAGTGTTGGCTGTCTTGATGACTTTTATCCCAGACAGTATCAAGGTAGAAACGGTGTTTTCTGATTTATGTCGAAAATACTGATTGGAATAGTCGCCATCTTGTATCACATAAACTTCTTCTTTGCTGGCGATAATATTCTGAATCTGAGCCGCTAACGAGTGCCTGGCATTCTCTTCTGCCTGAATCAGGCTGTAACCCTGTCCCACTGAGTACAACGTCATTTGATCACTGGGAGGGGACTCTACCCAAACGGGCAACTCAGGTGGTTGGAATTTTTTTAGATAGCTGTCCATACTGGCGCAACCGGCGAGCAACCAACCACAACACAATAAAAAAAATAACCTCAAAGCCATATTATAGTACTTGAATGATTTGAATAAGAGGGCTGGACGCCCTCTTATTCTAGTAAATAGATTCTATTTAAGATTTAACAATTGCTCACTAATGTCTTTACTAAATTGCTCGGCTAATTTCTCCATAGCTTTCTGGCGAGCATAATTATAATTGGTGGAACCCGCCTTCGTTTTTTGGCGCAACTCAGCGAACACTTTACCAGTGCTATCCGTTAAGCTGACATTTGCTATAGCTACCGCAAAAACCCGGTCACCTCGAAACAAATCACTCCAGTCCACTTTGTACTTTAAGGTAATGTCTGCCTGCCCCTGCTCGGTAACGCTAATGCCGTTTTGAGTAAGCGCCTGGACTAAACCCGATCGCAACGAAGTGTCTTTATCAGTCAGCATCACTTTAAAAGAGATCTTATTGATATCTTTGTATATTTTCTGCTCTAACTTTTCGTGCTCAGGCTCTATGGGATAAGCGGCCAAGCCTTCAGAGAGGTCGCGAATTTTCCCATCGAGCTGACGCCATTGTTCAAACAGTTTCAATGCCGGCACCAATTGGCGCAAGCGATCTAATGGTGGCAAGCTATCCACATTCCGACTGAGAAACGGTGTCAGTTGTTGTTTTACAGAATCCACCTGAGTACGTAAACCGCTGAGTGCCTTTTCTCGATCTAACACTGCCAAGGCATACAGGGTTCGACCCGATTTTTGATTCTTTTCAATGGTCACTCCCGGCAATTCCAATTCAGGAACCTCACTACGAACGGCAAGGTTAATGGATTCCGTTAACGCACCATCATTTATTGAAGTACGGATAGTATCTGTGCTTTGCACTACTACCCGGATATTAGAAGCCAAATTCTTACGCGCATTTGCCGCCGCTCGATCTAGGGCTTCGCCATCCGTTGTATAGATTTCTGCAGAGCCAACACCAAAGACAAATCCAGCTTTTTGTGGTGGATTCATCACCCACTCTGGTACCGCGGAAGCTTCAGCTTCCGCGATCATTGGTGTAGTGACATTGCAGGCTGCAATAACCAGCAACAGGGGTATGAATATAACTCTCATGCTTACCACAACTTAAAGCTCGATTTTTCTTGGAATTTCTGAATCTTTTCCTGACCATTCCAAGTTTCGCGGTTGGTAGTCATATCGATTAAGCGCAGATCCACCTGATAAGAAGTCACTCGCTTACCGCCAGCACTATCCACAAATGAATTAATCGTGCCTGAAAGTGCAAAATCAGCGCCTGTTTCTTCACCCATTTGAGCCTGAGTTTTCATGCTCGCATAGGCTTCCTGATCGGCTCGCTCGGTGCGTACATCATCTCGCACACCTTTACCTGCTACGAAATCAACTTTCCCTGTGCGCAACATGGCTCGTTTCAAATCGTTAATAAAAGCTTCTGATGAAATATGCTCATGGGATTCGTTGCGAATATATTGCACGATGACCGCAGGCCTTCTCTTACCATGAGACCGAGAGAAGTCATCCAGCCAGGGAAATGTCAGCATATCATCAATCATTTTCTCCGCAACCAACTGGGAGTCTTTGGCGTTCCATTTATCAGTTAAAGCGATTTCTTCATTAGGGTCTACCCGACTCACTTGGTTGGTTTGACAACCGGCAACAGTGGCGGCCAACAAACAGCCTAACATAAGCTTCTTAACAGACGGTTTAATGAAAGTATAACTATTGTGGTTCATGAATAACTTCTCCTATTTTTAATAAATAAACTATTGAGCGGCTGCAACGTTACCAGAATTCACTGTTCCTGGAGCCGTGGTGGGTAAATCTGCGTACTCGGGAAAACTTCGAACATTCCAGATCAACTTGTCACCTGACTTTGCAGTAAAAGTTTTAGATTGAGTAACGACTTTAGGGCTGTTTCTCAAATGGGTTTCCAAGGTGATCCGATTTTCTCCCACCTTTAGTGGTATCCGCTTTATCCGTATTTCATAAGGTAGGCCTAGCCAGTTGCGAGTATCAGCCGATGCCGAAGCAAAATTAAATACCTGCAATCCAGCTTTAAGAAAGCCTCCTGTTGGGTCAGATGACCCCGCAGTGTTTGCGGTGAGGCTTTTCAAAACGTTTGATACTACAGCCTTTGTAAGATCATTGCCCGAACTCTTATATTGTTCATATAGGGCCAATTGCGAAATGCTCTCAGCCACCATAAGGGGCCCTGACGCAGTACCATTAACCGATAAAATGCTTTCTTCAAATGGCGCCGTGAAGGGTCGATAATAAGGTACCGTCACGCGCATTCCAGAACCAATGGCTTGGGGTAATCCAAGATCGCTGAATGTCTCCCAAATAGGGCCGGGTAAAGGGAAAGATTTAGTATCCAAGCCATTCATTACTTTACTCAAACCACCGCTGGAAAAACTCATGAGCATGCCTGCCGGGCTACTGTCGCCGTACATCATCGTAAACCACTCCCGCTGATATTGGCGTTCCAGCGCATTTACGAAGGGAGAGTAGTTTGGGCGCACCACCAATGTCTGGTTCACGCTATCCAAAGACATATGTAATTCCAAAATACTACGACCAGGCACAAAATCCAAATATTCAACAACTAGCAGTTCTGGTTGCTTTGTATTAATTGAATTTAGCGCTTTTCTCTGATTTTCATCCAACAGGTTCTGAGAAATGCTACGCCACTTAGATCCGCCATTTAGTTTGCTGAGACGGGCCGCATCAAACCAGGCCTGTGAAACAATGGCTTGGCCCAACCCATACTGTTCGGAATACCCCTTACTGTAAAGATTCGCTGCCTTCATATAGGAAACGGCGGCATCATTGCGGTTGCCGCGCATTTCAAACAACATCCCGGAGATATAATGCGCAAAGGCATCATCACGATAGGTAAGCTCGTCAGCCGATTTCTTCGGACTCAGTAAGTTGCTGAACAAGAGCTTTACTTTATAAAGTAATGTATCTTTTTTCTCTTCAAGATCATCATAACTTCCCTCTTCACTGGCTAGTGCACTGAGGCGATTATTGAGCCTGCGCACCTCAACCAAAGCATCATCCAACTTACGCTTATCAACATTTTCTTCCTGCATGGCAATAGCCAGGTAATTCATGGCTTTATAGTAGTGTATAAACGTATATTCAAAAACATAACCACGATAGTCTTTCGCAATTTCACTAATCAACGCTGCTTTTGCTTCATCCGCTACACTTTTTGTAAAAAAATCATCCACTAACTGTTCTGCTGCGGAAAAGTGCTGGTTACTGAGCTGATATTGCCCCTGCAATTGCGCCACAATACCTAGTTCCAAATAACGCACTAAACGATCTTTGCCATCTTCAGGAAAATCTTTTTCTATGGCTGCAATAGCAGCATCATAGTTTTTTATAGCGATGTTCTTATGAATTGGCTCCATCGCATACTCATGCCCCTTGAACACTTGCTTCAAGGAAGCACAGCCTGTCGTGATTAGCGCAAAAGTTAGCGCAAAAATGAACATTGAAAGTCGTTTCATAACTAGCCCCATTTTAAATGACGAACTCAGATATTCAAAAAAACTTAGTAATTTAATTAAACCCGAAAGACGACGCATAAGCTTGGAATTCAAAAACTAACGCTCACTGCATTTGCCCAGAAGGTTTACCCCTTTGTCCGCTCACTCTAAAGCTTTGTGACATATTGCTGAGACGGACAACATTACAACTTTACAGGTAAATTCATTGGTTTTCACATGGCTCTCTCCTTGTTAATTTCAAATCATCAGTCCTAATATAATCATGCAATTATCGTCGGAATCAGTCAGTTGCTGTTTTCACAACGGGTTCGTACAGTGTCTCATCAGATAAAAGAGCAGGTCTAACACTAAGCTCCAACTCCGCACCACCCCCAAACAACCAGTGCCGAGATAGCTGACGTGTCAATTGATCCACCGACAGCAGTAATTGCTGAGTCGTTGCCAACATGGAAGGCAGCCCTTTTAAAGTTGGCTCCAGTGCTGTTATAGATGCTGTCGAAGCCTGCATCAGCGAGTTCCCAGACTCTAGCAGAGATCGCGCAGGCCCCATCACTTCCCTCACCTGAATATCCAGAGACACTAAACTCGCTTGAACCTGATTAAGGGAGCTACTCACTGTTTCTAATAGCGGTGGCGTACTTTCAGCCACCACGACCAATTGCTTCGTTAACTTATCTACATTATCTATGGTGTTTGCCAAACCCGCTTGTTGCGCTGCAAGGGTTTCAGTAATAATCGCAACATTGCCAACTATTGCTTGAACCTGTATAGCCATTTCTTCGATTTTCATCTCTTTCATTATTTGCTCAAGGCTTTTCGGCTCCTGGATCGCCACTTTGTCGCCATCATTCAGTAAGCTCGACGCTTGACCCGGAATCAAAATCAGACCAACACCAGAGAGTACTGCATCCACGCCGAGTTGGCTCTTCACCTCGAAACGACTATCTGCCCTTAAAAAGCCCGCATATTGGTCGTCAATCAATATTTCCACACGCACAGCCGCATCATCGCCAAGCTTTAGGTTCTCCACATTGCCAATGGTCACTCCTGACAACTCCACCAAGGTACCAGGGGTTACTCCAAAAGTTTCACTCATTACGGCATGCAAGGTTAGCCAGTTCTTTTTCTGGGCTTGAAAATACGTTTGATGCAATATCAGGTAAATACACAACCCTAGTGAGCACAACACGAAGAAACCCAAAACTTTGTCTTGCCAACGCGCCTCTGCCGCCAAGGTTCGGGAAAAACTCACGAAACACGCTCCAAACGTTTGTCCTGCAATACATATTTACGCTGAGCAAAACTATCATCGTCGCCAGACGTCGTAACCATCAGGATGGTTGTGCCTTTGTTTGCTTGCTCTAGCAGCAAATCCGCTAAAGAATTTACCATGCTATGGGGCATGCCTGATTGAATCTCGTCAATTAAGATCACCTCAGCCTCTAACACCAGCGCCCGCGCCAGATTTACGAGCCGAACTTGAACATCATTTAACTGGAATGGCTCAAGCTCCAACAATGATTCGATATCCAACTTTTCAGCCGCCAACCCAATTCGATCTTTTATTTCATTTCTGGGATAAATTTTATGATACGCAAGCGGAATGGCAATATTGTTATAGACAGAAAACAAGCTGACCAACCCGCCCCACTCATAACAATAGCTTAAGGTTTTGAAGCGCTCACGATCGGTGAATTCAGGTAACGGTCTTTGTTTCCAAAACACTTGGCCTGATGCTGGCAACATAATCCCCGCACAACATTTCATTAATGTGGTACTACCATCTAACATCCCAGCTTTTTTAATCGTATTGATTGCTCCAGACTGAAAATCGCAATTGACATCATTTAGCACGACGTTTCGATCAAACTGGATCGATAAGCTCTCAAGTTTCAACATCAGTACGCCACCAGGGACAAGCCAATACAAATGGCAAAATAGCCAAACAGTAAAGAGGTGGTACTTGCCGATATGGTTCGCGGAATATCGGTAAAGCGATCCCCCACAGAGTTACCAGAATGCAGACAAACAAGGCCAATCACAACACCGCCAACCACCGCTTTTAGTGCTGTAATTAACAACTCCCCTGTAGTTAATCTGTCAGTGATTGCGTACAAAAAATTATCCCATTGCCAATCAGTCAATGTAAACCAATCCAAATACAACCAGCTTGCCAATAAGGTCACGGAATTAAAATAAACAAGCATAATCAACAACGATAAAGGAAACGCAAAAAAAATTGGCAAGATAAACATAAACGTAGGGCTTACGCTCTGAGCTTCCAACACTTCAAATTCATCGTTCAGTTTTAAGTGTCCAATTTCAGCCGTTACCGCTGTGGCCGAACGTGCAATCAAAATAATTCCAGATATGAGCGGCGCTATTTCTCTCACTACGAGAATCACGAACAGATCGGCGAAATTCTCTACTTTTTGAACATAGGTACTCACTTGATCAGCAAAGGCAACACCTAAAAAGGTCGCAATAGCGCAGTTCACATAAGCCGCTTTAAACCCCGTATTATACAGCTGCCTCTTAAACAGCATCCAAAAAACCAGGCGCTTCGAGTGCCTGGCCAGATGAGGAATCTGATAACAGGTCAGAGTAAACAAGCCCAGCAAATCTGATACATAGGCCCAGCGCAACCGTACAAAAGCACCCAAACCGGCCAGAAAACTTAGTGGTATTTGAGTCATAACGTCAGGTTCCACCTTGCTGGTTCAACCAAAGCTGTATAGCCGTTATTCTTTGCCGATCAGATTGTATTTCAGCCGAAGCTAACGCCCGCCTGGCATAATCCAAGGCCTTAAGTTTATTTTCTGCAATTTTTGCTGCGAGAAACAAACTGTCTACGACTCCTTTGTTATTTCCAGCGGTTTGATAATACCGCAGAGCTTGTTCTATATGATCGATGGAGTGATTTTGCTTCCCGTAGCGATACAATAAGAATCCTTTTTCGTTTGGATAAAGAGCGCCATCGATTGAATCCATTAACTCAGCCACTTCGTCGTAACGATCCAGCAGCGACAACGCTATGGCTTTTTGAAGTGGCGTCGCTGCCTGTTCGAACGCAAAATTGAAAAGATCTTTGTCATTGTCTTTCAATTGGCCCAACAAAACAGCTGAAGCACTTTTCATTGCTCCATCATTGAGCTTATCAGCCAGCTCAAAAGCCACCTTGGCGTATTCCAAGGCACGCGTTCCCTGATGTTGAGAGAGTGCCCATTGAGCTAATTGATAATTCGCCCGCCATTGCCCAGGCCGGTCGTCCAGAGCAATGTAGTAGTCAAGCGCGCCCTGCATTTGTCTATAGCTGCTCGCTGCCGGAAGGTTCACACTGGCGGCTAACTGCTGATCCACCATTTGCTTGTGGAGCGGCACTGATGCTTTCTCGCTATGGGCACAGCCCCACAAACTCAGCGGTAAAATTAGCAGCGCAAATTCACAATAAATCTTAGGGTTCATAGCGATAGTGTTTGGCTTCAACCTCTTCAGATCCTTGAATCTGGTAGCGCAGTTCGCCATCTTTGAGGGAAACACCATCGAAATAACCTGAACCCGCCTGGTCTTCATAAACAACGTTAGTCGTCAGGGTGCCATTTTCTTCCCGCACATTAACCAACGCTAAATTAAAGTATTTGCCACGGGTATACTCGATCAACAGAAAGTTGCTATCCGTGGTTACAGACACCACTTTTTGAGCATCCACCAAGGGAGGTAGGGCTTGCATCACATCAGGTTTACGCACGTAAAACCAGTGCTGCAATGGTTCGGTCCGGCTATAGCAAATCTCGCCAACCGATGCCACCAAACCTTGACAAGCGAAAGTTTCAGTCAATGCGGTGGCCACCACCGCCTCGGTCTGGGTATTGGCTTTATAGCTCAACGTTGCTTTTTCAGGTAAGGACTGCGCTTGATGAACCGCGACCGAGCTGCCAGAGGATGGATCGAGTATGGAATTAGAACCGGAGGGCATTAAAAACCAGGCAAAAGCAAAGGTGGCTGCCACACTAAATGCTGAGGCAAATCCCACCTGAGGGGTAAAAAAATCTTGGAGCCATGCCATCCACTGATCCCAGGAAGACACCACCGTATTTGTCGCCTTGGGCACATCAGCCGGCGCGGTTTTGGTGCCAAATTCCACCTCATAATCCTGCAACATACATAACCAATCCTGATAGAGATCAGGCTGGGTCGCTAATTGTTGGTTAATTTCCTGTAGACGCTTTGCACCTAATATTCTTTCGGGCTCACCCTCCAACATTACCGCTAACTCTTCGTCGCTTACAGGTGGCCCAAGAGAGCTTGTCCCAAACTTGGCGCAATTGGTAATAATATGGCTAAGGGCTTGATCTTCCATAGTAAACCCTTTCTCCGTTGATTTCGTCACGCTATTTACCTCTAACCCAAAGTTGATTCGACGGTGTCTGAGTCGACGCCAACGGATTCAAGCAATTGGCGCATATTCGTTAATACCGTTGTAACTTTTTGACGGACAGCAGGGGCTTTTACGTTTTTGAGGATACGAGCTATTTCAGCGAATGAGAGGCCATCATCAAAATGCATTTTCAATAGCAATAGTTCTTCTTCGCTGATAGTGAACCGTTCAACTACGTCATTCAAGCCAGCGGAACCTATGGTTTTAAGCTTAGCATGGACGCCATCGGGATGTTCGCCCCCTAACATGGCTGCGCACATTTCCAGCAAGCCCTCGAACATCGCTTCGTCAACTTTGCTATCGGGGCCAGGACTGGGATCCACAATTTCCGGAGGCTCATCACCAGGCGGATTTGAATAGCCACACCAAGGTAACTTTCCCTTAATCGTTACAATGGCTGTCTGCACCCTAGTGGGTTCATGTGACCCATCATGGCAAAGCATATTAATGAGTGCTTCTGGAAGTTGGCGCTTTAAACAGAGCTCATTCCAAATTCTAATCCACAGGTCCCCTTTACGCTTGAGCCACTCAGGCGGACGCTGTCGACCATAAATCTTGCGATGGAAATCACCGATCAAACAATGAACAACACTAAATAAAAAGGTCTCAGGTTTACTGTTGCCCTGAAATTTTTTACATCGAGCCCAATCGTTTTCAGCTAATTTTTCAACAACATAGAGAACTCCTTCTTCAGCGTCCTCAGTGTTAATAATTCGTTTACCGACTTTGCGTTTTAGGCCTTCATAGAACGCCTCACCAAATACCAACTCTGACCAAATTACTTCCATAGCAGACACTTATCCCCAGGAAAGATCATGCGTATAAAACACATTGATATAAACTCTCCAGTTTTTGCTAAAGCCACTCGCATTCAGCACCCCAAGATTATAAGATAGCCGAATCGAAGCAGTTGACACAACAGGCAAGTGGACTTTTATATTTTAATAAGGGCCTCTCGATCCTGGAGACTCCATAGATTCTTTAAATGACTGACGGGCAGAAGTCGATAATTCACGTATGAATTCGAGCATGACACGGAAACATCAACACAGACAATCTGCTATTTTCTTTGCGGCTTTGGTGGCTACATTCCTGTCATCTCCATTGGCTGCAGAAACGGAATTTGAGAAATGGCAAGCGCAACAACAACAGCAATTTGCCAATTACCTATCCAAGGAAGATCAAGCGTTTAGTGATTTTCTGCGTCGGGAGTGGGAAGACTTTGAGGTGTTCAAGGGCCATGTGCAAGACCCAACGCCTAAGCCTGCGGAGCCTCCTACTATTCGCAATAAAGTGCAATCCAGTTCTACCCAACCGAACCTACCCGCCAACGCCTTTTTCAAAAAAGTCTATCGTAAACCGTTTATCACAACACCGGGAGCAATCCCTGGATTTTATGGTCACGGAATTCCACAAGTAACACTTCCAGTTAACGCTAAACGCTTGCCGCGCTTTACCCCTCCGAGCAACGAGCTGATCGCCGATGCCTGGAAAACACTGGCATCCACACCCCACGATGCTGAATTAACTGAACTACAGCAACTAAAAAGTCAGCTACAACTTGGCGATTGGGGCCTGTTGAAATTGGTGCAGCACCTAACTGCAGCTCAAATCAAAGGCAAGTCTCAACAAACGGTGTACGCTTGGTTTCTGATGAATAAGCTGGGTTACAACATTAAGATTGGCTACTCTCACAGCGAACTGATGCTGCTGATGCCCTCTTCAACAAAAGTGTTCGGCAATCTTTACACTGAAATTGATGATACTTTTTTTTATATGTTGCCTCAGCCAACCAGCGAAAAAGTATTCACGTACCGGGACGATAACAAGCCATCGGGTAAACCAATGGACCTTAGCTTCCAACATCTGATTTCCGCTACTGGAGAAATCAATCAGGTCCAAATATGGGTAGAGCAATTAAAACAACCACTCAGCGTCAGCTTTGATCAGGGTGTTAGTTATTATCTAAAGGATTATCCCCAGATTGAACTCGCCTGGTATTTTAGAATGGAACCCGGCGACCCAACAAAAAGCAGCCTTATCTCCACTCTCCAGCCATTAATAGCCCAGCTCTCGCAACGAGACGCCATCGATTATTTGCTTAAGCTAACGCAGCGTGCTTTTGATTACCAGACTGATCAGGACCAATTTAAGCGGGAAAAATATTTGACCATAGAGGAAAGCTTAACCTATGGTATAAACGACTGTGAAGACCGCTCGATATTCTTAGCCTGGCTGCTAAAGAGCCTGCTTAACGTTGACGTTATAGCCCTGGACTATCCTGGACATATAGCGTTAGCGGTAAAAACCCGGCCCATGCCTACAGATGCTTTAATAGTATATCAAGGTAACAAGTACGTCGTGACTGACCCAACCTATATTGGAGCGGATCTCGGCATGGCCATGCCATCGTTAAGGAAGTTTACGCCTAACGTAATTCCTGTGGATTATACCCATGGCGCTAATTCATTGGCTGTCCAATAGTTTTTTATTGCGTTTGACTTTTTTAACTTAAAAACAGTCATTCGATATTAATGTCCGTCATACCTTAGTACTAATAATATCAATGCCGAAAGGAGAACACCGTGAATCACTTAAAAACTCTTAAAATGCTTGCTGTAGCGGCTTCAGTAGCTTCACTAAGTGGATGTTTTACCCAACAAGCCAGCACCACCCCTGCCGCAGCTACCATGCCGGAGCTTCCAGATTGGGTTAGCATGCCCGTTGTTGAAAATGGCATTGCCGATACCCAGTGTGTGCTTGCCAAACCTGGAATTGGTATGAATTACCTGAAAAGCACGGGAACAGCCTTGGCCCGCGCTGAACTAGCCAAGCAAATTGGCATTAAAGTACAGGCCATGGATAAAACTTACTCGCGCTTGGCAGACACAACCGAAGGCCAATCCGTAGGTAGTTCTTTTGAATCCGTCTCCAAACAAGTAACGGACAAACATCTCTCGGGTAGCCGTGCCATCAAAATGGGCTATGTAACCATGCCTCCCGAAAACACTCAGAACTTTTGTGTAATGGTCGCTATGTCTCCTGAAGTAACCAAAGCCCTGTTTCAAGATTTGGTCACCGAATCCGGCAACAATTTATCGCCAAAAAATGAAGCGGTTTTGTATGAGCGATTTTTAGCGGAAAAAGCGCAGCAAGAACTGGAAGCTGAATTTCAGAAAAGCCAATAAGTTAACCAAAACGGCAAACAGTCAGGCGAGCTGTGTCTCGCCTTTCCATTCTCACCAATACACTCCAATCACCGGGAGCGGTCTGCTATTGTCTGCCGCAATTAGACTGGATGAAGATTATGAAAAATGAAATATTACGCTACTCTGTATTATTTTCAGCAATAACATTAGCCAGCCTTCAAGTACAGGCTAGTGACCCGTTTGCGGAACTCGATGCTGCCACCTCAAACTCTTCTTCTAATGGCAGCGCAGGGGGAGACAAAAGCCCTTCCTTACAAGACGAATTCGCCAAGTATAAAAATCAGCATCTCAGTGATTTTAATGCTTACAAAAAACAGCTTGAAGAGGAGTTTTCTGCGTATAAAAAAATCGCACAGGAAGAACAAACACGCTACCAAAAAGAACTGGGCACTGTTTGGGACAAACCTGAAACCTCCACTAAAAAAGTCTGGGTGGATTATTCAAAAGACTTGAACACTAAAAATAAAGTGGATTTTGAAAAACAAACCATTACCATTTCCACAGTGATTCCAAAAGGTTCAAAAGATGTTAATGATCAAGAACTGCGGCAGAAACTTAAACAGTTAATTACCAAAAACAAAGCCGAAGCCTTTCAGGATGACAAGGTGGCTCAAGCCATCGAGAAGCGCTCGAAAGAAAAACTGAAACTCACTGAGTCCGCAAAGGTTGAGCCTAAACCAATCATACTGCCCTTGGTCAGTGACGAAGAGAAACCCAGTGACAAGAAAGTGGATACCATCGTCGACACCATGATGAGCGCAAAAGCCACGAAAGTGGAAACCAATAAAAAAGGCGACAAAGTTGTTACCATGGAAGTGCCTATAACGCCGCCTAAGCAGCCTAAAGTAATGGCTGATATCAAAATCAATAAACTACCACGGGGCGCTCGTGACGTGGCAGCACCTGTTGAGGAGTTCGCCACCAAATCAAAATTAGATCGCGCCTTGGTGTTTGCGATAATTGAAACCGAATCAGCGTTTAATCCTATGGCCAAATCACCTATTCCAGCGTATGGCCTGATGCAAATTGTGCCTAGTTCTGCGGGTGTCGATGCCACTCAACGCTTATTCGGCAAAGGTCGAATCCTGACTCCTTCCTACCTATACACGAGCGATAAAAATATCGAAGTAGGTGCCACTTATTTGAATATTTTGTATTACAGCTATTTAAAAGGCATTGAAGATCCCAAAAGCCGGCTCTATTGCTCTATTGCCGCATATAACACTGGAGCAGGAAATGTAGCCAAAGCATTTACTGGCAAATTAAATCTTAAACGCGCATTACCAACCATCAATGCAATGACTCCAGAGCAAGTTTATGATCATTTAATAAAGAACTTGCCCTATGAGGAAACTCAAAATTATTTAAGAAAAGTAGTTTCAAGAATACCTAAGTACTCAATCTAATGTAGCTCGGGCTTTGTCAATTGGGGGTAAACGTCCGTGAACCAAGAAACTAGAGAAGAACTAAAAGCTGAACTCTTGCTTGAACTTTCAAAAGAAATCAAGCAACAAGTGGAAGATGAAGTTGAAGAGGAGATAGAAGAAGAAATTGACAAGCGTTCGAAATATCAGAACGCTGTGAACCGGTTCAAGGTCAATTTTATTGCCATCGCTGCTACCATTATGGCCTTGGGCCAGTTCTCTGAAGCCGTAACATTGATCGAAGATGGCGTGGACTCTTTGCGTTCTCGTTTTACCAACACCGTCGAATATGAATTAATTGCCGATATTCACGTGAACAATACTGAGGCCTATATTGAAAGTCTACTGGGTGAACCGCAGGTATCAAAATCCATCAGTGAGGGTGTTGAAGCGAAGTACTTTCATCAAGACAAGTTCTTGGCCACTGTGTTTATCAGTGATGCTCGAGTGGTTGCCTACACTATTATTCCACTGATTCCCGATTTTACTCCCACCTTGATTGACGTAGAAGGAAAGGTTTGGTCTCTACAAGAGGCAACTTATGCTGAGTTCCCTTCAAACCCAAAAATGTATATGGTGGATCACTCCAAAACCACTAGCTACTATTTGGAAAGCCTTGATAGCGGTAGGGCTGGATTATTCGTCCAGGATTACCTGGGCAATATTTCGCTAGATGATGCTCCTTCGACAAATCTTCTGGTGGAACTCTACAATAACGAAGTGAATGGTTCCGACGAAGAAATTCTCGCCTCTCAAAACCGATACCGGGAAAGTGCCATGCCCAACTTGTTCGGAATGGGAACCCTGGGCTTGGAAGATATTCAAAAAAGCATCCTCACGGGCGCTGAATTTGCCAGTTACTTTGGGGATTGAACATGGAATTGTGGTGGCTACACCCTCGATGGTTTTACACAAGCGCTTTAGCACCGGCCACGATGTTGGCGCTGCTAAGCCTGAGCGGTTGCGTTACCAGCCAACCTAAAACACCGGCAGTGGAAACACAGCCCCAGCAGCCATGCTGGCTCGAGAGTCCCGTTCAAAAAAATCTCTTTGGTCAGGTGGGTATCGCTCGAAACATTCATATGGGTGTATACCCACCGAGTAAGCTCAGTCGCTTGCGTGCCATCGCAGATCTGTGTCGTGCAAACGGTGAAATATGTGACGATAAGAAACTTGAGACGGCTTTAGAAAACCAGACCTTGAATAACAAAGCGCTATTCTTTTCAGATTATGAAAAGCAAGGCTACGTGTATTCTTTAGCCTCTTACAGCGCTCCGTCAGAAGACCAATGCCCTGCCCTGAGCTGCAACATCACTCACTGCGAACCTGCCTGGCTATGCTACCCCAATATTGATCAGGAAAGTGCCGTACTTGGCATCAGTTATCTCGCCACATCCACCTATGAGAAATACAACAAAGCCATTGATAACGCACTGTTTCAAGCGGAGTACCTCTTTGGAGTTAACATCGCAGCCAATAAACAATTACAGCAATCGCGGATCAATGGTGAAAACTTTTCCATACTGTTTGAGTCTGGCGATGTTAATTTGGGAGACAAAAATGTGGTGCCTTTCCACGTTGCGCAACAATGTCAACAAGGTAGCTCCCTGTATCGGCATGTGGTTTTAGATCATGAATTCCATAATCCCTTAAAGCTTGCAGCTGATGATATTCAATGGATGACTAACCCAAAATACAAAGGCATAGATGGTGCCATTGGTTCTGTAGACCACCCGGCAGGCTCCGGTTTGGTTTCCGATCAGATAAAACTCGCCATCAAACGCGCAGCAATTGAACTCGCTTATGAGAAGTCTTCAAACGTGAGCGATGAAACAATTGCTGTAACTTACAATGAGGGCGGGTTGATTCAAATCACTCAAATCAATGAAAACACTGAAACACAATTGAAGGCTCAGGTATTAAAAATTCACTTTGAGCAAGGCTTGGGGCCGTTCCTCAAAGTGATTGTTTGGATAGGATTAGTATAGCTAGGCTTAAATTGTTGCATTGCGTTCTTTCACATACTCTACAAAGAAGGCTAATGCATCAACAGTGATGTTGGCGGCACCATTAACCGCTGCTTTTGAGAACTCAATAATTTCTTCATCGTTCTCGGCCACAAACTGATTAATCTTTGCCGACATGAAATTCCATGCGCTAGCCATAGTACGCAAAGTTTCATTTTCTATGGCATCTACATTAAAGGTTAACCCTGAGGCAGAAACAGCAACTACCACTACACCCAGTATCGCAAGCTTTACAATAAACTTGATCATTGCCCTTCTCCTCATTGCTCATTTGATTGATGTACCTTAACTAGACGGACAAATATGTCGTCTAGTTAAGCAATCAGCCAACATGCGCTTTTAAGGTAGAGCCATTACACAGGGATTGAAGTTCATCAAGGAAGGCTTTGCAGGAAGCACCCACGGCGATTTGTCTTTGCTCTTCTAGCACACTTTGCAAAATGTCATGGCTTGTGAGTGGGTTAGCCAACACCACCCGCAATACAACCGTACGACTGCGACCGTAAGCTTCTGGGGTTAATGTAGTACGTGACACAAAGGATTTCCCTCTGGCCCGCTGAGTTTTCTGAATTCGTTTGGTTAAGCGATTGAGAATTTCCTGGATTTGCAGCACTAGTTCTGGCTCAGCCGTAGCCAACCGCGCTCTCACGAACGGTGGCAAATAGCGGTAGGTAAGAATATTAAGATCCGGTTCTGATATAAGCTCAAATTCGGCATCATTGTTGATCATCTCGGCAAAGGCCTGGGCTTTCTCTATGCCTTGATCAATTAAGATCTCATAACCACTGCGACCAATAATTCTTAACCCGGAATGCAGGAGCATCGCCATGCCAGGGCGTGATCCTTCTAAGGTGCTACTCCCTAAATCTTTGGAGCCTTTACGAATAATATAATCTGCATGATGTTCAATAGAAGACACCAATGCCGGATCACGATAAATCACCATGCCCGCCCCCATAGGCACGTACATTTGTTTATGAGCATCAATGGTGACCGAGTCTGCCCGTTCTATGCCCTTAAGTTTGCGGCGGTACTTGCTGGAAAACAGAGTGGGACCACCCCACGCAGCATCCACATGAAAATGGCAATTAAACTCCTGCGCCAGATCAGCCATAGCGTCCAGGGAATCAACAGAACCGGTTTCCGATGTGCCTGCCACGCCAATCATAGCGATAATCGCAATATTTTCTTCCTTAAGGCGCTGCGCCTGTTGCCGTAACTCAACCAAATCAATTCGGTTGTGGGCATCCGCTTTTATGGAAACCAAGAAGTCACGACCTATACCTAATACATCAGCGGCCTTCCCTAAAGAATAATGGCCACGCTCTGACACTAAAATCGCGGCACCGTCGTAGCCGCAGTGGCGTAAAGCACCATACAAGCCAACTTTCTGAATGCCCGCAAAACCGGGGCGCTTATCAAACAAATGATTTCGGGCAACCCATAGAGCGGTGATATTGGCGATAGTGCCGCCCGAACAAAACGTCCCCAGGGAGTATCCTGGCTCATGCATCCAATGCTCGTAGAAGCTGTCGTTCTGCTCAAAGATTAAGCGGTGCACCATACCCAGCACTTGGCGCTCCATGGGAGTAAAGGCTTTCGACGTCTCAATCTTCACCAGATTTTGATTCAAGGCGATCATGATTCGCGACAAGGGCAACATAAAATAAGGTAAAGCTGAGGTCATATGACCAATAAAACTGGGAGATGCCGTGTGAACTGACTGCGCCACCAATTTATTCATTAAAAAATCGGCTTGATCAGAAACAAAAATGGGCTTTTCTGGAATTTGGGAGTCACGGAAATCCTCTTCCAGGGTACGTAAATCTTTTTCTACAGCAACGATATGCTCTTGCAGAAAACCCGCGAGGTTCTGTGATAATTTTGAATCAATTTTACCGAGCGTTGAATCAGGAGCTTCAGGTACCGTGAAGATACGGTACATTGCTTCCATGCTCGCTTCCGCATAGCGCGTATTCTTAGTCATAGAGCTGACCTTTTGAAGGCTACTGCATAACCCAGCAAGGGGACCGTAATTCTTAAACGAACTTCAGAACGACAGCTTGCTGCCCATATTGTAAAGGGCGAACATTTAACCACAAACCCGAGTACAGCGGTACTCATAATCTAAATCCATGAAATTTATGGTAAAATCGCTTTTTTAAAGCGTAATTGTCGAGCTTTTACGAACCTTCCTTTGCCTTTTATACAGAATTACAACCGCCTTTTCCATTGGTTTAAAGTGATCAAGACCTATCAAACCTAAGGTTAGCAACTTATTTGACTATTTTCTCAGCAAGAGCCTATTGTAGCAGCGCAGTTTTGCTTAGAATGGGAGATAACACATTCTAATACGTTGATTTTCGAGCATTATGGCTGTCTACACTGAGCTATCACAAACCGAAATTAGTAACTTTTTGGCCTCGTATGGCTGGCCGTCAGTGGTGGAAATCAAAGCCACTGACAACGGCGTAGAAAACACCAACTATTTCGTGACTGTAGCTGAAAATAGCACTTCAAACAGAGAGTTAGTACTTACTATATTTGAAAACCAAAGCACTGAGAGCCTGCCGTATTATGTCGCATTACTGACCTTGCTCGGGGATTCTGGCTTACCCGTACCTCGCCCTTTCACTGACCAGCACAACAATGCTATTCAACACCTCAAAGGAAAGCCCGCTCTGCTGGTACCGCGCCTGCCAGGTGCACACATTGCCCACCCCAATTCGGCGCAATGCGCTGCCATTGGCAAAGCGATGGCACAGATTCATTTGGCATCGAAGGAGTTTTCGCCGCGCCAGGAAAATCTGCGTGGCCCGCAATGGCGTCTGCGACTTAAATCCAGCCTGGAGCAACACCTGACACCTGAACAGTTTACTCTACTGGGGCAACAGGTGGACGCTTGGCAAACGGATCTTGCGGAGTTGAATGAATTACCGCAGGGTATCACTCATGGTGATTTGTTTCACGACAATGCCTTGTTCTTAGAAAACCATTTATCTGGCATTATCGATTTTTATAATGCCTGCCACGATGTATTACTATTCGACTTAGCGGTCTTGGTGAATGACTGGTGCAGTGCGCAAAACGGCGATTTAGATCCCGTTCGTTATGAGGCGGTTGTCGAAGCTTACCAAAGCATTCGGCCCTTGAATGCCAAAGAAAAAGCGTTTTGGCCGAAAATCCTCGGCTATGCCGCGCTACGTTTTTGGTTGTCCCGTTTGGAATCCTGGCATCGCAATCACCGGGGCGCTTCAGTATTCCAGAAAAATCCAGCTGAAATGGAATGCCTACTTAAAAATCGCCTGCAGTATCCGTGCAAGTGGCTGTAGTCTGCGCTTGGGCGAGAAATGTTTAATGTAAGAATTATCGTTACTAATACCAAGCACGCAGCCCTCTGGGTGAATGATTGTGACCCCCACGCCCTTACTCTTTACCCCTAATTTGGCCCGTGAGTTACAATTTAATGTGGTGTCAGCCTCAATATGAATTAGCCCCTCTCGACTACGTAAGTGTTGCCCACCTAACTGGCTGCGATGCCCATGAACAATCGCATTGATCCCCAGGGCCTGAACCTGCTTAACACCTGCGGCCGACAAAGGTAAGTCTGATTCTCGATACTTGGTCCAAATGGCATTTCCAAGCGGTCCATAATAGAAACTGAACAGGTCGTTCTCAATCTGATAGCGATAGAGTTGGTTGAGGTACTCATGCCCATGCATTGCCAACAGTTGAATCAGCTCATCATCAACTCCGGCGTGCAAATATAAAAAAGAGGCGTCTTTATGCACCAGGTCAAGCTCTTTAAAAAACCAGGAGAATTCTCCATTTGTCTCTAAGAAAAGTTCTTTGCACTTGAGGACAGCCAAATAGACTTGCCATAGGTTCATTTGAAATGCTGCGGCTGCTTTTTCTATTTGAGCCAGGTTTTTAAAGGTTTTATTCAACTCTTTTAACAAACGAGGCTCGCCCAGGCGCGTCTTAGCCAGGGCTTTAAATTGTTCAGGCCAAGCGTCCGAGGGCAATAAATAATGCTGTATATTCCTCGCCTCCATCAATTCCAAATCCGGTAATGTTTCCTGGCAATAGGCGTCATAAACCTCCTTAAACAGGGCCATGGATTTGATTGCCATGTTCACGAACAAGTGTTCTATGGCGGGATTCTTTTGCAACCCTACACTTTGCAAGGCAAGGAGCAGCCGAATATCATGGTTACCCACGAGCAGAATCACCTGAGCGCCTAGATCTTTCAGTTGGCGAATGGCGCGGAGCAATGCCAGGTTCGCGGGTCCTTTACCCAAGCAGTCCCCACCAATAATAAACTTTGCATTTGCACCAGCTTTGGTAAGCTCAAAATCATGCCACCCTGTTCCAGTACGATGAATGCCGCCGGTAGCCATCAATGATTCAATAAAAGCTTGCGGATCCGCATGAGGGTCTGCGATAAAGTAAACCGGTTGTGACGGCCAATACCAGAACCGCAGTTTGGATATTGCAGCAGACGTAGCGGAACATTCTTCTGGCCAAACCCCAAAATCCGTGGGTATATCTAACGCCACCCAATGAGAATTCGAGGGTATTGGCTGCAGTTGGAAAGGGAACCTGGCCCGAGAAATTATGGCATTCATACTGTATGTGTGACTATTTCCTTTCAATTAAATGACAGCCAATTGTTTATGTGCTTTAACAAGAATATTAGTTCAAAAATTCGATTAGGTAACACATAAAATCAACAACGCATAGCGAGTGCTAATGACCTCCGTAAAAGTCTGTCGAACATTGCAACTGCCCGACCCGTTACGCCTTGAACGCTACCGGAAAAATCCGGAGCTGGGGCCAAGGATTCTTTTTTTTAGCGGTGGCTCCGCGATCAACCCACTATGTCGTTCCATCAAGCAATACACCCACAATTCGATTCACTTGATCACGGCCTTTGATTCCGGAGGATCTTCTGCCACCTTGCGCTCAGCTTTTAATATGCCCGCAGTAGGAGATATCAGAAGTCGACTGTTGGCACTCGCGGATGAAAGTGTACTGAGCCACCAGCATGTCATCGAGTTGCTGAACAAACGATTGCCAGTAGACGCAGAGCAAAATACCTTACGCGACTCTCTTTTGGCGTTGACAGCAGCCAAGACCAATAACGAAGACCTGCCCAACAACCCCATGACCACCTTGGTGTTGCAGCAATTGCGCTATTTCCTAAAAATTATGCCCAAAGATTTCGACTTAAGAGGCGCATGCATCGGTAATTTAGTACTGGCTGGGGGCTATCTCAATAACGATTCCAGCCTCGAGCCCATTATTTTTTTATTTTCCAAGCTGGCAAAGGTGTTAGGTGAAGTTCACCCAGTGATTGATAAAGATTTACATGTCTGCGCGCAGCTGGCGGATGGCTCACAAATAATTGGTCAGCATTATTTAACGGGCAAAGAAGTATCGCCGCTCCGTTCACCCATTAGCCGTATAACACTCTCAGGTGATCCCCATCGCCAGACGCCGGTTCACACACAGATCAGCGACTTTACCCGCCGTTTTATTGATTTGGCTGATCTTATTGTTTATGCACCCGGCAGTTTTTACACCAGTCTTATCGCCAGTCTGTTACCCACTGGCATTGGCGCAGCCATTGCTCAGAACGACTGCCCTAAGATTTGGATTCCAAACCTGGGCCAGGACCCTGAACAAATTGGTACTACATTCTCACAAAGGCTCAAAGTGCTGTTAACCACACTGCAACAGGATCTGAATCAACCGGTAGCAAAGGATCGTCTTTTAAACTTTGTTCTAGCCGATAATGCAGATACGAATGACCCTGGACTGGAGTCGCAAGCTTGTTTCAGTTCGGCGCCGTTCAAATTAATCAAAATGCCTTTGATTTCAGAAGCCAGTGCTCCCTATTACGATAGCGAAATGTTAGCTCGCATTTTGCTCTCCATGACGTAACACAATCCGTCTCAAGCTTATTGGCCCGATAGCTTTTCAGCTTCCAATACTGAAATTTTAACGCCGATTACCAACACGCCGATAGCTTCATTGTTGTACATCATGGGCATGGATATTTGAACGGCATTGGTTGCGGTGCTTTGATCATATTCCATTTTGCCAATATATATCTCGCCTTTGCCATCTGCATAGGCAGCAGTAAACTTTGTTTCGTCACCCTGCCAATAATCACTGGTAGCAGGATAAGCGGCCACGTTGGCACCTTGTGCATCGGTTAAAAAGGCTTCGTTATACACATCAGACTGCTGTTGAATTATTTTCTTGAGGAAGGAACCCGGCTTATTCTCTTGCAACTCTTTAATCAGTGGCGAGGTACCGGCCTGCCATTGCGCATCAATCTCCTTAATTTCCGCCAACGTCATGTTCTTGGCATTCTGCCCCCGTACAGACTCCAGTAACATGGCATTCTTTTTGAGGAACGCGAGCCCCTCAATCCGAGGCGCCAATAGATCTTTTAATTCCGCTTGAGTCAGCTCCGCCTGAACCCCCCAGGAAACCAGCCCCGCCAAAACCAACACCAACGCATCACGTAACATATAAAGGTCCTTCTTAAGTTTGTTAGTCGTTACCTAAGATTAGTAGAAAAGGCCGTGGCCGCAACTTAGAGGCTTAGGCATCTGTAGTGACGTTTAAACCACAGCAGTCACCACCACCAGGGTTCCTTATAAAAAACTAAACGATTGAAAAACGTTAATATATTGGCTGAATCCAGACCGCTACGCAGTGGTTGCATGTCGTAACAAAAACTCAACCCAGCTACACCCCATAAAGAATTATTATTGGCAGATTAGAAAGTAAAGCCTGTGCTTTTTAGGACATAAGGAATTTTCCAGCAAGCCAGCTAAAACACACACCAAAAATAAACAAAATGACAATAATTAGCCGATAAAAAGGGGAATCTACATCATGGGCAAGCACCCGTTGGTATATGCTGCGCTAACAGCTTTGCTGTTTGGCTGTGGCGGTACCTCTACCACGTCTGTTTCAATGAAGGTTGACTACACAGGGACGGAAAATCAATATTTTAGCCCAACGCTAAAATCAACCAATGACGGCCGCTTTTACCACAATGGTTTCCCTACCAATTTACGCTTAAGGGACGATGGCTCAGTAAAAATATCTGACTTCCCCCGTGAATTCCATGCTCTCACCATTAGCTATAAAACCCTTGTAGAAAATTCTGTGGCACCTTCAATCGGTGGCTATCACACGATTTCCACCATCTATCTGCCGTTCACTGAGCATTTAGCAATACAGCGGTTGCCTACGAAGGAAACAGCCTATGCCAACGCTGAATCCAGTATTCAGGTAGTGGATATAGATCCAAATTCACCGGAGTACGGGCGCCGTTTTCCTCTAAAGGTAACCATGACTGACGGTATTGATTCCTACCGCCCCGATAATCTGTTACAGCTGGCACCCACCCTGGGCATTCCCCTGCGCAGCAATACCACCTATGCCGCCTTAGTAACGGATAGGGCGCCGGTCGCCAGCGGGTACGAGCTGGTTCAAAACCCCCAATTGGCGGCCGTACTGGGTGCGAGCAGCTTCGCCGGTGACATTCCACAAAAAGCCTTTGACGTTTTCGCGCCATTACGAGACTTTTTGGCTCAGCAATCCATTGCGCCTGACAGCATTATCGGCGCCACTGTTTGGACCACAGGCAACCCTGCAACGCCATTGGTGAAAGGCGTTGAGCGGGTAAGGTCATTACCGCAGAAGGCACCAAAAAACTTAACCGTGTTAAAGGATTTCCCTGATTACTGTGTCATTCAAGGACAAATCGAAATCCCCATGTTTCAAAACGGTACCGCTCCTTATTATGTCTATGGCGGTTACATGCTGTGGGATGAGAACGGCTTTCCTGAGGTCCGCAAAACGCGCAATGCAGATTTCGTCGTCACTATTCCCAAGGGCGTCACCATGCCCAGCAGCGGCTATGCCAATCTGTTTTATCACCACGGCGCTGGCGGCACCTCGGAACAAGTATTCCAGCGTGGCGGCAAGGCTCCTCATGAACTGGATGACGGCGGCAATGGCCCATCTCGTATTGCGGCGGCCCGCGGCTGGTCCAGTGCAGGCATTGGCGGCCATCTCGGTCAGGATCATCTGAGTTTAGTTGAGGGTTATGGCGGATTTCCCTATGACATATTGCAGGGTGTTATCATGCGCAATAACTACTTCCAGATGATTTGGGAGCGAGTATTCTTCCGCAAGTTTTTATCACAATTTACCCTGGATGCATCATATTGCCCGGATGCTGATCCCGGCACAGCTGACGGCTTTAAGTTTGATTCAAATATGCAGGTTCTAATGGGTCAATCCTTGGGAAATTGGACTGGCAGCCTGCAATTGGCAGCAGATACTGAGCCTTTTAAAGGTGCAATTTTAGGTGGCGTATCCGGCACCTGGATTCGTAATCTGGCGGGTGACACAAAGAAAAACCTGCCCTTGGCGTTAGGTGCTATAAACCTCTATCCAGGGGAAAAGCTTGATGAAGCGCACCCTTTTTTGATGTTGATGGAGTGGTTATTGGGCAGCGTTGAACCCGTAGCTATGGTGGGCGGCATCCTGAAAGAACCCACCAAAACCGCACCTCATATCTATATTGCTTCCGGCTTGAATGATGGCGGTGCAGACGAAGTCACGCAACGCACGTTCTTAATGGCACTGGGTGTCGACTTGGCAGGCGATGATGTGGGCGATACCGAAGATACCACACTGCTTCCCTATATGACCGACATGGTGGGTACTCAGCAATATTCCTATCCTGTCACTAATAATGTGGAAGTACCCGGTCAGGGCCGGCGTACTGCGGTGGTAACCCGTTACGTCAATACGATACGTGACAATGGCCACCATGTGATGTTCGATTTATTTGAGCCCAAGCATCAGTATGGCTGCTTTCTAGAGCATATTGGCTCCGGTCGCACCCCACAAATAGGGGCCGGATTTGAGCTAAACGGACCTTGCCTTTAAGTAAAGACTTTCCCCAGCGCCATTGCTGAGCAAGCAACGCATTATTCGGCTCAAAATGGCGCATGGGTTCCAACCTTCCCCCCAAAAAACCGGCCTTAAATTGCCATGGCATAATTATTGCGCGTGATGACTTAACTCATCAATTAACTGTCATCCGTTGGCGGTATCGTGGTATTAATATTAAGGAATAGTATTAAGAATTCCGCGTCCTAACCTGTCGAGATGCGTATTACCATTTGTATTTAAGGGATTACCATGTCCATAAGAGTAGCTATACGTCACCACACTAAATATTCTTACGACCACGCGATCAAAATATTTCCACACATCTTCCGCTTACGACCCGCGGTACACAGCCGTACCCCCATCGAATCCTATTCCCTTAAAATACAACCGGAAAGCCATTTTCTAAACTGGCAACAAGACCCTTTTGGCAACTTTATGGCGCGGGTTGTGTTTCCCGAACCAGCCAAGGAACTTGTGGTGGATGTGGAAGTGATTGCCAACTTAAAAGTCATAAACCCGTTTGACTTTTTTGTGGAAGAATATGCCGATAATTACCCTTTTGAATATGAAGAGCAGTTAGCCAAAGAGCTCATTCCTTACCTGGAGATCAAAGAAAAAGGCCCCTTGCTCATGAAGTGGCTGGAAGGCGTTGATCTCACTAAAAGAAATATTGTGGACTTTTTAGTTGAGATCAATCAAAAGCTATTTACCGACATTAACTATTCCATTCGGATGGAGCCAGGCGTACAAACCTGCGAAGAAACCCTGGATAGCAAAGTTGGCTCCTGCCGCGACTCTGCTTACTTATTAGTTCAAGCGTTGCGCCATTTGGGCTTGGCGGCCCGTTTTGTTTCTGGTTATTTAGTGCAACTGAAGTCTGATCAGAAATCACTGGATGGCCCCTCTGGCCCTGAAGAAGACTTCACCGATTTACACGCCTGGACCGAAGTCTATGTGCCGGGCGCGGGCTGGATTGGTTTAGATCCCACCTCCGGTTTATTCGCTGGTGAAGGTCATATTCCTCTCGCAGGCACACCCGACCCTGTAAGCGCCGCACCGGTTACTGGTGCCACTGCCAAAGTTGAAAAAGTAGAGTTCGAATTTGAAAACCGCGTGGATCGTATTCATGAAGATCCTCGGGTCACCAAACCCTATACCGAAGATCAGTGGCTCAATATTCAAGCGCTGGGTGCTCGAGTGGATGAAGATTTAGTGGCCAACGATGTGCGTTTAACCATGGGGGGTGAACCCACCTTTGTTTCCATCGATGACATGGAATCGCCGGAATGGAATTCAACCGCTGACAGCCCGCAAAAACGTAAACTGGCCCACAGCCTGTTTCTTGCCATGCAACAACATTATGCCCCCGGTGCCATTAAACATTACGGTCAGGGCAAGTGGTATCCCGGCGAACCGCTACCACGCTGGCAATACGCCTGTTACTGGCGTAAGGACAACCATAGCCTGTGGCACTACCCCAACTTAATGGCTGACCCTAATCGCGATTATGGTTTTGGCCCCGATGAAGCAAAACAGTTTGCAGAGATTCTGAGCATGGTGCTCAAAGTCCCCAAAGATTTTCTGCAACCCGCGTACGAAGATCCCATTTATTACATGTGGCAAGAGGGTAATTTACCCGCCGAATTTGATCCCATAAAGCATGACTTAAAAATAGACGCTGAACGCAAAAGGTTGCTGCAACAATTACAACGGGGTCTGGATCAACCCGTGGGCTATGTATTGCCTATCAGCTGGGACTGGGGTGACAGCAGCTGGCACAGTTGTCACTGGACTTTCCGTCGCGGCCACTTACATTTAGTGCCTGGCGACTCTCCTATAGGTATGCGCTTGCCGCTGGAAACCATTCATTGGTTACCCTTGGAAAAACGGGAACAGCATCAACCCATCAGCCTGTTTGAAGAAGCACCGGCGCTGCCGTACTACCCGCCTAATTTAGCGCCATTGCAATATTTAGAAGACAGCGAGCTGAATGAAAATGAATCCTTTATTCAAACCGCCATGTGTATCGAGCCACGGGATGGCTGCATGTATATTTTCTTGCCACCGTTAACCCATGGTGACCACTTTATTGAGTTGATAGCCGCCATCGAGAAAACCGCCAACAAGCTGAACATTCCGGTTGTGCTCGAAGGCTATACACCACCACGAGATAATCGCATTGAAAAATTCATGGTGACACCAGACCCTGGCGTGATTGAAGTGAACGTTCAACCGGTGAAAACCTGGAAGGAGCTCCAACAAAACACGCTGGATCTTTATGAGATCGCCCGCCGCAGTCGCTTGGGCACCGAGAAGTTCATGCTGGATGGACGTCACACTGGCACCGGCGGTGGTAACCACGTTACTCTTGGCGGCGCCGTGCCAGCGGATTCGCCACTGTTACGACGCCCCGACGTACTGCGTAGCCTGATTACTTTCTGGCAACATCATCCAGGTTTATCTTACTTGTTCTCGGGCATGTTTATCGGTCCTACGAGCCAGGCACCCAGGGTAGACGAAGGACGCCATGAAAGCTTGTACGAATTGGAAATTGCCTTCTCGCAAATGCCAAAAGGCGACATCGATATGCCTTGGCTGGTGGATCGACTGTTGCGGAATTTGTTAGTGGACATATCCGGCAATACCCACCGCTCCGAATTCTGTATCGACAAGCTTTATTCACCGGACTCCGCCACTGGCCGCTTGGGTATTCTGGAGTTTAGAGCCTTTGAAATGCCACCTCATGCCCAAATGAGTTTGGTGCAAATGCTACTGTTAAGAACCTTAGTGGCCATGTTCTGGAATAAGCCCTACGAACATCGCCTGGTACGCTGGGGCACTGAATTACACGACCGATTTATGCTACCCCACTATGTTTGGGAAGACCTGCGCGAAGTGTGCGACTTTATGCAGTTGCAAGGTTACCCATTCCAACTTGAGTGGTTTGAACCCTTCCTGGAATTCCGCTTCCCCCATTATGGCCGGGTCATGATCCGGGATATTGAAATTAACTTACAAACAGCAATCGAGCCATGGCACGTCATGGGTGAAGAAATGTCGAGCACGGGCACCTCGCGTTTTGTTGATTCCTCGGTAGAGCGCATGCAGGTAAAAGTTAATGGACTGCCGGAAGGGCGTTATGTACTGTCCTGCAATGGTCGTCAGGTGCCTTTGCGCAATACCGGAACCCACGGTGAATACGTTGCGGGAGTGCGGTATCGTGCCTGGCAGCCGCCTTCCGCATTACATCCTACCATAGGCATCCATTCACCCTTGGTATTTGATCTAATTGATACCTTCAACGGACGTTCAATCGGCGGCTGCACCTACCACGTGCACCACGCTGGCGGTCGCAATTACGATAATTTCCCCATTAATGCCTTTGAAGCTGAGGGTCGCCGCATCAGCCGCTTCTGGGGTCATGGTCATACCCAAGGACCGCTGCAAACACCGGAATCTATAGCCCCGCGCGTCAACAGTGAAGGTCGCTTCTACCCCACTGGCAACCCGCCCGGCCCCATGACGCCGCCAGCCGCCGAACCCAATAAGGAATATCCCTACACGCTGGATTTACGGCGTCCTTTGCATACTATTACATGAGAGACATCCTGTGCCGCTGATTTTTGTATATAATGGCACCCCCGGAATTGACGGTTAAGCGGTTGCCATGAGCACTGGACTAAAAGACAAAAACAAAATCGAGCCCGTGGTGAACTTGGAACAAGCGCTTGCAGAGTATCCAAGCAGCACCACCGGCTACGATGAGATGTGGCAAAAAGACGTCAACAAAGTGAGTCCTCACTGGCGCCGCTTAATGCAGGATATCGTCAAATTAGGTGGGCCAGAGCTGGAAAGACGACGGGTGGAAGCTCGTCGTCTGCTGCGCGAAAACGGGGTAACTTACCATGTCTACAGCGATCCGAAAGGCCAACAGCGTACTTGGCAATTAGACCCCATTCCACTGGTCATCAACTCCACAGACTGGGCGGCGATCAGCGCCGGCTTGAAGCAGCGGGCCCGTTTGCTGGATTTGGTATTGCGGGACATTTATGGTGAACGGCGTTTAATTAAGGAAGGATTAATACCGGCCGAGCTAGTATACGCCCACCAAGGCTTTTTACGCTCCTGTGATCAGGTGCAGTCCAAGGACATGCCACAGCTACTGCTCTATGCCGCCGACCTGGCGCGCGGCCCAGATGGCCGAATGTGGGTCATCGGTGATCGCTCCCAAGCCCCCTCAGGCACTGGCTATACACTGGAAACCCGCATGGCCATGACCCGAGTTATGGCGGAAGAATTTCGTCGTACTCAGGTGCATCGACTGTCCATCTTCTTTCGCAATTTAAGAACCACATTGGCCAGCCTGCTACCCAATAGAACCGATGATCCGCGGGTCGTCATTATGACACCGGGCCCCCATAACGAAACCTACTTTGAACACGCGTATCTAGCCTCTTACCTGGGCTACAGCCTGGTCCAAGGCCAGGACCTTACGGTTCGCCACGGCAAAGTCTGGCTCAAATCCCTTGATGGCCTGAAGCAGGTGGATATCATCGTTCGTCGCGTAGATGACACCTTTTGTGATCCCCTGGAACTGAGAGAAGACTCTCATTTGGGCGTCCCTGGATTATTGCAAGCCGCCCGTATGGGTAACGTGATCATCGCCAACCCCTTGGGTTCAAGCTTTCTTGAAAGCCCGGCCATCATGCCGTTTTTGCCCAATATCTCCAGACGCTGGCTGGGCGAGGAAATTTTGCTGCCATCCGCCGCTACCTGGTGGTGTGGCCAGAAAAAAGAACGGGACTATGTGCTGGCCAATATTAAAAACCTGGTGATAAAGCCCATTGATCGCCGCTGGCCTTCGGTCTTTTGTTCTCGTTTGAATGACAAACAACTGGAAGCCATTAAGAAAAAAATTCTCCGCTCACCCCACCTGTATGTGGGACAACAAATGCTGAGCTGTTCCACCGCCCCCAGCTTGAGGGACCAAACCATTGTCCCCCGCCGAGTACTATTACGGGCCTTCCTCACGGCTCATAGTGATGATTATGATGTCATGCCCGGCGGCTTGTCCCGTGCCGCCCAGGATGAAGATAACCTGTTTATCTCGAACCAAACCGGGGGCTTATCCAAAGACACATGGATAATGGCGGATAAACCAGTCCATCAAACCTCACTTTGGCCAACAATCCGCCAATTGGAAAGCTTAAATGCCAGTGAGGGCTTGCTGCCCTCTCGTTCAGGAGAAAACCTGTTCTGGGTTGGTCGTTATTCCGAGCGCGCCGAAGGCCTGGTACGCCTTATTCGTACCGTGTTGGGTAAACTGGCGGACTTTGATGACTATCGAGATGAATCAGATCAGCTGGCGCTGCAGCATCTGCTGCAAGTGTTGACCCATTTCACCTTTAGTTACCCTGGCTTTGTGGGGGAAGGTGCCGAAGAAAAACTGACCAACCCTCGCGCTCATATTCGCGACATGGTACTTAATCCAAAACAGCAAAGCAGCTTATGGGGAACCTTAAATAGCTTGCTGCAAAGCGCCTACAACGTGCGGGATCTTTGGTCTGCAGATACCTGGCGAGTGGTGGATGACATCGACGAGAATTTTCAGTTTTTAAGTTCCCGCACCAACCTGCCTGCGCTCCAGAGCGAATTGGATAAGTTGCTGATTGCCCTGATGTCGTTTACCGGTCAAACCCAGGAAAGCATGCCCCACGGCCAGGGCTGGTACTTATTGAATATCGGTCGCCGGGTAGAACGAGCACTACAATTGATCACCTTTATCCGTACCTGCTTTGTTGAGTATTGCGGCGAAGTTCCGGAGCATTTATTGCTCGAAGCTACCCTGCTGAATCACGAAAGCTTAATCACCCACCGGCGTCGCTTTCGCTCCATTCAACACATGTTTACAGTGCTGGATCTCATGCTATTGGATGACAAGCACCCACGCTCGTTGGCGTTTCAGGTGGAACAAATCAACCTGTTCATGAGTGAACTACCCAAAAATCAAAAAAGCGGCGCGGAACACCGGCTCAATCGCGAGCAACGGATGATACTTTTGATCAGTACCGATATTAAAATGGCGGAAGTAGAAAAGCTGGCCAACTACAACGATGAAGATAAAATCCGCAAATCCTTAGCAAAACTATTGGACAATGTAGAACGACGGCTGGACAAGGTTTCGGAACTGCTGCACCAAAAATACTTTGCTCACACCCAAAGTGCACGTCAGCTAGCACCGACTCAATTAGAGCTGCCCGCTTAACGACTTGCCAAAAGCCGTTAATCGTCGCACACTGCCGCAAGTATCAGATCCCTAACCCTTTGAGGGCGAACAATACACTATGAAATACCGGATCAAACACACCACGCATTACCTCTACAGTAACATGGTAAGCATGTGTTTTAACGAGGCAAGGATGTCCCCCATCAACAGTCCGCACCAAACTTGTGCACGAAACCGCTTCGTGATCCACCCCGCACCCGATTCCATGCAAAAACGCTTTGATTACTTTGGCAACCAGGTGACAAGCTTCGATATATTACAACCGCACCGGGAAATGTCGGTGACGGTTCACAGTGAAGTTCAGGTATTGGATCATTCACAACAGTCCTTATTCTCAGGCGATGAACCCTGGGAAACCATACGGGACAGACTCCACAACGGTGCTGATCCCAAACATTTGCTGCTTAAAGAATACGTATTGCCTTCGCCACTAATCCCCCTGCTCGATCCCATTAAAGAGTACGCTTTGCAGTCCTTTGCCGCAGAACGACCGATCATGGAAGCCATCCGTGATCTGATGGAACGGATTTACACAGACTTCAAATATGACCCTGGCTTTTCTACCATCAGTACTCCGTTGGATACCGTCTTTGATCATCGCCGTGGCGTTTGTCAGGATTTTGCTCACTTGGGTATTGCCTGTGTTCGAGCCATGGGGTTACCGGCCGCATACGTGAGCGGTTATCTTGAAACAATACCTCCTCCGGGAGTCGCAAAACTGGAAGGCGCGGATGCCTCCCACGCTTGGTTCGCAGTACACATGCTTGACGATGGTTGGATGCACTTCGATCCCACAAATAATGTCGTGCCCTCTGATCAACATGTCACCCTGGCCCTTGGCAGGGATTTTGCAGATGTGAGTCCATTGAAAGGGGTAATTTATGGTGGTGACGAACATGAACTCTCTGTGTTTGTTGACGTCCACCGCGTCGAAGAATAACAGCCTGTTGCCAAAAGAACGGGCATCAAACCAAAGGTCTTGGTAAACTTTATGTCTGTAAGCTGGAACGAATATGATCCTGGAGATTTTTACGACGAACTCATTCAGGCTACCAACAAACCCAGGCCGTTCGCCAAAAAACTCGCTAAATATCTAGCTACCCACAGCGACGAAGAATTGGAAACGCGACAAGCGGTTGCAGAACTTTCCATTAAAGAAATGGGTATAACTTTTACCGTCTATACGGAAGAAGAAGGCTCCATTGATCGTTCTTGGCCTTTTGATATTTTGCCAAGAATGATTCCAAAATCAGAATGGGATGTTATCGAAAAAGGACTCAAACAAAGAGTCCAGGCACTCAATCTTTTTATTGATGATATTTATCACGACCAAAAGATTGTAAAAGATAAAATCTTTCCCAAAGAGTTACTGGCAAATTCCGTCAACTTCCGTAAAGAGTGCATGCACGTTTCACCACCGATGAATATCTGGGCTCACATCTGTGGTTCTGATTTGGTTCGCGATGGTGACGGCACCGTTTATGTGTTAGAGGATAACTTGCGAGTACCTTCCGGCGTTTCTTATATGCTGGAAAACCGCTCCGTAATGAAACGGGTTTTTCCTGAGCTTTTCGAAAGCTATAACATTCAGCCAGTAGACGATTACTGTTCTCAGCTGTTTGACATGCTGGCATCCCTATCCCCTCGTCCGGCAGACTATCCTGAAGTGGTAGTATTAACGCCTGGGATTTATAACTCCGCTTACTTCGAGCACTCTTACCTGGCACAACAAATGGGTTGTGAGCTGGTTGAAGGCCGCGACCTGGTGGTACAGGATGATGACTGCGTTTATATGCGCACTGTTCGAGGCTTACAACGGGTGGACGTTATTTATCGCCGCATTGATGACTTGTTCATCGATCCAGAGGCTTTTGACCCCAAATCAATGTTGGGTGTTCCCGGTCTGATGCGGGCCTGGAAAAAAGGTAATGTGGCTCTGGCCAATGCACCGGGTGCTGGTGTCGCCGATGATAAAGTGGTGTATGCCTTTGTACCGGAAATCATAAAATATTATTTAGGCGAAGATGTACTACTACCCAACGTACCAACCTATCGCTGCATGTACCCTGATGAGCAGGAATACGCCATCAAGAATATTGCAGACCTGGTGGTAAAACCCGCCAACGAATCGGGCGGTTATGGAATGTTAATCGGACCTCGTTCAACTAAAAAAGAGCGAGACAAATTTGTTCAACTAATCAAAAAAGATCCCCGCAACTACATTGCCCAACCAACACTGGCACTCTCCACGGTACCCACTTTTGTGGACAGTCACGTGGAGCCCAGACATGTGGATTTGCGACCCTTTATTCTCAGCGGTGACCGCATCTCAGTGACTATGGGCGGGCTAACACGCGTTGCATTGCGTAAAGGATCATTGGTGGTGAATTCCTCCCAGGGCGGAGGAAGTAAAGACACCTGGATCGTTGAGGAGGATAAATAAATGCTGGCACGTGTCGCTGAAACTTTATACTGGATGGCTCGTTATCTGGAACGCGCAGAAAACATGGCGCGACTGATTAACGTCAATGCCAATTTGATTTTGGATATTCCCAAAAAGACTGTACTGGGTTGGGAACCGTTGATTGATATCACCGGCACTCGCGAAAATTACGTGGAATCCAATCACGACTTTGATGAACGTACGGTAATGAAATATCTGATTGGTGACCCAGAGAGTCCGGTTTCCATTGCCAACTCACTAAAATGGGCGCGGGATAATGCCCGCACCGTACGCGATGTCATTCCCCGAGAAGCCTGGGAACAAATTAACTCCCTGAATCGCTACGCCAAAGACAATATCAATGTAGCCATGTCGAAACGCGGTCGCTTTAGCTACCTCAACGAAATAATTCTGCGCAATCAAACCATCGTCGGCTTGTTATCTGGCACCACCAATCGCGATACCACCTATGTTTTTATTCGTTTGGGTCGGAATATGGAACGAGCAGATATGACTTCGCGAATTATCGACGTGCGCACCGCGAATCTGCTAACCGATGAAAATTCTGGCCTGAAACCCTTTGAGAATATTCAGTGGATGAGTGTTTTGAAATCCCTCACCGCCTATCAAATGTATCGGCAGGCCATGCAAGCCCGCATTCATCGCAATGATGTGGTGAAGTTTTTGTTCCAGTCACAGCGGTTTCCTAGGGCTATCCTTTTTTGCGTTCAGCAACTGGAGCGCTGCATCTTGGAATTGCCCGAATATGACAATGTTATTCGTAAGGTCCATCAATTAGCTCGAATGGTGAAGGGTGCCGAACTCAACGCCTATGATCAGAATATGCTGCATTCCTTTATTGACGAAATTCAAATTGAACTGAATAACATCCACAATGCATTAATGGATCAGTATTTTATTAGTGGCCAGATGAATACAACCCAAACACAGAGTCAAACTCATACTGCCGAAAGCCACAAACAGGCCTCCTAACTTAGCTTGTTTGTTGTTGTATCCAGCGATCCAGGTGATTGGCAAATTGTTGTCGATCACTTTGGCTCAAGGGTGGTGGTCCACCGGTATCAACACCGCTGGAGCGCAGCGTATCTAAAAAGTCACGCATCGTTAATCGCCCCTTGATGTTTGCTTCCGTATAAAGCTCCCCTCGTGAACTAAGTGCGGTGGCTCCCTTGGCAATCACGTCCGCCGCTAAAGGGATATCACTGGTAATAACCAAATCGCCCACCTCTACGCGCCGGGCAATTTCGTTGTCCGCCACATCAAAACCCTTTTCTACCTGCAGAAAACGAATATAGGGGGAAGAGGGCACCCGAATAGGCTGATTAGCGACAAAAGTCACCGGCCGTTGTTTTTTTTCTGCGGCTCGAAACAGCACCTCTTTGATTACCCCAGGGCAGGCATCTGCATCCACCCAAATAACAGCCATATTTACCCCTTGATCCGACCTCGCCTTGGCACTCTTTACTGCAACTGGTGCGCAGTTTTCGCTAGTTCGCCTACAGCGTCGTCAATAAATTTAAATTGATTCCAAGCCACTCGAATAACGTCACCATCGACAATCGCCTGACTAACATTAATAGCTCGCTCATTCACTAAGGTGCCATTTTTGCTGCCACAGTCAGAGATATAATACTCCACATGACCCGCCAAATACTTACTCTGCTTTAATTCAATAATGGCGTGATGGCTGCTGACAGAAATATCATCGATAATAATATCATTGTCAGGATGACGACCGATGGTGATCTCGGCTTTTTCTAACTCAAATCGCGTAACTACTACATCATCAACTAACTGTGCTAAAAATGCCATAATGCCTTCCTCCACTATTTAGTAATTTGTTTGATGACAATCACCGAAATATTGTCTTGAGCCGGACCAATTAACGCCAATTCCAATAGAGCCTCGGCCGCTTGTTGGGCTGATGCTCCACTGTTCATTACCGTTATTATTTGGCGCTGAGTGACCGAATTATAAAGCCCGTCAGAACACAGCAGCCATGAATCTGCGGCCACCACCGGATATTGTCCTAATGAATATTCCAAGTCGTCACTGGGCCCAATAGCCTTAGTCAGCACGTGCCGAAACGGTACAAATGGCGCGTCCCGTTTGCTGATGGAGCCGCTTTTCAGCATTTCCTGCACCAAGCTATGATCTCTGGTGAGGGCCACTAGCTGATGACCATTAGCACGATAACAACGCGAATCTCCAGCATGCAGAATCCAGTAGCAATTCTGGTGAAAATAGATTGCCACTAATGTGGTACCCATATTACTGAGATCAGGATTATCAAACCGATATTGACGCACCGATTGATTGGCTTGAACACCGGCGCCAAACAAATACTCGGGAATGTCCGTTATGGATTGCGGGGCATCGTTTTCAAATTCATACTGCAAATATTCTATAAAGTTTTCCACCGCTAGCTGACTGGCAATCGCGCCACCTTCATAGCCGCCCATACCATCCGCCAGTACAGCCAGGCAGCCGCCAGATTCCAAGGTTTTCCACTGGATAAAATCCTCATTACACAAGCGCACGTGACCGATATGGGTCACACCATACACATCCAATTTCAACTGGCTTTCTTCCTGGCAGACTTTAACAATTGTTGCCGCACAGCATCCGCAAAGGCAGCAGCATCAGGGTATCGTTTCAGGGGGTCCTTATGCATAGCCTTGTTTACTATTCGCACCACCGCCGGGGGTAGTTCGGGTCGGATTTCCCGCACACTGACGGATTTTTTATTGAGTATTTGATAGGCCAGATTTGCGAGATTATCGCCCCGAAAAGGCAGCACTCCCGTTAATAATTGGTAGAAGGTTACGCCCAGGCTGTAAATGTCACAGGCACCAGTGACGCGATGTCCTTTCAAGTGTTCTGGCGCCATATACACCGGACTGCCAAGGAACTCCCCGGTTTTGGTTTTCGATTCGTCGACAATACGAGCGATACCAAAATCCGCCACCTTCACTTGTTGAGTATCAGCGTCGTAGATAATATTGCCTGGCTTTATGTCACGGTGAACTATGTGTTGCTGATGGGCGTAATCTAATGCTTCTGCCACTGCAACGACAATGAAATACACTTCTTCCAACGCCAACAGGTTATGGCTCGAAACACAATGATCCAGGGAGCAACCCGCTACATAATCCATGGCGATATACGCCAGATCCGACTCTTCGCCTACGTCGTATATAGTAATAATATTAGGATGATTAAGCTTGCCCGCCGCCTCTGCTTCACGGAAAAAGCGCTGCTTGACCGCTTGCAAAGCATGCCCCTCAAAGTCTTTAAAACTGAGGGTTTTAATGGCAACATCACGAGCTATTTTTGAATCCACCCCCAAGTAAACAATACCCATGGCACCACGGCCCAATTCATGTTGAATTTCATAACGCCCTAAAAATCGCCCGGCCACCGGACGACTGGGCATTGCCATGGTTTGAGTGGCAGAAAAATCCGCGTTACGCGCCACACTGTCTGCCCATTGCTGCAATGATTGAGCGCGCGTCGACGCATCTTTGAAATGATCGTTGTGCTCAGCAATCCAATGATAGGTGGCAGCCGCTTGTTGATATTGACGCTGGCGTTCTTGAGCCACCGCTATTTCGTAGCCCAAATGCAAAACCGGCTCAGTGACATCACAGAGCTTAATCAGCTCAAAAGCCTCGCGAAAGTGGCTGCGATCAATGTGGTCACGAGCAACGCTCATTCGCAACTCATTAAGTTGCCGCTTAGAATCCAGGGTCGGATAGTGGCGCAGACGCCACCCCAGAGACCCTAATTGCCCAACTAAATAACCCATAAACAACCATTGACTGACCAACACCAACGGCAGCTCTTGACTATACAGCATCTGAAAAGCCAGCTGGCCCAGCAGCAAGCTCAATACCAGTAATAGCGTGACTAGGGCTGCAACCCCCCGGCTTAAGCGCGGCAGTACCAACAGGCAATACAAGGTAGCCAGAATCAAACCACCGCCGTTAACAATTCCAGACCAATAGGGTCGATAGTAGTAATTAGCCGATACCAGGCTTTGATATTGCTGTGCAACCCTCCGCAATTTTTCAAGATCACTGCCTACGAGCCAGAGTTTTTGCTTAGGTGGCGATTGCAACGCTTGCTGCCAAGACACGATGGGTAGTGAATCCACCAACAAAGGCGCTGGGCGAACTGAGCTGAAGCGATCTATTGGCAATAACTTGTCACCCAGTTGTAGTAGCGGTCCCGGATTAAGGCGCAAAAGACTCGGCCGCCCACCATAGTGTTGCCGCGCAAATAATTCCAATTCCAATCCGGGATGTAAGCGGGATTCCTGTAGCCAAAGCAATGGAAAAAATCCCGACATAGTGGGACTAAAGGGCAGATAGCCTTTGCCTTTCAAGACTGGATCGATAGTCCGCTGCGGTGCCCTGGGCATCATGATTGCCAGCCATCGCTGCTGCATCCATTCCACCAGCCGCTGGGGCAACCATGGCCATTGCATCCAAGCGGCCGGCTGTAATTCCAGCTCAAGCGCGGTTTCTGGGAATGAAGCCACGGGATGCTCAGGCAATCCAACCATTAGCTCGCCTGTGATCACTCGCTGACGCAAGATTTCCGTCTGCCGTAATCGTTGCTGCCATTGGATTAAATCGGAATCCTTAGGTACCACCATACGAGCGAGTATTTGGTCACTGGTGCTAAGCTGCGATTGCATCGGTTGGTCTAACAGCAAAGCTAAGGCATGGGTTTTGGCGGCTTTTACCAACCAGCTTACCGACTCTGCGCGGCTCAAGTCACGGCTAAGTGCGTCTGATTCCCTGGAAGGTAAGGTAATTAAAGCCAGATCTGGAGACGACGAAGACGGTGCAGCTAACCGCCAACTAAGATTGGCAATGGCATCGTCCATGGTGCGCAACCACTGCGGTCGTTGATCGCCCCACACTAGTGCGCCCAGAAGGCATAGAATTACACCGCTTTTTAAACTAAACAGTTTGCGAAGCGGTGGCAAAGATACTGCTGTGGCCATAGCGACAACAAACAAGCCCACATATTGTTCGTTTATTAAACTATAGCCAATATTTAGAGGGGGCTATGCTTTCTTTTCGCTAATCCACAACTTGATCACACCCACCACCACCGGCGTTCCCGCACTGTCGGATCCAGTGACCTTTACATTCAGATCTCCTGGCTTCCAATCCTCCGGATTAATTTCAGCGGTACAGGTAATATCGGTGCCCGCCTTCGCGGTGTAATCCACCTGCATTCCCTTCGGAATCCAGCGCAAGTGAGCCGGTATAGAGGACTCGGCACAAACCCCCATAGCCATTTCCAGACCATTGCAAATGGCGATCACATGTACTGTACCTATATGATTTTCTACGGATTTTTTCTTTTTAACGAGTACCTGGCAGAAATTCGGACGCAACTCCTGAACGATTCCATTCGCTGTTTTGAAATAGGGCGCTTTACGCTGCACTCCCTTAGAGAACAACAACTTTCCTCCCGGATACGCGGATAAGCGTTGCCACAAAGCCATTAAGGTATTGTTTTTCGCCATGATTTTCTCCTGTCAGCATAGTAAAGTGAAGAGGATACATCTTCTTATAAGATTGAGGGGAATTATATGGCCCGCGCGCACCGTCGTGATGTCATCCTAAACCAGAAAATGCTGTCGATATATTTTACATTATTGTACAAAAGAGGAAATAAGAGGCTTAAAATTCAATAGGTTACTAAATGGCATGTGGATTGCTATGAGGGATTAGTTTCCTAAAATAAGTATAAGTAACAACCATGTTAACAGCCCGATACCAATCCGTTCATATCAAGGAGGATTTGAGGGAAATAGCTGCTTTAGAAGCAACCACTGGATTCATATCCAACCAAACATTGGTGGCAATGAACGAGCCATTAATGAATCAATCCACCCTCAGTGAAACAACACCAGAGCCCAGTGCTATTTTGGGGTTGGGTATGGCGCTGATTATTACGGGATTGCTGCGTAAATCCATGTCTGGTCGATAAATTGAATGCCTGCCAATTATAAACGACAGGCATCAAAATATTTAATTTGCATGGAAGCGGCAGTAGCGAGTGGCGTAGGCGCTGCAAACGCACACCAGTTTTTATCTTTTTGAAAACCGACTACGGTTTTCCGCGAGGCTTTGAAGTTATGTTGGGCTTCCCTCAGACTCATGACATTCATGCCATCCGCAAAATCCGGGTCCATGAATTGGTAAGGGTCGTCTTTCCATTGACATACTTGGCACGCCAAGTGGTTATCTGTCAAAGTTTTGTATCCACAACAAGGGCAGGTAAAACGCATTGTCTTTCTCCAGTCATGTTTAATCACATCCCAATTAGACGGTCAAAAGAATGGTTTCACCATACAAAATAATACCAAAGGTATTTTAAACCCCTTGAAATCAGAAACACTGCCTATGCATTTTGTGAATTTTTCACATTGCTGCGTCGTACAGTGTGGAATCCCCCAACATGGTGCTTAGTCGCTGCAACCCCTTGCTGCGAAGAGCACCGCTCTCCTTCTGAGAAGGATGAAAACTTGGGTGGTAGTAGTCAATGTAACTCTTACCCAGTTTGGCAAGGATATTTCGATTCTTCCACATTTTTTTAGCATTACTGAATATGGATTTTCGAATTTCTTGCGGTGTCGCACATTCTCGCATTAAAGTCCACGTATGCACCCCGGTAAATAACGAAAAGGCCACCGTGGTGATTGCCATTTCAGTGGAGCGGACCCAATAACTGTCCACCTGGTCTTTAAACACATCAAAGGCTACGGATTTATGTTCACTTTCTTCAATCGCGTGCCAAAACCACAAAGGCTTCAGACGCTCATCCATTTCATCGATTAATTCAGGATGCTCCAGCAAGGTTTCAGCAAACATCGCGGTGAAATGTTCCAAGGCACAGGTCTTACCCAACATACGGGCTTTGGAAAATATCTTCTCTTCTCTGGCAATTCCATATTTCACAAATTTATCAATATAAAGCGTGGACAATCCTTTCCGTGCCATAAATTCGTTAAACGATTGGTGTTCTTTGCCATGATGCGCCTCTTGCCCGAGAAAGGCTCTAACCTGGGCTTTTAAGGTGGGGTCTTTCAGTAACGGCTGAAAGTTTCTCACCGCACGCATAAACATTCTCTCGCCTTCGGGGAATGTGCAGGACAGTCCCGTGAGTATCATAGTTTGTAAAGGATCGCCACCCATCCAAAACAATGGAATATCATCGTCAAATTCAAAATCCATGTGACGGACGGGAATATCAACGGTTCCTTTACTGATCGGAGAAATACCTGCAGACATCATCACACCCTCATTTATCTATTATTCATTTGTATAGGTCGTACAGTCAGAGTATTCAATTTGAGTACTAATTTCATCCCATTTTTTGTCACCTATACTGATTAATCCACAGTGTCAGGACGACAACACAAAGAAGGACACCATGACTTGGGATTTAGTCAGCTTAAAACCACAACCTCATCGCCGTAGTAGCGACCAAGCTTATGTATTTATTAATAAAAATGTCAGCAGATCAACGAAAGCCAACATCAAAGCGCTGCAACTGCGTTTAACGATCAGTCCGCTCCCGTTAAATTACGAATCCGGTAATGGTCCAAAGTTGCTTCATCTGGAAAGTGCTGAGTTCAATGCTGTAGCGGACATAGACGAAAGAAAGCTGATATTTGACATCACCGGAGCTGACGCAGCGATTCCCAGCATACTGCAAGGTGGTGGACTTGGTAGCTTGGCGCTTACTGAATTGATTTTGTGGGCTCAAAAAGGGTTTGGGGATTTCTCCATTGTGCCCTTTCAGGTAAGCCGTTCATTGCTGAATTATGCCAATGCCAAAACCATCGTGAGACGATACCTGGAAAATTTTGGGTTTACCGTAAAGGACAATCAACAAGGGGGATTTCTAGTAAATGGCAGATCAGCCGCTGAACTCACCATTCATGTCAACAGACACAAACTGGAAACTCTCAACCCCCACCAACTTTGTGCCGACCTGATGGGTAATAGCCAACAACAAAGCGAAGCCGTTAAAGAAGCGCTGCAGCAATCCATCAGCCTGAAAGAACAACTAAACCATTTGAGCGCAGCCAAGCAGTCAAAGCTGCCATTTCTGGGTGGTTTAATGCTGGGCATCGTCGCCGGAACTGCGGTGGCTGCAATAATTTTTTCAACTCACTAACAGCCTAAGGATTAACTAACGTCGCTACGCTCACTGGTGGTAAAACGAAGAATCAGGTAACCCAGCACCGCTGACAAAGTGGAGCCAAGTAAAATACCCAAGCGATCATTTATGGCATACCCTGGTGTATCATGATCATAGGCCAACGAACTGATAAATAGACTCATGGTAAATCCAATACCACAGAGCATCGCCACCCCATAAAGCTGCCGCCATTTCACCCCCGTAGGCAATTTAGCCACGCCTATTTTCACCGCCAGCCAGGATAAGGAAAATACCCCAAACTGATTCCCCAGAAACAAGCCCAGCATAATCCCTAAAGGAATAGGATCAAAAATACTATCGAGGGTTAGTCCTTCGAAGGAAACCCCGGTATTGGCGAAGGCGAACAATGGAAGAATGACCAACATTACCGGCGCATGAAGATCATGCTCCAGCTTTTCAGACTGGGTTTTCGATTCACCGGCTATCTTCTTGAAGGGAATAAACAAAGCAATAATGACGCCCGCCAAGGTTGCATGCACACCAGACTTGAGCACTGCTGACCATAAAACCAAACCCACTAATATATAGGGTGAAAACGCCAATACGCCAGACCGATTCAACAGGAACAGAACAAAAATGGCTCCCGCTGCAACCGATAAAGACAGCAACGACAAATCACTGGTGTAGAATAAAGCAATGATTACAATAGCGCCTAAATCATCCACAATGGCCAAGGTCATTAAGAACAGCTTTAGCGGGTTGGGAACCCGAGTACCCAAAAGGGCCAAGACCCCCAAAGCGAAGGCAATATCCGTAGCGGTAGGAATGGCCCAGCCACGAATCGCCACCGGGTCACCCCAATTAATGTAGGCAAAAATCACTGCAGGGAAGGACATACCCCCAATCGCGGCCACTACGGGCAATACAACTCTTGAGGGATCAGAAAGCTCGCCCACTAGCACTTCACGTTTCAGCTCTAGTCCGATTAAGAAAAAGAACAGTGCCATCAAACCATCGTTAATCCACAACAGCAAAGGTTTCGCAATTTCAAAATCAGCAAAACGAATAGCGACGGGAATATTAAGCAGCGCTTCGTAATAAACTCGGGCATCCGTATTACCAACGATCAACGCTAAAGCCGCCGCAATAATTAAAAGTACTCCACCAAAAGCGCCGCTATGAAGGAAGCGTTGAAAGATGCCTGTCATTTATATTTCCTCATTGTCCATCAACGGGCATTATGCCCGTAAAGTCCCTGGTGAAACCCTAAGAAGGTTGTAACAAAAAAATCTATGAACGCGCTAAATTGGCGTTTTCTAAATTATTACGCTTCAGCTTAGCGCTTGGGCAGCCACATTGAAAGATCTCGTTCGATTAACTCCTGCGTTCTCAAGGTGTCTTCAGCAAAAACCTCAAGCAGTTGACCTTTAATTTTTTCCGGGATTTTTTGCGCAACCAGCGATTTATTGATCATATTCTTACCCATTTTTTTTATCGAACCACCTAAACCTAGAGATTTTGTCCACTTCCGTAATCTTTGCAGCAAACTATACCAAAGTTTGTTTTTCGGCAGTCCACCTTTGTTGTAGATTTCCTGGACAGGCACATAATCGGTGGATATACCCAAAAAAGCATAGACCTGCTGCATGGTTTGAACTTGATCAGAAATTAAGTCGTCAAATATCACCACATGAATATTTTCTCTCGGAAACAACTCGTAATATTTCTTCAAGTCTTGCCAATAGAAACTACCTTTTGGAATTAAAGCGTCCCGACCAAAGGCGAATTCATCAAATTCTCGGGTCTCTCGTGAAAATCGCAATTCCATCTGGTAGAGAGAAAATAGCCTATCCGCCGGATTACGCAGACAGACGATAAGCTTCACTTCTGGCAACTTGGCTTTAATCCTTTCCGCTGTTCCGGGGCTTCTAAGGTAATTGGGAGATGCTTCACCGACTACTTTCTCATCCTTAACGTCGGCAAAATAACTCAAATAGTCATCAAACTGCTTAACTGTATAAGCACTTGATCTGGCATGGTATTCATTATTTTCGTCATAAGCGAAGAAGCGCAGCTCTTTAATATCCCGTGGCATATAAACTTCTGGGTGCTGTTTTAAGTATTCCTGTATCGATGAAGTTCCGGTTTTATGATCACCAATAACCAAGAAGCTAGGTAATTTTTGCATAGCCAAACCCCTGTAGACCCAATGCCTATAATTTTGATTAATACACGCTAGTTCTCAGACTGCCTGAGTAATCATTGCTCAAAATACAGAAAATACCCACAATAAGCCTATAATTTTACTCATTAAATTTAAATTATAGATGCGGATTTACCACTCAAGGCAAGGGCTTTATAGCAGGAATTCGAACTCCATTAAAGGGTGGAACTCGAGCCACGACTATGCAACACTGGTTTCCATGGGATTTCTAACCGTGGGAGGATCATGTCTGATTATTGGAAAACCATAGTCAATACTGCGCAGGCCCTACGCCATGATCTGCATGCCCACCCTGAATTGGCATGGCAAGAAAAGCGCACAGCTGACCGAGTTCGACAATACCTTGATCAACTGAATATTCCCTGGCGCGCCTGCGCGGATACCGGCACCCTCGCCTGGATAAACCCCAACGGTAAAGGCAAGCATATCGCTTTAAGGGGGGACATCGACGCCTTACCCATCCACGAACAAACCGAAAAGCAATGGACCTCCCTCAATAGTGGCTGCATGCATGCCTGCGGACACGACGGCCATACCGCCACCTTATTAGCCACAGCACAATGGCTTAAACATTGCGAAGATCTGATCCCTGGCCCGGTTACTCTGCTGTTTCAACCGGCGGAAGAAGGGGGTCATGGTGCCGAAGGCATGATCAAGGACGGTGCCCTTGAGGGCATCGATGAAATTTATGGTTGGCACAATTGGCCAGCCATTCCTTTCGGGCAATTGGTGTGCCCTGACGGTATCGTCATGTGCGGCAACGGCACCTTCAAAATTACTGTGCACGGTGAAGGCGGCCATGCGAGCCAACCCGAATTGTGCCGCGACCCGGTGTTGGCAGGCAGTGCCATAACCTTAGCGCTGCAACAGATTTGCAGCCGCCGCCTTGCACCCCAACAAACGGCGGTAGTGAGTGTAACCTCTTTTGATGCCGTGAGTGCTTCCACGGTTATACCAAGCCAAGCGCTCCTCATGGGCAGTATTCGAGTTCCAGACCAAGCCACCAGAGACACTGTCGGCCAATTGATTACGGATATCAGCCGCCAGACCGCCTTAAGTTATGGCGTTGAATGTGACGTGGTGATTCAGCCACGCTACGACGCCACCATCAACCACGCCACCCAAGCACAACGCGTGCGGGAGCTTTGGCAAGCCGATGGCCCTGAACAAACCATCGGCACCCAAATAGCCTTACCTATAATGGCTTCTGAAGATTTCAGTTATTACCTGCAACAGATTCCCGGTGCCTTCGCCTTAATTGGTGCCAACGATGGTGCTGGGCACCATAACCCCTGCCATAGCCCCTACTACGATTTTAATGATCGGCTTATTGCCACAGTTACCCGTTTGTACGCACGTTTGGTGGGTGCGCCTCTTCCCGAATAACCCATTAAGAAGGAGACAACCATGACCATTTTCGAACAACGAGAATCGGACATCCGAGCATATTGCAGGGTCTATCCTGTGGTTTTCGACCGCGCTGAAAATGCCCGCCAAACCGACACCAACGGCAAAGAATACATCGATTTTTTCGCGGGCGCGGGCGTGTTAAATTTTGGACACAACAATGAGCGTATGAAAAACGCCATGATTGCCTATCTGCAAAACAATGGGGTAACCCATAGCCTGGATATGCACACCAAAGCCAAAGCCACGTTTTTAGAACGCTTTGTCAGCACCATACTCGAACCCCGCAATATGCCCCACAAAGTTCAGTTCATGGGACCCACCGGCACCAACGCGGTGGAAGCGGCGCTCAAATTAGCCCGTCGCGTGACCGGTCGACAGGAGGTTGTGGCTTTTAGTCATGGATTCCACGGTATGACTTTAGGTTCGCTGGCCTGCACCGCCAATAGTTATTTCCGCGGTGCCGCTGGTGTTCCACTATCTCACGTCAGTCATATTCCCTTTGGCTGTGAAACCCCTTGCAAGGGCTGCAATTTAGGCTGTGGCAGCGCTGGTTTAGAGCAGCTGCGCGCGTTGTACAACGACAGTTCCAGTGGCATTACCCCACCAGCAGCATTTTTAGTGGAAACCATTCAAGCAGAAGGTGGTGTTAAAGTTGCCGACTCCCAATGGATAAAAGACCTGCAACAATTGGCAAAAGATACCGGCGCACTGTTCATTGTTGATGATATTCAAGTGGGCTGTGGCCGTACCGGTTCCTTCTTTAGTTTTGATGATCTGGGCCTCGATCCCGACATTATTTGTCTGGCCAAAGGCATTGGTGGCATGGGCACCCCAATGGCCATCAATCTGGTCAAACCCGAGCACGACAAACACTGGTCTCCCGGCGAACACACCGGCACCTTTCGGGGCCAGAATTTGTCGTTTGTTGCCGGCAGTGAAGCGCTTAGTTATTTCGAAGACGACAAACTCATGGCGCAGGTTAAAGACTTTGGCGATCTCATGCTGGAAACCCTGGCCCCCCTCGAAATCGCGTTCAGTGGGGTTCAGGTTCGCGGCAAAGGCATGATTCTGGGGTTGGATGTTGCCGATGGCGACGCCGCCAAAAGCATAGTGAATGCGTGCTTTGAAGCGGGTCTGCTCATTGCCAGCTGCGGGGAAGGCGGTCGAGTAGTCAAATTGATTCCGCCCTTAACCATTCCTGAAGCTGATTTGAAACAAGGCTTGGCCATTCTGGTGGAAGCCACACAAAGTATCCTGGAGGCCTCATGAAACAACGCGATGATATGACTTTTCCGTTCGAAGAATACCAACGGCGGTTAAGCGAACTACGGCAACGCATTGAACAACGTCATCTGGATGCGGTGGTGATTTCCGACCCCGAGAACATTATGTATCTCACCGACTATCAAACCACGGGTTACTCCTTTTTCCAGGCCTTAGTGGTACCGCTGGATGATGAGCCCTTTATGATCACTCGGGCATTGGAAGAATCCAATGTAATCGCCCGCACCTGGGTGGAGCGAACTCGCCCCTACCCTGATACCGGAGATGCCATTCAAATGCTGGTGGATGCGCTGAAGGAATTTAATTTAGCAGATAAGCGTATCGGCTATGAGCGCAACAGCTATTTCTTTGCCGCCTATCATCAGGATTGTATTCACACCACCTTGACCCAGGGTAAATTACTGGATTGTTTTGGTATTGTGGAACAAGGCCGGATCCGCAAATCCGCGGTGGAAATCGACATCATGCGCAAAGCGGCAAAAGCTACGGAAGCGGGCATGAAAGCGGGCATAGATGCCTGTGTGGCGGGCGCCGTGGAAAATGAAATCGGGGCCGCCATTAGTGCCGCCATGTTTCGAGCTGGCGGCGAACCCCCCGCCGTTATGCCCTACGTTACCTCCGGACCACGAACCATGATTGGTCACGCCACCTGGGAAGGTCGCACTGTAGAGCCCGGAGAACATGTGTTTATCGAAGTGGGCGGCTGTTTTCGACGCTACCACACGGCCATGATGAGAACCGTCATTTTAGGTGATCTTTCCGATTCCATGTACAAAGCCCAGGAGCGCATGAAGTTGGCCCTGGATGCCGTTCATCGCTATGTACAGCCAGGCATGACAGTATCCGATGTGGATAACCTGATCCGCAACATCATCACTCAAAATGATATTGGTGCTCGCCTGATCACTCGCTCCGGTTATTCCATCGGCATTGCCTTTCCACCCAGTTGGGACGAAGGCTACATTATCAGCCTTAAACAAGGGGAATCCGCGATTCTGGAAGAAGGCATGACCTTCCATATCATTCCCTGGATGTGGGGTGTGGATGGCGATAAAACCTGCGGCATCTCCGACACCATCTACATCACAAACGAAGGCTGTAAATCTTTTTTCACCATGGACAGAGACTTTACGGTTAAAAGTGGTAAGCGAGCAGAAACCGTACCGGACATTCGCAGCGCCGGAAAAAAAGCCAAAGCCACGGACCAATCATGAGGTAATCATGCTACAAACCATCAACCCCAATAACGGCCAAGTTATCCGTGAATACCCAACCCTGACGGATGCCGAATGTTCTGCCCACATACAGCGTGCCGTTGCGGCTTTTCCCCAATGGCGTGATACATCGTTTCAGGAGCGGGCCACTTGCCTAAGGGCGATTGCCGCAGCCTTGCGCCTACAAAAAGATAAATTGGCGCAATTAATGGCCACAGAGATGGGCAAACCTTTGAAAGAAGGTGGCCCCGAAGTGGAAAAAGCCGCCTGGTGTTGCGAGCACTATGCGGACCATGGGGAAGCCTATCTGGCACGGGAAATACTGCCCTCCGATGCCTCCCTGAGCTATGTCAGCTATGAGCCGTTGGGCACATTGTTAGGCATTCTGCCCTGGAACGCCCCCTTGTGGCTGGCTTTTCGCTATTTAGCACCGGCATTAATGGCGGGTAATACCTGCGTGTTGAAACACGATCCTGGAGTACCCGGCTGCGCCGCCGCCATAGCCGATGCCGTTGCCCAGGCTTGCAACCAAACGGACATGCCAGCGGACATAATGGTCAATCTGCCCTTAGAAAACCAGCAGGTAGAAGCGGTTATTCGCGATCCCAGAATTGCCGGCGTATCTTTTACTGGCTCCAGTAAAACCGGTCGGCTTATTGCCGGGCTTGCCGGTGCCGAACTTAAACATGCCGTACTGGAATTGGGAGGCTCTGACCCCTGCATCGTGATGGCGGATGCGGATCTCCAAGCCGCCACTGACATCGCCACCTTGTCGAGAATTATTAATGCCGGTCAGTCCTGCATCGCGGCAAAACGCATCATTGTGGAAAACGCGGTGTACGAGGAATTTATTCAGTTACTCAAAGTCCGTTTGGAACGACTCCAACTCGGCGACCCGCTGCAACCAGAAACCGATATCGGCCCACTGGCGCGGGATGATTTGCGCCAAAATCTGCATCGACAGGTCACAGAAACCATCGCTGCTGGAGCTCAGTGTCTGTTAGGGGGAACCTTACCCGCAGGCCCCGGCTTTTTTTATCCGGTCACCCTGTTAACCGACGTGATGCCCGGCATGTGTGCCTTTCGGGAAGAAACCTTTGGCCCCGTGATGGCGGTGACACCAGCGGCAGATTTCGAACATGCCCTGGCCCTGGCCAATGATACGACCTATGGTCTCGGTGCCAGTATTTGGACCACTAATAAAGCCCATGCCGAAGCCGCCGCTATTCGCCTGAATGCCGGTCAGGTGGCGATTAACGGTATCGTGAAAACCGACCCTCGCCTGCCCAGTGGCGGCATCAAAGGATCGGGGTTGGGCCGTGAATTAGGCCCCCACGGGATCAAGGAGTTTGTTAACGCCAAACAAGTGTGGATTAAATAGCGTTCTCATAAGCTAGGTCACAAGCGAGTCCCCTTGGTCATAAGGTGTTCATGAGATTGTCATAACTGGCTGGTTAACATACTGGCTCCACAAGCAATCCTGCGAACATCACAAGAACCAAGAGGACTCATAATGAAGTACCCATCATTGCTGGGCGCTTTAGCGGTAGCCATTACAGCCACTACTGTCACCAGCGCCCACGCCGGTAATGCCAACCAATACTTTGAACGTGTTGCCACCTTTCCGGTGTATCAAAACTTGGCTAGCAACCAGGGTGACACTCCTGCAGATACCACATCAGCTGAAATCAGCACAGTGAGCCAGGACGGCATGGTGGTTTATTACAGCAACAGCCCAAAAGAACGGGTTGGCCTGATTAATATCAGTAACCCCGCCGCGCCTATAGCGGCCGGTTTTGTGCAGCTGGACGGCGAACCTACCTCCGTAGCCGTTAACGGTCACTTTTTATTAGTAGCCGTGAACACTTCCACTGACTTTGTGACACCCAGTGGTAAGCTCTCCGTCTACAATCTGCAAAATCCCCTGCAACCGGTTTGGGTAAAAGACTATGATCTCGGTGGCCAACCTGACGCCATCGCTATCAGCCCCGACGGTAAATATGCCGCCATTGCCATTGAGAACGAGCGGGATGAAGACTTTGATGATGGTTTAATTCCGCAATTACCCGCCGGCCACTTGAATGTGTTGAAAATGACGGGAACTCTGGCCCATTGGAAGTTATCCACCGTTGACCTTACAGGCTACGCCGGTGTCGCGCCTACCGATCCCGAACCCGAATATGTCAGCATCAATAAATGGAATATTGCTGCAGTCAGCTTGCAGGAAAACAATCATATTATTCTGGTGAATTTAAACACCGGCAAAGTGCTCAATGATTTCAGCGCCGGTAGCACCAACCTGTATAACGTAGATACTAATGAAAACGATGTGATCGAGCCGATTGACACTATTCTTAATCGTCGCCGGGAACCGGATGCCCTGGGCTGGATCTACGACTACTTTGTTGTCACCGCCAATGAAGGCGACTATGAAGATGCCAACGGCATCGGTGGTGGCAGTCGTGGTTTTACGGTGTTCGACCCCTTCGGCAAGGTCAAATACGAATCGGGTTCCAGCTACGAACATCTGTTTATTCTAGCGGGTCACTACCCGGAAAGCCGTTCGGAAAATAAAGGTGTGGAGCCAGAATCCGTGATCGCCAGTCGCTACGGTAAACAGGATTACCTCTTTGTGGGCAGTGAACGCGGCAATGCCGTGGTGGTTTATAGCTTAAAAGGACTGAAAGCGCCTGAGTTCCACCAGTTTCTACCCACCACCATCGGGCCAGAAGGATTGCTACCGGTACCACAACGCAATCTTTTGATTATCTCCAGTGAAGAAGATGATGCTGACGAGGGCTTTCGTTCCACCGTCTCCATTTATCAATACGGCGCGAAAAAGCCCAGCTATCCGCAAATTATTTCTGATCCCAAGCAGCTCATTCCATGGGGTGCGCTCAGTGGTATGGTGGGCGACCGCCATAAACGCAATACTCTGTACGCGGTTCCCGATAGTTACTATGCCCAATCAAAAATATTCCGCATTGATAGCAAGAAATCCCCGGCTGTTATTAAAGAAGCTATTGTCTTAAAGAATAGCAACGGCGAAACCGTGAATTACGATTTGGAAGGCATTGCCCAGCGCGCTGATGGTAGTTTTTGGTTGGTCTCTGAGGGAAACAGCGGTAGCCGACCTAATTTATTAATTCGCGCCGCAAGTAACGGTACGGTGGAAGCAGAAATTGAATTACCCGCCGCCGTTGTTGCGAAACAAAAAAGCAACGGGTTTGAAGGTGTGTCCGTCCTAGGTAGTGAAGATAAGGAAAGAGTCTTCGTCGCCTTTCAGCGAGAGTGGAAGGATGATCCAGCAGGTAAAGTCCGCATCGGTGTTTACACGCCAGTGTCAGACAGTTGGAGCTTTTTATACTATCCGCTGGATACGGCACCGGAAGGTGCGTGGGTTGGTTTAAGCGAACTGAGTGCTATTAATGAGCATGAATTCGTAGTGATTGAACGTGACAACCAACAAGGCGAGCAAGCGCAATTGAAAAAGCTGTATAAATTTTCCATTGCGAATTTAACACCTGCCGCTGAAGGTGAGTCTTTCCCAACGGTTGAAAAAACCCTGGTGAAAGATTTAATTCCTGAGTTAAAAGCCACCAACGGCTGGGTGTTGGATAAAGTAGAAGGAACAGCCATTGGAGCTGATGGGGAAGTTTACGTAGTAACGGATAACGACGGTGTTGATGACTCTTCGGGCGAGACACGTTTTATGCGCTTGGGCAAACTTTTTCAATAGGCTTCAAACACGGTTGGTGATCCCTCGGGGACAACGCAAGTTGCCCTGAGGGATTTTATTTTACTGGATTTTCGATAACAGTAACCCAATCAACCAACGCTTTTAATATGGGTTCCATCACAGTGTCCGTTTGTTTATCGTCGCTCCCCACCCCCAATCGCAGTACCAACAAATCTTGAGATGGCAGCATAACAATACGCTGGCCTTCGTATCCAACAAACATGAAAGCGTCTTCAGGTACGGACGGCCAACGCACCCCCGCCCTATTTAACCACAACTGGGCACCGTAACGATTTGAAGTGGGAGCTGGCTGTTTAGCAAACTCTATCCACTCTTTTGACAGCAGCGGTTTACCTTGCCACTGTCCATTTTGCAAATACAGTAACCCCAGCCGAGCCCAGTCACGAGCCGTCAAGTAACCATAGGCTCCACCCACCATATTCCCTGCACCATCAAACTCAATAAAACCGTTCTGCACCCCCAGCTTGTGTAATAAGGCTCGCTGATAAAAATCATACATGGCTTGTTGCGACCCACCCACCTGGCGTTGGATTAAAGCGGCAATGCGATTGGTTTCAGCGGTGGAATATTTAAACTCCTGATTCGGTGGATTCACCACTGGCTGCGCCAAAGCATGAGCAACTTGACTGCGGGATAAATACAACATCTTCGTTACTTCTGATAAACCGGAATAATTTTCTTCAACTCGCAAGCCGGAGCTCATGTGTAACAGTTGCCGCAGAGTGATCGCTTCTTTTGCCGTACCTTGCCATTCAGTAAATCCTACTGGCTTATCCAGCGATAATTTCTTCTCGTCCCATAACAAACCCACCAAGGTTGCCGTTAGAGATTTAGTTAATGACCAACCCACTAACGGTGTTTTCTGGTCTACCGTCAAACCATACCGCTCGGCAATCAATTGACCTTTGTGTATCACCAGAACCGCCGTGGTATTTAAGGGCTTTACTTGCTCCTGCTCGAATAATGGGTCCAGGATCTGTTCCAGACGTGTTAAGTTCATGCCATCCAATTCTGAGCGATCAATACCTCCAGCACCATAGGGCCATGGCTGTTCTGGATTCAGGGGCAGTGGTGACACCGGTATAAAAGACAACTCATTAAATTCTTGCTCAGATTGATCTACTAGAAGGGTACAACCTTTGCCCTCTCGGTAGACCGCTAAGGCGCCGGCACTTTTTCCCAACAGCCAATCGCCGACATAAACATTTTTTTGAGTGTAATCAACTTCAACCCGCCAGACCCAGGGCAGTTGTTTTACTTTCGGCGCAATAATGGATTCTTTAACAAACTCTGGATCCATTTGGCTGATAAACACCGACGAGCACAAATATTTGGCGGCATATCCCTTGGCTACGGCCATTTCGTCGAGCAAATAGCAACCACTAAGAAAGAGGGATAAAACGAGAAGCAGCAGGGTTTTTTGTACGGTCTGAAAGAGTTGGTAAACTGCGATTGTGAACTGTGGCATAGAGGCTCTCCCGGCAAGTAGCTTATTACACGGGTTATGGCTTCATTTAGCAACTGCGAATGACCCACTCCTCACACTGCTGTCCGTTGAACCATTGCATCCAGCGATGAATGCCATACTGCTCAAAATGATAGTTTCTTAGAGTAGCCACATCACCGTTCAAAAAAGTTTCAGAGGACGATACAGTACTGCCATCCCTGAACTCATAAAAGTACACCCGATTGTTTTCTATATAACCGAGGGGCTGGTGAACTTGCGGGTCATTAAGATAGAGGCGATAGGTATGATTTCCGTGTGCGTCTTTGCGGCGCTCACAAAACAACCGGCTTTGATCCCAGAAATAATCGGGTGTCCCAATCACTTGCGAGCTTTTTATCGGGCGACCCAGACCATCATAGGTGGCCTGATCTTTTACCGGTTGCCTAATAATCTCCGGATAATTGTTTTCCGTAAAGGGAACCTTAGTAGCGCTCACCTTGGGTATGATTTCATAATATTGCTGCTGTGGATCATGCTCAATAGAAACCAGTAAACAACCATTATAACCAATGCCATTTAACTGACCAGCCGGATTATAATGATAGTCGACGGATTGTTGCCCGAGGGTAGTTTTGGTGCGTTGGCCACGCGCGTTGTACTCATGATCGAATCTTAAGTTACCCTGAATTTCTGCTTGCAAACAACCATTGGGACTATAACTGAAAGCCAGACTGGCCAACCGACTAATAGCACTGGTTAAACGGCCATTGCCATCATACTGATAGTGCACCAAGTCAGCGGTATCAAGCTGAAGTATTAATGGTCGGCCCAGCGGATCGCACTGTGTTGGTTGCGCAAGTTGCGCCGGGAATTCGAAAATTCCGTTACCGGGTCGTTGGAACAAGCTCGTCACTGAACCGAAGGGATGCTGCCGCAGATCTTTACCTGTGATAGTACCAAGCTCATCTGACAGTGCTTGCAGGCTGCCGGTTTCGTCATAGAAAAAATGGGTGGTATTCACCTCCGGGTCGGTGATTTTTACGATGAGCCCCGCCGCGTTATAATCGATGATCCAGGGCTGGCCTTCGCTATCACTGAGCAACGAAGGATAGCGGGCTTCATTATATAAAATTGTAAAGCCACCTGCCGCTGGATCAAGGGCATTAACCAGTTGCCCCCACTTATCGTAACTGTAACGGGTTTCGTACTCTTGACCATCGCGCACCTGAGTCATTAAGCCCAGCCCATTATATTGATAATCAAAGCAACGGCCGTCCGCTCGCATCCACTGAGTGACCTGACCGAATTCATTGTACGCGATCTGAGTTTCGGTATTGTTGTGCAACCAACGGTTGCGCCTTGCTTCTTGATCCCAATAAAAACGACTGTCGCCATTACCCGCTTGACGCAAGCCACTGACCTGGTGGGTTGACTCCTCCCAGTCATACTCTATAAGCGCCTCATGAGAGGCATAGCGTTGCACCATAAAACGATTCCTGTAGCCATAAATTTCATGGCTGCCATCGTGTTTATCGATGCGAATCAAATCACCGCTGGGAGAATAATAATAACGCACCAGTAACTGCGGCACGGGATCTTTGGGGGTGCTTATTAAAATAGAATCAATCAAGCCTTTTTGATGGGCGACAAAATACAATTCCGTGCCCCAGCTCGAGACTAATCGTGCAAGCACTTGTGTGTCCGGGTTGTAGACACAGCGCCATTGATTCCCGGCACAATCAGTTACTGTGGATAGTTTTAACGTATCCTTTCCCATAAACAATTTATCGGGTTGACCGGCTTGCTTGAAAATAAAAACGCTGTACCACTGCCGATAGAGCAGCATGCCATCTCGTTGATGAACAACGGTTTGGCCACAATCCGGGATTGGGAAAGAAATTTGGCGACCATCCGCCAGGCTTAACACCACAACGTCTTTACCCAGCTGCATGGTTTCATTGAAAGGAAAAGTCCAGCCAACACCCAGACCACGATTTCGGCAACAGCTTGAACGATAAACTCGCTGCCATAGCACCGGAATTCTCTGCTTAAGAGTAAAGTCAGTGATGCTGAGTAACAACTCACCGGTGATCAAGCATACTCCCGTATCAGTAATCGGTGTGGCACTCATAATGGGGCAGGCGCGGCCACGTTCATTGTGTCCTGCTTGGGTGGTGGTACCGCCAAGATCCTGTTTGTCGTAATGGCTAGGGCGGGAACCCGACAAATGATAACGTTCATTATGCTGAGTTCGCCCGCTAACCCTTTGTTTGGCTTTTAACGGTTTTAGGGACTCATGCAATTCTTTCAGCTGCGTTTGCATCGGTTGGCATAGCTCACCAAAATCCGCCAGCAAGAGCTGCTTTAGGTGTGCAGCGTAAGGAGACTCACTGAAAGTTGCTATAGAAAAGGCAAGTAATGCATAGGGTAAGGATTCATTCCAGTGCGAAATTCGTTGGATAACTTCCAATAAGTCCTGGTCAGTAAAAATGAAGAACAGCGCCTCGCTTAACAGGGTATTCACTTCCAAAAATGCAGGTTCGCTACTGACTAAAACATTCAGCTGTTCTTGAACAGTTTTTGTATCACCGCTAATTAATGCGTCAGATGCCGCAGGAATTTGGAGTCGCCAACGATTATACACCTGAGCACTCACGCTAGCCGTCCGGGTACTAAGACTCTGGATAAGAGATTGCAATTCTTCCCGAATAATGTACGCCTTACGATAATGCAGCTGCACATTCTCGGGAAAAAAATCGATAGCCACAATCCCTGGCAGCAAACCGACAACCCGTGCTTTACCAGTGAAGTCGGTGCTTCCGGTTATTAGAATCTCTGGATCATTGGTACTATGTACCTGGAACGGAATATCGGACAATGGCGTTTCAAACAGATCGTCCAGGCGATACTCAAACTCAATCCACTGATCCAATGCCGGTAATAGGGGTGCCCGGATCAGCTCCTCGAACTCCAACACTGTTTCATCCACCATCTGTGCACTACCTTTATGACAAATTCACGAACAAGGCTACTCGTTCACCTGCCTAAAGAGACCCGATCAGCACAAACAGATTGGGCTTAATCCACTAACAAGCAATCGGTTACTTTGAGGTATACGCCTTGCAGCCACTCGCTGTATTGGCTTACCTCTGCATCCCAGGCCAAGGGGTGAATACTTGCCGTGTTGATTGTATCGCTGCCAATTATTTTGCTTACCAATTGAGTGGAAACCGTGGGATCTGTAAACACGCAGCCTACCCCTTTTTGTTGAACCAAGCGTTGTAGTTGCAATAGATGTTTGGCGCCGGGCTTGACTTCAGGATCGATCATCACCGAGCCCAAGGCCTCCAATCCTAAATCCAGCTCGACGTATTGAAATGCATCATGGGCCAGTAAAAAGGACACAGGGTGGCCTTTATCCAACTGAGCTTTGGTGGTTTGCCGCAACTGGATCAACTGCCCTGTCAGGTTCTTGATGTTGGCTTTCAGTTGCGGTGTTAACGCGGGATATTGCGTCGCCAGGGAATCTCCCAAAGCTTGTGCCAGCACCAGAGCATTATCAACACTGAGCCAGAGATGGGGATCGTAGAGGGCACCTTTGTGGTGGTGATTATGTGAATCCGCTTGAAGCCCGGCTTCCCGCAATTCCAGGCGCTTAATACCCGGTAACGTTTCCCACGCCAAGGAATGATCGGCCGACGATATCACGGTTTTTAGATAGGGTTCTGCAGTGGCACCCAACCAGATAACCCAATCAGCCTGTTTAAGCGCCAATAAATCACTAGGTTTAAGGCCATAATCGTGGGGAGTGGCGCTGGCCGGCAACAATAGCGTGATAGTGGCCGGTATACCGCGTAAAATCTCTTGGCTAATTAAGGCGATGGGGCGAATAGAAGCGACAATATTCAGTGGTGGCTGATTCAACGGCGGCAGTGGAGTTTGACCGTGCGCCCATTGCCCACCGATAATAAGCGCCATAACCAGAATAACTTTTGCCCACATAAAAAATAAACCTATCGCTGACCACAAACCGTCTAGTATATCATGGACAATACTATGGCTTGCAGCTTAAAGAGACTACCCAGCAGGAATGACAGATTCGCCACTTATACAAATCACCAACATCGGTCTCAAATTTGGCAATCGCCAAATCTTAAATCGAGTTTCCCTTAACATTCATCGCCGCGAAATCCTTACCATCATTGGCCCCAATGGCGCGGGAAAGTCCTGTTTGTTGAAGATTATTTTGGGACTTTATGAACCCACAGAGGGCTTTTGTCAGCGCACGGCAGGTCTGAAAATCGGCTATATGCCACAACGTCTCACCATCGATCACAATTTTCCCCTCTCTGTGGAACGGTTTTTATCACTGGCCAATCAAGGCAAACCGGCAGCGATTGATCTGGCCTTGGAAAAAGTGGCAGCCAGAACTCTGCGCCAGGAGGCGATTCAAAATTTGTCCGGCGGTGAATTCCAACGGGTACTGCTGGCGCGTGCATTATTGCGTCAACCGGATGTACTGATTCTGGATGAACCTGCACAGGGCGTGGATATCCAAGGCCAACAGGCTCTCTATCATTTATTGGCCAGTCTCCGGGATGAAGAAGGTTTTGCCATTTTGATGGTGTCTCACGATCTCCACTTTGTCATGGCGCGTACAGATCAGGTCATCTGCCTGAACCAGCATGTGTGTTGCTCTGGCAGTGCTGAATCCGTTTCCAAGCATCCTGAGTATTTAAGTTTATTCAGTAACACACCGGTAGCGGATATCGGGGTATACACCCATCACCACGACCACAGCCATGATATTTATGGTCATGTGGTGGATGAGCACCAGTCCCACGACCATAAGGGTTGCAACCATGATTGAGCTGCTGTTACCGGCCCTTTGTGCCGGGCTTATTCTGGCTTGGGTCAGTGGACCGCTGGGCTGCTTTGTGGTGTGGGGACGGATGGCCTATTTCGGAGATACCTTGGCTCATTCCGCCCTGCTCGGCGTGGCCTTGGGTCTTCTTATTAATATCCACCCGTTAGCCGGTGTCATCGCGGTGAGCGGGTTGTTAGCCTTGGCCCTAACGGTGTTGCAAGGCCAACGCTACATTGCCAATGATACCCTGCTTGGCATCATGGCTCACGGTAGTTTGGCCGTAGGACTGGTGATGGTGAGCTTGATGGAAGGCGTGCGGATTGATTTAATGGGCTTGCTGTTCGGCGACCTGCTGGCCACCCAGTATCAGGATCTGATCTGGATCGCACTATTAGCGGCAGGTACGTTGATTACGCTGTTCTTTATCTGGACGCCGCTGCTCAACATTACCATCAGCCAGGAATTGGCTCAGGCTGAAGGTATCCCGGTAGGGCGCATCCGTTTAATCTACATGTTTCTGTTGGCCAGCACGGTTGCTATCGGCATGCAAGTGGTGGGCGCGCTATTGATTACCGCCATGTTAATTATACCGGCTGCTGCCGCGCGCAAGCTTGCCTCAACCCCGGAACAAATGGCACGTCTGGCCAGTGGTCTGGGCATGACCGCTGTACTGTTGGGGCTGATCCTGTCCTGGCGCGCCGACACTCCTGCTGGTCCCAGTATTGTGCTGTGCGCTACCTTACTTTTTGTAATTATTTTTTCGTTTAAGGGAGCTCGAAAATGAATAGTTTGCTACCCGAGCATTTAAGCTCCTTTCTATTCACAGCCCTGGAACTGATGTCTGGCTTCTTTATCTTGGCAATTGGAGCCCTGGTGTTACTGGTAGTGGTGCTGTACTTCGTGGATCGTACCCAAACTCGCCAGACCATTCGGCGCAACTATCCCGTTATTGGGCGCTTTCGTTATATTTTCGAGCACATGGGGGAATTCTTTCGCCAGTATTTTTTCGCCATGGACCGCGAAGAGCTGCCCTTCAATCGCGCCCAGCGTTCCTGGGTTTACCGTGCTGCCAAAAACATTGATAGCACGGTAGCCTTTGGCTCCAGTAAAGATACTTCCAAACCCGGCAGCGTAATATTCGTTAACACCGCTTACCCCACCTTGGATGAAGACTCCGTTACCACCGATCCGTTGGTGATTGGGCCGCAATGTCGCCACCCCTTCGAAGCCAAACACATCATCAACATTTCCGGCATGAGTTACGGTGCCCTTTCCAGACCTGCGGTCACCGCTTTATCACGGGGAGCAAAACTGGCCGACTGCTGGATGAATACCGGTGAAGGAGGCTTGTCTCCCTGGCATCTGGAGGGAGGTTGTGATCTGGTATTTCAAATCGGCACCGCCAAATATGGCGTACGAGATAACATGGGCCGCTTGAACGACACCAAATTGCGCGAGATTGCCGATCACACCACGGTGCGAATGTTTGAGATAAAATTGAGTCAGGGAGCCAAGCCTGGCAAAGGGGGCATATTACCGGCGGCCAAGGTAACCGGCGAAATTGCGACAATCCGGGGAATCCCGAAAGGAGAAGCCTCCATCAGCCCCAATCGGCATCCGGAAATTCGCTGCGCCGATGATTTGCTGGAGATGATTAACCACGTACGCAACGTTACCGGTAAACCCACCGGTATCAAAGCCGTGTTAGGCGATCCCGATTGGTTGGATGAAATATTTACCGCCATCAATCAACGCGGCAAGGAAAGCGCACCGGACTTTTTCACCTTGGACAGCGCCGACGGTGGCACCGGAGCCGCCCCCATGTCGCTGATTGATGATGTGGGTCTACCACTGCGGGAGTCGTTACCCGTATTAGTGGACAAGTTAATTCATTATGGCCTGCGTGATCGCATCAAAGTCATTTGTTCCGGTAAACTGATCACCCCCAGCGCTGCCGCCACAGCTATTTGCGTGGGGGCTGACTTTATCGTGTCCGCCCGGGGGTTTATGTTTTCCTTAGGCTGTATTCAAGCTTTGCAGTGCAACAAAAACACCTGTCCCACGGGCATTACCACCCACGACCCGCGCTTGCAACGGGGGCTTGATCCTACGGACAAAAGCGTTCGCGTTTGGAATTATCACCAAAACCTGGAACGGGAGATCGGGGTTATTGCCCACTCCTGTGGTGTCAAAGAACCCCGTCAATTACGCCGTAAACATGCGCGTATGGTGGTGGAATTCGGTCGTTCCATTCCACTGAATGATCTTTATCCTGAGGCTTAAACGTCGCCTCTTTTAGTAGTAGCCGTACTTTTAGTAGTCGTACTTTCCATTATCTTAACCACACCCTCTGATACCGATTCAGAGGGTGTATTGGCAGCCACAAGCGTAACCTCTTTGGGTCGCTCTTCCATAAAGCCACAAGCATTGCATTGACGAATGTCTTCGCCCTCGTGCTGGTAAACAAATACTTTGTCCTGCAAACCACATTGGGGACACACTGCCCCGGCAATAAAGCGCTTTTTCATCTAGGCCGCCAGGCCACAATGTCTGAGCAACGCATCCACTTTAGGTTCACGACCACGGAATTTTTTAAACAATTCCATGGGTTCTTCCGAGCCACCTTTCTCCAAAATATGTTCGCGGAATAAACGGCCCGTTTCCGGATTAAAAATGCCTTCTTCTTCAAACCGGGAAAACGCATCCGCTGACAATACTTCGGCCCACTTGTAGCTGTAATATCCTGCGGCATAACCACCCGCAAAGATATGAGTAAAGCTACACTCAAACCGATTAAACTCAGGCGGCATAATCACCGCAACCTGACGTCGCACGTCGAGCAGTTTTTCATGAACATTTAGGCCGTCTTCATATTCCAAATGAATTCGGAAATCGAAGATGGAAAACTCCAGCTGCCGCACCATCATGATGGCAGATTGAAAATTTTTCGCGGCCAACATCTTTTCCAACATATCATCGGGTAGTGGCTCACCGCTTTCATAATGACCCGACATTAAAGGAATGGCTTCCTTTTCCCAACACCAGTTTTCCAAAAACTGACTGGGTAATTCCACAGCATCCCAGGCTACGCCATTAATACCGGACACCGACCCTTCTTCCACCTGAGTTAGCATATGATGAATGCCATGGCCAAACTCATGGAACAGCGTGGTAACTTCATTGTGCGTGAGCAATGCGGGCTTTCCACCCACCGGACTATTGAAATTACAGGTAAGGTAAGCCACGGGCTTTTGCAGATTTCCCTGTGCAGTGCGTCGCCGCACGCGGCACTCGTCCATCCAGGCACCCCCCCGCTTATTGGCGCGAGCGTACAAATCAAAATAGAAACCGGCAATTTCTTCAGCGCCTTTGTACACACGGTAAAAACGCACATCGGGATGATAAAGATCAACGCTGTCATCCAACTTGAAGCTTACCTCGAACAGGCGATTGGCAATGGTGAATAAGCCATCCAGCACTTTTTCTAAAGGAAACCAGGGCCGTAATGCTTCTTGCGATATTTCGTAGCGGGCATGTTTCAGTTTTTCGCTGCAATAAGTGACATCCCAGGCTTGCAGATCCGTAAGCCCCAACTCATCGGCAGCAAACTGTTTGAGTTCTTTGAATTCCTGTTTCGCTGCGGGCAGCGCCTTGGTGGCCAAGTCATCCAAAAAGCTCAGCACCTGATTGGTGGTTTCTGTCATTTTGGTAGCAATGGAGCGTTCGGCATAATTATCGAAACCCAGCAACTGAGCCAACTCATGACGCAATGCCAAAATTTCATTCATTAATTCGGTGTTATCCCACTGGCCGGCAAAAGGCCCCTGATCCGAAGCCTTGGTGGAATACGCTTGGTAGAATTTTTTGCGGAGCTCTCGATTTTCACAGTAAGTCACCACGGCAATATAAACGGGTATATCCAAGGTTAACCAATAGCCTTCCAGTTGTTTTTCCTGAGCCGCAAGCGCCGCCGCTTGCAACTGGCTATCGGGCAAACCTTTTAATTCTTCTACGTCAGTACAGTGATGACCAAAGGCATTGCCACAATCTAAAACGTTTTCGGAGAATTTGCTGGTTAACGCCGACAAACGCTGACTGATTTCACCATAACGTTGTTGTTGCTCCGGTGGCAGATCAATGCCCGACAAATGAAAATCGCGCAACGCATTTTCAATCACTTTTTTCTGTGCGGTGGAATAGGTTGCAAACTCTGGCGCATCTCTCAAAGCCTGGTAGGCATTATAGAGGCCTTTGTGTTGCCCTAACTCAGTGCCATATTGTGAAAGCTTTGGCAAGCAGGCGTTATACGCGGCTCGCAACGCGTCATTATTCATAACACTGTTTAAATGGCCAATGGGAGACCAGACTTTCGATAAGTGGTCATTGAGCTCCTCATAGGGCAAGAGGAAGTTTTCCAGGCTCGCTCCGTCATTGGCCACCGTTGCCAAAATCTCTTCTATGGCATGGCGATTCTGTTCCAATATGGCTGTAATTGTGTCTTCTACAGTGGCGGGGTCTATGGCACTAAAATTGGGCAGGTCTGCTTGCGTCAATGATGTATTCATAAATTCAGCGGTTACCTCTTTATTCGTATTATATAGGCTTAGTCTAACATGAAGCCAACGGGTTTGGCCCAAGCTTTAAACCCTGTCTATACTTTACCAAGTAGTACCCCTAATTAAAGACGAGAGATGGCCATGAAGGCACTTCGACCGGGAGTATTCGCCCACATTCAGCTCTTAATTGGCACACTGCTATTAAGCACATTCCTGATTAGCTGCAGTCACATTCAAACCGAGCACCAACCCCAAGCCGCTCAAACGCCAGCGAGCCAAGAAGCCGAACAGATTGAACCCGCCGTCGCCCGCTTGCTGCCAGAGTCCTACCTGGGGTTTGAATACGCGGGCTTTTACGTATTTCCACAACCGGAGATGGGTTACGCTCTACGCTATTATTTCTCCCGTCATAATTACGCCGATATCTTTGTTTACCCCGTACCCCGTTCAATCCTCGACAACTCTCACCGAGACATCGTGTTTACGATGGCCAGTAGCACCAATTATGAGATCCGCAGTTTGCAGGCCAGCGCTTACCAGCGGCCCTTCGAAACCTTGGATGAAACCCTGCTGGAAATTGATGGGGCTCTGATTGCCAAAATGAGTGGGGCTTTTTTACAGAACAACCTGCAATCCTTCACTCTGACCTATTTGTCCGAACACGATAAGGTACTGATGAAAGCCCGCATCACCATGCCCGACAATGAACGTAACCGTCAGAGCAAAACCTGGGATAATTTTGTGACCCACATATTTACGCTGATTGCGAGCAATTTAGCGGAAGAATCCCAACTTTCAGCGCCACAACTCACCGCAACAGACTAAACCTAATTTGGTTTCTGCCACAGTTTTCGTGAATCGGTCACAAACCCACGGATTTCGTCAAATCGTTACCTAATTTTACAGTTATAGCCATTGAAGATTAGACCTCTGCACGGGTAAGATTGCAGCAGGTGCTCGGATAAGCCATTACGCTGATAGCACAATAAATAAAAAATATTTCTAATAATTTTTTGGCTGGCAGTTTTGTCCGCCTTAGTTGACACAACAATCAGAAGAAAAGACCTAGGAGCTAAAGAACAATGTTTCACTTCAGCTGGATAAATTCCAAGGCATGGTTTTGTTGCCTGCTTTGCATTGCTAGCCTGGCATTACCTGGCTGTGGTGGTGGCAGCGATGATCGTGGTAACGGTAGTACTCGAAACTTGAACCCCGGTGACACCGATCCTGATCCGGGTGATACGGATGGCGGTGATACAGATACCGACGCCCCAGCCGCAATTACCGATGCAGCCTTTAAAACAGCGCTCACTTCCAGTTCAGGTACCTGGCAAGCTATTTCCACTATTAAAGTCACCGCAGATTACACAGAGGCAACGGACGAAGACGAAGACGACTCTTTCCCCATTAGTGCCGCTGGAACCATCGAAAAAGTACAGGCATTCACGGTGAATACCGGTGGAGATACTACGCAGCAAGACCACTGTGATCTGAAGGGCTCAACGGATATCAGCAACGTTGAACCCAAAGATCTGTTTGATAACGTATTTGAAAACAGCGCCCAAGATTCCACCGAACAAGTGGTCTACGTGAGTTGTGATGCCGAAGATCAAACCTTTGAGTTCTTCGAAGTGGATGCCAGCCAATTAATGGCAAAAGCCTATTGCAGTGGCGAACTGGTCGCTGATGTTCTGTTGACCAAGTTATCCAATGCCACTGCCTTCAGCGGCAATAGCTTGGATTTTGTGTTGGGTACCGACGTTAACAATACGCTTGATAAAACCAACGATGTTTGCGGACAAATGTCTTTTGGAACCTTGAAAGCAAGCTACGGCGCGGAAATTCAGGAGTATCTGGATACTTTGGGCATCCCACCGTTGAAAACGAATTTAAGAATTTCTGAAATCACGGTTATCGCGCCCTTCTTGAATAGCAGCTATGTAGAGCTTTCTTTCAACTTCAGCAGCATGTTCCAAGATGGCACCTACCGGGTTGACCCCTTCGGCACATTAGTGGGCACTGACAGACAGGTCAGCATTTTTCTGGTCACGGGTGCGCTCAACGGCGGTATGGTAACTGGTTATAGCGTAACGGCTGGAACACTAACGTTAGAAGGTGTCACCAATAAAGTGGCAAAAGGCATTTTTGATCTGAAAATCACTACCACCGATAGCACAGTACAAGAAACCTTAACCGGTTCTTTCATGCTTAATTTGGACACCACCGTGGATACTCCAGCAGGCAGTAGCGCTTTAGCATTCTAAATTGTGTATCGCAGTAACGGCCCCCTGGCGCAAAACCAGGGGGCTTTTTTCTAGGCTACAACCCCTTCTACTACTGAAATAATCGGCGAATCGTAGACTTCAGTCATAACGAATCCTGAAGCTTCCAACAATCGGCGGTAATCATCACGACTGCGTTCCCTGCCACCGGTACATACCGTCAACACATGCATATCGCGGAACGCACCAAAATTAGTGCGATCATTTTTCTCAACGATAATTTCTACTAGCAGTACTCGATTGCCTGCCTGCATGACCTTGCGGCAGTTTTTCAGAACGTTAATGCAGCGATTATCATCCCAATCATGCAACACATTTTTGAGCAAGTAAGTATCACAACCCGGCACTACGGCTTCGAAGAAATTTCCAACCACCGTTTCCACACGGTCTGCCACGCCACGTTGCTTAAGTAGAGATTTAGACGAGGCTATAACACCTTCACAATCGAATAACACGCCTTGAATATGTGGATATCGAATCACGATTTCGGACAATAGTGCGCCACGGCCTCCACCGACATCACATAATTTTTTAACCTTCTCAAAAGGATAGAGCTTTGCCACCATGGGAGTTTCGCTGATAGTAACCGCCATCATCATTTGGGCAAAGGTTTCCCGCTCATAGGGGTGCTCGTCAAACCATTGCCATAAATCCAGTGAGTTGGCCTTTTCAAAACCATCCTTTCCGGTTTTTAAAATATAATCGAAATCGAGATACGCCATACAATTTGAGCGCGAGGCAAAATATTCAGCAAATTCTTTAGCGCGGCTGATTTGATTACTTTTAAGGGCTCGAGACATTCGGTTATTTGAAAATGTGCCGTCCTTCTCCAGCGCAAAAATTCCAGCGGTGGCGGCCGCGCGCAGCATCCGATGCATTGCGTCGGCATTGGTTCCCGTTCGCTGTGCCAATTCTTCAGCCGTCATTGGCCCCTCTTCCAAAATATCGGGAATTTGATGACGCGCGATTGTACCCAGTATCTGGGTCTGGCCAATGCCAATACAGCGCTCAAACATTGCTGCCTCTGCTGGAACCACCCTATCAGCAAGTTTCAATAGTCCCCTGCGCAGACCCAACACCATGCGTATTAAAAAACTGGGAGGAGCATTGGGAAACGGTGCCTCACTAATGCCTGCATTATTATTCGCCAGTGCATGGGTCAATGCTTGATCATCCTGATTGTTGCTTAGGTTAAGTTCTATCGCTTCATTCATTTCCCTACTCCTACCCAATAAGTTATTTGTTTGCGTGCATTGATACCGCTATTTAGTATTCTATTACTTACTGAAACCATGACCCATACCGAAACCTGGAAACATATGCCATGTTCAAGGAAGTTCTAGCCTACGTCAAAGAACGCTGCCCGATATTATTTTTACTTGCGCTATCACTCGTGCTCTTTAGTGCCAATCTCAACTTTAAGGCACTCACTCTGGAAGCATTTTTATCAGGCTATCTAAGCGCCTTTGGGCTATTGTTCTTAATAAGGCTTAGCGACGATATCTGTGATATTCCCGTTGACCGCATTACCCACCCGCAACGAGTGCTGTGTCAACCCAATCTATCTTTGCGCCCTTTTAATATACTACGCCTCGTCACAGCATTAGTGTTACTAGCACTACAACCTACAATGACTGCTACGGTATTTATTGCTACTGTATTGTTGTTGGGTAGCCTATTTTTCTGGCTTAAACCCCGCTTACCCACATTGATCCATGTAGCCCTGTTAAACACTTCACTCGCCTTATTTCCGCTTTATGCTGACTTCCTAACGCAAAATACCATAACGTTGCAAGGTACTTTAATTGGTGTATTTTTTTGGTTCGGGGGGATCGCCCATGACTTTTCCCATTCGGTTCAGGATACTCGACATGTAGATCGCTCCCTTCTTAATCCATTGAATCAAATTAATCAACGCCTATTGGCGAAGCTCGCCTTAGTGTTCTTCGTTCTCACCTATGCAATCGGTGTAGTAATCAGTACTACTTTTTCTCTTGGCGTTGGGTTTATCGTTTCACTTTCCATCCTATTTTGTTTTTGTGTCTACTTAAATTGGAAATTAATTTTAACGCCTAATGAAAAATTAGCTAAACCGTTCTATGTGCTTGGCTTTGCTCTTTTTCTGGTTCCTTGTTTAGTCGCACAATCAGAGCTGTGGTTGATGCAATAGCAATAATGCGACTAAACAGTGTGGCTAAACCGCTGGCAAACCGAGACGCAAACGGCCCATTGCCCGCTCAACTTTAGCATTCAAATCAGGATGTAATGTTGCAAACAAAATTTGTTGGGTGAGCTGGCTAATAATATGTCCACTCATCATTGACCTTGTACCAATGGTTGTTCGAGCATAACTCACCAGCTCCTCACAAATCATAGGTACTTGATTTTTAATGACGTTGGCCCGAGGTAGCTCATTCTCCATCCAAGCAGGGAACGCTTCCATAGTGGTATTAGACAAGCCCTGATTGAAGCGCTCTATTAAATCCTCAGCCATCTGATATTTTAGGAACATACGGCCTAACTCCAACTGATAGCCATCAAGTTCCGCCAGTGGAGCATCATTAATATGTACCGACTGCAAAAACCTACAAGTTTCGTCCAATGCCCGTTTGGCACCACCCAGGTAAGGTGCCATTGCCATTACAGAAAAAAGGATGCGAGAGAGCGAGTGAAAAGCCGCTCCCTCGGCGTCGTTATCCGAGGGAATCATTTGAAAAGACTCCAAGCGTAGTTCTTCAAAATGTAATGAACGGGTATCAGTATCGGCCATAGCCCCATCTAGCAACGGCTCACCTATATGGATAGAAGGGTTTTTAACAAACGTATAAAACAACCCAACGCTACCGTCTTCAAATTGGCCAGAGAAAAGCAAAACATCGGAATTTAAAATATTGGATTGAAAATTCTTGATTCCATTACAAATTACACTGCCGTCCTGCTGCTTTTTGCACACAACTCGATGGGGAGCATCGTTTTTATTTCGTATAAAATCGTCGAAGCTTGACACGGCCAAGATCCAGCGATTCTGTAATACTATTTTTAAAAACTGAGTTTTCAACGTATCCAAAGCAGTGCCTGCCTCAACAGGCATGATCGCAATTGTTTGCGCAATATATTGATTCATGCATAATCCTAACGCCAAAGGCAATTGATACTGGCCAAGCAAATGCAAGAACTCAAAAGAATAGTTAAAACTAAGTGATGCTGATAACTCCTCGTGATAACAGGCTAAGAAAGGCAGCGGGGTCTGCCGCAAAAATTCAATAATTTCAGCATTACCCTTAGGTTTATCGGATTGTAAATACTTTTCCAGCTCCGTGAGCGATTGTTCAATGGCTTCTTTCATCTCTAACATTTCCTTTTAGATAATTTCGATTTTCCCCGTTTTTCCATCCATCATTATTGTGCTGTTATCTGTTATAATTTTTGTCGCATGCTTTACACCTACAATGGTTGGAATACCCAGCTCTCTCCCTATGATGGCCGTGTGGGACAACAGACTTCCACGCTCAGAAATAAGCCCTGAAGCAATAGTCATCAAAAACACCCAGCCTGGATCCGTTGTTTCTGTTACCAGTATTTTTCCCCGTACATCGGATTCATCATTGGCATGTCGTACCACTTTTGCTGTTGCAGTTATCTCCCCAGAAGAACAACCAACACCGTACAAACTACCGCTGGCTGCACAACCGACTGCCGATTTATTAGGAATTTTATTAGAATAAACACAGCCTGATACGAACAGCCTCTGTTCAGGATCTAAGCTTTCCCAGTCAGCGATTAAACCGGCTCGATAATGAGCGAGGCCTTTCAAATCGGGACTTGCTGAGCACCCCTTTCGGTAGAGGTCCAGTTCATCAAGGGTGAACAAAAACACATCGCGTTTATGATCAATTGCACCTTCTGCTACCAATTTTTCGCCGATATGGTGGAGCAACGTTCTAAAGTTTGCAAAATGTAGCCCGCGATCGAGTCGCGTTGACTCTCGATAGGCAATGGTTTTGCGAGTTTTATTAATTAACCAAGGCAAGAATACTCGACGCAACCCTTTGACCTTTTTAATCCATTTGGTATCAATTGATTTGATACCAACAGTGCGCTGAGGTTGCTTGGCGGTTTCGATAATAATTTTTACCAAATTCCCCGGGCTTTCACGAAAAGTATCGGCTTCCATGATAAGTTCTTTCGGTGAACGGTGGCCATAATCTTGAATGTGTCTATTAAAATCATCAGCGAATTCACCAAATCCTGCCGTGCGTAATGTGGCCAGCAAGGCGTTAAGATCCTGACTATATTCTCGCCAGGAATCTAGGTTTTGTAACCACAAAGTGAGCGCCTCATTCTGCCGGACATAATCGGCTAATGCCGCTATAGAGTGCACAGGTTTAGTGCTTTGTATATTCTGATTGGCCAATAGATCACTCAAAAGTGCTTCACCATTGTCCAAACCACTTTTCTTAATTTGCTCACGGGTAAGAGCCATAAAAATCATGGCAAAAAAATCATTTAGAATAGGAATTCCGAGCCAACACATAAATTCCGTAGCATAATTTACCAGTTTTTCAATCAGCTCATCGGCAGACTCATTATCAAAATCAATAGTGTGAAACTTTTTATCAAGCGCTGAAGTGGCATTAAAATATTCCGCCAGGTGACTATCATGACGTACTGTATTCCAAACAACTTTCAGAGGGAAACCGATACCATTCTTGAATTTTTCGGTAAATGTAATCGGTCGATCTTTTAAAGGTTCACCATATGAGCTTTCAGTGCCAATCATTTGCTCAAAGTAACTAATAATTTTCTTTTCTAAAAATGGGACCGTTAGAAATGCCCGATACCAATTATGCATATTGTAATAGGCGCGCCCGTTGATATAGCCCACCAAGTGGCGTAAAGCATCATCCCGTTTTTCCACTACCGAAGCAGTCGCACCTAATCGCTGCAATGCATTGCGAATGCATAGGTAATAATCCAAATGAAAGATTGAAAAGGTCATTGGCGATACCACACCCGGATAGCTCTCGATAATATTACTGTTATCGAACATTCGCACATTACCCTGAGGAACCGTGGTTATCGGGCGACTTTGCAGTATGTAAAGCTGACCGCTTCGGTCAAAGGCCCATTCAATATCCTGCGGTTTTTGATACAATTCTGAAATTTTATTTGAAGCCGCCAATAACTGATTTCGTTGTTGGTCACTAAGCACTGCTACGGATTGAAACACTGGATCAATAGCAATCTTTTCTGTACCACCTTTATCGCTATAAACAATTTGGCTGTATTTTTCCGAGCATTCTAGTGTCCAATTTTTTGAATTTTTATCGTAGGTATATAAATCCGTCTCAACTAAATCAGCTACTACGCCTTCACCTAGACCGTAACCAGCAGCAATCACTTGATGTTGAATGCTACCCCGAGGATCTACTTGAAAAATGACGCCCGATTGCGCTGATTGCACCATTCGCTGTACAACCACCGCAAGATTGTTCTGCAATGGATCAATATGGCGTTTATGAAAATAAGTTAAAACCCCGGGTTCAAAAGCACTGGCCCAGCAAAGCCGAATATGTTGAATAATACTTTGTGGTGGGACATTTAACCAAGTACCGAATTGGCCCGCAAAGGAATTCTGAAACCCGTCTTCATTAGTGGCTGAAGAGCGAACAGAAAAACTATCCCAATGTTCATAGTCGATGAATACATCAGCTATTTGTTGCTCTAAGGATTGTGGTAATTCGCTGTCAAATAATATATCTTTTATTTGACCTGAAACTAAACTAATGTTGGCCAGTTGTTCATAATTGATTGTCTTAAGCAGCGCACTGATTTCAGCTTTATGCGGTTGAATAAAATCGGAAAAGGCTTCTCCTCGAATACAAAAAAATTCAGGTACAGGTATTTTACTCCGAATCAGCTTAAATAGATTGCGCGCTTTACCGCCTATATCATGGTGAGTAAATCCTTCGGCATTGTCCGTAACGCTTAATATATACTGCCTGGGCAGGGTATTGGAGTCATCACCCTGTTCTTTTCGTTCTATACTACTTTGCATCGTGCCACCTGTGTTCCATAATTTACAAGTGTTTCTATTCCTTCTGAAGAATTTTTCAAAATATCCTCATCCACAATAATTCGGTTAGCTTCGAATAGTAAAATCACTGTTGAGCCTCCAAATCTGAAATAGCCTTTTTCAGCTCCTTTTTTTACGCTGTCTTCCCATTTGTTTTGAATGATGGTTCCCACTGTCAATGCGCCTACTTCTAACATGGCTATTTGACCAAAGTCTTGCGTTTGTAATAGCGTTAATTCTCGCTTGTTATTAAAGCTTTTAGCACCAGCTGACAGCGCATAGGGATGCACTGATTCCAACATACCCGGTATTTTTTTTGTTCCAACAACCACACCATCCACAGGAAAATGAAATCGATGATAGTCTTTGGGAGCTAATCGAAAGACTAAAGCTAATCCATTCAGGAAGTTTTGCGCCAACGTGTCACTTTGTAATAGTTCTGACACTGAAACTTTGGAGTTTTTAACTTGTAGTTCGGACCCCAGATTTAACTTACACGCTAACACTCGACTATCTGCTGGGGCTACCAAAGCATCACGCTCTCGACAAATCGGACGTATACCCGACTTTAAGCGCCGACTAAAAAATTTGTCCAATGTAGAATACCCAGCAATCGGCTTCTCTGCTTCTTCAGCCGCCACATCGTAGCGATGAATAAATTTGTGGATACTATGTTTCCGATACCAGAATTTCTTAGGTGCCGTGTGGATTTTACTAAACCAGGTTTTAGCCACCACTCGGTTTCTCAGCCATTGCCCTAGGGTGGTGTGATAAAGAAAGAACAGCTCTATCTCACCATAAACAATTTCTGTTTCTAGGCAGCCACTCATTCGATTAAAATAAACAATAGAATTCATATTCATCGTCAAAATGGTTGCTTTCGCCAACCCAAACTATACAGACTTAGGTTGGCCGCCACATGAATAATCGGACCTAAGAATACCATCCATAAAATCACGATGATGTTAGGCTGTAGCCAAACTATATAAACTAACGAGCAACCAATAGCCGAATCCGCCTGATCCATAAATGAATAATAAAACGCATTTTTTTCTGCACGCGCTCCAGGAGGGATTCCCAACTTACGTTTCAACCAAGAGTTTGGTAATTCTGCTAAACAATAGGCCATACCCAAGGCCAAGCCTAAATTAATTGGATTAATGTCCGCCAAGGAAACCAACATATGGGATTTATTGTGCTGAGCAAGCCATTGCGCAAGCACCACACCGGGAATGGTTAGTACTGTCATAATAACAACTCCACGCCAGGTTTTATTGGCGCCAAACCAGGATTTGTGAATGGGTTTAACCAGAAACTGTAACCAGCTTTGACTCACTACCAACATATGCAAGCTGCCAGAAAAGATTAGTGGCACAGCAAGTACCAACGCGGTGAATATGGCGTCCATTAAATTACCACTCCTTTAATACCTAGCTTTAACCATCCCACAGTAAATATCAACGCTAGTAGCGGCATGATTATGTAGATCCATTTATTGGGTTTAGGAATACGCATTGGTACAACAAAGGCCAAGGCAATCACTAACAACAAAAGCGTACAAAAATACTGGAATAACACTGGGGGTAATAGCAATTGGAGTGACAGCAAAACGCCGAAGATTAAGGCTGCAAAAGTTACGGGCAAACCAAGATAGTAAGTAACTGAACCTTCTGTGGTTGCTTGAGTGATATTAAAAAAGGCTAGACGTTGTGCCGCAGCACACAAATAGATTGCTCCCGCCACAATTACTCCCACAAAATTATCACACCACGCACTGGTGACCACCACCGGAGCAACACCAAAACTAACCACATCGGTGATTGAATCTATTTCTATTCCAAATCGCCTTTCATCATGAGAGAGACTTAACCGCCGCGCCACCAATCCGTCAAATAGATCAAATACACCAGCCCAAATGAGCGCCACAACAGCAAATTCTAGGTGCCCGCTCACGCTTAAAGTACAAGCTAATAGTCCGCTCACCAAACCAAGCAGAGTAATGAATGCAGGCCAGTTATAGACACCTAGTACTTTCATTCTTCAACTTCCAATTCGACAATTGCCGCAGTGTGGTTAGTCTGTTCAACAATCAATAGCGCCCCATTATTGCCATCGATAGTAATGAGGTCACCGTCCTGAATTATTTTGGTGGCGTTTTTTACGGCCAGAACTGCGGGAATTCCGTATTCTCGACAGATAACTGCGGCGTGAGATAACATGCCTCCGGTTTCGGTCACGACACCCTGAAGCTTGGAAAAAACGGCGGTCCAGCCGGGATCAGTGCAACGGGTGATGAGTATGTCGCCTTCTTTAATTCTTCCCACGTCGTGAATATCAACGATAACTCGAGCCGTTGCCGTAACGCAGCCCGCACTTCCGGCAACACCCTTTATGTTTCCCTCGCAGTTCACGACGATTGAGTCATTTAAAGAATAGCGCTGCCCGATTTCATCGGGAATGGTGAAATTCCTAAACCCGTCATAATAGGCTTTATTCTGCTTAACCAGTACTTGCAGCTGGTTTGATGTAATCTTTTTCTGCATTCCTTGCTGCAGCTGGGATAAACTCAAAAAGAAAATGTCCTCGGTTTTTTGCAGCAGATTCAACTGTACCAAACGTCGTGCAACTTCTATTGCTAAGCGTCGAACTACGGCATAGTACCTAGTAGAATAATCCCGCAATTCTTCTCGCCACCATAAGAATGTTCTAATTTGCTCTAACTTTTTGGCCATGGATTTACGTTGCCATTTTGGCACTTTGTTTAGCAATTCTGTTTTAGCTTTTTCCGCTTGTAACCGTTGTTGTTGATTGCGAGTGCCTGGATCGTGCTGAGGTTCTTGCTTGAGCACATCTTGCAATAATTTAACCACATATTCTGGCTCTTCTGAGTAACGAGGTACTGTAATATCGAGTTCTCGTTTAGAGTGATGTCCAAATTTTTGCAAAAACTGGCTGAACTCGCGTAGTGACGGTTTATCTTTACCAGTATTTAGATCATGGATCACTATATCAGGATTTGATAACCAGTACGTTTCATCTCCTTGGTCAATAATCAAAGCCCTTAGTTGCCAAAGCCCTTTCATAAATGCAAGATGAGACACGCCATCAAGGCCCGCCAACAAATGAGGAAACTCGTTGGGATTGCAGCCAATTTTCTCTAATTTTTCTTGAAAGAGCGCATTGATATTGGAATTATCGTACACAAAATTAAAATAGGTCGCTTCATTGTCGAAGTATTCACGGGTAAAAAACTGGTCCGCAAACTGAAACAGTTTTTCATCAGTGAACTCACCAAAATTATACGCAGCTAACTCTTTTAAACGCGCTTCCTGCCGCGCTGCAAAGCTTTCCACCATGGCTAACTGGCGGCGAGCGTTCAATTTAATAGCAACCAATGCCCGCAGTCCGTAGGCCAACGTTTTTATATTGGATTTTGCTTGTAGGCCGTCACCTTGGTATTTAGGTTCAATTCCTAACCCCGTATCAAAGGCCCGCTCATTAAAACCAGGAATTTTACTGAGATAATATTTTACCGCTTCCAAATTCCAATAGGGTCGGCTAAAAAAGGTGGTCAGCCACACATCACCTCCCGCTCGTTTGGGTAAGCCCAGCCCTTCCAAGTAACTTGCCATGGTATGGTCCATGACCATTTTATACAGCGACGCCATTAGCGGTGTACACACAGACGAAGACACTCCGCCATCCCGCAAGTCCGCCGTAGTCCATTCCCCTTGTACGGCGGTGAAATTGATTTTGGTAATGGGACGACTCTGCAATATAAACAGTTCGGCGCCATCAAATGCCCACTCTATATCAACGGGAAAACCGTAGTGGGACTGCACCTCAACCGCAAGCTCGGCTAAAGACAGAATTTCAGCCATGAGTAAAACGGGCTCTCGCTGTCGCTCAGGTGCTAAAGGTTCCAATTTGGTGAATGGATAATTCTCTGTACGGATACAATGGCATGTTTTAGTAGCAACAGTAGTGTTAACCACTGATTCGCGCCGCCAATCATATCGATATTGATCCGGTGTGACATGACCCGATACGAGTGCTTCACCTAGACCGAAGCAAGCTTCAATTAATAATTCACTATCCTGTCCTTTTAAAGGATCAAGAGTAAATAAAACGCCGCTTTTATCGGCATCTACCATATGTTGAATAACCAGTGACAAGCCAATTTCCTGGTTTATCTTCAGATCCCGTAAATAGTGCAATGCTCTTTCATCGAAGAAAGCCGCCCAGCAATCACGTATTGCTCGTCGTAGCGACGGTAGATCGCTTACATTTAAAATGGTTTTATACATACCAGCGAATGAACTGGTAATACCATCTTCCAATGTTCCGCTGCTGCGTACAGCAAATTTTTGTTGAGGATGTCGTTCCATAAAGCAGCTCAACTCAGCGTCTAATGCAGGCGGCAATTTAGCGTTAGCTAATGCTCGTTGCACCGCCGTTAGATCTAATACTTCAGTTGCTGAGGGCCTCTGTAACCAATCCACTACAGCGTCCATATTATTGGCTTCGAGTGTCGCAACCAGGCCCCTCGTGGTGATAGCACTAAATTCTGGTACCGGTAACTCCCAACGACGTAATTCCACTAGCGCCGCGCATTTTCCTCCCACCATAGCGTTTACTTGTTGGGCCTCTAGCGTGGCTAGCGCTCGGCTCTCTATAAACATTGGTGTTTGTTGCCAAATAGTCACGGTAAGCTCCCCTACTTTAAAATTCTTACTTTAACATTCCTTGCTTTAAATTCAGCTGTTCCAACAGGCTTCACGCACATACTAGATCGTCTTGTTCTATAGTTGTTGATGATAGTGAAGGCTCAATGTAGACAGTGAAACCAAATTCCATGCCCCATTGGAAAATTCTGCGCGCTTCCTCCAAATTTGATTTACCTTGAATACTGTAATTTCCTTGGGCCTGAGCCAAAGCAAGAATCATGGTCTCAGACAGGCAGGCTAAATTAATGCCAGCGGGCAGTCCTAATATGTTGCTTTCACCCAAATAAAGTTGATTCGGAAGGCGGACTAAACCACCCGCAAATACTGTGACATCAGGGCGAATATTGGCCACCTCAGTGCCCAAGTCTGAGGGACGAGCCACGTCACAAATAATGGCTCCCTCAACAAAGCTTTCTGGCGAAATAAAGGCTTCTCCATTGCTGGTGGCGGTCAACACCACATCGCAATACGGTAATTGAGTCGTCGCCTGGTTACTTAGTACAATGGGAAAGCTCAAGGGTTGATTGGTGGTTTTGCTGTAATAAAGCTTCACATCCCGATACAGTTTTTGATAGAACTCTGCACCCGGCATAATTGTGGATAGCTTATATTTATTCAAAAATCGGCTATCTATCCCTGCCAAACACAACGTAGCGCTAATGGGGGAGTATCGAGTTAACTCACTTTCAATTTGTAACAACTGAAACAGTAATTCACCGGCCACAACTTCCAGTGCGCTTAGATTATTGCCATTTCTCGGATTGCCAATCAGAACCACTCGCCGGCACTCTACGCCCAAATCAAGTAACGCTAAACGACCCACTGAACCCGCCACACCAACAACACCAAAACACATTTTATCCAACGGCCGATTTTTTTCACGGCAGACAATACGCAATGCTTCTGTACTGGTGAGCGCGGTAAAAGAATTACCTGTTGTTACCTGTAATCCTAAATGTTCAACCGATTGTCCACCCCGGGAAATCACAGAGGTAAATGCACCCAACCCAATAATGGTTGCTCCTTTGCTTCTGCCAGCGGCAAAATAGCTTTCAAGTAGCTGCTGTTTTTCTACCTTTGAAAGGTGCATCATTTCTCGCGGTGTCAAAGGGCAGCTTATGAGCCAACCATCCACATAACCATCACGTCCATTACTGAGTCTAGGAATATAGAATGCCGGTGCCGCCTCGTAATTCAATGCTTTAAATTGCTTGATCCAATCATAGATAAATTGAGATTCACTTTCGTTGTAAGCAGCCTTACCACCAGGGAAGCTATTTAGCCCCTCTTCTAGTGAAGTTGGATGCATGCAGAAGGCAAAGGTCCCCAATTTTTTTTCAGATGTTGTGGGACATGATTTGATTAAGCGCGATTTTGGCCGCGATAATTCTTTAGACTTCATGCCTAGGGCACCCCGAAACAAACGCTGGTAGTTGCCCGTAGAAATCATTTTTCCAACATCTTCTAAGCCTTGTATCAGTGTGTCAATCTGATCCTGACTAATCAAATAACATGGTTGAATTCTCAATACATTGCTGTGATTTAAGGTTGGAGCGGTCAATAAGCGATGAACATTCAATAGGTAACTAGACACCAACGCCACGGCATAACCAGACTCGCTTACAATCCAAGGCAAATAGGCGTGCTCATCATGCCAAGGAGCCAATTGAATTCCATACATTAAACCGCGACCTGAGGTTGCGATAAAGGCCTCGGGGAATTGTTCAACCAAGGGTTGTAAACGGCTGTAAAGATAATCGCCGGCCAGCTTCACCTGATTTATTATGCCATCGGGCTCAACGAGTTTGCTCACAACCTCGCAAGCAATCGCGGCACCAAGATGATTGTTGGCAAATGTAGAACTATGGCGCCAGCCAAAATCACTCGTCCACACTTTTTCGGTACAAAGACAGGCACTAATTGGCAACAAACCGCCACCCAGGGTTTTTGACAAAAGCATTATATCCGGCTCGACAGCTTCGCAATTACAAGCAAACAACTGTCCCGTGCGACCTAATCCAGTTTGTATCTCGTCAACAATAAAACAGGTTTTATAACGCTTACACAAAACCTCACAAGCTTTCAGATATCCGTGGTCGGGAACAACCATTCCACCCTCGCCTTGAATTGGCTCAACGATAAAGCCAGCGTAGTCTTCTGTGGCTAGCGCTTGCTCCAAAGCCGCAAGATCATTAAAAGGCACATGATTAAAATCTGGATGGTCCGAATAGAAGCTTTCACGATAATACGGGTTACCAGTAGCCAACACAGCGGCCATGGTCTTGCCATGAAAACCATTATAAGTTGCTAATATTTTCGGGCGTTTGGTTTTTGCTTTAGCAAGCTTAACTGAAATTTCCACCGCTTCTGCGCCGGTACAGGCAAGTACCATACGAGACAATTGCCCCGGTGCATGAGATAAAAGTAAACTTGATAACTGTTCAACACCTCGCGTCATAAAGGGTTGAATCATATTGCCAGACTGCTGGAATTGCTCTCTTACAAGTATTTTCCAAAGGAATTCTGGATTATGACCAAAAGACACAGCGCCATATTGAGAAGTGAAATCAAGATAAGCGCTCCCATCTTGATCGTAGAGATAGCATCCTTTCGCTCGGGCTATTTTCTTGTCGAGATTCAATAGCCGCAGAAACGCAGCGCGCTCAGGGTTAGTACCCGAAGTCACTTCCATTATGACAACTCCAAAATCTGATACCTAGAAAGTCGCCACAATCTACACCACCGAGACTAGATTAGTTGTCGCAAAATAATCTGACAACTCTATTCAATAGTTTCAGCAAAGGCGCTCACATATAAAATTCAATGTCATGATAAATTAATCAATCGATCAGCGATGTAAAACTTATCACTAAAAAAAAGGCAAGTAACTCACTTTATTACCGAATTTTGACAAAAATGTCCAAAATAATGTAGCTTTATGTAACTTCGCTCGAAAACACTTTATAGCCATCAGCGAAATGCTCTGGCATACGCTTAGGTCGACCGGTATCCAGTGCCACGCAGATCCACTTAGTGCGACCGCGCAGCACCGTAACGCCATCCTTAAGTCGAATTATCTGATAATCCCGCAGCACCGTTAGACGGCGATCATTTCCCGAAATCCAAGTACCTAAAACTAATTCATCACCGGCAAAGGTGGGAGCCAGGTAATCCACTTCATGACGGCGAGCTACCATGATTCGATTAACCGCCTGGAAGGCCTCCCAATCGAGCCCCAGCGTCGCTGAATGCGCCCAGGAAGCCTCTTCCATCCAGCCTACATAAACCACATTGTTGGTATGTCCAAACACATCCATATGCTCGGGCTTTACTACGATAGTATTTGTGTAGGGTTCTAAACCTGTGTCCCAATTCAATGCCGCCGTATCCATCAATCCTTGTTCCACCATGGGTAAAATGTTGGCATATCCGCAGAGGTGGTGGTTTTAAATTCTGGTGCCCGTTTTTCCAAAAAGGATTGCACTCCTTCTTTGCCATCACCACAACTGGTATAGAACATGGCGAGAGATTCGATTTGATGGGCTTGCAACGGATGTGGCTGAGCCGAATTTCGATACATCATTTGGCGCATTAAAGCGATTGAGACTGGCGAGCGCGAGGCAATTTTGCGGGCAATAGCATAAGCCTCTTCCAACAGTTGATCAGCCGGTACTACGGCTTTTACAAGACCACGCTTGCAAGCTTCTTCGGCATCAAAAATCTCTCCGCTGTACACCCACTCCAAGGCTTGAGAGACGCCAACGATACGCGGCAAAAACCAACTCGAACAAGCTTCTGGCACAATGCCAATTTTACTAAAGACAAAACCAATTTTGGCTTTGTCTGAAGCTAACCGAATGTCCATGGCACAGGTCATGGTGGCACCAATGCCTACTGCCGCACCATTAATCGCGGCAATAACCGGTTTCGTACAATCGTAAATGGCCAAGGTTACCCGGCCACCGGTATCTCGCACGCCGCTCACAATTTCCGGATCATCCAAACGCTGCGTTATATCATCAAGGGTTGGCGTCAACGTTTCATTCAGACCAAATACATTACCTTCGCGACTTAAATCCATACCCGCGCAAAACGCACGACCTGCACCGGTCACTACAATGGCGCGCACCTGATCGTCGGTACTGGCGCGATTGAAGGCGGCAATAAGCTCTTCGCTCATCTCTACCGTAAAGGCATTGAGTTGATCGGGACGATTCAAGGTCAAGGTCAGAATATGGTCTGTGACCTGATAATCCAAAGTGTTGTAGCTCATGATGACAATTATCCTCTTTAGCCGAATTACGTTTGCCAATTTGGGGGTTGTGCTTATTGTTTGTTATACGCCGCACTTTGGGTTTGGAAATCCGCACTAGCCGCTTGATATTCTTCACCCAGACGTGCAATCAAATCTGCCGCCTTGGGCAGGTCATCTACACTACCAACTCCCTGACCCGCCGACCACAGATCGCGCCAGGGTTTTGCTTCTTCAGACTTTTCCCCCGGTTCTGAGCCTACGAGTTCAGCCCCGAAATCCACATGTACGGGAGTTGCCAAGGCGTCCAGATCCAGACCAGCGGCCATAATACTGGGTCGCAAAAAGCTGGCGGGAACACCGGAAATGGCCGGGGTATAAACAATATCCGCAGCGCTGGAATCCATGATCATTTGTTTGTATTCCGGTTGTACCATGGCTTCCTGAGTACTAATGAAACGGGTGCCCATATAGGCCAGGTCAGCTCCCATCATTTGCGCTGTGGCAATATCCCGCCCCGTGGAAAGGCAACCCGAGAGCAAAACCGTTTTATCAAAAAACTGACGAATCTCATTCACCAGCGCAAACGGGCTCCAGTTTCCGGCATGGCCACCGGCACCGTTTGCCACGGCGATCAAACCGTCCACACCCACCGACGCGGCTTTGCGAGCAAAACGCACATTGACCACATCATGAAATACTATTCCGCCGTAACTGTGAATCGCATCCACCACTTCATGAGCAGCCCCTAGAGATGTAATGATTAGAGGCACTTTATGTTTAACACAGATCTCCAAATCGGCCTTTAAGCGAGGATTGCTTTTATGCACGATTAAGTTAACACCAAAGGGAGCCGCATTTGGTGTATTGGCCAAGGCCGCCTCAATTTGATTGAGCCAGGCTTCAAAACCTTCCGTAGTACGTTGATTCAGGGCCGGGAATGTACCCAGAATTCCGGCTTTACAGCACTCAATTACCAGATCTGGCCCCGATGCTAAAAACATGGGAGCGGCTACTAAGGGCAAACGCAGTTTATCGGCAAGCTGGGGGGGTAAAGACATGGGGTACCTCTCGAATAGATTAACTTAATCAACAGATGGCAGTTGCTGGCCTAGGAACCGGCGTATATTGCCACCCATAATTTGTCGGATTTGATCAGGGCTTAAACCCGAGTCTAACAAAGCTGAAGTTAAGAGTGCTAATTCGGCGACATCAAAGGTGGTAGCCACACTGCCATTAAAATCAGAACCCAGGGAAACGTGCTGGATACCCACCAGGTCAACCGCCGCCGCAATGGTCCGCGCAATGCCTTGTGGGCTGGGATCACACACCGCGCCCTGCCAGAATCCAATGCCAATGATCCCGCCCTTGGCGGCAATCGCTTGCAATAACGCATCGGGTACATTGCGCTCAGAGGCACAGGCACTGTAAACACCAGTATGAGACAAAACCACGGGGCGTTTACTCAAAGCCAGAACCTCCTCAATCACCGCTAGCGAGCTATGGGCCACATCAATGATCATGGATTTTTCATTTAAGCGTTTAACCACTTGGCGGCCAAAGGGTGTTAAGCCTGATTTACTGGCACCGTGGAGCGAGCCACCCAATTCATTATCAAAAAAGTGCTGCAAGCCAACAACACGAAAGCCCGCCGCATAGAGCACATCAATGTTGCTGAGCTTACCTTCCAGTGCCTGACCGCCCTCAATACCCAGCATGACGCCCAAGGGTTTTTGATCGGCTTGCACCAGCTGACGCTGTTCAAGCAAGCGCTGTAAACGTTGTTGCGACGTCACTAGAATAACTGGAACGTCCGCCTGCTCAATAAATCTATCTAATTTTTGGCCTTGATATAGGGCTCGTTGTAAAGGGCTTTGCCAAGTGGCCAATGGCCACCCTTGGCTAATTACTAAAGGAGTAATTTTATCGAAATGTTCGTCTGAATTTAGGTGATAGTTTTGCCCCATGGGAACCTGGGTCACCGTGGTAAACACTAACAAACCGGCATTGCCTTGCTGCATACGAGGGAAATCAACCTGACCACGGCGTGACCGCTGATTCAAATCCCGTCGCCACAACAATGCATCATTGTGCCAGTCGGCAATAAACAGCTGATTATGCAACGCTACCCCAGCACTACTGGGGCGATCCGTATCAGAGCGCTGAACCGGGTTTAACAGCGCTTCGACAGCAATGGGCGCAAATAGCAAATACAATGCAACTAGAACGCCAAAAACGATCAACAATATCCCTAATTTTTTAAACATAAATCCTGCAGTGCTCAATTAAAAATCGGGTCAACTAAAAATCTGGTGATTAGCAGGCGTATTGTTTAAAGTTAATAGTCCCTACAACTTCGCCAGCGTTCGATCGAGGTAGAAAAGCGTGTTTCAGACGACACTGGGCCAACAATCTTATCGCTTTGAAAATCTACGCACTCTACTCGCTAAGGCAACGCCGGCGCGCTCCGGTGATCGGCTGGCTGGCGTCGCGGCGAACAGTAATGCCGAACGAGTAGCCGCCCAATGGGCATTGGCCGATGTGCCGCTAAAACACTTCCTCAATGAAGCCATTGTCCCCTACGAAGCGGATGAAGTCACCCGACTTATTTTCGATCAGCACAATACCCAGGCCTTTGCCGCGATCAGTCATCTTACTGTAGGAAGCCTGCGGGAATGGCTATTATCCACCAGCACCACCACGGAACAGCTCAGCGCCTTGGCTCCTGGACTTACCCCCGAGATGGTGGCGGCGGTGAGCAAGTTAATGCGCTTACAGGATTTAATTGCTGTGGCCCAAAAATGCCAGGTAACCAGCGCCTTCCGCAATACTCTGGGTTTGCCCGGTTGCTTTTCCACCCGCCTGCAACCCAACCACCCAACAGACAGTGGTGCGGGTATTGCGGCCAGCATTGTGGATGGGTTGCTGTATGGCAACGGAGATGCAGTCATTGGCATCAATCCCGCTTCAGACAATTTGCAAACCGTAGAGCGATTGCTGTATCTGGTGAGTGATTTTATTGAGCGCTTGGCAATACCCACGCAAAGTTGCGTGCTGACCCATGTCACTAATACCTTACAGGCTATTGAACGCGGCGCACCAGTGGATCTGGTGTTTCAGTCCATTGCGGGCAGCGAAGCCGCCAACCAAGGTTTTGGCATTAATCTGGCCTTGCTGGCTGAAGCTCAACAAGCGGCACTGGAATTAAACCGCGGTACCGTAGGCCATAATGTTATGTATTTCGAAACCGGTCAGGGCAGTGCCCTGTCAGCCAACGCTCATCACAAAGTTGATCAACAAACCATGGAAGTTCGCGCCTATGGCGTTGCACGCCAATTTCAACCTTTGCTCGTCAACACCGTGGTAGGCTTTATCGGGCCAGAATATTTATACGATGGCAAACAAATTATCCGCGCCGGACTCGAGGATCATTTTTGCGGTAAACTGCTGGGTCTGCCCATGGGCTGCGATATCTGCTACACCAATCATGCCGAAGCGGATCAAGACGATATGGATGTGTTGCTCACCTTATTGGCTACGGCGGGAGGTACTTTTATTATGGGCATCCCCGGCTCCGACGACATCATGTTGAATTATCAAACCACCTCGTTTCATGATGCTCTGTATGTGCGTCAGATTCTCCACAAAAAACCAGCACCGGAATTCGCGGCCTGGTTGGAGCAGTGCAAGATTTTTAATCCAGAAGGCCGCCTCTGCCACCAGGGAAAACTGCCCGATCGCTTTGCCCAGTTAATGGCACCCACCATCAACCCAGACTAGGATCTCACCATGACCGCAGAAACCGATAGCTGGCATTACCTGCGTCAATTTACCCAAGCCCGCATTGCTTTAGGTCGGGCAGGTAGCGGCTTGCCTACCCGCGCTCATTTGCAATTTCAAACAGACCACGCCCAGGCCCGTGACGCCATTTATTTTCCTCTTAATTTTCGGGCGCTAAAAAGAGAGCTCTGTGATTTGTTCGTGGATGTGTTGCTACTGCAAAGCCAGGCTTTGGATCGTGCCATGTATTTACAAAGACCAGATCTTGGACGTGCCTTAATGGAAGATGACTGGGATCAGTTGCAGCAATATCATAACGTACAGCAACCGATCGACATTGCCCTGGTAATCGCCGACGGGCTTTCCCCAGCCGCCATTCAAGCCCATGCCTCGCCATTTTTACATAAGCTTGTTCCGCAACTACTGAGCGCCGGCTATTCATTAGCGCCCATTTGTTTGGTGGAACAAGGTCGGGTTGCCATTGGCGACGATATTGGCGAAGCCCTATCGGCACAATTAGTAATTGTGTTGATCGGCGAAAGGCCGGGATTAAGTTCACCCGATAGCATGGGCATTTATCTTACTTATCATCCAAAACGAGGCAAACAGGATTCGCAACGCAATTGCATTTCCAACATTCGACCTCAGGGGCTGAGTTATGATGCAGCTTGCGTGACGACGTTGTATTTAATTCAAAATGCCATACGCCTGGGCTTAAGTGGTGTCCAGCTGAAAGATGAAACCGTCACCCTGGACGCCGCCAAACAAAAAGAAATTCCGTTTCTGACACCGCGCAAAGATCAGCCTTTTTAGGCAGAGCGCAGAGCAGAAATAACCATAGCCGTTGCCGGCATGACGCCGCGCCATAAAAGAAAGGATTCCGCCGCCTGCTCCACTAACATGCCCAAGCCATCGAATGCCTTTTCGGCACCTTGAGCAAGCGCCCAAGTATTAAAGGGTGTGGCTTGATTGGAATAAACCAGATCATAAACCCAGGTATGGGGGCCTACAGTTGTCGCCGGGATCTCCGGGACAGCACCATCCAAACTGGCGGCAGTGCCGTTGATAATCCAATTGAACGGTCCCTGTAACTCGGTGGCGTGCTGAGCATAAATAACTCCCAGATCCTGAAACTCCTCAGCTAGCTGTGCCGCCTTCGCAAAGGTTCGATTACACAAAATAATCTGGGCGGGATTTTCAGCCAATAAAGGTCCTAAGATTCCGCGCACCGCGCCACCAGCGCCCAACACCAGAACTTTTTTTCCCGCCAGGCGGCCATCATGATTGTGCATAATATCCCGCACTAAGCCAATGCCATCCGTGTTGTCACCCATTAACGATCCGTCCGCCATGCGCACAATGGTATTCACCGCTTTGGCCCGTTGTGCCCGCTCGGTACAGTTATTCAAGCAGGCAAAAGCCTCTTCCTTAAAGGGAACGGTAATGTTGAGACCTTTACTCATTTCATCAGCGAAAAATTCACCTAAGGCGACGGCAAAACCATCCAGAGGCACCAGCAGGGAGGTATAGGTCATGTCCTGATCCCTTTGCAGGGCAAACTCTCGATGTATTTGAGGAGACTTGCTGTGTTTGATGGGATTTCCCATCACCGCATAACGATCAATACTCATAAGAATTCCTTTTACACCCAGTCTCTGGCACCTAGAAAATCCGTATAGAGCAGCGCTTCTGCAGAGCCTGGCTGGGGCTGCCAATCGTATTGCCAACGGACCAAGGATGGCAGAGACATTAAAATAGATTCGGTGCGGCCACCGGTTTGCAAACCAAACAGGGTGCCGCGATCATACACCAGATTAAATTCAACATAACGGCCCCGGCGATACAGCTGAAAATCTCGCTGCGCTTCGGTGTACAGTAGATTTTTGCGCCGTTGTACAATGGGCACATAGGCTGGAATATAAGCATCACCCACCGCCCTCATGAATGCAAAGCTCTGCTCAAAGGACCATTGGTTTAGGTCATCAAAAAACAGCCCCCCAATGCCTCGGGTTTCATTGCGGTGAGTAATATAAAAATATTCGTCGCACCAGGCTTTATAGCGCGAGTACACGTCTTCGCCAAAGGGGTCACACGCAGCCTTCGCCGTTTGGTGCCAATGTACGCAGTCTTCTTCAAAACCATAATAGGGAGTTAAATCAAACCCACCCCCAAACCACCATACCGGCTCTGCGTTCTCTTTTTCGGCAATAAAAAACCGCACATTGGCGTGGGAGGTAGGCACCATTGGATTACGGGGATGAATCACCAATGACACCCCCAGGGCCTGGAACGAGCGACCCTCAAGTTCAGGTCGGTGAGCCGTGGCGGACTTGGGCAGGTCTGTACCAAACACATGGGAAAAATTTACCCCGGCTTTTTCCAGCACGGCGCCATCTTCCAGCACCCGAGAGCGGCCACCGCCACCTTGCGGTCGTTCCCAGCTGTCCTCACGAAAGCTCAAGCCACTGGATTCTTCGTGGGCCAATGCCCCACAGATAGTATCCTGCAATGAGAGCAAATAGTTTTTTACTGCATTAATGTCGATCTCACTCATCCTGATGTCACCCTGCCCTGATAATGTCGCCGCTCAGTAGATCGCGGATTTCTGTGGGATTGCGTCGCCCTTGGGTCGCTCCTGAAACTACATAATCTGCAGAAAGCTGGGAACCCCTCACCGCACGCAGCAGTGAGTATTCACTTTTAAATGGCGGTCGGCCGCTAATATTGGCACTGGTAGAGACAATGGGACCACCCCAGGCCAAGCACAGTGCTTGTACTACGGGGTGAGCACTTACTCTAAGCGCAACGCTCGAATACTGGCCTTTTATAGCGTCAGGAATCCAGTTATTGGGATCAGGTACCAACCAAGTCACAGGCCCCGGCCAAGTTTGCTCCAAACGCTGGCGCTGCTCAGCGGGTAAACCAAATACCCAGGGTGCTAGTTGGGCCTGGTTAGCAGCAACGAGAATTAAACCCTTGTGTCGAGCACGACGCTTATATTGCAACAGCCGTTCAATCGCCTGCGGACACTGAGGGTCACAGCCAAAACCGAATACCGATTCAGTGGGGTAAGCAATCACTCCGCCTTCAGCCAGGGTTTTAACTGCGCCTAGCCGATTCCGCAAAGACAACATCAGTCTTGCTGGGCTAGTCTGGCTTGCAGGGCGGCGTCTTTCTCCTGCACAGCCTTAGCATTGTTGGCGCGATCTTCTTTTAACCGCACAGCCAGTTCTGGATCCGCCAGGGCCATCATTTGTGCCGCCAGATAGGCCGCATTTTTGGCACCTGCCTTACCAATAGCAACGGTGGCCACCGGGATCCCACCCGGCATCTGCACCGTTGACAGAAGCGAATCCAAACCGTCCATAGCAACATCAATCGGCACGCCAATGACCGGCTTTACTGTATTGGCGGCCGCTGCACCGGCCAAATGGGCGGCCATGCCAGCAGCACAAATAAACACGGAGCAACCACGTTTATCGGCATTTTTTACATAGCTTTGGGTTATTTCGGGGGTACGATGGGCCGAAGTCACTTTAACTTCAAAGGCAATTTTTAACTTGCTCAAAGTATCCATTGTTGGCTCTACCTGAGGAAGATCTGAATCAGACCCCATAAGAATAGCGACAAATGGCTGAGTCATGCACACACCCTGCAATGAGTAGTGGAAATGGCCGCGAAGTTAACTCAGCTTGCGCTAGGTTGCAAGGGGCAAAGACCCTCAGCTTTCCTGAGCTTTAGGTGGGAATTTTAATTCTTCTGCCAGCAGCAGTGCTAACTCGGCACAGCATAACTGGAGGGAATTCCAAAGCTTATTCACATCAGCAAGGGATTGAGACTTCGCGGCCAGTTCCAATTCCGTCGCTAAATAATACACGCGTTGACCACCAATCGTACCGGCGGAGCCTCTAAGAGCATGAGTTAACGACTCCAATCGTGGAAAGTCAACATTCTTTACCGCCTCTAACATCTGCTCCAGCCGCCCCGGTTGTGCCTCCATGTAGGTGTCTATAATCACGTGTAAACGCGCTTCTTTTTGGCGTACTCGCCGGAATAAAGCATCACGATCCCAAACCAACAATTCCTTCCACTCTTCTTTAAAGCCTTCAGCTGTGGTCTCAAGCTTCACCTGTTTTGGTTTGAGGGAAAAAGCGTGCTGTTTAGGATCTAACCAGGTTTTCAGTTTCACTGCTAGTTCCTCAGCATCAATGGGCTTGGCCATATAGTCATTCATACCCGCGAGAATACAGCGATCCCGGTCACCGGCCATGGCATTGGCAGTCATAGCAATGATGGGTATTTGCCGGTTGTGAGCACCAGCCTCCCCCTGCCGAATAGCCGCCGTAGCGCTAAACCCATCCATCACCGGCATCTGACAATCCATAAACACCAGATCAATGGGTGCATCCGTGGCGGAACGCAACAGATCAATCGCTTCTTGCCCATTAAAGGCCTGGGATACACGCAACTTCCATTCGTCAATAATACCCAGTGCCACTTGCTGATTTATCTCATTGTCGTCCACTAAAAGGACATGCTTTTCCTCCCAGACTGCTGGCGTATTTTTTGTGGCCTCCTCATTCTCGGTTGCCTGGTTCCTATGAGGTAGCAATATCGCCTCTAGCACCGCTAATAGTTCCTGCGGTATTATGGGTTTCGTTATGTTCGCTATCTGGGGCAAGGAAAGGCCATCATTTTGATCTTCCCGAATGGTGTTCATCATTACAAGCTCTGGCAAGTTGGGCTCAGATTCTTCTTTCAGTGTGATGTAGGAGGCCACGCTCTCTGCAGTCATTAATGCCTCATCCATCAGTACTACCTGATATTTCACTGACTCCGCTTCCCATCCTGACAACAAAGTCGCTAAATCAACCACTTGGCAGGTTGCATCGAGGTCAAAGCGAGCCACTGTTTTCTTAATAATATGACTCCACTGATCGTTGCTATCGGCGATCAATAGCTTAGCCATTCGCCATACGGGCTCCTGGTGGCTAATTTTGGGTGTCGGTTTCCATTGGTCCAACAAAAACCAAAAACTAAACTTGCTGCCTTGCCCTTTAATACTGGACACATCAATATCTCCGCCCATGGCCTGACACAGTTGGCGCGAGATGGATAAACCTAAGCCGGTTCCACCATAGCGACGGGTAATCGTGGAATCTTCCTGGGTGAAGGCATCAAATAAGTGGTTTAGATTTTCTCGGGCGATTCCCAATCCGGTATCGCTCACCACACCCTTTAGTTCCACTTTTCCCGCAGCCGTTTTTGTTGTGCTAATCGTTAATTTGATTTCGCCTTGCTCGGTGAACTTTGTGGCATTGCTGACTAAATTACTAATGATTTGATTCACCCGGTACGGATCACCCATTAAATAACGCTCAGCAAGGCCCGATAAATCCAATAAGGCCGACAGGCCTTTGGTATGAATATCAACAGCAGATGATACGAAGATATCACTCACCGTTCGCTCTACATCAAACTCCGTCATTTCAACTTTGAGATTACCGGATTCTATTTTTGATAAATCCAGAAGATCATTGATTAGATTGGTTAGTATCGATGCACTGTTTTCCGCCACACTGATAAAGCGTGCCTGTTGTTCAGTAACCGGCTCCTTTTTTACTAATTTAAGCATGCCAAAAATCCCATTCAGGGGAGTGCGAATTTCATGGCTGATATTAGCAACAAACTCACTTTTGGCTTTGCTCGCGGCCAGTGCCTGGTCTTTCGCTATATTTAATTCTTTGGTGCGCTCATCTACTAAACTATTCAAGGATTTATTTAAGCTTTGAATTTGACGTTCAGTAGCCACTTGTTCAGTAACATCTCGAAGTGTTATTGCAACCCCAATAACTCCGCCCTGCTTGGTAAAAACAGGCGAACAGCTAATGCTTAATGTCATGCTAAAACCAGAACCGGAATGTTTACGAGCCTCAGCAACAAATTTTTCCGACTTTTTTTGCTCCACTATTTCTTTTAACGTTTGCTCAGAAAAACAATCTCCACTAAAGCTTATTAAGTCGAAAATGCTATGCCCCATTGCCTCATCTTTGCTAATACCAAAAATTTCTACGGCCGCATTATTCCAACTCACTATGGCAAGCGTCTCATCAACACTGACAATAGCATCCGTTGAGCTGTTAACTATGGCTTCATATTCGGAGCGAGCTTCCAGAAGAAATATTTTACGGGAGAAATAAACGTAAAAAGCCATTAAGGCTGAACCAAGAATCGACCCAACCACACCGAAGACAACCAGGGATTCTTGCCGACTATTGGCAATTCTTTCCGTCAAAATGGTAGTTGGTAGCAAGTTAACCAAGCGAATAAAGCGGCCTTCCGACGGCTCTGCGAGATACACTTTGGTGTCCTTATAAAAATACTGCCTATCATTTTTTTTATATCGCAATAGTTCTGCAGTCGAGCCGTTCAGCGTGATATTGTCATAGTAATCTAACAGCCCTGCCACTGGATCACGCTCGAATAAAAAATCAAATTCCGAGTTATCGTGATCAATAATTTGATGCGCAGCATTTAACACGATTACATTAGTATCACTATTAACATTCGTTTGTATTGTTTGGAACAATGAACTCACATTAATATTAAGAACTACCGCCCCAAAAAACTCCTGATGTTGATAGAAAACCGGCAATGCAAATCGCACTGTAGGTACGTGGGGGAAAACCACCTTCCCATATTCACGATTAAGATTGAAATCAGAAATATACAAGTCATCAGGGTGTAAGTTCATTAGTTGTTGGTAATAATTTGATTCTCCTTTTACCTGTAACTGAGAATCACTGGCGATGTGGATATTGCCTTTTTCCCTATATACCCTGACCAGCTCTTTCCCTTCAGCTCCCTTGCCGATATAGCGGGCTTGGTAGATATCGGGTGATGATTCCAAGAAGGCGGAAAATATCGTTTCTAGGCGATGCTTCCACTGCTCACTTTTAGTGCCGTCATTTGGATCTACACCTTTGTTGTAACTGGCTCGAACCAATCCCTGTACGGGGGGCGTAGAGTAGAGAAATCTGGCTTCATTGCCCCATTGATCAAGCCGACGCTGAAAGGTTGATTTGGTAAGCTCAGATTGCTGAGCAAGTTCCTGTTGAATATCCGCTAGTATTTCTTGCTCGAGAAAACGGCCTTGAACATAAAAGACCAGGCCCAAAACGACAAGTAAAATCGCTAATACCGCTACAAAAATCAAATTACTGGCTTTGAAAAATTTTAGTGGCCCTTGCTTCGGTTTCATAGTCTCAATTTCCACTCAACAAGTGCTTAAATTCCTTTTTTATCTGTTACCTTCAATTCAATTACGTAGCAGTTCACTCATTTCCGACGGCGGTAAAAACTTTATAGGCGTTCTTTCCAGATCGCTTGGCGAGATACATTGCTGCATCGGCATTTCTGAGGATTTGCTCAATGGTTTGGCCATGGTCTGGTGCTATGCATACACCTACACTTACCGTGACACTAACCTCTTGATTGTCAATGACCATTGGGGCTGCGATCCCAACGATGATTTTCTCACACACCATTTGCGCCTCTGCAATGGAGTTTAGGTCCGGCAGCATCACGACAAACTCATCACCGCCTAAACGTGCCGCCGTATCCGAAGCCCTTACATTGGCTTTTAACCGTTGCGCAACAATCTGCAGTAATTGATCACCTGCCCCATGTCCTAACGTATCATTAATTTCTTTAAAGCCATCGAGATCCAGCATGAGAATGCCAAGTTTAGCGCCATAGCGCTTCACCCGCAGCAAGGCCATTTGTAGACGGTCATCCAGCAGGACTCGATTTGGCAACCCCGTTAAAGAATCATGCTGGGCGATATATCTTATTTGCTTTTGGGCCAGCTGTTGCTCGGTAATATCATAGGCAACGAACAAATAGCCGGTGGGTAATCCTTTATCCCTGCTGAGCAGGGTCACCGTGAGGTTAACCGGAACTTTGGTTCCATCTTTGCGAACAAGTGTGAATTCAGTGCTTTCCACCAGGCCTGCTTTAGCCGCCGCCACCAGCACTTCAAAAGTGGGAAAGATTTGAATTTTTAATCGTTCCGACAGAATATCCGCTTGTTGGGAAAGCTCTTCGGCAAGATGAAATTTGGTGGGTGATTCCAGCCCTATTAATTCCTCTTTGCTATAACCCAGCAACTGCTCCACGGCAGGACTGGCTGCCACAATAATGCCATTGTGATTGGTGGCCATTATGGAAAACGGTGAATTATCAATAATGGATTGGGTCATTTCGTTGGCGCGGCGAATCGCCTCTTCCGCTTCTTTGCGGGCACTAATATCCACAATACTCGCCAGTACCCGAGTTTCTTTCATGATTTCCAAGCCACTTAAAGAAATCTGTACGGGTAGCTTATTGCCATTTTTCTGGAGCACATTCAGATCAACACCGCCGCGCATAGGGCCGGGTTTAATATTACTAAAATAGCCATCTACATAACGATCGTGATTGGCCCGGTGTTCCATGGGCACTAGATCCATTAGCGCCATGCCTTTCAGTTCTTCTTTGCTATAGCCTGTTAACTGACAGGCTTGCTGGTTGGCTAAAACAATGACTCGCTCTTTATTGACTCCGATCATCGCTACCGGCGCCCATTCAACCGTGCGCACCAGAGCCAATGTTTGTTTCTTCTGCAAGGTAATATCAGAACAGGTTAAGACGGCGTCACCGTTGCCTTGTTTAGAAGCGCGAAGTTGAATCACGTCTTCCTGCCAAAGATTATAATCAAGCGTACTGATCTCTCCGGCAATCAGGCGGCACAGGGAATTGTAAACATCAACTTGGGTAATATTGTTATGCAACGAGCTATGATCTTTTAACCAGTGGGACAAGTCGTGGAGCGTCTCATTTCCCTGCAGTCGACCCTCGTCCATAAACAAATGACGAAACTGTTTATTGGCAAAGAGCACTGATTGCTTGGCATCTACCAGGACGACACCCTGGTCTAGTGAGTCCAATACTTGATGGGAGAGTTTGCGTTGCTCCTGCAGCTCATTCGACAGCTGTTTCATTCGTAATTTAAGTCGGTGTTTTTCTAACGCTCTTTTTAAAACCGAACTCAAAATATCGAGGTAGTTACCGTCGCTATCCTTAAGAATAAAATCAGTGGCTCCTGCATCCAACGCAGTGAAAGCCAAGCTCACATCATTGGCGACCGTGAGAATAACCGAGGGAATATCCAGCTTTCTAGCCAGCAAATTTTTGACCAGGGAAAGCCCATCCATTTTGGGCATTCGATAATCGGTTAAAACAATATCAAACTGAAGATCTTTAATGGCCTCAAGCACTTCGTAGCCGTTGGCTACACGGGTTACTAGATACCCGTCGTCTTCTAATGCGCCTATTACCATTGCCGCCTGAACGGCATCGTCCTCTGCATACAGTACCTTTATCTTCTGCACTTAACCTTCCTTGCTCCCGAGGCATGGTTTTAATCAAAGGCCACTGGCCTGGTCTCCAGGTATAAGCATAGTAAAGAAAGCGGATTAGCGGAGGCTGTATCCGCTCGCTTGTTGCTGAATATCACCATTGACCTCAAGCATAACCAGAGCGGAGGCTAGCTCACTCACGGGAAGCTGGGTCAACTCCAGCAGCTGGTCGAGGGTCAGGGGCGCATATTCGATAAATTTTAACACCTCGGCTTCGGTGGATTGGGCGGGGTAATCTGTTGAATTATTTGAATATTGAGGCTCCACTGGAAAAGAAAACTGGCTCATATATCCCAACAACGAAGATAATTCCTCCACCACTTGCTGGGCGGTTTCCACAAGCTTGGCACCCCGGCGAATCAAGTCGTGGCAGCCCTTGGCCAAGGGATCATGCAGGTAACCCGGAAGAGCGAACACTTCGCGATTCTGCTCCAGCGCCTCATAGGCCGTTATCAAAGAGCCGCTTTTAAGGGTGGCTTCCACCACCAGCACGCCCAAACTCAGGCCACTGATGATCCGGTTGCGGCGGGGAAAATACTCGGGTCGCGGTTTGATGCCAATGGGCATCTCTGACACCAGTGCGCCCTGGTCCGCAATTTGCGCCGCCAACTGGCGATTACGGGGCGGGTATAAGGAATCAAGGCCGTGAGCCAGAACCGCCACAGTGCTGCCTGCGGCCAGCGCACCCTTGTGTGCAGCCGTATCAATACCCAGGGCCAAGCCACTGGTGGTAACAATACCACTCTGGGCGAAGTAGCGGGCAAATTGCTCGCTGTTGGTTTGACCGTTGCGACTACAGTGACGGCTGCCCACAATAGCCACCTGGGGTAAACTCAGAGCGGTAAGATCGCCCTTTACAAACAGCACCGGTGGGGGGTCTTTTATCTCACGCAGTTGCGGCGGATAGTCAGTGTGGGCCCAGGTGAGAATATGATGGTTAGCCCCGTCATCCTGCCAACGCAGATCGGCCTCCACCCCTTTTCTGATGTCACTATCCTTGCCGGACAAATAGGATTGGCGCTCAGCAAGTAAACGCTCACTTACTCCGGAAACTTTCAAAGACAGTTGAGAAGCCATAAAAAACTCCTCCAAATCTGGAAAAGTCCCGGTTAGTTTCAGAAATGTGCGGGGACCCACCCCAGGCATACGCCAAAGCGTTAACCAATAAATTAAATCGTCCATGGACAGTAGACAGGCTCTGCATAAAGCCGCGGGCACTGCTGACAAAAATCTCGGTGTTTTGACATTACTTTGATAAATATCCAACAAAGCGCTGACAGACGCCTTCGTAAAATGGCCCACAGAACTAGCAATAAAAACGGGTTACTTAATGGCTCTGGGCTTCACCATTGTCACCAATTGGCACTTTGTCCTCCGCTACGCTGGGCCACTTGCGCCGGCTTGGTAGCCGCATGTTTCGGTGGCTTATTCGGCACTTGAATTGTGATTAAGACGTTGTTATTGGGAATGGTACCAATGACTACCCATCCATGATTGCCATCATCAGCTTTATTAGGCGGGATTCAACTGTTAAGCAATGGTATCGTGGGTGAATATGTGGGAAAAACCTATATGGAAATGAAACAGCGCCAGATTATCGAGCGAGCGCTCCACCCTGCAAAAAGGGTTACAGGTAAACAGTTAGGGCTTATTAATTGTGCAGCTCATTTGTGAACGATTAAACTGGTGCCTTGAAGTGAATCAATCCTCAAATCAAGGCCCACTTTTTTCCATTCATTTTGGCAGTTAATCAATCAGGATTAGCCACCAAGTCACCGACTTTAAGTGGAATCTCCGCTTTCAGAATCAGTCCATAACTTACTTTCTCAAAAATTCTGAACACCATCAGTATACCGCGCTCGCGATCGGGCAATTTAACCAGCTCTGAGGTTATTCGATCTTTAACCACCGCCCCTTTCGATCTGACTCCCAGGACATCACCCGTTGACAGACCATCGCGACTACCCCGATTCAAAACCACCACATCATACTGGCTGACATTGCGCACACCGCTGAAGACATGAAGGATTTCACCGGCAATCTCTTGATCCGGCGAACGGGGGTAGAAAATTGAATCCACTTTTTGCTCTTCCGTTGGAATCATGCGATCACCCGGACGCATATCCTCCGTGGATTTGGTCACTTTGAACCGAGCGATTTCCCCTTCCACATCGTCCAAACGGGCCATGCCCACATCCAACGCGGCAAATCCCAGCAATTCTTTACTCTCGGGGTCGATATAGGGATGACCCTTGCGATAGACGCCATAGTAATTCTGAGGATTCTCCCATTTGCCACGGGCAAAGATCACATCATCCAACCCCATAACAATGTGTGATTCATCACCCGCAATAATATAAGGCGAAGCATCAATATCCGCCTCCGTCATCACTCGGTTATCCACCAGAAAGCTCTGAATCAACTCCAGGGGAATGGCGGGAATCACGGAGTCCAGGGGCTCCGAGCGAACTTGCGGGGTCAATTTCACCGTGTCGCCACGCTTATACACCTGAGGGCCTCGCTCAACGGTCAGCGTGGGCTTGCCGTCGATATAAACCAACTTCACCCGATCACCCGGATAGATCAGGTGTGGATTACTGATTTGCGGGTTAGCGTGCCACAACTCCGGCCACAGCCAGGGGTCGTTCAGAAACATACTGGATATGGCCCATAAGGTGTCACCTTCTTTGACCGCATACACCTCCGGGTGCCCGGATTTCAACTCTACGGCCGATAACTGCATGGAAAAGCCCAGAAAGCCAGCACCCAATACGCGGAGAAAAGATTTCATCATGTCGTGAATCCCTTTATCATTCTTGATTTTACTATAGACCTTTTTATGGTGTCGTGTTTTAGATTAGCAACAAACCCAGTAAGTCCTGTATGATCATAAGCCTAGCAACAGATTCCATAGTTATACTAGAAAAGCGGCAATCACAAGATGGCAATTTTGGATATTCTCGAGTTTCCGGATCCTCGTCTGCGCACAAAGGCCAAACCGGTCACAGAAGTTGACGAAGAAATAATCAAATTAACCCAAGATATGCTCGATACCATGTACGACGCTCCGGGCATTGGCTTAGCTGCCACGCAAGTGAATGTTCACAAGCGGGTTATTGTCATAGACATCAGCGAAACCAAGGATAATCCGTTAATTTTGATAAACCCTGTTTACGAACCTGTTGAAGGCGAACAGGATTATGACGAAGGCTGCCTCTCGGTACCCGGTTATTACGAAACCGTCACCCGCGCCGAGGTTATTAAGTTGCAAGCCCTCAACCAACAGGGTGAAGCGTTCACCATGACCTGCGACGGCCTACTGTCTGTGTGTGTTCAGCATGAAATTGACCATTTGGATGGCAAACTCTTTGTGGATCACATATCCAAACTAAAGCGCGAGCGCATTCGCAAAAAACTTATTAAAGAACAAAAGGATAGAGTTAAGGCTCAATCGTGAGTAGAACCCTGAATATCGTATTTGCCGGTACCCCAGAGTTCGCGGCGAACCAGCTACAAGCCTTGTTGGACTCATCCCATTCCGTGGTTGCCTGCTATACGCAACCGGATCGGCCCGCTGGCCGTGGCCGTAAATTAACGCCAAGCCCGGTAAAAGCATTAGCCCTAAGCCATGACATTGACGTTTACCAGCCCACCAACTTTAAATCAGCCGAAGACCGGCAAGCATTGGCTGAGTTAAAACCCGATCTCATGGTAGTAGTGGCCTATGGCTTGTTACTCCCCCAAGCCGTGCTGGACATCCCGGCACTAGGCTGTATCAATGTGCACGCTTCGTTATTACCCCGTTGGCGGGGAGCAGCGCCGATTCAAAGAGCCATTGCCGCTGGCGACACTGAAAGCGGCGTCACCATTATGCAAATGAATGCGGGCTTGGATACCGGCAATATGCTGCTCAAGGTCAGCACCTCCATTAACCCGGAGGATACCGGTGGCTCGCTCCACGACCGCCTGGCCGAGATCAGTGGTCCAGCCTTAATCCAGGTACTGAACCAGCTGGCCTCTGGTCCGCTCCCGGGCGAAGCCCAGGATGATAGTTTGGCTACCTATGCGAGCAAACTCAGCAAAGAAGAAAGCCGCATTAACTGGCAACAGTCCGCACAAGTGATAGACCGCCATATTCGGGCCTTCAACCCCTGGCCAGTGGCCCACACCCAGCTCGATGATCAAACCATTCGCCTGTGGCAGGCTCTACCTTTAGACTCATCTGCGCCTGAAGCCGCCCCCGGTACACTGGTGCAAGTGAGCAAAAATGGCATTGATGTTGCCACGGGTGATGGGGTTTTGCGAATACTTGAACTGCAACTCAGCGGCGGTAAGCGATTGCCAGTGAGCGCAATTCTAAACGGTAAAGGTGACTGGCTCACTCCAGGGAAACAATTCCTTTGAATGCGTCCAAGAATACGCTGAACACCCGTGCTGTTGCTGCTCGCATTTTAATTGAGGTCTTACCCTTTAACCGTCCCAACTATCATGGGCGCTCGTTGTCGGAAGTTTTACCCCGTTTAGGCGCTGACTGTGACGATCGCAGTTTATTGCAAGAGTTGTGTTTTGGGGTCTGTCGTTGGTATACCCGCCTTGATAAGCTGTCCGCATCTCTGGTGAAACAACCCTTCAAACCCAAAGATGCCGATATCCATGCCCTGTTATTAATCGGCTTATACCAGCTCTACTATTTGCGGATTCCAGACCACGCCGCCATATCAGAAACCGTAGAAGCCGGTCGCCAACTCAACAAAAAGTGGGCGGTGAATGTACTCAACGGCATGCTACGCAGCGGACAACGACAAAAGCAGACCCTCACCGAACAATTGCCGGACTCCATCGCTATTCAACAAGCTCACCCCCAATGGCTGGTGGATACCCTGGGCAGTGCCTGGCCGGAACAACTGAGCAGCCTGTTGCAAGCCAACAATGAGCCCGGCCCCATGTGTTTGCGAGTCAACCTGCAGCGGCAAAGCCGAGACGACTTTTTGCATCAGTTAAAAATCGCCAACATTGAGGCTGCTGCGGGAAACCTGGCACCCAGCGCCGTGTACTTGAACAAGCCCATGCCCGTGGACGCTATACCCACCTTTGCCGACGGCGGGGTATCGGTACAAGACGAAGCGGCTCAACTCAGCGCATTTTTTCTGGCCCCCCAGCCCGGTGACCGAATCCTGGATGCCTGCGCGGCTCCCGGTGGCAAAACTTGCCATTTACTGGAGCATCAACCCGCCATCGGTCATTTGATTGCTATTGATCAGGAAGCTTCGCGTCTGGAAAGGGTTCAGGAAAACCTGCAACGACTGCAATTACAGGCAGAATGTATCTGCGCTTCGCTGGAAGATTATATCGCCGCGTACAACGGGCCTCTATTTGACCGCATTTTGCTCGACGCACCCTGCTCGTCAACCGGTGTTATTCGTCGCCATCCCGACATAAAATGGTTACGCAAACGATCCGATATCGCCGCGTTGGCCACCACCCAAAGCCAGTTACTACGCCAGGTATATACATTGTTAAAGCCGGGCGGTGTGTTGTTATACGCCACCTGTTCCGTATTACCGCAAGAAAACGAACGGGTCATCAGCGCATTTCTGGGGGTAGAAGCAACGGCAACATTAGACCCCCTTACCGCCGCCACTAACAGTTCTGCCAAGGTAGGATTACAGCTGTTACCTAAAAAATCAGCCCATGACGGCTTTTATTACGCAAGACTGCATCACAATCATTCACTATGCTAAAAAAGATAGGCATTATTGATCCGCAAGAGCGGCAGGTAGGGGGCAGATAGAAATCAGGCGATGAAAATCATCATACTAGGCGCAGGACAGGTGGGGGGCACTCTCGCTGCCAACTTAGCCAGTGAACACAACGATATTACCGTGGTTGATACCAATAACGAGCGCTTGCACGAATTGCAGGACCGCTTCGATATACGGACGGTATCCGGCATGGCTTCCTACCCCAATGTTTTGCGTCAGGCCGGTATCGACGACGCCGATATGTTAATTGCCGTCACCAACAGTGATGAAATCAATATGGTGGCCTGTCAGGTGGCCTATTCACTGCACCGCACCCCCACCAAAATTGCTCGCGTTCGCTCCGCCAACTATCTCGCCAAGAGCAGCGGCCTGTTTAGCAACGATGCCTTTCCGATTGACGTTATTATTTCTCCCGAGCAAGTGGTCACCGATCACATCACCCGCCTGATCGAGCATCCGGGTGCCCTTCAGGTGTTGGATTTTGCCAATGGCAAGCTGCAAATGGTGGCTGTAAAGGCCTATTTTAATGGCCCCCTGGTGGGTCGCGAGTTGCGTTATTTACGCCAGCATATGCCCTCGGTAGATACTCGGGTGGCCGCTATTTTCCGGCGTGATCGACCCATACTCCCTGAAGGTACCACCATCATCGAAGCCGATGATGAAGTGTTTTTTATTGCCGCCAAAAACCACATCCGGGCGGTAATGAGTGAACTGCGTGGGCTCGAACACAACTACAAAAAAGTCATCATAGCCGGGGGCGGGAACATTGGTGAGCGGCTCTGTGTCGCTCTGGAAAACCGCTATCAGGTGAAAGTGATTGAACGCAATCCACAACGTTGCAGCTTTCTGGCTGAACGTCTCAATAAAGCCATCGTGATACGGGGCAATGCCTCAGATCAGGATCTACTGCTGGAAGAGAGCGTGGAAGATACGGATATTTTCTTAGCAGTCACCAACGACGACGAAGCCAATATAATGTCTTCCATGTTGGCAAAACGCCTGGGGGCGCGCAAAGTCATGGCACTGATCAACAACCCTGCCTATGTCGATCTGGTGCAAGGCGGCGATATTGATATCGCCATTTCTCCTCAGCAAGCCACCATTGGCAGTTTGCTCACTCATGTGCGCCGCGGTGATGTGGCCAACGTGCATTCATTGCGCCGGGGGGCGGCAGAGGCCATCGAAGCTATCGCCCATGGCGATGAACGTTCATCGAAAGTGGTGGGTAAAGCCATTGGTGAAATCGATTTACCGGAAGGCACTACTATTGGCGCCATTGTGCGTAACGACCAGGTATTCATTGCTCACGACGACATTATTGTGGAATCCGACGATCACGTAGTGCTGTTTCTGGTGGACAAGCGTCGTATTCAAGACGTTGAGCGGTTGTTCCAAGTGGGTATTACCTTCTTTTAGGTTTCACAAGGTGTTCATTAAATGCGACTAGCCGTAGTCATGCGAATCTTGGGGTTATTACTGATGGTGTACAGCACCACCATGCTGATCCCGATTCTGGTAGCACTGTACTACGGAGATGGCGGTGAACGACAATTCTTCTTCGCTTTTGCCATTACCTTAATTTCCGGCTTGTTATGTTGGCTACCGGTGCAACACCGCAAGCAAGATCTACGCATTCGTGATGGTTTTGTGGTGGTAGTGATGTTCTGGACCGTGCTGGGAGGTTACGGCGCCATTCCTTTTATGTTGGGGGAAAATCCCAATATGCCACTGGCTGACGCCATCTTTGAATCCATTTCCGGGTTGACCACCACTGGTGCTACGGTCATCGAACACATTGACCCCCTCCCCAAATCGATTCTCTACTACCGACAACAACTACAGTGGCTCGGCGGCATGGGTATTATTGTATTAGCCGTCGCCATCCTGCCCATGCTGGGAATCGGGGGCATGCAGTTGTATCGGGCCGAAGCACCGGGCCCCATCAAAGATAATAAACTAACCCCCCGCATCACCGAAACCGCAAAAGCCCTGTGGTATATCTACGTCACTCTTACCATTGCCTGCGCCTTGGCCTACTGGGCCTGCGGCATGAGTTTGTTCGATGCCATCTCTCACAGTTTCAGCACCGTGGCCATCGGCGGTTTTTCCACGCACGATGCCAGTATCGGCTATTTCGACAGCCCCAGTATCGAACTGGTCACCGTGTTTTTTATGTTTTTGGCCGGTATCAATTTTGGCCTGCACTTTATCGCCTGGCGTCGCCGCCATATCCTGGCCTATCTTGCCGACCCGGAATTTCGCTTCTACTGGACCATTCTTTTTTCTATCAGCACCCTCACCTTTATCGGCTTGTTACTCTCCAGCGAATACACCGATGTATGGCTAGCGGCACGCCACGCCCTGTTCCAAACCGTATCCATCGCCACCACTACCGGTTATGGCGTCGCCGACTTTGCCGCCTGGCACCCACTGCTCGCTACCGCCTTGATCATGGGCAGTTTTATTGGTGCCTGCGCTGGCTCAACCGGTGGTGGTATCAAAGCCATTCGGGTTTTGCTGATGTTTCGCCAAGGTTTCCGAGAAATAAAACGTCTAATCCACCCCAACGCCGTCATTATTATAAAACTCAGCCGCAAGGCCGTACCCGATCGGGTAATAGAAGCGGTGTGGGGATTTTTCGGTATCTACTTAATCAGTTTCTGTCTGCTATTTTTAGCCATGCTGGCAACGGGCATGGATTTTGTCACCGGTTTTTCTGCTGTTGCGGGCTGTCTGAATAACTTGGGCCCCGGACTGGGCGATGTGGCGGCGAATTATGGTGATATCAGTGACACCGCAAAATGGATACTTTGTTTTGCGATGCTGCTCGGCCGTTTGGAGATTTTTACTTTGCTGGTTCTGTTTACTCCCGTATTCTGGCGTCACTAACTTTTAAACCTGTGCTTTTAAACCAAAGCTTTCTGCGGCTATAAGGAACTGCCATGATTACCCTGCATTACTTAAATGACTCCCGTGCCTTTCGAGTGCTGTGGTTATTGGAAGAGCTAGGCCTCGATTACGACATCAAAATATATCAAAGAAATTCCAAAACCCTGCTGGCCCCAGATGAACTGAAACGCATCCACCCACTGGGAAAATCACCGGTTATCACCGATGACAAAGAAGTGGTAGCCGAATCCGCTGTCATCATTGAATATCTGGCGGAAACCTACGGTGGCAAAGAGGGTAAACTTAACTTAATCCCCAGCCACCAGCCTGCCCACAATCAATATCGCTATTGGCTGCACTACGCCGAAGGTTCATTTATGCCCTTTTTAGTGATGCGGCTGGTGTTTGAAACCCTGAAAAGCGCCCCCATGCCCTTTTTCGTGCGCCCTATTATCAAGCGCGCCGCTAACGAAGTGGTGAAAGCCTATATTGGGCCCAACATAAAAACTCATCTTGCCTTTATTGAGCATCACCTCAGCCAAAATACCTATTTTGCCGGTGACGAATTCAGTGGTGCCGATATCCAAATGAGCTACCCATTACAATCGGTACTGGAGCAGGCGAAAAACCCCGAACAGTTTCCCCATATCAGCAGCTATATCAATCGCCTCAGTCGCCGGGCACCCTACCAACACGCCATGACTAAGGCGAATAATATGTGATGATGGGCACTTTCACAAAAAAATAAGGTTAGTCTATACTGACTTCAACCTTACTTTCACTTAGCCCGTCTTATGAATAATCGTGACGAGTGGATTCTGTCTTATCAGAATCCCATGATTTCAAGAAAGAAGTGGCAAACCACAATCGACTTTATCGCTAAGTTGTATGAAGCTCCCGTTGCCTGCCTGGTGCAAGCAACCTCTCAGGGCATTCAAGTGGTCATTCGCAGCCAAAACCACGAGACTCCCTTTTCCGCCGGTGAAAAATTTCCCCGCGGTCAGGATAGTTTTTTTGAACACGCCATTCACGCCAATCAAAAGCTTTATGTGAATCAAGCCACCCATGACGCTGAGTGGAAAAAAACGGATCTGGTTCAATCTGGCGGTATCAATTCCTTCCTCGGCGTTCCCCTCTGTTGGCCCGACGGTTCCACCTTTGGGGCATTATGCATAATGGATTTCGCCATTACCCATTACAGTGACATGTATTTGGGTCTCACCGAACAATTCCGCGATATGATCGAAGCGGACTTATTACTCAATAATCAGTTCCTGCAGCTATTAGATCTGTCAACCCGCGACGATCTGTCCCATTTACTGAATCGCCAAGGGTTCTTTTTGCAGGCAGAAAAGCACATTCACCTGGCCCAAAGGCTAGATCAATCCGTGGGTTTATTGGCAACGGACTTGGACAACTTAAGATCCATCAATGAAAATTTTGGTCACCGTATCGGTGACAAGGCGATTGCTGCTCTGGGCACCAGTATCTTTAACGTGCTGCGAGAAAGTGACGTCGCTGGTCGTATTGATGGCGACGAATTTGTTGTCGTGGCACTGGCACAGACTCAGGAAGGCATGACCACTCTCAGTCAGCGCATTCGGACCGAACTGAAAAACCATATCACCGGTGAACTCGCCAACGTACCCATTTCGGTTTCCATTGGCGTTAAAGTGTACAAAAGCACAGAAATCACTCAAATTGATGAAATGGTTTCTTGCGCAAGCGCACACCTCCAACAAGAAAAGCAACCCGTCAAACAACGATTAGGCTAAGTCACCATTAATTCACGTATAATAGGAACCTCACATTGTTTGGGTAAACGGGGGCCTTACACTGGTGAAAGCCATCATCATTCAGAATAACCAAGATTTACAGTGGCAAGAGACCGAAGCACCTGTTGTGGGTGACTTTGACATCGCCATCAATAACCATTGCAGCGCCGTTAACCGTGCCGACGTAATGCAACGCAAGGGAGTCTATCCGCCACCACCCGGCGCCAGCCCAATATTAGGTCTGGAATGTGCAGGAGTTGTTAGCGCGGTGGGTGCCAAAGTCACACAATGGAAACCCGGCGATTCTGTTTGCGCGTTATTGGCAGGTGGAGGCTATGCCGAAACCGTGGTCTGTCGTGCCGATCACGCCCTCCCCGTACCCGATGGCTTCGGCTTTGAACAAGCCGCCGCCCTGCCCGAAGTTCTCGCCACCGCTTGGTACAACCTGTTTATGCTGGGTGGTTTAAAACCCCAACAAAAAGTACTACTCCATGCCGGAGCCAGCGGTGTGGGCTGCGCCGCTATTCAATTGTGCAAAGCCTTTAATAATCCTTGTTTTGTCACCGTGGGCAGTCAGGAAAAACTGGATTTTTGCCTGGAATTAGGAGCTGATGCCGGTCATATCCGCCATCAAGGAGAATTCGAAGAGTCTGTTAAACAGTGGGCTGGAAATCCAGGAGTCGCCGTTATCCTCGACCCTGTTGGCGGCAATTACCTGGAACAGAACCTGCGCTGTCTGGGTACCGACGGCCATCTGATTAATATTGGCTTAATGGGTGGCCGCAGCGCTCCCCTTGATTTTGGGCGCTTACTCATTAAAAGACTGCATGTTATGGGCTCCACCCTACGCAGCCGCGATGACCAAACCAAAGCAGAGATCGTGCGCCAGTTACGGGATAAAGTTTGGCCCTTATTGACGAACGGCGCGGTGCGACCCATTATTGAACAAAGCTTTCCCATTCAACAAGCCAACCAAGCCTTTGAGTTAATTACCAGTAATAACACCAAAGGCAAAGTGCTACTAACAATAATCTAATGGAGAGTCGAACCCGTGTTGTCAAACTCAGATACCAATAACAACAATTATGACGAAGGCTTTGTTGATGCAACCGATCTGAAGTTTTTCACTCCAGAGAACGACCTGTTTGAAGCACAACAAACCCCAACCTTTGATACTCGGCGCCTGGATCAAACCATCGCCTATTCAGCCCGGCGTGCCCTGCAGGTGTGTAACGCACTTGCACAAAAAATGCTCGCTCAATACCGTCCTAACCCGGATCATACGGAAAGCCAGGATATTGCTCAGGTAAAAGCCGAACACATTGCCTTTGACCTCGGGTTCGAAGAGTTCGATGCCGAACGCGCCATAGATAACCCTTTCGATGATCCTACCCTGTCTCAGGCTTGGCAAGAAGGTATGAACAGCGCTCGCCAATCCAACCATAATACGCCCATCCAACAACTGGAAGACAAATACTGGGAAGAAGGCATCAACACCGAAGACTCGGGCTCGCAATACGAATTGTGTGCACTGCAGCTCTATAAGATCGCGGCCTCCATCAGCGAAAGCAAAGAAGCGGAACGAGCCAAGCGCCTGGCCATGGAAATGTGTCGTTACTGGGAAGGCGAAACTCCCACCGAACAGCGCCAACAAGAGATCAACAACTTTATGGGTGCTCAAACCGCACGCCTGGCCTCCGACCTGGAGCTGTAAACTACGACCAGCTGGCACCTTGCGTTAAAACTCCTACACTTTAGTGAAGGACTTAATAATTAAGGCAGGCATCAAAGCGCTGGGCTATGGCAAACGAGATCATCCCCTATCATAAAATGTCCGTACTGATCATTGAAGATCTGGCGGAGATGCGTTCTACCATGAAGTCCATGTTAGCCGCACTTGGCGTGCAAACCATGGAGACCGTCAACAATGGCGAAGAAGCACTGGCCAAAATGCGCTTAAAGACCTACAACATTGTGTTCTCCGACTATGAATTGGGTCGTGGCAAAGATGGCCAGCAAATTCTTGAAGAAGCCCGTTATTCCAGCTTGGTTCCAGCCTCCACCACCTACATTGTGGTGAGCGCTGCCCAAACCGCCGATATGGTTATGGGGGTGCTGGAGTACGAGCCCGATGGGTATATTGCCAAACCCGTTACCCTGGATATTTTACGCACTCGCCTCAACCGAATTGTCCGTACCAAATCAATCTACAAAGACATCAATCGTTATATTGATAAAAAAGACATCAGCGGAGCTTTGGAAGCCTGTAATCGGCTGGCCCTGGAAAAGCCAAAGTTTGCGCTGCCAGCCTATCGCATCAAGGGTAAATTACTGATTCAATCCAACCGTCTTGATGAAGCCAAAGAAATGTACGAAACCGTCATGGGTATTAAAAAAGTGGCGTGGGCTGTGTTAGGGATGGGTAAAGTAGAATACTTGCAGGGCAATTACGACTCGGCACGAGCTTTATTAGAAAGCTTAGCCAATACTAACCGTAAATTTGTCGAAGCCTTCGACTGGCTGGCCAAAACCTTAGAAGCCCAAGGTCAATATAAAGCAGCCCAACAAGTACTGAATCAAGCCATTGAAGAATCACCGAAATCTGTATTACGGCAACAGGAATTAGCCCGTCTGGCGGAACTCAATGCCGATGGCGATACCATGTACAAAGCCAGTCGCAAAGCTTATGCCCTGTCAAAAAATTCTGTGTTCAGAAATGCTGACGGCTTAATTCGTTATGCACTGTCACTGCAACCCACCATTCGTCACGGCAGTGGACGAGATCAAAAGCTGGCGCTGAAAGATGTCTCCAACATTATCGAAACCGTACGCACAGAATTCGAACTCAACTTTAAGGAAATAATCCGTTGCGCCATTGTTGAAGCCCTCTCCATGAGCAACAGCGGCAACAAGGAAGCGGGTAAACTAGCGCTGGATGCCGCCCTCTCCATGGCCGCAGAGCCCGACGTAAAACTGGATACCGATATCCGCCTCGATCTATTTTCCGCCCAATTGATCTGTGAGGAAGACGAAAACAAAGCCCTGGCCGAAGGCGAAAAACTATTGCAGGAAATTGGTCAACAACATCGCCTGCAAAGCCGCTACTACGCCATCTTGGACATCTACTACGTAGGAAAACCAAAACGCCTTGAACTGTTGGAAGAACGGGGTACCGATTTACTGGAACGAAAACTCTACGAAGATGCTCATCAAATACTGAGTAAAGCACTGCGCCTGGATAGCGAGAATATTGAGCTTAAATTCAAATCCCTAAAGGCCGTGGTCAATCTATACAAGAGCGGGCAAAAATCTTCCGAAAACCTGGAATACGGTAATCAACTCTTCCGTTCCCTGGAACACATCGGCGAGAAAGACCCTCACTTCTCTACCCTGGAAAAACTGCGCCTCCAATGGAACGAACACAACAACTAGCAACACCGTCGAAACGAGTGCAACCCTCATGGATCCACTGAATAAACTCGCCAATGAATTGCTCGCCGCCTCCATTCATGAAATTAAAAATCGGTTTGGTTTGCTGTTCGGGCAGCTAGATCAATTATTAGACAGCCTACCTCTGGATGAAACACATCAGCACAGTGCAGAAGCCATTAAAGCGGAAGCTGAATTCATTGGCTGTGAACTGGTGCGAGTACTTACTAGCTACAAATCAACCGAAACAGAAGACCCCTGCCAAGTATCCCAGCAATTTTTAATCGATTTTTTAGAAGAAAAAGTCGCCCGTCACGCCAACACCGCCCGCGCCAACGGACTCCAATTGGAATACGATTGTGACGAGGAAATCGAAGGTTTCTTCGATCCAGCCATCGTTAGCGTAGTACTGGATACGGCCATTTATAACGCCGTCAAAGCCGGAGCAAAAACTATACGGCTCAAATGTGACTCCCCACAAGAACATCAGGACGGGTTTTTACATCTTGAAATCCACGATGACGGCCCCGGCTTTCCCGCCAGCCTATTGAACCAACCCATCAAACTATCATCCGGTAACGCTGAAGACCGTAGTACCGGCCTCGGATTATTCTTTGCCCAACGCTTAATCAGTCGTCACCAAGAGGACAACAAGCAAGGCCATATCGAACTCACCTCCAGTGACCCCTTGGGGGGCGCCTGCGTCCGGCTTTTCCTGCCGCAATAGCAGGTATATTCCTGCTATTGCACAGTACACACAGCCATATTCAGGCTATAATGAACGCCTTTTACATCAAGCTGTCGAAAAACTCGAATCAAAGCAAGGTTTTACATGAGTGAACAGAGCATCGCAGGTTCGCAGACGGGCCTCACGTTTCAGGATTTAATACTAAAACTGCAAAACTTTTGGGCCTCAAAAGGTTGCGTCGTGGTCCAACCCTACGATATGGAAATGGGCGCGGGGACCTTCCATACCGCCACCTTTTTACGTGCCATAGGCCCTGAAACCTGGAATGCGGCTTACGTTCAGCCCAGTCGCCGCCCAACCGATGGCCGCTATGGCAACAACCCCAACCGGCTCCAACACTATTATCAGTTTCAGGTGGTGTTAAAACCATCCCCCAGTAATATTCAGGAACTCTACCTCGAAAGCCTGCGCGTGCTGGGGATCGATACCAATGTTCATGATGTCCGCTTCGTGGAAGACAACTGGGAATCCCCCACCCTGGGTGCCTGGGGTTTAGGCTGGGAAGTTTGGCTTAACGGCATGGAAGTCACCCAGTTTACTTACTTTCAACAAGTGGGTGGCGTCGAATGCTATCCTGTTACCGGTGAAATCACCTACGGTTTGGAACGCCTGTGTATGTACCTGCAAGGAGTCGATTCCATTTATGATCTGGTATGGACAAACGGACCCTTTGGCAAAGTAACCTATGGCGATGTGTTTCATCAAAATGAAGTGGAAATGTCCACCTACAATTTCGAAATGGCTAACGTTCCCAAACTGTTCGAACTGTTTGATTATTACGAAGCGGAATCCAACGCCTTAATGGAAAAATTATTACCGTTACCCGCTTACGAAATGGTAATGAAAGCGTCCCATACCTTTAATTTACTGGATGCCCGCCGCGCCATATCCGTCACCGAACGGCAACGATTTATTTTGCGTGTCCGCACCCTGGCTCGCAACATTGCCAAAAGTTATTTGCAAGCTCGAGCCCGCTTAGGTTTCCCCATGGCTCCGGAAGCATTGCGTCAGGAAGTCCTCGCTAAACTGGCACAGGAGGACGCCGCATGAGCACCGCAGATTTTCTGGTTGAACTAGGTACCGAAGAATTACCACCCAAAGCGTTGCAAAAATTAGCTAACAGCTTTGGTGAAGGCGTAAAAAAACGGTTGGACACCGCCGAGTTATCCTATGCTCGGTTAGAACTGTTTGCCGCACCGCGCCGATTAGCCATCCTCATAAAATCACTGGCAACCCAACAAGCCGATCGCGTTCAAACAATAGATGGCCCACCCATTAAAGCGGCCTTCGACGCTAACGGCGAAGCCACCAATGCCGCGCTTGGCTTTGCCCGCAAGAATGGGGTCGAAATAAGTGAGCTTGATAGCAGTGGCGAAAAACTTCGTGTCGTAAAACAAATCAAAGGCGAAGCGGCCGCAAAATTATTACCGGATATGATAGCGCAGTCGCTCAATGATTTACCAATTCCCAAACGTATGCGTTGGGGCGCAAGCCGGGTTGAATTTGTGCGCCCGACCCAATGGCTCGTCATGTTGCTGGGCAATGAAGTGATCGATTGCGAAATTCTCGGCCAAAAAGCCGGGCGACTTTCCTACGGTCATCGCTTCCATCATCCACAAGCTGTAGAAATCGCGGCACCGGATCAATACGAAAGCACCTTGTACAAAGCATATGTCATGGTGAATCCAAAAGAGCGACGCAAAGTTATCGAAGCTCGGGTTCATGAATTGGCAACTCAAGAACAAGGCAAAGCCATCATGCCAGCGGATTTATTAGAAGAAGTGACTTCCCTGGTTGAATGGCCTGTGCCCTTAGTCTGTTCCTTCGAAAGCCGCTTCTTAAGTGTGCCGCAAGAAGCTTTAATTCTTACCATGCAAGACAATCAAAAATATTTTTGTTTGTTAGATGGCAACGAAAAATTAATTCCGCGTTTTATTACCGTAGCCAACATCGAAAGCAAAGCGCCTCAGTGCATAGTGGAAGGTAATGAAAAAGTCGTACGTCCACGCTTAACCGACGCCGAATTTTTCTATGAACAAGATAAAAAGTATTCGTTGGAATCCTTCAACGAACGACTAAAAAGCGTGGTGTTTCAACAAGAACTGGGCACCGTGTTTGAAAAAGTAGAACGCATTTCAAAATTAGCCGGTCACATCGCCAAGGAACTGAACTCAAATATTGAGTTCGCTGAGCGCGCAGGCCTATTATCCAAATGCGATCTTGCCACCGAAATGGTGGGCGAGTTCCCAGAGCTGCAAGGCATCATGGGTACCTATTATGCGCAACACAGCAAAGAACATCCGGAAGTAGCGGCCGCCTTAAACGAACAATACCAACCGCGATTTGCTGGCGATGAATTGCCTGCCACCATTACCGGCCAAGCCCTCGCCATTGCCGATAAAATCGATACCTTAATTGGCATCTTGGGTATCGGCAAACACCCTACAGGTGATAAAGATCCCTTCGCTTTACGCCGTGCTGCACTCGGCGCATTACGAATCATGATTGGTTGTGATCTTAGTTTGGACTTGGAGGATCTGGCTCGATGTGCTATTCATTTATATGGCACAAAATTAACGAATGATAATATCGAAGCAGACTTCATGGACTTTATGAACGGCCGCTATCAAACCTGGTTTGTGGATGAAGGTATTGATGTTGATATCGTAAAAGCCGTGTTGGCGGTTAAACCTACTCAGCCGCTGGATTTTTATCATCGTGCCAAAGCCGTGCTCAACTTTAAAGGATTACCAGAAGCACAAGCATTAGCCGCTGCGAATAAACGGGTCAGCAATATCTTAGCAAAACGGGATTCAACGGTAGCTTTACCTGATCTAAATTATGACCGGCTAGTGGACGAACAGGAAAAAAATCTCGCCGATGCCATTACTGAATTTCAGGAAAAAAATCTTTGTGATTATTCGGCACAATTAGCGGGATTGGCAAATTTAAAAGAGCCCATTGATGCATTTTTTGAAAACGTTATGGTCAATGTTGACGACGAAACACTCAAACTTAATCGCCTTGCGTTATTACAACAACTGCACCAATTGTTCTTGGATATCGCTGACATTGCTGAGCTACAATAACCGAGTTTGCTGTGATCAATAATCTTAGGGGATTAATCTTCAATTTTTTTTACACCTTAAGCGTTATTGTTTACAGCGTACCGCTGTTATTACTATTCCCGTTTCTCTCCTATCGATTCCGGGTCAAATTATTCAGCTACTGGCCCATGATCATTCAAGGGTTGTTACGCAGCATATGCGGTATTCGCTTTCGGGTGATCGGGGCTGAAAATATTCCCGCTCAACCTGTAGTGGTGGTGGCCAATCATCAGAGCACCTGGGAAACCTTGATGTTCTACACGCTGTTCCAGCCTATTTCAGCGGTATTAAAAAGAGAACTGCTTTACATACCGCTGTTTGGCTGGATCTTACGGTTAACCCGCCCCATCGTGATTGATCGCAGCAGAAAATCCTCGGCCTTGAAAGAAATATTGCGCCAAGGTCGCCAACGGCTGGAAAGTGGCACCTCTGTTCTGATTTTCCCCGAAGGCACGCGGGTACCAGCCACTGAAACCCGGTCCCATTTTCCAGGTGGTGCAATGTTAGCCGTTAAGACCGGTTATCCCATATTACCCGTAGCCCACAATGCAGGCTGTCACTGGCCTGCTCATAAGCTAGCCAAGATTCCGGGCGAAATTGTGGTAAAAATAGGGTCCCCTATTTCGGTTCAGGGACGCTCCCCCAAAGAACTCAACAAAGAACTGGAAAACTGGCTTAACCAAGAAAAATCCCGCCTGATCCAATAAGTATCCACTAAGTTATCAACACCTAAAGAGTCAATCACTTTTTCATCAAATCTTTCACTATAGTAAGTATTTACTTACAGTTTGTAAGCGGTTACTTACCGCTCAAGTATTTATAACTTACTGATTTTATTAGATAAATATAGCTTTTTAAGAATTCTGGGGGTTCAATCGGCGATCTGCTCGACTCAAACCCCAGTTTTTTATAGATCCTGTTTTAACCGTGCACTAAAAATTGTTCCACAAAGTTATCCACAGATTTTAAAAATTACTGTCGCAAATACTAAATGTCCAAATTTGCCACGTTTAGGGCGTTTGTTTCGATAAAATCACGGCGGGGCTCAACATGATCTCCCATCAGGCAGGTAAAGATCTGATCAGCCGAAATTGCATCTTCAATCGTCACCTGCAACATACGGCGAGTCTCAGGGTCCATTGTGGTTTCCCACAGCTGGCCGGGGTTCATTTCACCCAATCCTTTATAGCGTTGGATGGAATGTCCTTTTTTGGACTCGGCCATTAACCATTCCAAAGCTTCATCAAAGGTATTGATAGCTTTTTTCTTCTCGCCCCGTTGTACAAAAGCCCCTTCTTCCAACAAGCCCTTTAACCGCTCTCCCAGGCTTTTTATGGCTTTGTAATCTTCAGACAAAATCAATTCGCGAGACAACGTATAATCAGTGGGTAAACCATTGGATATCTGCATCACATGAGGCATATACAGTTGTCTTTCTTTGTCTTCCAAAACTGAAACTTCATAACGCTCGGAAGCCTGGGCATTTACCGTTAGTCGATCCGCAAGCTCAACACACCAGGCCGCTATCTTAGCCTCATCACTCAGCGCCGCTTCATCCAGGCTGGTGACATAAATCATTTCTACCAATACAGGCACCGGATATATTCGGCTGATTCTGTTGATTCGTTTATACACATCACGGTACTGATTGATCAGTTGTTCCAGGGCTCCACCGGCAATTGGCGGGGCGTCAGGATTAACAAACAACTGAGCATCTTCCAAAGCTGACTGGGTAAGGTAGTTTTCCAGCGCCGCATCATCTTTCAAGTACTGTTCCTGTTTACCCTTCTTCATTTTGTACAACGGTGGCTGCGCAATATAAACATAGCCACGCTCAATAATCTCCGGCATCTGACGGAAAAAGAAGGTTAATAACAGAGTTCGAATATGACTACCATCAACGTCCGCATCGGTCATGATGATAATGGAATGATAACGGCACTTATCCGGGTTATATTCATCCTTGCCTATGCCACAACCCATGGCGGTAATCAGCGTGCCTACTTCAGCGGAAGCCAGCATTTTATCGAAGCGGGCTTTCTCCACGTTCAGGATCTTACCTTTCAATGGCAAGATTGCTTGGGTTCGGCGATTTCGACCCTGCTTGGCAGAACCCCCCGCCGAATCTCCTTCCACTAGGTACAGTTCAGACAATGCAGGATCTTTTTCCTGGCAATCCGCCAGCTTTCCGGGCAAACCAGCAATATCCAACACTCCTTTGCGGCGGGTCATTTCCCGCGCTCGGCGAGCGGCATCACGGGCTCTGGCGGCATCGATGATCTTGCCACAGATGATCTTCGCGTCGTTGGGATTTTCTAATAAGTAATCGTTGAGCTGCTCCCCCATGGCTTGCTCTACAGCCGTCTTAACTTCAGAGGAAACTAACTTGTCTTTAGTCTGCGACGAAAACTTGGGATCAGGTACTTTCACTGAAACAATAGCGGTTAAACCCTCTCGAGCATCATCACCTGAAGTGCTAACCTTGGCCTTTTTCTGTAGCCCTTCTTTTTCAATGTAAGAATTCAAGCAACGGGTTAGCGCAGAACGGAAGCCCGCTAAATGGGTACCACCATCCCGCTGGGGAATATTGTTGGTATAACAGAAGATGTTTTCCTGATAGGAATCGTTCCACTGCAACGCCACCTCTACCATAATGCCGTCCTCTTCCCGTGACGCATTAAAGTAAAATACCTGATTCACTGGGTTTTTGTTACGGTTTAGGTACTCTACAAAGGCTGCCAATCCGCCTTCATACTGGAACACATCCTCTACACCGGTTCGCTCATCTAATAGCACTATGCGTACGCCAGAGTTCAGGAACGACAGTTCCCGTAAGCGCTTCGCCAGTATATCGTGGGAAAACTTGATATTGGTGAACGTATTGGGAGAAGCCCAGAAATGAAGCTCAGTACCGGTCTTATCGGTGTTACCCACAGCCTCTAGGGGCTTGTCTGGGACGCCTTCATGATATACCTGCTCCCACACCTTGCCTTCGCGACGAATAGTCAGCTTGAGCTGCGTAGAGAGGGCATTCACCACCGAGATCCCTACACCGTGGAGTCCGCCAGAAACTTTATAGGAATTATCATCAAACTTTCCACCGGCATGAAGCACCGTCATTATTACTTCAGCCGCTGATTTACCCTCTTCCGTGTGCATGTCCACCGGTATACCACGTCCGTTATCCGACACACTCACAGATTCATCGGTATGGATCACCACCCGAATTTCAGAACAGTGTCCAGCTAATGCCTCATCGATGGAGTTATCCACCACTTCAAATACCATGTGATGAAGGCCAGTACCATCGTCGGTATCGCCAATATACATTCCAGGACGCTTACGTACAGCATCCAAGCCTTTCAAAACTTTGATATTCGTTGAGTCATAGGTCTTATTGTCGTCAGACATTTTATGATGTTCTCCGGTTTGGATGCAGGTAAATCCCAATACAAATCTAGTAGAGCAGTGTTCCATGTTTCACGTGGAACATACCAAAATCATTGGTTTCACACTCGCTGAATGAATCTCGTAGCGTTTGCTCGTTAATCGCAGTTATAAAAGTTTGGCAGGCAATATCTGATAGAAATCTCGCAACATTCGCTATATTATTCTTATCAAGTTCAGCCGGTAAATCGTCCAACAACAGTACAGGGGAGCGACCGGTAATCTCTGCCATCATTCTCACTTGAGCAAGTCTAACCCCGTATAATAACAGTTTTTTCTGTCCTCTGGAGCAACTATCTTTCGCTAAATACCCCCCCCATTTTAGCTCTAAATCAGCCCTGTGTGGCCCAAACAAACAACTTTGTTTGGCAATTTCCTGATCAATGTTTTGATCCAGGCAATCTGCCAGAGAACCCCAACGATCCATACTCCATCCCGGCCGATAGGTCATCCCAATGGGAATATCCATGTGGAAGTACTGTTTGAATACAAAGGATAAGTGTTGAGCCAGGGTTTCCACGTATCTCGTACGCTCCAGGCTCATGGTAGTACCGGCTTCCGCCAACACCTGGTTCCAGAACCCTACCTGAGAACGGAGCGATGAACCCTGGATAGAGCCTGACTTTAATAAAGCATTCTTCTGCCGATAAGCTTTGCGATACGTTTGCCACAAGGTTAGATAAGAATGTTCCACGTGGAACATACCCCAGTCCAACACACCACGGCGGACACTAGGCCCACCTTCAACAAAATCAATGGAGCTGGAGTCTATAAAAACCGTGGGCAACAACTTGGCTAAATCCGAAATGCGGTCCTTCTTTTCCCCATTAATCTTCGCTAGGGTTGAGCCTGCCTTATCTTTAGCAATACCCAGCCTATCCACAACCTGGTGACCACTCTGTACTTTGCCAAAGACTAAAAGATCCGTGTGGTCGTAACTAATGACCTTTTTTATTTCTCGGGAACGAAAAGAATGCCCGGTGGATAACAGGCTAATCGCCTCTAGAATGCTGGTTTTACCGCTTCCATTGGCACCGACGATAAAATTGAGTCTGGGGTGGGGTTGTAAAGAGAGCTGCAGGAGGTTCCGCAGTGCGGTAACCTCCAATAATTCTAAATGCATGGACTTCTAACGAGGACCATTAAAGACGCATAGGCATAACAACATAATTCGCCGAATCATCCACCGCATCAGTGATCAGCGCACTACTGTTTGAATCTGCTAATTCTATCTTTACGGTTTCACTGGGAATGACGTTCAATACATCCAACAGATAATTAACGTTAAAGCCGATCTCCAGTTTGTCACCATCATAATCTACTGTGATGGTATCCTCTGCTTCTTCCTGTTCTGGATTATTCGCCACGGTAGTTAAATTACCGGCTTCAATACGTAAACGTACACCGCGATATTTTTCATTGGATAAAATCGCCACCCGAGAAAAACACTGCTTAATGGTGTCTTTATCCGCCAATACCGTTTTATCGCTATTTTTGGGCAAAACCCGTTGGTAATCCGGAAATTTTCCATCAATTAATTTAGAAGAAAACTTAAGATCGGCACTCTCTACCCGCAAATGATTTTCGCTTAAGGTTACGGAAACTTCAGAATCCATATCCGCGAACAATTTCGATAGCTCCATAACCCCTTTGCGCGGCGCGATAACTTGCACCGTCTGATCCATTTCACACTGAATTTCCGCAGTACATAACGCCAAGCGATGACCATCGGTGGCCACCACCCGGAAACAATTAGTGGAAACTTCAAACAACATACCGTTCAAATAAAAGCGAACATCCTGTTGCGCCATAGCAAAGGCTGTTCGATCAATTACTGACTTTAAATAGTTTTGATTGATGTGAAAGTTGGTGCCACCTTCTGTTTCTTCCAAATTCGGAAATTCGTTGGCGGGTAAGGTGGCCAGGGTAAAACGTCCCCGTCCACATTTTAAAACCAAACGCTGATCGTCTGTGGAAAACTGAATCACACTTTCCGCCGGTAACGATTTACAGATATCCAACAGCTTTTTTGCTGGAACTGTAATTTCAGCGTTTTCAAATGCTTGATCTAATTGAATTTTTGCTACCAGCTCCAATTCCAAATCGGTGCCTGTCAAGGATAAAACATCGCCTTCAACAGCCATCAAGACATTGGACAACACCGGTAAGGTTTGGCGACGCTCGACTACGCCTGCCACCTGTTGTAGAGGTTTTAACAGTTTTTCCCGTTCAATGGTAAAGTGCATATCTTATCCCAAGTAAGTAAGCAATCACTTACGAAGTTAATGATCTGAGTAGGTTTGAATAGTCTTCCCTTACATCGGAACTGCTTTCTCTCATTTCTTTAATCTTGCGACACGCATGGAGTACCGTTGTATGATCACGGCCACCAAAGGCATCACCGATTTCCGGCAAACTATGGCTGGTCAATTCCTTTGCCAACGCCATGGCAATTTGCCTGGGTCTTGCTACCGAGCGGCTGCGACGTTTCGATAAAATGTCCGCCATCTTAATCTTGAAATATTCCGCCACGGTTCTTTGTATATTATCTATGCTAACCTGTTTTTCCTGCAGCGCCAGTAGATCTTTTAAAGACTCTTTAACAAAATCGAGGGTAATGGGCTTACCGGTAAAATGAGCATTAGCAATTAATCGTTTCAGTGCTCCTTCCAATTCCCGAACATTGGATCGCACCCGCTGCGCCACAAAGAACGCCGCTTCATCCGGCAGAATAATATTCGCCTGTTCCGCCTTCTTCATTAATATAGCAACACGGGTTTCCAGTTCCGGTGGCTCCACCGCCACCGTTAATCCCCAGCCAAAGCGGGACTTCAAGCGTTCTTCCACACCGCTGATTTCTTTGGGATAGCGATCACTGGTAAGAATCATCTGCTGACCCCCTTCCAGTAACGCATTAAAGGTATGAAAAAACTCTTCCTGAGAACGCTCTTTCCCCGCAAAAAACTGAATGTCATCGATCAGCAATGCATCCACCGAACGATAGAAGCGTTTGAACTCATTAATCGCATTGATTTGCAGCGCCTTCACCATATCAGCCACGAAGCGTTCAGAGTGTAAATACACCACTTTAGCATTGGGATTTTGCGACATCATGAAATCGCCCACCGCATGCATCAAATGGGTTTTACCTAAACCTACCCCGCCATATAAAAAGAGGGGGTTATAGGCCTGACCCGGATTTTCCGCCACTTGAGTAGCCGCAGCACGCGCCAATTGGTTCGACTTACCTTCCACAAAACTGGGGAAAGTAAAGGCAGGATTAAGGTTGGATTTATGCTTAATGGTACCGCCCACATCCACTTCACGCTTACTGGGCTTCTTCCTGGGCTCACGGTTCTCGGTGACTACCGCAGCTCCGCTGGATTGTTCTCTGGAGCCGTGATCCACCACCGTCACGGTACGTCCAGAACGTCCTGTAGAGGTTCCCACCACAGGGTTACCGGCACGTTGACGCGAGCCAATAGCCACCACAACCTGCACGGGCTCAGCATCCACCGCTAACTCTTTCATTAACTCAGAAATGCGTTTTAAAAACTTCTCATTAACCCAATCCAGAACAAACCGGTTAGGCGCTAATAAACGAAGTTTCTCTTCATCCATTTCCGCTTGAAGAGGTCGGATCCACATATTGAATTGTTGAGAGGGTAATTCTTCTTGTAATCGATCAAGGCATTGGTGCCAGAGCGAACTCACCACTTGGCGTCCCCGGTAGTTTATTTAAGAAATTGAAAAATTGAACAGAAATAGTATACCCGGATCGACGACTTATCCACAGCTGAGAACAAATTTTTATTAACCGGCAGTGGCTTGATTTTTCGACTGTTTATTATTTATACGGCGCTGTGGACAAAAAGTGTATGGAGGGGGTAACAGCCTGGGTGTGGAACTGGGGATACCATGGACATGGGACTTATCCACAATTCTGTATGCAGGTTAGGAGCAAGAAATACCGTTTTATAACACAAAGTTATCAATATCCTAATAAACTGTTTTTTAAGGGAAAAAAACACTTATCCACAAAAGATATCAACACTAGTAATAACAATCATAAGAATATCTTTATATATATATATTAATTATTACGACCTGTGGACGGTGTAAAACTTCGTTTAAAATCGTGATTGACAACATCCCCTAAGCTCAATAGAATTGCGCCTCTTTTTCTTCCGGCAAGTTTATTGGCGATTTGAATAGACACCGTCAACGAACTTTCCTTTGATCATCGGATTTGTGGTTTCGTCATGAAAAGAACATTTCAACCCAGTACCCTGAAACGCAAAAGAACTCATGGCTTCCGTGCACGTATGGCCACCAAGAACGGTCGTAAAGTCATCGCACGACGTCGTGCCAAAGGTCGTAAGCGTTTAACGGCCTAAGGGCTTTACAGCAGGCGTGAGCCGGTTTCAATTTCAACGACATCAGCGATTATTGGGCCCGGCCGATTTCAAAGGCGTGTTTGATCACGTCGATCAGCGCGCCAGTCACAACGCTTTTCTCGTCCTAGCACGCGTAACCGAGGCGACCCAACCAGGTCGGCTCGGTTTAGTCGTGGCAAAAAAACATTTAAAACGTGCCGTGGATCGAAATTCATTTAAGCGAACAGTTCGCAATCGATTTCGACTTCTGCAACATCAGCTTCAGGGTTTGGATCTGGTGGTTTTAGCCCGCAAAGGCAGCCAGGATTGCACCTCAGAAGCCTTGGATGCGGCGCTTGAAAAGAACTTGCTCAAACTGGCTGACCGGTGTCGCAAACAAAGAGAAATGGCCGCCTCTGGATAAACTACCGCTGGATAAACTACCGCTGGATAAGTTAGGAGCGTTCCTGTGAAATCCATAGCGTTATTTTTTATTACTGTCTATCGCCTCGCCATTAGCCCGCTAATGCCTCCCCACTGTCGCTTTTACCCCACATGCTCCTGCTACGCCGAAGAAGCGATCCAGCGCTATGGCATTGCTCGCGGCAGCCTGTTAACCTTGCGGCGGCTAGCAAAATGTCACCCGTGGCATCCCGGTGGCTTTGACCCGGTTCCCGCATGTAGTCCCTCATGTAACGGAGCCGATAACCATAACCATTCAACCGATAGAACTTGAAAATGGATTGGCAAAGAACCTTACTAATTGCCGCCCTAGCGGTGGTATCTTACTTAATGATCCTGCAATGGCAGCAAGATTACGTTGTCGCACCGAAAGAAGCCAAAGTGGCCGCAGAGGTAGCCGACGCACAGAGTTATCCACAGGAAAGCGGTAATTCAGACCTTCCGGTAGTACGCGAAACCGCTGCCAATGAAGATGTTCCATCGGTGCCCACAGCCACTACCTCCATGCCCGCGGCAACAGCAACTGCTGCTCCCTCTGCGGAATTGATTCATGTAGAGACCGATGTACTCAACCTGAAGATTAATCCACGGGGCGGTGATATCGTTTATGTGGGTTTGAAGGAGTTCCCGGTTTCTTTGGATCAACCAGATACCCCCTTCACCCTATTGAACAGTACCGCCAGCCATACTTATGTGGCACAAAGCGGCTTGATCGGCCCCGATGGTCCCGATGGCGCAAAAGAAGGTCGTCCTTTATATAGCAGTGATCAATCCAGCTATACCCTAACCGGCGATGAGCTTAAGGTTACCCTCACCTATCAGCAGCCCTCTGGTGCTCAAATAACCAAGTTATTTCACTTCACTCGTGGTCAATACGCTATTGATATCACCAGTACCGTGAATAACCAGTCCAACAGCACCTGGCAAGGCTTGTTCTATGGCCAGATAAAACGGGACGGATCACCGGACCCCGGCATGGATAATTCCATGAGTTTTGGTTTGCCCACCTATTTAGGTGGAGCATACTGGGATCAGGAAAAGCGCTACAACAAAATCAAATTTAAAGACATGGTGGAAAGTCCTCTTAATAAAGAGATTCCCGGTGGCTGGCTGGCCATGATTCAGCATTACTTTATGAGTGCCTGGATTCCAAACCAGGATCTTACCCTCCACTTTCAAACCCGAGTGGCAAAAGATAATTACATCATCGGCTACACCACACCCAAAGTAGCGCTGGAACCCGGTCAAAGCCATAGCTTTAATGCCCAGTTCTACGCCGGTCCCAAAATTCAGGAAAATCTGGAGGCACTGGCACCAGGCAAAGGCTTGGAACTGGCCATTGATTTTGGTCCATTATTCTTTATCTCCAAAGCCTTGTTCTGGCTGCTGGATAAATACCACTCTCTTACGGGTAACTGGGGATTTGCCATTATCTTCCTTACCCTTACCGTAAAGCTGTTCTTCTTCTACCCTTCCGCCATCAGTTATCGCTCCATGGCGAAAATGCGCAAAGTGGCACCAGAGCTGGCGCGAATCAAAGAACAGTGTGGCGACGATCGGCAAAAACTGTCTCAGGAAATGATGAGTCTCTATAAAAAGGAGAAGATAAATCCATTAAGCGGCTGTTTACCCATCCTGATTCAAATGCCGGTGTTCCTGGCCCTTTACTGGGCCCTGCTGGAAAGTGTGCAGTTACGCCAAGCGCCATTCTTGCTGTGGATTAACGACCTTTCGGTAATGGACCCCTATTTTGTCTTGCCACTAATAATGGGTGCCAGCATGTTCGTTCAACAAATGTTGAACCCGGCTCCACCTGATCCCATGCAAGCAAAAGTCATGAAACTGATGCCGGTCATCTTCACGGTGATGTTCTTATGGTTCCCGGCAGGCTTGGTTCTGTATTGGGTAACCAATAACATACTGTCCATCACCCAGCAGTATATTATTACCAAGCGCATCGAAGCCGGCGGAAAGTAAGGATTGGTAAGTAACGACACAACGACCATAGCGGCCCAGGCAACTCCGCCGGGCCGCGGCGGTGTGGGAATAATCCGGTTATCGGGCCCCTTGTCCCATGCCATTGCGCAACAACTCTGTCAGCGCACACTTTCCTTTACTCCACGGCATGCTCACTTCGAACGCTTTTATGCTGACGCTGATGATCTATTAGATGAAGGCTTAGTCTTATTCTTCCCCGGCCCCCACTCCTTTACTGGAGAAGATGTTATTGAACTGCAAGGTCATGGCGGCCCCGTGGTCATGGCCAGTTTATTAAACCAAGTGGTTAAGTTGGGCGCGGTACTGGCAAAACCCGGCGAATTTTCGCAACGGGCATTTATCAATGACAAACTGGATCTCACCCAAGCGGAAGCCATTGCCGATTTAATTGATTCCTCTTCTGAACAAGCGGCGCGGAGTGCGGTGCGTTCTTTACAAGGTGCTTTTTCCCAACGCATCGATCAGCTGGTGGAACAACTGATTCACTTACGTATGTATGTGGAAGCCGCTATTGATTTTCCCGAAGAGGAAATTGATTTTCTGGCGGACGGAAAAGTGCAAGGGGATCTTGAAGCCATCATGGAACAAGTGGCTGCTGTATTGCGGGAAGCCAATCGCGGTGTGCTAATGAAAGAAGGTATGAAAGTCGTACTGGCAGGCAAACCCAATGCCGGTAAATCCAGTTTGCTGAATGCCTTATCCGGCCGCGAGTCGGCCATTGTTACCGCCATTGCCGGCACCACCCGCGATGTGCTGCGAGAACATATTCATCTCGACGGCATGCCATTACATATCACCGATACGGCAGGATTAAGAGAAAGCCCGGATGAAGTGGAACAAGAAGGCATTCGCCGCGCCTGGCAGGAAATTCACCAGGCCGACCGCGTAATTATGTTGATGGATGCCGTGGACGTGGGTGATAAACCCCTGCAACCCAGCGTATTGTGGCCAGAATTTTATTCGCAACTGCCCGCCGAAACGCCAGTTACTCTGGTGATTAACAAAATAGATTTATCACAACAAGCCGCTAAATTTACTGACGGCGAAGTAGCGGTCATACACCTTTCCGCCAAAACCGGAACTGGTGTAGAGCTTTTGCAAGAGCACCTGAAATCAATCATGGGCTATAGTGGCGAAAGCCAGGGCACCTTTACCGCCCGTCAACGCCATATTGATGCCATAAAAAAAGCACAAGATGTTTTGCAACAAGGATTGACCCAGTTTTTGCGAGCAGGAGCGGGCGAACTTTTGGCAGAAGACCTGCGCCTGGCACAAGACTATTTGGGAGAAATTACCGGTCGGTTTACGCCCGATGATTTACTCGGAAAAATCTTTTCCAGTTTTTGTATAGGAAAGTAGCCGCTACGTTTTATAGAAAAGTTTTATAGAAAATAATTCTTCGTGTGCTTATGCACCATGGGGTGCTGCAACAGCTCCGCCACGGATAACCAACAATAGTCACTGTGTTGTTCATCTTTAGGCAGCTCTTTATTTAAATTCAGTGTACTGCTCTCAACCTGAAGCTTACGTCCAAGCGCCACATAGTGAGTGGTAAAGTCCTCGCCGAATACGTTGTCATCGTATATATGATCGTAAGTACCCACTAATTGAGAATCAGCGAACTCCAAGGCAGCCCCCAACTCTGCAAGACTGATCCGGGCGAAGGCTTGTTCTTGCGTTTCTGATTTAAAGATTCTCCCCCCCGGCACAAACCAATAACCTTGAGCCGGGCGATTCAACCGTTTTCCCAGCAACACCTGTTGGTGCTCATTAATGACAATCAAATCAATAGATACCAAAGGCGTGGAACGAAGCACGGTGGTGAAAATCTCACGGGATAGGGGATTGGTCATTAGAGTGTTCCTGCTAACTATTAAAATGAATAAAACGAAGCCATAAAAAACCCCCACTTCGTGGATTTTTTTCGTTAGTAATGGCGTAACCTAGGCGAATCTGCAACTTTACGTTGTGCAGTTGCTAATGATTGTTTAAATTTCTGTGAGATACAACGGTGGGTTTGTGGTTTCTATAGGTTTTATCGTAAGGGGCGGTCGGTGGGCAGAAATGTTTCTCTTGATGTATTAAAGCTGTTGTTGGCGGTGATGGTAATAGCAGGCCATACAGCATTTTTAGCGGATATTAATGAACTGTGGAATTACCTGACCCGTCATGGTCTGTTCCGGATCATTGTCCCCTCCTTTTTAATCATTAATGGCTTTTTCTTTTATCACTTCGTTCAAAACCAGCAAGTAAAGGTGTGGTTTCAGCGTTTGTTTATCCTCTATGGGTTCTGGATGCTGTTCTATGCCTATTTCTGGTTTCGCCATCGGCGGCAGGTGGATTCCGTGTGGCAGGATGCCTTCAATCTGTTCAATACCGTGTTCTTTGGTTACTTTCAGCTCTGGTATATCCCCTGCATTATCGGCGCGGGTTTGTTGATTCTGCGCTGGCAGCATTTTTCCACAGCACGATTAATGACCATTACGGTGGTGTTGTTTGCCATTGGTCTCGTGATCCAATATCTGGGTAACTACCACGTGTTTTTTGGTACGGTGTGGGATGATGCGCTCAATAATATTTACAGTTATCGCAATTTTGTAATTTTCGGCTTTCCCTTCTTCTGTATGGGTTATTTGATGAATAAGACCCAATTGCTGAAGCGAATTCCGTTTTCGGTGGTGGTGGTGGGAATGCTGGTAAGCTTTGGCTTGATGATGGCCGAGGCCTATATGAACTACCTGAATGTGCCGGAATCAGAGGATTTCGATTTTCTGTTGTTTGGCTTTTTCAGTTGTCCGTTTATTGTGATGTTTTTTATGTCCATTCGGATTAATGGCAATTCCAAGTTGATCGCTCAGTACGCCAGCGGTCTGTACTTTGTCCATGTGGCGTTTTTTGTGCTGCTGAGCTGGCATGCTCATTTGAATCACATCAGTTTGTTTGCGGTAACCTTGGGCTTGTCGCTGGTGGCCACCACGGTGCTGATTCTGGTGAACAAGAAAGTTAAATACATTCTTTGATAAGGCGCTAGAGTAAGGCTCTTACTCCGCTAATTTTTTGAGCCAACCCTCGATAATCGTAGGGTTGGCAAACTCCAGGGATTTGAGTGCTTCCAGATCGCTCCGGTAGTAATTCAAAATTTTTGCCTTTAACGCGCTGGAAACCACCACCTCTTCTTTTTGCTTACCATTGAGTTTGTTGTAGAGGCCCAATAGGGTGCGTTTGAGTCCGGGGTTCTTAATCCATAACGCTTCGAGTTTTTTGTTCACGAACAAGGCAATCTTTTGCAGCACATCATTTTTATGTCCGGAGGTGATGTTGGATTTTTCAAACTGATAGGTGCTGAAAAAGTCAGAAGGCTTGCCCAGATTTTCTAAAATGGACTTGCAGACGGTTTCAGGATCTTTCGCCAGGTCTTCGAAGTGGACGATGGTAAGGGATTGGTGGTGGTTCACATCCAGAAAATCTTTCAGGTGCTTATAGTATTTTCCGGCATCAGGAACCTTCAGGCACCATTCAATGAGCCCTGAGTTGGACGTGCCCTGGGATTCAAAGCGCATGCACTCATCAAAGTAGGTTTCGAAATCGTAGTCTTTGGGGATATACAATCGGCTCTTATGGAACAGGAAACTCGAGATTAATCGGTCCAGGGGATTTCGCAGGCAAAAAATCAGATGGTAGTTATCCAGTACCTTGGCCATATTGGCGGCGGAGATGTGGCTTTCTGACAAATACCCCGGAGAAGCTTCCAGATAAATGGAATTGGCATCCTTGGGCTTTTCAAACTCTGTTAGATAATCCGCGAGGGACAAATCTGAATCTTTGCGAAAATAATCGGTTTCTTTTTTGATGGAGACAGTGAATTCGCCACAGTCCGTTAAATACTGAAACACGGAGGTGGTGCCGGATTTCTCACTGCCCGCAATAATTAGAAACGTTGGATTCATAGCAATTCGTTTTCGCACTCATTGTAGTGCCCGCGATTATAGCGATAAGTCTGCGTGCTGCACCAGCTCTAGTAAACGTTCTTGCCCACGAAGCCGCGCGTAAAGGTGGCCAGGATAATCTTAACGTCCATCCAGATGGACCAGTTGCGAATATATTCCAAATCGTATTCGATCCGCTTGGCCATTTTATCCAAGGTGTCCGTTTCGCCGCGCCAGCCGTTAATTTGTGCCCAGCCGGTGATGCCGGGTTTCATTTTGTGGCGCAGCATGTAGTAGTCCACTTGTTTGCGGAATAGCTCGTTGTGGGACACGGCATGGGGGCGTGGCCCCACCACGGACATGGTGCCTTGCAATACGTTAAAGAATTGAGGGAGTTCATCTAAGGAGGTGCGACGTAAAAAGCCGCCAAACGGCGTGACGCGATTGTCCCCTTGCTTGGCTTGGGTTACGGTGTCGCCGTTTTCGGTGCAGGTCATGGTACGGAATTTCCACACTTTGATCTTGCGCCCATCCATGCCATAGCGATCCTGCTTGAAGATCACCGGCCCTTTGGAGGTCAGTTTGATCCCCAAGGCGATAAACAACATAGGAATAGCAATAACGCTGAGGATACTGAGGGTCAGGATTAAGTCTTCCATTCGTTTCAGCATGGACATGCCGCCCCGCATGGGAGTGTCGTATACGCTAACAGTTTGAATATCACCCACTTGTCCCATACGGGCGTGGAGCAGGTTATAGATGAAGAAGTCGGGAATCAGATGCACGTCCACCGTGGTATCCCCCAGGCGCCGCAAGATTCGTTCGATGCGATCTTTGGCGGTCATGGGCAGGGCAATAAACAGCACATCAAAGGTGCCTTCCTGGGCCAGGCGGACACCATCCGCCACATTGCCTTGGTACCATTGTTTGTATTCGGGGTCGACTCGATCTGCGCTACGCTCATCGAAAATGGACACCAGTTTATAACCGGTTTCCGGGTGATCCAGGAGTTGCCGCGCCAATTGTTTACCGGATTCCGATAAGCCGATAATACCCACGGAACGGGTGTTGTGCCCGTGGCTGCGCACATAAAAAAGAAAGTAGCGATAAAGAACCCGCCAGCCACAGAGTAAAAAGACGGTGGCAACAATCCACAGGCCAAGAACCACTCGGGAGTAATGTTCGGCATATTTAGCAAAGAACACAAACATCAGGATGGGGAATAGGGCGATGATCCAGCTGATGGCAGTGTAGAAAATAATTTCTTTGAGAGCGCCTGCCCGCCAGGATCGATACAACCAGAATAATTCAGCGGTAAAGGAAAAACCGATGTTGCCCAGTAAGGCCACAATGAAATACGGAAAGTCGTATTCCTTGCCGTAGGCCAACACGGAAAGATACAGGCTGATCTGAATGATCAGTAAGTCGGCCATTCGATACAGAAAAGCAAATTGATTGACGTTATTTCTTACAAAACCTTTATTTCCCATAACTTCCTAACGGTACAACTCAACTTCGTAATATGGATTAGCTAACTGGGCCAGAACTACTTATTAAGCATAGCAGGGCTAAGTAAAGCCGTTTGGTGCAATTTGTGTGCACCAGTTAGTAATTTTTACCTATTTTTGAACAATAATGTGACAACCTTAGGACGGTTGCTGGGAGATCGGTCAATCTAAGCACAATCCAAGCCAATGATTAACCTTGGTCTCCTGATTGCTAAACTTTAAATTCCTGGGCGCTGGATCGGAGTTCCGCAGCCAACTGGCCCAATTTTAAGCTGATTGTGCGACTATTTTCCACTGTTTCCAAAGTTAATTGCGTAATTTGGCACAATCCAAGAAAGGTAGCGGATTAGTGGTGGCAATAACGTAAAGTATTTTTCATTTATCCCCCACCTGTTTTATAATCCCAGCCCTTTTGCAAAGAAAAGCCGATAGAGGGCAGGTGCGTGGATTACCCAAAACAGTATGGCGTCATTATTATAGGTGGAGGACACGCTGGGACCGAGGCCGCTTTGGCCAGTGCCCGGATGGGGGTTGCTACCCTTTTATTGACCCATAATATTGAAACTTTGGGTCAAATGTCCTGCAATCCCGCCATTGGTGGGATCGGCAAAAGCCACTTGGTAAAAGAAATTGATGCCCTGGATGGTGCCATGGCGCGGGCCACGGATCGTGGTGGTATCCAGTTTCGAGTGTTGAATTCCCGCAAGGGGCCTGCGGTGCGGGCCACTCGGGCCCAGGCCGATCGCCAGCTCTATAAAGCCGCTGTACGCCAAATCCTTGAAAATCAGGAAAATTTAGATATCTTCCAACAAAGCGCAGACGATCTGATCATGGTGGGCGATCAGGTTCGTGGTGTGGTCACTAACATGGGTGTGCGTTTTTCCAGCCGTTGTGTGGTGTTAACGGCGGGGACTTTTCTCGGTGGTAAAATCCATATTGGGCTGGACAATCATTCCGGTGGTCGCGCCGGTGATCCTCCTTCTATTGCCTTGGCGAACCGATTACGGGAATTGCCTTTTAATGTGGATCGCCTGAAAACCGGTACCCCACCGCGCATTGATGCCAAATCAGTGGATTTCTCGGTGATGTTGGAGCAACCCGGCGATACCCCTTTACCGGTGATGTCATATATTGGTAATTTGGCGGAACATCCGCGCCAGATCAGCTGCTATATCACCCATACCAATGAGCGAACCCACGAGATTATTCGGGGTGGTTTGGATCGCTCCCCCATGTATACCGGGGTGATTGAAGGTATTGGCCCCCGTTATTGCCCGTCTATTGAAGACAAGATCCATCGCTTTGCCGATAAAAACTCCCATCAGATCTTTATCGAACCGGAGGGATTAACCACCCACGAGCTATATCCCAACGGCATTTCCACCAGTTTGCCCTTTGATGTTCAGTTGGCCTTGGTGCATTCCATTCGTGGCATGGAGAACGCCCATATTTTGCGTCCGGGTTATGCCATTGAGTATGATTACTTTGATCCTCGTGATTTGAAATATTCTTTAGAAACCAAATGTGTGGAAGGCCTGTTTTTTGCAGGCCAGATTAATGGGACTACTGGCTATGAAGAAGCCGGTGCTCAGGGTTTGTTGGCGGGATTGAATGCCGCTTTGAAAGCTCAGGACAAAGAAGCCTGGACGCCGCGTCGTGATGAAGCGTACATTGGTGTTCTGGTGGATGATCTGATTAGTATGGGTACGTCGGAACCCTATCGCATGTTTACCAGTCGCGCCGAGCACCGTTTGTTGCTGCGGGAAGATAATGCGGATTTGCGACTGACAGAAAAAGGCCGCGAGTTGGGTTTGGTGGGTGACGAGCGCTGGCAGTTGTTTTGTGAAAAGCGAGAAGCTATTGAGCAGGAGTCCCAGCGCTTGCGCAGCACCTGGGTGTTGCCCAATACTGAAATGGCTAAGCAGTTAAATCCAAAGCTCGAAAATGCCATTGGTAGAGAGTACAGCTTATTGGAATTGTTGCGGCGACCGGAACTGAACTTCCGCGATATTGCAGCATTAACACCGGATTTGGAAATCGCCGAGGCGGTGGCAGAGCAATTGGAAATTGTGGCCAAGTACGAAGGTTATATTGCTCGCCAGCAGGATGAAATTGAGCGCTTGCGCAAAAGCGAACAAACGCCAGTGCCGGCGGATTTCGATTACGATTCCATTTCGGGTTTGTCTAATGAAGTGAAAATGAAATTAAAACAAATTCAACCACAAACTCTGGGGCAAGCGTCACGCATTCCTGGCGTGACACCGGCGGCAGTTTCGGTATTAATGATTTATCTGAAAAAGCGCAGCGGTACGCACAAGCGATCGGCGTGACCTTTAAATGGTGACACGGACTAAATGAATACAATAACTGAACAGCACCGACAACTATTGCGCACGGGCTGTGATCAGCTGCAATTGGAACTCAGTGAAACCCAGTTTACCGATCTGATCGATTATCTGGGAAATTTAGTAAAGTGGAATCAGGCGTACAATTTAACCGCCATTCGTGACACCAATCAAATGATCATAAAACATTTGCTTGACAGTTTGGCGGTAGCTGCTTTTATGCAAGGTGACACTCTGTTGGATGTTGGCACTGGAGCCGGTTTACCCGGTATTCCTTTGGCCATTTTAAATCCAGAACATAATTGGACCTTAGTGGACAGTAACGGCAAGAAAACCCGTTTTTTATTGCAGATGAAAGCCACGCTTAATTTAGAAAATGTCCAAGTTGTTAAAGGGCGTGTTGAAGCTTTTACTAAAAATGTTCAATATGACGTTATTGTTAGTCGAGCGTTTACTGCCTTATCCGGTTTTGTTGGTGTGTGCTTACCTCTACTTTCGCAAGAAGGACGGTTGCTGGCCATGAAAGGACAACTCCCCGAAGCGGAGCTCGCTACTCTGGATCAATCGAAGTTGTCGATTAAAGTCTGGCCAGTTAAAGTACCCTTCTTGGAAGAAGCCCGACATTTAATAGAAGTAAAGCCCAGCTGATGTATGCCCCGAAGTTGTATACACTGGTTTGTCAGCATTAGTCCCATTCTTATAGGAGAAAGACGGTGGGTAAAATAATTTCAGTGACCAACCAGAAAGGTGGGGTCGGAAAAACCACAACGTCTGTTAATCTCGCAGCCTCATTGGTGGCGACTAAGCGTAAAGTATTATTGATTGATCTGGATGCCCAGGGTAACGCCACCATGGGCAGTGGTGTCAATAAACACGACTTGGAATATTCCACCTTTGATGTTTTGGTGGATGAACTGCCAATAAGCGAAGCCCGTATTGCCACCGTACCCGGTTATGATTTGGTGGCGTCGAATGCGGATTTAACCGCCGCCGAAGTGGCTTTGCTGGATGTCAGCAATCGCGAACAGCGCATGAAAAATGCATTGCAGGTTGTAAAAGATCAATACGATTATATTTTGATTGATTGTCCGCCGTCTTTAAATATGTTGACGGTAAATGCGTTAGTCGCATCGGACTCCGTCATTATTCCCATGCAATGCGAGTATTACGCCCTCGAAGGTCTATCGGCACTATTAGATACCATTGATAGAATTAAAAGCGTTCTTAATCCGGCGTTGGAGATCGATGGTTTGTTGCGAACCATGTACGATCCGCGCATTGCGTTAGCCAACCAGGTGTCCAGCCAACTGACAGAACACTTTGGCGATAAAGTGTATCGAACGATCATTCCACGCAATGTACGTTTGGCGGAAGCGCCCAGTCATGGTGCGCCTGTGCTCGATTATGATCGGCGTTCACGGGGTGCGGTTTCTTATTTGGCATTGGCCGGTGAATTAATTCGGCGTGCAGAACAAAAAACTGCAACCGATCGTCAAGAATCTGTGCCAGCATGATTGCACGTGTGCTAATCGTGCCTATAATTTTAAACTCTCCCTCCCTCTTCGATTGACGACAAATACAAAGGCGATTCATGGCTGCCAGAAAAAAAGGTTTAGGTCGCGGACTCGACGCATTACTGGGAAGCGCCAGTATTCCTAAGCAGGAAGTTTCCACCGACGCGCGCCAAGTGGTTTCAATAGCGAAAGAAGATATCGACGGCGAACTCAAACATCTTCCGATTGAGTTTTTAGAGCGTGGTCGTTACCAGCCGCGACGTGATATGGATGCGCAGGCCCTTGAGGAGTTGGCCAACTCCATCAAAGCTCAAGGTGTGATGCAGCCGTTGGTGGTTCGCCCCATCACCACCAACAAGTACGAAATCATCGCCGGTGAGCGGCGTTGGCGCGCCAGTCAATTGGCGGGTTTGGACACGGTGCCCTGTGTGGTGCGCAATGTGCCCGACGAAGCCGCGATTGCCATGGCGCTGATCGAGAATATTCAGCGCGAAGATTTAAACCCCATTGAAGAATCCTTTGCCCTGAAACGTTTCCAGGATGAGTTTCAGTTGACTCATCAACAGGTGGCGGAGGCCGTGGGTAAATCCCGCACCACGGTGACGAATTTATTACGCCTAATCACCTTAAGTGAAGATGCGCGTAAACTGCTGGAGCATGGTGACCTGGAGATGGGCCATGCACGGGCTATCTTGACCCTGGATCAGGCCAAGCAATCAGAAGCAGCCCGTACCATTGTGGCGAAGGGGTTATCGGTGCGCCAGACCGAAGCTTTGGTGCGTCGTTTGCAACAGGAAAAATCCGATGAACCGCCGCTGCGACTCGATCCCGATATTAAATTGTTACAAGATAATTTGTCCGATAAGATCGGGGCACCAGTGCAAATTCAGCACAGCGCCAAGGGCAAAGGTAGGCTTGTAATCAGCTATAGCAGCCTGGATGAGCTGGATGGCATCCTCGATCACATGAAGTAATCTGCCACAACCTGCGCCCAATCCTCCCCTCTTGTGGGTCTGAATTACGTCCGACCTTTGTTGCCTGTGCTAGGGAAAGTCTCTATAATCGGCACCGCCTTACACGGGCGCCATTCGTGAATTGGCGATTTAAAGAGTAGGCGGAAATGCTGTGACAAGACCCGAATCGTTAAACAGACGCAAAATTGCGGTTTATTTGGTTGGGGCTCAGGCCATTGTCGCAACGACCATCCCTTTACTGGTGTGGATTGCGGTAGGTAAAAGTGCTGCTGGGGCGGCTTTTGTTGGGGGGTGGATCGCTACACTCGCTAACGGGTACTTTGCCTTACAAGCCTTTCGATTTTCTGGGGCAAGAGCTTCTCGGGATATGGTGCGAGCCATGTATCGTGGAGAAGCAGGAAAATTCGTCATAGTCATGGTGATGTTCATTGCCACGTTCTCTTTGTTGCCCGGTGTCCGTGATAACGCAACATATTTGTTTTCCGCTTTCTTTTTGGTTTACGGGACGACTTGGGTGGCCCCTGTTTTCTTACAGCGTGTCCGCTAATAACCACTAATTAGGGTGAAGGGTATAATGGCAACGGGAAGTTCTTCAGAATATATAAAGCACCATTTAACCAATTTGGTTTTTGGTCAACACCCTGACGGTAGCTGGGGTTTTGCTCATTCTGGTGAAGAAGCAGCGGAAATGGGGTTTTGGGCATTAAACGTTGACACTCTTGGTTGGTCCATTGGCTTAGGTATCCTCTTTTTATTATTGTTTAAACTGGCTGCTCGCAAAGCCACCGCTGATGTGCCCACGGGTTTCCAGAATTTTGTGGAAATTCTGGTGGAGTTCGTGGACAACCAGGTCAAAGAAAACTTTCATGGCCGCAACCCGCTGATAGCCCCATTAGGTTTAACCATTTTCTGTTGGGTTTTCTTGATGAACCTGATGGATTTAATTCCCGTGGATTGGATTCCTTCGCTGTTCGCCGCCATGGGTGTGCATTACATGAAAATCGTGCCCTCTACAGACCCGAACATTACTCTGGGCATGTCGTTTTCAGTGTTTGCAATGATCATCTTCTTCAGTATTAAAGTAAAAGGCATTGGCGGTTTTGTGGGTGAACTCACACTGCATCCTTTTAGCAGCAGTAATATTCTCGTTAAGATTATTTTGATTCCCATTAACTTTTTCTTGGAAACCATCAATTTAATCGCCAAACCTATTTCGTTGGGCTTGCGACTGTTCGGTAACATGTACGCCGGTGAAATGATCTTTATCCTGATTGCGTTATTGCCTTTATATATTCAATGGACGCTGTCTGTGCCTTGGGCCATTTTCCACATTTTGGTTATCACGCTGCAGGCCTTCCTGTTCATGATTTTAACCATTGTGTACTTGAGCACTGCGCACGAAGATCACTAAACGATTTGATTTAAACTTTTACTTTTACATTAACCATAAAGATAGAAACACCAGGAGATAACATGGAAACTGCATCTGCACTTGTATTGATCGCCGCTGGTTTGGTAATCGGTCTAGGCGCACTGGGCACAGCCATCGGCTTTGGCTTGTTGGGTGGTCGTTTGTTAGAAGGTACAGCTCGTCAACCAGAAATGGCACCAATGCTACAGGGCAAAATGTTCCTGATGGCTGGTCTGTTGGATGCGGTTCCAATGATCGGTGTTGGTATCGGCATGTACATGATCTTCGTATTGGCAGCCTAATCCGCTCTTAAAAGTAGGACTTATATTTACTTGAAACGAGCGAGGGGTTTGATATGAATATCAACGCTACCATCATAGGCCAGGCTATATCCTTTGCCATCTTCGTGTTTTTTTGCATGAAGTTCGTTTGGCCACCGCTGATCAATGCGATGCGCGAACGTAGTGAAAAGATAGCGGCGGGATTACAGGACGCAGACCAAGCGGAACGTGATCTGGAATTGGCTAAAGAAAAAGCCGCCGAAACATTACGCGAAGCGAAACAGCAAGCGGCTGCTTTGATTGAGCAAGCCAACAAACGTGCGGCGTTAATGGTTGAAGAAGCCAAAGAGCATGCCCGTGCTGAAGGTGATCGATTGAAAGTTGCCGCTCAGTCAGAGATCGAGCAGGAAGTGAACCGTGCGAAGGAAGTGTTGCGCGCGCAAGTTTCTCTACTCTCTATCGCCGGCGCGGAAAAAATTCTTGGTTCATCCGTGGATCAAAATGCTCACAATGCAATGCTGGATAAGCTTGCATCAGAACTGTAAACGGTAATCGGATATGGCAGAACTTCTAACAGTTGCCCGGCCTTACGCGAAAGCGGCCTTCCAGTACGCCGACGAAAATGGTGCGCTGGCTGACTGGTCGCAAATGCTGGGCTTTGCTGCTGCTGTTTCTGAAGATGAAACGGTACAAGAGCTTTTACAGAATCCTAAAGTAACCACTGAACAGAAATCCAAGGCCTTTGGCGCGATCTGTGGTGATAAAGTGAATGACGCAATGCAGAACTTCATTGCTTTGTTGGCGCAAAATCACCGTTTAGAAGTGTTACCGGAAATTGTAACGCTCTTTGAAGAGCTGAAATCGCAGAAAGAGCATAGTGTCGATGTGGAATTGGTTTCCGCCTTTCCATTGAATGATGAGCAAACAAATAAGCTGGTGGCTTCTCTGAAGCAGAAACTGGGTCGTGAAATCAATGTGGCGTCTTCATTAGATCAATCGCTGTTAGGTGGCGTGATCATAAAGGCAGGCGATTTGGTCATTGATGGATCAGTGCGCGGTAAGCTCGCCAAGCTGGCCGAAAAATTGAATTCTTGAGTTTGAGGACATAACCATGCAGCAACTCAACCCTTCCGAGATCAGCGAGCTGATTAAACAGCGCATCGCTAATCTGGATACAACTTCCGAAGCACGTACCGAAGGAACCATCGTTAGTGTTTCTGATGGTATTGTGCGAATCCATGGTCTTGCTGACGTAATGTACGGTGAGATGGTGGAGTTCGAAAACGGCACTTTAGGTATGGCACTGAACCTGGAGCAAGACTCTGTAGGTGCGGTTGTTCTGGGTGACTTCCTGGGTCTGGCCGAAGGTCAGAAGGTCAAATGTACCGGTAAGGTATTGGAAGTTCCTGTAGGCCCTGAGTTGTTGGGTCGGGTTGTTGACGGCTTAGGTCAGCCCATCGACGGTAAAGGTCCCCTGAATACTTCGTTGACTGACGTAGTGGAAAAAGTGGCACCGGGTGTTATCGATCGTCAATCTGTTGATCAGCCAGTACAAACTGGTTTGAAATCTATCGATGCCATGACCCCTATCGGTCGCGGCCAGCGGGAATTGATTATCGGTGACCGTCAGATCGGTAAAACCGCTATCGCCATCGATACCATCATTAACCAAAAAGGCACGGGTATTAAATGTATCTACGTTGCCATTGGTCAAAAACAATCATCTATTGCTAACGTTGTGCGTAAGCTGGAAGAGCACGGCGCGATGGATCACACCATTGTGGTTGCCGCTGCTGCTGCAGATCCTGCCGCTATGTTGTTCTTGGCACCGTTCACCGGTTGTACCATGGGCGAATACTTCCGTGATCGTGGTGAAGATGCGCTGATTGTGTATGATGATTTGACCAAACAAGCCTGGGCTTATCGCCAGATTTCATTGTTGTTACGTCGTCCTCCCGGTCGTGAAGCTTATCCCGGTGACGTGTTCTATCTCCACTCCCGTTTGCTGGAGCGCGCCGCTCGTGTTAATGCGAACTACGTTGAGAAATTCACCAACGGCGAAGTGAAAGGAAAAACCGGTTCCTTAACCGCTTTACCGGTTATCGAAACCCAGGCGGGTGACGTATCGGCGTTCGTACCCACCAACGTTATCTCGATTACTGACGGTCAAATCTTCGTTGAAACCAACCTGTTTAACTCGGGTATACGCCCGGCGATGAACGCTGGTATTTCGGTATCGCGGGTAGGTGGTGCAGCACAAACCAAAATCATCAAGAAGCTCGGTGGTGGTATTCGTCTGGCCTTGGCTCAGTATCGTGAATTGGCCGCCTTTGCTCAGTTTGCTTCTGACTTGGATGAAGCGACTCGTAAGCAGTTGGAGCACGGTCAGCGAGTTACCGAATTAATGAAACAAAAGCAATTCTCACCCATGTCTGTGGCTGAGATGGGCTTGGTGTTATACGTGGCCAATGAAGGTTATTTGGAAGATATCGAAGTAGATAAACTGCTCGACTTCGAAGCGGCTCTTTTATCTTTCGCTAATTCAGAGTACACCAGCCTGATCGCTAAAGTGAATGAGAAAGGCGATTGGAACGGTGATATCGAAGGCGAATACAAAGCCCTCATTGAGAAATTCAAGTCCACCCAGACTTGGTAAATTTTCTAACTAGACGGTAGACCTATGTCAGGCGCAAAAGAGATACGTGGCAAAATTGCCAGTGTTAAAAACACGCAAAAGATTACCTCTGCAATGGAACTGGTTGCAGCGAGTAAAATGCGTAAAGCGCAGGAGCGTATGGCGGCTTCCAAACCCTATGCCGAAAAAATCCGCCAGATCGTGCGCCATTTAGCGAGTGCTAACCCGGAATACAAACACGTGTTTATGAGCGAGCGTGAAGTTAAGCGTATTGGCGTGATCGTGGTGTCCTCCGACCGGGGGCTCTGCGGCGGATTGAACATTAACGTGTTCAAAAAGGTCATTGCTCTGAGCAAAGAGTGGGGCGAAAAGGGTGTGGAAGTGGATTTGGCTTTATTTGGTAGCAAAGCTGTGAGCTTCTTCCGTTCAGTGGGTGGTAATGTGGTCGCAACTCGCACCGGTTTGGGTGATCAACCTAGCGTTGAAGACTTGATCGGTTCCGTCAAGGTGATGCTGAAGGCTTTCGAAGACGGCCAAATCGACAAGCTTTACCTAACCTATAACGAGTTTGTGAATACCATGACTCAAACCCCCACCACGCTGCAGTTATTGCCTTTGGAAGCATCGAAGTCCGAAGAATACCAGCATCACTGGGATTATATCTACGAGCCGGAAGCCAAAGAGATTTTGGATTACCTGCTGGTGCGATTTATTGAGTCTCAGGTGTATCAAGGTGCGGTGGAAAATAACGCCTGTGAGCAAGCGGCTCGAATGGTGGCGATGAAAGCTGCTACTGATAACGCCGGCAATCTTATTAATGATCTGCAACTGGTGTACAACAAAGCGCGACAAGCAGCGATTACCCAGGAGATTTCAGAGATTTGCAGCGGAGCCGCAGCGGTCTAACGAATTCAGTTTCTAATTATTTTACGATTTAAGAGGATACAAACATGAGTAGCGGACGTATCGTACAAATCATCGGCGCGGTCATTGACGTAGAGTTCCCGCGCGATTCTGTACCCAAAGTGTACGACGCCTTGAAAGTTGAATCAGGTACGACCGTACTGGAAGTTCAACAACAATTGGGCGACGGAGTTGTACGAACAATCGCCATGGGCAGTACCGAAGGTTTAAAGCGTGGCTTGATCGTATCTAGCACTGGCGCTCCTATCAGTGTACCCGTGGGTCTGGAAACTTTAGGCCGAATCATGGATGTATTGGGTAACCCAATCGATGAGTGTGGACCTATCGGCGAAAAAGAGCGTGCCTCTATTCACCGTAAGCCCCCCACTTATGCGGAACAGTCCTCTTCTACGGATTTGTTGGAAACCGGCATCAAAGTAATTGACTTGATCTGTCCTTTCGCGAAGGGCGGTAAAGTGGGTTTGTTCGGGGGTGCGGGTGTTGGTAAAACCGTTAACATGATGGAATTGATCAACAACATCGCTACTGAGCACTCGGGTTTGTCCGTGTTTGCTGGTGTGGGTGAGCGAACTCGTGAAGGTAACGACTTCTACTTCGAAATGCAGGAAGCCGGCGTTGTTAACACTGAGAAATTCTCCGAATCTAAAGTAGCCATGGTTTACGGTCAGATGAACGAGCCACCCGGAAACAGACTACGGGTTGCGTTAACCGGTTTGACCATGGCGGAAAAATTCCGTGATGATGGCCGTGACGTACTGTTGTTCGTGGATAACATCTATCGTTACACTCTGGCGGGAACGGAAGTATCCGCACTGTTGGGCCGGATGCCTTCTGCGGTAGGTTATCAGCCAACATTGGCAGAAGAGATGGGTACTCTGCAAGAGCGTATCACTTCTACCAAAACCGGTTCTATCACTTCTATCCAGGCGGTATACGTACCAGCGGATGACTTGACTGACCCTTCGCCTGCTACCACCTTCTCGCATCTTGACTCTACTGTTGTATTGAGCCGGGATATTGCTGCAAAAGGTATCTACCCTGCGGTTGATCCACTGGATTCTACCTCACGTCAGTTGGACCCCTTGGTTATCGGTACTGAGCACTATGAAGTCGCTCGTGGCGTTCAAACCAACCTGCAGCGTTATAAAGAATTGAAAGACATCATCGCTATCTTGGGTATGGATGAATTGTCAGAAGAAGATAAGTTGGTGGTATCTCGGGCTCGTAAAATTGAGCGTTTCCTGTCACAGCCTTTCCACGTGGCCGAAGTTTTCACCGGTTCACCCGGTAAATATGTGTCGTTGAAAGAAACCATCCGTGGCTTCAAGATGATTCTGGATGGTGAGTTAGATAGCTTGCCAGAACAGGCCTTCTATATGGTGGGATCTATCGACGAAGCCATAGAAAAAGGTAATAAAGCTTAATTAGCTGGAGAATATAGTACCATGGCGATTACCGTACATTGTGATATCGTGAGTGCCGAACATTCCATTTTCTCCGGATTGGTGGAGCTGGTGGTTGCTCATGGTACCCAGGGCGACCTGGGTATTGCGCCCGGTCACGCGCCGTTGCTAACCAAGTTGAACCCGGGTCCGATCCGGGTAATCAAGCAAAATGGCGACGAAGAGGTATACTATGTATCAGGTGGTATGTTGGAAGTGCAGCCTCATATTGTGACCGTTTTAGCGGATACTGCTCAGCGCGCCGATGATGTGGATGAAGCCGCAGCACAGCAAGCCATCGATGACGCTCGTCGCGCCCTGGCGAATCAGTCTTCCGAGATTAATTACTCGGCCGCTGCGGTTCAGTTGGCTGAAGCCGCTGCTCAGTTGCGTACTATTCAGGCATTGCGTAAGAAAATGGGTAAATAGTACCTGACCTTTCATTTACTGCATCTTCTCGTTGTTGTTGATTAATTCAACACCAATAACGAGAAGATGCAGGTTCACTTAATTCACAACATCTCTTCTCTACACAATAAATAACTTGTCACCAAACCTTAGCTTTATATTTTTGCACCCACAATGCGCGATCAAGAAATAACGCGCACCAATTTGGTTTCAGTAAAAATTCTAAACAACAAACCAGTTGACGGTGGTATTGCCGAGAATGTAATAATGAAACCAATTCCACTGAGCAGAATTTTGTCAGAGGAATGGGAACTGTGTCAGAAAAATGTTTTGTTTGATAAGTAGAATCGCACGTGGGGACGTGAGATTGTTCTTATCATAGCGTTGTCCGGTTGTAATCATGTTGGGCAAAGAAATTAAAAGGAAGGGGGAATCATGGAAACCGATGTTGGTGTGCGGCGAGAGCGAATCCATTCGGGGCACCGGCAATTTGATGGTGTGTTTGTTAAACAGAAGGATAATAGTAAAGGTTACGCGAGAGCGAGTAGCCCAAAGGATACAACAAGGCTTCTTATTTATTCGTTGAACTACGCACCGGAGTTAACCGGCATCGGCAAATACAATGCTGAAATGGCCGAGTGGCTGGCAAAAAAAGATGTAGAGGTGGATGTTATCTGTGCAAACCCCTACTACCCAGAATGGAAAGTGCATGAGGGATACCCCAAATATAGCTATAAGCGGGAAACATTGAACGATGTGCGCATAACCCGCTGCCCCACGTATGTTCCCAAGCACCCCGCCGTAATCAAGCGCATACTGCATCTCACGTCTTTTGCGTTAACCTCTATTCTTGCATTGATCGGCAAATTCTGGCGCAAACCTGATGTGATCTTCGTGGTACAACCCACCCTGTTTTGTTTACCCATGGCGTTGTTATTCGCCAAACTTTTTGGCGCTCGCACAATTCTGCATATTCAGGATTTTGAGATTGATGCCATGCTGGGTTTGCGGGATAAAGCGAAAGAGAAGTTGAGCCTAAAGAAACGCATAGTTCTTAAAATGGAGAGCTGGTTGATGCAGCGCTTCGATATGGCGACGAATATTTTACGCAGTATGTTGGAGCATGCTGAGAAAAAAGGTGTTACTAAAGAGAAGCTGAGCTTCATTTCTACTATCTAAAAATACGAGCTTTATTTTATTATAGTTATGCACTTTATGCTTAGGATAAAATTAGCAAGTGCTATAAATATGTAAGAAGTCTAGGGGGAAAGCGCTATGAGAAAGCGCGTTTTATTAATTCAAAGTCGTGATTTCTTTAATTCACCGCACTCGGGTAGAAAGCAGATTATTGAAAACTATATTCATGGCTTTCGCCAATTGGCTGAATTGGACGTTTGTACTTTGGAATCGGTCTTGGTTTCAAAGAAACTGCGTGTTTGGATACAAACATTAATTTCTGTCATTATAAGAGTAGGTTTTGGTGGAAGATCAATACAAACAACGTTGTTCAATAACCCTATTAACAAAACAAAAGTCATAGATGCAATTAAATCGAGTACTTACGACCTTGTTCTTATTGACTCTGTAAGACTATCGTGGGTGTTGGATATAATTCACGATACAGGCAGAGTAGTTGTAGACATGGATGACTTAATGTCAAATCGTTATAGACTATACTCGAATAAAAATGAAAAATTGCAGTTGGGTATTTTTGGCAATCGGTTTTCATTTATTTCACAAATGATGCCAAGAAAAGCGGCTACGTTACTAATGATGAAGGAGGCTAACCGGCTCGAAATCGAAGAATTAAACGTAGCTAAGAAGGCTGACTCAATTGTGTTTACGAGTGAGGTCGAGGCTGATGAATATAGAAAAAGGTTACCGCCAGGCTTCGAATGTAGCATAACTTCTCAAGTATTTCCGATTAGTCTCAATCAACAACATGTTGATAGAAAAAAAGATAAAGAAGATATTTGTTTTGGGTTCATTGGGTCGGACAAGGTTCCGCAAAATTTTCAGTCTATTGAATATCTAATACAGCTGTGGGAACGTTGTAATATCAAATATAAGCTGATAATTGCCGGAGATAACTCAATGGCGCATTCATTCAATAACCCTAATATAGAAATGTTGGGATTTGTAGAAAATTTACAAGATTTTTATTCTCAAATTGATGCTTTAATTGCGCCCTCATTCGTAAAGGGCGGTGTGAAAACGAAAGTAATAGAGGCTTTCTCGTGGGGTAAACCAGTCTTAGGGAATGCTATCACATTTGATGGTATATCTATTTCTAAAGGTTATCCATGGATTTTGAATGAACAACAATTTGCGGAATATTTAGATTATAAAAATATAGATTTTTTACGTAGTGAATTACTTGAATGTAGATCAGTATTATCAGACTATTTGAAGAAAAATACATATGATAAATATGATAGATTCTTATCAACTCTTCTAGAAATTCAAAAATTCGACACTAAAACCGAGAGGAATATAGATCAATCTGAGGCAGTAAGCATTTAATGATTACATTTGTAACCGTAGTGTTGAACGATATCTCCGGCCTAAAGCGAACCGTTACAAGCCTTCTTAACCAGGTAGATAAAAGATGGCGCTTAATTATAAAAGATGGTAGATCCGTAGATGGAAGTACACAATTTGCTATTGATTTAGCTCAACGTCATGAGAATGTCACTTCCATCGTTAGAGATGACCTCGGCATATACGACGCGATGAATCAAGCCCTCAGCGAGGTTAGTAGCGAATATGTTGCATTCCTCAATGCAGGTGACGAACTGTTTGATAATAAAACATTAAGTGACGTTAATAGATGTGTGCAAGAAAATTCGTTTGATATCGCATTTTTTAATACATTGGTTTGTTATGAAGGAGGAAAAACGTATTTACGACGTTCAAGGCCAAGTAGTTATATTTTGTATGGACAGCCAGCAATACACCAATCGACGATATATAGAACAGAGTTGCATAAAAACTATATGTATGATCTCACGTACCCAGTCTCGTCTGATTATGCCACTACGCTTAAGATGTGCATTAACGAGAGATCACCAAAAATCGCCTCATTTAATAGAAATTTCTCCAAATTTGAGGTGGTGAACAATTCAACCAGCTTTAAAAAACAACGAGAATCAAGAATTGAAATGGCTAGGGCACAAAAAGAAATAGCGAATCTGAGTTATTACAGAATTAGGGTGTACAGAATTAGAAGAGCCTTAGCAAACTTTGCCGCAAGAATGTTGTACAGGTATTCTAAGGCAACTAGTAGTGCTTGAGATTAGAAAATACCATCTATATGGCGTTATTTTAGCGCTATTTTTTTATACATCACCGATGAAACTAATAGGCAGTTTGCATGCAGCGCATATCTATATTTTCATTAGTATAGTATTTTTACTTACCAGAGTAAGAGTTTTCAGATTTGTTTGGTTTGACTTGTTTGTTTTGATAGGGATTCTTAAATTATTTTTAGATATGTTGGCTGGGCACGTAAACCAAGATACGATATTTAGTCATTTGGCATTTATACTATTTTCTATAGCGTTCAGCCTGTTAATGAGAGTTAGATCAAAAATATTTAATTCAAATGCTCTAAACATATTTATTTTTTTCACGGTAATACATGCTGGTTTTGTGATCGTACAATTTTTAATGTTCAATTCAGGCAATTATTCGTTTCTAAATCCCTATGGTGCTTTTTCACCTAATGGACCAGATCCTAGTACTTCAATAGCATCCCCTTATAATCCAATGTTCCAACAAATTAAAAGGCCGAATGGTCTCAATTGGGAGCCCTCAGCATTAGGATTTTGGCTTGTAATGTCACTTTCTTTGCTTATATTTGTTTCAAATACGCCTAAAAAAAAGTTATATGGGGCAATAATTTCTATTGCTGGGATCCTAACGATGTCATTAATAACTTGGATTGGAATGCTTGTAATTATTGTAATAGCCTACCTTAAAAACAATCGCTTAAACGCATTGTCGAAACTACTTCTTTTAGTTGGTGGGTTAGGATTTGCAGTTCTATTTTCAGGTATTTCTCATAATAATTTGGTGATGAGCACTTTTGAACGATTTAATGAAATAGGTAAAGAAGAAACATCTGGATATTTGAGGGTGATGGCACCTTTGCTTTTGCTTTCCAACTCAGTAAGTATTTTTGGCGAGACTTACGTTGGGGATCGTTCTTATCAGACAGAGAATTATTTTGTCGCAGTAGGGCGAAGTGAAAATAGTGGTGTTGCAAATTCCTATATCGAATTCTTTTATTACTACGGAGCTATTGGCGCGGTAGCACTTTTTATTTGCCTATATGCCTTTTACTCTGAAAATAGACATAGAAACCATTTTCTAGGAGTTATCTCAGCCCTAATAATTACTCCTTTATTCGGGGGTTACGTATTCAATCCAATTTATTTTTATTCGGTATTTACGTACACGCTGTTTTTCATGAATTTCTGGCAAGCGTCGAAGAGGTGAAAAATGTTATTTTCACGGGATAAAAAATTTTTGTTTATTCACGTCCCCAAAACTGGTGGCACTTCAATGGTCACAGTTCTAAAGAAGTATTCCAATCGAGTGCCGCTACCGCTGAGAGCTATCGGATACTTTTTCGATGACAGAGGAGTAAAACTCCCAACTTGGACTTATCCAATTACCGGGTACCCTTATCACGTTACTGGCTCAAAATTAAAGGAAATTTGGGGTGATGAAACATATGAAAGTTATTTTAAATTCTCTTTTGTAAGAAACCCTTGGGACTTAGTGGTTTCAGAGTATGAGTATATTCTTCAGAAGAAAAGTCATCATTTAAATGATTGTGTAGTAAAGCTAGGCTCTTTCGAGCAGTTTCTTAAGTGGAAAGAAAAGCACTACGCTAGGCCTCAAGTTAATTGGGTTTGTGATTCAAAAGGGAACTTAGTAGTTGATTATGTTGGGAGATTTGAAGATTACACAAGAAACGCAAATGAGATATTAAATAAACTGAATATAGAGGAAAGAGTACCACACACTAATAGCACTAAAAGGGGAGATTATCGCAATTACTACACCGAGGAGACCGTTGCAGCCGTTAATAGGATGTATAGGCCTGATATAGAATTGTTCGGATACCAATTTTTATGAGCGTAATTTTTTTAATAAGCTTGCCAAGGTCTGGCTCAACTTTAGCTCAAAGGGCCATTTGCACCTCTCTTGGAATAAGAAGTGCCCCGGAACCATGGCTGTTATTGCCATTGGTATCATCTTTGACAAATGATTTAGAAGTAGCATCCAGTTACAGTTATGCAAATTCAAGAGAGGCGCTTGAAGACTTTCTCAAGGGTGAAAAAAGAGAACAGTACTACGAAGCACTTAGAGAGTTTGTTGAGCGAATGTACGGTTCTAACGAGGAGCCGTTCCTTGATAAAACCCCAAGAAACTCATTGATCATATCAGAACTTATTAAAGTTTTTCCTGACGCAAATATAATTGTTTTAACGAGAAACCCCATTTCAATCATTAACTCGATTATTGGAACTTGGGGTGAAAATGGCAAGAGGTGGAGGCTCAGGCCATACTTCATTGATTTGTTTCAGGGGCTTCCTAATATAATTAAGCTATTGAAATCAGAGGCTAGGCATCTGCATATTAGGTATGAAGATCTTGTGACAGACCCTGAAACAACCCTAATAGAGGTGTCTAGATTTTTAAATTTGCCGATAATTGGAGATATAAATTTAAACGAGAGTAACCTGATAAATGGGAAGTTTGGAGATAAACAGGGAATCAAAAAATACAATAATTTAAGTATAAATTCTTTGTCAAACAGTGAATATATCTGCAACTTTTATCGTCAATGGTGGGTTAAAAAGTATTTAAATTACTTAGGTTCCGATTCTGTAGAGACTCTCGGATACGAGTATAAACTTTTAGTCCACAGCGTATCAAAAAAATTGGGATTAAATTATATAGCTCGCGACATTCTAGAAGAACTTTTTCAGTTTTTGAAAATATTGTTTCCACTGAGAAGGTTGCGAAGACTGGGAATCAAAAAATTCATAATAAGCAGTGAAATGCGGTAAGAGTGATTTCTGAATCATTCTAAATTTTATAGCTTTATGATCATTTAGATAGTTCTTGTGGGGAATAACTCATGGTTGCTTGGTTTAATCGAATATTCGCAAAATGTGAAAAAATGTGACTAATGCCAGTGTCTTATTCAAACTAATAATCGTGGGGCTTTTGAAGCTTTGCACAGCATTGTCTGTTTTTTTTCTAACTCTAGCTGTGACACGCACGATGGATAACTCAAGCGCTGGTATCTTCCTCCTTTCTCTAACTTGCGTTTCGGTGCTAACCGTTTTTTTTAGATTAGGTCTGGATAACCCGGTCCTTCGATATATTGGGTCGAGAGTTGCAGACCTTTATTCTCAGAAAAAATTTAACACCGCGCTAACCTGGGTTGCGTTATTTTCGATACCAATCTCAATCTTCGCTTCGGCATACTCAATTGAAATTTCGGAGTATTTTTTCTATAAAACAGACTTATCTGAGCCATTGAAATGGATGTTTCTTTCAATTCCCGCAATTTCTATATCGACATTGATTTCATTTGCGTTTCAAGGCAAGCATAAAATTATTGCCACATCAATTTTTCAAAATCTCGGTATTTCGACATTATTTCTAATAGTCTACTTCATAGGCCTAAATTTAACATGGTTGGAACCTAATCCGGGGACCGCTGCTAAAATCTATTTGCTTTCTTCATGCATCATAGCTGTGTTAGCAATATTAAGCTGGTATCGTCAACATAACATCCGAAAATTCAAATTTAATTTCTTTGATCGAGAGCTTCTAGAATCGGTTAAAAATTTATGGCCAGCTTCAACAATGTCTCTAATTGTAATTTGGTCAAGTGTTTTGGTATGTGGGGTTTTGTTAGGCCCGGTAGAGGTAGCTTTGCTATCTGCTGCGCAAAGGACTGCTGGAATAATCAACTTAGTTCTATTGATAGTTAATATGATATCTGCTCCTAAATTCGCTTATATGTGGAATAAGGAGCGATATATTGATTTAGAAAAATACGTTAAGTTGTCTACAAGGTTGATGTTAGTTGTTTCGTTTCCGCTTTTATTATTATTTCTTTGTATTCCTGATTTGATTATGGAGCTTTTTGGAGAAGGCTTTGGTGAAGGTGCAGAACTATTAATTATTCTGTCGATTGGCCAGTTTATTAATGTGGCAACAGGATCAGTTTGTAATCTATTAAATATGACGGGTCACGAACGCGATTATAGGCAAATTACAATAGTTTCAGGTACGCTTACCATACTTTTTGCAGTTGCGTTAACAGCGTTTGTTGGTGTTCAGGGAGCAGCAATTGCGACTGCTCTAGGTTTGACTGTTCAGAACACTTTGGCAATGTGCCTAGTGAAAATAAGGCTGGGCTACTGGGTGCTTTGATGGTTGTCTTCATGATGCCTAATTGTCTGTGCTATTAGCTCGTCATTTTTTAATCCTGGCGAGTAGACTGGGCTGATTAGAATCAGGTTTGGAGCGTAACTGCGCCCGTCATGTGGGTAACACCAAAGCCATGCTACTTGATTGCACTGGAGATTAAATTGAAAAACTGGTTGAAATCTAAATTAGAGATCACTCATGGTGAAAATACGCCTTTACTTTCAATGGAGGGATTAAGAGGCGTTGCGGTTTTTTTGGTGTTTTGGGTTCATTATAGTACCTTAATCGATCCTTGGTTATATGGCTTTTCAGCAACTGTATCGCAGTTTATTCATGGCTTTGGACACTTAGGTGTTGATTTGTTTTTTGTTCTTAGTGGATATCTGATCTATGGTTCAGTACTTGATAAAAAATCATTTTCACCCACAAGTTATGCCAAAAGAAGAATTCAGAGAATTTACCCTACTTTTTTGGTCGTTTTCGCTGTCTATATTGCTTTATCCTTCGTTTACCCAAGTGAAAGTAAGCTGCCTAGTCAAGTATCAGAAATGGTGACTTACATAATACAAAATCTGCTTTTATTACCTGGTATTTTCGATGTCCAACCAATCATTACCGTAGCTTGGTCTTTGAGCTATGAAGTTTTTTACTATTTACTCATTCCTGTAGTGATTTTTTCGTTAAAGCTTAAAAGCTGGAGTGTCAACCAGCGAATCCTGTTTTGGTTAATAGTTTCAATGGTAGGTCTAATTGGCTGGACATTATTAGGAGGACCTGTTCGCTTGCTTATGTTTATTTCAGGAGTTTTATTGTTTGAAATTCATACAAAAAAACAATATACAATGAAAAAAGGGGGAGGTTTATTCTTAATTATGGCGTTAGTTATTTTTGGGTTTAGATCCTTGTACGATTTTAGTTATTTGCTATCAATATCGTCAGTATTCATATTATTCTTATTGCTTTGCTTATGCGCTTTTAACACGCAGTCACAAACTTATAAATGGTTAACTTTTACACCACTAAGGTGGTTCGGCAATATAAGCTATTCCTACTACCTAATTCATGGGCTCACTTTAAAATTTTGTTTTTTAGTTCTTGGAGTTCTCTTGCCTATAGAATACGTTAATGAAAATATGTATTACTGGCTTTGGGCTCCATTATTCATATTAACGCTGTTAACTTCATTTATACTATTTTTAGTTATAGAAAGGCCATTATCTTTGCAGGTGAGCCGGCTATCAAAAGCTTCTAACAAGCTAATGCAACGGACTGCTAAAGCAGCCGCCGATTAAGGTGTTAGCGTGTCGTCTAATGTAAGCGCTCAACAACCAACCCACTGTTCGTAGCCAACAAAGTTTTGTAGGTTCATTGCTCCGGAAAATGAAGGAGCAATTGTTATGCTTGAACTGAAACCCCTGACGGCCAAACAGTAATATTGGATGAGCCACCTCCAGGCTGCCGATGCCAGCCAAATGAGTTTGACTGAGTATGCCGAGGCCAATGGACTAAAATCTAGAGATTTGTACAACGCACGCTGGAAATTCAAGCGATCGGGTAAACTTCCAGAAAGTGCAGATTCATCCTCCTTTGCTCGCGTTCAGAATGCACCCACCCATTCACATCATGCTGTGCATTTGGCCATAAGGTTTGATAATGGTATTCAATGTCTGCTTTCAGCCGATTTCGATGCTCTGTCGTGGGTATTGAGTCAATTAAAAGCGTTATGACGAGGCCCACGCAAGAGGTGACTGTTTATCTGCACCGAAAGCCCGTTGACTTTCGCAAAGCCATTAATGGCCTGTCGTTGATAGTGCTGGAAGAGATGAAATTATACCCTTATTCGGAAGCGCTATTTGTCTTTATCAATAAAAATCGTACCAAACTTAAATTGCTCTATTGGGAGCGCAACGGATTCTTTTTGTGGCAAAAGCGGCTTGAGAAGAATAAATTTGCCTGGCCGCGACACTTGGAAGACGATACCGTGAAGCTAAGAACGCAAGAGCTTAACTGGTTGCTCGATGGTTTTGATATTTGGCGGATTACACTACCTTGGAATATTGACCGAGATAAACTGGTCAACTGGGTCTATGCTTGAGCGCTTACCGTCTAATTAAATAATCAGTTGTGTCCAGTTATTGTGGGTAACATCGGAAAGTAATTTGCCCGAGACCAGTTTCTGTTTGTGAGCGTATTTTTTGGTCAAGGAGAAGAATGTGTCAGACTATGAAGAGATTCGATAATGAATCAAAATAGTTGTAGCGTATGAGTTAAAAGTGAAATACCTCACGTCAAACGTCCTTTAAACGTTACTTTTTACTGCCGTATTCATAATTATAATTATAGTAACTATATCCGTAACCGTATTTAGAGCCTGATTTTTTAATTCCATTGAATATGGCACCATTTACAGATGCCCCACTTTGTTCAAATCGCTTTTTTGATAATTTGAGCTCTTTGATATTGCTGAATTCGTATCTAGCAACCAATAGGCAAACACCACATTGCTGGCCAATGATCGAGGCATCTGTAACTGCTAATATTGGTGGAGTATCAATTATAACGTAGTCAAATTCTTTACTAAGGAATTCAGTTAATTGTTTAAAACGTTTGCTCATAAGTAGTTCAGATGGATTCGGAGGAATTTCACCTCGAGAAAGTAAATGAAGATTTTCAGAGCCCGTGGATTTAATGGCTTCCATAAGCTTGACTCTACTTATCAATACATCAGATAATCCATTTTTCGCTTCATGCCCAAACATACTATGTAAGTATCCCCGCCTCATATCTGCATCAAGCAGAAGAACTCTCTTTCCTGATTGTGCGAAGACCGTTGCCAGATTTGCAGAAACAAATGATTTTCCTACCATCGGGCTTGCGCCACCGATTAAAATTAGATTGTTTTTAGATTCTAGCATTGCAAAATGTAAGCTAGTTCGTAAGCTTCTTAAGCTCTCTACAGATATATCGGTTGAATCTTCTTCTGCTAGTACGGCGCATGTTTCATTAGTTTTCCTGTTTTTCTTCCTACTACGACTATTCGACTGTAAACGGTTACGCTTTATTTGTTCTTGAGATAATGGTACTGATGCAAAAATCGGTAACCCTATATTTTCAATTTCTTCTGGATTAGTAACGCCACTTTTAAAATATTTTCTTAGTAAAACTGTAACGACCGACAATGATAAACCCAAAAAAAACGCACTAAAAACTATTAACTCTTTCTTTGGTTTCACTGGGTTATCAATGTCAGTAGCTGCATTGTCTATTATTCTTGCGTTACCCACGGCTCCCGCACGAACAATGTCTAATTCCTGAATATTAGCAAGCATTTGTGTATAGATTTCTGTGCTTACCTGTACATCGCGCTTGTATCCTATGAGCTCCTGCTGTGTGTGTGGTAACGCTTTCACCTTTTCGTTGAGCTCTTTTTTACGAGTGTTTAGTTCTTCAAGTTGCTCTTTCCACGCCTTGTAGACAGGGTGGTCTGAAGTATATTTTCGGTCAAGCTCAGCCTTTTCCAATTTTAAAGTAGCGATATTTGATTCAATGTCTACCACCTGATTAAGAAGCGATTCAGCTTCTACTGATATGTCAACTGAACCAGCTTCTACCTGATACTCATTAAATTTCTGTTCAGCGTTTTCTAAGTCTTTTTTGATTTCAGGTAGCTGTTGGTCGAGGAACGCTAGGCTATTGGCTGCTTCTGCTGATTGACGCGCTACGTTTTGCGAGACATAGGTATTCGCAATAAGGTCAAGGATTCTTTCAGCACGTTCTGGAGAATTACCTTCGAGAGAAAGAACAATTATTCCTGTATCTCTTCCCTTTTCAGTAGCCGTTAACGAGTTTTGATAGTTCTTTATCGCGTTAAACCTACGATCTTTGGAGAGAAAAAATAGCCGACCTATACCAGCATTTAACTCTCGAACTTCTATATCTATTCCGGCCATTCTATATAGATTGTTTTTCAAACCTGTTATTATTAAGTCCCCTTCAGGTGAATAAAGGTTATAGGTCGCATTCTCGCCTACTTCAATCTTATAAGGTTCACCATACAAAGATTCAGGCACCTCAAATTTATTGATTTCAATGAACTCACCAACTTTCACGTACTCATCTCGATCAAAATAATTTATGAGAGGTAATTCGTTTACTGAAATATTTTTTCGATTTAACAATTTACCTATTACTGGGAAATAATTTGGCTCAACTACAACATCAAGCATTTCTTCATCGACAGCAACTCCAATGACTCTTCTGCTTTTTAAAAGCTCAATTTCTGTAGAGGCGCGTGATTCACCACCGCCAAATACTTCGCTAATCTCATCCATTCCTGGTAACCCGCCAGACTTCTCTTCCACCTGAATAATCGCATTGGCTTGGTAAATCGGCTGCGCAGTTATGGCGTATATGATCCCTAATAATGAGAATGTCAATGTAACTAATATAATGAAATACTTATACTCAAAAAGTGTTGATATAGTGCCAAGAAGATCGAGTACTTCATCTTGATTGTCGTTATAAGCCGTTTCTGTATTTGAATTCATGTCTGATTAAAATATATAAATGAGTGTTAATGGATGCATAATAAATTGCAAGTTTCGCCTATCAATTTGACTGTATGTCATTAATTCCATCTGTAGCAATAATAGTTGGCAGCAATTGACTAATTACACGGTTCCAAAGGGTGATGGGGGCTGGTGATACATAAACCACATCACGAGGTTTTAATTTAAAGGTATCGGCAATCACAAAGCCAAGTGCTGATGAAGCATCTAGGCGAAATATTGTTGCCTTATATACAGGGTACCCTTCCTCACCGTAGTCAACATCCATATTCCTTAAAACATAAATACCCCGTCCATCCGCTTTAGCTTCGTTAATTCCGTTGGCTTCCGATAAAGCTTCCGCGAGCGTGGTGCCATTGCGAGACATAAAAATAGATTTAGGAACGTTCACTTCGCCCAACACAAATATCTTGTTGCGATCATTTCTGGGAACATGGATAACGTCCCCGTCTCTCAGTAGAATATTCTGATCTAAATCCCCCTCTTCATAGATAGTCTGTAAAGAGATGTATTGGGTTCGGTTGTCTCTAGTGAATGAAATATTTTCCCAGTCAGCGTCTTCGCTGATTCCCCCTCGTTGTTCGATCGCTTCGATTAATGTTAAGGGCACATTTGTTATTGGCTGGGTTCCTGGTTGTAGCACAGCACCCGACACAAGGGCTTTTTTGCTGTTAAAACCTGCAACTCGAACGTCGATTTGTGGGTCTTTGATCACTGTTGATAACTTTTTGGCAAGAAGACTACTAATGTTGGCAGTTGTTAGGCCTTCAACATATAGCTCTCCCGCATAAGGATAGAAAATTGTTCCATCAGCTTTTACTACAGTTCCAGCCTCTTCCGCAGATCGGAAAGCGCCCGCAGGTATAGTTAACTCTGGGTGTTCCCATACGGTAATTGTAAGCACATCCCCGACTCCAATTTGATACTGATAATTTTCTCGTATTCTTTGGAGTGCTCGAGAAGATAGAACTGGTGTATTCCACTCAGATTTTATTGTCTCTGGGCCTTTACGAGTTATCGCCGGGCTCAAATAGGTAGAATTGATATCTACAAAATCGATTTCTGTGGTCGCTTCAGCGTATTCAGGTGGCGTATCGCTAAACCAGCCCAAACTCCTGTTTAAGTTACTGCCGGGTACCACAGTGCAAGCCGACAACATCGGCAGAAGAAATAGCATTAAACAACAATATCTTATGACTTGCACAATAGGCTCCCGGTTCTTTGCATATTCACGGTTTTTCTAAATTAATAGGGTGTTCTTCACCTAATATAAAAAACTCAAGGTATTTTATATTATCCTTGGCGTCCAATACGATCGTGTTCTGAGTTGAATCATTATATTCAGCCTTACAGGTTTGTTTATACACTTTATCGTTGTTTTGCGTTATTTCAGTGTGATCATTGGTTTCAGGTGCCCAATCACCACACTGAAAAGTACCAATTTTCTGTCCTTGTTTATACAACAGGTTCCATTGGCTGTCCGACATTATCTGCCAATAATGGTGGAACAGACCAAGCCGGTGTATTTCTCTCAACGCATATTGCTCTAACACAACGGCATCACCCAGCGGATTAGAAAATATTGTCATTGGCCCGACCTCGCTTGCGTAGACGATGTTTTCATAATCCCCGTACTTAAGTTTCCAGGTGTAAGGCAGCAGTGCGTGGCTATCTTGCTTGGTCGTGTTACTAACCAGCTTTAATTGATCAACTTTCACAACACAGGCCGCTGTCAACAAGCATAGGCCTGTGATCAGTGGGGCTTTTGCCAGCCATCCTCCTAATCTTGTTACCATGCCTTCATACGCTCCTTATTTTCGGAAAGCGAATCAAATCGGGCAGGTTGTTGATCAAACCAGATGGTGCCGCTAAAGCCTTCCAACCGTTGACCGCCGTCCCTTTGCACGGGCCGTACTAGCGTTGTGTAGGTGCTTCGGGTGTTTTTGTTGAATAGGTTGTCCAGCGGTATCCTAAAGAAGAACCCCTTGTCGAAGCTACCTTCACCGAACTCTTCAGATGACACATCGGTAAACGTTGACCACACCCCAACGGACCAACCATTGGTAAAGGTTCGGCGTAGCTCTATTGTTGCGCCAACATCTTTCGCTAGGTAGCGGCCAACGTGCAATGCAATGTCGTAGTTGTAAAATGGAGTTGCCCAATAGCCACTGACAAAGCCGGTAACCGTTTCGTAGCCGGTGCTTCCAAAATCACTGTTAAAGTCTCTTTGTTCCGCCCAGGCGAGCGATACGCCAACCCCAAATCGAGATCGATAGAAATGGTGAAGCAACTCGCCTCCAAACCCTGAGTACATGGTTTCCAATACTCCCCCGAAAGTTCGGTAGTTGAGGGTAGAGCCCAGATTGCCACGTTTTTCTAAATACAGGGCTGTTAGTCGATCCTCGTCTTCAAGGTATTCCACGATGTCGGTTCGGACACGGGGCAAGGCAGAATTGGACGGGCGGGTGCTTTCATCGAAGTTTTGATAAAGACTCGACTGGTAGGCACCACGAATCAACCAATGCCCTGGTAATGGAATGTTGGTGCCTAATTCAACCGCGAAGCCATAGCGCAGCGGATCATCGGGGTCGAATAATTGCACTTGTGTTAACAGCGACAGATCAAAAGCTATTTTCTTTTTAACAAAGTTGGTTTCATAGTCTATTTTTTTCGGCTCTTCATAATTTTCTAACTCAGGATAAAGTGCCAGTGGGTCATAGTTATAATGCTGAAGCTCTGAAGACGGTCGCGTGACTCGCATGTTCAATACGGTGTAACCGTTTTCTTCTGCCGTGAAAACGATGGTTTTAACCCCAGGCGGCAGATAGAGATCCGCCAGTGCCGTAGCTTTGTTCACTGCATCTGCCCACAGTGGGTATTCCCTGTTACCGATGCGAAGGGTGGCAATATCACCCGCTTCATTAATGCCGCCATTCAGTAGAAATAGCCCTGAGCCTTCCATGGCAGCTAGCAGGTTGCGGTACCAGTCTTTAGTGTTTTGCTGCTTAGCCTTGGCTTGTTCCGAATTGAAGAAATTCTTATGGAGGCTGTTTATTCTTTTTGGTGTTTTACGAGCGGTATCTGTTTGAATAGCAATACGAAAGCCCCACTCTTCGTCAAATTGACGAGACAGGGCCAATTGAATATTCGGAGTGGGTCGCCACTCTACACCGTAAGAAATAGTGTTATCAGGGGGTGTGGCGTCAAAAGTGGCCTGGTCAAACTGACTAAATTCAGTGTTTCTTTCAATCATCAATCGCACCGGCCATTGTTCGAATTGGTAAGATACACCTCCAAACAAGCCAATATATTTACCTCTGAAAAAGGTATCTAAAGGTACTTTACCTGGGGCATCAGAATTTCTTCCACGATCCGAAAACTGGTCGCCAATATAGCTAAGCGGATTTTTGACATCCTCCGTACTCGCCATATCGCCCCAGCCAAGACCCAGGGAAACGTCGAAATTACCGAATTGTTTCGACCCCACAAAATATTCTGAGCGCAAGCGGCCAGTTCCCACAATATCGGTAAAGCCGATGGCGAATTGCGGTGTCCAGTAGCTTTCTTCATTTAACCGAAATTTAACGGCAAAATTTCGGTCATAATCACCAAGTTCCGGGTGATTGTAGCGGAAGGTGGCTTCCAGCCACGGCAGTGCCTGATAGGTGAGTGAAATAGAGTCAATACTGTTTTGGGTTGCAACGGTGGTGGTGAATGTTGCATCTTCTGACATCCTCGCCGTTGGGGTATCGATTAACCCCGTCGTTCCGTGATCTGAGCCATAAGCGATATTCATGTTCAACAGTACTAGCATGGACAGTAAACCTGTTTGCGCTCTCATTATCACCAACTAGCGCTTCGGATTGTTTATCGGAATATCGTCATCATATGCGGTTTCTGGACTGATCAGTACACCCAGCGGTATGCCGAGTTCAAGCGCTTGCTTAAAATTCAAAGTTTGAATTTTTGCATTGGCGAGCGGAGAAGTGCTGTTGCTATCCACACTACAGGGTGCTGATGAGTCTTTATCGTTGGATTCTGATTGCTGGCACGAAGCTTGTGAGCTGAGTGGCGATAAAAAAATGAACCCCAGAACGCCGATAGCCACCAAGTGGAGCCTTTTTACATCTTTTTCCACAACAAAATCCTTTCAGGCAACCTATTCAGTTGATGATGTCCTGTGTTGCCTCAACTACATTTCAAGAATTCAAGCCAACTATTAAATCCGCAGCTAAGCCGGATTTGTTTGGTTATTATCCCATCAACTTATTGTAAGTTCCGTTTGCATAATGATCACAGTTTGTAAACCAGTGTCATTAAACCAGTGCCATCGGAGTTTCGGGAAGATATTTATTATTGTGCTAAAGCTGCCTCGCAACCTTACTACAATATCGAATAGCGGGGCAATGGCTTTCATTGCTCTGGAAATGCGTTGTTTGTTTGGGTTGGGGGTTCAGCCGAGGGAAGGAAAAACAGGGGAAAGTAAACAAAAAATTCACACATGTAACGCGCGTTGCTGATGCAACTCACGCAGTTTATTCAACTGCCGCAACAAGCAATCGCAGTAGATTGTCTTTGTTTTGAAGCTAAATTAATCCGTTGTTGATGTGGTGGATGTAGTACTGGTGGTTGTTGGGGTTCCAGTGATGGTTCCCGAAACGCCAGAATCCAGTGTGGAATCTACAGATTCAGCCGCCATGGCAACAGAGGACGCGATCAACAAAAGACCAATTTTAGATAGGTTGATAAGCAAAGATTTCATGAGATACCTTCCTGCTGGCTCTGCCGCAAAGGAATTTGTCGACTAGTCACGACTACCGGAAAACTATACCATCGTACCCGGTTAATGCAAGCAACTAATGCAAGTAACTAGACTTAACACTTAACACTTAACGAATCCTGATCATCCTCAGTGAAGTAACAAAATGTTTAATAATATTCTCTTGGTTTGTATTGGTAACATCTGTCGCAGCCCAACGGCGGAGTATCTGTTTCGACATAAGCTCGCCAATAAGCCCAACATCACGGTCCAATCTGCGGGAACGGGCGCTTTGGTAGACCACCCCATCGATGAAATGGCGGGGCTGTTACTGGCTGAAAATGGGATCGATGCTAGTGCCCATAGGGCTCGCCAATTGAGTACTCAGATGTTGGTGGATGCCGACTTGATTCTGACAATGGATAGTTCGTTAATTAATAACATCAGTGGTTTTGCCCCTCAAGCGAGCGGCAAAACCTTTTTGTTGAGCAAGTGGTCAAATGGCGTGCCTATCGGCGACCCCTATCGCAAAAGCCGGGAGGCGTTTGAGCACGTCTACAAGAAAATCGATACCTTTACCGACGACTGGCTGAAATACCTCTGAGTTACGGCGATCCAAAGTTCAATCTTCCGAGTCGCGCTCGGGTTTTGGAATCATGGATCAGCACTTCCAAACTACCATCGCCATCCCTACGGCCCAGGTATACAAGTTCTGGACTGCCATTGGCGTTGGTGTCGGGTATTGCCACCATATCCAGGGGATTATTAAGCCGTGGCAATGGAATATTTGTGATGAGCTCACCGGTTCTGGCATCGCGTACCTCTGATGTCGTGGTGCCGGTTTGAGGGTTAGTGCTTAAGACGGCTAATTCCAGCGATTGATTGTCGTTTAGATCAGATATAATCAGCAGTTTTACAGGGTCAAAGGCTGGAATCAGGCTTACCAAGCTGGATTGAGTACCGTCCGGGGCTTCGTAGATCAGTACTTGTGGCGAGTCCCCGTTGCTAAGGACCGCTATTTCCTCCGGCTCCTCTAAGGCAATACTCGCGGGGGCTTTGGCTAGCTGTAACGCTGACGATTGGTCGCCCAGGGTTTTGCTGCTCAATAATTCGCCACTTTGCGCATCCCGTATAATGGATGTGAATTCCCCGTCGCTGGTTTCAGCCAACAGAACTAATTCTGGAAAGCCTGAAAAATTGATATCAGGGATTGAAAGCAAGTCTCTCGGTAGAAGCGCGTTATTAAAAAAGACATCGCTGATAAAGGTATCATTGAGTGGGTCTCTGATTTGTGCGACTAACGCTTCACTGGGCGCTGGCTCTCTGCCCAGGGCCGCCAACTCAGGATATCCATCGCCGTTCATGTCATCAATCAGGGTGCTTAACAGCCACAGCACATCACTATTGTAAGACAGGTTTCCAATCAGGCCGCCATTAAAGGGTTCTCGAATTTCGGTTTTGATTTCACCGGAGGTACGATCCTGGCAGGATACGGCCAGTTCCTCCACAGTGTCGCCGTTCATGTCGGGCAATGTGAGCGCCGAGAGGAATCGACAGTTGTCGCCGAAGTCAATGTTGCTTATTAAATCATCATTAGTGTCCTTTACGACGGCCGTTAACTGCCCGCTTTCGGAGTCTTCATTAATGACCACAAAATCTTGCAGCCCGTCAAAGTTAATATCGTTCAAGGACAGTAGTCGCGGTGGGCTGGACTCAAGGGGTTCTTCAATCGGGGGGTCTACCACAGCACGAGGAGGTGTCGTCGCACTGCTGTTGCTGTCGTTAAAAACCTTACCGCATCCGGTGATCGGTATTAGTGCCAACAGCAGTATGAGTTTCAACCATCCCATATCTAATCGATTTATTCTTATTCGGCAAATTGTAATCATAGTGATCAACTAGTGTTGGCTGTGACAATTGGTAAGTTGATTTTCTATGGTAATTGAAAAAACACTGAAGGGCTATGCACACACCCAAGTAAACGGCTATTTATGATTACGGAACCTGCGAACCCTATGTGTATAATGATATTAAGACCTAGGTAAATACACTAAAACGGAACCAGATTGATGGATTTAAACGTTGTTATCCTTGCTGCTGGCAAGGGCACCCGCATGAAGTCCAACTTGCCAAAGGTGCTTCAGCCCCTGGCCAAGCGCCCTTTGCTGACCCATGTGGTGGAAACCAGCCTCAACTTAAATGCCAGCAAGATTATTGTGGTGTACGGTCATGGCGGCGAACAAGTAAAAGCGGCGGTGGCGGATCAATTCCCGGAGGATCGGGTTGAATGGGTGGAGCAGGCCGAGCAGCTGGGTACTGGTCATGCAATGATTCAGGCGCTTGATCATTTGGAGTCGGGTTCCCGGACCCTTGTGCTTTATGGCGATGTGCCTTTAATTAGTGAGAAGACGCTCAATCGTTTTTTGAACGATGTGCAACCGGGTGAGTGTGGCGTGTTAACGGTCAAGTTGGAAAATCCCAGCGGTTATGGCCGGATTGTGCGAGATCATGCCGGTGCAGTGCGGGAAATAGTGGAAGAAAAAGACGCCGGTAAGGAAATCCAGAAGATTACGGAAGTGAACACCGGCATTGTGTTAGCAAACACTATTGATCTGCAGCAGTGGTTACCCACGCTGGAGAACAAGAACGCCCAAGGTGAGTATTATTTAACCGATATCGTGAAGATTGCCAACGCGCATGACGTCACGGTGATTGGCTCGCGGGTTCAGGACCCGTTGGAAGTGGAAGGCGTGAACAATAAACAGCAGTTGGCTACTTTGGAGCGCCGCTTGCAGTTGCGTTTGGCTCAGGAATTAATGACGGCGGGGGCTACGCTGATTGATCCCAGCCGAATTGATATTCGCGGGTCGTTATCGGTGGGTCAGGATTGCGTCATTGATGTAAACACGGTTTTCGAAGGTCGCAATCAACTGGGGGATAACGTTGAGATTGGCCCCAACTGCCTCATCATTGACAGTGTCATCGGTGCAAATTCCCGAATTAAGGCCAATACTGTATTGGAAAATGCGGTGGTAGGTGCCCACTGTGATATTGGGCCCTTTGCCCGCCTTCGCCCCGGCACCCAGCTGGGTGATGGGGCTAAAATTGGCAATTTTGTGGAAACCAAGAACATTCAAATGGGCGCGGGGTCCAAAGCCAATCACCTTACCTATTTGGGCGACGCTGAAATAGGTTGCGATGTGAATATTGGTGCCGGAACCATCACCTGTAATTACGATGGCGCCAACAAACACAAAACCGTGATTGGTGATAGAGCCTTTATTGGTTCCAATACGGCCTTAGTGGCACCGGTTACCGTGGGTGAAGAAGCCACCATAGGCGCAGGTTCCACCATTAATAAAACCGCGAAAGCGAAAGCATTAACCGTGTCGCGCTCAAAACAGATCAGCCTTGATAACTGGAAGCGACCAGAGAAAAAAGGGTAAAGGAAAAAGTATGTGCGGAATTGTTGGTGCTATTTCTACGCGAGATGTGACGCCTATTTTAGTGGAAGGCCTGAAACGCCTGGAGTATCGGGGTTATGACTCCGCCGGTTTGGCACGCTTTAGTCCTGGCAGTGAAATAGAATGCATTCGCCGCCTGGGTAAGGTCCAGGCGTTGGAAGCGGCGGCTAAAGCCAGTCATGGGTCTGGCACCATTGGCATTGCCCATACCCGTTGGGCCACTCATGGTGCGCCTTCCGAAGCCAACGCCCATCCCCATATGTCTCGTGGCAGCATTGCTATCGTGCATAACGGCATTATTGAAAACCACGATCAATTGCGCAAACAGTTGCAATCCGATGGTTATGAATTTCAATCTGAAACCGACACCGAAGTGGTGGCCCATTTAATTCACCAGCAAGTGCAGTCCGGTTGTGGTTTGTTGGAGGCGGTAAAAGTGGTGACTCAACAACTGCACGGGGCCTTTGCCTTGGGCGTGATGAGCAAGGATCACCCGGAAGAAATTATTGCCACTCGCCAGGGCAGCCCGCTGGTTATTGGTTTGGGTTTGGGTGAAAACTTTATTGCTTCGGATCAGTTGGCGCTATTACTGGTTACCACGCGATTTATTTTTCTGGAAGAAGGCGATATTGCCAGTATTGGTCGCGACTCCATTCGTATTGAAAACCGGGAGGGCGTGACGGTAGATCGACCCATGAAGCCTTACACCGGGGGTGATAGCACCGCCGATAAAGGTGCCTATCGCCACTACATGCTGAAAGAAATTTTTGAGCAGCCCACTGCTATTCGCGCCACCCTCGATGGTCGTTGTGTTACTAATGAACTGGATCTCAGTATTTTCGGCGAGCAAGCGGCCACCATATTTCCGCAAATAGAAGCGATTCAAATTATTGCCTGTGGCACGTCTTACCATGCAGGCTTAGTGGCCAAATACTGGTTCGAAGCAATCGCTGGCGTGCAATGTAACGTGGAAGTAGCCAGTGAGTTTCGTTATCGTAAAACCGTTGTGCGACCCAATACATTATTTGTCACTATTTCTCAATCCGGTGAAACAGCCGACACTTTGGCCGCGTTACGGGATGCCGATGGCTATTTAGCCACGCTGGCCATCTGTAATGTTCCCACCAGTTCCCTGGTGCGGGAATCCTCCATGTCTTTCTTAACCAAAGCAGGCCCGGAAATTGGTGTGGCTTCTACCAAAGCCTTTACCACTCAGTTGGTGGGTCTGTATTTGTTAATGATAGGCGTTGGCAAATTCAAAAGTATTGATGCGGATCGCGAACAACAATTGATTCAGTCCTTACGCCAGTTACCGGAATTAATTCAAAGTGCCTTGCAATTGAATGATGCGATTGAAGAAATGGCGGAATGGTTTGCGGAAAAGCATCACGCCTTATTCTTAGGCCGTGGTATCCACTACCCTATTGCTCTTGAAGGCGCTTTAAAGCTAAAAGAAATTTCCTATATTCATGCTGAAGCCTATCCCGCCGGTGAGTTGAAACACGGTCCACTGGCGTTGGTGGACAGTGATATGCCGGTGGTTACGGTGGCCCCTTCGGATGCCCTATTGGAAAAATTGAAATCCAATTTGCACGAAGTGCGCGCCCGTGGCGGTGAATTATTTGTGTTCCAGGATGTGGATGCCGCCATGGAATCGGAAGACGGTATTCATGTGTTGGATGTGCCCAAAGTGTGCGGTGAATTAGCGCCCATTGTGTACACCATTCCACTCCAGTTGCTGAGTTATCACGTGGCAATTATTAAAGGTACGGATGTGGATCAGCCGAGAAATTTGGCGAAGAGTGTGACGGTGGAATAGGGTTGGAGAGTAATCATGTTGTTTACCAGAGATTATCTGGGCTAGCCTTTATTGAAACTTGCAAGGATGGGTTTTTATGGCCAAAACGCGGTATCGAAACACTGAAGCGAAGAATGCTCTCTGCATAAAGGCCACTTATGAACGAGATATTAAATCGGCTGTTAAGCCTGCACTGTGAAAATGAGATTGCAGAATTTAAAGAAGCAAAGAATTCTTACACCTTCGACAAAATCGGAAAATACTTTTCTGCACTGTGTAATGAAGCCAATCTAAAGCACCTTAAGCGCGCTTGGCTGGTTTTTGGCGTGAAAGATAATCAAACTGTTGTCGGCAGCCAGTTTCGTATTAACCCTAAGGATTTGCAGTCCCTCAAAAAAGAAATCGCCGATAAAACCACCAACCGCCTGACTTTTTTGGATATTTATGAAATCGATCACCCTGATGGCAGGGTATTATTGTTCGAAATTCCCTCCGCACCTCAGGGTTTGCCTATTGCCTGGAATGGCCACTATTACGGTAGGGATGGCGAATCGCTGGGGCCGCTGAACTTGGAAGAAATAGAGCGGATACGCACTCAAAATCGCACCACTGACTGGAGTGCGGTGGTGCTGCCATCCGCGTCGGTTAACGACCTCGATCCAGAAGCCATTGCGATTGCTCGTGAGAACTTTATTCATAAGAATCCTAAATTGGCGAATGAAGCCGAACAATGGAGCGTCGCTACATTCTTGAACAAAGCAAAGCTTACAATTAATGATCAAATTACCCGCACAGCGATTCTGTTGCTGGGTAGAACAGAAGCGTCTCACTTCCTTAATCCTGCATCGGCAACAGTAACTTGGATTCTTAAAGACAGAGATGGATTTGAGCGCGACTACCAGCACTTTGGCTGCCCGCTGTTGTTGAGTGTCGATGAGGTATTTCACAAGGTTCGCAACTTGAAGTACCGATATATGAAAGAAGGCACACTGTTTCCCGAGGAAGTAGATCAGTACGACCCTTACATTATCCGTGAGGCACTCAATAATGCGATTGCTCATCAGGATTACGAGCTAGGCGGAAAGGTCTCCGTGGTTGAGTTCGAAGATGGCCGCTTGTGCTTCAGCAACTTGGGTCAGTTCATTCCTGGCTCGGTAGAATCTGTGATAAAGGCAGATGCCCCAGAGAGCCGTTACCGCAACCGCTTTTTAACCGACGCCATGGTAAATCTGAACCTGATTGACACCATCGGCAGTGGCATTCGCAAGATGTTTCTTATCCAGAAGAAGCGTTATTTCCCGTTACCGGAATACGAGCTACAGGACAATCGCGTTCAGGTCACCATCACTGGCCGGGTAGTAGATATGGCCTACGCAAGAAAGTTGGCCGAATATCCTGACCTGACCCTGGAAGACATTCTGCTGCTTGATCGGGTACAAAAGCGTAAACCGCTCACCGACGATCAGACCAAACACCTGAAAGCCCTCGGGCTTATTGAGGGCCGCAAGCCTAACTTTCATATTTCAGCGCAAGTGGCCGACCATAGTGGAGAACGGGCGCAATATATCCGTAACAGGGCCTTTGATGATCAGCACTACAAACAGATGATTATTGAATATCTGGAGAAGTTCGGCACAGCAAAGCGTATAGACATTAACAGGCTCCTTTTAGACAAGTTGCCCGATGTTCTTGATGCCACTCAGAAGGACAATAAGGTCAAAAACCTGCTACAGGCCTTGAAACATGAGGGGGTGATTGAGCCTGAAGGTAAATCCTGGCGAATGTCTAAGAAGCCATAGTTTAGATATTTCTAGATATTTTTAGACATTTATTGTTGGTATTAAGAGCGATTTATGCCAAACGGGATTACCCCCGACAAGACCTGTCTGGAGAGGCTTTCTTTGCTCAACTGTTAAGTTGAGTCACTCTGGTTCTACCCTATCACGCCGATGAAACAAGGGGCGCGGTTCAATGGCGGAACGCCCGTATAATACGCTGATACCGGTTAGCCCTTTGATCGCTTCGGTAACGGATTTATCGCCGCGAACAGCAAAACTTGAGAATCCGCACTGGCGCATATGACTTAGTTGATCGCGCAGTACATCGCCAACGGCGCGCAGCTCACCGGTCCACCCTAAACGGGTACGCAGCATAAATGCTTGACTGTAAGCTCGGCCGTCGCGAAAGTCAGGAAATTGCAATGCAATGATCGGAATCACCTGCAGCCATGGTTCAAGTTCTATTTCTGAGTCGTTCGGTGACAGCCAAATACCTTGGACACTTTGTTGTTGTCCCTGCAGCACTTCATCGGGCTGTTGCTGTTTCCAAAGGGCTAGCGGCAGAATTAATGTGTCGTATCCAGAATGAATTAACAGTTCCTCTTGCCCATTAATAAATATCCATGGGTCATGCTCGATAATCTGCGCGTTACCGTTATCTAAAAGTATAATGTTGTCCATTAGTTTGCTGCTCCAGCGATAACCTTCTTGGCATAAACCGCCGCTTTAAAGGGCTCTATTCCAATGCGTTGAAACAAAGCCAGAAAGGATTCATTTGATCTGCGATGAAGAGTATAAACTTCTATAATTTTTTCGATGACGTCGGGAATTTCATAGGCAGAAAAGGCCGGGCCGATTACTTTACCCAAGTTGCTATTATTGCCCTGACTACCTCCCACCGTAACCTGATAAAATTCCTCTCCATTTTTATCAACGCCTAATATGCCGATATTACCAATATGGTGATGACCACAGGCGTTCATACAGCCGGAAATATTTAAACTGATTTCACCCAGATCATGTAAATAATCCAGATCTTCAAACCGCTGTTGGATTGCATGAGCAATAGGAATAGATTTGGCATTTGCCAAGGAACAAAAATCGCCACCTGGGCAAGCGATAATGTCGGTAAGCAAGCCTGCATTCGGCGTGGCTAATCCCAAACACTCTAATGCCTGCCATAGCCTGAATAAATCGGCTTTGGGCACATTGGGAAGTACAAAGTTTTGTTCATGAGTAACGCGAATTTCTCCAAAGCTGTATCTATCCGCGAGTGAAGCGATCGCCACCATTTGCTGAGCGGTAACATCGCCCGGTGGTGAGTTAATTCCCGGTTTGGTGGAAATAATTACGGCCGCATAGCCCGATATTTTATGGGCAACCAGATTCTTTGATGTCCAGCGTGCAAACTCCGGGTGCCGCGAGCGCTGGGTGTTGTATTCGAAGTTGTGCGCCGCGAAAAAGTCATAGTTTGGGGCACTGAAATTTTTGGCTATACGCTCATACTCTTGGGAAGTAACCTGTGTAGGGCCACGGCTAATGAGTTGCCACTCTTGGTTGACTTCCTCGGCAAAAGTCTCGATCCCCAAAGCCTTTACCAGTATTTTGATGCGTGCTTTGTATTTATTATCGCGTCGTCCATAGCGATTATACACCCGTAAAATGGCCTCAACATACGACAGGAGGTGATACCAGGGCAGATCCGCTTTGAGAGACAAACCAATCATGGGTGTACGGCCTAAGCCGCCTCCCACATAGACTTGCAGCAACATCTCGCCATTATCGCCAGAATACAAATGCAGACCTATGTCGTGGACTTTAACCGCCGCACGATCTTGCTTGGCCGAATAAATGGCAATTTTAAATTTGCGAGGTAAGAAAAGAAATTCAGGATTCAGAGTTGACCACTGACGTAACAGTTCGGCTAATGGTCGAGGGTCCAATATTTCGTCCGCAGCAACACCAGCAAAGGCATCGGTTGTTACATTACGAACACAGTTGCCAGAGGTTTGAATGGCATGCATTTGTGCGGCGGCGAGACATTCCAGAATATCGGGAGTTTGTTCTAACTGAATCCAATTAAATTGAATATTTTGCCGAGTTGTGAGGTGGCCATAACCCTTGTCGTAGGTCGTTGCAATATAGGACAGAGTGCGTAATTGATCGCTGGATAAAACTCCGTAGGGTATTGCCACCCGCAACATGTAAGCATGTTTTTGTAAATAGAGCCCGTTTTGTAAGCGTAGAGGAAGAAATTCCTCCTCCGACAAATCATCGGCCAGACGGCGAGTTACTTGATCCCTGAATTGCGCTACGCGTTCACGCACCAATCTATGATCGTAGTCGTCGTAGTTATACATTCCAGTGACTCTCCTTTCGGCAGCAAATAATCAGGCCTCAAAATTAGCGTCGAACTGTACTCCATAACAGTTGCAGATTAGCGGAATGTTTGCGTATCAGATGCCTTAACCTGAGTCACCCTAGCCTCATCTGATAGGGTGAATTTTTAAAGTTCTGAATCTGTTTCCAGTACAGATGCAACCAGATAATGGTGGCAAGTATTCAACTGGATATCTCAACTATGAACGAGTTAATTGCGCTAAAGCAGCTAAGTGAAGAGTCAAATGGACGTCTTACCCCTTCGCAAAAGGGCGGTAAAATTCATACCCGCAGCTTTAAGGGTAAGTTTCGTAGCCTCCGGATTGGTATGGCAGGTATTCTGGCAACTGTATTTTTTGGGGCGTCGTGGCTCAATTGGAATGGGCATCAAGCGGTATTGTGGGACTTAAGCCAGCGAAAATTCTATATCTTTGGTGCTACATTTTTTCCTGAAGACTTTATTCTGCTTACCTTTATATTGATTGTTAGTGCACTGCTACTATTTGCCGTTACGGCAATCGCTGGCCGAATCTGGTGCGGTTATGCCTGCCCTCAAAGCTCCTGGACCTGGGCATTTATGTGGATCGAAAAAGTCACTGAGGGCGACAGCTTTCGACGGGCACGTCTGGATACCGAATCATGGTCAAGTAATAAAATCATTCGACGTGGTACCAAACATTTGCTGTGGGGATTAGCCTCAATCGCAACGGCGATCGCTTTTGTGGGCTACTTTATGCCAGTGCGGGAGCTGGTAAGCGATTTAGTCAGATTCCAGCTTGACGTGAATTATGCCTTTTGGATCGTCACTATCAGTACGCTAACGTACCTGAATGCAGGCTGGCTACGGGAAAAAGTCTGTGCGCATGCATGCCCTTATGCGCGCTTTCAAATTGTGATGTTTGATAAAGATACGACTATTATTGGTTACGATGCTAAGCGCGGAGAAGGACGAGGATCGCGCCGTAAAGGCGAAGATTATCGCTCCCAGGGCTTGGGTGATTGTATTGACTGTCGCATGTGCGTACAGGTTTGCCCAACGGGAATAGACATTCGCAATGGCCTGCAATTGGATTGCATCGCTTGTGCCGCCTGTGTGGATGCCTGTGACTCGGTTATGGAAAAAATGGGCTATGAACCGGGTTTGGTGGGCTACACCAGTGAGCGTAAATTAGCAGCCGATGCCAATAACCCCAAAGACGGCGAGCCATTATTCAAAAGAGCCCGTTTTATTGGCTATATTGCTGTATTCGGTGTGGTGATGAGTATACTTGCTTTAAACTTACAGGGTCGTGATCAAGTTGGCCTAAGTGTTCATCGCGATAGGAATGTGGTACGAGTTAATACCTTGGGCGAAGAGGTCAATGTTTATGTTCTTAAAATAACGAACAAAACTCAACTAGCCCAAACGTACAAGATGATGCTGGAAAGCGATAAGCCTCTTTATTTAACTCGCGATTATCAAGTGAATGTAGCGCCGGGCGAGCGACTGGATTTACCCGTAGCGGTTGCCTTTAAAAATCAGGGTCTTGCAGCTCAAGAGGATAGTGCCATTAAATTTGATTTCAATATTGTTAATACCCTTAGGCCCAATGATATGGCAACCCAGACAGCCACCTTTTTATTCAATAAAAAGAAACCTGAATTTTTACCGAAGACTAAGCTATGAAACTTTATGAGCGCCTGGCTGAAGAAATCGCTGAACTCATTCGCAGCGAGATCCTTAGCCCAGGAGAAAAAATACCTTCTGTACGCACGGCCAGTCGCACCCATAATGTGAGCGCCTCAACGGTTTTCCAGGCTTATTATCTATTGGAGCGCCGAGGCTTAATTGAAGCGCGATCGCGTTCAGGGTATATCGTAAGGAATAATGCTTGCAGCCTGATGGCTGAACCAGAGCTCAGTGATAACAACCCTGCCAATCATCAAATTTCAGCCACCGACGTTGATGTCAGTGAACTGGTTTTTTCGGTGCTGAATTCCATCAAAGATCCCAGTATTACACCATTAGGCTCGGCATTTCCCAGTCCCGATTTATTTCCGCTGCCTCGCTTAGCCCGCTCGATGAATAAGGCGCTGCGCGACTTATCGCCGGATGCGATTATCTCAGATATGACCAGTAGTAACGCCAACCTGCGCAGGCAAATCCTGCTACGGGCCATTTCGGCTGGCAATAGATATTCCGCAGATGAGTTGGTTATTACCAGTGGTGCGATGGAAGCGCTTAGCTTATCACTTCAAGCGGTGACGCAAGCGGGCGATATGGTTGCTATTGAGTCTCCAGCGTTTTATGCGAGCCTACAGGTTTTGGAGCGGTTAAAATTAAAAGCCGTGGAAATTCCGGTTCATCCGAGTGGCGGGATAGATCTCGATGTCTTAGAAGACAGCCTTAAACGCTTACCCATCAAAGCCATTTGGCTAATGAGTAGCTATCAAAATCCACTTGGCGCGAGCATGAGTGATGATAACAAAAAAGTATTTTGTGAGTTAATTGCGAAATATCAGCTTCCTACCGTCGAGGATGATGTGTATGCCGAGCTATATTTTGGCAGCCAGCAAGCCAAGCCGATAAAAAGTTTTGATGAACACGATTTAGTGATGTATTGCAGTTCTTTCTCGAAATGTTTGGCGCCTGGGTACCGGGTAGGTTGGGTCGCGGGGGGGCAGTTTAGTGAAAGTATTTACCGCGCGCAATTGATGTCAACCATTTCACCATCGGTACCTGCACAGGCGGCTATTGCAGACTATCTACAATTTGGTAGCTATGATCGCCACTTGCGTAAATTACGCGAAAAAATGCAGGATCAACAGCGTAAAATGTTGCTGGCAATAGAAAAGCATTTCCCACCCGAAACCCGTGTAACCCAGCCTCAAGGTGGATATTTTTTATGGGTTGAATTGCCGGTTCATGTGGATTCTTTGCAATTATTTAAACTGGCACTGGCGCAAGGTATCAGTATTGCGCCGGGCCCAATATTTTCAGCATCACGGCGCTTTCGCAATTGTATAAGATTAAACTACGGCAACACGTGGAACTCAGAAATTGAAGAAGCTTTAAAAATATTGGGACAAATTATTGTGGCTTTATAAGGTCAAAGATACCGTAACCATAGAACCTAAGATTTTCCCATTCCAAAACGGAAAAAGTCACAGGCGTGGATCAGTGAAAGTAATTGACTTCAGACAGCTAACATAGACCTGCACGCACCTTCATTTGGCTAAGTTAACATAATGAAGCCAGCATAAGAACCGTTATATTATTTCTCTCTTTCTGCCAGGTGCAGACTTAATTTTGTATTGTAATTTTGCAATATAGGTTTGCATAAACGGCAATAGATTAATTGGCGCATCTGCAACATAATTTGCCGACGGCTTTAATGCGTTGGCGCCAAAATCCACATGGTTTTCGCTTTTTCCCATTAAAAATAAATTATTTAGAACAAGAAAATACTAAAAATGGAGTTTTACGAGATGAAACATAAGTGGCTTTTAGGGCTATGCGTGGCGTTATTACCTGTGTCGTTAGTTCAAGCCTTCACATTTGAAGATATTAATTACACGGTTACGGAGCTGAATGCGGATGGTATGGAAGTGCAAACTGCACCAGATAATCGAGTAGATGTAGCGGTTATTGGTGATGGATTTTCACTAGATAATGGAGATATGGAAAATTTTAAGGACGTTACAAGTAAACTTATAAAAGAGCTCTCAACCTATAAGCCAATCAGCTTTCACAAGAACTTATTCAATTTTCATCGATTTGACGTAATAAGTGAAAATTCTTTATTTGAAAAAATACGAACTGTAGCATCTACCAATCAAACCTTTACTCCTTTTGGTTCACGTCCTTGCGAAGATGACCTGACGGCTTCATCGCAACCCTTGTGTGTTAATAATCAAAGAATCAGTGCGTTTTTGAAAAATCATTACAGTAATGATTCAACAAAGTACGACATTATTATTTTACTAAGCAATGCCTACGATGAAAAAATTAATAAAATATTTATCGGTGCTAATGCTGGTATAGAGCCTGGTGTGCCTATCGTTCGAATGCCAGCTTTTTCCCAGAATTTGATAAATGGAAATAAATTGCCTTCCCGGCGGTTGCCTCATGAATTCGGCCATGCACTTGGTAAACTGGCAGATGAGTATACCCAAGGTATCACTGGATGTGGAAATGCTGATTTAAGTATAAATCTCACCGGTGAAGTCGACCGAGAAAAAATTCCTTGGAAGCATCATATTTTTGACGAAACTCCAATTCCCACTCCAACCGATTATCTTTCAACCAAACGCGAAGAAATTAACGCTGATAGTAGTTTAACAGCGAGTCAACGGACTTACTTATTGGAGCGTTACAGTGATACCAATTTTGTTGGATTATTTGAAGGTGGCGGGTATTGTAAAAATGGAATCTATCGTCCAACACTTAAGTCTACAATGAACCAGCTGGATGATGCAGACGGATATGGTCCGGTTAATGAAGAACAAATTGAAAGGGAAATATTTAGGCTCGTTTCTGTTATTGAAAATCCAACGGCTGCAGAAAAAATAGTGAGAATTAACTCAGTAGAGACTAATTCGAAAGTATTTAGCATTACTCACAATCAATTGCCAGAAAACGTTGCCTATGAAGGGAGTTTTTGGACTCTAGATAACGACCCGACCAGGTATAGACTTAACGATAGTTACACTCTTGAAGTAGCTGAATTATCCACTGGTGTTCACAACTTAAGCCCTATGGAAAGTTTAAGAGAGCGAGCATTCAATCTACCTTTGATGAAGGGTTGAGAGATTACGAAACATGGCAAATTGTTGTTGATTATTCCAGCGTCAGACCAACTCGGCCGATGGGATTAGCTTATCGAAATTGCGAGATTAGCTGGGATTCTGTACCTGATGCAGTTGAATACAAAGTATGGATTGATAATGTCGCACATCAAACCTTTAATACAACTTTGAGCTGCGATGAAACAAATAAGTTGTCAGCATACCCGAGTGGCACACACAGTATTTCTGTTGTAGCGTTAAATAAATTTGGGGAAAGCCCTTCGAGCTCGGTTCTCGATATCACTATCAATAAAGCCTATTGTTTTGAGCCAGAGCCGCCAGCCGCTATATTCGCAGCTAATTTGCTTGGTGATGGCTTTTTATTAACCTGGGATCGTGATTACGCGACACATTATCCTGATGGTTATCTTGTTCGATTGCAGGATCTTACCACGGGTGGAGACATAACTTTACCCAATAATATTGGAACCACGCCAAATTTATTGATCGGTAATAAGCTTGAAATACCGTATTTAAGTCCTGAACATTCCTATAGTCTCAGTGTACAGGCTTCTCGTTGTGATGAAATTAGTCCACCAACGACAAAAGACATTACTACGCCATCCTGCAAAGATGATCTGATTGCGGTAACGGTGACACCATCAACGGAATATTCTTCTGGGGACCATCTGGATTGGAGTAATCGCTGGATTAAACCCAGTGGATTTGAATTTGAAGGATTTGTTATTGAACGTTACCGATCTGAAGACCAAATCTGGTTGGAGCCAGTAACCACTTTTAACACGCAGTACGATTTTGAATACGGCGGTGATATTCAGTATGTGGTTCGTCCCAAGTTCACCTGTTTTGATAGAAACGCTTATCTGGCTCTATCGGGATGGATAACCTTTGATCAAGATACTAGCACGACACAGATTGAGGCCGATGGAAATGACCTGTACAAGCTGACTAACAATGGCGGAGTTTGGCAGTATTCCTTAGGAGGCCAAGGTGAATGGCAATTGTTAGATAATAACCCAGCGACAATCGCCATTTCTGCCAGTGCTGGAAATTTGTATCAATTACATAATAACGGACGACTATGGGTTTATACCGGTACGCCAATGACTGGCTGGCAGATGCTGGATTACAATCCGGCCACCATAGCGATTGAATCCGGTGGAGATCAATTGTATCAATTGCATGATACTGGCCGTATTTGGCGTTTTACGGGTGATCCTATAACTGGTTGGGAGTTGTTGAGTGAAGATACTAATACTATTGCGCTAGAAGCCAGTAATAACGAGCTGTATCAATTGCATAGTAATGGTGAAATTTTACGTTATACCGGCACACCGATATCCGGTTGGCAATTGCTTGATAATAATCTCGCGACTATTGCTATCTCTGCAGATAGCGGAAATCTTTATCAACTACATAGCACCGGAGCGATTTGGCGCTTCACCGGTACTCCGATAACGGGCTGGCAAAACCTTGATAACAACTCAGCCACAATTGCTTTAGAAGCCAATGGTGGTGATCTATATCAGTTACATAACACCGGCGTGATTTGGCGGTATACCGGCGTTCCTTTCTCTGGCTGGCAGGCCCTTAACGAGGGTAGTTCTGGGAGTACTGTAAAACAGATCAATGCCGGAAATTATCTTTATAAGCTTGAATCAAGCGGGGCGTTAAGTCGCTGGTACTAACGTATTTTAATTAAACTACTTCTTAACATAAGTCTTATTATTAAGGGCTCCAGTCATGAGTTTTACAAAGGTTTTTACTATTGGAATGGCCGTCGGTCTTGCTAATTTACCATCGAGTGTCGATGCGAAAAATCTAGCAGTGGCAGATGATGCTGAAAATGAAAGTTTTAAAATGTCTATTACAACGCCTGATGGCACTGTTCTGCCGGTTTCTGACCAAACAAAGTGGACAAAAGAAAAAACCGCTAAACTTCGTAAGGAACAGCCTGATCGAGTAAAAAAGGAAAATAATCATTTTATTCAGTACAAGCTAGAAAGAACACTCGATAAAAATAGTCGCAAGGCACAGCAATTGCTTAAATATCTAGAGCAACAAGATAAGAAAAATATAACCAAAGAAAAAACCGGGCCTGTACCGGGTGGCACAGGTTATGGCGTGTCTTTTAACGGCGATTCCTTAAATTGGAGTAATAATACGTGTATCTATATTGACTATATCGTTCCAAAAACTCCCGGTGGTGACGTAACTAATTGGCTCTATAATACCTCAACCAATCGCTCAAATTTGGGGGTAGAAGCTTATATTAGTTACTTTGGTCAAAGAGAATTTAACTTTAAGGTATTTGATTGGTCGTACGCTGGATCTGGGACAAGTCCCTGGGTGGTAGAAATAGCATACAGCGATCTAACCGATTATTTGGTTTCAGAGGTGAATGATGACAACGTCTTTCGCCAAGAGCTGCATGTAGTCAATTGTACTTCCGGAGCTGGAACAAGTTGGAATAACAGTGTTTGGTTAAGAAACTATCAGACTGGAACTTATGATCAAGTTTATAACTATAACTACACCACCACCAATGATTCGGATAACACTTATGAGAACGGTGATCGCGTTGGTTGGTGGGGTCCAATTTTTGAAACATTCCAAGACCATGATGGCTCCAACAAAGCGATTGGAACAGCTGGCTCCTGGCTCTTACAAGATGGCAATTGGATAACATTGTCAGATTCAAATTCTCATATACGTATTGATGACGAAGATCTGGATCCTCCTATCTTTCAAACCTTAAATAAGGCTTGGGCTGTAGGTTCCACTGCTGGTGAATTTACCCAGTCCTTGCAGGAGGCCAATGTATTGCATTGGCAGGCGGGTAGTGTTGTTGGTAGTGACGTTATTGCAACAGCTCAAGATACAAGTGGATGGATGTTGTTTTCAGACCTCTACGGACAGGTTCCTCGTGCTGGACAGTATGTCGCCCAGTTCGACATATCAACGGCTAATTTAGGTGTGGGTGAAGTAGCCTGGGCTGTTGTCTATGACTCAAGCACTAATACTTTTCTAGAAACGAAATCAGTTAATTTAGAAGACTTCCACTCAGTTAATGCTACGCAACCATTCCGGCTTGAGTTTAGCACAACCGATTCGACTCATGTTGTGGTGGGATTATACTTTAATTCGGGAATTGGTACCGTAAAGGTTGATAGAGTGGTTGTTTCTGAAATCTAAGATCAACTAATATATTAAATGGGTTCTCCGAATTTCTTCGGGGAACCCATTTTTGTTACCTATTCTTATTGTTTACAAAGATATGTCAGGGTTTGAATGTCTGAATCTCGGTTTCTGAGATTAAATTGGCTTGGATTTCTGCTGCGGTGTAAGGTAGTTTCAATAGCTTTGGTTGATTAGAATAAATCAGGGTCTGATCTAATACATGTTGAGAGGCCTGATTCATGGATTGCGAATAGGTTAATATTCCTTTTGCGTTGGGGCCGGTGTCGGTAAATTCGACAGCCATAATCCAACCTGAGCCATAACCGATTTGATAGCCTCTTGCTTCTGCACTGAGTTGAGATTCAGGTAAGGTTTGATAATAATGCGATGGAAATAATGTGCTTCCATCTGGTTTAAATGGTGAGAATACATTGAATCCACCTTCTACTTCGCTCGTGCCCTCCCAGAACAATTTTAATCCGGACGGCGAGCCATTATTTAACGTCGGCTCATAGAACTGCACAAAGCCCAATGGAGATTGCATTGAAACGTTTGCATCTTTTAGCTTTAGTACAGCCCTGGCCAGTTGTTCCATAATCTTTGGGCCGGTTTTTAAACCGTTTGGCGTTTGAGTCGGGTTAGTGGCATCAAAAGGCTGGATCCATTGTGGAGATTGTTTAAACCCTTCTGCAAATTCGCGAAATAGCACGGCTCCTTTGCTGTTTAGTTTGTAAAGACCATCCCACTGACTGAGTATTTGGCAGGCCTGTGAAATGTTTACAAACATCTGGCTGCTATTGTAGGTCACTTGCACGGGTGTACTGCCTTGGGCAATACATTGTTGCACTAGATCATTTCGTATGGACTCTGACAAATAGGCTCGTTCGCTAAATAATGCCTGTTCGACTTCGGTCAAAGAAAATTTTCCATCACTCCCTGCGCTGTCTTCAAGCATGGTGAGAGACATTCTTGTACGTAACGACTGTTCTTCGTTGGTTTTTCCAAAGAGCAAAGAGTATCCGGTTAAAGGAGCCTTTGGATTGGTTAACCAATAACTGTTATTGGAGTTTTGTACATAATCCATTCGTTCCAGCTTAGGTGATTTGTCGTATGGAACTGATCCTGAGAAGTCATAAAAGGTGTAACTTCCAGGCAATACACTAAGCCCAGTTAGGGTGTGGATACTTGACCATATGGGGTTCCAACGTAGTTGCCAAAGCGAGAAACTACTGAGGTCAGGTACTGTTGAATCGTCGATATAAAAAGTATTACCGTTTTTGTCTGTGGCAAGTGTGTTGGTAAATACCATCCCGTCATAGCTTTGGAAGGCAGCTTTGAATTGATCCATGTCATTGGCTAAATTCATGGCCAACCAATGATCGATAATATCCATATTTCCCATATTGGCGTCTTTTATTGAGTACGCAACATGTCGACCTAGGCTGGTGTTTTCCCCCCAAATTAGAGTACCAGGAATCATAATCATTGGCCCGAAATAGCTCGAGTATGAGGTCTTGTCCACGGATGTGAGCGTGCCGTTTTCTCCTAAAACTTCGATCGTAACTTCTTTTTGATCAAAAGGTGTTATCTCTCCGTCGAGTAAGTAAGTCATGCCCTCGGGATCATCTGGATTTAAGCTCAACTCGTAAATAACGAAATGTTCTGCCGTGGAATAAGTGTGTGACCAGGCCAGGTTCTGGTTAAACCCAACATTTACAACACCCGGAATGCCGTAGAGCGATGCACCCATAACGTCTAGCGAACCGGGAATGGTAAGGTGTAGCTGCCAAAATCTAAGTTGGCCAGAGAATGGAAGATGAGGGTTAGCCAGTAACAGTCCATGGCTGTTTTCAGTTCTTTCTTTACCTAGAGCCCAGGCATTAGAGGCTGCTTGAGGCGCTTGATAAACAAAGTCGCTGGCAATGGCGGACATATCTGCTGTATCGGTTGGGGGTTTTGCCATAAATAGCGGCTCTTTAAAATTGCCTGCCCCTGGAAACAGAGCCGTACCAAATAACAGAGTTAACATATCCACAGGCGTGATGGGCTTTACCCAGTCCTGATTGGCACATTGTGCATCAATCATGGCATTACCTGTGCTTGCTAGATAATGGTTTACGCCGGCGCTGTACCCTTCTAATACGGCTTTGGAATTGATTGACAAAGAATTGTATTTGGCTTCAGCAAGCTCCCTTATTCCCAGGGCTTTATAGCTGAAGTCAGAGATCAGATTGAGTTGATCTCCCGAGCCTGGGTTAAGGTCGGCTCCGTGGTATTTGGATCTTTCGGAATTGTAGCGAATAATAATGTCCTGCAGAATGCAGATGTTATCTACAGAAAAGGCATAACCCATGCCGAACGAAAGGCTTTCTAGATTATCGGCGGTAATGTGGGGCACGCCATATTGAGTCCGTTTAATATTGGCTCGAAGTTCACCATTCGGAGCCAAAGCATTCGGCTGAATGATGTTCTGCGCATTGACTGTGGATGTAATTAATAAAACTAACAAGGATACTGATTGTTGAATCTGCATGTGTCACCGCATATATAATTTCGTTGATGTTCTCTATTAGAGGGATAACAGAGGCCGATTCTACTAGTAATATATGAGATATTTCACAGCCATATATGCAAGCGATGCTTGCAAGTATGCAAGGAAGAGAAATTCTATAAATTCAGTGCCGAGAATTTTTCTACTAAATGCCGCATAACCAAGTTAATTCGTTTTACTTTGCGAAGATCAGGATGCGTCAATACCCACAAGCTGGCAGTTCCGCCCATTGGGAACTCCATTATTCTTATCAAATGATCTCTCTTGTCATCGGGTAGAAAGGCTATACCATGGTGATTAGATGCCAGAGTACGCATAGCATTCAACTCATTGCACCGCACTTTTATACTGCTACTGTAATTCTCATCTAACCAACGAAAGCCAGGCCAGTCACGCAAAAAAGTTGCAGCACCGATCAGATGATGGTGACTAAGATCCTCAATGGTCTGAGGATGGCCATGTTTATCAATATACTCTTTACTGGCATACAGGCTCCAATGCACCATGCAAGCTTTTCGACCCAGCAGATAATCAGGAGGGGAATCTGGAAATACTCGCACTGCAACATCGACGTCCATGTTGCTAAGATTGGGAGCATAGTTTTCTGATATTAGCTCAATCTCCACTTCGGGATAAAGCCGATGAAATTCCGCGAGAAAAACCGTTAGATAGTTGCTAGTAATATAAGACTGTGCTGAAACTCGAACCAAACCTTTTGGTTGTAAATCTTTACCCATAATATGACGTTCAACTTCTTCGAAAGATCTGTGAATATCTTTCCCCATTTCGAGCAACTCTTCACCTGAAGGTGTGAGTAAATAGCGTCTATCTACCCGATTGAATAGGCGAACACCCATCTCGTTTTCAAAAGTTTGAATGCGTCTAAAAATAGTTGAATGACTGATGTTGAGTTTTTCAGCTGCCTGTGTCAATGATCCTGCATCAGCCACGGCCAGAAAATATTTGAGTTCGTTCCAGTCCATTTGGAGTTCCTAGCTTGATTAAGTCGGTATCTGCAAAAGGCGAATGGTACCATGTAATTCCTTATCAGGTGCATATATGGCCTATGCAATGTATAACCAAAACAGGAGAAAGTTAGCTGATGGATCCCGCTGCCCCCTGTTGCCAGCGTATCAAGATCACCGACAGCGCTGGCTCTCGATAAAATCAAGGGCTCAAGATTTGTTTCGGTTTGATGCTTCGATACTCTTCCGAATCAATGGCGTGATAGTGAGCCCCTGAACAATGATGGAAAAAATAACCACGATATAAGTAACAACCACAATCAGTGTATGTAAATCCGTACCATTCAAGACGACATAGCCTGAGGGAACCGACGCGGCCATGGCGAGTGCCAGGCCGCCCCGCAGGCCACCCCAAGTGAGAATTCTGACGGAATTAAGGTCATATTTGCGAAACCGCCTGAATACAAGATAGGGGCAGGCAACACTGATAAAGCGGGCCAGCAACACAATCGGAATAGCCACGATACCCAACATGATTTCATTGATTGAAATGGTCAGGGTCACCAGGATTAAGCCCATGAGCAAGAACAACAGAGAATTTAAATAGCCGTCTACTGCGTGCCAGAAGTTTCTGACGTTGCGAATACTGGTATGCAGGGACATGGCGGCGGCTTTATCCCGCGTTACATTACCAATGAAGATGCCGCACACAACCATGGCCAACGCACCGGAAACATCCATAATATTGGCGGCGGCGAAGCCTGCGGTGGGTATGCAGAAGGTGATGAGCAAACGAATGCTGTAGTCATTGCTTAAGATAATTAAATAGTGGGCGAACACGGCCAGCGCCAGACCAAAGGCAATGCCACCCAGGGCTTCCACCAGGAATAACTCGGCGACACTGCCAAAATTTGGGCTGACTCCGGTAAAGGCCACGGCAAAGATGGTTTTGAAAACCACCAGACCCACGCCGTCGTTAAACAACGACTCGCCTTCCACCTGAACTGAAATACCTTCGGGGGCATTCATTTTTTTGATAATGGCTAGGACGGCAATAGGGTCCGTAGGGCTGATCAGCGCACCGAAAAGCAGGCAATACACAAAGGGAATTGGGGTACCAATGATCTCCAGAAACCAGCAGCTCACATAGCCGATAAAAAAGGTGGACGCGAGGGTGGAGAATAATACCAAAGTGGTAATTTCCCAGCGTTGCCGTTTGATGGCTTTGATATTGATTTCCAAGGCGCCGGCAAACAGCAGTAAGCCCAGTACGCCTTGTAGCAGTAACTGATTGAAATCTATGCCACTAATGAGCTGTGATACCAGCAAGGCTGTTTCGTTACCGAGCATTTTGACGGCGACGATCATGAGTAGAGAAATAATCACCGAAGCCGTGGTGATCGCAATGGTGGTTTGCATTTTCAACACAAATTGATTGGTAAATGCAATGAGTACTGAGATGGCAGAAAGGAAGCACATCAAGTACCAAGTGTTTGTCATAGGGAATCTCAACCAGAATAATGCATTTGGTGTGGGGGGCGATTATATCCTGTACGACCTGTATGTGGAATCTCAATACAAAAGGTATTACTGTATAGCGCGATAATTATTGGGAGTGGAGACCGGATGATTAACCTGATTAGTTCAACCTTGGCGTCTACGTCACGCAAATGGCGCGGAAGCTCCGCTATGGTGCGAAAGCAGCAACCAGCAAAACCCATCCGTTTGTATGATCGGGAAAGTAGTGCGGAGTGTCGGGCGGTGCGGGAGTGCTTAACTGAATTAGACCTGGATGTGCATATTTATCCCTGCCCTATAGGCGGTGACTTTTACTGGGACGAGTTGAAACAACTGGGTGGTAAAAAAGAAGTGCCGATGCTGTTTGACGAGAATACTGGTAAGCCAGTTTACGGAGCAGAAAGTATAATCAATTACTTAAATCAGAATTATGGCACGCGTAAGCCTCGGACAATGGAAAAACCCAGCTTGGTTTCTACTTTGGCGTTTGGCTTGCGGCTGAATGCGGGTAGTCACTACCGACCGGCTAAGCATCCGGCTCTGCCTCTGGAACTTTTCAGCTTTGAATCCAGTCCTTATTCGCGGCCAGTGCGGGAGTGTTTAAGTGAACTTGGTCTTCACTACATTTTAAGAAACAGCGGTAAACAACAAAAGGCGGATGTGGGGATACCAGGATTGCGACTAACCCTGGGTAAATACCAACCAATAGCCGGCACCAAACGGGCGGAGTTGTTAGCCAAAACTGGCAAAGTGCAGTACCCTTATTTATATGACCCCAATACGGATGTTGGTATGTTCGAATCAAAAGACATTATTAAGTATCTGCGGCGTACCTATAGTCTATAAGGTGTATGGCCTAAATGGCGCGGCTCAGTAATGTGCCACCATATCCATAAACCATGAAATCACTAAATCCACGCGATACGGTTTGCTGTTTGATTTTAGATAGGCAATATAAATGGCGTTAAGCACCGGTTCTATTTTAGGATCAGTGCTTTTCCATTCCACTAGCCTGCCCTCGTCCAGCAAATGTTGGATACAGTGGCGGGGGAAGATACTGACCCCTAACCCGCCTAAAGCCATTAATATCGCGCCGTCGATACTGTTGATGTTGCCAGCGTAATGCAATGATAAAGCATTGATGTTATCCAGTTGCCCAAAATTATGATTTTTCCATAGATCAAAATAGAGCTCGTAGCCTGGGTATTTTATATAGTTGAATTGTGTCAGAGACTCAGCGTTCAGCTGTTCCAAGGGAATAGAGGGTGCGCTTACGGCCACATATTCTTCTTTGCAAAATGAAAGATATTCGATCCGTGGATGACTCACCTTTTGGGTCACAAAGCCAAAATCTATGGCGCCGTCCAAAATTAAATTAAACACCTGATTAGTGGGCATTAATGACAGATTGATTTCCAGTTTTGGAAAATCAAGCCGTCGTTCCAATAGCATGGGAAAGTGTGGTGACAATAAACAGGATGCGGGCATAGCATAACTGACAACGCCCTGCACTTGTTCAGCCGTGTTTTTAATGGTGAATACTAAATCGGAATGCAGGTTCTCGAACTTTTTGATGTACTCCCTTAGTTGCGTGCCCGCTTCTGTGATAACAGGTCCTTTGGGGGTACGGACAAACAGCTCAGCGTTGATTTGTTCTTCCAGGGCTTTAATATGTTTGCTGATATTGGCCTGAGTCATGGCGGCCAGATCCGCAGCCTCACTGAAGCTTCCTGCCTCATCTACTGCTTTGAACGCACGAAAAAGCTTGGGATCAATATGATGCATTTTTATTCAACTTTGCTGTATTGTTCCTCGCCAGTTAGAGCGATGGAGTCAAAGGACTGAATCTCAATGTAATTGCTGAAGTTGAGTATAGCATCCAATGAATGGTTCGCTGTGGTAAGCATTTGCTTTTTTGATATATGGATACCGTCGAGTATTCCTTCCAATTGAATACCTATCAGTTGATTACCTCTTGAACTGCCGTATTCCATTGAACAACTTTTTCCGTGTCTTAGGTAAGTACATTGGGTTTCCACAACATGCCAGCCCTGCTGGGAGTTATCGCCAACGTATAGGGTAATCGTCAAATCCGTTTGGGTGGCGTTGATCAGATTTTTAATATTCATTCTGACACCTTGTCTGTCCTTTCTTTATAGATCAGCTTTCACTATGGATAACTATTCTTGAATGAGCAATTCTGCTTTGTTATAGCGGGGTCATGAAAACTGGATTTGTCACGGTGGCGTGGGCTGGCTAATACTTGAAAGGTCCGTACATAAATGCAGGTTGCCACCATGAGTTCAGTATCACCTATTCGGCCGGAAGGTATTCGGGTTTGGCGCGGCTTTCGCAACTCTACGTATCAGCAAGATGCTTCTGGTTTTTATCAGAAGCTCGGCAGTGTCTTTGTACCTCTTACCGTACAAGCGATGGATCCTCTGGGCTTAAAATGCTATCTGCCCGCTATCTTACCCGTTAACTCCCAGGGTTTACCTGATGAAATTGCCTTGGTGGGATATGAGAATGCTTCAGACTATGAGAACGCCAGTCATCACACCGTCATCGGGCGTGCTTATGGTGATCTACATGGTACGCTGTTTAATTTTGACAGTAATAGTTCTATACCCGTTAGCCGCTCAGGTTTTCCCCGCCATTTTAATCAAGAGTCATGGGATTGGAAGCAGCCCTATTTTTTTGTTGGTGCCGAGACCGATTGGCAGCAGGCAAAAGTCATGGTGGTGGTGATTCCATTGGTAAGCAAAGACATTAATAAAAATACCCAGCAGGTGACAGAGTTTTATCACTTAATGCAGGATCTTACTCATATTCTAGGCATTAAAGAAGTCATATCAGTGGCTGATGGGGATTATATCCTGGCCTGGATTGCGGTGGAGCCTGATTCGGATTTTAACCCCGCTCCTTTGGCCAGTTTTATGGAGGGTAATGGCGATAGCCAGTGTCTGGTGGCAGAATCTTTGATGATTACACCTATGTGGACGGCTAATGATGGAGGGGTGAATGTGATGGCGGGTCATTGTTATAACACCTTCCTGAAGACCCAAGCGTCAAATTAGGGGTAATAAGATGGGATTGACGAGGCGTCTTATTTTGGCAGGGTTGGCGGTCACGCAAATTAGCTGCGAACCACAAATCGTAATGAATGCTAACGCTATGGAATCAAATACAGAGATATTCCACGAGGTGACCAAAGGCATCGTCATAAGGGCTGGACAATGTTCAACGATCGCCTTTAAAGCAGGTGCAGAACAAAAGGAAAATGGAAAAATCCAATCCTTAAGTGTGAACTGTACAACCGCGACGGATAATGTGGATGATTATAAGCAATATCTTGCAGGTATTGATCACTACAGTCATTTCTGCGTGGCGAAATGGGAAAAACTAAAATTGGCGAATATAAGTGTGCTACCGGCTCCGATACAAGGTAACAGCAATCACTGTTTGTTAAGTGGTAATGTGGGACCAGCGGTCGCTAAATTTTCTCCAAAAGAATAATAAAGTGTTGGGCTCCGCTTGCGCGGTAGCCCAACGACAGTGCTATTTAATTCCAGCGATGCTTGCCCAGCTGGAAAGTGCACTGTTAAAGCTGGTGTAAAAGCCACAGAGCTTATAGATAATACCGGACCAATCGTCCCGCACCGATTCGGCAATGGGTTGCCCGTGGGAATCGGTCATACTAATTACCGGGTCAGATACATTGCGTATAAAGCCAAATTCAACACCGGCCTTTTTGGCAACGTGGGCGATAATGGCGTCGTCCATTTCTAAGAAACAATAACCCTTTTGATCGCCGGGTTGAGCGATGTAGTAATAATCCGTGGTAAGAAGTGGGGTAAACTCGGCAAAACTAATCTGCACCTGGTGTAGATTTTCCGGTTTCAAGGGTTCATCAATAATATCGGCATAATCATAATGAGTACCGGCTTTGTGGTTCAGCTCGGCAATAGCCTGCTTTATGGTACTATCATTCCAGATCGTATCCAGGCCCATCATTAATTCTGTGTTCACCGCAATCTGTAAAACCGTTTGATGCAATAAATTCGAACCGGTGATAGTAGTATCGTTATAGCTACAGGGTAGATTTTCTTCTTTCTTCAGATGGAGATGCGCGGCATTGGTTAGGATGACATCGCCCAGACATTGAGAAAGTGCAGCACCGCCGGCGGTACCGGTAGAAATGATCTTTTTTACCTGTGCATCATGGATGACGGTATTCACCATAGCTTCTAACCCGGCACGCCAAGGAGCATGGGCCAGGTGCACTTCAGACTTTATTAACAATACGCGCTGCTGCTTGTTTGCCATGTCTTTAATCCCCACCAATTGAAAATAAAGAATGGGGGAATCACCTTCAGCGGGGAATGGATGCCATTGGTCACGCCATTCTTCACTATAGGGGTGACGTTCGCTGCTGCTATTTAAAAATACATGATCAAACGCGCTCCACTCGGCGCTAGTCCAGGTAATAATTGCAGCATCGGCAATGGGTAGTTGCTTAGGGTTGTCTATGGGTAGCGGTGTTGGTGCTAATTGCTGAATCGATTGCCACTGAACTGCCGGTAGTGGTTTGTCACAATGAATCTCATAACTTTCTGTAATAATACGAGACATAAATTTACCTTATTTCCCTGTCAGTAATATAAATTCATCTGAACCCTGGCTTAGGGCCGTCATGGTGTGTGCCTGCTTTATAAAGTTGCCCTTAATTCGTTCTTCCCAGCCCAAGGCACTGGCAAAAATCTCGTTAACCGTTACCTCTCCGCTATCATGATAGGTCACGAAATAGGGTGTTCCTCGGGTGTCACTCAGGGTGACAACGGCATTATTGGTGAGCATGGCACTACTGGCATTTTCATTTAATACCGGGTGCGAGCCTTCCGCAGGATCATCCATAAAGTGATCGATATTGACTTTTTTGTGTTCCATGTTGGTTTTGATAAAAAAGTTTTCACCCCCCATTTGAAAAAAGGCAAAGCGCACCCATTGCTTGGCCCAGGTATCGGACCACACTTTTTCGGCGTATAGCGGTTTGTCTGAGGGGACCAGCCACTGGTATTTAGCCACTGCGCCAGTTTCGGAGTTGTACAAAACCACATAATTTGAATTTCGATAGGCCATGGGTGCTACGGTGGTGTAGCCATTACCCACATAGCCATTATAAACAGGATTAAGACTGCTGTTTTTTAGCTGTAATGCGTGCAGATACTCATCTTTGGCATCATAGGTTAGCAAGAAAGGTTCGCCACCTACCTTAAAAGCCTGCAGGTTTGACACGGGGTGTTCCAGTTTGGTGCTGGTAACCAGAGTGAATGCAGTGTTGTCAGAAATTGAAACGGAATAAACACTTAGTGTCTGGGATGCACTTGAGTAAATGGCCCAGTAGCTGGCACCAGCTTGCGTAAATGTGGTGCTGACATCTATGGTTTTCGGTAATTCTGCAAGTTGAGACGGATTAAGAGTGATGGGAATAAGTTCCGGCGGATTATCACCGTGGATAACCTGTAACAGCTGAACAGTAGACATAAAAGAGCCTCGGTTTTGGTCTGAGGTAACGTAGACTCTTTAATCATAGGTGGCGGTTTCTAGAAAGGGGTAATTCCGATCTGTTATGGGGGGAGTGAGGTTTTGGATATCCCCTATTATCACTCCGGTGAGGTAGTGATTTTGCTCAGGTTTCTCACTGTTGCTCGCCTTCCTATTATGAACTGATGGGCTGATATCTTCCCCAATGAATATTCTGCTTCAAATAGGTAGAAGCAATACTAAGGAATAATGCTAAAAAGCAAATAACTAGAACTTTGGTATCGGTATCCCAGTCCAGATCTGCCAGCAGCGCTTGCAGAGCAACGACAAAGATCATGTGCATAAGATAGATGCCGTAATTCAGCGGGTACAGTGGCGCGATCCAGCGGTATTTTCTATTGATAAATTTCAGGAAAGCAAAGGTGGTGGTGAAGAGCAATACGAAACAGACCAAAATCCGGGTGTAGGCAACGGCAATATCGTGAAGGGTTTCTGGGGCCAGGGACGCTTTGACCCCCAGTAACATTAGCTGGCATACAGCGGTAAAACCGATGACCGCAAATAAACAAGCCAGACCTAATTTTTTTAAGGATAGATGCTCGAACAGACCAAAAAAATACAAGCCTATTAAATAGGCTGCTATATAGCTGCCCAAACGCACTGGCTGAGCTACAACCAAGCCGCCCATATTTTGCCAGTCATGAATGCCAAAACCCATGGCTAGCGGTATATAGGTAATGAGCCAACCCAAAGTCATAAGGAATATTAGTTTGCAGGTAATAACTTTGTAGGTTTCATCGGCGGCGAGCAAAAAGGAATTGGTCCAGCGTCGAGTCAGCATTAATACGGCACCCACAATAAACAGAACTTCCACAAACCAAATATGGTGATGAAAGCTCATGGTGCCTGGCTGAATAGGTGCAAACTCAAAATGCGATAATGCTTGCCAGGTACTTACAAAGGTTTGTTGTAGCGATTCCATGCTGAAAACAGAACCGGACACATAAAAAAGTAGTGGGCAGACAAGTAAAAGTTGCAGATAACCCGGTATCAGTAAGCGGCTTAAACGTTGTTTTAAGTAGCCGGAGTTATGAGTGCGACGATGGGATTTGGCGGCAAAAAAACCGGACACAAAAAATATCGTCGCCATCACAAACATGTCAGTTAAACCCATGAATGCCGCATAGCGGGAGACTTGATCGTCAATATGAACATACCACCATTCCACATGTACCGTGTAAGCACACATGGAATGAAATAGAATCACCAAAAAAATGGAAACCAGGCGCAAATTGTCAAACGCATAGAGTCTCATTTATTCCTCGTTCACATAGGCAATGTAACCAATAAACATCTCTTGGATAGTTTGTACGCCAAACCCCACAACTTTTGTTGGATCTGGATTAAATGGATTGAGGGTTGAGTTATCAAACAGCCCTTCTACTACAATTTCTGAACCGGCCGGAATTTTAACAGGCTCATTGAATCGATATTGACGTTGCCAGTTAAAATCAAATTTTGGAACGGATAACAGTAAACGCTCATTGCCGTCCGGATAAACCAGGGTGTATTTCATGGCCTGTCCACGGTAATGCATGTGTGGCATCATCTCGAACAACAAGGCGTCTTTGGTGAATTTTTTCTTAGCCGTTACAGGCCAATCTGCTTCACCCGGGGGTATTCGAAACCAGCGATCGTAAATGGCATCCATATTGTAAAAACGATCGTTCTCAGTGGGCTTGTCCGTTAGATACAGTCCCAGTAGCACTTCGCTCTGTTCTTCTTTACCCGTAGGTGTGAAGTGTAATTCAAACTTCATTTTTGAGTGGGCGGGGATATAACGAATAACATTGTCGGGGTTAATTTCGCCGTCTACACCGGGTACGTAAGTGGCAAAGACGCCCTCCTCCCAGGAACCATTGATGACTTTCTTGGGATCGGTGTTATAACCCGAGCTGGTTGAAGACACAAAGGCAAAGCCATGGTGTAATACTTTTTTATTAGTGGGTCGTAAGTGTACCGCTTTTACGTAAAGATCTTTTTCGTTGTCAAAGTCGATAGTTAGGTATTTGTAAGGCAACAGTCCTGTAGCCTTGATATCAAATTTTCCAGCGCTGATGATAATATCTGGCTCACCCAATACCCAAGGATCTTCATCGGTGGCTTTCTTCTGCTCTGCAATGGCTAAGGGGTCGTCGCCCTCGCCTCGCGGTGTCCCTTTGCTCAACCATTGCAATAATGTGCGTTTTTCAGCGTCGGGCATACCAGCGGTATGAATAAGATGCTGGTCAGGATCATCAGCATGCCAAGGAGGCATGCGTCGAGTCTTGAGTACTTCGCGCATCATAAAAGACCAGGCTTTTACAGTGTCATAATCCGACATGGCCCAAGGGGCGATACCGCCTTTTGTATGACAGGTGGCGCATCGGTTTTCTAAAATGGCGGCCACTTCTTCGGTGTAGGTCTTGGGATCGGCGAAGTAGCTGCCATCATAACTAATGGCGCAGCCTTTAAAGGGAATTTCCACCGCTTCTTCCACAGTATTCCCTGCGATCAGGTGATCCAGAAAATCTTTTACGTAGTTATTTTTGGGTTCATTTTTTTGAATTTCATAATCAAGGCGATCGTCGATAGGGCCGCGGTAAAGAATTTCCCAACGGGCTGGATCGATCACTAGAACCTCAGCCGTTCGAGTGTAGTTTAAGGTCCAGGAAATAAATTGGGTGTCGTCCATTAGCACAGGAATGTTAAGGCTGTATTCTGCCACTTCCTGTTGGATTTCTTCCCGGCTGTCTTGGGGAAAGGTATTGACCATTAAAAAGGTCACGTTTTTTTTCTGATACTCCTGGGCCAAGGCATTAATGCTGGTAACGCTTTGGCGTACGATGGGGCAACCCAGACCATGACTGATAAGCACAATGGCAGTGCTGTCGCGATAACGACTGAGTTGGTGATAGTCACCATTTTGATCCAGTAAACTGAAATCGAAACCCGGCGGTATGGGCTTGCCTTGCTTGGCTTGCAGGAAGGACGGCGTGGCACTGGCTTGTTCTGTGCCGGTATTGTCCTTACCGCAACCGGAACTTAAAGCCACGACCGTGGCGGCTAATGCTAGGCCTGCGAATTTAAAGAACTTACCCATGAGCAGTAGCTTGCTTGAGTAGGCGCTTGATTTTCAGGGCACGGCGGAATTTTTCCACGGCAGAGCAAATTGCAAAGGCTACGGCTAAATTAATCGCGATACGAATGTTCGGTTCAGTCACGGCAAAACTTTTTATATAGGTTGTGCCAACCACGGTGAACAATAAATAGAAATTAGCCGAGCTGCGATTCCACGACATTTGAATCAGGTACTGTTCCCGCTCATGTTGGGCGAGGTTTGGCGCCGGTTTTTTACCAATGCCAAAATGCCTGACTAGGGGTATTAGATAGCCATCCAGAACCAAAATAATAAAAGTGGCAATAAATGCGTAAACAATCCACGTTGGGTCGTGGAGGAATTCCAAAATAATATTCAACATCTGGCACTCTGTGTCGTTTTTCTTTTGAGTTATTAGATTTATAAGTTTGTTTATAGCAGATAGGCTGTTTCAAGGCGGCCTAAGTTAGCAAAAACCGACATAATATTCGATGCTGGATACATTTTTTCACCAGTTCATAGCAGTTGAGATACGCTTACTGAGGCCGATAGGTTGATTGTGGCTAGAAAGCTGTTTCTGTTAGGCGATAATTACATGATAAAATCATCGGATAACGCATTCAGAGAACAGTTATCAGGTATGAACAATTTGTGGAGCCCCATTGTAGCCCGCCTTGACCCGTATGTGGCTGGCGAACAACCGAAAGACAAACGCTATATTAAGTTGAATACCAATGAAAATCCGTTTCCGCCTTCACCGTTGGTGACAGAGCGGCTATTGGGTGCTGATTTGGCGGCTCTGCGGCTTTATCCTGATCCCGATTCCAAGGCCTTGGTGCGGGCCATCGCTAACCATTATAAGGTACCGGAAACTAACGTTTTTGTGGGCAATGGCTCAGACGAAGTGCTGGGGCTGGCATTTATGGCTTTTTTCAAGCAAGCGGCACCTTTGTATTTCCCGGAAGTAACTTACAGTTTCTATCCCTCCTATTGCCGTTTATTTGATATCCAGCACAGCACCTTTCCTTTGACGGAAGACTGGCAGATTACCTTTGATACGCTGGAGGGAACACCGGGGGGAATTATTTTTCCCAACCCTAATGCGCCCACCGGTCGTTTGTTGCCTTTGGCCACTATTGAGGCCCTACTGCAGCGGTTTCCTGATGTTGTGGTTGTGGTAGACGAAGCCTATATTGATTTTGGCGGTGAAACTGCGGCCCCACTGACCCAGCGTTACGCTAATGTTTTGGTGGTTCAGACCCTTTCTAAATCCCGCTCCCTGGCGGGTATGCGGGTAGGTTTTGCTATTGGGCATGAAGCATTAATTGAAGGTTTACAACGGGTTAAGAATTCTTTCAATGCTTATCCACTGGATCAGTTGGCCACTATTGCAGCGGTAGCAGCCTTCGAAGATCAGGCCTATTTTGAGCAGTGCTGTAGCGCGATTATTAACAGTCGAGAGTGGCTTACTGAGCAGTTTTTAGGTTTGGACTTTGAGGTCATTCCCTCTTACGCCAATTTCATCTTTGCCCGTCACCGGGAGCAAGATGCGGCCACTATCGCGCAAGGGTTGCGTGATCGGGGCGTTCTAGTGCGCCATTTCAAGCGTGCTAAAATCGACGGCTTTTTGCGCATTACCATAGGTTCTCAGGAAGACATGCAAACTTTGGTAGAGACCATGGCCTCAGTGCTTAAAGCAGCCAGTGAATAATCAAACCTAAGCCGCCACAGGCCAGTAAAACTTCAATAACATTGCGTTTGAATTTGAACAGGGCAAGGGCGGCGAGCACGGCGATAACAGCCGATGGGCCATCAAAGGCACCGGCAAAGCCTTGTGGCCAGAGCACGTGAAAGCAAAAGAACAGGGCCAGATTGAGGATCACCCCCACCACAGCTGCGGTTATGGCGGTTAACGGTGCCGTAAAGGACAGTGAGCCATGGGTGCTTTCCACCAATGGGCCGCCAATTAATATAAATAGAAATGAGGGTAGAAAAGTAAACCAGGTGACCAGGGTTGCCGCTAATGCCCCCGCTAAAAAAGTCGCCTCTGCCCCCAATAATTGTTGATTGTAACCTCCTAAAAAAGCCACAAAAGCCACTACCATAATTAGCGGGCCGGGGGTGGTTTCGCCCAACGCCAAGCCATCAATCATTTGCCTTGGGCTGAGCCATTCATAATGACTTACCGCCCCTTGGTATACGTAGGGCAACACAGCGTAAGCGCCGCCAAAGGTTACCAGTGCGGCTTTAGTGAAAAACCATGCCATCTGGGTATAGCCATGATCCCATCCCAAGTTCAGCCATAGTAATGCCATCGGGATCAGCCAACAGAGCGCGCCTGCCAGCAGAATCTTAGCCAGGCGGGACAGTCGGAATTGCGCGTGTTCCGGGGTGGGCGTGTGATCATCAATAAGAGCAGGCCCGTAGGAGTGAGCGGGCTCTTTACCATGGGAGGCACCCCGAAAGTAGGTTGGTGCCACTCGTCCACCAAAATAACCGATGCATGCCGCGCAAATAACAATTAAAGGAAAGGGCAAATGGAAGATAAAAATGGCAACGAAAGACGCAGCCGCGATGCACCAGAGCCAGGAATTTTTTAATGTCTTGGAGCCAATACGATAGGCCGCTTGCAGTACGATAGCGGTTACGGCCGGTTTAATACCGTAGAAAATACCGGCCACCAAAGCCAAATCGCCCCACGCGATATAAATCCAGGACAACATCACCAGAATCACCAATGATGGCAGGATAAACAGGGTACCGGCCACCAAACCTCCAGAGGTTCGATGCAGTAACCACCCCATGTAGGTGGCCAGCTGTTGGGCTTCCGGCCCCGGTAGAACCATGCAGAAATTGAGGGCGTGAAGAAACCGACGTTCCGAGATCCAGCGCCGACGTTCCACCAGCTCCTGATGCATAATGGAAATTTGACCGGCTGGGCCACCAAAACTGATAAACCCTAATTTCAACCAAAACCACAACGCCTCCTTAAAGGGAACGTCATTCAAGGAGATCTCTTGAGTGGGTTGCTCTTGCTTGGTGTCACCGCTAAAGGCGACATTTTCAGGCGGCTGTTGGGACGGAGTTGGTTCCATTAATACGCACTACTGGTCAGCGAATTGTTGAATAACCTCGGCTTCGGTCATCATGTCTGTAGCTTCAGCGAAGTTGTAATAGTCTGGTTTGTTATCCACATAGATTTGCGCAGCCAGTGAAAATTTGGCTTGATCCTGAAACAATCCGGCTGACAAAGCGTAGTGTTTGCTGGTAACGAAATAATAAAACAAATGACTGCCGCAGGTTTTACAAAAGCCCCGTTCACCCACTTCAGAAGAGCGGTATCGAGACACTTGATCAATGCCAGTGATTTGGATATTTGGTCCCACATGCAGGGCGAGATAAGGGCCGCTACTCCAGCGCCGACACATGCCACAATGACAGGCGTCAATAGCTTCGTGGGCATCAACAACAATGCTAACGGTTCCGCATAAACAGGTTCCAGTCATTTTTTTCGAATGGCTCATGCTACCCCTAATTACTACCCCAGCGTCCAAGTGCTCTATCCAGCTCTAAATGGCTCACTAAAAACGGCTTACTGCAAAGGGTACGCTAATTCCCTGCAGTGCTCTAGTGGCAATCTAGGCACGGAATAAGTCAGCGTAATGAAGGCTTTATCTTGTTACAATAATATCCGACAAAACGTTGCTATTGATGTTTAATTGATCAGCGGAGGTGCAGATTGCGGAGGGGATTAGTGTTAAGCGGTGGGGCTGCTTTGGGGGCGTACCAAGCGGGTGTGTTACGGGCTTTAAATGAAGCAGGCATCGACTTTGAAGTTATATCTGCAACGTCTATTGGTACTATCAATGCGGCGGCCTGGAATATTCCTGAGGTTATTGGTGAGCTACATGAGCATTGGTACGATAATGTGAGTCAATTAAAGCCTTTTGACCCGCGCCGGGTATTGCAGGGAAAAAATCCGTTTCGTTATCACTACACGCTGGATCAGTTAGTTGAAAACTATCGTCAACGTTACCCATTCGACAATCAACGCTCGGAAGTGATCATCACTGTTGCGGACTATGACACCAACGAAGTCTGTACCTTTTCTACTACCGATGAATCCTTACCTCAAGCGGATCGTGAACAGTTAATGAAGGCATCCACCGCTATCTTGCACATAGGGAGTGAGGCGGTGGAGGTTCAGGGCCGGCGTTTTTATGATGGTGGTTATTATAATAACGTGCCGCTGGAGCCGCTACTGGATCGGGATCTGGATGAAATTTGGGTAATACCTTTAACGCCAGTGAAGGGTGAAGTCATGCCATCTATCCCCGGTTGGAATTTTGGGCTGGCGAAACGTGCTTTGCCTCATGCCTACACGGTCTCTTTGTTGAGCTTTCTGGAACAGGTAGGCAGCCCACCGGATATGAACCGGGGTGATGCGCGCAAGATTATTATTTCTCCTTTTGCCAGTGGCGCAATCAATGGCACAGTGCTAGGTCAATCCCTACTGTTTTCACTTAAAACGATCAGATACCTAATCGATTCAGGATATCGCGATGGAGCACGGGTAATAGCGGCCTATTTCGGTTAACGGCCTGCAATAACAATATCCAAATATTTCCCACACCTCTCCCTTCAGTGTACAATTGTACTTTTCGACCGCGTGTATAAATTTACGGGTCGATAAGTACAATAAATGCAACAAGAACAAGAACTTCTTATCAGGGGGATGTATGCGTAGAGGATTAGTGTTAAGTGGTGGTGGTGCGCTTGGTGCTTATCAAGCGGGTGTGTTACGAGCGCTGCATGAAGCCAATATAGAGTTTGAAGCAATATCTGCCACTTCAATTGGGTCAATCAATGCGGCGGCGTGGAATATTGAGAGTGTTATTGGCGAGTTGCATGAGCATTGGATAGAGCAGTCAATAGACTTAAAACCGTTTGATGCCAAGCGCCTGCTAAAATTTCAGAATCCTGTACAGTTTCATGCCACCATTGATAAATTGGTGGAGCGTTATCGGGCACTGTATCCTTTTGATAACGAGCGTGCGGAGGTGATGGTTACTGTCACTGATATGGCCACACGCAAGCTGGAAACGTTTTTTACGGGTGATCAATCAATACCGAAGACGGATCGCGAGCTTTATATGAAAGCGTCGACCGCTATATTGCATATAGGAAGTGCCCCAGTAGAGATTCAAGGCCGTAAATATTACGATGGTGGTTATTATAATAACGTGCCCATAGAACCGCTTTTAGGCCGTGATTTTGATGAAATTTGGGTTGTTCCGGTGACACCTGTTCAAGGCTACCCGCTGTATAAGCGCTCTCGCCCAATGGATTTTTCCAAAGCCAAAAAAGCACTGCCTTTTACCCTGGGTTATTCCTTGGTGTGTTTTTTAGAGCAGTTGTTTAACCCCCCCTCTATGGATCGTGGACCCTCGCGTAAGGTAATTATTTCCCCTTTCACCAATAAAATCATTAAGCCTGGTGTTGTCCTCCAGTCCATTCTGTTCACGCCCAAAGGTATTACTTATCTTACTGAAGCCGGTTATTTGGATGCTCAAAAAATACTGGAGGACTATTTTAAATCCTTGCAGCGTGAGCCTACCGTGGCAAAGCCCATTGTGGAAAGGCTGGAATTAGCGCTGGATTAATGAGGGCGTTGGAGGCGGTCCGTATTCCTGAATGATCAGTTTGGTCATTTTGCCTGTGTGCCACGATTAACAAATTCGTGGTAGAACACGGCCCGTCATACGTCGTAACACTCGTGTACTGCCGATCTCGGTTTGTAACAACACCTGGCTGTCACCGTGAGTCACATGGCCGATTATCTGACTGCTACAGCTTACCTGTTGTTCGCGTAAAATAGCTAAAGCCTGTTGCGATTGGGTTTCAGGAACCAGTGCTACGAAGCATCCTTCATTCGCCACATAGAGGGGGTCCAGGCCAAGCAATTCACAGCCACCAGCGACTTCATCGCTGATGGGGATAGCCTGCTGGGAAACCTTAAATGTTAAGCCGCTGGTTTCTGCCAATTCCACCAACACGGATGCCAGCCCCCCACGAGTGGCGTCGCGTAAGCAGTGTACGTTAATGCAGCTGTCGAGCAGTGCGCTTACCGCTGGCAATAGGGAGGCGCAATCGCTGGTTAAATTGGTGTCGAATTTTAGGCCTTCCCGTTGCGCCATAATGGCCAGACCGTGACGGCCGATATCGGCCGAGAGAATGATGCAGTCACCGGGTTGAATGGCTTGTGGGGCGATCACGCCAGACCATTCGCGACAGCCGATACCGGAGGTGTTGATGTACAGGCCATCGCCATGTCCGCGGTCGACTACCTTGGTGTCGCCGGTGACGATGGAGACGCCGGTTTCTTTGGCGGCAATGGCCATGGAATCGAGAATCTCAGTTAATGTGGTGATGGGCAGGCCTTCCTCAATAATGAGTCCACAGCTAATAAATTGTGGCCGGGCACCCGCCATCAATAGATCATTAACGGTGCCATAAATAGCAAGCTTGCCAATGTCTCCGCCGGGAAATACTAAAGGATTAACTACGTAGGAATCCGTGGTAAAAGCGATTCGTGGATTGCTGAGATCCAGCAAGGCGCTGTCATGGGCGCGGCTGAGTTCGTCATTACTAAAGCGCGGCAATATCACATCATTCAGCAGTTGTTGCGAGAGTTGGCCACCACCACCATGATCCAGTTGTATCTCAGCATTGGCTGTGGGTGTTGGGCAGTTGAGATTGAAGGATTCAGGTGATTGATCGGTGGCCATCTTTCGCTGCCTCAGTTTTTTATAGAGAGTTTTTTTATAGTGAGTTATTGATAATGAAAATACGCGGCGCAGGCACCTTCCGATGACACCATCGGTGCACCCATGGGATGTTCGGGGCGGCAGCCTGTGCCGAAGTGTGGGCAGTGAGTGGGTTTCTTGATACCCCGCAGTATCTCGCCACTGATGCAGTCATTTTTGCGGTTAGCCGTTTGTATGGGTGAGTGTAGCAAGCGGGTTGCATCAAAACATTCATAGTCGGGGTTTAGTTTTAGGCCACTGGCTTCGATGGTGTCGATGCCGCGCCAGGTTTGATCGCAGACTTGAAAGACATCATGCACCAGTTGCTGCGCCGTGGCATTACCTTCGTTCTGAACCGCACGCCGATATTGGTTGTCCGCTTTTGATTCGCCCCGTTCCAGCTGTTCAATACAGTGCAACACACCTTGCAGAATATCCGCCGGTTCAAATCCGGTAATAACAATGGGCACGGAATATTGTTGTGCCAGTACGTGATAGTCATCAATGCCGGTAACAGCGCATACGTGTCCTGGTGCCAGAAAGCCTTGCACCTGATTACCTGGGCTGCCGAGAATGCAGCGCATAGCGGGTGGCACCAAAAAATGTGAGAGCAAAACATAAAAGTTATCTAATTGGGCTTGCCGGGCTTGGGCCAGTGCCATGGCAGAAGCCGGGGCTGTGGTTTCAAACCCCACGGCAAAAAACACCACATTGCTCTCGGGATTGTTGCGGGCGATGTCCAGAGCATCCAGCGGCGAGTACAACATACGCACGTCAGCACCCTTAGACGCCGCTTGCTGTAAACTGTGTTCGCTACCTGGCACTCGCAACATGTCACCAAAGGAGCAAAAAATGACATCCGGACGTAGCGCAATTGCAATGGCGCGATCAATGGTTTCTGGTGCGGTGACACAGACCGGGCAGCCTGGGCCGTGTACCAGCTGCAGTTGCTCCGGTAGTAGTTGGTCGAGTGCGTATTTGACGATGGCATGGGTCTGTCCACCACAGACTTCCATTAATACCCAGGGTTGCGTAATGGCGCTGCGGATTCTTGTCGCTAGCGTATCGATCAGTTGTTTGTCGCGATATTCGCTGAGGTATTTCATGGGGTGCTCGCCGCGTCCAGATCATCGAAAATTCGTTGGGCTTGCTCGGCGTCCAGGCGGCTGATGGCAATGCCCACATGGACGATAACATAGTCACCGACCTGGGCTTCCGGTACTAGTGCTACGTTCACAGTTTTGCGAATACCGGCGAAGCTAACGGTGGCGGTGCGCGCCAGTGTATCTTCATTGAGTATGGTCTCGATGCACCCTGGAATCGCTAAACACATGATTAACTTCCTACACTTTTGTTGGGGGCAACCAATAGGCTGTAATAGAGTTGACCCACCGCCAGGCCACCGTCGTTGGGTGGAACTCGTTGTTGGATCAACACCGGTTGACCCCGTTGCTGCAGGTAATCCAGCGTGGTTTCTGTCAGGTATTTGTTCTGGAACACGCCACCGGTTAGGAATACCGGTAGCTTATCAAATTCGGTGACGATTGTGGTGATCATCTGAGCCAGGCTACGAAAGAAGGCAGCGGCCAGTTCTGCACGGGAAACGCCAGCGTTTTGATGCACTAGGTTTTGATGCATTAAAAGTTGTTTGATTAAGGGTTGCCAGTGGATGACACTCAGGCCTTTGTCATTCTTAATGGTAAATGGCAGCGTTAGGTTGCTCGGGGTGCTGCTAGCGGCCAGCGCTTCCAGTTGCATTGCGGCATCCGCTTCAAAACGATTATAGTGGGCGCATTCCAGCAGTGCAGCAACGGCATCTATCAAGCGTCCGGCGCTGGTGCAGAAGGGGCTATTGAGTTTGTTGTTTAGCATCTGCTGCAGGTTGTGCCATTCAGAGTCGCTAAAGGCATGGCGTAAATGAGAGGGTGCCGATAACTCAGCTGCGCTAAGCAGGCCCAAGGCCTGGCGGCGTGGTTCGCGTATGGCCATGGCCGCTCCAGGTAATGCAAAGGGGTGCAAGTGAGCTATGCGGCGGACATTCTGTTTGCCATCCCAATAAAAAAATTCACCGCCCCATAAATGGCCGTCGTCACCCAGACCGCTGCCATCCCAACAAACTCCCAGTGCCGGGCTTCGGTGATTGTGTTCTGCCATGGCACTAAAAAAATGCGCAATGTGATGCTGTACAGTTTGCCGGGGATAGCCGGATTCCGCCGCCCAGTAACTACTGCCGTACTCAGGATGCGGGTCGCTAATTACGCTGTTAATTTTATCGTTGGTAAAATATTGTATCCGTTTCACTGTTGCTGCGAATCGCTGTTGGGTGGAGACATTATCCAGGTCTCCGATATGAGCGCTGGCCAGAATCCCTTCCGGTACATTAATGGCAACAGTGCTTTTTTGATGGCCACCACAAGCCAGCAGGCTTTGTTGTTGACCACCTTGAATGGATGGCGACAACGGGATCACTAATGGCGCCATGCCACGTCCGGCTCGGATAGTGACTGGATGCTGATTGATAATGCGGATCACCGAGTCATCCAGTGGCTGAGTGATGGTTAAGTCGTGCAGTAAAAACCAATCGGCTATGTGGCCAAGCTGCTTTATGGCTTCGTCGTTGTCAAAACACAGCGGTTCACCACTAGGGTTGCCACTGGTAGCGACCAGTGGCGTTTGCCAAGTAGTAAAAAGCGCTTCGTGCAGGGCAGAAGGAGGCAACATAGCGCCAATAGTGCCGTTGGCGTTACCCAATGGGCTGGGGTTTTCTGGTGCAATCAGTTTTGGCAGTTGTCCTCTGCTATTGAGAATCACGATGGGGCGTGCGGTCGATAATAAAGCTTCCCGTTCGACTACGTCGATATGGGCATAGTGCTGTATCTGTTTTAAATGAGCGAACATCATGGCCAGTGGTTTGGCCGGTCGCTGTTTGCGTTGGCGTAAGCGTTTTATCGCTTCAGGGTTGTAGGCATCCACCAACAATTGGAAGCCGCCGACGCTTTTTAGCGCCACCACTTTTCCTTCGCTCAAGGCTTGGGTAACGCCTTTTAGTGCATCATTGTTGATAGCCTGCTGGCAACCCCTGCTATCCAATAGCGATAGTGTCGGGCCGCATTGGGGGCAGCTTATGGTCTGGTGATGGCTGCGGCGTCCTTGGGTGTCGTTGTATTCCTGCTCGCAATTGGAACAAGGAGAAAATTCCGCAAAGCTGGTTTGGGTGCGGTCATAGGGAAGGTCGCGCAGAATCGACCAGCGAGGACCGCAAGCGGTACAGCTGATAAACGGGTAGTGGTAGCGGCGATTGTGCGGGTCGTTAAACTCGCTCAGGCAGCTGGGGCAAGGTGCGAGGTCTGGGGGCACGGTGACGCGGTAGTAGCCACCTTTAATGCTGTTTCTAATTTCAAAGCCTTGGGCCTGCGAGGGAAGCTTTTCATTAATCTGAATGTCCGTAATAGAGACCGATGGCGGTAAACCCATGGGCAATTCCGCGATAAAAGCTGCCAGCTGTTGCAGTTCACCCTCTATTTCAATAATGGCCCCTTCGGCGCTGTTGCTTACCCATCCAGTAAGACCGTATTGGTTAGCAAGCTGGCGCACTGCGGGGCGGAAACCAACACCTTGCACCGTTCCGGTGACCACCAAGTGTCGACATTGGATGGGTTTAGGTGCTGCGTTTTGACTAGTCATGGTGCTCTACGAGATCGACACTTCTAAGCAGAATATCCTGGGCTGTAGGGGCATGAATGTCGTTGTTGACCGCAACATGCAGGGTGACCGTCGCCAATTCGGTTCCCGCTACGGCCTGCTCAAAATGCTCACGAAAATGGTCTGCGGAGATATGCGCCAGGGCACCCAATTCAATGTTCACTGACTGAATACTGGCGGGGTGTTGTTCCTGTGCAATCTGGCGGATCTTTTTTAGCAGGTCATTGAGTAGAGACAGTTCGTGCATGTTGTGGCCCTGGTATCCGATGGTTATTGCGTGGGTGTAAGAGCGGTGGACACGGTGTTTGCAATGGTTTCCACGGCATGCAAAATCGCTGCACTCGGTTTGGCACCCGCAGTAAACTGAGTGGCGTTTGCGGCGTAGATGGTCAGTCGTTTTGGCGTGTTGCCCATGGTTTGGCTGAGTCCTATCGCCTGTTCAATATCGAGCACATGGCTTGATGTGGGATGACGCAATGTTTGTAGTGTTGTGGGTGTGGTTATGGCGTTGTGAATGATAACCACCTGGCCCGGTTCCAGTTCATCATCACTGCAAGCATCAATCAGGTAAACCTGATCGCGATCAGCCCAGGCATTAATGACACTCAGAGTGTCGCCGGGACTTTCAATGATTTCGATACAACCGCTTTTGGTGCCAATTGGGTGTCTGTGTCGCAGTTCATCCAGCACCAGTGGGCCCAGGGCGTCATCACCCCGCCAGCGATTACCCAAGCCAATCACCAACGGCACTGTTAAGGTGTTGTGCATGGTATTTTGTCCAGGCTCAGTTGCAAAAAGTGGGTGGCGCAGGAGATGCAGGGGTCATAGTTACGAATGGCCTGTTCACAACGATGACGCAAATCCTCTTCTTCAAGATGCATCAGCGTGGGCAACATCAGTCGCAGGTCATCTTCAATCGTTTTCTGGTTTTGTGAGGTGGGCGGAACAATTTTTGCCTCTTGAATTTTTCCTTGATCGTTGATGTCGTAGCGGTGATAAAGAATGCCTCGCGGCGCTTCCGTAATGGCATAGCCGCGAGCGGCTTTTGCTTCTTTTGTGGTATAGGGATGCTCTGGTGCTTGATACTGGTCTATTAATTCCCGCGCCGTTGCCACGGCGTGCACTACTTCCAGCGCCCGTACGATAATGCTGCCAAAAGGATTGCTATAGGGAGGGATAACGCCAACTTCTTTTGCCAGCTGTTTAGCGCAGGGCGCAAGCTGCTGGAAGTTGAGATTAAAGCGCGCCATTGGGCCAACGAAGTATGGCCTATCATTATTCATTAAACAGTGCAGCGCATTGCTATGAGCCACATGGTGCTCGGTAAAATGCTGTTCGAATTCGTTTGCGGTGATGTCCAACCCGGCACTGGATACCAGGCGGCCGCGATTCATTGGGTATTCCTGTTCGTTGTGTAATGCAACAAACAGGTAAGGCTGCTGCTGGCGGTCGAAGGTGGGCAGCTTGAGTGTGGCCACCCAGCGTGTCAGTGCAATGGCAAGGGTTAGCGCTTCGTCCAGACTTTTTCGTAACGACTGTAATTCCTCGCGCTTGGGCAATCTATAAAAGCCACCAATACGCACATTGATTGGGTGAATTTCCCGTCCACCTAACAGATTAACAATGGCGTTGCCGGTCTTCTTCAACGCCAGCGCTTGCTGCACAATTTCCGGGTGCAGCTTGGCCATATCCACAGCGCTGTGCAGCTTGAGAAAATCCGGTGCATGCAGCATTGCGATATGCAACACGTGGCTTTCGATCCATTCGCCGCAGTACAGTAATCGCCGTAGCTGTTGAATGCCGGGCTCAGCCTCAAACCCCAAGGCATTTTCCATGGCATGTACGGAACTCATTTGATAGGCTACGGGACAAATGCCACAGATGCGCGCTGTGATATCCGGCGCTTCGCTGTAGTCTCGGCCTTGCAGAAAGGCTTCGAAAAAGCGCGGTGGCTCGAATATTTTCAGTTGCACTTCATGGACCGCTTTATCGTCGTAGCGAATATACAATGCGCCTTCGCCTTCCACTCGCGCCAGATAATCGACGCGAATGGTTTTGCTTTTATCCTTCATGGTTTTCCACCCGTGCGGATTTTCTCTGCGGCGTCATGAAATGCTGGTGCTGCAGTATTGAAGTTGCTCAGGTTTTCAATAATTTTTACTTTATCGGTATGATTTTCAGTTTGCCACCATTGTGCCAGGGAATCCGGATTTGGATTTTCTTTGGGGCCATAACAGCCAAAACAGGCACGATGATAACGGGGGCACAAAGCACCACACCCAGCTTGAGTTATCGGTCCCATACAGGCTTCGCCGCGGCTGACTGCAACGCAAATAGTGTTTTCAAGTTTGCATTCCACGCATACCGAATGATTGCTGATGCGAGGGCGACGTTGGTTGAGGAAGGCGCTTATCACCTCCAATAACTGATGCTTGTTAATTGGGCAGCCGCGCAGTTCAAAGTCGACATGGATATGATCGCTGATAGCCGTTGAGGTGGCCAAGGTTTGTATATAATCAGGATGGGCATACACGGTGCTAATATAATCGTCGATATTAGCCATGTTACGCAGCGCCTGGATTCCGCCTGCGGTGGCACAAGCACCGATGGCGACTACAAAGTGGGACTGCGCCCGTACCGAGGCGATCAACTCCAGTTGTTCGGGGGTGCTGATAGAGCCTTCCACAATGGAAAGGTCATAGGGGCCGGGAACCTGACGGCTGGTGGCTTCCATAAAATAGGCAATATCCACGGCATTGGCGACGCTGAGTAGTTCATCTTCGCAGTCGAGCAGGCTTAGCTGACAGCCATCGCAAGAGGTGAATTTCCACACTGCTACTTTTGCTTTTGTCATCATAGTTCCCTCTGATAAAACCAAGGGGCGATATCGGCGTAACAGAATACCGGGCCGTCCTTGCAGATAAAGTTCGGGCCCCACTGGCAGTGGCCGCAGTGGCCGATGGCGCAGTGCATGTTACGTTCCATAGACAGATAAATGGAATCTTCTGTCAGGCCAAGTTTTTGCAACGTCTGAACGCAAAAGCGCATCATGATTTCCGGGCCGCAAACCACTGCAATGGTATTGTTTATCGGTGGTCGAGCGGCTTCGAGTAATTGCGTGATTACCCCGATATGACCGCTCCAGTTGGCGTCGGCGCGGTCGGCACTCAGTTGCACATCAATAACTTCACGCCAGGACTGGAGCTGGTGGTAAAAAAGTAATTCCTCTGGGCGTTTGCCGCCGTAAAATAATTGCACGCCAGCGTACTTCTCCAGTTCCGATAACAGAACTTCCAAAAGCGGTCGCAGTGGCGCCATACCCAGACCGCCGGCCACGATCAAGACATGTTTGCCTGCCAGTTTATCCAGTGGCCAGCCGTGACCGAAGGGCCCACGCACCCCGAGCTGATCGCCGATCTGTAACTTCGCAAAGGCCTCAGTGGTTTTGCCCACGGCGCGTAAGGTGTGAATGTAGCGATCACTGATCTGCAGTGCGCCACTATGCAGTGCGCCACTAAACGAAATTGGAACTTCGCCTGAACCAAACTGATAGAGCATATTGAACTGACCCGGCTTGAAAGGGACCAGGGGAGAACCATCACAGGGCTGGATTTCCAGGGTCACTGTCGCCGGGATTTCCTCTGTCCGCCGGATTACCTGAAAGATACGGGGTGTGTTCATGGTGTTGGCCCGCCGTAGACATCCAGTAATTGAAATCGCGCGCAATTGATGCGTGAAACCATAACGGCGGCCAGACGTTTAAGCAGTTCGTAGCCCAATGCAGGATCACTGTCGCATTTTTGACGAATGCAGCGGCCATCCAGTTGAATGGTGCGAAGGTTAGTAATGGCGCGAGCATCGAACTGATACCGGTAAGGTGGTGTCAGCCAGGACCAGCCAACAATATCGTTGGCATTCAGGGTCAATAGTGGTACCGGTGGCCGGTTATGTTGATGGGTCTCAATCACTGCCCGACCGGCCATGATCAGGTAGCAATGATCGGCCGGGTCGTTTTCCCGCACTAAATAGTCACCACATGCAAAGCGTTTTAATTGACCGCACCCAGCGATGAAATCCACCTGGGTGGGGTCCATCCCGGCAAACAGTGCGTGTTCGCGAACCAAGTCGGCCACCGTCTTCATGAGGTTTTATCCTCCTTCGCATCGGCCGCCTGCATGAGCTGTAATTGCTCTGTAATATCAATGCCCACCGGACACCAACTGATACAACGACCACAACCCACGCAGCCAGAATGGCCGAACTGATCGATCCAGCTTGCCAATTTGTGGGTCATCCACTGACGGTATCGGGAACGAGTGCTTTGGCGCACGGCACCGCCATGAATATAACTAAAATCGCTATTAAAACAGGAGTCCCAGCGCTGCCAGCGTTCGGCATGCTCGCCGGTCAAGTCGGTGGTGTCTTCCACGGCCGAGCAAAAGCAAGTGGGGCAGGCCAGTGTGCAATTAGCGCAAGACAGGCAACGATCAGCGACTTCATCCCAGGCCGGTGATTCCATATTACGATAGAGCAGCGCTTTGGTGTCGCGGTTGTCAAAAAAGCGGGCACCGGATTGCATTTGCTGGCGGGCTTCCTCAATACGGGATTCCCCCAGGGCACGTTGTGTCTCCTTGGCTGGTTGTTGGGGCAACTGGGCGACTATGGCCTTTCCAGCATCGGTACCCGCATCCATTAAAAAGTAGTGTGCGTCATGATCGATAATCTCGGTGAGGATGATATCGCTGGGCAGGGATACGGCGGGTCCGGTTTTCATGCTGACACAAAAGCAGGTAGCCGTGGCGCGGGTGCAGTTGACGGCCACGGTAAACAATGACTGACGCCGCTGGTTATAGTTGTCATCGCGATGAGCATCGTGAATAAAAACCCTATCCTGAATGTGAATGGCATGCAATTCACAACTACGCACCCCAATAAACGCCAGCGGCGGCGCATCATTGGATTGCGGAATAAATGCCAATTTTCCATTGTTCTGGCGAGCCTGCCATAACCGCTGTTTTGGCGGGTTAAGGAATTTTTTCCAGGCATTAGCGGCAACCGTATAACCGAAGTAACGGTCGTCGCCAGCGGGCTGCAGTCGGTAATGCCCTTTTTCCTGCTCGTCGATCCATCCCTGAGGCAAGTCAGATGCGGCCTCTATCTCGTCGTAGATAATAGCAAATTCTTCACGCCTGGGGCCGATCACTAAAAAACCGCTTTGTTTCAGGGTTTGGATCAACTGGTCCAAATGTTCAGCCGATAGAACTTTTGATTGCATAGTTTTTAGCCGTGGTGGACTTTGACTTCCTCGTTACGGACTATAACTTGTGTTCATGACAGTTAAAACGGCTTTGCATCAACATTGCTAAGGAAAAAGTTCTACTAGCGTGCGGTTTGAATACGGCGGAAAGGTCGATATTGCTCGAGTTCGTAGGCGAGCTCAAGTAGCCTGCGCTCGTCGCCGTGTTTGCCGGCGAAGTGTATACCAATAGGAAGTCCGTCAAGTGTCGAGCAGAGTGGCACTGACATTGCCGGGCTACCGGTGGCGTTGTTGAGCGGAGAGAAGGCCACGAAATTACGCAATCTTGGAAGCAGGGTTTCAAAGTCTACGTCCGGTGACAAATGGCCGAGTTTCGGTGTGGTGTGACCCACAACTGGGGTGAGCAGCACATCGTAATCGGCAAGTGTGCGAGCGTAGAGTTGGGCTGAGCGAGCGAGGCGGTAGAGGGCGCCAGGAGTTCTTAGAAACCGGGCCTTATAGAAGCCCGCAAGGCCTCGGGTCAGGTCCTCTACGCGTGAGGCATCGAAGTCTGAGCTGATGGCGAATTTGCCAAATGTAGTGGACAGAAATGCGATCATTGCCCAGTAGAGGATAAAGTCCGCTGGCAGCGCTTCTACAGCGGTGGGAATTTGAATTTCTTCAACACTGTGGCCAAGGAATTCAAGGTGCTGGGCTATATCGAGCACCGCGTCGCGGGTGGCGGCATCGGTTGGGTCGACGCCGATGGAATCCAGCGCCAAACCAACCCGCAAACGCTGCTTGCCTGGACCTTCCACGAGTCCGATTGGCGGTAACTTACGACTTCTGAAGTGATGTTCGGCACCAGCGTAGAAGTAGGCCGAATCTCGCACGCTGCGGGTGATTACTCCGTCGCACACAATGTTGATGGGTAACTGGCGTGCAGCTTCGTAGGTGGGTAGCCGGCCTCGCGTTGGCTTAAGTGCAAACAGGCCGCAACAGGCTGAGGGTATTCTTAGTGAACCGCCGCCATCGTTGCCATGGGCCAGCGGTACAACACCGGCGGCAACAAGCGCGGCGGATCCGCCAGAGGAGCCACCGGAGGAATAGTCTGTGTTCCAGGGGTTGCGCGTGGGCTTGCCTCCCTGGGGTTCGGTGGTGGCATTGAAGCCCAGTTCCGGTAGGCAGGTTTTGCCCAGCAACACCGTGCCCTGTGCCGCAAGCAATTTGGTGAATGCGGCGTCTTTTTTGGCTGGCCGGGTACCTATGGCTTGTGAACCCAGCCGCGTCGGCGCTCCGAGTACGTTGGTGGTGTCCTTAATGAACACCGGTACTCCGGCAAAAATACCTGTGAGAGGTTGCTCGGCCTTAGCTAAGGCCTGATCGTAGAGAGTATGGGCAATGGCTGAGAGTTCCGGCTGCACGCTTTCTGCTCGAGCGATGGCTGCACGAACCAGCTCGGCAGAACTGACTTCACGTCTTTTTACCATTGCGGCGAGTTCCACAGCGTCGTGGTCTGCGAGAACGTCGTTGCAGAAAGAGTGGACTGTTTTGGTCACTGTGATTCCAGAATTTATAGAAAAAAGGCTGATTTTTAACACTCTATCACAGTAATTTAAGGCTTTACTTGTACAAACTTATTCACTGCCACGCAAACCTGTCATGGGGGACAATGCCCTTACTCATCCAGAGAGGTATAAAATCGTTGGTGATCTCTATCCCCAGAAAACACAGTCCATAGGTCAACGGCTATAGCCAGAGGCTCTGACCGGAAGTCACCTTCCTTGGCTAACTTAGTGAGCATTAGTGTCGATATTACTTATTTGAGAAGGTCTTTAGTCGATCAATAATTTCAAGAAATTGTTCATCGATCTTAAGCCCCTGCTCAAAATTAATAATGCTTTCTTCTTCAGCTGTTTCAACAATATTAATCAATATGTTTTCTTGATCCTCTGTCAGTCCATAGGATAAAAAGGAAGACTGAACGTCATGTTTGACTTTATCCATAATCTTTACAAAGCTCTGTTTTTGATCATCTAATGAAGCTTGGATATTGGATAGTGTAGCCATAGAGTCCTTTACGAGGAGGTTCAGTTCATGCTCTATAAGAAGCATCTTAAAGCGAGCGTTGGCACCTTCAATTATGTGTGCGAGATGATCTCTTAGGCGCCCAACTTTTGAATCGTCGTTAGGTAAATTCTTTACTAGTATAGTTATGGCATCACAATTTATGAGTAAACGTTTACCTAGAGTATGAATACGACCAGAGTTTTGAAGCTTGAACATAAGCTCGGATTCCAGTGGTGGTATTGGTTGAACTTTTCCATGATCGTGAATCTGCCAAGGAGTCCTTATTTGTACGCTGCTATCTAATTCGTATTGTGAACAACTGGCTACAATGAGCGCTGCCAATTCATCAAAGGATTTTACTGCATAACTATTCCTCATGAACCCCATGATCACCGATTGTTCTCCAGAGTCCATCATCGCTGTCATTGCCACACTACGTGCACTGTCTGCAGCTTTAGATATACGAGCTCGGTCTTCTCTATTTTTTAGTATAATATCTACCTTCTGCATCAGAACGACAGGCTCGATGGGTTTAACCAGATAATCACTTCCACCTACTTGATATCCTTTGAGTTTTTCTTCAATGGTATCATTAGCCGTAACAAAAATTATATCGATATGCTCAGTCTCTGGTGACTGCTTCATTAATGTACAAGTTTCATAGCCATCAAGTTCAGGCATAGATACATCCAAAAGAATTACATCAGGCTTATCTTCCTTATTGGCGATGTCCAATGCCTTTTTTCCATCAGTCGCTACCAGGATAGCGTATCGATCTTTGAGGTTTTCCATTAAAAATCGAATATCATTGGGGGAATCATCAACAATCAATATCTTCTTCCGATTGTCCATAGCGGGTCTCTTCCGATTGTGATTTAGCTAACTATTTTTAAAAGCATAGCTCTTACAGTTTCTATGTCATAATTTAACAACGCATCAATAGAAGACTTGAGTATGGTTTTTACATCGTCTTGGGAAGCATTGGCATAAATTGAATCTAACAAAGATTCTGCTGAGGCAATATCTTCATCCAATAGGTTAATAACTTTTTCAATGTCTTGAAGAACATCGGAATTACCTAATATGTTTGGGCTGATTTGGTCGTGAGATATCGTCTCTTCAAAGTTGAACTGACTAAGACCTTCGAGAACCTGATCTAGCGCATCGAGAAACTCGGGGAGTGCTGATTCTATATCAGGGATACTTTCGGTTCTTGCCGCCTTTTCGAGCGTTGCCGAGGTAGAATAGAGTCTTTCAGCACCTATATTACCTCCACTGCCTTTCAGTGTATGAGCGATGGCTGCTATCTCAGAATAGGATTTTTCTTCAACGAGTGACTGTATACTTTGGCGTGAGGATCGATAGCGAACAAAAAAATCCTTTAATATCTTAAAGTAAACTTTAGTATTTCCATTAATACGATTAATCCCTTCTGTTACATTAATACCATCTATAGAACTCACACAGTCAAGGGGGGGTGGGTCAGATTTTACGGTATTTGACGTTAAAGCTGGTCGTTCGGATGGCTTTACAAACTTCGTCAAAACCTGAAATAGGTGTTCCGGTTGAATTGGTTTGGTTATATGAGCATCCATTCCTGCATTTAAGCTATTTAAAGTATCACCTTTTGCTGCGTGGGCCGTCATGGCAACAATCGGTAGATTCTTCCATTTTCCATCTAGTTTTCTAATCTGTCTGCATGCTTCCAAACCATCCATTATCGGCATTTGTATATCCATTAGGACAATATCGTAGTCAAAATCCTGCACAGCTTTCACGGCTTCTAAACCATTTACACACAAATCCACTGAAAACCCGACTTGCGTCAGTAGTTCCAATGCCACCTGTTGATTGGTTGGATTGTCTTCCACTAAAAGCAGTTTCCGACCCGCAAAGTTATGCTCGTTGAGGGTTCGAGTGCTTTGGTAATTGTGCCATGGGTTGCCCTTGAACAAAAAGCACATGGCATTCAACAACCCTGCTTTACTAACTGGATGTTTCAACACATAGTGTTGAGTTTCTTGAATTTCACCTTCAAACAACGCTGGTGTTGTACTATTTGTTACAACAATAAGTTTGGTTTGAGAATTATTAATTAAACTACTGAGGAAGGGTAGAAATTGTTTTACAGTGATGCACTTATCGTAGTTAACCAAAATAAGATCAAACTTGTGTTTTACGGCATCGAATACTAGAGGAATATCATTTTTCAAAATAAATAACTGAATATCTCTAATATTGGATTGGTGCAAAAAATCTGTCCACAGGTCTGGAAGTACTTTCGAATGATCCATTATTGCAACTTTCAATTCAGCCAAGTAGAGCAGCATTTCATTGATGTCGCCGTCACAATCTATTTCATCCAGAGGGATCGAGAAACTGAAATCGGAGCCTTCACCAATTCTGCTCTTTACAGTAAAGCTGCCACCCATTGCGTTTACTAAGCTTTGACAAATGATTAAACCGAGTCCAGTGCCGCCATACTTTCGGGTATGTGAACTATCCACCTGGCTAAAGGCTTTGAATAGCTTTTGCTGTTGTGAGGGTGAAATCCCTATTCCGGTGTCAATTACAGAGAAAGTTATGGAATCGATATGTTTTCGAACTTGTATAGTCACTGTTCCTTCTGATGTAAATTTAATCGCATTACTTATAAGATTGGAGATGATTTGACTCAACCGTGTTGGGTCACCAAGCACAAGCAACGGAAGTTGTGTGTCTATATCGCTGATAATTTGAATCCTTTTTTGTTTGGCTTGGTTTTTGAAAATGTCGATTAACTGGGTAATTACGTCGGGCAATCGAAATGGAATAAACTCCAGATCCAATTTACCAGCTTCAATTTTTGAAAAATCAAGTATGTCGTTGATCACCGAAAGCAGCATTTGCCCAGAACTAGCAGCTGTTTCTACGTATCGATGTTGTTGTTGGTCAAGCGTTGTTTTGCTAATAAGGTGAAGCATACCAAGCACACCGTTAATTGGTGTGCGAAGCTCATGACTCATGGTGGCTAAAAAGTTGCTTTTAGATTTAGTTGCGATTTCGGCCTGTTCTTTTGCGCGCCGCAATTCAATTTCAGATCGTTTGCGATCTAAGGATTTACTGACGGCATCAATTAAATGGGCGCAGGTGTTTAGCAGCGGCTCTATTAGCTGAACTGTTTGGTCGTTGTAGCCATTAATTTTATCAACAACAATCAGGACCCCAACAACACTCTCGCCAAATTTCAAAGGCATTCCCAAAAGAGAACTTATGTGAGTATAAGTTGCTTCGGAATTCTCAAAGATTGCGGTTGGATTGTTATCAATAAACGTTGTACCTTCATGTACAATTTTGTGAAGTGTCGACCCGAATTCATGTATTTCGAGAACACTTTCTTCATCACCAATTATTATGTTATTAGTAATACAGCTCCAAGGAAAAACACTATTGGTGTATATTCTAAGAAACTTTTCATTGTCTTCATCTTGAGCTATTCCAGCGATAAATCCGAATTTACTATTGGCGAGGTCTAATAAATCGGGTAACAGCCCATCGAATACCTGCATCGGATCACCACGGGTAATAAAGTTAGCTTGGGCTTGATTAATGGTAACAATTTGTTGTCGTTGATTAAGGATCTCGTTTTCGTTAGCCTTTCTAGTGGAAATATCTCGGATTACCAGTAAGTATATTTTCTCATTAGCGGACTTAAAATAGCTAAAGAGTATTTCAACAGGTATAGTTTCTGAATTATATCGATTAAATGTTGACTCAATGGAACCTGTTGTTCCAGTCTCAGAGGAATCGCTCATAACTTTATCTATAGAGACACGTGCAAATCCGGAAAAATGCTCGACGAACTCTCGAAAATCGAGTTTCACTAATTCGTCTTGGTCAAGCTTCAAAATTTTTTCGGCGGCTAGATTGGTGCTGACAATTGCGAAATTTGAATTTATGGTGAGAATTCCGTCAGTTAAGCTGCCGAGTATTGTGCGTAATCGCTTTGATTCTTTGGTTAAGTTTCTTTGCGAGCGCTGTAAGTTTTCGCGCATGTCTAAAATGCAACGAGCAAGCATCCCAAGCTCATCGTCTCTTGAGCTAACAATGTCAAAGCTGTTATGATTTGAATAAATATCCTTTATGGCGCTTATGAGGAAATAAATAGGCTCTGATACTATACGATGTTGTATCCAGGCAATGATTCCCAAAATCAAAAATAAGCAAACAAGTAAAGTATCCAAAATGTTCTTGATATTCTTGTAATGATCTCTCATAAAATGATCTGGATCAGAAATTAGTTTTATTTTTCCGAGCACTTTATTCTCGTTAACTAATGCTTTGGAAAAAGTTTTCATCTTATTTTCATTTGAATAGAAATCTGGCCTTGGAACAAGAGGATAAATGATTCTTCCATTGGCATCTTCTATTTGTAAAATTTTCCACTGAGCGTTATTTCTTTTGTATTTTTCGATGATTAAATGTATTGAATCCAAATTGCCCGTAGGTAAGTGCGTCTCGGCAAATAAGGCGATTGCCTGCAACTTTTCTTGTTCTCTCTCAGAAAATTCTTTTTCTGAACTGCTTTTTACTGCAGGATAGATAATTAAATGGAAATAAAAAGTAATTACGAATAGAACCAATATTAATGGGAGGTGTGTTTTTGCTTGAAGTTTCATTTCTTTAGCGCTCTTATGAAGTTGTGATCATTCATATGGTTTCTTTCGAGCGCTAAATTCTGTTTGAAATGAGGCCTCAGCATGTTATCTCTGCTCTTCAATTCTTAACGAGTCTTCTAATTCTGATTCGCTAAATGGTTTTTGAAGCAGAAAAACATCTGGGTTCAATTTCCTTAGGTCAGTGCATTTAGATTCAAAGCGAGAAAGTATGATTTGCTTTCTTAAACAAAGGGCTTTCGCATCCTCAAGGAAAGCTCGGCAAGTATTTTGTTCGACACAATCATCAATAATAATGGCCTCGGTCAATGGTTGGTTTGAAAGCGTAGCAAGATGATTACTTGTATGGTTTATTTCCAGTTCTGTGGTGCTTATATTAAGTTTGTTCAGGTTGGATTTAATAGTAGAGAGCAGCTTCTTGTTTTTGATTAGTAGAAATATCCTATTACAGTAGATAGGTTCCCCGGATTTTGGTTTTACCACGGCACTTCTTTCTAGTACAGCTGTGAACATGAATTTGCTGCCCTGCCCTTCGATGCTTTCGACGGTAATATTGCCGTTCAGTAGTTTAATTAAGGTTTTGCAAGTCGCTAATCCAGGGCCCACGCCTTCTCTTCTGAATAGTTGGGATTGATCCGCTTGAGTTGGTTCATCAAATAGTTTTTTCATTGTGCTTGTTTTAAAACCAATCCCCGTGTCTGTTACAGAAAATTTAATCAATATCTGTCCGCTTTGGTCATCGCTGGATGCTTTTATATAAATATCTCCAGATTTAGTGAAGGCAACGGCATTGGATAGTAAATTGAATATTATCAGGCGTAGAATTGAACAGTCACCCATGACAAAGTCATGTTGAACGTTTGACGTGTTAAGAATTATCTCTATGTTTTTTTCATTTGCTGAAAAGGCAATAGATTTGGCGCTTTGCTCTACAAGTTCCCTAAAATCAAAGTCTATGCCATGTACTTCTGTTTTATCGAATTTAAATTTGCTGAAGTTAATTCTGTCCTCGATAAGCGCGCTTATATGCTCACCGTTGTTGAGCACTAACTCTACTTTTTGAGAAATCTCTGGGTTGTTAATTTGTTTATTAATAATCTCCAGCATGCGATTTAGCTCATTTATCCGTGCTCGCAGTTCATGACCGATAATGCTAATAGATTCCAACTTTAAGTTGTAAGCGTTGTTTGCACGATTTCTTTCTTTGATTACCTCATTTTGTAACTCTTTCATCTGGCTAATGTCGTTGGCCATATAAAGATTAGCTTCTACACCATGTTTGCGTTTGCTTAGAAATGTGCAGTTTACCAGGAAGCATCGTACTTCGCTTTCACTCACGCAAGCTTCCATCTCAACGCCGACATTTAATTCTCTATCAGTGTAAGTCTGTAGGTTTTCGACTAACGGAATTTTGTGCCCAAGGGCTAGTAGTTCTTTGTAAGTTTTACCTTTAACATGGTTCAGATTTACACTGAATAGTGTTGTAAATGCGTCATTTAAATATTCTATTTTTCCTTCACCATCGATTATTATGACTAATGTCTGGAATGAACCAAAAATGGCGGAAAGTTTTGCTTCATTTCTGGTAAGGTCACCGGTAACTACATCTAAGTCTGATTTCAAATTGTGAATAGATTTAGCGTGGTGAGTAGTACTTTTTAATAAAGTAAAAACACAAAATGCGCATAGAGTAGTTAAAAATAGAGTAATTAACTCAACAGTGAATATGGTAGTTTTGGCTTCACTGTATAATTTCATGGCCTCTTTAGAGTCAATTTTCTTTAATATTCCCACCCCTAGATCGTCGATCCAATACCAAATTGCATTAACTTTCTCGCCACGAAAATCGACAAAACTAAAGAGACTCTTTTCTTTGTTTTCAAGTAGGTTGTTGCTACCGATACTTAGGTCATTTATAGAAAATGCTAGAATAGCTGTGTTGTTAATTGGTTCTTTAAATTTCTCTAATAATTTTATGGAATGCCGAGATTCATTTAAAATTCTATGATCCTTATCAAATAACAGCGTTTCACCGGATTTCCCGATATTTGTATCAGAGAGAAGGTTGCTGAATGTTTTTAATGGATCAAAGCGTTCGCTCAGAACAGCAATCACTTCACCATTTTCTGATTTTATGGGAGTGAAAAAGAACATGGTTGGAGGTTTTGTTTTTGTGGCGATTATTCTATTGTTCGGTATTTCAACGTCAGACTCAAGAGGTGGAACCATAACGGTTTCGCCTTTTAATGCTAGGTCAAAAAATTCTTTGCGTTCTTGCGCAACAATATTTTTTACCAGTAGATTCGCATTTCTCATAGAAGCTAAGTTAGTGCCATCCGGGGCGATAACAAAAAAGCCTTCCATTGCCTTTCGCTCAGAGTATTCTAAAAATACGCCTCTAATCGCTTGCAGTGTTTGCTGATCAATTTCTAAATTATTGTAGTTCCAATTGTTAATTAGGTTACTGGTTAATTGAATCACAGTTTTGTCACTGGCATGAAATTCAAGCGTGTTCTTTTTCTCTGAAATCCACAGCTTTAGAATTCTTTCATTGGTAAATACACTGGATAATAGGGTGCTTTCGAGATCTTTTTGAGTATGGTCTTTGATGGTGTTTAGCGACCAGGCTATTAGCACGGCATTTCCAGTTAGGAATACCAAGGTCGAAATAATAATCGCCTTTTTTCCATGTTTTATATACTTGTCCATTATGCTGGATACATTGTTTAGTATACGTACAGCAAACAAGGTTTCTGCAACAAGAAAAAAACACAGCGCTATATTAACGGATATGAAAATAACAATAGAATAATTGCCTAAAATAGATTGCGTTGGCTCCATCCAAATAGCTTCCTTGAGTTACCAGTGTTTCCAGATTGCTAATTTTAAGGTTAGTTAGCATCTTGAAATATTTCACCAATAGTTTGTTGGCAATGACACTGACTTCGTAGGGGCTTATACATAACGAGCACCACAGAGGATTGGTAAAGCGTTGTTATATCAATCAATTCATTGTTTGCGCAGTAAGCGCGGGGGGGGGGTTAAAATTGCCAGCTGGGTAGCGGGATCTAACCCTCTTGAGTGCTACCACATATAACTAGGAGAATGAAGGGCGTTGTATGTCTTTCAAAAAAATCAAGATCTATTACGTTATAAATCACATGTCTTAACAATAACTGAACTTAGCGCAACACTTTTAAGCGTTATCATAGCGGCTGACAATAGTGAGAGATACTTTAAGCGCTTGATATTACTTATGAATAAAACAATAAAAACAACAGTTCCACTACCGGATCCAAAAACCATTAAACGTACCGTATTCAGCTTGTGTCTAGCCTGGACGCTAGTAAGTTGTGGTGGTGAATCTTCGCCCATCGAGATGAAAGTGGATTTTGATGGCAAGGGCAGCGACTACACTAGCCCGACATTGGTTTCCTCCACTGATGGCTCTTTTTACCACAATGGTTTTCCCACTGACCTGCGCTTGAAGGATGACGGCAGCGTTGATCTCAGCGATTTTCCTCGACGCTATATCCATCCCCTAACAGCGCTTTACACCAAACAAATTATGAGGCTCCAGGCACGTGGAGGTTATCATACAGTTACGCCTATTTATTTAGCGTTTACTGGTCCAATTGAGGTTGCCAGTCTGCCTTCCTGGGATCTTGATTACACCAAGCCAGAAGCTCCCATCCAGGTTGTGGATGTGGACCCAAACTCTCCGGAATATGGTCGACGTTTTCCTTTAAACGTCAGTCGAACGGTGGTTTTTGATTCTTATCGCCCCAACAACTTATTGCAGATTTTTCCTACCTTGGGCATTAGTCTTCGGCCAAATACCACGTATGCGGCAATCGTTAAGAAATCCACTCCAACGCCCTCAGGGTATGAGTTGGTGCAAAACGAGGAGCTAAGTTATGTGCTCAATGGCAGTACCAGTAACCGTGGTGATATTCCACAGCGGGCTTTTGATGTTTATGGGCCATTACGTAACTACATTGCACAACACAATATTGCGGTTAGCAGCATTGTAGGAGCAACGGTTTTCACTACCGGAAACCCGGCCGCACGCATTGAGAAAGGTGCCCAGTTCGTTAGTAATATGCCGCTAAAAACACCGGCGAATTTAAAGCGTATCAAGAATTTTGACGACTATTGCGTTATCCAAGGCAATATTGGAACCCCAATGTTTCAGGTAGGCATTGCTCCCTATCTGGTGACGGGTGGTGGTATAGAGTGGGATAACAGTGGCAATCCGAAAGTTCAGAAATTTCGAAAAGGTCGTTTTCTTGTCACTATCCCCAAGCACACGCCCATGCCTGCAGAGGGGTTTCCTATGTTGTATTTCCATCATGGTGCCGGTGGAAAGGCAGATCAACTGTTTGACCGTGGCGGTGTGGCGGACTATGAGAACGATGATGGTGGGAATGGACCTGCCCGCATTGCCGCAGCACGAGGCTGGGGAGGTGCTGCGTTCGGCGGTCATCTGGGTCAGGACCATTTAGACCCTGTTCAAGGCTTTGGGTTGTTCCCCTATGACGTGTTGCAAGGCATTGTAATGCAGAACAATTACTTCCAAATGGCTTGGGAACGCATCTATTTCCGTCAAGTGGCCAACCAACTGCAACTGAATACTGACCTTTGCCCAGATGCTGATCCAGGCCCAGGCAACAATGCCTTTAAGTTCAATCCCGATATGCAGGTTAGCATGGGGCAATCCCTGGGTAATTGGGTTTCCAGTCTGCAGATTTCCAATGACCCTCATCCGTTCCAGGGTGCCATCCTAACGGGTGTGGCCGGTACTTGGATTCGGTTATTGGGTGATCCCAGCAATGCCGAGCTGGCCACGGCTTTTGCCGCTGCCAACTTGGTACCGGGAGAGAAGTTTGATGATGCGAACCCCTACTTGATGCTCCTTGAGTGGCTGTTGGGTGGTGCTGACCCCGTTGCTTATCAGGCAAAGGTCATGGAGAGCCAAACCAAACTCCCCCCTCATTTGTTGGCTTTTTCTGGAACCAAGGACAAAGGTGCCTTAGAGCCCGCTCAATGGCCCTATTTAATGTCTTTGGGTCTTGATTTGGCGGGGAATGATCGCGGTAAAGGCTATGACAAAACCTTGTTCCCCCATATGGAAATTAGTGGCGCACGTCAGCTGCCTTATCCGGTGACGGCTAACATTGATACCGCATTTGGCCCCCGAACTGCGGTGGTGGTGCGTTACAATAATCCAGAACGCGCAAACGGTAACGGGCACCACATTGTCTTCGATCTGGAAGCACCCAAGCATCAATATGGATGCTTCCTGGAGCACCTGGCAGCGGGCGAAATACCACAAGTAGCCGCCGGCAACAAAATCAACGATCCGTGTTTGTAGGGGGCTTGAGGCCCAGTCATAATGCCATGGTGATACGCGACGTAGCTGTACCGCCATGGCTTAAATCAGATCAGTGCGATAAGCCCTAGTTGGTTTCTGGTGGGAATACCAAATCAAAGCGCTCCTGCAAACTGGTTCTGGTACCCCAAAAATTATTGATCTCTGAGATAGGCACGATCTCCCACTTCGTTTCTCTGGATAGATCGGTAACCGTACGTCCGTCAGGGCATTGGATTGTACCGGGTAGGACGTTATCGTTATTGCGCTGAACATAAGGATGAACCTGGTACTCAACCAACGCACCGGTTTCACTAAGAACAACTTCGGTAATACCAAATAGTTGACCATAAAAATTCGAGTAGTTCGCCGATATGCTACCCAGGCTGTAAAATACAAAACCGTCATCGATCTGCTCTAACGGTTGTAGCACGTGGGGGTGGTGACCAGCTATGATATCAAAACCGAAATTATTAATCAGGTTGCTAGCTGTTTGCTGCGTTGCCGCTTCTGGGAAATGGTGAAATTCCCTTTCCCAATGAACAGCGCCAATTAGGGTATCTATTCCTAATGAACTTTTCAGGTTTTTAATACCAAATGTCGTGGATTGCACGTCTTCAAGCCGTGTCCAAGCGTTCTCAAGGTTTGTATTCTCAACTTGAGTCCAGCCTACAATCCCGAACCTTAAATTATCTAAATCAATAGTTTCCACTTTGGCATATCCATTGACCTGATTACCGACAATAGCGGCTGGTTTGCCAACCATGGTGGTTAGTGACGCTAAGGTTTGGTCCCATCCTGCTTGTTCCCTATCACCGGCGTGATTGTTAGCAACCGTAGTAATTAGTTTATTAGGATCGATACAGTATTGCGCGTAGGTGGAGCGCAGGAATGCTTCCGACGCTTGAAAATTGAATGATTGGTTGAGATTTAGATCCAAGCCATTGGTGCTGTTATTGGCAGGATCGGGTAGAGTGACCGGCGCTTCAATATTAAGTAGCACTAAGTCGGCGCTTGCCATGAGTGCTCGTATATCGGGGTGGACCCAAGGTGGTGTATCAGAATTCATTGCCTTGAGATCGCCCAGCAGAAGAACTCGCTTTTCTGTTTCTGGATTGCGTAGTGATAGGGGTACTAACTGTTTGTGTGATGGCATACCCTGAATGTTGGCTTCATTGTCCGTGGAAGGCACGACATAGTAAAATGACCATTCTAGCGCTTGCCAAATGCAGGATGCATCACAGGTTGTGGCGGCCTGTATTGGTGTTGCTGAGATGGACGCCATTGCCGCCAAACCAGTGGCGGTCAGCGCATACTTCAAATTTTTCAAGATGCTTCTCCTGTCAAATACCTCGACCCTTAAGTCGAGGTATTTCGCCGTTCGCAGTGAATAATTAATTTAGTATCGATTTCATAACTCTTAAGGAATTGCCGCCCAATATTTTATAGGCTTCTTCTGGAGTGAATGGATTGTCCAAACAATTCGGTCGATACCATTTCTTCTCACAGACCAAGGCTTCAGTATATTGGTTCAGGTCGTCGACATCCGTGTACGCATCAATGCCACCATCATAGTCAGTCCCTAGTGCAACATGGTCAATCCCATGTAGGCGTTCAGTTTCACTGGCGTGAATTCGGTTTGGGTCATAGGGGTCGTCGTGTAAACGTAATGCTGCGTTATCAATGATATCCACCGCATGCCGAATTGCAGTGGCCCATGCTATTGGCTTTGTATCACAGACAAACGCATTGGAAAATCCCACGCCGACAACACCTCCTGTGGAAGCGACATCTAAAATTTGCAGGTCGTCAATATTTCTGGAATTTGCACAAGTTTCATCAGTTCCCGGAATATCTGAAAGCCCACCGTGAGAATAAATCACTGGCACCGGAGGTTGCGCGTTTCTCGCTTCCTCGACCAATGCCGCAAAGGTCGATTTTGATGCATGAGCCAAATCTAATATAGTACGGTTGTCGATAACCAATTGCGCAAACCGGTGACCCTCAGGTTTCAGTTCTCTTCCCGCTGCTCCTTCTGCGCGCGCCATTCCCGTCGATGAGCCACCATAGTCATTATCGATAAAATGAGTGAGGGCAAACATTCGGTACCCAGCCTCATATAATTCGTTATAGATACTTATCATTAGCTGTTGGCCTTCTGACGTGGAATCATCACTGCGAAAATATACCCCCTCAGTTGAAAGCATAGCCCCTAAAATGTTTTCACCGGCCTGACGGCGTTGCTCAAGATTAATGAGGTCTGCATTAGATCGAATAATCGTAAGCCTTGGATCGCGGTCTTCCGCTCGTTTGAGCTTGCGCGCCGTCTCAAGCAGACGCTCGACATACATACGGTTTGGATCAAATGAGTCGCAGCTTGGAGTAACACCCCAATCTAATGACCAGTTGCCATCCTCATACCAGGTGCTACAGGGCATTCCAGCTAACCGATAGATATAAGTGGCCAGATCTCGCTTCATGCCAATGGGCTGATATTGGCTTTCGTAAGGATCTTTCTCATCATCATAGGCGGCTACATTGGGATCCCGAACGAAATTATAGCGTGACAATTGAGCACCCGGTTCACCATAAACACCTTCAGCATCGTCGTAGTAACCCGTAACCCAGGGAAGTGCGTCGCCAATAACATCTAGCGAACCTTTACTGTTGGCCGCAAAAACTTGTAAGGCCATGTTACCTTCGAGCAGGCGATTGACATCGGTATGCCCTTCTCGCTCTTCATTCACCAGTAAACGATACAGGTCTTCACCGTTGTCATCGGGGTGCAAGAGCGTATCGTTATGTAGATCGATGATGAAAGGTGCCGCGTTATGGATAGCTTGAATTTCACTGCTTGGAGGCGTTGGATCCGGGTTTTCTGTACGGGCACCGAAATATTCAATCGTCTGATGATACACCCCATCCGGATCACCACAGCCAGACAATGACACGGCCATCGCCGTATTTGTCAATAAAACCAACACTTTATTAAAAGTTTTCACGCATATCCCCTTAACTTACCCCATTAGTAAATCTGCTGGTCAAATGGCTGTAAACGAACTCAACCAATAACAGCAGGATATGGATAATATATGTTTAGAGTAGAAATGAATCTGACAATAAAAGACATATAATGGACAGTACATAGCCAATACGCTATAGACCGTACGATTTTGGGGGGAGTCCATGGCTAGTGATAATGTAATCGTATCTTCAGCTTGGTTAAAAACGCTGTGTGAAATGTTTGCGCACGAAGGCGTCAATACTGAACAGCTACTGGAGCACGCCGAATTAGGCGAGTTGACGTTCAATCAAGCAGACCGTTATTTTCCGATCCAGGTGCTTGGTAAATTATGGGACAGCGCCGTTGAGCTTTCAAACAACCCATACTTGGGGCTTAATGTTCAATTATGTGATCGGTTATTGGGTTTCTATCAAATAGGCTACGGGATGTCGGCCTGCGCGACGTTGAAGGATGCCGTCGAACTCATGACCCGGTATTTTGCGGTTGTTTCCAGTGGTGTTAAGCTGGGAATTAAAAGTGATCCTGCTGGCGTCTGGTTATGCGTGGATGTGCTGTATAGTAATACCACCTATCGTACTCGGCTGGGATTTGGATGCTTAATGATTCTGCGCCTTTTCTCCTGGTTGACGCGCAGGGATATTTACCCATTGCAACTTGATTGGGCGTTCGATGCGCAGGATGCTAAGGATACTTACCAGGACATTTTTAATGTTGCACCTCGTTTTAATCAGCCGCAAACTCAAATTCTTATTAGTGCATCGGATTTGAACTTACCCATACCTACCGCCAGTGCAGAAATGTACGCTGTTCAAAAACAATATTTAGAAACACAGGTAGCTCGCCTGGAAAAAACATCCATGCGAGCCAAAGTTTTCGTGGAATTATTTCAAAATATTAAGCAAGGAGAGCCCAGACGTAAAGAGCTTGCTGAGCGGATGTGCATATCCGACCGCACCTTACAAAGAAAGTTAAAATCTGAAGGAACTTCATTCAATGAAATACTCGATGATGTGCGCTACGTATTAGCCGATCATCACCTGTCGAATTCGGCACTTAGTCTGCAAGAAATTCCATCTTTACTGGGTTTCAATGATATTCGAAGTTTCTACCGCTTCAGCCAACGGCGCTTGGGTATGAGTCCGGGTGTCTATCGCAATCAAAATTCAGCTGAAGAAATATCCTGATTTCAACCGTAGTAAGATCAATCAAGTAATTTCTTTTTTTTGACTTTCTTTGTTAGCATTACAGGAATGGAGTTTCCCCAAAGGTTACTCATAGGTTGGGAAGATTTATAAATCATACATCGGGGAGTCTAAACCTGAGTAACAGTTATTCGCACACGGAGCAGAATGTGCTCGCCCATATCCGTGAACAGCTAAGCCATCATCTGGCTTCAGATAATCTTAAGCCCTTGGGGCAAATGGGCGTTTTTCATTGTTGTCACCCCCAGCATATTCACCGGGTTCCTATCCATCACCCTTCGCTAATTTTAGTGGTAGAAGGTGAGAAGCGACTTCATTCAACGACACAGGTGTTTTCTGCGACCGCTGGCAATATTCTACTACTGCCTGCCAATACTGAAATTGAGTTTGAAAATTTACCCGCTCCAGCAACAACCCGATATTTTGCATTATGCCTGAGTTTTTTTCCTGAAACGGTGAGCCGTTTTCTACAGAGTTATGGACAATCTATTAATTGGGACACGCCCTCTCAAACCATCATTCACGCAGCCCCAGAAGCTTTGCTGGTGGCGTTGTCTCAGCGCTTAACCTGGTGCATGAAGCAACAAACCATGGATTTGGTAGTCAACGATTTACGGCAACAGGAATTGTTAGCTATTTGCGCGCAATACCAATTGCTGGGCCAGCTTTTACAGGCTCGACAACCCTTATGGCGCCAGAGAGTAGCCGCTATAGTTGCTACCGACACAGCCTTCGACTGGCGCATTGAATCCCTTTGCCAGCGCCTGGGTACTAGTGAATCCGTATTGCGTCGACATCTGCAGCAGGAGGACGCCAGTTTTCGTGATATTCTAGCGGAAGTACGTTTAGTGTCTGCTCTTGGATTGTTGCAAGAAACTCAAATGAATATCGCCGATGTGGCGGCAAGGGTAGGCTATCAATCGCAATCGCGGTTTGCGGAAAAATTCAAACGTCGATTTGGACTGACGCCCTCACAGTTAAAGGCAAGTCGCCAGTAGTTCACTGTGTCAATCAGTACTTGGGTCGTCCCGCGGCTATTACACCAATTGCGCTATCAGAGTTATATGGGAGCGCTATTTTTTATTCCGTCTGATAATGATTTGCTGAAGTGTGCTAATGATATTGAGGAGCACTTTGCAGTTTTAATTGGCATTTGGAAGATGTGCACATAGACCTGTTTCCAGGACACCCTGACCCCGTAGTCATTATAGCAACGGTCTACGTATCGTTAGCCTCAAAGCAGCAGAAAATGTTACCGGGTAACCCCGGTAACACGCGATGTATCACAAATAATTAGAGTAGTTTCTCAATACAATAACGCCGCATCTTCCGGTACTGTTTCTTGTAAAAACTAAATAAGAGCCTAATTTTAAACTGTAAAAGATATCTTTTGCCTCTTGGTAATTTGTATCGGTAGGATTCACAAAGCATGCCAAAGTGTTGCCCGATGGATTTGTCGCCTTAAATAAAATCGTCTTGCTGCTTGAAGAAAATTCGGCACCTATTGAACCTGCTCCAGAAGTAAAGCCAACGTTGAACGTTCCTTTAGCTGTATTACTCGAGACAGTTACGGGAATGGTAGCTGCGTTCGCAGTTCCAATAAAAGCGAATACTGATATTGCGGCGCCGATTAAAAAATTACATTTTTTCATTGTTTTTCCTCAGATAATGTAGAGTAGTTGATTGTGGATTTGCACAAGACATAGCTGTCCAGTGATTGCGAGGTACTTCATACCGTTAGCAATTCTTGAATACGTGTTTTGAATTTATCTCTAAATAATAAAACTTGGGTTAAGACTAAATTGGTGGATATAGCGCAGCATCTACTGATAAATATTCTTCTTCGATTGCCTGCGTCCACACTTTTATGATTTCCTGCCTTTGATCCTGAGTAAGAAGTACTGATTTTTGGCTGATTTCCATGGCCACTGCTTCAGTCCATCGTCTTGCTTGAATCGCAGTATTTGCAATTGAAAGGGCTTCTTCAAACGCGGCTATGGACTCGCTTGTTGGTTGCGTATCGGCTTCCTGATTCAAAGCAACATTGCTGTTTGATAGTTTTGAGAATTCTCTTCTGATTGTTTCTTCAACGACAGACTCGATATTGTCGGGTCGTGAAACCTTGGTTAACTGGCCGTTTTCATAAGGTTGATAAGTGAGTTGCTCTATTGTTTCATTCACCGCTGCAAGATCTTTACTTATAGATTCCTGAGCGTCTGCGATTTTTTTCAAAGCAGTCTGAGTTGAATTGTATTGAGAATAATTCCAATAACTTCCTAACATTAAAGTGCCTATTACGGCCACTATAGCGATGTAATTCATAACACTTCCTTTTGTATAATTACTGAACTTTAACGTTTCAGTTTTATAACAGATCCTAAATATGTAACCGGGTTACAGGTGTTGCCCTTTTTGTGAGTAATATATTAGTAACCTTCATAGTGACGCCAATAATAAATACCATCGTACGCCTTGTGCTGAAGTAAATTACTAGAGCGAAAGCCTAATTGCAATAGCTTTTAGCTTTGTCATTTAAAATTCAAATAGAACGACCTATTGTCTTAAATGCAATAATTTTTATATAGGAGAAACTATCGGTGCCAGCTGGATGTGTGTCTTTAAGAGTTGCATCGGATCTTACCGTTCCAAGCTTTAAACCGGCGGGTTTAGTGCGGTGAGTTATTCTAAAGAAATGTAAACGTAGAGCTTTAACTATGCTAAGAGTACACTGCGCTGATTTGGTAATTGCAGTGAGTGATATAAAGTATGGCGAACTTTAATACGCATTTTTTGGTGGGAACCATCGTTACTGGAATGGGGGCAACCATTTGCTACGCTACCGGGTTGTGCGGATTATCCCTTAGCTTAGGGCTCTGGGCTACGGGTGTGATGGGCAGTTTAATGCCGGATATTGATTCGGATAACTCTTTTGTTTTAGGTTTATTTTTTAATGTTATTGCCTTTGTTCTGATGGCGCTGTCGATGTTTTGGTTATCGGCGCAATTATCAATTATTGAACTTTGGCTAGCTTTGGGGTTCATCTACGGGGTTGTGCGGTTTCCTCTGATGTACAGCTTCCAAAAGTTTTCCCGACATCGGGGCGTGTTTCACTCCATATTAGCCGCTGTCTTATTTGGCCTGCTTCAGGTACAGCTTTGTTATTGGGGCTTGGGTGTATCAGCAGAGAATGCCTGGCTTCTGGGATTGTTTATGTCCGCAGGATATCTTATCCACCTGATTTTAGATGAGTGCTACAGTGTTGATTTGCTCAATGTAAAAATTAAACGATCTTTTGGTACGGCGCTTAAGTTATTTTCAGTTCAATACTTAGGTCGCTCTGCGGTTATGGCGGTCGCAGTGGTGGTGTTGTTTTTAGCAACACCACCTATTGCAACCTCCTGGTCAACCATGAACTCTGCAGCGTACAGTTCACTGTTTGAGTGGCGTCTGAATAGTGCCACTATGCAGGGCTTGGTTCAGCGTTTATTTTCTTCTATACAGAATTAATCTTGCCCGTAAGTGACTTCAATCATATCTGATTCTAAAGTATGTTGGTGCAGATAATATCCTACTAAAGCGGCGCTGGAACCTTTGTTCAATGGCAGATTATCCACATCCAGGGCGAAAACTTTAAATTGATATCGGTGTTTTCCATGGCCTTTGGGCGGGCAGGCACCGCCATAGCCATAGGTGCCAAAATCAGTGCGGCTTTGGATAGCGCTATCCGGCATTAACTTTGATTTAATATCCCCGGCATTGGTGGGTATCTTATTAACGTCTTTAGGAATATTAAAGACAACCCAGTGCCACCAGCCACTGCCCGTTGGTGCGTCAGGGTCATAGACTGTAACGGCAAAACCTTGGGTGCCTTTAGGTGCTTTAGACCACTGTAATTCCGGTGATATATTTTTACCGCTACAGCCAAAATTATTTAAAACATGATCATTGCCTAAGGGTTTGCTGGGGTCTAAATCTTTACTGGTTAACTCTAAGGCGTAGTTGTGGCCTGCTGTGGTGCTTAAGCCCGCCATAATAATGAAATGTGCTAGTTTCATGAGTGTTACTCCTTGTTCCAATGCATCTTATTTCTCTTGTACCGTTGTAGAATAGAGACAACAGCAAAATTTTCGCGCCTGATTCAGTCAAACTTTCGCCCGTTTTTAACAAATGAGCCTCTTTACAAGGTTTTATAGCGAACCAATCGTTCGGCAATGATACGCGCAACATCTGGATTAAAAGGTAAACCAAAGTGGCTGCTTTTTACTAACAGGTTCTCGGTGTTGTCGGCGCGGAGTTCCTCGGCACAGCGCCAATTAACGATCCCATCGGATTTACTGTAAATGGCAGTGCAGGGTACGGGTGGAGCCTGTTCCCGCTTACGAAAAGCCTCCATATCGGCGTCCACTTCTTTGCCAGGGTTCATCAGGTTAAACAGTTTGGCCATATTGTTGCCATTGGGGTCGTGGCTGATGGGGCTGCCGACGCTAAATACATGACTAATGGACTCAGGCTGGTGACGTGCCAGCTCACGCACAAAAACACCACCCAGGCTCCAGCCCACTAATGCCACCTTTTGATGATGTTTTTGCTGCAGCATCAGCACTCTTTCACCCATGGCTTGTTTCACCGGCTTGCTCATTCCAAAGTTATAACCCAGCCCCCAACCGTAAGCGGCAAATCCCGCCCCATTTAAACGGGACATTAATGGGGCCATGTAGCGTTCGGAAGCGCCATAACCTGGCACCAGCATTACGGGTTGCAGGTCGCCTTGAGGTAGATCGGATGGGCTTTTACGGTTTAATAAATAGCGTCCAAGCTCAGGCAGAGCGCGGACTTCTCTGACTAAATCACGCCAGTGGGGAGCGGAATAAAGGCCATCCTTTGAGGGCGTGTTGTCTATGTTACGCATTCATTGGTATCCATGTGTGTTGCCAATTACAAAAGGACTATTTAATCACAACGGGATGATTAAATCACAAAGGGAAAGCGGCTGCGGCAATGATCGAAATTAACCTTAAATCGCTGATTGAGAAAATGACACCGGCCATGCGGGATAGCCTGGAGCGGGCGGCGGGGCTGTGTATGGCCCAAAGTCACTATAACGTGGAAATTGAACACTGGTTGTTAGCGCTGCTGGATCAATTCAATCATGATGCAGGCTGGTTATTGACCCGATTTGAAGTTGATCAGGAAACCCTTAAGCAGCAACTAATGATCAGCCTGGAACATTTTCAAGGGGGCAGTACACGGCCACCGGCGCTGGCGCCAGCACTGGTCAATATGGTGCAACAAGGCTGGTTATTGGGGTCTGTGGATTTTGGCCAAGGCCTGCTAACCACAGCACACTGTTTAACTGCTTTGCTTCTGCAGGAGAGTTCCCGTCACCTGCTGCTTACCTCGGTACCCAGCCTTTCACCCTTAGTGCCACAATCGGTGCGTGAGTTGGCCAAAACGAGTCCGCTTGAATTAGCCACTACGGCAGGTTTGGTCGAGTGCTCCACTGCAAGAGATTCTCCTACGTCGAAGACACCCTGTTTGGATCAGTACACGGTAAACCTCACCCAACAAGCGCAGGAAGGTGCGCTTGATCCAGTGTTGGGACGGGATCAGGAAATTCGACAATGCATTGATATTCTGGTGCGCCGACGGCAAAACAATCCCATTCTAACGGGTGAAGCGGGCGTGGGTAAAACCGCTGTAGTCGAAGGCTTGGCATTGCGTATCGCCGCCGGGGACGTCCCTGGGCCTTTGCAGGAGGTGTCCATTCGCACTTTGGATCTGGCCTTGTTGCAGGCGGGAGCCAGCGTTAAAGGGGAATTTGAGAAACGCTTGAAAGCGGTAATCGAAGAAGTGAGGCAGGCACCTACCCCGATTATTCTTTTTATTGACGAAGCTCACACGTTGATTGGAGCCGGTGGCGCAGAAGGTCAGGGTGATGCAGCTAATTTATTGAAACCGGCTCTGGCTCGCGGCGAGCTGCGCACGGTTGCTGCCACTACCTGGGCTGAATACAAAAAGTATTTCGAACGGGACCCAGCCCTCACTCGACGCTTTCAAGTGATTAAGGTGGAGGAGCCCAGCGAGGATCTCGCGATTACCATGTTGCGCGGTATTGCCAAACATCTGCAAAACCATCATCAGGTGCGGATTCTGAATTCTGCCATAGTAGCGGCCGTTAAGTTGTCGCATCGCTATATTCCCGCGCGACAGCTACCGGATAAAGCCGTGAGTTTGTTGGATACGGCCTGTGCCCGTGTCGCTCTCAGTCAAAGCAGTACCCCTGCGGCCATCGAGGATTATCGACGTCAGCTGGCGACGGATCGAGCCAACTTTGAGACATTGCAGCGGGAGCATTTTCTCAATAACGCCCATGGCGAAGCCCTGGGTACTTTGGAGCAGCAGATGAGTGGTTTGGAGCACGGCTTAATTGAGCTGGAACAGCAGTGGCAGCAGGAGCAGACCTTGGTGAGCGACATTTTGCAGCGACAAGCGCAACTGGAAGCAGGCATTGGCGGTGATGAATCCGCTTCCCGGTTAGCCCATTTACAAGCTTTGCAATTGCAGCTGGAAAGCCTGCAAGGCGAAGGGCCGTTGCTGCAGGTTGCTGTGGATGAATCCGCCGTCGCTGAAGTGGTGGCCAATTGGACGGGAATTCCCTTGGGTAAAATGGTGAATAACGAAATTCAATCAATCCTGAACTTAGAGAAACAGTTGCAAGAGCGGGTTATTGGACAACCCACGGCCTTGGCCGCAGTGGCGAAAACGGTGCAAAGCGCCCGCGCCGGTTTGACGGATCCGCGCCGACCTTTGGGTGTGTTTTTGTTTGTGGGACCTTCTGGCGTAGGTAAAACCGAAACGGCCTTGGCATTGGCAGACACGCTCTATGGTGGGGAACAGTGTATTACCACCATCAATATGTCGGAATTTAAAGAAGCCCATAAGGTGTCGATGTTATTGGGATCGCCGCCAGGCTATGTGGGTTATGGCGAGGGTGGCGTGCTAACGGAAGCCGCTCGACGTAAACCCTATTCCATCATTTTGTTGGATGAAATGGAAAAAGCCCATCCGGAAGTACAGGACATTTTTTATAATCTGTTCGACAAAGGGTCCATCAAAGATGGGGAAGGTCGGGATATAGATTTTAAAAATACCTTGATAGTGATGACCTCCAATGCGGGAGACAGCGCAATTCAGGCCTACTGTGAGGCGCAGGGTGATTCGGCGCAGGAAGGGGATTTAATGGAGTATTTGCGCCCGGTATTGCTCGATCATTTCAAGCCGGCATTTCTTGGTCGCACTCAGGTTGTGGCCTTTAAACCCTTAGGCCAAGAATCCTTGCTGCATATTGCGCGCTTGGGTTTGGAACGGGTGGCAAAACGGGTGAAGGGGCATTACGGCGCACAGTTTCATTACGATGAATCATTACTGGATACGGCGGTAGCGCGGGGGTTGGATAGAGATACCGGTGCCCGAAGTATCGAACAGTGGCTTAACAATGCGATGTTGCCAGGGTTGGCCGTGGAGTGCCTGGATCGGTTGTCGCAGGGAAAGGGAATCTGCAATGTTCATGCATCTTTTTCCCAAAGCCGTCAATTTGTTTTTCAAATAGACGGCTGATTTTATGATAATTGCAGTGAAGTTTTTGACGAAGGTGGACATCGAGATTTAGCGAGCGCATAGTTCGGGGTTTAGCTCGGGCTAATTGTTTGCTTAAGATTATTTACCATTGGAGTTGACTCGATGAACACACATTCACAGTTAAAGACTTGGGGCGCTGTAAGCGCATTGGCGGTGTTGCCTACGGCGGCTATGGCTCACACCGGCGTTGGTGCGACGTCTGGTTTGGTAGCGGGTATCAGCCACCCGTTGGGTGGGCTAGATCATTTGATGGCAATGCTCGCCGTGGGTTTATGGGCTGGCCAAGCTGGTGGCCGCAGCCAATGGCTAATTCCAGCGGCTTTTTTAGTGGCCATGATGGTGGGTGGCGCTGTGGCCATGGGCGGCGTAGCCCTACCCTTTGTTGAGCAAGGCATTCTCGCGTCGGTTATCGTGGCCGGATTTTTGGTGGCCGCAGCGGTGCGTATGCCTCTGGCCATTAGCGCTGTGGTTGCTGGTAGTTTTGCGCTGTTTCATGGATTTGCTCATGGTACCGAAATGCCATTGGGCATGGCGTTTGCGAGTTATAGTCTAGGGTTTGTTTCCGCCAGCGCTTTATTGATGGGCGCGGGAGTGGTTGCAGCCAGAATACTTAATCGCTTGAACTGGAGCACGTTGGGCCAAAGCTTAGGGGCGGTGATCGCCGTGGCAGGTAGTTACTTAGCCATCGCGTAAGGTTCTTTTTGAGCACTGCTTTAACTTCCCATTCTAAATCTTCCACTACAATGCCGCTGGCTCGTTGGGCGGCATTGTTGCTGGTGTTCGTTTTGTTGTCCCATGTACCTTCCGCCTCGGTAGAATTAAAAACCGATGATTTTCTGCAACATGCCATGTTGGTGGGCAATGACCAGCTGGCGAGTCTGGGCTTCGCCACAGCTAAGGATAAACCGCTTCTAACGCGTTGGGCCGATGCGTTTCATTTTTTTAACAGTGAATACGGCACAATTGCGCCGCAGCGGGATTTTGGCAATCTGCCCTGGTGGTCCATAGAACAAGGCAAAATGCACCCATTTCGCCCCTTGGCTGCGCTGACCCATTGGCTGGATTATGAGATTTTTAATACCAATCCCTGGGTTATTCATGGTCAGAGCCTGTTGTATTTCATGTTTTTCGCGGGAGCGGCCTTGCTATGGTATCGGCGTTTAACGGCTGATACGGGGGTGATAGTATTAGCTACCGCCCTCCTCGTCTTTGATTTGAGTATGTCCGGTAATTGGAATTGGGTGGCGGCGCGTAATGCGTATTTAGGGCTAGCACTGGGTATTACCAGTTTGGTTTTTTATACCCGCTGGCGTGAAACCGGTTCCCTGCTCTGCTGTGGATTGTCGCTGCTGTTTTTTGGCTTGGCCTTGTTAGCGGCCGAAGCCAGTATTGCGCTGTTGGGTTATTTTGGCGCCTATGGATTAACCCGTGATAAACAAGGCTGGTTCCGTGGTTGCGTAGCGGTGCTGCCGGCGTTTGTGCTCATGGTGTTATGGCGGGTCTATTATAACCATATGGGTTATGGTGCGTCCGGGATTGGTCTGTATATTGATCCGGGGCAGAACCTTTCCGGTTTTATCACCCAATTGATTACGGCCTACCCGTTGATTTGTGTATCGCTGATCACGGGTATCGATGGCTTAATGTCGCCCTTTAATCCCGATTCCCGTTGGTTATTAGTGGCTTTGTGCTGGGTTATTACGCTGGCTTGTCTGTGGTTAGTCCGACCGCTTTGGCGTCAATCTGCCACAGTCCGGTTTATGCTGCTGGGTAGCATAATGGCGGTGGTGCCCTATGTGTCTTCTTTCAATCCAAGTTTTCGCAGTTCAACCTTTGTGGCGTTGGGCTTTTTCTATGTGGTGGCGGTTTGGTTGTTGAGCCTAATCCGTCATAGCGCGCAGGTATGGAAGAAAGTGGCGGCTTATGGATTAGTGACATTTTGGGGAGTAGTTCCTGCCGGGGCGGCTTTGGCTCATGCTTGGCATTTATTGCCGATTCAATTTGTGGATACAGGCCTGTATAAAAACAGCGAACAGGCATTGCAGGAAAATGCGAACCGTAGCTTGTTGATTTTAAACTTCGGTTCAGTATCACAGCTGTATTATGTGCCTTATGAGTGGAGCTATCGCTACGGCGTGCTTCCTAAACGTTTGCAAACACTAACGCCCGGTTTATCCACTTTCACCATAAAACGCGTGAGTGAAAACCAATTGTTGATCGATATTCCTCAAGGCTTGGTGCTCAATCAAAGTGCTGCCATGATTCCTCTGGGTGAAAATGAGGAAGCGGTGCTTAATCCACGCTTTAAGTATCGAGTGTCAGAGGGATTATTTACCAGCCCTGAACAGCAGTGGAAGCCGAGGCAGATTATTGATGCCGCTGGCATGCATATCGAGATAACGGCCGTCACCAATAACCAACCCATTCAAATACAGGTGACCTTTGTGGACAACGAGCCCTTGGAAACAAAGCTATGGCAATGGTTTGATTGGGAATCAATGCAGTTTAAAGCGATGTCGCCCTTGGCTGTAGGGGAACAACGAACCATCGCTGGTCCCCTTTCACAATAAAAGCCAAGTATCGGGTTATTGGTTCATCGCCCGCAGCATCCAGGCGGTTTTTTCATGAATTCGCATGCGGTCAGAGGCTAATGCTGCGGTGGATTCATCGCTTACTTCCTGCGCCATTTTCAACACGTCGCGACAAGTTCTAATCACCTGCTCGTGGCCTTGCGTCAGCAAGTCCACCATTTCTGCGCTTTCCGGCACGCCATCCACTTCTTTGATGGAGGACAAACGAGAAAATTCTTTATATGTGCCCGGTGCAACCACACCCAGGGTACGAATCCGTTCTGCAATATCATCCACCGCAACGGCTAGTTCTGTGTAATGCTCTTCGAACATTAAGTGCAGTTCGCGGAAGTGGGGACCGGTGACGTTCCAATGAAAATTGTGCGTTTGGAGATAGAGTGTGTAGCTGTCAGCCAACAGTTTTTTGAGGGTGTCAGCGATGGCGATTCGATTGTCTTCGTTAATTCCGATGTTTATCCTGGTCATTAATCTTCTCCTGATGTTTCACGGAAATGTAAGTGTTTAGATGACTTTTTGCTGTAGAAGTTTCAATCCATTAACTCCCAGCTACCCATGATGATGGTATTGCGTCCCATGGCTTTGGCTTGGTACAGATGGTTGTCGGCGGCGGTAATCAAAGCCTGCGAGGACTGACCCACTTCAGGAATTCGGGAACTGCAGCCGATACTGACGGTTACCTGTTTCGAGACGGGTGATTTGGCGTGAGGTAACTTTAAATCAAGCACATTTTTACGCAGGTGTTCCGCTACCACCAAGGCATCAGATTCTTCTGTTTCTGGCAGTAGCACGACAAACTCTTCACCACCGTACCGGGCGAGTAAATCGCCAGAACGTCGTAAGGCGCTGTCCAGCGCTTCGGCAATTCGTTTCAGGCATTCATCACCGCAGGTGTGGCCATAATGGTCATTGTATTGTTTGAAATGGTCTACATCGATCATTAGTAGCGATAGGGCCCTGCCACTGCGAATGCAGCGATTCCATTCCCGCTCCATCTGGGTATCAAAGTAGCGGCGATTGGGAATACTGGTGAGGCCATCCAAGCGCACCATGGATTCAAGTAAACGGGTTTTTTTCTGTAGTTCCACTTGGTTGCGGACTCTGGCCTTTAAAATGGGTAACAGGAAAGGTTTGGTAATGTAGTCCACAGCACCCAAGGAAAGCCCTTTTTCTTCATGGGCAAAGTCGTCAACCCCGGTGAGAAAGATGATGGCGATGTCCCGAGTTTCCGGTTGGGATTTAACCTGTTTGCACACCTCGTAACCTGACATGCCGGGCATGTCCACATCCAACAGAATCAAGTCTGGTTTGAGTTCATTAATTTTGGCCAGTGCCGTCTGTCCAGAATGGGCCACTGCAATGTCCAGTGACTCATAACTAAGGAGCTGGATGAGCACTTCCAGATTTTCTGGATCATCATCCACTAGAAGCACAGAAGGTCGACGATTTACTTGAGCCTGCAGACTATTCATAGAAGTAACCCAACGGATGAATGTTTAATTCTGTCAGGTTGTTTAGAGCAAGTCTGTTGCCAGCTTTGTAAAAAGATTATAAATCTTTGAAAAATAACGTATTTTTAGGTGTTGTTGGGGCTATCCAAGGTCTCGTGGTTGTAGGAACTACGAAACCTTGGCAATTTTTATAAGCGGGTTTACGGATTGGGGTTACGGATCACCATCAGGCGTAACTCGGTCATGTCTTCCATCGCCCAGCGAATACCTTCGCGGCCTAAACCACTGTCCTTCACGCCGCCATAGGGCATGTGATCTACCCGCCAGGAGGGCACGTCACCAATGACCACGCCACCCACTTCAAGGGTGTCCCAGGCTTGTTGGGCGCGATACAGATCGCGGGTGAATATTCCGGCTTGGAGACCGTAGCGACTATTGTTCATAGCTCGCAGCGCGGCGTCATAGTCATCAAAGGGTTCAATGACGGCAACCGGGCCAAAGGCTTCTTCGGCACTTACTTTAAGGCCGGGGTCGACGTTTTCCAACAAGGTAGCCTGCAGAATGGCTCCTTCCCGTTGGCCACCACATAATAGTGTGGCACCGGCAGAGATTGCCTCATCAATCCAACCTTTTAGGCGCTTCGCTTCACCCTCACTAATCATGGGGCCGATAAAGGTTTCAGGATTTTTGGGGTCACCACTTTTTAGGGCTTGCGTGGCGGCCACCAGTTTTTTGCGAAATTCCGGCAGTATTGAGGACTCAACATAAAGCCGTTGCACCCCGATACAGCTCTGACCGGATTGGTAAAACGCGCCGACGATGATGCGTGCCACGGCGTCGTCCAGATCCCAATCTTTATCCACCAGACAGGCAGCATTACCACCCAGTTCAAGCACGACGGGCTTTTTGCCGGCCCGTTTTTTCAATTCCCAACCCACATCGGGAGAGCCGGTAAAACTGAGTAGCTTCAAGCGTGGATCTTCAGTGAGGAGATCCGCGCTGTCGCGACGACAAGGCAGCACGGAAAAAGCCCCTTTCGGTAAATCAGTCTCAGCCAGGATTTCACCAATTAATAATGCGCCGATGGGTGTCATGCTGGCGGGTTTTAATACGAATGGGCAACCGACCGCAATTGCCGGTGCCACTTTATGAGCCGCCAGGTTCAAAGGAAAATTAAAAGGGCTGATAAAGGCGCAGGGACCGATGGGTACCCGTTTCGTCATGCCACTATATCCTTTGGCACGGGCGCTGATATCGAGGGGAATGGTTTCCCCATAGAGCCGTGATGTCTCTTCTGCGGCTATTTTAAAGGTATCGATCAGGCGGGTGACCTCGCCTTTGGCATCTTTAATCGGTTTACCCGCTTCAACACACAGGGCGTAGCTAAGTTCTTCACTGCGTTCTCTGAATCGGGCCACACAATGTTCCAATACAGCTTGTCGCTCATAGCAGGCCATGGCGGCCATGGCTGGTGCGGCTTGTTCTGCTGCAGCGATGGCTTGATCAAGAATGTCTGGCGTAGCCAATGCCACTTCCGTAGCCAGTTCACCAGTAAACTTGTCGTACACTTTTAAATCGGTGTTTGCAAAGACCGCTTCATTAGCGAGGTAGTAGGGGTAGCTTTTATTCATAATTAACTCGTTAGCAGTTGGGCGAGAGCTGAGCGAATGACAGGAGGTATAGCCACAGCGCGATTTTCCGCGCGGTTAACAAATACATGGACAAAATCACCATGTGCACAGGCAATAGATTCTCCTTCCTTAAATATTGCGACACCATAAGTGACGGAACTGTTCCCCAGTTTATTTACCCTCAAGCCCACTTCGATCGCATCGGGATAGGCAATGGGTGCGCGATAATGGCAGTTGGAATGCACAACATAGCCTACAACGGGTGCGTCATGAATGTCCAAACCCCCTACTTCGATTAAATAGCGGTTCACCGCCGTATCAAAATACGAGTAGTACGTTACGTTGTTCACATGACCAAAGATATCGTTATCCATCCAGCGGGTGGTAATGGGGTAAAAACGCAGGTAGTAATCGCGGCTGGTTTCTGGTTTGAGTGACTCTTCAGACATTAATAAGCTGCCCTATAAATATCTAAGGCGTCGGCTTCAGAGACGCTGCGGGGATTGTTTACCAGCAATCGTTGTTGCGCCATCGCATCGGTTGCCAGCCGTGGTAAAAAGGATTCAGGTACCTCACAGTCTCGTAATCGAGTCGGTAGACCCAGTTCAGCAATCAGGGTTCGCAGATAGCTAATCAAGCGCTCGGTGGTGGCTTCGTCTGAACCTGCCTGAACCGCAGCTCCCGGCTGAGGAAAGCCCATGATATAAGGGGCCAGATCGGCATAGAGGCCACTGGCAGCCGGTGCGTTAAAGGCCATGACATCCGCTAAAACTAAAGAATTGCTCAAGCCATGGGGAATATGAAAATGTCCGCCCAAGGGATAGGCCAAGGCGTGAACCGCAGCTACGGGCGCATTGGCGAATGCTTGTCCCGCCAATAAAGCGCCGAGTAACATATTCTGGCGGGCTTCTAAATCTGTGCCTAAGTTAACGGCGGTACGGATATTAGCGGCTAATAAGGTCAACGCTTGTTTGGCCAACATATCCGATAGCGGGTTTTTACGATGGACGCTGGTATAGGCTTCAATGGCATGCACCATAGCGTCGATGCCGGTGGCGGCGGTGGTTGCTGCGGGCAAACCCACGGTGAGCTGTGCGTCGAGCACCGCAATGTCGGGTTGTAATACCGGAGATACCACCCCGGCTTTGGTGGTTTGGCCCGTGGTAACAATGGCTATGGGCGTCACTTCTGAACCGGTACCTGCTGTGGTTGGTACTTGGATCAAGGGTAAACGCGGTCCTTTTACCTGGCCAACGCCATACAATTCGCTGAGTGGTTGTTGTGCATCGGGGTGGGCCAGGACAGCCACCAGTTTGGCAACATCCATGGCGCTGCCGCCGCCAAAGCCAATAATAATATCGCTATTGGTTTTAACGGCTTGCTCCGTGGCGTTGAGAATCGTCGTGTCTGAAGGGTCTGCTTCTACTTCACTAAATACTATTGCCTCAATATTGGCATCAGCAAAGGCGCTCAATACAGGTTCAATTAAACCCGCTTTAATAAGGCCGGGGTCGGTAACTATAAAAGCATTAGAACGTTGTAGCTGGTCACAGAGCTCCGGTAAGCGAAGCGCACTACCAGCCTCATTTATGATTGTTTTTGTAGTAGAGAAGGTAAATGCCTGCATGGGGGTACCCGAAAGTGTTTTGCACTGTTTGGTTCATGATTGCAGGCTTTAGTGTAACACGATCCTTTAACCCGTGGGCCTTAGGGTGTTGGCAAGAATAGCTCGATTTCGGCCTTGTTGTTTGGCGGCGTAAAGGGCATCGTCAGCCCTTTTTATCAGCTGTTCGGGAGATGAATGTGGTGAAGGTACACAACAATGGATGCCTAAGCTGACCGTAACATTGAGATCTGCGGCCTTGGTTTCTATAGTGTGACGTTCGATGGATTCGCGAATTCTTTCAGCGACGGTTAAGGCACCTTCGTAATTGGTTTCGGGCAGAATAATACAGAATTCTTCGCCGCCATAGCGGGCCGCAATATCCGATGGCCAACGTAAACCTTGTTTGACCAGCTGAGCGACTTCTTTTAAGCAATGATCGCCTGCCGGGTGGCCATAGGTATCATTGACAGACTTGAAGTGATCAATGTCCAATAATATCAGTGCCAGAGATCGATTGTAGCCTCCATTACGTTCCCATTCTTCCGCCAGTGTCTCATCAAAGAAGCGCCGGTTATTTAGGCCTGTGAGTTGATCGGTGTTGCTTAGTCGTTTCAATTGCTCTGTGAGTTTTTCTAGCTCTTTGGTTCTTTGTTGTACTCGGTGCTCCAGATCTTCATTGGTTCGCTGGGTGGAAATCAAAGCCTCCTGTTGAGCTTGATAACGTAATAGACGTTCGCTGTTTATACGCTCGGCCAAAGCAAAGGAAAGTAACAAGACTTCCAGCGTGGTTCCAAAGTGAGGTGAGTACTCTGTCAAGTGGTTTGCCGGTAATATACTTAATTTGCTGAGGGCGAGCACCACACCGCCTGCGAGCATGGCAAACCAGGCCAGACAATAGTATTTGGCCGTAACTATATTGTTCGCCCAGCATTTAATGCCTACCACCAGGCAAAAAGTACAGATGAACACCGCCCAAACTATTGTAGCGATAACCACGTACATATAATTGAGTTTAAACGCACTGAGTCCGAGTAATGCTGAGCCTACGATCATCGCAATCAGTGCCTTATCCAGCAGTGGAGAGACAGACTCCACTTTAAGAAAGCTGCGGGTAAAGCCAATACCGAAGATTAAGGTTGTAGCTAGAAAAACAATGATGGATTGATCGTTCCATTGGGTTGCTTCGGGCCATAAATAGCGGAAAGTGTAGCCCGTAGCCGAGGCCAGAAATAATGGCATGGATACTACGTAACCTACGTATAGAATATAGGTGCGGTCTTTTAGTGCAGAAAAAATCAACAGATTATAGATTGCAATCGCAAGCATAGTGCCAAAGAAAATGCCTTCTAGAACACTTTGGGTGGTGTCAGAGGCATAAAAGGCTTGCTCTTCCCATAGAGCCAAGGGTACTTGAATCGCGCTTTTTGATTGGACTCGTAGATAAACATCGTATTGCTGGTTTGGTTGCCAATCCAGGGGTATCAGGAAGATGCGGTGATCTATGGGTCTGGTGCTGTAGGGCAATTTGTCACCCATATGGAAACTGTTCAGAACCTGGTTGTTTTCCACAACATAAACGTCTAGATAGTCCAGCAAAGGGTAATTTATTTCCAGAATACGTTGGAGCGACTGGCTGGTACTGTTCTGAGTGCTGAATTTCAGCCACCAGGCAGAGTCACTAAAGCCCTTGTTAAAAGCCTGTCCCTTGTTCTTTTGCCAGGTTAGATCCCATGATGAAACCTTCTCTATAGTGAGGGTTTTATCCCTGTCTTCTATGAAATCTATGTGGTTCTTTAAGGGCACCTCATACTGCTCGTTATGCAAGTTCACGGCTTGACTATTGAAGGCGCTCAGGGCGAGAACAAGACAGCTCAAGAATAGCCAGATCTTTGACATTAAAAGGACACCTATGGCCAGCTTTACGACGTAGTTATCAATTTATAAGATTAGCATCAGATTGGGACTTTGCAGGTGAACTGTAGTGGCTCTGTAACGGGGTGAATTATAGGGGTTAAATTTAGCGAAGGGCCATGTACAATGGGCACCAGTATAAAAAGAACTGACGTAGGTTGTAATTAAAATGATCCCAGTAAGAATGCTCCTAATCCTTGTAGGTTTTCTGTGGGCTAGTGTGGGCTCCGCCCTGACTATCAACCCACCGCTGTTTCAGGTAGACGCTTTTAAAGTCATTACCTTAGAAGGGGAAGACTTACCGTTTGCCCTTGGTGTGCCCATAGCCGATTTGTCTCTGGCTGCCATTGTGGATGGAGAAATGCGCCCGGTTCCCTTCCAGATTGATCAGTTTAATGTGGGCGGCGCGGTCTATTTTGAAGGCTGGGATGTACCTTTGGCCGGTGACCCGTTACTCATGGATAAAACCGACAAGCTATTGTTTCTATTCAAGGATTCTGGTGAGCGACGCAAAAGAGACACCCCTTATGATGGTGAAGTGATCGCTGAAATCCTGACTCGTGGCCAGGATGGTTTTGCCCGTTTCGTGTATTTGGTGAAGAATTCTCGGTTACGCTCGGATGATCAATATGTTCGTTACAGCTCAGAGATTGGCCTGGTGGACACGGATTTCTATTCCCTGCGCTACAACACCAAGAACCATTTGGTATGGGAAGATTTCGATTACGTTAACTTCGCAGGTGATACCAAGATACTGGAAGCGCTGAAATTGGGGTTGAATACCGGGATCGTTACGCCATTTACGGGTGTAGAGCTGGATAACGACAGCATGGTGGCAACACCCACCGCCGAAAAAATAGGGCCCATTCGTACCACCACACAGCTTAATTTTGATTTATATCTGTTTGGGGTTTCTATTTTGCAGCTGAGTATGCAAATTCACCATTATCCGAAAGCGGTCATTTATGACGTGCGAGGCATTATGCCGCAGATACGTCGAATGATGCTGATCAACCCGGAATTGATCATGTCACTGGATGCCTCCAATCATATGGGTGCGTCAATTCTTACAGCGGCTAAGCCAGGGGTCTACGGCATCATGGATGGCGAAATTGACGCCTATGAAAAAGAGATAATGGCCGCTGAATTTGATCGCAAGAACAACTGGATCTGGTTTAACTCGAAACAGAAAATGGATATTCTGGCGTTTGTGGATTATATGGGGGATTTTGACGAGCCTTTGAAGTTCACCATGCAGGACACCATCAACAAAGAAGATAAATCCAAGCAGTTTCTTAATGCGGGTTATAAAGTGACGCATTTTCCGACAAAAGGCTTTATCGGTTTTGCGGTCAGCTTGTTCTTTAATGATCGTTTCCGCGGTGATCCCGAGCATTTTACCGCCTATGCCCGAACCCTCCCCGAGATTGAAATACGCAGTTTGTAACGAGGCCTGATATGAACTTTATCCAGGGAAGGATGTACCCAACGCTTAACCGAGCTGTGCTATTTTTGAGCGTGGCTTCTGCGCTAACTGCGTGCACTAGCTGGCAGAAAGCACCTTCAACGGCGGCTACCTGTGAACAACTGCAGGAGTTAGTAGCAGACCACAGCTCTGGCTTTCAGAACTTTCGCGGTAGGGCTTCCGACGCAAAATCCATTACCGTTTGGCGGTCTAACTTTCACTTGGTGGGGAACGATTGCCAGGTATGGGGCTGGGGTGAAGGTCGCTTCAGTTATGTATGCTCACTGATTGAACCTAATGAAGCGACAGCGCAAACTCATTTTAAAGCAGCCCAAGAAAAAGCACGTACCTGTTTGGATTCCAGTTGGAGTATAACCGTGGGTGAACGCGCCATGGGGCCGGGTAAACGTGCGGATTTTTCTCATCCAGACAAGACAGCCGTCATTTCGATGGTAGTGATGCCCTCGCCAGCTTTGTTTCGTGACGAGTGGCGCACGTACTATTTTGTGGGTGATGTGAAGGAGTTGAAATAATCGCAAGCGGTAGCAAGTTTAATTGCATGGCGAGCTACTCCGTCTCCCCTTCATATAACTCAGCCTTCGACAAAGTAAACTTGCAGCTTTCGGACTTCTCATTGGGTTTTGTGCTGGTTACCGTTAGGTATTTTCCATCGGAAGAAAATGAATAGCCGCCATCCCGCTGCACAACTTTCAATTCAACGCTGTCGTCATTTTTGATCACGTTTTGAAATAGAATCTGTTTAAAGTTTTCGTGGGGGTGATCTACATAGAACTCGTTATAAAAGTTCTCGTCTTCTACATCCAGGGTTACGAAAGTGGTTTCACCGGTGGTGTAAAAATTTACCAGGCACGCCCTATTCTGTTTTGATTTTCCAGGAATTTGAATCCGCCCGACGCCGGACCGAAACTGACTGATGGTGCGCTTCAGAATGCTTTTAAATTCCTCATGAACAGCGCCGTTTTCCCTGGGTACTTTTTCAATGGAAGCCGCCATGCTGGTGCTGCTTAAAAGCAGTAAAGACATGGCGCTGAGCGTGATCACAGATCGTTTCATAGTCTCGCTCCGGTTATCGCAAATGTTCAACTAACAGGTTAGGTAAATTCTTTGCTTCACTGGTTAACAGCAAAGTGTGAGCGCTGGAATCGCCATTAAAAAATATTCTTTTCTGATCGCTGTCGGTGGAGCTGTTGGTATCAAATCGGCCAGAAGCGGTAGGCACTGAAATTTTGTCACCTTTAGGGTTGAGTGTAAGAATGCGCCGGAGGCTATCGTCAGGCCCTATGGCATCCTTTTGCCAGCGGTTATAAAAGTATTTTATATTAGGGGTGATAGAGCGTTTTTTTGACGCCCGCAAACAGGCCGCGTATTCTGTATTGGCGGCGACGTTATTGGGGTCAGGTTTAAAGCAGTTGCCATTGGTGTTGTAGACAATATTGGCTCTTAAATTCGCTTTGCCCACGGGGTCAAAAACCGCTAACAATTCAATCTCGCGGTTTTCGTCATAGGCCACTTGAGTTGCGGCGTCTATCGCCGTGCCGCCACCTAATCCATGTCCAATTAATATAATTTTGGCCTGTTTGGGAATTTGATGAATGTATTCGCGAAAGGCCTGTTTGAAGGCTTCGTTATTGTTTTGCTCGGTATTTCCGTCAAAACCATTCCATTTGGCTTCGATGTATTTTGCATCGTAGTTTTCAACCAGCTTTTTCAATTTTAAAATGCTTTCGATATTCGGCTCTTGTTTGCCAGAGATCACAAATACATAGGAGCCAAAATTTGCTTTGCTTTTATCGGAGAGGTTTTGTTGAGTCAGGTTGCGGGTATTGTTGCGCGAAGATTCCGCTTGCAGATTTAAATTGCCACCGCGCTCGCTTTTGTATTGCGCCATTAGTCGGTTAAAGGCGAGATTATCTTTCTCCAGTCGATTCTCTAATGCTGCAATAGCGTTTTGAGAAGTTTTGATGGAGTTTTCCAAATTACGCTTTTTTTCCAGTAGGGTGGCCACACGAGGGTCTTTATCTAAAGACTCGTCATCCAATTCCTGTTTATCAGAATCCAGTTGGGCTCTCAATGTTTCCAGTTTGGCGCGGGCCTCTTCCATTTCGTTGTTTAAGGGAATCTTGCTCGCCTTTAAGCGCTCTATATTGCGCTTAAAGCCCTGTTGTCGCTCTGAAAACTCGCCCTCTTCAAGGCGCTTCTTAATAATGTTCAGATTTTCATAGCGCTGACGGTCACGTCCCATTTCCCGCTCTATAAGTTCAATGTCCGAGTCCGTGAGCGCTAAATCTCGTTCGATCCGGTCGATTTCAAAAGTCTGGCGCTTAAATTCCCGTAACGCTTCGTGATACTGACGTCGGTTTGCGGTGCGCTCGCCGCGAACTTCCCGGCGTTGGTCCAGAATTTGAGCATCAATAGCCGTAAGGGATGCTCGTAAAGTGTTGAGTCGAGTTTTGGTGTTGGCCAGTTTGACCTTTATATCATTGATGGCGCGTGCGGAGTCATTGATCTGTGATTGAGTTACGGCTTGTACCACAGGCGCAAAAAGCAACGATATCAGCATCAATACAAGAGCAGAGGCTGAAATAGCAGATTGGCTTAAAGTGCTTCGCTTCCGGCGAATATATTTTATTATTGGCATTTTTTATCTACTTGGTTCTTAGTAAAAGGCGAAGGCTCAAATTAGCCTAATAGTATTAGTGGCTTTACCTGGCCTTATCACCAACACAACTGAGGCAGAATAAAGCGGTTAAAGGCTGAGTTCAAGAGCCATACAACTTACCCTAATTACTTAGTCAAAATAGTGCCATAGTAGGCTGTTACATACTGTGGGTGAGCTGTTTAGGTTTGTATAAAAAAGGCGCCAATGTAGGCGCCTTAGGAGGGGACAATTAGAATAATGGGTTAACGTACACCTTCCCGACGTAAAGCGGCCGGCTGAAATTCCACTTTTGAGGCGTTGGTCATAAAGTCTGGTCCGTTAGACTCATTGTTCTCCAAGCCCAGAGCCAGGTAGCGACCAGCGTTAAGGTCATAGAGCGTTTCTATGGCATAAGCCATGATGTCGGCATTGTAGTAGAACAGCAAATGGGCTTCTGCCACCCGCCACATGTTGCCGCGACCGTCGTAGTGATCAATAACAGCCGCATGCCAGCTGTCTTCATCCAGGTAAAAGACTCGTTTTGCGTAGATATGGCGGGTACCTTCTTTTAAGGTTGCTTCCACTTCCCACACACGGTGCAGCTCATAGCGGGTTAAATCCTGATTAATATGTCCGGCTTTGACGATATCGTCGTAAGGTAATCCCTTTTCGTCCAATTTGTAGGAATTATAGGGGATATACATTTCCTTTTTGCCCTTCAGAGTCCAGTTATAGCGGTCTGGTGAGCCGTTAAACATATCGAAGTTATCAGAGGTCCGTAACCCGTCGGAAGCGGTACCAGGGCCATCATAGGCAACCTGAGGGGCGCGTCGTACGCGACGTTGGCCAGCGTTGTAGATCCAGGCGCGCCGAGGTTCTTTTACCTGGTCAATGGTTTCGTGAACCAGCAGTACGTTACCGGCCAAGCGAGCGGGTGCCGTAACCTGCTGCTTGAAGTAGAACATAACGTTTTCATCTTCACCGGGTGTGTAGTCGGTTAATTGAGTACGCACGGTGACCTGATCACGGAACATAACCATGCTGTAGCTGCCATTGGCTTGAGGCGTAACCTGGCCAATGACCCGCTCGATAGAATCACCGCGCCAACGACCAATATGGTTCCAGATAACTTCCAGGCCATTCTGGGGAATAGGAAAGGGGTAACCCTGTAAATTCAGCCCGCTGAGACCTGAGTCACCCAAAAGCTCGGTGCTCAATGCGTTTTGCTTGGTAAGCTCCGCAATTCGCTCAGGAACGCGCATGGTGCGGTGGGTGGTATAAACCGGTATTCGGTAGCTGTCTGGATACTTGGCAAACATTGCCATTTGCCCTGGACTGAGTTTGTCTTTGTATTGCTCCGCATTTTTTGCCGTAATAACAAACAGAGGCTTTTCATCTGGAAATGGATTACAGAGAAAGGTTCCGCCGTCGTAGCATTTGGGTGGGGTGGTCAGACCACCGGTGTATTTAGGAATACTACCATCGGCATTGCCTGCCACTTCGGCACCCGTGGCGGTTAGTTCGCTACCACCCAATTTGTTAGCTTCGGACTGGTCCACCTTGGCAAAGGCTGGCAGGCTGATTAAAGACACGGCACACAAGGTGCCCACGATTTGTTTTAATTTCATTGTGGTTGTCATGTTCATATCCTAGTTTCCCCCGCTACCTAAAATGATGCTGAAGCGCTGAGTGAGTAGTAATCACGGTCAGCGAGTTGGTTGTAGGGTTGGGCTCCATAATAATCCGTATAGGCAAAAGTAACGCTGTAGGTGTTTTGGTAAATGCCTTCAAGTGATAAGCCTAACGCTTTACGGTCTTCGAGAAAATTTGAAATGGGACTTGGGGTGACGCCATACACGTCATGACTAAAACTAATAGAGGGCTTCAAATTAATACCCGCAAATACGTTACTATATTCTCCGGTAAAGCGCATTTTATAACCCCATGCACCCTTCGTAGGGTAATAATCACTGTTTTCTGGGTAGGCTGAGGCGGTGCCCCCAGCATAAAGCAAATCTAAAAAGTCGGGGTACAAGGTTGTGTTTATTCCTGCGATAGTTTGCACGTTTGGAGCCCAGGGATGGTTTAAAGTAGCATTATAACTACTGTTTAGAATGGCTTCGTCTTTGTCTGGAATGTTGACGTAGGATCCAGCTAGATCGAATACTGCGGACCAGCGTTCGGCACCAAGAATGCGGTCAAAGAAATGGATAAAGGTTAGTTCGGCTTGGTAGTAATCTTCTTCAACATAGCCTTTAACGTAATCGCCTGGATCGTAAAGGGCATAACAGTCATAATTGGCTTCATGACACAGTACGGCGGGCAATCCCAATAAGCCAGCTAATGTGTCACCGTCTTCCATCATAAATGGCTGATCCTTTCTTACGCTAATTTCGCCGGATACTGCTGTTGCTCCGCCTGGAATGCCAAAATCGATACTAGTGTTGAAGCTTAATCCTAGCAATTCAATGTCTTCTGGATATTCGACAAAAATATCTGCAGTGGGCAGCATGAAAGTACCGCCAACAGATGCAAGTGCGGCAGCTCTGGCAGCACCTATGCCTGGACTATAAGCTGAAAAAATTCCGTTGAACAGCTGCGCTCTTGCAGATACTAGATCAGACTGCGTGATATTAAATGTGCTTTTAACGAGGGCTGAAAGGTCATCAGGTACTGGCATGTGTCCAGAGAGAACAGGGAGTCTCGAATGATACTTAATATAATAGACTGCAAACTCAGTTTCGATCGATTCAGCAAAATAGCGAGCGGCGAAACCAAACTGACCATCGTCATCAGGTTCATTTTTATCGCCCTGTGGTAAATTTCGAAACTCGGCTGCGCCAAGTCCAGCAAGCGCATAAATTGGATTTACGTAGGTGGCTTCTTCACCGCTGGGATAAAAGCCGCCATAACAGTTATCTCCGATCAAATCAGTGGTTGAAAAATAAGTGCCACAGGGAGGTAATTGTGTTTCTTCCCAGTCAAACAATACGAATGCTTCAAGGGTTAAAGTATCGGTTACACCAAAGGAGGCGTGCAGGGCGTTTAGCGGGATCAAGGCATCTTTAACTTCGGAGCCTGGGGCAAGCAATGCTTGGACGTCAACGGGGTTGATAGAGTTAATACCATTAGCAAAGAACAAACCCTCACCCCAGCTAATCACTTGCTTGCCCAGTCGCACATTAAGGGGTTTATCGTTAATCCACCAGTCACCCCAAACAAAAGCATCCAATATGTCGGCACTTCGACCGTCACTTTGGTGAGGTTCTAAAGGATTTCCATTGCTATCTTGTCGGTAATATTCGGGTAAGTCTGTGACACCATCTCCATTTACAATACGATGGTCATAAAAAGCCTTGCCTCTAACAAAAGCGCCATAATTTTTATAATTCATTTCCAAATCTACAGTAAGTTTTACTATTTCAGAGAATGTAGAACCTTTCTTCCATAGCAAATTACTATTATCCTGGGAGCTAGTGCCATGTAAATGGCCGTTTTCACCGGCAGCCGTGGCATTGGCTGTACCCACTCCTTCATAATCCCGATCGGATGCACGCCAGGATGCACCGACTGAAACAGTGCTATCTACTTGCATCCGAAAATCATCTTTCTCATATTGAAATGCAAGGGCAGGCACGCTAATCGCGGAGGAAACCGCAACGGCCAATATCGATTTTGGAAAGTGCTTGTGTTTAACCATTAGAGTAGGACTCCATTGCTTTTGTTATAAGTGTTGTAAAATACAACTTGTGCGGAGAACCATTAGGATGATGACTAAAACGATGATGTCCTTGTGCGATGCATTTTCATCCAATTTTTCTCGAGGGCGCACGTTTTACTGCCATTTCTAAAATATAGCGGTTAAACCCGTGATTCGCTAAATAAAAGTGACATTATTAGTGCAAAAGCCGGTTTTTTAGCCGTATATAGATCAATGTGTTATAGCGCAATACTGGTTATGCAAAATTGTTTGTTTTTTAATCTTGCGTCTAATGTTTGAGCGCAGGATATTTCTTGGCACTTATTCCTTTAAGTTTGTAGAATGCGTCCATGCATACTCCAAACTTAATTCAATCTCTAAACGAAGCCCAACAACAAGCCGTTACTTCAGAGGCTTATCGATTATTGGTGCTGGCGGGCGCCGGTAGCGGTAAAACACGGGTATTGGTTCATCGCATTGCCTGGCTTATTCAAGAACAGCAGCTGTTGCCTCATCAAATACTGGCGGTGACCTTCACCAATAAAGCGGCGGCAGAAATGCGGTTGCGCATCGAAAGCCTGCTCCATGCGCCTACCGGTGTTATGTGGGTGGGTACTTTTCATGGCATTGCCCACCGTTTATTAAGAGCCCACTGGCAGGAAGCGGGGTTACCGCAAAACTTTCAGATTATTGATTCCGACGATCAGTTACGGCTGGTGAAGCGGGTTATGCGCGGTTTGCAATTGGATGAATCACGCTGGCCACCCCGGCAAGCACAAAGCTTTATTAATAGCGCTAAAGACGAAGGCCTGCGGGCGAATCACATCGATGATCATGGTGATATCTACCAGAAAACCATGATAGAAATTTATCGCCAATACCAGGAAGCCTGTGAGCGGGGCGGGATGGTTGACTTTGCTGAACTGTTATTACGCAGTCACGAGCTGTGGCTAAAACAGCCGCGCTTATTGCAGCATTATCAACAACGGTTTCGTCATATGTTGGTGGATGAGTTTCAGGACACCAACTGTATACAATACGCCTGGTTGCAGGTGCTGGCGGGCAATGACATTCCGGTCACCATTGTGGGTGACGATGATCAATCCATTTATGGCTGGCGCGGGGCGCGAATCGAAAACATTCGCTCATTCGGTGACGATTTTGGTCGTACGGAAATTGTTCGGCTGGAGCAGAATTATCGTTCTACCAGCACCATTTTGAGTGCCGCGAATGCCGTCATCGCCCACAACAGTGATCGCTTGGGTAAAGAGTTGTGGACCAGTGGTGACGAGGGGCAGCCCATTGCACTGTATGCCGGTTACAACGAGGTGGATGAAGCGCGCTTCGTTGCTGAACGCATCCAGCAAGTATTGCAGCAAGGCAAAAAGCGTCAGGATATCGCCATTTTATATCGTTCCAATGCCCAATCACGAGTGTTGGAGGAAGCGATGCTCCGCTCTGGCATTCCCTACCGAATCTACGGTGGTCATCGCTTTTTCGAACGCGCTGAAATCAAGAACGCGCTGGCTTACCTGCGTCTGATTTGTCACCGGGACGACGATGCGGCCTTTGAGCGGGTGGTGAATACGCCGCCGCGTGGGCTAGGAGAAAAAACTCTGGAGCGCATCCGAACTCAGGCCCGATCAGCGAATCAACCCTTATGGCAAGCCAGTTTATTCTTGCTGGAGACCAAAGCCTTGGCCGCCAAAGCCAGTCGCTCATTACAAGAGTTTATGACTTTGATCGAAACGCTGGAGCAGGACACTCAGGAGCTTTCCCTGGCGGGCCAGTCGGAGCAGGTGGTGGAGGCCTCGGGCTTGATTCCTTATCATCAAAATGAGAAAGGGGATCGCGGTGAAGCACGGGTCGAAAACTTAAAAGAACTCATCAGTGCCACCCGTGAGTTTGAAATTGAAGGCGATGAGGATGCATCGGACCTCGCGGCATTTCTGGCTCATGCTGCTTTGGAAGCGGGGGAAATGCAGGCCCAGGCGGATGAGGATTCGGTGCAAATGATGACGCTGCACGCCGCCAAAGGGTTAGAGTTCCCGGTTGTCTTCATTTGCGGCATGGAAGAGGGACTGTTTCCTTCCAGTCGTTCGGCTGAAGAGTTAGACCGCATGGAAGAAGAGCGGCGCCTGGCCTATGTGGGCATTACCCGTGCCATGGAGCAATTGATTATTACCTATGCCGAAAGCCGCCGTATTTATGGTACTGAGAATTATCACGTGCCGTCGCGGTTTATTCGCGAAATCCCACCCCACTGTTTACAGGAGGTGCGGGCTGTGGCAAAAATAACGCGCCCTGTAGCCGCGACGCGACATCGTTCGCAGGCTGATCCTGATTCACCTTATCAACTGGGTCGTGGCGTTAGTCATCCCAAGTTTGGTGAAGGCGTTATTCTGGGTTGCGAGGGGCAGGGACCGAATTCTCGTATACAAATAAAATTTGCCGGTGTGGGCGAAAAATGGCTGGTGGCCCAGTACGCGCGTTTGGAACTGCTTTGAGGAATACAAAAAAATGATACGGAAACTTTTCAGTTGGCCCATAGTGGTGTTGGCACTTTTCAGTCTGGTTGCCTGCAATGATGAACAGACAGATTCTGCAGGAGTGGAGGGCCCGTCAGCAACTCCGGCTCAGACCTTTGAGTGGAAGCTGGTTACTACTTGGCCCCGTAATTACCCGGGTCTAGGCATGGCCCCGGAAAACTTTGCCAAGGCCGTCAGTGCCATGAGCAATGGTCGCCTGACGATCAAAGTGAATGGTGCTGGTGAGCTGGTGCCGGCCATGGGTGTCTTTGATGCCGTGGCACGGGGCGCAGTGGAAATGGGTCATGGTGCGGCTTATTACTGGAAAGGCAAGATTCCCGCTGCGCAGTTTTTTACTGCGGTGCCCTTCGGTATGAATGCCCAGGAAATGAATGGTTGGTTGCATCATGGAGGCGGTTTGGAATTGTGGCGCGAAGTGTACGAGCCTTTTAACCTGATACCCATGGCCGGTGGTAGTACCGGAGTGCAAATGGCGGGTTGGTTTCGCAACGAAATTAACAGTGTCGATGATTTAAAAGGCCTGAAAATGCGCATTCCCGGTTTGGCTGGAGAGGTGTTTCAGCGGATTGGCGGTGTGCCCGTAACCCTGCCGGGTGGCGAGTTGTTTACGGCCATGCAAACCGGGTCAATTGACGCCACTGAATGGGTGGGACCTTATAATGACCTGACCTTCGGTCTCTATAAAGTGGCCAAACACTATTATTACCCGGGTTGGCATGAGCCTGGTGCCATTCTGGAGTTCATTATCAACAAAGATGCTTGGAATGAGCTACCTGCAGACCTGCAGGCCATTGTGACCACTGCAGCTCGAGCGATTAATCAGGATATGCTGGATGAATACACGACTCGCAATAATGCGGCACTCATTGAATTGGTGGAAAAACACCATGTGCAGTTACACAAATTACCCGACGATGTTACAGAGGCTTTGCGTAAAGCCTCGCAACAAGTCATAGAGGAAATGATTGCCAAAGATGAAACGGCAAAACGGGTTTACGAATCGTTTAAAACGTTTCAGGACAAAGTGGCCCCCTATACCAAGATTTCAGAAGGTGCCTTTTTAGAAATAAGGGATTAGGAGCTCCTGGGTACGGGGCGGGTGCGGCGATTGTCATCGATGGCGACAAAAGTAAATTGACCCTCGGTGACTTTACGCGCCTCCTTATCACTGTAATGTTGCGCCCATACTTCAATTCGAATCGTCATTGAGCTGCGACCGATTTCCTCAACTTCGGTATAGCAGCTGATGGCAGAACCCACGGATACCGGGCGCAAAAATACCATGGAGTCAATGGCAACGGTGGCCACCCGCCCTTTAGCCAGCCGATTGGCGGTGATTGCCCCTGCCAAGTCCATTTGCGATACCAGCCAACCACCGAAAATATCACCATCGGAATTGGTGTCCGAAGGCATAGCAATGGTTTGCAAAGCCAAATCGCCCTGTGGTTTGGGTGTATCATCCATTGGATCGGGTTTTTCGCTCATACTTCCCCCTTTGTTGTTCGATACTGAAGCGGACTATTTATCGCCATAAACTAAGCCTGGTAACCACGTCGCCAGTTCAGGAAAACAGGCAATCAATAGCAATGTCAGTAATTGAATTCCTATAAACGGCATTACACCGCGATAAATGGTTGCCGTGGGAATGTGATCGGGGGTTACGCCTCGCAAATAAAACAAGGCAAACCCAAATGGTGGAGTTAAGAAAGAAGTTTGTAAATTAACCGCAATCATCACGCCCAACCAAACCGGATCAAGACCCATCGCCAATAGTACTGGCCCAATTATAGGTACAACCACAAAAGTAATTTCTATAAAGTCTAGTATAAACCCCAGTAAAAAAATTACAGCCATAACCAGCAACATGGCACTAAAAGTACCGCCAGGCATGCTATTAAAGAAGCTGTGGATCAATTCTTCACCACCATAGCCACGAAACACCAATGAAAATAGGGTGGCGCCCATCAAAATAGCAAACACCATACAAGTCACTTTAGTGGTACTGGTCATAATCTCGGTAAGGGTGGCGCTGGTGATTTGTCGCTGTAGAGTGGCTAACAGCAGGGCTCCAACAGCACCAACCGCTGCGGCCTCAGTGGGGGTGGCGAGGCCCCCTAAAATGGAACCCAACACCACTACAATTAAGGTGACGGGAGGGAGAAACCCTTTTATTAACTGGATGGCCAATGAACCTTGGGTATCGCAGACGTCGGGTGCCGGAGGGGCCAGCGCCGGATTCAACAAACTGCGTAGCATGATATAGCCAGCGTATAAACCCACTAACAACAATCCAGGCAGCAAGGCACCGACAAATAAGTCTCCCACTGAGACAGTAGCGGTACTGAATAACCCCTGATTAATTTGGGCCTGCTGGTAAGCATTGGACAAAACATCGCCCAGTAATACCAGGGCAATGGAGGGAGGAATAATCTGGCCCAGAGTGCCGGTTGCTGCAATGCTGCCACAGGCTAGGGCAGGATCGTAGCCTTTCTTCATCATGGTGGGCAACGCCAGCAAACCCATGGTGACTACGGTGGCGCCCACGATACCGGTACTTGCGGCCAGGAGCATGCCCACCAGGGTTACGGCCAGTCCTAACCCACCCGGTAAGCGACCGAACAATCGGGCCATAGACTCGAGCAGGTTCTCGGCCACTTTGGATTTTTCCAGGGTTACGCCCATAAAAATAAACAAAGGAACGGCCAGCAAGGTTTGATTTTCCATAATGCCAAACAGGCGATTTGGTAATGCGCTTAACAAGGCACCGTCAAAGTTACCGAACACAGCACCAAGGGCAGCAAAAATTAAGGCGACACCGCCCAAAGTGAACGCCACCGGATAACCGGCCATGATCACCAGGCACACCGCCAGAAACATAAATAACGGTATCCACTCGCTCATAAATCTTGTAGTCCTAATAAGGTTTGCAGGCTTCGTAAGCACTCACTTACGGCTTGCAGGACCAGCAAGACGGCCATGGCTGGAATTAAAGATTTCAGGAGGTACAGGTAAGGTAGGCCATCAGCCTCGGAAGAACGTTCTTGGATAGACCAGGAAAAATGAACGAAATCCAAGCTGGCGTAAAAAATAAAGCCTGCCATGGGAAACAATAAGAACACGCAGCCCAGGAGATTCACCCAGGCTCGGCCTTGGGGGCCGAATGTGCGGTAAAAGATATCCACCCGTACATGAGCGTTGTGCTTCAAGGCATAGCCAGCGGCGAGCATAAAGAGCGCACTGTGGAGATAGATAACCGATTCCTGCAGAGCAATGGCGCTGATATTAAAGCCATAGCGCATCACCACAACTGAAAAGGTGGCAAGGGCAATAAATAATGAAAAAACCGCAGTACAGCGCCCCAACCATTCGGTTAGGTTGTCAAGATATCGAATTATTGTTGTCATGCTAGCGTGTAGAATCCCCCAAAGGTGGCTGCTATTATACCGGCTGTAGCCTCAGGCCAGCAAAAGTTCTTCATGTTTTCGCTATTTGCACGCAGTTTACATATCACTTCAGCTTTTCAGGTCATGGTCATTCGTTTGTAATATAATTGTCACAACCTGATCCTATAGTGCGGGAGTCATAGGGGGGGTGTTCACCACGGCATTTCTCTGACAATGACCATAATCCCGGAGGAAATTCCATGAATTTCAAGAAATTAGCTACTTCTGTCGTTATCGCAGCAAGTGCATCTGTAATGGCTACCGCTAGCTATGCGGAGTCTAAAGTTGACCCTAAATTGCCTGCTTACACAAAAGTAACCGGTGTATCAGGTAATATTTCCAGCGTTGGTTCCGATACGCTCGCTAACCTGATGACGTTTTGGGCTGAAGAGTTCAAAAAGCAATATCCTAACGTAGCGGTTCAAATCCAAGCCGCCGGTTCTTCAACTGCGCCACCCGCTTTGACCGAAGGTACGTCTAATCTGGGCCCTATGAGCCGCAAGATGAAAGACAAAGAAATTGAAGCTTTCGAAAAGAAATTCGGTTATAAGCCTACAGCGATTCCGGTTGCCATCGATGCTTTGGCTGTTTTCGTTAACAAAGACAACCCCATTAAAGGGATGAGCATCGAGCAAGTGGATGCGGTTTTTTCTGTGACTCGCAACTGTGGTTCCAGCAAAAGCATATCCAAGTGGGGTGATTTGGGTTTAACGGGCGACTTGGCAAACAGCGACATTCAGCTGTATGGTCGTAACTCAGTATCGGGTACTTACGGCTATTTCAAGGAAGTGGCTCTGTGTAAAGGTGATTACAAGAGCACCGTTAACGAGCAGCCTGGTTCAGCCTCAGTGGTTCAGTCAGTGGCCACATCTTTGAACGGTATTGGCTATTCAGGCATTGGATACAAGACATCAAGTGTCCGCGCTATTCCCTTATCCAAGTCTGGAACCAATTATGTAGAGGCGAGCTCAGAAACTGCGTTGGCTGGTACTTATCCTTTGTCACGTGCTTTATATGTTTATGTGAATAAAGCACCTGGTAAAGATTTGAGCCCTTTAGAGCGCGAATTTATTAAGTTAGTGATGTCCAAAGAAGGGCAGGAAATTGTAGTGAAAGACGGCTACATCCCAATGCCTGCGGCAATGGTTGCCAAAACTTTAAGTAAATTGGGCATTAAATCGGAAATTGCTGCGAAGTAAGTTTTCTGCAGTGACATAAGCATGGCGGGGCTACATATGCATGTGGCCCCGTTTTTTAGTAACTGAGTGTTGAGTTATCGATATGGCAGCAACAAGCGCAGAATTATTTGGGGTTTCTGAAGAACGCTTGAGCAAAAACCGGCGTTTACGTAAGTTGAAAGACAACGTGGCACGGTGGGGAATCAGTGCCGGTGGGATAGGAGTTATTGTAGCTATCTGCCTTATTTTCTTTTACTTACTGTACGAAGTGATGCCACTGTTTTTTCCCGCCAGCGTGGAACATCGAAGTGATCTTGTAGGGTATTCTGTTGCGCAGCCCATGTACTCCGTGCTGGAAGAGCAAGGCCAGGTGGGATTGTCCGTAGATAAAGAGAAAGGGCCTGTGTTTTTTAATGCCATTAATGGCGAAACCATCGCTCAGCCACCCCTGCCGTTGACGGCAAAAATTACAGCGTTTGCTAAAGACTCCCCTGGCGAACAAGCCTATGCCCTGGGCTTTGATAGTGGTGAAGTGCTGATTCAAAAGCCAGTGTATCGGCTTGATTATTCCAATAATGATAAAGTGGTTAGGCCGCAGATTGAATATCCTATGGGTCATGCTCCCATTCAAGTGTTAGAGGGGCAACCGGTTCGTTATCTGGCTTATCGAGAGTCTGGTTCACGCTTGCGAGTCATTGCCGGTGGCGATGATGGTCGCTTGTATTTAAAAGATTTTGAAAAAGTAGAAAGTTTTTTATCCGACGATGTTGAATTAACCGAGCTGGAAACCATAGAGTTACCCACCGCATCGGGCTCCGTTAGTAAAATATTATTGAGCCTGGATCAGCGCTGGTTGTTTATTATTGAAAACAACCGGCGGGTGGAAGTCCTCGATCTGCGTAATCCAGTGGCGGATATGCGCATTGATTTAACGGAAGTCGTACCTGAAGGCGCTAAAATAACTGTAGCCGAATTCTTATTAGGTGGCTTTTCGTTGTTGCTGGGTGACGACAAAGGCAATATCGGTCAATGGTTTGTGACCTACGACGACAACAATGCGCCGTACTTGGCTAATGTGCGAACCTTGAAATTTAATCCGGGCATTGCTATTACCGCATTGCAAACAGAGCATCGTCGCAAAGGGTTTATTGCGGCGGATGCCCAAGGCCATATTGGTTTGTTTAATGCAACGGCTGAGCGTCTTACTGCAGATGAACGAATCTTTGAAGCACCTATACATTGGATGGCGTTATCACCCCGTGGCAATATGGCGGTGTTTCAAGCGGCTTCTGGTAAACCGGTGAATTACACCATTGATAACGAACACCCGGAAGTATCCTGGAAATCGCTCTGGGGTGAAGTGTGGTACGAGCGTTACGATGAGCCCGGCTATACTTGGCAAAGCTCCTCAGCCAGCAACGATTTTGAACCTAAGTTCAGTTTGGTGCCGTTGACTTTCGGCACCATTAAAGCCGCCTTTTACGCCATGCTGCTCGCCATGCCTTTGGCGATTTGTGGTGCTATCTACACCGCTTACTTTATGGCACCTAAGCTACGTACCAAAGTAAAACCCACCATCGAATTAATGGAAGCGCTACCCACGGTTATCCTTGGGTTTCTGGCCGGACTTTGGTTGGCGCCGCTGATTGAAGCTAATTTAGCGGGTATTACCTCTATTTTCGTGCTCACACCGCTGTTTTGTATTTTGGCGGCGGTCATATGGTCACGTTTACCCATGGATTTCCAAAGTCGAGTGCCTGACGGTTATGTACCGTTGATTCTGATTCCAGTGGTGGTTTTCGCCGGTGCTTTATCTATGTGGTTAAGCGATCCCATAGAAAACACTTTTTTTGCGGGTAGTATGAGAGATTGGTTATCCAACGAGGCAGGGGTGACTTTCGATCAACGTAACGCTTTAGTTGTGGGCATGGCCATGGGGTTCGCAGTTATTCCCACTATTTTTTCGATTACCGAAGATGCCATTTTTGCGGTGCCTAAAGGTTTGACTCAAGGCTCATTGGCCTTAGGTGGTACGCCGTGGCAGACCCTGGTAAGAGTGGTGTTACCCACTGCCAGTCCAGGTATCTTTTCTGCAGTAATGATTGGCTTGGGCCGTGCTGTAGGGGAAACCATGATCGTGCTCATGGCAACGGGTAATACACCCATTATGGATATGAATATATTCGAAGGCATGCGAACCTTATCGGCAAATATAGCCGTAGAAATGCCTGAGGCAGAGGTGAATAGCACCCACTTCAGGATATTGTTTCTATCTGGTTTGGTGCTATTTATATTTACTTTTTTTGTGAATACTACTGCGGAAATGGTGCGTCAGCATCTACGTGAAAAATACGGTTCGCTGTAGGCTGGGGATTTAACATGAGTCAATCATTTAAAGCTTGGTTTCGTAAGGGTGACCCTTGGGTTTGGTTAAATGCCGGAGCGGTTGCTATTTGTATGGTGATGGTTATAGGGCTGCTGGGTTTAGTGGCGGTTCGTGGGCTGACTCATTTTTGGCCGCACACCATTATTGAAGGCACCTATCAAGAAAGCGACGGTAGTTCCTACACCTTAATTGGTGAAGTGGCGGATGAAGAGTGGGTGGCGGCTTCTCGGGTGCGAGATACTGGGGTGGAAATTCCAGCGGATGTTAAAGTGGTCAAGCGGATGCTGATTAAAACCGGTAACCGGGATATTACCGGCTTGGATTTTCGCTGGCTAATTGCGGAGAACCTCTCCAACGTCACGACTCCTGCGGATGTCATGGCAATAGAGCGCCGCGAATGGGGAAATTTCTATGGCTATTTGCGCCAAGTAAAAGAGGGTGATCAAGTCGTTGCTTCGGGTGACGAAGCATTACCCGCTTTGAAGCAGCGCCTGGAACGGGCTTTGGATTTGTTCGAGCAAATCCATACTATTGAAACCGGGGCCATTGGCGCGATCAACTATGAGCAAGAACAGTTGCGACTAAAAGAGCGCTCCCTGAAACTAAAAGGTAAGTTAAGTGCGGCGGAAGAACAAAGTCTAATTGAAGAGCGGGCGGCACTGAAAGAACGTTACCAGTCCTTGAAAGTAGAGTTGGACGCACTGAACCAGCAGATTTCCAGAGACAGTTTAGTTGCGGAAACCATGGGTGGGAAAGAGAAAGAAATCCCCCTGAAATTGGTAGTGCAAATTAAACAACCGAATGCCATGTCATTGGTGGAAAAAATTGGCGATTATTTCCATCAGTTTTGGTTGTTCCTCTCCGATGATCCCCGAGAAGCCAATACCGAAGGCGGTGTTTTCCCGGCCATATTCGGTACTGTAATGATGGTGATTCTAATGTCCATCATCGTTACCCCTTTCGGCGTGATTGCGGCGGTTTACTTGCGTGAATACGCAAAGCAGGGGCCTTTAACCCGCACCATTCGAATTGCTGTGAACAATTTGGCCGGTGTGCCCTCCATTGTGTATGGTGTGTTTGGTTTGGGTTTCTTTGTTTACTTTCTCGGTGGCTCGCTGGATGAACTGTTTTATCCAGAAGCCGCTCCAGCGCCGGTATTTGGTACGCCTGGTTTGATGTGGGCTTCCATTACTCTGGCCATACTCACTTTGCCCGTAGTGATCGTGGCAACAGAAGAGGGTTTGACCCGAATTCCGAAATCACTGCGCGAGGGCTCTCTTGCGCTCGGTGCCACCAAGTTTGAAACGATTTGGAAAGTTATTTTGCCCATGTCGAGTCCGGCAATGATGACCGGCTTGATTCTGGCTATTGCCCGCGCTGCGGGTGAAGTGGCACCTTTGATGTTAGTGGGTGTCGTTAAGCTTGCGCCCACCTTACCTTTGGACGGGAATTTCCCCTATATTCATTTAGAGCGTAAGTTTATGCACTTAGGTTTCCACATTTATGATGTGGGCTTTCAAAGCCCTAACGTCGAAGCCGCACGACCGTTGGTGTATGCTACGTCCTTTTTGTTAGTGGCGGTAATAGTTATGTTGAATCTCACGGCGATAATGATTCGAAATCGTTTACGAGAAAAGTACCGAGCGCTGGAGAACTAAACGATGGATGAATTATCACAGAAATTGAATAAAGGTGATGCCATGACCGCAGCACAGTCCCCGCAAAAGCAAAAAGGCCCGAAAACGGTTGATATGGACCATGTACCCAACCGCTTAGAGGAAGAAGAAATCTGTTTGGAAGTGAAAGATTTTGAACTCTTTTATGGCGACAAAAGGGCGTTACACGGTATTAATATGAAGATACCCAAGCAACGGGTAACGGCGTTTATCGGCCCCAGTGGTTGTGGTAAATCCACTTTGCTGCGCAGTATGAACCGAATGAACGATCTGGTGGATATTTGCCGTACCAAAGGCGAGATTCTATTTGATGGCGGTGATATTTTTCAGCGTGGGGTGGATGTAACGGATTTGCGACGGCGGGTGGGCATGGTGTTTCAAAAGCCCAATCCTTTTCCCAAATCTATTTACGAGAACGTAGCCTATGGTTTGCGGATTCAAGGCATCAACAAAAAGCGAACCCTCGATGAGCGGGTAGAGTGGGCTTTAAAAGGTGCGGCGCTGTGGGAAGAGGTGAAAGACCGGCTCCATGAAAATGCCTTAGGAATGTCCGGTGGTCAGCAGCAGCGCTTAGTCATTGCCCGTACTATCGCGGTAGAACCTGAAGTGTTATTGCTGGATGAACCCTGCTCGGCACTGGACCCTATCTCAACCTTGAAGGTGGAAGAGTTGATTAATCAACTGAAAGAGCAGTACACCATTGTTATAGTTACTCATAATATGCAGCAGGCGGCACGAGTTTCTGACTACACTGCTTTTATGTATTTAGGGGATTTGGTGGAATATAAAGACACCGATACGCTATTTACCAATCCTGAACAAAAGAAAACTGAAGATTATATTACTGGCCGTTACGGTTAATTAAGAGCGAGACTGCGGATGAATACCGAAGATTATACTCAGCATATTTCCAAACAGTACAACTCCGATCTGGAAGAAGTGCGCAGTCACATTCTGGCTATGGGCGGTATGGTAGAGCGGCAAGTGGTGGACGCCGTTCAATCCCTGGTAGAAGGTGATAGCGGCTTGGCCAGTGAAGTTATTAGCAATGAAAAGCGGGTTAATGGCATGGAGCGTCGGATAGACGAAGAGTGCACCCGGATCATTGCTTTACGGCAACCGGCAGCCAGTGATTTACGCTTGTTGATTGCAGCCACTAAGGCGAATACGGATCTTGAGCGTATAGGCGACGAAGCCAATAAAATTGCAAAGATGGCCATTCGCCTGTCTGAAGAAGGCGCGATTCCACGAGGCTATATTGAGATTCGCCATATCGGTAATCACGTGGCCAGCATGCTGCGCCAGTCATTGGATGCATTTGCCCGCTTTGATGTGGATTTAGCCATATCTGTCGTCCGAGAAGATCATGAAGTGGATGTGGAATACGAGTCCGCCATGCGTCTGCTGGTGACCTTTATGATGGAAGATCCCCGATTTATTCGCCGGGTATTAAATGTTTTGTGGAGCTTGCGGGCATTGGAGCGAATAGGGGATCATTCCCGCAATATTTCCGAACAGGTGATCTATCTGGTAAAGGGTAAAGACGTGCGACACCTACCGTTGAAAGAAGCCCTGAAAGACGATTTCAAAGACAAAGACGATTGAATCTAGCGACTTAGTATCTGGTCCATGGCCTGTTTCCGTTGGTCCACAATATTTTGTACATCCTTTGCCTGCTCTATTAGCTTGGGGATTTCTTCTAAGGGAATAGTGGCCGGTAAAGGCAGATTGCCTTCCATATCTGCGCCATTGGCGAAGGGATTGTTTTTAACGATGGAATTGCTGGTTTCTGGTTTAATGCGACCCAGGGCGATATCAATTTGATCTGCGCTTAGGCTTTGCAACAAGTTGGCCTCGGGATCAGTGCGGACGATTAAATTAAGGGTATTGGGATTAGGTTGCTGGCTGAATTGCCAGACCCCATTTGTATCCTGCCACCGATAGTAGATATTATCCTGGGCCGGAATGTCACCCAGTAAGGCCAGTTGTTCTTGAGTAAGTCTTTCTGGTCCATAGGCCTGTGACTCTTTAGACCATTGAATACTCAGTTCGCCGTTCTTTTTCAGTGCTTCCAAATCTTCACTGCTGTCCTTGTGAGACGGGCTGGAAGCCATTAATTTCGGTATCAACTTTTCCGTGACCGCCATAAATTTAGCCATGCCGTCGGGGCCCATCAACAAGTAGGGCCCCACGATGAGCAATAGGACTAAAAAGATGATCAGCTTCATCATTAATTTCATGTAGGATTCATCACCATTCCGAGTACCCCTTCAGTATAGCTTTTTTGCTAGAATGGGCCCTAACTACAGTTAATGAGAATAAATGGGGGAATATCGCATATGCCAACCTTTGATATTGTGTCTGAGCTGAATATGCACGAAGTGGATAATGCTGTGGATCAAGCCAATCGAGAAGTTAAAAACCGATTTGATTTTAAGGGCACCAAATGTGAGTTCCAGAAAGACGGCAATGTGGTGACGCTGATCGGTGAGGCGGATTTTCAGTTACGTCAGCTGCAGGATATTTTAGAAGATAAACTGATTAAGCGGGGTGTCGATATTTCCTGTATTGAGCTGGCAAACCCGGAAATCAATCTGAGCGAAGCGCGCCAGAAAGTTACATTACGGCAAGGTTTGGATTCGGATCAGGCCAAAACGCTGGTTAAGATGATTAAAGATAAAAAGATGAAGGTTCAAGCCTCTATCCAAGGAGACAAAGTGCGGGTTAACGGTAAAAAACGGGATGATTTGCAAGCCGTCATCGCGATGCTGCGTGAAGCCGACTTTGAAATGCCCCTTCAATACGATAATTTTCGGGATTGATTGGCATCTTCCTCAAAATCCGCTGGTGTGGTAATGGTTTGGAGTGGGAAGTGGCAGGTGAATACACTGCCTTCTCCCAAGGTGCTGCTAATGTTTAAGTAGCCGTGGTGATGCAACAATACGTGTTTTACAATGGCCAATCCTAAACCAGTACCTCCAGTTTTTGCATAACGACTGGGATCGGCTCGATAAAAGCGTTCCGTTAAACGTGGTATATGTTTGGAATCTATACCAATACCGTTGTCTTCCACTTCCAGATAGGCTCCCTCATTATCGCGCCACCAGCGTATCGCAATAGCGCCGTTCACAGGGGTATAGTTTACCGCATTAACGATAAGATTCGAGAATGCACTATTGAGTTCGCTATCGACGCCTTCTATATATAACGATTCGTCAAGATCCAGAGTAATGGTTTGCTGTTTGGACTCGGCCAACGGTAGCGCCTCGTTGCTTACTTGTTGTACCAGTTGAGCTACGGCCACTGGTTTAAGTGGATCACGGGAGTCCTCCGTTTCGAGTCGGGCCAGCATGAGCAAATCATTCACCAGCAGCTCCATACGTTTGGCCTGCTGATCCATTTGCTTGAGTCCCTTAATTAACGTGGTTTGTTCAGGACCGATGCTGTCAATAAAGGTTTCCAGATAACCTTTAATGACTGTTAACGGCGTGCGCAATTCATGGGATACGTTAGCCACAAAGTCCTTGCGCATCTGCTCAAGATTATGGAGGCGTGATATATCTCTTGCCACCAGGATTAACTCGCCTTGACCAAAATGTGTGAACTGAAATTGCAGGGTGATCTGTGGGTTGATGGACGACGGAATCTCCAAGCTTTTGTCAAACTCACCGGCATCGAAATAATGGATGAAGCGCGGGTCCCGCAATAAGTTAGTGATTGGTTGGCCAATGTCAGATTTGCGGCGTAAGCCCAAGAGTTTTTCGGCGGCATCATTCCACCACTCAAGGTTATTCTTGCGGTCAATCACCACAACCGCATCACGAATCGCATTGGTGGATTCCTTGGCTCGTTTGATAATGTCGTAGAGGAGTTGGAGTTGCTCATTATTTTTTCTGCGCTGATGATGCAGATAGTCGAAAATGGCACCCCAGACTCCGGTGCTTTCTGGTGGATCCTGGCGCTTGTCTGTCTTTAACCAGTGGATAAGGATACGGGTGCGTTTTAGCATCCAAAGGGTATAGGGCACGCAAACCGCGACAATTCCCCAGCCTGGATAACCTGCGACCCATCCCAGTAGTCCGCCGATAATTATCAACAAAATGAACTGATTTCGTTCGTTGTTCCATTCTCTAAACACGGACCAATTCCTGTGGTTTCGCACTAAGCCTGTGGTAAGTATGTCGATATAATAGAAAATTCTCTAGACTAAACAATGACAGTAGTCATTGGTTATGACCGGCTAGCAGCAAACAAGTTTAAGGTCGGCTCTTCAAAACTTAGTAGAAAATCGATAGCCTGTGCCCCTTACCGTTTGCACTAAATGATCATATTTGTGGGGTGCCAAAGCTTTGCGCAAGCGCCTGATGTGAACATCCACTGTTCGGTCCTCTACATATACGTTGCCACCCCAAACCTGATCCAGCAATTGCGCTCTGGAATAGGCCCGATCCTGGTGGGTCATAAAGAATTCCAATAACCGATACTCCGTTGGTCCCATATCCACTGGGCGCTCATCGGCGGTGATTCGGTGACTAATAGGGTCTAAGGCCAGGCCTTCCACCAAAATGGCTTTGTTTTTGTCACCATGAGTACGGCGTAATACAGCCTTGATCCGGGACAACAATTCACGGCTGGAAAATGGCTTGGTGACATAGTCGTCAGCGCCTGCATCCAGGCCTTGAATTTTATTGTCCTCCTCGGTTTTCGCCGTGAGCATAATAATGGGAATTTCATTGGTAGTTTCGTCGCGTTTCAGGCGTCGTGCCAGCTCGATACCGCTGGTACCTGGCAGCATCCAGTCCAATAGAATAATGTCTGGGCGTTTATCCACAATCAAGCTGTGAGCAGTCTGGGCATTGTCTGTGCCGATGCATTCCAGGCCCGCCATCTCCAACGAGACAGCGATCATTTCACGGATGGCTTCTTCATCATCGACCACCAAAACTTTTGCGTTTACCATCTTGACGATTTTCCTAAAATTACCAGATTCACCCGGAATTAAAGATAAAGTATGTTACAGAAGTATGACCGTAAAAAGACAAAGATCGTTTAGGGGCAATATTAGAGGTATATATATTGCCTTATTAGGGTCTTATGCAGTTGCATAATGAAAGAACAACCCTGTAAAAATACTGGCTCCAACCCAATGATTATTAAGGAAAGCCCGAAAACATTGTTCGCGACTACGATCGCGGCAGAGCCATAACTGGCGTGCCCACAAAGTCACGGCTACTGCCAATCCCAGGTCATACCAGATACTGAATTGAAGCTGTTGTCCTAATAGCCATAGGGCCAGGACGGTTATTGATTCAAGTATGGCAATCATCAGTAAATCAGCTTCGCCAAACAAAATAGCCGATGACTTGATGCCAGCTTTCAAGTCGTCTTCCCGGTCCACCATGGCGTAAAGGGTGTCGTAGGCCATGGTCCAGAGTAGAGTGGCCAAGTAGATAAGCCAGGCAATACTGGGTACCGTTTCTTGTACCGCCGTAAAAGCCATGGGCACAGCCCAGGCAAAGGCGGCACCTAACACCAACTGGGGCAAATAGGTGTACCGCTTCATCAACGGGTAAGAGCAAGCCAGCACAAGAGCAACCACAGACATGAGTATGGTGATTTGATTGGTCAGCCATACTAAGCCGAAGGCGGCCAGACCCAGCAAGCTGGCCAGGGCCAGTGCTTCCTTGCCGCTCACCCGGCCGGTGGCCAGGGGCCGATTCGCGGTACGTTGCACCTGACCGTCAAGATTACGATCCGCAAAATCGTTGACAATACAGCCTGCGGTGCGGGTAATGATGGTGCCCATGATAAAAACGAAGAGTAATTTCACGGTGGGCATGCCTTCTGCTGCGATCCATAAAGCCCATAAGGTGGGCCACATGAGCAAATAGATGCCGATAGGTCTGTCCAGGCGCCCTAAGTGAATGAAATCAGGCAACCGGCGTAGGGGTGAGTTGGATAGTTGTAGTTCTTTTAACGAGACCAAGTAATTACCTAATAGTAAGTTGTAACAGGCTGTCGCCATTATAGAATACTAAATGATTGAATTCATTGACGTGTTCTAAAGTCATACACTGAGATTAAGCTAACTGACTTGCTTTTTTTATTTTTCACAAGTAATTTGCCCCTACTTTTACGTGAAGGCAAGCAGACAGAAGGTGTTTTAATGAGAAAGTATGAATGTGTTGTGTGTGGCTATATCTATGACGAAGCACTCGGGGCACCAGAAGATGGTCTTGCACCTGGTACTAAATGGGAAGATATACCAGATGACTGGGTTTGCCCGGATTGCGGCGTAACCAAAGAAGATTTTGAGCTTATCGAAGAGTAATAGCGGACTAAGCCACCATCAATATTTAGCTGTCACAGCGAGCTGTCACTGAAGGGGATGTGTTTATGAAACCTATTATCATCGCAGGCACTGGCTTGGCGGGTTATAACTTGGCGAAAGAGTTTCGGAAGTTAGATAAAACCCAAGCGGTCATTATGTTGACTCTCGATGACGGGCGGAATTATTCCAAACCCTTGTTGTCGACTGGATTTACAAAAAACAAAACCGCTGACGAACTTGCGATGGCGGATGCAGCTACCATGGCACAGCAACTGGATGTTAACGTGCGGACGGAAGTGGGTATCAGCGCAATAGATACCGAGCACAGCCGGGTGACCTTGACCAATGGTGAGGTGCTTGAGTTTAGCCAATTGGTATTGGCCCTTGGGGCGGAAGTTTTTCGCCCAGCGTTGGCGGGTGATGCGGCAGAAGCACCTTATTCCGTTAATGACTTGATGGATTATGGCAAATTTAGGCTGGCACTCGAGGGTAAAAAAGAGGTGGCCATAATTGGTGGCGGGTTGATAGGCTGTGAATTTGCTAATGATCTTACCAATGGCGGCTTTAGCGTCACGGTGATTGAACCCATGGGGCGACCTTTGCCCACGTTGCTGCCAGAAGCGGCTTCAAAGGCCGTACAGCAAGGACTTGAAGCGATCGGAGTAAAATTCTGTTGCGGTCCTAAAGTAACGGCGGTGGATCACGATGGCGACCAGTATCGTTTGACTTTAACTGACGCCGCTGACATCAAAGCCGATATTGTGCTGTCAGCCATTGGTTTAAGACCTCGCACTACCCTGGCGCAAGCAGCAGGCTTGGCGGTTAACCGGGGTATACTGGTAAATCGATATTTCCGCACCAGTTGTCCTAATATTTACGCTTTAGGTGATTGCTCAGAGGTTGAAGGCAACGTAATGTTGTACGTATTACCCTTAATGGCCGGTGCGCGGGCATTGGCTAAGACCTTAGCCGGAACTGAAACTGCTGTTGCCTATGGGCCAATGCCCGTGGCTATTAAAACCCCTGCTTGCCCCGTGGTGGTGGCTCCCGTTGCCCCAAATGCGGAAGGTGACTGGGAGATAGAACAGGATGGCCTTGATGTGAAGGCTGTGTTTAAAGATTCCAGCGGTAGTATTCGAGGTTTTGCCTTGACTGGGGCGGCGACCTCGGAGAAGAATGCTTTGGCTAAACTATTACCACCGCTGTTAAGCGATGAACCGCTAAATTAAGGGAAATTCCATATGCAAAAATCTGAGGTAGAAGCGTCACTGGCCCAGCAGCTTGATATCAGCAAAGTGAAAGCACGCGATATCCTTAATATTATTTTGGATCAGCTAACGCTGGAAATGAGTCGAGGCAACCGGGTAAGTTTGCCTGGGTTTGGCGTTTTCGAAGTTCGGGCTTATGGGCCGCGACAAGGTAGAAATCCGCAAACCGGTGAAGCCATATCCATTCCTGCTGGCCATAATGTGTTATTTAAGCCAGGCAAAGCATTAAAAGAAAAATTCCAGGGCTAATCTTGCAAAGACAATCTCAAGTGAACAGAGGCAATATCAGGAAGCAGCAGGGGAAGTAGCATGCGATTTTGGATAGTTTTATTGATTTTGGGGTGGCGCTTACGTTGGTTGGCAAAGAACAACGATGCCTTTAAAGAGAAATTAGAGAATAAAGATTTCGTGCTCCAGTTTCGTACCGCCAGCGGTCGCGTCGGCCGTTTTTTTGTGGTTCGTAATGAGCAGATCAAATCCTGTGGCGGCATCGATTCTGCGGCTGATTTGTGTTTATCCTTTAAAGATGCGGCGTTCGCTTTTGAAACCATCAAGCAGGCTGCGAAGGATAAAACGGTATTCATGCAGGGTATTGCGAAGCAAGATATCATTGTTACTGGCGATGAGCAGCAAATGATGTGGTTTATGAGCATTATGAAGTTTTTGCCCCCCCGCCGTAAAAAATAAACCTACAGAATAAATTCCACTATTGCCCACCGACCCCTTGTGTCTGCAATCATTACCAGTAACACTTTGCTGAAGAATGATTCAAAAATACAAGGGGGTTAGGATGGAACACGAGCATCCGGTCAAAGACAAGCTGACACGCAACATCTTTCTAGCCTTATTTTTAGGCATATTAACCGGAATCTGCTTGTATTATCTGGGGCAATGGCGTCCAGATAGCGCCTTATCCACCTTTATTGATGAGTATTTATTGGGCGGAGTATTCTTCGTTGCCGGGAAAATATTTGTCAATCTCCTGAAGTTGATGATTGTTCCTCTAGTTTTAGTCTCCCTGGTATGTGGGGTGATGTCCTCTGAAGACAGCAAAAATCTTGGCCGGTTGGGGATAAAAACCTTTATTTTGTACCTGTTAACCACCGCTATTGCCATAACCTTGGCCATGGGGGTTGCCTTAGTATTGGATCCTGGCGCCAGTGTCAGTCTCGATGCCAACACTGAAGGTTTCCAGGTGAGCGAGCGGCCGCCTTTTGTTCAGGTTTTAATTAATATATTCCCCTCCAATCCAGTGCAAGCCATGGCGGATGGCAATATGCTGCAAGTGATTGTGTTCGCGATGCTGTTGGGTATTGCTGTGAACCACTCTGGAGCCGCCGGTCAACGAGTGGGTGCTTTATTCGTGGATATGAACGATGTGGTGATGAAGTTGGTGCAAATCATCATTGGTTTAGCCCCTTATGGGGTGTTCTTCTTGGTAGCACAGGTGGCAGCGGAGCATGGCCTGAATATTTTCAAAGGGCTGGGGCTTTACATGTTTTGTGTTCTGTTCGCGCTATTACTGCATGTGTGTTTGACCTATATGGGCCTGCTTACCTTGGTTGCCCGGTTAAATCCTCTGGTATTTTTAAAGAAAATGCGATCCGCTTTGGTTTTTGCCTTTAGTACGGCCAGTAGTGCCGCCACCATGCCAGTGACTTTACGCACGGTGGAATACAAGCTGGGGGTGAAAAATTCCATTGCCGCTTTCACCATTCCGCTGGGTACCACCATCAATATGGATGGCACCGCCATAATGCAAGGTGTCGCCACCGTGTTTATCGCCAGTGCCTATGGGGTTGAATTAGGAGTTACAGAATATTTGTTGGTGATCGTGACGGCTACTATGGCTTCAATTGGTACGGCGGCGGTACCCAGCGCGGGCATGATTACTTTGGCTATGGTATTGGGGCAAGTTGGATTACCTGCCGAGGCAATTGGTCTCATCATCGGAGTGGATCGGGTATTGGATATGGCCCGAACGGCGGTAAATGTTGCGGGGGACGCCACTGTAACCTGCACGGTGGCAAAATCAGAAAACGGAGTCGATTTAAGCATCTATAATGATTCTGACCGTATTTGAACACCGTACCAAACGAGGCAAAAAAATGAACAAGAAATCCTTGGGGTTGTGGTTGGTATTTAATGTTGCAGTAATTTACGTGACACTATCGTATCTTACGACCGGCGGGATTATTGTTAACAGGGCATTGGCGCAACCGAGCGATGATTGGGACGTCTATTTTGAAGCCACCGGTATTAATGAAATACTGGCGCAATCCGATTTTCTGATTGAGCAGGAGGTGCGTAATTTAAGTAAAACTCCCCTTGGCTTTTCGTCGAACCAATTGCAGCGTATTGGTGAAAACTTTCGTCAACGGTTAAGTCCGCAACGCTTAAAGGCCGATATGGTCACCAGGCTTAATCAAAGCTTCAGCTTGGAAGATAAGCACAGTTTGTCTCAACTGTTGGATACTGCTTTCCTGAAGCAGCTGCAGTCATTGGAAATCGCTTTGCAAAATGAAAACGTACGTCAGTCCATGCGGGCTTACCAAATGAAGCTGAAAACGTCGTCGCCTAATGTAGCTCGAATTGAGCTCCTGGCTGCTTTGGATGATTCTCTTCAGCAATCTTCTTTGGAAACGGAGCTGAAAGTGGAGTTGCGTAAACAGTTATTGGCGGTGGTTTCCAAAATCAAATCAGACGAAACAATTTCTGAACATTTGTTGGATCAACAGATGTCGGAATATCGAACCAATGTGGAAGGGGAGATTAGTGAAAATGCCCTTCATGCCTATTTGTATTTACTGAAACAAATACCCAGTAGTCAGTTGCGGGATTGGCTGAGCGCGTTAAACGATCCTGTCTATGGTCAATTTATGGCAGTTTGCCAGGATTCATTGCGGGCTAGTTTCCGTCATGCTCGGCAGGAGATGTTGAGTGACTCTCGGGTTGCAGGAGGTTGAGTAACTTTCTTGGTTTTATCGCTTTAATTAATACAGGCAATAAAAACAGCGTCAGTAAAGCACAGATCAACATGGTCATAGCTACTAACATTCCTAAGCGACTGGTGGCGCCATAAGACGATGCGATTAATACACTGAAACCTAAAGACAAGCTAATAGAGTTAATAGTGATTGGGCGGGACAGTTGAGTGATAGTGATGGTCAGCGCCTCATCAAGATCGGTTTTTGTGGCTAAGGTTTGTTTTAGCGTTGCCAGAAAATGAATGGCGTAATCCACACCAATACCAAAAACAATGCCAGCAATGAGTGCGGTGGCTATATCAATATAAAAGCCGAACGCCGACATCAGGGCAAAATTAAGTAGAATCGTTAAGACCAGAGGAGTCATACCTAGAATGGCTATGACTGCAGAGCGAAAGAGTATTGCCATTATTAGTGAGATAAGGATGATGGCGCCCACCATACTTTTGATTTGACCAATGACGACTTCATGAGTGGCGGCCACCATAATATTGCCGAAACCTGCAAAATGCATTTCCACAGATTCCGGTAATAAGGATTTACCTAAAACACGAGTTTGATCAATGATGGCTTTCATTACCGATGATTGATCCGTATGTGAAACAGCCATAATTCGAGCTGAAGAGTAGTTGCTGTCTAAAAGATCCCTAATCTGCATGGATTCACTGTTTTCGTACAACAGATAATATTGCGCGATGAGTTCCTGCGATAGGTCATTGGATAATTCATAGGGTTTCTCATTCAGTAACTGGTCCATACGTTTTATCAGGTCGCTGGGGGCAATCACATAGCCTATTTCTGGTTGAGACCTTAAAAACTGGGCAATTTGCTCAATGGCGTAGATGGTGTCTGGATGGGTAAACAAGCGTTTTTCATCAGTACTGAACCAGAGGTTGAGAGGTATAGTTCCACCAAAAGTTTGATTGATCGTTTTGTCATCCTGGCGGAGTTGAGAAGATGGCTCGAAATCCTTGATGTTGTTGTTATCCACTTGCAGATCTTTAATCGCTAAGGTGCACAAGAGGAATAGCGATATTGTCAGGGAAAGTGCCAGCTTCGGCCGTTTAGATCCGATCAAAAATGCGCTGGCTATCAGGTTTCTGGAAGGCGGTTGACGGGAAATTGTTGCACTGGTGCCTGCTGGCTGTTGGCTCGACTGAACCAGTGGCAATAAGCAAGGTAATAAGGTTACGGTTATTAGAAAAGCGAACAATACGCCTAACGCGATAAAAATGCCGAAGTGTTGGACGAACACTAAATTCGTATTCGCCAATGCTATAAAGCCCAGGACAGTGGTAATACTCGTCATTAGTAAGGGACTAAATAACCGGATTAAAGCGTAACGGGCCGAATCCAACGCGGAATAATGATTCAGATTCCGATAGTAGTCACTGAGAAAATGAATGGAATCGGCTACCGCAATGGTCATGAGAAATACCGGTAAAGTGGTGGTGACAATATTAACTTCAATATCCAGTGCGGCCATCACACCAAAAGTCCATAAAGTGGATAGAGTGGATACCGCCATGGGTAGCACTACTCCCTGCCAGTTGCGAAAACTAATAAATAATATGAAGCCAATGACCAGACCGGCTAAGGGCGAAAAGAGCATATTGTCAGTCTGGATAACGTCAGCAATTTGAGCCATAACAATAGGTGGCCCTGAGAAGTGCAGCCGGGCATCGCCCCAGTCTTCCTCGCTGAGTGATCTTATGGCCGCCGACAACTTTTGCATGCGCGCGGAGTCGTCTTCATGGATTCTGAGTTCCAGTTGCAGCGCAGATGCTTTGGCGTCCTCTGAAATCAGTGAATGAAGAAATATGGGATTGCTCAGGATTTGAGTTTTATGTTGTTGCAGTGCCTGTGGGTCATTGGGAATATCGGTCAGCAATGCCGACACAGTAATATCATCTTCAGTGACGCTAACATCATCGGTATTAAAGAGACTGTTGACCCGTTTGACGGGCTCAATATCAACCAATAAATCGGTAAGTTGTTGCGCAATTGTTTGTGGTAGCCCGAGTTCCTGGATGTTATTAATCAGGCGCTGGATACTGCCGGTATCTTCCTGGCCCAAGCCATTGGCGAGTATATCTGTCACTGCGGCTTGAAGCTTTGGTTGCCTTTGAGCCAGGTTTTCAAGCCATTGTTGGTGGTGAGGTGTTAAAAAATTGATGGCTTGCAGGCGTTGGCTTAAGGATTGAATTGCGAGCAAATTGGCGTGAGTAAATACGCCATTTTTTTCATCCACATAAGCAATGAATACTTGTTCGCCGCTATTGTTAAAGTGTTGGCGAATGCTTTGTTCTGCTTGTCGGGCGGGATGATCGGACGAAATGAAGTACGGGCTGGCGTTAATGCCGAGCCGAGTAATGGACAAACCTGCAACCACACTGATTACGACTAAGAGCAATAAGACCAGGCCGCGGTGGTGCTCTATCTGTTGTACATAGCGATTGAGCCAAGATGCGCCAGTGGCACTGCCCTGTGCGGTTTTTTGCGCTGTTGTTGATTTCATCGGATGCTGGTATTAAGCCGTTAGTGATAAAAGAAATTTGCTTTCTCTGGAACCATAATCTTCACGAATGACAATTTACAGCTCATTGGGGGGAATTCTGAACGAATTTAAGGTAAAACTCCATGGCTTATTAAAAAGCCGCTTCGCCTTGGATTCTACGGCCGAGCTTATTTAAATAGATAGCCAAAAGGCTGCTGCGATGTTTGCCGGGTAAGCGGGGAATAAAATCACTCTTAATACGAACGATATGCATTGCAGTATCTGTGTTGCCCGTTTGCGCGTGATTAATTCGCTTTCCTGGAATGGTGCCCCAGGAACAACTTTGTAAACCAACTTTTTTGGCGGCGGCAATTACTTGGGGGCTGCCCTGGGTGAAAGGTAGGCATAAATGTCGCCCAGCCTGTGGTGATACATTCTGCTGGATCAAGCGTTGTGACAGCGCCAGATCTTGTTCGATAACCGCCTCAACTTCCGCTGCTGATTGGCGTGTGATTTGAGCCAAGAGTCCACTGTCCAGGAGTTCCTGATGGGTTTTTTGTGTGTCCTGGCCATAGCGTTTGCGACACAACTCTTTTAATTCAGCTGGAATTTTGAGAGCAGGTTTCCCCACCATCAATGGCGTGGATTGAAATAATGGAAGCCCCAGGTAGTGCTGAGGGTTAAGTGTGTTGCCAACATCAGCAAAATCCAAATACGCAGAAACGGGAGAATAATGGGGAACAAAACTGGTACGGGTGTCAATCCAGTTTATTATTTTGGGCTCGGTGAACACCTCACGATGAAATAGGGTGTGGGATTCAATGGCGATGTACCCTGATAGATGCATCTCCCTCAATTGTTCCCAAGAGCATAATTCATGGTCTTGGGGGTCGATGGTCTTCAAATGGGCGCGACTGGTTACGGAATCACCCAGGGTAAGCAGGTTATCATTGTTCTCATGGGTTGCCTGAATATAACCGGGGATCACAAATAGAGTGGCTTTCATTCGAAAGCGCTTAAGCAAGGGGTAGCCATAGCGCCAGAAACTGGAGCGGCCATCATCGATAGTTAGAAGTACACTTTTTTCCGGCAGTGAGACTTTATGCTTCAGGGCATCAAGGTACTGTCGCAGATCAATGGTGACATAGCCGTTGCCTTGCAAATAACGCAAGTCGCTTTCGAACTCCTCTGGCTTGATGGTGTGATAGACAAAAACAGGCAGTTCGTTTTGCTTCAGTTTGCCGGATCGTCTCAGAACAAAGGACGGATAGCCCCGCAATACGGACGTCAGTTCGTAGCGTATCTGCTCTGCCAGGGAGAAGATCATTAATGGTTTCCTTTTAACGAATGACTAACGCCGCCCACTATAGCTGCGAATTAATGGCGAGATAATACGCCAGTAAACATTCAAAATATTACTAATGCCATGAATCACGTGCTCTACTAAGCGACCCAGTCCGGAGCTGGATTTCACTACAAAGATCGGACCGGAAAAGACAATCTCTTTATCCGAAACACATTTTATGGCTTGAATCCTCTGGCGCTTTTTCCAAACTAATGGAATGGATCTGAGTAGCTTTAGATTACCCTGAAAATACAATCCGGGAATGCCTTTGATAGTAAAGAAACATAATTGGACAATTTCGTACATGAGCAGCATGGGCAGCATGAGTAAAAGCGTTCGAGTATCGTAATGGGTTAGCAATAGCAGCCAGCGATTGAAAATCTGCCCGGTGGCACGGTAATGACGTTCTTTGGTAAAGGGCTTCGCTTCATGTAAGCCAAAAGCGCTGTGGACGTACTGCACCTGATAACCAGCCAGCAGAATACGCTGTTGCAACTCACCATCATCGCCCCAAGCCAGCATGTAATCTTCATCGAAGCCACCAATGGCTTCGAATACCTCACGCTTAAATAAAGCGATACCACCGCCTACGCCAAACCCGGTATGCAGGTTGGCTTCAGACAACAGTTTATCTCGTTCTGGTGAAATGAACGCGGCAATATAATGAATTTTACCACCGCACATGTTGATGCGGTCGGGGTGCTCCTGATACATCAACCGTGGGATACAACAAGCCACTTTTTGGCCTGAATTCATGACGTTGATCATTTCTCGCAGGCAATGGGGATCGAAGGTAATGTCATTATCAGTCAACAGCACTTTGTCTGTGCGTGCCCGCGCCATGCCGCGATTGCGCAGCTTGTTCACGGCTTTGGTGTTTTGTTCGCTGATAATGATCTCAACTTCCGGGAAAGCTTGCGCCACCGCCTGTGGGCTGCCGTCAGTTGATCCGTCATCCATTAGAATAATGTGCGGTGAAAGCCCTTCCATGTCATAGATAGATTGGATTGTGTTCAGTATGGTTCTAATACCATTATAATTAACGATAACTACATCTATGTTTTCCACCGCTACGCCCTCTAAATCTTTGTAATTTTTGTAGTAATACCCTTCTCTTTAAAGGCTAGCAGAATGGAATGAAGCCCTCTTTGATTTGAGGCATTTTTTATCAGGAAAGTTCACAGTATACAATTGAATTTATGTAATAGTTTAGATGCCTGGTCAAAGAGCCGCTGTTCTTGTTACCCATTGAATTTTATTAATTTATTAACTTTAGGCTAATGTTTCAGGCTACCGTTTACTATGCAATTATTTCATTTTATCCTTCTCAGTAACGAACTGTGTTTTGGCCGGTAAGCCGGTTAAGAATTCGAAAACGTTATGCAATATTTCTGGGTAGTAGCAGGCTGCTGCCGATGGTTCTATCAGTAATTTTATATACCGGTCCAGCTAGATTTGTGAGTGAATTTATTAGGTAAATATGTCAGCATTCGTCACTTGATTTGTATTTTTTAATTACAAAAGCACCTATAACCTATGAAGAAGTTTTTTACGCTGCCGCCAAAAGATATTTGGATTGATTACACCAGTGTGGTTAATACCGATTCTGCCACGCTGTATCAGTTGTTGGCAGATATTCAGGGCTGGCCACAGTGGACTCCAGGTTTGTTTACTATCTGGCGCGGGAGCAAAGCTTTTCCGCGTCAGGGCTCCTTTTTTCTAATCGTTATGGAAGCCCCAATTATCGGCCGCTTGATTTTGCCCTCCGTGGTTTATCAGAACGATCCTCATCGAATTGAGTGGGGTGGTGGTTTTCTAGGTTCTATAATCCGCCACTCTCTTGAAATTACGACTATTGATGAGCACACCACGCAACTGCGCCATGTCGAATACGCGACGGGTTTGCTGGCGTTGTTGGCCCGTCCGGCGGCAGGGTTTGCCCACTTCCATGACATGCGTTGGTCAAAGGCCATCGAAGCGCGTTTTGCCTAGTTAGGGTGATGCGCGTCAACTTCTCCTCATGATTTTTATGGTTGACTTACCTTAATAGTTCTTGGATATAGGTTTCAATTGTAAATAAAAACCATTATCATTTGGTCTGATAGGTTTCCCCCGTTTTCAAATCAGAATTAATTTGAGGAATGTGTATGTTGAGCTGTCTTCGTCACCTGATCATCGTGTTACCCGCACTTTTGATATTGGGCTGTAGTGACGGAAGTGAGGATAAATCTTCAGTTGCAGAAGCCAAACCCGATAAAGATGAAATTGTGGTTTACTCCTCCCGCAAAGAACACTTGATTAAACCGCTGTTTGATCGCTTCACTGCAGAAACCGGCATAAAAGTATCCTATATCACCGATGGTGAAGGCCCTTTGATGGCGCGCCTGGAAGCCGAAGGTGAGCGCACACCGGCGGATATGTTAATTACCGTAGATGCAGGCAACTTGTGGCAAGCGGCGCAAAAAGGTCTATTTAGGGTGACTGACTCCGAAGTGTTGGAGCAGAAGGTTCCTGAGCAATTCCAAGATTCTCAGAATCGCTGGTTTGGCTTGTCATTACGGGCCAGAACCATTGTTTACGCCACGGACCGCGTAAAACCGGAACAGCTCAGCACCTACGAAGCCCTAGCCGATGATGAGTGGGATGGGCGGCTCTGCTTGCGTACCTCGAAAAAAGTCTACAACCAGTCTCTGGTGGCTACCTTAATTGAGCGTCACGGCGAGGCCGCTACTCAGGAGATCGTCAAGGGTTGGGTGGATAATCTTGCCACGGATGTATTCCCCAATGATACGGCATTAATGGAAGCAATAGCGGCGGGGCAGTGTGATGTGGGCATCGTGAATACCTATTATTTTGGTCGCCTGCAGGCCGATAATCCGGACATTAAGCTGGCTTTGTTTTGGCCCAATCAAGACACCACTGGGGTTCATGTGAATATTTCCGGCGCCGGAATTACCCAACATGCTAAACATCCGCAACTGGCCCAGCAACTATTGGAGTGGTTAGCGCAAGGCGAAGCTCAGGCTTTGTTCGCCGGTCTAAACATGGAATACCCCGTTGATCCCGCTATTGAGCAAGATCCTTTGGTAAAAAGCTGGGGCACGTTTAAAGCGGATGATCTGAATGTGGATGTCGCCGGTCGCCGCCAGGCAGAAGCCATCAAGCTTATGGATCGAGCGGGTTACCGCTAATCATGATCAGCGCCAGCGTTAGCACCGTTTGGCCAGCAGAGAAACAACCTCATTGGCTGCGGCGGATGGGGTTGTTGCGCTCAACGGCTATCGTGTTGGCGTTGATGGTAACGGCACCACTGTTGGTGTTGGCCCTGAGTTGGACCACGATAGACGGTGAGATCTGGCTGCATTTGGCGCAAACTCAGTTATTGCGACTGCTAGGTAACACGGCCATTTTGCTAATGGGGGTCACCATTGGGGTGTTGCTGTTAGGTGTCAGTCTGGCCTGGCTTACGGCGACCTGTGATTTTCCCGGCCGTAAGTGGTTTGATGTGGGACTGATGCTGCCACTGGCCGTGCCAGCCTACGTAATGGCTTTTGTGATGGTGGCCTTGTTCGATTATGCCGGCCCTGTGCAAGTTGTGCTGCGCTCCTGGCTTGGCCCGGATGTCTCCTTTAGTTTTCGCGGTACCGGTGCGGTGGTGCTGGTGATGTCTTTGGTGCTTTATCCTTACGTCTACATGTTAGCTCGGGGTGCTTTTTTGGCCCAGGGACGGGAGCCTTTAGAAGCGGCTCGCATGCTTGGTTGTGGCCCATTCGCAGGCTTTTTTAAGGTGGCACTACCCATGGCGCGACCGGCTATCATTGCCGGTTTAGCCTTGGCATTAATGGAAACATTAGCGGATTTTGGTGCGGTGTCTGTATTTAATTACGACACCTTTACCACCGCTATTTATAAAGCCTGGTACGGCTTTTTCGACTTGCAGACCGCTGCCCAGTTAGCCTCTTTACTGCTCATGCTCGTATTGGTTGGCCTGTATCTTGAGCGTCGTGGGCGTGGGGATGCGCGCTATTTCCAAACTGGACGACGGCAGGCCAGCAGCGGCCGCATTTTGCTGCGGGGGCGGCGCGCACTATTAGCATCTGTTTTCTGTGGTTTGGTTTTTAGTATCGCGTTTATCGTGCCCGTGGCGCAACTGGCCTATTGGGTGATTGACGGCGCCTGGCGAGATTGGGATAGCCGTTACCTTGGGTTGGTGGGTCATACCCTTTCGTTGGCGTCCATTGCGGCCGTGATTACAGTGTTAGCGGCTTTGTTGCTGGGCTTATACCGACGGCTGCATCAAACGAAAATGGCCAATACCCTGGTGCGTCTAGCTACGGTGGGTTATGCCCTGCCGGGTTCGGTGTTAGCTGTTGGCATTATGTTGAGTTTTAATTGGCTGGATGCGGGTATCGCTGACCTGCAAAAGGCTTTGGGACTACCAGTACAACCCTGGTTTGTGGGTGGCGTTCTGGCGTTAATTCTGGCCTATACAACCCGCTTTCTGGCGGCTGCTTTTGGCCCTGTGGAAACCAGTTTGGAACGCATCAAGCCTTCTATTACGGAAGCCGCCGCCATTTTAGGTGCCAAGCCCGCAGAAATTACTCGCCGTATCTATTTGCCGATGTTGATGCCCGGTATGTTGACCGCCATCCTGTTGGTGTTTGTCGACGTGATGAAGGAAATGCCTGCCACCTTACTAATGCGACCTTTTGGTTGGGATACCCTGGCGGTGAGAGTCTATGAAATGACTTCCGAAGGCCTATGGCAGCAAGCCGCTTTGCCCGGGTTGTCTATTGTTGCGGTGGGACTAATACCAGTGATAGTGTTAGTGCGGCGCTCGGCCCACTAGTTGTCTACCATAAGGAATTTGCTATGGCTCGGTTATTTGATCCAATCACTGTTGGTGCACTGACATTACCTAATCGAGTGGTTATGGCGCCGCTTACCCGTAGTCGTTCCGGTAGTGAGCGCATCCCCAATGAGTTGATGTTGGAATATTATGTACAACGGGCAACCGCAGGATTAATTATTACGGAAGCCACCGCCGTTACTCCTATGGGGGTGGGTTATGCCGATACTCCTGGAATCTGGTCCGATGAACAAGTTGCAGGTTGGCAGAAAATCACCGCAGCGGTTCACCAGGCAGGGGGATTAATTGTCCTGCAGTTATGGCACGTAGGACGTATCTCTGACCCGATGTTTTTGGACGGTGAATTGCCGGTTGCTCCCAGTGAGATTCAACCCGCAGGTCATGTCAGTCTGGTGCGGCCTAAAAAATCGTTCGTTACACCGCGTGCATTGGAGACCGATGAAATTCCCGGCATTATCGAGGCTTATCGTGTTGGTGCTGAAAACGCTAAAAAAGCCGGATTCGATGGTGTTGAAATTCACGGTGCCAATGGTTATCTGTTAGATCAGTTTTTACAAGATAGTACCAATAAGCGCAGCGATGCTTATGGGGGTAGCATCGAAAATCGCGCCCGTCTGCTATTGGAAGTGACGGATGCTGTGATATCCGTTTGGGGCGCCGACCGAGTGGGAGTGCATCTTGCTCCTTACGCGGATGCCCATGATATGGGGGACTCCAATTTACTGGGTACTTTCACCTACGTCGCTGAACAGTTGGGCCAGCGTGGTATAGCCTTTATTTGTGCCCGCGCAGCCCAGCGGGATAATTGGATTGCACCCAAGCTCAAGCAGGCCTTCGGTGGTGCTTACATCGCTAATGAAAAATTCACCCAGGCCACAGCCGAAGCGGTGCTGGCAGCAGGCGAGGCCGATGCGGTTGCCTTTGGCCAGTTGTTCATCGCCAATCCTGATTTACCCTACCGGTTCGAACAGGGCCTGCCTCTGAATGAACCTAATCCTGCCACTTATTATGGTTCTACCGCTGAAGGTTATACGGATTATCCCTTTGCGGAGAGTGACAAAAAGGGTTAGGGGGGGTGTTTACCCTTGCCCCAGACCTAGCAACTCACTCAACAGCACTAGTCACCTAACCTCTGCCCCGGTACAATGCGCGGAAAATGAGGTGGAGATTCTTTGATGGGTCAGCGTACAGCGCTTTACGACAGTCATTTACAAGCCGGTGCCAAAATGGTGGATTTTGGTGGCTGGGATATGCCTATTAACTACGGTTCTCAGATAGAAGAGCATAACGTGGTTCGCAAAGCCGCCGGGATGTTTGATGTGTCCCATATGACGGTGATCGATGTGACGGGTGAGCAGTGTAAGGCTTATTTGCAGCGCTTGCTGGCAAACGATGTGGCCAAGCTCAAAACACCGGGCAAGGCCCTGTACACAGGTATGCTTAACCCACAAGGCGGGGTCATCGACGATCTGATTGTCTACAATATGGACGGTTGGTATCGGTTGGTGGTGAATTGCGCTACTCGGGAAAAAGATCTGGCGTGGATGACGCGCCAGGCGCAGAATTTTGCTGTGGACATCAAAGAGCGGCGGGATTTCGCAATATTGGCGGTGCAAGGCCCTGAGGCTATCGCCAAAGTTTCCGCCTTGGTTACACCGGAACAGGCGGCGTTGATTGCGGCCTTGAAGGTGTTTCAAGGTGTGGAGGTGGGGGAATGGTTTGTGGCCCGCACCGGTTACACTGGGGAAGATGGCCTGGAAATGTTGATCCCCAATACCGATATTGTTGCCTTCTGGCAGCAATTGGTGGCCGCTGGTGTGGTTCCCTGCGGTTTAGGCGCGCGGGATACTCTGCGGCTGGAAGCCGGCATGAACCTTTATGGTTCGGATATGGATGAAACCGTATCACCCTTGGCGGCGGGTATGGGTTGGACCATCGCTTGGGAACCGGCAGAACGGGACTTTATTGGTCGTGAAGCGCTGGAAAAGCAACGGACAGCCGGTGCGGCGGCGAAGGGTGCCGCTTATCGCCAGGTTGGGTTAGTGCTGGAAGAACGCGGAGTGCTGCGGGGGCATCAGCGGGTTATATTAAATAATGAATGTGTAGGTGAAATCACTAGTGGTACATTTTCTCCAACCTTGGGCTATTCTATCGCTTTAGCACGGGTGGATGGCGAGATTGGCGCCAATGTGCAGGTGGAAATTCGGAATAAGTGCCTGGATGTACAGGTGGTTCAACCCCCCTTTGTACGTCATGGCAAAAAAGTTTTTGAGTGATCAAACCAAATTGAATTGACCAAAAGAGTCCAAAGTCGAGGGTAGAAAATGAGCGAGACACCGACGGAATTACGTTATCTATCAAGCCACGAATGGGTCCGCATCGAAGGTGATGTGGCGGTTGTGGGTATTACTGATCATGCTCAGCACGCTATGGGCGATCTGGTTTATGTTGAGGTTCCCGAGGTGGGTCTGGAACTGGCCGCCGGTGATGAAGCCGGTGTGGTGGAATCCGTGAAAGCGGCATCGGATATTTATTCTCCAGTCTCAGGTTCCGTTGTGGAGGTTAACGAACGTTTAGAAGCTGAGCCTGAACTGGTGAACTCGGACCCCTATGGTGACGGCTGGATGTTTAAGGTGACCTACACCGACGACTCAGAGCTGGATAACATGTTGACCTCAGATGAATATCTGGCTCATATCGAGGACGAATGATCGGCGCTTTTTGTGGCGCTATCTATAGGTTTTCAAAGACCCTTGGGTAATTTCTTATTGGCCCGGACCGTTCACTAAAACGATTTCTGTCCGGGCTTTTGCATTTTTGACTTGTTCCATTCGAGAGGCGAAGCATGCCCTATATTCCCCATACGGATGATGATGTAAAACGTATGTTGGCCACCATTGGTGTCGACCGTATTGATGATCTATTTGATGAGATCCCTGCCAGCATCGTGGCGCAGCCATTGCAAAAGGTTCCAGCGGGTAAAACCGAGATGGAAACTCACCGTATCATGAGCGATCGTGCGGCTTTGGATGGTGGTAAGCTGTGTTTTATCGGCGCCGGTGCCTACGAGCATCATATTCCCGCCGCTGTATGGGAGCTGGCCGGCCGCGGTGAATTTTTAACGGCCTATACCCCCTACCAGGCGGAAGCGAGTCAGGGTACGCTGCAGGTTATTTACGAATTTCAATCCATGATGGCCCACTTAACCGCCATGGATGTGTCTAATGCGTCTTTGTACGACGGTGGTTCCGGTCTGGCCGAGGCGGTGTTGATGGCGGTTCGTGCCAATCGGAAATCCAAATCCAAGCAAGCCTTGGTGTTGGGCTCCGTCAATCCTCTCTATCTGCAAGCGACGCGCAATATTGTGGAAAATCAGGGCCTGGAATTGGTGGTGGTACCCTTTGATCCGTCCACCGGCACTACGGCTTTGGAGGCGCTTGCGCCCTATGAAGGACAAGACTATGCCGCCCTGGTGATTCAACAGCCGAATTTTTTTGGCTGTCTGGAAACTGTGGATGAATTAACGGACTGGGGCCATAGCAACAATGCGCTGGTGATTGCCAGTGTTAACCCCACGGCACTCGCCTTGTTGCATCCGCCGGGAGAATGGGGTCAAAAAGGCGCGGATATCGCCGTAGGGGAAGGTCAGCCCCTGGGGATTCCTTTGTCATCCGGTGGCCCCTATATTGGATTTATCACCTGTAAACAACAACATGTACGGCAGATGCCTGGTCGGATCATTGGCCGCACTGTGGATCTGGAAGGTCGCACCGGGTTTACCCTTACCCTGCAAGCGCGGGAGCAACATATTCGCCGCTCTAAAGCCACTTCCAATATTTGTACGAATCAAGGTTTGGCCATGACTGCCGCCACGATTTATATGAGCTTATTGGGTGCCGAAGGTTTACAGCAGGTGGCGGTAGCCAGTCATAACAATACCCAGGATTTGGTGGATCAGTTAACAGCGTTAGCGGGCGTGGAGGCGGTATTTTCCAGTCCCTGCTTCCATGAAGCGGTGCTGCGGGTGCCTAATGCGGGCAGCGCACTGGAACAGCTAGCGGAGCAGGGTATTCAGGGTGGATTGCTGTTGCAGCCGTATTTCCCAGAACTGGAGAACTGTGTGTTGGTGTGTGTTACCGAAACCAAAACCACGGCGGATATTAGTCGCTATGTTGCGTCTCTCAAGGGCATTCTTGCCGAGGCCGCCAACGGTACGGGAGGAAAAGCCTAATGTTGATATTTGAAATGAGCCAGGCGGGTCGTAGAGCAACGTCTCAGGCACCTCGTAAAGCTGAACTTAAAGGGAATATTCCCGCCAATTTGTTGCGGCGTCAGGCACCGATTTTACCGGAAGTCGGGGAAATGCAGGTGGTGCGTCACTATACCAATTTGTCCCGTAAAAATTTCAGCATTGATACTCAGTTCTACCCATTGGGTAGCTGTACCATGAAATACAATCCACGGGGTGCCCATCGAGCGGCCATGTTGCCGGGTTTTCTGGGGCGTCACCCCTTGGCCCCCGAATCCCATAGCCAGGGTTATTTGGCGTGCCTGTATGATTTGCAGGAAGTATTGAAAGACGTCACCGGTATGAAAGGGGTGTCCTTAACCCCCATGGCGGGTGCCCAAGGCGAGTTTGCCGGGGTGGCCATGATTCGAGCCTATCATGAGGCACGCAACGATGATCAACGGGTGGAAATATTAATTCCAGAGGCGGCTCATGGCACCAATCCCGCAACGGCGGTGATGTGCGGCTATAAAGTGCGTGAGATCCCCGTGAATAAGGACGGCGACGTGGATTTGGACGCCCTCAAAGCGGCGGTAGGCCCTCATACGGCGGGGTTAATGATGACCAACCCATCCACCTGTGGCGTGTTTGAGCGGAAAATTAAAGAGATTGCCCAAACGGTTCACGAAGCCGGTGGTTTACTCTATTACGACGGTGCCAATCTTAATGCGATTTTAGGGAAGGTGCGCCCCGGAGATATGGGGTTTGATGTGCTGCATATGAATTTACACAAGACTTTTGCCACACCTCACGGTGGTGGTGGCCCAGGTGCCGGGCCTGTAGGTGTAAGTGAGCGTTTGCTTCCCTACTTGCCAACCCCGATTGTGGGTAAACAGGAAGTGGCGGGTGAAGCCCAGTATCGATGGCTTACGGAGCAGGATATTCCCGCTACCATCGGCCGCTTGTCCACCTATATGGGCAATGCCGGGGTATTGTTGCGGGCATTTTTCTACGCTTCTGTGCTAGGCAAAGAAGGCTTGCATCGGGTGGGTGAGTTCTCTACCCTAAATGCCAATTACATGATGAAGAAAGCGGAGCAGGCTGGCTTCAAGTTGGCTTACCCCAATCGACGCGCTACCCACGAGTTCATTATCACCTTGAGTGAGCAGGCCAAGGATCTCGGTGTGACTGCCATGGATTTCGCCAAACGCTTGTTAGATTATGGCTACCATGCACCCACCACTTATTTCCCACTGTTAGTGCCTGAGTGCTGGTTGATCGAACCCACGGAAACAGAAGTGCCCGCGGAGTTGGATGGATTTGTGGAAGCCATGATAAAAATACAAAAAGAAGCAGAAACTACACCAGACTTGGTGAAAGGTGCGCCTTATACTCAACCAGTCCGACGCTTGGATGATGTAAAAGCCGCCCGTGAACTGGACGTGGTGTGGAAAGGATAATAAGAATAAACAATTAAAAAATGGGAACAGGGTTTCGTGAGGCGATTATTACAATATTTACCGGCTGTATTATTTGGTTTTGCTTTGGTGTCTGCCGGGATTCTTTATGGTATCGCCTCCTTCCATTTTAAGTGGTTCCCCTACGAGCAGTTGGAACAGTCTCACTTAGTGGTCCAGAAAGCGATGCCCAATAATAAAGCGTTGTTCTGGTACTATATTCCCTCGGAAGAAACTGAAATCGTAAAAACGGTTAAGCCGGAAAAAATGAATCCCGGTTTAACCAAACTGGTTTCGGTAAACGGGGACGCCAGCCTGGCCATTAGTGTTGTGGATAGTGACGGTACGGAAGTCCAGCACTGGCGAGTGGAGTGGCCGAATGTGTTCCCGGAAGCTCCGGATTATCTCAGCGCTGAAGAGATACCCTCGGTGGCACCTGGCACCCATATTCACGGTGCCGAAATTCTTGCAAACGGCGATGTGGTGTTTAATTTTGAACATTTAGCGCTGGTTAGACTGGATCCCTGCGGCAACGTCGTGTGGACCGTGCCTTACCGGACCCATCATTCAGTGTTTATCGATGACGATGGCAATATCTGGGTATCAGCGCAACGCAATCATGCCCAACCTTTAGGTGAATTCCCCTTTATACAAGCCCCCTTTATTGAACCTGTGATTCTTAAAATTTCGCCCCAAGGGGAGATTTTAGTGGAGCAATCGGTTTTCCAATTATTGTTGGATAATCATCAGGAAGGCGCTCTATACATGACTACGACAGAAAATTTTTGGCCCTACGTACAGGATGACACTCTTCACCTTAATGATGTGGAAATTTTCCCGAGAACTTTGGAACCCGGTTTCTTTCAGCCGGGGGATATTATGATTTCATTGCGTAACCTCAACAGTGTCATGGTCTATGATTCTAAGTGGCAGTTGAAATATAACTACAGTAATGAAGTCGTGCGTCAACATGATCCGGATTTTGTGGATGGCAATCGGTTTTCGGTTTTTGATAACCATAACGTGGCGAAGCGTGGCGTAAATGGAGTAGCTAGTCGCATTTTGATGCATTCTGCGGTTGATGAAACCACCCAGGTTGTGTTTGAAGGGAGCGACGAATTACCTTTCTTCACCAATGTGATGGGTAAACATCAGTGGTTAGAGAACGGCAACTTGTTGGTGTCTGAAAGCCGTTATGGTCGAGTCTTGGAGTTGACTCCAGGTGGCGAAGTGGTGTGGGAATATATCAATGTCGTGGATCAGGGTTGGTTGGCCATCGTCGAAGAAGCGGAACGCTTGCCACTGACATTTGATCGAGAATTTTTTGCGCAAGCAAGGGACCGTTGTACCCGGTAACGGTTTAACTATGAAGTCTTCAGAGGTAGCGTCAAATGAATAAACAATGGTGGGTGTTAGGCGGCTTATTCGTATTACTGCAATCGAGTGCTGCTTGGGCATACGTTGGACCTGGTGCAGGATTATCCGCTATCGGTTCTTTGTTGGCATTGGTTGTGGCGATTTTAGTAGCAATTATCGGTTTCGTTTGGTATCCCGTTAAGCGTTTGTTAAAGCGCCGTCAAGAGCCCACTCTGGATGAAGCCGCTGAACCAGAGGAGGCTGCAGAAAAATCTCAGTCAGCGCAGAAATCGCAAGCGGATAACGTAGAAAAATGATGGTTTGGGTGGCGGCCATAGCACTGGTGGTTCTATTTGCCTTAGGCCTTAAGGGATTTAAAGTGATTAGCTCCAGTCGCCAGGTGATCAGTTTGTCAAAAACCGTTATGAGCACCCTGCAGGACAAAAGCATGACCGATCTGGAAAAAGAGAAAGTCATGCAAAAATACTCCCTGGAATTTTTTAAGTTTTTTCTGATTATATTGTTGGGTTGTGCCGCAGCCGTGGGAATTCCGCTAGCCTTGATATGGTTAGCGGATTTAATGGGGTGGGTTAGCCTGCAGGCTGTATTGGATTTGACATTATCCATACCCTTTCTTGTATTGACGACGGTGTTAGCAACCTTTGCTGTCTGGTTGATGAAAAAGCGTGGGTAATATCATGGGTAGTGTTCATTGTGGCGTTTGAAAATAGCTATTCATTGATTGATCGGTGCATGCATCGTATCGCCTTTGCTACCCGCTCAGCGCAGATCGCTTTGGCCGATATGGAAGATTCCATGGTCAAGCAATCGCTGCAAACCATTACGATGGAATCGCCCGTTTTTGTGACCGGTTTACCCCGAGCCGGTACCACGCTACTGTTGGAATTATTAGAAAGCGGTGGCGAGTTTTGCTCCCATACCTACCAGGATATGCCATTTATTTTGACTCCGGTGCTATGGTCAAAAGTGGCCGCTCGCTTCCGCAAAGAGAGTGAACTAAAAGAACGGGCTCACGGCGATGGTATGCTGGTAAGTGTTGAGAGTCCGGAAGCCCTCGAAGAAGTAATATGGGCGGCATACTGGAAAAAACAATATCAGAATGAAACGGTTTCCCTATGGGATCGGCGCTTGAATTATCCGGATTTCGTCCATTTTTTTCAGCAGCATATGAAAAAAATTGCCTTACTTAGGGGTGCGAATAAAAGCCGTCAGTTACGCTATTTGTCGAAAAATAATATGAATATTGCTCGTTTGGAATATCTCGCCAAGATTTTTCCCCAAGCGAAGATTGTGATTCCCTTTCGCGCGCCGGTTCAACAAAGTTATTCACTGTTAAAGCAGCATGAAAATTTTTTAGCCATGCATAAGCAGGATGCCTTTGCTCGTGAATATATGCGAGCCATTGGCCATTATGATTTTGGTGACAATCTCAAACCTATTGATTTTTCGGGTTGGTCAAAACAGACATCCATAGCGCAGGCAACCGAAATCGAGTTTTGGTTACGCTATTGGGTTGCGGCCTATCAGTATCTGCTGGAGCATTTGCCGGAAAATGCGGTGTTATTTTCCTTCGATACCTTTTGCGAGCAGCCCCAATTCAGTATGCAAGCCTTGGCCAATTTTATTGCGGTCAAAGAATTCTCTCCTTTGCTGGCTGGGCTCGATCGGGTTGCGCCGCCAAGTGTTCATTCTGACCCGGTAGACTCGGTCAGTTCTGAACTACTCTCGCAAGCTAATGAACTCTTCGCTACACTTAAGGCCAAAGCAGTTAACTCTCTTTAATAGAAGTGCTTTTACATGATTAAGTGGCTTTTGGTATCGTCGTCAATACTCCTGTTGCTGGTAGCCGTCTATTTGGAGTTCTTTGAGAAGAAAGAAGTTGAACGTTTTGATGTGGATTCAGGCAAGCGTGCTATTGGTTACGAGATTAGTGATGCTCGTTTAGAGTATACACTGCCGATGGATCAAGCGCGGATTTTTGCTTTTCGTAAGTTAAAGGAAGATCGCCCTAATGATCCACCAACCCTGCAACAGCGCCACCAGTATTCAGATGCCAGTAAGTCCTGGTTGTTGCGCGTGGAGCCTGTGGTGGATTTAGAGGTTCTGGCAACGGTTAGTGAGCTAATGGCACAACCGGCTGACACCATGACGGTATTACAAGTCAATATCAGCAAACTAAAATACGCAGTGAAATATGAACCCGTGTCTCTTCAGTTGCCGATAGAGCCTCAGCGCCTGGATTGGATTATTACTGAAACCGGGCTGCAGGAAGGTTATCGAGTGGTGGATTTAAGCGTGGTGGACTCATATTTGGGAGACTACCAAGTGCAGCTGAGTTTCAATGATTATGAGTTAACGGGATACATCAAAACACCTGAGCATTCCTATCGCATTGCCACGGTTAACGGTTTAACCGTGCTGTTTTCAGAGCCCCTGGTGGCTTCTACTTCGCCCGCGACAGACTGAAGGCTACCATTGCTTCCTTGTTATAAATTATGGTGCGATTACGGCCGCTGATCTTGGCGGCATACAAGGCTTCGTCGGCTTTGTTTATGATGCTTGCGATGCTTTCTTTGCCGTCTGGTACCAAGCCTACGATACCAATACTTAGGGTCACGGGCACCGGCTTATCATTAATCGTTAAGTTTAGCCCAGCTACATTTTCTCGAATGCGCTCGGCAACAGCACGAGCACCCTCTGCTTTGGTGTCGGGTAGAAAAATGCAAAACTCCTCACCACCGTAACGCACGGGGCGGTCATTGGGCCAATGTAATTCTTTCTCAATACATTGAGCGACGGCTTGCAGACAGCTGTCACCAGCAAGATGGCCGTAACTGTCGTTAAAATTTTTGAAGTGATCGATATCCATAATCAGAAGAGCAATGCTTTTTTTCTGCTGAGCGCAGCGCTCTACCTCTATGGGTAAAAGCCGATCCAGGTAGCGACGATTTTTAAGACCGGTTAGCTGGTCCGTGTCGCTGAGTTCTTCGAGCTTATGGTTAAGTTGTTCCAGTTCCTGGGTTCTTTCTTGTACTCGTCTTTCGAGAGATTCATTGGCTTGTTGTTGTAACGTTAAAATTTCTTTTTGCGCCTGCTCTTTAAGTTTTGCTTCGTCACCAATACGAGAGGTGATCGCTAAGGATAACAATAATGACTCTATGGCCGTACCTGCTTGCCACGCGTGTTCAGTAAAGACATTGCTAGGTACGATTCCCCAGGTTTTTAAGCTATAGAATATTCCACCCACTATAGCTAAACACCATGAGGCTAAGTAGAAGCGGGCAGAGATAGGGCTGGTCTTAAGGGCTTTAATCCCTGTAAAAATCATTATCGATCCATTTATGGCGGCTGCTACGCTAGCGATGGAAATGGCTTGATGGTGGCTCAGGACGAATGCAAGGCAGAGGCAAATCACACTTGCAGCAATATTAAAATTGAGAAAGCGGTGGATTTTCGGATGAGTGACGGCTGTATTAAAAAAAGCCCGGCCAAATTGAATAAACAATAACAAAGATAAACTGATAAAAACGGTAAGGGCTTCCCGTGACCACCATACTGATGTGAAACCCAGAACTGAGGGGGATAGTCCGTTTAAAATAATAAAGAATAAACCATGGTGGGCAATGACCCCTAGGGCATAGTAGCGATAGACTTTTTCTTTAAGGAATAGCCACAAAAAGATACCGAATACTGCGATGGCCGTGACCAAGCCGAAATAGTAGGACAGTAGCTGCTGTGTGGTATTTAAGGATTGGTAGTACTCCGCATCGGTCATCAGCCATAACGGAATGACGACGGCATCCTCACTGGCTACCCTGAGGCTGAAATCAATGCTTTCGTCAGGGGCAAGAGTGATTGGAAATGAATAGACTCGATTTCTTTCTTCTTGCTGGGCGCGATAAATGCGGCCTTGTTGCAGTTCGTGAAGTTGGCCGTCTTGCTGGTAGTAAAGTGTTAACTCATCGGTCAAGGTATAGCTGAACTCGATGATTCTATGTTGTGGCTGGGGTGAAGAATTGCTAAGCGTAAAATTTAGCCAATGGGCACCCGTGCTATAGCCGATATTAAGCACTTCGGTTTGTTTATGGCTGAACTCCCCCAGCTTGCTTTGGATGTCTTGGTAGGGGAGTGTACCGGACTTATCATGCCAATACAGGGCATAGGGTACTATGGCAATGCTAGGGGACTGGTTGAGGCCGATGTCAATAGCGTGGGCCTTGGAGGGAGGGCAAAAACCACAACACAATAACAGCAAACAGCATAGCTGTACGCCGAGGCTTGTGGGTAGCTGGGTTTTCGGGTTCATAGGCTTGGCTTTGCCGTTCAGATATACAAAGTCCGAGTCTAGAGTTTACTTGTTATTGGTTTCCGCTGTAAAGCAAGGTTTTTTCATGAGCGATATAGTGCCCCCAGCTGATGGCTAAGCTTTCGACCAGTTGATCAAAGCTGATGGGCGGGCTGGGGTCGGATAAGTGACGAACCACTGTGAATATGCCGCCGTTGACGAATAAGTAAGTCATGGCAGAGAGGTGTCTAACACAGAGGTTTTCCGGGTGGTGGGCAAAATGTTGCGTAGTTAAGTCACTTAAAATCCGAGTAATGGGGTCCATATAGTCTTTCAGGTCCACCCTGATGGCCGCGCGAACGCATTTCAGATAGCGATCATCATTACGCCGCAACATGGCTTCAAACGTCTTCAATAAGGTTCTTATCATATCTTCTATAGGCATTTGTGCCAGCTGCGCCATCATCGGCTGGATCATTGCCACAACGTCCGCCACCACCCGCTGGTTCATGGCATCGAAAATCATCTGTTTATTGGCGAAATACTCATAGAGTGATCCCACACTGATTCCGGCCCGCTCGGCGATATGGCGAGTGGTGGTGTTGCGGGCTCCCCGATCCGCAACGCAAATAAAACCGGCCTCGATGATGGCTTCCACGGTAGCTTTGGAGCGCTGTTGCTTGGGTTTTCTGGTCATGGCAAATCCGAATTGAATCCGAACAAATAGTCGGATTAATGTTACATCATCTGATGTAAAGATAAAATGCTTTTCACTCATCTTAGGAGGCAGTATGGCATCGATTGATTTGGAAAAAATGCTGATAAAGATCAAAGGCAGTCAATGGGCACTAGCCGATATTGATTGGCAGGCGCCTGGGGCAGATAGGGTCACACCAGAACAGTGGCCAAAGCTGAAAGCCTTTATGTCCGACCTTATGTGGATTGAGCATGTGGGGGCCCGTGGCTTTGCCGCTATGGCGAAAAAGGCACCGACGGCAACCTTGCGAGAGATTTATACCTACTTTCATGCCGAAGAGCAGCGCCATGCCAATGCTGAAATGGCCCTGATGCGACGCTGGGGCATGCTCGATGGTGACGAACTGCCAGAACCAAATCGCCAGTTAAGACTGGTGATCGAGTGGTTAGACCGATTCAGTGATGATATGCCATTGGAAGTACTCGGTTCAGTGATTCCCATGCTGGAAATTGCTTTAGATGGCGCGCTGTGTAAGTTTCTATTGGATACCGTGGATGACCCGGTTTGTCATCAGGCGTTTGAGTTGATCAACGGCGATGAATCGAGGCATTTGGGTGTTGGCTTCACGGTGTTGGAAATGCAGGGTCACGGGGAGGCTTACCAGCTACTGATTAAGGCTGCGGGAACCTTGATGCGTCCCAGCTTGATGTTGGGGATTTTGTCCTATTTACCCTTGCTGAATCGAATGCGTGACAACATTGTGGAGATGGGGCTGGCGGAAGAAAGTCTGTATCAGGTTATGAGAAAATTTAAGACGATTGGTGGCCGTACCGAAGACGGTCGTCGTAACCCATGGTACCGGTTAATCAGTTACCATGGGGAGGTGATGATCAATCGTGATATCAAGCTTTATCACAGGCCCGTGGATTTTATGGTTCAGCTCACTGATCATTTACCCCGGCAGGTACTGCCCTCTATACCATCTTGGGTGAGAGAGCTTACCTGGAATCCGGTAGCTTAGGAGGCGACGCGGTGACAATACAAAAACAAGCGATCCAGGACGTGGTGATTCTTGGGGCGACGTCTTCTGGTCTCGATGTGGCGGCGCGGTTAGGTGAGGCTGGTATTAGCCAGTGCCAGATTATTAAGTTAGAGGCGCAGTCCGTGGTGGCTATGTCACGGGATGCAGCCGCCCGTTGCTGGCAACTGGCGCTGGCATCCGGTGGTCAAATTTGTGCTCGCACAGTGGTGTTTACATCAAGCCGTATGGTAACTGATCTAGTGGGAGACGACAGGCAGAGTGATGGGTTTGAAGGTGAACGTATAGACCTTTTTAGTTGGCCACAAGGCGTAGATCTAAAGGCGAAAAAAGTGGCGTTAGTGGGGGGTGGGATTGATGCCGTTACGGCTTTGCCCAGCATTGTGGCGCAAGCCGAAAGCGTCAAAGTTTTCCAGCGTAAGCCAGTTTGGATATTGCCAAACTCAGCCATGAAGCCCTCTGAAGTCAGAAAAATGCTGGGATTGGTACCGGCCATTCGTCAGGTTGTCAGTAAAAACAGATTTAACTCAGATCAGTATTTCTTACGGCATCAATCCCTTGTTCGTACCATAGCGCAGGTGCATTTACAGTGCCAGGTTGGTGATCCTTGGATCCGGCGGCAATTAACGCCAAATCGGCAAGAAAATCTACTGCCACTGGTTTATTCCAATGAGTACTATCCGGCATTGTTAGCGGAGAATTGCAAACTATTTGCATGGCCGGTGGTGAGTTTTTGCCGAGCTGGTGTGCACACTGCCGAAGGCATAGAGCATCAGGTGGATTGCATTGTGGATGGCTCAGCAGCGGAAAGACTTCGCTCGCTTTGTGCCAATGATGTGGCCAGCTTATTTTTGGTGCCGAATGCCAATCCAGAACTGCCAGGTATTGAAAATGTGGAAAGGTTGCGGGAGCAGCACATTGATTTTGCTGTTGTTGCGGTGCGGGAAGCCTTGAGTGCTTTAACCAAACCGGTAAAAGAAAGCGTGTTCTCTAGAGCGGGCCTAACAACGCAAGACTGACATCTCAGTCTTGCGTTTCGAATATTACCAAGCCTTGTAGGGCAAGAACTTTCCATTCATGGTAATTACCACTCGATCGCCTTTGGGATTCTCTTCTTTTTCCACCTCCATGGAAAAGTCGATCGCGCTCATAATGCCGTCGCCGAACTTTTCTTGGATGACTTCTTTCAGCGTTTCACCATAAACACCGACGATTTCATACAGGCGGTAGATGAGTGGGTCGGTGGGGACAGCCTGATCCCACACTTTGGTAGGATATTTTTGCAGCTCTGTCGATATGGCTGGGTCCAGGCCCAGAGTTTCACACAAGGCATCGGCACTGGCCTTGGGCATGCTGTTCATGCCCAGGCAAGCCGAGGTTGTCCATACCGGAGACATGCCAATGGCGCTGCCAATGGCTTCCCAGGTTAAGTTCTTACTTTCTTTAGCGGCGATAATTGTTTTAACCGTCTCGTTCATGGTCTTTCTCCTGATGGCTTTTTATTGGTTCACGGCTAAGGGTTGGTGATGGTGAGCAGGTGCGGGTTCATCTAATTCTGCGCTGCCGGCATCCTTTAGTGGATTGACTGATTTGGGATGACGCTGTCCATCCAGTTGGGATTTGTCTTCCGATCGATTCACCAAAAAATCCACTAAATAGTTACGCAGTTTATAGTAACCAGGGTCGTGGAAAATGGTGTTGCGCTGGCGGGGTCTGGGAATATCCACGGTGACCGCTTCCGCAATGGCCGCGTTTGGGCCGTTGCTCATTAGGAAAATCCGATCAGATAATAAAATGGCTTCATCCACATCATGAGTAATCATGAAGACGGTTTGTTGCGTTTCGTTCCATATTTTAACCAGCTCTTGTTGAATAACGCCGCGAGTTAACGCGTCTAGTGCTCCAAATGGTTCGTCCAGTAGCAGCAGTTCGGGTTTGGTCGCAAATGCGCGAGCAATACTCACCCGTTGCCGCATGCCGCCAGATAACTCCGAGGGCTTGCGCTGTAAGGCGTGCTCCAAACCGACCATATTAAGGTAATGAGTGCTGTGGTCTCTAACTTGCGCTTTCGACCATAAGGGCCAGCGTGCTTTGACACCAAACTCTACGTTTTTCAATGTGGAAAGCCAGGGCAGTAAACTGTAGTTTTGAAACACGACGCCCCGTTCCAGGCTGGGGCCAACAACTTCTTTGCCATTCATAATAACCGCGCCTGAAGAAGGCTCATCAAGCCCGGCGAGGGTGTTCAAAATAGTAGATTTACCACAGCCAGAATGGCCAATGATGCAAACAAATTCGCCTTTGTTAAGGGAAAAGTTCACGTCGTCGTAGACGGTAAATTTGGAATTGCCTTTGCCGTGAAAAACCTTGGCAAGGCCACTGACTTCTAAAAAAGGTTTAATCATGGGTTCCTCCTATTCTTTGTATTCGACCAGGCGTTGGGCGCCGGATAAAGCAAGATCAAGCAACATGCCCACACAGCCGATCATTAAGATGGAGAAAATTACACTGGTAAGATCCAGGTTATTCCATTCGTTCCAAACGTAGTAACCAATGCCTGTGCCGCCCACCAGCATTTCCGCCGCCACAATCACAAGCCAGGCAATTCCGATGGAGATGCGCATGCCGGTAAGTATGGTGGGTGCCGCCGCCGGTAAGATAACTTGAAATGCGGTGCGTAAATGCGACAGCTCGTGGGTACGGGCTACGTTGACCCAATCCTCTCTCACCCCAGCCACACCAAAAGCGGTGTTGATCAACATGGGCCAGATGGAACAGATAAAAATGACGAAAATGGCGGAGGCTTCGGAATCCTGGATAATGAACAAGGCTAAGGGCATCCAGGCTAAAGGCGAGATGGGCCGCAATACCTGGATGAAAGGATTCAATGCTTTATACATTAACGGCGACATGCCCACCAAAAAGCCAATGGGGATGGCTATTAAGGCTGCCATAAAGTAACCCGCAAGCACGCGATAGAGAGAATAGGCCAACTGAATACCGATTCCCTTATCATTGGGTCCCTTGTCATAAAATGGATTGCTGAGCTCTTCCCAGGCTAATACGGCAACCGCTGAAGGCGGTGGCACCCGAGCTTCCTGCTCGGCACCGCCCATCAACATTTCGTATTCTGTCATTTCGGTGGATTTCTCCGGCGCAACGCTGGAGATTTCCCACAGGCCCAATAAGACAGTGGCCAGAACCAAAGACAATACCGTGGCTCGCACAGCCAAAGATTGCATCATTAAGTTCTCCTTATGGCGAAACTATTTACGTACTCTTCAGGTTTGGAATAATCAAAGGTTTTACCCATGATCGAGTAGTTCTCATAAGTTTTCGTGGGTGCGCTATAACCTAAATCCTTCATGATCTTTTCCGCATCGGAAGCGAGATAAACTTGCTCTGCAATTTTTTTATAGTCCACGTCTCCTTCGATGTAGCCCCAGCGTTTCATCTGAGTCAGAATCCAAACCGCCATGGAATGCCAGGGGAAGGGGTCGAAATCAATACGATCAGGGACGTCCTTAATTGAACCCAGGCCATCGGCGTAACGCCCCGTGAGAACTTGCTGAATGACCGGAACGGGTTGGTTCAGATAGTTTTTCGGTGCAATGGCTTCAGATATTTCTTTGCGATTATCCGGGTTGGAGGAGTATTGAGTGGCGTCAATGATGGACTTTAATAACGCGCCATAGGTATTGGGGTTCTCGGTGGCAAAGGCCTGACTGCAGGCAAAGGCACAGCAGGGGTGACCTTCCCAGATTTCCTTGGTCAAAATATGAATGAAGCCCACTTTTTCCCAAATTGCCCGTTGATTAAACGGGTCTGGTGATAGGTAACCGTCTAAGTTGCCCGCCCGCAAGTTTGCGACCATTTCCGGTGGTGGAACCACTCGAATTTGAATGTCTTTGTCAGGATCAAGACCATGCTCTGCCACGTAGTAGCGCAATAGAAAATTATGCATAGAATATTCAAAAGGCACGCCAAATTTGAATCCTTTCCATTGTTTCGGATCGCGCTTGTCCTTGTGGTCCACATGCAGCACGATGGCCTGACCGTTGATGTTCTCCACCGCTGGCATGATGTAAGGTTCGGCGCTAGACCCGGCACCCAGTGTCATAGCCAGAGGCATGGGGGTGAGCATGTGGGAGGCATCGTACTCTTTGGCTAAGGATTTATCCCGTGCCACGGCCCAGCCGGCGGTTTTAATCACATCCACATCGAGTCCGTATTTGGAATAGAAACCCAAGGGATGAGCCATAATGATGGGTGTGGCGCAGGTAATCGGCACGAAGCCAACCTTGAGTTTGGTCTTTTCCAGCTTGCCCATGGATTCCTTCAGCGCGGCCTTGGCTTCGTTGATCGGGAAAAAACTGGATAACAGCGCGGCTGCGGTACCGCTACCGAGCAGCCCCATAAATTGCCGACGACTGAAGTCGTTTTGATTGAACACCGCCCGCACCACAGCGTTTTCGATAACCCGATCCATCATGTCTTCGCTAGTCTGGGGCAGGCTTTGGCTGGCGGTTTCCGTCGCGCTCGCGGCTTGATGTGAACTCTTTTGAGTGCTCTCTTGGGTCTGGCATTGTTGGCAACTGCAACCCACCGTGTGGCTCAGGCGGGTATTGGGATCAAAAGGATTTCCTAGGCTTTTTACTGGCATGTGACGACGTTCCCCCTAACGATAGCTATCGGAAGTCCGCTTTTCGCTTGAAGTGCACCGTTTTTGAGCGCTGTTGTGGGTCTCGGTAATCAAACGGGCCGAAGTTTCCCCAGCATTTGTTGATATGTGTGCAATTCAGCGGAGTAAGTGGACTCATGAGAGGTAGCTAACGCAGTCTTTATGCCAATCGTTGCAAAAAAAAGAAAAATAAATAAAAACAATTGGTTATGGTGTTTTATTTGAAGAGCATCGGGTTACGCTTTTTCGTAAATTACTAATATGCGTAATCTAATGCTACGAAAAATCGTAATTGGCACAAGGATTGATCCCCTCTTAGGAACGGTTATATGAGAAAGAAGGGGGGAAAAGTGATGAAGATTAGGGAGCTTGACGGGTGGCGTGCCGGTTTGGATTCTGCAGATGCTGCACTGCTGTGTTTTGATCCTTACCTCGATCAATTCATTGAATGCAACCACACTCTGTGCCGGATGACTGGCTTTACCAAAGCACAGTTAGCCGCGATGCCAGCCTCGCAGCTGTTTGCTGACCAGTTTACGAGCCTGGTGACTTTTACTCAGGCTTGTGTGGAAAAGGGGCGAGGTTTTACCAATGAACTGGTATTGCACCGAGCAGAGGATGAGCCGCTGGCGGTTGATGTCTATGGTTCCGCGTTTATTTTGGGTGAGCCTGCAGCAACGGGATCCGAACGGCTTCAATTCCTGATCTTTGATTCCTCCTACTGTCGCGCGATTCGCCATCAGGCGGAAGTGAATCAGTTTCACCGTGGCGGTATTGTGGAGTGGAAGCGAATCGAAGAAGTTTTTGCGGAATTTGAGCGCGAGAATCAATTGATTCTGAATGCGGCTGGAGAAGGCATCTATGGGGTTAATTCGGAAGGAGTCACCACCTTTTTGAACCCGGCTGCAGAGAAAATGCTGGGCTATGCTGCGCAGGAATTAGTGGGGAAAAACGCGCATCAATCCATTCATCATAGCCACGAGGATGGCACCTGCTACGACATGCATTGCTGCCCTATTTATGCTGCGTTTCATGATGGCAGCGTCCATCAAGTGGGTGATGAAGTGTTCTGGCGCAAAGACGGTACCAGCTTTCCGGTAGAATACACCAGCACGCCCATTGAAGATCGGGGTCGGGTGGTGGGTGCGGTGGTACTGTTCCGCGATGTCAGTGAGCGGCGTGAAGCCGACCGCAGGTTGCGGGAAGCATTAACCGAAGTTGAAACCCTTAAGCAGCGCCTGGAATTGGAAAACGCGTACCTGCAGGAAGAAATCCGCGCTGAGCACAATTACCGGGAGATTGTTGGTCGCAGTGATCCCATCAAAAATATTATTCGCCAGATCGAATTAGTAGCACCTACGGATGCCAATGTTTTAATAACCGGTGAATCCGGTACGGGTAAAGAATTACTGGCGCGAGCAATTCACGGAGCCAGCGATCGCCGCAACCGTCCGCTGATCCGGGTTAACTGCGCGGCCATTCCGAGAGATTTATTTGAAAGTGAATTTTTTGGTCATGTCAAAGGTGCATTCACGGGTGCAGTGGGGGATCGTATCGGCCGCTTTGATCTGGCCGACGGCGGCACTTTGTTTTTGGATGAGGTAGCGGAAATCCCGTTGGAGCTACAAGGAAAATTATTGCGGGTCTTACAGGAAAAACAATTTGAGCGAGTGGGGGATACAGTCACTCGGCGAGTGGATGTGCGAGTGATCGCCGCGACCAATCGGCATTTGAAAAATGATGTTAATGAGCACCGATTTCGTGAAGATTTATATTTCCGGCTTAACGTCTTTCCAATTGAGTCGGCACCGCTGCGGCAGCGGGTGGAGGATATTCCTTTGCTGGCTATGCACTTTATCGAGCGTGCCTGTCGCAAATTGAATAAACCAATATTACCTCTCAGCATCGCGGATCTTCGCAAACTGCAAAGTTACCACTGGCCTGGCAATATTCGTGAACTGGAAAACATTATTGAGCGCGCAGTTATTGTGTCGGGCTCAGGTAAGCTAAAAGTGGATTTGCCGGAGGTGGTCGTTGCGCCTGAACGGCAGCATTCAGGTCGCGAAGACGCTGTATCAACTTCCCATGAAATTCAAACAGAAGGGGAGCGACGCATGAGCGATCGTGCTAATCTTATTAATGCCTTACGGCAATGCAAAGGCAAAGTTTCTGGTAAGAGTGGCGCGGCGCATTTGTTAGGGCTCAGGCCAACCACACTCTATTCCCGCTTGCAACGTTGGCATATTGATCCAGCAAACTATAAGATCTAAAAGATCGCTGTAAAACTGTAATGCAAAAGCAACAAAAGGAATAACCGGTCAATGATAAGGGTCAAATGGTTGCACGAACAAAAACTGACAACAGGCTCAGAAAACTTAATCACGCAATGGCTTAGCAAAAAAGAAGGCATAATTTGGGTTGATATTCAAAATGAACCCACCAAAAAAGAAGCGGCTCTGTTGACTCAATTTGGTTGTCACCCCTTGGCTATTCAGGATGCCCAGCGAGAGCGTCATCCTCCTAAAGTGGAAGATTTCAGTGATAACACTTTTATTCTCTATCGTGGTTTTGAGAGTTTTGATTTGGATCTCAAGATAAAGCATGTTCAACTGTCGTTTTTTGTGGGCGAAGATTTCTTCATTTCCAGAAGAAATGGTAGTTCTTTTGGCGTGAAAGCACTTTGGGAAAATGAGACTGAGCTGATTCGTTACTTGCGGACACCGGCCATATTATTAACTCGTATCGTCAATACCTCGTTAAGCGGTTATATCAACCATATGATAGAACTGGAAACTTCCGTCAGCGAGATGGAAGATCAGATGCTTTATAACCCTACCGATAATTTAATGCACAAGTTGGTTTTGTATCGATCCAGTTTACGCAAGCTTAATCGGATTTTCCGTTATCACGAAAAAGTATTTGGTGAGGCGCTTCGAGAATCAACCGTTGTGTTTGATATGAAAGACGAAGAGCTTTTTCATAGCATGCAAGATGTGTACGACAAGTGTGAGCGCTTGTTGTCGTTAAGCACCTTGTTTTATGAGCAATGCGGTGATCTGGTGGAAGGCTACTTATCGTTGTCATCCCATCAGTTAAACAAAACCATGCAGGTGTTAACGGTGGTGACAGCCATATTTATTCCGCTGGGATTTCTGGCGGGGATCTATGGCATGAATTTCGAAAACATGCCGGAACTGCATTCGCCGAATGGGTATTATTGGTTGCTGGGGGTCATGACAATGATCGCAAGCATATTAATTTTTTTGTTCAAACGAAAACGCTGGCTTTAGCTTTATCTACATGCCCTGAGGCATGTAGATAAACTCCTGCGATGGCGTTTGGCTGATTAATTCGCCATGGGTATCAAAAGCGTTTACCTGCCAGGTGTATTGCACGCCAGTTTTTAACTGCGCAAAAGTTTCTGGTGTCAGCTGCGTAGATTTCTGGCTGGATCGAATCAGTAACCGGCTGACAAAGCTGTCGGAGTTTACGGTTTCTTTATTATTGACTTGATGGATTAATAGTTCATAAACCACGGCGTTTGGTACCCGTATCCACTCAAAAACGGATTCAGTATTAACGGTGAGCGGTTCTGTGGTTGCAGCGGTTTCCAAGGGCACGGCGCCATCTTGCACTACTTTGTATTCCAATGCGGCGCTGAGTTCAGATTCGGGGCAGTCGTTATCGGTTACCGCCTGAAAACCACCACTCAGAACGCCGGTGCCAGGGCAGAAGCGAACGCGATAAAGTCCCGGTTGATCCGTTGGCAGGCGTGGGCTTAAGAGGAAATCCTGATTGCGCTGTTCCAGTGTTTTGTTGGCTTCCGCCAAGAGCTGATAATTAAAGGTTTGGGTTTCCGGGTTGAGCCGGGCTATTTGCCAATAACCACTGAAAACTCCTAATCCGGAATAATTAATGGTGAGTTGTGCATGAAGGGGTAAATCAAGGGCCACGGTGCGGTTGAAGCGCTGTGGTTTAAAATTTAATTGAGTGTTTTGCAATACCAAGGTCTCAATTTGTTCAATTTTAGGTGTGGTAATGGCAATGGCAATCCAGGCTTTTTGTGCGGACTGGATGTCGCCACCAAAACTAAACAGACGGTTATACTCTAATTCCTGGTAGCCCGCTTCACGCCAGGTCAGGATGTCTTCGGCGGTCAGGGTCAGGGCTTCTTCAAAATGAATGGGGCCTGAACCTTCCGGCGTATTGAGGGGTAAATTGAAGGTTTTGAGTACAGTGTTGGTGGTGGTGTCCTTGAGAACGCCTTGCGCAGAAGTGGCCCCCTGTTGATGGGCAGGGTCAGTGGAGATAACCCAACGAATGTTTAGAGTGCGGTCTTCGTCGCCAGATAGGTTAGTCCGTTTAGGGGAGGCTGTGACTCCCAGAATTGCGGCCTGACTGATCTGGTTTAGGAATCCTGTGCTAAACAGCAGGATAGTAACAGCGACCCAAAAACGTGAGCGTGGTTGAAACATTCAATTCTCCATGACAGGGGTTCCCCGCAAAGCGAGCCGGGAAGAGTCTACCTAAGCGTTACTCAGTTTTGAAGGGGTTGATTGCAATAACTCATGGAATCAGTTATGGGGTCCATAGTCAGAATAAGCGGAACCGGTAACGCCAAGGTTCTCCATACGGGCTTCCAGGTCGTCAAAATCGAATTCGCTGAAACCCACATATTGGAGCAGATCAGGGGCAATCTGTTGCCATTCGTAGTCTATGACCTGGTGTCCGAGGACGAAGTTCAGTTTACAAATATGTTCAGCCATTTTAAGAATTGCCATAAGGGTTTTCTTACCGTTGTCATAACGGCTGTTTTGCTCAAGAAACACGTTCTCGATACTGTGATGCTCTGCTATGACTTCACACAGATCCATGGGTAAACCCCAGGATTTCGCCACAAAGTAACCCACCACGGCATGGTTGGTGTTTAGTTTCTGGTTCTCAACATCAATGACTCTGGGGTCGGGATTACTGTAGGATTGTTGAATGACTGAATGGTATTGGTCTGGGTAGGCTTTATATAACAGGGGTACACCACAATTGTGAAACAAACCCAGACAGTAGGCTTTATCCGGTGATTGATAGCCTATATCTCTGGCAATGTGGGCGGCAACGGCCGCCACATCTGTGGCGCTGTCCCAAAAGCTGCCGAGCGCGGAAATGGCCTCATCGCTCATTTCGCTTTTGATGGATAATCCCTGAATGATGCGGATAACGGTTTGTAAACCTAATATTTGCACGGCCTGACCGATGGACGTGATGCGATTTTTAAGGCCGAACAAATTGGAATTCACCACTTTAATAATGGTGCCAGCCAAGCCCACGTCACGACTGATTAATGCCCCGATTCTATTTAAGTCAGGATTAGGCATGGCTTGTTCCATATGAATATCCACCACCACCTGAGGTTGCGGTGGTACCCGGATACCACTTAATATTTTCTCGATATGCTCGTCATTGAGTAAGGGCGTTGTCGTCATGATAATAACCGTGTTGTGTTACAATCCTCGCCGAAACATTAGTTAGAGTTTAGCAGCTGGGTAAGGAATTGCTCGCTCTCTGCTCAGGCTTTCACTTTACTTGAAATGAGATAACACTATCGTGGCAGTAGACAATGTGCAGCGTATTCGGCTGAAAGCAAAGGAAGACCGGCGCATTAAGGGCGGTCATTTATGGGTATACAGCAACGAGGTGGATATTCAAGCTACACCTCTTACCGCCATTGAGCCAGGGGCCGAAGTTATTTTGGAGGACGCCAACGGCAAACCTTTGGGCCGGGGCTATGCCAACCCCCATACCTTGATCTGTTGTCGCTTGCTGACTCGGGACTGGCGGATTGCCATTAGCCAGAAATTCCTCCAACAGCGCTTGATCCAGGCTCGTAGCTTGCGTGATGCCTATTATCCAGGCCCCTTTTACCGTGCGGTTTTTGGGGATAGTGATGGTCTATCCGGCTTGGTGTTAGATCGCTTTGGCGATTATCTGGTAGCGCAATTGAATACTGCTGGTATGGAAAGGCTAAAAGCCCCATTGCAGGCAGCGATTGAAGCAGTTTACCAGCCGCGCGCCATACTCTGGCGCAATGACAGTCCATCTCGGGAGCAGGAACAATTACCTCTGGAAATCACAGTGGCCATGGGTGACTGGCCAGAGGTTCTCAGGGTAGAGGAAAACGGTGTTCAGTTTGAGGTTCAGGGTACTGACGGGCAAAAAACGGGTTGGTTCTACGATCACAGGGAAAACCGCAAGGCCCTTGCCCAATGGGTGAAGGGTAAGCGGGTACTGGATGTGTTTTCCTATGTAGGTGGCTGGGGGCTGCAAGCACTGGCAGCTGGCGCCGAATCTCTTGTGGCGGTTGATGCCTCTGCCGTGGCCTTGCAACAGTTGGAAGCAAACGCCCAGCAGCAAGGAGTCGAGAGTCAGATTACCACGATCCAGGGAAATGCGTTTGATGCTCTGCAAGCATTGTTAGACGATAATGTTAAATTTGACGTGGTAGTGATTGATCCACCCGCCTTTATAAAGCGCCGTAAAGATTTTAAGAACGGGCTGAATGCCTATGGAAAGCTTAACAATCTGGCGTTGAGGTTGGTGGAAACTGGCGGGTTATTTGTTTCGGCGTCTTGCTCCATGCATTTGCCGGAAGCGGAGCTGTTAAACCTCGTACGCAAATCTTCTCGTCACGTGGACCGTTCAGTCCAATTAGTGTATCGCGGTCATCAAGCACCAGATCACCCCGTACACCCCTCAATTGTTGAGACGGAGTATCTTAAAGCCTTATTTTTCAGGGTGTTACCGGCGTTTTAGTGGGATTGGCAGCAAACCAGTATAAAAAAGTAACCCAATCAAGCAATTGGTTACTTTGTGATCGGATTGCTTTGGGTTAAGTTATAACCACAATCCATAGAAACGTGGAGTTATAAAAATGGACGTCAGGCAAGGTGAATCCGATAAAATATGGTTTCGTTCCGAGCGTTATTTGCAAATCGGGAATGATTGGTATTTTCTCACTCGTGAAAATACCCAAGAGGGGCCTTTCGAATCTCGCGCAGCGGCAGAGCGTGAGTTGAACTACTATATCCGTTTTAGCAATCAGTCTGATGTGTTCAATGATTGCGAGCGGTCACATAAACTAGCCCAATCCCGCTGAGTGTTTCAGCGGGTGTTTTGCTTTAAAATTCAAGCTTATAAACGGGTAGTTAGTCCGGTAATGCTTAACCTTATATGGATGCAGCCAACAGCGCGCCTTCTTGAATCGCACGTTTTGCGTCTAATTGTTTTGCCAACAGTGCACCCCCAATAACGTGGGGCGTAAAGCCTTTTTCTTTGAGTGATTCCGCGAGGCTCGAGTTCGGGTTTTGTCCTGCACACACAATGACAGTGTCTACGTCAAAAACCCTGGGTAATTTATTGATAGTTACATGTAACCCTGCGTCGTCAATGCGCTGGTAGTTTACATCCTTCAACATGGTTACGCCCCTTAGCTCCAATGTTTCTAGGTGGATCCAGCGAGTGGTTTTACCCAAGCTATGGCCGATTTTAATTTTCTTTCGTTGCAGCAAAGTTACTTGACGATCTTGGTGGGGTAGTTTGGGTGGATGGAGCAGTCCGCCGTGAACTTTTAATGTTTTGTCGATCCCCCAATTTTTAATGAATTGATCAGGGTCTACATCACTGTGATCATCGGGATGATGGGTAATGAACTCTGCCACATCAAAACCGATGCCACCGGCACCAATAATAGCAACTTTGTTCCCCACCGGCTTGCCATTGAGCACATCGATGTAACTCAACACCTTGGGGTGATCAATGCCAGGAATGTCCGGGGTGTTAGGGGTCACGCCTGTGGCAACGACCACTTCGTCGAACTGACCCGCTTCCAGAAGTTCCGGGGTCACGGTTTGCTGTAATACAAGTTCCACACCGTGATGTTCGATTTCCCGTTGGTAGTAGCGTAATGTTTCGTTAAATTCTTGTTTGCCGGGAATTTTTTTGGCTAAGTTAAATTGCCCACCAATTCGATCGCTGGCGTCGTACAGCGTGACTTTGTGGCCACGCTTGGCAGCAATGGTGGCGCAGGTTAGCCCAGAGGGGCCTGCACCCACGACGGCAATGCGTTTCGGTTTGGTGGTTGGAAGATACTGCAGGCTCTCTTCATTGCAGGCTCGGGGGTTTACCAGGCAGGACACAACACTCAAATTAAACACATGATCCATGCAGGCTTGGTTGCAACCAATACAGGTATTGATATCTTCACTGCGGTTTTGTTCGGCTTTTATTATGAACTCTGGATCGGCTAAAAAGGGGCGGGCAATGGAAACCATGTCAGCCATACCTTTTGCAAGTATATCTTCCGCTAACTCTGGCGTATTGATTCTATTGCAGGCTACCAAAGGCAAATTGATATGCTCCTTGAACTGTGCGGTAACCCAAGCGAATGCGCCTCGCGGGACCATAGAGGCCACGGTAGGGATTCGCGACTCGTGCCAGCCAATGCCAGTGTTAATAACGTTGGCGCCAGCTTTTTCAACGGCTTTCGCTAACTGAATAATTTCTTCAATGCTGGAGCCTTTGTCGATAAGGTCTATCAATGACAACCTATAGATGATTAGAAAATCCGGTCCCACAGATTTTCTAATCATCTTGATCACCACGGTTATGATTTTGATTCTGTTTTCGTACTCTCCACCCCATTCATCGGTTCGTTGATTGGTGGTTAAAGAGATAAACTGGTTGAGGAAATAGCCTTCTGAACCCATGATTTCCACACCATCATAACCCGCCTCTTTTGCAAGATTGGCGCAGCGAACGAAGTCAATAATTTGTTTTTTGACTTCAGCGCTGGTTAACTCATGGGGCTCAAATTGATTAATGGGGGCGGTTATGGCGGAGGGAGCTACTAAGTGAGAGCCGAAAGCGTAACGGCCGGTATGCAGTATTTGTAAACAAATATATCCCCCGGCTTCGTGAACGGCCTCGGTTAAGGGCTGGTGTAAACTAACATGTTTGCTGTTGGTTAGAACGGTGCCTCCCTCAACATTAGGAGCACTTTTGTTGGGGCCCACACCTCCAGTAATGATAAGCTGTACTCCGCCCTTTACTCGTTCGACGTAATAGGCCTTAAGGCGATCCCACCCACCCTCAGTTTCTTCCAGGTGGGTGTGCATTGAGCCCATTAGAATCCGGTTATTGAGGGTCAGATGACCAAGCTGAATGGGGTTAAATATATTAGGGTACGCAGTAGACATCCATTTTCTCTCTTATTCTTATTGGCTAATACGAACGAAAGAAATTGTACCATGTTTTTTCAACAGCTTAGATTATCCAGCTCGCTAAAGTAACCCTTGAAAAATTGATGCAGTAAAGCTGTATTACAACTGGGTTTTGAATTCTTTCGCCACTAATTCGTTTCCGGTTATTACTATACAAGTTTCTGTAAAAATGGTCATCGGGATAAATGTGGACAAATAATACAATAAGTTGGCCTCTATTTACCAGTACCATTCAACTCCAGCGATGATTCGATCGGTGTTATTGAATTGCCCCAGGAGGCCGTTTTTATGGCCAGAAAATACATCAGCGCCTAACCAGATATTGATACCATCATACAAAGCATACTGAATCTCAGCTTGGTATAGCTCATCATGATCATTCAGATTGTGTAACACCAGAAAATCGACGGTTAAAGTGTCATGCAAAAAACGCCGGTTAACGGCAAATGTCAGGGTACTATCGGTTTTGTCGCGTACTAAATCAGGGGCGTCATCCGCTAAAACACTCTGAAACAATTGCATGCTTAGCAGGGTATCGCTGATGCCACTCCAGTCCAGACCCAGTACATAGCTCAATTCATCGGTGGTTAGTATGCCATCATTTGTAGTAATGGATTCCGTAAGAATGCGGCGATCATGAATCAAACCAAGCTCGTAACGCAAAACCACTGTGCTGGATAAATCCGTACTTAAGGTTGATCCAAGAATGTGAATGCGTTCATATTCCTGCCACAAATCAAGAATGGGCTGGCCGCTGGATGAGTCGATCCGGCGATAACTCACGGGAATGTCATCGTATTGGTAAAGATAGTTCAGCGTGAAGTCAACGGTATTCAAGCGGGTGGCTAAGCGCAAGCCAATGTCGGCGTTGGCCAGTGAGGTGCTAGGGCGTTTCAATCCTTCTACATTAACGCCAGCGATACCGCTGGGTATGGCCGGATTAAAACGCGGAGTAGTGATTTGGTACTCTGGAATAGCTGCGCCATCTCCGTCAGGAAAGTCATTGAAGGTTTGGTCGGGAATAAATAAAAATTGCAGATCGGTAGTGTAGTTTATGGAGTGAATGTAATTCACCATCCAGATGGGGATTCTGGCCTCATCAAAGTCCTCAAGTAGAAATTCCCGAAAACTGAATGGGTTAACCACATCTAGTACTCGTAAACCATCGGCAGTACCCCAGACTACTTGTTGTTTGCCAATCGTTAGATAGCTTTGCTCAAAACGACGTTTATAGTACAGCTCACGAAGTTCAGCATCGCCATGATTACCCATGGTATAGCGGCGATCCCATTGGCTGATTTCATCCTGGATTGGAGCGCCGGGTTCCAGGCGATCTTCCAGGTCCCAGCGGGCACGGCCAATCACGGTGATTTCACTGTTGTCTTCCATAAACCAATGAAGTTCAGGCCGAATCTGAAATTCCAGCTTTTGAGCATAACCTTCGGCAACATTTTGGGCGCCTTCCAGTTCAAAGCGTGTGCGAGATTCAAAATCCACCGCAGAAGCGGTGGACGTTAGAAACATCAGGCCCAGTAATCCATAGTGGGTCTTGAACATGACAACAATCCTTTTTTAGCGGGTTTGTTCTAAATAGCGAGTGGTGAAAGCACCTTGCGGCAAATCCACATTGGCTTGGTAAGATGAATATTCGATAACAGTTTTATGTCCTGTATTAACAGAAATCATTTCCAGTTTATGGGCGCGCCAGGCGTTTTCTTCACCGGGAATCGGCTTGATTTCTGTGGCTATTTGAATTTTTATTAGCTCGCCATTCTTATCGAATTTTTCTTCTCGGGTGAGAACATAGTTGTCTTGGCGAATCCACATAATACGTTTACTGTAGCCGCTTTCTTCAACTTCCTGAGGGGTAGATGGAGTTGCTTCAATCACCCAGCATTGACTGCCATTTTTTTCTTCTTCTCTAAGTAGTCTATATTGATTGTTGTGATTTTTGGCGCTGCCATCCACAAATTCGAAATCTTCAAACCACCAATCTGTACCCATAAAACTATCGGTTTTGTTACCCGCAGAAATGCGGCGAATTTTTCGTAAGGAAGGCAAGTAGAGCCAGCGTAGATCGTCGTCTTCGCTACCTTGTTCAATGGAAAGAAAGCCAGTGCCCTTTATGTCGTAAGGTTTATTAAAGCGTATCAGTGTTTTGCGGTTTTCAGGATCGGTGTCGTCTGCAATAAAATCAACCCAGCGATGACGTTCGTTGTTGTCTTTATCGATTAACGTCATTTTCATTTTAGCTGATTCATTGACTGATTTTCTGGCATCTTCGTTTTTGATCATTATCTCTCGAGGATCTAGGTTTAAGTTGGCCCAAGTCGCAGTGCTAACTAATGTCAGGGCAATCACTGTAAAAAAATATTTTGGCGTAAACATGGTGGTTCTCCTTAGGTTAAATTATTTAGCAACAAAAGCAGGCAAGCCAGCCGGAATGGTGTCATCGCTTGTCTGATTAGCAGGGGTTGGTGTCTTAGCTGGTGCGGATTTAAGTTGCACTTGGGTGAGGTATTTTGGTTGAATAACGGAAACTAATGCAGGTACTAACATTAAGGTTCCCAATGACATAACAATCATGGTTAATGACACTAGGCTGCCAAAAGTTTGGATTTGTAGAAACCCGGAAAGCAATAGTACGATAAAACCAATCACGTTGGAGGTGGTATCATAAACAATCGCTTTACCATTGCTGCGGGCCACTTTAATCAAGGCTTCGTCAATGGAGTGGGAATCATTCATAAATTCCTTGAGTCGGCCCAGGTAATGAATGGAAAAGTCGATCCCTATACCGATTGCGATACTGGTAATGAGTGCGGCGGATATTTCCAGTCGTAATCCAGTAAAACCCATCACCCCAAAAGCTAAGACTGAGCCAACAATGGCGGGGGCAACACCCACCAGGCCAGCGGTGAGTGACCGCGTCACCAAGGCAACGAACAATACAATGGCGATAATGCTGAAGATGATATTCTGGATTTTACCCACCACAACATAGTGCACTTGAGCAATCCAAAACATAGTGTCGCCACCAAATTCGATATTGACATCTTTAGGTAGGTTTTCCTCCAAATAGGTCTTTGATAATTGGTACAGTTGTAGATGGTCATCGGGGTCACTGGTATTAAGCATTACCCGAATTTTGGCGCGTCGATACTGACTGTCCACCAAATCGGTAAATTCGCCAGGCCGCGCAGACATATCGTAGAGCAGCAGGCTCTGAGCCAATTCTTCCCGGCTCTGGGGCAGATCATCTTCTTTATAATCTTCGTTTAATAAGTGAGAGATATGGCGTACTACATTGGCGAAGGAATAGGTATAGCCAACGCCTTGCTGGGATTCGATAAAATTCTGATAGCCAAGAATGGTCTTAAGCAGCGCTGGATCTTTAATACCTTCAGCGGCGGGTGCCTCAATCATGACATTGAAATAGCGTCCACCCCCTAGTTTTTCACTGAATTTGTCGAACGACACTCGGCCACGGTGATCTTCAGGAAAGACCGCAGTAATATCTACGCCAGTTTTTAGTTGCATGATGCCGAGAGTACAAATCATCATGATTGCAGCGAAGCCTAGTAAAACCCGGTATTTGCGACGAATAGAAAATTCCGTCAGTGATACCAGCATTCGGTCGAGAGCATTTTTTCGTACGACAGTTGGGGTTTTCTGCGGACGCTTCATTAGCGAGAGAGACGCAGGTAAGATAGTTAAGGTCATTAAATAAGCCACAAAAGTACCGATCATGACCTCGATGGCAAATTCGCGGATCGATAACACCTGAAAAACAACAAGTGTTGAGGCACCCAACAACGTACTGAAGGCTACAAAGCTGAGTACTGGGAATAGTTTGTCCAGCATGCTACGAACTGCTTGCTTTTGTTCCAGGTGCACACTTTCTTCGTAGTACATAAGTAACGCGTGAATACCATAGGAGGATGCCACGGCCACCATTAATAAGGGTATTGCGGTGGATACTACGGTTTGTGGCAGTCCTAAATGACCCATGATGCCCATGATCCAGCCGATACTCAGGATAATAATGGTGGCAGGCAGGAGCACACCCCGTAGTGTTCGAAAGAAAAAGAACAAACCAATCATGATGGTGAGCATGGCAATGGGAACTAGTTTGTCAGCATCCTGCTTTAAGCCAAGTTCTATTTCCTGAGTAAATATAGGATCTCCATTAGCGTAGATTTTTTCGGGCCCTTGATATTTTTCGACGATCTTGTAGACCTGATCGAATACAGTGGCTTGGTCATAATCCTCAGCAACATTGGCGGAAATCAACGAGAACGTACCGTCTTCTGTAACCAGGCGGCCGTTCACCAGTGAATTGGCTTTGACGTCCGCTTTTAGTTGTGCGATTTCGGCGTCGCTGGTAGGAACCTGTTTCATAAAAAGACCCACATCCAAGCCCCAATCGCGAGATTTCACATTATTGGCCGAGGCCAGGCTGGTAATCTGATCGGGCAACACATAGTCGACAGATTTTAATTCTTCAGAAATCGCTTTAATCTTCTGGAGGGTGGAAGGGTTATAAATATTCTCTGCTTCGATCCCGATAACCACCACACCTTTGTCACCAAAGATGGCGTCGATATTGTCTTTAGTGGCAACGATTGGGTCGCTGGGAGGTAATTCCGAATCCTGATTATTTCGGGTTTCCAGTTTGCTCACTCCGGAAATAGCCAGCACGGACAGTAGTGCCATGATTACCAGTGTTTTAACCGGTTGAAAAACGATAAAGTCAGCGAGTAATTTCATGTTATGCCTCCACCAAGGATTGCGCTGGTATATTTGCCGCTTGAGTCGCTGGTTCCAATGGATTTAATTTGGTTGGTGTCAAGTAGCAGTGATGACAAAGTTCTTGCAAAACATCAGCACTTTTAACTACCGATCCAGCGGCAGCAATATAGCCATCGGGACGCACAATAAGATAATAGGGATTGGCGTTGGTGTAATGTGAAATAAAACCACCTTCAACATCACAAAATTGTCTTTCTCGTAAATATTCGGGCCATTGGCTTACACTGCTTAGTGCTGCTTTGGAGCAAACAATACTTACGCCGCTGAAGTTTGAGTTCTTCGCCGCTAGTTTATTAAAGTGAATGTTGCTGGCACATAATTTTGCTTCGTAATTTTCGGCTGAGAAATCCTCTGGAATGAGCAGTACAAGTTCAAAGCCATTCAATGCAAACACATTGTTGGGAATCAAAATTTTGTCGGTTTGAATTTGTTGCAGTTCTCCGTAAGCCAGTCTGGTGCCAATGATAGAACGGCTATTGTTCAGGGTTATGCCTATTCCGCTGGCCGTTGCTGCAAGATTACGGGCAAAGGATTGGCGTTTGGATATAGTGGGCATAAGCCAATTACGGGCAGCTCGCTTTAGCGGGGAGCGCGTGGTAAAAAGACGAGTAAGTTTATCTGTGTTTTCAAGTACCTCCTGAGCCACTTTATGGCGTTCTGTAGAGTAGTCATTCAGTAGTGAATGTTCCGCCGACTCGTGATTTTTGAGAACAGCCAAGCGCCATGCGAGCTGATAAGCATCCTGGATACCGGTGTTAAGACCTTGGCCGCCAAGCGGACTATGGACATGGGCGGCATCTCCGGCCAGTAATATTCTGCCGTCTTTAAACTGGCTGGCAAGGCGTCTTCGACCGCGGGATTTTGATAACCAGAAGGGTGAATGGAATCGAATATTGTTGAGTTTCCTTTGTTGTAATAAATCGTTGATTAATGTCTCAGATAGTTGCTCCTGAGTGTATTCATCAACACCAATATTCATTACCAATCGATGACGGCCATTGGGAAGTGGAAATAACATGACGTAGCCCTGGGGATCTAGAAAAGTGTGACCTTTGGTGTTATTGCCATCCCAATCGATGCAACCGTCTGCTACCAGGAACTCAAAATCATAATCGTCGCCTTGCCAGTCAACATTGAGTAACCGGCGCACTCGGCTGTGGGCACCGTCGCAGCCGACTAACCAACGGCAAGAGAGGCTTTTTAATTCACCTTGGGAGTCCGTCAGGGTTAACTTCACCAAATCGGCGGTGTGCTCTACATCCTGCAGTGTGTGTCCCCAGTGCAGGTCTTTGTGCTGATCGAGCAGGTGATCGAGTAACACCGCCTCGGTATCCGCTTGGGGAATACTGAGCACATAGGGAAATTCGCTGGCAATCAAACTGAGGTCGCCACCAATAATCTGTCGCTTGCCCGCATTGGCGCTCATGCCGGGCACTGCAATACCTCGGGCCATAAGTGCATCGGCCACACTCATGCGGCGAAAGGCTTCAAGGCTGCGGGCATGGATGGCAAAGGCTTTTGAATCAATCGTGCGTTCGGTGCGACGCTCAAAAATTTCAAACGGCACGTTATAGCGTTGTAATTCGTTGGCTAAAGTCAGGCCCACCGGGCCTGCGCCAATGATGCAAACATGGGTATGTTTTGGTATGTCCATTACAGTTTTCCTGAAATAAGTAAAAGTCATTAGAAGGTTTTGAAGTAGGAATAATCTGCCCAGTCCAGCATGGCTTTATCGCCGCGACTGTCGCCGTAGGCGTAGATTTGGGTGGCTTGACGATCGCCAACCAATCCACTAATGCGCTTCACTTTTTCTACACCTTGACAGTGATCCCCGACTAAGCGCCCGGTTAAGCGACCATTGACCACCTCAAACTGGCTGCCGCAGACACCGTCCATACCCAGGCGCTCTGCTAAATGGTGCAGATAGTTTTCCGCTGAATTGGAAATGATGTAGGTTTTATGACCCAGCTGTTGATGTTTCCGCAATGTAGATAGGGCTTGATCTCGCAACATGTGTTGTTGGATCTGATCAGTAAATGAATTCGCTACCTGTTCGACTTTGTCCGCCGTAATATCCTTTAAGCAGAGTTCGATTAGTCGCTCTCTGGCTTGCAACCAGGTTTTTTTGCCACGATAGACTTGGGGTAATAGTGGTAAGGTTTGTACTACCGCACGGGTAAAGCGAGTGCGGCCAGCGCATCGTTTTAGAAAACGCCAAAAGGTGTGAGAGTGAGTCAAGGTACCATCAAGATCAAAACAGGCAATTGTCGCATGCGTAGCCGCTGCTTTCAGGGCATCGCCGCGATACTGATGGTATTCGTTACGCGTGGATATATCACCTTGTCCGGTAATCTTGGCGACTTCACGCCCTTGATGAATCACTCGCGCGTCAACGGCCAGAAATTTAACTCGACCGTCCCGCAGGGTTTGATCAGTAAAGGTAATGTAAATAAAGGCCGGCTCGTTGGTTTCAATAAAATGTGAAAAACTCACATTCATATTGTTGAGCACGAAGGTATGGTTATTATCGATATTTTTAAACAGGTGGCTAATGGCGGTTGCCGCCTGGCGTACCGCTTCCACTACATAAAGTCCCGGTACATGATCCAGATAATGCTCATAAAAATAATCATGTTGAGAATCCTGGGTCATTTCTGCTACGAACGCGTTCTCACCCAGTGCTTTGACATCGGCAACCAAAACATTTTCCCATTTGGCTTTGTGTACCAATGTGCGATCAATACGACGGGGAACATAAGCATCGAAGGTTTTACTGCGCTGTTCTATGTAAGCGGTTACTCGACTATCCAGTTGTGATGACTCTGCTGTCGGTTCATCTTTTGCCATCGCTACAGGCGCGTCGTTCGGCACAAACTGAGCCGCCTCCAGGCCAGCGATAAGATCTGCCACTCCATCGTTGTCCACAAGAATTTGCAGAGGTACCCGCGTCAGGGAAGGGTGAGTCAGGCGCTTATTCAGCTGCTGATGAAGCTGACTTGTCATTATCGAATCAAATCCATAATGTTCCCGCAGTGAGAACCTTTTATTTACCTGTGACGCCGCAATACCACAAATAGTGGCAATGACTTGGCATACCACATCGTTTATTGACTGAGCCTGTTGATCCGCTTCTACCCTTGGTTGAGTGAGTTGCGCTGTCTGCTGTGAAGCAGCAGCTGGGTTGGTGCTTTTGGTAATGGGGTCCACTGGATGGCTCCACCAAATTCTTTGTTCATTAAACTCCGGTGTTGGTAAGGGTTGCTTGTGGGCCGTAACCTGATTATCCGGCTCTTCAATCACTACATGGGCATTGGTACCACTAAAGCCAAAGGAGCTAATTCCGCAGCGGCGCTTGCGTTCTGAGCGGGGATTCCATGCCAAGGGGCTGGTGGGTATCAGCAACTGGGCAGGGTCTACGTGAATTTTTGGATTCCATTGGCTAAAGTTGGCCTGCGGTGGTATGCAGTTGTGTTCCATGGCTAGTACCGCCTTGGCCAATCCTGCCAAGCCACCGGCTGCTTCGGTATGGCCAATGGTGCTTTTTATGGCACCCAGAATCAGTGGTTCACGTTGTTGGAGTTTAAAAGTTTGGGCAATGGTCTGAACTTCAATAGGATCACCCAATGCCGTACCGGTGCCGTGGCACTCCACATAATCAATATCCTGGGTGGAAAGTCCTGCACGCTGCAAAGCCATTTCAATGACCTGCTGTTGTGCGCTGGCGCTGGGAACGGTCAAGCCAGCGCTGCGGCCATCTTGATTCATTGCGCTGCCTTTGATTTTTGCCATCACGTGATCACCATCCGCAAGTGCCTTGGCAAGGGGTTTGATGATCAAGCTAATGACGGCTTCGGAGCGCACATAACCATTGGCGTCCTGATCAAAGGTTTTGCATAAACCGTCTGGGGACAGCATTTGGCTCTTACACAACAAAAGGTAGGTGCTGGGCGATAAAATCAGATTGACGCCACCCACAATAGCTTGATCACATTCACCCGAATGAAGGCTTTCCAGAGCCAGATGCAGCGCTACCATTGATGAAGAACAGGCGGTATCCAAGGCCAGGGTGGGTCCCCGTAATCCCAGGGTATAAGCAATTCGACCGGCGATTACTGCGATGGAATTGCCGGAAGCCATGTGAGAGGCCTCTTCGGCGGGATTGAGAGCGTCATGATAGAGGTGATATTCGCTGGCACCAACACCCACAAATACACCGGTGTTGGTATTGTTCATGGACTTCCAGGGGTAGCCAGCATTGGCCAAGGCGCAGACGCTGGATTTCAACAACAACCGTTGTTGCGGATCCATACCGCGGGCTTCCCGTGGCGAAATGCCGAAAAAGGCCGGATCAAACTGGTCGACACCGTTGATCAGCCCCGCTTGATAACAATAGGCCCGTTCGGAGTGGGAATGATGGTCTAACTGCACACCCAAATCACTAAACCTGGCCTTGCGCGCATCTTTGAAAACATCTTCTTTGGTCATCAATGTTTCCCAGAAGCGAGTGTTGTCATCGGCCTGTGGGGTCATACAATGGAGGCCAATAATGGCGATATCTTCTCGCGTCTGGCTATCCGTGGCTGGGCTATTTATAGCCTGATTCAGTTTATTGAGTTGTTCATTTTGTTTTACCGCCAAGGCGATCAATTGCTTCTGGCTTAAGGGCGTTAATTCCCGAATATATTGCTGCATGTCCATGATGTTTTTTTCCTTCCTTTAAGCGCTGAGCAAACGATCGAGTTCGCTGTCGTCGAGCTGGCGAATACTGTCGAGTAATTGGTGGGTGGCTGACTTTGTTACAGTTGCTTTTGGCTCGGGAGCGGCATTGTCATTGATTGCCAAGTGTTGACATAACAATTCAATCAGCTGGTGGGCACTGGGAGCATCAAACAACAGGGTAGAAGGTAGCGACAGCCCCAAAGCCTCACTGAGGTCATCCTCAATCTCCACTGCCATCATGGAGTCCAGACCCAATTCTAAAAATGGTGTCGTCGGATCAATGCTATCAGCGTCCATTTGCAGTTCACGGGCCAGAATTTCCATCACAATGCGGTGCACGTCAGGGGCTTGGTGTGATGATGCGGAAACCACCGTTGCTTGGCTTGTTGGAGTCTCCTTGATAGTTGCAATGGCGACGGTAATTTCAGGTTCTGTGTTAGGAGCACTGATACTGGCACCACTGGGTGTTAACACTTTGGTACTTTTGGTCCAAAGGTGCTGGCGTTTGAATGGATAGGGCAGTCTTTCAATATCCTGAAGATTCTGGCCACCTAAAACGCTGCGCCAATGGATAGGGGCGCCCATTTCATAGAGTTGGCCCAAACATTGAAGCAGTGCGTGCACAGGCTTATCGTGATGTTTCAGAGCAGCGATGGCCTTGCTTTTATCGTCCGTTAAGATTTGCCCCATGACTTGGGTTAAGGTTGACTTAGGTCCTATTTCTAAAAATACATTGGCACCCTGCTGTGCTGCATATTCAATGCTGCGGCTGAAGTTAACCGGTTGCATGATGTGGTTAGCAAGATATTCCGTTGTGAGCTGATGCGCCTGTAAATACTCAGAAGTGATATTGGAAATTACCCCAATAGTCGATTCTCTTGCCTGTATAGCGGGTAATTCTTGGCGTATCTTGGTTGCCGCTGACGCCATAAGCGGCGAATGAAAAGCATGACTCACATCCAATTGAACGCAGCGTATGTCCTGCTCGATTAAATAATCCATTACCGTTAGTACGGCGGTTTCATTGCCAGAAATTACGGTACTGTTAGGACTGTTAAACGCCGCAATTCCCAGGCCGCTATCCGCATTATCCAGGCCGCAGGCTGCAATGGCTTGAGAGACGACTTCCGGCCCTCCCAGTATGGCTAGCATAGTGCCAGCAACATCGCAGTTGGCCATACTGGTGGCTCGTAAAGCGAGACACTGTAGGGCCGTGTCCAGGGGCAGCATTCCGGATAGGCATAATGCCACATATTCACCGACACTATGGCCTAAACATAAATCCGGTTTTACTCCCCAGGCCATCAACGTTTTAGCCAAGCAGTATTCAAAGGCGAATAAGGCGGGCTGGGTAAACTGAGTCTGATTTAATTGTTTAGATAATTCACCCCACCATAACTGCTCCAGTGAATAACCAAAAACTGTTTCGAAGCTGGCTGAAATATTTTCCATCTCAGTTTTAAATTGAGGAAACTGTTGGGCGATTTCATAGCCCATTCCGGCGTATTGTGCACCTTGTCCGGTAAACACAAAGCACAGGGTTTCTGCCCGCTGCATCGATGTGTTGCGATTTAATGCCTGCTCGATTTGTTGCTTTAATTCCTGGGGGTTGGCGGCAACCAAGGCTTTGCGATAGTGAAAATGAGAGTTGTGGATGGCGTGGGCACTACACCAGCGATCAAATTCCAAGTGCTCCAGATTTTGACATTTATGCAAAGCATTATGCAGCTGTTCGTCTAAACTCTGACGATCCTTACCTGCCAGGGTGAGTACTTGGGCATCACGGGTGTTGTGCATTGTTGCTGAAGCGGCAGCCGCTAACGGTGCAGGTCCTACAATAACGTGGACGTTAGTGCCACTGAGCCCAAAGGCATTAATACCGATTAGGTTACTTTTCTGGGTAACCGGCCACGCCTGAGTTGTGTCCACAACTTTAACGTTCAATTGTTGCCACGGGATTTGCCGATTAGGTTGATTAAAATGTAAATTGGCCGGGATCATTTTATGTTGCTGAATCAATAAAGCCTTTAATAGTGAAGCCATACCAGCGGCGGCTTCCAAATGTCCGATATTGCTTTTTACCGAACCCAATAACAAAGGTGCTGACTCTGGGTGCACGGCGTGTTGTCGCTGCAGTGCTTCGCTAATGGACTGAACTTCAATGGGGTCGCCTAACCGTGTGCCAGTGCCGTGGGTTTCCACATAGCCCACCTGTTCAGCAGAGAGTCCCACCCGTTGTAATGCCGTTTCAATAAGTTGTTTCTGTGCACGGCCATTAGGGGCCGTTAAACCGTTGCTCTTTCCGTCGTGATTGATGGCGCTACTTTTTATAACCCCCAATATTCGATCGCCCGCAGCCAGCGCTTTGTTAAGTGGTTTCACCAGCACGCAGCCAGCTCCCTCGCTACGCACATAGCCATCGGCGTTGTCGTCAAAGACCTGGCAGCGATTGGTTGGGGATAGAGCATGTAATTGTGAGCAAGCAATGTGCATTTCGGAACTCAGCATTAGATTGATGCCGGCAACTAACGCCTGATCACAGTCGCCATTGGCTATGCTGTTACAGGCTTGATGGAGGGCCACTAAAGAAGAGGAACATGCCGTGTCCATTTGAATAACAGGTCCGTGAAACCCCCAGGTATAGGCAATCCTGCCTGCGGCAACGCTACGGGCTGTGCCTAAACTGTTATAGGCATCGATGGTTTGGTGGTTGCCACTGTGTAATGTGAGTCCGGCATAGTCATCGGTACTCATACCAACAAAAACTCCGGTATTGGAACCTTTCATTGCCACCAAGTCCTGACCCGCATGGTTGATAGCCTCCCAACTTAATTCCAGCAATATACGTTGCTGAGGGTCCATTTCAGCAGCTTCTCGAGGCGACACTTCAAAGAAGCCTGGATCAAAGTGATACACATCATCAATAAATCCACTCTCCCGAGCATAGGTTTTGCCAAGGGTATTAGGTTGTGGGTCGAAGAAGTGCTGATGATTCCAGCGCGTTTCTGGAATAGGACCAATAGGGTCTTTTCCGCTGGTGAGCAAGGACCAATAACTCTCGAGTGAATTTACGTTACCTGGGAACCGACAGGCTGCACCCACAATCGCCATTTCCCGGCATGGTTTAGGTTCAGCGTCCGCTATTTGTTGGCGTGCGTCCAATAACTCCAGGTAGAGCTTTTTCAACAAGGCTTCAGAACTGTTTGAAGTCATAACAAAATATTCCTAAATTCCATGAGTCTTAGCGGCTGAGGTCCGCTGTTATCACTGAGTGCAAATCTTTTGCAGACAGCGAATGAATCCATTGCTGGGGATCGCTTTCTGGTGACTGTTTACGTTCGGTGCTAGCAAGCTGGGCACTTAAATCACCAATGTTAGGACAGCTCCACAGTTGGGTGGCGGAAATTTCGCGCCCCAGCCAATCAGACAGTGATGCACATAACTCTAAAGCCTGAGCAGAATCTAAACCGAGATCAGCAAATGGAGTTTGATCCGATAGCGCATCGGTATTCAGTTCCAGCTCGTTGCATAAATAAGTTTTTAACCATTGGCTTATGGCAATGCGTGTTGGCGTGGCAATCACTGCAGGTGCTTTGACCGGGGCCTGATAAGGCTGCATCAGGATATCAAGCTGCTTCATGCTTTGTTGCAATTGCTCAGCGAATTCCACCAATAGTTCTTGTTGGCGAACTAGATGATCGCCAATGATCGCCATGATGTTGCCATCTTTATGTTTTGCTTCTGTTGCCTTTGCGATGGTCTTGCCGGGTACAGTCCAGCTAGTGATAGGCGTGATTGCTGATTCTAAAAAGGCCTTACGACATTGACGACGCTGAATTTTTCCACTGGAGGTTTTGAATAAAGTATAGGGCTTATAAAAGGCAACACTGGCAAGGCTTGCGCCTTGTTCTTGGTGAACGGATTGTCGTACTGCGGCTATAATAGATGGCAACTCCGTTTCACTACATTTTTTTGGATCTAATTCACAAAGTAAAACTAATTGTTCACGACTATTCTGCTCAATCCCAAAAGCAGCGCTGCAACCCAGGCGAATGGCAGGATGGGCGGATTCTGCGCTACGCTCAATATCCTGTGGGTAAAAGTTTTTTCCATTTAAAATGATCATATCTTTGTAGCGAGCAGAGATGTATAAGTTGCCATCAATAAAGCAGCCGAGGTCGCCTGAACGTAAGAAGGGGCCCTCGTCGTCACTGGTATAGGCCTTAAAATCTTCCGTTGTGGCTTTATCCCTTTTCCAATAACCTTGACCAACGCTACCACCCTGAATCCAGATTTCCCCTACCTCCTGTTCTTGGCAGGTTTCCAGTGTTTCTGGATTGACGATACGAACCACATGGTCACCAAACACTTTTCCTGTAGATACCATGCGTTTGCTGTGGTCCGATTCAGATTTCACGATAATATTGTTATGTAAATCATCAATATTCACGGAAGTGAAAATGGGAGCATGATAATGGGAGGGGCCGCTGACAAACAGAGTGCATTCTGCTAAACCATAACAGGGATACCAGGCGCGGGAATCAAAATTTTGTGGCGCAAAAGTCTGGGTGAATTTCTCCAAGGTACTGGCTAGCACTGGTTCAGCGCCATTGAAGGCTGTCTGCCAGTGAGTAAGATTCAGTTTTGCTAAGCGTTCTGGTTGGGATTTTGCCTTCTTAACACAAAGTTCGTAAGCAAAGTTAGGTGCACCTGCGGTGGTACCTTTAAAATCACTAATAGCCTCAAGCCAGCGTAGTGGATCACGTAAAAAGCTCTCGGGGGACATCATGACTAATGTGGCACCGTTATAAAGTGCCTGCAACATTTGACCGATCAAGCCCATATCGTGAAACAGAGGTAACCAGGAAACAATAACACTGTCTTCATGATTTCTAAGTCCTTGTCGAATAGCTTCTTCGTTATGCATAAGGTTGCCGTGAGAAACCATTACACCTTTTGGCGTGCCGGTGGAACCGGAGGTGTATTGAAGGAAAGCCAGCATGTCTGGCGATATTTTTGTAGCGTAAAATGCCGGATTGTTTGAGCATTTTTCCACATTTATAATCTGAATTTTACGCTTGACTAGCTCCGATAAAATATTGGCTTCCTCAAGTTTGGCAAGCGTGTCGCTGTCAGAAATAACAACTCTTGGTTCAGCGTCATTCAAAATATTGGTTAACCTTTCCCATTCTCGTGCCTGTGTAGGTACTGCAGTGGGCGTAGCCACGGCGCCACAAAACAAACATCCAACAAACCAACTCACAAAATCAGCGCTAGTGGGCAGTAGTATCAACGCACGCTCAGCTACCGGACAAACATCCTGTATAACACCCGCCGCCTGTTCAATTCGTTGAAATAGTTGCTGGTAGGAAAGAGTCAAATCATTGTTGGCAAAGGATAAAAAGTGCAGCGCGTCCTTTTCTGGGATGGCACTTGCATAAGCGGTTAACAATTCTGGAAGGGTATTGAATTGAGCGCTGTAAGAGGTAGCTTGATTCATCGGTTCTCTCCACGATCTCGGTAGGTCCGTATTAAAGTGATAACGAGGAGAAATTTAACCAGTCCGGGAAGACTAAAGTAAGAAAGGGATTTCCTAAAAAAATTCTTGCTTAATTGGTTTATAAATAACGAAATATTTACAAACCAATTAAAAGCTGAGAGTTTTGGTACTATGTGCTATTGATTTAGGTTGTTTATTCTAATGTTGAATCGATTGCGCTGGAAAACGGATACAGTTCATTTAAGACACTGCATCCGACAAAAATTTAGCATGAGGCTGATTTTTAGAAAATCTGCTTACGCTTCAGAGGAGGAGGGTTCGCTGGTTGTCGGTTGTTGTAAAATAGAAACATCATTTTTTTGGCTGGTGAAATACATTAACACCGCGGGAGTGAGCACAATATCGCATATAAAGGCAGAGACTATCATGGATGCTCCCAAGAAACCCATCATCTGATTCCAGCTGAAGCTGGAAAATAGCAGTACCAGAAATCCTAAAGTCAATATAACAGTACTGTTCAAAAGGGGGTGGAGAATTCCAGACAAGGTCAATTGTAAACGTTGTGGGTTGGGATGCGACTTCATCTCATTATATTTAAAAATCAAGTGAACGGTATCGTCCACGGCAATGCCAATGGCAATACAGAATGCAATGCCGGGTAAGGGATCGAGAATATCAGTGTAAAGTCGGTATATAAACAAGCCAATGGCTATGGGTAGTATATTGGGGATTAAGCTGGCGAGGGTTAACTTTATATCTCTGAACACTACGAATATCACTACAGTGATAACCGCTAAAGCTATCAACACGCTTTGAAATAATTCTTCGCTCAATCGGTTCATACCGTCATAGGCCACCGGGATTTCGCCAGTCATTGTAATAGTTATATCGGCTGGTAGAGCCAAGGTTTTCACCTGTTGATCAAAGGCATTCTTTAATGCTACGAAGTAATCAGCTCCTCCATCCTTGGTGGCTGCCCGCAAACGAGTATGACTATAGTCATCAGTGACCAATTGCTGAACCGCCTGATCAGGAGCGCTTTCGGCTAACATTAATAGCTGTGCAATGGCTGCTTCAGAGGAAGGTATTTTTTCATCGCCACTAAACCCGGCATTTAGTTCCTTGATAATTGAAGCCAAAGAAATGGGTGGGTCAACCTGGTAATTATTTATCAGCCATTGACTTAGCTGATCGATAAGAAGCAATGCTTCTGGGTCCTTGAAACGATTAGGTTCGCTGCTTAAAAAGCTGACTTCTACCGGCATGATGCCCGTTAATTTATTGTCAACAATTTTATTGCCGATATTAACGGGATCGTTCTTACTGAGCATGTCAGAGAGGGAATAGTCATAATTTATATTCTTAAGCACCAAAGCCAATACCACAAAGGCTGTTAAAGAAATAAAATTAAGAAGTCGGGCATTTCTTTTGACAGAAACAAACTGTGAAATAGTTTGCGCAATCTTATGGACAGCGTTGTTCGATATGAAGCCTTCTCGTGCCCCAGAGCGTGGCTGAATTTTGGCGATAATCAGCAGGGAGGGTAAAAATCCGGTAAGAATAAAAAAACTAGAGAGAACGCCAAGCGCCAAGTACACGCCAAATGAGTTGAGAATGAACATATCGGCAAAAATCAAAGAAGCGAATCCGATGGCCGTGGTCACACAAGAAATCCAGCAGGCTTTTACGGTGCTGGTGATGGTGTTTTGAACAGCGGTGGTCAATTCGTTGGTTTGTTCCAGCTCTTTAAAGTAGCGATGCAGAATGTGTAATGCGTTAGCGGTTACCACGAGCATAAGCAGGATCGGAAATACAACAGTCAATTGATTGATGTTGTCATTAAAAAGTCGAATGATTCCGGCTGTGATTATGACAGAAAAGCCAATACTTAACTGGGTTGCAAATACTATGCGCCAGTCGCGAAAAAGAAAGTAAAGAAGTAGCGCTATAACAATAGTGGTAATGGGAGAGAGCAACAGTAAATCGCCTTGCATCTGACCAATGGCAGAAACCCGGGTAAAGGCCACTCCGGCAAAATAAGCGCTGATATCCAGTCCAGAATCGGTCACAGCCTGGTTAACCGTGGCTTGGAAATCTTTGGCGGGGCCAATTACTTTCTCGTGGGTATCAAGTTCCGCCTGCATCTCGGCAGTGATGACAAAGTAACGAGCGTCCTCCGACAGTAATCGATTGCCACCCAAAGCGGATTCCCAGGTTTGGTGGAGTCTTAACTTTAGATCTGTATCTCTTGAAGTGCTGGATCCCATTGCGGGTTCAATATAAACGGTATTCGAGTCAGACCATATGACTGAGGTTTTGGTTATGGAGGTTATACGATGATAATCCTTATTCTTCTCCAGCAGATTAGACAAGGATTCAATCAGTGGTTCCATTTTTGTAGGGGGCACACTTTTGGCGTCAAGAATAGCCACCAAAAGTGCATCGTCTGGTCCAAACGAGTCACGGTAAAATTCGCGATATTTGGAAGCTTCGGAATTATTGGAAAAAAGTACGGCAAAATTATTGTCGAGTTTTATATCTGAGGCCAGGTACCCGAATAGAAAGACTGTAATCAGGCTGGTTATTAAGATTGATTTTGGATAAGTAATAACCCACTGTGAGTAATGTCTAAACATAAGGATACCGTTTCAGGTTTATTTAATGATGACTAGGATGTCGCCTGTTCAGATAGTTTCTTAAGTCGATGATAGGCATAGTCCAGAGTCATCATATGAAAGCGAAGCTCTTGCACAACGTCATAATGATAGCGTAGGAAATTAGTGAACTTCATTGGACATAGTTTAATAAAAAAATCATCCCCGGTGAGGTTGGCTAGAGATGTCATTAAGCTTTCGTCGAGTTGTAGTGATAGTGCAGCACGTTCCATTTCTTCATCGGTAAGGAATAGCGCGAGGAAAAAACCCATGACATAGCCTGAAGTTTCAATATCCAGATTCAAAATACGCTTGCGTTCTGGCTCATGGTCTATCGGCGGCAATTCTAGTGCTGAAAAATTCAGCTGGTCCAGAGGGCGCTGAGTTTTTACATCCACTGTTGGATCACTGCCGGTATCAATGATGTGGTTATACATATTGAAATCATGCAACATAATGGCATTCAAACCGTCCACGTCACCAAGTTGAGAAACGTGAGTAGGTATTAGATCCACTCTCTGTACAGCACTGGAAGAGCAGTTGTCTGCCACAAAATTTATTAGAGCCGATTCAATCTGAAAGTGTTTTATTATGTATTCCAGGGCTTGTGGTGAGGTCATGTCTTTCATGTACCAAACACCCAGCTTAGTTAACAGCTTATGGGAACGAATATCAAATGGCAGGTAGCGCTTGATGAAGCGGACTAACCATATGCCGCTGAGAAAAATCACTCGAACAATAGGCAGCATCAAGCGAGATAATTTTCGGTTCATGTCTTCGGTGTAGATCAACCTATCTCGAGCATTAAGCTCGAGATGAGGATCTGCGGCAATCGCTTCGTAAAAACTAGGATTTTTTCGGTCGCGCATTTTTATTTCCTTAGAAATTGTCGAGTTCTTCTAATTGTAAAGCGTACAGACGGCCCGTCACCTTGGCGACTCGACGAATATCTATAGCCGCTTGTGGTGTGACGAATTCGCTGGAAAGCACCTTAATTAGGTTTTTGTAGTGATCTTCGTCGGCAACGCCATGGTAATGTAAGAATTTTACTTCTTTCTCGGTGACCCCCAGGGCTTTTTGGATATGACGACTCCAGGGTCCTGCTTTTTGAGAACCTAAACCTTCGACAATAAAAACCGAGCCAAAAATACTAACAGGATTGGGTTGGCTTGCTTCATGGAGGATATAGGCTGATAGCGCCTGGCTGCCAATATTCATCGGAGTATTAACCATTTCTTCCTGGGTGCCGCCTACTCGAATAAAATCATTTTCAAGCATTTTGAAATCGAGATGTTCCTCTGCTGCATGGCGGATCAGCGCGCTGCGTAACTCTGCGTGACTGTTTTGCATTGAGGCTGCGGTTTGCGACAGCCAGCGTCCACCTTGGCTGACCTGTTGCCGCATGTTGCGTAAATAGGATTTGTATTGATCTAAGGTAACTGTTTCAGATTCAATGGCATTGATAATGGGTGTTGCAGATAGTTGTTTTTCAAAATCAAGCCAGACTTGAGCCAGCGCTCGGCCTAGCCAAACGGTAGCTGGGTTGTCCACAGTTTCTAAATGGTTTTTTAGTGGGCTTTGTTCCAGTAAGAGTTCCAAGTTCTGGGAAAGTTTCAGTTCGGGTAGTTTATTTACTAGTTCTGCTTTCATGTGAATTCTCCAATAGGTTGTAAGTGAATCAGTTAGATGTGTGGTTTTCAACGGTCAATAGCGCATAAGTCACAGAGAAACGGCCGGATTCTGGAATCATAAGTAAGATTTTCTCGCCGTCTTTGGCTTTGCCTGATCTAATGAATTCATCCAACATGATAAAAATGCTAGCGGAACCAGTATTTCCTTTGTGCGCTAAATTGGTGAACCAGCGTTCATCCGGTATATCGAATCCTCGTTCCACCATCAGCGTTTGTAATTTTTCGTAGAAGAAATAGGAACTAATGTGGGGTAAATACCAAGTTATTTCCTGATCTTTAAAATAATTTTTTTGCTTTAATTCTTCGGCGAATTTCACGACGATATCGACAATATGCTCGCTCAATAACTTAGTATCTTGACGCAGCAGAAGTAACCCTAAGTTGTCAACTTCCGATAGGTCCTTTTGGTTCCACCAAGTGTTGCTAGTATCAGGAGAATTAGGGTTGGATGTTCCCATATACATACAGGTGGGAAGTTCATTGGCATAAGAGGCAGTTTCAACCCATTCGATTTTCAAGGAAATACCTTGATCCTTTGGTTTGTTATCGATAATGAATGCACCAGCTCCGTCCGACAGCATCCAGCGGAGAAAATCGGCGTTAAAATACTTATAGGTTTCCGCAATACGACTATCGTTCTCATCACGGTCTATTTCACTTTCTTTCTTAAAGCGACTGCCGCGAAGAATCACAGAGACCCGTTCAACCCCACAGGCAACGACGCGTTTGTGTTGCCCCGCAATCACTGAAATCGCGGCAGACTTCATGGCTGCTGCACCAGCACCGCATATACCGGCGCAAGAAAGAATGTCCGCATTTTTGCCGCCAATTCTACCGTGAACCATGGAGGCAATACCTGGAGCCAGTAAGTCTGGAAAAGTTGAGCCCACGGCGATCATGTCCAAACTATCGTGATCTGCGTTTAAATCCATCAAGGCGTTTTTAATAGACTCTGCCGCTAGTTGGTCCGTCATATGGGTGGGGTTCCCATCTTGATCTAATGCATAATAACGCTCTTTAATTCCGTTTGATTGCAGTATTCGGCGTCTATAGCGGCTGGGTTTTCCACCCACTAAACCCAAATAATTTTCCATATCATCATTAGATATGGGCTCTCCGGGTAGATAGGACCCAGTCGCGACGATATAGGCATTCTGAAGTTTATAGTGACTCATTGGTAATTACTCCATAAAAAAACGAACGGTCATTTTGCGTGGTTTTGCACGACAGACTTTTTAATTCCTCAATTGGTAAAGGCAGTGAGTGATTAAGTTGATCAATAACGAAAAAATGTTTCAGTTATTAGAGATACCTTTAAATTTTCTAGGAAAGCGTGATGGTAGGTAGTTTGGTGTTAAGGTTGGCTATCCATAGTCTTGCGGCTTCCTATTGCTGAAGATACTTGTTATTTATTGGCTTTTGGTTCGTTGCTACTTATGTCCAGGCTATAGCCTCTGTCTAGCCAAGCAAAATGTTCGCCAATTGGAATATTTTGATAGGTGTGTTTGAAAAACCAGGGAATTAAACATTAGTTCTTTATTCATTACAATATTCGTGGATTAAAAAGGCCACAAAATTGTGCATGGTGTTATTTCCTGGCGCTATTTAGTTGCAGGTTAAAAAAGCTTTTCGCTAAATGTATTTTTCCAAAAATAATGCGGGTCCCAGCGTGTCTCCAGATTTTAACTCATAGTCGCTAAATCCGAATTTTCGATAACAGTTTTGCGCAAGACTATTCTGTGACAAGACTTCCAGTGTAAGCTTGCAACACTGATTTTTTTTAGCGACTTTTTCTATATGTTGCAACAAGTGTTGGGCAACACCAAGATTTCTATAAGGTGAAGTGACAATTATGTCGTGAATGTTAATCAATGGCTGGCAGCGAAAGGTAGAAAATCCATAGAAACAGTTTGCCAAGCCTATATATTTATCTTCAGCCGTGGCGAGCACGGAAAATGCTTGGGGCAGTCGTTTGAGATTTGAAACCAGATGATTTTTGGTCCAGGTGGAGAGAGGTAGTTGCCCTCCCATGGGGTCGAGCGCGTACTCCTCCATCAACTCGATCAGGGCGCGTTGATGGCTGGGTGTTTCATAGTCCACAGTGAGGGTTTCTATAATCAAGGCGCCGATCTCATGAAATGGATTGAAGTTCTTGCAGCAACCGGTCGAATAACTGGGATTTTACGGCCGGGTGTATTTTTTCTTGGGGGAAACACTTGGCCAATTCAGCATGGGATATATTCATTTCACTAGGATAAACATGATTTTCAACCCGTTGATCCCAATGGGTTGAGAGGGCGAGGTTGTCAGTATAGTGGTTATCAGAACCCAGCCTGTCACCCAGTGAAAAATAATTTAAGCAAAGTGCGACATTGGTTGGAACTAAGCGCGGGTTAAATCCCCATTGCCAAGGTAATGCTCGCCCCAGGCCACCACACCCGATAATCACCAGTAAATTAATCGGTGTGTTGTTAGCTTCCAGCAATTTGGCGACCTTCACCGCTTCAAATCCACCTTGGCTAAAACCGATTAGCACAGTTGCTCGGCCTGCTTTATGGGCCTGTGTCAGTGACTCAGCAATGGCCTCAGTAGGGTGAAGATAGTCATAGATTGTAGTGTCCGCGTAATTGTGTTGATTCATAAAATGGACAAGATGATTGCGCATAAGTTTACGTGCCATAAAGCCATGAATTGTGGCAATGCGGGGGCCTAGTTGCGAGGCTGCAGCTTGGGGCTTTTCGGGTTGAGAAAACACAGCATGCAGCTTGCGGACTGTAGTGAACTTCATAACAAAAACAACCTGTCCTTTTCAATCATATCCAGACTTAAGACTATGCTTTGTTTTCCTAAATTCGCAGAGTGAGCATTGACCGCATAGTGGATCCCCAGCCAATAGATACTCAGGACTACGGGTAAGTCTGAATCATTCTACAACAGAAGCCAATAAATTTGACGCGTATGAAACTGCCCTTATCGGGTCAGTTTTTCTTTACGAATTCGGACTTAAGCTTCATGGCGCCAATGCCATCAATTTTACAGTCAATGTTGTGGTCGCCTTCCACCAGGCGGATATTCTTGACTTTAGTGCCGACTTTCACCACTGAAGAGGAGCCTTTAACTTTTAAATCTTTAATCACAGTGATTGTGTCACCGTCAATCAGGGTGTTGCCGTTGGCGTCTATAACCTTAAGTCCTTCATCAGCGCTGGGCGCTTCAGCTCCCGGCTGCCATTCATGGCCACATTCTGGACACACTAATTGCTCGCCATCCTGGTAAGTGTACTGGGATTGGCATTGTGGGCAAGCCGGTAATTCGTTCATAATTCGCTCAATATTTTCAGGTTAGAGATTTCACGTTAAAGTTTTGGCGCGAGAGTTTACCACTATCAAGACTTAACGTACTGTCTTTATGTTGATCACTTGGCGTTGCGGACCCCACTGGCCGGGTTCGGCTTCAAACACCCCAGGGCAGGGCGTACCGCAGTGGCCGCAATGACCTTGGGCATCGAGCTGCCAGTCCTTAAGCTGGTACCAGTCTCGTACAATCAGGGGCTGGTAGCAATGGTGGCAATAGGTGGTTCCGCCAATAGTGTCGTGCACGTTACCGGTGTACACGTAATTTAATCCTGCGGTTTGGGCAATCTGTCGCGCCTGGGTCAACATAGCGCCAGAGGTTACAGGAAGGTTGCGCATTTTATAATCGGGATGAAAGGCTGTAAAGTGCAGCGGCACTTCTGGGCCAAGGTTGTCATAAATCCATTGGCACATCTGTTCCAGTTCCTTAGTGGAATCATTTTCTCCGGGAATAAGTAGGGTTGTAATTTCAAACCAGACATTGGTTTCGTGTTTTAAATAACGCAAAGTATCGAGAACGGGCTGCAAATGACCGCCGGTGATTTTATGGTAAAAGCGCTCAGTAAATGCTTTTAAATCTATATTGGCGGCATCCATGGCGTTAAAAAATTCTATCCTCGGTTCGTCGCATATATAACCCGCCGTTACGGCAATGCTGTGAATACCTGCTTCTCGGCAGGCATTGGCTACATCAATGGCGTATTCCATGAAGATCACGGGATCATTATAAGTGAAGGCGATGCTGCGGCAGCCATGGTGTTGGGCTTGCCGGGTGATTGTTGCTGGGCTTGCCTGTTCGGCGAGGGTGTCTGTCTCGCGAGATTTGCTTATGTCCCAGTTCTGACAAAATTTACAGGCCAGATTACAGCCTGCAGTACCGAAAGACAGCACGGGAGTCCCTGGTAGAAAGTGATTTAAGGGCTTTTTTTCAACCGGATCAATACAAAAACCACTAGAGCGCCCATAACTGGTTAAAACGATCTGATCTTGTAGACGGCCGCGCACAAAGCAGAGCCCGCGCTGACCTTCTCTCAGGGTGCAGGCGCGGGGGCAGACATCGCATTGAATGCGGTCATCCGCTTTGGAATGCCAGTAGCGAGTGGCTACCACAAACTCATTGGATTCGATGATGTTGTCGCTCATAGTGCAAGTCCTTGCAGAAAGTCCTACCATGGTAGTGTTAACGTAGAAGAGTTAACTAAGATACCTGGAGGCTTTTATGTCAAGCTCAAGAATCCGCCCAGCGGCCATGGCTGGCCTCTTTTATCCCGCAGACGCTCTAATACTCAAGCAACAGGTGGAGTCTTATCTGGCGGCCGCTACGCCATTAACCTGGAGCCCCAAAGCCATTGTGACACCCCATGCCGGTTATGCCTATTCCGGCGCAGCGGCGGGTAAGGCCTGGGGAGCTTTGGCAGCAAATAAGGCAGCTCACAACACTATTCAACGGATCGTTTTACTGGGTCCTACTCATCGTGTACCAATAAAAGGGATTGCCACCAGCGCTGCAGACTATTGGCAGTCACCTTTGGGCAATATCGCCTTGGATAAAAAATCCGCAGAAGCATTGCAACGGTTTGATTTTGTGGCTGTAAATGATTTAGCCCATGCCGGGGAGCACAGTTTGGAGGTGCAGATTCCCTTCATCCAAATTGCCTTTCCCCAGGCCACTTTATTGCCACTGGTGGTGGGTGAAGCCAGCCCGGAGCAAGTCCGGCAGGTGCTCGATGAATTCTGGTATGATCCGGCAACGCGGGTGGCCATCAGTTCGGATTTGAGCCATTTCCATGATTACCAGACGGCACAGCGATTAGACACAGAAACCACTCAAGCCATTGAGCAATGTCACTACGAAGTCATCGGTCCAGAGCAGGCTTGCGGTTGTCGTCCCTTATCGGGCTTGCTGCAGTTGTTGCGGGACCAGGATGGGGGAATGGTGACGCTTGCATTGCTAAATTCTGGCGATACCGCCGGTCAACATGATCAAGTCGTTGGCTATGGTGCTTATGCCGCTCGCTGAATTTAAGCAGGCGCTGGCTGAGTATGGAGAATCCCTCAAAGTTCTGGCGCGGGAATCAATAGCCTATGGTATGGCGCGAGGTGTGGCGAAACCAGTGGAACTGACTCAGTGGCCGCAAGAACTGGTGCAGCCGGGAGCCAGCTTTGTCACTTTGATGCTAAACGGTGAGCTGCGAGGTTGTATCGGTTCAATAACTGCGGTGCGCCCATTAGTGGTTGATATCAGTGACAATGCGTTTGCCGCCGCCTTTAGAGATTTTCGATTTGCGCCCCTGAATGGGGCAGAGTTTGAGTCTATTAACGTGAGTATTTCAGTACTGAGCCCTTTACAAATTATAGAGGTTAAAAACAACAAAGAGCTTGAAGAATGTTTGGTACCGAATCTGGATGGTGTGGTGTTGGAATACGCTGTTGACCGGCGTGCAGTTTTTCTGCCCCAAGTATGGGAGTCTTTATCTGATCCTCACGAGTTTTTACTACATTTGAAGCAAAAAGGTGGTATTCCGGCAGCGGCACAACCACCGGATCTCAAAGCCTACCGATTTGGCGTCGTTAAACTTTAACGAGAGCAGTTAACCTGAGTCCTATCAAACAGAAATACCGCGCTTTCTCCATCGTGCCCTTTATAAACTATGTGGTTGGCATTATTCTGAAAGAATGCTTCTAAGCTAGGATTGGTCTTATTGCCTCGTCGATAATATTTTGAGGGGACAACCATCCAGAGACGACTACCGCACAGGTGATTCAACGTTGCTTCAATGGCTGTAGCGTTAGATAGAATCTTTGCGCCAACATACAATTCTCGGAGATCAGAGGCTGGACCGAGCTTATATTCGTCGAATACTTCGGCACGTATCCAATAATCGAGTCTGCCCAGATACGCGTACAAATTAATCCAATCTAACCCGGCTATCAGATCTTCAGGACGTCTATGTTCAGCGACATATTTTGCCGTGGTTTTGCGATCTGTCCAATGGGCTAAGTGATACTTCTTTGAAATTTTGGACATATCTTCCGGAGTGGCGGCGGTAATAGTCATTGAGCGTAGAGGATTAAAAAAAGGTAGAGCAAGTAACAGGATCAATAAACCACAGGCTAGTTTTGAAGTGCCTGCAGGTATCGCCGGGCGGCTAAATCGCTCCACAGCATAAAATACTAAAGACGTGATTAAGATGTAGAGTAAAAGGTCAAGGTGAAAAAGATAGCGTGGCCTGAATTCGTTAGCAATTAGGCCAATGGTAACCTCGCCGCCGATTAAGGACCATAAAACAACTTCTTCTGCTGTGAGTTTGGCGCTTTGCTTGGTTTTGTTGCCCAATAAAACCAAAAGTATGGCGAGGAAGGTTAATGGTATGAAAAAAAAGCGTCCATCAAACAAGCGTTTCCAGGTTACTTTGCGGGGAAAGTTGAACATTTGATCAAATAAAACATTTAATTTAAATGTTATTGATCCGTCGGTATGACCGAGTAAAGCAACGAACCAGAAAAGGCCGATCAAAATAAAACAGGCGCTAAACAGCAGTACTGGTGGCGTGAATATTGAGCCTAAACGGGTGGCATTGGAGTGGCAATATTTAAAGGCCACCAGCAACAAAGCCACAACAATAGCCAGATAGAATTGATGAAACAGAGCGCAGCCAAATAATGCCAGCCACAAAAAGAAATCATCCCAGGCTACCTGTGAACGCCAGCGGATTTTGGCGATAATTAAAATTAATAGTAGAGCCACTACGAGTAAATCAATGATATAACCCGAGGTTCCATAGACCTGCTTAAACAAATCCATTGGAGGAGCGAACAGGATGCCGAGAAACGTGTCAGCGCTGGATATGAATTCATCGTCCTCAGTCGCCGCAACAGGTTGCTCTAAAATAGTGGGTGGCTCTTGGATGACTGGTGATTGTTCAAGTGTTATTTCCGTGTTAGCGGTGGCTTGATAATTTGCCTGATTAAAACCGTATTGGGTGGCTTTGTCAGCACCGAGTGCCGCTGTAAGTATAACCGCAACGGCGATCAAATGGCTCCATTTTGGACGCCAGCGAGGTGGCTCGATCAGATGCAGCAAAAAAAGCACCGCGAGACTCAGGCCGAGGGCATGAAAGCTAATGGAAACCAACGCAGTGATAAAGGCTTTCCAAGGGAATCGTTGGTTTTTCTGTATGGATTCCTGGGTGAAGAAATAGATACTCAGGGCAAAGAAAAAGGCAAAGGGCGCATACATACGTGCAGTGCGTGAGATCTCTATTTGCCAACTGGAAAAGCAAACCAGTAACGCCGCCATTAAGGCCGCTTGTCGCCCCATAAATTGGCGCACAATAAGATAGGCCAGTGGAATTAATGCGGTACCAAATAAAACAGATGAAATTCTAAGAGCAAATTCGTTGTAACCAAACAGGCTGATCGAGCCAGCCATCAGGTACGTGTGAGGAAAGGCGCGGAAATACAGCATCTCGGTGGGAAATAGGGGATAACCATGTTCCAGGATGCCGAGAGCCGCAACGGCCATTATGTCTTCATCGGCGTAGCGATCTAATCCTATTTCGCCCAGATAACGAAACCGTAAATAAAAGCCAATTGCAGTCAGCGTTAATAGCACCAATGTGCTCAGAACTTGCTCTGATGAGTAACGACTATTGGTCTGAGGCATTGTACTAAGAACTTCCTAAATCTAGGTATTATTCAAGTGTAGAGCAGTATAAACCACAGAACGGTACAAAAAAAGTTCCGCCACAGCTTATGCTGCACAATGCATTTAGGCATCGCATTCAGGCATCAGGTGGTTAGAGCGTTAGGGGTAAGAAACAGCCGTTTTGTTAATATGTTTTACTAGGCTTCAATGGCAGAGCCTACTTCCAGTGCCTCAAACCAATCGAGGAATTTAGCTACGTTCTCGCCTCGAAAAACTCTGCCGTGTTGAGGGCAGAGCAGCTCAATATCCAGTTCTCTAACCCGGCGAATCCAGTCAGCTTTGGCACGATTGGATGGCATCCAGCGGCGGTGAAACAGTTCCATCTTAGGAATGTGGCTGGCAAAGTCCTCTACTTCCATTGGGGCACCCATGGGTTCCAGCGCGGCACCGATATCCCCGGACATTAGTATTTTGGCTTGCGCATCATAGACATTGAAATTACCCGAAGAATGCAGATAGTGGGCGGGAATAAATTCCAGATTTACTTTACCCAGGTTCAGGTGTCCACCGCGGTCTTCAATGGGGCAAAATTCAATTTGCTCCATTCCAAAATGGCGTATGAATCCTTCCCACAACCAGGGTGAATGGAGCTTGGCATCGGGTAATGCCTTATCCCATAAACCGAGGGAAGAAATGATGTCAGGGTCCTGATGCGAGGCAAAGAGATGACGAATATTTTCCACCGGAACTTCGCGCACGACGCTTGCCAACATGGCAGAAAATAACTCGATACCGCCGGGATCCATCAGTAATGCTTGATCGTCTGCCACCACCATATATTGATTGGTGTCGACGATTTTTTCCGGTTTGTCTGGGTCTCTGCCGAATACCAACCAACGATGGGATTGACTGCTATAAAGTACTTTGCACAGCATGTTATTTCCTTATTAGATTGGAAAACAGTGATTGAGAATACTGCACGTGACGTTGAATAGTCGCAGCGGCTTCCGCAACATTACTGGCTACCACATTTAATTGTTCGCTGTATTCGGGGGAGGTTTGGGAGGCTTCAATTCTGGACATAGCGGAGAGTACGGTAGCTGTGCGTAATTCCTTGGCAATAGCGTCAAGTTCTGCGTGAAGTAAATAAGCCTGGCGATCAAAGGTGTGTTGCAGATCATTTTTTTGCTGTTGGGTGCGAATCAATACGGGTTCTATGGAGGCAATGTAATCGGCGCTAGCGGCTTTGTTCTTGACGATACCAAATCGGTTCAAGGCATCTTCTGCTCGTGCACTTTCTGAGGCGGTGCGGCTCATCTGGGCAGCCAGACGATTGATAGTCTTGGAAGAATGGACCGTTATTGTGGCAAGCCCATCTATGAAATCAGTAATGGCCCGAAAACCTGCAGCACTTTGACCGGCTCTTAGTGCCAGGGCTCGGGCGTTGCTGGCAGTCAGAGAAATATCCTTGGCGACGGCCATGGCTTTGAAAAGTTCTGCCGCCACAGTAGCGGCAATAACAAAATGGTTTGAGTTATGAGCTTCCATGTTTCACAACAGTATTTGATAGACTTGGATGTGAAGTATAGTCCCTAATCTAGAAAAACAAGTGGCCTTCAGCGATCCCCTTCGAGGAATAGCCTCAGGTTTTAGTTTCGTCGTTCGGCATATTATTTAACCTTTTATTAAGCCCATCCCAGCTTAGACTGGGGAATTCTTTCAAGGGTTCGGCTTGAGTCTCTTGATTGTCGCTGCGTTTGTCTAAGGCCTGAAAGCGGGCAATAAGCTCCGCGGCGATGGATACGGCAACTTCCATGGGGCGTTTGCCACCGATGTCAGGGTGACCAATAGGACAGCTGACCTGACTAATGCTTTGATCCGAAAATCCCCAGTACGCTAAGCGTAACTGGAAGCGTTTGGCTTTGGTGGTTGAGCCTATTACTCCGATATAGGCACAGTCGCCCCGTTTTAGGGCGGCTTCCATAAGTGCATAATCCAACGGATGGTTGTGAGTCATGATCACCACATGGCTGTGGGCAGGTAACTCGGCTATTACGGATTCTGGATCTTCACACAATCGCTTAGTGACGTTGTCTGGAATAGCTTTGGGGAACTCCTGCTCGCGGCTGTCAATCCAGTGTATATTCAGAGGCAGTTGCGCCAGGATGGTGATTAACGCGCGTGCCACATGACCGGCTCCGAATACAGCCACGGAATGAGCTGGAATTGCAAAGCATTCGAACAACAGGGTGACATGGCCGCCACAACACTGACCGACTTTCGCGCCCAGAGGGAACTCTTCAATTTGTTGCTGGTTTTCGCCGCTGACCAACAGTTGACGCGCTTTGTCTATGGCGCTGTATTCTAGTTGCCCACCGCCGATGGTGGCGATGGTTTCGCTGGCAGTTACCAACATTTTGGTGCCTTCGTCGCGAGGGCTGGAACCTTTCACGGCGAGCACTGTTACCAGGACGTAACTCTCACCTTGTTTCTCAAAATAAGAGGCGGCTTCAGCCCAACTCTGAAATCTTGGTGCCATAATGATTCCCCTTCTAGTGAACTACTAAACAAGGATACTCCATTCCTAAGCAAATGTGAGGGGTATGATTATTGCTCTGTGTAGGTCAAACGTTCGTTTGACCTTATCGATGTGATCCGATCATTTGCCTGGGCTTTAGTTGGTGAGCGGTAATCTTTTGATATTTAAGCCAATGTAATAGCCTAAGCTAAAGAGAATCGGTATAAATGATTAGAACTAAGATGTTTCATTGGTAAGTTTTACAGAATCTGGAGTGGCCGTTGAAATCGATACACCTGTTTTGTTGGCATGAAATGAGAGTGCTTGAATGAAAAATTTTAATTGTGAGCACTGCGGTCATATGGTCTTTTTTGAAAACACATTTTGTAGCCAGTGTGGCTCGGTATTGGGGTTTGTGCCTGATAAAAAACGCTTAGTGACCTTAACGAAAGGTGCCGATGGCAAATTGCAGGAGGTTGCTCGGGGTCACTCTGGACAACAATGGCGTTATTGCTCGAACTATCAACATGGCGTGTGTAATTGGTTGGTAGATGTGACTTCGAAAGCCACCTTATGCCAAGCCTGTGAATTGAATCGGCATATTCCCAATCTGGAAAAATACCAACATAAGAAAGCTTGGGGGCGTCTGGAGTATGCAAAGCACCGCCTGATCTACACTTTGTTGCAACTTAATCTACCGGTAATTCCCAAGTTGGATGACCCTAATCAGGGCTTGGCTTTCGATTTTATTTCTGAAGAGTATGTTATTCCGTCAAATGCCAGCAGTTTAACAGGTCATGCGCAGGGGCAGGTGACCATTAATGCGGCCGAGGCCGATAATGTTGAGCGTGAGCAGCGGCGTGAAAATATGGCGGAGGATTATCGAACTTTGATTGGGCATTTTCGCCATGAAATTGGCCATTATTATTGGGATTTAATCATTGCCAAAAACGAAAAATGGTTAACCCAGTTTAGGCAGCTGTTTGGTGATGACAGAATTCACTATAAAACAGCGCTCGATAAACATTACCAAAATGGTCCGGTGGCGCGCTGGTCGGATAGCTATATTAGCGCTTATGCCTCAAGTCATCCGTGGGAGGATTGGGCAGAGACCTGGGCTCATTATTTCCATATCCTTGAGACCGTGGATACGGGTTTTGCATTTCAAATGGCTGCAATTTCACCGCAGAATACGCAATCGGGTAAGCGCGTAGAAATTAACATCGATCCTTTTCAACCGCATCGATTTGGCGACGTCATGGATCGTTTTCTGGCAATTTCCCTGGCCATAAACAGCGTGAATCGCTGTATGGGCCAGCCCGACCTTTATCCATTTGTTCATAATCAGAGCGTGATCACCAAGCTGGAATTTATTCACACTGTTATTGCCGATTATGTAGCAGGCAAGCCATAATTAACCCAGAGCAAAAGTCGTACCGTTAAAAGTCATTGGTCTTTCGTAGCGCCGATGGCGGACTTTCGCTGTTACGATCGGCAAGAAACTTCTCCAGCTCGTCACTGGGCATAGGTTTATTCAGTAGATAACCTTGATAAACTTCGCACCGCCACTGTTTGAGTAACTCCAGAATGGCGGGTGCATCCACACCTTCAGCCACCACTTTCATATGTAACGATTTGGCCAATGCCAGTACACCTTGGGTAATGGTGGCGTCTTCTTTATCCACTAACACATCTTTTATAAAGCTGCGGTCAATTTTAATGGTGTCGATGGGAAACTTCTTCAAATAACTTAGTGACGAGTAGCCGGTGCCAAAATCATCGAGGGCGATGCCCACGCCCATTTTTTGTAATTTTACCAGGCACTCTATGGTTTGATGATGCTCTTGCAACATGGCAGTTTCTGTCATTTCCACCACTAAATTAGAACCCTCTAATCCAGAATCTTTCAGTGCGCCTTTAATACTGGATAGTAATAGAGGGTCGCGAAATTGACAGGGGCTAATATTCAGCGACATGGCGGTGTCAGGTGTTACCAAGCCGCAATTAATCCACTCCTTCAGTTTGTGTAAGCTGATATGAAACATCCAGCGACTAACGGTGGTAATTAACCCTGTTTCTTCCAATAAAGGAATAAACTCAAACGGAGGTAGCAGTCCCCGATGGGGGTGTTGCCAGCGTAACAAGGCTTCAAATCCCGTTATTTTATTATTGGAAACATTGGCTTGAGCCTGGTAGTAGATTTCAAATTCGGCACGGGACAGAGCATGATGCAAACTATTGCCAAGCTCCAAACGACGGCGGGAAGCCAGTTCGAGTTCTGGAGAATAATATTGGTAGTTGTTGCGGCCCGCGTCCTTGGCTCTGTAAAGCGCCATATCCGCCTGTTTAAGGAGAATTTTTGCACTTGCCCGACCGCCGTCTACGGCAAAGCAAATACCGATACTGGTGCTGATAAAAACTTCCTGGTGGCTGATAAATACCGGTTTTTGTAATGCCTCGAGAACTTTTTCAGATACTTGCGCTGCTACCGATGCTTGCTTTAGGTCTTCCAGCAGAATAATAAATTCATCGCCTCCAACTCGGGACACGGTATCTTCATTGCGCACGCACTTGGTCAAACGTTTGGACACTTCAATCAACAACTGATCCCCAGCGTCGTGGCCTAACGAGTCGTTAATGTTTTTGAAACCATCGAGATCCAGCGCCAGCAGCGCCAGCGAACCGTGACGATCAATGCGGTCAAGGGCATGTTCCAGCCGATCCATAAAAAATACCCGATTGGCGAGACCCGTTAAGGCATCTCGCTCCGCCAAATGGCGCAGCTTTTCTTCCGCTTGATGGTAATAACTATTGTCGATTAAAGTCGCCAGAAATCCGTCGACGTTACCCATGCAGTTATAAATTGGCCGAGCGTGGAGTTGCACCCAGATAATTTCCGCAATACTCCGTTGGATACGGCACTCGCAGCGAAACTCCAATCCAGCCGCCAAACAGGCATGGAGTTCGGTTAACGTGGCATCAGCATCCTCATGGTAAAGAGCATTACCCCAGTTCAAGCCCTGGATATCGTCTTCGCTGCGACCAGTCACTTCGAGCCAGCGATTATTCACGTAGCGAGTTTGCCAGTGCTCATCAGTTTGTAATATACCCATAGGGGCAAGATCAGATAATGTTCTAAAGCGTTCCAGTTCCACTTGATGCTGCGCCAGCATTTTTTGCAGCTCGGTGCGATCTCTGAGCAACAATAGCAGACAGGGCTGATTCCTTTCTCGATAATGCATGGCGGTGAGCTCCAGGGGGAATCGTTCACCGTTACTGTGTCTACCTTTCACGCCGATGGCTTTGATGTTGTCACTGGGAAGAGGGTGAAATGTATTATTGGCATGCTCGGTATCGGAAAGTTCAGGTATTAACGTCGAGATATCAAGACCCTCAATGGTCTTAGGATTGACTCCAAACATGATTTCGGCGCTGGGATTGATTCGTACGATACGATGATCCTGATCGATAGCTACGACACCAATGGGTGCAATAGTCTCCAGCTCACTGAATTGCCGACGCCATGAGTCTGGTTCAGTATTCGCTTGAGTTGAGTGCTGTTCCGGTTGTCTTCTATGGAGCGTTCTCAGAAGGCTGACACAGATACTTAAAAACGGCCAAATCCGTTCAGCGAAATCAATATGATAAGGTGTCACAGCATTGGCCAGACAGATAACACAAAAATTTTCATCGTCACCCAAGGTCAAGGCAATGGCTTGTTTTAGCATAGGCCAATTTTTGCAGGCTTTGTTGATGGAGCGTAAGTGGTTGTTGATGAGAACAAAGGGTTGATCGTTACTGATGGCGCGGTAGAAATCACTCAGTTCGGCGTTCACTGGAATCCGGCAATCGTGAGTTTTTTCCCGTTGAGTATTGAAGCCAGGGCCGAAATTACTTGTGCACACCAGCGATGTATAGCCATCTTCACTTACCTCTTTTTCGAGGATAAAGCCAAAGGGCGAAGCTGATAATTCACAGAGCTCATTCAGGGCATGCTGATACAGCTTACTTTTACTTTCCGTTGAATTGATTTGATTGAGTATTCTCTGGATAGCTTGTCGTAGGCGCGCATCCTTGCCTTGCTTCATTCTAATGTCCTTGATCCGCGATTGAATCGGGCGGGAGATATTCCTTTTATTAATTAGGTATAGTTGAAAAGATGCTGATTTTCTAGCTGGGACACTTTTCCCAACGTGGTTAAGGTGACAGTCGTTGCTGCGCTGAGCCGGTTGCTTCGATCTCTGTGGTGGCGGAACTTGCGGCGCCAGAGTCCAAAATGTTGAGCAGTGCTTTGGGGTCCTGTGGCAGATTTTGCTCCGTTGCGGCGACAACACCCGGAATCAGGCCCTGTTGATACCAGCTTTGAAGGGCTTTCAAGGCAATAGAGTTGCTTAGGTTGTTTGCAAGGGTCTCCTTCATTGCTTGAATCTGGAGGTCACGCCACTTCAGCGTTTGTTGCCAGTTGTCTGGTAGGCGCTGTTTGCGCCACAGGGTTAATAATGCTTTGCTGTCTTCTTTTAGGTTGGCGATAACCAGGGTTAAATAAAGACGCCTGCGGTTTTGCGGGTGGTCTTCGATGGGTGGGGCAGATTCTGTATCCTGCCAGTATAAAGCGGGTTCAAACTGTTGAGGTGGTTGCGCGAGCAGGTAGGCAACTACAGAATAGCCCAGGCTCACTTCTTCTTCGCTGGTGTATCGGTGCTGTTCTCTGATGGAGGCTTGGCTTAGTTTAAGGCTTAAGTCTTGGATGATTCCGCTATTTGGGTAGTCTTCTGTGGCATCGAGATAACCAGGCAGGGTAACGGGTGCATCCAATTGGCGATGCAGAGCCTCCATTTTGGCTTGGGTCTCCTCAGAGAATCCATGCAGAAGGTGGGTGGACTGATGAAGTTCTGTGCAGCTTAACAATTGCTCGCTCAGCGTGGTTTGATTGTCTGACTGTACTTGTTCAAGAAACTGGTTTGTCGCCTTTGTTAATTGAGTATTGCAATCCACCAGTGATTGCAGTAGCTCGGACCCTGCTGACACAAACTTCACTAAATAGTCTTTTTGTTCAAGAGATAAGGGTTTAGCTGGGGCTTGTTGGGTGGTTTCTGGCTGTGAACTTTCAGAGCAGCCCGTAACACTCAGAACCATAAGCCCCAGTGCCAAAACCAGGGCTAAGGAAAACGGCGCAATGATTTGTTGCCGACTCATGAGTCTCGCAGTGAAATACAGGGCCACTGATGATTGTTGGCCAATATCTTTAGCGCCGGGTCGCCATCAACCACAACGGGATTGTCCACCAGCCGGAGTAGAGGCAGGTCGTTAATAGAATCACTGTAAAAGTAACTTCCCTTGAGGGAGAAGGCTCGATCTTCTAGCCATTGCTGTAGGCGCAGGACTTTGCCGTCTTGGAAGCAGGGAATGCCCATGGGTTTTCCCGTGTAGCGTCCATCCACTTGTTCCGGAGTAGTGGCCAATATGTCATCGACCCCCAGCCAGTGGGCGATAGGGGTCGTAATGAAGCCATTGGTGGCGGTTATAATCAGAATAAAGTGGCCTTGTTGGCGATGTTTGGCAATCAGTTTGTCGGCTTTAGGCAATCGCATTGGGGCAATATAAGTCGCCATGAATTCTGCATGTAGTGCTTTGAGTTCCTGGGCGTTAAAGCGGGTCAGGGGCTCCAAAGCGAATTCCAAGTAGGTCTGTATATCTAAAGTACCGGCTTGATATTGTTGGTAAAACTGATCATTTTGTTGGCGATAATAAGCGCCATCCACGCAACCTTTCGCCACCATAAACTCGCCCCAGGCGTGGTCGCTATCACCATTTAGAAGGGTATTGTCTAAGTCAAAAATGGCCAGTGTCATGGTTTCATTGGTACCGCTAATTTCATGATCGCTGATTGTAACAGCTTGAAGAGGTTAGAAAAAAGTGAATTAAATGACTGTAACGCTTATTTTGAGCTATAACAAAGGTTTGATTTAGATTAATTGATACAGTCCTTAATCAATACTGCTGAGATTTTCTGCAATTGAGAGTTGTCTGTTAGCTCATACTAAGGTATTTATAATCTCAGTGAGATTTTGGATGCAACAATGTGATTGATGAAGACGGATTCAGACCTAACGTCGGGATCATCTTAGCCAATCCTCAAGGGCAGGTGCTATGGGCGCGCCGAATTGGACAGGATGCTTGGCAGTTCCCGCAAGGTGGTATCGCAGCAAACGAAAGCCCTGAACAAGCACTTTATCGTGAACTGCGCGAGGAAATCGGCTTGGATTCGAAAGATGTCAAGATTGTCGGCTGTACTCGAGGCTGGCTGCGATATCGGCTACCCAGACGGTTTCTGCGCTATCGTAGTAAACCGTTGTGTATTGGACAAAAACAAAAATGGTTTTTATTGATGCTTACAGGACAAGAGAGCCTCGTCAGTTTTCAATATGGCGACCCACCGGAATTTGATGATTGGCGTTGGGTCAGCTACTGGTACCCTTTGAATCAAGTGGTGTCCTTTAAGCGCGAAGTCTACCGTAAAGCGCTCAAAGAATTGGCGCCGTCATTGCACGCTGTTGCTGATAATTGCCTGAGCAATGCAAAAAGGGAAATGTAGCGTTATTAAAAATAATAAATGTAAAGGAGAGTGACACTGTCCAAGCCCGTTTGGCCACTACCGCACCATAACCGTTGGTTGAGAGAGTAGCTACATGCTGGAAACCTTAAGGCGCATTGTACAAGAGGTGAATTCAGCTCCGGACCTTTCTTCGGCGTTAGATGTCATGGTGGGGCGTGTGCGTCAATCCATGGGCACAGAAGTCTGCTCAATCTACCTGCTGGATCACAGTGTGAGCCAGTATCGTCTGATGGCCACCGAAGGCCTCAATAAGGCCGCCGTAGGCGCCGTTACCTTGCAGTTCTCAGAGGGCCTCGTGGGCCAAGTAGGGCTCCGTGAAGAGCCTATCAATCTCGATGACGCACCCAGTCACCCCAAATTTCGCTATCTACAGGAAACTGGCGAAGAACCCTTTCACTCTTTTCTTGGGGTGCCCATTATTCATCACCGGAAAGTTCTGGGTGTTATGGTTGTACAGCAGCGAGACCGGCGTCGTTTTGATCAGGATGAAGAAGCGTTTCTGGTAACTATTTCCGCGCAGTTGGCGGCGGTGGTGGCTCATGCGGAAGCGACCGGTGCGATTGACGACATTTTTGGTCGTGGCGCCTTAACCGCCCGCTTTGACGGTGTGGTGGGTTGCGTGGGTGTTGCCATTGGCAAAGCCTTTGTGGTTTACCCACCGGCGGATTTCAAATCGGTGCCCGATCGACCGGTAAAGAACATCAAAAAAGAGCTGCGCACCCTGGACGAAGCCATTAAGACTGTGCGCCTGGAAATTCGAGCGCTCAGTGAAAAGGCCATGATCGCCTTGCCACCGGAAGAGCATGCTCTGTTTCAGGTGTATGAGCGGATGCTGGATGACAATGCCCTAGGGGGTGAAATTCGCCGCCATGTGCAACAAGGTAATTGGGTTCAGGGGGCGTTAAGGGAAGTGGTGCTGAAGCATGTGGCCGCTTTCGAAGCCATGGAGGATTCCTATCTGCGAGCCCGAGCCTCTGATGTGCGAGATTTGGGGTTGCGCATACTAGCGTATTTACAGCAGGCAAAAACCCTGACTGCGCCGATACCTGAAAAAGCCATTATTGTGGGGGAAGATATAACGCCTACCATATTTGTGGATATTCCCCGTGAGCGTATCGTCGGGATTGTTTCCCTCCATGGCTCTAGTAACAGTCATATGTCCATTGTGGCAAGGTCCCTGGGCATTCCCACGGTGGTGGGCGTGGGTGAATTTCCATTATCCAGGCTGGAAGCCTTGCAGCTGATTGTCGACGGTCATCGTGGTGAAGTTATTATTCAGCCCGATGCTGAAGTATTGCGCCAGTACCAGGATATCATCGACGAACAAAAAGAACTGTCTAAAGAACTCGAAGAAGTCGCGGATCTGCCCTGTGAAACCACGGACCATTTTCGGGTGAATCTGTTCGTCAATACGGGGCTCATGGCCGATGTTAATTTGTCACTGCAGCGCGGCGCTGAAGGCGTGGGATTGTACCGTACCGAAATTCCTTTCATGGTGCGGGACCGGTTTCCCACCGAACTTGAGCAAATGGAGATTTACCGCCAGCAACTGGAGGCCTTTCATCCCGCTCCGGTAACTATGCGCACTCTTGATATTGGGGGGGACAAGTCCTTACCCTACTTCCCGATTCAGGAAGATAACCCCTTTCTGGGCTGGCGAGGTATTCGGGTTACGCTAGATCACCCGGAAATTTTTATGGTGCAAGTGCGGGCCATGCTGTGGGCCAGTGAAAGTTTGGATAACTTGCGTATCATGCTGCCAATGGTGAGCTCCACTACCGAGATTGAGGAAGCCCTGCACCTCATTCACCGGGCCTATCTGGAAGTGCTGGAAGAGGGAGCCCATGTAAGGATGCCGGAAGTGGGTGTCATGATCGAAGTGCCCGCCGCCGTTTATCAAATTCAGGAGTTCATGCAGCAGTGCGATTTTGTGTCCGTGGGCAGCAATGATCTCACCCAGTATCTGTTGGCGGTGGATCGTAATAATCGTCGGGTAGCGAACCTATACCAGGCCTTCCATCCTTCTGTATTAAGAGCGCTGCGCCAGGTAGTGAATGAGGCTAAGCTGGCTAATAAACCCGTGTCTATCTGCGGGGAGATGGCGGGCGATCCCCGAACGGCCATTTTATTGGTGGCTATGGGCTACGAAACACTCAGTATGAGCGCCAGCAGTTTATTGCGGGTTAAGTGGGTCATCCGCAAGTTGGGAATGGACCGCATGCGTCATTTGCTGGATCAAGTGTGGGAAATGGACAACGCGGCGGTAATTCGCAGTCATGTTGATTTAATGTTGGACAGCGCCGGGTTAGGCAATTTTATCCGCCCCACGGTTTTTTCCTCCTCGCAAGCAAAAGAAGCGGCTGCCCGAACGCTAAATTAGTGTAGACTCTTCGTCCGCAATCTATGGCAATCATGAAAAGCAATTAAGTAAGGAATCTTGATATGTTGATGTATCCGGAAATTGATCCGGTAGCACTTCACATCGGGCCATTGAGCATTCGCTGGTATGGCCTGATGTATCTGGTGGGCTTTGTCAGTAGTTATATCCTGCTCTCTTACCGGGCCAAAAGACCAAATTCAGGCTGGACCACGGAACAAGTCAGCGACATGATCTTTTACTGTGCCATAGGGGTCATTGTGGGCGGTCGAGTAGGTTATGTTTTGTTCTACAATTTTAGTGCCTTTCTAGAGGATCCTTTGCTGCTGATCAGGATTTGGCAGGGTGGAATGTCCTTCCACGGTGGATTTTTAGGGGTTTTCTTCGGAGCCTGGGCCTTTAGCCGCAAGACAGGTAAGCGCACCTGGGATATTCTCGATTTTGGGATACCCGTGGTGCCTATTGGTCTTGGAGCCGGGCGCATTGGCAACTTTATCGGCGGTGAATTGGTGGGGCGAACCACCGATGTTCCCTGGGGTATGGTATTTCCTCACGTGGATAATCTCCCGCGGCATCCCTCTCAACTTTACCAGGCATTTCTTGAAGGCTTGGTGTTGTTTACTATTATGTGGTGGTTTTCCACCAAGCCCCGGCCGCGCTATGCCGTATCTGGATTAATGATTAGCCTCTATGCCGTGTTTCGCTTCGGGGTAGAATTTGTGCGGCAGCCGGATGCCCAGTTGGGCTTTATCGCCATGAACTGGTTAACCATGGGGCAATTGTTAACCATTCCGATGTTGGCATTAGGACTGGTGTTGCTGTATTTAGCCTATGGCCGCCCGTCGCAAACTTCCACAGTAAGATGAGTATTTGAGATTCCATGAAACAATACCTAGAGCTGTTGCAGCACGTTAAAACTCAAGGCGTTGAAAAAAGTGATCGCACCGGGACTGGAACCTATAGCGTGTTTGGTTATCAGATGCGCTTTGATTTAAGCAAAGGTTTTCCCTTGGTCACCACCAAAAAGACTCATTTAAAATCCATCATCCATGAATTGTTGTGGTTTATACAGGGCGACACCAATATTGCCTATTTGAAAGAAAACGGCGTCAGTATCTGGGATGAATGGGCCGACGAAACGGGCAACCTTGGTCCCGTGTACGGCGAGCAGTGGCGGTGTTGGGCCTCCCCTGATGGATCAACGGTAGATCAGCTGGGCATGCTGTTAGAGGAAATCAAAATCAATCCGGATTCCCGTCGTCTGGTATTGAGTGCCTGGAATCCCGCTGTGTTGCCCGATATTCGTAAAACGCCAAAACAGAATGCCGCCGAGGGCAAACAGGCCCTGCCACCTTGTCATTGCCTGTTCCAGTTTTATGTAGTGGAAGGTCGCTTATCCTGCCAGCTGTACCAGCGTAGTGCCGATGTGTTTCTGGGGGTGCCGTTCAATATTGCCTCTTATGCTTTATTAACCATGATGATCGCTCAGGTCAGTGGCTTGCAGCCCGGTGATTTTGTCCATAGCTTTGGCGATGTCCACTTATATTCCAATCATTTAGAGCAAGCGGAGCGGCAGTTGGCGCGGGAACCAAGGCCTTTGCCTACCATGATCTTGAATCCTGAGGTGAAATCCCTGTTTGACTTTCGCTATGAAGATTTCGAACTGCGGGGCTATGACCCTCATCCGGGTATCAAAGCACCAGTGGCGGTGTAAATGATTTCTCTGATCGTCGCCAAGGCCGATAACCAGGTGATTGGTTGTGACAACCGCTTACCCTGGCATATTCCCGCTGAACTCAAGCATTTTAAGGCCAAAACCCTGGGTAAGCCCATAGTCATGGGGCGTAAAACCTTTGAATCTCTGGGGCGAGTGTTGCCGGGGCGGCCCCATGTGGTTATTAGCCGTCAGGCCTTATCATTGCCGCCCCAATGCCATTTAGCGGGCTCGGTTACCGCTGCACTACACCAAGCCCAGCAGCTCACCCAGGAGGGGGCTGACGAGGTGGTGGTCATTGGGGGGGCGGAGATCTATCGACAGGCCATGGAATTGGCGGATACACTCTATGTGACGGAGGTGCATATCAAACCGGAAGGGGATGCGTATTTCCCGGAAATTAATCCTCAGCAGTGGCAGGAAACCGAGCGTACTCTGGTGCCAGCCACGGCTGAATCTGCAATTGCTTACAGCATTGTGACCTATCAACGCCTATAGCGAAGAGCCTTATGTTTAAAAGCCTATTCAAACCAAAGTGGCAAAGTGCCAAACCGCAAGTTCGTATTCAAGCCCTGCAGTTATTGGATATTAACAATAGTGAAGACGCCCGCATCATTGAATTGATGGCAAAGGGTGATGTTGAGCCAGAGGTTCGCATTGCCGCCATCAAACGAATCGGTCAGCGGGATAAATTGCTAGCGTTGATCAATCAGGAAAAAGACCCCAAGGTTCGCGCTGGCGCGGTAGAGCAGCTGGTGGTGCTGCTGCCTGCGGTAAACGCCGAAAATGACAGCGGCCAAGTCCGTCAGGTGATCGAGGATTTGGATGTTAGCTTGATTGCTTCCATCGTGGAGCATACCCAGAATGTTAACGTGGGTTGTGTGGCTATTGAGGCCTTAACCGATGAGTCCGTGCTGGAAACCATGGCCTGTCGTTTGCCCGTTGCCCAGTTGCGTCAGGCTGCGGCGCAAAAGCTCACTTCAGAACCCGCATTGGAGCGAGTACTGAAAGCCAGTAAAGGCAAAGACAAGGGCGTCTGGCGTATTTGTAAGGAAAGCCTTAATTCCCTGCGCGAAGCCCAACAGCATGAAGCGACCATCGAACAGCAGATCAACGAAATTTGTCATGGCTTGGAAACCTTATCCCGTTTGCCCTACGATAATTTATATGTTGCCAAAGTGGAGCATTTGCAAAAGCAGTGGCAGCGTTTGCAGCACCACTCCGATAATGGGGCCGTTCAGCGCTTTAACCGGGCTTACGCGTTATGCAAGGCCACCATCGATGATATCCACAATGAACAACATCGCTTGGCGGAAGAAAACAAGCTCGAGCGGGAAGCATTGCAAGAACGCATAGCCGCTTGTGAGTTGCTGGAAGATGCCTTGAAGCGAATGAGTGATGTGGAGGTGGCGCTTGAGCCTAGCGACATTCCCGCTATGCAAGCGCTATTGAAAACTCAAAAAACCCGTTGGGATGAAGCGGCTTCGGTGGTTGAACCTGCAGCGGATGAACGTAAACGTTTTAGTCGTGTTTACGAACTGGTGAAGCGGTCACTGGACTCGGTGCGGGCCATGAATGAGCGTGGTCCCCGCATTGAGCAAGCAGCGGAAGCCATATTAGCGCTTAGTGATGCCACCATGGCAACACTGCTTGCCAAGCGCAAACAATTAAAAGCGGCTCTGGGTGATTTGGTTTGGCCGGACGAGCTGCCTTGGCCAGCCAGCTTGAAATTGCATCAGCAGGCCCTTGAGCATTGGGATCGTCTCGAAGCAAAAGCCAAGGTTTTAGAGCAAGAAGCGATTCAAACCATCAAAACCCGCTTAAATGAGTTAGCAGCAGAAATCGAACAAGGACACTTAAAACCCGCTAATCGAATCCTGAAAGAAACTCAGCAGCTGATAAAGCATTTGCCAATGAAAGCTGCGAGTGCCTATCAAAAGCAGTTACGGGAACTGACCGCAAATCTCAATGAATTGCGGGACTGGCAAGGGTTTGCCGCAACACCGAAAAAAGAGCAGCTCTGTGAAGCAATGGAGGGGTTGATAAATAGTGAGGAGGATCCTCAGGCTCTTGCGACCAAAATACGTCGCCTGCAAGACGAGTGGCGTGAAATAGGCGAGGCAGATCCAGGTCGTGACCGAGAACTGTGGAACCGTTTTAAAGCCGCAGCAGACGAAGCCTATGAGCCCTGTAAGGAATATTTCGATAAGCTTGCCGCATTACGTAAAGCCAATCTTGAACAACGTCAATTGATCTGCCAGCAATTGAGCACTTACCTGCAGCAATACGATTGGGAGAACGCTGACTGGTTAGCGGTAAATCAAGTCTACGAAACCGCAAAAAGCGAATGGCGTTTGTACACGCCGGTGGAGCGCAAAGACGGGAAGCAGGTACAAGATCAGTTCAACGTCTTGCTGGACCAGCTGCGGGAAAAAATTCAGTCAGAGTTCAAGCGTAATAAGGCTCAGCGTGAAGCGTTGATCACTGCGGTTGAAGCACTGCTGGAGGAAGAAAACGTTGGCGATGCCATTAACAAAGCCAAAGAGCTGCAACAACAATGGCGGGCAACGGGTCAGGTATCACGACGTGATGATGCCCGTTTGTGGAAACGTTTTAGAGCCGAATGTGACAAAGTGTTTGCACGCCGTGATCAGGAACGACAAGAGCAGGCCAAGGCTCGCGAACAGAATCTGGTTCATGGTGAACATCTATGTGAACAAATTGAACAGCTGGCCGAAAGTCACTTTAGCGATGCCGCAGAAGCCGAGCAGGATTTTAGAACCCTGCAGCAACGCTTTTCCGAGTTAACGGCGTTGCCGCGAGAACAGCAAACTGAATTGCAAAACCGCTACCGCGATGTGTGTAAGCAGTTTAAAGAGCGCTTAGCCGTAGTGCAAAATGCTCAGAGAGTTCACAGCATTAACGAAATGTGGCGGCGCGCAGCCATTTGTGACGAATTGGAAACCCTCGCCCTTAGTGGCGGCTCTGAAACTGAAGTGGACGTCAGCCCTGATGCACAGTGGGAAGGGGATATGGATCTGCCCGCTGAGGTGGATAAAGCATTAAGCGAGCGTTTTAATCAGGCTCAGGAGTTACTGCGTGATGGCACTCATCCGGAGTTGGAGACCTTAAAACAGAATGGTGAGAAGCTACGAGACTTATGCATAAAGTTGGAAATTGCCGCCGGTGTTGATTCGCCGGATGAAGACCGACATCGCCGCATGACGCTCCAGGTTGATCGATTATCTGATGGCTTGAGTCAGCGAGCGGATGCGAAAAGTTATGGTCTGCAAATAGAGCAGTTACAGATGGATTGGTGTCAATTGGGGCCAACCATTGCTCTGGAGCGAGCGCAACTATCGCAACGGTTTAAAGCGGTATTAAACCAGGTAAATAAAAAGAGCCAGGCCCATTAATTGGGCTTTAGCCATTGCTGTACGGTAGGTGTTGAGTCATCATCCAGCTCAATGCCTACCAGGTAACCACCGGATTCATTGTCTCTGACCCAACGAATGGTGCCACCCACCAGGGAGCGGCTGCCGTCAGGGTCGTTTATCCAAAGGGCAATATCAGAATCTTCCAGCACGGGAAAATCCAGTTCCACTTGCATGCCATTGGCGGAAACATTGACCGTGTTCGCCGTGGAAGGCTCCATTGGCCTTAGTTGTTCAGAGGATACGGATTCTATAAACAAGGTTTCCTCCAGGTCTCTGCGGGGCGCACTACGACGTTCATCATTATTATTTTCAATAGACATAGAGATAGACTCTTGACACAACTTACCCCAGTTTAGTCAGGGTTCTTCCATATGGGTAGTTCGATCCGAAATAAAACGCCTGCTGGCTCGGTCGTGTTTGGGTCTGTATTGTGAGCGCTGACGCGTCCACCATGAGCACTGCATATTAAACGTACAATATAAAGCCCCAATCCCAAGTGACTGGTATCTGGCGAACGGCTTTGGCGTTCTGTCACCAAAGAATCAAACAACTGCCCTTCAATATTGACCGGCAAAGGCGGTCCCGAATTTTCAACGTCCAGATAATAGGTGTCCTGATTCGCGTGCAGGTGAAAGCGGATGTCGGTGTTGCTGGGTGCGAAACTGCGAGCGTTGTCCACCAGCTTATCCAGCATTTGGGCTAGTAATTCAGGACTTCCCTTTATGAAGGCTGGCTGAATATCCAGCTGACAGGGAAAATGGTGGTCTGAATAGGTATCCGCGTAGGCTTGGGCCAGCTCTTGTAACCAATGGCTAACATCAAAATTTTCAAAATCACTTTGCTGAATCGTTTGCTCTACCCGGCTGGCTTCACTCATGGCGGAAAGAATTCGACGCAGGCGTTCACTGCCGTCTTCTGCCCGTTGCAGATAGATCGCACTTTCTGGCTCACACTTCACCATTTCCAGGGAGGATTTAACAATCGCCAGAGGCGTGCGTAATTCGTGGGCTAGTTTGCTGTTTAAGGTGGCCAGATAGTCTGTGTGTTGTTGAATGCGTTGCAGCAAGGTATTAAAGCTGCGTGATAGATCGCCCACTTCGTCACTACGCTGAGAGGGCTTGAACGCGTTATGGACGCCTTCCTGTTCAATCGCCACTTCAATGGCATGATTCAGGCGTCTTATGCGCCAGGAAAGGACGCTGGCAAACAACACTAATACCGCCACCACGAACAGCAGGATAAGCAGGGTTCGATGGGTGACCGTACGCAAGGCATCATTGGTTAGGCTGATAAGTGCATCGCTGGTTTGGCTGAGAATCACATAAGCAATAACCTGAGTGTTTTGCATGACCGGCTGCACCACTAACAAGGCCGCTTGCGGGCTGTCTTCCAACTGATACCAATTGGCCAGGGTCAAGGGTGGCTTGAGGGGCAAATTTGACAGTTTGATCTGGTCTTGCTCGGCGCTTAAGTTGACACTGGAAAGCGGCCAAAAAGCATGGCTGCTCGACGGCGTGAGTCGATTAATCAGGGTTCGATAGAGGCGGCTCAACCCGGTATTAATAAGACCCCGTGGCAAAGTGCGTTCGCTCGCAAGAATCGATTCGGATAACCAATCCCTCTGTACCGTCAAGGGCCAGCCTTCGTGGTCTACCACCACTACGTCTTGTTTCAGGCTACGATAAGGCGTGAGATCGTCGCTCAGCTCTTCAATGGGTTTTAGCCAATAGGAAGGCTGGTTATCCTGTTGGGTGGTGGCCCAAAGTTGTGATGGTTGATTAGCCATCTTGGGGCTAAACAGACTAATATCGAAGGTATCCAGCATTTCCGATTGGGGAATACTGATTTCTACCGTATAGCCCTCACTGGTTTCTTCCCTCCAGGCCTGAATGGTTTCGTTTACTCTTAACTGGTCGCGGTCTGCTTCCCATGAAAAGGCTTGAATAGGGCCTGGACCACTGGTAAAAAAAACCAAGCGTTTGCGGTTACCCAATTCGCTCAGATCTAATTGCAGGTAATCACTGAGGACGAACTTGTCGCCAGGTCGGTAATAATGAATGGCGCTGGTCTTGACGTTCAAGAACAGATACAGGCGCTCTTGGTAAAGAGCTTTTTGCAGGAATACGCGGTCGACAGCTTGGTTCTCTGTGAATGCCGGGGCGGGCAATGGTCGCAGTTCAGTGATTACATGGGATTGCCAGTCGTCATCATAACCGTCCACCTGTACCGGCTGATACCGAATCGGCGTATAGAAACGGTGGCGTTCTGTGGCTCGTGAAGCCACCAGGCGTCGCTTGACGAAATGAGTGATGAGTTGAGCCTGGTCGGTGACAGCCTCGGCTTGATTAGTGCGCAGTACATCTTCCATCTCCTGCACATAGTTACAGCCTGCCCAAGGCAGCAGTAGGAGAGTCAGTGCAACAATCAATAGTTGGGTGCGTAGTCCCAAGTTCGTATCCTTTACTAAACCCGGTGGTTAGATCCAGCGGTAGCCCATGCCGTACACGGTTTGAATGGCATCAAAACCAGGTTCGAACTGGCCAAATTTTTTGCGAATTCGTTTAATGTGTGACGTAATGGTGTTGTCATCCAGGACAACGTTTGCGGCTTCCATTAACTGCTGTCGATTCTTGACGTGACCTGGATGTTTAGCCAAAGAATAGACTATCCAGAATTCAGTGAGGGTGAGATCCACTGCGGCGGCGTTCCAGTAAACGCTGAAACGGTCCAGATCAATACTCAAAGGGCCCCTCTCCACCAGGGATACCGTATTGGCGGGGTTTTTCAACGTATCAAGGCGACGGAATAATGCCGTGATCCGGGCTGACAAATGAGGCAAACTGATATCTTTGGTTAGATAGTCATCTGCACCCAGGCGTAATCCTGAGATGGCGTCTAATTCGCTGTCGCGGGCGGTTAGAAAAAGTATGGGCAGTTGTGGCGCGCGCTGTCTTAGAGCCGCACAAAGGTCGAAACCTCCTTCCAGCTCATCCCCTAATCCGATGTCGATAATGGCCATATCGGGCAATCGTTGGGCGAATCCTTGCAAAGCGGCCGTACGAGAATCAAAAGTGATGACTTCGTAGCCCTGGTTGCGGAGGAAATCACAATAATTTTCTCGAATGACGGGTTCGTCTTCAATCAGCGCTATGCGTTTACTCATAGATTGTCGCAAGTTCTCTCGTGTCTTTACCTTAGTGTACAACACAATCAGACAGACCCAAGGGGCTGTCAGAATTCATCATAATTGGTCAGCACATTGCCATAGATGATCTGTTTTCATGAAACCATCGCCAGTTATAGTAAGCACACAGTAAATTGTGCTCCAGGTCACAGTTAAGACGTGACTAATGGATAAAATAGCCTAACTCTGAGACACAAGGTTTATGGTCATGAAGCAGCAAGGGAATACGAAAACGGTCACCCTCTATCGTCCCATTGGTCCGGGTCAACTGCAGGCCATTATTGATTCCGGTTGGCAGCATTTTCCGCCACGCCTACCGGCTCAGAAATACTTTTATCCTTTGATTCATGAATCTTTCGCCCGTCGCATTGCTGGCCAATGGCATGTGGAGCGATCTGGCGTGGGTTATGTTACGGCCTTTCAGTTAAAGAAGGACTATATCGACCAACTGCCCATTTATATCGTGGGAGGGCCGGAACACAAGGAATACCGGATTAGAGCAGGAGAAATGGAGCGCTTTAATAAAAACATCGTTGGCAGGATAAAGGTGATTGCACAATATGGACAATCACCCGTAGATTCTATGGCGGTTTAAATACCGTAGATAATGTCCTTTTCGCTACGTAAAAACTCTTGCTTTTCCTGCCAGATAAACTCGCCATTAGCCGTGCTCAGGGCTTTAAGCGTCAGGCGATAGGAGATTTCTTTTGTGGTGGGCTTCTTGCGAATCACCTTGCTCACTTCACCAATCAAAAAGAAGTCAGCCTTTAAGGTGGTGGCCAATTCATTGGCTGTGCTGCTTTGCTCCACCAAATCGTAAAGGTCGGGATTAAGACGATTGTTGGCCTGTATAAGATCTTGAGCGCTGGAGAATCGAAAACGATTGGACTGATTCAGTTTATTCAGTATGTTGCTGTTAATGCGCGCCAGATCAATGTTGTCGCCGGTAAAATCAATCACCCCAAATACTGCCAGTACCGGACGTTTGTTTTGAGTGGCTTTCTCAATTTCAGCGTTCTCCAGCATTTGGGCGACCATTTTGGTGGCCGCATCTTGCAGTGAGGCAGCGTCCAAATCCAGTTGTTTGGTTACTTCAGTTGACTCGGTGCCGTAATCAATGGTGTTGGTGCAGCCTTGCAGTGTTAGGCCGGTCAGGATGACACAATACAACAGAATTTGTTTAGTCATTGTAGCTCTCGACAGTATTAGATAAATCATTGGCTATTTTTATTAGGTTTTTGGTGATGGTTATTCATTTGCGTTGCAAGTGTCACTCTATTTAGAACTTGGATCAAGTGCAGTAGGTCTAAAGTGCAGAGCAGCTGGCTATTTAAGGTAAAATCTACCATATTGAAGAATAAAAAATGACTATTTATTGATCGTTGTAAGTGAAGGATTGTTGGTTTTGTGTGTTTTAGCATTAGCAAAACACCTCTGAGAAAGTGACGATTACTATGAAAATAAAAGCAAAATCAGTGGTTAATCATTGGGTTGCCCTAACCCTTATATCAATAGGGTTAGTAGGCTGCGGTGGTAGCGATAGTGGCGATAACTACCAGCCACCAACGCCGCCGAAAGGGGTTATTTTCACTTACCCCCTGGATGGGCAATCCGATGTCCATCCAGGTACTCGGTTTTTTACGACCTTCTCTGCCGCCGTTTCATCATCTGCTATCAGCGCAAGCTGCGCTTATGCCAGCGGTACCGTGACGGGTAACTATTGTTTGTTGGATTCCAATAATACGGTGGTCTCAATTAGCCCAACAGTCAGTGGCAAAATTGTTCAGTTTGAGACCAATGAACTAGTGCAAGGGGAAACCTATCGATTATACGTGCGGCCTGCGGTGGTGGGGGGTGGCACCACAAACTTGCCTACCTCAGCGCCTTTGCTAAGTTTTCAGGTTGCCCAGATTGACCCGGTGCAGGGGGTGGCCCCCAGTGTACTGGCAATTAATGGCGAAAACCCCGCCGTTTTTTCTGCGGCTATCCCGGTTTCCAGTCGGCCTGCCCCCCGCTATCCCTTTCTGGATTACAGCACGCTGCGGGTTTCATTTAGTGAACCGCTCCAGCCCGAGTCGGTGGTGGAAGGTGCGAGCTTTGAATTTGTTGAAGTAGTGGGTTCCTCGGAAACGCCAGTACAGGGCGCCCTCATGGTCCATGGGCAACACTTGATCTTTGACCCGGATACCGACCTTAACCCAGAGTCCACCTATGTACTGCGTTTGAGTGCCGCCATTGCGGATAAGAACGGCGAAAACTTAACGGCAGTGAATTACGAATTTGAGCCCCTCAAAGCCGATGTGTGTGAGTGTGCCATAACCCAAAAATTTAACTTAACTGCGGCCCAGGGAGACTCCAATTATCCCCAGAACAGCCGCTTGACCGGTTCTCAATTGAATCGGGCCGAACTTTACAGCCCGTTGATTGGCACCAATTATTTGGAGATGCGCGACACCACATTCCTGGCGGAGTTGGCAGACCCTTCTGCTTTTGGCACGCTGATTCCTTTTGTTATTCGGAAGGGGGCATTCATTGATATCACGGGCTTTTCCCTGCAACTGGGCGGGGAAGTGGATATGGATCAGGCAACGGGAGATATGAAGGTAAGTTTTATTTCCGATGTTTCCGGATTTATTAGCCGTAATCCTTATCAAGATGCTAGTTTCATTCCTGATGACGATTTATCGCCCTTGTACGTGGTTTTAAATTTTGATTTATCCCTTAGCGCCAAAGACGCTACCGGTAATTCGATCTTGAGCCAGATGATCCCCAACGTGCAGGCGTTGGGCACCGCAAAAATCAGCAACGGCGAATTGTTGTTGGAAACCGTGCGTTCTCTGGAAGTGAGTGCTCTGGGATTGGACCGGGCCCCTTTGCATTTAGTGCTGGGTTTTAATTCGGATCTCAATGCCACCGTTCCCACGGATAATGATGTTCCCACTTTAGTGGCCAGTTATCCGGCAGATGGCAGCGATGGATTTGCGGTGGGTGATCGGCTGCAACTTATTTTCAGTGAAGGTATGGAAAGTAGTGGCGTCACTCCGCAAAGCCAAATCACCTTAACTAATCTCGATAATGGAAATAGTCCCGTGCCGTTTAACTTAGAGTGGGAAGGTTCGACTATTCTCCTCAAGCCTGCGGCACCCTTAAACTTTGGCGATCAGTATCGAATCGAAATCGGGGCGTTGCAAAGTGTGGCTGGAAATGCCTTGGTTCTCGGTGCCGGGGATGCTACCGGTGGCGATGGCGTTATTACCTTCACGGCCGAAGATCCGGATACCGGTCATAGCGTACCGCCGGTGGTAACGTCAATTCATAAAGGCATTCCTTGTGCGTTAACCGGCACAACGTTCAGTAATCCGGGCTATTGTCTGCCCGTAGGCACAGGTGCCGACGATACCTATAACCCTATTGTGATTCCCGCCAACGGTCATCTTGAAGTGGACTTCAATCAGCCGATGGACGTGAGCACCCTTGCCTTGGGCACCAGCTGCAATTCCGGTGCTGTGCGAATTGAGCGAGTCAATGCGGCAACCGCCAATGCTTGTGTCGAACCTGTGGCGGGAACCTTGTATCCTGATACGCGCGGTTTTACCTTTACCCCGAATGTTCCCTGGGTTGAAGGCGAGCGCTACAAATTAACCCTGGTGGGGAGTTGGCTGGGAATTAATAACGATAACTTTTGTGAAGCCAATGAAATCTGCGGTGCTAACGGCAGCCCGCTAAACACCAACCCGCTAAGAGGCACGCAGGCAAACGATGGGGGTGGTCCCAATATTGTGAATTTATTTGAAGTGTCGGCTGCCAGTGATGAGCGATTATTGCCCTTAACTCTTGACCCCATTACGGACACCAATGGCAATGGCTTTGTGGACGTGGGAGAAACCGGATACGACGATAACAGTGCCCGCATGAGCATCCTCGATATTAGCGGTATCGTTGTGGCAGCCAGCATTGATGGTAATGATAAAGTGTATCTAAGTGGCTCATTGCCCGTTACCGTCAATCCGGCGGAACCTCTATCCGTTGATGGCGCTGATTGGAATATGACACTATCAGGTACTCATCAAACCCCAATCGAATTACATCCCGGCATATTATATGGTTCGTCGATTCGTTTGGATACGACAGCCAATGTAATCTTCAATATTCCCATCCAGAATGTTGACACCGGAATGACTTTGATGAGAGTGCGGCAGCCTCCGGGTACCCCGGTTTATGGGTACATAGTAGAAGAAGACGGTGTTGCTTCACCCCAATTTATTTTAAAGATGGATATGTATTTTGATGCCCCGGATATGGATATCTCAGTAGCTGGTGTTATCTCTGTTTCCCATAATCTACACAGTTACCCGTTTAGCGTTACTCTAAAAGGTCCGGTGACCTTCATGGCGGATGGCCGACTCAAGATTGACCTGGCTAATGTTTTTCCGGTGGATATCAACGTAGCAGTTGTTTCTTTAGGATTAACGGGAGGCATAGATTTGCAAATCGGTACCGGGGCTATGCAAGTGCAATTATTTGCTGATCCGTTACCGGGAAGAGAATAAGTAAGATGGGCTGCAGCGAGATAAATAATAAAAAGGTGCGTTCCAAATGATTAGAAAATTTTCTGTATTAGCCCTGGCCTGCATGGTTTGCAGTCAGACTTGGGCTGCTAATGAGGACGAAGGTTACTGGGCTAATATTAAAACGGATTGGCTGGGTTTGGAACGTGGCGCCAAGCCCTTCTACTTTCGCGCCGGCTACACCTTGCTAGCCCCTGACTCATCCAGCTCTGAAGTGGTATTGTCTGATGTGGACGGCGCTGCCAGTTTAGCTATTGATAATGGCCCCATAGAGGGCTCCGGTGCCGCAGTTGAAGATGTGGATTTTCCCAGTGTTATTTTGGGTTACCAATTGGGGCATGGGCCATGGGCTATTGAAACGGTCTTAGCCTTACCTTTTACCATGGAGTTTAAAGCCACGGGCACCTTGGCTTCGGAGTCTATTGCGCCATATGCCAAAAATGTTATTCCTACCGGGGTACCAGCTTTAGGTTCTGAATTTGGTGAAACCAAGGTTCTGCCACCGCTTGTTACTTTGGTTTATCGCTTCCGCCTGGATAAGGCTTTGCGCCCTTATGTGGGCGCAGGCCTGGCGTATATGATGACCTATGATTCAAAAGTCACCAATCCAGTGCTGACGGAAGTTGCGGAACCCGGCCTGGAAATAGACGATGGCTTTGGCTACGTGTTGCAGACCGGCCTGGAATACAATTTCTATACCCGCTGGTGGGTCAATTTTGACATTAAATATGTAGCCTTGGAAACCTCAGCCACGGTGTCCAATATTTATGTAAAAACCCCCGCGATCGGCACCTTTGCCGAAGCCAAAGTGGGCGATGCGGATATTGATATGACCGTGGATCCTTGGGTTTACCACATAGGTGTCGGGTTTAATTTCTAAGATCAGAGATCCGGTAAGGTAAACTTCATCTAAAACCGTATAATAGGTCCCTTTAACTTTGGAATTTTAGTGAACCGAAGGGAAGGTGCCTGTGAAGTGGAATAAGCCGAAAACCTGGCGCTGGCCACATTGGCTCGGAATGGTCAGCATCAGCCTGTATATCGTTTACGTGGCATTAGCGTATGGGTATCTTCCGGGCAAGCTTAAGCAGGTAGTGGAGAAGGACGTGAGTGCTCTGGTGGGTCGAGACATATCCGCTGAGAGATTTGCGTTTAATCCCTTTACTTTTGTCCTGGACAGCTATGGAGTCAAGGTGCCAGACAAGCCGGATCGACCCCTGCTGGGCTGGCACCATATTCAGGTCAATTTCAGTCCGTGGCGCTCACTGTTTCACTGGCAGTTAGAATTTCAAAGTCTCCGATTGGATGGCGTTGCTGTCAATATTGAGCGGACGAGTAACGGTTTCAATTTCAGTGATATTCTCGCCCAGCTTGAATCCAATGAATCTGCCACATCTGAGGAATCGATCCCGGAAGCTGAAACCCAGCTCGCGCTTGAAATCACTGAGGCGGTTATAGTTAACAGCCATTTTTACTACGGCGATAATACCGGTGCTCAGAAAGCGGAAACCACATTGGATAATATTGCGGTTACGGTGAAGGATTTATACATCGCCACCGGTGACGAGCGTCTCAACCCCTTCAATATTTCCGCCAGCTTACCGGGCAATGGTGACCTCTCTTTGAAGGGGCAATATCGCATTGCGCCTTTATTTGTACAGGGAGAAGTTAACGCCAAATCCGTTCAGCTGTCTGAATTCAGCGATTATTTGGAGAACGAGGCGCCCATGGCCATCAGCAATGGAGAGTTAACTCTAAGTGCTGAATTTATGCTGGAAAACCAGGAAGATTTTCAGTTTGCATTAAGTCGGGGACAGCTCCAGTTAGATAATCTGGCAGTCGATGATGCGACTCTTGATCCACCCATGTTGCGTGTCAAGCAGGTTGAACTGAATAACATTGTTTTTAATTTACTGGAACAGTCGATAGCGGTAGACCTCATTGAATCTACAGGTGTTCATCTTCATCAGTGGTTAGATGAAACTGGAAATGTCCGTTATCAATCACTGTTAGCAGAAGAGGTTGTAGCTGAAAATCAGCAGCGTACTGAAAAACAGCAGGGTGCTGACGCCTTACAAGACCCATGGAAAATCGAGCTCAAAAAAATTCATATTGGTGAAAGCAGGATTGAATTCGAGGATAAAAACCCGGCTATCACCACCCAGCAAACGTTGGCGAATATTGATTTAACGGTGGAGCAGTTAAATTTTAACGCTGCTCAAGACACCCATGTCAGCTTGCTGGCAAACTTAAATGATCAGGCTGCCCTTAGGCTACAGGGGGCGATGAGTCTTGTGCCCTTTTCAATGACGTCGGAATTTGATTTTAAAAACATCCCCCTCGCAAATATCTCAGAATATTTAGAGGAATTATTCTTCCTAAAGATCAATCGTGGCGCTCTTAGTGCTGCGGGTAAAATTGAATTGGATACGGAACAAGAATTGAGTGTTTTTGGCACGGCCAGTGTGGCTTTGGATGACTTTCAAATAGACGATACTCGAAATGGTAGTTCCTTGTTTGCGGTGGATCAGTTAGCAGTTAATGGGGTTAATTTTGATGTATCCAACCAAACCCTTAGCAATGCATCCATAGAAGTGATCAAGCCAAGAGTTAATCTGGTGTTAAGTGAGGATCATCAGCTGAATCTGGCCACATTAGTTCGTCCCAACACACAAGATGTTGCGCCATCAGCCACTGAAGATTCGCAAACGGAATCCGGAGAGGTTTCGCCTTGGCAGATCACTTTGGCCACCACCAAAGTGGCTCAAGGAAGTGTGGGTTTCCGTGACGAATCCATAAAACCAGTTTTTAAAACTGAGCTAGTAAATATTGAGCTAGCTATGGAATCATTGAGTACAAACCAAACGGAAATGACACCTTTTACGCTGCAAAGTTCGTTTGATCAATATGCGCCTTTTACGATAAAGGGGCAGTTAGCACCCTTGAGTCAGCAGCCCGGATTTACATTCACCAGTGATTTGCGCGGTGTAGAAATGCCACGTTTAACGCCCTATGTTGCAACCTATATCGGTAACGAAGTTCAGAGTGGTCAATTGAGTCTGGATTTGGATTATTCATTAAATGAACGTCGTCTAAAAGGCACAAACAATATTGTCGCTAAAAACTTTTATTTGGGCAAAGAAGTGGCGAGTGAACAAGCCATAAATGCACCGGTTGCTCTAGGGCTGGCCTTGCTGAGGGACCGAAAAGGAGTGATCGATGTGGATGTTAATGTGGCTGGTGATATCGACGAACCTGGGTTTAGCGTCTCTGGCATTGTGCTAAAAGCCCTGGTGAATTTAATCGTCAAGGCGGCCACTTCGCCATTCCAACTGTTGGGCTCATTGGTGGGCGGCGAAGAGGATTTGGGGACTTTGGAGTTTGCGCCAGGCTCGGCGGAGTTATCCGCAGAGAATCAAACGAAACTGGAGCAATTAGTCGCGGCTTTAGCCAAGCGACCCCAATTAGGCTTGAAACTGGTGGGTAATGGAGCCGCAGAGGTGGACGGTAATAACTTACGAGAGCAATCATTAATCCGTCAGGTGGCACAACTGCGTAAGCTAACGGAAGAGCAGCTTATCAACGAGACCGATAATCAAGAATGGTGGCAACAGCCAGATAATCAGAAAACATTGAAAAAGCTGAATGGAACACTCGATTTACCGTCGTTTTCGCAGCGTGAGGAAGTGCTTCGGCAACAACAACCGGCAATAGCTGCGGATGAGATCGAAAAGATTTTAGCGGATCAAATGTATCAGGATCTAGTGGTTCAGCAGCCCTTGAGTGAGTCGCAAATTTTAGCATTGGCCGATCAACGTGCTTTGACTATAAAACAATATCTTGTGGTTCAATTGCAATTAGCAGCGGATCGGGTGGCTTTGAATAAGACCACCGCCCAGGATCTAAAAGGTCGGATGATTAACTTGGAACTCACGCCACTATGAAGCATTGGGTATTTTTGCGGGGTTTGGTACGAAGCCAACACCATTGGAGCTCTTTTCCGGAAAAATTTAGTCAGGCCTTTCCGGATGACCACGTTCACTTGATTGATTTGCCGGGTAACGGATACCTATGTCACCAGCGTAGCCCTCTGTCCATAGATAAAATGGTGGATTCAGTGAGAGAGCAATTGGATGGCATGGGGGTTACTTACCCGGTTTACTTGTTTGCCATATCAATGGGTGGGATGGTGGCTATTGATTGGATGAGCCGATTTGGTCACCAGGTTGCGGGAGCCGTGATCATTAATACCTCGCTTCGGGGCTGTAGTACATTCGCGCAGCGGTTAAAACCACGAAACTACCCAAAAATTCTCTACAATTTACTCGTAAATCATTCCGCAATAGCACGCGAGCGTCTGATTTTATCTGTGAGTACTAATTTATATTCAGATAAAGAAACCTTGGCGGCTAATTGGGCTGACTTTGCCCATAGGTATCCCACCAGCGAAAGTAACGCTGTGCGTCAATTGATTGCCGCCTCGCGTTTTTCCATGCCAAAAAATAAGCCGCACGATAACGTTCTATTGCTCAGTAGTACCCGTGACCGGTTGGTAGATGCGCAGTGCAGTGCCTGCCTGGCCAGCGCATGGCAGTGGCCTATTCAATGTCATGCTAAAGCCGGTCACGATTTAACACTGGATGACAGTGATTGGGTTATCTATCAAGTGCAACAATGGCTGAATAATTCTTTATAGTATTGATAAGTGACGTTGCTGATTAGTTATGAATTCAAAAAAAATAGTGAAAATTGTTGTTTCAGTGGTTTTGATTGGCGTTATTTTAAGTGTTGTGGATCTCAATCAGGTTTTTCAAACCATAAGTCAGGTAAACCCGGTGTGGTACTTTTTTGGCTTTGTAATGGTGATTATTGATCAATCTTATATGGGAGCGAAGTGGAATATTCTGCTGCGAATAGTTGATATTAAGGTGCACTTTACTGTGCCGGTTATGGGTTATCTCAAAGGCTGTGCTTATCGCTATTTTTTGCCTTCCACCTTGGGGATCGATGCCTATAAAACCTACTACGTAAGAAAATTTGATTCACGCATAGCCAATATTGTTTCAAGCATTATTGTGGAGCGGTTTTTTGGTATTTTAACCTCGCTCTTTGTTGTTGTTCTGATGTTTAGCTTCTTTGCAAGCTACTTGTCGTTGGGCTATGAAACCATCATCGCAGTGAGTTGTTTCCTGGGGATTTTAGGTTTTTTCTTGCTGTTTTATATGCTTGTTCGCAACGTAGATAAGCTAAGTGCACTGCCAGTCTGGCAATGGCTACCAAAAAAGATTAAACATAAAATTGAACCGGCTTTGGTCAGCCTGGAGCGTTTCCAAGGTAAATCGAAGGCGCTCTATAGTTACATAGCGTTGTCGATTATCGAGAAATTTTTCTATGGAATTATCTTGTATTTTTGTGTGCGCTCGCTGGGTATTGATTCTGTTTCTTTATTATTTTTTGTTTCGGCTACACCGGTCTTGTCTTTAATTGATCGTATCCCCGTTTCTTTCTCTTCCATTGGCGTGCGAGAAGGGGCCTTGGTCTTGTTACTTAAACCCTTTGGAATTCCAGCTGCAGAGGCTTTAAGTATTGCTCTGCTAATGCGTGGAATTGAGTTAACACAGATCGTGATTTTTACTTTGTTATGGCAATTTGATCATGGGCCAAAGCCTAGCGTTGAAGAACTGAATAAACTGAATTCATAGACTGTTAGATGGGCTGAGTTTTGCCAAATAGAAACGTAAAATCCTTTTGAATTTTATAGTTTGAATGCTCAGGAATTCTTTCTGACCTTTGGTGTCCCTGGCGCGGGAGAAAAATCGAAGATAAGGCGATATGATCCAGCGCAGCGTAAAAATCTCCAATGCACTGGCGGGGCCTTCTGTATTCGCAAGAGGGTAGCCATAATATTCAAGCCAGCCACCGGCTATAGTTTCAAAAATCTGCAGTTGTTTGGTGCTCATGCTCTCGCGCCATTTTTCTTTATTATCTCGCAGCAATGGTTTCTGTAGATTCTCTTCATTGGCTGCATCTGTCGTATAAAGGTCTTCCTTTTTGTAAAATTGCAACATTGAATCGGAGTAAGGCGTGCCAAGGAAAGAGCAAATTTTAATCAGCTCAGTTTTGGGCGAATCTAACAGTGCTTCGTACTTTACTTCCAAAAACTGGTTGCTCGTACACTCGTCAGAAATGTGTTTCATGGTCTTTAGGTAGCGGCACCAGAGTATGGCGCTCGCAATAAAGGTTGTTGGTCCCATGCGTGCATTAATAAAGGACGAGGCCACATCACGGCCGTCTCTCACGATATGAATGATTTTTGCGTCAGGGAATTCTTTTTTAATACTGCGCCAGTAAAAAACGTGGCCTGGTGTTTTTTCACCCCAGCAAGCAATCTGCTTGTCTTGCGCGGTAGACATGATTAGCGCTTTCAGTACAGGGCCACAGCCTTCCCCTTCTAGTAAGGGGGTCGCTCCTTCCACTGTGGGCCGTGGCGACCAATAGCCAATGATTCGGGTATCAATAACGTCCTTTAATAACTCCGTCTGGTTCTCCCGGTGACTCAAATCCCCATAATATTTTAGTAAAGGGGTGAACATTTTAAAAAACAGAGTTTCCTGAGGGATAACAATATTGGCATGGGAATCTAACATGCGACTTACTAAGGATGTGCCCGAGCGAGGGCTACCCAAGATGAAGAAGTTCCTTTCTTCATCAGATTTTGATTTGTTCACTTGTTATTCCTTTTTCGGCGTTGATTGCAGTGCATGCTGCAAGCTAAATTATCGCACATTATAAAAAGTAGGCATACTTTTTAGGACAGAGGTTTTTTTAATACCTTATCTTCGGGCAAATATTTCATAGACAGTTTGGATTTATTAATTTCTGTTTTGGAGGTTAGATTCAATCATGTGAGGGTTAATTGTTCGCGATTATGGTTGAGCAGCAGCAAATAGACTATGCTTTCGTGGGATGTCCAGCGTATTACCCTTTCCATCGTCAATTTACGATAGTACACTTCTTTCCTAAATAACTACGTTAGACAGGCACTTTCCTATGGCCAATTTCAATACCCACTTCGCCGCTGGTTCATTCGTTGCAGGCATGTCCGCCAGCTTATGTTATTTTGCTGGTTGGTGTGATTTGGGCATGAGCCTTGGGCTCTGGGCTGCGGGAGCCATCGGTAGTTTATTACCGGATATCGATGTGGATGACAATACCGCATCAAAGGCCTTCTTCAATTTTCTCGCCTTTATTGTGATGGGACTGACCCTGTATTGGTTGTCTAGTAATCAATGGGGCATGTGGACTTCGTGGCTTTTCCTGGGACTGATTTATTTTATCATTCGCTTCCCGCTGATGTTGTTTTTCCAAAAGTTCACTCAGCATCGCGGTGTTCTCCATTCGGTTTTAGGTGCGGTATTTTTCGCCTTTATCACCATTCTTTTAGCTTCCTGGACCCTAAAGTTAAGTCATACTAATTCCTGGTTGCTGGGTTTGTTTTTAGGGATGGGTTATCTGCTGCATTTAGCGCTAGATGAAACCTTCGCTGTTGACTTGATGAATGTTAAATTGAAGCGCTCTTTTGGCACGGCATTGAAACTGTTTTCTGTAGAGCGCTGGGGACGATCGGCGGTAATGGCCGTGTTTGTCTTTGCCATGATTTGGTTTTTGCCACCACTGAATATTCAGATGGAGTCCATGGAGACCATGGTTCGAAAAGTAGATCCGCGCTGGTTTAACGAAGAATATGTGCGCACTTCCATCGAAATGGAAGTGGAACAGGCCAAAGAACCGGTGTTGAGTTATTGGGAAGAAGCCAAGGCATTCTGGGAAGAGCATAAAATCTCCCTTCCCAAACGTGGCGGTGAAGAGGGCGAATAAAGCAACCCATGATGGGTTGCTGATCCTGTTAAGGGTTTTTCTGCTTCATGTAGCTTCTCCAGCCACCAAGATGAGTGATATTTTCCGCCTGTTTAATAGCCGAACCCTCACACATAAAGCCGCATAACCAGCGGCCATCTTCCAGTTCCACCTTGCCGATACCCAGGGGCGCAGGGATTTCGGCCACAAACGAACCAAATTCCTTGAGCGGTAACCGCCAAACCTCTACTTCAATGTTGCTGCCACCTTCCTCCACTCGGACCATACCTGGGCGGAAGGGTGGCCCACCGGCCAAGGCATAGAGTTCATAGTTGGGGCTGGAAAGACCGGCTTCGATAAATTTCCCACCGCGCTCTTTCAGTTGCCAGTTCAGTGGTAAACCGTCGAGATGAGCACCACAAACCACCACATCAACACAGTCTTGTGGATACCGACTCCCAGACGTGGTGGGCGCTGCTTTAAGCTGCGCTGAACTTGAGGACAGTGCGCCCAAGGGTAGCTCAATATGTCGTTGCAGGCAGGCGGCGATAGAGAGCAGTTTCTTGTCGGCAAAAGCCTCGTGAAATAAGGTGATGCCGAATCCCACGCCGCATGGGTAAAAGCCCGTGGGTATAGCGACGGCGCTGCAATCCAACAGATTCATAAAATTCGTGTAGTAACCCAATTGACTATTATGCTCTATGGGGTTGGCTAGGACCTCGTCGATGGTAAAGGTACTGCCAGCGGTGGGTGTTACAATGGCGTCCACTTTGGCCAACTGCTGAGTGGCGAGCTGGCGATAGTGGCGCAATTTGTATTGGCCGCTGAAGGTGTCTAAGGCCGAGGGCTTATCACCGCCCCCAATAATAGTCTGAATAACGGGCAGCATGGATTCAGGAGAGTCTTTGATCAGAGGGGAGGTGGCAAGATAACGTTCGGCCACCCAGGCCCCTTCATAGAGTAATTTGGCGGCCTCTTTAAAGGGCGTAAAATCAATCTCAACCAATTGCAAACCCGCGATGGACTTCAGTTTCTCCACCGTATCCTGGAACAGCCGCTGGGCCTCCTGATTGCCAAAAAACGCCAGCAACTCAGCACTGGGAATACCCAGAGTGATATTGGTTACCGTATTGGAAAAATAGCGGGGACCGTTGGCGAAAGGATTGGGTCTGGAATAATCGTCCAGTGGATCATATTGCGCCACACAGTCGAAGATCCGGTTAGCGTCCTCGCAAGTGAGGGCAAAGATACTGACGCAATCCAGGCTGCGACACGCAGGCACCACGCCTCGGGTGCTGAGTACCCCACAACTGGGCTTAAGGCCGACAATGTTATTCATGGCGGCGGGTATCCGACCTGAGCCCGCCGTGTCCGTGCCGAGGGAGAAGCACACCCAGCCTTTGGCGACGGCAACGCCGGACCCGGAGCTTGAGCCTCCCGAAATATAGTCCGGATTCAAGGCATTTTGGCAGGGCCCCCAGGGTTCAGGGGAACGAACACCCACTAATCCAGTGGCAAATTGATCCAGATTGGTTTTGCCCATAGGTAATGCACCAGCGGCCAGTAACCGTGCTACTACATGGGCGCTTTCTGTTGGCTCGTAACTGAAATCCGGACAGGCCGCAGTCGTGGCTACGCCAGCCAGATCAATATTATCTTTAATCGCAAACGGTATTCCATATAGGGGCAAGTCAGCGGGATCTTTGTCCGCTAAGAAATCTAAATAGGGCTTTATTTCTGCCTCATCCAGCAAATGAATCCACACAGGATTTTCACTTTCGGCCAAACTCTGTTGACGCAAATGATCCACCAGCTCGGCAGGGCTGAAATCATTATGTTGATAGTGTTGTTGCAGCCCGCCTAGCGTCATATTCAGTTTAGAAAAGTCGAACATTACCTGCTACTCCCCATCGGTATGGTCAATGATGTCTTCAATAATCAATAATGTTTGTCCGGCGCTAACTTGTTGTCCTTGCTGGCGATTGAGACGGATCACTTGTCCGGCTTGTGGTGTCGTAACTTCGATTTCCATTTTCATGGATTCTAAAATACAAACCGTGTCTCCTGCGGCCAGTATGTCGCCTTCTTTGACTTGCCATTGCCAAAGGTTCCCCGCCACATGACTCTCTACCGCGAAGCAGTTTTCGGCTAGCTGATCATCCAGTGGTTGTGGATCTTCGTCGCTTTGCGCTGAGTCATAGTGGAATTGTCCGCTATCAATCCAATGTTGTAATTCCGTTTCAAATGCCTGATTACGTTGCTCGGTGAAGTCTTTAATGGTTGCTTGGTTATCCGTTAGAAATTGTTCGTATTCATCGAGATTAAAGCGGGTCTCTTCCACCCGCAATGGATAGTCACCCCGAGGGAAACGTTCTCGGATGTCGAGGATTTCTTCCGCACTCACTTCATAAAAACGAATCTGATCAAAAAAACGTAACAGCCAGGGTTTGCTAAAGGCTTCTGTGGTGCGATAGCGATTCCACATTTGCAAGGTGCGACCAATAAATTGATAACCGCCAGGGCCTTCCATACCGTAGACACACAAATAGGAGCCGCCAATACCCACGGAGTTTTCCGCCGTCCAGGTTCGAGCCGGATTGTATTTTGTTGTGACTAAACGATGGCGGGGATCTAAGGGTGTAGCCACCGGTGCGCCCAAATAGACATCACCCAGCCCCATCACCACATAGCGAGCATTGAATACGATGTCTTTCACCGCCTGGATACTGTCGAGTCCATTAATCCGACGAATGAACTCAATATTACTAGGGCACCAGGGGGCATTTTTACGCACCGACTGTTCGTATTTTTGCACCGCCAATTGACAGGCGGGGTCATCCCAACTCAAGGGCAAATACACCACGCGGGAAGAGACTTCCAGAGTTTCACGACTCATTAACTCTTGATGGGCACCATTAAGAATTACCACCAGTGAATCCAAAGATAAACGCAAATTATCATAGTGAATCTGTAGCGAGCGAATACCGGGCGTCAGTTCCTGAATGGCATCGAGTTGTGGGTCAAGTTCGATGTGCTCCTGCAGCCATAACATTAAGGCATGCACTCGAAACCGTAACCGAATATCCAGTTGTTGGGGCCCAAATTCCACCAGTAAATATTTGTCGCCAGCGGCCCGATACACAATGTCATCCTGTTCGCTGTGAATGGCATTGAGTTCCGCAATAGGACAAACACTGGGGGTAAATTCTGGTTGTTGTTGTAAAGTTTCAATCTGAGCCAGTTGCTGCTGCTCAATGGCTTTGGCGCTGGCCTGGGTCACGGGAACGAATTGAATTTTATCCCCCGCCCGTAATTGACCAAGCTTCCAGAGGTCGGCACTGATCACGGTAGCCGGGCACACAAAGCCACCCAGGGAAGGGCCATCGGGTCCCAGGATAACAGGCATGTCTCCGGTAAAGTCTACGGTACCAATGGCGTAGGCATTGTCATGAATATTCGACGGATGCATACCCGCTTCGCCGCCAGAAGCCCGAGCCCACTGTGGCTTGGGGCCGATTAAGCGTACGCCGGTGCGACTGGAGTTGTAGTGCACTTCCCACTGCTGGGAAAAAAACATTTCGATATCATCCGGCGTAAAAAAGTCTGGTGCGCCATGAGGGCCATAAATAACCCGCAGTTGCCACTGGTTTTGGATGGCGGGCAGAATCCCCGGAGCAATCGGTGCAGAGTGGTTATCAGCACCGGCAAAAGCCTGCTCTGTAGCGGATAAATGCAACACGTCGCCGGTACGCAGTACCCGGCCACTAAAGCCGCCAAATTGTCCCAGTGTGAAGGTGGATTGAGAATCCAGATAACAATTGCCCTCGATGCCACCCGCTACCATAAGGTAGGCTCGGGCTCCGGCGGTCGTGATCTTACCAAGGGTTAATACCTGACCAGCCTCCACATTATGGCGCTGCCATAATGACAGTTCCACGCCGTCTAGCTGGGCATCAATGGGCGCGCCCACGATGGCAATGGTGGTTGCTGTGTTAAATTGCAGCTTAGGGCCGTTTAAGGTGATTTCCAATCCCGCTGCCGAAGCCGAATTGCCAACAATTTTATTGCCGAGGCGAAACGAATAATTATCAAAAGGTCCTGAAGGTGGCACCCCAACATCCCAGTAACCCACCCTACCTGGGTAATCCTGAATAGTGGTTTGAGTTCCTGGAGACAATACTTCAATCGTGTGGGAGTCATAACGGAAATCATTCAAGTAGCGAGTATGCAAGGTGCCGTGTTTAAAAGCTTCGGTTTGCAGTACCGCTTCAATATAGTATTTGTTGGTTTCGATGCCCTGCAGCGTGGTTTCTGCGAGGGCGCTGCTAAGTTCAGCAATGGCTTCATTGCGACTGGGTGCCCAGGCAATCATTTTTGCCAGTAAAGGATCGAAGCGTGCTGACACTTCAAGACCCGGACTAATCCAATGATCAATGCGCAGGGTTTTGGCCTTTTGCTCAGGCCATTGGGTAACCGCTAATAATCCCGCACAAGGTTGAAAATCTTTGAAGGGATTTTCTGCATAGATCCGGGCCTGAATAGCGTGACCCTGAGGGCTGAGCTGGGCGGCACGCTGGTTTAAATCTTCCAACTCGCCAGCGGCCAAGCGTACCATCCATTCCACTAAATCCACGCCATACACTTGTTCGGTCACGCCGTGTTCCACTTGCAGCCGAGTATTCACCTCAAGAAAATAAAATTCTTGAGTGGCATCGTCGAAAATAAACTCCACGGTACCGGCATTGCGATAAGCCACTGCAGCGACTAAGCGCTGTGCTGTTTCGTGCAAGGTCTGGCGCAAATTATCACTGAGATTCGGTGCGGGTGTTTCTTCCAGTACTTTTTGATGGCGTCGTTGAGCGGAGCAATCCCTTTCTCCGAGGGCCACAGCAACGCCATTACCATCACCAAACACCTGCACCTCAATATGCCGTGCACGGGTAATATATTTTTCAATAAACACGCCATCGTTACTAAAGTTGTTGGCACTTAGGCGCTTGACGCTGGCGTAACTGTTTTGCAGTTGTTGCTCAGTCTGACACATTTGCATACCAATACCGCCGCCACCCGCCGTGCTTTTTAGAATCACGGGATAGCCGATGGCGGCAGCGGCACTGATAGCTTCTTCCAGTGAGTACAATAAATCTGTGCCCGGTAACAAGGGGACATGATTTTTCTGGGCGATATCTCTAGCGGTATGTTTCAGACCAAAACTGCGCATTTGATCTGCAGTAGGGCCGATAAAAGCGATATTGTTCGCTTCGCAGAATTCCACAAACTGTGGGTTCTCACTTAAAAAGCCATAGCCAGGATGGACCGCATCGATTTGCTGTTCCTGCATTAGCGCCATGAGTTTTTGTTGGTTAAGATAGGTTTCGGTGGCTCCACCTTCGCCTAAGCTATAGGCCTCGTCAGCGTGAAGTACATGGAGTGAATCCTTATCCGCTTCTGCATACACGGCAACAGATTGGATACCCATTTGTTTGAGCGTTCGGATGATGCGAACTGCAATGGCGCCACGGTTGGCGATTAACACTTTGTTAAACATTGTCGCTTCTCATACGGGCCGTCCCGTTACTGGTTTTATGAATCAGGTCGGTCCTGATTCAGGGGTGTTTAGAATTCAGCGTTGATTTAGTTTTCCCACACCAAAATTTCAATAGGCGTAGGGTTATAACCGTTGCAGGGATTATTCAATTGTGGGCAGTTGGAAATAAGCACGATAACATCCATGGCCGTGGTCATTTCCACGTATTTTCCCGCTCCGGAAATGCCATCCTCAAAAGTAAGCCCACCTTCAGCGGTAACCGGTACATTCATAAAAAAATTAATGTTATGAGTAATGTCCCGTTTGCTTAATCCCAGAGACTCGTGCTCAGCGATGGCCAGCATCCAGCTATCACGACAGGCGTGCATGCAGCGCTTATCCAACGCGTAACGCACGGTGTTGCTTTCAGTGGCGCAGGCACCACCCAAGGTATCATGGCGGCCGCAGGTGTCCGCAACAATGGTGAGCATTTCGTTGCCACGGTCGGACAGTAACTTGGTTCCGGCTGTGAGATAAACATTGCCTTGTTCACGAATTGTATCCATAGCACTGTAACGCTCGCTCACGTCATTAGCGTTATAAAATAAGGTGTCAGCGGCCTGATTCCCTTCCAGATCCAGGATACGGAAGGTGTGACCTTTGGCAACGGTTTTTAGAAAGTAGTCACCGGCAGCCACTACCTGGCGATAGGTAGCCTGTTCGGCATGACGTTCACTGGCTAAAATCACGGTATATACTCCTGGGTTAGCGTGCCAAATAATAGAGTTGGTTATTTTCGAATCCGCGACGATTTTCGGGGCGGAAATTCATGCAGTAGTCATCTTCGGCGACTTCGTCTGCTGCCATAAGCTCTATAAGGACAGGTTTGTAAGGATAGGCTTCGGCACAACTCAGCGGGTGAGGGCAAGTGTGCATAATCACTAGGGTATCCATTTCAAAGCGTAGTGATACCTGAGTACCGGCTTTTGCTGCGCTGGTGTCCAAGGACAAGTTGCCCTCATCATCAGTGATAACTTTGCTAAACCAATTAACATTGGCGGCCATATCCCGGTTGTTTAAGCCATATTTGGCTAGCTCAACCAAGAAACTGTCATAGCCGTTTTGGTGCCAAAGATTGTGCGCCTCCTGATAGGATTTTTCGCCCCACTTTTCTTTCACTTGTTTTTTATGAATATTGCCGCATACGGTTTCATGCCAGCCGAAAGTATCGCCAATGATGGAACAAAAAATGCGCCCCATATCGGAATACAGGCAATTGCCCCGAGTTAGCTTGAAAGTGTGCTGACTCTTCAAGGTGTCTGGTGCATTATATTTTTCCAGCAAATCTTCTGGGTTGTAAAAAAGCATACCGACATTAGCCCCGCCTTCCACGTCAGTGATTCTTAAGTTAGTGCCCCGTTTAACTCGTAAGGACCAGTGGGCAGCACCCGGCATAGTGTATTGATAAAACGCGTCGTTCATCATGAGCTCCTTAATTTTTTAAGCCATAGCTGCCTGGTTTGATTGATTAATGGCAGAATCAATTTCCAGACAGGCATCGGCATCGACTTTTCCCACAGGGAAATCATAAGTAATTCGGGCACCAAACGCATTAGGTGCTTGCGGGTCGAGGCGTACTTTGTCAAAGACCCAAAGGCGGGTGCCCAAATAGAAACCCTCTTTGATGTCATGGGTAATCATGAAAACAGTTAATTTGTATTGCCGCCACAAGCGCAGTACCAACTGGTGCATATCGGCTCGAATACCGGGATCCAAAGCGCCAAAAGGTTCATCCAGTAATAAAATTCTGGGCTTTTTGATGAGGGCCTGGGCAATGGCTAAACGTTGTTGCATACCCCCGGATAACTCATGGGGATACTTGTTAATGGCGGGTGTCAGACCTACGGCCTCGATCATTTCCAGTGCTTGTTCTTTGACGACTTTTTTCTTGTGTCCAAAAAGCCGTGCCACTAGTTTGCTCTGTTCGAATTCCCGCGCCAGCATCACATTTTGTAAAACCGTTAGATGCGGAAAAACCGAGTAGCGTTGAAAAACAATGCCACGTTCGGCATCGGGTTCGTCAGCTAGAATATGACCCTGTACACTGATATTGCCGCGAGACGGTGATTCAGTGCCTAACAACATTTTTAGAAACGAGGTTTTGCCACAGCCAGAAGCACCGACAATAGTGATAAATTCACCTTCTTCCACTTTGGCATTGATTCTTTCTAACACCACCTGATCGCCATATTCTTTCCACACGTTATCAATATGTATATAACTCATCGTCAATTCCTCAAGCGTTTTGGGCGTGAAACCAGGGGTAGAGCCGTTGGGAAAGCAGCCGCAATAAATAATCTAATGCAAAGGCCAGAAGGGTGATCCAGAGTACATAGGGAAGGATGACATCCATTGCCAGATAGCGCCGCACCAGAAAGATTCGATATCCCAGTCCGTCGGTAGAGGCAATGGCTTCAGCGGCAATTAAAAACAGCCAGGCGGAGCACAGTGATAAGCGCACGCTATCAAGCAGGCGTGGCATTATTTGAGGAAAGATAACCCGCACAATGATTTGCCAGGTATTAGCGCCGAGAGTCTGGGCTTTAATCAGTTGTTCCTGGGGGATCTCAAGCACCCGCTGCTGCATATCCCGTATCAGGAAGGGAGTTATACCAATGGCGATTAAAACCACTTTGGCCAACTCACCCAAGCCAAAAACGATAAATAGCACCGGCAGTATGGCCATGGGTGGAATGAGCGAGATAACAGTAATCAGTGGTGACAAATTAGCGCGTACAAAGGGTATGGCACCGTTTAGGATACCGAAAATCAGCGCGATCAATGCGCTAATACCAACACCGATACTCAAACGTTTTAGGCTGCTGCTGGTATCCTGCCAAAAGATATATTCGCCGCTACGTTTGCTGGGTTCCAATGCCAAGCGTGATATGGCATCACCAAAACTGGAAAAAGCCGGTAACAACTTGTCATTTGGATTTTCCGCCAAGCGTTGATTGGAGGCTCCAATATATAAGAATAACAATAAAACAAAGGGTGCAATACCGAGCATCCAAAGTACAGGTTTACTGGGATTGAGATTGATTAGTTTTTTCATAATGGCGTTCCACTATAAAGACATTACTTTATACGAAGTAGAGTGGTGCGTAGTCACTAGGTAGCTGAATTCACGTACCACTCTGAGTAGGGTGTTTAAAGCTTATTGTCCACAGCCATTTGCATATAAGTGGGATCAAATCGTAATTGGATATTTTTGCTGTCACCATAAACGCCTGAAGGGGTTTCAATACCAATAAAGGTGGCATCGGATGCGCCCTCACCGAGGATGCCGTGAGCAAAGGAGAATTCTGCCACGTATTTCATAGTGGTTTTAAGTTTTGTGCTGTTTACAAAGTCTACAGCTTCTTTGGCCGTATAAAACATTTTGGTTGAATCCAGCTGGGCATTGTAACCTTTAAGGTCGGTTCCGGATGCTTTAGCCATCATGGTTAGAGCTGCGACGGATTCTTTCGTATTAGCTGCCATAGTTTGCATAATTTCATACCAGGCACCCACTAAGGCCTTGCCAAAGTTTGGATTGGCTTTTAACGTGCGGCTGTTAACCACCATTAGATCGATAATTTCACCGGGGATCTGCGAGGAGTCAAACACCTTATGGCTGTTTGGCATATTGATGATTTCACTCAATAAGGGATTCCAAGTTACCACTGCGGTCACATCGTCCGTGGTATAAGCAGCTACCATATCGGCATCGGAGGTGTTAACCACTTTAACGTCTTTTTCCGCCAGCCCAACGGTTTCCAAACCACGGGCCAGCAAGTAATGGGAAACACTCAATTCCACCAGATTAATTTGTTGGCCCTTAATGGCATCTAGAGAGTTCTTGCCTTTTAATACAACGCCGTCGTTGCCATTGGAGAAGTCACCGACAATGAGTGCGGTGCTATCAACACCACCGGCTGCTGGAATCGTGAGAGCATCCATATTGGTCATGGTGCAACCATCGTATTGTCCAGCGGTGTATTGATTAATGGATTCTACATAATCATTGATTTGCACAACGTCGATAGAAATATCGTACTTATCGGCCCACTTTTTCACGATGCCTGACTGTTCACCAAAGTCCCATGGCATCCAGCCTACATAGATGGACCAGCAAATTTTAAAGGAGTCTTTAGCGTACAGACTATTGGATAGACTGCTGCCAAGTAAGGCCACTAAGAGGGAGAGAAAAATCGTTAGGCGACGAATAGAGTGTGATGCTGTCTTCGATGTTGCTGTTGTTCTATCTGTTGATGTTCTTTCTGTTGACTGAAAAGTCATGGTTAATCTCCTAAAGGCTCACGGTTTAATTTTTAATAGAGGACTCAATGGCAACTCGCCATTTTCACTGCTTGTAGTGCAGTGAGCCTCCCGGGCTTTTATCCCGCCGTGTAACCTTCGCAGAGTTAACACCTGCGAGGTCGACAGCTCTCGGTCCAGACATCGTTGCTTGTTCTTTACGAAAATATTCCTAAAGAAAAAGACGATCGGAACCCTAGCCGTCTATTAGTAATCAGACTGTTAATAGTAACCAGTTTTTAGGTTATCTGATAGGTAGTCATATGCTACAGCCGAGTCGTGTCAATAGCAAATTGCCATTGGGTCCTCTTCGATAACGCTTCCAACAGGTTGTTGGTCAGCAATCACTGTGCCATGCCTGAAAAATGCTGGTAAAACATTTGCTTACTGAGAGTAGGTGGAGCTCGCTAAGAGTTGCTGCAAATAATGTGCGCCATCATGGCGCTTCCACTGGCGATTATGTTTAATTGTAGAGCGCTGTATTCTAAAGCGTACTGCTTTGCATCGCCTTGGGGATGTCGCGGGCAACCGTTTGAAAGGTGTGATTCAGTGACGCATTGACGGCCATAAATAGTTTCTGGCCTTCGGCTGAATTGGCGAAGTCCAAAAATTCAACTAAGAGGTCGTCGGATAAATCTTTCAGCACCACGGCTTGTTGCAATAAGAGTTGTTGCTCTAGCTGCGCTTTCATGGCCCCTTTACTGCTTTCAAAAGATATACGTAGCTCTTCAAAGGACTGGGCTTGGGCAGGTGCAATCATGGTGGATAAGCCACTCATAAAAGCCGCTTGCATGTTAACCATCATATCCAGCGCAATATCGTTTGCATGGGTGCTTGCGGAGATCTTTCGTAACAAATTCGTTCGTTCCTGGGTGATATTTACATTTTGTTTTACCAATGCCTGAGCAACTTCTTGCATGATTTCTGGCTGTAAAATAGATTTTTGCGCGTTGATAACAGCTTTACCATTGGGGCTACCATACCAATTAAGCGCGGCCAGAAGGGTAGAAGTATCGAGCCGCTTGATCAGATCCTGGCGTAAAATAGCCAGCATCGCTTCTGGTTTAAAAACCGTGAGTAAGTTTGTCATTAAGGGTTGAACAAAGGCACTGGCCGGGCCGGATTGGCTGCGACCTGCTTGCTGTAGTGCCATGGGGATTTGATTGATTTGCATCTCCAGGCCTGAGGACTGGATCAGCGCCTCCACTTGTTTCGCGGATGGCTGATTGCTTTCAGCGCCACTATTCATGGCAAAAAAGATGGGTAGCAAGAGTAATACGTTGCGTATTTTTCTCATGGGAATCTCCCTTTTTATAAGCAGCTTAGCTGCTGTTGTTCGTTCCCGCCAGAACCCGTTGTTCCAGCGCCCATAGGCGGTCTTGGCCCCATAAAATCAATGGGCCATATTTAAACGCGGGCACTCCCCACAAACCATAGGTTTTCAATTCAGTGTGATGGCGTTCTACCTGACGCTCCCATGCTTTTTGCTGGAGGCATGGTTTGGCGTCCTGCCAGCTAAGGTTTGCCCGCTCTACTATTATTTTTATATGGGATGTGCGACTCATATCGAGACCATCTGCCCAAATGCCGGTGAGGGCAGAAGTTATAAACTCTTTTTCCTTGCCGAGTTGCTGAGCATAGAAGAAGAGTGCCATAGCATTGTCGACACCAATGCCTAGTGGATCACAGATTTTACCAAAGGGTAACTGATATTTATCCGCTTCGCGCTTGGCGTCTTGCAAAATATAGCGGCGTTTGGCTTTAGGCAGTGAAATTCCTCGTTCCACCATAGGCATCACAGGTTTTGCAATGACAGGAATTTTGTAGAGTTCCGCTAACTTATACACTCGAGCCACTGCCAGATAAGAATAAGGGCTACGAAAAGAAAAATAAAAATCCAGCGGTTTTATTGTTTTCGGCCGTGGCCGCAGGCTATTGGTGCCTTGGGTAATGTAGCGGTACTGGCGCTGATAATCCGCTAACTGCGGGCGGCGGCGAAAAGCGGCATGATTCAAACGATCCACTAAGTGGGCGAGGCGATCCGCTCCCCAATACCATTCACCGCCATAATACAGCATGGCGGAATTGTAATGTCCGCGGGCCAGTAGCTCGGTGCAGGCCTGCTCACTGTGTTGGTTGACTTCAGCGTTGCTGAGGGTGCCATAACGTTTTAACGCACTTTGAAAGGTCGTAGAACTGCAACCCCACAAGGCTTCCGTGACTTCTGTCACTAAGTGCAGAAATTTTGTCCGGTTTTTATGTTTAACAAGGATGCCCGTGGCTTTAATTGAATCTTCAGCGCTAGGGGTGATTAAATCTTCAGGGAAATTTAACTGGTGCAATGCCGCTAGGCGCTTGGCATCCGCTAGTCCATAACGGGCTTGCAGTTCGGGTTCGGGATGCATATCGGCGGGCAAATCCAAAACACAGCGAATCTCTATTTCGATATCGAAATCTTCTAAAAAACGGGGCAGCATACGCAGCATCACCAAGCAATAGGGATCATTGACTCGATGGTAATAAGTGATCGAGTTCAAGGCCGGGAACAGGCGCCGTTTTAATTCAAACCAACCATGGCGTAAATCACGATAGGTTTTGCTCGTGATCCACTGGGCCAGCCATGGGGTTAATGAATATGCGATTGCCTTAACCTCATTTGCTTAACGGTTTAACAAATACGCTGGAGTTTCTTTGGAAATTATACAGTGACTTCTTATGTTGAGGTAATTCAGCCACCGTGGCTGGTTTAAAGCCACGTTCCAAAAACCAGTGTGCCGTGCGTGTGGTTAACACAAATAAAGTGGTTAACCCAAGGGTTTTGGCTCTCTGTTCAATTGCCTTTAACAAGGTGTCTCCCCGTTGACCATGACGATAATTAGGGTGTACGGTTACGCAGGCCAGTTCGCCACAGTGCTCATCGGGAAACGGATAGAGTGCGGCGCAGGCGATAATTTTTTCATCACGTTCAATAATAGTGAAGTGATTAATTTCTGTTTCCAATAACTCACGGGAGCGGCGTACCAAGATGCCTTGTTGCTCCATGGGCTCAATAAGCTCAAGTAAATTCGCTACGTCATCAATGGTGGCCAGGCGCACTTTTTCATAGGTTTCTTGGGTGATCAGTGTACCTGAACCGTCCACCGTGAATAATTCTTTGAGCAAATTACCGTCTTGCTGAAAACCAATGATATGGGCGCGAGTAACACCCAGTCTTACCGCTCTGTGGGCACTAATCAGAGTAAAGTGTGGTGCCGGAAATTGCTGAATTAGGGTTTCGGCTTGAGCTGTGGTCAGTTCTTTAATGAGCTCACCCACCGAATCACTAATGCCTTCTTCGCTGCTGAGATAAATAACTTTATCCGCATTCAGTGCGATGGCTACGGCTTCCGCTACTTCTTCCCACAGTAAATTGAACACCTCACCGGTGGGTGAGTAGCCGAGGGGAGACAGCAAAACCATAGCACCGCTATTTAACTGGTAGCGAATGTTGTCCGCCAGTATTTTGCGCACCTCGCCACTGTATTGGTAATCTATTCCGTGGTGGATACCATAAGGTTTGGCCAACACAAAATTGCCCGTTGCTACCATGGCTTTGGTGCCACTTAAGCGGGCGGCTGACATGCCTTGAACCAAGCTTGCCTGGATCGAGATGGCCGTATGACTGATAGCCTCGATAATAGCCGGTAGCGTATCCAGGGTTGATACGCGACGATGGTGTTGGATATCGGTGGTTTGGCCACTGTTCTGTAATCTTTGATCGATTTGCGGGCGGGCACCATGAACCACCACTAACTTGATACCAAGGCTATGCAGCAGGACAAAATCCTGTACTAAGTTATAAAAATGACCATGGGAGACGGCTTCGCCGGGAAATGCCACCACAAAGGTTTTATTGCGGTGGGCATTGATATAGGGCGAGCTGTTACGAAACCAATTCACATAGTCTCTGGTTGCCGATTGCATGAAAACCTGGCTTCTCCTGCTAGCGTTGTTGACCTGCTGTTATATCATATTTTAGGTTATTTTAATGGACTCAGTCATCAGTCAACAATTTGGTATTACCACCCACTGCGGCTGTGTTCACGGAAATTGTTTTTTCATTAGTGAGTCGTAATAGATAGTGTGGGCCGCCGGATTTTGGACCAGTGCCCGACAAATCATGACCGCCAAAAGGTTGCGAGCCAACGACGGCACCAATCATATCGCGATTAATATAAATATTGCCCACCTGCGCTTGTTGCGCCACTTTCTCACAAACACCGTTAATACGGCTATGAACACCCAGTGTTAAGCCAAAGCCAGTCCGGTTAATTTGCTCTATCACCTGATCCAGTTCGCTGGCTTTATAGCTGATTACATGCAGAATTGGACCAAACATTTCGGCATGAAGTTCATTAATGTTAGTCAGTTCAATAATAGTGGGTGGCACGAAGTAACCGGGTAAATCCGGTAGTTTACCTTGATACAACACCTGTTCCTGGGTTTGAAAGCGCTGGATATGCAGCATAAGTTCGCTGCGGGAATCATTGTTAATCACGGGTCCGATATCTGTCTCCCAATCCAGTGGGTCGCCAATCACCAGGCTTTCCAGGTAGCCAATCAGGGTGTTAAGCGTTTTTTCTTTGACATCTTCCTGAATAAACAAAATTCGTAACGCTGAACAGCGCTGGCCGGCACTATCAAACGCCGATTGAGCGATATCCCGAGTTACTTGTTCGGTCAGTGCCGAGCTGTCGACGATCATGGCGTTTTGACCGCCGGTTTCAGCAATTAATGGCAAAATGGAACCACTGCGTTCGGCTAGTTCACGTTGAATTTTTTTCGCCGAGGAGGTGGAGCCAGTGAACATCACCGCTTTTAAGGCGCCTTCCCGCAATAAGGTTTCATCTACGGTTTTGCTATTGGCGGTTATTAACTGCAATACTCCTGGTGGAATTCCTGCTTCATGGAACAACTCAACAGCGCGACGGGCTATTAGCGGGGTAGATAACGAGGGTTTCGCTAACACCGTGTTACCCGCCGCCAATGCTGCAGATATTTGACCGGTAAAAATCGCCAGAGGGAAATTCCATGGGCTAATACAGAGGATGGGACCTTTGCCTTCCAAATGGAGGCTGTTTTCTTCGCCGGTAACGCTGGGTAACTGCGCAGGTTCAAACAAGGTGCGAGCCTGGTTACTGTAATAATACAGAAAATCCACTGCCTCTCGGACTTCGGCTAAGGCGTTGGTTATGGTTTTACCCGCTTCCTGCATGGCCAAGAACATCAACTCTTCATAATTCGCTTCAAATAGCTTGGCAGTTTTCTCTAGCAGAGTGGCGCGTTCTTCCACGCTCAGCTGACGCCAGCTCTGATAAGCAATACGGCTAGTGTCCATGGCGTTCAAACAATCATGGCGGCTGTTCTTTAGATAGTGCCCAATCACGGTATCGGGATAGACCGGTGAATAAATCGGGTGATGACGATCACTGGGTTCCGCTTTAATGTACTTGCCAGGTTTCAATAGAGAAGCCATACCGCGGCTCAGTTTTTCCAGTTCTCGCAAGCTGTCCAGATTTAACCCTTTCGAATTTTTACGAGCGGGATAGTAGACCCGATGAGGCAATGGAATACGAGGATTGCGGAGGCGCTCCATGGCTTTGATATTGGTGCTGGGCTCGTCTATTAGCCAAGCATCATCGCTTTGGGCCAGCTGAATTTGGCGCACAAACGACGTATTTGCACCGTTTTCCAATAGGCGCCGTACCAAATAAGGCAGCAACTCGCTAAAGCGACCCACAGGCGCGTAGATTCGACAGCGGGCTTCGTCAAAGCTGGCCAGTACATGATCATACAGGGCTTCACCCATGCCGTGCAGGCGCTGGAATTCAAATTGTTTGAAGCTGGTGGATTTCGCCATAGAGAGTATGCTGGCTACAGTGTGAGCATTATGGGTGCCAAACTGAGGGTATAGAAAATGGCGTCCTTGCAGCAACGTCTGCGCACAATACAAATAACTCAGATCGGTATGATCTTTCTGGCTAAACACCGGATAGTCTTCCAGCCCTCGTTGTTGTGCATATTTTATTTCTGAATCCCAATAAGCGCCTTTCACCAGGCGGACAGGAATCTGACAATGGAGTGAACGGCTTACGTCCATAAGCCACTGGATGACGGCGGGCGCCCGCTTTTGGTAGGCTTGAACCACAATGCCCAGCTTGCCCCACTGCCTCAGTTCCGCATGGCTCAAGGCCCGGGCAAACTGCATCAGGGTGGTTTCCAGGCGCGAACATTCTTCAGCATCAATGGTGACAGCCACATCTTTGGACTGGGCCAGCAACAACAGCTCCATCAGATTATCTTGTAAAACTTTTTGGGCACGCTCTTGTCGCAACTCCACGCGTGGGTGTAGGGCCGACAGCTTTATGGAAATACCCACATCACTTTTGTCACTGGCGGAATGTTCGCCAAGCTTGGTGATAGCGCTACGATAAGATTCCTTAAAGCGTTCCACGTCCGCCATGGTCATGGCGGCTTCACCTAACATATCAAAAGAGTGGCAGTAACCCTGCTCGCGATCGCTCACTGCTCGTTGCAGTGCGGATTCGATGGTTTCTCCCACCACAAACTGTTGGCCAATGACCATCATAGCCTGGCGCACAGCACTTAGGGCGAGCGGTTCCCCCAAACGTCGGAACAAGGCTTTAAACGTGTCGGACAGCCAGTTGCCAGGTAGTTCCTCTTTGTTGAGCAGCTTACCGGTAATCAGCAGTCCCCAGGTGGAGGCATTGACCCAGCGGGCGTCGCTGTGGCCTAAATGCTCTGCCCAGTTACCCCGCTGGAGTCGGTCATGAAGGAAGCGTTCCGCGGTATCGGGATCGGGTATCCGTAGCAACGCCTCCGCCAAACACATCAGCGTGACACCTTCCTGGTTATCGAGGCTGTATTCTTTTAGCAGGGTTTCGATCCGTACCCCGGGTTTGGCGTTGCGTATGGCCCCCAGCATGTCGCGGGCGTAAGCTTGAATTTGTTCACGGTTTTCTGGTGCAAGGCTATAGCCAATAAGCAATTCTTCAACAGCTTCCTCTTCATTGCGGAGGTAGTTGTTGAGAATAGGATCGGGCAATGGAAATTCCAATGCCATGTAATTAGGTGCCTGACAACGTGCCAAAATAAACGCCTGTTATATCAGTGAATGTCATGGTTAATTCTGGCACAGCTTGAAGCGGGTGTAAGTCTTCCACTGCAGATTTATTTTGCAATTGATTGAATTGCATCCGTTTTGCTGGCCCGCTCAAATTTATCCATGATTGCCATCCCCATGGCGGACAAAACAAAACCAACATGGACGATTAATAACCACTTGAGGTGAGCTATGCCAGTTTCCCCCAAGGCTTCCGCATCAAATTCCATATAATTCTTTAACAAATGAATAGCCGAAATGGCAACAATAGAGGCGGAGAGTTTCAGTTTGAGGGAGCCAGAGTCCATTTTTCCCAGCCAGGCGAGCTTTTCACCGCCTTCCTTGATGTTGATTTTGGAGACAAAGTTCTCGTAGCCAGAGAACATCACCATCACCACCAGACTGGCTACCAAGGTAAGATCCACCATAGTGAGGATCTTTAGAATCAGGGTTTGCTCCGTCATATGGAGGAGTTCGGGAGCAATATGGATCATTTCCTGGAAGAACTTGACCACTAAACCCAATAACAACAGGCTCAACCCTAAATACACGGGGGCCATTAACCAGCGACTGGCATATAAGGTCTTTTCAATGAGTGATTCGATCATAAGCGTTGAATTTCCAGTGCCTTAGACAAGTTAATACACAAGCTGCAGACAATACCGGATTTTTGGACAACGGTCACTGATAGAAAGTTTAGTGGGCTCAGGTGGTTGGTTCCAAAGGGTTATGGCGTCTACAATGATACTAATACTCTTATCATCGACCATGGGCGAAATAGCAGTGTCCAGCTCCACAACGAACACCCCAAAAGGTAAAGTTAATTTCGCGGCTCCCAGCATGAAAATTGATGTGCGCTGGGTGCTGGATGGCTTATTGAGCGATAAGCGGATTTCCGAGCGCGATGCCAACTTTATTTCCGGCCAGCGCCGGGAGCGACAGGAACTCAACTGGAATCCGTTGCAAGTCGTGGCCAAATACAATGTGGCTGACTTCAAGGACCCGCAACGTAAGCTGGATCTTGACACGCTAACTCTTTGGCTTGCGGAGCGAGTGGGGCAGGAATCTTTTCATATCGATCCCCTGAAGATCGATGTCACCAAAACCACTGCGGTGATGTCCTACAACTTTGCCGAGCGCCATGAAATTTTAGCGGTGGCGGTGGATGATGACAGCGTCACCATAGCCAGTGGTCAGCCTCTCGCCAATGATTGGGAAAGCGGTCTCGAACAAATACTAAAAGGCAAACGGATCAAACGTGTAGTGACGAATCCGGCGGACATTCGGCGTTACACCTTGGAATTCTATAATCTGGCCCGTTCCGTTAAAGGAGCCAGCGGCGGTGGCAGTCTTTCCAATGTCACGAATTTCGAGCAGCTCTTGCAACTCGGTGAGTTAACCTCCCCAGATGCCAATGATCAACACATCGTTAAAATTGTGGATTGGTTGCTGCAATACGCTTTTGAACAGCGGGCCAGTGATATTCATCTGGAGCCAAGACGGGACACCGGTCAGATTCGATTTCGCATCGATGGTGTATTACACGACGTTTATGAACTACCGGCGGTAGTGTTGGCCGCGGTTACCAGTCGTATCAAAATCCTCGGGCGTATGGATGTGGCTGAAAAACGCCGCCCTCAGGATGGCCGCTTAAAAACCAAAAGTATCGACGGCGATGAAGTGGAACTGCGTTTGTCCACCTTGCCCACCGCCTTTGGCGAAAAGCTGGTGATGCGTATTTTTGATCCCGAAGTATTGGTGCGTTCCGCCGCCCAAATGGGGCTCGCCGATGACGATTATGCCCGTTGGCGTAATATGATTACGCAACCCAACGGCATTGTATTGGTGACCGGCCCTACCGGATCGGGGAAAACCACCACACTCTATTCATCCTTAAAACAACTGGCCACACGCGAAGTCAACGTCTGTACCATTGAAGATCCTATTGAAATGGTGGAGCCAGCCTTTAATCAGATGCAGGTGGTGGATAACATTGGCTTGAGCTTTGCTGATGGTGTGCGCTCGTTATTACGGCAAGACCCAGACATTATTATGGTGGGCGAGATCCGCGATCTGGAAACCGCCAACATGGCGATTCAGGCGGCATTAACCGGCCATTTGGTAATTTCCACCTTACACACCAATGACGCACCGTCGGCCATAATGCGGCTGTTGGATTTGGGGGTGCCGCCCTATATGATCTCTGCGACGCTGCTGGGGGTGATGGCACAACGTTTGGTGCGAACCTTGTGCCCCCATTGTAAGACAGATACCACCATTGAACCTGAGGTGTGGGAGCTGTTGATCAGCCCTTGGAAAGCGAAAAAACCAGAAAAAATTAAAATGCCCGTGGGCTGTTTGGAATGCCGTAAAACCGGCTACCTGGGACGGGTTGGAATATACGAGGTACTCCCTTTGTCACAAGAATTAAAAGAAATGATAAGTCACTCAGCCGGGCTGGGTGAAGTCCGTAAGCAAGCCTTGAAAGAAGGCATGCGCACACTGCGTTTGAGTGGTGCGCAGAAAGTGGCAACAGGCGTCACCACGCCGGAAGAAGTTTTACGAGTTGCGCCCGCAGTCGCTTCCTAATATCCTTCTGCCATGAATCATATACTGTCCGCATTTTCACCGGTGCGAAACCTAAAACAATTATTTATTCGACCGGCCTCCAACTTTGAAGTGTTGGATGGGCTGCGCGCGTCGTCCATTGTACTCATCATTATTCTGCATTCCTTCACCATATATTTTGCGGCCAACCCGGATTTGCAAGCCATCGACTTTGTGGATGCCAGTGGCTGGCAATTAGCCTGGGTATGGAACAGTGAAAAGAGCGTTGATATATTTTTTATGATCAGCGGGTTTTTGATCACAGGAATCTTATTACGGCAAATTGACAAGAAGGGCAGCGTCAAGCTTGGTAACTTTTATATGCGGCGCTTCTTGCGCTTAGGCCCCGCCTATTGGGTCGTGATTGCACTCTACGCGGCACTAGGCTTACCCAATATAGAAAATCTATGGGCCAACCTGCTCTATGTGAACAACTTTTTATATTATAAAGATCAGGCCATGAACTGGACCTGGACCCTCGCCATTGAAGAGCAGTTCTATTTAATCTATCCCTTACTGTTACTGGTGCTGGTGTTCAAAACCACTCGGCCCTTGATGTGGTTATGGTTGTTATGGTTTGCCTCCTTTATCGTGCGTTTTGTGGTAATTATGTCGGACGACTGGTTACGCACCGCCCCTGGCAGTGAAATCGTAATGAACCCTGATTTTCATGCCCATCATTTCTCCGTGTTATATGACAACCTTTATACCCGTTACGGTTCACTGTTGAGTGGCTGTATCGCGGCTTATTATTATTTTCATCATGAGCAAGCTCTGCGCCGGTTTTTAAATACACCCTTAGGACGAATGTTAGGGTTGCTGAGTCTGGCGGTGGTGATTGCCTTGTTTTGGATTCCAGTGTTGAGCCGTTCTATGGACGGCATGCCTTGGTTTACTGTGGCTTACCAAACAGTGGTGCGTAATGTGTTCTGTGCGGCGCTGGCGTATCTGGTATTGGTGTGTTTGGAAAAGAGCTATTTGAGCAAAGGCTTGAATCTGATTTTTGCCAATCGGCTTTGGTATCCCATTGCTCAATTGTCTTATTCCATGTATCTGTTGCATGTCTTTCCTATCGTTATTTTGGCGCAACTGGCCACTAACGCTATGAAGAACTTCCCTGAGCGATATGATTATTCCCATTTTGAAGCCATGAGTTTGATTGCACTGTATAGCCTGCCGATTACGATTTTGGGGGCTATGGTGATTTATTTGTTGGTGGAGCGGCCGATTATGAATTTGCGGAGTTAGGGAGCTACATCGGGTCGAAAAATCGGCAGAATGGATGAGGCGCTGGAGCGCATGCACTTTAGCGAGCTGAGAGCTGGTAAAAGTTGGCTAACAAGAAATGAGTGATCTAACAATACTAACGAAAGCCGGGCCGCCTAATCATAATTAAAAGAGCAACAGGAAGCCAAAATATCAATAGTACAAAATCTCTTTTTGTCACAGCAGTATAAGTATCCGTCATCGTCAACAGAACAATTGCTGCCAGCAAACACAATGCGAATCCGCGTCTTTCTGATTGGGCCACTTGCCAAATCAAGATGCCGAAAAATACAAGATGTATTAACAAGCCAACCATGCCGCCATAGTACAATGCTCCAATGAGCAGGCTGTGAGGATGTACAAAATTAATTCCCGTGTGCCTGGCTATCATTTCACTCGGTAAAGATTTGCTAAAATCATTTATCCACCCCCAACCAATTAACCAATGTTCTTGGCTGGCACGGATAGTCTCTTGCCATATGATAGGTCGAAAGCTTGCTCCACGTTTTGCAAGCAAGTCGCCGAGTCCGATATAGGCTACAACCGAAACGATACCGCAGATAGCTAGGAAAATTACAAGTTTGTGGGCTGATTTTATGTTTGGAATAAAGATAAACCAGATAAGTAAAACGGCCGCTAGTGCCATTATGGGGCCTCGACTCACACTAAGTAGTACGATACCTAATGCAATGATCAGCATAATGATTTCAGCAATCTTCGCTCGCAGATTGGAAAACCGGAGATGCAAGCCAAGTACTATTTGTACAACAGCGACAGATGCCAACAATATAGGATTATTAACAATACCGTAACCCCGTAACCGGTCACCAGGAAATAGATTTTCTTTATCAATCCAGGTGCCCAATAAGTTCGCAAGCAACCCCAAACCGATTATCCAAAACAGCCATCTTATTCCCTGATCTTCCTGTTGAATATATAAACAGGACCCTATCAAAAACAAAAAAACGCCAATTCCATTTCGAATTTGGTCGGATGGTGAATGCATGAATGGCGGTTGGCTCCAGTAAGCGGAGAGAGAGATAAAGACAATCAACACAAAGCCCGCCGTTAAAATGGGGCTTTTGAGAAGCTTTTTGGTGCTAGGCGCGTAATGTTTTCGATTCCACAGGCACAGTAAAATTATGATGGTGAAAACGTCTCTGGCGTAGCCGGTAGAAGGGAGTGCCAACAGTAGAAAAATAATAAGTGGATAGCCAATTCTTATAATTTGCCTTGGCTCTCTTGTGGCTTTGTAAAATTCGGTAATTAAGTATTGAATCCTGGAATAAACGACGGACATTTTTTAGTTGTCCGTTAGCAGAGCAGTCAATTTGGGAACTTGGCTTGTTGTGGAGTAGTTAGCGGCAATCTCTGCCAGCTCGTTTGACGAGAACTGCAGGTAGTTGTTATGTAGCCAGGCAATTGAATTCACCCAATCTGCTGGGCTCCTTGTTGCTATTGTTCGGCCACATCTGTCGGTGACAAAATCTCGGATACCTCCACAATCGTAGACTAAAACAGGTTTCCCTAGGGCAATTGCTTCAAGGGTTGATAAGGAAAAGGATTCATTCAAAGATGTCAGCAGAAAAGCATCTGCCATATTGAGATAGTCATAATAATCGCGGGCTTTTTCACCGACGAAAATCAAATTGCCGCTTAAGTTAAGTTTGTCTCGATAGTGCTGTAGATAGTAATTAAAACCGGTATCGCGTTCGCCTCCCACCCAAATGAATTTCCATGGTTTATCCTTGGCAAATTCACTAATTTTCATAAATAGCTCAATACCTTTGTTATAGTCCTGAGAGCCTGATCCAAGCAAAACAAATTCGTCAGGCTGAATTCCTAGCGCCGCTTTAAGGTCCTCGCGAGGTTGTCTAAAAACTATTTCTTCTGGATCAAAAAAACAAGGTTGCAAGGTTACATCGGGTCTGCCCATGATTGAGATTGCCTCACATGTAGGGCTAGAATTAGCTATGATTCGATCGCTTTGAGTCAAGAGTGATGCTAAACCTTGCTGAGAAACAAACGAATATGCCGACGGTAATTCGTGGATAATAGAGGTAACTCTTACTTTCATGCGGCTCGCAGAAGGCATCAGCTTTTGCATTATAATGGTATTAAGCACCCAGATATCGGCCTGAACTTGATGATGCACCTGCTCCACAAAAAAATTAAACTTACTAAGTTTTACTTGCCCAGATAATTTTCTCGAGATTCGATTTAGTGTCTTTTTCACAGCTCGCGATAGGTTGTAGGGTCGCCTCTCCATTGAGATGTAAATAATCTTGGGCTGCAACGAATTAAACAAGGGAGAATACTTTTCGGTAACCAGAATGGCCTGAAACTGGTTAGAGTCGTAGTTCTTTAGAAAACGGTAAAGGTATATTTCTGCGCCGGCGCGTCCATGATATGGCGAAACAAAAAGAATTTTTCGCACTGGGTTGTCGCTATTTTCAGACTCTGGATCAAAAATTTGATTCATATAATTACAAGTGCAATAAGTAAGTATTGCTGACGATAACGTCCAAAAAGGACCCGATAATTACCTTGCAGCATAAAGTGAGAGTACCGTAACTCAATCGCAAAAGACATTATCCCTACTTTTTCTAAGTGCTATGCCAAATATGGTATTTGTGAATACTTGAGACAAGTCTACAGTTATAAAATCTCTACGGACTCCGCAGTTGTAGGTAGAGCTTGTTCTTTAATGCGTTCTGATTAGTATCATATTCAGGTGGGGTAATGGGGCATTTATTTTAATAAAGCCTTCCACCACTCTTCATTATCCAGAAACCATTGAATGGTTTTTACCAACCCTTGTTCAAAGTTTACAGAGGGAGAGTAGCCAAGCTCGTCTCCGATTTTTCCGGCATCAATCGCATAACGTCTGTCATGGCCTGCTCGATCGGTCACGAATTCAATCGCGGATTGGCACTTTTGACCTTTGGAAGGGAAAGCATCGGGGAACCTGGTGATAAGTTCTGGCTGTTCAGCGAATAGGGAATCCATTTTTTCACATAATAAACTAATGAGTGAAAGGTTATCCCATTCGTTAACGCCGCCAATATTGTAGGTTTCGCCGATAACACCATTCTCAAGAATAAGATCAATGCCAACACAATGATCCGTTACGAATAGCCAATCACGAATATTCTTTCCATCACCATAAATGGGGAGTTTTATGCCTCTTAATAAATTCGTGATGGATAATGGGATCAGTTTTTCTGGAAAATGGTAAGGACCATAATTGTTGGAGCAATTGCTAGTAGTAACCTTGAGACCGTAGGTGTGATGATAGGCTCTAACCAAGTGATCTGACGCAGCTTTCGAAGCAGAGTAGGGTGAGTTAGGTTGATATTGATTGGTTTCTGAAAATGCAGGCTCAGTTGGATTTAACGATCCAAAAACTTCATCGGTAGAGATATGATGAAAACGATGATTATCTCGTTTCTGTTCTTGCAGCCACACTTGACGGGCTGCCTTTAGCAGAGCATGAGTACCCACAATATTTGTATCTATAAATGCATCTGGCCCTGTGATCGATCGGTCAACATGGCTTTCTGCTGCAAAATTAACGAGGGTATCAATCTCATGTTCCCTGAGTAATGACTCAATCAAAGGTTGATCAGCAATGTTACCCTTTACAAATTGTATTCGGTTGTTTTCAATCAGTGGTTCGAGGCTTGCTAGATTGCCAGCGTAGGTTAAAGCATCGAGCACCACTATTTTATCTTGCGGATACTTCTCTACCCGGTGATAGACAAAATTTACACCTATAAAACCGGCGCCACCGGTAACCAATAGATTAGACAAGATAAAACTCCTAACGCTTTAATTCCTGTAAAGTCTGGCGCAGTTTGACGCGCCAGTGGATTGGTATCATACCAAAGGTTTGATAGGTTTTCTGTTTATTCATTACGCTGAAATGTGGCCGTTTGGCAGCAGCAGGAAACTCTTGTGAGGTGACAGGCATAATCTTAACCTCGTTTGATAATATCCCTAATTGCAACGCTTCTTCATAAATTGCTACGGCAAAATCGTACCAACTAGCGACACCAGCATCAGACCAGTGAAATATACCGTTGGCTCGAGGGTGAGATGTCGCATTTTCAATTAATTCGACAAGTCCACTGACGGCGGTTGGCGAGCCTATTTGATCGCATACGACCTTAAGTTCTGCACGCTCACTCATTAAGCGCAACATGGTTTTAACAAAATTTTGATGACTGGAAGAATACAGCCATGATGTCCGAATTATGGTTGCAGATGAATAATAACTTAGTAAAGCGAGTTCGCCTTCACGTTTGGAGCGGCCATAGCTATTGATAGGGTTAGGTTGGTCTGACTCCGTATAGGGGATGCCTCTCAAGCCATCGAATACAAAATCAGTGGATATATGAATCAAGCGACAATTGAGGTTGGAGCTTTGTTGGGCAATTTCCGTTAGCGCCAGATGGTTAACTGCATTGGCTCGATCAGTTTCCGACTCTGCTTTATCCACGGCAGTATAGGCAGCTGCATTAATCACCGCATCCGGCTTGATGCTTTGAAAAACATTGGTAACCGCCTTGGAATTACAAATATCCAGGCTTGACGAATCAAAAGGGTAAGTGTCGTGTGCTTGTAAATGCGCTACTAGCGCGGAACCGAGTTGGCCATTGGCTCCGGTAATTATTACCTTCACGTTACGGGTTCCTCGAATATGTCAGCCTCTGATAGTGGCATGCCTGCTTGATCTTTTTGTGATAGGCAAACGCTCATGTCCTCAGGTATCGGCCAGTCTATATTCAACACGGGGTCGTTCCACAGTAAGGTGCGGTCATAATCCGGCGCGTAGTATTCAGTGCATTTGTAAACAAATTCTGCTTCATCTGAGAGTACAAGAAAGCCATGGGCAAATCCGGGTGGAATCCAGAGCATTTTTTTATTTTCGGCGGACAGCTCCATACCAACAGAGTGACCGAAAGTGGTAGAGTATTTTCTCACATCCACAGCCACGTCGAACACTTTGCCTCTTACGACACGAACCAACTTACCTTGCGGCTTTTTAATTTGATAATGCAGGCCCCGTAAAATTCCGTGACTGGATAAGCTGTGGTTGTCTTGAACAAATTGGGTGTCTAATCCTAATTCGTTGAGCCAGCTATCGCGCCAGGTTTCCATAAAAAAACCTCGTTCATCACCAAATACCTTTGGCTCGAGGATCATTACTTCAGGTAATGCCGTCGGAGTAATTTTCACGATTAGATCCCATTCGAATTAGTGTATCGATTTGTCATGTAGGACGCGCTGTAAATATTCCCCGTAACCGCTTTTTATCAAGGGCGCTGCAAGCCGTTCAAGCTGTTGCCCATTTATATATCCCATACGATAGGCAATCTCTTCCGGACAGCAAACTTTGAGATTTTGGCGTTCCTCGATTAGCTTGATGAAGTTTGCCGCGTCAAATAGTGAATCATGTGTGCCTGTATCAAGCCAGGCTGTGCCACGACCTAAAAGCTCAACGCATAAATCCCCACGATTTAGGTAAACCTTGTTTACGTCTGTAATCTCCAGTTCGCCGCGCTGGGATGGTTTGATTGATTTAGCGATTTCAATTACATCATTATCGTAAAAATATAAACCGGTAACGGCATAGGAGGACTTAGGATTTTTGGGTTTCTCTTCAATGTCAGTGACTTTGCCGTTAGCATCGAAGTCCACCACTCCGTATCGTTGAGGATCGTTAACGTAATAACCGAATACTGTGGCACCGGTTTCTCGGGTAGTAACCTGCTGTAAGGTCTTGGATAGGCCATGGCTATAGTAAATATTATCGCCCAAAATCAAGCAGGCATTGCTGTTGCCTAGGAATTCTTCGCCAATAAGAAAAGCTTGCGCCAGTCCATCAGGAGAGGGTTGGATTGCATAGCTAAAACTAACACCCCAACTTGAACCATCGCCTAACAGCTGCTGGAAGACCTCTTTGTCTCGTGGTGTGGTAATAATAAGAATTTCCGTAATTCCCGCGAGCATCAGCGTGGAAATGGGATAATAAATCATGGGTTTGTCGTACACTGGCATTAGTTGTTTGCTAACACCAAGAGTTAATGGATGCAAGCGGCTACCACTTCCTCCAGCCAGTATGATCCCTTTGTAATTCATTATGGTTCCGTGTAAGTTGCTGATATATATCAGTAAATGTTATAGATAGTTGAAAGTTGGTTTATTATATATAAATTTAGAGACCGCTGACAGGCATCAGGCGGGATCCAATAGTATTCTACCGTTTTAATCAGTAGTTTCATCCATGTTCGCCGCTTAGAGCTGAATTGATGCTAACGGTTGTTTATCAGGCTCCAGTAATGCGGGTGTTCCGTTTGTAGATACTTTTCTATGAGTTGTTTGCTTTCGATGTTTAGCGGATTTCTATCCATTAGCTCCCTCTTGATAAAGGGGAACTTATGCCTCGTTATTAGTTCATAGCCGAGATGGTGAGTTGGGTTAATTTTACTGAGATCCTTTACGCTGTTGTTATACTCTTGTGGGTCAATAGCGGACCCAACATTTAAAAAAAATCGGTCTTTGGCTATGTGGGCGATTTGAAGCTCATAGTTCTTGATGACTCGACTTCTCAAGGAGTAGTAGCGGTAATGTGTATTCCAAAAAAAATCAAAGAAACCGCTGCGAATTGCGTTTGACGTAACACCCCAAAAATAGCTCTGAATATGAAAGTTCCTTTCATGGCTTGAGGTTAAAGACCATACGTCAAACATTGATTCCGCTTTGTCGATCAGTGGTGAAATCTCGTGTATGGGGCCGTAAACGCTGTCATTTGTAAATACTATTGACTGGTAGTCTTGCGCCATATCTGGATAATGTTCGATGGCTGTTTTCCAGCTTCCAAAATCGTAGCCTATATTTTTTCTGGAAATCAAACCAACGCAGGTAGTTTTTACCCTGTCTTGATGCTCGTTTGTTAAGTCCTTTCCGGCGCTAATGAACAGTACATCGCAATTTGACTGGGATAGTGATTGAATCAAGTAGTAAACATGGTCTGAGACCGTATTGTCGTTAGAGTAATGTGCGAATAGGCACAGCCGATGTTTTTTATTTTTAGGTGGTTGTATAGTGTGGTATTTTGTAGTGCTTTGATAACGGGCGGTTATCGCTCGCAAGCTATCAATGATGCGTTCTTTTGTGTCGTTAAACTGGGGCATTAGCGTTATTTTCTAGGAAGGCGTGAATAGTCAGAACCAAGCGTCAAGTATACCCGGTATCTTGAATGGGATAAAACTTATCAGGCTAAGCTATAGCGCACTCGCGAGTGAATGTGTGTGGGCTTTGTTAGAACGGACAAATCTTTAGGCTCCCATGTAGTTATGCAAAAACTATGCCGATGTCTTTTGGGGTCTTTTGAATGAACTTGGTAGCTTCTCTCCAACGGAAAACTAATAAAATCTGGAATGCATGAACGAAACGAGTGATTTAAAGACCTATCTAAGATTGTTGACCTATCTTGCCAAATGGCGCGTAGCTTTCGTCGGAAGCATTATTGGTTTTATTATCTTTGCGGCGACACAAACGGCACTGGCTCATTTGATGAAGTATTTCGTGGATTCGCTGCAGTCTGACTCTGAAAAATATCTAATGCTGGTTCCTGTGGCCCTGATCATTATTGCGTTTATTCGCGGTATTGGTTTCTTCATGGGAAACTATCTTTTGGCCAAGGTTTCGATGAATATCGTACATGACATTAGATGCGAACTATTTTCACATCTAATGATGGCCCCCAAGAAATTTTATGATCAATCGAACGTTGGCGAGATATTGTCGTTAATTTTGTTCAACGTATCCCAGGTTAGTAGTGCTGCGACTAACGCGATCAAAATACTTATTCGGGAAGGTTTTACGATTATCGGCTTGATAATATATTTGTTTTGGATGAATTGGAAAGTTACCGGCCTTTTTATCCTGGTTGCGCCTGTGATAGGGGTGTTGGTTTATTTTATAGGAAAGCGATTAAAAGATATTACGAAAAGAATGCAGAGCTCTATGGGTGGCATTACCCATGTAGCGAAAGAGTCGCTGTCTTCGGTTCAGGTCGTTAGGGCATATGGCGCTCAGGATTACGAAAACCGCCGCTTCGAAACTTCAAGTAAAGAGGCTACCAAGTTAAGCCTGAAAATGGTGAGGACAACAGCCGCAGGATCGCCATTAATTCAATTTATAGTAGCCGTTGCTTTGGCAGGGCTTATGTATGCAATGTTGAGGTTTTTTGAAGATCAAAGTGCTGGTGATGTCATCGCTTATATTACTGCGGCTGGTCTTATTCCGAAACCGATGCGCCAATTGGCTGATATCTGGGGAATGTTGCAAAGAGGGATAGTTGCGTCTGAATCAGTTTTTCAAACTTTAGATAGTGAGCGGGAAAAAGATACTGGGACGTACGAATCGGATCGGGTCGATGGGAAAATAGAAATAACCGATATGAGTTTTGGTTATCAAGGTGAGCAGGAAAAGGTATTTGATCACCTCAATTTGACGGTGAATGCCGGGCAGATGATTGCTCTTGTGGGGCATTCTGGTAGTGGTAAGACTACCCTTACCAATCTGCTTCTTAGATTTTATGATTACGATTCCGGCTCGATAAAAGTTGATGGCGTTGAGTTAAAAGATTACAGGCTAAAGAATTTAAGAAAACAGTTTGCTCTGGTTACACAAAATATTGAGCTGTTCAACGACTCTGTGCGCAATAATGTGGCGTATGGCGTGGTTCAGGACTACTCGGATGAGCAAATTTGGGAAGCGCTTGAAAAAGCCAATGCATCTGAGTTCGTCAGATCCTTGGACGGTGGTTTAGACGCTTTCATTGGTGAGAATGGAAGCAAGCTTTCTGGTGGCCAAAAGCAAAGAATCGTCATTGCCAGGGCTCTATTGGTAGATTCTCCAATTTTGATTTTGGATGAGGCTACGTCAGCATTAGATGCAAAGTCAGAAAAATTAATCCAACAGGCGCTCGAGGTTGTTTCAAAAGATAGAACAACCATTGTCATTGCTCATCGGTTGTCTACGATTGTCAAAGCAGATCGGATTTTAGTGTTTGATAAAGGTAAGATTATAGAGCAGGGATCTCACAAAGAATTATTAGATAAGGGCGAGTATTATGCATCGCTCTATAAGACTCAGTTTAGTTGACAGAGTTTCTTTTCGTTGAATTCATGTGCTGCCCTTGCTTGGGTTATGCTCATGTGAATGGAAAAAGTTTGTGGAACCAGTAACCGCGACATAGCTTATCTCTGTATTTTTTTCTATTTTTTTGCGTGGAGAGAAATGTATCTTCGTGAATGCAGAGAAATCTTTTTAATTTATGGTTGATAAAAGCTGATTTGTTCCGCTTTAAAAGGGAAGAAAGCGTCGTTACCAGTTCTACGTCCTCTTTTGATGTGATATCAGCTTTGGCTATTTCATCCAATAGATCAATAAGCTCTTGCTCAAAAGCACTTTTTCGTCGAGCTTTGGAAGGCTTTTTGACCATGCTTTTGTTCTTGTTTAATAGTGCGTTGCTGGTGTGTGAGCGATAGTATGAAAGATTCATTTGTGAGGCAGCTAACCTACCAGTAAGAGCGCTAATGATCGCTAACCATTGGTCATGCTTTGTTATGCTTCGAGGGAAGGGTAGTGCATGATTGATTAGGTTTTTATGGATTAGAGTGGCGTGCCCGGTGACACAGTTGTTAATCGCTAAAGAAAGAGCGCAGGCCCCCTCAAGTCTAGGATAGTCAGGAAACTCCTTTTCAAGCGGTGTGCCGAGTTCATCGATCAAGGTTACTTTAGAATAGATAAGCCAGTTGTCGCCAATTTCCGATAAGAGTGTCGATATTTTATTTGGGAGCCATATGTCGTCTTGATCCGCCAAAGCAATGTAGTCTGCTGTGCAGAGGCTTATCGCTTTCTCGAAGTTTTTGACATAGCCTAGATTTTGGGTGTTTCCGATGGCGGTGATTCTGGGGTCTTTGTTCGCATAGTCTTGTAGAATGCTCAGGGTATTATCTGTTGAAGCATCGTCAACGATGATTATCTCGAGATTTTTATGGCTTTGGGCTAGAATCGAGTCTATCTGCTGCGATACATATTTCGCCCCATTGAACGTGCACATGGCGATAGAGACTAACTGTCCATTCTCTGGGTTTATATTAACAGGTTTATTATTCAAAGCTTGCTGGCTGCTCGTAGTTGGTGTTGATAGTGGATGAGGGTTTAGTGCTCATAATATAATAGTTTTAACAATTCTAGCCTATAAAAAACGTTAAAATTTATCTTATAGATTAGTTTGATTCCCACAGGTTTGGACTGAATTTAATGTCAAATGATCTCACCGTTGTAATTGTTTCCTACAACAGCGCAGATGTGATCATCCGGTGCATGAATGGCTTTTTATTGGATTCCCCTTATCGAATATTGATAATCGATAATGCCAGCACTGATGATTCTGCCAACAAGCTTAAGCAACAGTATCCGAATCTGGAAGTGATCCAGTGTGATCAAAACTTAGGGTACGGTAGAGCGGCAAATAGGGCTTTTAAAAAAGTTAATACGCCATTCGCTTTTTTGATAAACCCCGATCTGTTGATTACTGTTGCCTCTGTAGAAAAACTTTTGGATCGGATGATTAAGCAGTCAGAGATATCGCTACTCGCACCGGCCGTAGATAAAGAAAGCTATACGCGCCAAGGGGTGGTCTTGCGTCAGTGGATTATTGGCGCTGCAATGATGTTCCGATTAGAATCATTTAGGGCAATTGGTCAGTTTGATGAGAATATATTTTTATTCTCTGAAGAAACTGATATCTGCTATAGGTTGATAAAGAGTGGCCGGTCAATCGGTCTTGATAGTGACGTTTACGTCGAGCACCTATACAGACAATCCAGTGGTTCTAGTAACAAAGTTGAGTATTTAAAAAATTGGCACATGGGTTGGTCAAGGCTTTATTATTATAAAAAGCACGGCATGGCTATAGGTAAGCATAATCCATATAGATTGCTATTGCTTTATTGCTTGAAAAGTATTGTCGCCGTAGATAAAACAAAGCGGCTTATGTATCGGGCGAAGCGTGATGGTACCTATGCTTCAATAAGGGGCAGGCCAGCTTTCAAACCTAATGGAGATCCGCAGGGGATATAGTACACTCTAGTTCGAGTGGAAGCTTTTTGCTGCATCTAATTAAATAGTTGATAATAATTTGTACTCTCGTCATCCTATTCTTAGCAATACTTGGTTCGTAAAAAATGTTCAGCTATGACTGAGACAGCACATGATGTTTCAAGTAAAAGCAATGCCAAAATAATTGCGATTTTGGTGGTTTCGGCATTCTTATTAATTTCCCCCTCCCTCTGGCTGGGCCTTCAGCTCGACGACTATTTTCACTGGGGTTTAATCAATAACAAGCACGAGGTCTTGGCTCTGGGCACTCCAGGCAGCCTGTTTGGGCTCTTTAGCTTCTTAGATGGCAATCCGCAGCGAGTGCTCGATTTAGCCGATTTAGGACTGGTGCCGTGGTGGACTCTGCCTGAGATTAAGTACGCCTTTTGGCGCCCCTTAACAGAGCTAACTCATTGGGTTGATTATCAATTTTGGCCACGCTGGCCAGTTCTTATGCATCTCCATAGCGGGGTCTATTATTTGCTCCTGCTATTGATTTCGTTTCGTCTCTACCGGCGTTTCCAACCTGGCCACAAGGCTTGGTTGTGGGCCAGTTGGTTTTTGGCGTTGTCCTACGTCAATGGTGTCCCTGTGGCTTGGCTGGCGAATCGAAATGCTGTACTGGCCACACTTTTTCTGGTTTTGGCGTTGGGTTTTCATCACCAATGGCGTAGCAACGCTCAGTTAAAGAGTTTTTGGCTCGCGTTGCTGTGTTTTATTTTAGGTTTATTCAGTGGTGAATTGGCAGTGAGTACCGGGGCCTATTTGTTGGCCTACGCCCTATTTTTGGATGAGGGTCGAATTCGCCAACGCTTCAATTCCTTAGTGCCCTATATGCTTGTGGGCTTAAGCTGGCTGGTGGTGCGCAATCAGTTGGGTTATGGGGCCAGTGGTTCGGATCATTACCTTGATCCATTGAATCAGCCGTTACTGTTTATCCAAAGTATGGCAGTGCGATTTTTTGATTTATTCAGTGGGCTTTTTTGGATTGTGCCTCCAGAGTTGGCAACCAGTTTACCCCCGCAGCGCACGCTAATATACCTAGTGCTGGCGGCAGGACTGCTGGCCTTGATCTGGCCTTTGTTGCAAAAAGATAAATACGCTCGATTCTGGTTAGCTGCGGCCTGTTTATCATTGGTTCCCATTGCCGCTACTTTGCCTCATAGCCGTCTGTTGTTGGCCGCCAATATTGGCGTGTGTGCCTTGCTGGGGTTGCTCGTCACCATAAAGCATCATCCTCTGGTGGTTTTGGGAGGGTTGCGTCGGCAGGCATTCCGTATCTTCATTCCTGTCGTGTTGTTTCTACACCTCTTTATTTCCGGGCTCCTTTTGCCAGTGGAGGCATTTTCAATGAAATGGATTGGTGATCAGCTGGTGAATAAAGGCGCGTTATCGGAAAGTCTGGAGTTAGCACCCTTGGAAGAAGGCACGCTGGTATTAATTAATCCTCCGCTGTCCAGTGCCGCCGGTTATGTCAATGGTGTTAGGAGCTATTATGGTCGCCCCCTGCCAAAGCAAACCTGGTTGTTGGCCTCCGGTTTAGAACCATTGGTGCTCACCGTAACATCACCAGTCACTATAGAAATTTCCAGTGAGCGTGGGCTCTTTCAATCAGAGCAGGAAGGTGTTCTCAGAAGTTCGTTGGTGCCATTTAGCATTGGGGATGTGGTAAATCTAAAGGGCCTTGCTATCACTGTTTTAGCGGTAAATAACGGCATTCCAACCAAGGCTGAATATCGGTTTAAACATTCTATTTATGACTATGGTGGATATTACTTCTATCATTGGGTGGGAACCCAGGTGAAGCCTTGTGAATTGCCACCCATCAATCAAGCTATTGAACTAACACTAAAATCCGAGCAATGTTATTCCGTTCGGAGCGAATGAGACTATGTTTAAAGTTGAACAGTTTAAAATTGAACACCTGCCGGAACTCCTGAAGCCCAGCGTGTTTAGTCAGTTGCAACGGTTTTCAGAGCGGCTGCGCGAGCAGAATTTATCTGAAAGTTTTGGCGGCTTGACCCCCGAGGTTCACCGGCAAACCGTAACTACCTTTGTCGCTAGCGATTATGTGGCAGATCAACTGGAACGCAATCCTGCCTTAATTATGGAGTTGGCAGCAGAGGATCTCGGGCGGGAATATCCCGCGGATTATATGGCACAGCGGCTCACTGATCTGGTGTTGGACTGTGACAACGAAGCGGAATTAGCGATGGTATTGCGCCGGTTCCGTAGTCGCGAAATGGTTCGGATTATATGGCGAGATGTTAATGGCTTGGCAAGCTACCAACAGACGGTGGCCGAACTCAGCGCCATGGCCGATGCCTGTATTGGGATCACCTTAACGAAGTTGTATCAATTGCTTGAGCCTCGCTGGGGTGTACCTTACTACCCGGAAACCAATGAGATCATGCCTTTAGTGGTGCTGGGGATGGGGAAACTTGGCGCTCAGGAGCTTAATCTCTCCTCCGATGTGGATCTGATGTTTGCGTATCAATCGGCGGGTGAAACCCGTGGTGGAAGTAAGGCAATGGATCACAGCGCTTACTTTACCCGCTTAGGTCAGAAGCTGATTAAGTTACTCGATGAGAATACAAAGGATGGCTTTGTCTTCAGAGTGGATATGCGCCTGCGACCTCATGGAAATAGCGGTGCCTTGGCCTTGAGTTTTCAAGCCATGGAGCGCTATTACGAGGAGCACGGTCGAGAGTGGGAGCGTTATGCCATGATTAAAGCCCGCGCCATTGGTGCAGATAAGGGCGATGGCGACCGGTTGTTAACAGCTCTGCGACCTTTTGTGTTTCGGCGTTATATCGATTTTGGTGTAGTCGAGGCTTTGCGCGGGTTGAAAAAACTCATCAATCAGGAAGTATTGCGAAGAGGCAACGAAGACAACATAAAAATAGGTGCGGGTGGCATACGGGACATTGAATTTATTGCGCAGGTTTTTCAGCTGATTCGTGGCGGCCAAGACCACGAGTTACAGGTACGCAATTTATTGCAAGCCATGGAGGTTATCAAGAATTTACAGTTATTGCCGGCAAATATTGTCGATGAACTGTGTGCCAATTATATATTTCTGCGAAATCTTGAACACCGATTACAAGCGCTGCAGGATCGGCAAACCCAAACCCTGCCGGGTGATGAGATAAGTCGATGGCGCCTGGTGAATGGGCTGGGTTTTGCTGATTGGAAGACTTTGTATGAGACCATTGCGAACTGCCGCAATCAGGTGCGAGTACACTTTGATAATCTCATAGCCCCTCCGGAAGCTGATAATGATGAGAGCGAACAAGATCTCATTGTGGGTTTATGGTTGGAGGCAGAGACTACTGATGAGGAAGCCCGCCAAGAATTAATCAAACTGGGCTTTGCTGATGCGGGCAATTGCTGGCAGCATTTACAGGCGTTGCGAGCCAGTCGTGCAGTAGAAGTAATGCAGGCTGTTCCCCGAGAACGCTTGGATCGGCTAATGCCTATGATTATTCGTGCTTGCTCCCAACAGAAGCCTGCTGATGAAAGTTTGATTCGAGTTCTGGATTTAGTGGATTCCGTGTTGCGGCGCAGTGCCTATATCGCCTTGTTAAATGAAAATCCGAAAGCGTTGGAGCGCTTGGCCATGTTATTTGCAGCCAGCTCCTGGGTGGCTGAAAGTATTACACGCCACCCAATCTTGCTGGATGAGCTGCTCAACGAGGCGACCTTATTTTCTCCACCGGATCTGGCAACATTAAAGAGCGAGTTGCAACAACTCATATTGCGAATTCCGGAAGACGATTTAGAACAACAAATGGAAGCTTTGCGTCATTTCCAGAATAGTCATGTGCTTAGGGTAGCCGCTTCGGAGTTGGCGGGGACCTTGCCTCTTATGCGTGTTAGTGACTATTTGACCTGGCTGGCTGAAACGGTATTGCAGGCAGTATTCGATATTGCCTGGCGCCAATTAACCAGTAAATATGGCGTACCAAGCAAAGAAGACGGTAGCCTTTGTAATCCCGATTTTTTAATCGTTGGTTACGGTAAGTTAGGCGGCATTGAATTAAGTTACTCCTCTGATCTTGATTTGGTTTTTATTCATGACGGTGCAGCAAATGGCAGTACAAAAGGCCAAGCCAGTATTGAAAATGGTGTGTTCTTCGCCCGTTTAGGACAAAGAATTATCCATATACTTACCAGTAAAATGGCATCAGGTAGCCTCTATGAAACAGACATGCGGTTAAGACCTTCTGGCAATTCGGGGCTTTTGGTGAGTTCTTTGAAGTCGTTTGCTGAATACCAGCAAGAGAAAGCCTGGAATTGGGAGCATCAAGCACTGATTCGAGCCAGAGTTGTTGCGGGAGACGCAGACTTAAAACAGCGTTTTGAGGCGGTTCGGGCTGCAATATTATCCAGAAGTCGTGATCAGGCGCAGTTGCAACAAGATGTTATTGAGATGCGTACTAAGATGCTTGGGTATCTTAGTACTTACAAAGAAAGTCAGTTGAATGAAGAGAGATTAACAGAGGATCATGAGTTTGACATAAAGCATGACCCCGGTGGACTGGTGGATATAGAATTCCTGGCTCAATATTGGGTACTAAATTTCAGCCATGATTATCCTCGTCTGGCAAAGTGGACTGATAATATGCGAGTGCTTGATGAGGTATCGGCAGCAAAACTTCTTCCAGAGGATGCTGTTCTTATTTTGCAGCAGGCCTATTTAAGTTATCGAAGTGAGCTCCATACTTTAGCGTTGCAAAACAAGAAGGGAAAGGTGAGCGCCGACCGGTTTGTAACTGAGCGTCGCAATGTTCGCAAAGTATGGCACGAATCAATGGGCGATTAATGGGCTTCACTAATTATGGCTAAAACAATCTGGGTTTTGACGGATGAGAAAGCGGGTCATAAGAGCCAGCTATTAGGGTTGTGTGATCGATTGCAGGAAAAAATGGAAGTAAAATTCCATTGGGTCATTGTTACTAAACAACCGATTACCTGGCTGGACTTTATCTTGGGGCGCAGCCCTTATCCTGAATTTGATCCACCGGATTGGGTAATTGGAGCTGGGCAGAGTACGCATCGATTGGTTTTGTTTTGCAAGCGCATCTTTAAAGCAAAAGCTATTTTGCTGATGAATCCCTCTTATCCGTCCAGTTGGTATGATGCTTGTATTATTTCGTACCATGACAAACCAAAATCAGCAGACAATATTATTGCGACTAACGGGGTAATGAATAATGTCATTCCACGCAAAGCGCATAACAAGTCTAATAGTGGGTTGTTTCTTGTGGGGGGTATTAACGAACATTATCATTGGGACAGTTTGGCCATAATTGATCAGGTCGTAGAAATATGTCGACAACAGTCAGGTATCCATTGGATCTTGAGTGATTCAAGGCGAACACCAGTAGACTTCATACCGTTGTTGAAATCCATGGCAATTGAGAATTTAGAAATTATTTCTTGCGAACAGACGTCTGCAGACTGGGTAAAACGCCAGCTTGCTACAGTGGATCAAGCTTGGGTTACCAGTGATAGTGTTTCTATGGTTTATGAATGCATTACTTCAAATGTACCCACAGGAATGTTAGTTATGAAGCAGAAGCGGCGCTCACGAGTGGTGAAAGCCATGGAGCTTTTAATTAATAAAGGTTGGGTTCGCCCGTATAGCCCGCAAGATGTGGACAAATTATTGGAGTCTGGAGACAAGCAGCTATGGGAGGCGGAACGAGTGGCTGACTGGTTAATTCAGCGCTTTGGATATTAAACGGGTTGGTTTGCAAATATGACGACAAAAATATAGCTCAGATTTAATTAATAGAAACATTTCTATCCAGTAGTCTCTGGTAAACAGTAATTGTTGAATTAATCATGGCTTCTGTTGTTAGCTTTTGTTCTGCCAATAGCATCGCGGGTTCACAGGCCTTTTTATAGTCGGCTAGATGGGAAATTATATGTTTTAGTTTCACGGTTAATTCCGCTGTGCTGGATTCCGGTAGCCAGCATGAATCTGGTAAAAAATCAGGCACCATACCTACAGGAGTGCTCACGACGGCAAGCTTGGCAAGTAATGCTTCAGGTAGTACATAGGGGCCGCCTTCATTTCTTGAACTGATTATAAGTAGGTCTGAGCTTGCCATCCATTCGGCCACCTGGGTTGATGCCCCAAGCAAGTACACATGAGTTAAGTGGCGTTTTTGAATAATGGCTTCTAATGCGGGTTTTTGTTCCCCGTCACCTAGAATAACTAAGCTGACCGCAGCGTTATCGGGCCAGGCTTCCAAGAGTAAATCAAAACCTTTTGCGGTAACCAAACGGCCAACCGCTAAAAAAAGGGGGTTCGGTTTGTCTTGTTTCCATTTATGAATTTTTGCTAACGCAACAGGATCTAGAGTGGCTGCCTGAATGCCGTTATAGATAACGGTAACATCTTGCTGGCGCATATCATTAGCCACTATCTGGCTTACTGCAATTCTTGCGGCGAATTTTTTAAAAACCGAGTAACTGGATTTTAAATTATGTACGGTTCCAACAACGGCAGATTTTTTGGGCCAGCCAGAGCGAGAGAGCATCTTTGCTGCCTTATCAGCGTGAGCGTGAATGATGTCCGCTCGAGCGTTATTAAGTATGATACGAAGTCGACGCCAGGCCAACGGGTTGTTGCGAGAGTCAGACCAATCATAGGGGATGAACTCAACAGAGTCCGAGACCCTCGAGCGATACTCACGATGAGCCACAACGATCACAGAAAACTGTTGGCTTACGGCATTGGCCATTTCAAATACATGTTTTTCCAACCCACCCCAGGTTCCGGTGCTGGCCATTAGATATAATACTTTCATGATTTGCTTTCGGTTCCATCATGTTTTTGTAACCAAAAGTCGCTGGGTAGTTTTCCGGTTTCTCGCACTTTCAGTAAGTCAGAAATTAATTGCTTGAATTTCAAAAATTTTAGTCGTGCTCGACGTTGTCTAAAGGGGCGAGGTAACCAGCTATATGGAAGCAGGGTAGGGCTATTCAGGCCATCAATTATAACCAGCCGCGTGACCTCTTTATCGCTATTACATTGTGCGACTACATTGTGTAATAGCAAATCTCTAGTGGGTATTAAAAAGTCAGACCAATCTTTTTCAAAGTGAGTTAATGCCTGCTCTAACGACGGTGTTAATCCCAGTTCCCAGATGTATTGCATAACAGACCAGGAAATTTTTCCGTCTTCATTTCGAATCAGCTCTGAACATAACCCTTGTCCCATATCGGTTTCTATAAAACCAAAAGTTCGGCTAAGAATTCGATAGACCGGTTCACCCAAAGAGTGGTCGATTTGTTGCATGATAGCGAACTCTTTTAAGCTTTCATCGAACGCGGAGAGAGGCTTTAGAGATTTTGGGAAACCTTTTTTGCGACGTAAATCTTCCAGGGTAAATTCCGGGCGCCTAACTTTGATGCAGCGACTCTCGTCTCTTGGATCTACGTAGCAGCACCGGTTGCCGCCGTGGGCGAACGGTTTGAGCTGCTTCAGGTTGACCGTCATTTTAATGTCCCATTGGGCAGAGTGTCCAATGCCCACACATAGTCATGACTAAAAGACTCGCCAAGAGTGGCTTCCACAATAAATTGAGCATAGAGTGTTGAGTTCATCTCTTGATGGAAAAATTTTCGGGTGTTTTCAGCCCATAGACGACGAAGTTCATCTTCATTATGAAACATATTAATTTTCTTGAGCAAGTCATCTTTATCTTTAAAGTAGACAAGTGTTTCACTGGGGAATAGCGTATCAAAATTTTGTCTGTCAGATGTAAATTGTAAAATTCCGTTGCCACCGAGTTGAGCCATGCGGTCCGAGGTGTACCAGTAGTTTCCTTCTTGCCGGTTAAGATTCAGGCTCATTTTCGTGTCCGCAAGCACCTTGTCGTAATCCCGTCCCCATACGGGAGGAGCGCCAAAGCTGCCATAGATTTTAAAATTTAGCCTGTTTCCCAGGCCTGTGCGTATATGATCAACGAGTATGCCGCGGTCGGAGTACTTGGTTGCATTGCTGCAGAATAGTAAATCAATACCGAGGTCGGTACGGGTGGAATTATCGATGGTCTCAATCGCCGGATCTACAGGATTTGGTATGTGAAATGCTCGTGCTTTTCGTCCCTCAAACTGCGCCAGTTCGCGTTTGCCTGTGGTCACAAAAATGGCATCTGCAACTTCTGCTCTCATTTTTATGTTTTCGACATTATAAGGAACAAACAGTGGATCGCAATTACAGTGAGCAATTAACGTGGATGGCACCAAGCGGCGAAATTCCGTTACGGTTTTATTGGTGATCTTGTCGCAATGGCCCAGCACAATCAGATCCGGTTGAGTGGCTTCCACCATTTCAATGGCTCGTTGGTTTGCCTTTTTCCAGCCTAGATCGCGAATACCAAAGGGGGCCTCAAAAGCCGCAACATCACGATCACTGAAGCTCTGTAAATAATGCTCATTGCGAATCATTCCAAACGCGAGTTTTTCCACCCAATTGCCGTGGGTGTGGCCATAACGCCTGATTTGCTGGTAATCAATGTGCAGAACTCTCATGGAAATGCCTTAACGCAGCTGAGCTTTTTCTTGGAGTAGCTCCCGATACACTTGTAAGGTCGCTTCAACTTGAGTGCTCAGATAAAATTCTTTGGGTAGTTGTATGCTGGGTTTGTGCGGTAATAGTTTACGAACGCAATCAACAAACTGCGCGATATTATCCGGCTCAACCAAGCCTTCCGGAAAGCAGAGATTCAGTGATTCGCTGGCACCGCCTCGATTATAAGCCACAACCGGACAACCACAAGCCAAAGCCTCCGGCACCGTGCGACCGAAAGGTTCGGGTTTGCTGGATAAGTGGCAGGTTATTTTCGCCAGTCGGTAAAAGGCGTGTATATCTGGACGATGTCCGGTGAAGGTTACATGTTGGTCGAGCCCTTTATTGGCACGCAGCTGTAATAGCTCTTGCAGGTAATGCTCTTTGTTGGCTTCAGCGGCCCCCACCACCACGCCATGGCAATTGGGTTCCAGATTCAGTAGCTGTTCCATTACCTCAAGAAAGGCTTCTTGGCCTTTCCAGCGCGACAGGCGTCCGGGCATTAAAATAATGTGCTTGTCTTTGAATTGAGGAAACTCGTTGAAGAGAGCGGCTTGTTCTTGCTCTGTATCCCCATGGGTGTGGAATGCTTTAGCGTCAAGGCCCCGGTAGATACGGGTAATTTTGGCGGGATCTACATCATAATTTTCCAGTATATAAGCATGAACGCAGTCAGAAATTGCAATAACACGCTCAGCTTTCCCCATAATTGCGCTATAGCGTGTGACCGAATACATGCCATGAAAAGTACTCACTAAGCCGGGGCGCAATGATTTGGGCATTTTGCGCCAGGCTAAACAGGTAATCCAGGCGGGGATGCGGGAGCGCACGTGAACTATATCCGGTTTTAATTCCCGTAATAGCTGGCGCATGGGACGGACTTGGGCAAAGCTTGCCAGTGATTTGCGGTGCACCGGCATTTGTATGTGCTGGGTTCCCTCGGCGCGCAAGCGCTCCACCATAGAACCGCCGTTAGAGACAACATAAGAGCGGTGACCTAATGCGACCAGTTCTCGGGCGAATTCCACAGTGCCGCGCTCAACGCCGCCAGCGTTGAGCGCTGGCAGCACTTGGAGCACCTTCAGAGGAGGGTTGTTCATAGGGTGGGGCTTAAAATTTAGCTAACGACTCTCCACGACCTACAGCATAGTAAAGAATTCCGGCTGCTTGAGCGTCTTCAGGTCGGTAAAGGTTACGGCCATCCACCACGATAGGATACTTTAATTGGGTCTTTAGCCAATCGAAGTCGATGGAGCGGAATTTTTTCCATTCGGTACAAATCACCAAGGCATCAGCATTGGCCACCGCTTTTTTACGATGGTCAAAGTAAGTCAGGTCGTCACGATCACCATAGATACGATGGCACTCTTCCATCGCCTCTGGATCGTAAGCCTGAACCTTGGCGCCGGCGGCCCAGAGTGATTCCATTAGATTGCGGCTGGGTGCTTCGCGCATGTCATCGGTGTTGGGTTTGAAGGATAAGCCCCACACTGCAATGGTTTTGCCGCTCAGGTCGCCATCAAAGGCTTTGCTCAATTTGTTGAAGAGAACGGACTTCTGGCGTTCGTTAACGTTTTCCACCGCAATCAGCAGTTCGGGAAAGTAATCGATTTCCTTGGCCGTTCTGGCTAGTGCCTTGACATCTTTCGGGAAACAAGAGCCACCATAACCACAACCTGGATAGATAAAGTGATAACCAATTCGTGGATCAGAACCAATGCCTTCTCGAACCTGCTCAATATCAACCCCGAGCCGTTCCGCCATTTGGGACAATTCATTCATAAAGCTGATTTTGGTTGCCAGCATGGCGTTCGCTGCGTATTTGGTGAATTCTGCGGCACGAATATCCATGAACATGAGCTTGTCATGGTTTCGGCTGTAGGGTGCGTAACATTCCCGCATCAGTTCTCTTACAGGCTCAGATTCGGCACCGATCACGATCCGGGCACCTTTGGTGAAATCTTCCAGGGCGCTGCCTTCCTTCAGGAACTCCGGATTGGAGCACACATCAAAATCAATGGCGTCACCACGACTTTTTAAAACCTCAGCTACGGCATTGCGCACTTTCTCTCCGGTACCTACAGGAACCGTGGACTTGTCCACGATAACTTTGTAATCCTGCATGTGGGTACCAATGGTGCGTGCCACCGCTAAAACATACTGTAAATCAGCGGCACCATCTTCATCTGGTGGAGTACCAACCGCAATAAACTGTACCGCTCCGTGCTGAACACCTGCTTCAGCCGACGTGGTAAAGTCCAGTGTGCCTTCAGACACGCAGCGCTTGACCACGGCCTCGATGCCGGGTTCGTAAATGGGGATAATGCCTTGCTTCAGCTTATCAATCTTATTTTGGTCGATATCGACGCAAATAACGTTGTGACCCACATCCGCAAGACACGCGCCCGTAACCAGGCCAACGTAACCAGTACCAAATACAGTAATTTTCATGGCATTTACAAACCTTTCAGTTCAAAAGTGTAAAAATTTTGGAAGCGATATACTTGTTGCGACAATTCAAGAAGCTAAATCTATGCCAATGGCACTTACTAATACCATAGATAATAGAAGCATATATGTCATCTACGCTAAAATCCACGGCAATTCTTTGGACCAGTGAATTTTTTGGCTAATTTCGATGGTTATAGTAACGTAGCGTGCAAGAAAGTAGCTATGATATTGATTTTACAGGAAGATCAAGGAAAGCTCGTTGACGTTGAGTGGCGACATGAATCAGCATGACACTAAAAACCTGGATAATTACCTTTGACCCGCAAAAGCCGCAAGTCACACAATTAAAGAGTCAGCTTGAGGCCAAGGACATTGTGGTGGATTGTTTTCCAGCAATCGACGGTCGGAAACAGTTGCCTGTATTGCAGGATGATGAACGGTTGGTGCCGGTGAAAGCATTACTGAACAAGCGCTCGCTGTTGTCGGCGTCTGAAGTCGGCTGCTATTTATCCCATTATCGTGCCATTAAGCAAGCCTATACTGAGGGCTTTGACTACGTTTGTTTATTTGAAGATGACGTGGTGGCGGAAGCGGGTCTGGGGCAACTCATTCATGATTTGATGGCGCAGCCTGTGGCTCTCGATATGGTGCGGTTTATGGCCCTGAAACAGCGCAAACGAAAAGTGGTCAGGCCCATTAATTCACGATACACATTGGTCAGACCACAGCGGGGTGCGCTGGGAACCCAGGGTTACTTGTTAAGCCGGCAGGGTATGCAAAAAGTGCTGAGTTATGGGGCGCAGATAACCATGGCCATTGATAAATTTTACGACAGTTTCTTTTTGTTTAATCTGCATTGCTATAGTGTGGAACCCCATGCCATCTACGAGCTTGCTCAACCCTCCTCAATAGTCAAAAATTTCTCGTCCCTAGATCGCAGGCTTTGGGTGAGGTTGGGGTGGAGATTGAACAAGCTTCATCGAAGTATTTGGCGTCATTGCCATCGGCTTGCGCATTATGGCGAATTTCATCCGGCCGCCAAACCGCCCAGCTCGCAGGGGAAAAGTGCTAGATTTCGCGAGTGAAAGCCGAGGTCATAATTAAATGAGTAGTAACTGGTGCTGGTTCAAAGTCAATCCGGCAAACTAGGTTATAATAATCTGAAAATTACAGAAATAGTTGGGGCTTAATGTTGGCACGTTGGTTATACAGCTTAATTTTTTATGCCGCGATTCCGTTGCTATTATGGCGACTAAAAAAACGCACGAAGAAAAATCCGGGCTACGCCAAGCGGGTTGGGGAGCGCTTTGCCTTGTATCCGAAAGCGCAAGGTTGTTCTGAAAGCCTCTGGTTCCACACCGTTTCGGTGGGAGAGTTTATTGCGGCAAAACCTCTCATTGATCGCTTTCTGTCACAGTACCCGAATCGAACCGTGGTGATAACCACCATGACGCCCACGGGATCAGATCAGGTGAAAAATGCTTACCCAAAAGAGCTCGCAGAAAATAGGGTGCTTCACGTTTATTTGCCCTATGATTTGCCAGATGCTATCGGTCGTTTTTTGAAACGCTTTAATCCTAAAGTTTTAGTGATACTTGAAACCGAGCTGTGGCCAAACCTGATTCATTGTACCGCTCGAGCTAAGATCCCCATCGTAGTCGCTAATGCTCGTCTATCAGAGCGTTCAGCGGCGGGTTATCAGCGAGTCCTGCCATTGATCAGACCCATGATGAAATCTATTTCTTTGATCGCAGCGCAGTCCGCGGTGGATGGCGAGCGCTTTGTTGAGCTGGGTTTACCAAAAGCCAATTTACGGGTTACGGGAACGGTAAAATTTGATTTGAGTGTCAACCCGGATGTTTTTGAACGCGCAAGTCGACTGCGCCAGCTGTGGGGTAAACAACGTTCAATTTTTATCGCAGCAAGCACTCACGAAGGTGAGGACGAAAAAGTCATTGATGCTTTTTTCTATATCCGGGACAAAGTAAAGTCTGCTTTATTGGTCGTTGTACCCAGGCATCCTGAGCGCTTTGAGGATGTGGCAATTCTGCTGAAAAAACGCGGTCTTCACTTTGCCCGCTTTAGCACCCAAGAGCCTGTTAACGAAACCCATGAAGTGGTTCTGGGAGATACCATGGGGGATTTGTTGGTAATGTTAGGAGCGGCCGATGTGGCTTTCATTGGCGGTAGTTTTGAGCCGGTTGGAGGCCATAATATGCTGGAAGCCCTCGCAATGGGTACACCCGCGTTAACCGGGCCTCACGTTTTTAATTTCAAAATGGTAGCGGACCTGTTAACCGAATGGGAGGTCCTGACCACCGTGAGCTCCGCTGTGGGGCTCGGGGACGCCGTGATCGAATTGCTTCTGGATCATGCCAAACGCGAACAGCTGGCGGACGCTGGTAAAGCTGTTGTAGCGAGCAATCGTGGCGTTGTGGATCGTTTATTTGCCCTGGTGTCGCAACAAGCCAGGCTCGATTGCTGATATTCCCTGCTGATTGTTGATATTCCCTGCCGAAAGCTTCAAAGTATGAATCTGCCGGGTTGTGATCTATAACCCTACAATCTTTACCATAATTGCTTGCAAAAGAGATCATCATGAGCGCTTTTTCTGAACAGTCTTTAAGCCAGAACGCGAAGGTAGATACTGCGTCTATCCAGCCATTTCCCCAATCAACAAAAATATATGTTGAAGGCAGTCATCCCGATGTTCGAGTGCCTATGCGGGAGATTTCACTGGCGGACACGCCCACTGAATATGGTGGCGAAAAGAATCCTCCGATATACGTTTATGATACCTCGGGGCCTTATACGGACCCTGCGGTACACATTGATGTGCGTACCGGCCTGTCCCCCCTACGTGAAGGTTGGGTGGCGCGGCGGGATGATACCGAGTCGTTGCCGGGTTTGAGCTCCCATTTTGGCCGCAAGCGGCAGCTGGACCCCCGTTTAGCCCATTTGCGCTATGCCCATGTCCGCAATCCCCTGCGCGCCAGAGCGGGCCGAAATATCAGTCAAATGCACTATGCGAAAAAAGGCATCATTACTGATGAAATGGAATTCGTCGCAATCCGCGAGAATTTGAAATTGCAGGTAGCCAGGGAGCAGGGCGTTCTGGCGCAACAGCATCCGGGTCAATCCTATGGCGCCAGGATTCCTGATGAAATTACAGCGGAATTCGTGCGTCAGGAAGTGGCCTGTGGGCGTGCGGTTATTCCAGCGAATGTGAACCATTTAGAGCTAGAGCCTGCGATCCTGGGGCGTAACTTTTTGATAAAGGTGAATGCCAATATTGGTAATTCGGCGGTAACCTCTTCCATTGAGGAAGAAGTGGCGAAAATGACCTGGGCCACGCGCTGGGGTGCAGACACGGTGATGGATCTCTCCACCGGCAAGGATATCCATGAAACGCGAGAGTGGATTATTCGTAACGCTCCTGTTCCCATCGGCACGGTTCCCATTTATCAAGCACTGGAAAAAGTTGATGGTGTACCCGAAGATCTGACCTGGGATATTTTTCGTGACACCTTAGTGGAACAGGCCGAACAGGGTGTGGATTATTTTACCATTCATGCCGGAGTTCTATTGCGTTATGTACCCATGACCGCCAAACGTTTAACGGGCATTGTGTCCCGCGGTGGCTCCATTATGGCCAAGTGGTGTTTGGCTCATCATCGGGAAAATTTCATTTACGATCACTTTGATGAAATATGCGAAATTATGACAGCCTATGATGTGACTTTCTCTTTGGGAGATGGTTTGCGTCCAGGTTCAATAGCCGATGCTAATGATGAAGCGCAGTTCAGTGAGTTGCGAACTTTGGGAGAACTGACTAAAAAAGCCTGGGAGCATGACGCCCAGGTGATCATTGAAGGACCCGGTCACGTGCCCATGCATATGATCAAAGAAAATATGGATCAACAACTGAAGCATTGCCATGAAGCGCCTTTTTACACACTGGGGCCGCTCACCACGGATATTGCTCCGGGCTATGACCATATTACGTCCGGCATCGGGGCGGCCATGATTGGTTGGTATGGCACCGCCATGCTTTGTTATGTTACCCCCAAGGAACATTTGGGATTGCCGAATAAAGATGACGTTAAAGAAGGGCTAATCACCTATAAAATTGCGGCTCATGCCGGTGATTTGGCGAAGGGTCACCCTGGGGCGCAAATTCGCGACAATGCCATGTCCAAAGCCCGTTTTGAGTTCCGCTGGGATGATCAATTTGCCTTGGCGTTAGATCCTGATACGGCGAAAGCCTACCATGATGAGACACTGCCAAAAGACGCCCACAAAGTCGCGCATTTCTGCTCCATGTGCGGCCCTAAATTCTGCTCTATGAAGATAACCCAGGATGTGCGGGATTATGCGGCTCAGCAGGAGGCGGAACAGGGGATGCGTGATAAGGCACAAGAATTTAAATCTCAAGGTGCTGAAATTTATAAGAAAGTTTAAGGGTCCACAGTTTTTTCTGGAATTTCGTCAAGGAGTTTTCGTTGTGACAAAGGCAATTTCTGGCTAGCCTTATAAAAATGGAAGCAACGGATTAGCGAACTTTAAGAGGTGTCTGGTGACGGTATCTGAGGGACATTGTTTTGGCCGTAAGGATGTTGAGATCATTGAAAAAAAAACCGTTTATTCGGGGTTTTTCAAGGTTCAGCAGTATCGACTGAAACACCGTTTACTGGACGGCGGCTGGACTCCCGTTATGACTCGGGAGTGCTTTGACCGAGGCGAATCCGTTGCTGTGCTGCCCTACGATCCCTATAAAGATACGGTGGTGCTGCTTGAGCAGTTTCGAATTGGGGCAATTGATGCCAAGGAAGGGCCATGGCAACTTGAATTGGTGGCGGGTATGATTGAACCCGGTGAATCCCTGGAAGATGTGGCTCACCGGGAGGCCATCGAGGAGTCAGGAAGTGATGTCCTTGATCTGGAGGCGATCTGTGATTATTACTCCAGTGTTGGCGGCAGTAGTGAGAAGTTACATTTATTTTGTGGTGGCATTGATTCCACACATGTGGGTGGAGTTCATGGCGTTAAAGAAGAAGGGGAAGATATCCTCGTTCAGGTTTTTCCGCGAGAAGAGGCTTGGCATATTCTGCAGGAAAACTATATCAATAACGCAGCAACAATCATTGCATTGCAGTGGTTACAGCTGAATTATCAACGGTTGCAGGCAAAATGGCAGTAGTCAAAGGTTATACACCGAATTTGCGCAAGCTCATTGGTGATTGCGAAGTCAATTACCATCGCTTTATGCGTCTGTTGCCGGAAATCGATGATATTGAACACTGGTTATTTGCTTTGGAAGGCGTTAAGTCCGAATTAAAACAGGTTTCAATTCGAGTGGTAGAGCGGAGCAAATATACCGTTACCTTAGCGGTGGATCAGGAATCCTTGCTGGATAATTGGATCCCGAAACCCTTGATTACCGTGCGGTTATACCATGACGCTCAAATGGCCGAAGTGTTGTCTTTCCAGAAAAATCGTTATCTACAACAAGCCTATCCTTACCCAAATAAAAACATGTTTTACCCCGATGAGAAGGCCCAGCTAAACAGTTTTCTGGGTGAATGGCTGGAGTTTTGTTTGCGGGCCCGCCACAGTATGGCGCATAGTTAATTCCGTTACCTAAAAGACGTGATCTGGTCCCCACAAATACAAAAAATGCAATAAATCACATTATTACTCTTTCAAAATCAGAGCTTTTTGGACGCACAGGTGCCAAAAACCCGTTATACTGAATTTCGTGAGATGCGTAACTGGTATGGCGTACATACCCGTTAGCTTAATGAAGATTATTCTTATATTCAGATGGATTGACCCTTGGTCAGAAACTCAAACCAGACTTCAATTCGAATTGTTCAGCTATCCGACTGTCATTTGTTTGAAAGTGTCGAAGGTAAGCTCCTTGGTTTAAACACAGAGCACAGCCTTGCCAAAGTGATGGACCTGATTGCAGCAGAGCAGAGTGAGGCCGATTTGGTGCTTGCCACAGGCGATCTATCACAAGATGGAAGTCCGGAGTCTTATGCCCGTTTCCATCGCCATATGGAGCAGTTTCAGTGCCCTGTATATTGGTTGCCCGGCAACCATGATCTCACTGATATCATGGCTGATCATCAGGCCGCCGCCTACATGAGTCCCTGTGTCATCAAAGCCTCAAACTGGCGGATTATAATGTTAGATTCCACCATTCGCGGTAAGGTACCCGGTAATTTTGCCGCGGCGGAACTCGAATTTTTAGCGCAGGCACTGGAATCTTCCAAAGATTATCACGTGATGATTGCCCTACACCATCAGCCGGTCCCGGTTGGTAGTTATTGGCTGGATCAGCAAATCGTTGGCAATGCCGCTGATTTTTTTAATATCGTTGATCGCTTTAGCCATGTTCGTTCTATTATTTGGGGCCATGTGCATCAACACTTCCACACCGAACGTAACGGCGTACAGTTGATGTCGGTTCCTTCTACCTGTGTGCAGTTCATGCCCAAAAGTCAAAACTTTGCAGTGGATACGGCCAACCCGGGCTACCGCTGGCTCGATTTGTATGAGAATGGCCAGCTGGATACCGGCGTGTCTCGTGTCACAGGAGTGGACTTTGTAGTTGATTACAGCGTAAAAGGCTATTAGCCTTGCGCTATGATTGAAAAGTCCCATCTAATCTATATCCATGGTTTTAACAGCTCCCCTGCCTCCACCAAAGCACGGTTGATTCGGCAGGCTGTACAGCAGCAGCCGCAGTTTGAATTTCATGTACCTGGCCTTCCGTACGATCCAGCACGTGCCATGGAAATACTCGAGGGTTTGCTGGATCAGCTATCTGCTGCCAGAGTCGGGCTGGTGGGGAGTTCCCTGGGCGGATTTTATGGAACTTTTGTGGCGGAAAAATACAATCTGCCGCTAGTATTAGTGAACCCAGCCACCAGGCCTTATGAATTGCTGGCAGACTATTTGGGTGAAAATGAAAACATATACACCGGTGAAAAATATATTTTTACCGAGCAGCATGTACAGGTGTTAAAAAATTTGGATGTGGAGAAACCATCGCGGCTCGAGCGTTATTTACTGCTGGTACAAACAGGGGACGAAGTTCTGGATTATCGTCAGGCGGTAAATAAGTACGCGGGTTGTCGACAAATTGTCGAGCCTGGAGGCGATCACAGTTTCCAAAACTTCCAACAGCACTTACCTACCATTCTTGAATTTCTACAATAAGACGAAGAAAAAATTTATGGCAGCAGACAATTACACCGCAGAATCCATAGAAGTCTTAACGGGGCTTGATCCCGTTCGTAAACGTCCTGGCATGTATACAGATACCACACGGCCGAATCATTTGGCGCAGGAAGTCATTGATAACAGTGTGGATGAAGCCTTGGCAGGACATGCCAGTAAAATTGAAGTCACGCTTTTTAAAGATGGCTCTTTGGAAGTTGTGGACAATGGTCGCGGCATGCCCGTGGATATACATCCGGAAAAAGGCCTGCCGGGGGTGGAAGTAATACTCTCCACGTTGCATTCCGGGGGTAAATTCTCCAATAAAAATTATCAATTTTCTGGTGGCCTTCACGGTGTGGGTGTCTCGGTAGTCAATGCGCTGTCAAAAATGTTAGAGGTTACCATTCGTCGAAATGGTGAAGTCTATCGGATGGCGTTTAAAGACGGTGAAAAAGCGCAGGAACTGGAAGTCATTGATACCTGCGGAAAACGTAATACCGGTACCGCTATTCGTTTTCTACCGAACGAAAAATATTTCGACACCATGAAATATTCAGTATCACGCTTAGTGCATTTATTAAGAGCGAAAGCGGTTTTATGTCCGGGTTTGCACGTTAAATTTGATGATCAAATCTCGGGTGAGGTGCATGAATGGTTTTATGAAGATGGCCTAAAAGATTATTTGTTGGCCGCGAATAAAGGTTGGACCTTGCTACCAGAAGATCCCTTCATCGGTAGCATGAGTGCCGAGACAGAAGCCGTGGATTGGGCGGTACAGTGGTTACCCGAAGGCGGCGAATTGGTGACCGAAGGCTATGTGAATTTAATTCCCACAGCACAGGGCGGTACTCACGTGAACGGCTTGCGTACCGGCTTGCTGGAAGCGATGCGGGAATATTGTGAAAATCGCAACTTGTTACCAAGGGGTATCAAATTAACTGCCGAAGATGTTTGGGAAAAATGTTCTTTTGTGCTATCGGTGAAAATGCAGGATCCGCAATTTGCTGGTCAAACCAAAGAGAAATTATCTTCCCGGCAGACAGCGGCCTTTGTTTCCGGGGTGGTGAAAGATTCTTTTAGTCTTTGGCTGCACCAGCATACGGCGGAAGGCGATGGCCTGGCGGAAATGGCCATCAACAATGCCCAGAAGCGGCTTCGCGCCAGTAAAAAAGTGGTGCGTAAAAAAGTCACGGCTGGGCCTGCATTGCCAGGGAAGTTGGCGGATTGTTCCTCTCAGGATTCCGAACGTTCCGAGCTTTTTTTAGTGGAAGGGGATTCTGCCGGTGGTTCCGCCAAGCAAGCCCGTGATCGAGAGTTTCAAGCGGTGATGCCATTGCGCGGAAAAATTCTAAACACCTGGGAAGTGGATTCAGGCCAAATCCTGGCGTCACAAGAAGTGCATGATATATCCGTTGCCATCGGCCTTGAGCCTGGCTCCGATGACCTCAGTCAATTGCGTTACAACAGGGTATGTATTCTTGCTGATGCGGACTCTGATGGTTTGCATATTGCCACCCTATTGTGTGCCTTGTTCGTGCGGCATTTTCGGCCACTGGTGTCGGCGGGTCATGTGTATGTGGCCATGCCGCCGCTGTACCGAATTGATGTGGCCAAGGATGTTTATTACGCTCTCGATGAAGCCGAGCGACAAGGTATTTTGGACCGCATTAAAGCCGAGAAGAAACGCGGCAATATTCAAGTGACTCGATTTAAAGGCTTGGGCGAAATGAATCCCCTGCAACTTCGGGAAACCACCATGGCAAAGGATACTCGTCGTTTGGTTCAGCTCACCATAGAAGCTGGCGATGATACCAATGAATCAATGGATTTGTTGCTGGCGAAAAAGCGTGCTCCAGATCGTAAGACTTGGTTGGAGACGAAAGGGAATTTGGCGGTGGTGGTGTAAATTAGTGCATTAAGTTGAACAGTCAACAAGTAGAGCAAATAAGACTGGTTCAAAAATATGTATACAACGTAGCTATGGAAATTGAATCCACGTCATAAAGAAAAGCGTCCCAATTGGGACGCCTTAACTCAGTGACTAAGACGGTCGTCTTTTTTGAGATCGAGCAATTACGAATAATATCAAGGCAGCAATTACGATTGTTTCTGTGCTACCGCCTGAACCACCAGAATCCCCAGGGTTGGAATTGCTATTGTTATTACGATCACTGGAATTAGACGTTTCCCCAATGAGGTCAAATTCATCAAGAGTCTTGCTTTCATCTTGAATTTCAGCAATTCCTTTAAGAAAAACCACCGGCTCACCACTAGAGTCTACAATGGTAATCGATGGGTATAGCTCTCCATTCCAGGACGTTTCACCAACCTCAGATAAATAAATCCTATCGGTAGCATCATGACTGTAGATAACAGATTGCCCATCCGTCATGATCACCCGAAAATTAACTTCTCGCACTTCACCAGGCACCATCTGATTGGGAATGATGAGATAATCCTCGTAAGAATAGCTGAGGGTGCTATCTTGACGCTCAGTTTTAAGCAGATAAATACCGTTATTACGCCTTTGTATGGTAGATATATAGCCATCACTTTGCTCCAACCTAAAGGTGTTCGGATCATCGGTAGGTTTCATGTGACTTCTAACATACTCTGTGGAGTTGGTGTATAATTTTCGATACTCAACTAACGGGAAGTATTCCAGGAGATCTATCGAATCATAGGAGTCATAAGTATCGGGGGAATGACCGATGCCTACTTCATATTCGTTTGTCGCTCCATCATTATCCGAGTCCATCATGGCATCGTAGCGATCATATTTGTCCAACGATGTATATTGATCTTCAATATCGTTCGGTATCCCGTCGCCATCTATATCTGTATCACATAGGTCTCCGTCTCCATCACCATCCAGATTTTTCTGATTTTCATTAACCACCAGAGGGCAGTTATCCCAAAAATCTGGTACGCCATCTTCATCCGTGTCCGTAGGTCGATCATCACTCGGATCACATTCATCGCCGATATTATCATCGTCAATGTCCTCCTGTTCAGGGTTATAAATATCAGGACAGTTATCCTTGATATCGCCGTAACCATCCCCATCCTGATCTTGGCTGTAGGGATCGTTATCGCAGCTGTCACCAATACCATCATTGTCACTATCGGTTTGCCGTGTGTTACTCACAAAAGGACAGTTATCCCGAAAATCTGCAATCTGGTCTCCATCAGAATCGGCTGAGAAATAGAAGTTATCAATGTTAAAATGAGTCGGCTGCTCGTTACCATAAAGGTAATCCGCTACGACCCTAACCTTAATCGTATGAACCCCCTCTGATAAGGTGACGCTAGCATCTCGCCAATCACTGGATGATGATCCGCTAAGGGTTTTATTGAGCGCTCCATCTACAAGTATCTCAAGATCATAGCGGTAACCATAGGCGCCTATAGTTTGATAAGAAAAGCCAAGTGCGCCTGTGGAAAAATACCCAGTAAATGAAAACGAGGACTCTTGCAAATCACCCGAAAAATAAGTGGAATGAAAACCAGTCGCGCTCTCTTTACCGGGGGGTTGAATCGTCCATGGTAATCCGTCACTGTTTAAATAGAAGCCCACTGGCCATCCATTTTCAAAGTCTTCGGCAAAAGAACTGATAGGTTTTGGAGTAGATGCACTGTCATTCATGTTGGAGCCAGCTAGATGTTCTACTAGATTTGAAAATCCATCAGAATCCAAATCTAGCAACGCATCGTTAGCATCCATAGGGTTCAGCCCAACCGCAAGCTCTATTACATCACTAATGCTATCGTTGTCATCATCTTCATCACAGGCATCGCCAATATCATCGCCGTCAAAATCCAGTTGATCCTTATTGCTTACTTGCTGACAGTTATCCTTCAAATCGTGCACTCCGTCAGAATCGGTGTCCTGAATTGGATTTAAATCATAGAGTTTGAAATAAGGCCCTTGTGATTTTTGGGAAATAACAAGTAGCCGGGAATTATGGTCAAAGATTCTTAGTGACATTGACTGGGGAACTAGGTATTCATAATCAAGTTCGTAATTTGTTGTCCAGAATTGGAGCTTTGGGTATCCAGATGCTACGGTTATCAGCGTGTCATCTACCCAGGCTGCATCGTCGATATTATTGGATAGTGAATTCAATACGCTTAAGCTGGTAGCATCCACTAATTGCCCACCGCCATTTAACAGAAGCTGGCCGTCTGGGCTGATTCGAAATGGCAGCCGCACGGACAGAGTGTCACCGTGATAAGGAGAATCGCCAGCATTTCCCAGCATGCCTGTTTCTGAGTCTATTTCGGTCCACTCGATGTCGTTTGGTGAGGATCCATCTCTGCGATGATAAACGCGCTTGGTGTAGGGGTTCCATACGTATTGAGCAGATGGGCTTCGCCATTCCTCGGAATCAATCATGGAACCATTTGCAGCAAAAGTATAGTGTGACTCCCAGGCTCCAGAGGCGTCTACGGCAAACACGTAATTTTCTACAGCCAATAAACCGAGAACGCTTTGCGGTAAGCTTACAAAATGGATTTCCGAAGGTGAATCAACTGTTATATCGAAATATGTGATCTTGCCACTCGGATAACCTAAATAGAGGCGCTTTTGCTCATTGGAATAGCTCATCCAGGTCGCTGGATTTATCAAGGGTAGAGTTGCAATGTAATCCTCTTGGTGTGTTGAATAACGAAAGATACTGAGTGATTCTTTATCGTAAAGGTAAACAAGATCTGACAGATCACTCTCGATAATGTCAGGCACGTAAGCCAGTTCATGGGGATCTACTGGCTCACCGAAATTGGGTAATTCAAAGGCCGAAATGTCTATCGAGTATGCTATGACATTATTACCATCCAAGACAAAGCTGGATATCGTTTCACCATGCGCAGCTATATAAGTTGGTGTATGGTCAAGTGATAGCTGCCCCTGTTCTATTTGCGAGGTGTTAAACAGATAGAGCCTATTTCCCCGCAGCGCGATGGGGTTGTCTCCTTGAAAGGTCAGCCCATCAATGCTTCCTGCTAGGCTACCCGCATAGGTTAAATCAGCTGCAAAGTATAGGATGCCTGCATTATCGTAAATCTTGTTTTCGGACGTATTCAGATAGAGCTGAGAAGCTGAGGGATAATCCCCATGGTAAATACTGTCTACATCGGATATTTTTATTCCGCTGTTGTTGATAGATACTTTGTGAATGTCGGAAGGGGATACACCTGTTGTGCGGTAGTAATAGGCGTTCTGTTCATTTGAACCAGTATACGCAGTGCCTGAGTAAGAAGAATCCCAAGAATCAGCTAGTGACAAATCGCTTGTATTGATGGTTAGCATGTTTGAATTTTGTTCGGCAATAAATAAATAGCCATTCACAGTGGTTAAGCCTGTCACATCTGATGTGGTATTCCTGACAAACTGATCACCGCTGCCATCAACATTAAATCGACGCACCTCTCGATGAGACGCAATGTAAATGTGCTGATCAGAGATATGCATCACAGTGGGAACTTTTGCCAAATTTAATTCAGCTAAAAAAGTTTGGTTGGTGAGGTCGTAACGGACGATCTTATTGGGTGCTGAAAACCCGAAGTAAACAATATTTCCACTTTGTTTTATGTCAACAAGTGCTGCTGATGCGGAGGTGGACAAAAACAATAAGGAAATGACGTAGAAGAAAATAAGTTTGGCTTTTTTCACAGTAACTCCGGTAATCCGTATTGATCTAAAATGGCAATAGGCTTCGTAATGTAAACCGCCGGACATCATATATAGTCTGATCTAAAAAACCAACGCCACATGTGTTGATAAATGGTTTCTATTACGTGAATAAGACAGTCACCAAAGAAAAACTTGTTTGATTTTGGTGGCCCCCGCTAGCGCTGATGAATTAAAATTCTGGATCGTAAGGCTTGTTTGCCGATTTCCTAGGCTCTTGTTATTTATAGGCCTGGCAAATATTTCCCTTCCATAAATCCTGAGATGAGTTAGAGTGTGACTAAGTGAATTAGCTTAATGTTATTAGGTCTCTTTCGAGGCGGATAATGTTACAAAAAAACACACAATTCCATTGCTTAATATTTATTCAATTTACCAATCGAAAAGGTCCCCGGAAGCGGTTGGAGTGACTCCAATTAGCCTATGAATTTGTGGCTAGAAATACGGTAACTTCCTAGAATATTGTGCAAAAGACTGCTCAAGGCTGTGTGATTTTTTGCACAAACTGATTGTTATTTTTCCTCATTTTTCTTCTGCCATAATGAGCATGTGTGCACATTGACACACTTGATAGCCTTAACTTAACATTGCGAAACTTAATAGGCTCGCACTGGCTCCTCCCCGCAGAGCAGGCTTCTCTTCCAAGGAAATCGACTAAACAAGGTGTAGAAATGGATAGTCTTTCACCCATCCGCTCGCAACAAAATAAACCTTTCACTGCGAATGTGCCGGGTTCCAAATCCTTCACTAATCGCGCGCTCGTGTTGGCTGCGCACAAGAAAGGGCGCACTGTTATCAATAATGCCCTGATCTGTGACGATACCTGTTATTTGGCGAAAGCCCTGGATGCCTTTGGTGGCCTTAGTGTGCAGCAAGGGCAAAACTCATTTATCGTTGAGCGTACCCAAGACCGGTTAACCGCACCCCAAGAGCCTATCTATATGGGCGGTGCTGGGACACCGGCTCGGCTTATGATTGCCTTTGCCTCCGGAGTGGAGGGCCAAACTCTGATAACCGGCAATACTCGTTTATGCGAACGCCCCATGCTCGATATTCTGGCAGCATTGTCAGAGATTGGGGTTGAATATTCTTGCGAGCAGCTAGCGGGTTGTCTGCCCGTAAAGATTCAAGGGGGGGTGATCACCTCAAATCAGTGGCAAGTAAACGGCAATATCAGCAGCCAGTTTCTTACCAGTCTATTGATTCATGCTTCCCAGCAACTCCAGTTCCCCAGTGTAGACATCAAAGTTAACGAGCATTTAGTTTCTGAGCCTTACATCAATATGACATTGTCCATGATGAGAGCCGTTGGCTTAAGAGCGGAGAAATTCGCTAATCATCATTATCGGGTTTATCCAGGAGCCGTGGATTGTCAGGATATCGATGTGGAGGTGGATGCGTCGGGCATGTCTTATTTATTGGCGGCTGCCGTATTGACCCATTCCAGTGTACGCATTCCTGGTATTACTTTGAATTCTGCACAAGGTGATGTTGGTCTGGTGCGTGTATTTGAACAAATGGGTTGCGAAGTAAAAGAAGAAAATAATGCCATTGTGTTAACCGGTAAGCCGATTACTGGCATCGAAGTAGACATGGAAATTATGCCCGATGTGGTGCTCACATTAGCCATAGTGGCTGCGCAGGCATCGTCGCCAGTGACGGTCACTAATATTGCCAATCTGCGCATCAAAGAATGTGACCGGATAGCGGCTTGCTGCAATGAGCTAAAGCGTCTTGGTATAAAAGTAGATGAAGGCGAGGACTGGTTGCGAGTATATCCTGGAACCTTGTCGGCTGCAGAAGTTGAATGCTACGACGACCATCGAGTTGCTATGGCTTTCTCTTTATTGGGTTTAATTCAACCGGGCATTACGGTAGCTGATCCTGCCTGTGTATCAAAATCATTCCCTGTGTATTGGCAGGAAATGCAACGTTTTATGGATTTTCATTCTATCAGTGAACAAGAACAGATTGCCTAGTTTAAACCTTTGTTAAGGAGAAAAATCATGAAAGTAATATTGGGGATAGCATTGACCTTGCTGTCTGCAGTGGCCTCCGCTGAAACAATAACTTTTGCTGGAAGCAGCACCATTCGTCCGATCATGGAAAATATGATGCCGGTATTAGAAAAGCATGATGTCCAGGCGAAAATTCAAGGTGGTGGATCCGGTGTCGGTTTAAAGAGCGTTAAAATGGGGATGGCTCAAGTGGGTATGGTTTCCCGCGGCTTGACACAAGAAGAAAGTTCCGAGTTCGCCAATATGGTAATTGCACGGGATTGGGTAGTGATTATTGTAAATAAAGCCCAAACAATGGAGAACATTACCACCAGCGAAGTTAAGGAAATTTATACAGGTAAAAAATCCGCTTGGGCTAACGGCGGCAAAATTCATGTTGTAGGCAAGGAAGCGGGTCGTGCCACCAAAGAAGTTTTCGAAGGTTATTTTGGAATTGAAGGGGAAGTGAGAAAAGACGCCGTTATTATTGGCCCCAATGGTCAAGCCATTGCTACAGTGGCTGGCGATGCGAATGCGATTGCGTACGTTTCCTATGCCGATGCTGAAGAAGCCGTTAAGGCAGGTGAGTCTATCAAGATCCTGACTCTGGACGGCCAACAGGGTGATCCAGCCAATGTGGCAGCCGGTAATTATAAGTTGGCGCGCGACTTGAACTTGGTTTTCTCACTTAAGAACGAAGCGCTGCAAACTAAAATGCGCCTTATTCTGGGCGATAAAGATGCCCGTAAAGTTTTCGAAGAACATCATGTAATGCCGGTGCTTTAAGCGAAGTAACAAGTTCTGTTGATACGGGTGTCGGAAGGGCGCCTTGTATCAACCTCTTCAACAAATTGGTATTCCTTATGTACTGGTTGGCATTGCTTTTTGCACTGATTCCCCCATTTGTCATTCTGTTCCCGGTATGGAAGTCGGTTCCATTTTTTCAAGCGGCTGAATTTTCTCAGTGGTTTCAGTTTGATTGGGCACCGGATTACGGCGACTACGGATTTGGCGTCGCCATCTTCGGCAGTCTGTATATTGTGGTGTTGGCTTTACCGCTGTGTCTAATGTTGGGTTGGGTAATGAGTCTACAGTTGGCTGATAATCGAAATCATTGGCTAGCCAATGCTGTTGTACCCATGCTTGAAGTCTGGGTGTCAATGCCCTCGGTTGTGGTGGGGGTTTGGGCGTTATCCACAATCACGCCTTTGATTCGTGAAATTAATGGTTCCGGCTACTGTGTGCTGAGTGCGGCCATTGGCTTAACACTATTAATTTTTCCTACCGCTACGCTCTTGTTCTTTCGAAGCTATAGTGCCCATCAGGAGCGATTTCAAGGCGTTGAAAAGTCGTTTGCTTTAAATGCTCTCGATCGAACCCTCTACTTTTTTAAAAGCCAGCCGTCAATTCTGTTGTCTACGGCGAGTTATTGTTTTTGTCGCCTGTTCGGTGAAACTATGGTTGTGCTGATGCTGGCGGGCAATAGTGTACAACTTACGGGTGATATGTTCGCCAGTGTCAGAACTTTAACCGCCACTATTGCCCTGGAAATGGGCTATTCAACCGGCATTCATGAAATGGCTTTATTTGCTTTAGCAACCTGTTGTATTGCCATTATTCTGTTTGTACTGCTGCCCCAGTTCAGGAGTCGCTATGCTACGTAAACGTTGGCTACTCTGGCTCTATTTGCTGTTAACTATTTTCGTGATTAGTTTTTTTATTGGACCAGTAATTGTTAAGACAACAACGCTGGGTATAGTGGTAGGGACCATTATTGTTACTGTGGGCGCCGCGTTACTGGCGTTCTTACCCGCTTATATGATGGCTGGGGTGTTGGCTGGAATTTTACCCATGCCGAAGCCCGTTAAAATGATCACTGAATTATCGGCTTATTTATTGGCGGCTATGCCATCCATTATATTGGGCGTTATTGGTTTTTTAGTATTTTGTAATTATCTTGGCTTTGGTTGGTCAATGCTGTCAGCTATGCTGACGCTATTGTTGTTGTTATATCCCACCATGATTACTGCATTCCTTCAGATTCTGGTGCCATTGCGCCAGCGCTATTTGATTCTGGCAAAAGGGTTTGGTGTTAAGCCGCTGGAATTTCAGTTTGGTTTATTACTAAAAATGAAACGAAAAGAAATGATTGAAGTGTTTATTTTAGGTTGGGCTACCTCGCTTGGTGACACTGCTGCGGTAATGTTGACTTGTGGCGCGCTAACGGATTTTCCAACTAGCATGATGGACTCTGTTCGTTTGATTAATTATCAAATTTATATACTCGCTATGGAAACGCCTGGGGGAATGCTCGAAGCAAAATCACTCTCGTTTCTGCTATTGATTGCGCTAATCATTATTTTGGTTTTGCCGCGCATTGCCTTATCAATCCACCAGAGAAAAGCACAAGGAGTTGCAAGTTATGGCGTCAACAGCTGATATTTGCTTTGAACAGTTTCTCGATCATAGTCTGGATCATGGTGTAGAAATTAAAAATCTATCCATTCGAGCAGGTGCTAAACAAATCCTGGATATACCTGCATTGCGCATTCCAAAAACTGGTATTGTCGCCATGATGGGGCCGTCGGGTTGTGGCAAGAGCAGCTTGTTAAAAGTTATGGCCGATCTGCATGAGCATTCCGTACAGGTGTCTGGTTATATCGATGTGCGATGTTGTGCTGAAGAAGTGAAAATTCCGTCGTCTCGATTTGCCATGATTTGGCAGCAGCCTACCGTCTTTCCTTGTACGGTCTATGAGAATCTACGCATTCCATTGCGCAAACGAAAAATTCCTCGTGCTCTATGGATAGCTGAAATGGAAGCTGCACTGGAACAAACGGGGCTTATCTACGAACTCGGTAAGGATTGGGCGCGAACCAATGCAGCTACTCTTTCCGGAGGGCAGCAGCAACGTCTTTGTATCGCTATGGGGCTGTTAAAAAATGCCGATATCATGCTGTTTGACGAGCCTACCTCTGCGCTTGATCCAATTTCCACGGAAAAAATTGAGTCCATCATGGAGCAACTTGGGCGAGATAAATTAGTGTTGTTAGTTACCCATAGCGTGGGGCAGGCGAAACGAATTAGCGAGCTTACGGCTATGTTCTGTTGTCAGGATAATGTAGGCAAGTTGTGTGAGTACGGATCAACGGATCAGGTATTTAAAACGCCGCGTACTGAGCAGAGTCGTCGTTTTATCGAGCGGGAGATAGGATAATGGAATCGATTAAGTCCACCAACAAAGCGGTATTACTTATTCTTGATGGTATGGGTCTGGCACCGAATAATGAAGCCGATCGTAGCGCAACTACGGCGGATTACATGCCAATTGTACATAAGTTGATGAGTCGATATGGTTGCGCCAGATTAGAGGCCTCAGGGTCCGCTGTGGGATTGGATGAGGATGCTGTCGGTAACTCTGAAGTGGGTCATCTTTCCATTGGGGCGGGCGAAGTTTTGCCATCGACGCTGAATCGTATCCGTGCGGGATATGATTCAGGGCAATGGCGACAGTCGCCAGTGTGGGATAGGGTTAAAAATAAAAGTGAATTGCATTTGGTGGGATTATTATCCGATGCCGGCGTTCATGCCCATTGGCAGACCTTAGTTTCAGCCGCAAAGGTTTCCCGGCAGGTGGGCTTTCAGCAGGTTTACTTACATGGCCTGTTGGATGGTGTCGATAGTCAGCAAGGGTCTGCGTTAACAATAGTTCAACAACTAAAGGAATCCCTGGCAGCGCTGGAAGATCCAAATATTATTTTATCCAGTATTATGGGCCGTCAATGGGCAATGGATCGTAGTGAAAACTGGGCGCTAACGGAGCAATGTTGCACGGCGCTATTCGATCAGGAAAGAAGCCGTCCATTTTCTGAAGAACTCCTGCGTTGTTTTCTGGATGAAAGCAATGAATCTGGATTTCCCGTTAGCTATTGCGAAAATGGAAAGTCTATTCGCGCAGGCGATGTAGTGATGCTAACTAATCATCGAGCTGACCGCATTTCGCAATTGGCCAAAAAACTGAATGATCAATGTCATGTGTTATCGCTAGTGGCATTGAAACAGGACGCGGTACCTGTTGATGATGTGTTTTTTCCAACCCCTACTTTTGATAAAGGGTTGACTCGACAATTAAAAGATTTGGGTTTTGAAACCACACGTATCTCAGAACAGTGTAAGTTTCCTCACGTAACATTCTTTATCGATGGCATGATTCATGACACCTCCGCTAATCGAGTAGAGTTGCCTACCATATCTGATGCCGAGATCAAGCAGAATCCGGCTATGTCAATTCAGCTATTGTCGGATTCTCTGGAGGCTTTGTTAGCGATCGAAGACGGTAATCAGGTGTTGATTGTCAATGTTCCGAATCTGGATCAGGTTGGCCATACCGGTGATCTTGAGCTTACGCGGCAAGCGGCACGTTGTGTTGATGACTTAGTGGAAAAAGTGATGCTGTGGTGCGAGCGGCATCAATGGCATTTAGCCATCACGGCTGATCATGGTAATGCCGATAAAATGCAGGATGAGATTGGTCGGCCGTTAGGTTCTCACTCTTCCAACCCCGTCCCTTTAGTGATTGTGGATCATAATCGGCCATATCGTTGGCGCGAGAACAAAGGCTCGCTGGTGAATGTAGCCGCAAGCTTTCTAACGATTCTGGATCAGCAGATACCCGATCACTTTAGTCCGTCATTAATTGAACTTGTGTAATTTAAATTAGCTGGAACAGTTATGCATCTTATCAATAAACAACAGTCAGACTATCAGAATTTGTTAGAGCTGCTTCAGGATAGGGCCCAGGTTTTAGGTGAGCAACCACTGTATACTTTTTTAAGGGATAACCTGGAGATAGCCGGAGCTATCAGTTTTTCTGCTTTGGCGGTGGGCGCTGAGAGTCTGGCGGCTGTATTGCAGGCAAACTCGACACCAGGTGATCGCGCCCTGTTACTGTTCCCCAGTGGTTTGGATTATATTGAGGCCTTTTTTGCGTGTTTATACGCGGGTGTTGTGGCGGTTCCCGTTTATTCTATCCAATCACCAAAAGATCATGAGCGCTTGAATTCAATTACCAAAGATGCCGGAGCTAAGCTGATTTTAACGATTGAGTCTCAGCGCCAAGCTACCACCGAGTGGCTAGATCGCAGTCAAATAAATGATATTTCAGTTTTATGTACAGACACGGTGGAGCGATCAGCTGTTTGGCAACCCCTATCTGTAGAACCCGATAATCTGGCGTTTCTACAGTATACTTCTGGATCTACCGGGTCGCCAAAAGGGGTAATGGTGACCCACCGCAATTTGTTGCATAACTCTATGTTAAGCCAGCAAGCGTTTCAGCAAAATGAATATTGCGTTGGTGCTAGTTGGTTGCCGCCCTATCATGATATGGGACTAATCGGCGGTATACTGCAGCCACTTTTTGCTGGTTTTCCAGTGTATCTAATGTCACCTATGACCTTCCTAAAGCGACCGATTCGCTGGTTAGAAACCATTACTCGCTATGGTGTTACCAGCAGCGGTGCACCGAATTTTGCTTACGACTTTTGTGTTTCCCGAATCAACCAAGAACAGAAAAAAAGTTTGGATTTATCCTCATGGCGTACGGCGTTTAATGGCGCTGAACCCATTCATCCTGGGAGCCTGCAACGGTTTTATGATTATTTTGCAGATACTGGATTTCAATCCAGAGCTTTTACGCCCTGTTATGGATTAGCAGAAGCGACTTTATTTGTGTCTGCTAATGCCCATTTGGCTGGACCTCAGGCGACACTAGTTAACAGTAACGACTTGGAAGCAGGCACTGGTTTAGATGCGGCACCTTTAGTGCCACTTTATGGGATAACATCAAATAGTGGCCTTAAGCAGACCTTAGTCAGTAGCGGAGTGATAGGCTTTGAGTCCTGTCGAATCGTTAATCCCGAGACCTTTGTACCCTGTGTTGATGGTAACGTCGGCGAGATCTGGCTGCAGGGCGACAGTGTTGCCAAAGGTTATTGGAATAATCCCGCTGCTACAAAAGACACTTTCGAGGCGCAGATCAAACACGAACAGGGTTATTATCTGCGGACTGGCGATCTGGGCTATCGACTGGGTGATCAACTGATCGTTACCGGCCGACTTAAAGAATTAATTGTGGTCAATGGTAGAAATCTTTATCCCCAGGATTTAGAACGTGAGCTGCAACAAATTGATGCGCGGTTACGACAGGGGCAGGGTGCCGCCGTTGGTTTGCCCGATGAATTGAGTGGCACAGAGCGACTGGTAATTCTGCAAGAAGTGGAACGCAAGGTCACTGATTATTCAGAGCTTTCCCGCTTAAGTCAGGAAGTCGCTACCTGTTTGCAGCAACGTTTTCAGGTTTTGCCTTATGCCGTGATATTGATTAGTGCTTCGAGTTTACCCAAGACTACCAGTGGCAAAATTCAGCGCCGTAAGGCTCTGGCACAGTTGCAATCTGGTGAACTAAAAATAGTGTATGACTCTCGTCAGAAAGAGCCGCAAGTCGCACTCGTGTCAGCGCCGGCTTTGGAGCAACGCGTTCCAGCTCCGTTCTACGATGCAGGGTTTGATCTAGGGTGGGAAGCCAAGCTTACGGAACTATTGAAAAACTATTTGCCTCCAGGGGTGGTTCCTGCGCCTGATCAACCCTTCCAGGCTATGGGGCTGGATTCAAAACAGGCCTTAAGTATTGTGGGTGAGCTTGAGGATCAGTTCGGCAATTCTTTACACTCAACGTTGTTGTTTGATTATCCAAACATTCGTGCCTTAGCTGGGTACCTGGCGAATTATGCAGCGGGAGGTGTGTCAGGTGCTATCCCTGAAAGTACACAGAACCGTGAAACCCTATCCGAATCCTTGGCTATTGTAGGTATGGCTTGCCGCTTTCCCGGAGCCAATAATATTGATGAATTCTGGGATCTATTGTGCTGTGGTGGCAATGCAATTAGCGCTGTACCCACTGCGCGTTGGAACAAACAGACGCTCCAGCGAATGGGGAGAGAGGTGCCCGATTACGGCGGCTTCGTAGCCGCGGTGGATGAATTTGATGCTGGTTTTTTTGGGATTTCACCGAAGGAAGCGCGCTTGATGGACCCCCAGCAACGGCTGTTGCTGCAGACTGCATGGCATGCAATTGAAGATGCCGGATTAGCTGCCGAAGCACTTGTAGGGGAAAAGGTTGGCGTGTTTGTGGGTGCTTCCAGTAATGACTACAGTCGGTTAATGGCGCGAACCAAAGAAGCCGTGTCGCCATGGGCGGGAACCTCCAATGCACTCTGTGTATTGGCAAATCGAATTTCGTATCTGCTGGGGTTAAATGGTCCTAGTCTCACCAGTGATACGGCTTGTTCTTCTTCACTTACCGCCTTGCATTTGGCGGAACAAAGTCTGCAACTGGGTGAGTCAAAAATTGTCATCGTGGCTGGGGTTAATTTAATCTTAACCCCCGAGCTCCACGCGATTTTCTCGGGTGCTGGAATGCTGTCACCCAACGGCCAATGCAAAACCTTCGATGATGCCGCCGACGGTTATGTTAGAGGCGAAGGTTGTGGTGTGTTAATAGTTAAGCCACTGTCGCAAGCGTTGCAGGATAAGGACCGGATTTATGCCCGAATTGATGCCAGTCATATTAATCAGGATGGTGCCAGTAACGGTCTCACCGCGCCCAGTCGGTTAGCCCAGCAAACTTTATTGGCAGACACATTACAGCTGGCGGGAAAAAATTCTGATGATATCGACTATGTGGAATGCCATGGTACCGGTACGGCGTTAGGTGATCCTATTGAACTCAATGCACTGCAATCAGTTTATGGCGCCAAAAGAGAGGCGCCGTTGCGGGTAGGATCGGTAAAGACCAATATCGGTCACCTGGAAGCGGCAGCTGGAATGGCAGGCTTAATAAAATCCTGTCTCATGTTATACCGGCGTAAGTGGATTCCCTCCTTAAATTTAACCAAGCTGACTCATCATTTTGCTTGGGAACGTTCGCCGTTGAAAGTACAAACCACAGTGGAAGCATTCACCGGTTCGGCATCGGTAGCGGTGTCCAGCTTTGGGTTTGGCGGTAGTAACGCCCACGCTATTTTATCTACAGTTGAATCTCAAGTAGCTTGCACCGAGTATTCGCAACCGCAATTAATGACTTATTCGGCCCGTCATCCGCAAGTTGTAGACGAGTTGGAGGCCCAGTACCAACACCTGTCAGTGACAACAAACCTGACTGCTATTGCTATGGCAAGTCATCAACGGCGTAGTCACCTGGCTGTTCGTGGTGCAAGTTTAATGACAGCCGAAGGTCAACTTAAACTAGCTGTACGCTCCAGTTATCCCACTGCTGCCCAGCCCCAGGCATGGCTGTTTGCCGGGCAAGGCAGCCAATATTTAGGAATGGGTAAGCAACTCTATCAACAGCAAGCAACTTTTCGCCGTCACCTGAACCGGTTGGCAGGTTATTTTGATCTGCATTTATCGATGCCGCTGCTGGATGTGTTGTGGCAAGAGCCTGCCGCACGATTAAACGACACGGGTTACACCCAGCCGGCATTGTTTGCACTAGAAGTGGCGTTAGCCCGCTCCTGGCAGGATTGGGGTGTACAGCCTAGCTTGGTGTTGGGCCATTCCGTAGGTGAATTCGCAGCGGCTTGTATTGCGGGTGTTTTCAGTGAAGAGGAGGGTATCAAGCTCATCGCTGCTCGTAGCCGGTTAATGGTAGAGCACTGTGAAAAAGGCGCGATGGCTTTCGTGGCACTGCCGGTAGATTCGCTACGCCAGCGTTTAGAAACTTTTCCAGACTTAGTAATTGCGGCCTACAACGCGCCTACAGCGCAGGTCATTGCGGGAACAAGTGAGCAGGTTGAACACTTTGTGCGAGAACTAAAAAATGACAAAATCGTTGCTAAGCCGTTAGCCGTGAGTCACGCGTTCCACTCACCGCTGATGAAAAATATGCTGATGGAGTTTCGTCAGGTTGCCGCTACCATTCAATACCATTTACCGGTAATACCCCTAATATCTAATATCAGCGGTAAAGTTGCAGGGCCAGAAATCGCTAGCGCAGAATATTGGGTTGACCATGTGATGCAGCCGGTTCAGTTTCAGGCCGCCATAGAGCATTGTCAGGCGCAAGGTGTTACCAACTGGTTGGAAATTGGGCCGGGTCGAACCCTGATTGGCATGGCCATAAATATGGTTCCCGATGCTGAAGCCCAGTGGCTTTGCTCACTAAAACCAAAACAAGAAGACATGGTAACCCTGCTGGAAACCGTGGCTAAACTCTATTGCTCTGGCCAGAATTTTAATTGGGCTGAATTGGATGGCCAACGAGCGCCACAGTTAGATGGATTGCCCAGGTATCCGTTTCGTGGTGTTCGGTACTGGTTGCGTGGGCAGTCAGAGCAAAGCATGGAAGCACTGTTCGATGTGTTAGGCCAACGTCAATTTGTCGCGCCACAGACGGTCTTGTATGAGCAAAAGTATCAGGGATTGCAACCCTATGATCTCAGTGCCCATCGTGTGCTGGGTAGTGATGTGCTGGCAGCGGCTAATCATGTGGCTGCATTCATCGAAGTGGTTTATCGAGAGTTGTCGAGCCCGCTGATTTCACTGAGTCAATTAAAAGTGGGAATGGCGTTAACTTTAGGCACTATATCAGAGTCTGAGCCAGAGGTTGATACTGAAACCAACACAGCGGCCACTGTGCAGTATCAACTGATTACCGGTGACCAACAACTAATAGCTTATAGTGTTACGGGTTCCGAGCCTGCGCAGCAATTGGCGACGGCTGAACTAAGCGTAGCGGATCAAGATGATTTGACTCGATGGCCTAAGAGTATGCCATCGACAAAAATATCCGCAACCATAACGGGGCAGGACCTTTATAGCGCGTTGTGGGATGCAGGTTATGAATATGGACCGTCGTTCCGTTGGCTGACAACTATTAATTTGTTGGCCGAAGGATCGAAATGGCATGCCCAAGCGCAATGGAGTAGGCCCGCAGAATTTGATTTGGCACAATCTCGATTCCAAATTCCACCAGGGATGATTGACAGCTTTTTGCATATGGCTTCAGTGCTACATGGTGATATTGCCGACATTAGTCAGTATGAGTTTCTCTATTTGCCCGTGAGCATCGACAAGGTTGAATTTAATGGGCTGGCCATGGATTGTAGCGGCACTGTAACTATCGAGCATATCGATGGCGTCCTTGGCGATAAGTACTTGTCCTACTCATTGTGTGTGTGGAATGAAATGGGCGAGCCACTGTTAACAATAGCAAGGTTAAAATTTAGAAAGATTAGCAAAAAGATTTTACAAGCTGAATCCATCCCTGCGGTTGAATCCTACAGTAAGACCTGGCAGCAAAAAGATGCTCAACCTGGGGTAACGGTGCAAGAAAATTGGCGAATATACTCGTTGTCAGCTGAGGTTCCCGCTGCTTGGACTCAAGCATTGGCAGGGCAAGGTGGCCCAATCAGGCTGGAGAAAATCATAGCCATGAATGCCATGAGTGAAACCGATTTTGAAATACAACTTGAAGGAGATAATTTCGATCGGGAACTGGTAGTTATCGGCGACTTAACAGAACCAAATCAAGCACAACCCCTATGGAATTTGCTCCAATATTGGCATGGTCGAGGAGGCAATGCCAAACCGAAAGTACTGATCGGACCAGGCTTGCTCAATGCTAGGCTTGGCTCAGTGGGTAATGGTGTGGTTGTTAATGGTCTGATTGCGGGGTGGGTGCGAGCCTTTAACAATGAGACGGGCACCAATTTGGTAAGCATGGTCGATACTCAACTTAATGAGCTAACCTTGTCAAAAATTCAACAGCAGGTGTTATGCCAGAATGCAGAACCAGAGATTTGGTTACACCAAGGCCTCTGTCAAGTACCTCGTTGGCAAGCAGAGCAAGCCAAGCCGCTTCATTACAAAGAAGCTCCGGTAGCGTTGATAACCGGTGCCAGTGGCGATATAGCCAGACAAACGATTCCCTTTTTATTGAAAAGCGCCCATCAACGCATTGTTGCGGTGAGTCGGCAAGACTGTATTGCAGAATTATCTGATTTAGTTGCCCAAGGTAAAGTGATTTGGGTGAAAGCAGATATAAGTGATGCCAGCCATTTGAAACAGGCATTGCTGGACCGCTCTGATATTCCACCCATTCAAGCCATTTATCATATTGCGGGTGTGAATCGTGATGCTCCATTTGCTGAAAATACCTGGGCTGATTTTAACTTTATTGCTGCACCAAAAATTGTAGGACTGTTAAATCTGATCAACGTTTCGGTAGAATTTCCGGATCTGTTTAAGATTAATCGTTGGGTTCTCTTTTCCTCTCTAGCTTCGGTTACAGGGTCATATGGGCAAGCCCATTATGCTGCAGCTAACGCATTTTTAGATCAGGCTGCACAGATGCTGGATCAACCGGGTGTCTCTGCATTAAGTATTAACTGGGGAGCGTGGAAAGAAACCCGGATGGTGAAAGGTGTTGCTGCGCAAAGGAAGCTGAGAACAAAAGCAGGTCTTTATGATATGTCTTCAAAAGCCGCGTTGGCGGCAATGGACAGACTGTTGCGAACCCAAAGTTCGAATGCCATTGTGGCGGCTATTGACTGGTCTCGTTTTAAACAGTTTCCCGGTGGAGGAAAGGCACAATTCGCTTGCTTAACTGAGCCTGAGAAGCCCCGCGATGAATTGCGAAATTTGCTGGATGAGTTAACGCTACTTGAGGTTAAAGAGCGGCACAGCTTTGTAGTCAGTACGCTGTTAGAACAAGTACGGCAAGCCATGGAGTTAGGTGACGAAAGTTATATAAGAGCCGATGAACCATTACAGTCTTTGGGCATGGATTCTTTAATAGCCGTGGACTTAAGAAATAGGTTAAACAACTTGAGCGGCTTAAGCTTACCGGCGACTTTGCTTTTTGACTATCCCACCATTGATGCCATCTCTGGATACATAATAGAACAATTATTGCCAGCGCAAATTGACACCGAAGAAACAGTACCAGAACTGATTGCAGTGCCGGCAGAGCTTAGTGACCAGAACTTAGATGAACTTTTATCTGGACTAATTCAGGAGTAATCATGGAAGCGTTTATAGAACAGTTAAAAACAATGGATCGTAATCAATTGATACTGGCTGCCGCGCAATTGAAAAAGGCCAGTTTACCGGAACCTATTGCTATCGTTGGTATAGGTTGTGATTTTCCTGGTGAAGTTAACACTACTGAAAGTTTTTGGGAATTGGTGAAGGAAGGCCGAGACACAGCGGTTGATTTGAATGATCAGCGTTGGAGGAATAGCGAATTTTACAGTAAGAACCCCAATGATTCCGGGCGCAGTCCTGTCACTAAAATGGCGCTACTTGCAACCGCCGACAGTTTCGATGCAGAGTTATTCGGTATAAGTCCGGAAGAGGCCAAATTAATGGATCCCCAGCAGCGCTGGTTGCTGCAATGCTGCTGGCATGCCTTGGAAGATGCTGGTATGGCGCCTACTGGAGTTAAAGGCAAGCTAGGTGGTGTTTATGTGGGATTAATGAACCACGACTATGAACAGTTGCAACATATGAGAGGTCAGGTGGACTTGCTTACAGGCTATACCGCAGTGGGTAATTCCATGGCAGTTTCTGCGGGTCGGGTCTCTTACTTTTTTGGACTGCAAGGCCCCAGTTTAGCATTGGATACGGCATGTTCCTCTTCTTTAGTGAGCGTTCATCTCGCCTGTGAAGCACTCCGAAATAAGCAATGCGATTTTGCTTTGGCCGGTGGTGTCAATGCGATTCTTTCACCCACAACCATGATCGCTGAGTCTAAGGCACAAATGTTGTCAGCGGATCGTGGTTGTAGATCCTTTGACGCAGAGAGTGATGGTTTTTTGCGGGGGGAAGGCTGTGGCATGGTGGTCTTAAAACGCCTTAGCGATGCTCGCAAAGATAAAGATAGAATTTATGCTGTGATCAAAGGTAGTGCGGTAAATCAGGATGGCCGCTCGCAAGGGTTAATGGCACCCAATAGCTTGAGCCAACAGATGGTGATTAAAGCAGCGCTGGCACAGGCACAAGTTGCTCCCTCGCGGGTGGGCTTTGTGGAGGCACATGGTACAGGTACACCTTTAGGTGACCCAATAGAAATCACTGCGTTGACGGCCGTCTACGGGACCAATACCAGAACCAATCCATTGAATGTAAGTTCAATAAAAACGAATTTTGGCCATACGGAATCGGCAGCTGGAATAGCTGGGCTTATTAAGCTTGCGCTAGCTCGCTTTCACAGTACTATTCCTAAATTGAATTTGTTCAATACCTTAAATCCTCACATCCAATTGGACGAACGGCTGATCAAATTTCCACTAAGCAATTTACCATGGCCAGAAGATGAGCCATTCGGTGGGGTTAGTGCCTTTGGATTTGGAGGTACCAATGCCCACGTAATTGTGGGTAAAGCGCCTGACGTACTAGTGGAATCCTCAGAGAAAAAATCAGTGGCAGCGGAGGGCTTGGAATTAGTGTGCTTCTCCGCTCAGCACCCTGAATCGTTAGCGCTATTGGCGACCAGCTATCAAAACCTGCTAACTGGTGCGACTTGTGTACCTACATTGGCGCAAGCCTGTCGTAAGCAAAGAGCCCATTTAAAATACCGGCAAGCCTGGGTGGTGAAAGACAACGAAATCATAGATAGGGTGATTAACAGCCAACTAGGTCGAGCGCCTAAAACGGTATGGTTGTTTGCGGGACAAAACTCGCAGTATCAGGGTATGGCAGAAAGACTTTATAAAGAAAATGCTGTATTCAACGCGGCATTGAATGAGTGTGCAGCGATTTTAGATGGTTTGATGCCGGTTTCATTATTCGCTTTATTGTGGGGTGATAGTCAGGCATTGCTGGGCGATGCTTGCTACTCTCAACCTGCAGTGTTCTCCATCGAGTATTCTTTAACAAAGATGTGGCAGCAGTTAGGTTTAAAACCTGATTTGGTAATGGGCTACTCTTGCGGTGAGTATACGGCAGCGACAGTGGCCGGGATTATGACTTTTGAGGAAGCCATTCATTTAATTTGGGCGCGCGTTAGCGCCATTGCAGAACACTGTGAACCTGGCGTAATGCTAGAGTTGATGTGTGATGAGGTCACCATCCAAAGTGTAATAGCGGAAGTGCCAGAATTCTCAATAGCAGCGCATAATACAAGTCATTCGTGGGTAGTGGCAGGGCCTGAATCAGGTCTAAATATGTTGATGGCAAAAGTTGAAAATAGAAACATTTGCTATCAACGCTTGGCTACCAACTACGCAATGCATACATCCATGATGAAACCCATGGTGGAACATTTTCTCCCGGCTGTTCACGCAGTGGAATTCAAAAAACCTAAAATCCCCTTTGTTTCTAGTATCACAGGGAAGCTAGAGTCTGATCGCTTTACCTCAGGTGATTATTGGATTGAACAACTTCTGGCACCAATAAAATTTGATGCAGCTATTCAAACGGCGCTCTCCCTGAAAATTAGAGGATGGTTTGAATTAAGCCCTTGCGCTGCGTTGACAAGCTTTGTTCGGCATTCCGTTACCGAGTCAGATCTGCAGTTTTTGAGCTCCAGTCTGGATAAAGGAGTAGACGATCAACAAGCGTATTTGGCCGCTTTAGGCCGCTTGTACTGTTTTGGTTTTGATGTGGACCTAAGTGGATTGGATAAGGAGGGATTGGATCTAGGCAAGCTAACCGGTGGTCAGAGATTGCCTTTGTATCCCTTCCATAAGCAATCTTACTGGTTTGAACATTCTCGGGTTTTCTCTCTCGGTGGTGGGGAGCGCGCATTGGAGCAAGAGCCGATGGATGAGCAAAATCAGGAATCCAACTTGAGCCCATCAGACCTCAAAAAACAACAACAGGCTTTTCTCGAAGAGCTTGAAGCCATGGATGTAGAAAACCAGTGGTTAACGCTGGTGGGTATGACAAGAGGCACCTTGGCCAAGGTGCTTGATATGGATGAAGAGGAAATTCCTTTAGATGTTGACCTATTTGACTTAGGTGTAAACTCCGTAAGAGCGCTGAATATGCGCTCAATGGTACAGCAAAAAATGGGCTTTCAATTGTCCGCAACCCTTCTGTTCGACTACTCAAATGTATTGGCGTTGGTGGATTACTTTGGTATTAAACTGCTGAAAATTTGGCGGGAATCGCCGCTTAAGGAAGAGCAAGAGTCAGTACAAGTAGAATGCGAAAAAGAGACTGATGTAGAGCTAGGCTAAAAACTAATCGCCCACAGCTCACTACTGAATGCTAATATTGTATAAATATATATTGGAATGTGCATTTGTGTGCATATATAATCAGTTGGTGAGAGGGTTAGATCGTGGAACTACAACATATTTTTGATTCGAAGTTTTTTAAGGTATTAAGCGAACCAGTCCGAATCGAAATTCTTAAAGTTCTGGCGCAGTACGGACAACTAGACATCGCCGGGATTACTGAACACTTGCCGCAAGACCGTTCGGTAGTCTCACGCCACTTGAGTGCGATGAGTGAAGTGGGTCTTCTCAAAGCTGAGAAGCGTGGCAGACATATTTATTACGAAATAGACGGGCTGGCGATAATGCACCGTTTGGAAGGTATTACTAGTGCAATGCGGCAGTATTTTGAAATCTGCTGCCCTGAAGTCCTCAAAGAGGAGTAAGCACAGAATACTTTATTAGCCAGCCTGAACAGGTATTCAGGAGGAATGAATGTTCAACTGGCTGGTAGATTTTTCATTACGTAAACCACTTTTGGTTATCATTGCATCAATACTTGTGTTTGCTGGTTTTGCCAGTCAACTGTTAAACCTTGAAATAGATGGCCGAACCGAAGCGTTGGTTCCAGAGCACAATCCTCATGTTACCTTGCGCAATCAAATGGAAGAAATTTTTGGTGCCGGTAACTTCATAATTATCAGCGTTGCAGAAGCGGATGCCTTCACTAAACCCATTCTAAAGCGTGCTTATGACGTCAGTGAAACCCTATCTCAATCCGAGTCTGTTAAAGAAGTCCACTCGATCTTTTCCAAACAATACCTCAAGGGTGGTGACGGCGTTTTTGAAGTGGGCGATATTGTTGAAAATGCCGCATCAGGTGAGTTCGATATAGAGTCTATTAAATCTCATTTAAGTACTGATCCGGTTTATAAAGGTAACCTTACCAGTCTTGACGCCAATGGCTTTGCTTTAATCGTGGAGTTTGTTCGTGGCACAACCGATCAGCAAGCGACAGAACTGGTAGAAAGTGTTCTCGCTCAAGCTGACCTGCAAAATCAATGGCCCATAGCCGGGTTACCAGTGATACAGCACGAAATTAAACGCTATATGGATCGTGATATGGCAGTACTAATGCCAATTTTTCTAGCGGCGTTAGCCGCGTTACTTTTCTTTTCTTTTCGTACTGGGCGTGGAGTGCTGGTTCCTTTTGCGCCAATCTTGCTAGCCATAGTGGCTAGCTTGGGCTTTATGAGTATTAATGGTATCAAAATTACCATGATCACCAATCTGGTTCCCATGTTAATTATTGCCGTAGGGTCTTCTTATTCAATTCATTTTCTCAACCAATATTATCGAGAAATTAGTGCCACCGAGAAGCAAGATAAATTAGCGATTTTAAAAGCCGCAGGAATTCATATAACGCCCATTCTGGTGCTGGCTTCGGTGACGACATTTTTAGGATTTCTTTCCAATATATTCAACCCGATTATCGCTATTCGAGAATTTGCGGTGACCCTGGCGTTTTCAGTTTTGGTGCTATTGATTGCTAACTTAACCTTGCAGCCCGCTATATTGAGTCTGCTCAAGCCGGTAACAACAATAAGCCAGGGGCGCGCTGAAGGCTGGTTTAATCGTGGCATGGATTATCTGCTGGCAGGCTTTGCTCGTTTAGTTATTAAGTTACGATGGACAGTTCTAATTTTTTCTGTGGCGTTAATTGGAGCCTCGATTTACTTCGTTAGCCAGGTGAAAGTCGAATCATCCGGGCTAAGTTTCTTTAAAGATGATTCCAGCTTAGTTAAATCATCGCGGGAAATATCTCAATCTTTTGGCGGTGTTGTAGGTTTTAATTTCGTAATTGACACGGGCGTTGCCGATGGTGCCAAGAGTCCAGCCGTTCTACACACCTTAGCTGATTTTAAAGACTGGTTAGAAACAAAGCACAGCAAGAATATTAAAGTCTCTATGTCACTGGCTGACTATGTTAAACAAATGAGCAGCGCCTATAACGGCAGTAGCACTTATCACCGCATTCCTGAAACCTTGGGAGAAGTTGCTCAATATATAGAAATTTTTGGTTGGAGCGCCGATATCGATGAAAGCCTGCGTACGGTAGTGGACTCTGATTTTCGCTATTTAAACTTCAGTGGCCGTTTCGCCTTAATTGAATATCCCGATGGAAGTTACAAAGAAGAAAGTTTACAAAATCAAAAGAAAATAATTGATGCTGCTACAGCTTGGCTAATGGAGCATTTACCCGCAGGGGTAACCGCCAAGCCTTATGGTGATATCATGGTAGTTTCGGATATTAATGAAAGCATAATCGAAGGACAGATTCTGTCACTTATACTGGCGCTTGGTTGTGTGCTTGCGGTAACAACAATAGTGTTTCGATCCATTATTGGTGGATTGATTAGTCTGATTCCCGTTGCTCTGGCCATAACCATGAGTTTTGGATTCATGGGTCTCTTTAGTATACCGCTGAATATTGCCACCGCCCTGGTGTCTGCAATGGCCATTGGCATTGGAATAGATGACACCATTCACTTTATGCTGACTTATCGCAATCGTATTAGAGCCAACGGCAATTTTGATATTAGCTATCGTGAAACACTTTTAAGTAGTGGTCGAGCCATTATCTATACTTCAGTAGCATTGATGGGCGGCTATTTAATACTGATGGCATCCTCTTTCACGCCTATTGTTTATTTTGGCATTCTAAACATTATCACTATTTTGTTTGCCACCCTGGGTGCCTTAGTAATGCTGGGAGCTGTAGTGATTATTGTAAAACCCGGCTTTTTTCTGCGTGGTTATTCGATTCGTGAAGTTGATTCCAAACCAGACGTCTCCGTAGAACAACATGTACAAGGCGCGTAATTATGAATGGGAGCGTAATCATGAAACTGTATCTGGCATCTTTTATCTTGATCGCCTTACCTACCATTACTTATGGTGCAAATCCACAAGACATAATGGACAAAGTAATCAATCGCTACGTAGGAGATGATGCTATTAGTGAGGTTAGTCTTGGCTACCAGTCTAAAAGCGGAGCAAAAAAAGACTATGAATTAGTGATTCTTAACAAGGAAGAAGATAAAGGCAATAAAACACTGTTGAAGTATGCAAAGCCGAATTTTATGCGCGGCAGTGGGGTGATGGTCCATGGTGAAGATCAGGGAGAGACATTACAGTGGTTGTATCTATCTCAGGCCGCAAAACGGGAACCCAGAAAAATATCAGGTTCTGAGAAAGGTAAACCTCTATTTGGCACTGATATTTACTATGTGGATATAGAAGCCAAGAACACGGCCGATTTTTCTTACGAGTATATTGGCAGAGAAAGCCTCAATGGCCAGTCTGTTGAAGTGGTCAAATCAATCGCTAAAAAAGCAGATTACCCCTACGAATACACTATTTCATGGGTGGATACTGAGCGATATTTGGAGTTAAAAGTTGAATACTACAAAGACAATAAATTGATCAAAACTTTGCAGGCGAATGAATCTAAGCAGGTAGAAAATATTTGGACGATTACCCAGTTTACCGTTGCTGATAAAACACGAGGATCTTCAACGGTGATGAAAATAAATAATATTGATTACAACGTAGGTTTGAAGTCTGACCAGTTCTCATTTAAAGCGCTGACCTCAAAAGAGATCTAATGGCATGAGAAAACTGGTTTTATTGGTAATGCTTTTAGGGACAACTCAGGTTAGCGCGGATTGGTACAGCACAGGAGAACTTAAGTTTCGTGTTGATGGTAGAGAAAATGGCCGCTCGGATGTGCTGGGTCGAGCTCAGGTTGAAGTGGTTGGATCATTTGTAGAAAACGTTACCTTGAGAATGGAATTCGAGGCAAACTCAGAGGCTACCACAAGTTCGCCTGATGCAGAGATTAGGAATCTTCTATTAACCTGGCAAGCCGTGGAATTCGCCAGTTTATTTGTGGGATGGCAACAACAGGTTTGGGGTAGAGCTGATGAAATTAATCCCTTGGATTTTGCCTTTGCAGAAGACCGACGCTGGTATTATCTGGAGGATAGAGATGAGCGCAGCATGACCCGCTTTTCCATAGGTAGTCAGTTCGTTTGGGGGGATTCTCGTTTATCACTGTTCTACTTCCCCAAAGCCGAGCAGGATTTACTACCAGAAGAAGATTCAATTTGGTGTGATAGAACCTGTGAGTATCAAAAGCCTGATTATCAGAAAAATCTGTTTACCGATATGGGTTTTGTGGTTCAGCAGGATGCCCGGAGCGAACCTGATAATGAATGGGCGGCCCGGTTTACCAGTCGAGTAGGCGAGATTGATTACGGTGCAGCAGTTTATTATGGGTCGGACCATTTAACGCGAACAGAACGTATATTTGTAGCACCGGCAGTGGTACAGCTTAATACACGAGAATTTCAAAGCTTGTCCTATGGGGTTGATGCAGCGTATGCCTGGGATGGCTTTGTATTTCGTACCGAAATAGCGCAATACAATGACGTCGTACTCTATTTGAAGCCAACCAGTCCACAGTATGCTTTGGACGAGGATGGATTGCAGGAAGTGGATGCGACAGCGGCAATTTTATCAATGGATTACACTACGGAAACAGATTGGTATTTCAATGTTCAATATCAAGATGTTTGGCTAAGCGAGCAAGAAGCGATGCTGATTTTACCGAGAGAGCTTAAGCTAGCCACAGCACAAATTGCAAAAACATTTTATGACCCCGAAGTTAAAGTTGAATGGACCACTTTGTTTGATGATGACAAAGATGGTGGATTTACAAAATTAGCGGTTCAGTGGCAAAAAACCATGCAGTGGTCTCTTAGTGTTGGTGCATTAGTTTTCAAAGGAAAAAATGATATTGAAGATTATGGTTTCTTCGAAAAGAACAATAGCCTTTATTTCTCTACTCACTATCGTTTTTAGGGTGTTTTATGTCTAGTTTGTTAGCAAAAGTCTATGTAAAGGTAAAGGAGCTGCCCCGTAAACAAAGCGCCAAGCTTGAACCCCTAAAGCGGCGTGAGCTTCGCTCGGTACTAAAAATATTCTATGCAGAAGGTTGGGTCGATTTTACCATGGAAGATCTTGACTACATGTATCGAATGAGTCCGAAGATCTGCTACAAGTTTGTGCTTGATGACAAAATGATTGGAGTGACCTTTGCGCTTTTGTTGGAAAATGGAGTGTGTTATCCCAACTCTAGTTTGATCTCTGAGCAGTATAGAGACAAAGTTAAGTTTCATAATGAAGTGCTAAAGTATGCTGACATGCTTAAAGCAATGTCCAAGTTAGAGGTCATTTATGCCGCTCGATGGGTGGCAGAACTCTATAAAGATGGTATGGGCTATCAAATTATCGGTAAGATTAAACGTCAGATTCTCCATCAGCCCGGTGCTGTCGAGTCGCTACCAGCAGCCGCGTTTTCTGTGTGCAGCCTCACGGAAGACAATCTTGCAGCTGTTGCCGAATTTCTTTTTGATATCTATAAAAGCGAACGCCGTTCAATTCTTCAGCATGCTTTGCGTCACGGCTTCACTTCAGCCGTCGTTATGGATGGAACCCATATTGTGGGTTTTGCTATGCGCCGCAGCCTGCCTAAATATGATCAGATTGGCCCAGTTGTTACTCGTGATAATGATGTTGCTGCCACTTTGATTGCCCATTTGATGGCGCTAGGTGATCCCGAGCGTGGGATGATTATCGAGGGCGATGCTGAGCAACTACCAGAGCTTCTCGGCAATTATGGATTTGACTTCACCCCAGGTGAAGTGGAAGAGCTGAAAATGATTCGCGGTGATGAATCTCTGCTTGAAGACGCGACCGCACTTAAAGCGATTTACTCTCACTATTTGAGCTAACAGCTATGACTAGCTTTCAAATATCTTTGACTGAAGCGGCTCCTGAAAGAGCACTGGCACTGATAGTGCCGGTACCACCAGAAACGCATTTTCAATCGTTGCGTTCAATGCGTTTACCGTTGGACCAGAATGAAACGATGCTGGTGATGGATCAGAATTCGATTCAACAGGCATTCGTCTTGAGCGTTGATGGGACCAATTTCGCTAACAAATTGGTAGCCGAATACCAAGTGGATATTGTTGGCGGGACTTTGAATCAACACCATTTTAGAAAATGTGCTTTAGGTAGTCTCGAATTAAGTGAAGATGTGATTGCCTGTAATAAAAGAATATTCAGCGGCGCGACCAACTGCGATCAACACTTGATACTACGTAACATTATAGACTATTTGGCCAATGAGTTTGACTATATACATCATGATGATGAATTAAACAGAGGCGCACTCAGCTGTAATCACTTACGTGGTGATTGCTTAGATATCAACACCGCATTAATGAAATTATTGGCGCTCAATGATATTGAATCGGCCTATTACATCGGAGTGTATTTCGAAAGCAACGCTGAATCTATAGTTGATGACTGGCATTGCTGGGTCACCACCCAGTTAGATGAGGTAGAAGACTGGGACATTGCCCATCATATAAAACGCCGTTTGGGTAAAGTGATGAACCGGTTAAATCCAGTACCAGGCACCCGTGTCGCCCTTAGTAGTGGGCGTGATCTCAGTTTTGTCATTAGTGAAAGTTACTGGCAGTTATCTCATTTTGGTGCACCCATCTGGTTGTTGCCGAATGGTGAGTCACGGCAGGCAGCATTTATAGCACAACAGAATTAGTAGAGGAGTGGTGAGGTGTTAAATACAGAATGGTTTGGGGATAAATTAGCTGAGTACAACTTTGATTTTTATAGCGGGGTACCCTGTTCTTTATTAAAGCCACTGATTAATTACGGAATGTCACGGCAGAATTACTTGGCCGCCGTAAATGAAGGGGATGCCGTCGCCCACTGTGCTGGGGCTTGGATTGGTGGTCGCAAAGCGGTAGTGATGATGCAAAATTCAGGTTTGGGTAATGCGGTATCACCACTCACCTCGCTCAATTATCCGTTTAAAATTCCTGTTTTGGGTTTTGTTAGCCTGCGCGGAGAAGTGGGTGTTGCCGATGAGCCACAGCATGAGCTCATGGGACAGATTACCGGCGATTTGTTGACTACGATGAGAGTTGAATGGCAGTACCTGTCAGGGGATCAAACTGAATGCGAGGACCAAATTCGTCATGCCAACCAATGTATAGAAGCAGGAAAATGCTTTTTCTTTGTGGTGAGAAAAGGCACTTTTGAGGCGTTCTCATTAGATGCTAAAGCCTTGCCAAAGGGCGAGAATAAATCTCTGGGTTCACAGTTAGGTGCACCAATTCCAGCTCGTGCAACCGTCTTGGAGCAAGTCGCCAGGCAGGCTGATAGGGATACAGTATTACTGGCCACAACGGGCGTTACCGGTCGCGAGCTCTATCAGGTTGGACACAAGCCAAATCAGTTGTACATGGTGGGGTCTATGGGGTGTATTAGTCCTTTGGCTCTAGGATTAGCGCTGGTGCGCCCAGACCTGAAAGTCGTTGCCATTGATGGTGATGGCGCTTTGCTAATGCGGATGGGAAATATGGCAACCTTGGCGGCTTATGGAGCCCCTAATCTACTGCACCTGTTGCTGGATAATGGTGTTCACGAATCTACCGGTAACCAACAAACCGTTTCCGACGCCATCGATTTCACCTCTATTGCCGCTGCCTGCGGGTATCAAACAGCCTTTCACACGGACTCTTTAGTGACCCTTGCAGATAAGATGGCGGATTGGTCTGCGAATCCCGGCAGTTGTTTTATCCGTTTCAACATTTCAGCCGGTCATGCCTCGGATTTAATCAGGCCCACTGAGTCACCAGAAGAAATTTTACAGCAGTTTAGGGCAAACATAGCGACATTGAATCAGTCACAGGAAACGTCAGCAGGGGAGGTCACCAATGACGACACTCAATATGCCCACTCGTAAGCTATTGTTTACACCCGGGCCAGCGACAACAACGGACAGCGTTAAACGAGCCTTGATCACCGAAGATATGAGTCCAAGGGATCAATATTTTGTCGAAAAAATGCAGCAATTAAGACGTCGCATCACCCAGATTGCGGCTGATCCTGAGCGCTATTCTACGGTTTTATTAAGCAGCTCTGGTACGGGTGCTGTGGAAGCGATGTTGTTAGCTGCTGCACGCAAGCCCGGCAAGTTCCTTATTATTGACAACGGTGCCTATGGCTATCGAATGCGAGAAATTGCCTCGGTCTATGGTATTAGCCATGAGGTGTGGATGTCTTCGCCCACAGAGGCGCTGGATTACTCTGGGCTGGCTCAGTTCTTGGCAGAAAAAGGCAATCAATTTAGCCACATTGCGGTAGTGCATCATGAGACCACTACTGGCTTGTTGAATAATATTTCTGAAATTGCAGCTCTAGCAAAACCTCATGGTATTCGTTTGCTGGTGGATGCTATGAGCTCCTTTGCGGCTATCGAAACAGATATTCAGCATTGGCAGTGCGATATTTTAGCCTCCAGCGCAAATAAAAACCTGCAAGGAATGGCGGGTGTAGCCTTCGTGATAATGAGTAATGATTTGTTGGACGAGTTAGACCGATATCCGGCGAACAATTTCTACCTGGATGTAGTATCAGAATATAAAGCAGTGGCGAAAAATGGCCAAGGTCGATTTACATTACCGGTGCAACTTTTAGAGGCTTTGGATCAAGCATTGTATGAATTTGAAAGCGAGACTAGAGTCACTCGACTGCTTCGCTATAGTCAGAATTGGGAAACCCTCTGTCAGCGCTTGAGTCAATTGGGTTATCAATTTCTGTTGCCCAAGTCAATTCAAAGCCAGTTATTACTGTCAGTTTTACCTCCCGAAAATTCTTCTTTTAATTTTGACGAATTTAGTGAAACGTTAAGGCGTGTGGGCATTGTTATCTATCCAGGAAAGCTACCTGGAGTTAATTATTTCCGACTCTGTACTGTAGGCGACTTACAGCCTAGCGACATACAGTTTACTTTAACTCAGATGGAAAAATATGGCGATTTCAATACTGGCAACAAGCTGGATTCATTGCAATCCAAAGAGCTGGAGGTCGTTTAGATGGCGCAAGGCAATATAGCACTAGAACCTTCAGCCAGTGGTATCTGGAAAACTGTATTCAATGATACTGCTCTGCAATTAATAGCAGTAACTTTAGCTGTGGTTGGTTTTCTATCGCTCGATCAGCTCATTGAAACTTTACTTTTTACCGGCCAAACCATCGGCCTTTTATTGCCTTTTCTGGTGTTTGCCTTTGCTCTAGCGGGTTTTATGAAAGCCAGCAGTGCAGAAGTGATTATTACCCAGGTTTTTCGAGGGCGCCCCATTGCTATGATTTTTGCGGCGGCGGTTTTTGGCTCTTGGTCACCTCTTTGTTCCTGTACTGTAATTGCCATGATTTCGGTTTTGTTGAGAGCCGGTATGCCTTTATCTGCAGTAATGGCATTTTGGATATCCTCGCCAATTATCAGTCCTGATATGTATGTCTATACGGCGGCTTTGTTAGGCACCGGGTTTGCTACAGCAAAATTAGTGGCCGCTGGTTTGATGGGGTTGTTTGCGGGCTTTTCCGTATTGTTGTTCGAAAAATTTGGCGCTTTCAAATCACCGCTTAAACATCATCAAACTAAAAAAATGAATCTGGGAGAAGCAAAAAAACCAGTGTGGAAATTCTGGAAAGAGCCAGAGCGAGTGGCTATGTTCTGGGATGAAATGAAAGATATTACCTGGCGATTGGGTAAATGGATGGTGTTTGCGTTTATTTTAGAAAGTTTGATGATTGCCTATGTTCCAGCAGAACAAGTGGGGCAATGGGTTGGTAGCAGTAGTACCTGGGCTATACCTTTCGCAGTTCTGGCGGGTATTCCTGCCTATGTTAATGGTGTGGCCGCCGTGCCTTTAATCCAAGGTTTGATGTCCATGGGAATGGGGCAAGCCGCCGCGATGGCTTTCTTAGTTGGCGGCTCAGTGACTAGTATACCAGCGACGATGGCAGTGTTCCCGCTGGTGCGATTCAATGTGTTTTTAACCTACTTAGGTATTGCTTTAGTATCTTCCATACTGATTGGTTATGGATACCAGGCATACCTTAACAATCTGTAAACAGGAGAATATAAATGGATACTGTATTTAATCTAGAAGGTCTTTCTGAACGCGAAAATTTGATTGCACAATTGGTGGCCTGTGTTGCTCTTGAAGGCGAAAACACCAACCTATTTAAAGATACCTTGGCTAAATTACGCCTTACAGTTGATGCCGATCAAATCAATGAAACCTTGTCAGATCTTGAAAAGAAAATGGCGGAAGACGATAGCGATCTTTCAGATTTACTCGCTAATGCCTCTAAGTCTACTTGTTGCAGTTAGAAGTGAGTTGATACGCAAGTTTTTTTACTTTCTTACCCATAAAAAATGCTGGCTTTATTTGCCAGCATTTTTTATGGGTTGCGTGCAGAGACAGCAAAGGTTTGCCGCCTGTTTAACAATTAATTAAAAAGTCGCCGTAGCGCGGGATAGACGATTCCCCACTGAGGGGTTATCGTCTAACAAAACACCTTTCTCAGTCACCAGCAAATCACTCTCGCTAAACAATGGTGAGCGCCCGATAGCCACAGCTGACGGTGCCAGGAAGCTGTCGCGGGCCGTTTCAGCTGCCACCTTGCCGTCTTTCCAGTAAATCAGACTGCCTTTAAGGTAATCGGTGATAACGATACCTTGCTGGAAAGGTGTTATATCATCAAATACCGTATAAGCTCGCTCATACACTGTGGACGACTGTCCCGCGCTCCCGTCAGGGTTGCGTGTTACATAGCCTAAGGTGGCAATTAGTGATCCTTCTTTCATGGCAGTGTAGTAGAGGTTGTTGTTAATCCACTCCAAGCCGCTCACAGAATGAATTGGAGTTTGATTCCATTTTTCAATGCTGGACACAATGGTAGGTGTTGCAAAAGTAATTTGAAAAATTGCGTTTTTTCCAGTGTCTGCAAGATATAGGTTGCCGGAACCATCAACCGCCATTCCTGCAGGCAGCAATAGATTTTTAAGCGTTGTGACCACTTCTACCTCCATGCTGGGATGCAGGGCGTTGCGATCAACGTCATATTCGGTGGGTTGTGGCTCGACTATTTTAGCCGCCAGTAATAGCGATTCACTGCTCTTCACCTTGGTATGGCTAGTGGTGCAGTGAGCGTATAGATAGTCGCCATTTTGAATCAGGCTGATGCCGCCCACCTCACAGCGTTGTGCGCGGTCAAATAGTTTTAATTTGAGGTAGCTGCCATCTTGTTTTTTAATCACCTCATAAATATTTGTGCTGCCAGAGACAAAGACTCTACCCGCGTTTGTCACTACGATGCTCTCCGCATCAACGACGTCTTCCACGATCAGCTCTTTATCACCCCCACAACCGCTAACGATTGAAGCAAAAAGCAATAAAAACAATAGTCTACAGTTTTTCAACGTAACGCCGCGAGGCATGGTCGATTCCTTAGTGCAATTCAAATAAAAAAACATATCTCACTCATGTGACGGACAAATTACTAGCTCCAAATCCATAGAGCATCAGCACAGAGGTTAGTTCAATCTACCCAGGGAATAAAGTGAAATAGTAGCGGTTGAACTATGAACGAAGTCATATTTTCTGAGCCTTCCTCAGGCATTTAATGGTTAAATACCCTTTTTAAGCTTTAAGCGCTAAATTGATAATGAACTCTCCGGTTAGTGGCAGTCACTATTAATATCATGGGATTACGAACTATTTGGCACAAAAAGTTGAAGCTTAGGCTGAAAAGCCCTGTGCTCTGGACCTCAGCCAGCAAATCCATGTTGGTCTCATTGGTATGCCTTGTCTTGTGTCTTTACTATCTTCTGTTAGTGGATTACGCCACTTGCTGTGGGGGGGCTGAATGGGGATTGGAAGATGATGGGGCGTTAACTTCCGTACGCTGGAGCTTCCAGTTTCTTGCGGTGGGAGCTTTGGTTTTACTTTCGGTCATTCCCCTTTTACGTCATTTCCATAATGACTCACAGCTGTTTGAAATAGCGTCAGCAACGTATTGTGTGTTGGTGCTTACTTACGTTGTTTTCCATGTGGGGCCATTGTCGTTGCTTGCTGGATTGATATTGGTAAGTTATCCGATGGCCGCTTATACCCTTTTGAATCGCAGGGTAGTCTGGTTTTCATCGCTGGCACTGTGGGTTGGTCAAGGGGTTACCGCCGTTGGTTCAGGGTTACAATGGTGGTCCTACGGGCCCTGGTTAAGTATCCACCCCTCATCACCATCCTTTTCATTGGCCGTTATGGTGCAGATGTATAGTCTGGCTTTGCCGATATTGTTGCTGTTTTTTGGTATGTCTTTCCTGGTGCTTAAGCGCTGGCGTCGTCGCGAAGAAAAAGTACGTTTACTGAGTGTAACTGACCCGCTGACGGGGCTGTTTAATCGACGCAGTATTGTTAGTTATCTTGATCATGAGCGCGCTCGTAGTGTGAATAAAGGACCGGTTTTGTCATTGCTTATGGTGGATTTGGATCATTTCAAGCAAATAAATGATAGCAAGGGCCATGAAGCGGGTGACTTTACCTTATTGGCGGCGGCAGATGCTTTGCAGCAGTGTTTACGCCAAAATGATCGCTTAGGTCGCTATGGAGGCGAAGAGTTCCTGGTGATTTTGCCGGGTACGGATCTGGCGGGGGCGCTGATCATTGCCGAGCGCTGTCGTTTCCAACTTGAAACAACGGCTGTGTCTGTACCTGATACGGAGCGCTTTAATTTTACCGCCAGTTTTGGTGTGATCTGCAATGAGGGAGACATTCGATTAACGGTGGGAGACATGTTGTCCCAGGTGGAAGCGGCGCTTAATGTTGCGAAACAGCGTGGACGTAATCAGGTTTGTACCCATGTGGATCTCATTCAATAATGGGGTGGTCTATCGTCCTGCGGTTTGCTGGGCAATGAATGCGCCAGATTTTGAAATTGCCCGCGCAACATTTGTACCTGTTTTTCCAAAAAATCTATTTGCTGTTGCTGACGGTAAACAACGTCGCTGAGTTGTTGAATGCTTTCATCCTGAAAAGCAATTCGGGTTTCAAGTTCGATCAGTTGCTCGTCCATAGTCTATTATAAGCCTTTGTTTTTTGTGATGAATCCGCTACTGTGTAGTTATAACACAGAGTTAATGCTGTTACTGGAAATCATTGTCGATGGTGAGTGAGCCACATAATTGAATGGATATTGACCTACTCAAGACATTTTTGGAAGTAAATAAGACCCGTCACTTTGGTAAGGCAGCAGATAGCCTATATCTTACTCCGGCGGCTGTCAGTGCAAGGGTGCGTCAGTTAGAACAAACCCTTGGTGTAGACCTGTTCATTCGCACTCGCAATAATATACGTTTAACACTGGAGGGAGAGCGTCTGGTCCCCCATGCCGAGGCTATGTTGTTATCCTGGTCCCGTGCGTTACAGGATGTCTCGTTAAAAAGTGTGCAGGAGCAGCAAATTAATATCGGAGCAAACTACAGTTTGTGGAGTTTTGGGCTTAACCGACAATTTTCCCGCTTGTTCCAAATGTTACCGCAAGTGGCGATTCGAGCCATTTCCCACCCTTCAGATATTTTAACTCGAATGCTGTTAGATCATACATTGGATCTTGTGTTCTTTTTAGAAGCGCCAAATCTACCGGACTTTCATTGTGAGAAGGTGGGTCAGGTTAAGCTTGTTTTGTTGAGCAGTTCAGCCTCGGATAAGTTGAGTGCCAAGAGTGCATTGCAGTCAGGCTATGTTTACGTGGATTGGGGTATTTCCTTTGAATTGTTTCATGCAAAGCGGTTTGGTGATTTGCCCAACCCTATATTGCGCACAAACATGGGAGCCATCGCATTAGATTGTCTGCAAAACTCTGCTGCTTCTGCATTTTTACCCCATAGTGTGCTGCATATGGACCATCCGAGGCCGCTCTATCGAGTACCCGGTGTCGCTTCCTATTCGCGGCCTCTGTATGGGGTTTTTCGAGCCTCCAGCGAGCGCATGGAGAGTATTGGCAAAGCACTTGATCTATTGAAACCCATCGATCTTTGAGATTTTCCTGGATTTCAATGGTTTTTAGTCAATCCAGGATTCATCAAAATAGTCGATGCACTTTTGCAGACGTTTTTGTTCCAGTCTGTCTTCCAGTTTACGGCGAATATCCAAGCGTTCTTTCCGGCTCAAAGGAACGGATTCGGCCACCGCGGTATCAAGGTTATCATCGTCTTCGAAAGAGTCAGCATCCCAGTCTGAATCTGTTGCTGCGTTATCCATGGTTACTCCTACTTAATGCTTGGTAGAAGGGGGCATTAAAAAACAGGAATCGCCTGGATGAACAGCAAATAATATTTGATTACATAGTTAGTTTTATTTTATGAGATTAGGTTAGAGAGTCTATTCAAAAGCCCGATTGGCTATTGATGCAGTCTTCCAGGTAATAGGTTTTTTCGTCACCGGTAAGTCCAGAATCCTGCGCCCATTGTTGACAGGTGGAGCGCGCATCCTGCATCAGCTCTTGACTGTAGGCATCAGGCTCTGGCTCGGCTTCAAGAGCATTGCTGTCTTGTAGCGTCTCTTGCGGGATACTGTCGTCAGCATAAGTCTCGTCTTGGTAGCTTTCGTCCTGGTAACTCTGCTCTTGTTCATAGTTGCCATCAAAACCGCCATCATCATACTCGTCATTACTGAATGCCGGATGGGCAGCAATGCTCAGGGACAGGGTTAGGCCAATAACGTAACGTACTTTAATCATTGAGGGTTGCTCCACTAGCAGACTCTTAATTTTACTGTAGCGGCTGAACTGGAGCATAGGTATCAAAATCTACTTGACTTGATAACAAATATAATTTGTCGAAGGGGCGCGTCGATAATTTCGCTGTATCTTCTTTTGTCGGTCAAAGCGCTGTATTGGGCAGCGGCCGCATCAGGTTGCGAATGGCGAATTCCACTCTGTTGCGACGAACCGAATCATCTAATTCCGGTGCCGTGAGGATTTGTACGGCCGAGCGCCACTGGGTCAGGCCGTTGCGTGGATCGATGAGCAGCAATAACAGGCTACCTTTTTCGTGTTTTTGATCGCGGGCCACCAAGCCAGGTTCAAATCCCAGTACATTACGTAGTTCACTCTCATTGAGGTCATTGCCCAAGACTATCAAGCCATTTAACCAATAGTCTGAGGTTTGTGGATAGGTAACCACCCGATAACCTTTGTTGACCAATGCTTGTTCTATAGCTTGCGTGATAAATTCTACATTGGCTTCACTGAGGCTAGTATCGTCATTGGTTTGCACCGCAATGGGCTTACGCCAGGCTACAGTGGTGCCATGTCTGGGATTGAAATCCGCCAGACTGGTGGATATCACTGAGGTTTGCCGCAATTCACTGGGAAACGGAGTGGCAGGAGATTCAACGGTGACACAGCCAGTGATCACAACAATCAGGAGCAGGGATAGTAAAAGCTTTAAAAGGGCAATGGGCTGCAACAACTTAATCATAATTTTCCCTTGTCAACAGGTGTGTGCAAAGCTGGTATCATAGCAAACTCTTAGTAAGGAGAATGTGTCATGCTGCAATATCGTATCATTCCAGTGACTGCATTTGAGCAGAATTGTAGTCTTATATGGTGTGATGAGACCATGGAGGGGGCTGTTGTTGATCCTGGCGGCGATCTCGATCGCATCTTCCAGATCGTTAAAGCGGAAGGAGTCACGCTCAAAAAAATACTACTGACTCACGCCCATATTGATCACGCTGGTGGTACGGCAAGCCTTTCACAGCAACAGTCTCTCCCCATTATTGGCCCCCATCAGGGCGATGACTATTGGATCCAAAGTTTACCTCAACAAGCACTGATGTTTGGTTTTCCGTCGGCCGAACCTTTTAATCCTGATCAATGGCTGCAAGATGGCGAGTCCGTGCAGGTGGGAAATCTGACATTAAGCGTGCTGCATTGCCCAGGCCATACACCGGGACATGTGGTTTTTTTTGAGCCTAACTCAGCGCTAGCGATGGTGGGTGATGTGTTGTTTAAGGGCTCCATTGGGCGTACCGATTTTCCGGGTGGAGATCATGGCACATTAATTGAGTCAATTAAAAGTAAGTTATTTCCGCTTGGGGATGATGTTAAATTTATTCCGGGTCATGGTCCTATGTCTACGTTTGGCGAAGAAAAACGCTCAAACCCATTTGTTGGTGGCCGCTGGGGTTAATTCTTTACAATGGAGGAAGAGCAAAGCTGACTTTGTTGCGCCCAGTACTTTTAGACAGATACAGTGCTTTGTCTGTGGCATCCAAAAGCATGCTCAGACTGTGGGTTCGTTCCGGGATCAAGCTGGTTGCTCCCACGCTGACGGTGACATTAAGGGACTCGTTATTTCGGTTAAGATAGCTCTGGCTGACAGCTTGGCGTATTTCCTCTGCTACTTGCATGGCACCCATCTGATCGGTGTTGGGTAAAATCGCACAAAACTCTTCACCACCAAAACGGGCCACAACATCATTTTCACGCAATGCGCAATCATTGATGGTTTGTGCCACCATTTTCAAGCAATCATCCCCAGCTAAATGGCCATAGGTATCATTGAATTGCTTGAAGTGATCAATATCAATTAAGAGAATAGCGAGAGGTGATTTTTCCCTGCAGGCGCGATTGAACTCCCGCTCCAAACACTGATCGAGGAAGCGGCGATTTCTAATTTCGGTTAACCCGTCCGTGAAGGTTAGTTGTTCCAGTTTATTATTGGCGATCTCCAATTCCTGGGTGCGTTTTCTGATCTTCATTTCCAGATTTTCAGTAGCCTGGCGCTGTATATCCAAGGCTTTGGCTTGGGCTTCGCGAGCTTCCCGTTCGTGGTTAAGGGCCTTTTCCTGAGCGCCACGGGCGTTTTTTTCCTGCTGTAATGCTTCTGCTTGAGCCATGCGAGCAACACGCTCATTTTCCAGGGCTCGAATTTGCGCTTCAAAGCGCTTACGTTTTTCACCATTTAATCGGTCGGCGAGTGCAAGAGATAGTAGTATAACTTCAAGTGCGGAGCCGATTAATGCGGAATTTTCTGTGAAAAAATTTCGTTCTAGAAGATCAAACTTATTCAGCGCTAAAATAAGTCCGCCTGCAAACAAAGCGATCCAGGCGATCAAATAAAACGTGGCCGCACTGTCCCCTCTTAGCCAGCAAACTAAACCCGCGAAAAAAACCACTATGATGGCAGTCGAAGCCCAGCCAATAACGGGAATGATTATAGTGCCGTATGGAACAAATATGGTGGCTAGCACCAATAAAATGCTCACCAAAATGAGGCCAGAACCTATGGGCTTAAACTTTGGGAAATAAGTTTCAATATCCAGAAATCGCATGATAAATAATGTGGCGAAGAATACTACGAAGGCAAGGAAAAATACGATACTTTGATCATTCCACCAAGTACTGTTAGGCCATAGATATTGATAAGAAACTCCGTTGAGGCTGGCGAGAAACAGAGTAATGCAGGCTACATACAAGACATAGTATAAGTAACTGGTTTCGCGCACCGAAAAGTATACGAACAGATTATAGAAAACCATTACCAACATGGTGCCAAAATACAATCCCAGCCACAACATCTCGAATTCTGCGCGCTCTAATAAATAGGCATCTGAAACAACTTCGATGGGTAATTGCATAGAGCTGCTGGTTTCTACCCTCAGGTAATAGGTTACCTGATCCTCTGGCTCTAAGTGAATTGGAATTACAAAATTTCTATGATTGACGGGGCGATGATTGAAAGGCAGTTTGTCACCCAATGTTAGAAGTTCTATTTCTTTCTCTGGATGAACGATAAAGAACTCGATGAAATCCAAAACGGGATATCCAATAACAATATTTGGCTTTAGGTGTTCCGGAGATCGGTTTTGAATTTGAAAGCGAAACCAATAAGCGCTTTGAGTATACCCCAGGTTAATCGTTTCCTTGAATGCTGAAGTTGGCTTCCAATTGAGGGGTTGTTCGAGGTTAAGTAGTCTTTCGAACGATAGAGTTTTTTCAGGATCCTCGATGTATTCCAGATAGGATTTAATATTTAGATTTTTTGTTTGCGCAGTGACAAGAATAGGCTGCGCATGAAGGGTAAGCGGTGTCAGCAGGTATAGGAAAAGAATAGCGAATAATGAATAAAAACTCTTAATGTGACTATTGGTAATCAATGAAGGTAGCCTTTCCTTGGTTTTCACGAGTTACTTCACGATGGCAGTAATACTATTTTCTTCGCCAAAATCTTGAATAATAATGCGATTTCGTCCGCTTTCCTTTGCCCGGTATAGACATTGATCTGCTTGCTGAAGCATGTCAGTTGATTGGTTTATTGATGTAGGTATACCACAGACCATGCCTCCGGAAACAGTTACATGACTGCTAGTTTCGGAGTCAGAATGGGGAATGTTGAGTCGATCAATGGCGGATTTTACCCGTTTGGCAAAGGTGTCTGCTTCATTCGGTAAGGCATCAAACCAAAGAATAATGAATTCTTCCCCGCCATAGCGACCAGCAAAATCCAGGGGGCGTTTGCAATTGGCGATGAGCTCCCTGGCCAGTGCCTGTAAACATTGGTCACCTTGTATATGGCCATAGCGATCATTAAAACCTTTAAAATGATCGACGTCCAGCAGCAATAAAGTCAACGGTTTGTTTTCGCGATAGGCGTACTCTACCAAGCGGTTTAACTTTTGATTGATGGCACCACGATTATAAAGTCCGGTCAAAGTGTCCGTTTTTGCAAGGTTACGTAAGGCACCTCGTTGTAGAAAACTTAACCGAACCTGATACTCTAGGGTATAGGCACTAACGCCACCAATGAGGGTAGTAGCAATCAGAAAATAATAATGATGCATTTGATGAATGTTATTGGGAATATAAAATTCGCTAAGAAAAATGTAGATGGAAATGATGATGATGACGCAGGTTAGAGCTTGTTTAAAGCGCATGCCTCCCAAAAAGAATGCGACGATGATAATCAGAAGATTCCCTTCGTAGGGTAGATATTGTCCTTGTTGCAAGGTATAGACAGAAACAATGTTGGTTGTAATGCCGATGAAAGTAATTATAAAAAAACTGGCTAACGAGAAATAACGTTGGAGGTTCTGGAACTTGGTCCCTATGAGCGCGAGGACTAAAAGAGGTATAGGAATCCAGATCCTGCTAATCAGATAAAATTCCCGTGCTTTGCCATCTAGAAAGCTAAGGTCGATTGGAGTTAAGGTTAGTAGGAAAAATATTCCGAGTAGAATCGCGCCTCGTTGTTTTACTAAGTTGCGGGCGAATAAAAAGCTTCGAAATTCTTGCTCCAACTCTTTAGCAAAGCGTAACTGTTTAAAGCCGCGATCGAGTTGCCGGTCGTATTGTTGCAAGTCTTTTTCATCAAGCATGGGCTTATAGACAGCCTTACTGTTTATTCTTTTCTTATAGGGTAAGAGCATTATAGCAACTCTAACGTCTAGGTTGGGTTATAAACTACCCAGGTTTGCCTAATCAAACAAGGTGATTAAAAAGGGGTTCTTGAGATTGCTTATCCCGTGCTATGATCAGTGCTAGTAAGTCAGTTGATTTAGAGTGAAATAAGATGATTTGGCACCATATAGAAAAAGGCCACGGTCGACCGCTTATACTTCTCCATGGCATCGGAATGACAGCGCGAGTCTGGTTGCCAGTTATGGACCAATTAGCGCTTCAACGCAGAGTAATCGCCTTTGACGTGCCTGGATTTGGCAAAACAGCTCCTTTGACCACGGAGCCGACAGTTCACAATATGGTGGTAAGCTTAAAGCAGTGCCTTGAGGAAATGGGGCTCCATGATTCTGTAGATATCGTGGGCAATTCCATGGGCGGCTATATGGCATTGCAAGCAGCGGCTGAAGGTCTGGCGCGTAGCGTAGTCGCACTTTCACCGGCAGGTTTGTGGGAAGAGGCAGGGCCGCCCCATATCGAGCATATGTTTGCAGCGATGCGTAAAGCCTATCGGTTAATGCCGAACGTTGTAGAATCATTGTTAAAAACGGCACCGGGCCGAACGATTATGCTTGCTGGAGCTGTCGCCGCAAAAGGTTGGCGTGTTCCGGTGGAAGACGCCATTCATTCGGCCCGAATGTTTGCGGCGTCTGATGAATTTGACGCCATTTTTGAAGGGTTGCGAGCGCCATTTACCGGAAGTGGCAAAATAGATGTGCCCTGTACTATTGCCTATGGTGACTTTGATTGGGTATTTCCTATTGGAACCCGGAAAAAGTCCCGCGCGCCAGCGCATAGCCGGTGGTTACGCTTGCCAGGATGTGGTCATGTTCCCATGTGGGATAATCCAAATTTGGTAGTACATACTATTTTACAAGGTACTCACTAAATTAAGGGTCGTGATACAGAGACCTTTAACAATTCTGCAGGCAGGCTGCTAATAGGTTTATTGGTGGCTGAAGATCAGTGATAAATGATATCAGCCCGCATCTCAGCCAATATGGCCAATAACTGGTTTTGTGCGGCGAGGGAAACCTGTTGATGGTTCATGGCATTGATTAGTAAATCAACGGTTTGATTGAATTCGTCTTCAGTGATATTCATACCGCCATGAACGTTCATCATGGTGTCACCGGTATACTCGCAAGGACCATTACTGAGATAGCAAATCTGTTCAATCATCTTGGAACGAAAGCGATCCAGGTCCGATTTTGCAAAATGAGGTACCACGGTTTTGGAAAAACTGATTTCATATATAAATCGATCAACGATAGCGCTAATACCTTCTTGGCCGCCGAGGTGGTCGTAGAGGGTGGCAGGTTTTGACGTTTGGCAGCTAACCAAAAAAAGGCACGTAAGTAAGATTGCGCCAAATTTTACTTTTACCATAAATAACCTGTTATCGATCCGTAAATTCCACTTTGATCTTCACTCCCCGCAATAGTACCTAACTGCACCCAAGCTAAAGTGAAATTGAACTGTTTGTTGGGAATATATGCGAGGAAAATATCCCAGGCATCTTCCTCTTTGGCAAAACTGAGGTTGTCGGGTTTTTGGCGAAACTCCATACCCAGCGCCAGATTGCGACGGGCAAATACGGCGAGGGATGCTTCAAACATAATCTCGTAACTATTGTTTTGGTCACCGCCAAACCCTAGTAAGCCAAACTGATTGGCCTTAGTGGCTCTAAAGGTGGTGTTCCAGGCGATATTGTAGCCCGCTAGCAGGCCTAAATGCGCTTTGCTGAAAGCGGTGTAGAATTCGTTACCGGAGCCAGTATTCTGTGCACCTGCGGCCCCGGCAATAAAGTTATTCTCTAGAGTTTTGTGTTGAATACCCATGCTGACTTGCGGCCAAGCGGAATAAACCAAGTCGCCGTATAAACGTGCTTTGACTCCAATGACTTCCTGATTGATTTCACTTTCACCAAAGGGGATATCACGTAATTCAAAGGTCTGTTGGGCAATGGAAACTTCTACACGGTCATAAAAACTCGCATTGGCACCAAAAACATGTAGGCGATAATTATCTAACCCTAAGCGTGTGGCAAAAACACTGCTCGACCATTCCGACCGTGAATCGTAACCGGCTAAAGTGGCCCAGGGTACCAAACCAGCCCCACCGGAACCCTCAATTTGGGTAACGCCCACAGCTTCCAGTAGTTTTCCAGTACCAGCGTGAGCCAGGCTTTGATTGGCTAGATTAGTGACGACAAAAATTATCCAGAGCTTTTTTAACATAAAGAACGGCGCGTTTTTGATAGCGATCTAAACATTGTAGTCAAGGTTGCTGGTGGTGGAGTTAATATCTGCTTGATATTTATCAATCCAATTCAGTACATCTTTTGCGGGTAGCGGTTTACTGATAAAAAATCCTTGGAACCAATCACAGCCCCATGATTTCAGCATCTCCATAGACTTAGCATCTTCGATGCCTTCTGCAACTACATGCAGGTTAAAGCTATGTGCCAAGGCGATAGTGGATTTAACAATAATTTGATCATCTTTCCGGCTGGCGAGCTGCAAGATAAAACTCTTATCAATTTTCAGATCAGTGACAGGCATGTTTTTTAACTGTGAAAGCGACGAATAGCCAGTACCAAAATCATCTATGGCGAGTTCCAGACCTTGGTTACGAAATCCAGTGAGCAATTCGATAGCCTCTTCTGGGTCTCGCATAATTTCACTTTCTGTTATTTCGAAAGCAAGACAGTGATTGGGCAAGTCATGGGCCTGGAGTGCATCGGAGATAATGTCCTGTAAGAATTTTCTCGATAAATCTTTAGCAGAAAGATTTATGGCTACCTGGGTCTCCAACCCTTGTGAGCGCCACAATGCAATTTGTTTAACTGTGGCGTTGATCACCCAATCGGTGATAGTGCTGATTAGGCCGGCCTGCTCGGCTAATGGAATAAAAAGGTCTGGAGGTACAAAGCCCCGCTCTGGGTGTATCCAGCGGATTAAGGCTTCGAAGCGAATATTTAGTGGATCATGACAACTAATTTTGGGTTGGAAGTATATTTGTAAATCATTGTCTTCTTGGTTCAGCGTAGCTTTTAGATCTGCCAGCAATTGCAGTTGTTGAACATGAGCTTCTTCCATCTTTGGTTGATAAAAGGCCATGGTAAGTTGCTCTCTACGAACCATATCTAACGCGATATTTGCTCGTTGTACCAGTTCGTTTGCGTCAACTCCATCCTTGGGCGCGATGGCAACGCCCATACAAAAACTCAGCACGATTTCCATTTCGTTGATAGTGTAGGGCTCAATAAGCCTTAAATGTAGATCACTGGTGGTCCGTTCGACTGACTTATTTAACCGGCATGCCACCAGAAATTCATCGCCTCCAAGCCTTGCAGAGTGAAACTCATCAAATGGTAATGTATTGAGACGAGCACCAATTTGTTTCAGGCACTGGTCTCCAACATAGTGACCAAAGGTATCATTAACGAGCCGAAAGTTTAGGATATTGATACAGATAACAGCCATACTTTGTTCGTTATTGGTGAGTATTTCTTTTAATAAGGAGGTTATGTGTTGGCGGTTAATTAACTGCGTGAGGGGATCATGATGAGCTTGATAAACAATTCGGGCCTCTCGCTCTGCTAGATCAATCTGCATTCTCTCAAAGGAATTGGCAAGAACTTGAACTTCCTTGATGTTTTGTCGCTTTGGTATAGGTGCTCTGAATTCACCATTGGCAATTTTCTGGGTAAATTCGGTAAGTTCAACGAGTGGGCGAACCAAATTGCGAGAGGTAAATGCAGATCTGATTAATGCAAATAAAATAACGACGAGGGCGATTCCGAAGATTTCTCCTTGTAATGAGTCAAAGGTGCTGTAGATTTGCCGCACAGATGCGGTTAAAAACACGTTAGTGGTGCCGCCATCTAGCTGATCAATTGCAAATGTTGAAGCCATGTATTCCGGTCGTGATAACAATGGTAGTTGCAGTTGCTTATCTTTATCCCAGATGGTTTGCAAACCAGGGTTCAGTTGTGAGGAATCTAGAGTTGAAATAATGGTGGGGTTATTGCTGTTAATATTGGTCTTGAAGGTGACGTCGAGAATCACCAGATTCTTGAGCGATGCAAGTAACTCATTGTCGACTTTAAATCCGATAAGAGTGTAGGCAATCGGGATGGGGGCTTTTACCGGTAGTAAAACGATTTGGTACACGTCTTTCCCGACTGTAAAAAACTGTACTACATGGCCAGATTCCGTGGACTTATTAAACAGCGTTTTCAAATCGTAGCTAGAGCTATCCCAGTCAAAATTGGAAGCGTATACCTCGCCGTTTAGATGGGCCAAAGCCATAATGTCGGCATTAATCCGTCGTCCATGATTATTGAGTACGCTCGATGCGGTGGCTTTGTCCCGGGTAGCTACCGCTTGCTTAAAGCCAAAGTCTGCAGTAAGTAGACTGGCCGTTTTGAAGAGATCTTGTTGCCGAGTTTTCAAGCGTTGGTTAATGACGCTTTCGCCAACGAGTAGCTCTCGTTTTAGCTGGTCGCTAATGTGGTTTTTAGTAGCCAGAAATACGGATATAGTCAGGGCTACAGTAATAATCAACAGAAAGCTGACCACGAACATTAGGATGCGTGTTCTGAAGGATCTAATGGCCATAGCGATTAAAACGATTGAAGGGTGACGTGGATGATGGCTGTTCCGGGGCGGGTTCAGTTAGCTGAATCTGTAACTTTGTAGTTTCGAGTCCGCCTTGCCATGGGATGGTTTGAAAGTTTGTGGCGCCCCAGTTTCCTTGCTGGTGCCATATTTTTAATTCATTGGTACCTGCTACTATGTTCAGTTGAGCCGAGCCTTGATTATTGGTTTGAGCCCAGTTTTGGCTAGCACTTACAATAATGTAACCCACCATTTGATCGTGGATATTACAACCAAGAATTACAATACCCGGTTGGTCGAAAGGAATAGGGGCTTCCGGGCGCTTGGCATAGAGTTTTATTTCAAAGGTTTTGGCCTCGGAGAACGAATATACGTGATGACGGATGTTGTCGCTGTTGGGAAATAAAACTTTTTGCCCCATAGATATAACTGAAACCTCAGGCACAAACTGCCGATCAATTTGGTCTACAATCGCAATTTCTGAGAGCGCTTCGGCAGGGCTGGGTCCGGGCGCAATAATAACGGCATTAATTACCGGGTTTTGATTCTGGTCGACCACATAGATTGAATGGACTTCTGCAAGTGCCTGATTGTCCATGTATAAAACGCATATCAAAAGATAAAGCGTGACTGATCTCAGGGAGAACAAGAAGCATTGCAAAATGTCAGTTCCATTCAGAAAGTTATACAAACAATGGATGTTCTTCAGTATAGCAAAGCCAGAGCATTCGCCATTTCTGGTATCCATTCCGGGAAAGACAGGCTAAGGTAAAAATTTGGATTGCGGGGTTAAATCCGTGTAGAATTTTTCATCACATTGTATAGATTGTTGATTTCTCATGACTAATTATAAAAAAGAAAGAGTTTTTCGAATTCGTTTAGGGGTTGTAGTATTTTTTTGCCTGTTTTTCTTATTGTTTGGATTTGCCTTAGCGAAATACAAACCCCCCGGTTATGTCTTCTTGTCCGGTGCCTTTAACGCGGCCAAAGCGGTTAAAGTTTGTATAGACCTTAAGTGGTTAGCCGATGAGCCTTCCCACAATATTGCAGCACCCTTTAATGAGGGTGGTATTATTCGCCAGGTCAGTGAGGCGGTGCAGCCAGGTGTGACATTCTTTACCTTTTTTGATGGTGAAGAGTACATGGCAGCGTTGCTTGATGAACAAGGTGAAAAACTGCATCAGTGGCGAATTCCATTTGCTCAAGTGAAGTCATTTCGTTCCAAAAATCCCTGTGCGTTAGGTAAAGCCAATCTATTCATTCATGGAGCTCATCTGTATCCAAATGGGGATATTTTGGTTTCCGTCGAATACCAGGGGCTACTACGGCTGGATAAAGATTCCAACTTATTGTGGGAACTGGATATACCCAGTCACCATAGTGTGGCTGTTACAGATGACGGCACAATTTGGAGTTTAAGTCGCCCGGTTGATTTGAAAAGCGAGCGGGCGAAAGGCTTTGATGAAGGCTATTACCTTGAAGATCATATTATTAAAGTTAGTCCGGATGGAGAGTTGCTGGGGGAGTACTCTGTGCTGGATATACTGTTTGACAGTGGTTATCAAGGGCTACTAATGACGGGGCATAATCAGCTTCGTTATGCCAATTCTGATCCGCTGCATGTCAATGACGTTAAAATCTTAACCGCAGCGCAGGCTAAATTTATTCCTGCAGCAGAAGCGGGAGACCTTCTTATATCCATGCGTGCCATAAGCTCTTTAATGGTCATTAACTGGGGCTCTCGGAAAGTGGTGTGGTCAAAGACCGGACCGTTTATGCGACAGCACGATCCAGAAATAGATGAGCAAGGTCAGTTGTGGATTTTTGATAATCGTAATGCAACACCCCAAAAGAATGACGGTGCCAAGTATTTGCCCTTAGGCCAGGTATTCGGGGGGTCCCGTATTCTTAGATTACCGTTGGATTATCAGGTGCCTCTGTGGCAGTTTCAGGGTACAGAAGAGGAGCCTTTCTTTTCAAGTATCATGGGGCGAATTCAACTGTTAGCTAATGGTAATATTCTGGTGGTGGAACCTGAAGGTGGACGCCTTTTCGAGATAACGGTGCCGGCGGGTGAGGTGGTCTGGGAATATCGTAATTTAATCAAGCCAGGATATGTCGGGCGAGTGTCCGATGCTGATCGTTTCAGCCGCGACGAGTTGAATTTTCTACAGGCTCGATAGTTCAGGTTCCTGGTCGGTGCTGGCCCACTCTTGCTGGAAGGCTTGGAGTGCTTGTCCCATTAACGGCCCATAGCCGTGGAGTGTGGTGGTGCCGATCATGACGGTGGTGATAAATTTTTCTGCTTTGCGGATAATGTCCTGTCGTTGGTTAGGCCTTTCGATATAATCCATTGAAAGTTGGAACATTTCTCGCGAAATGGATTCGGAAACTTCTTGCAATACCCGGTTAGGAATGGGGGGAAGCAAATTCAACTGCTGGATATCTTCAGCCATATCGTTGGCAAAGCCCTGCATCATTTCCCGTATTGTTTTACGTAAAATAGGAGACGCTCCGTGTTGCTCTCTGACCCCAAGAATGATGGCGTCGGCATTATCCGCTGCGTAATCAAAGAATAAACCCACGGTGGCTTTGGTTACTTCCATTGATTTGCGGAAGCTTAGTTCTGGGTCCCGCTCCCAATCCGTATCATTCAGCAATTTTCCGGTAATTGATTCCGCAGCTTGACGCCGCAAATCTCGCAAAGGTTGGCGAATACGACCCGCGATTTCAGCCAGAATTGCGAGACCAAGTTCATCAATATTTTTAAAGTGACGGTAGAAGGTATTTGGATTCAGACCCGCTTCTCGTGCTAATTCCCGTAAACTCAGTCCATTCAGATTGCGGGTGTCTGCGGTTAGTTTCAAAGCAGCGTTGATAAGAAGTCGCTTACCTTTCGATAAAATCTGCTTTTTCGATAAATCCATGGTCGCCACTTTTTTACTAATCTGGAGGAAGGCCAATAAAGTTGGGTGATTTGTAAGCATTATTATACCGGGGCTTGACCTCGAAGTATACAAACGTATACTAGAGTTTCAAGGTATACGTTTGTATACCTTACTTTGTTATTAGTTTTTACTCGCATGTTAGGGTGCGGCTACGAGGTTCATATGACGAAAACAAACAATAGACATCATCGAGTCGCCATCATCGGCACTGGATTTTCTGGCTTGGGAATGGCAATCAAACTAAAGGACGCGGGCGAAACGGATTTTGTCGTATTTGAAAAAGAAGCTGGGGTGGGGGGGACCTGGCGTGTCAACCATTACCCTGGCTGTGCCTGCGACGTACCATCCCACTTATATTCTTTTTCTTTTGAGCCGAACCCTAATTGGTCGCGAATGTATTCTCCTCAAGAAGAGATCAAGCAGTACTTGGAAGCCTGCGCGGATAAATACGGTATTCGGCCCTACATTCGTCTTAAATGTGCAATTGAGTCGGCACGCTGGGATGATCGTAGCGAAATTTGGACTTTGCAGGATGAGCACGGTGAGACCCATACGGCAGACATTGTGGTTGGTGCTGTTGGGGGATTGTCTATAGCCTCGTATCCTGATTTGCCGGGGCTTGAGAGCTTTCAAGGCAAAACCTTTCACTCACAGGATTGGGATCACGAATATAACTTAAAAGGTAAGCGCGTTGCGGTAATTGGTACGGGGGCTTCCGCTATTCAGTTTGTGCCAGAAGTGCAAAAAGAGGTGAGTAGTTTGGATCTCTATCAGCGTACACCGCCCTGGATAATGTCAAAACCCGATCGTCAAATGAAATGGGTTGAAAAGACGTTGTTTAAACGATTTCCGAAAGCTCAGGCGGCCTTGCGTAATACCTTGTATTGGTTGCATGAGAGCCGGTTTATTGCTTTTGCCATAGATCCGCGTTTAATGGCAATGGCAAAACGTGAGGCACTAAAACACATACGGGCTCAGATAAAAGATAAAACGCTTCGTACTAAAGTAACCCCCGATTATACCGTCGGCTGTAAACGAATTTTATTGTCCGACAACTACTATCCGGCGCTGAGTCAAGCTAATGTCGATGTTGTTACTCAGGGAATCCAGCAGGTAAAAGCGAATAGTATTGTGACCACTGATGGTACTGAGCGAGCCGTGGATGCCATCATTTTTGGTACTGGTTTTAAAGCTACAGATCCAGTTCCTAAAGGGGTTATTTTTGGTCGAGGTGGGCAAGACCTGATTGATGCCTGGCAGCAAGGTCCTGAAGCTTACAAAGGAACAGCGGTTGCCGGTTTTCCTAACTTGTTTTTCATTATGGGACCCAATACCGGGTTAGGCCATAATTCAATGGTGTTTATGATCGAGTCGCAAATTACCTATATTATCAAAGCGCTTAAGTTTATGGACCGTAATAAGGTGAAGACAGTGGAGGTTTCCAGTGCAGCACAAGCTGAATTTAATACTAATGTGCAATCAAAATTAAAAGGTTCAGTGTGGAATTCAGGTGGTTGTAACAGTTGGTATATCGATCCTAAGTCGGGCAAGAACGTGACGTTGTGGCCTGGGTTTACTTGGCAGTTTCGTCAGCTGACCCGGCAGTTTGATTCAAACGCTTATATTATTGATGGCAATGTTTGCCAAGCTACGTCACAGGGAGCATCCGCATGAAAAAATTTACCCATAAAGTGGCCGCAATAACCGGTGCTGGATCAGGAATTGGGCGTGCGTTGGCTCTGGAGTTGACGGCGCGAGGCTGTCATGTGGCTATATCAGATGTGGATCCAGAAGGTTTGCAAGAGACCGCTGATTTAGTTAAGAAGGCAGATACCAAAGTGACCACAGCCATTGTTGATGTTGCTAGTCGGGAGGCAGTGCATGGTTGGGCTGATCAAGTAGTGAAGGACCATGGCAAAGTCAACATGATTTTTAATAATGCAGGCGTGGCTATGGGTAGTACGGTGGAAGCCACTAGCTATGAGGATTATGAGTGGATTGTTGGTATTAATATGTGGGGCGTAGTATACGGCACCAAAGCGTTTCTCCCATATATAAAACAGGCCGGAGAGGAAGGCCATATTATCAATATATCCAGTGTTTTTGGCTTGTTTTCTCAGCCCTCTCAGAGTGGCTACAATATGAGTAAATTTGCGGTACGAGGTTTTACTGAATCGCTGCGTCAAGAGTTGGATATCGAGGATTGTGGCGTGTCAGCGACTTGTGTTCATCCGGGTGGCATCAAAACCAATATTGCGCGTAATGCTCGTATGAGTAATAGCCTAGAGTCGTTAACGGGTTCTGGTGATGCGGAAAAATTACGTAACCGCTTTGAGTCAATGTTTCTTACCTCTTCGGCTTCCGCAGCAAAGACGATTTTGGCAGCAGTAGCCGCCGATAAGCGACGGGTTCTTGTTGGTCCGGATGCTAAAGCATTGGATGCTATGCAGCGCACATTACCGCAGTTTTATCAGCGCCTCGTGTCCGCTTCATTCAAGCTCGCTGGACGTTAATTGGCACTATAATTATCCAGGATTCTATCCTTTAAGTGCGTTGTTGTTTTATTTGCGAACAAAAATTTACGCAGATAAAACTGACTTAAGAGGATAGCCTGATAACTTTGAAGCTGGCGTCTTGGTGTACAACCTCGACGCTTTGAAAATAAGGCACTGCGATTTGCTCAATTGGAATAAACTGATTGACGACAAAAAAAGCCGTACCGCTATTTTTAAGATGGAGACTGGCACTTTTCACAAAAGTTTCGGTCAGTGATTTTTCTGTATCGAACCCTTTGTGAAAGGGTGGATTGCAAATAACCAAATCAAACTGATGGTGGATTGAAGTAGCACAATCGGCGGTAATTACTTCGCCATTGATGCCATTGTGAGAAAAATTATAGCGGCAACTGGTGAGAGCAGCGGCGTTGTTATCAGTGGCTACGATATAGGGAATGCCGAAATGCCACGCACATACGGACAAGTAGCCATAGCCGCAACCTAGATCCAGCAAAGTGGCCGGTGCAGCGGCGCGATCATGAATAAATGCGGCCACAATTTTGGCAAGTAATTCGCTACCTTGATCGATTTTATTCCAGCCGTATTGACCGGGTTTGCTATAGAGGTCCAGGCCGTGTGCCTGACCAATGAGAACGGTTTCTTCATAGGCTTTATCATCTAAGGGTTGGTTCAGGATACCAGGTTGCAGGCTTGCAATTTTTAGTTGGCGCTGGCCTTTACTCACCTCGGCTTTGCTACCAAAAAAACTCTCTGCTTTAGATAAATAGGTTTTCATGCCTTCATTTTTATGGCCACAAAAAACAAAGTGACCGCCGGCAGTTAGATGGTCAGGGGCTTGGTTTATTAAGTGATGGACAATGGCTTTTTCTTTTGATATTCGGTACGCAATAATATCAAAGTCTTTATCGCAAACCGACAAATCCATATCGTTAAAAAAACATTCGATTCCGTTATCCAGCGCCGATTGATAGATGTCGAATCGATTAGTCAATAAATAGAACTGCACTAGTCCTTTTAATGTCAACAATAGATTACTGTCTAAATGTTCGTCCGCCACCAGCAATTTTTTGCCGGGTTGATTAGTAAGCTCATCGCATAATGCCGTCAGTGCCAGGTTGGTCATTGTGAGTAAATGCTCCGAATTTCCTGTTCTGTCAATGATCTGTATGCCCCAGGCTGCAAGCTTGGATCTAACACAATGTCACCGATTTGAATCCGATGCAAGGCTGTAACATGATTGCCAACAGCCGCAAACATTCGTTTAACCTGATGATATTTACCTTCTTGTAAGGTTAAATGCACTTGGGTAGGTGTTATCCATTTTAGGGTAGCTGGGCGAGTTAATTTATTCTCACTTTTCAGAGATAAACCCGCTTGAAAATGTGCCTGGGTGGATTCTGGTAGCGGGTTAGCTAAAGACACTGCATAACATTTAATCTTGCTGTGCCTGGGTGCTGTTACCCGATGGCTCCAGTTACCGTCATTGGTAATCAGTACCAAACCGGTAGTATCCGCATCAAGGCGCCCGGCAAAATGTAAATCGCAGAGACTATCCAGCAAAGTAAGTGCGCTAGGATGATGGCTATCGGAGTGGGTGCAAACATACCCCATGGGCTTGTTCAGCATAAAATAGAGATTCCCCAGGGCCTGGATCGGTTCGCCAGCGAAGCGCACTTGATCATGTTCGTTGACTAATGTCTGCGGGTCCGTCACTGTGATTTGATTGATTGATGCAAGCCCCTCTTTGATGCCCTGTTTTGTCTGCTTGCGGGAGAGTTTGCAGTGGTGGCTAATAAATTTATCAAGACGCATGGTTGTTTCGAAAAATTTCCAAAATGAAGCCTTTTAATTAGGCAGAGTTCGCTAATGATAATCAATTTGCATTTATCTGGCCGCAAGTTAATGGCTCTGCTTAGTTCTTTTTCACCAGAATTAGATAGATTCGTTACTGAACTGTCAGGATTTATTCTTAACGGTTGGTATAGGGTGCAAGAAAACTTGAGTGACATCAATGGGGTTGCAGTAGTTTGGTGAAAATTGAGTTAACTTCTGTGGAAAAAGTGTGGATGACTTGATGCTTGCACGGCCGTGAAATCGGCATAAACTGGATTCTCACGTCATGGAAAAGTGCCAACGCAGGCCAAGAGCTGATGCGTTGGTAGTAAAGTGTTTCGTCGGCAGAATGCAACGCTACATTGAGTGATGCAGGGAGATGGTTATGAGTGGAACACGCTTTTTAGATTGGTTGGGTTCGGTGGCTTTACCACTAGCATTGGTGGCGATGTTTTTGTTGTTTGTGCCAGGTTTAGTCCGCGCGGAAGGCAGTCTGAACAAGTGTTCGAGCAATACCGATACCGCTTTTGGAGAATGCTGAGTCGTTGTAATAATAATCATAGTGGCAGTCATTGCTTCTAGTTGAATGGCTCATTCTGTGGTTTTTTTATAGATGAGCAGTTATAACCCTTGGCGCTTTGGGTATAATCGGCCTTTTATTTTTGGGCACTTTTATGTCGCATGGCGCTGATTCGTTAAAAAGTATCCTTTTCGCTCTAGGTGCTAATTCAGCGATTGCTTTAGCAAAACTGGTGGCTGCAATGGTTACCGGCTCAGGAGTCATGCTGGCGGAAGCCATCCATTCCTTTGTCGATGCGGGCCATCAGGGATTGTTGATATTAGGGCTTAAAAGCGCCAAATGTCCTCCCACAGAGGATTATCCGTTGGGTCACGGCAAGGCTATCTACTTTTGGTCTTTTCTGTTGGCCATCATCCTGTTTAGCCTGGGCGGTTTGTTTTCATTGTATGAAGGTTGGTATAAGTTAAGCCATCCGGAACCCTTGAGTTACCCTTTTGTGGCTGTGGGCGTGCTATTTTTTGCTATGGTGGCTGAAGGTGTTTCTCTGTGGGGTTGTCTTCGAGAAGTTAATAAGGTGCGCAATGGGCGTTCTTACTGGCGCTGGTTTCGTGAGAGCCGTCAAAGTGAGTTGCTGGTGGTGTTTGGTGAAGACCTGGCAGCCCTAGTGGGCTTGGGTTTTGCGTTTTTTGCTGTTTTTTTGACCATTGTTACCGGCAACCCCATATACGATGCTTTTGGCACCCTTGTTATAGGTGCCTTGTTGCTGTTTATCGCGGTGATAATCGGTAACGAAGTCCGTTCGCTATTAATTGGTCAGAGTGCAGATCCAGAGGTTCGTGATGATATGATGCGCTGGATGCAAAATCATCCACAAGTGGACAAGGTCTTTAATTTGCTTTCTATGCAGATGGGGAGTGACCTTATGGTCGCGGTGAAAGCAAAAATGAAAGAAACTGGCTCAGAGGCTAGTTTAGTGACCGCTATCAATCAATTGGAACAGGCATTTCGCCAGCAGTTTCCAGGTGTGGTATGGTTGTTTTTTGAACCAGATGATAGAGATTAGGGTAACACTCGATTAACCCTGATTACATTTCTTCTTGGCTGACCATAATAATTTTATAAAGGCGACAATCAATATCGTGGATACCCGAGAAAAATTAATTTTAGTGGCAATCAAGCTTTTTGCTGAGCGGGGATTTGCCGGAGTTTCGATGCGCACGATTAACTCTGCGGCTGGAACAAAAAACTCTTCGGCCGTTCATTACCATTTTGGCAGTAAGCTCGGCATTATTGAGGCTGTAATCGAGAAGCTGCACAATGATGTTCGTCCATTATTTGATCGAGTGGTAAGCGATTTGGAGTTGCGTCTCAAGCAGGGGGAATTGCACGTAACCGATGTCGCTATGGCCATACATTTGCCATTTTGGGTGCTGAATAATCAGGAAGGATATGGTCAGGATGCCGTTAAATTAAGCGCCCGGCTGGTTCAGGAGGCCGATGAGAAAATGCAGGCACTGTATAATCAATATATGCAGGGTCCGGCGTCTAAAATCGTCGGTTTGTTGAAAGCACTACAGCCAGATAAGGATGACTTGTTTTTGCGGTTTCAGATAATCCAGTGCTTTCTATTAACCATTTCTGCGGTAGCAACAATTGATTTAATGGAGCGGACGCCATTGGGTGATATACGTTATAGCAATGATATTCAACTGCTGGTGGCGTCCATCCAGAATATGTCCATGGGGTTGGATGGTCCAGGATCGGATTCCAGTTATTTTGATATGGACTTCTGGATGGGCTATGCGGATTATTTTTAATCGGCTATAGGGTCCCTTCTTCTAACTCTTCTTCCGAATCAGAGTTTTCAGTTTGCAACAACCCTAACTGACTGCCATGGGTTGCCAGAATGAAGTTGCTCATTTGCTCAATAGTGGGAAGTTCGTACAAAACAGAAATTGGAATATCCAATTTTAACTGTTGCTTGATTCGGAACTTCATTTCGGTTACCTGCAAGCTGTGACCACCAAGCTCAAAAAAATTCTTTTCTGGCGCTATTTCTGGCAACTGTAGTAGGTCTTTCCAGATTTCACGTAATTGATCCGGTAAGCTGAGCCGTTGACGGCCAGCATCATTTTGTTTGGCGACGAAAAGGCTCTTAAAATCGCGGAACAAAAACTTTACTTGATCGAGGCTGAGCTTTTGGTCGTCGAATAAAAGATCTAAACTGATGCCGCATTGAGTTTCTGTTGCATGGATCTCCAACGGGCTTAGCATTAATCCAGAATGGCTATGTTGAGCGGACTGGATGAGAATATCGCTATTGGTTGATTGCGTGATGTCTAGCCAGTGATAGTGGATTGTCGGGGCTTGCACGCCGTTCTGGCATAAGTAATTTGCCAATTGCTCTGATACAGAAGAGTAGCGCGTATGCAGCTGGGTCATCTGCTGTGCCATATTCAGTTTGCTGCCGGTTTGATTGGTTTTAACAGGCACGTAGTATGGGAAAAAACCCAGCAGGTGATCAAAGCTGCTGTCTTTCAGGTTCGGATCAGACACCCACAAAGCAATTTCTTGATGCGCAAGCCAAGTGCTGAAGCAATGCTGGAAGGTCTCCAATATTTTATGTTTGGCGTTTTCCCCAGCGCTTAAATGATCTTGTAAAAAATCCAGTGACAAAAATTCAGAATAACGGCTAGTTTGTGAGGAAACCGCTTTCCCTGCACTGGATTCTTTAGGCGTCAAACGTTTCCACTCTGAATTTAAAAAAGATTTATCTAAGGTTTCTTTTGACCAATGGGCAAAATCAAAGGCATTGTTGTTATTTAGCTTTGCGTCTTGGGTGCTGGCCAAGTTGATCAAGTGGCCAGCAAGCATTAAAAGACTGTGAGAATCTAAGGCCAGCGGGTGGCAGGCGAGCATTAGATGATGATTCTTTGTGTCGGTAGAGATCAGGCTAATATGCAGTACGTGATCAGAGTTGGGTTGCGCTTGAAGTTTTTCTCTCGCTGAAACGAGCTCTTCTTCCAGTTTGGCAGGGCTTACTACGTAATGATGAACCCTCTGGCCGGAACCTGATTCCGCCGCTGGAACGAACGCCCCTTGGTTATTAATGGCCGCTTGTAGAATGGGGTAAGTGGATTCCAGTGTGAGTAAAGCGTGTTGTAGTGCCTTTAAGTTTAGGGTGCCTTGGAGCGCTACTTCCACCAAACGATTGTGGCTGATGGATCTATAATGTGTCTGCAACAGCTTCTGGTGGTAAGGTGCCAGTTCGCAAAATTGATCACGAGCTTTCTCGCTAAACTGAGTAGGTTTACGCTCTTTATGTAATTTCTTTTGGCGAAGTTTTTCAAACAACAGTTGACGCTGAGCAGGGCTCAAATCAGCAAATTGAGAAAGCGCACTATTGGAGGTCATGCAAACACCGTTATTGTTATTAGTTTGTTTTTATATGTTTTTGTCGCCCGCTTTATTTGTATTCCGTTACAACAAATTTAGGCTGCTGGTAATTTACGATAAGCAGATACGAATGGCATGTCCCTATTGCATTTAATCATACGCCTAGTATACCCCGGACGCTAACTCTCTCGTGATACCGCTAGTCTTATTTTGTGAGGCTGTCGACGTATTAATAAAGGGTCTTGTTTCTTTTTGTAAAAAGCTATTGCTTGTTTTATTCCGGTAAATTTTCAGGTTTCATCCTAAAATGCAACCTAAATTTTTATAGTTTTATTCAACGCATCCAAAAAAAAGCCCTCCGGGGTGGAGGGCAACAGGTAACCCAGTGCGAAGTGGGTCATAGAAAAGGTTGGATTAATTCAAGCATCAATCCAGAAAAGAAAAGTTTTCTTCTTTCATCTTCATCAACGAGCCTGTGGAAGACATCATACACTCAGCATGCGCTTTGGCTCTTGGGAGTAGGCGTTCAAAGTAAAATTCAGCAGTTTGAATTTTGGCTTTGTAGAAATCTGCATCACCGCTGCCTTCCGCCAGCTTTTCGTAAGAGACCTGCGCCATTTGAGCCCAAAAATAAGCCATGCTGACGTAACCTGAATACATTAGGTAATCTACTGAGGCCGAGCCCACTACATCAAAGTTCTTGCGCGCGCGGATTGCCAAGCGAACACTGTATTGTTGCCAGTTGGTGGTGTATTTCAATAACGGCCACACAAAGCGATTCATTTCTTTCTTGTGAGGGTTATTGGAAATCAAACCTTTGTCTTTGCAGAACTTCAATACTTCAAAGGTGAAAGTTTTCAGGGTTTTCATCTTGCCTAACAACACTTTGCGGCCCAGCAAGTCCAGTGCTTGTATACCAGTAGTGCCTTCATATAGTGTTGAAATTCGAGCATCGCGGACGATCTGTTCCATGCCCCATTCTTTAATGTAGCCATGGCCACCGTAAACTTGCATACCCAGGTTGGCGGCTTCCAGTCCAGTTTCAGTTAAAAAGGCTTTCAGGATTGGCGTCAGGAATCCCAACTGGTCGTCGGCTTCTGCCCGCTGTTCCTCGGTTTCGCCAAACATCATGAAATCAGCATATTTTGCCGCGTAATAGACCATGGCCCGTCCGCCTTCCGCGAAAGCGCGTTGAGTTAACAGCATGCGACGTACGTCGGCATGGCAGATAATTGGGTCGGCAACTTTGTCAGGATATTTTTTTCCGCTCAAGGCGCGCATGGACAAGCGGTCTTTGGCATAGGGTAAAGCGCCCTGATAGGATAGTTCAGCAGCACCAAGGCCTTGAATAGATGTACCTACACGAGCGGAATTCATGAAGGTAAACATGCACTCTAAGCCCTTATTCGGTGGGCCAATCAGGTAGCCTTCGGCGCCTTCGAAGTTCATGACGCAGGTGGCGGAGGCTCGAATACCCATTTTGTGCTCAATAGAACCACAGCTAACATTATTGCCTTCACCGAGGTTGCCAGCAGGATCGCATTTAATTTTTGGTACAATAAACAATGAGATGCCTTTAGTACCCTTGGGGGCATCCGGTAGGCGGGCTAACACGATATGAATAATGTTTTCTGCTAAATCATGATCTCCGGAAGAGATAAATATTTTTGTTCCGGTGATGGCGTACGCGCCGTTGTCTAATGGTTCAGCCTTGGTTTTAAGCTGACCAAGATCGGTACCACAGTGAGGCTCGGTAAGACACATGGTGCCACTCCAAACGCCTTCACACATTTTGGGCAAAAAGTGGTGTCGTTGTTCTTCGTCACCATGCAGATAAATGGTGTTCATGGCGCCAAGGCTAAGGCCTGGATACATACCCCAGGACCAGTTTGCGGTACCAATCATTTCGGACTTCATTACGCTTAAAGAAAGCGGTAGGCCTTGACCACCGTATTCTTCTGGGGCCGAAAGTCCTTGCCAACCACCCATGCAGTATTGGTCATAAGCTTCTTTGAAGCCCTTGGGGGTGGTTACTTTGCCATCCTCAAAATGGCAGCCTTCTGCATCGCCAGTTTGATTGAGTGGTGATAGCACTTGCTCACAAAACTTGGCACACTCTGACAATATTGCATCTACCATATCGGTAGTGGCATTCTCGGCGCAAGGTAACTTGCTGTAATGTTTTGGATAATCTAAAACATCATTCATTACAAAGCTAATGTCGCGCAAAGGCGCTTTATACTGAGGCATCGCACTGTATCCTGTAGGTAAATGGGACAAATGGTTCAATTTTGAGAGTGGAAGTGTGCAATAGTTACGCTGAAACGCCATTGGCACCGAAGAGTTTCCTTATGGGCGCTTTGGCCAACGAGCGTTTGAATCAGTTGACTTAAAAAGGCAGGAATGGCTATGGAAAATTTAAGTGAACAACGTTGTGAAGTCTGTCAGGTGGGTGCTCCCCAGGTGAGTTCCGTTGAGTTAAAGGCGTGGTTGAAGGAAATTCCCGGCTGGTTAGTTGTGGAGAGCGATGGCGTGAAAAAACTCGAACGAAACTATCGGTTCAAAAATTTTGCTGAGGCCTTGGCGTTTGTGAATCAAGTGGGAGCCTTAGCTGAACAAGAGAATCATCATCCGAACTTATCGTTTACTTGGGGAGAAGTTACGGTACAGTGGTGGACCCATAAAATCTCCGGGTTACATCGGAATGATTTCATAATGGCTGCACGCACCGATCAGATTTAAGGGCTGTGTAACTGGAGGCCTTTATTTAACGATAATTCTTCTTGGGCATGTTGATAACTGGAGAGCCAATGGATAAATGCCTCAACAGGCATCGGGCGAGCGATGTGATACCCTTGCGCGGTGTCACATCCCATTTCCTTAAGAATAGCTAGTGTAGGTTCGTCCTCTATACCTTCAGCAACTACAGCGAGGCTAAGGTTGTGGCCCATGATCAATGTAGTCAAAACAATCATTTTGTCATCTTTGTTATTGACCATATCCATTACAAAACTACGGTCGATTTTGATTTCATCCACGGGCAGCTTTTTCAAATAAGACAAGCAAGAGTAACCGGTACCGAAGTCATCAATCGATAGCTGAATTCCTTCCTTACTGAGATCTTCCATCATTTTCATGGCGCTGTCTGGATCACTCATTACGGCGGTTTCCGTAAGCTCCATATTAATCTCTTTGAGATCGATATTGTACTCTGCGGCGAGTTGACACACTTTGTCTTTAAACTTTGGATCTAATAAATTTCGTGCGGAAATATTGATGGAAAAATTAATGCGCATTCCCAGACTATCGAGGCGACGTTTATGCTCAAATGCCATTTTACATATCAGGTAAGTGAGCGGCTGGATAACTCCTGTTTTTTCCGCTAGTGGGATAAATTCATCGGGTGGAACAAAGCCATATTCCGGATGATCCCAGCGAACTAAAACTTCTGCACTTTTAATTTTCAGGGTGCTAAGGGAAACTTGGGGTTGAAAATAGAGCTGCAATGTTTCGCTTTCAATGGCATTGCGCAGTTCGCCAAGTAGTGAAATACGTCGTGAATTGTAGGGGTCGATTTCCTGAGAGTAGAGCGCGTATTTTTTATTGCTGCTATCGGCGACTTCCAAGGCAACGTGAGCATTGCGCATCAACTGTTCAGAGTTGTTGCTGTGAATAGGGTACATGGCAATGCCGGCCGTAGCATCAACGTCTAAAGTCAGATGGTCATATTCAAAAGGCTTTTCAATATCATCCAGCAAGTCCTGGATAAGTTGTGACAGGGTTTCTTCGCTATTACCCTTAACAATCAGCGCAAAGTTGACTCCCTCCACAGCAGATACGGAGCAGGTCCATTGATCGGTGTTTTCAATGGGTACTATCTCTGGGACATTCTCGCTTAATTTAATCAATCGCTCAGTTATTAGATACAGAATGGCATCGCCATTACTATGGCCGAGGGTTTTGTTAAACTCGTGAAAGTTATTCAAGGAAACCAAAATCAACGAAAATTCAGGAATTATCTTTTGGGCAATTAAATCATCCAATACATTACGTAAGTAGGTTCGGTTGGGTAAGCCCGTGGTGCGGCTGTGCAGCGCGCGATGCATGAGGCGATCTTCAGCTTCCTTTAAACGTAAAATGACATCATGTTGCTGTCTCAAGGCTGCATATTTTTCCTTTTTCTCACGATTAATTCGGTCAGCCAGGCCAAACGAAAGTAATAACATTTCGGCAGCGCTTCCAATCAATACAGCATTACCGGTGATCATAGTTGTCGGCAATAGTTGATAGGTCTGCATCAGATATAAAACACCTCCGAGCCAAACCATGCACCATGCCAGCAATAGTGTTCCCGCTGGGATCGAGCCATTTTTCCAGCAACGATAAACAAAAATAGGCGACGCCAGGCTAGCAACTGCTATGAACGCTAATTGTGGATAAGTACTTAATTCCGGCTTAATTAAGGCAATAGCCGCAATCATAATACCGAGTAAAGTCATGGCATTGATATATACAGCGAAGTACCTGGAATAGTGTTTTGGCAAAATAAAGTAGCGGGCGAACAATAATCCGCTGACAACGGTCAGGGTGGCGGCTATTTGAAACACCAAGCCATTGAACAGCGTACTGCTACCCAGGACAAATAACACCCCATATCCCGATATAGCCTGAGCTGATAAATACGAACAACCAATAAAAATTGTATAAAATAAGTAGGCTAAATTACCGGTGGACACGAGCATAAACAGGTTGTAAATCATCATGGCGATGAACACGCCAAAAAATATTCCGAAGATATGATTGCCAGATAGCTCATTAAAAAATAGTTGCGTTGGCTGGATGATTTTAAACGATAACTTATCTAGATGGTTAGGCTGGGAGGTTTGGATCCATAGCTTATAGGTTTGATTTGGGGTTATGGATAGGCTTTCAACAAACAGACGATTTTGTTGAGGGTTAGGTAAGCTGAGATTCAAGGGCTTGATTATTTTGGTGCTTAGAAATTCGTTATTACTGGTAACAATTAAATTCACTTGAGCGCTGAGAGGGTGTTGAAACTCTATGAGCCAAGTGTCGCTGGTATTCAACGGGTTGAGGCTAGTTACAGTTACTTGAAGCCATTTGGATCCCACCTCGATGGTGTCCGAGAATTCAGGATTTTGTGCAACTATTTTGTTGATTAGCCATTCCGGTAATCCTTCGGGATGATGGTCTATATAATTGGGGGTAACTAGCAGCTCGTTAACTCCATCGCTTACAGCCACTAGTTGAGCGCTATATATGGTAGTTGATAGCCCGATGGTGAGGGCTATCAATAGCGATTGCAGAACCTTGTAATATTGGCTTTTCGACAAATCTACTTCCATCCACGTCAGGCAAAACTGCGCTTACAGTCCGGTTTTCTCGGCAAATGGCCTGAACTTAGCGGTTTTAAGCGAGGCTAAGTCAAGTATAGATCAAAGCTTGTGCTGTGCTGGTGATGGCTCGTAGGGATTTGTTACGTCGTGTGAAGATTTTATGCCTATAAATATCAATAGGTTAGGTGGCATCGGGCCTACTTTTTAGTTTCATCTAGGACCTGTTGCAATTCTGCCATGTGTTTTTGCACCACGGTTTTATCCTCAGGGGTTGCGCTATTTGCCATATCCATTGAGGTAGAAGACATCTCTATGGCAGATTTCAGCAGTGCTTTTTGTTGCTCATTCAATAAGGGGTTGTCCATTTGAGATTGGATTTGATCCATTTTCATTTTCAACTCTTGTTCATGGGGTGCCATTTTCAAGGCAATAAAGGCGGCGGTAATTTTATCACCCACTGCCGCCCATTCTTCGCCGCTACTGTAGCCTTGAGATTTCAGTAGATCGATAAATTCTTTATAACTTTCGTGGGTTTTGTTGCTGTTCAACGCCGTGGCGAAAGGTGATTGTAGGCCTGGCTTTGCTAGAGCGGTGCGATCCAGAGGGGCTTGCTTGAAATCATGTTTTTGTGACCAGGATTTAATGGCGCTAAAAGAGCTAATCCATTGTTTTACATCGGCATCCGAGAGGTCTTGGGCTAATGCTATGTTGGTCAGCAGTGATAATAGACAAAGCACAGTAATTTTGAACATTTAGGAACTCCAGACTCTTTTTATAAAGAGTATTATATGGAAATTATTTTTTTAGTTAGCCAGTTTACAATAACTCTTGTGCCACCTGTTTGATTTTTCTCACCATGGATTTGAGGCCGTTACCCCGGGTAGGGCTAAGATGCCGGATGAGCTGGGTTTGGGCGAAATAGTCATCAATATCAAAGGCACTAATTTGTTGTGGGGTTTTCTGGTTGAAGGCGGCCATCACCATGGCGGCAAGGCCCCGCACTATATGGGCGTCGCTCTCTACGGAGAAATTCAGGGTACCTGTGTCGGGATCAAAGCAATGACTTATCCAAACCTGGCTTTGGCAGCCATGGACAAAGTTTTCTTCTGTTTTGAGATCTTCTGCCATAGCCGGTAGCTTTTTACCCAGATCGATAATGTAGCGATAGCGATCTTCCCAATCATCGAAAAAGGCTAGATCTTCTAAAATATCTTGGGAAGTAATCGTGCTTCCAAAGGGGTTGTCAGTCATTGATTAGGGCTTCCTGGTTGCAGCGGGCTAGTTAAAAAAGACCAAGTTCTAGTTGGGCTTCTTCCGATAGTTTATCGCGAGTCCAGGGTGGATCAAAGACTAAGCGCACATTGACAGTCTCTACGTTAGGCAGCTTCCCAAGTCGATAGCGTACATCGTCGGTTAATACTTGCCCCATTCCGCAAGTTGGGGATGTTAAAGTCATAGTGACAGTGACATTGAAATGGTTGTTGTTCAATTCACTCACTTCGACGTCATAAACCAGTCCAAGATCAACTATATTTACCGGAATCTCAGGGTCATAGATGGTCTTTAATAGGTTAAGTATGTGCTCGTTTTTCGGTACTTCGTTAGAACTATACTCGATGTTGATGGGTTCCACTTGCAGTCCCAGAGCACCGGCATCCGACCCGTCAACTCGAGCAAGATTTCCTTTATGGCTTACGGTGTAGTTGCCACCTCTAGCCTGGGTGATGGTAACAAAGGCGTTCTTTGGTAATGTTATCGGGGTTCCACTGGGAACAGCCCGTGCGGGGCAATCCCTGAGTACAGCAACCATGCGTTGTTCGTCAGAAAGGCTCATCGTGATTTACTTGCTCACAGAGAAGCTTTCACCACAACCACACTCGGCGGTTGCATTGGGGTTACGAAATTGAAGTACGGAATTTAATCCTTGTTTCACGAAGTCCAATTCAGTGCCCTGAAGAACGGCAATGCTATCTTTTGCTACGTACACCGTTAATGTTGGTGTGGGGTTGAGTGTAATGTCTTCTGGCTCTGGTGCCACCACTAAATCCATAGCGTACATAAAGCCAGAACAACCGCTGGGTTTTACCGCAATACGCACCGCATTAGCCACGGAGGATTTGTTAATTTCTGCTGTCATATGCTCTATGGCTGCAGGCGTTAGTGTTATTGCTGTTTCGGGTTTGTATGTTTGAACCGTCATAGTATTGTCTCCACCAATAACGATCACAGTAAAAAAGTTTTCGCTTTTTCCAGTGCTGCAAAAAATTGATCGATATCTTCTCGATTGTTGTAAAAAGCCAGGGAAGCACGGGCTGTGCCTGGGATTTTAAATTGCTCCATTATGGGCATTGCGCAGTGATGACCGGTGCGGATAGCGACGCCTTGTTGATCCAGCAGTGTCCCTAGGTCATGGGGATGAGCGCCATCCAGTAAAAATGAGAATACACCGGCTTTGTTTTCGGCGCTGCCCACGAGTCTAATTTCGGGTAAGCTTTGGGCACAGTCGAGCACGTACTGCAATAAATCAGTTTCATGGCGGGTGAGCTGATCCCGGTCGAATTGATTCATATAATTAATGGCTGCCGCTAACCCTATCGCGCCAGCAATATTTGGGGTGCCTGCTTCAAATTTGAATGGTAACTGATTGAACGTGGTGCCACTAAAGGATACTCGTTCGATCATTTCCCCTCCGCTTTGGTAGGGTTGCATTTTTTCCAATAAGTGTGATTTGCCATACAGCACGCCAATGCCTGTGGGGCCAAAGACCTTGTGCCCGGAAAACCCATAAAAGTCACAATCTAATGCTTGCACATCAATAGGAAAATGGGGCGTTGATTGCGCGCCATCCACCATGACCACGGCGCCGACCGCATGGGCTTGACGGATGATTTCTGCCACTGGGTTAATGGTGCCTAATGCATTAGAGACATGAACGATGGAAACCAGCTTAGTATTTTGGTTTAGCAGTTCTGAAAACGCCGCCATATCAAGTTCGGCTTGATCTGTGACCGGAATGATTCTGAGACTGGCACCAGTATTTTTTGCAACCAATTGCCAAGGAACAATATTGGAATGATGCTCCATGGCAGAAATTAGAATTTCATCACCGGGTTTAAGAAACGCTTGGCCATAGCTATAAGCCACCAAATTAATGCTTTCTGTGGTGCCACGAGTCCAAATGATTTGTTCAGCAGAGGGTGCGTTCAAAAATTGTTGCACCGTCGTTCTAGCCAGCTCAAATTCGCTGGTGGCGATATCACTCAAGTGGTGATTGCCACGATGGACATTGGCATTTTGTGTTTGGTAATACGTGTCCAGTGCTGCAATGACGGCCTTTGGCTTTTGGGTGGTGGCGGCATTGTCCAAATAAACCAATGGTCGTCCTTTGATGGACTGTTGCAGTATGGGAAAGTCTTCCCGTATCGCATCGAGGTCGAAGGGACGCATTGTTAGGGAGCTATTCATCATTGGATTCCATCGACCACAAAGCATGAAGCTGGTCTACATCGTTAAAGTAGCGTGCAAGCCTATCGGCAATTAATCGCTGCACATTTTCGTTGGGAAATCGTCGCACCATTTCATTGACAAAGCCCATGCAGAGCATGGCTTCGGCCGTGGCGCGATCATTGCCTCTGGATTGAAAGTAAAACAACGATTGCTCATCAAGCTGACCGATGCTGGCACCATGTGAGCACTGCACATCATCAGCGTAGATTTCCAGTTCAGGTTTCGTATTTAATTCCGCCTGCTTGGATAACAGCAGGTTTTTATTATTCAAGTGCGCGGCGGTTTTCTGTGCCTGAGGGTGAATATGGATGCGGCCATTAAATATGGCCCGGCTGTTATCAGAGACGAAACCTTTGTACTCTGTGTCGCTATTACAATGGGCAGATGCATGCTCCAAATTGATATGATTATCAATATGCTGACGGTGCTTGCTTAAGAACACCCCATTTAATTGAGCATAGGCGTGTTGGCCTTGGAAAACTATATTAATATCGTTACGTTTCAGCAGGCTGCCTAGAGTCAGTGCGTGTTGCTCATAATGGCTGTTGGCTGCGAGCTCAATATGCAAACCATTAATCATAGCGTGAGATTCATCTTCAGCTTGAATACGTAAGTGTCTCAGCTGTGCGTTTTCCATAACTACAATCTCTTCTACATGGTTATGCAGAGATTGCAAGTGGTTGCCGATGCTATCGTATTGCTCGATTAGTTCCAGTTGTGAACGGGGTTCTACGATCACTAAAGAACGGGTGTGCGCCATGCCTGGACTGTCTGTATCGGAGCTTAAGTACACCATTAGAATTGGTTGGCCGACTTTGAACTCTGCGGGAACGTGGATGAGTACGCCTTCATTGCTTTGAGCATAATTAAGTGCGGCGAAAAAGTGCTGCTCTGGGTCGCAGATGGAACCCAGATGTTTATTGATCAGTGCTTTTTGGCTGTCATTGGCATTGCTAAAAAGGGTGATAATTCCCTGGTTCTCAAGGTCACTGTAATCGGATAGCTCCAAATTAATTCGGCCATTAATAAACACCAAGCGACTGACGTCAGGTAAGGTTTTTATTAGTTTTTGTGCCGCTGTAAGGTCGAGTTCAGGTTTAGCAAGGGTAGTAAAGTAATCCGTGTTCTGAATGGCAGCAACCGAGGTGTATTTCCAGCTTTCCAGCTTGCGATTGGGTAGATCCTGTTGTGCTAGTGCAGTTTTGGCTCGGGCAGGAATATGCAGCCAATCTAACGATTGACTCTGCTCTATTTGTTGTTGCATTTGCTGTTTTAATTCGCTCGGGCTAATCATGATATCTACCGTTATTGAATCCAGCCGTAACCTTTATCTTCCAGTTCCAGGGCCAACTCTCGGGTGCCCGATTTCACTATTTTCCCACCCGCCAACACATGAACGTAATCGGGCACAATGTAATTTAGCAAGCGCTGGTAATGGGTAACCAAAATGATGGCACGTTGTGCGTTTCTAAGGGCATTAATGCCTTCTGCGGCAATTTGCAGGGCATCGATATCCAGTCCAGAGTCGGTTTCATCCAACAAGGCTAACAGCGGTTCCAGCAATGCCATTTGCAGAATTTCATTACGTTTTTTCTCGCCACCGGAGAACCCTTCGTTCACACCACGTTTTAGAAACTCGGGCTTTAATTTTAAATCTTTACATTTCTCGCGGGCTAGCTTCATGAAGCTGGGGGTGTCGAGTTCTGCCAAACCTTGATGCTTGCGAATAGAATCAACGGAGGCTTTAAGAAAATGCATGTTGCTCACCCCAGGTATTTCTACGGGGTATTGGAAGGCTAGAAAAATACCCTCTCGCGCACGCTCTTCAGGTTTAAGTTCCAGTAGATCTTTGCCTTTGTACTGCACTGTTCCACTCAACACTTCATAATCAGGACGCCCGGCTAGAACATTACTTAGCGTGCTTTTACCGGAACCATTAGGCCCCATAATGGCGTGGATTTCGCCTGGATTAACCGTCAGCGAAAGGCCGTTAAGGATGGTTTTGCCATCCACAGCAGCGACCAGATCTTTAACTTCTAATAGCGGTGATGTATTGCTCATGGTTGATTATCCTACGGCCCCTTCAAGGCTAACTTCCAGGAGTTTGCCAGCTTCTACAGCGAACTCCATGGGTAATTCTTTAAACACTTCTTTACAGAATCCATTGACGATCATTGAAACCGCCTTCTCTTCATCAATGCCGCGCTGCCGACAGAGAAACAGTTGGTCGTCGCTGACTTTTGAGGTAGTGGCTTCGTGTTCTAGGATGCTGTCAGAGTTTTTACTTTCTATATAGGGAAAGGTGTGGGCCCCACACTGGTCGCCAATCAGTAAAGAATCACATTGGGTATGGTTGCGGGCACCATCAGCGCGCGGCGAAATACGTACCAAACCACGATAAGCATTTTGGCTTTTACCTGCAGATATACCTTTGGAAACGATAGTGCTTTTGGTGTTTTTCCCAAGATGTATCATTTTGGTTCCAGTGTCAGCCTGTTGGTGGCCATTAGTTAATGCCACTGAGTAAAACTCGCCTACGCTGTTGTCGCCCTTTAGTACTACGCTGGGATATTTCCAAGTAATGGCTGATCCTGTTTCTACTTGAGTCCAGGAAATTTTTGCATTGGCACCAGCGCAGATTCCGCGCTTGGTGACGAAATTATAAATACCGCCCTTACCATTCTCGTCACCGGGATACCAGTTTTGGACGGTGGAATATTTGATTTCAGCATTACCTAGCGCTACCAGTTCAACTACGGCCGCATGAAGTTGGTTTTCATCTCTCATTGGCGCAGTGCAGCCTTCCAGATAGGAGACGTGGCTACCCTCATCAGCGATGATAATGGTACGCTCAAATTGCCCCGTGTTGAGTTCGTTAATCCGGAAATAGGTAGATAGTTCCATTGGGCAGCGGGTGTTTTTCGGGATATACACAAATGAGCCATCGCTAAACACTGCGGAGTTCAAGGCGGCGTAAAAATTGTCTTGTTTTGGCACAACGCTGCCGAGGTATTTTCTTATCAGCTCAGGGTGCTCTTGAATGGCTTCAGAGATAGAGCAAAAAATTACCCCCGCTTTGGCTAATTCATCTCTGAATGTGGTTCCAATAGACACGCTGTCAAAAACAGCGTCTACGGCAACGCCGGCCAGTTTTGCTCTTTCATGCAGAGGAATACCTAATTTCTCAAAGGTTTCCAAGATTTCCGGATCCACTTCGTCAAGGCTCTTAGGACCGTCAGATTTTGATTTTGGCGACGAATAGTAGCTGATAGAATCAAAATCTATAGCTGGGTGTTTTACATGCGCCCAAGTGGGAACCGTCATTTTTTGCCAATGCCGGTAGGCTTCCAGGCGCCACTCCAACATCCACTCCGGTTCTTGCTTCTTCGCAGAAATGACCCGAATCACCGATTCATCGAGCCCTGGGGGTAGAGTTTCGGATTCTATGTTGGTTATAAAGCCCGCTTTATACTCGCGCTTAATAAGGGCGTCTATTTGATTGCCATCAGTCATGATGACTTCTCCACACGGAAAGAAGGGTAAATTTTTGAGATTGTTTCTATCTAAGGCAGAGTAAAATACTCAGACATTAAAATCAATACCATTTTAGTATTCTTTCAGCTAGGATAAGGCGAGCATTCAGGATTTGACAGGAGCTTTTGCACCATGTTGCGGATCGGAAAGATGACAGATTATGCCTTGGTCATTATGAATCGTTTGGCTAAACAGCCGGCGATGTTGCAGCGTATGGAACAGCTTGCCGATTCTACCCGCTTGTCTTTGCCGACTGTTCGCAAACTTATGCGTCATTTGGTAGCCGCTGGATTAGTAAGATCGGCCCGTGGTGCAAAAGGGGGCTACCAGCTGTCGCGCCTTCCGGAAATGATTAGTATTGCGCAGGTTGTTATCGCGGTAGAAGGCCCTTTGGCGATCACTGAGTGTTGCGATGATGACGGTGGCTGTGAGCTATCCGGCGGCTGCGATGTGGAATCCCATATGCCAACGTTAAACGCGTTGTTGACCCAGATTCTGGAAACGATTTCCCTGGCGGATATGGGTAATCTCAGTGCCGGAGTTCACTACAATCTTGAAGCCATCATTGCCCGTCTGACGCAGCGTCAGCTGTTATCTGTACCTTTATGATAGTTGCGACTAGGCTGCGTGTAGACTGCTCAACAGCTTATTAAATCGGTTGGCAACAGGTTTAGGTGCATTACGATTAATCCAAGTACTGATCTCTTTCTCTAGCTTGTGGCTGGCAAGGGTTAATTTCCGTTTGCGAATTCTTGCCCTCATTTCCAGTATTTCCAGCTCCCCGGTCCAATGCTCTTTCTCTGTCACTGCGAGCGCAATCAGGTTGTGTCGGTTTACAGCATTTGTGATTCCGTAGCGTCCTAAATAAAAGCCAAGAGTATCAATAGGTTGTAGTAATAAGTTGGCGATGTTGTCGGCGTTCATTCGAAAGCTCCTTCGATTTAAGTTATAGCCCGTCCCATTGGTGAACCTACCTTAATATTAATAGAGTGAAAATTTAGAAGGTTCTACCTATTTTACTTAAATAGCCTGCTAATATTTTAATTGGGTGATTTTTATCTCTCAGGAGGTCACAGCAGTTATTTGCCAGGGGAAGTTCAGGAGTGGGGTTATTGGTGTGGCGATGTTTTGTTGTAATACTTCTTGGGTGGCTTTTGGCCAACCAAAATGTATCCGCAGAGACCGAAACAAAGCTTAAAGCAGCCTTTACTTACAATTTTACAAAATATGTACTCTGGCCGGAGTCTACGGAGCAGGCGGGCGGAGAGTTTTACCTGTGCGTGTTTAAAAGTCCCGAAGTGGCCAGCGAAATGGCCTCAATCAGTGGCAAAAACGTAAGGGGATACCAACTCAAAGTCAAAAGCGTCAATGCCCTGGAAGAGATTGACGGCTGTCATCTGATCTACAGTGATTCCAGCAAATACTCGGCCCAGATAATTGCGGCGACGGCCAATAGCCCGATACTCACGATCGCTGATAGCCGGGGGTTTCTGGAAGCGGGTGGCATTATTCAATTATTGCGGGATGGTCGCCAAATTCGCTTTGATATCAATTTGCAAAAAGCGCGCGACGTTAATCTGCAAATAAGTTCTCGTTTATTGCAGTTGGCCAGGGAGGTTAAGTGATGAGCTTGCTTCCTTTGATGCATCTTAAAATTCGCCAAAAGCTGACCCTCGTTATTTTATTGACTATTGCTGCTGTGGTGATCCTGATAGGAATTTTCACCATGTCTAATGAGCGTTCGCGTGCAAAAGATCAGCTAAGCCATGAAATTGAAACGATGCAACAGGTGGCTGACGCTCAATTTGAAGCTGCCTTGGTGTTTAAGGATATTAAAACTTTGCAGGAAAGTGCGAATAGTTTGGACTTTGATGAAACCATCGATGTGGTTTGTGTGTATGATGAAAGCAATCAACTATTGGTACAATCCGATGGTGAATCCATGGGAGCTCCTGCCTGCCCAACGAACCCCAAGTCTAACCCTGAAGGGTTTCATAACCATTCTTATTTTTTTAAGAAAAATATTCTTTCAGAAAACCGAATAGTCGGCAGCGTTTTTATTAGTGCCAATACTCGTTCAGTTGAACGTCATGTGGATCGTTACTTTTACTTATTGTTAACTGGGCTGGTAGTGGTTTCGGCGTTGTCATTTCTGGTGGCGGTATTATTGCAGAAGGCTGTCACAGCACCCTTAACGCAGTTGGCAGAAACGGCTGCAAAAATTGCATTGGGAGGTGACTATTCCGTGCGTGCAGTAAAAACGAGTGAAGATGAAATCGGTATGATGGTGGACAGTTTTAACTCAATGCTTAATGCCATTGAGCAGCGGGATAATGATCTAATGAACCATAAATTAGATTTGGAAAACAAGGTTAATCAACGTACTGAAGCACTACAGGCTACCAACCGAGAATTAGAAGCTTTTAGTTATTCAGTATCTCATGATTTGCGAGCTCCACTGCGTGCAGTCGATGGTTTTAGTAAGGCGCTATTAGAAGATCATGAACATCAGTTGGACGAAGAAGGGCGCTTGTACTTGGCTAGGGTTCGGGTGGCTACGGAAAAAATGAGTGAGTTGATTGATTGTTTGATGAATTTATCCAATGTGGCTCGCCAGGAAATGACAATTACAGATGTAGATTTATCTGACCTGGTGGCGGAATTGGTTGCGGAACAAGTAGAGCAGCATCCTCGACCGGTGACTCAGGTGACAATACAACCAGACATGCGAGTGGCTGGAGATGTTCGCTTGATCAAAGTAATGATGGCAAATTTAATAGAAAATGCGTGGAAATATACTCGTAAATGCACTGCTCCAAATATCGAAATAGGTCTTAAACACGGGGTTTATTTTATACGAGATAATGGTGCTGGGTTTGAAATGCGCTATGCAAATCGATTGTTTGGTGCCTTTCAGCGCTTGCATAGTGACTCAGAGTACAGCGGTACTGGAATTGGTTTAGCCACTGTTGCTCGGATAATAAAACGCCATGGTGGCAATATTTGGGCCGATGCTACCCCGGGGGAGGGAGCTACATTCTATTTCACTCTGTCGTAATAGAGTTATGAGTAATGTTTGTTTGAATAATTTTAAGGACTGAATTTTAAAAAGCTAGTTAGCCTTTAGTTAATTGTGAGGATACAAAAGTGAAGCGTCAGCTAAGAGTTTTAATTGTCGATGATTCAGAAGATGATGCGCTATTGTTAATACGTGAGCTGAGAAAAGGTGGGCTTCCCTGTCGCTTTAAACGGGTGGAAACTGCAAGCTCTATGGAGCTATGCCTCAATAGCGAAGATTGGGATCTGGTGGTTACGGATCATAGTATGCCTCAGTTTAGTTCTGCCGATGCTTTGCAGCTAACCAAAAAATTGTGCCCAGACTTACCCATCATCGTTGTGTCGGGTGCTATTTCCGATGATGTGGCGGTGAATTCCATGCGATCGGGTGCGCAGGATTACATTATGAAAGACAATCTGGCGCGGTTGGTGCCGGTGGTTGAGCGAGAATTGCGTGAAGTGGAACAGCGTAATGCCCGGATTGAAGCGGAAGAGCAGGCAAAATATCTAGCTCATCATGATGTACTGACCAGCCTGATCAATCGCGATGAATTTAAGAGTCAATTGCAATATATATTGGATCATTGTCTGGATAATGATAGAGAGCACGCATTACTGTACCTAGATATCGATCAGTTTAAGTTAATCAATGACATTCATGGGCATCTAGGGGGTGACGCTTTACTGAAACATACCGGCGCTTTAGTGCAAGGTTGTTTGGGTGAATATGATCTGGTGGCAAGAATGGGGGGGGATGAATTTGGCATACTGTTGTTTGATTCCTCAATAGATGAAGCGAAAGCAATGGCAAAGCATATACTTGAGGCTATCAGTGAATCGAAGTTTACGTGGGAGAATCAATCCATTCGAGTCTCGTCCAGTATTGGTGTGGTAAGGGTTAATCGTGCCAGTTTGAATTTGGAAGAGTTAATGGCAAGCGCTGATATGGCCTGCTATGTGGCAAAAGATAAAGGCCTTAGCAATATTCAGGTTTATGATTTGCAGGATGAAGGTGTGAGTTTCCGGCGGGAACAAATGCAGTGGGCCGCTAGAATTAGACAAGCCTTGGACTCTGATGCTTTTGTTTTGCATATTCAGGCTATTGTGGGGTTGCGCAGCGATAGTCTTAATTATGAATTTTTGGTACGAATGCAAGATGGCGACAATATCATCGCACCAGGATTTTTCCTGCCAGCAGCCGAGCGTTATAGTATGATGACCTTAATTGACCGCTGGGTTATCGAGCATGCGTTTGATTATGTCAGGCAAAGTATCGACAATGACAGGTGTGTTTCCGGATTCTACTTTATTAATCTCTCTGGTTCATCGCTGAACGACGAAACATTTTACGGGTTTATTAGAGACAGTGTAAAAAAAGCAGGAATTCCGCCACAAAAAGTGTGCTTTGAGATAACTGAGACAACGGCTATTGCAAACATTCAGCGGACATCTGTTTTTATTGCCGAGATTCGGGAGCTGGGTTTCCGTTTTGCGCTAGATGACTTTGGTGTTGGAATGAGCTCCTTTGAGTATCTGAAAGCTATTCCAGTAGATGTACTAAAGATAGATGGCGGGTTTGTGCGTAATATGTTGGCGGATCCCATGGATCTAGCCATCGTTGAAGCCTGCAACAAAATTGCTCATAGTGCTAATCTTTTAACAGTGGCAGAATTTGTTGAAAATAATGCAATTAAAGAAAAATTACAGGAAATTGGGGTAGACTTTGCGCAAGGTTATGGGATCGAAAAACCTAAACCTTTGGATGTGTTTCCCAGCGCTTAATTTAAGGCATATTCTTGGCGCTTTGATACTTTTAATGGTGGGTTTCCACGTTAAAGGGGAAGTCGCTATGGATATCCCTTCGTTTAGTAACCTTGATAAGGATTCTTCAAACTCCGATCCATTTTTAGATTATCCCTCAATGAGTGATATTTATGTGCCTCAGGATAGGGGGTATTTAGATGCTAGTGTCGACTACTTGAAAAAATCCCGCGAGTCGATATCCGAGGCGGTGACACGCTTAGGTCGCATTATGGATCGGTATTTTGCGGGCAAAGAACATTACTCTCATGATAATGAATCTTACCTCTCAATTCGAACCAGCCAGCAATGGCTGGAGGGTGGCAAACTTGAGCCGGTGTATGATTATAAGTTCCGTTTGGATTTGCCGGGTACCAAACGCCGTTATCGATTAATTGTGGAGTATCAAGACGATGATGATACGGAATCCCTTGAACAGAGAAGTCGCCCAAGTCAGTCTGCATTACCCAGTGAGGAGCAATCATTATTGGCGGGTTTGGTGCGAAATTTAGCCAATGAAGGAGATAAGTGGCAAGCCAAAATTAGTGGTGGTATTAAGGTAAAACTACCGCCAGACCCCTTTATCCGCCTGAAGGCTGAACGCGAAATTAAACTTGGCGAATTCTGGGATCTTGATATGAGGGCGCGGGCAGAATGGAGGAATTCTAATGGCATCCATAACGCCTTTGATATGTCATTTGATCGTTTGCTGTTTGATGAATATTTGTTTCGGGCCAGAACATCGTTTGATTGGCGTGACGAGGATGATACTTTGGAGATGGGGCAACAATTTAGTGTGTTTCAAACCCTATCAGCAAGAGAAGTAGTTGAATATCAGTTTGGTGTTTTTGGTAATAGCTTATCGGATCCTCATGTTAATACTTATTACTTCAGCGTGTTCTACCGAAGTAAAGTGTATAAAGACTGGTTTTTCATTGATATTATCCCGGAGTACGCCTACGAACGGGAAAACAATTTTTCCGGGGTTGCATCGATTACGGCCGCCATAGAAATTCTATTCCACAATTGGTAATAGCTGTTTCAGTTTTGTTGAAGGTGGCTATGGTTGTCTGCCACGGCGTAAAATAGGCAGTCACTTTGGGCGATAATCGGGTTACTGGTGATCATAAACAGTTTGAGTGGCTGAGCTGGGTACAGGCGGTTTTGTTCCAGTGTGAACATTTGATCTATGATGTTTTTTCCTTCAGGGGTTATCATTTTTAAATATTGCCAGCGATCAGGGTGAACCCAGCCAAGCTGCTCCGTGGGCTGTACTGCGCTGAAATTATGGCGTTCAATATCTGGCATTAAGGTGATATCTGCAGTGATATCGGGTCGCTCCTGATAGCTAACTCTGCCCCCAGTATCAAGTTCAAGTCGCACCGGTTCATGAAGAATCTCCAACGGAGAATCCTTTGCAGAATACTCCAATATCTGTGGTTCGTTGACATAGCGAGATAGGCCAGCAAAGGCCATTTCATCAGAGCTACTGTCGTTGGCGCCGCCGCATTCAACCGTAATGGTAGGAACATTGCGTTCACTGTATTCAAACAGTGCGCCGAGTCGCAGTTTGGTGACTAATAATCGGTTAGTGAATAGACTAGTCAATGCTTTATGGGCTGTATCCACGGTCATTGTTACCGCAAACGCTGGTCCCTTTCCTGAGGTGTTGTGAATATCAATGAGTGATTCTGGCTGCATGGCTTGCAGTAGTTCCAGTATGCTTTGGGCTAGCCTGCCTTGCCTGGTATCAAAGGGTGGCTTAAAACAGCGATTCAAGTCTGGCTGGCCGGGAAGTTGCCGATAGTGAAATCCGGGCGCTTCAAGTGCCGTTTCCACAGCTCCAAAGAAACACAGAATATCCACAGCAGGCAACCGATCCCGTGTCAGTAACCAGCGATGCAAGGCACGAGTACCGGAAGGTTCGTTGCCGTGGAGTAAGGTGCAAATGGCGCGCTTTCTTGAGCGGTCTAAGCCGGGAATGTGAATCAGGGTGGGGCGTTGCAATTTTTGCAAGAAATCTTCAGCCTGTTGTCCTAGCTGATCGCTGTCTGGATTGAACCAATATTGAATCATAAACTCCACTCACTGAGGCTAAGTCCGCTTCGGTAGTGCTCGCGATAACTCTGAAACATGGCGGAGAGAGCCTCTGAACTGTTCATGCCTTGGTGCCGAAAGCGTTCGGTTACCTGCTTTTGCCAACGGGCACCATTTATTTTTTTGTTGATGCGTAACTGGATATTTTGCATCAGCCTGTTGCTCTCCAGTGGTGCCATTCCATGATGAATCAACGCTTCCTGTGCTAGTGGTACCAGCCGTTGTGCGAGTTCCAGCAAGGGGTATTCAACCAGCTTGATTTTGCTGGAGGACGGCCATAATAGACGAGCATCCAAGCCTTCCTGGGCCGCTCGATAGAAATTATATTCTGCATTTTTAAACGGTAACATACGAACTCTTTCGGCCATAGAATCCCGCAGCGCCAAAGCGCTACCCACTAAGAAGGCAGCGTTTGCACTCATGTCTTCCAAGCTCGGACCCGCAGGTAGCGTGCGCATTTCAATGCGAATATGGCCGCCTCCCTGGTGATCGTAGATAGCACGATTCCAGGGCCAAGTGCTGCCTTGATGTAATCCCAGTTCTTTGAGTTCCGGTAGCTGGCCCTGCGCTAGTTGGGCCAGAGGGTCGGTGTCACTGCATACGGGCATGATGGGTGGAAATACCGCCACTGACGAGGCAAAGAGTTCCAGCGCGCTTTGATGTATCCAGCCGTTGCCGAAATAGACTCTGGGTGGGTATTTGCCTTTGATGTCGTCATCAGCACGGCAGTCAATGGATTGCTTAAACAAGGCAATGCGGGTTTCCTCCCATAGCGTGTGGCCAAATAGCGTGGGTGAATTAGCCGCTAACCCTAAAGCAATGGGCGTGACCAGTTGCACCGCATTAAAGCTGGCAGCAAAGTCACTGGGATTGATTCGCCAATGCACCTGAAACGAGGTATTGGCGCCCTCCAGAGTGACGTCATCCCAGTGCATGGAAAGGGGTGGGTCGCCATCAATATCGATGGCAAAAGGTTGCCCGCGCAATTGGCGCAACGCATTGTCCATGACCCGATAGCGGGTCAGATCGGTCATGGCCTGTGGGCCGAAATCGGATATTTTTAAGGTGGGCAAAATACCGATGGGGATAAGCTCCACCTGTTGCTGCTGAGTGATGGGGCGCAACGCTCGTAATGTGCGGGTTAACTCCTGCTCAAAGTTTTGGAATGGCTTGCCGGCAAAGGGTTGAGGTTGTAGGTTGTATTCAAGATTAAACCGATTAAGCTCGGGAGTCAGATTTGGGTGGCGGTAGGCCTGGAGAATGTTTTGATTGCAGCTTGCAGGCCGCCCGGCGGCATCAACTAGATAGAATTCAAGCTCAGCGCCCAGGGAATCCTCTCCTACGCCAAAGTCGGGTCGCTCCAGAATTGCTTCCAGAGCCCGCAGATTGTCTCTGATCTTGCGATTAAAGCGCTGGTAATCTTCTTCGCTGAACTGATCTTGAGTGATTTCGATTCCCATAACAACGGTTTCCAGAGAGTGAATTGGGCATCCTAAGCTACTGAATCAATTCTGTATTTTTTTCATTCTTCCATTAGAATGAACAGAACCATAAAGCCATATAGCGTTTATTTAAAGCAAATTATGACACAATCTATCGATTTCGAAGGCATTGAACGGCGTCCTCTTAAGGAATACACCGAACACGCGTACCTGGAATACTCCATGTACGTCATCTTGGATCGGGCTTTACCCGCATTGGGCGATGGCTTAAAACCTGTGCAGCGGCGGATTGTTTACGCTATGTCCGAGCTGGGGTTAAAGGCCACCGCCAAGTACAAAAAGTCTGCTCGTACGGTGGGGGATGTTCTGGGTAAATTCCATCCTCATGGTGACAGCGCCTGCTACGAAGCCATGGTGCTGATGGCTCAATCGTTTTCTTACCGGTATCCGCTGGTGGATGGACAAGGAAACTGGGGTTCTCCCGATGATCCAAAGTCCTTTGCGGCAATGCGTTACACCGAATCTCGGTTGGCCGCCTATGCAGAAGTCTTATTAAAGGAGTTGGGGCAGGGCACCGTTGACTGGGGGCCCAATTTTGACGGCTCCTTAGATGAACCCACCATTTTGCCTGCACGGCTCCCGAATGTATTGTTGAACGGCGCCATGGGCATTGCCGTGGGAATGTCCACGGATATTCCACCCCATAATTTGCGTGAAGTGGGGGAAGCCTGTATTCGATTACTGGAAGATCCTGGTTGTTCACTTGATGATTTGTGCGAACACATTCAAGGGCCTGATTTTCCCACTGAAGCGGAAATCATTACGCCCAAAAATGACATTATTAAAATGTATGCCACCGGACGGGGTTCGCTGCGCATGCGAGCACGCTACCAAAAAGAAGACGGTGACGTGGTGATTACCGCACTGCCTCATCAGGTGTCGGGCAGCAAATTGTTAGAACAGATTGCTGATCAAATGAACAAGAAAAAATTGCCCATGGTGAGCGACTTAAGGGATGAGTCGGACCATGAGAATCCTACTCGTCTGATTATTACGCCACGCTCCAATCGGGTTGATGTGGATGCCATGATGGGTCATTTGTTTGCCACGACTGACCTGGAGCGAACCTACAGAGTCAACATGAATGTGATTGATAACAATCATCTTCCTGGGGTCAAAGGGCTGCACGAGTTGCTGAGCGACTGGTTAGAATTTCGAATTACCACGGTGCGACGCCGTTGCCAGTACCGCTTGGATAAAGTGCTGGATCGTCTGCATATATTGGAAGGTTTTTTGATTGCCTATCTCAATATAGATGAAGTGATTCATATCATCCGCACTGAAGATCAACCGAAAGCGGTGATGATGGAGCGCTTTGGCATTACGGATGTTCAGGCAGAAGCAATTTTAAATTTGCGCTTACGGAATCTGGCCAAACTGGAAGAAATGAAAATACGCGGCGAACAGGATGAGCTGGAAGCAGAGCGTAAAAAATTGGAAGCACTTTTGGGCTCCAATGCCAAATTAAAAAAATTGATCGTCAAAGAAATTCGTGAAGATATAGAAACCTATGGTGATGATCGACGTTCACCCATCGTCGTGCGGGCGGAAGCTAAAGCGATGGATGAAACTGAGCTGGTGTCGGCTGACCCCGTAACCGTGGTGCTATCCACTAAAGGTTGGGTTAGAGCTGCCAAAGGCCATGATATCGATCCTAGGGCATTGAGTTACAAGGCGGGCGATGAGTATCGCGTGGCCGCTTTGGGTAAATCCAATCAAAATGCTATTTTTATTGATAGTACTGGGCGTAGTTATGCGTTACCTGCTCACACCTTACCATCCGCCAGAAGTCAGGGTGAGCCATTATCCGCGCGCTTATCGCCTCCATCTGGTGCTACCTTCGATGCCGTTTTGATGGGCAGTGATAGTCAGCTCTATTTAATCGCCAGTGATGCCGGTTATGGATTTATTGGCGCTCTAGGCGATGCTCAAACCCGTAATAAAAATGGCAAGGCATTCCTGAGTCTACCTAAAGGTTCACGGGTACTACAGCCAAAAGCGGTAACCGATGTGGAAGATCAGTTCGTGGCTGCGGTGACCAATGAAGGTCGGATGTTAATGTTTCCGGCAACAGAATTACCGCAGCTGGCAAAAGGTAAAGGTAATAAGATTATTAGTATTCCCGGAGCTCGCGTAGAAAATCGAGAAGAGTATCTAATCGATGTGGTTATTTTGAGTAGGTCCAGCCAGCTAAAAGTTTTTGCTGGTAAACGCCATATTGGTTTGAAGTTCGCTGATCTCGAGCACTACTTAGGTGAGAGGGGGCGTCGGGGTAATAAGTTACCGCGAGGATTCCAGAAGGTAGATTATATAGAGGTAGTGTAGTTAAGGGTATATGACCTCTTGATTGGCAAGGTTTTTCAATCGGTAGTCTTGTTGATGCAAATCAAACTTCTAATGTAGTTTGCGGTCTACTCTAATACTGTATCGTAAATTATTTATTAACAAAGGATAAGTGAGATGGTCGATAAGCACGATTTATTGCATGAGTTTCCAGAAAGCAAAGAAACGATCCATGAGTTGAAAACCACTAATACACACTTTGCGCGTTTGTTTGATAAATACCACGATAAGGATCATGAAGTGTATCGCATTGAGAATGGTGCAGAGAATGCCAGTGATGATTATTTAGAGGTTCGAAAAAAAGAACGTTTGAAATTAAAAGACGAATTGTTTCAAATGATCAAGCAGCACGAAGCTTGATCATTTGAGAAAAAATCAGTCCAAGACAATTTTCTAAAATACAGGGTTCTTTGGTTTGATAGGGCTCACATCAGGTCCACACCACACTCCAGATTCTCGAACCAGCGATAAAATTCGGCTATTTTTTCTTTGCCCTTAATCGGTCTGCCGTGTTGTGGCACCATTAGATCAATGTCGAGTTTTCGCACTCTGGCAACCCATTTTCGAATGGCGCGGTTAGAAGCCATGTAGCGACGATGAAAATCTTCCATAAGCGGAATATGTTTTTCCATATCAGTCACAGGAATATGGTCTTCGCCCGGGGTAATAGCTGCCCCAACATCTCCAGAAAAAAGAATTTTACTGACGGGGTCATAGAAGTGGAAGTTTCCCACAGAATGCAGAAAATGTGCTGGAATGGCTAAAATATGTTTATTTCCCAAGGGTATCTTAGCGCCTTCATCCGGTAATTCTATAAGGCGATCATAAGCACTCTTGTTCAGCTTTTCGGAAACAAAACCCGAAACCAGATGAGGAAGAAACCGGCCCCACAATTTTGAAGTGACTATTTGACACTCCGAGTGCATCAGCCAACGTGGTAATGAAGTGATGATGTCAGGGTCTTGATGGGATGCAAAAATATAGCGCAATGAAGACTTCACATTAATATGCTTAGCCAACTCGATGGATAATGGTGTGAAGGTCAGCTCACCGCCTGGGTCGAAAATTGCCGCTTCGCTACCATCTATAATAACCAGCTGATTACTTGGGATCGCTTCACCTCGTACTAGATCGGTGAAAAACAGGCATAAGTGCTGGTCATTATTTTGAAAGAGAATCTGTGATTTTTGTCGCATCGATCCCTCGCTGATTCGGGTAGAAGACAATAAGCGGTGGGTAAACTTTGCGAATATAGTAAACGGATTGCGTTGCTTTTCCTGTGATGTGAATCAACTCTGAATTCGTTATAATCAAATGCTGTGATAAACGATTTTTATCGTGCGGGCTTTCCTTGGGTGGTTAGGTTGGAATAGACCTTCTCAGTTTTAGCGTGCTCCGAACTGCTCCAGAATCTCAGCGTACCCAGGTTGATTTTGATGTTGTTTCGCCAGCGTAAGAATGGTTTCACCCTTAGTGTTTTGGGCATTGATATCGCGTCCATGGTCAACAAACAGCTGAAGAAAACGGCTGAATGCTTCTACGGGAAGACCTCGATAGGCTTTAATGAGGATGTGAAAATCAGTATTTTCACCGGTCTGCGGCTGCATTTCCAAAAAACGCGCCACTTGTGCTTCATCTAGCTGCTCACCAATAACTTTTTGTTTGTCTTTCGTCGACATGGTTGCTTACACCGTTTAACCAATACAGAATCAGGCGCGCATTCTACCATCACTTGTTATCCAGTAAAACTGCCAGCCACCGGGTGTCCTCGTTCGCCTCTAATGCCAGTTTTACTATCATTGTCAGGGGGATGGACAGAAGCATGCCTACCGGACCCAGCACCCAACCCCAAAACAAAAGGGATAGAAAGACCACGAGTGTGGAAAGCCCTAACCCTTGGCCCATGTAGCGAGGTTCAAGTACATTGCCAAATATTACGTTGACTATAAAGTAGCCAAGAGCGGTGAGCCCTGCGCCGGTGGCTCCCAATTGCACAAAAGCCAGCAGCACTGCAGGAACCGCAGCAATAATAGAGCCGATGTTGGGGATAAAATTCAGCAGAAACGCCATTAACCCCCATAGCACGACATAGTCCAGACCCAATACAGCGAGCCAGCAGGAAATGAACAGTCCGGTGCCCAGGCTAACTAATGATTTAATGATCAGATAGCGCTTTACCGATTCATTAAACTGTTCAAAAGTGTCCAGCGAATGGTGCTCTCCACCCATAGCGCGTCGTACTTTGTTTGGGAAGCTGGCGGCTTCAAACAGTATGAACAGAACGGTCAGAAAGATTAGAAAGAAATTGGTTAACACGTTGCCAAAGCCGGTGACCAGATTCCTCACTAAATCCATCGCTCGACCAGGGTTTACCTGATCCTTGAACATTTGCTGAGATACGGTAATGCCATGGTTTGCCAGCCAGGCTGCCATGGCCTCAGCCTCGTGTTGCAGGCTAGCTTGATAGGCTGGAACCTGTTTTGCAAAACTGTTAATGGAAGCTGCAACCACCATGGATATGGCGCCAATGGAAGTGACCACTACAAGCACGACAATCACCACCGCAAGTAATTTAGGTACTTTTCGAGATTCCAGCCACAATAAGCTGGGTGCGCAAAGTATGGCGATAAAGGCCGACAGTAGGAAGGGTATGAGAATTTCCACAGCCGCTTTCATGCCGGCGATTATGATAATAAAACTGGCAAACCCGATTAAAAAACGTAACGGGGGGCTCAGCGTTGGCGGCGACATGCCTGCTCCTTAATTGGATTTCTGTTCGGGCTGAGTAACTGATTCTGCTTGAGTTTTAGGCTCGGCCTTAGCTTTTGGTTGCGGCTTTGGTTGCACTGGGCTTTTTTTGCAATAACCTTTGGGGTCCGTCTCCAGTTTATTGGATCTTATCAGTTGTTTCAGGCTTTCGACATAGCTTTGGCCTTTTTGTGAATAGCTTTTTAATTCTCGCGCCAGGCGACAACCGCTGTAAGGTTCTTCAGCCAGGCGCATTTGTTGGCGAATCTTGCGGAGGTCTCTATAGGCGGGGTGGCTGTTGATATTCTTCATGTAGCTAATCACAGAAAGCTGTGGTGATTTGAATACCCTAACTTCGTGGGCTTTTCCGTCCTGGCGCTCTTGGGGGACTAGTCCGCAGCCTTTACGGAAGCACCATTGGCCAAAATAGTTGTTACCATCAAGGGCAAAACGCGAGCTACCCCAAGCGCTTTCAATAGCACCTTGAGCAAGCACCAATGAAGAGGGAATATAATCAATCTTGATCAGCAATTGTGTCCGAATTTTGTCGATGTCTGTGGTTTTGATTCGGTAACTTTTGGCAAGCTGCAATAATAAATGTTCACTTAACGTATTATTTTCAATGCGCGCGCGCAAATTCAGTATTTGTTGATTGTTGGCTTCGACGATTGGTGAAAAGTAGGCAAAAAAGCTTTTTTTGCGCTGTTTAATATTTTTAATGGCCGTAAAATCAGGTGCTGAAGCGGCTTTAAATTTGGGGCGCGGCTCTATGGCAGAGGAGCCCTGTGTAATCAGTTGTTGGCTAATGAACCAATGGCTGATAAATATGGCCCCGCAAAATAGGGTCAGTAGAATTAGCGTCAAGTTTTTTAACATCAGCCCTCCTTAAAGTAGACATAAGCTCCGTGTATAAACTCATCTTTTGGGTATAGAATAGCTCAGATTTGGTGGGTCGCGAGCACTCACACCAGCCACTTTACATAGGTCTGACCGTGCAAAAAGTTTTACTAATCAATATTTCCGGGCCGGATAAGCCGGGTGTTACGTCATCCATTACTCAGCTATTGGCGCAGGATTCGGTCAATATTCTTGATATCGGGCAAGCGGTTATTCACGATCATTTGAGCTTGGGGCTGTTGGTTGAGATCCCAGGACATTGCAATTTGGATTCGGTCTTATCCAAAATTGAGCAAATATGTCTTAATCTTGATATGAGCTCAAGGATTAACTCGATTACGGCTCAAGAATATGAGCATTGGGTTAGTGGCCAGGGTAAAGATCGCCACATCATTACCCTGCTTGCTCGCAAGATTACCAGTAACCACATTGCACAATTAACTCAGGTTGTCGCAGAGCAAGGGTTAAACATAGACAATATAAGTCGTTTATCTGGTCGTATATCATTGCAGCATGAAACCCAAACGCAACGAGCTTGTGTTGAATTTTCTGTTCGTGGATTTCCTCGAGATATTACGGAAATGAGAGCTCACTTTCTGGCTCTGGCGTCGGATTTGGGAGTGGATATTGCGTTTCAAAAAGACAATATTTTTCGGCGTAATCGGCGTTTGGTTTGTTTTGATATGGATTCCACGTTGATAGAAGCAGAAGTGATTGATGAATTAGCAAAGGCTGCGGGGGTTGGTGATCAAGTAGCGGCCATTACTGAACGGGCGATGCTCGGTGAGCTCGACTTTACTGCTAGTTTTAAGCGTCGGGTTGCCTTACTAAAAGGTTTGGATGAGTCGGTATTAGAAGGTATCGCACAACGTTTACCGATTACAGAAGGCGCAGTAGAATTGATTCAAACATTGAAAGCGCTAGGTTATAAAACTGCCATTTTATCGGGGGGCTTTAGTTATTTCGGGCGTTATTTACAGAACAAGCTAGGCATTGATTATGTACATGCCAATGAATTAGCCGTAAATCAAGGCAAGGTTACGGGAGAAGTTATTGGACGGGTTGTGGATGGTCAGCGCAAAGCAGAGCTATTGCAAGAAATTGCCAGCAAAGAAGGCTTGGATTTACAGCAAGTTATTGCTGTGGGTGATGGTGCCAATGATTTGCCGATGTTAAGTGTGGCTGGGTTAGGTATAGCATTCCGCGCCAAACCCCTGGTAAAGGAATCGGCAGAGCACGCGATTACTGAACTCGGGCTTGATGGGATTCTTTATCTATTGGGCGTGCGGGATCGCGATAGTGAAGAGTTGATGAATCGTTATCGGCAATTAAAATAGAGTAGGCGACAATCAAATGCTCCAATTATCGTAGTTAACCAATGTTTTTAAAATAGCTTTCCAGGCCTTTTTATTAGAAGGTTGGAAACGAAGTGCGGTGAAAAAGTCTAATAAAGCGGCAAAAGTTTGATGACCTTGAGCAAGCTTTAATTCGCCTCTATCCATATAGTCCTCTGACCAGCCCTTATTCACAGTGGCTCTTGGTAGCCGAGAACCATAGCGATTTAGAAATTTCTCGCGAATAAACTGATGTGATGCAAAGCGCTCGCTGTTATTGTTGTTTAGGCTGGATCTATCCAAATAGCGATGAAGCACTTGATCCACGTAATAAAATTCATAGCGAGTGGCAAAGCGTAACCAGAGATCCCAGTCTTCGCTTACTCTAATGAACTCATCAAACATTCCCAATTCTTTAAAACAATGATGCTTTACGATAGCGGTACCTAAAGGGATACGGTTTTTGATGTAGAGTGGCAGTAATATATCACCGCTAACATAATCGAGCTCATGCAATGGCGAAAAGCTTTCCTGTTTGTTTTCCAGTTCGAAATTGGTATACACAACCCCGATACGATCATTGAGTTTGAAGGCAGGTAGTTGGCGGTTGAGTTTGTTTGGCAGCCAGGTATCTTCAGGGTTGCAAAAAGCGATGTATTGGCCTTTAGCTGCACGAATTCCGCGATTAAGGGCGCTGGCGGTGCCAGTATGATTTTGATAATGAAAGTGAACATTGGGTAGCGCTTCATAGGGTGTAAGTACCTTAGCGGTATTATCTGTTGACCCATCATCCACTATGTGAATTTCCAGATTTGGATAGGTTTGCTGGAGGAGTGAATCAATGGCTTTGTCCAAGTGTTGCGCCATATTATGGGAGACAACGATAATGCTAACCATGGGCTGATCTAGTGAGTGAGACATTCTAGGCCCTCAGCAATTGATGGTTGAGATCGCAATATCCTTTTATCATGTTTTGAGTTCAAATTTCGGCGTTAACTGTGACATAGGTTTTGCTCGTCAATGCCTCCAGTTTGGCTGAAATGGCGCGTCGTTCCATAAAGCGCTGCGTCAGAGTATCAATATATGGTGGATAGTTGTAGCCGGACATTCGGTATTGTCTGCAATAGAGTTTGAAGCCAGTACACTTTGCCGTAAGGTTCGTCTGTTTTCTATCGATGGAAGGGTTTTGCAATGTATGGTTGGAGTCGTTCAGATAGTTTTTCGGCAGAGATTTATGGAAACAAAGAGTAGCCAATGGCTACTCTTTACTGGCTCCGCCGGCATCAGGAAAGTTAATTACTTCTCTGATACGATATTCCTTATTTTTCCCCGCGTGAGTAAACACTACAATCTCGCCCACCAAGCCGATGGCTAAAAGCTGTAAACCTAAAACAAAAAACAGTGAAAACAGAACCAGCAAAGGCCGATCAGCCAAAGGAACAGACAATACCAAGCGTTCAAAGGCTAGATAAAAGAGGCCTAGCATTCCGGTTAGTATACTGGCACTGCCAATCAGACCGAAAAATCTCAGAGGCTTCTTGTTGAACTTGGTGAGAAATACGACGGTTAGCAAATCCAGCAACCGTCGGGTGTAGGTTCCGGGATTATGGATTCGGGTTTTGGAATCCATTATGGCTTGAGGAATTTCCACTTCTTTGCAGCGAAAGCCGATTTCATGAGCAAACAGCGGCATGAAGCGGTTTTGGTCACCATAGATGTTGAGTTCTTGCATAACCGTGGCGCGCATCAAACGCACGCTGCAGCCAATGTCCGAATAGCTTTGTTTGGAAAACTTTCTCAGTAGGTAGTTAAACAGCTTGGACTGTACTTGATTGCTTTGGCTGTCTACGCGCGGCCAGCGTTTGGCTAGCACAATATCGTAATCATCCACGAAGTCGAACAGTTTTGGAATGGCCGTTGTGTCCACTTGCTTGTAAGGTGGCAATATCAATATGAACTCGCCGGTTGCTTGGCTGCTACCGGCTTTTATGGCGGTGGCTTCTCCAAAATCCCGCGACATAACCAATAGTGAGAGATTAGGGTCGTTTTCACTCATTTGCTCCAGCTCAGCACCAATCAGTTTTTGAGTCCGAATGCTTACGACGATAATGAACTGCAAGTTACTCACAAAGGTTGATAAAAAGTCTTTGTACTCTTTATACATCGCAACAGTACTGCCTGCACGCACACAGGCTGGAATGATGACACTGAGGGAAGCTTGCAACTGCTTAGTGCTCATGGGACGCTGATCCTTGTTTAAATTCGTGCAAAGACTGTGGCTTGCTGGTCAATAGGACTAATTTCCCAATATTAATCGAGCCGGTAGTGAAGACCAATTCAGATAAAAAGCCTAAACCGGCGAGGAATATTGAGGTGGAAAAGAAGAGTAACGCCATTGTAGTGCCGATGACGAGGTTGTTGCCTGCGTTAAGCAAGGCAAAGGCAATGCAAATAAATGCCAATATCATGGGAATCATCGCAATGGAGGCAAACCAACGAATAGGGTGGTCTGCAACGGAAAGTATGGATTTAATGGTCATTAGATCAAGAAGTACTTTGTAAACCCGAGATAAACCATACTTCGATTCACCGAACTGACGAGCATGATGTTTGACCTTCACTTCGGAAAACTGGGCTCCGGATACCGAGAGCAGCGCGGGTATAAACCGGTGCATCTCATTATAGAAGGGCAGGTTCTTCATTACATCGGCACGATATACTTTCAAGGAGCAGCCGTTGTCTTTGATGGGGACGCCGGTTACCTTGCCAATCAGGCGATTGGCAATCATAGAGGGTATTTTACGGGTTATCAGCTTATCTTGGCGGTTGTGACGCCACCCCACCACTATGTCATACCCTTTATTAAGTTCTGCCACCATCATGGGTATATCGCTGGGATCATTTTGCAGATCTCCATCCATGGTTACGATCAATTCACCGCGGGCGCAATCAATACCCGCTGCCATGGCGGGTGTTTGGCCGTAATTCTTGCGGAAATCCACCACATTAAGGCGGCTGTCATGGCGGGCAAGTTCGGTCGCTTTTTCCAGCGTTGCGTCCTTGCTGCCATCATTAACGAACATGATTTCGTAGTTCAGTCCCATAGGGTTTACTGCATCGACTATCGCCCGATACATATGGCCGACGCTTTCCTCTTCATTGTAAAGGGGGACAACGACCGATAAGTCAATTTTCCTTAGCATTGTCAAGACCTTAAGCCGATACTGAGACGTTCAAGAAAGCCATTAATCTAGCACTAAATATTTTAATAAGCTACTTGTGGTAGCCTAGTTGGCGCAAAACGGCCTGCAATTCCAGCGAACCCAAATGATGGCTGGCTATTTTTATTATTGTTCAGATTTAGCGGCTTGCCAGCTTTTCGATGATTGCTGTGCCTAATTTAGCGAATTACGCACAAATTAATAGCCGCAGCGCTTTTTCTTGGCTTCTTTATAGTTTACCGATCAGGCAATGACTGGCAGAAGTAAAGTATGCATTACCTCTGAATAAGCCCCGCGATGCTGGGTTGTCATCGCGGGGTAGCAAAGAGTTATTCGACTTTGATTCTTACGATGGTAGACATCCCACTTTCGAGTCCAGCCACATCTCGAGTGGTGATACCAATAAAGTAGTATTGGTTTAGTCTCAGGTCGGAAATTTGGACGCCGCTTTCCCACCAGTTGGCGCTAGCCGCCGCGGTGAACGGGCCATCAATGGACTCAGCAACATGTACTACAAACTTTTCAATATCCTTTCTTGCGAGTGGGGCGCCATTGAGCCGGCTTGTGGGGGGTTGCCAACTCACTTGTATATCACGGGTATTGTCTACCATGACTTTTACATCAAAGGCGGCGAATCTCGCGCTGGAGCCTTCTGCACTGACAACGCTGCAAGAATAAACGCCATTATCCTCAGGTGTGCTGTCTTCAATGACGAGTTCATTTGGGTTGCTTGCTTGTAGCTTGAGCTCACCGTTCTGATAGCACGAGTAGGTTAATGCGCCTTCGCCTGTTGCTGCCAGATTGATGGCAATAGACTCACCGGCCGCCACAACCTGGTTGGTGGGTTGTTTGGTGATTTTGGTTTTCTTGACTACGGCAACCGATGCGCTGGAACACTTAATTTCGTTGACTTTGTTTTTGGCGATGCAGTAGTAGCTGCCGGCATCAGCAGCGGTTAATCCGTTGATAACCAGCTTACTCTTGTCGGTGGCAAGTTTTTGTCCATCTTTATACCAGTCAACCTGTGGTTCCGGGTAGCCATCAACGGTTACGGAAAGGGTGACACTTTCGCCTTCAAAGGCTTTGGTATTGCCGGGTTGCTCGATGATAGTTACCGGGTTATGAACATAGAGGTGGAAAGGTTGGCATTGCTTTGAGCCGGCCGCATTGGAAACCATGCAAGAATAGTTGTCTGCATCACTACGCTGGATGCCGCTAATGTTCAGAGTGGGGGTAGTGTTATTTATTGGAGCGCCATCTTTAAACCACTGATAAGTTAGCTGCTTGCCAGAAGCTTTAACGCTAAAAGCTACACTGTCGCCGACCAGTTTTACGATGCTGGCAGGGTGGCTTGTGATTTGCGGGGCCAGTAATACTTCAGGTAATGTGGGTTCTGGTGCCGCAGGGCTTTGGGGCTCTACAGGGGTTGCTGGAGCGGGTGGAGTCGTCACTACGGTCGTAGGTTCTTCGATTTTTGGTGGTTTTACTTTTGGGGGGTCGATTTTTGGTGGTTCTATGATGACAGCCGTGGGCTTTTCGGTTTCAGTGGTTTGTGGTTGGGGTTCTGGGGTGTCTGCTTTTGGTTTTTGTTCCTGTTGAGGGGCTGCGGGCGCAACAACAATGCGTTCGATCTTGCCGTTGTAGGTCTCAGTTGTTACCGAAAGCCCGGAGGAGCCCCCAGTCTCTGTCTGACAAGCAGAAAGAAATGGAATTATGGCCGCGATGACGGTAATGAGCCCCGAATGTCTGTAATGTTTCATTATTATTGTATCCCCAAACACCATCGTCATTGAAAGCAATCAGCGTGCAATGATGTTTTGTAACTTTTACAGGTTTTGGTCTTGTAATAGTTACATCATGTCAAAATTCCCTTGAAATTTCGTCCACGATATCGGGTATAAATGTAGTTATTGTGTAAATGGAATAGGGCGTAATGTAACTGCATTTACATTAGTTAACGGATGGTTACGTTTATATTTTTCAAATGTGAACTGGTTCTCGAAAGTGTGGAATACTGACTGAAGCCACGCCTACTGCAGGTTTGCGGCCAACACTTGACTGTAGTCACTGACCAAGCCGCTAGTGTCAACAGCTGAAACTTTGAAGCGATAGTTGCCTGGCTCTAAATCTTCCAGTATTTCGCTGCTTTTGGTGGGACTATCGATATACACTGAAACGGGCTCGGAATCGCCTTCTCGATAGTAAAAAATATTGTAGCCGTCAATTTCGCTCAGTTGTAAGTCGCTGCCATTGGCGCGTCGGGTGGGAATATCCCAGGAAACCTGTACATCATAGCTTGCAGGTGCTGCTTTCGGAAGGCTGTCACCGCCGCCGCTATTATTAGTTGGAGTCTTGTCGCTATCGTCGTAACGGTCTTGATTAGAATCGCCGTAGTCGCTTTGTGACAATTGGCTTTCACCACTGTCACTGCTGCCAGAACTCACGGCACCACAGCCCGTTAATAGCGGCATGGCTCCAAGTGATAAGGCAAATAAAACGATTTTGAAGGTGGCATTCATGTTACTGCTCCGGATGCTTGGACACTTTTTTCAATATTTGGCGAAGATATTGGTATTAATTCGCTTTGTTTAAGCGAAAGATAGTTGCAGTACTGATAGAGCAGCAAGGGAATATTTAACACTAATTGGGTTCTGGGAGCTGAGTCACAACTTACTTGAGCAGGCGTTAAGACTTTAATGTGCGTTACACCACATTTTATTGAAGGTGGTTTATGATGGCTTGGTGGGCTTATATTGTTATAAATCTGTTTTCAGGGGGAAAGCAATGACCTCACTGATGGTTGCGGCTCCACTCAGTACCATAGCTAAGCGATCGACCCCCAATGCAACACCCGCTGAGCTGGGCAAACCTGATTGCATTGCTTGCAGTAAGGCCGAGGGTGGTGGTATTGGGGGTAGTTTAAGGGTGTCCCTGATTTGGCAATTCTGCTTATGGCGGGCCATCAATTCCCTGCTGTCAGTAAGCTCCTGATAGGCGTTGGCAATTTCCAGGCCGTTCATGTAAAGCTCGACTCGATCGGCTACCGCTATTCCATCGCTCATTTTTTGTTGTGCCAGGGCCGATTGGGTAGCGGGAAATTCGCTGATAAAAGTTCCTGCGGCCGCTAATGCAGGCTCTATTTGATGGCTCATAAGCAAATCCAATAGGGTTTCTCTGTCCCATTCTGAAAAATCGCCATTGATAGTTTGCTGGGCTACTTGGCGCAATAAGGTTGTGCTCGCGGTATGAGGGCATAGGCCTAAATGGCGTTTGAAGGCATTGCGATAGGTCATTTGTTCCAAAGGGCTTTGAGGTAAACCAAAATGCTTTCTGAGAGTTTGGATAAGCTCACTGATTTCCTGCACGAGTTGGTTGAGTGTCCAATCAGGACGATACCATTCAAGCATGGTAAATTCAGGTTGGTGGCGCGGTGTGTTGGGTTCGTGACGAAAAGCTTTGCAAATTTGGTATATTGGCCCGCTACCTGAGGCTATTAGTTGTTTCATGGCAAATTCTGGCGATGTTTGCAGATAGAGGGTCCGCTGCGCAGGTACTTCCCAACTGTGTAAGTGCGGCTCACTCACTGTAAACTCGCTCAGCAACGGCGTTTCTACTTCCATAACGCCGCGCTCGCGAAAAAAACCCCTGATAAGATGATTAAGCTCAGCGCGCAGCTTAAGGCGCTCCAAAGAGGCGGAGGGTTGCCAGTTCATGGGGTTCCGCCTCAGCAGTGCGTTCTCAAGGCCCGTGCGGGCATTACGCTCTTGACACGTATTCGCCGGAGCGTGTGTCTACTTTAATCGTGTCGCCCTGATTCACAAACAATGGCACGCGCACCACTGCGCCGGTGCTTAAGGTCGCTGGTTTTGAGCCACCGTTTGCTGTATCGCCCTTCAGGCCTGGGTCAGTTTCGATGATTTCCAATTCAACAAAATTGGGAGGGGTCACCGCCAAGGGAGTACCGTTCCAAAGGGTAACCACACAAACCTCCTCTTCTTTAAGCCATTTGGCGGCTTCGCCTACGGCTTTTAGGTCCGCTGCTTGCTGTTCGAAGGATTGCTGATCCATAAAGTGATAGAACTCACCGTCGTTGTAAAGGTATTGCAAGTCGACGTCCATAACGTCTGCACCTTCTACGGATTCGCCAGATTTGAATGTGCGTTCCCAGGTTTTACCTGATTTTAGGTTTCTAAGCTTAACTCGATTGAAAGCCTGGCCTTTGCCAGGTTTTACCACTTCATTTTCCACGATCGCACACGGGTCGCCGTCTAGCATCACTTTGAGACCCGAGCGAAATTCGTTGGTAGAATAGTTGGCCATAAAAATTGACACCCATACTGTTTAGTTAAATCTACATCCCAAAGGGAAAGGCCGTAATGATAACTCGAACCGCGCCAAGTTGGCAGACTGAAGATTGGCAAAATGCGCTTTCCTCAACGATTCGAACCCCGGAGGCGCTTTGGCAGGCGTTGCAGCTGCCCGCAGAGCAGTTGGCGGAGATAGTTGCGGCGCATGGTAGCTTTCCTGTGCGAGTGCCGTTGACTTATCTCAATAAAATTAAACGCGGTGATCCATTGGATCCTCTATTACTGCAAATATTGCCTCGAGGCGAGGAGCTGCAGTTAGCCGCGGGTTTTGTGGCTGACCCCCTGGAAGAACAGAATGTTAACCCTGTGGCAGGGCTACTACACAAGTATCGCAGTCGGGTGCTATTGGTGTTATCGGGGGCCTGTGCCATCAATTGCCGCTACTGTTTTCGGCGTCATTTTCCCTATCAAGACAATGGGTTAGGGCAGCATCAGTTGGAGCAGATCAAAGCTTACTTGCAGCTGAATCCCGACGTTAATGAGGTTATTCTCAGTGGCGGAGACCCGCTGGCAGTGAGTAACTCTCGTCTGGCCGATGTGTTTGCCATGTTGAGTTCGGTGCCCCATATCCGCCGCATAAGGATCCATACTCGTTTGCCTGTGGTTATCCCGCAGCGTATTGATGCTGGCCTGACGCGGATTTTAAATGAATCTCCATTACCTGTGGTTCTGGTGACCCATAGTAACCATCCTCGGGAGCTGGATCAGGATTTTGATCGCGCCATGGATGCCCTCAAGAGATCGGGAGTAACTCTTTTAAATCAATCTGTTATGTTGCGTGACGTGAACGATTCTGTAGCTGTGCTTGAGGCTTTAAGCGAGCGATTGTTCAGTGCGGGAGTGTTACCTTATTATCTTCATTTGCTTGATTCTGTAGCGGGTGCTCATCATTTTGGTGTGGCAGAAGAAGAGGCTGTAAAGCTGATGCATGGTTTACAAGGGCGCTTGCCTGGGTTTTTACTGCCGCGTTTAGTGCGTGAAGAGCCAGGAAAGTCGAGCAAAACATTGATAGATCTGAACTTATCCTGAGTAGAATCCCCGCTATTTGTTTGCACAGACTTGGGAATCCTTGCCTATAATGATTAATTAGGGGATCCCAGTTGGACACTAAGGATCGCCGTTTATCTTGGTGTAATGCGAACGAGCTTTCCGTGGGGTCTTTGAATGTCAAATCCAGCCGAGCAGTTCAGGCTTAAGTCACCACCTCAGGATTTAGAGGTGCTCTCATTCTGTCCTGCCCAGCCCAAGAAGGTAAAGGAGTGGGTGGAAAGTCTCCCTAAATTGAAAGTGGGAGAGTGCGCCAAGCGTTTGTATAACGCTATTCAGGAATTAAACCGTTTAAAAGTTGATCCGGCCGCGCGCTTTCAAATGTTGGAGGCTTTGCGGGAATCCATTCACTATGTGTGCAAAAGTCTGGAAAAACATTTTTTAAATCAATCTGTGGCTTTACCTCCCAAAGAGGCCCGAATTGCTGGCTTGGCTCAGGCTTTGCAAAATCATTTGTCGGTGGGTTATAAGCTGGTGGTGATGGCTGTTTTGGCAGACGTCAGTAAGCACAAAGATGCCCGTGCTCTGTTCCTGAAAGCCGTGCACCGCGCCTTGACTGAAAAAAATCAAGTATTGTTGCGTAGCCTCCAATTATATTTTCCAGCCCCCCCTACGTTTTGGCAAGAGCTTCATACCATGTATTTGCTGGCTGAAAAATTTGGGGTGCTAAATGAGTCTACTCTGGATCCTGAACAGGAAGGTATTGAAAGTACGGTCAGTGAATTATACCTCAGAGCATTGCTGTTGGTTACCGCAAAACCCAATCAGTTACGTCAGCAACAAATTCAGATGGTTTATGAGCTGGTACCCCATTGGGCAAAGTTTGCCAAGATTACTAAAAATGACACGGCTGCAGGGTTATTCGCCGTGGATTTGCTGCGAGATTTTCCACCGTTTTATCAATCTTTAATGCGCAATTCGAGTGATCCGAAATTTGTTTGTTATTTTGATGCCTCTTCTATCTCTAATCATCTGCGAGAGCTGCTGCTATTACCGGAAGGAGAGCCTCATCCTGAGCCGAGATTTTATGTTCCACAAAAACTACCCAATGATCTCACCAGAATTCTGATTCAGGCTTGGGGGGTGATTTCAGAACGAGCATTTACCCGGATTGAAGAGCGTGGAAATATTGAGCTTAGTATAGGTTTGAGTGCAACTCACTATTTTGTGTCCGGTAAGATGGACTTCAATCTAATGATAACGGGGAAGGAGCTCGCCGATGATCCCGACTTGAACAATCCTTTTTTACATCGAGGTCCTACTGGGAGGAGATCGGATAGCAATACGGGCGCTGATGTTTGGGGTTTGAACCTGAACACCAGTAATCTGATGAAATCGACATCTGCCCTGGAAAAAGCAATTCAGGAACAGAACAAGGTAAAACAAGCGGAAGAAAAAGACCGCTATCCACGCTATGCCTGCGATATTGTTAATACCAGTCCTGGCGGTTTTTGTGTGGCTTGGGCTCGTGATGTCCCTCCGCAGGTAAAAACAGGAGAGATAATTGGAATTTTAGAAAAAAAAGAGAATGCCTGGAGCATCGGAGTTATCCGCTGGGTTAAACAGTTTAAGAATGAAGGTGTGCGAATGGGGCTTGAGTTAATTGCACCGAAAGCCAGTGCTTGTGGTTGTCAGGCGATCCATAAAAAAGGTGGCATAACGGAATATATGCGTTGCCTTATGTTGCCAGAGTTGCGAGCCATTGGCCAGCCAGCCACGCTTATTACACCCAATATCGCTTTTCAATCTGGTTTGAAAGCTAATGTTAATGATCAGGGTGTCATATCAAAAGTGCAATTGGTAAAGCAGGTGACTACTACAGCCAGTTTTTGCCAATTTGAATTTAAAGTGCTTGTGGCAGGAGAAAGTGCGATGGATGGGCAGGCAGAGGAAGGCCAAAAACTTAAACTTGATTCGCTACAGGATGATGATTTCGATTCAGTTTGGTCTAGTTTATAACTCCCGAATTATAAGAAGCTTTAGATCCTATGACAAAAAAAGCGGAAACCATCAAATTGCTATTACTGCACGAGTCTCAGGATGAAGCGGAGCAGCTGATGAACTTGATTCGAAATTCGGGGCGGGCGACTCGTGGTCAGTTGATCGAAACTAAAGAGGATTTAGAAGAAGCTTTAAAAAATGGAACCTGGGATCTGTTTTTGATGCGACCGGAAGTGAATGAATTGGTGGCTTTCGATTGCTTACAATCCATTAAGCTGTTGGCGAAAGATATACCTTCAATTTTGTTGTTGGATGATCTTTCGGGCGATAATTTTGTCCAGGGCTTGCGCGATGGGTTCGATGATGTGGTTCAGCGTGAAGATCAGGAGCGACTGTTGTTAATTATTCAGCGCGAGTTGCGTAACCTTTATGAGCGGCGAGCGCGACGAGCGGCGGAGTGGGCTTTAAAAGAAACCGAAAAACGCTGCACTTCTTTGCTGGATAGTTCAAGAGACGCAATTACCTATATTATTGATGGCATGCACACTTACGCCAATGAGGCGTATGTGGAACTGTTTGGCTACGATGACGCCGAGGATCTCGAGGGTATGCCTATCATGGATATGGTGGTATCCAAACAGCACGATGAATTTAAGCAATTTTTACGAGCTTATAGCACTGGCGATACCTCCAGCAGTGAATTTGTCTGTGAAGGTGTCTGCCATAACGGTGAAGTCATTCAAGTGCGCATGGCTTTTTCCAATGCGGTTTTTGATGGAGAACCTTGCACTCAGATTATGATTCGCTCCAATCAGGCTGATGCCGATTTACAGGAGAGAATAAAGGAAATAAGCAGCCAGGATCTATTGACCGGGTTAAACAATCGGGCTCACTTTACCCAGCAATTAGAAGAATATATTCGTTGGTCGGTTTCAAACAGTAAGACTGTGGTGCTTCTTTATATTCAGCTTGATAATTTTGCTGCGATCCAATCGGACGTGGGTATCTCCGGCGCTGATATGGTATTGAGTGATGTAGCCACCAAACTTCGGGATACAGTTCCTGAAGGCGTTGTATTGGCCCGTTTTGGTGATGAAATTTTCACGGCTTTGGTCAAGGAAAGGACGATAGAAGAGGGCAAAGAGCTGGCGGAGACTCTGTGTCGAGCCATAGAAGGGCACCTCTGTGAAGTTCAGGATCGTACGGTTCAGGTCACCGCCAGTGTTGGAGTTACTATTGTCAGTGACACTCATGATGATCCTGAAGAAATAATCAATTCTGCTCATCAGGCCAGCGAACAGGTTCGAGCAGAGAACCCTTTAGGGAATGGCGTTGCCGTTTGTGTACCTACAAACGTTGTAGTACCTCAAGCTGATGGCAGTGAAATGGTACAAAGCGCCATTGACGAGGGCCGTTTTAAGCTGTTGTTCCAGCCAGTGATTGATTTACGTGGTGGTAGTGGCGAGCTGTATGAGGCGTTCTTGCGCATAGTTGACGATGAAGGTAACCAGGTTGAAGTGTCTCCAGCCGTGTTTCTTGGGCGCATAACCCAAGCCGAACTGAGCGAGAAAGTGGATCGCTGGGTCATTATCCAGGCGATTAAATTATTGTCGGAGCATCGAGCCTCTGGTAACAATACCCGTTTGATCATCAACGTTACAGGGGATTCAGTAAAAGACCAAACCTTGCTCCCGTGGCTCAGTGTCGCGTTGAAAGCGGCTCGCATGCCCAGTGATGCTATCGTTTTTCAGTTCAGTGAAAGTGATGCCATTACCTACCTGAAGCAGGCAAAAGATTTTTCCCGAGGTTTAAAGGAGCTGCACTGCAAAGTCTCTTTATCTCACTTTGGCTGCGCCTTAAATCCGTTTAATACGTTGAAGCACCTGGAAGTAGACTATCTTAAGGTAGATGGATCATTCATGCAGGATATTGATAACGAACAAAACCGCGAGGCATTAAAGGAGCTGGTGGCTGCCGCTCATGCTCAGGGCAAGCTTACAATTGCTCCCTTGGTGGAAAGTGCTGCCATTCTCTCGGTATTGTGGCAAGTGGGGGTCAACTTTATTCAGGGTTACTATTTGCAAGCCCCTGCCGATAGAATGAACTATGACTTTTCCAGTGACGAGTAATAATGCAGCGACTTGGGAAGACGAAATTAATTAGACAGCGGTAAAGTTCAAGCTAAGATTGTTAGGTAGTTAAGCCTCCTTTGGTTTGGTATAGATTGAAAATTGATCAGTCGTAGTGTAGATTGCTTATCAAATGAGTAACAGCCCTTTAGGGGTGTCGTCAGTGCTTTTCTTAGGCTTGTTTCGATAGTAACAACGTTTTGGCTCGCTGCTGCCCTTGCTTCTCACCATAGTGAGTAACTCTTCAGTGAGCTTTGCAGACGCTGCTTTAATCACATTATTGGTGTGGGTAGTAATGACTTTAATTTTTGTATTCAAGGAGACAGGCCATGGAAGAAGAAGCTAGGCTGACAAAAAATGATTTCTATCCGTTAATGCGTGATATTCGCAATTTACGCACCTTTGCCGTTAATTTGAATAACATATTACAAGCGGCGCCTGATCGCTTCGCTGTAGCGGCCCCTCCTGGTTTAATTGCCGTGCGTAATTCGGTGAAAAATTTATTGGCTGCCATTAATGCTATAAAAGAAGTCAATAACGTCGCAGTGGAACAAAGTGCCGTGGCAGAACGGCTGGCGCAACATTCAATGGTGCCCGTGCTGTTTTCAGCGGAGCGATTACACGTGACGGCCAGCGGGCTGGTGGTTTCCATCGATCAAGCTAATGATCAACTCAACCATTTTCATGGTTATCTTGTTCCATTGTTTGTGTTTACTTTAGCCTTGTGTCCGGTGGTTGATATTATGGTGCGCCAGGCAACCAGTGCCGAAAATCAGTTGGCTGAATTGAAATTGCGGCTGAATTGGCTGGCAGAGCAGGAAGTTATTTCAGGATTACCGGAAAAAATTGAGGCTCGCCTAGGAGAGCTTAGGCCTCGATTACGATTGGTGGAAAGTGAGCTAGCGGAAATTAGCCGAACGATGTCAGAAATTAGCACTAAGATGGATCAGTTATCCATCCTGAATGCAAAATTAGAACCCTTGATTCGAATGGCTGCGGTTATGGATGGCGCATTGCTAGCGCTTCCTCCAGTGATGACCATGCTCAAGCAGCTGACAAAAGCATTTGCAGGGCTTAAACGAAAGGAAGAAAAGGAAACGCTGCAGGAATACTTGGAAAGAGAATTTACCCAGGCGCGTTTGCCGACGATGTAATGATGCAATTACGGTTTCGTCTTACCCGCCAGGTGGAGCATTATATTCAACCCATCCTTGTTCCATTGAAAGATATGGGTCAGCACATAAAAAGCGACCTGCCTGATAAAGCCTTGTTGAATTCCCTGGAAAGCGAATTAACGGCGCAACAAACCCGATTCTCTAGGGTTTACAGCCAGTTAGACTCACTTTGTCGTGATTTTGATCAGGTATACAAAGATGCTCGTTCCATGACCCACGCGGCTTAACCGGCGCCTTAAATAGTAAGAATGTTAACTGGCCCGCGTAATGCTGGTTGCTTCTGACCCCCAGCACCTTAAAATGGCTGAGGTTTGCGAATATGATGAGGGTCAAAGGTGGATTTAACAGAGTATTTAATAGGTGATTGTTCACCTTATATTGGGAATTTTATATACGATATCGACGTTCGCATGGTCTTTATCGAGTTACTGGACGATCCTGAGTCCCAAAACTTACGCCGAAGGGTAGTATTTCCAGGAGTCACGTCCTTTGCGGAAACTAACTTATTAAAGCAGTGGGATGACGAAGCCATCGATGATGTGGTGAGCATTCAACGCCTGGATGCTAAGAAGTTGGTGATTACCACTTACAAAAAAGAACTCCTGATCTCACTTGAAGAAGAGCCGTTCGTTGAGGATATTGACTGAGCCTTTTGGCGTTAATCAGGGGGTGAGTTTGTGACCCAGTCTTTGCCCCATAGTGACGGCGCTGCCCGCTGTTAGTGAATCGTCCCAGCGAGCAGTACCTTCTCCCAATAATACAATTGCTGTGGATCCCAACTTAAAGCGTCCCATTTCCGCGCCCACATCAAGGGTAATCGATTCCTTCTTTGGCTGGTAATTGAAGACCTTTAGCTCTCTTTTGGGTGGCGTTACCAATCCAGCCCAAACCGTTTCCACACTGGCGACAATCATGGCTCCCACCAGGATAACCGCCATGGGCCCTAGAGCCGTGTCGAACAGACAAACCACGCGCTCATTGCGGGCGAACAAACCAGGCACCTGACTCGCCGTTAGATTATTCACCGAAAACAAACGACCGGGGACGTAGATCATCTCTTTGAGCGAGCCTTGTAATGGCATGTGAACCCGGTGGTAGTCTTTGGGTGATAGATAAACTGTAGCAAACTGGCCATTGATAAAGGGTTTGGCTCGTTCTTCGCAGCCTCCTAACAACTGTTGCAGAGTGAAATGGTGGCCTTTGGCCTGGAATATTCGTGATTCGTCAATCTTGCCTAACTGGCTGATCACACCGTCTGCTGGGCAAACGATATGCTCTTTATCAATGGGGCGCAATTCAGGCTTCAAAGCTCGGGTAAAAAACTCATTGAAGGTGGGATAAGCAAAAGCGTCCTCTTCTTGGGCTTCACTCATGTTAATTCCGTAGCGGTTGAGAAAAAAATCAATCATGGCGTTTTTGACCAGAGGCCAGCGGGAATCCGCTAAATAGCCGACAGTGCGGGACAACAGATGATGTGGCACGAAATATTGTGGTAGAACTTTGAGGCGCTCAAGGGCAGGACTGGTCATGATTAATCTCATCTTTAATTTGGCAGGCGCAAGTTTACTGAAGCCACCTTTAAATGGCTATCTTTCTGCCTGAGATTAGAGGGGATTGGCTGAGTTGGCCTTTGTCAGGCGCTGGCTTAGAGTCCGTCCGCACAGTTTGAATAGCTGATAGTCAGAATCAGTGATCCCTTGTTCATCTCGATCTGCATATAGTAAACCGAAACTGCCACCGCTATCGAACAACGACATGAACAAATATTCTGTACATTGATTGGCTTGCTTGAGCACGCCTGGGACTAAGCCAGCTTGTTCCTTGGAGCGCTCTGGACTGATCCAGCATGCAGCCGGTTTTTTCAACAAATGAGTAAGTAAATTGGTGGGTTGTAAGGCAACTTTGAGTTGGCGTAGCGTTGGGTTTTTTTCGCAGCCGCGACTGTAAGTGACATGTACTTTTTTGTGGTTGGCGTCCAGTTCAAACAAAACGACCTGTTTGAGGAAGCTGTTGGTATAAAGTTGATCTATGAGCTCCGAACACAGGTTTGTTTTGGTGTTTGACTCGTAAATTGTGAAAGTTCGGATAAATTGCTCAAAGATTTCCTGGTGTGCCAGAGAGCGAAAAGCCGGATTTTGGTTTGGTGCCGCATCCGGCTCAGGAGTGAGGGTGGGTACGGCCGCAACAGGCGTCGTTTTGGGTGCTGCTTTCGGTAAAGCCATGACCGAGTTCGAGATTCGTTTTACCTTCTCCTTCAGGCTCCCTGGCGCTATTTTACGGCGCCGACGGGGTTGCGGTGGCCACAATAAACCGCAGGCAGGTGCTAGGGCATAGGGCAACGAATGCTCATGCGAAAAAGTGAGTGCGGTTGTGGTGACCGCAGACCAAAGAGTGGCAAAGGATTGATCAAGATAGGCCGCTGTAATCCGTAAACAGCGCAGGGTTTGTGGTGAATACCAGTCTCTGGAAACCTCGTGAGCCAATTGGTTGCTGAGAGTGATAGCTAATGCCGGAGTGTTGACTAAAATACCTTCTGGCGTGCGGTTTGGCATACGATTGTGAGAGTCTTGTTCGAAGCGACGAGTGTGGCGCATCAGAAAAGCGGGTGAAGGTAGTTGGGCAATGGATAGCGCGGCACAAATATTAGGGGGGAAGCTCCAGCGCTTGGCCAGAGCCATCGCGATGGCTTCGCGGGTACAACCAAGTACTGCAATTTCAGCTTCAATTTGCGGAATGTTTTCTTTAAAAATCAAGTGATTGATGGTTTTCATTTCAGGTTGGGCAAATCGCCAGAGGCACCAGTTAGGCACGCCGTACAGCAGAGCCGATAAATGCATTTCAACTTTTTGACTGGGGTTGCGGAATTGGGTCCAGCTGGCGGCTTGGGCCGCGCTGTGAAGGCTAATATTGATGGCCTGCCGGTAAGCAAGGCTAATATCCGGTTTCAGTGTGCTCTGAGTAGTTTTGAAGCTATTTAACAAGGGAGTCAGCCGGTCTAGCCCCAACATGGCAACGCAATGTTGGATTTGCGTGAGTGATCCGGCTGCCCGGGCACCAAACTGGCGGTTACATTCGCTGATTAAGTGTACTTGCATCACCGGGTCTCGATTAATCAACGTGGCTATTGCTGCTAGAGAGACCTCAGGTTCGCTCAGTAACTTACTAAGATGCTTGGCATTTTGTGGTAAGACTGGAAGTGGTTCTCGATCCAGCTTTTCTACCCAAAGTTCCAGCGCATGGCTGGCAAGTGCTTCTGCCATAGTAATTCCGAGGCTGCTGCCTCTCCTCAACATTCATTAGTAAGTACAGTTGTTAAATTCTTAAAGCTGTCCTTAACTTTTAATTATAGACGTTACGACGGACTTCGATTTAGATGATAAAACTGATTGGAATTGTCATAGTAATCGCCAGTGTTTTGGGGGGCTATGTTCTCTCCCATGGCGATTTGCGGACCCTATGGCAGCCGTTTGAATTACTGATTATTGGTGGCGCGGCTGTGGGTGCTTTTGTGATATCCAATCCCGTCCATGTGATCAAGGATGTAATTAAAGCGATTGGTCGCCTGTTTGCCGGGCAGCGCTACAGCGAGCAGCTCTACCTGGATCTGCTGTCTTTGTTGTATGAAATATTTAATAAAGCCAGGCGCAACGGCCTGATGTCCATCGAAGAAGATATTGAAGACAGCAAAAACAGCCCCATATTTGAGCGCTTCCCTCGGGTAACCAGTGATCCCGTTATGCTGGAATTCATTTGTGATTACATGCGCATCATTGCCTCCGGCAATTTGTCTGCTTTTGAACTTGAATCCCTTATGGATCAGGATATTGAAACAACGCTACATGAGGCTGAACATCCTGCTCATGCTCTGAATCGGGTAGCAGAAGCATTACCGGGATTCGGTATTGTGGCGGCCGTTATGGGAATCGTGATTACCATGAAATCCCTCGGCGGGCCCCCCAACGAGTTAGGGCTGCATGTGGCGGCGGCCTTGGTGGGAACCTTTCTCGGTGTGTTGTTAGCCTATGGCTTTGTGGGCCCGTTAAGCGACGCCGTTGGGCATCAGGCGAAAGAACGGGTGAAAGCACTGGAATGTACGAAAACGGCCATATTGGCCATGGTAAATGGTATTCCACCCCAGCTGGCGGTAGAGTTTGGCCGTAAAACCTTGTATTCCTCAGAGAGACCCTCGTTTTCTCAGCTTGAGGACCATCTGAGGGGTCGCTGATGGAGTTCAATAGCGGCGACAAACCCATCTTCATTAAGCGAGTTAAAAAGGTTCAGGGCGGTCACCATGGTGGTGCCTGGAAAGTGGCCTTTGCTGACTTTGCCACCGCCATGATGGCGTTCTTTCTGGTGTTGTGGTTGTTGGAAGCCGCCTCGGTGGAAGAAAAGCAGGCCATCTCCGGTTATTTTTCCGATCCTACGGGTTTTACTGAAGGTGGGTCCCCCTATGTGATTGATCTGGGGGGCGGACTTAAAGATGATCAAGCCGCGGGCGATGCGCCAGTGGAAACACCAGAAACCGATAATACCAGTACTCCGGTGGTATTGACTGAAGAAGATGTTCAGGATTTGGCGGCCCAGCTGGAAAGCCGGAAATTCCAGGATCTGAAGAAACGTTTGGAGACTCGCATAGAAGAGGATCCCAATCTCAGCAAATATCGCGACCAGATTATTATGGAAGTTACTAAGGACGGCCTTCAAATCCAAATTGTGGATGCCAAATCGCGCCCCATGTTTGATAGTGGCAGCGATTATATTAAGCCCTACATGAAAGATATCCTGCAAGCGTTAGCCAAAACCATCGCTACCGTTCCCAATGGTATCAGCATTTCTGGGCACACCGATGCCGAGGCCTTCACGGAGCGCCAGGACTACTCCAACTGGGAGCTTTCTGCTGATCGAGCTAACGCCGCACGGCGTGCCTTGCTGCAAAACGGCGTACAACAATCCCAAGTGGCCCAGGTGGTGGGACTGGCGTCTTCCATGCTTTATGACAAAGAGCAGCCGAAAAACCCCATTAATCGGCGTATCAGTATCTTGGTGATGAGTGAACAAAGTCAAAAACAATTGGCGGCACAACAGGGGCATAAAGATGCTAACTTACCTGAGGACCCGGATTTTGGTTCTGACCCAGAAGAAAGCCAGGAACAAAAACCAAACAGTGCTGAAGATCCCTTTGAAGCTTTTGATCGATTGCGTAAAACCATGACCCGTAAACGCCAGGAAGATAATGAAGTTAAGGCACCAGAACCCGCTAGTGATGAGCTTTTTTAAGTGTCAACCTGCATTGCATCCGTGACTGCAACGCTTCAGTTAAGTTTCAGTTAAGCTCGCCAAGATGGCAAAATAGCTGGCTAATCGTTGCGGGTGAACCTCACCGCGGGTAACCGCTTCCTGCAGGGCACAGCCAGGTTCCTGGCGGTGCTTGCAATCACGAAATTTACATTCAAAGCGCCAGGGTGAAAAGTCCCTAAACCCTTCAATGACTTGCTCAGGCGGTAAATGCCATAAGCCGAATTCGCGGATTCCAGGGGAATCAATTAACCGGCCGCCGCTGGGAAAGTGAAACAATTTTGCATTGGTGGTGGTGTGGCGGCCTAATTTGGACTGTTGTGAAATTTCACCCACTCGAGCCTGTTCATTGGGCAGTAGGGCATTGACTAAAGACGACTTGCCAACTCCGGATTGGCCCACAAAAACGGATGTGTGTTGATTCAGTTCAGCTTTCAAGTCGGCCAGGCCATCCGTGTTATGGGCGGAGCAACGCCAGGTGGGATAGCCAATTTGAGCATAACGTATCATCAGCTCATCGGTATGTTGCTGGTTACCCTCGTTCAGTAAATCGGTTTTGTTGAGTAGTATCTTTATTGGGATGTCCTGCAGCTCAGCCGCCACAATGTAACGGTCAATCAAGACACTGGAGGGCGGTGGGTCCGGGGTAATGACCAGCACCATAAAATCGATATTAGCGGCCACTGGTTTGAGGTTGCCCCGCACATCGGGGCGCGCCAACAAATTGGTTCGTGGCAGAATGGTTTCAACTACACCCTGGCCAAGGTTGTCGCGCCGAAACACTACTTGATCGCCGGTGACTATGGCGCCCAAATTGGCGCGGAAATGGCAAGGTAAATTACCGTCACCTTGTTGTGGTTCGACGGTGACTTGTTTACCTAAATGACTGATAACCAAGCCCTGTTCTTCGGCAATGGATAAGTCAGTAGCGTCTAGTTGACCTTGTTTACGGGCAAGTCGGGAGGCCTTTTCATCCTGAACTTTTTGCACACGCCAGCTTTGGCGTCGGGTTAGCTTGCGTTTACTCATTCATAGTGGCACTGGGCTGGGGTCGCTGCGGAAAACCGGAATCATGAGCTATTCTACGTTATTATGGGGAATTGATGAAATTAATAAGGAAAGCGAATGACAGATCTCAAGAATAATTTAATTTGGATCGACCTGGAAATGACGGGATTGGACCCGGATCACGATGTGATTATTGAGGTAGCCACCATTGTTACGGACTCCGATTTAAATATCTTGGCAGAAGGCCCGGTGTTTGCTGTTCACCAGAGCGATGAAACCTTATCGGCGATGGATGAGTGGTGCACCAATCAGCACGGCAAGTCAGGTCTAACTCAGCGGGTCAGAGAGAGTGAGGTTAATGAAGCCCAGGCGGAACAGTCGACTCTGGAATTTTTGGCGCAGTGGGTCGAGGCGGGCGCCTCACCTATGTGTGGCAACAGTATTTGTCAGGATCGTCGCTTTTTGTATCGTTACATGCCGAAATTGGAAGCTTTTTTTCATTATCGGAATCTGGATGTCAGTACCCTGAAAGAGTTAGCCCGGCGTTGGAATCCAGAGGCGCTCATGGGCTTTAAAAAGTCGGCTACTCACCTGGCGATGGATGATATTCGCGAATCCATTGCTGAACTTAAGCATTATCGGGCAACTTTCATTAAGGCTTAATGTTGGCATGCTGAGCCAATGCCCAGCGAACATGTTCTTGCACCATTTCAGAGGGATAACTCAGGCGCTGTTGCAAGGCTTGTTGAGCTGCTGCGCTAGGGGGCGCATTGCCAATGCCCACGGCGAGGTTGCGCAACCAGCGCTGGTGGCCAATGCGACGCAGGGCAGAACCTTCGGTGCGTTGCAGATAGGTTTCCTCATCCCATAAAAATAAGGTTACCAATTGCTGGTTGTCGAGCTGGTGGCGAGGCTGGAAATCAGCTTCCGCCGTGGGCTTGGCAAAGCGATTCCAGGGGCATACTAATTGGCAATCATCACAGCCAAAAACCCGGTTGCCCATGGCTTTGCGAAATTCTTCAGGGATAGAGCCATGGAGTTCAATAGTTAAGTAAGAAATACAGCGCCGTGCGTCCAGTTGGTAAGGGCCCACAATGGCTTGAGTTGGGCAAATATCCATGCATGCCTGGCAACTACCACAATGTTGACTGGTGGGTTGATCAGTGGGAAGGGGCAGGTCGGTGAATAGCTCACCCAAAAAGAACCAGGAACCTACCTTACGATCGAGGAGCAAGGTGTGTTTGCCGATCCAGCCTAATCCGGCCTGTTCAGCCAGAGCCTTTTCCAGTACTGGCGCGCTGTCCACAAAGGCGCGGAAACCGTGTTCACCAGCCGCCGCCGTGATTTTTTTCCCCAATTGGGTCAAGCGCTTGCGAATCAATTTATGGTAATCTCTACCCAGGGCATAGCGTGACAGATAGGCCTTGTGGGGCGTTTTAAGTACCTCTACACATTGGGTATCCGGCGGCAAGTAGTCAATCCGAGCGCTAATGACTCGAAGGGTTCCTGGGTGCAGTTCATGGGGTCGGCTGCGTTTAGTGCCATGACGCGACATGTAGTCCATTTCACCATGAAAGCCCGCTTCCAGCCATCGCTCCAAGTGTTCTTCATGGTGGCCCAGATCAACACTGCTAATGGCCACTTTTTGAAAGCCAAGTTCTGCTCCCCAGGTTTTTATTTGGGTTGCCAACTGCTGTAATTCTAATGCCGATAAATCATGGGTCATGATGTTATGGTAACCCCACTTTGGTTGTCACACAAAGGCGCAAAAATCACTGATGAAGGTTTCAAGGAGAGCATCATGAGTGCAGAAGACACAAAATATTATACTAGCGAATTGCCCGCTGGTTTATACCGTGCCGAACAAGTGCGGGAACTGGATCGCTTTGCTATCAATGAATTGGGGATTGCCGGCTTTGAATTGATGAGCCGTGCGGGTCAGGCGACTTTTAGCGCGTTATTGGATTTTTGGCCTGAGGCCAAGTCACTCTGCGTATTCTGCGGTACCGGCAATAATGGTGGCGACGGTTATGTTATCGCTGCTTTAGCGGAACGGGCGGGCTTGGAAGCTCATATAGTGCAAGTGGGGGATGTGGCCAAAATTACCGGTGATGCGGCCATAGCCATGGAGCAAGCGCGCTTGGCTGGGGCTTCCTTTGCCAAGTTTGATCCCACTGATCCCGTGAGAGCCGATGTGGTGGTGGATGCGCTGCTGGGCACAGGTCTCAGCGGACCGGTGCGTGCACCCTATCGAGAGGCTATAGAGCACATGAATTGTTCCGGCTGTCCGTTGGTGGCAGTGGATATCCCCTCCGGGCTCAATGCCGATACGGGCAGTGTCTTGGGTGTTGCGGTAAAAGCGGATATCACCGTGAGCTTTATTGGCATGAAGCAGGGGGTGTTAACCGGTGAGGCTCCGGCTTTTGCCGGGCAGGTGTTGTACGCGGATTTAGCCGTGCCTGCGGAGGTGTTTGAACATTTGGAACCCAGCGCTTATTTGGCGGGCGTAACGCAATTACGGCAATGGTTGCCGCCCCGGTCGCAGACTGCCCACAAAGGTCAAAATGGCCGGGTGTTGGTGATCGGTGGTGACTTGGGATTCGGTGGTGCAGTTATTATGGCGGCAGAAGCCGCCGGTCGCGTTGGGGCTGGCCTGATCACTGTGTTAACTCGGCCTGATCATGTGCTCCCACTGTTGGCCCGCAGGCCAGAGTGCATGGCGGTGGGAATTGCGGCTGAACAAGATATTTCTGCTTATTTGTCCATCGCGGACGTGGTGGTTATCGGCCCGGGTATCGGTCAAGAGGCCTGGGGGCTGGGCTTGTTAGAACAGGTGCTAGCCACTGACAAACCTGTAGTACTGGATGCCGATGGTTTAAACTACTTGGCACAATTAAGCGTCGCATCCAGCTCCACCAGCGTAGCTGAAGTCAAGCGCGGACACTGGGTGCTCACACCCCATCCCGGTGAAGCCTCGCGTTTACTGCAACAGGACGTTCCCCAATTGATGGCGGATCGGTTTGCCTCGGCGCGAGAATTACAACAACGTTATTCCGCCGTTGCTGTCCTTAAAGGAGCCGGTAGTCTGATTGCCACCACAGACCAGAAGCTTTGGCTCTCCGCCACGGGTAACCCTGGCATGGCCAGCGGCGGGATGGGGGACGTGCTGAGCGGTGTTATCGGTGGCTTGGTCGCCCAAGGGTTAAGCTTGGATCAAGCGGCTGTTTTGGGTGTCTGGATTCATGGAAAAGCAGCGGATCGAGCCACTCTGCATGCCGGGCAGCGTGGCTTGCTGGCTACGGATCTAATGCCCCATCTGCGGCGTTTGGTTAATGACTATGGTTTGATAAATGGTGATGAATAAACCTGCAACATTAAAAAGAACTCTAACTTCGGAAGCTGCCACCCTCAGTTTTGGTGCTGAGTTAGCGCCTTTGCTCCGTAGTGGAGGGGTGATTTATTTAGAGGGTGATCTAGGTGCCGGCAAAACCACATTAAGTAGAGGTATTGTGCAGGCGCTAGGGCATTGTGGGGCCGTCAAAAGTCCAACCTACACACTAGTGGAACCCTATGAGCTTGCTCAGTGTCAATTGTATCACTTCGATTTGTATCGGTTGGCTGACCCAGAGGAGTTAGAGTTTGTAGGTATTCGCGATTTTTTGGAGAGTGGCCGTCACAAACCTACGGTGTTTCTGATCGAATGGCCGAACCGTGGGGGGGATTTCATTCCTGTGCCTGATGTGATCCTTCAGCTTCAGGTTAAGGGCGCTGAACGGGAATTAACTTTGCTGGCGTGTTCTCAAAAAGGGTTGTTATGGTTAGATAGATTGACATAAAGAGCAGTCAGGGTTTGACCAATGGCGAAAAAAAGGCTAAAAGTGGTAAAGTAGGTTTAATCGTTTTCTCAAAGAGTTAGGACAGGTATTGAAAGTTTTGGTTAAGAGTATTTTGCGACTCGGGTTGATATTGATCAGCTTTAGTCTGGCGGTTACCGGCATGGCGGCCGAGCAAATTAATGGCTTGCGGGTTTGGAACGCGCCCGACAGTACCCGAATAGTGTTTGAGCTTACGGGACCGGTAGAGCACAAGGTATTTACCTTGGAAAACCCCGATCGTGTGGTTATCGATATTCCTCAGGCTAACAAGAGCAACGCCTTGGATTTGGTGGAATTCAAAGACAGTCCAGTGGTTAACGTTCGTAGCGCGGTTCAGGCGGACGGGAGTTTGCGGGTAGTGCTGGATCTCAATCGCCCCTTCAAGCCAAAAAGTTTTTTGTTGAGTCCTAATAATAAATACGGGCACCGGTTAGTGGTTGACCTCGACAGTATGGGTTCGCCGGTAACAGCCTCGTCATCCACGGCTCTTTCTTCATCAACTTCATCACCCCCGTCACCGGTTAAGACTGTGAGTAGCCTGGCGGGAGGGCGTGACATTGTTGTGGCAATAGATGCCGGGCATGGGGGTGAAGATCCCGGTGCCATTGGTCCTCGGGGCACTCGGGAAAAGGACGTGGTTTTGGAGATATCGCGGCGCGTGTATAACGTTTTGAAGGTTGAGAAAGGCATTAAGCCTGTGCTTATCAGAACGGGTGATTACTTTATCCCGTTGGCGGAGCGTCGCGATGCTGCCCGCCGTAAATATAACGCCGACTTGTTTGTTTCCATTCACGCCGATTCCTTTGATAACCGCAAAGCGCGGGGTGCCTCAGTGTTTGCCCTGTCACGGCGGGGGGCTACTAGTACCTTAGCCAGAGTTTTGGCGGCCAGAGAAAACCGCTCAGATGAAATCGGCGGCGTGAAGATTGAGAATGCCAATGCCATGATCACTTCCGTCATCTACGATTTGGCCATGGAAGGCAGCATGGAGCACAGTCTTAAAGTGGGAAACTATGTGTTGCGGGAGATGGGTGATGTTACTCGTCTGCACAAACACCAAATAGAGCAAGCAGGATTCGCGGTGCTAAAGTCACCGGATATCCCTTCTATTCTGGTGGAAACAGGATTTATATCCAACCCTGAAGAAGAGCGTAACTTGCGCTCAAGCAGCCACCAGGTGAAATTATCACGGGCTATCAGTCAGGGTATTATTCGCTATTTCGACCGCCACCCTCCACCGGGCACACTCTATGCCCAGCGCCAGCGGCAAGATGACGAGATCAAGCACCGCATTGCGAGTGGAGAAACCTTATCTGAAATCGCCCAGCGTTATCAGATCAATTTGGCTTCTTTAATGCGGTATAATGCGCTCAGCACTGCGGACGTTATACGCGTCGGTCAGGTAATACGTATACCCAACTCCTAATTTGTAAGGATCGTTCATTGGCTACCATCAATCGCCTATCGGCGCGCTTGGCGAACCAGATTGCTGCTGGTGAAGTCGTCGAGAGACCGGCTTCTGTGGTAAAAGAGTTGCTGGAAAATAGTATCGATGCACAAGCCTCACGCCTGGATATTGAAGTTGAGCAAGGGGGTATCAAGCTGATTCGGGTAAGAGACAACGGCACGGGTGTCGGTAAAGAAGACTTGCCCTTAACGGTGGCCCGCCATGCCACCAGTAAAATACATGACCTTGATGATTTGGAAGGGGTCGCCACCCTGGGGTTTAGAGGCGAGGCATTAGCGAGTATCAGCTCAGTATCACGGCTTTATGTTACTTCCAGTGATAATGAATCCGGAGCTGGTTGGATGGTGCAGGCCGAAGGCCGTGATATGGAAGTGGAAATGCATCCCGCCGCTCACCCTCAGGGCACCACGGTGGAAATGCGGGATTTGTTTTTCAACACACCTGCCCGACGCAAGTTTTTGCGTACCGAGAAAACAGAATTTAATCATCTGGAAGAAGTAGTAAAACGATTAGCATTGAGTCACTTTCCGGTGGCCTTTCAGTTACGTCATAACCAACGCACTATACACGCCTTAAAGGCGGCTACTACGGATGTGGAACAGGATCGCCGTATTGCCGCGTTATGTGGCCCCAGTTTTATTGAAAATGCCGTGCGAGTGGATACTCAGGTAGCAGGTTTGCGCTTGTGGGGCTGGTTGGGGTTGCCGACCTTTTCCCGTAGTCAGGCTGATTTGCAGTATTTCTTTGTTTGCGGGCGCAGCGTTAAAGACAAAGTCGTCAGTCATGCCGTGCGCCAGGCCTATCGTGATGTGATGTATCATGGTCGTCATCCTGCCTTTGTTTTGTATTTGGAGTTGGATCCGAAGGGTGTGGATGTGAATGTCCACCCCACCAAAAATGAAGTTCGATTTCGTGAAAGTCGTCAGGTGCATGACTTTCTATTTCGATCGTTGCATCGTGCCATTGCTGAGTTAACACCCGGTGCTGAAAAAAATGCTGTGGCCACCGAATTTGCTTCCCCTGAAGGAGCAACAGCCCTTGATGGCCAGCCCCGTTTCGCCGAGGTTGACGCGCCGCTGCGTAATCAAACGCCATTGCCTTTCCGCAGCTACAACGAGGGGGTAAGAATGTCGCCGCAGCGGGTACAGGAATCCATGCAGGCCTATCAAACCTTGCATCCTGACGCCAATCAAGCACTGGAGGTTACTCAGGCAAGCTCACAGTCAGAGTCGGAAATACCGCCCTTAGGCTATGCCGTGGCGCAACTACATGGAATTTATATCCTCGCGCAAAACCGTCAGGGTTTGATTGTGGTGGATATGCATGCTGCCCATGAACGGATTACCTATGAGCGGCTTAAACGCAGTTGGGACGAAGATAAAATCCGTTCGCAACCTTTGTTAGTGCCCTTGAGCATGGCTGTCAGTGTGCGAGAAGCAGATTTTGCAGAAGAGCACCTGAGCCTGTTTGCGAGTTTAGGCCTGGTATTGCAACGCATGGGCCCGGAAACGTTACTGATTCGCGAAGTGCCCATCTTGTTAAGGGAGGCCGATGTGGAAAGTCTGATGCGGGATGTGTTGTCGGACATTATTGCCCATGGCAGTAGCGATCGCATCGAACAATCATTGAATGAACTGTTATCTACCATGGCCTGTCATGGTTCCGTGCGGGCTAATCGGAAGCTCACGCTTCCAGAAATGAATGGCTTGTTACGGGATATGGAAATCACCGAACGCAGTGGGCAGTGTAATCACGGTCGTCCAACCTGGGCCCAGCTCTCCATGGCAGAACTGGATAAGCTGTTTCTTCGAGGTCGCTAGTGGTACAGCAGGCATTAAAAAAACCCTGGGCAATTTTTCTGATGGGGCCTACGGCTTCCGGCAAAACTGCTTTGGCCGTTGAGCTGGTAAAACGATTTCCCATGGACATTATCAGCGTGGATTCGGCGTTAATTTATCGTCAAATGGATATTGGCAGCGCCAAACCTGATGCGGCCACCTTGGCTGTAGCGCCTCACCGCCTGATTGACTTCCTTGATCCTGCTCAATCCTATTCGGCGGCGGAGTTTCGCCACGATGCATTACGAGAAATGGCAGCGATTACGGCCGCTGGCCGGATTCCTCTGTTGGTGGGCGGTACAATGTTGTATTTCAAAGTGTTGCGAGAGGGGATTGCAGAACTGCCAGCGGCGGATGATGGGGTGCGAGCGGCATTATTGGCGGAGGCTAAAGTCGTGGGCTGGCCGGCGCTGCACCGTGAACTAGTGGCCGTAGATCCGGAAGCCGCCGCTAGAATTCACCCTAACGACCCCCAGCGATTGCAGCGTGCCCTGGAAGTTTATCGAGCCACTGGCAAGTCCTTAAGCTATTGGCAGGCGCAACAAAAAGTGGAACTATTTCCTTACGAACTCGTCAATATAGCGGTATGTCCTGATTCTCGCGCTGTTTTACACCAGCGAATTGCCCAGCGGTTTGAGCAGATGCTGGCAGCAGGCTTCATGGATGAGGTGAAGTCGCTTTACCAACGTGGCGACTTAACGCCAGAGCTGCCTTCGATGCGTGCAGTGGGATATCGGCAGGCTTGGGATTGTCTGGCGGGTAAATTAAGCTACGCTGAGATGAAGGAGCGGGGGGTTATTGCCACAAGGCAGTTGGCAAAGCGGCAGATAACCTGGCTCCGTAGCTGGCCTGATTTACACTGGTTTGATAGCCTGGATCCAAAATTGTTGGAAAATGTCTTGAAAATTTTGCCAGTGAGCGACATGCTAACTTAGCCGGCGATCAATCGTTGTTACTGTTGTTTTTTTGGTTGTTTTTTGATCTTTTAGCCCGAGTTTGGGCCAACAATTTAAGGAGTGTAACATTATGTCTAAGGGGCACAGCTTACAAGACCCTTTTCTTAATGCTTTGCGTAAAGAACGTATTCCAGTTTCTATTTTTTTAGTGAATGGCATTAAATTGCAGGGGCAAGTTGAATCATTTGACCAGTACGTGGTGCTGTTGCGTAATACGGTCAATCAAATGGTCTATAAACACGCTATTTCCACTGTGGTACCAGCCCGTAATCCACGTGCGCATACTGCAGCGGAACGGGGCGGTCCGGATGGCGTTGGTGAGCCAGGATTATAGCGTCGTTTTTAGCCAATCAGTTTAGTGATACTTGATGGAATCATTGTTTGACCGACCCCAGAGCGGAGAGCGGGCTGTGCTGGTGCACGTCGTTTTTCCTCAGGCGTCGGATTGCGAAGATCTTGAAGAGTTTGAGATGTTGGTGGCGTCAGCCGGAGCGCAATGCCTGGACGTAATGACGGCCAACCGCCAGGTTGCTACCCCCCGTTGGCTAATTGGGCGCGGCAAAGTGGAGGAGTTGGCTCGATGGGTGGAAGAATACTGCGCCGATTTGGTGATCTTCAATTATTCATTGTCGCCAACTCAAGAACGCAATTTAGAGCGTGAACTCAAGTGTCGGGTTCTCGATCGGACCGGCTTGATTCTGGATATTTTTGCTCAGCGGGCTCGTACTCATGAAGGTAAATTGCAGGTAGAGCTGGCGCAGCTCGATCACCTTTCAACCCGCCTGATACGTGGTTGGACGCACCTGGAGCGACAAAAAGGTGGTATTGGCCTGCGCGGGCCGGGTGAAACCCAGCTGGAAACGGATCGGCGTTTGCTACGGGCCCGAATCAAACATATTCATCAACGTCTTGCCAAGGTGCGTAAGCAGCGGGAGCAAGGGCGTCGCGCCCGGATTCGCGCGGAGGTGCCCACGGTTTCTCTTGTGGGATACACCAACGCGGGCAAATCTACACTGTTTAATCGCCTCACAACCGCGAATGTTTATGCGGCTGATCAGCTCTTCGCCACGCTGGATCCTACCTTGCGGCGAGTCGAGATGCCCGATCTTGGGCAGTTAATATTGGCGGACACGGTGGGTTTTATTCGTCATCTGCCCCACAAGCTAGTGGAAGCCTTTCGTGCTACTTTAGAAGAAAGTCGGGAAGCCGATCTATTGCTCCATATCGTCGATGCCTGCGCTGCCGAACGGCGCGACAATATTGAGCAGGTGAATTCTGTGCTCGCAGAAATTGACGCCAACCAAGTGCCGACAGTTATGGTGTACAACAAGATTGACTTAATGGGTGACTATGAACCCAGAATCGACCGCAGTGAGACGGGTGAAGCGGTGGCAGTGTGGCTATCGGCAAAAAGCGGTGCAGGGTTAGATTTATTGTTACAAGTCTTGAATGAACGCCTGGGTAAACGTATGGTCGAAGAAAGCCTATGCTTGCCTCCGTCTCTTGCGGCTGTGCGAGCCCATTGTTACGGCTTGAATGCAGTGCAGAATGAAGCAGTTGACGAAAAGGGGAATATTTTGCTCAATGTGCGCATGCCGCAAAAAAACTGGGCGCAGTTGTTAAAAAGATTCGAACTAAAAACTGACCAAATGAGAGGTTAGCATCAAAATTTTTGCATTATCTTCCAAATTCCTTTGTAATCCACTGGCAATGCAATCCTCAGCCAGAATGTTTGGACTTCGAGAGTCTTTTGCGATAATTAACCTACTATAAATCGTTGAGATGCAATACTATTTCTCCAGCTAGCAAAACTACGGAGCATTTTATGGCCTGGAATGAGCCCGGTGGTGGGCGCAACAATCAAGACCCTTGGCGTGGCCGCGATGGACGCGGTCAAACAGATTTAGATGACGTCATAAAAAAATTACAGGACCGTTTCGGCGGTATCCTGGGCGGCGGTGGTAGCGGCGGCGACAACAGTGGCGGCGGCTTAGGCATGTTGGGATTAGTGTTGGCGCTGTTGGCTGTGCTTTGGATTGTGGCGGGCTTTTTTCGAGTCGAACAAGCTGAAGAAGCGGTTATCCTGCGGTTTGGTAAATACCATGACACGGTAAACGCTGGTTTGCATTGGCAGCCTTGGGGAATTGATACGGTAATGACGGTGGACGTCAACCAGCGTAACTCGATGCCTGTGCGTGCCACGATGCTCACCGAAGACCAAAATATCGTCGATATCGATTTGCAGGTGCAATATTTGGTTCACGATTCTAGGGCCTTTTTTCTGGAAAACTCTAACCCCATCGAAACCCTGAGAAACTCTGTGGAGTCTTCGTTGCGGCATGTGGTGGGGGGTAGCGAGATGGATAAAGTACTTACTGATGGGAGGGAAGCCATTGCGGTGGAAGTGCATCAACGGTTGCAGGAATACCTGGAACGCTACAAGACCGGCATTTTGGTGGATAAACTTAATATTGAAGATGCCCACCCGCCCAAAGAAGTGAAAGCCGCTTTCGATGATGTGATTAAAGCGAAAGAAGATGAAGAACGTGTTAAAAACGAAGCGCAAGCCTATGCTAACCAGATTGTTCCTGAAGCACGTGGTGAAGCACAACGGATGAGTGAAGAAGCAAATGCTTATAAAACTGAAGTGGTTGAGCGTGCAAAAGGTCAAGCCACTCGTTTCGATCGACTCTATACCGAATACAAAATGGCGCCTGATGTCACTCGTCGTCGGATGTATATAGAAACTATGGAAGAAGTATTGAGTAATACGACGAAAGTGATGATCGATGTGAAAGACGGCAATAGCCTGATGTATTTGCCCATTGATAAAATTATCGAAAACAGCGGTCGGCGTAGCGCCAACTCTGAAGCCAGCAGTGACAACCAGGCGCAGCATTCGAGTTCCAGCACCAATCGTCCGGCAGATACGGTGCGCGGTTTAGATCGGATCCGACAATCCCGTGAGAGTCGTTTAGGGGAGGGCCGATAGATGGGAAATAAAAGCACAATTATATTGGTAATCATCGCCGTTATAGCCGTGGTGGGTTCTTCGTCGCTATACACTATCAAGCAGAGTGAACGGGGTGTGTTGCTTAAGTTTGGTGAAGTGGTAAAAGATGATTTGCAACCTGGGCTGCATTTCAAAATTCCCATTGTTCATGAGTCCCGCACTTTCGATGGTCGGATGCGTGTTTTGGAGATGCGTCAGGAAGAGTATCTGACCCAGGAGAAGAAGCGCTTAATCGTTGACTCTTATGTTATGTGGCGTATTGAGAACGTAAAGCAGTTTTATATTGCCACTGGTGGTGGCCTGGAATCTCGGGTTCAGCTGTTATTAGGGCCACGGGTTAACGAAGGTCTCCGTAACCAGTTTGGTGAGCGTACAGTGTATGAAGTGGTGGCCGGAGAGCGAGAGGAGCTGGTATTGGAATTAACCGAAACCATTGATGCTAAAGCTCGGGAAAATCTGGGTATTGATGTGGTTGAAATACGGGTCAAGCGCATTGAGCTGCCATCCAACGTTAGTGGCTCGGTGTATGATCGGATGCGTGCTGAGCGCGAGCGGGAAGCTCGTAGTCATCGTGCTCGAGGTAATGAGTTGGCAGAAGGTATTCGCGCAGCGGCTGATCGCGAACGTACGGAGATTCTGGCCGGAGCTTTCCGGCAGGCTGAAGAGATGCGAGGTACAGGTGATGCGGAATCGGCGTCAATCTACGCTGCGGCTTACCAGAAAGATCCTGAGTTCTATAAGTTCTATCGTAGTATGGAAGCCTATCGCCAAGTGTTCCGTGACAAAAACGATCTGATAGTAACGCAGCCTGACAGCGAGTTCTTCCAATACATCAAAGGCGATTGATGTGTTATAGGCAGGAGCGTGTTATCATAAGGAAACCGGGGACAGAGTTCCCCGGTTTTTTTGTGGGTTTTAATTGACAACAAAGCAGCATAAACATGACTTCAACAGCAGACCGCTGGCTACTTCCCGACGGTATAGATGAATTTTTACCGCCTCAAGCGGCAACTCTGGAGCAATTGCGCCGGGATTTGCTCGATTTATATCAGGCGTGGGGTTATGAACAGGTATTCCCGCCGTTATTGGAGTACCTGGAGTCCTTGCTAACTGGTGCAGGCAATGATTTGGCTTTGCAGACCTTTAAGCTGACGGACCAATTAACCGGGCGTTTGCTGGGGCTGCGTGCCGATATGACACCTCAGGTGGCTCGTATCGATGCTCATACCCTCAATAGAGAGGGCGTAACTCGGCTTTGTTATGCCGGGCATGTGTCTCATGCTAAACCGGAAACTTTGGCGGCCAGTCGCAGCCTTATACAGATTGGTGCAGAAATCTACGGTCATGGTGGAATTGCCAGCGACATAGAAATCTTGAATTTGATGCTCGAAACCTTGAGCTTGGGCGGCTGTGACGAGATTCATCTGGATTTGGGACATGTGGCCATTTACCGCTCTCTGGTAGCGGAAGCCGGTTTAACGGATGATCAGGAGTGGGCGTTATTTGATATTTTCAAACGCAAAGCCGTACCTGAATTGGAGGATTTTCTCTCCTCAATCAACCCTTCTAGCCCCGTTAACCAGGCGCTTCGTGAGCTGGTGAATCTGGCCGGAACAGCGGTTGTGTTGGAGCAAGCGCGCCAAGTTTTAGGCACCTCTGCGGCCATTAATGAGGCCTTGGATGATCTGGCAACAATCCAGAAAGAACTGCAACAGAGTCATCCCAATGTGACATTATTTTTTGATTTGGGCGAGCTGCGAGGCTACCACTACCACACCGGTGTGGTTTTCAGCGCGTATGTTCCCGGCCGTGGTCAGGCCATTGCCAACGGCGGTCGCTATGATCATATCGGTGAAGTGTTTGGTCGCGCCCGTCCTGCCACGGGGTTTAGTACAGATTTGGCGCAATTGGTTAGCCGGGTCGCGGCAGTGGTGCCAAAATCGCGAATTTTTGCGCCAATGAGCGTCGACCCTGAGTTGAAAAAGCGGGTGAAATCCCTGCGGGCTGAGGGTAAAGTGGTGGTTCAGGCACTTGATGAAACGCAAACCGCCACTGCTTTGCAATGTGAATTGCAATTGGTGTCATCCGCCAACGGCTGGGTGACTGAATCCCTCATCGATTAATTTTTCTCTAGAGATCAGATTTCATGGGTAAGAGTGTAGTTATTCTGGGCACCCAATGGGGTGACGAAGGTAAAGGCAAGATTGTTGACTTGCTAACCGATCGAGTGGCCTGTGTAGTGCGTTTTCAGGGCGGTCATAATGCTGGGCATACCCTGGTGATCGACGGGGTGAAAACGGCCTTGCATTTGATTCCCTCGGGAATTCTGAGAGAAAACGTTAAATGTTTGATTGGTAATGGCGTAGTGCTGGCACCGGAAGCTTTAGTGAAAGAGATGGAAATGTTGGAAGCGCGCGGTGTTCCTGTTCGCGAGCGTTTGTTCTTGAGCCCGGCTTGCCCGTTGATATTGCCCTATCATGTAGCGTTGGATAAGGCGCGAGAAGTAGCGCGAGGCAAAGCGGCCATCGGTACCACCGGGCGTGGTATTGGTCCTGCCTATGAAGATAAAGTGGCCCGCCGCGGTTTACGCTTGGGAGATATCTTTCATCGCGAACGCTTTGCCTCCAAGTTAGGGGAAGTGTTGGATTATCATAACTTTGTCCTTAAGAATTATTACAAAGCCGATACCCTGGATTTTCAGCAGATGCTGGATGAAACTTTGCAAATCTGCGAACAATTGCGCCCGATGGTTGCTGATGTTACCGAGATCCTGCACGCCCATCGTGTTGCCGGTGATAATATTTTATTTGAGGGTGCGCAAGGAACGTTGTTGGATATTGATCATGGGACTTATCCCTTTGTCACCTCATCCAATACTAGTGCGGGTGGTACCGCTACGGGGTCGGGTTATGGGCCATTGTTTTTGGATCATGTTCTGGGGATTACCAAGGCCTATACCACCCGAGTGGGTTCTGGCCCGTTTCCCACGGAATTATTCGATGACGTGGGGGAACACCTGCGTGAGAAAGGATGTGAATTTGGTACCACCACCGGGCGTACCCGGCGCTGTGGTTGGTTTGATGCAGTAGCTTTGCAGCGGGCAATGCAAATCAACTCCGTGAGCGGTTTGTGCTTAACCAAATTGGATGTGCTGGATGGTCTGGATGTCATTCGTATTTGTGTGGGATATCAGGATGGTCAGGGGAATAAAATAGAAGCGTTTCCTGTGGATGCTGGCGACTATGATTCGTTACTGCCTTTGTACGAAGAAGTGCCAGGTTGGACAGAGTCAACTTACGGTATACAAAGCTTTGATGAGCTGCCCGCTAATGCGATTGCCTATGTGAAGAAGCTGGAAGCTGCCGTGGGTGCCCCCATTGACATTATTTCAACGGGGCCCGACCGTAACCAAACCATCATTCTAAAAAATCCGTTTTAAACTCTTTAACTCGAACTCTTTGTTTAGTTCTGGGCTCAACTATTCTGGATGATGTGCTTTACCGCTTCTTCCAGTCTAGTGAGGCCGGAAGCTCTACCCAGGTTAATAGCGTCGGCTAGCGGTTTGCCATCTATCCAAAAGGTTTTCAGTGCGATTAAAGCGCCTACGCGGTTTGAGCTGGCGCAGTGAATGAGCGTGAGTTCCTCGTCAGCGTCTAGTACCGCAGCAAGCTTTTCGGTGTTTGCTCGGCTCAGGTCGGCAGGGCCGGCAATGGGTATGTTGATGTATTCCATGCCGAGTGCTGCAATAGTGCCAGGTTCGGTAATGGGCGTTTCAGCGCTCGGGCATAAGTTGATGACGCGTTTCACTCCATATTCTGCCGCTTCTTTTAGGCCCTGTTCATCGGGCATGCCGCTGGCTAACAGATTGGCTTGTGGTGTGAATAAAAATGGAATTCTTGGTAACTCAGATTTGGAATCGTTCGACATTGTCGATCTACCTTTTTTATGAAGAGGTCTTCACCATTCTAACCTGAAACCTGGGTTCGGGAGTAGTCAAGGTTTGGCTGTTTAAGCAATGGTGATGAATAAAGGCTTCTTCAAAAGCGCCATATTCGTTATTGCCTTGTGCAAATCCCAAAATAGAGTCTTGGTCACCTGCAGTTCAATATGCGCACTATTAAAACAGCTGGCATTTATAGATGTTGCCGACTCAAAATTGAAACCCCATCCCTTGGGTATCGTGTCTGAGTTTGTGGAGCTGTCCACTTGATTGTTGGTTTAGCTGCTTAGCTTTTGGACTGCATAGCTTTGATTCGCTCATGAATAAATCCTAATTTGTTGCGCACGGTCTCGTTCAGTATGAAGGGGTAGCCATCGGGTTGGCCCATACTTCGGTTTAGGCTGTTCATGGCAATGGTTAAATTGACTGCGGGTTTCAGTAGAGTTTCTGCGTCAACTAATTGCAGTTGCGCATAAGGATCTTGGTGCGAGTGTAGTCCTAATTCAGTTTTACCTTTGGCAAGTTTAGGCTGAATGGTTACTCCATACGCCCATGCAGTTTCCAAGGTGTCCATTAAATGGAGGTAATGAGCCCAGGTTTCTGCCCAATCTTCCCAAGGATGAGACGCGGCATAGGCGCTAACAAAATGATTAGGCCAGTCTGTTTGCGGTCCATCGGCATAATGTTGTGATAAAGCTATACCGTAATCTTCACGCTCGTCACCAAACACGGTGCGGTAACGTTTAAGCCATTGCGGATTGTCTCGAATCAGTACATCCCAATAATAATGACCAATTTCGTGACGCAAATGTCCCAGTAAAGTTCGGTACGATTCGTTCAAATCCTGACGTGTTTGCTCTCGCTGCACTGGGTCTGCTTACTGTACATTCAAGGTTACTTGTCCGTCTGCGTGACCTGTGGTTGCAGCAACATTTTCGGGTAACGGCGCTGCTGGATCGACAAAATCAAATGACATTCCTGCATCAGGATGTTTTTGTTTATTTCGAACCGGTAACTGCAATCGATATAGGCTGTAAAGTAAGCGATGCTTGGCTAGTTCTATGTTTTTCCAAGCATCTCTCTGGTCTTTCATTGTTAGATTAGGGACGAATCTATTCAGCTCACATGCTGTACATAGATCTTCTTCAGAGTCAGCCGGTACTAACCAATTGCATACATCATGCTGATGGTTTTGACAGTAACGATATAACTTTTTACTCGAACCCTGGGCTGTTAAGGCAACCCAGTTGTCGCCATTAGGTGTTAAAGCCACTAGCGCCATTCGATCTGACTCGAAGCCAAGTGACGAGCCGCATTTCTCACACTTTGTATTTTCGAAATACAAAAGATTCTGGCATTTCTGGCACTGGAATAATTGCATATATAAATCCTGAAAAATTTACAAAGAGTTGTGAAGAATTACAAAATGAAGAATCTCAGCAGATATTTGATGCCGCAATCTAGAGATGTGGTTAAGAATTTTATTCTACGCGAACTTGATGTAATCGCTAGAGAATATTGATAAATATTTCTTTGTTAGTGATTTGGCTTTTTTCTCTGGCATAAGCTTTGCAGTTTTCGTGTCACCGCATGGAAAAGACAGATAACAGAATCGGAGGCAACTGTGAAGACGACAAAAAAATCTAAGTGCAAATCCTTAACGAATGCTGGCCCGAGGAAAGCTGGTCTCGCCCTGTTAATGGCCGCTGCGATTGCAGGCTGTAGCACTATGGAGCCGCCGCGTAACGACTTAAGCCAAGCACGTACCTTTATCGATGCAGCGAAACAGGATGAAGCTGATCGTTATGCTGCTGTTACGTTGAATCGAGCGAAAGATCGCTTGGATTTAGCGCAAACAGCTATGGATAAAGAAGACTACCTTAGGGCCAAGTATCTTGCTGAAGAAGCAATGGTAGAAGCCAAGCTTGCGTCCTCTCAGGCGCAAACGGAGAAGATGAAAAATGCTCTGAATGAAGTTAACCAAAGTTTAGAGTCGATGAATAAAGAGATTGAATCTGAATACTGATTGAGGCTGTCACATTAGTTTGAGATTACAAATTTAATTGTAGGGAGATATTAATAATGAGACATTCAATGATTATTGCAGTTGCTGCGTCCTCACTGCTACTGTCAGCCTGTGCTTCGACACCACCAGAATCTCTAGTGGAATTGAAACAGAAATTAGATTCTCTGGAAAGCAACGAGCAAACCAATCGTTTTGCTCCTGTCGCACTGAAAGAAGCCCAAGACCAAGTGAGAACCACTGAATCAGCGTGGAATAAAGATAATGAGGCACTCTATGACCATGAGCTCTATTTGGCGGAACGATATATAGAGATTGCTGAACAGGAGACCGAGCGTGGAGAAGTGCAAGCTAAATTAGGTAACACCAGTGAGCGCCGCAAGGAAATGATTCTTTCCCAGCAGGAGAAAGAAATGGAGCGGGCCCGTTTAGAAGCAAGAGAGGCTAAAGAAAAGCTGGAGGCCCTTAAAACTGAAATGGAGAATGTTAAGGCTGAACAAACAGATCGCGGATTAATTTTGACGATGGGCGATGTATTGTTTGCTTTGAATTCTGCAGAGCTTCAGCCTGGCGGTGAAAAGAACATCGAAAAGCTAGCAAATTTCATGCATGAAAATGTGGAAACACAAGTGACTGTAGAAGGCTTTACTGATTCCTTAGGTAGCGAACAGTATAATGAAAAACTCTCCGAGAAACGTGCTCAATCGGTAGTTGATTTGTTAGAGGCGAGCAATATCGATTCCAGTCGCTTGAATATCAAGGCCTATGGTGAAAGATATCCGGTAGCAACTAATGATACTGCGGCAGGTCGCCAACAAAATCGCCGTGTGCAATTAGTAATTAATAATCAATCCGATCGCTATCAAGGCCCCAAAGCCGATGAAAGTGGCATGCAGACCAGTAGCAATTAAGATTGGTGTCCGCAGTGTTGAATATTAACACCTATAGTAGAAATTCCTTCGCATCCAATGCGCTGCGTTGGGGAATCTCCTCCATTGGAATATGACCGACTCCCGGATAAACAATTAATTTGGAGTCGGGCAGCAGCTGGTGAAAACGCTTGCCGTATTTTAAGCGAATCCATTGATCGTCTTCACCCCATTGTATTAATGTGGGGTGTTTGATTTCGGGAAGTTGCGTATAGAGAAGTTCCTGGTCGAAAGTTTGCTCCATGACTGCCGATGATGCCTCACGATTTCCAGCTCGGATCAATAGATCATGATAGCGGGTATAGGTGGAAGATTTAATTTTGTTTGGGTCACCGTACACACTAGCCACCGATTGATTGACGAACCACTTCGGGGTGATAAGGGTGGCAGCTTGTTTTATTACGGGGAATCCTTGCAGCTGCAATGCTAATGGCAGGGGTTCTTCCCAAGGGATTCCGGCGGCATCGATCAAAATGAGCTTGTTGACTTTTTCGGGATACAGTAACGCGACATGCAAAGCGATTGCGCCACCGCGTGAATTGCCTGCCAGGTGATACTTGTCGATACCTAAGCCAGTGGCGAATTCATTTACGAATTCTGCAGATTCCTTCCAGCGATAACGTTGCAGGGGATCTGGACCGGTGAGACCAAAGCCCGGTAAATCCAGAGAGATAACGCGAAAATTTTGGCTCAGTACTTCAACCCAGCTTTCCCAGGTATGCAGTGAGGCGTTGACGCCATGAAGCAGGATTAAGTTAGGGCCCTGGCCTTGGTCGCGATAGTGAACAGACATTCCAGCCACCGAGATAAATTTTGAATCAGCATTAGTGTATTCGGTTTTTAGCTCGTCAAGTGATCGATCAAAATAGATGCCATCTATGGCGAGAGCGGCACTAAAGGTTCCAGCAAGTAATAAAGTTGCGATATAGAAAAATTTTTTCATTATAGTTCCCGCTTTCAATGATGGCCTTTAATAAACTATCAATGCATGAGGTTATTTGTCATGAGAGGATTGTACAGTTTCTTAGAACTCATTATTAGTTCAAGGTGGCAGTATTATTTATTATTAGCAGGCTTGGAGGATCGCTGAGAAAGGGAGGGGGGGAGACCTGAGCCAGCCTTATAAGCGCTGACTCAGGGCGATGGTTAGAGGAACTTATTGTTTTTCCATCAACAGTAAACCTTCTACATGCGTATCTTTATCATTGATTTTTTCCAAGTTAAAGCCACCGGCAAAGGCATCACCTGGATTGACGAAAATGCCATCAATATGTCCAGTAACGCAGCTAGTGCAGAGACCGTTGGCAATATCATTGATGGAACCATCAGTAATAGTCATGTGTGCTTGAGCATCTTGAAAAGTACCATTGTAATTCACTGACCAACTTTCATCGCCGTCTGTGGTGAGGTCTAATATGCCATTCGATATTGAACTGGTATCGAAGTTCACATCAAAGGACCCGCTGAGGTCTCTAACTGGGCCACTAGAGCCATTGCCGATAAATGTTGAGGCAGTAAAAGTTCCGGAGCCTGTGAGTTGAGCGGTTGTTGCCGCTTCCGCGGATAGCCAGTAGACAGTTTCATCTTTGGGTTCAAAGCTTTGATAGTCGGTAGAATCTTTATAGGCGTAGATTGGATCAGACTGAGATCCATTCCACACTCCCCAACTGACGTTGTTGCGCCCACCCACTTCCGCACTGTAGTCAGAAATATAGGCTTCACCTTGGCGAAATATTTCGTATCCAGTAAGTGGGGTGGTGGTAGGGATAGCGCCCGTATCAATATATATAGGTGGGGTGCTGGCGGCATTATCTGTAATTTGACTGATAAACACCGGGTTGCCATTAGCATCGTAGACTACTTTTAAGTGATCCGTTTGCTGGGAGCCGTCAGAGCCAAAGGCTTCAGTTCCTGGAGTAATGCCACCTAACGTGGCTAGCAGATCGCTGTCAGTGGCGCTGGATGTGGATGTGTCTATTGATTCAATCTTGAAACTTAAGTCATAGTTGGTTGGATCATCAGTGTAAAATTCAATGTGGCTCGGATCAGCATCTTGCTGGCGTGCCTTAATAGGAGCACCTGAAAGATCATCATTAATATCTGCAATTAGACTGGTCAAAGAATATGTGTTGTTGTTAAGGGTCACGACAACAGATTCTGCCGTTGAACCGTTGTTATAACTAATGGTAAAGCTAACGGCATTAGCATTGCTGTAATCGTTGCTCAGTGCAGAGGTGTTAGGCGCCATAATGGTGGCCTGTATTTCTCTTCTAGGACCTTGGAGCGTTACGATACCTAATCGATTGGTGGTTGTGAGTTGGTTGTGCTCGGCTACTGTCAATCGCGGATCTATCGGCGATCGAGTCATGGTTGGATCGGATTTTATTTCTGTCGGAACTCCGGCGTCTTGAGTTGCGGTGTTTACCGTATTGGTTTCCACGGTATTTTCAGTAAGAGCATTAATTTCGGTATCAATGGTTTTTTGTGCAATTGGCGATTCGGTTTTCCCAGTCTCTACAAATTCCATGGACGAGGTTTTTTCTTTTTCATCAGTTGAATTTTCTGACTGTGGTTCTGACTCTGTCTTGGCCGCAGTTTGATTGGTACTTTTGCTGGGTGTTGTCATGGCTACCAAGGGTTTTTTTAATTCTGGTGGTGGAGCAACAAGACCTTTGGGTGCAACATTAGGTCGAACTTCAGAGTAGCTATATTGCCTATCTGTGCCAAGCTCTATGGTGCCAGCGCTGTTGGTTACTCGTATGCCGCCTTTCCATACCGCCAGGACAAGCTTGTCATTGTCGGTTTGTACAGCTTCATAATGGGTGCCGCGAATCCCTATGCTGGCAGCTTTACTGCTAACGGTGTAATCATCACTTTTTCCCTTGCCAATGGAGCCGGTAATGGTACGAAAGCCACCAGACAGCAGCTTCATAATGGCTGCACCACCTTTTTCGTCATCACCCGCGACATATTGTTCGATGAAAAACTCGGTATTTTCGCGCAAGGTCATTACGGCCTTATCCGTAAATCTAAGTTGTAGCAGACTATCTTCGTCAGTACGTAACGTATCACCTACATAAACCACCGAACGCCTTGCTAGCGACCGGTTATTACCAAAGCGATCGGTTGCAGTGGCGGAACCCTTGGCCATTACAACTTTGGCGGCCTCAACAAGTTCGTTTTCTGCCAGGGCATGATTACCCAAACATAGCAGGATGAGGCTCAGCCATAATACACGGCTTGTCTGTAGCACTCTCATAAGTAGATCCTCGTTTAGTGGGTGATTAAAACTGCCAGCGAAGTCTTACTTCGCTTTTGATCCGATCATATTCATAAATTTCCAGGCTGCTGGAATTGTCAGCGTAGGAAACCTCAGCCAACACATTTAAATCATTATTTAATTTCCAATCAGCTCCGCTAATAAATTGCAAGGTGTCATCATCACGGGCTTCGCCGAAATAGTCGTGATCTGCCTTATACTGTGCCCAATAAGCGGAGATGCCGCCAAATATAGAAACTCTATCGCTGGTTTTTAGGGTGAGGCGGTAGGATGCCCCTTCAAAATCCCTTAAGTTATCATTTTCCCCATCGTTGCGAGCGTCTTCAGTGCCAGCGAATATAGATAACGTATGCAAGAATTTTTTCTGGGGAATTAGCAAGGAGAAATTGATGAAAGGCTGATAACTTTCATACTGGGGATTGTCCTTGTAATCTTTTACTTTGGCGCCAACATAAAGAAAAGTGAGAAACTGTTGACTCCACTGTTGCCGCCATTCAGTAAAAATTCCTGTGTCTTGTTGGTAACGACTGCTGTCGAGTAACAATTGCAGGTAAGTAAAACCTAATTGTATTTCCCGAGCAGCATTCGCCGTTTTCCAGAATGCTTGCGCCTGCGCTATGTCCAGATTGAAATCGCTCATTTTTGTATTGTATTTATGCAGACTGTTGAGGCTGAAGTTAAGACTTTGGTTTTGAGTAATCGGGTGACTGTATTCCAGCGCCATTCTGGCTGTGACAAAGGGGCTTTCAATTTCGCGAGCCGTGTTATCCAGCACAATGCCATCAATAAACTGCAAGGTGGTGGCGTTGTTGATGTTGGTATCATAGCCACCACCAAAGCTAAGAGACCCAGACCAACGGGGTTGTTGGTTTTTTTCCTCAACCTCAATAGCCTCGATAAAACGCTCGATGTTACTGCGAACGGTAGCTGGCGGGTTGTTTTCCAGCACCAGATTAAATTGAATTTTGGCTTGTTTGTATTGATGCATCTTAAACAACGAGCGGGCATATTCCAGACGAAACCTGTCTTCATCAGGAAACAAGGTGGTCAAGCGCTCAAATACAAATTGAGCTTCGGGGTAGTGTCCGCTTTCTAGCGCGGCTAAGCCGTAGTAGAAATCGAAGTCGGGATCACCCTCTAACTCTGCAGTGTGCTGGGAGCCCAGCTCAAAGGCTTTCTCATATTCTCCCTGAGCGTAAAGGTTTTTCAGAGTCAGTGTGGTTGAACTATGCTTATTAGGTGTTTGCGCCCAGCTGACATTTAACCAGGCGACACAAAGCAGATAGAGAGACACACGAAACAACAGGTTACTCATTAATACTATTCTTCCTGCATTAAGGGGCTCGGACCTTGGGAAGGCAACATCTACTGTAAGTCTAGAAAGAGTAGGGCAATTTTCCAGATAATGATGAATTTACTGGTGCGGTGGTTAAAGGGGACACCTGTTGTGGTGGTGGCTGTGGTGATAATCAGCTGGCAATTGATGACCCCCTTTGGGTCACGTAACATGCTGAACCGGCTCGATTATATCTTCTACGATTGGCGTGCCCAAATGGCTACTTGGGTGGCTCCTGCTGCGGGAAAAGTAAAGAAATCTGAAGTGGTTATTGTAGATATTGATGAACGCTCAATTCAGCAGGAAGGGCGTTGGCCGTGGAGCCGTTACCGGGTTGCACATCTTGTGGAGCAATTGCAGCTCGCGGGAGCTTCTGTCATTGCGTTTGATGTGGTTTTCTCGGAAGCAGAAAACAATAAGTTATTGATATCCAAGTTGGAAGAGTCTGCAACTTCTGCAGGCCAGCGGGCCCAAATTCAATCTCTGGTAAATCTTTGGCAGCCAGACGAAGATCTTGCCAGCGCGATTAATCAATTGGATACGGTACTCGGCTTTTTTATGAATCGAGAGACCGATTCCCAGGTGGGGATGTTGCCTGGTGCTGTAGCGGAACTGCCTTCAAATAATGTTCTGCTTAGTGCGAAAGGTTATATGGCTCCGCTTGAAGGGTTGCAGGCGGCAGCTTTAGGGGGCGGTTTTGTAACGACTTTTCCTGATATGGATGGTGTTATCAGACGTACACCTCTACTCATGAATTATAAGCAGCAAGCGTATCCCTCCTTGGCTTTAGCTGCGGTAATGGCCTATTTGCTGACCGATGAAATTACTTTGAATTTTCAAACTGTCGGCGAGATTGCGGCGTTGGCGCAAGTAAGTCTCACCAAACAGCCGATTCAAACGGATGCGCTAGGTCGAGTGCTGGTACCTTTTTATCAGTCGGGCCATCACTTTCCCTATTTGTCCGCAGGGGATGTCTTAACCGATACGTTTGATCACGAAAGGGTTGCCGGAAAAATTGTTTTTATTGGCACTTCCTCCATTGGTTTGGCTGATCTCGTTAATACGCCATTCACTACCTCTTTTCCAGGGGTAGAAGTCCATGGGCTAGTGGCTCAGGGCTTGCTCGGTGGTGGCTTTCCTTTTCGGCCAGTGTGGATACCTGGCGCACTTTTTTCGTTCCAGTGTGTATTGGTGTTCGGGCTGATATGGGCTTTTGCCCGACGGCGGCCATTGACTATGGTGATGGCGGCATTAAGCATTAATCTACTGTTGGTAGCGGGCAATCTATTGAGCTGGATTTACTGGCACATTGAATTGCCTTTTGTAAGTACCTTTGTTTTGGTGCAGTTATTGTTTGGCTGGTACCTGGTGATGGGCTTTATTCGGGAACATTCTATTGAGCGACGAATTCGGGGTATGTTCGCGCAATATATTCCGCCAGCCCATATCGAGCAAATGTTGAGTAGCCCCGAGGACTATTCAATGGCGGGAGAAAGTAAGGAATTAACGGTGTTGTTCTCCGATATACGCAGTTTCACTACGATTTCAGAAAAACTTTCTGCCACGCAACTAAAACAATTGTTGAATGTTTACTTTACTCCCATTACTGAAGCCATTTTTCGCAATGATGGCACTATTGATAAATATGTAGGGGACATGGTAATGGCTTTTTGGGGGGCTCCGGTGGACGATCCAGATCATCGTATTAAAGCCTTGAAAACAGCATTGGAAATGCAACGAATTACGAAAGCACTGACACCAACATTGGCGGCTCAAGGTTTGCCGCCGGTGCAGATTGGGATTGGTCTCAATACCGGATTAATGAACGTAGGCGACATGGGATCAGAATACCGCAAGGCATATACAGTGTTGGGGGATGCTGTGAATTTGGGCTCGCGCCTGGAGAGCCTAACCAAATTCTACGGTGTGGAAATCCTCGTGGGTGAAGCCACAATAGAAGGTTGTGATGATATAGTGTTTCGATTTTGTGATCGAATTGTAGTGAAAGGCAAGCAATTCCCGGTGGATGCCTTTGAGCCGCTCGGTCTGAGGGTTGCTATGTCGGAGCAGCAAATGGCGCAGCTGTCCCGCTTCAACGTGGCCATTGAATTTTATCGGCAACAGCAGTGGGATTTGGCTATTGTGGAGCTAAAGGTCTTGCATCAGCTTGAGCCACACTGCAAGCTTTATAGTCTTTATCTGGATCGGATTGAATTACTGCGCCACGAAAAATTGCCCGCCGACTGGGATGGCGTCTATACCCACACATCGAAGTAAGGACTCAAAATGGCTGCGTATTCAGCGTCTGCCGGGGTTAAGTCAAGCGAGCGTTTCGGTTTGATGATGGCCTTATGTGGCGCGTTTCTCTATTCTACCAAGCCGATCATTATTAAATGGCTTTACGCGTTGGGCATGGATGCCGTGCCCTTGTTAATGTTGCGAATGGCCATTGCTATGCCCGTATATATATTTATTGGTTGGTTAGCTTGGCAACGGCAGGCGCGCAAGCCTTCCGCCAAACAAATTTTGGAAGCCATGGGCGTGGGTATTCTGGGTTATTATTTTGCCTCATACTTTGATCTCTTGGGGCTGCAGTATGTGGGGGCACAGCTGGAGCGTCTCATTCTATATGCTTACCCTAGCTTTGTTGTGATCCTTGGCTTCTTATTTTTTCGCCAGGCGATGACTCGGCACCATCTGTTGGCGATGGGGTTGACCTATGTGGGTTTGAGTGTGGTGTATGGCCATGATATTCAATTGCCCACTAGCGAGGCAGCGGAGCTACAAAAGGGCACCGTGTTAGTACTGGTGAGCGCCATTTTTTTTGCCAGTTATATTCTGTTAAGCCGCCGCGTTATTGATTGGATGGGGAGCCTTTTGTTTACCAGTCTATCCATGGGGGCTGCCTCGGTGCTGATTCTTGTGCATTTTAGTGTCGATACTAGAGCACAGCTCCCAGCAATGACTCCAACCTTGTGGTTTGGGGCGGTGGCGTTAGCGATTTTTGCCACGGTAGTACCTTCCTTTCTGGTGAGTGAAGCCATTAAACGTATTGGGCCAGCGCGCACCAGTCTCAGTGGTAGTTTAGGGCCAGTGATGACTACAATTCTCGCGGTGGTCTGGTTAGGTGAGCCCTTTGGCTGGTTGAGCGCGCTGGGTATCGGGCTGGTAATTGCGGGGGTTTACACGTTACAGCGCGCTCATCGTTAACTATTTTCGAACAGCTTGTCGCTGGTTTCAGTATCAAGACCCAAAAAGCCACCAGTCTGATGGGCCCACAGGTGGGCATAGATACCATCCTTTTTTTGAATTAAATCCTGATGGCTGCCTTGTTCCACAATTTGGCCTTGATCCAAAACAATCAAGCGATCCAGCGAGGCAATGGTAGACAAGCGATGAGCGATAGCAATCACGGTTTTTCCAGCCATCAATTTAGTTAGGCTGTGTTGAATCGCCGCTTCCACTTCGGAATCCAATGCCGATGTGGCTTCATCTAAAATTAAGATAGGCGCGTCTTTTAACAGGACGCGGGCGATGGCGATTCGTTGGCGTTGCCCGCCGGATAATTTAACTCCGCGTTCTCCCACCATCGCGTCATAACCCTGATTACCATAAGGATCGCTCAAACCCATAATAAAGTCATGTGCCTCTGCTTTTTTGGCGGCGGCAATCATCTCGGCCTCGCTAGCGCCAGGTTTACCGTACAGAATATTTTCTCGCACAGAACGATGTAAAAGTGAGGTATCCTGAGTCACCATTCCAATATTGGCACGCAAACTTTCTTGCTGTATATGGCTGACATTTTGGCCATCAATTGTGATTTCTCCGGCCTCCACATCATGAAAGCGCAATAACAGATTCACTAAGGTCGATTTACCGGCACCGGAGCGCCCCACTAAACCGACCTTTTCTCCTGCAGCAATGGTGAGCGAAAGATCTTTTAGAACACCCGCCCCCTTGCCATAGTGAAAACTCACCTGATTAAAGTCTATGTTGCCTTGGGTAATGACAATAGGTTTTGCCTCGGCATTGTCTATGAGTTCGAGTGGCGCCGATAGGGTGGTGCGGCCATCGTCAACGGTACCCAGGTTTTCGAACAAGGCTCCAACTTCCCACATGATCCATTGGGCCATACCGTTTAAGCGCAATGCGAGGCTAACAATGACAGCGATAGCGCCAATGGTTACCGCGTTATTGAGCCACAGGCTTATAGAAAGGGCAGAAACGGCGAAAATCAGCGCATAATTCAGAATGCTCACGCTGACGTTAAAGCCTGTGGCCAAACGCATTTGTCGATAAACGGTTTGCAAGAAACCGCTCATGCTGTCTTTCGCATATTCGGCTTCTTGTTGGGTGTGAGCGAATAATTTTACCGTAGCGATATTGGTGTAGCTATCCACTATACGGCCAGTCATGGCGGCGCGGGCTTCTGCTTGATCGCTGGAAACCTGTTTGAGTTTTGGCACAAAGTTCAGCTGTAGAACTACGTAAATGATGAGCCAAATAATCATAGGCACGGCCAGGCGCCAGTCGGCTTGAGCCAGAGTAACCATCATGGTGATGAGATAGGTGGTAATAAAAACAAGTACATCCAATAGTTTCATTACGGTTTCTCGTAACGATAGCGAAGTTTGCATCACCTTGGTGGCCAACCGCCCGGCGAAATCATTTTGATAGAAAGAAAGACTTTGGCGAAGCAGGTAGCGGTGAGCTAACCACCTAATTTTCATTGGGAAATTACCCAGCAGTGTTTGGTGAACGACAGCCGCATGGAGGAAAGTAATGATGGGCATAATTATCAGTAAAACCACACTCATTTTAATGAGTTGACCGGCTTCGTCAGTGAGAAAAGTTTGTCGGTCATGGGCCGCCAGCCAATCCACCAGTTGCCCGAGAAAACTAAAAAGCTGAACCTCCAGAAAAGCATTAGTTGCCGTCAGCAGCGACATGGCTAACAATGGAAGCTTGAGTCCCTGACAGTAGTGGACTATGAAGGCGAATAGGTTTCTTGGAGGGGTGGTAGGTTCAACCTTTGGAAACGGTTGGATAATTCGCTCAAATAGGGAAAACATGGTCATTCCTAAGGGTCAAAGAGGTCTATGATACATGAACAAATGTTACCGTGGAGGTTGCCATTGCGGAACTATCCAATTGGCGCTGACATTTGCAAGCGCTGTGTCTGAAATCAATCCCAGAGCCTGCAATTGTGATTTTTGTTACAAGCATGGCGCTGAGTATGTGGCAGATCCTAAAGGGCAGGTTGAAATAACCTACCGAGATAGTGATGATCTGGTGTCCTATGGCCAACCAGGGCAGCTCACGCGCTATTTGTTTTGTGGAAACTGCGGTTGCCTGGTGGGCCTGAAGTTTGCGGTGGATCAGTATTTATTGCTCACTGTTAATGGTCGATTACTGGCTGATATTGGCCTATTTGCTAAGGTGATCAATGTGTCTCCCAAGCCGCTCAGTCTTGCGGAAAAGATTCAACGCTGGCAGGCACACTGGTTTCAAGACGTTACTTTTAAAGAAATGCCGGCTTCTTAGCGTTTTGATAAACCTCCAGCCAAAGATTTTCTAATTGAGGATAAATGACTTCAGAGGAAAAGTTTTCGGCAAAGCTAGCAAAGCCTTTTTCAGCGAGTTGCTGTCGTTCGCTGTCATTTTCAATAGCTAAACGCATTGCGTTTTCCAATGATTCTACATCCCCTGGTGTCACCAGAAATCCCCGCTCGTCATCAAGCACCTTGGGGATCCCGCCAACAGTGGTAGATATCACACAGCAGCGCCGCGCTAAAGCCTCTAGAATAAACATGGGCATTGCCTCATCGCGAGATGGCAATACCGCAATTGCGGCGTCGTCTAACAGCCTCATTAACTCTTCGTGAGCTATGGAACCAAGATATTCTGCATTGGGTAAGGGTTTTTGCTGCCATTCTGTGGCTTTAACGGGTCCGGCTATTTTAAGTTGCCAGTCAGGGTTAGGTTGTAGCTTGAGCCAGGCTTGAGTTAATACATCGATCCCTTTACGCAGACAAACGCTGCCGCCAAACACCACATGTTTAGCTTTCACGTTGTCTTCACCTAGGGCCACGGCATTGGGTAAATATATGACCTTATTCGGAGCTACCATGTTACAGACAACGTCTTGAGTTTCCTCACTCAATACATGAACTTTGTCAGCGGCGCTCAGTACTTTTTTTACTAGCGCCGAACGTTGCTTGGAAAATTCCGCAAAGCGACTACCATGAAGTTGCGCAACTGTGCCCAAGCCGCGGAAATGAGCCAAGCGTAAAATAAAACCTTCACGAATAAATGAGCCACCCTGGGACAAATGGACAACGACAATGCCCTTGCGGGGCAAAAACAAAACCTTGAGCAAAGCTTTCAGAAATAAAATCATGCCCCTCAGGCCGAGGGAGCCATCCCTTGAATTTATGATTTGTAAATTGATCTTCTCGAAGGGCCAGTTGACGTAGGCATTTAATACTTGAGTCATGCCGCCGGCGACCTCTCCACTGCGTCCTACATGCCAGACAATAGGTTGTTCAGTTTGTTGCGTAGCTGTCTCAATCATAATTAAATGGAGTCTATATACTGTAATAGCTGGGCTTTAATTTGATCCAACGTTTCTCTGGCTTGTTCCAAAGCATCGAGAGAGTGATCTCTGTATTGGAGCGTTTTATCAAAGTACTTGCAAATTTCCTGCACTGTCCAATCAGGCTCGAAGTGTTCCACATCATTCATTTCCAGCACATTAAAGTGACGTCCGATTTTGTTAGATGCGGCCGTCAGCAAGCCGGCTGGCATGGCCCCTTCAGTAAAGGCAGCAATTAATACATGGAGCCGATCGCTGACGGTGAGTAGAGTTTGTTGGTACAACGCGCGTAATTTCTCTTCCTGCAAATGATGGTCACGCCCATCCCAGTTTAATAACCGAGCATCCAGTTGTTGGGCTAATTGGGCGCTTAATTCAGCATCGCTGTGCACTTGCGTTACTACCCAAAGTTCAAGGCCATGAGTTTTAGCGAACTGGCGCACAGATTCAAGCCACACCTTGTTGGGCGCTGGTTTATCTCCGCGCATGGACACTACCATGATATTTCTTTTAGCATCACTGCGTATGGTCTCAACCGGACTGCCTTCGTAATAACCAAAATCAGGCATCAAGCCGCCGTGGTGAATAAATTCATGGGTACCGCGATCACGCCAATAGGTTAACCCTGAGAGGGCAACGGCAGGCATCATAATGGTTCGATAGAGTTGCGAAAAGTTGCGGGTACCAGCGCCTAGTCGCGCAACCCGTCCACCCCTAAGTTTCAGCCAAAGCATTAATGGCAAAACGCCAATGTGCTCTTTCATGCCTAATGCTGTCAGTTGAATTTCACCGGGTTTGCTAAGGTAAACCGCTTTTTGTTGTGTGCAGGCTGATAGCCCTGACAGATACCAGCTTTTGAAGGATTCGTAGTAAACATCATCTGAAGTAAGCCCTAGCCCTTTTACAAATCCGCTTGGAGCCTGCCCTACAAACACATGGAGTTTGCCATGACCCTGTAACCATTTGGCCAGTGGGCGCCTTAGAATTATATCGCCAATGTTGTTGTATTGGCCGATCAAGGGTAAAAAAATCGGTGTTGAAGGGTTTACAACATCGCTCACTGCGGTACCTCTGGGTTAGTAAAGAGGGTTTGTAAAGTGTGTTGCGTATCTGCGTTGGCCGGGTTTAATCAGGCCTTGCTTCATTTTTACCTATTATCAAATAGTATCTATCTGATAATAAAGATTAGAGAGATAGACTGCTGTAAACCCTAGACTAAACTGAAACTTTTGCCGCAGGCAGGATATCAAAAGAGCTCAAAAAAAGATAGATAACCACTACTGGTAGAGTTGGGCCATCAGTAGTGGTGTTAGTATGGCTGTAAGCGGTTCGATAGTCGGGGGCTTAATTGCTGATGGGCTTCACAAACTTTAATGTCATGCGATCACTTTCGCCAATACCCATATAGTGTTCCTTATCTTTTTCACCCAGTCGTAAGCTTGGCGGCAGGGTCCATACCCCTCTTGGGTGGTTGCTGTCGTCTTTGGGGTTGGCATTGATTTCGGCTTTTGCCTCCAGCTCAAACCCAGCTTTCTTGGCAACGCTAATAATGTAGTCTTCATTCATGTAGCCGCTATCTTTTTGTGCCTCAAGTGGCCGAGCAGGGTTTAGGCGGTGATCCACCAAGCCAAGCATGCCGCCGGGTTTAAGCGCTAGATGAAATGCTTTAAAGGCCGCTAGTAAACGTTCTTCACCGCCACCGCGCATGTACCAGTTGTGGGCGTTGCGAAAGGTTAGCACACGATCGGCGCTCCCTGCTGGGGCAATGGTCGTTACTTCCGGTGGATCAAAGCTAGTGACCGTAACCTGATCATAAAGCTCTGGCTGCGCTTTTAGTTGCTTGAGGTAGTTTTGGCGAGATGTGCGAAAATAATCAGAGCCGGAATCTTCATCGAACTGAGCCGCGTAGAATTTGCCCTGCGCTTTTAAGTAAGGCGCCAGAATTTCTGTGTACCAGCCTTGCCCGCCCGGCCAGATTTCTACCACAGTATGTTGCGGTTGAATGTCAAAAAATTTCAGGGTTTCCAGCGGATGGCGAAACTTATCCCGTGGTTCGCTTGCGGCTCGGTGAGGCGACTTAATGATGGTTTCCAGGTCGTCCGCTGGAGCAGCGAAGCTCGATAGTATTGGGTTACTCAAAAAAAGTGTTATACAGAGAACTGAGAATTTAACCATTGAGCGGCGTCCTTTAAAAAGTCGATTGCCAGAGTGTTTATATTGGACTCGTCGTGCGGTGTTTTGTTTCATTGCCTAGAATATATGATTTTTCATATATATGTCATAAACCATATGTATGCTTCAAAAAATGAACCCTGTAATTTTTTATAAAGCCTTGTCTGACGAAACCCGTTTGAAGTGCGTGCTTATGGTGTCGTTAAAGCATGAGCTCTGTGTCTGTGAATTAATGTCGGCTCTGGATGACAGTCAGCCTAAGGTGTCTCGCCATCTCGCTTATCTGCGCAATAAAAAACTATTGTTGGATCAGCGTCGGGGTCAATGGGTTTACTACCGCTTAAATCCACTACTGCCTGACTGGGTTTTGTCATCAATTCAGGCCACGGCGGCCAACAGTAAAGAATTTTTAGCACATAACCTACAACGTATGACTCGTGTATCAAGAGGTGAATAATGACCATAAAAATAGGCATTAATGGCTTGGGTAGAATGGGGCGGCTGTGTTTGCGTGCCGCGTTTAATTGGCCGGAATTAACCTTCACAGCACTTAACGACCCGGCTGGCAATAATGAGACCTTTGCTCACCTGTTAAATTATGATTCTGTGCATGGACGTTGGCAGCATTGGGCTGAACCAACATCAGACGGATTGCTGGTGGACTCGCGATTTATTCACCTGTCACATAACCGCGCCATAGAAGATACGGATTGGTCCGGATGCGATGTTGTCATCGATGCCACGGGTAAACACAAATCCTCTGATCAGTTGGCCGCTTATTGGCAGCAAGGGGTTAAGCGAGTTGTAGTTTCGGCCCCGATTAAGGAGGAAAATATTCTTAATGTGGTGATGGGGGTGAATGATTATCTCTATGATCCCACAAAACATCGTATTGTCACGGCGGCTTCCTGTACTACTAATTGTCTGGCACCCATCGTAAAAGTGCTGCATGAAAGCATTGGCATACAGCACGGTTCAATGACCACTATTCACGACATAACCAACACCCAGTCCATTTTAGATACTGCCCACAAGGATTTGCGTCGTGCGCGGGCTTGTGGCGTCAGTTTGATTCCTACCACTACTGGTTCGGCAAAAGCCATTAGTCAAATATTCCCAGAACTTGATGGCCGTTTGAATGGGCATGCAGTGCGGATTCCCTTGTTGAATGCTTCATTAACAGATTGTGTCTTTGAAATGCAGCGCGAGACTTCCGTGGCCGAAGTGAATGGTTTGTTTGAATCTGCGGCCGGCGGTGATCTAAGAGGGGTGTTAGCCTATCAGGAGCGGCCTTTAGTTTCTGTGGACTATAAAACCGATCCCCATTCTTGCACAATTGATGCGTTGTCTACCCTGGTGGTTAATGGTACTCAGGTAAAAGTTTATGCTTGGTATGACAACGAATGGGGATATGTGAACCGGTTAGCAGAACTGGTTCGCTTGGTGGGGCGTGGCTAGCGGCAATAGAAAGACCGGCGGCAAACTCTATTTCTTTAGCTTATCGCCGGGCTGAAAAAATAACCTCTAAACTTTGGGTAACGTAATAATAACTTCGTTATCAGACTGTGTCATTTGCATGCCATTTTGATCAACAGCGTTGGATAAATGCATGGTACGTGAGAATTGATTGATGCTACTAAATTGTTGATGCTCATTTTTAACATTGCTTTTTACGCTACCCTTTATGGTAAATTCCTGATCTTCAAGCTCTGTGTTTAAGTTTAACTCGGCTCCTTGCGGAATATCGATAACAACTTTATAGGCATCTGCTCATGGGATACCACCTTAAATTTCATCTGACGTACACGAAATTATAGACTCATGATGATGGTAGAAGTTTCATTATCTTTCCCGTCATTTATAGATTGGAGTTATGGGAGGATCAGTATCCCCAGGCAGAACCAATCACTTTTTTTACTCAGATCTTAACGATGAATTACTTTCCTGGTGGCGAGGGAGGCCGATTGACATTAACGCGGCTAAACAGATGAAAATAGTGGAAACCAAAAGACACGCGCTGAGTCCATAAGCTTGAAATAGCCAGCCGGACAGTACGGTTCCGATAAGGCGCCCCATGGCGTTGGCCATATAGTAGAACCCCACATCAAGCGATACACCATCTTCAGCAGCGTAACTCACAATCAGATAACTATGTAGTGAAGAATTAATTGCAAATAGCGCCCCAAAAACCAGTAGGCCACCCAGCAATATGAAGTGTGCATGCCATTCGTAAACGAGAGCCAAAGCGATGGCGGCGGGAATTGCCGCTAGAGAGAGCGCCCAATGGAGAGCATTTCTGCCATCGGGTAAATGGCCTCTGGATTTTCCAGTAAGATGTGGTGCAAATCCCTGAATAAATCCATAACCGATAACCCAAAGGGCAAGGAAGCCGCCTACGTACCAATGGTCCCACCCAAAGGTTGTAGCTAAGTACACCGGAAGCGCAACCACAAACCACACATCTCTCGATCCAAAGAGAAACAGCCGCGCCGCGGACAGGTAGTTAACCGATTTGCTCTTTGAGAAGATTTCGTTAAATTTAGGTTTGTTCTTGGCTTTGCCTATATCTTCTTTGAGTAGCATTAAACTAAGCACCCAAACACATGCCAATAGCGTAGCCATTAGGATAATGGCCGCTTTAAATCCAAACAGGGTCAGCAGGCCTCCTCCTAAAAAGAATCCGGCTCCCTTAAGGGCATTTTTAGATCCGGTTAGAATAGCGATCCATTTATAGAGTTGTCCTTGAGCATTCGCTGGCACTAATAGTTTGATTGAACTTTTAGCGCTCATCTTATTAAGATCTTTTGCTATACCCGACAGAGCTTGGGCACCCATGACCCATGGCGCTGTCAGTAAACTCGTGGGTACCAAAAGCATGCTTAAAGCAATCACTTGGAGAAAAAGGCCGGCATTCATGATTCGGTTGAGACCAAGCCTAGCACCCAACCAACCACCGATAAGATTGGTTACTACCCCGAATATTTCATAAAACAGAAATAACATGGCAATTTCCAGTGGGCTGTAGCCGAGGCTATTAAAGTGCAGTACAACTAACATTCGCAAGGCGCCATCGGTGAGGGTGAAGGCCCAATAGTTTCCGGTGATAACTAAATATTGTTTGATTTCAGCGGATAGGTTAATACTTTTTTTCATGTGGGCTGGTTTCTGTGGTGTTTGAATATTTGGGGCGCTTATGTCGGGCTGCCATTATACAACGAAGCAGAATTTTTTAAGCATATCTCAAGTGGCAATTACTCATTTTATGCAACAACTTATAGAAGTATTCAGAGGCTATCGATTTAAAAAATCACAAAATTGTTTCAGTTTTATAGCGGTGGCAGTAATTGGTGGGAAAAAAACCTAGAAAGTTTATTTTAATTACAATAGCTTGGGAGTAAGTCTGTGTTGTCATGACAACCTATCTTCGCAGAATTCAGCGAATACCAGCGAGTCAACGTTGCGACTGAGTGGGTTTCCCGCGATAAAGGGGATGTCTTGTGTATAGACAAAGGCAGTCAAAGCTGTTTAGGAATGATCGATTTTAGTGTCGTAGTTTCGGTGTGCTATGATAAAAGCTTACCCTGGTCCCAGAGTTAGATAATTAGAAGTGTTTGGTTCAGTGCATTATTTAAAAATGCAAAGCGATTTTAGTTCTAACCATGCGTTCAACGGGCCGTGGTTGAGCTGAGTTCCTGGTTGTTGCAAAAATAGCGTCACTACACCGCGCCCCTTAACTCTACGTTTAGAATTGAAATTAGAAAAATTAGAATTTAGAAGGCAGAGCATTCATGATTCACTATGAGCTACTTCTTTTATCATCTATCAGTGAGAGCAAACAATGACTAAGCGTTTGATTGCAGCCATTCTGGCATTGAGTATGTTTGGTATTGCGAGCTGTAAGATTACAGAGCCAAGTCTTACAAACGCTTGCAACAAATCATATAACGCTTCGAATATCAGTAAACCCACCGGTGTCTATACCAGTGTAATAACACCCGGTGCCGCTGATAACGCAACCATTAATGGGGGCCTGATCAGGGTTACTTGGGCTGAGTTGGAGCCTCATCCCGGCCAGTTTGATTTCAGCGCTATCGAGGATCGTCTGGCCTTGCTGCCCGCTGACAAAAACTGGAGCCTGGGCATCCATGCTGGTTGGAGTTCTCTTGATGAGACTGACCCTAATCTGATTAGTGTTGGTGGCCAATTAAGCTTGTCGCGCCACATGTCCCCTGATTGGCTGGAAACTGATTTCTTTATTGATACTTTCGATATGGAATTCCGCCAAGTCACCGTTCACATGCCAAAATATTGGGACATCATTGTGCAGACCCGTTTGGCGAGCATGTTGCAAGCGGTGGCTGCTCAATATCAAAGTGACCCTCGTCTGCAATTGGTGTATGTACCGCAGATGACCAGTAATGGTATTGAAGGTCATTTCAACGGTGTACCAGAAGCTACCCTAATGCGTGCGGCTGGTATTGATCCAGGTCTGGCTAACGCCGGGCAATTATTTGAAGATGTGTGGGTGACTGCTGCCTTGAAAGTGGCCAAAAGTACAGCCTTGGCTTTTGCTGACAAAGCCATCGCCTTTGAGGTGCATGAAGTCATTAATCGAGTATCCATACCACAACGTATCATGGATGGTCTATTGCAAGATCTGGAGTTTGAGAATCGAGCAGGGGTGGCAATGTGGTGGATTTCAGGCAGCGACAGCTATCAGCCTGATCTGATACAGGCGTTGCAGCTTTATGAAGGAGATTTGTATGGTCAAGTGATCGGTAACTCCTCGCAATCCGAGCGCTATCCAAATGGTGATTACAGCGAGGTGTTTTCTCAGGCTCGGCAACTCTGTATGCGCTACATAGAGCCGTGGAATTATGAGTTTGAAAACAATACTCATAATGACCTGATGATTGATTTTAATGAGTTCAGCGCTGGAGCTTTTGAATAACCACACTCCGCTTTTGTGGCTGAAGTTCACACAACCAAACGTGAGATTTCTATCATGTTTATGGTGCGTGCATGGGTTGCTAGGTCAGTCCATGCGCTTCTCCCTCCCGAGAACAACGTACACAATAATAGCAACACTGCTCTAGTATTCGCTGAGCGATTCATATCTAGCTCCTGTACAGTTAACCTGATTAGAGCGTCAATATTACGAAATAAGCTTGTACCTTTTTTAGTTATCAAAACGCAAGCAAAAGGTATTTTATGAATATCAAATCGTTAAAAGAGTACTGCTTAAACTATCCAGGAAGTGTTGAGATAGACACTGGTAGTCCAAACAATATACTTTCCTATAAGGTTGGGGGTAAGCCCTTTGCCTACTTTAAAACGAGCGAACCAGAGCGTTGGCGTTTCAGTTTTAGGGTGACGCCGGCACGTTTTGTAGAATTAACGGACCAGATTGGAATTAAGCCGGCAAAATACATGCATAGATTTCATTGGGTAACAGTCGTAAAAGTAGAAGAGATAGATTCAGTTTATCTAAAGGAATTAATTGATTGGTCTTATAATAAGGCTTTATCCAGTCTTCCAAAAAAGACTCAGAATAAAATTAAACAAAGTCAGTGATATACGGAAAGTTCGCATTCTCAACGGCAACAACGAAACACCCAATTAAGCGTTACGCCCGATCCAATGGGATGATTGCCCCCTAGTACTACGTCATTTGACGCATACAGACATCCACATCCCTGCGTTATGGTCATTCATTTAGTCGAGCCGTTATGGGTCTGCGGTCTTGGTGTTTGAAATCGAAAACGAGCGGGAGCTGCCTAATGAGACATGGTGATATTTCCAGTAGTGCTGACACGGTGGGGGTTGCCGTAGTCAATTATAAAATGCCACGTTTGCACACCAAAGCCGAGGTGCTGGACAATGCCCGGGCCATGGCAGAGATGATGGTGGGCATCAAGCAAGGCTTGCCCGGTATGGATCTCATTGTTTTTCCCGAGTACAGCACCATGGGGATTATGTACGATCCGGCGGAGATGATGGCCACGGCCGCCACGGTGCCTGGCGAAGAAACCGATATTTTTTCTGCGGCCTGCAGACAAGCCAATGTTTGGGGCATATTTTCCCTGACCGGCGAACAGCACGAAGAGCATCCCAATAAAGCGCCCTATAACAGCTTGGTGCTGATTAATAATCAAGGTGAGATCGTACAAAAATATAGAAAATGTATACCCTGGTGCCCCATAGAAGGCTGGTATCCCGGTGATAGGACCTACGTCACCGAAGGGCCCAAGGGTTTAAAAATCAGTTTAATCATTTGTGATGACGGCAACTATCCTGAAATTTGGCGAGATTGCGCCATGAAGGGTGCCGAACTCATTGTTCGCTGTCAGGGGTATATGTATCCCGCGAAGGACCAGCAAGTCATGATGGCAAAAACCATGGCTTGGGCAAACAACTGCTATGTGGCCGTGGCTAATGCCGCTGGTTTTGATGGCGTCTATTCCTACTTTGGTCACTCTGCCATTATTGGGTTTGATGGCCGTACATTAGGCGAGTGTGGTGAAGAAGAAATGGGTATTCAATACGCCCAATTATCGGTATCGCAAATTCGTGATGCTCGCGCCAATGACCAGTCGCAAAATCATTTATTTAAACTGCTGCATCGTGGTTATACCGGTGTCCATAATTCAGGCGATGGAGATAAGGGGGTGGCCGATTGTCCCTTTGAATTTTATCGTACCTGGGTTATGGACGCGGAAAAGGCGCAACAAGACGTGGAGGCGATCACGCGCACAACCATCGGGGTGGCGGAATGTCCCGTAGGGAATTTACCAATACCTGACATTGAGCGGGAAGCGGGACAATAAGGTGCCCGGCTGATTATGCCTTTTATCAATGAAGTGTTGGCCGCCAACCAGCAGCATAATTTGGACGTAAAGGCGGCGGCACGAATTCAGGGTTCACGCTTTTTGTTTGAACCAGAAGAAGTTCACCAGAAGTTAGTGGCAACGATTGTGGGTCAAGGAGATGTGGTTAATGCCATTTGTCAGCAATTAAAAGTGATAAAGGCGGGCTTAAACGACCCCCGTAAGCCTTTGTGTGTCACCTTGTTAGTGGGCGAAACCGGCGTCGGTAAAACGGAAATTGTGCGACAGTTAGCGGCTATTATCCATGGTGATCCCCAAGGATTTTGTCGAATTGATATGAATACCCTGTCCCAAGGCCATTACAGCGCCGCCATTACCGGCGCGCCACCGGGCTACGTGGGAAGTAAGGAAAATATCACGCTGTTTAACGAGGCGGCCATGGCGGGAACGGCCAGTCGTCCAGGCATTGTGCTGTTTGATGAAATCGAGAAAGCCAATTCTGAAGTGGCGCGTAGTTTGATGAATATATTGGATTCTGGAAAGTTGCGCTTGGCATCGGGGACCCGTGAACTCAGTTTTACCAATAGTTTAATTTTTATGACCAGTAATTTGGGGTCCGGTCAGTGGTTCAATCTGCGGCAGCGTTTATTAAAAGGCTTGTTAACTAAGAAGCGACGTCAGAAGGTGTTTGAAAAGGCACTGTTCAGTCACTTTGATCCAGAATTTATTAATCGAATTGATCGTATAGAAATATTTGAATCCCTCGCGCCAAAACATCACGCCGCCATTATTGATCTAGAGCTACAAAATTTAAATAAGCGATTACTTAAAAAAGGTTATGTCGTCACCTTGGATGCCAACGCCGTGCGCTTGATTCAACAACAGGGGGCGGACTTGCGCCTGGGGGCACGGGCCATTAAGCGCCACTTCCGTGATCTTGTTATGGTACCCCTGGCGGAAACCCTGTTGGCGTTGGCGGCATTGCCAGAGGAGCCTTACCCAGAATTGCCTCAACAGCTGCGTGGTGAGGCTGTTGGGCAACATATCGTATTCAGATCCCCAACACCGGGGTTATGACCGCAAAAACAAAGTATTTTTCGGGTTCGGCATAACGACAATCAATGGGTTGCTAACCCACTGAAGGCGTGTCCATTTATATCAATATATTCTGTCAGAATTTGCCTGAAGGCTATGTGCGCCTGTATATTTCTCACCGCTTGGAGCGCTACGCGCAAGTAACAGATCTTTAGCTATTTGAGATAGCCATAATATTCAGAAACTTAGGGTGTGTTACATAAAGCCTGATAAGGACCTATAGTCGTGACGATAAAAATTCCTGTATAGTTTGATTCTTATACTAAAAAGAATAAATAAAAGGTAAACAGCATGAAGCTTGGGCATTGGGTTGGGGTGGTAGCGTGGACTGTGGTTTTGGTGGGATGTGGCGGCAGTAATTCAGCTTCAGGTCCCGATGGAGCCCGGCAGGCGCAAGCAGCAGAACCCAGTAATGCCTATTCCATGGCAAATCAATGTTGGCTTATCCGCAGTGATGCCGGTTACCTAACCTATAATCCAGCGCTTGCCGGTTATAGCTTTCAGCCAGATGCCACAGCGGCCGAGCCTATCTATCTAAAGCCCACTGGTCTGGGTCACTACATGTTATTCGATAGCCTCAGTCAATGGTTGCAAGCCAGTGAGAGTACTATTGCACCCGCTAGCCAATCGCAGCTCGATAATGACGCTGTTTGGGAGCTAAACGTGGTGGCACAGAATCAGTATCAATTTCGTTCTCAAACCCAATCCTCCTGGTTAGGCCAGGCCAATAACGGTTCCCTCCAACTGGTATCTTCCAGAGATGCCGCCACTGTCATTAATCTAACTTCTACTTCTGGCTGTGCCGAGTTTCCAGAGGCCTCCACCAACACTCAAGGTAGCGCTGGGGGCGAGTCATTTGCGGATGGAGCCGTGTGGGGAATGGCTGATGTCCATGCTCACCTGTTTGGCGGAATGGCGTTCGCCAACAATGTTATGGCCGGTGATGTTTTTCATCCGCTGGGTGTGACGGAGGCTTTGGCTGACTGTAGAGCAGAACATGGAGTCAATGGCTGGTTAGATATAACTGGATTTGTAACTGGTGGCCCAGGAGATGAGTTGCAGCAAATTAGTAAGGTGCCCGGCATGTATTTTACCGGTCGACCCTTTCACGATACCCGTGGTTATCCTGATTTTCCCTATTGGCCCAATGCCACCACCAATACCCATGCCATGGGATATTACAAATGGGTTGAACGGGCCTATCTCGGCGGCTTGCGCCTGATGGTAAATTTGCTGGTTGAAAGCCCTCCGCTGTGTAAAGTGGCGCGGGAACTTTCCAAAATCTATGCCCCATCGGACCAGCATTATCAGTATGATCCCCAAGTAGTGTGCACTGGTAAGGCAACGGCTGAGCGTCAACTACAAGCGACTTTACAGTTGCAGGATTATGTGGATGCACAGGCGGGTGGGCCTGGAAAGGGCTGGTTTCGTGTTGTTAAGACACCCGACGAGGCGAGGACGGTAATCCAGGATAAAAAAATGGCCGTGATTATCGGAGCCGAATTGCCTGACTTATTTTCCTGTATCGATGGCGTAGAAGGTGGTCGTGCCAATTGTACGGAAGCTTATGTGACGCAAAAGTTGGATGAATATTATGACTTGGGAATTCGTACCTTGTTCCCGGTGCACCATTACGACAACGATTTTGGTGGCGCATCGGTTTTCAATCCGATCGTTGAAATTGGTAAGGTGATACAAAACGGTGAACTGTTTAAATATGAAGCCTGTGAAGATGCCACCTATGATCCGCTGTTGGCCTTAAAAATTCCGCAGATCTATTACAATCTATTTCCTCGGGTTGCTCGTAATCTGCCATTATTTCCATTCGTGCCGCAGGCTGATCATTATTGCAATGCACAAACCATCACTCCCTTGGGAGAATTCCTGGCCGTAGAAATGATGAAGCGAGGGATGTTGATCGAAACCAATCATATGTCACCAAAAATGAAAGAGGCGGTACTGGATATGGCCGAGGCTTATGATTATCCACTAGTGGATAGCCATCAAGGTAAGGCTTGGGATGACGTCGGTAAAGTTTTTGAAGCACGTTATTTGTCTCTGGGTGGTGTGCGTTCACCGATGCCCAATATGAATATTAATCAAAGCGAATACGGTGGAGTGCGCAAAACCTGTAACAGGAGTACCTCGCAAGATTTAGCCATGTTGACCATGGCGATTGGCGATCTGCGGGAATCCTTAGGTGTTGATCCTGGAGTGGTTATATCAACGGATGTACACGGTATGGTGAGTCAGGCACAGCCTCGTTTTGGTGAATTGGCTAACTGCGACGAAATGCAGTTTAATCCTGTGGAGTATCCCTTTACCTCCTTTGATGGCCGTGTGGTGTTTGAGCGTCAGCAGACTGGCAATCGAGTGTTTGATTATAATACGGACGGTTTAGCTCACTATGGTCTGATACCTGATATGGTAGAAGATATGCGACGTCAGGGAATGCCCGATGAAAAGGTTGAACGGCTATTTCGTGGTGCTGAATCCTATTTGCAAATGTGGGAGAAGGCGCGTCAACGGGGCGTTAGCATTCAAGCTCAAACGGAGTAGTTTTTCTCAGTCCCTATGCCGAGTGTTACCCTATAAACACCGTGTCACATTAGCGGTACAAAGAAAATATGCCAGCATGAGTAACACTTGAAGATTGCCCGACTCTATATTCAGAGTTCGATGGAAATTAAGAGATGACATCATGTGGACAAAACAATCGTTAGTGATACTGCTATTTGTTTGCTGCCAAAATACCATAGCGGCCGAGGCTCTAACTTTTAGCTCTGGCACTCACTCGGCCCAATTGATTGAGTTGTATACCTCTCAAGGTTGTAGCAGCTGCCCTCCTGCAGACAAGTGGTTGAGTGGTTTTAAAAGTCGCGATGATCTATGGCAACACTGGGTGCCGGTTGCCTTTCACGTCGACTATTGGGATTCGATTGGTTGGAAAGATCCCTACGCGCAACCAGATTTTGGACAAAGACAGCGTCGGTATCAAAAGGAAGGTGCCATTGCATCGGTTTACACGCCGGGATTCATTGTCGATGGAAAAGAATGGCGCGGCTGGTTTGGTCGGCATGAGCTTCCCGCATCGTCACCCAAATTGGGTCAACTAATAGCGACCCTAAACCACAAGAAACTCACCGTCGAATTTGATCATCAGGAAAGCCTGCAAAACCTTCGCTTACACGTTGTATTGGAGGGCTTCAATCAATCCACCGCTGTTGCCAGCGGTGAAAATGCCCGCAAAAAACTAGTAGAGGACTTCGTTGTACTTTGGCACCAGTCACTTGATCTGGATAATAGACCACACCTATGGTCTATTGAATTACCTGCGGCCAAGCTGTCAAAAAGCGAGCGTTATGCCATTGCGCTATGGGTAACCCATTCCAGTTCTACCAAGCCTATACAGGTATTAGGTTTTTGGTTGCCCAAGGCGCTTATCTCCCGCCAGATAAATAATTCCTGACTCAATCCCTTGGTTTCAGAAGAAGATTCGCGCGCTGGCTTGTTTACCACTAGGCTTTGCAATTACTCGAATTCGCCGTTGTGGTAGATTTCTTGGACATCTTCTAATTCATTGAGCATATTCGCAAAACGCTCAAATTGCGCCACGTCATCGCCACTGATCGGGTGAGAGGTCTGTGGCAGGTAAAGAATTTCCTCTACTTCGAATTCAAGATCGGGATCAATACTCGAGAGGGCGGTTTTGGTTTTGAAAAATTCTGTTGGCGGCACTAGCACAGTAATCATGCCGTCTTCCTGTTCTATGTCGCTCACATCCACATCCTCGTTGAGCAGTGCTTCCAGTGCGGGCTCTTCATCTTCCCCCGCGAACACAAACATGGCGCGGTGATCAAACATATGGGACACCGAACCCTGGGTACCTATTTTGGCTTTACATTTCGTGAATACGCCACGAATCTCACCAAAGGTGCGGTTACCGTTGTCCGTCAAGGCACTGATTAAAACCATACAGCCGCCGGGACCAATGCCCTCATAGAGTGCTGGATGAAAGTCTTCTCCAGTACCGCCTTTTGCTTTATCAATAGCTTTGTCGATGACATGGCTTGGCACTTGGTCTTTCTTTGCTCTGTCAATTAGGTTTCGCAGTGCCAGGTTGGCGCTGGGATCGCCGCCGCCGTTTTTGGCCGCCACATAAATCTCGCGACCGTATTTGGAATACACTTTGGTTTTTGCTGCTGCCGTTTTGGCCATTGAGACCTTACGGTTTTGATATGCTCGACCCATGAAATTTCTTCTTTTATAAACGAATGTGCCAATGTTAGGGGTAAAATTGTATCGACTTATGAGATTATTGTCTCTATGTTGTGGCCCCCATAAAAAAGGATGTAGTGGCGGATCGAATGTTATGTGGAAGAAAAAACTCTCCAAAGCCGGAATAGACACCTTCACCAGACCCCATACCACCTCGGCGATTGATTGCTACCGAGGCATAATGGTAGTGAAAGGGGATATTGAACTCTATAAAGCCCTGTTTCTAGATATTGATTACTACCCCAAGGTCTTTCACACCACGGTGAAAACAGAGATTGTGGAGCACATAGGCCCCCAGGAACAGATAGTTTATGTGGTGAATAAAAGCTTTGGGGCCAAAGCGCGGGATTATTATGCCCGTTGTAATTGGGAACAAGATCAGCGTACCGGCGGTTACACATTTTCCTGGGTGATCGAGCCCCAGTACCCGGAAATCCAAGGTTATGTTCGGGTGCCGACATTACAGGTGGTGAATCGTCTGCGCCCAGTGATCAATACCAACGAAATTGAGGTGTCTCACGAAGCTCATGTGGAACCGGGTGGCAAAGTGCCTGCGATGCTAGTGAACAGGCTCCTGACGGAAGTCCCCTGGCAGACGTTGTATAACATTCGGCATCATATTCAGAAGGGTATTTACCCCCAAAAAGCCGGGGGGCGGTGGCCATTGGAAAACCCCAGCGAGTAAGGTAAGCTGCCTGCATTAAACATGATTAGTGGAGCGAAAACGTGGAGTTGGATTGGGCATTCTCGACAGCAAAAGATCTGATGGCCGCCATGGCCTCGGGAACAATTACCAGCCGGGCCTTGCTTGAATTGTATATCGGCCGGGTAGAGGCCCATAACGGCGCCTTTAACGCCGTAGTCGCCACCAATTATGAAGCCGCTCGAGCGCGGGCCGATGCCGCAGACCAAGCTCGGCAAAAGGGAGAATCCTGGGGGCCATTGCATGGCTTGCCCATGACCATAAAAGACACTTTCGAAGTGGAGGGCATGCCCTGTACTGCGGGTTATGGCGGGCTTCGCAATCATGTTCCCCTGCACAATGCGGTGGCCGCCCAGCGGCTGTTGGACGCTGGCGCTATTTTGTTTGCCAAGACCAATGTTCCGTTGTTCGCTTCCGATATTCAAACCTTCAACAGGATCTACGGCACTACCAATAATCCCTGGGCAACTGAGTTAACCCCCGGTGGCTCTTCAGGCGGAGCCGCCGCTGCCCTAGCTGCGGGTTTTACGCCGTTGGAGCTGGGTAGCGACCTCGCCGGTTCTATTCGCACTCCGTCGAGTTATTGCGGTGTTTATGGGCACAAGAGCACCCATGGAATCATTTCTCTGCAGGGGCATGTGCCTGGTCCACCGGGTACTCTAAGCGAATCCGATCTCGCCGTGGTTGGTCCCATGGCTCGCAGTGCCGCTGATCTGAACTTGATGATGGAAGTAGTGGCGGGTGCTATGCCTTCCACATCTCCTGGATGGGTTTTGAAATTACCGAAAGCCAAGCAGAAAAAGCTCAGTGACTTTAAGGTGCTATGGTGGACCAATGATCCCTTGTGTCCGTTGGATTCCCGTATGGTTCCCGTTTATGACCGCTTCAAACAGCAGTTGCTGGAGCAGGGAGTCAGCATTACTGATGCAACCCAGGAAAAGTTGAGTTTGGAACGTTATTTTCCCACCTATATGAATTTGTTGGGTAGTGTTGTGGCTGCCGCCCATAAAAAGATGGAACGCCAAGCTATGGTATTGGCGTTACCGTTACTTAAAAAAGTGGGTGAACGTTTTAATCTGCCCTTCGCTTTTGAAGAATATCTGGCGGGGGTGAGTCAGTCCCATGTGGGTTGGTCTAAGGTCAATGAACGGCGCTTTAAGTTGCGTGCAGAACTTAATACACTGTTTAATCAGTTTGATGTGGTGCTGATGCCGGTGACTATGACTTTGGCTTTCAAGCATCTTCAAAAACCCGATGTGCCGTTCCGTAAACTGATAGTGGATGGCCGCAAGCTTGCCTATAGCGATCTTTTCATGTGGGTTGCACCTGCGTCTATGGCGGGCCTGCCGGCATCGTCCGCTCCTGTAGGTCGTAGTGCCGATGGGCTTCCAGTGAACATTCAGATCATGGGGGGAGCTTATCAGGATTTGACCACGATTAAATTTGCTGAACTGATGGAGAAGGCCTTCGGTGGATTTGTTAAGCCGCCCGGTATGTAGGCGGCTATTGTTCCAAGCTAAGGTCTTCCATAGCAGCCCGCAGAAAACGAGCGGCTTCTCCACCCGTAATTACACGGTGATCAAAGCTTAGACTGAGTGGCAGGTTTTTCTTGTGGTTATACATCCGGCCTGTGCCCATTATGGCCACCGTCGGTGGGATGATAATCGGGTTACCGTAGCGACCGGCGATGCTGCCAAAATTAGACAGCGTAATCGTGGCGCCAGTAAGTTCCTGCGGTAATATGCTACGGGTCATAACAGCGTCCCGCAGGCGATTCAATTCATGGCGTTGCTGTTCTTCCTTGAGTTGCTGCAAATTGCGAATAACGGGCACAAATAAACCGTCACTGGAATCCACCGCAATCCCCAAATTAATCTGTTCGATGACTCGAAAAGTATCTCGACGGCTATCGTACCAGGCATTCAAAATAGGCTCCGCCTGACAGGCCATTTTCATGGCTCGCATTAAGCGTAACATAATGTCGTTGTTGGTATGCCAGGCACCAACATCCGCATCATCATGGATAGTCACTTTAACCACTTCTTCATGAGCCGAGGCCATATTGCGCGCCATGCTGCGCCGGGAGCCCTTTAACATTTGGGCGGGCCCGTATTCCCGGTTAAGTTTCGCCATTAATTCCACGTCATCACTGGTAATCATGTCGTGATGGCCAGTGCCAGTGACATGTTGCAGGTCTACTTGCAGAGTTTTGGCCAAGGCCCGAATGGAAGGCGTGGTGCGGGGTATATCGTGATTATAGGGGCTGCCAATTATGAAGTGCTCGCGATTAATCGCAGCCGATTCTGTTTCTATGCGTCCCACCACTGAAACGCTGCTTTCGACATCTTCGGCGGCGAACTCCAGTAAAGGATCGCCTACATGTATGATATCGCCTGCCTGACCAAAGCATTTAACTACAGCACCATCACAAGGTGAGGGGATGTCCACGATGGCCTTATCGGTTTCTACGCTCACTAATACCTGTCCGGTGCTGACAATAGCTCCAGGTTCAATGTGCCATTCGACTATTTCAGATTCGTGTAATCCTTCGCCCAGATCGGGTAATTTAAAATACTTCATAGCATTCCCAGAGTCCTTTTAGCCGCGTCCACGATATCAGTGACGGACGGTAAATATAAGTTTTCATGTTGATAATAGGGCATGGGTGTATCGAAGCCAGTGACCCGCTGAATGGGATGACGCAGATAGCCGAAGGCACGCTCAGTGATAGATGCGGCAATTTCAGCGGCCACTCCGCAGTGTCGAGGGGCTTCCTGAATGACGACGCCGTGTCCTGTTTTTTGAATAGACAGTATCATGGTGTCTAGATCCATGGGAGCGAGGGTGGCCACATCGATTACTTCAGCTCTTACGCCCTGTGTGGCTAAAACGTCTGCAGCCTTTAGCGTTTCATGGATCATCGCACCCCAACTGATGAGGGTAATGTCTTTGCCTTGGCGTAGCGTAAAACAAGTATCTAAAGGTAATCCTAATCCATCGTCCCGCAAGTTCTGTTTGCTCAATCGATAAATTCTTTTGGGTTCTAAAAAAACGACAGGGTCTGGTTCTTCAATGGCACTGAGCAGCAAACCATAGGCGCGGGTCGGTGATGAGGGTATCACCACTCGTAAGCCCGGTATATGAGCGAATAATGCTTCCATGCTTTCCGAGTGATGCTCTGGAGCATGGATGCCGCCTCCATAAGGTGCCCGTATCACCAGCGGACAACTGAGCCTGCCGCGGGTTCGGTTACGCATGCGGGCCGCGTGCGAGATCAAGTGTTCCAAGGTGGAATAAATAAACCCCATAAATTGAATTTCAGCTACCGGTCGCAATTGTTGGGTTGCCATTCCCACAGCAACACCCGCGATCATGGTTTCGCCTAATGGGGTATCCATCACGCGGCGTCTACCAAAACGTTCTTTTAACCCAGCAGTGGCTCTGAATACGCCACCGTTGGTGGCTATGTCTTCGCCCAGCACCACTACATTTTCGTCGCTCTCCATGGCCCGATGTAAGGCCAGATTAACGGCTTCCAATAAATTCACCGCTTTTATCGGAGCCATTGATGAGCCAGATATATCGGAATTTTCATTGCCCAGGCTTTCTTGGCTACCCCTTTCTTGGCTACCCATAGGAATCAAGTGCCTTTCATTTGAGTGTTGTATTTGGCTCTAGCCAAACTTTTTTGGGCAGCCAAAGGCAAGGGAAGATCAGCAAAAAGATAATCAAACAAGTCATCCACAGGTTGGGCCTCGGTGGCTTTGAACTGGTTTACGGCGTCTTGAATTTTTTCATTCACCTGCTGGATCAGTTGTTGCTCCTGTTGTTCACTCCACCAGGCTTGTTGAGTCAGATAAATACGCAGACGCTTGATAGGTTCGTTATTCCAGGCAGTGTTGACTTCTTCGGTGGGGCGATAGCGACTGGCGTCGTCGGCGGTGGTGTGATCGGCTAAGCGATAGGTTATGGCTTCAATCAAGGTGGCGCCTTTGCCCGCGCGAGCTTTTTTAACAGCGTATTGAATGCCATCGTATAGGGCAATGATGTCATTGCCATCCACTTGAAAGCTTTCGATGCCTGCAGCTACGGCTTTATGAGCGAGCGTAGGGGCAGCCGTTTGCTGGTGGCGGGGGAGGGAAATAGCCCAGTGATTATTATTGACCACCACAACGAGTGGTAAATGCCAGGCGCCCGCCAAATTTATAGCTTCGTAGAAGTCACCCCGCGAGGTGGCTCCATCCCCACAGGTGGTAAGAGCGCAGCGTTTTTCCTGACGAATTTTAAAGGCGCTTGCAATGCCTGCAGCGTGAGTAACCTGGGTCGCAATGGGTACGCAGTTAGGCAGATCCGCACTGGCGGTGCCCTCAAAATGATTGCCCCATTCATCACCTCCCCAATACTGCATTTGTTGTTTGAAGCTCACGCCGCGCAAGGTCTGCGCCGCCAGATCACGGTAATAGGGTGCAAATACATCATCTTTGTGCAGGGTTAAACCGATGGCGGTGCCAATAGCCTCCTCTCCAAGGCAAGAGGGATAGGTGCCAATAAAGCCAGTACGTTGTAAATCTACCATGCGCTGGTTGAAATGGCGGATTAACACCATATGCCGATAGCTATTCAAGAGCCATGCTGGCTCTTTTAGATGTGCCGGAAGCTGAGATACTAGCCGTCCATCGGGGTCTAAAAAACGTTGACAGCAATAGGGTGTGCTCGTGTACTGCATGGATCTTCCTTACCCACTGGCTTCTGCTGATTAATCTAGCGGTTAAGCTAATGTGGAGCAAGTAAATAAAGGGCATCTGATCCAATTATTTGGTGGTTAAACAGACCTCGTCAACCCGTCTTTTGGTGGGGGCGTATTCATTAACTTTGTGATCAGCTGGATAGCCAATGGACAGGCCGCACAACAATTTATAGCCCTTTTCGACTTTAAACCGTTTGCGAATCGGGCTACCCCAAATGGCCAAGGCGCCCTGTGGGCAAGTGCCGAGACCCTGCTCCAGTGCCGCAAGCATTAGGGACTGCATGAAAATGCCAGCATCCAAGGCAGCGTATCGATCCAGGGTACCGTCGATAAAAACAAAAATAGCGGCTGGGGCATCGAAAAATTCAAAATTCCGCAACATTTGGCGCTCCCTTGCGGCCTTGTCTTTGCGGTCGATACCCAAGGTTTCATACAAACCCATACCACACATAAACTTACGCTGTTGAAGTTCCGCCGGATACTTTATATCGGGGTTGTAATCACCATCCGGTACTATGCCGGCGAGCACTGCCTGCGCCGCTTTCACCGGTAAAGGTCGGTGGCGAATGGTGCTGGCTTTGGTGTACTTTTGACTTAGTTCCATCCTGATTTCATTACAGATCACGCCATTGGCTACCGCTAGCCGGTAGGGCTGGGAGTTTGAGTTGCTGGGTGATTGCAGCGCGTGCTCAATCACTTGCCGCAGGGTACTGTCGGCAACGGGGGTGGGGGCGAATTGCCGAATACTGCGGCGAGCATAAAGTGCGTCAATAAGATCCATGGGGACTAGGGCCTCTTTATACGGTTTAAGTAATAGTCAGAGTTGGAATTATATCGAACCTGAACAAACTTACGATATGCTTTAGGTTCGTAAGCCAAGTTTGCACTGTAAAAGACTGATTTAGGAGAGGTTTGGAGAACTTTTGTTGGACTACTGTAAACACATATTGATTCTAACTGGAGCAACTCCACAATAGAAAGATGTGAAGGTTGAATCTACAAATGACGATCTGCAAACTATAATAACTTTAATGAGAGATCCTAAAATGGTTGCTGTTGAAGTAGCCCAAGCGCCAATGCTTTATTCGGTTTCCACCCGCCTTTTGCGTAAACTGTATGGCGTTATGCCTTTTATGTTTGCGTTGATTGTCCTGGACGCAGTGCTGTTTAATTTTCAGTTAAGAGATGACATCTTACCGACAACACCAGCCAATTTACTGATATGGGGGATTATTTTTAATTTCCCCCATATTGTTTCCAGTGTGATTACCTTAGCCGATAGAGAATACATTGAGTATTACCGTACAAAATTAATTCGTGGGCTTCTGCTGATTGTAGGTGGGCTTTTCTTGGTGCTGTATTTGGCGCCAATGGTGCTACCTACCTCCCAGGCTAATCTATTGTTAGGCCTTTATATTTTGTTTCACGCGGGCTACACCATGTGGCATGTATTATCCCAGCAATACGGCATCGGTATGATGTTGATGCGCAAGCCGCCGGATCGGCTATACCAGTTGTGGCGCGCATTTTCCATGCTTGCGGCGACAGTCATGTATCTGGTCACGTTTTATCGTGTGAATCTCGAAGGACAGTTGATCATGGGCTGGGATTTATTGCTCTTAGCCAAGCTGGTGTCTGGGCTATTTGTATTGGCGGCTACCTTGATAGGTATAGCCGTCATTAAGCCCTTTGATTCTGATTCGATGAAAGTCTTCAATCGCTATAACCTCGCCATTTTGCCAGTCGTTTTTGTTATGCTGCTGCTGGACTACAGCTTGTTTGTGATTATGATTCCGCGCTTTATCCATGATATTACAGCGTTCATTATTTATAGCGTGCACGATCAAAACCGAAATCTGGTCACCAAAAATAATGTGGTTTATCGGGCCTTGTCTTTTATTCCGCTTGCGCCTTGGTTATTGTGTCCAGTGTTGGCTATTTCAGTGGCGGCTATGATGGAGTGCGGCGCTACCTGGTTCGATGCGACGATGGGGTTCAATGTTGTGATGCCAGAGAAGTGTATGTTCGACGTGACACCGAGTGCTAGTAATGGCCTGCCTGATTCTATGAAACTATGGGCGGCTATTTTATTCAGTGTTAGTTTGTTTCATTACTACATCGAAAGCTTTGTCTGGAAGCGGGAATCTATTCATCGTCACTCAGTGCGCTTCACCTGATAGAATCACAAGGCATTTAGGGGGATTTTCAGATAGCGTTGACCATTAGCTTCTGCTGGAGGTAACTGGCCCGCGCGAATATTCAACTGAATCGATGGCAAAATAAGTCTCGGCATCTCCAGGGATGCGTCCCTGGTTTCTCGCATTTTCACGAATTCTTCCGCAGATATAGTTTCGTTAATATGAATATTGCTTTTCCGTTGCGCTCCCACAGTGGTTTTGCATTGATGATCTCGATGTTCGCCTGGATAGTCATGGCATACGTAGATCTGAGCCGTCTCTGCTTGCTGTAAAATTTTTTGTACCGATTGATACAGTGTGTGGGCATCACCACCGGGAAAATCGCAACGGGCCGTACCGACATCTGGCATAAACAAGGTATCACCGACAAAGATTGCATCCCCTATGAGATAGGTTAAATCAGCTGGAGTATGGCCGGGGGTGAATAGCACTTTGCCGTTCAATTCGCCGATGATAAAACTGTCACCATCCTCGAATAGATGATCGAACTGGTGGCCATCAGCAATAAACTCGTCACCAAAATTAAATAATTTGGCAAATATTTTTTGCACTTCAATGATGTGTGAACCAATCGCTACGCAGCCTCCCAAGTTATCTCTTAAATAGGGCGCTGCTGATATGTGATCGGCATGAGCGTGAGTTTCTAGAATCCAGCTGACATGCAGTTTGTTCTCATTGATAAAGGCGATTATTTTATCGGCACCGGCAGTGTTGGTGCGACCAGACTTATAATCAAAATCCAGTACCGGGTCTATAATGGCGCAATAACCACCCGTTTTGTCGTAAACCACATAAGAATAGGTTTCGGAATCCTGATCCAAAAAAGGTTGCACGATAGGCGTCATGCTTATACTCCTGAATATGGTATGCTAGCATACATAATATGAATATATATAATGTAATACAATATAACATAAACTGAAAGCTAAGGAGGCCGTGCTTGAAACGTTCAGCATTAAGCATGGAAAACATGCAATTAGCGGCAGATCAGGCTGTGGAATTATTGCGAGCCCTGGCCCACAAGGATCGGTTGTTGCTTATGTGTCAATTATCGCAGGGCGAGATGACCGTTGGTGAGTTGGAAATTGCCTGTGGTATCTACCAGCCGTCGCTGTCACAGCACTTAGGTGTACTTAGACGCAAAGCTTTAGTGGAAACTCGGCGGGAGGGTAAGCATCAGGTTTATCGTGTGGGAAATACCATCGCACTCGCTGTAATGCAGGTGCTGTGTCAACACTACAGCTCAGAATCGAAATAAGGTTGCAGTCATTGCTTAAACCGATGCGTAGATCATTCAATCGTTTTGTTCCGCCTTGGTGGCCACGTTATCAGCGCCAGTTTTTAAGTCAGGATTTGATGGCAGGCACCATAATGGCCCTGATGTTAATACCGCAAGGCCTGGCCTATGCCACCCTGGCTGGTGTGCCACCGGTGTACGGGCTTTACGCCAATTTGTTGCCTCTAATATTTTATGCGATGCTCGGATCCAGCTCGGTGATGTCGGTGGGACCTATGGCCATAACGTCTTTATTAACCGCCAGTGCATTGGCCGGTTTAGGGTTAACCGAGGCTATGGACATGGTGGCGGCAGCGGCTACCTTGGCCTTCATGTCTGGACTGTTTTTGCTGGTGGCAGGTTTGTTGCGTTTGGGCGCTATTGCCCATTTGTTAAGCCATCCAGTGGTGCATAGTTTTGTGACCGGTGCGGCTATATTGATTATCTTGGGTCAGTTAAAGCCATTACTGGGTTACCATTTTGATGGCAATTCCGCCGTGGCGGTGGTTATGGGTATTGGCTCAGATATCACAGCAGTGACGCCATTAACGGCGTTGGTGGGCGTTACCTCATTGGTGATTTTGTTGGGAGCCCGATACTTTGGTTATGGAATATTTGCCAGGTTAGGAATAACCGGTTCCTGGGTCAAAACCCTGCTTAGACTGTTTCCTATGCTTGCTTTGATTGTTGTGATGGGCGTTGTATACCAGTTCCAGTGGCAAACTGAGCTTGCGGTAGTAGGGCCATTGCCCAACGCTACCCCTCATTTGATGATGCCATCGGTTGAGGTAAGTGTGCTGCAAGATCTCTGGCTACCGGCGTTGGTGATTGGTCTGTTGGGTTTTTTCGAGAGTATTTCCATAGCTCAATCCTTTGCGATTAAAGAACGGCAACCACTGAATCCCAATGCTGAGTTGAGGGCCCTGGGTGTGGCGAATATAGGTAGTTCAGTGCTGCAGGGTTTTCCGGTGGCTGGAGGTTTTTCCCGCACCATGGTAAATGTGGAGTCCGGAGCTAAAAGCCCTTTGTCCGGTGTGTTCTCGGCGCTACTTATTGCCTTGGCGCTGTGGTTGGTTTCAACGCCCTTTGCCTATTTGCCGATTAGTGCCTTGGCAGCCATGATTATTGCTTCTGTACTACCGTTAGTTCACTTTAAGCCATTTGTGCAAGCTTGGTATTATGATCGAGCCGAATTTTTGGCTATGCTGGGCACTGCGGCTGGAGTACTGTTGTTTGGGGTAGAAGCAGGAATAGCTACCGGGGTTGTGTTATCCATCATGACGGTGGTGTGGCGCACCAGCCAACCTCATATTGCCGTGATTGGCCGGGTACCGGGTACCGAACACTTTCGTAATGTGGATCGTCATCGGGTGGAGACCAAGCCAGAGTTGCTGATGATTCGGGTGGATGAAAATCTGGTATTTGCGAATGCCGAAGCAGTAATGAGCCGAGCCTTGGAGTTTGTGGCGCAACAACCAGCCACTCGCCATTTGGTGTTGTTGATGTCTTCGGTAAGCCGGATTGATGTGACGGCATTGGAGATGCTTAAACATTTAACAGCGGAGCTTAAGCAGCAGAATATTCTGCTGCATCTGGCGGAAATTAAAGGACCGGTAAGTGACCAGTTAACGGACAGTGATTTTTTCCAGCAAATGACCGGGAAAATCTTTTTATCCGGTCAGCAAGCCTTCGAACAGCTTTAGGCTTTGGGTTAGCGGCCTCCCCGTCGTATCTCTATACGTTGCACAAAATCCTGCATTACTTGTTCATACAGTTGTGTTTCAAGAAATTTATCTTCAACGCCGCTTTCAATACTGGGATTGTCGTTGACTTCAATGACCACGGCCCGATCACCCGCTTGTTTTAGGTCAACACCATACAGCGAGTTGCCAATGAGCTTGGTGGCTTTAAGGGCCGCATCAAGTACTACTTTCGGTGCCTCATAAGTCGGCATGGTGTCGAAGCCGCCACTGGTAAAACGATTGTTGCTGCCATGGTTGTATATTTGCCAGTGGTTTTTTGCCATGTAATAGCGACAGGCATACAAAGGTTTATTGTTAATAACGCCAATCCGCCAATCAAATTCGGTATACATATATTCTTGGGCCAATACCAGCGCTGATTTCTTGAATAATTCCTGTAAGCGCTGGTTAAAGCTGTCAGCATCGTTGACTTTGTAGACGCCTTGGGAAAAGGCACCATCAGGAATTTTCAACACAATGGGGAAGTCTATATCGGCCATTACTTCATCCAGAGACAACGTGTTTTGCTTGCTAAGGATAAAGGTTTTTGGAGATGGCACTTTGTTGATATTGAACAGATCTGTTAGATAGACCTTGTTGCAGCAGCGCAGAATAGACGATGAATCATCAATCACCACCATGCCTTCAGATTCTGCTTTTTTGGCAAAACGAAAGGTGTGATGGTCAATCGCGGTGGTTTCGCGAATAAACAGCGCATCATATTCAGCGAGCCGTACATAATCCTTGCGATCAATGACATCAACATCAACACCCAGTTTTTTACCCGCGGTAATAAAGCGCTTGATAGCGGTTTCATCACTCGGTGGTAGTTTTTCATTTTTATTGGTAAGGATGGCTAGGTCATAGCGATATTGTTTACGGGCTTTGGGTGAGCGCCAGATTTTATGGCTGAACTGATCCAGGGCATTGGCAAATTCTGTTTGCTGGGCATCAGTTTTCAAGTGGTGGGGCGACAGGGCTTGTAGGCCAGTGATTTGCCAGCGCTCCTGAAAACGCAATGATACTTCTAAAATTGGGCATGGAAATTTCTCAAACAGATCTTTGGCCAGAGATTTGAATTCGGGTTGCGCTGTATTGCCAAAATAAGTAATGAACTCCAGGTTGCCATCGGGGTGAGATTTTTCAAAATCCTTGTAATTCAGAGTTTTGAGGTCATCCAAATGCAATGTATACAAAGATTTTTGGTTGAGTTCATTTATGACTCGGAGAGACGGCAGCACATGATGCTCTCGTGCTTCGCCGAGCAACGAGCAATAGTAACCCTTGGAGAGGTATTTATAGTGGCGGCATAAGTTTATTATGCGAACCCGGGTTTTTTTTCGACCTTCGTGGAGATTGAGGTAATCTTCGAAGGTGATGACGTCCTCAGCGGGAAAATAAGGCGTCCAGTCTTTTAAGGTTTCAACGATGACAAGTAGCTGTGACATAACCAAAATCCATGCAGTATTAACGTTGAATATTGGATTCAACAGTTAATAATTACAAGTAGTAAATACGAAGCAATCATGCTTATTTGTGTCCAGTGAAGCTCAAAATATGCTAATGTCAGCAAGCTCCTGTACCAGGTTGTACCCACTGTTTGGAATGTTATTGCCATGTTGAATCCTTTGTTTAGTGCTGCCGAATTGGCAGTCTTTTCTTCCTCTTATCAACAGGCTGATGCTCGCTTCATGGCGCAAGCCGCTGAGCTCAGCGTGATACATGCCATCACCACCTTGGACTACGAAGGCCAGGGCCCGCAGCAGGAGCCCCTGGCCACACGGGCTGTGTGGCTGGGTGAACATGATGCTTCCCGGGTGTTGGTGTTATTGTCTGCCGTACACGGTGTCGAGGGTTTTACAGGTTCAGCCATTCAATTGGATTTTTTACAGCGCTTGCAGGCTGGTGTTGTAACTCTTCCCTCTGATATGGCGGTGGTGTTGGTGCATGCGGTGAATCCCTGGGGGTTTGCCTGGTGTCGCCGGGTGGATGAGCAAGGCATTGACGTGAATCGTAATTTTGTGAATTTCAATGAGCCATTACCGGTGAATCCGGGTTATGCGCTCTGTGCCGATGCCATCGTGCCCAAGGACGATGATTGGCGTACCGCTAATGCTCGGTTGGCGGGCTATCTGCAGAATGTGGGACAGTATGAATACGAGCTGGCGCTGAGTGGTGGTCAGTATCAGTTTCCTGACGGCTTATTCTATGGTGGTAAGGCGCCGTCTCAGGCGCGAGTCAATATGACGAAAATTATCGAGCAGCTGGGTAAGGCGCAGCCAGATATGGCCGTGATTGATTTGCATACGGGGCTTGGGCCTTATGGTTACGGAGAAGTTATTTGTGATCATCCGCTTGATAGTGGGGGTATGGCGGCCGCTCGGCGTTGGTATGGCGACAGTGTCACCAGCCCGGAAGCGGGAAACTCCTGTTCGGTACCCAAAACAGGCTTGGTGGATTACGCTTGGCATCAGGTTATGAATGAACATAGCTGTTATATCACTTTGGAATTTGGGACTTATCCCCTGCAGGAATTATTGCGGTGTTTACGAGAAGATCACCGGGTGCGTAAACCAGGCGCCATGAACTGGTTTGCGCCGGAGCAGCTTCAAGTGGCAGAACAACTAAAACAGTTGTTTTATCCGGCGGAGCCACAATGGCAATCACTGGTACTATGGCGGGCACGCCAGGTTATTCAATTGGCCACGACTGGATTGATGAATGAACGAAGTTGAGATCCTGATTCGATCCGCGACCATGATGGATCTTGAGTCCTTAGTGGCTATAGAGCAAACCTGTTTTGATTCTGACCGGTTGAGCAAACGCAGTTTTCGCTATCATTTGCAGCAAGAAAACAATTTGTTGCTAGTGGTTGAGCAAGCCCAACAGCTGGTTGCTTATGTTTTGATCTTTTTGCGTTCGGGTACTAGTTTGGCGCGCTTGTATTCAATCGCAGTGCTGCCTTCGTGTCATGGCAAGGGTATTGGTCGGCAACTATTGGAAGAAGCAGAAGAGCAGTGCGCGGAACTGGGTCGTATGTTTATGCGTTTGGAAGTGCGGCGGGATAATCAGTCAGCGATCACTCTGTATCAGCGAATGGGCTACAAAGAGTTTGGTTTATACGCGGATTATTATGAAGATCATGCCGATGCATTGCGGCTGCAAAAACGCATCATACCCTACGAACGGGTGGAAGAGCACTTGGCTGAGCCTAGCCAAACGGTGCTCTATTATGGTCAAACCACGGATTTTACCTGTGGTTCCGCCTCGTTAATGATGGCCATGAAAGATATGCGTCCAGACTTTGTGATGGATCAACGCACCGAGCTGCAAATCTGGCGTGAGGCCACGACTATTTTTATGACCTCGGGACATGGCGGTTGCGGTCCCCATGGTTTGGCTTATGCGGCCAGTATTCGTGGTTTTAGAGCGGAAGTTTATATTAACCAGAAGGGTCCGTTGTTTGTGGAGGGTGTTCGCAGCCAAAGTAAGAAACAGATACTTGAATTGGTGCATCTGGATTTTCTGGAGAAGTTGGCCGAGCTAAAGGTGCCCATCCATCACGAGGTGTTGACTCTTGGGCGAATGTTACAGATGCTGGAACAAGGCGCTTTGCCCATTGTCCTGATCAGCACCTATCGATTTGATCGTCGCAAGGCGCCACATTGGGTGTTAGTGGTGGATATGGACGAACAGTTTGTTTATATCAACGACCCTGATTACGAAGACGATCAACCCAACGATTTTTTGGATAGACATTATTTGCCCATACCTAAAGCCAGTTTTGAATCCATGTTGCAGTTTGGTCAAAATAGGCTGCGTTGTACCGTGATGGTTTTGCAATAATAATGTACAAAGTAATAGCTTGATATGTATCAAGTGCTCAAACACTGGGCTTGTTAGTCTGAACCTGAGCATCCGTGCAAGCCTAGGTAACCAAGTCCCATTACCCGTAATCTAAGAGACTTAAAAGGACTGTAATTGACTCCAGTAACTGCAGATATCACCCAAGCGGATGAATTGCGCTTGACTCTGATGGGTATTGATACGTTACAGCAGCCCATCGTTTTTATGCATCGTAACTGCCATGTGTGTCGATCTGAGGGTTTTAATGCGCTCGCAAGAGTTCAGCTAACCACGTCCCATGGGCAGATTATTGCGACCTTGAATATTGTTGATGATGATCGATTACTGCAGCCTTGTCAGGTGGGCTTGTCCAAAAGTGCCTGGCAGCTGTTGCAGGCCAGAGAGGACGAGCCCGTAGCCGTCAGCCATCCGCCAGCGCTGGATTCATTGAGCTATTTACGGGCCAAGATCTATGGCCATCCACTGGCGACAGAAGAGATGTCGGCGATTGTTCGGGACATCGCATCGCGTCGCTATTCTGATATGCATTTGGCTGCCTTTATTACCGCCTGCGTAGATCAAAAGCTCACTACCGAAGAGGTGATTGATCTCACCCGAGCCATGATGCAAGCGGGTCAGCGCCTTGATTGGCAGCGTGAGCAGGTGATGGATAAACATTGTGTTGGGGGGCTGCCCGGCAATCGCACTACTCCCATAGTGGTGGCTATTGTTGCCGCCTGTGGGCTGGTGATACCTAAGACCTCATCCCGCGCGATTACGTCGCCTGCAGGAACCGCCGACACCATGGAAACCTTAACCCATGTCAGCTTAAGTCTGGCGCAAATGAAACAGGTTGTGGAGCAAGAAGGCGGTTGTCTGGCCTGGGGTGGCTCGGTGAATCTGAGTCCAGCGGATGACGCGCTTATTCGGGTTGAACGGGCACTGGATATTGACAGTGAAGGCCAGCTGGTTGCCTCCGTTCTCTCCAAAAAACTGGCCGCAGGCTCGACTCATGTATTGGTGGATCTGCCGGTGGGTGCCACCGCTAAAATGCGCGATGAAACCATGGCCGCCAAGGTGGCTGGTTTAATGGTGGCCGTTGGCAATGCGCTGGGAATGCAGGTGGAAACCATTATTACCGACGGATCACAGCCTGTTGGCCGTGGTATTGGCCCCGCTTTGGAAGCTGAAGATGTGCTGTTGGTATTACAGAACCACACTAATGCCCCGCAAGACTTGCGTCAGCGCGCGCTTGATCTGGCGGCGCGCCTGCTGGAAATGGGTGGTGTCTCAGCACCAGGAGAAGGCATGGCAAAAGCTGAAGAAACGCTGGTGAGTGGTGCAGCATGGCGTAAGTTTAGTGCTATCTGCGAGGCTCAGGGTGGTCTCAAAACGCCACCCAAAGCACCTTACAGTTTACCTATTCTGGCATCACGCAGCGGTTTGGTGACTCATATCAACAACCGAATTCTGGCTAGAATTGCAAAATTTGCTGGTGCTCCGGAAGATAAAGCCGCCGGTCTGCGGTTAGCGACCCGCTTGGGGGAGGTGGTTGCCGAAGGTGATGAGTTATTTACTATCTATTCTGAATCCCCTGGCGAACTGGAATATGCCCGTAATTTCCTCCAAGCTCACAGTGCCCCTGTGGTTATTGAAGATGAGTATGTGTAATGCCGACAACAGAATTTAAATCCATTGACCCATTGATTTTTTCTTTTGATCCCCGGGATTCAATGCGCGCCGCTATTGCTCAAAAGTTGGGTTGGGAGTCAGGGGTAATGGAACACCGCCAATTTCCTGATGGTGAAACCTACTTACGGTTGCTGAGCAATGTCCGCGGGCGATCATTGGTGCTACTGTGTAGCTTGGATCGTCCCGATGAGAAATTGCTTCCAGTATTATTTTTCGCTCAAACTGCTCGTGAGCTAGGCGCTGCTTCAGTGGGCTTGATTGCCCCTTATTTAGGTTACATGCGCCAAGACAAACGTTTTCAAGACGGTGAGGCCATTACCTCAAAATATTTCGCCTCAACATTGGCTAACGTGCTGGATTGGTTGATAACCGTAGACCCTCATTTGCATCGTTATCAGTCACTTGCTGAAATTTATCCGATTCCTACCCTGGTATTGCAAGCCGCGCCGTTACTAGCTACATGGATAAAGAATAATGTGGCTGATCCGCTGTTGATTGGGCCAGATGAAGAGAGTTTGCAATGGGTGGCTGAAGTGGCCGATCAAGCCCAGGTTCCCTATACCGTATTAAACAAAATCCGTCGTGGTGATCGCGAGGTGGAGATAAGTTTGCCTGATGTTAGTCAATGGTCTGACCGTACCCCTGTACTGGTGGATGATATTATTTCCACCGCTAACACCATGATTGAAACCGTGAAAAAAATAAGCAACCTGTTTTCTGCAAAGCCAGTTTGTGTTGGTGTGCACGGAGTTTTTGCCAACGCCGCCTATGAACGATTATTACAAGCCGGGATTGTCGGGGTGGTAACCACAAATACTATCTCTCACCCCACCAACCAAATGGATATCGTGCCGTTGTTGTGCGATCTACTGGTAAAACCCTAGACGGAGGATTCGCCTTATGGCCATGTTGACTTTTATTGGTGGCGCACAGAAAGTTACTGGATCTTGCTACTTATTAGAGATTGGTGAGCATCGTTTGTTATTGGATTGTGGTTTGCACCAAGGCAGCAATATTGTAAAAAGTCTGCATAAACAGCAATTTGATTTCGATATTCATTCCGTGGACGCCGTCGTGCTGTCTCATGCCCATCTAGACCACTCCGGCATGTTACCGTTATTAATTAATCATGGTTACAAAGGCGTTATTTATTGCGCCGAACCCACTCAGGAATTAATTCCCATCATGTTGGAAGACTCCGCTGGAATATATTTGCGGGATCTTGAGTGGGAAAATCGTCATCGTATACGCGCAGGCAAAGGTGAATGGGACGCAGAATATACTTTGGATGATGTGAATAGCGTTCAGCAGCAATGTGAAGCTATTGCCTATGATACGCAGGTGGAGTTGTTCGACGGGATTAAACTGAAATTCTTGGATGCAGGCCATATTCTTGGTTCGGGAATTGTTGAGCTGCAGTTTGCCGAAAGAGGTAAAAGTAAGAAACTGGTATTTTCCGGTGACTTAGGTAATCCCGAGACGGTATTAATGAATGATCCAGCCTTCGTGGACAGTGCTGACGTGGTGTTGATGGAAGGCACCTATGGTGATCGTGACCATAAAAACATGGCGGATACCATTGAAGAGCTGGCTGAAATTGTACAAGCAGCTCAGGCTACAGGTGGCAATGTATTGATTCCATCCTTTGCGTTGGGCAGAACCCAGGAAATACTATTTCATTTGTCGGTGTTGTACCGCCAAGGTCGCTTACCGCAGCAGCGGATTTTCCTCGACAGCCCTATGGCCATAGAAATAACCAAGTTGTACGGGCGCTGTCTGGAATGCTTGGATGAAGAGGATCTGCAGAAAATAAATTATGTTCATGGTAAGTTGTTTACAGACACTTTGCCGCCTTTGCAATATTCCAGTTCTGTCGAAGAGTCCATGGCCATTAATCGCATTGAGGGCGGTGCCATCATAATTGCCGGTAGTGGTATGTGTAACGGGGGTCGAATTAAGCATCACTTGAAGCACAATATCTGGAAAGACAATGCTCATCTGGTCTTTATTGGTTTTCAGGCTCAAGGTACCTTGGGGCGATTGTTAGTGGACGGGGCAAAAACTGTGAAGATGTTTGGCAGTGTCTTTGCCGTGAAAGCGCGAATTCATACGTTGGGTGGCTTTTCGGCTCATGCCGGTCAATCTCTGTTACTGGACTGGGCCTCGCGAATTCAGGGCGAGCCTCGAATCCAGTTGGTGCATGGTGACCCAGAGGCGCTGGAAGTGTTAGCTAGCGCCCTCTGGGAAAAACATCAGATTAGAGCGGATATTCCCGCACCGGGATCCAGGATTAATTTTTAACCTGTTCTGCCAGTAGCTGCCTTATCTCATCAATGGATAAGGTTTCCTGGCTAATTAGCGCTTGCGCTAAGGCGTCCAGTTGTACTCGTTTCTCAGACAACAGGGTCTGGCTACGGTGTTCACTTTTCTTAATCAGTTTTGCCACTTCCTCATCAATGGTGTGGGCAGTGGCATCACTAAATTCCTTTGCGGTTGCCATTTCCATACCGAGAAAAGGATGTTCTTCGTGCTGGGCCAAATACAGCGGTCCCAAGGTTTCCGACATGCCCCATTCCGTGATCATGCGGCGTGCCAGTTGGGTACATTTCTTTAAGTCATCGGCCGCACCTGAGCTGGGATTGCCGAAAATAAGCTGCTCCGAACAGCGGCCTCCCAACAGCATACACAGGCGGTCTTCTAGAAAATCCTGGGCGTAGTTTACCCGGTCTTCCGTGGGCATGGTTTCGGTCATGCCCAAACTACGACCACGGGGAATAATCGTAATCTTACTGAGTGGATCTGCAGTGGGTAAATACAGTGACATGATGGCGTGGCCTGCTTCGTGGTAGGCAATACGCTCTTTGTCTTTAACGGATAATATATCCTGGCGCTTGTCGCCGAGAATGATTTTATCGTGGGCATGTTCGAAATCCGCCACCTCAATATGGTCCTGGTTTTCGCTGGCGGCATGGAGCGCGGCTTCGTTCACCAGATTCTCAAGATCCGCACCGGAAAAACCAATGGTTCTGGCGGCCAGGGAATCTAGATCCACCGACTCTGCAATGGGTTTATGGCGGGTGTGGACTTCAAGGATCTGACGGCGAGCCTGCTTCTGTGGTAGATCCAGGGTGATCTTGCGGTCGAAACGGCCCGGTCGCAGTAATGCCGGGTCCAGTACATCGGGCCGATTAGTGGCAGCCAATACCACAATAGGATCGCTGCTGGAAAAACCATCCATTTCAGCCAGTATCTGATTGAGGGTCTGTTCCCGTTCATCATTGCCGCCGCCAACTCCGGTGCCTCGTACCCGGCCCACGGAATCAATTTCATCCACAAATATTAATGCTGGGGCTTTCTCCCGCGCTTGTTTGAACATATCACGTACCCGTCCAGCGCCAACGCCCACAAACATTTCAACGAATTCGGAACCGCTGATACTGAAAAAGGGAACGTTTGCTTCGGCCGCCGTCGCCCTTGCCAGCAGGGTTTTACCCGTACCCGGCGGGCCCATCATTAGGACCCCCTTTGGCAGGGTTGCCCCCAGACGGCGAAACTTGTCCGGATTTTTCAGGAATTCTATCACTTCTCTGAGATCTTGCTTGGCACCATCCAGGCCTGCTACGTCGTCAAAACCTAACTGATCATTCAGGTGTTCGTAGAGCTTGGCGCGGGAACCTGAAAAGCCAAACATGCCGGAGCCGCCCCCCATTTTGCTTTGCAAGGCCCGGTTACTGTATGCAAATAAGCCAAAAATAAGCACCCAGGGCAGCACCCCAATCAATAAACTGGCCCACCAGGGTGATTCCTCACTGCGGACTTCAATCTCTACATTATTCTGGTCAAGCTCGGGGAGTAACGCATCATCACCAAAACTGGGAATCCGGGTTTTGAAATCAAAACTATCGCTGTTTTCCTGTTCTTTGGAATGGGTGGTTCCCGTAATGTTGTACCCGGTAATTTGTACCTTGGCGACTTGATTGTTGTGCAGTTGCTGTTTGAACTCGCTATAGGGAATGGCTCTGGGCTTATTTTGTTCACCCTGACCAAAGTTGTAGTACAGCGCAAACAACAGCAAAGTAAAAACTAGCGGCCGCCAATCAAACAGAGGGTGACCCAGTTCTGGTTTGGAGGCTTTTTCAGGGCCCGCTTTATTCTCATTTTTCATGTAATCTCTGGCTTACTCTGCACATTTAACGCACTGGGTGGCAAAAGGAATAGTGGCTAGACGTTTAGGGTCTATGGGTTCACCACAGGTTTCACAAGCGTCGCCGTCGCCATTTTTAATGCGCATTAATGCATGGTTGACGGCGGCCAGCTCCGCTCGGGAATTTTGTTCCAGGGAATCAACCACTTCATCGGTTTGAATGGTTAAAGATTGTTCGTCGAATTGTTTGCTCAGCGGGCCATCTGTGCGTTGTTGGTGGGATTCATAGCGCTCTAAGCGAGCGGTTAATTCGTTCCGCAATTCGGTTAAGCGGGATTGTCGATCTGACATGGCTTTTTCCTTAACAAGTTAATGTACCTTCGAACCATTGCAGCATACTAGAGCAGCGGGTCGATTGACATAGGTCATGGGTCCTGTTCACCTAACCAACAACCGTACCCTCAGCTATACTGATCTAAATTTGGGACCTTGTTCAGAGCACAGGGAGGTGTTGACAAATGGCCGTCAGGGACAGACTGTTGTCAAATGCCTTGCATGACCTCACCAAAAGAGAAGCCATTTGGCATGGTTCTTTACTGCATGGATTGAAGCAAATTTGTACGGATTGTGCAGATTTGTTGAATGTGCAAAGGGTCTGTATCTGGGATTTGTCTGAAGACCTGATGAGTATGAACGCGAAAGTGGTTTATCGTGCTACTGAGCGGCGATTTGAATATAGTTATAGCTTAAATACCCATGCCTTTCCTCGCTACTTTAGTGCATTATTTCGTCAGCGTGTGGTTGATATTAATCATGTAAGTTCTGATCCCCGAAGTTCCGAGTTAGTGGCTACCTATTTAAAGCCTCTGCGCATAGGTTCTTTGCTGGATGCGACTATCAGCTATGAAGGCAAGATTCATGGCGTGTTGAGTTTGGCTCAAGTTGGGTCACATCGAATTTGGACTCAAGCAGAAATCAACTTTGTAACCTCAGTGGCAGACTTTGTAGCGCAATTGATCATGGTTAAAACCATGCGCGAACATGATATCCGTTACAAGGCGTTGTTTGAAGGAACCGGCGACGCTATTTTTGTCTTGGTGAATGGGGTATTTAAGGATTGTAATCCAGCCGCCCTGCAAATGTTTCGCTGTACTCGGGAGGCGTTGATTGGTTTGAGTCCTGAAGCTTGTTCGCCATCTTACCAACCTGACGGCACTCGCTCAGACCGATTGGCCATGAAGAAGGTGACGCAGGCATTAGATGGTAATGCGCAGCATTTTAAGTGGCGGCACTTACGCCTGGATAATACAGAGTTTGATGCGGAAGTGACCTTAACGGCAGCGAATATTGAGGGTGAGTTTTGTCTTATTGGAGTAGTTCGTGATGTTTCAGAGCAAACTAAAGCACAAGCACAGATTCTGAAATCACGCTTGCAGCTAGAGCAATTGGCCTACCACGATAGCTTGACCGGACTTCCCAATCGAGAAGGGTTTCACCGTCAAATGCTTCACTACCTCGGTCAAGCCCAGCAAGGCGGTTACTCTTTGGCCGTGTTGTTGCTGGATTTGAATCGGTTTAAAGAGGTGAATAATACCCTTGGCCATAGTCTGGGGGACACGTTATTGCAGCACATCAGTGAGGTAATAAAGGCCGCTCTAATGACTCAGGCGGTAAACTTGTATCGGCTGGGTGGTGATGAATTTGCTGTGTTACTGCCGAAGATAGAGAGCGTTCAAGTCGCATTAACCACCGCAGAAGCCTTGATAAATTGTCTCAGTGTACCGCTGCATATAGCAGGGATGAACCTTGAATTGGGTGGTAGTGTGGGAATTGCGGTATATCCGCAGCATGGTGAAAACAGCCACAGCTTATTACGCTGTGCAGATGTGGCGATGTACCACGCGAAAAACCAGGGTTCAGGTCTCTCAATATACGACAGTGGTTATGATTCCCACTCTAAAAGGCGCTTAACGCTAGTGGCGGAGCTGGGTATCGCCATTCGTGAAGATCAGTTATTTCTTGAATTTCAGCCTCGAGTGAATATTCTCAGTGGCCAATGCGTGGGATGTGAGGCCTTGGTTCGATGGCTTCATCCTGAACACGGACTGATACCACCCGGCGACTTTATTCCTGTCGCAGAGCTGAGCAATATTATTCAGCCCTTAACGGAGTGGGTGGTTCGGCGCGCGCTGGAGCAAGCCAGGGAATGGCAGGAGAAGGATATTAACCTGACGATGTCAGTAAATTTGTCGGCGCGTAATCTGATAAACATGCGGTGTGCCGAGAGTATAAGCGCATTATTGTCGGAAACGGGCATGTTGGCTTCTCGATTGGAAGTGGAAATTACCGAAAGTGCCTTTATCGTTGATCCGCAACGAGCGTTGGATGTTGTGGATGAACTGCAGCGCCAGGGGGTGTCTCTTGCTATTGATGATTTTGGCACCGGTTACTCATCCATGAGCTATTTAAAGCGCTTACCCGTGGCTACCCTTAAGATTGATCGTTCCTTTGTCAAGGATCTATTAAGTGACGAAGCAGATGCTGTTATTGTGCGATCAACCGTAAATTTAGCCCATAGCTTCGGTTTGCAAGCAGTGGCCGAAGGCGTCGAAGATCAGGCGACGCTGGACAAATTAAAACAATTTGGCTGTGATCAGGCACAGGGATTCTTCTTGGCAAGACCTCTGTCAGCGGCGGACTTTGTCGCCTGGTGGCATAGGCATTCTCAATTAGCTTCTTCTTATTAGTTGCTTAAATCTGGTACTATGCGGCCCCATAAAATTAAGTTTACAGAGTGGATTTTTGACTATGAGTAATCTGATCCAAAATCTAGCAGTCCTGGTATTGGGTACATTGGCCGCGATTCCTGCTTCGGCGGCCACAGGTTCTATCGATTTGACAGGGACCACTGTGGGCACAGCTGCCCTGATAATCTTTGGCATTGCCTACTTGCTGGTGATGTCGGAAGAGAAGCTCCATTTGCGGAAATCCAAGCCAGTACTGGTAGCCGCAGGGATTATCTGGGTGATGATTGGTGCTTACTATGTGGCTCAGGGGCAACCCCATGCCACGGAACACGCGTTCAAAATTACCTTATTGGAATTTGCAGAGTTAATGCTCTTTCTGCTGGTGGCCATGACTTATATAAACGCCATGGAAGAGCGCCGTGTCTTTGATGCATTGCGGGCCTGGATGGTACAGCGTGGATTTCGCTATCGCTCATTGTTTTGGATTACCGGTGGATTGGCTTTTGTGATTTCGCCAGTGGCAGACAACCTGACCACGGCTTTGTTAATGTGCGCTGTGGTCACCAAAGTGGCTGCAGGCGATACCCGGTTTATTAATCTTAGCTGTGTCAATATTGTGGTGGCGGCGAATGCCGGCGGTGCGTTCAGTCCCTTTGGCGATATTACCACATTGATGGTTTGGCAAGCGGGTATCGTGCATTTTCATGAGTTTTTTGAGTTATTGATACCTTCTATTGTTAATTTCCTGGTTCCGGCTATAGCAATGAGCTTTTTTGTGGAAGACAAGGCGCCTGCCCTGGTTTCGGAAACTGTGGAGTTGAAGCGGGGCGCTCGTCGAATCGTCCTGTTGTTTTTCCTCACAGTGGCCACTGCGGTGGGTTGTCATACCCTCGTACACCTTCCCCCTGTATTAGGCATGATGACTGGCTTGGGTTATCTGCAGTTTTTTGGTTTTTATCTGCGCCGCACTTTGGATCGGTCCGTGGAGCGCAAGCGGGCCATAGCGTTAAGAAAAGGCGATGAAGAAGCCCTGCAGCGTCTCGGTGGGGTCGTGCCTTTTGACGTGTTCAGTCGGGTTGCCCGCGCCGAGTGGGATACCTTGTTATTCTTCTACGGCGTGGTGATGTGTGTGGGCGGGCTTGGTTATATGGGGTATTTGGAATTAATGTCCACAGCCCTTTACAGTAACTGGAGCGCTACGCAAGCCAATGTCTTTCTTGGTTTAGTCTCCGCGGTCATAGACAATATACCCGTGATGTTTGCAGTGCTTACCATGAATCCTGAAATGTCCCATGGTCACTGGTTGTTGATCACCTTAACGGCAGGGGTTGGCGGCAGTCTGTTGTCAGTGGGCTCTGCGGCCGGGGTGGCGCTTATGGGGCAGGCTCGAGGCCACTACACTTTTCTAGGGCATCTGAAGTGGTCGCCAGTAATAATGTTAGGTTATGTGGCCAGTGTTTACACCCATTTATGGCTCAATTCAGCGTCTTTCTCGGTGTTTAATTAGTTTCTGGATGGGGCAAGAAAGCGCCAATGTTGTTGGCGCTATCTTGCCCACCACGTCAGTCTAACAGACCAAAATGGCGTTTCAGGCTATTCAGCTCGCGGCGTTGTTTCTCAATGTCATCCAACAAATCAAGCGCCAGGGCGATACCAGCCAAGTTTATGTCGAGATCCCGTTGTAATCTGAGGGCACGGCCCAGTCGTGACAGGTGAGAAGGGCCAAAACGCCAATCTTTATATTGATCGCCTAGGGGTTCAATAATGCCAAAGTCTACCCACTCGATGACCCTTTCAGCACTCAATCCGCTACGTTCACACACTTCCCGCAGGCTATAGCTAACCGAGCTTACAATTTCAATTTCTTCAAGCTTCATGAGTGGCTCCTTGCAGCTTTGCTCTTGGCTCAAAGTGACTGGTATCTTTTAATTGCTGATACAGTTTTTGTTCCTCAGTGCTGACATTCGGGGGTGTCACAATGGTTAACTGAGCTAACAGATCACCAGGAGCTTTACCGGGCATGCCTTTGCCTTTCAATTTCAGGGTTTGTCCTGCCTGACTGTTGGCCGGGATAGTTAACAAAACCTCACCTGAAGGTGTGGGTACTTTCACTTTCGCACCGAGCACTGCTTCCCAGGGCGCGACGGGCAGTTGCAGGCGCAGGTTTTTTCCCTCCACATGATAGAGGGGATGAGGGGCCAAATGTATTTCAATAAACAAGTCGCCATTGGGCCCTCCACCTATACCTGGAGAGCCTTGGCCTTTGAGGCGCAGATGCTGCCCTTCAGTCATTCCCGCCGGTATTTTTACGTTTAAGGTTTTGACCCGCTGAGACATTAAACCCTGGTCATCGATTTCGGGTATGCGCAATTGAATCTGTCGCTGGCAGCCGCCAAAGGCTTCTTCTAGAAAAAGGTTTAGGGCGTAATGTACATCTTCACCCCGTTGGCGAAATGTCTGGTGTGTTCGGTGTTGTTGACCTCTTCCTTGAGCCGCGTGGCCAAAAATTTGTTCGAAGAAATCGCTGAAGGCGGCTGAATCAGCATTGGTGAAGCCACCTTGATTAAAGTGCGCAGCAGATTCCCAGTTGGGTGGCGGACGGAAACTGCCATCGGCGGCCCGCGCACCCGAGCGTCTTAGCAGGTCGTACTCTTCCCGTTTATCGGGATCTTTGAGTACTTCATAAGCTTCGGAGGCTTCTTTGAATTTATCTTCAGCATTAGCTTCTTTACTGACGTCAGGATGATACTTCCTGGCCAGTTTTCGATAGGCTTTTTTAATTTCCCCGGCATCGGCTGATTCGCTAACACCTAGGATTTTGTAATAGTCTTTAAACTCCATAATATTGACCTAAAGTAGAGGCATCTCGAAGTTGAGTTTACTTAAGGTAGATTGGGTCAGATTGTTGTAAATCAAGCGTGGTCAATCCTTCGTCAAGTATTATGGTTATGGCTAATGATGATTGCCAATGTACTTAGCTCAAAGATTTGCGAATTCGCTCATAACCGGCTTTTAACTCGCTGGCGAGATCCTTGGCGGCATTGCTAACTTGCTCCGATGATTCTTTGGTAACCTGGTTCATCGTATTGGAAAATTTATTCCACTTTTCTTCTATTTCCAACCACTCGTCCTTGGCTTCCGCTTTGGCAAGGCTCAGTTTCAGCTTGAGTTCATCACGCTCTTGTTGCAAGTGACCTTTAAGTGAATCAAGGTCGGCTTTTATTTTGTTCAATGTTTCGTTATCCATAGATTTCTTCCTTTCTAAAATTGTGTGAGTTTTGAACGTGAAGTAGAGTGTGCTTCATACTGTCTGTGAGGCTAGTCTTTTCTTGGGAGTCAGCGTTGATACAGGTCAAGAGATCTTATTAGAGCGCAACTTTATTGCCAAATGATGATGCCATTCCTGAGGGGATTAGGACTATAGTGGCCACTGATGATGAATATTGGAACAAGGGAAAACAGAGTGATGGTGGACAATACGGGTTTAACGGATGCTGAAGCGAGCAAGCTGCTGAATCAAGTCGGCCCCAACGAATTACCAGAAGCGAAGCCGGATAGCCTGTTGCTGAGCTTTGTGCGGCAATTTCATAATCCGGTTATCTATATATTATTGTTCGCTCTGGCTTTCGATTTGGCGGTTTGGTGGCAGGAAGGGTTGATTAAGCCACCGCTGGAAGCGATTACTATTCTGCTTATTCTATTGTTTAACGCTGTGTTAGGCGTGTGGCAAGAACGCAAATCCGAAGCCGCCCTTAGTCGCCTGAAAGCCTTGGCGGCCCCTAAGTCCTGGGTCATGCGGGATGGTGAGTTGCAGCAGATTGCCAGCGCTGCAATCGTTCCCGGAGACCTGCTGCGTATTGAAGCGGGAGAGCGTATTCCAGCGGATGCCCGTGCTACATCGGTCAATAGTTTTTCCGTGGATGAATCAGTGGTTACGGGTGAATCATTACCCTTGGAAAAGTCTCCGGGAGACCCCCTTTTAGCCGGCACCTTAGCAGTACGGGGCAAAGGTTGGATGATCGTAACGGCTACCGGTGAACAATCCAACATGGGCCAGCTCGCCCAGCTGTTACGAGATGTCAAGCAAGAGCCCACTCCCTTGGAGAGACGGTTAACCCAGTTCGGTCGCAAAGTGGCTTGGGCGGTGATTGCGCTGGCGCTGACGGTTATGATTGTCGGCCTTTGGTTTGAAGGCGTCACTGAATTTAATCGACTGTTATTGTTTGCTGTGGCATTAGCGGTTGCGGCTGTTCCCGAAAGCCTGCCCGCCGTGCTGACATTAGCCATGGCCATGGGTATGGAGCGAATGGCTAAACGAAAAGCAGTGGTACGCAAGCTCACCGCTGTTGAAGCTCTAGGCTCCGTTACGGTTATTGCTACCGACAAAACCGGCACCCTAACGGAAAACCAGATGCGCGTGGAGTCAGTGGATGCGGAAAATCAGGCTCTGGCTTTACATACTATGGTGGTGGTAAATGATGCCGATGCGCTGAATCAGGTGGGTGATCCACTGGAACTTGGCTTGTTGCGTTTCGCCGAGCAACAGGGCTGTGATGTTCAAGCTCTGCAGGGCAGCATAAAGCGGATTCGGGAAAAGCCCTTTGATGCCGCCTGGAAATATATGCAGGTTACCGTGGAAGAGCAGGGTGAATGCATTAGTTATTTTAAGGGTGCCCCGGAAATACTTCTGGCCATGGCATCGCTCACTGAATCCCAAAAACAGCAGTGGTTGCAGCGGATGGAGCAACATGCGGCGGGAGGTTATCGAATGCTGGCTCTGGCTTGTCAGCGGGGTGATGAAGCCGCAGCCTTGGAATGGATCGGACTGGTGTTGCTATGGGACCCACCCCGTGAAGAAGTGCCTGCGGCCATCGCTCAGGCCCAGGCGGCAGGGGTGCGAATTATTATGATTACTGGTGATCATCCAGCCACCGCCAAAGCCATTGCTGATCGAGTTGGCATTCGTGAAGGAGCCGTTGTTACCGGCGCAGATTTGGAAGCAATAGAATTTCAACAATTGCAAACACTTGTGCAACACACCGCCATTTTTGCGCGGGTTAAACCAGAGCATAAGCTGGCGATTGTGGAGGCATTGCAAAGTCTGGGGCAGGTGGTAGCGGTCACTGGCGATGGGGTTAATGATGCCCCCGCACTAAAAGCGGCAGATGTTGGTATTGCCATGGGCAAGCGGGGCAGCGATGTGAGCAGGGAAGTGGCGGATTTAGTGCTGCTTGATGATAATTTTTCCACCATCGTCAGCGCCATCGAAGAGGGGCGCAGTATTTATGAAAACATTCAGAAGTTTATCCGCACCTTGTTTTCCACTAACGTCAGTGAAACTTTGGTTATAGTGGTGGGGGCTTTAATCGGTTTCTGGTTAACCAAAGGTGAAGCGGGGCTTTTATTGCCACTGACAGCGGCTCAAATTCTTTGGATTAATTTGTTGACGGATTCCTTGCCCGCCTTAGCCATTACCACTGACCGCAACGCTCATGTGCTCAGTGGTTCACCCCGAGATTCTGGTTCGCCATTGCTGGATCGCCCCAGCCTTATCTTTGTGTTCGGTGTCGGTATCATGGGCGCAATGCTGGCGCTGTTGTTGTATCTGGGTTTGTATTTTTATGGTTCGTCTCATGGCGAGATTCAAACCGCTGTATTTTGCTTTCTGGTGTTTGTGCAGTTGTCCTTTGTGTTACCCGCCCGGCGAGTAACCGCGCGGGCTTCATTCAATCCTTGGGTATGGTTGGCGTTAAGTGTTGCTGTCGTCGCACAGCTGATGGCTTTGCTGGTGACACCGCTGGGACGCTTTCTGTCGATTCACCCCTTAACGCCAGTAACTGTTTATGCATTAGGTACGGCGCTATTGGTGGCCTGGTTCTTGGCGGAGGGTATTGCGCTCTGGTTGCGTCGGCGCAATGTTGCCTAACCAGACACCACAGCTCACCAGAATCAAGCTGGCCAATAATACCCAGTGAAATGGCTCCTGAAAGATTATAGTAGCGGCCGTTCCGGCGATGATTGGAATCAGAGCCATTAAGGACCCCATGCGACGTGGCCCCAGTAGTTGAACCGCTTTTACATAACAGACCAGCTGGATAATCGTTGCCAGAATGCCCTGATAAACCATTTGCAGCGCAATATCAGGCCAGTACTCCCAGGCAATATTCTTGGGTAGCCAGAGAATATAAACCGGGAGATAGAACAGGCTGGTTACCAGCGCCAGGCTGATGGTGGCGCGCCAAGGGTTAATCCCCCAGCGCTTCACTAATACCGAAAACAATGCCCAGCAAGAGGCGCCACCTGCCAACCACACATAACCCATAACCGAGTTGGACTGGGAGGGAAGCGCTTGCCAGAGCAAGGCGATGACACCGAAACTTATGAGTGCAATGCTCAGTGATTTGAGTCCCGTGAAATGTTCTTCTCCCAGACCAAAGCTCAGCAAGCCAATCACCAGCGGCATTAAACCGGGCAACAAAATGGCCGCATGGCTGGCGGGAGTTAAGGCAAAACCCTGGAAGACACACAAGGCATAGGCCAGTCCGCCTACTAAGCCAATCATAATGTTGTGCAGCGTTAATAGTTGAAAACGCTGCACCGTTAACCACACTGGCAACAGGATCAACGAGCAGGTGCCATATCGTATCGCAATAATATCGTAAGGCAGCAGTGGCCCGATTCCGCCGTACCGGGAAACTAGAATAAACCCACTCCAGATAAGTACGGCGATGCCGCCAAATAGGAAGCCCTTATTCATTGTTCAATACAGTTCTGATGCTGCATGCCTTCAGGACCGCTGACTAGGGCTTGCTTCCCTTTCATCCTCAGGTCGATGACGTCGTTATGATAGCGTGTGCCGGAGCCGGAGGAGGTTCGTTGTAGTGGCGTGGCTATATATAATTGGTAGTCACTGAAGATGACTTGATCCGCTGCCAGGCTAATGGTCTGATCGCCAATGTGATATTCCCCAATACTGACCACAAACTGATAATTATCATCGCAGATATAGGTGATGGCTTGGGTTGAGGCTGATGGTTGACTGGTTGGGTCCAGGCATTTGGGTTCGCTGTATTCCATGCAGGCCACTCGGGTGCAGGCTGCAGCCATTGCCCCTGGGGCGCGCTGACACTTATTACAGCCATCGAAAAAAGTCTGGCAAGCTTCAGGTATGACCTGTTGCCAGCTTGTGCTGTTGTAGGCAAAGTTGTTAGGCATTGTGCTTTGAGTGGCGCTTGGGGTGGATTCACAGCCCATTAAAAGCACGCCCAGAAATAGCATCAGCACTCTTCCTGGGATTAGCTTGAGTGTAAAGTTACTTAATTTAATCATTCGCTTTCCTAAGTTGTTGCTAAAATAACCGCGGACCGAGTTTCCACTCTATTTCTGTTTGAGGCATAATTCAAAGCCATTATTCGCACCAATGATTAAAGGACGGGTATGCCCGCTTTACAGATATTCATTGATACACATGTGCATTTTTATCCGTGTTACGATGACACCGCTTTCTTACAAGCCGCCTTCCGCAACGCCTCCCAGCTTGCCCAAGCCAATGGTTCGACTCAGGCTACACCTCGAATATTGTGTTTCACCGAGGCCGCAGGATACCACTACTTCCAACAATGGCGAGAATGCTTAGCGGCGGGTGAAGTCATAGGCGGGTACTCGGGAACGCTGCTGGAAGACGAAGGGGTTACCATCCTGGTGCTTAATGACAACGCCAGTGATGAGGTCTTATGGTTGCTTCCGGGGCGTCAGATCAATGCCAGTAACGGCTTGGAAGTGAGTGCTTTTGGCCTGCAGGAAGCTCTGCCTGATGGTGGCAGCTTGCAGGATATTGTGGCTCAAGTATTGGCCGCGGGCGCCATTCCAGTGTTGCCCTGGGGTGTGGGTAAGTGGTTTGGTGGACGTGGTAAAGAAGTACAACAAGTTCTGGAGTGCTATAGTGGAAAAGTAGGCGTGAGTGATAATGCCAATCGACCCTTATTTTGGCCTATGCCCCGATTATTGAAACCTGATGCCATTAGCTCGACATTACTCGCAGGAAGCGATCCATTGCCGTTGGCGGACACGCAACAGGATGTGGGCCGGTATGGCACCATAGTGACCAGTGAAAAGCCCCTTGAGTCCGGGCGTCAGGTTTTGTCTTTGTTGCAACCAGGCTCGATGTTAGTGCGCAAAGTGGTGGGCCGCCGAGAAACCGGGGTTAATTTTTTCGTTAATCAAATCAAAATGCAAATTAGGAAGAGAGCAGCGAAGTGAGTCAATCAAATAAAATACTGGTAGTAGCTCCGCAACCTTTTTTTACCCCACGGGGCACACCCTTTAGCGTTTATTATCGTACCTTGGTTACCACAGAAATGGGCTATGAAGTGGACTTGCTCACCTATGGTGAAGGCGATGATCCTGAATTCCCGGGTTTAAATATCATACGAACCCCAAGATTCGCGTTTTTGGGGAATGTAAAAATTGGACCATCACCCTTAAAATTGTTCCTGGATATGTTTATTTTCTTCCAGATGATCTGGCTGCTCATTACCCGGCGCTATGTAGCGCTCCATGTGCATGAGGAAGCCGTCTTTTTCGCCACCTTCCTTAAACCGATTTTTCGTTATAAATTAATTTACGATATGCATTCCAGCTTGCCGCAACAGCTGGAAAATTTTAATTTTTCCAGCGCCAAGTGGCTACACGCTATTTTTGAAAAATTGGAAAACTGGTCCCTGCGGAATTCCGAAGGCGTTATAACCATTTGCCCTGACCTGCGGGATTACGTGGATAAAGTCCTTGGTAAAGTGCCGCACCACTTCTTAATCGAAAATTCCATATTTGATCCCGTTAAAATGCGTAAGCAAAATTCAGCGGCAGCAAGTGGTAATACCGAAGATCCTTTGGTGGCAGAGTTAAAAGCGTTTAAAGGCGATTCACCGTTAGCCGTCTATGCTGGCACTCTGGAACATTATCAGGGTATCGATATTCTGATAAAGGCAATGGCTGCAGTGCGTGACCAGATTGGCGACAGTCGTCTGGCGATTATTGGCGGTACCCCAGAGCAGATCAATACCTTTAAGAATCTGGCGCGGCAAGAGAAGGTGGATCATCTGATCTGGATGCATCAACGGGTTCCTCAGGCCACCGCGAAAGGGGCATTGGCACTGGCTGATGTGCTGGTTTCACCTCGCTCTACGGGTACCAATACGCCGTTGAAAATATATGAACAGTTAGCTTCCGGTAAACCCCTGGTGGCAACCAAAATATATTCACACACCCAAGTGCTCACTGACGATGTGAGCTTTTTGGTAGAACCAACCCCGGAAGCCTTTGGTCAGGGTTTGTTACAGGCTTTTACAGATCCAGAAGCGGCTGCTCACAAGACGGCTGCTGCGCTTGATCTGTATGAAAAAGAATATTCTCGCTCGGCCTATGAAACCAAATTGCGTGCGTTGTTTGATGTGGTGGGATTATGAGTTCAAAGGAAGCTACTCAAGCCTATTGGGATGAAAATGTCACCAACTGGAAAGTCGCCACTCAAGATCATGACACACTGGGTTTCTTTGAAGAGCTGGAAGAGTATCGATTTGAAAAGCTGCATTACTTACCAAAGCTGGTAAATTTTGCTGGCTATGAAGGCAAGCAGCTGCTGGATGTCGGGTGCGGTCTGGCAAATGACACATCGCGGTTCGCTCGCGGTGGGGCATTGGTAACAGGAATCGATTTATCCAGCCGCGCAGCGACCTTGTCGCAACGCAATTTTGAATTGCGGGGTTTGGAGGGAACCTTTAAGCAAATGGATGGCGGTAATTTGGAGTTTGCCGATAACTCATTTGATGTGGTTTATTGTCATACCGTATTACATTTTGCCTATAACCCTGAGGCTATCATCAAAGAAATTCATCGGGTACTTAAGCCCGGTGGGCAGGCCATCATTATGACTGTGAACCGCCATTCCTGGTTGATGGTCATGCATAAGTTAATGGGGGTTGAAATAGACTATCTGGATTCTCCAGTATTTCATCCTTATACCATCAGTGAGTTTCGGAATTTATTGCGCCCTTTTTCCCAAGTGAACATTATTCCGGAACGATTTCCGGTGCGAACGGTGGTTCATAAAGGCGTTAAAGGCCTTTTGTATAATGTATTATTTGTTGATTTGTTTAATCTGTTGCCGCGAAGTATAACTCGTCGCACCGGGTATCATTTAATGGCGTTTGTCAGCAAATAAGCGGTAGGGTATCTAACATCATGTTGCGTGATTTAAAGGCATTGTCTGAACAAACTTTTGATCTGGTCGTCGTTGGCGGGGGCATCCAGGGGGCTTGCGTCGCACGTGAAGCGTCGCTCAACGGCTTAAAAGTGGCGCTTATTGAAAAAGGCGATTTTTGTGGCGCAACTTCCCACCACTCCTTAAAACTGATCCATGGCGGTATTCGCTATCTACAGCAATTTGATTTCCCACGCATATTGGAATCCATTCAGGAACGTCGCTTCTGGTTACGAGCAGCACCCCATTTGGTTCGGCCTCTACAGGCCATTGTTCCCACCTACGGTCAAGGCATGCGTGGGCGTAATGCGTTTCGGATTGCTACATTAATTTATAATACGCTGGGCTTGCGAGCCAACGATGGTGTGCCGAAAGACCGGCGTATAGGTCTGGCCCATACCATTTCGCGAGACGAACTTATTAAGTTACTGCCCGATGCAGCAGAAGCGAGTGTTTCGGGTGGGGCTGTTTGGTACGACGGGCAAATGAAGCACGCCGATAGAGTGGTGCTGGAGTGTGTTCAACAAACCGCCGACAACGGAGGCAGTTGTGCCAATTATCTCAAGGCGGCGAAGGTTCAGGTCAAGCAAGGTCGGGTCACAGGGTTGGAAGCGATCTGCCAACTGACCAATGAACGCTTGTTGATTAAAACTCCCATTATTGTCAATGCCTCTGGGCCGTGGTTAATGGAGCTTCCCAAGCAAACGCTCAATGATCACAATGATTTTCCGCAAAGCTTTAACCTCAATGTTGTTTTGAAGTGGGCCCCCAAACCCTATGCTTTCGCCTTACAAAGTTCCCAGCTGGCGGATTCGAAAGTTGGCGAAGCCAAACGGTTGTTATTCTTTACTCCCTGGGAAAACGTGACTGTTGCTGGTACCAGTCATACTCCTTATTTCGGTGACATTAACGATCCGGTTGCTGAGATTGAAAAAATTCGCGACAACTTCTTGGCTGAAGTGAATTCCGCAGTAAAGTCTCGGCAATTTACCATGGATGATGTGGTTTACACCTATTGGGGGTTTACCCCTGGGGATGAAAACAGCAAAGGCTCAGGACGCGCATTAAAAAGCGAGATAATTGACCACAGTGCGGACGGGCAGCAAGGTTTATTCAGTGTGGCGGGTGTTAAATTTACCACCGCACGAAATATGGCTGAAAAAGTACTGAAAAAGGTAGGTGCTTTAATAGAAAAGCCATTGCAAGGTTACCAGGACATACCAACCCCTGGGGGCAAAGGCTATACCGGTAGCGCCACACTGAAACAGCAACTTATGAAAGCTTTTCCCGGTAAAGAAAGAGCCATTAATCATCTGGTGGATTACTTTGGAACTCAGGCTGAGCGCGTGCTAAAGGAACCTATGGAATTGGATGGGCCTGAGTGTGAAGTGTTGGGAGAAGGCGTTGCTCGCCACGTGATTTACAGTGCTCGTCATGAAATGGTGCAGAAGTTAGAGGATTGTCTTGTGCGTCGTTATAGCGGTGTTCAAGGTGGTCGCGTTGATGAAAAAATTATTGAGGCTGTGGCGTATTTAGTGGCCCGCGAACTGGGTTGGAGCGAAGATAAAAAGCGCTCCGAAATTGCTGGTTTTAAGACTGAATTTCCGGCGTAACAGCACAATTAAAAGACACCGTTGTTTTAACGATATTTCCAGAGAGGCTAGGGGAGTAAAATGGATCAAGAGTTTTGGCAGGGCCGAAAAGTTTTGGTAACCGGTGCCGGTGGTTTTACCGGTAGCCATTTGGCAAATAAGTTGGCGGAGCTGGGTGCTGAAGTGCGTGCTTTTGTTCGTTCCGGCGGCTCACAGCGAAAACTGGATGATCGTGTTGAGATGTTTATTGGCGATCTCACCAAGCCGGAAGATTGTGCTAAGGCGATTGCCGGGGTGGACACTGTATTCAATGTGGCTGCAGTGTTTCGACAAGTGGGTGGTGGTCGTCCTGTGCTCCATGCGGTGCATGTGCAGGCAACTGAACATTTGATGCGGGCCGCGAAAAAAGAAGGCGTGCGCCGTTTTGTTCATACCAGTACCATGGGTGTTCATGGTCATGTTAAGAAAGGTCCTGGCGATGAAAATACTGAATACGGCCCCGGCGATGACTATCAGGAAACCAAATTAGAAGGCGAATTACTCGCTCGTAAACTTGGCCCAGAGTTGGACTTGCCATTAACGGTGATCCGACCTTGTGGTATCTACGGTCCCGAAGACACCCGCTTTTTAAAGATGATAAAACCCGTTCGCAACGGCAAATTTATCATGATTGGATCTGGCGAAGTTCACTACCATTTTGTGTATGTCGATGATCTGGTGCGTGGTTTTATTCTGGCCGCAGAAAAACCGGAAGGGGTTGGTGAAATCTTTTTAATTGGCGGCGACGACAAGCCTACATTGAATGAGCTTGCCGCCCTGTTGGCGCGCTTACAAAATGTTGCTCCACCCAAAATTCGAGTACCTGTGGGCCCAATTTATTGGGCCAGTTGGGTGTGCGAAAAACTCTGTAATCTGATCGGTGTTGAGCCGCCATTGCATCCGCGTCGGGTAGGCTTTTTTACCAAAAATCGTGATTTCTCGATTGAAAAAGCCAAACGCTTGCTTGGGTATCAACCTCAGGTTTCAGTAGAAGAAGGTATGCGACGAACCATTAAGTGGTCCGAAGAGAACGGCTACTTGTAATTCAGGAAACGGTTATGGCAACTCCGAAACATTCCAATAAAGCAATCTCCAGTGTGTCCGGTTCGGCGTTTGATAAATACCGGCAATTGATCATTGGTGATAAGTCCATTGGTTTTTTAATTAAATACGAACTGATCATGTTGTTCACCTCAGGGGTTCCTGGCGCATTAGGTTTGTTTCTACGGAAAACCCTATATCCCAAATTGTTGGGTAGCTGTGGTCGGGGCGTGGTTTTTGGAACTAACGTGGTTTTACGGCATCCCAAGAAAATTCATATTGGTGACGGCTCTGTTATTGACGACAACTGCATGTTGGACGCCAAAGGAGAAACCAATCAGGGTATTCGTTTAGGAAAAGATTGCTTTGTCGGTCGTAATTCAATTTTGAGTTGTAAAGATGGCGATATCACCTTTGAAGATGGGGTCAACATCGGGTTTAATTGCGAAGTGTATTCGGGCAATGAATTAGTGATTGAAGAGCATGTCATTATCGGTGCCTATACCTATCTGGTGGGTGGTGAAGGCTATGATATGAAAGTCACCGGCTTGCCCATGGCTCACCAACCCTTGCCTCATGATGGAACCTCTTTACGTATTGGTAAAGGCAGTTGGTTTGGTGCCCATATTGTGGTGTTAAATAAAGTCAGTGTCGGTGAAGGCTCAGTGATTGCTGCAGGTGCGGTAGTTATTAAGGACACCGAGCCGTTTTCTATTAATGGCGGCGTACCGGCTAAGAAATTAGGGATGAGGGAAGGCAGCTAGTTAGCTATGACCTCAACGCACCACGGCCACAGACTTAATTTGTACCCAGGCCTTATCACCTTCCCGCAAATTTAAATGGTCCAAGGAACGCCGTGTGGTGCGCGCGGTTATCAGCGTGTCCCCCACTCTCACTTGACTGAGAACCATGGCAGGGTGGGCATCCTGAATCACTGTCTCCAGAGTACCTTGCAGAATATTAACAATACTGGTGTCATGATGGGGCGCTTGAGCCAGACTGACATCCCGTGCCAACACCCGGATTCTAACGCTAGCGCCAACCTCGTCACCGTCGTCTCTCACCCAGAGTTCGCCACCGGCGAATGCCACTCGAATTAAGTGCCAATTAGTATCGCGCTCTACCACCGCACCCGTCACCACTACCCCGGTATCCTCACCCAGCTTGATAGGCAAATCCACATTGGCAAGTACCTCTGCTAAGGGCCCTTGAGCAATAGCCTTGCCCTGTTGAATCACGACGATAAAATCCGCCAGCCGCGACACTTCATTGGCTGAGTGGCTCACATAAATAATGGGAATGTCGGTTTCCCTGCGCAGGCGTTCCAAATAGGGCAGAATTTCATTCTTGCGATGGAAATCCAGAGAGGCTAGTGGTTCATCCATTAGCAATAATTTGGGTTGGATCAACAAGGCGCGAGCGATGGCTATTCGCTGGCGTTCCCCGCCAGACAACTGACTGGGGTAGCGATCCATTAAGTGGCCAATACCCATCAATTCGATAGTTTGGTCGAAACTATGGCGATCAGGTTTTTGTTGGGCGCGCTTAAGGGCGAATTCAATATTGCCACGGGCGGATAGATGGGCGAATAAACTGGATTCCTGAAACACATAGCCTAGCGGCCGTTTATGGGTGGGCAAAAAGAAATTGGGTTGTTGCCAGCATTCGCCTTTAACCCAGAGCTGGCCATTCCGAACTTTCTGCAGCCCGGCCATACAGCGCAACAAGGTCGTTTTGCCAGACCCTGACTGACCAAATAACGCCGTAACCCCTTGACCTGGCAGAGTTAGATCCACATCCAGTTGAAAGGTTTCTCCTCGGCCTGCCAGGGCTAATTGGAATTGAGCGTTAATGGTTTCTGGATTCATGGCTTATTTTTCTGTTGTTGAAAAATGTATAACGCCGCTAATACCACGAAGGAGAACAGCACCATGGCACCTGAGAGCCAATGAGCTTGTGTGTATTCCAAGGCTTCCACATGATCATAAATTTGGACTGAAATAACCCGAGTTTCACCAGGTATATTACCGCCAATCATTAAAATAACGCCAAATTCCCCCACGGTATGGGCGAAGCCAAGAATGGCCGCAGAGACAAATCCGGGTTTCGCCAACGGAACCACCACATGAAAAAATGTATCCAGAGATCCGGCCCGTAGTGTTGCCGCCACTTCCAGTGGACGATTACCTAAAGCTTCGATGGCATTTTGAATAGGTTGAACCACAAAAGGCATGGAATAAAATACGGAAGCCACCACTAACCCCCAAAAAGTAAAAGGCAGGGTTCCCAGGCCAAGCCACTGAGTAAATTGGCCAATAGGGCCATTGGGGCCCATGGCCAGCAGTAAATAAAAGCCCAACACCGTGGGCGGCAGAATTAATGGTAGCGCCACTACCGCCGCCACTGGACCTTTAAGCCAGGATTGCGTTCGCGCTAACCACCAGGCAATGGGGGTACCGATAACCAGCAAAAGCAGTGTTACGACACTGGCTAAGCGTAAGGTTAAACCGATGGCGACCCAATCCGCGGCTGAGAACTCTATGGCCAATAACTGAAACCCTTTAATAAACTTAAATCTAATGTGGTTGTTCAATGATCTTATATGTGACGTACTAATACAAGATTCACTTGGTCGTTCCTCTTAATTGCCTGACTTTCTGTGTGGCGGTGAGAAATATTATTGGGAGCATTTCACAAAATATAGCGGTACAAAGCCACCCCCTCGCAGCTATACAACGGGCTAAACCGTCGTTACCATTTTCTCTCGTTGATCGCTATAAGCGGCATAACCTTGCGCGTTGCTACACTCCACTTGAATTTAGGTGTGTTGCTTTCATCCGCACATCAAAAGGAAAAGTGAAATGAACTTTAATCTCACAGCCTTACGGGCTTTAGTCACAGCGTTGCTGGCGGCGCTCACATCGCTGGCTCACGGCCAGAATATTATTCCTGTTACAACAACTTCAGATCTGGTCATCGCCGATGCGTACACCTCGTTGCGAGAGGCGTTTAATATCGCCAATACCGATGGCCAAGACAGCGAAATTCAGCTGCAAGCAGGTAGCACTTATGTGCTTGATCTGTGTGGGCCGAGCGAAGACGCCAACGGCTCTGGAGATCTGGACGACACAGAGGGTAACTCGCTTTCGCTGCTGGGTGCTGGGTCCACTATCCAGATGCAGTGTGCAGGTGAGCGCATCATCCATAAAATCGACAGCCCCGGTGCCATCGCCCTTGAGAATGTCACTTTAACAGGTGGAGATGTTGCGGGTAATGGTGCGGCGTTGTTCGTGGAGGGCGACAGCGTGGCCTTTGAAACCGTTACAGTGACCCTTACGAATGTGGTGGCCACCAATAATAGCGCCGGGGTAGGCGGCGTAATCGGTATCGGGCCGAGCGATGCAGAGAAGATTCTAACCATCATCAACAGCGATATTTCAAACAACACTGGCGATGGTGTAAACGGTGGCTTTTTCACAATGACGACATTGCAGAATTCAGTGGTGTCGAATAACTTGCTGGGAAATGGCATCAAGGGTAGTGACGGCACCGTGGTGGTGATGGATTCCCAGGTGACCGGTAATGAGGGAACCGGCGTCTCCAACACCGGCAATGGTTCCTCCGTGCAGACCGTCACCGTCACTAACAGCCAGATAAGTGGCAATACGGGCAACGGTGTTCGGTGCAGTGAATGCGCCGGGATCCAGATTGTGAATGGGACGATTGCCAACAATGGTGAAACCGGTGTGCTGTTTCGCAACAATCCTTCTGGTGCATTCAATTTACTTATCAGTGTCGAAGACAGTGAAATATCAGGCAATGGCGCCACAGTGCCGGGGTCGGGCGGTGGCATTACTCTCGAGAATATAGACAGTGGTGCCCTACGGCCCACATTGCAGGTGACCAACACAACCATCGCCAATAATGAAGCCGTGAAGGGGGGTGGCATCTATGTGGAGGAAGGTGAGGTCACGCTAATGGAAGTCATTCTACAAGATAACACGGCACAATATGGCGGCGGCGTTTTCATCGTCGAGCCCATCGAGTTTGCTGATGAGGTCTCCGTCGTCTCCATCGAAGACAGCACCATTACCAATAATACCGCCACAGGTCAGGGCGGCGGCTTGGCACTGGCCTATACCCAAACAGCTATTACCAACACCCTGATCACCAACAACGTTGCCAATATCGGCGGTGGTTTATTCGCCGACAACTTGGCCGAGATCACGCTCGATCAAATAACCTTTGCCAACAATACGGGGCACAACGTAGGGAGTGGTATCGCCAACTACGAAGGGATTATTTTGCTGACTGGCAGCGTCATCCACGGCGGTCTGGGCGGGGGTGATGCCATCGACAGTCCTGGCGGGGTTCTGGAAATCGTCAACACCACTATCGCCCAGAACAGTGGCCGCGGACTTCATGTTATCGATTTCGGCTCTGGCCTGCCTGCACCGACGCGAGTGGTGAACAGCACCATAGTCGACAACGGTCAATCTGGCCTAATCGCCGACGGGGCTGGAATCGCCATTGAACTTGACCCTTACGACGGTCCCGGTGGCCCTCATGAAATCAGCAATACCATCATTGCGGGTAATAATGCCGCCATGCAGCCGGATTGCAACTTCGGTGGCGCGCTGGCATCGCAGGGCCATAATCTATTCGGTGATGCCAATGGCTGCGGCCCACTGCAACTTAGTGATTTAACCGGCGATCCTGGACTGGATGTGTTCAGCGACGATGGAACAGCAGGCAACGGACATTATCCTCTTTTGGCAGGAAGCCAAGCTATCGACGCAGCAGGTGCTTGTCCACCGCCTACTATCGACCAGTTAGGTGTACTACGTCCCCAAGGCGGAGCTTGTGATATAGGTGCCATTGAGTCGTTGAATCCAGCATTTAACGTCGCTATTAGTGTCACGCCTGGAGCCAAGTCCAACATCCTGGTACCGTCCAGCAAAGCTGGGATTTGGGTGGCGGTGTTGTCGGATGCGAAACCGAAATCATTGTTCGATCCGGTTGCGCAGGTAAATATTTCCAGCGTAACTTTTGGTCCTGCGCAGACCTCGGCTGAGCAACGCAAAACCAGAGATATTAATGGCGATGGTATTGCGGATTTATTATTACGCTTCAATATTGCCGACGCGGGATTTGCATGCGGAGATAATACTGCAACGCTACGGGGGCAAACCTTTGGCGGCCAGGCGTTTAGTGCAACCGATAGCATTGAGACCCTTGGTTGTCGCATTCCTCACTATTTACCAAGGAATAAAAATTAAAAGGTAGAATATTGTGTGACCAGGGCGAGCGGCTTCATTACGCCGCCCTTTTTCTGTCGTTTGTAATGTGCGTATACTGGTGCGGTTGGTTTTTAATCCTTCTGCTAGCCAGTGGTTCATTATGATGAAGAATTTTTGTTTATTGCTATTCACGTCTTTTATATGTGGTTTTTCCTTCGCAGAGGAGGAGCTGGGTGCACCGGTTAAAGTTGAAAAAGCACTAAAGCAAGATATCTTTCAGCGTGTACCGTTAACTGGCACCGTGACATCGGCACAAGTGGCTAGATTGTCTGTTTCTGTGGGTGGATTGGTGGAATCACTGCAGGTGGAAGCGGGCAGTCGCATTGAACAAGGCGAACTTTTGCTCACGTTGGACGCAGACTTGGCCGAACTGCAGACAAAAAGTGCGATGGCAAAAGTGGATCAATTGGCTAATGCATGGCGAGATTCCCAACGGCGGCTGCAAGAAGTCAAAGCACTCAAGAAAAATATCGCTGAATCCACGGTTCGTGATTTAGAAGCCGAAGTATCTGAAGACCAAGCAGCACTGGCGCAAGCGCAAGCCGATCTCGGTTACCAGCAGGCGTTAACTGAACGTCATCGACTGGTGGCACCTTTTGCCGGTGTCGTTAGTGCCAAATTAACCGAGCTGGGTGAGTGGGTCGTTCCTGGTCAAGGTGTGCTGGAGCTGGTGGGATTGGATAACCTGCGCATCGATTTCAAAGTGGCGGAAGATTATTTGGCGAAGATTGGTTCAGACGCCATCATCACCTATACACTCAACGCCGACCCGGAAAACACTCATCAAGCCACTGTTGGCACTATCGTTCCAGTGTCCGATCCCGCTGCCCGCACGTTTTTGCTCAGAGTTCCCATCCACAATACTGATCGTAAAATAATACCGGGCCTGTCAGTAACCGCACAAATGAAAGTGCCTACAGGTCGGCAGGGTGTTGTGGTACCACGGGATGCGACATTGCGAATGCCGGATGGTCGAGTGGTGGTGTGGACACTTGAAAAAGACGCTGATGGCTACAGCGTTATTGAAAATTCAGTGGTTACGGGTTTTACCTACGATGGCTTAATCGAAATCAAAGAAGGGCTGAACCACGGTGATCAAGTCGTGGTTCAAGGCAACGAATCCTTACAGCGTGGCCAAAAGGTGTATTTCGCTCATGATTGATAAGATGATTCAACGCGGTACTTTGATGACGATCATTGTATTGATTGTGAGTGTGCTTGGGGTACTAGCGGCGTTGCGTATTCCGGTGCAAATGATTCCAGACCTTGATGTTCGGGTTATCAGCGTGCGCACCAGTTGGCCGGGTGCAACACCACAAGATGTTGAAAAAGAAATTCTCATTGAGCAGGAGGAGTATTTGCGCAATCTGCCTAATTTATCGCGCATAATAGCCACCGCTGAAAGTGGTCGAGCCGAAATTGAACTGGAATTTCCATTTGGTACAGACACAACGGAAATGCTTATTCGAGTCAATAATGCCATCAGTCAAGTGCCTTCCTATCCAGAAAACGTCGATGAACCGCGGATCTATGCCAGTTCATTTTCCAGTAATTCCTTTATGTTTTTTAGCATCACTCCCCTCGAAGGTAATCCGCGTAAGTTGGAACTTGATCTTATGTTGGACTACATCGAAGACAACATAAAGCCAAGGCTGGCTCGTGTAACGGGTGTTTCTGAGGTGGATGTTCGTGGTGGCGCAGAACGGCAAATTCAAATACTGGTGGATCCCGCGCGCTTGGCGCAGCGTAACCTGTCTATGCTGGATATTCGTGATGCTATTCGAAGTCGGAATCGAGATAGATCTGGTGGTGAAATTGAATCCGGCAAGCGTCAATTTTTATTGCGTACAGTCGGCCGCTTCGAGGATATCGCCGCCGTGGAAAATCTTATCGTTGCGCGTCGAGGCGATACGGTGATTCGCTTAGCGGATGTAGCAAAGGTAAAGCTAGACCATTTTGAAAAGCGGGATGTAACTTCCTATAACGGTCAACCCAATATATTTCTAACGGTACGTCGCGAATCCGGCTCCAACGTAATCGATATTAAGCGTGGCATGTTAGCAGAAGCGGAAGCATTGAACCGAGAAGTGCTTGAACCCATAGGGTTGAAGTTGGAATTGATTGCTGACGATGTACGTTATGTCGAAGAATCTATCGCCAATGTCTGGCAAAACCTGATGCTCGGAGCCTTGTTTGCTACCTTGATTATGTATTTGTTCTTGCGTTCGTTACGGGCGACGCTCGCCGGTGTGTTGGGTATCCCGGTGTGTATTATTGTTGCCTTTCTAGGACTGTTAATTGCTGGACGCACTGTGAATGTTATCTCCCTTGCCGGTATTGCATTTGCCATCGGGATGACCTTGGATAACAGCATTGTCGTGCTTGAAAGTATTGCCTTTGAACGCCGCAAAGGACGATCAGGTTTTGATGCAGCCGTGGAAGGTGTACGCCAAGTGTGGCCTGCTGTTTTTGCATCAACGATGACGACGATTCTGGTGTTCCTGCCGGTCGCATTTGTGCAGCAGGAAGCGGGTCAGTTGTATTCCGATATTGCGATTGCTATATCCGCCGCGATATTGGCGTCAATGCTGGTGGCTATTACTGTATTACCAACAGCCGCCGCCCGCTTAGACTTTCGTTTTAAGGCCAAGTCCTCGGGCTCAAAAATAATTTCATTTCGAGATTGGACCGTTAATTCCGTTCACTGGGTGCTGAACCAGGCGCACCGCCGGGTTGCTTGTATCCTGCTCACGGTACTGATCAGCGCTGCCATTATCCTCAAACTCACGCCGCCAGCCGAGTATCTGCCTGAAGGGGAAGAGCCGAAAGTTTTTGCCAGTATGAACGCGCCTCCTGGATATAATCTGCCTACCATGGAAGCCATAGGTAAAGAAGTTGAAGCTTATTTCCTACCCTTTGTCGGCGCGAATCCTGCGCAATTTCAAGCGGGTGAAGCACCGATTCCGGCACTGAAGTATATTAATATGCGGGTTTCTGCTGGTGGCTTGCGCATCATTGCGGAGCCGGTGGATGCCGCTGACATAGAAGCTCTGATGGACGCTCTGACCGCCAAGTACAGAGAGTATCCAGGAATGCGTGCATTTGCAGCCAGAGGCTCGATTATTACCAGTAATGATGGCGGTACGCGCAGTATAAATCTGGATATCTCCGGGCCTCGGTTAGCGGAAATCTATCAGGTTGCCTTAGCCGCGTATCGGCGCGCTGGTGAAGTATTCGATAACCCGCGAATTCAATCGAATCCATCATCTTTGACCTTGGCGCAACCGATGGTGGAAATTAGACCTGATTGGGACCGTGCTGCGGAACTTGGACTGAGTGCAGATAGTATTGGCTTTATGGTGTCGGCCCTGACTGACGGCAGCTACGTGGACGAATTTTTTCTCAATGACGATAAATTGGATATTTACCTTTACAGCGATGTTGGGCAAAAAGCCACTTTGGATAACTTGGCGGAACGACCGGTGTATACCCCATCCGGAGTCGTGCTGCCATTAGGTGCGATGGCTAAATTAGTGGAAACTGTGGATACCAACAGCGTGCGTCGTGTTAATGCAAGTCGAACCGTGACCTTGAACATTATTCCGCCGCGAGATGTCCCGCTTGAGGCGGGTGTTGCTCGAGTGCGGTCAGAGGTAGTAGATTATTTGCGTCAACAAGGTGGGATTCCCACGGATGTTAATGTCAATATTTCTGGAGCAGCTGATCAGCTTGATGCAACGCGGTCAGCGCTGACCAGTAATTATCTGGTAGCGCTGCTAATCATCTATTTATTGCTGGTGGCCATCTTCAATCATTGGGGCTACCCTTTGTTAATCATGACCTCAATACCCTTAGGGATTGCCGGTGGACTGGTGGGTCTATGGTTGTTGAATGCGGTGGGTGGCTTGTTACCCAAGGTTGGGGCAGCCGCTATTGTGCAGCCGTTTGATATGATTTCAATGTTGGGTTTCCTGATTTTGATGGGAACCGTCGTCAACAATCCCATACTCATTGTTCATCGCGCCGTCAGTAATGTGAAAGAACAAGGGTTGAATGCAATCGACGCAGTGAAAGAGGCAGTGGATGCTCGGTTACGGCCTATTGCCATGTCTACTATGACAACGATCTGTGGATTGGCACCGTTAGTGCTGATTCCAGGCGCGGGGACTGAATTGTATCGCGGAGTGGGTGCCATTGTAATGTTTGGGATTATTGGTGCGGCATTGGTGACGTTAACAATGCTACCGGCGTTGACCGTTATTGTGTTGAACTGGGTTAGCAAACGCACGGCATAAAGAAAAATTAAAGGCTTGTTGAAGTGCATGCAGTGGTAAAGCTGTTGCGGTTATGGAAAGAACAGGCCAAGAAAAGGCTATAGTGAGGATAAGTCAAATTAAGCTCTTATTCATAGGTTTAAATGGTTACAGCGAACATGACCGCTAGAGTTATTCGTCGCATTAGCGTGCCGGATTACCGGGCTTTGTTAATTTTTCTTATGCTTTTGCTGAGCGCTGCTAACGTCCATGCTGCGGTGGTTCATTTAAACCCGGATTTTGGGCGCTTGGAACTGGGGCTTGTTAGTGACTATTATCGCTCTGATAGTAGGTCGCTAAATTGGCAGGATATTGCGACATTGCCTGATGAACAATGGCAGTCACTCCAGCAAGCGACACCGTCATTAGGGTTTGATTCTTCAATTCATTGGTTCAGGGTCCAAATTCAGAATACCCAAATAATTGAATACCATGCTCTGCTGGAAATAGCCTATCCGGTGCTTGATCAACTTTCTGTCTATCTAGTGAGTGCAAATGGCGCGCTAATGCAACAGTATGAGCTGGGCGATCAGCAGCCATTTTCTGCCAGACCTATATTGCATCGCAATTTTGTTGTGCCTCTAAAGCTACCCGTTAACGATACGGTGACTTTATTGGTGAAAGTGGAAACAGAAAGTTCCGTTCAGGTGCCCTTGATTTTATGGCAGGAAGAACCATTTTATGAGAATCAGCAGTCCTATCTTGTAGCGCAGGGCTTGTATTTTGGCGCAGTGCTAGTGATGTCTATCTACAATATTTTTATTTTTATTTCAGTACGGCACAGGGCTTATGTGTACTACGCCATCAGTGTGCTGGGAGTAGCTGGCATAATGGCTTCCATTAATGGATTGGGGTATCAGTATTTATGGCCAAATAATCCGTCTGTTAATCGCTGGATTACGCCATTTTGTTTATCCGTGTTCGTCGGTGCTTCGGCTGCGTTCCTGAATTCACTGTTATATTTGGACAAAAATAGCCCGTTAGCGTATCGGATTATGAAGTCCATAAGCTTTGCCTATATAGGGTTGATTATTGCGCTGCCATTAGTTCCGTATCATGTGATAATCCAAGTTGATGTAGTGCTGGCAATGATGGCCGCATTGCTAGCCATGGTGATCGGTATCTATATGCTACTCAAGGGTGTAAGAACCGCGCGCTATTATGTGATGGCATCGGGCTTCTTATGGTTTGGCGGTATAATCTTTTCCTTGAACAAATTCGGTGTTTTGCCTCGAGACTCATTTACAGAATATGCTATCCAGTTAACTTCAACCATAGAAATCATATTTTTATCGTTTGCCTTGGGTGACAGAATTAATCAGGAGCGGCGGCAAAAGTATCACGCGCAACAGTTGGCGCTGAATAACGAAAAACTGGCTCGCAAGGAGCAAGAACGATATTTGCAGTTGGAATATAAAACACAGCTGGAGGAGCTAGAAGCCCAACAAAAGCTCATAGAAAGTCGTGCGGAGAGCAGAGCTAAAAGTGAGTTTCTGGCTATAATGAGCCACGAAATCAGAACTCCCATGAATGGCATGCTTGGAATGGCCGAGCTGTTAAAAGATGCGCCATTATCCCCAGAGCATCGTCGGTTTTTATCGGTGCTGCTTAGTTCCGGAAAATCACTGCTAAACATTATTGATGACATTCTCGACTATTCAAAGGTCGCCTTAGGAAAGTTAGAACTGGAAGCCATTGATACTGATATTAATCAGCTGTGTTTGGAATGTGTCGATATTTTTAGGGTGTTAGCGGATCAGAGTAAGATTTCATTGAGCTATAGTCTTAGTGAAGATGTTCCTTGTTGTTTGCGCTGCGATCCTACTCGACTTCGCCAGGTATTGCTGAATTTATTGGGTAATGCCTTCAAATTTACCCAACAAGGATCGATCGAATTGCGGGTATCCCTTGAAGCAGTAAAAGCAGCGCCAGACAACGATGATATAGTGGTTAACTTTGAAATCCTAGATACCGGCATAGGAATTGAAGACGCTGCGTTAAAGAAATTATTTCAACCTTTTACCCAGGCAGACTCTTCCATTAATCGTCAATTTGGTGGTACTGGTTTAGGACTCAGTATCTCCTACAGTTTAGTTAAATTAATGGGGGGAGATATCCATGTCACCAGTCAGGTCGGTAAAGGTAGCCAGTTTTCTTTTACCATTCGCTGTCAGCCGGGCACGATTACCGAGTGCCTGGACGCAGATCCACAAATTGTTGCCGATGAGTTTGAGTTACAGCAACAGGTGGTAAATTATATCCAGCAAACCGGGCAAAGTCTTTTGGTGGTGGAGGATAATGCAGTCAACCAGCTGGTGGTTGGTGGTATGCTTAAAAAGCTAGGGCTGAACTATTGGCTGGCTGAGAATGGACAGCAGGCACTTGAATTTTTAACTACAAAGCATTCCAGTATTTTTTTGGTGTTTATGGATTGTGAAATGCCCGTGCTTGATGGTTTTGCAACGACTCGAGCATTACGAGCTTATGAACAGAAGCAGAATTTGCCTGCAATGCCAGTAGTGGCGTTGACCGCTCATGTGCTTCCTGAGCATCAGCAAATGGCTGAGCAGGCGGGCATGAATGGTAATCTGGCTAAACCACTGAGCATCATAAATCTACTGTTAACATTGCAACGTTTTATCGTAGCTGTATGAATTGGCGTGTAACCATATCTGTTACAGGACACTGGTTAGTGGGTTACTTCGCGCATAATCAAGGTCATCGAAACTGGCATGTTTCGGGTGCTGCAGTTCAGGGACATAATGTACCTTTCGCTGCGATACTAACGATGGGTGAATCTTGGCACAATAATCATCACGCATTCCCAGGTTCCGCTGTTCTTGGAATCTATGAATCTCAAGCTGATCCGGGTTGGTGGGCCCTGAACGCACTGCGAAATTTAGGGCTGGTTTGGGATGTTGTTCTGCCAACCGACTTACCACCTCGTACAGAGCTAGCTTTGTTCAACAGTCAATTATCTCGCTTAGGCAAACTTAAAGTCCTGAAACCTTGTACGTGATCGGTGCGTTTAGCGGCGGCTAACGATCAGCCGCAGCGGAAAAACGGAGCAGAGCGTTTAAGGGTTGAAGTAGTCAACAAGCGAAAACAACTGCAACAAGTGCTGGAATAATTAATGTCATTCTTCTTTATACGCCCTCAATAGGCAAATGTGCTGGAGCTTCAGAAAAGGTGTATACCTTTGTAAATCAAACCCAAGTGGCAACACCACTAAGACCAAGGTCGAAGCCGACGGATGGGCCGCCAGAAAATGAAGTTGATTGCGGCTTAGTTGGAATAGATAAGGTACCGGAACCACCAAAACCAAGGGTACCATCTGATTCACATGACACCGCAACCCCAGCTAAACTACCGGCGTCGTCTAAATAAAGAGTACCAAACTCCCGTGACGCTAGGGGTTGACGTGTCGTCTAATATAAATAATCGGCTGTGTCTACTTGTTGTGGGTAACATCACGGCATTAAGTCTGTGGAACCTACAGCATTAATCTATTGTCGAAATGTGCCATTCACTAAAATATATGAAAAATTATGATAAAGTCCAAAAAGCTTATATTCACTTCACTCGTCTACTTCTTATTGCAAAACAAAGCTTACGCGGCAGGGATTCCCCTAAACTTAGCAATTGAGGCAGCTAGTGAAACGGTTAGGGCCTGCGAAGCTTCTGGATATAACGTTTCCGTGGCAGTCGTGGACGTGTATGGCCAGGCCATAGTCCAATTAAAAGGAGACAGGAGCACTCCGCACACTAGTGACCTTGCTTACCGGAAAGCTTTTACAGTTGTCACATTTGGTCCTAATTATAAACTCGACACAAGTACTCAAGTTGCAGCTTGGGCTAGTAAAAACCCAATTTTTTACGAGGCGCTTCTCACGGTACCCAATATCACTCCATTGCCGGGTGCCGTTGCAATTAAAGTAAATGAAGAAATATTTGCGGTCATTGGTGTCAGTGGCGCCCCGGGTGGTGATAAAGATGAGGCTTGTGCTAAGGCTGGCATTCTAAAAATATCAGATAGACTAAATAAAAAGTGAGGTTGGTATCAGGTTTTAAGTCTAATATTTGGATCTTTTAATGGGTGCTAATTTAAATAGATGCGCGTTTATTGCTAATAATTCAATCCGCGTGGACGTTAAAGCTCCAGTGATTTTTAGCGTTAGCATACCGTTTAATTTACAAACCGCTGCGTCCACTTTTTGTGAATAACGAATGATCCGGGAAATATACCGAGATCCGGCGTTCCTGATAAGCGGCACTATGAATAAAGGATTATATCTAGAATGAAATATGTTTATAAAGTAGCTGCTCCAATTCTATTTGCGGTATTGGTGCTTACCATGCCGATGGCAAATGCTGAGTCAGAAAAAATAAGCAATTCAAATTCAGTAGATAAGATCACACGTACTATCCTTGAGAGAACGGCTATTCCTGGAACAGATGAGGAAATACGATTAATGATGGTAATTTATCCACCAGGACATCCAGGGCGCTCACATCTACATCCTGTAGTTGGCCTTAACTATATTGTTTCAGGTACCGCAGAGTCACAATACGAAGGTGAAAACCTCACCACTTACAATTCAGGAGATTCATATACTGATCCTGCTAACAAGAAACATCTAGTTTTTAGGAATGCGAGTAATGAAGAAGAATTGCGTTTCTTGGTCGCTTACCGTGTTAAGAAATCTGGTGTGTTCGCCATACCGCTAGACTGATGAAGACCACTTAGCATGGAGTTTGAAGTGTGTATCAGGCTATGTTACATAGCCTCTGGCTATTCAATTATTTCATGAAAATTTTCCAAACATACTTGCATATAACCCCGCCAGAATAAATCTACCATTAAGTATAAAGCAGCCTTTGATAGGGGGTTGCTGGTATAAAATGTATAGGTCCATTGAACCTTTGTGCCACCTTCAACAGTGGTAAAGCGCCATTCTCCCTTTGCGCCTCGATCCGCTAGCGTTTTTATGATTGGATTATTAAAGTCCCAAACATCGTATGAGAAGTATTCCGGTTGCTTAAACTGGATTAACTGTTCCTTAGTCGTGCTGCCATCGGCCAGCAATACAATGCGAAATGCACCAGGTTCACCCCAGGTGCCTTCGTGACCGGTAGTTCCGACTACGGCAGGTATAGGGCCAAATCCGGTTAATACCTTTGGTAAAATGTCTTCGGGAGAAATTTGACCAAAAACCGTTTCAATATCCCTGGTATATACCGTCTCCAAGGTGATAGAAACTCCATACACTAACTGAATGTCCTTATGAGCTGGACGTGACAATGCATTAAGGCTGGCTGTCATTAACACAACAGCAAACAAGAACGCTGCCGCTCGATTTCTAAGTTTCATCATTAGGTGTGGTTGATGTTTCATGATCGCCTCATATTTTTGATTTTTAAGTATGCTAGAAAAATGGCGGGGAATTGTATATTCGCATTTATACAGCTATCGTGATCGCTTGGATTGTGCGGGAATATCAAAGGGATTAGCTGCTTTTAAAAGTCAGATTTTTGCTCTGAGGGCAATTTCTTTCAGGTTTTTCATGAGTGACATTGCCTTGTTGGCAGTGCAAGAACTCGTTTAGCCGTTGTGTGACACCTTTAAATCAAATAAGAACAATCAATGCAGGTACCATGGCCTGCAAGAACTCGTGGAATTCCAACAACATTTTTAAGTGTTACAATAGTTGCAAAACGTAATATTTACTTCTGTATAAATTGACATACTTGCCTGTAATATAGGCTTGCTACATATTCTAAATATAAAAATTATAAAGCTATAAACCAAGTGGGGTGCACATGCATAATCAAAAGAAGAACAGTCAGTTGTACAGAAATTCCAATATATTTTCCAAGTCAGCACTCGCATTCTTGTTAAGTGCAACGCTGGCAACGCAGGCGGCTCATGCGTTTACACCGGGCGGTAATAACGGTGGGAATACCAATCCACCAGTAACTTGTACTAGCGATTGTACGGTAGGGCCTGATCCAACGGTGGAATCCATGGAAGCCATTCGTGGACCCTATGAGGTTTCATTTATTGATATTCCTGGCTCGGTACCCGGATTTGGTTCTGGACGAATTCATTATCCGGCCAATACTGCGGGCAAGCTCGGTTTGATTGTTGTTGGCCCTGGTTATCTGTATACAGATGAACAATCTTCTCGCTGGTGGGGGCCGCGTTTGTCCTCTCATGGGTTTATTGTGGTTAATATTAATTTTAATGCTGTAACGGATCAGCCCGATGCGCGAGCGAATCAATACGATAAGGTTATCGATTATGTGATTGGTTTAAGCGAAGACCCTTCTAGTGAAATCTATCAACGAGTGGATACCGGTAAGATTGGTGCAGCCGGTTGGTCAATGGGTGGCGGCGGAGCATTAAAGTTGGCAAAGATGAGAGATCTCAAGGCTATAATGCCTTTTGCTCCCTGGTATTCTTCTGCCAGTACATTTTCCACTATAACAACACCTAGTCTGATTATTGCTTGTCAGGGGGATATCATCGCTCCGGTAGGTCAGCATGCGAGTCCTTTCTACAATAATATTCCTGAAACCACGCCAAAGCAGTTTGCTGTGTTTGCAAATGGTAATCACTTTTGTGCTAACAAGGGCAGCTCACACAAGAAGCAATTAGGTAAATTGGGTGTAGCTTGGTTCAAGCGCTTTATGTATAACGATACTCGTTATGATCAGTTTTTGTGTGATGCTGATGTCAGTGCCTACCCTGGCGTTGTGCAAGCCCGTGATAATTGTGATCAATGGAATTAAACCTTAGATAAACTCGTAATCATTTCTTGCGTATATCGTATCTGAGATAGGCATTCTTACAGCTTCTGTGTTGTGAGATTGCCTATCGACTCCCTCCCTAATAAAAATCAATACTGATCGAATAGTTGACAGTCCTTTTGGCTTGTTTTAGTCTTTCTGTTAGGACAATCATCCTAGAGAGATTGATGATAAACAAACGTACCACCAGAGACCATATCGTTGAGGCCGCAAATCAATTGTTCTATGAGCATGGATTTGAGCATACGTCCTTTTCCGATATAGCCAATCAAGTGCAAATCTCACGGGGTAATTTTTATTATCACTTTAAAACCAAAGATGAAATTCTTGCGGCCGTAATTCAATTACGTTTGGCTAATACAGCGAGGATATTGGCGGAATGGGAGCAGAAAGGGGAATCGCCTAAAGACCGAATCCGCTGTTTTATTCTGATATTGGTAACGAACAGAGTAAAGATAAAGCAATTTGGCTGCCCTGTTGGAACCCTAAGTTCCGAGTTGGCTAAACTTAATCATGTTGCACAAAAGGAAGCCAATGAGATCTTTACCCTATTCAGATGTTGGCTGCGTACTCAGTTTAGTTTGTTGGGGCATAAGTCAAACGCTGATGCCCTGGCCATGCATGTTTTGGGTCGCAGTCAAGGCGTGGCGACCTTAGTCAACGCGTTTAAAGATGAAAAATACCTTCAGCAAGAAGTTAAGCAATTGTGTGAGTGGCTAGATTCAATAACAGATGAGTAATTGGGAGGAGTCGTTTGTGTTTGTGGCTATGTTAAGGTTTTCAAAAAACAAAGAACTTGCGAGTCAACTTATGCAGGCTCACAATGCCTGGATTCAGCAGGGATTCGATGATGGTGTGTTTGTGCTGGTGGGTAGTTTGCAACCCAATGCCGGCGGCGCTATTGTGGCTCAGGGTTTGACTGAGGCAGAGTTCAACGCTCGATTGCAAGATGATCCGTTTGTGGCTGAACAAGTTGTAACGCCGGAAGTATACGAAATTAATGTGAGAAAAGTAGATCCACGATTAGAATTTCTACTACATTAGTGTAATGGCAAACAGGAATAAAGTATGAGCGCAACGGTATTGGGTCCAGACGGGAAGCCTCGTTGTTTTTGGTGTAGCGCAGCGCCTGAGTTTTTTGAGTATCACGATAGTGAATGGGGATACCCCGTAGTGGATGATCAACGGCTGTTTGAAAAGCTCTGCTTGGAAAGTTTTCAGTCGGGATTGAGCTGGCGTACGATATTGGCAAAGCGAGAAAATTTTCGGATGGCTTTCCAGCATTTTGATTTTAACAAAGTAGCTAAATTCACTGAGCGTGATGTAACACGCCTATTGAAGGATGCCGGTATTGTGCGCCATCGGGGAAAAATAGAAGCCGTGATCAACAACGCTAAAAGAGCCCAGGAAATGGTAGCGCAAGAGGGGTCCCTGGCGGCATACTTGTGGCGTTATGAGCCGGAACAGAAAAGTCTGGCCGATCCGCAAACTGTATCCACTTCACCGGAATCCATCGCCTTGTCAAAAGCACTCAAAAAGCTGGGCTGGAAGTTTGTGGGTCCAACTACGATATACGCTTTTATGCAGGCTATGGGGTTGGTGAATGACCATGTGGAAGACTGTGTGACCCGTAAAAAAGTGGTTCAAGCCCGAAAAAAGTTTAAAAGGCCTCTTTAATTGATTGCCCGCTTACCCCGTTGGGTTGAGTATGGTGCTTTTATCCTGGCGTTTACAGCTGGGTGTGTGAATGCTGTGGGCCTCTTGGGCTTCAGTCATCAGGCGATTTCACATTTGTCCGGCACGGTTACCCTTCTGGGGGCTGAAATTGTACAAATGAATCTAATCGCCGTGCTGCATTTACTGGGTGTGCTGCTAAGTTTTGTTTTAGGCGCGGCGGTGTCTGGGTTTATGTTATCCGGTGGTAGTTTACAGCTCGGTCGTCATTATGATTCCCTTTTGTTGATCGAGGCTTGCCTGCTGATAAGCGCTATTTTCTTACTCAGAGAGGGCTGGGTCGCCGGCCACTTCGCGGCTTCAGCGGCCTGTGGCGTACAAAATGCACTGGTGACTACCTATAGTGGCGCTATCATTCGAACCACCCATATGACCGGAATTTTCACCGACTTGGGCATTATGTTTGGTGAGCTACTTCGAGGAGATAAATTCGATAAGCGGAAAGCCATTTTGTTTCTGCTGATCATTCTGGGTTTTGTCATCGGCGGGTCTGTAGGAGCTTTACTATTCAGTCGTTTTCAGTTTATGACTATGGCGATACCGGCGACCATTTGCCTTCTTCTGGCCCTTTGTTATCGGGTTTACAGGGTGGGTCAGGCATAAAAACCTTGCGAGTTATCCGTGTATAAAGCAGTATAGCTGGACGCCCCCAAGTGTTAATCGTGGTTAGCTGTGGTGAAATACGATGCTGAAGTGGTTAGTTGTCTGCCTATCGTTTTTTAGTTCTGGTTTAGTTTCCTTCCCTCTACAGGCCGAGCAAGTATTGGTTGCGGCTGCTTCGAACTTTACGGCCGCTATGAATGAAATTGCCGTTCAGTTTGAGCAAGAAACTGGGCATACAGTAACCCTGGCCTTTGGTTCCTCAGGAAAGTTTTTTGCTCAAATTCAAAACGGTGCACCATTCCATGTGTTTTTTTCTGCAGATCAGGCAAAACCAAAAGCTCTAGAGGATGCGGGTCTGATAGTCCCTGAGAGCCGGTTTACCTACGCCAAAGGCGGCCTGGTTTTATGGTCATTAAAGGCGGATCTAATCGATGCTAAAGCAAGCGTATTGAAGCAAGGAAATTTTAATAAATTGGCCCTAGCCAATCCCAGGTTGGCACCCTATGGTGCAGCGGCAGTTGAAGTCCTTGACCAATTGGGGTTGCATAAAGCGACTCGGGCGCAGTGGGTGCAGGGAGAAAATATCAGTCAAACCTTTCAATTTATTGCCAGTGGCAATGCTGATTTAGGTTTTGTGGCGTTGTCGCAGGTGATGGTGAAGGGTGTTATAAATCAGGGCTCTTATTGGATAGTGCCCAGTCAATTGTATCAGCCGATTCGGCAAGATGCGGTGTTGTTGCAGAAAGGTAAAAGCAATGCAGCCGCGAAGGCCTTGCTGGATTTTGTCAAAGAATCGAAGGCAAGATCTATTATTGAATCCTATGGCTATAAATCATAATAAGCCAAAACTTGCTATGGGTTGCGGCGTTCCATCCATTCAACAACATGATCGACAAAAAGTCTAAGACGAGCCGACATGGTGTGTTTGTCACGATAGAGCAAATAAATCGGGCGGGATTGCCCACACCATTCGGGTAACACTCTCTGTAAAGGCTGCTCTGCCGCCGGGTCCACTGGCAGATAATAATCCGGTAGTAGCGTGACTCCGAAGCCTTGGGATGCTGCATTTAAAGCGATTTGGATTTCGTTGCTTTGAAAGTAGGGTTGAGGCCGGAATGTATAATTCTCATTACTGATTTGATGATTCAGATTCCATTCGTTGATTGGGTTTACTACAAGTAGTTGATGAGCACTCAGATCCACTGGGTGAAGTATTGGCTGTGCTTGTTGTAAATAGTGTGTAGCCGCGCACAGAATTAACTTGGTGGAGGCGATAGGTCTTGCTATCCACTGCAGGGTGTTGTGAGACGTGCCCACGCGGATAGCGGCGTCCAATTGTTGCTCCACCAGATTTTCATTGTGATTGGAAATTTGCAGTTGAAGGTGAATGCTGGGAAAGCGCCGCATAAAATCAAAGAAGCACGGCCCCAGCCATTGCTGGGTTAAGTTTACCGGAGCAGTGATGCGCAAAGTACCGTGCAACCCAATGCGTGATTCCTCTAAATGCTCCGTTACTGAATTAAGCTCTTCAAGCAAGGGGCCGCAAGCGTTGAAATAATCATGACCGATTTCCGTCAGCGCAAAATGGTGAGCGCTACGCTCCAACAGCCGACAACCCAGGCTCCGTTCAAGATTCTGCAGGCGGCGGCTTAAAGTGGCAATGGGTATGCCAGTGCCAGCGGCGGCAGCTCGCAAGCTGCGGTGCTGGGCCACTGCATGGAATAGCAGTAAATCATCCAGTGAGTGTCTTTGTTTCATATTTGGAATCTATATCTCCATTAATGGCTATTTAGTTTCATAAATGAAATGAGTAAGCTTTTACCACTGCCAGTGAGAGAGTTCAAGATGAAATCAAATAACACCCACGTCTGGTTAATGGTTATTGCCGCTACCTTTTTTTGGGGCGCAAACTTTAATGCTGGCCATGCTATCGCCGGTCAGCTGTCCCCTGCTATGGCGGCAGGCGAGCGTTACATTATTGCCATTGTGGTTTTAATCAGCCTCCGGTTGTGGCGGTGCAGTGCAGAATCGCAATTAACCACTCGCGACATGGCCATTTTGTTAGGCCTGGGTCTCTTTGGCGTGTTTGGATTTAACTATGCATTTTTCGCCGCTTTAGCCAGTACTTCAGCCTTGAATGCCGCTCTCATAATGGCGCTATCGCCGCTGTTGACCTCACTGTTGTCTGCGATTTTCTTAGGCACTCCGTTATCAGCCAGGCGCCTGTTAGGGATAGGTATTGCCTTTAGTGGAGTGGCGTTAGTGATTACCAGTGGCCAATTGAGTGTGGTTCATCTGGCGCAGGGAGACCTTTGGATGCTGCTGGCCTGTGTTATTTGGAGCTTATATACGGTGTTACTGAAGCTGCATGTATCCCACATACCCTTTATGCAGCAAGCCCGCTGGACGATTGGCGCCGGTACTGTGCTGTTAGTGGCACTTGCGATCAGCCAGGAAAACATATTCGCCATTGTTGCTCAGCAGTCAACTCATGTTACGTTAGTGCTTACTTACATGGCCTTGTGCGGCACAGTGCTGGCATATATTTTCTGGTTACGTGGCGTTCAGAAGTTAGGTCCTGATACTGCGGCTATCGCCTTTAACCTGGTGCCGGTTGCCACCTTGCTGGTGAACTTAGCCTTGGGTGAATGGCCCACTCATGAGCAGTATGCGGGTTTATTGCTGGTATTTTCTGGGGTATGGGTGGCAACAGGCTGGCGGCCGAGGTGGCTACAGAATCCAAAAGCACCTAAAAAATCGATTAATACTATCTAAAAATACCATTATATATCGATTAAAAAGAAAGTTATGCTTCATCTCAGTAGGATCATTGAATCAGTAAGATCACCTGATCGAAGGAGGCAAGTATGACTTTACGTGCAAGAACTTTACGCCAGAACATAGCCGGAATGAAAACCAGCGATGGTGCCGGGGTTGTATTGTTTCGTAGTATTGGTGGCAATGAAGGGCTACGCCTGGATCCATTTTTAATGTTGGACGAATTCGGCACCGAGAATCCCGACGATTACATTGCCGGTTTTCCTGCGCACCCGCATCGCGGTTTTGAAACGGTGACCTATATGATCGATGGGCATATGCGCCATCAGGATCACTTAGGCAATGTCGGCGAACTGAAGAGTGGAGGCGTGCAATGGATGACCGCAGCCAGTGGAATTATTCATTCTGAAATGCCGCAACAGGAAAGTGGCCGTATGCGTGGTTTTCAGTTATGGATTAATTTACCCGCGAAAGAAAAAATGAAAGCCGCCGCTTATCAGGATATTCCAGCAGCTGAGATCCCGGTGGTTGAATTGGAAGAAGGCGGGTTGCTGAAAGTAATTGCTGGGCGAGTGACCTTAAACGGCGAGACTTGGGCAGGCCCAATCAATCAAGTCCCTGCCACCATGGCCACAGATCCGTTGTTCTTAGACCTTAGTCTACCTGTGGGGCAGGTGCAGGAAGTTCCCGTACCGGAAGGGCATAATGCCTTTGTCTATGTTTATGAAGGTGCGGCACAGCTGGGGAATAAATCCTTGCCTGTGCGCAGTGCCGGGATATTAACGGATGGTGATTATGTGGCTTTGGAATCGGTGGGTGCAGAGCCTCTAAGAGCCATCATTGTTGCCGGCAAACCATTAAAAGAACCGGTGGTGCAATACGGTCCCTTTGTGATGAATACCCGCGCTGAAATTGAACAAGCCTTGGCAGACTATAGAGCAGGAACATTAACCAAAAATGTATGAGCTTGGGTTACTGGGTTCAGCTACCGACCCGACTCTGGAGCCTGTTGTGATAGCTCCGTCTTAGGGTTAGTTAATGCCCTGTGGATTTTCTCTTGCAGTTCCATAAAATCCACGGGTTTACTTAAATAGTCATCCATGCCGCTTTGGAGCGCTTTATCGCGATGTTCCTGCATGACATGAGAAGTGAGTGCAACAATAGGTAAGCGTTCGAGGTTGTTTGCTAGTTCCCACTCTCTGATGGATTCTGTGGCTCGAAAACCATCTAGCACGGGCATTTCACAGTCCATCAGTAATAAATCAAAGGAGTGATGTGCCGCTTTTATGGCATTTATGGCTTCTTGCCCATTATTCACTAACTCAGTTTGTACGCCCAGCTTATCCAGTAATTTCGAAATGACCAGTTGGTTTACTTGGTTGTCTTCAGCGATTAATATTTTTTTTCCTGCGATTAAAGATGCTGTTTCTGTAACGGTTACCAGGGGTTCTGATTTTGAATGAGAAGGCTTTTTATGTTCAAGTTCAATTAATGCATCGCGGATAACCCGTGCCGATGCCGGTTTTTGAATGGCGGAATGAATGCCTGCATCTGATAGTTTCGTATATTCGTTTTGAAATCGGATGGCCGTTAGTAATAAGCATTTTGGAGCCTGATTGCCATACTGATCGTGGATCGACTTTGCACAATCATAGCCATTCATACCGGGCATATTCATATCCAGGGTGACAAAGTCGAAGGGTTCACCGCTAGCGTAGCTTGCTTCAATCATCTCCAGAGCCTGATGGGAAAAATAGGCAATTCTCGGTTGCATTCCCCATAACTTCGCCTGCTCTTTTATAACCTCTGCAAAATCTGGTGAATCATCCACAATTAACAATCGTTTGTTGTAGAGTAAAGCCAGTTCTGGAGGTGGTTCTGTCGCTTGGTGTTGGTTGACGGATTCACAGTTTATAGTGAACCAGAATAAGCTACCTTTACCCAATTCACTTTCCACACCCATTACGCCCCCCATAAGTTCTACCAACCATTTGGAGATGCTCAGTCCCAGCCCGGTACCTCCATATTCACGAGTGATGGAGTCATCCGCTTGGGTGAACGGCTGAAATAATTCTTTCTGATTTTGCGAGCTGATACCAATGCCGCTGTCTTTTATTTCAAAGCGCAGAGTAATAAGGTTTTTATTTGTCTTTGGCTCTGTCTCTACTTGTTTAACGCTAAGGCTAACCATTCCTTCGTTTGTGAATTTAAAAGCGTTACCAAGTAGGTTAATCAATACCTGGCGTAAGCGGTGAGGGTCGCTCTTGATGAATACAGGTGTATTTGGCTGCAGAGAACAAATAAGCTCAACCCCTTTTTGCTCTGCAATAAAAGTAAATATTGATGTACATTCCAAGGTTAATTTATCAAGGTCGAAATCCGTGGTTTCCAGTGCCATCTTCCCTGCTGATATCTTGGAATAATCAAGTATATCATTAATGATATTTAGCAATGTATTGCCAGAGTTATTGATGATGTTGACATATTGCTTCTGTTGATCGTTGAGTGGTGTGTCACTCAACAGTTCTGCCATTCCCAGTACGCCGTTCATGGGGGTCCTGATTTCATGGCTCATGATAGTTAAAAATTTGGTTTTAGCGCGGCTTTCTGCCTCCATTTCAATAATTTTTCGTTTGGTGCTTAGCTCGTCAAGGCGTGATTCATAGTTGAGTTTGAGATATCGCTCATGCTCCATTCTTGCCTTGTGCTCATTTTCAAGGGCAAGTTTCTGGGCATCCAATTTCTGTTTTCGTTCTTGATTAATTCGATCAGCTAGTGCGAATGACAATAAGACCACTTCAATTGTTGAGGCAATTTGTAATATGGATTCGGTAAATATATTGCGTGGCAGAATACTCAATGTGCTGAGTAATACAATGATGGAGGCAATAATTAGAGAGCTGTAGGCCATTACGTAATAGCGAGCTGGTCTAATGCCTTTTTTGAGCATGTAAATACCAGCACTTAATTCGCTAATGCCAGCAATTATGCTCAGATAAATAGCGTAGGCAACGATGGTTTGATAGGGCAAAAAGAAGACCCCTATGACGGCTGGGATATATGCAAATGCTATAGCCAATATCAGGCGGTAGAAACGGGGGCTGTTTATCTTAAGTTGCAGTAATGAAATAGTGAATGCGCAAGCAAAACTGCCATACAGCGAAAGCGCAAGGCAAAGCGTAATATTATTAATAGAAGGTAGATCAGGCCAAAGATATTTAAAGCCGAATCCTTGAAGCGAAGCAACCAAAAGTACAACACCAAGGGCGGATAATACATAATAAATATATGCGCCATGGCGAACCACAGTGAAAATAAATAGATTGTAAATAATCATTACTAACAGGGTTCCGAAGTATAAACCTTGTCCCATCAGATGATTAACTTGTTGTTGAAAAAACTGTTCCCGATCCCAAAGAATCAAGGGTACCTGCATGGCGGTGTCAGTGACTACTCTTAGGTAAACGCTAACGGTTTGGTGAGGTTCTATTTCGAGGGGAACAAGGTAATCATGATAATCAATGGGACGTTTATCGTAAGGGAAATTATCCCCCATTTGGTACTGTGTGATGCCCCCTGTAGAGCTGACAATATAAGCATTAATATCGTCAAGAATTGGGTAGGCAATTTCAATAAAGTTAGACAGTGTTTTTTGTGTTGGATTTGTTAATTCAAAGTGGAACCAAAAAGCATCGTCTTGATATCCAAATGATGGAATCCCCATTGGTACCATAATCCAACGGCTCTTCTCTAAGCTCCTGATTTGATCGATATCCAGTGCTCGACTTGAATCCTGAAACAAATAGATATCGTGATCTAGCTTAACGGGGGCATGAGTTGGATTCGGCTCGATTACATAGGTGTGTGGGTAGGCTGCCGAGCTTAGAAAAAGCCACGTAAGAACAAAAAAGCATAACACTTGGAGAAAATGCAGTGTTGGGGTGAGTTTGTTAAACAGCAATGCTAGCGCCTTAGTCCAAGGTTTTTATCTAGTTAAATATAGCTCATGGAGTGGTAAATATGACAGCCTGGGTGGCTAAGTAAGAAGGAGTATATACTGAATAACTGGACTTATTGCCCCCTCTACTCTGGATGAAGGGTGATCAGCCGTGTTTGCGTGTTTATTCGGATAGCGGGGTCTTGTTTGCGAAATGAACGAATTTGGGGAGGTTTTTGACCAAAGTTTGCTGCAAGCGAAAGACCATCTTTGATGGCTCAGGCTGTGCAGGTAAGGTGTCTCAGCGCCTATCTAGCAAGTCATTAAGCTGGCTGAGGTTTTTTTACTGGATTCGGATTTAGAAGAAGTATTCTAAGTTCGCCTGTACATAGTCCTCGTCTCTAATCTGCCAAACGGGGTCTTGCTGATCACGACTGACAAACAGCCAACCTTCCAGGCTCATCTTAATACGGTTACCGAAGCGACGAGATGCTTCAATAAATGCGCTGTAACGATCTTTTTCGTCAAGATCTGTGGTCGCACCAAATAGCAGCTCAGAGCTGGCGACGTCATTGAGCGTAATCCTGTTGGCAAGAGCCAGATCTTTCTGACCAGGAACGGGTGCATTGTTACCGCGGCTGTCGCGGCTAAGTTCCAGTAAAATGCCCCAATCAACATTACTATCTCTAATTCCGTAGAGGGTATATTCGAAACCGCCTATGGCCGCTGCATACTCTTCAACAGAATCTTCACGGGCGATTGCTTCCAGCTTCCACAGCCAAGCCCCTTTGGTCGCTTGTACATCGAAGCCCAGTTGTTTGATTTGATCATAGTAGGGGACCAGCACTAAACCCTGTTGTGGATCAAGTACAGGTTGTAACTTAGGGTCTCGATTAGTGCCCTGAAAATAAGAAACGCCAAAATCCCAATCACCCAAATAGTGGCCATAGCGAAGCGCCAAATCCGTATGGTTTTCCTCTTTTGATGACTCGTACTGAGCCGCATCTGTATCAACCACCAACGAACCAACAAACCGGCCCTCGGCACCAGGAAAAGTACGCTCTCTAAAGTAGGGCAAAACAAATAGATCCAGAGTGCCCCAATCCCTTACTAGCGTGAATTGCACCATTGGTTGCCCGAGTTTCTCTTCACCATCTATGGCTTCAACGGCATCAGTTTGATTAATAATATCCACCAGATGTTGGGTTTCAGTAACTCCCCAGAATATCTTGCCGATACCTGATTTTACTTCCCAGTCATCGGTAAGATAAAGCCAGGTGGCCTCACGTATATCCGCATGGGTTCTTTCATCATCAAGTTCATCGTAGCGGCCAAAAAGCTCTACAGTAAATGCACTGCTGTCGGTTTCCCATTGCCATTTTGGTTGACTGTAGATGCTGGCTTGAGTTTCACCATCGTTAGTAAATTGCCGAACTTCAATTCCCGCTGGGCCTGAGAAATTGATGTCAGGAGCGGCTAGTGTCACGCCACCCAGTAGGGTAAGCAGGCTGATAAATGCTGTCCTAAACATAGAGCTATCCTGTTTTGAATTTTTATACTTCAGGCTCGAAGGTTTTCGAGATAATCACAGAAAACGCTGACCAGTTGTTCTAGTACTTCCATCGACTGCATGCATTTCGCGGTACCCACCATGCCTTGATAGGCGCTGATTAAGAAAACAGCCACCGTATGGGGGTTAAGGTCGGTTCTTATTTGACCCTTGTCCTGGCCAAGCTTTAAGGTAACGGCAATGCTGGTGGCCCAGAGGCCATATATTTTTTGTAGGCGTTCGTTGAAACCTTCATCAATGCCGCTCATTTCTTGAGCCAAATTATTAAGCGGGCAGCCTTTAGTGGCTACTTCAGGATGCTCTGCAATACTCAGCTTGAATGTTTCTTTCAGGCCGTCAATGGGATCTTCATGCATTGACATCCGATCAACCCACTTTTCCTGAATATAACCGCCACTGAGTTCATCGATAACCGCATGGGCTAAAGAGAGCTTGTTGGGAAAGTGGTGATAGAGCGCACCCTTGGTCAGTTCGGTGGATTCCAATACTTTATCCAAGCGCATTCCTTGATAGCCGTGTTCGTACATTTCATCGAAGGCAGCTTCCAGAATGCGTTTCCTCGTTTGTTGCGGATTTCGTTCTACCACTACATTATATCTCTGTTAATTATTGAATATTGGTAAGTCGACGCTTATTGAAATCTTTGTCGGATAAGCCTTGTTTGAATTTATAGTTGCTCCATTCCAAAATTGTTTTCTTGTCGGTTTGATGGTTTACCATTGTGATTTTGTGGGGCCGCCAATATTGACCGAGGAACTCTTCATAGTCTTCGAAGGTTTGGGTTTTTAGTAACTCGCCTTTGCGGTCATAGTATTCAGTTTTCTGGGGGCGAAATTCTTCTTTATCCAGCCAGCTAATTTGAGAGGTATACCCTGAATGCTCATATTGAGGTGTAAGCTTACTAACGTAGCAATCCAGTCCATTAAATTTTTCTTCTCTTAAAAATTCGTAGCTGTACTTTTCAACCTCAAACGAGTTTAGATCCTCAAAGGCAAACTCACTGCCCATAAAAGGTCCTGATTTGTTGGCCGATGATATTCGCTTTACTCGGTTTAATGCCGGTAGGAATAGCCACTGATCGTCAGCTTCCAAAGCGTGGGTAAATGACAAAAAGGCTGTACCTTGAACGTCCTTGGGTTCATCAAAGATAGTCAGGCTCTTATCACCATCGTTATTGACTTCCAGGTTTCTAATGCGAATTTCGCGTACGCTTTTGTCGCCATTACGATTCAATAAAGTCATCCGCATGGAGGCGGTGGCATCTTGCCAACCTTGATCGCGCCGTTCCGACTCTTTCGCGATGGCCAAGCCTTTTTCCTGCGGATTCATGGAATCCGTTAATTCAAATGCAAAAGCGCTGCTAAACGGTAGCAGGCTCAACAGGCTTGCTATTAGTAGATGATTTTTCATGGTTAGATCCTTGTCTTTTTTCATCGAGCATGAGTAACAGGGGTGGCAATAATAAAAAGTCGATGATCAATGCGATGGTAATGGTGATCGCAGTCAGCAACCCCATATCTGCATTCATTTTAAATGTGGATAATGTTAACACTAAAAAGCCAGCGACCAAAACTAGCGTGGTAATCGTTAATGCCTGGCCTACGTGAGTGAAAGCATAGGTGATAGCTTGAGCAGAAGTATAATCTTTCTCCCGATAGGCTCGAATATATTTACTGAGAAAATGCACGGTATCGTCAACCACAATCCCCAAGGTCATACCGGCGACAACAGACAGTGACATGCCCACCTGACCATCGATTAAGCCCCAGATTCCAAAAGCAATGCCTACTGGTACCAGATTGGGAATTAAACTCAGTAGCCCGAGCTTCAGTGAGCGAAGCGCAAAGATTAGAATTAAAGAAATTAAGACCAACGCTATGATGGCGCCGCTTAATAAACTATGGGCATTACGCTGTCCTATATGGGCGAACATTAAATTCGGGCTGGCAGCGCTTACCTCATACTCCGCAATGTTCTGTTGTAGCCAATCACTCCATTCTTGCTCTAATCTCAATACTTGATTCGAACTTAAATTACTGGTGGAGACAACAACTCGAGTAGCTGACTTGGCAATATCTAATTGATTATTCAAATCAAGGCCATAGGGCAGAGACATTTCATACAGAAGCAAATACTGGGCGGCCAACTCGCGATTCTCAGGCAACTTGTACCAGCTCTGATCGTCGCCGTGTAAATTTTTGTTGAGTCGCTTCATGGTGTCGGTCATTGTATAAACGTGGCTGACCTTGTCATTGGTTTTCAAGTAATCAACAAATGATTGCACTTTTTGCAAGAATTGGGGTTGAGATATACCGTTTTCCTCGCCGGAGTGGAAGGCGTATTCTAAGGTGTAGGGGCCGATTAAGTATTCCGATGCATAGTCGGAATCGGCACGAAAATCTACAGTGGGATCAAAGTACTTTACAAATTCATCATTAATTTCATTTTGGGGTATGAAGGCCACAAAGAACACTGTGATTAGCGAAATGCTCCATAGTAATTTACGACTATTTTTAATGATGAATAAGCTTGTAGCCTCCAATGCAGGATGGTGCTCATTTGCTTTGGCTGGCTTGACTTTGCAGGGCAAAATATAAACGAATGCGGGCAAGAAGCTGACGCTCAATACAAAGGCTATTGCTACGCCCAGGGCCGTAGTGTTACCCAAGTGAGCCAGTGGTGGAACTTCTGAAAAGTTCATGCTCATAAAACCCAATACGGTGGTGAGCGATGTTAGAAATATGGGTTGAAAGTTGATGCGCAGGCTTTCTATCATGGCTTGCTTTTTCTCAATCCCGTGTCGCATGCCCCATAAAAAGTTCGACAGCAAATGAACGGCATCCGCTACCGCCATGGTAAGAATAATGGTCGGCGCTGAAGCCATTGGAGGTGTCATCGCCCGGCCGCTCCAAAAGAACAAACCCATGGCGCCGACGATGGACATGACAATCACTAGCAGGGTGGCGATGGTTGCACTGATGGAGCGCAATAAAAAACCTAACACCACCAGTACGGTAAGAAACATCACCGGAACCAAGGTGGCCATATCGTTTTGTGAAGCTTCGCCGAAAGCATTGTTCATCATCACAACGCCGGTTAATCGCACCTCCATATTTGGGTCGCGATCAATGATTTTCTGCTTTAGGTTTCTAACAAAGGTGGCAATTTCAGGTACTGCATCCAGTGAACTGTCTGGCAGATTAACCGTTATATTCACCGCCGCTACTTTGCCATCGGAGCTTACTAGTCGGCGTACGAGCATAGGTTCAGCAAAGGCGACCTGCTGTACGTAGGTTAGCTCTTCTGAGGAAAAGTCTTCAGCATTAGTTACCAGAGGTGCAACTTCTAAATCATCGTCCACCGCAATGGTGTGTTGGAAGTTGGTTAATGAATCGACCCGTTTTGAATAGGGGGTCTGCCAGGCTTCATCTGTGACCCACTCAATGGTGCTTAGATTTTGTGCTGTAAAAACGTCTCCATCGCTGGGAGTTAGAATAATCAAGACGTTATCTGATTTGTCGAAGTTGTCTTGCATCGCTTCGAAGGCTTCCAGCTGGGGATTGCTTTTGTCGAAGAAAGCGCGATAGTTGTTGTCTAAGCTAAAGTTTTTCACACCGCTGGCGGCAAAGCCAATCAACAAAAAGGTGAGAATGACAACGAACCAGCGTAGACGGAGTAATAATTCAGCGTAGCGGGTTACCATGGAAGCTATCCTTATGCATACAAACCAGTTGGTATGTTGGGTTGTTTATTAAATCCGTTTCGAAACTTCCTGTCAAATGACAATCGCTAACTTTCTTCAGGGTAGTCCTAGTTGATTGGGAATACGAGTCTGTAAATTGATAAATAATACCAAGGGTTATTGTTTTATAAGGGATAGCCTGAGCGTTACAGAGGCCGCTCGGTGGCACATAAAACAATGTCCGAGCCAAGTTAGGTGGCTAAGTAGCGCTGTTGGATTTTATCGCGTCATTTTTTAAACACGCCAACACCAAAGCCCAAAATTCCGAAAAGTCGTTGACTACCACATCGGGCTTATGGGGGTATTTTGGTGTGCCGGGAAAAATTTTCTGGAGCCAGGGAAGGTCCCACTGAGCACCATTAAAAAATACGCTCGTCATGTTTGCTTCTTTGGCAGCAATAACATCGGTGGTGCTGTCACCTACATACCAAACAGCCGGTGTCGCAGGGAGGTGTAAGTTCTCGGCCGCTTTAATGAGCTGGTCAGGATGGGGCTTACGGCGCTCTGTGTCATCGCCGCAGACAACGGTTTTAAATAAGTGCGCCCAAGTGCCGTTTTCGATGGCAACCACTTCATGCTCGAAAAATTCGCGATCTCGATTGGTGATGATGCCCAAAGGTAAGCCTAGATACTTAAGCCCCTCCAGCATTTTTCGAACCCTGGGTTCAAAGGGTAAGACCGTGCCAAAATGGTTACGGTAGTGGTGGTTGAAAATTTTATGGGCGATCTGTTTCGCTTCTTGATCCTCACCAAACATCACTTCAAAAATATCGGTGCGGGATATCTTTCGGTCGGCCTTAATTTTAGGATGCAGCTGACTAAAGCTTTCCACATATTCCACCAAGCGCGCATCTTCTGGTGACTTGCATTGGCTAGGGTCTACCATTCGATCAAGCAATCCTTCAGCTTTTAGTTCCGGCAACATATCATCAACAGCACGATACATGGCGTCCAGTGTATCCACTAAGGTGGCATGCCAATCGAACAGAATCAGTGAGGGGGCGGTCAGCTTGGCCACCGACGGATGCCAATCAGGTTCGACATGGAGTGGTGCTGGCTTGGGCCCGTCAAATGGGTTAGGTCTTACCTTAGAGACAATTTTGGGGAATGCAGCGGGTGCCGATTGCTGGACTTCTTCCAGCAAATCCATAAGTTCTTCGAGGCTGTTAATAATGGCGTCGGGCCTATGCTGCGGATCATTGGCGAAGGTTTCTTCCAGATAATCTATATCCCAGCAACCGCCATTATAAAAAATGGCAGACACCCCCGCGTTTTTCGCCGTGACCATATCTTGATAGCCATCACCGATGTACCAGGTGTCAGGCCCAGGAAAAATATCCAAAGTTGCTAATGCGTACCGAATAATTTGTGGGTCGGGTTTGTAATTTTCCACTTCGTCGGCGCAGGTGCTGGTGTCCACTAAGCGAGGCCAAGTGCCATCGTCCACGATTTGAATTTCTTTATCAAAAAATTCGCGACTGCGATTGGTGGCAATTCCAATGTTGATGTCGAGTTTCCGAATAGCACGCAAGTATTCTGCAACCCCGTCCTGAAACGGTCTGACTTTGCCAAAGTGATTACGATAAGCACGATTGTAAGCCTGATGGGCGCGATTTTTAGCTTCTAGGTTGTCGCCGAATATCGCATTAAATATCTCTGTACGGCTGATCCGCCGCTCAATGAGAATCTTAGGTTGGAGGCGACGAAAGATGCGTATGTAGCGCACCAATTTCACATCATTGGCGGTTTTGCATTGACTCTCTGGAAGCAGGGAGTCGATCAAACCCAGCTCCTCAAATTGATCAAGGGTATCTTCCATGGCGGCCACCATGGCGTCCTGAGTGTCTACCAGAGTGCCATGCCAATCGAATAACAGGGTGCGAGGTTTGGGTAGGGGCCGCAAATCGTTACTCATTTCATCGGTCCATCTTGTAATGTGTGTGAGTGAATTCAAGGGCTTAAACAGTGGGTCCGGCACCTTAAGAATACCTTAAGGTGCCGTTAAGTTTACGTTAAGAACACTAGTTTAGTCTTACCTTAACCTCAATAAAAGGGCAGGGTTATGGCATTTACAGCACAGTCCCAGATTGATTTCGGGTCACTCACAATAAAAGGTAAGCATTACCGGATCACAGGATACTCGGCTTGTCATCCAGAGCGCCGCCGCGTGGAGAAGTTTGTTGCCATAAGATTCAAGCAGGAACATCAGGCACAGCTGAGTCAGTTCTCTCCCATGTTGATTGCGTTGGAGGATGAGCAAAGAGAAATCTTTGCGGTAGTTGGGGTGAGGGAAGCAAAAGCCAGCGCACTTTTTTCCGAGCAGTATTTGGATACGACGATTGAACAGGTGGTTAGCCATCTTGCCGATGAATCCTGTGACCGCGATGACGTTATTGAAGTGGGCAATTTTGCAGCCAGAAAAGTGGGTGTAGGCCGCTATTTTTTCGCGGCTTTGACCCATATTCTCCCGCTGTGGGGTGCCCGTTGGCTGGTTTGTACTGGAACGGTATGCGTGGTGAATGGCTTGCGAAAATTAGGAATGTCACCCTTGTCGCTGGCAGCAGCCTCGGCCCAACGTCTGCCCGACAAAGGCGCCAGTTGGGGTCAGTACTATGATCATGATCCTCTCGTTATGTTGGGTGAGATTGAGAAAGGCCGTCGCCTTGTGGAACGATCCGGCTTGTTGAAGCTGTGCGAGTTTCAAGCTGCGGAGGTGGTCCATGCACAGTCTGCGTAACCAACTGCGTCATTGGGCCCGGCAAACACCGGAGCGCATTCTATTAGCCGACGCTCATCGCCAATTCGATGCGGCATTATTGGACTCTTGTCTGGATCAGCTGGTCTCAAGTTTGCAGCCCTTAGCAGGAACCACTGTGGCGGTTGTGGGAGACAACAGTCTGGCTTGGGTTATCGCGGATCTTGCTTTATTGGAGCTGCCGGTGAAAGTGGTACCGGTACCTACATTCTTTTCGTCAGACCAAATAAGACACCTGTTGATCACAGCGAATATTCAATGGGTTATTGGTGAATATAGCGAAGTGGAACGCTTCAAAAAACAACACCAGCCTGATTCTAAGGTTTCAATCATTTCCCTAATGTCCGCCGAAGTGAATCTTGGTTGCTTAGCTTGCCATTGTGTGGTCGATTCTACGGAATCCGCCGCGATAACTTCCTACGAAAAAGTAACCTTTACATCAGGCAGTACGGGATCGCCAAAAGGTGTTCATTTATCCTTGAATACCTTAGAGGTAACGGCTTATACCATTGCTCAGCAATTGCAGTCTTTGGCGATTGGAAGCAGTCTTTGTGTGCTGCCCTTATCCACGTTGTTAGAAAACGTGGCAGGGGTTTATGCCGCGCTTTATTCCGGAGTGACCGTACATTGCCGTAGTTTATCGGCTCTAGGATTTGTGGGCGTAAGCGAATTTAATATTGCCCAGTTTCTCCAGCAGCTGTTGCTGGTAAAGCCAGAGGCCATGATATTGGTTCCGCAACTGCTGTTTGCACTAACGATGGCAGCCGAAAAAGGCTTGCCTTTGCCAGCTACTTTTAAATTTATTGCAGTGGGTGGTGGCAAGGTAGCGCCGCAACTGTTGGAGCGAGCAGAAGCGATTGGGCTTCCCGTATATGAAGGGTATGGGCTCTCAGAATGCTGTTCTGTGGTTAGCTTGAATCTGCCGGGCCAACGAAAAATTGGCTCAGTGGGTAAACCTTTACCCCATGTTGAATTAACCATTGAGAATGGCGAAATTCTGGTGCGAGATCCTCAGTCTGAAACGTGGATCCAAACTGGAGATATGGGTTCTGTTGATAGCGATGGGTATCTTTATGTGTCCGGTCGCAAGAAAAATATAGTAATTACGGCCTATGGGCGCAATGTGAACCCCGAATGGGTTGAGGCAGAACTGGCAACCCAACTCGCTATTGGTCAGGCGGCCGTATTTGGCGAAGCCATGGAACGGCTAGCCGCCGTTCTAACTCCTCGCTCCGGATTTACCTGGCAGCAATTGCAAGAAGCCGTTGCCAGCGTTAACCAACGGCTACCTGATTACGCCAAAATTCATCAACTTATACCCACCACTACACCGTTCTCGCTACGCAATGGGCAGCTAACCGCCAATGGTCGGATTAGAAGAGAAGCTATCGAACAGGCGTATGCGCTGCAACTTAATCTGGAGAAATCACATGTCATTTTTTGAAACATTACAAGAACGCACGGAAGATACTCGTAGTCGTCTATTTCAGGCCCCCGTTATTAACGCGGTTATGGAAGGCCGTTTTGATCTGGACAGCTATCACTACTTTCTGGAGCAAGCCTATCACCATGTAAAACATACGGTTCCCTTATTGATGGCCTGTGGTGGAAAACTGGCACAGGAAAAAGAATGGGTGAGAGCGGCAATCGCAGAATATATTGAAGATGAATATGGTCATCAGGAATGGATTCTTAATGATATTGCAGCTTGTGGTTTTGATAAAGAGAAGACCCGTAATGGGCAACCTTGTACCGCCATTGAGCTAATGGTTGCCTATCTCTATGACCAGATTCACCGAGGTAATGCCATGGGGTTTTTTGGGATGGTGCAGGTGTTAGAAGGCACCAGTGTAAAGCTGGCCATTCAAATGGGGAAAGTGGTTCAAAAAACGTTGAATCTTCCCGACCAGGCCTTCAGCTATTTATATTCCCATGGCGAACTGGATCTTGATCACTTTGAGTTCTTCCACAATCTGATGGATAAAGTAACAGATCCCAAGGACCAGGCTGCCATTATCGATTCAGCCAATATGGTCTACAAACTCTATGGCGATATGCTCTATAGCATTCCGTTATTGGATCAAACAGCGGTAAAGGGTGCTAATCATGCGGCTGCGTAATAAGAAAATCCTACTCACCGGTGCTACGGGTGGCATAGGTCAACTAATTTGTCAGGCATTGCTGGAGCAGGGGGCAAGGGTCATTTTAACCAGCCGTCAAACACCTGATTTGTCTGAGTTCAGTGACCAGCAGCGTGACAATATGGATGTTGCCGTATTGGATTTTCTCAGCGCTCAGTTAGAACAGCAGATAGATACGATTATCCAACAGCATTTTGATATTGATATTGTCTTTCATTGCGCGGGTATGAATAGTTTTAGTGCCTGTGACGAGATATCCGTGACGGATTCTCAGCGTTTGTTAGCAGTAAATCTAAGTGGGCCGATATTGCTGACCCAGAAACTTTTACCTAATTTACGCCAGCGAGATGAAGCCGCAGTCGTGGTGGTGGGGTCTACTTTCGGCAGTATTGGTTATCCTGGGTTCTCTGTTTATTGCGCCACTAAATTTGGCTTGCGTGGCTATACAGAAAGTCTGCGGCGGGAATTAGCCAATAGCCGAGTGAAAGTATTTTACATGGCACCAAGAGCCACCTTGACCAGTATGAATGAGCCCGAGGTCGTAGCGCTCAATAAACGTCTGGGCAATGCGATGGACAATCCGGAAAAAGTCGCGCAAACCATTATTAGGGCGATCCTTAATGATAAAAAGAGTTTGTTTATCGGCTGGCCGGAAAAGTTCTTTGTCTTCTTGAATGCTGCTTTGTCCTCGGTGGTGGATAAAGCACTGATAAAGCAACTACCGATCATTAATGAATTTCTGAAACGAGGTGTGTAGCAATGAAATCTTTAACTTCCATTATGATTTTCTGTTTGTTGCTGGCCGATCCTTCAATGGCTGCGGCAGATTTGAAAACTGAATTGCTGCCAGCGCAGGAACGTTGGGCCGAAATTAATTACGAACTACCTGAGAAGCAACGCGAGCAAGCTTTTGAAGCTTTAGCCATCAGTATGGATAATTTGATAGCACAATATCCAGAACGGGCAGAGCCGCTGATTTGGAAAGGTATAGTGATGTCCACCTGGGCCGGTGCTCGTGGTGGTATGGGGGCCTTAGGTTTGGTTAAAGATGCCAAGGCGCTGTTTGAACAAGCGTTAGAGATTGATCCTGCGGCGTTATCTGGATCTGCCTACACTTCCTTGGGATCTTTATATTATCAAGTGCCAGGGTGGCCGTTAGCGTTCGGTAATGATAAAAAAGCCCGTGAATTGTTGGAGCAAGCCATAAAGATTAATCCTGATGGCATTGACAGCAATTATTTTATGGCGGATTTCTGGCTTGATGAAGGTAAGTATGACAAAGCTAAAGTATACTTCGAGAAAGCAATGCAAGCGCCCGTTCGTGTAGACCGGCCCAAGGCTGACGCTGGGAGACGCCAGGAAATTCAGGTCAAATTGGCCGAGGTTAACAAAAAACTTCATTAATAAGCGAATACTATGCGATTACTTTTGGTGGAAGATGACGCCATGCTAGGAAGGGCCGTACTGAGTGGCTTGAAAAAAGAAGGCTATTCCGTGGATTGGATGTCAAGTGGTCAAAGTGCCATTCATTGTCTGGAGCAGGAAGAATATAACCTGATATTACTGGACCTGGGTTTGCCAGACATGGATGGCGTTGATGTATTGCAAATATTAAGGAAACAGGGTGCGTCGACGCCGGTTATTATCCTAACCGCCAGAGACAGTATTGGAGACAGAGTCGGAGGGCTGGATTCTGGAGCCGACGACTATATCACTAAGCCCTTTGATTTAGATGAACTGCTGGCCCGTGTGAGAGCCTTGTTGCGACGCCATGGTGGCCGTACGGAAAACCTCATTAAATATAAAGATATCGTCTTGTATCCCGATGCAATGAAAGTGGAGTATCAAGGTACGGTGGTACCGTTACCGCGCAGAGAGTTTGTCTTGCTTCAGGAACTGATCAGCAATACCGGGCGAGTTTTAACTAGGGATCAGCTGGAGTCTGCCGTTTATGAGTTAGGCCAGGATGTGGCGAGTAATGCCATAGAAGTTCATATTCATCATCTACGAAAAAAATTCTTCAATGATTTAGTGCGCACAGTTAGAGGTGTTGGTTATTTGGTTGAGAAAGAATAATGCGTTCTATCCGTAATTACTTAATTGTTGCACTGACTTCAGTATTAGTTAGTGTTTTTGCGTTGGCCATCATTATTAGTTATTACGAGTCACGTCACGAGGTGGATGAACTCTTTGATGCTGAGTTAGTGCAAGCCACCCGTTTGCTTGAGGCTTCAATGCGAATTGCAAATGTCACTGAAAATTTAAGTGACAGTGAAAAAGCTCATGAGCAATTCGATCAGCAGGTTTCAGAAGGTGATGAGCGTACTCAATTTGGTCACCGCTATGAACGCAAGGTGACATTCCAGATTCGCCGTAATCATGAGGTGCTGTTCGAATCAGAACGTTCAGATTTAAAGTTAACGGAACGTCCACCCTTGGGTTTTTCCGAGCTACGCTCCGATGGTTATTTGTGGTATCTGTTTACATTGCAAGTGGGCGATCTCTATTACACCACCGGTGAGCGAGTGGATGTTCGACAAGAAATTACCCAAGAGATTGTGATGAGTTATCTCTTGCCCTTGTTATGTATTCTGCCAGTTAGCGTTTTTCTTATTATTTGGATTTCACGGCGAGGCTTGAAACCAATCTTGGTGTTAGACGCAAAGATACGCCAGCGGGGAAAAGACAATCTCACCAATATCGATATGAAAGGTGTACCCCGAGAGATCGAGTCAGTGATTGGCTCATTAAATCATTTATTTGCCCGTGTGCAGCAGTCCATTGAGCATGAACGTCGTTTTGTTGCTATTGCCTCTCACGAAATGCGTACTCCGATCTCTGTTCTAAAGATCAATATTCAAAATGCGCTAAAAGCCAGTGATGAGCAGGAACGACTTACGCATCTTGAGGATTTGGATAAGGGCATTGATCGCACGAGTCAATTAATGGAGCAATTGCTGACCCTTAACAAACTGGAACAGCAACAAACGGGTTATGAATTATCGGCTATAGATTTGTTGCCGGTAATCAGAACCTCTATTGCTGATTTATACCCCTTAGTGGACGATAAAAATCTTCAGATTGGTTTGGATTCTGATGAAGATTACCTTCCCGTTTTAGCAATACCGCAATTGCTGCCATTACTGCTTAATAATCTGATCGAAAATGCCATAAAGTATACCCCTACTGGAGGCGAGGTCCATGTGGGAGTCTATCATGCCGGCTCTAAAGTAACCGTTTGCATTGAAGATAGTGGTCCTGGTGTCGCTGAGTCAGAATTAACTAATATTTTGGGTCCCTTTTACCGCTTACCAAACCCTGGGGTTCAGGGTACTGGGTTAGGACTAGCCATTGTTAAGCGTACGGCTGATTTGTCCCAGTTAAAGTTGATCCTGGGGCGTAGTGAAAAATTTGGCGGTTTATCAATTCGAGTTGAGTTTCAAACTGCGTAGTCTACGTGCCCTCTTAATATCATTAAGCTGAATACCCATAACTGTTAATTTCATTGAAATAGAAATTTGAATTTGACCCAGCCCATAAAGCAGGCGAGCATTCGCCTCTGTTGTTATTGGTTTATGGGGTTTGAGCATGTCTGTTTACTGGGGAATATTTTCCTTTATTAGTGGCCTGGGACTGTTTTTGTACGGGATGCAGCAATTGGAAGATGCGCTCAAAGTGTTAAGCAGCGAGTCTTTCAAGTCATTCTTGCGAAAATCCACCGCTAATCCACTGACTTCCTTAATTGGGGGTACCATAACCACCATGGTAGTGCAAAGCAGTTCTATGGTGGGATTGATGATGATGGCCTTTGTGGGGGCGGGAGTTATGCCGCTGAGCAATGCCGTTGGTGTGGTGCTGGGTGCCAACCTGGGAACCACGTTCACTGGGTGGATAGTGGCGACTTTGGGTTTCAAGCTGCCACTAGCGGCCATGGCCGTACCGGCTATGGGCGTTGGAGCCCTGATTACGGTAGTGTTTAACGATCGGGATAAACTTAAAGCCTGGGCATTATTGCTGCTTGGGCTTGGGTTACTTCTGTTTGGTTTGGATATCATGAAAACCAGTATGGAGACCTTAGCTGAACGCTTTGATATGGCGGTGCTTCAGGGTTATCCTGCGGTGGTCTATCTGTTGGTGGGTATCCTGTTTACCGCCATTATTCAGTCCAGTTCAGCCGCTATGATGATTACCCTTAGTGCATTGCATGCGGGTATTGTTGATCTACCTTCAGCTGCGGCGCTAGTGGTGGGCGCTGATTTGGGTACCACCAGCACCATGATACTGGGTGGTATTGGTGGTTCGGCTATTAAGAAGCAACTGGCTTTGGCCCACGTAGTGATTAATGTATTTACGGCAATCTTGGCCTTTAGCCTGTTACCCTGGCTGTTGATTTTGGTAGAGAAAGGCTTTGGATTGACTGATCCGCTCCTGGGTCTGGTGGCGTTTCACAGCAGTTTTAATTTTATTGGCATTATGCTTATCCTACCATTTACCGGTGTTTTATCCCGGTTTCTGGCGCGTCGCTTCCTTGCTAGCGACACGGACATTCGCACTTATATTAATTCCGTGCCCACGACAATGGTTCCAGAAGCGCTGGTGGCGGTACGAAAAGAAGTAGAATGTTTGTTGGTTCGGGTTTGTGCGCTTACGTTGCGGAATCTTAAACTGGACGCCAGTTCCTTAAAGTTGAACGACGAACTGACAAACCGCCTTCGGGGTAGTCTGGAAAAAGATAAGCCCTATCTCGAAAGCTATGGTGAGATTAAACAGCTGGAAGGGGAAATTCTGGAGTTTTCTGGCCTGGTGCAGACCGGAGAGATTACCGCCGAGCAGGTAAAAATCTTGCATGGCTATCTTAGTGCGGCTCGGCATGGCGTGTACGCGGCAAAGTCTCTAAAGGATATTCGTGAAAATTTAGTGATGTTACGTCACTCAGAAAAGCAAGTGCTACGAACCTTCTATGAGCAGCAAGTAGCCTTACATCGAAGTTCTCTGGCCGTTATTTTGCTGCTAATATTTGGTGAGCACGAGGCGAGCTATTTGCGAGAGGAAATTTCTACGCAAAAGGCTCGTAACCATGAATCCCACGCGGAGATTGAAAAAGCACTCTTTGTAATGGGGTTACATCAAGGCGCCGATGAGCTAGAAACTTCCACTTTATTGAATGTAAACCGGGAATTTCGCGCTTCCATTCATAATTTTTTGTTGGCACTCAATTACTTAAGACAGGAAACCATATCTAAGAGTGGCGCTGTCTTAGTATAAAAGATGCGCAAATCCGCTAGTAAAACGAATTCGATGGGGGCCTAACTAAAGAATGAACAACCAAAAAGTACAACTTGGATTTTCTGGCACTATGGCCATCCTATGGCCCTATATGCGAGACAAGTTTTTCGAGCAACTGAAATCCATCTGGTTCATCGTCGCGTACCTGCTGTTTTTTCAAGTGGTGGTCTTGGGTCTTCCCATCGTGTATTCCAGCATGATTGCAGCTGGTATGACTATTGTGGTCTTTGGCCTGATGTTTTTTATGGAAGGCTTGCGCATTGGTTTAATGCCGTTAGGTGAAACCTTGGGAGCCGTTTTGCCCCGCAATGCAACTTTACCTTTGATTTTGTTGTTTGCCTTTTTGTTGGGTTTCGGTGCGACCTTTGCGGAGCCAGCCATTGCCGTACTACGGGCTGCGGGTGCCGGAGTCCAGCCTGGCGACGCCCCCTTGCTCTACAGTTTACTCAATGATTTTTCCGCTCAGCTGGTGGCCTGTGTTGGTGTGGGTGTAGGGTTTGCCGTTTTATTAGGTGTATTACGTTTCTTTTATGGCTGGTCTCTTAAATACCTAATAGTGCCTGGCATTTTACTGTTGGTGGCGGTCACCTTATTTGCCCACTACAACCCCATTTTACAACCGGTATTGGGGCTTGCCTGGGACTGTGGTGCCGTCACTACCGGCCCAGTTACGGTGCCTTTGGTATTGGCGCTTGGGGTTGGTGTATGCCGGATCGTGGGAGAAGGTGATACCAAGCATGCTGGCTTTGGCATTGTTACCTTGGCATCGTTGTTTCCTATTTTAGCGGTGATGATCCTGGCCTTTTTTCATTACTACGCCAAAGACTATTACGGCGAACAAAATTATCAGGGCGCGCCGGTGATTAATGAAGTGACAGCGCTGTTACCCAAAGCCAAAAAATCGGAGCAAGGGAATGTTTCCGAGAAAGATTTCCAGAAATTCCTGAAAAATCCAAAATTGAATGACGACTATGAAATTTATTTCCAAGGTGGTGAGAAGCAGTTAGTCGACGGTCGTATCCATCTTGCCGATGTGACGGTGGTGCTGGAAAAGAAAAAGGTCTTTGAATCGGGCGTGGTGGCGGGTGAGTCCTGGGACCCGGAAACCAGTATTATCAGCACCATGATGACGGCAATCAAAGATGCCTTGCGAGCTATTGTTCCCTTATGTCTATTTTTGTTTATTTCATTAAAGCTAATTGTGCGCGACTCGCTACGCAATCTCGATGAAATCTTAATCGGTGTGGGTTTTGCCGTAGTAGGTATGGGCTTGTTTCTAGGCGGCATACTCTTGGGTTTGACGCCATTGGGTACTCAGCTGGGGAGTAATATTCCAGCCACCTTCACGGCTATTACACCCTGGGGCGTTGAAGGTGTGGAAGGGCCTCTCTACGAAAGTAGTAATGTAGGGAAAATGGTGGCTATTTTATTTGGTTTTTTTCTGGGTTATGGAGCCACTCTGGCTGAACCTGCATTAAATGCCTTGGGTGATACCGTTGAAAAAATTACCGTTGGGGCGTTTCGCAAACGCTTGCTGATGCAGTCGGTGGCTACCGGTGTTGCTATTGGTATTGGAATGGGGGTTTGTAAAATTGCGTTTAATATTCCACTGGCGTTGTTGTTGATTCCACCCTATTTACTGCTGGTGATATTGACCATTATTTCCGATGAAACCTTTGTCAATATCGCCTGGGACAGTGCGGGTGTTACTACCGGGCCAATAACCGTACCCTTGGTTTTGGCCATGGGGTTAGGTGTGGGTGCCAATATTCCTGGTGTGATCGACGGATTTGGCGTCTTGGCATTGGCTTCTGTGGGGCCTATCTTGACAGTTTTGCTGGTAGGTTTGGTGGTAACCAGTCCGCAATCGCTTGATGCAAAAAGCGCAGCCTAAGGTGATAAATCATGAACAGAGGTAAGAATCATGACTGAGTTTTCCCACCGTTCGAATGTATCCATAATCACGGCTATTTTACCTCCGGCAATGGCTATGAAAGTTGTGGAAGGGTTGTTTGAGCTAGGTGAGCAAAATGCATTGCTGATTAATGCACGTGGTACGGTAATTCGTGATCGCTGGTATCAACATTTTTTACCGGTAATCAGTCCAGAGTTGGAATATTTGCAGTTCTTGGTGCCTGATCCTCAGGTAGATCAAATTTTTGCGTCTATTGTCCGACATGGAAAACTGCATCGCCATGGTGCCGGTGCGGTCTACTCTGTGCCCTGTGATGAAGTGGAATACAGTGAAGATTTCTCCCTCTGGTCATCGGTCGATGAAGACAGTGCCGAAGAAATTAATGAATCCCTTGGCCACAAAGAAAATTTATCCGCGATTTTTTGTGTTCTGCAAAACGATCAGGTGGAAGCAGTGTCCCGTGCTGCCATGGAGGCCGGCGCCCATGGCCCGGTAATTTTCTATTCCGAAGGGCGTGGTTTAAGAGATCGCCTGGGTTGGTTGAAAATTACCAAGCGAGGACAAAAGGAAGTGGTTACTGTCATCGTTGATAACGTGGATAAAATCGCCGTGAGCGAAGCCATGATTGAAGCTGGTCGTTTGGAAATGCCCGGCCGCGGCTTTCTGTTTCGAATGCCGGTTCGTAAAGGATTAATTAACTTGCCAACTCGGGTAGGTAACCGTGGCTATAACGCGAATATGCAACAGGTGGTAGCGGCGATTGACGGATTAAAGGGCTCTACCGACTGGCGCGATCAATCCGTGGTGGAGTTGGGTGCGACGGGTAAGAGCGCCGGGTTGTCATTGTTTGGCGTCGTTGATGATCGCGTATGGTTGCTTGATCAGGAGTGCTTAGGCTGCATCGTGGCACGCAAGTACACGGAAATATTGCTGGATGCCATCTTGGCGGGGGGCGCACGAGGCGCTAGTGTTAGCTACGCGCGCTTTATCGAAGTAGAATCCAAAACCACGGCACGAGGGGTTCGCTTAAACCGAGAGAGTGGTATTATTCGCTGTGTTTTGGATCGCCGTTTAGTTGAGGCGGTTAAACAAAGTATTAAACAAGCTTGTGCGCAAAACGGTATCAACGATATCTGTATTTTCGTACAGCCGGTAACCCGAGGTTATACCTACACGTCACCCAAGCAGGAGGAAAAAAGTCAACGCCTGTATCGGGGAGCATCGATTAACTAAAAATAAAGTCAAAAAAAGGGAAAATGAATGGGACGTAAATTAATATCAAGCGGTTCTGAATTTGAAGCGAAAATAGGCTATTCAAGAGCGGTGGTTGATGATAACTATGTTTTTGTATCGGGTACCACGGGGTACAACTATAAAGATATGACTATTTCTTCCGATGTACTTGAACAGACCAATCAGTGTTTTTTGAACATTCAAGGCGTATTAAATGAAGCAGGAACCAGCATAAACAACGTTGTGCGGGTGACCTATATTTTCCCGAATAAAGAAGATGTTGAAAAATGCTGGCCCATAATGAGCCAGTGGTTAGGTGAAGTTCGGCCTGCTGCCACTATGTTTATAGCCGGGTTGCTCGATGAGAAAATGAAAATCGAAATCCAGGTGACCGCTAAATTATCCGATTAAAAATAAACCAGGTTGACAAGTTGGTACAGGCTTTGCTGATTCTTTTCTGCACTTTGTGAAAGGAATCTAACCATGTTTATTTTACCTCCCAAAGCAGTACGTTATACCAAGGATCGCAGTACTCAGCCGGTGTTTGCTGCGGCAAAATCAGGGTCAATAATGGGTTTAAAGCGGAAAAAATCCGCCGCTGAAGCCCATTCTCGTCACTATAACTTTAGCGAAATCACGCGGGCTGAACTGGCCGCTATAATGCGATCAGGTGAAGTGGAAGATCTTGATACCCTGGCTGTGGAAATCGATACGGCCACTACTATGGTGGATAATGAAAAGTTCGATTTTATTCAGTACTTGAAGGGGCGTATTGCTTTTTGTGAGCAGCAGGGACAACCAGCGGCCAATCTGCAGCGATTGTTAGCGAAATTGGAGCAGCTGCAAGGGCAGGCCCGGCAACCTTCAGTGGATGCTTACGTATGAGTTTTCCAGGCGGTTCGCTGCTCTGACAGCGTACAGAAAAATTCGATGTACTGTGTATGTCCTTGGGGAAAAACGTAGTTTACCTGGAGTGGATCTTCTGGGTCGCTGATTCCTGCCACCGCTTGCCAGGGGAATGGTTGCTCTGGGTGTTGCTCGTGGTTTTTTATGGCTTCCATATCCACTCGGGGGCGTGGCACCTCACCGTGGCTGCTATCCACAAATAGAATTTGAGTGGGTGTCTGTAAACGCTGACCCAGTTTTTGAATCACCGACAGGAAGCCACGGTCACTGCCGCCCCTTAGATAACGGGTATTATTGGGCGATCGCTCCGAGGTAATGGTATCGCCAACGCCAACCAAGGTAGGCATGAACCTAGGATCAAAGTGCTCAACCGCCATTTGCACCAATTCGTCCAGGTTCTGGGGAGCGTCGCGGACATTGAACTCCTCGCCCAGGGGGAATTCGCCCGTGAGTTGAAAGTAATACTGATTCAAAATATAGAAGACACCCACTTCTTTGATGGCTCCTCTTAGCATCAGTTGAAAATCCGTAGTGCCAGGGCTTTGATCCGTGGCAACCTTCATTCGTTCGCGCCCTTGTTCACGGCCAAGGTTCGGGGCCAGGTGAATAAAAAAGGCGTCTTCGAGCTGGTGCTCTTTGGCTTCTGCCAAGAGCTCGTTGAGCAATTCTAGCACCTGGTGCTGGAGCGCTGCATAGAGCTCAGGCTGTGACGCAAAATAGGGGTAAAAACAGTTGGTATTTATGGTGGGAGAGACCGGGTTATTTAGTATCGCTGCTCCCAGCAAGCGCTGTAAATCCGTTTCGTTGATTGAATAGGGTGGCTGCGAAAGCCTTTGGTGTAAGCGCGCTTGCATTTTTATAGGCGTCTGGCGCAGAAAATCCAATTCTGCCTGGGAAACGCCGGGGTGCGAAACTTCGCCAAAGGAAGTCTGCCATTGAACGCCGCCAGCGCCCAATCCGGGTAGCCCCCAAGGCCCGCTGACCAATTGATTAATTCCGCGACGACCGATATGTTCGCCATTGGTCAACACAAAGAACTCTCCCCGCAAGCGTTCGCAGGCGCGCACATAGTTTGGGTCTAAAACACGGGTTAGAGGGTCCTTCACCAATCCCATGCAAACGCCATCAAGATCCTGAATTATCAACAGGTTATTGGCTTCAGCCAAGGTTGTTATTAGATTTGAATCGGCAGTCGAAAACATAGATTGTTTTAATCACAGCGGCGGTCGATGGCGATAGGTATACTTGACCCTCCTGCAAATGGCAAGCCCCGCCCGTGACGCGGCGGCCTATTTACGTGTAACATCAGTGGCCCGGCAATAGATCATCACACATATGCCATACAGCTGCAGGAGACAATCACCATGGATGCGAAGCCCTATGACCTAGTGCTTTTCGGCGCGACAAGTTTTGTTGGTCAGATTACATTTCGATACTTATACGAAACCTACGGATTAGGTGGAGATTTGAAGTGGGCAATCGCTGGCCGCTCAGAAACAAAATTAAATGAAATCAAACAACAGCTTGGTCGCGAAGCCGCACAGGTTCCCACGTTGATTGCGAATTCAAATGACGAGTCCTCACTATTAGCCCTGTGTCAACAAACCGGATTGATACTGACAACGGTAGGTCCTTACGCATTGTACGGAGAGGCGCTCATTAAAGTTTGTGCTGAGCAAGGTGTTGATTATTGTGATTTATCTGGTGAAGTACAATGGATTGCGCCGATGATTGAAAAGTATGAAGCAGTCGCTCAGGCCTCCGGCGCCCGTATCGTTAATTGCTGTGGTTTTGACTCCGTACCCTCTGATCTTGGCGTCTATTTTCTTCAGCAACAGGCGCAAAAGCAATTCAAGCAGCCCTGTACTCAAATCAAGTTACGAATCAAATCGATGCGGGGTGGGCTTTCTGGTGGCACCATTGCCAGTATGTTGAATGCCGCCAAGACCTTCACTAAACAGCCAGAGATGCGGAAGGTATTAGGCAATCCCTATGCGCTTTGTCAAAACCGCGTTACCCCTGATGTGCGCCAAGTAAGCGTAAATTCGGCCACCTACGACGAGCATTATAAAGTATGGTTGGCACCCTTTATTATGGCGGCCATTAATACCCGCATTGTATTTCGGAGTAATGCCTTATTGGAGGGCTATTATGGTGAACAGTTTCAGTATGATGAAGCCATGATGACCGGGAAGGGTGCTGCGGGGTGGTTCCTGGCGCAAGGTATTACGGCTGCCATCGCCAGCTTTTTTATGGCGGGAGCCATAACGCCTACGCGTTGGTTTATGGAAAAATTTTTCTTGCCTGCACCAGGTGAAGGTCCTACCGAAGAATCCCAAACCAATGGCTTCTATGATTTTCGTTTTTTGGGAACCACAGCCGACGGCAAAAAGCTAGAAGTTAAAGTAACTGGTGATCGTGATCCTGGTTATGGTTCAACGGCAAAAATTATTGCGGAAGCCAGTTTGTGTTTAATTAATGATATTCCGAAGTCAGCTAAACCTGGGGGGTTTTGGACGCCCGCAACAGCCATGGGAGACGCCTTGGTAAAACGGCTACAGGCGAATGCCGGGTTAACCTTCGACGTATTGTAAAAGAGAGGATTTAATATGCAAATTACGCTCAACGAGGAATGGACTGATCTTTTAGAACAATATAAAAACGATCATCAGGATCCGCGTAATCAGTTCTGCCACAGTGTGGGTATTCCCATGATTGCTGCCTCAATACCGGTGGGTGCCACTATTGTAGGTTTACCTTTGGCGGTGCCCATGTTCGCTGTTGGCTGGGGTTTTCAATTTGCCGGTCATATATTCGAAGGTAAGAAGCCATCGTTTGTGGATGACAAGCGCCAATTAATCGTGGGATTGGCATGGTGGACTCAGAAAGTCGGTTTGAATTTGGTTAAGACGTCGGAATAGTTATTCATAATAAATAAAACGTAAATCTTTAGGGAGCAATACGGTGGATATTCAAGGCAAAACCGTGGCAGTCACAGGTGCGAGTGGCATGATTGGAGTTTATATTTGTCGTAGCTTGTTGCGCGCTGGCGCTAAAGTTGTGGGAGTGGTTCGCAATCCTGCCAAAGCGGCATTCTTAAGCCGCGAAGGGGTAGAGTTTCGACAAGCAGACCTGAATGATGTGGTGTCTCTGACAGAAGCTTTCAAAGGTTGTGATGCAGTGGTGTCCAATGCTGCTATGTACGTATTACAGAAGAGCATGCACGCCTGGAATGATCATGAAAAAGCAAACCTTGAAGGTACTTGCAATGTCTATAATGCGGTTCACGAAGCGGGGGTAAAGCGGGTAATTCATATCAGTACTTTTGGCATTTACCGCTGGTCGATATTCCGTAAGCTTAATGAAAAATCCCCGCAACTTAACGGTGCGAAACGCCAGGGTGGCCCCTATCGGGCCACCAAACAAACCAGTGAAGTTATGGCCTGGGATATGGCGCAGCGATATCAGTTAGACGTTACCACATTGCGACCGACAGCTGTTTATGGCGCCAGAGATTCCAATTTTATGGCGCCCATTTATCGCCTGTTTAAGCTCCCGCTTTTGCCCCTGCCCAGTATTGGTTTTCCTGTTGTTTTTGCGGGTGATGTGGCTGATGCTGTGGTGGGAGCACTAAAAAATGATGTAAGCATTGGTCAAGCCTACAATGTGGGTGGAGATAATTTGCAGATCGCTGATTTTTTAAAAGCGCTAAAAGTATTGGTGCCGGGATCTCCCAGAATATTGGCGTTGCCATTACCCCTGGGTGTTAAGATTGATAATGCTAAAGCCGAGCGAGATATTGGTTTTCGTAATCGCCCTTTTGCGGAAGGATTGGCAGAAGTTGTGGCAGAGGATCCACCACAACTGACCTAAACTGGAAATACAAAAACAAAGAGAACGCTATTTATTCTTTGGTGTAATGAAGAGGAACCCGCAGATTTTTCAGGGCCTCGTAGCCGCTGTCCACCGTAACATTAGCATCCAGAGAATAGTTCGATAAAGTGCCATTGCGTAATGCGCTAAGCAGGCCACTGCCGAGTTTGTTCAAGCCAACTTTTAAGGGAATTTTTACCGTAGTGGTTTGGTTTTGTGTCAATTGGATAGTCTGGTCTAGTGCGCCGGAAAACCACGGTTCACCTGCTACGCTAAACGTGTAGTCAATGTCTTTAATATCCATTCCGAATTTGTTGGGATTGGTAACGTTCATCGTTAAGATAAAGCTGGCTTCGGTAAAACTGATATTCTTAACATCCAGATTCCCAAAGCTGACATCGGGTAACTGGGGTATCTCGATGGATCCTTGTTTACCCGCGTTTATGGATAATAAATTTAACACGGGCGCGGCTAATTTCATCTTGGCTTTTACATCATATTTGAGCTGATTGTCAGTGCCTATGGAAGCCAGTAATTCTTTTGCTTGTATGAAACCTATGGTTAATGGAAGTTCTACTGTGCTGGAATCCTTCGCAGGTACGCTAAAGCCTTTGTCATCGCTTCCATCCAGAATTTTTTTATCATCGAGGGCGATCTGATAGTCATAACCGGAAATTGCAAGTTTGTAACTATTGGGGTTTTGTACCTTGAGAGTCAATAGTAGGCTCACTGAACTCAAACTTATTCCTGTAACCTTAAGGCCCTGCACGGATAACTCCGGCTTTTCTGCCACTGATTTAACCAGCGCACTATTGATCGTGTCGCAACCTGCGAGCAAAACAATGAGCGTGATCAAGGTAAAAAAACGATTAATCAATCGATGGTACATGATAGGACTCCTGCGACTGCATTGAGCTTTTTTGACACTAGGTGTATTGGTGCTTTGATAGGGGGTTTGATGAACGATATGCTACCACTTACTCGCTATAAAAGTGCGTTGAGTAAGTGGTAGCAGTACTAGCAATAAAAAACTAACGATTCCGATCAGTTAATCCCGGTAAGTAAGCCAGAGAATAACGCGGGGAACATCAACGGTAAATAAGCTACTGCCATCAACGATACGCCCATAACTATAATGGGGAAAATGATGTAGTAATAACGTTGCCAGAACGAACCGTGTAAACTTTCCCATTCTATAGGCGGGCCCACCACCTGTCGGGTGATTAGGTGATTCAACGCCACCGGTGGGGTTAGGTAGCCCACTTCAAATGCCATAAGTGCAACGATCCAAAAATGTACCGGATCAATGCCACAGTGCATGGCCCAGGGAAACAGACTGGCGTTCACTAGCATAATTGCGCCGAAGGGATCCATGAACATTCCCAGGATTACCAGCATTCCCATCAACAACGTTAAGCTAAGCCAAATCGCACCTAAATCCTGAGGGAGTAACTCAAGGATTCCAGAGCGTTCGATAACTCCACCACTACTCATGGATAGGGTGATTAACATAATCACAGCACCAATCAAGGGAGCAGACTCGTCCGATGCTCGGACAACGGCCTGGGTCGTTTTGGCGCTCAACTTTCCGGTTTCCGGATTGGGGTCTGGGTCAGGCTCTTTAGCGATTATTCGTTCGTAGGCTAAGACGAGCAGCATACCGATAGGCAAGATGGCTGGGGCAGAAAATTCATCCATGCCTTTACCCATAACCACATACCAAAACAGCAATACAGCGCCAAAAATTAACACATAAGGGATTAGCGGTATCATGGCCTTAAAGCTGGCGGGCACCGCTTCCCGTATTGGAGTGATTTTGTGGTTGGGGTCTGTTTTACCACCCATGATCCAAACGAAAAGAGCAAAAATAACCAACGATATCCACAGCGCATGGAGACCAGCGTAATAGACTTCATCGGAGGTAACGCTACTGTTCAAGTAGGCAATAATTAACACCAACAAACAGGGCCGTAATGTAGTACCCATGGAACCCGCGATGGCTATGGTACCCAAGGTTAAAGGTTCGCTGGTGCCTGCACGGCGTAACTCACGATAGATAGCTGGGCCCGCCGCCATGATTAATACGGCTGATGCACCGGTATAAGCGGTTGGTGGTGAGGTAATTGCCAGCATTACCAAACATAACCATTTGGGAGGCAACTGCCAGACTCGAATTAGATCAAATATTTTTTGCGGTAAAGAACTGCGTGCTAATAGGAGGCCAACCCAAACGTATAAGCCAACGTTTAGAAATACAACGGCGGCATCCAGCATTACATTCATGTACACCAGAATGCCATGATAAAAACCATTGCCACTAAAGCTAATGAAGGCATTGATAGTCATGTAGCTGTAGAGAGGAACCGCTAAAAAGCTGCGCAGCCAGGACCCCTTTTCAGCAAATTCTTTCGGGTTAAATAAGTGGTATAGCGCAGTAATCGTAAGGAATAAAAAGCCAACTACAAAAATGTCATGCATAAATAAATTGTTTATTTGCATGCCACTGGCGGCATTGGCGTATTCCTGTTGGCGGTAAATAACCGCAGATAAAGTTAAAATCGAATTAGTTAGCACCTGGGACAGAGAAGACATTAATTCTTCGCGCTGTGTGGATGGCGCTCTTAAGGATATGTGCTCTCTTTTCAGGGTGGCAGCGGCAGCACAAAACAGCAGAATCAGACTTAAAATCAAACGTCGATTACTGGTTACCGTGGTGACCAGATGGGAGAGTATGACTTCGCCTGCGACATAAGCCCGGATCTGCCAACTATCCTGCGATTTAACTCGTTTATAGAGAGCGTGATGGGCGATGCAAAGCTCATTCTGACTGACAATAGAACGGCGAACATCATCGCGATTAAAATCACTACCAAACACATCCGCTAAGGGGTCGTTGGCGGCTGCTTTCTCGCGGCGAATCATTTCTCTATTGATGGTCTGGGTTAACGCTTCGCCTTCCAGAACAGTACAGGTGGGGCTCTGCAGTTCGCTTATATAGCGTAGGTGGGTGTAGTCTTCCCATACATAAGCGCCGTAAACCAGAACACGAGTATGGAGGTTTTCACCTACGGTGGCTAATAGAGTAATCAATAGTAAGGCCAACATGGGCATACTAGTGACATACCGCTGCAATGACAGTGCGCTGGGTAATACCAACTTTGAGGTTCTTTCCATTATTTTTCTTCTGATTTTGGTGAGAATTAAAAAACGAGGCGGCATTATAGTACTTTGTGACCAATAGTCTCACCAAGTTTTCCGCTTAAATTTGTTAAGTTACTGCATGGCATTACCTATTTAGCGAGAGGATACTATTTCCCTATAAAATATCTGGTCATATTTTTAGAGGAACGGAGCCTCCAGGCTTAGGGTTGGAGGTAAATCCGTTAGGGAATTCGGGACAGTGGATTAGGTTTCTCTTATTCTTTACTCCATAGCGAGATTGCGATCCCCAGTGCGATCAATAGCGCGCAAAACCAGGATAGAATCGCATAATCTTCCCCTAAAAAGATAGTCGCTACCAATAAACTGGTGGCGGCTGAGATATAGCCAAGCTGGCTTAACATTACCGGCCCACCAAAACGCTGCAACCGAAACACAACCGGTGCGATCAACCCAGCCAGTACCAATTGAGTGATCACAAGCTGAGGTGCAGAAGCCACACTGTGCCAAAAGTTTTGCGAGCCCGTCCACATTGATCCCGGCCAGACGGACGCAAGCCCATAAATCAACACGGCTATGGTATGGCTCCAAAATGCCAACAGCTCCGGTGAGGCATTCTTGGGCCAATCCAAGCTGCGATAAATATTACCCAGGGCCAATAAGACGGGTAGCAGTGCGGCTATAACCGGCCAGAAATAACCCGCCGAGGTATCGATACGACCCCGCGACAAACTAATACCAACGGCACCGGCCAAGCTCAAGCCAATGCCGATGTATTTTACTCGGCCCAAGCTGCCCATACCTACCAAGCGAGCCAGTAAAATTGTGCACACCGGAGACAGCGCAAACATAATGCCGCCGTAACCGGCACCCACGTTCGGCACCACCAAAAATATCAAAAGATTGGGTCCGGCGAAGGTTATTGGTCCGGCAATAAATACATAACGCCATTGCCTTCCTTTGGGCCAGCGCAACTGGCCCGTGAACAATAACAAGGGTAAAAGAGCCAGGCTTGCGCCTAAAGAATTCAGTATTACCCAACTGGTGGCGGCCAGTTGGGCTTCTCCGGCCAATTTCGCCATGGGAAAACTCAACCCCAGCAGCAGACCGCTGACCAGCAACAGCAGTTTTGTATTTTCTGACCAATGGCGATGGGTTTGCCCACCGAACGTTGACCACTGCTCAACATTCATTCCGAGAATCTCCCGTTGAACACCAACTCAGCCAGTGGCAAGCGCATGCTGGGCTTTTCTCTGTCACGCAGTGTAGGGGGCAAGCGCTCGACATTGCCCATGGTGCCGATTGCGATACCAATTTCCACCGCGAAATCCTCCGGCACCCCTAGATCCTGTTTAGCCCTGTTATGAAAAATGCCGCTCATGGCATGGGCTTGATAGCCCAACTGATGCGCCTGCAAAGCAATATGGCTCCAGGCTGCACCGGCATCAAAGCGATGACTGGCTGCGCGGGTGTCCGACAGCAAAAAAACTAAAGCCCCCGCATGTTGTGCCCATTCCGCATTAAAAGAATCAAGCAGTGAAACAAAGTGCGACCAGTGATCATCCCCACGTAAGGCATAAATAAATCGCCAGGGTTGTTTGTTGTAGGCTGAAGGCGCCCAACGCGCCGCTTCCAATACCGTTAGCAGATCATCCAGAGGCAATGGTGTGGCATCATAGGCCCTGGGTGACCAGCGGGATAAAAACAAGGAGTCCACAGGGTGTTCGGACGTTCGAGTCAATAACGCATTGATCCCATTCATAGAAAAAATCTCCAGTGAAAATTAGTTTAGGGGAAGAGCAATGGGGCGTAAGGGCGCTGCATCCGCACCGCGCAATTTCAGGGGCCCACCAATAAAAGCGAATTCATAAACTTTGTCTTGGGACAGCTCTTCGAGATAAGCCAGCTCAATAATCGGCGTGCCTTGTTCCGCTAACAGATAGGTATGTACAGGCACATAATCCGATTCCAATTCGGAGGGAAAAGCCTCCAGACTGAGGTTGTCGGCACCCACAATCATTGCACCGCTTTTCTCCACCAGATATTGCGCCGCGGCATAACTTAACCCTGGTGGGTTGTTCATAAAGGTTTCCGCATCTTCGTAATGCTGCATGCGTCCAGTGCGTAGCAAAACGACGTCTCCTACGGCCAGCTTCACCTTCTGCTGCTGTAATGACTGTTCAATATCCGCTTGTGTAATCCGATAGCCATCGGGTAATACAGATTTACCTTTTGCTGCGGCTACATCAATCAACACCCCACGGGCAATAATGGGTGGAAACTCCTCAACACCCGCAACCTGCCAACCGCGATCACCGGCATAATCTTTTGCGGCAAAGCCATTCCAGATTTTTCCATCCAACCCAAAATGATTTAGCGCATCGATATGTGTGCCCATATGGGTGTACATGGATACTGCCGCACCGGTATAGCTGACATGCTCGTTCATCTTTTTGCCCAGCTTTAACGGATCATCAATTACCGTGCCCTCGGGAGTGTGGGTCATCCAAATTCGGTAGTGAGGATCACCCGCCGCCTGCCAGCTGGGCATACCGATAAAATACTCCACCGACAGGTCATAACTCTTACCACCACGAATGCGCGATAACACCTGGGCTCGGGACTGATCCGTCATCAGATTCAGGCGGCCGATCTCATCATCCGGCCCCCACGGACTGACCCCCACCTGACGGTCACTGGCTTGGGCGAACCCTGAAAGGCTGCCCAGTAGTAGAAAATAACTCAGATTTTTGTACATCGGTTTCATTGAATTGCTCCAGTTCGCTAAGGGTGAACACAGCTTATACGACCGAAAAGTATTGATAATCAGCCTTTATGGAATAATATTGTTCGTAAATCTTTACTAATCGCTGAGTTTTGAGGAAAGCGCCATGCTGGAAGATGTCCGCAACTTTGTCACCGTGGTACAAGCGGGCAGCTTTACCCGCGCTGCCGAAGTGCTGGATACCTCCCGCTCCGTAATCAGCAAACGCCTGAGTGACCTGGAAGATCACCTGGGTGTGCGGCTACTGAACCGGACCACCCGGCGCCTTAGCCTGACCGAGGCGGGGGAGCGGTTCTACCAGCAAAGCCAAATCGGCCTGACTCATATAGACGACGCCATGGACGAAGTGCGCTCCCTGAATCGTGAACCCCGCGGCCGGCTCTACATCAACCTACCCATGTCTTTCGGCATCTTGCATGTGGCACCGCACATACCCGAATTCAGAAGGCGCTACCCGCTGATTCAAGTGGAACTAAATTTCGAAGACCGCAAAGTGGATGTGATAGAGCCAGGTTTTGATGTGTCCATCCGTATTGGTGATCTTGAAGACTCATCGTTAGCGGCCCGCAAACTGGCACCATGTCCACATTGGATTGTCGCCTCCCCAAGCTACATAAAACGACACGGAAAACCGAACGAGCCCGCCGATCTTGCCAGGAATCACATCATCGCCAGCTTTCGTTTGCAGGAGTCCGCATTGGAATGGGCATTCACAGACCGCGAAGGTAATACGATTAACATAAAACTCAGCGCCGGAATCATTGCTAATAACAGCCTAGCCATTAAAGAAATCGTATTGGCGGGCGGTGCGATTGCGCGAATACCGAGTTTTATCGTGGCGCGCGAAGTGGCCGAGGGGAGGTTGATAAATTTGTTTCCAGATTTGGAAACCATTACTAAATCGATCTATGTGGTATTTCCGAGGCGGGAGTATATGCCAGCGAAAACGCGGGCGTTTATTGAGTTTATGGGGGAGAAGGTGGGGGAGTTGTTTTAGGGGTAGCGGGGTGGAATAGTTTTGGCTATGCTGTAGTCAGATAGGGTTATTATTGCTCAGTATCTGCGGGTATGAGCAGAGTTGTATATGGTCTTCAATGGTTTCACTATTTCGGCAAATTGATTCATTGTGAATGGTGTTGGTGCCTGAGGCTGGGTTTTCAGGCAGTCTTGTTTTAAGGGATATTGGTTTTATGTTGGGATATTTTGATTGGTAGGATTGCGATGCGATATTTCTTGGATATCGTGGATATATTGTGCAATGTCGTTGATTTAACTGTTAGCGAAGTCGTTGCAATTTGGATAGTTCAGAATTTGAATTTAAACTATGAGCAATGAAGCCAAGTTCGAAAAATATAAGTTTTTGAGATTGCATTCAGTAGATATGGATACTGCTCTTGGAACTTTGAAAATGCTTAAGCGTTACCGAAGAGATGATATAAAAGCAGCCTTACTTAGAGATATCGCTGTGATTTATTCGCGCCCATTTTCTGGAAATAGAGGAAAGTTTGGTAAACATTTTCTTTCAGAAAAGAAATATGTACCCGTGGAATACCGGGATCTACACGATAAAATTTTAGATCTAAGAAATAAGCAGTTTGCTCATACAGATGCCGTTTTTCATGACCCAAAATTTATGAAGTGGAAAGGTGACACAGGCGTTGCTTTCTTAATGTCTTTTAAATCAGCTGATTACATAGGTCTACTTCGGGATTTGAAAAGAGTTGAGGCGCTAATAAAGTCAGTGGAAAATAGTATAAATTTAGCAACAAGAGAATATGAAAAGGACTACTAACAAGATGGTGTAGTGTAGGCTGGACTTCGAAAAATATAAGGGAAACCTTGGCTATACTCTAAGGACTTCCCGCGATTTAGTCAGAGTTCAATAAGGTCATTCTAGCGAGATTTAGATATTTTATGGTGCTAGATTTAGACAGCAGCAAGTTTATTGCTAACAATCACATGCATGGGAACCATGGGCTGCGGCTTCAAGTTGTGCATGCGCTGCGCGCATTATTGCACAACTTTCACCTCCGCCCACGGTCCCATGATGTTGGGCGTTAGAATTCCGGGTGCATTTTTAAGTTTTCGATAAATTCAAAAGAGGAAAAAATATGAATATTATTTTGCCAGAAGAAGATGGAACATCATTCAATTTGTCTTGGCTTTTGGCGTATTTAATTCATGAAGGTAGGACATTTATTATTCAGGGGCAACAAAATTGTTCTCTTTCAGAGCATACGAAAGATAAATCTCTTGATTATTGGTTAAGGAAGAATGTTGCTCGTTATCCTGACAGGACACAAGCAACAAATGAACTGATTTCAAGTATTTGTGATACTGGTTTGTTTTACGAAAATCCAAGCCTGATTTGTCCAAATACAGGACGCTCTTGTGCTGGTATTGAGCTAGTGCCAAGGAAGTAACGTCACTATAAGTCGTATTGAATAGAAATATTCTAAAATTAGTAAGAACATGGTTTTTTTAAATAAATAATTACGAGTGAATTATGAACATGCCAGCAACAATTTTTATTGCAATCGGCGCAGTATTAGCAGCGATTATTTCTGGCTTTTTTGCTTTTGTTAATTTGGTTGCGTCAAAAGATCAAAAGACATCAGAATTTAGGCAAGACTGGATTAACAAGCTTAGAGAAGATTTAACTAATTTTACAGCATCGTCCGCTAGCATTTCTTCGATGTTTATGCATTTTGCTAGTGTTAAAGATGAGCAACAAAAAGAAATACAAATTACTGAATTTCTTAATAATAATATTGATTTGCTTGATTCGATAATAAAGAACTACGATAGTATAAGATTAAGAGTAAACCCTAAAGATGATAAAGAAATACTAGAAAAATTAAATAAGTTATATATGCTTATCGAAAATCCAAGAGTATTAAAATCAGAACAGGAAGTGACCGAAGCTTCAAATGAACTAATTACTGAGGCTCAAACTCTATTGAAAAAGGAATGGAATAGAGTAAAAAGAGGTGAGCCAGCATTCTGGATTGCTAAATGGTTGTCTTTAGCAATATTTTCAGTTTCTCTGGTGTTGATTTTTTATAAGTACGATTCCATCGTTGCATTCCTTAGCATTTCTGTAAATGGCATAGCGCCTAACAAGTGATATAGAAAATTAGTGACGAGCATGGGATATTCTAACCAGTATATGCATGGGACGTAGTTTCGCTCCAAAATTTTGCGGATGCTTCGCATCTTATCCGCAAAATTCCTCCACTACACTACGCCCATGATAATAGGCGTTAGATTTCAGGAAATCGGTGAAACCTGTGGACCTAATCCAGGAATATGAAAAACAACAGACATGGAGAAACTGGGAGAGATATCTTCAGTTTATACCTATAAGTCAGGATGATTCGGTTGTTGATCTTGGTTGCTCAGTCGGTGGTATGTCACGTCTTTTTTCGAGTAGGGTTAAAAGGGTTTTAGGATTAGATATTAACCAAGAGTTGATAGATTTTTGTGAGTCAAAAAAAAGGAGTAATGAAACATTCATTTGTGCTGATTTTCAGAATATTAAAGAGGTAGTCGATGAACCTTTTAACGGAGTTTGGAGTAGTTATTCGCTTTCATATTTTAGGTATCCGCTAGATGTTTTAGTCTCTATATATTCATTAATGAAACAAGGTGGTTGGATAGCATTGCTTGATGTTTCGTGCTTTATCTCTGGGAACCTCGCAAGAAATAGTAAGTACTATGAAAGAGTAAAAAGATTTGAACTAGAATCATGTAATTCTGGCATTTATGACTTCAATTTTGGAGCGAAGATGGAAAGCCTGTTACAAAGTGTCGGTTTTGAAATAGAGCACGTTGACAACGATGTAGCTGATCCAGAACTAAACTTCGATGGTGCAGCACCTAAGGAAATTGTTGAGGGTTGGGCGTCAAGGCTCGGCAGGATGCAAAAATTGAAAGAAGAGTTAGGGGTAGAGTACAACGAGTTTTGCAAAGAGCTGCTTTCTGGGCTTTGCTCTGATTATCATGAAAAACAAGAGAATGTAAAATTCGTCGTCGCAAGAAAATTCTAACCATACTATGCATAGGACGTAGTTTCGGTCCACCAATTATTGAATGCTTCGCATTTTACTCAATAATTGCTTCCACTACACTACGCCTATGATAATTGGCGTTAGCGTAATCCTGAGGGAAAAATTGAGGCTAAATTATGGATATCGAAGCAA